>NZ_CM147888.1:7500-4930000 GCF_055808875.1 Arcticibacterium sp. GJ41-1 | reverse complement strand
CCCGCCACGGGACGGAAAGACCCCGTGAACCTTTACTATAGCTTAGCATTGGGACTGGGTAAATAATGTGTAGGATAGGTGGGAGACTTTGATGCTGCGTCGCTAGGCGTAGTTTAGTCGTTGTTGAAATACCACCCTTTATTTATCTGTTTCCTAACTCCCAGAGGGAGGACATTGCTTGGTGGGTAGTTTGACTGGGGTGGTCGCCTCCAAAAGAGTAACGGAGGCTTTCAAAGGTTCCCTCAGTACGGTTGGTAACCGTGCGTTGAGTGCAATAGCAAAAGGGAGCTTGACAGAGAGACCTACAAGTCGATCTGGGTCGAAAGACGGATATAGTGATCCGGTGGTTCTGTATGGAAGGGCCATCGCTCAAAGGATAAAAGGTACTCCGGGGATAACAGGCTGATCTCCCCCAAGAGCTCATATCGACGGGGAGGTTTGGCACCTCGATGTCGGCTCGTCACATCCTGGGGCTGGAGAAGGTCCCAAGGGTTGGGCTGTTCGCCCATTAAAGTGGCACGCGAGCTGGGTTCAGAACGTCGTGAGACAGTTCGGTCCCTATCTGTGGTGGGCGTAGGAAGTTTGAGAGGCTCTGATTTTAGTACGAGAGGACCGAATTGGACATACCGCTGGTGTATCTGTTGTCTTGCCAAGGGCACGGCAGAGTAGCTACGTATGGACGGGATAAACACTGAAAGCATCTAAGTGTGAAACCCACCTCAAGATGAGACTTCCATAGAGGAACGTTGGAGATTACGACGTAGATAGGCTATAGGTGTAAGTGCAGCAATGTATGTAGCCGAGTAGTACTAATGAACCGATAAGTTCTCTTTTTTATATAATTTATTCTACTCAGTCTTTCTTCATCTCAATGATTTTAATTGCGAAAGGCTTAAAGTCGAAGGCAGAAGTAAAATCGTTAATGTCAGTTTGTTGATTTAGATATGAACTAAATTCATCAAAAGAAATTGGTTCAGTGATGAACCTGAAGATTTGATGGTGTTTATAGGACGGGTGTCCACCTCTTCCCATTCCGAACAGAGAAGTTAAGCCCCGAACCGCCGATGGTACTTGGATCAAACCTGGGAGAGTAGGTAGACGCCGCATTTTTATTAAACCTCAATACGTAACGTGTTGGGGTTTTTTTATGCATGAATAGTTGGTCTCGTCCTGAAATACTCGTCGATAATTTCAATTTAATAAAGGGCGATAAGGATCAGAAGTTAGAAATTCTACGAATATACTTGAAGGGAAAAGTTGATATACCACAGGAGCTATCGCATCTAAAACTACATTCAAAAGGTTTCTTTGATGAAATAACTATCCAAGACTTTCCGATTCGTAATTACCAGGTATTCCTTCATGTCAAACGTCGTAAATGGAAGGATTTAGAGAGTAATAAGAATGTAACTCGTAATTGGGAACTAGTAGCTCAGGGAACTCGAATGACAACAGAGTTTGCTGCTTTTTTAAAATAATTCAATAGATACACAGGCTATTGATGTCGGAACGGTTGGCAAATTCTTTGGATTGAATGGAAAGAAACTTTAGCGGCAGTATAAGAATCATCTCAGTAGTTTCAAGAACTGGAAACAGAAACGAAGGGCTAAAAATGGCTAGTTTACTCACAAAATATAGGAGAATATCCATCCATTGATGAAACGATCCTTTCAGATATAGAACTTTAAACTATTCTCACCAAGAAAGCCGCCAAAGGTAAAAAGGACACATTATTTCTGTCATCGCTGGTACTACAGCTACTGATATAATGAAGGTCTTATGTAAGATTGCAGAATCTAAACGTAAGAATGTCAAAGAAGTAATCCTGGATTGGCAGCAAATATGGAATTGCTATTAAGGAAATCATTTCCTTGGGGAAAGAGTATCACAGACCGTTTTCATGTTCAGAAGTTAGCCTGAGATGCCGTGCAAGAGGTGAGAATTAAGCATAGATGGGAGGGCCTTGGACCATGAAATGATACTATTGAATTAGGGAAAGCAAAGGGAATGTCTTACAAACCTGGAATACTAAGTAATGGTGATGCACTGAAGCAGCTTTTAGCTCGAAGCAGGTATCTCTTTTATAAGCGACCAGTAAACTGGTCTAAATCGCAGGTCGAAAGAGCGGCTCTATTATTTGAACGCTACCCAGATGTTAAAAGGCGTTTGGTTTAGGTCTCAAACTCGCTGAGATTTACGACAAGGCCACCGACCAATAGATTAGCCAAATGGCATGAAGAAGTAAGGCAGGCAGGTTTTATTATTTAATTCTATCGCTCGAACCTTTGAGCATCATTACAGAACTATGTATAATTATTTTGATAACAGAAGCACCAATGCTTCAGCGGAATCTTTCTATGCTAAAGTAAAAGCATTTAGGTCCAGATTTAGAGGTGTCAGGAGTATTGAATTCTTCCTTTTTAGGCTATATCAAATTTACGCTTAAAGAAACTCATCCCCCAGATTTTGTACTTGACCCATAATAGAGCCCAAAAACTATTCAATCAATCCGAAAAATCTTGGTAACCAAAGTGATATTGCAGGCACATAAGTAATGATTAAAAGTACAAGCGTCATGGCTCCTAAAATCGGCATGAGTTTCTTTATAACCTTGGTAACTGGCACTTTTGCTACACCACTACCAACAAATAGAAGTGTACCAACTGGTGGCGTACAAACGCCAATACAAAGGTTAAGCACCATCACCATTCCAAACTGGACTGGGTGCATTCCCAAAGCCATAACCACAGGTAAAAAGATAGGGGTAAATATAAGTACGGCAGGCGTCATGTCCATAAAAGTACCTACTAAGAGTAATGTGATATTGATAACTAAAAGTACCAGAAATGGATTTTTGACGGAGTCAATAAGAAAGTCGGTAAACATTTGTGGAATACTCTCAAATGAGAACAACCAAGACATGGCCATGGATGTACAAATTAAAAACATCACAATAGCCGTTGTTTTGGCACTTTTAAGTAGAATACCTTTAAAGTCTTTTATTTTTAATTCTTTGTTTACAAACCCTAATAGAACTGCATAAACTACTGCGATGGCAGCAGCTTCTGTTGCAGTAAAAATTCCTCCTACAATACCACCAACCACTATAAAGAGCAATGAAAGACTAAGGATGGAGTTTTTAAAGTCTATGAATAATTGTTTTATGCTTACACGCTCACCCATGGGTAAGCCTTTACGTTTACCATATAAGTAAATCATAAACATAATGACAGCACCAACTAATAAACCTGGAATATAGCCTGCTATAAATAGTGCCGCTACAGAGGCAGTTCCTCCACTAGCCAAAGCGAAAATGATGAAGACATTACTAGGAGGAATAAGCAAACCAGTGGTAGAAGAAGTAATATTTACCGCAGCACTAAAATCTCTTGGATAACCGTCATTAGCCATTTTGTCGGTAAGTGTACTTCCAATTGCTGAAGCAGCCGCTATCGCCGAACCAGAAATAGCCCCAAAGAGCATAGCTGCAAGTGTGTTTACATAAAGCATTCCACCCGGGAGGCTTCCTATCAATGATTTTGCAAAAGCAATAAGCCTATTAGCAATACCGCCCCTATTCATTACTTCTCCGGCAAGGATAAAGAAAGGAATGGCTAGTAAAGCAAAATTATCAATACCTGTAGTCATGCGTTGGCAGGCTGTGGTAATGGCCGGCATAAATGCTATGTTTAACAGAAGTATTAGTGTTGTAGAGATTCCAATGGAGTATGCCACTGGAACGCCATAGGCCAATAGTCCAAAAAACGTAATAAATAATAAAATGATGCTGATAGCTTCGATACTCATATTCTTGTTTCTTTTCAGTAAACTGTAATTGGAGGAAATGATTTATTGAATTTTGTTTTTGCCTTCAAGAATTCTATGAATACAAAAGAAAATAATAAGTAAACCACTGACTGGAACAATGGCATAAACATAGCCTAATGGAACATGTAAAGCGGGCGATGTTTGACCAAGTTTTAAAGTAATATAGACAAGATTACCTCCGCCAATAACCATGACAACAAGGGCAAATAATATCATAAAGAGTTGGATGTTTTTCTTGCGTGCCACTTGCTTTTTTGGTGGCAACTTGGTTACAAGGAAGTCCATGGATAAATGCCCTTCTTCTTGTCCATTTATATATGCTGCCCCTAAAACGGCAAGCCATATCAATGAAAAACGGGCGAATTCTTCCGTAAAAGAACTTGACTGCCCAATGATATAGCGAGAAGCCACTTGCCAAACCACATCTATGACAAGTAAACCGAAGATGGCAACGAGCATGTTTTCGATAGATTTGCTAAGAAAAGTATATGTTTTTTGCATTTTGAATGGGTGAATTAAATATTGATTATTGCTTATCAGTACCAACTGCTCTGATACGCTCAATCATTTTCTTCTTTTTAGGGTCTTGCATCAAGGTTTTAGTAAGGGCATCTGCTTGATTAGAAAACAAGGATTTATCAGGATAAATAAATTCAACATTAGCCTCTTTAAGGACTTTCATGTTTTCTTCTACTGTTTCTTTCCAGTATTGTTTTTCTTTAGCTACACTTTCGTTGGCAGCATCTTGTACCCACTTTTGTTCAGTTTCGTTTAGTGATTCCCAAAAAGTAGAACTCATAACCACTACATCAGGTATCATGCTATGCTCGTCAAAAGTATAGTATTTGCAGATTTCATAATGATTTGAAGTCACGAACGATGGGATATTGTTTTCCGCTCCGTCAACAACTTTCTGTTGAAGTGCTGTATATAATTCTCCATAAGCCATTGGTGTGGCAGAGCCGCCTAATGTATTGACCATGTCCACCGACATTTTATCATTCATGACTCTTATTTTCATTCCGCTTAAGTCAGCAGGAGTTTGAATGGGTTTTTCTTTTGAATAAAAGCTACGGCTGCCTGCGTCATAAAAGCACAAGCCTCTAAGAAGGTATTCACTTCCAGCAGCTAGCAATTCTTTTCCTATTTCTCCTTCTAATACATTGAATAGATGTTCGGAGTTTTTAAATAAATAGGGTATTCCTAAAACTTCATATTCGGGAGCGAAACTAGACATTGATGCCGCACTCACTTTGGTCATGGCAACACTACCAATTTGCAGTAGCTCTAGTGTTTCACGTTCACTACCTAACTGGGCATCTGGGAATATCTTTAATTGGAGTTTACCTGCTGATTTTTCGTTCAATGATTCCTGAAAGGCAAGAATCCCTTTATGCACAGGATGCGTAACAGGTAATGAATGAGCAAAGTAAAGTACTTTTTTGTCCTTAATTTCAGAACAAGATGAGGTTCCAATCAGTAAGAGAATTGTTAGGAATGGTAATAATGTAGATCGGCGAAATTTGGATTTCGTCATAAATTTATTCTTAGGTATCATTTCAATAGATGCGAATTTATTCGGAAAGTATGAGCATTGCAAGCCTTATAACAAGCTACTTATTAAAATAGTCAAATAAGTACGCACTGACTATTAGCATAATATTAGAAATAGATTTTTATTCATCCGTTTAAGTGTAGAAATTCAAAGGAGTATTAGTTTTGACTTAGCTAAGCCCCGTCTTTTTTGTTAAAGAAAGAGGTGTCGATTCTGATGAAATTAGTCTATCTTATATCTGCGATTGGTGATGAGATAGTCCCTGAGTGTGATTTTCTTGATTTCTAATCGTCCTATTTTTTATCCTAAAGTTTTTCCAAAATTTAGAATTTAACAAGGGCTCCCAACTTTTGTACTTGAGCCCTTCAAACTTCTTATATAGCTTTCTGGTCTATGTTTTAAATGTGTTTTTAAAATGTGTACCTAGGGTCTTGTATGTAAGAGATGCGATACATCTGTGTAATTTCTATACTTAAGAAATCGAACTCGTCTATAACCTTACCTTTTAGTTCATAAACTCCTTGCCCTTTGAAAGGGTACTTTGCGGCTACTGGTGGAAAGTGGACTGTATCTATCCACTGTCCTTTTTTGTCTAAAAATGTACCAAAATACATATTTTGACCTTTAACTGTTACAGTTCTTTTTCGAGTTACTAGATATCCATAGAGTGTTATTTCTGTATTTAGAAATGATTCCATGTCTGTGGCAAGATTGTTATTTGAGGTTTTTTCTGCCAAATGGAAAGGATTACAAAGTGGATATCCTAAAATTTCCATTTGGTCAAATGCGTCTTCTAGTTTAGTTGAGTTTAATTTAGGTAGAAATATTTCTTTGGCTTTATGCTTGAAGAGTTCGTTTTGTTGTGTTTTAGGTATTTCTTTGTTGAGCTTATATAATGCCTTCCATAGTAGTTCTCTTCTATTTATTCCTGTATAATTAAATGCTCCTATTCTGAGTAGTATCTCTATTTGTTCACTTCCTGTATCTATGCGGTCTAGGAAATTCTCTATGCTTTTATAAGAACCATTTCTGTTTCTTTCTAATAGTATTTTATCTATAAGATCTGTATCTAGATTATGTAAATGGTTTAATCCAAGATAGATATGTTTTCCTTTGATAAGGCTTTGTTTTTGACTTATGTTTATATCAGGACTATGAATATGAGCTCCATGTAATCTAGCTTCATGCACATAGGTTTCGGTTCTATAAAAACCTCCACCATTATTAAGTACAGCTACCATGTATTCTAAAGGGTAATAGGTTTTAAGAAAGAGGCTTTGATAACTCTCTACTGCATAAGAGGCAGAATGTCCTTTGGCAAACGCATATCCAGCGAAACTTTCTGTTTGATGCCAAACTTCTTTTATGGTTTCTTCAGGAATACCTTTTTCTCTACAGTTATTTATGAATTTTCTTTTGACTTTGACAAATTCATCTCTTGAACGAAATTTTCCGCTCATCCCACGTCTTAGTTGGTCAGCTTCGGCTAGGTCTAGACCCGCAAAATAGTGAGCCACTTTAATTACATCTTCTTGATAGACCATAATGCCATAAGTTTCGGGCATTATTTTTAGCATTACAGGATGAGCTTGTTTTTGACGTTCTGGGTCACGATGACGTAATATGTATTCCCTCATCATTCCGCTTTTAGCAACACCAGGTCGGATTATGGAGCTAGCGGCCACTAGTTCTAAGTACGTACTGACACCTAATTTTTTTAAGAGCATACGCATAGCTGGGGATTCTACATAGAAACAACCGATGCACTTAGCTTCACTTACATTCTTGTTTATTTTAGGATCATGCATGAAGCTTTTTACATCATGAATATCTATTGGCGGTAGGTTTGGTCGGTTTTCTTTAATGATTGCAAGGGTGTCTTTTATTTTGCCTAGGCCCCGCTGGCCTAGGATGTCGTATTTGAAAAGGCCTACATCTTCAGCTATTTCCATGTCAAATTGTACAGTTGGGAAACCTTTAGGAGGAAGATTAGTTGCTGAGAAATAATGAATAGGTTTCTCTGAAATTATAATACCACTGGAATGAACACTGAGGTGATTTGGAATCCCAATTAGTAATTGGGAGTATTTTACTATTAAAGTCTGAATATCATCAAGTTTGTTAGCATCATATTTTCCGTCGCTTAAGAGGTCAAGCTCAGGTTTAGGTAGTCCAAATACTTTGCCTAGTTCTCTTACGGCTCCACTATGTTTGAAACAATTATATGTGGCTAATAAGGCTACTTGACCGCTGCCTTTAAAGTATTCAAAAATGAAATTGGTGACATCGTTACGGTCTTTGGATGAAAAATCAATGTCGAAATCTGGTGGGTTGGCTCGATATAGATTCATAAAGCGTTCAAAATATAAATCTAATTCGATGGGGTCTACGTCTGTAATACCGAGTAAGTAAGCCACTATACTATTGGCTCCGCTACCTCTTCCTACATGATAATAACCTTTACTTTTCGCGTAGCGTATAATTTTCCAGTTGGCTAGAAAGAAGGCTAAAAAATCCATTTCCTTAATGGTTGCTAGCTCTTTTTCTATTCTGGCTGTAATGATAGGTGTTATTTCATCATATCTCTTTTTTAAACCCTTTTGACAGAGCTTTTCAATGAATTTATAATCACGATTACTGTCACCAAAAAAACTTAAAAGGTTTTGGTGTTTTCTGTTTGCACTAAAGTCGAAATAAATGCTGCACTCATTTTGGATGGCTTCTGTGTTTCTTAAAAGTAAGGGGTAGGTTTGTTCTATTTGGTTTATGGTTTCTTCATTAAGGAATGTGTCTGAAAGTTGTCCTTCTTCGGTTTTTGGTAATTTGCTGAGTAATGTATTATTGTCAATAGCCCTTAGTAAACGATGTACGTTAAAGTCACTTTTATGCCTAAAAGTGACCTGATGAAGAAGAACCATCTTGTCTATATATTTGAAATAAGGAGACCGATGTAGATGAGGGGGTTCGTTTGTGTTTACACCTATGTATTCGTTCTGGCTAAAGTTATCTTTGCCTAGTGAAACTATTTGAGATAGTGGATATATGACAATCGCGGCGTTGAATGGTGGAGCTTCTTCAGGAATGGCTTGCTTGTTATGGGAATAGTAAGATAAGTAACTGTTTATTTCTTGAAAACCTTTATTGTTTTTTGCGATTGCAACAAAAAGCTGTTTTGCTCCTAATCTAAAGTCTATTCCTATGATAGGTTTAATATTATATTCAGCAGCTAGCCTTACAAAAGATAGACAGCCTGAAGTATTATTGATATCGGTTAGGCTAAGTACTTTTTGATGGTGCTTTTGACCGAGTTCTAGTAATTCTTTTTCTGAAAAAGTACCATAGCGAAGACTGAAATAGGAATGGCAGTTTAAATACATGTTTTACGATGTTCTATGAGCTAAAACGGTAGGAGGCTCACCATTAAATGGATTTGATATTCCCCCAATAGAGCGAGCTCCAAAAGTAGAGGCACGCATCACACTTCTAGCTCCATAGCGGTCTCTTATTTTATCCATCCCAGAATATAGATTAGCTGTTTTTCTAGCATCTTCAAAAATGCTTAACTGATAGCTTCCGCTTGTGATGTCGCTGTATTTGACTCCTACAAGCCGAACAAGAAGTCTTTTGTTATATAGACTTTCAAAAAGCTCCATGACTTTTGGTATCATGATATGGTCGGCAGAAGAATATGCTATTCTGCTTTGCTTAGAATAGGTGTTAAAATCAGAGTATCGAATTTTGACAGAAATGCATCCTGCTATTTTGCCGCCAGAGCGTAATTGATAAGTAAGTTGTTCGGCCATGGCTTCGATGGTAGTTTTTAGTTTAGACACATCGGTAGTGTCTTTGCCGAAGGTTCGCTCATTTGAGATAGACTTTCTCTCGTGATATTCTACCACAGGACTGTTATCTAAAGCGTTAGCTTTTTGCCAGAGTGAGAGGCCATTTTTGCCCAAAACTGAACTAATTACATCCTTGGGTAAGTCTTGTACGTTTTTGACAATTTTGACACCAAGGTTACATAGCGTGTGAAAGGTGTTTTCACCTACCATTGGTATTTTTCTGACAGAAAGGGGGGCTAGGAAGTTCTTTTCGGTGCCAGGTTCAATTCTTAGCTTATTATTAGGTTTGATTTCATTGGTGGCTACTTTTGATACGGTTTTATTTATTGACATACCTAAGGAGATTGGTAAGCCAGTTTCATTGATGATGGTATCTCTTAATTCGGATGCATATTTGAAGCAACCGTAATGCTTATCCATACCTGTGAAGTCTGCATAAAACTCGTCAACACTTGCTTTTTCTAAGATAGGTACTCGCTCTTTTAATATTTCTGTCACCATTCTAGAATAGTCAGAATAGACGGCGGCATTGCCTTTAATAATAATGGCTTCTGGGCAGTAGAGGCGAGCCACTTTCATAGACATGCCGGAGTGGACATTGAACTTTCTGGCTTCATAGCTGGCAGCAGAAACTACGCCTCGGTCTCCTGTACCACCTACTAAAACGGGTAAATCATTTAGCCGACTGTCTAGTTTGCGTTCCACAGACACGAAAAACGTGTCTAAGTCCATGTGCAAGATGGTTCTTTCCATTATTATTTTTGATATAGATTCGACCGCAGAAGGCGGTTTTGATCAAAGATAATGGGAACTTAAACTCGGCTACAAATATTTGCTTTTATTGCTAATTATATTAGAATTTGTTATGATTGGCCCTATCCATCGCTGTTTTATATCACCCAATATTTAGGGATAGCACGGCATCTTCCATGAGAAATCCATTACCAATGTCTATATCTTCATTTTTGACGAAGTCAAAACCTTGTTTGATATAAAAATCATAGGCTTTATTGAACTTGTTGACATTTAGGGTTAGAGCTGTTTGTGAGTTTTCTAAAGCTACTTTTTTTGCGTAAGCGATTAATTGTTTTCCATAGCCTTTTCCTTGGGTTGATGGGAGTAGGTAGATTTTATGGATTTTTGCCTCTGACTTGTTTTTTGAATTGAGTTCATAACTGAGATAGCCTATATCTTTTCCAGCCTCTGATGCGATTATAAAAACATGATTTAATTCTGTTGACTGTTTTTTTAATGCATCTAGCGAATACATCATATCAAGCATATATTCTATCTGTTTTGGCGATAAGATTTGACCGAAGGTAGGTGGCCAAATTTCCTTGGCTAGGGATTGGATAATTGGAAGTTCATGAATGGTAGCTTTGCGAAGTGAAATCATGCTGTAAAACTAAGAAAGCCAAACCAGAGTTTGTGTACTCTGATTTGGCTTTTATTAATAAGTTGACGTTCTAAATTAGAGTTTAACCTTTGTCATTTTAGGTACTAAGAAGTGCATGCAGAGCCAAGCTACTAAATATGCTAAACCACAAATAATGAAGATGATATTATAACCAGCTCCAATATTTCCAGCTAATTCGAATTTATCAAGAATAAAACCTACTAACCATGGAAATAAAACGCCACCGACAGAACCGGCTAAACCACCAATTCCTACCACCGAACTTACGGCCTTCTTAGGGAACATGTCTGAAGCCGTGGTAAACATATTAGCACTCCATGCTTGATGTGCCGCACATGCTAAACTAATCAGTGCCACGGCCCACCAGATACTAGGGGCGTATTTGGCTGCCATAATTGGCATTACTGCAAAGGCTACTATCAACATAGTTGCTTTTCTGGCTTTATATATAGGCCAGCCTTTCTTGATGAAGTAACCTGATAAATAACCACCACCTACTGAGCCAATGGTAGCTACAACATATAGAACAGCGATATGAATAGATGGCTTTTTTAAATCCAAATCAAAAATATCTGAGAAATAAGAAGGTATCCAGAATAAGAAAAACCACCAAATAGGATCTGAGAAAAACTTACCTAAAACGTAAGCCCAAGTTTGTCTTAAGCTAAAGAGTTTACCCCAACTTACTCCTTCATCAGACTCCCCAGTGTCATCTTTTTCAACGTCACTATTTATGTAATCTAGCTCTTCTTGACTAACTCCTTTCTTTCTCTCAGGTCTTTCATACATAAACCACCAGAAAAAAAGCCATACAAAACCTACTGCACCAGTAAGGATAAAAGCCATTTCCCAGCCATAAACACCAAGAATCCAAGGGACGAAAAGCGGAGCGATAACAGCTCCTATGTTAGTTCCGGCATTAAATATGCCAGTAGCCAAAGCCCTGTCTTTTTTCGGGAACCACTCTGCCACAGTCTTTATGGATGCAGGAAAATTACCTGCTTCTCCCGCCCCCAAAATAACTCGCCAAAAGGCAAAACCGAAGGTTGAACTAGCTAATGCATGTCCCATGGCGGCAATAGACCAAACGAAAATAGAAACGCTCAAGCCAATCTTAGTGCCTATCTTATCAATAATACGTCCGAAAATTAAATAACCTAATGCATAAGCGGCCGTAAAAGCCATTACTATATAACTATAGTCTTTTTCGGTCCAACTAAATGCTTTTTCTAAGGTTGGTTTTAGAAGACCAATAACTTGCCTGTCGAGGTAGTTAATAGTAGTAGCGGTGAATAAAAGTATCACCACCGTCCACCTAAATACTTTAGGCTTGTTTTCCATTTTTATAGGGTTGTTTTTTTAGCTAAAAGAAGCTAAATGCTTTATTGAAGTAGAATAGCGAATTTGAATGATTATAATTGGAGAGCTAATGGTCTAACATTAACTCTCCAATTTTTTTGATTAACGAAGTGTTTTTATCAAAGCTAAAGCATCTTTTACTTTAGTTTTTAAACCTTCGAAATCTTTGTTTTTTAGTATTTCTTTTGAAATAAGCTGAGAGCCCATTCCAACACAAGTAACACCAGCGTCAAACCAACCTTTAAGGTTAGCTTCGTCCGGAGAAACACCACCTGTAGGCATGATGCTAGTCCATGGCTGAGGCCCTTTAATTCCTTTTACGAATTTAGGACCGTATAAGTCACCAGGGAATAATTTGACAATTTCGCAGCCTAGTTCCTCTGCTCTGCAAATCTCTGTAAGACTTCCACAACCTGGAGACCAAAGTACTTTGCGACGGTTACAAACCATGGCAATGTCTTCTCTAAGTACTGGCGTAACTATGAAGTTAGCTCCAAGTGCCATGTATAAAGAAGCCGATGCTGCATCTGTAACAGAGCCCACGCCTAAAATCATACCTGGAAGTTCTTTTAGGGCGTATTTATTCAATTCTCCAAATACTTCATGAGCGAAATCTCCTCTTGATGTAAATTCCATCAATCTAGAACCTCCGTCATAACAAGCTTTTAAAACGTCTTTGCAAAGCTCAATGTCAGAATGGAAAAATAAGGGAACCATCCCATTATCTTTCATTACTGCTGCTACTTCTAATCTTGTATATTTTGCCATTTTCTATTATAAATTTATCTAGCTACTCGGCCTGAAGCGTCGCCACTCATTAATTTTTCTACTTCTGGTACTGTTACCAAGTTAGCATCACCTTTGATGGTATGCTTAAGACAAGATGCCGCTACCGCAAAATTCAATGCGTTTTGGTCGTCTTCTGGGTATTTCAATAAACCATAAATTAAACCTCCCATAAATGAATCTCCACCACCTACACGATCCACAATGTCCGTGATTTGATACTGTGGCGACTCAAACATGTTTTTGCCATCATACATAACTCCAGCCCATGTGTTATGCGATGCAGAGATAGAACCTCTAAGGGTAGTAATTACTTTTTTAGCCTTAGGGAATTTTTCCATCATTTGCTTACAAACAGAAAGGAAAGCTGTGGCAGTAACATCGTGCCCTTGGGTAGTGATGTCAAGACCTTCTGGCTTAATTCCGAAGTGCTTTTCTGCGTCTTCTTCGTTTCCAAGAATAATGTCGCAATGTGAGGTAAGCTCTGTCATGATAGCTTCTCTGTCTCCACCATAATTCCAAAGCTTAGCTCTGTAGTTAAGGTCGGTAGAGATGGTAATACCTTTAGCACTTGCAGCTTTTACAGCTTCTAAACAAGTGTCGGCAGCACTTTGAGAAATAGCAGGAGTAATACCTGTCCAGTGAAACCACTCTACTCCGTCAAAAACTTTATCCCAATCAATCATTCCTGGCTCAATCTCACTTACAGAGGAACCTGCTCTATCATAAACCACTTTACTTCCTCTTGAAACAGCTCCAGTTTCTAAGAAGTAGATTCCTAATCTATCTCCACCAAAAACAATGTTGTCGGTGTTGACACCACGTTTTCTCATTTCCATTAAGGCACACTCACCAATATCGTTTTTTGGCAAACGTGTTACAAAACTTACAGGAACTCCGTAATTAGCCAATGATACAGCCACGTTAGACTCACCACCGCCATAAACTACGTCAAAGCTATTTGCTTGAGAAAACCTTAAAAAACCTGGAGGTGAAAGGCGTAACATGATTTCACCGAAAGTGACTACTTTTTTCATTTTGTTATATTTTTGACTTGCTAAATGTCTTTTTTTTGTTAAAATTAATGAATTCTCAAAGTTTAGATGTTTTTTATTTAAAACCCAAAGTATTCTTTGGTGTTATTATAACAGATGTCTTGAATAATCTTACCTGTCCAAGGAATATCGTTTGGAAGTTCTCCATTTTCAATGTCCTTACCAAAAAGGTTACATAAAATTCTTCTGAAGTATTCGTGTCTTGGAAAAGAAAGGAAACTTCTAGAATCTGTTAGCATACCAATAAACTTACTAATCAATCCCATGTTTGACAAGATATTCATTTGATCTATCATGGCATCTTTTTGGTCTAAAAACCACCAACCTGAGCCAAACTGAACCTTACCAGCTACTGAGCCATCGTTAAAGTTACCAATCATTGTGGCTATCATGGCATTGTCAGCGGGGTTAAGGTTATATAAAACCGTTTTGGCCAATTGGTTAGTATTGTCCAATTTATTTAAATAACGTGAAATGGCAGCGGCTTGTGGCCAGTCTCCCATGCTATCCCAACCTGTATCTGGTCCTAATTCTCTTAGCCCTCTTTCGTTATTGTTTCTTAAGGCACCTAAGTGAAACTGCTGTACCCATCCTAAATCAGAATACATCACTCCTAAATAATGAAGAATGGCAGATTTGAATTCTAATGCTTCAGCTTCAGAAACTGTTTGACCGTTAAGAGCTTTTTTGAGAACCTTGTCGGCTCCTTCTTCTGTAAAGTCGGCAGAATAAATTTGCTCAAGACCGTGGTCAGAGATTCTACAGCCATTTTCCTTAAAGAAATCTGCTCTGCTTCTTAATGCTTTTTGAAGTCCGTCTAGGTCTGTAATAGGAGCATTTACGATAACACCTAGTCGCTCTATAAAAGAGGCGAAACCATCGTTTTCAATCAGAATGAACTTATCTGGTCTGAAAGCTGGGTACATATTTACGCCAGAGTTATCATAGGCAATATGATGTTCTAGCGTATCTAGTGGGTCGTCTGTAGTACAAACGGTCTCAACTTTCATTTTACTTAATAAACCTTGAACAGAGTATTCTTTTGTTTGGAGCATAGCAGTGGTGTCCGCATAAATGCTCTTTGCAGAGTCTCCGTTCAGAATGTCATGAATACCGAAGTATCTCTGTAGCTCTAAATGAGTCCAGTGATAAAGTGGGTTTCTTAAGGTGTAAGGTACTGTTTCTGCCCATTTTTGAAACTTTTCTTCGTCGGTCTTATTTCCTGTACAATAGGCCTCATTTATACCGTTTGAACGCATAGCTCTCCACTTATAGTGGTCACCAGCTAACCATGCATGACTAATATTATTGAAGTTGATATCATTTAATATTTGGTCAGGTGGTAAATGATTATGGTAATCTATAATGGGCATGTGTTTAGCATACTCATGATAAAGTTTTTCGGCGGTTTTGGTCTGAAGAAGGAAATTGTCGTCTAAGAATTTTTTCATTTTTTTATTCAATAGGCCAAGATTAGTGAAGTTTGATGGGTTTTAATGTCAAACTATTTTATCAATTGTTATTATTAAAGATTAGCATTTGATATCTCTAAACTCAAGCATTTTAATTGTTGTATTCTTTATTATAAACTCACTCCTCTTTTCCAAGGAATGAAATCGTCTTGCTGATTAATGACTGCTTTACATTGAATATCTCCACTAGCTACAGCAATTATATAATCTAGAATTCGTCTTCCAGTATCTTCAATGTTTTCTTCACCTTCTATTATTGGACCTGTATTTATGTCAATTATATCAGGCATTTTTTCTGTAAGCTTGGTATTGCTTGATACTTTAATAACTGGAGCAATTGGGTTACCGGTAGGTGTACCAAGGCCTGTAGTAAATAGGACCACATTGGCTCCTGAGCCTACCATTCCTGTGGTAGATTCTACGTCATTTCCTGGAGTACAAAGTAGGTTTAAGCCCTTTTTGTTAACCATCTCTGGATAATCTAGTACATCGGTTACTGGAGATGTTCCTCCCTTTTTTGCTGCACCAGCAGATTTTATGGCGTCTGTAATCAATCCGTCTTTTATGTTTCCTGGAGAAGGGTTCATGTCAAAACCTGAGCCTGCTTTTACAGCACTAGCGGCATAGGCCGTCATAAGTGAGTTAAATTTGAGAGCAGTTTCTTCGTTTACACAGCGGTCGCTAAGTTCTTGCTCTACGCCACATAGTTCTGGAAATTCCGAAAGGATAGTGGTACCACCTAAGCTTACCAATAAATCACTTACATAACCTAATGAAGGATTGGCCGAAATACCAGAGAAACCATCAGAACCACCACACTCAAGACCCAATACCAATTTTGATAGAGGGGCTGGTTGACGCGTTTGTTTATTGGCTTCCATTAATCCTGCAAAGGTTTTCTTTATAGCTTCGGTAATTAATTTTTCTTCTGTGCCTTCTTCTTGCTGTTCAAGAAATACAAGGGGCTTATCTGTACACTCTCTTTTAAGTAACTCTTCCTGCAAAATACTATACTGAGCATTTTGACAACCTAAACTTAGAACCGTGGCACCAGCTACGTTAGGGTGAGCAATATAGCCTGCTAGTAATCCACAAAGACTTTGAGCATCTTGGCGAGTTCCGCCACATCCCATATCATGGTTTAGGAATTTTACTCCATCTACATTCTCAAATATACGTGTCTGGCTTGGAATTTCTGCAACCGATTGCAATTCACTTCCTAAAATATCTTGAACTTTGTCTCCTTTTTGATATTTTGAGATTAAATCTTTAGCAAAATCTTTGTATTTATCGCTTTTTCCGTAGCCGAGCTGAGTTACCAGAGCTTCTTTCATTACATCTAGGTTTCTGTTTTCACAAAAAACTAATGGTAATACTATCCAGTAATTTGCTGTACCTACCGAGCCATTAGCTCTATGAAATCCTTGGAAAGTTTTGTCTTTGAAATTGCCTTGTTCTGGTTTGTCCCAGTCGAGCTTTCTTTCTCCTAATTTAAATGGAGCTGCGGCGTGCTTCACATTAAATGTGGTTACCATGCTGCCAGCAGGAATATCATATTCAGCTTTTCCTACTAAAACACCATACATGAAAAGCTCTTCACCTTTTTTTAAATCGCTTTCTGTAAACTTATGCTTAGGAGCAATAGCTTCAAGTAAGGTTACTTCTTTATTATTGTAGACTATGACTTCGCCTTTTTTAAGGTGGTCAAGAGCTACTATAAGATTGTCTTGGGATTGTACTTTTAGTACACGCTTCTTCATGCGTTCTCTAATTTAGAAATTGTTTCTGATAGGGTTTTGCCTGTTCCTTGTTCTGTGATTGTAGAAAAAGTATTATAAACCTGCTCTGCAAATCTATTCAGATTATTTAAATTTTCGCCCCAAAGTTCCTCGTTTTCAAGGATTTTTTTGATTTTTAACTCGTTAGAACCTTCAGAAGACCATATTTTGTAGAAATAATCGGCATTTGGGTCATTAATGAGATATTGCTCTCCGTTTGCTTCACCGTAATATTTGTCTTCAATAATAGAGACTGGTTTTAAAAAGGCTATGTGAGCAGTAAACCCTAAGAGCATAAGTTCGGGTATTTCTTTTCCTTGCTCATAATATGATTTTATGAGTGGTAAGCACCTTGTGGCCATTTTGTAACTGTAGTTCATACAGATAGAAAGCCACTGATGTTCTAAGAAAGGATTTCTAAACCTATCTAGTACTTTTTGTGCAAAGTCGTTTTTCTCTGAATCTGATATTTCGGAAGTCATGGCTTCTGATATTTCGTTTGCCATGAGTATTTTCATGAAGGAGTAAAAATCTTCATCTCGCATGGCTTCTTTCACCAGTTTATATTCAGAAAGAAAGGCTAATCCGGAAGAGAAAGTATGAGCAGCATTTAATATTCTGAGTTTTATCTCTTTATACTTTTCTATGCTGGGAGCTACAAAAGCACCATTTTCTGGTAAGCAGAACGTTAGTTTGTCTTTTATAGAATCATCTCCTTCAATAGCCCATAGTGCGTATGGTTCTACTACAATGGCGTTCTTATCTTTATAAGGTAGTTTATCGTCCAGCGTGTCGTTTGCTGCTCCTGGCACTATTCGGTCTACTAGTGTATTACAAAACGTATTGGCAGACTTTAGCCAAGAAAGAAAAGCTAAGTCATTGTAGTTTTCTTCGGCCAATTGAAACACAATCCTTTTGAGTTCATCGCCATTATTTGAAATAAGCTCAGCAGGTAGGAAAATTAATCCTTTCGAGAGGTCGCCGTTAAAATACTCAAATCTACTTTTTAAGAAGGCTACAACTTTTCCTGGAAATGAATTTGGACATTCACCTGGTGTTATTTTTTCTGGTTCGTAGGTTATTCCTACTTCTGTGGTGTTAGAAAAAACAAATTCAATTTCCTCTTTTTTAGATAAAGACAAGATTGACGCCCACTGCGTTTTGGCTATTAGCACGCGACTCACTGAGGCACATATATCTTGTTTGTCAATTAACCTTTTATCTTGAATACCTCTAGTAGCAACAGTATAAAGACAATCTTGACTGACCAAAGACTCTATGGAGCCTCTAGTGTCTGTAGACTTAATCATTACTATTTTTCCTTCAAAGGCTCCGTTTTTATTAGCGTGGTCTATAATGAAATCAGGAAGACCTTTGAGAAGGACTCCAGTGCCAAATTGGATGATTTTTTCAGGATAATATAATATCCTTCTTTCAAATCCTAAGTCAGATTTTTTAGTGAGATAATCTAAGGATAAGTTGTCCATTCGAGTTTTTTACGCGTTTTATATTAGATAGTGATTCTAAGCAATCACCATATTACCATTTTTTGCCAAATATCTTTTTGAATTTGAAGTCTTTTTCTGTCAAGTCGGTATTATCTTGATGCCAAGCGTAATTTCCATCGTCTTTATGACAGTTTTTGTAGTAAATTCTATGCCCCCATTTTAGTTGAGTTTTTGTGCTTTGATATATTTCGGCATCAGCCATTTCTTCACTGAAAGAGCAGTTTATAAGATACATTTGAGCCTCCTTGTGATATCTTCCGAGTTTGAATCCTGGGTCTCCTTCAAAGCGGCAGTTTATCAATACAGATTTATCAGATTCATTTCCTGAGCCATCATGCCAAATACCTGCTGTCATGTTATGACAAATGATTAGGGAATTTTCTATCAAAGCATTTCCTCTTGGACAGTATAAATCTACATGCCCTTCAATGATGCAGTCTTTGAAATAAAACATACCACCACCTACATCCCAAGGGCTTACGGTGTCTCCACCACCAGACCTAAAAACACAGCTAAGAAACTTTATTCTAGTAGCACCACTGAGTGACCTGAATGAAAACTGATGCCCATCTTTTCTAACTATCTTTTGACCGATAGGCTCTCCTTTTTCTCTTGGTAAATAGTTCTTTTTAGCTCCGTTTGCTTTTCCAGACTCATTTAAACAGTCAATGCTTACAGTTCCGTCTACATCAAAACCGTAGGTATTTAATACGGTGAGGTTTTCAAAAATGAGGTCATGTCCTAAAACATTGATGGTGGCTGCTCCAAAATCATTATCGTTTTCGCATCGCCAGTAATCTCTGGACTGACTATAGGTTATAATTACACCATTGGTACTTTCTCCTAAAAGCCTCAAATGATGCTTGGTACTATCAATTAATACCTTCTCCTTATATGTTCCATTTTTGATGAATATGGTTTGCATTTTGGAAGAAGACACCGTGGCGTCAATAGCTTCTTGAATGCTGACATAATCACCAGTTCCATCTTGAGATACTATTATTTTCTTTGCGAAGCTCTGAAAGCAAAGTGTCAAGAGTAATGAACAGATTAAGGTTATTTTAGAAGCCATTTTGCTAAATCTTTAGAGGCTTCAAAGTTTTGATATTTTGCCGGCAGCTTTCTTCCGTCTACGTATTCGTTATAAAGCCATGGGTCACCTATCACCATTACACGTCCTTTTTTATAGGTGGTAGACGCCATTATTTTATCACTGCCTTTAGAAAGAATAGTTTTGGCATTGCTATCTGTGTTTAGGGTTACTAGCTCTTTAATGTAAACTTCAGAAGAGTTTTTGAAAACCTCATTTCCTGGAGCAATATTTACGCTGCCCATATCAAACTGTAGGCCTTTAACCATATTAATGTTTTTGTCAGAAAATGAAATGCCAAAAGCACTAGTCAAATCATTAACCTGAACCAAATTACAGTGCTCTGCATCATTGGTCATAATTAATAATGTTCCACCTTTTTTTACCCACTTTTTGATATTTTTAATATCTGAAGGTGCTATGTTATTCGGGCTGTCGGTTTCTTTTTTATCATCAGGGTCTACTATTATATAGACGTCTAAGCCTTTCAAAGCTTGCTTTGACGCTTGCGACTTTACGGCAGTGATTTCTGCACCCATATTGGTGAAGGCTTCGCCAAACCAGTTAAAACCTGAGTGAAGTTTATCTTCCCAGATGTAGTGAAACTGCTCTTGTTCGCCATTATAACCTTCTCTGAACTCCTTATTGAAATGATAATCTAAACCTACTTTTTTACCTTTTCCAATAGAACCTTCTTTCAGTAATTCCATTTCAATAGCAGCAAAAATAAAAGGACCAACTCCTTTCAAATCGTTTTGTCTTATTGGCTCGCTTAGATAGTATTCGTAGGTACCATCTCTGTATGGGTTTCCGCCTAGTCCCCCTACACTCACTGCTTTTTCTACATTGATGGTACCATCAGGATTATTGCTAATAAATTCTTTGATAATGCCATTGAAAGCTTTTACACCTGCATTTTTAAAAGAATCGTCAATGTATCCCATTCTAGCCCCTTTTAGTAAAGTGTAAGCAAACATACAAGAAGATGAAGATTCAAGATAATTCCCTTCTTTACCTGCCAAAGCGGTCATTTGATACCAAACACCACTTTTTTCATCTTGATATTTGGTTAAAACTGGTGCTAACCTTTTCAAGTGATTTATTAGGGTGATTCTTTCGGGATGATTTTCTGGGAAGTAATCTAAAACGTCAACTAATGCCATGGCATACCAACCAATGGCTCTTCCCCAAAAATGAGGTGAAAGTCCTGTTTTTTTGTCAGCCCAGGTTTGCTCCCTACGTTGGTCATAACCATGGTATATTAAACCTGTAACTGGGTCAACCGCGTGTTCTTCAATAAGAGCAAATTGCTTGGCAATATCATCAAAGTGTTCTGGGTGGTTGAATACTTTGCTGTATTCGGCAGAAAATGGTTCGGCCATAAAAAGACCGTCTAGCCACATTTGATATGGATATCGTTTTTTGTGCCAGTAGCCACCTTCATCAGTACGTGGTTGACCTTCTAACTGCTCCCAAAGGTGGTCGGCAGCTTTTCTGTATTTTTCTTTATTTGGCAATGATTGCTGATAAAGAAGCATTAAAGCTCTCCCTGTAGCGATGTTATCTAAGTTATAATCTTTTAAAGGATATGTTCTTATAGAACCATCTTCGCCCACGTATCTGTCAATATCGTTTTGGATATAATTGAAATATTTCGGATCGGCAGTACGTCGCCATACTTTTTCAATAGCCTTTAGCATCAGTCCTTGCTCATAATCCCATCTAGCTGGTTTACCTTCTTTTACGGCTATAGAGTCCGAATGAATTTTCATGAAAGAATGTACCATTCTTTCAGACCAATTTTCTTGAGCAAGAGCGGCAAAATTAATTCCGCATAAGGTTAGTAGTAAGATTAATTTTTGTTTCATATTATTTCAAATAAAGTCTTTACGTATTGGATTAAAAATGTCAACGAGTTCTCCTTCTTCAAGGCATACTACACCATGTACTAAGTCAGGATTAACAAAAAAGACATCACCAGCATTTAGTACTTTTTTTTCATCAGCTATGCTTACCTCGAATTTACCACGGCTCACGTAACTAGCCTGCGTATGTGGGTGATGGTGCAAGTCGCCAACGCCGCCTTTTTCGAAGCCAACTTTTAGTATCATCAAACCATCATTATAGGCCATGATTTTTCTTTTGATGCCTTTTCCTAAGTCTTCCCAAGGTATGTCTTGGTCTTCTACGAGTGCTTTGCTTTGTACTGTCATTATTGGTTGAATATTTTTATTAAAAATGTGTCTATAAGTCCTGCGGTATCATTAAACCATTTATCCATCATAGGGAATACATGTGGAGCATTGAAAGTATGAATTTCAGAATAGATACCGTGTTTATCAAGTACTTTTATGTAGTCTTCTCTTCCAGCGTGCATTCTCTCAATAGCACTGTTAATGAATAGAATAGGGGGTGAAAATTCACTTACATGCTTTAAAGCTCCTGCTTCAATCCATAAGTCAGGGTTTTGCTCTTTGCTGTAGCCAAAGTAAGATGTAGCCGCTGATTTTGACCTGCTATCGTCACCTTCTCCAGATTCAGGATGTATGTAAGCAAGTATGCCGTCTACGTCAATAACTGCATTTACTTTAGTGTCTTGGCCTATTTTACATGCACCATTTTCGTATTTAGCTATACCTGAGGTTGTGCCTATAAATGCTGCCATTTGACCTCCTGCAGAATAACCACCTAAAGCTATTTTTGAGGTATTTATTCCATATTGTTTGGCATTTGCTTTTACCCATTTTATGGAGGTTTTGATATCTATAACTGCTGCTGGAAATAGGGCGAAAGTAGATAGCCTATAAGCAGGTGTAAATACGACATAGCCTTTTGAAGCTAGTTCTTTAGCTAATTCGTGATGCTGAGATTTATCACCAGTACGCCAGCCTCCACCGTGAATGAAGATAATAGCTGGTAATTTTGTTTTGGTTCTTTTTTTAGGGCTGAAAACATCTAGAGTCAGTGTATAATCATCTGTTTGACAGTAAATTTTATCAAATTTACTAAGCACTAAATTAGAGTTTTCAGATTTGGCTATAGTGACATCGTAACCATCTTTTTGAGCTGCTTTTAAGGCACTGAGGTTAGTGAAAGAGGTATCTTTCTTGGCAGTAATACCAGACAAGTCCTGAGCTTTTAAACTTAGGACGGTTATTGAAAATAATATTATGTTAAGTGTTTTTCTCATTTTTCTAAAACGATTTTTTTAGGCCAAGTACCTAAATAGGCATAACCTGTTCTTCGTTCAATCTCAATGTCACTCAAGTTAACTTTTCTTACTTTGTCTCTTCCCATAAATATGGGCTCATTGGTATCTAGGTCATAAAAGCGAGCCCAAAGTGATGCTCCGGTTTTATCAATAACCTCAACATCTCGGCCTTTTGGAGCATTAACATCTTCAAAATACCTTACAGCCTTGTCTTTTATTTCAACACTTTTAAACCAAGCTATTCCAGCATTAATAGAATTTTGGATTCGTTCGTCTGGGTTTTCAATAGCCATCAAGAATTTTAAAATACCTACAGACTCATTGCCACTTAATGAAGCAGGCTCAAAGGCTCTGGCAGAAGCCGGTAAAAGAGTTTCTGAATCATGCTGAGCACACCAAGCTGTTAATTTACCATTTTGAAGATATTGGGTATTTAAAATACATTCAATTCCTTTTGCTAAACTTTCCTTGGCTTGGACTTTTGTTTTTTGACTGAGCAAGGTATAGGGCTCTTCATTATCCGAAATTCTTTTCATAATCCATAACACAGAAATCATAGCATGATCATTATAGGTGATATGCTTATGATATCCAGAAGTGTCTGGATATTTCTGAGGCCAGCCACCAGTCGAGTTTTGAGCCTCAAATAAGTATTGCATACCTTTTTCTGCCGCTTCTAGATATACTTTATTTTTTGTTTTGGCAGCCTGTTGTAATAAATAGTCTGTTTCAAAAGTGGTAGACTTGTCATCTATGGTAGCGTCTTTTTTTGATTTGTCGTCAATTAATTTAGCCTTGAATTCTTCTGTTAAAGGCTTCTGGTAATCTGTTGGGTCTCCTTTGTGTTGAGGCCAACCACCATTGTCTCTTTGATATAGTACTATTTTTTCCGCCGTGTCATTTTTTACTTGAGATATAGCCAAAGATTTAACTCCTATTATCAGTAAAAATAATAGGACTAGAGTCTGCTTCCAGTTAAGGTTTAAATCCTGTGAAGTCTGCATAATCATTTTAATAGGAATCAAGACTCTAAATATTTAGGACCCTTGATGCTTCAAAGGAATATAATATTTAGAAAATAAAGGTGGGATGTGAAGAATAAATTAATGGCATCGTTCCCGACAACGATTGCGTAAATAAAGTCCTGATAAATGTAGGAGAAGTACAATTTCAAGTCTTAAAATTGTACTTCTCTAAGACGTTATATCACAAAAAATGTAGCATCGTTCTAAACCTAAATTATAATCAAACCAAAAAACTATTCTGAAATTCTCTAACTAAACTTTAAAGAAAAATATGAACTCAAAAATTTACAAGATGTGTAGGAAGGTATTTGCCGTTTCGGCCATGCTGTTCTTTACACTTTTAGGTGTCGCGGGTTTTGCTCAAAGTAATGTTGCCGTAAGTGGGACAGTCTTTGAAGGTGAAACAGATTTAACCCTGCCGGGGGTCAACGTAGTTGAAAAAGGAACTACAAACGGTGCAGTAACTAACTCAGATGGAAAATTCAGCTTGAAAGTATCCGGTCCTAATTCAATTTTGGTACTAAGCTATATTGGATTTGAACCTCAAGAAATAACCGTAGGTCAAAAGACGCAGTTTGATATACGACTAAGCAGTGACGAGAAATCACTTCAAGAAGTGGTGGTGATTGGTTATGCTCAAATGAAAAAGTCAGATTTAACGGGTTCTGTAGGGAGCATTAGTAGTAAATCTATCACAGAGCGTAATTTTACGAATGCTCTAGAAGCGGTTCAAGGTAATGTAGCTGGTGTTCAAATATCTCCTTCTACAGGACGAATAGGTGATGGTTTCAATATTACGATTAGAGGTAATAACTCTTTAAATGACGATTCTAATCCGCTTTATGTGGTGGATGGAGTACCTATTGATAACATTGATTTCTTAAACCCACAGGATATTGCGAGAATCGATATTCTTAAAGATGCTTCTTCTACGGCTATTTATGGCTCTAGAGGTTCTAATGGTGTAGTGCTAGTTTCTACCAAAAATGGAGCTACTGCTAAATCTGGCTTAAATGTTTTTTTAGACACGTACTATGGTGTGAAGAAAGTAGCGAGACTACCTCAAATGATGGGTGGCGAAAAATGGTGGGAGTATCATCAATCTGCTTATTTAGCTACTACAAATTTAGAAGACCCAATGGCTATAACGCCTGAGGCTCTTTTTAAAAATGTGGTAGGAACGGCAAACTCAGTATTAAAAGCGAGAGCAGATGCAAACGAAACTTATGATTGGTATGATTTAGTGCTTCAAGATGGTTTCCAACAAAATACTTACTTGAATTTCTCTGGCAGGGGTGATGGTGGAGTAGGTTATAACTTAGGTCTTGGTGTTCAAAACGAAACTGGAAATATTCAAAATGAGGCTTTAGATAAGTATTCTATGAAAATAGGTATTAATCACAGGCTGAATAGCCAAATTTCTTATGGTTTAAACACCACCATTGCTTTTAAAGAAGACCAATATGGTAGTGGTGTAGCTATGCAAGAGGCGTTTAGATTGAATCCTTTCTTATCTCCTTATGGAGAAGATGGCGTAACGCTTTATCCTCAGCCTGGAAAATTACAAGATGCAAATGGAAACTATTTAGTTAACAAAACGAGTACCTATAATCCTTTGCTGGAGATTGCAAATTCGTCTGATATTGCCAGAAGCTTTACAGGACTTGGTAATGTTTTTTTACAGTACAAACCTCTAGATTGGTTGTCTTTCAAAACTACCTTTTCTCCTAGTATTAGAAATAGAAGAAGAGGTAAGTCTTGGGGAGCTCTTACGAATACGGGTGTAGGGAATAAGAATTTGCCATCTGCGGAAATGGAGAATTTTCAAAACTTGACCTATACTTGGGATAACCAATTCAATATTGAGAAAACGGTAAAAGCAGACCATAGATTTAGTTTCTTAGGTCTTCAAAGTCTTTATACATCACAAACAGAGGGTTCTTCTTTGGCTGCGAGGTATTTGCCATTTGATACAGATTTTTATAATCTAGGTTCAGGTGACCAGTCAACTTATAATATAGACTCATACTTTAGAAAGCAAACGTTAGCTTCTTTTGCTGGTCGTTTAAATTACTCTTATAAGGGTAAATATTTGCTAACAATATCTAACAGATGGGATGGTTCTTCGCTATTATCTAAAGAGAATCGTTGGGATAGTTTCCCATCAGCAGCTCTTGCTTGGAATCTTTCTGAAGAAAGTTTTATAAAAGATATAGCAGCTATTTCTTACTTGAAGTTACGTGCTAGTTATGGTTTTACGGGTAATAATATTATTGACCCATATTCTACTACCAACATTTTAGATATTCAGACTTATTACGATTTCTTAGGCACTACGGCCAATGGTTGGAGAGCTGGCTCATTAGCTAATAATGCTTTAGGCTGGGAAAAAACTAGAGAGAGTAACTTTGGTCTTGACTTTGGTTTATTTAATGACCGTATTTCCGGTACCATCGATGTATATGATAGACTTTCTGATGATTTACTTCTTGAGCAAGATCTCCCTAAAGAGTCTGGATTTGCCTCTATTAGTTCTAATATAGGTTCTGTAAGTAATAAAGGAGTGGAGTTTGGTTTAACTACGCGTAACATTCAGAAGAACAAATTGTCTTGGCAAACGAGCTTTACGTTTACAAAGAACAAGAACCAGATTGTTTCAATCTACGGTCAAGACCAAGTGGATGATGTAGGTAATGGATGGTTTATAGGAGAGTCTATAAACTCAAGCTATAACTATGAGTTTGACGGTATTTGGCAGGCAAATGAAAGAGAAGAAGCTGCATCTTATAATCAGTTAGAAGGTCAAGCTAAAGTAGTTGACCAAAATAACGACGGTAAAATTACACCAAATGAAGACCGAATTATTCTTGGTTCATCAGACCCTAAGTTTACGGGAAGTGTTTTTTCTACTTTAAGATATGGTAACCTTGATTTCTCTTTTTCAATAATAGGAAGCCAGGGAGTCTTTTTAACAAGTCCTTTCCATGCAAATTTCACTGATACTAGAGATAGAGGACGTCAGAAATTAGATATAGGATGGTATGTTCCTGAAAATGGGGCAGGCGTGCCAGCTCAATTTTCTAACGAGTATCCTCAGGCTAGAAATCAGGGTACTTTCTGGAGAAATAGCAAGGTTGGATATTATAGAGACGCTTCTTTTATGAAAGTGAAGAATATCACACTTGGTTATAAATTACAAGAGTCTGTGTCGAATAGACTTGGGATTAAGTCTGTAAGAATTTACGGAAATGTACTTAACCCTTTTGTTTTCTCAGAGTATGATGGATATGACCCAGAATGGGCGGGAGCCAAGTTTGCTGTAGGTCGTGTGAGTTCAGTGACTTATCAATTAGGTCTTAATGTTAAATTTTAATCTTTCTGGAAAAATGAAATTAAATTATATAAGTAAAATATTTGTATTGTCATTGGCCTGTTTTTCTCTTACGTCATGTGAGGATTTCTTGACCGAGGAGAATAAGTCAAACGTAACGGCAGAGAGCTATTATATTACTAGTGCAGGTTTTGAGTCATTATTAAATGCTAATTATTCTCAATTAAGAGAAATCTACGGCGGAGACCCATGGTTATTTGCCGCAGGAACAGACTTGTATGCAGAAGGTCGTTCTCAAGAACCTGTAGGTTTAAGTCAGTATCGTGATCTTAATCCTTCTTCTTCTGGAGTTGATCAACTTTATAATACTTGTTATAGAGCTATTCAACTTGCAAACCAAGCAATATACTATTCAGATATTACAGAGCAATCTGGGTCAATATCTACTTCGGTAGGTGAGGTGAAGTTTTTAAGAGCTCTTGCCTATTTTAACTTAGTACAAACATATGGTGGAGTAGCACTTGTAAAAGATTACATCAATGAGCCAGTTTTAGAGTTTGACAGAAATAGTGCTGAAGAGGTTTATACTTTTATTATTAGTGATTTAGAAGAAGCCTTAAACTTAGTAAGCAGTGGTACTTTTAATGGACGTGTGAATAAGAGGGCAGTTCAGCATTTATTGGGTAAAGTATATTTAACCAGAGGTTATGAAGACTTTGGCTCTTCTTCTGATTTTAATACTGCAGCCGCAATGTTAGACCAAGCCATAGGTGGCCAAGGTTTAGATATTCCTTACAGTGAATTATGGAGACCAGAGAATGATGGTAACGCTGAAACTATCTTTTCTGTGCAGTATTCTGCGGGGTCAATTAGTGCTGACCCACTGAAGTTAGGTAATAGCCAAGCTCGTTATTTTGGGCCATATTTAGGAGGTTCGGAAGTGGCTGGAGATGCACCACAGCGTTCGTATAATTTATGTCCTACAGATTTTGCTTTGGGACTTTTTACAGAGGATGATGCTCGTTGGGATGCTTCGTTTATGGTGACTGTTTATAATCGTTATTTTGACGAATTTGATGTAGATGATAAAAGTGGTTTAGGCGTATTTCATTATTATGCCCCAGCTTGGATTACGGCAGAAGATTCGGTTGCTTTTGTAACAAAGTACCCAAATGCTACATATCACCCTTATGGTACTTATAGCTCTCAAACGGTGAGTCTTGATTATGAGACTATTCCTCTTAAGAAATTTGATGACCCAAAAGCTTCTTTTGGTGGAAGCTCAAGTACACGTGATATTGTATTAGCAAGATTGGGCGATACTTATTTATTAGCAGCAGAAGCTTATCTCAAAAGTGGTGACGCAGCTACTGGGTTAGCAAGATTAAATGTAGTAAGAAACCGTGCTGGAGTTAGCGAAGCCACATCTGGAGAGTTTGATATTGATTACATATTAGATGAAAGAGGTCGTGAGCTTTTAGGAGAGTACCACAGATGGTTTGACCTTAAAAGAACAGGTAAGTTAGTAGAGCGAGCATCTGCTCATCACAGACTTGTTTCAGAAAGTGATTTTGCTGGAGCAAATGGTGAATTAAAAATCCTTAGACCGATTCCACAATCAGCTATTGATTTGAATCAAAATAGGAGTTTCCAACAAAACCCCGCATACGAATAGAATTAAGTATAATTGAATAATAGGTTGAATTTTTAAAAGGTATGGTCATTGACTGTACCTTTTTTTGTTTATCGCTTGTGTAAGTACTCATTCTTCCTTGCGGGTAAATACATTTTTACTCTTAAGCATTTTTTATAGAAAGCAAGTAGCCATATGCTTTAGTAAAATATCTTCTTTTTGAGACATTCATTTGTCTTTGGGTGTTTAAAGGTCTTGCTATAAAATGCAGGTTTTGGTGTGCTTAAGTTTACTCCTTTCTTAAGCTGTTTTCAAATAAATACATCGTACTTACTTTAGATTTATGCAAAGGATTCAGCTGTATGGTAATGCCTTATAAAGGTGCTTTAGGCTGTTTTAGTAAAGATTTGAATTTGGATGAAACTTATGGGAACGTTCCCGACAACGATTGCGTAAATAAAATCCAGTATTTTATTAGTTAAGTACTAAAGCGACGTTAAACTTGCAAACGAAAATACTTTAACTATAAACCTTCTTACAAAAATTACATTGTGGCATTCTGCCACCACTCCCTATTTCAAACTATTCCTAAACATGAAAAAATATGATTAAAAAACTACAATTAAAGCTACTCGGTATTATTGGCCTTATGGTCATTTTTACTACGGGATATGCTCAAAATCAAGTAAGCGGGAAAGTGACTAGTTCCGACGGCGAAGCTCTTCCCGGAGTTTCTGTTGTGGTATTAGGAACTACCACTGGTGTGTCTTCTGATGTAGATGGAAACTATAAGCTAAGTGCTTCTCCAAAAGGAACATTGGTTTTCACTTTTATTGGTATGGAAAAACAAGAAATTTCCATTGACGGGCAGTCTATTATAAATGTAGAGATGAAAGACGACGCAAACGTCTTGAACGAAGTGGTGGTGGTAGATTATGGTTATGGAACTGTAAAGAAAACTGACATGACGGGTTCTGTAGCTTCTATTTCAGGAAGAGAACTCTCAAAAATACCTTTGACAAGTGCCGCCCAAGCTATTACAGGTAGGCTTCCAGGTGTTAATGTATTAACTACAGATGGTTCTCCGGATGCCGAAGTGGTCATTAGAATACGAGGTGGAGGTTCTATTACACAAGATAATTCGCCGCTTTTTGTGGTGGATGGTTTTATTGTAAGTAGTATTAGAGACGTGCCGCCTACAGATATTGAAAGCATCAATGTTTTGAAAGATGCTGCTGCTACAGCTATTTATGGTGCACAAGCTTCTAATGGTGTAGTAGTAATTACTACCAAAAAGGCTAAAGCAGGTAAAGCGAAAGTTTCTTATAACGCTTTTTATCAATTAAAGCAGATGCCCAAAGATAGAAAGTATGAAGTGCTTGACCCTTATGAGTTCGTACTGGCCAATTATGAGTTTGCAAAGCTAAACTCTGATGCGGCTGTTAGAAATTTTGAACGTTTTTATGGCGTTTATGATGATTTAGAACTTTACAAACAAAAGGCTCCTAGCGACTGGCAAGATATTCTTTTTGGTGCTCCAAGACCTTCGCAATATCATAATGTTAGTTTGTCTGGAGGAACAGAAATGACCAAGTTAAGCTTAAGCTTGACGCACAATAATGACGCTGGTCTTTTGGTAAATAATGGTTTTAAAAGAAATGTTATCAATTTCAAATTAGACCAAACTATATCTAAGAAGTTAACCTTTAATGCAAGTGCTCGTTTAACCAATACTGTTGTGGATGGTGCTGGTACTTCTGGAAGGGCACAGTTAAGCATTAAAGACGCTGTTCAAACAAGACCAGTAAATGGTATTGCAGACGAATTAGATATTGATGTAAACACTATTGACCCTAATGATGATTTTAACTCATTCATAAAAAGTCTGGTAAGTCCTTTAGAACTGACAAAGCAAGATTGGCGTGAACGAACTACCAATGATTATATCCTGAATGGTTCTTTGACCTATAATGTGTTAGATAACTTAACGGCTAAAACTACTTTTACTACCTCTAGGCAGTTTGAAAACAATCTTAGATATTACGGTCCACTAACTGGGGAGTCGTTTAATAATGGAGGTAGCCTTCCTCTAGGAGAGAAAACAAACTATGAAAGAACATCACTACGCTGGTTAAATACCTTAAACTATAAGGTAGCTAATTTGTCAAATCAGAAGTTGGACTTTTTAGTTGGTCATGAAATTTATACTACTGGCGGAAATTCAGCATTTATTCGTTCAGAAGATTTTAGAGCTTCTATCACGCCAGAAGAGCTTTTTGCCAACATGACTTTTGGTAGAACAGATAGACTTGAAACTTCTGTTTTTACTAAGGCAAATAGAGTTTCAGTTTTTGCAAGAGCAGATTATCAGTTGAATAATAAATATCTGGCTACATTAACTGTTCGTGGAGATGCATCTAGCAAGTTTGCAAAAAACAATAGAGTAGGTATTTTCCCTGCTATAGCTTTGGGTTGGAAACTATCTGAAGAAGCTTTTTTAGCAGATGTGAACTGGCTGGATGAATTAAAACTAAGAGCTAGTTACGGTGAGACGGGTAATGATAGAATTGACCCAACTGCTACCCAGTTCTTATTTGAAGGGTCTACTAATCGTGGTCCTGGTTTTGGGAATTTTGACAATGCCTATTATACGCCTACAGGTTCTACACTGTATAATCCTGATATTATTTGGGAAACCACAGTTAATAGAAACTTAGGACTTGATTTTACTTTGTATAAATCTCGTATCACAGGTAGTTTAGATATTTATAAAAACACCACAAGAGATTTATTACTACGTTCTGCCATTCCTTCTAACACTGGTTTTACTACGCAGTGGAATAATATAGGTAGTACGTCTAATCAAGGAATTGAACTTGGAGTTAATGCCTTCTTGATTGATAATGATGATTTTACCTTAAGTGCTAGTTTTAATATTGGTAGAAATAACGCCAAAATTGAAAAACTAGATGGTACGGATTCTAGATTTTTCCAATCAAACTGGGCGAGTACAGACTTAAAAGATAGAGACGACTATTACATAGAAGTAGGTGGCCGCCTAGGTGACATTTACGGTTATGTGACTGACGGATTCTATGCTACCTCTGATTTTGCATCTTATGATGCTGTCTCAGGCTCTTATGCTCTTAAAGAGGGTGTTCCTAATTCATCAGGAACGGTAGGCAATACGAATTTAAGACCCGGGTTTTTGAAATTAAAAGACCTAAACGGCGATGGTATAATTAACAGTGAAGACCGTCAGGTAATAGGAAATGCTTTGCCAGCTGCTCAGGGTGGTTTTGGTTTAAGCAGTAGCTTCAAAGGTTTTGACGCCTCCGTTTTCTTTAACTGGTCTTTTGGTAACGATATATACAATACCGGTAAAATTCAATACAATCAATTTAGACGTGTGACTTATGGTAACCTTTTAAATACCATGAGCATTGATAATAGATTTAGCTATTTAGATGTGGATGGTAGCATTACAGGTGTTGCCGGTGATTTAGTTACAGATTTAGACCAATTAGCTCAGTTAAATGCTGATAAAGAGATTTGGTCTCATGGTAGCTATGGAGTGGCTCAGGCAGTAATTCACTCTTGGGCAGTAGAAGATGGTTCTTTTTTAAGACTTAATAATTTGAACATAGGATACTCGCTTCCGCGAAGTCTTATTTCTAAAGTCAAAATGAACCAAGTTAGAATTTATGCCACAGGTAATAACCTTAAACTGTGGACAAAGTATAGTGGCTATGACCCAGAGGTGAGTACTAGCAGAGGGGAAGCTCTTATTCAGGGCTTACACCTGGTGTAGATTACTCTTCTTTCCCAAGAAGCCGTTCTTATACTTTTGGTGTGAACATAACTTTCTAATTCTGAATAATATAAATAAAAACAGAAATGAAATTAAGATTATTAATATTGGCCTTTTCTCTCACAATATTTTCTTGTGAAGACTTTTTAGACCCGGTTTCGCCATCCACTTTTGATACAAACTACGTTTTTTCTAACGTAGACGATACCCGTAGAGGGGTAAATGCTATTTATGTACAGTTTGGTGTTGATGGTTTTAGATCAAGACTATCAAACAACATGACTGGTAATACTGATGTAGAGCACCAAAGTGGGTGGACTAGCTCAGGTGATCGTTACCAAATATGGAATTTAGATGCACTTTCTACTAACGGTGATTTACGCCAGTTTTGGAATGCTGCTTATACAGCCATTAGAGATGCAAATATCGCCATTGAGGGAATTGAAGCTAGTGATGCACTAACTTCAAATGAACCACAAAATGTAAAGTTGATGAATCATATGCTAGGTGAGGCTTATACCTTGAGAGCCTATTGGTACAGCATGTTGACTTATTATTTTGGCGATGTTCCTAATGTAAGATTGGCACCAAAAGCAGGTGTTGAATTTTACCTTCCTCGTGAGGATAGAAACTTAATTCTTACTAACGTAATCAGTGATATGATAGCGGTAGAAGAAAATATGATGTGGGGAGATGAAGCTCCTTATGGCATAGAGCAAGTTAACAGAGAGTACACATTAGCTTTAATAGCAAGATTAGCTCTGCAAAGAGGTGGTTACTACCTAACACCTGATTTAGAAATGAAGCGTGAAGGAGATTACTTAGACTATTATAAAATAGCGAAAGATTATACTTCTAAGTTGATAGCAATGAAAGACAGAGAGTTGCCAACAGACTATCGTCAGGTATTTTTGAATCAAAGCAAGTTTGTAAGCCCTACTAATAGCGAGATACTTTTTGAAGTACCATTTGCTTTAGGTAATGGTGATGTAGCTTGGAATATTGGTATCACGGTACAAGGTGGTGCTACTGCAAGTCATGCTTTTGGTTCAGGTAGTAATTATATGGCTATCCCGCCAAGTTATTATTTCTCTTTTGACAAAAAGGATGTTCGTCGTGATGTAACATGTGCTTTATATCGTGTCAATACGGCTTTTGAAGAAGAATTTGTTTCTTCTGCCACTAATATTTCTCAGGGGAAATGGAGTCGTCACTTTTTAGATAATGCTCCGGGTTCTAGTACCGCAAAAGGCACTGGAATTAACTGGCCTATGATGCGTTATGCGGATGTTCTTCTTATGAATGCCGAGGCAGAAAACGAACTGAATGGTCCTTCTGCTGAAGCACAAGCGGCTTTAGCAAGAGTAAGACAGCGAGCTTTCCCAGAAGCAGAATGGGCTTCAAAAGTTGACACTTATATAAATGGTGTTTCAGGAAGTAAAGATGCCTTTTTTGATGCCATTGTAGATGAAAGAGCATGGGAGTTTGGTGGCGAAATGATAAGGAAATATGAACTTATCAGATGGGGTATTTACTCAGAAAAAGTAGCAGAGACGGTTCAGACTTTGAAAGAAATGACTGATGCTGCTGTTTCAGGAACCGGAAAATATTCTGACTTACCAGATTACATGTATTGGAAAAGAGATGAGAGCGGAAAGTTCGTAGTCTTAAATCCAGATGAGAAAATATTGGCTGCTCCAGACGATAGCTGGATTAGGCAACCATTTTTGATTGACATGTATGACGAGATAGAAACTTATGACCCTTGGATTACTAGAGATTGGGCAAATTACATTAATGGTCCTAAACCTGGTGTGGCAAGATACATTTTCCCTGTACCGGAGGAAGCGGTTTCTGCTAGTAGAGGTACTATTTCAAATGACGGGTATCAATTTTAAGCTAACTACTAATTGAAATAAGATGAAGAATACTATAAAAAATACTACAAATTGGATGTTAGCACTTATCGCTGTTATGGCGGTATTTGTTACTGCCTGCGAAAAAGATATTGTGTACGAAAAAACACGACTCTTTAGACCCGTTTTGGGAAGTCAGTTAGAAGCAATTGAGAACAAAATTGAAGTGAACCTTGGAAACATTAAAGAAGCGACTTCTTATACTTTAGAGGTAAGTAGAGACTCTTTTAATGTGGTCGATTATCAGTTTGAGATTGATACAAGTTACTTTCTAATTGATGAAATTTTATTGGGAGAAGAACTTCTTTACAATACGCTTTATCAAATTAGAGCTACAGCTCATGCAGCCGACCCTCAATATGATAGCCGAGCGGCAGATTTAGGAGCAGTAAGAACAGAGCGTTTTCCTTCTATTCTTAATCTACCAAGAAAGAATGATGTCATAGATACCAAGGCTAAAGTTACTTGGACTATAGCTGGTGCTCCTGTAACTGGTGTAAAAACCTTTTCTTCGGAAGATTTAAGGTTAACCACACCTTTGGCTTCTTATGATGTTTCTTCTAATGACCAAACTGCGGGAGAAACTATTATAGATGGTTTAGACCCAGACTCTAGATATCAAATTGCGATTTATAGTGGAGATAAGTTAAGAGGATGGGTAGATTACAAAACCTTAGTGGCAGGAGTAGATCCTAATGCAGGTAATGTGATTGACCTAAGTGATAATGAAGACCCTGATGCTTTAGCAGCTGCGGTGGAAGGTGCCGGTGACGGAATGATTATTCTTTTGAAAAAAGGAGTGACTTATAATTTCCCTACAGAGCGTTTAGACAAATCAATTACCATCAAAGGAGCTTATGGTTTTGAAGAAAACAAGGCGGCTATGTTTACTACAGGAAACTGGAATGTTGTTGCAGGTGCTGTTATTGACCATATTGTTTTTGATGATATAGAAGTAATGGGCGAAGATATTGGCGGAGACTATGTTTTCAATATTAACAACAGTGGAGACGCTACTATCATTAATGAACTACGTTTTGAAAACTGTATCCTTCACGACTTCCGTGGAGTAATGAGACTTAGAAGCGATGTGTTTGTGAAAAATTATACTATTTCAAACTCAATAGTACGCGATATCGGTGGCTATGGCGTGTTTACTTGCGATACCGATGGTGATGATAAAGCAGCGATTGACAATGTGATTTTCCAAAACTCAACTTTTTATAGAGTCAATACTTTCTTGTCTACGAGGCAAAGCGTACAAAGTTTCTTAATAGATGGCTGTACGTTTAATGAAGTAGCTGCCACAGGGCAAAGAGTTTTCCGTTTTAGAGGAAAAGAAGGTAAAAGTGATGTTGTAAACGGACTGACAATTTCAAACACTATTTGGGGTCATGGCTGGGACAGCTCAGAGTCTGGCGACTTAAGTGTTCAGCTAATAGGTGGAGGACTTGATGCTACCAGTTTCAACATTGTAAACACATGGGGTACTTCAGATTTTCAAGCTCGTGAGGGCACTGAAATGGCAGGTTTCCCCGCTCTTAATTATAGTGGAGAAGCTGGGAATTTATGGGTGGATCCATATAATGGAGATTTCAATATCCAAGATAATGGCTTCGGAGGGAGATTTGATGCAGGAGATCCTAGATGGAGAGCAAAACTTTAACAGTAAAGTAATAATGGTTGAATTTAAAAGTATGGTCATTTTGACCATGCTTTTTTTCTTGAATTTATTATGAAGTATATAATTATATTAAGCCTCTTTTTGCTTTCGCAATGCGAAGAAACCACCATTTATGGTAGTAAAGATTTAGATATAGAACCTGAAAAGCCATCAGAGATAGAACAAAGTCAAGATGAGGTGCTCGCTTTTCCAAGTGCAGAAGGTTTTGGTCAAGATGCCACGGGTGGTCGTGGAGGTAAGGTGCTTTTTGTGAGCAACCTTAATGACTCAGGTACTGGAAGTTTTAGATGGGCTGTTCAGCAATCTGGAGCTAGGTACATACTCTTTAAGGTTTCAGGTACAATCGCTCTTAAATCAAAATTGGTAGTTAGTAATGGTGACGTAACCATAGCTGGTCAATCTGCCCCCGGCGATGGTATTTGTATCAAAGATTACCCAGTGGTTTTAGATGCAGATAATATCATTATTCGCTTTATGCGATTTAGACTTGGTGATGCTGCGGCTCAGCAAGCGGATGCTTTGGAAGCTAGGTTTCATAAAAATATTATGATAGACCACTGTTCTATAAGTTGGTCTTCTGACGAAACCGCCACATTTTATCAAAATGAAAATACCACGCTGCAGTGGTGCATGATTAGCGAAAGTTTGACTAACTCAGTGCACGAAAAAGGCTCGCATGGCTATGGTGGTATTTGGGGTGGCAGGAAAGCTAGTTTTCACCATAACCTTTTTGCTCATCATCAAAGCCGAACACCACGTTTTGGGGAGAGAGCAAATGAGGCCTTTGCTTTGACCGACTTGGTAGATATGCGAAATAATGTCATCTATAATTGGGGAGCGAATGGCTGTTATGGCGGTGAAGCTATGAATGTCAACATGGTGAACAACTATTACAAACCAGGGCCAGCAACACCGAATTCTAAAAAAGAACGTATAGTTTCTATTGATAAAAACGTTAATCCAGAGGCGGAGGTTTATGATATTTGGGGCAAATATTACATTGCAGGAAATAAGGTAGAAGGGAGCCAAAGAGCTACAGATGACAACTGGACTTATGGCGTCAAAAATCAGTTCCATTCTAAATATGGAGACATAACGGATGCGGTTTTGAATACCATCAAAATCTCACAGCCGCATGATATCTTTGACAATGTTACTACACATTCTGCTGATGAAGCTTATCAGAAAGTATTAGCAGTTTGCGGAGCATCTTATAAACTAGATGCGGTGGATATGCGGATTTTAGAAGAAGTAGCAAATAGCACATTTACCTTCACCGGAAGTAATGGTTCAAAAAATGGAATTATTGATTCGCAAGAAGATGTCGGTGGTTTTCCTGTACTTAATCAAACAGAAAGTCCATTAGATAGTTCTGAAGATGGTATGCCAGATGAGTGGAAAAAGTTAAAAGGATTAGATATTTCAAAAGACCAATCTACAGGTCGTCAGCTATCTACGGCGTATGATAATGTGGAGGTTTATTTAAATGAATTAGTAAAAGAAATAGTAGAAAAACAGATATGAAAAAATTACTTTTTTTGATTTTAGTAGTAGGGAGTGCTTTTAGATTAAGTGCTCAGGAGGAGGTTTATAACCCGAATTTGCCAGATGGGAAGTACAAAAATCCTATCATTCATGCCGATTATTCAGACCCTGATGTAATTCGTGTGGAAGACGATTATTTTATGGTGTCTTCTAGTTTTAGTCATTTCCCTGGTTTACCTATTTTACATTCTAAAGATTTGGTCAATTGGGAAATTATAGGTCATGCAGCCCTTTCATATCCTGACGAAGCTTTTGACAAACCACAACATGGTGATGCTATTTGGGCTCCGAGTATTCGTTATCATGATGGTGAGTACTTTATATATTATGGCGACCCTGACAGAGGTGTTTTTATGACAAAAACAAGAGACCCTTTTGGGAAATGGGAGCCGCTTAAATTGATAAAAAAAGTGGTGGGTTGGATAGATACTTGTCCGCTTTGGGATGAAGATGGCAAAGCCTATTTGGTACATACTTACGCCAATAGTCGCTCTGGAATCAAAAGTGTTTTATTGATTAATGAAATGACACCAGATGGTACCGAGATTTTAGGTACCTCTACTTTGGTTTTTAATGGTCAAAAAGGGCATCAGACCATAGAAGGTCCAAAGCTTTATAAGCGTAAAGACTATTACTATATTTTTGCTCCTGCAGGTGGGGTGTCAACAGGTTGGCAAACTATTTTAAGGTCAAAAAACATATACGGACCTTATGTAGACAAAATAGTTTTAGAGCAAGGTAGTACCAACATAAATGGACCTCACCAAGGTGCATGGCTTGATACACAAACAGGCGAGGAGTGGTTTATCCATTTCCAAGATAAGATGGCTTACGGAAGGGTGATTTTACTTCAGCCAATGTCATGGAAAGATGGCTGGCCTGTGATGGGTGTTGATTTTGACGGAAATGGGGTAGGAGAGCCAGTAGCGGAGTTTAAGAAACCAAACATTGGCAAAGTAATTAACGAAGTTAAAGTACCTCAAACCTCTGACGAGTTTAATACTTCTAAGCTAGGACTTCAATGGCAATGGCAGGCAAATATCAAAAAAGAATGGTATGACTTAACGGGTAAAAGCTTGAAGTTAAACGCTCAAAAAGTAGAAGATAATAACCTTTGGCCAGTCAGTAGTATTGTCTTACAAAAGTTTCCTGCTATGGATTTTGCTGCAAGCACAAAACTTAAACTAAATGCTCTTAAAGACGGTGAAAAAGCTGGTCTTATAGTTTTTGGAATGGATTACGCCTACATAAGTATAGAAAAGAAAGGAGGCAAGTACCTGGTGAATATGGTGGAGTGCATAGATGCCGAAGGTGGAGAAAGTGAAAAGTCACTTGGTAGTGTAGAAGTTGGTCAAAGTGATATCTACTTTAAAGTGCAAGTGACGTCTTCTACTAATGCTAAGAATGTACCAGTGGCAACTTGTCAATTTGCCTATAGTTTAGATGGTAAGAAGTTTAATAAGTTAGGTGAAAGCTTTAAAGCCAATAAAGGCAAATGGGTAGGAGCTAAAGTAGGTCTTTTTGCTATTTCTAAAGAAGAGAAAGCTGGATATGCGGAGGCAGACTGGTTTAGAATTAGTAAGTAATTATCTGTCAGCTATTTGCTGTGAGAATTGTACTTTAAGATGGGATACTTAAACATAAAGTGAAATCGGTTTATATGATTTAGTAAACAAGTATCTTCGCGGCTATGTGGATGTATTTAGGTCTTTTAGCGGCACTTTTCTTAGGATTACATAACTTATGTAAAAAACATGCAGTGCAGGGAAACGAAATTTTCCCTGTACTCTTAGGTACGGTTTCCGCTGGTTTTTTATTGATTCTTCCTTTTTTTATAGGCTCTATTTTTTATCCAGAAGCTACTAAAGAGATTGGCTTTTATGTAGAAGATATTCCATGGTCTACGCATGGTTTTATATTTATTAAATCTATGATAATGGCGGCTTCTTGGGTTTTGGCCTATGAGGCTTTAAAACATTTGCCTATTACCATTGTTACACCTATTAGGTCTGCAGGGCCTTTTTTTACTTTTATAGGGGCTTTGGTGATTTATCAAGAACGCCCAAATTTTTACCAATGGATTGGCTTTTTCCTCATTATCTTTTCGGTATTTCTTTATTCTAGAATAGGTAAGAAAGAAGGCATAAACTTCAAAAACAATAAGTGGATTTACGCCATTATTGGGGCTACGTTTTTAGGAGCCACTAGCGGGCTTTATGATAAATATTTGGTGCAGAGTCTTAACTTAAATCCACAAACCTTACAGTTTTGGTTTTGCTGGTACACCATTCTTATATTATTAGTCATTCTATCCATCACTTGGTTTCCATTTAAAGCCAAACGCCAAGCTTTCATATGGAGATGGAGCATACCAGCGGTGGGGATTTTACTACAAACAGCCGACTATTTCTACTTCAAAGCTTTACAAGACCCGGATGCTTTGATAATGCTGTTATCAGCCATTAAGAGGAGTCAAATTTTAATAGCGGTCTTGGTAGGCGGCTTGATTTTCAAAGAAAAGAACAAGCGTAAAAAGCTAATTCCATTAGTAGGTATTATGATTGGCGTAGCCTTAATTATGTTCTTTAAATAGAAAAAGCCAACCCAAAAAATATGAGTTGGCTTTAGAATATATAAACGTTAAAATCTTTTTGGTTTAATTAAATCCGAACTTTATCAAACCTTTCTTACTCAATTTTAGGGCTTCCATTGGCTCCATGCCATCAAAAACTTGGTCTTGCTCCACGATATAGTATTCCATACCTGAAAGCTCAGCCTTGTCTAAGATTTTTTTGAAATCAATAGTTCCTTGTCCTACTGGAGCAAATCTTCCTTGCTCATCCATATCTTTTACATGCCAAATTTTAAATCTACCTGGGTATTTTTGAAAATAGGCTATTGGGTCAGCACCAGCTTTAGTAACCCAGTAAAGGTCCATTTGGAAGTTTACAAATTCAGGGTCTAAGTGTTCAAGCAAATACTCTATAGGTACTACACCGTTAGCATCTTCTTTAAATTCAAAATCATGGTTATGATAAAGAAACTCTAAACCAGCCGCTTTTGCTTTACGCGAAATCACGTCTAAAATGTTTGTCAGCTTCTCTATATTATCTTCCATCGACAGTGTTCTAGTTTTTGGGTCAAACTTAAACATGCCCATTGGTGGTACAGGAGCAATAAAATATTTGAAACCAGCTGCTTTAACGTCAGCAACTAATACATCTGCATTATCTAAAGTCATAGAACCCATGTGAACGCTTATTGGCTTTAGTCCTAGGCTTTTCATGTAACGCTTAAACTCTTTTGGAGCCATGCCGTAAAATTTGCCATCCTTATAGTCTACCGCCTCAATGTACTTATAGCCAAGCTCAGCTACTTCTTTTAAAGTGGCTTTAGCGTCTTTGCCCATTTCGTTTCTGACGGTGTAAAGGGTCATGCCGCCCCATTTGTCTTGAGCCATCATGGAGGTACTCATAGAGAGCAAGAGAATGACGGTCAATATTTGAGTAAAAAGTGTCTTTTTCATCAATGTAAATTTCGAGTTAGTTTTAAAAGCCACAATGTACTCAATGTTGGAATATCTAAAGATCTTTTTAGACATAATGTATCCTTTCTTCGATGAATCGGTAAGTGAGTTTACTCTTCAGTAGGCTCTATAAAGCCACGAATTATGATAAAATAAAGAGCTTTATACATAAAAAAGCTACCCCGAGATTAATTCGAGGTAGCTTAAGTTCTTTCATGTTTTTAATTTACATCACACTGCTTTCCACTATTTCACCACAGCCAATTCTTGGTCCTGCCGCTCCAGAAGGTTGACTTGAAAAGTCGTCAGGTCCTTCATGAATTATTATCGCTTTCCCTAAAATATTCTTGTTAGCATCTTCACAGCCAATACACCATTTATCAGTTTCTAAACTTAGTGTACCTACGCTGTCTTCTCCTACTTCTAGGTTTCCAATGTCACCTACATGAAAGGGGGGCATTCCCCATTTTCCGTGAGCACGATTTGTTGGATTCCAGTGTCCTCCTGCACTTTTCCCGTCAGCGGCACTGCAGTCTCCATTTTCGTGAATGTGTATGGCATGACTTCCTGGACTTAAGCCTTTTATTTCAGCATTAATTTCTACTTCACCGTCTTCTTCTTCAAAACTCACTGTTCCTGAAGTCATACTTCCGCTTTTAGCGTCAATAACCGCTACGGCATTTTTTTCTTCCATCATCAGGATGCCTTCATCATCTGTTTCAGAATCTGATGAGCTGTTATCACAAGAAAAAAGGAAAGGTATTAGAGCTATGGATAAGATTATCTTTTTCATGTTTTATACTTTTAGTTTACATGGCTAAAGAGATAAATTATTGTTCCAAGCTTTTTTGAGCCAGACCTGTGGAGGCTTTTCAACTTCTTCTGTGGAATTTGTGAAGGAGTTTGGGCTTCGCCAAAAGGAAATATGTTTGAGTCAAACGACAATTATCTGCTATTTTAGCAAACCAATTTCAATCCGAAATATTATGATACGCCATACCGTAGTTTTAAAACTAAAACATTCAAAAGGCTCTGCCGAAGAGCAAAAATTCTTAGCTGCCGCTCAAAAATTAGAAGCTCTGCCAGGTGTTCAAAAGTTTGAATGCCTAAGGCAGATAGGGAAAAAGAATAATTTTGATTTTGGGCTTTCTATGGAGTTTGAGAACATGGAAGCTTATGAGGGCTATAATAATCATCCCGAGCATACCAATTTTGTCCAAACGTATTGGTTAAGAGATGTCGCTGAGTTTTTAGAGATAGATTATGAGCCGTACGCCTAACGAATTTTTAGGGCTTTGTCTGGGTAATTGGTGATGATTCCATCAATGCCCAAATCTACCAGTTCTTTCATTTTAGCTTCATCATTTACGGTCCATTGCCATACTTCCAAACCTTGTTTGTGAGCTTGGGCTATGTATTCTTTCGTGATTTCTGTTTTGGTTCCTACGCCTATGGCGGTTGCGTCTAATACATTGGCGTAGTCTAGCATATGTTCGTCGGCTGTTCCTTTAAGGTAAAGAATCGGTATTTGACTATCTAGTTTTCTGAATTTTGCCAACACTGGGTAGTAAAAAGAAAAGATAATTACTTCATCATTTACTTTAAGGTCATTGACTGTTTTCATTACACCTTCTTCTATGCCATAGACTTTGACCTCAATACACACTTTTATTTTGCCTTTGGCTATGGCCAATGTTTCTCTTAAAGTTGGGATTTTGACATCGGCGTATTGCTTGCCAAATTCCTTAGGAACACCTACGCGAACTTGTGATATCTCTGCATAAGTCATTTCGGCTATTTTACCTTGCTTATTATTCGAGCTCGTTCTTTTGACATCATAGTCATGAATCACGACGAGTGAATCATCTTTTGTTCTATGTACGTCTAGCTCAAAATATTCCGCACCTGCGTCTATTGCCTTTTGAAAAGCAACCAAGGTATTTTCAGGAGCAATGCTTGAGAAACCACGGTGGGCTATAATTTTGGTTTGAGCTTGTGTAGCTAAAGCAGATAAGATGGTGAGCGTACTGAGAATTACTTTTTTCATGGCTTAGTGTTGAATGAGCGTGCAAATAAATAAAAATGTGGCGTCAAATGGCTTTTTGAAAATGAAGGTTTTGTTAAGGATGAAGATTCCGTTTTAGAAATGTCTGCTGGAATTTCTTTACGGCAAGTTTCACCAGTCACTATTTTACTTAAGCACGTTGGAAATTCTTGTACTGTTTTGACCAGTTCAATGTTCCGACCAATATTCACAATAGTTCGTTGAACACCTTTGGACAAAGAAACCAATTCTGGTTCCTTTGTCTTTTAATGTGTTTTTGAAGTTTTTACTTCGCAGAAAACTTATACATGGTAGTCGTTTCATACGTTTCGCCAGGTCTTAGTGTAGTGCTTGGGTAATCTGGTTTGTTAGGAGCATCTGGGTAGTGCTCTGTTTCTAAACAGAAGCCCCATCTCTTTTTGTAGTTTACTCCTTTATGTCCGGTCAGGTTTCCTGTTAAAAAGTTTCCAGTGTAAAATTGAACCGCAGGTTCTGTGGTATAAACCTCCATAACTCTACCCGTGGTAGGCTCATATACAGAGGCACCTAGTTTCATTTCGTCCGACTTATCAGTAAATACCCACGCGTGGTCATATCCGCCACCTCGGCTTATTTGTGTATCGGTAGTGTCATTAATTCTATCACCAATTACGTGTGCGGTAGTAAAGTCAAAAGGAGTTCCAGCTACTGGCTCAGGCATTCCAAAAGGAATCAAACCTTCGTCTACTGGTAAATACGTGTCTGCATGAATAGTAACCTCGTGTCCTAAAACATCTCTTTCAAAACCTCCAAGGTTAAAGTAAGAGTGGTTGGTCATGTTAACCACCGTTGGTTTATCTGTGGTGGCTTTATAGTCTATTTTAAGAGCATCGTCTGGCATTAAAGTATAAGTAACCGTAGCACTTAAGTTTCCAGGAAATCCGCCGGCTCCGTCTGGAGAAACTGTTGTCAGTTTTAAGGTTGGGTTTTCGCTGTCTACTATTTCAGCATCCCAAAGATTTTTGTCAACACCAAAACCACCACTGTGGAGGTTATTGACCCCGTTATTAGCTACCAATTGAAATTCTTCACCATCTAATGAAAATTTGGCGTTGCCAATTCTGTTTCCAAAACGGCCTACTAGCGTACCAAAGAAAGAAGCACCGTCAAAATAATCTTCCAGTTTGGTCATGCCTAAATTCACATTTTCATAATTACCATCTCTATCCGGAGCGGTCCAAGTAATGATTTTACCACCATAGTTAGTAATGGTGACTTCCATGCCTTTGGCATTTTTTAGGGTGAATATGCTGGCTTCTCTGCCATCGGCTAATTTTCCATAAACAGCTTCAGAAATGCTAGCGAGTTTGCTTTCGTTTGATGATTCTTCCGAGTTTGAATTACAGGATGTTGTCATAAGTATTGTTAAAAAGAAAAGAGTGAGTTGTTTCATGATTGAAATTTTAATGAGGGTTGTTAAAGTAATTGACCGAAGGTATTACTCAAGTCTAAATTTAACATAAAAAACCCTCTTCCTAATAAGATTAAGAAGAGGGTTTTGATAATTTTTCTAAAAGCCTAGCTGAAATAAATCATTACCCAGATGACGATAGAAATTACGAATAAACTGGCTCCAATATCAATCCAGTTGAAACTTGCTTTGTTTTTGGCTTTGTCTTCATCACTAACGGTACTAAGCGTAAGTCCAGCAATGTCTTTTTTGTCTTGCTCCTTTGTAAACATAGATACTATAACGGCTATGGCCACACAGTATAAGAAGAAGAAAGAAGAGAACTTTAAGAAGTTCATGTCGGCAAAATTATAAATCATGCTTCCTTCTGTCATAGAGTCTTTAGTAACCTCTAATGTAAGACGGATAGCTGCAATAATAATACCTGAGAAAAGGGTAGCTAATGCACCTTTGTTGTTAATTCTACTAGAGAAAATTCCTAATAAGAATACAGCAGTAATAGGCGGAGCTATATAAGACTGCACATTTTGTAGATACTCATAAAGTGTACCTCCTGCTAATCTTTCAATAATAGGAACCCAAAGAATACCAAGTAAAACCACCACACCAGTGGCTATTCTACCTACTTGAACCATTTTCTTCTCAGAAGCATCAGGTTTTAGTTTTTTGTAAATATCAATGGTAAATAAGGTAGAGCAACTGTTAAATACCGATGCCAAAGAAGACATCAATGCTGCCATAAGACCGGCTGCCACTAAACCTCTCAAACCTGCAGGTAAAACGTGCATCATTAAAGCGGGGAAAGCTCTATCTGGCGTAGCCCATTCTAGCTCACCTCTCATTTTTAATACAAGAGCAATTACCCCAGGAATTAAGAATAAGAAAACTGGCATCAATTTTAAGAATGCTCCAAAAATACTTCCACGTCTTCCTTCTTTAATGTTTTTGGCGGTAAGCACACGCTGCACAATTACTTGGTCAGTACACCAATACCAAATACCAACAATGGAGGAAGAAAGCACCAACCAGTGCCATGGATAGTCTTTGTCGTCCATAGAACGCCACATGTTCATGTATTCAGGGCCTACCGTATCTACTACGCTATTCCAGCCACCGGCTGCATCTAAACCTAAGAATGTTAACATAGCAGCACCTACCACTAATATGATGGCCTGAAGAGTTTCTGTGTAAACCACAGCTCTCATTCCACCTAATACGGTGTAAATACCCGTTAAAATAACAGTGGCCAATGCACCCTGCATAAATGTTACACCTAAAAGCGTAGAGATTACAATTCCCCCAGCGTAAAGCGTTACAGATACTTTTGTCAATACATATGCAGCTAAACTGAAAAGAGACAAGAACCACCTGGCTTCAGAGCCAAATCTTTTTTCAAGAAACTCTGGCATGGTGAAGACATTGCTTCTTACATAAAATGGTAAAAATAACCATCCTAAAAGAACCACTACCCAAGCGTGTAGCTCATAAATTAATAAGGGAAATTTGTCTGCAGCTCCAGAGCCAGCCAGACCTACCACGTGTTCGGAGCCAATGTTTGATGCGAAGATAGACGCACCTACCACAAACCAGCCCATGTTTCTTCCAGCCAGAAAATAGTCTTCACTGTTTTCGGCTTTTTTAGAGACCACCCACCAGGCAACAGCTAGTAGTAAGGCGAAATACGCCGCTATAACTACCCAGTCAAGGGTTACTAAAGTATTCATATAGTTTTAAGGTTTAGATTAAATAAGTGTAAGATTGACAATTATAAATATTCTATTTGTTTTGCACTAATTTTTCGAAGAAAAAATATGATTTAACTCAGTATAAACTTACAAATATAATTTTAGCAGATAACCGAAAACGTTTAAGTTTCCTTTTATGTCAATAGAAGTTCAAAACTTTAAAGGAAGAATTTGGATGCAGAAATAGCAACCACCACTATGAGTAGTCGGTATATCCACACATTGGCATTTGGGATTTTGGCTATGAACTTTACACCGAGCCACGCTCCAATAGACTGAAAGATGCCCATCAGGATTCCATAACCAAAATGAACCTTGCCGTAATAAATGAATAGAGCTAAAGCAGGAACGGTAAATATGAATGTTATTAAAAGCTTGATTCCATTGGCTTGCTTAAGGCTGTATTTAGAAACTAGCACCATGCCTGCAAGAAGAAAAACACCGACACCTGCTTGAAGAAAACCGCCATAAATACCGATGAAGAAAAAGGCAAGTAAAGAGGTCCAATGCTTTTTCTTTTCTCCGCTATCTAAAGTTTCTTGAAGCCATTTCTGAGGTTTGAACAGTAAAACTATGAGCATAACTATCATTAAGACACCTATGCTATAGTTCATGGTTTTTTCGTCTAAGTCTACAGCTATTTTAGAACCAATGATTGACCCAATTACAGCAGGAATGGCAAGCCACTCTACACCTTTATATAAACCAGGAAACGTTTTATTATACCTAAGAGATGCTACGCCAGATTGCATAAAAACGCCTATTCTGTTGGTAGCATTAGCCACAGAGGGTGGTAATCCGCACATGAAAATAAATATAGGCAGGGTGATTAAGGAGCCACTTCCGGCCAATGTATTTATAACACCGGTAAATAATCCAGCAAAAGCAAATAACAGAAAATCAACCAGCGATAAATCTATGTCCATTTAAATAGTAGTTTTAGACAAATGTAAACATGCTGGTTTAACTTTTTGAGAATCTGTCAATCAAATCAGTCGGCTTGGTTTAGACGGTAGTTAAATGTCAATACTGCTGAGCGTCTGGTACGTTGTGATTTCCCTACAGTTGTGAAGTTTGGTCCAAAACCCTCGAAGCGGTTTACTCTAGAATTTAGTATATCTAAAATACTAAGGCTTAATGTTCCTTTGTTGTCAAATAGTCCTTTACTAGCGGAGAAGTCAAAGAAGTAGATGGCCTTCCTTAAATCTTGAGCACCTCTTTGCGGAGCATTGTAATTTGCTCTAAACTGCATTTTAATGTCGTTTGAGAGTGTAAACCTTGACGTTTGACGGGCAAACCATGAGTTAGTTTCGGTCAAATAAGTCTCATTAATATTAGTTCCGTCTGTTTCGCCATGAAATGCATTTAGGTTAAGGTCTAATTTCCACCATTTGGTAGGTTCAAATGTGGAGGTAAACTCAATACCATAAGCCTGAGCAGAATTTAAGTTCTCAGGAAAAGTAGTGGCTAAACCATCAGAATCAACCGTTCTAATTCTCTCAATAACATCGTCTGTTTGACGTAAGTAAATAGAAGAGGTGAAAGAACCTTTGTCAAAGTATTTGACATGACCTAATTCAAACACGTCAGAGTATTCTGGGTTAAGGTCTGGATTTCCACTAAAGAAGTTTCTACTGTCAGAAACGGTATAAAATGGACTTAGGTCATTATACTGAGGCCTTCTGATACGACGACTATAGCTTAACTGAATGGCGTGGTCTTTTGGCAAATCATAAGTAAGGTGAGCACTAGGGAATAGATTGACGTATTTACGCGGGTTTCTTTCGTTTGTTTTCTCTAAAATAGTTGCAATGTTTGTCCACTCCGAACGTAAACCAGCTTGGTAAGAAATCTTATTCTGTTTGTTGCCAATAATAGCGTAGGCGGCATGAATTTGCTCATTGTACCTAAAAAGGTTGTCTAATTCTGGAATAGAGGCGTTTTCAGAGGAGCCACTTACCGTGTTTACAAAATAGTCATTCACCATTTTACGGAAATTACTTCTTGCCCCAAACTCAAATTTTCCTTCCGAGCTGATTGGTTGAATATAATCGAGTTGATAAAGGAATTGCTTTTCAAACTCGTCATTGAGCGATTTTTGAACAAAAGTATTTGCAGGGTCAACCTGGCTATTGGCCAAACTTCCTGTTTGGGTAAATAACTGGTCAGACGTTTCTGAATGGTCTAAAAATCTAAATGAAGCAGTTAATTCATGACCTTTTTTCTCAAAAAGCCTTTTATAGCTTACCACTGTTTCGCCTATCGGCTCAATCTCATCTTCCTCTTGAATTCTTAAACTATTGGCTATTGGGTTATTTACCGAGTTAATAAAATCTTGGTATGCGTTCTCTGTATATCGCTGACCATTTGCTCTACTTAAAAGATAAGATGCGGTTAATATACTTTTCTCACTAAAGAAGTAATCTAAACCTGCTCTTACATTGGTGTTAAAACCTGTTACCTCGCCTTCCCCGTCTTGCTGCAAAATTCTAGTTTGGTCGCCATCTTCCACTTCTTGATAAAGCTCAGAGATGTATGGAGAAACGTTATAAGAAAGACCATAGTTAACAAAGAAATTCAGTTTGTCTTTTCTGTAATTTAGATTAGCTGCCACGCCGTATCTAGTAGGAAGCCCAGTACTGAGTTCAAAAGAACCATTGAAACCCTGCTTTCTATCTTTTTTAAGAATGATGTTTATGATACCCGCCATTCCTTCGGCTTCATATCTGGCAGATGGGTTTGTGATTATTTCTACTCGCTCCACCATGCTGGCTTGCAATTGTTGTAAACCAGCTCCGCCTTTAAAAGTTACTAATCCGGAAGGTCTTCCGTCAATCAAAATTCTGACATTTGAGCTTCCTCTTAGGCTTACGGTACCATCTACGGCTACATTTACAGAAGGTATATTTATCAAAACCTCAGCAGCCGAACCGCCAGCATTGGCTAAATCTTTTCCAACATTGAAAACCCTTTTGTCTAAAGAAAGCTCCATGCTACTCTTCTCTGCTCTTACCGTGACTTCGTCCAAACTGTTGGTAGAAGAAACTAATTCTAAAGTACCTAGGTCAATACTTTTATTAGCAGCGTTTACTGCGATTGATGGAGTATTTAAGTTTTCATAACCCATAAATTCTACATTGACGTAGTATTGACCGAAGGGAAGATTAAAAGTGAATTTTCCTTCTTCGTTAGAGATATTACCATCAATAAGGCTGCTGTCTTTGGCAGAGAAAACTCTTACACTAGAAAAGCCTAATGCCGTGCTAGTTTCAGCGTCAGTTATTTTTCCGGTAATTTTTCCTTGCTGGGCAAAACCAAAAGAAGAGATAAGTAGGAGTAGAACGGTTTTAAATAGGGTATACTTTTTATGCATTTGAATAGGGTGAACCAGTCTTGGTTCTAGGGTTGAATCTATAATTCTTCTAATTAGGTAAAATTATCCTCTTAATTCTTAATGAAAGCCAAAAGGCATCAAAATGAATCAATGAATATCGACAAGTCGCAAATTTAAAGAGATTTATTGCTTAAGTATGTCCTTAATTCTCTTCTAAAAGGATATTTGTCAACGTTTCTATCACTTCTACGAAACAAGTCCTGAAGTGACTTTTGGATGATAAAGGAGCCTAATAAGTAGCTTTTTCAGTAGGCTTATAATTTCAAATCGAAAATTATTATGTTTTTTTGGCGATTGTAATCGAAAATTATTATGATTTTTGGCGATTGTAATCGAAAATTATTATAGTTTTGAAATATGATTGATAGGTTGAACATCAAAAATATTGATAATAAACTCTTTAAAGGTAAAGCAATTTTACTTTTTGGGGCACGGCAAGTGGGTAAAACTACACTGTTGGCCTATCTTATCAATGAAAGACCGGAGTCGGTATTGCACCTTGATGGTGACGAGCCGGATATTAGAACTTTACTTTCAAATATCACTTCAACACAGCTAAGGAATTATATAGGAGAGAATCATATAGTATTTATTGATGAAGCCCAAAGAATCCCAAATATTGGTTTAACCTTAAAGCTTATAACCGATAAACTTAAAGATATTCAAGTGATAGCTACGGGTTCTTCTTCCTTTGAAATGGCGAATCATATGAACGAACCATTGACGGGAAGGAAGTTTGAGTTTCAACTTTTTCCATTGTCTTTTCAAGAAATGGTAAATCATCATGGCTTACTAGAAGAGAAAAGAGAGCTAGAACAGAGGTTAATCTATGGTTCATATCCTGAAGTGGTGACAAACCCATCTGACTCTGAAAACTTATTAAGCCTAATAGCCGATAGTTACTTATATAAAGACCTTTTAATGCTCGACTATATAAAAAAACCAAAGCTTTTAGAAAAGATTCTAAAGGCATTGGCATTGCAAATTGGGAGCGAAGTTTCTTACAATGAGTTGGCACAGCTAGTAGGGGCAGATAAAGAAACAGTAGAAAAGTATATCAACTTGTTTGAGCAAACTTTTGTGCTTTTTACCATGCCATCATACAGTAGAAATGTTAGGAATGAACTCAAGAAAAGTAAGAAGATATATTTTTATGATTGCGGAATACGAAATGCCATTCTGAATAATTATACGCCTATTCACAAAAGAACTGATGTAGGGGCTTTGTGGGAGAATTATTTAATCTCCGAAAGGATGAAAAAGAATTCGTATTTGGGGAAAAGAGTAAATACCTTTTTCTGGAGAACTACTCAACAGCAAGAGTTAGATTTTCTTGAAGAGAAGGGAGATTTATTAAGTGCTTTTGAGTTTAAGTGGAATGAAAACGCTAAGGCGAAAATATCTAAAACATTCTTAAATGCTTATCCAGACACAGAAGTTAAAGTTATATCAAAGGCAAATTACGAGGAGTTTTTAATGGATTAGGCTAATTTTCTTGTCTTTAGGATGCTTGAATAATTGTCTAAAATTCTTTGCAACTTATTTTGGCGAGGTTTTAAATGGTTCATTCTTTTAAGTTCTCTGAGTTCGTTTTCAATATCCAAAATTCGTTTTTTCGCTTTATCAAAATTGAACCTTCCACTAGGACAAATTTCTTTAAAATCATGGGACTTTAGTTTGAAAAACAAGAGAAGACACCTTAACTCAGATTCGCCAACCTCCGATTTAGAATCTTCCATTACGTGCGATTTAAATACATTAATCTGATATGAATCTAGAAATATTGTTTTTTGTTGATGCTTTGATAGTTTCAACCAAATTTTTCCTTTTTCAATTTCATTTTCACTAGAAACAACAAAGAATCCATTTGAAATTAATAAGTCTTGAAGTTCTTTCTTTGGTTGATAAACTTTTTCTTTTATTTGAACCTCCGGATTTACACAATGAATCATCTTTCCCTTTTCAAAGTATTGAATAATGTTTTCGGCCGAGAGTCTGGCCATTTCATCTCTAGCTTCCACCGTGGCAGAGCCAATGTGAGGTAGCACGCACACATTTGACATATTTAAAAGAGGGTTGTCGGTTTTCATAGGTTCTGGGTCAGATACGTCTAAACCAGCACCCCAAATTTCACCGTTTTGAAGAGCTTCTATTAAGGCTTTTTCGTCATGTACTTTTCCTCTTGAAGTATTTATGAAAATACATGACGATTTCATTTTAGAGAAAGCCTCTGCATTGAAAATTTGATGCGTTTGTTCAGAGAGGTTACTATGAACAGAGATAACATCAGAAGAGGCCAATAAATCATCAAAACTTACCAAAGTAGCGTCAAGCTCAGCGTTTGCTTTTTCATTTTGAGACCTATTGCAGTAAATGATGTTCATGTCGTAAGCCATTTTACACTTTCTTGCCATTTCGAAACCAATGGCTCCAAGTCCAAAAATGCCTAAAGTTTTACCGTACATCTCTTGGCCTAAGTTAGCTCTAGGTTTAAATCCTGAAATCTCTCCTCTTTCTAGTTTTTTATGCATGAAGAAGAAATTTCTGGCGGTAGCCACCATTAAGCCAAAAGCTATGTCAGATGTCGCTCTGTTCATGGCTTGAGGTGTATGCCCTATAGGTAGTTTTCTTTTATTACAAGCTTCCACATCCACATTGTCATATCCTGCAGAGTATTGCGAAAGCATGAGTAATTGTGGATTAGCGTTTAAATAATTCTCCGTTATTTTTTCCTTACTGCTCGACAAAACCACATCGGCCCATTGCGAAGCTATTTTAAACTCCTCTTCTGAAAATGGATTGTCAGAAGTTTGAACATTCAGCTCACATCCTTTTTGACGGAGTAAATTCAAACCAAGTTCTGGTATGTCGCGAGTGACTAGAATTTTTAGTTTGGATAGTTCTTTTTTCATTTTGCAGGGCTTTTGTGTAAATGTAAAAGGCTTTGATTCAATAACGAAAAATTTAAAACGAACAATGCAATGATATTTTATACTTTTAAAGTTTGGGGTACTTAAAATGATACTATGCTGAAAAAGTTAGGTCCTGGTTTGTTAGTGGCCGCTGCTGGAATAGGAGCGGGGGACATGATAATTGGTATTCAGATTGGTCTTGATTTTCAATGGATTTTTGTGGCTGCCGTTTTATTGGCCACAGTTTTGAAATATATTATTACGGTAGGTATAGCCAAATTTCAGATTGAAACTGGTAAGTCTATTATACAGTTTTGGAATACCAAAATTCCATTTTGGCTTAGGTTAATTTTCATTTTGTTTTTTCTTGTTTGGTCTTTTATGGTAGGTGCTGCTTTACTTTCTGCAAGTGGCTTGGCAGCTAATTCATTACTTCCATTTTGGTCAAAAGAAACTTGGGCGGTTGTTCATTCTTTGCTGGCATTTTTGATGATTTACTTTGGCAAATATCAGTCGATTGAAAACCTCACTAAAGTTCTGATTTTACTGCTTTTTGTGATTTTGATACCGACGGCATTGGTTTTACTTTTCAAAACAGAGACATCTTCTGAAATGGTGAGTGCGGCTTATGACACACCTACTTTAATTATGAGCATCATAGGCGGTGTGGGTGGAAGTGTTACCATGCTCAGTTATACATATTGGTTACAAGAAAAAAACTGGAATAAGGAAAATTTGATGCCTGAGGTTAAGTTTGATTTGCGTTTTTCTTATTTCATAACAGCCTTATTCATATTTGCTCTGATGGTAATAGCGAGTAGACTTGATATGAATACTGGGGAGCTTACTGGTTCTAAATTGATTTTCTCGCTTGGAGAAGTTATTGGAGATGTTTTGGGTGGTTTTGTGAAGTTGCTTTTCAAAATTTGTTTTTGGGGCGTAGCCTTTTCGTCGGTAATTACGGTTTGGAGCGGTGTGCCTTATTTGTTTCAGGACTTCTATCAAGGTATTGTTAAAAGTGAAAGTATGAGCAATGCTCCTGTAGCTGAGTCAAAGCAGTATCGAGCTTTCTTGTTGTTTATTAGCATAGCTCCTTTAGTCTTGACTTTTCTTCAGAACACCATTAAGAATGTAATTAATTACACGCTAATTTCTTCGGTTTTTGTGGTAGGAATTAGTGTAACTTTACTTTTGCTTGCAAGCGGAAAAGGTAAAATGTCAAACGATTTATTCTCAAAATTTATCCTTGCACTAAGTGTCCTTGTTTTTGCGAGTCTTTTGATTTGGCAAGCATTCCATTAATTCTAGTTAGATGTTACTTCAAAATACGTACAACTTTTTCAAAATTAAACCGGTAGCATCGCTAGGTTTTCTTTTTGCTACTTCTAGTTTAATGATAGGTGTTTGGGCGGGAGCTTTACCTTTTATGAAAGTCCGAATGGGACTAAACGACGCCGATTTAGGTTTGATACTTCTTTGTGCTCCCATAGGTTCTTTAACGGCCGTTTTTTTGTCGACTAAGGTTTTTAGAAACATAAAAGTTGGTACCTGGCTGGGTGTTGGAAATGCTGTTCAAGCACTTTTATTCTGTGTAGAGGTTTTTGCACCTTATCCTTGGGTGTTTGGTATAGCTTTATTTTTCAGAGGAGGGCTTGGATTCTTAAACGGGGTAGCTACAAATGCGGTTGCCGTCAGGTTTGAAAAGCAATACAATAAGAAGTTTTTAAATACATTTCATGCTATTTATAGCATAGGAGGAGCTTTAGGGGCGGGTTTGGCTGCCTTAATGTTTAAGTTGAATTTAGGAAGCACCTCGCAAATTCTCGCTGCTTTGGCTATAATCTTAATAGGTATAGCATTGTTGAAGAAAAACTATGTATTGCATGATTACTTTATTCATTCAGGCTCTGGTTTTAGTATGCCAACTAAAAGTATTTTAGGTCTATCTTTTATATGCTTGGTAGTTTTTATGGCGGAGGGTTCTGTGGTAGATTGGAGCTCTATTTACCTTAAACGAGATATATTGGCTCCGCTGTCAGTAATTAGTTTAGGCTATGGTGGTTTCTTTGTGGCCATGACCTTGGGTCGCTTAAATGGAGATGTTTTGGTGCCGTTAATTGGCGAGAAGCGAATCGTTTTACTTGGAACATTATTAGCAGCACTTGGCCTTTTGTTGGTTAGTCAAAGTGCGGAAGCTTACGTGGTGATTTTAGGTTTTATTTTAACAGGAGCTGGCTGCTGCTTTATAGTGCCGGTCTTGTTTGGGTCAGCCTCAAAAATTCCAAATGTGAGTCAAGTAGAAGGTTTCGGAATGATTACTTCGGGCGGTTTAATTGGCTTCCTAGCCGGACCATCAATCATTGGTTTGATATCAGAGCAATGGAGCCTATCGGTAGGTTTTATGTTTGTGGTGTTTATGCTTTGCCTTGCAGCCTTTGTGGGAGGCAGAAGTGGGCTTTTGAAGTGATTCTAATTCTATTAGTGAGAAATGTGTGGTTGAATTTTATTGTAAATAATATCACAAGCTTGTTCTGCTGAAATTAATTCAGTGTTAATTCTTAAGAATGGATTTAAAGGAACTTCATAAGGAGAGTCAATACCAGTGAAATTTTTGATTAAACCTTTTCTTGCTTTTTTATAAAAACCTTTTACATCTCGAGTTTCACATGTTTCTAGCGAAGTACTGATATGTATTTCTAGAAAATCTTGTTCACCAATAATATTACGGGCAAGTTCTCTGCTGGCTATTGTAGGGCTAATTAGAGCATTTATGGTAATGATTCCTGCTTCTAGGAATAGCTTTGAGATTTCAGCTACTCGTCTTATATTCTCTTGTCTATCTTTTAAGGTAAAACTTAGGTTTGCATTAATTCCATTCCGAATTCTATCCCCATCTAAAATCTCACATGTGAAGCCATTGTCAATGAGTTTAGATTCTAAAAGGTTTGAAATTGTACTTTTTCCTGCCCCAGATAGTCCAGTTAACCAAATTGCTTTACTTTTTTGACCTAATTTCTTCTCTTTGTCGTTTCGTTTCACTGGATTTATTGGTTTGTGTATGTTCTTTTCTGGGTCAATATTAGTTAGGATTATGTTTATTTTCAATAAGTGGTAATAGCATTGGCTACCTTTTTTGAGAGTCCCTTGTCAAAGGAAATGAATTCAGCAAAGAGACAATGTCTTATCATTATAAAAGGAGCTTTTTGAAATAGGTCTATTGGTATGGATAGTTTTGTCAAACCAAATGGGCATAAAAAAAGTGAAACTTTTGGTTTCACTTTTCTCTATGCTACGTTTAAGGAGTTATAAATTATACTCGCTTAGCAATATTATCATGCATTTGACTTAAGGTCGTTTTCAAGTCATATTTCCAATCCCAAGTAGGGTAGTGTGACTTAAATCTGCTTAAATCAGAAATGTACCAAATATGGTCACCACTTCTGTTGTCGTCAGAAAGACTGTAGTTCATTTTATTACCAGTGATTTCTTCACAAAGGGCAATTCCTTCTTGCATAGAGCAATTTGAGAATCTACCACCACCAGCATTGTAAACCTCAGCACTTCTTGGGTTTTGATAAAAATGCCAGAACATGTTCACTAAATCCCATGAGTGAATGTTGTCGCGGACTTGCTTGCCTTTATAACCAAAGATGGTGTAATGATTGCCTGTAATGGCACATTTCATTAGGTAAGCTAAGAAGCCGTGTAGCTGAGCACCCGAGTGATTCGGGCCTGTCAAACAACCACCTCTAAATACGCCAGTTTTCATTCCAAAATAACGACCGTACTCTTGTACTAAAACATCTGCAGCTACTTTAGAAGCTCCAAATAAAGAGTGCTTGGTATGGTCAATGCTCATTTGCTCATCAATACCATCTTTGAAATAAGCGTGGTCTTCGGCTATTTCCCAACGTGTTTCTTGTTCTACTAGAGGCAAGAAGTTAGGGTTATCTCCATAAACCTTATTGGTAGAAGTAAATATGAAAACAGCCTCTGGGCAATGTAAACGAGTCATCTCGAGCATGACCAAAGTACCATTTGCATTCACTGTGAAATCCATAAATGGCTCACGAGCTGCCCAGTCATGAGATGGCTGTGCGGCAGTATGAATAATTAATTTAATGTCTTTACCGTATTCCTGAAAGATTTTACCAATCTCTTCTTCAGAACGAATATCAGCTTGATAGTGCTTGTAGTTGCTGAATTGGTCTTCTATTCTTTTCTTATTCCACTCCGTAGAAGCTTCATCACCAAAGAAATAAGCCCTAAGGTTATTGTCAATACCTATGACTAAATCAAACTTGTCAGACATGAAGGCAACAGACTCACTACCAATTAAACCGGCCGAACCTGTAACTATAGCTATATTCATTTTTTATATTGGGTATATCAAAAAAAGCGAACTACAAGTGTCGTTCGCAATTAATCGTTATCAATTTTGATAGTGAAGATTATTCACCGTAAATTTTTACTCTTAAAGCAGCCGCTCTAGCAATGTCTTCAGGAGTAGCCTCATATTGTTTGGCAAGTTGACGTGCTGGTGCATCTGGACCATCTCCATAAATTCGCTCGTCACCTTCGTGAACGTCTGCTTGCTTAATGGAGTTGTTTTTCTGATAGTTACAAGAACTAAGAACAGCGGTGGCCGCTACTAATAATAAAAAGCTGATTTTTTTCATTGCTTATCGCTCAATAAATAAATTTGCACAAATTTAAGATTGCCAGCCGAACGGGCAAAATATATTGGACTTAAACTTTAATAAGGATTTAATGAGATACGATGTTGTAGTGATAGGTGGAGGAATTGTGGGTTTGGCAACTGCCCTAAAAATTAAGGAACAGAAGCCTAGAACTAGGTTATTGGTTCTGGAGAAAGAGTCAGGGCCAGCGAAGCATCAAACTGGGAATAATAGTGGCGTGATTCATTCAGGTCTTTACTATAAGCCGGGGAGTCTCAAAGCCTTAAATTGTATAGGTGGGTACAATGAATTGCTTGCGTTTTGCGACAAAGAAGGCATAGAGTACGATTTATGTGGTAAAATAGTAGTTGCTACCAGAGAAGAACAATTACCTATTCTAGATACACTTTTTCAAAGAGGTGAAGAGAATGGACTAAAAAACTTGGTTTATTTAAGTGGCGATGAAATGCGTGAGATTGAACCTCATGTAGCAGGAATTAAAGGAATAAAAGTGCCACAAACAGGTATTATTGACTATAAAAAGGTCAGTGAAAAGTATGCCGAAAAAATTTTAGAACTAGATGGACAAATTAGATATAATGAACGAGTAACATCTGTTTCTGAATTAAATGGAGCATCAACAGTGGTAACTACAAAGGGAAGCTATGAAACTACTTTAGTAGTAAACTGTGGAGGTTTGTATTCTGATAAAGTGGCTCAAATGACCGAAGAGGAGAAAATTGACTTAAAAATCATTCCATTTAGAGGAGAGTATTATGAATTGAAGCCTGAAAAACAATATTTAGTTAAACATCTAATTTATCCTGTACCAGACCCTAACTTTCCTTTTTTAGGGGTTCATTTTACTAGAATGATTAATGGCGGAGTAGAGGCTGGACCTAATGCAGTTTTGGCTTTTAGAAGAGAAGGGTATAAGAAAACAGACTTTAAGTTTTCCGAATTAGCAGAAACGCTCATGTGGCCTGGTTTCCAGAAGGTAGCTGCCAAATATTGGAAAACAGGCATGGGAGAGTATTACAGGTCTTTTTCAAAGGCGGCCTTCACTAAGGCTCTTCAAGCTTTAATTCCAGAATTACAGGCAGATGACCTTATTTCCGGCGGGGCAGGTGTGAGGGCTCAGGCTTGTGACATTACTGGTGGCTTGTTAGATGATTTTAAGATAATCGAAAACACGCAGTCTATCAATGTTTGCAATGCACCATCGCCAGCTGCTACTAGTTCTTTGGCTATTGGGCAGACGGTGAGTGAGATGGTTTTGAAAAGGTTAGATTAAGTTACCTTACTGGCTCCCTAAGAATTGTTTTCAATTTTTCAGGAGCAGTTTTTCTGAAATCTGAAAGGTAAATTTCATGATGTTCACCATTTTTCTGAAAACCGTGTTCTTTACAAAAGGCCTGAATTTTAGCTAAGGATTCTGGCTCTTTATCAAAAGGGCCTACATGAAGTATCTGGACGCATTTTCCTTCGTTCATGGTGTGAAACGTGAGCTCGTTTATGAAAGGTAGCTCACCTTTTTTGACTTTGACCTGTGCTATAGCTTTCTGTACCATTTCTTCAGTTACAAAATCTGGCATCCGAATTAATAGCCGATATAGCCACTCACTTCTTGGAATCTTTTTAGGAGCATTTTCCATGGTAATTCCGCTGTACTTTTCTAAGTCGAAATACCACAGTCCTTCAAGTTTAGGTACCACAAAGTCTTTTCCTAAAGCTTTGCACTCGAATTTGATGGTATAGGCAACAGGGTAAAGGGCCGAAATTTTCTGAGCAAATTCTTCACCAGACGGGTCTCCAATTCCTGTAATTGATAAGTAATTGACCGGGTCAAAATGTACTATTTCTGGTTTAGTCTTTGCCTTGTAATAGTTTTTGTAGGTTTTACTTAGGTCTAGTTTTTCCATTCTTTTTTTTGACAAAATTATTGACATGAAGTGACAGCCTTTTGTCAGGAGCCTTTTTGTTCTAGTCTTTCTAATCCTTTAAGAAGAAGTTGTTTTACTTCTACCCTTAACTGGTCGGGCTCTTTGATGTCTGCTACTTTTCCTAAGTATAAAAACCAATGTGCAAAACCTATTAAGTTTCCTGTCAAAAAGGTCATTTCAATTTGCTCGCCTAAATCTTTTTGCGAAACAAAGCCCATGTAATAGTATTGGTCGCCCATGTACCTAAATCCTTTTTTGTCAATTCTCAAAACGACCTGAATTAGATTCTCTTTTGACTGCGTTTTATTGATGAAGGTTTTAAGTTTAGGATGCTTTTTCTCAAAACGTTCTGTTTGAACGGCCAGAGCCGTTATTTTGTCAATTCTAAAATTGCGATAATCCTCCCTTAATCGGCACCAAGCTATCAAATACCAGTTTCCATTGCTTGAAAATATACCAATGGGTTCTATATCTCTTTCGTTTTTTTCAAACCTAGAACCCGTGAAATATTCTATTTTGATGATGTTCTTATTTAGGATAGCCTTTAAGATTTCTTTGATGTTCAGCTGCTCGTTTCGTTCCCTAGGCAAATAGTCATTCTCTAAAACCTCAATGTGTTGGTAGGCATCATCTAGAAGCTCTTTGTCTACATTTTTTAAGACGGATTTGATTTTGTACAAAGCAGACTCAAAAGACTTTTGGGTATTATTATCCGTAAATTTAGAGACTAGTTTACCTGCGGTTAGAAAAGAAAAAGCCTCATCTTCGCTAAATTGGACAGGTGGTAGCCGGTATTCTTTCATAATAGAGTAACCTACACCAGCTTCGCTTAAAATAGGAACGCCGGCTTCTTCTAAAGCCCTAATGTCTCGGTATACGGTTCTCAGGCTAATGTCAAATCTATCTGCTATCTCTTGAGCCTTAATAATGCGTTTAGATTGTAGCTGAATCAGGATTTCTGTAAGTCTGTTAAGGCGAGGCATAAGGAGTACGGCTGTTCTATTTTAGGTCAAATATACATTTTCCATTTAAGTTTAATCAGACATAAAAAAGCCGCACTTTAATTAAAAAGTACGGCCTAGTGGTCTAGATTATAGGTTAGATTTTAATAGGTCATCTTTTGTGGCTGAGATTACACCCAACCACAAAGACGATTTTCATCAGGGTTAATTATTTCCAAAAGCCTTATCGTGAAAATGATATCTGGCTTCTACAGTAGATTCTGCCGCTTTGCTTTTTGTATCTATTATCATATAAGATGGTGTACTGTCAGTTGCTTCTATTGCTGGCCATTTTGGCAAGTCTCCTCCATTCGGTGTTCCGGTTTTTATGAAATTAGCAAAGTAAGAAAACATTGTTTTTGACACTTTATGATCGTCTTCTGTCCATGCAAACTCTTCTATTCTGTCTAAATTACCCATGGCATATTCTATTTCACATGCATGTGGAGCTCCTAAAGCCTTTGGTGCTGCTGGAGCTTTATCAGCTTTTACTGTTCCTCCTGCTAAGCCAGTTGCCAAGTCTTTATTAACTAAAGGAGGGCGAAGTTTGCTATATAAATATCTATAAACAGGTTGATTACTATGGTTTTTATGAAGGTCTATCCATTTCCAAGTACTGTAAACTATAAACCTGTCGGCAGCCAAATCTGTGGCAGAACGAGCCACCTGGGCTTCAGTGGCATGCGGGTAGAGTTTTAAAACTTCCTCGAATGCTTCAGGATAGGTTTGTTTTGTTTTTTCAATAAAAGCTGCGGTGGTATAAGGTTGCCCTTGCATATAAGCCATCCCAGGGATTTCTGCAGAGTTCCACCCTGCTAAAAGTGGCACTTGAGCCTGCTCTTCTGCTTTAAATGTTTCCGTTAAACTTTTAGGTAAAAAGTAGCCATCTATTACTATCGGAAAACCAAATCTTTTAGATTCATTATAGATATCATAAATGTCTTTGGTACTAAGATTTCTAAGTTCGTTAATGCTTGAAATACCAGCTTTCTCTAAAAACTCAGCTCCATTTTTTTCCGCATCAGTCAATGTTACTGGTCCCATGGTAGGTGGAATAGCTGCTCCACTTTCGCCTATAGCTCCATTTATTAAGCCTTTAGCAAGTGGCGAAGCCATTTGAGTACTCACACCAATAGAGCCAGCAGATTCTCCTGCTATGGTTACTTTAGATGGGTTACCACCAAAAGCCGCAATATTTTTCTGTACCCATTTTAATGCAGCCACTTGGTCTAGTGCTCCATAGTTTCCAGATGCTTTATAAGGAGCCTCTGCACTAAGTTCTGGATGAGCTAAGTAGCCAAATACATTTAATCTATAATTACAGGTTACTACTACTATACCTTCTTTAGCCATGTTTTCCCCATCATACCTTGGCTCCGAAGCATCACCTGCTACATTTCCTCCGCCGTAAAAATATACTAACACAGGTAAATCTTTTGTGTTTCTATCTGCTGGAGTCCATACGTTAAGGTAAAGGCAATCTTCACTTAATCCACTTGAGCGGGAATTCATATCGCCAAAAACTATGGCTTGCATAGGTCTTGGGCCAAACTCTTTTGTGATTTTCACACCGTTCCAATTGTCTACTGGCTGCGGTGCTTTCCATCTAAGTTCGTTTACGGGTGGTTTGGCAAAAGGTACACCGAAGTATTTTTGAATACCTGTCTTGGTATCGTAGTTTCCTTCAATAATTCCGTTTTCTGTTTTAGCTTGAACAGCAAACCCATTTTTATTTTGGGCAATAAGTAAAGAAGGTACTAAAGTGATAAGGCTGAGTAGCGTCCATCTTTTCCTCATAAGTATTTTATATTGTCTCATTTTGTGACAATAATAATCGGCTTTGTCTAAAAATCCTATTATTTTGCAGAAAAATAACATTCACTTTGGCTGAATTAGACGGTATATCGTTCTTACCTAATCTCGCTTTTGATTCTGTGGTTTTTGGTTTCTCGGGTGGGAATTTGAAAATTCTTATCATGGAGTACCATAACACAGGTCTTTTTGCTTTGCCCGGTGGTTTTGTAAAGGTCAATGAGGATTTGAACGAGGCTGTAAAGAGAGGTTTGAAAGAAAGAACTGGCTTGAAGGATATTTATTTAGAGCAGTTTTACACCTTTGGTAGTTTCAAAAGAAACCAGACCAATGACATGCGGACTATTCTAAAGACGAATGATGTTGATTTGGAGAAGTATGCTTGGCTCCTAGATAGAATGGTTTCTGTGGCCTATTATGCTTTAATTAATTATGAAGATGTGGTTCCTAAGCCAGACCATCTTTCTGATTCTTGTGAATGGTATGATGTGGAGCAATTGCCAGATTTAATTCAAGACCATAAAGACATTGTAGAAAAGGCTCTTAAAACCCTTCGGGTCAATATTGATAGGAAATTGATTGGGGTCAATCTTTTACCTCAAAAGTTTACCATGAAAGAGCTTCAAGGTGTATATGAGGCTATTTTGGGCGAGAAACTGAGGCGAACTAGCTTTCAACGTAAAATACTAGCATTGGGTATTTTAGAACGCCATGAAAAGCAATTCTCTGGAGCAGCCAATAAGGCTCCATATTTATATAGTTTTAACACAAAAAAAGAGACTCCAAATTAATTTGAAGTCTCCTCATTTATATCAAAAAAGGTATTTGATATTATTTAGCCGCAGTAGTATCTGATTTTGTTTCAGATGTTTTGCCATCTTTTTTATCTGCGTACTCTTTGTTAAGACCTTCTAAAACCTCACTAGTAATTTCAAGGTTGTTTTTAGCGTATAACACTCCACCACCTTTAGAAAATCCAATAACCATATCATAACGGTCATCTGCATTGAATTTCTCCAAGTAAGCTTGAATGTTAGAAAGAATTTCGTCTGTTTGTTTAGCTTGATCTTCTGCTAAACCGCCAGCTGCATTGTCTCTGTAAAGTAAAATGTCTTGCTCTTTTTTCTGAAGTTGTTGCTGTGTTGTTTCAGCTTGTTGCTGAGTCATTCCACCTGCTTGAATTCTACGTTGGAATAAAGCTACTTCATTCTGAAAAGATTCAGATTTTTTCTTCAATTCATTCTCTAAAGCAAATTGCTTGTTTTGGAATTCATTAACTACGTCTTTGTATAGTTCGTAGTTGTTTAATAAGGTATCAGTATTGACATAGACAATTCTTCCCGAAGTTTGTCCGCCTGTTCCCTCTGAAGCTCCTTGCTTACACGATGCTAAAGCAGCTACCGCAAAAAGAATACATAAAATTTGTTTCATTAATATCAATAATTAGGTTCTTAAAAATGAGGTGCAAATATAGGATTTTTTTATCCCTCAGGCTTTTAAGCTGAATTAAAAAATACCTAAGCCATAAGGGAATCTATATTTTCCTGAGTTTATAGCCTGCTAAGCCACCCAAACCACCAATAATAATTGCTAAAATACTCGTGATGGCTAGAATGACTATTATATTGACAGAAGGTCCAAAACCTTCTGAAGAGCTACTTAGCACCCCCATCATTTTGTTTACCAAATTTACATCTGACTTTAGGAAAATATAAGTCATGTAGCCCACCCAGAGGGTAAGCAAAGCTGCGGTTGATTGGCCAAAGGCTTGTTTTGAGGAGGTGGCTTTCCAGCGGCATACTATAAAAGCTAATGGTGCAGCTATCCACCAAGGTCCAAAAACGCTTACAATGGCTCCGACTATTAAAATTATTAGGTATATCATTTTGAAGGTTTTAATGTTTGAAGTGTCATAATTCGCTCGGAGCTTTCTTGTTCGTTTTTAAGGAACAGTAATTCTTTAAGTTCTCCTTTTGACCATGAGTCTACTAAATTGTCGTAGTATTTACTTCCCGGATTTCCAGATTGACCGCCAGGGTATAAGCCGTAAGCTTTGGGCCATTCTTTATCTAATTCTACCACCATTCTCCATGATGGCCCCCATTTGTCGGTACTGGCGTTCACTATTCTTTTGCCACCGCCATTTTCAATGTTCAAAGTACTGAAAGCTTCAAATGCTGGAATTAAGTGCCTAATGCCTGTTTGTTTCACTTTGTACCATTGCCATTCATCAGAGAGCGGACCATAAGTTTTATTTAAAGAGTCAATAGTTTGAGTAAAACTTGATAAAACAATATCTGCCAAAGTCTCCTTTTTGTCTTTTGTATTAATATTGTCAAACCATTTAGAATCAGGATTATTGATAATCAAATCCAATGTTTTGTCTTCACTCGGGTGCATCAAGTTTTGGTTTGAAGGAAATTCATCATCCCAGACTTTATCTAAAAGAATGTTTATCCAAGTCTCAAAAATACTTGGAGCTTTCTCATGTGCATCATTTCTATAGTTCCAGTTTTTAAGCAAGGCTAGCTCTTCAGAATTATTAGCAGAAGATTTCTCTAAAATGTCTAATAGGGGAGGTAGAAACCATTTGGCAGCTATGCTAAAGTTGTCGTTCTGAACACTTCTTAAGCTATCTGCCGTTCCCATGGTCATGGCAGCTAGTCTATTATTTATTTGTGTACCTCTATATGGTGGTGCCGATATCCAATCTATGTAATATGGATAATCTTTAGGGCTAACAATAGACTGATTTGCGGAGCTTACATAACCTCTTTCTGGATTTTTGACGTGCGGGTTTTGATTGCTTGGTATAAAACCCTGCCAGTCATGGTCTGCTCTGGTTCCGTCTAATAAGAACTTACCTTGGTCATTCCATTTTAAAGGTAGTTTCCCATTTGGAGTAATAGCGATGTCGTTTTGATTACTGGCAAAAACAAAGTTTTGAGCGGGAGATACGTAATAACTCAAAGCCTTTAAGTAGTCGTCATAGTTTTTGGCGGTATTAAGACCTAAGAAACAATTTAAATCGGTAGGAGAACTGTCATGCGTTATCCATTTCATGGCATATCCCGCAGGAACCGATTTATTGAAATTGTCTTTACTGTTTTCAAAATAAATAACTGGACCATGATGTGTAGACACCAAGGTGTCAATAACTGTTTTACCGCCTTTTAAAACATAGGTTTCAGTTCTTTTGGTGGTCTTTTTCCACTGATTGTCATGCCAGTATTCTTCTCTGCTATTGTCTTTGAATTTGATTTTATAAAAATCCATAACATCAGGTCCCACATTAGTTACACCCCAAGCTATGTCTTTATTAAAGCCAATGGTAATACCAGGAGCACCTGGCAAACAAGAGCCATATACGTTTACATTAGGGGAGGTCAACTGCATCTGATACCAAATAGAAGGAAACGACAAACCTAAATGAGGGTCGTTTGCTAAAATAGGCAAACCGGTGGCAGACTTTGAGCCAGCTATAGCCCAGTTATTACTGCCAATTTCTGGTCTTGGATTCTGCAAACTCATAGCTACCGTCTTGTCTTCAGGAAAAGCGGTTATATCATCTGGCGTAGCTGGTACAGGAAGTGGCTCAAATAATAGCGGACTTCCTTCTGGAATAATGGGGTCTGCCATGACAGGATAATCAGGGAAAAGGTCATTGACCACATCCATGCCATACTTTTGAGCGAGCTGCGTCATTCTGAAATCAGTACTACCGCCATTTAACTGATTACGCATGTTCATCATCATGAGCATGGTTTTTTTAGGAGACCATGGTTCGGGTTGGTAGCCTAAAATTTTGTATTCTAGTGGGTAGTCCTTTTCTGTTAATGTAGCTAAGTAAGCATTAACGCCATCCGCATATGCTTCAAGGGTCTTTTTTAACTCAGGTACCTCATCTAGTCTTGCTACTACATTTTCTGCGGCTAAGTTCATTCCACTGCGTCTATTGTATTGGTCATACCCTAAAGCTCTTTCACCTACTATTTCGGTGAGTCTGCCTGCTGCCACTTTGGTGTAAAATTCCATTTGCCAAATTCTGTCCGAGGCTATGGTGTAACCTTGAGCGTAATAAAGGTCATGGTCGTTTTTGGCGAAAATATGCGGAATCCTGTTTTCGTCGTATTTAATGATGACTTCTTCTTGAAGTCCGCTTAAAGTCAGGTTTTCAGGTTTGTTAGGATTGGTTTCGGAGTTTTGCCAAAAACCAGTGAAAGGATTAAAGAGTTTTCCAATGGCGGGTACTGTACCGTGAGAATTGCCGAGAAGATAGAGCAAAGCTACAAGTAATACAGTAGGCCAGAGAGCCTTTAGTATTTTCATAAAATTATATTAGTGTTAGTCTTGTTGATAATGCAAAATACTAAAAAACAATATCTTTAAGATCTCGAAAGGCGAATAAGACGTTTATATATTAACCTATGAAAAAACTACTAGTTGCTTTGTTTATTACCTTTTTAAGCTACACCACCAGCGTGGCTCAGGTAGAAAGCGGAACCTTTAATATTCTTCTTAAAACCATGCTTCATGAAACTGTTCCCACAATATCTGTGGCCGAACTGTCAAAGAAGAAAACGGATAATATAGTTTTTTTAGATGCCAGGGAGAAAGGAGAGTATAATGTAAGCCATTTGAAAAATGCCAAGTGGATTGGTTTTGAAGATTTTGACTTAAAACGGCTTAATGGTGTTGACAAAAAAGCGGAGATAGTTATTTACTGCTCCATAGGCGTAAGAAGCGAAAAGATAGGGGAGCGTTTATTAGCTGAAGGATATACCAATGTCAAAAACCTTTACGGAAGTATTTTTGAATGGGTTAATCAAGGAAATACTGTTTATGATTTGGCTGATAAGCCAACGAAAAAAGTACATGCGTATAACAGGAAGTGGGGCGTTTGGCTAAATGAAGGCGAGAAAGTTTACGAATGAAAAAGGTCAAACACGTTTAGCGTTTGACCTTTTTTCAAATGTCATTTTGACTTATAGCTGATTAACCGATGTTGTGGTAACTACCTTTTCAGGCAGGTTAATGTTTAGCGTAAGTCTCCAAGTGTTAGCTAATGGATTTCCAGAGGTAGTAGGAATTAAATAGGCTAAATCTAAGCCATATTGCTCTTTCAACTTTAGTCCAGCTCCTACGGTTACATATTTTCTTCCTCCTTTTGAGATTGGCTCAAAAAAGTAACCAGCTCTAATAGCAAGCAAGTTTTCATAAATATATTCTGCACCTATAGAACTTGTGATTTCTCTTAATTCTTCATTAAAGCCATCAGGAGCATCTCCAAAAGATTTGAAAATTGCTTCAAGTGTTCCATATTCTGGTAGCGTTCCGTCTTCTTGTGGTGTAGGAACTAATAACTTATTGAAATCAACTAAGAAGTTGAATTTGTTTTGTGCATCTGGCGTCAGCGTAAAGCAGGTACCTATTTTTAGATTCATAGGTAAGAAATACTCTTTGTCATAGCCATAGTTTACTTTACCACCAATGTTGCTTAGGGTTACACCAAAAGCAATGTCTGTCTTTTTAAGTTCGTCTGTTGGTCGGTCTTTATGATAGTAAAAGCTTAAATCAGCAGCGGCAGTTCTTGCAGGCTTGCTTGTTTGATTGTTAACTACTGAGTTTCCAACAAGGTTAGAGTTGATGTACTTTAGATTAATACCTGCAGAGAAATCTTGACCCAATTTCATGGCATAACCAAGAGCTAGGGCAAATTCACGTGACTGGAAACTTCCAGCGTCAGCACCAGTATTGGTCGTGAAATCAATTTGACCTTGATTAAAATAGGTAAAACCACCAGTAATGGCTTTTCCTTCACCTAAGTTCTTATAACCAGAGAGGTTTAATAAACCCATATCGCCAACTAAGTCTCTTAGCCAAGGAGCGTAAGAAAAGTTAACACCAGCACTTTTATCTATAAAGGCAAGCTTTGCGGTGTTCCAGTAAACGGAATTAACATCAGGAGTAGATGCTACACCTGCGTCACCCATAGCTGCAGAACGAGAGTCGGGAGATATGGTTAAGAATGGTACAGCAGACGAAACTACTCTGTAGTCATTAGTAAGAGCCTGTCCGAACAGAATGGAAGGGAAAAGACTAATTAAAACAATCGCAGTGAAACGATTTTTCATATAATACTTATTTATTATTAGGCTCAAGCGAGCCTCAAATTTACCACCTTTTTACAATTATTTCCAAAAGTACAATTTACCGCCTTTGCTGCTATTGTTTCTATTAGAAATTTGAGTGGCATTTATCTTATAAAAATACTTTCCTTGAATCGGGAAATAGGGTTCAAGATTCATACCAAAACTAATATTGGCTTCACAAGAATAACAATCTCTAATTTCTTGTGCCATTATTTTACCAGAAATATCTAAAAAAGAAATTTCAAAGTGTAAATCCTCGCCGGCTTTGTTATGACTTATTTGTAAAGTTACGATGTCAAAAGCTGGATTAGGATATAGCAGATTATGGGTTAGAGCAAACGTTTCTTGTTCAACTGTAAATTCTAACGCCTCTTCGCTACTGTTATTATAGACATCTGCCAATTTTAAGTGAGTGGTATGTTTTCCTTCTGGTAATTTAGAAAATTGATAGACAATTTGACCTGTTTTATAACTTTCTGTAGCTGTATAATACTCGTTAAGCGGAATCTCCAAAGTATCATTGAGTACAAGAATCATACTACCATCTTCTTGATTGTTAGTGATATTTACACCGCTTTCGTCTGAAATATTAACGGTTAACGTTTGTGTATCTTGGTCAAAAAACATTTGAAACAGCGGAGGTTCGGTGTCAATTATAGGCTCGTTTGATGAGTTTCCTATTAAAAAATTATTATAACCGCCCATGGCCTCTTTTGTGCTATCTGCGTTTACAGCGTAAAAGTAGAGTTGAGCTTTTTCAAAGGCATCTGTACTACTTTTTGGAATTATAAATTCTGTTTGAAATGCTCCATTGACAACTTTTGCTTTGCCTTCGTAAAGTTTGTTTTCAATGCTTTGATAATTCATGGAAGGGTAGTCTTGCCCTCCAATAGTCTTCTTTTTTGCAGCTTTATCGAATAATGAAATGTTTACTGTTCCATTAAAATTGCTGTCATTCACATTGCCTTCTAAAGAAACTTTCGACTGGCTAGATAAATTATAACTCTCTGGATTTTCACCGTTTAGTGATAATAGATTAACTTCTAATGTAGGGTAGGCTATAGCCATAGAAGGGTCTCCTAAAAGAGAGAAATTTCTATTAACCTCGCCATCTATAGAGTTATTTTTTGTCACTTTGAAAACATCACCTAGTCTTACTGCTTCGGAAGTATTATCGAAAACCCTTTCGTAAAAGGCTTGATTTATTTTGAAATTGGTACTACTGAAAACGGGTCTTGTGGTAGTAAGGAGGGCTATTGGCCCACCATTGGGGTTAAGTAAGGCCACTTCTGCACCAGATACCACTCCAGGGTTATCATACCTCCCAAACTCGCAAGTAGCTGTAAAAAGAATAGGCATTCTGTCTTTGTTTCTCCATCTCAAAATTTGGTCAAGTGTCAGGAGTTTTTCGTCTGTCCAGCCATCTTCAGAACCATGCCCATTATAATTGATAATCAAAGAACCCTCGTTCATTGCTTTCTCTAGGGCTTCTTTTGCTTTAGGAGAGCGGTCGCCAAATTCGGTGCTTATTTGTGGATAGGCATCTAGATAAATTTTGTTTGGTCTTATGGCTGGATTGTTTTGAAGGCTTTGGTCAGAGAAAGCTTCGGCATCTCTTTGATGAATGTTCAAATCGGCATCATCTGCCACAAAACTAATTTTCCTTTTCCAAGCTCCAAGTGTGCTTTTGGAGGTGCTGTAATAAATGAGTTTGTCTACCAATAGTTTTGCCTCAATTCTGTCTTTCACCGGCAGTCTACCCACCGAAATGTCGAGGCTATGGTCTTTATTTGGAGTAGAACGCCAAGAACCATTCAGCGAGTACCCTTCTGGCCATTCGCCCTCATGGTCTTTTAAGAAACCAAAATAGTCGTCAGAAGAATAGCTATAAATAGGCTCTAAAGACTCTTTTCCCTCATAGGTGGGAATAAGTCGCTCTGTTTTGACATAGTCAAGGTTGTTAGCCCCTTTGTAATCATAATTTGTGTCGCCAAAAAGTAAGAGGTATTTGAACTTTTCAGGGTTCTTTTTCCATAGTGCTCTCGCAAAATCTCTAATAGCTGTGGGGTCGGTTTTGCCGCCTGAATACTCATTATAGATAGACTGAATTTCTGTATAAGCTACTTTGAGTCCATCATGCTTTTCTCTAAAGTTAGCTAATTGAATAACTTCGTTTTCAAAGTACTTTGGATAAATTATCAATAGCTCGGGTGTTTCTGTCTCCGCTATGTTTTGATTTTTTACAGCTTCTATTTTTGATGGGGTAAAGACATTGTCAATTTTGAAAAAGGCAAGTTTCCCTAGTTTACCGTTTCTTTGAAAAGAGAATTTTGAATCAGCAGGCTGAAGCATACTAGGCGAGAAAGGATTGCTTACGTCCCAAATGAATTCTTGGCCGGCCTGATGACTCAGGTCAAAAGAAACACTTTCCTTATTCAATAAGTACGCTTGATGTTGATTAGGATAAAAAGCAATAGCTCTTTCTAAAGTCAATTCGAAAAAATCTAAATAAACTCCGGAAGAAACGTCAATGTCATTAGGAAGACTAAAGGTGTAATCGAGATTATCCTGAATGTTGGAGATTGATTTGGACGCTATTTCTCCTGCTCGATTATATCTTTTGTAATAGTCATTCCAGCGGTAGTTTATTTTTCTTAGTGGAATATTGTCTAAAACTTCGCCTTCTGCCATTATCGAGAGCTCGGTGTTTTCAAAGGTTTGACCTACAAATTGCGAAGTAAGTTTTACTGGTTGGCTTTTAATATGGCCATTTACGTCAAAAGAAAAATCCCATTCGGAGAAAAAATATTCCCCGAGCCATTCTCTTCCAGAATTTAGAATATTGACAAACTCAGGCTCATAAAACTCAAAATGTGTTAATGAATTTATCGTTTCAGATGCCAGACTTTTAGGAATGTGGTTTTGAATCTTTTTTGATTCTGTTTGACCCACTTTCATAAAAACATAGTTCTCCTTGCTATATGGATGCTGCTTGTGTTTTAATGCAGCAGTTAGGCTGTCATAAAATACTTGGTCAGGGTTTTCTGCGTAGAAAAGGATGTAATCCTTCGCATCAAATTTACCATCGGTATCATTGACCTTTATACTTAGTTCTTGTTGTGTTGTATTTCTGGGCTTTGCGTTTTCTTGAGCCAGTAGTTTACTCGGGCTGCTAAAAAGTTGAATGTGATTCGGATTGACATTTTCGGTAGGAATGCCGAAACCCTCGAGCGTAGCTTTGTCTAGCTTGTAAACACCATCTTTGGTGATTTCTATTTTGTACCAGTTACCCTCAGACAAAATACTCTTTTGACTCCAAGATTTTGGAGCTAAAAGGAAAAGAGGAAGGAGTAAAAGGTAAACTTTTTTCAAATGTGTTTTACTGAATTGCTATTTATTAACGTTCCTGCTCAAAAATCATTCTAAAGAACCTCGATTTCTGCCATTAAGGGAATGGTATATTTTCTTTTTGTTTCTAAATCAAGGCATAATGCTCTGGTTCGCCTTTTTTCTAGTCTTTGGAATTTACGTTTTTTGAAAACAAAAGATTGACCGTTAGGTATATTTTCTAAATAAACTACTTCAGATTGGTCTCCTTCATTAAAAGCCTTTATCGCTTTCATGAGTTTGGCGTCTCTTGTAGAGGAAGCCGGTGGGTTTTTCATGTGATCAGCCAAAGGCCTAAGAATTTCCATTGGGAAAACAGATTCGGTAAGTAAAGGAATCATAAGCTGCTGAAAATTTAACTTCCATTCTTTACCATGAGGAGCAGGTCTTTGCTTTATATTTTTCTGGTATTTAATAAAAACACGTTGATGTGCTACTTCGTGAATGTAAGTGATGAGGAAATTATAAGGGTTTAAGTCATGATTGACCGTGATGGTATGGTGCCCATTGTGAAATTTATAATTGCCTAAACAGCTGCTTCTAGTTTTGCTGATAGAAAAAGAAAAAGGATTTTCTTCCCAAAGGTCGGCACAGTATGCTAGTGCCGTCGCTGGAACTTTCTTGCTCAAAGCCTCACTAAAGATTTCCTTTGTCAAAACCGACTTCGGAGCCTTTTTGACGGTCGGTTTAGCTATTGTTTTTTTTCTTTTTATAAAATCAAACATTAATAATGCAATGTTATCAAGAAGCCTATGTCTCCTGTATGAAATATTTATAGCATCAAATTTAAGGTTCAAATTAGGATTGTTTGCCTTTTTTAGGAGTTCATTACTATCAAATAACTTAGATTTGTGCCGAATTTAAAAAGACCGAATGATAGAGCTCAAGATTTATAACACGCTTAATAGGAAAAAAGAAGTATTTACGCCCTTAACAGAGGGTTATGTGGGTATGTATGTTTGCGGACCTACTGTTTATAGCAATGCTCACTTGGGTAACGTTCGTACTTTTTTAACTTTTGACGTTTTATTCAGGTATTTGAGAAGCATTGGCTATAAAGTAAGGTATGTCAGAAATATAACTGATGTAGGGCACTTGGTAGGCGATGGTGACGAAGGCGAGGACAAGATTGGTAAAATGGCGAAGCTAGAGCAGCTGGAGCCTATGGAAGTGGTACAGCGTTACACCAATGATTTTCATGAGGTATTACAGCAATTTAACTTTTTACCTCCTAGTGTAGAGCCTACGGCAACTGGCCATTTGATAGAGCAAATAGAAGCAGTAAAAGATTTAATACAAAAGGGACTGGCGTATGAGTCAAACGGCTCTGTCTATTTTGATATTGATAAGTATAATGAGCAAGGCGGTAATTATGGTAAGCTCTCTGGAAGGATTCTGGAAGACTTACTAAATGAAACCAGAGTTTTGGACGGTCAGTCTGAAAAAAGGAATCCTTTAGATTTTGCTATTTGGAAGAATGCTTCACCAGAACATATCATGCAGTGGCCTAGCCCGTGGGGAATGGGTTTTCCAGGATGGCATCTGGAATGTAGCTGTATGAGTGCTAAATATTTGGGGAATCAATTTGATATTCACGGTGGTGGAATGGATTTGAAATTTCCACATCATGAGTGTGAGATAGCTCAAGGTACCAGCCTTACAGGCCAAGAACCAGTGAGATACTGGATGCATACTAATATGCTTACCGTAAACGGTCAAAAGATGTCAAAGTCTTTAGGTAATAGCTTTTTGCCAGCTCAGCTTTTTAAGGGTGAGCACGACTTGTTAGACCAGGCTTACAGCCCAATGACCGTAAGGTTTTTCATGCTTCAGTCGCAATACAGAAGTACGCTCGATTTTTCAAACGATGCTTTAAAAGGCTCTCAAAAAGCATTTAGGAGACTGCTTAATGGTTTTAGAATGATTAAGTCTATGTCTTTTGAAAGTGAAGATGTAGCGATTGACGAAAAGAAAAAAGCTATTGTAGAAGATGCTATTGAAGGTTTTTATACTGCTTTGGGTGACGACCTTAATACTGCGGTGGGTATAGCCCATTTATTTACCTTGCTGAAGTATATCAATATGATGTACATGAATCAGCTTCAATCTGCAGCACTAGGCGAAGAAACATTTAACAAGTTGAAAGCGAAATACCAGGAATTCTTTGAGGAAATCTTAGGCTTATCTGAAGAAGAAAACGGAACAGACACTTCTGTTCTTAACGGAATGTTAGAACTTTATAAAGAGTATAAAGCCAACAGGCAGTTTGATAAAGTAGACCAAATTAGAGCCTACTTTAAAGATAATGGGATGGTGATTAAAGACTTAAAGCACCGTATTGATTGGGCTTGGGAAGAGTGATTTAAATACTTCTCTTTTAATTGTATTTTTTAGCTCCAATAGGAGCGATATAGAGAGCAAGGGGTGAACCTCCTTGCTCTTATTGAATTAGCTTCCTTGCCTTATTCCTGCAGCTATCCAGTTAGCCATAGCCTGACGGTTGTTAGGAATAAGGAGCCTTCTTTGGTCAAACTCATTAGTAATATTTCCAAGTTCAATGTAAACGGCAGTGGGCTTGGTTTCATTTAACATCCATAATCCACGAGATTTTACTATCCCTTCATAGCCTCTGCTGCTCTGATGTTCGTCATACTTGTTTTTTACAGTATGGTAAATAGAGTTGGCTAGGTCTTTTCCAGAAGAGCTATACTCATTATGATAGAAAAATACGTCTACCTTTTTATCATGGTACCTAGAGTCCACATGAGTGATAATAGTTCTTTGTGTATGAAAACCTTTCGCTTTATTTTCATCGTAAAGTCTATTGATAATATCTGTTCGCTGACGTAATCTGGCCTTTTGGTTAAGTGGCATACTAGCACCTCCCCAAACCGTTTCGTCTTTATCTGGAGCAAGAATTTTCTCGTCTCTAATACCGTCGTTTTCGTCACGGGTAATCATGTAAACCCTTGCACCATGACCTATAAGATTTCTCGCTATTCTTAAACTTACATCATAGGCATATTCATCTTCACATAGCCAGTCTTCTCCTTTTTTTACCATAGCTCCTGGGTCTGGTCCGCCATGACCACTCACTATATAATAGGCGTGGTTTTTTAAGGTATTGTCTAAAATGGGTGTTTTGGCGTATTCTTTGCCAAAAATTGAATAATTGACGTATCTAATGACTGACTTTTCATTAGGTTTGTCATCGAAAGCAGAAAGGAATAAAAGGCATGATAATGCGACAGCTGCCGCCATTGTCTTTTTCATAGAAACATGTTTTATTAGAAAAGCAAGTCCAATTAAGGACTGTATATTGTAATCAAAGTTAATTAGATGAAAGCAACAATCAAAATTTTAAGTTTTATTCTGGCAGTTTCTTTTTTTAGTTCTTGTACATCGAATACTTCGGAAGAGACTAAATCAAGTGTAGAGGAGGTTCAAAAACTTAGTGTATTAGCCCCTGATTTTAAGTCAGATTTGGCTTATGAGAAGATAAAAGAGCAATTAGAGTTTGGCGTTAGGCTACCGAATACTCCGGGTCATAAGAAATGCGGTGATTGGATAGTAGAGACTATGAAGTCTTATGGTTTGGAAGTGACTGAGCAAGAATTTGAAGCGTTTTCCTTTAAAGGGAAGTCTTTAGAAGCTAGAAATATTATTGCCTCTTATAATCCTACAGCTAAGAAAAGAATTCTTTTGGCAGCACACTGGGATACCAGAGAAGTGGCCGACCAAGATGATGAAAGAAAAAATGAGCCAATTTTAGGTGCGAATGATGGTGCCAGTGGCGTGGCGATTTTATTACAGATTGCAGAAACTATTGCTCAGTCAGCCGATAAACCAAACATTGGTATTGATTATATATTTTTTGATGCAGAAGATGGCGGGAAACCAGAGTCCTTTGAGGGAAATGCTTTAAACGATTATGGCGGATATTTAATGGGTTCTGATTACTGGGCTAAAAATCCACATATTGAGAATTATACTGCTTTTTACGGCGTATTGTTTGACATGGTAGGAGCAAAGGGTGCAACTTTTTATAAAGACAAAATCTCAATGCGAGTAGCTCCGTCTGTGGTTAATAAAATATGGAATGTGGCCAGCTCTAAGGGTTACAGCTCTTTTTTCTTATCTCCAATTGGCGGCGATATCTTAGATGATCATATTCCTGTTATTCAACATAGAAATATTCCGATGATTGATATTATTGACCAAAAGTTAGGAGGTAATCAAACGTTTTTTGACCATTGGCACACCCATGATGATAACCTAGATGCTATTGATGTGAATACATTAGAAGCAGTAGGTGAAACCATGATGCAAACACTTTATGAAGAGAATGGCGTAATTCAGTAGGTAGATTTAAACATAAAAAAACGGGTCACTTAATTTCTTAAGGACCCGTTTTTTTATGTTCTTAAAAGATTATTTAATGTCAAAAGTTGTTTGACCAATTCTATATCCTTCAGAGTATAATTCTACTGTATAAGAACCAGAGTTATAAGCAGAACCGCTGTCATAAATGAACTCAACAGTTTGACCATCATTACTGAACATAACTGTTTGTTTAGCTGTATAAACTGTTTCTTTTCCACCAAATTTGAAAGTTCCAGAACCTGTAGCCATATCAGAAATAACAGCACCTGTTGGGTCCATTAATCTCATAAAGATGTTTTTGTTCTCTTTCTTAGTTAATGGGTTTTCAGCCAGTTTGAAAGCTACTTTGATTTTTTCAACTCGTTTTGCTTTAAACTCAGCACCATCTCTTTCTCTACCTCTAGAGTTAATAGCAGAAATAGCATAGTTCATAGGTCTTAAAGCAGAGGCTAAAGATACCTTTTCGCTCAATTCTGAGTTCTTAACATTAATAGCGTAAACAGAATCAGACAAAGCTGTTTTAGTATTTTGTAAAGCTGTATTGGTTTCTATCAATTCAGTTTTTTCTGAGATTAATGTTTCATTTTCATTAGTCAGAATTACGTTAGCTTCTCTTAGCTTGGCTATTTCGTTGTCTTTTTCTGTAAGTACTAGCTCGTAGTTTGAGATTTTGTCTTGATAATCTTTAAGGCTTACGTTTTTAGAGTAAATAAGGTTTCTCTTATCTTTTTCAAGCTGAGCTTTAAGAACTTGAAGTTCATCCACCTGGCCCCCTAAAGCTGAAATTTCAGCAATTTTGCTATCTAACTGAGTACCGATAGAGTCAAGTTTAGAGCTAGCAAGCATTAAGTCTCTATTCACTTCACTTACTTCTACAGTCTTGGCATCTACTTTTTGTCGTTCTTGAAAATAAAGGTAGCCCAACACTGCTGCTAGAGCTAATGCTACAATTAGACCAGCTTTTAGTCCTGAATTGTTGCTTTTTTCTGAATGTTCCATTTTTTTGATTATTTATTTGTCCATTTTTTTTAGGGAAAAGGAATGCAAAGATAAGCTTTTATTTACCATTGATAGTTTGATAATGATAGCTTCTAGTCGATGAATCAGTTTTTCTATGCGATGAAACGGCTATTTATTAAGGTTAAAAGTGCATTTCCACTACATTAACTGTACTTTAGGTTCAATATTATATCAACGAAAGTTTTTTTAAGAAAAATTTAAGAAAAGTGAAAACTGTATGGCTTTAATATCAAAAAAGAAGATACCTTATAAGATAAATCCTCCCCTAAGATCTTATTTGGAAAGGTATGGTAGAGAGCGAGAATTGCCCTTGAAATACAAAGATTTGCTACGCTTTGATAATAGGATTCCTCTTTTAGATAAAAACAATAATGACACACTGTGGGAAACGGTCTTTTATTCGCAGTCTGACCTGAGAGAAATTTATGAAAATCTAAAAGTCATTTATGCCGATTTAAAAACAGATGGAGACGAGTCTGTAATTCAGCATTTAGTGGTAGACAGGGTTGATACTTGTACCTATGCTAATACTTCACCTTTCAGAATTAGAATTATTAATAAGGTCAATGATAACTACGACTATTTCTATATAAAGAACGCTGATTCGTCTAGAGTTTATGGATTAGAATTAGAACACTTACTATCACCTAATGTTTTAAGTTATATTACATATGAAGATACTTTGGTGGAAGAGCATATTGCTGGCATTCCTGGAGATATCTTTATGGAGTTTCACCTAAACGACCTTAATCTTAATCCTATTAGACTAGCTAAGGAATTTATTAAGTTTAATGAGCGGTGTTTTGCTAGACTACTGGGAGATATGCACTCTGCCAATTTTGTTGTAATTATAACCCCCGACTTTGAAGACTTCCATTATAGAATTAGGGCTATTGATTTTGACCAACAATCTTATGAGGGGAGCAAGTCGGTTTACATGCCTCAGTATTTCAGAGAAAATAATGCGATAATAGAATTAGGTATTAAATACATGACACCTGAGTCTGTAAAACAATACCAAAAAGAAGAAAGAACCTTAATAGGAAACAGAATAAAATCTGAAAAAGAGCGGCTTAATAATCTAATGGCTGTTATGCGAGAAGACAATAATTATTTGCCAGAGAACTTAGTTAAAATAAAAAAGGAGCTAAACGAGCATCATAAAACCAAGATTTTTGCTAAATGCAAAAGCATGGCGGAGGTTTTGGAAACCAACTTAACGCTGTTAAGTACTTAAGTCTATTTTAAGAAAGACATAATCAAAAAGAACCAACCTAATATTAAAAGAGAGCCACCTATGGGTGCTACCGCACCAAAAGTTTTGATACCAGTAAAGCATATCAAATAAAGTGCTCCTGAAAATATTATAGTTCCTACTAAAAAGGAGTAACCAGCATAGTTGGTCCATTGGCTAGGGAATTCTTTGAAAAGTATTCCTGTCAAGACCAAAGCTAAGGCATGGTAAAATTGATATTTTACCGCTGTTTCAAAGGTCGCCATGTTTCCAGCTTTTTCTAAGGTTACTTTAAGTGCATGAGCACCAAAGGCTCCGACCATTACACCCAAAAGGCCTAAAATTGCTCCAAAAATCAAAAAAGTCTTATTCATAATCTTTTACCAAAAATTGCACTACCTACTCTTATTAATGTACTACCGTTTTTTACAGCCAGTGGCCAATCCCCACTCATTCCCATAGATAATTCTGTTAGAGGAAGTTCAGGGTTGTTGTTTTTTACTTCGTCAAAAAGGGTTTTTAATCCTTTAAATTCTGTTTCAATTTCGTTTTCGTCATCGGTCAAAGTACTCATTCCCATCAATCCTATAATACGAACATTGGGAAGTGTATCTAAGCCAGTTTTTAAAGCCTCTACAAGTTCATTTTTGTCAAAACCTGTTTTGGTAGATTCTTTCGCAATATGCACTTGAAGCAAGCAGTCAATCACACGGTCGTTCTTGAGAGCCTGCTTGTTAATTTCTTTAAGCAGTTTAAAAGAATCGACAGAATGGATAAGACTAACAAAAGGGGCAATGTATTTGACTTTGTTGCTTTGTAAATGACCAATCATGTGCCATTCAATGTCTTTTGGGAGCTCTTCTTGTTTTGAAACTAATTCTTGAACATAGTTTTCGCCAAACCTTTTAAAACCAGCATTGTAAGCCTCTAGTATTTTTTCATTGCCTTGCCTTTTAGACACAGCAATAAGGCGAGCCTGATTATCTAATTGACTTTCTATTTCTTTTATTTGACTAATTATTTGATTCATTAAGATAATAAGCTTTTTAAATCGGCAGGAGAATAATTTACACTCTTAAGAGTTTTGTGGTCACCTTCTCTGTAAACTAAAAATTTGTCGCCGTCTTTCTTGTAATAACTCTCAGTGCCCTTCTCTTTGTAATGCTTTTGGGTGGCTATAGCCTCTTCTTCAGAGTTGCAGGCTTTACTCATATTGGAGCGTTGCACCTCGTCAAAAAGAGCTTTAAACTTATCCCCCAAACCAAATTCTAAGATGGCTCCAGATAGCACATATTGAATATCGCAAAGTGCATCTGCTACCTCAACAAGATCATTGTTTTCAATGGCTTCTTTTAACTCATTTAGTTCTTCAGAAATTAGTTCTACCCTTAAATCACACCTTTTTTTTGCTGGAATAGCAGGTTTTTCAACTATCGGATGACGGAAGGTTTTATGGAATTCTGCTACTTGAGCGAGTGAATCTGGGGATTGCATTGCTATATTATTTGTTTAACGTGCCGTAAAATAAATTATCAAGACTTATGTCTTGCAAAGTTCTTGAAATTCGCCTAATATTGCTAAGAAAATATAAAGTCAATTAAATCTTAAAACTTTAAAAAAATTATGAACAAAATAGTTAGGCTTTTTAGCGTGCTGGCCTTAGCTTCCACAGTAGCTTTCGTGTCATGTAAAGGAGATACAGGAGATCAAGGTCCTATTGGCCCAGCTGGTCCTACTGGAGCTGCAGGTACAAATGGTACTGATGGTGTAGATGGTACAAACGGTACAGACGGTGTAGATGGTTTAGATGGTAATGCAAATGTTAAAAGCTTTTTAGCTACAGTTGCTGTTGCTGATTGGGCTAATGTTGAGCGTTCAGGAATTGGTTCAGGTACTACTAGTACTTGGGGTGGAGCTGCTGTATCTAGTGATTTAATTACTGCTGATAAAGCGGTTTTTGTGGCTTTAATTTCAGGTGAAGAAAAAATTTCATTGCCAGTTTCTTTATCTAAAGAAATTGATGGTTCTGTAGAATCTTTATTATTCTCATATAAAACTGGACAAGTAAGTTTATATTATAAGAACCAAACTCAACTTTTTGGTGGAAATGTTTCTTATAAACCACAAATGGATTTACAAGTTAAGGTAACGGTTGTTGAGGAAGTAGAAGTAGCTGCTCTTAAAGCTGCTGGAATTTCTCTTGATGATTATGATGCTGTAATGAGTTATCTTGGAAGATCGGTACAACTACCGACCCAATTATAATATATATCATTTCTTTTTTAATAGCCTTTTCAGTTTACTGAAAAGGCTATTTTATTATATAGTAGTGTGAAGGAAATATTTGCTCTTATTCTTTTTGTTTTTTCTATTTCTGTAGAAACCCTTGCTCAGTTTTCTGATGATGCGGCTAGCAAAGAGATTACTATGAATGGTTTAAATAAACTTTATAACCTAGAGTATAGAGAAGCTGAAAGAATATTTGAGCCGGTTTTGCAGAAATATAAGGAGCACCCGGTTTCTTTTTTAATTAGGGCAACTTTACTGCAGTATGAATTTGCCCTGATAGAGCAAAATGCTGTACATTTTAAAGAGTATATAAGCAATCTAGAGAAGTGCATTAAATTAGCCAATGAACAATATGATGCTGGAAAATATAAAACGGATGCTACATTTTATTTGCTAGCAGCCCATGGCAATATTAGTAGAGCATATCATTATAACAAAGATTACCTAAAAGCAGGATTAGAAGCAAAAAGAGCTTACTCCTATTTAAAAGAAGGTTATGGTTTGGCGAAAGAAAATAGTGAGTTTTATTTCACAAATGGACTTTACAGGTATTACAGAGTCCAATATCCAGAAACGCATCCTTCTATTAAGCCTATCATTTTCTTTTTTTCCGATGGTAATAAAACGCAAGGTTTGGCGGACTTAAGACGGGCTAGTAAGTCAAGTTTGTTTTCTAGAACGGAAGCCTCTTTCTTCTTGGCGGGTATTTGTCTGAAATATGAAAATTTCACTAAAGAAGCTGTTTCTATAATGAGAGACTTGCATGGGAAGTATCCCAAAAATCCAGATTTTCTTTTAAAGTATATTGAGGCTTTACTTGCAGATGGTCAATTAGAGTTATCCGCACAGAAGCTGAAGAAATTGGAAGTTTTCAAAGGAGCGGATTATGAAGTCGCTACTTTTGTGTTTAATGGAGAAATTAGTTTTCTTAAGCGAGATTTTGACAAAGCAAGTGTTTCTTTCCAAAAGGCTATTGCTCTAAAAAAAGAAGGTGTGGAAACGTCAGACTTAAAGAGCATGGCTCTCTGCCGCTTAGGTGAGATTGGTTTGGAAATTGGAGAAGATAAAAAGGCAAAAGAGTATTTTAAGCAATGTTTGAGTATAGCTGAATATTCAAGAATTATAAAAAAAGCGGAACTAGAATTGAAGAGATTATAATATGGAGAACATTTTAATAAAGAACGGGAAATTAGTTAATGAAGGGAAAACCTTCGAAGCTGATATTTTAATCAAAAACGGAAGGATTGATAAGATTGCGAATAGCATCTCTTCTGACGATTCTTATAAAATTATTGACGCCAGTGGTCAATATGTTTTACCTGGAGTAATAGACGACCAAGTTCACTTTAGAGAGCCGGGTTTAACGCAAAAGGCAAACATCTACACAGAGGCTAGGGCAGCAGTGGCCGGTGGCACTACCAGTTTTATGGAAATGCCTAATACCGTTCCCAATGCTTTAACGCAGGAGCTATTGCAAGACAAGTATGATATAGCTGAAAAAACCTCGTTGGCAAATTACTCCTTCTATATGGGAGCCTCTAATGATAATTATGAGGAAGTAATGAAAACGGACCTGAAGGCAATCTGCGGATTGAAAATTTTCATGGGAAGTTCTACGGGTAATATGTTGGTAGATAATGAAAACACGCTGGCTAAAGTATTCTCAAGTTTTCCTTCATTAATAGCAACACACTGTGAAGATGAGCAAACAGTAAGAAATAACTTTGAAAAGTTTAAAGCGGAGTATGAAAACAAAGAGATACCTTATGATATTCATGCTTTGATTAGAAACGAGGAGGGTTGTTACAAGTCTTCTTCTATGGCGGTTGATTTGGCTAAAAAGTATGGGACTAGGCTTCATATACTTCACATCTCTTCTTCTGAAGAAATTCCTTTGTTTGATAACACCTTGCCTTTAGCTGAGAAAAAAATAACTGCAGAGGTTTGCATACATCACCTTTGGTTTGATGCCGAAGACTATAAAGAAAAAGGCACAAAAATAAAATGCAACCCTGCCATTAAGCATGATCATAGAGAGAAACTTTTTCAGGCATTATTAGATGATAGGTTTGATGTTATAGCTACAGACCATGCTCCACACCAATGGGAAGAAAAGCAAAAGAGTTATTGGGAAGCACCTTCTGGTCTGCCATTGGTTCAGCATAGTTTACAAGCCATGTTAGATTTTAGAGCTCAAGGTAAAATTACCATAGAGCGAGTGGTAGAGAAAATGTGTCATGCACCTGCTGTTTGTTTTGAAGTGAAAGAGCGTGGATATTTAAGAGAAGGCTATTGGGCAGATATTGCCATAGTTGATGCAGATAAGCCATCATTAGTTACTAAAGAAGGTTTATATTATAAATGCGGTTGGTCTCCTTTTGAAGGACACACCTTTGGCTCATCGGTAAGTCATACCATAGTTTCGGGGCATTTAGCTTATGAAAATGGCATGTTCAATGAGGATAAAAAAGGAGAGCGTCTTAGCTTTAACAGATAAAAAAAAGCCCTTCGGTAAGAATTAGAACATTCTACATCGAAGGGCTTTTTTTATATGAATTGGGATCTTCTAAAAATTTTATTCAGAAGGGTTTTGTACAGGCTGCCATATTTTTCATAGCACCATTCTTTTAAGAGATTTACTTCTGTTGGAACAAGTTGCTTCATTCCTTTCATTAACTCTTTCTCAAACAATTTGCTGTCAAAACTTACCTTCTCCAATATCATTTTTATGTATTCTAACATTGACATAAGGATTAAAGGTTTTAGGTTACTTACAACATTAGTTAATAAACTGTCCAATAAATATACGTTATAATGAGCAAAATATCAAATTGATTTATCTCGTCATAGCTATACATTCATCGTCTTTATAACGCTTGAAATATCCTCCGTATTGTCAAAAAAGGAGACTAAACGCACTAAAACTTCTTCCATTACAGCATCTGGGCAGGATGCTCCACAGGTTAGTAATATTTTTACTTTTTCTTTTTCAGGGAAATAATCTTTCGATAATGTAACTTTTTTCGAGTGAAGGTCGAAGTGAGAGACTTCTGTTTTAGAAAGAAGACTCTTGTCAGATTGAATAAAATAAGTTTTATGTTTTGTCTCACATAGCTCTACCAGGTGAGAGGTGTTTGAGCTGTTATATCCTCCTACTACAATTGCTAAATCTGCGGTTTGGTCTATTAACGAATAGGTGGCATCTTGGTTGTCATTTGTAGCATAGCAAAGGGTATCTCTTGTATTTGCAAAATGCTCTTTCTCACTTTCGTTAGAAAGGTCAAAGTGCTTAATAATAACAGATTTTAAATACTCTGAAATTTCCTGTGTCTCAGAAGCGAGCATGGTGGTTTGATTAACTACACCAATTTTCTTAAGATCTTTTTTAGGGTCAAAACCTTCCGAGTACTGATTGGCAAAATCAGAATAGAAGTCTTCTGAATTTTTCTCACCCGTGATATAACCAGCTAATTTTTCCGCTTCTTTAATATCTTTTATAACTAAAGTTGGCGTTTTGGCATTACTATGAGAAAATGTTGCTCTAGTTTCTTCATGGTTCGGTTTTCCGTGCACAATCACGCTATAGCCTCTTTCACCAATTTGAGATGCCCTGTTCCATACTTTTTCCACAAAAGGGCAAGTGGTGTCAAAAGCATAAGGATTAATACCAATTTTATTTAATTGTTCCTGAATCTCAATGGTAGTTCCAAAAGCCGGGACTATTACAATGTCTTCTGTTGTTAATTCAGCCCAATCAACCAATTGATTTCCTTCGGTGTCCATCAAAAAGCGAACACCTCTAGATAGTAGGTCATTATTAACGTCTGGGTTATGAATCATTTCACTTAAAAGAAAGATTCGTTTATCCGGATTTTCGTTAAGGGTACGGTAGGCTATTTCAACAGCATTTTCTACACCATAACAGAAACCAAAGTGGCGTGCTATGTAAAACACTATAGGCCCAAAATCGAGCTTAGTAGGAGAGAAGTCTTTTTTTAATTTGTCTTTTACTCTTCTCTGCTCTTTGATAGAGCCAATTATTGTGCTTTTGTAAATTTCTGGTATATCAAACTTCTTCATAAAGGTTTGGAAAGTATATTTGAAAATCTTTGATGAATTATACTTTCATAACAAAAGTACTATTTATGAAAAGGAGACTTTCATAAAATTCTCTTTAAATTTGAGCTCATTTACCCATTTACGCATATTGAGTTTACTTAGACCCCTGGTCTTCCTAATCTTACTTTCACATTTTGTCGAGGCACAAAGTGGGTTCGTAACTTATGACGACGATTATTATCATAGAATAGAACGCTTGGAGGTCAAGTCGGGTAAGCTCGCAAATACCTTTCACGATAATGTTAAGCCTTTTGAAAGGAAGGACATTATTCAGTATTTAGATTCTCTTAACTTTTCAGACAGTAGTTTAACGTTTATCGACAAAGAAAACTTAAACTACCTACGTTCGGATAGTTGGGCTTACAATGCAGACACAGCTATAGGAAAGGGTAAGAAACCTTTTTGGAAACATTTTCTTAAGCATAAAGCTGATTTTTTTAGTGTAAAAAATGAGGATTTTAATATTCATGTCAATCCTATATTTCAATTTGGTGGAGGAAGTAATTCAGGAGATATTGAGACGGAACGTCAGTTTATTAACACTAGAGGTATAAGTGTTCACGGTACGGTCAATAAAAAGTTAGGCTTCTATACTTTCTTTACAGAAAATCAGGCGTCCACACCTTTTTATATTAAAGATTATCAAAGGCAAACAGGTGGGTTTCCTTACACGGGTTTTACTAAAATAATAAAACAGGATTCTATAAAGCTTGGCAGAGATTATATGCAGGCAATGGGATACTTTGTTTTTAAGCCTTCAAAGAATATAAAATTGCGTTTTGGACATTCTACTAATTTTATTGGTTCAGGAATTAGATCAATGATTTTGAGTGACTTTAGTGCCCCTTACCTTAACCTAATGGTTAATGTGAAAATGGGTAGGTTAGAGTATCAAACACTTATCGCGAGTATGAATAATACGCAGGTGGATGTAGGCGTGGCTACCCTGGAAGCAATCCCAACGAAATATATGGCATTCCACCATTTAAATGTCAATGTTACTAAGAGATTGAATATAGGGCTTTTTGAAACAGTAATGTTTGGAGAAAGAGCGTTTGACCTTAATTATTTGAATCCAGTTATCTTTTACAGATTTGTAGAGGGCTTGCGAGGGAGTAGAGATAACGCTATTGTAGGAGCCGACTTTAAATTTATTCTGGCCAAATCACTTTCTGTTTATGGGCAGTTTGTTTTAGACGAGTTTAACTCTGCTGAAAGCAAAGAGGAAGGTTGGTACGGAGAGAAGCATGCTGGTCAGTTAGGATTAAAGTATATAGACTTTTTGGGTTTGAAGCAGTTTGATGTTCAAGCTGAGTACAACTATGCAAGACCTTATACGTACAGTCATTTTAGTACTTATACCAATGCTGTTAATTATAATGTGCCACTAGCTCACCCTTTAGGGGCTAATTTTAAAGAATTTCTATTATTGGCTCGTTATCAGCCTATTCCTAAGTTATTTCTTAAAGCAACATGGATGAAAGCCATAAAAGGACTAGACATAGAAAAAGAAAACTGGGGAGGTGATATTTTAAGGAATTATAGAGAAGACAGGCCAGATGATTATGGGAACTTTATAGGGCAAGGTGTTGAACAAGACATCTCTTTGTTAAGGTTTGAAGCATCTTATATGCTAGGGCATAACTTCTTTTTGGACGTAGCGTATCAAAACAGATTAGAGTCATATCAAATATTGGATGATAAAAAGACTTCGCTTTTTAATTTTGGATTGCGATGGAATCTTTCCAATAGAAAACCTTTACTCTAAATAAGGATTTCGCATGATTTCCAAAGTGCTCAGCTTTGGGTTGAGTGTTTTAGTGGATATCGTTACTTTGAAAAAAGCAGCTCCTTTGCTTTTAAAAGCTTTTACGTAGTTCCCACGTTCTTTCATGGTTCGATAAATAGCAGTGTAGTTAAAACCATCTAGTTCCCATCCGTTAATTAATAAAGATTCTTTTACTGATTCAAATGCCAACGTAAGGTTAGAAAAGTAATTGAAAGTAGAGGGACTGCCTTTAATGACTACTAGATCATGCCTAAAGTTTACTTCCACTTGAATTATTTTCGATGTTCTCATTGCTTTTGAGGGGCTGCTTTCTGTTTTGTAAATATATTGAAAAATAGTATGATAATTTTTCAAGCTTGAAACATTTGGAAGGCCTTTGGCGTTTTAAGGACATGTTTGTTTTGCTGAACTAAGTAAAACTTTTAAGCACACTCCAGTTGTAAATTTTCAAAAGCGGAGAGTTTTTCGAGCCCGACCTAATACCAATTGAATATTAGAATTTGCGTTTTAAGCTATCTAATTTATTTAGACCACTTATAAATCTGTATACATCGGAACAGTAGGTACACTTGTGCCGTTATGTTAACGAAATAAAACAATACCATATGATTAGTGAAAAAATGGAGCAGATGCTCAATGACCAATATAATAAAGAAGTGTTTTCTGCACATCTTTACCTTTCTATGTGTTCTTACTTTTTGGATAGAGACTTAGACGGCTTTGCCAATTATTTCAGAATTCAAGCAAAGGAAGAGTTGCAGCACGCTGAAAAACAATTTGACTATGTGCATGAAGTAGATGGTAAAATTACTATTGGTGCTGTAGATGCTCCAGACAGTGAGTTTAAATCAATAATTGATTGTTTTGAACAAACATTGGCTCATGAGAAACTAGTTACTAAAAGTATTTATGGTTTGGTACGTCAAGCTTTAGATGAAGGAGACTTTGCAACGCATACTTTCCTTCAGTGGTTTATTACCGAGCAGGTAGAAGAAGAGGCAAGTGTTAAGGCTCTTTTGAAAAAACTAGAGATGATAGGTGATAATTCATCTGCACTATATCTTTTGAATGACGAATTGCTTAAACGAGTTTTGGTAGAAGAAGCTTAATAATAGCGTTATTAGATATTTAGAGGAGCCAATGGTTCCTCTTTTTTTATGTCTAAAATATTTAAACCTTATTTAGACTTAGTATAAATAAATTCATTAGATTTGTGCAATTAAATGCAAAACTGAATTGGAAAAGAACATACTTAACGTTTTTGACGAATCTACAGAGAACCAGAAAAACCCGTTCATATCAATGCCTTTTGATAATGAGTGTTGTGTTTTGAAGAAGTGTTGCAAGGCCTTTAAGAAGAAAGGTCGCCATTGCAAAAAATGTCCGAAGATTTAATTCGGTATTAACTCCGCCATTATTATTTAAATTAGTTCTTAATAAGCTTTGACTCTGAAATGGGAACTGCTAAATTTGAACTTTATTTATAATTGGTCTAATTATTAAGCAATTGCTTTGCAAGCGGCCTTAATTGTTCAAAATTTTGAAAAATATATTCTCAATCGGTCTCCTTTCTTTAGGTTTTCTATTGTCTTGTTCCAAAAGCACCGACCCGGAAGTGGTTGACACATTTGACCGAAAAGCATTTCTTGAAAATTATGCTGATTCCTTTATAATTCCCGGCTTTCAAACTTTATCCACACAAACCACCCTTTTAAATACCACCATCAATGACCTTAGTTTGACCTCTGACTTGAGTACAGCTAAGCAAAATTGGATGGTGGCTTATGATGCTTTCTTGAAAGTAACTTTATACAATTTTGGTCCAGCAGAAGAGCAAGTTCTCACCAAATCTTTGGTAGAAGAGGTGGCCACATTTCCAATAAATACACAAGCATTAAACACCGCTATTAATTCTGGAAACTTTCAGGTGTCTTCAGCAGCCAGAGATGTAAGAGGCTTTTTAGCATTAGAATATCTTTTATATAACGAAAGTGCCCGAGGTTCGGACAATTGGCTGGAAGCGGCAAAGGCCATTGCCAGTAACATTAACGAAAGAGTTTCGGGGGTAAATACTGGCTGGTCAGACTATAGGGATTCTTTTGTAAGTAATGATGGTACTTCGGCAGGAAGTTCAACTTCTGCCATGTATAATGAATTTCTAAAGAGTTTTGAAGCTTTGAAAAACTTTAAGCTCGGCTTGCCTTTAGGATTAAGGCCAGGGCAAACGGCCGCCCTTCCGGGGAATGTAGAAAGCCCATATTCTGCAAATAATTTAACTTTCTTAAAGACACACTTTCAAACCTTAAAGTCATTTTGGAATGGAAACTCAGGGCTGGGTTTTAAAAATTATTTACTGACTGTAGAAGGCGGAGAGGCATTGGTTAATAGTACCGAACTTCAAATAAAGGAGGTAGATACAGCATTTCTTAATGTCAGTGAGGCTGATTTTGAACCGAATAATTTAGACGGAAATCAAAATTTGATAAGCCTCCATACAGAATTACAAAAACTTACAAGATTTTTTAAGAGTGAGATGTCGTCATTGCTAGGTATCGCGATAACCTTTAGCAGTGGAGACGGAGATTGATTGATTGACAAAAAAACGTAAACTAAAGTAAAAATGAAAAAACTAATATTATCTACCTTCATCCTTTTTGCAGCCTTTGCCTGTGATGATGATTCGGAAACACCAGAACCAGCCGTAAACTTGCAGCAAGAGGTTTTAGACCAATACGCAGCTTTGGTATATGCCAATTATGATGATGCTTTGCAAACAGCAAAAACGCTTCAAACGGCTATTGACGCTTTCATTGCAGGACCAAGCGAAACTACAGTACAGGCAGCCAAAGATGCATGGATAGCCTCTAGAAACCCTTATGGTCAAACAGAGGCTTTTAGGTTTTATGGCGGACCTATTGATAATGAAAATGGCCCAGAAGGCTTGATTAACGGCTGGCCTTTAGATGAGAGCTACATTGACTATGTAGAAGGAAACACGGAGAGCGGAATTATTAACGACCCTGCCAATTTTCCAACACTTGACAAGCAAACACTTATGGATGCTAATGAGAATGGTGGAGAAACTAATTTGAGTACAGGTTATCACGCCATTGAGTTTTTATTATGGGGACAAGATTTTAATGAGAATGGCCCTGGAACAAGACCTTTTACTGATTACACTACTGCGGCTAATGCAGATAGAAGAGCCACTTATTTAAGTGTGGTAACAGAATTGTTAATTGAGAACTTAACAGAAGTAAGAGATGCATGGGCCTCTGGAGCCACTTACACTACTGCTTTCTTAGCAGGTGGCGAAACTTCATTGGCAAACGTATTAAGAGGAATTGGTGCATTAAGTAAAGGCGAATTAGCTGGGGAACGTATGACCGTAGCATTAGAAAACGGCGACCAAGAAGATGAGCACTCATGCTTTAGCGATAACACAAAAGCCGACATTGCTATGAATTTCAAAGGAATTGAAAATGTTTACAAAGGAACTTATACAAGCTCTATCGGCACAGTAACTAGTGGAACATCGCTTGCAGATTTATTAGGTGATGCTAGTTCAGCTAAAAATCAAGCGGTTTTAGATTTACTAAGCGAATCCGCTGCTAATATTGATGGTATTCCTGCTCCTTTTGATTCTGCTTTAAGAGCTGGTGACCCAAATGGTAAGATTGAAAGCTCTATTATTTCATTAAGAAAACTGAGCGACGCTATTGTGGATGCGGCTTTAGAACTAGGAATTCAGGTAAATGCTGAATTAGACTAAAATAAGTAATTTTGAACTTTATTAATGAGCAGGGGCTAAACGGTCCCTGCTTATAATGTTTTAAGATGACCAAACTTTCATATACTTCTCTACTTTTTTCGGCATTGATATGCTTAACACAATGCGACCCAAAGGATGATTTAGATCCTCAAGGAATGTATGAAGAAAATGAAGAATACTCCGGTGGAAATTTAACCACTTTTGATTTTGGAGAGAATGCTTTTGGGCATGCTGCACCAAACCTCGAATTTGAAGAAGAGAATGCTTTTGTGGTTGGTAATTCTTTTTTTAGGTCAAACTGGACCACTGCACCTGCCTCAGCTTCTGTAAGAGACGGTTTGGGACCGGTTTTTAATTCACGCTCATGCGGTGGCTGCCACCCCAAAGACGGAAGAGGTATTCCGCCGCTTACTTATGGAGAGCCCCTAAACGGTCTTCTTTTTAGACTTAGTGGAGCAAATGGGGCACCTGAAACCACTTACGGCGACCAACTTCAAGACAAAGCCATTTTAGGCAAACTACCAGAAGCTAAAGTAGCGGTTACTTATACAGAGATAAGTGGGAAATATACTGATGGTTCTTCTTATGCCTTAAGAAAACCAAATTATGAATTTACGGAATGGGGCTATGGTGCCATAGAAAGTGGTTTTCTTTTTTCGCCACGTGTAGGAAATCAACTAGTAGGAGTTGGGCTTTTAGAGGCCATTGAAAACGCTGACATTTTGGCAAAAGTAGATGAGCAAGATACTGATGGTGATGGAATAAGCGGTAAGGCCAATTATGTTTTTGATAATGTGAGTCAATCTACAAAGCTTGGTAAGTTTGGATGGAAATCGAATCAACCAAATTTACTGCAACAAACCGCAGGGGCTTTTAATGGAGATATTGGTATTACCAGTTCGGTTTTTATGAAAGACCATGTGACTGATGCTCAAACAGACTTAAAAGGTGTGATTAACGGAGGGGAGCCAGAGATTTCGGATAAGAACCTGAATGATGTGGTGTTTTACCTTCAAACATTAAGTGTACCTGCCAGAAGAAACGCGGAAGACCCAGAAGTGTTAAAAGGCAAGCTACTTTTCTCTCAATTAGAATGCAGTTCTTGCCATACACCTAAGTTTGTTACTGGAACTAGCCATGAAATACCAGCTTTAAGAGAACAAACCATCAGACCATATACAGATTTATTGCTACATGATATGGGTGCTAATTTGGCAGATGGTAGACCTGACTTTCTTGCCAATGGTAATGAATGGCGGACGCCACCTTTATGGGGCATAGGTTTGCTTCAAACAGTAAACGGTCATACTTTCCTTTTGCACGATGGCCGAGCTAGAAACATAGAAGAGGCTATCCTTTGGCATGGCGGTGAGGCAGAGAAGTCTAAAGAAAAATTCACTAATTTAAATGCTCAAGACAGAAGCCGATTACTGAAATTTTTAGACACCCTGTAAATGTTAGGTCGTTTGACCCATTTTCTATTTAAAGAAGTACCAATTTACCCATTGGTTACTTTCAGGATTATATTCGGTTTTTTGATGTTTATTTCCACGCTTAGGTTCATCTACCTTGGCTGGATTCCAGAGCATTTTATTGACACACATTTCCAGTTTAAGTATTATGGCTTTGAATGGGTAAGGCTATTGTCTCCTTTTTGGATGTATACTTTACACGCTATAATGCTATTCTCGGCTCTAGGGGTAATGCTTGGTTTTTTATATCGTATTTCGTCGATTTTGATGTTTTTGACGTTTACTTACACCGAGCTTATAGATTTAACCTATTATCTAAATCACTACTATTTTATTAGCCTGGTAAGTCTGCTTTTGATATTCATTCCAGCTCATAAAAATGTAAGCCTAGATGTTAAAATTTGGCCAAAACTAGCCTCAACTACAACCGCTTTTTGGCACATAGGTTTAATCAAGTTTCAGATTTTTGTGGTTTACTTTTTTGCAGGAATAGCTAAAATAAATCAGGACTGGCTTTTTAAGGCTCTTCCAATGAAAATCTGGCTTCCAGCCCATGACACTGTGCCTATTTTAGGAAATATTTTCAGTCATGAATGGGCACCTTACGCCTTTAGTTGGCTAGGGATGTTTTATGATACATTTATTGTCTTTTTTCTTCTTTTTAAACGAACAAGACCTTTCTCTTATATAGCCGTGGTTTTGTTCCATGCAGTGGTTGGTATTCTATTTCAAATCGGAGTTTTTCCAGTGGTTATGATTGGTGTCACGCTTATTTTCTTTTCCAGCGACTGGCATGAGCGTAAGTTTCGGAGCTTTGGTGATAGGCTAATCGCCAATAATTCTAACTCCATGAAGTCTGCTTTGTCAATATCAAAATCATTGATAATGGGGGTTTTGGCATTATATGTTTCATTTCAAATGTTGCTTCCATTAAGGTATTTGGCATATCCTGGTAATTTGTTTTGGACGGAAGAAGGCTATCGGTTTAGCTGGCGAGTTATGCTCATGGAGAAGGCAGGTACAGCCACTTTTTATGTGAAAGACAAAAGGACTGGAAGAGAAGGAATAGTGGACAATAGTGAGTTTTTAAATGCTCATCAGGAGAAACAAATGGCTTTTCAGCCAGATATGATATTGCAATACGCTCATTTTTTAGGGAAACATTATGAAAAAGAGGGCGTATTTGACCCCGAGGTTCGTGTCAAATCTTGGGTAACCTTGAATGCTCGACCAAGTCAATTGCTAATTAATCCTGAGGTGGATTTAATGAAGGTTGAAGATTCGTGGAAAACAAAAGATTGGATTTTGCCTTTAGTTGAGACTGAATAACTTCTATACTAAATGATTTAGACTAGGTCTAAATACTTACCTTTGCAGCCTTGATTTAATTATGAGGCACTTACTGTTTTTTTTACTCTTTTTCCCAATATTGGTTTTTGCTCAGCAGCGAAACCTCAGCGGAACCGTAATTGATGAAACTTCAGGGAAACCACTTTCTGATGTTATAGTTAGTATTTCCGGCAATTCTACCGTGGTTTTCACTTCGAATACAGGTGAGTTTGTGTTTGAAAATATGCCTTTCGGCCAATATGAATTACACTTCAAAATCTTAGGTAAAATCTCTTCAAAACTGACCGTAACTCACAGTGGAGATGAAAATAAGATTTCTGTCAAAATGAAGGACAGCTCTTTAGATTTGGAGGCAGTAAATGTAAAAGCTAAAGCGGATAATGATTTTGGTAGAACACATCTTAAATCTATTCAAGGAACGTCTATTTATGAAAGTAAAAAGAGCGAGGTAGTTCTTTTGAAAGATATATCTGCCAACCTTTCTACCAATAATGCCCGTCAGGTTTATGCAAAAATAACGGGTCTTAATATTTGGGAAAGTGATGGAGCAGGACTGCAGTTAGGAATAGGAGGAAGGGGCTTAAGCCCAAACAGAACGGCAAATTTTAACACGCGTCAAAACGGTTATGATATCTCGGCAGATGCATTAGGCTATCCGGAGAGTTATTACACACCAGCTACCGAAGCTTTACAGAAAATTGAAATAATCAGAGGAGCGTCTTCTTTACAATATGGAACGCAGTTTGGCGGTATGCTGAATTTTGTTTTTAAGAAAGGTCCAAAAGATAAGAAGATTGAATTGAACAGTCGTCAAACATTGGGTAGTTGGAATTTCTTCGGCTCTTTTAACAGCATTGGCGGTACCGTAGGTAAGCTTAATTATTATACCTTTTACCAGCATAAGCAAGGCGATGGTTGGCGACCAAACGGCGGCTTTTCTCAGGACAATATCTATGTGGATTTGACTTATAATTTCACAGAGAATTTTAGTGCCGAGTTTAATCATACGTTTAGTAATTATACCGCACAGCAGCCAGGTGGCCTAACAGACGCTTTGTTTGACCAAAACGCTAGGCAATCTTTTAGAGATAGAAACTGGTTTGATGTTGACTGGAATTTGACTTCACTAACTTTTGACTGGAAGGTCAATGAGAAAGTCCGTTTAAACTCTAGAACGTTTAAATTAGATGCGGGCAGGTCTTCTGTTGGGAATTTGGAACGTATTAATGTTGCCGACTTGGGTGGCAATAGAACGCTTATTTCTGGTAAGTTTGATAATATTGGTAACGAAACAAGATTATTGACCCGTTACAAATTAGGAAAGGAATACGGTGCTTTTGTTTTGGGAACGAGGTATTATAAAGGGGTAACCAAATCTATTCAGGGTGATGGTTCAGACGATTCTGATGCTGATTTTAATTTTGTGAATCCTGGTAATCCAGAGAATTCTAACTTCCGTTTCCCAAATACCAACTTCTCTGTTTTTATGGAGAATATATTTAACCTCTCGCCAAAACTAAGCATTACGCCGGGTGTTAGGTTTGAGTATATAAACACTAAATCGGAAGGATATTACAGACAGCGAGTTTTTGACTTTGCCGGCAATCTTATTTCAGATGTAAAAACAGAAGATGATTTGTCAAGAAAGCGTTCTTTTGTGATTTTAGGATTAGGAGCTTCTTTCAGACAAAGCGAAGATTTAGAAGTTTATGTCAATGTTTCTCAAAACTACCGAGCCATTAACTTTACGGATTTAAGGATTGTGAATCCAAACTTTGCTGTGGACCCAGATTTACAAGACGAAAATGGCTTTACGGCTGACTTAGGTTTTAGAGGAAAAAAGAACACTTCGTTCTCATATGATTTAAGTTTGTTTTATATCGCTTATAAAGGCAGAATAGGTCAAATATTAAAAGCCGACCAGCCGCCATTATATCTAGATTACCGATTAAGAACCAATGTGGCAGATGCTAGAAATATAGGTCTGGAAGCATTTTTGGAATATGATATTTTGAAAGCTTTAAACCCTTCAAATGCCAAATCACTTTCGGTTTATGTGAATGGAGCCGTGATTGACGCTAAATATATCAACACGGAGGAAGCAAGCATCAAAGGCAAAAAAGTGGAAATGGTGCCACCAGTAATGGTCAGGACAGGGATAACCTATCGAGACAATGCTTTCAGCAGTTCCATCCAGTTTTCACATGTAGGCGAACACTTTACAGACGCTACCAATGCCATAAGAACTGCCACAGCAGTAGAGGGTATCATTCCAGCTTATCAGGTGGTAGATTTATCAGCAGCCTATTCGTGGAAGATGTTAAAGCTAGAAGGCTCTGTCAATAATCTACTGAACCAAATGTACTTTACCAGAAGGGCAGAAGCATATCCTGGCCCGGGTATTATTCCATCTGATGGCAGAGGTTTTTATGTAACCTTGGGAGTAAGAATCTAACTTACTTAATCTGTTTGCCTTCTTCAGTATTCACAAAAAGAATATTACATAAGTCGCCATACCCTTCAAAAACTCCTGTCCCAAACCGCTTTAAAGCTTCACTTAAGAAACCTAGGATAAGTAAATCAGCATCAGGTGAGTTTTGCATGATAATGCTATTTAAAGCCACGCCCTCATCTCTGTCAATAAACTCAATATTCTTAGACGAAATAGGTAATTGACCCGAAGAAATCATTTCGGCTATCTTTTCTTTTTCTTGCTGAATGGTAGCTTTAGGGAAAACATAGAATACTTTAATGATACCGTTTTTCCAGTCTGGGTGAGCGGAAATTACGTAGGCCATCAAAATCATTAGGTTGGCATTTTCATAATCCGAACTGGTAATCCAGATATGTATTTCTTTCATGAGACCAAACTGACGCTCAGAAGTAGAAAGAATACCAATATCAAAATTAGCGGCCTGAATAAGCTTAAAATTGTCAACAATGGTTTGAATCTCCGAAGGGTTATTTCTAGCATGGTCAAACAGCAGCATGTTGTTTTCTGTGCCAGAAATACTTGGTAACTGCACCACTTGAGATATAGAACCCTCTAAGTTTTGATTGATAAGTGTGTCTATATAAACCTCACTTTTGGTGGCTTGAGCCATTTTTATAATACGGTTTTTCATCAATTTGGCATCTTGATTTGCCTGTTTTGATAAGTAACCGTCTATATGGTGAATGTATGTTCCAAAACCGTATTTATGAGAAATCCATCGGGTAAGATTAAAAGCATCTAAGCGTTGGAAAGTATGCGGACTTAAAAATACTGCTGAAGGTCGCCAGCTGGTATTATCTTCCTTGTCAGATTTTTGCAAGAAAACGTGAATTTTTCTACTGATTTGATACATCACCCCTTGGAAAATTACGGCAATGTTCTTCTTATCTGTTGTGAAATAATTTAGCGTAAAATACAAGGCGAGCATGAAGAACATGGAGATAAATGCATAGCCCGAGTTCATAAAGAACATGAGTCCAAAACATGCCACAGCTCCAAATAAGCTGATGTACCATTTTGACTTAAATCGTGGTCTGTAAGATGGGTCGCCCGCAAAATGCTGCATGAAAGAAATAAGGCAAAGCGAACCATAAGTAACCATGAAAAACATGGAAATAACCTCTGCTACAGCATCTAGTTTACCCAAAAGGATAAAGAAGAGAGCAATGGTTCCAGTAACTATAGACGCATTATAAGGGTCGTCTCCTTTGCCTTTTCCTTGAGCTAACCATGTGTTTACCGCAGGGCCAGGAAATACCCTATCCTTTGCCATGGCTTGTAATGTTCTAGGTGCCACGAGTATTGACCCAATGGCGGAAGATATGGTGGCGGCTGCCAATCCTAAAGGAATTAACCACCAACCCTGAATGGCAATATCTGCCATCACCAGTCTAGAGGTATCTGCCAGCATAGGAAGTGGGGCAGAATTGTATAGTTTGAGAGCAATTAGAATGTAAATGGTCATTCCGAAAAAGGTGGCGGCTAAGGTTCCCATTGGAATTGATTTTCCTGGGTCTTTTAAATCTCCAGATAAACCTACACCAGAAATAATACCCGTAAAGGCAGGGAAAATAATAGCAAAAACTGTAAAAATGGAAACCTCAGGAATAGGAGGTGGTGGGGTTGCTAATGGGTCTACCTCTATTGGTTTACCCATAAAAAAAGCAATGAGGGCTACCGTTAATATAGCTACGACCCAGTAAAGTGTCTGAATTCCTAGTTTGGCTCCTTTAGTAAGTACGATGGAAGTTAGGGCAAATAAGGCAGGAATGGCTAAAGTTTGACTTTGATGTAAAAGCCAATCTGCCCACGGCATAAATATATAATTGTCAAAAAGCCAGTCAAAAACAGGACTAAAGGCTTCTGTAAATGCGATAATATAAAAGGCCACACTAATGGCTTGTGACAAATAAAGGGCTACACCAATGGTGGAACCAATCACCAAACCAAAGGAACGAGATATAATATAATACGCTCCGCCACCTTCAACTTTGATATTAGTAGCTATTTCAGAAAGAGCCATGGCCGTAGGTATGGTTACCGCATGACCAATAAGTACAATAATTAAAGTACCCCCTAAGCCCACAGTACCAACCGAGTAACCGAATCTTAAGAAAAGAATGGCACCTAAAATGGTGGAAATGGCAGTAAAAAAAACGGGAGCAGTCCCAAATTTGTTTTGATTCTCGGTCATATATAGCTTAATGCTGAGCCTTCAAATGTAAGGAAATACTTGGTAGAAACTAAAAGCAGATTAGAATCTCAGACTTTCCTTTTTAACTCAAAATGTTTTCCTAAGTAAACGCGTCTTACCATTTCGTCGGCTGCTAGCTCTTCTGCAGTGCCGTGTTTCAGGATTTTTCCTTCAAAAAGTAAGTAGGCTCTATCGGTTATGGAAAGGGTTTCGTTTACGTTATGGTCGGTTATTAAAATACCTATGTTTCTATGTTTTAGCTTCGCTACAATAGTCTGAATTTCCTCTACAGCAATGGGGTCAACCCCAGCAAAAGGTTCATCTAATAATATGAATTTAGGGTCTACAGCTAAAGCACGAGCTATTTCACATCTTCTTCGTTCTCCACCAGAGAGTACGATTCCTTTGCTTTTTCTAACATGCTCTAAAGAGAACTCTTCTAGCAATTCTTCCGTTTTCTCTTTCTTTTCCGCCTTGCTTAGGCCTGGTACGGCCAATTCTAATACGCCATATATGTTTTCATAAACTGTCAAATCTCTAAAGACCGACGGCTCTTGTGCCAAATACCCCAAGCCAAGTTTGGCTCTTTTATACATCGGTAAATGCGTGATGTCTTGTTCGCCTAGCCAAATTTTCCCAGAGTTGGGCTTAACTAAACCTACCGCCATGTAAAACGATGTTGTTTTTCCGGCACCATTTGGTCCTAGTAAACCAACTATCTCGCCTTGCTCCACCTGATAGCTAACCTCGTTATTGACCATTCGCTGGCCATATTTTTTAATAAGATTTTCTGTTCTAAGTATCATTTATTCTTATGAGCTCTAAAGGACTTTATATTTCAAATAGAATGGCAAAAAGCTCTGTTTATTGTTCTGTAAACAGAAGAACAATTGCTTACGCTATTTGTTCAAAGATAAACCCTATTTATTTAATCAATACAGGTCGTCAAAATTTTATGTCTTTCAAAAACAATTGTAGCGTGCTTTGGTCTCGGAAGGTGTTTTCTTCTAAAGTATATACAATTTTGAAACTATCGCACTTTTTTAGTTTGTCATAAAAAGCTTCTCTCATACCAAAACCCAGAGCTGTCATGGTAGTTCCGGTTTCGGGTTCTACTAGCTCTAGTTTTAGGTGTTTCTCTTTTAAAATTCTTGGCTCAGCAGCTAGTTTTAAATTATCGGTTTGAAAAATAGGGTGCATGTTTTTGGGTCCAAAAGGTCCCATCTGTTTCATGACTCTATAAAATTTACGACTCAGGTTTTCAAGTTTTATTTTGAGGTCAATATTTATTTGAGCTACGAGCTGTTCTTCAGTAATGTGTTCAGAAACTACCTCATTAAATTTTTCTCTAAAAGCAGGAATATTATTAATGGGTATGGTCATTCCTGCGGCGTGCATGTGCCCACCAAATTGTTCTAAAAGCGGTGAGCAACTTTCAATAGCATTGTACAGGTTAAAGCCTGAAACTGAGCGAGCAGAACCCGCGGCCATGCCGTCTTTGGTTTTTGTGAAAATAACCGTAGGTCTATAGAAATGTTCTATGCACCTAGATGCTACTATGCCAATCACCCCTTTATGCCAATCTGGCCTAAAGAGAACGGTACTTTTGGCTTCATTCAGTAACCAATCATCATCTTTGATAATACTTAATGCCTCTTCGGTAATTCTAGAGTCATGTGTTCTTCGTTCTACGTTATGCTCTTGAATAGCGTATGCAAACTCCAGTGCTTCGCCATAATCAGAAGCTAATAAAAGTTGAACGGCAGCTTTGGCGTGTTTTATTCTACCTGCGGCATTTATTCTAGGCCCAATAGTGAAAACCACATTTTCAATGTTCATTTCACCTTTTGACGCAGCTACTTCTTTAAGGGCTTTTAGGCCTATCCTTGGATTGTCGTTAATCTTTTTTAGGCCATAATAAGCCAAGATTCTGTTTTCCCCAATTATAGGCACTATGTCGGAAGCTATACTTACCATTGCAAAGTCTAGGTATGCGTATAACCTGTCTAGGTCAATGTCTTTTTTGAGGCAGTATGCCGTCAATAATTTAAAGCCTACGCCATTTCCTGTGAGCTCTTTGAAAGGGTATGGGCAGTCTTTCCTTTTTGGGTCAAGTACTGCTACGGCCTTAGGAAGCTCTTCGCCAGGCTCATGGTGATCGCAAATTATAAAGTCAATGCCTTTTTCGGCGGCGTAGTCTACTTTGTCAATTGATTTTATACCGCAATCTAAAGCTATAATAAGTGTAGCATTGATAGATTCCGCCCATTCTATTCCTGCGTCTGAAATACCATAACCTTCTTTATATCGGTCGGGGTTATAGTATTCTATATTGTCATAAAATTCGCTCAGAAAACCATAAACTAAAGCCACGGCCGTGGTTCCGTCCACATCATAATCACCATAAATGACAATTTTCTCTTTATCATCAATAGCCTTTATAAGCCGATTGACGGCTATATCCATGTCTTTCATTAAGAAAGGGTCATGTAAATTGTCAAGGCTTGGTCTAAAGAAAAACTTAGCTTCGTCAAAGTTGTTTACTCCCCTTTGCCAGAGAAGCGTAGATAATTCTTTATCGATACCTAATGCGGCTTCTAATGAAGAAATAATACTGTTTTCTTCGGGAGATTGTGGGTCAGGCAGGGGCTGCCATCTTTTTTCGGTCATGGCACAAAATTAGAAAAAGTATGGCATAGAATTTGAATTGAATTTAGATAGAAAATGGAAAGTATCTAGTCTCTGAGGACTAGGTATCTAACGAATTGCTTTTAAGTCATGAAGCGGAAGGTAATTGGTTAAGTTTGTCAAAACAATGAGGTGGGCGTCTTAAAGACGTCCATTTTTTTGTGCATCTACTTTTCTTTTAATTACGTAGTTGGTACAATGAAATACTTGATCACTTTCTTCTTTATGATGCTGGGTACATCGCTTTTTGCCCAAGAAAAAACTCCTATTCTTAGAGATAAATCAATTTTGGCACTTCCCGTGGTATTCCGATTTCCAGAAACTGGATGGGGTGGGGGAGTAGCCGGAACAGCTAGTTGGTCATGGGCTAAAGACAGTACATGGGCAAAACCCTCTCAGGCTTCTGTGGGTTTGACGTACACTCAAAATAAGCAAGTTTTAGCCTTTCTGCCTTTTCAAGTTTTCTTTGATAATAATAAGTACTATGCCAATGCTGACATAGGTTGGTTTAAGTATAATTTCTTCTATTACGGTATTGGTGAAAATGCCGTACCTCAAGAAAAATATGATGTCAAGTTTCCACGAGTCAAACTTTTACTTGGTAAAGAGTTAAAGCCCAATCTTTATGTAGGGGCTAGAATTAATTATGAAGAATATAAGGTTACGGGAACGCAAGAAAATGGTGAATTAAGCTTGGGTCAGATTAGTGGAAGCGATTATAGCAGAACTTCTGCCATAGGCCCTGCAGTGATGCGAGATACTAGAGATGCAGTTTTTTACCCAAGAAAAGGGATGTTCGGTGAATTTAGCATATTGCCGTCTACCAAATTTTTTGGGGCAGACCAAGAGTTTACCCAAGCTACGCTTGACTTATCATTATATAAGTCGCTTTCAAAAAAGCTGGTACTGGCTTCTAATTATTATACTGTTTTCACATTTGGCGATAATGTTCCTTTTAGCCAGCTGGCTCAGTTAGGGGGTCCAAAGAAAATGAGAGGTATTTATCAAGGATTTTTCAGAGATAAGAATACCGCTTTACTTCAAGCAGAACTTCGCTGGGAGGTTTGGAAGTTTATAGGTCTAGCTGGATTTGGCTCCATGGGCTTTTTGGGAGATAGCGATACTGTTTTGCGTCTTAATTTACCCAAATACACGTACGGAGCAGGTTTAAGAATCTCTACAAAGAAACACCTGAACTTAAGATTAGATTACGGCCTATCTCCTTATGGAGACGGCAATTTTTACGCTACCATTGGCGAAGCATTTTAAGAAATGAATTCTTAGAAAATACCATCTGTAATGGCAATTGGATATCCTTGCGGCGTTGTTTTAAAGGCGTCAATAAAAGAGTGGAATGGAGCACTTTTACCCAGAACGGCTTCATCTTTTCCTTTTAAGATAGTGAAATAGGCCTGACCTTCTTTTTTTACCTCAAAGGCATTTGCATCGGCAATCTCATTAAGCATTTCATTGAAGCTTGCGTCTCTAGCTTCCTCGCTCTCAAAAGACAGTGATTTTAGATAAAGACTATCGTCATCATTATAAACGGCATAGTAGTAAAGTCCGTTTGGCGGATTGAACTTGACATAGCCTGTATTATCTCCGTTTTCGTCTTTGATTCTTATTCTACCTAAGTATTCTTTGTCGTCTAAAAAACTTTGAGGTTTTACTTTCTTTGGAGCCTTCGTTTTTACTTCTGTGGATGTAGTACCTGATGATAAAACTTTAGCTTTTAAGGCTTCCGCTTCTAAAGCTTTATTAAATGGGCAAGAGCGAGCTACTTCCTGATGATTTCCTGCTTTAATAATTAAGAAGTAGTATTTGTCTTCCTTAATTACCTTAAACCTTTTTTCAATTTTAATATTCTTTAAAACTGATTTGATTCCGTTATCCCTAGACTTGACTTCTTTGTAGCCTTCGCTTCTAAAAAGTACAGTATTCGGGTTTTCAATAATAGCGAAGAAATGAAGCGATGATTTTTTGTCGGTAAACCTGATGATTCCATTATTGTCAACTTCTTCAAGGTTTTGTAAGTATCCTTCACATGGAAGGTAGTCGTTCTGTTTTTCCATAAGGCTTTGTTTTAATATTCTGAATTTAAGTACTGGTAATGAATTATTTAAATCCTAAATGTTAATGTTTAGAAAAACCTTGATAAACGGATATTCCAACTTGGAATTATTAAATATTGGTGTTTTCTGTTTAGCGTCTTGATGAAGTGCTTTTTTGGATTTAGCTTTAAAATCAGCAGATTGAGAATGTTTTGGTGATAGCCTTAAAACAAAAAGAGCCCTCAAACTTAGTTTGAAGGCTCTTTGAAATATTTATAAAAGCTTAAACCTTATATACCCATCCGTGAGTATCTTCTAGTTTTCCTTTTCTAATACCATCTAGTTTTTCTTTTAAAATGCTAGAAATAGATTTTTCGGTGATTGCTGGTAGAGGGATATCCTCACCTTCATAACCTACGCCAGAGAATGGTGAAACTACCACCGCAGTACCTGCTCCAAATACTTCTGTTACAGAACCATCTTTAATACCTTCTACTATATCTTTCACGTAAACATCTTGTTCTGAAACTTCATAACCTGAGTCTCTGGCAATGTTTATTAAGGAATCACGCGTAATACCTTTTAGGATGGTGGTACTTGTTTTTGGCGTTAAAAGTTTACCGTCCTTTACAAAGAAAACGTTCATGGTTCCTGATTCCTCAAACTTCGTATGTGTTTGAGCGTCAGTCCATAATAGTTGAGTATATCCTTGTTCTTGAGCTAATTTTGCTGGGTAAAGAGAAGCGGCATAGTTACCTGCACATTTTGCGTAACCCACACCACCAGTAGCAGCTCTAATGTATTCTGTTTCTATTTTTACTTTAGGTGGCGTGCTGTAATATTTTCCTGCAGGGCTCATGATAATCATAAACCTGTAATTAAATGAAGGTCTAACACCTAAGTATACATCAGATGCAAACATAAAAGGACGAAGGTATAAGGAGTTATCCTCTCCTTCTGGAACCCATGCAGCATCTAATTTTAAAATTTCTTTTAAGCCCTCCATGAAAATTCCTTCTGGCACCTGTGCCATGCACATTCTTTCGGCAGATATGTTGAACCTTTTGAAGTTTTCTTCTGGTCTAAACATGACTACATCACCATCTACATTTTTAAAAGCTTTCATACCTTCAAAAATAGATTGTCCGTAATGAAGAGAAGCTAAAGCAGGATTATATGCAATGTCGCCATATGGTAAAATTTCTGGTGTTTGCCAGACGCCATCAATACAGTCTGCGACCAGCATGTGGTCAGTAAAGAGTGAACCAAAAACAATGTTTTCTGGGTCTAACTGATTAATACGACTTTCTTTTACTTGCGTTATTTTAAACGCCGTGGCTTCTTCTACCATAATTGAAAAATGTTATAAAAATGAATATTCAAACATCGAACCATTTGTTTGATTCGGTTTGGTGATACAATTATTGACAATAATAATTAGAGTATCAAACCTTTTCTAGAAAAATACTTGTCTTGACAACTAAAATCTTTTTTTACGGTGTCAGTACGATAAAAAAATGTTAAAAACAGCTTACTTAATTTTCCAAGGGAATTCGGTTAGCCACATTTCCTTTCTATCCAAAACTTCATTACCATAAGTTGCCTCTGGGCTTACTGCATGGAAAGTTCCGGTAGGTGTCTTTTTTGCTTTGCTTCTAATTCTAGCCATAGTGTCGCTGCCTAAGATATCAGATAATGCTGCGTATAAAAGTGTTTCATCAGGGTCTCCGAAGGCTTTATATGGGAGTACGGCATCCTGCACTTCGATATCAACAGGGAAACCTTCTTTAGTTCCATAATCAGATTCTCCAGCAGCATTAAATGTTTTTAAAACTATTGGCTGCATTCCCCATTCCCATCTTTTGGGCTCTTGCGTATCTCTTATAGTTATGGAGCCTACGTTCTTTCCGTAAGTGTGCTCACCTACAAGAATAACCTCCATGTAAGGTTTCAGGTTATTGATAACCATTTCACTGGCGGAGGCCGTACCGTTTGAAACCAAAAAGTATACCCGGTCCAATGTTTCTAGGGTATTTAGAGTGCCGCCAGCACTGCTATTTGAAGTTGAAAAATAGGTTTCAAAAGAGCTCGCTGGTTTACTGGCCATTTGTTCATCATTCCAAACTTGGCGTGTCATTAAGTTTGAGGTGTTTACATCTTTCACTATTAATGAGCTTATAATCTCGCCAGAAGAAATATATCCTCCAGGGTTATACCTAAAGTCTACGACTAGTTCATCTATGCCTTGGCTTTTAAACTCCCCAAAAGCTTGGTTGACATCTTTATCGCTTGATGTTAAGAATTGATTGTAGGCAAAGTATCCTATTTTCTTTCCACTAAGGTTTATGACTTCATAATGTTGTACAGCCTTAGTTTGTGTAAGTTCCTTTGTTATTTCTACTGTTTTTTTAGAATCAACCACCTCTTGACCAACATAAACACCCATGGTTAGTGTAGCGGTTTCTAAATCTTTCAGGATAGTGCCGTAATTATCTACCGTAAGAGTTTCACCATTTACTTTGGTTATGAAGTCTCCTCTTTTAATTTCTAATCTCTCTGCCGCACTGTTTTTTAAGGAGTTGGTTATGGCAAAGGTAATTCTAGTTCTAGCAACGTCGGCGTAAAATGGTTTATAGCTAAAGCCAAAAATGCTATTCAATCCGTTCAATGAATTAGTGAGAGCATCTGCACTAGCGTACATAACAGAGAATCGGTCAGTCTCCCCTTGTTCAAACAGTAGAGATTTAAAATACTCATCAGGCTCAATAGCAAGGTCGGTTTCGCTTTGGTCCACCATCTCTTTTTCCCAATAGTAATAGCTCTTCATACTATTGTAGATCCAATTGTTGACTGGCGAGTTAGCCAGGATTGGATTTTCCTCTTTTGGCTCCTCTATTGGGTCTGTCTCATCAATGGGCTCGGGATTTTTTTCTTCACATGCTGTATTCAGCAATAAGCAAATTATCGGGAGTATATATAGCTTTTTATTCATATGGTATTTAAAACGAAAAGTCTCGTAATTTAATACGTAAAATCATAAGGAAAAGGATGGACGTGGACTTTTAGGTAGAATTACGGAAAATAATGAGTTTCGTATTGTTCTTGGCTTGGAAATCTTCATTTTCAAATGTTTTATCTTAGACTCGTCCAAACAATTGATTCAGGCTTTTGCTAATTGACTAAAAAAATTATCTTTACACAAAATTGACAATTTCGATTCTAAACTGTAAGACAATATCAGGATTTCATGGGTAAATCTATACGCCTAAAAAAAGGCTACGACATTAAATTATTAGGGGAAGCTTCCAAAGAAATTGCAGAAATTCCTGCCGCCGATATTTTTGCGGTGAAACCAACAGATTACCTTTCAATAACACCTAAGCTGGTGGTTAAAGTTGGTGATGAGGTTTTGGCAGGTTCTTCTTTGTTTTTTGACAAAAAAAGACCCGATATAAATTTCCCATCTCCTGTAAGTGGAGAGGTGGTGGAAATAGTAAGGGGAGCCAAAAGAAAAGTTTTGGAGATAAGAATATTGGCAGATAAAACTACCAAATTTGTCAAAACTGCAATTCCTTCTAAATTAGAAGCTCAAAGTATCAAGGATACCTTAATTAAAGGAAACTTGTGGTCACTATTAAAACAGCGTCCTTTTTCAATTATCCCTTCTACAGAAGAGCAGCCTAAAGCCATTTTCGTATCTACTTTCGATTCGGCACCGCTTGCTCCAGACTTATCTTTTGTGATTGAGCAAAATAAGGCTGGTTTTGACAAGGGCTTAGAAGTTTTAGAGATTTTAGCTTCTGGCAATTTAGAAGTTGGAATGGAGGCTGGTGCTTCATTAAGTGTAAGTTCGGGAAATCAAAATGAATTTAGTGGCCCTCATCCTGCAGGGAATGTTGGTATTCAAGTTCATCATGTTTCACCAATAAAACCTGGAGAAAGCGTTTGGTACTTGGATGCACAGGACGTTATTATATTAGGAGAGTTCTTTAACTCTGGCGAATATCATGCTGACAGATTAATAGCTGTAACAGGTTCAGAAGTAAGCAATCCATCTTATGTTAAATTAAAGATAGGACAGTCACTTGCTAAATTATTCGCTGAGCAAGTAAGTGAAAGTAACGTGAGATTCATTCAGGGAAATGTTCTTTCAGGTGCCACATCACATAGTGAAGACTTCTTGTCTTTCTATACTTCGCAATTAACTGTAATTCCAGAAGGTAATAAAGCAGAGTTTTTAGGTTGGTTATTGCCTTCTACTAAAAAACTAAGCTTATCTAGAACATACTTTTCATGGCTAACGCCAAACAAGAAGTATGATATAGATACCAATACACATGGAGAAGAGCGTGCTTTTGTAATGAGTGGTCAATACGAGAAAGTATTACCAATGAACATTATGCCAGTTCAGCTTTTAAAAGCAATCATGGCTGGAGATATTGAAAGAATGGAAGCTTTAGGTATTTATGAAGTGGCTGAAGAAGATTTAGCTCTTTGTGAATTTGTGTGTACCTCAAAAATTGAAGTTCAGAAAATTGTTCGTGAAGGTCTTGACCTGATACGTACAGAAGGTTAATAAATAAAAAAGCATATTTAGTGAAGATATTACACGATTTTTTAGAATCTGTTAAGCCCAATTTTGAGAAAGGGGGCAAGTTAGAAAAGTGGCATCCAGCTTTTGAGGCCTTTGAAACCTTAGCGTTTGTTCCAGCTATTACCACTAAAAACGGAGTGCATATTAAAGATGCAATGGATATGAAGCGTACCATGATTACTGTGGTATTGGCTTTGGTTCCTTGTTTGCTTTTTGGTATGTGGAATGTTGGTCATCAGCATTACTTAGCATTTGGTATGGAGGCTGACTTGTTAGAGAAGTTTATGTTCGGCCTTTGGAAGGTTTTGCCAATTGTGGCAGTTTCTTATGCCGTAGGTTTAGGTGTTGAGTTTATATTCTCTGTAGTAGCGGGTCACCCAGTAAGTGAGGGTTATTTGGTTACAGGTTTATTAATTCCTTTAACACTTCCTGTTACTGTTCCGTTATGGATGGTGGCTCTTGGAGCTGTTTTCTGTACACTTCTAGGTAAAGAGATTTTTGGAGGAACTGGTTTCAACTTTATGAATCCAGCCCTTTTGGCAAGAGCATTTATGTTTTTCGCCTTCCCAGCATTTATGTCTGGAGAGGTTTGGACAGACCTTTCTGCTGAAGAAGGTCACACTGTTTTAGACGCATATTCAGGTGCTACTAACCTAGTGCCTTTTGATACGGATATATCTGCTATGCAGTCGGCATCAGATATGTTTATAGGTTTTGAACAAGGTTCCATTGGAGAAACTTCGGTGATTGCCTGCCTTATTGGTGCAGCCATATTAGTAATTACAGGAGTAGGTAGTTTACGTATTATTCTATCTGTTTTTGGTGGAGGTTTCTTAATGGGTTTACTTATGAATGTGTTAGCTCCTGAAGCTGCTAATCACGCCATGCATATGCCAGCTCTTAATCATCTTTTAGTTGGTGGTTTTGCCTTTGGTGCAGTGTTTATGGCAACTGACCCAGTTACGGCCTCGCATACAAGTAAAGGGAAAATCATTTATGGTTTACTGATTGGTGCATTCACGGTTATTTTAAGAGTATTTAATCCGGCTTACCCAGAGGGGATGATGCTGAGTATTTTATTGTTCAATGTTTTTGCCCCATTAATTGACCATATGGTGGTAGAATCTCACATCAAAAAAAGATTGAAACATGCATAGTAATAAATATACATTTATATACGCCATAGGCTTGTCAATGCTGACAGCCGTTGTGTTGGTGTTAACTTCACAGCAGCTAAAACCTTTGCAGGAAGCAAACTTAGCGTTGGATAGCAAACGAAGTGTTTTGAAGTCCGTTTTAGTGACTTCTGAAGAAGATAAGGTTATTGAAACTGCCTACGATGGTTCTGTAGAAGAAATGGTAGTGGACAGTGAAGGAAATGTAGTAGAGGGTGTTGATGTAGCAGATGTAGACCTTAAAAGAGAAATTGCTAAAGAGCCTGCAGAAAGACAACTTCCTTTATATGTTTACACAGAGGAAGATGGCAGTAAAGCTTATATAGTTCCTATGAGAGGTGTAGGACTTTGGGGCCCTGTTTGGGGATATTTAGCTTTGAGTGATGATTTCAATACTATCAAAGGAGCATTTTTTGACCATAAAGGGGAAACTCCGGGTCTTGGTGCAGAAATCACAGAGTTAATTTTCCAAGAGCAGTTTCAAGGGAAAAAGATTTTAGACAGCAACGGAGATTTTGCTTCAGTCAACGTACTGAAAAGCACAATGAAATCTTCATTAGATTCAGAGAATAGGGTAGACGCAATTTCGGGTGGTACCATTACTTCTAACGGAGTGGATGATATGATTAAGAACTGTGTCGCTCCTTATTTGACCTATTTTAACAAGCTTAAATCAAATTAATATGGCAGAAGAAGTAGCAGAAATAAAAGAAAAGAAAGAGCCATTATTTTCTAAGAAGAATTTACAGGTTTTAAAAGACCCGCTTGACGACACCAATCCGGTTTCCGTTCAGGTTCTTGGAATTTGCTCGGCTTTGGCAGTAACCGTACAGGTGAAGCCTGCCATTATTATGACATTAGGTGTACTTTTTGTAAGTGCATTTTCTAACCTTATCATAAGTTTGTTACGTAATGGGATTCCTGGAAGGGTTCGTATTATTGTTCAGCTTATTGTTGTGGCTACCTTGGTAACGATTGTTGACCAAGTGCTTAAAGCCTTTATGTTTGACGTAAGTAAGCAGCTTGCCGTTTTTGTTGGGCTAATTATTACCAACTGTATTATCATGGGTCGTCTGGAGGCTTTTGCCCTAGGTCAAAAACCATGGCCAGCTTTCTTAGATGGTATTGGTAATGGTTTAGGTTATGGTCTTATATTAATAGCGGTAGCTTTCTTTAGAGAATTATTTGGAGCGGGGTCTGTTCTTGGTTTCCAAGTTATTCCTGACTGGGCTTACGAGCACGGTTATGTGAATAATGGTTTGATGGTGCTTCCACCAGCAGCCCTTTTCTTAATTGGAGTTTATATTTGGATACAACGTAGCCGTAATCAGAAATTAATTAACGTTTCTTAATTAGTTTAAGAATATCTATATGGAAAATCTTTTAAGTCTTTTTGTAAAAGCAATTTTTGTTGAGAATGCTGTTTTCGCTTTCTTCTTAGGAATGTGTTCATTTCTGGCGGTTTCTAAGAAAATAAAAACTGCGTTTGGTCTTGGTTTGGCTGTAATCTTTGTAATGCTGCTAACCACTCCTTTAAATTATGTAATTCTTAATTACATGTTAGGAGAGGGAGCCTTAGCATGGATTCACCCATCATTGGCTGATGTAGACCTTACTTTCTTATCGTTTATCTTGTTTATTTCTACCATTGCCGGTGCGGTACAGTTGGTAGAGATGGCTATTGAAAAATTTGCTCCAGCACTTTACAGTGCTTTGGGTATCTTTTTGCCGCTGATTACGGTAAACTGTTCCATTCTTGGTGCGTCTCTTTTCATGCAAGAGAGAGAGTATAACTTCTCAGAAACCTTTGTGTTCTCTTTAGGTACAGGTATTGGGTTCTTTCTAGCCATAGTTTTATTGGCTGCTATTAGAGAGAGACTTCAATATTCTAAAGTGCCTCCAGCACTCCAAGGTCTAGGAATAGCCATGATGGTAACAGGGCTAATGGCTCTTGCTTTTTTAAGTTTTTCAGGTATTAAATTGTAAACCTATTTTTTATGCTACCTATACTTCTTAGTAGTATTGTTGTTTTTGTTTTAGTGGTTCTGTTGTTCGTATTCTTAATACTTACAGCGAAGGCTAAACTCTTGCCGCAAAACGATGTGAAAATTATCGTAAACGGCGATAAGGATAACCCAATTATTACCAAATCTGGAGATTCATTATTGAATGTTTTGGGTGCTAATGACCTGTTTCTTGCTTCTGCCTGTGGTGGAGGGGGAACTTGTGCCATGTGTACCTGTAATGTTTACAGTGGAGGAGGAGAAGTTCTTCCTACAGAAACTAACCACCTTAATCGCCGTCAAGTAGGTGAAAAACTTCGTTTGGCTTGCCAAGTGAAAGTGAAGGAGGATATGGAAATAAAGATTCCTGATGAGGTTTTTGGTGTGAAAAAATGGGAGTGTGAAGTTACTTCAAACTATAACGTAGCGTCTTTCATTAAGGAGTTCCAAGTGAAATTACCAGAAGGTGAAAACTTGGATTTTGAAGCAGGCGGATACATTCAAATTGATGTCCCTAAAACCATAGTAGAGTTTAAGGATATTGATATTACTGCACATCCAAAATATCATGAGACGCCAGATAAGTTTAAAGAGGAGTGGGATAAATTCAATCTTTGGCCATTAAAAATGGTTAATGATGAAGAGGTTTTTCGTGCATACTCTATGGCTAATCATCCTGCAGAAGGAAACATGGTTAGTTTGACAATTAGAATTGCTACACCACCTTGGGATAGAGTTAAAAACACATGGATGGATGTAAATCCGGGATTGTGTTCTTCTTATATTTTTGGAAGAAAGCCAGGTGATAAAGTGACTATTTCTGGCCCTTATGGTGAGTTCTTTATAAAAGATACAGAAGCAGAAATGCTTTATATAGGTGGTGGTGCCGGAATGGCTCCAATGCGTTCTCACTTGTACCACTTATTCCATACTTTAAAAACTAAACGTAAGGTAACTTTCTTTTATGGTGGACGTACCAAAAGGGAGTTGTTCTATATTGAGGAGTTTAGAGAGATTGAAAAAGAGTTTCCTAATTTCAAATTTTGTATAGCTCTTGATAATCCTCAGCCAGAAGATAATTGGGTACTTAAGAAAGATATTAACGACCCAGAAGGAGATGGCTTCAAAGGCTTTGTTCACAATGTAGTTATTGACGAGTTTTTAAGTAAACACGAAGCTCCTGAAGATTTGGAACTTTATTTCTGTGGACCACCAATGATGAATCAGTCGGTTATTAAAATGGCAGACGATTGGGGTATTCCAGATGAAAATGTAGCATTTGATGACTTTGGAGGTTAAGAAGAATTTTCTCTTCATAGTATTTATCACAATAGGGTTGTTGTCTTGTAAACAAGGCAATAAACCCTATTCTGTTTTTCAGGGCTATGCTCAGGGAAGTACTTTTAGAATAGTGTATGAGTCTATATCGGAAGAGGACTATACTTCAGATGTAGATAGCATTTTGGTGGTGATAGATAAAAGTATGTCGCTTTGGGATAGTACTTCTATCATTCGAAAGGTTAATGAAACAGATGAAGCGGTATTAGTAGATAATCACTTCGCTAATGTTTTTAAGCGTTCGCAATATTTTTACGAAATCAGTGAAGGTGCATTTGACCCAACTTTAGGGCCATTAATTGACGCTTGGGGCTTTGCCAGAAAACATGGTACTGGCTTACCTACCGATAAGGCTATTGACAGCCTTAAAAGCTATGTAGGACTTAAAAAGTTTCGTTTAGAGGGTAATACGCTTTATAAAGATTTTGCGGGAGCTCAACTGAATTTTAACGCTATAGCTCAGGGTTATACAGCAGATGTTTTAGGAGACTATCTTGAAACGCAAGGCGTGAAGAACTACTTAGTAGAAATAGGAGGAGAAACCAAAGCTAAGGGTTTGAATCAATCTGGAGAAAAATGGAAAGTGGGAATTGAGAAGCCAGACTTTAACCAGACCAGTGCTACCAATGCCATTAAAACGGTAGTTGGTTTAACGAATGGGTCTTTAGTGACCTCGGGCAGCTATAGGAAGTATATAGAGAAAGATGGCAAAAAATACAGTCATACATTAAATGCTATTACAGGAAGGCCGGTAACACATAATTTATTAAGTGCTGCGGTGGTGGTTCCTGAGGCAATGGATGCCGATGCCTATGCCACCATGTTTATGGTGATGGGAAAAGATGCTGCTATAACTTATGCAAATGAGCATGGCTTGGCCGTTCAGTGCATCTTTGATGATGAGGGAACTTTAGGTATAGCCTATTCAGATGCTTTTAAAGAACTTATAGTGCTAGAGAATTAGTCGTTTTGGCACTCCTCGTCAGGTAGCTTTCCGCATACTCCACATACAGCACCTTCTTTTTGAAGCATTGGGTTGTTATTAGCACATGTGCCTTTAAATCTTCCGTTTTTTACAAATAGTATTCTCACGCTAAATAGGAAAAAAGCAAAGAGAACTGCCGCAAGTGTAACTAGTAATAATTTCATATTGTAAAGTTAACTATTTCTATTAAGAACGTTATTATGCTTGTTCATATTGAGGGATTTCTTTACTTTAGGTATTCTTATTTTAACCTTATTAAAGCTGTAATAAATGATAACTAAAGTAAAAACCCTATTAGAAGGAAAAGAATTGCAAGAAATAGTGACTGTTGCACCTACTACAACGGTAATAGAAGCATTGGCAGTATTAGAAAAATATAAAATAGGAGCGGTTTTGGTAATGGAAAATGGTGAGCTTAAAGGTATTTTTTCAGAAAGAGATTATGCTAGAAAGGGAATCATCAAAGGAAGGAAAGCAAAAAGTACTTCTATGAACGAGGTAATGACTTCTAACGTTATTACAGCCAAAGTGACTGCAGGTATTAGAGATTGTATGGAACTGATGAGCAATGGGCATTTTAGGCACCTTCCGGTAGTAAATGAAGATGATAAGGTTGTTGGTGTGCTGAGTGTAGGTGATATTGTGAATGGCTTGATAAAAGAACAAAGAACACATATAAACTTTTTGGAAAACTATATATCAGGCTCTATAGCTGGCTGATAAATGAATAAGAAAACGCTTTACATTATTCGACATGCTGAGGCAGAAGATTTTGGAAATTCTGCCATGTTGAAAGACTTTAATAGAAACCTTACAGGTAAAGGAATTTCCCAATCGGCTAGATTGGGAAGTTTTTTGGTTAAAGACGCAGTTAAAATCGATGGCTTTATTTCTAGTCCGGCAAACCGTGCATTTCAAACGGCAAAGGTTCTATTGGAACAATATAAATTAGACGAAGAGCAAATTACTTTAGAGGAGTCTCTTTATGGCGGTGGGCCAAGAGCTTATCTTTCATGCTTAAATCGGATCTCAGAGAAATTAAGTTCAGTCGCTATCTTTGGCCATAATCCAGATATTACTTTTTTTGCAGAATATTTAACTCGTGATGATGTGGGCGGAAATATGAAAAAAGCCACCATTATTGAGTTAGAATTTGAAAATCAGCGATGGGCCGAAATTTCTGGTAATACGGGAGATTTGATAAGAAGAGTCGATGTAAAGAGTATTGATATTTAAAGAATGAAAAAGAAAAACATTTTCAGAATAGCCTTTGTGGTGTTTGTGGGTATAGTTATCCTGTTGTTGTTAGATATGGCAAGACATACCACAGCACCATGGAATAAAGACAAGCAAATAGAAAGAGCTGTTAACCCTTAAACTTAGAATTTAAGGGTCGTTAAAATAGGATGATGGTCTGACGCAAATAGGCCTCCCCAAGTTTGAGAAATTGCAGCGTGTTTCAGTACTTCGATACCGCTATTTATAAAAATATGGTCTATTTGGCTGTTTTCTCTTTCACTTGCATTAAAACCGGTGAAACTGTCAACAGGGCCATAATGTCCTGTCTTTGATATATCTTGGGTGTTTTTAAGACCACCATTGGTATAAGTTAAAATAGGGGCATCTGCAGGTGTACTATTAAAGTCTCCCATAAGTATTACAGGGTCTTTCAGCTTCGCAATGATAGCTAGGAGTAATTTAGAGCTCTCTACACGTGCTACCTCTCCGCGGTGGTCATAGTGCGTGTTAATGGCTACAAAAGTTTTACCATCAGACTTTCTTTTTAAGTGTGCTACGGTAGCAATTCGTGGCAAGGCCGCATCCCAATCCTTAGAAGGCTTTTCTGGGGTCTTAGAGAGCCAAACAGTATTCCAGCTAGTCAATACTAGTTTATCTGAGTTATAGAAGATAGGGGAGAACTCTCCGCTAGCTTTTCCATCATCTCTGCCTACACCTACCCATTTATAATTAGAAAGGGCTTCTTCAAGAAAAAGTACTTGTGGTTCTGTAGCCTCTTGTAAGCCACATATATCTGTTTCAAAATAAGAGATGGTTTCGGCTACGTGTTCTTTTCTGTTTTCCCATTGATTTATACCATCATTTGGGGTGGCATATCTAATGTTAAAAGACATCACGTTTAGCGAGGACTGAGCCAAGCAAGAAATAGGAAGAAGGAAAAGAAGAATTCTTAATAGCATAATTGGGTTGAAATTGTGTTCGAATTTACATTAACCCAAAAGGCTTTGAAACTATTGATTAAATAATTTTAGAAAATTATTTATCAACCAAGACTCTTCTGCTTTGAGTACAGACTGTACCGTGTTATTAGTGAAGTTGGTAACCTTGTTTATGTCGTCAATTATCTTTAACACCTCTTTCTTCTCATCGGTGTCTGGTTTAAGTTGAGATTTGATTTCGTCCATTGTTTCTATTATGGGCTCTATCTCTCTCCTTTTTCTTTCTTTGGCTATTTGACGGGCTACTTTCCATATATCCTTTTCGGCTAAGAAGTATTCTTTACGCTCTCCAGGAAGTAATTGCTTATTTATTAAGCCCCAGCTCATAAGGTCTCTCAAATTCATGTTCACATTACCTCTGGAGATTTTTAAATCCTCCATGATTTGGTCTGCGTTCAGGGATTTGGGCGACAGTAATAGCAGGGCGTGAATTTGCGACATGGTTCGGTTTATCCCCCATTGAGTAGCAAGTGTACCCCACGTATGGATAAATTTATCCTTCGCTTCTTGTAGTTCCATAAATAGGCTTTATAAAAATCTTCTAGGTTTGCACGTAAGTCTGAACATCAAAGTAAACTAAGGATATTGAATTTTCAAAATTTTCTGAAACTTATTTGGCTAGCAAAAAGAAAGGAATCCATTCTTTTTTCAAAGATTAGATTCCTTTTTAATTAGCTGTCTACAAAAGAATACTAAAGCATTTCTTCGTCGTCGTCTGCTTTTACTCTACCTGGTGTAGCTATGTTTGTCGAGTCAGAAGGTCTTCTAAAAGTCTCTCCTGGACTAAAGATACAGTCGCCAGAAACTCTTACGCCTGGAGGAATATCGAAAGTGCTTTTGCCAAATTCTAAGTCTTTGTCAGCATATACTTTTTGCATAAAGAGTCCCCAAGCAGGCAAGGCCATTCTGGCTCCTTGTCCATAGTGGATAGACCTAAAGTGAATGGCTCTTTCTGATGCTCCTGACCATACTCCAGCTACCAAGTTAGAAGTAAGTCCCATAAACCAGCCGTCAGAGTAGTTAGAGGTTGTCCCTGTCTTACCAGCTACTTCGTTGCCACCTAGAACACCGTATCTTCCTAATCCCGCTGAAGTTCCTCCCGGCATTGTAGAACCTTTCATAAGGTGAATCATTTTATAAGCAGATTCAGCACTTAAAACTTCTTTTTGGTCTGGCAGGTACTCTCTTATTAGCTCACCGTGCTTGTCTTCTATTCTAGTTACAAAAAGGGGCTCTGTGTACTTACCTCCATTGGCAAATACAGAGTAGCCACCAAGCATCTCGAATAAAGTTACTTCACTAACTCCTAAACAAAGAGAAGGACTATTGTCTAGTTTACTTTTTATGCCTAATTGTTTCGCCATCTGAATAACACTAGACGGTTTGAATTGTTTAATTAACCTCGCACTCACGGAATTTATAGACTCTCCTAGAGCTCTTCTTAATGTAAGAGAGCGGTAAGAGTATTTTCCATCAGAGTTCTTAGGAGTGTAAGTTTTTCCTACTAAGCCATCTTCTGCTCCAAATGTAATGGGTTCATCCACTACTTCTTCGCAAGTAGAAAAGCCATTATCAATAGCTGTGACGTAAACAAATGGTTTGAAAGTAGAACCTGGCTGTCTTTTACTTTGCTCTACGTGGTCATATTTAAAGTGTTTGAAATTAATGCCACCTACCCATGCTTTGATGTTTCCGTTTCTTGGGTCCATAGCCATCATACCCATGTTTAAGAACCTTTTGTAATACCTGATGGAGTCCATGTGAGACATGGTCGTGTCTTTTTCACCTTCCCAAGTGAAAACCGTCATATCTATAGGCTTATCCATCTCAGCAAATATCTTCTTCTCGTCATTACCGAATTTTTTCTTTAAATCTCTGTAAATCTGTGTTCTTTTAGCGACGCTTTCAATAAAACCAGGAATTTCTACATAACCGCTTGATGATTCCGCATTTCTACGCTGAACCCATGGATTTTTTCCTTTCCAGTGATCGTCAAATAACTTTTGCTGTTTCGCCATATGCTCTTCCATGGCCTCTTCAGCATAGTCTTGCATTCTAGAATCAATGGTAGTATAAATCTTAAAGCCTTTGGTGTAAAGGTCTTCTGGTTTATACCCATATTTCTGAATCTCCTTTTTTGCCCAATCTTTTAGAAATTGTCTGAAATATGGAGCAGGGCCATTGTTGTGCGAGTCCGGAGAGTAGTCAAGTACAATGTCTTCTTCTTTTAACTGGTCAAAATCATCTTTTGCTAACTTACCATATTTTACCATTTGAGCCAAAACCACATTTCTTCTTGGTTTAGCGTATTGTGGTCTAAATTTCGGGTTAAACCTTGATGGGTTCTGAATCATTCCTATCAAAAGGGCTGACTCATTTACTGTTAGTTCAGAAGGCGACTTCTGGAAATATGTTTTTGCTGCAGATTTAATACCATGAGCTCCACTACTAAACTCAATGGTGTCAAGGTACATTTTCATGATTTCCTTTTTTGTGTATCTTTTTTCAAGCTTCACACAGGTAATCCACTCTTTAGTTTTGATGATTAAAGTTCTTAGTACAGGCACTTCATAAAGAATACCCTGATATGACTCGTCCATTCTTAATCTAAAAAGGTTTTTGGCGAGCTGCTGTGTAATGGTACTACCGCCACCTTTATGGTTTAAGGTAAGAACACCAGTTAATACACGAATCATGGCTCTGGCATCTATACCACCATGTTTTGTAAAACGAACATCTTCAGTAGCTATAAGAGCATCAATCAAATATGGAGAAAGCTCTTCCCAATCGGCTGGGCTTCGGTTTTCATAGAAAAACTTTCCTATGACTTTTCCATCAGATGAGATAACTTCTGTGGCAATTTCACTTTTAGGATTGTCAAGGTCATCTACCGATGCCATTTTTCCAAAAAGCCAAAAAAGGTTAAAATTTACAGCAAGTAAATAAACTATGAACAGTCCAATTCCTCCAAAGAAGAATAGGTAGAAAAAGTTAATAAGCTTTTTGAATTTGCCTTCGGCTAGCATACCGACCTGTGGAATCTTCATAATATATAGGAAAACGAGTTTATTCTAAGTTCAAATTTAATGGTTTATGGCTAAGAACGAATTCTTTTAAACCAAATTTCAATGAACACAGATTTGATTTAATCTTTTAAGCAATTATAATTTGTAGCGAGGCAGCGGACTTACCGATTGTTCTGTAAATTCTTCTGCCAAAAACTTATAGTAAGTACTTACCGCAATCATGGCGGCATTGTCTGTACAATATTCAAATTGAGGAATAAAAACCTCCCACTTTTCTTTTTGTCCAGTTTCCTGCAAAGCGTTTCTTAGACCTTTGTTTGCTGCCACACCACCAGCTATAGCTACATGCTTTATTTTATGCTTTCTGGTTGCCTTTTTTAGTTTTTGTAGCAATGTTTTTACTAAAGTGTATTGATAAGAGGCACATATATCATCCATGTTCTCATCAATAAACTCAGCATTTTCTTTGACTTTTTTCTCTAAGAAATAACGTAAAGCTGTTTTTACCCCAGAAAAAGAAAAACTAAGACCTTTCATTTCTGAGATAGGAAACTCGTAAGCGAGTGGATTTCCCTTGGCAGCATGCTTGTCAATCATTGGCCCCCCGGGATAATTTAAACCTAACATTTTGGCTCCTTTATCAAAGGCTTCGCCAACGGCATCATCTTGGGTTTCGCCTATAACTTCCATTTCTAAGTAGTCTTTGACCAAAACTAACTGGGTATGACCACCGCTAACAGTCAAACAGATGAATGGAAACGCAGGTTTTGGCTCGTCAATAAAGTGAGCTAAAATATGGGCTTGCATATGATTGACCTCAATTAAAGATATCTTGTTTGCCAGTGCAAAACCCTTAGCGAAGGAAGTACCTACCAGTAAGGAACCTAAAAGCCCTGGCCCCCTTGTAAAACCTACTGCTTTGAGTTCATTTTTTGTTACCTTTGCTTCCTTTAAGGCCGCGTCTACCACAGGTAAAATATGTTGTTGGTGTGCTCTAGAAGCTAGCTCAGGAACTACACCGCCATATTTTTCATGTATAATTTGCGTAGAAACAATGTTGGATTTCACTTCACCGTTAATTATAACCGATGCTGATGTTTCATCACAGGAAGATTCAATGGCAAGCAAGGCGATTTTTTCGGGCATAGTGTTACTTTAGAATAGCAAAATTAAGAAGAACAAAGCAAAAGGATTTGATAAAAAGTCTGAAAATAGGATTTAAGGCATTTTGGCTCCTCATTCTACTGATTGTAGGTATGGGTGCTATGCTTTTCTATGCCTTGCAATATTCCGAGTTTCAGACGGACATGAGTCAAAAGGCTGCCAACTGGCTTTCGGAAAAACTGGGGTCAAAGGTAACGGTAGGGAATGTACAAATTTCTTGGTTAGATGAGATAAGGCTAGAAGATGTTAATATAAAAGATTTAGACGGGCGAGACATGATTTATGTTCGCGAGGTTTATGTTAATTGTAAAACAAATTTTACACTAAAAGGCGACCAGGTTATCAATTTTGATAATAATCTCGATTTTGTGATGCTCAAAGAGCCTGACGTAAAACTTATAAGAGAGGAGAACGGAAAGCTTAATATTGATGCTTGGATTAGCAAAGCAGCTTCTTTAAGAGCAAAGAGGGATACGTTAAGCCCTCGGAGTACGAAACCTTTTACCATAGATGAAGCGGTGATTCAGAATGGTACATTCCAACTCACGGATGACTATAAAGACCGTTACCCAGAAGAACTTTTTGACTACTCCAATTTCAAGATAAAGAACATCACAGGAAATGTGAAAGATTTCTTTATTCATAGAGACACCATCACTTTTCACGGAACCAACATTAAAGGTTTAGAACCAAGAAGTAATCTTGTGATAAAAGGAATTGATACTGATTTCTTTTATTCCAAGAAACAGATTTTGCTGCAGAACTTGGTGGCTAAAATCAATAACTCGGTCATAAAGGATTTTATAGGCATGTATTATGACAAGCCTTCTGATTTAAATAGGTTTAATACGCAGGTGCGTTTAAAGGCCAACCTTAAAAACTCAGTTTTTGATTCTCAAGATTTAGGAAGGATGTCTACTGCCATGTATGCCTATAATGAAAATTATAGGGTAGATGCTAATTTGAGCGGATTGGTTTCTGACCTATATTTTGAAAATGCGAAGGTTGGTTTTGGAAAGCAAAGTTATTTGGCAGGGAAAGGACATTTTAAAGGCTTGCCAGATGTTCAGAATGCTTTTTACCACATGGAGGTTTCGCCCTCTTTTATAAATGCTCCAGATGCTAAGCAATATGCGGGCATAGATAATTACAACAAGTATGTAGAGAAGTTTGGCAAAGTGAATTTTGAAGGCCTTTTTAAAGGAACATTTGTCGATTTCTTTACTGACGCTAAAGTTAACTCGTCAAATCTTGGCTCGGTAAACGGTAAGGTTCTTTTTGAAATAGAGCCAATAACAAAATTGCCCACTTACAATACAGACATAGTAGAAAGTAAAATTCAGCTAGGAAAGCTGACCAATAATCAGAAATTGAAAGACATTTCTTTTAAAGGAAAACTTATTGGTGCCGGCTCTAGTCTTGATGACGCCTCTTTTGATATGGATGGCCTGATTGATAAAATTTGGTTTAATAATTATAACTTCAGAAACATTAAAGTTGATGGTTTACTTCGTCAATCTGTTTTTGATGGTAATGTGGTGGTAAACGACCCAAATCTAAATGCTATAGTCAATGGGCGTGTTGATTTTAATCCAGAGCAAAATCAATTTAGAATTAATGGTCAAATAGAGAAAAGTAATTTAATGCCTTTGGGTTTTACAGAGGAGCCTATTCAGTTAGTTACCGAGTTTAATTTCGACTTTGATGGTAATAAGTTAGATAATTGGCTAGGTCAGGCAGAGTTTAAAAACACTTTTGTTAATAGAGAAGACCGAAACTTGGTTATTGATGATTTAACGTTTCTGAGCAGAAAAGATAAGAATCAGCGAATTATGGGTGTTCGTACAGAATACTTTGATGGCGATATTTCTGGGGAATTTGTTCCAAGTATTCTTTTAGCAGATTTGCTGGAGCTTAAAAAGGAGTATGGTTTGTTTTTCTCAGGAACAGAAGATGAAAGAGAAAGGTATTATAAGACCAAAGTTAAAGACTCTTTAAAGTTAGATTATGCCGCCCACTATTCGCTTGATGTAAAAGATACAAAAGACTTTTTTGCTTTCTTTAACCCAGAGATTTCTGTCAATAAAGGCATGCAAGTCTTGGGTGATGTTAAGATTCAGTCTACCTCTCAGGTTTCGCTGTACACCACGGTAGATACCTTGATTTATAAAGGGAACTCCTTTTATAATAATGAGCTTGATTTTTATTCATCAAAAAGTGCTTTCTCGGCAGATGTGCTTACTTCATTGGTCCTATCGTCAGATGAGCAAAAACTTTCTAGTGAGGTAGAAACAGAGAATCTTCAGCTTAATGGTTCATGGGGAGGGGCAAAGAAATTAAGTTTTGACGGCGGTATTCGTCAAAAAAATAGCACGAATAGAGCATTACTTTTTGGAGATTTAAGCTTTTTGAAGGATGGCTTTGCCATTAGTGTCAATCCTAGAAATAGTTTTATTGACCTTCTAGATTTTAAATGGGTATTTGATTCAGAGAATCTCGTAACCGTTTTTGGTTCTGAAGTGCAGTTTGAAGATTTTAGAGTTTCTAACAAAGAACAGAGTTTGGCTCTAAGTGGTTTTGTGTCAGAAGATTCTACAAAACAGCTTTTTGCAGCCATAAATGAGTTTGACTTAAGAGCTTTGGAGCCGCTGGCAGCTTTAAGAATTGAAGGAATTGCAGATGGAGATGTGTCCATCAGCAATTACTATAGAAATCCTATTTTGCTTAGTAATGTGGTGGTTTCAGAATTGGTGTATAAAGATATTTTGGTAGGTGATGTTAATGCGGTTATTGACTGGGATAGGTTTTTAGGGAAGGTTAAGATTGACTCCAAAATTGAGAGAGAAGGCATTAAAATATTGGATGTAGTAGGTACCTATGACCCAACCTCCCCAAATGGAATGAATCTAACGGCCGATTTAGATAATGCCAATTTAATTATTCTAGGGACTTTCGTTGACAATATTTTTTCAGATTTAGGCGGCTATGCCAATGGTGAGCTTTCTATCACGGGAGGTCCAAGAGACCCTATAGTTAGAGGTGATGTTAAGATTGATGACGGTAGGCTGAAGATTAATGCCACAGGCAGTTATTTGTATTTTTCTGATATAATTAAGTTTACAGAAGAGGGTTTTGTGGCAGATAAAGGTGGTTTTAAAGTTTATGACGCCAGAAATAACGGAAATGAGGCCTACTTAGAAGGCGGTATATTTAATGGTGGTGATGGAAACTTTATGATGGGGCTTCATGCCTATATTAAAGACCCAGATGGCTTTAGACTTTTAAACACAGGAATTAATGATAATGATGCGTTTTACGGAAGTGCTTATGCCTCTGGTGATATTCATTTGACAGGAGATTTTTCAGATATACTTATTGCGGGAAATTTGGTGAGCAAGCCAAAAAGTAAAGTGACCATTCCGTTAGATGGAGCAGCCAGTGTTGATACTGACGTGGAAGCCATTCCTTTTGCGTCAAAACCGAGTGAGGAAGAGGAGAAAGGAGAGAAGAAGGTTATCAATAGAAATATTAGTGGCGTTAGGCTTTCTTTTAATTTGACCGTAACGCCAGAAGCCGAGGTAGAAATACTGATGGATAGGAGCAATAATGATAAAATTAATGCCTTTGGAAATGCTCGCCTTTCATTTGATTATGATTCTAGAAACGACAATTTCAGCATGAGTGGACCATACGAAGTGGTGTCGGGGAAATATGACTTTAGTTTTCAGAATTTGGCGTCTTTAAGGAAATTTGAAATTCTAGAAGGAAGTAGAATTTCATGGTCGGGAGACCCTTATAACGCAATTATTGCTATTAAAGCGGCGTATCAAACAAATATTGATATGAGCGGAATATGGAGCAGTGAGACATCAGACTCAGAGGTAGATAATACGAGGTATCCGGTTAATGTAACGGTTAATATTACCGATGAACTACAAGCTCCAAAAATTGATTATGAAATAAACTTTGAGCAAAATCAAATTCCAAGTCGACATCAGTCGGACTTGTTGGCTTTTGAGCAAAGGCTTCGTGATAATGAGCAATTATTAAGTAGGAACGTAAGTTCTGTCATTGCTTTTAATAAGCTCTTTCCTGAGAACAATATAAGAGATGCTTTTGACCAACAGTTTTTGATTGATAATATCAACAGTATGCTGTCTAATCAAATTGGAAACTTAGCGAATAAATTAGACCCTAACTTGCAGGTAGGTGTTCTTTTAGGAGACTTTAGGCAAAATCTTCTTAATAACATGCAGCTTAACTTTAGCTATAAGTTTCTTAATAACAGAGCCAAATTAAGTGGTAAAAGTTCTTATTCTAACGGACTAGAAAATGCAGCTACTTTCGCGGCTACTCAGGGGCAACTTTCTGTAGGTGGGGAGTTGGAATATTTGCTTTCTGAAGATGGTATTTGGAAACTTAAAGTACATTCTAGAAGTGTACCTAACTCTAATTATTCCTTTCTTAATGCCACTACGGGCAATGTCACTGTTTCCGGAGCAAGCATTCTGTTCTCTAGAAACTTCAATTCATTTTTCAACAAAAAGCCTACTAAAATACCAATAGGTGTGGGTAAAAAAGAAGAAGACGCTGAAGTGATTCCTGAAATATCCTTTGCACATTAAGGATTCCACCAATAAGTGAACTTCATCACTATAGCTCGGTTTCTTACGTTAAAATTTTCTGCTAAGTAATTATCTGTATAAACTATGAATAAATCAGATGCGGGGCTGTAACGCCACTGTAATCTAGTATTCAGGTTTACATTATTGTTTTGCTGGTTATACTGGAAGAAATTAGTGAAGAATAGCTTATTGGAAAGCGTTACGTCAATTCTTGGCCCAAATAACCAGAGCTTGTGTTTTGAATTTATCAAACCTTCAGGTAACCTGCTGTCTTGGCCAAAAGCTATTTGGTTATAATTAGCTTTCATAAGAATAGCCACATAAGGCTGAAAACGATAGCCTAGTTCTCCTTCTAATCTAATTCTATTTCCGTCGGCATAATAGCCTCCAAATCTGCTACTGAAAGCGTATGTGAAAACACTCTGAGGTTTAGAGTCGTACTCAAAGCCAGTGGCTTGCCAATAATGCTCTGTACCTGCCGCAATTTTTTCATTAGCAAAATTAGTTGGGTCAAAATCTCGCTGTGGTTTTACATAATCAATAGCTCCCCAAAGTCGTAAAACACTACGGTCTTTAAAGGTTACTCCATAATTTAGCATATGTAAGTACTCAAAAGTTTCGGAGTTTTCACGAGTGAAATATTGGGACAAAACTAGATTTGGGCCATGACTAAGTATTGGTCCTTTTTTAGGAAAAAATAAATAGGCTATTTCGGGTTTTGCTCTTATGTAATTACTTCGCTTTACATAGCCTACCTCGTTGGCCTCTACACCCTCACCTACACTTTCCATTTGCATGGTAAGTTGCCAGTTTCTGGTGGTTCTTACTAAGTTTCCTGCCAGAATGCTGTTATCCTTTAGTTTGTCAGGTGAAAATGTCTTTATGAAAAAGGCCTTGCCATTCCATTTATTATCTTCCGAAGCCAAATTAAACTCTAAGCCCGCCGTTCGGTTAAAAGCAGAAATGGGGTCTGAAGCGTCTGTCAAATTTTCTCCTATTAAGTCTCTATTGACAAATATTCCAGAAACATAAGAACGCTTAAAAACTTGTCGCTGTACAGAAAGGACATTATAAAAAGAACCTGGTCCTTGGTCTTCATGAGCTTTTCCCGTTTGCATGCCCATGGCTCCTATTCGCCATTTTTCATTGACTTTACCACTTAGCTTTCCTCCATAATATATAGGAGCTTCTATACCTATTCTTCTAGAAAAGAATGGTCGGATGGTTTGAAAACCAAAATTGTTAAAGATGTCACCGTTTTCTAAGAAGAACTGTCTTCTTTCAGGGAAGAAAAGCTCAAATCTGTCAAGATTGGTTACCTGTACATCTACATCAACCTGAGAAAAATCTGGGTTAACGGTAAGGTCTAAGTTCATGGAAGAGGTTAGGCCTATTTTGGCGTCCAGCCCTACATTTTTAGTGAATTCAGGAGATTCATTTGTTTCATGGTTTACTACTCTGCCCACGTTTACATAAGGAATTACAGAAATGTTAAGTCCTGGTGCTGGGGGTGGTTTATCCCAAATTAGATTGCCAGTATAAGCGAGTGAAGCAGTAGGAAACTGTCTAGGGATAGGTGTCCATGACGATTTCTCTGTTGATTTTAAATCATTTCTTGAGAAATTGATACCCCAAGAGGTTACCTCTTTTTTATAGCGAAGGGTTTTAAAAGGAATGGCGGCTTCCCAAATCCAGTAGTCGCCATAGTATTTAGCTTCTGATTGCCATTTGTTATCCCAGCTTACGTCAATACTACTTCCGTTAGACATCAAACCATCCCATTGACCGCCTTTAGCATTTGAACCAAATGAATAACCCGTAGTTAAATCATTAAAAGTATCTATAAAAAGAAGGTCGTTATCGTTTTTTGAAAAAGTAAAATCTCTTCGCATAGACTCCACCATGTAAGAGCCGGGTATGGTGTCATGATTTATAAAGAGAACGTATAAGTTTTTATCGTCAAATGTAAGCTTGACATCCGTCAGAACAGCTGCCATGCTGGTGTCCATGGGTAAAACTTGAAAGAAGTCGCCTGCAGTTTTTGCATCCTTCCAAGCTTGTTCATCGGCTAGGCCGTCTACTTTTATAGCGGAGGTACTTCTTTTTATGGCATATTGAAAATTGGCATTAGGTTTTTGTGCCAAAATATTATGCTGAAAAAATATAAAAAAGAAGAAGAAAAGAAGTAGAAATTTAGGCATGAAAAAACATCTTAGATAATTAAAATACAAAATTAAGGTATTGTATTTTTCTAAGATGCTTTAAAATGTAATGATATATCTACGGTAAGGGTAAGTTTATCTATTCGAAACTCAAATCCTTACTACTTCAGCTTGTGTTAGGTGAGCAGACTCAACCAATTCTTTGGCATATTTAAGGTTTCCCGTAGGAGCCATTAAATAAAGACGACTATTTTTCATTTTAGCCAGCTCATTAAAAAGAGTTAGTTTTGAAATAGACTCTTGGCCATCTAAAACTTTTAAAGTAACCTCAAAAAAGCATCTCTTTGAATAACTAACACCAGTTACATCAGGTACAAATTTCAGTTGGTCAGCAGCTCTTTCGTAAGAGAAAGGGATTTCAAAGCCATCCATGTTAGCTTTTATTTTGTCAAATCCGTTTTTCTTTGCCCAAGCAATAGTCTTTTCTATATGTTTGCTTTTATCCATTTTTTGTTAGTTATTCTTTTTTTTCGGAAAGGTTTCGCTGCTCCGTAGTGTTTGTACAAGCTACAAAGTTAAGTATTCTATTTTATCAACACAATTTAATAATTGCAATCGCACTAAATCTGGGTAATTTTACCTCTCATTTCTACCTTTTGTAGGAAAAATAACATTTTTTGTAAGTTAAATGAAGCCACAGCAAGCACTTAAAGAATATTTTGGATATGATACCTTTAGACCTCTTCAAGAAGAAATTATTCAACACGTTTTAGCTAAAAAAGATGCTTTAGTTTTAATGCCAACAGGTGGAGGTAAATCTGTCTGTTTTCAAATTCCAGCGATAGTTAGTGCTGGTATTACCATTGTGATTTCACCTTTAATCGCATTAATGAAAGATCAGGTGGAGGCCCTATTGGCAAATGGTGTGGAGGCCGCCTATTTGAACTCAACATTATCTTATGAGGAGCAAGAAGCTATAATCAGAAAGGCGAATGATGGAATTTTGAAACTCCTTTACATTGCTCCTGAGAAGCTATTCTCTATTGAAAGTTCTACTTTGTTAAAAGGTTTGAATATCAGTCTTTTTGCTATTGATGAGTCACACTGTATTTCTTCTTGGGGTCATGATTTTAGACCTGAATATAGAAAGTTAGATACGCTGAAAATTGATTTCCCAGAGGTGCCAGTGGTGGCTTTGACCGCTACTGCGGATAAGGTGACCCGAAAGGATATATGTAAGCAGTTAGGTATTCCTCTTGAAAACGAATTTATCAGCAGTTTTGACAGACCTAATATTTCTTTAAAAGTTTCTCCTGGACGTAAAAAATTAAAACAGATTGAAGACTTTTTGTTGGAGTCGCCAAATCAATCCGGAATCATTTATTGCTTAAGCAGAAAAGGAACGGAGACGGTGGCGGCAAGCCTTCAAAAGATGGGATTTAAGGCGGATTTTTATCATGCAGGCTGCTCAGCAGATTTAAGAAGTAAACGTCAAGAAGATTTTATAAACGATGATTTACAAATTATCGTAGCCACAGTAGCTTTTGGGATGGGGATTGATAAATCTAACGTAAGATGGGTTATTCATTATAATTTACCTGGAAATGTAGAAAGCTTTTATCAAGAAATAGGAAGGGGAGGAAGAGACGGTGAAAAAGCGAAAAGCCTTCTTTTTTATAGTTATGCTGATATTATCCAACGAAAAAGGATGATAGATAATTCGGAGTTACCGCCAGAGCAAAAGGAATTGATGGAGGCTAAGCTAGACAGAATGCGTCATTATGCAGAAGCCAATATTTGCAGAAGAAGAATTTTGTTAAGCTATTTTAACGAAGATTTAGAAGATGACTGTGGCAACTGTGATGTGTGCAGAAACCCAAGAAAAAGGTTTGATGGAACGGTTCTCACTCAAAAGGCACTTTCTGGCATTGCAAGAACAGGTGAGAAAGTGGGTATGGGTATGCTCATTGATATTTTACGTGGAAGTAGAAATCAAAACCTGATGGGGCTTGGCTATGATAAAATACCAACTTTTGCTGTTGGGGCAGACCTTAAATGGGAAATATGGGCTGATTACTTGATGCAAATGCTTAATTCTGGAGCTATGGAAATAGCCTATGATGAAGGTCACACTTATAAATTAAGTGAGGTAAGTTGGCAAATATTGAAAGGAAATAGAAAGGTGGAATTATCGGAGTTTGTGTCTTTTGAAGAAAAGAAAGCTCAGCAAGATGCTGAGGTTCCATCAGGAAATGCGAAAAGAGATTTTATCAAAAATGACCTATTTGAAAAGCTCAGACAGCTAAGAAAAGAAATAGCAGACAAAGCCGGAATTCCTCCTTATGTGGTTTTTCATGATAGCTCTTTATTAGAAATGGCCACTAACAAGCCAATTATTGAAAGTCAGATGCTGGCAGTTAGTGGAGTAGGGCAGGAGAAATTGAAGAAATATGGCAAGGTGTTTCTCAAAGAGATTGTAAACTACGTAAATGCTAACAAGGTAGTGATCAAGGGTATGACTTATACCCAAACCTTACAGCTTTTTAGGGAAGGTAATTCGTTGGAAGAAATAGCGGTTATGAGAAAAATGTCGCCGGGTACAATAGCCGGACATTTGGTCAAATTAAAATCAGAAGGAGAGGATATTGATTTAAGAAAGCTGATTGATACTTGGTCTTATGATACCATAATTAAAGGAGCAAAAGAACTGGGAATGACTCCAACCCATGTTATTAAGCCACTCTTTGAACATTTGGGCGGAGATATTGGCTATGATAAAATAAGGCTGGCGATGTCTATTTGGGAGGCAGAATAAGGGTTTTTGCCTAAAATGATAATTTCTTAAAACAAGGAATAAGGCAGTCTTGGCCAAAAAGGCTATCTTGTTTTCTCAACCAGATCTAGCCCATGAAATCATTGAAACCTTTATTTCTTATTCTTCCGTTTGTTTTAACTTTTGCCTGCAAGGCTCCTGAAAAAGAAAAAAACTGGTATAAAGGAAATTTACACACTCATTCTTATTGGAGTGATGGCGATGAATTTCCCGAAATGATAATGGATTGGTATAAGGGACAGGGTTATCAATTTGTAACACTTACAGACCATAATACTTTAGCCGAAGACGATAAGTGGAAAGTAATTCCTGAAGACAGTTTGCACCAAGCAGGTTTTGAAAAATACCTTAAAAAGTATGGCGTAGAATGGGTGAATTATAAACTCGATTCTGCTGGAAGAAGAGTAGTTAAACTTAAGACTTACGACGAATACACCGACTTGTTTGAAGAAGATGAAAAGTTTTTAATCATCAAAGCGGAAGAAATTACAGATGGTTTCGAAGGTAAACCGCTGCATATGAATGCCACTAATATTCAAACTAAGATAGAGGCTCAGGGTGGTGGAAGTGTGGTAGAAGTACTTCAAAACAATATAGACCAAGTTTTGAAACAAAGAGAAGAAACTGGAGTGCCGATTATGCCTCATGTTAATCATCCAAATTTTCATTATGCAATTAGCCTTACTGATATGATTGCTTTAAGAGGAGAGCGTTTCTTTGAAGTTTATAATGGACATCCTACGGTACATAATGAGGGAGACGAATCGCATATTTCTACAGAGGAAATGTGGGATAAAATTAATATAGCTTACCTGAAAGCTGATAAACCTATGATGCAAGGTTTGGCTACAGATGATACGCACCATTATCATTCTTTTGGAAAAACTTGGAGTAATGCTGGTCGTGGTTGGGTTATGGTACGTGCAGATTCTCTAAATGCTGCTTCTCTAATACATGCCATGGAAGCAGGCGATTTTTACTCGAGCACAGGTGTAACATTGAAAAAGCTAAGTTTTGAGGATAAAAAACTTACTGTAGAAATAGATGGAGAAGAAGGTGTTACATATACTACTTCTTTTGTCGGTGTCAAAAAAGGAGCAGATAATTCGGAGGTTTTAAGCACTACGCAAGCATTAGAGAGTTCATTCGAAATGACAGAGGATTTGCTTTTTATAAGATGTAAAGTGACTTCTTCTAAACTCCAGAAAAACCCAATTGAGAATTTAATTTATGAAATGGCATGGACACAGCCAGTTTTTTAAATCTATTGATTCTGAGTGGTATAACTTATTTGCTATTTTAGAGTGGTTTAGTATTTTAATTAGAAGCTTTAGAAAGTTTCTTCTTTCATTTAAACTTTGAGTTTAAAAAGTTTAGATTAGTGTTTTATTGATTTTACATCACTAGTCATATACGCTTTAACCCTAGTCAATATAAACCATGAAACAAGCCTTAACTAGCCAGCGGCTCTTCTCTTTAGACGCTTTACGCGGCTTTGACATGTTCTGGATTATGGGAGCAGACGAAATTTTCCATAAGCTAGCCGAAATTACCAATAAACCCGTTTGGGAATCTGTCAGTAATCAGTTTATACATCCTGATTGGCATGGCTTTGCTCTTTATGACTTGATATTTCCTTTGTTTCTTTTCTTAGCTGGTGTAGCCACGCCATATTCAGTAGGTAGGCAACTGGAAAAAGGGAAAGACAAGCAAGGCTTGGTTTTAAAGGTGATTAAGAGAGGGTTTATTTTAGTCTTGCTCGGTATAGTTTATAATAATGGATTAGAGCTTAAGCCTATCTCCGAAATTAGGTTTGCTAGTGTTTTAGGACGAATTGGGATTGCCTACATGTTTGCCAATATTATTTATATATACTTTAAAGACAGAGGGCAGATAATTTGGTTTGTGAGTTTACTGTTGGGGTATTGGTTCCTTTTAATGTTTGGTTCGGCACCAGGTTATCCTATGGGAGACTTAAGCATGGAAGGAAATATAGTGTCTTATTTAGATACCCTAATAGTTCCCGGAAAACTTTACTTAGGCATACATGACCCAGAAGGTTTGGTTTCCACTATTCCTGCCATTGGGACTGCCTTATTAGGTATTTATGCAGGGAATCTGTTGAAGAGCACAGCGGTGGATAAACAAAAAGCTACGGTGGTGAAGATGCTTTTGATAGGTGTTGGGCTTGTCGTCTTGGCTCAAATTTGGAACATCTTCTTGCCAATAAATAAAAACCTTTGGACTAGCTCTTTCGTGCTTCAGTGTGGCGGAATTAGCATGGTTTTGATGGCAATATTCTATTATATAATTGATGTGTTGGGTTATCAAAAGTGGGCGTTTTTCTTCAAAGTAATCGGGATGAATTCTATTCTGATTTACCTTTCAGGCCATTTTATTGATTGGAGGTACACCACATCAGCAGTGTTCACTTGGCTAGGGCAGTTAGTAGGCGACCCATATAATGTTGTTATGATGGTTGTTTGCTACTTGGCGGTAAAGTGGGCGTTTTTGTATTTTATGTACAAGAAGAAAGTCTTTTTGAAAGTTTGATAGATGCGGATAGAGAAAACACTAGCGTTTTTAAGTTTTTGTGTCCTATTGGCTTGTGCCGAATCGGAGCCAAGTTTAGCAGAGAGAGTTCAAAAAGTAATTAGCGAGAATGAGTTTAATGGAGTTGTTTTGCTAAATCAAAACGATGAGCAAAGCCTTTTAAAAGCGAAAGGTTTCGCTGATATAGAAAATGAAGTTCCACTTAAAACTTCAGATTTGTTTGTGATAGGCTCTATCAGTAAACAAATGACGGCAGTTTTGATTCTGAAGGAATTTGAGAGAGGAAATATTGTATTACAAGACCCTATTTCAAAATACCTAAAAGATTTAGAGCAACCTTGGGCCAATACGGTAACGGTACATCATTTACTCACACATACGCATGGCATTGTTGAACTTAATCAAGCCTTGGCTTTTGAAGTCGGCACACAGTTTCAATATTCGCAATTAGGATATGAGTTGCTTGCCAATATTCTGGAAGTAATAAAAGGTCAATCTTTTCAAGAAATATCAACGGCTTTTTTCAGAGAGCATGGGCTGATGAATACTTTTCACCCTGCTGATACTACATACACGGATTTAGTCAAAGGTTACATTCAAAATGCTGACAGTACATTTACTTTTGAGACTACTAGTTTGAGTAATTACGTGCCTGCTGGTGCTTTTATTTCTAATGCAGCCGATTTACAACTTTGGAATAAACTTCTTTATAGCGGGAGTTTAGTGAGCATGGAAACTTTAGAGTTAATGAAAACGAGGTATGCCACTAGAGAGCACCCTATCTTTGATAAAATAGAATATGGATACGGTTTGCTTTTTAAAGATGGTGAGGCCGATGTTCAAATAGGAGCTTTGGGTTATGCACCTGCTTTTGTTTCTGCCAATTATTATTACCCTCAGACTAATACGAGTGTGATAATTCTAGAAAATGTAGCTAGAAATTTAGAAGATTTTAAAAAGACTTTTGCTGTTCATTCTGAAATCATGGCTTTAACAAAACAAGCCGCCTTGGAACAAAGCGGCTTGTGAAGAATTTCTATTTGCGGAGCCAGTAGCCAAACCAAAGTCCAACTAAACCCCAAGAGCCAACGGCATCTAATAAATAAGCCAAAGTTGGAGTCTCAAACCAAATGGAGTTTAAGTACGGGATAGTGAAATATCCAATAAAGCCTACTGCAATACAAGAGGTAAGAATTGTTTGAAAGCTAGGGTTGGTCATTTTTAACAAAAGCCAAGCCATTAAGCCAGCTGCAAGAATGTCAATAAGAAATCCGCGAGACATGCTCTTAGCCATGTTGTTTGTCATTTCTTTATGGAAATATACCTGTGCCCATGGTTTGCCAAGGGCGGCCTGCATAACTTCTTGACTATCTTCGTCTGGAGCGGCATTTGGCATAAAATAGAAGCCCTCTTCTAGGTTTTCATTTAAGAATTCTAAAACCTTGTCTTGATTTGGAGAATACTGTTGGGTGCTAGCATGAAAATTAATGGCTGCCCAAGAGGCAAATTGCCACAAGAAAAGAATTAGACCGCCTACTAAGGCCGCAATTAGTGTTTTTTTCATTTGAGGTTAAGGTTAGTTTAATCAAGTTTCAGAAAAAATAACCTCAAATGCAAGTACTCTTATGTTTTGCTAAATGCTAATAATTAGGCTTTAAAGGCTAGAACTGATTTCTCAATGATAGCTACGGCATCTAAGATTTGTTCTTCCGTAATAACTAATGGCGGAGCAAATCTGATTTTGTTTCCATGTGTTGGTTTGGCTAAAAGTCCATTGTCACGCAGCTTTAAACAGATGTTCCAAGCCATTGGCGAGTCTTCGTCTGTATCTATTTCTATCGCGTTTAAGAGACCTTTTCCTCGTACTAGTCTAATTAACGAAGTTTTGTTAATCAGTTTATTTACCTCATCTCTAAAAAGCTGACCAAGTTTCTCTGCTTTGTCGGCTAAGTTTTCGTCCAATACTACCTTTAAAGACTCCATGGCCACCGCACATGCCAGTGGATTTCCGCCATATGTAGAACCGTGTTCGCCTGGTTTTATGGTAAGCATGATGTCGTCATCTGCTAAAACAGCCGAAACTGGTAATACGCCACCAGAAAGTGCTTTTCCTAAAATTACGATGTCTGGTCTAATGCCAGAATGCTCTATGCAGAGCATTTTTCCTGTACGAGCTATACCAGTTTGGATTTCGTCGGCTATAAAAAGAACGTTGGCGTTTTTGCAAAGTTTATGTGCATCAGAAAGGTAGTTAGCGTCTGGAACTACTACACCGGCTTCGCCTTGAATTGGCTCTACTATAAAACCTGCAATAAATGGGTCTTCCATAATGGCAGCTTCCAAAGCTTTGATGTCATTATAAGGCACTACGTCAAACCCTGGCATATAAGGGCCAAAACCTTTTTTGCTCATAGGGTCGGTAGATGCAGATATTACAGCCAGTGTTCTTCCATGAAAGTTTTCTCCTGCAAAAATTATCTTTGCTTTCCCTTCTGGAATTCCTTTGACCTCATAAGCCCATTTTCTACAAAGTTTCAATGCTGTTTCTACGGCTTCTACACCAGAGTTCATCATCAATACCTTTTCGTAGCCAAAAAGCTCGCTCATATATTTTTCAAATTCCCCAAGCCTAGAATTGTAAAAGGCTCTAGAGGTAAGTGTTAGTTTTTGAGCTTGCTCGGTAAGAGCATTAATTATTCTTGGATGGCAGTGCCCTTGATTTACTGCAGAGTAAGCAGAAAGAAAATCGTAATATCTTTTACCTTCTACATCCCATACAAAAACTCCTTCGCCCTTATCTAGCACTACTGGTAAAGGATGATAGTTATGAGCTCCGTACCTATCTTCTAGGGCTATAAGGCTTTCTGAATTATTCATTTCTGCTTGCTTTGTTATTTCTGCAAAGGTAATTATTTGACTTGTAAAATGTATAGATAGAGTCATATTGATTATTTTTGTCGAAATAAAGGTTGGATTAACTTTTTTAGAGCTATGGACGACACGGATAAAGAGATTCTCAAACTACTAAGCCAAGATGGCCGAAAGCCTTATTCTGAAATTGCCAAGTTTTTAGATATTTCAAATACCATGGTGCATCAGCGAGTAAGCAAGATGAAACAGAAAGGTTATTTGAAAGGTGTGGAGGTAGTTTTGGATGAGCGGAAAATGGGCTACGAGTGGAGTGCCTTTACAGGGATAGAACTTAAAGAAGATTCAGATTCAAAAGCTATTATTGCCGCCTTAGAGCAAATTCCAGAAGTGATTGAGTGCTATTATATAACTGGAAAATATACCCTTTATATAAGAATAGTGGCAAGGGATAGTGAACACATGCGGAGTGTACTTTATGAGAAAATTGACCACATTCCTGGTGTGCTAAAAACCGAGTCTTTAATTGATTTTGGAACAGCTTTTAAAAGGGGAGTTCCTATTGTCTAAACTTTTAAAAACAAACGTTAAATCTATTTATAAAGCCTGCAATAAGATAGATTTCTCGCTATTGATTTTTGTAATTTGCAGGCTGAATTAAGACTTATGAGAGAAACGATATATTTTGATAATGCGGCCACTACTTCTTTGGCTGCTGAGGTGCTAGAGGTTATGCTGCCCTATTTTAAAGATGTCTATGGAAATGGTTCTTCTATTCATGGTATGGGTAGAAAAGCTAAATCTGCGGTAGAGAATGCTAGGAAAAAAGTTGCTGAAATTTTAGGCACTTCACCATCAGAACTTTTCTTTACTTCGGGTGGCACAGAGGCTAATAATACAGTACTAAGAAGTGCGGTAGAAAGCCTTGGTATAAAAACTGTAATTTCTTCTAGTATAGAGCACCACGCAGTGCTTCATCCCTTAGAGTATTTGTCAAGTAAAAACCTTGTCAATTTTAAATTGGTAAAACTTGATGAAAACGGAGCGGTAGATTACAAAGATTTGGAAGAAATCCTAAAAAAGAGTCCAAATGCTTTGGTAAGCTTAATGCATGGCAATAATGAAGTAGGGAATATTCTAGATTTAAAACGAGTTTCTAGGCTTTGCCGCGAAAATAAAGCTCTGTTTCACTCAGACATGGTTCAGACTATTGGGAAATTACCTATCAGTCTTCAGGAAATAGATATTGATTTCATTTCTGGCTCAGGACATAAGTTTCATGGCCCTAAAGGTGTTGGCTTTTTATACATAAATGCTAATAATAAGCTTATGCCATTTCTACATGGAGGTGCCCAAGAGCGAAATATGCGTGGAGGTACTGAAAATGTAGCAGGTGTGGCGGGTTTAGCTAGTGCTTTAGAATTAGCCAACAAAGCAATGGCTGAAAGGAAAGCCTATATTTTGAGTTTGAAAAAACATTTGAAAAGAGAACTGGAGGCCTCTTTTGAGGGAATAGAATTTAACGGCCTTTCAGGTGATTTGGATAACAGCCTTTACCATATTTTAAATGTTAGTTTTCCTGCCCATAAGGATAATGAGATGCTGTTATTCAGTTTAGATATTGAAGGGATTTGTGTTTCTGGTGGGTCGGCTTGTAGTAGCGGAACCGACATTGGTTCTCATGTATTAGAAGCATTAAAAATACAAGATGACAGGGCAAATGTTCGTTTCTCTTTTAGTGAACAAAACACAGTAGAGGAAATTGACAAAACCATAATAGTGCTAAAAAGGATTTTAGGAAAATAGTCCTTTTCTTGCTTGAATTCTTTTCAAAAACAACACGCTATGAAGCAGTTATTAGATTATATAAAGACGGTTTTTATGCCCAACGAGGGAAATATTACAGAAACTACTACGCCAGTATTTATTAGCAAAGAAGAAAAGCAATTAGAAAGTATAGCTAATTCGCCTTTGCTTAGTAGAGACTTAAGCTGGATGACTTTTAATAACAGAGTGTTAGACCAAGCTAAAAAACCAGACTTGTCTATATTTGACAAGCTGAAATTTATGGCTATTACGGAGTCAAACTTAGATGAGTTTTTTACGGTAAGGGTAGGTAGTTTGTATAACTATCTGGATTACGGAAAACAGCGAATAGATTATTCAGGCTTACGCGAAACGCCGTTTAGGGCTAGACTTTTGGCTTTAACCAGTGAGTTTTATCAAGAAAGAAATAGGCTTTTTAGAGAAGAGTTAGAGCCTGAGTTTCTGAAAAATGGCTTCAAAATTATTGGTTTTGACGATTTAAATCCTACCGAAAAAAAGAAGGCGGTAGACTTCTTTGAGAATAATATTTTTCCAATGCTTACGCCAATGGTTTATGACCAAACGCACGCATTCCCAATTCTTTTGGCTAAAAACCTCATTTTAGGAGTGGTAACCAATGCCAAAAAGAGGTTTTACAGCAGTTTAGATGATGAGCCAAGGAAACTGTCTTTTATTCAGATTCCGAGAAACTTGCCAAAATTCTACACCTTTGAAGAGAATGATGTAATCAAGTTTTTGCCAATTGAAAGAATCATAATTAACCAAATTCAGAAGCTTTATAGAAATGTAAAGATTGAGTCGGTAGACGTATTTAGGATTTTAAGAAATGGTGATTTCACTTTAGAAGAAAGCGATGATATTGAAGCAGACTTTGTGGATGAAATCAAACAAAAAATTAAAGAAAGAAAGGTTGGTAGGTTAGTGAGTATTTCCATAGAGCATGAGCCGTCAAAATGGATGATGGATGTGCTCAAAAAGCGATGGGAGATAGATGAAGCTAATATCTTTATCAATACCGAGCTTATGGACTATACCCGTCTTTGGGAGCTTATAGGCCATCCTGAGTTTAAAGAAGAACTGCCGCAGCCAAAACCTGCAGTACCTGCTTTTAACTTTGGTAGAGATAAGATGCACAGCATTTTTGACACGCTAAAAGATCAAGATGTATTACTGCATCACCCGTATAATAATTTTGAGCCAGTACTTCAACTGGTGGAAAGAGCGGCAAAAGACCCTAAAGTGTTGGCCATTAAATTGACCATCTACAGGCTTGCTAAAAACTCTAGAATTACGGCTGCTTTATTAAAAGCTGCTGAAAACGGAAAACACGTTTCAGCTTTGTTTGAGATTAAAGCTCGTTTTGATGAAGAAAATAACATTAAGGAAGCGGCCAAGCTTCAAAAAGCAGGTTGTTTTGTGATTTACGGCATTGGTGGTTTAAAAACCCACACTAAGCTCATGCTGATAGTAAGGAAAGAAGGCGATAAGGTGGTGCAATATGCCCATATGGCCTCTGGAAACTATAATGAGGATACTGCAAAGCTTTATACCGATATAGGTATCATGACCTCAAAACCAGATTATACCAAAGATATTTCTGAATTTTTTAATGTAATTACGGGTCATTCTATTCCTACTAATTATCGTAATCTTATTACCTCGCCTAGAGATATGCGAAACACGATAATTGAGATGATTAGAAACGAAGCTTCAAATGCGAAGAAAGGCTTACCAGCAGGTATTTGTATCAAAATAAACTCTCTGGAAGACAAAGAAACCATTGAAGAGTTTTATGCGGCATCGCAGGCTGGAGTTAAAATCGAGCTTATTGTCAGAGGAATTTGCTGTCTTAAACCTGGTAGAAAAGGTTTGAGTGAAAATATCAATGTTAAATCTATTGTAGGGCACTATCTAGAGCACTCTCGCATTTTCTATTTTCATAATAATGGAGAACCTAAGGTTTTTGGTAGTAGTGCAGATGCCATGGTGAGGAGTTTCGACAGACGTATAGAGTCTATGTTTGAGATAGTGGACGAAGGCATAAAAAAGAAGCTTATTCTCATGCTAAAGAATAACTTAAAAGACAATGTGAATTCTTATGATTTACTTGAGTCTGGCGAGTATATAAAGAGAGATTCTTCGGTAGAGCCTTTCAATATTCATGAAGAGTTTTATAATCTAAAAGATGAAGACATAGAGAAGGCAAGTTTGGCGTATTTATTCCAAAATGAGCCAGAGGTGGAGCTAAATAGAGAAGCCTAAAGAAAAACCTCCATAAAAATTTTGACCACCAGTAGGAGAGGCCTCATAAAAAACTAGGCCACTTCTTCTTACTCTAGGAGTTACACTTATTTTTAGTTGAAAAACCTTTGGTTTCGGTGGAATATCAATAACTAAATGGGTACGAAAAGCAGCCACTAGGTTGAAATAATCTCTATTATTAGATGTTGGGTAAATTATTTTGGCATAACCACCACCTAGCTCCAAAAAGTATTCTAAGTCTAAAAGTGGAGGTTTAGTTTTGCATTTATTCATTACCCTAGAGGTTAGGCCCTTTTTAAGATTATTGATCAAAAGGTTATAAGAGGCTCCTACCGGAATAGAAAACCCAGCACCTTGACCAAAACCTGCAGGTAAATAACCAAACCCTAATCTTGCCGTGGCAAAACTCTTGTGATACCTAATAGGAGCTATCTCATAGTTGATAGACATTATAGGACTCAAACCAAACCCCTCTGCTACAATAGCGGATTTGTATCGAGATCTATACATCAACTGCGAGTAGGCAGTCTGTGCTAGCAGGCTTGCTAGCATCACCATTAAAAGTCTCCTAGAATTAATTTTCAAGGTTGGATAAGCATTTTGAGCACGTAAAATCGAACGAAAGTAAAACTATATGGTCTAAAATCCCTTATTTTGAGACAATTTTCAAACCAAACTCCTTTTAATGGAACGTTTTACTGGCCTTTTAGGTATAGTTGTCTTGCTCGGAATTGCATTTTTGATGAGCAATAATAAGAAAAAAATTAATATTAAGCTGGTTCTGTGGGGTTTAGGCTTGCAGTTGGGTTTTGCACTTTTGATACTCAAAACGCCAATAGGTTTACCTTTCTTTAAATTCTTCGATGTGCTTATAGGTAAGCTACTTTCTTATTCTGACGCTGGTGGCGATTTTCTTTTTAAATCTTTTGTTAGTGGAATTGTAGATACGCCAAACTTGAATTTTGCCATTCGAGTGTTACCTACCGTTATCTTTTTCTCTGCTTTGGTTTCTTTGTTTTATCACTTAGGCATAATGCAACGTGTGGTTAAGGCTATAGCTTGGGTGGTACAAAAAACTATGGGAACAAGTGGCTCTGAAACACTCAGCGTGGCAGGAAGTATTTTTGTAGGTCAAACTGAGGCTCCTTTATTAGTTAAGCCTTTTATAAGCAAAATGACTAAGTCGGAGCTTATGACTATCATGGTGGCAGGGTTTGCTACCATAGCGGGTGGCGTAATGGCTATTTATGTAAAAATGTTGGAAGATATTCCTGGTATTGCAGGTCATTTAATGGCGGCATCTATCATGAATGCTCCAGCAGCAGTTATTGTGGCCAAAATCATGTTTCCTGAAACAGAAGAATCTGAGACTAAAAACTCTTTAGATATTAATGTAGAAACCAGTTCTGGTAACGTGGTGGAAGCCGTAGGAGATGGGGCGGTAGATGGTTTGAAGTTAGCTGCGAATATAGGAGCCATGCTTATTGCGGTGGTCGCTATAGTAGCTATGCTAGACGGAATGCTGGGTTATGCTAATACTTCATTGGCAGAAATTCTTGGTGTAGCATTTAAACCATTAGCATGGACTATGGGTGTGCCATGGTCAGAAGCTAGTACAGTAGGTGGTCTTTTAGGGGAGAAAATAGTTTTGACAGAGCTTATCGCTTATGCCGATTTAAGAACAATTATGGCAGATGGTCAGCTTTCTCAGCGTTCTTCTATCATTGCTAGTTACGCACTTTGTGGCTTTGCAAATTTTGCATCCATCGGAATACAATTAGGAGGTATTGGAGGTATTGCACCAGAGAGAAAGAAAGATATAGCCAAGTTGGCTACCAAAGCCATGATAGGTGGTGCTATCGCATCAAACTTGACAGCGTGTATTGCAGGAATTTTAATTTGATTTAAATTTTTCAATAAAATATTTAAACCTTTCCAACCATTACTAAACCTTCGGGGTCTTAGTTATTGAAAAGGGTTTTAGGGTTAAAAAGGTTGAGGGAACGCTTCACAGCAATTCCGTTCAACCTTTTTTGTTTTTAAGACAGGTCAACGCTTCTGTTGAATGACTGCCAATCCACTTTATTCTGTGCCATAGGCAACCTTTTTAGCCCCTCGTTCATTTAATTAATATCAAACTAGATATTACATTTAGACAACGCATATTATGAAAAATACTTTTTTAACCATACTCTTAGGAGTTATTTTTTTGATGAATAGCTGTACCGTTAATAGCCCTTCGCCACAAGGTGTTGATGTCACTTTAGATGCCGAATTTTCAAAAAGAACTACAAGCTTTGCTTTCGACTTTCTTAAAGAATTGGAGAAAGAAGAGGTGAACGAAACTTTCTTTGTTTCCCCATTAAGTCTTCACATGGCATTAGGGATGCTCTTGAATGGAGCTGATAATCAGTCAAAAGAAGAATTGATTAAGACTTTGAACCTAGAAGGTTTGGATATGGATCTTATCAATGCCAGTTATCTAGAGTTAATAGACAAACTACCAAATGTAGACCCTTTGGTAACAAATGAATTAGCTAATTCTCTTTGGCAGCGAAACGGTTTTGATGTAGAGGCCGACTTTAAAGCTGTTTTGAAAGATTATTTTAAGGCAGAACTTTACGAAGAAAACTTTGATCAAGGGACTCTTACAAAAATAAATCAGTGGGCAAGCGATAATACGCATGCCAAGATTACAAAGGTTTTAGAAGAGATATCACAAGACCAGGTGCTGTTCTTAATGAATGCTCTTTATTTCAAAGGAGATTGGGCAAACCAGTTTGACAAGGATAAAACATTTGAAGACAGCTTCAATGGAAAGAGTGGTCTGTCAAAGGTAGATATGATGGCTAATCTTGACACTTTTGCCTATGCAGATATGGGAAGCTTTAAGGCTGTTGATTTACCTTACGGAAATCAGAAATATGGCATGCGAGTATTACTTCCAAAAGAAAATGATGTCTCTGCTTTGTTGAATAGCTTAGATGAAGATGTTTGGAAAGGAATAGATGAGAAGATGTATGTTCAGAAGATAGACTTGAAGCTTCCAAAGTTTAAAATGGAATACGAGAAAAAGCTTAACGATGTTTTGAAAAACATGGGAATGCCTTCGTTGTTCTCGGGAGCTGCAGATTTGTCAAAAATCACTGCTCCAGCTGGTAAGATTAAGGTAGGTTTTGTAAAGCAAAACTCTTTTGTGGCTGTGGACGAAGAAGGAACAGAGGCTGCTGCTGTTACTACCATTGGTATTGAACTTACTTCGGTGCCATCGTACCCTTCTTTTTATGTTAATAAGCCTTTCTTGTTTTTCATTTATGAAAAAGGGTCTGGAACTATTCAGTTTGCTGGTAAAATATTAGACATAGAGAAATGAGACATTTAATTATAATTTTAGTTTTTGCCATGTTTGGCAACGCTTGTACTACTGAAAATGATTGTTGTGTAGCACCACCAGCACTGTCTGAATTTCAGGGTGAATGGAAATTAGTGAAGATAGTGAATGGATTTGCCCAGATAGAAATGGAGGGTGATGAAATAGGTTTTGAAGAGTCACTTGTGATAGACGCAGCTGCTGAAACTTTTACAAGAAAAAGAGAAGGCATGCCAGAAGAAAAATCAAGGCTAGCTGTACGAAAAGAAGGAGGGCAGGACGCTTTGGTGCTTTTAGATGAGGATATGTACCACTGGTACCATTTTGAGGAGTTAGGTGGTGTTTACCATCTAGTTCTTTATCAAAAAAGCTATTTAGATAGCTATTTGGCAGACGGTTCTTCGTATTATTATTTGCATCAATAATATAAACTTTCTGTGTGAAGTATTTAATGTCAATTATTCTCCATAGCTTTGCGTGGCAAATAAGAGATATTTAATTATTTGCTGATGATAAACTCCTCCAAGCTTCTTTTCGAAGCACTTACCTACGACGACGTACTACTTGTTCCAGCTTATTCTGAGGTTCTTCCAAGGGATACCAGCACGGTCACTAAACTTTCAAGAAACATTTCTCTCAACATTCCTTTGCTTTCTGCAGCCATGGATACGGTTACAGAATTTGAGATGGCAGTGGCCGTAGCTCAAGAAGGTGGAATGGGAATTATTCACAAAAATATGAGCATAGCTGCCCAAGCTGAGCAAGTAAGAAAAGTGAAGCGTTCTGAAAGTGGGATGATTATTGACCCAATTACTGTAAAGAAAGGAGCTCTTTTAGGAGATGCTCTTAAACTAATGCAGGATTTTAAAGTGGGCGGTATTCCTGTAATTACAGAAGACAATACCCTTTACGGGATTGTGACTAATAGAGATTTAAGATTCCAGACGGATATGTATAAGCCGATAGAATCTGTGATGACTAAGGATAACCTAATCACGGCTTCTTTAGGTGCTTCTTTAGAAGAGGCAGAGCAGATTTTGATGGAGTATAAGATTGAGAAACTTCCGATTGTAGATAAAGACTACAAACTGGTAGGACTTATTACTTATAAAGATATTCTAAAGAAAAAAGACAGGCCTAATGCTGCCAAAGATAGTTTTGGTAGATTATTAGTAGGTGCCGCAGTAGGGGTCACACATGATATAGAAGAAAGAGTAGCTGCCTTAGTTAAAGCTGGTGTAGACTGTGTGAGTATTGATACAGCTCATGGCCATTCAAAAGGAGTTATAGAAACACTTTCTAGAGTTAAAAAGGCTTTCCCTTCTATTGATGTTATTTGTGGAAACATAGCCACTGGCGAAGCTGCCAAAGCCTTGGTAGATGCAGGTGCTGACGCCATAAAAGTAGGTGTAGGCCCTGGAAGTATCTGTACCACTAGAATCATTGCAGGAATAGGAATGCCGCAACTGTCGGCCGTTTATGAGTCTGCCAAGGCCATTGCTGGTTCTGGTGTACCAATCATTGCTGATGGAGGAATTAGATTCTCTGGAGATGTGGTAAAAGCATTAGCTGGTGGAGCAAGTTCGGTTATGATAGGTTCACTTTTAGCAGGAACTGATGAAGCTCCTGGTGAAATGGTGATTTTTGAAGGACGTAAGTTCAAAACATACCGTGGAATGGGTTCTGTAGAAGCTATGGAAGATGGCTCTAAAGACCGTTATTTCCAAGATGCCGAGGCCGATGTTAAGAAACTAGTACCTGAAGGAATTGTAGGTAGAGTAGCTTATAAAGGAAAAGCTGGCGAAGTGCTTTATCAAATGGCAGGAGGATTGAAAGCTGGTATGGGTTATGTAGGTGCTAGCAATATGGAGGAATTGCAGCAAGCCAAATTTGTTAAAATTACATCATCAGGAATAGCCGAAAGTCACCCACATGATGTACAAGTAACCAGAGAGGCCCCGAATTACTCTAGATAGAACAAGAATACGAATTGATATATCAGGGGATAGCTTTAGAGTTATCCCCTGTTTGTTTTTAAAAGAAATGATAGCAGAAGAAACTAAAATATTTACCCCCCAATACTTACTTCTTTGTTTGAGTTCGTTTTTGTTTTTTTCCAGTTTTAATATGCTTATTCCTGAACTGCCCGATTATTTGAGCAGCATGGGCGGAGAAGACTATAAAGGCTTAATTATTGGCGTGTTTACCGTCACTGCTGGCCTTTCTAGGCCCTTTAGTGGAAAGCTTACTGATAAATGGGGGCGAATACCTGTGATGGTGGTAGGTGCGGCAGTTTGCGTAATTTGTGGTTTTATATACCCTTGGGCTAATACCATTTTTTTCTTCCTGTTACTCCGGTTTCTCCATGGTTTTTCTACTGGATTTAAACCTACAGGAACCGCGGCCTTTATTGCTGATATAGTACCTATTACTAGAAGAGGAGAAGCCATGGGTATTTATGGTTTTGTTACCAGTACCGGAATGGCTTTTGGCCCATATTTAGGGAGTTTAGTGGCTGCAAATTTCTCTCTCAATACGCTTTTTTATACCTCTTCTGTTTTTGCATTTCTTTCTGTAGCTATTCTTTTTTCCATGAAAGAAACGCTTCCAGAAGATAAAAGAGAGCCCTTCTCTTTTAAAATGTTTAAAATGAAACGAGCCGACATCTTTCACCCAGATTTGTGGCCTGTGGCAGTGACCGTATTTTTGACATCATTTTCTTTTGGAACTATTATTACCCTAACACCAGATTTAAGCAAGATAGTGGGTGTGGAGAATAAAGGTCTTTTCTTTTTGATATTCACACTGGCGTCGCTCTTTACTAGAATTTTAGGCGGGAAAATTTCTGATAAAAAAGGACGAGTAAATGTCTTGATTTTTGGAGCAGTAGTTTTGGTAATGGCTATGGGTGTTACGTCCATTACTTCACATTATTATTTCTTTATAGCTGGCGGTGTTTTGTTTGGTACTTCTTGGGGCTTGATTTCACCCTCTTATCAAGCCTGGACTATTGATTTATGTTCTGAAGAAACACGTGGTAGGGCGGTGGCTACCATGTATATTTCATTAGAGGTAGGCATAGGTTTGGGGGCAGTGCTACCCATGTTTTTATATGATAACAAACCAGACCAAATAGGTTATGCTTTTCAGCTTTGCATGTTTATAGCTGCATTGTCGGTGGCATTTTTAATATGGTATAAAAGGAAATACAAAGTGGCTTAGTTTATAGACACGCTTATAGCTTTTTGATGGTGTCTTATATGAAAGGTGAAAAATTGGTACATTTCTCTAATTGATAATTTTCCGAGAACTGGCTGAGGTAGCCTAAGAGTACTTAGTTGCCATTCTGGCAGCTGATCTACTAAATCAATTACCTCTCTATGAACTTTAAGGAATTGTTCTATTTCAAAGTCCAAAGAACTGTTTTCATGCATTCTTGGCTCAAAACCCGTTACTGCAGGAAATTCGGCGTTTCCGTAAGCTTTTTTAATCCACTCAGTGTCTCTTTGTGCCTTTAAATTTAGGCCAAACTTTAAAACGAGAGCAAGCTTAGGTGCTCTCAAGGCTTTCTTAAATATTTTGGCACTCAATTTCAAATGTGCCATGTTTTGGGCGGCAGACCATTTGTTGTTTTTTTGAGCATAAAACTGTTCAGAATTTAAATGGCTTAAGTCACTTATGACTGAGTCTAGCGTTTTCTGAAAGTCCTGCTTGATTTCTAGTTTGTTCATAAAATTCTTCAATTTGATTAAAGGCTATTGGCCAAAGAGTGTTTAGTTTTCTTCTACGAAAGAAATTGAAATGTCCAATAGCTTTTAGTCCATAGTCATCTGGTTTCAGCCATTTGAAGTTGACAGGCGTCTCAGTTTTGACGTGACGCCATAAATTTTCTACATTTTTCTCGGTACATATATCATCATCCGTGGCAGTTAAGACAGTTATAGGGAAATTAAAAACTTTTTGGTTTTGTAGCTCTGGAACGTCTTTGGCATTGCTAGGATGATAAAAGTAGTCAGGGTATTTACACCATCGTTTCCAAGTATTTGTAACGCTCTTTGGCATGTCTTCCATTAAACCGAAAGGCTTTAGCTTGGAATAACCATAGATCAAATGAACAATGGGGGCTATTATGTCGAAGAATAGTGTTGACCGAAATTTACTGCCCGATGGCATATCTCCTCTAAAACCGGATGAGGTGCCTATGCAAACCATTCCATCAACTTTATCGATATTTGGAAGAAATGGGATTAATTGACCACCCACGCTATGAGAGACGAAGAATAGGGGCAAGTTTGGATATTTCTTTTTTAAGAAGTCAACACCGGCTGCCATGTCTTTTCTAGCCCAATCTAGTATGTCGTAATTACAGTTTTTAAGACCTTCTTTGGGCTGTGAGTCACATATACCACGGTAATCATATAATAAGCAGGCATATTCTTTCTCACCAAAATAGGTTGCTAGAGCTCGGTAAAATTCTTTGGGGACCGCAGTGGCGGAATTGAACTGTATCAATGCTTTTGGTTTCTCAGGAGCTAATAAAATTCCTGAAATTTTAAGACCATCTGAGGTCGGAATAAAGACTTTATGTTTTTCTATAGGAACCAAACTTTCGTTGTTTTTATGGGTAATTTTTTATTTCATTTTTGAAAGTGTTCTTACAAAAACATCTTTCAAGTATTGGTCTGTTTCATAAAGCTGGCTAAACATCACAGCTCCTTCAAATTCCATAACTGATTGCTCTGCTAATCTGCCTGCTGTGCCTTCAGGATACTCTTCCATATAAATTGTTTTCATGGCATTTTTCCAGGCATCAAAAATAGCTTTGAGTGTATCTTTGAAAATTACCGTTTGGGCTGCTACTTCCAATGTGGTGTTTCCAACAATACAGCCACCTTCTTGAGAAAGTAATGCCTTTCCAAGCTTTAGGAGCATCTTTTCCATTTTACCTCTGGGAGATAGGCCCGTTTCTGTAGCTATGGAGAATACGGCGTATTCAAGATAGCTTTGAACGGTTTTTAAAACCTCGCTCATCAAAATTTCTTTGGAAGCAAAATAATGGTAGAAGCTGCCTTTTTGTAAGCCACAAGCGGTGGCTAAATCACTCATGGAAGTGTTGTAATAACCGTTTTTTCGAAACACAGTTAATGCTGTTTGAATTATTTCCTCTTTGTTGGTTTTTGTTAAAGGCATAGTCAAAGTTAATAGAAATATTGAATATACCAAACGAACGTTTAGTAAGGTTGGCTAAAAAAAGAGACCAACAAGCAATTGTTGGCCTCTCATAAAAAAGGAGGTACTCCTATTTGATTACTGCTGCCCACATTTTATCAGCAACAAATCTATTTCCTGTTGCGTTTAAATGAACTCTGTCTGTAGTTAAAATACCACGGTCTTTATTCTCAGTGTTATTCTTAAGATTATAGGCCAAGAAGTCTTTTCTTAGGTCTATCACTTCGCAATTGTTTATTTCTGCTAAGCCTCGAATGATTTTAGAGTATTCATTGAGGTCGCCATCTTGCTGGTTACTATGGTCTGTTTTTTCTCCAATAGCCGCAGGAGTACACAGAAGAACTTTAATGTTTTGCTTTTGAAGCTTTTCAATTACGGCTTGGTAAAACTTTTCAAACTTATCTGCATCTGTTCCTGTACCATGACTGGCTTTATGCCAAACATCATTTACACCAACAAAAAGAACAACTACATCTGGGCTTTTAGCTAATACATCGGCCTCCATTCTAAGATATAAATCGTAGATTTTATTTCCACCAATTCCTGCACCTACTAGTTCATATTTGTCTGCAAGTTCTTTTGATTTGAGGTCATCTTGCATTAAAGTAATGTAACCACCTTCGCGTACACCCGCTTGGGTAATAGAATCACCGAAGAAAATAATTTTTATAGGTTTAGACTGAAAAGAAGTGGCCATAAAAAATAGGAGAGAGAGCGATAGAAGTTTTAAATATTTCATTGGTAAGGGTATGTTTAAGGCACTAAAGATATGTTTTCGTTTTTGATTTTCGAAAGAAAAGGGAGTGTGCCTTTTTCATAATCTATTATGAGTTGGTCCAAATCATAATTTTGGTCTTCGTATCCATAGTTATTATAGTCCTGAAAAAAGAAATTACCCACCTTTTGACGATTTATGGCTTCTCTAAACCGAACGCCACCACCACTCGTTTCGTAAGAGTACGCTAGGTAGTCCATTGTTTTTGAGTTTGCGTTTATCCAAAACTTGTAAATGTCTTGATGGTCTTCTCCTCCACCATTTTCATCAAACCATACCCTTATTTGGTGATAATTTTGACCTTTTATCATCACTTCTTTTTCGTAAGCTTTATTTACCGCTGGGTCGTTTAAACCATATGGCAAAAAGAAAAAGTATGCTACAGAGTTAACCGAGTTTTCATATTTGTAAGCTGTAGTATCGGCTAGTGAAACTGGGGAGTTATTTATCAATCGCTGAAAGGAGTTGTTTTTAAGCACATCGGTAATGGAATTACCCAAGCTGTCTTTCTGTGTTCGCTGATAAGTGTAATCACCCTTATTTCTCTCAAACTCATAGTCGATTCCTCTAAAAGTGAAGGCTGTATGAATATTTTGAAAGGCAGAGCCTCCTTGAATTTCAATGGCATCATCAATAATTTCTTGTTCTTTCTTGATACAGGAAACAAGACTGCTGGCTATGAAAAGAGAAAAGAGAATTTTATACATATGATTTATCTGTTTTACTGACACAAACGATTTCTAGATTGACTAGGTTTCTTTTCGTGTCATAGAAAAGTTGACAGCAAGGTGAAATTTCGAACTTTTTTATAAAAAATAGGTCTGATTGATGTCAGTTTCCGTTGCATAAAGCATATTTGTGGTATGCAAAATCTGTTGGACGTAAATAATACCCTTTTTACTGTTTTAGGCTATGATATGAGCCTCATAGAATTGGTGGCTACCATTTCAGGAGGGATAGCGGTTTGGTTGTCGACCAAAGAAAATGTGTGGAGTTGGATTATTGGTTTGATAAACGTGGTATTAGCGTTTTTTATGTTTTTCCAGATTCAGCTTTACCCTGATATGTTTTTGCAAATATTTTTCTTTGTTACAAATATTATAGGCTTTTGGCAGTGGAAATTCCCTAAAGCAAGTGAAGCTAATGCAATAAATGAGTTAAAAATCACAAAATTGAGTGTTCGAAATTTTGCTCTTCTATCTGCCCTGGGTGTGGTAGGTACGCTTATAATGGGTACTTTTTCAAGTAATTTGCATGAAATAGCTCCTAAGGTATTTAGTATTCCAAGTGCTTTCCCTTATATGGATTCTTTTACCACAGTAATGAGTATAGTAGCCACGTTTATGCTGATTAGAAAGAAAGTAGAAGCATGGTGGATATGGCTTGTGGTTGACATTATAGCCACCTACATGTATTACATCAAAGACGTGAAATTATATTCACTTCTATATTTCGTTTTCGTAATTATTGCAGCCTTTGGAGCTATGGAATGGACAAAACGTTATTTAAAGCAGCAGGAAGCTTAGTCTATTCTTTCAAGTTTATATGAATTGTCATGCAAAACACGATCCCCTTCAATGCCTTCCCAACTCATAAGGTCACTTGTTGGGAAGTCTACTGTTACGGTACTGGTATCCCCCTCTGAAATAAGCATAAGTATGGAATCCTCAACAGAGAGCCACTCCCAAGTCACATTCTGGTAGCACTCTTCATTATTGTCGTTTGGGTTTAGCGGGTATTGATAATTATAGCACCACTCTACGCTACCGCCGGTCATAAATTCCATGGATAAGAAATAGAAATGGTCATCCGCTTCTTCGATAGCATTTTTACCATCTATATCGATTATTTTCCAGTCACCTATAATCAAATCTATAGGTGTTACTTTATCTTCTTTTTCTTTACAAGCTTGATTAGTTAATAGGCCAAGAACAGCGGCAGAAGTACCAATTTTCAATAAAGTATTATTTTTCATACTTCTTCTCTAATGGTAGATGTTAGTTTTCCAATAGTTGTTTTTTGAATAGATTTTGTAATTAATAATCAAAAACAGCTAAGGTTGATGGAGCTATTTGATGACGTAACTTTAGTCTATTCTTTCAAATTTTATTGAATCGAAATCATGGCTTTCTTCAATAGTGCTCCAATTCATTAAATCATCAGTAGGAAAGTCTACTTTTGCAGTGCTGACTTCATCGTCCGATGTAAATTTAATTATAGCATCTTCCGTGGAGACCCACTCCCAGTTGGTGTGTGCGTACTGATAACAAGATTTATTGTTTTCGCTAGGATTTAGAGGGTATTCATAGTGATAGCACATCTGTATACCACCGTCAGTCATAAATTCCATGGAAAGGAAGTATACATAATCATCGCTTTCTTCGACATATTGGTCGCCATTAACTTCTACAAGTTTCCAGTCGCCTATGATCAAATCTACAGGTGCTATTTCATCTTCTTTTTCTTTACAAGCTTGATTAGTTAATAGACCAAGGACTGCGGCAGAAGTACCGACTTTTAATAGAACATTATTTTTCATATTTGTTTTTCTCAGTAGATACTAGCCTTGCCAATAGTTGTGGTTTTATTTTTTATTAAATGTCTTTCGCTGTCAAGTTACTAATTATTTTTTTTCAAAAAAAAGTCTATCGAGGTTAAAAGTAGGCAACGGCACATATAGGAGTTAATAAGGATTCGTTTAGTCGATTTTTTCTAGCAACATTATTTTTTTAGCCCCTTTGCCTTCAAATTCTTCCCAATTAAGTACGTTCCAAGTCATTTGGTCACTAAAAATAAATTCTACTGCAATATTTCTTGCGGTAAGTTCGTCGTTTGTGTTAAGATTAAGTAAATCGTCTTCTACGGCAACCCACTCCCAGGTCCAATAGTCTGGAGGTTCACAGTTTTTTTATTTTTACTTGTGTCTAATGGATATTCATAATTCCTTTCTCATTACAAGTTTGATTGGTAAATAGGCCAAGAACTGTGGCCGAAGTTGCAATTTTAATGAAAAAACGGTTTTCCATTTTTATTCTTTTTTCGACTTTGGCTTTAGCCAATAGTTGTGGTTCTCATTTATGGATACGCATTTGTCTTGAAGAGGGTCTTCGTTTGTCAAAATACCAATTGAATTTGTATTGTTCAGAAATTTCAAACCAAAAATCTCAACAATTTTGTCAGTGTAGAATAAACTTGCTTTTGATTTTCCTGATTTTCTGTCAACAATCTCAATTCCACATTTCGTTTCATTTTCTGCTATAGGGAGTTTTCCAAAAGTCTTAGAGCTGCTTCGGATTTTAGACATCGAAACAAAAATATATTCTTCGGTAACTTCCAAACCTCTTACAAAACCTTTAAATTTCTTTAGACACTTAACCTCTTTAGTTTTAAGGTTATAAACACATAGCTCGCCCGTAGCAGATTGTAAAAAATATATTGATTCATTGAAATAGACGGGCGAATGGGGCATACCTAAATTATCCAAGAGTACCTTATTGTCTTTTATATCCATTAATATGCCACTATTAACAGATGAAGCTCTCCAACCATTTGGCTCGTCGGAGCTGGCAAACATCGTTACATATCGAGGTTTTTGGTCTCTAAGAGCGAGCCCGTTCAGGTGACATTTGTCGTCAGGAGATAATGAGGTGATAAATGGAGGTCGCCAGTATTCTTCAAAATGATAAGAGTCGCTAGTCTTAGATATGATAGAGAACAGTGTGTTGACAAAATAGAGCTCATTCTCTCCATAAACCATTTCGTGGGTGTCAACAATTCCAGTTTTAAAAGTAACTCTTGGTAAATATAAATGCTCAAAAAGATTTGGTGACGGAGGGAAAGTTTTGGCTAAGTTTTTATTGTCATGAAAAACGGTAATTTCCGATTTTTCGGCAATAGCCATCTTCTTTAAATCCTTAGAAAAAGCCATACCCATTGGGCGTTTCATGGCTCTAGCAAACTTCCTTAGTGTTTTACCATCTTTAGAGCTTAGGATAATTGTTTTTCCGGCCTGGTATGTTGTGAAAATTAATGAAGAGTTTGTTTTGTGTAGAATTTCGGGAAAAGTTTTTGAATAAAAGTAGAATGAATCCTTTTCTGTCATATTTTAGTTGGGTTTGAGTATTTTCCAATTGAAAAGACCTTTTTTGGTTAAAAAGTAATAAAGAGACACTTTTAAAACACCTAGGCCGTATTTAGAGCTTCTAGCAAAGTTGATAGAAGAAGCTTCGTCAAAGTATTTGGTAGGGCAGGTTACTTCAGCTATTTCATATCCTTTCCAGAAAATTTGGGCTATAATCTCATTGTCAAAAATGAAGTCATCGTCACATTTTTCAAAGTCAATGTTGTTCAGTACTTCTGCCGAGTACGCTCTGTATCCGGTATGATATTCAGATAGTTTTTGACCTAAAAGGATGTTTTGGGTCAATGTTAAGAACCTGTTCGCAATGTATTTGTAAACAGGCATCCCACCGTTTAATGCTCCTTTTCCTAAAATTCTTGAACCAAAAACCACAGGGTATAAACCTTCACCAATGATTGATGTCATGGCTTTGATGAGTTTTGGGGTATATTGATAATCTGGGTGAACCATGATGATTATTTCACCTCCTAGTTCAAGGGCTTTGCGATAGCATGTTTTTTGATTACCGCCATAGCCTTTATTTTTTTCATGGCTAATCACATGCTTTATACCTAGTTTTTGAGCTACTTTGACAGTCTCGTCAGGACTAGCGTCATCCACTAAAATCACCTCATCTACCACATCCATAGGGATTTCTGCAAAAGTTTTTTCGATAGTTTGAGCTGCTTTATAGGCGGGCATTACCACCACTACTTTCTTACTATTATACATCTATGGCTCCCATATGGTTTGGTCTTCAGAAAATCATATTTCATGCCAAAGTAGTATATTTTTGAAGATAATGATGCATTTTTGCAGCTTGATTCAGGCTGGATATTTAAATCTTACAACATGGAGTTTTCTAACGAAATATTATTTTTTGGCGGTTTTACAGTGTTCGTGATTTTTGTAATGCTACTTGACTTAGGTGCATTTTCAAAAAACGAATCGCATACAGTAAAGTTTAAAGAAGCGGCTGGCTGGAGTGCTGTATGGGTAAGTTTGGCCGTTGCCTTTTATTTCTTCCTTCGCCATTATGGATACCTAATTCATGATATAAGTACTCCTGAAAATTTAGAACAGGTACGCGGTCATTTTTATGATGGCTTAAACTTGCCAGAAGCTTATGATTTGGCTGTTAAGAAGTTTCAGAGCAACATGGCTTTGGAGTATATAACTGGCTATTTAGTGGAGTATTCACTTTCTGTTGATAATATTTTCGTGTTTATTCTGATATTTAACTCTTTTGGAGTGAGGCCGCTATACTATAAGAAAGTACTTGTTTGGGGTATTTTGGGTTCTATAGTTTTAAGGTTTGGTTTTATATTTTTAGGTGCAGCCTTGATTCAGAAATTTGAGTGGATACTTTATATTTTCGGAGCGTTCTTAGTCTACACAGGTATAAATATTCTCTTCAGCAAAGATGAGGAGGAAGAGATTGACACTAAAAATCACCCTGCCGTAAAAATTACCTCAAGGTTCTTTAATGTTTATGAGAAGTTTGTTTCGGATAGGTTCTTTATAAAAAATAAATACAAAGGGAATAAAGTCTTTATCACGCCGCTTTTTGTAGTGATTATAGTAATAGCTTTTACTGATGTGATATTTGCTGTGGATTCTATTCCAGCCATATTCTCTATCACAAAAGACCCTTATATCGTCTTCTTTTCTAATGTTTTTGCCATTATGGGGCTTAGGTCAATGTTCTTTTTCTTGGTGAATATCATTGACATGTTCTCTTACCTCAAATATGGTTTAGGCGTTTTGCTTACTTTCATTGGAGTAAAGATGTTAATACACCATTGGCTTACAGAATGGGGCTTTAGTAATCAACATTCTTTAATGGTGATAGTGGGGATACTGGCTATCAGTATTATTGCTTCTTTGGTTTTTCCTCCAAAAGGTGAAGCTGAGGTAAAGGCCTAATCCACCAGTTACGGCTCCAGACTTTTTGGAAATACCAACCCTTGTTTTTTAACATAAGCGGTAAGTAAGCGAAAGACTCTTTTATAGACTCGGCAGCATAAAATAACTGGTCGTCTGTTAAAATGAGTTTCTCGTATTCTTCGTTATTCCTTTTAGTCAAATCGGCAAACGGAAGTTCGCTAGAAAACTCTTGGCTAGACTTAGTAATTTCATCTTTTAGCATTTTGCTCCAAGATGGGCTTGCAGGATTAGGCAAAACAGGTTTGAAATTCCCCTCTGATACGTTTTTGGCATATTCTAAATATGCTTTGAAAAGTTTTGGTCCGTCGTTCGTACTATTTTCTACCTTTAAATCTTCTGGATTTATACTACTGATTATTTTGATTTTTTCTTTAGCTCTGGTAATGGCCACGTTGAGCCTGTTTTCACCACCTTGCTGATTTAAGCTACCAAAATTCATCAAGATTTTGCCTTTAACATTTGGAGCATAGCCAATTGAGAAAATGACTATATCAAACTCGTCTCCCTGAATATTTTCAATGTTTTTGACGGTAACATTCGGTATTTTTTGAGTTAAATCCTGAATGAGGTCAGCTTGCATGAAGTTAAACGTAACCACACCAATGCTTTTATCTACGTGGTATTCCCTTATAATCTCTACTACTTCTAAAACCTTTTCGGCCTCAATTTTATTCTGATTATTCTCCCAAACACCGGATACTTTAATGAAATCGATACTCGGATTTCCAGCGTTTAACTCCGAAAAGTTTGGTAGTAGTTTAAGCTTGTTATCATAAAAATGTTGATTAGAAAAATCTATTAAGTCCAACGTTTTACTTCTATAATGTCCTCTTAAGATAGTTTTGGATAAGAAATGAGAAGAGAAATCTAAAAGAGATTCGGTTTCAAGCACAGCGTTATCTTCCAGTTCTTCATCCATTTTAATTCTGTAGAGGTCACTTGGCTGTAGCTGTTTACTGTCGCCAGCTACCACTACTTGTTTTCCTCTTAACATAGCTGGAACACCTTTTTCTGCATAACATTGAGATGCCTCGTCAAAAATCACAAGGTCAAACTCTTCGAATTTGAATAGAGGGAATATGGCAGAAACGGTTTCTGGTGATGCCATCCAACAAGGAACAAGGTCAAATAACTCATCGCTAAAATTGGTCAATAACTTCCTTACGGGCCATATTTGCCTTTTTTTGGTGGTTTGGTGGTGCAAATCACGATAGGTAGTGTAGTTGCCTAAGCGGTTTTTTTCAATGTTTTTATAGGTGTTTTCTCTCAGTTTTATTTGAAGAAATTCCGTACTGTATTTTTGTTTTTTGAGAACTAAACTTTGAAGCTCTTCCTCCCATAGTTCCATTTGCATAGAACTTACACTCCTTAATATTGGTGATTTCTCTTCTAAATCTTCTATGAAATGGATAAAGAGGCTTTGTTTAAAATGGAAGGAATATTCGCTTCTATAATGCTTTTTAGATAATTCATAGCAGCTTTTTTCAACGGCCGTAAGCTCACTGTAAAGCTTATCTCTCCCACATAAATTGTCAAAATGCTTTTCTAAGTATTTATCAGTTTCTTTGAAAGAATGCTGGTCAAGGTTTTGAATTTGAAAATCAGACAAGTATTTAAGCCACGTTTCTTTATTAGCCTCAGTGTCGTCTATTAACTTTTGCCAAGTTTTCATTTTCTTATCAAAAGTGGCTTTATCGTTAAGTTTTAAACTTCTTTCTGATATAGTATCAAGTTTTTGGTAAAACAGATGGCACTCTTTCTGAAAGTTTAGCTCTTCTAATAATTCTTCTTTTTCGAAGTATTCTTTTTTGTTGTCAATCTCCAGACCTATCTCATAAAAACGAATGTGGTCTTGTAAGGTAGCTTCTAGGTATGGGAAGTTTTTAGGCGTAGCCTCAAAACCAAAAGCTTTTAAGTAGTCGAAAGCTTCTGCTTTCTCTTTGGAAAAAACATTCCAGAATAGCCTATTTATAATGTTAGAACTCTTTCCTTTTACATATGATATAAAGTCTAAAGCAATGTTTATTTTTTCAATATCTCTATACTCCTCAGGAATGCTAGGTATTTCTTTCGTTGAAACTTCACTAATTAAGAGCTCTATTTTTCTTAGTGACAGGCTTTCATTATTTACTTTTTGAATGCTATCAAAAGCTTTTTGCGTATTAAATGCTTTGAGGTATGTGGCTATTATCTCTCTTTCGGCTTGGGTATCTAGTTTGAAGGTTTCTTCTAGTTTTTCTAAACCTTTTTTTACAGCAACTATCTTTTTTAAAGAGGCTCTTATTTCTGGAAAATCTTTAAAAGCGAAACTTGAAAATGGCTTTCTGCTTTGCCAATATGTGTAAGCCTCTTCATTTTGCTTTTCAATAAATGACTTTTGGTACTTTTCTAAGGTTTCGAGCTTATGGACATAGGTATCTAAGGTGTCGAAATGGAAAAACGCAAAAGAGGTACCTAAGTCAAGGTTCTTTTCTGTTTGATGTTCGGCTAGTAGGTATATCTCTTTAATTGACTTTCCGTAAGAGGAACTATCAAATAAAGCTTTTTTATAAGACTCTAACTCTCGTACTATTTGGTCAATTTTTCTGCAGGTAGCATCAAATTCTCTTTCTAAAAAAATAGCGTTCAAACTTTCGTTTGCATGCTTATTAGGTAAAATATTATCTATTTGACTTGCTATTTTTGAATAAAGGCTTTTTCTATCAGACTGGAAATCATGCACCAGTGCAGAAAATTTATCCATTCCTATTTCAGAAAGCCTGTTATACACAGTATCTATAGCCGCTCGTTTCTGACAGACAAGAAGTACTTTTTTGCCATCTGCGGCATAGTCTGCCATGAGATTGCAAATAAGTTGAGATTTTCCAGTGCCAGGAGGCCCCTGAATTACCAATGACTTTCCGGATTTTATCTTTTTGATGGCTTCTTCTTGCGAAGCATCTACTGGAAAAGGCAAATGAAGATCTTCTTCTTTTGTTTTTCCCTTCAAAGGATTCTCTTTGAAAAGGTATTGCTGTATTTCTCCTTGATATTTGGCCAAGCCATCAGAAATGAGCTGGTCATAATCTGCGGCTATATAAGAGCCTGTTTGCGGAAAAATACCTAAAACGGCTTGAGACTCCAGTTTGAGTTCGCCAATTTTTATTTCTTCTAAATTTTCTTTCTTTAACGTCTCAAAGGGCTGAAGTTTTTGATTGAAAAGCTCCGAGTTAAAATTAATTTCGAGTTTACTCTTTTTTAGAAACTCATAAAGCTCTGTTAAAAATAGGACAGGCTCGTCTCCGAATTCTTCAAAATTGAAGTTGAAAAACTCTTCGTCTACAAACGTTTTATTGAATTGGCTGTAAGCCAAAAGAAATGTCTTATTGAAACTTATGCTGGCATCTTTTTTTTCTAAATGCCATTTGTTGGCTTCTAACACTAAGTTGACAGGGAAGAATAGGAGGGGGCATCTAACCAATGTTCCATCCACTAACTTGCCTGAAACAAAAGGGTAACCAATATATAAATCTTCAGCACCGCGTTCTTCTTTAAGAAGTTTGTCGGTCTTCCATATTTTTCTGAGATGTAAGCTTACTTCGTTGCTTTTTCCGTCTCTTGGGTCAATTTTGTCACAAAGGTATATGGATTTCTTTGAGGAAATTAGAGTATCTAAAATGGGTTGATTGTTTAACTGTTCCAGAACCCTAAGGTCAATGAATTGACGAAGGATAGGCCTTAGAAGGAGAAGTGAACGGTTTTTTGAGGTTAAATTGGTAAGCCGTTTTTTATATGTTATAAGCAGTTTTAGCATTTAAAGGCATTGCATCGTAAGGGAACAACAAAGGAATATAATCAAATAGCTTACCATAATTTATTTATAATAAACTATTTCTGTTTTGGCTAGCTCAAATAGTCATCAAATTACAGCCTCTTACATCTGAATTATCAAATCTACCCAAAACTTTAAATTCTTGATAATCTTCTGAAAAGTTACCTAAATCTTGTGTTTCTATAAAGCAACAGGAGTCAATATTTGCTAAATCTATAACGTTTATTCCGCCTGTTTTTCTGTAGTTTCTTTTGGCAGCAGTTTTATTGCCGAGTTTAAAGCTTGGTAAATAACTAAAAGGGTCGTTTACTTCACGAATCAGTATTTTCATAGTGGCTGATGGTTTAAACCAGCCGTTGCCCTTAGAGTAAGCTTGTGAAAGTAATTCTGTCATGCCATACTCAGAATGTATTTTTTCTACTTTAAAAGCCGCCGTAAGAAGTTCATGTACCTCTTCTCTTAGTAATTCTTTTCTTTTCCCTTTCATGCCACCAGTTTCCATGATTAGTAGGTTTTCGGGTACTTTGATGTTAGGAGCGTGTTGCTCTATTAAGTCTAATAGGGCAAATGTTACTCCGAGCAGTAGCACTTTCTTTTTACTACCTTTTTGATTGACTAGTTGCTCTAACTTCTTTGCAAGTTCTTCTATATTGTCTAAGTAAAAACCAGATTCGGTGGAAAATGATTTATAAATAAAACTCTGGACCATATACACCAGTGAAGAGTTATTACGTTCGAGGTAATTGGGTAATAGAGCTAAGATGTGATAGTCGCTTATTGGGCCATAAAAGGCCTCAAAAGTCTTTGCACTAAGATATTCGTAAAAAGGGAGGTCGGCTATATGATGTTTTGAGCTAACATCTCCTGTAGTTCCGCTGCTTTCAAAAGTGTGCTGTATAGTGGCTGTTCCTGAAAGAACCGCTTGCGATTTGAAAAATGAGATGGGCAGGCAGGGTATTTTTTCTAAATGAGAAACCTTTGATGGCTTTACACCTAAATTTTTCAAATAGGCTTTGTAAACTGGATTCTGTTCCGCTTGAAATTTGAATACTTCAAGAGCTATTCGCTCAAAATTTTGGTCGTTTTCAGATAGTGAAATTACAGCAGCCTTGAGTTCGTCTTTTATATTCACGAATTGACAATTGATTTTTTTAGTCGTTTTTTAAACGGAACGCGTATGTTTTTCGTTCTTTTACAAAATTACTTTGATTTGATAACCGTGGGAAGAATACTTGCTTTTTTATGTTTTACTCTTTCGCTTAGTTCTTGTTTTAAAGAGCCTGACTTTGCTTTGGCACCTGTGATAGAGTTTGATTCTATAAATAGTCAAATTAGGTTAGACCAAGACGTGGGTCTTACAAAAGATTCCGTGGTTGTGACTGTTCATTTTGAAGATGGAGATGGAGATTTAGGATATACGGAGGAACAAAAAAATCAAGCAGTAGCAAATGATAATTTTAATTACTTGATTAAGCCTTTCAGGAAAAAAAATGGTGTTTTTACAGAGTATCAGCCCTTAATTCCTTATTCTGGTTATTTTCCACGTTTGAGTGTAGAAATCAAGCCAGGGCCAATTGAAGGTGATTTGAGCTACTCCATTGATTTCTTTCATTCTTTTACGCCTAAGTTTGATACCCTGAAATTTGAGATTCAATTAAAGGATAGCTCTGGAAATCTTAGCAATGTTACTGAATCTGAAGAGATTGTCTTAAATCGAATTTCAGCTCTTTAATTAAACAATAATACCAAAGGTAGTGCCTTTATCTAGTTCAGATTGTTTAATAAATAGCTTACCGCCATGGTAGGTTTCAATTATTCTTTTGGCTAAAGTAAGTCCAAGTCCCCAGCCTCTCTTTTTGGTAGAAAACCCAGGTCTAAAAATCTTTCTTTGATTTGCGTTTGTAATTCCTTTTCCGGTATCTCTGATGTCAATTTGAACCTTACCGTTTGGTTTTTGATAAATGGTAACATGAAGTTCACCTACGCCAGCCATAGCATCCACAGCATTTTTACAAAGGTTTTCTATAACCCATTCAAAAAGGTGTCTATTGATTTTGGTTAAAACATCAGCAGGGAGACTGTTGGTTACATGCCAGTCTATTTTGGTTGAAATTCTTCGTCTAAGATAGGTTGTAGTTTCTTCCACCACTAACCCAATGTTTTCTTCCTTTTTGGTGGGCACTGAACCAATATTTGAAAATCTGGTGGTGATAGTTTCTAGCCTATAAACATCTTTTTCCATCTCATCTCCTATGGTTTGGTCAAAGCCGTCTGAGTCTCTTAGAACGCCTATCCATCCTAATAAACCAGAAATAGGTGTGCCAAGTTGGTGGGCTGTTTCTTTGGCCAAACCTACCCAAACTCTGTTTTCTTCTGCTTTTCTTGAAGAACTGTAAGCTATGAAAGCCAATGTTCCAAAAACTAAAAATGTGGCTAATAAAATGTAAGGGAAAAACTTTAACTCTTTTAACGTGCTAGAGCTAGAGTAATAAAGGTAACCGCTCTGCCCCTCTAAAAGGTCAATTTCAATGGGTTCATTATCTGAAGCCATTTCTAAAATCATTTCATCTAAGAAGGCAGTTCTTTCTTCAGGACTAAATATTTTGGTAGAATCCATGAGTTCGGGAATATTAACGGTATTAATAGCCTCACCACCAGAAACCAAAATAGCAGGAATGCTTTCATTGGCACCAATTACCTCTGACACAAAAGTATAGTCACATGGGCTGTCAAGACCTTGCTCTATAAAGAAGCGAACACTCTCTGCATAGAGAGTAGCGTACTTCGTTTCGCGGTCTTGTAAGGCCTGGCCGAGCTGATTGAAGTAGTACAAAACACCGGCACCCAAGAGCATCAAAATGCTGATGATTACTAGTCTCCAACCAGATAGCTGGTCTGACATATTAAAAAAGAACCTGTTTTTAGCCATTATTAAATTTTAGGAACGGAATCTTTATTCCATGCGTTAATTATCTCCACGGTTAAATTCAAATATTGCACTTTTTCAAGAATTAGACAACTCTGTTTAGAATGAATCTAAATTGCATTTTGTGATTTTAATCATAACAAAGATATATTATTATAAACGTAAATTTGTGTCGCAATAACATACGGTATGACAAGTCAATTTAAAGTAATATCAATCTCATATAAAACTTCATCGCTGGAGTTAAGGGAACGTATTGCATTAAATGAAGATGAGTGCAAGGCTCTACTTCTTAAAGTTAAAGATGTTTTTGGGATTAGTGAAGCGGTGGTTCTTTCTACATGTAACCGTACCGAAATTTACTATCTGGCAGATACTGACTGTTCTATTGATATGGTCAAACTGTTATCTGCTCAAAAAGGTGTTGATTCTACCTTGATTCTTTCGCATATCGAAACCTTCTCTGAAGAGAAAGGTTTAGAATATGTTTTTGAAGTTGCTACTGGCTTGCATTCGCAGGTTATAGGTGACTTACAAATTCCGAATCAAATCAAAAATGCGTATCAATGGTCTGCTGATATGGATATGGCTGGCCCGTTTATTCATAGGTTAATGCATTCTGTTTTCTTTGTGAATAAACGTGTAGTTCAAGAGACTGGCTTTAGAGACGGTGCTGCTTCTACTTCTTATGCCACAGTAGAGACCATGGAGTCTTTCTTACATTTATTAAATGAGCCTAAGATTTTGGTTTTAGGTCTTGGAGAGATTGGCCAGGATGTAGTGAAAACTTTGAACGACAAAGGTTATACTAATTTTACCGTAGCGAACAGAACACATGCAAAAGCAGAGAAGCTTTCAAATTCTTTGAAATTTGATGTGCTCGCTTTTGAAGATGTTAAGACGGAACTTAAGAAGTTTGATATAGTTATTTCATCTATCCGTACAGAAGAGCCATTTATTGACTTAGAGACTGTAAAGGATTTAGGTCATAAAAGCGTTAAATACTTTGTAGACTTATCTGTGCCAAGAAGTATCTCTCCTGATATTCAGACAGTTCCGGGTATGGTTCTTTATGATTTGGACGAAATTCAGGTAAGAGCTAACAGAGCTTTAGAAGGACGAAAGTCTTCTATTCCTGCGGTAAAAAACATTATTGGTGGGGCTGTAACTGATTTTGGCGACTGGTCAAATCAAATGGTAGTTTCTCCAACTATTCAAAAACTTAAAGGAGCTTTAGAGCAAATTCGTAAAGAGGAAATGTCCAAATATGTTAAGTCTTTGTCTGAAGAAGAGGCTGTCAAAATGGATAAAATAACTAGTAGCATGATGCAAAAGGTTATTAAACTTCCTGTACTTCAATTAAAGGCTGCTTGTAAAAGAGGTGAGGCTGAAACTCTTATTGATGTACTCAATGACCTTTTTGACTTAGAAAAGGTTAAATCATAGTAAATTTTGACGGTGAGGTATTTCGGTTTTCTATTGCTAATAGAGAGTCTTTGTCTACACACTGATTTGGTATCATAATTAACAAGCCATTTTTGATGGAAATGGTATGTATAAATACGTATCTTGTGAGTCAAAATTTACCTGAAACCCTATTATGAAGAAATTACTGCTCCTTTTTTTTACTGGCTTAATCCTAGGTTGTTCACCTTATAAAAAATATGCTGATACAGAAGCTGGCTGGGAAGAGGAAATAAGTAGGCTAGAGTATAGAGATGATGCTGAAACTTACTCTGATGATGCAGTTTTATTTATCGGAAGCTCCAGTGTAAGAATTTGGAAAAACATTAAGGAAGATATGGCTCCCTATGAGCCTATTAGAAGAGGTTACGGAGGAGCACATTTTTCAGACTTAATTCACTTTACAAAGCGATTAGTCTACCCGCATAATTTTCAGGCATTATGCATTTTTGTGGCAAATGATATCACTGGCGGAGATAATGACAGAAGTGTTGGCGAAGTAATGACGCTTTTTAAAGAAGTAGTTAGAACAGTAAGAGTAAAATATCCCAATACCCCTATTTTTCAAATTGCTGTTACGCCTACCAGTAGTAGGTGGAAGGTTTGGCCAGAGGTAAATAAGTTAAATGAAAAAATGAAGGCCTACTGTGAGCGTCATGATAATTTATATTTCATAGATTCTGTAGCCCCATATTTAAATGAGGAGGGGACGCCACGAGATGAATTATTTATAGGTGATAAACTTCACCAAAATCAAGCTGGTTATGATATATGGGCAGCTGAAATAAAGAAAGAATTAGATAAAGTTTTGAAAAAATAATTACTGCCAAAAAGAAAAAAAATGAAATACCTTTTAGCCCTCTTGTCTGTTTGTATGATAGTTTCTTGTCAAACTCAAACTGAAGAAAGCGTAATGGAAAGTCCGGAAGAACTAACGCTATTAGTAGGTACTTATACCGCTAGAGAAAGCGAGGGTATTTACATGTATAAGTTTAATCCTGAAACGGGAGATAGCAGGTTGATTAATGTTACCAAAGGTTTGAATAATCCTTCGTTCTTGGCTCTTTCTCCAGATAAGAAGAATGTATACGCCGTAAGCGAGATAGAAGGTGGTAGTGTGGTTTCTTTAGCTTTAGGAGATTCTACTTTGACAGAGATTAATATAGCCTCTTCTGGTGGTGTGCATCCTTGTCATATTACTACAGATAAGTCTGGGAAGTGGGTTTTGGCTGGTAATTACTCCAGCGGTTCTTTGGCTATTTTGCCAATTTTAGAAGATGGTGGAGTAGGAGAACCTATTCAAGAAATAAGTCATAAGGGCAAGGGCCCAAACAAAGAGCGTCAAGCAGCTCCTCATGTTCATTCAGTCAATGTTTCTCCTAATAATGTGGATGTTTTTGTGCCAGATTTGGGCATTGACAAAGTAATGGCTTATAAACTTGATGCAGCTACTGGAAAATTAACTGAAGGAAAGTCAATGGCTGTTTCAGCTGGTTCGGGACCTCGACACCTGACTTTTCACCCAAACGGAAAGTTTGCCTATGTTATTCAGGAAATGACAGGAGCGGTGACTGCATTTAAGTATTCAGATGAAGGATTAGAAACTATTGAGGAAGTAAGCACACTACCAGAAGATTTTGACGGGAAAAACTCTTCAGCAGATATTCATATTTCGCCAGACGGTAAGTTCCTTTATGCCTCAAATAGATTTGTAGATACTATCGCTATATTCTCTATTGACAAAGAATCTGGAAAGCTAACAGAGGTTAGTCACCATTCTGCTTTAGGTCAAATGCCTCGTAATTTTGCAATTTCTCCTTCTGGGAAATTTGTTTTAGTAGCGAATCAAGAAACGGATAATATTGTCATCTTTGATAGAGATGAAGTAACTGGTAAGATTTCTCCAACCAATAAGGAGATTAAGGTTTCGATGCCAGTTTGTTTGTTATTCGTAGATTAATTAAAATTTTTTCAAGAAGGTCGGTCTTAGACTAAGCTGTTTTCTCTGTAATTCTAAAATCTTCTGTCGTTTGAAATATTAATGGCATAGTTTTGTCGTTGGATTATAAGAAATAGCCCCTTGCTTCATGATTAGATTATTAGTAGCTCTTGTTTTTGTGTTTGTGTGCCAGTCTTGTTTTCTTTTTCAAGGAGATCAACCTGTTGGACCTGAAGAACCTACCGAAGAGCCTTTGCCAGAGTTTTTGTCTTCGCCAGCTTCATTTCCTATTCAAAAAGGGATAATGAACCAAGCGTCTGGTATGGTGCCTAGTCAGTCGATGTCGGGTAATGTCTGGGTGACTGAAAACGGGAACACTTCACCTTCTTTATTTATGCTTTCTAATACAGGCGATTATTTAGGGAAAGTAACTTTACCGCTATTTAATAGAGACTGGGAAGATATGGCAAGCGGGCCAGGTCCAGTTGACGGTCAAAACTATCTTTACATAGGAGATATAGGAGACAATGCCTCTGTGCATAAAAACTATATGGTTTATAGATTAAAGGAGCCTGCTTCTTTAGATGACCAAAATTTAGACTTGGTGACTATACCTTTTAGATATCAAGATGTGGATGCTATTGATGTAGAAGCCATGTTCGTAGACCCAAATACAAAAGATATTTACTTTATAAGTAAAAGGCAGCTTTTTAGCGTGAGGGTTTATAGGCTTACCTATCCATACAGTTTAGATACACAAAATGTAGCGGAGTTTCTAGGGACTATTCCTCATTCAGCAATTACGGCAGCCGATATGGCTTCTGATGGGAAGCAATTGCTAATAAAAGATTACAATGCCGTATTCTACTGGCGTCTAAAAGAGTCAGAAACTATTTATGAGGCATTATCTAGAAGCAGAGATGTAGGTGCTCCTTATTATGTAGAACCACAAGGAGAGGCTATATGCTTTGATGTTAATAATTCTGGATACTATACGCTTTCAGAATTAAGCAATGCCTCTCAAGTCAATTTAAATTACTACCAAAGAAAAGTAGTGGAGCAATAAGATTGCTCCTTAACCGAACATTTTTCCAAGTCGTCCAGCTCCCTGAAGTTTGTTCATTTTCTTCATCATCTTTCTCATTTGGTCAAACTGCTTCAAAAGGTTATTAACCTGCTGAATAGATGTACCGCTACCATTGGCAATTCTCTTTCTTCGAGTGCCATTGATGATGTCTGGATTCTCTCTTTCTTTTGGTGTCATTGATTTTATGACAGCTTCTATAGGTTTGAAAGAGTTGTTATCAATATCTAAGTCCTTTACGGCTTTTCCCATTCCTGGAATCATTCCCATAAGGTCTTTAACATTACCCATTTTCTTGATTTGCTCCAGCTGACTTAAGAAATCGTTAAGGTCGAATTTATTCTCCCTCATTTTCTTGTTAAGTCGCTTAGCATCCTCTTCATCATAAGCTTGCTGAGCTCTCTCCACTAAGGAGATGACGTCACCCATGCCCAAGATTCTGTTGGCCATTCTGTCTGGGTGAAAGATATCTAAATCTTCCATTTTCTCCCCAGTACTCATGAACTTGATAGGCTTGTCTACCACTGCTTTAACAGAAAGTGCAGCACCACCTCGTGCATCTCCATCTAATTTGGTAAGCACTACGCCATCAAAATCAAGACGGTCGTTAAAGGCTTTTGCGGTATTGACGGCATCTTGACCGGTCATGGAGTCTACCACAAAAAGGATTTCAGTAGGATTGATAGCCTTTTTGATATCCTCAACCTCTTGCATCATTATTTCGTCCACAGCAAGTCTACCCGCTGTATCAATAATAACAATATTTTTTCCTTTGCTTTTTGCTTCGGCTACAGCATTTCTTGCAATGTCTACAGCATTCTTATTGTCGGGCTCGGCGTATACATCTACACCTATTTGCTCACCAAGAACCTGTAACTGAGTAATGGCAGCAGGACGATAAACGTCGGCTGCTGTAAGCATTACTTGCTTTCCTTGTTTCTTTAGGTAACTGGCAAACTTTCCAGAAAAAGTAGTTTTACCAGAACCTTGAAGACCTGCAATCAAAACTACTGCTGGAGAACCTGTAATGTTGACGGCTTTAGCAGTGCCTCCCATTAGTTGGGTAAGTTCGTCTTGAACAATTTTGGTAAAAAGTTGACCAGGTTCTACGGCTACTTTTACTTTTCTGTCTAAAGCTTCCTGCTTTACTCTATCAGTGACCTCTTTGGCTACTTTATAGTTTACGTCAGCATCTATTAAGGCTCTGCGAATTTCTTTTACCGTAGCCGCAATATTGACATCTGTGATTCTGCCTTTACCCTTTAGGGTCTTAAAGGCTCCTGATAATTTATCCTGTAAACTTTCAAACATTTCTTATAGCTGTTTCTTGTAATTGACAATGGGTCAAAAAGGATCGCAAATTTAATGATTTGACTTCATGTAAAGAAATAAAAAGCCCCCACTTAATTGTAAGTGAGGGCTTTTTTAGAAGTAAAATCTTACTTTTCTTAATTCAAGACTTGAATTATAGGTTTGTAACTACTCTTGTTGTTTCAGTTTTGATTTCAAATGGCTTTACAGTGCTTTCTTTTCCTGTAGTTAATACCAATTTGTAACTACCATCAGGTAAAGAAGATAAGTCAAATACTTTAACATAATCTTCGTTTGCTACTGCAGTTTTGTAAAGAACAATTCCACTGTCATCTTTTAATTCTAAGATAGACTTAGCGTCAAGGTTGAATGCCGCAACTTTGAATTTAAGGTTTTTCATTGCCTTTAAAGTCAAATCACCTTTAGCGAAGTTTGTGGCGAAGATGTAGTCGTTTGCGATAGAAGCAGTTGATAATCCGATTAACATTACTGCTGATAAAATTAGCTTTTTCATATATTTTGCTGTTTTGTTATTTTTAAAATTTTAATTCTTAGTTTATTGTCAAATGAAGTTTATTGTTTTGTTTCTCTTTGACATTACAAACATACGGTATAGTCTTATTATAAAGCAATAGCGAAAGTAGGTGGTATTGAATATTCATATCACAATCCTACCATAATATTAGAATAGTACAATGATTGTGTAGAAGGTGCTATAAGTACTTTAAAAAGTGCAATGTTTATTTTTATAGCGTAATTAATTGATTTTAAAGTATATAAAGAAAATGGTAGGATGTTTTTAAATTGAAGTCCAAACTTGGGTTAGAATTGTGCAAGTTGGATTATTTCGATATTTGGCGAAGTGAGAAGGGGTACTCAAATCCTTGTTGTTTTATGCTTTAGGTTTATAAGAAAAATGATTTTGCTAAGGCTTTTTAAGTTTGGTTGAGCTTTTAGCTACAATGAATTAATATGATTGTTTGCTTTTTTTTTGAGTCTAGCTTGTAGGTTTTATGGGAGTGCTTGATTTTTTTAGCTACGGCTTGAAGAGTGCTTGGTAAAGGAGTTTTATAGGAATTAGTGGAGTGTATTTAGGCATAAAAAAACCTCCACTGTTTTAGTGGAGGCCTCTTCTATAAAATTAGATTTCTTTATCCGAAACTATTGTCGAATTAAAGGTTTGATACTACTCTAGTAGTTTCAGTTTTGATTTTGAAGGCTTTAACAGTATTGTCGTCTCCTGTAGAAAGGATTAAACGGTAGTCGCCATCTGGAAGAGATGATAAGTCTAATACTTTAGAGTAATCATCAGAGTTTACAGCTGCTTTGTAAAGTACAGTTCCGCGGTCATCTTTCAATATTAAGATTGACTTAGACTCTACATTATAAGCAGAAACTTTAAACTTTAAGTTTTTCATTGCTTTCAAGCTTAAATCAGCTTTAGCAAAGTTTGCTGCATAAATATGGTCGTTGGCAATTGTAGCAGTTGATAATCCGATTAACACTACTGCTGATAAAATTAGCTTTTTCATATATTATTTACTTTTCCTGTTTAAATCTTTGTTTAGTGCAAAAGGTGTGTTCTTGGTTTGTTTCCCTTTGACATTACAAACTTAGGTTATAGTGTTAATACGATGCAATAGGTAAGGTTGCTCGTACTGAATATTCATATCACAATCCTACGGAAATATTAGAATAGTACCATGATTGTGCTACTGGTGCTATAAGTACTTTAAAAAGTGCAATCATAGTGTTTGTTGTAGTAAATGACTGATGTTTAAGTATATGAAGAAATGTGTAGGATGTTTTTTCTTTCCAGTCCAAACGTAGCATCAAATTGTACAAATTGGATTATTTCGATAATTGTCTAATCGTTTTAGAACAGGACGGCGATACTTCAGTGGGGTATGAATGTATATGAATTTAGACCAGCTCTATGGATTTTAGAGATAACTGGTGCTAACGAAATGTAGGTGCTATTTTGGGAAGGCCTAGGAGCCGAGATACTTAGGGTTATTTTTTAGGAGGTGTTAGGGCATAAAAAAACCTCCACTTTAAAAGTGAAGGTTTCGAAACCAAAGTAGCCTAAGCTCTTTGACTAGTTTATATTACAGATTAGATACTAATCTGGTAGTTTCAGTTTTGATTTGAAAAGACTTAACTGAGCTTTCTTTTCCTGAAGACAATACTAAACTATAGTCACCGTCTGGAAGAGAAGATAAATCAAATACTTTTACGTAATCTTTATCTTGTACAGGTGCTTTATAGATAACAGTTCCTCTATCGTCTTTCAAAACCAATGTTGACTTCTCTACAATGTTCAAAGCTGTCACTTTGAATTTAAGACCATTCATGGCCTTCACATTTAAATCTGTTTCTACTAAGTTAGTAGAGTGAATGTGATCGTTTGCTACTGCTTTTGTTACGGCTGATAATCCAATTAACATAACCGCTGATAAAATTAACTTTTTCATTTTGTTCTTCTTTTAAGTTTTCTAAACTGTGAATTCTTAGATTGTTACATGTCAAAAGCGTTTTGTTTTATTCCCTTTGACATTACAAACATAGGGTAATGTGCTGATACAATGCAATAGGCGGAGTTGGGTATCCAAGAGATTCATATCACAATCCTATCATAATCTTTGAAAAATACTATGTTTAATTAAACCTTGCTATAAGTACTTTAAAAAGTACAATGCTAATTAACAATTAGGTAACATATTGATATTTAACGATTTGATGAAAATGCTAGGACTTTTGCTTTTTGCTGTACAAAAGGCTGTTAGAATTGTTCAATTTGAACTTTTAGGGAGTTTTGGCTGGGATTGGATTGATACTATTGGGCATAAAAAAATCCCGTTGAAATTAATCAACGGGATTTTAAAAGATTCTAAAGGAGTGTTAAACCAATCCTTCAATTCTATTAATGCAGTTCAAATCTTCAAATGCAATTTTAAGACGAGCTACCATGCTAGACTCACCTTCTCTAAGCCATTTTCTTGGGTCATAGTACTTTTTGTTAGGTACATCATCACCATCTGGGTTACCTAATTGAGTTTGTAGGTAAGCCTCGTTCTTTTTGTAATACTCAAGAATTCCTTCCCAAGTGCTCCACTGCATATCAGTGTCAATATTCATCTTAACAGCACCGTAATCTATAGCTTCTCTGATTTCTGCTCTAGAAGAACCAGAACCACCATGGAATACAAAGTTTACTGGAAGAGGACCAGTTTTGAATTTCTCTTGGATAAAGTCTTGAGAGTTTTTAAGGATTTTTGGCTGTAAAGAAACATTACCTGGCTTATAAACACCATGAACATTTCCGAAAGCAGCTGCTACGGTGAAGTTAGGAGAGATAGCTTTAAGTGTTTCATAAACATAAGCTACTTCAGATGGCTGCGTGTAAAGCTTAGAGCTATCTACATCAGTATTGTCAACACCATCTTCTTCTCCACCAGTAATTCCTAATTCTATTTCTAAGGTCATGTCTATTTTAGCCATTCTCTTAAGATACTCAGAGCAAATCTCCATGTTTTCTTCAAGAGACTCTTCTGATAAATCTATCATATGAGAGCTAAATAAAGGCTTACCAGTTTTTTTGAAATGCTCTTCGCCAGCATCTAAAAGACCGTCAATCCAAGGTAAAAGTTTTTTGGCACAGTGGTCAGTATGTAATACTACTGGTACACCATAGTGCTCAGCCATGTGATGTACATGCAAAGCACCAGAAATAGAACCAGCGATAGCCGCTTTTTGGCCGTCGTTTGATAAACTTTTTCCGGCGTAGAAAGAACCTCCACCATTAGAAAATTGAATGATTACTGGAGAGTTTAATGCTGCAGCTGTTTCCAAAACTGCGTTGATAGAGTTAGTACCTACCACGTTTACAGCTGGAAGAGCGTAATTGTTTTCGTTAGCGTGACGAAGCAATTGGTTTAATGCTTCACCAGTTACTACACCCGGCTTTACCAAAGATTGACTCATTAATGTTATATTTTAGTATTATAATTAGATTTTCTTTAAACTAAGAAAGAAGCCCATTTCTATCTATGGGAACGTTGTCAAAGGTAAGCTTTTTGAAGCTATATGTAAAAAAACGTGACACTTTTTGGCTTTAAGCACTTAATGTTGTCGCTCAGGCTTTTGAACCTAAGTTTCTTAAATTTGTTTTGGATTTAATAATGTAAAGCATATTTGATGTCTGAAAAAATCGGAATTATAGTTGGGACTAATCGTACGGGTGCTCTCTCTTTAGAGATGGCAAATTATTATAAAAGAAAAATTGAAGCAGAGGGTAATGAAACTGTAATGATTAACCTCCAAGAATTGCCAGAGAGTTTCGCTTTTTCTGCTCTCTATCATAATAGAGGTAAAGACGTTAGTTATAATGATTTTCAGACAAACTTAGATGCTGTTTCAAAAGCTTTCATTTTTGTGCCGGAGTACAATGGTTCTTTTCCTGGTGTTCTCAAAACCTTTATTGATGGTTTAAGATACCCTGATTCTTTACTTGACAAGAAAATTGCTTTGGTAGGCTTATCAAGCGGTGTTCAAGGAAACGCTATTGGCTTAAGCCATCTTGATGATATTTTAAGTTACATGGGTGCCAATGTGCTTGGGCTTCGTGTAAAGCTTGGGGAAATTGCGAAGCATTTTGACGGACAGCAAATTGCAAATCTGACTTATGAAGGTTTTATCAACGAGCAAGTCAGGAAGCTGTTGGCATTTTAAACCTCCATTAACTTTTTAATATTATCCGAGTAACTGCTCCCGGACTCTAATTTGGTGCCTTTTTGGTCTTTTAACTGAATGGTGAATTTTCCGTTAAAAGCTTTTTCCATGTATTGAATTCTGGAAGATTGAATAATGGCTGCTCTGCTAATTCTAACAAACTCGCTTGGAAGTTTCTCTACCAAAGATGTGATAGTATGATTTGTCAAATATTGTTTGCCGTCAAGCGTATTCAAGAACACATATTTGTCTTCTGCTTGAAAGTGACTTATCTCGTTAAGTGAAACAAAGAGGATTTTATCGCCAGACTTCACTGTAATGCTATGAAGGTCTTTTTTAGGATTTAGCTGCTCCATTAGTTTTTGAAGAGCAATTTGTTCAAATCCTGAAGCTTTTTGACTTGCTTGACTTTTAAGTTTGTCTACTGTTTTCTGTAAACGTTCTTTTTCTACGGGCTTAAGCAAATAGTCTAAACTGTTTTCTTCAAAGGCCTGAATAGCGTACTGGTCAAAGGCTGTACAAAAAATGACCGTAGGTATGTGCTCTAAATTAGAAAGCATTTCAAAGCCATTCATGATTGGCATTTCAATGTCTAAGAAAATAAGGTCTGGCTTTAAAGATTCAATTTTCTCTACGCCTTCTTGTCCATTATTTGCATGGTCAATTACCTCAAATACATCTTCAAATTTTGCTAGTAACCTTTTTAATCGGCTAATAGCTAAAGGCTCATCGTCAATTAATAGTGTTTTGTAAATCATGTTTTTTGTCTATGCTAATTCGAATATTTTTAATAGGGTCGTTGCTGATTTGAAGAGATGCTTGGTCTCCATATATCATTGCAAGTTTGTCTTTGACACTTTTAAGGCCATATCCGCCAGAAACAGATTCGCCAAAATCTGGGCCGTTGTCATGAATGTCAATTTGAATATGGTCTTCTATTTCCTGAATAGTAACTTTGATTTCTCCGTGAGAAGCTATTTTAGAAATTCCATGTTTAATAGCATTTTCGACCAAAGGCTGTAAAAGAAACCGTGGTATCAATCTATCGTTTAAAGAATCTTGGACGTCAATGTTAAATTTCAATCTATCGCCAAAACGCATTTGTTCTATAGCGAGGTAAGATTTTACTAGGCTTATTTCTTCGCCAATGGTATGGTTGCTTTTATTGTTTCTTCCGGTGGAAGCCCTGAACAGTTTTGACAACTCCACCGTCATATCTTCAGCCTTATCTTGATCTTCATGAATTAGCCCAGCAATGCTGTTAAGCGAATTATAAAGAAAATGCGGATTGATTCTAGCTTCCAAAGCAGTTAGCTGAGCCTGCGTTTTTAGCTTTTCCATGGTGAGGAGTTGGTACTCTTGCTCAGATATTTTCCTATTAAGATTAGTAGAGCGGCTCCAGAATGCATAAAAAGTACAACCCACAAAGGAAGGTATTACGCCATAAAAGATATAAGCAAGGTTTGAAGAAAGATAGTAATCTTTTGGCTGAGTAATATTATTGAAATACTGCCAGAATTCTTGAGGATTTGTCAGGCTGCCGGCATATCCATTTATCATCATATGAATGACTAGAAAAGAAAATGTGGTGAGCCCAATCAAGACTAAGTATTTTCCCCATTTAGGCTGAATATATTGCTCCAGAAATGTCAAGAATAAAATGACACCTAGAAAAGAGGAAAGTCCGGTAGTGAGGTTTAATAGAGCTACGGCTTTATTTTGTTCCGCTTCTAAGGAAGTGGGATTGAAAAGCTCCGAGGTGAAATAGGTAATACTGTTTAATCCATAAACAAAAAGGACAGTAAACAAAAAGGCGTATAAGGCTTGGGTAAATGAGGGGATATAGGGCTTAAATTTCCAATCTCTTTTTTTAGGCTTTATGGTACTTCTCCTAGTAGAAGGGGCAGGTGAAGGAGTGGGTTTAGAAGAAAGCTTAGGTGATGGTGTAGAGGAATCGACTTTAGGCTGAGATATGGGTTTAACTATTGAATTGCTAGAATAATCAGCTTTTGCTCTTGCTGGAGTTGGCCTTGTCTCAGAAGTGTGATGCTCATAAATTTTGACATTCCCTCCACGACTTCTGAGCGTTACATTCACACCTCCATTATTAGCAACACCGTTCAACTGGTTTCTAGCCGTCAAACCATTAAAATGGAAGCTCCCATAATTTTTGACTCTACTGCCTCTGGCATCTAAAGTCATATTAGCGTTTTGAGGAATATAACTGGTTACATTTCCTCCACTGCTCTCTAGAAATAAAAACTCTTTCAGCTCATCCATGTCGGCCTTTATGTTGCCGCCTTTTGTGGTGGCGGCTATGTTGGCTCGCATGCCTCGCAAATTGACATTTCCTCCCCAACTAAGTGCCTTTAATTCGCCAGAGAGTCTATTTACCTTGATGTTTCCGCCCTTAGTTTTAACGCTGAGATTGCCAGTGAAATCTGCAATGTCAATATTACCACCATTGGTGCTATACGTATGGGCTCCCTCTGAACTTAGAACGTTAACATTACCTCCGCTGGTGTGGAGCTCTATATCCCCATCACAATGCTGTATGAAAAGACCTCCTCCAAAATTCTTTCCGGCTGTTTTGACTTCGCCACTTACTCCTTTTAGCGTTGTTTTTCCTACCGAACTTTTGATAAAGTGCTTTCCTTCAATATTTATAAGTGTAACGTCACCTATTCTTGAGTTTACTTTAACTGATAAGTTTTTTGGTGCAAAAATTCTGAATGAGACCTGAGAACCTGAAAATAAGGCGTCAAACCAGCTTTTTGGAGAAGACAACCTTTTGATGATGAGGCTATCTCCTTCTTTTACGATTCTAAACTGAAGTCGTTCAAAAGCAGCTTTGCTCATTCGCTCCTGAAAAAAAAGATTAAACAAACCTCTTTTAAAAGGGTAGACCTCAATTCTGTATTCTTCGTGGTCGCCACCAATAATCTCAATATCGCCCCATGCTGTTTGCAGCTCAAGGGTTTTGAGTTCATCGCTTAAAAATGGCTTGCTATATAAGGGGGAGCCTATCATTATTTAATTTCATTCAATTTGTCTAAGAACAGCCAGTTGCTCACCACTGAGAGGAAAGACAGTGCTATAGGTACTATGACACTATTTTTCCAGAAAGCGTAAATAGGAGCGGAGCCAGCATTTGGATATAGTATATTCCATTTTTCTAGAAATGATTGTATGAAGCCCATCTTTGAGAAGATGCTAAGCCCTATTTGGAAACCTATCATCATAGCCATGAAAATCATTAGATTTACAAAAAAAGGTATCCAGCTATTAGCCACGTTCGCGGGAATGTATTGAAGAACTTTATTTTTTTGCCAGGCGTCTCCATTAAAAATGGAAACAAACTTGTCAAAGCCTTTTAGGATATTCGCTTTACCTAAAAAATGCAAAAAAAGAGCAGTTTGGAACATTGGAATAAGAAATTCTAAGTTTATAAACCAGCTTTGTAAAAGAGGGCCTATTCCGCCATGAATGATATAGGCTATAAAGGCGGCTGGGAAAACAAATAGAAATTTTATAAAACTGTTTTTACGGCGTACTCGTTCTGAATTGGTAATAAGTTCAGCGTATCCTAAAGGCTTAGTCGACATAGTTTTTATTGACATTGTGAAAGAAAATATTCTGATTCCATTTTACCCCAGCTTGGGTGCATGGCAGATTTTTGTTCGAATTTACTGTATTTATCTAAGGCTTGCTCAAAAAGCGGCTTCGCTATTGCTTTTCCTCCTCCAAAATTTTCTGGTGTATAGAAAGCATTCATAGCTTTTAGGTATACAACTCTTGGGTTAGTTGAGTTTATTTTTTCAGCAAGTTCAAGGGAACTTCCGAATTTTGGACCATAAGTTTGGAATCTGTTCATTGGGTCTACGCTTAGTCTTGCAGAGGCTATTTGAGCTTTCAAAACCTCTATTTCATCATTTTCTGGAGAAATAGCTTCAGCTTTAGCTAGAGATTTTTCTGCCAATTCTAAAAGTTGGTCTTTTTCGCCAGAGTCTTGTTTTCTGAAAGATTCCATGGCATGACCGTAAGCTGCCCAGTATGCAGGAAGCCACTCTTCGGTTTCTGCTGCTGCTATTCTTTCCATTTTATTTGTTAATGGCTGTAAGCTTTCATTATACTGTGTTTGTTGCATTTTTGAGACTAAGTCGGTCATTGTTTTTTCATAGGCAGGCTTTTGAGCGGATGCTGAAAATATACCGAAGGCTAGTGTAATTAGAAGGGCTACTTTTTTCATTTTGATTGTTTTTATGTTTAAAAAATTAGTATTGAATTAAAAATTAAGGTCTGCTTCTTTGCTTCTACCGTTTAGCTGGCCAATGGTCCAGTTAATTCCAAAAAAGAAAGAGCGGTTAGATGTTGGTTTTACAGCGTATCTTTCTTTGCCATCGGCAGAATAACGATAGCCGAATATGTTGTTTCTACCGAGTACGTTATCAAGTGTAGCGTAGAAGACTACAAACTGATTTCCAAACTGCTTAACATGACTGGCACTTAGGCTTAGGTTTTGAAAAGCTTTGGTGTATTCTACATCTTTAAAATCTTCATTTATGGTATAAATTGGTCTGCCTGAAGTGTGTGTAAATGTTACACCCACATTGGTGGCTATGGCATCAAAGAATTGTTTGTAAATAGCTGAGAAGTTATGCTTTGAAGCAAAGCTTGGTAGAACCTGGCTACTATAATTTTTAAATTGTCGCTCGGTGTCAAGGTAAGAGTAGGTTAGCCAGAAATCTCCGCTTTTTAATGACTTTTGGTCTCTAAAGAATACATCAAAGCCTTGTGCGTATCCTTTACCTGAGTTGTCTGTTAACCCTGTCGGGAACCTGTATGGGTTAGGGTCAAAACTATCTGTCTCTTCGCTTACCAGGTTGTTGTACTTTTTATAGAAGACTTCTGTTCTAAAAGTTCTGTCGTTTTTCTTTACTTGGTAGTTTAAAATGACATGGTCTGCATTTTCATAACCGAGGTTTTGATTAATATATAGGTACTCTTTGTCTGGGTTTTGATAGAACCTACCTGCGGCTAAAGAAAACTGAGCATATTTACCTGCTTTATAAGCCAGCGAAACTCTCGGGGCTAAGTTCATTTCGCCTATTATAGAGGAATGTTCTGTTCTTAGACCTAACCTTCCAGCCAGTTTAGAGGTAATATAAAACTCTGATTCTGCAAATATGCTTGTGAATTTATCATTTAAATTGAGCTTATATTCGCCATAAAGGTTAGAGAGTTTGATGTCATGGTACTCGGCTCCAAAGTTTATAGAACTACTTTGCTCTTCGCCAAATAACCTGCTCCAAACCATTCTAGCTTGGGTTCTTTTGTCATTTCTGTCAGAGTTGATATCGTCAATTAGTAAATTGTCTTTATTATTACTGTAAGATAGGCCTGCTTGCATAACCCAGTTTCCTTCGTCAAAAGAGCGTCTATAAGATGCATTACTAAATGTGTTGACATTGTTATTCTCAAAAAGGTAAGTGCCGTTTTGTTCATCATAGGTTGGCAATACTAATGCCGATGAATTATCGGTATAGGTACCGTATACTTTTAAAGAGCTGTTGTTGGCAAAATTTTCATTGATAGTTAATGATGTTCCAAAGCCCTGAGGTACTTTTTCAAAGTCAATGTTGGTTTTTACCAAGTTAAGTAAAGGAGAAAGGTTGGTATAGTTTACAGTTCCAGTAATCCAGCCTTTATGGGTATATGAGGCCGTGGCTCCAGCCATATTTAGCCCAAGGTTTATATTGCTGTTTTCACCTTGCTTGTCCTGTGTGTTTAATAAAAGTACTGAAGAAAGGGCTTGACCATACATGGCGGAGTATCCTCCAGTGCTAAAGGCAGTGCCTTTAAACATAAATGGATTAAATCGTCCACGCTGTGGTACATCTGGCGTGCTACTAAAAAATGGATTTTGTACTATCATTCCGTCTATGACGGTTTTGGTCTCATTAGCTGAGCCACCTCTTACAAAAAGGCCTTCGGTTTCCCCCACGCGGTTTGCTCCAGGGAGAAATTGCATAACAGACACAATGTCGGCACCTGCACCTGCCGTGGTGACAATATCCATTGGCTTAAGCATCACCATTTTCTTTTCGTCTGAGGCTTCAAACATTCCGGCTGTTACTACTACAGCATTTAGCGAGTTAATACTTTCGGTAAGTTTAAAGTCAATTGATATTTCAGTATCTGTAATGGCTATATTTTCCTTTAACGTTCTATAACCTATCATAGAAGCTTGAAGTATATGGTCGCCTTTTTCTTCTGTACTAAAGCTAAAGTTTCCGTCAATGTCTGAAGAACCTCCATCATAGGTTCCTTCTAAAGAGATGTTGGCAAAAGGAAGTCCTTCACCTTTGTTGTCAACAACCTTTCCGCTAATTATGGTTTGGCTTAAAGCAGGGAGCGTAATTATTAAGAGTAAGAGTAGGTATATTTTTTTCATGTTTTGTATTTGTTTCGCTTTCGATGATACAAAACTGGCCTAAAAGGGCGTGCAGCAACAGGCCTTTCCGACGAATAGCCTATTTCTTGGAGTGAATTATGAAAAAAAGGGAGTGAGTTTTTTGAGGAACTAGTGAATACTAGTTTCCGTAAAGGCTTTTGAGGTTTTCCCAAAGCATCCTTTTCTCGTTGTTTTTGTTAAGACTAATGTCTTTGAGATTAGCAGTGTGTAGAAAGTTGATATTCTTTATCTCCTTTAAAGTATAAGGGGCTAACCTAAGTTTTGGTAAGAAATCACCGCCGGCCTCTTCACCTAAAAACAAGATAGACTGAATGCTGTTATTATAAATAATCTCCTTGAAATCGGGATTGTCATATTTTAAAGTATCCAGTAGGTCAACTTTTGCTAATGACATATTAAGAGCCATGAGTACTTTGACTAAAAAGTCTCTTTCCTCTGCAGTAATCCCTTTTAGAACTACCAAGTGCGGCGTACTCATTTTGAATGGTACTGCTTCCTCCGAACTTACTTCTGGAGTCTTGACTTCTTTATGAGGTTGAGGTTGAGGTTGAGGTTGAGGTGCTTCCACCTCAACCCTCTCCTTTATCGTATTATTAGACGCAGCTTTCTGTTCAACTTTTACTGGCTTCTTATCTGTGTTCTCAGTTTCAGAAATACTCGTGTTTATATAGAGTGTTTCGTTATGGAAAAGATAATTTGCCAGATTTTTGTCCATTGAAAGCTTATCGTTTTATAGTTGCTGTTCTGTCAGGGCTAGTAGATACATAAGTGATACCAACACCTACTTTATCTTCAATATATTTTACGTAGTCCTTAAGTTCTTGAGGTAATTTTTCAAAATCCGTGATGCCTTCTAAAGAGCAATCCCATCCTTTTACTGTTTCGTAAACAGGAGTTACCGTTTCGTCACAAAGGTCATATGGCATTTGCTCGGTTACTGTTCCGTCTGCTAATTTATAACCTACGCATACTTCCAGTTCCTTAAAAATATTTAATACGTCAGCTTTCATCATGACTAACTGCGTAACTCCATTAAGCATTACGGTGTATTTAAGAGCAGGAATGTCTAACCAGCCACATCTTCTAGGACGACCAGTAGTAGCTCCAAACTCATTACCTTCTTTACGCATCAATTCACCTGTAGCATCTTCTAGTTCGGTAGGGAAAGGGCCGCTACCCACTCTTGTGCAATATGCTTTGAAAATACCATATACTTCGCCAATTTTTCCAGGAGCCACACCTAATCCGGCACAAACACCAGATGCTGTGGTAGAAGAACTAGTTACAAAAGGATATGAACCAAAGTCAACATCTAGAAGAGAGCCTTGAGCACCTTCTGCTAACACTTTTTCTCCGTCTTCTAAGTGTTTGTTTACAGTGTATTCGGTTTCTGTTATTTTGAATGTTTTCAAGAATTTACAAGCCTCAAAGAATACTTTTTCAGCTTCTTCTAAAGCTTCAATTTCAAATTCCAAGAAGCTTAATTGTTGCTTATGTTTATCAACTAACTTATTATACTTGTCCTTGAAAGAGGGCGATAAAATATCACCAACTCTAAGACCATGACGACCTACTTTGTCGGTATATGTTGGGCCAATTCCTTTTAAAGTTGAGCCTATTTTGTTTACACCTTTTGCTTTTTCCTGAGCTGCATCTAATAACCTATGTGTAGGAATAATGATGGAAGCTTTGGTAGAGATGATAAGATTTTGAGTCAAATCCATCGCAAATTTCTCCGTAAGGCTACTGATTTCTTTTTTGAAAATAACAGGGTCTAATACCACACCATTTCCAATGATGTTGTTACAGTCTTTTCTAAATACTCCAGATGGAATTTGATGTAAAACGTGTTTTATTCCGTCAAACTCTAATGTGTGACCTGCGTTAGGTCCACCTTGAAATCTGGCAACCACTTTGTAGTTTGGAGCCAATACATCTACTATTTTTCCTTTTCCTTCGTCACCCCACTGTAAACCCAATAATATATCTACCATACTAAATATCTAAGACGCTAAAATTTATTTTGATTTCTTTTTAAACTGTTTTGTTTTCGCAATTTTCCTTTTTGCAGTTGCCATAAAATATTAAGGAATGATGCATCACATCAAACTTTAAGGCACTACCTACCATTGTTTGAATATTCTGGATTCTAGGGTCACAGAACTCTTCTACTTTATGGCAGTCTAAACAAATAAGGTGGTCGTGCTGTCTTGAACCAAAAGCTTTCTCGTACTGAGCTAAGTTTTTGCCAAACTGGTGTTTGGTAACCAAGTCACATTCCACTAAAAGGTCAAGGGTGTTATAAACGGTGGCTCTGCTAACCTGATACTTCTTGTTTTTCATGGAGATGTATAAGTCATCTACATCAAAATGGTCGGTACGGCTATAGATTTCTTCCAATATCGCAAAGCGTTCCGGAGTTCGGCGAAGCTGCTTGTTCTCCAAAAAGGCAAGAAAGATTTGTTTTGCAGAATCAAAATTTGAATTATTTGGATTCATTTTTTTTGGTTATGTTCACTCAAGAAAATTACCCACAAATTTACCTATTTATATGGGCAAACCATGTCCTTTTTGTCAAAAGTTAGCGGTAAGTCCTACTCCACCAGAATTGCTGATACCTAAATTGAGTTTAAAAGAGGTTTCTTTCTTCTTAAGATTTTTTACAAGGTCTTGATTATACCAATTAGTAGCATTGGCTTTAGTTTCGTTTGCAGACTCCACTAAGCAGAGCCCGGTCACAAAAAGTGCAAGGCCACCGAGAAGTTTTGGGAGACTTCTTACCACATACGGATATTCAATACCGTCTTCTACATAAACCATAGGAACACCCTTTATGGCGTCATAGCCTAGATAGATTCCGCCTGCGGAGATTATTGGACCAGCAGGTAATATAATGTTAGCTATTTTATTTTTTTTATACCATTTACTGCTTCCTAGAAGGAGTGAACTGAATTTGTCTTTTTTTAGCTTGATGCCATTTCTGTAAACATCTGTTTGCATGAAATTTCTTTCTGCACTTAGCGTGTCTACATATACTGCTTTTTCTCCTTGGCTAAAACCGGTGATTGAAATTAAGATGAAAGAAGCAAGCAAAAGTGCTTTGGGCATGAGCCTATCAGTTTTTTTGTCAAAAGTACATTAAAATTTAATTTTCAGAGTTTCGGACTCGGCTTACTTTATCCATGTCTTTAATCTTAGAGAGCTTTCTAACCAGCTTTTCCATGTGCTTTGTGTCAAAAACAAATACTTTAATCTCCCCTTGAAAAACACCATGTTCTGTGTTAACATTAAGACCTCTCATGTTAATATGGAGTTCTTCAGAAATAACCTTAGAAATATCCTGAATCATACCTACTCGGTCTACCCCCTTTAATTCAATAGTGGCCAAATATGCCTTCTCCACCTGAGATGACCATTGAGCTTTAATTACTCTATTGCCATAGGAAGAAAGCAATTGTTGGGAGTTTGGGCAGTTCGTCCTATGTACTTTTATACCCTCGTTCACTGTTAAAAAACCAAATACATCATCTCCAGGTATAGGATTACAGCACTGAGATAAAGTATAGTCTAGTTTTTGTAAATCATCACCAATTAATAGGGAGTCATTACCTTTTGATTTTTTAATAGCCCTTTCAAAACTCTTAGCACTGGTGAAAGCATCGTCTTCAATGTTGTTTTTAAGTCTGATGTTTGCCTGGGCTTCCCTTTCAGATTTAAACCTTCTTAGTTTATCTGGTAAAATATATCCTTTGCCAAAAGAGTAATAAAGGTCGTTGTAGTCCTTCTTATTGAAATAAGCTCTTAACTGATTCATAGTTTCTAGGGTGTTTTCTAGCCCCATGATTTTCAGTTTTTTGATAATTATTTCTTTACCATCTGTAATGTAAGTTTTGTTTTCTTCTTTAAGAGCCTCTTTTATTCTTCCTTTGGCTTTTGAAGTAACCACAAATCTTAACCAATCTTCAGAAGGTTTCTGATTTTTAGTGGTCAATATTTCCACTTGGTCGCCATTTCTCAAAACATGAGAAATAGGGTGGAGGTGTCCGTTTACTTTACCTGCGGTACATTTACTTCCTATTTCTGTATGAATTTCATAAGCAAAATCAAGTACAGTAGCTCCTTTTCTTAAAACCTTGAGGTCACCCTTTGGAGAAAAAGCGAATACCTCTTCATTGTATAAGTTTCCACGGAAATCTTCCACGAATTCCATAGCAGAGTTATCCTTAGATTCTAAGGTTTCTCTTACTTGGTTAATCCAAAGGTCTAATGGTTTGTTAAGGTTGGTGTTGGCTCCTTTATACTTCCAGTGTGCAGCATATCCTCTTTCTGCCACGTCATCCATTCTTTCTGTACGTATCTGTACTTCTACCCAGGCTCCAGTATGACTCATTACAGTAGTGTGTAATGATTCGTATCCATTTGACCGTGGTGTCGAAATCCAATCTTTTAATCGGTCTGGGTTTGGTCTGTATTCATCCGTTACAATACTGTAAGCCTGCCAGCAGGCGGCTTTCTCTTTATCTAGTTTTTCAACAGGCATGCCTTTTAGGATAATCCTAATAGCAAAAAGGTCATAAATATTTTCAAAAGAGGTTCCTTGTTTTTTTATTTTATTGGCAATGGAAAATATATGCTTTGGCCTTCCTTTAATGAAGAAATCAATGTTGGAATCTTTCAACCTTCTGGAAATAGGTTCCATGAAAGTTTCAATAAACTCTTCTCTTTTTTTCTTCGAAGATTTAAGTTTCTGAGCTATGGTCTTATAGATGTCTGGCTCATTATATTTTAGGTATAAATCTTCTAATTCAGATTTTATTTGATAAAGCCCTAGGCGGTGAGCCAATGGGGCATATATGTAAATAGTTTCGTGGGCTATTTTGAGCTGAGAGTTTCTAGCCATACTCTTCAGCGTTCGCATATTATGCAGCCTATCTGCTAGTTTTATCAATATTACTCTCACGTCTTCAGAGAGAGTCAATAGCATTTTTCTGAAGTTCTCCGCTTGTGCAGATTGGCTTTGCTCAAAATTTTCGGCTATTTTAGTTAGCCCATCTATAATTCGCCTGACCTTCGGCCCAAAGTCTTTTTCTATATCATCCAGCGTGAGCTCAGTATCCTCTACCACATCATGCAAGAGTGCACAAATAATGGATGTAGGTCCTAAACCAATTTCTTGAATGCATATGAGAGCCACCTCTAAAGGATGATATATATAAGGTTCGCCTGATTTTCGACGCATTTCCTTATGTGCCTCCATAGAGATGTTAAAGGCTTTTCTGATTTGCACTTTATCGTCTCCCTGTAAATAAGGTTGTGCCTCTTTAAGAATAGCCCTATAGCGTATCTTAATTTCCTTTTTCTCTGCTTCGGAATAGTATTCCTTTTCGTTAACCTTTGCCACGTTGAAAGCTTTTTCTTAAAACATAATAATATGATAATCAAAAATAGACATCTCTTGTTTATATAACCAGTAGATTACTCCAGAAATAAATTTTGTATTTTTTTTATTAAGAGTGTTTGCGAATTTGAAAATCTATTTTACCTTTGCAGCCCGATTGAAACACAAAGATTTCAAAAAGGATGCGGGCGTGGCGGAACTGGTAGACGTGCTAGACTTAGGATCTAGTGCCGCAAGGCGTGGGGGTTCGAAACCCTCCGCCCGTACATTCAACCCTCTAACCTTTCCGGCTAGAGGGTTTTTTTATTTATTATTATTCCAAAAAATTAGCTCCTTAAATGGAAACAACATTTGACAAATCTTCTTCTACAGATGCTCGCTTGAAAATTGTTATTGCTGAAGGCGATTACAAACCAGATGTAGATAAAAAACTTAAAGAGTACGCTAAGACCGCTAATGTAAAAGGTTTTAGACCTGGTCATGTTCCTATTGGTTATGTTAAGAAGCTTTATGGTAAAAGTGTCTTGGTAGATACTGTTATCAATAAAGTGAGCGAAGGTGTTAATACTTACATCAAAGACAATAAACTTAAGGTAGTAGGTGATCCTATTCCTGATAATGAGTCTTATACTATCGATTGGGATAATGATGTAGATTATACTTTTGAATACGAGGTTGGTTTAGCTTCTGACTTTGAAGTTGATTTATCAAAATTACCTGCTATTGAAAGCTACGTAATAGAGCCGGCTAAAGAGCAAGTTGACCAAGCGGTTGAAGATATTCAGAAAAGAAACGGTGTTGATTCTGAGCCAGAGGAGTCTGAAATAGGCGACTTATTGTTTGGAACGCTTCGTCAGGAGTCTTCTGAATTTGAAGCTCAGTCAGGAATTCCGACAGACAAATTGAAAAAAGATACTCAAAAATTATTCGTAGGTCTTGAGAAAGGGTCTAAGTTAACTTTTGATGTTCAAAGTCTTTTTGAGACAGATAAAGATTTAGGTTTTGCTACTGGAAAATCTGATGAAGAAGCAGCTTCTTTGACTGGTACCTTTGAATATGAGGTTACTAAAATTTCAAGAGTTGCACCAGCAGAAATTAACCAAGAGCTTTTTGACAAGGCTTTAGGAGAAGGAAAAGCTACTACAGTAGAAGAGTTTAGAGCAGGTTTAACTGAAATTATCAAAGATAATTACAACAGAGAAGCAGCTTATTTATTAGATTTTGATATTGAGAAGACGCTTAACGAAAGCATCAAAATTGATTTACCAGACGCATTTTTAAAGAAATGGTTGTTCCAAGCAAACGACGGTAAGTTTACTGAAGAACAAATTGAAAATGACTACGATGCATTTGCAAGAGGTTTGAGATTAGATTTAATCAAAGCTGATATAGCGGAGAAAAATGAAATCAAAATTGAATATGCTGATGTTTTGGAAGAAGTGAAATCTGAAATTAGAAACTATTTCGGAAACCAAGGATATGGTGGAATGGATGAGTTTGTAGAGCAGATGGCTAAGAAGCAGTTAGACGAAAACAAAGATGGAGCTTTCAGAAACTATTACAATAAAGCTTTTGGTAAGGCTGTAGTAGCTTTCGCTAGAGAAAAAGTAACTATCAACAGCAAAACTGTTAAGGTAGAAGAGTTTAATGACATTGCTAAAGCAAAATATGACGCTGTAGCATAAGTCTTTTAAAATAGTATGGAGAAAAAGTCGAAGCGAGAGCTTCGGCTTTTTTTGATTTACGAACCCACTACATAACTTTTTTGTTTATTTGTGACAGAAGAAGAAAAGATTAAAAAAAGATAATATGCATTTCGGAGAAGAATTTAGAAAATATGCAGTCCATCATAGAGGACTAAGTGGTAACACTGTTGATGATTACCTAAAACATAGTGTGAACAATATGACTGCCAACATCATTGAGGAGCGTCCTATGCGTTTTGCTGCCATAGATGTTTTTTCAAGATTGATAATGGACAGGATTATTTTTTTAGGAACGGCTATTGATGACCAAATCGCGAATATTGTGGTGGCTCAATTGCTTTTTTTAGAGTCAGTAGATTCTCAAAAAGATATTTTGATGTACATAAACAGTCCTGGAGGCTCTGTGTATGCAGGTCTTGGTATGTATGATACCATGCAGTATGTAAGGCCAGAGGTGGCTACTATCTGTACTTCATTAGCGGCTTCTATGGGGGCAGTGCTTTTAGCGGGTGGAGCAGCTGGAAAACGTTCTGCACTACCACATGCAAGAGTTATGATTCACCAACCTAGCGGTGGAGCTCAAGGGCAGTCTAGCGATATGGAAATATCTGTAAAGCAAATTATAGAATTGAGAAAAGAGCTTTACGATATTTTAGCTCACCATACTGGCAAAACTTTCAAGCAAATTGAGAAAGACTCTGATAGAGATTATTGGATGAAGGCTGAAGTAGCTAAAGAGTATGGCCTAATTGACGAGATATTAACGCGTTAATAATTTAACGTAATTTTATAGGCTGGTAACGTTGCTATTTATAATGTTGCCAGCCTTATTAATTTGACTGCGGGGAAAACTGTATCTTTGCAAAAAAACGAATATTTTAAATGGCATATAAAGAGGCCTTTTGCTCTTTTTGCGGACGCAAAAAAAATGAAGTAGACTTGCTCTTGTCAGGAACTGAAGGGCATATCTGCAACCACTGCATAGTTCAAGGGAACGATTTAGTTCAGCAAGAACTTTTTGGAGTTAATACTTTTGAGGGAGAGAAGAAAAAGAAGAAGAAAAAGTCTGAGTTGCCAAAGTTTGATTTAAGACCTCCTAAGGAGCTTAAAAAATACCTTGACGATTATGTTATAGGACAAGACGAAGCTAAAAAAGTACTTAGTGTGGCGGTGTATAACCACTACAAAAGATTGATGCAGCCAAAGGCCAAAGATGATGTGACTATAGAAAAGTCAAACATTATCATGGTAGGAGAGACTGGTACTGGAAAAACTTTCTTGGCCAGAACTATTTCTAAAATGCTTCAAGTTCCTTTCGCTATTGCTGATGCCACTGTTCTTACGGAGGCTGGTTATGTAGGAGAAGATGTTGAAAGTATTTTAAGTAGATTACTTCAGGCAGCCGACTATAATATAGAACTAGCCGAAAGAGGTATAGTTTATATTGACGAATTAGATAAAATTGCTAGAAAGTCTGACAACCCATCAATCACTAGAGATGTGAGTGGAGAAGGCGTTCAGCAAGGTTTATTAAAGCTTTTAGAAGGTTCTATAGTAAGTGTGCCACCTCAGGGAGGAAGAAAGCACCCAGAGCAAAAAATGGAGCAAATTAACACAGAGAATATTTTATTTATCTGTGGAGGTGCTTTTGACGGTATAGACAGGCATATTTCTAAAAGAATAAACAAACAGCCTATCGGTTTTTCTACTGATAAGAAGTTAGATTCTGTTTGGGAAAAAGAGAATATGCTTCGTTTTGTAACGCAGCAAGATTTAAAGTCTTTTGGTCTTATTCCTGAGTTGATTGGGCGTTTACCTTTATTGACTTATTTAAATCCATTAGATAAGGATACACTTAAGAAGATTCTTTTAGAGCCTAAAAACTCCCTGGTAAAGCAGTATAAAAAACTGTTTGCTATGGAAGATATCAATATCATTTTTGAAGATGAGGCTTTAGACTTTATCGTTGACCAAGCGGTTATTTTTAAATTAGGTGCTAGAGGTTTACGCTCTATTTGCGAAGCAATCTTGACAGATGCAATGTTTGAGTTACCTTCAGAGAAGGATGTCAAAGAATTTGTTTTGACATTAGATTATGCAAAGCAAAAATTTGAAGGTTCTTCATATTATGAAATGAAATTAGTGGCTTAGTATATCATTAATTTAAAATTAAGCGTTGGGTAGAGTAACATTTATCTGACGCTTTTTTTATGTCCTTTCCTAAAATTATTCATTTGTTCGGTCTTTTACTTTTTATATCTGGCTGCCGCTCAAATTATGCTTTTTTGTATGATTCTTTCCCAACTTATGAGAAAAAGGTAAAATCGAAAAAGCTCAATACTTCTTTTGAAAACGAGGTGAAAGCAAGCTCTTTTAAACTTGAAGTAGAAAAGCCAAGCTTTGATTACAAAATCAAGGCTCTGCCTAAATACTTTCCGCCTGTTAAGGTCAAAGATTCACAAGTACTGATTCCTGCAATTAAAGACATTTCTTCTTCTGAAAAGTCTAAAAAGGAGGTAATAAAGCAAGACCCAGTTCAAAGAGCAAAAGAAAAGAAGAAACGAAAAAGGCGAAAGTTTTGGCGTCAAATAGGTAGTAATCTATTCATTGGTGCCTTTTTTTTAGGAGTAGCCATCGTTTTAACATTGGTTCATTTGCAGAGTTTAGCAGCTTTATTTGGTTTGGCATCAATTTTATTTCTATTTTTTGGTCTTAAAAAGCTTTTCAAAAAGCGAAGACAAAGAATTAGAAATCCTTTTCAGAAGAAAAAATGAAAGTAGTATTACTGCATGGCTTTGGTGAAAATCCAGACATATGGGAAAGTTTTGTGAAAAAACTTCCTGACAATTATGAGTTTATATCTTTAGATTATTCAAAAATAGCTTTCTGTCAGACAATTGACCAGTATGCTCAATGGGTGCATACTGAAATAGAGGAACGTAAGATTACCAGGTTTGTGCTTATTGGACATTCTATGGGTGGTTATATTTCATTGGCCTACGCAGAAAAACATTCGGAGTACCTCGCTGGGCTAGGACTTTTTCATTCTACTGCTTATGCCGATTCTGAGGATAAAAAGAAGAATAGGGATAAAACCATGGCTTTTATTAACAGACGTGGCACAGCAGCTTTTATAGAAGGCTTTTTGCCTAATATGTATAATGAAGATTTTGTTAGGAAGAACGGTGTTTTTATTCGTCAACAATTAGACGACAATAAAAAGCTACCTAAAGAGGCACTTGTACAGGCTACAGAGGCTATGAAAAACAGACCTGATAGAACAGAGGTGTTAAAGAAACTGAAGGTTCCGGTTATGTTTATTGTAGGAAAGAAAGACTTGTTTATTCCTTTTGAAGACGCTATAACGCAGGTAGGGATGTTACAAAATCCATATGTGCTTATTCTGGCTCATGTCGCTCATGCAGGTATGAAAGAAAGTCCTGATAGCTGTGCTGGTCTTACTTCAGACTTTTTGGAAGTTTGTTTTGATTAGGACCTAGGGTGAAACTGCTCTATGGTTTGTCTCAAATAGGCTTTATCTAGGTGTGTGTAAATTTCTGTAGTAGTTATGGATGCATGACCAAGCATATCTTGAACGGCTCTTAAATCAGCTCCACCTTCTATCAAGTGTGTTGCAAAACTATGACGGAATGTATGTGGTGAAACTTTTTTCTTGATGCCTGCTTTTTGAGCTAAGTCTTTAAGAATGATGAAAACCATAACTCGTGATAGTTTTTGCCCTCTTCTGTTAAGGAAAAGGAAGTCTTCATGACCATCTTTAATGATTAGTTGATTTCTGGTGGTTTCTAGATATATGTTAGCATACTTTATGGCTTCTAGACCAATAGGGACTAGTCTGGTTTTATTTCCTTTTCCAGTGATTGTTATAAACCCATCATCAAAATGACAGTTGCTAATTTGAAGTTCTATCAATTCTGATACACGGAGGCCGCAGCTATATAAGGTTTCAATGATAGCTCTATTTCTAGTTCCTTCCTCTTTAGAGTGGTCTATGCATTGAATTAGCTTCTCTATTTCATGGAAATGAAGTACTTCTGGAATTTTTCGAGTAGTTTTTGGGCTTTCAATTAACTCTGTAGGGTCTGTTATAAGGTGGTCTTCCAGTAATAAAAACTTGTAAAAAGCTTTCCAGCCACTTAGAATTCGGCTTTGACTGTTTGGTGAAAGTCCTATATCGTTAAGTTCTTTAATGATTTCCGAAATTTCGCTATCTGTTATAGTTAATGGGGAATTGGATTCAGCGTAATTCTGAAGTTTCAAAACATCACGTTCATAAGCGAGAACACTGTTTTCAGACAATGATCTCTCAAGTTTTAGATAGTCTTTGAACTCTCTAAGATAAAATTTCCAAGAATTTAAATCTTTTTCAACCACTGTGCGTTAATATGTCACGACCTAAACTTAGATATTTTTTTTTGTTTAGGTGTTTTTATCTTTAAAATCTATATTTACTATCCTATTAGAGACCTATGAGGAAAAGCTACTTTAAGATTTTACTTCTTGTTTGCCTAGGCACCATATCGGCGTTTAGTCAAAGGAAAACAGAGGCCACTGAGGAATCGGCTTTGGATGACTCCAAGTTTTTGGGATATGGTGTTACCACGAATACTCATTCTGGTTTACTAGGGGGCTTGGTTTTTAGAAGTTCTACTCCAGTTTCTCAAAGAGGAAATTTACCAGTTCACAGATATATAGCTTTAGAGTTAGTAAATGTTAAGCATCCGAAGGAGTATCAGAATCCAACAGCCATAGGGAGTAAGTTTATTTATGGCAAGACTAATTACTTTTTTGTAATTAGACCAGAGTATGGGCGAGAGTGGTATTTGTTTAAAAAGAATGGTGATAACAGTATAGGATTAAGTGGTGTTTTAGCGGCAGGTCCTTCTTTGGGTATTGAAAAACCATATTATATTAAGTACGGTAGAGCTAGGGAGCAAAGTGTTGTCACTGTTTATGACCCTGATATTCACACCGACCTTAGTCAAATAACAGGAGCCGCTAGTATATGGCAAGGCTTTTTAAATAATGCCAAGTTAAATCCAGGTCTTCACGTTAAAGCGGCTTTGAATATTGACATGAGTACGTTTGGAGATAATGTAACAGGCTTTGAATTGGGGACTACGCTAGAGTTCTTTGGAAGACGACCTGAAATTATTTCTTCAAAACTTTCTACAAATCCCCAAGCCTTTGCATCTGCTTACCTAACTTTGTATTTGGGTAGTAAGAAATCGAAAAAGAAATAAATCTCGGAATGACAGAAGCTCCAGAGCAATCAAAAAGAGCCAAAAGGCCAGATTGGTTACGTGTTAAATTACCAATTGGTGAAAATTACAAAAAAGTAAGAGAGGTAGTAGATAAGAATAAGCTACACACTATCTGTCAGTCGGGTAATTGTCCTAATATGGGCGAGTGCTGGGGTGAGGGTACCGCTACTTTTATGATTTTAGGTAATGTGTGTACTAGAAGCTGTACTTTTTGTGCGGTAGCTACAGGAAGACCTCCAGAGTATGATACGGCGGAGCCAGAAAGAGTTGCGGATGCTATTAAGACAATGGGTGTGAAGCATGCTGTTATTACTTCGGTAAACAGAGATGAGCTAAAGGACAAAGGAGCACAAGTGTGGTATGATACTGTTATCAAAACCAAAGAGTTATCTCCCAAGACTACTATAGAAACACTTATACCAGATACAAAAAGTAACTGGGAGGCTCTTTATAAAATGATTTCAGGTGGTCAAGAAGTGGTTTCGCATAACATGGAAACTGTGGAGCGTCTTTATAGACCTGTTAGGCCACAGGCGAAATATGCGAGAAGTTTAGAGCAAATTAGAAGAACTAAAGAGTACGGTAAACGTACCAAAACTGGTATTATGCTGGGGTTGGGAGAAAAGAAAGAAGAGGTGTTGACAGCGATGGAGCATTTGGTAGAACATGGCTGTGATATTTTAACTCTTGGTCAATATCTTCAACCAACAAAAATGCATCATGAGGTGGTTGAATTTATACACCCTGATATGTTTGCTCTTTATAAAGAAGAAGGTTTAAAGCTTGGTTTAAAGTATGTAGAATCTGGACCATTAGTTCGTTCTAGTTATCATTCTGAGCGACATGTTAATGTATAAGAGTTAAAAAAGACTTGATATTATTGAATGCAGCCCAAAAGGCTGCATTTTTTTTATGCCAGCTACTTTATGGAATTAGCTAAAGAGAGAATATGCCAGATTGTAAATTATCTGGTAAAAGGAGTCTGGGTAGATAAAATAACTACTATGTTTCTTAGAATAAGAAAATATGACTTCTATTTCTCCTTTTCGTAAATAATATGCATTTTTGCGGTGTCAGTCGGTTTGCCGTTAAAAAATGGAGTTCGAAGCTTGTTTTTTGTATGGATACGGAATTGATATTGGTAGTTTTCCAAATTAAAATAAAATTAAATGCCTTATTTATTTACCTCTGAATCCGTTTCAGAAGGACACCCAGATAAAGTAGCAGACCAAATTTCGGATGCTTTAATAGATCATTTCTTAGCTTTTGACCCAAACTCAAAGGTTGCTTGTGAAACTCTTGTAACTACAGGTCAAGTGGTTTTGGCAGGAGAAGTTAATACTAACACTTACTTAGACGTTCAGTCTATTGCAAGGCAGGTAATTAATAAAATAGGTTACACCAAAGCAGAATACATGTTTGAAGGTAACTCTTGTGGAGTTATTTCCGCTATTCACGAGCAGTCTTCTGATATTAATCAAGGTGTAGACAGAAAAACGTCTGATAACTTTGAAGATAAAGCAAACGCTCAAGGTGCAGGTGACCAGGGTATGATGTTTGGTTACGCTACTAGCGAAACTGATAATTATATGCCATTAGCTTTAGACTTGTCGCATAAAATTCTTCAAGAACTAGCCGATGTAAGAAGAGAGAATGATACCATCAAATACCTAAGACCTGATGCTAAATCGCAGGTTACTATTGAGTATTCTGACGATAATCAGCCTATTAGAATTGATACAATTGTTGTTTCAACACAGCATGACGATTTTGATGAAGATGAGGCTATGCTTAGTAAAATTAAGAGTGATATTATTAATATGGTAATTCCTCGAGTTAAGGCTAAATTGAAGCCAAGCTTACAGGCATTATTTAATGATGATATTCTTTATCATATTAACCCTACTGGAAAATTTGTAATTGGTGGTCCTCACGGAGATACTGGATTAACTGGTAGAAAAATTATAGTAGATACTTACGGAGGTAAAGGTGCTCACGGTGGTGGTGCTTTCTCTGGAAAAGATCCTTCTAAAGTGGATAGATCTGCGGCATATGCTACTCGCCATATTGCTAAAAATTTAGTAGCAGCAGGTGTTGCAAGTGAGGTTTTAGTGCAGGTTTCTTATGCTATTGGCGTAGCTAAACCATGTGGTGTTTTCTTAGACACATATGGCACAGCTAATGTTAAAGATGCAAACGGAAAAGTATTAAACGATGGTCAAATAGCTAGAGAAGTTGAGAAAATATTTGATTTAAGACCTTATGCAATAGAGCAACGCTTAAAGCTTAGAAATCCAATTTATTCTGAAACTGCAGCATACGGTCATATGGGTCGTGAGCCTAAGACATTGACCAAAGTATTTGAAAATGCGGGTCAACGAGTAGAAAAAGAAGTAGAATTATTTACTTGGGAGAAACTTGATTACGTAGATCAGGTTAAAGCAGCCTTTGGTTTATAAATTTGACGCTATAATGTCATTTGAGAAACTCATGGTCATAGACCATGAGTTTTTTGTTTAGGTTCTGTTTCAATCCAATCATTGTTTACACTTTTGTTTAATGCAATCTTCTACTAGATTTTATATTCTTGGGGTAATATTTGCCGCAGTTTGGTCCTCAGCTTCTGTGGCGGCTAAAATAGGTTTGAAAGCGGTACAGCCATTAGTGCTTTATCAAGGTCGGTTTACTTTGGCGGCTGTCTGTATGTTGATTTTGATATATCTAATTCAAGGGAAACGATTGCCTAAAGGAAAGGAATGGGGTCAGTTGGCTCTTTTTGGGTTTTTCAATGTGACTTTAGCTCTTGGTTTCTTTGTTTATGGAATTAGAGAAGTAGCTGCGGGTATTGGGGCTCTTCAGGTAGGACTAAATCCTTTAGTAATAACTGTTTTAGCGGCTATAGTGGCTCGTAAGAAGATTCCCTTAAAAGGAGTGGTTGCACTCTTTTTGGGTATCTTAGGAGTGGCTATATGCGTTTATCCTTTGCTTTTAGAAAGCTATGCTACACCAAAAGGACTGATGTTTTTAGGATTGGGCACTTTATCGTATTCTAGTGCCGCTGTTTTTTACAGTAAGATAGAGTGGAAAATGGATAAACTGACCATTAATGGATGGCAGTCTTTCTTTGGGGCTTTATTTCTTTTTCCGGCTACCTTTTTGGCTTATGATGGTAGCAGTGTATATAATGAGTATTTCTTTTATCCTGTTATATGGTTAGGGATTCCGCTTTCTGTAGCTGGTGTTTATTTATGGCTTTGGCTGTTGTCAAAAGATACCGTAAGAGCCTCTTTCTTTCTTTTCCTATGCCCTCCTTTTGGATTGTTTTATGCTTATTTCATCTTAGATGAGCCCTTTACTTTATATACTTTGACTGGTCTTATAGTGGTTATGGTAGCAATATACTTGGGTAAAGTAAAAGCGAAGTGATTTTATTTAACCACTGAAGCAAAAAAAAGGAGGCTAATAGCCTCCTTAATCTTTATCACTTTTAAGAAATTACTTTCTCTTTCTGTGCACTTTGATGATATCAGCATCAGCTAATATTCTTCCACAATGCTCACAGATAATGATTTTAAGTTTTTCCATAATATCCGCCTGCCTCTGAGGAGGTACTACGTTGAAACAGCCACCACAAGCTCCTCTATCTACTGACACTACAGCTAGACCATTTTTGGCACTACCTCGTATTTTAGTGTAAGCATTAAGAAGTCTAGCTTCTACTTTTTTAGCTTGTTTAGCACTTTGCTTCAATAATTTTTCTTCTTCTTCTTGGCTCTCAATAACTAGTTTATCAAGTTCCTTTTTCTTTTGCTCCAAAACTTCTTTTTTAGAAGTAAGTGTCGCTGTAGTTTCGTCAATCTCTTGTTGTTTAGACTTAAGTTTGAATTCGCCCTCTCTTACTCTTTTTTCAGAAAGTTGAATTTCTAATTCTTGAAGTTCTAGTTCTTTAGAAATAGCGTCAAATTCACGGTTATTTCTAACGTTCATCTGCTGATCCTTGTATTTAACAATCAGCTTTTCAGAATCACCTTTATTTAATCTATGACGGCTTATCTCTTCGTTAATTCCATCTAATTCAGACTGAAACCTACTAACTCTTTTCTCTACACCTATAACCTCATCTTCTAAGTCTTTAACCTCTTCTGGAAGGTCTCCACGAAGTTTTCTTAAAACGTCTAGTTTCGAATCAATTTCCTGAAGCTTTAAAAGCGAATCTAATTTATCTGCAATCGTTAATTCCATAAACTTTGATAAAGTTTTTATATCAAGGTGTGTTAAACCTTAAGGTACTTAATAAAAATAATTTATCGGGTTGGTTTTCACCTCCGATAAATAGGTCGCAAAATTAGTGAATTTTTTCAATATTTCATCCCTAATTAATTCTTTTGTAAACTGTTCACTTTCATAGTGTCCAATGTCGGCAATTACAATTTTCTTATCTGCGTCAAAGTATTCATGATATTTGTAATCTGAAGTGATAAAAATATCAGCATTTGCGGCTATAGCATTGTTTAATAAAAAGCCACCAGAACCACCACAAAGAGCTACTGTTTGAATGTGTTTTTCGGTCATATCTGTATGCTTGATTACAGATAGAGCCATGTTTGTTTTAAGATAGCTCATAAATTCTTTTGCTGGCATAGGAACTTCTAAGTCTCCTATAGCTCCTGAGCCAACAAGCTGATGTTCGTTTGCCAATTCGTGAAGAAAGTAGGAAACCTCTTCATAGACGTGACCAGCCTTCATGGCTTTCAAAACCCTTGTTTTTAATTGTTTTGGAAAAATGACTTCTACACGGCTCTCATCTAGTTCTGTGTATTTTCCCTTTTTACCAATTTGGGGATTTGCTAATTCATTAGGTTTAAAAGTCCCTTTGCCAACAGTCCTAAAACTACAGTTAGAATAATTTCCAATTTCGCCTGCTCCTGCAGCATAAAGTGCATCTAGCAGTTGTCCCGTATTTTCTTTAGGAACAAAAACGGTCAGTTTCATTAATAGCTCTTTTTTAGGAGCTAAAATTTTGACATCTTTCAAGTGTAGTTTTTCTGCCATTTTAAAACTAACACCACCTGTAATATTATCTAGGTTAGTATGGCAAGCGTAAATAGCTATGTCATTTTTTATGGCTTTGATAATAGTACGCTCTATATAGTTTTTGCCATTAAGTTTTTTTAAACCTTTAAATATGATGGGGTGGTGGGCAATGATAAGGTTGCAATTTTTTTCAATGGCTTCGTCAATTACATCTTCTGTAGAGTCTAAGCAAACCAAAACGTTTGTAATCTCTTCGCTTTTATCGCCCACTATTAGGCCAGAGTTATCATAGGACTCTTGATAGTCTAATGGAGCAATTTCTTCCAAATAATTGACAAGTTCTTTTATCTGCATGCTTACATTTTTTGTGTAAAAATAAGAATAATGTCTCTTCTTGGCTTAATCCTATTGGGAGTCAATTCTATGGAATTTGGGTTTCTGTCTTTCATTTGATTCTTTAAAACCTTTTAGCTTGTATTTTATGATAAATAAATGGTAATTTTCTGAGCCTATTTTTGTAGGGAAGCTTAAGTGAGCTTTTAAAATGCAACCGATTGAAATAATTTAACATATGAAAGTTATAGGTTTATCTATTCTTTTCTGTCTCTTTTCTATTATGAGTAATGCACAATTAGCAGAGGTGAAATCTGGGGTTTATACTTGGTCAGAGTTATCAGTCAAAAAAGGAACTCAAAGAGAAGGACGGAAAATTATGGAGGGGAGCTCTCCACACTTTTCTTTTTTAGAGGTGCATGCTACTACGCAAGAAAAAGGTGCCAAACCTGCTCCTCCGCATACTCAAAAGGATATAGAGGAAGTGCTTATTGTAAAAGAGGGCCTCATGAAAATGACTATGGATGGTGAAAGTCAGATTTTGCCTGCAGGAAGTGTTATTCTTATTCCACCATTGGTTGAGCAGTCGCTCCAAAATGTAGGGGATGGCCCTTTAACTTATTATGTGATGATGTTTAAGTCAAAAGCTAAAACAGATATTGAAAGAGGTGAAAAGGCTGGTGGTGCTATGTTTATCAACTACGACAACCTAGAATTTCAACCGAGCAAAAAAGGAGGTAAGATAATTTATCTTAGAAGACCTACTGCAATGTGTAAAGAGTTTGAAATGCATGTAACGCAGCTCGACCAAAAAGGGCCAAGTCATTCACCTCATTCTCATGTTGATTCTGAAATGATACTGGTCATTGAAGGAGAAACGCAAATGAACATAGCAGGACAGACTTATAATGGAAAAGCAGGAGATTTGTATTTTATGAAATCTAATGAGTTTCATGGTATTAGTAATGTGGGAGAGACGCCTTGCCGATATTTTGCATTTCGCTGGTATTAAAAATATTCGTATTAAACTTTAACCCAATTAATTTTATTTTTTTAGAAATGAACAACCCTATGAGAAAAATGAAAAAAGCAGGAGCTTTAGGATTAGGCCTTGCGGCTATTTTATTTAGTATGTCGTCTTGTGCCTCAAATTCAGAAGACTCCACGGCAACTGAAAGTGAACGAATTGAATTAGTTAGACAGGACGGAGAACAGAAAGTAGACGTAATGATAGATGGTAAACTTTTTACTTCTTACATATACCCTAACACGATTAAAAAGCCTGTATTATATCCTATAATTACGCCAAAAGGGACTAAAATTACGCGTAAGTTTCCTTTAGAACCATCAGTAGGAGAACGAGTTGATCACCCACATCATGTAGGTTTATGGTTTAATTATGGCGATGTTAATGGTTTAGATTTCTGGAACAATTCTGATTCTATTGACGCTTCTAAGAGAGATGGTTACGGAACTATTGTTCACAAAGAAATCAAGTCAACTACCAACGGAAACGATAAAGCTGAACTAGCGGTAGTGATGGATTGGGAAGCTCCAGACGGAACAGTCCTGCTTAAAGAGAATACCACTTTTGTATTTAGCGGAGAGGGAGACCAATATGCTATTGATAGAATTACCACCTTGACTGCAGAAAACGAAGATGTCAGTTTTAAAGATAATAAAGAGGGCATGATAGGAGTTCGTTTGACACGAGCTATGGAGCACCCTTCTGATAAGCCTGGTGTATTTACAGATGCCAATGGTATTAGTACAGGTGTAGCGGTTTTAGATAACGAAGGTGTAAACGGACGTTACCTTAACGCTGAAGGTGTAGAAGGAGAAGATTGCTGGGGTTTACGTTCTAACTGGATGAACTTAAGTTCTACCATTGGTGATGAGCAAGTTTCTTTAGCTATTTTAGATCATCAAAAGAACGTAGGTTTTCCTACTTATTGGCATGCTAGAGGTTATGGCTTATTTGCAGCCAACCCTTTAGGTCAAGAAGTGTTTAGTGATGGGAAAGAGAGTTTAAACTTTAAGCTGGCAAAAGGCGAAAGTGTCACTTTCAAATACAGAGTAATAGTGGCGAGTAGTGCTCTAAGCAAAGAAACACTGGATAAGAAGTTTACAGAGTTTTCTGCTCAATAATTAAAAATATATTCAACCGAGAAACAATAGAAAAATGAGTAACAGAAGAGATTTTATAAAAAAGGCTACCCTTGCTACTACAGGTGTGGTATTAGGAACATCGTCCGCTATGTCGGCCAAATCTTATGCTAATATTTTAGGAGCTAATGATAGAGTGATTTTAGGCTCTATTGGTGTAGGTGGAAGAGGTAAAGGATTGCTAGATAGTTTCTCTAGCATGTATAATGATGGCGTTACAATAAAAACAATTTGTGATGTAGAGTCTAAATACTTACCTGAAAGACAAGCAATAGCTGCTAAGAATCAGAAAGGTTTGAAGCCAGGCACCGAAACGGATATGCGTAAAGTGTTTGACGATAAAGAAATTGATGCAGTGGTGGTGGCTACGCCTAATCACTGGCATGCGTTATCGGCTATTTGGGCTTGCCAAGCAGGTAAAAATGTTTACGTAGAAAAGCCAAGTTCTCATAATGTATGGGAAGGTAGAAAAATGGTAGAAGCTGCCAGGAAGTACGATAGAATAGTTCAGGTAGGTTTTCAAAACAGGTCAATATCAAATGTAATGCAGGCCATGGCTTTCTTGCATGATGGCGGTATTGGTGAAGTGTTTATGGCCAGAGGAACCTGCTTTAAACCTCGTAACTCTTTCGGAATAACTAAGGATAGCAATCCTCCTGCATCACTTAATTATGATATGTGGTTAGGGCCAGCATCTTACAGACCGTATAATGAGAAAAAAGGACATTATAACTGGCATTGGCACTGGGATACAGGAAATGGTGATACAGGTAACCAAGGACCTCACCAGTTTGACGTGGCTCGTTGGGGATTAAATAAAAAAGTTCACCCAGTGAAAGTGCAGTCTATGGGAGGAATATTTGGTATCAAACCAGACGAGTGCTCACAAGAAACACCAAACACGCAAACTTCAGTTTTTGAATATGAAGATGGTAAGATTTTGGAGTTTGAAACAAGAGGAAGGTTTACGAATGCCGAGTCTGATGCTGGTATTAAAATCGGTAATATGTTTTACGGAACAGAAGGCTGGATGGAAGTAAATGGTGATACTTGGAAAGCATATAGAAATGATGAGAAAGAAGCATTTGCTGGCTCAGGAATGGGTGCAGGAGCTGCTGTAGGCGGTGATACTTCTTTCAGAACTGCTCCTGATAGTAATGGTCATTTTGGTAACTTTATTGATGCCTTAAAAGCAGGAAACAATTCAGGTTTGAACTGTGAAGTGGAAGTAGGTCATATGTCTACTGTGTTGCCTTTAATAGCTAATGCGGCCTATAGAGTAGGAGAAACGCTTAGGTTTAATGGCGAGTTCGAAGAGTTTATTGACAATGAAGAAGCAGATATGATGCTGACTCGTAAATACAGATACCCTTATATTGTACCACAAAACGTATAATATTTAGATTATAATCTCAAAGAGGCTGTTTCGTTGCAAGATGAAACAGCCTTTTTTTGTTTCTGAAGTCAATTAAATCTTAAAAGAGCATTCGAAAGAGTTAATTACTTCTGATAATCTAAAAACTTATTTGCCCACGGAATAAAGTATTTCATATTTGGCCAGTCAGTATGACCGCCATCATGCTGTCGCCAAGCCAAATGTCCATTTAATACACTTGTATTATAAGGCGGCATTTTTTCTTTTAAGTAGTCATTAGAAACACCTAAGTCAGTAGCACCCAAAAGTTTCCAGACTGTGCCTGCTGCTATGGTGGCCATATAGCTACCCTCCTGATCTAACCATTTAGAATCACCTTTTTCTGGAATACCATAACTAATGAAAGTAGGCCTTGGGGCACAGAGAGCTATTAACTCATGTGAGTCTACCGTCAAATCACAGCCCGTCATTCTGCCAAAACTTGATTCTTCTGTACCATATTTTAAATAGCTTCCCGCCATCCAATGACTTTCGCCAGCACCCGTCAAATTTTCAACGGCTTCGCCAAATACTCGTCTATGCAGTGCTGTTCCTCCTTTTCCAGAGGAACCAATCAAAGCTGTGGCAAATCTTTTTTCAAAAGCCATGGTTACCAGGGCAGCCTTTCCATAGCGTGAAACACCTTCAATACTAACCTTTTTCGCATTTACTGCGGGGTCAGTTTCTAAATAGTCTAAAGCTCTGGCAGCCCCCCATGCCCATGCTCGCAGTGCTCCCCAGTCTTCTGGGCTTCTCGGCTGTCCTTTATTAACTAGCCCTATAATGCCCTGTGTAAGGCCAGCACCATTGTCAGCCTGAATACTTGCAGGTTCTATGGTGGCATAACCCCAGCCAGCCGCTAATAGCTGTTCTGTACTTGGTAAGTCGCCTTCTGGTGGCGGTGCAAAGAAGTTTGTCCCAGGAAGTCTAGTCACTGGTTCATAAGCCGGATATTTGTCAAATATTGCTTTTAGTTCAGGATTATGCTTTATCATCATTTCCTTAAAATTGGTATTTAAGGTGCTCATATCCTCTTTATCTGGCTGAGCAGGAGATGGAAAAGAAGGGTGGCCAAACATCATGAGTACAGGTACTGGACCTTCTACATTGGTAGGTACCACTAGCATCATAGCTATATTCACATCCACTAAAGGATAATGACTATTGTCTACATGCCCTACCAGTTTTTTTGCAATTGCCGGAGTTCTTCTAACCCATTCTTTGTCTTCAATTTCTACAGTCCATGTTACTTCGGGTACATTCTCAGGCACTTTTCCATAAAGTTCTTTTTCAATTCCTTTTATTATTTCTGGTCTTCTTTCTATCCACCAAGTATTTGCATTGTTTACTTTCTTTCCATTGTTTGTGGTAAGAATATCGGGCAGAATAGGGCAGGGGTTGGCAAGCGATTCATCATAATTAGCATGATTTGGGGCAGACTCGTTTCCACTAGGGCCTGGTCTTAAAGCCGTAATGCCAAGCTGCTTCATCATGTTGGTGTTTGCCTCTTGATTGGTAAATGTCACCACAGGTGGGTAGTTATCCTGAGCTTTAGCTGTGACACATGCTACTAGCAGTGCCAAGGTTTTTAGGTAATTTGTCATTTATATTTTTCAATTGGTTGAATACAATCTTAAGCCTATCAATAATTATAAAGCTCCAGTCGCTGGATTAAATAATCCTCTTTGAAAATTCTTAAATGTCTGCCTTGATGGGTCTGGTCACCATTAAGATGTCTTAATACTTTCCATGTTCCATCTTCAAATATACCCTCATCTACTTTTAAAATTCCCACACGCATGCTTGGGTCCTTTAAGTTTTTAAAAGTAGCATATACACCACTGCCCGCTATGTAAAACTCATTATCGCCAGTTTGAACTATCACGGCACCAGACATTTCCCAATTTGGTTCTTTTGCGGCAGGTTCCCAGCCAAGCTTGTAGCTATGCTTAAAAGTAAATTCATAGTCGCCTAGTGTAATAATGTTTTCAGCATTGTCTTCATCTAGCAATACACCTTCAATTTTCCCTTTGCCATGATTTGAAGTAATGATAGGGGTTAATTGCTTTAAAATTCCGTACATTTTTCCAAGACCTTCTTTTTCTGGTTGGTCTTTAGATTCAATAGAAAAAGGAGAAAAACCAATGGCCTCATAATGGCCAATAGCCAAGGCGGCCTTACCAGCTACAGTTTCATCAAAACGGTGTTCAGGTACAAAAAGAGGATTACCCTGTCTTACATATAGGTCGTTCCAGTGGCGGAAGTCAGGATTATAAAAGTCAGGTGAAAAGAAATCTATTGACGGCCCTGCCGCTCTCCAAACATCAATAATATGTGGCAGTGGACCAGCACTTGGGTATTCGCCAGGCTTTCTTCCTGGTCGGTTTAGTGCAGCGTTCACAAACATTGGCAAAGGGTATATAGCTTTTCCTGCTTCAATGATTTCGTTTGTATATTTTGAGAAATACCAAGCCATAAAAATTTCATCGGTATGAAGGCCTTTGCCAAAAACTTCTTCCCAAGTACCTTCGGTCAAATAGCCATTTCTTCGCCAAACCTCATTAAACTCAGGTACTAAACTGCTTTTGTTTTTGACTAAATAAGTCATTAACTCATTGGGCACATTGATCTTAAATTTTTCATTTGCTAGCGTGTGGTGGTCTCTTGCGGAAGGAAGCATCCCAATCTCATTTTCGGGCTGAACCATGATAACGGTTTGCTTCTGATTTATTTCTTTAATATGACTCATTAGAGCATCAAAAGCTTTTAAGTCGGCTTTAAGGTTATTGTCACTAAAAGGGCTTAGAATTTCTTGATTGACACCTTGTTCATCTTGAGCTCTTGGAAAACGGCTTACATCAGTTTTCACCCAAGAAGGTACATGGCTCGACATGCTGTTTTTCCATGAGGCAAACCAAAGAAGTACCAATTTTAAGTCTTCTTGTTCTGCTCTTAAAACCAATTCATCAAAAAGTTTAAAGTCAAATTTACCTTCTTCTGGTTCTATTAATTCCCAGTAAACAGGCACCAGAATGGTGTTCACATTCATGGTTTTTAGTTTGGGCCAAACAGGCTCCATGTTTTCTAAACTAGTAAATGTAGAGTTGCCTAACTCTCCACCAAGAATTATAAAAGGCTTATCTTCCACTATTAGCTGTGTTACGTTGCCCGTTTTAGTTAGATGTGGAATTGTTATATTCTCGCTATTCTTGTTTGGAGAAGAACATGAAATTGTCAGGAAAAGGAAGAAAAGAAAGGTGACGTATTTCATTTGAATTTAGTTTTGATGTTCTTTAACATGCTTAGCGGCATCTATAAAAGTGGTAGTCCAAATGTCTTTTTGATTTTTCTCAAGATACTCCAGTAATTGTTCATGAGCTTCTAATGAGACATTTAAGCCATGTTCGCCACCTACACCATGAAAGAGGATGGTTATTAGAGCATTGTTTCTCTCGGCATTTTTAACCCATGCTATAAGTTCATCGCCACTGTGGCCATTTACCACAAAACAATTTACGTTTTGAAGATTGGTTTGTCCTATGAGGTTGAGCTCAGCTTTTACACCTCTAGAGGCTATGAAGTCATTTTTTATGGCATCAATAAAAGAACCTTCTGAGGTCTTTGTATCTCCACAGGTATAAGCAAATGTTCTTTCTTTTTGACCATCAATGGCTTCTAAGAAAACATTTGTCATTTTAATTTCATTCAAGATTCTTTCTGTGCTGTATTTGCTTAAATCCTTTTCTTTACTCACCCAGTCTCTTCCAGGTTTGGAAGCATCGCAGGGGTGATAGAGGGTATGGTTTGCTAGTTCGTGCCCTTGTTGAGCAGCAGCTCGCCAGTCAGCAATTCGTTCTTTACTTGCTTCTGAAAAAGCGGTTAAATAAAAAGAACCTTTGAGTCCATGTTTGTTAAGAGCAGGAATAGCATTGTCTAAATGAACATGCAAAGCATCGTCATATGTAAGTACTACAGCTGCTTTTTTGCCATGCCATAGTTCTTTCGAGTCCGTAGTTTTAGCTGCGGATTCCAGTAATAAGTTCTTGTCAACTAGTTTTGGAAGACTTGTTTGTGCGGTAGCAAAGGTATTAACTAGAAAGAATAAACTTAGGGCGTAGGTTAGCTTCATATTTAATGAGGGTTGTATTGTTAACAAATATAATAAATGTCATCTTGACACTTTGATTTGTTTTGCCCGAACCCCTAATGAAGTCGACCTTCTAAGATTATGTTTCTTTTTAATATTGAAAAGTTAATTAACTAGGATTTATTTTTCGCTGTAGTAGGTCTCATTTAAGTTTTTACCCTGTGTTCCTCTAAATCTTTTTCTGAAAGACTCTCTTTCTGTGATAGAGACAAAATTATCTTTGTAAGTCAAAGTGTCTTCTATTATTGGGTCAATCATAAGTGGCTCTAGTTTCGACAAACTATCAAATACGAAAGGAATTAAAGCTACAGAAGGGTCAACTTTTTTCTTAATAAACTTCTTTAACATTTTTGTTTGAAACGGGTCGGTAGCTAATGCTACAGATTTGTAACCTAAAAGTTTCGCTTTTTTATATCCGTAGTAAATGTTTTCTGTGCTATGTTCTGCTTTGGTTTCGGTCAAAATTGCGTCTGCTGGTATTCCTAATTCTTTGGCATATAAGGCCATTATTTCAGCTTCGTAATATGGGGTATAAACAGCACCTCCAGAAAACATGACGTTTTTTGCTATGCCTAAATCGTACAGATATTTTCCCCAGTAAACTCTCCAACGAAGCACTTTTTCCCACTTCTCACCATTATGTGGTATGCCAGGAACCACCACCACATCATAAGTCTTGTTTTTGCTGTGATTGAAGAGTTCTTGACTTTTTTTCTGAGAAACGGTGCAGCTAAACATCAGAACACTAGCTATTGCCAATACGAATTTTGTCATAGTTTTAATTTACTAAATACTTGATAGTGTTAAAACTACGATGGGTTTCGCTGTTTGGCTTTAATTATTTTCACATCCACCTATTTGGCCAAGAAAAGTAGCACCTGCATCTACAGAGAAACCTTGGTTTAGTAATATGTAGGATTTTGCATTGAAAAAGACTTTGGATGGACTTGCTATTTGACCTGTGGCCTGAATGTTATCGGAACTTTGATAAGTACCTGGAGGAATGGCAGCGGCATTTAGGTTAATATTTTCTTGACAGTTTGAAATTCCCCAAGTTTCATTTTTTGCAATAATAAGACTCACATCTTTTTCAAACGTAATGTTTGAATTATTGACATCCTGCTGCGTACTTGAATTATTTGCACCAGAGGGGTGCTGAATGGACATAAACATAAATTTATTATCAGGAGAAAAGGTTAAGCCAGTAGGCTCAGAACCTGCAGGGGTTCTCATGAAAATTTTGACCGAAGGGTTTAACTGAGTATGTAAAGTGTCTACAAGCCAAACGAAGTTTTCGTCATTAGCTGCTAAATTCCCATCTTGTAATACCCAAAGGTTGCCTTCATTGTCAAAGGCTAGGTTGTCATTTCCCGTGCCCCAAGGTTCGTTTATGATGCCAGATTGTGTATCTAAATTATACGTTTTTCCTGTGCCGCCCACGTAGGTTTCAAAATTAGTAACTGTGGTTCCGGTTAAAGGATCTGAATCATCAAAACGATAGACAGCACTTTCACCTTTTACTGCCAAATATACTTTTCCGTCTCTTGGGCTTATCTCCACATCTTCAATTCCAGCAAAACTAGTTGCTCCTAAATTAGCCGCCTGACTCATGGTGGCATTTCTTTCGTTTATTGTGGTGTTATTAAGAAGTACCCAGTTTCCTGAGCCACTTTTTGAGCCTACGTAAACATATAATTTGCCAGAGTGGAGGTTTTGAGCGGCATCAGCTACGAATTTGAATAAATAACCTGGGCTACTATCTCCCCCCTGATATGCCGTTCTTTGATTAGAGTGAACCACTATGTTTTCATGAGCAAAATTTCCTAAGGCCCATAGTTTTTGATTATTGACAATAGTTCTTGTCACTGGGTCAATTTCTATTGCCCAGCCCGTGTCATAGTAATTGTCATTATTGAAATCTACAGTGCTGGGGTATTCTTCACAGGTGATTATAGTGTTCCAGGGGGTTACTGTACCTGAGCAATTAGCCACTGTACCTACTACAGGACTAAAGTCAATGGCTGTAGCATTTGAAGTATTCCATCGCTTATTATTTGTGTCAAAACTGACATCCATGATAGAGACACCGCCGGGAAGGTATTCCGAATTAATGGATACATAGCCATTTGTGCTGCTTCCGCCTAATGGTACATAACCGGTAAAATCAAAATTTGGGGGAAAGGTATTGCCATCACTCATAACATCTCCTCTTTGAGCCACCACCTGATAATTATAGCCAGTTGGTATAAACAGGGAGTCATTTTGTGCTTTAGGGACTAAAGATGTAAAGTTTGATATTGGCGTAACTGTACTGTCTACCTCAAAAAAGTTTTTGACAGTAGGCGTGCCATAACACACTAGCACGTTAGAAAAAACTAGCGTACAAATACATAGGAGCTTTCTCAAACCATAATATAGTTTGATTTTTTTGAAATGTATTTCATCGGATAATTTAACTCGTTATTAAAAGGTTAAAACGGTATAAACAGTCTTTTCCTAGGACTTAATTAAAATTAAGCGAGCTAAATTCTAGAAAATAAAAAACCAGCCGGTACTTAAAGTACAGGGCTGGTTTTTCTTGAATATGCCAATATTTTACTAATCGACAGGTCCGAAGGAATCATCTTTATGTTCTCCATTTCTGCTTTTATATTTAGACTATCTAGATAGAAGTCTAGCAGATTGACATCTCTAGCAAGAGACTCTTCAATTATGGCATTTTCTTTTTTAGATGTTTCGTTATAAACATAACGAACTACATCATTTAACTGTGTTGTAAAGGTTGGTATCATACGCGTATACTGATTTACTCATCATTTTTCTTAAATTGATAAGAGCATAACGCATACGACCTAAAGCAGTATTAATACTTACACCAGTAGCATCGGCAATTTCCTGAAAACTCATGTCTTCATAGTGTCTCATAATGAGCACTTCTCTTTGCTGATCTGGCAGTTGTTTAATTAATCCTCTTAAGTGCTCGTGAGATTCCTTTTTGATTTGTTTAGTCTCAATAGAATTCTCTGAGAAATTAAGCGTATTAAAAACATTGCTTCCGTCTTCAAAAACTACTTTCGGGTAGCGTTTTGCTCTACGGAAATAGTCTATAGCGAGGTTATGACCTATTCTCAGTATCCAAGGAAGAAATTTACCTTCTTCATTATACTTACCATTACGCAGTGTTTTAATCGCTTTAATAAACGTGTCCTGCATGAGGTCTTCAGCCACATACTGGTCTTTCACTACGAGATAAATGGTGGTGTATATTTTATTTTTGTAACGCTCTACTAGCGTGTCAAAAGCTGCATCATTTCCTTTGATGTATGCTGATACCAGTTCACTCTCGTTAATTCGAACTTTTTCCATTCTTACATGTCGTTTAGTTAACGTAGAGGTTTGTATCTATATTGTTTTGCTTTTGGTTATTAATAATTAAGAGTCGAAAGATAAAGGATTGTTTTTGACAAAGTCAAGTAAATACCACCTAAAACTTAGTTAACGGTCAGTTAACACTGTCTTCTTAAGCCTTCATCTTTATTACTTACGTACAAAGAATGTTCCAAGATGTTTTTCGTTAAATAAATGTCAAATGATTAAAAAATGTAGAAGCTGAAATTAGCGGTATAGTTTTTGTAATCTGAATATGTAATAAAACTTAACGTGCATTTTTTAATCATGCTTACATCAAATAATAGGTTTATAATCAGTAAGATAATAAAGATGAAGGCTCTGTCTTTTTTCAAGGTACTTATTGCTTTCTTTCTCCTTAATACGGCACTTTCGTTTAATGCAGCCGCTCAAAGAGATGTTATTATTACTCAAGCTAAAGAAGAAATTAGGTGTAGAATTTTAGATGAAACACCTACTCGTTTTATCTATGCTTATGTAGGTCCAAAGGGGGATATTCTTAGAAATGAGATTTTCAAAAACTTGGTTAGTGATTTCAAGTATAATAAATATGATAGTGACCTGCCTCTGGCAACTTCGAAAAAAGGGAAGTCTAAAAAGAGAAAGAAATCTCAAGATATAGCTTTAGCTACAAACGATGTAACTAGCAGTGATGCCCCTAAAGAGGAAGCAGTTAAAAAGCAAAAGGCTACTGAATATAAACTGACTAAGGAAGAGCCTTCTAAAAAAAGCAAGAAGGAACTTAAAAAGGAATCTGAGGAGAAAGCGACGGCCGTTGAAAAGATGATTAAGCAAGAAAAAGAAGTAGAACTTCAAGAAAAGCCTGAGAAGAAAAGTAAGAAAGAACGAAAAAAGGATAAAGAAGAAAAAGCTAAAACGGAAAATCAATTAAAAGGCAGTAAAAAGAAATCAAAGAAAAATCAGGATGTTTTAGCATCAACAAAAGAACCGGTAAAGCAGGTAGAAGTAGTTACTAAAGAGGATACCGCCCAAGCCCAATTATTAGTAGAAGATGACCCTGAGGTTAAAAAAGTAGAGCAGAAGCCAACTCTAAGTCCTGAAAAAACTATTTTGGATGAAAAGCCTTTAGTGGAAACTTCAAAGAAAACAACTCCTATAGTAAGTGAAACTTCTGTAAATAATTCAGGTGAATTTAAAAACTATTTGAAATGGCGTGTTGGTGTAAAAGCTGGAATAGGAAATATTCTTGATAATAACTTTGAGGCCTCTAATGCTTATGGTTTATACCAAGAAAAGCTGTTGAAAGGCTGGACTTTTGGTGCCGATTTAGCATTCTTCCCCTTGGAAGGTTTTGGACTAGGGCTTGTATATACAGACTTTAAATCTTCTAATTCTAATGAAAGTTTGACGTACGTAAATCAGGTTTCTGGAGAAGAGGTTACTGGAAGTATTTCTAATAAAATATCCAGAAAGTTTTTTGGTCCGTCTCTTTTCCTAAGAAAAGGTATTGATTTTAAAACTTTTGTAGTTTTAGGTTTAAGCCCTGGGATGTACTTCTACAGTGATAAAGGAGACTATAACCAAGCTAATTTTGAGTATACCGGTAAAGAGTTTGGCGGAGCCGCTACTTTAGGTTTAGACTTCTTATTAGGAAATGACATTATAGGCCGTGATATTATTCTTAGCCTGGAGGCTGGGTATAACATGGGTAAGATAAATGACCTAAACTACGGTGATGGTACAGGCTTAGTAACTTTAGATAATCCTATTATAATGGATCGCCTAGATTTCTCTATCGGTCTAAGATTTATGAGGTTTCCTAAATATTTGAAGAAGTAAAACCCTAAGGAATTACTTCACCATATAAATCAAACTCTTCTGCAGAGTTGATTTTGACATTGGCAAAATCGCCAAGTCTAACATACTGATTAGAATTAACTAAAACCTCGTTGTCTACTTCTGGGGAGTCAAATTCTGTTCTTCCAATAAAGTAATCACCTTCCTTACGGTCAAATAGTACTTTATACGTATTACCCACTTTTTTAGTATTCAGCTCTTGAGAAATTCCTTGCTGTAGTTCCATGATGAGGTCGGTTCTTTCTTGCTTTATTTCAGCAGGAATGTCATCTGGCATTGAGTAAGAATGAGTATCTATCTCATGAGAATATTGGAAAACTCCAAGTCTGTCAAATCTCATTTTTTCTACAAAACGATACATTTCCTCAAAGTGATCTTCCGTTTCACCAGGGTGACCAGCAATTAGTGTAGTTCTAAGAGCTAGTTCAGGCAATTTTTGACGAATCGCATCTACAAGGCTCTCTGTTTTTTCACGAGTAATACCTCTTCTCATGAGTTTTAAAATTTCAGAAGAACCATGCTGAAGTGGCATATCAAGGTAATTACAAACATTTGGTCTGTTTTTGATTACATCTAAAACATCCATAGGGAAGCCAGCGGGGTAGGCGTATTGCAATCTAATCCAGTCTATGCCTTCCACATCTGCCAGTCTATCTAAAAGCTCAGCAAGGTTTCTTTTTTTATAAATATCGAGACCATAATAAGTAAGGTCTTGAGCTATCAAAATAAGTTCTTTTGTTCCTTTTGCTGCCAAATTAGTTGCTTGCGTAATTAAGTCTTCCATTGGCGTAGAAATATGGCCGCCACGCATTAATGGAATAGCACAAAAAGAGCAAGGTCTGTCACAGCCTTCGGCAATTTTCAAATAAGCATAATGAGCAGGGGTGGTCAATAGACGCTCACCTACCAATTCTTTCTTATAGTCTGCCTTTAATGTTTTTAGAAGACGGGGAAGTTCGTTAGTGCCAAACCAAGCGTCTACTTGAGGGATTTCAGGAGCTAGTTCGTCTTTGAAACGATGTGATAAGCAACCCGAAACATATACTTTCTCTACAATACCTGCTTCTTTGGCATCTACATATCTTAATATAGTGTCAATTGATTCTTGTTTGGCATTGTCAATAAAGCCACACGTGTTAATCACAACAACGTTTGATTTATCGTCTTTGGCTTCATGTTCTACAGAAACTCCATTCCCTTTTAATTGGGTGAATAAAATTTCTGAATCTACCACGTTTTTAGAACAACCTAACGTGACAATATTAACCTGCGTTTTTCTGTTTCCCTTTGTCTTCATAATCAGCCGCAAAGGTCGTTCTTTTTTCTGAACTTATTCTAATTAAGATACGGAGTATCAAAATAGTAGTTCTTAAAATCCGTCAGATTGTTCTTCTACCGGTTTTGAAGGTGTTTCTGACGTGTTGCCAGTTCCTGAGGTACTTGGTGTTGGAATTGGAGCAATAGTGCCTGGAACAGATGGTGTAGCTCTTTTAGGCTGTTTAAATGCTTCTTCAGAAACGCCCATATAGGTCATGAGGTATCTTTTTCTAAAGGCCATAGCTTCTGCCATGTCAATGTTTATTAGCTCGATTCCCTTTGATGTCTTATCCTTTTCGGCCAACATTTTATTGAATTCAAAGTCTGAAGAAAGAATACCCAATTGCCCTGCTTTGTAACCGAGGTAGTACCATGTGTCAGGTGAAACTTCTAGGAAAATGTAGATTTCATCTCCCGTTCTCGGGTTTTTGATGATTTCAAAATAGCCGGGTATTTTACTGTTAATGTCTGTTTCTCCAATGTTTGAAACACCCAAAGGTGCTGTGCTATAAAAGGAATTGAATACAGGATTCCATTTAAGTTTTAAATCACTAAATAAGATACTAGCAAAAAACTTTGGAGAAGCCTGAAATAACGGAATATGTCCCTTATAGTATTTAGTTTTATAATCTTCGGTTGCTTTAGCACCTACAAATTGAGTCATTTTAGAAAGAAACTCAGGACTTTCAAAAGCAATAGCTCCTTCCGAATTACCGATGTCGAGGTTAGTTTTGACAATATTATCTCCCATTTTTAGAAGCATAGGAGGTGGGATAGGCATGTTAAACTTCATCATGGTGTTAAAGGTGTAGTCCATGGAGTCTAAGTCTACTTCACCAAGGCCAACTGTTTCTACATAAGAGGCCAGGTCTGGTGTTAGGAAGTTAAATCTACCGTCTAACTTTATTAGACCCTCGTCGTCATAAAGCTCATATTTATTACCCGTGTTGTCTTTGGTGTTTGGGTAAATGGTAAATCGCTTGTTAGGTTCATCCCTTTTGAAAATACCTCTAGCTAAGAAAATATTGTAATCATCTTCATATCCTTTTGCTGATAAGAAGGTAGGGTAGAGGCCTTCAGACGAGGCTGATGGTTTTAAATGAAGACCGGCAAATAATGATTTTCCACCATCTTTCAAGGTCTCATCTACATTGATAATTATTTCTTCAGACTTGCTACCCGTATAGTTTATCCAGTTGCTACCTAAAACAGGATAATTATCTAAAACAGGAGTAATCTGTCCTCTAAGAATCAAGTTTTTGAAAGGAGCCTGCATGGTGATATCTCCTATGTAAAGCATTTTGGGGGATAAATAGACACTATCTGCTTCGGTAAGTGATGCTTTGGCAATGGTAGAAAGTTTCTGAGATTTTTTACTTCTAAGCACCTCGCCATCTGGCGTTATTTCTGCAAACTCAAAACTTCCCATTTTAATATTGAAAGTATCCGAACTGACATTGATAAACTGATAAGAGGCATTACCTGAGTAACTCAGTTTAGAGTTGATGGTAATATTGGCGTTAGCCAAAGTATGATATTTATTGACCGTATCAGCTATTACCGTAGCGTTGGTAAACGGGTCTAATTTCCCTTCTCCTCTAATAGCTACTTTCCCATTATTTGGAATAATGATGGCGTCTACAGAGTTAATGCCCGGTACACCATCAATATTAAGGATGTTTTGAGGAATGTCATACAAAGCGGATGCTCCATTAAAGGCAAGCCCATATTGATTTGCTGCTGTGGAGGTAAATTTAGAACTCTCCACGTTTCCTTTCATGCTAATGCTTTTCTTCTGAATATTCCACTCTGCTTTGTCAATGGTGGTTTTGTAGGCCGCATTCGGGAAAGAGATAGAGGAAGCGGTGGTGTCATTGAAATCGCCATTCCGTGGAGATATACTCACTAGTTTGTCAGCAATATTAAAGTCGATTTCTACATCTCTACCATCAAGTACAGCCTTAGAACCTTCTGTTTCAGATTTTATTAAGAAGCTAGATTCTGATGCTAAGAAACCAGTTTTGTTAAACTTAATGGCGTTAGATTTAGCCTGAGAATCATCACGCTCTAAAACACCTTGGCCGTAAAGTCCACTTTTTCTAACTACCAGTCCACCGCTAAGCATGGTGCTTTTTTGGTAGAAGCTGTAGGCTTCCGTTGACTTTATATTTAAGCTATCAGCCTCTGGTTTCCATGTGGCCTTAAAGTCTGCAATGGTTACATCAGGGAAGTAAGTATTATTACTGGTAAAAGTTTCTTTGATATTGGCTCTGTCACCTTCCATCTTTAGTTCTTCAAAGCCAAACCGAGCTTTGCTAACTTCTAGCGTAGAGGCTAAATGCGTTAATGTACCTGTTGACTTTAGCCCCTTTTTAGTCATTTCTAATGGACTATCAAATTTGAAAACAGATTGTGAACCATAGAGCTCATAAGCTCCTTTTGGTTTGTGTACAAAACCAATGGAAGTATCGGGCATTGCAATTAGTGTTTCTCTAATTGGTTTAATGATACCACCAGCATTAAATACTCCGCCATAAGCTAAGTTTACACTGTTTAGGCTATCATGGTCAATGGCATCTACTTTAAAATACACCTCTTCTGGATAACCATCAAGTCCCCTTTCTGGATTATTAAATTTGACCAAAGCACCGTCAGGAATAACTAAACGAGGGTATTGTGGTAGTTTTTTTCTTCCAGATTTATTATCTGGAGCATTTAGGTATAAGGTTCCTGTTTTACCGTAAACCACGTGAGCTCCTATTTCGGCCTTACCACCTGCATTATAAATGTCTATAGGTGTGAAAGTGATAGTATCAATTCTATTTAGGTTCACTAAGAAACGCTCATAATCCACTTCAAAATCACCAATGATTTTATAGTTTTTAACTACTATCTCTCCATGGAATTTAAACGACTTGCTACCTTCCATTTTAAGCGACTGGTCTCTTGGTAGAAACCTAATTCCTAATGAATCAGAAAGTTTAAATTCTTGAGTTCCGGCAATGTCGAGTGAGTTGGAATCTCTGTCAATAGAGGCATTTCCGTTACCAGTAGGAGAAACGGAGGCAAAAACTAAATCGTCATAGTCGCCCCTTCCTGTGGCTGATTTAAAGTAATGAAGGCCTTTCCTGCTGATGCTGTAGGTGTTAGTATGAGGGTCATAATCCATAAAACCCATTTGACGGGCTACATTGACCGCATTTCTTATTTGAAGTGGAGTTTTGCCTGGTATTTTATTTTGAACCTCAAATATGCTGAACTCATTCTTTCTCTTTTTATAGACATAAGTACTCAGGAAAATTAAAGGATTAAAGCCAGCCATATTACTGAGTGCCCGCATTCGTGCAGGGTTGTAATAATTGAAAGATTCAAAAATGGCTGGGATTTCAGACTTTCCTGCGATAATGTAGAAGTCCATTTTTCCATTATTCAGATTCCACTGCATAGCATCGCAGCGGATATCCATTTCGTGAAAAGTGTCAGAATACATGGAGTTTCTAAAGCCACCGTTTTGCTGCTTATAAAGGTTTAACTGCTTTGTTTGAGTGTTATATTTTAATCTAACTGCAGGGTGATATATGGAATCTTCTTTAATATGAGTAGTAAAGCTTACAAAGTCAGAGGTAATGAGAGAATCAGTAAATTCGATTTTCTTTCCTTCTATTTTAAAAGAATTTGTAGAGCCTTTATTGACGTATAGTGTGGAAATGTTATGATTAAGAGAGGAAGAGAAAATCCTATTTCCAATTAAGGAAAAGCCTCCTTTGTATTCTAGACTGGCCTCCAGTTTTTTGAAACGTGCATTGTTTTCATAAGACTTAAATCTAGGAAATTGGCTAGCTGCGTTTAGGGCTCTTTTTACTCCTTTAAATTCTAAAACACCTTCTACAGGTTCTGAAAGGTAATCTTCATACATGAAGGTGACCTTCTCTGCGTTTAAGTGTGGGCTTGAAAGTTTGAAGCTATATTCGGTCAAATTAGCCTTTACTTCTGGCATTTCTACATTTTCCCAGTTCATTTCCCCTTTGTTACCTACCCAAACATTTTGAAGTAAATCTGCAGCACCTGAAGTTTTGTATAGCGTAACAGAGTCAGAAGGGCTGACAAAAACTAAATCAACCTCATTAAATTTTATTACTAAGTCGCTAATAAGTGGGAGAGGGAGAAGCCTGTAAAACTCATCAGGGTCAATAGTTAAGCTTGGGTCGTCCCAAGGGTCAACTTCCTCTTCTTCATTATCCCAGTCGTCAAACAGTCCGAAGTCTTCTTCTTTTTCCGTCTTTGTGGTTTGGACTTCCTTTTTTTCGGGTTCAAAGTAGTCTTGCTTTTGTTCTAAATATTGAAATTCATAGCTACCATTTAAAACATAAAGCTTATTAAAATTGGAGGTATAAATTAATCGAACTTGAATCAGGGATTTAATTTGGGCAAAAGTCTCTATGGTCTTCTTTAAAGGCTGCTTTTCTGCTAAAATGGCCAAAGATGCTACCAAGGGTTCCAGATTTTTACTATCAAAAACGGTAGGGTCAAAAGTGGCGTTAATGAGTGTTAGTAGTCGATAATACTCTGGCATTTTATGGTTTCTTGCTGCCATTTTTTGACAGAGAACCACAAAGTCACTTTTAGTCTTTGCTGAAAAATCGTTTTGGAAATGAGGTTTGAACGTTTCAAATTCGGCTATAGAAACAGCATTCTTACCATCTTTAAATACTTCTTCAAATTCTTCTAAGAACTTTTCAGACTCGGCAGAAAACCGAATAACTTGAGCTCTTAAAGAGATAGAGGATATTAAAAGAATGAGGAATACTGTAAAGCTTTTTATAGTCACGTTCATTTTTAATAATTAGGCCATTGGCTTATTAAAAACGACCGCCGCCCATTCCTTCTTACTTATTTGCTTTACTTTTTTTAATCCATTTGCTTCGCAACAGGTCTCAATTTCTGCAATGTCTTTCTCATAAAAACCACTAAGCATCAAAATCCCTCCTGGTTTCATGAAAGTAGCATAGGTAGCAATTTCATCGAGAAGTATATTTCTATTGATGTTGGCAATTACGATGTCATAAGTTTTTGCAGGCTCATCAGCAATGGTGCCAAGCGATACTTCTATGTTTTGACAAGAGTTAAGACCAATGTTTTCAGTTGTGTTTTCTACAGACCATTCGTCAATGTCAAAAGCTTTGATATCATTAGCACCTAGTTTTTCTGCTAGAATAGCCAAAATTCCAGTGCCTGTTCCCACATCTAAAAGAGATTTGTCTTTATGGTCTACCGCAAGCTGAAGTTCCATAATTTGAGAAGTGGTTTCGTGGTGACCAGTCCCAAAAGACATTTTAGGCGTAATAATTATCTCATGTTCAAAATTAGGTTTGCTTTCATGAAAAGAAGCTCTAACCAGTATCTTGTCTAAAACCTCAATAGGGTCAAAACTTTTCTCCCACTCTTCGTTCCAGTTTTGTTTCTCTATTTTCTTGAGACTATAAAATAGATTGGTTTTTGGAGCGTAAGTTTCCATGATTTGTTTAAACGCAATGTCGTCAAACTCATCTTCTGTAACATAGGCGAGTAGACCGTTTTCGTTTTCAAGGAAGGTGTCAAAACCTATTTCTGCTAATTCGGCTACTAGAATTTCACTGAATTCTGCATTGACCTCTATGTTGGCTTCTAAGTATAACATATCGTTTTTAAATTTTAAAGATGGTCTAGTAACTGAGCCAGCTTGGTAATCTTAAGTGTACTTTGGTTTTCGGTGTCAATGTCATTCGGCTGAAAATGAATGGTATCCCAGCCTGCATTTTTTGCTCCCAAAACATCTGCTAAATAACTGTCACCTATCATGAGTGATTCGTTTGACTGAGAGTTTGCTTGTGTCAAAGCGTAATTAAAAATACCAATGTGGGGTTTTCTTGATTTCGCTATGTCATTTGTAATAATATGTTGAAAATAGCCTTTTATTCCGCTATTTTCTAACTTCCTAGCCTGAACTTCCGCATAGCCATTACTTAAAATATGTAGCTGGTATTGAGACTGGAGAGTCTCTAATAATTCTTTGCAGCCTTCTATGAGCTTGGTTTTATACGGCAGTAAGTCCAAGAACTTTAGGTTCATATCAATCGATAATTCCTCTTCAATCTCCACATTTAAAGAACTTAGAGCTTTTTGAAAACGAAACTTCCTAATGGTTTCATGTGTAATAAGCTCTTGCTCCAGTTGTGTCCAGAGTGTTCTATTAAGCATGCTGAAGTTTTGATAGAAATCTTCAAAAGAAGGCCCAAGTTTATTTATGCTAAAGTGGTCATAAATCTCATTTAGGCTTTCTTCTGCATTGGCTTCAAAATCCCATAGGGTATGATCTAGGTCAAAGAAGATATGCTTTTTGTGTTTGAACAAATTACAAGTCTAATTTAAGTCTTTCAACAGGTCTGCCGCCTATAAGGTGCTCTGTTACTATTTCTTCTACATCAGCTGGAGTAACATGTCCGTAGTGTACACCTTCTGGGTAAACTACTAAAGATGGTCCGAAGGCACAAGTGTCTAAACAGCCAGCTTTTTGAGCTCTTATTTGTTTTTGAAGTCCTTTCTCTGTTAAACTTTCTTTAAAAGCATTGACTAATTCCATGCCTTTTTCGCTTCCACAGCATTTTTTAGGAGCTGGTTTGTCATTAGTACAGATGAAGATATGTTTTTCGAATTTCATAATATTTTGTTGGTAAAAAGTAAAGCTAAATGATGTTCTTATTGTTGCCAAATTTCCCAAGATTTCTCAGCTTGGTACACGAGCATGTCGTAACCATTTCTTATCTGAGCCCCTTTTTCTTTTCCATATTTCAGAAAAAGGCTTTCGGCAGGGTTATATACAAGGTCAAAAAGGAAATGTTCGTTTGTTAATTGATTATAATCAATAGCTGGGCATTGGTCTGTTTTAGGGAAAGTACCCAAAGGCGAGCAATTAATAATGAGTTTGTGACTTTTTATAAAGTTGCCACTTTCAGCATAATCAATTGCGATGTCAGATGATTTTCTACTTACTTTTTGAACTTCAATCTGCAAGTCTTCTAATGCAGCCACTACTGCTTTTGCGGCTCCGCCATAGCCTAGTATTAATGCTTTTAGGTTTTTAACATCAAAACCTTCACCTAAAAACTCGAGCAAAGAGCGTTGAAAACCATAATAGTCTGAATTGTATCCTATTAATTTATTGTCAGTAGTTTTTTTTACAACATTTACAGCACCTACCTTTTCTGCAGATATGTCTAAGCTGTCTAAATATTGAAAAACACTTTGTTTGTGGGGTATGGTAATATTGATGCCCTGTAAACTAGGATTGTTGGCAAATAACTTTGGAAAGTCTGTAGCATGCTCTATTTCAAAGAGTTCGTACTTATGCTCTTTTGAAATACCTAAGTCTTCAAACTTCTCAGTAAAGTATTTCTTTGAAAATGAGTGTGTAAGTGGAAAACCAATCAGGCCGAATAATTGCATAATTATAAGATTATTGACCTAAGGAAAGGTCAAATTACTTTTTAAGAAGTTTCACTTTAATAAGCCCCCAAAGCATAGGTGCTACAGAAATGAAAACTATAGTTAAAACTACTTTTTCAAAATTGTCTTTAACAAAAGCATTGTTCCCTAAGAAATAACCTAAAGAAGTAATAGAGGTTACCCATAAAACAGCTCCAAGGAAACAGTTGAGAATGTATTTTCCGTAGTTCATGCTACCAGCACCTGCCACAAAAGGGGCAATAGTTCTGACAATCGGCATAAAACGAGCTAAAATAATAGCTTTGGCTCCATGCTTCTCATAGAATTCCTCTGTTTGCTCTATGTATTCACGCTTTAAAAAGAGGATTTTATCCTTTGATTTAATGAATGCACTGAATTTTCTGCCCACAAAATAGTTTAGGTTATCACCTAAAAGAGCAGCTATAATTAAAAGAGGTATAATGATACTTAGTGCCAGTTTTCCTGTGGTAGCTGCTAAAAGACCTACCGCAAAAAGAAGGGAATCACCTGGCAAAAGAGGCATTACTATAAAACCCGTCTCCACAAAAATAACCAAGAACAAGATACCATAAGTTAGGGTATCATACGTGTCTAGAAAACCTTCAAGTGTGGTTAAAGGGTCTTTCAAAAACTCAAGCAAAAAATGTATAATTTCCATGTGTTGATGAGCTCAATCTCTATTTAGTGTGTGTGATTAGTCGTTTTGTTGTATTCTGTCGTCTTGGTAGTATTTACCTAGCTTATATTTTTGCTTGATATCATTAGGTAAGAAAGTAGCGAAAGTATCGCCTCTTAGTCCTAATCTTATCGTTTCAAGAGGTATAAGCTCATTAGGAGCTATATTTCCCAGGTTTACGTTAGAACCTACTAGTTTTACGAAATATACTTGCTGGCCTTTTTGTGGAGCTTCCCAAATAATGTTTTCTGGTGGGATAGCATGAATGATTTCATCTACCAAACCTTGACGAACTTCGCCACTGCTTCTGTAAAGACCAATGTTTCCACCTTCTCTAGCTTCACCAATAACTTTCCATGCACCTGCGTCTAATTCAGCACGCATCATTTCAATCCACTTATATGGAGCGAAAATCTTTTCAGCATCTTTAGAACCAACTTCCGAAAGCACTTTGACATGCTTGGCCATCGTTTCTATGTACTTGCATTTTTCGTCATGAGGAAGGGTGATAGAGCCATCAGAAACCTCTGCATAGCCTAAATTATATTTTTCCAATACTCTTAAATAGTCTTCAAACTGACCTCTAACAGTAAAAGCTTCAAATAATGTACCTCCAAAGTATACAGGAATGCCCGCATCTTGATAGACTTTTATCTTGTCTTCAATGTTTGGTGTTACAAACGATGTAGCCCATCCGAACTTTACAATGTCTATATACTCCGCCGAAGTAGTTAAGACATCTTCAATTTCTCTAATGCTTAAGCCTTTGTCCATGACCATTGTAAGGCCTGATTCTCTAGGTTTTAGCGTACGTTCTGGTACTAAATCAAGATGATAATTCATGCAGTAATTAAGATTTCTTTATTCACTAATCTGGCGGCAAAAATAGGAATTTTTTAAGATTTTGGCAATTTAAGAGCCCTTTAGATTGCTTTAAAGATCTATAAGTTTTTTTGGAGCGTACTTTATCAGGGATATTATGTTCAATTTGAAGGAAATATTTGTGTAAATCTTACTAAAGTTTTCAATGGCAACGTTTGTTATCTGGCTATAGAACTTGAAATAAGCTTTAATTTGCAGGCTGGAAAAAAGACTAAATGAATTTACTCGGCATTTTGCTGTGCTTTCTTAACCTATCATTATCTACCGACTCTTTGGAGAGTTTGGTGGTTAAACGCGTAGATATTTTAGGAAATAAGAAAACCAAGGAGAGTATTATTTTAAGAGAAATGACTTTTGCTGTAGGTGATACCTTAAATGCAGATGAGCTTTCTGAAAAATTAGAGCGTTCTAGAAAAAACATATTTAATACCAATCTTTTTTTATGGAGTAAGGCAGACTTTGATCAAGAAAATGGCGGGGCAAACATAGTTATTGAGGTAAGGGAGCGGCTTTATCTTTTACCACTTCCCATGTTTTTTTTGGCAGATAGAAGTTTTAATGAGTGGTGGTATAACCGAAATCATGATCTCAAAAGAATTACTTACGGAGTTCTTTTAAATCATTCTAATCTTACGGGTAATGCTGACGTGCTAAAAGTGAAAGCTTATGGAGGGTTTGTGCCTTATTTTGAGCTTTCATATAATAGACCATACATAGATAAACGTCAAAGAATGGGTCTCAGGGCTGGTGTGTTTTACTCAACTCAGAAAAGCTTTGCTTATAGAACATGGGAAGATAAACTTGATTTTGTAGAAAGTGATTTGAGGACTCAAGAGAAGAAAGGAGCCTTTGTGGAGTATAATTTGAGAAATGCCCTTTACCATAGTCATAAGGTCTATTTGGGCTACACTGAAAGTAAATTGCTAGGAGATGCTGTTGATTTAAACCCTAACTATTTTGGTACTGCGGTTGACTTTCTTCCGTATTTTACGTTGCGATATAATTATCGATATGAGCGAGTTAATAATGTGCAATATCCATTGGATGGGCAAGTTTTAGCAGCTAGTGCGGTGCATTATGGCTTAGGGCTTTCTGACCATTTACATCAGTTAAGTTTTGTCTTAGACTATCAAAATTATAAGGCATTGGGTGGAGATTTTTATGGAAATATAAATTTGAAAGGGCAGCTCTCTTATCCAAAAGAGCAATTGTATCCGTTTGTGTCTGCTTTAGGAACTAAAAGAAGCTTTGTTAGGGGTTATGAGTTAAATGTTATTGACGGACAGCATTATGGTCTTCTTCAAACTAATGTTAAATATGAAGTCTTTAATACTTCACTGGATATCAGTAAAATTTTACCGATTAAACAATTGAACAATGTTCCCTTAGCCCTGTACTCCATTGTTTATGCAGACATGGGTTATGTGAAAAACTATTTTCCAGAATTTAGTAATAGTTCGCTGTCTAATAAGCTTATTTACGGGGGTGGAGTTGGTTTTGATCTAGTAACTTTTTATAGCACCGCTGCAAAAATTAATCTTTCCGTGAATCAATTTGGATTTAGTAAAGTATATTTCGGCGTTTATAGAGGTATATAAGTATATGTGCCTTATATAGAGTAATTTAAATTGCAAATGATTAAAAAACTACTAGCGTGTTTTATGCTTTTGTTCGGGATTGCTTGTTCTTCTAACTCTTCAAGCGAAACTAATGAAGCTTTAAGTTCTGAGGGTAATCCTTATATATCTTCAACTATAGAAGAACTTATAAATGATATTTTAGGAAGCGGAGATAAAACGATAAGAGGTTTTGATTTGGGTGATTCAATTTCAACCGTTAAGATGTATGAAAACCTTGAGCAATTTGAAGAAACGGATGAGCTTTTGGGTTATACTTTTGAAATTTCTGAATTAGAAATTGTTGACGTTCTTTACCTGCACGACTCTACCGATATTATTAAGGAAGTACAGTTAGATATATACTTAAACTCTGATTCAACTTCTAATAAGATGATAGAAGCTTTTAGTACGCACTTTACCCAAAAGTATGGTAAACCAGTTTCTGAGAAAGAAGCTCAAAATACCTGGAGTATTAACTCAATGGATAAAGTGACTATAGAAGATATTACTTCAAAACTTGATAGAGGTTTACAAGTACGTTTTAAACGTACTTTTTAAGACTCTTCTAGGACGAGCTCTTTTAGTAATTCTACCCAGATTTCTTTATCGTTTAAGCTAGGTACCAACTGTAAGTGTTCTCCACCATTTTCAATGAATAGCTCTTTGAATTCATCAGCTACTTCAATGGTGGTTTCAAGGCAGTCGGCCACAAAAGCTGGAGAGAATGCTAATATATTTTTAACTCCTTTTGCTGCCAGTTCTTTTACTACGTGGTCTGTGTATGGTTTTACCCATTCGCTTCTGCCAAGTCTTGATTGGAAAGATAATGTGTATTCGCCTTCTTTAAGACCCATGGCATCAGCCATTAGTCTAGTAGTTTCAAAACATTGAGCTCTATAACAAAGCTGGTTTTTTGGAGTGATTTTATTACAGCAAGCCCCTAATTGGCAGCAGTCACCGTCATCATCACCTTTTAAAACTTGTCTTTCGGGTACACCGTGATAACTGAAAAGTACATGATCGTATTTTCTTTCTTTTTGAAGTACAGCGGCGTTTTCTACAAAACTGTTGATGAACTTTTCTTTGTGGTAAAAGTTACTAACTATTTTTAAGTCAGGAATACTTTGCCACGTGCTTAATACTCTTGAAACTTCTTCATAGACAGAGCCCGTACTAGCCGAGGCGTACTGTGGGAATAATGGAATGACAATTATCTTTTTGACACCCGCCTTTCTTAGTTCAAGCAATCCTTTTTCGATAGAAGGATTTTGGTATCTCATTCCTAGCTTAACTATATATTTGCTTCCAAGAAGTTCTTGAAGTTGTTTTTCATTGGCTTCGCCGTAAATTTTAAGCGGAGAGCCTTCTTTTGTCCAAAGTTCTTTGTAAATCTTGGCTGACTTAGGCGAACGGAATGGTGCAATGATAAGATTGACAAGCATCCATCTTTGTAGGAACGGAATGTCAATGACTCTTCCATCCATTAAAAACTCTCTAAGGTATTTTCTTACGTCAGGTGTATTTGGGCTGTCTGGTGTGCCAAGGTTCACTATGAATACACCAGTTTTTGCGTTTTTGCTCATTTACTTTATAAAGCTAGGTCTTTTAAAATCAGAATAGACAGATGGTTCTAGGTATTTGAAAACATGGATGTCGGTAATTTTTCTTTCACCTCTATTGCCAGATAGTTTCACATCACCGTAGGTTTTATAGTCTAACCAAGGTGTAGAAAAACGTGGCTCGGTATCCGTGGCATTTTTGAAATAGTCCCATTGACAAACTAAACCTGTTTTCTCATCAATGTAAACGTGGTACTTATTTTGAGGCGTTACACCCACTTCGTTAAACGTCATTTCTAAAACATCACAATCTTCTGAGGCGTTTGACTTCTTTTTGCCTGCATACTTAAGCGTAACACCTGGGTCGTCTAATTTAAAAGGCATTGCAAGCCAGTATGAATCATTTACCCATTGCTCGTATGCTTGATTTAAGTATTTGCTTAATGAGTCTTCTTGGGTGTATTCTACGCCATTTTTTAAAACGCGGCCAGCTTTGGTTTCTGTGTTATACAGAAAAACAGTATTCTCTTTTCTGTGGTCAATTCTTACGTCACCAGTTCTTTTGTTCCATGTCAAAGTTCTGGCATTGAAGAAATTCCAGGAAATATTATTTATGTCGTCAAATGCTTTTTGACCGCCCATTGCATTTTCTGTTTTTTCAATAAGCCCTTTAATTTTAGCATCGTCAGATTGTGCAAAGGTCACAGAGGATACTAGCAATGTAACTAGCAGAAGTATATGTTTTTTCATATTGTAATTCAGCTTACCGAATAATAAGTTTTGTAAGAATATTTATTGGTTTCTACCATTCAAGTTTATTTTTGGCTTACAAAATACTACCTATAAACTTATTAAAATTATGGCTACCAAAAATAATCAGAAATCCAAGAACAACGATACCGACTCATTCCTAAATATTCATGACTGTTTAAAGCTTATTGGGATGAAAGAGGTAACTGCAAATATTTACGCTCTTCCATCCAAAAAGAAAAAGGAGCATTAATATGCTCTTACTTCTTTGCCTTCCATAAAATTGATATAGGCTTTGTTTACAACCTTGTTCCCGCCTTTGGTAGGGTAGTTTCCTGTGAAATACCAATCGCCCAAGTTTTTAGGACAAGCAATATTTAGGTTTTCTACAGTTTGGTAAACAACAGCCAGTTCTGCTTTTAAACCAGCTGGTTTAAGAATTTCGGCAATTTTATCAGAAACTTCTTCATATTCGAATGTGTCAAATAATCTCTTGACAAAATTCTGTTTATGACCTTTCTTGTTGGTAAAGCTTCTTCGTGCTTCTTCTAAAACCTCTTCTTTCATATAGTCTAGGCCTTTTTCTTTGAGCAGGGCAAGCATAGCCCTAAAAGCTACAAACTCGCGTACTTTACTCATGTCTATTCCGTAGCAGTCAGGAAACCTGATTTGCGGAGCAGAAGAAACTATGACTATTTTCTTTGGCCCTAATTTATCTAAAAGTTTAAGGATAGATTTCTCAAGTGTGGTACCTCTAACGATAGAGTCATCAATCACAACAATGGTGTCAACACCTCTTTTAACTACGCCTTGGGTCATCTCGTAAACTTGAGAAACCATGTCGCCACGGTCATTGTCGTTGGTAATGAACGTTCTCAGTTTTACATCTTTAGATACTAGTTTTTCAAAACGAGGTTTGAAATTCAGGATTTTGTCTAACCTTTCTTCTGTAATATCACCTTTGAGTAACTGCTCTTTTCGCCAAGCCGTTAAGTGATTGTCCAAACCTTCCATTAGCCCATAAAAAGAGGCCTCGGCAGAATTTGGAATGTAAGAGAAGACTGTGTTTTCTAAATCATGCTCAATTTCTTTAAGTACCTGAGGTACCAAAAGCTTACCAAGGGTTTTCCTTTCTTGGTATATTTCATCATCAGCACCGCGAGAGAAGTAAATTCTTTCGAAACTACATGCTTTTCTTTCTACCGCAGGTACAATGTTATATTCGCCAAACTCACCATACTTGTCAATAATGACGGCATTGCCTGGTTGTATCTCTTTAATATCTTCAAATTTGGCCCCAAAAGCCGCTTTTAAAGGAGGTCTTTCTGAAGTTACTACCACCACTTCATCATCTGCCCAGTAATAGGCAGGTCTGATACCGGCAGGGTCACGAACTACAAAAGAAGAACCGTAACCGGTAACACCCGCTAGTGCATAACCACCATCAAAATCACGACAAGCTCTGTGAAGAACTCTTTGAAGATCCATGTTGTCTTCAATGATGTCGGATAGGGCAGGGTTGTCATAAATTCCTTTGAAACGTTCAAAAACTCTTTGGTTTTCTTCGTCTAAGAAATGACCAATTTTCTCCATCACGGTCACTGTGTCACCCATGTCTTTAGGGTGCTGACCTAGTTTTACCAGCTTTCTGAAAAGCTCTTCGGCATTGGTCATGTTAAAGTTACCTGCACAAACTAGGTTTCTGCTTCGCCAGTTGCTTTGTCTAAGCATAGGATGGCAACTTTCAATTTCGTTTTTCCCGTGTGTACCGTATCTCAGGTGACCAAGCCAAACTTCACCAGTAAAGGCGAGGTTTTCTTGAAGCCAGTCGGCGTTCTTAAACTTGTCGGGATTGTTTTTAAGTACATCTCTGTACTTAGCATTGATTTTGCCAAAAATATCAACAATTGGCCTATTCATGACAGACCTATATCTAGAGATATAACGGTGTCCTGCAGGAACGTTGACTTTGACATTGGCCACTCCAGCCCCATCTTGCCCTCTGTTGGATTGCTTCTCCATCAGGACATATAGTTTATTTATGGGGTAAAGTGGTGAGCCATACTTCTCGATGTAATAATCAAGTGGCTTGCGAAGGCGAATGAGGGCAATGCCGCATTCATGTTTTATAGCTTCACTCATACTAAAAAATCTGTGACGTTTTGTAAGAAATAACTATCTACGATTTATAAAATGCAAAGGTGGAGAATAATGCTACAGACTGCAAACCATTCTAAAATTAATAGGTGCTTTTAGCCGAATAGTACCAAAATTGCAAAGCAGGGTTTCAATCGATAAATCAACCCAATTCACTTAAACTAACCATTTAAATTTTGACTTTGTTCCACTATATATCTAGGTCTAGCTTTTATTTCTTGATAAACTTTACCGAGGTATTCTCCTATTAAACCTAGGGCTATCATGTTAGAGCCACTAAAATAGGCCATTGGGAGTAGGGTGGAGGTCCAGCCTTGTACAGTGATGCCTACCAATTTACTGTAAAGTACATAGGCAGTAATACCTAATGCGAGCAAGAAGTTAAAAACACCAAACCAAAGAACGAGCCGCATAGGTGTGGTAGAAAAAGAAGTAATGCCATTCCAAGCAAAAGCTAACATTTTAGAAAGCGGATACTTACTTTCGCCAGCTTCTCTTACTTTTCTGGCATAAAATACCTTGTCTGACTTAAAACCGATGGTAGGAATGATGCCTCTAATAAAAAGATTGACCTCTTTATACGATGCTAATTCTCTTATAACTTCTTTTGACATAAGTCTGAAATCGGCATGGTTAAAGATGACAGGCACACCCATTTTTTGCATGACTTTATAAAAAGTCTCAGCAGTCATTTTTTTGAAAAAACTATCAGAAGAACGGTCGTCTCTTACGCCGTATACTACATGTGAGCCATTGAGATAACTTTTAACCATTTTTTCAATGACATTAATGTCGTCTTGAAGGTCGGCGTCAATGGTTATAAAAACGTCAAACTGTTCTGTGTTTTCTAACAAGCCTGCTAAACAAGCACTTTGATGCCCAAAGTTTTTAGATAGTTTCATACCCGCAGTATGGGTATGGGCAGCTGTTAATTCTGAAATGATTTCCCAGGTTTTGTCTTTGCTGCCATCATCCACAAGACATAGTTTGCTACTATCAGCCACTAATCCTTTAGCAATCAGATTTTGAAGATATGCACTTAACTTTTCATGAGAAGAATTTAGAATTTCTTCTTCATTATAACATGGTACTACTATCAGCAGAGATTTTTCCATTGACGGAATTGTAATTATTGGGTAAACAAAAGTAACAAAGTCTAACACAAAATCAGGTATGACTTCTAAGTCCTCATAAAGGTTTATTACTTTTGGGTTTGCACAGAAAAATTCCTATGAACCTTCGGCTCTCCGTAATTAGAGTTTCTACGCTTTTGTACATAGCCTTTCCGCTAATTCCATTCTTTTTAGGCTGGGTTAGGTTGGAGTATGGAATTCCAATGCTTGGTTTGCTCTTTTTTGGCGGTTATAACTATGTGAAGTCGCTTGATTTTAAAGAACGCTTCATTTTAAGGAAAAGAGACTTACTTATTGGCCTTCTTATTTTAACAGTTTGGCTCTTGTTTTCTGGAGCAGGAGGCATGGGTTATCAAGTTTCTGACCATGTCAAAAACAATACACTGGCTAAAGAATTAAGTAATTTAAGCTGGCCGCTTCAATATGATGTGGAAGGTGAAAAAATGTACCTCAGCCATTATTTATCCTTTTATATAGTGGGCCCTTTCGTGGCTGGATTTATTGGTTATCCTTATGCACAGTTGGTCGTTTTTTTATGGACCGCTTTGGGTGTTTATTTAGGTGTATTTTGGTTGGCTCGTGCTGCGGGAGGTTTTAATTGGCGTTTCTTTTTATTCTTTATACTGTTTGGTGGCATTTCTATTTTCTCCTTTATTTTTAAATATGAAGGTGTTTTTATTACCGAAATTGTCAAACGAGTAAACGAACACGGTTATGTTTTCTGGATGAATAGTTGGGATGTGATTCCTTTAAATTACTTGCATATTACGGATATGCTCTACTGGACACCACAGCATTTTATTCCCGCTATTTTGGGTATTGGAATTTTGCTCAATGATGATCTGATAGATAAGAATATTACGTTTACTCCTTTTTTACTTTGTTTGTTAGTGATGTGGTCGCCGCTGATTTTGGTGGGTATATTTCCTTACTTCGTTTTCGTTTTATTTCAACAAAGATTTAAAGGTGTTTTCAATATTACCAATTTGGTGGTGGCACCAATTGTTTTCCTTTTTCTGGCGAGTTATTTATTAGCGATAGAGTCTGGAGATTTGGTGAAACACTTCATTTTTACTGCCGAAGGCTCAGCTCTAAGAGAGCAGATATTAGTTTTCCTTTATTTCGTGTTCTTTGAAGTAGTTGTTTGGATACTGCCTATATATTTCATCAAAAAAGGGAAATGGAAAAACGGAGAGAAGCCGCTTTTTATATTGCTTAGTCTTGTCTTACTGATGATTCCGCTTTATAGATTTGGTCTTTGGAATGATTGGTGCAATAGAGTGTCTATGCCTTCCTTGGTGCTGCTTTCCGTTTTTGCCTTTAAAGCGTTTATGGAATCCAAAAAACTGAAACGAGTTTGGATGATTACTTTATTGGTTTTGGCTTCTATCGGTCCAATGATGGATATGGTGGGTTCTCTGAAATATTCAGGCTATAAACCTAAGTTTAGACCACCTTATGAACAAGAAGTTTTAAGTTTGCCAGAGATATGTGTGGCTTATCCTATTACACAGTTTGTAGCGGCAGAAGATACCTTCTTTTTCAAGTACTTGGCGAAAAAGCCAAATAAATGAAATATTTTAGATTTTTGAATTGCCTTTGATAAAGATAAATGTCTGAAAACATTACCATTTTAATTCCGGTTTTTAACGACTGGGATGCCCTTTCTAAACTTCTTGAGAAAATAGAAGAGCAAGCGAATTTGCTTAAAATGCGATTTTCGGTGCAAGTGATGAACGATTGCTCTAGCTTGCCTATGCAGGTGGCTAGTTATCCTAGTTTGGATATTTCTGTAGTTCATTTATTAAGAAATGTGGGGCATCAAAAGGCCATAGCGGTAGGTTTAGCTCATTTGGCTAATTCAGAATCTAAATCAAATGTGCTGGTAATGGATGCGGATGGCGAGGATAAACCAAGCGACATTCCGGCCATGATAAAGGCTAGTACCGAAAATCCCGATAAAATAATATTTGCTCATAGAAGCAAAAGAAGCGAAGGTTTCGTTTTCAGAGTGTCCTATCAGATTTATAAGTTTATCTTCAAATTACTGACGAGTAAGGTTATAACTTTTGGTAACTTTTCTATTGTGCCACACACCATGTTAAAGAAGCTTGCTTTTGTGTCTGAAATATGGAATAATTATCCAGGTGGGGTTATTCGCTCCAAACTGCCTTATACCTCTATTCCTTTAGAGCGAGGAACAAGATTGGCAGGTGAATCTAAAATGAATTTTGTTTCATTGGTATTGCATGGAATGAGCACTATCGCCGTGTTCTTGGATGTTACGGCGGTAAGAATCATGCTTTTTTCAGTCTTCCTGATAGCATGTTCTTTTTTAGGAATTGCAGTTGTTTTTGAGCTGAAATTTGTGGCAGAAATGGCTACGCCAGGTTGGGCTTCTTCTTTAGCTTCTGGTTTTATGATTATAGTGCTTCAGGCTTTTTTTATCTCTTTGTTTTTGGTGTTTACAGTGTTGAGTTATCGTAGTAATAAGCACTTTATTCCGCTTTCAGATTACAAGCCCTTTATAGAAAAAATAGAGAAAATCTCTTAGAAATATATGTCAATACTTACAGGTTATTTAGAGAAAATAGAAGCTTGGGTAGCATCATTTGTTTCGGTAGAAAACTGGAGATTTAAGACTGTTTTGCTATGTGCTTTGGTGGTGGTTTTATCTTTCTTTAATAATATTTCGCCGCTTAAATCTTTTGGAGATTTTTATCAATCCGTTTTTGTAGATAAGACCGAACACTTTCTTTATCAAACAGTAGAAGACCGTGCAAAGTCGCTCACTTCAAACTTTGATTATGAGCCTTATTCGGGCAAAGAAAGTAGAACCTTCAGGCTAGTAGCACCCATTTTTGTAAGAGTTTTAGGTATTTCCCATATCAGCATCGTTTTGTATGGTTTGCAGTTGCTCTGTGGCTTGCTCTTCTTTTACATGCTTACAGGTTTTATTAATGATTTATTGAAAGATAAATCCGCAACGCTTTATGCTATGTTAGGCATAGCATCCATTTACTTAGGAGCTTGTTTCTTTATTGACAATGGCGGTTATGGCGATTTGTTTTCCTACTTCTTCTTATTTCTAGGTATCTATTTTGCTCGAAAGCCTTATTTAGTATTTATCTTTTTAAGTCTGGCCTTTTGGAACGATGAAAGAGCTTTTGTCGGTAGCGGATTGGCCTTTGTTTGGCTTTGGTGGTATCCGCAGTTTAAAGCAAACGAGAAGATAAGAATCAAGTTTAACTGGTCTATGATAGCCGTTATTTTGGCTTGGGGTGCTTGGGTGGCAGGTCGATACTATTTGATGAACGTGGTGGGTATGAAACCTACTTATAATCCAGATGGCGAGTTTGCTATCAGAATTCAGCAAAGTATAGACTCTTTAGGCTTTAGGCTCTTATGGCAGTTTGAAGGCTGGTGGTTGTTGTTTCTTTTGACTGGTGCTATTCTGTGGACTAAAAAAGAATACTTGGCTTTGGCTCCTATGTTTATAGCAGGTGCGGCTTCTACGCTGTCTGCCATGATAATTTATGATTCTACCAGAAGTGGGACTTTCGCTTTTTTGACTATATTTTTCTGCTTAGCTATTTGTAAAAGGTATTTGACCGACCGGCAATTACGATTGATTTTACTCGGAATTGCAATCCTATGCTTCTTACACCCAATGGCAAACAAAACGCATGGGATGGGGTTCTTTTTGATGTAGGGGGAAAGTAGTTTGAATGAATTTACTCTACAAGCTTCGGTGAGCTAGGTAGTGATATAGGGTCTTTGCATTATCAAAAGCAAGAATTGACTCGTGAGGTTTCTTTAAGGGAAGCTGGAGCAAGGTTGGCTGTTTTAGGAAACGTTAAAAGTTCAATAATGCCCTTTGGCGGCAATAATGATAACGATGGTATTACCTTTTACCTCATAAACGAGGCGATGTTCTTTATTGATTCTACGAGACCACAGTCCTGAGAGTTGATGTTTTAAAGCTTCGGGTTTGCCAGTACCAGTGAATGGGTGTTCGGCAAGTTCTTCTAAAAGGGTGAATAGTTTTTTGATAGTAGCTTTGTCGCCAGATTTTTATGAAAATCTATGTCCTTTAGAGCTTGTTTGGCAAAGTCTATGCGGTAGCTCATTCTAAACCTAAGAAACCTTTTAGGTTCTCTTTTTCTACACTTACAAAATCTCCATTCTTATAATCTTCTCTGCCTTTTTCTACGTGTGCCACAAAATCTTCATTGTATTCATCAGACACTTGAACAAACTTTAAGGACTTAATAAGCTTCATAAAGAAAGAATAATCTTTATCGGGAATATTTAGCGTTACCTGTTTCATGATAAGTTTTAATGTTTTTTAATTCTATTTCAGCGATAAATACTGAAACCAAATCTGTGAAAGCTGATGTGTTTTACAGAACTCTTTCAATATCTCTACGAGATTGACATGCGATAACCTTAAGATTAATTTCCTCAAATTTACTGTAAAAAACTAGTAGAGAGAAATGTTTTTAGCGTAGCAGTCATTAGCCAGCAATGGCTCTGCGAAGTCTTCTGGACTTCGTAGGTGTGTTAGTAGGTCTTAGACCTACACATTTTCAAATGCTAAGTCTTGCTCTTAATTTTGCTTACCGAGTTTGGTTTCGGACTAGTTGGTTTACCATTCTCAGATAGAATACCAATCTAATACCTCAACAAATCACTCAAAGCATGCAAAAAAGTCGTTTCCTTTTTATTAAATCCATGAAAAGACTCAGCAATTTTTTCGGCGGTATCATAAATTAGTTGCCTGTTTTTCTCCGTGAAAAGCTTCGGGTGTTCTTTCATGTAATCAGCAAACTCTTGTAAGGTGTTTCCTTCGTGCCATTCGTTTTCATGAAGCCAGCTAAACACAATCTCTATTTGATAAGCAGCATCGGTATCAAACTCATCAAAAGTATCTTCTAAAGGCACCCAATGTTCTTTTACAATAGTGTCGAGTTTTTCCACTTCGTCCAGTCGGACTGTGCCGTCTGCATCAGCAATGCCGTAAAATACTCTACCTAGTTGCTGATAAAAACTCAGCATTGTTTCGTTTGAAGGTTTCATGATTGTTTTTCTTTTTTGTAAAGCTAGGCAAGAGGCTTAAATTAGATGCTGTGTTTGCTCAGTGGGAATGCTGCTGTTGGTCATGTTTTTGGATTGTTAGGCTGATATTTGTTACTTGCTCAAACCAGAGGTTTGTAATCACCGCACCGAAGCTGCAAGCTTCGGTGAGCTAGTCAGAACAATATATATACCCTTTGAAGAACCATAAGAAGAAACAAGAATACTCCGAGAATGAAAAATCTTTAGACTTCCTACTCCTAGTTCTTAATCACAAATATTCAATGAATCACATATCCAATTTAATGAATCTGGTCTAAGAAGACCGAACTCTTCAAAATCCCTTTTTAAAATTAAAATATAGGAAGCCTCATGTTCCTTTTTAGAACAAATGACAGGGAACTTTTTACCAATGAATTCTTTTTTCTCCTTATACAAAGGAGATCCGGTATTTTCATTACTTCTAAATGTTATTGAATTTATAGTATACTTGTAACGAGTCCACACTCCTTCGTTAAGTGCCATATGAAAATCCGTAATTTCTCCTGTCACTAAAAGACTATCTTTTGCAAACTCAATCTTATTTGTTCCAAATAGTTTTACTATCACTAAAATAATGAGTGCAAATAGGCCTATTCTTAATAGGCTATTCAATATTCCTTTTACTTTTTCCATTTCATTAGCCTACTCATTTACCTTAAAGTCAAACCTATACTTCCAGCTCATTGCTTTCAGGTTTCCTACTAAATCATCAATTGTATTATTGTCCTCGCTCTGCGTTCTAACAGTTCTTATCCATTAAAACCACTCCTGAATCCATTGCGGAGCAAAGAATAGACCGAGCACTATAAAGGCCAGTATACTTAGATAAATAAGCTGCAATGGTGGAATACTTTTACTATCAAGAGTATCAGCGGACTTTTTCAAAAACATGAAATAAGGTACCTTCAGATAGTAATAAATAGAAACTGCCGTGTTTAGTAAACCAAAAGCTAGCACCCACATGAAGATGCTTTTGCCAGTACTGCTGTATTGTTCGTAAATCGAACTGAATACTAAAAACTTAGATGTGAAACCTGATGTTGGAGGTAAGCCTACTAAGGCTATCATGAATACAAGTCCAATTAGGCCCAAAAGCATAAACTTTTGACTTAGGCCAGCCATGTCTTCAAATAGGTCGGAGTGGGTATGTTCTGAAATCATATCAAGCATTAAAAATGCTCCAATTGACATGAATAGGTAAACGGCTAAATAGAAAGTGGAAGCTTGGAAGCCAGAAGTTTGAAATGCCATTAAGCCAATAAGAATGAAGCCAGCTTGGGCAATACCGGAGTAACCCATCATTCTTTTTGCATTTTTCTGCGACAAGGCCGCAAAATTACCTATCACAATAGAAAGTAAAATGATAACTCCAAGAACCAATGTGGTATCTACTGGAACTGCTTGTAGTAATTTATAGATAAGAAAAACCGCTCCTATTTTTGGTGCAATGGCTAAAAAAGAAACCAATGGGGTTGGTGTGGCTTCGTAAACATCGGGAGCCCAAATATGAAATGGTGCTGCCGACAGTTTAAACAAAGGCCCTGCCAGTGTCATGGTAAATGCTGTTAAAACTACCCAGTTAGCATTGTTTGGAATATGTGTGAGGTAAGCTTCAGAACTGAAAACTAAGGAACCTGTAGCTGCATAGAGAAATGAAATTCCGAATAGCATGATGGCGGTGCTTGCCGCACCAAAAATCAAGTATTTTATACTTGCTTCTAAATTAAAGGTTTTGCCATTCATGGCCACTAAGATATAGGAGCAGATAGAAACGGTTTCTAAAGAAACAAAGACGCTAATAAAACTATTAGCCATCAATAAGAAAAACAGTCCAATGACTATGGCAAGTAGGATAATGTAATATTCGCCGTCAAGGTCGTGCTTCATGACTTTGATATGAAGCATAATGCCTATAGAAGCAAGTAAGGTTAACTCTTTTCCAAAAATACTGGTTTTATCACTAATGAAAAGGTCATTGAAAATGCTTTGTGACGCCACGGGAGTGGTGGCTACCAGAAAAAAAGCAGCAATAAAAGTTAAAAGACCAAGTGCCCAAGCAGCTGTTCTAAAAATGCTGTTTTTTTTGCCAAAGGCAATCAAAATAATAATGGCTACTATTCCCAAAACCAAGCTTATCTCGGCAGAAATAAACGAAGTACTGTGAAGGATATGTGAAAGCTGCTCTAACATTTATTTGTTTAAAAATGCGTCTACTGCACCGGTTGAGATAGATAAAAGCAGGTTTGGGTATATCCCAAATAGTATGGCAAGAAAACCCAAAGAGAAAAGCAAAACCACTTCTTTGGTATTTAAGTCAGTCATTTTTTCTTCCATTTTTCTATTGACCCAAAATTCGCCAAAGAACATTCTTTGCAAGGTCCATAAAAGATAAACAGCCGATAAAACTATTCCTAGCACGGCTAAAGATGGAATCCATTTAGAAAGTGCTGAAGTTTTGAAAGCACCTAAAAGAGAGAAAAACTCGCCAATAAATCCTGAAATTCCTGGTAAACCTAAAGAACCAAAGAAAGCCAAAATAACTACGCCTGTAAATAGAGGCATTTTGCTGGCTAAACCTCGGTAGTTTTGAATAAGTCTGTTGTGCGTTCTGTCATAAATTACACCCACTATAAGAAAGAGCATTGAAGATAATATACCATGACTAAACATCTGGTAAATGCCTCCGTTTATGCCTTCTTCGTTAAAAGCCGCAAAGCCTAAGAACACAAAACCCATGTGAGAAACAGAAGAATAAGCGATTAGCTTTTTCAAATCGTCTTGAGCCAATGCGTTAAACGCTCCATAAATAATAGACAAAACACCTAAGATGGCAATGATATATGCCATGTCTAAGGCTTCTTGCGGGAAGAAACCCATGCCTATTCTCAAGAATGCATAACCACCCACTTTTAAAAGAATACCTGCCAACACCACAGAAATGGCGGTAGGTGCTTCTACGTGAGCATCGGGCAGCCAAGTATGAAAAGGAACTACCGGAAGTTTAATTCCGAACCCAACTAGAAGTAATATGAAAAGGACACTTTTAACAGGCCAGCCGAACCAAAGTGTACCACTATTGGCATCTAAAACTGAGCCCGACACATAATTAGAAGCGTCTGATAATAGCCTGAAATCAAAAGTAAAGGCGTTTTTGCCAAGGGCTGCAGAAAGCTCTGGATTAGTCACTGATAAGCCCATGGCTAACATCACAATTAAAACAAAAACGGAACCCACCAAAGTATAAATGATGAATTTCATGGCAGCGTATTCTCTTCTTTCTCCGCCCCAAATACCTATCAAAAAGTACATAGGCAAAAGCATAAACTCAAAGAACAGGAAGAATAAGAAAAAGTCTAAGGCGATAAAACAGCCATAAACGGAAGACGTCAAAAGTAAAAAGAAAGCGAAATAAGCTTTCGGTCTTTTGGTGATGCTGGTAGAAGCAATAGCTGCGGCTATAAAAACAATACCAGCTAATAAAACCATAGGTAAGCTGATGCCGTCAACGCCTAAAATGTAGTTGATGTTAATTACGCCAAGCTTTCCTAAGTCTAGGTTAATCCAAGACGCTTCTTCCAAAAACTGATAGCCAGTAATTGTTTTGTCAAAACTGTAAAAGAGAAATATACAGATGAGCAGGTTAACCAAGGAAATACCAATGGTTATATGTTTGGATAAGGACTCCAGTCTATTCGGTAAAAATAGAATGAGTGCTGCCGCCAGTAGCGGTAAAAATATTAAAAAGGATAATAGAAATGCTGTCATATTCTGCTAAAGCAAATTCAAAAGTATCATTATTGCCAAGAAAAATAGAATTAGGGCTATCAAATAGCTCTGTATTTTTCCTCCTTGTATTGTTTTTAATCTATCGCCAAGACGTTCCACCCAGGTGTAAACTAGTTTTACGCCTCCATCCACTACTTTTTTATCAATGGCATATACCAATGTTCCTAATCCTGCGAAAGCTTTGGTCAAAAGGTTTATACTGCCGTCAATGATAAGATTGTCGAATTTATAAATCATTTTCGCAAAACCTTTCATATTGTGAAGTGTACCTGCAGGGTGAAGGCTTTCTTCATGGGCAATTTGGTGCAATTGTCCTGCCAAAGGTTTTGAGATTTTATTCAAATAAAACCAATCAATGTAAAAATGATTGAGTCCTAGTTTTGACCAGAAATTAAGTGTTTGCGTTTCTAAAGCCGCTTCCTTTTTCGTTTTAAAATAAGACAGGGCTATGGCCAAAACGGCAAGGACTAAAACCAAGTAGCCTAACCAATGGTTGTTTTGGTGAGGAATAGGGAAATGACTGGTAAATCTATTCTCTTCAAAATTTAAAGGACTATTGCCAAAGACAAACCAAAAAGATAAAAGAGCCAAAGGAAGTATAGACCACTCAAAAATGCTAAGTCCGCTTTTGGCTGTATGATGCTCTTGGCTATTTCCTCTTTTTAGGAATACTAATACAAAGGCCCGCATCATATAATAGCCTGTCAATACAGACGCTAATATTCCTAAAATAGGGATGAAAAGCAATGTTGAGTTTTGGCTTTCAGCCCAATTCCAAGTTGAAAGTAAAACAGCGTCTTTGGAAAGGAATCCTGAGGAAAATGGCAAACCTGCTAGTGAAGCACCACAGATAATAAATAGAATAGCCAAAAGTGTTTTTTTAGAAAAAAGACCACCCATTTTGAACATGTTTTGTTCGTGATGGAAATGGTGTATCACAGCTCCTGCTATTAAGAATAAACCTGCTTTAAAGAAGGCGTGGGTAAATAAATGAAAAAGAGCGGCATTGGTAGCTCCTGCTCCCATGGCCATGACCATGAGTCCTAATTGTGATACGGTAGAGTAGGCTAAAACCTTTTTGATGTCCGACTGGAATACGGCTGAATATGCTGCCAAAATGGAAGTTAAAGCACCTGTGAAAGCAATTGCTTGGCCTGCTGTAGGAGTGAAAATGAAATCAACTCTTGCCAATAAAAATATACCGGCAGCTACCATGGTGGCGGCATGAATTAAGGCCGAAACCGGCGTAGGCCCTTCCATGGCATCCGGAAGCCAAACCTGTAATGGAAACTGTGCTGATTTTCCGACACAGCCGCCAAAAAGCATAAGACCCGTTAAGGTTAACATGCTACTGGGTTCGTAAATTATAGTTGATAGAGCGGAAAGCTCTAAAGTTTCAAATTGAAAATAGACGAGGCCAATACCTATCAAAAAGCCTGCATCACCAATACGGTTCATTACAAATGCCTTTAACGAGGCGTTTGTGGCAGACTGCTTTTTGTACCAGAACCCTATCAGTAGGTAAGAGCTAAAACCAACTAACTCCCAAAAGATAAATATGAAAAGGAGATTTCCGCTGCAGACTAAGCCAAGCATGGAAAATACAAACATGTTTAGGTAGGCAAAGTATAGGTTATACCTTCCGTCTTCTGCCATATATTTGACAGAAAAAAGTTGAACCAAAAGTGCTATAAACTGCACTAAAGCCCACATTAATAAGGTCAATTTATTTATGAGGAGACTGGCAGATAAAGATGAATTGACAAAGCTGACCCAAGAAAATTCAAAGAGTTCTACTTTTTGAAAACGATTAAGTAATAACAGGGCAATAGCTAAGCCTGTAAGGTTTATACCAATAGAAAAAGCCGAGGCTATGTTTTTAGAAAAGGAATTTCTAAAGGTTAATAGCCCTGCAAAGCCCAGTATATAAAGACTTAAGGTTAAGAAAATGAGTTGGTCTGTTGGCATAAATTAGCGAACCAATTTCGGGCAAATATAGGGCTGTTTTTAATACTCTACCAATTTGGTAGAGTAAAGATTTCCTTTGAAATGCAATTTAATCAGAAAAGCACATTTTCCGCCTAAATTCTATCAATCTATTTGGGTTTAATGATTTTGGCATCAAAAGCTTTCTATGCTACTGACAAAGGGCTGTCACAAGCTGCTAATAGTTTTGCTTCATAATTAATTCAAAACAAATTTTATGATAACATTTATTGAAGCATTCAAAAAAGAACTAGCAGACGAGGTGAAAGAAACAAAACGAATGCTAGAGAAGGTGCCTGTAGATAAGTACGACTGGCAGCCGCACCCAAAGAGTATGAAATTGGGAGTTTTGGCTTGTCACTTAGCCGAAATTCCAGATATGATAGAGAAAGCATTATTGTCTGATAAATGGGATTTTGCGGAAGAAGAAGCTTGGAAGCCCACCGTTTTTAAGACAAACGATGAATTGCTAGCGTTTTTTGAAAAATCAGTAGCAAAGGCAAGTGCCGCTTTAGAGCAGTCGAAAGATGATATTCTTCAAGACAAATGGAAGCTATGTGCAGGAAATGTCACCTATTTAGAAATGGAAAAATGGGAAGCAGTACGCCACGCCTTCGGTCAAAATGCACATCATAGAGCTCAGTTAGGAGTCTTCTTAAGACTGCTAGATATTCCAATTCCTGGACCATATGGACCTAGTGCGGATGAAATGTGATTGATTTTTTTATAAAAGTGTTTGTTTTGAGGTATGTTCAACCAAGTCAATTATTAAATGTTGATTCTAGTTAAACTAGTCTTAACCTCTTCTCGGCTCACTTTCCAGTGGGGACTTCATTTTTTTATAGTTAAAAAACGAAGCAAAAAAAGCTACACTCTGTAAACTCGCACATTCAAAATTCTTAATGGTGGTTGATGTAATTTAGTTTATGATGTTAGAATTTTGCCTGTGCTCAAACAGCACAGAGCGATATAAGGAATTTACGAATTTGGTTTAGGTAGAATTATAAATAGAATAAATTCCGCTTTGTCAAAATACTGTTCGAAGGACAAACAGAATTTGACAGGTCCATTAATTAGATACAACTGCAATTTTTATAAAATTTTGATTGTACAAGTTTATTTTGGCAGATGGTTTGAACGGTTCGCTGCCGCGATTACTTTTTGCCTAAACAAAAAGGTCAGGCATGCCCCTGTCTGCCGACAGGCAGGCGGCGAGGGCAGCGGAAGAATATGTCTTTAGAAGAAGGAGTATTGGATTAAGATTACGGGCAGTAAAGTTTGTACAAAAGAATTAAGATTGATTTTCGTATTTTCGGAAATCAATCTTATAAAAGCCTAATGACAATAGACGCGAAAAGCCCCGATGATTACTTAACAAAAGTGCCAGAAGAACGTATCTCGGCTATGACCAAACTGAGAAATGTGATTCTAGAAAACATTCCAGAAGGCTTTGAAGAATGTATGAATTATGGAATGATTGGTTATGTGGTGCCGCATTCTACTTTTCCTTCGGGTTATCACTGCGACCCTAAATTGCCGCTGCCTTTTATGAATATTGCTTCGCAAAAGAATTTTATAGCGGTGTACCATAGCGGCATTTATGCGGACCCAAACTTGATGGCTTGGTTTGTAAAAGAGTACCCTAAATACAATTCAAGAAAGCTGGACATGGGTAAGTCGTGCATTCGTTTTAAAAAGCCAGACGAAATACCTTTTGAATTGATAGGGCAGCTAGCTTCAAAAATGACGGTGAATCAGTGGATTGAAATGTATCAAGATAAGATTAGCCAACCAGGCAAAAGAAAAGCCTGATTGGCTAAATCGGAATTTATAAGTCGAGGTTTTCTACAATAATAGCAGAAGCACCACCACCACCATTACAGATGGCTGCCATGCCGTATTTTGCTTTTTTCTGTTTTAAAACATTCAGAAGCGTAACCACTATTCTGCTTCCAGAATTTCCTAATGGATGACCTACGGCCAATGCTCCACCATGGATATTTACTTTTTCAGGGTTCACTTCTAATACTTTCATAAATGCCAAAGGAACTACAGCAAAGGCTTCGTTAACTTCAAAAAAGTCAATATCCGCAATAGTCAAACCTGATTTTGCCAAGACTTTTTTTGCTGCTAAAACTGGAGCGGTCGTGAAAAACATTGGGTCTTGCTCTGCTTCTGCATAGGCTACTATTTTTGCTTGAGCTTTTAATCCTTTGGTTTTAAGAGTTTCGGCATCAGTTAAAATCATGCTGCTGGCTCCATCACTCATGGGGCTAGAGGTGGCCGCGGTAACTGTTCCGTCTTTTGAGAAAGCAGGTTTTAAGGTTCGCATTTTCTCAAAGTTGGCTTTAGAGAATGCTTCGTCTTGTGTTAAGAATTTTGGTTCTCCCTTTCTAGTTGGGATTTCCATAGGTATGGACTCTTCGTTAAAAATGCCATTTTCCCATGCCGTGGCACATCTTCTATATGATTGCTCCGAGAAATCATCTTGCTCTTCTCTTGTTATTTCATATTTCTCTGCGGTTTTATCACCGCAAAGACCCATTAAACAGTTGTTGTACACATCTGTCAATCCATCTTTTCCAAGTCCGTCTACTAAAGTTTTGTCACCAAAACCTAATCCGAATCTAGCATTGGGGACGTAGTGAGGGATATTTGACATGCTTTCCATGCCGCCAGCTATACCCATATTTACGTCGCCAAGCTTTATTTCATTGGCCAAAATACTGATGGCTTTCATGCCTGAAGCACATACTTTATTTACTGTGGTGGCACATACTGCATCAGGCAATCCTGCTGCTTTTGAAACTTGTCTTGCTGGAGCTTGACCGAGATTAGCAGAAATTACATTCCCAAAAACTATGGTTTCAATGTCTTCAGGAGAAACCTTAGATTTTTCTATCGTTGATTCTACACTCTTTTTGCCAAACTCTATGGCCGAAACTTTACTAAGGGCACCGCCATAACTTCCTATGACTGTTCGGCTACTGCCGAGAATAAATACGTCTTTCATTTTTATTTGTTGATTTCAGTTAGTATTGTAAAAATAGAGTTTTAAACTTCTTTTTAAATTAAAAAAAAGAATTGACTTTTGATTTTGAACGAACAAAACCCTTTTGAAATGAAATACAGGAAACTAGGAAAGACAAATATTGAAGTATCAGAAATTAGCCTTGGTACTTGGCAGGTTGGTGGAAAGTGGGGGGAGCCATTTGATTGGGCCTCAGCAGATAGAATTTTAAATGAAGCTGTGGATGGCGGTGTGAATTTCATAGATACTGCAGATGTGTATGGAAATGAAGTAGGTGAAAGTGAAAAGGCGGTTGGCAAATTTGTCAAAAGTAGGTCAGAGAAAATTTATGTAGCCAGTAAGTGTGGTAGGCAACTCAACCCGCATAATAATGAAGCTTATAAACCAGCTGCTTTAAGAAAGTTTGTAGAGGATAGTTTGACCAGAATGGGTTTAGAAACATTGGATTTAATTCAATTGCATTGTCCGCCTACGGAGGTTTTTTACAGACCAGAAATTTTTGAGCTTTTTGATAGATTAAAAGACGAAGGTAAGATTCAAAACCTTGGAATAAGTGTTGAAAAGGTAGAAGAGGCATTGAAGGGTATTGAGTTTGGAAATGTCACTACCGTTCAAATTATCTTTAATATGTTCAGACAACGTCCCTCTGAGTTATTTTTTGAGCAGGCGAAAAAGAAAGACATAGGCGTGATAGTAAGAGTGCCTTTGGCAAGTGGTTTATTGACGGGTAAATTTACTAAAGAGTCTAGTTTTGGCGAAGGGGACCATAGGCAGTTTAACAGAAACGGAGAGCATTTTGACAAAGGAGAAACCTTTGCAGGAATTAACTATGATTTAGGCTTGAAAGCAGTGGAGGAGTTAAAAGCCGTTTTTCCAAATCAAACTAATTTGGCTCAAGTTGCTTTAAAATGGATTTTGGGTTTTGATGCTGTAAGTTGTATTATTCCTGGTGCGAGTAGGGCAGAGCAGGTAAGTTCAAATTTAGGTGCCTCAGAAATCACCGACATATCAACAGAACAAAAGGCAGCGGTAAATGCGATTTACGAAAAGTATATTAAAAAGAGCGTGCATCAGATTTGGTGATTTTGTCTTAAAATAGACCTAGTTGGGGTTTTAAGGTCTTTTTTTCTTTTCAAAAGAGGAGATAGCATTTTTGTTCTCTCCTCTTTTGTTAGAATTATCGCAGTCTCGGGAATGTTATTATAGATTTTACTTTGTTTAAACATCCAAAACAAAAGCACCTTTCTCTCCAATTCTGTCTTTGGTTTCTTGGGTAATGTACCGCTGTTGGTCAACCTGCTGTGGAAGGTCTCTGGCACAGAAATAACTGTGGATACTTCGACGGTCTTTTTGAGTAAGGTTTGTGGTGCCTCCATGCCACACATGCGAATTAAATACCACCACAGAGCCTGCTGGTGCCAATATCAAGACTTCATCAGGGTGCTTTTGAAATGGGTCTTCTAAGGCGTCATTTGGCAATACGTCTAATTTATGCGTACCTGGGACTATTCTGGTGGCTCCGTTATTAATGACGAAATCGTCTAAAAGCCAGATGGTGTTACATACTTTATATTCACCATTGGCAATGGTGTTTCCCCAATCTACATGGAGTTTTTGTAGGCCTTTGCCAGGTTTGGCGGCTCTGTAATTTAGTGATGAAAGTTTATAGGCTTTGCCAATAACTGTTTCCACAGTGGCTAAAACTTTTGGATGCATATAAAACTGGTCAAACACCTTTCCTTTGTTTACCAAGTCAGCCAGCCGGTCAACACCATCTTCTGTAGGGTGCCTGATATATTTAGAATCAAAAAGTTCGGAGCCTGCCTTTTGGCCTTCATTGGCTAGCAATTCATCAATTTTATCATTGACTTCTTTTACTTCTTGGCTGTTTAATAATTGACCTAGATTTAAAAATCCGTCACGGTCTAATGAGTCTATTTCGTTTTGACTTAGCATAAATAGGGTTGAGTTTTATGTTATCCAATATCGTTAGCTGTTGTGATATTTTCAAAAAAAATGAGAAAAATATAAGCTAAACGCCCAGTATTTTTCAAGACAAATTCTTAGAGCATTAAGGGCTCTTTTTACTCTGGTACTTTGTTCTCAAAAACTTGATACATCTCAATTAGTACATCAAAGTTTTCCACCCACTTCCACTATTAGAAACATTCTTTTTTATATTTGCCACCGATGGAACAGTTCGTAGTATCAGCACGAAAATATAGGCCGGTAACTTTTGATTCAGTAGTGGGTCAAAGTCATATTACCACCACGCTTAAGAATGCAATTAAGACGGAGCACTTGGCTCAAGCGTTTCTTTTTTGCGGACCAAGAGGGGTAGGGAAGACTACCTGTGCTAGAATTTTAGCTAAAACTATCAACTGCCAAAATGTAGGTGCAGATACCGAGCCGTGTAATGAGTGTACAAGTTGTAAAAACTTTGCTCAAAACGCCTCTTTCAATATCCATGAACTAGATGCCGCCAGTAATAACTCGGTAGAGGATATTAGAAACCTGATAGACCAAGTTCGCTTTCCTCCACAAGATGGAAAATTTAAAGTCTATATTATTGATGAGGTTCACATGCTGTCTTCGGCTGCATTTAATGCATTTTTGAAGACTTTAGAAGAGCCACCATCTTACGCCATATTTATTTTAGCTACTACGGAGAAGCATAAGATTCTCCCAACGATATTAAGCCGTTGTCAAATATTTGATTTCAATAGAATTCAGATAAAAGACATGGCGAGCCATTTGGCTCAAATTTCTACCAAGGAAGGTATTGAGTCTGAACCTGAAGCTTTGGAGCTTATAGCTCAAAAGGCAGATGGAGGACTGAGAGATGCTCTTTCTATGTTTGATTTGAACGTAACGTTCTCTACAGATAAAAAACTTACCTATGCGGAGGTTTTAGAGAATCTTCACGTTTTAGATTATGACTATTATTTCAAAATAACAGATGCTCTTTTTGACGGAGATTTGTCGGAGAGTTTATTGGTTTTAAATGAAATTTTGGAAAAAGGCTTTGATGGACATCAGTTTGTAACTGGTTTAAATGGACACTTTAGAAACCTTTTGGTAGGGAAAGATGCTAGAACTATTGATTTGATGGAAGTATCTACTTCTGTGAAGCAAAAATACCTAGACCAAACTAAAAAACTGTCGCAAGGTTTTTTAATGTCTGCTTTAAGTATTGGTAGCCAAGTTGATTTATCTTATAAATCGGCCAAAAATCAACGGCTCCATGTGGAGATAGGGCTCATGAAGATGGCCAGTATCTCTCAGGTACTTAACTTAAGCACGCTTCCAAACGGGGAGGCTGAAAAAAAAAACTCAACTAGTGTAGCTTCAGCAGAGCCTTCTGCTCCTAAAGAGGCTCCCAAAACTCCAAGTGCCGTAAAACCAAATACACCAGTAGCAGGTGCTAGACCAAAGTTTAAGTCTTCTAAACTTCGTTCTACAGTAGATTTGGAAGAAGAAGTGCTAAAAACAGAGGTCAAGGCCGAGGTCAAAAAAGTAGAAACACAAGAAGTTGTTTCTAATAAGCCATATACTTTTGATGATGTCAAAGTAGCTTTAACGGCTTGTACCAAAATAATGGAGCGTCAAAGTCAGCAAATGATTTTGAAAAGTAATTTTGACCTAACTGAAGATGGAATAATTACTTTGAAGTTAGTCAATCAAACATTAATGGATTTGTTTGATGAGTCAAAACAAGATATCCTTGATTTTGTGCGTAAGCAGGTTCAAAACACTTCTTTGCAACTTACTGCCATTTTGGTGGCAGCTAAAAACGAAGGAAAACCACGTACAGAGCAAGAAAAATTCAAGGCCATGTTAGAGAAAAACCCTGCACTTAAAGATTTCAAAGACGAATTAGGCTTAGACCTTATTTACTAGGGAGGGCAACCGCCAATTTCCGTTTCAAAGACAGTACCTGCCTCTACTTTAAATCCAGGATTCATCTGAATGTAGTTAGATTTTAATTTCACCTTTGAGAGCGAACCAGTAAATTCAGAGTTGGTATTTATGGAGCTTCCCGCTGTTCTGCTTAGGCTTTTAGAGAAATTGGCGGCATTTAGGGTTAGCTCGTCTGGGCATGGGTAAGCTAATTTCACTAACCAAAAATCTGAATCACCATTGTTTCCTGTTAAATCGCCATCATTAGAGTAGGAGTGTCCTGAAATAAGTAAACCGCCATCAATAGTTCCAATAATGCTTGTAGGAGCATCAGAATCATCACCTCCTAAAGCATTCGTCCATGCAGTTCCACCAAAAGGAATTAATTCTGCAACTAAAAAATTTGATATAGTTGGATCGGTAGAGGGAACTGGAGCCCATCCTGAAGAATATGTTTCGCCAACCACCACGCCACTGAAAGTAGATTCATTAAAATAAATATCTGATGGATAATCATCACTTATTTTACCAACCGAATAATTGTTTGACGAGAAACCAGTTGTATCCATGTTAATAATCCAAAAGTCTATGCCTCCATTATTTTCCAAAACATTTCCACCTATGCTCGAATTATAACCTAAAATTAGGAGGTTTTTTGCATCGTCTAGTACTAACCTAACCCCTCCGTCATTTCCATTACCACCCATTAAGCGTGTCCATTGGTTTACACCTGCTGAATTGATTTTTAATAATAATAGATCACTTAATCCATGATTCGATTTTCCATTTACCGTGCTTGAATTACTTTCACCCAATACATAATAGTCACCACCATATTCTAGAATATCAGCGGCAAATTCATCAGACGTTCCACCATAAGTTGCATCCCAGTCATAAGTTCCATCTGAATGAGTTTTATAAATCCAAGAGTCTAAACCATTTACACCTACAGTTTTAATTGAGTGAAACATAAATCCACCATCTGAGGTTTGGATTACTTTTCCTTTGAGGTTTGGGTTTCCTCCGTAAAAAGTCTTAAAGTCTGTGCTTCCATCATTATTTAGTTTAAGGAGCCATACGCCAGCTTGATTAAAGTCACCTCCAGCGTTGGTGGAAGCCACAAAGCAAAGAATAATTACACCGCCATCTGATGTTGGAGCTATTGAAATTGGGGAATCATCTAGTGAACCTCCAAAATTATGTGACCAAGATTCGTTTCCACTAGCATTAAGTTTAGCTATATAAATATCTGCTCCACCATTATTTAAGGGGATATCACCAGAGGAACTGGAATAAGTAGTGCCAGCAATAAAAATATCTCCCTGAAAATTTTGGCTACAAATTAGGTCAAACTCACCAGCTGAACCGCCAATGTTTTTCTGCCAGCTTAAGGTGGGTGCTTGAGCAAAAACTTGAATACCGCATAGGGTAATCAATAAAGTGTGAAGTAGATTCTTTTTCAATTATTAGGAAACTTATTATACAGGAAAACTGACAAATACACTTAAAAGTATCTAAAATGGGTTAAAAATGTTTCTAAAAGTAAATGTTTCTTTTAATGCATTCAATGAACATCATTTTTAGCGGTACAAATGAAACTAATGTTTTGGATTAAGACCTATTTAGAATATAGTTTAGTGTCGCCTATGTTTAGAATAGGCATTAGCGAATCAACCATTTGTGGATTTCTCTTAGCAATATTTATAGATTCTAAAGGGTCCGTTTGATGGTCATAAAGCTCAATGTTTGGTAGCTCTTCTCTGAAGTATTTTGTAAGCCTATATCTGTCTGTTCTTAAAGAAATGCCATTTTTAAAATAGCTATAGGCTACTTCTCCAGTTTTATCTGGATTAGTTTTTAGCATGCTGACAAAGCTTCTACCGTCAATTTCATGACTTGATTTAATATTGCATAACTCTAATATGCTTGGGTAAATATCTACAGTTTCTACAATGCTATTTACTTGTGTGTGTTTGCTTTTTGAATCGGGGATTTTGATGATAAGTGCACTTTTTAAGGCTCTTTCAAATAAAGTGTGTTTACCCCAAACTTGTTGGTCTCCTAAGTGCCAGCCATGGTCGCCCCAAATAACTATGATGGTGTTTTTAGCTAAATCAAGTCTTTCTAGTTCAGCCACTAATTGACCGACCTGATTGTCAATATAGCTGATGCAGGAGTAATATGCTTTTTTGATATTTTTGGCGTACGGGTCGGAAAGTGTTTTGTCTAAACTAGCTTTTTCTTCACCAAGTGCATATCTGTTAAATTCAGAACTCCCATGAAGGCTAGCATTATTAACACCTTTTGGCTTAAGTGGATTTTCTGATACGGAAATACTGTCGTCTTTATACTTATTCCAATATTCTTCAGGGGAATTAAAAGGGAGGTGTGGTTTGAAATAGCCCACTCCCATAAAAAAAGGCTTGTCTTTTTGCTTTAATTCTTTGAGCTTTTCTAAAGCTAGTTTGGTAGTCAGTTCATCAGGATAACCTGATTTACCACTTTCGTAGGGTTTTACTTGACCATTTAAATCGTTTCGGTTTTCACCATTGGCGTAAGCAAAAAAAGCATTCCAGCCTGTTTCCCATTTTCCTGCGTCAAATAATAATTCGTCCCAACTAAATGGTAGTTCTCTTTTGTCTGACACGGGTTCTTGATAGCCGTAAACTAGTCCATCGGCCGAGTGGCTAATTTTACCTATTCCTACGGTATGATAGCCGTTTCTGCGTAATTGATGTATAAAAGATTCTGGAAGTTCAGTTTCTGGAGAGTTTGAAATTTCCTTTTCAATAGCGTCATTCCTTAAATGTAACTTCTTACTAGGTCTATTTCCCGTTAATAGAGCGTATCTAGAAGCACCACAAGTAGGTACTTGAACGAAATGTTTATTGAATGTATAACCCTCTGCGGCTATTTGGTCAATGTTTGGAGATTTTACTTCGGTGTTTCCGTAGCAACCTAAATCTGGACGTAAGTCATCAATGGAGATAAAAAGGACATTGGGCTGTTCTTCCTTTTTTTGACAAGAAAAAGCCATGAAGAGTATACAGATTAGAAAAGGAAGTTTTCTGTACTTCTTCATGGCTTTGGAATATTTATTTAGCTAAATCTTTGATAGCTACGTTTCTGAATGAAAGAACTTCACCATGTCCTAAAAATCCAACATGACCACTTGTTCTTGCAAGTCCAGGATGTTCTTTACCATCTAAAGTGCCATTTTTGCTTGCTTCTAAGTAATCGCCATCTAAAATAGTAGTACCATTTAAAACAACTTTAATTTTAGAACCTTCTACAGTGACCACTTCTTCGTTCCATTCGCCAACAGGCTTAAGGAAACCTCTTTTAGCTGGAATAACACCATAAACAGAACCGTGATATTGATAATCATGTAGGTCTGCATATTTCTCAGCAGTGTTATCTAAAATTTGTAATTCAATACCTTCATAGGCTGCATCACCTTCTAAAGGAGCATGAATTCCTAATCCGTTATTAGCACCTGGCGTTAATTGAAATTCAAATTTGAAAATGAAATCGCTATACTCTTTTTCGGTCAATAGATTTCCACCGCTTCCTTCTGTTCCTTTTTCTTCTGGGTTTACAGAAATGACACGATCAGTTATAGTATAAACAGCTTTGTCGCCAATCCAGCCATCCAAATTGTCGCTTAAAGAGACAAAACCATCATCAGTGCTAACGGTTTCTTCGGTAGTTTCCATTGTTTCAGTCGAATCTGAAGTGCTACTAGAACAAGAGTAAAGTGCAACTGGTAGGGCTATAGCTAAGCCAAGCGTAGTTAATTTCATAAGTAATTTTAGTCTATTTTTATTTAGAGTGTAAGTTAAAAAAAACAGCTCGGTTCTATATTTACCGAGCTGTTTAAAATATTGAAAATTATACTTCCCAGCCTTTTCTGTAAGTTCTTCCTACAAACTGGTTTGCTGCTTCAAGGTTAGTGATACGCATGTTTTCACCGTCCCAAAGAAGTTTCTTTCTAGCGTAAAAGTCCATTTTACCTTTGCTGTCTTCTTTTCTTAGCATATAACTTCTGATGGCTAAGTTACCCATCAATACAGTTTCTGTCATAGGGCCCGCATAATCAAAAGAAGACGTTAGAGCCAGGTGCTCAGAGCTTTTGAAACCTGCTTTACAAGCGTCCACCCATTTTCTATGGTGGCCGTATTCTGGCTCATCACTTTTCTCTACTTCTGGACCAAATTCGGTGGTACCATCATTTAAGTAAAGTTTTGGCATTAATGGAGAGCTATCGTTAATGTTGGTAGAAATTATTCCTTTCTCACCAATAATTAAAACACCATTTTGACTGTCTTTCCCTCCGATATCATCATTTGCTGGTATGATGTCTGGATGTGAAGGTCTGATACCGCCATCGCTCCAAGTCATTTCTATTGGCGATTGGCTTTTTGCCGTTGCACCAAACTTTAAAGTAATGAATGAAGATGGAGGACAACCTTCTGGGTGATAATCTGCATTCCACATTTCAGAATAAATAGAAGCTACAGAGCACTCTGCTGCGGTAGGGTATTTTAAACCTAATGTTCTGAAAGGAATATCTATTAAGTGACATCCTACATCACCCAAAGCACCAGTACCATAATCCCACCAGCCTCTCCAGTTAAATGGATGCATTTTAGGGGTATATGGTTTTAGTTCATTTGGTCCTAACCATAAATCCCAGTTTAAATCATCAGGCTTTAAGCTAGCATTTGGCTCGGGCATAGCGTTTCCTTGTGGCCATACAGGTCTGTTTGTCCATATCTGTACTTTTGCTATTTTACCCATTACACCAGAGTCAACCCATTTCTGAACCATACCTAATAGCTCATTAGAACCTCCTTGGTTACCCATTTGAGTAACAATTTTGTTAGTTCTGGCAAGTTCTGTAAGGATTCTGGCTTCACGTATATTATGTGTCATTGGCTTTTGCACATATACGTGTTTGTTTCTATCCATGGCATATTTAGCAGCAGGGCCGTGCACGTGGTCAGGGGTAGAAATAGTAACAGCGTCAATATCTTTTTCCTTATCTAACATTTCTCTATAATCAGCATAGAGTTTAGCTTTCGGGAACCTTTTGACAGATGCCGCTGCAGAACCTGAGAAATCTACGTCACATAGAGCAACTATTCTTTCACGACCATTAACAGATGCGTTTCTTATATCGCTGGCACCTTTACCTCCGGCACCTATGGCTGCTATGTTTAATTGGTCACTTGGTGCAGTATAGCCTACGCCTCCTAATACATGCCTAGGTACTACAAAGATGGAAGAAGCCAAAGCTCCTTGTTTGATGAAGTCTCTTCTAGAAGAGTTAGTTTTTTTCGTTTTCATTTTTAATAGGTTGAATAAAAGATTAAATTAAAGTACTTCATTCATTGAGTTTTTACCTTCAAATCCTTCTTAAAATTAGTGAAAATTATCCTAGGCTCAGTTTTAAAGTGATTATTGTTGCGGTCTAAAATCAGGGTTTTGTCTAGGGATTTAGCTTAATAGCTGTTTTCAACTTTCTTTTTGGTGTCAAAACCAAGAGCTAGGGAACATTGGGTATTGCCCAGCTAATTAAATTCTTAAAGATTTCTTTATACTCCGGTTTTGATTTTTAGTGACAGCTACCAAGCTTTTAACGAAATGAATGCTTTCTCTTTTTTGTAAGAAATTAAACAGTTCCACTTCCTTATGACCACATCAGAAGGTCATTTTTGTTTAAAACTCTTTACAGAATCCATTTCAATTAGGTCGCATTCTATTCTCAGGTGCTCCATTGGAGTGTTCGGATATTTTAAATGTTTTATAAGAAGTTCAGTAGCTAGTAAGCCTACTTCTTCTGCCGAATGGAAAAAGTGGGTAGTGTTAGGATGCATTACCTTAGGAAGGGTTCCATCGGAAATAGCGATGATTGACATGTCTTCAGGTATTCGTATTTGTCGGCTATTTAGGTAATGATAAACCTTTAGAGTCAGCGTATCCGACATCGTGTATAAGGCCGTTATGCCTGGGTGTTGTTCTAAAAAATCATCCATGACTTTGTTGAAATCTTCGGTATGTTCTACCATTAATTCATAGCCTTCTATAGTAGCATCTTGATTTTTAATGATTTCACGAAAGCCTTTACTTCTTTTAATTGCTGTGGAGCTTTGGGCGTTGCCAAATATTCCTGCTATTTTTTTATGACCTTTATTTATCAAATACTCCACAGCACGGTGTGAAATTAAATCTCCCTCAATGGCTACCGTACTAAAAGAATTATTCTCCTTAATACGATCTAGCATAACTATGGGTGCCGAGATTTTTGGTAGACTGATTTCTTTGCCTAAAGAGCCTCCTAAAGAAAGTAAAATACCGTCAACAGAGAGTTGGTGGCAATATTCAATTATTTCCACCTCTTTTTCACATGAATCATCAGATTGAAAAATTAGCAAAGAATAACCTTGCTTTTTGACAACCTTAGATATTCCATCCATCAGGGTAGGTGTGAAAAACATGTCGTATCCAGGGAGGATGAGTGCTATTAATCCTGAGTTTTTAGTTCTTAGGTATCGGGCTCTTAGGTTTGGTACATAATTATAATGTGCACTGGCTTCTTTTACCTTTGTCTTGGTTTTATCACTAATACTTGGGTGGTCTGAAAGAGCTCTAGATACGGTAGATATAGACATATCTAGAACTTTAGCTAAACCCTTAAGCGTAACTTTTTCCATAGGGTATTTTCACCTTCATTCTGAAGTTGTGGTCTTGAAATTATATTCGAAATTTGAAGTTAGGAAATACTCTTTAAGTATTTGGTTTTCTTAAGCTTTTTCGAAGATTAAGTTGACGAATTGTTTGATGCTTTGAAGGCATTTTAAAATAATTAAGCTAAGTAATTAAATATCCGGAATAGTGTCTTCAGGTCTTATAACTTCTCCTTCCCAGATTGGTGTTCCATTCTCGTATTGTAAAACTCTAAATCCGTTTCCAAAATAGGGTAGGTGATTTTCTTCAGGAATCCATTTGGCTAGTTTGGTTTTTATTCCATCTAAATCTTTGCTGTCGGCTAAGTTTTCCCATTCATTTGGGTCACTTTTTATATTATATAACTCTTCACTGCCGTCAGCGTATTGAATGTATCGCCAGTCATTAGTTCTGATGCTGTGATTTTTATAATTATTTGTGGTAATAGCTGGTCTGACAGATTTAACTTCTTTTCCGCTAAGTTGGTCCAATAGCGATACTCCTTCAAGTTCTGATTTTTCAGGCAAATTACATAATGCACTTAAAGTGGGGTATATGTCAAGAAGTTCAACAGGATTGTCATATTTGTCATTTTTGTTTATTCCAGGACCCGCAAAAATTAAAGGAACATGCGTAGAACGCTCCCAAAGCGTATTTTTGCCGCTAATTTCTTTTTCACCTAAATGGTATCCATGGTCAGACCATAGTACCACAATGGTGTTTTCGGTAAGTCCATTTTCATCTAAAGCATCTAAAAGCCTACCAACCTGACTGTCAACAAAACTTATGGCGGCTAAGTATGATCTAACAAGAGGTTTGAGCTGCTGGTCTTCCTTAAGCCATTTTAGACGTGGCTCAGGCACTTTCCAGTGATTATACCACGAAGCTCTTGGTGTATCTTCTCTGTCGTTTTCTAGCATTGGTGGCATGACTAATGTTTCATAAGGATACATGTTAAACCACTTCTCTGTCACGTAAACTGGTACATGGGGCAAGAAAAAGCCGCAAGACAAAAAGAAAGGGTCTTTAGGTTTACTGTTTAACACATCCACAGCCCAGCTAGCTACTTCGTAGTCTCCTTTTTCTTCATCCTTATGTGGGAAGGTACCCCAGTCCATTAGTGGGTGGTTTCCACCTGGAGTGAAACCTATGATTTTTTCTTCGGGTATAGGTTTTATATCAGTTCCAGGTCCTAGAATGTCAAACTCATTATCGTTTTCGCCTCTTCCATTATTGCCATGGAAAATCTTTCCAGTGCTATAATTTGTATAACCGTTTTGTGAGAAATACTGAGGAAGTGTAACCAAGTGTTTTAAGGAATCCACATTTCTAATCCATGGCGAAAGACCATATACGCCTGTAGTTGAAGGTCTCAAACCTGTAAGCAAGCTGGTTCGGGATGGATTGCAAATTGGAGATTGCGTATGAGCATTGGTGAAAAGCATACCTCTTGCTGCCAATTTGTCAATATTTGGAGTTTTTATTTGAGGATGTCCGTCTAAACAACCTATCCAATCATTGAGGTCGTCAATGGAGATAAAAAGTACGTTTGGCTTCTCTACCTTTTCCGGATTTATGCTGCAAGCTGAAAGTAGAAATATTAATGAGAAGAGGAATAGTAATTTTGATTTCATGCGAAGGAAGAGCTTATAGGGTTTTGAATAAATCAATAGGTATGCTCAATTTACCTATTCATTTATTGATTAGGTAAGACTTTAAAGAAAACTTGTATTTATTGACCTATGTCAGAAGCTCTTAAAAAAAGGCCTATTATTCAGATTTCTCTGCTTCTTTACCTTCGGTAATAATTTCTTCAACCTCTTCTTTCTCGTTCTTTTCCATTGATTTTGGACTTTCTGTTTTAGAACGATGAACACTAAATTCTGAGTATAGTGGAAGGTGGTCAGAGCCAATTTCCGGAAGGGTGTTCATGTGGTAAATCTTTATTTCTTCCGAATGGTAAAGTAAATCAATAGGAAACCTCATGAAGAAAGGTTTGACAGGGAATGTTGAGAAGAAACCTCTTCGCTTTCGAGCGTCTTTCAAATCAGAAGTTTTTGCAAACAGGGTGGAAACATTTGACCAACATACGCTATTAAAATCCCCAATAACCAAACTAGGAGTTTTTGACTTCCTTATAAGTTTAGCAATACTAAGCAGCTCACCATCTTTCTTCTTTGAAGTTACTTCTTCGGTAGGGCTGGGTGGCGGTGGATGTATGCCCCAAAAGACAAACTTATTGTTTTCTCGGTCTTCTAAATGTGCTTCGATTGTCGGCCTTTCGTCTGTTAAAAAGTAATGTACTTTTATCTTGTTAGCTTTCAGTTTAGTGTAGAAATGCATGCCATAGGTATTTTCCAATGGTACTTTTTTCATAGATTGATAATCAACTTCAATCTCTTCTAAAGCTTTTTCCCAAGCTTTATTACTTTCAATAGTCAGTAGGATGTCTGGTTGTAGTTTTTTTACCAGTTCTATAAGTTTATGGTAACAATCATTGCTTTGTAAAACATTTACACTAAGTATTGTCAGCTTCTCAGAATCTTCTGGACTTGGCTCATGACTTTCACTTTTAAGAATGATATAGGGAGAAATAATTTTGATTTGAGTAATAAGGGCTAGGAGCAGTGCGAATTGAATGAACCTAACTAAAATAGAGGCTTCAGGAATAAGGAAGAAACTTAAAACGAGTGTTGCGGCTAGCACTACCGAAGTTTGAATTCTTATAAAATCAAATCCTCTTATGAACCAATGTTTACCTCCACCTAATGGAAGAAACGTCCCAATTATAAAAGGAAGGGAAATTAGAAGTAATATGATTTCCTCGGTTGTCATGAGATAATTTTTCTTCGCTTTAAAACTGTACTTCTAAGTCTAATTGATTGCCCGTAGCAGCAGCTTTTTTATCCATCTGAGTTCCAATGGCTAGGCCAATAGCCATACCGATAGGCATTCCAATTCCAATAAACGCCATGTTTCCTAAAATAGACCCAAATGCTACACCCAAAGGAACGCCAAAAGCTCCCACACCAATGGCTAACCATAAATTTCGATAATGGTTTTTCGTAACTATTTTAAGTTCTTTTTCTAGGAAGCTAATAATTTTAGATAGTGAAGTTTTAATTTGTTTGGCTAGCTTTTTTCCTGATTCTAGGCTATTGTTTATAGTATCCACTTCTATGTTTATCATTTGAATGGTATCGTCTGGAAGTGTACGATATTTTAGTTCTTCCATCAGTTTTTCAAATTGTACAAACTGTTTTAATTCTCGGCTTTTTTCGTCTAAATCTGGTTTTTTGAGGAGGTCTTTAATATTCATGGTCAATTTGTAATTAGCTTTTATTAATGTCTAAGATACAGTATTCTTCGTATTTTGGGTGCAAAGCTATCGCAGAATTCTTTTTGAATAAGCCGGAAGTAGCGGTAATTTAATTGTCAAACTGAACAGACTTAGAATTATGACACCATCATCTATTTTCTCTTTTGGAAATGCCTTTGTGCTTATAGGCTGGTTGCTCTTGCTAATTTTACCTCATTGGAAATACACGCAAACTTTAGTTTTGAATGGTGTTATTCTGCTTCTATCATTGATATATGCCTATTTGGTTATAAAAGATATGGGTAGTTTTGAAATGGATAGTTTTAATTCCTTAGCTAGTGTAAAAGCTTTATTTACTTCAGATACAGCCATTGCTATTGGCTGGTTGCATTATTTAGCTTTTGACTTATTTGTGGGAGCATACGTAGTCAGAAAATCAAAAGAGGTGGGATTACCAAGATTGGTTTATAGCTTAATTCTTCCTTTTGTGTTTATGTTTGGTCCTGTTGGTTACGTGATTTTTGTTTTGGTCAAAATGGTTAAAACCAAGTCTTTGGTAGTGGAGTGATAATTATGTTTAAAGTGAAATGCGAAGCTTGAATGCATTAAGTTTTTAGGTAACGAGCAAGAAAAGAGGTCGATTTATCTTAAAATCTATACCTAACCTGCAGTTTTACATCGGTTCTGTGAGGTACATCTAGCTCGTTATTTCCTGAGCTTATGGTTTCTCTGTCTGTGAGCGAGGTTCTGGCTATTCTAGCCCAAATGTCTATTTTTCGGGTAAGGCTGTATCTGCTAACTAAATATAGGCGTGTTCCTTTGCCAAAATAGGCAGGGAAAGAAACGGTATATAGCACGTCGTTTTCGTAAGCGTAAATTCTGGAGTCAAAAGAATCGGTATTAAAAAGAGCGATACGGCTTTTGAGCTGTAAGCGACCAATGCTTCCTTCTATATCCTGAATTAGTGCATAGCCATTTGAACGGTCTAAGGTTTCATACTGAAAAGAATTATACTGTACCCTTGTTTGTGATTTGAAGTTTTTAAAGATATTAAATTCGAACTGAGCCAAAAGGTTTTGTCTGGTGGTTTTGACCAAGTAATCACTAACTGTTTCGTTTCCTGGGAAATTCTTTTGCTTCTGTTCTCTGTGATATTGCGTATAAAAAATCCACTTTTTGGTAGGCTTTAAGGTAAATCGGAGGAGGTAATCGTCTCCATCAGAAGGTCCATCTACTAAATACCTAAGCCAAGGGAATTTGAATTTGTCGTAAAAGGCAGCAAAAGTATAGCCCCTTTTTGGTGTGTATTTAAAACCCGTGTAAATCCCTTTTTCATTGATAGTTCTGCTTCCTTCGCCAAAAGCATTGGAGTAGAAACTGTGGAAGTCTTTGTCGTAATTTCTAAAGTTTAATGCCCATTCTACTTGTGGACTAAGTGATGCCACAAAACCGCCAATGGCTCCAATACCACCGCTACTAGAGCGGGCTGCTTCGCCAAAGAAATTGAAATTTTGCCAAGAGTAAGAGAAGTTTGCTCCCATTACGGTATTTTGGGTACCCTTAAATTCATGTACGGCATACTCCCTAGAGTTACGCTCTAAAGGACTGCTGTAATTTGTATTTAAAACAGTGAATCCAATATGGCCATCCCCATGCTGCCATTTGGCATTTATACCCGCACTGGTTTCGTTAACGAGCCCTTTTTTGTCAATTTCTGATTGTGTTCGGTGTAAGCCAGAAGATAGGATAGAGCTAAAAACGTCTTCTCTTTCTTCTACATCAGTATTTATGCTGGCGTCTCTTTTGGTGTAAGAGCCAAATGCAGTAAGTGATATTTGACCAGTTTGATAGGTAGCCGCAGCACCACGCAAAAAGCCACCCTCTAAAACAGAATTGTGAGGTCTTATGCCTAAATCACTTCTTCGGGTAGTGTAGATAGGTTCGCCACCTTTACCAGCAGCATAGCCACCAGACATCACAAGTCCTTGACCAAATTGTAATTGATAATCGCCTATAATGGCATTTTTAAGGTTCCCTTTGTTTTGTAGTTGAAAATGGAAAGTTGTGTAATCGGCTATGTTTGGTTCACCTTGGTCTTTTTCCATAATAAAGCCTAAGCTGAAATCTTTAGGGTGTTGCAGTCTATACCGAGCATATAGTTTTTGTGGAGGACCCAAATATTTGCCTTCACGGTATCCTTTAGCTTTTTCTAAGGTTTGCTCTGTTCTAATAACCAAAAAGTGGTCGGTAGCTCTATTGAAAATTCCTTTGACGTCATTGACAGAAACGCCATTACTTAACCTTATAAAGGGTCTTAAAGTTTGAATAGTTTCGGCATCAAAACCCGCAATTGTTTGTAGTTCATAAAGGCTTAATAGATTTCCAAAACGATTTTTATGTTCAAAGAAATTTTGAATCTGAGATTCTGAAAGGAGAAATAAACTTCGTAGTTCGTCTGGATTAGCGGCGTTTAGGTTGATGGGGTTTAAATAAAACTGAAGCAATGCTTCATAAAGGTCTTCATAGTTTATATCCTCTTGCTGTGTGGCGGCTAGTCGCTGAATAAAGTTATCAAGGTCTATTTCTACCGGAGGTGCTTCCAATCTAGGAGCCTGACCCATGACGGTTGTCACGCTAAGAAAAATAAAAAGAAAAAGGAGATGTCTTTTCATTTCTTTGGAAGGTTTAGTTGCAAACTAAAATGGTGGGATAAACCCAAGGTAGGGTGCGTATTTACTGCGTAATCAAATATCCATTTTTTATAAGCGTAGCCCACGCCAAAATGATTCGTCCTGATTCCTGTATTTATTCCTGTCCTGAGATGGAAGTTTTCAAAGAGCATGTATTCCAAACCTGCTTTAAAAAAGGGCTTTTCTGATGGGATGTATTCTGTTTCGGCGGCTATTGTTATTTTAGTAGTAGGTTGAAATGCTCCACCAAGTCGGAGCGTAGTTGGTATTTTTTCAAAATCATAAAGCGAGGCACCCGTGAGGTTATAGGCATGCATTCCTATGCTTACTTTAGTAGAAAGATATGCCATAACACCAAACTCTGTTACAATAGTGTTTCGGGACGAGAAGCCTTCTGCATAATTCCCGAGGTATGATACTTTGACACCCAGCGATACTCGTTCTGTGCTTTTTGCTATTGCAATTCCTGCTTTGTTCTCATTATAAAGTTGGTCTCCAAATCGTTCGGCTCCTATGGCTACTGTAGCCCATTTTTCGGCAAGCACTGCCGATAATGACATGGTAGAAAGTCCAGCTATATCAAACCTAGAATCAAAAGATGAATTGACAAATGAGTTTTCAACAAAACCAAGTCCAGCAGGGTTATAAAAGAAGGTTTGCGAATGAGGGAGAGCCACCATGGCATGTCCCATACCCCAACTTTTGCCACCTACGCCACTGAGGCTATTTTGTGCAAAAGTAAAAGTGCTTGATAGTAAGAGGTATAAAAGGGTTTTTCGCATAAAAAGGAAAAATAGCCTTTTTTTAAATCATATGGAAAAAATCACAAAATTGATTTGAGCAAGTATTTCAAAAACCTTTCATATGAAGCTAATAGATACTTTTTGCGGTTTCGTCATTTAACTAAGTGTTTTATATCTAAGAAAAAAGAACGAACTTATGGGTCTAAATCAAACACATTTATTAAATGGAAAGCAACCTTTACCTTTCAGAAGACGGAAAACAAGATTTATTAGAATCGGCGAAATGGGCTAAGTTTTTAGCCATAGTTGGTTTTGTAGGCAGTGCTCTTTTGGTTGTTTTTGCCCTAGGGCTTAGCACAATAATGAGTTTTCTCCCTAATGGAGAACATTTTGAAAGCCTAGGTCCCAGTTATTTTTTGGGTATGGCGTTTATTTATGTGGTGATGGCAGTTATATACTTTTTTCCTTGCCTTTACCTTTTCAAGTTTGCAAAAAGTACTAAAGAAGCAATTTTAGAAGAAGATAATGAACTGCTTCATTTAGCACTTTTTAACATGCGAAAAATGTTCAAATTTGTAGGAGTAATGACCCTTACTATGTTGATACTTTATGGCGTAATTATAGTTTTTGGAATTTTAGCTGGAGGGGCAGCCATGATGATGGCTTAACTAAATTTCCTTTCTATTAAAGCATAAAACTCTTCTGCTTCAGCTGAGTTACTATCCCACTGATACTTTACCGCAAGTTCATGATTTGCATAATTCATGGCTTCGGTAAGGCTTCCGCAGGCGTCCAGCGTTTCCATACTTCGATTATAATTGTCTTGATTTCCTCCAAAGAGGTTATTGATAAATAAGAAACGCTGATTAAGTGATATACCGCTTTTTAAACTATTGATTTTAGATCTACTATGCGAGTCTAAAAGATTGGCCACTTTAGCACTTTCTTTACTGTCGTTTAAAGTCTTATTTGCATTTAGAAGTCTGTCATTTAAAGTCATTGGTTCTTTGCCTACAGCTTTGACCACTTGCGGGGCTGTTACAGGTTGTACTACCCTTTGAACTGGAGCAGGACTTGGTATAGGAGCAGGAATTGGTGCATCAGGAAGTGGCTGCCTAACTTGTGCTGCTATTTCGGGTTTCTCCTGACTTGGCTCTAAGGTTCTTCTAGTAGTAGGCGTAGGTACTGGTGCCGATTCTAAAGCTTCGTCAAAGAAAGATTTGTTCGATGTTGATTGACCAAGATTAAGTTTTAAGATGCCATTAAAGTCTTCTAAAAGCTCTGATGGGTCTTCGCCATTAAAGTTTTCAAAAATTACTTTTAACCAGTCTATACCTTGATTGGCAAAGACAGAACCTCCGTTTAATTTATTTTCTAAAGCATCCAGAACAGGTTTATTGATTTGGAAATACTTTTTATTAGCCGTTATCCATTCTGTGGTCAGTTTAAACTCAGGAAGATTTCGCATTAAGTTGTCAAAATACCCTTTTGGTTCTAAGGCCAGTTGAAGCGTGTCTTGTGTTGATTTTGCCAAAAGAATTTCAAATTTATCTCTACCGACAGAAATAAATCTTGATAGTGTATTCATAAATGAGGCTAAGGCGGTCTTGACTTCTGCGTTTTCAAAGTCAAAATATGGGCTTTGAAGTCGGCTGCTTTCTTCTTGCCATTTTTCAAACAAGTTTCTTATTACAAGAAGATTGAGCTGCTTAATCTCGGTTATTTTTAAAATGTCGCCACCAGAAATAGTTTTCTGATTGCTGAAATATTCGTCGCAAATAAGACTAGAGAAAGCTTTAGCGTAAGTTTCGACATCTGTCGAATTCCATTTGTAGGTCATTTTCAAATTCGTTTCTTTTGTAGGAGCATGTAAGTGATATAAAGTTACAAACTTTGCACCACTTTTAGCTAAACGAAAAAAAAAAGCATTTATGTTTATAGAGCCGAAAAGAGGTAGGTCAAATGACCAAAAGATGGGTTGGGTGGAATTGATATGTGGCTCCATGTTTAGCGGAAAAACCGAAGAACTTATCAGAAGGCTCAATAGAGCAAAAATAGCTCGACAAAATGTTGAAATATTTAAGCCAGGGATAGATACAAGATATGATGAGGAAGATATAGTTTCTCACAATAAAAACTCTATCAGGTCTACACCAGTAAACTCAGCCGCCGAGATACTTCTTTACGCAGGAAACTGTGATGTGGTGGGCATAGATGAAGCTCAGTTTTTAGACAAAGGTGTGGTGGAGGTTGTTAATAAGCTGGCGAACTCGGGCAAAAGAGTAATAATAGCAGGTTTAGATATGGACTCAAAAGGAGAACCATTTGGGCCAATGCCTGCTCTTATGGCCGTAGCAGAATATGTTACCAAAGTACACGCCATCTGTGTTAAATGCGGTGATATAGCCCACTATTCTTACAGAACCGCGGCAGACGAAAAACAAGTGCTTTTGGGCGAACTAGAAAGCTATGAAGCGAGATGCCGCAAGTGTTATAATTTACCCAAAAACACTGAAGCTGCAGATAGTACAATTTAGGCTACTGCCGAAATTTGTACTCTAACATTGCTAAAAGCGGCATTTCCTGTAAGTTCGTCTATCAGCATATCATCTGTTAGGTCGTTTGCACTTACTCCGGGGTTTCTTTCTGCCACGGCAAGTTTAATGTTTCCTTTTCCGTGCCCATAGCCATGCGGAATTACCAGTACACCAGGCATAATGTCCGTAGTTAAATGTGCCTCAATAGTCACTTTTCCTACTCTTGATTTGACGGCTACTTTATCTCCTGTCTTAATTCCTTCCTTTTTCCCATCCGCAGGGTTCATTAAGACTAAGCATCTGTTTTTCCCTTTTTGAAGTAATTCAGAATTATGCATCCAACTATTGTTGTCGCGTAAATGTCTTTTTCCTATGAGCGTATAACCTTTTTCGTCTGTAGTTTCTTTTAAACGCTTTAAGTCGTTAACGAGTAACTCTGGGCAAAGATTGATTCGCTTGTTTTCGTTTCCTAAACGCTCGGGAAGTTGTGACTTTAAAGGCCCAAGGTCAAAACCATGGGTTTGCTCTTCCAAATCTTTAAAGCTTATATCATAGTCATTGTTTTTCAAACTTATGCTAAGCATTTCTTCTGGCGAATAAACTTTTCCGCCATTTGGAGGTTCTATGCCTGCTGCTTTGGCTAGAGCATGACCTAGTTCTTGGAAAATCTCCCAGTCGTATTTGGCTTCTTTTTCTTTTTCAAAAAGGGCAGGGGAGTATTTTGCGGTGTTTCTCACGGCTAAAACATTAAAAGTTAAATCATAATGAGGTACTTCTAGGCCTGTAGCCGGAGGCAAAATGATGTCAGCATGTTTGGTGGTTTCGTTAAGGTAAATGTCAAAACTCACCATGTAATCAAGCTTTTCAAGAGCCTTGTCTAATCGATTTCCGTTGGTAATAGAAAGTACTGGATTTCCGCAGCTAGTCATGAGCATTTTGATTTGTCCCTTGCCTTCGGTTTCTATTTCTTCAGATAAACACGCTACTGGAAGTTCTCCTAAAAACTCTGGAAACTTTCTAACTCTACTTTCCCATCTGTTATATCGGTTTTTAGGTTTGGCTTTGCCAATAAAATCTATCAACGGTTTTGTAAAAAGAAGGCCACCTTCTACGTCTAAATTGCCTGAAACTATGTTTATGGCATTTATAAGCCAATTGTTTAGCCCACCAAATGCTTGGGTACTCACGCCCATTCTGCCGTAAAGGGCTGCTTTTTTAGTTTTTGCTATTTGGGAAGCTAAGGTTTTTATGACGTTTTGGTCAATGCCTGTTTTCTCAGCAGCGGTAGTTATGTCAAAGTCTGCAATGGCAGTTTTTAATTCAGATAGTCCATCAGTGAAGTTTTCGAGATGTGCCATGTTAACCAAGTTCTCATCAAAAATATGCTTCAAAATGGCTGTAAATAACCACGCATCTGTACCAGGTTTGATAAAGATATGTTGGTCAGCTTTAGCGGCTGTTTCGGTATGCCGTGGGTCAATAACAATAACTTTTCCGCCTCGTTCAGAAATTGACTTTAACCTATTCCCAATATCAGGAACGGTCATCATGCTTCCGTTAGAAACTAATGGATTTCCACCTACAATTACAAAAAGCTCGGTATTATCAATGTCAGTAATGGGAACCAACATAGGATGCCCAAACATTTGCCAAGAAGCAAAATGATGAGGGACTTGGTCTGAAGAAGAAGCCGAGTAAATATTTTTGGTTTTGAGGGCTTTGAAAAATCGTGGAGCTGTAAGTACGGTTCCTAAGTTATGAATGCTTGGGTTGCCTTGGTATGCGGCTATGCTGTCAGGACCATATTTTATATTGAGTTCAACTATTTTAGCCGCTATTTCTTTATAAGCAGATTCCCATGAAATGGGCTGCCACGCTCCGTTTACATTTTTGATAGGTGTTTTTAGTCGGTCGGGGTCTTCGTATATTTCTTTAAGTCCGTAAGCTTTTGGGCAAATATGACCTCTACTAAAGGTGTCTTTTTTGTCACCTTCTATCTTAATTATTTCTTGGTTTTCGTGCGTTATTTTTAATCCGCACATAGCTTCGCAAAGGTTGCAAGTTCTGTAATGAAACTGCTGCATTTTATTTTATAAGGTTGATGAAGAAACTAAAATTAACCATTTACGCTCATAGTCAGGCATAAAAAAAGGTCTGAATAGAAATATTCAGACCCTGTGTTATTAGAAATGCTAAATTACTTTACTTCTACCTTACCGTAATTAGTGGTAAGATGCACTTTAGTAGCATGTGAGGCATTGCTGTTTCCTATAATATACTGCTGCTCTGTGGCGTTTGGTGAACTGACTTTCTTTGTCTCGGGCTCTTGGTTCATCACCATATTAGTGTTTTTAGTGTCTGCACTAAGGTTATATTTCCCTTTTAGGCAGCGTGGTAACTCTAGGTTAGTAAACGAACTTGAAATTTCTAATGTTTCCACATCGTTACGTATTTCGGCTAGTCTAAAGTGCTTAGAGTAATTCAAATTAAACTTACACGACTCATTTACTTTGCCAATGTAGCCTTTAGTATAGGTGGCTTTTATGTTGGTATTATTTGCTTCTAAAACCTTAACGGTACCGCAAATGTTGGTCATGTTTACGGCCTCTATCTTGTCAATCAAAAGTGCAGTTTGATTTGATTTTAGCTCTCCGCCTGTCATTGATTTAATATAGGCTTTGCCAAAGTTGACATCAATAACCGAGGCTTTATTACTTAAATGGTCGGCAAAGAAATTTCCGTAATCCTGTTTAACATTTAAAATGGCATTAAACTCAGGAATATAAACATCGCCATGTGAATTATTGACCGTTAGGTCATGGTTTTCAGGCATGTAAACTTGGTAATCTACTCGCAGAAAATTCTTCTCTTTTTCTTTACTAATATTGTTTTCAAAAGCAGATTTGTAACAGTAAAGCTTCGTAATAAATGAGGCTTCTCCGTCTAGTTGTTTTCTCTGGATATTGACAATTTTCAGAAATGCTTCTACTTGCTCTTCCGTAGGGGCATTGGCTGTAATGGTGATATTCACCTTGACCTCGTCTTTGTCCCAAAACTTTACTTTTACATCGCCAAAATGGTTTTCTATACGTACTGGGTCTTTAGTATCAAGTTTATACGAGTAACTAATAGATTTTTTCTTTTCAATCAAATGATAGTTTTCTCCCGCAAAATCAAAATTAATACAACCTGCCCCAGCCATGGCTGTGCTTCCCATGAGGAGCAAAACACAAATTATGAACTGTTTCATTATTCTTATTCTTTAATTATACCAGCATAGCCGGCATGTCGTCAGTATTTTCGTTTGGTGAGAAAACTATTTCAGGATTTTCATCTTTAGCCTTCTCTTTTATAATGTCAAGTTGCTGGTCAAGAAGTTGCATTTGCCACTCCAAGTTGTCAATCATTCTTTCTAAAATCTCTTCTTGGTTAGGATTATTTGGGAGGTCATTTTTTAAGGATTCAAAAGAGCCATTTAAGGCTTCCAAATCTTCTTGAAAATCTAACATTAATTCGGGTGCTAGTTCAGCGTAGCTATTTAGTTGCTTTTTCTTTTTCTCAATAAATGAGGCATACTGAATAACCTCCGAACCATATTTGGTACTTAGGTTTATAATTTCCTCATTTTCGGCTACTGGGTTATAATATTTTCCTGCTAAAAAGCCAATGCTCAAAAGCAAAATTACGGAAGCCGCTATTTGCCAACTAAACCATCTTTTCGGTTGGAAGGCAATCTCTTTTGTAGGGCTGGCTATTGGCAGTTTTTTGTCAATCTTTTGCCATAAATCTTTTGAAGGCTCATGGGTGTCAAAAGCTTCTCTGTTTGTTGATATGTAATTCTTAAGCTTGTCCATTGCTCATAATTTGAAGTAATTTTTTCTTGGCTCGCATATATTGCGTTCTTGATGTGCTTTCACTTATACCCAAGAACTCCGCGATTTCTTCATGGTCAAAACCTTCAAACAGGTACATGTTTAAAACTGTTCTGTAACCATCTGGCAAAAGGGGCATTGCCAAGTTTATTGATTCTATTTTATACTCTTTGTCGTCGTCTTCATAAAAGGATTCGCCTTCATCCACTATGTGGTGTTTATGGTCTTCAATATCCACCAAGTCTAGTTTTTTTGACCGTAGGTAGTTGATAGACTTGTTTACCACAATTTGCTTTAGCCAGAGCCCAAAAGATGCTTCCATTCTGAAAGAATCTATTTTGGTAAATGCATCTACAAAGGCTTCTTGCAAAACGTCTTCTGCCTCGTCTTGTTGTTTTACAAAACGCATGCAGGTATTAAGCATGGCTTTTGCGTAAAGCTTATACAGTTTGTATTGGGCTTTGCGGTCTCCAAGCTTACATTGCTCCACTATTACGGAGTTCTTTTCTATGTATTTTTTAGGTGTCAATCAAATTCGCCACCTCTTCCCGGACGAGGAAATAATTAATATTTGTCATTGTACTGTTCAAGTTCGGGAATACTGAACTTCGTAAAGCTATGTTTAAAAGTCTGATTAAAGAAAACGAAGTTGCACCAATGGTAATATTTTTTGTTAAGAGGTAAATGAAAGCTTGAACATAAAAAAACACCCATCAACTTTTGTCAATGGGTGTTCCGTTTGTAATTCTTATTTCAGGAAATTAATTCTGAGCTGCCTCCTGCATAGGATTTAAAGAAGAACGACGCGTTCTTTTATAAATTTGAAACCTAGATGGGGCTTCAGGAGCTTTCGGGAAGGTGTTGTTTCCTGTGTCAATATCTGCTATTTCAAGGAAAGGGTCTAATGTGAATTTGACCACTTTTTTATCCGTAGGAATAGTTTTGACAATTTCTTCCGAGTTCTTTCTCCAGATTTCTGCTGGGAAGCGAGCCACTTCGCTAGTTCCGTCTTCAAAATCCATTTTGACAATAACCGGCATAACCAAACCACCTTTGTTTTTGATGCTTAAAGCATAAAAATTGGTGCCAGCATCAATTAGTGCTTTGTGTTCATCACTTAAGTTAGCTTTGAATTTCTCATATTTTGCTTGGTCTTGAGGTGTGACAGCATATGGGTCATAAGTGCTATAGAAATCTTGGTAAGCTTTATCTGTTTCTTCTACAGTTGCTTTTACGTCAGTCTTATTTCGGTTTACAGCCATTGTATTTCTGCTAGCTTCATAAGCTTTACGCTCTTCTGCTTTAGTTATTTCTGGGTTTTCAGAATCTACAGCATACCATTCTACATTAGTTAGTTCTTGGTCTACTGGGTCTGTGGTGTAAAACCAACCTCTCCAAAACCAATCTAAATCTACACCAGAAGCATCTTCCATAGTTCGGAAGAAATCTGCAGGCTTAGGATGTTTGAAAGCCCATCTTTGAGCATATTCTTTAAAAGCATAATCAAATAGCTCTCTGCCCATAACGGTTTCTCTCAAAATATTAAGAGCTATTGCAGGTTTGCCGTAGGCGTTATTTCCAAACTGAATTATTTGCTCAGAATTGGTCATGATAGGCTGCATTTGCGAAGGGTCAGAACGCATGTATGAAACGATGTCTTGTGGCTCACCTCTTCTTGAAAGGAAATCTCTGTCCCACTCTTGTTCTGCTAAATATTGCATAAAGGAGTTAAGGCCCTCGTCCATCCATGTCCACTGACGCTCGTCAGAGTTGACTATCATCGGGAAAAAGTTATGACCCACTTCGTGAATAATAACACCAATCATACCTCTTTTTGTAAACTGAGAGTAGGTTCCATCACTTTCTGGACGGCCACCATTAAATGAAATCATAGGATATTCCATACCACCGCCAGCGGTAGAATGACATGAAATAGCTACTGGATAAGGATACTCAAAAGTACGCTCACCGTATACTTTCATGGTATGCTCTACCACTTTGGTACTGTATTGACCCCAAAGTGGGTTTCCCTCTTTAGGATATACAGACATACTCCAGATTTTACGGCCATTGTTATAAACATCGGTTTGCATAGCATCCCAAATAAATCTCCTGGAGGAAGCAAAAGCAAAGTCACGAACGTTTTCGGCCTTAAATTTCCAAGTCTTCTTTTTTGTAGATTTTGTTTTTGAAGCTTCGATAGCTTCGTCTTGCGTTACAATAAGCACTGGCTTAGTGGCTTTGGCAGCCTCTTCCATTCTCTTTCTTTGGGTACGGCTTAGTACTTGGTTATAGTTTTGGCACTCACCTGTTGCTACCAAAACGTGGTCGTCTGGTACAGTAATGTCAACCTCATAATCACCAAAAACTAAGGCAAATTCTCCACTACCCACAAATTGTTTGTGTTGCCATCCGTTTACGTCATCATAAACCGCCATTCTTGGAAACCAATGAGCTACAAAATAGTTGTAGTTTCCATCTTCTTCGAAAAACTCAAAACCCGAACGACCATAGTAGGCAGCCATGTTATAAGACCAGTCAATTTTAAAAGAGAAAGTTTCGTCTTTATTAAGTGGTGTAGGTAAATCAATACGCATCATGGTGCCATTGATGGTGTGTTTTAGATCTTTACCGTTTAGGTCTTTTACCAATGTGATATCATAACCACGCTCTCTGCTTTTATCTACATCACCAAAAACTGAACTGGCAGACTGCAAGCCATTAATTTGACCTGAAGTCATTTTATCATTGATGCCACCTGTTTTAGAAAGTGCGTTGATAGAATTGTCTTTAAACATATTCATGTCAAGCTGCACCCAAATGTATTTTAATGGGTCTGGAGAGAAATTATAATAGATGACTTCCTCAGAACCAATAATTCTTTGGTTTTCGTCGTCAAGTTCTACTTTGATTTTATAGTCGGCTTTTTGTTGATAATAGGCATGACCAGGAGCTCCTGAACCAGTTCTGTACTCATTCGGGGTTGGTAGGTCTTCGCCTAATTGTTCAAAAACTCTTGTGCTTTTTGATTGGGCGGATGCCAGCGGCTGAATTAAGAGAATTAAAGCAATACTTAAAATTGCTGTTAAGAATGTTTTACCCTTGGGAAACATTATTGGTTTATGAGTCATTTTAATTTGATGATTATATGATTTTTCAAAGATACGAGTTTTGAGAATGAATTAACAAAACGGTAATCTAAGCAATTGGTAGTTTGGGTTTCAAACTCGCCAATAAATATTCTGCATTGTCTTAAAAAAGTAATACTCTTCTAAGGATTTTCTATGTTTTACATAATGAAAATGCCCCACTCTAAAAAAGTGGAGCATTTCATTTGTACAGGCAGATTTAGTTTTCTGTGTGGAGTTAGTATTTAAAAAAGGGGTTTATTTATTCTTCAATTGAGCAAGTGCAGATTCTACATCTTTTATTTTTCGCCTAGAAACGGGGATGTTTTGACCATTATTAAGAAGTAATTCTGCGTAGTTGCCGGCTTTTGTATAGTTTTTAATATGAAATGGGTTTACCAAATGCTTTCTGCTTGCTCTTATAAAAGAGATTAATTTTTCTTCGTGACGACTCAGCGTGTAGCATGAGGTTACCATGGAACCACTTTTAAAATGGATGTTGGTATAATTAATGTCTCCTTCTAAAAAGAGAATGTTGGCGTTATTTTTATATATGTGGTTGGTCATTTTCTTAAGCGTCAAAAGTAAGCTGCCTTAGATATTGTAGGCAATACCCCGTTCGGGGTATTTTATGCTAATACGTTTACGGAATTATTGATAGCAAAGCCATTAACCATTTTTATATAATCAGTGTATTCCTGAAAAAAGGGACTTTTTATGCTATTAAGGTATGCGGCATCCCAGGGATTAATAAACATTTGAAAACGTAAACCGTAGTCATGCCTTATTTCGCGGTAAACCTGAAAGCCAATTTTTTCATACATCCTTATCAAATGCTCCTCAGTTTCAATCAAGGCAATATGACAACCTTCTAAAAGAGCTTGCTTATAAATGCGGGTGGTCAGGTCATAGGCAACTCTTGTTTTCCTATATGTGGGATGAATGACTAAACGGTCTACCAGGGCAACTCTTGATTTGAAACTTGGCTTTTTGGTACCCCAATATTCTCTTATTTCGGGATTGTCAAATTTGAACGTACATCGTAAACTTCCAACGATGGTTTCATGACGTTTGGCGTAAAGAATGACAGATTGTGCATCTGTTAAATCTTCGTTTTTCAAGAGGAAGTTTTTATGAAGTTCTTGCTGGTTAACCAGATACCTTAAAGATTTTATGGCGTCTAGTTCTTCTGGGGTAGTGACAGCGTTTATCTGCATGATATGGCTAGTTTAAGTTAATTAAAGAACCAGAAATAATCCAATCGTAAATGCAAGAGGCGTATAACCAAGTGGCTCTTTCTGCACCATCTAAAAGCTGTTTTTGGTGCAATGTGCTGAAGTTTTCATTCTCCAAAGCGTCTAAGATTTGCTCGCCATGCGGAAGTGCTTCATGCATATGAACTTGGGTAAATGTGGTGTTCTTTTTAGAAATGAACGAGGCAGAACCCATCAACTCTTTGATAATAGGAGCAGCGAAGTTTCCAACATTTTCAAGCACTGCTGTGGCACCAAGTCTTTCTAAAGGTTTACTGATAATTGCCTGTCTTTGGTATGCCCACCAAACCTCAACCAGAAAAGGTATTTCACCCGTTTGTGCTCCAAGGCTTTTTAGGTCTTTCTCGGCCAATTTGAAGTGCATTTCTTCTTCGTAAGCGAAGTTTATCAAAAATGGTCTTAGTTTTTTGTAAGGCCTAGAGTCTGGATGTGCGGCTAATGCTAAGAAGGTTTCTTGAACACCTTTGGTGAGGTGGTATTGCATCTGTAAATACCGGATGTATTGTTCCTTTTGTAAACCGTTTGGGAAATTGGTTTTTAGCTTTTCGGCGAAAAGAAGATTGGCTAGCTCTACTTTTTTTGAGAGCTTGGCCATGAAAGGGCTAGTTTGTTTTTTTAGTAAGTGCTCTGTCATGATTTTACTATTTAGTGTTAGAATTTGTGTTTCAAAATTCAGACTTTATAGCGTTTCAGAACAGACGAAGAAGACCCTAAAATGGAGGGTGAAAAACTAGGGTGTTTTTCACGGATTTTGCGAAGCAAAATCAATTAATTCGGCTACGTTGCTTACTCCCAGTTTATTATAGATATTTTTTCTGTGGGTTTTTACGGTATGGAAACTAAGGAAAAGCCTTTTTGCAATTTCTTCATTTGTTCTTCCATTTTTAAGATGGTTCATGATTTCCATCTCTCTTTCGGTGATATTGTATTTTTCTAGAAAGCTGTCTTTGAAAGTTTCACTTTCAAAAAAGTCGTTTTCCATTTCTACAAAACAAGTGCCACCGTTCAGGACGGATTTAATACCATTTAGAAGTTCTGATGTTTCACAATCTTTTAGAAGATAACCATTCAATGCGGCGTCTTTACTCTGGGCAAGGAAAGTCAAATTTTCATACATCGTAATGATGATGATTTTTAAATCGGGAAAGTCACTTTTTAAGGTTTTTCCTAGCTGAATACCATTTATGCCGTTAAGATTAATGTCTAGTAAAAGTACATCTGGCCTTAACTCTGAAATGGCATGCTTAATTTCATCCTCATGCTTAATGGGACCATAAACCTCGTAAAGGTTGTCTTTTTGGAGCAACTCTTTTAAGCCGTTTCCAAAAAGTTGGTGGTCGTCAGCAATAAGAATTTTAGGACTCATTTATGGGTACTTCAAGGATAATAGTGGACTCTAAGCCGTTGGAATCAAAGTTAATAAAGCCTCCTATATATTCAGCTCTCATCTTCATGTTTTTCATTCCAAGGCCAGAATGAGCATCTTTAAAGTCACTACCATTGTCTTCCACCATCATGGTAAGTTCGTTTTCTGACCAAATAAATTGAACTAAGACTTTGGTTGCTTTGCTATGCTTATTGATATTTTGAATAATTTCAGAGACTATCCGAAAAATATTGAGTTCTATTGAACTATGAAGTTTCTTGGCTTTACCATGTTGAAGAAACTGTATTTTCTTTTTCTCAGAATTATTGTTTTTGAGCAATTCTTTGACCGATTCTGTTAATCCAGATATTTCAAACTCTGGCGGCATAAGGGCGTGAGCTATTCTGCGAAGGTCATCCGCCGCCTTCTGGGTTAATTTTTTTATCTTGTTTGCCTCTATTTCTTTGACGTTGCCAATCAGGTTATCAAATATCAATCTTTTAAGTGTTGATAATGTGCCGCCTAAGTCGTCATGTAAATCACCTGAGATTCTTTTCTGCTCTGCCTCTTGGGAGTCAATTTTTGAACGGAGTAACTCTAGTTCGGTTTCTCTGAGTTTGTTTTGAATTTGTGCTGTTAATATTTTTTCACGGTAGATGTAGGCAAAGAGAATATAAAGCATCTCAATAACAATGGACATTCTGAAAGCCTCAAAAAACTGGTTAGGCACTTTGAGGATACCAAAGATATTTGTCAAACCTTCTACTAAACCTGAAACTATCAAAGGCATACCCATGAAAAAGTATATTCGAGAAAGCAGACTTTTTCTGAATCGGATACACATATACCAAATGAGATAGGCTATGGAACCTGTGAAAAAGATAAGCTTAATAGTATTTAGGGCGTGAGAATCTGAATATTTTGGAAATAGAGAAGCTAATATGGCAAGTACAAAGAAGGTGTCAATGATGTTTTCAATTACAGGGTTTTTGTCTTCTTTTTCAGGGTCAATGAAGCGAATACCAAACTTGACAAAAGCGTAAGTGCTTATAAAAATAAAAATAGTCACGAAGTAATTAAGCAGTGGCGGATGTGCTTCTTCTATATGGGTAGGGGAGGCAATTCGAATGGCGTAAAACGCCAAAAAATTTACTGCATAGAGCATGTAGTAAATCAATATCCTGTCCTTTCTAGAAAAAATTAGGTTATAAAATACATACAAAATAGACGTGATGAGAGCCATAATGACCAGACCATCAAGAAATACATAGAAGTTGGAGTGCTGATAAAACTGTACCTCGCTGAAAATGTGAATAGGGTACCTAACAACCTGATATTGGTTCCTAATTCTAACAAAGTATGTCTTAGTCTCCTTCGGATGAAATTCTAAAGGGAAAGCATGTAAGTAAGAGTCTGTTTTCTTTTTACTGGCTGCCAGTCCCCAACTAGATTTTTCAACATTCCAGCCTTCTGCTGTTTTACTAAAAAAGCGTACATCTTCCAGAATCACTTGGTCGGAGCTGATGTAAAACTTCTGTGCTATATCAGTTTTATTTTCAAAAGTAAGTTTTACCCAAAGTGCTTTTCTAAGATGCCCATAGTTTATCTCTGGCCCTGCATAAGGCTTAAAAAGCTGAGAATTTTTAACGACATCTTCTATTCCAAGAGCATCCGTACTATCCACTAAACAAACAATCTCCTTAAGCTCCACCAGTTCCGGCACCATATTTCTGACCTTTTGGTCTTCTAGGGTGCAGGAGGTGAGGAGTAATGACAGAACCAATATTATGAGATAACTTTTTTGACTCATAATATTGGTCTATATGTAGTGCTATTAACTAACTTATTAAACATCTTGATCTAAGATAGATAGTTTGTTCCATTTTGAAATTATTGGTTTGGAACTAATATTTTATTGAGTTTAAAATTCAGAAGGAGCTCCCGAACACGTTGGTTTATCATCTAAAGTAATACCAGCTCTATAAGTCTCTAATCTACATGAGGCATGGGGATGAGTACAAAGCTCATTAAGACTTGTTACGTTGGGGCTTAGTATTAAATTTCCAGCCTTTAATCCATAAGCGAAAAGTTGATAAAGTTGCTGAGATCCTATTTTTAATTGACGAATCGCTTCTGGTCCCCACCAAACTATCCGCTGGCAGACAATTGAGGCCCAATAATCTGCTTGTCCTTCACAGGAAGCCCAGGCTTTTCCTGTACTATATCTAGGTTTTCCGCCATAGTGGTGACCAAGTTCATGAGCTAGCACTAGACCCAAACCTTCCATCCCAATGGAACGGTGTCTTATTAGTCCACCCATTATTGCCACATGTTTTATATTATTTCTATCAATCCAGGCCGAAGCGTTAACGACATCACTGGCCCAATCAATATGATATACTATTTCGGGAAAGAAACGTTTGTAATTATGTAATAAATAATTAGCTACTTCATAGGGGACGGAATTATCTAATGCGAATAACATGTTTTCATTTGCCTGCTCATATTCTTTTGGTAGAAAGTTAATTGCATTATCCGGTATTTCGAAGCTTTCAAATGGGATAAATTCATCATTGTCATTAAACAAAATATTAACTTCGGATGAATGAGTTTTTAACTTTTCTGCCCCGAATATTTGTTCTCCAATGTATTTCTTTTTGTAATTGAATGAACCTATCTGAAGGTCTGTAAGTAGACTGTCTCCTTGGGTAGTTTCCTTTAGAGAAGATTGTAAAAAGAAGTCAGCTGATATAACTCCATTAGTGTTAATTAGATGTTGGTTAACAGCCTTGCCATTGATAATTGTTGAACTCGTCGAAATGTTATGAACGAACCCTTTATATGAACCTGCAAATAATTTTAAAATCTCCACTTCTTTAAAGGAGCTAGACATGAGCTTATCAAAAGGATTTAACCTGTCTGCTCTTTTTAACTCATTTTTACTAGTAAGGAACAAATGGTCTGATGTAGCAACTAATTGATTTCCGTTTTCCAGTGATAAATATATGGCATATGGGATATAGCCTTTGCTACCTTTTGTGCCATCTGAGTAAATAACTTTTTCTTTTACCCATTTTTTGTTATCCAAAACTAAAACACTATCACCTATTTTAATGTCTCCCATAGAGATCCATTCATTTTCTCCAATAGCCACTGGAGTATTTGAAGCAACGCAGCTGCAAGGACACCATACACATGTACCATCTGGTAGATCAAAATAGACAAGTGTACCTCCTTGTTTATGTTGGTGACAAATTGCTCCGATTCTTTCTTTTTTTGAATTGCAATAATCAATTGAAGCTTGTTGGCAAGATTGGCCATAACAAAAAGAGGATGAAATAAAGGTTAAATAAAGTAAAAAATTGACTTTCATTGTATTAATAATTTAAGTTTGAAAACACAATTTTATACTAAATAAACTTTCATTGAAACGTGCATTTAACGGTATTTATAAGGGTGTTTTTCCCAGTGTTATAAACTGGCATTAAGAATTGAAAGTTTACAGGGACATTTTTATTGGAATATCCATTGTGGAGTTTTTAATACTCTGGGGACTTTTATCAAAAAAAGATGCAATCTTCTATTGTATTGAGTATGCCGTTTTAATCACCATTGGGCGTTAAATAAAAACTCATTACACCAAGAATTACACCAAGAAGCGTTCTACTTAGTTCTTCAATTATCGGACTGACAGAATTTTCTGCGAACCCCTTAATACCCCATGATACCAAACCAATCAATAATGCAATCACGTAAAAATATGATGCAAAAACTCTTATTTTGTAGGAGTCTGGTTCAGTGAATAACTTTTTTAAGTTGTAAGTATTTCTATCTCTAAATACATTTGGTCCATCTGGATTTTGAACAGCTATTCCCATAACTGCTCCAATGTTGGTTGCTAGTATTGCTCCCAATGATGTTACTAAAAGTCGAAGAAAAGAGGGGGGAGTGTCTTCAGAAGAGTTAATAGCGGCACTTATAATAGTAAAGGTATAAAGGCAGAGTCCTATAATTGCTAGAAATAGCATAAGGTTATTTACAAGTTTTGTTTTTTTCATGATTAAATGTAATTTGAGTCATTTAGGTTGATTCAGAGGATTATTTACATTGACGACGTAAACGGGTTTTGATTAAATCGAAATGAAAGTGAAAAAAAAGGACGTATGTCATAACTTTTTCTAAGTATTTCAGGAACTCCTTCGGTTATATTAATAATCCGGTTTTCCTGATCCATGTACTCGGATTTTAGCCGATTCAAAGAGGTAATTGCAACACCAAGATCGATACTTACATTGTGCCTCATTACTAAACCGAATCCTAAAAAAATATCTGGCAAACTTTGAAGGCTATTGATTCCTAAACCCGCTGTTAAAGAGGGTGTTATGTTTTCGATCAATGAGGAATTAGGTAAATAGTGAAACATGAAAGTTGGCATATATTTAAGGGTTTCATTTTTCGATTCCATTATTTGAAATTCATTTCCAACTCCTGTTGCTTTAAGGAAAAAGTTACTGTGATCCCGTTCACCTAAACTAACGAAAGTGAAGCCAAATGATGTTTTCCATTCTCCATGCCTTAAAACTTTGTATATAATAGTTTTAATAACGTTTGTAGAATTATCCGTGATCTTAAATTTAACCTTGCTCCCTTGTGTCATTGTAATTGTAGCAATTTTTATTGGAGTTCGACTCGCTGCGGAACCTATTGCATTTTGTCCGGGCAATTGAATCGGTTTCACCTCTAATGAAGTGAATTCTGTTTCGATGGAATAGTTATCACCAAGGCCAGTATTGATATTGAAATTATATAGCCCTTCAACTAAATGTTTCTCATATCCATCGGCTACCAAGTTAAAATCTATTGCCTCGTCTTTTTCATCAATCGCATAACTGGAAAACGAGAAAATCGAAAGGATTAGACAGACTAAAAATTTACTTAGGTTTATCATTTTGTATATAAAGTTTGATTTTAGTGCAAGGTATATCATATGGAATTTTCATGAAAAGGGTATTTTTCCCGTATTATTAGGCTAGAATATTTCGGAGTTTTGAGCTCACTAAAAATAAAGCTATGCCATTTCATTTCAGATTAAATGAAGTCGATGAAGTCTCATTTCAAAAGATTTTGGGATATTTTTCGGAATATCAAGGACTTCTACCAAATAAAGGATTCAGTTTTTGGCCTGATTCTTTAAAAACTTCTATAAGAGAAGAAAAAGTTTCAGAGATGGATGCAGAGCTCTACTTTGCCTACTATGCGGAAAAATCAATGCATATTTCAAGGGCAATTGATTATTGTGAGGCAGTGATTATGGCTGATAATGATACTATTCGAATGAAGAAAGCTCACCAGAATAACAATGTGAAAAATAGAGTCGAGTTTGATCATTATGATAGAAATCCAGGGAGTCAGGGATCACCTCCCTTTAAGATTAAAAAACAAGATTTGATTGATTTGATCGATAAATCATGGAAATCTGATTATGTCTGGACAAGATTTTTGATGGGTGAAAAAGGTGGAAAGTATAAGAATATGGCATTGGAATTAGTTGGAATAAATGATATTAAGCTTCAACCTCCTATTCCAGTCGGTAGAGCAAAAATCTTATCCAAAGGAAGCTCCACGAATTATAGTGATAAAAATTATGAGGACAGGAATTCCTTTATTCATAACCAAATTAAGCATCAAAATAAATCAGAATACGACCCAGGAATTGATAAAGGTGGAATTGTACATAAAACTTCAAATTTAAGAAAGTGGCTCGCAAGCTCTAAAGTTAAAAATATGATATGGATTCATGTTGTGGCTAGTTATAAAGGAGACGCCACTTCAATTATATTCAGTGATGATAGAAATTTGAGAAAAGATTTAATAGGAAACAGTCAGGTAATTACAAATTGCCGAAATACAAGTACTCCATTTAAGCCAGTTTCATCAGGATTATTTGGAGTTGGTGATCATTACTATGACAATGGACAATCCTGCTGTCCTGTTCCTTAAAAAAGTATATTTTGACAATAACGGGATATATATATCAGCTGTTTCTATATGTTTTCTTTTTGATAATATTATATTTCAGCAAAGGATTAGACAGGAAATATTGGTTGTTAATTTTTCTAATTGCTTTGGTTACGGTAACTGAAACAATTGGAGTTGTATTTTTACTTAGATTTAATCAAGTTGCCGAATGGGTTTATGTCTTGAGCAATGGATTATCATTTTTCCTAATTTATTTATTCTTTATTCGAGTTTCTTTTACGAACTGTTGGCCTATACAAAAACATTTACTTTTGGTAACCTTTACGGTGCTTTTTTGTTTAAGCCTTTTTAGAGTAATAGATGTTGGGACTTTTCAAATATATGCCATGTGTATATTTGTGATTTCGATAATTTATCTTCTTCAATTAGTTCTTTATAAACCTGAAGTGGAACTAAAGTCTCATCCCGAATTTTACATCTTTATGGGCATGGCGATCTTCTATTCTGGTTCTTTTATGGTCATGGGTTTGGTTAATTACATTTATGAGAGGAATCCGGGACTTGCTAGAGATATATTCTCAATTAACCATTTTTTAAACATTATTCACTATGGTCTAATTACATACGGCCTTTACTTAGCATGGAAGTCAACGAAGTCGTCATTGTCATCATAGGGGGTACCTTGATTATGTTGGTGCTGATGATATTTATTGTCAGCTTTTTCTTCATACATTCCAAACGCCAACAAACCCACAAACTAGAAAAGGCCACCCTCCAGTCCCAATTCGAAGAAGAAATACTAACGGCCAAAAACGAGGTACAGGAGAACACAATGAAGCATATTGCTCGGGAGTTGCATGATAATATTGGGCAGCTTTTGAGTTTGGTGAAGATTCAGCTGAATACTATTGATGAAGAGAACCCTGGAATAAAAAGAGTGGCAGATAGCAAGGAGTTTTTGGGAAAAGCTTTGAAAGATTTGAGGGCTTTGTCTAAGACTCTAAATTCTGATAATGTCTTAAAGGCGGGGTTGATAAAGGCTATCGCTTTTGAATTAGATCGAGTAAAAAGGACGGAAGTTTATGAGGTTAATTTCACAAATGATATAGAGCATTGGGATGTTAATCCTAAAATAGAGGTGATAGTTTTTAGAATATTTCAGGAGGTAATTCAGAATATTTTCAAGCATTCTGGGGCTAAAAACATAAATGTTAGCTTGCAGGAGATGGCAGAAGTCTATACTTTAGAGGTGCTTGACGATGGCAGTGGATTTGATGTGCAGGCAAAATCTAACCAAAAAAGTTTTAATTCGGGGGCTGGACTAAGTAATCTGGCTCACCGTGCGGAGCTTATAAGTGGAGATTTTGAGATAGAAAGTGCCATTGGAAAAGGAACCAAAGTAAAGCTTACTATCCCTAAAACAACCACTAGCCATGACGAAAGTCGCCCTGATAGACGATCACAGCCTTATACGTAACGCTTTAGGAGAGCTTATCTCTCGTTTTGACGATTATGAGGTTACCCATCAAGCTTCTAATGGAAAAGAATTTATTTCCAGTTTAGATGCAGATAATCTTCCTGATATAGCCCTTATTGATATCAACATGCCAGTAATGGATGGTTTTCAAACGGCTGAGACAGTTTCTAAAGAGTTTCCTTCCATTAAAATTATGGCTCTCTCTGTAGAGGATGAAGAGGAATCTATCATAAAAATGCTTCGCTGTGGGGCAAAGGGGTATTTACTTAAAGATTCTGATACCCAAGATTTAAGGTTAGCTCTGGATGAACTGAATTCCAAAGGATATTATCATAGTGATTTAGTGGCAAATACGCTTTTGTCTTCTTTGAATGGAAATAAGAAGGCGGTAAAAGTATCACAAATTAACTATCAAGCTCGGGAGTTTGAGTTTCTTCAAATGGCTTGTTCAGAACTTACTTACAAAGAAATAGCAGATAGAATGTGTATTTCGCCAAGAACGGTTGATGGCTATCGCGAAAACTTATTTTATAAGCTAGATGTAAAAAGTAGGGTGGGGATGGTGCTTTTCGCTATTAAGAATGGTATAGTGGAGGTTTGAGTTTTGGCACATGATTAGGTGTCGGATGCCTGATGTCTGGCTTAAACTTAAAAAAAGCCACCCCGATTTCTCAGGATGGCTGTATTATAGATTCAGTCAGTAGAATTACTCTAGTGTAGCTATCTTCTTTTCTAATTTCTCAATTCGCTTATTAGCGTCTATTAAATATAGTGTAAGTTCTTCAATTTTCTCCATTTGTTTGGCGGCCATTTCTGCCATATCTATACCTGCATCAGCTACCTCTTCTGCTGATGGTACATTTGGAAGATGCTCGTTTTCGTTAATAAATTTTTCAACCTCGTTTAAGGGCATCAATTTATAATCATCTTTGAAAACATAATCTGCCCATTTTGAAGAGGTGGCTACTGCTACTCTTACTCTTTCGGCCAAAATACCTTTCTTAACATAAAGTAGGTATCCGTCAGGAAGGCTCTCTAAGCCAGACCCTATTGCTACTTTATTGTCTTGCGGAGTAAAAATGATGTTTCCAGACTGACTCCATTTGCTATCTCCGCTGCCGGAGCTTGAACCAGTGCCTCCATCAGAGTTTTTAGTTAAAATTACGTTGCCAAATTCATCTAATGAGAGAGCTAAACCGTTTGAAGGAAATGGGGTTGCATAGGTCGAGTTTAATTCAGTGAACTTAATCCCACCCCAAGCAACACTCATTCCAAACATTTGAACTCTGTTAGAATGGCCTATAGTGGAGATTAAATCTCCAGCTCCATCTATATACCAATAATCAGAACCTGTGCCAGTTCCACCACCTGTACTTGAAGTTGGCATGTTTACTGTGATAACGTTACCGTCATTATCAAGGCCTAAAATTTTGTTAGATTGATTTTCAAAAGGAAGTTTTAACCCTCCTGAGCCTAATGTTAATTTGTTGGCAGCTAAACTACCTCCAACATTTAAGTTATTTTTAATTCCAACAATTCCTGAATTACTGTTTTCAATATTATTTCCATTTAAATTCCAGAAAGTACTGGCTGACTCACCTACCAAATCAGAAGTTAGAATTACTTCTCCACTTGCATTTACCGTTAGCACTTTTCCTGAAGGGTTAGCCGCAGGCGACTGACTATTTAGTTTAAGAAAACGTAAACCACTAGAGTTTGCTTCGTTGCTATTAATATTTACTGTAGATGTTAATTCTTGAGTATTAAATCCGATTTTCCCGGAAAGGAAGTCACCGTAGATTAATGGTGTTCTATTGGCGTCGTTAGAAATAACTAATTTATTACTGCCTTGCTCTGAGTAGCCAGATTGAAAACCAAGAAACACATTACTGCTTCCAGTAGCTTTATAACCAGAAAGAGAGCCTATAGCTACATTATTATTTCCTGTAATATTTGATACTAAAGTACCTGTCCCTATTCCAATGTTATGCCCACCACTTTCGTTGTTAAACATTGATTGGAAGCCTAAAGCTATATTGTTACCACTAGAGTTTGCTTTTTGCATGGCTAGTGAGCCAAGAACCACAGAATTATAAGCTGCAGAGTTTTGACCTGATCGATATCCTAAAAATAGATTACCTCTTTCAGGGTCAATTAAACCAGATTTGTAATTATTAACTTTGAAAACAAGTGCGGTCTCGTCTGTTGTTCCTATAAAATTGTTGTCAGCACTTAAGCCTGCATTTCCAAGTGTACTCCATATAGAAGTGTCTTCTGCAGTTAATCTTGCTTCACTTTGGTTTACGTTTGACCAATTTTTGCCATCGTAGACATATAGTCCAGACATAAAATTAGTTTGGTAAACAATTAAACCCTTTGCGGGTTCTACTATGGCGGCTCTTTCTTTTAAAGACATTCTTGGCAATAGTAAACCTTTGTTGTTTGAACTTAGATCTAGTATTGCAGAGTTGTCTGGATCGGTGGTTCCAATCCCTACACCTCCACCGCTCTGAGCCTTAACTTGCTTATTTACAAGCGTAAGACTAGATATTAGCAGTGTTAGGATAGCACTTTTTTGTAATATTCTATTCATTTTCCCTTTTTTCCCTTTTGACGTAAATCTTTTATTTGACATTTTTAGCGTACGGGAATGCAAATCCCAAAAAGCGTGCCAAGGGATAGAAAAAGGAAAGAAGTATGGTCATATAATTGTTTTTGGATTAAAAAAATGGTATTCGGACATAATGATTTGAGTCTTGATGGTGATAATCCCCAATTCTCGTTATTTTTGCGACGTTTGTTGAAACCATATTACGTTAAATGAAGAAAGTAGCAATTTTTACATCGGGTGGTGACGCCCCAGGGATGAACGCTTGTATAAGAGCAGTAGTGAGAGGTGGTATTTACCATGGTTTAGATATGTATGGTATAGTACGAGGGTATTCAGGAATGATCTCGGGTGATATTAAAAAAATGGATTCACGCTCTGTAAGTAATATAGTACAGCGTGGAGGCACGGTTTTGAAATCGGCCAGAAGCATGGAGTTTATGACTCCTGAAGGAAGAAAAAAAGCTTATGATACCTTAATGTCTCATGGCATTGATGGTCTTATTGCAATTGGTGGTAATGGTACCTTTACAGGAGCAGAGGTTTTTTTTAATGAGTATCAAATTCCTACAGTAGGGTGCCCAGGTACTATTGATAATGATTTATATGGAACAGATTACACCATAGGTTTTGATACTGCTGTAAATACGTCTTTAGAGGCTATTGATAAAATTAGAGATACTGCAGATTCGCATGATAGAGTTTTCTTTATTGAAGTGATGGGTAGAGACTCTGGTTATATAGCTATTCAGTCTGGTATTGGCGGAGGAGCCGAAATAGTGATGGTGCCGGAAACGCATACACCATTAAAGAAGGTTATTTCTACACTTAAAGACGGTTGGAAAAGATCTAAGTCTTCTTCAATAGTTGTGGTGGCCGAAGGTGACGAGGAAGGACATGCTCCTGAGATTGCCGAAAAAATCAAAAAACAAGTAGGAGATAAGCTTGATATACGTGTAACTACACTAGGGCACATTCAGCGTGGAGGTGGACCTACTGCTTATGATAGAATCTTGGCTAGTAGATTGGGTCTTGGGGCTATTGAAGGTTTAATAAATGGAGAGAAGAATGTAATGGCGGGTATTGTTAATAATAACCTTGTCTACACCCCGTTTATTGACACTATTCAGAGACCGAAGCCTATTCACGAAGATTTATTAAGAATGGTGCATATTCTTAGTATTTAATTAGGCATAGCCCATTATCTTATAGATAGTTAAGCCTATTATTTCTTTAAATATTTTGCTTGTGACAAGTAGAGAATCGGTAGAAGGCAGAAAGTCTAGGATAAAAGTATTACGATAAGAACTTATAACATTTGAAGGGAAGGAGGAGACGTTGGCTCCTCTTTTTTTGAAACAAGCCATTGCCCTTTTCATATGAAAAGCTGAGGTAATGAGAATGCAAGAGGCGTCTTTAAAATTTTCATTTAAAATGATGCTTGAATTTATGGCGTTCTCATTAGTGTTTCTAGCTTTTTTGTCTAAAAGAATAAGCTCTTTAGATACTCCATTTTTTATCAAAAACTGGTAGGCATATTCTATCTCAGTTCTTTCTGACTTATTTATAAGAGAAATGTTTCCTCCTGATATTATGATATGTTTTATTTTACCTTCTTTAAATAAGTGAAGTGTTTGCCAAAGTCTATCGCTGGAAGTATCAAGATTGAGGTTGTCGGGGTATTTGGTACTTGAGTTAATTAAACCTCCAGTAAGTAATATGCCAACTTCATAAGTGGCTAGGCTATTTATATTCTTTTGAGGAGTTTCCCAATATTTGACTAATGCATTTTCCAAGATTGGAACACTGAAAAGATATGTTAACAATAAGGTAAGAAAACCTAGTTTTTTAGCTTTGGTACGATTTTTACAAACAATCATACTAAAGGTTAGAACCATGATAATGCCAAGCGGCATCAATAAAAAGGTAAATAGCTTAGAAACAATGTAGAACATAAAGAAATGTTAATATTGAGAAAAAGTTTTCGTTAATAATTAAATTTGTAGGGCTGCTTACTGTTTTAATTTAATGACCTTTTAAAAGCAACAGTACAAGCCAACTATAATAGTTTTAAAATCAAACCAATGAAAAGATTTACATTAAGTGCTCTTCTAATATTCTCTCTGGTCTTTAGTTTATCTGCACAGGAGGGATATGACATCAAAATAAAGTTAGACGGTGGACCTAAAGATAAGATGGTTTATCTAGCTCACTTTTTTGGGTACAACCAATATATAAAAGTGGACTCTACCATGCAACAAGATGGTGTATATCATTTTAAAGGAGACGAGCCTCTTAAAGGTGGTATTTACCTTGTTGTATTGAATCCGTCCAAATATTATGATTTTATAGTAAGTGGAGGAGAACCTCAATTCTCTATGGCTGCTGATACCGCTAACTTTGTGAAATCTGTAACTTTTACAGATTCTCCTGAAAACGAAATACTTTTTGGCTACAGGAAGTTTTTACTAACAATGAACGATAAGGCATCGGCAATTAACGCTAGTATTAAAGCTGATGACCCTAATGCAAGCACACTCAGAAGAGATAAAATGATGGAGCTGCAGGAAGAAGTAGCAAGCTATATTGACAAAACTACAACGGATAATGAAGGCACTTTTGCTGCGAAGGTCATTGCGGCAAATAAGGAAATAGAAGTGCCGAAGGAAATACCATTAAATGCAGATGGTACCAAAGACAGTACATTTGCTTTCAGGTATTATAAGGCTCATTATTGGGATAACATCGACTTTAGTGACCCAAGGAACTTGAGAACGCCTTTTTTCTTGTCAAAACTTGAAAAGTATTTTAAGGACTTAGTCTATCAAGTTCAGGATAGTATTATCACCAATGCCGATCATGTAATCACACTGTCTAAGCAAGACCCAGAGATGTATCGTTATGTACTTTGGTGGGTAACTAATAAATATGAAAATAGTGAGATAGTAGGGCTTGATGGTGTTTTTGTACACTTAGCAGAAGAATATTACCTTAAAGATGCCGACTGGTTAGATGATGAGCAAAGGAAGAAGTTTCAGGATCGTGTCAAAATTTTAAAACCATTAAGAACGGGCGAAGTCTTCCCTAGGTTGCTGGTTTATGACTTAGAAGGTAATGCCCGAACGGTTCAAGATAGCAAGGGAAAATATACCATTGTTTATTTTTATAGCCCAGACTGTGGTCACTGTAAAGATGCGGCTCCAGAGTTAGTGGAGTATAATGCAAAAGCAAAAGAAAAAGGCATTGTGATTTATAATGTATCTGTGGACTACGAAACTGAAAAGTTGAAAGAGTTTATTGATAAATATAAAACAGGCGACATGTTAAACCTTTGGGATAAAGGGCATCACTACTACTTTAGAGAGAATTATGACGTTTATGCCACGCCTACATCTTTTATTCTAGACTCAGAGAAGAGGATAATTGGTAAGCGAATTCCTATAGAGGAGTTTGATAGGTTTATAGAATTTCATGAAAAACAAATGGCTCGTAAAAGTCAAACTAAGTAAGGAATAAACTTACTTTGTAATTAAGAGTCGCTCTAGGGTGACTCTTTTTTTGTTATTTATCTTCTCAAACAAGTATTTATTATATTTGAGCAAACTGAGAACCACTCAATGCTGTCCAATTTGTCATACATTTTTTGTGTTATATTAACGCTACTTTCTGGTGGATGCCAGTCTGATAGCAAAGGAGAAACTTTAGAGCGTCCGCCAAGTTTCAAAGAGCTTCTAACTAAAATTAGAGAGCAAGAAATAACGCCTACGGAGGCGGAAACGGAGTTTAAAAGAATAATGGCTGATTTGAAGGCCAAGTATCCTAGTCAACCTTACGATTCGCTAAGTATGGATCTGGTTTTCCCTTTAAAAAGGAAGAATTACAAATCTGTAGGCGGCCGTGGTAGAGGTTTTTATGGAAGACATTTTGACCTTTTTGATCATTCTATTGCCAAAAGCCACCCAGCACACGACATCTTTATTTATGATCTAGATAAAGACGATAAAGACGATACAGAAAATGCTTATGTAGATGTTTTAGCGGTGAATGATGGGGTGGTTATAGCTACGGAAAAGAATTGGACGGAAGGGAATGGATTTAAAGGGGGCAATTATGTGTGGCTTTATGATTTTAAGTCAGGAGGGCTATGGTATTACGCCCATCAGCGAGAGGTTTTCGTAGTTGAGGGGCAGTTGGTAGAGCAAGGTGATAAGATAGGAGAGGTAGGTAGAACGGGCTTTAGTGCTAAAACTAACAGGTCAGATACGCACCTTCATTTAATGTTTTTAAAACTAGATAGTGCTTTTAATCCAATACCTGTTAATCATTACCCTTGGCTTAAAAAAGCTAGAACAGTATACAAAACACAGTTGCCAAAGCATTATCCAAGAGAGACTCTTTCTGCTTCGGAGTTAGACAAAATTGAAATGAAACATTTCAAAAACTCTTTTAAGTTAAAGTTAGGAAGCGTCTTGGTTAGTCCTAAACAGTAAGGACAAGGCGATGTAAAGAGTTAAGATTGCGGGAATAGCTTTAAACTGAAAAAAGACCAAAAGGAGTAGCGAGCTTATAAGAAAGAGATATCGGGTTTTATTTGGAGCCCATTGAAAATTCTTAAACTTCAAAGCTAACATAGGTATGTCTGAAATAAGAATTAAACTTATCAGGACCGAATATACACTCAAAATAATATTTAGGCTATCTGACCCTAAATATGAAAAGTCACAGTCTAGTATATATGGGAATGAAGCCACTACCATGGCATTAGCTGGGGTAGGTAAGCCTCTAAAGCCATTAGCCTGCCTTGTGTCAATGTTAAACTTTGCTAGCCTTAAAGCGGAGAAAAGAGCAGGTAGAAAGCTTAAGTATTTAAGATATTCTGAGTCTTTAAATAAATAGAATAGGATTAAACTTGGTAATACACCAAAGCTCACCATATCGGCAAGTGAATCTAGTTGTTTGCCAATTTCAGAGTGAGAATTAGTGATTCGGGCCACAAAACCATCTAAGAAGTCTAAAACTAGTGCTATCAGAATTAAAATAGCAGCCTCCTTAATTTGGCCGTTATGCAGAAATATGATTCCATAAATACCACAAAGAAGGTTTCCTAGGGTAATGAAGTTGGGAATAGTAAATATTTTCATTAGTTAAAAAAGGGGTTACTTTTCTTTTCTTCGCCAATAGTGGTTGGCTCCATGTGTCCGGCATATACTACGTACTCATCTGGCAATGTAAAGAATTTGGTTTGAATGCTTTTCATCAGCTCCGCTGCACTACACAGTGGGAAATCTGTTCTACCTACACTTCTTTTAAATAAACAGTCGCCACCAATTATATATTTTTCTTCATGATTAATGAAAGCTATGTGCCCAGGGGCATGGCCCGGAACAAAAACTACATCTAATTTAGTATTACCAAAAGTAAAAGTATCGCCTTCATCTAAAAAGGAATCTGGCTCTACGGGTTCATAACCTGGTATTCCCCATGTTTTACATCGAAGTTCTACATCTGCTAAAACTGGTAAGTCAGCCTTATGCATATACATTTTTACACCATACTTTCTTTTGACAAAAGCACTCCCAAAAACATGGTCAAGGTGGGTATGGGTTTGTAATAAGGCTACTGGTTTTAGACCTTCTTTACTTATATAAACATGAAGTTCTTCCTTTTCAGCTTGCGATAGGCAGCCAGGGTCTATAATTACGGCTTCATCTTTTTCGTCCGAGATGACGTATGTGTTTTCGCTGAAAGGTGAAAATGTAAATATTTTTATTCGATGCATGTTACGTTTAACTAAAATCAGAGTCAAAAGAACAAATTAACGAAATGAAATTAGCACAATAGTAATATGATGTTTCATTTAATTTTGTAATGTTGTCACCGTTTAATAATTTTGCCTCTTTAGTTTTCACAATATCAATCATTTAGCTAACTAGCACTTTAATAAAAAATAAACCCCAAAATGATCCAGCCTAACCATACCGGTGAGCAGTGGCAAAGAATTATTATTGATGTTCCAGATTTAGAAAATCCACCACATTACGAGGTATCTAGTTTTGGAAGATTGAAAAGTTTCCAGAATAATCCAGAAGGAAAACTCCTGAAGGGTTCTGTTATACAAGGATATCGTTCTTTGAATATTCGGCTTCCAAAAGGTAAATCCTTCAACCGTTACATTCATAAATTAGTTGCTACTTTTTTCACAGAGAAACCTTCTGATGAACACAATTTTGTCATTCACCTAGATTTTGACAAACTGAATAACATTAATTCCAACCTTAAGTGGGTTACAAAGGAGGAAATGTTAGAACATAATAGGAGTAATCCTAATGTTATTAATAGACCTAGGCCTGTCAAATCAAAAAATTACAAGCTTAATGAGTCAAAGGTTCGCATGATTAAGAAGATGCTAAAATCAGATAAGTCTAGACTTAAGATGATAGCAAAGCAATTTGGTATTACACATACACAACTTAATAGGATTAGATCAGGTGAAAACTGGGGTCACGTGAAATTGGAGGTAGAAGAAGCTTAGGCCTCGTTTGCTAACGGCAGGTCAACATAGAAAGTGGTGCCTTGCCCCATTTCTGTTTCAAACCAGATATTTCCACCGCTGTGTTCTACGCCACGTTTGGCCATTGCTAAACCTAAGCCAGAGCCACCTATTTTAGTACTGAAGTTAGGAATAAATACTTTATTTCTAACATTTTCAGGTATTCCGCTTCCGTTATCTTTTACCTCAATAATGGCAAATTTGTCTTTATCGTTGCGGTATACTTTGATTTCTATTTTAGGTTTTCTGTCTTCAGGTACAGATTGTATGCCATTTATAACCAGGTTGGTTACTACTCTGTTTATTAGTTGATGGTCGCTTCTTACATAAAGTTCTTTTTCTTCCGCAGTGAAAGAGACGTCCACTTTATTGTTTTGAGCGTACAGATAAGAGGTTTTTTGAACAAGACTAGCAAGCTCAAATACTTCACTTCGTGGAACAGGCATTTTGGCAAATTCCGAAAAGGAGTTAGCAATTTCTGAAATATTGTCAATTTGTTCAGTCAACGAACCAAGTGCCCTTTCTATTCTTTTTTGAGATTTCTCATCTAAGGATGGAAGGGTTCTTTGAAGTTGTTGGATTGATAACTTCATAGGAGTCAATGGATTTTTAATCTCATGTGCTACCTGTTTAGCCATTTCTCTCCATGCTGTTTGTTTCTCACTTTGCGAAAGTGCGTCTTTACTTTCCTCTAACATTTTAAGCATGTTATTGTAGGATTTTGTAAGTACACCAATTTCATCGTCTGCTTCCCAAATTATAGGCTCATTCTGCTTATTTAAGCTAGTCTTAGTTATTTTTCGAGCCACCATTTTTAGTGGGTTCGTCAGGTGATTTGACGCGAAGTAAGATAAAACTAAAAGTATTAAGAACAGGGCAATGCAAATACTTAAAATAGTAGTAAAAACCTCTTTTAACTGTAATTCTAAAGTGTTTGAAGAATCAAAAAATGGTATTCCTATAACACCTAAGGGCTTATTTAGCTTGTCTTTTATAGACAAATAAACGGCCTTATATTTTAGTTCTCCTAAAGATTCTTTGAGCAAGATTTCATTTTCATGCTCTTCAATTATTGCTTGATAGGCACTTGAGTTTACTCTATTAGAAAGTAGATTGTATTCATAAATTAAAGGTCTGGAACTATAAGCTAGTCTACCATCTAAATCGAAATAGTTAATATCAGATTTGGTGTCTTGAGCCAGCTTATTTATTTCTTGTTTGAAAAATTCAGGGCTACTTTTTCCTTCATCCAGATTTTGTAAATGAAGTCTTACTGTAGAGCCTATGTTCTTAGTGTTTTCTAAATAAAAATTGCTCTGAATAGTCAGTAATGTGCTTCTGATTACACCAATAATAGCAAATAAGATAAGTAAGAATGGTAGTAAAAAGGCCGCGTTAAGATATATCTGAATCTTGGTTGAGAAGTTCATTCTAAGTCTTCTCAGTCCAATTCTTATCGCGTAAATTAAAATCAAGAATGAAATTATTAGAACCAAGAATAGATATAAGAAAGAGAAGTCAGAAAGCAATGAAATAATAATATTCCTCTCGGAGGAAATAATGATTTTTCTACCGTTTTGACCTTCTACACCTAGATGGTCGTAGTCGTCTATTTGTAAGCCAGTGGTAAATAGTTTTGGGTTACTTAATATTTTTGTGTCAGTTGATTTTAAATAATTAAACCTTCCACTGGTGAAAACCAATTCATCATTTTCATTGAAAATTGCATAACTATAATTCTTAGAATCGGGGTTTTGCACAAACCTCTTTTCCATCAATAGTTCAGGATATACACTTTCGGCGTAGCCATCTCTTTGTTTTAAATCTAAAACTACCGTCCCCGAGCTTTCTTTTAGGGGAATAAAAACGATGTATTGCTTTATAAACTGAATGCCTGTTTCGTTAACAAAATAGATGTTGGGATTATCAGTTTTATACTTCTCTTGCTTGTATTTACTTACAAAATCAAACAGGCTTGGCAGGTCTTCTTCTATACCTAGTTGTTTACCGTTACGGTCAAATGAAAGAACACTGGTATTATACTTATCAAAATAAAGATCAAGGTGCTTCTCTTTTACCAGAGCCTCTACGGCTTGTTTTGGAAGTAATTCTCTTTTTATACTATGCTGTACGTTGGTGTCAGCTTTAATTCCCTGAATAACCTTAGTAAGAAGCCCTTCTCCCAAGGCATCATTTTCGGCAAGGTATCTTAAACCATAATTCTGCTTGTCAAAAACGTTCTTTTTTACAGACTCATTTCTAATAACTAATACTGTTATGAGGGTGTAAATAAATGCTCCAAGAAAGAAGTAGATGGATGTATTATACTTAAACGAATGAAGGAATCTAGTGAGTTTAAAGTAATATACTATAAGGAAATAAAGAGCCCCTAGTAGGTAAACCCAAGAAATCTGGTCTAGATAAATTAAGATAAAACAAGCAAGCAAAGAACCATAAAGCCAATGAATAAAACCTGTTTTTTTGTTGACATTTATCCTCGAAAAAGTGTTTATCAAAAAATGCTGCGTCAGGAAAAAGACAAAACCTAATAGAATGAAAAAGAGGATTGCCGCTATTTTTAAGTTACTGAATGATGTACTGAATGATAGGTCTAGTAGGAATGATGAGTTTTCATATATCGACGATAGACGGTTATAAATATAATAAGTACACGTGACGCTTAATACTATGGTAATGACAGAAATGGCACTTTTAAACGTATTGGACGACCTTATTAAGTTCTGGTGAATTTTCGATCTATAAAAGTATGCGACAAAGAAGAAAACGAATAGTCCTAGAAAAGTGACATTGACTATAAGGTCACCTAATGAAGGTGAGATGCTATTAATAGCAAAGAATTTTGGATTAAATAAGTCCCACTCGTATGAAGAGAAAGGCAAGCTATTGGCGAGCATAAACCATCTAGTCAATACTAAATAGGTTAATAATATAAATGCTGCGAGCTCAATGTTTTGACTAGCTATAAGCTGACGTATCAATATAAAGCAATAAATGCCCAAGAAAATAAAGCCCAAAATCATTAAGACAAGTGTCTCTATTGTGATTTCACTGGAATTGAGATTTTCAGTTCTTGGTGGCACTACAGAAAAAAGAAACCTTTCGTTAGCGTCATGAATGTTGAGGTATGAAAAGCTATTTGCCGTATTTTCTATTGTTAGCGGACTGGTAGGTAAAATCCTCTTGTCAAAACCAGACTTTAAGTAGTCATTTTCATTCCTATATTTTTGATAAACAGGAATTAACGAGACCAGTTCTATTTTTTCTTTTCGGTAGTAAAAAGACTGTTTCTTTACCAGACTGATATGATTGCTTTTAGCCAAAAGGCCATCATTAAAAATGCCTGAAATCCAATTGTATTCAGGTATGTAGCGATGGTCAGACCAGTAGATTAGTTCACCAGCTTTAAATATGAAATAAGGAAAGGTGGTTTCTGAGTTTAATGCCGCAAAATTGACGGTATTGCTTTTTTGAAATAGACCGGTAATCTCGGTTAGCTCGGTGTCTGCTAGTTCTAAACTTTGTAAAACCTTTTTTTGAACAGCTTCTCCATAGTGTTTTTCGGAAGCTTTTGGGCTATTCTCCTCTAATAGCTGTCTACTCACCAATGCCGTAGCAAAACTGAGTAAAGCCAGAATTAAAAAAATATGTTTTTTTACCAATGAGGAAATCATGTAAATGCTTAACCTAGCTAATTCTATGTACCAATCGAAAAAATCGTGCCAAGGGAAGCAGTATAGACTTATTAGCCAAATTAATTAGATTGAATAGAAAACGAGGGTAGCAAATAGTTATTAAGAAAAGCGTGTAATAGTTTCAGAGAAAGGAATATTATCGGAAATTTAGGCTCAATTGATTTGATATGGAAATAATGGTAGAACTCTTAAAAACAATAATCCCTTTAGGCTTATTGATGATGGGAATGTACTTTTTGGCAAAGACTTTTTTGAACAAGCAGTACGAGCAAAGAAAGTTAGAATTGAACAGTAAATCGAAGGAGACAATAACACCTTTGAAGTTGCAAGCGTATGAAAGAATGACACTTTTTTTAGAACGAATTACGCCCAATTATATGCTCTTAAGGTTATACGAAAGGGCAGAGCTAGTTGGTGACTTTCAAGCAATTTTATTGAAAGAAATAAGAGAAGAATATTATCATAATTTAGCTCAGCAAATTTACGTTTCTCCTGAAGTTTGGGAAGAAATTAAAAGTGCAATGAATGACATACTATCTCTAGTAAATCAATCTGCTGCTGAACTTAAACCTGACGACGGGGCGATAAACTTATCGAAGAGGATTTTTGATAAAGTAGTTAATGAAGACATTGACCCTACTAAAAAACCTTTGTTGATGTTAAAAAAAGAGGTTCAAGAGCTCTTTGAATAGTGATTATTAATTGTTTTTTGAGTAAATTACTAAAAACAAAGAAGTGAATTAATATGGCGGTTACATCAAAACATTTAGCAACATTTATCCTTGGAGCTGCGGCTGGCGTGGCAATGCATAAGTACCTTCAAACCGAAGAGGGAGAAAAGCTTATGGAGGATTTAAAAGTAAAAGGAAATCAACTCAAAGATGAGGCGGAAGGTGCAATAGAAAAGGCACCTGAGTACTTTGAAGAGTTAAAAGGCGAAGCCTCAAATAAGTTAGCTGATACACTAGCCATGCTTAAAGAAAAGTTTCCGGAAGCAGAGGAAATGATAAAAGAGATTATTGGCGGAGCGAAACCAAAAACGGTTTAGAATTAATATAAAGGCGAGTTTAGAAACTCGCCTTTATACTTTATAGATATTTCTCCCACCATTTTTCGTTCGGAAGTGGCTCCTCATTTATAGATATGGTTTGCCCAATTTGTGGTAAAACCATCTTTACTTTCATTTTTTCGGCTGCAGCAGTAGCTCTTTCTACCGATTCTTGCCAAGGATGAAGGGCTAGTGTAAAAGCTCCCCAGTGGATAGGCATCATTTGCTCTGCTTTGATGTCAATACTGGCTTGTACGGTCTCTTCTGGCATCATGTGAATATTGTCCCAGCGTTCGTTATACTGACCGCACTCCATCATGGCAAAGTTAAAAGGGCCATACTTTTCACCAATCTGTTTAAAGTGCGGACCATACCCACTGTCGCCACTAAAGTAAATATTGTCTTCTGTTCCCTTTATAACCCATGATGCCCAAAGGGTGGTAAACCTATCGCCAAGTCCTCTTCCAGAGAAGTGTCGTGCCGGTGTACAGGCTAGTTTTATGCCCTGAAAATTTGCTTCCTCCCACCAGTCAAACTCTTTTATTTTATCGGCTGCTACGCCCCATTTTTCTAAATGACTCCCTAAACCTAATGGTACATAAAACTGTTTTACTTTGTCTTTTAAAAGTAAAATAGTTTCATAATCTAGGTGGTCATAGTGGTCGTGCGAAAATACCACTAAGTCTATTTCTGGTAAGTTTTGAATTTCAATAGGTAACTCTTTGCTATATCTTTTAGAGCCGAGCATGGCTACTGGAGATGGAGTTTCACCTAGCATGGGGTCTAGCAATAATTTAAGGCTATCCATTTCTAAAAGAAAGGAGGAGTGACCAAACCATGTAATTTGGGTAGGGTTGCCTATTCTGTTTTGGATATCTAAAGAATCAATTTTTTGAACCGGGAGGTCTACTTTAGGTTCTCTTCCTTCTTTGCTTAGGTATTCTGGAATCATTTTGATGGCTTCCCAGGTACCCATTTCCATATTTGTTTCTATGACGTTTTTGAAAAGCCCGTCGGCATAGTTGTCAGAGTTTTTATATGTTTCTTTTTGAGTTGTTGTAGGCTTTCCGCCAAATACTGGGTGAAAATTCATGAATATAGCTGTGCCAGCTATGAGTAAAACCAGTATGGTGGCAATTCCGATGAGTATCATTTTCAAGATTCTTTTCATAGTATGTGAGTAATCACTTACGAAAGCTTTTTTTTATTTTAATAGTTCACGTGTTCTATTATTTATTTAGAGAACTTTTGTCAAAGTAGCCCTTTTACCACAAAAAAACTCCCCGTCATACTTAAATAACGGGGAGCTTTAGCGAAAAGAGTTACACTATTCTACTGTGGATAGCCTGGGTTTTGAGGAGTTAAATTTGGGTTGTTAAGCATTTCTTGCTTTCCGAGAGGAAGAAGAAGGTGCTTTTCTTGAAGAGCTTGATTTGAACTCAAGTTGACATGCCCTACAAAGTCATCAAAACTGTTAGAGTTTTCATTGTAAGCTTTTCTAAGTCTTACCATGTCAAACCAAGTGATTTGCTCATAGCATAGCTCATGCCATCTCTCTTTCCAAACAGCCTCTCTGAAGCTGCTTTGGTTAAACTCTCCCATGCTTGGTGTACTTAAAGTAGCTCTATCTCTAATTTTTTTAAAAGCATCATAAGCTTCTTGCGTAGGTCCACCTAATTCATTTTGAGCTTCAGCAAATAATAATAAAACCTCTGCATACCTTATCTGAGGTACGTTAAGGTTATTATTTCTAGAGCCTGGAGTATCTTTTGTTCCATTGGCTGCTCTGTTGAAGTGTTTGAAAATGTAAGAAGCTCCCAAGTCAAATTCTTCACCACTACCATTTGTGTAGTACGTGCTATAGAAATATCCTTCTTGATTTTTAGCTCTTAAATCACCGTCTTCATAAGAGTTGTAAAATGCCGAAGTAGGTACTGTACTACCTGTTCCTGATGGTCCATTATATGTAACAGGCTTAAAGTTCGGATACATATTTCCCATAGGGTTACTAGCTACCACATTATTATACTGAAGCATAAACAGGTGTTCTACAGTGTTCTTTAAGTTCTCTTGGTGTACTTCTTCGTATGTACTAAAAAGGCCAATAGAAGCAGGGTTACTGTTGGCGTAATCAATTACCTCTTTTGCTTTAGTAGCAGCTAGTTGGTAATGTGATGCACCTTTCTGCAAAGGATAACCTGCCATAGTTAGGTATACACGTGCTAGCTGAGCTTTTACGGCTGCTAGCGATACTCTTCCTGTAGCATCCATCCATGGTAAGCCAGCAGCTTCTGCTGTTTTTAAATCAGACTCTATCAGACTATATATCTCTTCTTGAGGAGTTCTAGAGGGTAAGAAATCTTCAGAAGCTGCAGTTTGCGGGTCGGTCACTAAAGGAATATCACCCCATAACCTTACTGCTGTGAAATAGGCCGTAGCTCTTAAAAAGCTTGCTTCTCCTAATATTCTTGTCTTTTGAGCAGCGTCCATTGGTGTAATATCTGGAACTTTAGCCAATACTTGATTTGCCTGAGCTATAACTTTGTATAAGCCATTCCAGTAATTTACTACGTGAGCCGTATTACCGTCATGTACTAAACCATAAAGGTTGTTCAAATCTGAATTTTGAGCGGTCTCCGTAGTAGATGTTCCTGTAAGAGCTTCTAAGAGCTGCCAGTTAGAAGAGAATATACCTGCACCATTTCCCATAAAACGCATGTCAGAATAAACCGAAGCTAATGCTGCTTCAGCGTGGTCAGGGATTTGATAAAAACTTTCGGGACTTAAGTTTGATGGAGCTACCTCGTCCAGAAAATCTGAACAGCTCACTGTGCTGCATAAAATGATAATGCTAAGTATCATTTTACCAAATTGGTTATTTATTAAAAATCTCATTTTGTCGTTCTTTTTGATACTTTAGAAATATTATAATGTTACCTGAAGACCTAACATGAAAGTGGTAGGTTTTGGGTAATTGTGCCATATCATCCCTTGAGAGAATGCACTGTTTCCGTTTCCTTGATTAGTAGGAGCCGTTTCTGGGTCACCCACTATAGGGTCTTCTACTAAAAGGAAGAAGTTTTGAACAGAAGTGTAAATTCTTAGTCTTTCTAATTTTAACTTTTCTGCCGTGGCACTCGGGAAAGAATAGCCTATCATAGCATTTTTTCCTCTTAAGAAAGAGCCATTTTTAATCCAGTGAGAATCTACGTTTGTAACATATCCCGCACGTGTATCTCTAACTTCCGCTATCATGGTATTCTGATTAGTAGGAGTCCATGCGTCTAATACAGATGTATAACTGTTTGCAAGTGCTTGACGGTCTTCACTTGGGTGAAGGTTCATCATCATCACATCATTACCATACATGAATTGCATTTCAAATAAAAGGTCAAAACCTTTATATCTCAAGTTGTTTGTGATAGCACCCCAACCTTTTGGACTACCGTTTCCTATAATAGAACGGTCGGCATCTGTAATGGCTTTATCACCATTCACATCTAAGTATTTAACGTCACCTGGTAACATGGTAAGACCATTTCTATAACTAGTAAACTGAGCTGCCTCATCACGTTCCGCTTCGCTCCAAACACCTAGTCTTGTTAATCCCCAGAAAGAACCTACTGGTTCACCCACTCTAATGATGTTAGTAGGGTTTGTAAAGTTAGGACCACCCACGTTAAAGATGTCAGACGGAGTAGCTAGCGATAATACCTTATTTTTATTTAAAGAAATATTGAATGCTGTAGTCCACTCTAGAGGGCCATTGACAATGTTATTTGTATTCACAGAAAACTCAAATCCTTTGTTTTCCATAGAACCTACGTTTCTACGAATAGTAGCATATCCACTTGTTTGCGGTACTGGAGCATCCAAAAGCATGTCCGTTGTTTTTCTGTAGTAGTAATCGGCTTCAATATTGATTCTGTTATTGAAAAGGCCAAGTTCTACACCGAAATCAGTTTGAGCTGTTTTTTCCCAACGTAAATCTGGGTTAGCCAATCTAGAAATACCAGTTCCTGAAACTCGGCTATCATTATAAACAGTAGAGTAGTTAGAGCTAAGTAAAGAAAGAGAAGAGTATGCAGGAATTTCTGAGTTACCTGTCAAACCATAACTTGTTCTTACTTTCAAATTAGAGACAACGCTGTTGCCCTTTAAGAAGTCTTCTTCAGACACACGCCATGCTAGTGCACCAGACGGGAAGAATGAGAATTTATGATTGTCTCCGAATTTTGAAGAACCATCGGCACGACCAGTGAACGTAACTAAATACTTGTTCATTAAACCATAATTTAACCTTCCAAAGTAAGAGTTAAAGGCATTTCTACTAGCACCAGAAGCCACTGATGGATTTGTAGCACCTGCTCCTAAGTTATTGTAAGTAAAGTAATCCGTTGCAAAACCAGAAACACTAGCACGCATGTCAAAGAAGTTGGTTTCTTGCCAAGAGATTCCTAAAAGACCTGTGAAAGAGTGAATATCTTTGAAATCTTTAGTATACGTCAAGTAGTTTTCAAGCGACCAGAAGCTTTCTTTACCATTGTAGGTAGAAGCGTTACCCTGAGCACCAATGTTTAAGGTTCTTGTTTGAGATTCGTTAATTTCTTGTGTTTTAATGTTTGCACCTAAAACAGTTCTCATTTCTAAACCTTCCATAAACTTGATATTGGAGTAAATACTTCCAATAGAAGTTTGCGTGTTCATTACATACCTTCTGTTAGTAGACCTGTGTACTGAACTCATAGTTCCTTCAGCAAAAGGGTAGTCTCTATTGTTAGCAAAAGTGCCATCTTCATACCTTACAGGAAGGAAAGGGAAATCTTCTACTATTTGACGAGCTACGGCATCATTAATATCAACAACGTTCTCTGTTTGGTTATTGTAGTTCAATGTTCCTCCTACTTTTAACCAACTAGTGATGTTATCATCAATGGTAAATCTTGCTGAATATCTTTTAAGATAAGAGTTTATCAAAAGACCTTGGTCATCTCTATAACCTAAAGAAAGTGAATGCTGTGTTTTCTGATTTCCACCGCTAAAACCTAATTGATGATTTTGAGATATTTTAGTTTGTGCATTAGCTTCTAACCAATTGGTATCATATTTAGGGTTTCCGTTGGCGTCAAATATTCTTGGGTCGGTACGACGTAGAGCAGGGTTAAGGTATTCCCATTTTCCTGCAGCCCAGCCATCTGGGTCATACTTTTCCATGTTTGCCCATGCCAAATCTTCTGTAGCCAAATACTGTTCAGCATTTAAAACTTGTGGTCTGTTTGGACCAATAGCGTTTAAGCTAAAGTCTGCATTATAGGTAACATGGCTGTCTCCAGCTTTTCCTTTTTTAGTAGTTACCAATATTACACCGTTTGCACCTCTGGCACCGTAGATAGCTGTAGAAGATGCATCTTTCAATACTTCTACAGATACGATGTCATTTGGGTTGATATAGTCAATGGCTGAAGTGAATTGCGACTGGTTTCCTTGAGGTAGCATGACCCCGTCCACCACATAAAGAGGATTGTTAGAAGAGTTGATTGAGCTAAATCCTCTAATTCTAATTTGGGTTCTTCCACCTGGTCTTCCTGAGTTAGAGCTAACCTGAACACCGGCCATTCTTCCAGAAAGCCCTTGAGCTAGAGAAGGTGCAGGTCTTTCTAAAAGTTGCTCTTCTTTAACACTACTTACAGAACCTGTTAAATCAGATTTTTTAAGTGTACCATAACCAATAACCACTACTTCGTCTAAGACTTTGTCATCAGGAGCCAGAGACACGTCAATAAGAGTTTGGTTTCCAACAGTAATTTCTTTGGAGCCGTATCCAATAAGTGAGAAAATCAAAGTAGCACCAGATTCTGGAACTTCAATTTGGTAGCTCCCATCCACATTTGTGATGGTACCGCGTGTAGTACCTTTCAAAACAATACTAACGCCAGGTATTCCTGTGTCGGTTTCGTCTTTTACTGTTCCAGTTATTCTTTTGTCTACCGCAGTTTCTGATGTAACCTCAAATGCAGGGTTATCGTTGTAGTTCGCTGCAATAGAAGTGGTTGTGGAAGTGAGTAGGAGGGCTGAAAAAGCCGTAGTTACTTTAATTCCTCTAAACCACAATTTGCGGGTCGAGTATAATTTTAGCATAGTTTAGGTAAGTTAATTAAGAGTGATTGAATTGAATAATTTTAACTAAAAGTAGTCCTTTATTAACATTTCTTAAAAAATGCAAGATTGTATTATTGTTAAATAGTACACAAATATCTTTTCTGAATACCAAATTTGTAAAAGTGTATATGACTTGAATTTTTATGTCAAGTAGGATTAATTGGCTCCGTATGGTGCTGAAAATCGAGCTTGTTTTTGTAGTTCTTTGACAATGAGCAAGTTCGGTGTGAATCAGGGGGTTATGTATCTTTTAGTGTGTCTTAATGACACTTAAAAGTTGTTAGTTTTCTGTTTTTGAGAGTGATTATGCTCTGATTTATTCCTTACATGAGATTAGTGTAATGCTAATTATTACTATCCTTGGAACAAATAGTTTTGTATTTCTGTTTATAAATAAAGTACGTATTTTTGTACTTAAAATGTAATGCAAGTAGTTAACTATTCAGACTTCCGAAGCCATTTGAAGGCAAATCTTGACCAAGTAAGTCAAGACAATGAAACCGTTATTGTGAGTAGACCTAGAAATGAGAACGTGGTGGTTATTTCTTTAAAGGAATATAATGCTATGCAGGAAACCTTACACCTACTTAGTTCCGATAAGAATAGAGAGCGTCTTTTAGAAGCTGTGGAAAGAGATAAAGCCGGTTTACAAGATTCCCACGAATTAATTGAGGAATAAGATGACGCTTTCTTGGGATTCTAATGCTTGGCAGGATTATACTTACTGGCAGGGCATTGATAAGAAAATGGTCAAACGCATTAATGAACTTATCAAAGAATGTTTAAGAACACCATTTGAAGGAAAAGGAAAGCCAGGAGCATTAAAGGCTAATTTAAGGGGCTACTGGTCTAGAAGAATAAGCGATGAACATAGATTGGTTTATCGCGTTTATGACGACCGAATTCATATTTTGCAGTGTCGTTATCATTATTGAAAAGGTGTTTTATGTTTTATTTTTGCCTTTGAACAATTCTGTAACATTAATACTTTTTTTCGAGCTTTTAGCTTTAAATTTCAGTTTTGCATTTTTTGACTGACGCGTGGCAAACAATTCTGATACTTTAAGATTTTTTCTGGTTTCTTTTTCTGAAGAGCTCTCGCAACGTGTACACATTTTAAATCCTAAATTATTTAATAACTGACCCTTAAATTCAAGCTTTGGGTTGTATAGAACTCTATAGTAGTCTATTAGCAAGTCTTTTAAGGGGCTTTTGAATTTGGCGTCAAATTTACTCAGGAAATCTTTTATTTCATTTGGGGGAAAACTATAATTATCATAAGAATCAAAAGGTAAATTTGGGTAATATGTCCAGGTTTGAAATCTTTTAATTATTTCTTTTGTATCACCAGAAGCATTTAAATAATAATTGCGTTGAAGGTCTAGAAGTTTTTCTATTTCAGCCTCTAACTCATTTAAATTTCGATTTACAATTTGCATGAAACCACCATTGGGTACATGAAGTTTGGATGGAACCTGAACTTTAAATTTGTTGGAAAGTTTAAAACGGAAAAGATCCTCTTTGTCATCCAATAAATATAGATTTTCTTTAAACCAACTTCTAAATTCTTGCACCACCGCGGTACCTTTACCTAATATTTGGTTTGGGATTTGAAAGTTTATATAATCGTTATTTAAACTTTCACAGTTTGGATTTGAATGGTACGCTGGGACTCCACCTTCAAATATTAAAGTGAAGGAATCTTTTTTCTTGTCAATTTTTTTGTAGGCGAATAAAGAGCCTTCTTTACTGTCCGAAAGTAATTTCCTGGCTGTGAGTAACCATTTTTCTTCTTTCTTGTTTAGAAAGTAGACTTTTCTTTTATACACATCACCGCTTATGTCTTCAGGTTCAATTGAATAAACCATTTTTTTGAAATTAGACTTTGTGATGAAGATACTCACTCTTATTTTTTGTTTTAGTGACAATAATAAATTGAAAGTAAGTTCTTACTTATATTCACACAAATAAGAAGTCTGCGTCTCCACTTTTACCTGAAATGCTGAATCGCCAATAACGTTAAAGTGCTCGCCACCTTTAAATGTTTTCCATTCTGTTTCACCTGGCAATAGAACGGTTAAAGCTCCCTGAATTACATTCATGATTTCTGGTGCACCTGTTCCAAACTCATACTCGCCTGGCTCCATTACACCGATAGACGATTTACCATCTGGCGTTTCATATCCAAGAGACTTTACATTGTTGTCGAAATATACGTTTGCTTCTATCATTTATTATTGTCTGATGTTTGGTGCCGGATGATTGATGTTTTTATTCTTAGAAATTAGATGCTCGCATCCGACAGCCAGCATCTAACATCCAGTATTTAAAACTACGCCACACTCACATTAAGAACCAGAAGATACTCTTCCATTTCTATTTCGGTGGCGTTTGCTACTTTTTCTTCTACTTCTAGGCTTAAGGCCTGCACCTCTTCACATATATATGCAGCATTGGCTTTTATCGCTGTTGCCAATTCCTCATTATTGTTTTGAAGTTTGATGTTGATTTTGTCGGTAACCTCAAAGCCTGTGTCTTTTCGGTAGTTTTGAATTTTATTGACAAAATCTCTGGCAATACCTTCGTGCTTTAATTCCTCCGAAATATGGACATCTAAAGCCACCGTAAGGTTTCCGTCTTGGGCTGTTAAGTACCCAGGAAGGTCTTCTGTCAATATTTCTACATCATTAAGTTCTATTTCTCCAACAGATAAGGTCAGTTTTCCGTTAGTTTCCAGTTCCTTAATGGCTGCGGCATCCATGGCTGAGATAGCTCCTGCCACAGCTTTCATTTCTTTACCGTATTTAGGCCCTAAGGTTTTGAAATTAGGCTTTACTTTTTTGCTTAATACGCCAGAGGCGTCATCTAAATATTCTACTGCTTTAATGTTAACCTCCGTTTTGATAAGGTCTTCTACAGAAGTAATTTGAGTTCTTACTTTTTCAGAAAGAACCGGTATTAATATTTTTGCCAAAGGCTGACGCACTTTCAGTTGGTTTCCTTTTCTTAAACCATGAACCAGCGAACTTAATCGTTGAGCATAGTCCATAGACTCTTGCAAGTTTTCATCTATCCAGTCCGTATTAGGAACAGGGAAATCTGAAAGGTGCACAGAAACCTTATCGTTTTCGCACTTTAAGTTTTTGTAAAGCCAGTCGCTATAAAAAGGAGCAATAGGCGACATCAATTTAGCTACTGTTTTAAGGCATACGCCCAATGTTTCGTAAGCTAGTTTTTTGTCATCACTTAGTTCACCTTTCCAGAAACGCCTTCTCCCAAGACGAACATACCAGTTAGAAAGCTGGTCTGTCACAAAGTTCTGAATGGCTCTTCCTGCTTTAGTAGGCTCATAGGTTTCGTAAGCTTCGTCCACTTCTTTAATAAGTGTTTGAAGTTTAGAAAGCACCCATTTGTCTAGTTCAGTTGCTTTTGATAAGTCTATTTCTCCAGTGAAATTATAATTATCAAGGTTGGCATAAAGAGCAAAGAAGTTATAAGTATTTGTTAAGGTTCCGAAAAACTTGTTTCTAACTTCTGTAATACCATCAAGGTTAAACTTGAGATTATCCCATGGCTGAGCATTGGTAATCATGTACCACCTTGTAGGGTCGGCTCCATATTTTTTCAGCGTCTCAAATGGGTCTACGGCATTGCCTAATCTCTTAGACATTTTATTGCCTTTAGCATCCAAAACAAGACCTGTAGAAACTACATTTTTAAAGGCTACAGAGTCAAAAAGCATCCCAGAAATAGCATGAAGCGTAAAGAACCAACCACGCGTTTGGTCTACGCCTTCAGATATAAAGTCTGCTGGGAAAGATTTGTCAAAAGTACCTTCATTCTCAAATGGATAATGCCACTGAGCATAAGGCATGGCTCCTGAGTCAAACCAAACATCTATCAAGTCTGGCTCACGGAAAAGTTTTTTGCCTGTTTTAGAAACTAGGACTACATCATCTACATAAGGTCGGTGTAAATCGAAATTTTCGTAGTTCGACCTCACCCCCTGCCCCTCTCCAGTAGAGAGGGGAGTTTTTTGAAGTTCTTTCAGAACTGTTTCCTTTACATCTTCGATGTTGTTTAGTATTTCGGCATTTTTAAATCTGATAACCCTAAAACCCTTTTGATTTAAATAGGCTGTTCGGTAATTATCGTATTTAATGGCTTCCTCAGAATCGTGAATTTCGCCATCAATTTCTACAACTAGGTTATGCTTTATACATACAAAGTCTGCAATGAAGTCTTCAATGGCATGTTGCCTTCTAAATTTCTCACCTAAATTGTTGTTTCTGCATAATTGCCAGAACACATCTTCTGCTGGCGTAGCATTTTTTCTGTTTTCTCTTGCATTGGCCTTTAGGTTAAACAACCATTTCTTTGTTTCAGCAGTAAAAACCAAAGCTTCTCTAAGCTCACCTTTAGATTCAAACGTCCCACTAATTCGAGAGTTTTCAGAGGAAAGTCCCTCTCCCCCGGAGAGGGATTTAGGGTGAGGTTGATTCTCCAAATAATTTTCCGTCATAAACCCAGCCTCAATTGCTTTATCAATTTCAAGACTAAGCTCGTTTACAGAACCTATACAAAGAATCTCATCATCGTCATTTTTCCAGATAGGAAGCGGAGTGCCCCAAAATCTAGAACGAGACAGATTCCAGTCTACTAAGTTTTCTAACCAGTTTCCAAATCTTCCAGAACCTGTTGACTCTGGTTTCCAGTTAATCTGCTTATTAAGCTCTGCCAATCTATCTTTTACTGCCGTAGTTTTTACAAACCAGCTATCTAATGGATAGTATAAAATTGGTTTATCTGTACGCCAGCAGTGTGGGTAGGAGTGCTCATAACGCTGTACGTTAAAGGCTCTATTCTCCTCCTTAAGTTTTATAGAAATCCTTTCGTCTACAGAAAGGTATTTGCCTCTTTCTTGTTTTTGTCTTTCACTTTCTAGTTCAGCTTCTGTGTAATATTCTGCTTTTACATATTCTAAAGCAAAATCAGTAACTTCCTTTACGAAACGCCCTTTACGGTCAACCAATGGCATGTCTTTACCATTTTCATCTTTGACCATGATGGCACCAATGCCATTTTGCTGAGCTACTCTAAAGTCATCAGCACCAAAAGTAGGAGCAGTGTGAACTATACCTGTACCATCTTCGGTAGTGACAAAATCACCGATGATTATTTTAAAAGCATCTCCGTTAGGCTGTACATAAGGCAGTAGTTGCTCATAGTTTAGGCCTTCTATTTCCGAACCTTTAAAAACACCTTCTACAGTCCAAGGAATTACTTTTTTGTTTGAAGAGTCAAAACCTTCAAAGTCACCATCTTTTCCTTTTTCCGTAAAGTGCTTTCCTAATAAGTCTTTCGCCAAAATAACATTGACAGGTAAGAATGTGTACGGGTTAAAAGTTTTAACCAAAGCATACTCTATGTTTTTACCTACGGTCAATGCCGTGTTTGATGGCAAAGTCCAAGGCGTGGTGGTCCATGCTAAAACAAAGACTTCTTCATTGCCTGCGGCATCAAAAACAAAAGCTGACTTTTCGTCTTTCTTTAATTTAAACTGAGCTGTCATAGAGGTGTCTTTCACATCTCTATAGCAGCCAGGCTGATTAATTTCATGCGAAGAAAGTCCAGTCCCTGCAGCTGGAGAATACGGCTGAATGGTGTATCCTTTATATAGTAAGTCTTTGTCGTATAGTTTTTTTAGCAAACTCCATACAGACTCTATGTACTCATTTTTATAGGTAATATATGGGTCATCCATATCTACCCAGTAGCCCATTTTATCCGTCATGTCTTGCCAGATACCCGTAAACCTCATAACCGCTTCGCGGCATTTTTGGTTATACTCGGCTACAGAGATTTTCTTCCCTATATCCTCTTTAGTAATTCCAAGTTCCTTTTCTACTTGAAGTTCTACTGGCAGCCCGTGTGTATCCCAGCCACCTTTACGGTTTACTTGGAATCCTTTGAGCGTTTGGTAGCGACAAAAAATATCTTTAATCGTTCTGGCCATCACATGGTGAATGCCAGGTGTTCCATTTGCTGAAGGTGGGCCTTCATAGAATGTAAAGGTTTTATTTCCTTCACGCTCTTCAATAGATTTCTTGAAGACATTTTCAGATTTCCAAAATGCTAAAACTTCGTCTGCTACGTCAGCGTAATTGACCGACTTATACTCAGGATATTTCATCTAAAAACTTACCAATTTGGTGTAAAAACTTGAACCGGAACTCCGGTTTTTGAAATAGTGGGCAAAGATAGGGAATTCAGTATTATAAAGGTTTCAAACTTGGCATATGTGGTATATTTGTGTTTAATTTTTTTAAATGACTTTCATTCTGGGCGTACTTTATTCATTTTCCATCCAATTTTTTAATTTGGGTATCAAGATAGCGAGCTTATTCAGCTCAAAAGCTAAGCTTCGTTCCACAGGTCAAAACAATTGGAAGGATGTTATATCCAAGAGAGATTTAAGTAAACCTTTGGCTTGGTTTCATTGTGCTTCTTTAGGCGAGTTTGAGCAGGGGAGACCTGTGATAGAAGCTTTTAAAAAGAAGCATCCAAATTATCAGATTTTATTGACCTTCTTTTCACCGTCTGGGTTTGAAGTGAGAAAAAACTATAAGGAGGCTGACATTATTTGCTATCTACCGCTCGATTTGAAATCTAATGCCAAACAATTTTTAGAGGCATTTCAGCCTGAGATTGCATTTTTTGTCAAATATGAGTTTTGGCGAAACTTCATTGCAGGTCTGAAAGGAAGACAAGTTCCTGTTGTTTCTTTTTCTACCATCTTTAGACCAAGTCAAACCTATTTTAAAGCATTTGGTGGCTTTGCCAGAAAACCACTTTTGCAGATAGATAAGTTTTTTGTTCAAAATCAAGAATCAGCAGATTTGCTAAAGAAGATTGGTCAAAACAATGTGGAAGTAGCTGGTGATACGCGGTTTGACCGTGTAGCGGATACTCTAAAAACCATTCGCGAGATAGAAGTGGCGAAGGTTTTCAAAAACAATAAAAAGACTTTGGTGGGTGGTTCTGTTTGGCCGGAAGATATGGAGGTGCTAATTCCGTTTATTAATACGTCAAAAGGTTTGAAATTCATTTTAGCTCCTCATGAAATTAAAGACAAGCAGATGAGCGAATGGGAAAGCCAAATGAAAACCAAGTCGGTTGTTCGCTTTTCAAATGCCGATAAACTTTCGGATTTAGCTACTTATGATGTTCTTATTATTGACAATGTGGGCATGCTTTCTTCGCTTTATCAGTATGGCGAGTTTGCGTTTATTGGTGGAGGTTTTGCCACTGGGCTACATAATATTTTAGAAGCTGCCACTTTCGGAATGCCAATTTTCTTTGGAAATAAAGCTTACAAAAAGTTTCAAGAAGCTACAGATTTGATAAAAGAGAAAGGGGCGTTTTGTGTAACCGGTTTTGAAGGTTTTAGTGAAACCATGGAAACCTTGCTTTCAGAAAGTGCTAAGTACGCCGAAACGAAAAACATCACTGCCCAATACGTAAAAAATCACACCGGGGCTACCGATGTGATTCTAAATTGGCTTGATGAGAATTAGTAAGAACTAAACCCGAACCTTTCATTTAAATAGGTTAATGTCATTTTTTCAGCCACTTTGGTAGCTTCTGGGTCGTGTTTAGGATTACTTGGGTTTGCAAAGCCATGCACAGCATCAAAGATTTTGTAAGTCAATTTTTTGTCAGCTTTTTTCATGTTAGCCGCAAAGTTTTCAATCACTTCCTTGCTAATCCATTTTTCAGTAGCAAAAAGTCCGAGAACATCAGAATTTAAAGTTTTAAGTTGCTCCACATCATCTACTGGCATTCCGTAATACATGACAGTTCCCACGGCTTGCTGCCCTTCTAATGAAGCCGACCTAAGTGATAAACCACCACCAAAACACCAGCCTACGCTAGCTATTTTAGCATCTTTACCAGCGTAATTGATACCAGCTTTCATGATGTTTTCTAGTCTAGTTTGGTCTGCACCACTCATTAGTTTTCCAGCTTCATCTGGGCTCGTGGTAGTTTTGCCATCATACATATCGAGGGCTAAAATGTTTACTTGTCCACCAAAGTTTTTGAAATAGTTATTTGCTTCGTTTTTAATGTTGTCATTTAATCCCCACCACTCTTGATATACCAAAAGCCATTTGTCAGACTTTGAAGTAGCTTTGATAAAATAGGCTCCTGCGTCTTTGCCATCTGGAGAACTAATTTTGATTTCTTCTCCTAAAGCTTCTAGGTTAATTTGAACAGGGGTAGGATGCATTTTGACAAATTCAGGGTCATTAACAAAGTCAGCCATGCTTTCAGGCATAACATTATGACACATCGTTATTTCTGTATTGACTTCTGGCTCATTGTTGAAGCCTAGAAATGTCCAGAATATGAGAAAGAAAGCGGATAATTTGAACATAGATAAAATGTTTGTTTGGTTAAAAAAGGGACGGACTGTTTCTCGCTAGAGATATAATCTTAAAACAAATTTGTGAAACAAAGGTTCTCGATTAATGGTCGTTTTTAATATGATTGGCAATCACATCTTCTCCCCAGTCATTGGTTAAATCCCTCACTACGGAGTGTACGTGGTTGTTTCCGTTTTGAGTGCAGTCATATTCTATAAGTAAAACTGTATTATGAATTCTATAATAATGGCCTTCTCCCCATTTCTCTCCACCCATCCATACAAAGTGTAGGTTTTCTAAGCCTGCTTTTTCTGTTTTTAGCATCAATTCTTTCGCAAAACCCTTTGGCGACCTTTTGATATGATGACTTATTAGTTTCATCAATTCTACTTGCTGCGTTTTTGTCATCTCGTTAAATGCCAAACCTTCATTTTGTTTTATTTCAGCCAATGCACTATTAGAGCTTACCACGTCATAAGGAGCTTTTGCGTTTATTTTGGCTTTATCATGTTGGATTTTATTTAGTGCATTTATAAATGCAAAACCCATAGCTGTTTCGTCTTTCAAAACCTCTGTGCCTTCTGGCAGTGGCATGTTGGCAGGTACTCGTGCAGGATTTGTTCCAAAAAATAGAGGGGTAGCGGAGTCAATTTTACCATTTTCAGAGGAATAGTTTAATGACAAATGATGTCCTTCTATTCGCCATGCCCATGTTTCATTTTGGTCGGGTGTTCCAAAAAATGAGAAGAAGTATTTTTCAGGGTCGCGTCGGTCATTTTCTTTAGGTAGTTTTTCTAAAACTTTTAAAACGCCTTCTAGCTGCATGATGGCTAGGGCAGTTTTATATCCGGTTTCGCTTAAAGACGCTTTCAGCATATTTTTGGCGAGTATTTTTTGTTGCTCAGAGAGTTTTCTGTAGTCCAGACCTTTTCTTGGTACTGGTGTGTAAAACCAAGTTTTACGTTCTGGGCTTCCAAAATCAAACTGAGCTTCAGATTTTAAATCGGCGGAAAGGGAAGCTAAAAACTCCTTTGAAGCGTTTAAAACTTCAGTATTGACGTTTTTTTGACCAAAGCACGGGGCAATTGTTCCTAATAAAAGGAATAGAATAATGTTTTTCATAAATGTTAATAGGATTGAATACTTGTTCAATCTATAGATATTAACTTGAAAAAAATACCTTTGAATTATAATTAAAGAAATAACACCAAATGACAGTTAGCATTATTGGAGCTGGAAATTTAGCTTGGCATTTAGTTAATGTTTTTGAAGAACTGGATGTTCGGGTGGCAGAGGTGTATGCTAGGAAAAAGAAAAGTGCCGAATCTATAACCGGTTATTTGTATGATGTCCATATCAAAACGGACTTAGATTTTTCTGATAGTCCTTCTAAATTATTCGTTTTGGCAGTCTCAGATGATGCCATTGAAATAGTAGCGAAGCAAATAATACTCCCGAATGATAGTATTTTGGTACATACTTCAGGAGGAAAATCCATGGATGTTTTGAACTTTGCTAAGTTTCAAAATCTGAGTTTAAATGTAGGCGTGTTTTACCCGCTTATGACTTTTAGCAAAGGCATAAAGGTTGATTTTAAACAAGTTCCACTTTGTATAGAAGCAGAAAACGAATCAAGCCTGAAAGTTTTAAGGAAGTTGGCCATGTCAATTTCTGATAAAGTAGTCGTAATAGATTCCGAACAAAGGGCTATTCTTCATGTAGCAGCGGTTTTTTCTTGTAATTTTACTAACCATATGTGGGCTCTAGGGAAAGAGATTGCGGATGGTGCCGCTTTGGACTTTGAAATGCTCAAGCCGCTAATTAATGAAACTTTTAAGAAAGCTATGAAAGCTGAGCATCCGGCTAAAGTGCAAACTGGTCCGGCGGTAAGAGATGAGTTTAGTACCATAGAAAAGCATAGAAATATTATAAAAGAAGACGAAGAACTTCTAAGGGTATATGATTCTTTAACAAAAAGTATTCAAGACTGGTATCAATGAGAAATGTATTAAGTGTATTGTTTTTAGGTTTAGTGATTTTGGGATGTAACTCTTCCGAGTCAAAAGAAGAAACTAGTGAAAAGCCTTCTTTTAATCCAAGGGCGGAGTTGCCCAGCACTGTTCTTTATGTGGGATTGAAAGAGCCTGTGCAGAATGAGATTGTGAATATTGAAGAAGCTGCACCTGAAAATATGATAGCCATCTCAGGCGGTAATGTTAGAATAGGTTCGGAGGAGGGCTTCGCTCACGAGCGTCCTATGTTTTGGGCTACGCTTAAACCATTCTTTATGGATAAGTCGCCCGTGACGGTGGCACAGTTTAGAGAATTTGTTTTAGCTACAGAGTATAAAACCGAGGCAGATAATTTTGGTAATGCTGGAATAATCCATGAAAGCACTGATAAAAACTGGATTTTAAAAGATGGAGCAAATTGGGAATATCCTCTAGGCAAAGACTTTCCAAAAGCAGAAGACAATCATCCTGTGACTCAGGTTTCTTGGAACGATGCTACTGCCTATGCAAAATGGGCGGGAAAAAGATTGCCACATGAAATAGAGTGGGAGCATGCTGCAAGAAATGGCAAGAACACTAGAGATATTTATGCTTGGGGAAATGAAATAGCCGAAAATGACAAATATTTAGCCAATGTGTGGCAGGGTACTTTCCCTAATTTCAATGAAAATTCCGACTCTTTTACAGAGACATCTCCGGTAGGTGCCTTTGGCGAAAGCCCAATAGGTTTGACAGATTTATCTGGGAATGTATGGGAGTGGTGCTCTAATTATGTTTTTGATTATAGGTCTTTAATAATGGAAGATGTGCCTTCTGATTTTAAAGGAGAAAAAGCCGAAAGAGGTGGTTCTTTCCTTTGTGAGCCTAGTTGGTGTCATGGATATCGCGTTTCGGGGCGTTCTTCATCATCTCCTGAAACTAGTCTGTTTCACGTAGGTTTTAGATGTGTGAAAGATATTTAAATTGTTAGTAAAGAGATGTCTTACTTTACCTTATTCCCATTTGGGAATCATTACATTTGTTTAACGACTTGTCCATGAAAATGAATTAGGAGTAATTCAAATGAACTAATACCGTTATTAGTACCAAGAATTTAATGCTCTTAAGAACTGAAGTCAGCTTTCTGAATGATACCAAAAGTAATAGCAATTTCTAATCAAAAAGGTGGAGTGGGTAAAACCACTACCAGTGTCAATTTATCTGTTGGCCTTGCCATGCGTGGCTATAAGGTGCTGCTCATTGATACCGATTATCAAGCTTCCTGCACGGTTGCTCTTGGTATTGATTTAGAATATGACAATAAAAGTATCTATGCTGCTTTGGTAGGTTTAGCCCCTATTCAAGACTGTATAGTGCCTTCTGGAAGAAAAAATCTTGATATTATTCCATCTACACATCATTTAGTAGGAGCCGAAATTGAACTTATAACCGCTACCGAGCGTGAGTTTATTCTTTCGGAGAAATTAGAAGTTATAAAGCCGCTTTACGATTTCATCTTTATTGACTGCCCTCCTTCTTTGGGCATTGTCCCTATAAACAGTTTAGTAGCTTCAGACTCTATAATAATTCCGCTGCAGTGTGAATTTTTTGGGCTGGAAGGCATGCAAATGCTGTTGGATACCATTAAAATTCTTCAAAGTAGATTAAGACCTGAACTATATGTAGAAGGTATTTTAATGACCATGTTTGATGATGAAGCGGAGTTTTCAAGGAAAATTATGGCACTCATGAGAACCGAGTTTAAAGATGAGGTTTTTGACACCTTCATTCCTCGAGACCCAGATTTTATTGACTCCACAGCCAGTCAAATACCAGTAATAGCTACAGGGAAAACAGATTCCATTGGCCTAAAAGCCTACGAAAGATTAATCTTAGAGTTTCTGGAAAAATATAATTTAAGGAAAAGGAAACGAGCCTAGTTACTTAAAAAAAACATACTGACCAAAAGGGGATAAGTACTAATGGCCAGTTGTTTTGTGATTTTATTTTTTTGGTGGAAGTTCCCTCTCTTTATCTTTAATAGATGCCATTCGTGCTGTGGCATTATTATGAAATGTTAATCTATCTCCATTTTTAACAACTCGTGTGACAAAAGCAATATCATCATATTCACTGTTAAGTACTTTCGTGAAAGACTTAGAATCGTTTGGTCCATTGACTGTTATGAAGCATTTAGTTGGAGTGTTTCCCTCGTAGTAATTAACATACACATTGTATTCACCGTCTGGAGCATTTTCGTTCCAGAAAATGTTTTCAGGGCCAAAACCAGAAAGATCATCTCTATCTAGTTGTCCATCAGTGTTGTAAGAGTATGAGTCACCATAATAAATTTCAAATCCAGATGGGTCTACCACATGAAGGTCAATGTCGGTATAGTCTGTATCCCAAGCGAGATTAATTTGTAATGTTCCAGAACCAAGCCTAACTACATTCACACATTGCTGGACAATGTTGCTAGTACTTCCAGAAGAGTTATACGTCATTACATTGATACAGAAGTTACCCTCTTGAAGTACTGTGGGCAGCCCCACGGGTATGGTAAGGAAACCAGATGAAGGGATTGATGATAATGGAACTTCGTAGAAAATATCGGAACCATCAATATTGATAAAATAGCCAGAGATATCATTTGAGGCACTGTTGTCCATTCTAATTACCATAGATGCAGTTGCTCCATTACTTGAGGTGATTGAATTATTTATAGACGAAATACTTATCAAGTTCCCTGGGTCCGGTAATTCACCATTTTGTAATTCAGCACCCTCTTCTAGTGTAATAAACCTACTTAAGGTGTTTACATCCGAAGGGTCAATAGAAGTGGGCATTTCATCTGCTTCTTTTTTGCACGATAGTTGAATAAGGCACCCCAAAAGGATAAGGAGAAGTTTTGAAGAGGTTTTCATAGTTAGATTTGTAATTTAAGTGTTAGTATAGAAATTTAGTCAAGCTAAAGAAGGCCGTAATTGTCGTCTTTTAGCAAGCAGGTTTATAGAATAGAAAAAACTATTCTTAGCAAAGCTACATATTGCAGATATAGCTTTTTAAATGATTGTTTACGCAGCTAGGCGAATGGTGTAATTTCTTTTATGAAAGTGCCAATTGAGACAACAAAGTATGGTGAGAGAAGACATATATATTCTATCTCTTTATATTGAAAAAGTATGGCTTTGGAGTTTTTAGATTGTGTAGAATATGAGAATTTTACATCTGATTTGCCTTGCTACCTGCTACGGTAAAGCCGGCTCTTTCTTCGTATTCTTCGGCAGATACACTGAAACCGTCAAATTCAGCAAAACGGGTATACTTTCCAATGAATTTTAGTTTGACGTCATCAATACTACCACTTCGGTTTTTGGCAATAATCATTTCGGCCATACCCGTGGTACTGGTTCCATCTTCTAGTGTGTCAATGTCATAGTACTCCGGTCTGTAAAGAAACATTACCACATCGGCATCTTGCTCAATAGACCCTGATTCTCTCAAATCGGATAGTTGAGGTCTTTTGTCTCCACCTCTAGTTTCTACCGACCTACTTAGCTGAGAAAGAGCAATTACTGGAATGTTTAATTCCTTTGCAAGCGTTTTTAGCCCTCGCGAAATTGCTGCAATTTCTTGCTCACGATTCATACCTTGCTTTTGACTACCTGCGGTCATTAACTGCAAATAATCTACAATCAGAATCTTAATATTATGGAATGCTTTTAACCTTCTAGCCTTAGTTCTTAGCTCTAGAATAGAAAGGGCAGGTGTGTCATCAATATAGATAGGAGCAGTAGAAAGGTTGTTTAGTCTGCCATGCAATGCATGCCAATCATTTTCATCTAAATCGCCTTTTCTTAGTTTATGGCTATCAATCTCAGCTTCGGCTGATATTAGCCTAAGCATAACCTGCTGGGCAGACATCTCTAAAGAGAAAAGTGCGGCAGGTAAATGAAAGTCGATAGCGGCATTTCTAAGAGCAGATATTACAAAGGCAGTTTTACCCATACCAGGTCTAGCCGCAATGATTATAAGCTCCGTATTGTGAAAACCACCTGTCAATAAATCTAAAGAAGGAAAACCCGATGGCACATTGGAGTGGTCAGAGTTTTCATCGGTCTTGTTTTTTATTTCTTGAATGGTCTTTTGAACTACCGCACTCAATTCAGGAATATTTTTATTTAAGTTTCCTTCCTGAATATCTCTAAGGCTTTGCTCGGTGCTGTCCATTAAGCCGTACACATCGGTGGTGTCTTCGTAGGCTTTGGTTTTTACGTTATCTAGCGTGTCCACTATTTTTCTACGAATAGCATATTGGACAATAATCCTAGCGTCTTGCTCAATGTGAGCTACGGTAGAATTAGCCATGATATTGGCCGCATAAGAGGCTCCGCCAATAAACTCTAGCTCACCGTTCAGCCTAAGCTGATTAGTTACGGTAAGCAGGTCAATGGGCTCCGTTTTACCAAATAGCTGCAAAATAGCTTGATAAATAGCTACGTGCCTTTCGTCTTGAAAGCTATCTGGTTTTAAAATGTCAATGACAGAAGTCAGTGCATCTTTTTCTTTAATAACGCCACCTAAAACGTTTGCCTCTAAGGTTCTGACATGAGAAAGCTGCTGAAAGAGCGGCTGCTTTTTCTCTGTGTTTTTATCAGGAAAACGTCTTCTGGCTTTAGCCATTAAATGTTTTTTTTAAGTAGTATAGAAAATATTATTTAAGCCAGACCAAGTGTTTCCACTATTTCGGCTAATTGTTCTTCGTTGTCAAAAGGCAGAGAAATTACCCCTTTGTCTACCGCATTAACTTTTATTTTAAGCGGCACTAAAGTTTTTCCTTTGAGCGATATTTCTTCAATTCTCATATCTTCTCTAAAACCTTCTAAAGGAGATAAACTAGCACCAAAAGCGTTTTCTTGTTTTACCAGTTCTTCCACTTTTCTGGCAGAAAGCCCTTGCGAAATTATTTTTTGGAATAACTCTAATTGAAAAGCTTCGTCTTCTAAAGTTATAAGCGGCCTGGCTTGCCCCATTGTTAATTGCCCTAAAACTATTCCAGATTGAATAGCAGCAGGTAATTGTAACAAACGCAGGTAATTATTTACAGTAGTTCTATTTTTTCCTACACGTCCACCCAGCTCTTCTTGTTTAAGACTACACTCTTTTATCATTCTTTCAAATGACAGTGCCACCTCAATAGCGTTTAAGTTTTGTCTTTGAATATTCTCAATAAGAGCCATTTCCAGCGAACGCTGGTCGTCTACATTTCTAATGTAGGCAGGCACTTTTTGAAGACCTACTATCTTAATTGCTCTTAATCTTCTTTCTCCAGAGATTAATTCATAAGAACCATCCTTAGATTCCCTTACGGTCAATGGCTGAATAATGCCATGAATCTTAATAGAATCCGCTAATTCGTTAAGGGCAGTTTCGTCAAAATCTGTTCTTGGTTGGTGTGGGTTTACTTTAATCTTATTCACTAAGACCTCTTTCACTCCTCTAAATGAAGTTAGCTTCTGGCTCACCACCGAATTACTATCACTCAATAAGGAGTTTAGGCCTTTTCCCATATCATTCGACATTTTCTAATTCAGCTTTAAACTCAGGCAAATTGTTTCTTCTTAAGAGTTCTTTAGCTAGGTCAATATAGCTAATCGCCCCTTTGTTTTCTAAGAATTTGATGTCAAATTCTTCCGCTTTCTCTCCAGAGAACATTAATAAAGCAGGCAGTCCGTAACTAGGAGCTTCTGCTAATTTCACGTTTCTAGGTACTATGGTTTCAAAACACAGTTCGTTAAAATACTTTCTAACGTCTTCCACCACCATTTTAGATAAATTAGTACGTCCGTCATACATGGTTAGTATGTAACCTTCAGATTCTAGTTCTGGGTTAAGGCGTTTCTGAATAATATCAATGGTGTTTTTAAGCTTCGCAATACCCTCAAGAGCAAAATACTCACACTGAACAGGTATTAAAACCGAGTCAGAAGCTACTATTGAGTTAATTACCATCAAACCTAAAGAAGGAGAGCAGTCTATAAAAATAAAGTCATAATCATCTTTTAATGGCTGAACCAAATCTTTCAAAATGTATTCTCTAGCCACCTGATTAACTATCTCTAATTCAAAACCTGCCAAATCTATATGGGAAGGTATCACGTCTAAATTAGGAATCTGAGTAGAGACTATACAGTCTTTAATATCAGACTCGCCTATTAAAGCCGAGTAAATATTGTCTTTTTGCTCCTTACTGTCAATACCTAAGCCCGAACCTGCATTTGCTTGAGGGTCAGTGTCAACTATCAGGATTTTGTAATCCAAAACAGCCAAAGAAGCAGATAAATTAATAGCAGTAGTAGTTTTACCAACACCACCTTTTTGGTTTACAATAGAAATTATTTTACCCATATTTTTGATTTTTGCGGAAACAAATATAATCGTTTTTAAGGCTAGATGATGTTTGTGAAATGGGATTGTAGATAAGTTTCGAAAATGTGGATAAGTGTTTTCGAAGTCAAATTAAATCAAGGATTTATTATATGAATTTCGGATAAAATTGCTTTGAGCATGCCTTTGGCGGGAAATAGGCTACTTTTCGCTAGTTTACTTATGAATTAGGGCAAAAGAAAATCCCCACCGCCAGAAGCAGTGGGGATTGTTATTTAGCATATCTAACCACTATTTTACATTTTTAATAAAGCTTATAACATTATCAGTAATACCGCTCATCTTATCTCCTAAATCATGCGTCGCGTCTGGTACTACTAGAAACTCAGTTTTTACATTTTTACTTTGCAAAACTGCGTTGAGTTTTTCGCCTTGTTCTTTCTTTACTAAATTATCGTTCCCTCCATAAATAAGGATGGTGCTTATACTATTCTTATTGGCAAAATAGTAAGGACTAGCCTCGTGATAAGCGTCAGGATTTTCACTGTATGGCTTACCTATTAATAGCTCTGTTAAGTTTCTGTTTTTATCATCAAAAATTCCTTGATGAATGTAGTCGTCTGTTAGGTCTGTAGGAGCCACTAAAGCAGCCACTGCGTCTATCTTTACTTTTGAAAATTGGTAGGCATAACTCAGTGCTAAATGCCCTCCTGAACTATAGCCCCAAAGTATAACATCGTCTGATAAATTAAGGTCAGTTTTTAAGCTGTCGTGATGTTCAAAGAATAGGTCAAAGTCATCCATGATATCTGCAAATCGAACCCCGTCAATACCTGCTAAACGATGATTTATATTGAATATAGTAAGGTTTAGGTTCCTTTTTTTGTATTCTTCTACTACAGAATTTAGGAAACTTTTGTCTAGAATACTCCATCCACCGCCATGCACCATAACCATAGTTACGGACTTCATATTGGTTTGAGTAGTGTCAACTTTAGGAGTGTATAAATCGTATTTTTGAAACCTATTTTCGCCGTAAGATTGGTCCATTTTGACCTCGTAACCTTGGACGTTATTTGCCGTTAGTTTCTCTTCAAAACTAATAGTTTTATTGTTAGAAGTTAGGGGGCTTATTAAATCGAAATTGCTACAAGAAACAAGCCCTAAAAACGATAGAAAAATCGCGGAGGTATAAATTGTTTTCATTTCTTAAAATAGATTGGTTGTACACTTTATATATAAAATGTGTTCCCTAGCTTAAATGGAATAATTGGGAAAAAATGGGGAATAGGGTTCTACAAATTTCCCCAAAAAGTACATGGTTGCTGGTGGCTTCCGCGAAATGCCCCAAACCGCCACAAATGGGAAATAGTTGACCCAAACAAAGTCTTCATTACTACTGTTTTGCCTCAGGAATAGAAATTTTAGAGAGTTAGCAGAAACCAATAAAAAATTAAACAACATATAATATGGAAAATTCTAACGTAAAAGGTTCTGGTATAGCAACGGTACTATTAGGAGCCGCTTTTGTAGCAGCAGCAGCTGTAGGTGTTTATCAATACCAAAATGTAAAAGAAACTGAGCAAGAGATAATCGCTTTGAATAATCAAGCGGAAGAGCTGTCGTCAAATAAGGTGGTGCTTGAAGGAGAGGTGGAAAGCCTTTCAGAAAAATTAAGAATGAAAATAGCAGAAGCTGAGGCATCTGCAGCAGAACTGGAAGAAATTAAGGAAGCAAGTAAGAAAAGCAAAGCTTATTCTTTCAAAGCGGCCAATAGAAGAAAAGAACTGGAAGCTGATTTAGTTACAAAGAATGAGGAAATCGGAGTTCTTCAAAACGAGATTTCTTCTTTGCAAGAAACAAATATGAAGCTGGAGAAAGACCTAGAAGTAGTTCCAGTTTTAGAAGCTGAAGTAGTAGACCTTAAAGGCCAAGTGGCAGAGTGGGAAGAGAAATATGCCTTATTAGAAAAAGACTTCATGGATTTAGATACAAGGTATCAGAAACTTATTTATGATGCACCTGCTGATAACTTTAAAGTAGAAATAATGACCTCTAAAGGTAAGCTTACATCTAGAGCTAAAAGAGCTGACCAGATTAACATCTCTTTCTTAATGCCAGATTATCTGCAGAAAGAAATGGGCAAAAATGAGACAATTTACTTGAGCCTTTTTGACGAAAAAATTAACCCAATCGAAGGTTGGTTAGAAGAAGTAAGTGTTAACACTACAGAAGGTGCCATTCCAGTTCAGGTTCATGCTGTGAAAGAAATAGATTATAGCAAAAATCCTCAGGTAGTTACTTTCACAGTAAATACGGAAGATAAATTTGAACAAGGTTTCTATAAAGGAAAAGTATACACCAAAGGTGATTACCTAGGAACAGTAGACTTCAGATTAAGATAATAAAGACAAGGTTTTTAATCAATAATTCAAATGCAATGTTTTAAAAGTCTGCCAGTTTCTGGCAGACTTTTTTTTATGCCTCACTTAAAGTAGCAGCGTCAAAATAGAATGAAGTAAGATGATTAACCAGTTTAAGAAGGTCGTCATAGCTAGCCGGTTTAACTAAGTAGGCTGCGGCTCCTAAATCATATACATTTTTAACCTCTGCGGCTGCACTAGAAGTAGAAATTATCATGGTAGGAATATGACGATATATCTCGGTGCTTTTAATGATTTTAAGCACAGCTTTGCCATCTACCTTTGGCATGTTTAAGTCTAAAAGAATAAGGGAAGGTGTGGTTTCACAAGCTTCCAGGTATTCCATTAGCTTTTCACCATCAGGCACAAACTCCAATCGACAGTCTATCTTATTGTCTTTAAAAGCAGACTTCATAAGCATTTGGTCGTCTTCGTCGTCTTCTGCTATTAAAATAAGCGGTAATTTCTTCATATTGTTTTATTCATGAGGGAAATACAAATGGAACGTAGCTCCTGCATTCACAGCACCTTCAGCATCTAATTCTCCTTCGTGGTTTTGCATGATTCTGGAGCAAATTGACAATCCTATTCCAGTACCAGCTATATCAGAGGTTTTATCTAATCGTCCAAAAATGGTGAACATCTTATTTTTAAATTCATTATCAAAACCCTTACCATTATCTCTCACAGCTATATGATGGTAGTTATAAGAAATATCGCCTTCCCATTTAGTGACTACATAATTTCTAACAGAAATTTCTAAAGGAATATCTTCTCTTCTAAACTTAATGGCATTGCCAATCAAATTTTGGAAAAGCTGATGCAGTTGCCCAGCGTACCCATCAATGCTCGGTAGGTCTGAGTGGCTAAAATCAATTTTGTTTTCTTTGATGATATCTTCAAATTCTAGAGCAACTTCATCTACAATGTCGTTTAGGTTTACTTTTTCTGGAGCAGGATTTTCGGAGGTCAAGCTTGATAGGCTAAGTAAATCTTTAATCAAGATAGTCATTTTTTCTGCGGAGTTATTCATTCGCAGGAGCATATCTTTTCCGTCGCTTTCCATGCTATCGCCATAATCGCCCAGCAGTTTATTACTAAAAAGCCTGATTTTTCGGAGTGGTTCCTGGAGGTCGTGCGATGCTACGTAGGCATATTGCTCCAGTTCAGTATTTGATTTATTGAGCTCTTCTATGCTCTGTTCTAAAAGTGTGGTCGTTTCATCGCGTTTTTTGAGCTCTGCTCCAATAATTACAAAGGAGTAAATGATAATTCCCATGGCTATTAAAGCCAATATGAAAAGCAAAAATGGAGTAAATTCCTCTTCAAATTCTTTAATGACTAGCCTACGGCTCAATAGTTGTTTTTCATGATTGTCAACGGTCTCTAAGAGGTCAAAAAAGTTTTTATTGATTTCGTCGTTGGTCGAAATAAGTTCTAATTGGTTGTATTTGTATTTCGCACTTGAGGTGTCATTAATTATTTCTAATAGTAAGCTTTGAATCCTATTGTCAGACTCCTCTTCTATTTTTTTGATATAGTGTTGATGTACTTTATTTCCACGTGTTAATTTTTTGAAGAGTTGAATGCTGTGGCGTAAAGAGTCTTTTTCTGACTGAAACTCATTATAATAAGCTGGATTTTTGGTCAAAAGATAACTCCGCTGCTCTGCTATAGATGTATTGAAACCAGAACGCATATTTGATATAACCAGCAAAACTTTGTGGCTGTTGTCAATAATCTTTGTGTACTTATTGAAATTACTTAACCTGTCGAAGGTCATTATACAGAGTAGAAGAAGAATTCCGAGTGAAATTCCGAAAATAAGATTGACCAGTTTTTTATTCATCTCAATTTGTATTTGAAATACCTCATTTTGGGGAATTCTTTCCCCGTTAACTTAGTATAATATACGGCGTATTTTCACGCTCGTATTTTTTTTGAAAGCGAATTTAGGTTTTAATGTGCTGTGGCTCTGTTTGTTATTGGAATACTTTTTTTATGCTGTGCTCAAAATTAAAGAAATGGACTCCAAATTGAATAATGTTATTACAAAACACTGCCACTTATGCCGAGTCAAAAACTAATACTAAGTCAAAAACAAGGTCTTAAAATAAGTCCTCGTCAAATTCAATTTCTTCACTTTCTCCAGTTTAACGAGGCGGAGTTAGAACAAGAAATAAAAAAGGAATTAGAAGAAAACCCTGTATTAGATTTTGAAGAAGAAAATGATTCTGAAACTTACGATTTTCAAAGAAAGCCGCAGCACAATTCTAATGAAAAACCGCTCAACTTTTTAGAGAATAATCAGGCAGTTAGTTTTGATATCATAGCAGAGCTAAAAGAGCATTTTAGATACTTAGGTTTATCTCAAAAAAAATGTGGAATAGCAGATTTTATTTTAGATTCTGTAGACGAGAAAGGCTACCTAAATTATAGTTTGGGAGAGCTGGAAGATATACTTTCTTTCGGTATGAACACCTTTGTAGATAAAAGTGAAATAGTGGAAGTGCTGACAAAAGTAAAGCATTTAGAACCTTTCGGAATAGGCTGCAGAGACCTGCAAGACTTTTTGTTTTTTCAAGCTAAAAAGAATAATAAGTCTATTGTTTTGTTAGATATTATAGGGCATTATTTTGAACTATTATCTGAAAGGAAATTTGATGAAATATGCGAGCATTTAGAAATATCAAACGAAGATTTGAAATTGATTTTGAAAGACATTGCAGATTTGAAACCATATCCGCTTCATGGTTTTGAATTATCAACTATTCAAAAAAACGAGACCATAATTCCGGAATACAAAGTAGACTTTAGAGACGGAGAATTAGTATATGGAACACTTTCTAAAAGTGGAAAGAAACTGGTTTTTAATGAAAACTACGGCAAAGAGTTTAAAGAGAAATCTGACAAAAAACTGCATAAGTTTTTAATGGAAAAAAGAGAATCTGCAGCTTGGTTTATGCAGGCTGTGGAGGAGCGTGAGCACACCATGAATGTATGTATAGAGGCTGTGGTGAAGCTTCAGGAATCTTATTTTAAGTCTGGGAGTATATCAGATTTAAAACCAATGGTACTGAAAGATGTAGCTATGCTGACCGGAAAAACCATTTCGACACTTTCTAGAGTAACTAGTCAAAAATATGTGCAAACTCATTTTGGGCTAGTACCTATGAAGAGCTTATTTACAGAAGCCATCCAGAAAAATGATGGGCAATTAATAAGTAATAAAGAAGTTCAAGAAATTGTGAGTAAATTAGTATCGGATGAGAACAAGCAAAAGCCTTTGACAGATGCCGAAATCTGCAGGAAATTAGCATCTGACGGGTTTTCATTGACAAGGAGAACCATTACAAAATACAGGGAAAATATGAACATCCCTTCCTCAAAACTTAGAAGAGCACTTTAATATATGCCAAAAATATTAGTCATAGACGACGACCAAGACATTTGTCTTTTAATGAACCGATTTCTTACCAAAAACGGCTATGAGGTAGAAACTGCCATTTCGGGTCTTTTGGGGCTTAAAAAATTAAAAGAATTCAAGCCAGATTTATTATTGACCGATTTCAAATTGGGAGATATTGATGGTTCGGAGGTTTTGAAAAAAGCCAAAGAAATGATGCCAAGTTTGCCGGTAATAGTGATTACTGGTTATTCTGATATTAAGGTGGCCATTAACGTCATGAAAATGGGGGCTTTTGACTACGTCACAAAACCACTTTTTCCTGATGAAATATTGCTAAACATCAAAAAAGCACTTAATACGGAAGCTGTTACGGATGCTTCGCCAAAGGCATCGAAAAGTAAGAGCAGTAACAAAGAGGCTAATTATATCTTCGGGAAAAGTGCCATTGCCAAAAACTTGGTCAAACAAGTTAACCTAGTAGCCCCAACTAATTTTAGCGTAATTATTTACGGAGAGAGTGGCTCAGGAAAAGAGGCTATTGCTAAGACTATTCATAAAAAGAGTAAGCGGAAAGACGGACCTTTTGTAGCGATGGACTGTGGTGCTATTTCTAACGAGTTGGCTGGTAGTGAGCTTTTTGGGCATGAAAAAGGTTCTTTTACGGGAGCTATTCAGCAGAAAATTGGTCATTTTGAATTGGCAAATGGCGGTACACTATTTCTAGATGAAGTGGCTAATCTTTCTTACGAGGTTCAGGTATCATTATTAAGGGTGGTGCAGGAGCAAAAAGTAAAACGCATAGGAGGAAATAAAGAGATAAGTTTAGACGTAAGAATATTGGTGGCGAGTAATGAAAAACTTAGCGAGGCCATAAGTAAAGGAAAGTTTAGAGAAGACCTTTACCACAGGTTCAATGAGTTTAATGTGGAGGTGCCTGCCTTAAGAGAGCGTGGCAATGATGTTTTTGAATTTGCGGAACACTTTTTAAAGGAGACCAATGCCGAGCTAGAAAAAAACGTGAAGGGTTTTTCTGAGGAGGTAAAAAAGCACCTTTTAGATTATCCATGGTACGGTAATTTACGAGAGCTTAACAATGTCATTAAAAGAGCAACATTATTGACCGAAGGAGAGCTTATAGAAGCTGCGAGCTTACCTTTTGAAATTGTCAATCATGAAAAAATGCTTTTTGCAGAGAAAAAAGATGAAACTGATAAAACGGACGCACCGGCTAATACTGGTTCGGGTCACCTAAAAATGGCAGCGTCAGAGGCGGAATATCAGATGATTTTAGAAGCTCTAAAGAAAGTTAATTTTAATAAAAGTAAAGCAGCAGCACTCTTAGACATTGACAGAAAAACGCTTTACAATAAAATGAAAAGACTGAAAATTTAATGAGTGACTTTACTACTACTACTATAGAAAATGAAGTTCCTAAAGAAGTATTAGCTCTTCAAAATGAGTTTGACGAGTTTATTTATTTGGCTTCACATGATTTGAAGGAACCTGCCCGAAAAATTACAACTTTTGGCCAAAGGCTAAGTAAAAGTCTGAAAGGTAAATTAAGTGAAGAAGAAGAAGATTTCTTTGCCAGAATGATGGATGCCGCTAATAGGCAGCAAGCCATGATTGATGATTTATTGAAGTTGTCTAGAATTAATACAGCAGATTTTAAGAGGCAGCGAATAATGCTTCATGAATTAGTAGAAGAACTGAACATTGATGAAAAAACAGAGTTTAAGTATCAGTGCCCAAAAATAGCTTACGGCGATAGGCCACAGCTAAAAATAGCTTTACAAGAGGTGATAGACAATGCTGAGAAATTTAATACTGGGAAAGTTAAAATTAAGCTATCTACCAAATCTATTTTTTCTACGGTAATAGCTTCAAAAGGCTTGAACCCTTCAAGGAATTATGCTTATTTAATTTTTTCAGACAATGGAATTGGTATTCCTGAAGACCAGATGTCAGACATTTTTAGGCCGTTTTATAGGGTAAATGGAAGGTCGGAGTATGATGGTGCAGGAATGGGACTCTCTATAGCCAAAGCCATTTTAGAAAAGATGGGTGGAGCTATTTGGATGGAAAAGACATTTTCTCCAGGAACATCTGTGCATATTCTTTTACCAGCCGCTTAATGAGTGCAAAATTGAAAATTTTATTAGTAGAAGATGATGAGGATGATTACCTCATTACTCGGTCAATCTTAAGAGAAATAGTACATCTTTCTTATGATTTAGAATGGGTAAATTCTTATGAAAAGGCAGAAAAGACCATTGCGGAAGGAAATCATGATATATACCTTTTTGACTATTTGCTTGGTAGAAAATCAGGATTGGAATTACTCAAACTTTTAAAAACTAAAAACGAAGATTTGCCCGCCATTTTACTAACGGGGAAGGGCGATGAAAAAATAGACCAGCAGGCCATTGAGCTAGGGGCCTATGATTATATAGAAAAGACTTCTTTAGATGCAGATTCCTTAGGGCGTAGTATTAGGTATGCGGTAAAACATGCTAATACGCTTAAAGCTCTGCGTGAAAGTGAAAAGAAATATAGGCGAGTTTTTGAGGGCTCGAAAGAGATAATTTTTATAGCCAATGAAGATTTCAATATCATTCATGTGAGTAAGGCGGTGGAGTCATACATGGGTTATACGCCAGAGGAAGTGTATGCCATGCAGAGTCATGAGTATTTTGAGAATCCGCTCCAAATAGTGGAGATGCAAGACCAAATGACAGATGGAAGCATAAAAGATTACCTGATTCATTTAAAAGCTAAAAATGGCGAGGTAAAGTCTGGTTTAGTGTCTGTGGTGGTAGAGTACGATGCCGATGAACGCTTCTTTTTACACGGGATATTCTCAGACCAAACAGAGAAGTTAAAAGCCGAAAGGGCTTTAAGACAAACCAGGAAATTGGAGTCTACAGCCCGACTGATGCAGGTGCTGGCTCATGAAGTGCGTAATCCGTTGATGAATATTAACCTCTCTTTAGAAAGTCTTTCAGACAAAGTTTCGGAAGAAGACGAGTCTGTTTTAGAGATTATTCAAAGAAACGCCAGGAGGATAGATAAACTTATCAATGAAGTTCTGCATGCTGCTTCTGAAAAAGAGGTCACCAAACAATCAACAGATTTAGCTAAGGTTATAAAAAAGGCTATATCTCAGATTAAAGACCGTGCAGATATGGTGGGTGTAAAAATAGAAACCGACATTAATAAAAGCCCAAAACTAAAGCTCAACGCAGAGCAAATTTGCACAGCATTGGTCAATATTATTTTAAACGGAATAGAGGCTTTAGATGGAATTGAAAATCCAAAAGTGAGTATCAAAAGCTTCGCAAAAAATGATAAGGTGATTGTGGTGATTGCGGATAATGGTATAGGGATGGATGAGAAATTACAGTCCAAGCTTTTTGAGCCTTTTTATACTGCCAAAACTAACGGAGTAGGTTTGGGTTTAGCATCTACTTTGGGCATATTAAAAGCCCATGAGGCCGAAATAGAAGTAGATTCTGAACTAGGAAAGGGTTCTACATTTACTATCGAATTTGGTTTGAATTAGCGATTTCCTGTTGCTCGTTTTCTACTATAATTCCACACTTTCTGAATTGGAATAAGTTTTTTATCCCTTAGAGTAAAAACTTAAAATTATGCATCCTTCAGAAATTTTATATTACACCGTATTCGGGCTATCATTTTTAGTAGTAGTCGTCAGTTCAGAAATCATTGTCAATTCAGAGGATGAGGAATAATTGTTTTAAATCGGCCTCATACTAAATTCTTAATCAAAATGTATGAGCTCCAGAGGAGCGATATATTAATAATAATCCGCCTGTAAAGTTATTTGTTTGGCGTCATTTTGGCCTAATGCCAAAATCATGACAAACGTTTCTACAATGTTAGCATATTCCCCAGCTTAACCTTTTGATTAGATTTATTTAGCCTTCGACTTGTATTTAGAGGTGATAAAATCCACAATCCATATTTGGGTTGAATCCATTTGGGCCTGTTGGGCATCAATAAAACCGTGGTTTACTTTTTCTAGCACATGAATTTCGTTTTCCACTTTCAGCGAGTCTAAAAGCTTTTTAAGACTTAAAGATTGAATAATAGGCACCACCTGGTCGGCGTCTCCATGAATCATCAGAATAGGAGGAGAGTGTTTTGTCAAATAGCGGTATGGAGAATACAACTGCATAATACTATCCGCTTTTATGCTATCCGCCTTTGGGTCAAAGCCAAAAATACGCTTTGCGATATCAAAATCATCTCGGAAATATTCAGGCAAAGTTGCTACTATATTTCCTAAACTATCAGCCAATTTGCTTCTGTAAATTCCTTTAAGGTCGTTTGGTCCGTAAACATCCACCACATAATTAAATTTCACGCTGTAGAAAGTGCTATCAAAACTTAATTTGGTAGGAAAAGCATTCATCATGGCTATATGAGCTCCTGCAGATTCTCCGAAAATTCCGAAATTGTCTAAATCTAGTTTTAAAGAATCTGCATTTTCGGCCGTCCATTTAATGGCCTGATTTATGTCAATAATACAATCTGGAAATGCTCCTTTTCCATCTATAGCTACGCTGTAATTAGGACTTATGACGGTATACCCTTTTTCACGCAGCTGGTTAATGGCGGCATTAAATCTATTGTTATTTATAGATTCCTTTACGCCACCTATCCACGCTCCGCCGTGAATATAAAGGACCACCGGAGATTTCTCGTAAACCCTTTTAGTAGGCGTATAAATGTCTAAGTCGAGGTTTTCTTTATAAAGTTGGCTATAAATAACATCGCCATTGAGAATAGGAGCTTCGTTTTTGACAACGAAATAGACCAGCCATAAAGCCAGTAGCATAAATAAAAGCACAAGGCTAATACCCGTTTTTTTGAAGAAGCCTTTTAAAGTGATGTTTTTCAATTTTTGCTGATAAATCTAGATTTGGATACTAAATCACAGTTTTGTGATATAGTTGAAATTACCATGTTTTAACAATGGAAAGAGTGTATTAGGTTCAGTGTTAGGACGTGTAAGAAATACATTTTAAGCTCCAGCGGAGCGATATATTAATAGGGAGATTAGATTTTTTCCTTCAAGCTCCATAGGAGCGACATGTTAATATTACAATGGAGATATAAAATTTGCTTTGTTTGGTGAGGCATGAACCAAAATCATGACAAACAAGATGTGCGGTTTATTAATTGTTGATGTCTCTTTTATGGAACTCTCGTTAATTTAAGCTCCATAGGAGCGACATGTTAATAATACAATGGAGATATAAAATTTGCTTTGTTTGGTGAGACTTGAACCAAAATCATGACAAACAAGATATGCGGTTTATTAATTATTGATGTCTCTTTTATCGACCTCTGATTAATTTTAGCTCCAGCGGAGCGACATGTGAATAACCAATGTAATGATAGGTGTCTAATTTGTTTGGCGAGCTTTTAAACCAAAATTATGACAAACAAGATGTGCGGTTTATTAATTATTGATGTCTCTTTTATCAAAAGTTCTTTAGTTTAAGCTCCAGAGGAGCGATATCTTAATAGAAAGGATTAAATGTTTCTTTCCAAGCTCCATCGGAGCGACATGTTATTCAATAGTAGAAGTTGCCATGGTAATTGACATCAAAATTCAGACTTTCGATTGCTACCGCATTAAACCCCATATTTGGCTAATAGAAATGCCAAATATTTCTTTTTGTCTTTGATTTCATTTCTTACCAAACCAATAGAAATAGATTCAACCATTTGGTTTAGCGAAAGAGCTTCCAGTTCTGGCATTTCAGAGCCTAAAGCAGCAAATGCCTCTGTAAGCTTATTGGTAAGTGGAACCATCTTTTGTGGGTGGTAGTAGTCACTATCCCATTTTAGTTTTATCTGGAGTTTCCAAAAATCGTACTCTGATTCTTTGACAGAGAAAGGAAGCTCTAAAGTCATTTTGATAACTTTTTTGGGTTCATTTTGAAACAAAATAGGTCCCATTAATTCCATGAACTTCTTTTCGCCCTGCCCTAAAATAGCATCTAAAAGCCCTTTTTTATTCTGGAAATGACGAAAAATTAAAGCCTCAGATACGCCCGCTTTCTTAGCTACAGAACTGGTAGATGTAGCGTTAAAACCCTCATTGGCAAAGAGCTCAAGGGCGGCAGATAATATGTTAGCTTTTTTGTCGGTCACAGGAATATTTTAATTGTGAGCATTTACTTACAAATATAACTTATTCCAAATTTGACGGCAAATAGGTCTTTGAGAATGTTTTAAACTTTTTTGTAACTTATGCGTATCTTTTGAGAAAGAAATAGGCTAAGGATTTAAGCTTTTCTTTAATTATGAAAATTTTCATCTGAATTTTGTTTGTGAGTGATTACTTACTATTATTGTGAATTACTTTGCTATGAATTACAAAAAATACATATTCTTATTTGCAGTGCCTTTGGCCGTGTTTTCTTTTAATTTACCTGAAAAGGAAGAAAGTGCTGTGGTGAAAATAGAGCCTCAGAAAGCTCAACCTGCCTTTGACACCATGATGGAGGTTTTGACCCATAAAAGATGCATGAATTGTCACCCGTCGGGAGATAGGCCAAGACAAGGGGAAGACAGTCATCTTCATTATTTTGGCATTGAAAGAGGAAGAGAAAATCATGGTTTTGAAGCTACTACATGTAATACCTGTCACCAGTCAAAAAATAATGACGCTTCAGGAGTACCGGGAGCACCGCATTGGGCTTTAGCCCCTAAAAGTATGGCTTGGGAGGGCAAGTCTAGGGTAGAAATAGCGGAGATTATTTTAGACAGGTCAAAAAACGGTAACAAATCTCATAAAGAAATAGAGAAACACATGACGGAAGATGAATTGGTGCTGTGGGCTTTTGAGCCAGGCATTCATGCCGACCGCACAGCTAGAGAAAAGCCGCCAGTTTCCAAGGAGGAATTTATAGCTGCGGTGAAAACTTGGATACAGAATGGAGCGAAAATCCCAAATGAATAAAAGACCCTATTTAATAAAGGCTGATATGAAAATAAACTTCACAATAAACGGAAAACCGGAGACTGTAGAAACAGACGGCAACACGCCGCTGCTCTGGGTAGTTAGAGATATTTTAGATTTAAAAGGCACTAAATATGGCTGCGGAAAAGCTGCTTGTGGAGCATGTACTCTGCATATTGACGGGGAAGCCGTGCGTTCCTGCTCTTACCCGATAGAGTTTGTGGAGGGAAAAGAAGTGACCACCATTGAAGGTTTGTCAGACTCAGAAGAAAATTTGCACCCCGTGCAGCAAGCCTGGATAGAAGAAATAGTGCCGCAGTGTGGCTACTGTCAGCCGGGTTTTATGATGGCCACAGCTGCCCTGCTCAATAAAGTACCTAGCCCAACGGATGAAGATATTGACAATAATATCATAAATGTATGTCGCTGTGCCACCTACTACAGAATGCGTAAAGCCATTCACAGAGCTGCTGAAATCCAAAATAACGAGACCCAAAAGAAGTAAATCATGGCTAAAGTATCTAGAAGGAAATTTATAATTAGGTCTATTTTAGGCGGAACTGGTTTGTTAGTTGGTGCTGCGTATTTGTTAAAAAAGCCCATCAGAAGAACTTTGGCAGGGGTGGCAAATACGGCAGAAGCACCGTATTCAGGAAACACCTCAGACCCCGAAGTTTGGTTTGAAATAAGTGCCGATAATATGGTGACGCTCTATAGCCCAAAAGTAGAAATGGGGCAGGGTACTTTCACCGGATTGGCACAAATGGCTGCCGACGAATTAGAAATAAATATCAATCAAATTAGGGTGGAACACGCTCCCTCCAGCTTGCAGTTTGATGCTTTTGCCACGGGTGGTAGTACGTCTATATCTAGTTTGTGGATGCCGCTGAGAGAGTTGGCCGCTACTACCAGAGAAATTATAAAAGCAGAAGCCGCCAAGAAAATGGGGGTAGATTTAGCCTCTTTGAAAGTGACGGATGGCGTGATAAGCTCAGGAAATAAAACCATGACTTTTGGCGAAGCCGTAGCAGGTATTACCGAATGGGAATTGTCAGATACGCCTGCTTTAAAGGACTTAAAAGCCTATAAATACATAGGAAAGCCTGTTAGCCGTGTCGATTTAAAAGACAAGGTGCTGGGTAAACCTATTTTTGGAATGGATGCCGCTATGCCTGATATGCTTTTTGGAGCCGTGGTGAGGCCGTCGGCAATAGGTGCAAAATACCTAGATGCTGATACTTCAGAAGCTGAGAAAATGCCAGGTGTGGTCAAAGTGGTGAAAGAAGAAGATTTTGTGGGTGTGGTGGCTACTTCAAGAATGGCTGCAGAAAATGCCAAAGAAGCCATAAAGGCGAATTGGGAAACAGACAAAGTTTGGCAAACCAAGGATATAGAGGCTCTGGTGAAAGTAGGAAAAGGGGAGCCTTTTGAAATTCAGAAAGAAGGTAAGGCGGAGAAGATTTTAGCATCAGAAAATGGATTAATCAGCTCGGAATATACTAGTCCGCTGGGTGCTCATGCTCAGATAGAGCCAAACGGTGCCGTGGCTTTTGTAGAAAAAGATAAAGCTACCGTGATGATTTCAACCCAAGTGGTGGGAGTTACTAGAAAAGAGGTGGCTAAAAGACTGGGATTGAAAGAGGAGCAGGTGGAAATAAAACCAACCTATTTGGGTGGAGGTTTTGGTAGAAGGCTGCATACGCCAAATGCCATTCAGGCGGCGGTGCTTTCTAAGGCCGTTGGCAAACCTGTCAAATGCTTTTTTAATAGAAAAGAAGAGTTTCAAAACGATACGTTCAGACCGCCAACGCATCATGTTTTAAAAGCTAAACTTACACAGGATGGTAAAATAGAGGCTTTGGAGCATAATGTTTCTAGTGGTGATGTGGCTTTTGGCTCTGCCATAGTGCCACATATTGCTAATGCTGCTTTGGGTGCTGACCTTGGTGCATGGCGTGGTGGAATGATTCAGTACAGCGGTATTCCAAATTATCGTGCTATTTCTTGGCGAGTGAAATTGCCTTTTGCCACCAGTTGGTGGAGGAGTTTGGGGCTCTTGGCCAATACTTTTTCTATAGAAAGCTTTATGGACGAACTGGCCGTAAAAGCAGACAAAGACCCTATACAGTTTAGGCTAGACCAAATAGGAGATAACACCGCCGGGAAACGCCTTAAAGCAGTGATAGAAGCCGCAAGAGATAGGGTGAACTGGAATAATATTACTTTGCCTGAGGGCAGGGCAGTGGGTTTTGCCTGCTGTACAGATGCCAACACACCAGTGGCTCAGATAGCGGAGGTTTCTATCTTAGATGGCGAAATAAAAGTGCATAAGGTAACCTGCGTGATAGATGTAGGATTGGCCGTAAATCCAGACCAAATAAGAGCTCAGTGCGAAGGTGCCATTATCATGGGAATGAGTGCGTCTATGTTTGAAAAAATGGAAGTGACCGATGGGCAACTAAGCCCTACCATTTACGGACCATACCAAATGGCCATGATGCGTCACGCTCCCAAAGAAATAGATGTGGTGATACTAGAAAATACCAATGCTCCAGGAGCAGTAGGCGAACCACCACTAGGCCCAATAGCCGCCGCCATAGCAAATGCCACTTTCAGATTAACGGGTAAGAGAATGAGGGATATGCCGTTTGTTTTGGGGTAGGGGTTAGCTCTTATAATTAAGCACGAATTTGAAAGTTTAGGTTAATTAGAGATTTTTCGTCTTTGAGATACACCTCTCCATAACCCATTTTATTAACACTGGGGCTTACAAATCTGTATGATTCCTTAAGGTAATCTATGAATTTATGAAAGCAGGTTTCATTTTTATATAAAATATGGTTGTTTGCCTTTGAAGTTATTGCGTATCCTATAGCCTGATAGTTGCCAGACCATATATTTTTTGAAGTTATTCCAAGTGCTAATTCCATTAGAAAGTTAGTTAGTTTATGATTATAAAACTTGTGTCCTAGACTTAAATCATATCCTATAGGGTTTCTAGCATTAAGATTTTCGATTATACTCGGAATATCAGTTAGGTTTTTAGTGAATGTATCAAGCACTATAAAAGAAATGATTTTTGGGAGGTCGCTGTCAATCATTTTGAGGTTTAGGCAAAAGCTGGAGTCTTCGTATTTTAGGTATTCAATATGGTAGCCTAAGTCAATGATTTTTCTTATTCCTTTTTTATTTTCTTTGATTATACCATTGACTTTTAAAATGTCTTCTTTAGCTAATAGTGAACCGTTATTATCTTTTATTCTGAAAATAATGGTGCTGTTTTTATTTGCAGGAAGTAAAACTTTTGAAGAGCTCATTGAATGAAGATATTGTTATAATGATAATCTAAAAATTCCTTTTTGGGTAAAAACCTTTCAGGTTTTAAAATTTCTCTGTTAGCATATTTCATAAACAAATCTTTAACAGAAGGCTCGTTAGAGTATTCAGTGAAATATTTTGAAAGCTTTACTTTGTAATCAGGGGTAACCGTAAGAAAACCTTTATCAAATGCTTTATCATGTATGGAATTTAAACAAATACCGTTACGTGGGTTTATCCTATTCTCTTTATCAATCGACCAAGGTATTATATGACTTGCAACTAAGAAATCAGGAATAGTAAGTCCAGTTATACAGCATGTAATATTATAAGATGACAAAATCGTACTTCGAAAGAAATTTTGATTAAGCCTTGCTTTAATTGTTCTTATAGACTCCTTTCCATTTGGGAAATCTGTGATTTCTAACTCCTCGATATCTTTGTTTTGAAATTGTGCTATTAAGAATTCACTTCTATATGCTAATTCTTCCCAATTGTTATTAAACTCATTCCAAACCTCTTCTTCAAGTTTGCTTCCATTAACTAAGCCTGTAATACCTTGTTTTTTTAGTTCCGGATCTAACCTGCCGAAGTTTCCGATTTTCATATTTAAAGCGGAAGGAGAACGACCTATTATCTTGGCATACTTAATCACCGTAGGATTTGTCTTGCTACTTTTCTTAAAAGGTATTTTACAGTACACATTAAATGCTACTATTGTTTCTTCTTTTGTCCAATTGTTTTTAGTCATTGTATGGTAATTAGAATTTAAAGTAGACTACGTAAAAGATGTATAAGGGCATGCAGAAACAGTTCAAACATATGAAAAAACAAGTACATATATAAGTCGGATTTAGTTTACGTCATTATTGCTAATAATTGTAGCTTTCTCAAATCCCACCCCAAACAATAACCCAAAATTCCCCAAATCGCCCCATAGTCTTTAATAATTGATAAGGAACGTTTTTGTTATAAGAGGCATGAGAGCAGTAAGCTTTCTGGGAGGCTTACGTGCTTTTGTAGTCATTTCCCCTTTTATTAAATCTGCAGGAAGAAGCCGCAAGGCTTCTTTTTTGTGGGTTTATTTCTTTAGGTCTTGTATCGTGATGTTTCTGTAAAACAGTTCAGAGCCTTCTGCTTGAAGTAAAATTTGACCTTTGGTTAATGGCACCCATGCTTTGGTGCCTTTGTCATATCGCTGCATGTTAATGGCCTCGTTTACTAGTTTTCCATTGATGAAAAATTTAGCATTATTGCCGTCCACAGTCACCATGACATTGTTCCAGCCAGCGTGTTCCCAAGAGTTCATTCTAGATATGCGGTTGTAGGTGTCTTTTTCGCCTTTGGTTATTAAGGTGCCTTCTGGGCTGTAGTTGTTTCCGTTGCCATCTACTTTAGAGCTGGCTCTTGCTTGTACTATCCATAAATCGCCGCTGTCGCCTTCTTGTATTTGACATTCTATGCCCGATGGCCAGATAACTCGCTCTCCAAAAATATGAAACAATACGCCAGCGTCTCTAACGTCGTTTTCTCTGGGAGCAAATTTCTTGTCCCCCCATTTATATTCCAGTTTTAAAATATAGTTTTCGTACTCTTTTTCTGTGATAATAGCGGCAAATGGCTGTTTGCTGTCTGCCTTTTGATTAGGATAGGCATGTATGGCATTATCCTTTACGCCAAAGTAGTTTTCGGCGGGCGAATCGTCTTGCGATATCATGTACCAGCCATCTAAATCGCTTCCGTTAAAAAGTGGAGTAACAGGTAAAACCTGTGCTTGACACAGTAAAGTGGAGGCTATAAAGAATAGGGAAAGGAATTTCATTTGGCTTGCATTTTATTTCAATGCAACAATGTACAAAAAAATGGAATTAACCTTCCAGTTTTAAGTCTGGCTTTTTGATATGGTAAATAATGCCAAAAAGTGAAATGACAGCCGTAATAAAGGAGAAAAGAAAACCGACTGTGACGGCTAGCGTACTGTCAAAAGCAAAAAAGACGGCAGCCTGATAAAAGATAAGTTCTCTAATACCAATGCCAGAAAAAGAAAAGATAGACAGTGCCGAAGAGACTAAGAACACCACAGCGTAAACAATGCTGTCGGTAGGTTCGGAAATACTATAGAGCAAGGCTATCAAACTTAAAACCTGCAAGCCCTGAATTAAGAAAGAAAGAAGTAGGGGACGTATAAGTATCGTTTTAAAAGAAGGGAAAAACTGTTTGACAATAAGATAGAAGAGTACCAAGCCCACAGGAACGGCTGCTATCAGAAGCAAAGTAAAAGAGAGCGTTTGAAACAATGGTAAACCAATGGCCAAAAGACAAGTCAAAACGCCAATGGCGGCTAAGCCCGTAAGACGGTCAATAAACAGTACGGCAGTTAGTTTTTTTGCAGACCAATCAAACTTCTTATGCATGGCGTACACCTTGTAGGCATCGCCACCTATACCACCAGGAATAAAGAAATTGTAAAACATGCCCAGCAAATACAGAGCATAATTACTGGCTTTAGAAATAGGGAAAGCACTTTTTGAAAGCAAATACCGCAGCCTTTCGGCAGAAATCCATTGTGAAAGAAATAATAATACTCCCGCTAAAAGCAGCGGAAGTATTTGGGCATCTGCCAAAACAGATTTTATCTTTTCAATTTCTATTTTGGTGAATACCACATAAAGCAGCACCACAGTAAATAGAATTTTAAGAGCCGTTATAAGCGATTTCTTATTCAAAAGTGGAGATTTTTCTAATGTTATAAGGTTTCTTGTCCTGCGACTCGTAGTAAGTTTTCATTAGTAAATCAGACACTATACCAATGGTGAAAAACTGAATACCTACCAAGACTAAAAGCACCCCAAGAATAAGTAATGGACGTCCGCCAATGTCTTCACCTGTTAGTTTAACAGCGAGAAGATAAAGGTTTATCAATGCACCAATACCAAAGAATGTCATCCCAAGATTACCGAAAAAGTGCAGCGGCTTCTGCATGTATTTCTGTTGGAAAAGAATCAGAAGTACGTCATTGATAACTTTGAATGTTCTGCCTAATCCGTATTTAGAAACGCCAAACTGGCGAGCGTGATGTTTTACAGGTACTTCTGTAATTCTGGCACCTTCTATATGAGCATTAAGAGCTATAAACCTATGAAGCTCCCCATAAAGCGGAACACTCTTGGCGGTTTCGGCAGTCATCACTTTTAGGGCACAGCCCGCATCCGTTATATGAAATTTGGTAGCTTTTCTAATAATGTAATTGGCAATCTTGCTAGGCAGCGTTCTTAGGAAATTGTCCTGTCTTTTTTGCCTTTGTCCTGTCACCATGTCCCATTCTTCATTGATAGCTTTATTAAGCATCATGGTAATGTCAGAGGGGTCGTTTTGCATGTCACCATCCATCGTGATTACATAATCGCCGGTGGCATATTCTATTCCCGCGGCTAGGGCAGAGCTTTGTCCGTAGTTTCTTTTAAGCTCTATCAGCACCACATTTGGGTTATTAAAGCCTTTTATTTCTTCTCTGGTGCCGTCGGTAGAGAAGTCGTCCACAAAAATGATTTCATATTCGTAGGCCTTTAATTCTTTGGCTATGGCGTCGCATAGTAAAGCGTTATTTCCTTCTTCGTTAAAAACAGGAATTACAATGGATAGTTTCGGAGATTTATTCATGAAAATATGTTCTTGGCTAGCTCTAGATGCTCTTTTTAATATTTAATTTTGCAGTCGGAATAGAGAAATAATTTACTTTCAAATTCATCTTAATATTTGGTCTTTTAAGACTAATCTGACAAAACATGAAGAGTATTACTTCTAAAGACAATTATAATCTTCTGTACTTTTTACTGGCTGCGGTATACTTGGTGGGCTTGTTTATTCCTTTAATGGAAAATGACTCTGCCCAGCATGCCACTATGGCGATGCAAATATACCTAGATAATGATTTTCTACACCTCTTTAAGGGCGGGATTCCATATTTAGATAAGCCGCACATGCACTTTTGGCTTTCAGCCATTTCATTCAAAATTTTCGGTATTTCACATATTGCCTACCGTTTACCTGCTATTTTGTTTACGGGTATTGGAGCGTATTCGTGTTATAAATTAGCTAAAGAGTTTTACGGGGAACAGGCCGCTCAAATAGCTCCATTGATATTTCTTTCGAGTTATGCCATTATTTTGGCCAATCATGACGTCCGTACAGATGCTGTATTGACAGGTGCTTCTATTTGGAGTGTTTGGCAGTTGGTCAGGTATATTCATACTTCTCAGCTTAAATATTTGGTGGTGGGAGCATTGGCGGCTGCTATTGCATTTTCATGCAAAGGGCATTTGAGTGTCTTTATTACGGGCGTAGTATTACTATCTTATATGGCGTATGCCAGAAAGTGGTCAGCCTTTTTTAGCTGGAAATCGCTCTTAGGTTTAATGGTTTTTGGCTTGGGTATTTTGCCAGTAGTTTATGCCTACTATGTGCAGTATGATTTACATCCTGAGTTGGTAATAGAAGGTCAAACCAATGTTTCAGGAGTAAAATTTATTCTTTGGGACCAAAACTTTAATAGGCTTACCGCCAAAGGATTTGGAGAAAATAACCCAGATTATCTTTTCTTTTTTCATAACCTCCTTTGGGCATTTATTCCATGGTCGTTCATTGTTTACCTCGCCTTTTTTGATAGAATAAAGCTACTGGTCAAAAACAAATTGAAGTTTGTAAAAGGCTTAGAAATACTGACTTCGGTAGGTGTAATTATTGTCCTGTTTGTTATTAGTACTTCTAAGTTTAAGCTTCCGCATTATCTAAATAGTCTCTTGCCTATTTTATCTGTTTTGGTGGCAGGTTTTCTTATTAATTTGAAAGATAGAAATAGCCTGAAAACGCTTAAGGTTATCCTTATAGTGCAGTATATTTCTTTGACGCTGATAGCGGGAGGTGTTCTTTATCTTACCATTTGGGCTTTTGGTGTACCGTCGCCTATTTTACTTGGAGTTCTAGGGCTTTTCATAGTAGTACTTGTTTTTATTATTAAGGAGAAAATGGAGCTTTGGAGAAAGGTAATCTTTGTTTCAGTCTCTTATGTGGCTATTATAAATTTCTGTTTAAGCACGCATTATTATCCAAACATTATGCCCTACCAGGCAGGAATTCAAGCTGCGGAGGTTATAAAAGAGGAGGGTATTTCTAAAGAAGACGTTTTTCTACTTTTCGGGAAATATAGTTGGTCTTTAGATTTCTATACAGAAAGGAACACTCCGAGAATACCTTTAGAAGGAGTTAGTGCTACTGTGAAACCCGGTCAATGGCTGTTTTTTTATGAAGAAGATTTAGAAGCGGTAGAAAGTGCTGGGGTAAAATGGAATAAGAAATTTCATTTTAAACACTTTAGGGTATCAAAACCAAGACTTGATTTTTTAAATCCAGAAACTAGGGCATCTATTCTAGAATCGGCTTACTTGGTGCAGACTAAATAGTATGACTAAGCTTTAGAATTGTAAGTCTTAAACCAACTGGCAAAGCGTTTGACACCGTCTTTTAAAGGGGTGTTTGGTGTGTATTCAATTGCTTTTTGAAGGCTTCCAATATCAGCGTAGGTTCTTTTTACATCACCGAGCTGCATGGGCATCATTTCTTTAATGCTTTCTATTTCTAGATTAGCTTCCAGTTCTTCTATAAAGTCCATTAATTTGATAGGCGTGCTGTTGCCAATGTTATGCAATGCATATGGAGCTTCAGGCCCTTTTGGGGCATTGAGGCAAAGCCTAGAAATACCTTCAACAATATCATCTACATAAGTGAAATCACGCTCCATGTCTCCATTATTGAAAACCTTAATCGCACGTTTGTTCATCATGGCATCCGCAAATAGGGAAGGAGCCATGTCTGGTCTGCCCCATGGGCCATATACCGTAAAGAATCTTAAACCAGTGGTTGGTATTTGATACAGATGGCTATACGTGTGAGCCATAAGTTCGTTACTTTTTTTGGTAGCCGCATAAATACTTACGGGGTGGTCTACTTTGTCTTCTATAGAAAACGGAATCTTGGCATTATTCCCATAAACAGAAGAGCTAGAAGCATATATCAAATGCTGAACAGGATATTTTTTGACCGTTTCTAGAATATTTAAAAACCCATCAACATTGTTTTTAATGTATGTTTTAGGATTGTCAATACTGTTTCTTACGCCAGTTTGGGCGGCTAGATTAATAACGATGTCAAATTTCTCTGAAGCAAAAAGCTCGTCTAAAGCCTCTGTGTCTAGTAGGTCTGCTTTTATAAATCTATACTTATCAAAAACAGTAGAAGCTATTAATGTTTTTTCCGGCATTTGATCATTTGCCGCTATTCCATTGTCAGCCAGTCGGTCGTATTTTAGCTGCTGCGAATAGTAGTTATTGATATTGTCAAAACCCACTACTGCATGTCCTTCGCTTATTAGTTTTTTTATAAGATGAAGTCCTATAAAACCCGCCGCTCCTGTAACTAGAATTTTCATTTGATTAATTCAGATGTTTTCTAAAGCTATTTTGAGCCGAAAAGGTTCATCTTATTGTACTTATTCTTTAAGGAATTCTTCTTTTAATAGTACAAGCGGTTTTAGTAGGATTTTATTAATTTTTAGTACGTGAGTACATATTCTATTAAAGATGACATATCGTTGTCTTGTCTGTTGATAATTACTTTGCTTACACGGTTTTCTTCATCAAATTCATAGCTGAAAAGCAGGGTGTAATCATAGCCTATACTGGCATCATGAAAAATGGCAGTTTTAAGAAGGTTCGTACTGAAATTCCCTAAGTACTTATCTCTAAATGACCAGTGGAAAGTTAAAGGAGATAAGACCTCTTGACGAATGGTGTTTAGAGAATCCATATAAAAATATTCAGCGGTGAGCTGGTCGTTTCTATAATTTATTAAGTTTCCTTCACTTGAGTAGTCCTTTTTTAAACTTGTATTCTCAGTTGTTCTTAAGAAATAGTCATTTTTGAAGTAATACTTAAATTCATTGGTCAGCCCTTGAAGACTATCGGCAAGCCCATTTTCTTCTAGGTAAAAGAACGTGGAATTATCACCAGTTTCAATGGTCAAACGGTCGGTGGCGTAATTGAATTGATAAAGGGTGTCTTCGGTATCAAATATCGTTTTTAGTTTACCGTCAGTGTAGTAATCAAAGAACAGTTCAAAGGTGCTAGGTTCTTTATCTTCAACAGTAAGTAAAACTTCCATTTTAGAGAAGGGAATTTGTTCTATGTCTACATCTTCTATTTCTGGGAGTTCGGAAATTTCTAAAAGAATTTGGTCTTCTGTACTTAGAGCGGGAACATTATCTTCGTCTTTTTTACAGGAGAATATGGTTACACTTAGAAACAGAAATAATAGACTTTTGTTTTTCATAGTACTGAGATAGTTTCCAATTTAACGCCAAAGAAAGCTGGAATATTTCTTCTGTCTCAATATTCATGCCCGTCAATCTTCTAGATAATCTAAATCTTTATGAAAAGTCTCGGGCAAAGCAAAATTGGCATAAATGGCTAAAGAGAAACAAAGAAACCCTGTGATAATTGCTGCTTGAATTATGCTAAATTCATTCATAGAACCTATAAATGCATAAAGCATACTGATAGGGATGGCGGCACCTCTCACAAAATTTGGGATAGTAGTAGCCACTGTAGAGCGTATGTTGGTGCCAAACTGCTCTGCACCCATGGTTATCATTACTATCCAGTAACCTGTAGATATTCCCATCAAAACACATACTGCATAAAACATGGTAGCCGACTGGCCATGGAGGTTTAAATAGACCAATGAAATTATCAAACTAGCTATTTGAAAGATACCTATGGCTTTTTTTCTGCTTTGCAGTTTTTGACTTACCACACCACAAAGTACATCACCAAAAGCAAGTCCAAGGTATATAAACGCCACAGCTTTCCCAGTGGTTATTGTTCCCTTTATGCCCAATTCTTGAGCCAGTGAAGGAGCCATTTGCATCAAAATAGTTACCACAAAAAACACAGGAATGCCCACGAGTAAACTTAGAATGTATATTTTTCTGCTTTTGGGGTTTCTTATGAGTTTAAGAATATTTCCTCTTTCTTTTTTGCTTTTGCTGGCATGAAGAAACATGTCAGATTCATATGTGCCTATTCGTAATAGTAAAAGAAGTATACCTAGTGCTCCGCCAATGAAAAAAGCATAACGCCAATAGAAGGTATCACCAATTAGACCAGCCACTACTGCACCTAAAACTCCAGTAGCAGCCAATATGGAGGTACCATATCCTCTGATTTTCTGAGGCATGGTTTCCGCCACAATAGTTACTCCCACGCCTAATTCGCCTGCCAAACCTACACCTGCTAAAAACCGAAGAGCGGAGTAAGAATAAATATCGGAGATGAATCCGTTTATGATGTTACAAACGGAGTATAAAATGATGGAAGCAAAAAGCACAGAGAGACGTCCTTTTTTATCGCCAAGAATTCCGAAAACTACACCACCTATGAGTAAACCCACCATTTGAATGTCAAATAGTAATAACCTCATGTGGTCTAACGAAGCACCAGAATAGCCCATTTCAGCTAGGCTGCTCTTTCCTATCACCACAAAAAGGACTAAGTCGAAAGTGTCAACAAAATACCCTAATGATGCAACAAGAAGTAGCAGCCAAGTCGATTTTTTCATACGTTAAAGTCTTCGGCAAGTATGGCGTACATGTAATTATCTGACCAGCCAGACTTTAAGGGAAGTACTTTCCTTTTCCTTCCTTCTTTCTGCATATTGAGTTTTTCTAAAACCCTAATAGAGGCTAAATTATCTACAGCCACTCCCGCTTCTATTCTATGAAGTTTGAGTTTGCTAAAGCCAAAACTTAAAACACTTTCAAGGGCTTCACTAGCAAAACCTTGTCCCCAAAAATCGGGATGGAGTTTGTACCAAACTTCAGCTTTTTTATGCTTTTTAGCTCCAGAAGAAATTAAAGCTATTAGTCCTATAAACTGATGGGTTTTTGTGAGTTCAATAGAGAATGTATGATTTTCTATACTATCCTTCTTGTTTTCAGAAATCCATGGCTTTATAGTGCCTTCTGTTTCTTTTATATCCTTCGGAATTCCGAGCGTATTAAATTGGTCGACTTCTGGTCTAGCATGCAGGGCATGAATAGCCTCTAGGTCACTGGTATCTATCAGTTTAAGGGTTACCCTTTCACTGAAAATGTTCATTTGTCCTTTGCTACTCACTATAGGTTGCCAAGTTTAAGTTGTTCCACAGCATAGTTGGCGGCTCTAGCCGTCAATGCCATGTAGGTAAGCGATGGGTTAACACAAGAAGAAGATGTCATGGCTGCTCCATCAGTTACAAAAACATTTTCTGCTCCCCATACTTGATTCCATTTGTTTAGGACGGAAGTCTTAGGGTCTCTACCCATTCTTGCCGTTCCCATTTCATGAATTCCAACACCCATACTTTTTTCAGCCTCATTATAACCTACCACATCTACTAAACCTGCGGCTTCTAGCATATCTACAGCTTCTTGCATGATTGTTTCTCTCATTTTGAGCTCGTTTTTACCCCAACCAGCATCAAACTCAATTTGTTGCAATCCATTTTTATCTTTTTTGTCAGATAGTCTTATTCTGTTATTTGGGTCTGGTAAGGTTTCTCCAAAGCCTCTTAAGCTAAAAGACCATGGGCCTGGTAAACTCATTTTATCTTTAAACGCTGCTCCAAAAGTAGCATCATTTATTCTTGGGTCTCCTTTAGCTCTGCTGGCACCTCCTTGATAACCAAAACCTCTTAAGAATTCTCTTTTATCATCTCCCCAGTTTGCAAATCGAGGAATATAAACCCCGTTTGGTCTTCGGCCATAATAATATTTGTCTTCATGTCCTGGGTAGTGCCCTCTTGCTCCAGCATTTAGGTGATGGTCCATGATGTTTCTTCCCAGTTGGTCAGACTCATTTCCTAATCCATTTGGATGTTTTGAGGAGGTGGACTGCATCATTATCCATGCAGAATTCATGGCAGAGGCATTTATGAAGATAATTTTAGCAAAGTATTCTACTTCCTCATTAGTCTTCTCATCAATGGCTTTAACCCCAATTACTTTATCTGTTTCTTTATCGAAAATGGTTTGGTAAACTATTTTATCATTGACCACCGTTAGGTTTTCTGTTTTTCTAGCGGCAGGTAAAGTAGCAGACTGTGTACTGAAATATGCACCATATGGGCAACCTCTTTTGCATAGGTTTCTGTTTTGACAAGTTGCTCTTCCTAAGGCTAATTGTTCTTCAGTAGGGTTGGTCAAATGTGCAGCACGCCCTATAATAAGGTGCCTGTTCTCAAAACTAGATTCTATCCCTTTTTTTACTTCTTTTTCTACACAGTTAAGTTCCATTGGTGTTTGGAAAACACCATCTGGCAAAACGTCTAGCCCTTCTTTGCTGCCACTAATTCCAGCAAAACGCTCTACATGATCATACCATGGAGCCAGGTCTTCATACCTAATAGGCCAGTCTATCCCGTGCCCATCTTCTAAGTTTGCCTCAAAATCCCTCTTATTCCATCTGTAACTCTGTTTTCCCCAGGTTAAAGACCTACCACCTGTTTGATATCCTCTAACCCAGTCAAACCTTCTTTTTTCGGCAAAAGGGTAATCTACATCTTTAACAAAATGGGGGAGAATGTCTTGAGCATTGGCAAAACCAGCTCTAGCTCCAGCGTAATATTCTTCTTTTTCTTTATTTGTTAATTGACCTCTATGGGGAAAATCCCAAGGATTCTTCATCGCATTTTCATATCCAGTAATATGTTGAATGTCTCTTCCTCGCTCTATCATGAGCACTTTTAGGCCTTTTTCGGTTAATTCTTTGGCCGCCCAGCCTCCAGATATTCCAGAGCCTACCACTATGGCGTCAAAAGTCATTGCCTCTTTGGCTTTTCCTTGTATGTACATTTTATGGGTTGAATATGTTGTTTATTAAATACGGACTTTTGAAAAGAATTATTGGATAGTGCGAAGAAAATTAACCTTTATTTTCAAAGTATTCAATCTTATAGGTTGCCAAGTTTAAGTTGTTCCACAGCATAGTTGGCGGCCCTAGCCGTCAATGCCATGTAGGTAAGCGAAGGGTTTACGCATGAAGAAGAGGTCATGGCAGCTCCATCAGTTACAAAGACATTTTCAGCACCCCATACTTGATTCCATTTGTTTAGTACGGAAGTCTTAGGGTCTCTACCCATTCTTGCCGTTCCCATTTCATGAATTCCAACGCCCATACTTTTTTCAGCCTCATTATATCCTACCACATCTACTAAACCTGCGGCTTCTAGCATATCTACAGCTTCTTGCATGATTGTTTCTCTCATTTTGAGCTCGTTTTTACCCCAACCAGCGTCAAACTCAATTTGTCGCAATCCATTTTTATCTTTTTTGTCAGATAATCTAATTCTATTATTTGGGTCTGGTAAGGTTTCGCCAAAGCCTCTTAAGCTAAAAGACCATGGGCCTGGTAAACTCATTTTATCTTTAAACGCTGCTCCAAAAGTAGCATCATTTATTCTTGGGTCTCCTTTAGCTCTGCTGGCACCTCCTTGATAACCAAAACCTCTTAAGAATTCTCTTTTGTCATCTCCCCAATTGGCAAATCGAGGAATATAAACCCCGTTTGGTCTTCGGCCATAATAATATTTGTCTTCATGTCCTGGGTAGTGCCCTCTTGCTCCAGCATTTAGGTGATGGTCCATGATGTTTCTTCCCAGTTGGTCAGACTCATTTCCTAATCCATTTGGATGTTTTGAGGAGGTAGACTGCATCATTATCCATGCAGAATTCATGGCAGAGGCATTTATGAAGATTATTTTAGCAAAGTATTCTACTTCCTCATTAGTCTTCTCATCAATGGCTTTGACACCTATTACTTTATCAGTTTCTTTATCGAAAATAGTTTGGTAAACTATTTTATCATTCACCACCGTTAGGTTTTCTGTTCTTTTAGCAGCTGGCAATGTAGCAGACTGTGTACTGAAATATGCACCATATGGGCAACCTCTTTTGCATAGGTTTCTGTTTTGACAAGTTGCTCTTCCTAAGGCTAATTGTTCTTCAGTAGGGTTGGTCAAATGTGCAGCACGCCCTATAATAAGGTGCCTGTTCTCAAAACTAGATTCTATCCCTTTTTTTACTTCTTTTTCTACACAGTTAAGTTCCATTGGTGTTTGGAAAACACCATCTGGCAAAACGTCTAGCCCTTCTTTGCTGCCACTAATTCCAGCAAAACGCTCTACATGATCATACCATGGAGCCAGGTCTTCATACCTAATAGGCCAGTCTACGCCATGACCATCTTCTAGGTTGGCCTCAAAATCTCTTTTGTTCCATCGGTAACTTTGCTTACCCCAAGTTAGGGAGCGACCACCTGTTTGATATCCACGAACCCAGTCAAACCTTTTTTGTTCCTGAAAAGGATAATCTACATCTTTTACAAAATGTGGGAGTATATCTTGAGCATTTGCAAAGCCAGCTCTAGCTCCTGAGTAATATTCTTTTCTTTCTTTGTTGGAAAGTTGGCCTCTGTATTCAAAGTCCCAAGGGTTTTTCATGGCATTTTCATAACCAGTAATGTGTTCAATGTGCCTGCCTCGTTCAATCATTAACACTTTCAGACCTTTTTCGGTCAACTCTTTGGCAGCCCAACCACCAGAAACTCCTGAACCAACTACTATAGCGTCAAAAGTCATTGCCTCTTTGGCCTTTCCTTGTATATACATTCTTAATAGGTTTTCTTCTATATGCTAAAATGACCATTATATTTTAAAAACGTAAATCATGAAGCCGTGTTTTCATAGAATTACTTTGTTTAAAACAAAAAAATCCTGACCGAAAGGTCAGGATTTGGTTCTAGTTTGTAATAAAATATTTTAATGCAACTTGATAAACTTCTTAGTCGAAATGTCTTTTGAGTTTTCTGCTTGTAAGAAGTAAGTACCAGTAGGAATGTTCCCGAACTCTACCGTGTATTCTGTTGAACTATTTTTGGTGGTATTTATTTTTATCCCTTTGCCATTTATGTTGAGTAATCTGAAAGATAAGTCTTCGGTGTTCCCTTTTGTTTTAACATTAATCTCTTTTAAACCAGCTTCCACAGGGTTGGGGTATAAGGACCATTTTAAAGCATCGGTTTCTCTAAAGTCAAGGGCTATAATTTTAGAATAGCTAGTAGCTCCATCAAGGTCAATACTTTTGAGTCGGTAGTAATTTATTTTTGTTTTAGGAGACTTGTCAATAAAAGTATAGCTGTGTTTTTCTAATAAATTTTCAGCGGCTACTTTTCCAATTCTTTCAAATGATATGGCATCAAAACCTCTTTCTATCTCGAAGTGGCTAACACCTATTTCATCAGAAACAGTCCATGCTAATTCGGCAGTTTTATTAATTATCTGTCCAGAAAAAGAAACTAATTCTAGAGGGAAACCACTCGCAGCAGCTACGGAACAGTCAGAAGAGCTATAAGCTTTAGATGTTTCACAGCCATTTTCGTTAACAGTAACAGTGAAGTTGGTTGAGTTTGGAATGTTCTCAATTACCCAAACCGTTCTTGAATCATTTTCTCTACCGTCATTATCAAAGCTTGCAGTTAAACCATTACTTACTGAAACTGTACTACTAGAGCCTCTAGAAGTTTGAATGGCCATCATAGAAACACTCCCGTCGTTACAGCTTGGTGCTAAAATATCAGTGATGGTAGGCACTGCTTTTACTATGATTGGTTCTTCATCAGATTCGATGGATGGGCAGGTAGCTCCCGGAGATTCACACACTGCATAATATCCCGTAGTTATCGCGGGCGAAAGAACAACCGATGTAGTGCTTGCAAAACTGCTGCTACTTTCGCTCTCATACCAAGAAACACCATTATCGCAGCCTACCGCCGTTAAGGTGCTACTTCCACCAGGGCAAATAGACGCACTTGAATTAGTGATAGTTGGTTCAGAAGGTGGAAGTATAACTGTGATTGTTAAATCTAAGCTATTCGGACTGGTGCAACTATTGCCATCAGTACATGTGGCTGTATAAGTTGCCGTTCTGTTTGGCGTTACGGTTATATTATTCCCTGTTTCTCCAGTAGACCAAGTAACGCTACCAGTACAGCCAGCTGCTGTTAGATTAGAGGAGGAAGCTTCGCAAATTGTGGTTACGTCTGCCGATAAAGTAGGAGCTGCTGGTAGAGGGTTAACAGTTATGACTTGAGAAGCTGAAGAGCTTTTGCAGGTACCATTTTCGCAAGCTGCATAATAAGTTGTGGTGCTGGTAGGATTAACAATTGTACTTGCCAATGGCGTATTTAAACCAGCATCTTCATACCAAACTAAGTTTCCTAAAGTACATGTACCACTTAGTTCACTTCTGTCTCCCGAACAAACAGTGGCAGGGCTGGCTGCTGTAGAGTTAGGTGCCGATGGAGTTTCAGTTACTTCTACAGTATGTGATGCAGAAGAACTTTGACATGTATTTAAAACACAAATAGCGTAATACGTAGAAGTTTCCGTCGGGCTAACAGGGCTTGTTGCAGCTGTTGTTAAAGCTATATCTGAAAACCAACTTATGCTACTCCCATTGGTACATGTACCACTTAAAGTACTACTTGCTCCACTGCATATCGCAGGACCTGCTAAAGCTGTAGGTGCATCTGGAATTGCCGTTACTTGAACGGCCAAAACAGTAGAACTGTCACTTTCGCAACCATTCAGTACACAAACTGCTTGGTAGTTTGTATTCGAGGTTGGTGATACTGTAATGCTAGTTCCCGTTTGACCATCTGACCATTTGACAGAGCCGCTTCCACAATTAGTAGCTTCTAAGGTCGTGCTTTCTCCTTCGCAAATAGCGTTGTCAGTCGTACTTATTGAAGGAACATTTGGTAATGCATTCACTGCAACATCAATGGGCTCTGCGGCTCCTGATTCACATTGTACCGCCGCATCATTGCTAGTAGTGGTGACGCAGTTTGCAGTATATGATGCTGTTCCCGAGACTGTTGGGGTATGGTTTATAGAAGTACCAGAACCAATGTTATTGCTAGATTCAAACCAATTGACGACAGGGTTGTCACCTACACAATTGAATGAGCTTAGCGTAACAGACTCTCCAAGACATAGCTGAGTTTTATTGGCAGAAATACTTGGGTCCGACGGGGGGAGGACTACATTTATTGTGCTTACAGCACTGATTGGGCTTATGCAGCCAGTGTTTGGATTTGTACATGTAGCACTATAACTCGTGGTGTCTGCTGGTGTTTCGGTAATGCTTACGGTTGTTTTTCCGTTAGACCAGGTTATGTTTCCAACACAGCCACTTGCTGTTAAAACTAAACTAGCTCCTTGACATAAATTACGACTACTTGGTTCTATGGTAGGAGCAGCAGGCAACTCGTTTACCTCAACCGTTTGGCTCACATATGGACTTTTACAAATGCCATTTACACAAGAGGCATAATAGGTGGTGGTGCTGGTAGGGCTTACGGTGGTGCTTCCTAAAAGAGTACTTAGATTTTCTTCGGTATACCAAGTTAAAGTTCCACTAGAACAGTTGGCTGAAAGTGTGGTAGAACCACCCTCACAAAGAATGGCGGGAGCTGCAGCCACTCCTGTAGGGCTTGGAGGAATAGCTGTTACCGTTATTTCTATAGAACCTGATGCACTTTTACAAGAGCCGCTAACACAGCTCGCGTAATACGTGGTGGTGGTACTAGGGCTCACAGTACTGCCCACAATAGTATTGAGCAAAGCGTCTGAATACCAAGTTAACGTTCCTGTAGCACATGTGGCACTTAAGTCGCTACTCTCACCTTCACATATGTTGGTATTACTAGCTGAAAGAGCCCCCGGTGCCGCTGGTGTTGGCAAAACGGTAACAGTAATATTTTCGGAAACTGATTGACAAGAACTAAGTACACACGAAGCATAGTACGTCGTAGTAGAAGTTGGGCTAACTGTTGAGGTAGTTATAGTAGTAAGTCCTGCATCTTCATACCAAGTTAGCGTTCCTGTAGAGCATGTACCAGCTAGATCACTTGATTCTCCACTACAAATAGAAGAAGAGGTGGCTGAAATATTTGTTGGACTAGATGGCCTGTCTTTTACAGAGATAACAACATCGGGCCCTTTTGGACTCTCACAATTTGTTGAATTGTTTTTGCATGTAGCTATATAGATGGTTGTTTCTGTCGGGCTAACATTAAAAGGACTTGTGGTGCCTAATAAGGTGCTTGGAGATATAACAGAAAGGTACCACTGAATGGTAGTTCCTGAAGCACAAGTTCCAATTAAGTCTCTCGAATCATCCTTGCATATGGCGGTAGAAGTACTTAGTGCCGTAGGAGCCGCAGGTGCAGGAGATACAGTTATAGTGATGCTTTTTGAGGCACTAAGGCAAGTTCCATTTTGGCAAGCGGCGTAGTAAGTAGTAGTGCTGGTTGGTGAAACAGTAGTAGATGCTAGCTCGTTAGTTAATAAGGCATCTGTGAACCATTTAAGATTTGTTGAACCACTACATGTAGAACCAATAACTACACTTTCACCTTCACAAATACTTGTTCCAGTTGTTGAGATATCAGAAGGAGCTGAAGGAGTAGCTGTTACGTTTACTTTTATAGATGATGGAGCACTAGAGCAGCCGTTTTCTGAACAAACACCATAATAGGTGGTAATACTTGAAGGTGAAACAGGTAGTGTTACTAGGTTTGTTAAGGCCGCTTCTTCATACCATGTTAATGTACTTGTTCCAGAGCAAGTTCCGTTTAGAGGACTGCTGTCACCCGAACAAATATTGACAGGAGATATTCCACTTGGTGCATCTGGTATTGGATTTACGGTTACATCTAGACCAGTGGAATTAGGGCTTGTACATCCGTTTACAGTACATGTTGCGGTATAGGTTGTAGGTGATACTGATGGGCTTACGGTTATTGTTGGTCCAGTTTGTGAATTTGACCATGACACTGTTCCTACACAACCCGTAGCTTCTAAGGTTGTAGTTTCACCAGTACAAATGGTGCTGTTTCCTGTAATTGAAATACTAGGTGCACTTGGAACATTATTTACGATAACGTCAATATCATTAGAAGTTGGAGAAGAACAATAGGCGGCTTGAGAAGCATCGCATAAAGCGTTATATGCTGTGGTACTTGAAGGGTTTTGAGAAAGACTTGCTGTGTTTCCAATAGGAACTGGATTTCCAACTTCAAACCAAGATATGATACCTGTACAATTTGACATTAATAAGTTTATTATCTCTCCAGCACAAATAGTGTTTTTGTCAATTGATATGGTAACTCCGGAGCTTGGGACAACCGTAACTGTAACAGTATTTGAATTTGAACTAATACAATTAGTAGTTGTATTTGTACAAGTGGCAGTATAATCGGTGTTGACGGTAGGACTTACAGTAACGCTGGCTCCTGTATCTCCGCTAGACCAAGTAATAGTTCCACTACATCCTGTAGCGGTAAGTTTAGTACTGTTCCCTAGACATATTTGCGTGTTTCCTGCGGTAATAGCTGGTGGGGTTGGCTTAGGATTTACAGTAATAGTAATGGCTGAAGATGGTGAACTTTCACAATTAGGTGAAGTTGACTTACATGTGGCTACATAATTAGTTGTTGAACTTGGACTAACAGATAATGGGCTTCCAGTTCCCACAAGTGTTCCAGAGGTGTTATTTTGATACCAATTAATAGTACCTAAACTGCAGGTTCCGGTGAGGTTGCTTGAGGCTCCTTCACAAATGCTGCTAGGACTAGCACTTAAAGCTGTAGGAGTGGTAGGTACTGCTACTATAGTGACAGTAAAAGGAGTGTTGGATGCACTGTAGCAGTCATTTTCTGCGTCATAGAATGTAGCATAGTATGTTCCACTACTGGTAATGTTCAGGTCTGATAGCCTGTTGCCATTGCTTGGTGGAGTTCCTGAATGCCAAGTAAGGACAGTTCCATCGGGTGTATTATCGGCAGAAATAGTTCCAAGGTTAACGCTAGTTTCACCACAGTCATTTGAAATACTGGTACTACTTAAGTTTGGTGCTGTATCGCCTACTTTACATAAAGGAGCGGTTACACATCGAGCTCCATCATTGGTTCCAGATTTTGTCGCTTGAGAAAAGAAGACGGCGTTTGATGGGTTTCCGGTAGTTAGCGTACTATGACTTATTGTGAATATTTTACCATTTGAGTTTCCGTTAAGGTAAAGCGTACCATTTGCATCAAAATATACAGCTCCATAGCTTTGTTTGTCTAGGTCTGTTACGGTGGTGGTTAAAGTACGGGCACCAGTGGCAGGGTTAAATTGATAAACATTTCCTTTATTATCTACACCATAAAGGAAGCCGTCTATTGGATTAAAAGCAAAATCTGATATTCCTGTTTTTGTGGTAGTTAGGGTAGAGATAGGAGCAGGTGGGTCAACATTTAAGTCATAACGCACAATTTTAGTGGTGTTCCCTTTATACATGTACATAATACCATTGGCGTCAATATCTGCATTATATAAGCCAGTATTAATACCTAATGTATACGTGGTGAAATTCCAGTTTTTATCAACTTTATAAAGGTTTCCAGTTTTTTTCCCGTTGAGGTAAATAAAATTATCTGCTCTATTGTAACCAGCAGATACATCTTCGCCAAATAGGTTGCTAGCTACCTCTGTAGCATTTCCAGTTTGAAGATCAATCTGGATAATATCAGTGGGTCTGTTTTGGAATAGGTAGGCAAATGATTCACACTCAAAAGGAACCGATGCTGGACTTCCTCCCTGAGAGAAAACTAGCTGCGAGGATAAAAGAATCAGAAGTGTTATTGTAGAAAGTCTCATCAAATTATTCAAGGTTTGTCGATTAGTATTAGTACTTCTTATTTTTGGAAAGGTCACATTTTAAGTGTTCTATCTTTTATTAGAATACTTACAAAAGTACGTAATTTGATGGTGAAAAGTCTAAAAGAGCTTTCAGTGAACTATGATTTTTTGAAGTCTATACTTTTTATGATAAAATATGTTTTGCGATATGTGAATTTGACATTTTAAAGCTATTTATTGGTCTCAGAAATAGTTAAAACTATGCAATTTATTGCATTTCGCTTTCAGCTTCTAAAAATGTGCTATTTTGGTATATGGATTTTCAAAGATCAAACGGGCATAGTATTTCCAGACTTACAGTTCACATAGTGTGGTCAACAAAATATCGCCATGCAGTTCTAAGTGGGGATATCAAGCTTCGTTGTCGTACCTTGTTGATACAGATTTGTGAGGCAGAAGGAGTTCAAATATTGAAGGGAGTCGTTTCAAAAGATCATGTACACATGCACCTGGAATACCGTCCCTCTCAGTCGATAAGTCAATTGGTTAAACTGCTAAAAGGACGTTCATCGAGGAAGTTGCAAATGGAGTTTCCTGAATTGAAGAAGCGTTACTGGGGTCGCCATTTCTGGGCAATAGGCTTTGGTTGTTGGAGTACTGGAAATATTACCGATGAAATGGTTAACGAGTATTTGGATCATCATAGAAATCCAAATGAGAGTAATAATACTAATTTTATCGTCGAATAGGCAGACTTTCAGTCTGGACTCAAAACTATGGACTTTCAGTCCATAGTGGTTTATTTCAATAGTTCTATCAGAATGCCAAAGGATTAAATTAGGGATTTGAGCTACTTTGGTTTCCTTATTTAGCTCATGAAAGAAATATACAGAGTCTTCTACCTTGTTGATAGATGATTAGTTATGAGATACTTTCTCTTGGAAAAGGTTTTTGACGGTAGTATTTATGAGACCTTAATGGTTTTGAGCGGCTTGCTTCACGGGGTGTTTCTTAGAGGGTAGCTTGTACACTCTTTAAAGTCTTCTATCTACCATGAAGTATGGCCATCAGGATACGTCACTTCTAGTAAAGAGCTGATTTCTAAAACTCTCGTTTTGTGAATTTAACCAGCATTTATAATCATCATGAGGGTCATGCCAAATACTATTCCACTAAGAATTAAATTCCAAGTTTTCCTCCTCAAATCTAGCATGGTAATCATAAGGAAATTTACTAGCAATACGGCAATTACAATAATTATTTGACCCAGCTCTAAGCCAATATTAAAAGCTAAAAGTGGTTTGAATATACTATTCTCTGCTCCCAGTAAACTTCTTAGGTAGTTTGAGAAACCAAGCCCATGAATCAATCCAAAAAGAGAAGCAATCACGTATCGAATAAACTGCTTGTTTTTTGGTTCGGTATAAATGCTCTTTTTGAATTTATGAAAAAAGTTGACCACACAGGTAATAAGTATGGTTATAGGGATAAGGAGCTCAATAAACTCTGAATTAACATTAACTAAACCAGTGGTAGAAAGAGCCAGCGTAATGGAATGACCAAGGGTAAATGCAGTAATTAGAATTAATACACTTTTCCACTGTTTTACGGAAGAGATAGCACAAAGTGCAATAATGAACAAAATATGGTCAAAGCCATTTAAATCTGTGATGTGCTGATAACCAAGTTTTAAGTAAATAAGAAATTCCTGCATAAAGTATTTTGGGGTGAAATTGTCTTGAAGGTACTAAATGGCATCTACCAAGGCAAAGTAACAGTTACTTTTAGTAAAAATTTATTGTATGGAGGACAGAGCGTATGTAAGCTCTATTTATGGTACTTGGTGTTTTTTTTATAAAATTGAGTTTTCTGGTTTTCCACCAAGTTTGTATGGATAATCAGTAGTGAAATGAAGGCCACGACTTTCTTTACGTATTTGAGCACATTTTATGACCATTTCGGCACATAAAATAAGGTTTCTGAGTTCACAAAGCTTAACAGATAATTTTGTTTTCTTGTAGAATTCTTCTGTTTCCTCTTGAAGTAAATGGAGTCTTCTCATAGCCCTTTCTAGTCTAAAATCGGAGCGAACTATACCTACATAATCAGACATCATTCGTTGCAACTCTCTTAAATTATGCGTTACCAATACAGCTTCTTTTGGTTGCTCTGCTCCAAATTCATTCCAATCTGGAATTTGCATATTAAATTCTACGCCTTCAATGTTCTCAAGTGCCTTTTGAGCTATTCTGTTTCCAAAAACAGCAGCCTCTACTAATGAGTTTGACGCAAGTCTATTGGCTCCATGAAGCCCAGAAGAAGAACATTCGCCACAAGAAAATAAGTTTGCTATACTTGACTGACCATTTATGTCAACCATGATTCCACCACATAAATAATGTGCGGCAGGAGTTACTGGAATGTAATCCTTTGTCATATCAATACCAATGCTCAGGCACTTCTCATAAATGTTTGGGAAATGATCTAAAATCATTTCTTTAGACTTGTGCGTGATGTCTAAATAAACAAATTCTTCCCCAGACTTCTTCATTTCTGCATCAATACAACGAGCCACTATGTCACGAGGAGCTAAGGAGCCACGTTCGTCATAATCGTACATGAATTCTCTGCCATTCTTATCTCTTAAAACTCCACCTTCACCGCGAACGGCTTCAGTGACTAAGAAACTAGGGAAAGAGCCAGGGTTATAAAGCGAAGTAGGATGAAACTGAATCATCTCCATGTCTCTAACCTTGCCTTTGGCTCTATAAACCATCGCTATACCGTCGCCAGTAGCAATCACCGGGTTAGTGGTAGCCGCATAAATATGACCGGCTCCACCAGTAGCCATGAGTGTCATTTTTGATAAAATCTTCTCTACTTTTCCAGAGTTTACGTCTAAAGCGTAAATCCCGTAAGAAGTAACATCTTTGGTTTCACGAGTAATCTCAATTCCCAAGTGATGCTGCGTAATAACCTCAACAGCATAATAATGCGTTAGTATTTCAATGTTAGGATTTTTAGAAACCTCTTCCAATAAGGCTCTTTCTATTTCCCAACCAGTAATGTCTTTATAATGAAGAATTCTTTTTTCTGAGTGGCCACCCTCACGGGTCAAATCGTAAGAGCCGTCTTCGTCTTTATCAAAGTTTGCACCATAATCAATTAGCTCCCGAATTCTGTCGGGACCTTCCTTGATAACTACCTCTACGGTTTCTCTGTCGCACAAGCCGTCACCAGCTATAAGTGTGTCGCTAATGTGTTTTTCATACGTATCTACCTCTGGGTTAAATACGGCAGCAATACCGCCTTGAGCATATTTAGTATTGGTTTCTTCGGCATTTACTTTGGTTAGTACCAGTACCTTACCTTTTTTTGCTGCTTTTAAAGCAAAGCTAAGACCGGCTATTCCAGAACCAATGACTAAAAAATCTGTTTGACGCATATCTGTGTTTAAGACTATTCAACAAAAAAAAGAAGAAAATTCCGTAATGTCACTGCCTAGGTCAATCCCTCTTTAAGTAAATCGTGTAAATGAATGAAACCAAGGAGTTTTTTGTCTTCAGAAACTATGAGTTGCGTGATGCTGTGCTCTCGCATAAATGCTAGTGCTTTAGTACCTAAAACTTCTGGTGCTATCGTTTTTGGGCTTTTCCCCATGATATCTTTCGCTTTTAATGAGCTAAAGTTTTCATGCTTTTCTAGCATCCTTCTGAGGTCACCATCAGTTATGATTCCTATTAGGTCGTTTGAGCTGTTTATTACAGCTGTGGCACCTAATCTTTTGGAAGTTATTTCTAGAATAACCTGGTTGATACTGTCGTTTTCTGATACTTCAGGAATTGCATTTTTTGTATATAAATCGGCCACCTTTAGTAGCATGATTTTGCCCAATGTACCGGAGGGATGGTTCTTGGCAAAGTCGTTTTCGTCAAAATTTCGAACCTCCATTAAACATACTGCAAGAGCATCTCCCATGACCATAGCTGTGGTAGTAGAAGACGTCGGAGCCAAATTGTTTATACAAGCTTCCCTTTCTACAAATACATCTAAAGTGCAATTCGCAGCTTTGGCCAGAGCAGATTCTTTGTTTCCTGTTATGGCGATGAGGGGAGAGCCAACTTCCTTTGTATAAGGTAAGAGATTTACTATCTCAGGACTATTTCCACTTTTTGATAAGCAAATTAAGACATCGTTTTTGTCCAATATTCCTAAATCACCATGAAGAGCGTCTACGGCATGCATGAAAACAGAACTTTGCCCGGTAGAGTTGAAAGTGGCAGATATTTTCTGGGCAATTATTGCACTTTTGCCAATTCCTGTAATGACCGCCTTTCCTTTGGTATTGATAATCAGGTCTATAGCTTTTGTGAATTCTTCTCCAATTGTATTTTTCAAAGAATCTATTGCCCTTGACTCAGCAGCAAAGACATTTATGGCTAAGTCGGTAATTTTTTTCTTTAATTTCGTATCCACTTATAAATTTTAGTAATAATTATTTGACAAAAGTATAAAATCTTTGTCATCAAAATATTTAAAGCTCCATGAGGTGAATTGAGTCAGAAACTACTTTAAAGTGATTTTTTTTGGCTAAATTTAGAAAGAAGAATTTTATGTCCCTGAAATATGGATGTAATGGAGCAGGTACTTAGTGATTTATCATGATTGATATAGAAATAGAAAACAAACTTAAGCAGAACCTAAAAGACGTATTTGGTTTTGATAAGTTTCGCGGAGAACAAGACAAAATTATTCACAGTGTAGTTTCAGGACAAAACACCTTTGTGATTATGCCCACGGGGGCTGGTAAATCTTTATGTTACCAATTACCCGCAATTACCCTAGAAGGAACGGCTGTAGTTATTAGCCCCTTGATAGCCTTGATGAAAAATCAGGTGGATCAAATGGTTGCCTTTGGAATAAATGCCCAGTTTTTAAATTCAACACTCAATAAGTCTGAAATGACGCGAGTGAAGAGAGATGTACTGAGCGGCGAATGTAAGCTTCTTTACATAGCTCCTGAATCTCTAACAAAAGAAGATAACCTTGTTTTTCTAAAGCAAGCCAAATTGTCTTTTGTGGCTGTAGATGAGGCTCACTGTATTTCTGAGTGGGGGCACGATTTTAGGCCAGAGTATAGAAAGATTAGAAGCATCATCGAAAGCATTGATGTTAATCTTCCTATAATAGCCTTGACCGCCACAGCTACTCCGAAGGTGCAGATGGATATCAAGAAGAATCTGGACATGGATGATTCTACGCTGTTTAAGACTTCATTCAACAGAGCGAACCTTTATTATGAGGTTAGGCCAAAGATGAATCCTAAAAAACAATTGATTCAGTTTGTGAGTCAGTATAAGGGCAAAGGAGGAATTGTTTACTGTTTAAGTAGAAAAAAAGTTGAGGAGATAGCCAGTTTATTGGCGGTGAATGGCGTAAAGGCATTGCCGTACCATGCAGGTCTAGACCCTGATGTTAGAATAAAAAATCAAGATGCCTTTCTGAAAGGAGACTGTGATGTGGTTTGTGCCACCATCGCTTTCGGAATGGGTATTGATAAGCCTGATGTGAGATTTGTGGTGCATTATGATGCTCCTAAGTCTTTAGAAGGGTATTATCAAGAAACAGGTAGAGCAGGTAGAGATGGTCTTGACGGAACATGTCTTATGTTTTATGCTTATGATGATGTCTTAAAGTTGGAGAAATTCAATAAAGACAAAACAGTAGTAGAAAGAGAGAATGCCAAAGCTTTGCTGATGGAAATAGTTTCTTATTCTACTTTAGGTGTTTGCCGACGAAGGCAGCTTTTAGGCTACTTTGGCGAATACATGGATGAAGATTGTGGCTTTTGCGACAACTGTAAAAACAAAACACGTTCGTTCACTGTCAAAGATGAAGTTACTTTAGCGTTAAATGCAATTTTAGCTACGGAAGAGCGATTCCCGCTTCAGCATATTGCAGATTTACTTACTGCTAATACTTCTAAAAACGATTACATAGAAAGCCACGACCATCATAAACTTAAAGAGTTTGGTGCTGGTCTCGAGTATTTTAAAGGAGATAAAGTCGATTTCTTTAAGCCTAACGGCAAAGACGATACCGAGAAAGAGAAGTTTGGACCAACCGATAGATGGGTTTCTGTAATTCGTCAATTGATGGTTTATGGTATCATTGAAAAAGATATTGAAAACTATGGTGTTATAAAACTCTCTGATGCTGGAAGAGCCTTTTTGAAGAAACCGCATGATATAGAAATGCGTGACGACCACGACCTTTCAAAAGCGGAAGGTAGTAGAGATGATGGTATTCAATCATCGGCTCCTACTGGTGGAGGTGCAGCTGCCGACGAAGCTCTTTTAGAAATGCTAAAAGGACTTTGTAAAAAAGTGGGTAACGCAAATGGAATTCCTCCATATGCTGTTTTTCAAGAGCCTTCTTTATTAGAAATGGCTACGGTTTATCCTGTAAACATTGAGTCACTTACCCAGATTCAAGGGGTAGGGATGGGAAAAGCGAAGAAGTTTGGTAAGGCGTTTATTGAGATGATTTCTCAATACGTAGAGGAAAATGATATAGAGATTACGCAAGACTTTGTGGTTAAGTCTGCGGTTAATAAATCAAAAGCCAAGATTGTTATTATTCAGCAAGTGGATAGAAAAGTTAGTTTGCCAGAAATTGCAGATTCGCTGAAAATATCCTTTGATGAGTTGTTGACGGAAATTGAAAATATCTGTTATTCAGGTACTAAGTTGAATATTGATTATTACTTAGAGCAAGAAATGGATGAAGATAAGCAAGACGACCTTTACGATTATTTCATGACATCTGCATCTGATGCGGTAGACGAAGCTTTGGCCGAGTTTGAAGATTATGAAGAAGAAGTAACCGAAGACGATATAAGACTTGTTAGAGTTAAGTTTTTGAGCGAAGTCGCGAATTAAATTTAAAAGATTTTAAAGGAAGGGTTGCTGGATTTATTTCAGCGGCCCTTTTTCGTTTATACGGCTAATTCTAGATATTATAATTCTTAAATTGCCATTTGTTAAAATGATGATATGGAGGTAATACAAGGAAACATTGTAAATATTTTTGATAATACCATTCAGTGGGGTGAGCTTATTGTTAAAGATGGTCGAATATTTACTATTAAGAATTTTGGTGAAGAAAAGAAAGGCGAGAGTTATCTGCTTCCTGGCTTTATAGATGCTCATGTGCATATTGAAAGTTCTATGTTAAGTCCAGCTTCTTTCGGGAGAATAGCTTTGACGCATGGAACAGTTGGTTCAGTTTCTGACCCACACGAGATAGCCAATGTTTTAGGCATTGATGGTGTCAAATATATGATAGAAGATGCTCGTCAAACACCTTTTAAAGTGTCTTTTGGTGCTCCTTCTTGTGTGCCAGCTACTTCTTTTGAAACGGCAGGAGCTGTTATTGGGCCTAAAGGAATAGAAGAGCTTCTGAATATGCCAGAAATATCTTATTTGGCAGAAATGATGAACTTTCCTGGCGTAATATTTAAGGATGAAGAGGTCATTGAGAAATTAAATATAGCCAAGCGATTAGGCAAACCGATAGACGGGCACGCTCCTGCAGTTAGGGGAGAAGATGCTGTTAAATATTTTAGTCAAGGAATAAGCACAGACCACGAATGTTTTACTTATGATGAGGCCTTAGAAAAACTTAAGCTTGGTGTTAAAATATTGATAAGAGAAGGTAGTGCAGCTAAGAACTTTGAGGCACTTATTCCTTTAGCAAAAGAATGGTCACATCAGATGATGTTTTGTTCTGATGATAAACACCCCGACGAATTAATTAAAAGTCATATAAATGCTTTAGTAGCAAGAGCTATTGATGCTGGTGTTGGTCTTTTTGATGCCTTAAGAATGGCTTCACTAAATCCTGTGAAGCATTATTCACTACCAATAGGTTTACTTTTAGAAGGTGACCCAGCCGATTTTATTAGAGTGGGTAACCTAAGAGATTTTCATGTTCAAGAAACTTATATTAATGGTAAGCTTGTAGCGGAAAGAGGGCAGTCTAAGCTTCCTCAAACCAAAAGTAAAATAGTCAATAATTTTTCGGCGGCAAATCTAGAAAGCAATGATTTGAAAGTGCTTTGCGAAGACCCGTTTAGAAAAATGAATGTCATCAAAGTGAATGATGGGCAGCTTATAACGGATTTTGTCAAAAGAGACATGAAGCTGGAAGGCAAAGAGATAGTTGCAGATGTAGAAAATGATATATTAAAACTTGTGGTCTATAACAGATATACCACAAGCCCGGTTTCTGTAGCTTTTATTCAAGGTTTTGGTTTAAAAGAAGGGGCAATTGCGTCTTCTGTTGCCCATGATTCTCACAATATTATTGCGGTCGGTGTTGATGATGCAGCCATAGCAGATGCTGTTAATCTTGTGATTAGAGAAAAAGGCGGTGTATCTGCCGTTTCACTGGAAAAAATGGGCGTCTTAGGTTTGCCTATTGCTGGCTTAATGAGCAATAAAGAGCCTCAAGAAGTAGCAGCTGATTATGAGCAGATTGACCGTTTTTCAAAGGATATACTCGGTGCTACATTAGCAGCTCCATTTATGTCACTTTCCTTTATGGCTTTGTTGGTAATTCCATCATTGAAGCTTTCTGACAAGGGACTTTTTGATGGTCGAAAATTTGAATTTGTAGATTTAGTAGAATCGTAAATATGGCAGTAAATATTATTAAAATTGGTGGAAATGTTATCAATGATGAGGCTAAATTAGAAGCTTTTTTAACTTCTTTTTCTGCTCTTTCTGGTGATAAAATATTGGTGCATGGTGGCGGTAAAGTAGCTACCAAAATAGCAAAAGATTTGGGCGTAGAAACTGAAATGGTGGAAGGCCGAAGAATTACTAATGCCGAAATGAGAGATGTGGTGACCATGGTATACGGTGGCCTAATTAATAAAAAGATAGTGGCTTCACTTCAATCATTAGACTGTAACGCTATTGGGCTAACAGGGGCTGATGCAGGAGTGATAAAAGCTCATAAAAGACCAGTGAAGACTATTGATTACGGTTACGTTGGCGATATTGATAGTGTAAATGCGGTTTTTGTATCCAGTTTGTTAAGTCAAAAAATTACGCCAGTATTTGCTCCATTGTCTTTTGATAAGGACTTCGGCATTTTAAATACCAATGCCGATACGCAGGCTTCTGCCATTGCTACGGCTCTTTCTGAAGAACATGAGGTCAATTTGATTTATTGTTTCGAAAAGAAAGGTGTTTTGTTAGATGCCGAAGATGATAATTCTGTGATTCCAGTATTGAAACCAAAACTTTATAAGGAATATAAAGCAAGCGGAGTTATTTATGATGGCATGATACCAAAATTAGATAATGCTTTTGACGCAGTTAATAAAGGAGTTAAGAAGGTTATTATTTGCGAAGCCAATGAGCTTTTGGCGGCGGTAGAAAGAGGAGAGACCGGAACGCAGATTTTGAGGTAAGATTATTTAGAGAATAAGTTTTAGAAAGGAATAAAAGCCATGAAAATAGATAGTACTATCACCGAAGGAGCCATTGCATTGCTCCAAAAATTAATTTCCACGCCATCTTTAAGTAGTGAGGAGGATAATACGGCATTGGCTATTGAAGAATTTTTTAGAGAGCGAAATATTCCATTTTCTAGGTTTCTTAATAATGTATGGGCTCGCAATAAGTATTTTGACAAAGAAAAGCCGACGATACTTTTAAACAGCCATCATGATACGGTAAAGCCAAATGCATCGTATACCAAAGACCCGTTTGCTCCAATAATTGAGGGGGATATACTCTTTGGCTTAGGTAGTAATGACGCAGGAGGACCACTGGTTTCTTTAATGGCTACGTTTGAGCAGTTTTATTACCGTACTGATTTGAGCTATAATCTTATTTTAGCAGCTTCTGCAGAAGAAGAAATTTCTGGTAAAAATGGTGTGGAAGCTCTTTTGGCACAGCTACCTAAAATAGACTTTGGTATAGTAGGAGAACCTACGAGTATGGATTTAGCCATTGCCGAAAAGGGCTTAATGGTACTAGATTGTTATACCAAAGGGAAACCAGGACATGCTGCCAGAGAAGAAGGTGAAAATGCCATTTACAAGGCATTGAAAGATATGGAGTGGTTTAAAGATTATGAGTTTTCAGAGGTTTCGCCTACACTCGGTAAGGTCAAAATGTCTTTAACCATTATAAATGCTGGAAGCCAGCATAACGTGGTGCCAGATTCGTGCAAGTTTACAGTAGACGTACGAGTTACGGATGCTTATTCGCTGCAAGATTGTTTAGATATAATCAAAGAAAATGTGGGCTGTGAGGTTGTACCAAGGTCACTAAGATTAAATTCATCTGGTATTGCCCCTAATCATCCTTTACTTAAAGTGGCGAATGATTTAGGTTTCAAAACCTATGGCTCGCCTACACTATCAGACCAAGCTCTAATGCCCTTTGAAACAGTTAAGTTAGGCCCAGGAGAATCTGCTAGGTCACACTCTGCAGATGAGTTTATCAGGCTTAGCGAAATAAAGCATGGGGTTCAGAGGTACTGCGAACTTTTAGAAAGCTTAAATAATAAGCTTTAGAGAAAAAAAATATTACCCCCTCTACATAATCTTTTAGGCATAGTTCTTGTTTTTCTATTAACGAATTAAGAGTGAAAATATCATTTCGACTAGAACTGAAATACTATAATGGAAATTATAAACGGCTTAAAATCTAAGATTGGAGGAGCAGAAGTAGAGAAGATTAGTAATTTTTTAGGCGAATCTCCAGAAGCTGTGAGCAAGTCTTTAGACTTGTCTTTAAATGCAATGTTAGGAGGCTTAAAAGGAGTGTCAACAAATGATGGAGACGCTGCTAAAATTCTTAAAGTAATTAATGATGGCGGGCATTCAGGTGATTTAACTGATGACCTTCCAAGGCTTTTTAATAACCCCGATAAAGTTCAGCTTTTAATAACTATTGGTAAGAATATTAATAACCATTTCTTTAACAGTAAAGCAGGTGTTTTAATTGATAAGATTGCTGAAATAGGAGCTTTAAGTAAGACATCGGCATCTTCTCTCTTTAGTTTAGCAGCTCCTTTAATATTAGGAGTATTAGGTAAAAGTATAAAAACTGAAGGTTTAAATTTAGAGGGATTTACTGCCAAATTAAGCAATGCAGGTTTAAGTACAGAAGCTGGTACTTCAGCGGTTCTTTTGGGAAGTTTAGGGTTTTCTGGTACTTCATCTGTAGCTCCTAAAGAAATTTATGTTCCTACGCCAGCAATATCAAAACCCGCACCACCTATTGCTGCTGCGGCTCCAGTAGTAAAAGAGTCATCTGAAACAAATCAGACGGTTAGTAAACAAAAGACTAAAAAAGAAGAAAATTCGGAAGGTTCCATAAACTGGATGGCTTGGGTATTTTTAGCCATCTTAGGCTTGGCTGCCATGTTTTATACGTTTAGAGATAAATATCAAGGAACTCCGAAAACGGCAGACGCTATCAGCTCAAAAGATTCCTCCTTTTACGAATCTGAAAGGGAGATGTTTGAAAACTTAGATACGGATAGAAATAAAATGGCACCAATAGGTTCCGCCGGAAATAATGGATTAAACGATCTTTCTGTTAAAGAAGAAGGAAGTGCTGCATCGCAGTCTGAAAATAAAACAGACGCAGATGCTTTTAATAGCCCGGCATTTTCCAATAATATTCCAGTTCCTAAAGCAGAGACTCCAGTTAGAAGAACTCCTGAGCTGGTAAGAAATACGGTACCAAGTGTAAATGTGCCTACGGCTACACCAGAAAGAGCCACTTCTGACACCAGACCTATGTCGGTGAAACTAAGTGATTCAAATAGTTATTCTGGAATAAATGGTTTGACCTTTAAAAGTAATAGTGCCGAAATTAGAAGTAAGGGAGCACTGAACGATGTAGTTTCTTATTTGAAAAACAATCCTGCAAAATCAATTCAAATTGCTGGGACAGGTTCTTCAGCCAGAGTAGCAGAAGATAGAGCCTACGGACTTCAAGGGGCTTTGTACGAAGCAGGAATAAGCACCTCACGTATTCAGGTATTATCAAATCCTGTTCAGGGAGATGGTCCTGTGGTGGTGAAAATAAAATAGAATAAAATTTTTTCCATATGGAAAGCCCTCGATGAAAGTCGGGGGCTTTTTTTGCTATTAACAAAGCTTAAAAGAATTGGATATTAGCAATATTTTTTATTCTTAAAAGTTTATTACGTAATTCGCAACTTATTTTTAAGTCAACAAATAATATAGGATGAAGAAGTCAATTTTAGCTTCGCTGTGTGTGTGTCTTTTTGTGGGAGCTTCTGCCCAAGATCTTAAAACCAAAGCAAATTGGTTTAATCTTGACTATGAACAAGATGGAGTTAGAGGGATGAGTGTAGAAAAAGCTTATAACGAACTTCTTAAAGATAGAACTAGCAAAACTGTGATAGTGGGTGTGGTTGATTCTGGAGTTGATATTGAGCACGAAGACCTGAAAGGAAAGATTTGGGTGAATGAGGGCGAAATTCCTGATAACGGAAAAGATGATGACAATAATGGTTTTGTGGATGATGTCAATGGCTGGGACTTTATTGGCGGGGCTGACGGCACTGATGTGGAGCAAGAGCAATTAGAGGCGGCAAGGTTGTATATCAAATACAATGAGCTTTTTGGCGAGAACCCTAAAAAGAGATTACTTAGAAAGTATAAAGAGGAGTATAACACATTACAGAAGATAAAAAGCGAGATAGCAGAAAACAGGAAAGAGGCGGAGCAGTATCTGCCAATGTATGAATCGCTTAAAGAGAATCTTACCATTACAGAAGAGATTCTAGGTGATGTTTTAGGTACTGAGACCTTTGCTAGAACTCAGGTAGAAGGCATTGACGATTCACAAGTAGATTTAAGAGTGCGTCAGGCTAAACAATATTGGTTAAGAATGAATGAGATGGGAGCTGATTTAGCCGGAATTAATGAAGGCATTGAGCACTTTAAAGACCAGTTAGATTTCAATTACAATACAGATATTAACCCAAGAGCGGTAGTGGGAGATAATCCTGACAAGCTCGAGTACGGAAAATATGGCAATAATGAGGTTAGAGGGCCAAGAGCATTACATGGCACGCACGTTTCCGGAATTATAGCGGCTAATAGGAATAATGAGCTTGGAGTGAAAGGTGTGGCAAATGATGTCAAAATCATGGTAGTAAGAACAGTGCCAGGCGGTGATGAAAGAGACAAAGATGTGGCTAATGCCATAAGATATGCCGTAGACAATGGAGCTAAAATTATCAACATGAGTTTTGGTAAGCCCTATTCTCCAGAAAAAGGTTGGGTAGATGATGCTATCAAATATGCTGAAGAAAATGATGTACTTCTAATTTCAGCTGCCGGTAATGATAATGCCAATGTTGACGTGGAAACACATTACCCTACTAAGTATTATAAAAAAGGTGGTGAGGCCAAAAACTGGATTGGAGTAGGGGCTTCTTCTTATGAAGATGGACTTAAAATGGTAGCCGACTTTAGTAACTATGGTAAAAAATCTGTTGATGTTTTTGCTCCTGGAGTAGCCATTTACAGTACAGAGCCAGATTCTAAATATGGCGAAAAGCAAGGTACCAGTATGGCTGCTCCTGCAGTTACTGGTGTAGCGGCACTATTGAAGTCTTATTTCCCTAGTTTAACAGCGGTACAGTTGAAAGAAATAATTTTACAATCTTCGGTGAAATTAAAAGACCAAGAAGTGATATTGCCAGGAGGCGAGAAAGAAGGTCGTTTTGGCTCTTTAAGCAGTACTGGAGGGGTTGTGAATGCATATGAGGCCGTTAAAATGGCTATTGAAATGACCATGGAACAATAGGCAAAAATAATTTAAATGGAAGCCTCATTGGTGCTATGCCAATGAGGCTTTATTTTTGTTCCATGAACATTATTCTTTTCGAAGATTCCACATACCGTAACCAGCTAAAGCCGCTTACACTTACCAGACCTATTGGAAACCTGAGGGTAGGTATACTCACCATAAATGAGAAATGGGAGAAACGCTTAAAGGCAAAAGTTTCCTTTTTAACTGAAGCTTACCTTCAAAAGAAATTTGCCTACCATACGGTCAAAGAAAATATTTATATCAATGCTTCATTTTTGCCTACTACAGGCTTTGAAAGGCTTTTGAGAAGTTTGTCATTTGGCGAGTGTATTAAATTTGGAGAAGAAGTAGTAGCCTACGCTTCTGACAGGTTTGGTGATTTTGACACCGAAAAGGTAAAAGTCTTAAAAGATAAGGATGCTCATGTTTTAAGAATGCTTCCCGATTTATTTCATCAAAATAGAACCGAGATAGCCTACGATTTTGCTTTAATAACCAAAGGCAGGTTGTCGCAAAAAATCAGTGACCCATACACTAAGGTTTATTCAGCCAATAATATTTTCATTGAAAAAGGAGCAAACTTTAAAGCCTGTATTCTAAATGCAGAAGAAGGCCCTATCTATATTGGGAAAGATGCCGTGATTCAGGAAGGTGCTGTGGTAATAGGGCCGGCGGCTATTTGTGAAAAAAGCATGGTGGCTTTTGGTGCTAGAATAAGACCTAATACTACTCTGGGCCCTGTAAGTAGGGTAGGAGGTGAGGTAGGGAATACTGTCTTTTATGGTTTTAGTAATAAAGCACATGACGGTTTTTTAGGGAACTCTTATATAGGTGAATGGTGTAATTTGGGAGCCAATACCAATAACTCAAACCTCAAAAATGATTATAAAGAGGTGAAACTATATAACTATGACCAAGAGGCTCTAGTTAAGACGGAAGAACTTTTTTGTGGAACATTCATGGGCGATTTTACCAAAGCTGGTATAAGCACCATGTTTAACACCGGAACCGTAGTGGGTGTTTGTTCTAATGTTTTTGGAGCTGGTTTTCAAGAGAAATTTGTTCCTTCATTTACATGGGGTGGTAAGTCAGAAGGTTATAGCCCGTATAGGTTTGATAAGGCCAAGGAAGTAATAAATGCTACCATGGGCAGAAGAGAAATGCAACTTTCGACAGAAGACGAGAATATTCTACTACACATTCTAGAAGATAAAAAAACTCAAATTTAATAGATGCGTTTTTCAGATATCATAGGCCTAGAAGAAGAGAAAGCCACATTAGTGGCTGCTGTTAAGAAAAACCATGTGGCTCATGCCCAATTATTCCATGGCTCAGAGGGTTCAGGGAATTTGGCCTTGGCTCTTGCGTTTGGGGCATATGTAAACTGTGAAAAACCTACCGAGACGGACTCGTGTGGAGCATGTCCATCATGTTCTAAAATTGACAAGCTTGCTCATCCTGATGTCTCTTTTATCTTTCCAACAGCGGGAGGGAAAAAAATATCGTCAGAAACCTTTATGGCAGAGTGGCGTTCTTTTGCTCAAGAGAACGTTTACGGAAATTTGACAGACTGGTTAGAAAAAATTGAGATCAAACAAGGTAACATTCCTGTAGAAGAGGCTAGGAAGTTGATTCAAAACCTATCTTTAAAGTCTTACGAAGGAGGTTATAAGTTGGTATATATTTGGCTGCCGGAGTTACTAAGTATATCTACAGCTAATGCTATTTTAAAGGTTTTGGAAGAACCGCCTCAAAAAACCTTCTTCCTTTTAGTTTGTAATAATTCACAGTCTTTACTTACCACCATTTTATCTAGAGTGCAGCGTTTTGCGGTGCCAAAATTTAAAGATGAAGATGTCAAAGCTTATTTGACACAAAAAGGAATTACAGAAGATAGGGTCAAAGAATTAACCATTCTGGCTAATGGGAATTTAAACAGAGCCATAAAATTATCAAGTTCTAATAATACCAACGAGCACGACTGGTTTGCTAGCTGGATGAGGTACTGTTTCGCTTTTAATTTGACCGAACTAGTGAACTGTTCTGAAGAGTTTGATAGCTTTTCTAAGGAGCAACAGAAAAATATGTTAGAATATTCTTTAACTATTTTTAGAGAGATATTCTTAGTTGCCGGAGGCAATGAGAACATGGTTAAGCTGGAAGAAAAGCAATTAGAATTTGTACGTAATTTTTCTAAAGTTTTTAATATCAATAATCTCCAAAAGATTTCTGAACTAGTAGACGAAGGCATTTTTCATATAGAGCGAAACGTTCGTGCGAAGATGGTTTTCCTTGATACGTCTCTTCAATTGGCAAGGCTAATCAAATAAGCTTTTTTATTTTCTTTTTATTAACTAGCTTGAGGGTAAATTATTCAATCATTATACAGAATGAAATCCTTTCAAATAAAAGAAACTGCCAAAGAGTTTGACGTTTTGATAGTCGGTTCGGGTGCAGGAGGCGGTATGGCCGCTCATCAATTAACTAAAGCTGGAGCTAAAGTTTGCATGCTAGAAGCAGGTGGATATTATGACCCAGCCGATCCAAAATACATCACTCAATTAAAGAACCCGTGGGAATCTGCAAGGCGAGGAGCTAGCAGTAAGTTCAGGAACTTTGGAGACTTTGACGCTGCCTGGGGTGGCTGGCAGTTAGAAGGAGAACCTTATACTCAGAAAGACGGCTCTAAATTTAATTGGTTTCGCTCAAGAATGCTGGGCGGAAGAACAAATCACTGGGGAAGAATCTCATTGAGGTTTGGACCAAAAGATTTTAAAAGAAAGGATATAGATGGCTTAGGTGAAAACTGGCCAATATCTTATGAAGATGTAGCACCTTATTACGATGAGGTAGAAAAGCTAGTAGGTGTTTTTGGTAGCTATGAAGGTTTGCCAGACGACCCAGACAGTATTTTCTTACCAGCTCCTAAACCTCGTTTGCACGAGTTAATGTTTATGGAAGCCAATAAAAAAATAGGGGTAACCACTATTCCTTCTAGGTTATCTATTTTAACTAAGCCTATTAACGAGCAGCGTGGTCAGTGTTTTTATTGCCACCAGTGTAATCGTGGTTGCCAGGCTTATGCCGATTTCTCTGCCAGCTCTGTATTATGTATTCCTGCAGCTAAAACCGGAAACCTGACATTGATTAACAATGCCATGGCCAGAGAGGTATTGACCGATGAAAACGGAAAAGCAATAGGCGTATCTTATGTAGATAAGCATACCAAAGAAGAAGTAACTGTAAGAGCCAAGATTGTTATTTTGGCCGCCAGTGCCTGCGAGTCTTCTAGGTTATTATTAAACTCTAAATCGTCAAGATTCCAAAACGGACTAGCTAACTCTTCTGGAGTGGTTGGAAAGTATCTTCATGATTCTACGGGTGCGTCTAGAAGCGGTTTTGTGCCGGGTCTTACAGACAGACAAAGATATAATGAAGATGGTGTAGGTGGACTTCACGTTTACTCACCATGGTGGTTAGATAACTCCAAATTAGATTTCCCGCGTGGCTATCACATAGAGTACGGTGGAGGTATGACACAGCCATCTTACGGCTTTGGTTTTGGTATGGAAAATATCAATGGCCGATTCCCAGATAGAGATGGAAACATGAAAAGAGGTGGAGGTTATGGAGCTTCTTTAAAAGATGACTACAGAAGGTTCTATGGTTCTATGATTCATATGGCTGGTAGAGGTGAAGCAGTAGCGTCTATTGATAATTACTGCGAGATTGACCCTAATGTGGTTGATAAATGGGGTATTCCTGTTTTGAAATTTAATTATAAATGGAGCGACCACGAGCGTAAGCAAGCCAAGCATATGCATGAAACCTTTGAGCAAATTATAGAATCAATGGGTGGCGTGGCATTAGGAAATAAGCCGGGTGCTGACAAAGATTACGGTCTTGCAAATCCAGGTGAAATTATTCACGAAGTAGGTACTGTTAGAATGGGCTCAGACCCAAACAAGTCTGTTTTAAATGGTTATAATCAAGCCCATGATGTCAAAAACCTTTTTGTGGTTGATGGCGGTGCTTTTGTTTCTCAAGCAGATAAAAACCCAACTTGGACTATCCTAGCACTTTCAATGAGGGCTTCGGAGTATATCATGAAAGGGGTTAAAAGTGGAGGTTTTTAATTGAGGACCTTATTGAATCATTTATTCATTGCGAAGTTCAGTTCTTAGTGAATTTGGCATAAGATTTCAAAAGATATGAAAAGAAGAGACGTCTTAAAAAATATAGGTTTGGGAACTGCCGGTGTGGCGGTTTCTGGAAAAGCAATGGCTCACAGTGAGCCTAAAAAAATAGTAGAAGAATTACCAGACTCTAGAAATGGTCAATTAAAAGAGGAAATTCTTCACGAACAAAAACTGAAAGCCGAAACGTTTTTTGATAAGCATGAAATGGCTACCATAGCTGTTTTGGCAGATATCATTATTCCGGCAGATGATAAATCTGGTAGTGCTACAGACTCTGGAGTGCCTGATTTTATCGAGTTTATTGTGAAAGATATGCCGCACCATCAAATTCCTATGAGAGGAGGTTTGATGTGGCTTGATTTAGAGTGTAATAAGCAGTTTGGCAAAAAGTTTATAAAGCTGTCAAAGGCCAAGAAAACAGAAATGCTAGACCAAATAGCTTATCCGGCAGAAGCAAAACCAGAGATGTCTCAGGGAGTAGCTTTTTTCAATAAGATGAGAGATTTGACGGCTACAGGCTTTTTTACATCTGAGATAGGTGTTAAAGATTTAGATTATAGAGGAAACACGCCTAACGCATGGGATGGTGCTCCTGAAGAAGATTTGAAAAAGTACGGCTTAAGCTACGACGAATGGCGTAAGCATGTTCCTGAAGAGGAAGACTAAGCAAATCTTAAAACAGAATTACGGTTACAATTTCAATGGTACAGGCGAAAGCTTGTACCATTGTCATATATTTGTGTTTCTAAAAATCGAATAAAATGACAATGTCAAAAATTACTAGTTTCATCGTATTATTATTTTCTGCATTCCTTCTTTCATGTGATAAAGATGGATTTAGTGGCTCTGAAGATAGCCAAATACAGCAGTATATTGAGTCTAAAAATATTGTGATAACAGAAAAAACTGACTCTGGCCTAATTTATATTTTGACAGAAGAAAACTTAGATGGTGAAAGCTTAGAAAGAGGCCAGATTGTAGGCGTAAACTATGCAGGAAGACTATTGAACGATAAAGAATTTGATTCTGGAAGCTTTAGTTTCCAATTAGGCGTAGGTAGAGTAGTCAAAGGTTTTGACGAAGGCATAGCCAAAATGAGAGTTGGAGAAAAAGCAACTATTATTTTCCCATCAAGTTTAGGTTACGGAAATCAAAAACAAAACTCTATTCCAAAGAACTCTCCTTTGGTTTTTGATATTGAAGTGCTAGGGGCTAATTAATTTTAGGCCTTCCATTTTACATTGCAGCCCATACTCGGGTACTGTATCTCCGAAACATAATCATTAGCCACCACGGCACGTAAAGCACCCCTTAAGTCGGTGCCTGTAAGTGGTATGTCGTTTCCTGGAGTAGAGCCGTCTAACCTGCCTCGGTAAACAAGTCTTAGGTCTTTGTCAAAAACATAGAAATCTGGTGTGCAAGCGGCATCATAGGCCTTAGCTACTTCTTGAGATTCATCATAAAGATATGGGAAATCATAACCTAAGGCTTTAGCTGTTTTAGCCATTTCTTCGGGAGCATCTTCTGGGAAATTGATGATGTCATTAGAGCTAATTCCAGTAAACTGTACACCTTTAGGTTTGAACTTAGCTACTATCTCCACAATCTGCGGATTGACATGCTTTACATATTTGCAGTGATTGCAAATAAACATGATTACCGTAGCTACGTCTGATTTTAAATCTGATAAACTAATGTTTTTCCCAGATACGGTATCAGGTAATGTAAAGTCAGGAGCTAAGGTGCCTATCGGCAACATCTTGGATTCTGTACGTGCCATATTTCTTCTTTTACCAAAAATAAGGATTCCATCTAAATGAATAAATAAAAAAGGAAGCTTCTATCAATTTGATTTTAATTTGAAAGCAATACTCTAATTTTGCATCATGGATTTAGAAAAAATCATTAATAGCAGATTCTTCGAGTTTTCGGTGTCTGTGGTCGCTATAGTAAGCTTTATTGTTTTAAGAGTTATTTCTAGAAGCATAATTAGGAAACAAGAAAAGAAACACGGCTTAGATAGAGCTAGGTCTATCTATGCAAATAAGTTTTTCGATATTTCTTGGTTAGCTTTTCTTCTTTTGGCTTTCGGTTTTATATGGGATGTGTCTTTTAAAGGCATTTTTGCTTCATTTTTTGCGGTAGCTGGGGTGGCACTTTTTGCCTCTTGGTCTATGCTTAGCAATATCACGGCATCGGTCTTATTATTTTTTAATTTTCCTTTTAAAATAGGTTCAAAGATTAAAATAATGGACAAAGACGATTCCGTTACTGGAATAGTAAAAGACATCACCTTCTTTGCCATTCAAATTCAAATTGAAAGTGGAGACTTGGTTTCTTATCCAAATAATGTAGCCATCCAAAAGGCTATTGTTCAATTTAAGGAGAAACCCGTAAGGAAAAGAGTTGTAAAAGAGAAAGAGCAATAATCGGGTTCATTGCTTATTCTTTAGATTTTACCTTTGCTTCACAATGTTAATACTATGAGTGGGCAAGAGTGTATAAATTTTGAAAGGATTGCGGAAGCAATAGCTTATATTCAGCAAAACTTCAAAACGCAACCAAGTTTAGATGAGGTGGCAGAAAAGGTCAATCTTAGTCCTTTTCATTTCCAAAGACTATTTAAAGAATGGGCTGGTGTTACGCCAAAGAAATTTCTTCAGTATATCTCTGTCAATCATGCTAAATCTATATTGGCGGCTAATAGTCAAAGTCTTTTTGATACTGCTGAAGATGTAGGCCTATCTGGTACAGGAAGGCTCCACGATTTGTTTGTTAATATTGAGGGTATGACGCCAGGCGAGTTTAAGAATGGCGGTGAAAACCTAACCATAAATTATAGCTATGCCAATACCAAGTTTGGTCAAATATTAACCGCAGCGACGTCAAAAGGACTGTCTTACATGGGCTTCGCCGATGAAAATGATGTAGCTTTTAATGAGTTAAAAGGACGATTCCCAAAGGCGTCTTTTCAAGAAACGATGGATAGTTTTCAAAAAAGTGCAGTAGCAGTTTTTGGAGAAGATTGGTCAGAAATGAACAAAATTAAACTCCATTTAAAAGGCTCAGCTTTTCAGTTAAAAGTATGGGAAGCATTGCTGAAAATACCAACAGGGAAACTATCATAGCACATCAAATAGATAAACCAAAAGCCGCAAGAGCGGTAGGCACAGCCATTGGCGGAAATCCAATCGCATTCTTGATTCCATGCCACAGAGTAATTCAGTCAAGCGGTATTTTCGGAGGTTACATGTGGGGACCAAACAGAAAAACTGCTATCATAGGCTGGGAAGCTGCCCAAATAGAGAATCAGTAATGTACTAGAGTGATAGAAAGTATAGAATCCTTATATCGCCCCATACTGTCTGAGTACTAGTAAAAGAAGGGTTATATTATTTGCAACAAAAGATGCTAACCTTTTAATAGTACGAGTTTATGGGGTGTGGGCTTTTTTGATTACTATTTTGCCCAACAAAAAAGTAATGCCCGTCCGGCAAGGACAACGAAGAAGATGTTTTATATGTGAACTATTAAATTTAATAGGGATATCAAAGGCTAAATAAATATCAAAGAAAATGATAAGCAACATCAAAAACCTTTTACCCCAAGAAGGAATAGTAAACTACAACGGTAAAGTCCTTACCGAAGAAAGAAACGAAGAACTTCTAAAATACCTTCTAGAAGAAATCCCTTGGAAAAACGATGAAGCTATTATATTCGGGAAACACATCATCACTAAAAGAAAAGTAGCTTGGTATGCCGATGGCGATTATCCATATCACTATTCAAACACCACAAAAGTACCACTAGTATGGACACCAGAATTACTGACTTTGAAAAAGTTAGCCGAGGAGAAATGTGGCGTAGAGTTTAACTCATGTTTACTAAACCTTTATCATGATGGGGACGAAGGCATGGGTTGGCACCGTGACGACGAGAAAACATTGGTCAAAGACTCTCCAATAGCTTCTATGAGTTTCGGGGCAGAAAGGAAGTTTGTGCTAAAACACATCAAATCAAAAGAGAAAGTAGAACTGCTGTTAGAAAACGGAAGTTTGCTAGTAATGGCGGGCACGACCCAAACTTACTGGCAGCATGCCTTACCTAAAACCAAGAAGGTAAAATCACCGAGAGTTAATTTGACTTTTCGGTGCATGGAGGTTCTCTAAGATTGAGCGGTTTATATGGGCTTCTTTAAGTTCGATTTGAATATTTTTTATATAACTCAGGGAATATATTTTCTAAATCTTTTTCATCCCTTTGGGTACCACTTATTTCAATGTTTTCTAAATAACTTGATGGTATTTCTTTGTTTGTGATTTCTTTAAATAATCTAGATGGAACATACCCTATCCCTTCCCGTACTCCTTTTGATATATCTATTTGTAGATTAATAAGCGTTTTTGGATTTTCAATTGTTTTATAGTAACAATCTTTCCCTCTGGAAATAAGCCACTCTCTAAAACAGTAAAAACAAACATCATCGCACCCTCCATTAATAAGATAAACCGCTCCCCATAAATCCCAATTATATGCCTTTCCTCTTAATTCTTTAAATCGATTGTCAAATTCAATTATTTCTTGAACGCTTAATTTTTTGAGCTCTTTAGGAAGTTGTTCTATCTGAATTCGGTATTGCCCGTTAGATTTATTTAGTGTATCATTTATTATCCCCCAGAATCTCTTTTCATTCAATAATATATCAGATTCAGTAAATTTTGGTTTTTCTTCAAAGAAGTATAGAGCAATTGTTATAATTATGGACAATGCGATAAATATTATTGGCCAAAAATCCATTATTCCTTTTCTGATATATATTGGAAATACTCTTTAAAACTTTCTGAAAAGTTTAGGTGATAAACGGCTGTTGAATAAATGAAAATCATTACCATAAATGGAATTTTACTGACAAGTGGAATTGACGAAAATAAAGCGGCAAAACTTGTAATGGTAGCTATACTAAATAAAAAGCTAAAAATATGCTTAGCCCAAGTTTTACCCTTAAAGATGAAAAACATCAATAAAACAGTAAAACCAAACCTGATGATTTGCTGAATGATTTTTTTAACTTCTATAAATTCTCTTATCACATGATATGTGACAATTACATAAATTGAAAGAAGCAATATACTCGCAAAAATCCTTAGAGTTCTATTCCTTCCTTCTCTTGCTAATTCGTTCATTTGGTATATTTTTTTGGATTTAGGCTAAATAGAGTATTTCTATATTAGTCTTTACAATGTCGCCGCCAAACCACCATCTACAGGTAAATTGACACCGTTGATAGAGAAAGCCGCTGGAGAGGCTAAAAATGCTACCGCTGCCGCTACTTCTTCAGGTGTAGCAAAACGCCCAGAAGGAACATTGGCTTCCATTTCCTGTTCTAGCTTTTCTATAGACTTGTTTTCGTTTTTAGCTCGCATCTTGTTGACCTGCTCTAGTCTACCCGTTTTGGTATAGCCCGGTAAAACATTATTGACCGTGATGCCGGTATGGCTTAATTCTTTTGACAAAGTTTTGGCCCAAGCTGCCACTGCCCATCTTATGGTATTTGATACGCCTAAGCCCATGATTGGTTGTTTAACAGAAATAGAGATAATATTGATAACTCTACCAAATTTCTCAGCTTTCATGAATGGTACTACCGCCTGCGTAATGATTTGATTGATAACTAGGTGTTGCTCAAAAGTTTCTTGGAACTTCTCTGGAGCTTCTTCTAAAATGGCTCCGCCAGCGGGTCCACCCGTATTGTTTACCAAAACATGAAATTGACATTTATTGCTTGCAAGAGCGGCCTCTACGCTAGCTCTGTCTGTGAAGTCTGCAACTAAAAAACGGTGTCTTTGACCTTTTGAAATATCTAAAAGAGCCACCTTTTGCTTTAGCTTCTCTTTATTACGAGCAAATAACCAAACATTAGCCCCCATTTTAGCGAGTTCAATGGCAGAAGCCCAACCAATTCCGTCTGTTCCACCACAGACTAAAGCGTACTTGTTTTTCAGATTCAAATTCATAGCGGAAAATTACGAATTCGATTTCAGGAATGATAGTTTTATTGGTCTCAGAAATAGTTAAAACTATGCAATTTATTGCATTTCGCTTTCAGCTTCTAAAAATGTGCTATTTTGGTATATGGATTTTCAAAGATCAAACGGGCATAGTATTTCCAGACTTACAGTTCACATAGTGTGGTCAACAAAATATCGCCATGCAGTTCTAAGTGGGGATATCAAGCTTCGTTGTCGTACCTTGTTGATACAGATTTGTGAGGCAGAAGGAGTTCAAATATTGAAGGGAGTCGTTTCAAAAGATCATGTACACATGCACCTGGAATACCGTCCCTCTCAGTCGATAAGTCAATTGGTTAAACTGCTAAAAGGACGTTCATCGAGGAAGTTGCAAATGGAGTTTCCTGAATTGAAGAAGCGTTACTGGGGTCGCCATTTCTGGGCAATAGGCTTTGGTTGTTGGAGTACTGGAAATATTACCGATGAAATGGTTAACGAGTATTTGGATCATCATAGAAATCCAAATGAGAGTAATAATACTAATTTTATCGTCGAATAGGCAGACTTTCAGTCTGGACTCAAAACTATGGACTTTCAGTCCATAGTGGTTTATTTGTTTTTAGGGCTAAGTCTTAACTAAAACCAGTAATAGGGTAAATATGGAGTTTGTCAGTTCAATCGAAGGTAAGAACAGGCTCACCAGTTCCAGGTAAGGGGTTCTCGACTATCGCTCGAACCGACAGAGGTTGAAATTAAAATATCGCTACAGAAGTTAAATTTTGACTAGAAATACTCCCTTTTTTATAACAAGCATACCAGTCGCCAGCATTTGGAATGTTAACCATGTCTTTTTCCGAGGCTTTTGCCGCTTCTTTTGATTTCCATGTTACTATATCGGTATAGCTGCCATTACTGTTTTGGTTGATTTCCCAGCTGATAAAACCCGGTTGTTTTTTCATCCAGTCGTTCACTATTTGTCCAGCCACTTTTAATAGCTGTTCTTCAGAAATATTTTCTGCCAATTCGTAAGTGATAAGGTCTTTATACATAGGTTTCAAAAGGTTAATTTGTGGCTTTAAAGATACAGTATTCTTCTTTCAAAGAAGAACTCAATTATACCAAACAGCATACCGCTGCCTTCTTAAATCGAGTGCCAAACCTTCTTCCAGTTTTAAAGCTTCGGCTCGGGTATTTACAGGCTCTATGTGGTTATAAAGGCTCGGTCTAAGATACGTGCCATATTTCTGGACAATGTTAGCAGACAGTTTATGTCCTTTTTTATTTCGGTATCCAGTTTTGTGTTCAATAAATCGCTCCTTTGGTGTTTTGCTAGTCATACCCACATATAAACATTCCAATACGCCATTAAACTGAGGGTTAGCCTCACGAAATTTGCTGTTAAGCGTAAAAACCTTTTTGTTTAATTCTATAACGTAAACTTGGTAAGTGACTTTGGGCATGTTTTGAATTTACTTAGTTGGGCGTTGAATAAACATATAATATTTTTTTGTTTTATTCATTGCCTCATTGTAGTAAGCTTCATATTCTTTTTTAGTCATAAGGTCTATCTGATAATAGTGCTTACCATAATTAATGGCGTTTTTAGCGAGTTTGCTAACATATGCATTATCGAAATCTGTATTCTTATAGTTGTTTAAGACTGAATTTTCTACTCTTTTTCCATCTATCCAGATTCCGTATATTTTAGAATCATGCCATTTCTTAAAATCTGTTTGACTAGGAACTGCCCTTGGGAGTGGTGGAGCAGCAGGCTTAAAACTTATAATTTGAGCTGCTTTTTGTTCTTCATTCATAGCTAAATAGATAGTTTGTAATCTCTCTGTTTCTTGCTCGGTGAAGCTGTTATATCTTGCTAGACCAGTTTCGTTTTCTATTTTACTAACTATCTTATTAAACTCATTTAGTAATTCTGCGGAGGCTCCATCTGATGTTGTCTGAACAGCTTCTTTTTCTGTTTTTGGAGTAACTGTAGGCTTCTGAGAAAATGATTTTGAGCTGAAGAAAGAAACAGATAAGGCAAGAACAGGGATAATAGCTAATTGTCTTAAAAGAGATTTGCTGAGGGATTTGGTTTTGTTCATCATTAGTAAACGTTTTTTAGTTATGGAATAGTTAAACTGGCTTGCCAGTAAGGAATCGGATATTTTAGTGGCTTTTTCAATTAATAAGTATTGGTAATTGGGAACGTCTTGATGCTCTTTAATTACAGCATCATCTGCCAAGAATTCGTGATTTAGTTTGACGGCGGAGGCATAGAAAAATAGGAAGGGATTAAACCAGAAAACGATTTGTGCAAGCTCAAAGAATACGATGTCAAAAGAATGCTTTTGATTAATGTGGGCGTATTCATGAGTTAGTATTTGCTGTCTGAAGTTTGGATGATTATACTCCTCTCTGTTTATGAAAATATAGTTTAGGAAGCTGTGTGGACTTGTGTCTTCGTTTATAAGTATTATATGTGATTTTTTATAAAGTATAGGTTTTTGACTTTTAGCTCTTTTTAAGATAGCCCTAAGGTTAAGTGTAAATCGAATTAAGAGAGCAATAGTGATTAAAGTATAGACAATAAAGAGTGCTTTAGATATATCAAAGGGCTGTTCTGGTGTAGACAATACTTCGATGCTTTTTTGCGAGGGAAGAAAATTGGAATAGACTAAGATGTTGTCGTTTTTGGTCAAACCGCTGCCAGAAAAATCAGGAGATTTTATGAAGGGTATGCAGAAAGATAGGCCGAAACTCATTAAAAGGTAGAATCTTTTAAACGAATGAAATCTATCCTGTTCCAGAATGATTTTATAGACGATTAGTAAAACGCCAGAACACAAAATAACTTTGATTAGGTAGCTTGTCATTTCTTTTTTCTTTGAATTTCGCTATCCACTATTTTCTTTAAGTCTTCCAGTTCTGAACTTGTTAGTTCGGTGGATTTTGTGAAAAATGAGGCAAATTGCATTGGGGAGTTATTGAAATAGTCTTTTATAATTCCTTTGACATGTTTAGAGAAGTAATCTGTTTTAGCTACCAATGGATAGTATTGTCTAGAATTACCAAAGAGCGTGTAAGCCACAAATCCTTTGTCTTGCATCCTTTTAAGCAGAGTGGCTAAAGTCGTGGTGGCTGGTTTTGGGTCTGGATAGTTTTCGATGATTTCTTTCATGAAAACTTTTTTGTGTTTCCAGATAACCTCCATTAGTTGTTCTTCGGATTTAGACAAAGCCATTGTTCTATGTTTGTAATTATTGTTCTATAAATGTAGAGTAATAGTATTCAAAGTTCCAACCGAGATGCTTTATTTATTTTTAGAATCTTCTTATTGAATACAGAAGGGTATCAATATTTATGAAAGAAAATAGTTGGAGCCTATTGAGTCAAATGGGAATTTATCCTTTAGCTAATTTCCTCCCAAGCCAAGCCATTGGCAAATAAGCCAGCACTACGTCTAAAACATTAAACCAAACAGGAGAGCCAGGTAGCATTTGGATATTCATAATGCCGCCAAAAAGAAAGAACAAACCAATGGTCATAGCCATTTGAAGTTTTCGGCTTGCTGCAATTTTCGCTACGACCCATGCTCCAGCTAATGTACCTAAGGCGTGAGCTAAAAATGGGAAAATGAAATGTTTGGGCTGCATTAAAGGCATGGCTTCGGTTAGGCCTTTAATGGTGGTCATGTCTGCACCGGCTGGCGGCGGAATAACCATTGGTCCTAGCATTACCAGGCCCATATTAACGGCACTGCCTACTATTACGCCAGCCACTATGGCCAATATATTTCTAAGAATAGGGTTCATGATATTGAAGATTGATTGCTGTAAATTATAAAAATCAATTCAATTTAAAACGCTATTCTTCAATTTCGGAGGTTTTTGGTTTTGCGATTAGCCCAATTGCCATGACTATGGCGGTTATTATAATAATTTGAATTATTAAAGAATTATTAACCAGAGAAATAGTGTTTTCGGGGTCTATAGATAAGAATAAAAGGATGGTAATTAGTCCTCTAGGGGCGATGTAAACTAAAGGAGTTAGGTCAAATCTCGATACTTTTAGCTGTATGGCTCTAATTACAAAGACAAGAATTACAATGCCTAAAGCCCAGAATATGGTATCTGGATTTAAGATTTCAGAGGTTTTAATCATGTAGCCAAAAATGATAAAGAAAAGGGCTCTAACTAAAAACGCACCTTCAATGGTTATCTCTTCAAATCGTTTAATTTCCTTTTTTAGGTTGTCGGTTTTAAGTTTTTTAAACCAGTTTATTTTTTCGAATTGCTTGAGATTTCCAATAGCTAAACCAAATAATAGGATAAAAAGCAAAGCCGGAAGATGATACGATTTCAAAACCGCATACACCAGCACTATCAAAAGTATTATTGGCACAAACTTTACATGATGGTCTATCCTGCTCAGTAAAAGTGATAAACCTATAGTTCCTAATATTGAAACTACCAGCATGATTAACATATGTAAGCCGAAGTTTGCCACAGAAAGTAGCCCTATTGTCTCGTTTAATGCAATAAAATTGAAAAACAAAATCCCGAGGATGTCGGAAAAACTACTTTCATAAACCACAAATTCTTTTTCTCCGTCATCCAAGTTTATCACACTCGGAATAGCAATGGCACTGCTGATTACACACAGAGGAATGGCATTTATAAGGGAAACCTTAAAAGGGAAATCTCCGAAATAATAAAAAGCATAAGCTAATATGAGCGAAAGACCAATCATGGGTATCAAGGCCCCAAGAACAGATTTTTTCAACAAGCCGATTTTAGAGGAATTGAGCTTGAGCTCTAAAGAACCTTCTAAAACTATAAGTATTAGACCAATAGTGGCCAAAACAGGCAAAAGCGTAGAGAAATCAACTAAACTGAAACCTAAAAAAGTAGCTATTTCTTTCATGCCCCAACCTAAAAGTAAGAGCATAATAACGGAAGGTATTTTGGTTCTGGCTGATGTGATATCAAACAGGTAGGCAATCAGCAATAAGGAACAAAACGTAATCAGGATAGCAGTGGTCATGTATTAGTTTTTAAGATTGTTGTTGTCCAAATTCAAATTAATTAAAAACTAGTTACGTGCATTCGCTTTTAACGGTTCTTTTCAACGGAAAGACTTGGGTAGTGTTATACTTATATTGTGGTAGGAAAGGAATGCAACATAGGCATGGCAGAAAGTATTGAATATTTGTGAAGCTTTTAAAATCTATGTTTCCTTTTCTCTATTTTTAAACCCTAAATACAAAACTACAAGAGATGAAAATATTAGCCATTGGCAAAAACTATGTGAACGAAGGCGAAGATAAAAACGCAGGAAAAACGGGTAATCAAATTATCTTTTCTAAACCAGAAAGCAGCTTAGCTACAGGAAACGCAGACGTAGAATATCCGTCTTTTACGCAAGACTTACGTTACGAGGCTGAACTTGTAATAAAAATAGGTGCCAAAGGCAAGAATATAAGTGAGGCAGATGCACCAAGCTATATTTCTGAAATAGGCATCGGGATAGATTATACCGCCAAAGATATTTTTGACGAAAGTCGTGGTGGAAAAGGTCCGTGGGACTTGGGGAAGGGTTTTGACGGTGCAGCACCTATGTCCACCTTTAAGCCCGTTTCGGCTTTTCCAGATTTGAACAATATAAACTTCGACCTAAAAATAAACGGGGAGCAAAAGCAGGTAGGTAATACTAGCCTGATGGTTTACAATTTTGCGGAAATCATAGCCTTTGTATCTAAGTTCATGACTTTAGAGCCGGGCGATTTAATCTTTACTGGCACACCAGCTTCAGGAACTGGTCAAATCCACAAAGGAGACCAACTACAAGCCTCGATAGAAGGAGAGTTGCTACTTGATTTTAAGATGGTTTAGATTAGATGTCAGTTCGAGCGAAGCCCCTGCCTGTCGGCAGACAGGGAAAACAGCCTATTTTAGAGATTAGCGACATTCATATATCGCTCGAACTGACAATATAAATCTTACTTCTTAGCAGTCTTACTAGGCCTAACTTCAATCTTACTTGGTAACGTTCTAGCTGGCATTTTGATAAGGTCAGAAACTATTTGACCAATATCTTCAGGCTGTATTTTCCAAGCATCTGCATCTGATGGCGTATGGCCAGCAAAATACGTAGACACCGAACCCGGCATAATGGTAGTTACCTTAATATCATCATTTCTTACATCAAGCATCATGGCTTGAGAGAAACCAACTGCTCCGAATTTTGATGCATTATATGCAGCTCCCTGAGCAAAGAAGTTTGTTCCTGCTAAACTTGAGATAGTGATGAAATAACCTTTAGTAGCTTTTAAAGCATCAAGACTAGCTTTTGCAGAGAAAAATAAACCCGTGAGGTTAATGTCAATAGTTTGTTGCCATTGTTCTGCTGTCAATTCATGAATTGGAGCAAAGTGACCAACACCTGCATTCGCTATGAAATAATCTAGCTGTCCCCAAGTATCTAAAACTTGTTTCACAGCCGCTTCTTGAGACGCTAAATCTTTTACATCAGAAACTATTCCTATTGCAAAGCCTTCTTTTATTTTATTCAAAGCTTCAGTAGCAGCTATTACGTCTGCCTCAGTTCTGGCGGTAATGGCTACTTTGATGCCGTCGTTTATTAGTTTTTCGGCTACGCCGTATCCTATTCCTTTGCTTCCTCCTGTAATTAGTGCTGTTTTCATTTTGTATTTGTTATGAGTAAAAAGTAATAATTGCTTACCTCTTAAAATTAGAGATAAGCAATATTAGTTCGTGAATACAGCGAATTTATTGTTGATGAAGGTAATTGTTAATAGGTAAGAGTTTTGCTTATGCCGTTTTCTGTAAATGTAATATGGAAAGCATAACGCTGAAGGTCAGCTACTAAATGGGCAGAGTCTGTTCCGTTTTGCCATAAAATATCAATCATGTTTTCTGTAGCGTCATTGATGGTGGCTTCACCAGAAAATGCTTTAGAGCTGTTTCGTAAACGTATAATTTCTAACTGATTTTTAACAATGTCTTTTTTGAGCCCTTGTTCAATATCAGCATTAGATAAATTGGTTCTATTGATTTCTTTATGGCCGCCACTTCCACCTTTGTCGGCTGCGGCATAGTCATTTTTACCAGCAAATATATCAAGATACCACACCTGAGGAATTCCGGGCATAAATAGCTGAATAGCTCTGGCGAGTAGCATTTTGCGGTCGTCTTCGCCCAAGGCACTGTAAAAAGTGGCGTTTACTTGGTAGTAAGAAATCTTATTTCCGGCAGGGTCATATAGGTTTTTAACACGGCCGCCACGCTCCATAATGGTGCTCATGATACCTTCTATTTCAGTATCTTCTAGCAGTCCTTTATTATAAGCTCCGTTTACTTCTTTTCCTTTTAAGTCTAAAACCGGAATACCATCATGGCAGCCCAGCATATTTACGGTTTTGTATCTTTTCGCTATAATTTCTTTTGCCCATTTTATAATGGCGGTATTGCTTCCTTTTTCAATGGCATGAATGCATAAGCCAGGTAAGAAAAAGTCATAAATGTAATAACCTTTACTTGCCACTTCATCATGGAGATGTAGGCCATATTCTGCATGAATTTCGGGCAGGAGTAGTAAGTTATTATTGGTAGCTATTCCCTTAATTTCTTCCAGATAATCCCAAGTACCCGGTTTATTGAAAAAGTTAGATTGCCCTATTTCTTTATGCAAATACGCAAAGGCGTCTAAGCGAAGTATTTTACCACCAAAACCACTGACTTTTTTAAGGGTTTCTTTATAAAAATCCCAAACCAAAGACGATTTTCCATTGACATCCATTTGACCCAAATAAGAACGATTTTGCTCCACAATTTGAAGAACTTCTTTTGTGAAGTTTCCCAAGTCTAAGCTTTTGAAGGGCTCTTTGTTTTGGATAGTCGTGTTTATTTTATCGCAAATTGCTTTAGCCTCATCGGTACTTAAACCGTCAATGTTTTCTAAGGCTGCTGGCTTTATTTCTTCATAAGAAATTTGCTGGTAAAAGGTATTCCAGTAAGGCTTTTCCGAGCCATCAGGAAAACGAACTTTTAAGATGGGCAAACCAGGTTTTCGCATGAAAAGCTTACTCAAAAACTCTTCATTGGGTGTTATCACACCATCAGCATTCATGGTGCCATGACCTTCCCAAAACTCATTCCAGTTGATGAAAAAGTCTTTATACTTTGATTTGTCTCCGTGTTTTAATAAGTCCTTAAATTGAGGCGAAGCCACCGAAAGGTGATTCAAGACAATGTCAAATTTCAGCTTAATATCTAGTTTCTCTAAAGCTTCTAAATCCTCAGGAGATACTAATTCTTTATTGAGGTCATAGTCAATAATAGAAAAGCCACGGTCTAGGTCGCTATTGAAAAAAGTAGGCAGTACATAAAAAAGAGAAAAGGTGTTTTTGAACTCCTCTAATTGCAGCATACCTACGGTATCTGCCAATTTTTCACCAATACTATCTGGGTATGCATTTAGCATTACACCATTCGGAATACCATTATCCATAGACTATTTATTTCAACGTGTTTGGCGAATCTAGTTAAAATAAATAGTCTTTATATGGCGAGTTTTGGTATCCAATGCTTTTCGAGGTTTCGAAAACGATTGTTGTGGAAATCAAATTCAGAAAAGTTTCAAAACCAACTGTTTCTGAGTGATATTTTGACTGTTTTCAATCTTATGACCAAACTTTTTTATTGCCTCAATTTCCCCAAAGGTCTTCTGCCGCTACCTTCTACACCGGTAATTTCATCACCCAAATCGGCTCTTATTTTTTCGGCGTATGCTTGCAGTTCTTTGACTATTTCTGGATGCTGTCTTTGTACATCATATTCCTCACCAGCATCTCGGCGTAAGTCATAAAGGGCTAAAGGTTCTTCGTGTTTTTCGGTGTTTGGTCCTGGGTAGCCGTCGTTGCCAGGCAAAAATCCTTTATAGGTTCTCCCTGTATGCGGAAGTACCAGTTTCCAGTGGTCTTTTCTAACAGCTTCGAGGTTATTTTTTCTATAGTAGTATGCAAAGAAATCTCTTGGTTTGGCGTCCATATTTCCTTCTAGGATTTCCGATAAGTTTACCCCGTCAATTTTATGATTTGGAAGTGAAGCCCCTGTGATAGAAGCTAAAGTAGGGAAGATGTCAATGGTTGATGATAATTGGTTACATACCATTCCGGCGGGTACTTGACCTTTCCATCGCATGATACCAGGTACTCTTTGACCACCTTCGTAGCTTACACCTTTTCCTTCTCTCAGTCCGCCTGTAGAGCCTGCGTGGTTACCGTAATTTATCCATGGTCCATTATCACTTGTGAAAATCACCAATGTATTATCGTCTAATCCTTGGGTTTTAAGTTCTTTCATTATTTCACCCACAGACCAGTCAATTTCCATCATCAAATCTGCATAAAGACCTTGTCCACTTTTACCTTTAAATTTAGAAGACACATCAATAGGCACATGTGGCATGGTGTGCGGTACGTATAAGAAGAAAGGTTTCTTCGCGTTTCGTTTGATGAAATCAGTCGCTTTTTCGGTGTAAAGGGTAGTAAGTTCGGCTTGGTCTTCCAGTGTTGTTATAGGTCTAGTTTCTTCGTTTCCTTCAATTAAGTGAAGTGTAGGCCAGTGCTCTTTAAAGGTGCCTTTCTCATGTTTTCCATTATACCAAATAGGCCACATATCGTTAGAGTAGGCGAGTCCTGTGTATTCGTCAAAACCGTGTTGAAGTGGTAAAAATTGCTTTTCATGCCCTAAATGCCATTTTCCGAAGATTGCGGTGGCGTAACCTTTTTGTTTAAGCATTTCTGCCATGGTAGTCTCTTGGTCGGCTATTCCTACACCTGCATTTGGGAAAAAAGCTCCAGAGACTCCTATTCTGTTTGGGTAAGTTCCTGTCATTAAACCCGCTCTTGATGCAGAGCAAACGGCTTGTGCACTAAGGAAATTTGTAAATCGGATACCTTCAGCCGCTAGGCGGTCAATGTTTGGCGTGCGATAAGTACTGGCACCGTAGCAACTAAGGTCACCATAACCCATGTCGTCCATAAAAATTAGAACAATGTTTGGCGTTTTGGGAGCTTTAAAAGAAACGGTAGCTTGTAATAAAAATGCAACAGGAAGCAGAAAGAGAAGTTTTTTCATTTGAAGGGTTTGGTTGAAGTATGAAGCAATTTAAGGAAGGCGTATTGGATTTGGAAGGATTAGTAGGAGCAATGCATGATTAACTCGATGAAATGGTGTTTTGCTTTGGGAATTATGAAAAATTTTGGGTCTAAAGGAGCTCAGCGATGACTTGAATAACCGCGAATACGCGAAGGCACAAAGATTCGAACGTAAAAGTCTTAGCGATTGAAAAACTAACCCCAAAGCAGCAAGTAGCGAAAACAATGATAAACCATACACTTTCTCTATACTCTTTCTTCCTGATATAGACTTAAAATGCTACTTTTGCAGCCCAAAATTATCAAGAAAATAGATGTCAGTACGCGTACGTTTTGCTCCAAGTCCTACAGGTCCACTTCATATTGGTGGTGTTAGAACAGCCCTTTACAATTATCTTTTTGCCAAGAAAAATGGTGGTGAACTTATTCTTAGAATAGAAGATACCGACCAAACAAGATATGTAGAAGGTGCGGAAGAGTACATTGTTGATAGTTTAGCTTGGTTAGGAATAAACTTTGACGAAGGCCCAAAAGAAGGACCTAATGCTCCTTATCGTCAATCTGAAAGAAAAGAACTTTATCAGAAGCATGCTCAGCTTTTAATAGATTCTGGGAAGGCATATTATGCATTTGATACTTCAGATGAGTTGGCGGCTTTAAGAAAAGAGTTGGAAGAAGCTAAGGTTGATAATCCTTCTTATAATTCGGTAACACGAATGAAAATGAAGAACTCTATCACTTTAGGACCAGACGCTACCAAAGAGTTGATAGAAAACGGAACACCATATGTTATTCGTTTAAAAGTGCCTTTGAAAGAAGAAATTCGTTTCCAAGATGCTATTAGAGACTGGGTGGTGGTTCATTCTTCTACCATAGACGATAAAGTACTTCTGAAAGCTGACGGTATGCCAACGTATCATTTGGCTAATATTGTGGATGACCATGAGATGGGTATTACCCACGTAATTAGAGGAGAAGAGTGGTTGCCATCGGCACCTTTACATATATTATTATACAAAGCTTTTGGCTGGGAGCATCCTAAATTTGCTCACTTACCATTATTACTTAAGCCAGAAGGTCCGGGTAAATTGAGTAAGCGTGATGGCGATTTAGGCGACTTTCCTGTATTTCCTACCGAGTGGAATGATGGAAAAGGTGAGGTCATGAGAGGTTTTAGAGAAGATGGTTATTTGCCGGAGGCTGTATTAAACTTCCTAGCTTTGTTAGGCTGGAATCCTGGAACAGAACAAGAGATATTTACTTTGGAAGGGCTTGTAGAAGCTTTTTCTTTAGATAGAATTAATAAGTCTGGTGCTCGTTTTGATGTGGCTAAAGCCAAATGGTTTAACCAACATTATATCAAAGAAATGGACGATGCTGCATTGGTAGCTTTAGTCAATGAGCAAGTTAAAGATGAAGCTTTAGCGGCTAATTTGGTTAAGTTAAATAAAGACAGAGTCACTTTTGTGGCGGAAATAGTTACGCTAGTTCCTTATCTTTTTGACGCTCCAAATGCTTATGACGAGCAAGTAGCAGGCAAAGCATGGAATGACTTAGCCAAGCAAGGAATGCCGGTAATTATAGACTTGGTTAATGCTATGGCCGCTACTGATTTTCATTCAGAGGCAATTCATAATGCACTTTGGGAAGGCTTAGCAGCCAAAGAAATTAAGCCTGGCAAAGTAATGCAAGCACTAAGGTTAGCATTAACAGGTGAAGGAAAAGGTCCAGATTTGATGCTGATGTTAGAGATTTTAGGTCAAAAACAAGTAGTAGAAAGAATTCAATCGGCTTTAGAGAAGCTAGGGGCTTAGTTTTTTTAATCACAGCCAGAACTAAATTTTCTAATTTTCTTGTTCTAATATGACAATTGGCTTAAATTGAGTTAATTAAAGAAGTTCGAGATGAAAATGAAATTATTTGAACAAGTAAGTTTTGATTCGGAGGTTGACGCTTGTTATATCACCCTTTCGAACGAAGAAGTGGTTGAAACAGAGCAAAGAGGGGAAAACTGTTGGGTAGATATTTCACAGTCCGGAGTATTAGTAGGGATTGAAATACTTAAAGCTTCACAAAATTATCCTTTAATTAACAGTATTTTACTGTCAAATAAAGAAGTTTCTGAGTGCGTATAGTTTTAAGCAATCATGCTAGAATGCGTGCCCAAATGAGAGGTGTTTCGTTTGAGGAAATTGTAGATTGTATTTTAAAGCCTGATAAAATTACATTAGAAGCAGATTCAAAAGTTTGTTATAAGAAATTGACGAATGAAAATAAGAAGTTACTAATAACGTATACCTCAGATACTGAGGGTGTAATTAAAGTAATTACTGTAATCAAGACATCCAAAGTGAATAAGTACTTATAATAGAAACTTTCCACTTATCAATCAAAAGGAACTCACCATCATAATTTACGTTATGTCGGTGAGTTTTTTTTATATTTTTATCTTAACATTATTCAAAACAAGATTATGGGAAAGAAGAAAGAATTAAACGACGATAAGCCAAAAGTGCACAAAGACCTTGATGGTTTTGATATCAAAATAAACACCTTCGGTGAAATTCAGATGTCGTACGACGTGGAGAAAATCAATAATTTCTTAAACGACAACGTAGACGACAAAAAGCTAAAAGATATAGACCCACCTAAAACAAAGAAGAAGAAATGAGAAGCCATGAAATAGATTATGAAATCTTGGGTGAAGACATCCAGGTAGTCCAAATAGAATTAGACCCAAACGAAACCGTTATTGCAGAAGCTGGAAGCATGCTTTTCATGGAAGATGGTATTCAGTTTGAAACCAAAATGGGCGATGGTAGTAATGCCAACGAAAGTATTTTAGGTAAGCTTTTCAAGGCAGGAAGTAGGGTTTTAATGGGTGAGTCGCTCTTTATGACACACTTTACCAATAGAGGTTATGGTAAGAAGAAAGTGGCTTTTGCTGCACCGTACCCTGGAACTATAAAACCTGTAGATTTATCTCAAATAAAAGGAAATACGCTCATAGTTCAGAAAGACGCATTTCTATGTGCCGCCATGGGTACGCAAATTTCTATACACTTTAATAAGCGTTTTGGAGCAGGTCTTTTCGGTGGCGAAGGTTTTATCTTAGAAAGAATTCAGGGAGACGGTCTAGCTTTCATTCACTCTGGTGGTGTAGTGATGGAGCGTACCTTAAATAACGAAACACTAAGAATAGATACTGGCTGTATAGTAGGTTATGAACCGCAGCTAAATTTTGATATTCAAAGTGCAGGTGGCTTAAAATCAATGGTTTTTGGCGGAGAAGGAATGTTTCTAGCTACGCTTTCAGGTACTGGAAAAGTATGGATTCAGTCGTTGCCTATCTCTAAACTTATAAGAAGACTATCTCCAGCAGGTGGAAATGCCAATAAAGAGAGTGGTTCCGTTTTAGGAGGAATTACGGATATGTTTGAGAGGTAAGAAGGCATGTCCGTGATTTTCTAAAAGCAGCTATTTGTCTATTATTCTGAACGAAGCTTTTGAGCCAAGCGAGACTCTCTTAATAATTCAATATATTTACTAATGTATTGAAATTATTTATTCAGCGTAATTTGTTACTTAATCAATGAAAAGAAGAGATTTTATAACCCAAGGTAGTGCAGCTTTAGGCTTAGCCATGTTGTCTGGCAATTTGCTGGCGAACACTAATGCTGGCACCGTGAAGAAGTTTGGATGTCAATTATATAGTGTGCGTGACCTAATGCCGAAAGACGCAAAAGGAACCATGGAGAAATTGGCAGGAATGGGCTATAGATTATTTGAAAGTTACTCTGCTGACCCGTTCTGGGGAATGAGTCCGAAAGAATGTAAGAAATTCTTGAAAGGCATTGACGTGAAAATGATAAGCACGCACATGCGTTTAGATGGCATTACGGATGAGCTAGCGGCTAATGCGGCAGAAGCTGGTCTTAAATATGTAATGTGTCCGTTTATTGGTATGCAACCTAGCATGGATGCTTGGAAAAAAGTGGCTGATAAATTTAACGCTGCAGGTGATATTTGTAATAGACATGGTATAAAGTTTGGTTATCATAATCACTCTTATTCTTTCGCTTTTGTGAGTGGAATGAAGGGACAGATGGTACTTTTAGAAAACACAGACCCTGAAAAAGTTTGTTTTGAGTTAGACATGTGTTGGTCAGAAGCGGCTGGTGAAAATACCATGGCTCATTTACAGAAATATGGTAAACGATATGAACTATGCCATATCAAGCAGCTTATATCAAAAGAACCTAAAGAAGGGGAGAAGCGACCAGTGCAAACAGACTTGGCAGACGGTGTTATAGATTATGCTAAACTATTACGAGTGGCTAAAGATAATGGCATGAAATACTACTTAGTAGAGCAAGAGCAATACCCAAAAGACAGCATTACTAGCATGGCAAACGATGCTGAGTTTATGAAGAACTTAGTTTTTTAGGCTCTTAAGGATAAAAGAATTGAAAAGCAGAAGCCAAGCGGCTTCTGCTTTTTTTATGCCGGTATTTGATGCATTAATGCTGATACCGATTTGTATTCTTCTGGATACTTTTTCAGAATAGCTAACTCACCTTTTGTTTGGTCGTCTACTAAACCTAATAAAGGTTGATTTACGTCAAATAAGAAGAAAATAGATTCCTTGATTTTAGCGTCCCATTCCTGGTAATATTTGCTGAAATCATCTGGTGCTATTTTTTTTCGGCAGCAAGTTTCTCCGCAGCTGAGAGGCATTTCTTCTTTTAAATTAAATATGCCGTATTCGTCTGTGATTTGCTCGTCGGGGTAAATGTCTCTTATGGCCATTTCGAAACCGTAGCCAGTGCTGATAGTGTTACATTTGCAGCAGTGGTTAACATACTTTGCAAAGTCCCAGCTTATGATGTTATCGCCGTTTTGGTCTCTGTAAGAATACTTTTCTATTATTTCTTTAACCTCTGGTGTATGCTCTTTAAAACGCTTGTCAGAAATGATGATTTCTAAAGCATCTTTTACGTAAGTGATGGTACCTTTTGGGATAAATCTGGTGGCAAAAACACCGTATCCTATTTGCTCATTGATGAACACTAATTTCGTATGAGGATGAATCATTTTAACCTGTTTTTGTAATCAATATTTGGATACAATTTTACAGATAAAATCAATCAGAGAATTAAAGTCGAGCTTAAATATTTGTCAATATAAAGTGCTGGTTTTTAGAAGTATGATTCCTTTTTGTTTGGTTTTTAAGACGTTATTCTAGCAAATTCAGAATATCATCCTGACTTAGCGATTTCATGAAAGTTTCTTCCGTAGTGATGAGCTCGTCAAATAGTCTCTTTTTCTTGTTTTGAAGAGCCAAAATCTTTTCTTCTACTGTGTTTCGGCTAATGAACTTGTAGGTAAATACGGTGTTTTTCTGACCTATTCTGTGGGCTCTATCTACGGCTTGGGCTTCTATGGCAGGGTTCCACCATGGGTCTAGCAGAAAGACATATTCTGCTGCTGTAAGGTTTAGACCTACACCACCAGCCTTTAGCGAAATTAAGAAGACTTTGATGTTTTCGTCATTTTGGAAATTATCAACTTCCTGTTCTCTGTTTTTTGTACTTCCGTCTAGATAAGAGTGGCTTATCTTATTATCATTGAGATACTTTCTGATAATGGTTAGGTGTTTAACGAATTGACTAAATACCAAAACCTTAGAGCCACTTTCTATAATACTTTTTAGTTTATGAATTACGTCAGAGTCTTTTCCTGAATCACCATCATATTCAGGGTCTACCATTAAAGGGTTGTTCGCCATTTGGCGAAGTTTAGACAAGCCCTGCAATACCACCAATTGCGATTTATTGACACCTTTTTCTTGAATATGGTCAATAATCATATTTCGGTAATAAGCTTTAGTTTCTTCGTAAAGCTTTTCTTGCTCGTCAGACATGTCGCAGTACTGCACACTTTCTATTTTCTCTGGAAGCTCGGTAGCCACTTGAGATTTGTGCCTACGAAGCATGAAAGGCTTAATCTTGCTGTAAAGCCTTTTTGAGGCCTCTTCGTCTCGCTTTTTTTCTATAGGTAATTGGTATTTATCTTTAAAGTAAGCCTGAGAACCTAGCAAACCAGGATTAATGAAAGTCATTTGACTCCACAAATCCATGGTGCTGTTTTCTAACGGAGTACCGGTCAGAATAAGCCTATTTTTACAGTTTAAAAGCCTTACAGATTTTGAAATATTTGAGGAAGGATTCTTTATGGCTTGTGATTCATCCAAAATCACGTACTCAAACCTAAATTTCTCAATGAATTTTATATCTAACCTCAGGACGCCATAAGAAGTTAAAATAAGGTCGTAGTCTTTAAAATGTTCCGTCTTCTTTATTCTTTGTCCACCGGTATGCTTAAGTATTTTTAGCTCGGGGGTAAAACGCTCTGCCTCTTTTTCCCAGTTATAAATTAGGGAAGTAGGCATGATTAAGAGTGTAGGATTTTTGACACCATCTTTTTTTAGCGACTGTAAAAACGCCAAAGTCATTACGGTTTTTCCTAAACCCATATCATCGGCTAGGCAGCCGCCAAGGTTAAAATCTCGCAAGAAATTTATCCAATCATAACCTGCTTTTTGATAAGGCCTAAGTTCTCCCTGAAAACTCTCTGGCACTTCGTATGATTTAATAGACTCAAAATTATTTAAGCCTTGAAGTTTTCTTCCAATGACGGTAGTGGCTAATCCATCTTCTTCTAAATTTTGAACGAGATTTAGATGATGTTTTTTTAAAATTAGCTCATCATCTTCTCCGATGTCTGTCAAGGTGAATAGCTCGTGGTATCTAATAAACCACTCTTCAGGAATGACCGCAATATGCCCGTTTGGCAACTTGAACTCTCGAATATTAGCCAAAACTAACTCGCGAAGCTTTAGGAAAGGTACTTCAAAAGAGCCAAACTGCACTTTAGTTTTTATATCAAACCAATCGGAGTTTTCTTCAATGCTAACTTCTATGGAAGATGTGCCAAGGTGATATCTTTTTTCCGAGTCGGCAGATTGTTTGACAGCTATTCCTGCATCTTCCAAGGCTTTGGCATTAAGCTGCAACCAACTGAAACCTTCATTTTTATTCAGGGCTTTTCTGCCGTGAATAAGGTCTTGGCCTAAAGCTTTTATTTGATTAATTATATGCTTCTCAAAATCTAAATCTCTCTTAATCTTATGAAAAATCCAGCCATCTCCTTTTTCTTCCACTTTTACATTGGCATTGGCCGCTAGGCTATCGAACCTAAAAGTGGAATTTCCGTAAACAAAACTCAGGTCAAAATTTATTTTATCAGGACTGTCTGCCGCTTTTGCTGGTGTGTCAAAAAGAGTAGGAGATTGCTTTTTTGTGCTTAAGTCTGTAATAAGTAATTCTGGCGAAGCAGTCTCTCTTTCTTCTGTGATTTCAAAACCCTCTCCATGCCCAAAGACGTTAAATTGAGCTATCAGTGGGCCAACGAATTTCCTGAAATAGGTCTTTTCAATTCTGCGTTCTATCCTGATATTGTTTTTATCAAAAAACGGACGCAGTTTTTTTCCGTCAATATGCTTGTCGAAATAATGAAGTCTGTTTTCGCTTAAAAGAAAAGCGGGGGAGTCACTGAGCATTTGAGCTCCTACATGCTGTAATCTTACTTTTTCGCCGGCACATTTTAATACTGGGAAGTAAATGGTGTGGTCTTCTTTCCGATGGAAATTCATGAAAACCTTCGTTTTTTCACTCATTACTTTTACCTCTTGCCTAGTAGGGTCACCGTCTTCACCCATGATGAAAAAACGCTTGCCTACCAGTTTGGGTAAAATTGCCGCTCTATAATTGTTGAGGTATTCTTCGATGGCTGCCTGCATGCCAAGGTCAGGTCTTTCACCAGCATATACTTTAGTGAAATAGTCGAAGGGCTTTAGCTTTTTAGGATTGAATTTTCGGAGAATGGTGTTTTGATGGATGGCATCCATGAGCTTTACCAACTCGATATCTACATCATCTATGCCTTTAGAAAACTCTTCAATGTTTCTTGAAGATACATTTTGATGAGCAAAAGTCAGCTCCCCTCGCTGATTTAACTGCACCATAAACGACTCAAACAAGTAGCCTAAATACTGGTGTTGATAGAGGGAGTAAATGATGCTAAACGGTTCCGAAGTAGATACCTTCATGTCTTCAAAAAGATAGGCTAAAGTATATTTTAACCTTCCTTTGAAGGTTAGTAAACTCCGAAATTAATCAGCAAGACTTGGGTGGGCAAATAAACTTATCAACAGCTGAAATTTGACAGAAGATGCCAAAGGTATTATATCAACTGATATTGGATTCTAAGATGAAATTTGGTGAGCTTAGCATAGGATATGTAATTTCGCTGAAAGGGCTAATATAATTTATAACGAATTCGAAATATCTGCAGAGTAAGAGCCCTATGAGGGACTAAACATAGGTAGCCCCGTAGGGACGATACATAGGTTTGGCGGAGTTTGTCACTTTTTGTATTCTTATAAAAGGAGTCTAAATAAGAAAATGTTAGAACTAGCTAATCACCTCGGAACAATGGTAGAATGCAATAATTCCAATTTCCAGCCTTCTTTGGTTTTGATGGCGGAGCCACTTTCTAGCCAGTGAAGTTTCACTACAGATTTACCGTCAATCTTTATATTGGCGTAGTTTTGATACGCCACCCAAGCAGTTTTACCTTTCACTTTAATGTCTAGAAAATCAAAAGTGTTGATTCTCTCAGGTTTTATTTTTCTGGCATTTGCTCTGTCAATATAAGAATAGACAGAGTCAAGATTCCATACCACGCCAGCTTCTAAGAGAAGAAAGTCATCCGTATAATATTGGGTAACTTTCTCCTTTTTTTGTTCGCTAAAAATATCGTCAAAGGAGTTTTGAATCAGACTTTTTAACTGTTCTTCGGTGTTTTTCTTTTGAGCCTTTAGCGTTATTGGGGCAATGAAAATCAAAAGAAGAAAAGCTATTTTATTTGCAGCCATAACATTCTAAACTGTTTAGTTCTGGGCTTCCGCCGGCATTTCCCACACCAGAAGAGATATAAATTTTCTTACCCACTTTGGCAGCACCTATGGCATGCCTTCCTCTAATCATGTGAGGGAGTGTGGTCCATTTCATGGTTTTTAGGTCAAAAGCCTCTACCTCATTATGAGCTAGCTTTTGGTCTGCTGCTTCTCCTCCCATAAAAAGAACTTTAGAGCCTAGTGTTGCTACACCTGGCCCAGCCCTTAATGTAGGAATGTTGGACCCCTCTACTGTCGTCCAAGTATTGGTTTTGAAATCATAAATGTCGGTAAAAGGAACAGTGAGTGTCATTACTTCACCCGTTCTATGTCTCGATTTTCTGCCAGCGGCTATCACTACTTTGTTTTTGACTACACCTGCAGCTACATGGTCTCTTGCATTTGGTGAGTCAGGCAATTCTCTCCAAGCACCCGTTTTCGGGTCATATTCGTCAAACCAAGCTACATGGCCATCCCAGTGCCCGTCTATAATTCCGTTAACCACATAGATTTTATCTTTATAAACGAAACAAGCGGCAGAACCTCTTTTTCTTGGAATCTCCGGACCTAGTCTCCATTCGTCTTTTTCAGGATTATAGATATGTACATTTGGAATAGGCGTTTCATGAGGGAAAGGGCCTGTTAATGCACCTAAGACATAAATCTCCCCATCATAAGCCACGGCTTGAAAATGATGAATTTCTAAAGGTATTTCACCTCTTTTCTCCCAAGTGTTGGTTTCGATATCGTAAACTTCCATCGGTTTCATTCCTCTTCCGCCAAATAGGTATAGCTTTTTACCAATAGCCACCATGGAGTTTTCACCACGTGGGGTACTTTCGCCAATAGTTTCTATTGTTGTCCATTCTTGAGCAAATCCGTTTAGGGATACACTCAGGGCTAGTAATATTAATATTTTTTTCATTTCAATAGGGATGAATAAATAAGGCTTATTGAGGTAACAATTTGTACACTACACCTGGCTTTTCTACCCCGACGTAAATGAAACCATCTGCTCCTTGTGTTACACTTCTTAGTCTACCGATGTTTGGTAGAAGCTTCTCTTCGCTGCCTACTTTACCATCTTTAATAGCGACTTTGTTTAAGTATTTAAAGCGAAGCGAACCTGCTAAAATATCTCCTTGCCAAGCTCCATATTTATCAGACGTAACGTACGTCATTCCACAAGGGGCTATAGATGGAATCCAGTATAATTCAGGCTGAAGCATGTCTTCTTTTTCGGTAATATCTGTGAAGGTGGTTGCATCATAATTGATACCATAAGATATCACCGGCCAGCCGTAGTTTTTACCTTTTTGAATAATGTTCAGTTCATCGCCACCTCTTGGGCCATGTTCGTGCTCCCAAATAGTGTTAGTAGCTCTGTCAATATCAAGTCCCTGAGGGTTTCTGTGACCATAACTCCAAATAGATTTGATGGCATCTGGGGTGTTATAAAAAGGATTGTCTTCTGGAATACTTCCGTCATCTTTAATTCTATGAATTTTACCACAAGAATTATCTAACGATTGCGGGTTTTTATCTCTGTTTCCTCTATCTCCTACAGAAACAAAAAGGTAACCATCATTGTCAAAAATCATTCTAGCTCCATAGTGATGGCGGGTTGATGAATAAGGCACAGCCTCAAAAATATCTTCTTTACTCACTAGGGTATTTCCCTGTAACTTTCCACGGGTCATGGCTGTGGTAGAAACTACTCTACCATTTTCGTTTTTATGTTTGGCATATGTAAGGTAAATCCAGCCATTCTCTTCATAGTTCGGGTGAAGTTTAACATCAAACATTCCTCCTTGTCCTGTAGCCAAAACTTCAGGGACTCCTGTTATTTTAGATTTGCTTTTGTCTGGAGCTATTTTCCAAAGGTCGCCAGCTCTATCTGTAACCAATAAACTGCCGTCAGGAAGAGTTGTTATTCCCCACGGGCTGTCTAAACCATCAATTACTGTTTCTAGTTTGACTGTAATTCCTTTTGATTTGTAAGTATCTGTTTTTTCTACATCCTCAAAATTATATTGGTCTACCGTGCTTAGACTGCTTACTATTAAGTCGGCTAATTTTGAAATATCTTCTGGCTGGATAGTGTTTTTCCAGATAGGCATTCCAGCGTCAATATAACCATTGCTAATACTGGCTATAATGGCATCTTTAGTTTTCCCATGTTGCCATTTTCTGTCTACAAAAGCTTCCACTTTTTCGCCGTGGCAGGAGGAGCAAAATCTATCATAAATGGCTCGGGTATCAGCATATTGTTTTGTGTTATCAGAACCAGTATTTAGGCCAGATTTTTTTGAGCAACTAGCTAAGGCAGCTAGGCATAAAAGGAAAGAACAAATTCTTAACATTAATAATAAGGTTTATTTTCGTGTGAATTTAGGTATTAGATTGGCAAAGAGGAAATTTGTGCTGTTAGAAAGTGACTTAGCGTAGATTAACAGTACTTATTCGTTCTTTTTTATTTAAAAACATGGCATTAAATGGCAAAACCATTTTTAAAATGGGCAGGAGGTAAAAGTCAATTGATTGACGAAATTGAGCATCGCTTGCCCGAAGGGTTAGTTGAGAAGCCTTTTGTTTTTGTTGAGCCATTTGTAGGAAGTGGAGCTGTTTTGTTTTGGGTGCTCCAGCGTTTTCCTCATTTGAAAAAAGCAGTGATTAACGATGTTAATAAGGATCTCTGTAACTGTTATAAAATTATAAAATCAGAAGTAGAAAATTTGATACTTATTCTGGCCAAATGGCAGGAGGAGTATCATGCCATTCTTGGCAATGACGACGCTTGTAAGAGCTATTATTATAATAAGAGGACGCTATTAAATTTGAATACTTCTGAAAAAGTAGTTCAGGCAGCCCTGTTTATCTTTCTGAACAAAACATGTTTTAATGGCCTATACAGAGTTAATAGAAAAAATGAATTTAATGTTCCGATAGGGCGATATAAAAAGCCTCGAATATGCGACGAGAAAAATTTGAGAGCAGTATCTAAATTGCTAAAGAAGGTGGTGATTTTAAACAGTGATTATACTCAGACACTAAAACATGTCAGAAAAGATGCTTTCTATTATTTGGATCCACCGTATAAGCCTTTGAACAGAACCTCAAGTTTTAATTCTTATGCTAATGTCATTTTTGATGATGCTGAGCAAATAAGACTAAAGGAGTTTTGTGATTTATTAGACAAAAAAGGACACTTATGGCTTCAGAGTAATTCTGATCCAAAGAATATAGAGCCCGATAATGATTTTTTTGACTCCCTTTATAAAGGATACTCCATAGAAAGAGTTAAAGCAAACCGAAGAATAAATGCAGACCCTATCAAAAGAGGTGATTTGACAGAGCTGCTTATCTCCAATTTTTAGTATTAGGTCTCAAAACGCATATGCTTCACAGACTTACCTGATTCGGCTAATTCGTTTAGAGCGTCAATACCTATCTGAATATGCTTTTGCACAAAATTAGTGGTAACCTGCTTATCACTTGCTTCAGTTTTTACGCCGTCAGGAGTCATTGGGTTATCAGATACTAATAATAATGCACCATGCGGAATGGAGTTAACAAAACCAACAATGAATATAGTGGCTGTTTCCATGTCAATACCTAAAGCTCTAATATCTCTAAGGTAATCTTTGAATTTTTCGTCATGCTCCCATACGCGTCTGTTAGTGGTATAAATAGTACCAGTCCAGTAATCCATATCATGCTTGATGATAGCTTCAGAAACCGAACGCTGTAATCTAAAAGATGGCAAAGCAGGAATTTCTGGAAGAGCGTAATCATTACTTGTTCCTTCGCCTCTAATAGCGGCTATTGGAAGTATGAAGTCTCCTAAATTTGTGATTTCTTTTAAGCCTCCACATTTACCTAGAAACAGGACTGCTTTTGGCATTACTGCAGAAAGTAAATCCATTACTGTAGCGGCCATGGCACTTCCCATTCCAAAGTTTATGATGGTAATGTTACCATAAGAGGCCGTTTGCATGGCTCTGTCTTTTCCTTTAACCTCTACACCAAATTGCTCTGCAAACATTTCCACGTAGTTACCAAAATTTGTAAGTAATACGTAAGGTTTGAATTCGCTTAGCTCTGTACCAGTATATCTTGGGAGCCAGTTTTTAACTATGTCTTCTTTGTTTTTCAATAAATATATTATGTTTGATAAAATGAATATGACAAAGCTTAATTTGCCATCTATAGATTGCAAAATTACTGAAATTGAGGGTAAAAATCAGATTTTTGATATTATCAGAAAGAAAAATATAGTGCTTACTCCAGAGGAATGGGTTAGGCAGCATGTGGTTCATTTATTGATAGAACAACTGGGTTTTTCTAAAAGCTTAATTAAGGTAGAAGGTGGCTTATCATATCATGGTATGGCAAAACGTAGCGATATTGTGGTTTTTGACCAACAGGCTAAGCCCTATCTTTTAATAGAGTGTAAAGCCCCAGAGGTCAAATTGGACAAGAAAACTATTAGTCAAGCGTCTATTTATAATAAAACTTTAAATGCCCCTTTTTTAGCTATAAGCAATGGTCTTAAAACATATTGTTTTGAAATGGGTAGTAATGGAGAAAACTCTTCTCAGATGAATGGTTTTCCCGAACCACCACCAAGAGTGAAAAGATAAAGTGGATTGTAGTTTTTAGGAAAATAATCGAAAACGAAGTTTTCTTTATTTAGATTGATTATCAATAAGTTCTAAGCTAATGTAAGAGTTTATCAAAAATAAGAACAATTAATAGAGACCATAAATAGGTTGATAGCGTATTATTTTTTCTAAATTGAATTATATTTTACTCGGAAAAGAGTTTAGCCACTTGCACTATTTAATTTCAAGTTCTGTTTTAACCACCATAGAATGCTAAGTAGAATTAGTTCAACTTCGTTTGTAATAGTTCGTAGCATTGCTATTCTGGTCATTGTAATAAGTGTTGTAGTAATGTCTGGATGGCTTTTAAAGTCCTCCGAAATTATAACGATATTTTCAGATACGGCTACCATGAAGTTTAATACTGCATTAGCTTTTAGTTTGACAGGTTTTAGCCTGTTGTTTTTTTCTTCCAAACGTAGCTTTTTTCAGAAAGTATCCATTCAAATTATCTTTATTATTTGTGCTTATACTGTTTTAGAGTATTTCTTTAAACTCCCCTTAAGTATTGATAATTTATTAGTTAAAGATAGTTTTTCTGAAAGTTACCCGGGTAGAATGTCTTTAGGTACAGCTCTATGTTTCATGCTGATGGCTACGGCTATGTATTTTTCTAATTATAGAGCGGTCAAATTAAAACGCAAAGCAATATACTTTTTGGGGGTAGTTATTCTCATTTGTGTTTTATCTATTATAATCTTTGTTCTTCAGATACCTATACAGGTTAGCGTGTCATTTATTGACAGCATGTCTATCAGTACGGCAAGTTTGTTTCTGCTGCTTGTTTTTGCTTTGTATAAAAAGAATAATGCTTACGGTATGGAGAGGGCATATCTTAAAGGTTTGGCGGGTAATAGGCTAATGAAGTCTCTTCTTCCTTTTGTGTTATTACTTCCTCTTAGTTTAAGTTATATTTTGCTTCGATTAATAAGTTCAGGAAAGGTTGATATAGAACTTGGAATTATCATTTACACCCTCTCTTTTACTTTGGGTGGTATTCTTTACATTGCGTTTTTAGGTATTAGGCTTAATAAAATAGACTTTAAAAGGAAGAAGCTCCAAGAGTTTTTTGAAACCTCAAATCAAGAACTTTCCCAATTTAAATATGCACTGGATAAGAGTTCTTTAATTACTATCACAAATGCAGATGGTACTATTATGTACGCTAATGATAAGTTTTGTGAAATCTCGAAATATAATAGAGAAGAAATAATAGGTCAAACCAATGAAATTGTAGATGCTGGATACCATTCAAAAAGCTTTTTTGAAAACTTATACAAGACCATAAGGTCGGGAGAAGTTTGGACTGGCGGAATAAAAAGTAAAGCAAAAGACGGTTCCTTTTATTGGGTGCATACGTCTATTGTACCTTTTAAAAATAGTGAAGGGGAAGTATATCAATTTTTAGATATTCGTCAGGATATCACTGCAGAAAGAATACTTTCTGAACAGTATGAAAATTTAAAGTTACGGAATCAGGAAATTGAACAGTTTTCATTTATAGCATCTCATGACTTACAAGAGCCACTTAATACATTAAAATCTGTGGTGTCACTATTAACAGAAGAGTATGGTGAAAAGCTTGATGATGATGCCAAAAGATACTTTGGTTTTATGACTCAAACCACCTCAAGGATGGAGAGTTTAATAAAGGGTTTGTTAGATTACTCCAGACTGGGTAATCATAAAGAAATTCAGGTTTTAGATTCGCAAGAAGTGGTAACCAAGGTTATGGCTGAGTTGTCAAATTCAGTAAAGGAGTCAAATGCGACTATAACTTTTAATAATTTACCGGAGCTAAGAGTCTATGGTAAAGAGTTTAGGCTTTTGATGCTGAATTTGATAGGTAACGCAATTAAGTTTACCGGTAAAGGCATTTCTCCGGAAGTAAAGATAAGTGCATTGGAAAAGGAGGCTTTCTGGGAGTTTCAGATTTCTGACAATGGAATTGGTATTGAAAAAGAACATAGTCAAAAAGTTTTTGCGATATTTACCAGACTCAATGATAGAGAAGACTTTGATGGAGCTGGAATTGGCTTGGCTCATTGTGAGAAAATAGTCAGACTTCATGGAGGAACTATTTGGTTCGAATCAGAAGTCGGTATAGGTACTACTTTCCACTTCACTATTAGTAAAAACCTAACAAAGGATTAGCATGGGAGTTAAACTTGACAGTATTTTGTTGGTAGACGATGACCACATAACCAACTTTATACATCAGAAAATTATAGACAATCTGAAGTGTACTAATGAGGTTAAAGTTGTTAAGAATGGCTTAGATGCAATAGAATATCTTAGTCAAGATTTGCCTAAACTTCCTGAGTTAATATTTTTGGATATTAATATGCCAAAAATGAATGGATGGGAGTTTTTAGAAGCCTTTGGTTCTCTTGAGAGGGCTGATAAAAAGAAAACGATAATAGTTATTTTAACTACTTCGCAAAACCCTGACGATTTTGAGCGAGCTAAGGCAAGTCCTTTTGTTAAAGTGATTGAAAATAAGCCACTTACTAAAGATATGATAGCCAATATTGTTACCTATTATTTTGGCTAAGTAGGTTTTCTTTAACCTTTGTTAATTTGATTCCTGCCAAGTTTAGCTTTAACTTCATTCATTAAATCTTTATGAATGAGGCTTTTAATACTATTCTATTTCCTTTTAGTTTCTGGAGGTTCTTTTGCTCAAGAGCCAAAAGAAATGTTGCGTAGTATTTACTTTGGTGGAGGCAGTTGGTATATAGATGAAGAGCAAAAACTAAACTTAAACGAACTTGTTCAAAGTATTCCAAACTTAGCGTTCTACGAAATCAAGATTACGAGTCATACTGATAATATTGGAGGTAGAGATTTTAATGAGTACTTGAGTAGCATGCGAAGTTCTTCGGTTATTCAGCAACTCATAAAATTTGGAGTACCCCAGGAATTAATTCGTTATAAAGATTTTGCCTTCGATGCTCCAGTTTTTGATAACAAAACCACCGAAGGTCGAATGAGAAATAGGCGAGTAGACATTCTATTTACGCCCATTCCGCTCTAGTCAAACGTGATTTTAAGCTATTTCAATTCTTGTTTCTAAGCTCTCTTCTAAAAAGTGATGAATTCTGAAGGTTTGTTCTACACCCAGTTTTTGACCAGTTTGAGAGGCAATGTATAAGCCGAGAATAAAAAGAGACAAAACCGGTAATACCCACAAGATTTGGCTCTCTTGATGTAGACTTAATTTGACTAAACCAGCCATTGCTGTAAATAAAAAAGAAATGCCAAGGCTAGAGTAACTAAAAGCGAAAATAGCCCATATGGTAGGGTTTGGTCCATATTTACCTCTTAAGATAGTCCCTTCGTCCGTTTTTTCTAAGGTTACGTTTAAGTGAGGCGACCAGAAGTGCTGTTCCTTTTTAATAATTTCTAGATGAAAGTGCTCGCTAAAAACGCCGCCTTTTATTCCCTGAGTGTTATCTTTTAGCTTAGACGAAATCTGATTCTTTATTTCTTCTGCACTACGTGGGTTAACTTGCTTAAAACGAGGTCTACTTCTTATACTGGTCATTTTTCATAGGGTTTAAGGGCTACAAGTTAATTTTTTGTCAAACTAAATACTATGATTTTTGACAGGTCTTTTTTGAGATACTCCAGAAATTAATTAAGATTTTCCTGAAATCTAGGGTGTGAAATGGGAAGGTTTGAGTAAAATGCCTTAGGTTTTATGCTAAATAGCTTAGTAATAAGGTCTATTTACTGAATGACAAAAAACAAATTAATAATTTAGATAATCGCTGAAGCTTCTTTCTTATTAAAGCTTTAGCAGAACCTAAGAAGAAGTTTAAGAAACATGACAGCAATAGCAAAAGATACTTTTCAGTTTTTAAAAGAGTTAAAGGTCAATAATAACAAGGATTGGTTCAATGAAAATAAGCCAAGATATATAGAGGCAAAAGAGAATTTTGAGGCTTTTATTGACGAACTGATTAAAGAAATTTCAAAGTTTGACCCAAGTATAGCTCATCACACGGGTAAAGGCTGCGTTTTTAGAATTTATAGGGATGTGCGTTTTTCTAAAGATAAATCGCCTTATAAAACGCATATGGGAGCTCATATCACATCGGCATTGAAGAAATCTGATATACATTCTCGCTCTGGTTATTACATTCATATAGGAGCAGGGGAGTGCATGCTGGCAGGTGGAGCATATATGCCACAGGGAGATTGGATAAAAGAAATAAGGCAAGAAATTGACTATAATGGAGATGATTTAGTCAAGGTGATTGAAAATCCGAAGTTCAAAGACACCTTTGGCGATTTAATGGGAGAAAGCCTAAAAAGGCCCCCAAAGGGTTTTGATGCAGAGCATAAACATATTGACTTATTAAAGAGAAAAAGCTTTTTGGCTCAGCATAGCTTAGCAGATAAAGAAGTGACAAAAACTGACTTTGTAGCTAAAGCTGCCGACGTTTTTAAGACTTTAAAACCTTTGGGAGATTTTCTGAATGCCGCTTCAAAATAGGATTTTTTCTAGTTCACCCACTTAAATAGTTTAATCATCGACAAAAGCGTGGCATCTATCTAAGTAATTGGGTAATGAGTCCAAACATAGTTTGACTTTCAGAATATTTGAAGACCTTTGGGGCGATTACTGCATTTTTTATTCTCCATTTAGGAGAAAATGCAGTTTTAAATTCTAACTCACTCAATAAATAAATGAGACTAGCAATTAGCATTGTTTTAGGCCTAGTTCTACTAACAGGGTCATACTTATTATTTCAAAACCTGGCAGATAGTAAGAAGCCCCCAAGAGGAAAAACAAACAAAACCACGAATACAGTTTATGTGAAGCCTGTGGAAAACGGAGATTCTCCAATTTTCATTGAGACTAACGGTACCATTAAAGCACAAGAAAGAATTGAGCTTTTTTCGGAAGTTCAAGGGGTTTTAAAACCAACTAGCAAGCCTTTCAAACCTGGGCAGCGATATGGTAAGGGCGAAATGCTATTGCAAATGGACGCAAACGAGTTTTACTCTAGCTTAGTAGCTCAGCGAAGCGTTCTTTATAATAATATAGTATCTATCATGCCTGATTTGAAATTTGACTTGCCAGAGTCTTTTCAGCAATGGCAAACTTATTTAGATGAGTTTGATATTCAAGGTACTTTAAAGGAATTGCCAAAGGCTCAAAACGAAAAAGAGAAGTATTTTATAAACGCCAAACAGATAGTATCTACTTATTATACTATCAAGAATTTAGAAGAAAGGTTAGTTAAATATCAAATAAGAGCCCCTTTTGCTGGAATTCTGACAGAAGCTCTGGTAGACCCAGGAACATTGGTTAGGACTGGTCAAAAGCTAGGAGCATTAATAAATCCTGCTGTTTTTGAGCTGGAGGCTAATATTAACGCCGAGTACTTAGAATACCTTAAAATTGGAAAGAGGGTGACGGTTTCAGACCTAAAAGGTCAAAATACATGGACTGGTTTTGTGAAAAGAATTAATGGTGTGATTGACCCTGCCACGCAAACGGTGCAGGCGTTTATTCAAATTAGTGGAAAGAACCTGACGGAAGGAATGTTTTTAGAAGCTTCTGTAATGGCCAAAACAGAATCGAATGTTTTAGAAATTGACCGTTCGCTTTTATCAGCTGATAATACAGTATTTGTGGTAGAAAATGATTCTGTACTTACCATGCATCCAGTGGAAGTGGTTCATTTTTCTGACAAAACGGCCTTAGTTCGTGGCTTAAATAATGGGGCTTTCTTAATGAATAAAGCGTTGCCAGGAGCTTATGACGGCATGATAGTTACAGTTTCAAATCAATAATTTAAGATGAGGAAAATTATAGCGTATTTCATAAAATACCCTGTGGCTGTCAATGTGGTGATAGCGGCTTTTGTCATCTTTGGAATTATCGGAATTAAGAGCATGAAGTCTTCTTATTTCCCGTTGACAGAGTCTAGAATCATTACAATTTCGGCTATTTACCCTGGAGCATCGCCTCAGGAGATAGAAGAGGGTGTAGTACTTAAAATTGAAGATAACTTAAAAGGACTGGTAGGAATAGACCGAGTAACCTCGGTTTCTCGCGAAAGTTCTGGTTCTGTAGTTGTTGAAATTGAAAAAGGACGTGACATTAATATCCTTTTGGCCGAGGTTAAAAATGCTGTAGATAGGGTTCCTTCCTTTCCAACTGGTATGGAGCCACTGGTGGTAGAGAAAACTGAAAATATTCGTGAGACTATAAATTTTGCCATAAGTGGGAAAAACTTACCCTTAAAAACACTGAAAACTATAGCACGTAGCGTTGAGAATGACCTCAGGGCTATGGACGGAGTTTCTCAGGTAGAAATAAGTGGTTACCCAGAAGAGGAAATAGAAATTGCACTTCGTGAAAAAGACTTGTTAGCTTATGGCATTACGTTTCAGGAAGTAGCTCAAGCTGTTTCTCGAGAAAACATTCTAGTAACTGGAGGTAACATTAAAACTTCACAAGAAGAGTATTTAATTAGAGCAAACGGAAGAACTTATAAAGCCAGCGATTTGGATAACCTAATTGTTAGGAGTAATCCAAACGGTAAAATTATTCGTTTGAGAGAGGTGGCTGATGTTACCGATAGGTTTTCAGAAACGCCAAACGCTTCTTATTATAATGGAGCTTTGTCGGTGAATATGGCTATCAGTAATACCAATGACGAAGATTTGATATCTGCAGCCGAGCAGATTAAAGAATACATTGAAAATTATAATGCAAACAATGAGAATGTGGAATTGTCGGTTTTATCTGATGCCTCCATTAGGTTAAATCAAAGAACCGACCTTTTAGTAGAAAATGCTGCTATTGGGATGCTCTTAGTTTTGGTTTTTCTTTCACTCTTCCTTAATACTAGGCTAGCATTTTGGGTGGCGGCAGGTTTGCCTATCTCTTTTCTAGGGATGTTTATTTTTGCTTCCTTTTTTAATGTTACTATAAACGTACTGTCTCTTTTCGGGATGATTATCGTGATTGGTATTTTGGTGGATGATGGTATTGTAATTGCAGAAAATATCTATGACCATTTTGAAAAAGGGAAAAGCAAGGTTGAAGCTGCCATTGATGGTACCATGGAAGTAATTCCACCTATTGTATCTGCCATTATTACTACTTTATTGGCCTTCAGTACGTTCTTGTTTTTAGATAGTAGAATAGGGGAGTTTTTTGGTGAGGTATCTATTATTGTAATTTTAACATTATCAGTTTCTTTAATAGAAGCTCTTATTATTTTACCTGCTCACTTGGCTCACTCAAAGGCTTTAGAGGTAAAAGATGAAGACAAAAAAAGAACTGGAGTATCATTGATTTTCTCTAAACTGAGAGGTATTAATAAGATAGGAGATTCAATAATCAATTTCTTGAAGAGTAAGATTTATTTACCTGTTCTTACTTTTGGTTTGAGATATAAGTTTCTCACAGTTTCTGTTTTTATTGGCTTGTTGCTAATGACTTTGGGAGCGGTTCAAGGTGGAATAATAAGACAGACTTTCTTTCCAAATGTGGCGTCTGACCGTGTCAGTATAAAGCTTAAAATGGAAGAGGGTACTAATGTTGCCATTACAGATTCTATCATATCTTATATAGAAAAGAAGGCTTGGGAGGTAAATGAAGAATATACAGAAAAGCAAGGTACAGGTGACCAAGTGTTCCAAAATATAGTTAGAACTATAGGGCCTGGTTCTGCAAATGCGGGATTAGCTATTAACCTACTTCCTGGGGAGTTAAGGGCAGCTTCTTCTATAGATATTACAAATGATATTAGAGAGCGTGTTGGACCTGTTTATGGTACGGAGCTCTTAACTTTTGGTTCGGGTGGTAATTTTGGTGGTAGCCCTGTTTCTATTTCCTTATTAGGGAACAATATAGCAGAGCTTAAAAGTGCTAAGAATGAATTGAAAGCAGAAATGTCGAAAAATCCTATCTTAAAAGATGTATCTGATAATGACCCAAAGGGTATCAAAGAAATTAAGATAAAATTAAAGCAGACAGCATTTCCATTGGGTTTAAATACGCAAGATGTGATGTCGCAAGTGCGTAGTGCATTTTTCGGATTTCAGGCTCAACGTTTCCAAAGAGGGCAAGACGAAATTAAAGTTTGGGTGAGATATGATTTAGAGAATAGATCGAGCATCAATAACCTTGACAAAATGAAAATTCTTACCCCTGGTGGTCAAAGAGTTCCTTTTAAAGAGATAGCTGACTATTCTATTGCAAGAGGAGAGATAGCCATAAACCACTTAGATGGTAGAAGAGAAATTCAAGTTTCAGCAGATTTAAAAGATGCTAAAGCCTCTGCCACTGATATTTTGGCTGATATAAGAGAAAGTGTAGTTCCGGTTATTTTATCAAAATACCCAAGTGTTACCGCACTTTACGAAGGACAGAATAGAGAGTCGGATAAGTTGGCAAAATCAGCAGCCTTAATAATTCCAATTATTCTGTTTCTAATGTATGCTACCATAGCCTTTACTTTTAGGTCTTATGGGCAGCCATTTTTATTACTGATAATGATTCCGTTAAGTCTTATAGGGATAGCGTGGGGGCACTGGCTACATGATTTTTCTATCAACATTCTTTCTGCCTTAGGTATCATTGCCCTTATCGGAATTATGGTGAATGACGGTCTGGTGCTAATTGGGAAATTTAATAGTTTCTTAAAAGATGGGCTAACATTTGATGATGCCTTAATAAAAGCAGGTAGCTCTAGGTTTAGAGCGATTTTCTTAACCTCGCTTACCACGGTAGCAGGTTTAGCACCATTAATTTTTGAAACCAGTAGGCAAGCCCAATTTTTAATTCCTATGGCCATTAGTATTGCCTATGGAATAGCCATTGCCACGGTTTTAACACTCTTATTCTTGCCTATCTTACTTTCTGCTAGCAATAGCTTTAAAGTAGGTTTTAAATGGTTGAGAACAGGGAGAGAAATAAGCAAAGAAGAGGTAGAAAGAGCAGTAATAGAACTAAAAAGTGAGAGTCATGCGTAGTAAGGGATTTATAGTATTATTAGCTTTTTTGTCTTTTTTTGATGGACAAAGCCAAGGCTTTTTAACTAAGGAAGAAGCCGTTCAAATAGCATTGGAGAAAAACTTCAATATTAAAATTGCTAAAAACAATATTGATATTGCTGAAGCAAATACGTCAAAGGCAAATTTGGGTTTTAATCCTACCGTAACTGCTACTGCTGGGGCAAATTATAACCTAGATAACTCTAAGGCTATTTTTCAAAGTGGCAGTGAGACCATTCTAAATTTTGCTGCATCAAACAGTGCTAGCACTAGTGTTGGAGTTAATTATGTTCTGTTTGATGGTTTTAACAGACAGTATAACTTAGAAAGAAATCTTCAGACCTGGTCTGCATCACAGCTGAATGCTCGTTTCGCTCTGGAAAGTGTGCTTTTACAACTATTTAATGCCTACTACGAAGTGGCTAGAATAGAGGTAGATTATGAAAACTTGGTAGAAATACTGGATATTTCTAAAGAAAGATTAGCTAGAGCAAAAGTCTCTTATGATTATGGTGTGGCTACTTTACTTGATATTTCAAATGCAGAAGTGGATGTAAACACAGACAGTATTGCCATCTTAGACCAGCAGCAGCTTTTGACCAATGCTAGGCATAACCTTAATTTTGTTTTGAACGGAAATATCGTTGACGATTTTGAGGTAGAAACCGATGTTATTTTTGCCCCATTTGTTAGTAAGGAAGCTTTGTTAGAAGATTTGAAATCTTCTAATGTCAATTTGCTTTTAGCTCAATCTGATATTCGTTTAAGTGAGATAGACCAAAAATTAACCACTACCTCCCGACTTCCTACTGTGAGTGTTAATGGAGACTATGGTTTTAATAGGTCTCAGAACAACTCTGCTTCGTTTTTAGACAGAGCCAACTCAAATGGCTTCACAGGTGGTTTAAGCCTAAACTGGAATGTTTTTGACGGTGGTAGACGTAGCGTGCAAGAGCAGAACGCAAAAATTACGCAGTTGAATCAGCAGCTTAATTATGATTTGGCTTATCAGCAAATATTAAGAGATTTTGAAAATGCCTGGAGCGATTATCAAAACAGATTGATTATCTGGAAAGCATTGGAGCAAAACGTGGTAACTAGTAAGTTGAATTTTGAACGCTCGGAAGAACGCTATAAGCTACGCCAAATTACAAATTTGGAGTTTCGCCAGGCTCAGTCAAACATGATAAATGCTCTTACTGCTCAAAACAGAGCAAAGTTTACAGCAAAATTGAGTGAACTTCAAGTTTACAGTGTAGCTGGTAAAATTCAAGAAGCTATTTATTAAACTTTCTTAGAGAACATTATAGTTCTTTCATATCGGACTAATTATTAGGAGCAGCCTTCGGCATTTTGTGAAATGACCGGAGGCTTTTCTTTAGTAAAACTTCTTAAGTCATAGCTTATTCAAACGATTTCAAATGCTCTCACAGCCAGCCTATCCTATGAGTATAACAATATGCAGAATCAAATTAGAAATGAGCTAGCCGAAATTAAGGCTTGGATTTATTCTTCAGAAGACAAATACTTACAAGCCCTGAAACAAGAAGAGGCTCAAACTAAGGCTTTTGAATTGACAAAAATGCGTTTTGAAGAAGGTTTGATAAACTTTGCAGAGTTTAATCAAGTCAAGCTTAATTTAGAAAACGCTAAATCAAACATTCTTCAAAACAGATACACCCACTATTTCTATAACCTAATTTACGGTTACTATACAGGAAACTAAAGCAGCTTATTTAGCCGCTTCTTTCTGCATTCTTTTGTATTCTTTTTGAGATACTAGCACACTTACTTCATAAAGTATATAAAGCGGAATAGCCACTAATATCTGAGAAATCATATCAGGAGATGGCGTAATAATAGCCGCCACTATTAGTAAAACCACTATGGCGTGCTTTCTATATTCTCTTAAAAAACTTGGTGTAACCACACCCACTTTGGTCAAAACAAAGATGGCCATTGGCAGCTGGAATGTAATACCACAAGCCAAGGTAAGCGTAGCTAAAACACCTATATAAGACTGTATGTCAAACTGGTTTTCTATACTTGGGTCTATTTGGAAGTTTACCAAGAAGTTGATAGCAAAAGGAGCCACTATATAATAGCCAAACAAGATTCCCATGAAAAACAAAAGGGTCACAAAGAATACTGCACCACGGCTGGCTTTCTTCTCTGTCATTTTTAGGCCCGGCTTAATGAATCGCCAAATCTCCCAGAAAATATATGGGAAGGCAAATAAAAGACCGATAATGGCAGAGGCCGTTAAAGCCATCATAAACTGGCCAGAAACCTCACGACTCATTAAGCTAAAGTTAAGCTTATCAACACATAAACTCGGAATTCCAACTAAGTCGCCTATCTCACAGAGTTTCCTGTAAGTCCAAAACTCAGGTTGAGCTGGCCCTAGTATTACTTTATTAAAAATAAAGCCCATAGAAAACCAGGCCCCTATCATAAAAACAAGTATTGCAACAATAGCCCTAATCAAATGCCACCTTAGAGCTTCTAGATGCTCTATGAAAGTCATTTCGGTGCCATCACCTTCGTTTTCTTCTTCGTCGTCGTATTCTATTTCTGGAGATTGATCTAATGCCATTTTCTTTGTTTGAGTCGGTCAAATTTAAACAAAAAACCTTGTTGATTTTATGCTCAACAAGGTTTTAAATAGATTCATTCGATAAAAGTAGATTATTGGAAGAGTGGATAGTTTTGCATCCATTCGTTAATCTCACCTCTTACCGAAGTAATGATAGCGTCGTTATCGTGATTTGTCAAAACTTTATCCACTAAACCTACTACTCTCACAAAGTCATCTTCCTTTAAACCTCTAGTGGTCATGGCAGCAGCACCTATTCGCATACCGCTGGTTACCATCGCTTTAGCATCGTCAAAAGGAACCATGTTTTTGTTAACAGTGATGTCTGCTTTAATCAATGTGTTTTCTGCCAACTTACCTGTAATACCTTTAGGTCTAAGGTCAATCAAAGCCAAATGGTTATCCGTTCCTCCTGAAATTACTTTATATCCTTTTTTGACAAATTCAGCAGCCATCACATTGGCATTTTTCTGAACTTGTACCACATAGTCTTTATATTGGTCTGTAAGTGCTTCGCCAAAAGCAACAGCCTTACCTGCAATAGCGTGCTCTAATGGTCCACCTTGTGTTCCTGGGAAAACACCAGAGTCCAGCAAAGAAGACATTGTTCTGATTTTACCTTTCATGGTAGTTTTACCATAAGGGTTTTCAAAATCATTACGCATCATGATTACACCACCACGTGTACCTCTTAAGGTTTTGTGTGTAGTAGTAGTAACTATATGACAGTGGTCAAATGGGTCAGCCAAAAGACCTTTTGCAATTAAACCAGCTGGGTGAGAAATATCGGCTAAAAGAATAGCTCCTACTTTATCAGCAATGTTTCTAAGTCTTGCATAGTCCCAATCTCTAGAATAAGCAGATGCACCACAAATAATCAATTTTGGTTTTTCAGCAACAGCTTTTTGCTCTACTTTGTCCCAATCAATAAGACCAGTTTCTCTTTCAACACCATAGAAGTGAGGCTCAAAATATTTACCTGAAATATTTACTTTAGAACCATGAGAAAGGTGACCACCATGAGAAAGGTCAAATCCTAAAATTTTATCGCCTGGGTTTAAGCAAGCCAAAAATACTGCTGTATTAGCTTGTGCTCCTGAGTGAGGCTGGACGTTTGCCCATGTAAGACCAAAAAGCTCTTTAAGTCTGTCAATAGCTAAAGTCTCTATTTCATCCACCACTTCACAGCCACCGTAGTAACGTTTGCCCGGAAGTCCTTCTGCATATTTATTAGTTAAAACACTGCCTGTAGCTTCCATTACTTGTTCAGAAACGAAGTTTTCAGAAGCAATAAGCTCAATACCGTGAAGCTGTCTTTTATGTTCCTTATTAATAAGGTCAAAAATGGTGTTATCTCTTGAAATTGAAGTAGCCATTAAAACAAAAATTTGATGTTATTATAAATTCACAATGAAATGAATACAAAAATACTTTATTGATTTTAAGAACCTTAAATATTAAAGCCCTTTTAGTAAGAAAAGAGAATTTCTCTACTCTTCTAAGTTTTCTTCTACTGCCGCTAATGCTGCATCAGATGGTTCAGGTTCTGCCGCTACCACTTCATTCATAGGTTTGAAATTACCTTGTGAAAGAATTTGCTCTGGTGTTTGCTCGTAAGGAATCACCTCAAGAATCTTAGTAACGTTAATGTCAGAAATGATGTAATCTTCTACACTTCCTAATCTTTCTTTTAAAGACTCGTATGCATGCTTGATGTCCTTTGCGTTCATAAGCATCATTACGGCCGTTTTCTTTTCCGTTTTGGTCTTTTCATCAAAAATGATGTACTGCACACGGCATTTAAACCAAAAGTCTTCTTCTACCTCTTGCGTGAAAACCTCTACCAGCTTCATTTTAGTGATAGAAAACAATTGGAAATCCTGACGGCCGTTGGCCAAATACTGATACCCTCTGGTTTCTGCATCTGTATAAGAAACTGCATCAAAAAGATAAGCCTCTGTTACGTTAATTACTTTGTCGCCTTCGGCAACTTGTTGAAATTTTATTTTGACCTGAAACCAAGAAGTGTTCATAAGAATAGATTCAATGTGTTAAAAAATGAAGCTGCAAAATTAAGGTTTCATAGCCAATTTAGTAGCCTAAATTTTGAATAAAACCGAAGGTTTTTGCTCATCAGCCTTCGGTCACGGCTTGAATCATATTTGCATTTCAATTTTCAGATAAATTTGATTTTAAAACTTTATTTTTGCGACTCATTTTAGTTTAAAAGAATGTCTAGAGAAAAAATATTTTTCACGCCTGGTCCATCGGAGTTGTATCCAAAGTTCGAAGAGTTTTTAAAAGACTTTGTTGATAACCAATTTGGTTCTATTTCACATAGAAGTGCAGCGTATAAAAAAATACATCAACATACCGATGAGCAGCTTAGAGAGCTTTTGGCTATTCCTGCTGAGCATGGTGTTATGTTTACAGGTTCTGCTTCAGAAATTTGGGAAAGGATATTAATGAACTGCACCGAATTAGAGACTTTTCATTTAGTGAATGGTTCTTTTTCAAAGAAGTTTTATTCTTATGCCCAGTCCTTAGGCAGGCACGCTCACAAATTAGAAAAGCCAATGGGAGAGGGCTTCTCTTATGGTGAAATTGAGGTTCCTCAATATGCGGAGTTAATTTCTACTACGCAAAACGAAACGAGTACAGGTGTTCAAATGCCGGAAGCGGACATTCATAAACTAAAGAGGAGTAATCCAAAGAAATTAGTGTCGGTAGATATGGTTTCTTCTGCACCAATTCCCGATTTAGACTTAAGCTTGGTAGATACCGCTTACTTCTCCGTGCAAAAATCTTTTGGATTGCCTGCAGGTTTAGGAGTATGGATAGCTAATGAGTTTTGTTTAGAAAGGGCAGAGGCTATCAATAAAAAAGGGAGTATTGGTTCACATCATACCTTGCCAGACCTTTGGAAACAAAGCAAAGCTTTTCAAACACCATCTACGCCAAATGTTTTGGGCATATATCTTTTAGGAAGGGTGGCAGAAGATATGAACAAAAGAGGGAGAGCTACGCTTCAAAAAGAAGTAGACCAAAAAGTTAAAAGAATTTATTCTTACTTTGATAAGAAGGATGGTTTTTCACTAGGCGTAGCCAAAGCGGAGCACAGGTCTAGGACAGTAGCTGTAATTAATACTGAGCGAGCGTCTTCGGAGGTTATTGGAGCTTTGAAAGAAAAAAACTTGATAGTGGGAGCAGGTTATGGCCCAAATAAAGAGTCTCAAATCAGAATTGCGAATTTTATTGCAAATACACCTGAACAGATTGATACGCTTTTAAAGGCTTTTGACCTACTCTTTTGATTTGACCAAGGGCTTTCAGTATGAGAGATTTAAGCTTTTTAATAAAAGCTAATAAAATTTCAATTCATTGTTCCTGAAAAAGAAAAGATTTCTTATCTTTGCAGCCCGTTATAAGAAAATATTTGTTTTTAAAGATATATAGTAATGCAAAAAGACATTCATCCAAATTATAGAGAAGTGGTTTTCTGGGATCTTTCTTCTGATCACAAATTCATCACTCGTTCTTGTGTAGAATCAGCTGAAACCATCACTTGGGAAGATGGCAAAGAATATCCTGTATGTAAAGTAGAGGTTAGCTCTAAGTCTCACCCTTTTTACACAGGTAAAAACGTATTATTAGATACTGCAGGACGTGTTGACAAGTTCAAGAAACGTTACGGTATGAAGTAATTCTTCTTTTACGAAGAATTAAAGGCCTTCTCTACTGATGTTAATCAGCTAGAGAAGGCTTTTTTGGTGTGTTCCAGTAATGGTTCAGCACCAAGGAAAGAATAATTAGACCGGCTCCTACATAAAAGCCAGAGGTCATCTTCTCTTCTGTTCCAAAAACTAGCCAGGCCAGTACTATTCCGTAAATGGGCTCCATGTTTATCACAAGGTTTACAGAGAAGGCAGATAATGTTTTAAGTAACCTTACCAGTTCTAGGTAAGGCAAAACAGTACACAAAAGACTAAGTATAATTAGATACATAGCATCAATCTTTGTGAACTTGATAGAATCCATTTCAATGGCTCCCGAGTTTAGTCTAAATACGATGACCAAAAGTGAGATTAAGAATGCCCCACTCAGCTGAAAGAAGTTAATGGTGATAGAATTATGCTTTTTAGTAAAGTGCACATTAGCCACAGAATAAATAGAAGCGAGGATAGCTCCTATAAGACCAACCAAAATGGCAAGACTGTGCTCTTGCTCAAACTGGAAGATAATTCCCATTCCAAAAACTACCATCAGTCCTAGAACCAGTTCTTTCATTTGAATAGTTTTCTTTTGGCTTAGAGGCTCTATGATGGAAGTGAAGAATGCCGTGGTAGACATGGTAACTAAACTCAAAGAAACGGTAGCTAAACGAGCAGAACCAAAAAAGCAAAACCAATGCACGCCAAGGATAGCTCCTATGCTTAGGAGTTTTAAAATCTCTTTCTTGTTGATTTTGATATTTCCTTTGTAAAGAAAGATGCCACCAAATATAAGCGATGCCAAAAGTGTTCGGTAAAGTACCATACCTACCGTAGAGGTAGAAATCAACTTTCCCAAAATAGCGGTAATACTAAATAGAAGTACTACACCGTGCAGTTTGAGGTAGTCTGATTTTGGATTAATCATGACTTTTGATGTAAATGGTACTTAAACCTTCTTTTTGATCAAAATACGCTGCTTCATAGCAAGCCATTTTTCATATAGAGAAGATTCCTTTACAAACTCCCAAGTTTCTCTTTTCTCGTTTTTAGGCTGTTTAACGTTGTATTTCATTCCAGTGCACAAACAGTGTGACCTGTTTGTTCGGGTTAAAATATCATAGTTTTTGCAGGTCTGACAGCCTTTCCAGAAGGCATCATCCTGTGGCAACTCGCTAAAAGATACAGGTTCATACCCTAGTTCAGAATTGATTTTCATTACCGCCATGCTGGTAGTAAGACCTATCAGGTTGGCTTCTGGATATTTTTGCCTTGATAGTCTGAAAGCCTTGGCTTTGATAGCCGTGGCTACACCACTTTTTCTATAATCTGGATGTACTATAAGTCCAGAATTAGCCACAAATCTACCATGCTCCCAAGTCTCTATGTAGCAGAAGCCTGCCCAAACATTGTCTTTAGTAAGAGCAATGATGGCCTTTCCTTCTTGCATCTTAGAAATGATGTATTCTGGTGTTCTTTTGGCAATTCCCGTCCCTCTGGCTGCAGCACTGCTGGCCATTTCGTCGGTGATAGTTACTGCCCATTTTTCATGTTCGCTAGTAGCTACCTGAACTATAAATTCTTTGTAAAACGTTTTTTCTAAAACTTTCATCGTCATTTGTGAGGGGCTTACCCTCTGGGCGGGAGACGCTGTATCCTTAAGTGTAAAATAATTGATTATCGGAGATGTAGAAGGTTCACCTCGGTAAGGTGTTAATACTTCCTATTGGGTCCTTGCGGACCTCATTCGTCGAGTAGGTGATATGGGAAGTTTTATTTGAATCATTATCTTATTAACGCCGCAAATATATAGCTATTGGAAAAACACAGCAATAAAACAGCTTTATTTAAAAATAAACTTTCTGTATTACCGCCTGTTATCATCGTTTTCGAGCATGCTCAAATAGCTTATGTATCTACTTTCTGCTATTTCTTGGTTACCAACGGCATCTTTGATACGACATTTAGGCTCATTGGTATGCTCACAATTGTTGAATTTACATTGCCCTAAAAACGCCCTCATTTCAGGAAAATAATGGCTAATCTCTTGATTTTCCATTTCCATGAGGCCTAATTCCTTAATTCCTGGGCTGTCTATAATGTAGGTGTTTGGACTTGATTCAAACATTTCGGCAAACGTAGTGGTATGAACTCCCTTATTTGCAAACGTAGAAACCTCTGAAGTAGCTTGGTCTAAGTCAGGTATAAGTCTATTGATAAGTTGGGATTTCCCAACCCCAGAATGTCCAGAAAATAAAGAGGTTTTGTTTTCAATCAGCTTTTCTACTAAGTCAATATTATCTCCATTCAGTGCTGAAATACTATAACAAGGGTAGCCAATAGCCTCATACATTTCCATGACCGCGTCTTGGTAGGCTTCAGTTTCTTCGTCTAGAAGGTCTTTCTTATTGAAAAGCAATATAGCCGGTATTCTAAAAGCTTCAGCCGAAACTAAAAATCTATCAATAAAACCGAGCGAAGTTTTTGGGAAGTGTAAGGTCACCACACAAATGGCTTGGTCTATATTACAAGCAATAAGATGGCCGTGAGCTGTTTTATGAACAGACTTACGGATAAGGTAGTTTTTTCGAGGAAGGATTTCGTGAATAATTCCAAGCTCTTCATCTTTCTCTTCAAGGTCAAAGATAACATCGTCGCCTACCGCTAATGGGTTGGTTACTTTGAGCCCTTTTATCTTGAATTTCCCTTTTAGTCGGCATCTGGTAAGTCCGTACTCTTTCGACCTGACTTCGTACCAGGAACCTGTAGATCTCCAGACTTTACCTTTAATATTTTTCAAACTTAAAATTTTCTTAATAAACAGTGTCTGGTATTAAAAGCAGATACTGATGAGGTCATAAAGTTCTTATAAAATGATGCGATAAACTAGTTTAAGAGTGGAAATGCGTCCCATAAAATAAATAATTGACCGTTAAATCATATTTTAAGATAATTTTAAGAAACGTTGCAACAAAAAAACAGTTCCGATAGTTATTTTAGTAGTATAGAAAAAGCACAAATACAACAGCTAAATTTTACAAAAATGAAAAAGAGCGTATTGTTCGGAATTGCAGCCTTAGCCATGGGAGTGGTAGTAGCTAGTTTAGGAGGAAAAAAAGTAAAACCATCTAACACACAAGGTACGAATAAACCATACTGGAAATAAGTTTGATTTATTCGCCCCACGTATTTATTGATTTTAGGCAACCTCCTGCCAGGAATACCTGTGCTCCACTCTAACTTAAGATTGGTCGCAGGTCATCCTCGTTTGCGGCTATCCATTCCGTAATTTCTTCTACTATCTGCTTTATTCCTATTTCTGGTTTCCAGCCAGTTTTCTCTGTAACCTTTGAGTTATCCGTTACATATAGTTTTATATCTGCTGGTCTGTTTTCTAAAACTTTGTCTATCGGAATAGTTTTACCTGTAACTTCTTGACAAATTTTGGTTAACTCCTGTAGCGAGGTGCTTACTTCTACGCCGCCACCTACATTGTAAGTTTCACCGTTTACCTCGTCTAGATTATGCATTTGCCAATCTATTAATCGGTAAAGGTCTTTTACATGGAGCATGTCACGGGTTTGTTTCCCACTTCCTTCATAGCCTATGAAAGACAGTTTCTTTTCAAAGTAATGCTTCGCAATCCAAAGTACCATTACACCTTGGTCTACTTTCCCCATTTGCCATGGACCTGTCAAAACCCCACATCTGTTTGTGATAGTTTTTAGACCATAAAATTCATTATACTCTTGAATAATAAGCTCAGATGCTAGCTTAGTAGTTCCGTATAAAGAACGAGCCCCTTCTAGTGGAAAGCTTTCAGCAATTCCTTTTTCAGATACACCTGTTACATTTTGAGCATTTGACAATGCAAAACGAGCAGCTTCTTCTTCAAATTTTAAGGTTTCAATAGTCTTAATTGGGTAAACACGACTGGTAGAAAGAAAGATGAAAGCTGCTTTAGAACGCACTGCATAATTTAAGCAGTTTACCGTTCCAAAAAGGTTGGTGTTCATCAGGTAGTCTGGTGTTCCTCCACCTAAGCCGGCTAAAACTGATGGCTCGGCAGATGCTTCTAAAACAAAATCTACATCAGGTAAAGCATCAAAATCTTCTTTGTTTCTGATATCTCCATGAACAAACTCAATCCCTGCTTTAGTTAGTCTAGAAACATTAAGTTCAGAACCTTTTCTTCTTAAATTATCTAAGCAGATTATATGATAAGTAGGGTAGTTGCTTTTTAATTCTAAGGCTAAAGAAGAGCCTACAAATCCGGCACCGCCGGTAATAAGGATTTTCATAGAGTATGTTTGATTTGAAAACAAAAGTACGAGATTGTTTTAAATGTAAGTTTATTGGGGTTTGATTCTTACTCTTTCCAAGGTATTTCTGTCAAAGGAATGTTTTCTACAGGTTTAATAACCATAGGTACATGTTCAATCTTAACTGCAGAGGAATCTAAACCAAACCACTTTTCTTCCGATGTGGTGTATTGTTTGATAAAGAAATAGGCTTTCATAACCAGATTTTCCCAAAATGGGAGCTCATTATTATAAGAAAGGAATTTCTTTAAAACCACAAAACGGAAGTCACCAATTACGTTATGCTTGTTTAACGATTCATACCTACTTCTAATATCTACTTGTCCGTTTTTTACCATTTCTTCTAACACATGTCTGAAGTATAGGTTGATTTTATGCGGTACTCTAAAGCCAAGTCGGAAGGTTACTTTATAGACATCATCTTGAGCACACTGTTTTACTTTATATTCCAAGGTGTTTGGCTCATCGGTGGTGTCCACATGCACAAACCAATATACATCGGCTCTTTTCGGTCGTTTTTGGAAAATTGAGTAAACAATTTTTGACTCAATCTCACTTTCACGCGAAGCATTGGTCATGAAAACTAGGTGCGTGGTGTATTTAGGAACCGTTATATCTTTTGAGAGCTCTTTTAAAGAGTCCAAGTATTTGTCAAGCTTATAATACTCTGTTAAGCGAAGTTTAATTTCATTGGCTTTGAGCCAAATATACATGACTGCACCCAGTACCCCGCTTATCAAAATTGAAACCCAACCACCATGAGGGAATTTTTCAAGATTGGCGTACAAGAAAGCAGATTCGAGTGCTAAGAATACGAAGAGGAATATGAATACGAATCGTTTTTTGGAACGGTGTGTATATAAGAAGTAGCTCATCATGATGGTATCCATGAGCATAGTAATAGTAATGGATAGCCCATAGGCCGCCTCCATGTTTTCCGAGCGTTTGAAATATAAGACCACGGCTATACAGCCCAAATAAAGTAAGATATTGGTGCTCGGTATGTATAATTGACCTCGTTCGTTTGAAGGGTAATGTATTTTGACCTTTGGCCAAAAGTTTAATCGGATAGCTGCTGAAATTAAACTGAAAGAGCCACTAATCATGGCCTGACTGGCAATGATGGTAGCTAAGGTGGCGATACAAATACCAGGTAGAATGAACCACTCAGGCATCAATTGGAAGAAAGGCTTACGATCGCCAAGTTTTTCGCCCACGTGAAGTAATAACCAGGCAGACTGGCCGAAATAGTTAAGCAACAAGCATACTTTAACGTAGACCCAGCTTATTCTGATGTTTCCTCTTCCACAGTGACCAAGGTCAGAATATAGAGCTTCGGCACCTGTGGTACATAAAAATACGGCTCCTAATAACCAGAAACCTCCAGGATACCTTGCCAAAAGATTGAAAGCATAATACGGGTTTACTGCTTTTAAAACTTCAGGAAACTGTACAATGGCTATTCCTCCGAGTATTGCTAATGTGGTAAACCAAACGGCCATTACAGGCCCAAATGCGTAACCTACCACCTTTGTTCCAAATATCTGGATAAGGAAAAGTAGGGTTAAAATAGCTATGACAATAGGAATGGTTTGAATGTCGGGATATAAAATCTCTAAACCCTCTACGGCAGAGGATACAGAGATAGGTGGTGCTATGATGCCATCAGCCAGTAATGCCGCACCTCCAATCATTGTAGGAATGGTAAGCCATTTGGCATGACGTCTTACTAAGGCATATAGGGCTAAAGTTCCTCCTTCTCCATTATTATCCGCCTTTAAAATTAGGATGACATATTTGACCGTAGTAATTAATGTCAGGGTCCAGAAGACACAAGAAACGCCACCTAGAACTAATTCTTCTGAGATAGGATTGTTGCCAACAATGGCTTTCATTACGTATAATGGCGAGGTTCCTATATCCCCGTAAATGATTCCCATTGCGACTAAAAGTCCTGCAGCAGAAATTTTATCAAGATTGCTTTTGTTCTCCATTAAGTTCGTAGGATGACCATATTATGCATTAATCGGCATAAATGTCTTAAAATTTGTTTGGAATGATAAATTATTGTTAAAATTCTACAATTAAAACATGAATAAATTCCTAGCTTATTTTTCCTAATTTGCATCAAACGAACGCATCAACAAATAAAATGAATTACGAAAACTTACTGGTAGAAGAAAAGGATGGCGTGTGCCATATCACGCTAAATAGGCCTAAAGTGTTTAATGCTTTGAATGGAGGCCTTTTGAAAGAGTTGGCCACGGTTATTAATTTGGCTAAAGAAGATAAGCAAATAAGAGTTGTTCTTTTGACAGGTTCTGGAGATAAAGCTTTTTGCTCAGGAGCAGATTTAAAAGAAGGAGCCTTGAATGCAGGAAAGCCACTTGGTAATACGCTCAAAGAAAATTATGAGCCGGCAATTTTTGCTATTAGAAATTGCCCTAAACCTGTTATTTGTAAACTTAACGGTGTAGCCGCTGGGGCAGGAATGTCTTTGGCTATAGCCTGTGATTTGATAATTGCAGACGAGAACACATATATGTCGGAACTGTTTGTTGGGATTGGGCTTATGCCGGATGCAGGCTCTATGTTCTTTTTACCACGAATAGTGGGCCTGCAAAGAGCTTTTGAGCTGTTTAGTACAGGGCGTAAAATATTTATGAAAGAAGCTTTAGAGCTTGGTTTGGTAAGCAAAGTAGTGCCTACGGCAGATTTGGATAAGGAGGTAAATACTCTTTTGAGCTACTATAAAAATGCCCCAACTTTTGCTATTGGTCAAATGAAGAAAGTATTGAACGTAAGTTATGGTTTGAAGCTTTCTGAAGTAATGGATTTAGAAGCTAATGGTCAAACGAAATGCGGAGTAAGTGCAGATTTTGCCGAAGGCGTCACTTCTTTCTTACAAAAAAGGAAACCTGATTTTAAAGGGGTGTAAACCAAGGTTTCTAAAATTAATATTCTATCAAGATAAGCTAATGATTATGATTAGAGAAGGTATACTTTTTTTAATATTCATTACGCTTATCTTTCTGTTTTAAGGTAATGGCTGAAGCGATTAGACTCTGAATCGCTATGGTCGATCTTTTCAATCTCTAATTGGCGTTCTAGCCTTTTCAAGAATTTTCACACTGCATCAATAAGGACAAATTGGCAAAAATCACCCAAATGGGTGAGGTGACTATATGGCTTGAAAGGCTTTATTTGTGCTAGCTCTTAGCTAAATCCTCAGCTTACTGATAAAGCTAATCTTGCAATTCTAAGACAGCCTTAAATTATACTACATACAAAATGAGAAAGATTCTACTGTGTTTTACCCTATTAACTTTCGGATTTACTGGAGCCAATGGGCAGTCTTTTGAAATTACACCAAATGATGGATTTCTTAAATCTGCTTCGCCAACTTTGGAGTTGACGGGTACGTCATTAAATCAATTTCGTGGAAAAAGGTCAAGGGGGACTCTTTCAAGTCCAACTGCTATTGCTAGCAGTTCAAGTTTAGTAGACTTGGTTGGTATTGGTTATAACGGAAGTTCGTTTTCAGGAGACCGAGCTATGATAAGATTTGCAGCTGCCCAGAATTGGTCAAATACAGCAAACGGTACGAATATTAGATTTTTTACTACGCCTAATGGTGGCACCACCATGACAGAACGGATGAGGCTGACTGATGCAGGTTATTTAGGTCTTAACAATTCTAATCCAACTGTTCCTTTTCATGTAAACCTAAGCTTTGCTGGAACAAGTTCAACAAACGGGGCTGTTGTCTTTGGTGCGTTTGAAGGAAGCCATTTAAATTTTACTAGAAATCTTATAGATAGCTGGCGGGACGACGCTGGCGAAACACTTTTCTTAAACTATTACTCGCAAGGCAATGTGGTTATAGGAAATGGCCCGAGTGGTTCTAATTTAGAGGTGAACGGCTACACCAATCTTGGGAATGGAGCTCCTAAAATAAAGATGAAAGAACTAACAGGTACGACTGCTTCATCACAGGGAGGTGGAGTAGAGGATGGTGCATATGTTACTATTCCTCATGGGATTAGCAACGCTGATAAAATCCTTGCAATCGATGTCACCGTTGAAATAACAAATAACGTTTTTATTCCTCAAGCTTATGATATAGGTTCAGGCAGAAGGTTTCATTATAAATATGATGACACAAATATTATTGTAACTAATAAATATGGAAGAAGCTCTTATATACTAAGTAAACCAATAAAAATCCTTGTCACCTACAAGGAATAGCAGTTGTGAAAAATAATGACAATTAGTTTGAAGTCAAATAGTAGAAACTGTTCTATTCCATGCTAATTCTGAACGTAGAAGCCATTTTCTAAACTAACACACAAACGTAAATTCACACTACCATTTACCGTAAAATAGAACTCTCTGTTTAAAAAATGTAAACGGGCTGTTCTGAATTATCTTTAAGAATAATAAAAATCAAATTCATGAAAAGATTATTATCTGTCATACTCTTCATTTTAATACCCTTTTTACTCACAGCACAGTCTGTGTTAATTACCCCAGGAGCTCAAAGTATAAATGGAGACAGTACTACACAAAACCAGTTAAACGCTTTTGGTAATGGTTTACTAGTGGGGCCAAAAGTTAAATTTACGGATGAAGACCCTGCCGGTAATGTGCATATTATGGATTGTGGAATAACAAATGTTAGTAATTCACTAGCAGGAACTTTAAAAGACCCAAATGGAGATTCAGATTATTTAAGCGGTTTTGCACATGATTGTGATTTCAGTTTTAATACTGTTGATCCCCTTTTTCTTGCCTATCAAATTGACTTTGAGCTTTTGGATACGGAGGCTGCAGAAGATACAGTTTTTATCATGAATTCGTTCGGGACTACAGTACTGGCGTCTTTTTCTGGAAACTCCTTACCTCCTAGCCTAAGAGTCTTAAACAGTAACGTATTGATTAGGTTTAAAACAAATAGTACTGTAGTAGGAGCCGGTTTTGTTTTGACTTGGAAAGCTATTTTAAGAGATGAAATGCCTGTTCCTATTCAGAATTATTCTGGGTACGGCTTACTGTATGACGTATCATCCAGTTCTTTATGGGCTGGAAGGCATAACCCTTTAGATTTTGAAATCAGAGGGAATTATTCTACGGCTATGGGTTATAATTCAAAAGCGATTGGTTCAGTTTCCACCGCCTTGGGTTATAATTCAACAGCAAGTGGTTTTGCCTCTACTGCTATGGGTGAGTATACAGAAGCCAGTGGTAATTACTCTACCGCCATGGGAGAATCGGCAAAGGCCAGTGGTAATTCTTCGACTGCTATGGGGCTTGAAGCGAGAGCAAGTGGTGATTATTCCACAGCTATGGGGTTTGGACCCACCGCAAGTGGTTCTTATTCCACTGCGATGGGTAGGTCAACCATGGCCAGTGGTAATTCTTCTACTGCGATAGGAAGAGGTACAGAAGCAAACACATCTTATTCCACAGCAATGGGGTACAATACAAAGGCCCGTGGCTATGCATCAACAGCAATGGGTGAATTAACAGAAGCAGATACGTCTTATGCCACTGCTATTGGTTATTTTTCAAAAGCAAGTGGCTATTCTTCAACTGCTATGGGTGAGTATACAGAAGCCAGTGGTAATTCTTCAACTGCAATGGGTTATAATACAGAAGCCAGTGGGAAATCTTCAACTGCAATGGGTTATAATACAAAAGCCAGTGGTAATTATTCCACCACTATGGGAAGAAGTACAAGAGCTGATACCATTTATGCAACGGCTATGGGAAAGTCTACAACAGCAAGTGGTTATTCTTCTACTGCGATGGGTGAGGATACTAGAGCAGACAGTACTCACGCTACGGCCATGGGTAAGTCAACAGTAGCAAGTGGTTATTCCTCTACAGCAATGGGGGAGGACACAGAAGCTAGCGGTGACAATTCTACGGCCATGGGTAAGTCAACAGTAGCAAGTGGTTATTCCTCTACAGCAATGGGGGAGGACACAGAAGCAAGCGGTGATAATTCTACTGCGATGGGGCAATACACTATAGCTAGTGGCACCTTTTCTACTGCCATGGGATACGATAATAATGCAATTGGCAATGGTTCCACCGCCATAGGTGGTTCTTCTACCGCGTCTGGAAAATATTCTACTACTATAGGTCTATCTAATTCGACAATTGGTGATTATTCTATTGCTATGGGAAGGTCTTCAACGGCAGGTGGTAATTATTCCACTGCTATAGGAAAAGATGTTTCATCAAATGGTGTAGGAACTTTTACCGTTGGCGACTCAAACCCTGGTTCAGGTGTTTTGACTATAGCTACGGATAATCAGTTTGTAGGTAGATTCTACAATGGGTATTATTTATTAACCAGTGAAATGGGTACACCATCAAGAGGGGTAAGAATAAATCATGACCAAACGGCCTGGTCATCTATTTCAGACTCTACCAAAAAAGAGAACTTTATTCCTGCCGATGGCAATACTTTCTTAGAAAAGCTAAAGGGGTTAAAACTAGGCTCATGGAATTATAAAACCCAAGACGAAAACCCAGAACGTTTCTATGGACCTATGGCACAAGAGATTTTTGCGGCTTATGGTAAAGATGCCAAAGGTACCATAGGCTCAGATACTTTAGTGAGTACTTTAAATATGGATGGTTTGCTGTTTATTTTCGCTCAGGCTTTAGAAAAAAGGACTAGCAATTTAAAAGAAGAAAACGATGCTCTAAAAAGAGAGGTTGAGGTGATTAAAGAGAAATATGAACAAAGTCTAGTGGCTAATAAGGCTATGAAAAATGACTTTGACCAGCGAATTAGCCAAATAGAAGAACTCCTAACTGTTAAAAGTGAAGGTATAATAGCAACGCTACCTTAATCAAATAAAACCCCTTTTTTGAATTCTTATTTGTCAGAATTACTTAAATAAAATACCCCATGAAAAGTCTACAGATTATCCTTGCCCTGTTATTAGTCCACTTTTTTTCTTTTGCCCAAATTCAAAGTTATACGCCATCTGGCAGAGAAGGTTCTATAACCATTACTCCTGATGGTCTAAACTCCAAATACACGGGTAAAAAGTTTGATTATACAAACGTGGCCTTAGGAACAGATGCTTTAAGGAATACTACATCTGGAACCCAGCTTTTTGAATCAAAGAATAATACAGCGGTTGGGTGGGCCGCATTATATCGTAACACCACTGGATATCGCAATACTGCTACTGGTGGAGGTGCTCTGAATAACAATACCATAGGATATAATAATACTGCAAATGGTTCTCATGCTTTATTTGCTAACACCGAAGGGTACGGTAACACAGCAATGGGTAGTTTCTCTTTAAATAATAACAGTACAGGAAATCAAAATACGGCAAACGGCAGCAGTGCCTTGCATAATAACACTACCGGCAGTTATAATACTGCGGTTGGATATAATTCTTTATGGAGTAATATAGACGGGCATGACAATACCGCAATTGGCCTTGATGCTCTATACAGAAATGATTCAGGAAGTTATAATACTGCAGGTGGTCGCAACGCCTTGCGAAATAACACTTTTGGAAATAATAATACCGCAATTGGATTCAATGCTTTATTAAGCAATACTACAGGGAACTCCAATACAGCCATAGGTCGAACCGCATTATACAGTAACACTACTGGGTATTCAAATACTGCGATTGGTCGAAGTTCGTTATTTTCTAATACCTCAGGTTATTATAATACCGCAAGTGGCGACTCTTCACTTTATTTAAATACTACAGGAAAGTATAATATGGCAAATGGTAATGTTGCTTTAATGAGTAACACTACAGGAGATTATAATACGGCCACTGGTCCATATACTTTAAATAAGAATACGACGGCTGATTTTAATACTGCCACTGGTTCTTTTGCTTTAGAAAGAAATACCACGGGACATGATAATACTGCCACTGGTGCTTTTGCATTAAGAACTAATACAACAGGTATTCGGAATACGGCCACCGGTGCTTTTGCTTTGCACTATAGTTATGCAGGAAGTGATAATACCGCAATCGGTTATTATTCAATGTTTAACAATCAAACTGGGAGCGGAAATGTAGCCCTGGGAAGGACATCTTTACGCAATAATAATACAGGTAATAACAATACTGCAATTGGTGTAAGTGCTTTACAAAATAATAATTTGGGTTATTCAAATACAGCTACTGGTCATAGTGCCTTATACAGTAATACTACAGGACATCACAATACAGCATCAGGGGATAGTGCTTTGTATCAAAACACAACTGGAAACTATAATACTGCAAACGGTATTTTTTCATTATTAAAGAACACCGCAGGTAAAGAAAATACAGCAAATGGCTCTTATTCACTGCTAAATAATTCTTCAGGCGATGGTAATGCCGGAAATGGAGCATATGCTTTGTTTTTTAATACAACAGGCGATAAAAATACTGCATCTGGCACTAGTGCACTAATAATTAATTCCACAGGAAATCAGAACACCGCCTTAGGACATTCTGCTTTAAAGAGTAATACTACAGGCTATAATAATACCGCCATAGGTTATGATTCGAATGTTGGTTCTAGTAATCTTCACAATGCTACAGCCATAGGATATGAGGCTACTGTTAATGCCAGCAATAAAATAAGAATGGGCAACACCTTCATAACGGCTGCTGATATCCAAGTAGCTTGGAATGTGACTTCAGATAGACGCTGGAAAGAAAATATTGTAACTGTTCCACTAGGTTTAGATTTTATCAAAGACTTAAAGCCGGTGTCATACCATCGTAAAAATAATGAGAAGGATGATGTTGAGTTTGGGCTTGTAGCTCAAGAAATAGTAGAAACGCTAGCTAAATATGGCTTGACAGAAAAAGATTTGGGTTTACTAGACAAAGACCAAGACGGTTACTATTCGGTGCGATATAATGATTTACTGGCTCCCATGATTAAGGCAATGCAGGAGCAGCAGCTTTTGATTGAAAAGCAACAAGAAATTAATAATCAGCAAGCGAGTGTATTAATCTCAGTTTTGAAACGCCTTGAAAATTTAGAGTCAGAGAAAACGGCGTTTACTGCTAATAATTAAAATTCACTTCTAAGGTTTTTCCTCCAAAAGCTCAGGTGTTTTGACAATGCTCTTATAGTATTTAAAAAGTATGCCAGCATGAGAAGCATCTACCACGCGGTGGTCAAGTGCTGCTGAAAGGGTGATTACGGTTCTGATTTTGACTTCGTCATCAATGACCAAAGGTGTTTTCTTTACACCACCCATAATGAGTACAAAAGATACATTAGTGGCAGGGAAAAGGGCAGGGTAGCCATTATCAAGGCCTAAGCTACCGATGTTTGACACTATATAAGAACCCATGTCATTGGCAGATATACCACCAATTGACAGTCCCCAGTCTACAAGCATTTTTCTGATAAACCAATAGAAGAGATTTCTGAAAGGCCATGGAACAGACGCCATGGTTTCCTTTAGTTTCATAGTGCCGTTTTCTGTTCCTTTTCTGGCTTCTTTAATCTTAGTATTTAGAATGGGCACCAAGTCAGAAAAGCTAAGTGTGTTTACCTTATTGATTTTCACAGAACCCATCTCATTTTCTCTCAAAAGCACACTGACAGTCGCATTGATGTCGTCATAAGATTTTACGTTTCCTCTCTTTATGTAAGTATTTAGTTCGGGTAGTTTGTCATTAATGGCTCTAGCAGTTGCAAGGGTGAAGAAATGTGTTAGGGTAATTTTAAGACCTTCTTTTCTTTTTTTGTTGATGTATTCTTGTAAATCAGTGATATCTAGCTCTACAGAGCCAAGGATTTTTGAGTCTTCTGGTTTTTTATAGAGGGTGCTGGCTGTTTTACGCCAGGCATTATTTAGGTCTTTTGTCATTTTACGAAATAACGTTTTTCTTAGCTACCAGAGAAATTTACTCGATTATAACTATTCTAAAGTATCTATGAAAGTTCATTCCTTATGAGTGCTTAAACTGTAGTGAAATAGAAAATGATATCCATTTGGGGGGATAGTAAGTCAATAATTTATATGAGGCATATGGTAGAAACCAACAGTTAGAAGTAAGCCTTGTATTGTTTTATAAAAACTGTAAGCTTAAGGTGTTTTGATACTCAAGATCGCTCCTGCCTGCACGTCAAAAACGGCACCGTATTGCACATCGATTGTCTTGCAAACTGCTGTAGTTCCGGTTAAAACTGTCAAATTAGAGGTGCTGGGAATGATAACTTCGTCTGTAGAAACGGGAATTGAACCTTTACTCCAATAGCTATGACTTCCATTCCAATCGCCATGTACAGGTCCAATCCATATATTTTTAGTAGGTGTAGGTGTAGGAGTTGGAGTATTGGCAGGCGTAGATGTCGGCGTCGGAGTCGGTGTCGAAGTTAGCGACAAACTAGGCGTCGGTGTTGGTGTCAAAGTTGGCGACAAACTAGGCGTCGGAGTTGGTGTCAAAGTTAGCGACAAACTAGGCGTCGGAGTCGGTGTCAAAGTTGCCGACAAGCTAGGCGTAGGTGTCGGTGTCAAAGTTGCCGACATGCTTGGCGTCGGTGTTGGTTCCAAAGTTGCTGACATGCTAGGTGTCGGAGTTGGTGTCAAAGTTGCCGACATGCTTGGCGTCGGTGTTGGTGTCAAAGTTGCCGTCATGCTAGGTGTCGGCGATGGTGTTGGTGATGCCGCAAACGGAGTGTTCGAGGGAGACGGCAGGGGTGCCCAAGGGGTATTCGACGGAGTTGGTGTAGGGCCGAGCGATGGGAATGGTGTTAAATTAAATGTGGGAAAAGGGGACGTGAATACTGGAAAGGTCAGACTTGGCGTTTGGCCTGAATTAGCCTTTCCTGCGGCATTCAATAAGCTTGTGTCGTTTGTTTTCCTCCATGCGGTAAATTGAGAAGGTTTATCTACCAGCATAACTGATGAACCTAAGAATAACTCCTTAATTGCGAGTCTTCTGTTTAAGCCCTTTTTATTTTCTTTATCGTCTTTGCTCATGAACTATAAAATATTTGTCAATCAAATCTAACGGTTATTCTAACCTCAGATTAAATTAGTCAAGTTAACAAATATAAAAAAAAATAAAAGGTTGGGTGTTAGGCTACTGTTTTTAAGTTTAGTTTTAATGATTCGGAAGTTTGTCTTTCTTAGATTTACGATAAATGAGGGGAGAATTTTAAAAACGTTTGGCCAAATTTATGTAATAAGCTTATTCTGGTTTTAAATGGATGGTTGTTTTGTTTAAAAGTTACATTTGAATTAGAAATTTATAAAGTTTGGATTGATGCTGAATGAGGATAGTGTCTTCATGAGAATGGTTTGAAGAAAATAGGTAAAAGAAATTATGTTGATTAAGGATATTGCAGAAGAGAATACAATTTTTGTACAAATTGCAAGCTACAGAGACCCGCAGTTACTACCTACATTGGATGATTTATTTGAGAAAGCAGAACATCCTCATAATCTAAGGGTTACCATAGCTTGGCAAACTTCAGAAGGAGACACATGGGATAATCTAGATAAGTACCTTTCAGACGAAAGAGTAAATATAGTTAAGATACCTTATCAAGAAGCTAAAGGAGTCTGTTGGGCAAGAAATCTAGTTCAGCAGCACTATAATGGGGAAAAATATACCTTACAGTTAGACTCCCATCACAGGTTTGTAGAAGGATGGGATCAGCTTTTAATTGATATGTTAGAATCTCTTCAGGAAAATGGCATAAAGAAACCACTGCTAACAGCTTATATACCTTCTTTTGACCCAGAAAATGACCCTGAAGGGAGAGCTAAGGAGCCTTGGAAAATGGATTTTGATAGATTTACGCCGGAAGGTGTAGTCTTCTTTTTGCCTTCTACCATAGAGCAGGCCGAAAGCCTTAGTCTTCCAGTGCCTGCTAGATTTTATTCGGCACACTTTGCCTTTACAATTGGTTTGTTTTCTAAGGAAGTTCAGCATGACCCATCGTTTTATTTTCATGGAGAAGAAATTAGTATAGCTGTAAGAGCTTATACACATGGATATGACTTATTTCATCCACAAAAGATTGTTGCATGGCATGAGTACACCAGAAAAGGTAGAATTAAACATTGGGATGACGAAAAGGAATGGTTTGTGACAAATACATATACTCATAAGCGGGTGAAACAGTTATTTGGAATAGATGGAGTGGAGAAAACTAATGATTTTGGACTATATGGGTTCGGGAGGGTACGTAGTGTTGCTGATTATGAAAAATTTGCGGGTATTAGATTTAGGGATAGGGGAGTGCAAAAACATACGCTTGATAATAAGTTAGCTCCAAACCCGGAGGTAGAAGATTATGAAAATTCTTTTTACAATATTTTTGAGCATTGTATAGACATACATAAGACGTCTTTGCCTGAAAAAGACTATGAATTTTTAGTGGTTGCCTTCCTTGATGAAAAAGGTGCTGATATTTATAGAAAAGATGCTGATAAAGATGAAATAAAAGAACTTTTCAACAATAGCGGTGAATGGTTAAATATCTGGAGAAAATATACAGGCCCTGTTCCATCGAAATGGTTAATATGGCCGTATTCAACTTCTAAAGGATGGTGTGATAGAATAGAACGTAATTTGTAATATGGCAAATATCTCATTTTATGGTTCACATAATGCTGCCATAGCAGTTGAAAAGGACGGCGAGCTTATTACAGTAGTAGAAGTAGAACGGTTTTTATCAAGTAAAAATGCGGGTTATTCACAATACCTCCCTTCTTATTCAAGACCGTTCCTAATAAAACATATTCTTAAGTATATTAAAGAAGAGCATGATATCTCAGAATTTGATACCTGCTATTTTTTAAACACAGACACCTATGATAATAACGGTTTTACTCACTATCAAAACCTAATTCCTGCTAAAAAGTATGTCGAGTGTTTGCATCATCTTAGCCATGCTGCCTGCGGACTTTATCAAACCGACTATAAAGAAGCTTTAATTATATCATTTGATGGAGGAGGAAATGATGGTTTTTTTAACGTTTACCTAGCTGAGGAGCGTACCAATATTAAGCTATTAGAAAAGTACGATTTAGATTTAGGTTTCCCTTACATGAGTTTTGGTGAATATTTGAAAGATATTCGGAAGGAACATGCTCTTAGCGTTGGGAATTTAGTTTACTCAGGGAAAATAATGGGTTTATGTTCATATGGGAATTTAAATACTGAATGGTTGCCTTATTTTGAACATTATTATCTTAGAAAACCTGATGGTAGAAACTACGTAGAATGTTTGAGAGATTTAAGTAGGCAGACGGGCTTAGTATTTGACATTGATAATAGACTAGAAGGGCAATTAGCATGGGACTTAGCTAAAACCTCCCAAATAGCTTTTGAAAATGTTTTTATGGAAATGGCCCAACCTTATTTAGAAAGATACCCCAATTTACCCCTTGTTATGGTTGGTGGTTGTGCTTTAAATATCTTACTAAATACTAAACTTAAGGAAACATTAGACAGACCGGTTTTTGTGCCACCAAATCCAAATGATTGCGGAATAGCCACAGGTATGATTTTGAATCATATGAAGCCAGAGCATGCTGTAGATGTAACATATGCAGGCATTGAGGTATTGGACCGAAATACTTTAATGACTTACTTAGAAGAAAAGAGAGGCACGGAATTGGATATATCGATACTTTCAAAAGACCTTTCGGACGGGAAAATTGTGGGTGTTGTAAGAGGGACATCAGAGCATGGTCCTCGGGCATTAGGAAACAGAAGTATATTGTGCAATCCTGCTTTTCCAGAAATGAAAGAAGTCTTAAATGCCAAAGTAAAGAATCGGGAATGGTATAGGCCTTTTGCTCCTGTAGTTAGGTTAGAAGATGTAGAAAAGTATTTTAATTTTTCTGGTGAAAGCAGGTGGATGAGCTTTTGCCCCACAGTAAAAGAAGAATGGAGAGAAAAACTAATAGCTATAACCCATGTGGATCGAACGGCAAGAGTACAGACAGTTACTAAGGAGCAAAATCCTTGGCTACACAATCTTATAGGGGAATTTGAAAAGCATTCAGGAATAGGTGTATTGCTAAACACCTCTTTTAACATTAATGGCAAACCCATACTAAGTAGATATTCTGATGCAATAGCTGTTTTCGATAATACCAATCTTGACTGCTTAGTATTATCAGATTATTATTTTACCAAATAGCACATGAATAATTCCGGAGTTACGCTTGTTACTGGATTGTGGGACATAAAAAGAGAAGGCTTGTCTGAAGGCTGGTCTCGTAGTTATGCGTTTTACTTAGAAAAATTCAGACAGCTGCTGGAAGCTCCAAACAACATGATAGTGTTTGGAGATGAAAATCTAAAGGAGTTTGTATTTGAAATAAGAAAGGAAGAAAATACACAGTTTATTGAGAGGGCAGAAGAATGGTTTATTAATGAGTTCTTTGAGTCAATTCAATTAATAAGAACAAATAAAGATTGGTATGGCCAGGTTGGCTGGTTAGCAGAATCTACCCAAGCTAAACTAGAGATGTATAATCCCCTGGTATTGTCAAAACCTTTTCTCCTTCATGATGCTAAACTGCTGGATAAATTCAATTCTACGCATCTTTTTTGGATAGACGCAGGAATTACCAATACGTTCCATCCTGGGTACTTAACTCATGATAAGGTGGTGGATAAGCTTAATAAGTTAAATAAAATCTCTTTTCTGGCTTTCCCATACAATGCTTCAAGCGAAATTCATGGGTTTAAATACAGTAGACTAAATGAACTAGCCGGAGCAAAAGTGAATAAAGTATGTAGAGGTGGTTTTTTCGGTGGCCCCATAGAAGAAATTAGTTCTTTTAATGGTCAATACTATGAATTACTTGGAAGCACTTTGTATGAAGGTAATATGGGAACAGAGGAATCCCTTTTTACTATTTTACTATATCGATATCCAGAACAGTATCAATACTTTCCAATTGAAGAGAATGGGCTTATTTCTAAATACTTTGAAGACCTTAAAAACAATACTGACGTAGCATTGAATGAAATTAGGTCAGAAATACATACTGGTAATATAGAAAATACAGCACTCTATATTATTACTTATAACAGCCCAAAGCAAGTGGAAACGCTTATAGCTTCTATGAAACAGTATGATGAACATTTCATTACTAAACCTAAATGGATACTCTTAAATAATTCTACAGACCAGGCTACTTTTGCTCATTACGAAAAAATCTGCAAGGAGTATGGGATAGAACATGTTCAAAAAGATAATATCGGAATATGTGGTGGAAGACAATGGGTAGCCGAGCATGCTGAAGAAAATAACTATGATTTTTATTTCTTCTTTGAAGACGATATGTTCTTTTATAATGGAGAGGAGCCAACTTGTCAAAATGGATTTAATAGAAAAATAGACCAGCTGTATAGAAAGTCTCTACAAATTATTAAAAGTGAAAATTTCGACTTTTTGAAATTGAATTTTACAGAGTTTTATGGAGATAATTCACTGCAATGGAGTTGGCACAATGTACCTCAACCGGTAAGAGAGACCTTATTTAAGGATAAGCCTGAAAAAGTATCAAATGAGCATCAAGAGGCACCATATTTAAAATTCAATAACATTAAGGCGATAAACGGACTTCCATTTGCCACAGGAGAGGTGTTTTATTGTAATTGGCCTCAGATAGTTTCTAAAGAAGGAAATAGAAAAATGTTTCTTAATGTAAAATGGGATTATCCTTATGAACAAACTTGGATGTCTCATATTTACCAAGAAACAGTAAAGGGTAATATTAACCCAGGGATTCTTTTAGCAACACCTACTGAGCATAACAGATTTGATTTTTATCCTATGGAAGAAAGAAAAGAGAATTGAAATTATCCAAATTAGTTTTACCGTAATCATAGGAGGAACCGTTCCTTAAATATGGAATCCTATATTGATAGTAACTTAAAATCCCGCCTTTAATCTTAGAAAGCACAACTAAGAATATTAAAGCCCTCTTATTTCTCGGTTGATATGACAATATTTCATTGTTTTTGTAGCTAAATCATTGGTTTAGAGACTTTTTGTCATGTTAAGTGCTGGTAATTAGGTAATTGTCGGTCAATTTTTCCGAAAAAAATGAATCGCATACTTTTTGCTCTAGTTATACTGAAAAAGCACTTTACAAGATAAATTGTAGAGGTTAATTATAAAAGAAAATCAACAACCATGAATTTAAATCAATATACCATTAAAGCACAGGAGGCCATTCAGTTGGCAGTGCAAATAGCTCAAGGACATCAACAGCAGGCAGTAGAGCCAGGTCATTTATTAAAGGCTTTGATAGAGCAAGACCCAAACACGTCTTCTTATTTATTTGGTAAGATGGGTGTTTCAGAAACAGTTTTAACCAAAGACTTAGAAGATTTAGTAAATACATATCCGAAAGTAAGCGGAGCAGGTGGACAGCCCTATTTGGGAAATGAATTGTCAGGAACATTGGCGGCAGCTACTAAAAAGATTAAAGACTTTGGAGACGAATATATAAGTGTAGAGATTCTTTACTGGGCATTAGCGGCAGGTAAAGATAAAGTGGCTCAGCTTTTAAAAAAGGCTGGCTTTGTGCAAAAGGAAATAGAGAAAGCAATTATAGAATTAAGAGGAAAAGATAACCCAGTGAAAGACCAAAACGCAGAAAATAAATATCAAGCCCTGTCTCGATACAGTATAAATCTTAATGAGCAGGCAAAGAAAGGGAAGATTGACCCTGTAATAGGGAGAGATGAGGAGGTTAGGCGTGTACTTCAAATATTGGCAAGAAGAACTAAAAATAACCCAATATTATTAGGAGAACCAGGTGTAGGTAAAACCGCCATAGTAGAAGGTTTGGCTCAAAGAATAGTGCAGGGCGATGTGCCTGAAAACTTAAAGTCAAAAACGCTTATATCGCTAGATATGGGACTTTTGGTGGCTGGTGCCAAATATAAAGGTGAGTTTGAAGAGCGTCTGAAATCTGTAATTAAAGAAGTGAGCGACTCTGAAGGTGAAATTATATTGTTCATTGACGAGATTCACACACTGGTAGGAGCTGGTGGAGGTGAGGGTGCTATGGATGCAGCCAATCTTTTAAAACCAGCTTTGGCAAGAGGCGAATTACATGCCATAGGTGCTACCACACTTAAAGAGTATCAAAAATACATTGAGAAAGATAAGGCTCTTGAAAGACGTTTTCAAGCAGTTATAGTGGATGAACCAAGTGTTACAGATGCTATTTCTATTTTGAGAGGAATTAAAGAAAAATACGAAGTTCACCACGGAGTTAGAATTCAGGACGATGCGGTTATATCAGCAGTAGAGCTGTCTAATAGATATATTTCTGATAGGTTTTTGCCAGATAAGGCCATTGACTTAATGGATGAGGCTGCTTCTAAATTAAGATTAGAAATGGACTCGATGCCAGAAGAAATGGATGAGCTCAGAAGGCGTATCATGCAACTGGAAATAGAGCGAGAAGCTATTAGAAGAGAAAAAGACAAAGAAAAAGAGGCAGTGCTGTCAAAAGAATTGGCAGAGCTAAATCAAACTTTTAATACCTATAAAGCTCAGTGGGAGAATGAAAAAGGCAAAGTAGACGAGGTTAGAGCCTTGAAAGAGAAAATTGACCATTTGAAATTTGAAGCAGAGCAAGCAGAACGTTCTGGTGATTTTGGCTTAGTAGCCGAGATTCGTTACGGAAAAATCCCAGCATCGGAAGAGAAACTAAAAGAGCTGGCTGCCACTCATAAAGAGGGAACTGTGGAAAGTTTGATAAACGAAGAGGTGACTTCTGAAGATATAGCGGAGGTAGTAGGGAAATGGACAGGTATTCCGGTTTCAAAAATGCTGCAAAGCGAGCGTGAAAAGCTTTTATACTTGGAAGGTGAGCTTAAGAAAAGAGTAGCTGGGCAAGAGGAGGCTATAGGTTTAGTGGCTGATGCCGTGAGGAGGTCAAGAGCAGGCATGCAAGACCCTAAAAAGCCAATTGGTAGTTTCTTGTTTTTAGGAACCACAGGTGTGGGTAAAACAGAATTGGCAAGAACCTTAGCTCAGTATCTCTTTAATGATGATACGGCCATGGTTAGAATAGATATGAGTGAGTATCAGGAAAGGCATGCCGTAAGTAGATTGGTGGGAGCCCCTCCAGGATATGTAGGATATGACGAAGGTGGTCAGCTGACAGAAGCTGTGAGACGTAAACCTTATTCTGTGGTTTTGCTAGATGAAATTGAGAAAGCACACCCTGATGTATGGAACGTGCTCTTGCAAGTGCTAGACGATGGAAGGCTGACCGATAATAAGGGTAGGGTGGCCAATTTTAAGAACACCATTATCATTATGACATCAAATATTGGTTCTCAGGTAATTCAGGAGAAATATTTGGAAGCAAAAGGTGACGAATCGGCTTGGCATACGTACTATAAAGAGGAAGCCAAAGACGGTGTTATGGATGTTTTGAAATTATCTGTAAGACCAGAGTTTTTAAACAGGATAGATGAGATAGTACTCTTTGACCCATTAAGTAAATTGAATATCCGTCAGATTGTTGAAATTCAGTTTCAGGGAATTAAAGACAGACTTGCCGAACAAGGGATAACTTTAGAAGCCTCTGTGGAGGTTTTAGATAAGCTAGGCGAAGAAGGTTTTGACCCGGTATATGGAGCGAGACCGCTCAAAAGAGTTATTCAGCGAATGATTCTTAACGAATTGTCAAAGAAAATTTTGGCAAACGAAATAGACAAGGACGCGGTAATTATCATGGAACTTTCTCCAAAAGGAGATATAGTTTTTGAAAATGTGACAGCCGCCGAAGTAGTATAAAGAAATGGTTAGGATTGAATAGATGCGAAAGCCGTCTCAGTTTCTGGGGCGGTTTTTTATGTTTTAGCTATCAAACTCAGAGATTAGTTTTATTAATTCGGTTACCTTGTTTATATTCAGCTTTTTATGGATGTTTTTTCGGTGGGCTTCTATGGTGTGAAAGCTTAAACCTAGTTGCTGTGCAATGGTTTTAGTGGTGTTGCCATTGGTTATAAGTGTTATGATTTCCATTTCACGTTTGCTAAGCTTATACTTCTCTTCAAAACTGATGTCTTTTTCGGCCTCACCATAGTTACCTCTGTCAAAAAACTCCCCACCATTTTTCACTATTTTGATAGTCGCCATTAAGAGTTCTATTGGTGAAGATTTTAAAATATAGCCTGAAATGCCATTGTCCTTCGCCATATCTAGGTGAATGGGGTCATTATTATTGGCTAGTATGATGGTCTTTATTTGAGGAGTGTTTGTACGAATTTCATATAAGAAATTCCAAATTTTTTTGCCCATGCTGTTGGCATCAATCAAAAGAAGAGCGGGGTCTTCATTTTTAATAATGCTGGTGGCTTGAGGGTTTGACATCAGTATACCTTTGCAGCTTAGTTGGCTTTCTGCGTTAAAAAGACTTTTAAGTGCTTCAAGGTACAAAAGTTGGTTACAGAGAACCATTATGTTAAGGGGGCTTATTTTGTCCATAGTTAAAGAGGTTTTAAATGGCTTTTTTGGCTTTAATGAATGTTAAAGCTGATTTGTGTCAATGAGAGTTATTGGGTATGAAAACTTTATACTAATGGTCTCTCTTTGTTTTTTTATAAGAAAAGTATATTGGTCTTTTTGATTTGTATATGGCATTTAGTGCTTAATTGCGAGATATATTATTCTAGCCTTAAGATTTATGTTCAGCCTTTTTAGTAAAAAAAATAGTCACGAAAACGCTTTCAATTTTTTAAAAACCGACATGCACTCCCATTTGATTCCTGGGGTTGACGATGGATGTGCTTCATTATCAGATTCTATCCATTTGTTAAATGGTTTGGCTGACTTGGGTTTTGAAAAAGTTATTACTACTCCTCATATCTATCATACTTTTTATAATAATGATAAAAGCACATTAGAAAAGCCCTTTCAACAAGTGCTTGGAGAGATAGGCATGAGTGTTCCAATGATTGAATTTTCTTATGCCTCAGAATATTTTGCGGACGAATTTTTTGAAAAGAAAATAGAAAACGAGGAGCTACTTTCTTTCGGCGATAACTACATCCTGTTAGAAATTTCATTTGTGGCCTATTCTCAACGCATTGAACATATCATTTTTGATTTGATGACTAAGGGTTATAAGCCCATATTAGCTCATCCTGAGCGTTACTTATATCTTCAAAACTCTATCAAAACATTTAGGAAGCTTAGGCAGCTAGGCTGCGAACTTCAGCTTAATACTAATTCGCTGGCAGGTTATTATGGGTCTGCTAGTCAAGAACTGGCTAATAAGCTTATGGACGAAAAGTTAGTATCTTATTTGGGTACTGATATGCACCATGAAAGGCATCTTACTTGCCTTCGGGAGGTAGGTAGCAATAAAAAAATAATGAAAAAGCTAAGAGCTTACGATTGGAAAAACTCATTGTTATAAAAGTTACCTATTAACTTAATAGGCGTTTTCTTCTCCTTTAATCATGTTGTAAACCGTCATTAGAATGATTTTTAGGTCAAACCAAAAGGTCCAGTTTTCAATATAGTAAATGTCAAAATCTATACGTTTTTGCATGGCTTCATTTGTTTTGGTTTCTCCTCTGTAGCCATTCACCTGAGCCCAGCCACTTATGCCAGGCTTTACCCAGTGCCTTATCATGTACTTGTCAATCAGGTCTTTCGTCCTAATATTATGCTCATGAGCATGAGGTCTAGGTCCTATTACAGACATTTCCCCTTTTAGTACGTTTATAAATTGAGGTACTTCGTCTAGGTTTGTTTTTCTTAAGAATGCTCCAATTTTAGTAATTCTTGGGTCGTTTTGAGTGGCTTGGTTAAATGCTCCAGACTTTTTAACATCTTGACTGTCTACTACCATTGACCTGAATTTATAGCATTTAAATTTTTTGCCATTTTCGCCCCAACGGTCTTGTTTGAAAAAGACAGGCCCTTTGGAGTTTAGCTTAATCAGAATGGCAATAATAGGGAACAGCCATGAAAAGATTAAAAGAAATACTAGGCCAGAAAATATGATGTCGAATGCTCTTTTGAGAAATAGCCAATGTGTTTGTTGCAAAGGTTCACTTCTTAACGTAATGAGGGGGTAGTTTCCAAAAAGCTGAAATTGAACCCTGTTTAGGTAGTAATTACTATAGTTGGGCACAAATTTTAATCTTACACCCTTATTTTCACAGCAATTATAAAGTCCTTGAAGAATATCTTTAGTCAAATGGTCAGTAGTGACAATGATGTCATCAATAATGATATCGGGATTGTTTTTGTAAAATTTCTCTAGTTCTTTAAGATCCGAAAATGACTTGTTATCTTCTTCGTTTGCAATGACACCCATGACTTTCATGCCATAGTGCGGGTTTTTTTCTATTCTACTTATTAAGTCATCAGTAATTTTATTATAGCCCACAAAAACCACATACCGTGTGTTGCCGCCACCCTGTCTAAGGTGAAGTAATGCCTTTTTGGTGAGGTAATTTTTAGTGATTAGGCATACCAGTATAGTAATGGAATAATAGAGTACAAAAGTACGGGCAAAGTGACTTTGATTTAGCAAGAAAAATAGTTGTCCCGCTATGAATACTTGTACCACTACATTTTGTAGAATTAAAAGGAGTTCTCCTACAAAAGTTTCTGTTCTGAATTCATCGTATAGGTTTGATATTTTTGTAGAAAAATACCAGCCAGATAGTAGTACTATCAGGATGATAATGTCAGATTCTAAAATGCCTCTCCCGCTTAATTGCATAGAGAGGAAGAAGCAGCCGGTCAGGAAGAGACCGTCTGTGACTAATTTTACGTATCCTACTTTTGTAATGGTTCTCATGGTTTTATATGCAGTAATTATCAGCTGAAATTAGAAATTGCCATCGCTGATTTTCTATTAAGTAATTAGTCTCTTTATAGGGCCAAGTAACTCCTCCATCGGTACTTACTCTAAAGTCGTACGACTCATTAAGTTTTAGTTTGTAGGTTTTTACTTGGCGGGTTTCTGGTGTGAATGTGGTAAGGTTTCGCCAGCTAGCTTTTCCTGCTGGGCTAAACTGTGCTCGCATTTCATTTGGAAGGCTTTCAGGGTTAAACTCTGTACCGTTTGGGCATTGAACTACAAATTTGACATCCACATAGTCTGGAGCGTCAAGTTTAAATAAGTCCATGATTACTTCGCTTTCTTCGCAGTTTTTTATGGGTTTTGACACCCAAAAAGGCTCATTTGAATTACCTCCATGGTAATTAGAGTAATCATAAAGTTCCACTATAAAGTCTTCAGACTCTTTTGGGATGTAGTTTACTTTTACCTTGTTTTGCCAGTTAATGTTGCTGTAAAGGGTTTTAAGAAGCTCTTTACTCTCGGCATCTTTCACTCTAGTTAGGTACTGGATATCTAGGTCGCTGTATTTGCTTATTACCGAAAGAGAAACTCCTTCTCTACATAATGCTCTAATAGTGCCTGTATACCAGTAGCCTGGTTTATCGATATTAAGGTTAATGTAAGGCCTGTTGCCTTCGTGGTTTACGTTCCTTTTGCCAAAGTGTGTTACTCTTCCATTGAAAGGATTGTAATGCATTAGATCTACTGTGCTCTTATCAAAGTCTTTTACAGTGAGCTCTAAGTCAATAAGGCTTGTCCAGTTTTTTGCCTCTTTATAATCGGAATAACCCTGAATGTAAAGACCGCCAGTAAATTCGGTTAGGTCAAAACTATAATCAAGTTTGTTCACCGTTTCATCATAAGGCTGCGTTGCAGCTCCTCCATTAGGAATATGAGATTGCCCCGTTTCATTATAATAATGAGCTAAATAATCTAAAGTTTTTGTTTCGGTGTTATTCTGTAAACTCGTCCATGAAGTGTTATCAGGGATTTGTCCATTTATTAGAATAGTACCATTTTTGTTAAGATAAGAATTTTTGCCTTTTTTCAGGTATAAACCAAGGCTTCCTTTTTGTGTTATTTCAAGATTAGCAAGTTTGGGATTACTTGAAAAATTGCTTCGATTTTCGATGTGAAATTCTTTAAGAAATGGCAAATGATTTTCGTTCGAATTAATCCTAATAGAGAAGTTAAGAGACGAATCTTTCGTGGGTGAAAAATCCTTTCTTAAGGCTAAGAATAAGTTGCCTTCTTCGTTGATTTCTAGTTTTTTATCATTGAGAGTGTTTACTATTAAATCTGCGTCTGGTCCTAGTAACTCAAAAGAAGTATTTTCAGGGTACTTATTCTCGTAGTCTCTTATATAGAAAGTGTATCTAGCATCTTGAATAGGCTCTTTAAAGCCCAAGTTTATATTCTCAAAGGGATTAGTGCACGCTTGCGTTAATGTGCATATTATGAGTGTATTGATAATGTATAAAGTCCTTTTCATTTCTGACTTTTAGTCAGTCTGTAAGTTAGGTTCAGGCTCATGGCAGGGTAGAAGCTGTAGTTTCTCATGTTGTTTTCTATCTGCGGAATGGTCTCTTGGAGTGTAGTGGTTTCTAGAAAGCCTTCGTAGCTTAAGTTAAGCTTAGGACTGCCCATGTAAAAACTGGCTATTGTAGCGGTGACGTTGATTCTTTTGTTTGTGTTGTTCTTTCCTATTTCTAAGCCAATACCAGGTTGTAAAAACCACCATTTTAAAGCTGCATCAATTTGGCCGAAATCACTTGCCTCAATTCGAAGTCCATTAAGATCAATGCCATCTTTAGTGCTTAGGTTTAGCTGCCATTTTTGTTTTAAAAACATTCTGCTTTCAAAGTAGATAATTAGCCAATTATTGAGTGGCCTTTCGGCTTTTAATGAAACACCAAATGATTGAAAGTTTGGTTCAACTTTTAAGGACGATTCTTGTGCTAAATTTAGGCTTATAGCTTGCCTGAAATTCATTAGAAATAGACCGGCTTTTATGCTGATTTTTTGTTTCTCTTTAAGAGGTAATTTGTATTCGGTCTGAATTCCATAGGAACCTATGTTAAGTCCAATTTTGGTTTTGCTGCTTACCTTTTCCGTTTTAGTGAAATCTTGGGAAAGTACTATTGCTGGGCAAATGGAGAGTATAAAGAATATAGAAGTTGAACAAATAGTAATACATTTTAGCCGGTGCTTCAAAACTTTTATTGGAACCATTTTTGTTTGTTCAATACACATAGGGAAGCTTTTGTTATCAATTGACGTTAGGCTTCTTTTAGAAAATGGTTTTCTGTGTAATGTTTTTTTTAAGAATTTGCTGTTCGTATAGTACAAAATCAATATCGTACTGACCAGTGACTAAATTCTCGGAAAATTATCTTACTATTTTAACTTATTGACTTAAATTCAACCTGTAATCTGATTAAAAGAAAATACCATGAAAACAGAACAAGTACAAACCGAAAAGAATTGGGGAAGAGCCATTGTGTTAGTGGTTTTAATACTAGCCACTTTAGCTACCTTTTTGTGATTCGTTTTGCCAAAAACTGTTATGAAATTGTCGCAGTTTTTGGTCTAATTTATAATGTAATCTAAAACGCTCTGCTATCTTAAACCCTCGGGAGTATACGTACTCCCATCTGAAGTCTTCCATGGTGCGAAGTCTAAGCCTCTTTGATTCCAAAGAACCAGAAGGTGGAATCTTTATGGCTATGTTTGCACCTATGGTGGCTCCATTTTCTGTAAAGCTACCAAAGAAGCCTATCTCGGCTTTGCTAAATTGTCTTATTAAATCTAATCGAAAGCCTTTGTCCTCGTGTAGGAACTGACCTGCGGTGAGGTTTACTGATAAGTCATTTTTAGGAAATCTATAGGCTAGATTAGCTAAAGCTAACAGTTCTCTTAAGTCTGTGTATTTGTAAGATGTGGGGTATAGGTAATAGTAGCCCGTGTAAGATACTTCTGCTCCATAAGACCATTTTTTGTTAAAGTCCATGTGTTGGTACTCTACGTTTATACCATAGCGGTCGTTAAAGAAGAGGCCAATAGAGCTGGCAAAGAAATTTGAGTTTTTGCCGTGGTGAAAGTGATTTAAATACGTAGGGGCTAGGCGTATGTTTAATGGCTGCGGGTCTAAGTCGTTTATTAAGGGGAAAGTAACTCCCGTATAAAATGACAGACCTTTGCCTAATATTAATTGGGTATTTAACAAAATGTTGGTCTTGCTTTCTACGGCCTTATCTAGATTTCCAAAGATGGCTTTGAATTCCGGCTGCACCCAAAAATCAAGTTTGTACTGCTTGCCGAAAGGTTTTGTGTTTTTGGCTTTTGCTTTTTCAGGATTATAGCTAATTGTTCCATTTTGGTAGGAGTAGGTACCCATAGAGACCCCTTGAAATAGTGGTGAAATGCCTTTCATAGATGGATAGGCTTGGTGCACAGCTTCAAAATACTTAAACTGGTTTCTGTGAACACGCTGTTCGTATAAGAAAATTGAATCTTTGAGCTGTATGTTTTCTAATGATTTGAGCAGGCGGTCTTGTCCGAAAACTAGGGTAGGTAGTAAACTGAAAAGGAGAATGCTGCTAATTATATACTTCTTAATACTCATGGCTGTGCTTTAAGATTAGTAGCATACGAAAAACCAAAAGAGACTTGGTCAAAGTTTAATAGGCTTACTTGAGCATTTAGTTTTTTAAAGAAAGTGGCACTAACACCTGTGTTGATTTTTTGACCATCCCACTCCGCCATAATGTGATAGCTGTTGTATATAGTACATTTTAATCCTCCGAAAAGACCAATTAGGTGTTTGTTATAGTATGGACCATCTGATTTTTTTTGTACTGTTAATGCAGAGAAGATATTGCCATTATTTTTATTTTCTTCATCACGATATATAGTATAGGGGCTCCCAAATCCAATACTTGGTTTGAAGTAAAGGTTGTTTTTTTTGAATGTTTTAGAAGCGACTAAAACATGTGTTTGTAAAGCGGCGTCAATGGTGAAAGGGGAGGACAAGATTATTGCCAAGGCTGGTTTTTTGTCACTTTCTTTGATTATTTGGTACCGAAGATCTAATTGTCGGTCTCCAATGCCATCACCTTTTCTTACTTTTCCGTCTCTTCTTTGTTGAAGTAGTAGTAGGGATATTTGGAGTCTTGGTAGTAGGTTAATGTTTGTGTAGAAAATTTGCTCTGCCCAAGCTGTGTTTCTTAAGCTGTAATTGATGGGGTTATAAGTGTAGCCAATGTTCCATTCGCCATCTTGGCTCTCTTCTGCGGATGGAATATAGGTTAGTCCTTTTTTTCCAGATAGGTTTCTTTGGCCATAGCTGTAGATGTTAAGTAACAAAAGAACAACTATTAGTGAGATTGATTTGAGGGATTTAAGCATCCTGATTCTTTGGTTGAATAAAAAGGAGATGAAAATTCACCTCCTTTTCTTATCCATTTAAAGCAAATTGAAAACTCGCTTTATTAGTTAGAACCGCCTTGGTTATGGCATGATGCAGCAGCAGCGGAGGCTATGGCAGTTGCCGAATTTAAGGCAGTATTATAATTGGCTAAAGAAGTGGCTAAATCCGCATCTCTAGCAGCAGTGGCATTGGTTAAAGCTGTTTGTTGAACTAGATCGGCAGCTTTAATAGCAGCAGTTTCTGATGTGCTATAGCTAGCTAATTTTTTATTTAGAATTATGTTCACAATAAGCTTGAAGAAAGGAGATAACCCGTTCGCTTCGATGCTGGAAATCATACTTGCGGCTTTGGTTTCTGCAGCCGTTTTCTTATCCGACCATTTAGTAGTTATGGCGGCAAGACTGGCGGTGTGGGCCGTGCCAATAGCAGTTTCTCTCGTTGTATAGGTTGCGTTAATAGTGGCATCTTGAGAGGCTTTTGCTGCATCCAAAGTAGCCTTGGCCGTTGCAAATGATGCTTCTGCGGCATCAGAGCATTCGTCAGCTACGCCTAAAAGCATTTCGGTTAAGTTAAGTAATACAACTTCTCTTGGCGAGGTAGCTTTTCTAGCACTAACAGTTTGACCGTTTACTGTTGGTAGTACAGTAGTTGGTAGGAAGATATCAATGCTTCCTGAGGCTAAGATGGCGTCAATGTTGGCTTGTTGCTCATCAGAGAGTGTTCCACCAGAAGCGAGTGCAGCAGATAATGCGTTTGCTTCATCTTCGCTAACTATAGAGGCCATGGCGTCAGAAGTGGCGGTCATTTCGGCAGTTGTAGTTCCGCTAGCTAAAGCAGCGGCGGCAGCATCTTCGGTGGCGGAATCTGTAACATCGCCTTCTGTACTTTCTACAGCAGCTGGTTCTGTTTCTGTAACGGCTTCTACTTTGATGTCTTTGAATTCATCATCAAAGTTATAAACGATAGGCTCTTCTACAGCGTCGTCTTTACAGTTGGAAAGGCCAAATGCCAATAAGAGGCATAAAGCAATAAGGGGTATGCGAGTGTTCATTTTGCTTAACATGATTAAAGGAATTTAAATAAATGACTATATAGATTTGTGTATATTGATTATACGAACATATTAAAAAAGATTGTACTTTAAGAAGATTGAGAAGTTTATTTTAAGTTTTTAAAAATAGTCTTCAAAGTTCCTTAAGTTACTATAAGTAATATTGAAATAATCCAACTTTTTCACTAGCGGAAATCAGGTAAGTTACTGGTTTTGTTGAAGTTGTCTTAATTTTACGCTGATGTCTACTTTTCGTTTTCAGTCCTTTTTTATACACAGTTAAATTAAAGCGATTCGTGTTTTTTTTTGCCAAGTTTTTACAGAGGGGATATGTATTCTTGGGAGAGATTTCTATGAAAAAAACAAGTCTTTAAAGTGTTTGAGTTTTACCAATAGTATATACTCTAAAGCCTATAGCCTTAAGTTTTTCGGTCTCCAAAATATCTCTACCATCAAAAATATAGGCTGGCTTAAGCATATTATCATAAATTTTTTGCCAGTCATAATTGTTGAATTCATCCCATTCTGTTAACACGGCTACGGCATGCGAATCTTTGCAGGTTTCGTAGGGGTCTTCTGTTACAGTAACTAACGAGGTGTTTTTGCTACTTTCTCTTGTTCCTAAATAGTCTAGGTCAGTGTAAACTTGTTGAGCAGTTACTTTGGGGTCAAAAACAGAAAGTTCTGCGTTCTCATTCAATAAATGATCAGCTACATATATGGCGGCAGATTCTCTTGTGTCGTTTGTGTCTTTTTTAAAAGCCCAACCAAGGAATGCTATTTTTTTTCCACTTACCGTGTTGTATAGCGAACTGATTACTTTTTTAGCAAATCGACGTTTCTGGTGGTCATTCATAATAATTACTTGTTCCCAGTAATTTGCAACCTCGTTTAAACCATATGTACGGGCTATGTAAACAAGGTTTAGAATATCTTTCTGAAAACATGAACCTCCAAAACCTACTGATGCTTTTAAAAACTTTGGACCCACTCTACTGTCAGAACCTATTGCACGAGAAACTTCAATAACGTCAGCTTCAGTTACTTCGCATATCTCTGAGATAGCATTTATAGAAGAGACCCTTTGAGCAAGAAAAGCATTGGCGGTTAATTTTGAAAGCTCTGAAGACCATAAGTTCGTAGTTAGAATTCGCTCAGTTGGAACCCATGTAGAATAAATCTCAACTAAAGCTTCTACTGCAGCTTGCCCTTTTGGAGATGGGTCGCCACCAATAAGAACTCTGTCTGGGCTAAGTAAGTCTTCTACTGCAGTTCCCTCAGCCAGAAATTCTGGATTTGAAAGAATCTGAAAATTTATATTGTTTCCAGTATGGCTTAATATATCTTTTAAAGTGCTGGCGGTTCGAACAGGTAAAGTTGATTTTTCTACAATTATTTTATCTGATGTTGAAACTCGTGCTATTTGTCTTGCACAAAGCTCTATCCATTTTAAATCTGCAGCTTGACCTTTACCCTCACCGTATGTTTTTGTTGGCGTGTTTACCGAAATAAAAACCATATCAGCTTCTTGAATGGCCTCATCTACTTGAGTTGAAAAGAAAAGGTTACGACCTCTAGCTTCGGCTACTATATCTCCTAAACCGGGTTCGTAAACAGGTATATTATTAACATCGGTGTCATTCCAGGCTGCAATTCGAGCTTCATTTAAGTCCACTACTGTAACTTGAATTTCGGGACATTTTTTGGCTATTACGGCCATAGTGGGTCCTCCTACATAGCCTGCTCCAATGCAGCAAATTTTCTTAATTTTCATCGCTTGTTATATAAATTTTAATTAATTGTTTTTATTTAAAAAGTCATCTAGTGAATTTATTAGAGAGTCACTAGCGTATGAGTCTATTGAAAATAATGGCTCTATACTTTTTTGTGTACTTAGTGTTTTAATGTTTTCAAGGAAGGTTTTTTCCTCTTTAGCAACATAAACGTATCCTAACTCCGCCATCTTATTTGCAGTTGCCATTTGGTGCTCATTTCTATGTTCTCCCAAAGAAGCAATTCTTGGGAAAATAAGAATGGCCTTTTTGTTATATAGAGCTGATATGATGGTGCCCATTCCGGCATGGCTTACTATTAGCTCTGCATTTGTGAATAACTCATTAAAGGCTGATGGATTTAGGAAATCATAGACTTTTACATTTGATCCAAAAGACAGATTTGTTTTAGCTTGAATAACAATTTCTCCGTCATAGGTTTTTGAGAATTCGTCTACAAGTTTTAGTAGTCTATCAAATGGTTCTTGGGTTCCTGTTGTTACAAATATCATGACAGTATGTTTCCTGCATAGTTGATTTTATTCGTTGCTAGATGAGACCATTGAGTGTAAACACGAGAGCAGAATTTACTCGCTATTTTTCCACTCAATGAAAGCTTTTCCACATTAGCTATGCTGTCAAGCCAAATAGTTTGACTTCCATAAACTTTTGCCAAAAACAATGTAAGAAGGCCCGGTGCTGCTCCTGTAGTAATAACGCAGGATGGCTTTTCTAATCGTAGTATTTTTATTACTTGAAAGATGGCTTTAAAGACTCCTTTGATATTGTTTCTATTGAAATCAGGAAGCGTATAGAGTTTATTATCAACCATGGTTTGAAGTTCTGCATGTGTTGATAGAAATATAGTTTCATGTTTTTCAAATAGTGGGCGTAATCTTAAAAGTTGAACCCAATGACCTCCTATAGAGGCTACGGCTAGCATTTTCATGGTATATCTATTTGTTTTGTAATGCTTCTATTTCTAGCAATGCTGTAAAACGAGCAGTCATTTTTTCTGGTGTTAAATCTGCTACTTTAAGTAAGGAAAGGTTATGATACTTTTCCATGGCAGTATCTTCTGTCATAAGATATTTTATAGCTTCGGCCCATTCTAGTTCGTTGTTATTCGCCAAAAGGCCGGCATACTTATCTTCAGTGTCTATTTGAAGAAAGTTTGTAAAAGACGGAATATTACTAAAAACTATAGGCAAGCCGTAAGACATGGCTTCAATAAGAGAATTGCTTAATCCCTCATATTTAGAAGGGATTACAAATATGTCGGAGGCACGCAATAATAGACGTACTTGTTCTCTTTCTAAATCTCCAAGTAAGACTATCTTGTTTTCGACTCCGAGTAAGTTAATTTGGTTTGTGATTTTATGTCTCAAAGGGCCGTCTCCCGCCAAATAAAGAATGGCGTTGTCTACATGTTTCATGGTTTTTACTAATAACTCATGATTTTTTTGGTCGTGTAATCTTCCAACGCACGTAAGAATTACTTTGTCAGTAGCAATGCCGAGCTTTTCTCTTGCTTCCGCTTGAGAGATGGAAAGGTCAGCAGGTTCTACACAGTTATTTATGACGGAGAGGTTCTTTTTATATGATTCAGGATATTCAGAGAAGGCTTCTAGCCCTGCTTGAGAGTTGCATACATTAGATGTGTAGAAGCCTCTAGAACCAATAAACTTATCAAAAAAACGTACTACTTTACCATAGATTTGAGGAGGGTTTCGCTGTGAAGCTACTCTGTATTTTACACCTAGTTTTTTTCCGATATAAGCTGATAGAATATTTGCAAGCGGCAGAAAACTGATAATTCCTTCTGGTTTTTCATCTTTAACAATTTTATAAAGTTTTCTATAAACATTTAGATAGTCTAAGGGATTCTTTAAGTTTTCAGTTAAATATAATGCCCCGTCAATATCAGAATACTGTGAGATTACTTTTCTCAAATAAACGATTTTACTTTCTGGGTGACTTTTTTTTACCTCATTGAATAAAGTGGTGATCATCTTAGATGCACCTCCGTTGTTGGAAGAGTTAATTACAAATATGATTTTCATAGTAGTTTGAGCTGTTGGTTTGGAGATTTGAGAGGAGTTTAGGAAGGGATGCTTACTTATTTCCTAAATAAATATGTTTTGAAAATCCTTTGGTGTTGCAGAGTTATAAGAGGTCTTTATTCTACCCAAATTTGGGGCTAATATCATTGCACTGGCTAGGTTGTTAATATCATCTACATCTACCACATATCCATCTATTCCACTTTTAACAAGCCTATTAATTACCGGTACTGAATTGGTGGCAACTACGGGGGTTCCAAGGTATAGCGACTCTATAATTACGTTTGGTAAGCCTTCATTCCGTGATGGTAGAATAAAGCAATCTGCGTATTTCATATACACATAGGGGTTTGTACTGAATCCGTGAAATATTATATTGCTTTCAATGTTTAGATTGCTTGCTAGCTGCCAAAGTTCAGAATAGTATGAATTAAAACTACCTTCTATATCTCCGATAATGTGTAAAATAGACTTTGGCTGGATTGCAATGACTTGTTGGAACGCACTAATTAATGTATCTAAGCCTTTTACTTTACTAATCCTTCCCACAAAGACATAATTTACTGAGGATGTGTTGAATGGTGAGCTAGCTTGAATAAGCTTGGTTTTTATTTTTTCAGTATTAACAGGGTTTGCTAAAGTTACCACTTTATTACTATTCAAACGGAGAACCTTTACGTGCTCAGAATTCATTTCGTCAGTTTGAACTATAAGCTTACTTGCAAAGTGGTAAGAAAGGAACAAGCGTATTTTTTGAATTAGAGACTGTGTATGTAAGTAATTGTTTGCTCTAACTATAACCTTTATACGAAAGAATAGTATTGACGCAAAGCAGAGCCTTATATTTATGGGCATTAAAGATGAAAAGGCAATTTGCGGTTTCTCTTTAAGAAGAACTAGGAATATCTTAGAGGTAAGGAAATCTTTAAAGTATTTAACTTTAATAAGATGAACCGTTTTATCAGCTGGTATAAATTTAGCAATGCGTCCTAGGTCTTTTCCGATAACATAGAAGATTACGTCGTATAGTTTAGGGTCAAGAAAACCAGCAATATTTAATGTCATTAATTCGGCTCCTCCAGAATAAGAGTTTACGAAAAAAAGTACCTTTTGTTTTTTATTATGTTTTTTTGATTGATTCACATGTTTCACTTTTAAGGTTTTCTCAGAAGAGATGAATCTTAAAGACTCCTAATGTTTGAGTTAGATATTAGAGGTTCGGATTATCTTTTTTATATCAATTTCTTTGATTCGCTTTGCTGGGGAACCCGCTAGCATGATGCCATCTGCATTGAAACTCTTATTTACAGAAGAATTGGCAGCAATTGCTATGTTATTTCCAATAGTAATATCTCCAAATACTTTTGCTCCTGGACCTATATAGACATTATTGCCTATTTGTGGAGCTTTTTTGCTTCCACCTGAGGCTCCGATATTTGTGTCGGCATGAATTCTGCAATTCTTTCCAATTTTAGCTTTGGCATTAATAACAATTGTTCCATAGTGAACAATGGCAAGGCCAGGTCCAAAAACATTAATTGGAATTGAGAAGCCCATCCTCAAAGAGTACTTTCTAAATCTAATTTTAAGGAAAATTCCATATAACTTACCCCAAAAATCGGTCCTACAATTTTTATAATATTCTAGATGACGTAATTTCTTTTGAAATTTCCATATATAATTTGGAGCAATTAGTTCCTTAATTGGCGTTTTCCAATTGGTTTTAATACCTAAGGAATTCTGATCTTCAGTAAGGTATTCTAAATACTCTTTCTTGGATTGGATCATAGAGTATTTGGAGTTTTTTGTAATTGTATCATTTTTTTGAATAAAGGAGAGTAGGTATTCAGAGAAATTCTCCAAGTCTTCTTGCTGCTTTTAAGTTTATATAGTAAAGTCATTCAGCATTAATTTTTTCGGCAAGACTTAATACCTTTTATATAATGTTTTATAAGAGAAATTTTACTTTTGAATTTATTTGTATCAAAACTAGAGATATAATAAATGAGAAAACGATAGTTAAAAGAGATAGAAATATAGTGTCAAATTGAAATTTCAGATTTATAACTTTCATTACCCATGGGTGAATTAGATATATTCCTGTTGAAACCAACGCAATATTTTTGGAATTGATACTATAGCTTAATTTTAAATTCATGATATAAATAAATATTAAGGGGCATATTATTATTAATGAAAACAAGTTATCCATTCCCTCTTTTGAAAAAAGGAAGTTCAAGTAACTTTCGGTTGCTAAAAGTAATGACCCTAAAAATAGCGGAAAGGCAATTTTTCGAGGTTGTATTTTTTCAAGTAAATTTTTGACTCTAATTAAGTGTCCGATAGTAAAAAAAGGTAATCCTAGAAAAAGGGCATTTCGATAGGTGAAATTTTTATTAAATAGTTTATCCCCAAAAGAATGGTTTAAAAGATGATAGTTTCCTAAGTATTGAATACTTACTCCAATAACAAACAAAATTGATGCTAGAGCCAATAGTTTTTTTGAGCTTATATTTTTTATAAGAGATAACATTAATCCACTTATCAACATTGCTATTATGTACCAAAGATGATGGTGCCCAAATAACCCCTTGATAATTAATTGTTTAATATTTAAGCCATTATACCATAGAGGTAAATATATGATCATCCAAAGACAATAAAGTATCAGTATTTTTGAAGCCCATTTCGCTACTTTATTTTTCTCGATAGTGTATGAAAAAAAGTAGCCATTAATTATGAAAAAGATAGGAACGGCTATTCTAAATAAGCCCTGTACTGTTATATAAGAAAATGTCTCATTATATTCTATGAAAAAGTCACAGTGAATTAAGATAACCAAGACAGATAAAATAATTTTAAGTATATCGAGCGATATGTTTCTAGAATTCTGCATTCATTTAAATATTAGACAACTTTTTTTATTTTAATATTGACGCTGTCAAGAAATATCATTTTTTAATAAATGATATTAAGTGGTGTACTATATTTTCCAAATCATCATCTTGTTTTTTACGTATTAAGCGGGTACGATAAATAGCTTTTTTAATAAATTCTTCGCGAAGCTCTTCGCTTTCCATTTGTAAAATTCTCATTTTTATTTCACTTATTATTAGTGGGTTGAAATACAATGCGGCGTCTCCACATACTTCAGGAATGGATGCTATTGCTGACGCAATTACAGGAGTCCCTCCGGACATAGCTTCTAAGGGGGGATAACCGAAACCCTCGTTTAAAGAAGGGTATACGAAAAGGTAAGCATCTCTGTACAAGGAGCTTAGTTTGCTCTCGTCTACATAGTCTAAGAATTCAAATCTTGAATAATTTTTTATATGCTTTTGAAGTATTTTGGGTTGTTTAATTCCTGTTACGATAACTTTTCCCTCGAAATTAGGTCTTTCGGAAAAAATATTATCAAAGGCTTTTAAAGCTCTTATTGAGTTTTTTATCCATCTGTTCCCACTCACGAGTAAATAGTATTTTCCTCTATTTTTTTCTACGGTTGTAGTAAATGTGGATTCTATGGTTGATGGTGAATAAAACACCTGTAATTGTTTCTCTTTTAAACTAGGAATGAATGATAAAAGAGAACCTTTTGAATGTTGAGAAACGGTTACAAAATGTAAGTTATTCTGGCTGAAAGCTTTCCGATACCGTTTTCTTTCTGAGATGAACTCTCTTTTAGCTTTCCATTGATAGTAAAAATGGTATGGTAAGCTAAGTTTAGTTTCTTTATAGGCTACTTTATACTTATCAAAGGGCATCTCTAATACCCTTAAACCATGGATTGTAGCTATGTAGGTTATCTCATCTCCAATGATAGAAATATCTTTCTCTATTATTGGACTATAAATGATGGCATTATGCTCTTTGGCTGCATCTTTTAATGTTAGAACAGCAGAATCAAGCATCAATATATTATACTTTAAACAGGCTTCTTTAATAATGGGGTTGAGCCATTTTACTGAATTATAGTAGGCTATGATATTAGAAGATTTTTTTATTAATGCCTTAAAAACTATTTCCCCATACTTACCGCCACCATGAAATTTGGAATCACCGATTGGCTGTGTTTTGGTCAAATCAAATATTAGCTTCATTTATTTGAGAGTGTTATTGGATGGGTTAGTGATGTATTTTGGGGGTAGAATTAACTCAAAGAGACCAGGTCTGAATAAGTAGGCAGATAAGGAAAACAATAGCAAGGGTATGTATTGGGTAAATAATGAGTTATTAGTAGAGGCTAGTAGAAGAAATGATATACTTACAATAGCCGCATTATAAAATGTGTACCGCTTGAGATGTATTTTAAGGAGGTGTATGTATAATAAAGCGAACAAAGTCACGAATATTAATCCAAAAAGAATGATTTCGCATATCCAAAAGTTTTCTATTATCACAAGGCCCGCATTCTCTTGGATTAATCTAAAGCTATTCATGGAACGGCCAGTCAAAAACTCAGTTATTCTCTGATATTCAAAAATAGAAAATACATCAAGCCGTTTTTGCCCACTAGCTTCGTCTAATAGTTGGCTTTTAAATAGCCTGCTACCTAAGCCATGGAAAACAACTAAGTAAGATACCAGACCAGCGAAAGATGCCGTGCCAAAGTAAATGGAAAGCTTAGTGGGTAAAGATGTGCGTCTGTTTGATATAAGCTTCATTAAGTAAACTATAAACAAAAAGCAAGTAACAACAGTAGCGGCACGTGCATTGAATGCCATAACAGCCGCAAAGCCTAAGGCCCAAAAGAATAATTTATATTTGTCTTTTAATGAAGATATTATAATGAATGAATTTAATGTGGTTACGATTAAAGCGTTTGTTAAAGGAGCACCATGTAAACCGAAACTTCTAAATGAAGAACCGCCTTGCGAGGCATATACATGACTTTCAAAGGAAGTGTTAATCCATAAGAAAATATGACCTCTGATTCCATATTCTGTTATTGCAATACCGCATTCTACAATATAAAAGATTAGAATAATCTTGAGAATTTGATGGCTTAACTTTAAATTTTTTTTTAAAGCTAGCTGATTAGGAAGTAATAAGAGAATTATTGGAGTTATTAAGAGAATCATTGCACTTCTAACAGAGTCAGTTAAAATACCTGTGAAATATCTATAGACTAACAAGATTACAATTGAAAGAATAATGTAGATCTCTGGTTTTCTTTGTTTTAAAGTTTGGCCTAGGTTTTTTTCTAATAGAATAGAAAGTAAAGACATGGCTAATATGAAATAGAAAAATAGAAAAGGATCTACATGTATGGTGTTGAGCACATTGGCACCAATGAAAAAAATGAGAAAGAAAATAAGTCTTATCATCTTTTTAGTTTACGAATTATAAAAGTTTTAAGGACTTGAAGATCGGATTTTTCAATTCCAAATAGATATATAAAGGCGGAAGCGGATAATGTAGAAAATAGACCTCCAATTGTTAACTTGAAGATGTCGCTGCCTTCTAAATAGTATGAAAAAGTAAAAACGGTGCTAAAGACAGCCATTGAAACAAAAGCGATAGGTTTTACTACATTGGAAAGGTACCTTTTAAAGCTAGTACGAAGTTGTTTATTGATTTCTTGAATGGTGTAGAGCCAGTATAAGCTATCCATGGTTATAACTACTATTATAGGATAGTACGGGTTTTCAACGAGTAAAAGAACTCCGTAGGATATTGGTAAAGACATTAAGGTGAATATTCGTCCGTACAGTTGAATGTTTTTAATTTTTCCAGTAGCTGTTGCAATTTGGCTATATGGAATGGGCAACATCCAGAAGTAAGATTGTATGATAACTAATTTGGTATACATAGTGGTAAACTCAGGAACAGTGTTTAGCCATAACCTTAGAATATAATTGGTTTCGAGTAATAGAGGTAGTGTAACTATTAAAACCATGTAAAAGATATAAACAGTTGATTTTTCTGCCATTACTAGCATTTCTTCTATTTCTCCTTTAGCGTAAGATTTTATCAGTTGTGGCTTTATTGCTAAATATATATTATTAACAAACTGATTAATGAAACGGCCTGCAGTGGTGGCTAGCCCTCTGGCAGTGTTAATAACTGGCCCAAAAAATATATTAAGCAAAATGCTGATTCCCTGAACTCCCAAAGACCAAGAAATGGAGCCAAAGATGTTAACACTTACAAAGGAAAACATCTCTTTAAATAATGTGTTGTCCCAAAAAAGCTTGTATCGAGATTCCGGATAAACGGAGTAGCAATAAATAATGTGAACCAAAAGCACAGTGAACTGGATTACTAATAGTAATGCACCATAGAATATTAGTTTGTCAAAGTGGGTATTTGACGCTATTAAATATAAGATAGCTAATTTGGCGGTAGCTTCAAAAATGCTGAGATAAGCATAAATAGACATGTTTTCTCGGGCAATGATTACACTTTGAAAACAAACTTGATTTATTTTAATGAAGGCAGCCAAAACAGAGAATTGATAAAGCCATGAAGCGGCTACTTGCCTGTCTGCAGGAATATTCAGTTTTTCATTTAATAACCAAAGTCCAGCAGTCTCCATAATGATTACTATGCAAATGGAGAATAGGAAATGTATTCCTACGCTTTGAGCAAAGTAATTGTTGGTAAGCTTCAGGTCGTTTTTGCCTAAACCAATACTTAAATAGCGTTGGGAAGAGTTGGTAAGGCTAGAGGAAACAAACTCTAACATAAGTACCACCGAGGCCACCACATTAAATATCCCTAAATCTTCTACTCCTAAAGTGGCCAATAAGACTCTAGAACTATAGAGCCCAACGAACATCAGAAGGAACATTCTGACATAAAGAAACAAGGTGTTTTTAACTAACCGTTTGGTTTTTGAAGGCATTTGATATTACTAGAGGAGGGATAGTATTAAATTTAGACTTATGCTTTAGTCAATTAAACTGTTCTTGTTTATCATAATTTTTGCAAGAATACCAGCTACAGTACAGTTGTCTGGTATATCTTTTTTTACTAATGGCCCAGCATCGATAGTTACATTATTCCCAATTTTTAAGGGCGTTAAAAGAATGGTTCCAGTACTATATGTGACAATTATCTCTAATTGATATATCACTGTCCGTGTTAGGTTTCTTTGTACCAATTAGAATTAAGGGTAAGATGGTACAGTTTTTCCAACCTACCCAACTTTCATTAAATGTCCTAAACCAGGATGTACGAGGTTTAAACCAGCATCGGCTACGTTAACACCTACATACAAAGAGTATTTCAATTGAGTGTGTCTATATAGAAAACGCCAAAATCCTTTTTTGATTAATGAAATAGAATTTTTACGATTATTGTTGAAATGATACTCATAATGTCTTAGGAAGGTAATGAAAGCAACAATAGGTAGGCTTTCGCTTCCTTTAAACCAAAGACTAAGGAGGTTTTTGTTATTGAAGTTTTTAAAATCTTCTATTAAAAAATGCCTAAGTTCTTCTTTTGTTCTTATCATTTTTGGCGGTTCACTTTTAGAGTTGGACATAAGTAATATATAGCTTCTATATAAAAAGTAAGAAACTACTATCTACCTTATATCTATTTTATAGGATTCTCATTTGAGGTATACCATGAAATGAAGTTTTGAATTCCTTGATGTAAGGAAACTGTTGGTTTGTAACCAACTTCTTTTTCCAGTTTTGAGGTGTCTGCGTAGGTTTTATAAACATCTCCAGCTTGCATTGGTAAAAACACTTTTTTAGCTTCTTTGCCTAAAGCGTCTTCAATTTCCTGTATGAAGTCCATTAGTTTGACAGGAGAAGAGCAGCCTATGTTATAAATTTTATAGGGTACGCCTTTTGATTCTTCTGTAGGCTGAGGAATGCTGTCAGCTGCCAGTACCGTACCGCTTACTATATCTTCTATAAAAGTGAAGTCTCGCATTAAATCGCCATTATTAAATACCTTAATTTCATTATCGTTAGAAATGGCCTTGGCAAATAACATAGGTGCCATGTCTGGTCTTCCCCAGGGGCCATAAACAGTAAAGAACCTTAGTCCTGTGCATGGAATATCATATAACTTACTATAACTATGTGCCATTAGTTCATTAGACCTTTTGGTGGCAGCATATAAACTAATAGGGTTATCTACCCGATCTTCTTCAGAAAATGGGACTTTGTCGTTTTGACCATATACAGAGCTAGAAGAAGCGTAAACCAAGTGTTTTATAGCGTTATTTCTGCAAGCTTCCAGAATATTTATAAAACCAATGAGATTGCTCTGTAAGTATGAATATGGATGTGTAATGGAATACCTCACACCGGCTTGGGCAGCTAAGTTAATGACTATGTCAAATTTTTCTTTATCAAAAAGTTCAAATAACTCCTCTTTATCTTCGAGGTGCATTCTCACAAATTTGTAGTTCTGATATTTGCTACTTTGAATAGGAGAATGCCATTCAATGGAAGATTCTTCAATACCACTTTCTGCAAGGCGAGCGTATTTTAGTTTAGGGTCGTAATAGTCGTTAATGCTATCTATTCCTACTACGGTTTCTCCTCTTTTGAGTAGTACCTCAGAAAGGTGATATCCTATAAAACCTGCACTTCCGGTAATTAAAATTTTTGACATGGCTATAAATTAAGTAATTGAGTTTTTGGTAAGTTTTAAGAGGTGTGAATTGATTATTGTCTAGTATTAGGAAATAAATCTCGATGCTCCCTTTGTGAAAACAGTGTTTTGACCGAATTTATCTTTGTAATACTTTAACAGAAAAATCAGACGAAGCAAAATAATCTCATTAACAATCAAACGGAATTTGAAGGTTTTTTGCAATAAATTTTGATGAAAGTAGTGTACTTTCTTAGATAGCGGATAAATGCTTTTTTTGACTGTTTTAGCCTATGTTACGATTTAAACATGCTCCTTATCTTTTGAACCAAGTTTCGTTTTTTAGATTTTCCGTATGCTTGACCGTATCCATAACCATAACCATATCCATAACCATATCCATAGTCTTGGGAGTTTTTATAGTTAACGGCGTTAAATATTATGTTTAATGATTTAAACGTTCCTTTAGTCTTTATTCCTTTTATGTGCTCTAGGAAAGCTTTTGGTGTTTTCTCATGTCTAATAAGATAAAAGCATGCGTCTGCTAATGGTGCCATGAGTTCTGCATCCGTTACCATGGTGGTGGGCGGTGTATCTATTAATATATAGTCAAATGAGGGCTTGAGTACTTCTATTAGTTCGTTCAGTCTTCCATTGGCTATGAGTTCGGATGGGTTTGGTGGAACGGGTCCTGACGGTATCATGTATACGTTCTCCATTTTTGTCGGTATGATCAAATCAGCCTCGTCTGCTTTGCTAATCAGGAAGGTGGAAATTCCCTTAACATTAATGACTTCTAGGTATTCGTTTATTTTTGGTTTTCTCAAGTCTAAACCAAGTATCACCACTTTTTTATCTAATAGGCCAAGGGATGCTGCCACATTAGCTGTGACAAAACTTTTTCCTTCGCCACCTGTAGAAGAGGTGATTAAGATAGTTTTACATTTTTCGGCTTCACTTCCAGCAAAGAGGTATTGCATATTAGAACGTATCATACGCACCTGTTCTGATATAAAAGAGCGACTATGGACATCCAGTATTTCTCCTTTTTCATCATTTGGTTTTTGTCCTATTTCACCAAACACCGTTAGACCTACTTTGTCTTCTATTTCTTTTTTGCTTTGTACCGTGTTGGTCATTAGGTCTTTAATGTTAATAATGCCCGCAGGTATTATCAGCCCTAGTAACAGTCCTAAAAGAGCTACTATTTTCTTTTTAGGTTTGACTGGTTTGTCGGATGTATAAGGGAAATCTACCACACGGCTGTCTGTTACCGTACTGGCATAAGAGAGGGCAGTTTCTTCTCGCTTTTTTAAAAGCAGCAAGTATAAGTTTTCTTTTATGCTCGCCTGTCTTTTTATCTCTACATATTCTCTTTCTTTTCTAGGTATGGTGCTAATGGCACCTTCTAACCTAGCATTTAAGGCTTGTAAACTAGATTGTGTAACTAGCAAGCCAGACTTTTGGTTTCGGAGGTTTTCTCTGATGGCCTGTTTAATATTATTTGCCTGGGTATTGACGGTTTCTAAAAATGGGTTAGAGGCTGTAGTACTTCGTGATAATTGCTCTCTTTCTAATTCTAAACTAGAAAGCTGGCTTAAATAGGCGGTAAGTACGGGGTCATTGACCATTAAGGTTGATGGTGATATGGTGCCTATTTGGTTCGAAGCTAAATAGCGTTCCACACCGTCTAGCACTTTCAGTTGTATGTTTACCTCGTTTAATTTGGTGTCATTGTCTTTTACTTTTTCTAAGAAAAGATTGGCCTCTGTACTTAAGTCGGTAATACCGGCAGAGCGTCTGTATTGCTCCACGTCTTGTTCCACATCACCAAGTTCGGAGGTGATTAGTTTCAAACGGTCTTCTATAAAATTCAGCGTATTGGTAGCTTCACGGTTTTTATCTTCTAAAGAGGCAAAGGCATATTCGTCTAGCAGTTTGTGCATAATCACCTTTCCTTTTTCTGGTAAGGCATTTTCAGAGCTTAATTTAATAACGGTACTTTTCTGGTTTATTAATTCAGAACCTAAGCCTTCTATCATATGTGATACTAGGGCATCTCTATTTGAAAATTGTACTTTAATGAGTTCTTCTTTGTTTGCAAGAGCTTTATGGTTTTTGGCGGTGCTGTCGGCCTGAAATACGCGGAGTGAACCATAGGGGCTATCTACACGGTCAGAGTATAAAAACTCGCCCATTATGGCCTTGCTTTCATCTAGCATGGCATATTTAGAGCTATCTAATAGTTTTATATATAGAGGGTTACTGTAAGCGAATAGGTTTAACTCTGTTGCATTTATTTTTATTGGGGATTTGTCAAATAGTTCTACATCGCGTATGCTGCCTTCTTTCCAGTAACTCACGGTAAGATTAAGGTCATCTACCACTTTTTCTATTAACGAGCGAGAGCGTAATACCTCAATTTCGTTTTCCACCAGTTTGCTGCCGCTCATGATGTCTAGCTCTGCCATCATATCCATGCCAGAAGAGAGTCCTTTGTCTTCGTCTTTTACGAGTAGCGTGGCGGAGATTTCATAAATGGGTGTGGTATATCTCAAGTATAGATAGGCACCCGTTAAGCAAATGATAATGGATAATAGGAACCAATACCAATAGCGGAGATATTTGAAGAGGAAATTTCGCAGGTCAAAATCATCTTCTTGATCTTGCCAAATGTTAGTGTCGTTGTTCATAAAATGTGGTTTTGTCGTATTTACTTAAGGAATATGTTGAGTAATACGGCTATAGTGGTAGCTATACCTGTAAAAATGGGTACTAGCTGTACACGCTGCTCGGTACTGGTTACTTTTCCTTTAATAGGTTGTACATAAATGATGTCACCATTTTTTACATAAAAATAGGGACTTGAGAAAATCTCCCTATTTAGGAGACTTAAGGTTGCTATTTCACGTATGCCTTGGGCATCTCTAATGATGGTGACGCTGTCTCTTTTTCCATAAATAGATAGGTCGCCTGCCATGGCTATGGCTTCTATGATTGTGGTTTTGTCGTCTAGTAAATTATAGGTCCCTACTTTACTTACTTCGCCTAATACTGAGAATTTATGATTTAAAAATCGGACGTTTACGGCTGGTTCTTTTAAGTATTTTTCTACCTCTTCTTTTAATTTATCACTGGCCTGCATGAGAGATAGGCCTCTTACATACTGTTTCCCTATAAAGGGGATAACCACATTTCCTGTGGAGTCAACTCTGTACCCAAGGGGTTGTCTTGCACCCATAGCACCGCCGCTTTGTCCTGGGAAAGTAGACATTTGAAGCGTGTTTATGTTTTGAAAATTTAAAATTTCATTTGAAGCTTCATTTAAGCTGCTAACTGTAATGGCCAAAATATCACCTTGGTTTATTTTAGCTACAGGTACAGGGGGCGTTTCTAGGTAGGAGGGGTTTGAGGCAGTCACTCCTCCTTGGAAGTAAACAAACTTTGAGGTATTTACACAACCACTAGAAAAGGCTAGGGCTGTTAAAAATAGTAGGGGTAATAGTTTTTTAGTATTGGTCATGTTGTATTCAATAAGTAAAAAATAGGTTTTACTGTACTATGGTTTTTAGTTTGTTTTGACTGGCATCCACATAAATTTTCATTTGTAAATCGGTCAAAAAGATCTCATATTTTTTTCCAGAGGAGGATATAACTTTCCCTTCTGTATGAATAAAAGGCCCAGACTCAAAAACTACTGTATCGTTCAGGTCAAAGTTCTGCATCTTTATCTGCTTATGATCAAAGTCGTTGAGCATGTTTTTGATGCTTTCAATTTCTTTGTCTTTCACCACAGCAGGTCGTTTAAGCCAGTAGAGGTAACGTACCACACCAGGGCTTTTAAAAACCTGACGCATGTGTTTCTCTTCTATGTTGACAAAAATGTAAGATTTAAAAAGAGGTTCTAAAACTATCTTTTTTCTGTCAGACCATTGCCTTTCTTTTTTCAAAACTGGGCAGTATGCCTCTATGCCTGCCTCATTTAATCTTTCGGCTGTAATCTTTTCGTTTCGGGATTTCGTATATAAAACAAACCAAGGCATAATTGTGTATAGATTATGTTATAAGATACTTACGGCTTCGCCCTTTCAGTCCCATTATGGACCTAGCGAAATTTTTTAAGAATGAGCCAAGGGGATGCTCGTATTTTATTTAAAAGAGATAAGGCCTTATTAAGTTTATTCAGGACAGACCCTGGTTTCCTAATTCATGGCTCTAGTACTTTTTACTAATACATTTCTACGGGATCTCCCGTACGCTTTTCGTTAAAAAGCTTTATATCGGCCCATACCATGTCTTTCACAAGAGCCGGTAGGTCATATTTTGGTTTCCAGTTTAATTGCTCCTTACACTTTGTAGGGTCACCTATTAAAAGCTCTACCTCTGTAGGTCTGAAATATTTTGGGTCTATTGCTATTACTTTTTTGCCTATTTCTAGCTGGTAGTCGGGATTAGAGCAGCTTTCTACTAAACCTACTTCTTCTACACCCTCACCTTCAAATTTCAAGGTAATGCCCACTTCGGTAAATGCCATGCGAATGAAATCTCTGATGGTGGTGGTGATGCCTGTAGCTATTACAAAGTCTTCAGGCTTGTCTTGTTGGAGAATGAGCCACATAGCTTCTATATAGTCTTTGGCATGTCCCCAGTCTCTTTTAGAGTCAAGATTCCCCATATACAGGCAGTCAGAATAACCCAGTACCATCTGTGCTAGTCCTCTGGTGATTTTTCTGGTCACAAAAGTTTCTCCTCGCAGCGGCGATTCATGATTAAAGAGTATGCCATTACAGGCAAACATGTTATATGCTTCTCTATAATTTACGGTAATCCAGTAAGCGTACATTTTAGCTACTGCATAAGGCGAACGAGGGTAGAAAGGTGTTTTTTCTGATTGCGGTACTTGCTGAACTAAACCGTACAGTTCTGATGTGGAAGCCTGGTAAATTTTAGTTTTTTTGATAAGTCCTAAAATCCTAACCGCTTCTAATATACGTAAAGTGCCTATGCCGTCTACATTGGCCACATATTCAGGTTGGTCAAAGCTCACTTTAACGTGAGACATAGCCCCAAGATTATAAATTTCGTCTGGCTGAACTTCCTGAATAATACGTATGAGATTTGTAGAGTCACTCAAATCACCATAATGAAGTTTGAATCTCACATTTGATTCGTGTAAATCTTGATATAAATGGTCTATCCTAGCAGTATTAAAAAGAGATGATCTTCTTTTAATACCATGTACTTCATACCCTTTATTTAAAAGGAACTCGGCTAGATACGCTCCATCTTGTCCAGTCACACCAGTAATTAATGCTTTCTTCATATGGCTTATTCTGAAATAGACTAAGTTTTTTAGTTTTCATTAGTACCTATTACGATACGTTAAGCAAAGATGTGTTTTTGGTATGGTTTTCAAAAAAATAAGAGGTTCTATTTATTGAATTCGTAATGATTCCTTCAATAATTAAACTTAATATTCGATAAGTGTAATACGAGCTTTGTGCGGAATATTCTTTGGGTAGAATTACTACCTCCAAAGAAACGACTGATTATTTAATGATAAGATAATCTTTATTTCTTTTGGTGAATCGTTTGAAAACCCATTTTAGGTGTACTAATGTTTCTATTTGAAGTATGAAATGGGCTAAATGTTGTGGCTGTGCATGTTTAAGGTTTGAGCTTCAGTCCTTTAGGTACTAATGTTGATTAATCGCTAGGTAAAGGAATTGCTAGATAGCTGTAAAGCGGTAGCATATTTTAAAATTTAACGGTTTTCGGTCTGGTGGGTTTTGTACTATTTTTTAGTCTTTTTTGCTCAGCATCAGAATATTGAAATGTTAGAAAAGTACAAAAGTGAGAGGGTTGCTCTCAGGCTGTAATGATATAGGTTTAATTTTTCATGAATTTGGCTAAACAACAAGAGCACGCATAGCGTGTTATTAGCCATGGGAGCAACCCACAGATTTGTCAAAACTGATAAGTGGGGTGGATTATAAAAATAGAAGTCCAATCAAACCAAATGAACTGAGTTTAATCGGCGAAATCGAAAATACATCAGGATTTTCTAGCTGAAAAATGGGATGATGAAATTTCACCCTTTTATAGGGTGAAATAATGCTTAAGCCGCTGTGTATAGAAAAGAGGTTTTAGTTTTCAAATTCAGAGGTTAACTTAATCAGTTCTGTGACTTTGTTTATCCTAAGTTTTTTGTAAATGTTTTTCCTATGAGCCTCTATGGTATGAAAGCTCAAGCCCAACTGTTCAGCAATAGATTTGGTAGTGTTAGCATCGGTAATGAGGGTTATGATTTCCATTTCTCTTCCGCTTAGCTTGTACCTTTTTTCTAAGCTTAATTCCGCCTTGTTATTCGTTGAGGTAAAGTCTCTTGTGTCAAAGAATTGGCTTCCGTTTTGAATGATCTTAATGGCTGCTAAAAGTAATTCTAAAGGAGATGATTTTAGAATAAAACCAGAGGCTCCATTCTTTTTTGCAAACTCTATATAAATAGATTCGTTGCTATTTGCCAACATGATAATCTTAACATTTGGGAGCTTTTTATGAATCTTATTAAGTGTGTCCCAGATGTCTTTTCCCATCCCATTTGCATCCATAAGGATAAGTTGGGGACTGAAATTGCCTATAATGTTACACAGGTCAGTGTTTGATGTTGATATCCCATCTGCACTGAAAACATCTTGGGAGTTAAGTAAGCTTTTGAGGGCTTCAATATAGAGTAACTGGTTGCTGAGTACCAGTATTTTAGTGGATAATGTTGTTGTCATTATGTTTTCTTTTTGGCTAGAGTTGAATAGTTAATTGCGTCTTTCATATACAAGAAACTTATATTCATCCTTTTAGTCAAATTTCTACGTCCATATTTATTATTCGGTCGTTATAAGGGGCTTTTCTGGAAGTTTACTTTAACTAAATGCTTGACGTACAGTTAGGTGTATACCAAGATTCAGGTATGATGTACCGTCTTCATGATTACAGATTACCCCTTAAAGGGAATTGCCCCATTTTAGTCTTTAAAGCACCTTTGTTTTCCGCATCTACTACTTAAAAACAAAGAAACCATGAACTACTATTTAAAGCGTAACGACTCTATTGAAACTGAAAAAGTGATGCTCTTAGAAGCTCTTGAAAACTACACCCTATTTCACCTGAATGACGGGCGTAAAATTATCTCTTCACTCACTTTAAAGAGACATCAAGAGAAGCTTGAGATCGAATTTTTTGTAAGAGTAAATCGGTCTACCATTATCAATAAGAATTTTGTCAAACAAGTATTATTTAAAGACCACACCAATTTTATCCGCTTGAAAAACGGAAAGGAAATTAAAGTCTCCAGAAGAAGGCAAGACACCTTAAGTCAACTAGCCTCTTAAAATCATTAATCTATACTACAATTATTTAGCATTCTTCTAAACCTAACCTGTCAAATATGAATTCAACATTTACCCCAACCCGTTTATTTGGACCCTTTAATAGGGCAGCTAAGATTTACACATCTGTCTTAAATTGTGTTACCTATATAGGCTTGGCAACACTTTTGTTTATGGCAAGTTCCTTAAAGGCTCAAGTGCCCTTAGTCAGTTGGGATGTAGATGGTATTGAAAATTATGGAGCAAATCCTTTGGCTCCAGTAGTTAATTCGAATGTTCAAAGTTTGCTTGGTTTAAGCAGAGGGGCTGGTGTCAACACCGGTTCTGGTGGTGTTACTGGTGGCTGGGGAGGAACCAATTGGGAAGCTACTTATGCAGGAGCTATTTCCGATGAGAGTGTAATAAACTTCGGTTTTAAACCTAAAGCTGGTTTTGCTGTTTCACTTTTGAGTTTGGAGCCATTTTCTTATCGCAGGTCAGGCACTGGTCCACAAGATGGTAGACTAGAGTATACTATTAATGGAGGTACCAGTTATTCGGGTATTACACAAGGTCCTTTTTATTTTGGGAGTTCTTCTTCGGGAGGAGCGGCAGTGGTCCCAAGCAGGACACTTCATGGCGATATAGATTTACAGGAAACGTCTAAAGAAATTGGATTTAGGCTTGTTCCATTTAATTCGACTGACTCAAATGGAGACTTCTACATATATAATGTAGCGTCGGGTTCAGATTTTTCTATAAATGGGAGAGTGCTAGGAACTACGGAAACTGAATTAGCTTTAGATGCGTGTTTAGATTTTGACGGAACTGCTAAAACTTTTGAGGTTAAAGGAGATGGTCTTACGGTAGCTAATGTTACCATTACGGCTCCAACTTCTTTTGAAATATCTCTTGATGGAGTTAGTTATGTTTCTAGTTTGACTTTATCTCCTATAGCAGGCAGTGTTTCTGAAACATATTATGTACGATTAAAAAATGGACTGGCCGCTGGTAGTTATCATGAGAAAGTAATTGTAGCTGGTGGTGGTTTTAGTTCGGGAGCAAATTTAGGTGTTGATGTAAACGGCACAGTGCATGCTTTGCCAACAGCTTTTGTGAATTCTATCTCTTCTATATGTTTAGGAGATGATTTTCCAACAGTATCAATAGATTTAACAGGTAATACCCCTTTTAGTTTAACTTACTCTGATGGTACTAATTCCACAGGTCCTGTCACCACATCCGCTAGTCCTTATGAGATTTCAAGCACAGCAAATGGTGAAGTTTTTACAGCCACAGCCCTTACAGATGCAAAGGGGTGTGTGGCTTTAGAAGCAGGACTTACGGGAAATGCTACGGTTGTAGTCAATAGTTTGCCGGAAGTGTCAGTAGTAGCGAGCTCTGGTTCCACATCTAGCTTAGCCGGAGTTTATAATGAAGGAGAAAGTATAGTTTTAAATGGAACAATAGATGTAGGTTCTGGAGAATATAGCTGGGAGGGGCCTGGTAGTTTCACTGCTGGTGATAATAATAGTCAAACCATTTTAAACTCAAACTCTAGCAATGCTGGTGTTTATACAGTTACAGTTACAAATGGAACTTCATGTAAAGGAACAGCTACAGTTAATGTAGTAGTTTATGATAACACATTATATGTAGATGATGCAGGTGATGACAGTAATACAGGAAGTGAAAGTAATCCACTCGCTACCATTCAGAAGGCTGTGGATGTTTCAGTCTCTGGAGGAATGATTCATGTAGGTGCTGGTACTTATGCTGAAAATATTATAGTTGATAAAGAATTAGACATTAGAGGGCCTAATTATGGTATTTCACCAAATACTGGGACTCGAGTAGCAGAGGCAGTTATAGTTCCTGCAACTTCTGGCTCTGACGCTTTATTTACTATTAAGGCTAATGACGTAACCATTGACGGTTTTAAACTGGATGGTGATAATGCCACCCTGACCTCTGGATGGGCAGGTACTAACGGTGCAGATATTGATGTATACGAAGGGGTTTTATATTATGATGCTGCCAATACATTGGTTGTAAATCGGTTAAAGGTTGAAAATAACATTATCCAAAATGTTCAATATTTTGGTATAGATCTTTTTGGTTGGAAAAATTATAATAATCCTTCGACAACGGGTCACATTATAAGCAATAACTTATTTAAAGACTTAGGTACTTATAATGCTGGAAACGGTTACGATAAATGGGGTGGAGCTGTACTACTCTATAATGATAACTATGCTCATGTTAGTGACAATGTCATGAATAATGTAAGAATGGGTGTTCAGACTGGAAACTTCCACAATGAAAATCCAGGAGATCTTATTTACCAAACAATTGAAAATAATAATATTCAAACTAGGAGACTCGGGGTTTTCTTCAACTTACATACTGGACCAACTGTTGCACCGATGATAGTTTCTAATAATACAATTACTGCGATAGCCAACAGTGGTGAACCTAAATGGAACGGTATGTTACTCTCAAGTTTGAGTGATGCTATGGGTACAGTTAGTGGAAACCTCATTGACGGGTCGGGAACTGACGCTGGAACTACCACGATAAATGGAATCGAGGTTTGGAATGTGAAAGACAATGGTACGGTTGCTATATCTGGAGGAACTATTTCAAATGTTAATACAGGAATTTTTCTGAATAATTATGATGGTTATAGTACAAACGCAAGTAATGGTGCACATGCTTCTATTTCAGGAGTTACTATCGCCCCTAATGCGAATGGTACTGGAATTAAATTATTAGACAATCCTGCCAGTACGCACGTTGCGGTTCAAGCCACTTTGGGTTCTGGAATAGTGGTGAATGGAGGTGTAGATGGACTTTTGATTGAAAATGCTGCATCCAAAGTAGTTTCACCAACGGGGGACATTGCATTTAATTCGCAAACCGCTGATTATATTAAGATAATAGCAAATGCAAATAACTTTGACGCCACAGCTGCTTCTTTTGATGGGAAAACGGGTGCACTAGCCTCCAATGCAGAGAACTTTGCTATCGAAGATAAGATTACCCATAAAATGGATGATAACGCTTTAGGCTTTGTAAGTGTTAAGGCTAATAATGATTTTGTAACCACAAATACGCTTGGCATTCAGCAAGGTATTGATGTGGTTGTAGCAGGTGATACCGTTAATGTAGGGGAAGGAACATTTAATGAAAGTGTTATTGTTGATAAGAAATTGTCAATAATAGGTTCTGGTAATAACTCTATCATTCAGAGTGGTTCTGGTAATTCTTTTACGTTGTTAGGTACGGCTTCCGGTTCGAGTGTTTCGGATAGAAGTTTTATTGGAAGTTTTAAATCTACCGGTTCACTAAGTGGTGTTTTTGTTAACGAAGTTGTGGATCATGTTACTATTAGTGATTTAAACTTTGACGGGAATTCTACCTATGGGGTTAATTTTGGAAATTCTACTGGAGTTATAAATGATTGGATAATCGATAATTCAATTTTTAACGCAAATTCCGTTGGAGTTAAGATTGCAACGAAAGGGAATGTCGATAAGTTGAAAATCAAGAACTCTACCTTTAGTAATAATACAAGTGAGGGAATTCATGCTGCTCAACATAATGGTAGCCCCGGAGGCTTCAGCAATGTGGAGATTATTGATAATGAATTCACCTTGAATGGTCACTCAAACAATAATTCTGCTATCTATGCCGAAAAACTTCAAGACGCAATTATAAAGGGAAATACTTTCACAAATAACGGAACTACCACTAATTCAAGAGGTATGATTCTTAATCTCAAATATGGTAATTATTCGGACCTGACTATTTCAGAAAACGTAATAAACGAAACACGTGGAGGTACTTTAACAGGAGGCTATGGCATATCTATTGCGGGTAGAAATGACGCTTCCTACGCCGGAAACCCCGCTTCATTAGGTACGGTAGATGTATCGAAAAATGAAATAAATGGCTTTTATATTGGAATAGGCATTGATAATAATGTGGATTGGAACAGTTCTTCTGTAACAAATAATAAAGTGCATAATTCGGCGGTGGCTCTTTCTGCAACAGGAGCTAACACGGGTTTGTCACTAACTGTTAATCAAAATGACTTTTCGGGCTCTTCTGGATATGCACTTTATAATGGAGTTTCAGGAAGCAGTTTTGACGCTACTTGTAACTGGTTTGGCACTACAGAAGCTGCTACAGTGAATTCGCAAGTAAGCGGAGATGTTTCTTTTCTACCATTTGCCACAAATGGTACAGATGATAATTTGATATCGCTAGGTTTTCAGCCAGTAGCTGGAAGTTGTGAGGGAGTTGGTCCAGTGAGATTATATTCAGATAATACCTTAGCAAGTCCTTTAAGTTCATATTTTAATATTCAAGATGCAGTTGACGCGGCATCTTCTGGAAATGCCATTGTTGTGGCCGCTGGTACATATAACGAGTCTGTTAATGTAAATAAGTCCTTAACTATTCAAGGCCCCAATGCTGATATTTCACCGAACACAGGTTCACGAGTTAATGAAGCAGTTTTATCAAATGTATCATCAGGTAGAGCTTTTTCAATATCAAATGGGAATACGGATGTAATTATCAGCGGCTTTAAGTTTGATGGAGGGTCACCGATTCATGATGGAAATGATACTGGCAATCCGAGGACATCAGATGTTACATTTAGTAAGAATTTGGTTATAAACGCCAATGCAATATATGCTGGGACAAGTACTTCTTGGGCCGACCTTTTAATTAATGATAATAAATTCGAAGATGTTAATGCGACAGCCACCTCAAGTGCAATGCAGGTATCTCATACATTAACCACTACCATTTTAGATAACACTTTTACTAATGTTAACTATGCGGCAATGGTAATTGATGCAACCCCAACAGTTACTATCTCAGGTAATACCATTGATGGTACGGGGTATCAAGGAATTCAGATTGCAGGTACTACTGGGGATGCCACTATTTTAAAGAACAAAATAAATGATGCCAATAGGGTATCGCAAGCGGCAGATAGAGGAGCTATTAGATTATACGGTTCTGGTTTTACAGGAGCAGTGACAATCGCTAATAATGAAATAACTTGCGGATATAACGGAATTACGATAAAGGATGGTGAAGATATTACGGGTAAGAATATAACTATCACAGAAAACAGTATAACTGGTCTAGCTAGTGGTAAAGGAATATATCATGGTGGAACAGGTGAATTAAGTGCTACTTGTAACTGGTTTGGAACAACGGAACCTCAAACAATCAATGGACAAATAACTGGTGATGTTAATTTCTTACCTTTTGGCTCTGATGGCACGGATGATGATGTGGTGACCCTGGGTTTTCAGCCAGTAGTTGGAAGCTGTAATGGCTACGGCCCAGTTATAGTTTATGAAGGTTCTACTCCTACAGTAAGAAGTAGCCACATGACTATTCAGGCGGCAATTGATGATTCAGATACTGAAAATGGAGATGTCATTACAGTGGCAGCAGGCACTTATTCTGAAAATGTAGTTGTAAATAAAGAAGTAATAATTCAAGGAGCAAATGTAGATACCGACTGTAGCGGAAGCAGAAATCCTGAATCAATTATCTCTGTAGCATCCGGGTTGCCATTTAATATTACAGCAGATAATGTGGTGATTAATGGTTTTGAAATAACGGCACCTGCCAGTTCCAATGCCGTTGTTATTGGAAAAGTTTCAAACGCAAGTGTCATGTATAATAACATTCATGACGTAGGTACTTCATTTACGGGAGGGAATATTCATGCGGTAATTTATACTGTAGGAAGTACTAATAATAGCGATATTAATATCTCAGATAACTGCATAAATGATATAAGCAGCACAAGTCTTACTGGATTTAGTTCTAGTGCGATTGGTGTTTTACAATCTACCTCAACTGGTGTTCTAACAGGATTAGATATTAAGAGAAACATCATCAGTAATGTTACTGTAAATGATGGAGGCTGGCCAACAGGAAAGATAGCTTATGGTATTCAAATAAATGTTGGTGGGAATTCCAATTATTTAACCAATACTGGTAAAGTAGTGAATGCTTCAATAAGCAATAATGAAATATCTAATATTTCTGGTTTTGTGGCAACTGCTATTGGTTTGGAAGGAAATACAGAAGATGTGGTTGTAACTGGTAATAAAGTTTCAAACCTTACTAGTACAAAGAGCTCAGATAGAGCAGGTGGTGGGTATGATTTAAATGGATTGAAATTTGAGAACAATGCATTCGTGTCAACCGTTACAGTAGAAAATAACAGTTTTGAAACTACTTCATTTACTAATGTTAGTACTTCAAATCTCGGATACGGTGTTGTGAATTATGTTCCTGGGACAACAGCCACACTGGGTTGTAACTGGTTTGGCACTGCGGTTTATAATGAGATAGAGGATAATGGGATAACGGGAAAAGTCTTAAGCAAAGCGACCGCAAACATAGCCTTTAGCCCATATTTAACTGACGGAGGGGATGGAGTAGGAATAGGCTTCCAGCCAACAGGAGATTGTTCAGGTTCACCATTAGTAATCACAAGTGCTGTAGCGAGTCCAGAATTATGTGAAACTAAAGGTAGTATAGAAGTTACTTTTAGTGGGGGTGTAGCTCCGCATACCTTGTCTTGGGGAGGGGTAGGTAATATTGTAACAGCTCTAAATACAGCTACTATTACAGGATTAGATGCAGGTACTTATACGGTTACGATAACTGACGATAATGGCTCAAGCGTTACTACTACTACTGAGGTACTTTATCATCCAGTAGTAAATGTTACTTCAAGTGCAAGTTATGCCAGCATTCAAGACGCAATAGACGGAGCAAGTGACAGTGATGAAATTGAAGTTTGCGAGGGAACATATAATGAGAGTTTAATTGTTCCGATTCCTCTTAGCCTAGTAGGTCCAAACGCAGGAACATCTGGCTGTGATTCACGCGGAACTGAGGCTACAATTAACGGTTATATAAAAGTAACTTCTTCAGATGTCTCGATAAACGGTTTTAGGCTACTAGATGGAGCAAATGCACCAGCTGGAGAATTGGCGGCTGTGCATATTGTGAGTGCTTTAAGTAACGTTTCTATAATGAATAATTACATAGAGAGGACTGGAGTGCTTGACTTTGATGTGTCTAGAGGTGTAGTAAATGAAATAGGAGGCACCACTAACTTGACGGTAAGTAATAACTATTTCACAGGCTGGCATACTGGTACTTATTTACAAAATGCTGATGCCGATGTTACCAACAACTGTTATGTTTTAAACGAAGTGGGGATTTCCTCAGATACGCCAATTGACGTTCTAGTTGATGGCAATGATATACTTAATAATGCTTTTGAAGGTGTAGGAATAGGAGGGACTGTTGGTCAAATGACAATTAGTAATAATAATATTACTGGTAATCTTGACGGAGTTCATAATTATTCCTCTTCGGAGGTGAATGCAGGTTCAAACTGGTGGGGAGATGCCGCAGGGCCTTCTGATTTTGGTTCTGGTTCAGGAGATAAAGTGAATGCTAATGTTAACTTTTGCCCATTATTAAATGATGAAGTAGGAGTGGGGACTGCTGTCAACTGTAGAGTGTTGAATGTATCAAATGGAGAATCATTTGTTAGCATTCAGGCGGCAATTGATGATTCAGATACTGAAAATGGAGATATCATTATAGTGGCAGCAGGCACTTATTCTGAAAATGTAGTTGTAAATAAAGAAGTAATAATTCAAGGAGCAAATGTAGATACCGACTGTAGCGGAAGCAGAAATCCTGAATCAATTATCTCTGTAGCATCCGGGTTGCCATTTAATATTACGGCAGATAATGTGGTGATTAATGGTTTTGAAATTACTGCACCAGCGAGCTCAAATGCTGTTGTTATTGGAAAGGTTTCTAACGCAAGTGTCATGTATAATAACATTCATGACGTAGGTACTTCATTTACGGGAGGAAATATTCATGCGGTAATTTATACCGTAGGAAGTACTAATAATAGCGATATTAATATCTCAGATAACTGCATAAATGATATAAGCAGCACAAGTCTTACTGGATATAGTTCTAGTGCGATTGGTGTTTTACAATCTACCTCAACGGGTGTTCTAACAGGATTAGATATTAAGAGAAACATCATTAGCAATGTTACTGTAAATGATGGAAACTGGCCAACAGGAAAGATAGCCTACGGTATTCAAATAAATGTTGGAGGGAATTCTAATTATTTAACCAATACTGGAAAAGTAGTGAACGCTTCAATAAGCAATAATGAAATATCTAATATTTCTGGTTTTGTAGCGACTGCCATTGGTTTAGAAGGAAATACAGAAGATGCGATTGTAACTGGTAATAAAGTTTCAAACCTTACTAGTACAAAGAGCTCAGATAGAGCAGGTGGTGGATATGATTTAAATGGATTGAAATTTGAGAACAATGCATTCGTGTCAACAGTTACGATAGAAAATAACAGTTTTGAAACTACTTCATTTACTAATGTTAGTACTTCAAATCTCGGATACGGTGTTGTGAATTACGTTCCTGGAACAACAGCCACATTGGGTTGTAACTGGTTTGGCACTGCGGTTTATAATGAGATAGAGGATAATGGGATAACGGGAAAAGTCTTAAGTAAAGCTACCGCAAACATAGCCTTTAGCCCATATTTAACTGACGGAGGGGATGGAGCAGGAATAGGCTTCCAGCCAACAGGAGATTGTTCAGGTTCACCATTAGTAATTACAAGTGTTATTGCTGGCCCAACCGTATGTGCAACTAAAGGTTTAATAAATGTTACATTCTCAGGAGGTGCTGCCCCATTTGATTTCTCATGGACAGGTGGAGGGTCAGCAAGTGATGTAACTAGTCCGTATTCAATTACAGAATTAGATGCAGGTACTTATACGGTTACTGTTTCAGATAATAATGGTTCTTCTGCGACTGCTACAGTAGAAGTGATACTATATCCAATTCCTGAAGTACCAATTATAGAAACTGATAATAGCGAACTATGTAAAGGAGAGTCGGCTGTGTTAACAGCAACTTGTTCTTCTAGTACAGATATTTTTAGATGGACTACGCCTGGAGTTAACGAAGGAAATGGAGTGTCTTCATTGACAAATACAGGAGCATTAACTGTACAAAAAGCGGGTACTTATAGTGGCTATTGTGAAACTATAAATGGTTGTACAAGTGAAGTGACAAGTGTGGTGATTAATGAGAAGAGTAACTGTGGAAGTGGTGCTTTCATATCTATTACTCCTGAGTTACCAGCAATTTGTCCAGGTGGCTCTATTGACTTAACCGCTACTGGATGTATGGGTACATTAACTTGGTATACAGATGGAGCAAGCCCAGTAACGGGTTATACAGCCACACTAAGTCCTGCAGTAACTACTTCTTATTTTGTTAGCTGTAGCTCAGGTGGTTCTACCACGGTAGATGTGAAAGTAGCAGAGCAAAACGTTATGGAAACTGGAAAAGTGACTACGGGTATGTTAAGAATGAAGGCTTCTGAAACTATAGAGTCTACTAAGAAAATTGGAGATGCTAATTTTACACCAGCTCCTAATGTGATTTATGAAGCGGGTAACTCTATAGTATTAATGCCAGGTTTTAGTACTGAGCATTCTACGGTGTTTAAAGCTGAAATAAAAGTATGTGACTAAATGTTGCATTAGATAATAAAGCTGAAATAAAAGGACTTGGGTTGCATACTAATGTGGCTCAAGTTCTTTTTTTACATTTTTAGGCAATTGGATTTTGTAGTGTTTGTTCTTGCATTTAAAAGCTAAAGAATAACTTTTCCAGCTATTTCAAATGTCTTTTCAGTACCTACAAACAGCTCCTGATTTCCTTTTATGTCATAAGTAGAAAGGTGGCCCTTTGAGAATTCTACCAAAACGTTTTTAGTGGATTTATAGAGGTAGTTGTCTGTAGTATGTACCGAGCTTATTTTAATTAGGTTTCCATTTTCGTCTTTGAATATTTGAAGAGAAGAAACAGGCAGCTTTTCACCTTCTTTCAGTTGATAGCTAATTTGGTTGATACCATCTGTTTCATCATAACTGAGTTTATAAGCAGCTTTGTTTAGGTCAGACTGTATGATAATTTCCAACTCTTTTTTCCAGTCAATATCATTGGTGTTCAGCTCTTCGCTTTCATCATTTATACGTACTGATTTATGTACCGTAGGTTTATGCTCCGTTAGCCAGTCTATTTCATTTTGAATGACTGTTTCTAAATCATAGAAAGTTTTTTCTTGAAGGCTGCTTTCTTCTGGATTGCAAGAAATAAGGCCAAGAATTAAAAGGAAGGATAAATTTTTCAAAATAGCTGTAGTCATATGCAAATATAAACCGAAAGAACTGCTTAAATAGTTCGGCATGCTATGTAATGCTGTTTTAGAAATAGAAAAAATAGTTTGTATGCTAAGGAATCTATGTCCTATATTGAATTCACAAGAGCAGGAGCTTTCTAAATAAATACATATGGGAGAATTATCATCAAAAAAGATTTTTGTACTGGATACCTCAGTACTGCTATTTGACCACAACGCAATTCGAAATTTTGAAGACAATGACGTGGCCATACCTATCACGGTTTTGGAGGAGTTGGATAATTTCAAAATAGGTAATGATACCAATAATTTTGAAGCTAGAGCTGTTATTCGCTTTTTAGACAAGCTCTCTATGGCATCTGGTTTTGATAACTGGGTAGATTTAGGTAAAGGAAAAGGCCGACTAAAAATATTGATGAAATCTGAAAAGCTAAAGGTAGATGCCTCTCAGGTTTTTGGAAGTGATAAAAACGACCATAGAATTATTAATGCCGCTCTGTCACTAAAGGTTAATACGGTAGAAGCAAAGGTTATTTTAGTGACCAAAGACATCAATCTTAGAATAAAGGCTAAAGCTATAGGCTTACTCTCGGAGGATTATTTGACCGGTAAGGTCAAAAATATGGCTACCATTTCTGAAGGTTATCAGGCATTTGATAAGTTAGATTCAGAGTTTATACATAATCTCTATGTTAAAGGTGTAGTTAAAGAAAGTGGTGTATTGGGCAAATCAAAAATTGCCAATAGCTACTATACCTTAAAAAACGGTACGGAGTCGGTACTGGCTAGGTATGATTTAGATACGGATATGTTTCATAGGGTGGAGTCTAATTATGCCTATGGCATCAAACCTCGCAACACGGAGCAGGCTTTTGCTTTAGATTCGCTCTTAAACGACCAAATAAAGCTGGTGGCTATTCAGGGGGTGGCAGGGACCGGGAAAACACTATTGGCCCTTGCAGCAGCATTAGAACAGCGAAATAAATATCATCAGATAATTCTGGCAAGGCCTATTATACCGTTGAGCAATAGAGATATTGGATTTTTACCAGGAGGGGCGGAAGAAAAAGTGTCGCCTTATATGCAGCCACTTTTTGATAACCTAAAGTTTATTAAAGCTCAATTCAAGGAAACGGAAAAGAAGAGCAAGATACTGGACGAAATGCAGCAGAACGGGAAGCTCTCTATTACTGCATTGGCTTTTATTAGAGGTAGAAGCCTCTCTAATGTCATGTTTATAGTAGACGAGGCTCAAAACCTAACACCGCATGAGGTTAAAACCATTATTACCAGGGCAGGAGAAGGTACCAAAATAGTTTTTACGGGAGATATAGCTCAAATAGATACCCCTTATATGGATGAGCAGTCAAACGGCTTGGCCTATTTAATAGATAAACTGAAAGGGAATCACCTATTTTCTCATATCAAATTGGCTAAAGGTGAGCGTTCCGAATTGGCGAATTTGGCCAATGAGCTTTTGTAGTGAAATGCTACTTTGAGCTAGCTGAAATAAGCTATTTTGAAGTTTGTTATATATTTATGGGTGAGATAAGGAATCTTTGTAGCCACTATAATATATATAACATGAATCTTTTCGATTATAAGTGTCATCATGTGAAAGATGACATTGGATTAAACCTTTATCAGGGAAACTATCAAAAGCTTTCTGGGAACACACTTTCTTTAGACTATTTGAAGAAATCTATGGTTTTTCATGTCTTAAAGGATGATGAGGTATATGCTGGGTTTACTTTGAACGTGTTAGAGTGGTCTCCTTTACGTTATTTTAGCTACTTGAATGAGTACGTGAAAAATGAGCTTTTAGTACAGCCTTTAAGACCTCTTAAAGAGGAGGATTTCCTGGAGATTACTTCTATTTATAAAGAAGTTGGTTCAAAAACCGATGAGATGCTTTTCTATTTCTATTTGTTTGCCAAAGCTTATTTCAACGCAAGACGACTCGAAAAGCCTTTGATACTCGGAGGTTCTATCGTTAGGGAGGTGAAGCTTATTCAAAAAGAAGTTTTAGACGTAGTGCTTTACCATGGATTAATAGACGCAGAAAAAATCAAAGGAGACGTTCCGAAGCTTTTTGAAATATACTGTTGTGAAACATCAGATTTACTTTTCAATGCTGGGAAAGAGGCCTTTGAGAAATATTTCTTGCAGGTGTTTGGTAAAAAGAAATGGCGTTAAGAAAGCAATCCGTTTTTCTTCATTAAAGCGGCCACATCACTGGCAGATTTAAGAGCCTTATTATCGAAAAACTGTCTTGCTTTTGTTAAGATGTTCTTATTATAACTATGAACGGTGGTTATGCTGAGGTTTTCTTTTTCGGCGATATCTTTTGCTGTAAAAGGTTTTTCTACATTTTGTGAGTAAAGGTTTAGCAAAACTAATTCTCTATGTGTAAAAGGGTTTTCTTTGGCAGGTAGGTGGTTAAATATTTTTTTAACTAGGCCGTCAAATACATCTCTAAGTTTTGGGTCTACTATGTCATAAAAACGCGGCAGTGCAGCTTCATTTTCAAATTGTTTGATAATTACAAATTCCGACAGATAGGAGAGGATTTTTCCCTCTTCTGACATTTGCCAAACGGAGATAGTTCTTTTGCAGAGTAGCATCTCGCCATCACTATTTTTAAGAGGGACTAAGGCGACAAATTTTGGTTTTAAAAAACCTACAAAAGTTCTCTCTGCCATTTTGAAAGTTTGTTTGCCTAATAAGAAGAGAAGCTGTCGCATAGCACCTTCTTGCAAAAGACTAGTGTAGTCTTTGAAGCTAAAATGAGCTTCTTGAAAGCCAATTTCATCTAGGCCATTTGCTTCCACGATTTCCAGTTTTAGAAAATCTACAATGAAATAGAAAGTCTCCCTTCTTCTTCCAATTTTCAGTCTTTCAAGCTCATCATTTTGAAGCTTTTCTGGAATGATAGGTTTATGGCTTTTTGGGTCGCCGTATAGTTCCTGAACAAATACTTGTAAGTTTTTAAATTCTTCGTCTAAATTATTTTTTGCCATGTGATTTAGTTTTCACCCTAGGGTAGGGTAATCGTTAGTTTACCTTTTTGTCCATCTTTGATTATTCAATTTTTTGTGAAGAGATATTGAACTTTTATGATGGTGTCATTAGAAAAGTTATATTTTGTTTACATATGGTTGTTGTTGTATAGCCTTCCCGCTTTACTTAATAATTCACAGATAAAAAGTAAGAAAAAGAGGCTTGATTTTTTAATTCAAGCCTCTTCTTTTATTTAAGTGGTAGCACTTGCTACCACAGCTTTCATTTTAGAAATTCCCATTTTACATGCTTCAAAGGCGTCCATTTTCCAAACGTCTTCATTGAAAATTTCTAATGATAGGGAAATAGGTACCCCTTTCGCATTTAAGGTGCCTAAAATGTCATCCATAGGAGCATCGCCATCTCCTGGCATTACTCGCATAGCATCAGTCAGTTTTGATTTTTCTATACCGCCTGGGTAATCATTCATATGGAACATTTGAATTTTGCTTCCGTTAATCATTTCTAAAGCTTCAAACGGAGAGCCGCCTCGTCTTAAATGATAAACATCAGGAAGGATGACAGCATCAGGATGACCAGATTCGGCGGCTACAAAAAGCGTTTCGCCAAACAAATGCAAGTTTTGAGAAAAACCCCAAAGTTCTAACTGTGGCAGTACACCCATTTCTTTTCCAAGGTCGCACACTACTCCAAACCTATCTGCTGCTTTTCTTAGGTCTAAGCCGGGCTCATTAGTAGCACCAAAAGGCGGTGCAGCTATTCGCTTGCAGCCTATTTGAGCTAGCATGTCCATTTCTCTTTTGGTTTGTTCTATGGCTTTGTTTCTGACCTCGTCATTGTCTACCACCCATGCCGCAAAACCAATGGAGTCTTCTATGATTATTCCCAAGTCAGACGCTTTCTTTTTTACATCGGCTAGTTTGCCGCCTGATTTTACATAAGCTTCCAGTGTTCGCATCCAAATTTCAATACCGTCAAAACCAGCCTTAGCGGCCAAGTCAATCTCCTCCATGAGACCAACATTCTGTTTCATGATGGTGCTGGTATTTAAGCAAAAAGTAAAATTGTGTTTTTTCTTTTTGATAGGAGCCGCCATCAGTTTTGATGTACCACCTAATGCTAGTGCAGCAGTTGTAGCTAGGCTTGATTTAATTATATCTCTTCTGTTCATTTTGGTTGAATTTTAATAGGTCTTGTATGGGGAGAGCTTAAAAATCTGTATTAGCGTTTTCAAAGTCCATTTCTTTAATCCAGACGTTTCTGTAAAGTACGTCATGACCTTCGGCTTGTAATTTTAGTCCGCCTGGTGTATCAGTAATTCCTTTTCCGCCATCGTTTCCACCGTCGAGTCCTGATTTTTCACCACCCCAAACTTGCTGAATTTCTACATTGGTATGAGCTTTTTCGCCATTAAAGTAAAGCGTAACTACTGGCTTTTCTGTTAGGTTTCCTTCGCTGTCAAACCTTGCAGCACGAAACTGGATATCATAAGCATTCCATTTGCCAATACCATTATAAAGATGGTATGGAGATTCTGATTCATTAATGACAGCAGCCATACCATGTGAGGTAGTGTCACCATCTAAAACCTGAATCTCGTATCGGTTTTGTAAATAAACACCAGAGTTGCCGCCCTCAGCGGCGATAAAAAACTCTACGTGAGCTCTAAAGTCTTTGAATTTCTTTTTAGTAACAATGTCTACAGAACCGTATTTTCCACCTTTTGCTCCTGGGTCATTGCTGCTGATAGCATAATCTCCGGTTTCTTGGTCTTCCACTGCCATCCATTTTATTGGGTATTCGCCAGAGAAACCAGGTCCTTCCCAGTATTCCCATTTGTCATTAAGAATTTCCTTGGTACCATCCATGTAGATTTCAGAGCCATCTATGGCGGCTGCACCCACACCTATTTCAGGAAGTTCTTCTATAATTGTTGATTCTGCATTTTCAGAATTATTGGTGCAACTTGAAATTAGTAGACCGCAGGATAAAGCGAGTGCCAGGTTTTTAATGTTTGATTTTTTTAACATTGATTGGTTCATTTTGAGTAAAGGTTTGTAGGTTATTTAGCTCCTTTAACATTCATTTCTATGGAGTAAAAAGATTTTGAGGCAGTAATGAAAAGGGTTTTATTTTTCTTGCCGCCAAAAGTGATATTGGCTGTCCAGCCTTCGGGTACGTCAATTTTTTCTAAGACTTCACCTTCTGGACTATAGATAGTAACTCCTTTTCCTACTAGATATACATTGCCAAGCTCGTCTAGCGTCATACCATCTGAACCTTGTTCACAGAAAAGTTTTTTATTGCTTAATGTACCGTCTGTAGCCATATCATAAACATATGTTTTTTTGTCGCCAATGTCGGTGATGTACATTCTACTATTAAGCTTATCGCCAATTAGTCCATTTGGGCGTACAAAATCAGCTGCCGCAATTTCGACGTCTCCTGCTGCGTTTCTGTAATAAACACGCTGCTCTTCCTGCTCCCTTTCGGTATGCTTCCAGTAGTCTCTTTTGTAAAATGGGTCGGAGTAGTAAATACCGCCGTTGGCGTCAATCCAAAGGTCGTTTGGGCCATTTAAGCGTTTATTGTTCCAGTTTTTGACTAATACTTCTACATTTTTGTCTTTGTCAATTTTCCAAAGTTCATTGTCATTATCGGCACAGGCTAGTAGGTTGCCATCTTTGTCAAAAAAGAGACCGTTTGCTCTTCCAGAGCCGTCCATATAAAGACTTAAAACTCCTTTGTTAGAGTATTTCCAAATTTTGTCATTGGGCTGGTCAGTGAAATATACGTTTCCTTTTTTATCGGCAGCAGGGCCTTCGGTAAAGGAAAATTGGTCTGAAATTAAAGTCAGTTTTGCCCCTTCTTTAACTAGGTTTTGAGCTGAAGTGTTTAAGGCCATAAAGCTTAGACCAAGCATTAGGGTTTTGATAAATTTGAAGTACATTTTTTAGGGTAAGGTTGAAATAAATTGAAATCTTAATTTGCAGGTGTAATCATAATATGAGCTCGGTAGCTACCAGGAAACATTATCCAAGGGGCACCGGCAGACATAGGTCTAATAGGTAAACCTGTACTTTCGGCAGTTGCCCAAGGGATATAAACCACCCATCTAAGGTTAGCATCTTCTTTAGTTTCTCCGCTAAGTACATATAAAGTTGATGCTTTCTCTGGCATTATTAATTTACCAGCTTTAGCTTCTTCTTCTCTAATTTTTTCTATTTCACCTCTGCTTTTTCCTTCTGTTTTAAGTGCTCGTCCTCTTGCCATAAAAGGGTCTAGGTTTTTGTGATAACAAGCCACCGAAAAACCTTCTTGCTTAGGATTGTCTGCAAGGCAGATAAGGTTGTTTGTGCCAGTTTTAATTACTTTGAAAACATCATTTTTATCATAGCCCATTACAGTGGCGTCATTTCTGTCGCCTTCATCTAAGGCTAAAACGGCATCGGCTATCTGCTGCTCTTGGCTAAGATTTTGACCGATAGCAGCATAGGTGCAAAAAGATAATAGAACGAGTAGAACTTTCATAAGCTTGTTTTTTATTAGGTACAATGTAGGGTGATTGTTATAAAATCTCTCCCAATTTAGAAATATTTCGTGGTAGAATAGCCGATAGTCGACTTTCTTGGTGAATTCGGAGTTAAGGAGGACTTACTTAGTAATATTGAATTATATTCGTCCTAAAATTTACTTAACCGAAGAAATATGAACAATATTAAAAAGCAGCTATTTTTAGTGGCATCGTTCTGCTTGATGCTGGCGTTTCAGTCTCAAGCACAAAAATCAAAAGCAACACCATTATTTAATGGTAAAGATTTGACGGGTTGGACTATTTACGGAACCGAAAAATGGTTTGTTGAAGATGGTCTTTTAGTGTGTGAAAGTGGTCCTGATAAAGGTTATGGTTACCTAGGAACCAACGAGAGTTTCAAAGATTTTGAAGTAGAAGTTGACTTCCGTCAGCAAGCCAATGGAAACAGCGGTATTTTTATTCGCTCTTCTATTGATGGTACTAAAATTACTGGATGGCAGGCAGAAGTAGCCCCTCCAGGACATGATACAGGAGGAATTTATGAATCTTACGGGAGAGGTTGGTTAATTAAGCCAGACCCAGCAAAAGACAAATACCTAAAAATGGGAAAATGGAATACCATGAAAGTTAGAGTAGTAGGTCCTACCATCACTACATGGCTTAATGGTCACGAAATGATTACCCTTTCAGATGATAAAATAGGAGCAGCACAAGGTTCTATAGCTCTTCAGATTCACGACGGTGGCGGAATCAAAGTGGAGTGGAAAAATCTTAAGGTGACTAGACTTTAAGGTTTACAAATAGTTAATAGTTCTACTTTAGAAAGTATGAATTTCAAAGCTCTTTCAGAAATGAAAGGGCTTTGTTAATTTTGTATCAACAGTACACACCACGCTACCCATTTGAACAGCGTCCCAGGGTGTGTCTTTTTTTTGAGGAAAGGTTTTGGTTATCAGTTATTTACTAAGTATTTATAAAACCAGTTAGGAGCTTCGAAGAAAAGCTCTACTTCATTACTTTCTTTGATTTCAGCAAACAGATTGTCTTTTTCATTTCTATCGGAAGTGTCAAAAAGATATGCCCTATCGGACAGTTTTACTGCACCCTTCAAAAGCTGAAGCGATTTGAAATACCTACCTACAATTTTATCTTCTGGTACATCATGTCCAGATTGTAAAACTCTTTGTTCGACTCTCTGAATATTAATGGCGGGATCTTCTGTAGCCACATAATACAAATATACTCTATATCCAGCATCCTTAGCTTTTTGAAGAAATGCCAATTTGGATTCGTGACTCATGACAGTTTCAAACACGAACGAAAGCCCCGTTTTAAGCAATTTTTGTCGGATAAATTCCGCTATATCGGCAGCAAAATATGAGTTCAAATACTGTTCTTGCTTTACAGAGAGAACGTTGTCTTTGATTTGAAAGCTTTCTGGGTTTAATTCTTCGCTAAAATTTTCTTTTAATTTCGAAACGAAAAACTTAGAGGAGGTCAAGAAATTAATGAGTTCCTCTTTTTCTACATTTAGCTGATACTTGTTAAAATCTAGCCCACTTTTTAGGGTCTTCTCAATTTCATCTGCATTGACAAATAGTGTAGTAGAAAAAGAAGCTTTGGCTTGATTATAAATGGATGTCTTGCCTGAGCCATTTGGCCCCGCAAACATTCGTATTCTTTTAGTTTTTGATTTACTCAAATCTTAAACTTTTTGCCCAAATCTCTTTTTACTGAAGGGGCCATAGTTTTAAGATGTTCTTTTCGCCCATCTGGAAATTCCTTAACTAGGTTTCCATTTTCTACATATACTGTGGGAGCGTTTAAAAGCTTGGCGTTGGCACGACCTTCTACAGAAGCACCAATGGCCGCTCCAGCTAATGCTAGTAAGACTTTGTTCCCCTCAAATATTTGGCCTAAGCCAGCTCCAATAGCGGCTCCGATTAAAGCGTTTTTTGTTTTATCTTCGGTCATAAATCTCTGTCCTCTGTTTTTATAACACACCAAATATAAAGATAATTGCAAATTCTATTGAAATTACACACTTATTTTAGATTAACCTGTCTTTTTAAGGTACTAATTTGAGCTGTTACTAATCAAACGTAGATTTGAGTTTAGATATCAAAGAAGTAAAGGGGTTTGTTAATTATATGATTAACTGTGGGGTAGTTTAAATCTCAAGTATCCCCATTCAAAAATACTACGCGTTGCTTATCTGCTCGATTAATAGCTTTTAGAAAATCGACCCACGTTGAGTACATGTTTTTATCATATGTGCCACCTTTTACCGATACTTTTCTGGTATATTTTAAGGTATTACCTTCACGTTTTACTTCAGATGCATAAACCCCGAAAGGGCTTTCTAGTATAATGGGCTTAGGCGATTTTTCTGTTTTATAACCTTCCGGAATATGAAACAGTATTTCGTCGCTATCTTCTACCGTATAAATGTTTGGGTTTAAGTATAGGTTGGTTTTACGGTCTTCTTTATTCACAGGAGTTCCGTAAAAACCGCTTAAAATATTGGGCTTAAGAAATAACCTTTTACCACTTACTGCTACCAGTTTTCTTGCAGTCAGGCTAACATCTTCTGTTACTTCAGGTATTTTGTTTTTTATCTTTTCTAATTTAAAATCACCAAGCTCAAAACTCGCTAGATCAATAGAGCCTTTTAAGAATTTAATTTGTTCGTCGTGATTATAAGAGTCTACCACATCGGCTCTTCTGCTTTGCTGAATTCCGCCATAGCTAGATGCTATTTTAAGTTCGGCATTTCCATCTTCTTTTAGCCATACTTCGGCAGTTCTTTTTTGGAAGTTCTCTTGGGGTGAATATTGAATAGTATTAACTAATTCCGCCCCCTCACTTTTAACTAAAAGTCCTTTCCTGTTTCCCGTAAAACTTCCTAAAAAACCGGCGGGGTTGGTTTGACTGGTACATTCTAACCAAATAGTGTCTTTGACCGAAGGCACACAAGCAATCACATGATTGAAATTCATGTTTGGGAAGTCTTCTAAAGGGTTAGAGACATTTTTGCCAGCACTGATTATAACCGGATAAGCTTTAATGTCAATAGTTTTTAATAGAGCTATGGTATAGTTTGTCAGTGCTTTACAGTCGCCATAGCCTCTTTCTGCCACGCTTTTAGCAGTCATGGTTTGCCAGCCACCTATTCCGAGCTGAATGCTCATGTAACGGGTGTGAGACTGCATAAACTCGTAAGTGGTTTTTACCTTTTCCTCAAAAGACATCTCTGGCTTTATGAGTTGCTTTAATTTCGCTATTTGTTCCTCTGGTAGTTCATCTCTTTTGCTGTTAAGTTCTGCATAAAATTTACCAATATCGCCCCATGAATTCATTTCGCCCTTGTAGCCATCAATCTCAAATAAGGAGGGTGCCGTAACTAAATGCGGAACATCTTCATTAAGTGAGTAGCCCTCATATTTAAAAGGTTTTACATTCTCCAGCGACCATGATTTTATAAAGGGGTGAGCTGTTTTTTTGACAACATTAAAGCCGGTCATGCCATTTTCTTTAACCCTAAAGGGAACTTCTTTGGACTCAATGCTGAACTCAGAAGACATGATAGCAGTTTTTTCGGCTGTTATAGGTACCCAGCTAGGAAAGAAAAGCATGTTCCTATCTTGCTTCTCGTAGCTAAATTCTATGGTATATGGGTAGTCGATATTAAGGTTTGAAAAATCAGCTACTTTTACTCTTCCGTCTGAAACACCTTCCGAAAAACCACTCAAAGCATAGTCTTCCACATCTTTGCCTCGTAGGCTTTTAATTTCTTTGCCTTGTGCATCATAAAGAATACCTTCAATCTTTCTGACTTTTGAGAAGTCGTCATAATAGGCTCTAAATAGTTGGTGCTCTTCCGCACCTCGGGCATTCATTATAGTGATGGCCCAGTGTCTTTTGGTATTAGATTCCCTGGTCGATTCTATGAGAAATTCTGTTTTGTCAAAACGGATAACAGCATCGGCAGATTGCATCAATTCTTCTGGAATCTGGCTAACAGCTAAATCTTGTGCGAATGACAGATTTGATAAACTAGCAACTATAATTAAGATGGCTATTTTGGTCATTCTTTATTCGTTTTTTGATAAAACAATTTGTTCAGCATGCTTGCTTACTATGCGGTCATAAAACTCTTTTAAGAGTACATAGTCATTGGCAGGGTAAACAGCCTTTTTTAAGGTGATATTTGAAATTACAGTGAGTTTACCGCCATTCACAGCACAATTATAAATAAAACGACCGCCATTATTGGGCAGCTTTAAGTGAATGGACTCAGGTAATTCTTCGGCATTAAATCCTTCAGGAAGCTCTACATAAATACGGTAATTATGTGTGGTCAAATGAGCAAAGTCTATAGGGAAATCTCTGGTTTTACTTTTAAATGGATTCTCACTGATTTGTCCAAAGACCATGGGGTTGAGGTAAATCATGTCTTCCATGATGCCGCCATCTTCTTTTACAAAAGAAAAGGAATTTATGGCAGGGCTATAAATGTTTTGAATAGATTCGAGTCTGAAATTATCAATCTCCCAGTCTGCAAAATATTTAGTTATTCCTTCGTGATAACCATCTTCACCAAGTTCTTTTACGTTATCTCTAATTCTTTTGGCTGCGTAACCATCGCTACTGTTTTTGTAGTTTCCTATCAAACTGGCGTTTTCTAAATCAAAACTAGCTTCTACTTCTTCTAACTCCGAAAACTTTCCTTTGGTTTTTATATCTACAAATTCGCCTTTTCCTCTTTTTATTTCTCGGCCCTGGGCAGAGAGGCACCTGTTGGGCAAAGTTCCCATGGGTAATAATGGATCTGTTACGTCTATAAAGAGTTTATCAATGCCTATTCTTAGCGAGACAATGGTATAGTTGAACCTGTCAAGAAGGGGATAAATGGTATTTATTCTGCCATTTCTACGGGTACTGATAATGACGGGGTGTGCTTCTAATCCTGATGCCTGAAATAGGCCTAAAGCCAGCAAGTTTAAGGCAGAAGCTGTACCTTTCTTTTCATTTAAAACATCTTTTATTTTTCCTCCAGACCATACGCCTACGTAATCATTCCATTGATAAGTAGCTATCATATAATCGTAAATAGCTAGGGCTCGTTCTTTTTCGTCTTCAATTTTTTTGAAAGGCTCAGCCATTTCTTGTAAGTCAGCTTTACCACTTAAATATTGAATCCAATAGTCTGATTTCATCAAGGTTTGATCTAACTCATCCCATGTGGTATTATAGTTTTTTAGAGGTTGGCCTGGAATATCTACCGAGGAAAGCTCAAATTCTATTTTAGAAATATAGTCGTTTGCTGTGGTTATAAATGGCTCATTTTTAAAAGCGGGGGCATTTGCAACCGCAAACTTGTATTGAAGTGCCTTTACCTGTAAGCCTGTTCCTGGTATGGTAGTGTTCACAGTTTTTTGTTCGTTTAGAGCCAATGGCAGATAGCCTCCCATAATTATTTGATAGTAGAAATAACCAGGAATTTCAATGTTTAGCTCACTCCACCTTACAGGAAGGTCAGATTGGAAATACCAATTACTAGGGTTTAAACTATGATTTAAAGTAGCTCGCTTGGTATAGGTGTATTCTATTATGGAACCCTCTTTTACATCAGGTAATGAGAACTTTTTTTCAGCATAATCTTCATCAATTTCCTCATCAAAAACTGCCTTTCTACTCATTTCAGATTTTATCACTTTCCCATTTTCTAGGTTATAAGTGATAGCTTTAATTCCGCTAATTCTTTCACCAGTTGCATTAATACCTTTATAGTATCGGATTGTGAGGTTTCCACGGCCAAGCTCAGATTTCTTTAAAATGTGAATTCTAACATGGTAAGTACTTTGGATTTCGAAACTGCGGTTTGAACTGTAGATAAATTCTGAGTTTCCTTTGTCATAAAGCACTACAGCATGTGGGTCGTCATCTAGGTCCTTGTAAGTATCTTGGAAATCTTTGGCGGAAAGTGAGCCAAACTTTGGCCCTGTATTTTTTTGAGCAATAACTTGAGCTCCAAATACTAAACAGGCCAGAAAAAGGCCAAAAGTGGTTTTCTTCATGTGAATTATAAATGATTGTGAATTTGCCTATAAAGAACAAACTTCAGTCCAAACTTTGAAAGACAAGAAAGAATTTAGTAGCTGCTTTAAAAATTTTAAGAATCTCCTCAAATCACTATATTTGATAAATTACGCTGCATGCATACTGATTTATGGAAACATACGCTGGCATTTTACTCATAGCATCCCCGCTGTTTTTTCTCTTTGTTTTGGCAGAGAAAATTTATGGTTACTTCGCAAAAGGTGACTCCTTTAAATCAATGGACGTTATTTCCAGTTTAAGTTCTGGTTATACCAATACCCTCAAAGATGTTTTGGGCATTGGTGTTTCGCTTTTGTCTTATAATTGGATGTTGGAGCATTGGGCTTTTATCAAAATTGAATACACTTGGTTAAATGTTTTGATAGCTTTTATGGCATTAGACTTAGCGGGGTATATAGGTCATAGAATAAACCATTCGGTCAATTTTTTCTGGAATCAGCATTTGATTCATCACTCTTCGGAGGAGTTTAATTTGGCCTGTGCCTTGCGTCAAAGTATTTCATCATTGGTAGGTTTCTTTACCATTTTCTTGCTTCCTGCAGCTTTATTAGGGGTCGATTTTAAGATAATTGCTATTGTAGCACCGCTTCATCTTTTTGCCCAGTTTTGGTATCATACCGAGTATATCGGCAAGCTTGGTTTTTTGGAGAAAATCATTGTAACTCCCTCGCACCATAGAGTGCATCATGCCATAAATCTAGAATATTTAGATAAAAATATGGGGCAAATTTTCATCTTTTGGGATTTCATGTTTGGTACTTTTCAAGAAGAACTGGATGATGTACCACCAGTTTATGGCATTACCAGACCAGTAAGTTCTTGGAATCCTATTAAGATAAATTTCCAACACTTTTGGCTCATGGTAAAAGATGCCGTTAGGGCAGATAGCTGGTGGGATAGCCTACGTATTTGGTTCATGCCTACAGGCTGGCGACCAGCCGATGTAGAAGCTAAATACCCAGAACCTAAAATAGAAGACCCGTATAATTTTGAAAAGTATTACCCGGAAGTTTCTCAAGGCGTTTTAACATGGTCATGGATTCAGTTTTTTACTACCTTCTCTTTTCTTATGTATTTCTTTACCGCTTTAGGGCGTATGGATGTTGGGGATATGGCCGCTTACGGTTTATTTATGTTCTTTTCGGTGTATTGTTACACAGAGTTTATGGGAAAGAATCCTTTAGCCATTTGGCAGGAATTAGCTAAAAATGCACTAGGACTATTTTTGTTTGTCAACCATGATGGCTGGTTTGGCTTGGAGCGTATAAATGCCGGACTTAACTCTGTGGTGGTGGCGTATTTTATTGTAGCCACTTTAGTTACGGGCTATTTTGTGCTTACAGAGTTTCGGAAAAAGCCTGATGCTGTGCCGCTAAAATGAAAAAAACCTTCCGAGGTCCTCGGAAGGAGTAAGTTTTACTTTTTCATGGCTATAAAGTGATTCAAAGGTACCTTTTCCATGAGTGATTTTAAAGGCAAATCATACGGTTTCCTTTAGGTATTTATACGCTATTCTTCTAAATAGTCTAATTCCTTATCGTGCGTTTCTGGAATAGTGAGGGTAGAATAAAAACCAATGGCGTAGGCAAATATCGCGGTAATAGCTCCCGCCCAAATAATACCACTAGATGGTTTGAAGAATATGAAAATAGCAATCATAGCGGGCAGTGCACCTCTTACCATGTTTGGAATGGTGGTGGCTGCGGTAGCTCTTAAATTGGTTCCAAACTGCTCAGCACCAACGGTGACAAACATAGCCCAGTAACCCGTACCAAGTCCTAATAAACAGCAGATGGCATATAAGGCGTTAGCAGACTCTACACCTGCAAAAAGAAAGAGCATAACGGCTACTGCCGAAAAAGACATCATATAAAAAATAGCTTTCTTTCTAGACTGTAGCTGCTGACTAATAAAGCCACTCAAAAAGTCTCCGGCAGATATTCCTATATATGCCCACATGATGGCCATGCCGGGCTCTACTGGTTCTTCTATTCCAAGAGCTTCGCCAAACTCGTTGCTGAAATAGGCCAAAATTCCAATACAAAACCAAGTAGGTATGCCTATGCCTATACACTTCAAATATTTCACAAAACGCTCCCAATTATTAAAGAACATAAAGAAATTACCCTTAGATACGCTCTTGTCTTTTGTGAGGTTGGTATAAATGCCAGATTCTATCACGCCTACTCTCAGGAGCAAAAGTGCAAATCCCATGGCACCACCTATAAAGTAAGCGATGGTCCAGTCGCCAGAAAGACGCACCGTGAAATTACCAACCACAGCACCCATCAAACCTATGCCTGCTACTAGCGAGGTTCCTATGGCTCTAAGTCTAGTAGGTAAGCTTTCTGATACCAATGTGATTCCTGCTCCTAACTCGCCTGCTAAACCTATTCCGGCTATAAACCTTAACCATTTATAGGCCTCTACTTGGTCCATGAAAGCTATTTGCGGTATTAATCCACAGGCTACATTGGCAATGGAATACGTAATAATAGACCCAAAAAGTACAGATAATCTTCCTTTTTTGTCACCCAAGGTTCCCCAGAAAATTCCACCTACCAACAGGCCATAGCTTTGATAACTTAAAATAGATTTTCCTGCGGTGGCTACTTCTTCTTCGGAAAGACCTAGAGCTCGTAAGCTAGGTACTCTTACTATGCCGAAAAGTTGCATGTCGTAGATATCGACAAAATACCCGAGGGCGGCTACAATTACAGGTAGACTGAAAAGTTTTTTCCAGTCTGCTGCAGAAAGTTTTAAAGACATAAAATAGTGGTTAAGATTAATTAGGGCTTAAAAATAGATATTTTCTTTATTATGATTTCTCTCCAAAAGCTAAATCTCCTGCATCTCCTAAACCCGGAACTATGTAAGACTTGCTGTTTAGGTCTTTGTCCAAATCTCCCAGGTATAACCTGCATTCTGGCATTCTGGCTTGTACAAATCTGGCTCCTCTGTTAGAGGCTATGGCCGCCACTATGTAGGTTCTTTTAGGAATTCCATGACGTAACATAGCGTGATAGGCCTTTTCTATAGATTTTCCGGTGGCTATCATGGGGTCGCAAATAATTAAAGTACGGCCTTGTATGTCAGGACTGGTGATATAATCCATTTCAATATCAAAATCGTCTTTGGCATCATGAGAGCCTCTATAGGCTCCAATAAAAGCATTATCGGCTTCATCAAAATAGTTTAACATGCCATTATGCAGGGGCAATCCTGCTCTTAATATGGTGACCAAAACTGGTTGGTCTTTTAGCGTTTTGGTTTCTTTTACCCCTAATGGCGTGGTTATTTTATCGTTTTCAAAATGTAGATTCTTTGAAATTTCATAGGCCAATATTTCTCCTATGCGTTCTATGTTTCGCCTGAATTTCTGTCGGTCTGTCTGAATATTGACATCTCTTATTTGGGCTAAGAAGTTATTGGCAATGGAGCTACTTTCGGCAAGAATATACATGAGTGTTTTTTGAAAAGGTTAAGATGAACCCAATATACGACGCTTAAGCTATTTTAACATACATAGGCGTGTTTTCTTACCTCGATTTAGATTTCTTTGTATATGCATAGAATCTGTTTTTTGGTTTTGCTTTCTTTCTCTTGCCTTGGGCAAAAGGCTGTTACATTTCGGGTGCCGGCTAGCAGTCAAATAACACTTATCGATGGTATTGAAATTCCTGAGGTAGATGCTGGATACACACTTTTCTTGCCTGAAAATAAGGCACTAGGGGCTGTAGTGTTTTTTCATGCAGAGCTTGATACTGCCGTATCAAATAGTATTATAAACTTAGCCAGACAGCGAGATTTGGCAACGCTTTTTGTGAATACTGAAAACAGCTTTGAATTCCTTTTTGAAGTAAAAAAGATGCAAGAACTGGAAAGCTATATTTACCAAGCCTGTGCTAGTAATGATGTGCCTATTGATAATTTACTGTTTTCTGGAATGTCTTTGGAAGGTACTCGGGCTTTGAAAATGGCTATTTTTTCTAAAAGTGAAGATTCTCAATATCATATTTTGCCAAAGGCGGTGGCCATTTGTGATGCTCCCTTAGACATGGTGCGTTTTTGGGCGGAAACAGATAAGGCTTGGCGTATGAATCTTAATGAAGTAGCTGCCAATGAAGGGCAGTGGGTGAGTCAATATCTCACAAAAAACTTGGGAGGAAAACCTGCCGAGGTCATGACCAACTATATTAATTATTCTCCTTTTTGTTATACCGCTGAGTATGGCGGAAATGCCCGTTTTTTAAAGGATATAGCTATTAGGGCCTATACCGAGCCAGACGTTATGTGGTGGATAGAAAACCGCGGTAAAGATTATTATTCTATGAACAGCATAGATGCTGCAGCACTCATTAATCAAATAAAGATAGACGGAAATGAGCATGCCGAGCTGATATTGACCGAAGGCAAAGGCATCCGACCAGACGGCAGCAGGCATCCTCATTCTTGGAGTATTGTGAACGAACCAGAGCTTTTAGATTGGTTTCTTGGGCTGTAATTGGCTTTCTTTTTAAAACATAGGAATCTATAAGGGAATTTTAAAACATTTTGGCTTATTTGAAGCCGAAAGCAAGACCAAGCACTTTTTACCACCTTCTGGAATAATGAGGGGCTGAGGGGGAGTTTGTTTGATGGATTAGATGAAGAAGATGACGCCAAGGATGAGTTTCGAGACCTTGTAGAGAATTTAAGTTCTAGTGTTTATGGTTTTATTAAAGTAAAATGAATAAGATTTCCACAATTCAGAATGTATTGAGTTTTAAGTGTGATAATGAGCTTTGTCTTTTTTTTGACAAAGACAATATTGCTTATTTGAACAACCAAAAGATAGTTCTGCCTGAATTCAATATAGATACTCAGTCTTCTTCCGTGTTTGGTGATTTTTACTCAATTCAAAGTAAAAGTGGGGAAACAGCGTTGTATTCAAGTAAGGGGAATAAAGCAGTTCTTGAAACAGAATATACTTTAGTCAAAAATTTTATTCATGATAAAGGAACAATATTGTTTTCTGAAAAAACAGACAAACGACGACATCGAAAGTTCCATTTATTTGATATTAACCTTAATGTTTTTACAATATTAGGGTCAAATATTTTTCAAGTAAATCATTCTTTTTTTGTAGAAAACTCGCTGTTTTTCTCAGATTCTTTAATGATAATAAAAAACCTCCACCTCCCCACCGAAACCACCCTCTGGCAATACGACACGTCAGACTTAGGCGTAGAAAAAATCGGGAAGATTTTGGGTGTTTTTGGGGAGGTGCTGGTGGTGGTGGGTCTTTACGAAAACCCAGACCCACGGTATTCTGACCAATATGAACTTTATATGGGTTTAGACATCAAAACAGGCCATCTACTTTGGCAGCAGAAAGAAGTACTGATAAATCAAAAAATGTCTCCCTTAGGTGGGCTTAGTTTTAATCTTCAATTTAAAAAAGACAGTCTTCTACTAGAGGTTCTGCTAGGTGATTTTTATTGGAGTTTAAACTCTCAGTCGGGTGAAATTAAGGCAGAATCTATAAAAGAGCAATTGGATGAAAAAGGGATTAATGTGACAATGTCGTCTTCAATTTCTGACACCCATTTATATTTTAAGGCACATGTACTTGCTTTAGGTGGTTTTGCCAAATGCATAGGGTCTTTTGATACCCAAAGTCTAAAAATAGACTGGTTACACATTTTTGAAGATTTCCAAGAGACTGGTGCTTTCATAAGGAATGCACAGCCAAAAATAAGCGGTAATAAAGTTTATGCCCTAGACTCCAATAACACCCTCCATATTTTTGAGCGAGAATAGTCTAAACCATGATATGTTTGATTTTGATGAATACCTTGATTTTAGCTACTTAGCGTTACGTTAATGCTAAATCAATTATATTATAGCGTTTTTGGTATTTCAAATTAGAACATGACTCACACAAACTACAAATACTCCGACCAGACGTCTAAAATAATTGGAGCAGCCATGAAGGTGCATTCTGCATTAGGAAATGGTTTTCAAGAGGTAATTTATCAGCGTGCTTTAGCGATAGAGCTGGACATTGAAAACATTCCTTTTCAGCGAGAGTTCGAAATGCCTATTCATTATCGTGAGGTGCATATTGGTACCAGAAGGGTTGATTTTCTTGTATATGAAAATATTTCTGTGGAATTAAAAGCGGTGATTGAGCTGCAAGATGTCCATTTGGCTCAAGCAAAGAATTACTTGGAAGCATATAATCTAGAAGTAGGATTACTCATTAATTTTGGAGAAAGAAGCTTAAAGTTTAAGCGTTTGATAAATAAGAAGTTTAAGGCAGCAAACTAAAATCACCTAAATCAACCCAATCAAAATAATCATGGTTAAGACATTCTGGAATAATGACGGGCTGAGGGGGAGTTTGTGGAATGATTTGTCGACTAACCCAAGTTTGGAAGATAGAGCCGCTAAATTTATTAATTTCAAAACTATCGTTTTAAATAATGCTTCAATTTTATACGGTTTTATTGACATTAAATAATGAAATATCTAGCTATTAAAAACGTCTCTTTAATTAATGTTGTTAAAAATAACTTACTCTATTTGAGTAAGTCTGGAGAAATAATTTTAGGAGACGTTCTTATTGAAAAAAATGCCGAGGGATTAGCTTTTTTAGACATAAATGAGTTTTTGTTTTTTGGAAAAAAGGGGCAGAGTTTAACTTTCTGTAAGAGCGTTTTAGGAGATAGTAAGGTATTCTATTTGAATGGTTTCTCTCCACGGTTTGAAACACTCTATGACGATATATATCTAGGTCTTCAATATGATTTGTCAGACTATTCAACACAGATAGTAAAGTACAATATCAAGAAAAAGGCAGTTGTTAAAATTCTCTTTGACAATACAAATATTAAAATCTTATTTGCAGATAATACGAATGCTGTTTTAAAAGATAATCAAGAGAGTCAGAATCAGTTTACGTTTTACAACCATCAAACCGAAACCACCCTCTGGCAATACGACACGTCAGTCTTAGGCGTAGAAAAAATCGGGAAGATTTTGGGTGTTTTTGAGGAGGTGCTTGTGGTTTTTGGACATAAAAATATAGTTTCAGAAAGTTACTTATCTTCTGTTCCAGACCTTCCTCTGTTTTTTGGCATTTCCGTGGCGAATGGTTCATTGGTATGGCAGCAAGATGAGGTTTTTCTGTCTGGCAAAAATGAAAGAGATACCCATTGTAGAATCAGTTTACCTATTCTAGATAAGGAAACTGGACGTGTCGTGATTTTTGAAGCTGGCCAATACATAGAAATAGATGCCCTAACAGGGGAAATTTGTTTATGGCAAAACCTTCATGTAAACCCACTTGATATAAATGGATTATCCATGAATCCATTTTTCTTTGACCCTAGTCAGGTTGATGAAAACTATATTTATTTTAGAACAGGCTTGGGTGAGAATAGCAAAAGAGCGGGTCTTGGTGTTTATAATCGTAAACAGCAAAGCTTGGCCAATCTCGAGGTATTAGCAGATGATGCAGGCAAGCCTGTAGAAATGGGTCCTTTAAAAATTCAAGCTGCTAACGATAAACTCTATGCCTTAGACCTAAAAAATACCCTCCATATTTTTGAGAGGGAATAGTCTATACCTTATTTACTCCCCATAATAAACTATCAGTTTTGCTTTAAAGGAAGCATTGTCATAGTTTCCTAGGTATACACCGCCAAATGTTCCATTCACTGTTCCGTCATCTGCAGGAATCACTTTGAAACCCTTATTTTGTACACCTTGAAAAAGAATGTTTTTGAAATATTGCGTCAGGTCAAAAGTGTAATAACTGGTAAAAACTAGGTCTTCTGGGTTATAAACATAGGTGCCCGTTATCTGGGTGCCATAAGCATCTGCCATAGCAGCCTCTATTTCGTTATTAAGATTTATGATGTATAAAGCCAAAGAAGCAGGTGGCGTAGGCGTTTCAGTTAAACTTTTTCGGGTGGAGTAAAGCACCATTTGAACCTGATGAATGCCGGCAAGGTCGGTGATTTCTTTTAACTGACTTATTCCGGGTATTTCAATTTTGCCAGACAATCCAAGTCCTGCATTTAAAACAAATTCATTATTTGTTAAAGACGCATTCACTTGCTCGCCAGGGCTTAAGGTATTTAAAGCATCAAAGTCGGAGAGGTAGGTGTAATGGTTAAACTGAGCATTGTTTACTATAAGCGGAAAGTCAAAAGTGTATTGAATATATGTGTTTTGGGTATGTGTATAAAGACGTATGTCGGCATTGGTGGCATCAAAAACACTGAGTGAAGTATTGTTTTGACCTCCTTTTAATACCAATCCTTTGATGATTTTCAAGAGACTAGGATTGTCTTCTCTATAGCTGGTTTGGTAATACTCCCATATTTCCTGAGCAGTGGCTGCATTTAAAGTAAGCTCTACCAAGGTATCTTTAGAAGGTCTAAGCTTCCATATTTTTTCGGCTATGTGGTTAGTTTCGGCAGGGTATGAGAAATTGCTCAGTTGTGCATCACTTGTCGGTATTTCAGAAATAAGCTCGTGAAGCCTGATGGTTTGATAAGCCGTGGTGTCTCCTATATTTCCGCTTAGTCTAAGCTGAATTTTGGCAGAATCTAAAACCATGCTTTCGGTAATGTTATATGCTCCGTAGTTGGTGCCCGGTAAGCTTACTTGAAAATAGGCTTCGGAGCTTATCGCTAACCTATTATTCATGGTGTAGCTACCTACTTGAAGCTGTCCAGATGCGGAGGTGTAGGTGCTGTCCTCTTTCACCGTAAAGCCTTCCACACGCATGGTGTCTACCATGACGGTGTTTTGATTTATCTGCGAATCTATGTCGAGTGTTACATCTAAACTACCTGAGGTGCAAGACATAGCAATACCTCCGATCGCCAGAATAATGGCAATTATATATTTCATTTTCTACAGCTTTATTTGATTTGGAGCGAGTCTATTTCTGACAATTTTATGGTGGGAGGGAACACCCCGTTTTCTAACTTTAGCAGCATCAGCGATGCTACTTTTTCAGCATCTTCTTCACTAGAAAACGGTGTGTTTCCTGCTTTTCCCGGAATATATTTTTGAGTAATAAATGACTTATTACTTTTGATTATTTCATAGCCAAACTGGTCTTGGCCTAGCTCCAGTACTTTGTAAGAGTAGCTGGAGCTAGGTTTACAGGCTATAAGACCAAGTATAATTAATATGGAGAGTCCAATGTTTTTATTCATCGTCTTGAACTATGTCTGGCGTAAACTTCCAAAGGTCGTCGTATCTCGAAAGGCCGTTTGACCCTGTGGCCACGTAGCCTTCATTATTAATAGTCCAAGCTACTGGGTAGTTTCTGGCACTACCTTCAAAACTGGTTACTTCATTCCACTCACCTAAGCCTTCATCACCTCCGGTGGTGTATTCCCAAACGGTGTTGCTAGAAGAACCTCCAGCTATAAAACCTTTATTGTTTAAAGAAAAACCAAAACCATAAGACCTAGCCACGGTAGTTTCATCAAAGTCTAACATTTCTATCCAAGTCTCAGTGGCTGGGTCATACTGCCATAAGTCAGAAAGGTTTATGCCATTGTTATTTCCAGTGCCTACATAAGCTTTATTGTCAATCACAAATGAAGCGGCACCCACTCTTTTAGAGCCACCAATGCTCGTGATTTTAGTCCAAGTGTCTGTAGCTGGTTCGTAAGAGTAAAAGTCTTTGGTGTAGTTTCCGTCATGGCCAGTACCTACATATCCTTTATTAAGAAGCGTAAAGCTTACGGCGTTTCTTCTGGCAGAGCCAGGGAAATCTGATTTTTGCTCCCAAGTGTTGCTAGCAGGGTCGTATGCCCAAAAGTCATTTAGTTTATTGTCTTCAATATCTAGACCGGTGCCTACGTAGCCTTTGTTTTCAATATTTAAACCTACGGCAGCTGTTCTGGCTGTTCCAGGAAAATCTGCTATTTGTGTCCAAGTGTTTTTTGATGGGTCAAACTTCCAGAAGTCACTTAGTTTGTAATTGTCTTCATCGGCTCCCATTCCTAAATATCCAAAATCGCCAATAGAAAAACCTACGGCAGAGTATCTCGCTAAACCGTCAAGGTCAGATAGTTTAAACCAGTCGCCATCTGCAGGATCCACGTCAGTGGTGTCGCAGCTTTGTAGCCCGAAAATAGTAAGAAATAGTAAAGGTAAGATTAAGCGTTTTTTTTGCATTGTAAAGTTTATATGTTTCTTATTCTTCTCTACGGCAGGTGCGATGCAAACGCGGCTTTAATAATCTCGGTTTTAACATTAATTAAGGACTGATTAGCATAACAATTTTTCCAGATACCCCAGCGGGGTATAATTTTAATAGAAACATGCCTTTTCGTTAGTAATGATTGTTTGATTTGGCGGAATTTTTGGCTTACACCAAAGCCAAAATTGTGACAAAGATATTGATGAAGGCATTTAGGAAATTTGCCTCTAAAATGGCATATCAAATATTTAACTTTTCACAAAAAAAAGAACCTCTCTGAAATTTCAGAGAGGTCTCGAATTTATAGTTAAACCACTAACCATTGCAGTTCTTGTAAACCAACTGCATTTATCTTTTAGACCCTTTTATGTATAAAATTTCTTTATACGAATAGTAAAATGAATGTTAATAAGAGGCCTCCTAGTGTGAAATAGAGCCCTTTTTTGAAAATCTTAGTCTCTGGTCTGAACATCCAAAAAGTGGATATAACAAAAAAGAGTAGAGAAACTCCAAAGAATATGTTTAACCAATATAGCGGGTCATTTGTGGTGGACTTATGTATTTTGGTCATTTTTCCGAGTATAAAAGGAAGGTTTTTTGATGTATAAGAAGCTTCCCCGGTTTTGACATTATAGGTTCCTGTTTTAAAGTTTAAAATATCACCTTCTTGCGAGCTTACTTTAAATCCTTTTAAGTGTAATTCTCTACCTAATTCATCTTCTGATAAGTTTGGTTTTAGCGTTTTTTCAACGTGCTTTTCTTGCTTTAAAAAATCAGTTGACCTGAAAATTAGAACTGTACCGCTTATGGCATACATCGCCATTATTCCTGCTAAGAAGAAACCCAAATACCTATGTATTATTCGCATTTGGGTTCCTGTTGTTTTTTTCTTCATTCTTAAAATCCTCCTGAGTCGCTATCGCCACCACCTTTTTGGTCGGTGTTGTTGACAGATTTTGTTTTCTTTTTCTCTACAAACTTCATGTTTCCTAGTTTATAAGAGAATGTAAGTTTTACGTTTTGGTTGTATATATAGTTTACGCTTTTTTGACTGAAAAGGTCTGAGTTCGTTGTTGATGTTCTGGTCATTCCGTTTACGAAATTATCAAACGCAATACCTATACTGCCTTTTTTGTCATTGATGTCTTTCTTAACACCTAAGGAGTAAAACGCCATTCCAGACTCTTTACCTTGAAGCGATACTTTATTACCTCTAAATCCTGAGAAAGCTTGTAAGCCCCAACCTTTGTTTAATGATAACTGCGACATCATTCTTCCGCCTAATACTATTCCGTTATTGCTAGCAAGCTCAAATCCGTCAACAGTTTGTACTTGACCTTCTAAGTAGTTGTAGTAAACATCAAAGCCACCATTTATGCTCCATTTCTGTGTTAAGAAAACATTACCAAAGAAGTTTAGTCCCGTAACTTTCTGCTTACCAATGTTTTCATAAGTAGTAATTAATGCCCCAGCTACTGTGTCAGACGGGGAGGTTAACTGTAGAATTGAATTGTTAGTTTGTCTTCCAAAGAATGAAAGGTTGATGTAACTTCTTTTTATTGATTTACTCAAACTAAGCTCTACGTTATTTGATACCTCAGGTGTCAAACTAGGATTTCCTATAGTAATGGATTGAGGGTTTGCAGCATTATAGTTAGGGTTTAATTGCTGAAGCCCCGGTCTTTGAATACGGTTATTGTAAGCAACCTTTACCGTTAGGCCGTTATTAAGTATTTTAGAAATATTAATACTCGGAACAAAGTTCTGATAGCTAGAAATATCTAAAGGAAGTGCATTGTCAATGGCATCAATATTAGTATGCTCATATCTCACACCTGTTTTAAACGACCATTTGTTTTTGGTAGATAGGGTGTAAGAAATATATCCAGCAGCAATGTTTTGATTATAATTTAAATAACCAGAAGGCTGTGAAGCTATTTCTTGTAAACTACCTACTGTACCAAATAGGTATTGATAATCACTATTTACTTCTCTGAAAATACCTTTAACACCTACTTCAAATAGCTGTTTTGTACCTATTGGTACCATATAATCTGTTTGAACAGTTACTTCTTTGTTTACGTTTCCGTTGATGTTCTGCTGGCCGCTCATTAACTCATTAACGTTTGAGTAAATCTCGGCATCAAAATTATTAGTCAAATTATTTTGACTGTACTGCGTAGAGATAGACCACTCATGACTAGGCTTAAATATTTTGATATAGTCAAGGTTCACATCTACGTTGTTTGACTTATTAATAGTCTCTACTAGTCGGTTTTGCTCCGAGGTAAGGCTGCCATTATTAAAAGAGGAGATAAGCATATCTTGGTCTCTATTGAAATTTCTTGTTCCAAAAGAAACGGAGCCGTTGATGTACTCATTTTTGTTCAGCTCTATGTCCATTCCTAAGTTATATCTGCCGAATAATCCAAAGTCTTTAGAGTCTCCCGCTTGGGTAGTTTTGAAAATATTTCCCGCAGCATAGGTGGTTTGGTCTAAGGTAGTTTCTGCCTTATTGTAAAAGGACCTTCCAAAACCTCCGAGTGAGAATCCTACTTTTCCTATTCTCAAGTTTCCGTTCAATCCCAAGTTAGAACCTCGTACACCTACACCAGAGTTAAGACTTAAGTTAAAACCTTGGATGGTTGATTTTTTAGTGTTGATGTTAATAATTCCAGAAGTACCTTCAGCATCATATTTTGCAGATGGTGACGTAATAACCTCTACACTCTTTATTAAATCGGCAGGAATCATCTTTAGGGCATCGGCTACAGAACTCGCCACTATGGTAGAGGGTCTGTTGTTTATCAAAACTTTGATGTTAGAACTTCCTCTTAATGATACGTTTCCGTCAAGGTCAACAGAGAGCATCGGTACTTTTCTTAATACGTCTGCACCGTCTCCGCCTTTTGATGTAAGGTCGTTTTCTGCATTATATATAAGTCTGTCTACTTTTTCTTCAATGATTGATTTTAGACCAGTTACCGTTACTTCGTCTAATACTTTAGAAGAAATAGCAAGTTTTATAGTTCCTAAATCAATGTCATCGCCTTTTTTGATTTTGATGTTTTCTATGACTTGGTCGGTATATCCAATAAAACTGGCTTTTAATGAATATGTGCCTGGGGCAATTTTAGTGAACTCAAATTTTCCATTTTCATCGGCCATTGCTCCATCCACTACTTTGCTGTTGATTTCGTTTATAAGAGCTACGTTAGCATATTCTACAGCAATTGTCACTGCTGAATCTATTACGAAACCTTTGATTTTAGCGTTACCTTTTGGGGAATCTTCATTATCGAAGTCAAAAGATTTGGTGGTTTCTGTACTTCGGCTTGGTCTTCCGTTTCCATCTCCACCTCTACCTGGAGGGCCTCCGCCTCTTTGAGCAAAAGCTGTACTAAAAGAAAATAGAGTTATAAAACTCAAAAGGAAAAAGTGCTTGTTCATAGTTATATTTGTTTTGACCTTACAAATCAAATTCACTTTTGTCGCTTAATTTTTCATATTATATGCTATGCCCTAAAAAGTCGACAAATGGGCTTTTTAAGTGAAAAAGGGACTAATCGGGAAAAAAGGGGGAAACATCGAACTTTAATAAACAAGGGTAGATATTCCACATTGAGCTTTTAAAACAAGCTTACATTGCGGTACAATATATATATATTATGATAGCTCAATTTTTTAGAAAGAATAGATTATTTCTATTGCACCTCGTTTTTTGGTGTGTTTACTTCTCTTTCTTCTTCTATATAGTTTCTTGGCCTAAAAGGGGCATGGAGCCTAATTATCTAAGGTCGTTTTTGGACGCCATCATGCAGGTTTCTACCATGGCAACTATTAGTTATTTTAACTATTTCGTCTTACTGCCCATTGTTTTAAAGGAGAAGAAGACGGGAAAGTATATTCTGGCTTTATTGGTTAGTTTGGCGGTGATAGTAAGTATTCAGATTTGGCTGAAGCGTATGATTTACATGGAGGCTTCAGAAAGAGCATTTTCTTTTTTATACTCCTCTAAGTTTATCATTCAGCATGCTTTTAGTACGGTAGTAATTGTCACTTTTGTCTCTTTACTGCGTTTTTTGAAAGATTGGTTTGAGCTGGACGCAAAAAGAAAGGAGATTGAGAATGAGAAATTGGCTACGGAATTAAGGTTTCTGAAAGACCAAATCAATCCTCATTTCCTTTTTAATACCTTAAATAACCTCTATTATTTAGCTCATACCAACTCCCCAAACACGAAGGAGGTTATTTCCAAGCTATCGCAAATGATGCGATACATGATTTATGAGGCTAATAACGAGGTAGTGCCAGTATCAAAGGAAATAGAGTACATCAAAAATTATATTGATTTAGAAAAGCTTCGCCTAGAAGATGATTTTCCTCTAGAGTTAAGCATAGAAGGTGATTATAGTACACTAAGAATAGCTCCTTTAATTTTCATTACATTTTTAGAAAATGCATTTAAACATGGAACTACGCATTCCAATGAAGGCTCTTGGGTGAAAGTTAAATTCAACTTTGAAGGTAAACATTGTTACTATGAAGTAACTAATAGTAAAAATGAGAATGTGGAGGAAGGTGAAAAGTCTGGAATAGGCTTAAAAAACACCATGCGAAGACTAAACCTTAGTTATGAAAACCAGCATAGTTTAGATATATTGGAAGACGATAAAACGTACCAAGTCAAACTCGATATCGATTTATGAAAATCAGGTGTATAATAGTGGAAGATGAGCCTTTGGCAAGAAAGCTCATGGAGGAATATGTAAGAACTACACCTTCTTTAGAGCTTTTGAAATCGTTCGGGAATCCGCTGCAGGCTTTAGAGTTTTTGAGAGAAGAGGAGGTTGACTTACTTTTTTCTGATATTCAGATGAAAGAGATTACGGGTCTGACCCTTTTAAAACTTTTACAAAAGAAACCTATGGTGGTACTTACCACGGCCTATTCGGAATATGCTATTGAAGGTTTTGATTTAGATGTGACGGATTACCTTTTAAAGCCTATCACATTTGAGCGTTTTTTGAAAGCTGTAGAGAAAGTAACACAACGCTTTAAAGAAAAACAACCTGTCATAAAAGTGGTGGAGAGTAAAGAAAGTGTTCCTTCCAATGAATTTATCTTTATTAAAGACGGTACGAAGTTGCTTAAAATTCGACTGAAGGATATTTTATATATTCAGTCTTTAAAAGACTACGTCAAAGTCAAAACACCCGACAAACAAATAGTAAGCCTGCAAACCATGAAGTCGTTAGAAGAGTCTCTTCCTTCTAATATGTTTATCAGGATTCATAATTCTACCATTATAGCTTTTGACGCTATTGAAGAGATAGAAAGAGATAAGGTGAAGATTTTGGACCAATATTTCCCGATAAGCGATTCTTACAAGAAAACATTCAAAGAATTTATCGATTCCAAAAAGGTATAAAAAAAGCCTTTCAGATTTCTCTAAAAGGCTTCTCAATATTCTTTCTAAAAGAAGATTATACTTTAATCTCAACGTCAACTCCAGAAGGAAGCTCTAATTTCATTAGTGCATCTACTGTTTTAGGACTTGCAGAGAAGATATCTATCAATCTCTTGTAAGTACATAATTGAAACTGCTCTCTAGATTTCTTAGAAACGTGTGGAGAACGAAGTACTGTGAATTTCTCTTTACGAGTTGGTAAAGGAATAGGACCGCTAACAACTGCTCCAGTTGATTTAACCGCCTTAACAATCTTCTCTGCCGATCCGTCCAATAAATTATGGTCGAATGACTTAAGTTTAATTCTGATTTTTTGTGCCATCAGGTTCTGCTTTTTTATTTGTTACAAATGCCGCCGCCGAAAGAACCATTCACTCCAGCTCGGTATAATTGGGCTGCAAAAGTAGTGGTAATATTATGATTAAACAAAGTAAGCCTGTGAAGTTTTCATATTTTGATGATGAAAAGCAAACATTTTTATGGTAAAACCAACAATTTTAGGGTTCTTTCGGCTCAAAATAATATCTCGAAGATGATTTCCCTAGAAAACGACTCCCTGAAAGTTTGGATAAAACCGAAAGGAGCAGAGCTAAAAAGCCTTGTTAATAAAAAAACAGGTATTGAGCATATGTGGGATTCAGACCCTTCTTTTTGGGCAAAAAGTTCTCCTGTTCTTTTTCCAATTGTGGGTGGTTTAAAAGACGACACATATATATATGAAGGGAAATCTTACAGTTTGCCTCGTCATGGTTTCGCTAGAGATAACATGTTTGAGACGGTAAGTAAAGATAAAGAGAAGGCTACTTTGAAATTTTCTTCATCAGAAGATACGTTAAAGGTTTATCCTTTTCACTTTGATTTCTTTATCAGTTATATGTTAGATGGAGCATCTTTGGCTGTGAAATATAGTGTGGTAAATAAAGGGGAGGAGAAAATGCTGTTTTCACTAGGTGCACACCCAGCTTTCGCAATTCCTTTTAATGATGAGGGTGGTTATGATAGTTTTTTGCTTGAATTTGACGCTCAAGAAGATTTAAAACGTTGGCCGCTTAGTCTAGAGGGCTTGATAGAAACTACGCCTACTGATTTAAAATTGGATAATAATGCATTAAATCTGTCTAAAGAGTTATTTGAAGAAGATGCCTTAGTTTTTAAGAATCTTAAGTCGGAAACAATTACCCTTAAGTCTAAGATGTCTGAAAATTATCTAAAATTCACTTTTAGCGACTTTCCTTTCTTTGGTATTTGGGCAGCTAAAAACGCCAATTTTGTTTGCTTAGAGCCTTGGTGTGGTATTGCAGACAGCGTAGAGCATAACCAAGAATTGACAGAAAAAGAAGGTATAAATACACTAGCCGCTGGTCAAAGTTTCGAAAGAGGCTGGGCTGTGGAGGTGGGGTGAAAGGCTTTACGTATTGTTTACATTAAGAAAAGTCCCTTTTGGGACGAAATATTGGTAAAACAAGTGAATCTTACGTAATGCCATGTGTGTATTTGGCGAGATTTTGTCATTCTAACCAAAATCGTGACAAACACTTACTTCATTCCAATTGACGTTTTCAATGGCTCTTCTCGCTTAATCATCTCAAAATCTTTGTCATTATGAATTAAGGCGACATTGTTTTTGATGGCGTACCAAGCTATCAGGCAGTCGTTTGGTTTTCTGATGCTAATTCCTTTTTTCTTTAGCTTGAAATACATTTGAGCAGCTCCCGCACTAGCTTCATAATGCCCACATTCAAGGCTGGTCAATCTCACGAATTGTTCATAAATAGCTGCCATTTGTTTCTGGTCTTTACAGCCTTGTAGTATTTCTTGAAGTATAGTAGGGCAGTAGCATATTACGCCATCATTGGCTAAATAATGTTCTAATGTCTCGGTGGATGCATTCTCCTTACCCAGGAAAAAGTTTATCCAAACAGAGGTGTCTACTAAAATTGGCTCAGTCATTTAGCTCTAGTTCTTGCTTTGGTGTTCGCCACTCCGCTAGGTCTCCTTCCCAATCTATCTTTCCCTTTATGTCTAACAAAGCCAGTTTTGACATTTTGGCTATATAGGATTCCAAAGCGACGTCAACAATCTCTTTCTTTGTTTTTAAATGGGTAAGCTCCCTTAAAGCATCTATTTTTTTTTCGTCTATTTCTATATTGGTTCTCATAAAATGATAATCTATACACCAAAAATAGGAAATTTTATACACATTGAAAATTCTGCTTCCTAAGCAATCCAAATTCCCTAATTTTGCGGCTTAATTTAATGACCCCTTGAGTGGTCTTATCAATAAGCAGCAGGAATGGAAATTTCAAAGACGTATAATCCCAAAGAAATCGAGGATAAATGGTATGAGTATTGGATAGAAAACAAGTTTTTCTCTTCAAAACCTAATCCAGACAAAGAGCCGTACAGTATTGTTATTCCTCCGCCAAACGTCACGGGTGTGCTTCATATGGGGCACATGTTAAACAATACCATCCAAGATGTGCTTATTCGTAAGGCTAGAATGGAAGGAAAGGAAGCCTGTTGGGTACCTGGAACCGACCACGCTTCTATAGCTACAGAAGCTAAAGTGGTGGCTATGCTTAAAGAAAAAGGCATAAATAAAGCAGACCTAACTAGAGAAGAGTTTATAGGATACTGCTGGGAGTGGACCGAAAAGTATGGCGGAATTATTCTTAGTCAGCTGAGAAAACTAGGAGCTTCGTGCGACTGGGATAGAACTCGTTTCACTATGGAAGATGCTCTTTATGAGTCTGTGATAGATGTTTTTGTAGACCTTCATAATAAAGGAGATATCTACAGAGGTTATAGAATGGTTAATTGGGATCCACAAGCCAAAACTACAGTTTCTGATGAGGAGGTTATTACTATAGAAAGACCACAAAAGCTAGTTTATATAAGATATGAAGGTGCTGATGGTGATGTGGTAATAGCTACCACAAGACCAGAAACCATCATGGCAGATGCCGCCATATGTGTTAATCCTGAAGATGAGCGTTATCAAAAACTAATAGGGAAGACTGTTAAAATTCCTCTTATCAATAGAGAAATAAAAGTAATAGCCGACGAATACGTGGATGTGGAGTTTGGTACGGGATGCTTAAAAGTTACACCTGCTCACGACCAAAACGACTTTGAATTAGGGAAAAAGCATGATTTAGAGGTAATAGACTTACTTACTGATGATGCTAAGTTGAATGAGAAAGCTCAGATTTTAGTAGGCGAAGATAGATTTGTGGCCAGAAAGAAAATTATCAAAATGCTGGACGAAGCAGGGCATTTGGTAAAAGTGGAAGATTATACTTCTAATGTGGGTACTTCAGAAAGAACGGGAGCTGTTATTGAGCCTAAAATCTCCTTGCAGTGGTTCTTGAAAATGGAAAGACTGAGCGAGCCAGCATTGAAAAATGTGATGGATGATACCATTAAGTTAATTCCAGGGAAGTTTAAAAACACCTACAGTCACTGGATGGAAAATGTTCGTGATTGGTGTGTCAGTCGTCAGCTTTGGTGGGGACACAGAATTCCAGCTTTCTACATGGAAGATGGCACCTGCATAGTGGCCAAAACCAAGACAGATGCTTTAAGAATAGCGAGAGATAAGTATCAATTATTTGCTCTTAGCGAGAAAGACTTGACACAAGATGAGGACGTTTTAGACACTTGGTTTAGCTCTTGGTTATGGCCAATGTCCGTTTTTGACGGTATCAGAAATCCTGAAAACGAAGATATTAACTATTACTACCCAACTAATGATTTAGTAACCGCACCAGAAATTCTGTTCTTTTGGGTAGCGAGAATGATTATTGCGGGTTACGAATACAAAGGCAAAGAACCTTTTAAAAATGTTTACCTGACCGGAATAGTAAGAGATAAGCAAGGTAGAAAGATGTCAAAATCTTTAGGGAACTCCCCAGACCCTATTGAGTTGATGGAAAAATACGGTGCAGATGGTGTAAGAACAGGAATGCTTTTCAGCTCTCCTGCCGGAAACGATTTGCCATTTGACGAAAAACTGTGCGAGCAAGGTCGTAATTTCTCTAATAAAATGTGGAATGCATTTAGGTTAGTGAAAGGTTGGGAAGGGAATTTAGAAATTGAAGTTTCTAAATCAAGGAAAAAGGTTAATGAATTAGTTATTAAGTGGTTCAGGCAAAGGATGAACGTGACGATATCTGAGATAAATGAGCACTATGCAAATTATAGGATGTCTGATGCACTTTTGAGTACTTATAATTTAATTTGGAATAACTTCTGTTCGCAATATCTAGAGATGGTTAAGCCTGCTTATATTGACGGAGAAAGCCAGCCAATGGAAAAGAAGACTTATGACGCAACTATAGATATTTTAGAGGAGCTAATGAGGTTGGTTCACCCGTGGACACCATTTATTTCAGAAGAGATTTGGCAAAGTCTTAAGGAAAGAAACGCTAAGGAGACGATATGTTTGTCTGAGTTTCCAACAGGTAGTGGAACAGAAACATTAATATTGAAAAAGTTTGATGAGTTGTTTGAGATAGTGTCTTGGATACGAAGTACTCGACAATCTAAGCAGATATCACCAAAGGAGTCTTTGAGTTTAAACGTGAAGACTACTGATAAAGAAAAAGTTGAGTCATTATCTGATTTAATAATGAAAATGGGCAATATCTCTGAAGTAAGTTTTGTGGATGAGGTTAAGGGTTTAACCATGGTTTTAAAAGCTGATGAGTACGGCTTAGACTTAGGCGATAACCTAGATGAAGAAGCTGAGAAAGAAAACATGCTGAAAGAGTTGGAATACGCTCGTGGATTCAAAACTTCTGTAGAGAAGAAGCTTAGCAATGAGCGTTTTGTGAATAATGCGAAAGCAGATGTAGTTCAGCGAGAAAGAGATAAATTAGCCGATGCCGAATCAAAAATTAAAGCCTTGGAAGAAGCATTAGCCAAAATGGCTTGATATTTTCAAATATTTGGAAATTGATTGTGCTTTGAGCTTTGGTGGTTTATATTTGAAACGGACGCTTTTATTTACTTAAAATTTCAAACTTGATAGGAGTTTTTGATTCAGGAATTGGTGGATTGACTTTGCTGCATGAGCTTACAAAAAAGCTTTCTAAGGAAAGTTATGCTTATTATGCTGATGTTGCCAATGTGCCCTATTCTTATAAAACACCAGAAGAAATTTTAGGTTATGTAGAAAAAGCAGTGCTTTTTTTGAGAGAAAAAGGGGCTAAAATGATAGTTTTAGCTTGCAATACGGCCACTAATGTTGCCGTAGAATACCTAAGAGGGAAATATGATTTTCCAATAGTTGCCATTCAGCCAGCGGTAAAAGTTGCTGCAGATTTTGATGATTCTAAACGAATTTTGGCGGCAGCTACTCCTATAACACTTGCGGCTACTCGGTATAAAAACTTGGTAGCTTCTTTAGGTGTAGAAGACAGAATTACCAATGTGGCTTTGCCAAAACTGGTAGAGTTTGCCGAAAAAGGGATTTTCAAAGGAGAAGAGGTGGAAGCATATCTGCAAGAGCAAATAAGCCCTTATAATACCGATGAATATCACTATATGGTTTTGGGCTGCACGCACTTCACTTTTTACGAAGAGTTGATTGAAAAGCTATTTACAAACTTGAAAACAGTTGACGGTAACGAAGGGACGGCTAATCAGGTAAAAAGAATCCTTGAAAAAGAGGGGATGATAAATGAAGCAGGTTCAGGTCGTGTAGTATTTTATGAGTCAGGCGAGCTAGTGACAAGTTTGGCTAAATACGTCAAACTTATGCTACGTTTAAGGGCTAGTTAATTAGCTGTCGCAAAACTTGAAGCGACTTTAATTCGCCAAATTCTTCTTGATGAATTCTGTAAAAAGCCAGCATAACATCTAAAAGATGGTTCCGGAAGGTTTTGTTGACTAAAATTTGGTCGCTAAAGTCAGATTTGAACAAAAGGTTTAAGTACTTTTTTGTTTCCTCCTCCACAGGTATATGTATGTCAAACTCGTTAAACTGCGTTTCAATTTCTCGTGAATTTTGCGGAGCAAAGCCTAGGTGATAAGAGTATTTTGCCAAAAACGTTAAGTGAAAAGTGTCAATGCCTTTCTCTAAAGCGTCTAAGGTAAGGATGGCTTGATAAAGAAAGAAAAAGAGCGACTCGTTATCAATATGTTCTTTCAGCGTTTTATTGAGTACTTCGTTCAAAAAAATAGCCACGCTAGATTTTCTGATGTCATACGGAATAGTAAGTAGAGGCGTGGTGCATTTTATCTCCGATATTCTGTGTAAGTCTTTTTTGTCGTTGTGGTACACCACCAAGTCTAGAAGTGTCATTGGCTGAAAAAGGGCAATTTTGTTTTTCCCTTTAGCGGTTCTCACTCCATTTTCAATATAACTCTGTATGCCAAACTTTTCTGTATAAAGCTTTACAATAATGGATGTTTCCCTGTAAGGAATGTAACCTATAACTATGCCTTTGGTTTTGTGTAACATCAGAGCATTTGACCTTGCCAGGTAGTTAAGCCTTCAAAATGCTTTTTAGTGTCTATTTCTTTATCAAAAATGCCATAAACTGTGGAACCGCTGCCCGTCATTGATGCGTAGCATGCACCCAGGTTATACAGTTGTTCTTTAATAGCTCCTATTTTTGGGTATTTCTTAGCTAGCGGTTCTTCAAAATCATTCGTGATTAAATCTTTCCATGCTGTAATGGGTGCTTTTATATCATCCATTAAAATGTTTTCAGGAACGCTGGGAGTGATGGCTCCATAAGCTTCTGCCGTGCTGATGTGTATGTTTGGGTTAACCACACAAATTTTATAAGATGATAAATCAAGGGCAATCTCTTTAAACTTTATACCGCGGTCGTAACAAAAAACAGGTTTGTTCTTAATGAAAAAAGGACAGTCGCTGCCTAGCTTACCAGCCATGTTTTCAAGCACAGCTTCGCTTAAGTTTAATTTGAACAGCTCGTTGAGCAATTTTAAAGCAAATGCTCCATCGGCAGAGCCTCCGCCAAGGCCAGCACCCATTGGTATAACCTTATGGAGGTGTATTTTGACGCTTTCTCCTTTTGGAATGAGGTTTTCTAAGAGATTATAAGCTTTAATGATAAGGTTGTTTTTGCTGTCTCCAGGTATGTTTAAGCCAGAAGAGTTAAACGCAAAACTATCAGCTTTGCAGGCTTCCAAGGCATCTTTCCATGCTATCGGATAAAAAATGGATTCGATATTATGAAAACCATCTTCTCTTTTATTGAGAATGTTAAGGCCTATGTTGATTTTTGCGTTTGGGAAACTTATCATTGAGATTACCTAGCTTATAGAGCAAAGGTAAGTATTGTAAAGCTAAGTGTAAGACATGATTCTCAGGATTGTATGAAGTTTTCTAGTCTAATATTCTTTCTGATAGACGTTTGAATTTAATAAAAATTAAATTACCTTTGCGGTCTGTTTTTAGATACGCTACATCGATTCCTGAACCGTAGCCTCTTTCTTTAGATGTTTATACTATATAAAAAGAATAAAATGAGCGATTTAATCAAAATGGTAGAGCAAGAGCTCGCCGGAGAACAAACTGAGCATCCAAAATTTAAAGCTGGAGATACAGTAAATGTTCACGTACGTATCAAAGAAGGAAACAAAGAGCGTATTCAGGTATTTCAAGGTGCTGTAATCCAAAGAAAAAATTACGGAACTAATGGTGAAACTTTCACAGTAAGAAAAATCTCTAACGGCATTGGTGTTGAGAGAATTTTCCCTATCTTGTCTCCTAGTATCGAAAAGGTAGAGGTATTAAGAAAGGGACGAGTGAGAAGAGCTAAACTTTACTACTTGAGAAACAAGCACGGTAAAGCAGCTAAAATTAGAGAGCAGAAATAAAATATTTAAGAATATAAGTAATAGCTTTTTCATAATTTGTGTTGGAAAATGCCGCCTTGATAAGGCGGCTTTTTTTATTTATAATTTTTGAAATCTATTTACATTTGCGGCATGAAATTTTTTAAATATCAAGGCACAGGAAACGACTTTATCATGATTGATGATAGAGAGCAAACTTTCAATCTTAGAAAAGATGAAATAGAAGTACTATGTCATAGAAGATTTGGTATTGGAGCTGATGGGCTTATTCTTCTTCAAAATGCAGAAGGTTACGACTTTAGAATGGTCTATTTCAATGCAGATGGAGGAGAGGGAAGCATGTGCGGTAATGGTGGTCGCTGTATTGTGAGGTTTGCTCACGATTTAGGCGTTTTTGAGAATGAGACTACCTTTATAGCAGTGGATGGCGAGCATGAGGCCTCAGTAAGTACAGACCTAGTTTCCTTGAAAATGACGGACACTACTGCTGTACAGATAAAAGATGGCTTACATTTTTATGACACGGGTTCTCCGCACGTTATAAAGTACATTGATAATTTAGATGACCTTGATGTAGACGGAACTGGAAGTGCTATTAGGAATAGTGAGTTCTGGACGGCGAACGGTGGTACTAATGTGAATTTTGTAGAGCCACTCGGAGAACAAAAAATCAAAGTACGTACATACGAAAGAGGAGTAGAAGCAGAAACCTTTTCTTGTGGTACAGGTGTAACTGCCTGTGTTTTGGATCGGTTTGTGGTTGATGCTTGTCAATCTCCTATTGCAATTGTCACTAAGGGAGGGGAGTTGGAAGTGTCTTTTGAGGTAAATGCAGATAAATCGTTCACTAATATTTACTTGAAAGGTCCTGCTAAAAGGGTTTTTGAAGGAGTTTTAGCTTAAATGATAGATTTTTGTGCAAATCTTTACCGAAATGTATTGACTTCTAAATTTTTTCGTTTTAACATTGCAATGGAATCTGATTAGACCTCATAGGTTCCGTCTCAACAATTCTAGATTTTTGCTTTTCAGAGAAAAAATTCAGCATTATCTAGTATCACCAATTTAATTTGAAATCAAATTTAACTTAAGTTTTGAAGTGCGTGTTAGGGTCAATGTCTATTGATTATCCTACGCCAACTTATTTTATAAAATCATTTACATGTATCAAGAATCGGATTTAAAGTCTAAGCTTTTACCAGAGTTGAAGGCTATTGCAGGAGAATTAGGAATAGACGTTAAGGGCCTTAATAAAAAAAGTATTACTGACAAAATTCTTGAAAAAGGTAATACTAAAGCTCCACAAAAAGAGGAATCAAAGCCTGTTGCTGATAAGCCTAAAGAAGAAACTCCTTCTAAAAGGCCAAGAACCAGAAAACGAATTCAAAGAGATGGTAACGACTCTGCTCCAAGACCGGAAGAAACGGTAAAGCAGCAAGAGGAAGAGGATATAGATTTGTCTGATTTAGAAGAGGAAATTCCAGATATCACGGATGAAGATTTAGGTCTTTCTGATGAAGAGGAAGAAGAGGATATGGATCCTGCGGAGAAGAAAAAGAGAGATGATTACTCTAAAGGAATAAAGCGTCAGTTCAATAATTTGATTAAGGAATTTGATGGCTTAATTGATAATGAGGGAGTATTAGAAATAATGTCTGAAGGAAGCTACGGCTTTTTGAGATCTCCTGATTATGATTACTTGGCTAGCCCAGATGATATTTATGTATCACCATCACAAATAAAGCTTTTCGGTTTAAAGACTGGAGATACTATTAATGGTACAGTAAGACCACCTAAAGATGGTGAAAAGTATTTTGCTTTATTAAAAGTAATCTCTGTAAACGGGAAAACTTCGGAAGAAATAAGAGATAGAGTTCCGTTTGAGTATTTGACACCACTTTTCCCTGAAGAAAAGATAAAGTTAAGTACCAAGCCTGAATTAATGTCAACAAGAGTTTTAGACTTATTTGCACCTATTGGAAAAGGGCAAAGAGGGATGATTGTGGCACAGCCTAAAACAGGTAAAACAGTTCTTCTAAAAGAAATAGCAAATGCTATTACTAGAAATCACCCTGAAATTTATTTGATTATTCTTCTAATTGACGAACGTCCTGAGGAGGTAACAGATATGGCCAGAAGTGTAAGAGCGGAGGTTATTTCATCAACTTTTGATGAAACAGCAGATAAGCACGTAAAGGTTTCTGGAATGGTGTTAGAGAAGGCTAAAAGACTTACAGAGTCTGGTCACGATGTGGTGATTTTGCTTGACTCTATTACAAGATTGGCGAGAGCTCATAATACAGTGGTGCCTTCTTCAGGTAAGATATTGTCTGGTGGTGTTGATGCGAAAGCACTTCACAGACCTAAACGTTTCTTTGGAGCAGCCAGGAATATTGAAAATGGAGGTTCTTTAACCATCATTGCAACAGCTTTGATAGATACGGGTTCTAAAATGGACGAAGTTATCTTTGAAGAATTTAAAGGTACAGGTAACATGGAGCTTCAGCTAGACAGAAGATTGGCTAATAAGCGAGTTTTCCCATCTATTGATATTATGACTTCGGGTACTAGAAGAGAAGACTTATTGATGCATAAAGATGAAATGAATAAAGTTTGGCTTCTTAGAAAGTACATTGCCGATATGAACTCTATGGAAGCAATGGAATTCTTGTTAGATAAGATGAAAGGAACTAGAAGTAATGAAGAATTCCTGTTGACAATGAATAGGTAATTTTCAGATAAGATAGATTAATTTGTAGGTCAGGTTCTCTTAAAGTGAGAATCTGACCTATTTTTTTTAAGAGGGTCTGTATTTTTGCGATGATAATTGTATATTTATCATGCTGATAGTGAAGCTTTCACGGTAGGCAATGTTTTTTTTATAACTCAAACCTTTTTTAAACCCCTAAACAATCATGAACAGAATCTTGATTCCACTACTTATTGTGTTGTGGTCTCTTCTGTATAGTTGGTTTTGGAATTGCGAGCGGAAACCTCACTGTTCTACTGGAGAATATGACGGCAATAATACTGCGGTTATAATGCCAGATGAACCAGAGGTAGAAGTAGTAGAACCAGCCTCAATTACAGAAGAAGAAGCAGCTGCTGAAGAATTACTCTTTGAACCTTTAGATGTCTATTTTGAGACAGCAAAGGCTAGTATTACCCGTACTGAGGAGTTAGATAATTTCTTAGCTACCGCCAAAAAGTATTTAGCTGCACATCCTGATAGGAAACTGAATATTGTTGGTCATTCGGACAGTGATGGTACTGATGCCACTAATGATAAATTGTCTTTAGATAGGGCCAATCTATTGAAGAATGTCTTAGTACAAGATGGCTTTACAGCAGGACAATTAATTACTTCTGGAATGGGAGAGAAGGCTCCTATAGCCTCAAATGATACTCCTGAAGGAAAAGCAAAAAATAGAAGGGCCACGGTAAGACTGGCTGATTAATTAAGATAAACTTTAAAACTAAAACAATGGAGAATATAAAATGTCTAATCACTAATTTCCCTTGGGATATATTTTTACTCTGGTTGCTTCCTTTATTATTGCTGTGGTGGTGGCTTCAGAAGCAAATCAATCGATATAAAACACATGCTTCAGAACTTCAAGATAGAATTAACTTCTTAGAAGGTGAATTGGAAGCTTGTAGAAACAGCAAAGTTTCTAAAGCAGCTCCTGTAGACGTTAGTGGATATAAAACTACAATTAGCAAATTGGAGGCCGATTTGGCGGCTTGTAAGAAAGCTGGAATAGCTGCGGCGGCGGCGGGAGCAGCAGCTGGTGCGGTGGCCGCAACTGCTGGAGTTTCTACACCGGTAGCTTCTATGGCTCCTAAGCCTACTAAAAAGGATGACCTGAAAGTAGTAGAGGGAATAGGGCCTAAGATAGAAGGACTATGTCACAATGCGGGTATTTATACTTTTGGAGACTTAGCAAATGCTTCTGTAGAAACACTGAAAGGGATTCTTGTGGCAGCGGGCTCAAGATATCAGATGCATGACCCAACCACTTGGCCTGAACAATCAGCATTGGCTAGAGACGGTAAGTGGGACGAATTGAAAAAATTGCAAGACGAGCTAAATAAAGGTCGTAAGTAGTTTAATCAGATAATAAAAGAGCCGACTCAATAATTGGGTCGGCTCTTTTTGTTGTTTTATATCCGAATAAATAGGTCAAACTTTTCTAGGAAACTGAGCTTCCAGAATCCAAAGAATGGTGCTAGCATCGGTATCACCTTCGATGATGATAGATGCAGTACGGTAGATGTCTATTCTTTTATTATAGGTATTAGTCAATGTCTCTAGAAGATTCTCGTTTTCTAGTTTAAACATTGGTCTATTGTTTCTTCTAGAAGTCCGCATTCGCTCTTCCAGTTTGTCAGGAGAAACGTCTAAGAAAATGCTAATTCCATTTTCTTTAATGTAGTCCATGTTGTCAAAAAAACATGGTGTTCCTCCACCTAAAGCTATAACTAGCTTATCATTGACTGGGATTTTCTTGAGTTGTTCAGATTCTTTTTTTCTAAAATACTCCTCGCCCTCTAGCCTGAAAATTTCATTGATTTTTTTTCCTTCACTCACTTCTATTTTACGATCCAAGTCCATGAAATCGTAATCGAGCTCTTTTGCTAAGTTTCTTCCTAATGTACTTTTACCTGACGAAGGCATTCCTAACATAAAAATATTAGTGGTCATTCTTTAAATCTTTGTCTTTGTTCTTGATTAATGGTTTAATAATTCTAAAACCTTCTTTTCGCTTGGAATATTGTGACTACTCCATTTTCCTTTTACAACGCCATCTTTCAACAAAATAAGAACAGAATTTGTTCTTGCCATTGCTTTTAATACTTTTTCATCTGTATTATAGAGTTCGGCTGGAAGAAGGTTGGCTTGATAATTAGCATTGATATTAGACAGTATTGCCGAGGTTAAAAGCATGCTTTCTATGTTATCATCTTTGAGCTTATCAGCTAAATCTTTGATGTCAATTAGCTCATCGGTTGATATTTTTTCAAACTTTTTGACAATTATAAACAGCTTTTCACCTGATAAGGACTCTTGGGTTATGTCATTTCCTTCAATATCGCTAACGCCAAAGTCAGTAATTTTAGGACTTAGTAAACTTTCATTTAAGATTTCAGAAGAGAGATATTTGTATTTAGTAGTATCCATTAAATACTCCATCGAACTCATTTCTTCGTTATTGACTTTGTCGAGAAATGTATATTCTATTTCTGGTTTTACCCCGGTCGGTTTCATTTGCTCAGGTAAGCTAAGTCCTTCTGCATATGGTAAAAAGTCAAGAAGAGGTAAGTACCTTTTTGCGTAAATACCAATACCAAAAGCTAATAGTGTTGCAATAATTGTTGCCGTCTTAGCAAAGTCGGTTTCTTTGAAGTTTTTTCTATTGACAAATATAATAAGGATAACAGCCAAGCTTATGATGTCCTTATAGAAGGAATGCCATGGTTTTAATTTCAAGAAGTCACCAAAGCACCCACAATCGGTTACTTTATTAAAGTAGGCCGAGTAGAAAGTAAGGAATGTGAAAAATGCCATTAGCAGAAGCACAATCCATGACGTCTTCTTCATTTTAAATGAGAAGAGCAAAGCAACTCCTAAAATTAGCTCAGAAGCACAAAATATTAACGATAATAATTGACTTTGATGAGCAAAGAACTCAAACAAGCCAGAGAAGGCTGGTAAGTCAACTGCAAAAACCTCAAAGTATTCTTGAAGTTTTAAGCCTGTACCGTATGGGTCAACCACTTTAACAAAGCCAGAAAATATAAATTCTAGCCCAACAAGAACTCTAGCAATATTTGCAATTAATTTCATCCTTCAATTTTTTGATTCTGTAAGTGTATTAAACAGAAAACCGCGTAATTAATTATATCCTGATATCCAGCCTCAATACCTTCTGAAATAAGTGTTTTTCCTTGATTATCTTCAATTTGCTTTATTCTTAAAAGTTTCATCAAGATAATATCGGTCATGCTACTTACTCGCATATGTCGCCAAGCCTCTCCGTAGTCATGGTTTTTGTTGAATAATAATTCCATAACCTTATCTATTTCGTTTTGATAGGCTGCAGGAAGGTCAGTTTTGGTTTCCTCCTTTTCATCTATCAAAATTAAGGCCATTACACAGTAATTAATGATACCTATAAACTCAGAAACTTGGCCTTCATCTACTTTTGAGAAGCCATTCTCTTGTAATGTCCTAATTCTTTGTGCTTTGATAAAAATTTGGTCTGTAATGGAGGGTAATCTTAGTATTCTCCAAGATGTTCCATAATCGATGTTTTTCTTAGTGAAAATGTCTCGACAGTTAGTGATAATGCTTTTGTATTGGTCTTGAGTTTCTTGCATTGCAGCTTTTTTTGTTGCTTTGCAAAGCTATAAAATAAAGGTAAATAAATGTCTTAAATTTACTTGCTATGGCACATTCTTTAGGCAGATGAGAAATTGGATAAACATTGAGGGGGAATTAGTAAACTTGGAACAACCCAAAATAATGGGAATTCTAAACGCAACGCCAGACTCCTTTTATCAAAAAAGTAGAATCTCTCTTTCAGGTAGTCTTGAGCAGAAAGTAGTCGCAATGATTACTGAAGGAGCTGATATTTTAGATATAGGTGGTTATTCAACTAGGCCGGGAGCAGATGAGGTAAGTGCCGATGAAGAATTGGAAAGGGTCTTACCCGTTATCGAGTTTATCCATGCTCGATGGCCGGAAGTTATCGTTTCAATCGATACCTTCAGGTCTGACGTGGCAAAAGCCGCTGTAGGTGTAGGTGCTAATGTTGTTAATGATGTGTCTGGAGGAAGCTTAGATTCAAATATGTTTCAGACAGTTGCTGACTTAGGTGTTCCTTATGTCTTAATGCATATGAGGGGTACACCAAAAACCATGAAAGGTTTGACTACTTATAGTAACGTAGCACTTGATGTGCTGAAGGAATTACAAGCAAAGGTTATAGAGTTGAATGAACTTGGTGTAAAAGATATTATTGTAGACCCAGGTTTTGGCTTTGCCAAAACTTTAGAACAAAATTATGAGCTACTAGAGCATTTAGATATTTTTCAAATTTTAGAATTGCCATTATTGATTGGTCTTTCGAGAAAAAGATTGATTTGGGAATATTTAAATATTTCTCCTCAGGAATCACTAAATGGCACTACAGCATTAAACGTAAAGGCTATGTTTAAAGGAGCTTCTATCCTCAGAGTACACGATGTAAGGCAGGCTGTGGAGCTAAAAAAAGTGTTTTTTGAAAAGGCATGGTCTTTGTATTGAATAGCCGTAAAATAATTTTCTACATTTTTACTATTAAAAGCTTTTACCACACCACATAAAACCTATATCTTTACCGTATCCATAAAATAAAAAAAGCTCTTAAATGAAAAATTATACTTACGTGTTAGCCAAGAATACGGTTCTGGCTTTTCTGGTCATGTTTGCATGGTCAGGTGCAGTAGCTAAAACTGCAAATTTAGCTCCGTTGATACCAGCGGATGCTCCAACTCAGGTTAGCTTTCAGACAAATGGGACGGGTGTTGATGGTAAGGTTTTATGGGTGTACCCTTCTACATCTTTACTTGACGATCCTGCTTCAGCCGAGTTTGTTATAGAGCAAAGTGTCAATGCTGGTGCGTGGGTTTCTGCTGGGGCGAATGTAGCCTTTAATTCTGGTACAGATTATACTTTGCCAGTGACAGGTATGGTTGATGGTTCAACGTATAAATTTAGAGTTAAAGTAGTTTCAGCCACAGAGGAATCCCCGTTTGCCGAAAGTAGTGTTTACCCTTACAGTCAACTAACTGGCTCTACTACTATTACAGAGCTGGATAAGACGCCGAATGCTATAGTTATAGGAATTGTAGATGGTGTCTCTGGTGAAGATGGTTATAGGATTTATATTAAGAAAGCTGGTGCCGCAGGTTATGAGTTAAATAGAACTTTAACTTTAGCAAGTCCAGAACAGAGTGTTACTATCTCAGGTTTAGACCCTAATACTTTTTACCAAATTTATGTAACAGCTTATAAAGGAGATAACTCTAAAATAAGTAATAATATTACCGCTAAGACCAATAGAGCATTACCTCCAACCCCAAGCTCTTTCAGTTTTAGAGACTTATGCCCTGAAAAAGTGACTATCGATTTTGCTTTTGATGATGTTAGTCAATTTGACGAATTAGAATTGAGAATGAATGGTGCAACTGTAGGCTTTGGTCCGTCTTACACCAATACTTTTACAATTAATGGATTAAGCCCAGGTGTAGTTTATAACTTCGTACTTACAACTAAAAACGAGACAGGTAATATTAATTCTAGTACACTTTCTGTTCAAGCTCCAGCGTATATGGCTCCTGATGGGCCAATGAACATTACAGACCCTTATGATATAACTACTAATGCTATGACAGTTTCATGGCTAAATGGACAGGAAGACCTTGTATGTTTAAATAAGATACGTGATGAGGTGAATTTGTTTGTTCACATTGAAAAACGTGATGGTACTGTAGAAGATAGAATTTATGCCACTTATAAAGATGCTACATCTTTCACTGTTACTGATTTACCAATGAAAGCGAAGGTCACTATTACACTTTCAGCTTTAAATAATACACATAATCTAAGAGGTTATGGTGAAAGACAAGTTTCGGCAACTACATTAGGACCTCCTATTACTCCAGTTGATTTAGGTGCTACGCCTCAAACAAATCATTTAGGGGATGAGGAAATAGTAGTTACTTGGAATGAGTATGCTGATGATGAAGAAGGAAGCATTGTTGAAGTTAAAGTTGGTGATGGAGAATATAAAGTGATTGGAACTATCAATGCAAACATTGCAATCTTTACGTATAAGCCAGTTCAAGAAGGTCTTACTTACACATTCAGAGTTAAAGCTTTTAATGAATATGGTGATTCTAATTATTCTGAAGAAGCAACTGCTACTCCAGATTATTCTACTGAACCAAATGCTCCTTATAACCTTAATGTAATGTTGAATGGCACTACTGCAGTTTTAACTTGGTTAGATGATGCAAACAACGAAAGTGGTTTTGAAGTTTGGAGATCTGAAACTTTTGGTGCTGCTGGTGATAAAATAGGAGAGGTTGGTAGAAACGTAACTACTTTTTCAGATGATGCTATTGCTATGGGAATGACTTATTGGTACTCTGTGAAATCAGTGAACAGCGTTGGTAGTTCTGATGCTGTAACTACTAAGTTTACTTATGGAGACGCTGGTACTGTCGGAGTTGTCAATGTTTATCCTAATCCTACAGTTGATTTATTAAACTTGAGAGTAGATAATGCTAAAGCTGCTACGGTTTCTATCATTAATCAAAGCAATAGAAGAGTACTTAGCAAAAGTGTCGACTTCGAAAATGGAGAAGTAAGTTTAGATATTTCTAACTTTACTCCAGGTGCTTACCAAGTTGTAATTATGACTGGTGATAAGAAAATTTCAAGAAAGATATACAAGTACTAATAGTATAAGTCTATAAATTAAAAGGTCGACCAAACGGTCGACCTTTTTTTATGCCCTATTTTTGTGGTACTTATGATAAACGAGGTATTTATTTATGATTGTTTGAGAGTCCCTTCTGGTAAAAAAGGTGGGATTTATAAAAATATCTTGTCTGAAAGCCTTAGTAGTTTTCTTATAAATAAGCTTTTAGAAAGAAATCATAAAGCCAAGTCAATTGTAAATGAACTTTTACTGGCCAATAGTATTGGAACAATGGGGAATATGGCAAGATATGCCGCACTGGGTAGTGGTTTAGGCGAGTCTGTACTAAGTTCTACTATTGATCTTCAATGTGGTGGTGCATATCAAGCAATAAAGCAAGGGGGTGCCTTGATTTCAGCAGACAGAAGTGATGCTCTTATAGTAGGGGGAATGGAGAGTAATTCACTTATGCCAACACGAATTTATAATACAAACGATCCTAGATATCAAGACGGAGACCATATTAAGGTAGCTAGTTTTTCGCCAGGTAATGAAATTGATTTAAAAGCTGCCGCAGAGAATTTGGCATTGAAATATGACTTGTCGAAACAAGAGATGCTTCATTGGACATTAAGAAGTCATCAGAAAGCAAGCGAATTTATAGGTAGCGATTTATATTCAAAATTTATATTACCATTTAATAATTCTGACGAACAGCTGCTTAGAAAAGATTTGACTCTTGAAAAGTTGGAGCGTTTGCAAACTGAACATCTTATAGATAGAACTAACTCAGCAGACTACCACGATGGTGCAGGGCTTGTTTTATTGGGTAGTGAGGGTGCTTTTGATAGTAGACCTTTGGCAAGAGTGGTTGATGTACAGATTGTTGGAGTTAAGACCAGTTTGGCACCTGAAGGCTGTATTTCGGGAGTAGAGGTATTGTTAAAGAAGAATAAGCTTAAGATTGATGATATAGACCTTTTTGAGGTCAATGAGTCTTTCGCTTGCAAGCCACTAGCCTTTATGAAACATTTTAAAGTTAGTGAAGAGGTTGTCAATATTCTAGGTGGGAATTTGGCTTTTGGTCACCCTTTTGCTGCTTCGGGTGTATTAAATCTTATTAATTTATTGAGTGCTTTGAAACTTAGGAGAAAGAAGTATGGTTTAGTTTCTGCTGGAGCTGCAGGTGGCTTTGGATGTGCTATTTTAATTGAAAATATCGATTGATAACAAAGAGAATACTTAATAATGCTAAATTGTTTCCAAAGAAAGACGCCGTGGTCTTTAATGGGACTATTTTGTCTTATGATGACCTAGCTAAAGGTATTCATCGTAGTATCTCTGAAAATAAAAGTGCTTCTGGGAAAAACTTAGTTTTTAATCGAAATCCTATTGAAACACTGTATAGCGTTTTAGCTTCAAACGCTTTAAATAAACCAGTTGTAGTAGTTCCACCTGATTTTCCAAATAAGAATGTTGAGACTGAGCAAGTACCTTCGGATGCTTTTATTGGCATTCTAACGTCAGGAAGTTCAGGGAAACCTAAGACTATTTGGAAAAGTAACGACAATTGGGAATTAGCTTTTAAGCATCAAAGTGAAATTTTTGGGATAAGTAAGTCTGACAAAGTTTTTGTTTTAGATGCATTGTCTTACTCAGCTAACTTGAATGCAGCTCTGCACATACTTTGGGAGGGAGGTACGTTGATTTTAGGTCAACTTAAAAAAGCAAGTAGATGGAAGGAAACGCTTGAGAAAGCAAAGGTGACTTCATGTTTCTTGGTTCCTTCACATTGTCAATTGTTACTCAATGGTGGCTTTGTAAATGAAAATATTAAATCTTTAGTTACAGCAGGTGAAAAACTCCCTGCAAAAATGGCTAAAGAGCTTTTAGAGCGTTTTCCTAAAAGTACATTAACGGAATATTACGGTGCGGCAGAACTAGGCCATATCACCTATCACCAAAACGCAGATATTTATAATTTTCCTCACTCCGTGGGTAAGCCTTTTCCACAAGTTAGGGTAGAGGTTAAAGATGATAAGGTTACGGTATCCAGTCCTTTTGTCTCTTCGGAATATAAGGAGAATGGTACTGTGGATGATTTAGGCTACTTTGATAAGGGCGATAGGCTTATTCTGAAAGGTAGGTCAGGGCGAATGTTTAATAGACGTGCTTTAAATATTTACGCTCAGGAAATTGAAAATATAGCTTTAACATTTGATTCGGTAGAAAAAGCAGTTTTAGTAGAGAGTGAAATCAACAAACGATTAAACCTTTATTTTACTACCAATAGTAAAGCTTTGGGTAATGACGAAGAGGCGTTGGCAGCTTTTCTCAAAGAATGTTTGCCAAGTGCTAAGATGCCAAGCTTTGTGAAAGAGCTTAAAGAAATTCCACACTCTGATGCTGGAAAGGTAGATTTTCGTGCATTAAGTAAAATGTCTGGTGAAGATAAAATCTTGAGCATCGCTTCATAGATTTTTAATTTACTAAACAAACATTTTATGCTTCGTAATATACTTATGATGACTCTAGTGAGTCTGTATTCTTTTGGGCAAGATAGCCTAGAACTTGATTTATCAGAAATAAAAGTTTCCGCCAATATTAACAGGTCGGAGATTATTAAAACGGCTAGAAACGTATCAGTGATTTCTGCCGAAGAAATAGCTAAGTCTCCTACAAAAACTATTGACGGAATTTTACAATATGCTCTTAATGTAGATGTAAGATCACGTTCGCCATTCGGTGTTCAGGCTGATGTTAGTATTAGGGGAGGGCACTTTGATCAAACTTTGATAATGATTGATGGTGTCAAGATGAATGACCCGCAAACAGGACACCACACGCTTAATTTACCTATTCCGGTAGAGTTAATAGATAGAATAGAGGTTTTACAAGGTGGAGCTTCTAGGGTTTACGGTCCTAATGCATTTTCGGGATTGATAAATATTATAACCAAAACGTCGGCAAAAGGTGCTTCTAGTGTGGGCATTGCCGGAGGAGAAAATGGGCTGTATAAACTGGATGGTAATTTGGCTATACAAGGTGCTAAGTCTAATAGTTTTGTTTCCTTATCAAAAATACATTCAGATGGTTATTCTTATAACACGGCCTTTGATAGGTCTTCTGTTTACGCTAAAACTAGTATTGAGGGTAAAAAGGGGTTTTTAACGCTTCAGGGCGGAATGATGGATAATGATTTTGGAGCATCAAACTTTTATCACCCTAAGTTTTATGATCAATACGAAGAAACGGGAAGTAAGTTTTTAGCTCTATCCAAAACGCACAACTTTTCGAATAAACTATCAGGCACCCTTATAGCTTCAATCAGAAGTCACAAAGATTTATACGATTTTAATAATTATATTGATAGCCCTCAAACATATGGGAGTGTCAATTTTCATAAATCGAATGTGATTGATATTGAATGGAAAATGAGGTATTTGTCTGACTTTGGAGCAAGTTCTATTGGTGCGGAATGGCGTCAAGAAGGAATTGTGAGTAACAGACTTGGAGACGAAGTGGCAGAACCGAAGGAGGTGAAAGGCTACTCTGGTATTTTTTATGACAAATCGAAAACAAGACAGAACTTTAGTGTTTATCTGGAACAACAGAAATCTTTTGGAAAATTGATGCTTTCAGGTGGAGCTTTGCTGAATTTTAATTCTCAGTTTGGAACAAAGCTTTATCCGGGTTTAGATGTATCTTATGCAGTGTCGGATAGTTTATCATTATATGGTACGGTCAATAAATCGTTACGATTTCCAACTTTTACAGAGATGTACTTGAATACGTCAACGGTAAAGGCTGACCCAAATTTGTTGCCTGAAAAGGCTATTAACTATGAGTTAGGGCTTAAGAAGTTTACCTCTTGGACTAATTTTACGGCATCAGTGTTTTACAAACAAACTACGGATGCGATAGACAAAATCAAAAGACCAGACTTAGAAGTACCAACCATGGAGAATATTGATAATATAAACATGGCTGGTTTAGAGTTGGTTGGTCAATTTGACTTGTCAAAGAAATTAAACGATTCTAATTTTTGGTTTCAGAAGGTTCAGTTTAATTATGCTTATTTGGTAGCTGACAGAAAGGAAATTGATTTTCAATCCTTCTACACGCTTAACTTTTTAAAGCATAAAGCAGGCTTAGGTACTTTCTACAAGGTAACAAAGGATATTTCGGCTTCGGCTTTTTATACATTCAAAATGCGTGAGGGGGACTTTAGATGGGATGCTGAATCTCCTTTACAAAACTATAAACCTGTTCATTTGGTTGATGTTCGTATAGACTATACTCGAAATTGGTTTAAGGTTTTTGTGGATGTAAACAATCTGCTTAATTACGAGTATTTTGAGTTTGGTTTTGTGGAACAGCCAAGAAGATGGCTGAGCGGAGGAATTAAATTGACTTTTTGACGGGCTATAAAGAAAAAGGTTATAATAAAATAGTGCTACTTTTGCAGAAATTCAGGTGAAAATGATTCGAATAACTAGAAGAGAGAACTTTAACGCAGCACATAGACTTTTCAATCCTAACTGGTCTGAAGAAAAGAACTATGAGGTTTTTGGGCCTTGCAGTAGGCTTCATGGGCATAATTGGACTCTTTATGTTACCGTTACCGGCGAAATAGATGAGGAAACTGGCTTTGTGATGGACCTTAAAAAATTGAAAGATTTAGTTCGTGAGGTGATTATCGATAAGGTAGATCACACTTATTTGAATGAAGATGTAGACTTTTTAAGAGGGAAACTACCAAGTACCGAGATATTTTCTAGAGAAATATGGCGACTGCTATGTCCTATTTTAAAAGATAGGTATGGAGTAGAGTTATTTGAAATTAAACTGCACGAAACAGAAAATCATTACGCCCAATATTTCGGCGAATAGTATTATGAAGTATTTCATAATTGCTGGCGAAAAGTCTGGTGATTTACATGGTGGAAATTTAGCCAAAGAGCTGAAAGCCCAAGACGCATCTTGTGTTATGCAAGGATGGGGTGGCTCTGAGATGCAATCTGCAGGGGTAAATTTACTTCAAGACTACTCAGAGTTGGCCTTTATGGGTTTAGACTTTCTGAAGAGTTTTGGTAGAATTAGACGTCTTTTTATAGACTGCAAGAAGCAAATTTTAAGCTTTGCTCCAGATGTTCTTATTCTTATTGATTATAGTGGCTTTAATCTGAGAATTGCCAAATGGGCAAAGAAGAATAATATTAAAGTGGTGTATTACATAGCCCCAAAAACGTGGGCTTGGAATGCTTCTAGAAATAAATCAATTAAGAAGTTTGTAGATAGGCTATTGGTTATTCTTCCTTTTGAAGAAGCTTATTTTCAACAGCATGGTATTGATACACTTTACGTGGGAAACCCACTTGTGGAGCGAATTAATGCTTTTGTGCCAGATACTTCTTTTAAATCTACCATTCCAGAGGGTTATGATTATGTAGTGGCTCTTTTGCCGGGTAGTAGAAAAAAAGAGATAGAACGTGTTTCTGAGGAGCTTAAAAAAGTGGCAAGGCAGTTTAAACATACACTTTTTGTGGTGGCGGCTATTTCTGAAGTAGATCAGGCACTTTATAATTGTTTTGAATGTATTCCAAATTCTATTTTGGTCTTTGACAAAACGTATGATATTCTTAGTGTCGCTGATGCGGCTATTGTGACGTCAGGAACTGCAACACTTGAAACCGCTCTTTTTCATGTACCGCAAATAGTGGTTTACAAGGCAGATAAATTGACCTACTTTATAGGTAGTAATATGGTTAAGATTAAGCATATTTCACTTGTCAATTTGATTCTGGATGATTTTGCAGTGCCAGAACTTATTCAGGATGAGTTTAACTCAGGTATGATAAAAAGTCATCTTAAAGAGTTGCTTTTTGATACTAAAAAGAAAGAAAAACAGTTGGATAACTATAATAAACTAAAGCTTATTTTGGGAGAAAGAATGGCTTCAAAATCGGCAGCGGTTAGTGTATTAGAATTTCTTAAAACAGAACAATGAAAAAAATAATAGTTGCATTTTTATCAGTAAGTTTTTTAATGACTTCTTGTAAAAAAGATGGAGAAGTAAAAGTAGAACAAAAGGCAAGAATAGAGTTACTGACTAATAATAGCTCTAAGTCATGGAAAGTAAAAGACGGTATAGCCAAACAAAATGGACTTGAGGTTAATTTGATAGCTTCGCAAAGCCCTTGCGTTACAGATAATATTATAACACTGGATAGTGATTTTACTTATGACTTTCTTGAGGGCGACATAAAATGTGAACCTTCTGACCCTGATTTAATACTTTCTGCAAATTGGAGTCTTTCACAGGATGAGTCTATTATTACTATTGATAAATTTATTTTTCTAGGAAGGTCAGTGGATAACCCTGCTTTTGCATTGTCAGAAGTGACCGAAACTACCTTTTCAGGTACTACAACCCTTACTTTTGAAGGCGAAACATTCGAAGTGGATGTAACCTTTGAGGTGGTTAATTAAGGAAGTTCTACTTAATAATTAGAATAATTCTAATTTTGAGAACATATTATGTCTAACCTATGTTAGGCTACTGAGTGATATCATTAAGAAAGAGAGCATGAGAAAAGATTTAGAGCTGCTAGAAGAAGTTACTGGCACCGAATATAAATACGGTTTTTACACAGATATTGAAGCTGACGAAGCTCCTCCAGGCTTGGACGAGAGCATAGTACGTTTTATTTCTGCTAAAAAGAATGAGCCAGAATGGATGCTTGATTGGCGACTTAAGGCCTTTAAAGTTTGGCAAGAAATGACTGAGCCTGAATGGGCAAATGTTACTTATACTAAACCTGACTTCCAGGCTATAAAGTATTACTCCGCTCCAAAGCAAAAGAAAACTCTTGATAGCTTAGACGAAGTAGATCCTGAGTTAAGAAAGACTTTTGAAAGACTTGGTATTTCTTTAAATGAGCAAAAAAGACTTTCTGGAGTAGCTGTTGATGCAGTTATAGATTCGGTTTCTGTAGCTACTACATTTAAAAAGGAATTAGGCGAGAAAGGAATTATTTTCTGCTCTATGTCTGAGGCTATTGAAAATCACCCAGATTTAGTGAAGAAGTACATGGGTTCTGTGGTCCCTGTTAAAGATAATTTTTACGCAGCTTTAAATGCAGCTGTATTTTCAGATGGCTCTTTCTGTTATATTCCGAAAGGAGTAAGATGCCCAATGGAGCTTTCAACTTATTTCAGAATTAATGCAGCTGGTACAGGTCAATTTGAGCGTACCTTGATAGTAGCGGACGACGATTCTTATGTAAGTTACCTAGAAGGATGTACTGCTCCACAAAGAGATGAAAATCAATTGCACGCAGCTGTGGTTGAAATATATACTGGTGAAAACGCAGAGGTAAAATACTCAACTGTTCAAAACTGGTATCCAGGAGATAAAAACGGTTTAGGAGGAGTTTTCAACTTCGTTACTAAAAGAGGTTTATGCTTCGGTAAGAATTCTAAAATTTCTTGGACTCAAGTAGAAACCGGTTCTGCCATTACATGGAAATATCCTTCAGTTATTTTGAAGGGAGATAATTCTATTGGTGAGTTTTATTCTGTAGCGGTAACTAATAATTATCAGCAGGCAGATACAGGAACCAAGATGATTCACTTAGGTAAGAATACTAAAAGTAGAATCGTTTCAAAAGGTATTTCGGCAGGAAAAAGCCAAAACTCTTACAGAGGTTTAGTTGATATTTCTAAGAGAGCAGTTAATTCTAGGAACTATTCGCAGTGTGATTCTATGCTTTTGGGAGACCAATGCGGAGCTCATACATTCCCTTATATTGAAGTAAATAACTCTACCGCTTCTGTGGAGCATGAGGCTACTACATCTAAAATTGGTGAAGACCAGTTGTTCTATTGTAATCAGCGTGGAATAGACACGGAAGCGGCGGTTGCTTTAATAGTTAACGGCTATGCCAAAGAAGTTTTAAAACAATTACCAATGGAGTTTGCAGTAGAAGCTCAAAAACTTCTTGAGATTTCTTTAGAAGGCTCAGTTGGTTAATATGCAAACTGAAAACTTATTTATATTAAAAAAGCTGTCGTAAAGACGGCTTTTTTACTTTAATTCGAAGGTATGATTAGAGTGCTCACATTTTGTTTAATGCTTATTCCATGCTTTGTCAATGGGCAAGGTCATAATAAAATTGAGGCTTTAGTATTGGGCACTTTTCATTTTGGTGAAACACCAGATTTTCGTTCGAGCAACTACGACGATGTTTTAAAGCCTAAAAGGCAAAGAGAAATAATGCAAGTGGTGAAGAAACTTGCAGCTTATAAACCAGATAAAATCTTTGTAGAGAATACGCCCGAGGCTCAGGCTTTTTGGGACAATGTTTATAGAGAATACCAACAAAGAGTGCTTCCTCGAAGTAACACAGTCCTTCAAAATGAGATTTTCCAAATTGGAATTCGAACAGCTAGTCTTTTAAAACTACCTTCAGGAGTTATTTGTATCAACTACATGAACGACGCCCAGAAAAAAGCGAATAGTTCGGTAGAAAAAAAATGGCTAGAATTTACGAAAGAGGTTAATGCTAAGAAACCAGATTTCAATTCTTTCTTCAAATCGAACTCACTAGCTTCTGCTAACTTCAGAAATTACCTAGAAGAGCATGAAAGCTGGAAAAACTTACGTTTGAAAGACCATTTGGTAAAAATGAATGAAGAGGAGAGTCTGAGAAATCTTCAATATTTCAATGTACTGGCGTGGATGGATAATAATACCAATGGAGTAGGAGCCGAGCTCGCATCTATGGAGTATTTTAGAAATCTTAAAATCGTACAGAACCTTTACACAAAACTTGAGAATGGGGATGATAGAATACTAATAATCTTTGGGGCAGCTCATGCCCAGATTCTATCTGATGTTTTAAAGAGCCATCCGGTCTTTACTTTAGTGCCTGTATCGGAGGTTTTGAAGTAGGCAACTAGCTAAGAAGTTTATCGTAAACGAATTTGATTTCTTCTACTTTAGCCGTTTCTGAGTTTTTCTTAAAAGATACCATCAAATTAAGAAGCGACCTGCGTACAATTTCTAGGTTTGAACACGGCTCGTAAAACATTTCTTCCTCCTCTATTTTCATTTGCTTTAAGTAAGAGCCAATGTCTTTCTTACTGAAAATAAGTCCTTTGTTAAATACATTAATGTAAAACTGAATCTGGGCAGATTTGAAAGTCAATATAAAAAGGCTTGGAAGATTCACTCCGAAAATAGGTAAGCCAAGTCGCTGTGCCACTAAAAGGTAAATGACGCAAAGGGAAATAGGATTACCTTTTTTAGTTTCTAAAACCTGATTTATTAATGAGTTAGCAGGCGAATGAAAGTTCTTAGTGTTGGCCGCAAATTTATACTTGTCGAAGAAAATATTATTTAAAATCTTTATGGCATCTTTAGGGTGTATCTCATCTCTAAGTTGAAGCCAAGCTTCAAAGTAAATTTGATTGATTTCCATTTTTAAAGTTTCAAACTCTAAATCTGGATATTGATATCTAGCCACTAACCACATTCCTTCTAAAAGGTCATGTTGCCTTTCATTTTTCCATTCAATAAGTTTAGAAGAGAAATTATCATATTGAAGATCATGAATTAAGTCTTCAATTTTTTTCTGCATGTGAGAGTCTAGGGCGTTTCTTTCCCAGTGATTTTCTAGAAAGGGAATGATGTCATCACCTAAATTTCTGATTTCTTGCTCTACATGAGATAAAACTTCTTCGTCAGTGTCATCGAGTAGAGAAACAAGTGCCTTGATTTCATTTTCGGACATAAGCTCGTAATTATATATTGAAATTTAGGAAGTCTTTAGAAAACAACAAACTTAAATTCAAAACTTTCCTATTTTTGCCAAAACGTTTTTATATGAATATACTCGTAACTGGTGGAGCTGGATTTATAGGCTCACATACTGTGGTTGAATTAGTGGCCGCAGGTCATAAACCTATAATTATTGATGATTTCAGTAATTCGGATAAGTCGGTTTTGACTGGTTTAAGAAATATTCTCGGATATGATGTTGATTTTGTAGAAGGAGACTGTAATGATGAAAACTTTTTAAATAAGGTTTTTACAGATTTTAGTATTGACGGAGTAATTCATTTTGCTGCCGCCAAAGCAGTGGGAGAGTCAGTAAAGCTACCGCTCAAATATTATGAAATGAATGTGGGTTCTTTGATTACTTTAATCAAAGTGATGGAGGCTCAGAAAGTTTCTAAGCTTGTTTTTTCATCTTCTTGTACCGTATATGGTGAGCCAGATGTGGTTCCTGTTACAGAAGAGACACCAAGAAAACCAGCTAATTCACCTTATGGTAATACAAAAACTATTGGAGAGGATATTTTAAGAGACTCGGTTATTTCTGGAGGTAACTTCCAGTTTGTGGCATTAAGATATTTTAACCCTGTTGGAGCACATGAGTCTGCCGAAATAGGAGAGCTACCTAACGGTGTTCCAAGTAACTTGGTGCCTTACATAACACAGGCTGCCATAGGCCTGAGAGAAAGTCTAACCATTTTTGGTGACGATTATGACACAGCTGACGGAACTAATATTAGAGATTTTATTCACGTAGTAGATTTAGCCAAAGCCCACGTTACTGCATTTGAGTATCTTAATAGTGCTCCTGATAACTTTTACGATGTTTTTAATGTAGGTTCAGGTCAAGGAAACTCTGTTTTGGAATTAGTCAAAACTTTTGAAAAGGTAAATGACTTAAAACTAAACTATAGTATAGGGAATAGAAGAGACGGGGATACCGTTAAGATTTATGGCGATGTAACTAAAGCCAATAAAGTATTAAATTGGAAAACTGAAAAAACACTAGAAGATGCATTAAGAGATGCATGGAGGTGGGAGTGCAAACTAGCAAAACAAAAATGAGCAAAAGTATTTTAATAACAGGCGGTGCCGGTTTTATTGGTAGCCATGTAGTAAGACTTTTCGTTAACAAATATCCAGACTACACCATTGTCAATTTAGATAAATTGACTTATGCAGGTAATTTAGAAAACCTGACAGACCTTAAGGATGCTCCTAATTATATTTTCGAAAAAGGAGATATTGTAAATGCGGAAGAAATGGAAGCACTCTTTTCAAAATACAATTTTGATGGAGTGATTCATTTAGCTGCAGAATCGCACGTAGATAGGTCAATTACAGACCCAATGGCTTTTGTAATGACTAACGTTATTGGAACAGTTAATCTCCTAAATGCGGCAAAGAAAAGCTGGGCAGGTAATTTTGATAATAAGCTATTTTACCATGTCTCTACCGACGAGGTTTACGGAGAACTCCATGAGCCAGGAACATATTTTTATGAAGATACAAGTTACGATCCAAGGTCTCCCTACTCTTCGTCAAAAGCCAGTTCAGACCATTTTGTAAGAGCTTATAATAGCACTTACGGTTTACCAATAGTTATTTCAAACTGTTCTAATAATTATGGGCCAAATCATTTTCCTGAGAAACTGATTCCTTTGGTGATTAATAACATCAAAAATAAGAAGCCTTTACCTGTTTACGGAAAAGGAGAGAATGTGAGAGACTGGCTTTATGTGTTAGATCACGCTAGAGCTATTGATATGATTTTCCATAGTGGTAAAATAGGGGAGACCTTTAACATTGGTGGAAATAACGAGTGGACTAACCTAGATTTGGTTCATCTTTTGTGTGACACCATGGATAAGAAGTTAGGTCAAGAAATGGGCACTTCCAGAGAGTTAATCACTTTTGTGACTGACAGAGCTGGTCACGATTTGAGATATGCTATTGATGCTACTAAGCTAATGGAAACCTTAGATTGGGAGCCTTCTGTTACTTTTGAAGAAGGTCTTGATAAAACGGTAGACTGGTATTTAAATAATTGGGATTGGATTTCTAATATAACTTCTGGCGACTATCAGAAGTATTACGATAAAATGTATAATTGATTCGTCAATAAAAAAATAATTGAAATAATGAAGGGAATAATATTAGCAGGAGGGTCTGGAACTCGCTTACACCCGTTGACTTTGGCAGTTAGTAAACAGTTAATGCCGGTTTATGATAAACCAATGATTTACTATCCGCTATCTATTTTAATGTTATCGGGTATTAAGGAGATTCTGATTATCTCTACGCCACATGATTTACCTCATTTTGAAAAGTTATTAGGAGATGGATCTCAGATTGGCTGTGAAATCTCTTATGCAGAACAACCAAGCCCAGATGGTCTAGCTCAGGCATTTATTATTGGAGAAGATTTTATAGGTTCTGACAGTGTAGCACTTATTCTTGGTGATAATATTTTCTATGGTTCAGGTTTAAGCAAGCTCTTACAATCTTGTGCAGAACCTGACGGAGGAACAGTTTTCGCCTATAAGGTAAACGACCCAGAAAGGTACGGTGTAGTTGAATTTGATGATGATTTTAAAGCCGTATCAATAGAAGAAAAACCCGACGAACCTAAGAGTAATTATGCCGTACCTGGTTTATACTTTTATGATAATAGCGTAGTAGAAGTGGCTAAGAATATAGAACCTTCACCGCGTGGCGAGCTAGAAATTACGGATGTCAATAGGGTTTATTTAGAAAAAGGTAAGCTGAATGTAGGCGTAATGAATAGGGGAACTGCATGGTTAGATACAGGTACTTTTAACTCTTTAATGCAAGCTGGACAGTTTGTTCAGGTTATAGAAGAGCGTCAAGGGGTTAAAATTGGTAGTATTGAAGAAGTAGCCTATAGAATGGGCTTTATCTCAAAGAAACAATTAGAAGATATAGCCAAACCTCTGGTAAAATCAGGTTATGGTCAATACCTTCTAAATATTCTTAAGTAATTTTATCTTACCAACCGTCATCCACTACAGCCTCTACTTTCTTTTTAGGGGCTGTTTTTGTTTTTGGAGCGGCAGGAACACTAACACTTCCTCCTTGGCTTGAAGAGCTTAATGTTTCGTCAGACTCAATTCTAGAATAAACACGGCTAACTATTTTCCATTCGCCATTAATCTTTAAAAGATTTAAAAGGTCAATGATTTTAGAAGATGGATAAACAGTTTCTGTGATAGCTGTTGCGGCTATTCCTGCATAGCTCCATGATAAGACGCTAGTTTCCCTAGACATTGTTTTACCAGGGGTTATTTTGGAGGCTAAACTTTCTACTGACATTCCAATGACTGTTCCGTTTCTACCTATAGAACGCTGAATGGCATCTGGTACAAATGCATTCTTAAATTGGTTTACATCACCGTTGGTTCCACCTTCTAGGTAGTCATTCACCGCCGAAAGGATTCCTGCCTCGTCAGATTGGGCATAAGAAAGAGTGGTGCAAAAAAGGAGCAAAAGAGATAAACTTAGATTTTTCATATTATTTAATATTGTAAAATTTATAACGCTTTGTTAAACTTCGATATTTCATTTGAGATTATAGTGACCAAACTTTTTTTTCTAGTCTAAAAGTTTATATTTGTAATAGTTCAAACAATAAAACAAAAAAGAAATACTATGGGATTAATGTCATTTTTTAAGGGTGTTGGTGAAAAGATTTTTCCTTCTGCAGAAAAAGAGCCAGAAGTAAAAGCAGCAGCTTTATTGGCCCACGTTCAGGGATTAGCCCTACCATTCAAAAAATTAAGTATAAAAGTAGCAGAAGATATAGTAACTATCGAAGGTACTGTAGCTGAGCAGGTGGATGCAGAGAAAATCGCTATTGCGGTTGGAAACGTTGAAGGTGTTGCTTCGGTTAATAATCTTTTGGAAGTAGAGGTTCCTAAAGAAGAAGCTAAGTTTCATACAGTAGTTAGCGGTGATACTTTAGGTAAAATTGCTAAAACATTTTATGGTAACGCTATGAAGTATCCAGTAATTTTTGAAGCTAATAAGCCAATGCTTTCTGACCCAGATAAAATTTATCCGGGTCAAATGTTGAGAATTCCTGCTTTAGAGGATTAATCAAATACATTTTGATAAGACTAAGACCGTTTCCATTTGGGAGCGGTCTTTTTTTGTCTAGTTACTAATGAAAATGATGTTTAATATTCAGCAATTAAAATCCCATATTTGTACTTATGGATATAAAATTAAGAAGTAAGCTTTCGAAGATTAAAACCTTTGTTTTTGATGTAGACGGTGTTTTTACTGATGCCCGATTAATAGTGACAGACTCCAGCGTAGACAGAGTTTTTAATGTGAGAGACGGCTACGCCGTTCAAATGGCCATAAAAGCTGGCTATAAAACGGCTGTTATCTCAGGAGGTAAGCAAGAAAGTATTCGAACTAGACTGGGCGGACTGGGTATCCATGAGATTCATTTATCAGTGAGCACAGACGGAAAGCCTGCTGTTTTTGAGAGTCTTTTAAAGGAATGGAATATCTCTGCAGATGAAGTGGTTTACATAGGAGACGATATTCCGGACTTGCTTCTTATGAAAAATAGCAAGGTTTTAAAGGCTTGCCCAGCAGATGCGGAACCAGAGGTGATAGAAGTTGCAGATTATGTTTCACCAGTAAATGGTGGTGCTGGAGTAGTGAGAGATGTGATAAAGCTAGTGATGAAAGAACAGGATAAATGGATGAAAGTATTTTAACAAAAAAAGACGGCTTAAAGCCGTCTTTTTTTGTTGTTTTAAATAGAAGAGAGGTGCTATAAATTCTCAAGAGCACCATGAAATTTTCTTGAAACGCCTATTGGATTTGTACACTTGGCCACATGAACCAAGTAACCAGCAGCATTCCCTTCTGCTTTGTATAATGCTTGAGCATTGACAAAATGATTTTTGCTAAGTTCAATGAATTGACCATACTCATTTACTTCCTTAATAACATCTGCAGCCGAAATATCAAGGCTCTTATTTACTGTTCCTAAAATGTTTTGATAAACAAATTCAGATTTGTATTTATCAATATTAACAGAAATTAGCTGATTTGGCACGATACTAACTTTATCATTTGAGCCTGAAAAAACTAAAACAGGAAATGGATTACTGTTTGACACAGCTGCAGAATAATTCTGTATTCTCTGATTTGCTGTTTCTGCTTTATCTTCAAATCTCTTTCTTAAAATCCCTTCTTTGATAAAAGCTAAGAAAATTCCAATGAAAGTAGCTCCTGCTGTGAACTGTAAAAGGAAGATAGGTAAGTTAAAATTTGTTAAACCTGTTTGGTTTCCAAAGACCATAACCATAAGCCCTAAAAAGAAAGAACGCATGGCATAAAGAGAAATTTCTTTCATTACAGTCCAACTAGAATTTTCAAAATAGCTCTTAAACAGACTTGGGAGTACGAAATCGGAGATAATTAAGCCAATAAATCCAGAAACAGCTGATAAGGCTATCAGGATAGTTTTGTTTTGGTTAGAATAGTTATTGATGCCAAATGGCTCCAGAAAGAGGTATAGGCCATATATAAGACATGCAACTATTCCTGCGTTAATTAAACTCTTATAATTAAGAACGTTTGATTGAAGAGGATTTTTACTTTGAGATATGATTCGGTTAATGGTATTACTTACAAATTGTATAACCTGTACCGGAAAACTTAGAATTAACTTTAGCATAAATATGTGATTGATTAGTAAGTAATTTTCAAAAACTATACCAACTACGTAAAATGGGAGGTAAAAGTATTTTTAGTAGAGCGTAATTTTTTAGGTAATTATTGTGTTAATTAGAAGGGAATCGCATAGATTCAAAAAAATAAAATAAACCAAGTTAAAAGTAAAATGAGTAAACGTCTTTCATTTATTATAACAGCCATACTTCTTTTTAATATAACCATTTCTAAAGGCCAAGGAATTTTAAATACAGAATTAGATTCTTTGAGCTATGCGATAGGAGTAAATGTAGGGGAGAGCTTAAAAGCTCAAAACCTTCAGCCTAATACAGAGGTATTGATAAAAGCAATTAGAGATATTTTAGGAGACCAAGCATTATTGATTTCGTCGGCTAATTCTGGCATGTTTATTCAGAATTACTTTCAAAAAGCTGCTGCAAAGGTTGGGAATGCAAACCTAGCTGCTGGTAATGCTTTTCTAGAAAAAAATAAAACCCGCGAAGGCGTAATGACTACAGGCAGTGGTTTACAATATGAAATTTTAACAGCAGGTACGGGAGAAAAACCTTTAAGTACACAAAAAGTGAAAGTGCATTATCATGGAACGCTTATTGACGGTACAGTCTTTGATAGTTCCGTAGAGCGAGGTTCACCAAGCACTTTTGGTGTAACTCAAGTAATCAAAGGATGGGTTGAAGGTCTTCAATTGATGCCAGTTGGCTCAAAATGGAAGTTTTACATTCCTGCTGATTTGGCTTACGGGCCTAGAGGACAAGGAAAAATAGGGCCAAATTCAGCCCTTATTTTTGAAGTAGAATTGATAGAAATACTATAAATAAGAAAGTCCATGCTTCTTATTCAACCAGATAAATAATAATATGAAAAGAATACTTATAGTTTGTACAGTTATGTTCTTCAGCGGTTTTGGCTTTGCCCAAAATAACTCTGGGAAGTACAGTTACGACGACTTAAAACCTTCTGAAACACAGCACAGAGTGGAGCAGTTTGTTACTCAATTTTTGAATAATTACCATTATCAAAAATTTAGGGTAGATGATGAACTCTCAACTAAAGTGTTCAATAATATGATTGAGAGCATTGATGGTGGTCATTCATATTTTACCAAATCTGATGTTGATGAGTTTGAAAAATATAGGTACTTGATTGACGACGCTTTGTTGTCAGGAGACCTAGATATTCCTTTTGAAATTTTTAATAAGTATAGGAAAGTTTACAAAAAGCGTTTTGACTACGTCATGAACTTTCTTGACCAACCTTTAGATTTCACTTCAAATGAAATGTATAGCGTGGATGATGAAGAAAAAGATTGGGCTTATACTGAAGAGGAGTTAGATAGAGAATGGGATAAGATTATCACAAGTCAAGCTTTAAGTCTAAAATTAAGCGGAAGCTCTGATAGTGCTATAGTTAGTACATTGAAAAGACGTTTTGATAGGTATGAGTCTAGAGTGGCAAAATGGCATTCGGAAGATATCTTCCAGACTTATATGAACGCTTTTACAAGGGCTATAGACCCTCATACGAGTTATATGATTCCTAGTACGGCGGCACAGTTTAATATTGATATGAGTCAGTCTTTAGAGGGAATAGGAGCAAGGCTTCAAAATAACGATGACCATGTGATGATAATGGATATCATTCCTGGTGGGCCATTGTTTAAAACACAACTTGCTAATAAGGAAGATTATATACTGGCAGTGGCACAAGGGGATGACGGCGACTTTCAAGACATTGTGGGATGGCTTACTGATGATGCTGTGAATCTTATTAGAGGGAAAAAAGGAACCGTAGTTAGGCTTCTTCTAAAAGCAAAAGAGGCTCCAATAAATTCTGAGCCAAGAGAGGTAAGAATTGTTCGTGATAAAATTAAACTGGAAGAGGCAGTAGCGTCGGCAGAAATTCTAGAAATGAAAGAAGGTGATAAAGTTTATAAAATTGGACTTATCGATATCCCAATGTTTTATAGAGATTTTGATGGAGCTAGAAAAGGAGTCGATTTTCAAAGTACTACCAGAGATGTAGATGTGTTTTTGAAAGATTTCAATACCAAAGGTTTGGACGGAGTCATTATTGATTTAAGAAATAATGGCGGAGGTTCTCTTACTGAAGCTATCAATTTAACAGGTCTTTTTATTCCGAATGGCCCGGTGGTGCAGCGTAGAACAGGTAAGGGTAGAATAGATGTGGAAGAAGATAATGATACTTCTGTGTCTTATGCAGGTCCTCTTTTAGTTTTGCAAAACAGACATTCGGCTTCCGCATCAGAAATTTTTGCTGGAGCTATTCAAGACTATAACAGAGGTTTAATAGTAGGTGAGCAGTCATTTGGGAAAGGGACAGTACAGCAGTTGGTTAATCTTGATCAGTTTTTACTTTCGCCAAGAGTGGCTTCTAGAAAGGGAGCAGCCTCTAAAGGCATGGAAGAGGAGGAGAGGTATGGTCAGTTAAAGCTTACTACCGAGAAGTTTTATAGAATTACAGGAAACAGCACCCAAAACAAAGGTGTGGTTCCAGATATAGCTTTACCTACGCCTTGGGATTCTGAAGAAAGTGGTGAAAGTAGCATGGAGAGTGCATTGCCTTATGACCAAATTTCTAGCTCAAACTTTACAAAGCAGAATGTAATTACTAATGAGGTGTTAGCTAACATTATGGATAAGTATAATGAGCGATTGACCACTGACGAGCAAATGAAAGTGCTTTTGAAAGACATTGAAATCTACAAGAAACAACGCGAGGTAAAAGAATATTCTCTCAACTATGAGATAAGGTTAAAAGAGAAAAACGATAACGAAGAAGTTATTTCTACTATTAAGAAGTTAAGAAAAACTAAAGAAGGAGATGATAGAGAAGAAGACGTCTATTTGATGGAAGCTCAGAAAATCCTTAAAGACTTAATAGCTTATCAAGAGTAAGCTAATCTAAAAAATAGGCAAAAAAAAGACTTCCATTTGGAAGTCTTTTTTTGTTATGCGTTATTCTGTTGAGGTTTAGGAAATACAAAAGTAATTGGATTTTCTACCTTGGTTTTAAGTAGAGCTACTTCGAGCACCTCTGGAACCAAGTCTACGTAATGAAATTTCAAACCTTTAGTGTACTCTTCACCTATTTCTTCCACATCCTTCTGGTTTTTATAACAAAGGATAATTTCCTTAATATTGGCTCTTTTAGCAGCCAGTATTTTCTCTTTAATACCACCTACCGGTAAAACTTTACCTCTCAAGGTAATCTCACCAGTCATAGCCAAGTTGTTCTTTATTTTACGTTGCGTAAAAATTGAAGCCATGGATGTTAGCATGGTGATACCAGCCGAAGGACCATCTTTTGGTACAGCACCTTGAGGTACGTGAATATGAAGGTCGTAATTCTGGAAGGTTCTATAATCAATATTAAGACTCTCAGAGTTAGATTTAAGGTAAGATAATGCTGTCATGGCAGATTCCTTCATTACATCACCTAACTGACCAGAGAGGGTCAATACGCCCTTGCCACGGCTCAAATTAGATTCTATGAAGAGAATGTCTCCACCCACTGGGGTCCAAGCTAAGCCAGTCACTACACCAGCCATTTCATTGCCCTCATAAAGGTCTTTGTCAAAAATTGGCTGTCCTAGTAGTCTTTCAATATCTTCCGCCTTTAGAGAGGAGTTGTACTCCTCCTCCATAGCTATTGATTTGGCTATTTTCCTTACAACAGTTCCCACTTTTTGTTCCAAAGCTCTTACTCCAGACTCTCTAGTGTAGCCTTCTACCAATTTGGTCAAAGCGTCTTTACTAAGTTTTAAGTCTTTAGCACTCATTCCGTGCTCCTTAAGCTGCTTTGGAAGTAAATGTCTTTTAGCTATCTCTACTTTTTCAGCTACAGTGTATCCTGTAAGCTCAATAATCTCCATTCTGTCTCTAAGAGCAGACTGAATACTGTCTAGTGAGTTAGCAGTAGCTATGAAAAGAACCTTAGAAAGGTCGTAATCAACCTCAAGGTAATTATCTTTAAAAGCACTGTTTTGTTCAGGATCCAAAACCTCTAATAATGCACTGGAAGGGTCACCTCTTTGGTCTCTAGATATTTTGTCAATTTCATCTAAAACAAATACCGGATTTGATTTCTTCGCCTTGTTAAGGTTTTGAATAATTTTTCCAGGCATAGCCCCAATATAGGTTTTTCTATGACCTCTAATTTCAGATTCGTCATGTACGCCACCTAAGGCCATCCTTACGTATTCTCTTCCTAAAGCTTTCGCAATAGATTTTCCTAAAGATGTTTTACCAACACCTGGAGGGCCGTAAAAACAAAGAATAGGAGCCTTCATGTCTTTCCTTAGCTTTAATACAGCTAAGTATTCTATAATACGCTCTTTAACTTTTGTTAAACCGTAATGGTCGTCATCAAGAATTTTTTTAGCCCTTTTTAAATTGAAGCTATCATCACTTGAATCATTCCAAGGCAGGTCTGAAAGTAATTCTGCATAACTCACAGCCACACCATATTCTGGAGCCATAGAGTTTAAGCGTTGAATCTTATTGAGTTCTTTATTAAAATGCTCATTTACGTCTGACGGCCACTTTTTCTTGGCACCCTTCATACGTAGTTTCTCTATTTCTTGGTCAGGAGACTCTGAGCCTAATTCCTCTTGAAGTACTTTTATTTGCTGACGCAAATAGTATTCACGCTGCTGCTGGTCAATATCCGAACTAGCTTTTGACTGAATATCTTTCTTTATCTCTAAAACTTCAACCTCTTTCAGCATGTGCTCCAGAAGCTTATGGGCTTGCTCTCCGCCATCATAAGTTTCTAGAAGTAACTGTTTCTCAGCTATGCCAATATTAAGGTTTGAAGAAAGGAAATGCGTCAAAAATATAGGAGACTCAATGTTATTGATTGCCAACTGGGCATCTCTCGGTATTTCAGGGTTTAGGTTTAATATATTGGCCGCGGTGTCTTTTAGCGTCGATATTAAAGCTTTTGTTTCCTTTTTCTTTGCATTAGGAAATGAGTCGGTAATGTATTCTACAGCAGCTGTTAAATACGGATTTGTCTTTAAGATGTTAGTAATCTTAAACCTTCTTCTCCCTTGTACTATAATAGTTACGTTCCCATCAGGAAGCACTATCATTTTCAAAATATTACCTACCGTTCCTATTTTATATAAGTCGTCTTCTTTAGGTTCATCTTTGGTTTGTTTTACCTGAGAAATAATACCTAAAGTTCTATCGCCACGATATGCCTTTTTTACTAGCCTAATAGCTTTGGTACGCGTTACTGTAACAGGAATTACTATTCCTGGAAAAAGTACGGTATTTCTTAAAGGCAAAAGCGGTAAGCTCTCTGGAAGGTTTTCATCATTTTCCATAACCTCATCAGGTGAGGCTATTTCAATCATTTCCACGTTTTCCAAATTTGTACTGGGATTTGCAAATTTTTCCAGTAGTTCAAAATCTTTATTCATCTAAATAGTATAGTCTTATCGTGGTATGCCAGTCTGTCATGTTGAATGTACAAAACCCACTTGATATATCAAATCTCTTATTATAAGTCTAAAACGACAAGCTTAATGCCAAGTCAAGGGTATCGGCTATTTTGTCATATTATAACCTCATTGATACACCTTTGTCTTTTAAAAATGTCTTTAAATCAGGAATTCCAATCTCTTTAAAATGGAATATTGAAGCGGCCAATCCGGCATCGGCATAGCCTGTGGTAAAAACATCAAAAAAGTGTTCCATGTTCCCAGCTCCGCCAGAAGCAATAATAGGAATGCCCGCGTTTCTTGAGATGGTAGATGTCAGTTCTAAAGCAAAACCATCTTTGGTGCCATCTGCATCCATAGAGGTTAAAAGTATTTCTCCAGCTCCTCTTTCTTCCACTTCTTTTGCCCAAGAAATGGTTTCTTTATCTGTAGGTGTTCTGCCACCTCGGGTATGAACTACATGCTTTTTACCTTCTACATGCCTAGTGTCAATAGCCACTACAATGCATTGGCTACCAAACTCTTGAGCAAGTTCAGTTATCAACTCAGGATTTTTGACGGCAGAAGAGTTTATAGAAATTTTATCTGCACCTGCGTTTAATAAAGCAGAAACGTCTGCCACAGAGCTAATTCCTCCACCAACAGTAAAAGGTATATTTATGGTGTGAGCCACTTTATTAACTAATTCTAGCAAGGTCTTTCTACCATCCACTGTTGCCGTAATATCAAGGAAGACTAGTTCATCAGCTCCGCTTTTAGCATACAAATCTGCTAATTCTACGGCATCACCTGCGTCTCTTAAGTTTACGAAATTTGTTCCTTTTACAGTTCTACCTTCTTTTATGTCTAGGCAGGGAATAATTCTTTTGGTCAGCATATGCTAGTTTTATTTTTTGTAAACCTCCTTATTCACTATTTCCATGAATAAGTTCGGGTTTTCTAATTTTTCCCATCCCGTTTTGTTGTAAAGATTATGGGCATCTCTTGTTGCTAACAGCCATCTTCTTAAACCTTTCAACGTTGGAATTTCTTTGAGATTGCTAATCATCCATTCGGCATAACCATGCCCTCTTTGGTCTTCAGTAATAAATACGTCAGCTAGGTATGCGAAGGATGCATGGTCTGTGATTAATCTGCAGAAACCTATTTGCTGCTCATTTCTGTATAAGCCTAAACTTAATGAGTTCTCAATTCCTTTGACCACGGTTTCTTTTGGAATTCCTTCGGACCAATAACTTTGACTTAGAAATGAATGTATTAAATCAATATTTAAAAGGCTCTTATCAGAGCTTAATAACAAGTCATCAAGTCTTATCTCAAACTTTTCCATGATTACGGAGAATAAAAGCTTTTATCTGTGCCAATGATATCTTGTTCTCATAAATAGCTTTGCCCACTATTACACCGTGTAGGTTTTGAGTTGCTAGTTTTTCAATATCACTCATTTCAGAAACACCACCGCTAGCAATAATGTTTATTTCAGGAAATTGCTTCTTTAGTTTGGCATATAATTGATAAGAAGGACCTTCTAAAAGGCCATCTTTATCCACATCGGTGCTAATAATATATTTGACACCTTCCGCCACGTACTTTTCAACAAACTGGTAGATATCTTCTTTTGAATCTTCTTCCCAGCCGCTTATTGCTATTTTTTCATTTTTAGCATCAGCACCAAGAATAATTTTATCACCTCCAAAATCACTCAGCCATGACATGAATTTTTCTGCATTTTTGACAGCTATACTTCCACCGGTAACTTGTTTGGCACCAAAGTCAAAAACCTTTCTTAAGTCTTCGTCAGATTGAACTCCTCCACCAAAATCAATGGTAAGCCCAGTTTGTGTTGCAATTCTTTCAAGAACTTTATAATTGACAACTTTCTTTGCTTTTGCTCCATCTAAATCAACCAAATGCAGGCGTGTAATACCACTATCTTCAAACTCCTTAGCTACTTCTTCTGGTCTTTCGTTGTATATTTTTTTTGTGCCGTAATCTCCTTTAGTTAATCTAACGCATTTACCGTCTATTACATCAATGGCAGGAATAATTTGAAACATTCTAATCTTACTTTTTTAAAAAATTACGGAAAATTTGCTCGCCTACGTCGCCACTGATTTCAGAGTGAAACTGACAAGCATAAAAATTGTCTTTTTGCAAAATGGCTGAATAAGGTACTATATAGTCGGTTTTTGCTACAGTATCTTTACATATAGGGGCATAGAAAGAGTGATTATAGTAGACATACTGATTTTCATCAATACCTTTAAGTAAGTCTGATTTATAATCGTAAATATTATTCCAACCAGTTTGAGGGATTTTATGATGCTCCTTTTTAGGGAACTTTATAATATCTACATCAAAAACTCCTAAACAATCAGCATCGCCTTCTTCAGAATGATTGCACAGCAATTGCATGCCTATGCAGGTAGCCAAAAAAGGTTGTTTGAGTGTTGGGATGAGTTTATCCAGCCCATTTTCTCTTAAACTCCTCATGGCAGTGGAGGCTTCTCCCACACCAGGGAATATGATTTTTTCGGCAGAAGATAGCTCTTCAGGGTCGTCTGTTAATTTATAGGAAACGCCAATTCGGTCAAGTGCATACATGACGGACATGACATTACCTGCGTTATATTTTATGATGTTTACTTCTGACATATTTTTCTCTGTGAGGTTCAAAATTAGATTAAACTAATTTAATAGAAAACAGGATGTTAAGCCATGGTGATATTGTCCTACGAAAACTTGAAAAAACAAAATAAAACCCGACAAGTTGTCGGGCCTATTTGTTCGCTAAATTTGTCAGGAAAAAAATCTTATATAATCGGATAGTTATATTCTTGTATTTTCCAACGAAATTAATCGATTCAAATGGCAATCGCAATCTTCTTGGTAAATTTTGAGTTTGACTTTTACGTATATGTATTGAGTGTTTTCCTTGTTAATACCTGTTTTTTAGTGCGTAACACCGTTTAATAAGATTTTGGGCAAAAAAATAAAGTACTGAATGATACAGTACTTTATTATTCGTAACCCAAAAAGTAAAAATTATTATCTTATTTCTGTTCAGCTTTATGCTGTTTTCATTCTTGTTTTCATCCTAATTGTAGAGCCTACATTTTGTCCATTAGCGGTTAAGAATTTTCGATAGCTCTTTCTAAAGTCTGCCGCTTTTCTTCTTGATATTTCAATTACCTCATCTTTAAGATAAATTTCACCACCACGGCAGTTAAAGCGAAGATCCTTCACATGGTCAAAGTTTACCATGAATGATCTATGAGGCCTTACAAAGTTTACAACATCCTCGAGTTCTTCTTCGAAAATTCTTAGTGTTTTACTACTGATGACATTCTTTCCGTTTTTAAGTTTAAAAACGGTATAATTTTTTGCACTCTGCAAATAAATTACATCATTTAAGTTGATGATTTTTTTGTTTCCAGCCACTCTTAACTCCATATCTCCTAAAGAAGATAATGTAGCCCCCTCTAGTGTGAACATTCTTTGCGAATCAATTTGTTCTGGGTGATAATTCTTTATTTGTAATAATTTGCTCATAATAGCAGCTTTTTCCTGTTCTGTTGTTGAAGTGCGTGTTCCTTCTTGGTGGAGAAGAATAACTAACGGCAACGTTCCCGAAGATTTCGCAGCTAAACAAGTTAGACTCTATAACTGGTAGTAAATTAAATATAAGTGGAGGGTTTAATTTTCTTTTTTTGATATAAGTGGAGAATAAGGTAATTATTTTAAGAGTTTAGCCAACTTAAAAAGTCTGGTTTTTTTCTGCGAGAAACAGGTATTTCGGTTCCTGATTCGGTAACTACGTAGCCACCTTCTCCTTTTACATACTTTTTGATATATTCCTTATTTACCAGATAAGAGTGGTGGGTTCTAAAGAAGTTATAATCGTTAAGAAGTTCTTCAAAATATTTGATGCTTCTTGAAACTAAAATGGTTTTGCCATTAAGAAGAGTTACAATGGTATAATCTTGAGAAGCTTCGCAGTGGACTATTTGACCCACTTGTACCATTTCAAGGCCATTCATAACCGGTAGGGGTATCTTATTGGTAGAGTCTTTTGGCGACTTTATGTTTTTAAGTAAGTTTTGAATTTGATGGTCACTTGATTTTGAGCTTAATCGTTCAATAGCTTTCTTAACAGCTTGCTGTAGTTCGCTTATATTGATTGGCTTTAAAAGGTAGTCTAAGGCACTAAACTTTATGGCAGTAATGGCGTATTGGTCAAAGCCTGTGGTGAAGATTACTTCAAAATCAATTTTGTTAAACTGCTCAAGCATATCAAAACCCGATTGATGAGGCATTTCAATGTCTAAAAAAACTATTTGAGGTTTAGTCTTAATTATGAGATTAAAGCCTTCTTGAGCAGAATTAGCTGTTCCAAGTATTTTTAAATCGTCATCTAAGAAGTTTTCTATGATAGTTTTTATAGTATCAATACTTCTTATTTCGTCGTCAATAAGTACGCAAGTGTTCATTATTCCATGTTTTTTGGGAATTTTATTATCACCACAGTACCAACATCCTCTGACTCATTCTCTAAAAGAACGTTGTTTATCGAAAATTGAATATTACTATTATTTAACTTGTTATAGGTTTTCAATCTTTCTTCGGTGATTTTTAATCCTTGTGATTTGTAGCCTTTAATGGATTTAACCTGAATTCCTTTTGACTTAATCCTACCAACTCCGTCATCTTTTACAGTACAGGTAATAAAATTGGCATCGTCAGTAAAGCTGATTTCTAAAAAGCCTTTGTTTTTTTTATAACGTAAACCATGATTGATGGAGTTCTCGATAAAAGGTTGAAGTACCATAGTAGGTATCTCTATCATCTTGTCCACGTTTGGGTCAATGTTAATTTGATAATCAAATTTATTTTCAAACCGTAAGTTCTCCATTTCTACATAGAGTTGGAGAAGCGTTATTTCTTCATCAATAGAGATATACTTGTTTCTAGATGAGTCAAGAAACATCCGTATTAAATGAGCAAATTTTGTTAGGTAGTCATTGGCTTTGAATGTGTCCTGAGACATCACATAGCTTTGGATAGAGTTCAAAGCGTTAAAGATGAAATGCGGGTTCATCTGTAATTGAAGTGTTCTCAATTCCAGGTCAACAATTTTCTTTTGTTGCTCTTTTTCTTCTTCCTCTTGGCTCTTTAAGAATTTTTCTCTTCCGTATAATAAGGTGAAAAGGCAGACAAAACCTAAAGCCCAAAACCACCAGGTACGGTACCAAGGCCTATTAATGATTAGTGTGAAGGCTGTTTTCGTTACTTTGGTTTTACTTTCCACATCCATGAATTGAAACTCATAGGTTCCAGCTGGAAGGTTATAAATATTGATTTCGGGAGAGTTTACGGCGTTCCAAATAGAGTATTTAGAGCTAGCCACATCGGGATTGAAAAGCCTGTAACGACAGGTATTTGGGAAAGTGAATTTATTACCAACAAATACTTTTAAGTTATTGTGATAATAGTCGGTTTGAAAAATAGAATCCATGGGTATTTCACGACCAGAGATTTCTACTTTTTCTATAAAAACACCAGACCCCCTAATTTGTGTATTCTCTTGAGCCATTGAAAAGGTCAATAAGCCAAAGAAAAAAAATATCAAATTAGAGAGTCTGTATTTCATATTAACTTAAAGCAAGTTCATCTTTGATAGAGCTTACTTTGTTTTTAAGTGACTCTAAAGTCTCTTTAAAAAGAGTTTTGTCTTTCAATTCGCCTTTTACTCCAACGTAGAATTTGATTTTTGGCTCAGTTCCAGATGGTCTACAGGTAAACTTAGTACCATCTTTGGTAAAAAACTGAAGGACATTAGAGCTTTCAATACCTAAACCAGTCGGGATATCCTCAGCTACACCAGACTCTAGATTAGTTCGAGTTAAAGACTTGTAATCGTCCATTCTGATCACAGTACTTCCCGCCAATTCCTTAGGAGGGTTTGCTCTAAAGTCTGCCATCATTTGCTGTATCTCTTCAGCACCAGATTTACCTTTTTTAGTAACAGAGATAAGCCCTTCATAGAAGAAACCATACTCTTTATACATATCTGCAAGGAAGTCAAACAGGCTAATGCCATTATGCTTAGCGTAGGCAGTTAACTCGGCTATAATAGCACATGCAGCCACAGCATCTTTGTCTCTTACTTTATCTCCAATAAGGTAGCCGTAACTCTCTTCACCGCCACCTATAAATGTTTCTTTACCTTCGGTTTCTCTAATAACCTGTGCTATATATTTGAAACCGGTGAGTGTGTTATAGCATTTTACACCAGCTTTCGCTGCCATGGCATCAATTAGCTCTGTGGTAACAATAGTTTTTGCCACATATTCTTTACCAGTCAGTTTCTTAGCTTTTTTCCAAGCCTTCAATAAATAGAAGACAATAAGGCTGGCGGCCTGATTACCGTTAAGTAGTTGCCATTCGCCTGAAGGGTCTTTTACGGCCATTCCCACTCTGTCGGCATCTGGGTCTGTTGCCATTACTAGGTCTGCATCTATTTCTTTCGCTAATTTCAAAGAAAGACTCATAGCTTCTTGCTCTTCAGGGTTAGGATAAACCACCGTAGGGAAATTGCCGTCAGGCTTAGCTTGCTCTTCTACGATATGTACATTTTCAAAACCCAATTGCTTTAAAGCATCAGGTACCATAGTAATTCCCGTTCCATGAATAGAGGAGAATACTATCTTTAAATCAGACTGCTTTCTATTTATTCTTGGAGATACACTTATACTCTTAACTGCTTTTAAATACTTTTTATCTAAAGCAGGTCTTATAGTTTTAAGTCGTTTTTTTATACCTCTAAACTTAATTTTACTAATAGTAGTGATAGCGTTAACTTCATCTACAATGTTTTTGTCATGCGGAGCTACTACCTGAGAGCCATCATTCCAGTAAACCTTATAACCATTATATTCTCTAGGATTATGAGATGCGGTAATTACCAAACCTGCCTGACAACCCAATTCTCTTACTGTAAAAGATAGCTGTGGCGTAGGTCTAAGTTCTGGGAAAACATAGGCTGTGATTCCATTTGCAGAGAAAATGTCTGCGGCAATTTGAGCAAACTCAGGAGAGAAGTTTCTGCTGTCGTAAGCAATAGCTGCTTTTAGGTCTTCACCTTCTGGGTAGCATTTATTTATGTAATTAGCTAAGCCTTGTGTAGCTGCACCAACTGTGTATTTGTTCATTCTGTTAGAACCTACACCTATTTCTCCACGCATACCGCCGGTGCCGAATTCTAAATTTTTATAAAACGAATCGGTCAGTTGACTAATGTTTTTCTCTTCTATCCATTTGTTGATAGTAGCCTTGGTTTCGTCATCATACTTTCCCTTGAGCCACTTCTTTATATTCTTTTCTGCCGTTTTGTCTAAATTTAGTTCTTCTAGCATCGCTTTGTATTAACGTTTATTGAAATAATTGAGACAAGATATAGAAGCCATTTTGCTATTCAAAAACATTTAGAATTTATTGAGAACTTTGATATTAAATAGAGTAGTTTTGCGGCAGTTTTTGGTGCTTTTGGATTCAATATCCAATTTGCCTAAGAGGGAATCATGTTTAAAGCATGAGCTGTCGCCGCAACTGTTCGGTGTCTATACTTGAAACCACTGTCCACTGTCATGATAAAATGATGGGAAGGAAAAATCAAGTGACACTAAGCCAGGAGACCTGCCAAAAATTATTCTTTTCAACTAGTTACGGTGAATGACTATTGATGAGCGGAAGTCTAATTTTTTATTTCAGCTAATTCGCTGAACAAATTATTTTTTAATGTTTACATTTTTTAGAAGGAGCCTATTATTATGCGTATGCCTAATTAGTGCCTCCGTAATGGCTCAAACTGAGTTAGCAGAAGTTAACGTAACTACCACCAAATTGCCACAGAAGTCGTCGCAATTGGGCAAGTCCATGATTGTTCTTGGAGATTCTGTTATTAGAGCTCACGCTGGTTGGTCGGTTTCAGATTTGCTACAAAAGCAGGTTGGTATTAATGTAGTGGGTTCTGGACAGCCTTTAGGCAGTATCCAAAGTTTATTTTTAAGAGGAGCTAGTTCTGGCAAAACATTGATACTTCTTGATGGAGTTCCTCTTTATGACCCATCTTCTACGGAGGGAAATTATGACCTTAACCTTATCAATCTTCAATTTATTGAGCGTATTGAAATTCTTAAAGGTGGACAGTCTACGCTTTATGGCTCTGATGCTGTAGCCGGAGTAATAAACTTTATTAGTAAAAAAGGTTCTAAAAAGCCATTTACTCCTTACGGAAAGCTTTCTTATGGTAGCTTTAATACACTTGATTTAGGTCTAGGTGTAAATGGAGACATAAGCGGGTTTAATTATAATTTTGGTTATAATAAGGTTAAGAGTGATGGGTTTTCGTCTGCTATTTCAAGTTTGCCAGATGAGGAAAAAGACGGATTTGATCGTAATAGCCTTAATGCCCAGTTATCAAAGAAGTTTGGCGAAGTTACAGTAAGAGCTTTCGGAAGAAAGACTGATTACACGGCAGACTTAGATGCAGGTGCTTTGGTAGATGAGAAAGATTATGTTTTTAACTCTGAAAACTTTCAAGTAGGAGTAGGAGCTGACTGGGTCAAAGAAAAGTTTCAATTGCATTTTAATGCTCATACTTCTCAAGTAGACAGAACCTTTGAAGATGATTCTAGTTTTGTGGCGGAAAGTGCTTTTGCAAAATATTCGTATTCTACTTTCGGAAGTAAGTCAAATTTCTATGACTTATATGCTCAGTTTTTTGTGAGCGAAGATGTTAAAATTCTTCTTGGTACAGATTTGAGAAATCAGAGCATTGCTCAAACATATTATTCTGTAAGTGCCTTTGGACCCTTTGAAGATGTGCCGCTACTTTATGATGATACTAAGATTGATAATTTCAGTGTTTACTCGGCTGTTGATATTTCTGCCAATCAAAAAGTAGGTATAGAGCTAGGTGGAAGGTTAAATTCTCATTCTGAATATGGAACAAACTTTTCTTATTCGCTTAATCCATATTTCAGAGCCAATCAAATGATTATGGTCTTTGGAGTTTTGGCTACAAGTTATAAAAACCCAACGCTTTATCAATTATACTCTCCTTACGGGAATTTAGATTTGGTACCTGAAGCTTCTAGAAACTTAGAAATGGGTTTTAAATACAATAATGCTGAAAAAGGAAGTTCGGCTTCTGTAGCTTATTTCAATAGAAGAAATGAGGATAAAGTAACATTTTTGTCTCTTGATACGCCACCTTACGGTCAATATGTAAATATTGATGAACAGCAAACTAGTGGTGTAGAATTGTCTGCTAGTCAGCAACTCGGTCCAGTTTCATTACATGGTAACTATACATTCTTAGATGGGTATAACAGCCTTTTAGATAAAGAAGACCAAGAGTATAATTTGATAAGAATACCTAAGCATGCTCTTAATTTAGGTACTACCTTAAGTCTTTTTGAAAAAATGACTGTGGCTCTTGATTATCAATTTGTAGGAAAAAGAACAGATGGTTTCTATGATTCTAATTTGTTCCAAACAGTTGCGGTCGACTTAGACGCATATTCTTTAATTGATTTGAGCGTAAGCTATTCAATTAAGCCAAACCTTAAGGTTTTTGCAGCTGGGTCAAATATCTTTAATGTAGATTATTCGGAGGTTTATGGGTATAACTCTCGCCCATCAAACTTTAAAATTGGTTTAGCATATAACTAGACCTATAAAAAAAGAGGCTGTCTCATTTATAAAATGAGACAGCCTTATTTTTGAATTTGTGGCCCCTTTCTTTTTAAATGAGGATTTAGCTCTTAGCCAAATCCTTAAAGAGAGGTAAGATTAAATCTTTTTCAGAGACGTTTGGCTTTTCCGTTCCCCAGTCAATGTTTAATTCGGGGTCATTCCAGATGATTCCACCTTCGCTTGCTTTATCATAAAGGTTAGTACACTTGTACGAGAAAATAGCGGGTTCAATGGTATAAAAACCATGAGCAAATCCAGCAGGAACGTAGAACATATTGTTCAATTTAGCGTCTAAAACCACTGTTTTATGTTGACCGTAGGTGGGAGACTCAGGTCTGATGTCCACCGCTACGTCTAATACTTTGCCACTGATTACTCTTACTAATTTGCCTTGGGCAAAAGGCTCTCTTTGGAAATGTAAGCCTCTTAAGACACCTGTGTCGGAATAAGACTGATTGTCTTGAACAAATACTTCAGGAATGCCATTTTTTTTGAATAAGTCGTACTGATACGACTCGAAGAAATAGCCTCGAGCGTCCTCAAAAATACGTGGCTGAATTTCTACTAAACCTTCTATGTCTGACCTTTTAAATTCCATTTAGATGCTTTATTGAAAAGATGCCGCAAAAATAGCCAATTACTCATAACTTTGAGGACTCAAAAACTGGAAGAATGACAAAAGAAGAACTTTTTAAAGAAATTAAAGGCAAGGAATCTTTTCTGTGTGTGGGCTTAGACACCGATATCAAGAAAATTCCATCACATTTGATGAAAGAAAAAGACCCTGTTTTTGAATTCAACAAACAGATTATAGACGCTACCGAGCAATTTGCGGTTTCTTATAAACCCAACATTGCGTTTTATGAGGCCATGGGCCCAAAGGGTTGGGAGAGTTTACAAAAAACCTTAGAATATATTCCTAAAAACTGTTTTACCATAGCAGATGCCAAAAGAGGAGATATAGGAAATACGTCTTCCCTTTATGCTAGAGCCTTTTTTGATGAATCAGCTTCTGGGATGTCATTTGACTCCATCACCGTAGCTCCTTACATGGGAGAAGACTCTGTGAAGCCTTTTTTAGATTTTGATGGGAAATGGGTCATCTTATTAGCACTGACTTCAAACCCTGGTAGTAAAGACTTTCAACAACTCTCAGTAGGTGATGAGAAGCTATACGAGAAAGTGTTAAGAACAAGCTCTCAATGGGCAGATTCGGAGAGACTGATGTATGTGGTAGGTGCTACTAAGGCCAGCTTACTGAAAGAAATAAGAGCCATTATACCAAACCACTTTTTATTAGTCCCAGGTGTAGGTGCTCAAGGTGGAAGCCTAGAAGAGGTAGCAAAAAACGGAATGAACAAAGAATGCGGCCTATTGGTAAATTCGTCAAGAGGGATAATTTATGCCTCTAATGGAGCAGATTTTAGTCAATCTGCTGCTAAAGAAGCAGAAAAACTTCAAGTGCAAATGGCCGGTTTGCTAGAGCAATACCTTTAGGTAAATTAAGAAATAACTTCCATATAAAGCCATGCACTGTCTGAGCACGGTCAAAATTTCAATTTCAAAGATTTATTTCTAGGGTAGAAAGTATAAATTTTGAATGTGTGAGTTTGCATGGCGAAGGTTTCTTTGGTTCGTTTCTTTCAAAAGAAATGAATGCCAGCCCGGCGAGGGCAACCAAGAATAGGGTTTGCGAAATACCATACGCTGAGTTTGGTTGAACGAAAATTACATAGTTAAGAGGCACAGCAAAGAATTAATGATAGCTTAATAAGGAATTTATTATATTTTTATAAAGCTAATAATCAAGACTCCACCGAATGAAAGAAGACTTCCTTCACTATATCTGGCAATATCAGAAATTCAATAAAACAATCTTAAAAACTACTTCAGGAGAAGAAATTACCATTCTGAAAATAGGGTTTCATAATACCGATTCGGGACCAGACTTTAAAGAAGCACGTATCAAAATAGCAGATGTAGAGTGGGCAGGAAGTGTAGAAATACACTTGAAAGCCTCCGATTGGAATCTTCATAAACATGATACAGACCCAGCCTACGAAAATGTGGTACTTCATGTGGTCTGGGAAAACGATAAAGAAATACTTAATACAGATGGTGAGCCTATTCCTACGCTGACTTTAAAAGCTTTGACTGACATTTCTCTGTTAGACAAATATGAGGCTTTGATGCAAAGTCAAAATGAGATTCCTTGTCAAAATCAATTTTCAGAAGTAGCGGGTATTAAGAAGTTTTCTATGCTAGAGAAAGCCTTGCTACAGCGTATGCAAAGAAAAGGAGCGGAGGTTTCGGAGCGATTTGAAAAACTTGGGAATGACTGGGAGGAGGTTACTTATCAAATTTTACTGCGAAACTTTGGCTTTAAACTTAATAATGAAATTTTCCTGCGTTTAGCGGAAAACCTACCCTACAAGATATTAAGAAAGTACAGTAGTTCTTGTTTTAAAGTAGAGGCTTTGCTGTTTGGTATGGCTGGTTTTCTAGAAAGTGATTTAGATGAATATGGTTCAAAATTAAAAGTAGAATTCGACTTTTTGGCGGCAAAGCATAATTTGAAGAACAAAGTCCTGAATTCTGCCCAATGGAAATTTATGAGAACCAGACCTGCAAATTTTCCAACGGTGCGGCTAAACCAGTTGGCCGCTTTGATGAGTCAGTCTAAAGGTTTATTTGCCACTATAACTTCGGCTTTGGATTATAAGATGTTGGTTAGCTTTTTTGAGGCGAAGCCGTCCATTTATTGGCAGAAACATTATCATTTCAATAAGGAAAGTGCTCAAGACTTTAAGGGAATAGGTAAGTCGTCCATTCATAATTTGGTGATAAATACGGTAGTGCCAGTTTTAGTAGCCTATGCCGAGCAAATAGATAATCAGCTTTACATAGAAAATGCCATGGCACTTTTAGAGAAAATACCAGCTGAGAAAAACAAAATCACCAAGTTTTGGAATAGCTTAGATTTAGAAACCAAAACCATGTTTGATAGCCAAGGGAGCATTGAACTTTATAATGAGTTCTGCACGAAAAAGAAATGTCTTTCCTGTGGCGTTGGGATTGGGATTTTAGGGTAGGTTAAGACTACTATTTAATGCCTTTAAATAATTATTCAGTTTTAGAAATTGCGAACTCACAAAAAATGAATTATAGAAAAAGGATTAATTACTCAGATATTTTTTCAGAAAAAGAGGTTAATGTAACAGTTAATTTAGAAGCTCTGTCTGAGATATTAAGGAGTTCTTCTAAAAACTTCATCGTTGAGAGGATGGCTAAAATAAATTATCATAGTAAACGCATAGATGATGATTTTTTTAGTCTTTTGTTTTCAAGTCCTAGAAATCCATATGCCTTGTATTACAAGGATATATTTAAAACAAAAGAGTTACTAAAAGATGAGTGTATATTTCTAGATGATTTATCTCTTTTGCATTTATTAGAGTATGCCCTTTCAATACCAGAATCGGACTATTTAAACAATGGTACTATTGCTGAAAAAGAGCAAGCATTTTTTGTTTCTATTCTTTTTCAAAATCAGATACTTACGAATAAGGAAAGTGAAATTGGAAATTCTATTAAACATTTAGATCTTTTTTTTTATGATAAAATTGCGTTTCGTTTAATTCTGTTATCTCTGCCCAATAGTTTTATAAATCAAAACTTAAAAAACAGTCTTTACCTTCAGATCATAAAGGCAGGAATATTATTTAAATTCTTGGAATCCGAAGAACTTTATAAACCTCATTATGAATTAATACTCAAAGAATATAGCTGTGATAAACAAACCCTTTTTCAAAGTTTATTACAAATTGGGCTTCGATATATTGAACCGAATATAGAAGCAAATGGAAATAATATTTCAGCTAGAATTGGCGATAAAACACTCTCTAATTTGCTATACGGGAATAATGATCAGGAAATGGCGGACTTTGTGAATTTGCGGGCGGAACCTCTTTTTAGAAATGGGAATGGTTATTCCGCTTTTCACCCATTATTTTTAATTGAGAAAATTTATAAAGGCTGGTATTTCGAAATTTTAAGATTGAATAACGGGCCTAATTTGTCTCAGGCATCTGCTTCATTTAGTAGATCACGTTACACTGATGCATTTTCTGAAAAATATTTGCTTTCTCACGCTATGAACAATTGTATAATTCATGATGTAAAGAGTAAAGGGTACTCTGAAGAGGAAATTGTAGAGAAATTTAAACTTAGTAAAAATGCTTTACCTGACTATGTGATGGTTGAAGGGCGAAATATCTTGATAATAGAGAATAAGGATAATTTAATCAAAGGCGAAATGAAACATGCTTACGATTTTAAGGAATTTGAAAAAGAGATGACTGAAAAAGTGAATTCTGAAGGAAAGCGGAAAAAGGGGATTCCACAGCTTATTAAATTTTTAGAAAAAATTCAGAAGGAAGACGAACCTTGGAGTCGTTGTGTCTCGTCCGAGTCAAAAATATTTTATCCGGTTTTAGTCTTGCATGATGACGTATTCGATTATTCCTACGGTATAAATTACTACCTGAATAAAAAGTTTCAAGAGCAATTAGAGTTAAGTAATACAATTACAAAAAAACATGTTAAACCATTACTGGTATTAACAATTGACTCCCTATTGGTTTTGGGCTCTATATTGTCTAAAAAAGAGAAAAACATGGTTAGTTTGATTGAAGAGTACTTTTCTAAATGTCTTGAAAATACTAAGGAACAGAATCAACTTTCTTTTATGAATTTTCTAAGTGTAAATGGATATTTTAAAATTGATGAAATTTCTTTTTTTAAGAGTCAAATTGAGTCTTTGACTGGAGTTAAAATATGATTTTATTAGCTAATAATTGCTTTTTTGGCTCTTAGTAATATTTAGCGTCTAGCTTTGAAGAGCCTTTCTAGAAGATGTTGGACTGGCCAAATGAAACTCAAATCACTAATTTATAGTAAACAAATTAGGCATTATGAACGAACCATTAGTTACTATAAAGACCTTTTATTACGACTCTGAAACTATGCTTTATGAGCCTCGTTTTAAGGATGCAGGGCTTTATTATTTCTTAAAAGACCAAAAAACGGTGTCTGCCGATCCAGTTGTATCAAACGCTATAGGTGGTATTAAACTTCAGGTGCGGGAAAAAGACTTAGAAGCCGCAAAGGCTATTCTTAAGGAAATTGATGATAATAGAGTGGAAAGTGATTTTGGTAAGGAAGTTAAAATCAAAGGGAAAGATTATAAGGGCACTTTGAAGGAATGTCCAAACTGTGGGAATGAAGATACGTATTTAGAGAAATTAGGCTTTTGGAAATCTATATCCAGTAAACCTAAACATTATTGTAAAGCTTGTGATACGGAGTTTTAGGCGATTGGTTAATCACAATAAAAAGCTCCAATAAGTTATTTTAATATATACCCCTATAAAACCTGAAATCATCAAAAGGTATTCCTAAAAGAGCGGCATGATAGGTGCTAAATGTCTCCATAGCCTTTACGCCTGATTTTGCTGTGTATGTTCCGTTTTGTTTTAGTGCTGCATGAACGGGATTTCCTTTCTCAAATGAAACTACCACGGTCGCTTCTGATTCTGTACATTCTTCGTATTCATCAGCTAAAATTTGACTAGGGTCTGTAATGCGATATTGGGCATTGGCAAAGCAGAAACCAAAGCAATTATAGTGTGGAATAAATTCGGAGTGAGGTATTTTTAAGTGGTCTAAGACCTTCGTAGGAGGGTGCTCTCCAAAGATTAATTTTGGCTCAGCATCTTTAGTGACCAGCTCCAAATCATAAGCATTATCTATTATCTTCATGGTTCTAACCGCGTTTCCTTTATTGGTATAAAGGTGACCAATTCGGTAATGAGAGATATGCCTTAGTTCTTGATTTTTAGGCAATTTGATGTTGATAGAAAAAGGCTCACAAAGTATATTGACTAATGAAGTAGGAGTGAATTCTAATGTATTGTCTTTGAATTTCATGCAGTAATTCTTCGCTGATTGACTGTTTTCTTCACGGCTTTCGTGAAATAAAACCCCGTTCTGTGAGTGCTGATTTGTGTATTAGGTACATACCTCTTGCCTAAAGGTGATACTAATCTTCCTGGACTTTAGCCACAAAGGCCAAAACTTCTTCCAAACTCTTATCTAGTTGAAAACCCATTTTCTTGCCCTCTTCTGTAATGAATTGAAAGCCAGCTTCTAGTTCGTTAGGCACCACGCCTTCTAAAACGGCTTCTCTCACAGCTACTTTTAGTACACCCACCTCTTTAGAAGGAGGTAAATCAAAAGCTGCCATGATAATTTCTCCGGTGATAACAGGCTGGAAATTCCTTAATTTATCTTTCTCTTCTAGCTCTATGAGCATTTCTTCTACTCTGTCGAAGTTTTTCAGGTAGCGTTTTACACGAGTAGCATCTTTAGAGGTGATGTCTGCTCGGCACAGTTTCATAAGGTCTTCTAAATCTTCACCAGCATCAAAAAGTATTCTGCGTAGGGCAGAGTCGGTTACGCCTTCTTTGGCTAAAGCTATAGGTCTTAGGTGTAACCTTACCAAATTTCTAACAGACCGCATTTTACCATCCAGTGGAAGTCGCATACGTTTGAATATTCCTTTGACCCAGCGGGCTCCCAAATCTTCATGTCCATGAAAAGTCCAACCCACTTTTTTGTTAAAACGCTTGGTTGGAGGTTTGGCTATATCGTGCAAAATAGCTGCCCATCGTACCCAAAGATTGTCAGACGTATTACAAATGTTATCTAAAACCTGTAGGGTATGGTAAAAATTGTCTTTATGCCTTTTTCCATCTATTACATCTACGCCTTGTAGGGCTTCCATTTCAGGGAAAATGATTTTTAGCAGCCCAGTATTGTAAAGCAGTTTGAAACCATAAGAAGGCACGGGCGTCATGATAATTTTATTCAGTTCGTCCGTAATGCGTTCCTGAGAAACTATGCTGATACGGTCTTTCATGGCCGATATGGCATCAAAAGTCTCCGTCTCAATATCAAAGTTTAATTGCGTAGCAAACCTTATGGCTCGCATCATTCTTAAAGGGTCATCTGAAAAAGTGATACCTGGCTCTAAGGGTGTTTTAAGAATTTTTCGTTCTATATCGGCCAAGCCGTCAAAAGGGTCAATCAGTTCGCCAAAAGTCTCTTTATTAAGCGAAATGCCCATGGCATTGATGGTGAAATCTCGTCTGTTTTGGTCGTCTTCTAGGGTGCCGTTTTCTACCGTAGGTTTTCTAGAATCACTGCGGTAAGATTCTTTTCTAGCTCCCACAAACTCCAAATCAAAATCGCCGAAAGGAATCTGAGCAGTACCAAAGTTTTTAAAAACATTTAAAGGCGTATCAGGACCAAGGGCTTTGGCTACTTTGGTGGCTAGTTCTATGCCGCTGCCTATACAAACCACATCAATGTCTGTGTTTGGTCTTTTTAATATAAGGTCTCTTGGATATCCTCCAATCACGTAGGTTTGCACGCCTAACTCGTCTGCGGCCTTTCCTAGTGTTTTAAAAATCGGGAATTGTATAAGATGTTCTTTGAAGTTCAATGTTTTTTTGCTGTCTGTTTTTTGTTGTCCGATGAATATGCTCGGTGTCTGTTGATTTGATGCACGATGTCAGACACCATCGTTTCGACCACTGCAAATTTACGGCTTTTTAAGTTTTGGCGGTGAGCTATTGGCTGTTTGCTTTTATCTTTTCATTCGTTTTAGGCAAATACATTTCAATTCTAAGACCTAAATCAGGGATCTCCAACAAGAACACCTAACATCAGACACCTGACATCAAACACTCAGCCCCCGACATTAAACCCTAACAATCTCCAAAGGATTCAAATAGATTAACAGCAAATCCACATCAGTATAGCCCATTTGACGGTACAGCTCGCCATAATGCTGAATCTGGGTTTTGTGCGTGTTTTGTTTTTTACCCGTTTTATAATCAATAATGGTGACTTTGTCATTTTGATAAACTACACGGTCGGGCCTGCTGATATCGGCATCTTTTACCAAAATATCTCGCTCGTTTTCCACCAATATATCTCCTGAGTAAAGGTGCTTTAAGTCAGGGCTTTGCAATATTTTCTCAGCTTCCGCTTTTAATTCGGCCTTTTCTACTTCTAAAATAAGTCCGTCAAACTGTAGTTTTTGAATAGCTTGGTCTAGGTCTGTTGCCATACCAATCTCAGAGAAGAGCGTGTGAATCAAATTCCCTTGGTCACGCTGATTTTGTTCATTGAAAACCTTATCTAAATTCGATTTGAGCTTTAGCTTACCTAAATTTTCTCGGCTATTTATTTTGTTGATAATATGGCTTTCGTGCTCGTTTTCTTCTGTTTTTTTACTGGTATTAGCTTCTCCTTCAGCGATTAGGTATTTATTGTCAACAGCTTCAATTCCGTTTCCAACCACAAAGTTTTTCAGAAAACGATAGGTGCTGTTGTCAGAACTTCTTGGAGCTAAAGCCAAAACATAAAGCCTATCTACAGGTCTGGTAAAAGCCACATACAGAATGTTTAAGGCCTCCAGTTTAGTGAACTCTAATTCCCTTTGGTATTGGTCTTGCACCAATGTTAGGTCTAAAGTTTTTTTGTAAGGAAGCGGTGCCGCTTTTAAAATACTAGTTCCCGTATTTAACTCATCATAACCGGTTTGCTCCAAATCTGCCCAAAAGGTAGATTGATTTATAGGAACAGTACTCCAACCCGCAAAAGGTACTATCACCACAGGATATTCCAGACCCTTTGATTTGTGAATGGTTGACACCGTAATGGCGTTTTGTTTTGACACACTCACGGCATAAGAATCTTTCGATTGCTCCCAGACTTGCAAGAAATCAGAAAGGCTATTTCCATCGTTTTTGATATGATTTTGAACAATGTCAAAAAACGCAAACAAATACGGTAGCAAGGCATGGTCCTCAAACATGCCCAGTTTATTCACAAAAGATTCGGTGAGCTGATAAATGCCAAATGCTCCAAGAATTTTCTGGTCAATGGCTATTCCTTGCGATTGTAAAAAATCCCAACAACTGAGTTCGCTGCTTCTGAAGTCAATATCGGTTGGGAATTCTATTGACTTATATCGGTGATACAGCAAAATAGCATCTGCATGTTTTGCTTTGTTTTTAGGGTCTTGGTAAGCCATTAAAAGACTTATCAAAAACGAAATACCGAGACTGTTTTTTAGTAAAAGCGAATCTGCGGAGATAACATTAATACCTTTTGAAATTAAATGCTCCGCAATGGCCGCAGCATGCGGTTTTTTCCTGCAAAGAATGGCCATGTCTTCATACTGATAACCTGCCTCTAGCGTCTCTTTTATTTTCTGGTCAATCTGTGCTAAAGTCCATTCTACTTCGTCAATGGGCTCTTGCCCCTTCTCGTTTTCTATTAAAGTCATTTCTACATGGCCGCCAGATTTAGTGCCGTCATGCGTTTCTTGGGTTTTGTTTTCAAATGCCAGTTTTATGATTTCTTCAGACGATTGGTCTGCCATTTTGGTGAAAAAATCATTATTGAAAGCTATAATTTCCTTTTTACTTCTAAAGTTTTTTTGAAGGTTCTCTTTCTGCACCATGGCAGTGGTATAGTCAATAGAAAAACGCTGATTATCAGAGAGTAACTCGTTGCTTTTTAAAGCATCTGTGTTTTGATTTAATACATAAATCATGAGCTCCACTTTTCCGCCACGCCACCTATAAATAGACTGTTTGGGGTCACCCACCAGCATATTGAAATAGTTTTTAGAAAGAGCGTTTTCTATTAGCGGAAGTAGGTTAAAGTATTGAATATCAGAGGTGTCTTGAAACTCGTCAATCAAAATATGGTTATACCGTTCACCTAGTTTTTCGAAAATATAGGGTACAGGTTCTTCTGCTACTATTTTGTTTATACGGCGGTTAAAATCAGTAATGTATGCCATATTATTTTCCATTAATAATTTGCCAAACTCCTCTCTAACTTCTCCTAACAAGGCAAGATTATCAAGGTGATTTCTGACTTCCTTTAAGAGAAGGTATTTCGGTTTTTCTTTATTTAGGAAAGCTATCAAGTCATTAAACCAACTTATAATATCTTCTGACGCAGAATCAATGGTCGCTTTTTTGTCTATTCCTAAACCTTTAGAATACCATTTGTCATTTTCTACGGCATCTACCATCCTTTTGGAAGGTTCCCATACCTTGTTTAAAGCATCAGAGTCGGCATCTGCCACCTGATTAAATATGGAAGCAAAACCACTTTTTCCGTAGGCAAAATCGTCAATGCTTAGTCCATTTTTTTCTAAAATGTCAAGCCCATGCCTGCCTATGAGTAGGAAAGTGTTTTGTGTAACTTTTATGTGTTTATTGATTTGTTGTTTGACCTTCAGGTAATCTGAGTATTTCAGATTTTGATTCTTTTGAATCAAGCTATAAAACTGGTCGTCAAAAAGGTTGTTTGCAAAGCCTGCTAAATTGGGCAAAAGCATTTGCCAGTTTTTACCTTCATCTGCTTTTTCCAAAGCAAATTTCTCAATCAAGTCCGTAAGGTGCTCTTGTCCTACTAAGCCTATTTTGTCAAAAACACGTTCTGTCGCTTTCAGCAATAGCGGTTTTTTATCTAAAACCACCTCATAATTATAGGGTAAACCCAAATCTAGGGCAAAAGAACTAACCAATTGATTGACAAAACTGTCAATGGTTTTGACATTGAAATCGGCGTAATCTTGTAGTATTTGTTCAAAAGCTGCTTTTGCTCTTGCTTGTAATTGCTGTGGATGCAGGTCGGGTAAATCTTCTTTGAGTACTTCTAAGGTAACCTTGGTTTTAGATGACATTCCCTCCTCTGGCCCTCCTAATTCTTTCAAAGTTTCAATAATCCTGCTTTTCATTTCTGAGGCAGCATCATTGGTAAAGGTTATGGCCAATATTTGTTTAAAATAATGGGGACTGGCAGACGATAAAACGAGCTGCAAGTAAGTTTTGGTCAGTGTAAATGTTTTACCCGAACCAGCTGAAGAACCGTAGATTTTATATAGCGACATATTAGTGCTAAATATCTCCAAAAAACTGGCGTATAAAAAATGTATAGCGGCTTTTCTACGGAATAGGATAGCTGTTTTTTGCGAATGGTGTACCTTTGCCTTGATAGTTAATAATTGATTCAAAGGACATATCATTTTGAAAAAGTATATTTTAATTTTTATAGGTGTTTTAGCTTCGCAAATAGCTTTTGCTCAGCAAACCAACAGCATTAGAGGAACGGTGAAAGCTGTATTGACAGAAGCTCCATTGGAGAAAGCCACGGTGCGTGTAGTCGGTTCTGATTTAAACACTAAAACAGACGAAGACGGGATGTTTATTTTTCAAAAAGTGCCAACAGGACGTTTAGAGCTTGAAATCTCTATGGTAGGTTATACCAAACAGGTAGTGAAAGAACTTGTTTTGACGGCTAATAAAGAATTGGTTTTGACTATTCTATTGGAGGAGTCTACTAGAGATTTAGAAGGTGTGACGGTGACGGCCGCCAGTCCAAATTTATCTGGAGCTAAAACTAGTTTACAAAGCATAACGGTAGAGCAGGTCATGCGTTTTCCTGCTACTTTTTTTGACCCAGCTCGTTTAGCTCTGTCTTTTCCTGGGGTGGCAAATGCCAACGACCAAGCCAATGGCATGAGCATTAGAGGGAATAATCCTACAGGTTTGCAGTGGCGACTGGAAGGAATGGAAATAGTAAATCCTAATCATACAGCTAATGCAGGTACTTTTTCTGACCAAGCTACTTCTAATGCAGGTGGCGTGATTATGGTGTCGGCTCAGATGATGGGAAACACCAATTTCTTGACAGGTGCTTTTCCTGCTCAGTATGGAAATGCCCTATCGGGAATTATGGATATGAGACTTCGTAAAGGGAATAATCAGAAATATGAGCATACGGCTCAGGTTGGTTTAATAGGCGTTGATTTGGCTTCAGAAGGTCCTATCAATAAGAAAACAGGAAGTAGCTATTTGGTCAATTATAGGTATTCTTTCACCGGGCTTTTGGCTTTGGGCGGATTGACCTTTGGTGGTGAAACCATTAAATTTCAAGATTTAGCTATTAACCTAAGTTTCCCAAATGAGAAACTAGGCGACTTTACGCTTTTTGGAATGGGTGGTGTAAACTCTAATGATTTCGCTTTTGATGACGAAGAAGGTCTTGGTCCAGAGTTAGAAAAAGACCAATATGTAATTAATTATAAAGGGAAAATGGCTGCCGTAGGAGCCACACATACTAAACATTTTAAGGGCACCTATTTATGGAAAAATGCTTTGATTTATTCGGGTCTTAGAAACGAGAGAATTCAGGATGCCGGAGAAGCAGCCACTATTAATGTGACACCTTTAGAAGACATTATGCAGTCTAGTAAGCTGTCTTTCTCCAGTATTTTAAGTCATAGAGTAAATGGTGCTAGTAGTTTAAAAGGTGGTGTTTATGTCACTTATTCACAAGATTCATTGCTGTCGCGACAGAATGGTTTGGCTGGCTTGTACACTTCATGGGTTTTAGAGCCATTTGTGCAGTGGAATACCAATATAGGCAAAGCAGGAAATTTGGTGCTGGGTGTGCATAACCTGAATTATACTGCTACCAAAACCAGTACAATAGAGCCAAGAGCGGCTTTTGGTTATCAAATAAATGCTAAGAACGACATCAATCTGGCATACGGATTTCATTCGCAACTGAACTCTCCATGGTTAAATGACCAAGTAGCAGACATCAAACCTATTTTAGCTCATCATTTTGTGCTGAGTGAAGAAACTAAATTGAATAATTCATCTTCTATAAAAACGGAGGTTTATTATCAGGCTTTGTCAAATGCTTTAAGCCCAAGGTTTGATAGCAATAATAAGTTTTTCTCAGGTTTAAATATGAGCGATTTTATTTTTCCTTTTGATGTGAGTCAAAACGGAAATGGTAGAAACTATGGTTTGGAAGTAGGGTATCAGAAATTCCTGGACAAAGGGCTTTTTGCTTTGATAAATGCCACGCTTTATAAATCAGAATTTCAAGCGGCCGATGGCGAATATTATGAAACGAAATTTAGTGGAAACCACATTGTCAATGTGACGTTTGGTAAAGAATGGGACTTGAAAAAAGAACGTGTTTTTGGGGCCAATCTGCGTATGGTTTGGATGGGTGGTTTTAGAAATTATGAAATCAATTTGGATGCCTCTGAGTCGCAAGGAAAAACGGTGTTTGATTATACTAAAGAGCTAACAGACCGCCTTCCTGACTATTTCAGACCCGACATTAGAGTGTATCTTAAAAAGTCAAAGAAAAAGTATAATACCATGCTCTCTTTAGATATTCAGAATGTGGCAAATTATGCCAATGTGGCTTTTGATTACTATGACGTTTTCCAAAAGAAAGTAGTCCGTAAAAATCAATTAGGCATGGTACCAATGTTGAATTATCGTTGGGAGTTTTAGGGGATTTGTTTTTATCAATTGATTGATATAAGATACCCCAGCGGGGTATAACGTTGGTAGCGATGGGTGAAACCCGTCGTAAATAATATAACAAGGTGTCCTTCATTTGGCGGAATTTTGGCCTTAAAAAGCCGAAATTGTGACAAATATGTTGCTGTGCTTATCTTGTTATAAGTTGTTCTAGTTTTCTTAATGTGGAATTTACCTTAAATTAGATTCTACATTTATCAATACCCATGGCCTACGACGAATACCTAGCAGACCGAATCAGACAAAGTTTAAAGGAAAAGAAAACCCATTTTGAAGAAATGAAAATGATGGGAGGCCTATGCTTTAAAGTGGATGATAAAATGCTCTGTGGTATTCATATCGACAAGAAATTTGGCGACAGCCTTTTGATGGCCAGAATAGGAGAAGAAGCTTATGAAGCCGAGATAGAAAAGGAACACACCCTGCCCATGGATTTCAACGGAAGACCTATGAAAGGATACATTTTTGTAACTCCTTTAGGTTTTGATGCGGAGCAAGATTTGTCTTATTGGTTAGACCAAACACTTGCTTTTAATCCCTTGGCTAAAGCAACCAAAAAGAAGAAGAAGCTAAAGGTTTAAATTTGTCATGATTTTGGCATTTGATAGCCAAAATATCGCCAAATGAATATAATCTCATATCCTTATTCTATTCATTTTATACCCCTTCAGGGTATCTTTATCGGCACATACTTTTGTTAAATCTAATGCGTGTTGTTCACCAAAGGAATAACTTCTTTTCCTATCAATTCAATCGCAGAGATTAGTTGCTCGTGATTCATGCCAGCATCCATTTGAAAAGTAAATCTACTGATACCTCCAAGTGCTTCGCTATGGCGTAATATTTTTTCGGCTACCTCTGCTGGATTCCCTACTACCATAGAACCATAATGGCTGTTTTGGTCATCAAATCTATCTTTGGTAACAGGTGGCCAGCCACGCTCTTTTCCTATTTCTGTAAACATTTTGGCGTAGCCTGGGTAATAAGTGTCAATAGCGATGTCGGCGGTTTTTCCTACATAACCTAAAGAATGAATTCCCACTTTTAAGCTTTCAGGCGAATGCCCTGCTTCTGCACCTGCTTTTCTGTAAGCGTCTATCAACGGACGAAAACGGTGCGTTTCGCCACCAATAATAGCTACCATGAGCGGTAAACCTAAATGGCCCGCACGTATAAAAGATGCAGGTGTACCACCAACGCCGAGCCAAATTGGTAATTTCTCTTGCATCGGTCTTGGGTAGACCGATTGTTTATGAAGTTGGGCTCTAAATTTCCCTTTCCATGTTACCGTTTCCTCGTCACGGATTTGAAGGAGTAGTTCTAGTTTTTCGGCAAAAAGCTCGTCGTAATCATCTAGACGAAAGCCGAAAAGCGGAAATGATTCTATAAATGAACCACGACCTACCACCATCTCTGCTCTGCCTTGTGATATTAAATCTAGCGTAGCGTAATTTTGAAATTCCCTCACAGGGTCAGACGAACTCAAAACAGTTACTGCGGAGGTAAGAATAATGTTTTCTGTTCTAGCTGCTGCTGCCGCCAATATCATACTAGGGGCAGAGTCCAGAAAGTCTTTTCGGTAATGCTGACCAATACCAAAAACATTTAAACCGATTTGGTCGGCAAAGACCATTCTGTCAATAAGCTCACCCATTGCTTGAGCAGATGAAACGTCTTTATCTGCTGGTGCTGCCGCAAAGCTGTCTATTCCTATTTCCATGATGGGTAAACAGTTTTTGGTTTTGAAATGTTCGTTATGAAATATTTTTTAGCTCCTTAGGAGCGATATATTGGTAGCGAGGGTTGGAACCCCTCGTAAATGGTCAATTTGCTTTTAGTTTGGCGTGATTTTGGCCTTTAATGCCAAAATTGTGACAAACGTTTTTAGATGATAATGTCGGATTAGATGTTGATTTAGTAAATAGTTTAGTTTTAGTATTTCCTAAATCTTGCTTTTCGCTGTCTTGTCAGACGGACCCTCATTTTGGTTTCGGCCAAAACGAGACAAAAACCACTTTCCAAAATAAACTTGAACACTCGAAATTTAAGTTTAGTCAATGTATTTAGCTGAGTATGTTGAAATTTCGATCGTTCTTCACACAGTATTTTGGAGATAAGGATTTATTTAATTTGAATTGGATATGAAATTAATTCCTACATACCCCAGCGGGGTATAATATTAATAGAGACGGGTGTAACCCGTCTTTATTTTAGATACCACAACAAAACATTTGGCGGGATTTTGGCATTAAAAGCCAAAATTGTGACAAATGACTTTCTTGCGGATAAGAAATGATTTTACCTACGAACTACACGAAAGCATAGAACAGCCTACTTTATTCCTTGCCCATTCGGGTCTTTTGGCAAACCATTTTTCGTTTTCTGGCTGATTGTCGTATGGTTTTTTCAAGAGTTCGTGTAGCTCACTTATCAAACTGTAATCGCCATTGTCTGCTGCGTCTATGGCTAGTTGCGACATGTAATTACGCAATACATATTTAGGATTAACAGCATTCATTTTTGCTTTCCTTGCTGCATCGCTTGTATCCTCTTTAAGGAGTCTGGCTTGATATGACTTTAGCCAGTTTAACCAACCTTGTAATGTTTCGTCCTTGAGTTCTTCTGGAGAATAAAAGGCCTCTTTGATGAAGTCTAAGGCTGTGCTATTGTCTGCAAGGGTTTCATCTTTTTTGAGATTGGCCAAGTTTCGGTAGAAAATGGTCATATCCGTTTCTGTGAGATGGAGCGTTTTTTCTAGCTCTTGAAATAATAGTTCGTCGGTCTCCTCTTCTGAGGTAAATCCTAGCTTGTCTCGCATCATTTTTTGATATGCTAAAGTAAATGAATCCTGATACTCGTTCAGGATATTTTCTAAAGCTGGCACATCATCAATAATCAGGTTTAGAGCACTTCCTAGTTGAGCCAAATTCCATAAAGCTACGTTTGGCTGCTGCCCAAATCTATATCTTCGATGCTGGCTATCGGTGGTGTTTGGTGTCCAGTTTCTGTCGTAACCTTCTAGCCAGCCATAAGGACCAAAATCTATGGTGAGCCCTAGAATCGACATGTTATCAGTATTCATAACACCATGTACAAAACCCACTCTTTGCCAGTCCATCACCATTTTTAGGGTGTCTTTACTAACTTTTTTGAAAAACTGGATATAGCCTTCTTTTGTGTTTTCTGTAATGCCAGGGAAGAAATGGCGAATGGTATAATTCATCAGCAAGCGTAAGTTTTTACGGTCTTGCCTAGCGGTTAAAATCTGAAAATTACCGAAACGAATAAAGCTTGGAGCCAATCTACAAACCACTGCTCCTTTTTCGTAGGCTGGGTTTCCGTTATACTGCACATCTCTTAAAACTTGGTCGCCAGTTAAAGCTAATGAAAGCGACCGTGTGGTAGGTACGCCTAAGTGAAACATGGCTTCGCTGCATAAATGCTCACGTACAGACGAGCGTAAAACTGCTAGTCCGTCGGCAGTTCTTGAGTAGGGCGTAAGACCAGAACCTTTCAATTGTAAAGCCCATCTTTTATTATTTTCTACAACTTCAAAAAGATTGATGGCTCGTCCATCGCCTAACTGGCCAGCCCAGTTTCCAAACTGATGGCCACCGTAGCACATGGCATAAGGCTTAGTGTCTTGATAAACTTCAGTACCCGAGAAAATTTTGGTGAAATCTTCTGATTCAGCTTCTTCTTCAGAAAGACCAATAGCGGCAGCCATTTCAGACGAATAATGAAGGACTTTAGGCTCACTTGGTACTCGTGGGTTTACAAATGAAAAACATGCATCCGAAACCTGACGAGGGAAAACGCTTAGTTCCTTATCGGCTGGAAGTTCATTTATAAAAGTATTATCAATATTCAGTTTCATCTTTCTGCTTCGGTCTGTTCTCTGAGAGAACAAAGGCTTGAAGGAAAAAGTTGACAAGTCTAGCGTTTTTGAAACAGCTTCTTTTACAAACCAAAACTCTTAAAAGCTTCGTAAACAAAATAAGCAGGCCATACCACAGCTTTTAAAACACCCAAAACTCCCATGGTAAAACTTGTAGCCGTAGTGAGGAAATAAATAACGGCACCAATGCAGCCAAGACCATAAATAGAATTTGATTGGGCTCCTCTTTGTACTTCTTTTTTCATGATTTTAATAAGTTAAATTTTCGCAACTAATATTAGGTATTCACATGAGTGAATGCCAAAATCAATATAGTCAGGTTACTTAGCTTATCCTTAGTTTAGATACTAATCAAACGGCTCTAAAATAGAAGGGCTTGGCTTTGAAAACCATTTTGGACCTGCGTCGCTCATGAAAACACAATCTTCTAAACGGACGCCAAATTCGCCCATAATAGCTATGGTAGGCTCTATGCTGAAACACATGCCTGCTTTAATGATAGTCTCGTTGCCTTTGACGGCGTTTCCCCATTCATGACCATCCATGCCTATGCCGTGACCAGTTCTATGCGGTAAGCCAGGTAATTGATATTCTGGGCCGAAACCTGCGTCAATAATTACCTTTCTGGCGGCATCATCTACTTCATGGAGTTTGTTACCTATTTGAGCGGCAGCAAAACCTGCGGCCTGTGCTTTCTTTTCTAAATCCCAAATTTCTTGTTGACGAGCTGTAGGCGAGGCTCCAAAAACTATGGTACGGCTAATGTCTGCATTATAACCTTCTACGGTGCAGCCACAGTCTACTAAAACTACGTCTCCTTTTTTAAGAATTTGTGGCTTGCCTGAGCCATGTGGAAATGCAGACGCTTCTCCAAAATTACAAGAAGCAAAAGCGTGACTTGCTCCCATTTTAGCGTGAGCAGCAGCTACCGCTTCTGAGAATGTTGCTGGGGTACAGCCTTCTTTTAATGCTTTAAAGCCAACTTTTATGGCTGCTGTAGTAATCTCGGTCGCTTTTTGCATCAGCAGTATTTCCGAAACCGACTTTATCATTCGGCATGGAATGGTAATGCCATCTCCGCTGACCAAGTCCAAATGTGGAGCGGCTTCTTTGACTCCATTAAAAATGAAGAATCGGACCCTTTCTTCTATACCTATTTTTCCGTTTGAAATTCCTGCCTTTTCTATGGCCTCGGCTATTTTCAGGTACGGACTTTCATCTTCTTGCCATGCATATACTTTGGTGCTTTCTGAAAGCATTTCACGAAGTCGGTTTTCTTCAAAACCAGGGCAAATGAACGATAATGCACCTTTGGCCGGAATTAAAGCTACCATAGGCCTTTCGCTAGGCCACCAAGAAATGCCTGTGAAGTATTTGAGCGAAGTGCCAGCATCTAACAGTAAAGCAGAAATTCCCTGCTCCTGCATGAGTTTTTGAGCTTTGCTTATTCTGGCAGCTCTTTCTTCATCTGTAATAGGCTGGATATCATCAACTAAAGACTTTAGTCCGTCCATGGAAGGGTCGGAGCCTGCACCAGTTTCGCAGGAACTTAAAAATACGGCTCCGGCACCTAGAGCAGAGGCGTTCAGGAAGTTTCTTCTTTTCATAGTGCCTAAATAAAACTATATGCCCAGTAAATCAAAAGAAACTGGATAGGAAGTCTTATTAAGGTTGGAATAATTAGTTTCCCTTTTGCTCTGGCTTTTTGGAAATGGTAAAAATTGGCAGGGAAAACGGCTAGAAGCAAAGCAATAACGCCCACAGCAGCATAAGAACGCACAGGCTGAAAAAGGAGTGCTAAACCAAGAAATATCTCAATAAAACCTACCAGAAGATTGACCTTCTCAGGCTGAGGTACCCATTTGGGCGTTATTTTTAAGAAAAACTTGGGACTCCTAAAATGGCTTATTCCCGCAAAAATATAGATACCCGCCATGAGGTATAAGGAGATTGATTTTAAATCTAGCATGCAGTAATTACCACTTTTTTTGATTCATGTCTCTGATGGCTATTAAAATATCTCTTCGGCTAATTTGACCCGCAAGTTTTCCTTGATTATCCATGACCAAGAGTCTTTTATATGGCGTGGTTAGAAAAGTGTTTGCCACATCTACGATGTCGTTTTCTATAGAGATGTCTTTCATCACGTTTGACATGTATTCAGAAACCGTGTCTTTTTCTACGGGATGGTTATAATAAGCACTCCCAAGTAAAATACTTAAGCAATCTTTATCATCTATCAAACCCACCACATCGCCTTTCTCATTTACCACAGGTGCACCCGTAATACGTTTGTCTAGCAGGGTTTTAAGTACTTCCAGCACTGGCGTATCTTCCTTAATAGTAATAAGCCTGCTGATAGGTGTCATGTATTCTGTTACAGACGGAATTTTTGCTGTTTGGTCATTTGTGCCATCATCGTGTGCTCTATTTTGGAAGTTTTTCATGTTTAGTCGTATTTTATTATTTCAAAAGGTTTTGGTCTCTCAATATACAAAAAAGCTTGATTATAAATGATTTATTTTCTGCTGATTTGAAATGGAGTAAGGGAATGAATTTGTTTATTTTAGCAATATGAACAGAAGAACTTTTTTGGCCGCTAATGCTGGCTTATTGGTTTTACCGAAAATAGAGAAAAGCAGCCCGAAGCGTTTCCTTTTTATGGGCGATAGTATCACAGATGGTAACAGAGGCAGAAACGAAGACCCGAATCATATTTTGGGGCATGGTTATGTGTTTAGTATTGCCACACGTTTGGGGGCTAAGTTTCCTATGAAAGGGCTTTCTTTTGTGAATAAAGGAATTAGTGGGAATACTGTGATAGACCTAGAAAAACGCTGGGATGAGGATGTGATAGCACAGCAACCTGAAGTTTTGACGATTTTGGTAGGCATTAATGATTTTAATAAATATGTAAAAACCAAAGAGGCCGCCTATTCGCCACAAAATTATGCGGAGGTTTATAGAGCATTGCTTCGCAAAAGCAAAGAAGCATATCCAGATTTGATGCTTGTAATTATGTCGCCTTTTCTACTGCCCGTGGGCAATACTTGGGGAGCGGCTTATCATACAGATTTGCCACTTTTTATAGAATATCATGCAGCATCAAAAGCTTTAGCAGCGGAGTTTGGAGCTACTTTTATTGACCTTCAAAAGGTATTTATGGAGCAGGGAAACAAACCCGATTATAACTATTGGATTTGGGACGGCATTCACCCCACCTACAGCGGGCATGAGCTGCTAACGCAGGCTTGGTTTAAGGCCTTGAAACCTAAGATTGGGTTTCTTTCTGGGGTTTAGGGGAAAGTGTTTTTTGTGAGTTACCGAATAATCAATTTGTTGTTTTCGAGTCGGTTTTGTTGGTTTAAAACTGTTAAATTGCTTTTGTATCATTCAATGGAAGTAAATTCAAGAAATGGAATTGAAAGACTTTGAAAATAGAAATCTGATTTTTGAAAGCATTTGGAAAACAATAGCTTTAACCATTATCTCAGGACTATTTGTATTGATGGCATTAACGATAAATTTGAGAGTCGATAAGCCTATTATTTTTTGGGCGATATTCTTTCTTTTTGGCTTTGTTTTTTTTCATGGACTATTCACACTTTTAAATCCAAAGAATCTGTTTCTAAGACTAGGAAGTAAAATAGCCAAAGAGTATGGGCGACTTGATTTTGAAAGAAGATTCAATGATAACGGAATATTTATATTCACTCAAAATGGTTTTGAAGCTAATTTAGGAAATCAAAATGTTTATTATCAGTGGACTGATGTGGTTTCACTTTTTGGATACAAAAAAGCTCTATACACGATAGATAATATCTATTTGGACATTTTTACCAATGATTGTAAAGTATTTACAATTACTGAAGACACCTCAGGATGGTATCAGTTTTTAAAACAATCAAAAGAAAAATTAAATGGAATTCCTGAGAATTGGGAGTTTGAAATAGCTACACCAGTTTTTGAGACTAAATTGACCTTGCTTTACGATAAAAGAAATAGGAGTCAGGATGAGGTGGTTGGAGAATTATATTAAAACGAATAGAAAATAATACCCAACAATTAGAATCTAATTCATCCAAGTAAGCTTTAGTTTTCCTTCAGCAGCCTCTCGCCTGCGGACTCTGCGGTGTTGGATAGAAAATAGTAAAAAAGTGCAGAGTCCGCTGGGGCGAGACTCTTCAAGAGGGAAAGACCTCACGGAGCAGGAAAAAGGTGAGCCGAATCCCACCTTTTTTTAAATGCTGTTTTCTTAAAAATAAACCCTATAAATAACATTTGGTATCAAGCTCAATGGCTCTCCATAACCTATTTTTGAAGGTTCATCGTTATCAAAATATTCATAGAGTCTAGCTTTGGTGTTATTGGCGTTTATCACGTCGATGGAAAACTCATGGGTAGATTTTTTCTTATTGATTTTTAAACTTGCCGACGCATTGATTTGGAACACATCGTCCAGTCCGTTTTGATAGGCTTTAGTGAAATCATAATATTCGTCGTTAATTCTGTCTACGTTTAAGTTGCCAGCCTCATCTCGCAGCAGCGGTATTATTTTACGAGCTCCCACATAAAAGAATTTTGCATTTAGAGCCAGGGTTTTGTTATGCTTTTTGCCAAGCTGTACAAACTCCTTTCCTATCAAAGCATTAAAGGCATAATTGCCATTAAAACGTGTATTTCGCTCAATATTTTCCAGCGATTTATATTTCGAATTATAAAGAGAAGCGGTAAACATATAATAGAAATTATTAACAAAGAAACGCTCTATGGTAAGCTCTACGCCATAGTTTTTGCCCGTTCCTGCATTTACCAAAGCCCTGTTTGAAAAACCATCGGTGGCATTAATGGTGGCGTAATAGCTGGTATTGTCGTTTTCTACCGGTAGGTCATACAAATCTTGGTAATACACTTCCAGTTTCCCCATCAGGTTTTGTGTAAACTTTTTCTCATAACCCAGCACAAAATGATTGGCCTTTAGCAGCTCCAAATTCTTGTTTGGCTCTGTAATTTGACCGTTTTGGTCTTCCACTTTGGCATAGTAATTTGAAATATGCTCCATGGTGCTGTGTTTGCCATAGCCAGCATTTAAGGCCGCACCGTTTGGCAACTGCCACCTCATGCTTAGGCGTGGTTCTAAAGAAGATTCGCCCGTAAGCGGCACATAAAAATTATGCATACCAGACACAAAAGTCACGTTTTTGTTTAATCGGTATTTCCAGGCCACATAGCTTCTGTAGGTGCTAATGCCTTTATTAAAATCTATGGCGGTAAAGAGGATTTTGGTTTCGTCTCTTGAGTATTGAGTTTGGTAATTATTGGCGGTGTAAATGTATTTGGTACCTGCCTCAATTTTGTGTTTCGCATTTATTTTGGTGCTTACTTTTACGCCAATTCGCACACTATGGTTGTTTAGCTTGCTGTTATAGTCTGTATATTGGTTTGAGGTGGTATCTCTCACAAAGTTTCCGTCTAAATCAAACAGCTGCCCCGTGCTAGACTCATAGTCGGTTTCTTCAATACCGCTTCCAGAATAAGCCATGGTGGTTTCTAAAAAGGTGTTATTATTAAAAGGCAATACATGGTTTAAACCTGCGGTAAACAAATTATTTTTATTGTCGTAGGTACCATTGGCGGTACCATCAAAAAGCAAACTTTCGGAGAAATATTCATCATACTCATAGGTGTAATCTTCTGTGATGCTGCTTAAACCTCCCATACCGAAAAGCGAAAACGCTCCAAGTTTTTTGGTGGGCAAATTGATTTTGAAAGCCGCATCTTGGTATTTGGGCACACCGCCAAAATCTACCAAACCGGCACCATCTAAAAGTGCCAAAGAAGAGTAACGGTAGTTTATCAAATAAGAGCCAGCGTAGCCTTTCTTAAAAGGTCCTTCTAGGGTGGCGTCTATGCCTAAAGCACCTATGCCGAAGGTGTATTCTCTTTTTTCGTTATTTCCTGAACGAAACTTTACGTCAAAAACACCAGAGAGTACATTGCCATATTCGGGCGAAAAAGCTCCTGTGTAAAAATCAGAGTTGGCGAGTAAATTACTGTTCAGTGCACTAATAGGGCCGCCTGTGCCGCCTAATTCGCCAAAGTGGTTTGGGTTGGGAATTTCTACGCCTTCTAGTCGCCACTGTACATATTTTGGCGAGTTTCCTCTCACCACTATGTCGTTATTTCCTTCGGGATTTGCGGTGACTCCCGCAAAAGAGGACACCATACGGGCGGGGTCGTTAAAAGAGCCTGCGTAGCGTTGGGTTTCGTCTACGGTTACGGAGCGAGCACTTATTAAAGACATGTCGTTATTCAAATCGCCTTTGTTTTTGGTGGCTTTTACCACCACGGCTTGCATTTCAGTGAGCGACTCTTGCATAACGAGTTCTAGCACCACCTCTTTGCCAGAAGTAAGGGTAATGTTAGGGATGATTTTTTCTTCATAACCTACATAGGTCAATTTCAAATTTACCCTACCAAGCGGCACTTGGTCAAAACGAAAGTTACCGTCCACATCTGCCGTGGTGCCGAGTGTAGGCGTACTGCCAAGAATAACCACATTAGCACCAATGAGCGGAAATTTGCCGTCAATATCGGTAACGTTTCCGCGGAGGGTTTGTGTTAGGTTTTGGGCATGAGATTGCAAGGCTATGCCAGCCAAAAGGAGTAATAAGTGTAGCTTTTTCATGTTTTGTGTCTTCAACCTCACCCCAGCCCTCTCCAGTTGGAGAGGGAGTCTCTTTGGGTTTGATTTTTATGTTTAATAGTTTTTCATAATCACCAAAGATTCATTTAAGACAGCCTTGATGTTGCGTTCTATAGTAAGACAATTGAAGCGACTTTTACCCCTATGACCGAATAATCAATTTATGATTTGGAGGTGTTTTTATTGGGTGGGAATGGGTATTTTGCGGAGGTAATTGTTAAAAAAAAACACAATGAAATTGTACAAACATGGGGTGATTAATGAAAACTTATTAACCTCTTTAAAAGAGAAAAACCATTGGATGTCAAAACCTGAAAACTTTAATGACCCTTATGAATTTCAGTTTAAAAAAGTAAGTAATGAAGAATTGGATGAAATGGAAATAGATCAAGACTTTATTGATAATAATCCTGATGTTACAGATCCAATGCTTTTAAAAAAAATGGTGCTTAAAGAATATCAAAATCAAATCCAAAATTTCGGTGTGACTTGTTTTACAGAGAATAATAGAAACATGTTAATGTGGGCTCATTACTCAAATAATCATACTGGAATTTGTCTAGGGTTCGACGTGGGAGCTAATCCAAAGGAACATGGTTACATAAAAGTTAGATATGCTGAAGAGTACCCAGAGATAAACCTTTCATCAATTTGGAATGCAGAGGGCTTAATGAAGATATTAACAACTAAAAGTATAGACTGGGAAAATGAGCAAGAATGGAGACGAATAAATGAGGATGGAAATCAGTTACATCCTTATGGTTCTAATTTGGTCGAAGTGATTTTTGGTTGCCGAGCTACCATTGAAAACATAGAAAAAGTAAAAGCGATATTAGCGGGTCAGAATATCGGATTTTTCCAAATTGTAATTGAATCAGATAATTTCAATCTTGGAATAAAGAAGATCTAATTTTCCCTAGCAGCCTCTCGCTCGCGGACTCTGCGGCGTTATTGAGAGAAAGTGAATGTTGTAAATGCAGAGTCCGCTCTGGCGAGACACTGCGAGAGGGGAACATTAGTTCGGACTAAAGTTTGTTGATAAAAAACTATCTTTGTTAGTATAAAACTTAGGATTATGAATATAGAAGCCACAAAATTAGAATTAATGCATCTTTTACTTCAAACAGAGAAAGAAAGTATTCTAATGAAGGTTAAATCTGTTTTTGAGGAAGAGCAAGTGGACTGGTGGAATGAAATGTCAAAAAATGAACAAGAAGAAATCAAAACTGGCTTAGCTCAAGCCGATAAAGAAGAATATAAGGCTAACGAAACAGTGATGAATCGTTTTGATAAATGGCATTAAAGATTGTTTGGACACCACAAGCTGAAAGTGGATTAAATAAGGTCATAGATTACTTAGAAAAAGAATGGACAGTAATGGAAATTCTGAATTTAGAACGGAATATAAATGACCTTTTAAGCGTATAAGTAAATATCCTGAAATTTGTCCTGAAACTGGGAATTTTAATAATGTTCATAAAGGATTGGTTGATAAAAACAACTACATAATCTATAGAATTCGACCTCAAAAAAACTTAATTGAAATTATTAACTTTAGAGGGACCAGTCAAAAGCGGATAGAATAAAAGGCTCAATGTTTAATAAATAGGCTCAAGTAAACCGCACATCCCTCAGCAGAGTCTCGCTTGCGGACTCTGCGGCGTTAATGAGGGAGAATAAAGCCATAAAAGTAAATGCCGATTCCGCTCTTGCGAGACTCCGCGAAAGAGAAGACTCTGCTATGAGGAATGCCGGCTGAAGCGAGACGTTGGATTACATATCGGTTTTTATAGAGACAAAAATGAAGATGATAGCGTACATATATACTGGTTTATTAGCCCTTGGGGTGGTTTTGCTTTATTTCTCTTATGTTCAGTTAGCTAAAACGCAGGAATTGATATCTACGGGTATTAAAACTAAAGCGGAGGTGGTAGATTTAATTCCTATTAGAGGAGATAAGGGCTATACCTATAAACCAGTTTACCAATATACCGACCGCTTAGGAAAAGAAACTTCTTTTATTAGTGATGTAGCTACCAAGCCTGCACCGTACGAGGTAGGAGATTATGTCAATATTATATACTCGACAGATAGTGATTTTAGAAAAGTGGTTTCTTATTGGGGTTTGTACCGTTATGTCATTCTGCTTTTATGTTTTTCGCTACCGCTCATTATTATTGGTGGAGGTTACTTTTTGTATGTTAGGGTTTTGTAAAATTGTGGTGTTATAGGTTCGCTTTTCACTTAGTAGAGTCTGGCCTGCGGTCTTAAAGTAAATAAATCCTAAACATTTTCAGAATCAGATAAAAGAAAAGAAACTCAATTTGCAAGTAGAAACAAGAACCAATTGTTACCAATGCATGCGAACTTCAAGTTCCTGTATTTGTAAACACCTCAAGCCTTTCCAGACAAAGACTCGTTTTGTTATTCTTATGCACCCTAAGGAGTACAAAAAAGAAAAAAGCGGAACGGGGCATATGACTAAGCTTCAACTGGAGAATTCAGAAATTATAGTTGGTGTTGATTTTACCAATAACAAACGTGTAAATGAAATACTGAATGAGCAGCAAAGTGATTCTTTTTTACTTTATCCGGGGAAAGATAGTTTCAATTTGTCGGTAAGGAAAAGCTCTGAAATGACTTCATTTATGGGTGATAAACCATGCATCTTTCTTCTGGATGGTACATGGCCTTGTGCTCGCAAAATGCTTAAACTGAGCAAGAACTTGCAAAAGCTAAAAAGGGTGAGTTTTGACAATAAGATAACATCAAAATTTATTATCAAGCAGCAGCCAGACGCTCTCTGTCTGAGTACTATTGAGTCAGTTTATACAGTCTTAAATTTACTCAAGGAAGGTGGTTTGGAAAATTGCGAGACCAAGGATTTTCTTCTTCCATTTGAAAAAATGATTGAGTATCAAGTGGAGTATATGCTAAATCCAAACAATAGGAATTTTCGTTCTACTGGGCACATAAAGATTACTCCTAAGGATAACTACAAGAAGAACCCTCAAAGAAGTGTTGTTTTTGAGCAGTAAACCCATAATGTATAAAAGAACTGTTGCCAGTTCTGAATGGATTTTGAGTGTGGTAGCGTAGTATACTTATTAAATCTCTTTATAAGCTGAAAGCCAAAAAGCTTCGTAGCTTGTCTGTTGTCTTTTAACCAACTATTCAATGAACAGATGAGGATATTATTGACAGGAGCTACGGGGTACATTGGGAAAAGGCTATTGCCTGTTTTGGTTAAAAACGGGCATCATGTTATTTGCTGCGTTAGAGATGTTAATCGCTTTAGTGTTCCTGATTCCATTCGGTCTTTTATAGATGTAGTTCAAGTAGATTTTTTGGATGCTAGTACGTTAGTCAATATTCCTAAGGATATAGATGCCGCTTATTACCTTATTCATTCTATGTCTACGTCTAATAAGTATGAAGAATTAGAAGAAGTATCGGCCACCAATTTCAAGAATGTGTTAAGTGGCTCAGCCGTAAAACATGTTATTTATTTAAGCGGAATAGCTAATGAAGATAGCTTGTCAAAACATCTAAAGTCGCGTAAAAATGTGGAAGATATTTTGGGCGATGCTACGTTTAAGTTGACAACACTGAGGGCGGGAATTATCATAGGTTCAGGAAGTGCTTCTTTTGAAATTATTCGGGATTTGGTAGAGAAATTACCTGTGATGGTAGCTCCCAAATGGCTGAGTACAAAATGCCAACCGATAGGCATAAGAGATGTGTTAATATTTTTGGAGAAATCATTGATGAATGAAAAGGTCTTTGACCAAAATTTTGACATTGGCGGCCCAAACATCCTGACTTATAAAGAGATGCTAATGGAGTTTGCTAGGTTTCGGAAATTGAAGCGTAGCATTTATACCGTTCCTGTAATGACCCCTCGGCTGTCTTCATACTGGCTTTATTTTGTGACGTCTACGTCTTATAATTTGGCCTCATCTTTAGTAGATAGCATGAAAATAGAGGTGGTTTGTAGAAACTCCAGAATCAACGAACTACTGGATGTGAAACCAGATGGTTACTTAGAGGCATTAGAAAGAGCTTTTACTAAAATAGAAGGGAATCAAATAGTTTCTAGCTGGAAAGATTCTCAGGTGAGTGGCGTGAAGCAATTCAATATTTCAGACTTTATAGATGTGCCGAGTTTTGGCTGTTTCAAAGATAAACGAGAAAGAGTTATTCTTTCTAAAGCGGCTACCATTAATAAAATATGGAGTATTGGGGGATTGAATGGCTGGTACTATGCCGACATTCTCTGGAAAATAAGGGGTTTTGTAGATAAACTTTACGGAGGGGTAGGACTGAGAAGAGGACGAACAAATCCAAACTCTTTAGAGTCTGGCGATGCCCTAGACTTTTGGCGAGTGTTATATGCCAACAAGGAAGAAGGAAGGTTGCTATTATTCGCCGAAATGAAACTTCCCGGAGAGGCTTGGTTAGAATTTAAAATTAAGGATAACAAAGTTATTCAAACCGCTACATTCAGGCCACATGGCTTGTTGGGCAGGCTTTATTGGTACTCCGTTTTGCCCTTTCACGGAATCGTTTTTAAGGGAATGATAAATGCGATAGCGAAGGGTGGAGAGGAAGCTTAAGAGACACAATGATTAGATAAATCAGTAATTTATTAATCAAAAAGGCTCATATTATGAGTTATAAACACTCCATTTATAACTCATAATACTCACAAATATGAGTTATAACCTACACTCCCTTATTACAAATTCTCAAACCAAACTTATACCCGAACCAAGTGTAGAGGTTAGAGCGGTAGCCGTAGAAATCGCCTATATCATGGGAGATAAGTAGTCTAGGTTCTGTGAAAGTAAGGTCTTCTCCGCTGGTGGCTAAGAAATTTACAGAAGGAGCCACAAACAAGGCAATGTGTTTTGTGATTTTGGCTTCAAGACCAAAGCTTACTTTGAACTGCTGTGTCGGGTAATTTACGCTGTCAAAGTCTTCTGGCAAGTAGGTCATTCCTGTGAAATCTAAATTTGAGCCTAACCTTTTTCCGTATTTCCATGAGGTTCCTAAGCCATAGCCTAAACCAAAAACTGGTTTGTTTTCTTTTCCATAATTAAAAGCTGAGCTAAAAATATTATAGAAGTTTTTGGTACCTGTTTTAAAGCTTATTTCGGTAAGATTTAATTCGGTAGATGCTATTTCTATTCTTCTGTATCCATTTTTATGAACATAGGTGAAGAAGCCAATTGGCGTTCCTTTAGCTTCATGAGAAAAGTTGAAAACACCTATTTGCGAACCAACTAGCTTGGTAGCATAGTTAAATGGAGCAATTTGCACACCCTTAAAAGTTCCTAAAGTAACATTAGCACCACCCGAAATGTTAACGCCGCTGGCGTCTTTTAGGTTAAGATTAAGAGAGCCACTGCTAATAAAACCGTCTGCGTTGCCTATGTTTATGTTTACTGCACCTGCTATTTGTGCACCCGCTGTCCTATGACCTACCACATTTAAAGCACCTGCTATTTGAACACCAGTCATGTCTTTTCTGATGATGTTTGCTACCGAACCTATTTCTAATTTGCTCACGCTTCCTGTATATCCCGCTATCACATTAAACGAGAAATCATTTGCCACAAAAGGACTTAGTTTTTGGTTGGTGCCTATAAAAGGAACGAAGGACACTTGAAACGGTCGGTAAAGGCTGTCGTTAATGTTATTTCTATGCAGAGCCTGTTTGGTACTTAAAAACCAATCTACAAACTGGTCTTTCCCATTATTATAGGTTTTGTTTACAAAAGCCAGTTCGTCGCTGATGTCAATATTTGAAGCTAACTTTTTCTCTTCAGTTTCTGGGACAGGTACGGGCTGCGGTGCGGGTACAGGCACATTTGGGAGTGTATCTTTTTTTATACCAACTGAAGCAATTGGAGTGACATCCAGTGTTAGTTGTTTCTCTCTAAGTTCTTTGTCTAAATCTACATTCATTTTGATATCCGTTCTTTCAAAAACGTTTACCAACGCAGTGCTATAGGCTTCTTTTGAAAAGCGGAGGTCTATGTCTTTTTGGTTTCTCGGAAGCTTTATTTTATAGTAACCGTAACGGTTAGATAGGGTAGAGGCTAGTGTAAGTGGCTCATAAATACTGGCGTTTGTTATCTTTTCACCAGTTTCGGCATCTTCAATGTAGCCCATCACGAAAAAGTCTTTTTTTTCCTGTGGTTTAGCTTTCTGAAGAATGACATATTTGCCCTTGGTGCGTATCTCTATCTCATGTCCTAAAATGTCTGTTAGTATATTCTGAACACTATTGGCGGTAGCTTGATAGTTTACCGCTTGACCGCTAGCAATATGATGAGCATTATAAGAGAATTGTAATTCGGCTTTGATTTCTATGTTTTTTAAAGCTTCATCTAGCGGAGTGTTTATAAAATTGACAGAAATACGTTTTGATAGCACATCGCTTTGGCCGAAGGCCGTATGGCAAAAAAGAACGGCAAAAATAAGTATTAGCTTTTTCATTAATTTGTGTTGCTCCCGATACATATTACGGAAGTTTGTTTTCATAATTTGTTGTCTAATTAATAGACAACTCGAGCTGTAGAAACCCCTATTCCGAAACCGTATTTTTTACCAAAATGTAAGACTTGTCTTTGTTTTCTACTTTCAGGTCTAGCGTTTCGGCAATAATCCCAAGTGCTTCAAATAGGTTTTCGTTTTCAAATTTGGTGGTGAGGGCGTAGTTTTCCCAGTTACTCCCTTCTAGTTTAATGTTCGATTTATAGCCCTTGTTTAAGGTGCTCACCACTTCCTCAATTTTGGTATTCTTAAATTCAAATATTTTGGTTTTGTAAGCAAAAACATTTCTGTCGAAAATGGGTGCAGCAGTTATCGTATCTTTTTTACTTTCATAAATGGCCTCATCCCCTTTTTCTAAAATCACTTTTTTCTTCTCTGTTTTTTTGAATTCTACACGGCCTGAGTTTACACTTACTTTTACGTTTTCGTCTCGGGCGGTTACGTTAAAGGAGGTTCCCAATACTTTTATTTCGGTGCCGTTGGCTTCAATAATAAAAGGTTTATCAGGGTTTTTCGCGATGTCAAAAAACGCTTCGCCAATGAGTTTTATACGCCTTTCGTCTGATTCAAACTCCTCAGGATATTCTAGAAGAGAAAATGAGTTTAAGGTGATGGTGCTTCCATCAGCCAGTGTTTTAGTTTGGGTGTCTGCCTCTGATTTGAAAGATAAGTATTCGGTTGGCCTGTTATTGGTCAAAATCAAATACGTACTAATAAGAAGAACACCCACGGCTACCGCAGCAATTCTCAAATAGTTTGGCTGTTTTTTATGAACCTCAAGTTTTGGCTCAATTTGTTCCCAAGCTGCTTTCACATTTGGCTCAAAGTTTTTGACTTCAGCGTTTGAAGCAGTCCAAATTTGATGGTATTGCTTTAGCAAAACTTCATTTTTAGGGTCTTCTTCTAGCCAGTTATTAATTTTTTCTAACTGTGCGGCTGTAGCCGTGTGGTCAAAATACTTGGCCAATATGTTATCGTCTATTGTCCTTTTCATAATCCTAAACAAATTAAAAGAAGACTCACTAAATATGGGGCTAGCGAACTTCTAAGTATTTTCAATGCTTTGCCAATCTGATTTTCCACGGTTTTGATAGAAATGTCCAGTTGCTCTGCTATCTCTTTATATTTCAATGACTCCATCCTGTTCATCACAAAGATTTTTTGGCATTGCTTTGGTAATGTTTGAATAGCCGCAGCTATTTGAGTTTCTAACTCTTTACCTTCCAGTGTTTCTTCTACATCACTTTGATATTTGATGTCAAAAAACTGGCTATGCTGCACATAACTAGCTTTTACCTTTTCATGCTTAATGAGGTTGAGACTTTGATTGTGAACAGACCGAAATAGATATGATTTTAGCGAACCCGAAATAATGGTTTGCTCTCGTTTCTCCCAAAAGTTCACAAATACTTGCTGCACTAGGTCTTCTGCTTCTTCTTGCCTTTTAAGCATAGAAAAAGCATAGCGAGATAAGTCTGCATAATAAGTGTCAAACACCAGTTTGAAGGCAGATTTGTTTCCCTTTCGTATTTCTAGAAGATATGATTGCTCGGTCTCCTGCAAGTTTTCTTTTATCGGTTTAGCCAGTGCAAACATACATATTTGGTATTGTTCATTTAGTATATGACACCTAAAGGTCTTTATACCCCTATGAAAGTTTTTTTTATTTTGAATAGGGGGAAAGCAAGGTTTGATTGTCCATTAGGTAATCAAGAACAAAATCAAACATGAAAAAAATTAAGCTATTAACTGTATTGACCACTTTGGTGGTTTTCTCTAAGGCCTGTGTAAGTATCGATTTTAATGACGGAGTATCTCCAGATAACGAAACAGAGATTTTTGAGATGGGAACATTTACTGATGTGGATTTGAGCTCAGCCTTTGACGTAGTTATTATTCCTTCTTCAGTGTACAAAGTTACTGCCACCGGTAGCTCCACTAATTTAAATGACTTGAACGTAAGAGTGGTGAATAATACTTTGAAAGTGAGTTATTACAATAGAAATATTTTCAGACCGATTAATAGAAACAAAATGGAGCTTCTAATAGAAATGCCAGAATTAAAAGAGGCTGATGTTTCTGGTGCTGCTACAGTTTTTATTGAAGATTTTGAGTATTTCTCTACTTTAGAATTAGATGTGAAAGGGGCATCTAAAGTGACCTTGGATGTAGAGGTAGGAGATCTGGATGCTGATATTAGCGGAGCTTCTACAGTTACTTTAAAAAGTGATGTTCCTATGCTTAAAGCTGACCTTTCAGGAGCGTCAAAATTAAATGCGTTTGATGCCGATTCGGAGGAGGTTTATTTAGAGTTATCTGGAGCTAGTAAAGCCAATGTTTCTGTGGCAGAGTACTTAAAAGTAGATGCGAGTGGAGCAAGTACGGTAAATTATAAAGGACTCCCAAGGATAGACCAAGAACTGTCTGGTGCCAGCAAAGTGAACAAGAACTAAAGATATTTTTTAAGCTTGTAAACCGAAAAACTCCGCCGTTTGGCGAAGTTTTTTTTGAAATTATAGTCAAGCTTACTCTGCAGACGGGTAAGCTGTCATTGGCTGATCATCATAGGTTAAGATAACCTCACTTACTGAGCCTGCCGCATTTAATTTGAATTTTACAGTACCAGGTACTCCTTCTATGTCAAATAAATCAGCTTCGTCTGTAGCAGTCAAGAAAGCTTCGCCTTGCTCTGTTACGCCATATATTTTGCCATCTTTAATTTCTGTTTGAAGCGTCATGTCAATGTCTATGAAATTGAAATTTCCAACATACTTCTCCAGACTACTTTCTTCAGCCGGCATTTCTTTTTCGCCTTCCAAAGTCATTCCTTGACTTTCCACATTGATTTTTAGGCTAACTACGTCGCCATTGTCATTTCTTTCAAAAATGAAATCACTCTGATAGTTTGGCTCAAAGAATTTGTCATTCACACTTGTGTTTTCAATAGTCGATTGCCCAAACTCTGGTACATCAATACTTAGTAAGCCATTTTCTTCGCCTACAGTTACTTTAGAAACGGGGCCGCCAGCTTCAAAATTATATACACCAGCAAAGTCTGACAAAGGAGCAAACTGACGCGTTCCCGTAACTTGCTCTCCATTCATACTTAATACTACGCTTTTGATAATGCCCTGCTCCGCAGTAAAACTTACCGTGCCGTCCACAGATGCTAGGTCAAAAACGTTTTCTTGGTCTGATGCTAAAAGTTCGGAGTCGCCGGCACCTACTGCTTCTCCCCACAAAGAACCTCCGTTCATGCTGATAATAATGGTAGAAAAAGGAGCGTCTTTTACACTGTATTCTCCAATGTACTTGTCAAATTTTGTGGCATCTTGAGCATAGCTGGTACAAATACCCAAAGTTAATAAAGCTAAAGTCAATAGTTTTTTCATCTGTTGTTTCCGATAATTAGGTTGTTTAAAAGATAATTTCTCCAAAATTTACAAAGTTTATTAAATACCTCGCTTACAAATTTGTAAGAAAGGTGGATTATCTATTTTTGCGGTGCAAATCATTTAAAACAGAAATGGCCAAAGTCACAGAACATATTGATAATGCCAAAGGCAAAACCCTTTTTTCAATCGAGATTATTCCACCTTCAAAAGGGAGTAATAGTATCGGAGACTTGCTTTCGGGTATTGAACCTATGATGGAGTTAAATCCACCTTTTATAGATGTAACTTACCATAGGGAAGAGTATTTAATAAAAGAAATGCCAGATGGAGGGCAGAAAGAGGTGCGAACAAGAAAACGCCCAGGTACCGTAGGTATTTGTTCTGCTATCATGCATAAATTTGATGTAGATGCTGTGCCTCACGTGCTTTGCGGAGGTTTTAATAAAGAAGACACCGAAGATTTACTTTTTGATTTAAGCTATTTGGGTATTGATAATGTGATGGCTCTTAGAGGAGATATTGCAAAACCCTTTAATGTGTTCAAACCTAAAAAGGGTGGACATCAATATGCTTCGCAATTAATTAGTCAAATAAAAGATATCAATGCAGGGAAATACCTGTATGAAGAACTAGAAAGTGAAACGCACCCTGATTTTTGTATAGGTGGTGCGGCATATCCTGAGAAGCATTATGAAGCTCAGAGTATGGACATAGATTTTGAAAACCTGAAAAGGAAAGTAGATGCGGGAATGGACTACATAGTCACGCAGATGTTTTTTAATAATCAGAAGTACTTTGATTTTGTGAACAAATGCCGAGCAAATGGCATCAATATTCCTATAATTCCGGGTCTTAAAGTTTTGGCTACCAAACGTCAATTAGAGATATTGCCAGAATTGTTTTTCTGTGATATGCCAGAAGACTTAAGAAAAGGAGTAGCTGCTGCAAAAGATAATGCAGGAGCAAGAGAGGTAGGAGTGGAGTGGTGTGTGCAGCAGTGCAAAGAGCTTAAAGAATACGGTGTGCCTGCTCTTCATTTTTATACCATGAGTAAGTCAAATACTACTTTGGCAGTAGCTAAAGAGGTCTTTTAATAAGAAAGGCGTTGACAATCTGAAGTTGTCAACGCCTTAAACTTTTACTACCTAATGCTATGATTAAGCACCTGGCTGAATAGAAACTAATTCTAAATCAAAGTTCAAATCTTGACCCGCTAGTGGGTGATTTGCATCTAACTTAATTGAAGTCTCTTCTACCGCTACTATTTTTACAGGAACGTTTTGCTGACCATTGTTCATAGTCAAAGTTCCACCTACTTCTAAAGGAATTTCACTTGGAATTTGAGCTTTCTCAAAATCAAAAATCATTTCTGCATTTGGCTCGCCGTAAGCTTCTTTAGCTGGAATGTTAACGGTTTTTTTATCACCTTCTCTCATTCCTAATACGCCGTCGTCAAAACCTTTGATAACCATTCCACCACCAACTTGGAATTCTAATGGCTCACGCCCTTCAGAACTGTCAAATTGACTGCCATCGTTTAAGGTTCCTTTGTAATGTACTTTGATTGTGTCACCTGCCTTTACCATCTATCTATATATTTGATTAAAAATTCTCTTTGTTACGCTTTTTTAATATGCTTTCGCAAAAAGTACTCTTTTTGAAGACGGATTACCCGTCAAAATGCATTTACCTTCTTCTTTTTCAGCGTCTAAAGGTATGCAACGGATGGTAGCCTTAGTAAGTTCCTTTATCTTGTCTTCCGTTTCAGAGCTGCCATCCCAGTGAGCAGAAAGAAAGCCACCGTGTTCTAATTTCTCGTTAAACTCTTCCCATGAATTCACCTCGTGTGTATTTTCAGTTCTGAAGTTTAAAGCTTTAGTATATATAGCTGCCTGAATTTCGTCTAAAAGTGCTGTGATGTATGCTGAAGCACCTTCTAAAGGCTTTTGCTCTTTGCTAAGGTCGTCTCTTCTTGCTATTTCTATTAAGCCTTTTTCCAAGTCTCTCATACCCACAGCTACTCTTACAGGTACACCTTTCAGTTCGTATTCTGCAAACTTCCAGCCTGGGCGTTGGTCTGAAATGTCAAACTTAACAGAAACACCATTTGCTTTTAGCTCATTAATCATTGGCTGAATAAGCTCCGTGATTTGGTCTAACTGTTCATCGTTTTTATAAATAGGAATTATAACTACTTGGATAGGGGCAAGTTTTGGAGGTAAAACAAGTCCTTGGTCATCTGAGTGAGCCATAATTAATGCACCCATCAAACGCGTACTTACACCCCATGATGTTCCCCAAACGTATTCTAATTTCCCTTCTTTCGTTTGAAACTTAACATCAAAGGCTTTGGCGAAGTTTTGACCCAAAAAGTGAGAAGTTCCTGCTTGCAAAGCTTTACCGTCTTGCATTAAAGCTTCAATACAAAGTGTGTCTTTAGCTCCCGCAAAACGCTCATTGGCTGTTTTTCTACCTTTTACTACAGGTACTGCCATCCACTCTTCCGCAAATTTGCCGTAGATGTCTAGTATCATACTAGTTTCTTCTACCGCTTCCTTTTTAGTAGCATGAGCAGTATGACCTTCTTGCCACAGAAACTCTGTAGTTCTTAAGAATATCCTTGTTCTCATTTCCCATCTTACCACGTTAGCCCATTGGTTTAGTAAAACAGGTAAATCTCTATAAGATTGAATCCATTTTTTATAACTGCTCCAGATAGCCGTTTCAGAGGTAGGTCTTACTATAAGTTCTTCTTCTAATTTGGCTTCAGGATCTACTACTACGCCATTGCCATTCTCATCATTTTTTAACCTATAATGTGTAATGACAGCACACTCTTTGGCAAAGCCGTCTACATGACTAGCCTCTTTTGATAAGTATGACTTGGGTATAAAAAGAGGGAAGTATGCATTGCTATGCCCTGTTTCCTTAAACATGTCGTCTAAAGCACGTTGCATTTTCTCCCAAATTGCATAGCCATAGGGTTTAATAATCATGCAGCCTCTAACATCCGAATTTTCTGCTAAATCGGCGTTTTTGACTAGTTCATTATACCATTCTGAATAATTTTCACTTCTTAAAGGAAGCCCTTTTGCCATTTCTCTCGTATTTAAATTATAATGATTCTTCAGCCTATTTTTATAAGGCTATTTAAAGAGGTTGCAAAGATAAGTTTTTTGGGTAGCTTTGTATGAATCTAGAAGTTTTGTTCGTTATTCTATTGTTGTGCTGAATATTTTTACATACTCACGCAACCTTTCGGCGAGTTAATGCATCTTAGATATAAGATTGGTTCAGTCCTTTTAAATAATACGTTTATGAAAAATATAAAATATATCGCTTTGTCTTTGTTTGCGGGTGCAGCTATCACTAGTTGCTCTACCAGCAAGACTTTGGTTAGCAATGGTGAGTATGATGACATGTATGGCACATCATCGGATGCTCCTGTAGCTTACGCTCCTTCTGTTTCAAACTATAATGCTTATTCTCCTGAGTATCTTACCGATTATAACGATGCTTATGACCGAGTACCAGTAGAAACTAGTGTGGAAGGTGAAACTGTAGAAGGTACTGATACTTACTTTGATGAAAATTATGTTTCTGCCAATGCTTTGAAAAGAGCACATACACCAGATGCGGGTTATACTTCAGGTTATGCTGAAGGATACGCAGAAGGTTGGAATGACTATGCTTGGAGTGGCTCTAGAAACTTAAATAGCTGGAATTCTTTCAATAACCCATTTGGTGGTTATGGTTATAATTCTTTTGGATACTCTCCATTCGGATTTTCTCCATTTAATTCAGGATTTGGTTCTTATTTAGGAATGGGTTCTATGGCTTATGGTGGATTATACGGAATCAACAGTTTTGGATATAGCCCATTCGGTATGAACTCGTTTGGATATAGTTCATTTGGATATAACTCTTTTGGCTATAGCCCTTGGGGATACAGTTCTTATGGAAGATACTCTGCTTACGGTGGAGGTTTCGGAAGTCCTTATTATGGTGTTCAGCCAGTACTTGCCAATGATTCTAGAGCTTCTGGAAACAGAACTTATGGACCAAGAAGTAGCGGAAGAGCTTCAAGTATGTACAATGATGGCTTTACTAACACTAGAAAGCCTGTAACGTCAACTTCAAGTGTAAGACGTGGTACCGTGGCTAGCTCAAGAACGGCAGCAGCTTCAAACGCAAGAACATACACTACGGCAAGTAGCAGACCTGCTTCTTACGATGCTTATACAAGAAACTCATCTAGAGGTGTAAGCTCTACTAGAAATACTTCTAACTCAGGTTTAAGCAGAACTACTGCTTCTCCTAGGTCTAGTGCTAACACTTATTCTAGAACAGCCACTAGAGCAAGAAGCTACACACCTAGCTCAAGTTCTACTGGAACATCTAGAAACTCTGGATATTCTAGAAGTACGCCTACAAGAACTAACTCTACTTATTCTAGACCTGCAACGTCTACAAGAAGTGCTAGTCCTTCTACTGGAAGTTACTCAAGAGGAAGCTCAAGCTCTTCTTCAAGTTCGTCTCGTAGTTCTTCTTCTGCAAGACCTAGATAAAATAGCATTTAGAAAACCACATAAGGTGGTAGGTTTTTATAAATTTTACCCCGCTGATTCCAAACGGACCTTTGGCGGGGTATTTTTGTGAAATTTAAGCCCGAGGAAATAGAAAATGGATTTTATACGTTATGAAACCACTTCTATCAACAAATACAAATTATATGAAAAAGTTAATATCAAGTTTATCTGTTTTTTTACTAAGCCTGACATTTGTGCATGCTCAGTACGGCGAAGATGCTCTCCGTTTTTCTCAATACAGTAATTATGGTACCGCAAGAAGTTTAGGAATGGGAGGGGCGTTTACCGCTTTAGGTGGTGACGCTAGTAGCAGTATAGTTAATCCTGCTGGTCTTGGCTTTTATAATAGGTCGGAGTTTAGCATAAGTCCTGTTTTTAGAAATTTGACCACTAGCTCAACCTACTTAGAAACGGCATCAAATAGAAAGTCTTCAAACTTTAGTTTAGTAGGGCAAGCCTCAGTGGTTTTTAGTAAGCCAGGTCGTAATGGAAAAATAAAGCGTTCTAATTTCGGAATTAGTTATAATACACTTGTCAATTTTCATAATGAACATAAGTATAGTGGAACTAATGAAAGAAGTTCTATAATGGATGCCTTTGCTGCTGAAACTAGCAATAGTGGTGCTACTCCTACTGATTTAGATAATGAGTTTCAACCTAGCAATATTCCAAATCAAGGATTTGCAGACACAAGAGAAGCCATGTACTATTGGAGTTATTTGATTAATCCTATTGAAGATGGTTATACAGTAGGTGAACTTACTTTGCCTGTTTATCAAGAGGGTACAGTTTCAGAGTCAGGAAATTTGGGACAGTTAAATTTATCTTATGCCGCTAACTTAGGAGACAAAACTTATTTGGGAGCTAGTCTAGGTCTGCAGAGTTTAAACTATAACATGGTGAGCAATCATTATGAGCAATTTAACGAAGCAGAGGCTGAAGTGATTAAAGAGTTTATGATTTCAGACGATTTAATAGTAAGTGGTTTTGGTGCAAATTTAAGTTTGGGAGCAATATTCAAAGCTTCAAGAAATGTTAACCTTGGTGTAAACCTAACTACCCCTACCATTTTGGGTACTAAAGAAACTTTCTATTCTACAGTACAGATAAATCCTGTAGAGGGAGCTATTGAGCCTGATAATTTATACACCACTGTCGAAAGCCTACCTAATGACTTCAAATATAAGATTACGTCACCGCTAAGGGCTAATGCAGGAGTCTCATATATGTTGCCTAAAAAAATAGGTATGCTTAGCGTTCAAGCGGAATATGTAGGTTATAAAGGCATGGGTATAAAAAATAATGACCTGAGTCAATGGTCAGATGAGCAAACAAATGCTATAGCTAGTGACTATAATAATGTGGTAAACATTAAAGGTGGTTTGGAACTTAGAAAATCAAATTTCCGATTAAGAGGTGGCTTGAATTATATGGGTGACCCTATTAACGCTAACGACGGTGTAGATAGAAGTAAGCTTATAGTTTCTGGCGGTTTGGGGTATCGTACATCTAAGTTTTTTGTAGATGCTGCATACTCAGCGAATACCTTTGATAGTGCCTATACACCATACACTTTGTCAAATGAAGCGGATTTTGACTCTTCTTTGATTTCAAATAAGAGCGGTAATTTGTCTTTTACGATAGGTACTTTTTTCTAGGCTAACGCACTACAATAGTTTTGTAATAAATATCCGTACCACGGGTCAATTTTAAAATATAGCTTCCAGGGTTTAACGCTGGGAGCTTTATTCTTGTTTGGCCATCCCGAAACAAGGGCTTTCTCTTTAACTGAAGATGTCCTGTGAAGCTGTAAAGCTCTAAAGGTAATTGCTCGTTAGTTTCGTCAAGTCTTAAGTCTATATAGTCTTTTGCGGGAATAGGAAAGGCCATGAGTGCATTCTTTGGCTCTTCATTTAAAGCAAGTGGCAGTATAACCTGCACTTCAACACTACCAGAGACAAAACCATTTCCACAGTGGTTGTTTACTTTTTTTAAAGTGTATGAAGTGGAGTTATTTGGCTTTACATAATATTCGAAGGTTTGACTTTCGGCGGTGAGTAAAGTACCATCTTCCATTTCTAAATTCCATGGGGCTTCTCCAGTAAGGTCAAATCTAAGTTTGGTAGAATCGCCAGTAACAATAGTGCCGCCACCGCTCATATTTGCTGTAACTGGTGGTTTTATTTGAACCTCAATTTTACTCCTTTCGCTACTGCATCCTTTCTCAGAAATTTGAGAAACATAATAATAAAATATACCCTGTTCGGCTGTTTTAGGAGTGATAGAAGAATAAGGGATACCATCATTTTCTGCAAAATACCATCTTAAACTATCGCCTTCAGCACTTAGTGAAGTAGCTGTTGAGTTAAAACAATATTTAACCGGACTGATTATTTTTGGCTGGCTAGGAGCATCAAAAACTTTAACTTTATACGTTTCGCTGTAGTCTCCTAAACCCTCTCCGCTTATCTTTAAATCAAAGGTCTGTCCTTCTTCTATTTCTTCTGGCACCGCAAAGTTGACAGATGTGGTGGAGATAGTCGGTTTTATGATATAGCTTTTATTTTGCCCGTTTAAAACAATATTGTAAGTAGAAATTTTGTCAATGTTTAGTCCTCTAGCAGGGATTTTAACAATGGACTTTTTACAAATATCAGTAACAAAAGAACTGGAAATAGAAATAGCAGGAGGTACTACTTCAATGGTGACTTGTGTACTATCCATACTTAAACCGCAAGCGGCTCGGTGGGCAGTTTTTAGTGAGAAAGTACTGGTCTTATTTATAAATGTAGGTATTGACAATTCAGATACATTTATGTTTTCGAATATTCTACCGTCAGATAACTCAAAACGCCATGGACCAGCACCTACAGTTTTTACTGTTAGGTTGATAAACTCTCCACTGTTAGTAATAGTGCGATTAGAATAAAGCGAAATTTGTCCTTCAGTTTTTATCTGAATGTTTTCAGTAGGGAAGCTGCTCACTTCAGGTGAAGATGTTTTTAAGCGGAACTTATAATTTAGGCCAGGAACTAGTTCTTCAGGAATAGTAAAGTGTAAGCTGTCTTGATAAAAAGTGGCTTCCACGTCATGGAAATTATCTCCTGTTTGGTCTGAGAATTCAAGGGTGTAATAATTGTCATTTTCAAATGTGCCACTGGCTAAAATCCCAAGACTTACTTTTTCTCCCGCACAGTACACTTGTTTTTTTGGAGCTTTTAAACTCACAAAGTTAGCCTCTAGACTTGTGATTTGATATTCAGCACTTGGTGATAATCTGATGCCCAAAGAAGCTTCCATTCTTTCATATTGCTGCTGAGTGAAATTATCACCACAGCCCACATGGTACGACATTAAATTGTCATAAACAGGAAGGTAAACTTCTCCATTGGCATCCACTAAACCTTCTGGGAACGCTTGAGAGCAATTAACATTGGTGAAGTTAGAGAGCCTTTCAAAAGGGTCGGAGGGTGTATCACATATTTCGTCACCTGTGTAAACGCAGTTTGTATTTATCCCCCTAGTAACCAGCTCTCTCTTTGTGATGTCAGCATGATTTCCGTCTTGAAAGGTGTGTAAAAGCCCAAAATAGTGACCTAATTCATGCAGAAAAGTCTTGTCTTTTAATATTTGGAAGTTTTCAGGACTGTTGTTTTGATAACTTAGAATAACGCTATTACTGCCAGCTTTATAGGTTGGGAGGGCACTGTAGCCATTTAAAGTGGATCCATCTTTATTTGTGATAGATTTAACAAAGTAGATGTTTATGGCATCTGAGACATCATGCTCATTTCTCAATTCTAATTCGTCTGCACTTTTAAATGATTGAAGTTTAGTGTTGTAAACGTTTTTTACTTCTGCGTTTTTGAGAATAAACTGAATACCTATTTCTGCAAAGTAAAGGTTGGCTCGGTTTAAAAGTATATTGACTTCTGAGCTTCCAAAAGCGGATAGGGCAGTGTCAGAATGAACTATGACTGCATTTACAGCAAGGTTATAATTAGGACGGCGTAAATTTTTGGTATTGTCTTGTAATAGAGATTTTAGCTCTACTTTTTCAAGAGGGCTAGGGGTAGTTCCACAGCTTAACTGAGCATTAGTGGTAAAACTAAAACCAATAAATAGACAGACCGTAATGGCCATCCATTTGGTAAAATTCATTCTAATAGATTCACTTTTCCTGATTTTCTAAGTAAGCACTTAGTCTAACAAAGTTACTAAAATGCTTTTAATAAGATTTATAGGCTGTTGAAATCTTTTTGTACGGCATTAAATTCGGTTTTGAGCAAGTTAAAGTTTTCTTCAAAATTTTCAAGATTCCCTGTTTTTGCGGGTATTTCTATGGCCTTAACTATCTCATGAATTTTCATTAAACCTATGGTTCCTGAGTTACCTTTTAGCGTATGAAGTTCTTGTTGAATGGTTTTTACATCATTCTTTTTAAAAGCATCCTCAGTGTTTTGAATCTGTTCTGTAGCTTCTTTTTGGAAATCCTGAAACACAGAAACTAGCATTTCTTGGCCAACCATTTCTTTTAAACTATCAATAACTGTTCTGTCAAAAGAAGGGACATCATCTAAATTAAAGGCCTTCGCTTTTTTAGGTTTTGTCTTTGAAACATTTTCCCCTCTCACCATGTCTTCCACGGTTTTTATTAAAGTGGCCGCTCTAATAGGTTTAGAAACATAGCCATCAAAACCGCTATTGAGGAATTTCTCTCTGTCGTCTTGCATGGAGTAGGCGGTCATAGCCACTACTTTTGGTAATGTTTTAGCGAAGCGTTCTCTCAGTATTTTAGTAGTTTCTATGCCATCCATTTCAGGCATTTGAATATCCATTAATATAAGGTCAAAATCTTGAGCAGCTTCAAAGGTAGCGATGGCATTTTTGCCAGAATCAGCTTCTTCCATTTCGCAGCCGGAGCGTCTTAAAATCTCTCTAGCTACTTTTCTATTAACGTCGTTGTCGTCAACCAGTAATATTTTAGGATGTATGTCTGTGAAGTAATCTGTGAGTTTTATGTTGTCGTCGTTTGATTTACTATTCTTAGATGGTTTCCTTGCTTTTTCAAGTTTACAGGTAAACCAGAAGTTACTTCCTTTTCCCACTTCTGAGTTTACACCCATTTCGCCTTTCATTCTTTGGCTTAATTCTCTAGAAATTACCAAGCCCAGACCTGTGCCGCCAAAAGATTTGCTGGTAGAATTATCTAACTGTTGAAAGGCGTTGAAAAGCCTGTCTTGGTCTTCTTTGGTAATACCTATTCCCTGGTCTATTACTTCAAATTTGATTTCAGATATTTTATCTTTTTGTTCTATCAGGCTTACTACAATTCTTATTTCTCCGTTTTCGGTGAATTTTATGGCGTTTGAGGTAAGGTTTGACAGTATTTGAAGAATTCTTGTTTGGTCAGCTTTTACATATTTGGGAACATCGCTGGCAAGTTCATATTTAATGGTATCTCCCTTCTCAAAGGCCTTTTGGTTAAAAAGAGCAATGAGCGTTTTCAATATTTCTTCTAACTCAGAATCTACCAAATGAAGATCCATTTTACCCGCTTCTATCTTAGATAAATCTAGGATGTCATTCAGGATGGTTAAAAGGGTTTGAGAAGATTTTTTGATGGTATTTACATAATCTTTTTGCTCTAGCTCTAATGGGGTTTCATTCAAGACATCTATCATACCAATGATTCCATTCATTGGCGTTCTTATCTCATGGCTCATATTGGCCAAAAAACGCTCTTTGACTGCAAGAGAATGCTCCGCCTCTGTCTTTGCTATTTGTAACTCATTAGCATAGTTTTTAAGCTCCGTTATGTCACGGGCAATTCCTTCCACAGCGTAAGGAAGTCCGCGTTTGTCTTTAATCATTCTAATGTTAAGCATGAACTGACGCACAGAACCATCTTTCCTTTTTACGGTAACATCAAAATTGGTAATACTTCCTGTTTTTAACAGCGTTTTTATGTTCTGCGAGCTGTCTTGAGCATTTTCAAAGAATTTATCTACTTTATTTCCAATGACTTCTTCTAAAGAATAACCAGTGTGTGTCAATACAGAGGGAGAAATCATGGTGACATTTCCGGCTAAATCTGTACGGTAATAAATGTCAATGAATGATTCAATGATGTTTCTAAACTTCTCTTCACTTTTTTGAATAGAAAGTATAGCCTTTTTCTTTTCGGTAACATTTCTGGCAATCCCAGAGACCTCGGTGATTTTGCCACTATCTGTAGACATAATAGGGTTGAGGTAAAACTCATACCAATCTTCGCCACCGTCAATACCACCCCAGTGCATTTCAAAATATTGGGCTTTGCCGTGAAAAGCTAGGCTGTACATCTCTCTTAGAAATGGTCTATCGTCTGGGTTGATTAATTTCCAACCCACTTTTTCAATGCTCACGTTTAAAGCAGGCGGTTTGCCAAGCTGCTCTTCTATAAGTTTAGCATAGTTTTTATTAAAAGAGCTTAGGTGTCGCTTATTATCAACGGTCCAGATTTGGTGCGAGCTACTATCAAAAACGGCATTTAAACGAGCTGTTTGTATAAAAAGGTCTTCTTGAGATTTTTTCCTTACCATAGCAAGAGCTACCTGACCCGATACGAACTCTAAAAGTTCAAGGTTTCTGCTGCTAAATTTGGTGGCATCGGTGTATGATTTGATACCAATTACTCCCGTAGTTTTGTCATTGACCTTTAAAGGCACAATTACCTGAACTTCTGGAAGCTCTTTTCCGTAAAGAAATATCTTTTCAGTTTTGACCAGTTCTTCAAATTCTTCTTTATAAAAAAGCAATGGCTTGTTTTGTACCATGGCATATTCCACAATACCACTTCCTAGCTTTCTTCTGTCTTCCACAGGTGTGGGATACTGCTCATCTACTCTGTAAGGGAAATATATGGAGCTATCTTCCGGCTCATAAATAGCCACAAAGAAGTTATTGGCATATATTTTTTTCTGAAGCTCTTCATGCACCATTTTTAAAAACTCCTTTAAATCTTGAGTCTTTAAGTTAGCTTGAGCTATAGAGTAGTATAAGTCTTGGGCTCTTTCAGCTCTTCTTCGCTGGGTGATGTCTCTAAAAAGGCATCTATAATTTACGATTTCACCTTCTTCAAATCTACTGGTTATTTCTCCTTCTAAATAAACCCTTTTGTCTTCCCTGTTTCGGGTAATCATCTGAAAGTTTGCTACAGGTTCTCCTTGCTGAACGAGCTGTAGCCTACTTTTTACATCTTTTACAGACAGCGGATGTATGATGTCCATAAACGACATGCTGATAACTTCTTCTGATGCAAAACCATAGGCTTCTCTAAAAGCTTTATTGACAAAAAGGAATTTCAACTCAGGCGATAGCATCATCACCACTTCGGAGGTGTTGTCAATTAGGTCTTGAAGTGGGTCGAATTCTGCAAATGCTGTCTTTTTTTTTGGCATAGAAGCGATGAACTATAAATATTTTAAGGATATCCTTGGAGTTAATAGACAGCTAAAACTAAGAATTAATAGCTATTTTTGGGGCTAAATATCCGTTTTTTTAATGGCAAAAGTAAGAGCTAAAAAACATCTTGGTCAGCATTTTTTAACCAATGAAGCAATTGCGAAAGATATTGTTGACTTGATTTTGCCGGAAGGTAGGTATAAAAAGGTTTTGGAGATTGGCCCAGGAATGGGTGTATTGACCAAATATCTATTAGAAAGAGAAGACATGGAAACCCATGTGGTGGAGTTAGACGGTGAATCCGTAGTTTACCTTAATGAGCATTTTCCTGCCTTAAAAGGCCGTGTTTATAATGAAGACGTGCTGAATATGTGGCTCACCAAAGAGCTAGCTTTAGAAGAAAATGAAAAAATTGGCATCATTGGGAATTTTCCTTACAACATATCTTCTCAGATTTTCTTTAAGGTTTTACAAGACAAAGACATTGTAGATGAAGTAGTTTGTATGCTTCAAAAAGAAGTGGCAGAACGAATAGCGTCAAAGCCTGGAAGTAAGAAATACGGAATTTTAAGTGTCCTTTTACAGGCCTATTATGATATAGATTACCATATAAATGTGCCTCCAATTTCTTTTGACCCGCCACCAAAAGTGGATTCTGGTGTAATAAGGTTAGTGAGAAACAAGAATGTAACATTAGACTGCGACGAGCGTAAGTTTTTCACGGTAGTGAAAACTGGTTTTAACCAACGCCGTAAAATGCTAAGTAATGCTCTAAAACCTATGGGAATAGATTTTGAGCATCCTAATCTTCAAAAAAGAGCAGAGCAGCTTACTTATCAGGAGTTTGTAGAACTTACGAATTTAATTTCTTAGGGCCTTAAGTTTATCCATTTCCAGAATTCTGATTTTGCCAGAAACTATTTCAATCAGTTTTTCATCTTTAAAGTCGGAGAGGGTTCTGATGGCCGTTTCAAGCGATGTGCCAGCTACATTTGATATGTCGTCTCTACTTATTTTGATACCCACTTTTAAGGTTTCTGGGTTCATAGGTTCAAAGAATTTTACCAAGGCTTCTGATACTCTTTTTCTAACAGAGTTATAAGCGAGTTTTATAAGTTGCTCTTCGTTTTCCTTTATTTCTTTGGATAAAATACCAATGAATTTCTGAGAGACTTGTCTGTTTTTGTGTAGCAAATCATTGAAGTCTGATTTTGGAATAAGTGATATTTCACAATCTTCAATAGGAGCTGCGGACTCTGAATAAGACTCATCTGTCATTAGGTTTACATGCCCAAAATAGTCGCCTTCACCATAAAGACCTACTATCAGTTCTTTACCATCTTCATTGGTTTTATAGGTTTTTACTCTACCTTTTTCAATGTAAAATAAGTAAAGTGGATAAGCTCCTTCACGGTAAATTTCAGACTTTTTAGGGTAGTTTCTTATTTCTCTGTTTTGATTAAGAATTTTAAGATCTTCATCGCCACCCACATCTTTGACAAGCTCCTCTAAGCCTTTCATTTGCTTATATTTCTTGTCAATAAGTTTCTGCTTTTTTAGTCGGCTTTCTATAGCGTTTAAAAGCTCGGTTTCTTCAAATGGTTTTGTGATATAATCATCTGCACCCATTTCCATGCCTCTTCTGAAGTCTCCACGGTCTGCTTTTGCTGTAAGAAAAATGAATGGAATTCCTTCAGTTTTGGCATTTTTAGAAAGTAAATGTAGTACGCCATAACCATCTAAAACAGGCATCATTATATCGCAGATGATTAAATCTGGAATGCTTTCCAATGCTTTTTCTACACCAATTTTCCCGTTTTCGGCGGTGATGACTTCAAAACCATCAAGCTCTAAAATCTCGGTGGTGTTTTCTCTAATTTCTAAGTTATCTTCTATTAAAAGTATCTTTTTCATGATTCAAGTATTTTAGGAATGCTTAAGATAAACTCGCTACCTTCATGGAGCTTGCTTTTGCATTCTACATTTCCGTTTAATAATTCCGCGTATTGATTGACAATAGAAAGCCCCAAGCCTGTACCCTGTATTTGACCTGCATTTTCCGAGCGGAAAAATCTAGTAAAGAGGTTTTCTAAGTCTGACTCAGGAATACCTATTCCTTCGTCTTTTATGCTAATCTTGATGTCATCATCTAAGGCTGTTACCACAACATATATGTTAGTTTCCATATCGGAGAACTTAATGGCATTTGAAAGCAAGTTGCTTAAAATATGTGTAAGCAATTTAGGGTCTTGATTGATTTCAATTTCGTTTGGCTCATTTATCTCTAAAAGAATCTTTTGACCAGGCTTGGCAATGAGGTTTAACTCAGAAACTAAATCTTCTAAAAGTTTATTCAGGTTAAATAAATAGGGTTTAGTTACTAATTTACCTTCGTCAATTTTATTGACAGAAAGTATGTCGTTTAATATATCCGTCAGGTTTAAAATCGATTTTTTGATTCTGGAAAGGTGTTTTTCTTGTTTTGGTTTATCTTCTAGTTCAATATACTTTTCTACCAAAGTGAGGGATGAAAGTACGGTAGCTAGAGGTGTTCTGAACTCATGCGAAGCAGTTGAAATAAACCTTGATTTTAACTGGTTTAGCTCTCGCTCTTTTTGAAGCGATTCGTCTAATTTTTTCTTCGTGTTTTCTAACTTTTCAATGGCTTCCTGAAGAATTAGTGTCCTATCTTCTACCTCTTTTTCTAATTTTAATTGATAGTCTTTTGCTTGTACTTCTACTTTTTTACGCTCTGTAATGTCAATAATAAAGGCAATGACCATTGGCTGTCCATCTACATTACATGGGCTTAAGCTTACTTCTACCGGAAATTCGCTACCATTTTTTTTCTGAGCATATAGGTCTAAACCCGCTCCCATAGACCTTGGGTTTGGCTTTTTATGGTATTTTTTAACATGTCCTTCATGCGAATGTCTAAACCTTTCAGGAATTAGCGTATCAATTCGTTTTGATAGTAACTCTGCATCTTTATAACCAAAGAGCTTTTCTGTAGCTGGGTTAATACGCACTATCTCACCACGTTCATTAGTGATAATGATGGCTTCATTGGCATAAAGGAAGACGGCGTCAAATTGATGAGAACTATTCATAGGGAATTAATGGGTTCTTAAAAAGCTACTGCAAGTAGAGTTCTTAAAGAAGCCTAAAATATGACAATTATCATAAAAAGATATGATAAGAAATACTGTCGAATTAGATTCTTGAAAATGACGAGGCTCATATTTAGTGAGAATAGAACTTTCCACATTTGTCTTATAAAATCGGAACCTATGAAAATGATTAACAAATTGGAAGTGTTGCCTCAGATGAGTATTGCGGAAGTGGAGACCAAGTTTAATATACTTTTTCCTTTTTTGACCATAGAATTTTTTAGAAACGGAGAGAGTATTGAAGGCAATTATAGGTGGAAAACCATTAAAGATTACGGGAGAAAGAAAATTCAAGAGAGTTTTTCAATTGAACCTCAAATGACTGTTCAAGAGATGGAAGCCATGTTTTGGGAAAAATTGGGACTTCAAGTAGCTGTATTTAGAAAGGTGGGTAAATCTATTTTGGAAACAAGTTTTACCTCGGGTTGGACACTAGAACATCAAAACACCAAAGGTTCTGAGCTGCAAAGTGCTTTTACTTCTGGTCATTAATATGGTATTTTTGTTTTGAAACATTAGATCATGAATCAAAACTTAGGGAAATATATCATACTTGCGGGATTGGCCATTCTAATACTAGGTGTACTGGTTTATTTCTTTTGGGATAAATTAGGCTGGTTTGGTAAGCTTCCTGGAGACATTTCTTTTGAAAAAGGTAATACTAAAATCTACTTTCCGGTGGTTACCATGATTTTGGTAAGTGTTCTGCTTAATCTTGTTATTTACCTCATCCGTCGCTTTTTCTAATACATTTTTAGCCCATCATATCTTTTAGTCGATTGAAATGAAGTTTTGACGCTTCTGCGAAACGCAAAACTCTTTTCGTTTTGTAATTTAGGTTTAGTACTAAAAAAGATTACCAATGGAACGTCGTCAATTTTTGAAATCTTCTGCTGCTTTTGCTGCGGCTTCAAGCCTTCCTCTTAATTCACTTTTTGCTCAGCAAGCTGCTGAAAGAAAGTTTAAACTAGCTCTAAATCCGGGTATTATTGGTGTCAAATCTAATCTAAGTGAAACCTTAGACTACGCCATCAAATATGGTTATGAAGCCATTAGCCCCTATACATCGGAAGTAATGAAGTCTTATTCTGATGCTCAGTTAAACGAGCATACAGCCAAGATGAAAGAGCACGGTATTTCTTACGACAGTACTAATGTGCCAGTAGATTTTAGAAAAGATAATACTACGTTTAACAATGATTTTAAGGACTTAGAGAAGTTCTGTAAAGTCATGTCAAAACAAGGGGCAACCAGAATAAACACTTGGATAATATCAAGCCATAATGAGTTAACCTATAATGAAAACATGAAGCAGCATGCCTACCGACTAGGAGAGTGTGCTCGTGTAATGAAAGATTATGGTATTAGGTTTGGCTTAGAATATCTTGGTACTAGAGATTTGTTGACCGCTATGAGGTATCCCTTTATAGCGAGTATGAAAGAAGGGAAAGAGCTTATTACCGAGATAGGACAGAGTAATGTGGGTTTTGTGTTGGATAGTTTTCATTGGTACACCGCAAATGACACACTAGAAGATATAAAAAGCCTTAAACCTGAAGATATTATCACCTGCGACATTAACGATGTTAGAGCAGGTTTTGAACGAAGAGAACAGACTGATGGAAAAAGAGAATTGCCAATGGCTACGGGCATTATAAATATCAAAGAATTCATGGAAGGGGTTATTGCTATTGGTTATGATGGACCATTAAGAACGGAGCCTTTTAACAAAGTACTGAATGATATGGAGAATGATGCCGCTTTGGAAACCAATATGGCGGCCATCAAAAAGACTTTGGCTACGGTAGGCTTATAAAAAGGATAGACCAGCATTTGAATAAATCAAAGCTGGTCTTTTTTTAGGTTAGAAGGTTGGTTTTAAGGTATAAAACACTGGACTATAGCCTTTACGCCTTGCCCGTGAAAGTCTGGGTTTTGGGTGGTAATTCCTCTAAATATTAGCCAGAATGCCAAGAGGGCATAAGTGGCGGGTATTATGTTTTTAATTCGGTTTCCAAATCGTTTTTTTATCCAGCCACTTCCTAAGGAAATTGATAACATCATAGGAATAGTTCCGAGTCCAAAGAGTGCCATAAAGCCAGCTCCTGAAAGGGCGTCTAACTGAATAAATGCTCCTGCCAAAGCTGCGTAAACTAAACCGCAAGGCAATAAACCGTTAATAGTGCCAAATATGAACTGACCAGTAAAGTAGTTTGCGTCAAAACTCTTTCGGAAACCAGATTTCAGTTTTGATGTAAAGCTGCTTAACTTATTGTAGAGGTATTTATTCTGAATGAAATTTCCAGATATAAATAGGCCAATTAGAATTATTAAGCCAAGCCAAACAGAAAGCACTCCTTTTGAAATAAAGAAGGTGGTATTTTGACCAATAAAACCAATAAACAAACCCAGTAGGGCATAAGTGAGTACTCTGCCAATATTATAAAGTGTTCTGCCTAGGAAAAAAGTGGGGTATTTTTTCTTATCATTTGGAAGTAAAAGAGTCAAGGGACCACACATGCCCGCACAGTGTAAACTGCCAAAAAATCCCATGATTAAGGCAGACCAAAGCATGTCAAATAGTTAATTTCTGCTCTAGGTAATACTTCTTAGCGTCTTTTGACCAGTTTAGCTTTAAAACCCAAAGCCCTTTCTCAAGCTTATCCGTTGAAACATTTAGGGTATTGTTCAGACTTAATTTAAAAGGAATAGAGATGTCCATATCGCCGTTTGAAGGTCTGTAAAGACTTACTTCTCCAGACGATTCGCTACACTCTTCTGGGAATGTAATGGCTAATCCTGTTTCTGAATAATCAATAATAGGCTCCACGCTTAAATCATATGTGTTTTGAGTTTGGTCTATTTTATCTTGATAAGCTAGCTCTTGTTTATAGTAATCTGTACTAACTAGAAAAATGTCTTTCTGCTGAACGCACATATAAACCAGACCAATCATAAAGACTACGAAACTGCTATATAAAAGTGCAATACCTTTTCCCCAACTCATATTCTTGTTTTTTTGTAGATTGATAAACCCTTACTCGTTAATTCTAATTTTTCTAAAAGCCCAAAGCTATTTAGCCACCGGCCCAAAGAATGTAGTTTCTATAGTTTCTATGTTTTCTTCTGCGTCATAAAGCTCTATTACTACTTCTGTTTTAGTACTGGTAACTTTTTCTTTTTCTAGTTCTATAAAGAAAACCACTTCTCTCTTTTCGCCAGAAGGTAATTTTATGCTGCTTTCTGCACCCACTACTCTAAGTTCACCTGCTGGTTCTACTAATTTCAATTGGACATTTATCTCGTTTTGAGACTTATTGACCATTTGGGCATTGTAAAGGTTTGTAACCGTACCCTTTTCGGTAGTTTGATATAATTGGCCAGGTACTCGCATAACCGTAGTTTCTATATCAGACCTACCTATAATCAATAAAGCTTCAATACCGATTAGTAAAGTTAAAACAATACTGTAGGCAATAGACCTTTTAGAGAATTTATAAGGAACTCCTTTTTCTACTGATTCTACAGAGGCGTATCTTATCAAACCTTTTGGCTTATTAACCTTCTCCATTACATCGTCACAGGCATCTATACAGGCAGTACAGTTAACACATTCTAGCTGAATACCGTTTCTGATGTCAATTCCCGTAGGGCAAACTTGAACACAAAGCTTACAGTCTACACAGTCGCCTTGAGCTTGTGTCTCTTCTGGTGCATTCTTTTTGATTTTACCTCTAGGCTCGCCTCTTATGTAATCATAAATTACGGTCATGGTGTCTCTGTTTACCAGTACACCTTGTAACCTTCCGTAAGGGCAGATAGCGATACAAACCTGCTCTCGCAATTTAGTGAACACAAAATAGAAAATACCTGTAAAAACCACCAAGCCAATAAAGCCAGAAAGGTTTTCAGAGGGAGATTGACTAATGAGTTCTTTCACACTTTCTATCCCAATAATATAGGCCATGGTCATATGGGCTATTAAGATAGAGAAGGCAATGAAAATGATGTGCTTGAGTGTTTTTCTCCAAATTTTGTCAAAAGTCCATGGAGCTTCGTCAAATCTTTTTTGAGCTCTGCCGTCACCTTCTAGCCAGTTTTCTATGGGTCTGAAAATCATTTCCATAAATACGGTTTGAGGGCAAAGCCATCCGCACCAAATTCTACCAAAAGCTACTGTGAAAAGTGCGATAAACAGCACAAAAATTATCATTCCTAATCCAAACAAAACGAAGTCTTGTGGAAGGAAGTATTGACCAAAGATGACGAACTTCCTTTCAAAGAAGTTCATCATTAATAAGGGCTGTCCGCCAATTTTTATAAAAGGACCACTGATGAAAATGGTAAGAAATACGATGGTGGCCAAGAGCCTTTTATTTAGAAAAGGTCCTTTGGCTTTTTTAGGATAAAGCCAGATTCTTTTCCCGTCTTTGTCTACAGTGGCTAGACTGTTACGGTATTCATCATCTTCGTATAACTCTTCAAAAACATCAGTGGTAGACATTGCTTTTTATTTTAAAGTACCTCTTCGGCTTCTGCAGATTCTGCAGTGACCTCTTCAGGCGTGTATTTTTCACCTTGGGCAGCTTTTCCATTTGGAGGATTAGTGCCTTGAAGTGTAATAATGAAACTACTTACTTGCTGAATATCAACAGGCTTAAGGGTAGCTTCCCAAGAAATCATTCCTTTTTCAGGAATACCATATTTTACTGTTTGATAAATACTGCTTACGTCTCCGCCATGAAGCCAGAATTCATCAGTCAAGTTTGGTCCTACACCACCTTCACCTAAATTTCCGTGGCATACGGCACAGTTACCGTCATAAATAGTTTTACCTCTAGTAATTTGTGTTTCGTCGGTAATGAGTTCTACGGCACTTTCATCTATGGCAGTTTCTGGGCTATTTTGTTGAGCTAAAGCTTTTTCTTCAGCTGCTTCATTCATAGCTATTTCGTACTCCTCTGTTTGAAGTGGACTCCATTTCCAAACATGATAGTTAAACATATAAACTACCGCGAAAACTATTCCTGCGTAGAACATACCTAACCACCATGGTGGAAGGTGATTGTCAAGCTCGTGAATACCGTCATAATCATGATCCATTAAAAGCTCAGATTCCATTTCCATTGGTACCTCACCTTTAATTTTCTTCCAGAAGGAATCTAAAGAAAAGGCTTTAGTTTCAATGCCCGCTTTCTTATATAAGATAGCTTGAGCTGTGAGAAACACATTGATAACCAAACCAAGAAGTATGATGGCAAAAATGATGAGAACAACCAACAGTATAAATTGGAATAACTGTTCTCCAGTTTGTATTGAAAAATTCATAGACTAAGTGGTTTAAGCTTTAGAACCCTTCCTTTCGCTGTCGCCAAAAGGAAGGTTTTCCATGTGAGTAATGTATTTTTTGTCAGACTTGAATACGAAGATTGCAAGCAGAACAAAGAATATGAAAAATATGCTTAGCGATATGATAGGGTAAATACTTACTCCTTCTATATCAGATAGGTAGTTCTTTATCATCGGTTTACTTTTATATCGGTTCCTAATCTTTGTAAGTAGGCTATAAGAGCTACAATTTCTTTTGTCTCGCCCACCTCAATTCCGCCTTCGGCCAAATCTTGTGAAATCAATTCAGCTTGCTCCAGCATAGTACTCGTAGCATTTTCAATCTCTTTATCAGAGTATGGAACGCCAAGGGTTTGCATGGCTGCTAATTTATCCACTATCAATTCCGTGTCGACGTCATTATCAAACAGCCAAGGGTAGGCAGGCATAATAGAACCTGGCGACATGCTGCTAGGGTCTAACATGTGGTTATAATGCCAGCTGTTAGGGTATTTACCTCCTTCACGCTGTAAGTCTGGACCTGTTCTTTTTGACCCGAATAAGTGAGGGTGGTCATAAACTAGTTCACCAGCTTTAGTGTATTCACCATATCGCTCGGTCTCACTTCTAAAAGGACGAATCATTTGAGAGTGACAGTTATTACAACCCTCTTTGATATAAATATCTCTACCTTCTAATTCTAATGGGGTATAAGGCTGCACAGAAGAAATAGTAGGAACGTTAGAATCAACTATCCAGGTAGGAACAAATTCTACAACCCCACCTATTAATACTGCTACAAAAGATAGTACTGTAAATAAAACAGGCTTTCTTTCTAAAACAGCATGCCAGTGACCTCCGGTGATTTTTACCTTTTTCTTTAAAGCCGCAGCCTCTGCATATTCCTCTTCTTGGAACACACCAGTACCTGCAGTTTTTATTAGGTTATAAACCATTACAAAGGTTCCTATCAAATACATAGTACCACCAATAGTACGCATTACATACATTGGAAGAATCTGTGTTACGGTTTCTAAGAAGTTTGGATACGCTAAGAAGCCATCAGTGTCAAACTCTTTCCACATTAAACTTTGTGTGAAACCTGCCCAGTATAATGGAAGTGCGTAAAAAAGAATACCTAAAGTAGCAATCCAGAAGTGAGCATTTGCAAGCTTAGTAGAGTAAAGTTTTGTTTTCCACATTTTCGGAATTAGATAATACAACATTCCGAAAATCATAAAGCCGTTCCAGCCAAGAGCACCTACGTGCACGTGAGCCACGGTCCAGTCAGTATAGTGTGATATAGCGTTTACGTTTTTAAGAGAAAGCATAGGGCCTTCAAAAGTGGCCATACCATATGCTGTAACTGCTACCACAAAGAATTTAAGAACTGGATCTTCTCTTACTCTGTCCCAAGCTCCACGTAGTGTCAAAAGACCGTTTAGCATACCACCCCAAGATGGAGCTAAAAGCATAATAGAGAAAGCCACACCTAAACTCTGAGCCCAATCAGGAAGAGCAGTATATAATAAGTGGTGAGGACCTGCCCAGATATAAATGAAAATTAAAGACCAGAAGTGGATGATAGACAGTTTATAAGAATAAACGGGCCTGTTAGCTGCTTTAGGTAAGAAGTAATACATCAAACCTAAAATAGGGGTAGTTAAGAAGAACGCAACAGCATTATGGCCGTACCACCACTGTACAAGGGCGTCTTGAACACCAGCAAATAAAGTATAACTCTTAAATAAAGTAACCGGAACGGCTAGTGAGTTAACAATGTGTAATAGAGCAATGGTAACAGCTGTAGCTAAATAAAACCAAATAGCAACATACATATGTCGCTCTCTTCTTTTAACTAAAGTTCCTACTAAGTTAATGGTGAAAATAACCCAAACTACTGCTATGGCAATATCAATAGGCCACTCGAGTTCAGCATATTCTTTAGAAGTGGTAAACCCTAAAGGTAAAGTAACTGCAGCACCTACAATGATAAGTTGCCATCCCCAGAAGTGGAGCCAGCTAAGTGTTTTGCTAAACATAGGAGCCTTACTAAGACGCTGTAGCGAGTAGTAAATACCTGCAAACATACCATTTCCTACAAATGCAAAAATGACTGCATTAGTGTGCAGAGGTCTCATTCTACCAAAAGTAGTGTAGGGTAGGTTAAAGTTGGCAGCTGGGAAAAATAGCTGAATGGAAGCGGTCAAACCCGCAAGCATTCCTACAATTCCAAAAACTACCGTGGCAATCAAAAATGCCTTGACAATCTTATTGTCGTAGTGAAACCCTTCCAAAGTTTCACCTGATTTGTCAGTGGTAACGTTTATATCCATAAACCTTGATTTGTTGTTTAATTATCAATTGTAAAACTAGAGCCACACGTTTTTAGGAAACATGACGTGCTTCGTAAGCATTTATGACATTGGTCATATTTGTTTTCAAATTCCGAGCTGAATTTACTTAAGGTGTTTTTATAATCCTTGTAATTGGCTTTAAAATATGCCATTTCCTTCTTGAAATATTGATGGTTTTTAATGCTTTTTATATCTTCTAAAACTATCTTTTTACCATCGTTTTTTGGTTGAAATAGTGTGTTTAATTCATCTAAAAGCCTGCTAATTATGGTTTTGATGATGTTAGAGTCCTGAGAGAATTCGGCTACTTTAAGAGCATTTTTGCTGTCGCCAATGGTTTTGGCTTTCAGGTGATTAACTGTTGTTAGAAACGAGCTTATTTCTTTTTCAGCTTTAAGAAGCATTTTTTCATAAGCGTTAAGTTCTTTGGAAGCTTGTAGCACAATGCTGCCACTATTCATTGTTCTCATTGGTATTGGGTATTTATTTTGAAGGCCTAAAAGTAGATGCCTAGTATGAGAAGAAGAATGAGGTAGGTAAGGCTAAATTATGATTTTGATCACATTGATTATTTGACGCTTTTCGATAAGCGTTTTAGCTGAAGAATAATGGGTTTAAGTTTAATCGTCTCCTAAAATCCGCATGGCAGGCGTTTCGGTATCTTCAAATTGACCGTCATCTGTAGCCCAGAAAAATGCCATTAAGAAGCCTCCTGCTACAAGAAGGGCTAGAATAACTAAGAGTATTATTATGGACATGGTTTAGACTAGTTTAAGTTTTTTGGCAGAAATATGTGTTAAAACTATCGCAAATAGTACTACAGAAATAGAGCTAAGCGGCATAAATATGGCAGCCACTACTGGTGATAGTTGGCCTGTAACGGCCCAACTAATGCAAATGAAATTATATACTAAAGATAGCAAAAAACTAAGTTTAACAATATTTACCGCTCTTTTACTGAACAAAAGAAATTTAGGAAGTAGTTTGAATTTACTCGCATCCATTATGGCATCAGAAGCTGGTGTAAAAGCTTGCGTATTTTCTGAAATAGCTATTCCTACATCGCTTTGACCTAAAGCTCCTGCGTCATTAAGTCCGTCGCCCAGCATCATTACGTTTTTCTTTTGATTTTGCAGTTTGGCTATAAAGTCTAACTTTTCTTGTGGTTTTAATCCAAAGTGGAGGTTTTGCGGTTCAAAAAAGCCTTCTAGGTGTTTTCTGTCTTTACTATTATCTCCAGAAAGAAGCTGGGTTTGGTATTCACCGTTCACTGCAGTTAAAACCTCACTCAAACCTTCTCTGTAACTTGGTTTGATAACAAAATAGCCTTTCAGGTCTCTATCAATTTTTAGATAAGCTGAAGCCTCCTCTGTTCTCTCTGATTCCGGAATTTTTAAAAAGTCGGCACTACCTATTCTAATGTGCTTTGATTTTATAAAGGCTTCTATTCCCGCTCCTTTATGTTCAAAGAAATAGTCTACTTCAAAGGAGTCGGCTGTGGCCATGTCGGCAAATATTATTTTGCTGATAGGGTGCAATGATTGCTTAGTTAGGCTTTTAAGTAAAGCTTTTTCTTCTCTATTTAAAGGCTCACCCGAATACCTAACTTCCGAAGAACTGTTTTTGGTTAAGGTACCCGTTTTGTCAAATATTAGCTCGTCTATTTCAGACATTTGCTGAATAACTACAGGGTTTTTAACATAGAAATTATTCCTCCCAAAAATATTCATCACAGCTCCCATGGTAAAAGGCATAGAGAGTGTGAGAGCACATGGGCATGCCACCATTAAAACAGCGGTAAGTGCTGGCCAAACTAGGGAAGGGTCATTAAACTGCCAGTAAATACCTGTTGAAATTGCTATCCCCAGCGTTATGTAGGTAAAGTATTTGCTGAAAGCTGCAGAAAGTTTGGTGTCTTGTTTAATCTCGTTTTTCTTTAAAGCGGCGTTATTCCAGAGCTGCGTTAAATAACTTTGAGATACTTCTTTCTGAATTTTTAAGCTAATGTTATCACCTTTTTGCCGACCGCCAGCATAAATAAGTTCGCCTTCATTTATTCTTATAGGTTCGCTTTCTCCTGTAACAAAACTGTAATCTATATATGCTTTACCTTCTGTTAGTATCGCATCTGCCGGAATAAGCTCTTCATTATGAATAAGCATAACCTCGCCTTTTTTTAGACTTTCTACACTTCTGTAATATGTAGATTCTTCTGATGCAACTTGAACAGCAAGCGGGAAATATGATTTGTAGTTTCTTTCGAATGAAAGAAACTCAAAGGTTTTGGTTTGTGTCCATTTACCTACTAAAAGAAAAAGCACAAGTCCAGCTAAACTGTCCCAGTAAGCTCCGCCATGGTTAAAGAAAGTTTCATATAAGCTCCTAAAAAATAGGGCTGAAATACCCAAAGATATAGGGATGTCTACACTGAGAATAGTAGTATTTTTGGCAAGTAACTCTTTTATAGAAATATAAGCTCCTTTTAAATAATCAGAAGCTCCATAGAAGAAAACAGGTAAAGCTAAAAGGACATTCAAATAGAGGAAGAAGGATTGATATTGGGAATCAACGGCATTATCTAGATCTAAATTGAAATATTCTGGAAAGCTTAACAGCATGATGTTTCCAGCACAAAAGCCTGTTACCGCTATTTGTTTTAAGAGTTTGTTAGATTTTTTAGAAACGTTTTTAGTAGAATTGTTTAAGGAGATTAAAGGCTCATAACCTAAGGTAGCTAGCAACTCTACTATGTCTTTTAAAGAAGTTTCATTAGGCCTATAAGCGAGTTCTAATTCTTTCTTTGTGAAATTGAGTTTAGAGCTGATAACCCCCTTTTTAACTTTCTGTAGATTTTCTAAAAGCCAAACGCAGGAACTACAATGTACATCAGGAAGATAAAGATTGAGCTTATGTAGATTTTGAGATTTGAAATCGAGAAGTTCATCCACTATTTCATCAATTCCTAAGTACTCAAATTTACCGTCGAAGTTTTTACTTTTTAGGCTTACACCAGCATGCTGGTTAAGGTCATAGTAGGTACATAAATCTTTGTCTGACAGTATTTCATAAACCGTTTTACAGCCTATGCAACAAAAGTTTTTGTCATCAAAATAGACGCCAGACTCTTGGCAATTTTCCCCACAATGATGACATATAACTTGTTCTAAAACTTCTGACATACTCTGTAAATTAGTATTTTACAAATATGACTAGTACTGAAAGGAACAAAACTGCAATTGCTCAATTAGATATATGACCTTAGTCATATTTGACAATTTTGTAGTAATCTTTAACCGACTTCCATGTTCCGTTTTGGTCAATATAGTCAGTAAAATACATAACAAATATAGGTGTGTTTTGTTTTAATTCAATGACTTGCGGTTTTTGATTAATTAGACACTTTTCAAGTAAATCTTCATCAATGCTTTCTTTAGGTTCTAGGAGTTTTGCTAAGTCTAAAGGTCTTTCAAGTCTGATACAGCCATGACTGAAAAAGCGACTATCTCTATTGAAAAGTCCTTGGCTATATGCTGTATGAGGCACATCATGCATATAAACACTATACGGATTTTTGATGTTAATTTTTAACAGTCCAAGGGAATTATCGCAACCGGTACCTTGACGAAATTTATATTTGAAGTTTTTGGCGTTTACGCTATCCCATTTGATGGTAGCAGGATTAATTACCTGATATTTTTCGTTTAATACCTCAAAATTGTTTCGCTGCAGGTAGGAGATGTCTTCCTTGACTTTCGGGAGTATTTCATTTAAGGCTATATTTTTAGTAGCGGTCCAGTAGGGGTAAACCAGCACTGCATCTGCTTCCGTGGCCATTATAGGCGTTTTGTTTTTTGCAGTGCCCACTATAACATTCATCGTAAGCCAAGGCTGATTGTTCTTATAAAAAACAAGTTCATTAGATGCTACATTAATAAGAATAAAGGAGTCATGTTCATACCTGTTTAGCCACCTAAAGAAGTTCTGAAATTCGGCTAGTTTATAGTAATCTGGATGGTATTTGTATTGGAAACTTGATGTGTATTCTGAGAAGTCGGGTTCGAGATGACTTAGTAAAGGTTCTATAGAAGAACTAGTAGAAGCTACTTTTAACCATTGCTCTACATTTGTACTGTCAATTTTTTCTTTGAGAGCATTATAGGAAAGGAGTTTTGGCGTTTGCCCAAAATGGATTTTGTAAGCTAATTCGCTTAAAGCTTTGCTGGTATTTGGTGGCAAACTAATATTTCTTTCATTAGCTAATAGTGGAAGGCTGTTCTGGCCACTAGCCATAAAGCACATCAAAGTAAATAGTAGTAAAAGCTGTTTCATAAGACCAAAGCAAGGCTATATTTAACTATGATTATATACTTATAAACATGACCTTTTATGACCATACTCATAAAAGGGGCCTTATAATATTCCGCTATTTGATAATTGTAAAACACCAAACCTTTTGAATATCACCGATTTACTTTTTTATTTTCTTACGCTTTTGGCAGAAATTCTAGGAACTATAGGTGGATTTGGTTCCTCCGTGTTTTTTGTTCCTATGGCAGGCTTTTTCTATGATTTTCAGGCGGTTTTAGGGCTTACCGCACTTTACCATGTCTTTAGTAACCTTTCTAAAATTGTATTATTCTTTAAAGGCATGGATAGGCGTATTTTTCTGATAATAGGAATACCGAGTATTATTTTTGTGGTTTTAGGAGCTTACTTATCTCAGTTTTTAAAAGGTGAAATTCCAGCCCTAATACTCGGACTTTTCTTAGTTGCTTTTTCGCTTTTCCTTTTGCTTAAGCCAGACTTTACACTTAAGCCTAGTAATAAAAACGGTATTTTAGGTGGAAGTTTATCAGGTTTAGCCGCTGGGGTATTGGGTACAGGTGGTGCCATTAGAGGACTAACTTTAGCCTCTTTTAATGTGGAAAAGGCCACGTTTTTGGCCACATCTGCTTTGATAGATTTTGGTGTAGACTCTAGCAGGTTTGTGGTTTATTATTCACAAGACTATATCACTAAAGATATGCTTTGGAAAGCACCAGTTTTATTAATTATCTCTTTTGTGGGCACTTGGATAGGTAAGAAAATATTAAACAAGATGTCTCAAGAAAGCTTCCGAAAATTAGCTCTTTGGTTAATCTTAGCTGTTGGTATTACTAGTGTAATAAAGTTCCTGCTGTAACAGGCTTACTCATACGTAAGCTTACTCAGGTAGAAAACTTGTTTAGATTGAATAGCTGTATTCTTCCGTACGCTTTGAATTCCGTAAGCCAAGAAAGTATGACCATACCAAGCGGAAAGCTCACTTTGGTAAGTGTCTAAAATTCGCTGATCGTCGTCTTTTAATTCTAATGGAAGTTCTTCTATTGTTGCAGCATTTTTGTCAATGATAGATGTTTTGATAATACCTTCGTCGGGGTAGGCAATAACGTATTTATCACCCACCACAGAAAATTGGACTTTATGGTCTAATGTTCTACTTTCTAGGTCTTTAAGGCTGATGCTGTTGTCCCAAATAAGCTTGCCGTTTTTATCAAAATTCAAGATAAGAGCGTGTGTATACCTGAAGTTATTGTAACTATAATAACTGTTATCTCCCCAGCGATAATTTCTTCCAACAGAGTTATAGCTCGAAACGTAGTTTTTATATTCAGGATAAAAGACTTCCGCCATAATGGTCATTCCATCTGGGCTTTCAGTAGGGTCTTGAAGGATAAGCCTTTGTCTAAGTTTAAAGTCTTTCCCTTTTAAGTTTTTCTTCTTTATTCTAGATTTTAACCTGTTTTGTCTTTTCTCGGGCATGTAGCTTAAGAAGTTTTCTAAATCTACAAAATCGTAATACTTGGTTTCTTGCTCGCGGCTTAGGCTATGCGTGTAAAAACCTACAGAGTAGTCGGAGCAGTTATCGGCATAATTTCCTGCCAATACATAATCACCGTTCGGTATTTGAATCAACCTTCCATTTAGCGGGAGTTTGTTCTTTTCTCCCAATGTTTTAGTACCTATGATTTTTCCATCATAGTCATACACTTTCAAAAACAGCTTACAGTTTCTAGAATTCTTTAAAAGAACATAAACCAAGCCTTCGGCGTCATTAACCTCAATATTGTTAAGCTTTAAATTATTAGAGTGAATTTCAGGTAAAACTTTGGCGGTATTAGCAAAGAGATTTATCATTTCCACCACTGGGCGGTCATTGTATCTACCACCAACTAATGCTTTGCTTTTTAAAACAGAAAATAGGTCAATATCCATAGCAGTAAGTAACCTCGATTCCGATATTACATAGTCTCCTGTGGTGATATCTAGTCGGAGTATGCTAATGTTTTCTTTTTCTTCTTCTCTAAAAAGGCAGTAAAGATAGTTTTCGCTTTCAAAGTATTTGACTAGTTTAAACAAAAGCCCTGGCTTATAGCTGTTAAACCATACTTGCGTTAAGGTTGTGTCGTACTTAATGAAGTTAATCTCAATTCTCCTCCCAAAGTTATCCGACTTACTGTTAAGCATAAGAACGCCTTTGTCTCCAAAAGAGATAACATTAAAACCGTCGTGTTCAGAGTCTTTTAAATCTATTTCAACTCGTTTTTCGGTTACGAGTTGAGCATTTGTCTTATATGATAAACTGATTAGGCCTATGAGGCATAAGAGCTTCCAAAAGAGAGCTTTATTTTTTTCTAGTATGGTAGTGGTATTAAATGCCATCAATAGCTTTATCGTTTGCCGAGCTTAATCTGTTCTAAATTTACAATTTTTTTATTTTCAACCGTCATTATCATCACATATCGTTCTTTATGAAAACCCTGCTTTCCAGCTGCTCCAGGGTTAATAAAAACAATGCCGTTTTCTTGGTCTTTAATCACGCATTTTTGATGCGAATGACCACATATTAGAACATCAATTTTATGATCTAATATTAGCTGTTTTGTGACTTTATTATACTTGGGAGGCATCCCAACAATGTGTCTTAATAAAAAACGAAGTCCTTCTAAGTCTATTACTTCATTTTCCTCTAAATTCCACTGAATTTCTTTAGAATCAATATTTCCAAAAACTGCAACGGTAGGCTTTATCTCATTCAGCGTTTTTAAAACAGCTTGGTCGCCTATATCTCCCATGTGCCATATTTGGTCGCAGTTGGCAAAATGCTCTGCTACTTTTGGGTCTAAATAACCGTGTGTGTCAGAAATAAGACCTATAACTGCCATGGCTTAGTATTTTACTTTTATGCCGTGGTATGTTTCCATTTCTTGGTAATCTTGACGCAGCGGATAACCCACCCAGTCGGCTGGAAGAAGAATTCTTCTTAAATCTGGATGATCGGAGAAATTAATTCCGAAAAGGTCAAAAGCTTCTCTTTCATGCCAATCTGCTGTTCTCCAGATAGAGTTAAGCGAAGGCATGGTTGGTAGTTCTTCGTTTTCTTTTGGGGTACGGTCTAAAATTACTCGTATGATAAATGACTTTTCAAACGGGATAGAAGTGAGGTGATACCATACTTCCATGCTGTTATTTTCTGGCCCATTATCAATAGCCGTAATGCAATTTAGTAGGTCAAAATAAAAGCGTTCGTCGGCATGAAGAAACTCACATATTTCTACCAAACGGTTTTTGTCAATAACTATATAGGGTTGAATAGCCTCCGACTTCTTATCCAGAATACTTTCTGAGCCAAATTTGGCTTCAATAGCTGAACTAATATTTTCAAAAGCAGAGAAATTCATAATTGACTTAGTTTTTTTGAGCTAATAGATATAGAACAGCCATTCTAACAGCTACACCATTCTCTACTTGATTTAGAATAATAGAATGCTCTGAATCTGCGGCATCGGAGCTAAGCTCTACACCTCTGTTAATAGGACCAGGATGCATCAAGACAATTTCTTTATCAAGTCTGTCTAGCATCGCTTTATTTATTCCAAAGTATAAAGAGTACTCTCTTAAAGAGGGGAAGTATTTTATTTGCTGACGCTCAAGTTGAATTCGTAGCACATTGGCAATATCGCACCAGGCCAAAGCTTCATTTACATCATGCATCACCTTTACACCTAAACTTGGGAGATGTTTTGGAATAAGCGTGCTTGGCCCACAAACCAGCACTTCTGCACCTAGTTTTTGAAGGCAAAAGATATTTGAAAGAGCTACTCTGGAGTGAAGAATGTCACCTATGATAGCTACTTTTTTACCTGTCAAATCACCGACAGCCTCTTGCATAGAATAGGCATCTAAAAGAGCTTGCGTAGGATGCTCATGCGTGCCATCTCCGGCGTTAACAATGTTTGCTTTAATTTTATTTGAAAGAAAATCAGGTGCTCCAGGACTGCTATGACGCATGACCACCATGTCTACTTTCATTGATAAAATATTGTTAACCGTGTCAAGGAGTGTTTCTCCCTTTTTTACGGAACTAGAGGCGGATGAGAAATTTATAACATCTGCTGAAAGTCTCTTTTCTGCTAGCTCAAAGGAGAGTCTAGTTCTAGTAGAGTTTTCAAAAAAAACATTGGCAATAGTAATGTCACGTAGCGAAGGAACTTTCTTGATTGGTCTGTTTATGACTTCTTTGAATTCCTTAGCTGTTTCCAGAATTAAGCCGATATCGGAGGTCTGGAGATGTTTGATTCCTAATAAATGCCGGGTACTTAATGTTTGCATTCGGAACTGAAAAGTTTCACAAATTTAATTAAAACTGTGGTCTAGCTGGCATAAAAATCCATCATCCTTTCAAAAACGAATGACTTTGTTCCAAAAACCTTCGCTTCTTCACTTAAAGGAGACACTTGCACGGCTAAATTCTGCTTAAAAGGGGCTAAACAATACTTTTGAATCGATTGCATTAATGTGGAAATAATAAGATCGCCAGCTGTTTTTAATATGCCATCCACTATAATTATTTCAGGATTAAAAAGATGAACAGCCGTAGATAGTCCTTTTCCTAATTCTCGGCCTATATCATATATAATGTCAATACTAAACTCATCGCCTTTAAGAGCGGCGTTTATGACATCTTGAAGTTCAATCTCTTTTTTGAGCTTTAGTAATGAAGTCGCTTTTCCATCTTTAATGCCTTCTTGAGCTCGGGTAATTAAAGCAGAAGCAGATGCTACCGTTTCTAGGCAGCCTACTTTTCCGCATTTACATAGTTTTCCGTTTGGAATAACTTGGATATGCCCAATTTCACCTGCAAAACCATCAGTTCCTTCTACTATAACACCATTATGCAAAATACCTAGACCAACTCCCCAGTCTAAATTAACCAGCAAAGCATTCATCTTTTCTTTGGCCAGTCCAAAATGGTGTTCACCTAACAATGAAGCTCTTGTATCATTAATACTAAACACTGGTAGCTGATACCTGGAATGTAAAACCTCTCCAAAAGAAAGATCGTCTTGGTTCAGGTTTAGGTGAGTGAAGTTAAGTCCCTTTTTAGTCTCAATTAAGCCAGGTGCTGAAATGCCAATAGCCCAAGTTTGCATATTAATCTTAAGCAAATTGTCAATTTCCTTACAAACCTCGTTCAGGTATTTAACATCAGCAATTTTGATTTTTAATGTCGTTTTGGTGGCGATTTCATTTCTCAGGTTTAAGAAAATGAAATTAGTTTCATAGAGGTTTACATCTATGACCAAAATGTTTTTCTTATGAGGGTTAAGATCATAAAAAACAGGACGTCTACCTGATTTTGTTTTAGCCGAGCCTGTCTCCATCACCCATCCGTTTTCCATTAAGTCTGCAAGCATGGCAGTTATAGATGGTACGCTGGTATGGAGCTCTTTTGCCAAACTGGCAATAGAAGTACTTCCGTTTTTATAGAGATTAGCTAAAATCTTGGTGTAGCTTCGTCTCTTTTTGCTATCAACGAGTGATTGCGGTGAGAGAAACAGTGGATCTGAGGACATATTCCTAAAAAATATTATTAATACTAGCCCAAATGTAAACTTTTACTCCGAAACTGACTTATTTTTTTATTTTTTTTAGAAAGTCTAGTATTCTTTGATGACTCTTAGGCTATTGATACCTCTTGGAACATATATTTTGCCCTTTTGGTATTCAACCATCTTTTTAGATTGTGGGTCAAATTTTAAAAATTCAATTCCCCCGAAAGAAAAACCAAAGGTTAAATATTGATAAACTGAGAAAGCAATGTTTCTACCTGTTTTGTCAAATACCACAGAGGCTGGTAGAATTCCGTCAATAGGGAATTCAAGTTTATTGGAGATAGAACCATCGTGTCCGAGATAAAGAACCGATAGCGAAGATTCTCCTGAATCTGCAAACTTCTCTGGTGGATAAAAAGAGCGTTTTAGGTTATTTACCAAAATGTAATTTCCTTCTGGGTGAATTTCAAACCCTAGTGGATTTTCGCCTACAGTGGCCTTAGAAAGGAGGAAATGACTTTGAGTATCCATGTTAAATTTGATAACAAAGAGTTCTCCTTTTTCTTTTGAATCTTGATTGGTAAGTTCTTTTCTTTTGTCCAATACTAAAAAGTATTTTCCATCAGGTGTGAATTTTCCCATGGTTGGTTTTCCCCCTATAGTAACTGGTTCGCCAACATTTTCTAAGCGTATAATTTGCTGTGTAGGGCCATCTCTAAGTACTTTTATTAAGCCTACTTGTCCTTCGCCTTCATTTATATATGCTAGGTAATCACCACTAGAGTGCCATACCACATCCACTATTCTGCCGGGCTCAAAATTATTTGGCTTCTTAATTATTCTTTGTGGTTTTCCAGAGTTGTCTAATTCAAAAACTTGAATTTCTTTTCCGTATTGGTCGCAGCTTACGGCCAAATAATTATTCTTAGGGCTTATTGATATAGCACTTGGGTTTTCACCAACGGGAAATCTGTATTGAGACTCAGGCTGATTAAGGTTTTCAATATTTACTACCGTTACATATTTTCCCATTGGAAAATCTTGATCCATGTCGGTAAAAGCAGTTTGGTCAAATTTAGTTTCGCCTTTAGTTTCTAAAATATAAGCTAGTTTTTGATTAGAAGAAATAGCAATGTTTCGCTTGCTATTAAGCACCGAGTTAGAAGCTTTATCACTTTTTATTTGAGCGGGGTTTCCGTAAGATAATGGGAAAGTGAGGCTCGAAAGTTGGTCGGTACTTTCGCCTGTCTTTCGCAGTTTGCCATCTATAAGCGTAAATGCAGACATGTCGGCATCAGACAAAAAGACTAAGCCTTTGGCGTCAAAAGTGATGTTTTGTGCAAAAACCGACTCAACAAGTAAGGTGAAAATTAAAAGGAAACACTTTTTCATTAAATATTAGGAATGGTGAGAGAAACAGAGAGCTTATAAGCCCTCTGCGTCGTAGACTTGTACTTTTGTCCATAAATGAGCACAGGTGTCAATAAACACTAGATGCTTCGGATGTACCTGGTATTCATCATGGTCTGCCTTATTTTTAAAGATAAAAGTAATGGAAAAGTCGTAAGTAGAATCTATTACTTCTCTGTTAGTATCTGCAGGCGAACCAACATGTGCGGTAGCAATAAGCTCATTTTCGGCAAGCTTTAAAACACCTGCTTTTAGTGCTGCACGGTGTTCTGCATTGTCTTTTTCTTTAAGCCAAAAGAATACGGTATGAACAAAACCTTTCTGTAATGATGACATATAGTAATTTTTTTAGCAAAAATAGCCACTCAAATTTAGAATAGAAGCGATCTTGTAATTATCTACAGAACTAAGTCTATAAAACTAAGCTCATTTAAGCATTCTAAGCTACTAGTTACTAGCAGCCTTATTACTAGAAAATTCTTGTAAAACGCCTAAGAAGTAGCTAGAAATAGTAGAACCATGGTCACCATCTTCTACTGGACTAAGTGTAACATTAGCTCCCTTATTTGTCATAGCATTAAAGGCCGTTTCTGAGTTTAAAAAAGGAACATAATCATCTGCAGTACCGTGGTAAAGAATAACTTTGGCATTAGGCTTCCAATCATAAATATCATTTGCTGCTACTGCCGCTAAAAATTCTGGGTAGTTACCATTATTCACATCGTCTTTAAATTGGTCTGTAGCCGTTTCTTTTAAACTAGTTTCAATAACTGCTTCTACACCTTTTGATTCAATTTCGGAGGCATAAGGTTCTTTGAAGTAATAAGACATTGGTTTATTAAGACCGTAAATCTCATTATAGGTTCTTAAGACCCATATATAAGAACGGTTGTTTGCCAAAGCTGAACTTCCACCTTCGTTTAAAAGTTTTTTGAAAGTTGCAGTTTTATTATAAGCACCAGCCCCGCAAACCGAGACCTTTACTTTTAAAGCTCCGCCTAGTTTTTCTTCAATCCATTTATGTGTAGCCATGGCAGCATAGCCGCCTTCAGAGTAGCCACCTAGCATTAATACATTATTCCACTCTATACCTTCGTCTTTAACCATTTCTACCATGGCTTGAATAAAGTCAGCTCCTGGTTCTCCTAAGCCCTCATAGTGTTCGTAAGGGTGGGCTAAGTTTTTAGATGCTCCGTATCCTACATAATCTGGCATACCCACTATAATTCCCGTGGATGCCATAAATGAAGCTAAAGTAGTTTCTGTTTCAAACTTGAAATAAGAAGGTGCATCTGCTTCATTAAATAGGGTGCCATGGTGAAGGCTGGCCATGGCCAAACTTCCTGCTACATCTGTAGGAATTAATACTGCTCCGGAAGCTAAAATGGTGTTTCCGTAAACATCCGTAGTTTCATACGTGATTTTGTACTGTTTTATACCTGACTGCACAAAAAGTAGAATAGTGGAACCTTGTTCTCCTAAAATAGGTGCAATTTTCTCTTTGAAGGCTTCTTTTTCTAATGTGCCTACTAGTTCTACACTTTTTAGGTGTTGATTTTCTTGAATTTGAACATCATCAGAATCGCATGAGACGAAAAAGACAAGGCTGAAAAGGAATAAAAAGGCTAATTGAGTTTTTCTCATTTTTCGTAGATGTCTCTAAAATTGTCAAGTAATGTATTAAGTGTCTCTAAGTCTTCTTTGCTCATACCTTTGCGATTAAACATTTCTGATTGTATGCCAGCCGTAACTTTCTCTAAAAAAGCAAGTCCTTCTTTGGTGATAGTCACATCACAGGCTCGTCTGTCGTCTGCCCTGAAATCTCTACTGACGTAGCCTTTTTGCACTAGCTTATCTACCAGCCTAGAAGCATTAGACATTTTATCTAGCATCCTTTCTATAATTCCATTAATGGTAATAGGCTCAGGATGGTGTCCTTTTAGAATTCTTAAGACGTTATATTGTTGAAAGGTTAAATCCTTATTTTTAAGCGTTTTGTATTGTAAATCGCAAATTCTATTATTTGTAAACATGATGTTTACAAAGGTTTTTTCAACAGGGTTTTTAAAAGCTTTGGTTTGCTTTAAATCTTTTTCTAATGTCATAACTTTGTCCACCTATTGTTTTATGTATGTTGAAACATTTAAATAGGTGTGAATCTTATCAACGCAAAAACCTTTCGCTTTAGTTCTTATTATGATTAAATTATCAAAGCAATTAATATTGGGCTCGGGCTCACCCAGAAGAAAAGAAATACTTGAAAATGCGGGTTTCACGTTTGATGTTGAAACTAAACCAACTTCTGAGGAGTTTGACGCAAAGCAAAGTGCAGAAGAAATTCCGGTCTTTTTGGCGGAGCAAAAACTTAAGGAGTTTGGCGATGAATATGCTGATAAAATAGTCTTGTGTTCGGATACGGTGGTGGTCTTAGACGGTCAAATTTTGAATAAACCTGAAAATGAGCAAGAAGCTACTGAAATGTTAAAAGCATTGAGTGGTAAGCAGCATGAAGTAATAACTGGAGTAGCTTTTAAAACAGATGGTATGGTAGAGAGTTTTTATGATACCTGCCTAGTTGATTTCGAAGAATTGTCAGCTGCCGAGATAGCCTATTACATCAAAACGTGTAAGCCATTTGACAAGGCAGGAGCTTATGGCATTCAGGATTTTATAGGGATGATAGGCGTAAAAAGTCTTCAAGGCTCTTTTTATACCGTCATGGGTTTGCCAATTCATTTGGTTTATAAAAACTTGAAAAGGTTTATTCTTTCGCCAGCCTAGCTCACGTCGTCAGGCGTTTAAATTGATATTTCTATCATGGCTTTTCTTGTTAATTAGTGCTTTAAACTTAATATTTGCCAGTAGAAAGGCTAAATTATGATAAAAGACGATGTGGTAATATATCTTAACGAGGAAGACTTAAAGGTATATGTTAAGGTGGCGAAGGATATTGAAACGCATTTTCAACTTCAAGATTTGCCTGGGAAAATTTTACAGGAAGCTGTACATGACAAAGGTTTGCATGATTTTGACTTAACAGGTTTAAAAGATGGTAACTACTTTGTGATAGTAAATCAGGGTGATTTTATCCGCTCCAAAAAGGTGGTTATTGGCTACCAACCTTGATTAAATTATGAAAGCAACACTTCTATTTTTGATAATATTTTTAGAGAGTGTTCTATGCTCTTTGGCTTCGCCAATAGATTCTCTGTTACAAAATATTAATGTTCAAAACACTACTATAGAAAAAACAAGACTTAGTGCCTTACTAAAAGTAGGAGGATATTTGAATGCTAATTCGGCCAGAACTGGCTTTAACTCTTTTAAACTTAACGGTCATGTTGAACTTGGTTTTGGAGAAAACCTGAGTTTAAATATTGGCGTAGCAAGTCATGAGAGCTGGACAAGTTATTCTAACGATTTAAACGCAGTAGCAGAAGTAAGATATTTCTTTGACCCCATTTACAAGCTAAAAACAGGAGCTTCTTTTAGCGGAAATTACTTAGCACCTTCTTTTTCTTACACATTAAATGATGGTAGTTTAAACGAGCTACCTTTTTCGTTTGAGGATTCTCCTGAATTAAATCGCCCTTATGAAACCAACTATGCTTTAGGTTTAAAGTTTGGAAGGCAATTTCAAGGCTTTATAGACTTTGGTGTTTTTGGAGGCATTGAAAATCTTCAAAAGAAAGGTAGGGGTACGGTTAATTCGGGTATGCTCAAAACATATAGTTCACTGGCTTTGCCAATAGGAAACGGCGACTTTAATCAACTTTGGAAGGCCAACCTTAATCAAAAAGTAGATAACTCATACTTGTTAAAATTTGGTATTAATGACGTTTTGAGTGTGTCAAAGAAAGGTTTCTTCTTCCATCCGAAAATTGGCTATGAATATGGTTTCGGGAAGTCAGGACTTTCCGTGAATCTAACAGCTGAAGCATATAATTATAGGGCTAAGTTTTTAGATGTAAGCGATTCGGAGATTTCAGCAGAGTCTTATTTACGTCAATATATTTCATTTTTCTTTTCTCCCGAACTTCGATATTATATAGGGCATAAGAGTATAGAGCAAGGTGGCTCTACATTAGAAGGCTTATATTTTAAAGCATCAGCACAAGTTATGACGGGTACCGAGGAGGTTAAAAGGCAGTTTTGGGAGTATGATAAATTTTCGTCTTTTAATATGGGCTTAGGTCTCGGTGCTCAAAAAATGCTCATGGGAGGCATGCTTTTAGATGCTCATGCTGGTGTTTTTAATGATAATAAACTTGCAAATAATTTCTTCTTTGGTGGAGGTATTGACCTTTACTGGGTGAAATAATCCAAACAATATTCAATCAAAACCAATCGGTTTTAAAACTTTCTCTTTCGTCAATTGAAATATTATTTGTCTCTTAATCAGCCTTTAAGGTGGATTAAGAGCTGTTCTGTGTTTGCTGAATCTATTTTTAATCAGATATTTATAGAGCCATACAACCATTCTTCCTGTTTTCTGCACTTTAATACAAACACCACGCTGAATGACCGAAGCCGAACTTGTAAAAGGCTGTATTTCTAAAAATCGCGAATGCCAGAAGTTACTTTATGAAAAGTATAAGACGGCTATGTTCACGCTTGCCTACAGGTTATGCGGTGATTTTTCGGAGGCAGAAGATGTGCTTCAAGAGGCTTTTTTAGAGGTTTTCTCTGGCATTAAAAATTTCCAGATGAAAAGTACACTTGGAGCTTGGATTAAGGTGATTGTCAGTAGAAAGGCGATTGGGAAATACCGTAATCGTGTGATTTTTGACCATTTGGATTCTAAAGCAGCGGAAAGAGAAATTGTTTGGGATAAACAATATGACGGGGAGCTGCTTCAAGAAGCTTTGCTCATGCTTCCAGAAGGTTTTAGAACGGTGATAGTGCTTTATGAAATAGAAGGGTATAAGCATCATGAAATTAGTGAAATGCTGGGTATAGCGGTAGGTACTTCTAAATCTCAGCTTTATCACGGCAAAAAGAAATTGAAAGAATTGGTTTTAAAGTTAGATGGAACACAAGGATAAAAAAGACATATCGCAACAGCTAAAAAATCTCCAAGAGTTTGTTCCTCAGAATGACCTTTGGTCAAAGATGGAAAAGCACCTAGACCAAGCTGCTTTAAAGCAGAATTTGGAAGAGCTTCCTATTCATGAGCCTAAAACGGATTCTTGGCTTAAACTAGAAAAGTCTTTAGATAGAAATAGCCGAATTAAATGGTGGTCGGTGGCTGCCTGTGTACTAGTTTTTTTTAGTTTTTCTGTTTTTTATTTCCAATCCAAAGAAGACTTGGTTTATGCTCAAAAAAGTATAGAAGAAATAAAGATTTTACCTGAAAACCTGAGCTCCGAAAAAGCGTACAAGGAGATTCTAGCTTTTTGTGAAATTCAAACGGTAGCGTGTGACGACCATGAGTTTGAAAACTTAAAAGCAGAATATGAATACCTTAAAATGGCAGAGAGTGATTTGAGGGAAGTGATGGGTAATTATAATATAGATGAAGGCTTATTACAGCAACTGGAGGCCATAGAAAGAGAAAAAACACAACTTATAAATCAATTGGCAAAACTCATATAATATGAAAAAGCTAATCTTATTTCTGGGAATCTTACTTTGGTTTCCTCGGGTTTCCATTGGTCAGGTGAAACTACAAATCGTTACTAAATCCATACAAAAACAATTAAGTGCTAAAGGACTCACACAAATTCAAATCACAGCAGAACGGGCAGATGTAAAAATAGTAGGATGGGATAAAGAGACGATAAGCTTTAAAGTCAATATCTCTACCAAACATCCTAATAAAGAAGTAGCAGAAAAAGAGTTAGCCTACATGGAATTTTTGAATCAAAAAATGGGCAAAACTTACTTTTTAAGAAACTACCTGGTTTTGAAAAAAGGACTGGCTAAGCCACAGTCAAATTATGATGCCGAATACATTATATATGTTCCGAGAAACTTAGAAGTAAAGCTTAGTAATAGCTTTGGAGAAGTGGCATTTAAAGGGCTCAAAGGAAGTCTTGATTTAGACCTAAAGTTTTGTCAAACAGAAATTTTAGACTGCGAAGGAGCTGCTAAAGTGAAGTCTTATTTTGGTGAAAATACCATGGGGCAGGGCATAAAGGTACTAAACCTAAATACTGACCATAGTACTAATTTGGTGACTTCTCATAAATCTGACTTTAAAGCAGATATTACGTATGGTAGTCTGGTTTATAGCTATTTGTTAGAAGGGCAGGAGATTGTGATTTCTAGCAAAAATGCTCTCATAGAACTGTCAAGTGCAGACTGGAAGCGTGCTGGGTACAAACTAGATTTAAAGGGTACCTCACTTCAAATACCAGAAACTTTAAAGGGACTTGAAGCTTATAATGAAAAGTCTTCCACCCTGTTAGAAATTGAAACGAATTCGGGCAACTTGAAAATTAAATAAATGAAAAAGTTATTACTTCTATTTTTTATTGGGATTCAGGGGCTTTATGCTCAAGATAGTGTGCATGTCAGCCATAGCACAGAAACCGTTGAACAATTTCAACATATACGTTTGATTGATGAATTTGATAAGGCCTTTGGCCAAAATGCTGATAAGCGATGGCGTTTTAAGGCGGGATTGTATGATTATAGCCCACGTTTACCTATTGCTTACAAGGGTATGGAGTTTTCTGTGGAGTATAGGCTGATTGATAATTTATCTGCACGCTTGCTGTTTAGTCAAAAGCCCACCACCAAGTTTGATGGCTACCAGCAGTGGAGATATGGCGTGGAGCTTAGAAACTACTTTAAAAGAAAGGAAGCAGCAAAAAATCTAAATGGAAATTACCTTGGTTTAAGTTTTCTATACAAAAAAGAAGATGGCGATGGTGGTACCAAGGTGAATTTTGGAATTCATCCTGACCCTCCCCAAAACTCAAATGGGGGGTATTTAGCTCCTTTCAACATTTCACCTTATGCTAATGGACACAGTCAAGTTAAAATCAGTCTTGGGAAGCAGCTCGGCTCGCTATTAGATTATTCTTTAAATTTTGGAATGAAACAAGTAAGACCGAAAGTAATGGGAATTGATGGTTTGTATTTTAGAAGTAGTTCTGCTAGTACTTTCATTCCATTTTTGGCTACTAAAGCGGCGGTAGGGATAGGATTAGACTTCCCAAGGAATAAAAAAGAGTTTGATTTTTGTGAGTTTATTAATTGTCAAAAAGAGGTGAAAAGTATGCTGAAAATTGATGTTTCAAATTTACTTTATCTCGATTCTTACTTTAGAAATGTGAGCAGTAATTTGTCCTATGAAAAGAAGTTAGGGCATTTGCCTCTTTCTCTGGCTGCAGATGTAGGTTTCAACTGGGTTGGTCTGAAGTTTTTTCCTTATTCTGGCGAAAATATTCTTTTGGACTCAGAGGAGTCAGGTTTCTTTGAAAGACCGAAATTTGAAGATGCTGAATTAAAATGGAATGATAATTTTTATTATAGTGCAGGTCTAAGTTTGAGGTATTATGTAACACAAAAACGTGATGTAGCCACAGGCAAAAGTGCTGAGGGTTTGTTTGGTCTATATCTTGGCTCATTTGTAAGGTTTGCGGAGGTAGGTTCGCCTAAAGATTCGTACACTGTATATGCAGAAGAATACCCATTTAACTACGGAGGAACTATAGGCTATCAAAGAAAGATATTGGATAAATACTTTTTTGATATTTCGCTAGATGCTGGAAAGATAAGTCTCGCTCCTTATGAAATTTTTGGTGATTTAAATCTAAGGGTGCAGCCAAATGTTAAATTCGGGTATGCTTTTTAAAAGCAACAAAGCTTAATCATATCTTTAAACGGAATTGGGGCATGGGATTTCAAAATTCTTATCTTTGAAGAAAAAACTATATGCCCGAAAAGAAGATACTTTTTTTAGATATGGATGATGTAATGGCCGATGCAGGTCAAGGCATTTTAGATATATACAACGCACATTTTAAAACCAATCATACTAAAGAAAGCCTTGCTCAAAACACGCTTTGGGAAGAAGAAATAGGTGTTAATTACCTTACAATAAGAAACCAACTGCATAATCCTGGTTTTTTTAGAAATCTGGCGGTCAAAGATGATGCAATAGAAGTAGTAAGAGAGCTTAATCAAAAGTATAATGTTTATATAGCTTCGGCTGCCATGGAGTTTCCTAATTCTTTAAAGGAAAAGCATGAGTGGTTAGAAGAGCACTTTCCGTTCATTCACTGGAAAAATATGATACTCTGCGGAGATAAGAGTATATTGAAAGGCGATATCTTAATTGACGACCATTTGAAAAACTTAAGTGTTTTTGACGGTCAAACTCTACTTTTTGATGCCATTCATAATATAAAAACTGAAGGGCATCAGCGAGTTCATAACTGGAAAGAAATAGCCGACGTTTTACTTTAAAAAAAAATACCATGAAACTGACAGTCCTTTATTTCGCTTTGCTAGCTCTAAATATTATAGGGGGCTTATTCGGGATTCAGGAGCTGACTTTTCTGACAAAACCCTTGCTTATGCCAGTTTTGATAGGGCTGGTTTGGTTAGAGGGGGCTAAAGTGTCTTTTAAATGGCCTTTGATATTGGCTTTATTGTTTTCATGGGCTGGCGATTTGTTTTTGATGTTTGATAGGGCAGGTTTCTTTGTCTTTGGGCTTGGTTCTTTTCTTCTAGCCCATTTGGTCTATATAATTATTTACAGGAAATCAGTAAAAACGTCATTGCTTAAAGCCTTACCTTTTATAGGGTTTGTGGGTTTGTTTTGTTTTGGCGTGTTATGGAATAAGCTTTCCGATGAAATGACTATTCCCGTTTACATTTATATGTTGGTGATTAGTACCATGGCTTATTTAGCATCTTGTAGAGATGTAAATGTCAAAAGTTTTGAAAATGTGCTGGTAGGAGCTGTTTTGTTTGTGATTTCAGATGCATTTATTGCGGTAAATGAATTTGTTCAACCTGTTTTATGGCCTTCGTTTTGGGTGATGAGTACCTATGGTTTCGCCCAATATTTGATAGTTAAAGGGCTTTTAAAGGATGCCTTGGGCGTGAAAAGTTAAGTAGGTATTTAGCTTTTCAAAGCTTGTTTAAATTAGGCTTTGCGATTTCAAAATAGTTGTCGTACTTTTGCAAGCCAATTTATAACATAAATTAATTAATAATGTACGCAATCGTAGAGATCGCAGGCCAGCAATTTAAAGTTGAAAAGGGTCGTTACATCTTCACTCATAGATTAGAAGGTGACACGGACGCTGAGCTTGTATTTGACAAGGTACTCCTTGTAGATAATAATGGAACCGTTACTGTAGGTGCTCCTACTGTAGAAGGTGCTAAAGTAAAAGCTACTATTTTAGAGCACCTTAAAGGTGACAAAGTGATAGTTTTTAAGAAAAAACGTAGAAAGGGTTACCAAAAAAGTAATGGTCATCGTCAGTATTTGACGAAAGTGATGATTAGCGATATCGTAGCTTAATTAAAAATAATTCAATGGTTTTTTGTCTTTCAATAAGACAAACCTTTAACCAATAAAATATCTAGAATAATGGCACATAAGAAAGGTGTAGGTAGTTCTCGAAACGGAAGAGAGTCGGAAAGTAAGCGTTTAGGCGTAAAATTATTTGGTGGTCAGGCGGCTATCGCTGGTAACATTATTGTTCGTCAGCGTGGTACTCCTCATAACCCAGGTGTAAATGTAGGTCTTGGTCGTGATCATACCTTATTTGCATTAAAAGACGGTGTTGTGACTTTTAAGAAAGGTCGTGGCGGTAAGTCTTTTGTTCACGTTTTGCCTGCAGAAGCAGCTCAAGCGTAAATAAAGACGGTCTAAAATATTTAAAAGCCAAATTCAGAAATGAGTTTGGCTTTTGGTGTTAAATGACATTTAGTTATTTAACACATGAGTTTAAAAGTTTTGAGCTCATTAAAAACTATTTCTAGTAGCTCTATGTTTTGCCATAGATTAGATAAAAAACAATATGTTGAAAAGAAACACGATGATTTATACGGAATTGAGTCCAAATCCCAATTCCATGAAGTTTGTTCTTAATTATGAGCTAGTTCCTGATGGTTTGTCTTTTGATTATCCAGACATGAAATCGGCTCTAGATAAAGAGAAGGCTTCCCCTTTAGCGGCAGATTGTTTTCAGTTTCCTTTTGTACAGCGTGTTTTTATATCATCAAATTTTGTGACGGTTACAAAAGACGACGAAACACAATGGGAAGAAGTTTTGGGTAACTTTAAGAAGTTCCTTAAAATTTACTTCGATGATGAAAATCCTGTTTTCACAGAAGCTGCGATAGAAAACAATACTTTGATTGTAGATGCTAATGATACTGAGGCAGTAGGAAAGATAAAAGCAGCATTAGACCAATATGTTCGCCCAGCGGTTGAGTCTGATGGTGGAGCTATAAACTTTGCAGATTTTAATGAAGAAACTGGTGTGGTAACTGTAGTGCTTCAGGGCTCTTGTAGCGGCTGCCCTTCAGCTAGTATAACTTTGAAAGACGGTATAGAGCGTCTTTTGACTAATATGGTTCCAGAAGTTAAAGAAGTAGTGGCAGAAGCTCTTTAATTGAGCTTCTCCAGTACTTTTCTTATTTTTTGTTGCTCACGATGTTTTTGCAGTAGGGTAGGAGCAGCTACTCTTTCCTTACAGTCAAAAATTCCACATCTTTCGCAGGTTTGATTAACCTCTTGGCGGCTAATGTTTTTATCTGCCAAGAACTTAATTTTAGACTTTAGGTTTTCATCTACTTCAAAACCGAGGCTGACAGAAATATTTAGTTGCTTTAAAATATTCAAAGGTCTGGCCATAGAAAATACAAAGAAATCTTCTTTTCTATTACTCAAGAAAGACTTTTGAGCATCCACTATTGGTTTTTCATATTTGCCGGCTTCTTGTTTACTAGATAAGTGGTCTAGAATGCTAATAGAAACCCATCTACGGCAATAGTGTTCTTCTTTGTTTTCTTGTGGCCCCAATCTTTTAGAAAGGTGCAGTTCTTTCGTTAAGAAATACTTTTGGCTTCCTGGAAGTGCATCAAAACGCATGAACAGGAAATTGTCAATTCCGAAATACTTCGGAAGTACATTCCCAATTCTATAAAACAATGTCTCTGGCGTGGCAGAGAACTTTTCAGACATTTCTATTAAAGCATCTGGATTCCATGTTTCAGAGCCAAACCATTTTTCTAAATCCTGAACTAGAAGTTTTTCTCTGATTAAAATTGCTCCGGCAAAGTAAGACGCCTTATAGTTGTTCAATACCTCTTCAAAAGACTTCACATCAATAGAAGAACTAGTGTATGGACGCTCTTTCAAGGCCATAAACTGGAAACCAAGTTCTTTCGCCATGGTGAAAGCTCTTTGGTTAGGCGAGATACGTTTGTTAATCATCAAGACCTTACTTTGAGGTCGGAAGATAGAACGCATATTGCTTATTACAGGCTGGTCTTCTTCGTCAAAAAGCTCAATAGTTATTCCGTAAAGGTCTTTTAGTAAGTCTGTAAGACAATCTTCACCAATGACTTGTTTCTCGGAGCTTATTTTTTCGGTAATAAACCTATTAGCCTCTGTTTCTAATTCTGGGAAGTAGTTTTGATGAAGCTCTTGGTATGACCTTAAAGCGGCAAAATAGAATTTCTCAACAGAGAGATTGTAGTTTTTACCAATCTCGAAAATAGCGTTTATAAAAGCACTCAATTTTGCGGGTGCAGATGAGAATAGCTCTAAAATTTGAGCAGTATCAACACCAAAGAAATCGAAAGGGATTTCGGTCAATAAGTTAGATTTTAAAAGCTTAGTGATAGGCTCTAACTTTTTGTTCATTTTCAAAGAAACCAACTCGTCGTATTCGGTTTCAAGAGCATTTGCCAATGCTGTGATTTTATCTGTTTTAGGGTACTTTTTACCCTTCTCTATCTCATTTAAATAAGAGTTAGAAATACCTGACTTAGTAGATAAATCTTGGAGCGAAAGTCCCTTTTCTTGTCTTAGTTGTTTAAGCTTAAGACCAAAAATTAGTTTGATATGTTCGTTGTTCAAGGCAAGTCAGGTTTAATGTGAAACAGCGTTAAATTCTAAGTTAATTTCCTCACCAACTCCAGATAAGAAGTTGCCAGTAGGGGCTTGTAATGTTAATTTTCCGGTTTGTAAGACAACAATTTTAAAGTCGTAGTCTAAGTCGGAGAGTTTTACGTTGACCACCTCTTCGCCACCTACAAAATCCCAAACGCCCTTGCTTATTATGTTTCCAGAAGTTTTATCTACACCTCTTACCTCGTTGTCACTACGGAATTCAAAATTCATAGCAAATAGGAAAAGAGCCTGAGTCTCTAGGTCAGAGGTTGAAATAGTTTGACCTGAAACGTCTGTAAATCTTGATAACTCCCATTGGTTAAGAGAAATTAATTCAGTCGTTGTTTTTGCTGAGGATGGGTCGTCTTTTTTGTCTTTACAGGCCGTGAAAACAAGAGAGACTAATATTAAAACCAGAACTTTTTTCATGATATCAAATATAGGTACATTTGTATAACGCATTTAACATACAAATTTAGTTAAAATTTGAGAGCTTTCTTCGCATTTATATTCCTATTTTGTGGTTCTGTTGACCTTGTTTTAGGTCAGTCATGCAATGATTTTGCTGATTTTAGCCCTTCGGGGAATAGTCAAATTGATTGGAATAAGTTCCCCGAATTTGACTTACCATTTAAGCTGATTTACGGTGGTGAGATTCATAATGGAAATGCTGGTGGAGCTTTAAAACATGGTTTTTCGCATATTACAGATTCTAGATATTTAACCAGTGTTCCTTTTTCAAATAGAGCTTTTATCTACTATGGTGTGGCTTATCCCAATCAAAATCAACCTTGGGAGTTGGAAAGAAGTCCATGGAACAATGATTTGGGTATTTACCAGCAAAAATGGAAGACAGATTTTACAAATTTTGCTAGTTCACTTGGGAATAATGATTTTGTTGCTAGCGATATTTTCATGTTTGACATTGAACGCGTTTGGCGATTTGATAATGAAATCCTTCAATTTAAAAATGCTGATATAGTACCTGAAAACTATAAGTCACTCTCTGATGAGGATTTTGTCAATACTTACAAACGGGATACCAGAGATTTATACGCCACTGCCGTTAGCAACTTTCTTAGCAATGGAAAGCATCCTGATACCAAAATTAGCTCGTATGCAGATGCTCCTATATTTAACACGTTTGACAATATTCAAGGAAAGCCTTGGGAACAATGGATTCAAAACCCAGAACATGTAAACTTTATCACCAAAGATGATATTGGAAATGTGGGTGGGTCTTTCTACGAGCAAATGGATTTCATGTCGCCATCGGCTTATTATTATTATGATTATCCACACCAGTTTGCGGGAGAGTATTTATCGTATATGATGTTTCAGATTGAAGCTAATAAGGCTTGGTCTACCAAACCTGTAATACCTTTTTTATGGCTAAAATATAGTGCAAATCCTGCCTTAGTTAACCAGCCAATAAAGCCTTGGATGGCTGAGGCAACAGCTATCTTCCCTTTTTTCTCAGGAGCTGATGGTCTTTGGCTTTGGGAGAATCCGACTTTAGTAGGAACTCAAACAGACTTTACCGCTTATGAATATTTTAATAAAGGACTTTATAGGCTGAGCGAGTTTAAAAGTTTTTTTGAAGGTACTTATGACTTGGTTCAAGAAACTTCGGCTCGTGATTATAATGAAAACAAGCAACCTATCTGGCGTGGCGTGGTAAAGGGAAATGAAATATTGATAGCTGCTCATAATCCTTTCGCTTTAGATGAGAATGAAGAGGTGACCATTGGCTTTAGCTATCAAAATTGGTCTGGCTCTGTTGCTTTAAAGGGCTATGAGGTGTTTCTGTGCAAATTTGACATGAGTACACTTGGGAATGCCTTGGAGGAGCCTTTGATGGTAGTTTATCCAAACCCTGCAAGTGATAGGTTAAAAGCTAAGTTTGATTCAAAATTTACGGGTTTGGCAGCAGTAAATTTAATAGGGGCAAAAGGTGAAATTCTTAAAGAAAAGCTTTTTGAGGTTGCCAAAGGTCTTAATGAAATTGAACTAGATGTTTCGGATATTCAAAACAATCAGTTTTATCTTCAAATCAAGATTCAGAATCAAGTCTTTTTAAAGAAGGTTATAAAATGGTAGCTTACCATTTGTGCTAATAAACCCAAAACGGTTTTCTATGAAGTATGAAATTTATCCCTTGAGTGAGCACGCCATAAGTCTATACTTTGAGCAGAAAATTTCACCTGAGATTAATGATTTGGTTTTATCGGCTTGTGAGTGGATAAATAAAAATCCTATGGTGGGGTTTGTGGAAGTGGTGCCTGCTTATGCTTCGCTAACAGTTTTTTATAAGATTTTAGAAATTAAACCGCTGGTAAAGAGTGGAACGGTTTCGGGGTATGTTAAAGATTATCTGAAGAGCATTCCTTTTGAAGAGTTAACTCAAGTAGAAAGAAAACAGAAAATAGTAGAGATACCTGTAAAATATAATGGTGAAGATTTGATGTTTCTTTGTAAAGAAAAAGGTATAGAACGTGCTGAATTAATCAAACTTCATACGGCTCCGGACTATAGGGTTTACATGATGGGTTTTCTTCCCGGATTTGCTTATTTGGGAGGTTTGGATGAAAAATTGAATATGCCTAGAAGGGCTAAACCAAGAATACGAGTGCCAAAAGGCAGTGTAGGCATTGCAGGAAATCAGACGGGAATTTATCCGGTTTCAAGCCCAGGAGGATGGCAATTGATAGGGCAAACAGATGCCGTTCTTTTTGACCCCAAAAAGAAAAAAATGACCTTGTTAAATAACGGTGATACGGTCAGGTTTGTAGAAGTGTGAACTAAGATTTGTCTTGATTTCGTTTGAATATTTCAAGAATCCCTCTACCTTGATGCATGTAAGCAGTGAATTAGTGTTATAAAACTCTTAAAATAAAGCTCTTAATATTGATTTTTCTAAAATCTGGAATATTGACAAGTATTCAGGATATTGGAAGGTGTGGCTTCAAAGACAAAGGGATTAACCCCTCTGGTGCAATGGACACTCTTTCAATGAGGTTACTGAATATTCTATTAGGAAACGAGGACACCGAAGCGGTTCTGGAGTTTCATTATCCTACCCCTACCATTACTTTTGAGGAGCATGCTCTCTTTGCCATTGGCGGAGCGAATTTTTCTGGTTCTTTAAATAATAAAAATATTTCTAATTGGAAGGTTCATGAGGCTAAACCGGGAGATATGTTGTCTTTTGGTAAAAAAATAAACGGAGAACGGGCTTATATAGCTATTAAAGGTGGCTTCAATCTTAAGAAGTCTTTGGGTTCTAGCAGTACTAATTTGTTAGGCGGCTTTGGCGGGAAAAAAATAGAGAAAGGAGATTCTTTAGATTTAAACTTGAAAAACGGACAACTGTTTGCTGCTACTAAAAAAGTTTCTTTAGCACCTAAAACAGTCAATGTTAATTTAAGACCTGCTTTTGAGCAAAATCAAGAAATAAGGGTTATTGCAGGTAAAGACCTCAGTAACTTAGATTTAGAGAGTCGAAACAAGATATTTAATCAATCTTTTATAATTTCTTCTCATGCAGATAGAATGGGTTATAGGTTAGAAGGGGATTGCTTGAATTTACAATCTTCCGATGAGCAGATTTCTTCTTCTGTTGCCTTTGGAACTATTCAGTTACTGCCTGATGGGCAATTGGTTATTTTAATGGCAGACCATCAAACAACTGGAGGCTATCCCAAGCTTGGGAATGTTATTTCTGTGGACCTTCCTATTTTGGCTCAGTTGTCAGTAGGTCAGCATGTAACCTTTAGAGAAATATCTATGGAAGTGGCTGAAAGCGTTTTTCTTAAGCAAGAAAGAGAAATGAAAAAGTTTAAATCAGCAGTACAGCTGTATTTATAATTTATAGAAAATACTTCAATCTAATATATTATGGCTCGGTCGATAAACATTAACTGCGACATGGGCGAGATTCAAGACTCATGGGACTCTGGTAGAGATAAAACACTTTTAAACTATGTAGATGCGGTGAATGTTTGCTGCGGTGAGCATGCCGGAAATCATTTACTCATAGAGGAGACCATAAAACATGCAATCAAACTTGGTCTGCAAATAGGAGCTCACCCGAGTTACCCAGACAGAGAAAATTTCGGTAGGAAAGTATTGCGTATGCCGATAGCCGAACTCAAAGATTCTCTAAGAGAGCAAATACTTTACATTAAAAACTTGGTAGAACTAAATGGTGGCAAATTGCACCATGTGAAGTTTCACGGGGCTTTATATAATGAAGCTGCAGTTAATCCTGAAGTAGCTGCATTACTTGCGGATGTAACTAAAGAGGTAGATGATAGCTTGATTTTATTTGGGCTAGCTCAGTCTAAAGGTGTTACTAAATATGAAGAGCTAGGATTGAAAGTATGGCAAGAGGTATTTGCCGATAGGGCTTATGAGGTAAGTGGTAGCTTAAGAGATAGAAACTTAGAAGGTGCTTTAATTCATGAGCCTCAAAAAGCTTACGAACAAGTCAACATGGTGCTTGAAAGAAGTGAATTAGTAAGTTATTCTGGCGAAACTTTAGAGATATCTGGAGACACCTTTTGCATTCATGGTGATGCTGAAAATGCCTTAATAATAGCTCAGTTTATGAAGGAGAGCTTTAGTCAAACTTAACTCTTACAAACACGTCCGGGTCTAAAACGAAATCACCTTTTGTTGATTTTAGAGCAAAGTGATATTCGTCTTCTGGCAGTTTACCAAGGTTGAAACAAGTGCCAAATCCACCAAAGGGTTGAAAGTCTCCCAGTTGTGTATTAGTTAGTTGCATGTCTACATTTATGTCTCCCTGAAAAACATTTACAATGACGGTTGAGTCAGCTAGTCTATTAAAGACGGTAGTACCACAGAAATGCCCACCACAAGAACTTCTTGTAACTAAATAACGGTCAACTGTTTGGCCGTCGTCGGTGGTGAAATCTATATAGAAGTCTTTTTGGACGTTACCAATATGTTCTATCCGAGTTACATCTAGGTACCTTTCTGTAAATGGTTCCCAAACAGGGGTATAATCTATTGAGGCACGCCATGAACCGCCGTTGATTCTATACGTAAGATTTGTGATTCCACCTTTTAGATAAAAATTCCAGAGGTCATAATTATTATATTGCCCATAGTGCAAATCATTTGATAAGTGAAATGGGGTATTTAAATTGGCGTAATTCTCAATTGTATCTAATACAGGTAGTGATCTTTCTTCCCTATATAAGTATTCCATTTGAGTAGTTCTCTCATCTGGGTAGGTAGGACATCCTTCATTAGTTCTGAGGTGTACATTAGAAGGGCCTGTATAAGGGTGTCTATAACCCCAAAAGAATCGGCTGGAGTCTTTGTCAACTCCAATTTTCGTCATTTTTAGATAAGGGTCGCTGGAGCTTATCCGGTATTCTGGCTGAGAAATGGCGAAGATTGTTCCTACCATTTCATTTGAACTTGCGTTGGTGTATATATGAGGAATGTTGTTGCCGTGATTATGGAAATCTTCGCAAATTACTTCAGAACTATCGGGGTTGTAATTTTGACTGGTATTTATACATTCACCAATATTTGCACTAAATATTGTGGAACTATCTGATTCAAAACCTGGGAGTAGTTCAATACTGTTTCCTCCTTTGGCTGTAAAGGAGCTAGAAGGAGAGATTTCAAAACTTAGTTGTAAGCTATTGATGGCTTGTAGGTTTTGGTTTCCGCCACTCGGGGAACTTACATTACTGGTTTCAGAGCAGAAATAGGAGTATATCACACTTCCTCCTTCTGGCTGTTTTAGTAAAATGTCGGTGTCGTCGTTGGAGTAGTTTGTAATGGTCAGTAGGTAGAAACTACCAGAGTCCGGGTTATAAAGATTTAAAGTTGGTTCAATTGCAGAGTAATCGCAGGATTTAGGAAATTGTGAACTTGTAAAACAAGTGGAATCTAAATCGTTACCTATAATAGGTCCCCAAATAGCGGCGTCAATATCATATTCACTTGAGTTTTTGAAATTAAATGTGAGCGAGTCACCATCGAGTACTTTGACCAGAAACCATTTTGAATTATTATAGCTTAACAGGCATCCAGGATTAAAGTTGTTTGGTACTTCATAGCACTCTGAATTGTTAGTAATGGCTGGGAAAACTAATTCTTCAGTCGCAACAAGGTTTTCTCGGTTCGCTGGAAATAAGTTACACACTACCTGACAGCTATCATATATGGTGCTTACAGAATTGTAGGATTTGCGGGGCTCTTTTTTGTCTTGTGCTAAAAGCGAAAAGCTAATGAGGATAAAACAAGAAATTCTAAATAGATCACCGCCTTTGATGATTTTATATAGCATTTAGAAGAAAAACGAATTATTATGGAAAGCATCTAATTATCAATAACAAAGATGCTCGTTTCCTTTCAGAATTGCTAAAGAATTTAGATTTTAATTAAAAGTTTGTATAACATTTTAAATATTATGTTCCGTCTACTTATTATGTGGCAGCGTTTTGGTGTAGTAGTAGGGGTTTACTAAAAACTGATTTAGTCTTTTTGATAGAATTATAAACTTAATTTTTGTGACCTTTTAATATGTTTTATTGCCGTTAAATAAAATTTATACTCTTAATTTTTGTTTATTTGGTGAGAAAAAAAGCACTTCGGGTAATAAACCACTACTGATTTTGACGGATAAAGAAATTGTTGAAGGAATTAAAGCAGGTGGGCTTGCGGAGAATAGAGCTATTGAAAAGTTCTATGAGCAAAATAAGACCTTGCTGTTAGGTTTTCTTAGGAAGTTTAGTAATCAGGAAAACGCAAAGGAACCTGAAGATATCATATGGGAAGGAATAGAAGCCTTGGTCAATAATATCAGAAAAGGGAAATACCAATTTAAGGAAGGTGTAACTCTTAGTTCTTACCTAAAAAGTATCTTAAAAAACTTATGGTTTAAACAATTGAGCTCAGAATCTGCTAGGTTAAACCGTCAGTATACTTATTTTGACCAAGACCAAGTTGAACCTGATGTGTCTCAACTACTATCAGATAAAGAAACTTGGGACAATTATCTTCAAATTTTTGAGAAAATAGGGAAAAATTGCAAAAGGATATTACATTCTGTCTTTGGTCTCGGATATACTATAAAAGAACTTGGAGCTGAGCTTGTAGCGGAAGGCGTTTATGATAACGAACAAGTTTTAAGAAACGCAAAAAGCAAATGCTTAAAAAAACTGATGCAAGTAATTACAGATACCAGACTTCGTTGAAATGTCAGAACAAGATTTAGAAATATTAGAAGCCTACCTTAAATCAGGCAAAAAAGATAAGGAGTTAGAGGAACGTCTGAAAAATGAACCGGAGCTTGTAGAAGCTTTGGCGTCTATGACGGTAGTTTATGAGGGTTTTCAGCGTCAAGCTTTACGTGATAAGATAAGAGGAATTCACCAAAGTAAAATGACCGAGTGGAGCGAAGAAAAGGTTGTTAAGTTTACTCCAAATCGCGTTTATCTTAAGGTTGCTAGTGCTTTAGCGGCTGCTTGTCTTGTGTTTACTATCTATCTCGGAAATGCTTCTTTTGAGTTGCCAAATCAACTTGTTTTAGAAGAAAGGGGAGCAACAGATTCATCTGTTGGAGATAATGAAGTTTATCAAAAATACATACAAGCTCAGGCTTTTTTAGGGGAGGGTGATTTTAAAGAGGCGGCGAATGCTTTTTCTGAACTTAAATTTAATGCTGGTTTGAGAACCTATTATCAAAATGCTGCTCAATGGTATGAAGTAGTAGCTTTATCAGAGGTTGATGAAGAGAAAGCATCATTACTTTTTGATGAATTGCAAGCTAAGGAGGCGTTTAAATATCCAATTTCATTGATGGAAAGGTTAAAGATGAAAGTAAGACTTTGGTTTTAGAATTTCTTATTTCTCCAGACTCCAATTAGCATTAGGATTATAAACATACTTCCAATTAGCCACCATTTGTAAAGTTGCCAAAAGGTCATTTCTAATGGTTCATCGCTGCCAATCAAAATAAAATTGGCCCAATAATAAGGATGGTCAAATTCTTGACCAATGTCAGATGCCCTAAAGTCTAATTTCGCCTGACGTAATGCTTTTGCTTTGTTCCAACCTTTACTCAGGTAATGGTGTAGCCTTTCAGAAAGCCATGCGGTGCTCTGGTCGTTTGCTTTCCATAATGTGGTGATTACAGCAGGGCATCCAGCGTAAGCAAATCCTCTGGCAAGCGACATTAAACCTTCGCCTTTTTGAAGTCTTCCGCCGCCAGCTTCACAGGCAGATAACACCACCAATTGCGTGTTTTTAAGCGATAAATTATAGAGTTCTTCGGTATAAAGTTTATAGTCTGAACTATCTGGAAAGAAAGCTATAAAGGATTTGGAAGGGTCGGTGTCGTCCATTTGGGCATGGGTGGCAAAATGGATTATGCCATGCTTTTGGTAGTTTTCTAAGAATTTGATTTTTGTGGCATTTTCGTTTTTATAAACAGTTCCGTCAATTTGGTTTACCTCGCTGTCCGAAAAAGGCAACTGGCCCAAGCTTTTATTTCTAAATAAGCTTGAGGTCCAGCCTTGATTTGTATATGGGGCGAAAGCAAGAATATTCGTCAAATCACTTAAGTGTTTTTTTACTCTTTGCTCTAAAGTCAAAGTGGATGAGTAGTTATAAGTGATGGAATATTTTTCTAATAAATAGCTATCTGTAGCGTATGCTAAAACTTCATAGGGAAGTATATTTAAGAGTCCATCTCTAATGATTGTTAAATTCTCAACGCCCTTTAAGTAATCAGATATAGGTTCAATCAACTTGCTATAAAAGAATTGAGCTTCTGAATTGGAGTTATAAACTCCCAAGCCAGGGTTTAAACTTATATTATTAATAAAGCTTAAAAGTCTGTTGTCAAATTCGGTGTCTTTTTGAAGTTTTATGATTCCCTTTTTATTATTCTTTATAACATAAATGTAGATATCAGTTTCATCCATGAAATAGGAAATTAAGAGCTCTTTTGGTTTAAGTTTTTTTTGGATTTCCTCTGTTTCAGCTGGTTTCCAGAAATAGTTTTCCTGATAGTATGTGGGGTTTTCTTTTTTTATTTTTTGACTTAAAATACTTTGTTCTATTTGTGCCTGTCTTATTTTTAGGGAGAGAGTTGAATCCAATCCGTATTCTGTAGCCTTAATGGAAAGAGAACTTATTTTTCTGTCTAAATGTGCCAATTCTTTCACAAAAGGTTCCTTTATATTTATTCGTCTATTTATTTCTAAAAGTTCTGCTGCTTTAGTTAATTCCAAAAACTCAAAAGCATTTTGGGTATTAGCATATTTTAAAACTTCCGAAGTTAAATCATGAACCTCTGCTGAAACTCTAAATTTTGCTTGAGAACCTATATTGTTTTGACGTACGTGAGAAAGCCAGTTAACTAAATTCTGGTAGTCGGAAATTGCTTTAGTTTTTTCTGCTTTTTTATAAAGAAAAGCGGTTGTGTGATTTGTAGATATACTGGTATAATTAGTCAAATTAGTATTGCTTAAAACTAGGCCAGCTTCATACAATGTGTCCAGATTATGATTTGGGATTTCTAATTGAATTAGAATTGCATCCAGTTGTTCTAATACGCTAATTGGATTTTGTTTTACTAATAAGACTTTTTTCAACGCAGAATTGTAATCACCTCTTGAAATTGATGATTTGGCAAGACCGAGTTGGTTTCTTTGGACTACTATTTGGCCAAGAGGCTTTTTAGCAAACCCTGAATGAGTAATGGTACTTATGGAGTTATGAAAACTTGTTTCTGCTTTTACTGGCCTATTAGTCTCCTGATATAATATTCCTAAATCATAAAGTCCTTTGGCCTTGTTTAGGGCTTCTCTCGATGTTTGAACCGCTAGCAAGTAATATTTTTCTGTTTCGGTTTTCTGGTTTAGGAAATAGTAAGCTCTGCCTAAATTTCGATAAACATATGAAAGTAATTCTGGGTCTTTAAGGTATGTTTTTCCTATTCTTTGAGCTTCTTTTAAATAAATGACACTTTGTTCCCAATCGCCATTTAATTGGTGGTAATAGGCATAATTATTTAAGAGGCTCAGTAGATTTGTTGGTACGCTTTTTTCAATTTCAATATTTGACTTATACAACTGATAAGCCATTGAAAGGTTTTCAACTAAATTGTTATCAACTAAATAAAGAGAACCCAAATCAGAAAGTAGCTTAAACCGAATAGTATTAATAGGCGTGCTTGTAAACTCTAAAGCTTCCTTTATACCTTTTTGATATGTTTTAATAACCTCATTATAATTAGCCTCTGCATAAAAAGTCCATGGCAGGTAGTAATAAGTATCAATGGCTTCAGAAACTTTACCTTTTCTCTTAGCCCAGCTTTGATAGGATATTAATTTTGCTCTAGCTTGTGATGGCTCAATTCGACCATTGTTTAAAGAATCGATTATTTTAGATGGGTAATTACTATGAGTAGAAAACACCAAGTCCTGAGCTTCTAAAGCGAAACTCAGGGCAAGGGATAATATGATTAGATAAATCTTCATTAAGGCATCATTCCTGGAGGTGGATTACTACCTGCACCTCTGCTAGGTGGGTTATTGTTGGAACATTTTAAACAGCTATAACCCTTTACTGTTTTCTCATTATATTGGGGGAAAACATTCCCTTGTAAATAACTTAGCCAAGCGGAGAAATCTATAACATCACCATTTTGGTCAAAATATCTATTTTGTATTTGAGGGTTTAGTTGTTTATAAATAGTTCTAAACCTGAAAGATTTAATTCTAGGATTATTTGATTTGAAAAGGATTTTGTCAACACTTCCTAAAGGCGTTTCTGAACTGTTACTTAAATCTATAGTTCCTGAATCAGTATTAACAATAAGTCCGGGTCTAGTACTCTCCATTTTAAAAACAGAAGGATTTAGACGCAATAAACTGTGATAATTAATAGGGCTTTTTCTGTCTTTAAGGAATTTCATTGTATTTAGAATTTCAGTATAATTCTCTTCCACAATATCTTCTTTAAATCTATATACTTTCTCACCTCTTATAGTAGCTTCTTGTCGTAAAGTATTGCCTGCCAATCTGAAATAGTAATGCTTATTTGGTTCGTCCTTACATATTTCGGCATCAAAAGGGAGGTTGTAATTGTAATTGTTTGTCCATGTGGCTTTTTTGAAGAACAAGTGCCTCAAAAAAGGACCCATTTTGATTATTTTATTTGGGATGGCACCCCCTTCAAAAACATAGACATAATTATCTTTAGCCATGTATCCATTGCTATTTACACAATCTGCCGTACTATCAATTAGTCCAATAGCCGAATGGTCAGCATTAAAATAACCATTGGAAGAAAAGTTTAAGGTAGAAGGATTGATGTTTCCAGACTCTACATAAACTTCTGTCAACTTCATTTCAGAAGTAATGGGCTTGTTAACCCTGCAAGCTTGAAAAGCAAGAGCGGCTGTAATGATGAGAAATAAGAGTTTTATTGATTTCATTTTAAAATATTGGTTTGTTTGGGGTATATACTTTTAAGGGTGGGTTTGTGATTTTTTTAATTTTAAAATTGATATTTCTCGGTAATAATACGAAAAGGTCTGAGGATTTGAGGTGCTCTTTTAATGTATGCTGGTTTTTATGGAAATGGAACTTCTTCTATTTCACCAACTATTAGTTTAACACGGTCTGCTTTTAAATACCTCCAGCAAAAACCGCCATAATTTGATAGACATACACTTGCTTTTTGGTGGTCAGTTTTTCCACTAGACTCCAATAATTCGATAATATCGTCAATTCCTCCAGCTGATTTATAGATATAAGTTTTACCATTTTTTGTAGCCACCATTTTCTCGCCTACTAACTGTTTTTTGGATTTGACTAAAACTAACTTTTTTGAGTCAAATTTATCGTTGCTTCCTATTACTTTACTTATTAGAGCTTTTTTATTACTTCTACTTGTGTTGACATTAGCATTTTCCTGAGAGAAACCAAATAAAGCAGTAAATAAGAATGCGATTGTTAAAAATGTACTTTTCATTTTTTTGTCTTTTATGTTTTAACCCTACCCCCTTTAAGCCGTTTCGGTTATCTGCTTTGTTTAGTAGGTAATACTTGTGCATACAGTTTCTGTAACTTCCAGTTTTAAAAACTTTTAGAAAAGCTTAATAAAATGGTCTGCTGATAGTGTGGTTTCAGCGGCTTGTTTGTGAAATCGCCCTGCAAGGTGGCTCTGTGCATTAAATAGACATCGGTGAATAATTTGACTTTAGTTATAAAAAGACCATCCAAAAGCCCATTTTTGGCAATGTTTGTAAAGTAATTTGATGAAAGCCCAACTCTATATTGTAATTGAAGCCACTCTTTAAAACTTCTGTCATACCATACATTGACCTCGGCACCTAAGGGGCTAGTTACTTTCTTAATATAATCTCCGTTGTTTTGTATTGAGTCGGTATAAAAGCCTCTATTGGCAATACCTTGATTAGTCAGGCCGTATAAATTGACAGAATATGGAGAGAGCGAAACCCTTAAATAATCATCTGGCTGAAATTTAATGCCAGGAGAAAAAGAGATGTCATAAGGATTAAAGAAACCCTGAATTTGACCATTTTGATATTCGTCTTTTAGAAAGTCGCCATCATATACTTTTAAAGCGGATGTGAATATTTTGGCTATGAGGTTTACATTCCATTTTTGATTTTTCTTTGATGATATGGAGAAGTCGTGAAATGAGCTTAAGTCATCGGAGGTTCGCTTTAGTGGCAAATTACTGTTTCCCCCATCTTTTAGAAGTCCTATAGTATAATGGAAATCGTTGGTCATATTAAATCTTGCGTTTTCTTTGATGTAATTGACGCCAATGTCCAAGGAATTATTGGTGGCAAAACCTTTGTTATCTGTGCCGATTGGGTTGTTTAATTCCATCGCGTGACTTACGTTCAGACCTATGGTGAAAAGAAATTCCCAAGAAGATTCTTCAAATTCTCCTTCAGTAGTTTCTATTTCTAGTTCAAGTGTATTTGGGATAGTTTCGGCTGGCGACTGTGAGAACGCAAATTGGCTTGTAAGGTATAAGAGGGCTACTAGTATCTTATTCATATTTGACTGTTTATGGTCAAATACTAGTGATGTTTTTTTTTGTAACGTCCCAAGTGGAAAAACTTGTCTTTTATAAAAGGATACATCCCGCATGTTTTATGTGGGATGTATTTAGATTCAATCTTATTGAGCTATAAATTAGCTGTAGAATAAGGTGGGTGTTTTATTAGAAATCAATCTGGGCAAATCTCCTTAGCTTTAGAATAATGAAAAGTAACATAGTGATGACCCGCACCTCCGTAAGTAGGGTTTTTAACGCTTACTCGGTATTTGCCATCTAATAATAAGGAGCCTCCCGGAATAACGAAATTATGCGGGAAAGAGGCTATGACTAAATTGTCATTTAAAACATTTTGCCAAGAAGTTCCATTGTAATATTCTAGGTCATATTGCCAGCTGGTTGTTCCAGTTCCTGAACTATTAGATACCATTTTAATTAAGATAGCAGACCCTACTGTAAATGGAGCATCAATATTTATTAGTGCTGGATAAGAGTTTCCGTAGTTGTTATAAAAAGGGAAATAGATTCCTTTTAAACAAGAGTAGGTATTGATACCGCAGGTTTCAATGCTTTTAACACGCCAATTGTAGGTTTGATTATGGTCAAATGTATTGGTAGGCAAGCTGGTGTTGGAGTATGAAAAGGTAGTATTATTGAATGTTTGGTAATCTGTCCAAGGACCATTGTTTACTGAATACTGAAGAACAAACTGTGAAACAATGGAAGGCTTAGGGTGAAACCAAGTAAAATTGACTTGCTGATTTGAAGCAGTGGCTTGCATACCAGCCGTTATAAGACTCGGTTTATACATTGATTCTGTTTTTACTTTTTCCCATTTACATCCGTCATAAACCACAAGTGAGTTAAGAGCACAGTTAAAGGCCGTAGAGCCTTTTCTTAGTCCATCTGCCGGCGTAAGAGAATTCATGGTAAAGTCACTTATGATAGGGAAGTCAATTATCTCAGGAAGTATAATACCACTTAATGTCTGACAGCTTACGCAGTTTCCACTAAGATGAATAGTTGAGGTATATGTGCCTGTAGGGTCAATGTCTCCATAACTAAAGCACCAAGAGTCCCATTTCTCCCAAGTGGTGTCACATGGAGGCTCAGGGTCAGAATTAGTGCCAACAGACCTATAGAAAACAATGTAACTACCGTAAATGTCTCTAGCTTCAATATTCCACTGTCCATTTCGTCTAATGATATACGCTTCTATGTTTGAGGGGTATCCGGGCATACTGATAGTTGCGGTATAAATGGAGGTGCCTGCATCATAAAGTTCATAGGGACTGTAAGGGGTTGGGCCGATACAAAGATATTCGTCCAAAGAAGCACTATAGGACAAAGGACTATAGGTAACATTTAGGTAAGTTTCACTTGCACCAGATATGGTGACCTGTGCAAAACTGCAGATGGAAACAAATAGGAGTAGTATGGTTTTTTTCATGAGACATGGGTTTATAGATTAAATATTATAACATTATATCCACCTGCCATGTTATTTCGTAACCTTTAGGGAAAAAAATAACAAAAAAAAAGAATCCCCATTTCTGGAGATTCTTAAGATTTAACTAATATGTTTATTCTACGATTAAAAAGCTAGAACAGTAGCAGAACTACCTCCAATGCTTAATGATTTACCTAATGTCAAGGTCTCATTTGATAATACATTTTTGACTTGCGTATTTTCTGGCAGTAACTCTCTGAATCTGCTCAAATCAAGCTCCTGCGTCTTCTCATTTTTATTCAAAATCACCATAACCTTACCGGCATCAGAATGTCTGAAATACACATATACGCCATTTTCTGGGCCGAAGTGTGTTAGTTTTCCTTCATGCAATACTTGGTTTGACTTTCGGTAGTTTAAGAGTTTTTTCATGAATGCTTGAGCTTCCTTTTGTGGTGCTGTAAGACCTGTAGAAGTAAAAGCATTGCTATTCATTTCTTTAAAGCCACCTGGGAAATCTCCTCTTATTTCTCCGTGAGAATCAGAGTTTGGATTGGTCATTAAAATTTCTGTGCCATAATAAAATTGCGGAATTCCACGCATAGTAGCCATCAAAACGATTGCCATTTTGAAATGGTCATAGTTTTCGTTTAGCTGCGTATAAATGCGACTCATGTCATGATTATCTGCAAAAATCAATAAGCTAGATGCATCTGCATATTGAAAATCATTAGAGATAGATTGGTATACTCTGTTGAAATCTGTGCCCCAAGCTATGGACTCATTTAGCCCTTTTACCATGGCATCTTGCAACGGAAAATCCATAGGTGTAGGCACGTAAGATTGGTAGCCATTTGCGTTTATCTTTCCTTTTTGCCAGTAAGATGTGATAGCAGGGTTTGTACTCCACTCTTCTGAGGTGATGTTGAAGTTTGGATATTCCTCCATGATTCTTTTGCTCCATCTGCTAGAGAAGTCTTGGTCTGAGTAGGGGTAAGTGTCTACACGTAAACCATCAAGGTTTGCCATCTCAATCCACCAAAGACTATTTTGAATCAAGTAATTGGCAAGAAACGAATTTCTTTGGTTCATGTCGGGCATAGTGCTTACAAACCAACCATCCGAAAATACTTTGGTATCTGCCTGCGAGGCATGAATGTCTCTCTGAACCTCTCTTCTGTGATTGGTGCCTTTGAAGTTCCCTTCGTAGTTAATCCAATCTTTTGATGGCAAGTCTGACATCCACCAGTGGTTACTTCCACAGTGGTTTAGCACCACATCTTTGATAAGCTTGATGCCTTGCTTTTTGCCTTCGGCAGAAAGGTTATAGTACTCTTGGTTAGAACCATATCTTGGGTCTATCTTATAAAAATCAGTGATGGCGTAGCCGTGGTAACTAGCCTCATCCATGTTGTTTTCCTCTAAAGGCATTGGCCAAATGGCCGTAAAACCCATATCTGAGATATAATCTAAATGCTCAGTGATGCCTTGGATGTCACCGCCATGTCTTCCAAATTCTTTGCTTGGAGCGGCTTTGTCGGAGTAACCATCTACATTGTCATTATTTGGGTTTCCGTTTACAAAACGGTCAGGTGTAATCAAATAAATAGCATCTGAGGTGTTGAATCCTTCTCTTTGAGCGGAGTTTTGTCTCCTAGCCTTTAATTCAAACTTGAAGGTTTGGCTGTCTGTATTGTTGGCGAAATTAATATTGACAATTCCGGCTTTAGCCTTCTTTGATATTATTAAATCTAGGAAAAGGTAATTAGGATTGTCTGTTTTGTGTACAGCTTCAATTTTGACACCCTTATATTTTAGGGAAGGAGTAAAGTTTGAGATTTGATTGCCATGCACCAGCAATTGAACCATAGGTTCTTTCATGCCTATCCACCAGTTGCTAGGTTCTACTCGCTCAATGTGCTGAGCAAATAAGGTACTCTGAATAAACAGAATTAGTAAGAATGCTTTTTTCATGATTGTATTGAAAGGATATAAAAAAAGCATGAGACGAAACGCCTCATGCTTTAGCGTCGAGATTCGACTATTTTAGGCCAATTTTATTTTGCTGTAAGCGTGTAGGTAAGGTCTGTAAGGTTAACTTCTACATCATAAGAGCCAGCAGAAACAGATATATTATCACCGTTTTCTTCTAATGTTCCATCTGCACCTGTGTCGCCGTAGTTTACAGCCCAGTCATTGTTCAATCTGAACTTTATTGCTCCGTCAGTTAATGTGACATTATTAGCTACCCAAACGCCTTCTCTAGAGAAATCAGGCATTAGACTTACATCTGGTCCGTCCCAACCGTTTGGTGAAGCATCACCCACTATTCCAGGGATGTCAATTGCTTCCACTGTATAAGTAAGCTCATTCTGATTAAAGGTAATCAAATAAGTACCTGCTGAAATGGCAATATTATCACCATTTTCTTCAAGGCTACCATCAGCTCCAGTATCACCATAATTTAAAGCCCAATCATTATTTTTTCTGATTTTCATTTCGCCATCAGCTAATGTGCCAATTGCTCTCCACTGGTCTGAGCTTGGGTCATAAGTAAATTCTAAATCTGGACCATCCCATCCGTTAGGAGCTGCATCTCCCACAATTCCCCATGAAAGAGGCTCTATGCTATAAGTTAGGTCGTTTGAATTAAATGTTACAGCGTAAGTACCTGCCGTTACTACTATGTTATCACCATCTTGTTCTAACGTACCATCTGCACCTGTATCACCATAGTTTAGAGCCCAGTCATTGTTTTGCCTTATTTTCATTTCGCCATCAGTAAGCATTACATAGGCAACAAAAACTCCTGCTTCAGCTGTTTTATAAAATGGCATATCAGGGCCATCCCATTGGTTTACTGTAGCAGACCCTACTATTCCCCATGGAGAACTAAGGTCTAATTTGTCTAAATATCCTACCGCAGATAAAGGCATGACTTCCGAACGCTGCACTTGAGCATCACTTAAGATAGACTCCACGGCTATTTCTAAATTTCCTGTAGCTGCTGGCTCAAAACCCATGCTTTGTAGCAGTCCGTTTAATTGCTTGTTTGTCCAAGAATGACTCAAGTCAGAACCAGTGCTGAAGACCTGTGCTTCCGCAAAGTTTGAACCTGCTTTGCCAACCAAAACACGGTATTGTGCTCCTGCATTAAAGCCAAATGCTGGTTTCTCCCAAGATACCGTTAAGGCGTTGGCGTCAGCATTTTCTTTAGAAAGCTCTAATGAACTACTGTTTAGTGTAACCACTGGCTTTGCCGCAGGGTCTAAAACTGCTCTTATCTCTTCTTTTTCACATGAACTAAGAAGAACTACCATTCCTAAAAGGACGTAGACTTTATTTAATATATTTTTCATTCTTAATTAATCTTTAAAGGTTAGTAACCTGAGTTCTGAACAAGGTTGGTATTGGCCACGATGTCGGAAGAAGCTATTGGGAATAATGACATGTGTGTACCTATGTCACGTCCTTCTTTGATGTTTCCTTTCCATGCCCAGTTATAACCGGTAGTGAATTTTCCGAAACGAATTAAATCTGTACGTCTGTGAGCTTCCCAGAAAAGTTCTCTTCCTCTTTCGTCTAGTAAGAAATCCAAAGTAAGAGCGGTTACAGGAGCTGCATTAGCACGTGTTCTTAATTGATTAACTAAGCTCAAAGCTAAAGCTTGGTCGCCACTACCACCTCTTGTTACTGCTTCAGCATACATTAAATAAGCATCAGAAAGTCTGTAAACTCCGAAGTCAGTATCTGTATGAGCTAGGTTCTTACCTGCAACACCAGCAGAGGTCAAGTTTGACCATTTGGCTACGGCATATCCGTTGTCAAATGTCCCTATTTCGTCAATTTCTAGTTTCTGACCATCGCTATGCAATAGTCTTCTATCATCCGTTCCATTATCAAAAAGAGCTACAAACTCAGGTGTGGTACGGAAACCACTCCATCCACCATCCACACCAAAGTCTGCTGGATTCATAGTTCCACCTATTTGAGCATGAATTAGCGTTGTAGTTCCTCCCCATGTAGCAGTTTGATTACCATCATAATTTATGGTAAAAATAAGCTCGTTAGATTGGTCATTGTCTGCCATGAAGTTGGCTTGATAGTTAGGATTTAGCGTATAACCTGCGTCTATCACTTTTTTAGCGTACTCGGCTGCTTCGTTATATTTTGGAGTACCTGTGTAAACTTCAGCGTTTAGGTAAAGTTTAGCTAAAGTCATCCATACAGCACCTTGGTCTGCTCTTCCATACTCGTTTCCTTGAGGACCAGGAAGTTCTGTTTCTAAAGCTTTAAGCTCGCTTTCTAGGTAAGTGAAAAGGTCAGCTCTGCTGATTTGCTCTGGTAAGAAGGCACCCACAGGGTCAGCTTCCGTTACAAAAGGAACATTGCCAAACATATCTAAAGCATGGTAATAAGCCAATGCTCTTAAAAATTTAGCCTCAGAACGATATAATGGGATTTGCGTATCTCCAGCTAATCCTCGAGCTTCTAATTTCTCAGGAGCAGACTCTCTAATGAATTCATTTGCAACAGTTACTTGATATAAAGCTCTGCTATAAAAGTTAGACGTCCACTGGTTTGACGCAGTCCAAGATGACGCGTGCAAATCTGGCAATCCTGGGTCTCCCCAACCTACTACAGCTTCGTCCGTGGTAAACTCTTGTAAATACCAGTAAGCTCTTAAATAACTTTGAGAACCTCCGTCAATACCTTTCAGGTCAACATTGCCATCTTGTGGCTCAATTCCTGATACTGCCAAACCTGCATATAGTTTAGCCAATACTTTTTTGTAGTTATCAGCGTCTTGGTAGACTAAATCTGAAACTTGCCCCACATAAGGAGTGGTGTCCAAGTCGCTACAAGAGTTTAATGCCGTAAGCATCAAACCTGCGAATAGTATATTTAATATTTTTTTCATCTTTTTACTTATTAGAAATTAAGATTTAGATTCAAACTGTAAGTACGAGGACGTGGGTAGATGTTTCTGTCAATTCCACCTTGTACTTCTGGGTCTAGGCCAGTATAGTTTGTGATTGTGAACACATTCTGAACTATGAAACCAAGGTTGGCTCTAAGTTTACTCGTTTTGAATAATGAACTTAAGTCGTAGCCTACGTTTATGTTATCCATTTTAAGGAAAGAAGCGTTTTCAACGAAGTAATCAGAAAGGTTGATTCTGTCTCTTCCTGTAGAAGAATTGAATTGCGTGTCTTTCACATCAGCATTGAGATTGAAGATGAAATTACCAGCTCCTGTCATAGAGTAGTAGCTGCTAGAACCTGATGCCACATTGTTGAAAACATAGTTTCCAAGATTACTACGCATGATAAATCCGAAGTTTAAGTTCTTGTAAGTCATCTGAGAAGAGAAACCTAAGAAGTAATTAGCATCTGGGTTTTGGTAGTGATATCTATCTAGTTCACTAATCACACCATCATTGTTTTGGTCAACAAAAACGCCTTCAAGTGGGTTGCCATTTTCATCATATACTTGCTGATAAAGGAAGAAAGAAGAACGAGCATAACCTGTAGAGTGGATTTGACCGTAGGCTCCAGTACCACCGCTTACATCGCCAGTAAGTACACCTAAATAATCTTCATTATCGTTTCTGGTCAATGCCGTAATCTTGTTTTGGTTATACGTTGCATTGAAGTTTAAGTCCCAAGTGAAATTGGCTTTCTGAATTGGCGTATAGTTAAGCGTAAACTCAACTCCTTTGTTTTCTAAAGAACCAATATTGGTTACCACTTTATTAGAGAAGTTGGTACCCGCTGGGGCGTCAATTTCGTTAATTAAGTCGGTTGTCTTTTTCATGTAAAAATCAATGCTACCAGAGATTTTAGCATGACGAATTCCGAAATCTAAACCAAGGTTGGTAGAAGTAGTTTCCTCCCATTTGATTTGAGCATCGTAAGGATTTGGACGAAGGACATCATAAAATGCTCCACCAAACTGATACAATAAACCTTGACCAGGCGTATAAGCCGCTAAGTAAGGAAAGTCACCAGAATTAATGTTTTGCTGACCAGTTACACCCCAACCAACTCTTACTTTAAGGTCTGAGAAAGTATCATCTATGCCAAATTGCTCATTAAGTTTCCACGCCAAAGCAGCCGATGGGAAAATACCATAACGATTGTCAGGAGCGAATCTTGAGGTTCCGTCACGTCTTACGGTGAAAGTAGCTAAGTAAGTATTATTGAAACCGTAGTTGACCCTTCCAAACTGAGACGCTAGTCTGTATTCTGTTTTGAAGTAGTTTCTTAAAGGTGTTACATCAGACTTTCCGTAATCAGTACCAGTTTCGTTTTCTCTAATAAAGTTTTGGTACTCATAACCTCCCATCACATCAAAACGATGTTGGTTGATTTCTTTCACGTAGTTTAAGAAAGCTTGGAAAGTAGTATTATTTCTGTCTTGCTTATAAAAAGCAGTAGAGCCTTGATTGTTGAAAGAATTAGCGGATACTAAAGGGCTAGTAACATCATTTCCGTCTGTGTTTGACTTATCAAAACCAGCATTTACCACTGCTTTTAGTTCAGGTAAACCATGGAAAGAGTACGTTAGTTTTGCATTCCCGATGTATCTGTTTAAGATTCCCATGTTATCTCTTAGGTTAAGCATTGCCAATGGATTGCTTGGCCCAAGAGCTTCAATACCATTTCCATTAGGGTCAATCCAGTTGAAGTACTCACCAAACTCAGTATTGTTAGCATATACTGGTTGCGTAGGGTCAAAACTAATGGCAGTACCAATAGCTCCTTCGTCGGCAAACTGAGATTTACTATTAGCAACTTTAAAGTTTACATCTAGGTTAAGGTGGTCGTCAAGGAAAGATGGAGACAAACCTAAAGAAGCAGAAGTCCTTTTAAGATTAGATGTTTGCAATGTTCCGTTTTGGTTTAAAAAACCAACCGAAGCTCTGTAAGGAATACCCTTCAAATTTCCTGTCAAACTAAGATTGTTATCTTGCGTTAAAGCAGTTCTGTAAATAACATCTTGCCAGTTTGTACTGTTAGTGCCTAATAAAGCTTGCTGAGAAGCGGTACCATAAGTGTTTACCGCATCAATAAATTCAGATGGGCTCAATACATCAACTTGGTTAATGTTATTTGCTACAGAAAAACGGCTATTGAAACTCAAACGTGTTTGAGCACCTTTTTTTCCTTTTTTAGTCGTAATAATAATAACACCATTTGCAGCTCTAGAACCATAGATGGCTGCCGCAGAAGCATCTTTAAGAACGTTGAAAGATTCAATATCATTTGGGTTGATAAAACTCAAAGGATTAGCAGAACCAGAAACGTCGTTATTGTCAATAGGCACACCGTCAATAACTATTAAAGGGTCATTGCTAGCATTAAGAGACGAACCACCACGAATTCTGATAGTACTACCAGAACCAGGAGCACCACCACCAGAGGTGATTTGCACACCGGCTAGTTTACCAGTGATTAATTGCTCAGGCGTACTTACATTTCCCTTTACAAAATCATTTTCGGTAATAGAGGTGATAGAACCTGTAAGGTCATTTTTCTTTTGTGTACCATAACCCACTACCACTATTTCTTCTAGTGCCTGGCTATCGTTAGCTAGGGCAACATTGATAACCGTTTGATTACCCACCACTACTTCTTGGCTTTCTTTGCCAATAAAACTAAATACAAAAATAGGGTTTTGAATACCGGCAGTAGAGAGGGTATAGTTTCCGTCCATGTCTGTAGAGGTACCCTTGGTACTTCCTTTGATGGCTACAGTTACACCCGGAAGACCAATACTGTCTTCTAGGTCAGTTACTTTTCCAGTAACAGTGCTTTGGGCAAAAGCCTGACCCATGCACATGCTCAATATGAAAACCCAAAGTAACTTTGGTTTCCAGAGAACGGCTTTTGTGCTATCACAATAGATTTGTTGCATTCTTTTTTAGGTTTAAGTTTAAATTATGGTTGTTATATATTCAGTTTATTTAAAATAATTATGTCCAAAAAATTGAAAGACAGGGAGCGTTTCATTGTTGTTTCCAGCATCAAAAAAAGCGGCGTTTTCCCAGTGGGAGCCAGTTCCCCATTGCGTTTTGCAGCCTGACGTCACCCAAGCCGCTTCCCAATAGATTACGCCTTCGCCACCTGCTTTTATTACACTAGATGTTAGGTCTATCATAAAGCTTAATTGCCCTTCTGGGCTAACGGGGTAGCCATTTAGGTCAGAACCGTTGCCTAAAACATTATTGGCACCGTCAAAGTTTTTGGTAGAATATGGGTAGCCAGTTTCTACCACCATTACTTGCTTATTATAAGTGTTCTTTAGTGTTGAGATAGTTTTTTCTAATTCAGGTAGGTCAAATTTTGACCAATTAGGGTAGTACGATAGACCTATCCAGTCATAGCTCTGGAGGTTGTTTTTAGTAGCATTCTCAAACCAATCAAGAGCTTCATCGGGTTGGGCTACGTGAAGCATTGTTTGAACAGTAGTGTTATTGGCTTTATTGAAATCATCAACGGCTTTGAGCCCTTTATTAAACAGGGTTATGTTTCTAGGCCAATTGGTTGGACCATTTTCGGAAGTTTCTTTTTCCATTAAAATTTCAGAATTGGTCTCATTGCCAATCTGAACAAATTCAGGAAGTAGGTTTTCCTTGTTCAGGTCGGTCAAAACGGCTTTCGTATAGAGATAAAGGCTATCTCCTAATATTTCAGTATCTGTAATGCCCGACCAAGCACTCGGAATTATCTGATGAGCAGGGTCTGCCCAGTTATCCGAGTAGTGAAAATCTAGCAAAACGGGCATGTTTTTTGCTTTTGATTTAGCGATGGATTTCTTTACATCAGCTAGGGTTGAGTAGTTTGTCCAGCTAGGGTTATGCCAAAGTCTGAGACGCGTTATATTAGCTCCTTGGGATGCAAAAAAATCATAAGGTTCTACCGATTTTCCGTTGTGAGTGAATTTGGCACCACACGCTTCCAACTCATTTACGTAAGAGAGGTCAGCACCTAAGTAAATTTGGTTTTGTTTTTTTTGTGAAACAGCTTCACAAGAAAAAAGCAAGCCAGTGGCTAACAGTGATAAAAGGTAGTTTTGATACTTAGGCATAAAGAAATGGTTATTTCACTATGCAAAAGTACCCTAGATGTATAAGCTGGTCGTTCCACTTTACTTATTTAAGTCCTAGTTTTTGTTTTCTGTAACTTGCTTAATATGAATAATTTAATAGGTTCGTTTTATGATTCGGTACGAATTTCATAAAAATGAACCTTTGAATTGTACTATTAAATTTAATGGATGATAAGGTATGCCTTACCCTACGAGTAAAACGGATAATTATTTGTTTTAAGAGATAAAGCTTTAGGTGAGATGCGGAAAGGTTTACCGTTTTCTGAGTGAATCCTACACTTCATCGAAATATCAATTATTCGGGAAGTATATGAGATACTTTTGTTACACACAAAGTCAGAAAATATGAAAGTTGTATTCAAAGTCAGTTTGTTTTTATTTCAAATCCTATCTGTAGTAGGCCTCGCTCAAAACTACAGCTACATGGGTACTTATAATACAGATGGTGTACCAAATTATTTAACTGCTACGCCTGATGTGTTAGACCAAGCTTTTTTAAATAGAGTGGCTGCCTCTTTACCTGAGGGGTATCCTGTTCCTTATTATAATTCACATTACATAGCGAGTGGTACAGAGAGTAATATTGTACTTCAAGACAGTGCTGATATTTGGGTAACGTTTGTGGCTGAGGGGGCAGGTTACAAAAATGCACTGGCTTATTATACTTTTGATGCTAATTCGCCTTCTATTACCGCTCCTGCCGCAGAAGATATTAAGATAGTTTTTCCTAATGTTTCTCGTTTAAATAGCGGAGGAGGTCTTCTGCCAGGTGATAAAGTACATCTTGGTAGTTTTACTGCTGATACTGGTATTGGTTGGGTTTTGATAGCTAACGGCTGGGACTCAAATCAACAATTAGTAAGGAATAAACAATGGACAGTCTTTTCAAATCCAGATTTTAACCCTGAGGCTAATGCTAATTTGAGGTATCATAATGTGCAGCTGATAGATGAACAAACAGAGCGAATAGTTTTAGGTTTTGAAGATATTAGAAGAGATTATTCTTCCTGCGACAATGACTTTAATGATGCTATTTTCTTTATATCTGCTAACCCCATTGAATCTATATCGCTTAGTAATATTAACTATACTTCGCCTGTAGAGGGGGCTATCAGTTCTGGAAATCAGGGAGGCTTAGAAAGTAATGGCTCTTTGGCAGAGAAAATTGCAAAGAGGAACTTACAGAAAGAGCTTTTGAATAAAGATGAGAAGCGTTACATGTCTGTGTCAATGAATTCTCACTCCCAAGTAAAAGGAGTTTTTTCAAGTGTTGAAAATATTCCCTTAACGGCATTGGTTCCAGATGTGGGCCCTGATACTACGGAAGCTTTTCAGAGTACTCCAACAGATTTATTAGATTTAACTAATGCCCTGGAGGTACTTTCTGTAGATTTCTTTGATGAAATAGATAGAGAAGCTGTTTGTTTGGTAACCAAAACTATTAACGAAGTATATAGTCACACTAAAAGTATATGTGATAGAGTAGGCGGGGCAGAACTAATATCTGCTAAGACCGTTTTTATAGGTGGTGAATATCCAGGTACATTAATAAGTTTAAAAAGAGCCGATGGGGCTGTGGAGTATGCCATGTCTTTTTCTATAAAAGAATTGGTGGCTGATGAGTATCAATATAATAGCCATTGGAATATTGAGGATTATCCGACGGGTGGAACGTTTCTCAATTTTCAATTATGGGGAAGAAAGCCTTCTGATGTGTTTTATTTAGGAGAGCAGATTCTTACAATTTTCGAAAACTCATTTGATTTATCTAAAGAGGCTAGTTTTACTAAAAGCCCAGACTTGCTAATGAGAAAAGGTGAATATACTCAGGGTAAATTTAAAATTACGCTGATTAACGATAAGCGTAAAACGGGTAATGTGAATGTGTTTGGTACACTTAGAAACACCGAGCAATTGGCTTCTGAACTATTCAATGAAAAGGTGGTCTTGACTGGTAAATACCTGCAAGAATTGGAGTTTGCCACGCCTGGAGTATTTGATGCAGGCCTAGTTATTTTTTCTGACAATACTGAAGGAGAAGATGCCATTTACCTAGCTGATGGAGCTTGGATAGCGAATTATGAAGAAGCTAACGTGGCCAATACGAATCTCTCGATTTTTCCTTTAGATAAAATAGCAGAGAATGACAATCATTACTGGATAGAGAGAAGTTTTGAGGCATCGGGTGATGTGAAAAACTACTATTCGGTTCACAGACCTTTACGTTTAGGTTTAAGAACGGTTGATCTTATGGAGTATTCTTATTTATCTTTTGTAGCCGAGGGAATACAATCTATCGAAATAGTACTTAGTCATGAAGGCGTTACAGAGTGGCTAGATCAACCTAGAAAAGTTATTAATTTGACAGCTACCGCAAAGCGATTTTACATTCCTTTAAGTGAGTTTTTAGATGGCTCAAACAACACACTTAGCAATGATGATATTACGGCACTTACTTTTTCAGCCATTGGTGATAATTCGACTTTTGAACCGTTTGACTTCAAGTTTAACAACATAAGTTTTAGTAAAGTAAATGGCTGTGAAGCTAACACAGAAATAATGGCTAGCTCTTACTCTCATGAAGTATATGCCGCAACAGGAAATATGCAGGTGACCAATGTAGCAAAAGACGATTCAAGGGTGGTGTTTACTTCTGAGAATTCAATTGAATTTAAACCTGGTTTTGTGGCAGAAGCTGGTTCAGTAATAGACGCTCAAATTATGGGTTGCCAAAATTAATTCACACATTTTAAATTATAATAATCATGGTAAAAGCATTAGTAGAAAACCCAGAAGAAGTCCTTTATTTAAAGGCAGACACTAATTACACAGTATATAGCCTTAATAACGGGAAGAAAGTAATTTCTGGGTTTACCTTAAAAAGACACGAAGAAAGAGATGAGTATAATCATTTCTTACGTATTAGCAGGGCTTACTTATTAAATCCGAAGTTTATTAAAGAAGTAGTAAGTGAGGGGGCAAATAAGGCGGTACTTTTAATGGACGGCACCATGGCTAGAGTTTCAAGAAGAAGACAAGATGTTTTAGTAGGACTTTAAAGAATATTTAATCGCTGCAAAAACTCTGATTTTTGTCTTCGGCTAATAGGAATGACTTTATCTTTAACTACAAGATTATTATCATCCACATCTAAAATCTTATTCAGATTGACAATGTAAGAACGATGTACACGGAAAAAAGAATTGCCAAGTTTTACTTCCAAGTTTTTGAGTTGGCCTAGCATTACATAGCTGTTTTTCTCTGTGAATATCTTGACATAGTCACCAAGGTTTTCAATGTAGTTGATATCAGATTTTCTAATTCTGACAAATTTACGGTCAACTCGTACATAAATATTCTCTTCTCCTGCAGTGTCATCTACTGTATAGCTGCTGGTTTCAGGCTCTGGTTTATCCCATTTTTCTAAAACCTTTTCAATGGCCATGTTTAGCCTAGGTTTGGTTATAGGTTTCTGAATATAGTCTACAATACTGTATTGAAAAGCCTCATAGGCGTACTCTTTGCTAGATGTAGTCATGATTACAGCAGGCAGTATAGCTAATGCATTAAGAAACTCAAAACCATTCATGCCTTCCATTTCAACATCAAGAAAAATAAGGTCTATCTCATTTTCGGCAAGGAAATCTAGTGCTTCCGTAGCCATTTCAAAAGAGGCAATATGCTCAATGGATTTATGAGTTTGGCACTGTTTTTCCAGTGCCACTCGGGCAATTTTGCTATCTTCTATAATAATGCTCTTTAATCTCATGATGCCTTATTTTCTGTGGTGCTTAGCGTGCTTTAAAGATAAGTGACCGCTCTAAAGATTTAAAGGCTCAGGCATTTTATTTAATAAAGAACAGGATTTATAGGCGTATTAATAGTCTCACTAATTTTTGCACCTGGGCACCAAGTATCCCAATCTAGTTTTTGGTTTTCATTGACTGGTTCTTGAAGCTTCATGTCTTTGTCCATATAAATAACGGTCATCACACTACGCATTTCTTGGGTGCTATTAGCTCCTGCTCGATGAAATATCCAACCGCTATGAAAACTAACTTCACCTAAATCAAAGGCCTCGGCTACTTGGTCAAAATCTCCCAATCTTAATTTTGAAGAAATGATTTTTTCACTGTCGTCAGATATTTTTAAGTTTCTTCCGTCTTGTAACAGATGGCTTTTCGCTGAAAACTCCAGAGGTCCCATTTCTTTAGGCACAGCCTGTAAAGGCACCCATGCCGTAACCGTTTTATCAGAGGATAGTGGCCAGTAGTATTGGTCTGCATGCCAAGGCGTAAATCCACCACCTGGCTCTTTAAAAAGTGCTTGGTCATGATAAAGTCTTACACCATCTACTCCCATTAATTGGGTAGCTATGTGTGCTAGCCTTTTACCAAAAACAAATTCTTTTACTTCATCAGACTCTCTCCACAGGTTCATGACTTGAAGAAAAGCTTTGCTATAAGTATCTCTTTCTTCTAAAGGAAGGCTCTCGGTGCTTAACTCTTTTACTTTATCAATAATTATTTGACGGAAGTGGGCTAGGGTACTGGCGTCAAATACTTGCTTTAGCTTAATGAATTTATTTTCCTGATAAAAGGCAATTTGCTCTTCTGTAAGTAAATAAGGTTGGTCAATAGATTTCATATCAATAATAGGGGTGATTTGTTTAAAATTATCTAATACAAAGTTGATAGGAAAAAGTAAGCTTGTTTTTACGGATTTTGTCAAAAATGTAACTTATTTTGTCTTTATGTAGGATGTGTTAGTTTACTAGAAGATAATAAAGGTGAAAGCAATATTAGAGAGCGTACAAAAGACAAGTCTATCTTCTTTTAAAAGTTATTTACACGAAGTACCTCGTTTCGACTTTAAATGGCATTTTCATCCCGAGTATGAACTCACTTTTATTAGGAAAGGAAAAGGGAACAGGCATGTGGGAGATAGTTTGGAAGCTTTTGAGGAAGGCGACCTGGTTTTGATAGGTGCAAATATTCCCCATACATGGGTTTCTGATTTTGAGAAAGAATGCTGTCAGGCAGATGTAGTTCAGTTTAGTGAATTAGTAGTGTCTCCTCTTTTGGTGGGTTTGAAAGAGTTTGAGAAAGTGAAGACGCTGTTAAGAAAGTCTGATAGGGGAATTAGCTTCAAGGTCAATGGGAAAGAAGACTTCTTGATGTCAAAATTTAACGCTTTACATGAAGCCGTAGGTATGAGTAAGGTTCTTTTGTTGTTTGAACTCCTTAATGTATTAGCATCTAAAATCCCTTTTGATTTATTACTAAATACTGATTTTAAAAGCCAATTGGGCAAATCTGAAACAGACAGGATGGATACGGTTTTTAGTTATATCCAAAACAATTTTAGAGAACAAATTACACTAGAGAAGATGTCAAGTTTAAGCTGTCTTACTCCCACATCCTTTAGCCGATTTTTTAAGAAACAAACGCATCAGACTTTTGTAGACTATTTGAATGAACTACGGCTTACTGCCGCCATGAGGGAGCTGCAAGGAACAGATAAATCAATATCAGAAGTCGCTTTTTCTTCAGGGTTTAATACCTTGATGCACTTTAACAGGCTTTTTAAAAGAAAGCATTCTTGCAGCCCTAGTGTTTGGCGTAAGCAACATAAAAACTAGATTGAGCTTTCTTTTACCTCTTCAAAGTACTCTTTTGGTGTTTGTTTAGTAATTTTCTTAAAAGACCTATTAAAGGCCGTTTTCGAATTAAAACCCACTTCGTAAGCTAATGCCAGTAAAGTGTAATGACTAAACTTTTCTTGTTTTACCAAGTTTTTAAATTCATCTATTCTGTAACCATTAATAAGCTCAAAGAAGTTTTTACCGTAGTGCTCATTGATGGTTTTTGACAAAACATGGGGCTGCGTGTTTATTTGAGCGGCAAGCTCACTTAAGGTAAGTTTAGGGTTTAAGAAAGGTTTGTTCTCTTCAATATTCTTTTCCAAAGCTTCAATAACTGGCAAAATAGCTTCGGCCTGTAATGGGTCTTTTTTAGGCAGCGTATTTGCCGTCTTTTTATGAGGAGTACTTTCTAAAATGTCATCAAAAATGGAAATGTTTTCTGGCGTAGCCTTAAAGGTTTCTGGCTGGTGAATGGCAAAATAACCCAAGATGTAGGTAATCATGGAGAAAGAAAGCCAAATAAGGTCAATGAAGTTTTCCTGTAAGTCTACGGTCTCGTAATTGAAAAATCTTGACAATCCGAAAACCACAAAGAAAGCAAACCAAATGGTCAAACAGACAAACTGTATGATTAAAATGGTGGTCAGGTAATTTAGGTTTTGGTCGTAACTAAAGTTTGACTGAAATTGCTCTTGGTAGTTTTTGATAGTTTTTCGGAAGAGATTCCAGTAATAGGCATTCCACAGAAAACCGGCAAAACCAATGGCTAAAAACAGGATAACTAGTGAAGATTCCTGATTCATGATTCTGTCTAGCAAGGTTCTATCTGGCTGCAGTAAAAATGGCAAATAGATAATCAATTGAATCAAAAATGGAATAAAATGCAAGTACCATTTTGAAGGCAAACTCTCAATATTAAAAAGAAGCTTTCTTAGATAAAAGTAAAAAATAGGACCATAGAGAAAAATGACAAAGTCGGAGAAAAATAATACCTGAGAAAAGTACTGTACCGAGTTTTGATAATTAGAAAGCAAATAGAAAAAGATGCTGAATGTGGAGAGACCAATGGTGCAAAGGAGCCACTTATTAGTACCTGTATTATTAGATTGTAAGTTTGGAATGGCTATCAAAAGCAAAACTCCCTGAAAAATAGAAAATAGGAGGAGGAGGTCATAAATAGAATAAAAGCTAAAAGCACCTTGAAGGTCTTCCCAGCCAACTATTCTAAAGGTTAAATTGTCAACGTCGTCTGTAAATTCCCTTTTTAATGTTCTGTTAGGTCGGGCTTTTCCGCTTTCTCTACCTTCTACAGACTCCCATGAGCCTCTGGTAAATTTAAATTCTATTTCTTCAGAATCGGAGTATACCTTGCATCTATAACTTCCGTCTATAGACTTTTTTAACCTATAATTTTCGTCTGCTGGGTCCCAATTGTTAAAATTTCCCGCTACATAAATAGATGCATCTTTTGGCGTGTTTTCAGGAATGGCGTTTACTATAAAGCTGTAAACTATCTGCTCTTCCCAGCCTAAGATGGTATTATTTATGGTGGTTTTATTTAACTCATTTTGAGTATATATTCTGTTTGGCAGAGCCAAACCCGCTGGTGTACCTTCGGCAGTAGCCCAGGTACCCTGTGTGAATTTATATTCAAAACGCTCAGGTACGTTTTCTAAAACAATGCTGTAATGCGAAAGCCCAACTTTGGTCATGCGGAAGTCAGGGTCGCCTGCATTCCATTCGTTAAAGTCCGTAGCAATGTAGATATCGCCTTTTTCAATAAGCGGGTCTACCTCCAGTTTTACATCTACTTTTAACTGTGAGAAGCAAAACACTTGAAAACATAGTATGACCAAGGGCGTAAGAAAGGTTCTTAATAGACCTTGGTCAATATTTGCATGAAATCTATTCACATTTAAAATAGACCTAATTGGTTTTCAGAATCAGGGTCTTTGTCTTTTGGCTTGTTTTTATTTGGCTCAGACTTTGGGGTTTCAGGCTTTGGACTTTCAGCTTTCGGAGCTTCAGGTTTTGCCGCTTCAGGCTTCACATCTTCTTTTGGAGCAGCCTCTGGTATGCTGTTTTCTACATCGGCGTTGTTTTCAGCTCCATTGTCGCTTTCGTTATCATCGTCGTCGTCGGGAGTCTCTTCAGGCTTTTCTTTCTCAATGATTTCAGGCTCTAGCCATTTTACATCACTTATTTTCATAAATGGCAACTTGTTTCCAAGGGCTTTCCAGCCTTTTACGCCTACCAGTTCCTCTAATTTGAACTCAATTTTTTCTATGTTAGACTTGCGGTCTTTTTTAACTTTTAGCTCGGCTCTTGGTAAGTCGTCATAGGATATTCCTAAAAGCTCAGTTCTGTTATGTTCGGTTAAGAAGGCAAACTTCTTATCCATGGTAGTGGTTTCTATCTGGAACCTTTTGATGTAATAAATTCGGCTTTCTCCGTCATAGTAAATAGCTGTAATGATGCCTTCTTCTTCCAGTTTTGTTATCAACATGACCGAACGAGCGTCATAGTGATTGGTCAGTTCAAAATTGGTCAGTTCATACTCACCAGTTTTATAAAGTACCAGTACTTTATCTTCTGCCTCAAAGTTTCCTATGTAATCGCCGTGCTCGTCTCTGTTTAAACGTCCTAGATTTGGTGTGTACCAAATATCAACGCCGCCAAGTGTTGATTTACCAGCAGATTTAAGAGCTACTTTTCTTACAGGATACTTAGTAACCATGTTCCCCATGGAAGAGCGGCCTTTGATAAGTAAATCGGCAAAGTTATAGTCAAACTGCTTTTTCTTAGCAGTACTAGATGCTGTCAAACTAACGGTGACTATTTCGGCTTCTCCGTTTTCATTATCGCTAAAGTATAGCACTTTAGATTTTGGAGCTCCTTTGGTTACATCATATTCCTTATCTCTAGTGATGCTGGTTATATTGAAACGTTTGGCATAAGTTTTACCAGACTTGGCATCTAGGTAAATGGCATTGTAAATTCTACGTTCGTCGTTTTTACGCCAAACTGAGCAGTGGATAATGTCTTTACCCACAAAGTTTTTATCCGAAACTTTGGAAATACTATAGGTTCCGTCTCTTTTAAAAGCAATAATGTCGTCAATATCGGAGCAGTCCATCACAAACTCCTCTTTCTTGATGCCATAGCCTATAAAACCATTTTTACGGTCTACATAAAGCTTTTGGTTATTTGCTGCCACCACGGTAGCTTTCACCTCTTGGAATTCCAATAGCTCTGTTCTTCGCTCTCTGCCTTCTCCATATTTTTTGATAAGGTTATTGAAGAAGTCAATAGCGTAGTCTGTAAGATTTTCAAGGTGATGGTTCACCTCTTTAAGACTATCAATAAGCCTTTTCATAAGCTCATCTGCCTTAAAAGCATCAAACTTTGATATTCTTTTAATTCTGATTTCTGTCAATCTCAGAATATCTTCTCTGCCTATTTCTCTATAAAAGTCTTTCTTAAATGGTTCTAAGCCCTGGTCTATAGTGTCAATAACCGCTTCAAAAGTTTCACACTCTTCAATGTCGCGGTATATTCTGTTTTCAATGAAAATTTTCTCTAAAGAACTGTAAAGAAGTTTCTCCATCAATTCAAACTTCTTAATCTCTAGCTCTCTTTTAAGCAGATGTAAAGTTTGGTCTGTTGAGTCTTTAAGAATATCAGATACACTTACAAAGTGAGGTCTATCATCTCTAACTACTACGGCGTTTGGTGAAATAGAAACTTCGCAAGACGTAAATGCATAAAGAGCATCAATAGTAATGTCTGGCGATGTGTTAGTTCCTAAGTGAATAATAATCTCTACATCACGAGCCGTATTATCTTCTACTTTTTTGATTTTAATTTTACCGCGGTCATTGGCCTTAATAATAGAGTCAATCAAGTTACCAGTAGTAGTTCCATAAGGAATCTCTGATATCTTCAGGGTCTTTTTATCAACCTCTGAAATTCTTGCTCTAGCTTTAATTCTGCCACCTCTTGCTCCGTCGTTATAGGCACTCACATCCAAAATTCCTCCTGTAAGAAAATCAGGGTAAATAGTGAATTTTTGACCTTTGAGGTGTTTTATTGATGCTTCGCAAATTTCAATAAAATTGTGAGGCATAAGTTTGGTAGAAAGACCTACCGCAATACCCTCAACACCCATTTCTAGTAATAATGGAAATTTGGCCGGTAAGGTTACTGGCTCACGCTTACGTCCATCATAAGACATTTGCCACTCGGTGGTATCTTCATTAAAAAGAACCTCATTGGCAAATTTTGAAAGCCTTACCTCAATGTATCTTGGTGCAGCAGCACTATCACCTGTTCTAATATCTCCCCAGTTTCCCTGAATGTCTAACAATAGTTCCTTTTGACCTATGGTCACCATAGCATCGCCAATAGAGGCGTCACCGTGTGGGTGAAACTGCATGGTAGCTCCTATAACGTTGGCAACCTTATTAAATCGGCCGTCGTCCATTTCTTTAAGAGCATGCATTAATCTCCTCTGAACGGGCTTTAATCCATCTTCTGAGGCAGGTACGGCTCTTTCCAGAATTACGTAGGAGGCATATTCAAGGAAATAATCCTCAAACATGTCATCTAAAACTTCGTCTTGTTGGGTTGGGTCGTATGCTTGGTTTTTATCACTCATTATGTCAGAAATGCTTGTCTTTGTAGGGGTATATGCAAAAATAAAGAAATGTGGGTGAATTTAACTTTGTCAGCGAATGATTGCAAAAAAAATGTGCAAGTACTTATCAAAACTATCTGCAAAATTGAATTTTTAATGAAGTGTCATATTATTTAAGAATCAGATAATCAAACAGATTAAAAGGATTCTAAAATAGTGGTCAATTTTTGTATACGTAATTTGCTACATTTGAATTATATATTTAACCCTACAAGCCTTCTAAAATAGGCCTATTATTCAAAAAAATAAATATGGAAGTATTAAGTACACTCAAAGACGAGATTCTTGGATTTTTGGGCGTGAATCAAGTTTGGGAGCTACTAATGAGTGGTGATTTTAGCATTTTTTTAACTTGGGAAGGTATCAAAGCTATCTTAATTCCTTTTATCCCATTTCTACTTTTGCTAGAGCTGACTATGGGCTACATTAATAAAAAACCAGATACAAAAGTTTACCCTTCTGTATTTCTAATTTATGTGCTAAATAGGCTAATATCTAGGGTGATAGCCATTGGTATGACGGCAATAATTATTGCTCATTTGCAGTCTTACGCCCTTTTTCAAACTACCATGACCTGGTATTGGCTTATATACGGCTATGTGGTGTGGGAATTTGCTCATTTTATTTACCATTATTTAGGTCATAAGGTTCGTTTGTTTTGGTGCTTGCACTCTACCCATCACACGCCAGAAGACATGAACCTTTCGGTTACATATGCTCACTTTTTTTTAGAAGGAGCATATGCAGATATTATTAGAAGCACTATTTGTATTTTGGCCGGTGTACATCCTGCACTACTCTTTTTGATAATGTTTATTGATGGCACTTATGGGGCTTTTATCCATATTGGTGAGAGTATTTCTAAAAGTGGTAGGCTAGGTATTTACTCCAAATGGCTCTTAACACCGCTTCATCATCGTATCCATCATGCTCGAAATCCATTGTATATGGATACCAATTTTTGCAATATGCTTAATATTTGGGATAGAGTTTTTGGAACTTTTCAAGAAGAAGATAAAAATGTCAAAATTGAATATGGCATTACCAGAAACGTAAACACGAAGAATATTTTCGATGTCTATTTTGGCGAGTTTTATGAACTTTTTAAAGACGTTTGGAATGCACCTGGGCTTAAGAATAAAATTCTTTATGTGTTCAAAGCTCCTGGTTGGAGTCATACAGGAGAGCATCAAACAGCCCAAATTGTACGAGAAGCTTATTTGAAAAGTGAAGCGGCTTTGTCATGATTAAAAAGCTTTAATAGTTAATTTATTTAGTGTTTTATGGGGAAAAAGAATCCGTACCAAATCAAAGTTTGTATTCCTGCTTTTGGTGAGCCTGCTATCACCGCCACACTAGGTTCTTTGGCGGCATCTGATGTCGGGGATTTAGATTTGGAAGTCTTAATTCTGGTCAATGGTAGTTCAAAAGATTCCGAGGAGGTACAAGCCCTAAATAAAGCATCGTATAGTGAAGTTGAAAAGTGGATTCAGTCTTATAATGGAGGTATAAACTTTCAGGTTCTTAAAGATTTAGACTTGCCCAAAAAGCATGCGGGCGTAGGTTTGGCCCGTAAAGTTTTAGGAGATAAGGCAGCTGCAGATTTTACATCAAAAAATATAAATGGTGTCATAGTTTATCTTGATGCCGACTGCGAAGTAAAAGAAAACTACTTTCAGGCGATAAGTGCCTTTTTTGAGCATTCGACCTTTAATGCGGCGGCTATTCATTTTGAACATAAGATTTATGATGCCGAAAAGCAGCGAGATATTATAGAGTATGAGTTGCATTTGAGGTATTACATTTTAATGCAGCGTTATCTTAATCTTCCTTTTGCTATTCATACGGTGGGCTCTAGCATGGCGGTAATGTCGGATGTTTATACTGCCAAAGGAGGAATGAATAAACGGAAGGCTGGAGAGGATTTCTACTTTATGCATAAGTTTATAAAAGATGGAGAATGTGGTAATATTCATGCTACCACGGTTTATCCTTCGGGTAGAATTTCAGAAAGAGTGCCTTTTGGTACAGGAAGAGCTATGCTCAAATATGAGGAAGAGGGTTTTGAATGGCAGACATATAATCCAGAGGCCTTTTTAATACTCAAACCTTTTTTAGAAAGAAAGGTTAGTTTCTATGAATCCGATGTTGATTTTTCAGGTTTCCACGAAGGATTAATAGCTTATTTAGTGTCAATCAATGCCAAAGAGAAAATAGCGTTGATTAAAGAAAATGTAGCTTCTTTAGATGCTTTTGAAAAGCGTTTCTTTCAGTTTTTTGATGCCTTCCAGTTGATGAAATACCTCCATTTTTTACGTGATGAATATGGTGTAAATGATGTACCTATTTCAGAAGGAGTAACTTGGTATTTTGAGGAAGTATTGAACCAGAAAAAACCTTACGATTTAAACGAAGCACTTTTGACCATTAGAGAAATTGATAATTATGAAAATCAAAAAACATAAAGACTCGGAAGAGCTTTCATTGGCTGTCGCTAATTATATTATCCAGTTGGTAAAAGATAAACCAGATGCTACGATGGTGCTTACTTCAGGTGATACGCCTAAAAGAGCTTATCAATTGATTTCTGAAATGGGAGTGTCTGTAGATTTCTCTGAATCCATGATAATTGGGCTAGACGAATGGGTAGGAGTAGGGCCAGAAAGTGAAGGTAGCTGTAGGTATATAGTGGAAGAGAATCTTCTGAAACCGCTGAACATTTCCGAAGAAAATTATACGTTTTTTGACTCTTTAAGTTCCGACTTAGCCACTGAATGTAAGCGAGTGGATAAGCTTATTTTAGACAGAGGAGGTTTAGATTTTATTATAGTAGGAATAGGCCTAAACGGACACATTGGTCTTAACGAACCTGGCTATGGTTTTGATAACTATTGTCACGTGACAGATTTGGCTCAAATGACGATTGACGTAGGTCAAAAGTATTTTGACTCGGAAACGTCTTTGTCAAAAGGAATTACAGTAGGTCTAAAACATTTGTTGGAAGCCAAAACCGCAATGTTGATGGCCTCTGGAAATAAGAAAGCTAAAATTCTGAAAAACACGGTAAATGACGAGCCGTCATCAAAAATGCCCTCCACCGTTTTTCAATTACATAAAAATGGACTGATTTGGGTAGATAAGGAGGCTGGAAGAATGATTTAAAATCAATGCAAAGCAGCTCTTATAGGTAAGTTTTTGACCACTTCACATTCTTGGTCAACCCAATAAGACAGTCGGCTGTAAACCTTTTCTTCTGGGAAATAATTAAGAGCCATTTTGACAAAATTATGTCCGTGTTTGGCTTCAGATACCCAAAGGGTTTTATAGAATTTGGCTATTTCAGGGTCTGGGTGAGCATCTGCCACCATTTTAAAGCGTTCGCCACCGCGAGTTTCAAACACAGAGGCAATAAGAAGGCCATCTAAAAAGCGTCCTTCTATATCGCTATATCTAAGTTTCATGAGAGCCTTAATATATTGGTCATCAGCTATGCTGTGCTGCAGCTGTACGCCTCTAGCTTCCATTAATTTATAAACTGCCTCAAAATGCTGCAGTTCTTCTATTCCCGTGGCTATGAGTTCCGGAAGTATCTCTGTTCTGTTAGGATATTTAGCCACAAAACTCATGTTCATAGCAGAAGCCTTACGCTCACAGTCGGCATGGTCTTGTAAAAAACTATTAAAATCAGCCATGACGGCATCTAACCACTCTTGGCTACTCGCTCCTTTTATATCCAGATTCAATTTCATGTGGCGAAGGTAAAATAGAAATTAGTAAAACTCAATTAATTGAAGCTTTGGGAGTACGTTAAATAAAAAACTAGGCCCAGAAATTGGGTTTCGGTGGCAGGTTATTCTTTAAGCGTTGAAGATGTTAGGTGATATTGATACATTTATAGCAAGTGTATAAAACCATACTTACATATTGCTTTTGTGCTTTGGCTTTTTTGGGTTCAATGGGAGGGCAGGCTCAGCAGCTTCTACCTATAGAAATCTGTGAGGACTGTTTGAAGGAGGTTTTTAAGAATACCTTTGAAGCTACCAAAGAAGCACTTCCTCCCACACATAAAGACTCGGTCACTTTTAAACTTAAAGTACCAAGCGACAATGAGCAAAAGGGACTTTTATATGTTGGCGACAGCGAATACATAGATGTTTTTACTAAGTCGGATACTTTAAAAGCAGGGAAGTTTACTCCAAAAACAGCATTAGAATCTCCTTTTGCGAGGTATTTAATTCCCGTAAGTTTAAAAAAAGGAGAGAATGATTTTTTGGTGAAAATGTCTCAATACGACGGGAAGTACTTCACAGTAACACCGAAATTGATTTTAGGAAGTGATATTGAAGATGCGGTTTCACTTTATTATTTACAAAACGAAAATGCACGTACGGTTAATCTCATTTGCATTTTACTGTTATCGTTGCTGTTGATTTTTTCTCTTTATCATTTTGTGGTGCTCAGGAATAGGATTTATGGGGTGTATGGCTGCTACATATTCTCCATTTTGCTCTTTTTGTTTCTTTTTACAGACGAGTACCTGCAATGGCACTTTTTACTGCCCAATGATTTAAATAAATACGGAGCTTTAAACATAATTCCGCAGGGGTTCGTTTATGCGGTCTATACCGAATTTGGAATTGCCTTTTTAGATATCAAAAGGAAGGATAAATGGCTGTTTAAAGTAAGTAGGGTTTTTCAAGTTTTGATTATTCTATTAACCTCTTCTCATGCACTTTACCTCATTTTATCGGGTGGCGACCAAGAGTTTATTTTTAAGTATTTCTATAAGGTTTATCTGGTTCTTACGGTACTTTCTACATACATCACTTTTTACATCATTTTTAAATTTAAAGATAAACTAAAGTGGTTTCTAATTGTTGGTAGTTTGGTTATTGGTTTTGCCGTTTTAAATGAAATAACTAATGTATTTGTAATGGGTATTCCTAAGGCAAGAGATTTCTTTTATACGCAGCCAAGTGGCTTCTTGCATTTTAGCTTTTTGGAGATAAGTTATGTGATTGAAAGCCTTATATTTCTGATGGGTATAAATTATGGAAGTCTTAGAAAAGAAAAAGAGAATGTAGCCTTAAGAGAGAAGCTGATAGAGCAATTGCAAGAAAAAGAAATTTTGGAGAAAGAGGTGAATGAATTGCTTCAAGACAAACTGATAGCAAGTCAACAAAAACTTAATCTAGAAAAATTGACAACTGAAAATGAGCGGAATAAGTCACAATTGATGCAATCTCAATTGAGCTCCTTACAGCTCCAAATGAATCCCCATTATTTGTTTAATTCGCTAAATTCTATCAATGATTTTATCATTTCAAAAAAGCCAGAAGAAGCCTCAGAGTATCTAGCACTTTATGCGAGAATGATGCGAAATATTCTTCGGAATTCAGATAAGACATTCAACACTTTGGAGCAAGAACTACAATTTTGTGAGGATTATCTGTCGCTGGAATCTTTAAGGTTTGAGGATAAGTTTAAATATAAAATCATAAGACCTCAAAACGGAAAACTTTTAGACAGAAAGATACCAGGAATGATGCTTCAGCCCCTTCTGGAAAATGCTGTTTGGCATGGTGTGATGTCGCTAAAAAATAAGGGTTTGATAGAGCTTGAAGTGAGCGGAAATACTGCTGACGAAGTGGTCATAGAAATAAGAGATAATGGCAGCGGTCTGAAAGCAGGGGAAATAGGCAAAGATAAATCTTATGGGTTGAAGAATATTCAGGAAAAAATAGAGCTTTTGTTTAAATTGTATCAAAAGAAAATCTCCTTTGATATCAATAATAGGGAAGACGATAAAGGGGTTTTGGTGAAAATTAAGGTGCCATTTTTTGAGTAAATAAAAGCATGAAGTATACAGCCATACTTGTAGATGATGAGCAGCACGCTATTCGTACGCTTTCTGCTCAGTTGGGTTGGACTAAGCTTCCGATTGAGATTTTGGGTTTTGCTAATTCTGTGGATGAGGCAGAGGAGCTTTTAATAGAGTTTAAACCCGATTTTCTTTTTTTAGATATTAAAATGCCAGGGAAAGAGAGTTTTGAACTTTTTCCTGCCCTAGATCTTAAAGTGACAGATGTTATTTTCACCACAGCTCATGATGAATATGCCCTAAAAGCTTTTAAACACCAAGCCTCAGGTTATTTAATGAAGCCTGTTAGTACCAAAGAATTGAAGTCGCTGCTGGAAAAATTGATAAGTAGGCGAGGGGCATTAGCCGCAAGGCAGCAAGACTTGTTAATTGAAGAAAAGAATGGAATTCTTAGAATCCCATTGAATGATATTCTCTATATTTCTTCGGAAAGTAGTTTAAGTATTATTCATAAAACAGACGGAACTCAGCGGTCTGTAAACCGTCTCTTAAAGGAATTAGAACTGAAGCTTTCGGGAGAGCAATTTTACAGAACGCACCATCAATATTTGGTGAATTTGTCTAAGATAAAAGAAGTTACCAAATCTAGAAACTCTCACCTTGTTTTGACCTCTGGTAAAAAGTTGCCAATAAGCCGAGCTAAGAAGGTGGCATTTTATGAGGTGTTTAATGAACCACTCAGACCGTAAAATAGAAAACTATCCCAGTTATAGCGTTAGAAGTGCAGCTTATTTAAATTGAATGGAGTTTTAAACAAATTTTTTCGAAATTCATTCAAAACATAAGCTCATAATGGTAAGAATCATCTCTTTCACTCTTTTAATACCGTTTTTTTACCTTTCATCTTGCTCAAGTTCGGACGAACCTACCAAAGAATCTAATATTACTGGTAGTTGGTCAGGAACTATCGTTCAGCCTGAATTTGGTGAGTTGTTAGTTGGTTTCTCTATAAACAATACTACGCTTAATGGTCAAACCGGTACAGGAACATTTACATCAGGTGATATTTCTGTTTGCGACCCTAGTCAGTTTAACTGCATAGCTTTAGCTTGTTCATTTAAGCTTTCCACATTTTCAATGTCTGGTGACTTTTACCAGATTGACCAAATTATCAATGAAACTAACACTACCTGTGGTGATGGAACCTTTGAAGTAACATCTTTAAATGAGAACAGTATAAAGGTAGTATGGTTTGAAGAGGCATTTCCTGAGAATAGAGCTACAGGAACTTTGACTCGTCAATAATTTAATGTGTTAGTCTTACTGCCTATATTAGAAGTATTGGTGTTTAGCTTTTGCATTAACTTAAAGGTTCTAGTACTATTTTATACTGTATGGTTTCTAGAATATGATGTTTTTAGTCATTAGTAAATTTGGATTAAAATGAAATATCTAAGTCTTTTATTCTTACTCTTTGTCTCTAACCTTGTCGCATTTGCGTCAAATGAAAATAGAGGAGGGTTTATAATTTATGTAGATGCTTCCGCTGCTAAAGGAGGCAATGGGAGGTCTTGGTCTGTAGCATATAGATATTTACAAGATGCCCTGACGGAGGCTTCAAGTTTGACAGGAAATATTGAAATAAGAGTAGCTCAAGGCACCTATTATCCTGACGATGATGATGGTGGGAAATACACGGACGGCGACCGAAGTGCTTCTTTTTATATGTTGAATAATGTCATCATTAATGGAGGTTTTATGGCAGGGGGAAGTGTTTCCTCTGTAACAAGAAACTGGACAACTTATCCCACAATTTTAAGTGGAGATATTAACCAAGATGGAACAGATAAAACCTATCAAATTATAAAGAATGACTATATCAAAGCTACTCAGTTGACCAATTCTGCCGTTTTAAATGGTTTTATTATAGAGAATAGCAATGGCTACCCTCATGATGGAGGAGCTATTTATAATAATTGGAGCTCTCCAAAAATCCAGTATTGTCTTTTTAGAAATAATGCAGCTGCAATAGGTGGGGCTGTAGAAAATATTGAAAGCCGTCCCGTTTTTGAAAATTGCATTTTTTATGAGAATTCAGCCTCGTTTGGCGGTAATGTAATGAATAATGAAAGCAGCATTGTTACCATAATTAACAGCACTATAGCGGACAATACCTATGTAGGTCAGAGTAATACCGAAAGTATTTTAAGCGGAGACTCTCAAATAATTATCAAGAATTCTATTTTGTGGAATAATGGCACTGAGCTAGTGAATAAAACGGGTTCCCCTGCTAATATCTATAATGTTACCTATTCAAATATTGAAGGAGGGTACACAGGAAATGGAAATATTAATGCCGATCCACTATTTACTGATGCCGCTAATCATGATTATACCTTAAAATTATGTACCCCAGTTTATAATGCAGGCACTAATGCGGTTTCTATAGGTAATTTGGACTATGGCGGAGGAGCAAGAACGCTTTATGATACGCTAGATATGGGTGCCTATGAATATGTAACTGGACGCTTATACGTGAATACAAATGCGGTGGGAAATGACGATGGAAGCTCCTGGTCCGATGCGTATGTTTATTTACAAGATGCTCTTAGAACCCTGGAATTATGTGGTTGCCCTGGTGAAATTTGGGTGGCACAAGGGAATTACTATCCTGACGAAGGGGTGACCAGACTCAATAATTACAGAGCAGAAGCATTCAAAATGCTTAATAATGTTAAGATTTATGGAGGTTTCTTAGGCAATGAAACAAGTCTAGGCCAGCGTAGTTATGGTTTAAATACCACTGTTCTCCATGGAGACCTAGAGCAAGACGACCATTTAGGCGACTATAGCGGAAACGCTTATCATGTGGTACTGAATAATTATACTGAAGCTAATCCCCTAAATTCAAGTGCTGTATTAGATGGTTTTGTGATTTTCAGAGGTTGGGCCCGATGGAACAATATCAATGTTTATGGAGGAGGTATATATAATAAATATGCTTCGCCTACTATCCGAAATTGTAAGATTAACCAGAATTATGCTAACTCAGGCGGAGGAATGTTTAATGACCATTCCAGTCCAATTATTAGCAATTGCGAGTTTAACGAGAATGAGGCTTTGCAAAAAGGCGGAGCTATGTTTTACACGTTTTCTGATGTATCTATCGCAAATACAACTTTTTTTCGGAATAAGGCTACCAATCCAAATCAAAATGGTCTTAGTAGGGAAGGCGGAGCTATTGCTTTCACTGCTTCTTTCGGAGATATAGATGATTGTCATTTTGTTGATAATAAAGCAGATAAAAGTGCAGGGGCCTTACTGTTTACTTCATCTTCTGGCATTAATCTAGAATCTTGTAGTTTTTCTGATAATGAGTCAGAAAAGGGGGGAGCCATCCTTATAGCAACTGGCGAAAGCCCTAATCCACTTTTGGGTAATACTACTTTTGAAAATTGCACATTTACAAATAACTATTCATCTTTTGATTATGCCTATGTAGACCCTGGTCATTATGGAGGAGCTATATATGTTCAGTTTGGTACGGTGATTATAGATGATTGTGATTTTGATAATAATATTACTGAAAATTATGGAGGTGCCATTTATTTTTTCAGAGGCTCTTCGTCTGTAAATAATTGTACTTTCAATGATAATTGGGCCATATATTTAGATGGCGACCCCTCTATAGTTACGCCGGGAGGTGGAGCCATAGGAATAGGAACTAGTGCCATAGTAAGCATAGAAAACAGCCTTTTTAAAGACAATCGGGGTAGAGATATAGGAGGAGCTATTTATAACTTAAGTGATAATGTAGAAATATTAAACTGTCTTTTTGTTGATAATATAGCCAATGAAGGTCCTGGTGGTGCTATAGCAAACCATAACGCCTCGCCTTATATTAGAAGTTGTACTTTTTCAAATATCAATGCTAACCCTCCATCTACTATTTCTAATTCGGGTGATTCAGAGGCTTTTATTTATAATTCGATTTTGTGGGGCAATACTTATAATGCTGAGATTTCAGATTTTAATTCCTCTGAAACTACGGTTTCAAAAAGTATAGTGAAAGGAGGGTATATTTATAGTAATGATGTGATTGATGAAGACCCGCTTTTTGTAGCCCCAGGCTCAATGGATTTTACCTTAAAAAGGTGTTCCCCAGGTATAGACAAAGGGAATAATGCTTTCAATAATAAGTTGACAGACTATGCGGGTAATCCCCGAATATACAATGCTAAATTTCTCTCGGATTCAACCATTGACCTTGGGGCTTACGAATTACAAAATTCATTCCTTGTGGATTGCCTGTGTGAGACTGATTTGACTATTGCTTCGGGTTTTGACCATGGTACTTATCAGGCCGCGGAGTCAATAATCGCCTCTGGTACAGTTCCTTCGGGCGGAGGCGTACTTTTAAGTGCCGAAAATTCTATAGAGTTGGTTCCACCTTTTGAGGCAGATAGTCAAACTACTTTCAGAACTGAGTTAGAGGCTGGCTGTAAACCTAATTAAATTGGTTTTCTCAGATTGGGCTAATCCATTCACACAGAAAATCCTACCAACCACAAAGTTTTCATGTCTTCTGACACTAGATTTGATACCTTAATTGTCTGTAATGTAGCCTTAATCAAGAATCATGAAAAAAGCACTCCTCATTTTAATACTCTTTCCATTTTTTAGCCATGCCCAAGTTGCTGTTTGGGATGGTGACTCAGATGGTGACGGTGATGGTTTAAAATGGGGCGACCCTCAGAACTGGGTAGCAGATGTTCTTCCAGAGAAAAAGGATATAGTTCAAATAGCTGGAGATAGTGTTGTAGTTTCGGATGAGGTGCTTATTGGGCAGTTAGAACTTCAGCCAGGGGCTATTTTGACAGTGTCGGATAAGAATTTTACAGTGGAACAAAGTGCGGGTGAAGGTGTGATTATTGACGGCTCTGCCAAATTATACGTTGCTTCTGAAATGAATATTCTAAAGTCAGCCTTGAACGCTATTGACCTACAAGCTAATGGTTCATTAATTATTAGGCAGGAAGGCGTTTTGTATATAGATGATGCAAATAGCTCGGGAATTAACGGAGTACCAGGAGATTATTTTATGAACGAAGGGCAGCTTATTATTGTGAATGTGGTTGGTAATGGTTTGGAGCTTAATGATTTCACAAATAAAGGAGAAATTCAGATTGAAAATATTGGCGGTGCTGCAGTCATAGTGTCTGGTGCTAATGGCGTAAATGAGGGTGATATATATACCTCAGAAGGAGTCTCTATTCAATGTAGCAACTCATTTACCAATACATCTTCAGCGACAATAAGAGCAAGTGGAACTATCAATGTTAGCTGTGATTTCTTAAATCAAGGTGAGCTAAATGCTAGGAACAGCTCTGGCATTGGACTTAGTTTGAGTACAAATCATACCTTGACAAATGAGGGAGATATAAAATTAAGACCTAGTCAGACCGATGCTTTGGTGTTGGATAACTCTTATGAATTATTCAATGAAAAAAGTGGGGTGATTTTATTAACGAGTGCAGCGGTAGGTACAGTTCCTGACAAATATATAATGACAATAGACGGTTCGGATACTAAGCTTACCAATCATGGTTTTATAAGTTTAGGCATTTTGGGGCGACGAGAAGGAATAAAGGTGAGTGACAGAGCCATAATAGAGAATGTTGGCGACTTTTACATAGGTGATTTTTACGGAAAGGGCTTAACATTTGGCATTAATGGTGCTAATACTATCGGATTAATTAATGCAGATACCGCTCATTTTGAGATAGGGAAAGGTGTTTTGACAGATGCGGTTGCTCTTGAGTTTAATAGTAAAGTTCAAATGACAAATGCCGCCTGTGCAGATTTTATTCTCGAAGATTCGCTTGCCTTGAAAGGCGTTTCAGGAATGAGTTTGACTAACGACGGCTTTTTGCAGTTAGAGCGTTTTTATAAAAAATCAAATGCCGCATTTACCAATTCAGGGGCTATCTATTTAGCAGATTCTGCCTTGGCTTTAGATTCACCTAATAGTATAATTGATAAAATAACTAATACGGGCATAGTGTATCATCCACTAGAGGCTCCTATTATAAGTGGTCTTACTGTTAGCCCTTTTTTAAGAAAGGCAAATTTCGCTAATGCAGACCTCGTTGGAAATACCGTTTTTGTACAAAATGGTAATGGTTTGCTTACACCTGTTGGTCAAATAAATACAAATACAAACAGCTGGACACCTCCTGCTTTTGCGGTAGGGAAAGACTCCGTCTTTTTTAATTATAGACCTAATGGCTCAGGTTGTGAGCTTCGCTCTTTGAGTATACCTTTTATAACTTTTTCAGATTGTCCATCGCCTACGGTTTTAACTTTTACAGGTAGTATCTCAGAAGACTGGCATACTGCAGGAAATTGGTCGGCTAATCAGGTACCACGCAAATGTGACGATGTCATTATCCCAAACGGTGAAAGGTGTGAAATAGCACCATCTTCTACAGTAGCTGCTAAGAGTATTTTAGTAGAAAACGGAGCTTATTTCTCAGCACCAACTGGCATTGTTGGCTTGATTGACCCAGAAGAAGGGAACTGATTTTAAAGCAGTTTATATGAATTATATGCCATCGACACAGTAAAACCTACCAACATTACAAAAAAATTGGTGATTGGATAGATGACTTTATAGATTGTGGTTCAATTAGCCAGAACCTATGAAACTATTTCTTCTCATTTTATTATTTCCCCTTTCTGTTTTTGCACAAACTATCACTTGGGATGGTGGAGGTGATGGCACTAATTGGGAAGATCCAGATAATTGGAACACTAACACGCTTCCATGCTCGGTTTGTGATGTGGCAATAGCAAATGCACAAGTAGTTTTTAGCTCAAGTTCTGAGGTGAGAAGTATAAGTATGTCAGGTGTGAGTAGTACTAGTCTCTTAATTAGTAAAGGGTCAGAGCTTAGCTTGAAAAACGCAATCTCAGATGGTCTTACAATAGAAGATAATGCGTCATGTTTAGTTTTAGGTGTGCTAAGCATTGAAAATGCATCTTCTCTAGGGGTTGAACTTGATAATGGAAGCATTGATGTACAAGATGATGGCTTTTTTCAAATTGATAACGCAGGAAGCAATTGCTTAAATATTGGTTCATCGGGAGCCTTTACTTTAGACGCTTTAAGTGGTAATCCAACATTAAACATCGAAACTTGCGTAGGGGCAGCCATAAATAACAATGGAAATTTTACCAATAACCTCGGTGAAGTGACCACAAGTAACTTAAACTTTATAGGAATATCCAATCAAGGAGCTTTCCAAAATAATGGAATTATTGAGTTAAATAGTCAGAGTCAAACAGGACTTCTAAATGCAGGTACGGCCGTTTTTTTTAATAATGTTAATGGCAATATTAATATATCAGGCGGTATAGACGGAATACTTAATTCAGCAACAATTACCAATAATGGCGAGATTAATATATCAAACCCTTCTGAGAATGGCATAGAGTCTAGTTTTGGTGTTATTCTGTCAGAAGGAGAAATAACCCTAAATAATGCAGGCCATAATGGTATGACTTTGACAGGAGGAGAGTTAAATAATCTTGGTCAGCTTGAAATTAACTCCCCGGCCTTAATTGGTATTTCAACAAGTACCAAAGTTAGTAATGGTGGCGAAATAGAAATTCAGGGTGTTTTTGAAAAAGGTATATTAAATACTGATAATACAGATTCATTTAAAAATGATGGAACCATACGGGTTTTTAAACCAGATGTTTATGGGGTTTATAACAGTGGAGAAACAAGTGTTTTTGAACAAGGGGGAGGCGGACGTATTTTTATAGAAGATGCGGCTGCTCATATTCGAAACTCGGGTCAGTTTGAGAATAAAGGCTCCATGGATTTAAGAAAAACTCCTTCTGGTAGTATTGGAGGTGTGGGAGTGATTCACGAGAATGCAAATGCCTCTTTTGTGAATGAAGGTGATATTACCATTGAAGATACTGGCAGTGGAATTCAAGCTGCGTTCGCTTCAACTACTTTTGAAAGTAAGCAAGGTTCCAGTATTACCATTAGGAGAGTTGGGACGGGAATTATTGTAGGCGACTCTTTTGTAAATGATGGTGCACTTACCATAGACCATGCCCAATCTTACCATATTCAGCTTGGATGCTCTGCCATTTTTGAAAATAAAACTAATGGCATAATGGACTTAGACTCCTTGGAAGGTGGCACAGCATTAGGGCTGTTTCAGAGTACTGGAACGTTTATTAATAGAGGACAGCTTGATATTGATGACAAATCGAATTCGTCGTTTTATTTTTTAGGAGCTACACTTCATAACTATGGCACCATAGATTTTAACGGAGAAGATTTCAATACTATAGAAAGCTTCCGAAACTTTTCAACTGGTATTATTACAGGAACTAACATATCGATTATTGGTGGAACCCTAACCAACAATGGACAACTGCTAGGTTTCAATAAAATAGTTGCAGATAACCTTATAAACTCGGGCCTGATTCATATTCCTTACGGTCAAATTAATGGAACGCCCATTCATAATTTGCCAAGTGGTACCATCCAAATAGACGATACAGAACCAAATACTTTTTCAACTATCAAAGGTGCTATAAGAGTAGAAGATAAATTAATTAATGAAGGCCTTATTGAAATAAATAGCTCTCCGCATAATGGTATTCAATTTAATGACAATGACTCCTTGATTAACTCTGGTAACATTGATATTAGCTATGTTGTTGGAACTGGCATCCAGCAAAAGGGAACGAATGGGGTCATAAAAAATAAAGCTGGTGGCTCGATTCAAATCAGTTATGCTGATGATTATGGTATTTATACAGAAACTGATTTTATTAATGAGGGCAACCTGAGCGTGGTCAATTCTCAAATTGGCTTAAGTATGCCTGCCTTTGGTGCTGGTGAAATCATAAACAGTGGCGATATAGAATTTAACAATGCCGCTCAGCAAGCTTTTTCAGGCTTTGATAAATTGACCAATATGCCAACGGGTTACATACTGGTGGAAGCTTGCGGAAATATATCTTCTGTGGAAGAGCTAGATAATGCTGGCGAACTAGAGTTTGTAAATACCTCTCATGGTATTAAAGCAAATCAAATATTAAATTCAGGAAATTTAAATGCAGTCAATGTTCCAAGTACCATTTTGAGTAACATTACTGCAGCACCAGGTCATACATTTACCAATACTGTTTCAGGAATAATAGATGTTCAGAATGTGACAGAGGGCGTTCACTTTGTTTACAGTCCATCAATTAATTATGGTCTTATAAAAATTGACGGAGCCACAATAGGCATAACTTCTCCAATCCAAAACTTTGGTAAAATAGAAGTAGCGAACTGTGCCACTGGGCTAACAGGAGGAGCTGTGAACAAAGACGGAGGAGAGATTTATCTTGATAATACGAGTAATAACTACATACCCATGAATGAGGCCTGCGGCTATATTAAGTCTACTAATGGGTACGAAATTAAAACAGAAAATCACGGTTTTATTAGCCACCCCGACCCTGTGAATGCCAATATACGAGTTAGTAACTATGGTGTTTTTGAAAATGTAAAGGGTATGAGACAAGGGCAAGCTGGCGGAGGAAGCCTATTCAATAATGATGGTTTAATGACAGGTAAAGTAAATGGTAAACCTTCTGTACTTGTCAAAGAATTAAACGCTATGAGAGCTCATTCAGGTTTTTCTGTTTCAAATAGCAATTTGTACACAGACGCATCACTATCCACTTTGGCAGGTGGTTTTGCAAGTATAGATAATTCTATTTCCTTAAATGCTGTAGGTGCCTTGGCTGATACTTTATATACCTCAGTAAACTACGGTTCAGGCTGTAATACAGTCATTAGAATTCCAGTTAGGCAAAATGCTGATTGTGGTGGAGTATACACTACAGCAACTAGTGCTAATGCAATTTCAACGAACTTTCAATGGCATGAGCCTCTTTCGTGGGTAGACAAGGTGGTGCCAGATGGATGTACAAACGTTTATTTAGGAACTCCACTTAAGATTCCTGCTAATTCAAAAGCAAGGGCTTATTCCGTTGAAATTTTACAAAACTTTAGTACTGGTGCTGGGGCTATTTTAGTAGTTGACCCTTTAAATTAAATCAAAATGACTAAATATATCCTCTGCTTACTACTTATAACGAGTGCAATGATTTCTAACGCTCAAGTTAAGACCTGGAACGGGAATGGGAATGGAATATCATGGAGTGATGCTAATAATTGGAGCCCTGTAGGTGTACCGCAGTCTTCTGACATAGCCGTTATTCAAGATGATAGCGTCTGGGCCACAGGTGGAGTTGAGGTTAGAGGGCTTATTTTAAATAATTACGGCATACTTAATTATGACACCACACCGATTTATGAGTTTGAAATTAACAATTCCCCTACGGATGGTCTTGTCATGCAAAATGATGCTAAATTTTATATAAATAGTAAAGTTAAAATTAGCAATAGCCTTTATACAGGCCTTAAAATGGAAGGAAACAATCAACTAATTATAGGAAATGATGGGATACTGGAAATAGGGCAAGTGGGAGGAAATGGGATTGAAAGTTCAGTGAATGCTTCTCTTGAAAACCATGGAGAAATAAGCATTGGAACTTATGACGATGATGGTTTAATAGCTTTTTCTGTAAACAACTTTGGCACTATAAATATAGGAGGCGGAGGTTTAAGAGCTGCCCAGATAGGGGGTGTAGGTTCTAAAAATAAGGGTGAAATGAATTTTGAAGGTTCTGTTGTTATGTTTCCATCTTCCACTTTTACTAATGAGGTGAATGCTAGTTTTACCTCTACCGGACTTTTAGTTGTATTAGGCACTTTTAATAATAAGGGCATGCTTCATTCAAACAGTTTAAGTTATGGGAGTTTGTCGGTAGGAGGGAATGGTAATTTTAATAATTTCGGGCAATTTCTCTTTAAATATTCTAATACCCATAATATAGTCATTGGAAATCAAGCGGAATTTGTGAATAAGGAAAATGGCCTAATAGAAAATCTTGACTCTACAGCCACTCCACTTCAAGATGTCTATGCTATTTCTATGTCAGGGGCAACATCTGCTTTGAACAATGAAGGCACTATAAACCTGAATTTAAATGGTATTAGGGAAGGGCTAAAGCTCTCAGGTGGCTCTAAACTTGGTAATACTGGAATTCTAAATATTAAAGGATATTATAAGTATGGCCTTTTGACGGAGGCATTGAGCACTACTGATTTGATTGTAGAAAATAGTAAATCGGCAGAGCTTATCATTGGTGCTGGAGCCACCAGTACTTCAACAGCTTTGGTAATTAATGATAAAAATAACTTGCAAAACGATGAGTGTTCTTCTGTTATTATAGAAGATTCTACTTCAATGCAAGGAAGCTCAAACACTAATATTGTCAATCTTGGTTATATGGAAATGGAAGTCTTAAACAAGGCAAATTCCCCAGAGTTTTATAATGCGGGTGCCATTTTTTTTACTTTGCAGCAAGACCCTTCTTCGGGCTATTTAAGTCAGTTTGATAATGAAGGTCTTATTTACAGCCAAAACCCGGTACAACTAGAAAGTGGTGTTCAGGTTTTCCCATTATTTGCAGGTTTTCACCCGGATGCAGCCCCTTATTTGTCAAATGCACTAGTGAAAGAAAATGGTGTATTTGTTAGTCCCGGAGATTATACACCAGAAGATAATGTTTTAAAAACCAATGCGTCTGCTTTTAGGAAAGACACCATCTATATAACTTATACATTCGGAGGGTGTGCCAGCAGAATACTTAAACTACCTTTTTATAAAAATCAAGTTTGGGATTGTAGTTCAGCACCAGCAGAAACCGTAACTTTTATGGGTCATGTAAATGAAAGTTGGCATAACTCAGACAACTGGTCAAATAATGAACTTCCAAGAGCGTGTGATAAGGTCATAATTCCGAATGGTCAACGATGCGAGATAGACCCAGCAAACACGGTGCAGGCTAAAAGCATTTTAGTAGAAAGCGGAGCATACTTTTTGGCTCCTACAGGAGTGGTAGGCTTATTTGACCCTAATTAAGCCTACCCAATGCCATTCATTAAGGCAAATTTTACCATACCTACGGTATTGTTTACGCCAAGCTTTACAATGATGTTTTTTCGGTGCGTATCTACTGTTCCTGTGCTTAGGAAAAGCTTTTTTGCAATCTCGGCATTACTCATTTCTTGGCATATAAGTTTCAATATTTCTAACTCTCTAGGACTTAAAATTTGACTTACTTTGTGATTTGTGACGGTGTTTGTTTGCTCAGTTTTGGTGGAGTAATATATGTCTGGGCTGAAGTATGTGCCACCATTAGCTACTTTTTTTATTGCACTTATGAGTTGCTCTACAGCCACATCTTTCAGAATATATCCCTGAATATCTTCTTTCTCAAGTCTTCTCATTATCCTGCTTCCACGTAACATGGTCAAATACAGAATGGGCGTATGAGGCTGTTTCAAACGAATTGATTTTAGTAAGTCTTCGGCTGAAATATCTGGTAGCTGAACATCTAATAGAAGGAGGTCAACTTCTAAGTTTTCAATTTCATTTAAGAGTGCTTCGCCATTAGAAAACGTATTGACTATAATAATATCCTCCTGCTTACTCAGAATGCTTTCAGTCCCTTGCAGAAAAAGCTCATGGTCGTCTAAAATGGCTATTCTAATCATGCTAATGGTATGGCTAAAGTAAATGTGGAACCCTTTCCATCAGTACTCTTAAGACTAATTGTTCCACCTAACTCTTCCGAGATTCTTTTGACTATAAATAATCCTAAGCCATTACTGGTTTCTTTTTGAGTAGGTTTTACGCTTGTTTGACCGTACTTGTTAAATAGCTTATGTTGCTCTTCTTTTGGTATACCTTGGCCGAAATCTTCTATTTCAAAGTATAACATATTGTTTTCTTCAAAAGTAGTCAGGAGTATTTTTGACTTTTCGTAGGAGAATTTTAAAGCATTGGAAAGAAGGTTTTCTAAAGCTCTATAAAGCATTTCACCATCAGTGAGTATTTGTTCTCGGTTTTGTTTTACCTCTACTTCTATTGCAATGTTTTTGGCGGCGGCCATAGGCTGAAATTGTCCTATCAAAGTTCTTAAAAGACCTGAGAGGTTTACTTCTGTCAATTCAATATCCTTTATCTCGTTTTTGTCAATCAAGAGAATGTTTTTGATACTCTTAAGTCCATTAACCGCAGTTTGACTTATTTCTTCACTTAAAGTTTTCACTTCTGTCAAATTTTCGGAAAGGGCTATACGCTGAGCCCAAATTTTTATGGCCGAAAATGGATTACTAAGGTCATGCGTGACAATAGACATCAGTGTGTTTTTCTCTGTGTTTAGCTGAATTAAACTATTGTTTTGAGCTGCTATCAATTTGTTCTTTTGTCTGTTTTTTAAATAAAACCATGTTATAAAGGAGCTAAGAAGTATTAAAGCTAAGATACCTGTCAAGTACGCTATTTGTCTAGTTTTTATGGTTTTAAGCTCAGTGCTAAGAAGGCTGTTTTCTAATGCACGCTGTTTGGCATTATAACTCTCTGTAAGCTCTGCTATTTTGGTGTTCGTACTTTGGTTTATAATCTTGGCGTTAAATTCGTCGCTTTTTACTAAAGACTGAAAAGCCTTTTTATGTCTATTGGTTTCATCATATAGTAGAGCTAAAGCATAATGAGATTCTTTTTGTTTATCGGCCGAACCTGATTCTTCAGCTTCTTTTAAGGCTGCCAAAAGATACTCTTCGCTTTCTAGATGTCTATTTAGCCCATTTAGAATACCTCCCATATTCAGCAGGTTGTACCATAAATCTTGTTTGTTTTCAGCCTCGTCGAGAAAATCTAAATTTGCTTTGGTGAGTTTATAAGCTTCGTGAAACCTATCTTGCTTAATGAGCAGTTTACTCATGTTTATGCGGAGGTTTGCCACCCCTTTTTCGTCTTGAAGTTTTTCCTTTATCGCTAGTGCCTTTTGATATACTATGACGGCACTGTCTATCTTCCCTAGGTTATTAAAACATATGCCCAAATTGTTGTAAAAAATAGAGAGCTTCTTTTGATTTAAATCCTCTATGTTTGACTTATTGATAAAGGTTGTTAACAGGGCTTTGGCTGCCTCATATTGTCTGGTGGTGATGTATATATAAACCAAATCGCCAATAGCCGACATTTGGTCATCTGAGTTTCCATAGCTTTTGGTTTTGCTCAGAAACTGTAAAAAATAATCTGTAGCCTCCGGGATTTTTTCCTCAAACTCTTCATGCAAACCTCTTAACCTTAGAGAATAAGCTTCTGCCCTCGGGATGTTGGGGATTTGCCCAATATTTTCTGCCCAGATAAGAAGTGAGTCTTTCTTGTTACTATCAAAGAACGGGGCTTTACTTATAAATTTCTCTAACTCGGCTTCTGTTTTTTGCCCATTACAATGAAAATGGATAGACACAAGAAAGAGGGTATACATTATCAATTTAGACTGTCTTGTAAGAAGTGATAACATACTTTTTGAGAGGTATTAGAGGTAAAAGGGTAAATCAAAAATACTCTAAAAATGACGACTGAGGCAATACTGAAGAAAAATACCCTTTTACGGTATGTTTTGACTTTGATTAAAACTTGAAGTTTGTTGAAACAAAATATGTTGTCATGAAAATATTAAAAACACTGGTGTTCTATCTTTTATCTTTCACTTCAGTTATAGCTCAGTCCATTATCTTAGACCCATACGGGCAGTCAATAAATGGAGATATAGAAGGCGTTTATCAATTGGATGTAAACTCTGGAGGTTTTTTAGTGAAGCCTAAATATGATGAAGATAACGATCAAGAGGATTTTTCTTCCTATTCAATGAGTTGTTCTGCAGAATTTTTTACTACTGCAGAAAATGGCATATTAAGTGACCCTAGCGGTGCAGCATCTTACACGCCTTCTGTTGTATATGACTGCTCCTATAAAATCGAAAGCACAGTTTCTAATTTTGTCGGATTTAGAATTAAGTTTGATTTGCTTGACATTGATGCTTTAGGAGATTATATGACCATTGAAGATTATAGTACTGGAGAAGTTCTGTACAGGCTATCAGGTTCTATTTTGCCGTCGGATGAGTTAATAATACCTAATAAGGAGCTTAGGATACGATTTAAAACCGATGGCGATAGTCAAGTTGGGAGTGGCTTTAATTTTCAATGGACCACTATAAAAGAAAACCCAAAAGCCCATACGGAAGGTTACCTGGGCGGAAATGTATTAAAGTTTGACTTATATGACGGCTCCTTTTTGGGAGGTAATAGCACCAAAAATATGAGTGATAGTTTGGGTCAATATGCTTTTTCATTTGGGGATGGAAATAGAGCTTTTGGAATAAGAAGTGTTGCCATAGGCTTAGAAAATAAGTCATTTTCTGATAATTCTGTATCTATTGGTGCTTTTAATGTGGCCGATTCAACGAATACCACTGCTATTGGTTATACTTCACAGGCATTAGGCAAATTCTCTACAGCCATAGGCTTTAATTCTAAAAGTTCTGCATACGGTTCTATGGCTTTGGGCTTTCAATCTACCAGTTCTGGTGCCTATTCATTTGCAAGTACTTTTGGTACGGCCAGCGGCAATAGTTCTTTTGCTCATGGTAATAACAGTGAGGCGTCCAATACTGGTAGCATGGCTATGGGCTTTGCGTCAAAAGCAGAGGGTTATAGAGCGACTGCCATAGGGAATTATGTAAGTGCTCGTGATTCTTTCTCAGTAGCCTTGGGTTATAATTCATATGCTTCTGGTAAATATGCATTAGGTTTTTGTAACACTTGCCATGCTAGCGGTCCATATTCCTCTGTACTGGGAAACTCTATGAGCACAAATAACAAAGAAGGAACATTTATGATAGGGGATTCTCCAAACGGGGCTACTCCTCATTATGCTAATGTTTCAAATAGAATGATTACAAGGTTTAGAAATGGTTATTATTTCTACACAAATGCAGCTAATACCATTGGGGTGAAATTACTAGCTGGAGATAATTCCTGGTCTACAGCTTCAGACAGTACTTTAAAAGAAAACTTCATCCCATCGAACAGTGAAGAAGTGCTTGACGCGGTAGCTCAAATGCGGGTAGGTACATGGAATTATAAAACGCAAGACCCTTCAAAATACCGCCACTGGGGAGTGATGGCTCAAGACTTTTATCATCACTTCGGTAAAGATAAATATGGAACCGTTGGTTCAGACACACTTATAGCTTCTGCTGATTTTGATGGGGTGGCATTTGCAGCCATTAAAGCTTTGGAGGAGCGTACGAGGGAGTTGTTTGAAGAACTGAATACCGAAAGAATTTGGAGGGAAGCCTTACAAAAAGAACTGAAAGAACTTAATGATAAACAAGCCGCCACGCTTAGTCTTATTTATGATAGACTTGAAATTAAAGAAAAATTCGTCACAAAAAAGTAATCCAATATATCAACATTAAAGCCTTAAAATCATGTCAAAAATTTATCTTTTTCTTTCTATTAGTTTATTCTCTTTTTCTTGTTTTGCCCAATCTGTTTTGATTACACCTGGAAGCCAAACTTTAAATGGCGACAGTACCAATGAATTTCAATTGGATGTTTATGGAAACGGTATTGTGGTTCAAGAAATAGAAGGCATACCTAACAAATCGCCTGCAAATGTAGTGGATGGCAATAAAATGGTTTATGATGCTTACTTAAATAGGTTTGTTATTTCGCAAGGAGCTAAAATGCAGTACGATAGTAGCGGAAGAAATTCCTTCTCGGTAGGAAATGGTTCTCTTGCTAAAGATTATGGAAGTATAACACTTGGTGATTCCTGCTTAGCGGATGGGCATAAAGCTATAGCTATAGGTCATTCTGCCACTGCTACTGGGCATCAAAGCATCGCCATAGGGAATGATGTTACCAGTAGTGGGTCTCATTCATATACATTCGGTTTAAATGCCACGGCTACCAGTGGAGGCTCAATTGCCATTGGCTATAACTCCCTTTCTTCGGGAACACATGCCAAGGCTTTTTGTAGTTATTGTGAAGCATCAGGCTCTTATTCAACAAGCATGGGTGGTAATATGGATACCAATAATAAGGAAGGAACCTTCATGATTGGTGATTCGCCAATTGGCGTAAGTAATCATAGTGCCAATGTATCTAACAGAATGATTACTCGGTTTAGAAACGGCTATTATTTTTATACCAATGGAACTGCTACGGTAGGGGCAAAGATGCTTGCTGGAGATAACTCCTGGTCTACAGCTTCAGACAGTACCTTAAAAGAAAACTTTATTCCTTCTAATAACGATAAAGTACTAAACGCTGTAGCTCAAATGCGGGTAGGTACTTGGAATTATAAAACGCAAGACCCTTCAAAATACCGCCACTGGGGAGTAATGGCTCAGGACTTTTATCATCACTTTGGTAAAGATATATATGGCAGCATTGGTTCAGACACACTTATAGCTTCTGCTGATTTTGATGGGGTGGCATTTGCCGCCATTAAAGCTTTGGAGGAAAGAACAAGAGTATTGCAAGAAGAAAATGAAGCTTTGAAAGGTTTAGTTAAGAACAATGCCATGGAATTAAACAAGTACGCTGTTTTAAGTGAAGAGTTAAATGAACTGAAAAAGATGCTGCAAGTGTCTTTGGTGAAAAATAGATAATCCACAAAATGAAAACTAACAAAAGCATACATTTAGGCGGAAGGCTGTCTGCCTATCCTGAAGAACTATTGGCTCTAAAAGCCGACATTAATTATACCACGCTTCTATTTAAAAACGGTGACTCTAAAATAGTGGCTACTACCCTTAAAGCTTTAGAAGCAAGGTTATCCTCTTTTGGGTTTTATAGGGTACATAAAAGCTCCATGGTTAATGTGAAGTATATCAAAAAGGTCTTTCAAAGTGATGATAAACTCTTTGTAAGACTTAGTAACAAAGAGATATTTGAGGTTTCACGAAGAAGGCAATCTGGGATGCATTCTTTTTTTATCTGATTTTACTTTAGTTTTTTTATTTTTATTTAGAGAAATATTTAACCTTTCTGACCAACCTGATTAATATCATTTTATTTAGCTTAATCGTCTTCTAGTTTTGTATCTCAATCATTCCACTTGAGATTTTCAAATGATAATAATCGCTTTCTTTTTAGCTCACTGGTATCTGTCGCTTTTTGCACAAACCTTCTTTCTGCATAGATACGCTGCTCATAAAATGTTTACCATGAGCCCTTTCATGGAGAAGCTTTTTTATGTGTTGACCTTCATTTTTCAGGGTTCTTCATTTCTTAGTCCGTATGCTTACGGGGTTATGCACAGGCTACATCATGCTCATGCAGATACTGCTCAAGACCCACATTCTCCTTCATTTTCGAAAAACCTTTTTGACATGATGTGGAAGACCAAAAACTATTATAACACTATTCTTCATAAACAAGACAGCATAGAGCCTAAGTTTAAAAAGAATGTACCTCACTGGGCATTTATGGAAAAACTTGGCGATTCATGGATAATGCGTTTGGCTTGGGGAGCTTTTTATATCTGGTTTTATGTTCAGTTTGCAGACCACTGGGCGTACTTCCTACTACTTCCTATTCATTTTTTAATGGGACCAGTTCACGGAGTTATTATTAACTGGTATGCTCATAAATATGGCTATAGAAACTTTGATGTGAATGACACCGCCAGAAACCTTTTACCAGTAGATGTTTTGATGATGGGAGAAAGCTATCATAACAACCATCACAAGTTTGGCGGCAGAGCCAATTTTGGAATTAAATGGCATGAATTAGACCCCACGTACCCCATAATAAAGATTTTAGATGCGATACACCTTATAAAACTAAAGCCAAACAACGACCTAAACTATATGTAGATTGATAGTAGACTAGAAATCGAAAACGCCTGTTGCACTTGCAGCAGGTGTTTTTTTTGTTTACAATTCCTCTTTTAGGACTGTATCGGTTTTCTTTGCTTTTGAGGTGAACCATGCTGTACCAAAAAGGTAAAGCATTAGCGTTGGTAATAAAATCAAACCCCAAACAAATGGTTTTCCGGTTCGGGCATATGCTCCGCTACTGAATTTGTAAATTACCTGTGCTAAAATAAAAAGAGAAAGGACTGTGCAAGCCCATAGTAGATATTTAGACCATGCTTTAGCTCTGTTTTTTTCTATCAAATAAGTGATTCCAACACATATTCCGAGTGTTATGAAAACGGTGATAAAGGCACTCGGGAAGTTCTTAATCATGCTGTATTTGAAAATAAATACGCCAAGTTTACCTATCAGGTTGGGATGGCTAATGAGGTAAGCGTCTGTTATACCAAGTATAATTATGGCTCCAATATTTTTAAGATTCATAGAATTAATTACAGACTTAAAATAGTGATTTTGAATAATACAAATCATCAAACGATGGTGCTTCTTTATTATTAGGGAGCAAGGCAGAAATAGATTAAGAAGCACTTTTATATTATTGTAAATAATTTAATTAAGTAGGGCTTCTTTTAAGAAATGCCTTAATTTTACGACATCTAAGAATGATAAGGAAAGAAACAACATACATTTTGAATTTGCCTGTGGCTAATCCGCATTAGCATACTATTTCAGACCTACCTTTATAGCTCTACCAGAGCTAGCTAAATCATTATATTCATTAAATTTTATTTATATAAATGTTAATTCATTTATAGTGTTTTTACTATGAAAAAGTATTTAAACTTATTCGACTTTAAACAAAAAATCGATTATAAAACAGAGGTTTTATCAGGCTTAACTGTGGCCTTGGCTTTAGTGCCTGAAGCTGTAGCTTTTGCCTTAATAGCAGGATTGTCTCCGCTAACCGGGCTTTATGCGGCTTTTGTAATGGGTTTGGTCACCTCAATATTGGGCGGAAGGCCAGGCATGATTTCAGGAGCTACTGGAGCGGTGGCTGTGGTGGTTGTAGCCTTATCTATCTCTCATGGGCCTGAATATATATTTGCCACGGTGATTTTGGCGGGTATCATTCAAGTTTTGGCAGGATTGTTTAGGTTAGGGAAATTGATGCGATTAGTACCTCATCCAGTGATTTTCGGTTTTGTAAATGGTTTGGCCATCATCATTTTTATGTCTCAGTTAGACCAGTTTAAAGATGCCTCAGGAAATTGGTTGACAGGGCAGTCTTTATATATATTACTCGGTTTGGTATTATTCACTATGCTTATAATTTGGGGATTGCCTAAACTTACTAGAGCCATTCCTGCTTCGCTGGTTGCCATTTTAGCTGTTTTTGGAATTGTTTTAGTTTTTGGAATTGACACCAAAACGGTTGGAGATATTGCTTCTATTCAGGGTGGTTTTCCTCCATTTCATATCCCTAATGTACCTTTCAGCTTTGATACCCTAGTTTTGATTTTCCCTTATGCAGCTATCATGGCGGGTGTAGGATTAATTGAAAGTTTGTTGACCTTAAATATTATTGATGAAATTACCGAAACGCGTGGTAGAGGTAATAAAGAAGCGGTGGCTCAGGGTGCTGCCAATATTTTGTCAGGCATGTTTTCTGGTATGGGAGGCTGTGCTATGTTGGGGCAAAGCCTTATCAATATTTCAAACGGAGCCAGGGCTAGGCTTTCAGGAATAGTGGCAGCCGTGGCCTTATTATTATTTGTAATGTTTGGAGCAAGCTTGATAGAGCAATTGCCCATGGCAGCTCTTACTGGCTTAATGATTATGGTAGCCATCGGGACTTTTGAGTGGGCCAGTTTAAGGACATTTAATAAAATGCCTAAATCGGATATTTTTGTCTTGGTAACAGTAACTTTAGTAACGGTATTTCTGCATAATTTGGCTTTAGCCGTAGTAGTGGGTGTAATTATAGCGGCATTAGTTTTTGCGTATGATAGTGCTAGGCGTATTAGAGCAAGGAAATCAATAGACGAGCAAGGCGTAAAACATTACGAAATATATGGTCCATTGTTTTTTGCTTCGGTAACCGCTTTTAATGAGAAGTTTGATATTCTTAACGACCCAGACGAGGTAGTGATTGATTTTAAAGAGAGTAGAGTGGTTGACATGTCGGCCATTGAAGCATTAAATAAAATTACAGAACGCTATTTGAAAGTGGGTAAGAAAGTGCATTTACGCCACTTGAGCCCTGACTGTAAGCTGTTATTGAAAAATGCCGATGATATAATTGAGGTAAACGTATTGGAAGACCCAACGTATCATATTATGGCAGATAAAATATAAGCTCTCTTCTTGGTAGACCATTTGAAAGCACCTATTACATCTGTTTAGGTGCTTTTTTTGTAGTAGGGTGTCAAAGCTATAACGGCACGTTTTCCATTTTACGGTCAATAAATCCCTATTTACACGATGGCATTTAAATGTTCAGCATAGTAACTTTAATCATGAAAAAGATCATGATGTTGCTTCTGATGAGTTTGCCCATTTTAGTCAATGCTTAAAGCATTATTTGGACAGGTGACGGTGATGGCCTGTCTTGGTCTGATGTTAATAATTGGAACACTTTTACACTTCCAAAAAGTACAGATGATGTTCTTATTGCGGCCTCAGATCCTGCAAAGGATAGTGTATCAATGACGCTAGCTAGTGTGACTATTAAAAGTCTGGAAATTGATAAAAATAACTACCTGCGTATATCCGCAGGCACCACTTTTAAAATAGCCTTTTCCACTGGTACTTCATGTGACTTAGAAGGTGGTAATCTAATCAATAGAGGTGACCTTTTGATAGAGGACGCGGGAACTAACGGCATTGTGGTAGGCTTGGGCCAAAGTTTACAAAACCTTGGGTTTGGACTAATTCAAACAGATAGAGTTAATGAGATTGGGATAAGTAATAAAGGCACTTTTACTGTGGCACAAAATGCTATTGTAGATTTGAGGACTTGCCATGTTGAATTTATCAATAATGAAGGCTTTTTTCAAAACAATGGCACTTTCAAGACTCATTATTATACCAATGCTCAAGCTTTTGCTAACACAGGCACTTTCCTGAATAAGGGGCTTTATTACCATGATGGCAGCTTATCCGTCTTATTAGTTTCGGGCCAAGGTTATGTTGAAAACCAAGGCGAGTTCAGTTTTGTAGGAATGCAGGTTCATAGCTTGCAAGTTGTGGGTAATGAAGCCAAATTTGAGAATAGTACCACGGGTATAATGAATTTGAATGGCTTAATTGAGATAAAAGACGGAGGGACTTTAGTCAATAAAAATTACATTAAGAATTCGGCTGCTACCGTTATTTCCATCTTAGGCGATTCGGCCACAATGGTAAATGAAGACACCCTTTATATTTTCGAAACTGGTTATAAATCAATCAATTTAGCCCAGAATTCGTTTTTTTATAATGACGGGATAATTCTTATTGACTCGCTGAATGCACCTTTTGAGCAAATTATCAATGTGGATAGCTCTACTTTTGTAAATAATGGAACATTGAAAATGGATTTGGCTCATAAGTCCACCGCTCTCTCCATTAAAAAGCACGGCCTATTCAAAAATAATGGGTCTTTTCTCCTCTCAAACTTAGGGCATGATAGTGGTTCGGGCGTAATTAATTATGTGTATGGAATACATATTGTTTCTGGAAAATTAGAACAAACTGGTAATGCTGAGCTCATTCTGGATAGTCTTACTTCTAATACGAGCTATTACTACGCTATTGGGAATTTTGATAGCCTGGTAAATAATGGTATGATTTTATTAAAAAGAATACCTAAAGCCATTTATAATTTTGGAGGATATACAGAAAATAATGGAACGCTAGAGTTTCGGAAAATCAAAGAAAAAGCTTATTCTGATATTGCCGCAGCCTTGTTTATAAACAATGGGAATTTGAATATCAAGAACAGTTCTTCTGAAAGTATCTTGATTCAAATTCAAGGTAGCTTTGAAAATAATCATAAGGTTAAATTCACAAATACTACTTCAACTAATCGTAGTATTTGGAGTACAGGGAATTTTTATAATGACGGACTTATAGAGTTTGATGAGTCAACTGAAGGGGAAATGGCTATGACCGGAGGACGCTTTACGAATGATTCGTGTGGTGTGCTTAAGTCTTATGTAAGGATTCAAATAAGCTTTAATGTAGCTACACCTTATGACTCTGCCGTTAATTATGGACTTATTCAGAACTACCATATAGATCCCTTTAATAATATCCATGAAATGTCTGATTTGATAAATAGGGGAGTTTTCTTAAATACTTCAGGTTCAATCAATTTCCAAGGAATAAATTCAGGGTATATTTCAAGGAAATTAAGTGGTCGTATATCTTCGGGAATTGCCGAAAGTCCAATCTTCCGAGCGGGTTCTTCGCCCTCATCCTTAGAAACTAACTTTTATTATGATTCGGCTTTAAGCATTTTGGCAGGAACTTTTAATAACAATGCTCTTACAGGTTCTACAGAAAATAGCGGTGCATTTTCACTCTTTTTTACCACAAGCCATAAACCTTCCTGTCCCTTGAAAACATTTGAATTAGAATGGGAGGAGATGGAGCCTTGTAGTTCTGTGGCTACTAATACATTTACAGGAACGCTCTCTAATGATTGGTTCAAAGATGAAAACTGGGACTTAAATTACGTACCCACTAATTGCTCAAATGTTATTATACCTGCCGGGAAAAGTGTAGTTGTTGAGCAGCCCTTTCGGGCAAAAGCTAATAAAATTGAAACTGTAAATGGAGCGGTATTAGATATTCATGCAGGTTCTATTCTCGATGCTGGGAATGGTTTCTAGAATTCTATTTTACGGTTTATTTACCCCTATTTACACGATGTTTTTGCTTTAAGTAATTCTTGAACTTTGATTATCAAATGTTTAAGGCTTATGGAAACAATACGGAAAATCAGAATAGGCGGGCATCTCTTTGCTCAGCCAGAAGACTTGTTAAAGCTAGAAGCCAGAGAAAACTACACACAAATTTTCTTCAAAAGTGGCAAAGAAGTGCTAGTGGCCACCACCATTGGTTTGTTGGAACAGCGGCTGTCTATCCACGGTTTTTACAGAACAGACCGAAACGCCGTAGTGAATATGAGCTGCGTGAAATCTTTATACCGAAACGGAAGGAGAATGCAAGCAAAACTAAATAATGACGAGCTTATAAAAGTATCAAAAAGAAGAATTAACGACATGCTAAGCCTCTCTGTAAACCGTGATATAGAATTGATAGAGGTTTGCTTAAAATGATATCAAAAAACAATTTTCCATGAGCAGAGTCTAGCTTGTTGACTCTGCGGGCCTAAGATCTATAATTTATAAACTTTTTCAGGGTACTAGTTCCCTTCGCAGAAAGCTCTTAATTTTAGAGAGTTAAACTACATGATAGCTTCATTTTTCTTGGTATCTAATTTTTAGCTTACTGTTATTTAATGGAAACACCATTAGTAATAAGTGTGTAATCTAATTCAAGAAAAAAGGGGCACACTTGTTTAGTATATAATCCAAAAATTAAAACTAGCTGAAATGCTAATTAATACTATGGCTAAAATAAAAGTTACAAAAGAAACACCAACTGGTAGAAACACTCGCTTCGAAATATCTTTATCTAGGGCAGAACTTGTTAAAGAAATAAGAGCAGGTAAACCCCCAGATTATTATGTTAGAAATATACATGGTGTCGATACTCCAGTATCAAAGCCTAATTCTTCAAAAAAAGATAATTTGGGCTAACTCATATCTGTAGCTAAGAAAATGCCCTCTATCTCTTTAATGCTGCATTAAGAAGACTCGTAAAAGTATTCATAACATTGAAGTCCGTGGATGTTATTTAGTTTGTTCTCGTGTATAGCTACATAATCTAATAATCCGATAGGTTTAACCAATAAGTTTTCACCTCTTCTAAAATAACTGTATTAATCATATTTTGAAATTTATTTATGACTGAACTAAGCGTGAATGATATACTAATCCGTCTTGATGAATTGCTTACTACCATTAATGATTGGAAGGGGTATGTTACAATACATGAACTCACTAAAAAAGGTGGTAAATACTACGATAATAAGGGCTTGCTTCTCGTACTAATAGATAAGCTGGAGTCAGATGGATTATTAATGCGTGGCAGACTTTTTGACGATAAAAATATTACAATAGATGGTGAATACTCTTATGATTTAAATTCTTCTGGACTCATTTTTCTTAAAAATGGCGGATATGTAAGAGAAGAAAGAAATAAGAAATGGAATTTAATACTAAGTAACAGTTGGACTGTAGCTAAGATTATTATAAGTGCCGTGTATGCTGCTATTACTATATATATAACTTATTTGAACTATGAATTATCGAAAGAAAATGATTTAAAAGACAAGGAGATATATAAGTTAAAACAAAATATAGAATCATTTTCCCCTAGCAGAGTCTAGCTCTGCTGACTCTGCGGTATTTAAGTTCCTAAATAACCCATCTAATAATACATCCAGAGCAGAAGTTGTTTATTGACAAGCCTAGTGCTTAATAATCACAAAGCCAACAACCCATTCTCTCTCATCACCTGTATCGGTTTGGAATACCAGAATAGTTCAAAGTTTTCGTACTGCTGCTCGTAGTCTTCTTTGAGGTTTTGTAGGGTTAGGAGTTTTCCGTTTTCGGGTTTTAGGTCATTCAGCTTCTCTAATAACCAATTACCGTTTTCTGTACCTAAATCTACTTCAAAAGCATCTGTTTTTGTGTGAAAAAGAAGTCTTAGCTTCTTGGCGTTTTTCTTAAAAACGGAAGGCTCAGAACCTAACCAAACTATTTTGGTATTTGGTTTTAAAAGGAAGGCATCTTGCTCATCTAGGGCATCCATTATCAAGTTTTTGGGAACTGTGGTTTTTGGTATTTTGAAATCAAACCACTCTTGAAGTGGGTATTCAAAACAGATGCCATGCATATAATTAAAGAGCGACTTTTTCAGTCCAAAACTAAATTTATCATGGTCTATGCCCGTGCTGTCGGTAAACTGGACGTCATTATTAGCAAAGCTTATATCCTGATAATCTGCCACTATACCAAAGGCCTCAGGCTTAAGCCCAATAGGGCTATGAGCGGTCAGGGCAAACTGATGCCAAAAGCCAGATTGGAGCACACCTAATTCAAACATTTGACGCACCATTTCTAAGCTATCTACCGTTTCTTGAATGGTTTGGGTAGGATAACCATACATCAGGTAGGAGTGAACCATAATGCCAGATTCTGTGAGATTTCTGGTCACTTGAGCCACTTGTTTTACGGTAACACCTTTGTCTATTAAAGCTAAAAGTCGGTCAGATGCCACTTCTAAACCACCCGAAATAGCAATGCAACCAGAAGCTTTTAGAAGTTTGCAGAGGTCTGCCGTAAAGTTCTTTTCAAATCTTATGTTAGTCCACCAGGTTACCACCAGTTTACGTTTCAGTATTTCCAAAGCCAACGAACGCATCAGTGCTGGCGGAGCAGCTTCATCCACAAAGTGAAATCCTTTTTCGCCAGTTTGTTCTATCAGTTCTTCCATTCTGTCTACCAGAATTTTGGCGGCTATAGGCTCATATAGTTTGATATAGTCTAATGAAATGTCGCAGAAAGTGCATTTTCCCCAGTAGCAGCCATGAGCCATGGTGAGTTTATTCCAGCGGCCATCACTCCACAGGCTGTGCATAGGATTGGCTATTTCTATTACCGAGATATAGCTGTCAAGCCATAAATCGCTATAATCTGGCGTTCCTACTTGTGCTTGTTTATAATCTGGTTTCGGACTATTGTTGGTATAAGTTACCTCATCATCTAGTAAATGAAAGGTCCTTTTCAGTTCTAGTTTTTCTTGATCGCCTAAAACATGCTGACTTAAAAGTTCTAGCGGTAATTCGCCATCATCCAAACTGATGAAATCAAAAAACTCAAAAACTCTTTTGTCTTTTACGCTTCTTAATTCAGTATTGGCAAAGCCGCCACCCATAGCGGTTTTAATATGCGGATAGTTTTCTTTGATGTACTGAGCACATCTAAAAGCACTATATAAATTGCCAGGAAATGGCACCGAAAAGCAAATAAGTTTAGGTGCGAGTTCCTGAATTCTTTGTTCCAATATTTCCAGAGAAACTTCATCTATTAGCGTTAATTCGCCTTGCAGGTAATCGTAAAGCTCGTCAAAGGCATTCGCACTTCTTCCTAGCCTTTCCGCATATCTGCTAAAACCGAAATTCTCATCTACACATTCTTTTATGAAGTCAGAAAGGTCTTCTAAGTATAAGGTGGCTAAATATTTGGCTTTATCTTGGTCGCCCATGCTACCAAAAGCCCATTCCAAATCATTGATTTGCTCAAAACGGCTGGCTTGCGGAAGGAAGTTTTCTGTACAAATTTGTTTGGCAAATGTTTGGCTATGCCCTTGCAAAAAATGAATAACCTCTTCTATAGTTTTTAGATATTCCTCTCTGAGGCAATAAATACGCTCCGCATTTTCGGTAGAAATGGTGTCGTTTTCGTAAGCCATTTCAAAGATGCTAGCCAAGTTTTCCTTAGAAAATAGGGCTAAAATAACCTCAATGCCCAAGTCCATTTGAAATGCAGAAATACCCTTTGTGTTTAAAAAACCTTTAATGTAAGGCGTGGCAGGGTAGGGCGTATTTAGCTGCGTAAATGGAGGCGTTATGAGTAAAAGGTCTTTCAAATTTTGCTATGAGTAAATTGCTGAGCAAAGTACGGGGTTTTAAACCGTTTATTTTCAAAAACCTGAGACCAACTAAGAATTGATATAATAGCTCCAGAGGATCGAAATATTAATAGCAACATTTATTAATATAAGTGATTTCGTTTAGCGATATTTTGAACCAAAATCATGACAAACGTTTCGATATTAGGCTTTTAAAGAAAAGGTAAACTCCGAGCCTTTCCCTAATTGCGACTCAAAAGAAACAGTTCCGCCTAGTTCTTCGGCTATTCTTTTAACAATACTCAGACCAAGCCCAGAAGAGCTTTCATCAGAAGTAGGAGATGCGGAGGTTTGCCCATATTTAGTAAAAAGTTGGCTTTGCTCAGCTATAGGAATACCGACACCGTAATCTTTGATTTTGAAAAGAATAGTCTCATTTTCCTTCGCTAAAAGTACTTCTACTTTAGATTTAGAATGAGAGAATTTTAAGGCGTTTGAAATAAGGTTTTCCAAAGCTCTTCTAAGTAAAGATGCGTCGGTAACTATTCTTTGGCTTTTATCTAATTCAGCTTTAAAGTTAATCTTAATGCCTTTTCCAGATGCCGCAGGGGCAAAATCTTCTATCAAGGCAGTACTTAATGCTATGGGGTCAATCTCGGCTAATGCAAGCTGATGCGTATTGATTTCTATTTTTTCAATATCTAGAATGTTATTAATCATCTGCTGTCCATAGCTTGCCGTTTTGCCTATCATCTCGGTGGCTTCGGCTACTTTTAAAGGTGAGCTTTCTAGGTTTTCTTTCAATATATTATTCCAGAGAGCAATGCTATTAAATGGACTTCTCAAATCATGCGAAACTATGCTTATAAGGGAGTTTTTCTCCTCATTTAGCTCGGTAAGTTTATCTTTTTGCTGATTTATCAAATTATTTTGATGAGCCAGTTGGCGGTTTTTGATTCTGTTTTTCCGCAAGGAGAAAGCAATAACACCTGTGAGAAGACCTACCATGATTAAGCCCAGTATTAGTAGATTTTGTTGCGTTTTTTTTGCGGTCAACTCCGCATTGAGAAGCTTGTTTTCGCGTTCCTTTTCTTCCGAGTTGTACGTTTCACGTAGCTCGCTAATTTTATCGTTGGTTTGCTGATTTAAGATTTTCTCAGATACCTCTTTTGTGGCCTGTTCCATGGCCAAAGCCTTTTTGAATTTCCCTTGCTCTTCATAATTCAGAGCTAAAGCTTGATAACTCTCTTTTCTAAAAGGGTCATTGTCTAAGTCTTCGGCTATTGTTTTGGCCTTAAGCAAATGCTGTTCGGCTTCTTTAAACCTTTTTTGCTTGTTTCTGAGCGAGCCATAGTTAATGTAATTATGCCAGAGGTCTCCTTTTTTGTCAATCAGTTTGCAAAAACCAATGTTCTCTAATATAAGCTTCTCGGCCTCCTTAAAGTTGTTTTCTTGAATTAGAAAAGAAGATAGGTTGGTCTTTAGGTTCAGCATTCCAAGGCTGTCGCCAGTTTCTTCTTTCAGCTGCAAAGACCGTTTGTACATGACCAATGCACTGTCTTTTTTGCCAAGCTTAGTATAGGTAGCACCTAGGTTATTATAAAATGTAGAAAGTCTTCGCGGTTGTTTTTTGCGAAAACTCTCGTCTTGAACCGCCTTTAAGAATATGTTTTTCGCTTCTTGGTACCTTTCGGTAAATGAGTATAGACCTCCCAAATCACCGTAAGCCATTATTATTTCATCTTTGAAGCCTTCCTTTTGTGCTACCGACAAAAACTTAAGCATATACTCAATGGCCTTATCATAATCTCCTTTGTAGTCGTAAGCCCAGCCTTTAAACCTATAGCCGTAAATGGCACCTAGTTTATAGTCAATGCTAAAACCCTTTTCCTCAATTTCGTCTGCCATCAAAATCAAAGAATCTGATTTTGACTCATCCATACCTAAATACTGCGTGAAATAGATGAGACTGTCTACATAGGCAATGTCAATTTTTTGAGCGGAAGCCATCAAAGAACTAGCTAAAGCAAATAAGAGTAGGAGTTTTCTCATATCAATCCATTATTGACCGCAATTTTTATCAAACCCACAATATTGTCAACCCCAAGTTTCACCATGATATTCTTCCTGTGGCTGTCTATAGTGCTTACACTTACAAACAATCGCTGAGCAATTTCGGCACTAGAAAGCTCTTGTGTTACTAATTTTAAAACCTCTATTTCTCGCAGACTTAGTAGGTTTAAGATTTGTGCTCCTGGCGTGGTAGCGGTGTTTACAGCAGTTTTGTTGCTGTACCTTTCTCCAAAATACTCCTCACCACTAGCCACCATTCTTATGGCATCTAGCAGTATTTCCACAGGGCTGTCTTTAAGTATGTATCCTTGAAAACCTATCTTACTTAGTTTGTTAAAATACCTGTTTCCTCTGATTAGTGTTAGGTAGAGAATCTTGAGGTTGGGCTGTATAGCTCTAATCTTTTTGAGCAAAAGCTCTGGCTCTATATCGGGTAGTTGGAGGTCTAATAAAAGTACGTCCGTGTTTTGAAGAGGAAGCTTTTCTAAAAGAGCGTTTCCTGAATTAAAAGTGTCAATTATAGCAATGTTGGGCTTGCCTGTCAGTAAGCTTTTAAGGCCTTTAAGGAAGATTTCGTGGTCATCTACGAGGCTGAGTCGGAGCATTATTAACGCTTAATTAAACGATGTAATTAATAATTCAACTCCAATATACTTAAACTTAGTCTTTTGTCAACCTTTCAAAACTTCCATCAGTTCTGCTATCATAAGGGCTGTGGCTCCCCATATCCATTGACCTTGAATTTCAAAGCCAGAAGTCACCATGGTAGTTCCTCTTACTTGAATGGTTCTTTTCTGAAACCTTTCAGGAATAGAAAATTCAGACCAAGGTATTTGATGAATGGCAGCTACTTCTCTTTTGTCAGGGAAAAAACTCGGTTTATAATCTAATGTACCTATGATAGGTTTCACCCAATAATTAGACGGGGCAATATAAACCTCTGTTAATGTGCCAATAATATTGACATCAAGGGCTTTAAGTCCAATTTCTTCTTCGGCTTCTCTTAGTGCAGTTCGCTCGTAAGACTCGTCAAAATCTTCCATTCTTCCACCAGGAAAAGCCATCTGACCGCCATGCGTACCGTCATAAGGAGGTCTTAAAATCAAAGGAAGGTAAATGTCTTCTTGGTGTGGGTAAAAGGCTATTAGTACAGCACTTTTTTTAATTCTATTAAAATCAGGTTGAGCTCTTTTATTAAGATCATATCCATTCTTATTCATAAACTCCGCATGGCCGGGTAGCGGCTCTTGAAGCTTTGTTTCTAAGGAAGATACAAAAGAATGGTAACTCAAATTTTTCTGTTTGAAACAAATTTCGTGAATATTAAGGCTTTGCGAAAGTCTCCTTACTTATAAATTTTAACAAGTGCCTCAGCACAACGCTCTCCGTCCATGGCTGCACTTATAATTCCACCTGCATAACCGGCACCTTCGCCGCAGGGAAACAGCCTTTTGGTGCTTAAATGCTCTAAAGTTTCCCTATCTCTCGGAATTCTGACAGGGGAGGAGGTTCTACTTTCAATGCCAACTAATTGGCCCTGATTACTATTATAGCCTCTCATTTTTTTGCCGAAGGCTATAATTCCTTCTTTTAAAGGCTCCGCAATGTTTGGTGGTAATACTTTATTCATATCAACAGCTACAAGTCCGGGTTGATAGGAAGATTCATTCAGTTTTTTAGAAACCCTTCCGTTTAAGAAATCTGGAATTAATTGTGCAGGAGCTAATTGACAATCTTTTTTGTGCGTATCGCTATTGGCTACAGCTACTTCCCATGCTTTCTTTTCTACACTTTTCTGAAACTCCAAAGCCGCTAAAGGTCCATGTTGTTCAAAAGCTTTCCAGTCGGGCTCGTTAATGGCTACCACCACGCCTGAGTTGGCAAAAAAGGAATCTCGCCTAGACGGTGACATGCCGTTTACCACCAACTCTCCAGGTGCCGTACTGGCAGGAACTATAAAGCCTCCCGGGCACATGCAGAAGCTGAAAACGCCTCTTTTAACACCTTTATAATGTGTTTGTGAAACTAAAGAGTATGAAGCTGCAGGCAAAATACCTCTTTCTTCTTTATGATATTGGCAGCTATCTACAAAACCTTGTGGGTGTTCTATTCTTACGCCCATAGCAAAGGATTTATTCTCAATCAGAATGCCTTTTTTATGCAGCAGTTCATAAATATCTCTAGCAGAGTGACCTGTAGCCAGTATAACGCCAGCACCTTCATAAGTGTCGCCATTTTCTGTAAGTACTCCTGTCAGTTCTTTATTTGTCAGAAGAAAGTCGGTAACCTTTGTGTCAAAATGAATTTCGCCTCCGGCACCTAGAATACTTTCTCTTAATTCTGAAACTACTTTTGGAAGCTTATTGGTACCAATATGTGGATGTGCATCTACCAGAATTTGTTCCGTAGCACCATGAGCCACTAAAATTTCCAAGGTTCTTTTTATATCGCCTCGTTTTTTTGAACGTGTATAAAGTTTCCCATCAGAATAGGTTCCGGCACCACCTTCACCAAAACAATAGTTGGAGTCAGGGTTAACAATGTGGTCTTTATTGATGGCAGCTAAATCTCTTCTTCTGGCTTGAACATCTTTTCCTCTTTCCAGTACTATGGGTTTAATCCCAAGCTCTATGAGCCTTAAAGCGGCAAACAAACCTGCAGGACCAGCACCAATAACTATGGCTTGTTTGGCTTGACTTGCGTTTTGGTAATTCTTTTCAAAATCGATGTTAAGTGGAAGGGGAGAAGAAGAGACTTCTACTTGAAGATTTATTTTGACTTGTTTTTTTCTAGCATCTACAGACTGTCTTCTTACTCTATGGAAGAATTCGGTTTCTGTAAGGTTTAGCTTTTTCCCAAGAAAGCTTTTTAGGTTTTCTTCATCTAAAGCTACTTCGGGGTCTAATACTAAGGTTAATTCTTTATACATACTGAAAGGTGTTTATCCTCTAATTTTTTACAAAGGTAAGGTCTTTATAGGGGCAATTTTCGTTTTTTTTAATGTGATTTTAAGTTTTTATCTGTCAAAAAGGGCTCTCTGGTTTAGATTTAAAAGAACTTAGTCTATCAATTTAGTAGATTAATGAAATTTAAATTATCTTTGTCCTATCTTTGTGATATGTCCTATTTCGGAAACATCAAGAAAGGTTTAAAGACTACTGCCAAGGGCATGAGTCTTACGCTAAAACATTTGGCTGACGCACGTTTTTCACGAGCTGAAAAGCAGATATCAGATCCAGACTTTTTTGAATTAGATAAAGGTCATGTCACAATTCAATATCCTCATCAAACAATAGATATTCCAGATCATGGTAGGAATCAGTTGGATTGTGAAATCGATGATTGCATCGTTTGCGACAAATGTGCGAAAATTTGTCCAGTAGACTGTATTGACATAGAGGCTATTAAGTCTCCAGAACTCATCAGAAATACTTCTGATGGCTCCCCTGTGCGTCTTCATGCGGCTAAATTTGACATAGACATGGCTAAATGCTGTTTCTGTGGCTTATGTACTACCGTGTGCCCTACGGAATGTTTAACCATGAATAGCGAATACGACTATTCTGTGGTAGATGTAACCGATCTTAATTTTGCTTTTGCTAACCTTTCAGAGGAAGAGGCACAAGAGAAAAGAGACCTGTATGATCAATTTGTGGCAGAGAAAGAAGCTTTAAAAGCGGAAAAACAAAAGATAGCTGCCAAAACTGAAACATCAGATAAGCCAGCTGGAAGGCCGGTGTTTAGCCCTTCACAAAAAGCAAAACCATCAGGAAGTCCTGTATTTAAGCCAAGTGCTAAACCTGCTGGAGATGGAAAACCAGTATTTAAACCTTCTGCTGGAAAGCCTGCCTTTAAGCCAGGAATGAAACCTTCAGATGAAGCAGCAGATAAACCAAAGCCAGTATTTAAGCCATCGGCTAAGCCAGCGAGTCCAAAGTTTACCCCAAGTGCTAAGCCAGCTTTCAAACCAAGTCAAAAGCCAAAGACTGAAGAGGTAGATAATAAAGCGGAAGTAAAGGCTAAACCAAAGTTTACTCCTACGGCGAAACCCGCTTTCAAACCAACTCAGAAACCAAAGAGTGAGGAGGTAGATAATAAAGCAGAAGTAAAAGCTACGCCAAAATTTACCCCGACAGCTAAGCCAGCGTTCAAACCGACACAGAAACCAAAGAGTGAGGAGGTAGATAATAAAGCAGAAGTAAAAGCTACGCCAAAGTTTACACCTACAGCAAAACCAGCTTTCAAACCGACACAGAAGCCAAAGAGTGGTGAGGTAGATAATAAAGCGGAAGTAAAAGCTACGCCAAAGTTTACCCCGACAGCAAAGCCAGCGTTCAAACCGACACAGAAACCAAAGACGGAGGAGGTAGATAATAAGGCAGAAGTAAAAGCTACGCCAAAGTTTACTCCTACGGCGAAACCCGCTTTCAAACCAACACAGAAACCAAAGAGTGAGGAGTCTGCTGAAAAGAAACCTGCGGCTAAAATGCCATTTAAGCCTAGCATGAAACCTAAAAAAGATTAGATGGAGCTATTTCAGGAAATATTAGAGGCCGATTTATTAGCTCAGATAGTTTTCGGCATTTTTGCTTTGATAACTATTGGTGGAGCAGCTTACTTATTTTTCACTAAAAACATCCTTTACGGAGCCTATGGCTTATTGACATCACTTTTAGGTGTGGCAGGTTTGTTTTTATTGGCAAATGCCGAATTTATAGCTGTTTCACAAATAATGATTTATGTGGGTGGCGTTTTGATACTTATTCTTTTTGGAATAATGCTTTCTGCTAACGGAAAAAATAAAGGAGATGCCCTTGAAGTAATAAATGTCAATAATCTTTTATCCTTACTAATTGCTTTTGTGATTTCTGGAGGATTGGGTTTGATGATTTTTAATTTAAAAATGGCTAATGATGCAGAAGGCTATGGAGCTGTTAATCATATAAATGCTTTGGGAATGCACCTTATGACTAGTCATGTTGCCTTATTGGAGATGATTGGAGTTTTATTATTGGTGGTTTTAATAGGAGCATCTTACATTGCTAAAAGAGAGAAGTCATGATTGCTAGTACCTATTTTTTATACGTTTCTGCCATTTTGTTTGCTTTAGGCTTTGCGGTTTTAATAACCAAAAAGAATCTTATTATGATGCTAATGGGGGTAGAGCTTATGCTAAACGCTGTCAATATTAATTTTGTGGCATTAGCTAGAAATGCTTCAGACCCTTTTGAAGGACAATTGTTCAGCTTATTTATCATGATAGTGGCTGCTGCTGAGGTAGCTGTGGCACTCTCAATCATCTTAAAATTAAGGCAGCATTATAAAACGATTAATCCTGACCTTTTAGATGAGTTAAAAAATTGAGAAAGTGTTTGCGTTAAAATAGAAATACTCTTACTTTTGCAGTCCGAAATAAAGGAAAGTATTTTCGTTTATTTAAGGAATGGCTTCGTAGCTCAACTGAATAGAGTACTTGATTACGGCTCAAGAGGTTCCAGGTTTGAATCCTGGCGAGGTCACAAAAGCTCACCGAAAGGTGGGCTTTTTTTGTTATATGGTATTTGATTGTGGCTCAAAAGGTGGGTCAAGAACAAAACCTGGGGTCAAGCACAAAATGGGTCAAGAACAAAATCTGGGAGATGAGTTTGTTAAGCATAAATTTGACATAGCCTAAAAAGGAAGAAATCAATACTCCTGACAGCTCTAAATCTGGATCTAAATGCTTTTAGCTAGGTACTGTGGTATATCTCGCTTGAAAGATTCGGCTGAAGTATTGGTCCCTTCTATTGTCAAAAAAAATCACGGACCAAGCTTTACTCTTGGTCCGTGCTCTAATGCTTCTAACCTAATTTACTTTTTCTTTCGAATGTGAATAGAGAGCTCGCACTCGACTAGTTTACACATATGTTCTTAATCTCGGCCTTAAAAACAGCACCATTCTCCACTTCAAAGCCAGGGTTTAACATAATAGCATTTCCTGCTTGGTACTCGGCTTTTCCGTTGGGTTGGAGAATTTTATTTGTACCAGTAATATTACTTATTGCCTGGGTTACGCCGTCGTTAGTCGAGATTGGGGCTGTAAGCAAAACCGATAGTGGCTTAGCGGATGTGCCAACACTTAGGGTACCAACTGTAATATTAGGACCACAGCCACCCGTTAGGGCTATGCTGTAGGTAAACACGCCAGCTTCACTTGGTGTACCGCTAATAGTAATTTCATTATTTGCCCAAGTACCGCTTACTCCTGCTGGTAAGCCAGTCACGGTGGCACCTGTGGCAAGAGTGGTCGTGTAAGTTATATCGATTATTGCTGTATTAATACACAGGCTTTGTGCATTAGTGCCAGTAGCAGATGAAAAAGTGATGGTATTTTCTGCTTCCAATGTTAAGTTTAATGTGGCTAGGCTATCGCAGCCAATAGCATTTACTAAAGTGGCGGTTTGAGACCCTGCGGCATTAAAGGTTAAACCATTCCAGGTTAAGGGTAAATCAGTACTGCATATTGTACTGTCTACTGAGCTCGTACTTGTAGTCACTAAACCACAAGCACCTGAGCCATTTGTGATGGTTAGACCACCGCCCGTAGTCCCCACCCAACCATCACTAGGTATAAAATTTATGGACCCTGTACTATTTGAATACAACACATTGACACCAGGATATGTCCGCTGTTTTTGTGTAAAGTACCATTTGGTTCCATCCCAATAGACTTCTTGGTCATAAAATCGATTATTAGCCCAGACTGATCTCGACCAGGAAGCTGTCCCATTTTTTCCACCACTATATACATAAGGATTTCCATAAGCAGCAGTGGTTGCTGAATTTGCAAAGGTCAGAGTAAGATCACGCTTTAGGTAATTTGTACATTCATAAATTGACATGACTATGAGATTACTTGTTACCGTATCCGTAGAATGAAGTGCATTTACCACCATACTCACTTTTATGGTGTCTTCATTCGAAATGTTAGAATCAACATAAGTTGTACTATTGGTGCCAACATCAATTCCATTCTTCTTCCACAGATAGGTAGGTGCCGTTAATCCATTTTCAGGTAGTGCGGTAAATGTAACCGCAGTTCCAGATTTTATATACGTCGATGGCGTGGAAATACTTACAGATGGCAGGTTTGTTGGATTGACCAATAGGTTTAAATAGGCAATGCTATCACAGCCTGCAGCATTGGTTGTGGTATAAGAATAATTACCTGCGGTGGTATAAGTGATGCCATTGAATACATAAGATTCACCGTTGTATATGACAGCATTTTTTGTTGAACTGGAAGAATCACAAACAAGTACTATGATTGGCGTACTCATGCTGGAGCCCTGCTGACAAAACGATGAAGCAGCCGTACTAGAGATAGCCACCTTAATAGCGTCGTCTGTAATTAGGTCAGAAAGAACCAATTCATTATTGGCTGATTGGCTAATTTGAATGTCATTTTTATACCAAGTATAATAAGGTGAATTTACTAGTACGTTAGGAACCGCAGTGAATGTAACTGCTGTACCAGGACTAAAAAGAGTAGCAGAGGCAGTAAACGACTCCAATGTAGGTACCACTGATGGTGTTACCGTTAATTGTAGAACCGCAGTGCTGTCACAACCCACGCTATTGGTAAGAATAGCTTCGTAATCACCTGTTGAAGTATAAGTCGTTCCATTGAATTCGTAAGAGCTTCCCGAACATATGCTGGCTGTAGTTATAGAACTTGTCTTTTCTTTCACAGTGAGATTTACGGTGTCTGTAAACTCACAACCTGCTCCTGTAGATGCCGTAACGGTATATACGGTAGTTTGTGCTGGCGAAACTCCTGTAGGGTTCCTTGATGTTGAATTAAAAGAACCTACATCAGACAGCCAGCTGTATGTAGTGGCTATAGGAGTACCTGTAATGCTTACATTATCAATAAAAGCTTCCACCGCTACTCCTTGATAATGGGTCCCATAAAGTTGATATCTTACATAGACGATGGGCTTATTTAGGAAGGCATTTCCTATATTTATAATGGTAGGGGTTGTTGTAGAATAATTACTATTAGCAGATGAACTTCTTGTAAACACAGAAGTCCAATTTAAGCTATCACTCGATATCAAAACTCTTAAGTTTCCATTATTAAAATTGTAAAAGTCATATATGAAAGACAATGTAGCAGCACTGTATCCTACTGTACTAAAAGCGGGAGATTGGAGAATAGACTTTGTTGTATCACCACTGCCACTATTGGAATTAGAGGAAGAAAAGTAAAATTGACTATTATCCCCACTTGAAAAGGTTTTACTGTATTCGCTATGTCCAGATGGTTTGAGCGACCATGCCGTAGAAGCAGGGTCGGTACCTGTACTTAGGTTAATCTGAGTCCAATTATTAGTAGCTGAATTAAAGTTTTCCGTTAATATAGTAGAGGGAGGGTCCTGAAATGCTGAAGCATATAAGTCGACTGATTCACCTTGACAAATACTAGTGTTTGATGCAGTAGCCACTACACTCCCTAGTTGGCTAGGATTAACAGAAAGTCTAAGGACAACGTTACTATCGCATCCGGCCCCGTTTTGTAAGTATAAGGTTTTACTGCCAGCCTCTGTAAAGGTAAACCCATTCCAAACGTAAGGTAAATTATTTTCACAAACAGTTTTGTCTACCAATGTTCTGATGGTATCGGCTATTGAAAGATTTAAAGTGGCAGAACTGTCACATCCAAAATAGGAATTTAAAGAAGCAGTTTTGCTTCCTGCACTTGTGAAAGTGAGCCCATTCCATTTCAACGGAAGTGCTCCAGAACATATCGTAGAATCGGTAGTAGAATTTAATGGAAGAGGGTATGTGATACTTGTTGAACCTATTTGATAGGTGCAGCTTTTGGCGTCAGTTACAAATGGAGCTAAACTAACATAATCAGGTACACCTTGAGGTGCTATTGAATCAGTTCCTCCACTTTCATCTCCCCAAAAATAACTGTAGGGTTTAATTCCGCCAGATGCAGTTATATAAGTAAGCCCACAATTCTGTAAACTTCCAGGAACTACCTGTGCCGTTAAAGGGGTAGGTTGAGTAATGGTGACAGTGTCAGATACCGCCACACAGCTATTGGCATCTGTTATGGTACAAATATAATTATCAGGAGCAAGGTTATTTACTATTTGAAGGTCGCGATTATTACCTACGTTTTCTGACCAAGAAAATATGTAGGGGCTTTGGCCTCCAAAGGCACTTACAAACGCACTACCATTTTGATTGCCTGAGCAATTTATTTGCTGTAATACGCCAACTTCTACATAGTCTTTAAGAGCAAATACATCTAAAACTAAGGTTGCCAAACTATCACTTCCATTAGCCGCTGTAAGTTCAGCTGTTTTGGCTCCAGTTTCAGTAAAAACTAAGCCATTCCATGAATAGGGTAATGAGCTTGTACACATTCTTATAAAGGTAGTAGAAGGTTCTACTGATATATCAGGTACCAAAATACTGTTTTCAGAAATACAGCCATTAGCATCAGTAACTATAGCACTGTAAATGCCAGGCTGAAGGTTTTTTGCCGTATCAGAAGCAGATACATTAGGAAGCCAAGCATACGAATAGGGAGCGGTGCCTCCAGATGGACTGGCAATTACATCTGCAGTCGCATTATTCTGAGAAAAATTAAGGTGCATGGAAACTAAAACCGTATCTGGTTCAAAAATGGCAACTGTTGCTGTAGCTGCACACTGATTTACATCTTTGACGGTAAGCGTATATTGCCCCTGCGGCATAGGACTCGGAGCGTATGACATAGTACCTCCACTTGCATGCCAATTATAAGTGAATGGTGCCGTACCGCCATATACTTGCACACTAGCTGTTCCATTATTACCACCATAGCAAGTAACATTTGTTGTGGTAAATGCGAGTGAATCAATTTTAGTAAGCATTCTTACTTTTAAATTTAAAGTAACGTTACTATCACAGCCTGCAATACTAGATAAGGACTTGGTATAGGTTCCTGTTGCGGTCAGTGTATCTCCCTCAAATACATAAGTCTCACCAGTACAAATGCTGTCAGAGACAACTGTATTGATTATAGGCCTTACTGTAATGTTTACATTTTGACTATTGGTACAGGCGGTAGTTGTATTGGTTGCTGTTAAATTATAGGTGGTAGAAACTGTAGGAGAAACAAGTCCAGGACTTTCAGAATTTGAAATAAATCCAGATGGTATTGATGACCATGCGTAGGTAATAGGTTCAAAAGATATAAGACTTACATTATCTATGGACCAGCTATTTCCATTCACGGCATAATAAATAAACCTTATTTTAAGATTGGGTTCATTTACATAATCTTCCAGAGATACAAGTTCTGTGGCAAATTTTCGACAATCTCCAATATTAATTGTTGGATTCTCATTGTAAACGGTTGTCCAGCTTGAGCCATTGTCATCTGTAACCTGCATACTAATTGAATCTTTTTCATAACCTGAGAACAGAAAATGCTCGAATCGAATATGAGGATTTGAAATTCCTACTGTACTGAATGATGGAGATTCTAATTGTGTGTTTGTGATTTCACCCGGTTGAGTGGTTACACTTCCATTTTGATAAAAGCTGCTGGTATTGTAAAACTGTGACCCGTCATTACTACCTATATAGAATGGGTGACAGTACCCATAATTCAGCAAACTCCATCTGGAAGCGGCTATATTACCTACTGAACTATAAAAGAAAGTTTGCCAATCGTTTGATGCAGCATTAAAGTTTTCCGCCCAAATGACGGTACTGTCATTTAAAGTTGTTTCTGAAAACAAATCAATTGAACTTCCTTCGCAAATAGTTTGGTGCACTGATAATTCCGAAATGTTCGGTTCGCTTGGTAACAAATTCAAAACGGCAATACTGTCACAGCCAGTGGCTGATGTGAGGCTAACGGAGTAGGTACCAGTTTTTTCTATTGTTAAATTATTCCAAGTGTAAGGGAAATCTGTATTACAAATACGATGAACCGTCACTGATTCTAAAGCTGGGTTTTGAATGACATTAATATCGTTTATAGAAGCAGTACAACCATTGGCGTCTGTTACTAAAAACGAATAATTACCTACGCATAACAAATCGCTTTCTGCTGAATTTCCACCAGAAGGCGACCATTCAAATTGATACGGAAATGTTCCACCATCAACATTTGCTCGTTTTTTAGTGCCACTTAAATAAGGTTTAGCCTCTAAAATACTTAAACCTGTTCTCAACCTATCAGGTTCTGTAATAACAACTTCTACTATGGTTTTACAACTGCTTATATCTGTGATGGTACAGGTATAATTTCCTGCAATAAGTCCTGAAAGTGTTGAACCCTGGTCTGTATTTGAAACAGAGCCATCTTGTTCCCATTTAAAGCTAAATGGGTCAGGTGAAGGGGCGTCGGTAATGTTTATTTGTGCACTTCCATCATTCCCCCCAAAACAACTTACCGGTGTTTTTTGAATACTTGTATAACCTGAAAAGTTTAGACCAGTTCTTACTGATAAATTTAATGTTACGGTGCTGTCACAACCCAACGAATTCGTAAAACTTGCCGTTTGGCTTCCAGCACTATTAAATACTAAGTCATTCCAGGTAAAAGGTAGTTCGCTTTCGCAAATGGTTTTTTTTATGTTAGAAAAGCTTGCGTCCCTTACGGTCAATGCAACTGTTACTGTGGTGTCACAACCACCAAATTCAGCGGTAAAAGTGTTCGTTTGTGTACCCGTTCCATTAAACGTCATTCCATAGGAAGTGTATGGCAATTCGCTGGAACAAATGGTAACCGGAATGGTTCCTAAATCAAATGGAACTCCGGAATTGTTGACTGTAACAGTAAATTCTTTGGTATTTGAACAGCCCGTAACTGCATCATTAGCAGTTAATTGAAAGTTAGTAGTTTCAGTAATTAAGACACCCGTGGGGTTAAGACTATGCAACGGGCCATTAAGGTCCACTACTGGCGTAGAACTCCACTGGTAGGTATTTGTTGATTGCGTTAAAGGATAGGTTACATATAAACTTATAGGCAATGACGTATTACAAACACTTGGGGTATTTGCTATAGGATTATTTGTTGGTTCCTGTTTTAGCGATAAATTTAAAGTAACGATACTATCGCATCCAGCAACGTTAGTTAGCAGCACACTGCTCGTACCAGCAGAATCTAAACTAAGACCATTCCACACAAACGGTAATTCACTCGGACATATAGCTACGTCAATCGTGCTATCTGAAGGTTGCTTCACATTTACGGATACAGAATCTATTCCAATGGAGCTGATACTTTTACAACCATAACTATTTGATGTGGTGCAGAAATACTTGGTATCTACCGTAGGATTCACTACTGGATTTTGAAGGTCAGAAGTAAAACCTGCAGGACTGGAAGTCCAGGCGTAGTTTTGGTTATTTTTATAACCTTCAATTTTAAAATTATCAATGGCTACAAAAGGAAGTTCGTTCCTTTCATAAATTGTTTTAAACCTAATCAACACATTTGGAGATTGGCTAAATGGCGTCAAATCGTATTTTCTGTCAACCCACACATCTGTATCTTCACCCAGCGTAAATGGACCAGCATTTAAAACGACCCAATTAACACCATCAACAGAGACCTCAAGGTCGCGTTGTGTTTCAGAAATTCTTTCTTGAAAACTCAATTCTGCTGCATCATAACCCACCAAACTAAATACAGGGCTTTGCAGAATAATATCGCCGTATATAGATTTATCCCACCAAATCACATCTGCATCGCTATTGGCAGGATTGTTAGGGTCAAAGTATGAACCGTAAGGTATATAGGAGAGGTAAGGATAGTTAGATTTGCTAAGCAAAAAAGAAGAATTATCTGCTGTAGTAATCACTTTTGTGTTTAATTCATAGCCACTGAACTGGCCTCCTATTAATACTGAATTCACATTGGTAAAACTATAACCACTTGGTCTTACCGCAAATTTCACAGAATCAGTTTCTCCAGTTGTGATTGGAGCATAGGAAGCCGTGCTGTTATTACCTGTAGTGTAAGTGGTGCTTCTAGCGTAGCTGTTGTTGGTTTGTGTCCAATTTCCTATACCATTATTGAAGTTTTCATCCAACACAAGGGAAGTGTCTACAGTGACGTTTCCAAGACTATTGATTGCTGTCAAATTAATCTGCCCACCGCTACAAGAAATGAATCCGCTAGCATTTACATGCATTTGAGTTGGCTCTGGCAGTGGATTTATGACTATTCCTCCTCCATTATCACTACTAAACACACTAGGGCTACTTGCTTCTATTCGTATGCTATAGTTTGAGCCCGCTGAAATAGTACTTGGTATGGTTACTGTGATAGGCTCTGTGTTTCCTCCTGTTCTTGTTCCAATGATAGAACCATTGGCAAAATTTCCTAAACGATCACTTATTACCACATTAAAGGTATTTCCAGCACCAAAGCTGTTGCAGCCCACTGTAAATGGAACATCAAATGTGGCTCCAGCACAAAGGCTTTTAGGGAGTGTTCCCATTTGAATGAAATGCGAAGATGGGTAGTATTCTTGTAAACCTTGGGAATAAGATGAGTTGGAAATACCAACACCTGTATAACCTCTTAAGCCATCACTAAACCCAACAGCCCCTTTTAATGGTATGGGCAGCGTAGCTTTTTCTATCCAGTCGGGACTTGAAGCTTCAGTTACACTTGATAAATCTAATTCATATAATTTGTTTTGAATGGTACTATTGTTTCTCCCTCCTGCTAAATATGCTTTGCTACCAATGACAAAAGCTGCAGCTCCTGTTAGTTCTGGTGTCCATGAATTCACTAATGGCCTCCACTGATTGTTATTTGAATCATAGTAGTAAAAATCCTTTAGATAAGAAGTCCCTGACCCTGAACCAATAAACCCTCTTTGAAGATAAGAAAAACCAACAGCTTCATGCCTTGCTTGACCTGGAAACGTTGCTTTTACGGTCCAGCTATTGGTACTTGGATCATATCGGTAAAAATCCTTTTTAAAGGAACCGTCAAAACCTGTACCCACAAAACCATAATTATCAATGGTAAAAGCTGCCGCACCCGAGCGAGGAGTGCCAGGGAAGTCTTCCCTTTGTAACCATGAATCGGTAATAGGGTCGTATTCATAAGTATCCTTAAAACGTCCTGAGCTATTCGCTCCTGTGCTTACATATCCTTTATTTCCGATGGTGAAAGCAACAGCCATACTTCTTGCTGTTCCAGGAAATGGGGATTTTTGAGTCCATACATTGGTAGTTAAATCCAATTCCCAAAAATCGTTGTAATATGAAGTGCCATCAAAACCTGTACCTACGTATGCTTTATTATTGATGATAAAAGAAACAGCATCTTCACGACCATTGCCGGGGAACAGAGGCCTGTTGGTCCAATCATTCCCTGAATGAGCCGTTTGAATTAATGCTGTATTATTTTCGGAAAGCTCGTTTAAGCAAGAATTACCAGAATTTATTTGAGTTACCGTAACTTTATAAGAGCCGCTTAAATCAAGGGAAGGTGTTTGAAAACTGCTTTCTCCGTTGGTAAAAACAGTACTTGTAGAAAGGGTTTGAATGCCGCCCCCATTTTGGTCTGTTATAGTGTACATAAGACCGTAAGTGCCATTCTCCATAGTATTTGAAGATAGTCTTACCGTTCTTGGTGCTGAAGTATTATTAGCTCCACAAGCAACATCTACATTAATGCTAGATAGTTTATAGGTGGAATAAGTGACATAAAAATCTACCATTCCGTCTGCACCATTTCCACCAGGACCATTTGAGGTTTGAATAGTGGTGGCTTGTGTTATGCTAGAACCCCAAAACTCATCTATGATTATTCCAAGTTCATCACCACCTGTTAATTCTCCAATAACGTTTTGTATAAGCTCATAAACAATATCATTTCCAGCCCAGGCTCCACCTCCGCCTCCATAACCAGGGTTTGTACCAGCCGAAATAAACTTGCCTCCATTACTACCTCCTGTGGTTATACCCCAACCACCGTGGTACATTCCAATGCTGCCAAAAATATTATAACCAGACTCTCCGTACCTACCACTGCCTGCTTTGCCTCCATTACCTCCAAATACAGAATAATCAGGAGAACCCTTAGCAGCTGACTCGTAACTGTTAAGCGGAGTTGGGGCATCTCCAGGGTTTCCACCATCGTTACCCTCGTTAGTTAAATTTGATATGACCGCACCATATCCACCAGGAGAAATTACCAGATTACTAAAATTAGAAGCCGTTCCATTACTACCAGGATTAGGACTAGAACCTATTCCACCTCCAAGGCCACCAAGTCCACCGCTTCCTACGGTAAAAGGATATGAGCTACCTGAATTAAGAATAACATCACCACCAGCCCAATTGCTACCACCGCCACCACCGCCTGAATGCAATAGAACTGAAGCTTCATCATAGAGTACTCTTGCACCACTAGAAGCACCGCCGCCACCGCCTCCCCACATAGATACATTGGCGGAGGTTACACCAAGTCCTACATCTAAAGAGTGAGTTCCGGCAGTGGTATACCTTACTCTTACGGTAGTAGTGTTAGCATTACTAGATTGAATGTCTACGTCTTGAGCAAATGCAGTAGCTGTAAAAAGCACTGCGGATAGGAGGATAAAAAGTTTTTTCATGGTCTTTATTTTCAAAAAGTGAATACGACTCTTCTAAAAGAGAGCAAGTCTGCCAAACGGTTATTTGAAAATGCTATACCCCATTTCTTTCATGATCAATTTTTCCACTTAGGCCAATCACTGTTGGTCCGTTATTGAAATAATTGATTCCATCGGATGTATATTTTTATAGGATTCCCTTTGGCTTCAATAGCCGAAAGTAGAAAGACAGTGAAGGCTTAAAGAATTTGAGCTGGGACAAAATGCGGACAAAATGAAAATAAGCAAATAAAGTGCTCTTAGATAGCCTAAAGGGGTTTTAAGAGAGGGTAAATAAACTAAGGACAAGTGGTTTTAAGAAAGAATCAACAAGTAATTCTGTGACTCGCGGCCTTATAGATTCCTTTTAAGAGCGATATTAAGTATGCATCGGCTTTAGAAAAGCCATGATATATAGTCGTTAATAGGCTAGGCAGAAACCTGTTTTATTTAACATATGTCGTCTCGCCTAAAACAAGTAATTGTAGAAAGTGACGATTTATTTTACCTCTTTTTGCTTTCACCACGCTATGAAAAATTCAACAAATAGCTTTGTACCTCGTTGTCTTCAATGTCAATTTTCTTCCGTAATCTGTAGCGTGCTTTTCTGACGCCTTCGTTTGAAATGCCTAAAATATCTGCTATTTCTTTTGTGCTTAAGTTCATTTTTAAAAGTGAAACTAAACGAACTTCAGATTTAGAAAACTTACCGTGTTTGGCTGCCAAGGCAGATAAAAAACCACCATGAATACTGCTAAACTCCGAGCTAAACTGCAGCCATTGTTTATCATTATCTATGTCTCTTTTAATCATTCTTGAAATACGACCAGAGGTTTTGCTTACAGAGCTATCCATATTGGTTTTGAGGACATCTATTTCGTTTTCTAAGTTTGACAGAAACTCGTTTTTACTGGCCAGTTGTAGCACTTTGGTGGTGAGCTCTTTTTTCTTAGATTCTAGTTCGATTTCAGTGTTTCGACGCTTTTCTAATTCTAAGGCATTTTCTTTAGCTACTAGTTCTCTTTCCTTTTTTCGTTTACTTATAATAGAATAAATAACGAAAGCCGCTGTGAGAGCTAACATTATGAGTCCTGCCCATAAGCCTCGATTTTTAAGTTGCTGAATTTCTGCTTTTTTGTTCAACTCATTTATCTCTGCATCTTTAACCACTGCTTCGTATTTACTTTGAAACTCATTTATCTGACTTGTCTTCTCGGTATTGAAAAGACTGTCTTTGAGGCTCTGCAATACTTCCATTTTCTCCACAGCGGCAAGTGGATTCCCGGTGGCTAATTCTATGTCCTTGGCTATTTCGTAAGCATATATTTGTAGATCTAAAGATTCTAACTCTATTGCCAGTTTTAAACCTTCGTCTATATTTTTTCTGGCTAAAGTGTTTTTACCTAGGTGCCTATAGGTGTCGGCCTGATTAACGAGTATATCTGCTCTATTCATAGGTATTACCCCAGCCTCCTTTTCAACTTCTAGAGCCTTTCTGAATTCTTCTTCTGCGTCGCTATATCGTTCCATTAAGTTAAGAAGTGAGCCTTTATTAGTATAAATGCCCATTAAACCTCTTTTGAAATTTATCTCTTTCATTAATCGCTCAGCTTCTAAGTAAGCTTTTAAGGATTTTTCATACTGCCCATCTTTTTTATAAAGTATGCCAATATTATTATATGCTTGGTAAACTGTGTGTTTAAATCCCCCAGACTTAGCGAGCTCTAAAGCTCTAAAACTCATCTCTAAGCCTTGCTCAATATTACCTATTTTGGTTTGAATAATGGCAAGTTGAAGTGCGGCGTAAGTTTGGTATTCTATATCGCCACTTTGGGAACTGAGTTCATAACATTTCTCTACTTCAAGGGTGGCCTCATCTAACCTGTCTTGACTTAAAAATATATTACTCATTCTCAGGTATAAATCTACAAGCTTACTGGTGTCGTTTCTGGCTATCAGAATGGTTTTTGCTTCGTTAAAAAGGGCCTGTGAGGGTTCATATTCTCCAAAGTAAATTAGGTTAGACGCCTTATATATTAAACAACCGCTTAGAAGGCTTTGATTGTCTGTTTTTTTGCATTCGGTAATGGCCCTATCTAGATAATAATTTGACGAATCAAACTTAGTCAAATTGGCGAAAGCGTTGGCTATTTGAAAATTAGCATGTCCTTTTCTCTCATCACTACTAATTTGGAAAGCTTCTTTGGCAATCTTGAGTGCCTCTTCAGGATTGTCATAGAGTAGGGATTTGCTTTTGGTTACTAGCTCGTCGTATTTGCTGGTTTCTTGTGCAAACAATACAGAAGTGCATAAGCAAAGGCTCAGTAAATAGGGGAAGATTTTATTCATAATTAGAGACGGAGAGAAACAACATACTCCAAAAAAGAATAAGTACTTTTTGTTTTATGGCTAATGGAGTCTTACTGAAACTAGTTAATGTAAATAACGCATGTTTTTATGACAAATATTGAAATATCATAAGGCTACTGCTGAAGTACTCCCCATTTTTACGCAATTGCAGAAACATTCTTAATTATTTCCATAACACAAGTACTAAAGCTTCTGCCGAATCTTTCAATGCCTAAATAAAGTAGATTTAGAGGAATTCGAAATGTTAAATTCTTCTCAAATTTGTGCCTAAAGAGCTTACATGCAATATTTTGCTTTTGAGGTTTTACTTCCCAAAAGCATAAAGCCAAAGTATTCTGGAGAATCGGTAATTGAAAAAGCTTAGTAGTAATAAAACTACTGTTATGATTCCGAGTATTCGTAAGTCAAGTGACTCTTCAAAGAAAAAACTGGAAATGAAATAGGTGATGAATATTTCAGCGATAATAAGACCGTAGCTGGCATACATGGCTCCAATGAAGAAACCTGGCTCTTTTTCAAATTTAGAATTACAGTTTTCACATTTAGTTCTCATGTCTGAGAAACCTAAACTGAAGACTACGCTACGTACATTGAAAATTTTTCCAACACCACAATTAGGACAATTGTTATTTAGTGCGGAAATAATGCTTTTGAACATAGTATGTTTTATTTTTATACAAAAATAAGTGTCTGAAAGTGTTTTTTAGCTTCAATAAATCGCCACTTTCGACACAATTAGGACATTTATGAAAGGGTATCCAGTTTATGAGATTCGGAAGTTTGATAGGGCAAGGTATCAAAATGATTTATACGTCAACACTTTTAAAGAACACCTTATCGCTAATAGTTTTATTGAGAAGTCGCATCGTCATGATTTCTATTTGATGGTTTTATTGACATCGGGTAGCGGTATCCATAAAATTGACCTGGATACGTATGATATAGAACCTGGGAGCCTTTTTGTCATGAAACCTGGCCAAATTCACAGCTGGACGCTTTCTGCAGATATTGATGGCTACATTGTCTTTTATTCACAGGAGATTTATAACCTCTACTTTGGGCATAAGAAAATTGAAGATTATGTTTTTTATAATTCTGCTACGCACATTTCGGAGATAAAACTGTCGTCACAAGAGATGGCAGATTTAGAGGTTTATTTTAAACTTTTAGTAAAGGAAAATCTTGGGGAACAATCTTTAAAACAAGATAAAATCCTTAACCTTATAGATACAATTCATATTGAACTTTCTAGAATGCATTTGTCAGAAACTAAGTCTTTGTATACGTATTCTGAAAAGCTTAATAGGTTTAATTTGCTGCTAGAAGAAAACTTTAAAGTAGAAAAGTCACCGTCTTTTTATGCCTCTGAAATGAATATAACACTAAAGCATCTTAATAGAATATGTAAAAAGGTTTTGAATAAGACCGTGACGCAGCTTATCTCAGAAAAAGTGGTTTTAGAAAGTAAGCGTCGGCTTACTTTTGGCGAGAATACCATAGCCGAAGTGGCAGATGAAATGGGCTATATAAACCACTCTTACTTTGCACGTGTTTTTAAGAAACACGGGGGCATGAGCCCTTTTAAATTTAAAGCTAGCCTAAAAGAAATAGGCTAGCCTTAATATTTGTTTCTAAATGAGCTTTCTGTTTAGAAGGTACAAGAAGCTTCATCGTTTTTGATGTAATAATCTTTATAGTTTTTAGCCTTAGGATTCATACATCCTTTAAGGTTCAATAGCTCCACTTTTCTGAATTCTATAGGGTGGCTTTCGCTTTGTAAAGAAATAGAGCCATGGCTTAGTGAGTTTCCGTCAGGTTTGTCTTCTGGATTAAATCCGCTTACTACGCCGCCTCCATAGGCAGGTTTTGCGTATTCCATAGCTATTTCACCATCTACCCAGTGACGAATCAAAGAATCTCCAAATACTTCAACTTCTGCCCTTACCCATTGGTTTAATGGAGCTGCCTGAATATTTGAACTTATACAGTGTCTCTCATCAAATTTGCCTTCATACCAAACCGTAGTTCCTGGGGTGCATAAGTTACAGTTGGTTCTTGGTTTGGCATCATCATAGCCTCCTAATAACTGTACTTCAATGGAAATTGGGAAATCTTGATTTAATCCCATGGTTTCAGCAGGCTGACCATGAATCATGATGCCACTGTTTCTAAAAGCCCAGCCTTCTCCTTTTGGAGCTTGCTCGCCTATAAATCTATATTCCGTGGCTATTTTATAATAGCTAAAGTCACCTTTGTAAAATAGGTGACCATACTGCTTTTTGAAGTCGTCATAAGCGTCATAGTTCACCACTATGTTACGGTTTTTGACCTGAAAGGTTTCGTTATAATTATCGTTTAAAGGATGGTTACGGATTTTGATATCCCAGTTTGATAGGTCTTTTCCGTTAAAAAGTTGTTGCCAATCTTCCTTTTGGCTTTCCGATTGTGCGAAGCAACTGCTTAGCGACAGACAAAAAATGATAGTGATAAGTTTTCTCATAGGTACACTCTGAATTTCATAGGTTATTTATGGCTTCAATAAACCTCAAATTCTTGGTTAAAACAAGATCTGATTTAGCAATTCTATAAAAGGAAAGAGGCTTTAATTATTGATTAAAACCTCTTTTGTTGAGTTTAAACTAGTGTATGTATGATTTTATTTACCATAAACCTCTCTCAAAAAGTCGGTTAACTTTTTGGGTTCTCTACCTATGAAATTTTCAAGGTGGTTTGAAGTTGTTTCAAAGTCTTTGTTTTTAATACCAGCCCCAAAGAATAAAGACATTTGGATGATTTGTTCTGGTAAACCAAAACCTTTAAGTGTTTCTGCGAATACTGCTGGCTCTGGGCTGGTGAAAGCAACTTCTTTTCCAGAGATTTTTGAAAGCTCTTGAGCTATTTCAGAAAAAGAGTAGGCTTTACTTCCTGTAAGGGGATAGGCTTTGTTTTCGTGCCCCTTGCCTGCTATTATGATAGCTGTGGCTTCTGCCAAATCCGCTCGCGATGCAAAGGCTACTTTCCCTTCACCGCTTGGGAAGAATATTCCAGTTTCAAGAACGTTTTCGCCTACGAACATTGGTACTACTTCTTGGTATAGGTTGTTTCTCAAAAAGGTATAAGTAAGGCCACTTGCTTTGATGTAGTCTTCGGTTTCAAAATGGTCACCTAAAAGTGGTTTGATAGGTGAGTTATCCATATCTTCAATACTTACACTGGTATAAAAAATATGTTTTACGTCAGCGTTCTTTGCCGCGTCAATCACGTTTTTATGTTGCCCAATTCTATCATTAAAGTCACTAGAAGAAATAAGTAAAACTTTGTCAATTCCTTTCATGGCTGAGGCCAAAGCGTCTTTATCTTGATAAGAACCTACTCTTATGTTTAGACCTTTTGCTTTAAGGTCTGTAGCTTTTGATTCATCTCTTACTAATGCGGCTATTTCATTGGCTGGCGTAGTTTTTAAAAGGTTTTCAATAACTCCGTTTCCTAATACACCGGTTGCTCCTGTTACTAATATCATAATTGTTGTTGTTTTATTTGTTTGATGATTCAAAAGTAGCCTACCTTTGCTATATAAAATATAGCAGTATACTTTTGTATACCGATATACTAAAGTATAGTTATTTGATTATGAGTAATTTGAAGAGTGTAAGAGATTTTGAAAATGTAAAGAAATGCCCTGTTTCCTATGTTTTGGCCGTGAGAGACACGCTGAATGTTTTTCAAGGAAAGTGGAAAATGCCGATTATAGGAACGCTGTTTTTCGGTAAAAAGCGGTTTAAGGAAATAGAAAGGGAACTGGAAAAGATAAGCCCAAGAATGCTTTCTCAAGAATTGAAAGATTTGGAGGCTAATGGCGTGATAAGCAGAAGCGTTTATAATACCACGCCTGTAACGGTGGAGTATGCCTTGACAGATTCTGGTAGGGAGTTAAATACCGTTTTAGAAGCTATGGTAACTTGGGGTTTGCAGCATAGAAAAACCAATATCATGGAAAACCTGCCTGTATTTAGTATGATGCAGAAGGCTGGTTGATATTATTGAAGCTTAAAGGCTCAAAGCAAAAGCCATCCCAGTAAAACTGAGATGGCTTATTTTATGTAAACATATACGACAACAGAATATGTTTACTGCATTTGCATTCCTTCCATAGAAGATGCGTTTCCTTTTTTCTTAAACATACTAGCATCCATTTGACCAAATCTGAAAGAGAAGTTCAATTTGATTTGCTGCGGATTACTCAGTCTATAATAAGTCTGCGAAAAACCATCACCACTTGATACTTGCGTGTTTCCTCTGGTACGGAAAATGTCATTGGCAGATAGTGTTAAAGAAGCCACATCGTTTTTCATAAAGCTCTTTTTGATGGCAACATCTACACCATAAAATGGTTCGATATACCCTTGAGATGAACTTTGAGCAGTACTAGGAGGTCCAAAGCTTTGACCCTGAGAAACTGGAAGATTAGTTTTTCCTTGATAGTCGCCAGATAGCTGAATCACCCATTTGTTTTTCAAACTAAAGTTGTTGTTAATCTTACCGAAAGTAGTCCATAAAGCATCCTGAGAAGAATTGTTCTCAATATTCTCCGTATTGATTCTAGAGTTATAGAAGTTTACATTCGCTGTGAAATCCCACCATTTTTGAATCTTATTGGTATAAGTTATCTCTGCACCATAGTTTTCGCTAGAGTTTGCATTCACATAAGTATTAATCAAATCAAGGTTGCCACTAATTGGGTTTATTTCTTGGCTTAGATATCTCGTAATTAAATTGTTGGTGTGCTTATAGTAAATGGAGGTAAGAAAAGTACCCGTACCTTTTGACTTACTGTAAGACAGCTCTGTAGAGGTAGTAAATTCAGGAACTAAGTCTGCATTTCCTTGTGTGATGTTCAAGCTATCGCTGTAATCAATGAAAGGGATAATCTGGAAGAAGTTTGGTCTGTTTACTCTTCTGGTTACGCTAAATTGTAGTTGGTCTGTAGGGCTAAGGTCTTTGCTTAAAAATAGAGACGGGAATAAGCTAACAGGATAATCATTGCTGAATTTTTCACCCGTGTTTAACAAGTCTCCTTTATAAGAAGAGCTTTCTGCTCTTACACCAGCTTTATAAGAAAACGCTGTTCCTACTTTTCCGCTAAGCGAAACATAAGCTGCATACACATTATTAGTGCTTTCATAATTTGTAGAAGCCGATGCTATTGGTAAAAAGACATCAGAACCAATGGCTTTAAGCGTATTGTCATTGACGTTCTCTAGTGTGTTTATTTGAGCTCTAACGCCTAGCTCTATATTGCCATTGTTCTTAAGTGGTTTTACATAATCCGTTTGAAAAGTCATGAAACCATTATTTCCATTTCCTAAGTTCTTCTGAATTTGAACACCGGTAATTTGATTAGCCTCGCCCAAGTAATTGGTGGTGTATGTACCATTATTTTCGTTTGTTCCACCGAAATAGTTAAAGTCCATGGTCAGTTCTTCGCCTGCTGTAGGGAAACTATGTCTGAAACCTAACTGCAAACCTGTTGGCTGAAACTGTCTGGTAGAGTTTGATAGTCTGTTGCTTAAGGTTGTATTATTTCCTACGGTGTTTGTGATTAAAATGTTTTCTTCTGGGCTAAACTTCCCGCCACCTATGACTCCACCTAATGAAACCGAAGTTCTGTTAGATATATAGTAGTCTAAGCCTATTCTTCCAAAACCTAGTAATCCTGTAGTCTCGCTTTCAATATCTTGATATGTATTAGCCGAAATGCCTTCTATAACACTGTTACGCTCGCTATAGCCATCTACATTATTGTTTATTCGCATGCCCATACCCATTACAGATAAGTTAACCTTGCCCTGTCTCACGTTGAAATTCCCCATTACATTGCTTCCACCGTATCTGTCAGCTCCAATGTTAAACATACCGTTATAGCCACTTTTTTTGTTCTTTTTAAGTACAATATTCAAGATACCCGCCATACTTCCAGAGGCATCATATTTGGCAGAAGGATTGGTGATGACTTCTACTTTTTCAATGGCATCTGCTGGAATTTGATTTAACATTAAAGTGGTAGGTCTTCCGTCAATAAATAAGGTTGGCGAAGCGTTTCTCAGTTTTACATTTCCGTCAATGTCCACCTGTAGAGAAGGGACGTTTCTCATTACATCTACCGCAGTACCACCCGCTGTAACAATGTTCTTGTCAACATTGAAAATCTTTTTGTCAATGTCCATTTCTAGTAAAGCTTTTTGAGCTGTCACCGTTACGGCATCTAAAACTTGCGTATCGTTTTCTAAAACTAAGTTTCCTAAATCCTTTTCAAAGGCTGCCATCATTTTAGCTATCATGGCAGGGTCTGGCTTTTGGCCAGGTTTCATGCCCGACATGTCAGGTTTGTCAAATACTATTGGGAAATCTGTAGTGGCAAAACCTACCGAACTTACTTTAAGACTGATTTTTGAAAAAGTTGGTAGTTCTGAGAAATCAAAATCTCCATTCATTTCAGAAGTTTGAGCTTTCACCACTATTTCTTTGGGAGACTGTGTGGTGCTGTCTAGCACGCTTTTCATGATAATAACGGTGGCAAATTCCACAGGTTTTCCTTCATTGTCAATGATTTTTCCGAAGACGTGTCCTTTGTTTGGGTCTTGTCTGTTTCCTCCAGGAAACTGAGCTAAGGCTGAAAAGCCTATGAGTGTTGTTAAAAATAATGTTAGTAAATTTTTCATTTGTATATGTTTTTCTGTTGTCTTGGTTTGGCAAATTTTCTAGTGCTTCGCTAAATCCATGTGACAAAGGAATACCCTTAAGGAGACTGTTTACAAATGAAAAAGTGGGAGTGTATACGGATACACAAAAAGTGTATACCGATGAAATCGGGTTTTGAGGAAAATGTGTAAAAACCGCTAGTTTTTCAATTCGAAAGTTGTTGAGAAGAAGACTTAGGTTTAAATATACTTTGAAAGAAAAAGAGGTTCAGAAGTCAATTTAAATATCAGGAAGACTATCAATATACTTCTTCCCTACAGGGATTTCCACAGCTCCTAAAGTCAGTTTTGATAAGTTGACTCCCGTGATTTTAGAGGAATTGACAATGAAAGAATTATGAATTCTGACAAATTTACTTTCTGGTAGTTTTTTCTCCATGCCTTTTAAATTGCTTCTGGTGAGTAGGGGGTAGACCCTACTTTCCAAGTATATTTTGACATAGTCTTTCAAGCCTTCAATGTAGATGATTTCATTGAAAAGAAGCTTGACCTTTTTATATTCAGAAGTAACTACGATGTGGTTTTCTTCTTCTTCAGGAGCTGGTTCCGCTGTTTTAAGCTTTATGAGATTAACTACTTTATCAATAGCCGCACCGAGCCGTTCTTTTCTAATGGGTTTGAGAAGATAGTCTACCGCGTTTAGCTCAAAACCTTCTACTGCGTATTGATGATAGGCTGTGGTGAAAATGACTAATGGTGGATTCTCTAAATCTCTTATGAAATTAGTGCCGAGCATTTCAGGCATCTGAATGTCCGAGAAAATTAAGTCTACTTTTTCATTTTTAAGATAATCTGCTACGCCCACTGGGCTTGAAAATTTCTCACAAACTTCTATGTTATCAAAGCCAAGAAGGTCGTCTTCCAGAATGTCTAGAGCAAAAGGCTCGTCGTCAATAAGGATACATTTAATCTTCATGGAGCTGAAGTTTCATGATGACTTCAAAATACTCGGAGTCATTATTGATAGCCAATTCATACCTATTTGGGTATAAAAGCTCCAAACGCCTTTTGATGTTGACCAATCCAATGCCCTCGTTTGACAAATTACTGGATGTGACCAATATTTTGTTTCTGGAAGAAAACGTCAAAGTATCATCTACTGTAGATATTTCAAATTGAATATCAGGCTCGCTTTTACTATCTACTCCATATTTAAAGGCATTTTCTACAAAATGGATAAAAAGTAAAGGCTGTATAGCTACCGATTCCAGATTTTCTTGAACTGTAAAGGCTACGTTTCCTTTCTGTGGTAAACGCAGTTTTTGAAGTTCAATGTAGTTTTTGAGGTGTTCTATTTCACGAGAAATGTCTACTTTTTTGTCACCTACTTCATAAATAATATAACGTAGTATTTCGGATAATTTAAGAATAGCCTCTTCAGACAAATCAGACTTCTTACGCACCAGCCAACGAATATTATTCAAAGTGTTGAACAAGAAATGAGGGCTAATTTGCAGTTTTAACATGCTTAGTTCTGCAGCAGTTTTTTCTAACTCCACCAGTTGATTTAGCTCTTTTTGTCTGCTTCGCTCATTAAACAAATAAAGCATGGTACTCGCTAAAACATTAATAGAATAAAGCAAGGTGGGACCGAGTACAACAGGAATCCAAATCCAATTTTCACTTCTTTCTTCCGGACTTCTTTTACTCTGACTTTCAATAAACTCTGCACTGCTGGCTATGAAATGATGAAAGGTGTAATAGTTTAAGGCAATGTATAGGAGTAGCCCCAAAAATATTAGAGAAACAAAAAGCCAGTTTCTATTCTTTGAAAGGTATTTAGGCCCTAAAACGTGGAGGTTGAGGTAAAAGAAAATCATCAAAAACAGGGTAGATATTCCCTGCATGACCAAAAAACCTTTGTTGGCGTCAGCCCATTTTTCAGGTTCATAAAGAAAGTTTACATAGGGCAAAAGGAATAAAACTGCCCAAACGATGCTATTGGTTATAATAGACCGTGTACTACGTCTTTCCTGAAATCCTGATGTTACTAAAGCCATATTAATATTCTATTGTGCTGAATTACGGTATTTATTAGCAATATAAACAGAAAGCCCCTAAAGTTTAGTTTAGGGGCTTTCGCTCTTTTTAAGATGAAATTGCTTTTGAAATTCTATTTCTCAAACTCCTTCTCTAAAAGTTCCTTTTCGGTATAAAGACCACCTTTAGGTTTGTCTTCTCTTAGCTTTTTTACGTCTGCCACAGAAATTCGCTTCAAATCTTTCGCAAAAGCATTTTGAAGGAAGTGCGTAATATCCACCACGTCTTGGTCAGAAATGTCACTATTATTTGATAGTGCTGGCATATCATTGTTCAGCTCGTAAAGTTTACCGTTTACATGAATAGGTCCACTAATTCCGTGTAAGATAATAGAGGCCAAACGGTGAATAGGACCATCTATATATTCTGAGTCTTTTAGTGGTGGAGCTAGCCCTTCTATACCTGAACCATCAGGTCCGTGGCAAGCACCACATATATTTCTGTAAAGTTTAAGACCATTAGTACGGCCATCATCTTTCCCAGACTCTCTTACAAAAATGGAGTTTGGTTTGTTCTGCTCTTTATTCTCTAAAGTTTTTCCAAGGTTCTTAGTTAAGAAAATATTGGCAGCATTGTCTTTAAGATAAAGCTCTTCTTGCCCTTCTAAGCTACTAATAACGGCTTCTTGGAATATTTCGTTTTCAGTATATCTATCTGATATTTGAGCCAAAAATGGTTGGAATACCGCTGGAGAAATTTTGGTCCAAGGGTTTAAAGAAAGTCCCAAATATAAATCACTCATTGGTTCAGCCTTGGCAAGTATTTCAGTACTGATTGCTGCCATTTTTGTGATATTTGCTTGCGAAGCAAATGGCTCCATTAACCTTAATATGTGAGCAATTGTTTCTGGGTTTTCTGTTTGCTTTAATAATGAAGTCAAATCTTCAAAAGAAAGTAAATTCAAACCTTCTAACACATAAAGAGCATGAATAGGAGTGGCAAAATCATTATCAATAGCCACCAGATTCATCAAAGCACCTTTGACAGATTTCTTCTTCTTATTGATAAGCAATTGTTGAGCTCGGTCTCTTAACCAACCATTTGAACTGCTTAATAATGGTATTAGCTCTTTGTGCGATAGCTTTGACAAATTAGCTGGAATAGTATGTGGTGTACTAGCCTTATGCGTCACCTTTAAAATACGTCCTGCGTTTTGAAGCGTATCTAGCTTCTTTTGTAATAATAACTCGGTCAAATATTGAGAAATAAATGCTTTGTGCTGAATAATACCACGATGCATGTCTACAATATACATGGCACCATCTGGGCCATTAAAAAGATTGACAGGTCTGAAACCTTCGTCTGTAGAAGCTATAAATTCTTTATTATCCCAAGCTTGCTCGGCAGATATTTCGGTGTCGTTAAAGTTTAGAATGTTTCGCTTTATAAGGTTAGCTTCAGGAATACAAACAAATGCATTTTGGTCATAACCTTCTGGGAAAAGTCCACCTCTATAAATAACAGGACCGCATGATGCCGTTACATTTCTAAGTATACCGTTTTCGTCCAAAACGCCTTTTTGATAACCACGGTTAACAGATGTGGCGTGTAAAGGATAAACGCGGTTGTTTCTTGTTATACGCTGATTAATAGAAGCCGTTGGTTTATAAAATTGGTTTCTAATAACAGTATTTGGCAATACATGGTCACCTTGCAGTTGGTTAGAGTTATTATTGAAATATAATCTACCAAAATTGTCTTTTGAAATTCCCCATTGTCCTCTGTAAGAGGTTGGTTCTTTAAGCCATTTTCCGTTCAATAAACGGTATCTAAAATTAGTGTTGGCATTATAAATCCAGTTGTCAATGTTAAGCATCAATCCGTTTGGCTGATGCTCTACGTTTCCACCATCGGCATAAATAGGGTCTACTAAAACTCTTTTTCCTGGTTTGTCGTTTTTGATTTTGACAAAATAAAGGGCAGGACCATCTGTGTATAATAGTCCGCCATAGGCATGGGCAATGGCACGTGGAAGTACCAGACCATCTAAAAATACTTTTGAGTGGTCTACTCTGCCGTCTTTATCTAAATCTTCTAGTATGGTTATTCGGCCATTTGGCTCTTCTTCTCCTATACCTTCAATGTTTGGCATGTAGCCTTTCATTTCTACCACCCACATTCTGCCTTGATTATCAAAATCCATGGTAACAGGTGCTGAAAAATGTGGTTCTGCCGCCACAAGGCTTAATTCAAAACCTTCTTCTACCTGATAAGAATCTAGGGAGATTTCAGGCTCATCGAAAAAGAAATTTGCAGTGAAAGAAAAGATAGCAAGTGAAAACAAAAGAAGTAAGAGGTACTTACTTGATTTTAGGAATTTCATAGAGTCTTAAAGTATTTTTTTAGTAAAACGTCACAAATATAAACGCCATTTCTGACTCTTATTTCATTTTTTTGTGTCAATACTTCACTATTATATGTCAATTTGACAAATAATGAGCTTTGAGCGTTAATTATTCTCATTTTAAGGCATCTAAAACTAGTTTTCCCATTATGGCGTAGGCTTTCATAGTAGGATGAACGCCATCTTTAGCTAAGTCTGGATCCATGCCATTACCCGCATTTTTTAGAGGAGTATGATAGTCTATATATTTTAGGCCTCTGATTTTTGCTAGGGCTTTTAGGCGAGTGTTCAATTTTAAGATTTCGTCTGACTTATCACCTAAGCCTAGTCTCCACTCAAACTTGGTTGCAGGAAGCACCGAGGCTAAAACCACTTCGATGCCATTTTTTTGAGCAATATCAATCATAGATTCAATATTACCTACGGTCAATTCTGGACTGTATGGGCCTGTGTTTTCCGCTACGTCATTGGTACCAATATGGATAAGTACTTTTTCAGGTTTTAGGTCAATCACATCTTGCCTGAAGCGAATGAGTAGCTGAGAAGATGTTTGAGCAGAAATGCCACGACCTATGAAGTTGTTTTTTTGAAAGAAACTAGAATCTAGGCTGTACCAAGCATCCGTGATAGAATCTCCTATCAATACTGCTTTAATCTTTTTGCCTTTATCTCTTTTATTGGCGTCAGCATATCTCTTAATACCACCCATGTCGTTTTTTAATTTGTTTCCATCTTCTTTGTTTCCTTGAGCTATTTCCCACTGACCATAAATTTTTTCATACTTGCTTGGTCTTATTTTATCTCTAAGTCCTTGCGTCCAAAGCCAATCTCCAAATCTTTCGTACCAAGTATCTACAGGGAGTTTCTGCTGACGCATACCAAAACCATGACCACCTTTTTCGTAAATGTGTAATTCCGCAGGTTGACCAGCTTCATACCATTTTTCATAAATAGATATGCTCATTGGCATCATGCCTAATTGGTCATCGCCAGCTACAGTAATAAAGATGGGTGTTTTGGCTGCTGGCATTTCAGAACCAAGAACCGCAGGTTGGTAAGCATAAATGGGTGCTAAGAAATTAGGTTTGCTGCTTTGCGGAGCTGAATAAGCTACAGACATGGCCAAAGTACCGCCAGCCGAAAAGCCCATAAAACCAATTTTGTTTGGGTCAATTTCCATTTCCGAAGCATGTTCTCTTACATACTCCATGGCTTTTATTCCGTCTTGTGTGGCTTGTTTAACATATGGTGCATTTTCTGCATCAAGGCTTTTAGAATCGCCCATTTTTGACATCAGTTCTTTTACTGGGTCTTCAGTGAAGCTGGGTGCTACTCTGTATTTTAAAACAAAAGCCGCTATGCCTATGCTGTTCAGGTATTTTGCTACATCTATACCTTCACTATTTATACTTAATGTGTGAAATGCTCCCCCCGGGGCTATAATTACAGCAGTACCCGTGGTCAGATGTTTTGGAGGTAAATAGGCCATTAAGCTAGGCTCAGTTACATTATAAATGACCTCAGTGTTAAACATGTTTTGGGTAGAAACCTGCTCTTTCCATGTAGCGTTTTCTGAGCCCGGTGCCACACCGTCGTAAAGTTTAATTATATCTTGAGCATGAAGCGATTGAAGGGAGAAAAAGAGTAAAAAACCTGAAAGTAATTTCATGTGATAGGGTAACGTTTAAATTTGATACGAATTTAGACTTTTATCTGCTCATCAATCAGATTAGGGCATCAGTTTTTCAAAAACATGAGGTGCTGTACCTCAGGTTTTCGCCGATTCAATAATTGTACTTTCTGTTGCTAAAGCTTTCTTTACTTTAATGCAAAGTCAATCTTACAAGAGCCTTCCTCCATCTACGGTGATGATATTTCCTGTGGAAAAAGTTAATTGAGACGCTACCGAGAAAACGGCATTTGCCACATCGTCACCTTGAGCAAATCGCTCTAGTGGCGTGTTCTCCATTTGATTTTGAAGGAATTTTGGGTCAAAGCTTTTAGTGTATTCTCCTTCTACAAAACCCGGAGCTACAGATACCACACGAATTTTAGGAGCCAATGCTCTGGCCAAAGAACGCGTCATAGAATCTACGGCTGCTTTGGAGGCACAGTAGGCCACATTACTGCCTATTCCATAAATACCAGCAATAGAAGAGATATTGACAATAAGCGATGTATCTTTTTCTGCTGCCGACGCTAGCAAAAGGTCTTTGAAAGCTCGCACCATGGCAAAGCTTCCTCTAAAATTGGTTTGCATTATTTTGTCAATCCACTCATCACTTAAAGCATCTAAATCTTCATGAGCCACGGGAGTGGTTATGCCAGCATTGTTTACCAGCACATCCAGTCTGTCGTATTTCTCTCTCACAAAGTCTTTTAAAGCAGATATTTTTTCTTGATTGGTATTGGGAGCATGAAAAATACTATGATTGTCACCAGATAAGGCTGCTTTTACCGTTTCTGCTTTTGCGGCATTGGTATTATAGGTGATGATTACGGCATAGCCATTTTGAGCAAATTTCTTGCTGATGGCTGAGCCAATTTCTCCTGCACCTCCTGTAACGAGTACTGTTTTCATTGCTTTGCGAGTAAATTATCAATTTTGGCTTTCTGAGCAAAATGCGTCATGCCACATTGATGTTTCTAAATCTTACTTGATTTCGGTTACTTTAAAGTGTTCTGCATTTGGGGCAGAATTAAAGAAAGGAGAAAGAACAGCACGCCATTCTAAAAAAAGCGGAGATTCACGGAAGCCTACGGTGTGGTCTTCTAAAGTTTCCCACTTAATCATAGCCAAATATTTAGTTGGCGTTTCTATGCAGTTTTGAAATTCTACGGATACAAAACCCTTCGACTGAGAAATGACAGCTTTCGCCTTTGGTAGAATAGCTTCAAAAGCTTTTAGTTCTTCGTTTTTGATGTCTAAAGTGGCAATTTCTAAAATCATGTTTTTAATATTTAAGATTGGTTCTTTCTGGTTTTTAGCTTCCATATACACAGGATGCAATGGTCTTGAAGGGCAAATATTAAAAATGGAGGCTGTAATAAGTAATTTTCATGCATTTTAATTTTGACTAAAAGTTCAAGTTTTTTGGAGAATTTAAAAGAGTGAGAAGCCCCGATATTTTGATAAATGGCTGTGGGATTGAATAGAACTAGACTCATTGTTATCTGCTATATTTACATCCGACCTATAAATTTAGAAATCAGATGAAAACGAATTATAAAATTCAAGGTGCTGAGCATAATCCTGTACTTGTTTTCTCTAATTCCTTAGGAACGGAGATGAAGATGTGGGATAATTTAGTACCCTATTTTAGAGTTTTGCAATATGATACTCGTGGACATGGCGGTTCTGACAAACCAGAGGGAGATTATACCATTGAGCTTTTGGCTAATGATGTAATTGATTTAATGGACATTCTGAAGATAGAAAAGGCATATTACTGCGGGCTTTCAATGGGAGGTTTAATCGGCCAGTCCTTAGGCATAAATAATCCAGAGCGATTTTATAAACTGGCTCTGAGCAACACGGGAGCTAAGGTAGGTGATGCGAAAGGCTGGAATGAGCGTATAAGAACTTTGAGAGAAAAGGGCATGCCAGCCATAGCCGATGGCTCAAGCTCGGTTTGGTTTACCGATGATTTTGTCAAAGAACAACCTAAACAAACGGCCGATTACAAAGAAATGCTTCTACGTACAAATGTGGCTGGTTACTGCAGCTGTTCGGCAGCAATAAGAGATGTGGATTTTAGAGGAAAGTTAGCTGGGCTTAATGTACCCACACTTGTTATAACTGGCAAAGAAGACCCAGTGACTACTGTTAGACATGCCGAGTTTTTGGTAGAAAAGATTCCTGACGCCCGTTTAGTTTTACTTGAAGCTAGGCATTTATCTGCCTGTGAAGTTCCGGATGAGTTTGCTAAAGTCTTAAGACAGTTTTTTCTAGATTGAAAAGTGAATTTTAAAAGGAAGAATGTTTTGAAACACATAGACAACTTTTAACAATGTCAGGTACTGGAAACCTTCTGGCAAACACTGATTTTATCAAAATTGTAGATAAAAGACCCTTATTGCTATTTTAGGAAAGGTTTCTACGGAAATTGTTTGAAAAGTGATTAATAGTTTGAAAATTCTCCATAAGCACCATATTGGAGAAAAATAGAATTTAGCTTTTCTATATGTTGCTCATTCGTAAGCCCTTTCTCCATATAGTCAAAAGCGATTTGTGGTTTTTCTTTCTGAAACTTTCCATTGTTAAATGGGCCTATCATGCCTATTACATTTTCCTCATCACCAATGAATTTGGACTTAAATAAATACATTTTATCTTTTTTGTCTTCTCCGAGATAATAAGATTTTAGTAATGTTACATCCTCCACCCAATAATCATCATAATCCACCGCTTTGGCAATGAAAATTGCCTTTGCCAGCTCTTCTTCTGAGGCCATTTTTTTTGGTAATTTTCTGCCGTATTGAGTATAAAGGTTATGTATATCAAAAGCTTGGTAACTGTTTAATCCTTCTCTAAGAAGTTTAGCGGAAATCTTCTCTTTGTTTTTTAACCTTTTTTCAATGAGGATATATAAAGGGTAAGATTCATTGTTTTCAATTAACTTTCTTTCCAGTTCATTTTCACGATAGCAAGGCAAACAGTTTTCTAAATAGAGACCAACATAGTTTGGGGAGTAATTGGATGAATCTGTATTGGCAATATAAGAGTCTATACCCGCTTTTATTTTAGACTCTATCCAGACATCATCTGACTTAATGAAATTAGGGGTTTTATCACTGTAGTACCAATTGGCCAATAAATATATACCATCGTTCTCTGCAATATTTCGATTAATCAAATCTTTAACTCGTGTATAGTATAGCTTAATTAAACCTAAAGAATCGGATAAATTACCATATAAATAATAAGGCATGAACTCTTCTAAGTCTTCTGAGTTTTCAAGAAAGTGGAATAGTCTATCAAAGTGCAAACTGTCAGGTTGATTTAATTCATTATTGATAAAGAGCTCCTTTAAACTGGAATCATCTAAGCCGTCGTAAACTGCTTTTATCTTTTTTGATTGGCTGTCATTAAGTTCCAAATCGAATAACTGATTGATTAAGCCTGAAGTAATCTGTTTTGAGGAGTATTGTCTATTTATTGCTTCAAGTATTTTCTCAAAATCCTTTCCTCTAAATCCATCATACATTGGCAATGCTTTCTCGGCTCTTTTAAAGGTCAAAGAGTCATCTGAAGTTAAATCAGAAAGAAGTATTTCTGCTTTAGATTGAGTAATTGCAGTAGAAGCCATACTGTCAATTTCTATATCAATAGATTCGAAAACTTGATTAAGGCTAGGATTATCTATTAAGCTGTAAGGTGCACTTGCTTCCAAAGAAAGTTCAAAGCCATTACAAATGAAGCCCTTTATTCGAGTCACAGCAAAACTCGAATCCTTTTCATAAACCAAATCATAAAATGGGCATTGTCCATTTAGCACACCAGTAGAAAATGAGTAAATAGAATCTTTAGCACTTACATTCGATTTTAAATCTTCAAATGTGTATTGAAAATTACTTTCATCTAGGTGTTTATATTTCCCAAACTTTGTAAAAATTAATTGAAGGTCCACACCAGCCTGGGTTGAACTAAAAGTATAGCTGGTTACATTGTTGCTGAAAACATCATAAGTTTCTTCTTTAAATTCTTGAGTTAGCACTAATCCGCTGTAACCCGAAGGGGCATAGGCAAATGTTTTAAGCTCTATATTTATAGAATCGTTAAAACTAATATTTTCAAAGAAAGCCTTATCTCGAATGTTCTTTTTTGTGGTTTGCATAAGAAAAAAGGCTCGAGAGCCTCTAACCATAGTTTTAATGTAGCTTTTGCTTCCGCCTGATTGATTGAAGATAACATATGCCGTGGGTATACCGTCCTCAGTTATTTCTTTGTAATCTTCAATAGTAGCATTTTGATTGATGGCAACTAATTTTATCTGTTCTTTTATTGCCTCATAAGGTTTAGGGTAAGTCACTCCGGGTATTAAACTGTTGTATCGTACCATATACATATCCTTTGAGACTGGTTCTTGATACATTCCGTAATGAATTTTAACATTGCCTCTCTCTTCAAACCCTTCCATGGTACTTTCATGGGTGTTAAATTCTATTCCTTTTGGGAAAAAGAAACTAAAATCACCGCTTTCGCTACTTCTATTTACCCACTCTGTTTCGTTTGATAGTGGAGCGTATGCTAAGCCTTCAAAAAAAGTATCTATTGTGGATGAAGTCATAGTTGCTTCGCTAAAACCGATGACTAATTGTATGGCAGAGTACATTTGGCTTAGTGTTATTCTAATACGTGTGGGTTGGCCATTGGCAGTACTTATGAACTCAACTATTCGTAGCGTGTCATTCGAGATAATGAGATTACTCTCACTATTTGCTCCATGAAGCATTTCTTTTACCAATCCTTCTTCTATCACCTGAGGACTAGACAAGAAAGAAGGAAATGTCATTTGTAGAAAAATTAATCCTCTTGAAATATTCGAACTCATGCTTACCTCACCAATACCTTGAAAATCTTTTGGAGGAGTGTTTGTTTTTGACAAGAAAGTTAATGGAAATTTTTCACTTTTTATTTTTATCCAATCGCTATCATTTTCCCTATTATAAGTATCGTGTATTTCTTCATTAGGCTTGCCTTTAAGCACTCTTCTGACCGAGTAGCCTTTCTCTTTTAGAAGCGAGAGTACATTCCCACCCCCGGCCAAATGGGCAGCACCAACAATTCCAAAGGTAGGTTTTTGCTGAGCAAGCTCTACAAATGAATCAGCCTGAATTTTGTTCCTTTCATTTAATTCGAGTTCTTCCTTGTGGGTTTCGGGTAGGGTTTTGGTATAATCTTCCAACTTATGATAGTTGTTACTCAGATACATTTCTTTTAAGCGAATGAAATTTTCTGAATTTCGGTCAAACTTCGTGTCTTCAGATTTTAAATTTTCTAGTAAATTAAACTGGTCAGTTAAGTCCTCTAACCCTTGAGGGGCAAGCCCTAAATTTAAACCCACCTGAAAGAGGTAACCATCAAGAAATGTTGGCATTCCGTCCTTTTGAAAAGATTCCTGAAGGTCTTTGCTAAATTCATTAGATTCATCTTTCCCTCTTTCCTTCCGTTCTATCATCGCTTCATAGAAGTAATCAATAATAAGAGAGTCCAAGTCTACAACATTTACTTCTGCTGCTATTTGTTCGCAATTTTTAATTGCAACAAATAGTGAATCGTCAAACTGAAACAATTCTTTATCATTCAGGTGCATACTCCCGAATAAATAAGAAGGAGCAGGCAAGTTCTTTCCTGTAATTTCCCACAAATGGTTGGAGTATTTACTTTGTGAAAAACTAATTAAGGGTAAAGAAAGATAAAGGAGGATTAGTGTAATGCGGGGTAGCTTAGTCAATGGATTTGGATTTTTTCAGAAAAGTAAAAATAAATGGTCGCAGGTAAAACAAGTGAGGTGTTTTTTTTACTGAATAAGGGTTTTTCGCTGAAAAGCCTATTGAAAATGTAGCGAGAATGCGTTTGCTTAGCTGTATCAGTTCTTTTTGTCTAAGTGCTGATTTGAGTTCTTAACTTTAGATTAATGGCAGTAATCTTATCTTTTAACCACACATATACCTCGTATGATGGAATCGAATTCCACACTTTCTACATATATGGGTATAGGGAATGAAGTTTTTTACTTAGTGGGTACAACACAAATTATGAAAACATGCTAATTCTCCTTTTAACATCCATCGTCCTTTATTTTAGAAATAAAAAACAATCTAAAATGGACCTTAATTGAAATCAATTTAGGAAGGAGAATTACGCTCATTTAAAACAAAAAATATTATGAAAACGACTAAAATAATTGGGATACTCCTAATCATAGGGAGTTTGGTTTTAGGTTACTTTGGCTTTAATAAAGTCAGTAAGAATAATGCTTCGGTAGAGGTTTTAGGACTTGAACTTGATGCCTCTAATAAATCTGGGAAAGAGCAAGGTTACATGCTTCTAGGTTTTAGCCTTGTTGTGTTTGTAGGAGGCTTGTACACTACCAGTAAAAGGTAAATAGAGCCATTCTTAAATTTTAACGCGAAAAAAACAAATTATGAAAAAGCATATAACTATACTGAGTTTAATATTATTAATAAGTGTCTCTTCAAAAGCCCAGTACAATGGAGCTATTGGTATCAGATTTACCGATGGACCGGCAGTCTCTGCTAAGTTTAACACTTGGGGGAGTTCGGCCTTTGAGGTACTAGTAGGTGGTTTTGGGAATGGATTAAAAGGTACACTGCTTTATGAAATGCACAATCCCGCATTTAACTCTACCAGATGGAGATGGTATTACGGTTTTGGTGGGCATGCAGGTGCATCTCCAGTAAAACGTAAAAACTATGACCCTATCTATCATGATGATGTTTTTCACATAGGTGTAGATGGTATAGTGGGATTAGAGCACACCTTTACCGAGATACCAATAAACATTAGTGCCGATTGGAAACCGGAGTTTAATTTTGTCAATTATACAGGACTTGTCTTACCCGTTTTTGGCCTTTCGGGAAGGTTCGCTTTTTAAGATTAACAACATACTTTTTGGAAGTAGATAAGGGATGAATAGCATTTATCCCTTTATTTGTGTAGTCTTATAACGAGTGTTTTGACAGTAACCCTTTTAAATTAATATGCAGATTGCCAACTTGCCAGCAAACGAAAAAGAGAGATTGCAGGCACTGACCGAATTAGAAATTATAGGTTCCGAAGAGGAAGAATCCTTTAATGATTTGGCTAAGTTGGCTTCTTACGTATGCGGAACTCCGGTAGCTTTAATTAGTTTTATTGAGGAAGACCGTCAATGGTTTAAATCTGCTGTAGGTACAGACCTCAGAGAAACTCCCCGAGATATAGCTTTTTGCTCACACGCAATTCTGGCCGAAGAAGACCTTATGGTGGTGAATGATGCTAAAGAAGATGCTCGTTTTGTAGATAATCCATTAGTTACAGGAGATGCCAATATTCAATTTTATGCAGGTGTGCCTTTAAAGGTAAACGACCAACTTCCTGTAGGCACGGTGTGTGTATTAGATACAAAACCACATAAACTTTCGGCAGACCAAGAAGAGGCTCTTCGGAGAATTTCTAGGCAGGTGATGAAGCTCTTAGAGTTGCGTAAAAGAAATATCAGTAATCGAGATTTGGCTCGTGAAAATGAAAAAAGACTTAAAGAGGAAATAGAGCGTCAAACAGAAAGTTTAGAACGGAAGAATTTTGAGCTCCGCCAATTAAATGCAGAAATGGAACAGATGGTTTATATAGCCAGCCATGACCTCAAAGAGCCCATTAGGAAACTAAAAATATATGCAGATATTCTGGGGCAGGAGCAGTTTGCAGATGAAAGACTTAATAAGTTTCTACCTAAAATTCATAACAGTGCAGACCGAGCGTATAGCCTCGTGAATGACATTTTAGACTTTGCCAAAGTCAAATCTATTGGTCTTGTGAAAAAAGATGTTGATTTCAATGTTTTGATGCTAGCCGTGATAGAAGCTTCTGATGAAATTATTTCAGATAGCAAGGCTGAAATTCAGATGGCTAAGCTGCCAACCATCATGGTAGATGAAAATCAGATGATTCAACTTTTCTCAAACCTTATTCAAAATGCTATTAAATACTGCAAAAATGTGCCTTCCATTCATATTACGGCATCAGAGGTAGTTTTAAATGAAAATGATTTTGTTCCTAAAAACATTAATGCAGGTACTTTCCATAGGATAGATGTGACAGATAATGGCATTGGTTTTGACCTCAGTCATAAAGACAAAATCTTTGATTTTTTCCAACGGCTTCATAACAAAAACGAGTTTAGTGGCACGGGAATAGGCTTGGCCATTGTCAAGAAAATAGCTCAAAATCACGGCGGCTTGGTGGAAGCCACCAGCCAAATGGGAGAGGGGTCTATTTTTAGTGTTTATTTGCCAGTTTAAGCTATTAATCCACGGCACTAAAAGAATTGACCTAGAAAGCTGAAAAATAGATTGCCGAAGGTTGTGAATTTAATTTAGATTATGACAGCTCAGGACTTTAAAGATAGTTTGGAAATCATTGGTCAGGAATATTCGGGAGCCATTCCTAAAAAGGAGTTGTTTTCTTTGGCAAAAGAATTTCAGAATATGTCTTTAGAGGAGGTGGTGTCATTACTTAAAAGTGATAATGATGACTACAGACTGGCTGCTGTTTCAGTTTTGGACTGGAAAGCTCGTAATAAGAAAACTACGCAAGAAGAAAAGTACGAGGCTTATAAAACCTACCTAACTCACCATGAATACATTAATAACTGGGGTATGGTGGATAGAGCCGCACCTTATGTGGTTGGTGGATATTTGTTCGGTAAGGATAAAACACCGCTATATGATTTAGCAAAATCTCAGAATCCTATGGAGCGGCGAACTGCCATTGTGAGTACCTATTATTTTATTCGTAAAAATGAAATAGATGACACGTTCAAGATTGCTGAAATTCTGGTGAATGATAAAGAACATTTTGTTCAAACTGCTGTAGGAAGTTGGATTAGAGAAGCAGGCAAAAGAGATGAAGAAAGATTAAAGCTATTTTTAGACAAACATGCCGCTACCATGCCACGTGTGACATTGAGATTTGCGATTGAAAAGTTTAATCCTGAACTTAGAAAACACTATTTAGGTTTAGCCAAATAGGATTTATAAAAACCAAGTATCTTTAATTAGTACAAACTCAATAGAAGGTGGCAAATAACAAACTAATAGTAGACGAAAGACAGACTGACCTTGGCAAATTTATGGTGGGAAGGCTGCTGCCGTTTAGAAAGAAGCGTCAGGTGGGTCCGTTCACTTTTATAGACCACATGGGGCCAGCGACTATAGGAAATGGTAATTATATAGATGTAGACCAGCACCCTCATACTGGCTTAAGTACATTAACTTATCTTTTTGAAGGAGAAGTAGAGCATAAAGACAGCACCGGAACGGTGAAAATCATAAATGCAGGTGATGTGGGCTTTATGACTTCGGGCAGTGGTGTAACACATACCGAAAGAACACCGGCTCTTAAAAGGAATGAAGAAGAATTCGTTTTACACGGCTATCAAATATGGGTAGCCTTACCAAAAGATAAAGAGGAAATAGAGCCACGTTTTGATTTTATTCCTAGTAATGAAGTACCAAGTTGGAAAGTAGGCAAACTAAATATCAAGCTCGTTGCAGGAAATGGATTTGGGAAATCATCGCGTCTTCAGGGCTACTCTCCGCTGTTCATGGTTGATATTTTTGCGGAAGAAGCAAACACTTTGGACTTAAAAGGAAAACTAAAAGGCGAAGTAGCTTTTGTGATAGTAAAAGGCTCCATAACTACACAAAATGGAAAGGTTAATGCAGGGCAAATGCTCATAAGTAAGATGGATGATGAGTGTGAAATTTGTTTAGATAAGGGTACACAGATTTTACTTTTTGGTGGCGAACCATTACCTGAAGAGCGTTTTTTGATGTGGAATTTTGTTTCACATGATAAGGACAGACTAAAAAAAGCCAAGGAAGACTGGCAAGAAAGGAGGTTTCCTAAAGTACCTCGAGACAGCACATATATTCCGTTTCCAGAATTAAAGAAGTGATAAGTTTCCCTTTTGTTGGCTATTTATTACACTGTTACACTAAGTATATCTATTTCTAAATTTTCTAAAGGATACTGTAAAAAAAATTTAAAACCTTTACTCATTCTCTCTACATTTGAATTGTAGTCTTTCGTGAATTTTTCTGCCAAAGTCCTTCAATATGCTTGACTTATAAGTTAGTTACCACTTAATCAAATTATTATTTGAAATCGTTTTTATGTCATAAAACGGGTAATTTGAAGTGCAGTCTAATATGGCGTAAGCTATATACGTAAATCGGCATTGATCGTAGAATTAATTTCGCATATTTCATGTCGGAGCAATGTGCTTGCTTGGAATAGCGGAAAGACTTTCAGAAATCAATAGGAACTTTTGTGTGCTTCATACGGTCATACTTTTCTTTTGGATAATCTTTTAAAGGACCTTTTTATGAAGAGGCATATCTGTTTTTGATTTGTGGAGCCTCTTACGAATTGTTTAAAATTTTGCTAAACCATTATCGTAAACAAGAACTTCAAGCAACGGTGGAAAAGCTATAACTAGCCTTTGACTTTTAGCCAAACTCTTAATATAGAATGAAATAAGCATGACCGATTTTAACAAAAAACAGGGATTTGATTTTTTGTTAAGCTTTGATGCCGTGGTTTCTATATTTGTATGGAGTAATTTGAATCAAAATAGGCACAACAATAATTCTAAAACCTAAATTTTAATAAGTCAATATAAAAATGGACAATAAATTAACAGGGAAAAAGGTGCTCATTACCGCTGGTGCTCAGGGGATTGGTGAATCAATAACCAGACACTTTATTGATAGCGGTGCCAATGTTTCCATCCATTATTTTTCTAGTGCTGATACTGCGAATGAATTGGTAGAATACGCCACAAGCAAAGGACAAAAAGCGGTGGCAATAAGTGGTGATTTGACAAAAGAAGCCGATGCAAATGCTTTGGTGGAAAAAACGGTAAAGGTTTTAGGTGGTTTGGATATCCTGATAAATAATGCTGGTTCACTTGTAGCCCGTAAAATGCTGGGTGAAATGGAAGCTGAATTTTGGCATAAAGTAATGGATATAAACCTTACATCCATGATGTTTGTGACGAAAGCTGCAACTCCCTATCTAGCAAAAAATGAGAATAGCAGTATTGTTAATTTAGCATCGCTGGCAGGGCGTAAAGGTGGTCACCCAGGCTCACTAGTTTATGCTACCAGCAAAGGTGCTATTCTAACATTTACGCGAGCACTTTCTACAGAACTTGGACCTCAAGGCATTAGAGTCAACGCCGTATCTCCAGGTCTTATTCTAGGAACTTCATTTCACAACACGCATACCACAAAAGAATCAGCAGATGCCACTACGGCTGGCATTCCTATTCAGCGAGCAGGTAACGCAGCTGACGTAGCAAGAGCGGTTTTATATTTGGCGTCCGAATACGACGGTTTTATTACTGGTGCTACACTAGATATTAATGGAGGTGTCTATAATATGTAATGCCAAAGCATTGCTTTATTACTTCAATGGTAATAGTCGATTTGGTCGATAGAAGGTTTAATTAAGTAATGCTGCTAAGAGCCATTTTAGCTGAAATACATAAATTTGAAAGCTTCAAAAACATGAAGTCAGCCATTTCAAAACCCTAGGAAATAATAAACATAATGAGATTAAAGCTACTAATTGGTCTATTCTTCTTTGCTCTTATAAGCAATACTGCTTTTTGTCAAACCAAAGGAGCCGTTTCAAAACGTTACGACGTCACTTTGAGACAAGCACACATGGGGAGTTTGGAAATTGACACCATGCTGCTGGAGAGTTATACCACTTTGCCAGCTAATGTTAGGCAGTTTTATCTTGATGCAAGAACTGTTTTTGAGAAAGACAAAAAGATTGATTTTACAGATAGTAGAATAGTTAAGGCTGCCGCCCAAAATAACATGCCCTTAATGGCAGGGCCAATGTTGGGTGATATAAAAGAGCATGGAGTAAGTATTTGGCTAAGGCCATCAAACAAACGCCCAATTCGTATTAAAGTAACTGCCTTAAATACTAAGAAAGAAAAAACATATACCCTAAAACCTACCATGGCGGGAAAGGAGGAAAGAGTAGTCCTAAATGATTTATCTCCGGCCTCTAAGTATGAATATGTGGTACTATCACGCGGTGCCAAAATAGGAGAGGGTGCTTTCCAAACCACAGCAAAAATTGACGAAAAGGTAGGTTTGAGATTAGCTTTTGCCTCAGATTTTCACAAAATAGGTCTTCATAACCCAAACCTTATGGAGGCTATTTTAAAGCGAGAACCAATAGCCATGATGCTTTTAGGTGACCTAGCGGTGGATGATAGAGAAAATAACATGAGCATGCACAGGGCTGATTATCTGCTTCGTGATGTTTCTCAAGCTTGGCGAAGCCTCTCTGCCAATGTACCCTTATATGCAGCTTGGGACGACCACGATTACCTTAATAATGACCTCAGCGGCCTACCAGAATGGTTTACAAAAGAAGACAGGACGGAACTCCGAAACTTATGGCGTGCAAACTGGAATAACCCTAAAACGGATGTAGAAGGAATTTACTTCAATACCCGAATTGGTCAGGTGGAAATGATAATGCTTGACACCAGGTCTTATCGTACGGTAGAGAAAAGAGGAGAGTATGGTTCCTAATTGGGTAAAGAACAGCTTAGTTGGTTAAAAAATGTCTTGGCAAAATCTACCGCACCTTTTAAAATTATTTCTAGCGGAACCATGTGGAGCGATTATATATCTAACGGAAAAGACTCTTGGGGTACATGGGATACGCAGGCACGTGAAGAAATTTATAAGTTTATAGAAACCGAAAACATACCTGGTGTACTATTACTCAGCGGAGACCGTCACGGTGCACGTGGTTTTACTATTCCTAGAGATTCAGGATTTGAGTTCTACGAATTTGGACCAGCCTCTTTAGGTGGTGTGCCAGGGCCAGAAGCCATAGTTAAAGATGCCTCAAGTCAAATGTTCGGCTATCTTGGTCTAGGCCTAAAAGCCTTTGGCGAGTTTACATTTAACATGGAAGGGAGTGAACCTGAAGTCACTTTCAGGCTAATTAATGAACTAGGCGACATTATGGAAGAGCATGTAGTTCCTTATAGTAAGTTGATTCCGGGAGGGAAGTAGACTTAAAACCAAAGCCTATAATTAGAGAAGAAAGCAGCCTTCCTTTTAATTCGTTTTGACTTTTACTTTAAATTTACCATTGGTAATTTCGATGATATCAGAAGGGTCTTCTCTATTAACAAGGGTGGCTTCAAATGTGCCTTCGGCATTGGTTGCTGTCAAGATTTCAAAATCTACATAACCGCCACCGCCAGTTTCAAGAGCGGAATAATCTTTATCGTCATGGAAGTAACTAATGTTGCTCAAATATGAATTGACGTTTGTACCCACAGGTACTCGGGTAGCTCCGAGACTAGGGAACATATTGAAATTGAAAATTTTATCTTGTGAGCTAATATTTCCATTCACTACTAATTCACTTTCCATAGGAGTGGCAAACCAATACATGGATGCGTTATTATTAGTTTGGGCCCTAAAAGTTTCTCCATTCATTTCACACTCGACAAAATAAATTGGGTTTAAGTCTGTGTCTTCAAAAATCTCTTCACAAGAAATGAAAACCAAAGAGCTTAGCAGGAGTAAGAGATGATAAGCTTGAAAAATTGACTTCTTTTTTGGATTGTTATTCATAATAATCTTGAGTTTAGCGTATAAAGCTAAAAATTGGCAGAAAGCAATCCAAGAAGAAAAAGAGAATTCAATTTTACGGTTTTACTCCTTATGTTGTTGGTAGTTAGGTTTTTGGTAGTCTTTTTAGGTCTCCATATATACAGAGGTGCCTGTAGGGCACTTTGTAGCTGTTCGTAATATTTTCTTTAGTGCAGGCAAGTAAATTGAGTAAAGAATCTAAACCCTAATCTGCATGATTTTCCACCGCATAAACGCCCCATTCTGCTATAGAAGTCACCACGGGCATTAAGGTTTGGCCAAAATCGGTTAAAGAATATTCTACTTTTAAAGGAGGTTTAGAGGTGTAAACCGTTCTTTTTATGATGCCATCTTCTTCCAAGGTTTTTAACTGAAGACTTAGCGTACGCTCTGTTACGGTAGGCATTTCTTTGCGAAGCTCATTATAACGAAGCTTGCCATTTCTTAAGTGAAATAAAATGACTGTTTTCCATTTGCCACCTATCATTCCCATGGTTAAACTGGCACAGCATGGGTATTCCTTTCCTTTAAACGTATACATATTTCAAACTATCCTTTTTGACCGTTATTGCAAAGGTAAAGTACTATACATACTTTTGCAACTATAGAAATTATAGTATAAAGATTTAAGCCAATGAGCACACCAAATATTTCAAAAAAGGACATTATAAATGCGTTTCAATTTAGACACGCTACCAAGGAATTTGACACAACAAAAAAGTTGTCTGATGAGGAGATAAATTTCATTTTACAAACCGCCAATTTGTCACCAAGTTCTTTTGGTTTTGAGCCTTGGCATTTTGTGGTGGTACAAGACCAAGAACTACGCGAACTTTTAAAGCCTGTAGCTTGGGGAGCACCTTTAAAGTTAGATACTGCTAGTCATTTCATATTAGGCTTAAGCATGAAAGCTCCAATGACAAAGTGGGATTCGGAGTATATCATGCACATGATGAAAGATGTGAAACAACTTCCGGCTGAAGCTATAGAGATGTATTCAAAATTCTATAGAGAATTTCAAGAGCGTGATTTCAATTTAGACAATGATAAAAAGATGTTTGATTGGGCTTCAAAACAAACCTACATAGCCTTAGGCAACATGATGACGGCAGCTGCACTTACAGGAATAGACAGTTGCCCTATTGAAGGATTTCATCAAGAAAAAGCCGAGGCTTTATTAAGAGAGAAGTTTGATATAGATACAGACAAATATGGTTTGTCTTTCATGGTAGCTTTTGGTCACAGAAAAGCAGCCCCACCTTTCGCAAAATCAAGAAGAGATTTTAATGATATTGTGAGCTGGAAATAAGCCCTCAGCATTCCAGATAACACTTGCCCACCTAGGTTTTACTTAGGTGGGCTTTTTGCGTTTTTACAGGGCCGATTACCGAATAATCAATTTATTATTTTTAGCCGTTTTTAACGGATAAAAACGGCTAATTTGCGTCTATACTAATGTTGTCGATAATTAAAGTAAAAGAAAAAGGAACATCAGCTAAGAGAGCCAAATTGAATGAAAAATTATTCCGAAATATCACTTACTGAAAATGTAGATAATCAGACATTCACTGAGTTGTCAAATAGAATTGAATCTGAATATAAAGGTAAAATCGAAAATGATTTATCCGATCCCGAATCAAAATATAGAAATTTTATAATTGAGGGTAAAAGAATAACACTTCACGAAAACAACTTTGCTGGAGTCTTAATTTTTCCTACTAAACTTGCGGACGCTGAAAGAGATGAGAATTTAATAGCCGAAAGAATTGGATTTAATTTAAAATATAGAAAACCAAATACAACAACATGGACGAAATTTAGAATTGGTGGTGAATATGAGATTGTTAACTTACTGGAAAATATTCACTACTGTAGAGAAGAAAAAGGTAATTATGAACTTAGTTCTTATGAAGAACATAGTGGCGGTTGCGAAGATCATGACCATTGTCAGATATGTTTAACAATGATTTCCTGTAAAGTGCCAGATAAAGAATTGTATTCCTCACCAAGAAACATTGTTTGCGTTGAATGCTTCAATGACTTCATTAATGAAGAAAATTATCTCGATAAAATTGAAACCTATGAGAAATTCGAAAAACCTATCAAAGGAAGAACGGAAAGAACAACTTGGTTTAATCAAATAAGGCAAGCATTCACGAATAAAAAGAAAAATACCGATAACAAGCGATGATCATGTCAGATTGGCTATCGCCAAATCCGGCAGATATCGTAGATCCGTTACCACAAATAAAAAACCAACCACCAATTTATGAACAGAAATCTAGAGAAAGAGCCCGTTTTATCAAGTAGAAAAAGAAGAGTAGCAGCATTCTTAATTGACTATTTTGTTTTTCTTTTGGTAGTAGCACTAGTCTTAACACATGAGACAGACTTTATGGGCGAAAATAATTTCGATGAGCTTAGAGCTAGGCAGCTACCAGCAATGATTATTGGTTTACTTCTATATTTTGCCAAGGATTCTATTAAAGGAATTAGTCCTGGTAAATGGGCTATGGGAATTATGGTGCGTGATGAAAACAATCCGAATAAGGTTCCTTCTTTTGGTAGGTTATTCATTCGGAATTTGTTTTTAATAATTCTGCCAATAGAATTTATAGTTCTTGCTTCAAACCAAGAGAAAAAAAGACTCGGAGACAAAACCACAAAAGCAATTGTAGTTAAGAATCCCAACAGGCCGGCAAGGCTTCCAAGAATACTAACATTAGTAGTAGTTGGGCTTAGCTTTTATACATTTTTATTTTTCTTAGTTGCTTCGGCAATGAAAGAATCCGATGCCTATAAAGTAGCAATTACAGAAATTGAGAAAAACGAAGAAATCTTATCTGAAACTGGTGGAATAAAAGGTTACGGAATGATACCGACAGGGCATGTTGATTATGTGAACGGAAATGGAAAGGCTCAATTAGAAATAAAAGTTCTCGGAAATGATAAGGATTTTAAGGTAGATGTTCTTTTAACTAAAGAACTAAACGGAGAGTGGAAATTAATAGAATTGAACGAAAAAAGATAAGACTAATAATTTAGGTTTAAGGCCTCGCTTTTTTGAGCATTTCAAGTGTTAAGGAGATTTCTGGCCATAGCAAAAAATGGATTATTCACCTCAGTAACGATTTACTAATTCAGTTAGATTCTAGCTTTATCGATAATTCAAGAGACAAAGTATTTTGTTTACCGTTTTCGAGTATCAAAATGTTTTGAGTACGGTTTTGTCGACAATTCGATAGACAAATCCATTTGTTCTTCAATATTTTATATATTTGAGAGACAAAACATCAAGGGATGGATTTTAATAATACCGATGCTGTCAATTATCATTATGATAAGTTTCCGCCTCAAAACATAAATTATAGTGACTTTATTACGGAAATAATAAATGCGACTGATGCTTTAGCAAGGTTTGACCAAATGCTGAAAAATCTACATAATAATGAAATATTATTAGCTCCATTGAGAAATCAAGAAGCTGTGATTTCGTCAAGAATTGAAGGTACCATTAGTACAATGGATGAGATTCTTGAATACGAAGCATCTAATGATGGTGACAATTCAGGTGTAAGGTCTGATGTAATTGAAACTATACTATACCAAAGAGCATTAAAAAATGCTCAAGGTGCTCTAGAAGATGGTTATTCGCTATCAATAAGTTTTATAAAGCAAATGCATCAACAACTTTTGTGTCTAGGACGAGGTGCAGCCAAAGCTCCCGGAGAGTTTAAAACAGAGCAGAATTATTTAGCAGATAAGATTAACAGAAAAATTCAATTTATCCCAATTAGTCCTGAAAAACTGAATGATGGCTTAGAAAGGTTATTTCAATATTTGTCAGAGAGTAATGACCCAGCATTGATTAAAACGGCATTAATGCATCTCGAGTTTGAAGCTTTGCACCCTTTTCAAGATGGAAACGGGAGAATAGGAAGAATGCTAATTACCTTGTTCCTCTGGAAAGAAGGTATATTATCACAGCCTCATTTTTATATAAGTGGTTTTTTGGAGGAGAATAAGGACTTATATATAGATACAATGAGACAGGTTTCAGAAAAAAATAACTGGGAAGATTGGATTCGATTCTTTTTGATAGCAGTAGAAAACCAAGCCATTAGACATTTGGAGATTGCAGAAAGTATAAAAACGTTATATGAACAAATGAAAAATGAGTTTACAGAACTCTTATCATCTAAATGGAGTCTAACTACACTTGACTTTGTTTTCACCACTCCCGTTTTTAGGAATAATAAGTTCATATCAACATCGGGAATACCTTCTGCAACTGCAGCCAGTATAACTAAAAAATTATTAGAGACCGGATATTTGGTTCAAAAGCAAGAACCTTCAGGTAGACGTCCAGCATTATATTCATTTGAACCCCTTATGAGAATTGTTCGAGTGTGACAATTAGGCTCAGATGCAGCGATTAAGCCCTCAGCATTCCAGCTAACATTTGCCCATCTAGGTTTTACTTAGGTGGGCTTTTTGCGTTTTTAGAGGGCGGGTTACCGAATAATCAATTTATTATTTTAAGCTGTTTTTATCCCTTAAAAACGGCTAATTTGCGTGTGTACTAATGTTAGGCAACATTAAAAAACAAACTCAGGAAAAACAATGAGCGGATTTAGACTTTATAGCTTAGGTATTGAAAACAAGCTGATTGAAACTGAGAAAATCAATCTAACAAATCAACAGTCGATTAATTCAGATAACTATTTCACTTTACTAATCGGAAATAATGGAACTGGGAAAAGTCGTATTTTAAGTGAAATTGCTAGATATTTCACAAAAGAAACACGTAGTCAAAAACAGGCTCATTTATTCAGAGAATCATATTTTGAATACAATAAATTACCATCAAAAATTATAGCATTAACAAACAGCATATCTGACAAATTTCCGGTTGACAAAAGTTTTAGGCCAACCCGTGATTCACAAACAGACTTAAAACATAGAGATTTCAAATATAATTATTTAGGAACCAGAAATAGAATTAATAGTTTTTCGAATAAAGCTTTAATGAATAGAGCATTAGAAATTGTTTTTGAAAGCTATTCAGAGTTTGATGTTTCGCGAAATTATCGTCACATCTTTGATTATTTAAATTATGAACCGATTATAAAGCTTAATTATAGGTTTACAAGTTCTTTTTTCGAAAACCATAGAGGTAATTTAACACCTAAAATACTTATTACTAATATTGAAGAGATTAATATAAATAGATTTTCATTTAGAAGTGAAAATGTAGCAAATGTAGTCAAAGAAAGAGCTGAAGACATTTGCGATTTCGTAAATAATAGAATCGACTTTAATGAGAAAGAAAACGAGTTGACAATAAATTTCTCAGAAAAAAATATAACTAGAATATATAATGACAACTCAATTTATAGTGATAATGTTTATGCGTATGACATTTTAAACATTCTTAGAAAAATTGGTTTAATTAGAAGTTTTGAAATTCAAGTATTTAAAAAGGGAGGAATGCCTTTTAATTTTAGAGAAGCAAGTTCTGGAGAGGCTAGCATTCTTTCAACTTTACTTTCTTTAATTCCTTTATTAAAAAATGATAGCCTAATATTAATAGATGAGCCGGAAATTAGTCTTCATCCACTATGGCAATCAAGATACATAGATTTGATAAACAAAATTTTGCAAAATGTCAATGGTTGTCATATTATAATTGCTTCACATTCACCTTTTTTGGCGTCTGATTTAAATCCCATTAATTCTAGCGTCATTTCTTTAAAAAACAAAAAAGGTTATATAGTTTCTGAAATGATTTCAAAGTCTACTTATGGGTGGTCATCAGAAGATATATTGCTTAATGTATTTGAAATGCCTTCAACTAGAAATCTTGATTTATATGAAAATGTTTCAAAAGCACTTGCCTTATTAGCAAACGAAAAAAGGTCAAATATAGAACTAATAAAAATCCAAAGTAGATTAAGAGAATTTTACCCATCAATACGTGATGAAGACCCTATGAAATCCGTTATAAAAGCCATATTTGAAGCTAATTCTAATGAGTAATAGGATTTTAGTTCCATATAGCCTTTCCGCAGGAGAATCAACAGTTATAGCTAACAACTTCAATACACATACGGATTGGAGTAAAGGAGTGTTTGATTTAATTAAACTGAATATCATTGCTCATTTAAGAATTCAACAGAATAATACTTGTTGTTATTGTAAGTACCAATTAGGTTTCGATATAAAACAAGTGGATATTGAACATATTGTTCCGAAGTCTGAATATGAACATTTTACTTTTGAGACTAGGAATTTAGCATTAAGTTGTCCCGCTTGTAATACTAAAAAAAGCACCAAACCTGTTTTAAAAAATGTTGTAGCAAATTATCCGACTAATGGAACAAACGTTATTATAATTCACGCTCATTATGACGATTATTCAAATCATATTGATATAATTAATAATTGTGTTTTTGTTGCAAAATCTACGAAAGGAAGTGAGACAATTACTTTCTGTGAACTCTTTAGGCTAAGTACTGTAGAACAAAGAGCCAAAGCATATAAAAAAATAAGCCCTAGCGTAATGCAGCAATTAGTTGCTGATTTAAAAAATGGAAATCAACAAGATAAAGAAGACCTTATTAAAACAATAAAAGAAGCAATACGTTAAAAAACGTTGCCTAACAATTAGGCTCGAATGCAGCGATTAAGGCTTCGGTTCATTTGAGCCTCTGTAGAGCTTAGGCACCCCGCTCCGCAAGATCTTTTTGACCTCGCGGAATACAGCTTTCGGTCTTCAAACCGATGCCATTATTACAAAATAAGCATACTGACTATGTGGTAATTGCATATAGTTAAAATGAAATCCTAGCTTCTTCTAAAAGTCAAGCCTCCTTCATAAGTATTCATCTAAAAACCAGTCATCTATATACGTTAAAGGTGAGCCTAAAATACCTTTTTGGGTAATAGGGGTGTGTTTTCTACAGGAATAAGAATTTAAGCTGTAGTACTGAATGTCAATTGGGCATTTGGAATTAAAAACACTAAGAATGAAAAAGATACTTATAATGATAGCTCTTACCACAGCAGGTATGGCTTGTCAAAACGCAGAGTCAGAACAAGAAACAGCCACACAAGAAGCCAGCACGAGCTCAGAAGAAACTCCTGCCGCCACGGAAGAATCAAAAAATGTAGATAGAAAGGAAAAAGACAAAGGCAAGCAGGCCAATTCCTCTACCTGGGATAAACTTCTGAAAGATCACGTGAACGACAAAGGCGAGGTAGATTATAGTGGAATGATGAATGATAAGGCGGAGCTAGAAGCCTATTTGGCCGAAATATCTGAAAATGCTCCAGCCAAAAACTGGTCTGATGATGAGAAAATGGCTTACTGGATAAACGCCTATAATGCCTTTACGGTAAAATTGATTTTAGATAATAAAGGTGTTTCCAGCATTAAAGACATTGGCCCCAAAACGCAAATACCTTTTGTGAATACCCCCTGGGATATCAAATTCATTGAGATTGACGGTGATAAATACGATTTGAACAACATTGAACACGGTATTCTTAGAAAAGACTTTAAGAAAGACCCACGTTATCATTTTGCACTGGTATGTGCAGCAGAGTCTTGCCCAAGACTAAGAAACGAGGCTTACACCGCCAAAAAACTAGATAAACAGCTGGACGAAGAAGGTGAAGCGTTTCTAAACAATAAGGCCAAAAACAAAATCAGTGAAGATGGTGTGGCCATTAGTCCGTTATTCAAATGGTATAAAAAAGATTTTGAAAGAAAGATGCCAATAGCCGAGTGGGTTAATAAATATTCTGACGTGAAAATAGACAAAAAGCAAGACGACTTTAGCTATATGGACTATAGCTGGAAACTAAACGGTACGTTTTAAGAATTTTTTCGCGTTTTAGTTTAGCCCGAGCCGTCTACGGATATTCTGTAGGCGGCTTTTTTGCATACTTGTCCGTATCTTTGTGTGTAGATTTATATCTACACTTTATGACACGGTACGAACTTTTAATAAACCTTGTACGTGTATATATATTCTATAAGACGCAAAAACAAAAATGAGTAAATCTAAACCTAAAAAGGAAATCTTTTTATCCAGGAAATTAGACAAATGGCTCTCTGAGTTTAAAAGTGGATTTGATTTCATTTTTAGATTTTTTAAAGAGCTGGGTACAGGCAGTTTAGTTTGGTCGGAGTTTATGAATCAGTGTTACCAAGTAGGTTTAAAATCGCTGCCACTTATAAGTTTGACGGGTTTTGTGACTGGCTTGGTTTTTACCCAGCAGTCTAGGCCTTCTCTTCAGGAGTTTGGTGCCACATCTTGGTTACCTAGTTTGGTGGCTATTGCCATTGTAAGGGCATTGGCTCCATTGGTTACCTCTATTATTGCCGCAGGAAAAGTAGGTTCTAATATTGGAGCGGAGCTTGGTAGTATGAAAGTAACCGAGCAAATAGACGCCATGGAGGTTTCTGCCGTAAATCCATTTAGTTTTTTAGTAGTTACTAGGGTTTTGGCCACCACGGTTACCATACCTATTTTGTCGTTTTACACCGCAGCGGTGGCTCTTTTGGGTTCCTTTATTAATGTGACATTAAATGAGCAAACCAACTTTACAGCCTATCTACTAGCAGCTTTTGATAGCATAGTTTTCTTAGATATTATCTCGGCCTTAATTAAAGCCATTCTTTTTGGTTTTACTATTGGTATGGTGAGTTGTTATAGTGGTTTTAATGCCGAAAAAGGTACACTAGGCGTAGGGAAGGCAGCTAATACCGCAGTAGTAAGGTCTATTTTCTTGATTTTTATTATTGAAATTTTTGTGGTTCAAGTAACAAATTCGCTAAGATGAGAAACGAAGTAATATCAATAAATGGGCTTTATAAATCCTTTGGCGATTTGAAAGTGCTGGAGAATGCAAAACTCAGTTTGACCAATGGTGAAAATCTAGTGGTTTTGGGTAAGTCTGGTTCTGGAAAATCTGTTTTGATAAAGATTATAGCTGGTTTGATAAAGCCAGATGCTGGCGATGTGAATGTACTGGGTTATGACATGACCAACATTACAAAAGCAGAATTGCTGGAGCTTCGTTTGAAAATAGGTTTTTGTTTTCAGCACTCCGCATTGTACGACAGTATGAGCATCAAAGAAAATATAGAGTTTCCGCTCAAATATGCACTAAGAACTATTTCTCAATCAGAAATTAACAAAAGAGTAGACAGAGTACTGGAAGCGGTAGGGTTGGAGCAAACCAAAAATCAAATGCCATCGGAGCTTTCTGGCGGTCAAAAAAAGAGAATTGGTATAGCCAGAACCATCGTGATGAATCCTGAAGTGATTCTTTATGATGAACCTACGGCAGGGCTTGACCCCATTACCTGTGTAGAAATTAACGACCTCATGAATCAGGTCAAAGAAGAATATAAATCTAGCTCTATCATTATTACGCATGACCTTACCTGTGCCAAACAAACAGCAGATACGGTAACCGTTTTATTGGATGGAAAATTTGACCGAACAGGAGATTTTGAAGATATTTTTAATACAAAAGCGAAAGAAGAAGTTAAACAATTTTACGATTACAATTTCATTGCAAACGAAGTAATCCTTTAATAAAAGAAGAATGGAGACGACTAAGAGAAATGCGAAAGTGGGCCTTTTTATGCTGATAGGGCTAATTATTTTTGCCGGTGTGGTAATGCTTATCAGTAATATGAGAAAGGTATTTGTTCAGAAAATAGATGCTGTGGCGGTTTTTGAAGATGTGGCTGGGCTAAACAAAGGAAACAATGTGATGTTTTCCGGGGTAAAAGTAGGAACAGTGGCCGGTCTAGAGTTTATCCCAGGAAAAGGGGTGGAGGTTGATTTTGAAATAGAAGAGAAGTCTCGACAGTTTATTTTTAAAGATGCCGATGTCAAAATTAGCACAGATGGTTTAATAGGGAATCCTATTTTAGTGATTGCCGGAGGCGATGTGAAATCAGGAGCTATAGAGAGCGGTCACCGCTTCAAAGTGAGTAAAGAAGACTCGCAAGAAGACATGATTAAAACGCTTCAAGAAAACAACAAGAACATTCTGGCCATTACAGAAGATTTGAAAGGCATTATGGGAAGCATTTCAAAAGGAGAAGGCTCCATAGGGAAACTTTTAAAAGACGATGAGCTTTATGATAATGTAAACCAAACGGTGGCAAAACTAGAAGCCATGGCCACATCTGCTCAGGGTGTTGCTACTAATCTTAATAAGTTTTCTGCTGACCTTAGTAATCCTGAGGCATTACCATATCAGTTAACGCATAACACCACCATTATGCCTGCTTTAGAAACTACCACGGGTAATTTGATGGAAGGCACTAAGGCATTGAAGTCTACCATGACTGAGGCTAGCCTGATGATGACAGATGTAAGAAAAGATGTAGGTCAAATCACAGATAATATTACCAATAATAAGACCAGCACATTAGGAGTTTTATTAAACGATAAAGCTACTGGCGATAATGTGAAAGAGACTTTGGATAACTTATCCTCAGGAACAGAAAAGCTAGACGAAAACTTAGAAGCATTAAAGAGTAATATATTTTTCAGGAGATATTACAAAAAGAAAGCGAAGGCAGAAGCCAAGGCTAAAGAGGCTCAGCTAGAAGAAGGAAAGTAGTATCTTAATTTCAATTTTAAACTAAAAGTAAGATGACACTAAAAGGTAAAACGGCGATTGTAACAGGCAGTAGCAGCGGAATTGGAAAAGCCATAGCTTTAGAAATGGCAAGAAAAGGAGCGAACGTAATAGTGAATTATCGTTCTTCGGAAGAAGAAGCTTTAGAGGTTTTAGAAGAAATAAAGGTTTTGACAGACGGTTTGGCTATAAAAGCCAATGTGTCAAACGAAGAGGAGATGAAAGCCCTTTTTGAAGAAACTGTTAAGAAGTTTGGCCGAGTAGATATTGTGGTGGCTAATGCTGGATTGCAGGTAGATTCTCCTTTTTTGGAAATGGATTTAAAGCAGTGGCAAACAGTGATAGATGTAAACCTAACCGGTCAATTTATTGCTATGAATTTGGCTGCACGCCAGTTTATGAAGCAAGAGCATAAAATGGGTGAGGCCAGAGGTAATATCATTTGCATGAGTTCTGTGCATGATATGATTCCATGGGCTGGGCATGTAAACTATGCAGCATCAAAAGGTGGTGTATCTATGCTCATGAAATCTGTAGCTCAGGAACTTGCCCCAAAAGGAATTAGAGTCAATGCTATTTCGCCAGGTGCAATAAAAACAAGTATCAACGAGGAAGCATGGTCAAACCCAGCAAATCTAAAGGAGTTAAACAAACTTATACCGTATAAGCGAATAGGGCAGCCAATAGATGTGGCTAAAGCCGCAGTGTGGCTTGCGAGTGTGGAGAGTGATTATGTGGTGGGAGAGACGCTTTATGTGGATGGAGGCATGATGCTTTATCCAGAGTTTTCTGACAACGGATAATTTAGCGAAATAAGAATGTGAGATGAGCGTGCCGGCATATTGCCAGCACGCTTTTTTTTATGGCTAAAAGTTGTGCTTAAATAAAGTAGTCGGAATAAGCCGATTCTTGCTTTTTTGTATTGTTTGTCTTTTTGCTTTTCGTGTTTAAAGCCAGAATGGTGAAACCTAAGAAGCCAATTGTCATTAAGTATTTCATGTCTTTGTGTTTTTATAAAAGACCCTATTAAAAAAGTGTTCCACATTTATTTTTATAGGAGGGTTTGAGAAGCTCCATAGGAGCGAAACATTGGTAAAAAACGATGCGAAGCCACCCTAGATTAATTTGTTTGGCGGGATTTTGGCCGCTTAAAGCCAAAATCATGACAAACGATTCTTTCCATTCAAACTCTATGGAACGCTCTTTTTAGTTATAACACTAAAAACTATACAATTATGAAAAATACAATAAAAACTCTTGGACTTGCCATTTTGATGGCTACAGCACCACTTTCACTGGTTATGGCACATTCTTATGAGCCAGATACTTCCGCTAATGTACCAGAGAAGGTAGCATTTGTAACAGTGAATAATGCCTACGAGGTAGGGGATATTGACCAAGCAAATACCGATATGCAATTACTAAAAAGTAAGCAAGCAGAATTGAACGAGCTTTTGATGGGAATGGGGAGTGTACATATGGGGAAAAAAGGTCTCATTATTTCCTTTAATGAGGGAGAGGTTTTGGGCTTAAATACTGATGATAAGGTGCAAAAGAACTCTGCCGAGTATAAGAAGCTGGTGAAGGCTTTAGATACTTTTGATTATGGTACAGTAATTATTGCTGGTAAAACTGCGGGTGTTACTTCTAAAAACAGGGCTCATGAAAGAGCAGTAGATGTGGCAGAAGTAGTAAGTCAAAAAAGAGATTTAGAAGGCAGAATTTTAGTGGACCCAATGGGGGTAAGTTTCACTTCCGAAAAATACATTCCTGAAACTAAAAACACGGTGGCTTTCTTACTGATTCCACCTAGAATATAAACCCAAAACGTGAAGTTTAGGCCGTAGGCATTATATGTCTGCGGCTTTTTTTATGGTAAAGTAGGAGTGTAATGCCTTACTTTTGTGAAATTTCAATTGGGTCAATAAATCACAAACATTATGAGCATAAGGAAAATACATTACTATTCAGGACTTACGCTCACTTTGTTTATCGGTTTTCATTTGTTGAATCACTTGGTGAGCATTTTTGGTGTTCAGTACCATCTTGATTTGATGAACAGTTTTAGAGTGGTTTACAGAAACATCTTGGTAGAAATTGTTCTTTTGGCTGCCGTATTGGTTCAGATACTCTCTGGTTTAAAGTTGGCTTTTTCTAAGAAGAAAACAATGGCCTCGTTTTATGAGAAAGTGCAGGTTTATTCAGGCCTTTATCTAGCCTTTTTCCTAGTTATTCATGTAAGTGCAGTGCTTTTCGGGCGGCTTGTTTTAGAGGTAGACACCAACTTCTATTTTGGCGTAGCCGGCTTAAATGCTTTTCCGCTTAGTTTGTTTTTTGTGCCGTATTATAGTTTGGGAATCATGAGTTTCTTTGGGCATATAGCTGCAATTCATGCTCAAAAAATGGATAAAACTATTTTAGGACTGAGCCCGAAGGCTCAGTCTAATTTGATTCTGCTGAAAGGAGCTATACTTACACTCCTAATTTTATATGGCTCCACCAATGGATTTACGGGCGTAGATTTCCCTTAAGAGAACATTAGTTTTTTAAAGCCATAATGGCTTCAAAAGCTTTTTTCTTCTTATTATCTCGGTCAAAAAGTAACGGATAGTTGGTTCTTCCGTTTACTGGGAAATTGTTTTTCCATGACTCACCGTCATTCACACCCCAAAAAGTTACACGGTCTATTTTGTCTTTATGCTTTAAGAAAAGAGCAAAAAGGTCGGCATAGCGTTTGGCTTGTTTTTCGGCAATATCATCTGGCAATCCATCTACATAAGGATTGTATTCTGCTTTTAGCTCAGCACTCTGGCTAATATCGGCACCACTAACACCATCCGGATTAGGAAGTACATCAATGTCTAATTCTGTTATAGCTACTTTCAGGCCTAAAGCAGCATATTGCTCTATGCTAGTTTCTATTTCCTGAATGCTCGGATATTCTAAACCCCAATGCCCTTGCATACCAATTCCGTCAATTTTAGCACCACTTGCCTGAATCTTCTTGACCATTTTAATGACGCCAGCCCTTTTTTGAGCTCCAGTCATGCTGTAATCGTTATAGTATAAAAATGCATTTGGGTCTACGTCGGCGGCTGTTTTAAAAGCAAAACTTAGGTAATCTTCGCCCATGGTATTTAAGAAAACAGACTTTCTTAAGCTGCCATCACCTTCTACGGCTTCATTTACCACATCCCAGCTGTAAACTTTGCCACTATACCTTCCTGCTACAGCCTCTATATGAGCTTTTAAGGCATTCGCCATCTTGGTAGAGTCCGTTATGTCATTTATGAAAGAAGAAAGCTGGCTATGCCATACCAAAGTGTGGCCATGAAAAGCCATGTCATGCTTTGCTGCCAAAGCAGCTAGTTTATCAGGGATATCAAAATTAAAGACATCTTCAGAAGGGTGTATTTGACTAGACTTCATCACGTTTTCTGCAGTAACGCTGTTAAACTGTGAAGCTATCAGAGCTGCCTGCTCGGTATTACTTTCCGAAATTTGACGCGAATTTAAAGCCGCACCAATGTAGAAGTCATTTTTGTAGGCCTCTCGCAGTGTTCCTAATTGATTCTCAGGATTTTCTCCCGGTCCTTTTTTAGGCTCTTCGGTAGACGCACAAGCTACCATTAGAGTAGCCGCTAGTAATAGTAAGTTTAATTTCATTTTAGGTAGAATTTTTTATAAGGCTCGAAGATAGAAATGATTTTTTATGGCTCCCTATTTTTATGAATTATTGCTTTGAAGAGCGTATCAATTATTCAAATTAGTAGACTAAGGCTAAACTATTTTGTAGACTTACTTATCTTAGCAGAAGAAAGAAACCTTTATGAAATTATACATGTCAATCCCAAAAACATTAGCTCCATTTTTTGAAGCAGAATTAGACCTTTATAATAAGGCTTATGCTTCGGGAGGTTTGACAAAAGCTTGGCATCATTTAGAAAGAGCCCATATTATTGGCCAGCGATATCCTTATGCTCATAGCCTTGTGCACTGGAAAATGCTTCAGTTTGGGTTCAAAATTAAGAGCCCAAAAGAAGTTTTGGGTCAATTGCCAAGATTGTTGGTGGGTGGCGTGAAATCATTTGTGGGGAAAGTGCCTGTGGGTAACCCTGGCGGGTCAAACGTGCCGCCGCTAAAGGTATTTCCGATTGAAGAAGATATTCAAAATATCTTTAGAAAAGCTGGGGTGGCTTTAGCTTAAACAAAAAAAAAGAAGGAGATTAATCCTTCTTTCTTCAAAGTGTAATTGCGAACGTAGCTTATTGTTTTTTAGCTTTTTGATTTTCTATAATATCACCGGTTACTGCACCAGCGGCTCCACCTATTACGCCACCTATCAAGGCTCCTTTTCCAGGTTTTTTAGAAACTACTGCACCAGTAGCGGCACCAGCACCAGCTCCTATCAGTGCTCCTTTCAGTGCACCAGACATTTTCTTTTTCTCAGCTGCTGTTTCAGGCTCACTGTAAACTTCTTGATTTGCAACCTGCGGTGCAGGGCTAGCTTCTTGAATAATTACCGTAGGGCTCTGTTTCTCGGCAGGATTGCTTGAATTACAAGACAATGCAAAGGTTGATAAAAGTGTAATTGCGACTATTTTAATTTGCTTTTTCATAATTCGTGTTATTTAATAATCTATGCTTAAAAAAGTGAGCCCTAGCTTAAAAGCATGTGAACTGTAGAAATAGGGCAGCACTTTGGGGCAAATTTCCCAGTTTATTGCTCTTTCAAAAACCTAATGGTTTCTACCACTATCCCTGGCATTTCACCATTCATGTCATGTGTTGCGTTTGGTAAGGCTTTAAAGCTGGCTTTCACATTATTTGCAATTAGCTTATTGTAAAGTCTTCTTCCTTGTTCATCCACATTTACCAAATTGTCTCTTTGCCCGTAAAATAAAATGGTCTTAGCAGACTGAGCATTGATATCAAATATAGGACTAGCTGTTTTGTATGCATTAGGATTACTATCATAAGGCACGCCAATAAATTTTTCGGTTAAGTTTCTCTCTTTATCGTCTACTATACCCTTATAAATACTCTCTTGTGTAAGGTCTGTAGGAGCGGCTACAGCGGCTACTGCTTTTATATAAGGTTTTGGGTATTTGTAACTATAGGTTAGAGCCAAGTGGCCACCAGAACTATAGCCCCATAAAACCACATCTTCACTTAAATTAAGCGATTTTTTAAGAGACTGCTGATGCTGGAAAAACATATCGAAGTCGTCCATGATTCCTTGGAAGTTAACACCATCAGATAGGGGTAATCTATGGTTAATATTAAATATGGTAATGTTCAGATTCTCTCTTTTGAATAGTTCAACTACGCTATCTAAAAATGATTTATCAAGTAAACTCCATCCGCCACCATGTACCATCACTAGCGAGACAGATTTTTTGGTAGAATCACTTATGATGGGTGTATATAGGTCATAGGCTTGGGTAGCACTTGGTCCGTAAGATTGGTCTTTTTTGACATCATAACCAGAAGGCACTGCTGCGGTTAACATGGCCGCCATACTTTGGTTTTGCTCACCTTTGTTTTGGTCGTTGTTTTCTTGGTCGTTTTCCTTTTTAACTTCGGGAGAAGGATTATCAGTGTTTGAAGATGTTTCTGTTTCTGGACTGATAATATCTGCCGTGGTTTCACAACTCATTGTGGTGAGGGTCAAAAGTAAAACTAGGTATTTTGAATATGGTAGTAATGCTTTCATCATCGTCTTTTTTTTGATTCTTGATTATGAAGTTTAAAAGCATGTTCCTTTCTGATAATAAGTGTTCTATGTAGATGTGTGTAGCGGTAATTCTACACTTTTTTGGGTATGTTGTAGCACAAAAAAAAGTGACGAATTACTCCGTCACTTAAATTTTGCTGTGCTTTTTATTTATCTAATATCAGAGTCCTCGGCCTCGACCTTTGAAGCCGCCCGTAATCAATGAGATTACAAACAAGATTAAGAAAATAAAGAAAAGGATTTTAGCGATTCCAGCCGCACCGGCTGCTATTCCACCGAAACCAAAAACGGCTGCGATTACTGCTATTATTAAGAATGATATTGTCCATCGTAACATAATTATAAATGTTTAAGTTAAAAATATGGGTGTGCCTAAGTCCCTAATTATTTAGATTTGGTCAGGTATGCTCTAAGCATCCATGAGGCTTCTTCATAGTTTCTTAAAAGTCCTACCATGAAGTCTTCTGTACCATAATCTCGGTTATCGGCAGCTAAATCTACATGGTCTCTAATCCATCGGATAATTACTTCGTAATCGTCTAATAATGTGCTTAGAATTTTGTGAGAATCATGAAAAGGCTCTTTTGTCTCTTTCAGATTTGTGAATTCTAAGAACTCACTGCAGGACCCCATTGGGTTCTTACCTATTTTTCTGATTCTTTCGGCGGTTTCGTCAATGTCTTTTTCCATGCCGACGTATAATTTCTCTAAAAACTCGTGCAATTCTAAGAAAGAGTTGCCTTCTATATTCCAGTGATAATTTCTAAGTTTTATGTAAAGAATATGCTGGTCTGCCAGGACAATATTCAGTGCATCTGAAATTTCTGTTTTGTGTTTTTTGTCTATTCCTATTAAAGCTTCCATTGTGTTGTTTTTTTTAAGTTTTAAAAATTGGTATTGCGTCTAAATTTTAATTTAGAATGCATACCCTAGGGTTAAGAACCAAAGGTTCCCTTTTCCTGCAAACTGATTTTCGGTTTGCTGATTATCGTAATCGATATTAAACACATCGTTTACGTTTCCTTCGTATCGCATATCCAGTCTGATTCTCTTAATGTCAAATCCTACTCCTAATTGATACCCAAGAATGGCTTTTCTGAATTCGTCGTCGTTGTTTTGAATTCCTAAGTTTTCAAAAAATCCGTCGTCTTTGTTTACTAAAAATGTAGCTACTGGTCCGGCTTGAACTCTTACCACATCACCCACTTTAACTCCTACCAGTACTGGTATATCGAAATACGTTTGTTTGAAAGTTCGCTCTACGCCTAAAAGACTTGTGGTGGTTCCACCTTTTTGAGAGATTATAAACTCAGGTTGTAAAAAGAATTTGTCTCCAAACCTGGTGTAAATACCGCCAGTAAATCCTGTACTTCTAGTTTCGTCTGAGTCCCAAAAGCCACCATCGCTTCCGCCTCCGTCTCCTCGTACCTGTGAGAGGTTCACACCGGCTCTGGCACCTATTTCAAACTGTGCCATACTTACCGAAGTAAAGGCCAATACTGTTACTGCTACTGCTATTAACTTTTTCATTTTTTATTGTTTTAGTTTACGTTTTGCTTTTATATTATTTGTTCATCGCCATGTTATCGGCTTCTTTCTTTGCTTCTTTTTTCAAACTGTTGTCTGCCACTATGGCCAGCTCTACTCTTCTGTTTTTCATTTGACCTATTTCTGTATCGTTGTCAAACTCTGGGTTGTCTTCGCCAAAACCCATCACTATAAATCTGTTTCTTTTTACTCCTTTCTGGCTTAAGTAACTCGCTACGGCTTGTGCTCTTTTTTCAGATAAGGCTTCATTGTAACTGTCGGTTCCTACATTATCTGTATGACCTGCCACCATGATTTCCGTGTTTTCATATTTATCTAGCGTGGCAGAAAGCTTTCTTAAGTTTTCTTTGGCCGCTGTGGATAATTGATAAGAATCAAATCCAAAAAGAATTCCGGAGCCCATGGTTACTTTAATACCTTCTTCTATTCTTTCAACTTCGGCGGCTGTTCCTAAATCTTCTTCAATTTCTTTGGCTTGCTTATCCATATACTTTCCCACTACCGCACCGGCTACACCGCCAATGGCTGAACCAACGATAGCGTAAACTGCTGGATTTTTAGATTTAGAACCAATGGCTGCTCCCGCGGCAGCTCCACCAGTGGCTCCTACCACGGCACCTTTCTGTTCTTTTGTAAGTTTCTTGAATGTGTTACAGCTCGTAGTCAAAAGCGTGAATGCCATTCCTACTGCCAGTATCGATTTTAGTTTTTGCTTTTTCATAATCTGTGTTGTTTGACCTTACTTCTTAAAAAACTCATCCATGTTGATGTGATGTTTCATTAATTAATTGATAGTAAGTTATTTGTGATTTTTTAGGGTTGAGTGTCTCACTTTTTGTGACGCTGATTTTCTACAGTTTCACACCTCATTTCAACACTTTTATGTGTAGTCCTATTTCAGCGAACTAAGACGCCCCGTGTATATTATAAAGGAGTGGGTAGGACCTTGGAACAATCCTTTAATCTTTAGGAGTAAAAAAGAACTAAAAAGATGAATAAGAGTAACACACTGTTTTTGATAGCTGGAGTTTCAGGATTTATTGCTGGGGTGCTTTTCGCACCTAATAAAGGCTCTGTGAATAGGCTGAAGGCAAAAAAAGCGGCCAACAAGATTGCGAACAAAGCTTTATATGAGATAGAGCAACTGCAATATGAGCTGGAAGATTAGTACGGCCATAGTGTATAATTAAATACTCACATGAGTAGCCAAATCTACAGTTCTCACATTTTTAAGTAGACCATGGCAATGGAATTAAGTTTTAAGTATTGAGAGTGTATTATTTATTAAACTAAAACAAAACAAATTATGAGCAGCGGGATAAAAACGATATTAGGAATAGTAGGAGCAGCAGCGGTAGGAGCAGCAGTAGGAGTAGCATATGCACCAGATAAGGGTTCTAAAACTAGAAAGAAAATGAAGCGTAAATTGGAAGATGCTTCAGAAGAGTTTCAGATTTATGCAGATAATGCGAAACAAAAAACAATGGAGACAGCGACGGAAGTTATAGATACAAGTAAGCAAAAAGTGAATACTTTGGTAGATACGGTTTCGTCAAAGATTGCTTCTAAGAAAAGCGACTTGAAGACCGCATAAGGAATTATTTTCCAGATGGAAGAAATTTTCAGGAAAGCCATCTTAAAAGGATGGCTTTCTTTATTTAAAACGCAATAAACTTTTCAAGAAATGCCTGGTTTAAAAGATAATTTAGAAGAATATATAGACCTCCAGAAAGAACGCCTGATTTTAAATGTAGCAGATAAATCTTCGGATATAGTTTCTGCAGTAGGCGTCAGACTGGCGTATATGATATGTGCACTTTTTGCAGTAGTGTTCTTAAGTGTTTCTTTGGCCATGGGGATAAATTACATGGCTAATAGCCAGTTTTTAGGGTTTATGATAGTGGCTTTTATTTACGCACTTCTTTCGTTTTTACTTTTTAAGAATGGAGAGAAATGGTTTGGTAGAATAATAGCCAGCGAGATGTTAGTCATATTTTATAAAGACGAAGACAATGAGAAAATTCAATAAATTTAAGGGGTCAAGGGCAAGAAGAACCGAGATAGAGGAGCGTATTAAAGCGGTAGAGGCGGAGCTTACTTTGACTAAGTCTGATATTTTAGGAAATCTTTTGCCGCTAAGCATTTTGAAAAAGGTGGGGAAAAATATCAAGCCTATGCCCATGAAAGTAGGGGCACAGTTATTAGCCACAAGGTTGGTTTCTAATAGTCATCCTTTGGTGAAAGTGGCAACACCATTTGTAGCGAATAGTTTATTTCAATCAGCCATGGAAACTGAGAATCAAAAAGTCATTTTGAACAAAGCACATAGCTTTTTCTCTTGGCTAGCGGCCAAAACCAAATTATCCCTTAAGGAAGAGCAAATTCTTCTTTCTGCCGAGATTAAAGACATAAGTATCTCAAAAGCTTTTCCTTTTGACAGGTCAAAGACCATTAACTTAGAAGAAGTAGAAACCTCGATTGACGCCGAAAGGGTGAGTCTTTACTAAGCTTCGATAGGGAACAAGCATATTATCTTTGTACCAACACCAGGGGTGCTTTCGGCACTAATTTCGCCAAGGTGGTTTTCCATGATTTTTCGGCAGGCATTTAGCCCAAAGCTCTTCTTAGATGAATTTTGGTGCAACTTTAAATCATTAAATAATTCGAAAATATTTTCGGCATATTTAGGGTCAAAACCATTACCATTATCAGTTATCGTAATTCTATGGAATTCGTTTTTGACAGTGTCGTAGTTTAAATCAATAGAAAGTATAGGCTCGTTTTCCTTTCTGAATTTAATAGCATTTGAAATGATATTTCTAAAAAGCATTTCCACCCTTTTTGGGTAAAGTGCTAGCTCAGGAGTTTCTTGGGCACTGTACTTGATATTCACTTCAGCTTCATTCAAGATTTTTAACTGCGAAGCTATTTTTGAGAAAATCTCTGACGGTCGCACTTTTACTAACTCATGCTCTTCTTCGTTAAGTTGTGCATGGTTCATTAATCGCTTTGCTAAATCAATAGCATTCCTAGAAGAGGCGTCAATTTTATTTAAATACTTTTCTAACTTTTCTTTATCATCATTTTTTAAAGCTTCATTAGATAAATCTGCAAAAATGCTGATTTTCCGGAGTGGCTCTTGCAAATCGTGTGATGTCACATAAGCATAATGCTCTAATTCTTCATTTGACTTAGTTACTCGCTGTACCAACCTTCTTTTATGTAAGAGTAAGTTTACTTTTTCATTTAGAACAGTTTTAAGCTTGAAATAAGTAAAAGCTATAACCGAGATAGATAGCAAAGCCACAAGTGTGAAAATTAAAGGAATTTTTTCTTCCCCATCTATTTGATTCGCCACCCTAGTTTTCATGAGCTGACTCTCAATGGCGTTCATGTTTTTAATTTCCTCAATAAACTTTTCTGAGTCATTGCTGGAAGCTATGATATGCTTTCTGATAAGTTTTGCAGAAAAGAAAGCCTTTTCCATGAGGGTGAGCTCTTGGTTTAGAGAAGCTATTCTTATGTCTAAGTTTTTTCTAAGGCTTTTAAGATTTTCTAGTTGTATAGGATTATAGGCTACTAAACTATCTAGCTCATTAGTCAGCTTATTTAACGTATTTTTTCGGTTATTATATTTAGATAAGTATGATCTATCTTCGGAAAGGAGGTAAGACCTTTGGCTAGCAAGCATAGATCTAAATTCACTTTCAATGTCCAAAATTTTATTTTGAACTTCATAACTGTGGTCTACCAGATTATTTGACCTATCATACCTGTGGTAAAAATTGTAGATCATAAAGATGCCCACCCCCAAGAATACGAAGGAAGATAAGAATAGAAAATCAATGGATCTGGATTTCATGAAGGTGTAGAAAAGGGCTGTATACTTGTAGAAATTATTATACACATTTCTACAGGTTCATTTTTTTATGTTAAGCTGGTGTAGGCAGCATATTTTTTAATTAAAAGTTAATGTGCTGATAATAAGTTGTTAAGTTTATTATCCTTTCATCAATATACTAAAGTACGATTTATGGATTGTAAATTGAATAAGTGTATATGACAATTAACCATTTAAACGCTATCACTCATGCAAGGAAACGCTCAGATACAAACTGCTAAGCAGAGTCAAAAGGTCAACACGCAGCAGATTCAGTTTCTAAACTTCTTGTTTCTTAATCAACAAGAACTGGATAGACATATCAATCAAGAAATGCTTGAAAATCCGTTTTTAGAGGTTGAAAAGGAAAGTACAATTTCTGAAGACCAAGGAGACCATAGAGAGGTAGATGATTCACTATCAGGTGAAATGAGAATGGATGAGGTTTATAGTAGAGACGACCTTGAAAATGACATGCCAAACTATAAACTGAACAGCCCATCTTCTGCAGACGGAACAGACTGGAAAGACCTTCAGATGGAGCGTTTTACTGAAACTGAAGATGTTAGAGATCTTATGGTGGATCAGCTGAAATATTTAAAGCTTTCTGAGGCAGAGTTTGAGATAGCTCATTTCTTAGTAAATTCTACCAATGAACGAGGTTTTTTAGAAGGAGACTTGTCAAGTTTGACAGATAATTTAGGTTTTGCCACTGGTCAGTTTTATGATGAGGCTGAAATAGAAAAGGTAAAGAAGATAGTTAATAACTGTGAGCCGTTGGGCTACGCATGTTTTAATATTGAAGATTATATCAGAACCTTAATAACCTTAAGCACAGAGATTGATGCTGAAATAAAAGAAGCAGCTCTTAAGATTTTTGAGAATGGTCTAGAAGAGTTTAGTCAACTTAAGGCGGGGAACTTAGCCGACAGTCATGGCATAGAGGAAGATGTGCTTGACGAAGTTTTGGAGTTTATAGCAACCATAAAACCGTATCCTACCAAAGGTTTTGGCGATAGCTGGCAGGCAGAAAATACCAACATTATTCCTGATTATCAGATTAGCTTGGTTAATGATAAACTGAAGGGAGAAATATTGAGCAGCAGTTCTTATAGCTTTAAGGTGAACGAAGATTATGCGTCTAGCATGAAAAATACTGCTAGAAACGGAACGAACAGCTATATCAGTAGCAAATTGAAATCGGCGTATTGGTTAATAGATGCTATTCAGCAGCGTGAAAATACCATGACCAAGGTGATAGAGGCTATTGTTTATTTACAAGGCAGCTATCTAATAAGTGGCGAGAATAAAGACTTAAGACCCATGATTCTTAAAGATGTGGCGGAGTATATAGATATGACTATTTCTACGGTAAGTAGAGTTACAAGTAATAAATATGCTAGAACGCCAATAGGGCTAATCAACCTTAAAGACCTGTTCACAGAGGCTATAGAATTAGATAATGGTGAAAGAAAAAGTAATAGGGAAGTGCAAGATATGGTGGTGAAACTGGTAGAAGAAGAAGATAAGTGTAAACCACTTAGTGACTTTGATTTAAGAAACGCTTTAAAGCTAGAAGGCATAAGTCTTACCCGAAGAACAATTACTAAATATAGAATGGCAGCTAACATTCCTTCTTCAAAAGAAAGAAAATTGGTTTAGATTTAAACCGTAGTGGACTAAATAACGAACCTTTAATTAGGGGAATAGCCACAAATATTTTATCTATACTCAATCCTAAATGGTAATAGCATTAAAAATATGAAGAAAATACTGGTCATTGATGACGACAAAGACGTCCGTCTTTTGTTAGATAGATTTTTAAAAAGGCAGGATTACATTGTAAGCACCGCTTCCTCGGGGAAAGAAGGCTTAGAAATGCTGTCTAAAGATGTGCCAGACCTTATTCTTACCGACTTTAAATTAGGAGATATTAATGGGGGCGACCTACTTAAAAAGGTAAAGGAAAAACATGCCTCGCTACCAGTTATTATCATTACTGGTTATTCAGATATTAAAGTAGCCATTAACGTAATGAAGAATGGTGCTTTTGATTATGTCACCAAACCACTTTTTCCAGAAGAGATTTTAAATACCATCAAAAAAGCCTTGGCTTCTGTAGATGGAGATGCTGCTGGTGATAGTGATAGCGAAGAAAGTGAGGACAGCGTAGCAGAAGCAAAGACCCCTGCTAAAGCTGCACCTAAAAAGAAGAAGAGAAAGACTGGGAATATATTTGGGACTAGCCAAGCAAGTAAAAACTTACTGAATCAAATAAGCTTGGTAGCACCTACAGACTTTAGTGTCATTATTTATGGTGAAAGTGGAGCAGGTAAAGAAGCTGTGGCTCGCGAGATTCATAATAAAAGTGAGCGTTCAGGAAAGGCTTTTATAGCCATGGACTGCGGAGCCATAAGTTCTGAATTAGCAGGCAGTGAGCTTTTTGGACACGAAAAAGGCTCTTTTACAGGTGCTATTACTCAGAAAATAGGGCATTTTGAACTAGCTAACGGAGGAACTCTTTTCTTAGATGAGGTCGCTAACCTTTCTTATGATGTGCAGGTTTCACTGCTTCGTGTAGTGCAAGAAAGAAAATTGAAACGTATAGGCGGAAATAATGAAATCTCGATTGATGTAAGAATCATAGTAGCGAGTAATGAACGCTTATTGGCAGCAGCTAAAAAAGGAAAGTTTAGAGAAGACCTTTATTACAGGTTTAATGAGTTTGAAATTAGCGTACCCGCTTTGCGTCATAGAGATAAAGACATTATGATGTTTGCAGAATACATGCTGGATGGTGTAAACGACGAGCTTAATAAAGACATCATTGGTTTTGATAATGGCGTGGTGGAAGTGTTTAAAACTTACCCATGGCATGGCAATATTCGTGAGTTAAAAAATGTGGTAAGAAGGGCAGCTTTGCTCTGTCAAGAAAATGAAATTACGGTAGAAAACCTGCCCTATGAGTTAGTCAATCATAACCACATTCATTTTGCAGACTCAGAAAACGAATTGGAAGAAGCTAGGCCAGTAGCGGCACCCGCACCAGGGCAAAGCACCAGCGAAATCATGGCGGATTTGATAAAACCTACGCATCACTCTCGTATTCCTCATGACTTAAAGGAGGCGGCTAAAGAGGCGGAGGCGGAGCTTATTGTTAGAACCTTAAAAGAGGTGAACTTTAATAAAAGTAAGGCAGCTAGGGTTCTGAAAATTGACAGAAAAACACTTTATAACAAAATAAAATATTACAATTTGTGAGCATCTTTAAGCACATACATCCCCAGGGTATGACTTTAGTGCCAAATGCTGAGATTTACGATGAGCTAAGAGAGTTTATTCTTATACTGAGTCAGAAAGAGGTACTTTATCTTAACAAAAGTATAAAATCCTATCTGGGAGCATTGACCTCAGAAGTACAGGAAAGTTTGGTAGTTAATATTGTTCGATTAAAAGTTGGTGAAGACTCTGAGCGTGACTTTTTGAAAGGCTTGCCCTTTGAAGAAGTTATGATAAGAACTATCAAGCTGACTGATGGCTCTGAGGCCGACCTTATCCTTTTAAATACTTCAAAACAGATAACTATAGATGCAGAATATTTCCATTATAAGCTTTTATTAACGGCCGAAGATGAACTAGGTTTTGGTTGCTGGAATAATAATCTGAAAGATGATATTATTTTTTGGTCAGACGGGATGGCTAGGATTTTTGGATATAAAGACGCTTCTGAAGTAAAAGGTCAAAACAATTGGGAAGGTTTTGTGGCTCATGTATCTAGAGAATATAAAGAAGCTGTAAATAGGAGGATTCAGGAAAAGATTACGAATGGAATGGATGGGGATTCCAAACAGACAGAACTAAGAATAGTTAAAATAGATGGAACCAAGCGTTTAGTTTCTTTAAAAACACATTACATAGAAAGGGGAGATGACGGCGAAGTGCTAAGTTTATATGGCACCATCAAAGACATTACCGATATAAGAAATAAAGAGAAGATTATTAAGCAGCAGCTTGCCGAGCTTAATAAGTCAAACGACGCTCTTACACAATTTGCCTACACCGCCTCTCATGATTTACAGGAGCCTCTTCGGAAAATAGAAGCATACGGAAATAGGTTGAAATCAAGTTTAGGCGACGATTTGCCAGAAAATTCAGAAAGGTATTTAAGTAAATTGATTTCTTCAACACTCAGAATGAGCAATTTGATTGAAGATATTTTAACACTTTCAAGATTAAACTCTATCAATGTAAAAGCTGAAAAAGTAAACCTTAATGAGGTTTTAGAAGGTATTTTGGCCGATTATGAGGAGTCTATTAAGGATACAAAGGCAGAGATAACTTTTGAACTGCCAACTATTTTAGGTTTGAAATCTCAGTTTCACCAACTTTTTCAAAACTTGATTGGCAATGCCATCAAATTCAAACATCCTGACAGAGTACCTAAAATTGATATTAGCTTTGCCAAAATCAAAAAGAAGGAAAAACAAAGCTTAAAGCTCGACCCCGACAAGAAATACTACTGTATAAAAGTAGCTGACAATGGAATAGGTTTTGACCAGAAATTTGAAACGAGCATATATACGCCATTCAAAAGGTTAGTGGGCAGAACGGAGTTTTCTGGTACAGGAATAGGCTTGGCCATTTCTAAAAAGGTGGTAGATAATCACAATGGTTTTATTAGAGCCGAATCTGAAGAAGGTGAAGGCACCAGTTTCTATTTATACTTCCCTATTTAAATGATAATGACTCAAATCAACCTTTTACTAGTTGAAGATGACGAGGAAGACTTCGAACTCTTTGAAGATACCTTGTTAGAGATACCCACTTATAAATTCAACATCACTTGGGCTTCTACATATAAAAAAGCATTAGAACTTATAGATTCTGGCACCTTTGATTTATTTGTGGTCGATTATCTTTTAGGGGCTTATTCTGGCTTAGAGCTGTGTGAGCAAATAAAGAAAGATGGTAATTTTTTGCCAATAATACTTTTGACAGGAAAAGGTGATACCGAGATTGACCGTAAGGCTTCTGACCTTGGGGTGAATGATTTTTTGGTGAAAAGCACCATGACTTCCACAGATTTGGAGCGAAGCATAAGGTATTCGCTAAAGCAATCTGAAATACTATCGGCTCTACGCATAAGCGAATCAAAATACAAATCGGTTTTACGTCAATCAGAAGATATTCTTTTTATCTCAGAGAAATCGGGTAAAATTTTGTCGGTGAGTAATTCGCTATATAACATAACAGGTTTTAGAGGAGCAGATTTGTCCGAAATGGGCATTTTTAATCTTATAGCTGATGCTGACGTAAGAAATTCCTTTTTAAGGAAGATTGCTGTCAAACAGAATATTGTCAAACAAAAAGTAGATATAAAATGTAAAAACGGGGAGTTGAAATCCACCATTTTTACCTGTAATTATCAAGAAGGTTTTACCGAGCCCGATTTTGTTCACGGTGTTATTATTGACAAAACAGATGAAATTAAAGCACAGAAAACGGCTTTGGTTTACGAAAAACTGGAGTCTACAGCTAGATTTATGCGAACCTTGGCTCATGAGGTAAGAAATCCACTTTCTAATATTTCGCTGGCCATAGAAGGTATGGAAGCCGAAGAAGAGGAGGTTTCTCCATATTTATCTATCATCAAAAGAAATTCTACCAGAATAGATAGTATTATAACCAAGGTGCTTAACAGTGCCCAAATAGAGGAAAAGAAATTTGTCCCGCTAGATATTATTGGGCTTGTCAGTAATGTAATTGAGACTATTCAAGACAAAGCTAAATTGAAAGGAATTGAACTTTCGGTGAACCTTCCTGTGGAGCCTTTATTAATAAATTTAAATGAAGAGCAGCTTTCTTTGGCTATTTCAAACTTACTGGTAAATGCTGTAGAGGCTATTGATAATAATGAAGACGGCCTTATCAAAGTACATTTAGAAGGAAACTCTTTGGTGATATCGGATAATGGACCAGGTATTTCGAAAGATGACCAAAGTTTGATATTTGAACCCTATTTTACGAAGAAGAATAATGGAATTGGTTTAGGCTTGGCTAGTAGTTTAAGCATCTTTAAGGCCCATAAAATTGATCTCGAACTAATTTCTGATTTAGGAACGGGAGCTACTTTTGTGCTTAAACTCCCAGTGTAGGTTTTAGTGGAGACTGTAGAAGTAATTACACAATTTATTGCTTTTAAAAGCTGAAATCGCGGTGCTTAGACAAGGAACAATAATCTAAGTAGCTTGTGTATGGCTTTAAACATTAACTTCTTACATATTTTCAAAGCTCTGAAAAAGAGTGTTTTGAATTTTGGGGATTATAAAATCCCGAAAAAGAGTGCCTCACTGGCATATTATACCACTTTTGCTTTAGCACCCATATTCTATTTTATCTTAACAGCAGGTAGTCTGATATGGACAGATGAAATTCTTAATGGGCAAATTTTCACCAAACTACAGGAGTTTGTAGGTTTAGAAATAGCCGATACGCTTCAAGGCATTTTAAGCAGAACCACCATTGAAGGTAAATCAGGATTGGCATCTGCGGTCAGTTTGGTAACGCTGCTGGTGGCTGCCACAGGGGTTTTTGTGGAGATGCAAGATTCTATAAACGAGATTTGGGAGGTGGAGGTTAAAGAGTCTTCAGGCGTTTTGTCTTTTTTAAAAGACCGCCTAATGAGCTTTTCTATTATAGTAGGTTTAGGCTTTTTGTTGCTAGTTTCTATGTTAATAAACTCGGCCATAGATGTGCTACACGATAGCATTGAGCAAAATATCAGTCAGCTATCTATGTTAATTACCGGGATAATTAATTATACGGTTTTAATAGCACTTATTAGCACGTTGTTTTTCTTGATTTTCACTGTTTTACCTGATGTCAAGTTTAGTCTAAAAACCTCTATAACAGGAGCATTGCTTACTACCATTCTCTTTTTAATTGGGAGGTATTTCATTGGTTTGTATTTAGCCAATTCAGAGCTGAATTCAGTCTTTGGTGCCGGTGGAACCGTGGTTATATTATTAACCTGGGTTTATTATACGTCTATGATATTGTATTTCGGAGCTGCTTATACCAAAAACTTAGCCTTGATATCAAAGGAAACTGTTCGTTCTGAGAAGTTTGCCAATTTCGTTGAAAAAAAAACTAAAGTCATATCCGACAAAGCCATGAATAAAGATATTGACAAAGAATCATAAAATTATGTACACATTTCATTTTGACAAAGAGCCAATATTGGGGTCGGAGCTAGATACTGCTCTGACTTGTAATCTATTGACGGACTGTGATATTTCCAAAATGGAAGTTTCGGCAGAAAGTATGGACGGGAGCTTCACGTATTCCAAAACTGCAGATAATATTTATTATTTGTTTGTGGAGCTGCAGGTGCATAAAGATGTTAACTTATGTTTTAAAGGCGATGCTTCCAGAAAAGGCATGCGTTTGTTTTATAATATGGGTGGCTGTATAAGCTTAAAGCTCTTAGAAAATAAACATGCATTAGCCTCCGAAAACTTATACATCGGCATGTCAAAATCACCGGAGAATTTAAGTATTGCTATTTCAGAGAACACAAGTGTGAAGTTGGTTTTAATTCAAACCGATTTTACAGAATTGGTAGAGGATAATTTCTGTGTGAATGCAAGTTTGCCAACAAATATTAGCAAAGCCAAAGATGGTTTTTACAATAAGTTTGTTCAAAAGAAAGCATTAAACGGTCAAATGAGAGACTTGATAAACAAATGCTTGACAAATGACCAAACGGGCTTAGAAAGAAAGATGAATTTAGAGGCACACTGCAAAGAACTAACAGCACTGGCCATAGGTACCATAGGGAAGTATAAACCTACTTATGACAATACGGCTGCTATACTTACCAATAAAGAACGTGAAGCTATACACGCGGTAGCTAAAATTTTAGAAGAAGAATTTAATAACCCTCCTTTACAAACCGAACTGGCTAGGGAAGTAGGTTTAAATCTTAATAAAATGACCAGTGGTTTTAAATTGATTTATGGACAAACCATCAATAAATATCTTTTAAAAGTTAGGATGTCAAAGGCTAAAAGCCTGTTAGTGATTGAAAATGATTTTACCGTGGGAGAAGTGGCAGAGGCTGTGGGCTTTAGCCATGCCAGTTATTTTATTAAAAAATTTAAAGAATCTTACGGCGAAACACCAGGGGTTTATGCCTAATATAAATAAGCTATTCTTAGGGATAATAGTGCTATCAGGTATGGATAAAAACATCGCAATTTTGTAATGCTTTCGGACGATTGGAGTAGTGTCTTTCCTCTGTAAGTACTATGATGCCTCATTTAATGAGGCTTCATGATATTTCTATTTTGTTGGTTAATGCGGAAGCTCCTCAGCCCAGCTTCCGTATTTTTTATGCTCTAGCTATAATGTTGTTCATGTATTGCTCGTTTTGCAAGCTTACTTTTAAGCATTCTAGACAGCCTTTTACATCATCTTTAATATTTTGAAGATGTTTCATTTCCGTTCTGACTAAAAGCTCTTCAAAATTTTTCATAAACCAAGTATCGCCAAGTTGTAAAGAAAGGCAAACCGTAGTTACTATAGATGTGCTTTTTGCCATGGCGTAATAAAAACCGCATTTTAAAGGAGGTCGCTCCACTTTTATTAAGTCTTTAACATTGCTAGAGATGTCGTCTAACCTGTCCGACATTTTAGAAATGGAGCTTTCGCTATCTTTTATACATGAGCTAAAAAGTACTTTGTCTTCATTGGTGAAGTTTTGAAGTTGAGATGCATGCTGGTAGGCTTCTTTACGCAGCAACATGGTGTAGTAGAAGTCTGATAAATTATCGAATACTATTTTTACTGGGCTGTTCATATCTTGGGTTGTTGTTTGATGGATAAGTCAAAAAGCTTGTTCCATCTTTTCCAAGACATTTTTATCCCTAAACGAGTCAATCTTTCCTCCGAATGAGGAAGAGGATTTCTACAGGTATAAGAAATGTTGAGGTTTAGTTAGCTTTCAGGAGGTTTCTAATAGACTCCACTAACACTTTAAAATTCACAGGTTTTACCAAATAGTTGTGAGCCCCCAAAGCCATTGTTTCTTTAATGTCTTTTTCATTAGAGCTTGTAGAGTAGATAATCACCTTACTTAAGGCGGTTATGCTATCATTTACAAACATTTGAAGACACTCCAGCCCATTTATTTTAGGCATGTTAAGGTCTAAAAAAATGTAGTCTGGTTTGTCGGAGCTTGTTTTTATTTGATTGAGCACGGAGTCTGCATCGCTAAAACATAGTAAGCGTGCCTTAACACCAGAATCGTATAAAGCCATGTCGAAAATCTCTTGATCTTCTTGATCGTCGTCTACTAGATATATCAGCATTACACCAAATATTAATTATTACGTAAGATATAAAACTGCAATCGCTCGGAGTAGTGTGGAACAAAAATAAGTAAAAACCTGATATAAATTCTGTTATTCATTTTTACTACGGTCTTTTTTAGCTTTCCGTTAGGCACATAGTGGAACCAGAAGTGAGAGGGTTTTAAAACATTAAGTTTTAATAAGCCTGTGGAAATGGGGGTGTTAGCTACGCATATTACAGCCATTGGTGACTTTTTTCTACACTTTTCTACAGTATTACCCCGAAAAAGCATCGGAATTTGGTTTTTATATAGACAAGTATAAAACACGAATACAATGGAAACAATAATAGTTTTATTAGTAGTAGGTTTAGTATCAGCATTAGCATTCATCTTAGTGAAAAGCTCTCTTGCCAATGATACAAATGAAGATAAGTCTCAGCAATTTGGGAGAAGTCTTAACAGAGAAGAGATTAAAGAGAAGTTTCGTCACCTTAACAGTGTGTCGTCTCAGATTAGATTATAAATAGTGGTTTAGGGTTAATTAATAAAAATGGGAGAGCTTTCTCTCATTTTTTTTTACACGAGTATTACATTTAAAATCATGAAAAAGCTATACATTATATTGTTTGCCGCGTTAATAGTATTTGCCGTTTTTTGGGGTTTATACAAGTTTAGTGGTGTGTTTACGCCAAAAATGACACTGTCTGTACTTCAAATAAATAGGGTAGGTGCTGATGAAGCCACACTTCAGGTTAGGGTAGATTTAAAAAATAGGTCGCCGCTGTCCGTCAGTTTTAAAGATGTCAATTTTAGAATAAAAGCAAATGCCGAAACTTTGGTAGAGACCGGTACAGTCATTCCTGTTGACATGAAGGCTTTCAAAACGACGAGTTTCACTGTTCCAATAACGCTTAAGCTTTCTGAAATTAAAGCTTTAAATTATCAGAAAGCACTTGAGAAACAAGATAGCTGTATGTATAGCTTTATGCTTGAGGTGGTGAACGAACCTAGCTTTTTTCTTCCTGATACTTTGTTCATAGCAAAAGAAGAAAAGTTGCCGCTTTATCACCTTCCAGAAGTGGTCTTGACTAATATGGAGGCTGTAAAGCTTTTAGGTTCAGAGGGGCCAAAGTACAATTTGACACTGCTCATAAAGAATAAAAATAAAATACCGCTAGTTATTAAAAATCCACGTTACGCTGTGACATTTGAAGGGAAAGATGTATTGATTGAAGGTACTTATCCTGAGGATTTAGTAGTGAAGGCAGAGTCTGGTAAAACCTTTAAATTAATGGTGCAGATGGACAGAGAAACTATAATAAAACATGCTAGTAAACTGCTTTTTAGAAAAGACGAGCTAGATGTTAACCTTATTTTTAAAGGAAACTTAGAGACCAATAGTACCTATATAGACGGATGTAATTTGGTAGTGAAAGTGAAAGGGAACTTTAAGGAGTTAATAAAGAATTAAGAGCCAGTTTTAAAAATAGATAAGCCTTTATCATAATTTTTAAGCTCTATAATATCTCCTGGCATATTAATATTATTCGCTAATAAAGCCTCATAAACCTTCGTAATAGCCTGCGTTTGAACCTCGATGCCTGAGTACTTTTTATCAAAAGTATCAAGCCAATATTGTACAGTGATTGTAATGGAGCTGGCTCCTAATTTTGCTATCATGTTAATCGGAGGCTTTTCTTCGCTTATAACACCAGGTACTTGTTCCATGGTTTTTTGTATGATGTTTCGGGCCTGAGCTATATCACTGCCATAATCTATTCCTACATTAAATTGGTTTCTCAGAAAACCATCTATGGTATAATTATATAAGGGGTTTTTAAGAATTTGACCGTTAGGTATAAAAACATCTTTGCCGTCAAAAGTTTTGATTTGAGTATCCCTAATATTCATTTCTTGGATAGTTCCTGTTACACCAGAAACTTCAATGATATCGCCTACTCTGAATGGTCTTTTGAATGCCATCACTATTCCTGCCAAAAAGTTTTCTCCTATATCTTTAAAAGCAAAACCGATGACAAAAGTTGAGATTCCGGCAGCGGCTAAAATACTACCAGCTAGACCTTCTAGGCCCACCACGTAGAGAAAAAAGAGTATAAGTACTATTACGTTTACCACTCTAAGTACTTCGTCAAAAAAATCTACAATGAGATGGTCTTCTGCTCGTTTAGCAAATATTAAAGAACCTTTTTGTCTAATAAATCTAAGCAAAAAACCTGTCAAAAAGGTGAGCAATAAAGCGAGACCAATTCTGGGAAGGGTGCTAATGACAGAATGATAAAATGAAGTGAGTTGTTCTTGAATTTCAGTGATTTCGTTCATTAAAAATAATTTTTAGCTTAGCTCGTTTTTATTTCTTGAATGCTTGGTTGTTTATCGCCAGGGGCTGGGAAAGATGTCATTAAAAGCCAAATAGGGTTCAAAGTTTCTACGTGCCTGCATACTTCCTTAAATATTGCAGCTATCGGTATAGCCACTATTAATCCTGCAAGTCCCCAAATTTTACTGAAAATAAGTAAGAAAACTAGTACTACAAAAGGATTGATTCTAATCTGATTTCCTACCACGTTAGGGGTAATAAAATTACCTTCTAAAAACTGTACAAAGGTCATCCAGCCTACTACACCCATGGCATTTAATGCACTATCATGATTTACTAAAGCCATTAATGCAGGAAGTAAAGAACCCACTATTACACCCACATAAGGTATTACACTCAAAAGGGCAGCCAGAACACCGTAAAAAATGGCATCTTCTACGCCCAAGAATAATAAGCCTACAGAGTTTAATACAGCTAGAATCCCCACTACCTTAGCAAAACCCGTAAAGTAGGATTGTAATACTTTTTTAGAACTTTTAATCATGGCTCTAAAATCTAGCTTATTAAAGGGTGCTACTATTTTAGATAACGCTCCTAGAAAAAACTTGGAATAGCTTAAGAAAAAGAACATGTAAATAGGCACTAAAAGGATATTAATAATAATATCCAGAGAGGTGTTGAGAGAGCTTGAGCTATTTTCAAAAATGGTCTTTATATACTCCTCTGTGGTGACTTGCCTTTTGTAAACATTGACCAGTCTTTTACCCATCTTAGACTCATTAAGCTCAGAAATGATAAGGTTATTATAATGACTCATTTTGTTCATTATCTTCTCTTGGTTTTCAGAAATATTACCAAGTTGATTAATGAAAAGGTAGCCAAGTGAGGAGAAAACAGTGATAACGACAAAGATTCCAATTATACTGGAGAGACTTTTATTTACTCTTTTTGAAGTGAAAAAGGTAACAATGGGTTGTACCGCAACAGACAATAATATGGCTATAACTATAGGTACCAATATCGATTTTAGGTAAATCAATACTATGACTAATAGAGTACACAATATCAATACCGAGGGTAGGTCTCTAAGTTTTAGTTTCATGTTTAAAGCTTACAGCGAATTATGGTGAATTAGTTGACTGATGTGGCTCAGCTTAAATGGTTTTGGTACAAAAAAATCAGCTCCTTTATTCAGTGCTTTGGACTGTAAAGAAGTCATTGCAGAAATCATGATAACTTGTGTTTCTGGAAAATCAGATTTAATGTTGTCAATTTTATTGATACCCAAACCATCTGGTAGGTTATTATCTAAAATGACGGTGTCGGGAGTATTTTTCTGAATAGCAGTCAAACCTTCTGCTAGATTCATAGCATAACTTACTGTAAAGTTATTTTTCTGTAGGTATGCTTTTAGTAGGAGACAGATATCTTCTTCATCATCTATTATTAGTACTTTTTTCATATTTCGAGTTTTTATTAAGCGGGCGTTTCTTAGAGACCGTCACCCCGTCAAAGCTTTAAACCTTCCTTCTTTTGCTTTAAAAGCCAGTGAAATAGGTTTCGCTTTTCATTATTAAAGAATCATTCCTGTGGAATAAGAGGTATAAGACTTGGACGATTTTATTGAGAAGTGAGGAATTGCGTAAGTCATTTTCTGCCAATGTGTGTAAAGTGTAGAATTTAATACACATATACACAGGCGAAAAGTCATTTTGTTTAATGGAATCCTATTTTATAAGAACAAGTATATCAATAAAGTGTTGAACCTGAAATTTACACTGAAGTGAAACGCCTTAAGAATTATACCTAAAATCTAAATAAAACCTCATCAAAATGAAGTATTCAGAAAAAGAACTAGTCCTGGCTTTAATCGATAATAATCCTCAAGCCTACACTTATTTGTATTCCAATTATTCTAATTCGCTTCAAATTATAATAAGTAGGATAGTGAAAGACTCGGAACATGTTTCTGATTTACTTCAGGATGTTTTTATAAAAGTTTTTGGTAAAATAAAAAACTACAATGCCGTCAAAGGTTCTCTTTATACTTGGATGGCTCAGATAGCAAGAAATACAGCAATTGACTATTACAGGAAACATTCAAAAAATACTTTCTTCACTTTGGACACTGAGCATCACGGAAACGATTCCAAGATGTGGGTTTTTCAAAACAATGATGTTTCAGACATGGGTGAACATTTAGAGAAGTTAATTCCTGAAAGAAAGGCAATGATAGAAAAAGTGTATTTGGAAGGATTTACTTATAAAGAGGCTGCGGAGGAAATGGAAATACCGATAGGAACAGCAAAATCAAGAGCAAGAAGAGCATTAAGAACTTTAAAGAGCGTTTATGAATACAGAGCAAAGGTGGCGTAATGAACGTTCTGGCTACAACTAAATCTATCACCACTGTTCGTATAAAATCCCCTAGGTTTTCCTTGGGGATTTTCCTGATTCGGGGCTTAAGGTTTAGAAAGGAGTGAAAACACCCTGTTTTGGGTAGTTGGGGATGAGGCTCTACAGGAGGCAACATAAAAGTATCTTGGCTTCTACATTTTAGGTAGGTTTTTAATGTGGAATGGGCTTTTAACTCTAATAGTCAAACAACACAATAATTATGAAAAATCAAGATAAAATTAAAGCACTTCAAACATTAGCTGAACTTCAAGTAGACCGTGAGGCGGGTTATCGTAAAGTAGCGGATGAAGCAATAGTAGCAGATTTTGACCTGAAAGTTATGTTTCAGAATATGGCAAACGACAGTAAGAAATCTACCGAATTTTTAAACGCTTTTCTAAGTGAATATGGTGGAGAAAAAGTGGAACATGAAAATTCTTTTTTATCCAAAATTCACCAAATGTGGATTGATGTAAATCAAGCTATTGCGGTAAAAGATAGGAAAGCACTATTGTCAAACTGTGAGTTTGGTGAGAATATTATCATAGGAGCTTATGAAACCATTTTGGAAGATGAGAGGCTGGTAGATGTGGAAATAAGAATGCTTCTGCATAGTCAATTAGATGATATTAAGAAGTCTCTAAAGATTATTGAAGATGTTAAAGAATTAGAAGAAGCATAAATTATGAAAGTATTAGGTATAATAATTATATCGGTTTTGTTTCTGTTCTCAATAGGGGTAGACTCAAAAAATACAATCACTGATGAGGGAGTTCAAGAGTTGGACTCCCTTTCTCAGTCGATAGATTCTGTGTTTAACGAGGTGGAGGCAGAAAGGATTAGCCTGAAACTGAAGTTGGAGCAGTCTTTGAAAGAGACAAATAAGGACTTATTGGCTGTAGAACAATTGCTTACAGTCTATTCGGGAAAGGAGAAAAGTACAGAGCTGAATAAAAAGAAAGAGGTATTGGTGGCTAAGAAAAAGAAGCTTTTAAGTAAGTATGGAGAGCTGTCTGTAAATGCTAAAAAAGATTTGCAAGAGCATATGGAGTTGGTAGAGGTATTAGATAATTAATTTTAAGCTTTCTACCTAAAAGCCATTATTAGCATTGGGTAATCAAAATCACTAAATTTCTGCTGTGAGGCGGTAATGATTAATTTATGACGAAACGTATACTAATTATTGATGACGAATTAGACATCTGCTTACTATTGCAGAGCTATCTAAAGCGTCAGTCTTTTGATGCCCATTATGAGCAAAATCTAAAAACGGGTTTAGAAGCTTTAAATGAGTTACAACCCTCGGTATTAATTTTAGATAACAACCTTCCTGATGGTTTAGGCGTAGAGCACATCCCAGCTATTAAGGCATCTTACCCTGATATAAAACTTTTAATAATTTCGGCCTACAGTTCTTTAAAACAAAAAGCCATAGACTCTGGAGCAGACGCCTTTATTTCTAAGCCCTTTAATTATGCTTCTATAATGGCTTATTTGTAAAATCTTACTTATCTCTTCTGATTATATTGATTTGTTTCAGGAATTTGCTTTTTTGATTTGCTGGAATTACTACAGTTTTCTGTACATCGTTTAGCTTTAAGATGTTGGTGTTTATTTCAGCCACAAAATCTAAATTAATTATAGATGAGCGAGATATTTTATAGAATTGAGGTTCAAAAAAGGTCTTACTCAACTCACCAATATTGATAGAAAAGTGTTCGGGTAATTTTTGGTTTTTAAGGTATATGTAAGAGGTATAACCTTTTGCTTCTATCAGGATTACATCTTCTCTTTTAATTTTTTTAAGTCCCTGTGTCACAGGAAAAAATAGATAATCTTTGTTGCTCTTAACTTTAGCGTAGAATTGGTTATAAGCAAGCTCAATTTGGAAAACTAGGCCTTTGGTATGAAAAGGTTTGAGAATGTAATTAGCTGGGTTTGTTTTAGAGGCCTCTTCAAATTTTTCATCATCAGAGTGTGATGTTAAATAGACAATAGGAATAGGCATAGATTTGTTCACTTGCTTCGCAAAATCAATACCTGTTTTTTCTTCATTTAACTCAATATCTACTAAAGCTAAATCGATGGGCTCCTCCATCATGGTTTTGAGTGCTTCTGTATAATTATAGCAAATTACGGGTTCTAAGTGCCCCGCTTTTTTGATTATGTTTTTAATGTCATTTGCAACTATTACGTTGTCTTCTAAAATCAGTATTTTTAAAGGGGTCATGGTTTGTCAGTTTCTATTAAAAGTCATGGTTAGTTCTAATTTTTCAAATATATCTATTTCTAGGTTTCCTTTTAACTGAGCAGTTTGCATTTTAATCAAATCCATACCGAATCCGTTTTGAAAGGTCTCTTTGTTTACAACACCAGGCCCATTGTCCGCATATTTAAAATATATAAGTGATTCATCAAGAAGTTTGACTTCAAAATTTAGTTCGGGCTCTTCTGTGAACGGAAATGCATATTTACAAGAGTTTGTGATTAGCTCATTTAGGATAAGACCTAAAGAGCTTGCTTTGTCGGGTTCAAGTTCTATTTCTTGAATATTTTGTGTGATTTTTAATTTCGTAGTTAAATCAAAACTATCAAGAGCGTACTTGAGCACATTTCCCAAAAAGTCTGCAATGTTTACACTGCCAGCATTTTTGCCGTCATAGAGCTGTCTATGTAGTATAGCGATACTTTCGAGCCTAAATTGAGTGTCTTCTAAAGCTCTTTTAGATTTAGAGTCATATATATTTTCTTTTTGTAGGTTTATTAAACTTGATATTAGCTGTAAGTTGTTTTTTACGCGATGGTTTTGTTCGCGAATTAAGATATTATTTGTTCGAAGTGTTTGAGCCCGAGAATGATATAAATAATAAAATAGAAAGGCTAAGCCAATGGATAGTAGAAGACCAATGAGAACAATTAATATTATTCTATTTTGAGTTTTTATTTTTAAGGAGTTCTCTTTTAAGAGAAGCTCATTCTTTTCTGTGTTGTATTGTATTTTGAGTTTGCTTAATGCCCCATCTCTATCAGCTTGATAAATTATCTTATCCATCTCAATTCTTAATAAAAGATACTCCAAAGCCTTCTTATAGTCTTTCTTGTCGTTGAAATATGTATACCAAGCGTTATACAAGCGGGCTTTGAAATGGGAATTTTTCGATAAACCAGTCTTTAGCCTTTCATTCATATCGTTAAGCAGGATTTCAGCTTCTTTAAACTTTCCAAGAGAACTTAATAAGTTGGCTTTTCCTGCTTGTATGAGGCTAAGTGAGAAAAATTCATCATCATAACCGTTTAGAAGTTCTAAGGCATCATTAAATAGAATTAAGGATGAGTCTGGATTTGTGGGAATAAGTTCTGAAGCCTTATTATATAGCAAGGCGGCTTTGGTTACTATATCGGTTTCGGCATAATTATTTACGAGTTCTGGAAAAAACTGTTTTAAACCTCTGATTGAGTTGCCCTTTAAGAATATATTCTTTGAGACTTCTTTGATTCGCTTATATTCATCAGTTTGCCCACTTTCATGGGCTATACCAGCCATCTGGTGGTATAGCCTACCAGTTTGGTAAGGCATGTTTCTGTCTTCTACAATGACTAGAGACTTTAAAAAGTAGTCTAATGATTTTTCGATGTTTCCAAGGCCATGCTCAATTTTACCGAATAAATAATAGGCCTCTGCTAAACCTTCTGGATCATTATTTTTTTTGCTTGCCTCCAGTAAATCAGAGGCATAAATTATTCTTTCTTCGGTCGTTTTAGAATTATTCTTTTGCTGAGCAAACGTTAATGAATATGCTAAACTAATTAATAGTATAGTAAAGAGGGCTTTATGGATTAGTTTGCTTGTCATTTCTACTGTCAAAGTTAGAATAGCCTTAGTGAAAAACAAGATAGGCTGCCTTTGTTGTCTGAAAATACCATTTCATTATATTATAACTATTGTTCGTTGTAAATGGCTTGGTAGGAGGTAGCTTATTTCTTTTTAGGGTTATACATTAGTAGCACTATTTATTATAAAATTGATTTGACCACATATAAACCACGCTCTACAGGTGAAAAAAACTAACTGCTTTTTACAAATTTCGGCTTCCGGTACTCAAAAAATATACCACTAAATATAGTTTTGATTGAAAGCGTACGAATGATATATCTTAGGTCTTGATGGTTTTGAAGTTTTCTGATAATATGACCAAAGGAATGGATATTAACCAAACCTCAAGAACCCTAGTTTTTTGTAGTAAAAAGTCAATTGCTTATAATTAAGTCTGTATTAGTTCTGTATCTATTCGGTTTATATTGAGTTGTTTAATAACATAGAGCGTTTCGGGTAATTAGCTTTAAATTTTAGATAGCTTACTGTTAAGGTTTAGATGCAGGATTTGAAATAGTTAAAAAAGATAATAAAAAAATGATAAAAAGATATCAGTTATTTCTCATCGCAGTATTATTAATAGGGGGGACAGCCTTCGGTCAAAATGACTTCGTCTCTATTATAAATGGGCATATTGAAGAAGTAAATACTTCTAAATATGTTTTTAAGCAGAACATGGAATTGATAGGAGATGAAGGAAAAGCAAAACTAGAAGTAACTACGATTGACTCTAAAGGGAGACGAAAGGCGACAGAGTTTGTTTTTAATTTCAGAGACCTTTCAGAAAGAGGCATTAGTTATAAAGTAGATAGGGATGTTATAAAAATAAATGTTCTTACAGCCGATAAAAATAAGTTTATAGCAGAAAGAGAAGAAGGGGAGCTTTCTGGTTACAGTTCAGATTTCCTTATTTATAATAGAGATTATGATAAGACCAAAGAGATTATAACTAACATGAAAGAGTTAATGGCTTTTTTCGCCAACGTGGTGCCATCTAACTCTCCACCTTCAAAGCTAGAGGGTATTCAGGACTGGTTAGTTACAAATATTAAGGGTTTTAGGAACGAAAAGGATAATATAACACAGTCTATATCTTTTGACCCAGAAAGAAAGCTTTCGGCCACATTTACTGTAAAATCGGCAAATTCTAAAGGTGAAGATATTGAGTTCTACACTTTTAATATGGCAGATCTTAATGCGGATTATATTTCAATTGGTGTTAAGTCAAACAAGTTTGTTTTGGAATTGTTGACAAAATCTAGTTCTAAATACATATCATACAATGAAAATGGAGAGTATGGTAATAACCTTAAAGAATTTGAATTATGGAGCGATGATTTAGAATTAATGAAGCTTTGGAAGGAGGCTTTTCAAAAAGCAATACCGCTAGCTGATACACTTTTGGAGCATAACAAGATTGATATAAATAGCTCGTCTACAGCTCAAAGTTATATCAAGATTTCTCAGAATGCATCCTTTGATAAAAATTGTAATTGTACTATAGATTTCAAAGAGAAAGACCTTCCTAGGCAATATAAGTTTAATCTTTTTGATGCTGACGATTATTCTATAGATAAGTCGGTTTCTGGGAATCAATATGAAGTAGAGTTTAAAACCAAAAGTGGTAAAGACTATATAGCTATACTTGAAGATGAAGTACCTATTGACTTTACTAATAAAGCTGTGGTGGCTTCAACGGATTTAGAATCTTTTAGACAAATGGAAGAGTCTTTAAAGTTTTTAATCAAAGAGTGTCAAGAGAACTATGTCCCTTTTGTTAAAGAAGGTGATATTAAAGAAAGGTTGAATTGGATTGCAGCAGCAATACCTAACTATCAAAATGACGTTACAAAAATTGAGCAGAAACTTACTTATAATAATGAGGAACCATGTAAAATGAATTTCAGTGTCAAAGTGAATAAAGAAGGTAAAGAGTCTTCTAATAGTTACGAGTTAAAAGGTTATCTGTTAGATACCTATACCTCTGGGGTAGATGTAAGCGGAAGTAATGTGAATCTCCTATTACAGTCTATCGATAAGGGGAAAGTTTTTGAGTCCTTTGAAAATGGGCAGCCAGATAATTTTGTGAGCAGTGTTAAGATTAGAATAGATGATTTAGAGAAGGCAAAGTCTATAAATGAGACTTTCAAGACTATAATTAATGATTGTAAATAGATTTGAAACTTTAAATATGGATGAATGAAAGTATTTTATGTATTGATTAGTAGTATCCTACTATTAGGATGTCAAGATGAAGGTTTTAATAAACTATCCTTTAGAGGTACCAGCCCAAATGGTAAACTGGTTTCCATTTCTGTTTCTTCTAAGAATGGGAAGGTAGAGGGTTACGGTTTCCATAGAGGGGCAGACTGCGAGATTAATGAGTTTGAAATAAAGGGAGTAGATAAGGATGGTCTAATTGAATTTGATGAGTTGGAATTTGATACTGGACAACTTTATGGAATGGTAGAAGCTGTATTAGATAAAAGTGACGGAAGTTTTTCATATGAATGGACTGATGGACTTGGCGGGAATCCTGTAAGTATTACATTGGAAGAGTCTAGGCGTAATGCTAAAGAGCTTCTGGCTATCTTACCAGAATGTAAAAGTGCTAAACCTAACAAAGCGAGAAAGGTAACTAGAGCATCAACTCCACCAACTAAGAGTAAGGGCATTTTTGAGGCTGTAGGTGGTGCTTTAGGTAAGAAAGTAGATGAAAAACAAAAATAGTATGAGGAGTTTTCTAACAATACTTCTTTTTGTGATTCCTTTGATTTCATTCGCTCAGACGGAAGTCGAAGGGAATGGACAAAAAACACTAAAACTGAGAAGCAAGTCAAAAGTGGGCGGTTCTGGCAATTTCAATTTTGCAGCCACGGTTGGTGGTGGAGCTCATTATTATATCCCTAAGCTTTCGAAAGATTGGACTGAAACTGATGGAGGGCTCGGGCTAAATATGGCCTATTATGCCTCTGCAAGTTTGGTTTGGAATGTCAAAGAGAAGATGGCGGTCACTTTAACTTCGGGTAAAGTTTTTTCAGGTATTGAGAAACGGTTTATTACAGAAGGTGATTTACAATACACTTCACAAGAAACCTTAGATTATATTCCTGTGCAGTTAGGTCTTAGGCTTTATTTGGGCAGGACTTTTTATTTTGAGCCACAAATAGGAACAAGTTTTATGGACTTTAAGACTAAAACATCTGAAGAACACCCATTTGGAGAGTACGAAGAAATTCAAAAAAAGAATAAATTTTTTGGCGGTCTTGGGATGGGTTTAGACATAAGGAAGAACAATCTAGCCATAGATGTTTCCTCTTTTATTCATTACACAGAAAATAGAGAGTCCTTTGGTTTTACAGACCCTATATCTTACGCTGGTCTACGTCTTCAGATTGGTTATTCTAATTAATCCTAATCGCTATATAATCACATGAGAAAAATACTTTTACACTTATTAGTTTTGTTTGTTTGCTTTCTTAGCTCATGCAATAGAGTGGTGGAAATAGAGGTTCCGCCGGTCAAAGGTGCTCCAAGTGGGGCTGTATTGAAAACCAAAACTGTTTCTTACGAGGATGGTATATATACCGTTGAAGTTGATATTCATATAGTGGATGATAGAGGGCAATATATAAGAAACTTGGAACAGGATGACTTCGTTTTTAGAGAGACTTATTATGAGGAAACACCTAAGGTTATTGGTCTTGATAGAGGTTTGAAAACAGAATATAAAGGTTCTTATGAAGCTTTGTTTTTAATGGATCAGAGCGGAAGTATTGAAAGTAATGACCCCTACGATAGTAGAATAAACGCTGCTAATATATTTTTGGATAATTTGGGTTCTGGAGATAAAGTTGGCTTAGCTGAATTTTGTTGTAATGGCTATAATGTGTTAAACGAAATTGGAAGTGATTTAGGACCTATTAGGGCTAATTTGGATTATCTTGCTATTAGTGAGAATGGAGGAACTCCTCTTTATTTTTCAACATATAGTCTAATAGAGTATCTAAGCTCTTTAGGAGGAAATGAAGATAACAGAGCGTTAATAGTTTTTACCGATGGTGCTGATACGGAGGGTGTGGTGACTCCAGATGAAATTATAGCACTGGCAAATCAAAAGAATGTTGAAGTATTTACAATTGGGCTTGGGGCTAGTTTAAGTAATTTGGATATACTCACTAGAATTGCTAATGATACCGGCGGGTATTTTATGTGGGCTCAAGATGCGGAACAAATTATTAGCTACTTCGGAACTTTAGGAAATTTGTTAGAAGGTGATGCTTCCTACTATAAGCTGTCTTTCCAAATAAAAACCGATAGTCCAATTAACTCACCAACAACTATTCTTTACTACGTTGATGTAGCTCTTTCTCCTGTTAAATCCATAACTATACCCGTCTCTGTAACGCTGCCATAGAAAAGCATAAATGAAACTTCTGAAGCCTCTTCTTAAAATAAGAAGGGGCTTTTTGGCTATTGAAATATCTACTTTGTCTATAAATGTATAGCGTATTATGTTTAAAAGTGCTTTGATAGGTTTCTCTTTAGTTTGCTGGAATGAGCTTGAAGTTGCCTTTAGCCTTTTACAGTGCTTCCTGACGTGCAAATAAGACTATTCTTTCTATAAATAGTGACAGATAAATAAAAAGATTACTAGTTAAACCATTTTTGAAAGTTTACTGTTCTGATGAGATTATGTTTGAAACTAATAATTTCTGAGAACAATGGAAAAGCTGACTTTAGAAGATTTTTACTCAAAAACACTTTTGGAAGGTGGCGGAGCTAAGTTTGCTCAACTCTCTAAAATGAGTCATGTCAACATATTTAAAAGGGATAATTTAAAGTGTGTTAGCAGTAGTATAGGTAAACTTCATAGAACAGATTTTTACAAAATATCTTTGGTGGTGGGTGAAGGACGACTTCGCTTTAAAGACCAAACCATAGAAGTATCTGGCCAAGCTTTAGTTTTCTATAATCCTAATGTTCCTCACTCTTGGGAAGCTCTTTCTGAAAACCAGTCGGGTTACTTTTGTTTGTTTAATGATAAATTTATTGAGCCTTATTTAGCTACAGAGGGCTTTAAGAATTCTGCTCTGAATAATCCTGAGGTTAATCCGGTTTTTCATTTAACACAAACAGAAGCTCATTATTTCACCCATCTGTTTAAAAGGATGTATGATGAGTTAGATTCATCATATGAGTATAAGTATGATATAATCTTGCATAATTTGCTCATATTGATACATGAAGCTAGTAAGAGAAGAGCCTTCAAAACCAAGGTAGAAAAGACGGCAAATGCCTCTTTGACCATTACTGCAAAGTTTATGGAGATTCTTGAAAGGCAGTTCCCAATTGACTCATCAGAGCATTCTATTAGTATTAAAAAACCAAGTGATTTTGCAGATCATCTTTCTGTACATGTCAATCATCTAAATAGAGCGGTGAATGAAACTACAGGAAAAAGTACCTCCGATATTATATCCACTAGGTTAGCTAATGAAGCTAAGGCACTATTAAAGCACAGTTCTAACTCTGTTTCTGAAATTGCTTATACCTTGGGTTTTGAGCATCCTTCTAATTTCAATCTGTTCTTTAAAAAACACGCCGATATCTCACCACGAGCCTTTCGGAATTTGGTTTAAGGAGTAATTATTTGATTTTAATAAGTAATAGAATGAATCGAATAATTTAAAATTCTTTATAAACTCCAATTTTGCAACATCAAATATTTAAAAGCTTCTCTTAGCATATTTTATTAATTAAATCCAGTTCAGATATTGGTCTGAACTAAGAAAACTATTTCATCAAAACATGTTTTTAAAAATAAGAGCTATCATAATAATTTCTTGCATTGGGTTTCTAACATCCTGCAAGTCTGAAACTGCTCAGCAAGAAGCAGGTACTAAGCCGCCAGTTAAAAGTTATCCGGTTTTAGCACTTCAAAAAATGTCGACCACGGTAAGTTTGGATTTCCCTGCTACCTTGGAAGGAATGGAGAATGTAAACATACATTCTAAAATTGACGGTTTTGTAGAAAAAATATATGTAGACGAAGGTGCCTTTGTTAAAAAAGGTCAATTACTCTTTACTATTTCAGCTCCGCAATATGAGCAACTGGTAAGAACATCTAATGCGGCTATAAAATCTGCAGAAGCAGGTGTAGAATCAGCCAAATTGAAGATTGAAAAAGTTAAGTCTTTAGTAGATAAGAAAATTGTCAGTTCTTATGAACTGCAAGAGGCAGAGTTAAACCTTAAAAGTGCGGAAGCTTTGTTGGCTCAGAAAGAAGCTGAACTAATGAATGCTAAGGTAAATCTAGGCTATACCAGAATTACTAGCCCAGTTAGTGGTGTAATAGGCGGTTTGTCTTTTAAAGCAGGTAGTTTGGTAAGTGGCAGTACGCCGCAGCCGCTTACTACGGTTTCTAATATCTCTAATATTTTTGCGTATTTCTCTGTAACAGAGAAAGCCCTTCTAGGTTTCTTAAGAGAAAGACAAGGTTCTTCTGTCAAAGAACAATTAAAAAGTTTACCCGATGTTAAACTTTTACTTTCTGACGGTCAAGAGTATCCATCTACAGGAAGAATTGAATCTATCTTTGGTTTGATTGATGCCCAAACGGGTACAGTGAGAATTAGAGCCAAGTTTCCTAACAAAGAGTCTTTACTAAGAAGTGGAGGTAGTGCCAATCTTATACTTCCTCAAACTTTGGAAAATGTATTCTTAATACCTCAAAAAGCTGTTACCGATTTACAAGGTAAAAAGTTTGTTTATGTAGAAAACGAGGGGATTCTAAGAAGTGTATTTATAGATGTGCAGGAAGCGGGTTCAGGTCAATTTTACATTGTAGAAAAAGGTCTTAATGAAGGTGATAAAGTGGTTTTAGAAGGTGTCCAGTTTTTAAGAGACGAGATGGAAATTAAGCCCGAGCTCGTAAACGCTTCAGATATATACAAAGATTTATAATCAGCCTTTTAGGTTAGATTTATTTACCTATAAAACATTAAAGTATGTTTAAGCAATTTATTGAGAAACCCGTACTCTCTACGGTGATTTCCATAATTATAGTTATTCTGGGTTTACTGGGGATTTATGCCATTCCGGTATCACAATATCCAGAAATAGCCCCGCCTACGGTAGTGGTTTCTACTTCTTATCAAGGTGCCAATGCCGATGTGGTACTAAACAATGTGATTATTCCGCTGGAAGAGCAAATCAACGGAGTGGAAGATATGACCTACATCACCTCGTCTGCAGGTAATGATGGTTCTGCTACTATCACAGTTTATTTCAAATTAGGAACCAATCCTGATTTGGCAGCGGTAAACGTTCAAAACAGGGTTTCTAGAGCCACGAGTTTATTGCCTCAAGAGGTGGTAAGAGCTGGAGTTCAAACCACAAAAAGGCAGTCGAGTAATTTGGTGATTTTTGCTATTTATAGCGATAGCTCCACTTTTGACCAAACTTTCTTGCAGAACTATGCCAACATTAACCTTATTCCAAAGATTAAAAGGGTTGCCGGAGTAGGAGATGCATCGCCATTCGGATTGATGGATTACTCTATGAGAATTTGGCTGAAGCCAGCTATCATGGCAAGTTATGGTTTGGTGCCATCTGATATTAATGCAGCCCTTTCTGAGCAAAACTTAGAAGCTGCTCCTGGTCAATTAGGCGAAGAAGGAAATCAAAGTTTTCAGTACACCTTAAAGTATAGAGGAAGACTTAAAAACGAAGAAGAGTTTAGCAATATCATTATTAGAACTGGTGCGGATGGACAGATTTTAAGATTAAAAGATGTGGCTAGAATAGAGTTGGGTGCATTAAGCTATACCAGTTCTGTAAGAATGAATGGTAAGTATGCCTTAGGTGTGGCCATTAGTCAAACCGCAGGTTCTAATGCCCAAGAGGTAATTGAAGGAGCATTGGAAGTTTTAGATGAAGCATCTAAATCATTTCCCAAAGGGATGAGCTACATCACTATTCTTAATGCGAATGATTTCTTAGAGGCGTCTATTGAAAATGTATTTCATACGCTTTTAGAGGCATTTGTGTTGGTATTCTTGGTGGTGTTTATTTTCCTTCAAGATTTTAGGTCAACGCTTATTCCTGCCATTAGTGTCCCTGTAGCCATTATAGGTACGTTTTTCTTCTTAAATCTATTTGGCTTTAGTATAAATTTACTGACACTTTTTGCCTTAGTGTTGGCCATTGGTATTGTAGTAGATGATGCCATTGTGGTGGTAGAGGCTGTTCACGCCAAACTAGATAGTGGTTATAAATCTGCAAGGAAAGCCAGTATTGACGCCATGGACGAAATTTCTGGTGCTATCATTTCTATTACCTTGGTGATGTCGGCGGTGTTTATTCCAGTGAGTTTTATTGAAGGTTCGTCTGGGGTATTTTATAAGCAGTTTGGTTTAACATTGGCCATAGCCATTTTACTTTCTGCCATTAACGCATTAACATTGAGCCCAGCCTTATGTGCTATTTTGCTTAAGCCGCATGATAAAGACCGTAAAACTACATTCTTAACTCGTTTTAGTCTGGCTTTCAATACTTCCTTTAATAGACTGACTTCACGCTATAAGGGAATTGTGCTTTTCTTGGCTAAAACCAAATGGGTAGCTGGAGCTATTATCGCTGTTTTTGTTGGTCTTTTAGTGTGGGGTATGCAAACCACGCCAAAGGGTTTTGTGCCAAATGAAGATTTAGGAACCATATTTTCAGATGTTTCTTTACCTGTAGGTACTTCTAGAGAGAGAACAGAGGAAGTATTGGCCGAGATTGACAGTATAGTGCACACCGTTCCTGAAGTTGATTTTACACTAAAAATAGGTGGACGTTCTATTATAAGTGGTACGGGTAGTTCTTACGGGATGGTTATTTCTAGACTTAAACTTTGGGACGATAGAGAAAGAACGGTAGAGCAGGTGATTGGTGAGCTTTTTCAAAAAACAGCTAGTATAAAAAATGCTAAAGTGTTGTTTTTTGCTCCACCAACCATTCAGGGTTTCGGTACCACTTCAGGTTTTGAATTTCAGCTGCAAGACATGTCTGGAGGGGAGTTGACAGATTTCAATACTGTTAGTGAACAGTTTTTAGGTGCATTAAATGCAAGACCTGAGATTCAGTTTGCTAGAACCTCTTTCAACCCTAATTTCCCTCAGTATCAAATAGACCTTAACGTAGCTAAGATTAAACAATCTAAACTTACCGTGACAGATGTACTTAGTGTGCTTCAGGGTTATTATGGTGGAGTGTATGCTTCTAACTTTAATAAGTTTGGGAAGCAGTACCGTGTGCTTTATCAAGCCGAAGCCATGGATAGAGCAGACCTTAAAAGTTTGAATGCTATTTATGTAAGAAATTCGGCAGGGGAGATGTCGCCAGTATCTGAGTTTATCACGCTTGAGAAAGTTTACGGCCCACAAATTATTTCAAGGTTTAACCTCTTTACATCTATCGGTGTGACGGGTACGCCAAATCCAGGCTTTAGTTCTGGAGATGCACTGGCTGCCATTCAAGAAGAGGCTGCTAAATTATTGCCTGATGGTTATGGCTTTGAATTTTCAGGTCTTTCTAGAGAAGAAAGTTCAGGAGGAAATCAAACCACCTATATTTTCTTACTGTGTATTGTGTTTGTCTATTTCTTGCTATGTGGACAGTATGAGAGTTACATTTTACCACTGGCCGTATTATTTTCCATACCGATTGGTTTAGCAGGTGTATTCATATTTGACAAAATGTTTGATATTGATAATAACATTTATACACAGATTACGGTCATTATGCTTATTGGCCTGTTGGCCAAAAACGCTATTCTAATTGTGGAATATGCCGCCGAAAGAAGAAGAAAAGGACTAAGTATTTTAGATGCTGCCATTAGTGGAGCCGAAGCTAGACTAAGGCCTATTTTGATGACTTCTTTTGCGTTTATTTTTGGGCTATTGCCGCTAATGCTTTCAAGAGGAGTAGGAGCAGAGGGTAATAATTCTATTGGTACGGGAGCCGTAGGAGGTATGTTGATAGGTACCATTTTCGGAGTTTTGGTTATCCCAGTATTGTTTATCGTTTTCCAAACCTTACAAGAGAAGGTTTCTTCAAAACCACAACCGGAAAACTAAAAAATCATTAAAAATGAAATTGAAATTAAGTATATCGATATTGACATTTGGCGTATTTCTGTTAAGTGCTTGTGTAAAACCAAGCATTTATCAGCAGCCTAATGTAAATACAGAAGACCTGTACAGAGGTGTAGAAAATGCCGATAGCACTGGCATAGCTTCTTTAGAATGGCAGCAGCTTTTTACCGACCCTATCTTGCAAGACTTGATAGAGACAGGTTTGGCGGAGAATCTAAATTTGAAAATAGCAGTAGAGAGAATAGCTGCTGTGCAAGCCAGTTTTAGAGAGAGTGAATTAGCCTTTTTCCCAAGCCTTAGTGCAGGATTAAGTAGAACTGAAAATCAACTTTCGTCACAGGCGGTCAATTTCCCTGTCGGGTCAATCAGATTAGCCACGTCAACTAATTCGCTTCAGCTAAATACAAGCTGGGAAGCAGATATTTGGGGTAAGTTAAAAAGTGCAAAGAAGGCTGCTTACGCCAATTTGATGAAAGAGGATGCTACCAAGAGAGTTATTCAAACCGAATTGATAGCCAATATTGCCAATGCATATTATGGCCTTTTGGCTTTAGATAAGCAGTTAATGGTGACAGAGCAAACTGTTTTAAACAGAAAGGAAAGTGTGGAGTCTATGCGAGCATTAAAAGATGCTAGTTATGTGACAGAAGCCGAAGTGATGCAGGCTGAAGCCAATCTTTATTCGGCGGAGGTTCTTATTCCTAATATCAAGAAAGGTATTAGAGAAACGGAAAACATATTGAGTTTTTTATTAGGGTCGCCATCGAGTTCAATCAGAAGGTCAAGTTTAGATATTCAGAGGGCTTATGCTGACTTGCAAACAGGTTTGCCAGCAGAGCTTCTTCAAAACAGACCTGACGTTCAGGAAGCAGAATTTGCTCTTGTAGCGGCTTTTGAAAATGTAAATGTGGCTAAAACATATTTCTACCCATCATTAACCATTACTGCAAGCGGTGGTTTTAATAGCTTTGATTTGAAAGACTTTTTTAATAGGTCAATATTTTACAATCTAGTGGGTGGTTTAACGCAACCTATTTTTAGTAAAGGACGAAATGAAGCGAGGTTAGCTATTGCGGAAGCAAATCAAAAACAAGCCATATATGCTTTTCAGCAATCACTCTTAGGAGCGGGTCAAGAAGTTTCTAATGCACTTTTTGCTTATCAAACAGCGGTAGAAAGAGAAGAGATAAGAGGAAAGGAAATTGAGTCTTTGACAAAAGCTGCGGAGTATACTAAAGATTTGTTGGTGTACAGTTCAAATACTAACTATACCGATGTGTTAAACTCCGAGCAGGCACTGATAGTGTCTCAGCTTAATGGAGTGAATGACAAGTTAGAGCAGCTGCAATCTGTGGTGAATCTTTACAAAGCTTTAGGTGGAGGTTGGGAGTAAAATATACACCTTATGGATTCTATTCCCCATGTTTTCTACGGTGGGTGAAATAGTATTTTAGTAAGAAATTTGTTTTAATCTATTGTTTTGTAGTGGTTTAGGTTTATTTGTGTGGCGGTTTTGTCTATAGATTTTCTCTGGAATGTCGTTTTAAGAAGAACAGTAAGAAATCTTATTTTAAATTAAAACACAAGCAAGATGAATAGTTTCAAGATGAATAGTTTAAAGAATAAAATCAGTGGTAATTGGAATGTAATTAAAGGAAACCTAAAGCAGGAGTACGGAGAACTAACAGAAGATGATTTAGTTTACGAAGAAGGGAAAGAAGATGAGCTTTTAGGTAGACTAGAGATTAAACTGGGAAAGACTAAAGATGAGGTTAATGAGATAATTAGCCAGTGGTAGTACTCAAAAAGTAGATTTATATATAATAGAAAAAGGCGGCCACGGCCGCCTTTTTCGTGTTTAAAGTACTGTAACGGCATGTTCACCTTTGGCTTTTAAAAGACCAATGGGTTCCGTGAATTTATCAAGTCCATTTGCTTTCAAAGTATCTTGAAATTCGCTTATGGCTGCTTTGTTAACTGCCACTAATAACCCTCCGCTAGTTTGTGGGTCTGCCAAGATGGATTTTTGTAATGCCGTAATTGAACCAATTTTAGAGCCATAACTGTCCCAGTTTCTATTGGTACCACCTGGTACCGCTCCTGCATTAATGTAGTCTATAATTTCTGGGGCAATAAGTGGTACTTTGTCAAAGGATACTTCGGCACTTAATCCACTACCCTCAGCCATTTCTGTAAGGTGACCTAAAAGTCCAAAACCAGTAACATCTGTAATGGCGGAAACCGAATCCATTTTACCAAGAACTTCGCCTATCTTATTTAGCTGCATCATTTGATTAGCCGCTAAGTTTTTGTGCTCTGGCTTAAGAATAGCTTTCTTCTCGGCTGTTGTCAATATTCCAACACCAATAGGCTTTGTTAAGAATAGTACATCGCCTTCCTGTGCTTTGTTGTTTTGTTTGATGTTTTTAACATCCACAATACCGTTTACAGCTAAACCAAAGATAGGTTCAGGAGAATCAATACTATGCCCGCCACCCAAGGAAATGCCTGCTTCTTTACAGATGCTTCTACTGCCGTCTATGACTTTTTGAGCCACTTCTGGCGACAGTTTATTGATGGGCCAGCCCAATATGGCAATCGCTAAAACGGGTTTGCCACCCATGGCGTAAACATCTGATATGGCATTTGCAGAGGCTATTCTTCCAAAATTGTAAGGGTCATCTACTATCGGCATAAAAAAGTCGGTAGTAGAAATAAGAGCGGTTCCGTTCCCGAGGTCTAAAACAGCTGCATCGTCTCGGCTATGGTTTCCTACTATAAGTTTGTCATTATCAGGCATAGATATATTACCTTTTAAGATAACATCTAGCACCGCAGGAGATATTTTGCAGCCACAGCCGGCTCCATGCGAATATTGCGTGAGTTTTATTTCTTCCATATTTGTTTCATTAATAAAGCAGCGTTTTGCTGCAAGGCTATATTTTCAGCCTCTATTTTTATCATCGACTTCTTGCTCAGTGTGCCTTTGAGATACCATTTGTCGTAATAACGAAGTAGTATTCCAAAACAAGCCTCGATGTTATTTGACTCTAAATAATTAATGGCATTTTGGGTTTCTAATCCGCCTAATCTTTTCTGAATTCTGAGAATAGCATCTTTAAGGTCTTCTTTTGGCAATTTTCCATATTCTATACTTAAAAAAGCAAGCCTTTTTTCAAAAGGGATTTCTAAGAAATATACAGTGCTTTCTTTCATTTGTTGCCAAACGGGTAGTGGAATTTGAGTGTTTCCAATACGTTGGCTTTCATCTTCAATAAATATAAATTCGGCCTCGTCTAGTTTTGCGAGAGCTCTTCCTAAAAGATTTTCAAACATCTCTTGACTCGGCTGTGGTTTTTGACCAATTCCGCCTAAAGAAGAGCCTCTATGATTAGCTAAACCTTCAATGTCAATAATAGCGTGGCCATCAGCTTCAAGCTGATGGAGCAACAGTGTTTTGGCACTGCCAGTATAGCCACCAATGATTTTATAATTACGTTTTTTTTCGAACTGCCTATTAATCCAACGTCGGTATTCCTTATAACCGCCTGCCAAGCTATATACCTTAAAACCATAGAGGTCAAGTAGCCAAGCCACCGCACCACTTCGCATGCCACCACGCCAGCAGTGTACCAACACTTCTTGTGGGGCACCTTTGGTTATTTTCTCCACGGTTTCTACCATACTACGCATGGTAGGTCCAAAGTAGTCTAAGCCTATTTTGATAGCCTTCTCTCTGCTTTCTTTTTTATAAGCTGTGCCTACCACTTTTCGCTGTTCGTCGGTAAATAGGGGTAGGCTAATAGCCCCAGTAATGTGAGCGTGCGAAAACTCAGAAGGGCTTCTCACATCCAAGACGGGAAGTGTCTTAGCCTTTTCTAAGAAGTCTGTAATATTTAGTTTTTGAACTGCCATAGGTATGCCATAAAGCTAGTTTTTTTTTGTCATAGGAGCTTGGCATCACAAGATTATTCTACGATTCATCTCGTTTTTTTATGTTAAGTTGAATCTTTTTAGCAAATTTCCAATTCTTACTATAAAAACTGATTTAGGTGGATAAAACGATATTTAATAGCCCGTTGGGTTGGCTAAGAATTGTGGGCTTTATGGAAGGTTGCTCTTACCTTTTGCTAGCTATTACTATGCCTCTGAAGTATATGTATGAGCTTCCGAAGCCAAATTATATTGTAGGAATGCTGCACGGGCTTCTTTTTATACTTTATGTGGGTTTGGTTCTTTGGGTGTCTTACTACAATAAATGGAGCAAGACCAAAACCTTTTGGGCTTTGTTGGCTTCATTAATTCCTTTTGGGACTTTTTATGCAGACAAAAAGCTTTTTAGAATAAAGCGAACATAAAAAAAGCACTGACCTTCTTTCGAAAGTCAATACCTCTTTTACATTTTAATCAATTTTTACTTTTCTGCTGTGGGGATTGTTCTAATGGTTTTTGCCAATGGTTTGGCTTCTGCTTCTTTTATGTAGAACTTGTTTTTACGCCAAAGCGTAGTTTTGTTGCTCAACCTAGCTGACGCCAAAGTTTTTTCTCCTAAAATATCTAATACTTGACTAAATAGAGTTTCGTTATAATCGCCTATTGGTAAGTATGGTATTTGGTTATCTTCTATGTAATAATCAGGAGTGATACCGTCCACAGTGCCATAGTCAGATTGACCCAATGCATTTGTGGTTTCTCCCAGCATGACGTAAATGCCGTAGTTGGACTTATTGACCTCGTCTCCCACTAAAGTGCCAAAAAGATTTTTCCCATAGGTGTTTTCTCCCACCGTTATTACTTCCATGTAAGGTTTTAAGCCGTTTATGACAAGCTCGCTTGCTGAGGCAGTACTGTTTGAAGTAAGTACAAAAACTCTTGAAAGCTGATTGCCAATATTATTTGGTTCGTTTAAGAAACTATGGTTAAAATAGTTTGAGCCGTAGGCTGAACGCAAATAGCTGTCGTATGACTCGTTCCATTTTTCAATGTAGAAAATATCGCTAGTGTTTGTGTTCTTTCCTATAAGTGAAGAGAGCACCTCTGCAGAGCTGATATAGCCACCTCCGTTAAACCTTAAATCTAAAACTAATTCACTTACTTGATTCGATTTGAAGTCTGCGAAAATAGACCTCAGCTGATTGTCATATTCGTCTGTAGAGCCTGGTATGAACTGCGTATAAAGTAAATAGCCAAGCTTTCTTTCTGAAACTGGTAAATCTATTATGCCAGAATACGCTATCGGGTTTTCCTCAGTCACCATGCTGGTTACACTTACAGCTCCCTCACTTACCCAAACGTCATTTTGAAGTTTACCAAAGCCGAAACTATGGGTGTCGCTAGAGCTAAATAGCGAAGAGAAATTAGCTGAAGTAATGTTTTGATTGTCAATCGTGATAATGACATCGCCTCGTTTCATTCCTGCGGCTTCGGCAGCACTTCCGGGAGTGATTTGACTTAGGAATAGTCCAAGGTTAGTACTCGAATTGTCTAAGTAAGCAATGGTGTAACGAAGTCCGAAAATCTTGCTAATGCCATTGAAGTCATTCTCTAAACCTTCAAAGTCATCTGTCAGCGAAGAAAAACGGTCAATGGTTTCTCTGTTGTAAATCAGTTTTTCAAAAAAGCTAAAAGGCTCTAGACTCACATCAAGATTTGCCAAGGAAGCCATTTCAGAAGACCAATAGTAGGCGTCTTTCATGGTTTCATAAGCCCAGTTATTGATGGAGCTGTAAGAGGTTCCCGAATTTTCTTCTACAATAGTCTCCGCTACTGTGAGTGTGGCTGGGCTTATAACATCATCTTCTTTACAGGCCGAACACACACATATAAAACCTGCCAAAAGGGCGGCAGAAGTAATTTTTCTCATATGATGAAAAGGTTAATGGCGTCGAAGTTTATGCGATAGCTTATATTTTAGTGATTGTTAATAGTATATACTGAGATTTCGCCTAAAATGTTGCCTAGGAGGTTTTAGAAGCATTACATGTATTTTGGGTGTGTCGCTTAAGTGCTTGAAATAGAGGTGTGTAGGGGCCTGTCTTTTCGGGATTATTTTTTATAGAAAGCTTTTATCTTTCTGAACTTACCGTCAATTTTTGGATTTTTAAAGCCAAGGATTTTAGTGATTAATGGATAAATGTTGACATTTTCAATAGGTTCGGTAGTCAAGCCAGAATTAATTTGAGGACCTTGAGCGTATAAGATTCCTTGCATTTGTGAAGTAGTATATGGGTCATAGCCATGTTCTCCAGTAATTTCTTCATTGGTCATTTGCTTTCGGAAGGCAAACCCTGGGTTGGCAACCAAAACTAAGTCGCCTATTCTATCATTCTTATTATAATGCCACTTTTTAGGCAATTCTCCTTTTTTATAAACTTTGAAGTTTTTCTCTAATGTTTTTAGTGAATCATAAATGCCGTCAATATCTTCAGAAGGTAAAAAGACCATGGAGAGAATTTTGTCATAAACCACGGTAGCGTAAGGAGGTATTTTAAGACTTAGTTCATTGAAATCTACATAATCTGTGTTCTTAACTTCTTTCATTCCATGGTCAGATACCACAATTACATTTACAGGGAGGTCAATTGCTTCTAAAGACTTCATGAGGTATCCTAGTACTTGGTCGGCTTCTTCCACTGTATTTTTCAGTTCTTCAGAGTTTGGCCCTGTTCTATGACCTTGGCTATCAACTAATGAAAAGTATAAAGAGACAAATCGTGGTCTGTCTTTTTCGGGAAGTTGAAACCATTTTATTACTTCATCTATACGTGTGCTATTACTTACAGAGCCGTCATAAATATGGTAATAATCAGGGAAATGTCCTTTTATGGGAGCTTCTGAGCCTACCCAAAAATAAGAGGCAGCTTTGTAACCTTGTTCACGGGATAATTGCCAGAGTGGCGTTCCTCCGTAATAATAAGGGTCTTCTACCAAAGGCCTATTTGAAATGCGATAGTTAGCCTGTCTATTAGGGTCGTAAAAAGTATTGGCCACTAGGCCGTGGTTGCCTGGATATAAACCAGTAATGATACTATAATGGTTTGGGAAAGTTTTGCTAGGGAAACTTGGGATTAAACCTTCAGCGGCTGTTCCTTTTTTAATGAATTCCTTAAAATTGGTGGCGTTATATTTTTCAACATAGTCATGTCTGAAGCCGTCAAAAGAGACTAATAAAACATAGTTTTTTTCTTGAGCGTATCCTAAGTTACTAATTAAAAGTAGTGTAAGAATAATGGTATTGAATTTCATTCGGCTTTTTAAGTATTGTATAGCAAAAATAAGGATTTACGTAATTTAATAGCTGTATTTTCGTATTACAGTTGGTATGTGTGTGGAATTTATTTCATCAAAAAAAGCAGGAAAGCTTCAGTTGGGAAGTTGCCTATTGGTCTGCACTAGCAATTTTTATAAATTTGAGCTAATTGTTAAAAAGTTAAAATTATGGAACGTAGGAAAGCTATACAAACTTTAGGCTTGGGTTTTGGTACTTTGCTGGCTTTACCTTCTTGGGCAAATTCATGGAGTAAGGCTTCTTTTGAGGAAATGAACTTTGAAAACGAAGTGACTTTGTCGGCTTTGGTGGAATGTATAATTCCAGAATCAGAAACACCAGGAGCTAAGTCCGTAGGAGCACATTTATACCTAGAGCGAATGGTAAACGATTGTTATGGGGCGGATGTGAGGAAGATGTTTGGAGCAGGTTTAGAAAAGCTTGATAAGCGTTCAAATCAGAAGTATAGCAAGGCGTTCTCTGAATTAGATTTGGAGAAAAGAACAGCGGTTTTTGCGAGCATGAAAAATGCAAGTGAAATGTCTGACAAAAGGTTTTTCTCTTTTGTCAAAAACTTAACAGTTAGAGCTTATACGCATTCTGAGTATTATTTGACCACTTATCGGAATTATGTGATGGCACCGGGTTTTTTCCACGGCTGTGTGCCCGTTTAGAGCAGTGATTAGCTATAAATTTTAATCAAAGAAATGACCTATTTAAATAATAAAGCAGTAAAGAAAAATACCTTTGATGTCATAGTGATTGGCTCAGGAATTAGTGGGGGATGGGCTGCAAAAGAGTTTTGTGACCACGGTCTTAAAACCTTAGTATTAGAAAGAGGGAAGGATGTCAAACATGTGGTGGATTACCCTACGGCCATGATGGAGCCTTGGGAGTTTGAGCACCTTGGTCAGGTGCCAAAGAAATTGAAAGATGAAAGTCCGATTGCAAGCAAAACTTACATTTACAAAGAAGATAGTAAGCACTTTATAGTTAAAGATAAGGAGCATCCATATATTCAAGAGAAGCCTTTTGACTGGATTAGAGGATATCAAGTAGGTGGGAAGTCGTTACTTTGGGCTCGTGGTACACAGCGATGGAGTAAATATGATTTTGAAGGCCCTGCAAGAGATGGTTTTGACGTGCATTGGCCTATTGGTTATGATGACCTTGCTCCATGGTACAGCCATGTGGAGATTTTTGCTGGAATTAGCGGAAACAAAGATGGTTTAGATTCGCTGCCAGATGGCGAATTTCTGAAACCGCATGAGCAAACCTGTGTAGAGAAACATTTTACACAAAAAATGAAGGAACACTATCATGGAAAAAGACCAGTAATTATAGGTAGATGTGCTCACTTGACAGACCCGCAGCCTATTCATTATGAGCAAGGAAGAGGGCAGTGCCAGCACAGAAATCTTTGTCAAAGAGGCTGTCCTTATGGAGGATACTTTAGTAGTAATTCCTCTACATTACCTTGGGCTCAGCGAACTGGAAATTTGACCTTACGTCCTAATTCTGTGGTTCATTCTATCATTTATGATGAAAAAACAGGGAAGGCCTCAGGCGTGAATGTGGTGGATGCTATGACGAAGAAAGAAAAGAAGTTTTATGCGAAAGTTATTTTCCTAAATGCCTCTACGATAAATACGAATTTGATTCTTTTAAACTCAAAGTCATCTAGATTTCCGAATGGAATAGGAAATGATAATGAGCAAATGGGCAAGTATATTCATTTCCACAGTTTTATTACTGGAATGTCTGCCGAGTATGATGGAATGCTTGACTCTAAAACGGATGGTACTAGGCCAAATGGTAGTTATATTCCTAGGTTTAGAAATGTGAAAGAGCAAGAAACGGATTTCTTAAGAGGCTATGCTGCTGGTTTTTCTGCTACGCGTTCGCCTCTGACTAATTCGGAGGGTTTGGGTATGGAATTGAAGAATAACCTTAATAAAATCGAGTACGGAAATTGGCATGCTAGCTCTCATTTTATGGGAGAAACTGTTCCAAAAGAAACAAACTATGTTAAGCTGGACCATAAGCAAATAGATGATTGGGGAGTACCGCTGCTTAGGGTAAATGTGGAATTGGATGATAATGACATGAAAATGGCCAAAGACTACGAAGAGCAGATGACTGAAATGCTCACAGTGGCTGGTTTTAAAAATATCAAAGCAAATAGAAAAACCACTTGGAATCCGGGATTGGATATTCATGAAATGGGTGGTGTGGTCATGGGTAATGACCCAAAGACTTCGCTTTTAAATAAGTGGAATCAATTACACCATTGTAAAAACGTCTTTGTAACGGATGGAGCTTGTATGACTTCAAATTCAACGCAAAATCCTTCTTTGACTTATATGGCTCTTACAGCTCGTGCTGCAAATTATGCAGTAGAAGAACTGAAAAAAGGAAACTTATAGAAGAGTCTATTCATCATAGTAAACTTGAAGCTCGAGTCTTAATTGATTCGGGCTTTTTTTGAGATTTTGAATATAATGTTTGTCATGATTTTGACTTTTAAGGCCAAAATAACGCCAAACGGTAATAGCTTAGGAGGTGGATTACTATTAATATTTCGCTCCTATGGAGCTTGAACTTTTAAGTAACTGTCTTTAAGAGAAGGCTTGGAGAGGGTAGATGTTATTAAATAACGCGAGTTCGATGTAAGAAAGAAGCTTTTAGCTCCAGAGGAGCGTAATATCGGTAGCGTAGGGCGTAAGCTCTACGCAATCAATAGAATATAATAATTTGTTTGGCGAGATTTTGGCAAAAAAAGCCAAAATCATGACAAACTTTACCATAAAATGTCTCATTATAAGTAAAGTATGTTTTAGCCTTACGTCGAACTCACGTTAAATACTAAATCACATTTATTAGTCACAATGAATTCTCATAATCTCGGCCTCAAATCCAAAGTTGGAACCGGGTTCTTTAACTATCGCCTTTTGTTCTGAAATAGTAATTTGTATTTGGGTGCTGTCTGAAATGCCTTCTTGTTCAAAGTAATATTGAGCGGTTATAACACCGTTTTTCTCAGACCCTTCAAAATGACCGATACGCTTATCTTTTTCTAAAGGAAGCCAATTGTACTCACCACTTACTTTTCCCTCCATTATGCCATATGACAAGTTTAAGATGTCCGCTTTATCGGGAGCATCTTGAAAGGGATATCTGTTTTCAAAACATTCTGTATTTGGATTTTTGCTAGAACAGCTCACTAAAATCAGGAGGTAGAAGAAAAAGCTGAGAATTTTTGTCATGTCAGATAGTTTGTATGCTAGGTTAACGCAGTTTTTTAGGCTAGCGTTTAAAAGAAAACCAGAGTTCTGATAAGAACTCTGGTCAAATATAAAACGATGTATCTTAAATTAAGCTACAACAGTAATAAGGTCTTCTTTGCTTTTTCTAACCTTTGGTAAATTTACTAACCAATCTTTTTCTGCATCTCTTACGCCTACAGGTAAAATCACGCAACTTCTTAAGCCTTTTTCTTTCAATCCTAAGATTTCATCAAGTGCTGCTGGGTCAAAACCTTCCATTGGTGTACTGTCTACTCCTTCAAAAGCAGCAGCCGTTATAGCTTCAGCAAAAGCAATGTAAGCTTGTCTGGCTGCATGTTGGAAGTTTACTTCAGCGTCTTTTTGAGGATAAGAGCCTAAAAGCATTTGTCTATAGTTTTCCCAACCCTCGTTAGTGAAACCTCTTACATCATTAGTGTGGTCAAAAACTTTATTGATACGCTCAGCTGTGTATGTATCCCATGCCGCAAAAACTAATAAGTGCGAGCAGTCTGAAACTACTGACTGATTCCAGGCTATTGGCTTAATTTTATCTTTTACTTCTTGGTTAGTTACCACAATTACCTCAAAAGGCTGAAGGCCACTTGATGTAGGTGCTAGTGATACCGCTTCTAATATTCTGTCAATTTTTTCTTGGGCTACTTTTTCTCCAGTCATAGCCTTAGTGGCGTAACGCCAATTTAGTTTGTCTAACAATTCCATAATTAATGAATGTTCATTCTCTTTTTATTGCAAAAAAATCTTTTTATCGTTTGATGGCATCCCAAGCAGCGTTAAAAGCTGCCTCTAAAAAATCAGGTTCCACTTTTCGATTTTCTTTATTTAAGACAAAGGACATTGGATAAATGGTATAGGCATAAAGTAGGTATGGTTCAATCTCTTTGATAATACCTTCTCGCTGACCTCTTAACCATAAATCTACCAATGGTTTTAAATGATGAAGGTCTTTTTTGCATCTGTCTTCCTCCACAATAGGTGTGCTTTCACACTGTGCTAGAAAAGATGCTTCCTCATTATGTTTCAACCTGAATTCGGCAATATTATACCAAATAGCCCTAAAACTCTTCTTAACGGGCATGTCTTCATCAAAAGCCTTAAAGGCGTTTTTACTGAAAAGCTCCCTAGTTTCATTATAAAGCTGATTTACCAAATCCTGTTTATTTTCAAAATACAGGTAGATGGTGGCAGGAGAAACATTTGCCATTTTTGCGACTTTAGACATGCACGCCTCCTGCACTCCTCCTTCATTTATAAGTCCAAGTGTGGACTTTAAAAGAGCGGTACGTTTGTCAATGCTTTTCTGAAGCCTAGCCATTTTTGTCTTTTAAATTAATAATCGATGTTTTACCTATTTAGTAATGTCATCAGTAGTAAAACCACCAAAAATGAATGAGCGTTCACTTTTGGTGGTATTTATTTGATTGTTTTTGTAATCTATTGATAATGAAATTGTTGCTATTAGCTTTTCCAAAGTTTCCAAGGGGCTCGGTAGTTTGGCTTTAAGTATTTATTGGCATCTGTTTCATTGCTGATGGTGCTTTTGCTGTCGTTCCAGTCGAGTTTTTTGCCTGTTCGGTAAGCTATATTTCCCAGGTGAGCTACCAAGGCGGCGTTTCTTCCCATTTCTATGGTACAGTTTGGGTCTTTTCTAGATTTAATACATTCTAGAAAGTTTTTGGTGTGAGCATCTAATCCACTGCTTCGGCTTTTTTGAGGAGGTATAGCTTCTGTCATGTATTTACCGTTTTCTTCTAAAGGAATAACCTTCCAAGTATCTCTATTTACAGCTAGAATTCCATTTTCGCCTATGAATGCTACACCAGGTTTTCCCATATCTTCTAAATATGGCGAAATGCCCATAGCCATAAATTGCTCCCAAATGAAACTGAAATCACCAAAGTCATAAACGGTGGTCAGAGTATCGGGTGTTTCTGCGGCATTGTTAGGGAAAGCGAGTTTTCCACCAATTGCCACTACAGATTTTGGAGCAGTAGCATTCATGCCTGCCAAAACCATGTCTAGCATATGAACGCCCCAGTCTGTCATTAATCCACCGGCGTAATCCCAGAAATAGCGAAAGGTACCATGAAAGCGATTTTTGTTAAAAGGTATTTTAGGTGCTGGACCGAGCCATCTGTCATAATCTACACCTGCAGGTGGTGCACTATCTGCTACCACATCAAAACCTCTTCCGTAGTTCACATCGGCCCAGGCTTTGACTTGCCTTATTTTTCCTAAATCTCCTGTTTTTAAATAAGCAAAAGCGGAGTCCCAGTGTGGGTCGCTTCGTTGCCATTGACCTACCTGCACTACTCGCTTATATTTTCTGGCAGCCTTTACCATCAAATCTGCCTCGTGAATGCTGTTGGCTATAGGTTTTTCTACATAAACATCCATTCCCGCGGCACAGGCATCCGTCATCATAATATGGTGCCAGTGGTCAGGTGTTCCTATTATCACGGCTTGTAAGCCAGCGGCTTTTAAGAATTCGCGGTGGTCTTTATAAGTTTTTGGGCGTAAGCCTGTTTTGGCTTCTAATTCGTCTGCTCTCTTTTTTAGGAGCTCGGCATCTACATCGCAAAGGGCAATGCAGGCTGTTTCATCATTTTTTAAGAATGATTTCAGGTCTGCCCAGCCCATACTGTTAACTCCTATAAGGCCTACTTTTACACTATCGTCGAGGTTAATGGATTTGAGGGCGGAAGCCGAAGCAAAAGGAATTGCGGCTGTTAAAGAGGCAGCACTCAGGTTTTTGATAAAGTTTCTTCTATTATTCATTTCAATGGGTTTATGCATTGAAATTAAGAAAATTTACTAGATAGTTTTAGTCTGACACCTCTTAAATATAAGCATACAATAAAATGGTTTATCTGCAATAAGCATTTACTCCTAGAATGTCGACCATCTCAATTTTACGAATACTTATTCCCACAAAACAATCATCTACACAGCCATTAGGGACATAGCCAGCTTGAAACAGAAGTCCATCATCGTTTACCTCAAAAAACGTTTCGGCATCATCTCTTTTTAATAGCCAGTCTAGTTGAGCTTTTTCATAAACTTTATCTAGTGTAATTGTTTCAGCAGCAGCAGAGTCAGTGTGGGTATTAAGTTCGCTTTCGTTTTCTGTCCATTCTATGATAGGTTGCTTTGAGTCAGGTGCTGGGGTGTATTTATAGTATCTTTCAGTCACCACACCGTTAGTAACAGTTAGTTTAGTTTCCCATCCAGAACCCACCCAAGAGCCGTTTACCACGGTGTATTGATAAGAGTTATTCCAGGTGTTCTTGAAACTTAACCAAGCTTTTTCACTCTTTTCAAAGTCGCTATTGAAGTTGATATCATCTTTTTCGCAAGCAGAAAATAGGCTAAGGCAAAGGATAAGGCTTATTAAAACTTTCATGGAGTTTATGTTTTTAATGTTGTAGTACATTAACTGAACTAGGGCGGCGTAGGTTGTACGTCTCTAATAAAAAAGAAAAAACGGAAGAAAGTCCTCCGTTTTTAAATGCCTCGTTAAACTATATAACCTATATCATTTCGAGGCTAAAGTACTGTTTTCATATTAAGAGAATGTTGCCTGAAAATAAAGGTTTTATTAAGCAAAAAGCTAACAATTACTTAACCTTCTGAGGGGCTTAACTATGAGCATTGTTCAATAATATTGTCAAAATAATAATGCAAAATGGTAGATATAAACCTTGTGGTTTTTGATATGGCTGGCACTACTGTCAGAGACAAAAGAGAAGTGGAAACGTGTTTTGCAGAGGCTTGCAAAGATACAGGATTAGATGTTTCAGATGAGCGAATACTTGCACTTCAGGGTTATGCTAAGAGGGATGTTTTTGAACTGCTTTGGAAAGAAAAACTCACAAGTACACACGACTTACAAGATTACGTGGATTTGTCTTATAACACCTTCTGTGAAATTTTAGAAAACCATTATCAGGATTCCGAGATTTTACCAACAGAGCATTGCCTAGAGACTTTTGATATATTAAAAAGGAATGATATCAAAATAGCCTTAACCACAGGTTTCTACAGAAAAGTGACCAATATTATTTTGGATAAGCTGGGTTGGCTTGATGGACTTAATGATGATTTTGTGAAAGTAGGAGGGAGAACACCGATTGATATTTCTGTGACACCTTCTGAAGTAGAGGCAGGCAGACCTGAGCCGTATATGATAGAGCGTGCTATTGATTTTTTAAACATTTCAGGGCCTTCTAAAGTGATTAAAATAGGAGACACCCCAGTGGATTTAGAAGAAGGCTATAATGCAAATGTTTTGAAAAGTTTAGCTGTGACCAATGGTAGTCATTCGTATCAGCAGCTTAGTGCTCATAAAAATGATGGTTTACTTAATAGTTTAGCAGACTTATCTAAAGTATTAAACCTTAATATTCAAAAAGAGCGAAGGTTTTTTATTACGTTTTAATTCCTATACCCTATGAAATATGATTTAATAGTGGTGGGTGCTGGCGTTCTGGGCACTTTCCACGCTTACCATGCTGCTAGGCTTGGTAAAAATGTCCTTTTGCTAGATAAAGACCAGCAGCAAAAAGGCTCTAGTACTCAGAATTTTGGTCAGGTAGTACCTTCTGGTCTATCTTCAGAATGGAATAAATATGGACAGCGAAGTTTAGTTCATTATTTAGAATTACAGCAAAAAGCAGATTTTACCATACGCCAACATGGTAGTGTTTACATAGCTTCGGATGATGCCGAGCAAGGCCTTTTGGAAGAGCTTAGAGAAAAGCATACAGAAGAGGGTTATGAAAGTTTAATGTTTTCGAAAAAAGGAATTGTAGAACGCTTTCCCGACCTAAATCCAGACTATATAAAAAGTGGTTTGTTTTATCCTCAAGAGTTGAGCGTAGACCCGCGTCAAATGGTGCATCGAATAAGTGATTATTTGAACGAAACGGGGATGGTTCATGTACGTTATAATCATAAAGTGGTAGCTACTATTCAAAAAATGGTAGGCTGCGATGTGGAGATTGAAAATGGTACTACGTACGAATCAGAGCAGGTAATCATTTGCTGTGGATATTCTTTCAAAACGCTTTATCCTGCTTTTTTTGCTGAAAGCAATATTATAATAAGCAAGCTTCAAATGCTTAAAACGAAGCCTTTGACAAACATAAATTTAAAGTCAAATATTTTAACGGGTTTGACTATTAGGCGGTATGAGTCTTTCACGGAGTGCCCCTCATTTGAGGCTTTAGAAACACCAGACAGGTATCAAGAACTGAAAGAAAAAGGTATTCATATCTTATTTAAACAAGCAGACGATGGTTCCATTATTATAGGCGACTCTCATGAGTATGCCGGAATAAATGGTTTGTCTGAATTAGGCTGTGATAGTAAACCTGAAATTGATGATTTAATCATGAAGGAAGCTAGGCGAATTTTGAATTTGCCAGAAGACTGCATAGCCGAAAGGTGGGCAGGCTTTTATGGTCAACATGAAGACGATATTTTTGTACATGATGTAGAGAGGAATATCAAAATAATTACAGGAATAGGAGGTAAAGGAATGACCTCTTCCTCGGGATATGCCGAAGCATCAATTAGAAGTTTGTACCAAATTTGATACTTTGTCCTTTTGGTTTAGTAGGTAAGTGAAAAAGAAATATTGGCCTACTATTAAGGCTAAACCTACTGCTGCGGTAATGTAGCTAAAGCGTACTAAGAGCTGTGCGTAATTTATATTGGCAGCTAAAAATTCCTTATATAAAAGTAATAAAACACTTCCGAGGTAACCTACAGAGTCGCAGAGGTAAACAAAATAACCTGCATTAGACTTTATTTTTAGAATAGGAATGAGTCTTTCGAAAAATGCTATTTGAATTAAGAGGTAAGGAAGGTAAAAGCTGATGCCTTGGCTCACTAGCCAATTAAATGGGGAAAGTTGTCCTTGCTTAAAAAGTAAAGTAGATATAAGTAAACCGAAAAGGGAAACTATCATGGCAAGGTTAATAAAGCGGTAGGCTAGTCGGTTGCTTTTTATGAGTACTAAAAGGGCTATCAAAGACATGACGATAACGCCTATTAAACTTTCGGTTTTAGCAAAAACACTGATGTCAATATTAGGGTCAAGGTTATGCCAAATTTCTACAGCAAAGTTATCTCGAAAGTCTCTTAACGTAGTAAATAAAGCATAGGATATTATCAATAAACTTAAGCCTGGAAATAGGCTGTGCCAAACTTCCCTTTTCTCCACTTTGCTCATAGGTTTTCTGCTCATCTTAGAAAGCTTTTCGGCTTGCGTAGGTGGAGGTAGTTTGGAAAGCATCCACACGGCAAGTAAGAAAAACGGAAAGAAGGTGCAGCCCATGACTAAGGGCATCTGAAAATCGGAGAAAGCAAAGCTAGTCTGTATTAGTAAATAGGTGCTTTTTAAGATACCCGACGTGATTATCATGTTGACACTTAAAGCCATGCCTAGTAATTCTGTCAATCTGCGGCCCTCTAGAAAGCTGAAAATTACTCCCCACACCATGCCCAATGGCAAACCGTTCATAAACATGAAAATGATGTTATAGGGTGCTGGTATAAAAGCAAACAATGTAAGCGAAAGCAAGGCAATTAAGATAAGCGATATGATAAGCAGAATTCGCTGTTTGGCTTTTAGTTCAGAAATAATTTTGACACCCAAAAACTTGGAGAGCATATAGCCTATTACTTGGGCTATAATTATAACAGTTTTGTACTCCATTTCCCCAAAGAAGAAACCCTCAAAAGTGCCTGTGGTATAGGGTTTTCTGAAAGCATAGGTGCAAAAGTAGGCTCCAAAAGTGGCAATGGAAGCCCAAAGAATGAAGAAGACTTTATTACGAGCTAAAATACGGGTGATTACCTGATTTTTCATCAGGCTAAATTCCTAATTGAAGGTAAATTAGGAGTTAGCTATACATGATGAAATTGTAAAGGAAGTGGTCATTATTTATTAATATTTACTGTTAGAATAATTCAAAGGATTTGGATAAATTTGTTTGAATTATAAAACAACGCTATGAACACATCACGAAGAGAATTTTTAAGAAATGCCTCAATGGCTACCTTGATTTTAGGGGCAGGAGGGTTCCAAAACTTGTCAGCCAATGAACTATCAGGATTGAAAGAGAAGGTTAAACTTCGATTCTTGGTTGCATCGGATGCACATTATGGTCAGCCGGATACGCCTTTTGAGGCTATGTTTGACACCTTTAGAGATAAGGCAAACTTATTTCAGAAGGAAATGCCTTGTAATTTTTGCGTTTTAAATGGAGACTTAATTCATGACGAACCGCACTTGATGCCGCTGGTAAAAGCAAAAGCAGATAAATTAGAAGTGCCTTATTATGTTACCAAAGGGAATCATGATAAGGTCTCAGATTCAGACTGGGAAAGTACCTGGGGAATGCCAGTCAATTTTGCTTTTGAAGAAAAAGGGAATGGTTTTCTGTTTGCAACCACTTCTGACGAGGAAGGGACGTACCTTTCTCCAGATTTGACTTGGATGCGTAATAAACTGGATGCTTTTAATAAACTTAAAAACGTTTTTATTTTTATTCATATTCCACAAGCCAAATGGACTGCGAATGGAATAGAGACGCCTGGCTTTTTTCTTTTGTTAAGAGATTATCCAAATGTGAGAGCGGTATTCCATGGTCATGAACATGACCAAGATGGTGTGAAAATGCATAATGATGTTCCTTTTATTTTTGATTCGCACATTGGCGGAAGTTGGGGAACCGATTATAAAGGATTTAGAGTGGTAGAGCTTTTGAAAGATAACAGCATCGTTACCTATATGATGGATCCTGTAAAAGCTAGAGGGAAAGAGAAGTTAAGTGTCGGGTAAAGCCCGACACTTAATTGTGTTATTTAACAATCAGTTCGATAGGCTTACCAATCTCATGCCCATTTTCAAACTTCTGTCCTAATAATTTGACTACCGTTGCAGCTATTTCGTTTTGGTGGTTTTGATGGTCAAAATCAATTTCGCCGTTTGAGGCAGTATCAGGGCCAATTGCAGCCATCCAAATAGAGCCGCAGTCTTTTACTTTGTCGCCATGACTAGTCCATTGTGACTTATCAGCATCCCCGCGACCGTGGTCTGTGGCAATAATAATGGTTGTTTTATTTTTGTACTGTGGGTCATTTTGACAAAACTCCCAAAGCTTACTGATGTAGGTGTCAATGGTATTGGCGGCATATAGGTAATCACGATATTTCCCTTCATGGGCAAATTCATCAGTCTCGTCAAAAGCAATGTAAAGTACCTTTGGTTTCTTAGTTTCTAGGTAATCAAAAGCTTGATAAAAGGTGATGTAGTCATGTCTTGCACTGGCTAAGCTGGGCACGGTTTGCTCCATGTCGTTAAGAAGAGCCTCTGTTTTAGTGTGTGTGACTTCGCTTAAATCATGAGCAGTGTTTACGTAAACGCCACTTCTTTCTTCATTTATGATATATGGAAATACATCCCAAGTAGAAAAAGCTGCTACCTGGCCTTTAAAGGCTGGTTTCTTGTTTAAGAACTCCAAGAAAGTAATATTCTCGTTATTCTTTTTATCGTTTGAGTCTACTTTTTTGTCAGGATATCCTGTCAAAATTTCATTGTAGCCTGGGTAAGAAAAACCATAAGGGTTTTTGATATCTATCTTACTTCCGAGCTTTCTGTTTCCTATGATAATCCCTTCGTTTTTTACCGTACTCCAGAGAAAAGGCATGAGCATTTCTCTTCTTTGTTCAGGAGCGTCAGCCCAAAAAGTTTCCGAAGTTTTCTTAATAGATTCTGTATATTTTTCGTCGTTTAATAATTCGCTGTCAGCACCTTGAAAAACTTCTTGCCATCTAAGGCCGTCTAGCGTTACTATAATTACATTTTCAGTTTTTTGGGCAAAACCAGCTATGCTGATGCATAGCAAAAGAGATAAAATTTTGATTTTCATGTTATTGGAATAATTGATCTATTTGGTTGTAAATAATTTCTGTGTTAAAGGGTTCTTTTTCAGTGTCTTTGGCTTGCTCATCCCAAAGTCTAACTAAAATAATATCATCAAAGTAAGGGTGGTTTTGAAACTCCAAAGCCTCGGTGGTTTTCATGACACCGCCTTGCAAAATCAAAGTAGCTTTACTGGCTTCAGAGAGTTTAGAACGGTAAGAGGCATATTTATAGCAGAGGTACCTTTTAGCGTTTACGTGCTGGCTAGCTACCGCCACAATACGTTCGGAAAAACCATTCTCTGCTAACCAGTCTGCACCAGCTTGGTCATGATGAATAGCACCCAGTTCTTCAGTGTCTTCTTCTATCAGGTGACCTATGTCATGCAGGAATGCTCCAATGCAAAGTTCTAAATCGGCATTTTTTTCTTTGGCGAGTTCGTAAGATTGAACGGCATGCTGTAGCTGAGTTACGTTTTCTCCAAAATAGGCTTCATGAGCTTTTTGCTCAAAAATATCACGAATTATATCAGATACAAGTGCTTCTTTTTTCATGGCTATAAAAAGAGTGTTTCTACTGTAAATATAGCTCTTTCTGCCATGTGTGTGGCCTAAATTTGTTTATGGAAATGTTATGTTTTGGTTTAGAAATTAAAAACTACTTACTAAATGCGGAATGCACTATACGTTCCATTTGGAAGTCGTGTTTGGTTGCTGGCAGTTCAAATATCTTTCCCTGCCAAATGCAGCGTAAGCTTTCGGTTTCTAAAAGGCTAATCTGAATGTTTTGATAAGTTTCATCATAAGCTATGTTGACATATAAGTCTGGATTTTGGTCGTCATAAATCCATTTTGATTTTATGAGGTGCTTCCGCACAATAGGGGTGAGCTTATTCTCCAGATTATTGCTGGATTGTCTTTCAATAATAGCAAATGATTTACTGTAGTTAGGAAAGTTGATATTAGCTGTTTTTTCTAGTTTATAGGAGCTTTTTTGACAAGAAAATAGGGTGATTAATAGAAATGCGTAGATAAACTTGTTCATGATGTCTCGGGTTTTGGAATCATATACAAGATACATTTATTAACAATAACTTAACGTTGAGGTAATATTGAGTTTGAAAACTTAATATTGGTGATACTTTACTGCAGCTTTTTATTGAGTTTGTGTCAAAAAAAGCCCCATCAAGAGTTTACTAGATGGGGCTGTCAAGATTGTGATTAAGAATCCCGCCTTTAAATTAAAAGCGGGATTTCTATAAGAACAATTAAAATATTACTTCAGCAATGCCGCGTTGTAATACGAGATTACATTATTAAACTTTCCTTCATTATTTACATTATGCTGATAGTGTATAGGCATTTCAATAGCTTTTTTGTCAGATTTTCTTGTAAGATGAAGCTTCCACCAAGAATAGAGCACTCCAGAGTTACCCATTTCGTAATGCATATAATCTGGGTAGCCAATTGGCTCAAAACCCACTATTTCGAAATTCTCTAAAAAGGCCGTCTTTTGGGCTTTATCATCTTTTAAAGAAATTGACTTAAAACTATCAGCGTTAATGTCATTAAATGTGGCGTCATCTGAGAAAAAACTGTAGTATTTCTCAAAGGCTCCATTCTCAGCTGCCGCTAACATTAATCTTAGGCTATTTATGTTTTCATGTTGGCTATAAATGGTGCCATTTTTTCGCTCAGAGTATCCTCTGCCAATTTCATTTCCCACCTCTGGGTTAATATATAGCATGGCTCTTCTAATCTTATTATCCTTAGTAAGAGTAAATGCACGATGCATTAACATATCTGCTTTTACACCTGTCTTTTTATGCACACCTTTCAGTATGTCCCAAGACTCTACAGTTACTGCATTATTGTCACTTGGGTCTTTGGCGTATTCAAAAGCATCGGGGTAAGAGCCGCCCATTGCTTTAATTGAATAATAATCAAGCTGATCATGCCAAACCATAGCGTTTCTTAGAAACTGTGACTTAGTTGTTCCTTTATCAAATTGAGTTGAGGTCACTGGGTTATATGAGATGAAATCATCCGTCATATGTTTAGCCATGGCTATGGTATCTCCGCTTACCATGGCCTTGGTAAAGGCGTCTACCACATTTATGGCAGGATGCTCAATGTAGATTTTACCGTTCTCCTTTTTTTGGCCAAAGCCGATGAAAGGTAACATCATTAATAATCCAATCGTTATTTTTTTCATGGTAGTTTTATCGTTTTTAGGGTGCTGATACCGCACTGGTTTAGGTTAATTGTTAAGGTTTAAAAGTTTTTCAGAATCAGTTTAATAATTTGCGACAACCGAAATCGGAATGTCGAATTATTTCTTAGGAGCATCATTATTGTAGATATCTCTAATACATACATATTCGCCATTACGTTTTTCCCACACAGCCATGTATTTTCCAGTCCTAATAACTTTTCCGTCGCCGTCTTTAATCGTGGTGATGCCAGTTTCTGTCACTTGATTTTCTGAACCGAATACGTCTACCACATCAAAAGTGGTTACACTGTTTTCGGCGTTTTTTGCAACACTAGCTTCCACATCTTTTCGCATAGTTTCAGCATCGCTAATAGCTGGCTGGTCATTTCCCATGGTTATGGCGTCTTCAGCATAGAAAGACATAATGGCATCTACATCACCTGCCGTATGAGCCGCAGCAAAAGCGGTTTCTATAGCTTGAATTTCGGCTTTGATAGCCATCATATCAGGCTCCATAACAGTGGCTACTTGGTCTGTGATTTCTTCGGAACTTTCTTTTACTTCATTACATCCAAAAGTTACTAGAGCTAAAAATGCTAATCCTGCTAGGTAAGAGTTTTGTTTTTTCATCGTTATATAATTTATTTTTCACCTACTCTATAATGGTTTTCGGTGGCCCCAATGTTATGATTGTTATCCTACAGTTCCTGTCAAAATAGTAACACCACCAGTAGCAAAATTCGCAATGTCCGCAGCAGTGGCTTGTCCTGCAGCAGAACCCATGCCTGCTTGTAATGCATCTATATCAGCAAACCACAATTCGGCCATTCGGTAGTAGGCTGCTTTGCTACCATCAGCTTCATCTAGAAATTTGGTAGTTTCTGCTTTTTCAATTTCTTTGATTTTACCCACCAAAGGCATATGTGTATTAGCGTAATACTCTTCAAAAGCAGTAGGGTCAGTAGGGTGTCCGTATAGAACAGTTAGTTTAATCATGGTGTTATTTTTAATTATGTCATTACTTTTTATGTGATAAGTGCAAGGAGTTTGTCCTTATTCTAAAAATTTTAATTTTTAATTGCTGGCGTTGGATAAGCAGGGCGTTCAATTTTCGCTTCCCCTTTTTGGTCTACCAAAATCATCACTTCTTTTACTGCTCTTTCCAGCTGAGGGTCCTTGCCTTTAGAGAGCGATAAACCGTCTTGCCTTACCTGAATGTCTGGTGCAACCCCTGTATTCTCGGCAATCCACTTGTTATTTATTGGATCAAAAACAGCATTATCGGGAGCTGTAACTCTGGTGCCGTCAATCATAGCGTAATGTGTCGAAGATTTTACCAAGCCACCCCAAGTTGTGGCTCCAATCAGCTTTCCTACTTTCTGCTGTCTAAATGCCCAAGGGAAATAATCCCCACCAGAGCCCGCCATCTCGTTTATCAAAAGAACTTTTGGCCCTAAAATTCCAGCTGGTAATTGGAAATGCTTTCCGTTTGGTGCCTCATTGGTAATTGCCGCTCTAAGGCTTCTGTTCATCAAATCCACCATGTAGTCATCCAGACTTCCTCCTCCATTAAATCTTTCGTCTATGACTGCACCTAGCTTGTCTTGTTGAGCAAATAAGTAGCGATTAAACGATATAAAACCAGCATTGGTGGTATTTGGTATCCATATGTAGGCGAGCTTTCCATTTGACAGTTGGTCTACTTTTCTTCTGTTGTCTTCTACCCATGCTCTTTGTCTCAAATCTCTCTCACTTCTGATAGGCTCTACAGTTTCCTGTATTGCACCTTCAAAAGTCGGGTCAGCATTCACATGAATGACTGTTTGAATTCCTAAAGTACCGTCTAGCAGTTTATAAGGGTCTTCGGAAGCTAAAAGCTCTTTGCCATTTATACCGACGATGTAATCGCCTTCTTTTACTTTGATTCCCGGTCTATCCAATGGACTCGTAAGTCCAGGGTTCCAACTTTCTGTAGTAAATATTCGACTAATTTTCCATCGTCCATTTTCTGCTACGAGGTCAGCACCTAAAAGTCCTGTAACCGTTTTTTCTACCTCGGGATAATCTCCACCTCTCACAAAACTGTGCCCAACGGACATTTCACCGTTGACTAGGTCAAGGATGTAATAGAGATCACTTGAATGTTTAACAAATGGAATAAGTGGAGCATATCGCTCATAAACTACATTCCAGTCGCGTCCATGCATATTAGGGTCGTAGAGATAGTCTTTTTCGTAACGCCAAGTTTCTTCAAAAACCTGTTTCCACTCCTCCGTTCTATTGAGTTGCATTTGTAAGTTTAGCTTTACAGCTTTTCCTTTTTCTATGCCTTCGTCTTTACTTGAGCTTACTTTCCAGCTGTCGCCCACTTGGGTAAGTACTTGCTCGCCATTGGCTGAAATGGCTATTTGACTTACTCCACTGGCATATTTTTCAGCTTCTTTTTTCTCTAAATCAAACTTCTGAATGGTTACACCAGGGTTATCTGGTATTCTTTCGCCAATAAATACATTGCCTTTTAAGCCAGCTAACATAAAATTGTAATTGCGGACTGGCAATGGAAGTGGAATTGTTCTTCTATCAATATGCTCAAAATCTATAGTAACAGTTTCTTCTGTTTTTGATGGTTCGGCTTTCTTTTTTGATTTTTTGTCTGTTTGCTCCGCACTTGAATCTACCTTAACTACCTCTTCATCACTTTTTGGCATAAATGGCGAAAGGTCTTCTTTTCTTAAATTAACCACGTAAGCGGCATATTGCGGATTTGAAGAGATAGCACTTGTATTTGCCCAACCAGAGCCTAAGCCTACATCGGTACTTGCCAAAAAGTAAAGGTGTTTGCCATCTCTATCCCAGGCAGGTGAAAAGGCATCTGCAAATGAATTCGTGATTTTATGAATAGATTGGTCTTTTCTGGACCACAGCATAATTCCTCTGAAATTATTATCACCAGTTTTAGAATACGCCAGCCACTCAGAGTCTGGCGACCAAGTAATACCCATATAGCCGCGTTCAATATTTATGCCCGCTACATCTGCAGTTTGAATTGCTCCTGTGGCTATTTCTACCACCTGAATTTGTGGCTCATTGTCTACAAATGCAATGTATTTGCCATCGGGTGACCATGTAGGTTCCCAAGCCATTTTAGAACTACCGATGGAGATAACTCTTGGCTTTGAGAGGGCATCTTGTTTGGCTATTAAGAGATTGTAGCCTTTCTGCCCTTCGTCAGAAAACCAAGCAATTTTATCGCCATTTGGTGACCAAATAGGCACTCGGTCAGCGGCATTTGAACTTTTGGTTACATTTCTTGTATCGCCGTTTTCTACGGGAATGGTGAATATTTCTCCTCTAGCTTCGAGTATGACTCTTTTTCCTGTCGGAGAAAGTGAAGCGTTGCTTGCTTTTTTACTTACGTCTTCCCACTTTGTTTCAGCCCACGGAAAATCACCAACTACATTAATGTTTAATTGAGCCGAAGTATTTGTACTTAAATCAAACGTGTTTAAATAGCCATCTCTCTCAAAAACTAAACGATTTCCGTGGCCATCTAGCCATTTTATATCAGAGCCTGAAAAAGTGGTAAGTTGCTTAAGCGAAGATGTGCTTGAATTATAAGACCAAATATTAGAAATACCATCTCTATCAGATAGAAAGTAGATATTTTCTCCTAACCAAACGGGGTGTATATCAATGGTCTTACTGTTTGGGATTAAAACCTCCGACATATCTGTAAGATTCAGAATGACTAAAGGTGTGTTTTGTCCCCCGCGGTAACCACGAAATTCAGATTCCCATCTTGATATTCGGTCAATCACCAAGCGTTTTCCATCAGGCGAATAGGAACCATCGAATCCCCATTGCTGGCTTACTTTGGTTGAAGGCCCACCATTGGCACTCACCGACCATAAATAGTTGATTGTGGTGGGAGCACTATCACGAGAGGTGGCATATATAATTTGACTTCCGTCAGGTGACCAGCCTCTGACATAACAGGCACTTGGATGCCAAGTTAGTCGCTTAGGTTCACCACCTTTAACGGAAACTGTGTAAACGGCATTATTGCCAGACCGGTTTGACGTAAAAGCTATCGTTTGTTCATCCGGAGATAACTTTGGGTTAGATTCCACTGATGGTGTACTAGTAATTCGTTGGGAATAATTACTACTGAGATCTGATATCCAAATATCAGCACCATAGGTAAATACCAAGTGTGAATTACTGATGGTAGGCTCTCTTAAAAGCCTTGTCCCTTGTGAAAAAACAGCAACTGAAAAATTGCATAAAAATGCGATTAAAAATGTCCGAATAGTTAGTGTCCTCATAATTACTTAAATAATAAAGCGAATAGATTGCATTTGTTTTATCCGCAATGAATTGTTGACTTTGAAAGTCAATGATATTTTCTTTTCACTTTCAATTAAACATTGATTAATCCACTGCCAAATTCGAATTAAAAATATCTCTAAACAGCTTCCATTTTCCATCTTCTTTTTTCCAAAGCACAATGTACTTTTCTTCTCCAACGACATTCTCGCCTGCATATAAGGTCAGTTCACCTTCTTCTGCAATCATGTCTTCTGTACCGTAAACATTTTCAAGTCTTAAGTCAATACCAGTTAGACCAGATTCAAACATTCCTCTTATTGCACTCTGAATGTTAGCCTTTCCTATAACTGATGGTGCTCCGCCACTCATCAATTTTGCATCATGCGTATATGAATTGGCCAAACCAACAGAATCTCCTGCGGCTACTAAAGCCATAAATTCTTTGTTTGCTTGTTCTATTTCAGCTTTTGCCGTTACCAAGTCGAAGGTTGACGTAGCAGCCTCTTCTGTTTTTGTAGTACAACTTATTACTAGAGCTGTAGCCATTATTAAAGTGAGTACTAGGATTGTGTTTTTCATGTTTGCTATTTTTTAATAATTTGATTTACTGAACAGAAGTTTAAGCTTATGCGTATTTTCAATGAAATGATTAAGTGAGCGGTAAAAGAGCAAACCAACGGGCAAGTGCATCCCAAGCTAGAAAGCTTATTTCGAATAAATACAACCAATGAAAAAGAATATATAGCACTCCTAAAAGTGGGAATATCCACCTGCCTTTACTTTGTTTTCTTTCTAAGAATATTAGAATTAATAATAGAGCATATATAAGAACAATGGTGACTATAAAGCCCGTAGTGAAGTCGGCTGGATAGAAGACATTAATGATTAATCTACCTAAAGAGGGCTCAATGAATACAATTCCAGTAGCAATCATAGCTCGGGCATGTATTTGAATGTCCTTTTTGTGCCAAATAGCAATACCGTACATGATACCGATAATCACCAAATCTTTTAACTGTAACCATAAAGTAGCTCCTAAATTTGGGCTAACCTTACCGCCTATACTATGATGTTTTAACAATATCACTGAAAGAAAAAACAAGGGTAGCAAGACATAAGTCAGTTTGCCTAGCTTTCTATGTAAGGCTACTTTTTTTCTTTTAATAAGCATGGGTTGCAGCACTAATAGTGCTACCCAAGCTGCTGCCATAGCGGCATGAAAGTGAAAGTAGAAAGTGAAATCGGCTGAGCCATCAAGGAATTTAGCAAAGTATGTCGGCCAAAAACCAAGTACGACCAGAACAACTAAAATCAGGAAATAAAATGTTGATTTATTCCATTGAATTGGTAAGACTCGTTTATTATTAGTTTTCATTGATTCTACTTATAAACCTTTAACGAATCTACCACTTAACCTGCTGACTACCAATAATTTTTAGGGAGTGGTAATTTTGGGCCAATCTTAAGTATGTTCTAGCCTTTTAGGCTGATAAATAAGTAGGGGGAATCCGCCTTCTATTAATTAGGAGGTGGATTTCTGAAAAGTTAAACTCACGGCTTCTCAGCATTATACATAGCCTGCACTTCTGCATCACTTAAAGCACGGTTGTAAATACGGACATCGTCTAAGGAGCCCTTGAACGGATCCAAACCATTATCACTTGAACCTATTTGTAAAACCGCATTTGAAAAGCTTGCTAAGGATCCAGTGGTATTCGTTTCTTTGTCTAATACTCCGTCAATAAAGACTTTCACTTTAAGCCCATCAAAAGTGACTTGATAATTATGCCAACCGCTATTATCGGCAACCGATGTAGCGGAGTAACTTTGCTCTACACTGTTGCTTGAAAAGAACCAAATTCGCCTTGGTGATGCAGTGCCTTCTAGTATTAAACTGTAATACTGATAAGGTGATCCTGCTGGACCTACACCCACCATTCTTGGATTGTCAATTCCAGCTCCTGAAATTTTAGCCCAAAAAGAAATTGTTTTATGCTCGGAGTAGAAACTACTTCCTACGTTACTCGAAATCTTATCGTTAATGCCGTCAAAAGCGTAAGCTTTAGCTACATTTCCAAATCTATCAGTAGTTAGAGAGGCTCCGTTTACTAGGCCGTTGTTACCATTTCCCGTTTCATCATTGGCATTACCGTTGAAGGGGTAATAGGCTACCAACCCAAGGGTTCCAATATTTTCACAGCCTCCTATTTCTGCTCTAAAAAGGCTAGCAGAATTTGCTTCAAATCCTTCATTCAAAGAAATTGATTTTCCTGACTTGTAAATCGCTTTAGCTGGTGAAATAACCTTGTTTGTTGCTAAAATAGATTCAGAAGACATCTCCAAAGTTGAACCGGAATTATAGTTAGTTGTTAAAGTCAAAGGAGTACCAGACGGCTCTTTCACTATAACTGTAGAAGTGGCAACACGGGCACTTTTACATGTGGCCGTTTCACAAGAAACATAAAAGGTGGTATTGGATATTGGAGCCTGCACTAGGTTGCTCCCTTCCCCTATAGTGGTTCCATTAGATAACTGGTCATACCATTTAATCTCACCATTTGGGCAGTCCGCCGTTAGAGATAAATTGGCAGCTGGACAAATGGCGGAAGAGCTAACCGAAACATTGCTAGCCGTCTGTGTTTCACTTATAGTAAAGCTAACTGGCGTTCTACAAGAAGGGTTAGAGCTCTGAGAAACATAAAAAGGGCTAGTACCTAAAATAGAGGTATTACTTATGCCAGAGCCGGCTACACCTACAGGATTAAATACCTCGCCTGTGGTGAGTACGGTGCCACCAGAAGCACTGGCGTACCAATTATTTGCTCCTGTAAAACCTACCACACTTGATACCAGTGTAAATGTTCCCGTAGTAGCTGTGTTGTATGTGCTTACAACGAGTACATAAGTACTATCTTTAGTAAGTGTATGGGTAAATTTAGATTGATAGTTTTCCCCTCCATCATCTCTTGATATAAGAAAATTAGTAGCGGGGTTGGCAGGGTCAAACGGGCTTTTGTATAAGGATAGATGTGTGTCCTGCTCATAAGGGCTAGTTAAAGAGGCTGAAGTAACTTCAAAAGTTACATCTTCCGAAAAAGAGGCTGTAAAAGGAATGGTTTTATAATAAACAGAAACACTAGAATTTATATAGGAAGAAGAACTAGTATTTGATCTCACGTAAGTAGGACCGACGGTTATTTCGGCATCAATACTATTGATATATACTGCTGGAACTTTTAGGCCTTCGCCAATAGGGATAGTGCCGTTTTGACAAATAGAATAAGCACCGACAATTGGAGTTACTGAAGGATTAACTATGATACTCACGGTTTGTGGAGTAGGTGTACCTCCGCAGGTAGAAGGACTTACCGTTATGAAGTATTTCACCTCGACAGGATACGCGGTCGTATTAATAAGTGTTTCACTAATAGAACCCACTCCATTGGAGGCTGGATTGCTAATGCCAGCCACTGCAGCACGTGTCCAAGTGTAGGTATAAGTCCCACTGACTCCCACCGTTGGGGTATAGCTGAATAGTTGATTATTACAAATTGTATTTTCTAAAGTAGAAGTCAAAGCTGGTACTGCAAGAGGAGTGAAGTCTTCGGTAACGATACGGTCATTGGTAGATAAGCCTGTACTGGCATAGGCTCCTAAACCCCTACGGGCAAAAGCTTTTGAAATAGCACAGCGGTACCTGCTGCCAAATAGTAAGGCATCTGCTTGTAAAATGGCATCACGGGCTTGCACAAAACTGGGGCTACAGGATTGAAGACGAAGCCCCTCATTGACTAGTTTTAGAGCTGCAATATTCCCTTTCATATCCAAGATATTAGCAGGTACATCGTAAATGTTATTGGCAATTTGATTGTCTTGAAAGATTATTTCCCAAGTCATATCCCAAAGTATAGTAGCCCAAATGGAGCCAATACCGTGTGGTTGAGTAAAGTTCAGAGTATTGGCTACTTGTCCATAAGTAACTGTAGGGTTTACATTAGCCATATCATAAGAATATCTAAAAGGACGGCTTCCAGGACCAGTGGTGGATTGACCTTTTACATATGTTCCTCCCCCTTTTGCAATATTAGCACTTGCTAAATTTGGCGAAAGCACCGACCAATCTGTAGTTAACATTAGTCCTAAATAATCACTCCAGCCTTCACCTCCGCTTTCTGCGTTTGCTAAACATCCTATATTAGCGGGGCCACCCGTTAAACGAATAGACCAGCCATGCCCATATTCATGTGAAATTATCCCATTGTCAAAATCTGAATCAGGTTGATAAGCAGGGCTGCCTGCATCGCTAAAAATGTACATTTGCATTCTGGGATTGCTGCCATCTATTGGTGTGAAAAAATAAGCGTTATTGGTTGAAGAACCGTCTTGGGCATCAGCGTTTACATAGTCGTTACCACTACCACCCCTGCCCATATTATCTTGCTGGAAATTACCACTCGGTTCATCAAAACCATATCTATATAAGATATCATGATTGACATTATTCCAATAGAATAAGTTGGTAATGGCCGCATCTAAGTTGGCAGCAGCAGTACCGGTAGTTTGTGAGTAGGGACTATCAAACTCTAAAGTTGCAGAACTGGGGCTTGAGCCAATAGTTCCTTCATTATCAAAAGCTAAATCATCCTTCGCGAATACATTATTTCCACGGGTAGTTGTATAATCTATAGTACCATCATTATGCCAGCCATTAGTAACTCCTGGGCCTGTACTTGCTGGTACAAAACGGGCGTAAGGGTTAATTACAATGGTACGGTTTCCATGATTGGGACTTTCTAAAGGGTAATCAAAAACATTATAGCTGTTTGGAGTTGCTACTTTTGATGTTTTTAAATGTGTATGTTTATGGTTGCCTCCTTTTTTACTAGTTGTACTTTCGGGCACCTCAAAATGACAATGAATGATATCATCTTGGTCTTGTAATATTTTGCCAGTGTTTACATCTACGTGTATATTCCATTGATTTTGATGGTCTTTAGTCAAGAATTGAACATTCCATGTAAGACTTACCTTTTTTATAGTTTTACCATTTTCAGTGCTTTGATATGGTAGCCAGTATTTTTTTACTACAATGTCTTCATCCGAAAGAGTTTTGTCTCTATAACTCGCTTTTAGAATTCCCTTTTCTTGGTCATCATTAATAAATATTGAATTCACTTGTAAAGGCTTGGCAGAGGTAAGGTTCTTAGCCTTTGCGGCCGTTTCAATGGCTTGTGACGGACTTATATTGAGACTAGTAGTAGTGATTTCCGGAATAAAAGAAGCAATATTTGGCATGAAGGTATTACCTACATATTTAACTTCTCCATTTTGTAAGGTTGCATTCAAAACGCCATTATATACCTCAATAGATTGATAAGTTTGTGTGAAATAAATATGGTACCAACCCGTAGTAGGAGATAAGTAGGCACTGGATACCGTCATTTCGTCAATATCACTTTTTGACAAATGCTCCTTAGCACTGTTTTGATTAAGGTAGGTTTTGGCAATGTTTATTTCGTTTTGGGCACGTAAAGTAAAAGCGGTAAGTAGAAAAATACTTAATAGTGCTAAGGTGTTTTTCATGGTTTATTCTATCAATGTTTTCAGCAGAGGCTATATTGTCGCTAAAAGCTGTCCCAATTTCGAAAGTACCGATAAACAATTTCTTAGCAAAAAAAAATTATGGAGTGGTAATTCTACTTCTTCAAGTTGATTTTGTGTTTAAGGTTTTAAAATCTCAACCGGCTTTCCTGAGATATTTTTTCAAGGCTTCTCTGCATTATAGATAGCAGTTAATCAACATTGCTCAAAGCACGGTTATAAATGGGAGGTAGTCTAATGCACCGTAAAAGTTTCAATGATTAGCTGTGGACGTAAATCAGGTTGAAACTTTATGCAATTGCTCAAAAAGCTCTGATGACAGATTGATTTAGCTTCATTACACAGTTTCTAAATCTTTCAGGTAGCATTTTGAAGCCAAATAGTGAAACCCCAAAGTAATTAACATGCTTCCGAAGATGGCACAAAACGCCCAACGAAGGCTGAAATCACCATAAGTTGGCTGAAAGTAATCGCTGAGCATTGCTATAAAAAGCGGACCGCAACCCAAACCAATCAAATTCAATGCAAAAAATAAGATGGAGGAGGCAAACGCGAGTATTTTGGCATTGACCAAACTATGGGTGACGGCAATGGTTGGTCCTAAATATATGGCGGTTAACAGGCTGTGTACAAAAAAACTAAAACACACTAAGTTGATATCCTAACTGAAAATCAAAGGGTAAAAGGACAATAGAGCCGAAGTTCTTCCTATTATAGGTACCCAGATATACCAACGCATATCTTTATGACTGAATTTGTCAAATAAATAGCCGCCCAGAAAAGTGCCAATTCCTTCTGCAATTCCGAATCTCAGTCCAAGTACTTTTCCCGTTGCGGCAATGTCTATATGATGTATTCTTGATAAAAAAGAAGCTGAAAAATTGCTAAAACCATACGTGCCAAAAGCATTAAATCCAGATGCCAAAACCTGACGATCTATGAAGTTGAAAAACGTAAACAATAGTAAGCATTGCGAACACAACCCATTTATACTTACCGTTTGTGTTAGGATCTTTTATAGTTATTATTCATTTTCTATTTTCCCTCTTTCTCAATCCAAGTTCTTACCCGCTGTTCTAATACTGAAAGCGGCATAACACCAGCATCAAGCACAACATTATGAAAGGCTTTGATGTCAAAAGCATCACCCAAACTCTTTTCGGCTTCTTTTCGTAATCTTAAAATGGTGAGCTGTCCTATTTTATAGCTCAGTGCCTGTGCTGGCATGACCATATAGCGTTCAATTTCTGAAATAATGCCATCCTCCGATAACGCTTCATTTTCGAGAGAATAAGCTATGGCTTCTTCACGCGTCCACCCTTTATGGTGTAACCCAGCATCAACCACCAAACGTATGGCTCGGTGCATTTCTGCACTTAACATTCCAAAATATTGATAGGGGTCGCTATACAATCCGAGCTCCTTTCCGAGTGACTCAGTGTATAAACCCCAACCTTCTATATAGGCTCCAGAAGCCGTAAATTTCCTAAAGTCAGGAATACTATCGTTTTCCATTGACAACATTAATTGATAATGATGGCCAGGAATGGCTTCGTGTAAAAACAGGGCTTCATCTCTATACACATTATATTTGGTAACATCCGGAATAGGAACATAGAATACTCCAGGTCTTGAGCCGTCAGGATTACCCGCATAGTATTGTGCACTTGCCGACTTTTCACGAAAAGCCTCGGTTCGCTTTACTATAAAAGGAGTATTAGGCTTCTTATCAAACAGTTTTTCAAGTTGCGGTGCCATACTTTTTTGGATGACATCAAAACTACTTAGTACTTGCTGTGGATCGGTATACGGCATTAAGTCTTTTTTGGTACGTACGTGATTAAAAAAATCGAGCAGGCTTCCTTTAAAACCAACTTCGTTTTTAACCATTTCCATTTCTGTTCTAATTCTGGCTACTTCAGATTTTCCTAAAGCAAATATAGAATCTGCCGAAAGGCTTGTGGAGGTCATGTATTCAATCTGATTTTTATAATAATCAGGACCAGATGGCAAAACTCCAATACCCGAGGTAGTTCTAGCAGCATTTAAATAATCCGTTTTGAAAAATTTTGCTAGTCTCTCATACCTCGGAATGATGTCTTCTTTTATCATTTTTTGATAAGTAGTTTCAATGGCTGACTTTTCGGCTTCCGTGAAACTTTCAGGCATATTTTTTACCGGACTGTAAAATAAGTGCTCCCTTATAGGCCCTTGTGCCATTGCTTCAAATTGCGGGATTATCTTTTTTACAATACTTTCTGGATGCACATAGCCTAAAGTAATACCTTCCTTCATATTCGCCAGTGCTGTATCGAGCCAAGCATTGTAATCTTTTAGTCTTTTAGTCCAATTGTCATAATCTGCCACGGTGGCAAAAGGCTGTACGCTACTACCAGAAGCCATTTGGGCGATATACAGATTTGTAGAGTTAAATTGGTCAATGGGTAAATATTTTACGAAATCATGATTTACTCCAAGTTTGTTTTTACAGTACCAAACCATCGTGTCATAGTTTATTTGGTCTGAGGCACTAAGCTTTGCTCTGTCGTATTGCTGAATTTTATCAAGGCATGTTTGATAAAGGGAAACCTCCTTGGATCTAAATTCGTCTGTCAGGTTATTGGGCAGCTTATCAAAATACCTGTTGACTCCATTAAAGTTTCCGTGGGTAGGATATAAGACCAAAAAACCTTCATAAAAACTGTCATAGACTTCTGAAATTGGGGGAAGTTCCTTTTCAGATGTTTTATCTGCACAGGCTGTAAATAGGAATACAAATACGATTAGATGGAGTAAATGTTTCATCATTTATTTTTTAGGTGCTTAGGTATAAGGGGTTTGAATAGTCAATTTACAGAAACCATAATTGAGTAAAGGGAAAGAAGCCCCTTTTTTATCAAGCGGTATCTGCTTATTAACATTAAAGGCTGTATACCATTTATAATAGCTATATCCAAAAGCTGAATAGCCTATCTATATTTTCAAAAATAAATAGTGAAACCTACGGCTTCTCCGCATTATGCAAAGGACTTCTTTGCCATTTAATACATGTTATTAGTTGATTTATAGTTTGTTATTGAGCTAACTAAAGCGTTTCTTTTTTTGAAATATGAATCCTTCTAACGTATTTCTTAGCTTTTTAAGCACAATAAAGGAGTGCTATAAACTAGGTCAATTATTTGACTTAATATTTGGCTGCTGCTGTGTGGAGCAGTGAATACCTCCACCATCCCAGTTTTGAGGCATTGCGTTAATAAATACAATTTTTCTTTTAGGAAATTGATTTTCAAAAATTTTGCGAACACGTTCTTCTTTCTCTATGGAAGAACCTTCGGCTACATAACTTGAAACTAGGACAAGTCCATTTGTAACTAAGTAATTCAAATAACTTGATGCAGGCACAGGCAGCAAGGTGTCTCCTACAGCAGGTGCCTCAGAATTGTAAAAACGATTGGCAGGAATATCATAAAATGACCCTGTAGCATAGCTTTTAGAGGCCACTATTTTCTTGCTTATCAAATCGGGTAGTGGAACTTTGATTATCTTAAAAGGTTTACCGTCTTGGTCGGTAGCATTTTTCAATATTTCATAACTTTCGCTTAAACTTTCATAGTTCATTTTATTGATGGGGTTTAAGTCTTTTTCTGACTCATCTACCCATGCTAATAAAATAGTATTTGGGTCTGAGAACCTCACGAACTCATCCGAATGCTGTACACCACCTCCGCATAATTATCTACTATTCGTCTATAGAAACCATTGGGGTCATCCGCCAAACCTTGTTTTAGCCAAATTACTTTTGAAACGCCTAAGACCCTTTTAAACTCACTCTCTATAAATTGATTGTCTAAATCTGGATTCCGATTTTTAATGGCAGACTCACAAACTATAAGCGTTCCTTTTCCATTTACCTCAATGTTTCCGCCTTCATGAACAACCTTTGTTTTAAAGATTTTGGCATTTTCTGTAATAGCCATTAAACTATCTACCAAGCTTGTTTTTGACATGGAAGGTAGTCTTTTGTTAAGGTATTTGGCTACGCTGTCTTGGTTGTCATCATACTTTTCTTTGAGAAATTGAGGATATCCGTAGTAATCCCATCCAAAATCGGCCACGGCCAGTTCTCCTTTTTCATTTACCAGAAAAGCGGATCCATGATCTCTTATCCAATATCGGTCACCTGGCATTTCATAAAATTTGATATTTGAAGTATCTATTTTTTGTTGTACCAAATAGTTCTTACCGGTTTGCATTAACTCCATTGAATTGAAAGCTATCTTAACCGTAACGTGTGGTGTAAGCGTTTCTATCATTTCAATTACCGTAGGGTAAAAACCTGCGGTACTGTCTGCCTTCCAGCCAAGCCAAACGGCTTCATGTGATTCCCACTCGGCAGGCATGTGAAATTTATCATTGCTGGTTTGTTTACAAGCCAGCAATGAGGAGAGGCAAGCGATGTAAAATAATTGTTTCATTTGCATTGTTTTTAATAAGACCATTTTCAATCTGTAAAATCACCACTTTTCTCGTAAAAGCGAGGCTAAATAGTTTTGTTTCCAAACTCAAGGCTTCTCCGCATTATAAATGGCCTGCACTTCTGTATCACTTAATGCTCGGTTATAAATGCGAATATCATCAAGTTTACCTTCGAGAGGAAATAATAAGTTTCCGATTAAACACCTCCCTAAAACTAAGTCACCAATGTTTGAGGTTATATTTTTAGAAAGTTTCAATTCACACATCCCCCGATTTCCGCCTCAAAAATACTTCCACCTTTCGCTTCAAAACCGGGATTAAAAATGAGTGCATTTCCCGCTTTATATTTTACTCTTGCTGGAGAATTGACTTTGCTATTTGCCATTAAAATGGTATTGGCAATCTGAAGTGAGTTAGAACTAAAATCAGAAGTTAGATTCAAAACTGATGACGGAGAACCCACCAAAATCAATGGAGTGGCAACCCTATCACGCTTATAATTAGAAGTTTCGCATCCAATGTAATAAGTAGAACTTGTAGTAGGGTTGACTACCACACTTTCACCTTCTGCAATAGGAAATCCTTGTTCCAAAAGAGTGTACCATCTAGGTGTTGTGGTTACCGGACAACTTGCTGTTAAAGTCACTGGCGTACCCGTACAAATTTCTGTTTTGCTAGCAGCTACTCCTGCAGGAGGCGGGGGGGCAGCGAAGTTAATGTTAGCCAGAACACTTGACCTCACTTTTGGCTCACATTCGACGTAAGAAACAAACTCAATATTCTCGTATGACATTGGAGCCCCCGCATCATTTATATCACGAGCCATCGAGATATTAAATATACCCACAGTGCAACCACCTGCTGGCACATTTGTTATTGTCCCAAATTGTGTAATACCATTCTCCACATTTACAGTGCCTGTGCTACTATTCGATTTGATTAATAAATTTCCTGTAGCGGATTGGCTTACAAAGCCTAGACCATAATTTCTACTTTCGTTTGAATTATTGCAAACCTGTGCCTGAAAATGTCCGGCCGTACCCAATGTGACATTTGATATGGTGGTGTCTCTGGCTGTACTTGTGTAAATTTTCAAGCTTGGGAGGTCTCGTTGAAGACCACCTTCATAAGGACATGAAGTTTTAGAATTTGCAGAGTCTACTAAAAAAATAGGTGTACCATAGGTAGGGTCTTTTACAATTTTAATTCTGAACTCATCACCTTCGTCATCATCAAAGAGATTGTACGCAATACTTGTTGTACTGCTATTGCTATTGGCCACAGTTTGGCCAAAGGTTTTTTTCGTCTTAAAATTGACGCCTCCTTCTACACCCGAACCGCCAAACATAATCTTGAAGCTTGCTCCAATTGAAGCATCTATAAAGTGGCTTACATTATAGGAATCTGTGGTTGAAAGTGACAATGCAGTATTATTTCCTATCGCTGCAACTTTGCCTTCTAAATCAAACGTGTTTCGAATAACTTCATTTGAAGGGTTATTAATATTTATACTGTCTTTTTCTAAAACCTGCTCCCATATATCCTTCTGATATATGGCCTCCTGTTTTACACGAGCTACGGAGGCAGTATCTGCAATGCCTTGCATGGCCTGTATTTGTTCCAAAATTTGTGACTTTGAATAATAAAAAGGAACCGCTGAACCACGTACAAAAGCAAAAATGGGGATGGTGTCTTTCTTTACCGTATATGGTGGGCTTTCAGAAATAGTAACTGTAGGATACACTCCAAAAGCCATTGTTGACGAATATCCCATGTAGATTGAACCTTCGTTTGTGGGAGCTATCCCGGGTTGAGTTGAGATAGAGTTTAGAATCGATAAGCAGTTTTGCCTACCGTTGGTTTTCACTTCTGAACTTCCCGCCCCTACATCACTGTTGATAGAAGCAGAGAATTCGAATGGTGTTGTAATGAACATTCCCGCCTGACCCGCTATGCCTAATGTTACTTTTAAGTTAGCATTTACTGCATTTTCATTGGTAACTGTTTCTGATATATTTCTGCACGTCTCCTGATTAGATGTAAAGGTTACCGTACTTCCGTCTCCCGGAGGATTGTGTAAAATCATTTGTGGAATAGCAGGTTCTCTGAATGTACCTAAGGGTTGAATAGGGCTAGCCTCTGAAACTTCGATGGATGGTCCCTCAACAACAATTGGTATAACAATACTTGTTGAAGCTGAATAAGAAGTAATATTAAAGCTCCCCCCAAATCCACCACTAAAAGTATATATTGTAGCACCTTCATAAAGTTCTAAAACAATCCAAGCCTCGGTTCTACCTACAAAAGTATGAGTTAAAGTGAATCCCTGAGTTATAGGGTTCCCTTGACTTGTAAAGCTTCCAGTGGTGCCATTATAATCTGCAACATCGTATCTGTAGGGCTGCTCATTTTTACCGATTCCATACTTTAGCCGAACATTGTCGAAATCAGTAGCATCAGTACCGGTAACTTGTCTTTTTTTACTAGTGTTGATAGTTATGGAAAATGGCACTCCAGATTGTGCACGTAGCCTTTTGGCTACAGGAACGGAGCTTAGAGTTAGGTTAACCCCGTTAATATCAATCCCATTATAATTACCACTAAAATCATTTACGGTAGCAGCAGAAAAATTATTGTACTGAATAAATTGAGGGTTACCTCCATCAACACTTTGTATGCTACTAGTAATAGTAACCGTGCCGTCTGTATTGGCTGCCGTTCCATTGCCAGCAAGATTCGTTGACCAAGTAGAGTTTGCCTGAGAATGCCCTAAAAACGGTATGGTAATAAATAACGATGCTAGTATAATATTCAATCTTCTTTTCATTTTCTATCAATTAGAATTAGTGGTTTTCTTCTGAGTTCGTAAAAGTTTCCTTTAGGCGTTCACACAAGCCTGAAATGCTGCTACACGCCTACGGGAAACAATAATATCATGCGTGGATTTAGTTTTTTGCAGATGACCGTATGGGTGAATATTGAACAGCCTTAAATATTGTAGGTTAATAACTGTAGAGCGGTTTACTCTAAAAAAACGATAGTCAGAAAGGCGTTCTTCTATAACACCTAGTGTGGTAGATGAGAGGAGCTTTCGGCCGTCAATAAAATGAACTAAGGTATAATTGTTTTGTGCTTCTAGTTTTACTATTTCGTGCGTAGCGGCAGTTGTTCTCGCCCCTAGGTGAATATTTGCTTTCATGGCTATAAGGAGTTTTAGAAATTATTTATAAATATGTATCTAAACCTTTTAAGCTTTAGGTGCTACTTTCCCAGTGCTGCTATTTATCTTCCCAAAGGCTCTTTACACTTTCCGAAGTTTTATCCATTAGCCTTGCCGTAAACGTTTTTATAAGTCTTTTTTTATTGCATGTGGAAGAGGGTTATACTTATTCCTTGAATCTGGGGAAATAAAATATAACTTTGTAACTATTCAAAGATTCCTTTCCGACAATCAAGTGGCGAAGAGCAATCATTTTTTAATGAAAATCTGAGGTTTAGGATGGTTTTCAAATAAGGATTAATGAAAAGACTTTTAGCCATAGAATGGCTCCGTGGATTTGCCGCTCTCAGTGTTTGTATTATGCATTTTTTTAATGCCTCTGGTTATTTTAGTGAGTCGGACCCCATTTTTACTTCTTTTTTGGGCAAGTTTACACTTTTGGGTCGTATGGGTGTGCCTATCTTTTTTGTTATTTCTGGCTTTATTATTCCTTATAGCATGTGGCATGGGGGATATACATTTCCTAAAAAAATCAAGAATTTCTTAGCAAGAAGGCTTGCTCGAATAGAACCACCTTATATTCTCTCAATTTTTGTGTGTTTGGCAGTTTGGTATGTCATTAGAGTATTTGTGGAAGGTGGAGCTTATGCCGTTGATTGGAAAAACGTATTGATGCATCTTGGCTATTTAAACGTCATCGATGGAGAAGGTTGGATACTAGGTGTTTACTGGACATTAGGTGTAGAGTTTCAGTATTATTTACTGATTAGCTTTCTATTTCCTATATTGTTTTTAGGCTCAAAGTTTCGTAGAATAATTAGTGCTTTAGTGCTTTTAGTTCTTAGTTTTTGGCTTTCTAAATATGTTCATGATGGATTTATATTTAGACATATACCACTCTTTTTAGCTGGAATATTTACTTTTCAATATCGAGAAAATCTTCTTGATTTAAAGTGGTTTGTAGCTCTTTTACTAATCATTTTGGTCGCTTTATCTGCTGACCTAGGACTCCTTAATGTTTTCTCAGCGGTTTTCGTGGTTGTGGTTATCTTGTTCAATATCGATATCCGATTTAAACCCATGTATTTTTTAGGAACCATATCATATTCACTTTACCTAATGCATTGGACTTTTGGTGTGGATATTTCAATGCGTTTCTTTAAGTATATATTACCTGATATTCCGGAAATAGGCAAAATTGCAGTGGTGGTAGTGTGCGTTTTTATTTCAATTCCGCTTTCGTATTTGTACTACCTCATAATAGAGAAACCCGCTATTAGGTGGGCTAAGAAGTTGAAGTAAAATGTAGAGTTTCGCTAGCTTACTGTGTCAACAGAAATGTTTCTGTTATATTCAAATTAGTTTTTTAACGCTTGCCGTTCTGGTTCACAGTAATTAACTACACCCGCTTTAAACGTTTAAATAGGTCTTCTTTGGCATTCGCATTTAGAGGTATTGCTTGTTTGCCTATAAAAACATGCGTGTCAGTTATTTCGTCTATTGCCTTAATATTCACTAGATAAGACCGATGTATTCTCATAAACTGAGATTTTGAAAGTTTATCTTCCACGTTTTTTAGCGGAACAGAAAGTAGGTGGGTTTCTTGTTTTGTGAAAATTTGACAATAACTACGGTCTGCGGAAATGTAAAGAATATCACTCACAAAAATTTTAACCATTTTCTGTTTGACTTTGACAAAAATCCTATCGGTCAAAAAGTTTCCATCATCTATATGCCCTTGCATGCCCTCACCAATCTTTGACTCTTGCTTTGGGTTCTCTTCTGCGTTTTCTATTTCTCTTTGTTTTAGAATTCGCTCCTCGGTTAGCTCTATAGTTCTTTGGAGGTCTATGGGTTTGATGGGTTTTGATAGAAAGGCAAAAGGGCGAGTGGCTTTGGCTCTGTTAAATGTAGCTTCATCATTATTGGCTGTCAAATATATAATAACACACTGCCATTTGTTTTCGATAATTTGTGTTGCAATATCAATTCCGTCTATGCTTCCCTTTAGGTTGATGTCTAATAGGACAATGTCTGGTGCATTTTGTTCTATGTGCAGCAGTGCTTCTTCGCCTCTCGGCACTATGCCAGTTACCTCATAACCAAGGTTGGTAAGTCTTAACGATATTTTGGCGGCAATAATCATTTCATCTTCTACCACCAGTACGGTTATTGGGTTTCTCATGCTAGGTTACTGCTTTTATTGAAAATCAGTGAAACCTTAGTGCCGTTTTCATTTTTATATGAAATGGTGCCATTCAATTGTTTGGTGAGTAGGTCTATCAGCATGGTGCCAAAGCCTGTTCCTTTTGCAGGGCCATCAGCAGATTTTCCAATGCCGTCGTCCGTAATGTTTAATTCTAGGTTGTCGTCGTCAGGTCCATTAGACTTCATGGTTATTTCAATTTTACCCTTGTCTTTCCCTTCAAAAGCATACTTAAAGGCATTGGTAAGGAGTTCATTGGCAATAAGGCCTACGGATATGGCTGTATCTACATCCAACACCAGTTCGGGCATGTCACATTCTATTTTTACTTTACCATCCGTGCTAAAAGAATTCATGATGTTTTCACCCAAATTCACGAAGTAATCACGCATTTCTATGGATGTGAGATGTTCGCTTTGATATAGTTTTTGGTGGATGATTCCCATAGAATGCACTCTGTTTTGACTAGAAAGCATGGCTGCTTGCACAGAAGGGTCGTCTATTTGAGACGACTGCAGTTCTAAAAGTCCTGATACTATTTCAAGGTTGTTTTTAACGCGATGGTGTATTTCTTTTAATAGCAATTCGTTTTCAGCGTTTCGTTTGTCAAGTTGTGCGTTGGTGATTTCTAGATTATTATTGAGTTCTTCTAGCTGAATATTCTTTTTCTTGTTTTTACGGTAGGTATAAAAAAGGCCACTTAAAAATAAAACCAAAAGGGCACCGATAATGTAGCTTAAAAGTTGATTTTTTTGCTGCTGCTCTATCAAATCAGACTGAGAAGAGATGGTCTCATCTTTTTGCTCGGTTTCATATTTAACTCTTAATTCGGTTTTTAAAGCCTCGGTTTCTTGCTGTAAAGAATTAATTGTAATGTCTTTGCCCTCGGATAAATATTTGAATGCCAAATCAGGCTTATTGATGGCTCTATAAGATTCTGCTAACCAGATGTAGTGGTCTTTTAATTCTTCAGAGTTATAAACTTTCTTATCCTTAAGGTGGTCTATATAATCTTTTAAATAGGGGATAGCCTCCGCATATTTTCCTTGCAAATAATAGACGCTGCCTATGCCGCCTTTCCAGCCGTTTGCCATATCTTCACCATAGATGTCTTGCATGCCTTTCCAAGAGAATTTGAAATCTATCAATGCTTCATCATACTGTTTTAACGCACGGTGAGCTTGAGCACGCCATGCCCGTACATTAAAAGTTTCGGTGTTTTGATATTCTTCTGGTAATTTAGGTACTAATGCTAGAGCTTCATTGACCACTTCTAGTGCTTTTTCTGGCCGCCCTGTTTTAACATAAATATTACTTGAGCCTAATAATGCTCTAATTAATGGATGCGAGTTTTCCTCTTTTTTATAGGCTGCCACCACCATATCACTATACTTTAGTGCAGATTCGTAATCTTTGGTATTGGTATATAACCTGCTTAAAGATGCGTGGATAGCATTTATGCCTTTTTGGTAATCAATAGACTTGGCAACTTCCAAACCTTTGAAAAATTGGACCTCAGCTGCAGCGTATTTCTGCATTAAATCTAAATCAACGGCTACTGTTTTATAAGCATTGCTAATGAGTTCTTTTTCGTCTGTTTGTAAAAAGAACTGTAGTGCCTGATTGTCGTAATAATAGATAGAGTCGTTATTCTCAGAAGTAATGCTCAGGAAATGCCAGTTTGCGAGTTCTTTGTAGGTTTTAGCTATTAATAGTGAGTTTTTAGTTGCTTTTGCACGTTTTAAAGTGAGCCATAGGTCTTCTTTTATTTTGGCATCAGTTTTCCCTTTCATCTGATTAATGGCATCGCCTATTTTTACTATGGCAGTATCTAAGGGAATAGAATCAATGTTGGGTATTTGATACGCCTCTTCCTTTTTTTGTTGGGCGTTTAAGCTGAAAGAAAAGAGGTTAAATAAGAGAAAAAGTATAGACACTTTTATCACCGCTTTACATTGATTCTTCATTGAAATATGGCTGGTTTCGAGGTATTTAAAACAAGGTACGTCATTTTATTGAAGTCAAAAAAAAGTATTTACTGTTAATTCTATGGTTTTATTGTGTTGATATAAACACCACAATAGATTTAAGCAAATTGGTGTCAGAGATATCATAGAAAATTGACAACTTAGAACAAAAAAAAGTCCCGTTTTGGATGGCAAAACGGGACTTGAATTATAAAAGAAGAATAGAGCTTATTTCATCAACCAAAGTTCTTCATTGATATCGTCTTTGCCATTAAATTGGCTATCAATAGCAATTTTATAGTTAGACGTGTTTGTAGTTCTTTCAGAATAAGGATACTGCCATCTTACGGCTATTCTCCCAGAGTTTCCTGTTCCTACTCCTGTGTAAAATTCAGGGAAACCTGTTCTACGCCAGTTGAAATAGCCTTCCATGCCAGAGTTCATGAAAAACGCCAAGTATTTCTGTGTAATAATTTGCTCCAAACCATTGGCGTCGGCTGTGTATTTTACGTTTGGCTGAGCTAAATAATCTTGAAGTTCAAAATCGTATTCGTAATTGGCTAGGTCAGATGAGTTTCTTCCCCCTGTTAGTGAGTAAGTGAAAGTATTGGTACCAGAACTGATGCCATAAAACTGGAAAGAGGCTTCTACACCTTTTTTATACCAAGCATCTGCGGAGCCAGTATTTCCCCAGCCTCTGTGAATACCTTCAGCTATGTTAAAGCACATTTCAGGGTAGCCCACTATAAAAGTAGGTTCGCCTTCATAGTCGGCATAGTATCTGTTTCGGTTTTGAAAAGAATAAGAACCCGGAGCAAAACCCTCATTACTAATTCCTGCCTTAAAAGACATATCTGCTAGGTCTTCACCAGAGCTTGCCCCTAAGTATGCTGAGAAATCGTTTGGCTGTTTTCCAGAAGCAATTTCAGAACCTGCTGGTTCGGTAGTGACAAAAAGGCGAGGGTCATTTCTCTCTTTTAGTCTTTCTACATATGCAGCAGACATGTTTTGACGCGTAGCGTCAAAACCAAAGTTGTCAGGATTTGATGGATATTTATTAAACTGATTGCTGATAAACTGAAGGTTATCATCCATGCCATTTAATAAGGGGTATTTGGTCGGATTAGAAATGATTTCGGCAAATCTCGCTTTGATATTTAAATCTGTATCGGCTTCCTTTTTGCTTAAGGTAGTTAAAACTCTCAATTGAAAAGCATTCACTACTTTTTGCCATTGTCTTAAATCTCCATCAAAATAGATATCGCCTGTTAGTTCGCTCTCACCTTGGGCTATAAGTGTAGCCATTTCGGAGTTAGCTTCGTCTAACCATGTTAATATTTGCATATAAATATCCTTTTGAGAATCGTATACAGGCTCAAAGTTTTCTCCGCCTTGAAGTGCACCAGTAAGCGGTAAGTCTCCCACACGTTTAGTCATTTGGTCATAGAAAAAAGCCTTTGAAAATTTGGCTATGGCCGAGTAAGGATTGACGGCAGCAGCTCCTGCATTGAGGGCTTCTTCTTCCATTTTAGTTACATTTTTAAGCGTATAAAAATGGTTTGGCATTTCGGTCCAAGTGTACTCATTGGTAGCGTAATAGTTATAGTTAGAGCAGTAAAACTGGTTCCAACGCATTTCTGCACTAAAAGGACGGCCAGTGCCATTGTACATTTGATACTGCACTTCTTTAAGAACAAGTGCCGCAGGTACATTTAAGGGACGGTTCGGGTCTTTTTCTAGCTCTGAAAAATCTTTTTCGCAGCTAGTGAGCATGAAGAAGCTCAGAAATAGAATGCTTAATTGTATAAATTTCATTATTGTATATCTTTTAAAATCAATCAATTAGAAAGTGAAGTTTACATTTACACCGTATCTTCTAGTAGAAGGAGTTTGAACATCAGACGAACCACCACCTATGTACTGGTTTAGGTCAATGTCCTTCTTTTCGGCAAAGTAAAGTAGGTTTCTTCCTACCAATGAAACACTTACGTTTTGTATAGTTTTACCAAACCATTCTTGTGGCATCGTATAACCAATTACCGCCTCACGAAGCATTCCGAAAGAGCGACTCATAAGGTTTCCTTCGTCGGTGTTATAGTAGCGGCTTACCCAGTCTTGCAGGTACTGCTCAGTGGTGTTTGGCGTGTAGCTCAACTCATCATAGTTGGTTACTTTTCCGTCTGCATCAAAGTTTATTTCAGCACCGTTTGTCACTTGAACTCCAGGTCCTATATAAGACTTTACACCTAAGTAATCTTGGTAACGAGCTTCACCCATTTCACCCTGTACAGTAGCAAAATGACGCCCACCACGGAAAGTTTGTTTTTGAACGTAGTTTGTAATTACACCACCTATTCTACCATCAAACTGGAAGCTTAAGCTGACATTTTTGTAGTTGAATCTGTTATTGATACCAAAAACAAAATCAGGATTTGTGTTTCCTAAATATTGCGACACTGGAGCGTAAATCGGTCTTCCGCTGGCGTCATTAATGATTTCGCCTTCTGGCGTACGTACAAAAGCACGACCATAGAACTTATCCATTCTGTCGCCTACTTTTAAGAAGGTGTTTAAGCTTTCTACCTCTGGGTAAATTTCGGTCAAAGTCTCTTTGTAAGTAGACCAGTTTGCCAATATATTCCAAGTTAAGCCGTCTATGTTTTTGATAGGTGTACCTGTCAATGCTAGTTCTAAACCTTTTTTCTGCGTTTTGATACCGTTAACCAATGCCGTGGAGTAACCAGAAGTACTAGAAACTGGAAGGTTGAATATTTTTGGTCCTTCGTTAGATATATAGTAGGTGGCGTCAAAGCCTAATCTGTTGCCTAAAAACTTTAAGTCTAATCCTATTTCAGCTTGTGAAGTAGAGCTAGGCTGCAAATCTGGGTTATTTAAGGAGTTGGTAAATGCCGCCGATGGCTGATTATTATACGTAGTTAAAATAGAGTACACCGCTGAGTTTTGATACGTAGGCCCATCATAAGGCGAGTAATATTGGTCACCATAACCTAGTGGATTGTTATCGCCCACCGAAGGAATAGCTCCAATAGAAGATTTGGTCAAACCATCTTTCACATTCGCATAAGAACCTCTCAATTTTGCGTAGCTAATAAAACTAGGCAATGGCAGGTAATCTGTCAAAGAAGTAGCCAAAGCCACAGAAGGGTAGAAGAAGGTGTTGTTTCCTTCTGGAAGCGTAGAAAGCTGGTCTACACGGCCTGTGGTAGATAATGTCAAATAGTTTTTCAATGAAAAGTCAGCCGAGTAATATCCAGAATTGACACGCATGGCCGAGTTAAAGTTAAACGCTCTAACTGGGTTAAAAGAGTTGTTGAAATTATATAAACCCGGTACATTTAGGTAATCGGTAGAAGCATAATCAGAGCTATAAGAGAATGTTCTTACGTTTCCTCCCACCCAAATTTTAGCATTCAAATCATTAACAATGTCTTTGTCAAATCTGATAAGAAGGTCGGTGTTGTTCTCAAAAAGGTTTCTTCTGTCTTCTCTATAATCACCACGTCTTTCGTCACGACCATAAGCACCAGCCGAGTAAGGCATTTTTTCGGTACGTAATAAATCCCAAGTGGTAACTTGTGTACGTAACATCACATCTAAATTAGGTGTGATATCATAGGTCATAGAAGCTTGGCCCATGATGTCTGTTTTATGATGACTTCTTAGCCACTCATAACTCATGAAGTAAGGGTTGTTATAACGCGTGTATTCTGCATAAATCTGCTGAATTCCCTCTTTCCCTTCTTGCCAGTAGTCTCTCATGTCGTCAACATCCCAGTCTGCAGCACCCCAAAAAATCATGTTATAAATGATAGAGTTTGGGCCATAATTAATGTCTGGGAAGTTTGGACTGTTTTGACGGTTAAACTGTATGCCAGAAGAAAATTTCAATTTGTCTGAAAACTTGTAATCGGTAGTCATGTTGAAATTGACAATGTCCAATTTTGTGTTTGGCACCAATCCTTTTTGATAAGTATTAGAACCTGACAAACGAATGTTATGCTTTTCGCCACTTGAAGAAACAGAAAGGTTATTAGTACTTAAAACTCCTGCTTCTAAGAATCGAGTCAAATTGTCTTTTCCGCGAGCGATGTACGGTGTTGGAATTCTGTCGCCCGTAACGGGGTCAATAGGGGAGTCGTACTGTGAAATAGGCTGACCGTCAAATTTTGGTCCCCATCCACCATCATAATCGGCATCGTTAAGTCCGCCACCTTTACCATCTACAAACGAGTAATTTCCGTGGTCTCCAGGTCCATATTCGTCTTGAACTTTAGGAATGGCTATAAAGCCTTTGTCTATCATGGTAGAGCTGTTGAAGTCTACTTGGAAACCTCTTTTGTCTGACGAACCACGTTTTGTAGTTATTAAAATGGCTCCGTTTTTACCTCTAAAACCATAAAGTGCAGCGGCAGAAGCACCTTTTAAGACAGAGTAAGTATCTATATCGTCTGGGTTTACATTCCATGTATCAGAGTTTACGGGTACACCATCTACCACAAAAAGTACATCTGAGTTTCCTCTTAAGGAGATGTTTGGTTTTCTAAGAAGTTCTGGCTGAGCACCAATGGTCAAACCAGCTACTTTACCTACCAATGCATTTATGGCGTTTGGTTCACGAGCTTTAACGGTAGATGCTCCGTCAACCGTTTGAATAGCCACACCAATTCTCCTTGCGTCTTTTTTTATACCCAAAGCAGTAACCACCACCTCATTTAGGGTTTTGTTATCGGCGGCCAGATTTACATTAATAATAGATTGGTTCCCAACCACAACTTCAGAAGGTGTAAAGCCAATGGATGAAAATACCAAGATAGATTTAGAAGAAGGAACATTGATTTTGTAATTTCCTTCTATGTCTGTAGTGGTTCCGCTAAGCGAACCTTTGATAATGACACTAACGCCGGGTAAGGTTTCGCCGCTTGGGTCTTTTATTACCCCGCTTACGTTTAACTGTGCCGATGCCGCAAAGCAGACACAGAATAAACCGATGATTGGCATCAAAGCTTTGCCAAATAAAGTTTTAAGTAGAGATTTTCTTCTCATAGTGAAAACATTAAGGTGTTAAGAATGATTTTGAAATTCTCCGCAAAGGTGATTTTCTAGTTTAACCTTGATGTTAATTCAGTACCTGAGAAATATTAAGTTTTAATGATTTTTTGGCGGGAGCTAATTAAATATGTTTGAGATTAATTAATGATTTTTTAACCTAACCGCATCCCCAAATCATGAATGTCATGACTGGGGATAGCGGTAAATTTATATTTTTCTAAACAGCTTATTTAAGTCTTTGGAGCTTAAATTATTCCATTCTTTTAGCATTGTCCACTATGACTATTTTGTGGGTATAGCTTAGTAATTCCCCTTCTACTCTTAAGTAATAAGTGCCTGGAGCTAAGTTTCCTGTAGGGATAATGGTGGAGTTTTCTCCTATTCCAAATAGCTCTTCTCTGCTGTTGTCTTGAATCAAATTGGCATAGCCGTCTATTAATTTGATATCGAGTTTTTGTTCTAAAGGATTTTGGAATTTGATACTTACCAGTCCGTTCTCCTCTATTAACTCACTTTGGATATGATTCTCAAATACTTCGTTTGGCGTAGCTCCTTTAAAATTATCTACTGATGCTGCCATGCTGGTTTGTTGAAAAATAGCGGGTGTTTCAGACGGACAATCTTCTAAAATAGCCAAGAAAACCGCTCCATTTTCTACACTAAAGCCTGGTTTAAGTAATACGGAGCGTTCCCCTTTGAAAACCACGGTAGTGGGAGAGTCCACATCTCCGTCAGATTCTAAAAGTAATTTGTGGTAAGTATTCGCCGAAATAGCACCACTGCCATTATTGGCTAGGTTAAAGGCATTTCCATTATTCTCACAATCATTAAATGCGGCATCATCATTCAAGATAATCAGCTCTATTTGGTTGTTTCCACCAATATTATAGTCGCCACCGTTAACTATGCTCAGCAGTATATTTTCATCTAACTCGGGCTCTGTGTCGCTCATTGGGTCAAAAAACAGTTTCTTAGAAGTGCTGCCCGTTAAAATTTTAACCACACCAGCGTTTCCGTCAAATGTATGGTAACCCGATACCGTATAGTCTTCTCCAGAAATAGCTTTTCCGGCTAATAAGAAATTGATAGTTACGTCATTGGTGTCAGCTTGTGAGAGTGTAAAGTTTATACTCAGTTTACCATTGGCGTCTTCATTTATTTCTGTATTTACACTGCTAGTGGTATTACCACCTTTCTCTTCTGACTTTTCCTCTTCTGCTCCCGAAATACTAATTGGGCTAGAGGCTACATTGGCCAAAAAGGCACCCGTGTTTAAAACAGGAGTGCCAATTCTAAAATCCCAATCAAAACTTTGGCTCGCGGCGTTGCCAGCTGCATCTTTTATGTTTATCAAAGAAACGGCCACGCTATCACCTATCCAGCCACTTAGGTCTACGGTAGGTGTTAGTATGATTTTGTTTTGGTAACAGCCTAAAATCGCAGGAATAGCTGAGTTATTGGAAAGTCTGGTTAAAGTGAAATTTGAATTATTGAGAGCAGTACAAGCCAAGTTCTCATTGAAAGTTTGAGATATTTCATCACCTAAGGCATAGTTAAAGTCATTTGGAAGTGGAGCTCCAAAAGCGATAGGGCCCTTACGGTCAACAGTTCCTCTAATAATATCGGAGTATCTTATTTTAGAACCTTTTTTTAGTTTCAGTCTAAATTTATATGAACCATCTGCCAGTGAATTTGGCCAAAAAGAATCCATACTATTCGCTGCCAAATTTACTTTTTGAATGGTTTTAGCAGTCACCCAGCTATTGCCCGAGGCTGCGGCATATTCAAAAGAGATATCAGATAAATTAGCCAAGTCATAGCTACTCATGGAGTAATTAATATTTGGGCCATCGGTAGCGTTTACCGCAAAGTTGTTTTCAGGAGCAGAAAGAATAATAGGGCTTATGCCATCTTCAAACTGAGCTTTAACTATGATGTTGTCTTTGAAATTAGCACCAGATGGGTTTCCTGCATTACATTCATCAAAAACTTCAAAAAACATTTCAAAATTGGTGATGTTAGGGTCAAACTGGCCTACACTGGCGGTGAAATCATGTGTTGCGTTATTTGCCAATTGCGTGTCAAAAGGACCTGCTCCTAAACCTTCTATTGAAACCTGAGCTCCAGAAGTACTTTGACCGGGGACATACCTTAAGTAATAGGTTCGCTCTTCAGAGCTTTCACTTTCATTGGCAAGGTTTAATTGAAACAACTGCGACGAGCCTGCCATAATGCCAGTCATATTATAGTTACTGGTAGATAAAACCACCTTATCTCTTTTTTGTGTGTTAACCTCATTTGGGCAGCTACTGGCACCCGCTATCAAATCAAAAACGGGTGTATTATAAACAGGGTCTGTTTTTACATCCACAGTGAAATAGTCGCCATCGTTTCCATCATCTATGGTAAATCCGGTGGTAGTTTCTTGTGTATTTGTTACCACTTTAGAGTTTCCTGTTTGCATTCTTAAAGAAATGGTACCACCTTCTGAAAGGCCGCTTCCGCCTAATTCCATGCCTATTTCCGCAGCAAGTGTACTGTCGGTTTCCATTTGAAATTCTATGGTAGACACCTTTGTAGCACTAGAAGTTACGCTCGACGTTCTAGGGCCATTTATGCCGTCAAAAGAAATATTATGATGATGCTTAGCTTCTCTTTTTAGCCTTTTGTTTTCAGATAAAATCTGTTGCCAAACACTAATCTGATTTTCCTTTTTTCGTTTTTCGTTTGCCGTGGTGGCTGGGGCATCTCTTATGGCTATTAAATTAGGGATGACCACTTTTTTGATATGATATTCAGAGTAGGCATAGTCGGTAGCGAAACCGTCTGGTGCCAATATAAAATCACGGGTACTATTAAACGAACAAGTGGATGCATCAAAACTAACTTCATCTACAGGTGCATAAAGGAAATTGACAGCACCTCCAAAATATATATCTCCCTCCTCGCCAGGAACAGCATCATCCGCCGTAGAGTATTCTTCAGAATTAGTCATTGTGATAATTTGCTCTGTAGAAGAAGTGTTTTCTGAGTTCATGGCAAATGAGCCTTTAAGATTCGCCCAAAATTTTGATTCATAAGAAACTCCTAAACCGGCTTCAAACGCTACACCTAATTTGGCGTCTACCCAAACTTCTTTTGAATTGATACGTTTGGTAGAAAAACTAGTGGCTGTGCTGCTACTTGTTTCAGCAGACCTGAAACTGAAACTTTTATCGCCCGGAGGGTCACGAAGTATCAAGAAAGGTATTTCTGGTGAAACCGTGGTAAAGGTACCTACACCTGCTTTTATTCCGGTTACTATAGGCTTGATGTCGTTTTTACTGGCATCGCCACCTTGTCTATCATATTTATCAGTAAAACCTAACTGCAATGTTTTCTCAAAATTTCCACTGATGGTAGGTTCGCCAGGAGTTACGGTTAAGGTATCTATTCCGTTTACGGTAACATGAATTAGCTCTACGGCCGCAGTTCCAGATTCTATGTTTGTAAAAATGGTAAGCGTATCGTCTTCTATAGGGCAACCCAAAACGGTCTGACTATTATACGTGACGTACTTATTAGGGTCTCCTTGGAATACGCCAATAGCTACTTTTTTGGTTTTGCCCTGTTCAAAAATAGGATTAAGTGGTTTGGTACAAGGACCTGCCAAATCAAACACCTTTATTTGCGGCTTTTCATGAAAAACTAGATTGAACAGCGTGTCTTTGGTGGTGACATCCATTCGCATGGCAGACGAAGGAAAGAAGTCAGTGTTTTCAAAGAAAGCTACCATTTCAGCTTTATTGTATTTGGGAACGCTGTTTCCATCTACTGGAATGTCTATGAAATCTGTTACGCTGACTAAATAATGGCCTGCTGGTACTCGCTTTGAATATATTCCAGAAACATTAGCGGTATCTTTTAAAATAAACTCTGCGGTGTTAAAAACGGCGGTGTTACCCACTTGCTTCATTTGAGTAAATTGTACTACAGCTTTTCCAATAAATTGGTCGCAATCCGCCTTAATCGTACCCGAAATAACATTGGTACTGGTATCTGTAAAGTTGACATTCGCCACTTCTATGGCTGTTCCAAAAGTAATTACAGAGTCCGCCTTGACAAAAACGTGGTTTTTGAAACGAGGAGAAACTTTATAGTCATTATCTTCTTCAAAAGTGATGGCATAAGAGCCATCTACGTCCGTTTTAAAGGCGGCACTAGGGATAGTGTCGTTTGGGTCTACAGGTACAGGGAAATCTGTCAACCTAAAAGTTACATCCTTGATAGGAGAGTATACTGGCAAACTTTGTCCATTCGAAACCACACAATCGTAACATATTTGTTTAATATTACCAGTTACACTAAAAACAGTTTCATCTATAAAATCAATGTTGTTTTGGGTAGGAGAAACTTGAGTAAGCGTCGCATCATAAAATGATTCGCTCGGATTACTTCCTTCCAATGTGTAAACATGGTCTTGTTTTGAAGGCGATATTTTAAAAACAGCCGAAGCTCCTGAGCCTCCAGTTTGGAGTCCGTAGTAAAGACCTTGCAAAGAAAATGAGCCGTTAGAGGTGGTAATGGCAGTATATGTTTTATTAGCTAAGCCGTTTGGTGGTGAACCCGATATACGCTGAGCTGTCACGGTAATGCCAGCTACTCCAGCACCAGATGGGCTTTTCACTTTTCCGTTAATTACACCATTAGGGTCAATCACGGTAATGGTTATAGGAGCTGTATATAGCGAAGCTTGTTCAGATGGTCCACAGTTGTGCGAAACCTTTCTTCTAAATTGTGTGGTTTCGGTTAAGTTGCTAGGTGTATAGGTAAGGTCTGATGCATAAGCGATTTCTTCCCAATTTCCTGTTGTTTTTTGCTCCCAAACTAAACCAAAATAGGATTTTTCATTTATGGTGGGACTGCTTAAGTCTCCTATTTCTGAAAGTGGAATTTCTTGAGGACTTGGTACTGCCGTGGTTCCAGATATACTACCTGGAGTTAGCGATAATGTTAATGGAGTTACGGTAACAATATTGCTATATGCTGTATTTCCGCATGCGGTTACCGCTCGTCTGAATCGAACCGTGGAGTAAGCCTCCATTCGCCCGTTATAAGATTGGCTACCAGCTTCATTATCATCTCCAGTGTCAAACCATGCACCTCCGTCATTGCTTCTTTGCCAAGCATACGTTAAAGAGCAGCCCAATGATGAAGAGGCATCTGTCAATGAAGGAATATATTGGATATCATATGCATAAGGGTCGCTTCCCGGGCATTCTTCTCTGGTAGTTTGTAACTGGTCATAGGGTGATGTATCATCTAATGTAATTTGACCAGGGTTCGGAAGTAAGGTGGTTGAATAAATATAAAGATCAAAGTCACCCATGTCACTTGCTGTTTTTCCCTCTACAATTACTAAGTAGGTTCCGGGTAACAACTGTTTTTGAACTCCTGCATAAATACCTCCTCCGCCGTTATCATCACTTGCAACCGTAGCATAGCCATTCGCGTTAATGATATTCAAATATGTGTCGAAATTTGTCCCATATTGTGTAGTAACGGTTACTGTCATAGTATGAGGTACTGTAAATTTATAAGTCACTTTGTTCCCTCCTTTAAAAATACCTCCTGTCCAATCATTTTTGTAACCTAAATTAGAGTTAGCCCCTGATGGAACTCCCCTATTAGAATTAGCATGACTTATTCCACTTGCATGGGCTAGTGTTCCAAAGTCTAAAGGTGAGGAAGATACACCATTAGTGTATCTCCAGGCATACTTCATCCTAAATTTGGAGTTATTACCGGAAATATCAATTTCTTCTTGTCGCCACTCCGATGAGGGGTAGTTTTTAGGATTTCTATATGAATAAGCCGTCGAAGCATTATCATCTGTACAATAATCTGCTCCGCAATTAATCAGTTGATACCTTGCTTGCCCATCTTCACGATAAAAATCTGTTTCCCAACTCATTACAGACCAGTCAAACCGTCCGGTAGTACTTCCCGTTATGACGCCCATGCTTGAATTATAGATAGGGCCCCACTCATTTGTGGTAGTTGGGGGATTTGCAATTTTCCCTACATTAGAATTCAAAATCACAGTATGACTGGTACTATATGCTGTATTCAATAATAAGGTATTTGATTCATCTGTATCATTAGCTATTTTTCCAATGAAAGTAGGATTAGCCCCACCTCCAGCAGACTCTGAACTTATTTGTCCCCAGCCCTGCACCAGTAAAGCCTGCATGTTATATGTATTGCCGTTGTTCACTTGAGAGATGGCTTTTTGACTCCCGAAAATCAAAGTCAAATAAGAACAAATTAGTAGTATTTTTTTCATGGCTATAAAGTGGTTTGACTGGTAATAAAAAGGTTAGGGTATTTTTCTTGAAGCATGGCTTTTCGTCTTCGCGGAACCAGAATTTCTTCTTTGTTTTTAAGCTGTATATAAATACCATGGTCGCTTAAAAAAGTCCGTTTTATGAAAGAGCTATTAACAAGGTTGGCTCTGTCTATTCTTATGAAATCTTCATCAGAAAATAGATTTTCAAAAGTCTTTAGGTGATAAGCAGATATGAGCTTCTTTCCGTTTTTCAGGGTTAAGACGGTATAATTAGAGCTAGCCTGCAGATGCGATATCATGCTTGGCTCTGTTTGGTTTAGGAACTTAGGTTGGTTTAAAGGAGTCATATTTGGAATGGGTCGGTTGACATTCCGAATGTAGTTCTACATCCAAACCTTTTCCTAAATGGCAGGGTGGACAAAAAGTAGACAGACTCTAGAAACGGGCTTATAAGCTATTAGAGCTTTGTTTCTTTTATATAAGGCAAGTGGTTAATACCTGTTTCGGGTATTTTAAAGGGAGAGATTTGTAGGTCTTAAGATTTGTAGGAAAGTAAAAAACCTTGGATATCTTCATCAGAATTTATCTTAAGTTTTTTTCGAAGGCGGTACCTGGCTTTCTTGATGCCGTCTGGCGAAATATTGAGGATGTCAGCTATGTCTTTTGAAGCTAAGTTCATTTTCATGAGCGAAATGAGCCTTATCTCACTTTTAGTAAAGGAGCCGTATTTAGTGATTAAGCTATCTAAAAAACCTTGGTGTAAGCTACCGAATTCGGAGGCAAACTGTTCCCACTGTACATCATCGGCTGCATCACGTTTTAATAGCTTTGATATTTTAGCAGATGCCTTATTTACCGTGCCATCCACATTAGTTTTGAGTGTTTCTACTTCGTGTTCTAATTTATTCAGAAACTCGTTCTTTCTGGCTAGTTGAAGCACTTTTGAGGTAAGCTCCTTTTGCTTAAACTCTAGTTCTATTTCTTTGTTTTTTAGCTTTTCTTTTTGAATGGCAGCATCTTGTTCTGCAATTAGTTTTTCCTTGTTTCTTTTTTGAACAAAAGACCAAAATATAAAAGTACCTATGCTGAGAAGTAGTAGGAGCGAGGCAGTTAAAGCCCATTTCTGAATTTTGTTTAGCTCTGCTTCTTTGTTTAATACTTTTATTTCAGCATCCTTTTTTACCGTTTCAAATTTAGCGTTCATTTCCGCAATAATTCCGGTTTTTTCTACAGAGAGTAGGCTGTCTTTTACAAAAACAGCTCTTTCCAACGTTTCTACAGACTCTTTATACAGTCCTGCACCTTTTTGTGCTAAGCACAGAGAAGATAAGGCATCTTTTAAACGGTGTGGGTCTTTTACCTCTAAAGCTATTTCTACGGCCTTGTTTGCATATTTTATAGCTGTTTGGTATTCCTTTTTTGCCGAATAATTATAAGACAAATTCCTGTAAGCATGTTCTTGGCTGGTTCTGATACCATTTTTCTCATAAATGACCAAAGCTTTTTGGAGGAGGTCAATGGCTTTATCGTACTCTTTATAGTAATCTAAGTATATCTGAGATAGGTTGGCATGTAAGATACCTACACTGTAGCTTTCTATGCCTTGTTCTTTCGCTATTCTTAATCCTGTCAAAAAAGCTTCTTCGGCTAATTTATACTCTTCTAGGTCTCTGTGAATAATTCCAATGTTGGAGTAAACTCTCAAAAAGCCTTCTTTATCGTCGGCCAATTTATAATACTCCAGTGCTTTATTTTCGTAAGCCAAGGCTTTTCTAGAGAAAGGAACCACATGTTTATTATCGCCACTGTTTTTTTTATACGTTACACCTAAAGTATTATACGCACTGGCTAATCCTTGATTATCATTTAGTTCTTCATAGATTTTTATGGCTTCTTGATTGACTTTAATGCTTTTTTCGAAAAGTGTGAGGTTTTGAAGATGGTTTGCGGTTGATAAAAGAGCTCTGGCTTGTAGCTTTTTGTATTTTGACTGCTCTGCATAGGTTGTGGCCAATGTTAAATAGACTGCTGTGGAGTCAGGGTTAATTCTATTATAAAACCTGACTAGCTCTAAAGCAGTGGTGGCTTTTACTTTTATTTCAGAAGTTTTGTTTAATACTAGTTTTAAAGAGTCGCTATTTGTGATCTTTTGGGCAAAGCCTAAAGAGGAGAACAGCAGCAAAACAAATGTTATTTGCTTCATGAGGAATAGTGGTTTTCTAAAACTAGACTTAATTTTTTGAATCTTTTGACTTAACTAGGTCTAATGTCTTTTTAAAAAGAAAATCAATATCTTTTTTAAGTGAGTTTAACTCACCCTCTACTTCCAGAATCTGCTGACGATTGCGTTTAATTTGCTCCACTCTTTCTTTCAATGCTCTTTCACCCATCACGTAGAGGTTTTTGATTTTACCTATTAACCAAAAGTAATACCCTAAAAACCAAGTGTAAGGTTTTTAAGGTAGACAAAAAGTGGACATTGGGTGTTTTCCTTTTCGGAGGGATTAATTAACTCAATTTGAAGGACGGAGCATTAAGAATTATCAAAGATTTAAAAAGGGGTATTTATTTGTTACACAACCACCGTCTAGATTTGTTTAAGGACAGCCGCTCGCTTCAATTTTTGCTTCAAAAACCACGCTATTTTCTGTTTTGAACCCCGGGTTTAGTTCTACAGCTTCCGCTGCTATGTATGAGGCTTTGAAAGGGTTTGAAACAGTATTAGTAGCAATAATCTTTTCATTGCCTATATAATCTGCGTTTTGAGAAACTGCAGTGGTCAAAGTAAGATTGCCCGTAGGGCTATAGAAACCATTAAATTCATAGGCTCCCATGTCTACCGTAGTTCCATTAAAAATTCTATCCGCCCCAGTGACATCTTTAGCAGTTACTCCAGAATTATCACCTTGGTCTATGAGGGGTGAGCATGGTTTTAGACTCAGGTCATAATTGGTAGGGTCTTTAAAAAGGGGGGCTGTGCTTAGGTTATTGTTTGCTGGTGCAAAAGCCGCCTCTTCCACATCAGAAAAACTTATAGAAACTCTAGCATTGTCTGTTCCCTCATATCCACTCAGTATATCACCGTTATTATTCCAAAATATAGAGTTTTTGAATTCAGGTGGCGTCATGCCGCTATTCCAGGTTTCTAGGTCTATTACATGAGATGTAGCTCCAGAAAAAGTACAATTTATAAATGACGGCTCTTCACCAGCTAATGGGTCATAATATTTGATGTGGCTATTTCCATTGTTTTGAAAAATACAATTAGTAAATATGGATTTCATAATACCATCGGTGCCTTGAAGAGATAATGCTCCACCTTGGAGAGCAATATTATCTTCAAATTTACAAGAATTGAAAACTGGACTGGCTTGTCCATCTTGAGCTAGGTTATAAAAAGCACCAGCTCGGTCGTCCCCGTCATTGGCAACAAAAGAGCAATTATTAAAAATAGGATTTGTTTCTGAAGTAGGTCCACCACTTGCATTTAAGAAAGCCCCTCCTGACCCTCTTCCCACATTTTCTTCAAAAAGGCAGTTTTCAAAGAGTGGGTTAAATTTAAAATTAGAACCAGAAAAACTACCATTATAAAATGCCCCACCTATACTGGCCGAGTTTTGATAAAATATGCAGTTCCTAATCACAGGATTAGAAGTTTTGCTTATTTCGCTAATCGCCGTATTTATCCATCCTCCTCCATAAGAGCCATAGCCGAATCTTCTGGCATTACCATAGGCTATGGTAAATCCATCTACCAGAGTGGTGTCACTTACGCTTTGGGTACTTACCACATGAATGGAGTTATCTGTACTATCATTAAGTATTCCAATATCTCCACTCAAGAGTGATTCATTTAAAGAAAAATTACGGAGGCTTTTATCATAGCCAAAAGGTTCATTTCCTTCAAACCCTCCATATAACTGGATTGAGTCTGGAATAGCGAAGCTAATGGTAGAATCACCATCTTGTGTTGGGAAATAGGTGCCTTTGGCTACCCAAACCTGCTGACTGGTGTCGCAGGGAGAAACTAGTGCATCTTGTAGGTTTGTGAGTGCATTTTCCCAACTACTTCCGTCATTGGCTCCTTTGGCATCTGCTTTTACAAAAATCAGTTCATTTTGATATTCATAAGCACCCATGTCTATGGCAGCTCCTACTACTCTGGGATTTCCAGAGAGATCGGTTGATAGAATTACCGATGGGTCACCCGCATCAATAACTTCGGAACATTTGCTAGGAATTAAGACACCTTTGTCTTGATTGTATAGCTTAGGGATGCCTAAAATGTTATTATTGATGGAGCCGAAAAAGTTTTCTCTCACCATGCTGTAGCTTACCGTTATTCTGGAGTTGTCAAAACCGGCTGAACCACCTACAACGTCATATGAAATATCATTAAAGATACAATTGACAAAGCCTAAAGGGGAGGCTCCTGTTTCGTAAGTAACTAAGTTTATTGCTCCATATGCGGCATTGGCAAAGGTACAGTTAGTAAAAGATGGTGATGCGTTAGGCAATGCTCCTCTAAAGGTGATATGATAACTTTCAGAATCATAAAAGGCACAGTTTGTTATAGTAGCCTTTCCCGAACCGTTCGAGGCATCAATCTCAATGTTGGCACTGTTCTCTCTAAATTTAGACTGTGAAATAATAGGTTCGGCTAGCCCTTCATATGCATCAAAGTAAAGTGCATATGCTGAAATATTGGTTGATTTATTATTAATGAACTCACAGTTATTAATAGTGGGAGAGGCTGAACCTGAACTTCTACCTTCAAAATAGATGGCTCCTGCAAATGATGTGGCAACGTTCTCACGGAAAACACAATGTTGCAGATTAGGATTAGCCTCTCCATTTGTACCATAGAAATAGGCGGCTCCTCCCTTATTATTAGCTCTATTTTTATAAAAGGTACAGTTTTCAATCAACGGGTTCCCTTTTCCACTAAACGAGCCAAAAGAGGCGAGAGCCCCACCTGAGTTTGCTGCATTATTGGTAAATAAACAATTTTTGATAGTCGGGTTAGAATAAGAGCTTTCTCCTTGGTTTATCCAGCCACCACCCTGCGAATCAAAACCACCAGAGGGGCCACTACCATCCCTAATTGTAAAGCCGTCTACAGTAGTAAAAGCTGTAACATAAGCCGTGGTTATGACATGATAACAGTTGTCTGTACTGTCAGAAGGGCTACCAATATTGCCACTTAAAATGGTTTCATTGACTTTAAAGTCTCGTGTATTTAAATCAAAAGTTAAGGGGTTCTCGTTTCCTACAAAACCTCCAAAAACCTGAAGGCTATCGGTAATATTAAATGTTTGTGCTCTACTTCCCGTTGTTCCTGCTAGGCTATATTCTGCAGTAGGTAAATAGGTGCCTTTTGCCACCCAAATATTATCACCTTTAGCTGCTATGTCTAAAGCATCTTGAAGATCAGTAAAAGCATTAGTCCAAGAGGTTCCATTGGCAGTGCCACCTACCACATTTTGGTTTACAAAGTGGATTTGCCCGAAGGAACTGGAAGTAAATAATAGGAGGGTAAGGAAGGTATAAATTGATTTTTTCATAGGCTAGTATTGATACTGTAAAGTTCTTCAATAATCAGGTACATGTCAATCACCCTAAAGGGTGCACTTTAAGATAAAAGGGGGTGTTTTTTGTCACCCTTAGGGTGACAAAAAAGCTTGATTAGGACTATTTGTGTTAATCGATGCTATTCATGTGAAGTTAAGGGCAGGTAAGTGTTTCTATTTTGGCTTGGAAAACGGCTCCTCCAGCTACTTTAAAACCTGGGTTTAATTCTATACTGTGACCAGCTTGATATAATGTGTTTTGGGTGGAAGAAATGTCTTTATTGGCAGCCAATAGTTGATTGGAATAAAATAATGCAGGATTCCCTACACCCGAACTCAGGTTTATTCCGTTAAGATCTAGTGTTGAATTGGAGTAAATACCTTGGAATTCATATGCACCCATATCAACAGTCTGATTTACAAATCTTCTTGAATTGTTCGCTAAATCAAAACTGGTAATTCCAGTATTATTCCCAGCATTAAGTACTGGGGAACAGATGGTAACATGGAAGTTACCATCGATTGTAGGAGCGGAGTTAAAAGATGGCATTGAAACAAAATTAGGATTTATGGTATTACCATTAAGGTTTCCCGTACCTGTAGTGAGCCCTTGAACTAAACTATAGCTTATATTTTGTGTAACGTTTCCTTGACTTGAATTATCCTCCACTATCCCCTGAGAGTTTCCATAAACTATGGTGTTTTTTAGGGTAAGATTAGTATTTGCATTTGCCTGTCTCGCGTAAAGGGATATTGCATCTCCTTTGTTACTAGCAATGGTACAATTTTCAAGTGTTAAACTTACAGTATTGTCAGCGTAGGTACCCAAGAAAATAGCATTTTGGTCGGAAGAACCAGAGTGCTCATTACCATATATAAGGCAGTTGGTGAATTTTGCAAAAATAGGATTGTTGCTATATATTCGAATAGCTCCAGCATCTGAGGAACTTTGATTTCCACGGAAAATGCATCTATCAATTACAGGGTTGCTATTACTTCCTATTGTTAAGCCACCTCCTTGATACGCATAATTATTTTGAAAAATACAATTGGTAATAAGTGGACTAGAATTATGAATTTCAACAGGACTACCTGCATCGTTGTCGTAGACATTGGTAAATACAAAGCCATCGATTATCGTTTGATTGTTACAATCCTCCATATCAAAAATATCTTGACTATTTGTGCCTTGAAAGTTAAGGCCTGGTAAATCGTCATGGCCTATATCACCCGTCAATGTAGTGGCGTTCTCTGTAAGAATAAGTTTTGTATTTCTTTCAGCGAGTGAACTTTCTGTACCTGCAAATCCTCCATAGATCTTACTACCTGATTTAATAGCATATTTAGGGTAACGGCTTATCTCGCCTGGGGTATATTCTCCTTTTGCTACCCATGTTTCGTTGAAATTAGGGCATTGAAAAACGGTAGATTGTACCCAATAAAGGTCTTCAGCTGCATTAGCCCATGATAAGCCACTCTTGTTTCCAGAACCGCCTTCCTTAACATAGAGTCGCGTAGCACTTCCGGGGTTTCCTTGATATTCAAAATGGCCAATGTCTGTAGAGCTGCCAGAGGTGCGTGACTGTCCAGCGAAATCTGTGGCATAAACACCCACACTGGTCCCGGCATCAATCAGTGGCGAGCAGGCTATTGCTTGGTAGCCCTCTCCAAAATTATGACTGTTACTATCAAAGTCCTGTGCAAATTTTGGTTCCGTGTCTCCATCGAGATTGTTATTTACTCCAGCACTGGTTATATACTCTACGAGGCTATAAGAGATACTAGCAGGTGTAGTATTTCCGTACTGATAAATGCTACTCAAAGCTGTACCACTTACGTCTATAGAGTTATCCGCAATAACGGTATTCTTTATTAAAAGGTTTACGTTTCCATTTGTCTTAATTCCTGCACCCTTTGAGTCATAGCCAAAACATTCATTGTCGGCGATTGTGCAATTGATGAATTCTAATTGTAGACTTTCATTAACGCATTCTATCAGAATGGCACCACCGTCATAATTACTTCGATTATGAGAAAACAAACAGTTGTAAAATTTAGAAGAACCAGTGGTGTTCTCAAAGCGTTGGAATACTGCACCGCCAGTCCCACTTTGGTTGTCAATAAACCTACAGTTTACTATGATTGGGTTTTCATTGGTGGTGTTGTCTATATTTAAATTAGCAAATGCTGCACCAGCAACATCTGATTTATTGTCATAAAAAAAGCAGTTTATAATAGTAGGATTACCATTTTTATTGAGCCATCCGCCTCCAAAATCTACTAGTCCGTTTATTTCGACGCAATTAGCATCTTGAATTCTAAAGCCATCTACTCTTGTAGAAGCGGTTACAGATTCAGTTTTAATTATATGCCTTGAGTTACCATTGAAACTGTCGTCTTTATCAATGTCTCCACTGAGGATTGTGGTATTTTTCTTGAAATCTCTAAGGTTTAAGTCAAAGTTGCTTGGCTCATTTCCAGCAAAACCACCGTACAATTTAAGGTTGTCAGGAATTTCAAAAGAGATGTTAGTGTCGCTACCAGAAGTGGGGTAGTAGGTGCCTTTTGCTACCCATATTTCAGTACTACAATCGTTCGCTTCGGCTATTGCATCTTGTAGGTCGGTATAAGCATTTGGCCATGATGTACCATCATTATTTCCAGTAGATGCTTGATTCACATAAATCCTAGGGATTTCTGAAGTGACTACCGATAGTTCAAAGTCACCAGAATTAGTCCCATAACCTTCTACAACAATCCCATATTTACCAGTACAAAGTACTTCTGAAAGTTGCGATTTTAAGCCGGAAAAGTCATCATTACCCGTGACATAAGAAACAAAATTACCGTTGGAGTTTAATTTTACTAAATGAATATAGGTGTCAAAATTAGTATTATCGCTCACGGTACTGATTGTAATATTTTTAGGAGTGGTTATATCGAAGGTATAAGTAACATCTGTGGCGTTTTCAAAGTCGTTATGATCTGAGCTATTCCAGTCGTTATGATAGCCTAATAAAGTAGTATTAGAAACCCCTGATGGTGCAGACCTATTTGAGTTAATATGAGTTTTAGTGCCATTAGCTGTGATATCTCCAAAGTTTAGTGGGAAGTTAGACCTACCATTGTCATATCGCCAAGTATATTTTATTCTAGCCTTTGAAGGGTTAGGGCTATTTGGAATATCTAGCGTATCTGTTCGCCATTCACAAGCGGCTACACTGTCACTTGTACTAATTAATTTTACCGTATAGCCTGGGCTCTGATCTACGGTGGTGTATTGACATTGGCCAACAGCTACATCTTCTTCCCAACTAAAAATATCAAAATCAAATTTACCAGCAGAGTTTCCTCCTATCAAGGCAAGGTTAACATCAACTTCCGGTCCCCAAATGTTTGTGCTTACCGCCATATTATAACAGTAACTGCCAGAATTACTTGCTCCTGAGTTATGATTTAGTAGTTCGGTGGGTTGATTGTTATAGTCATTGGCAACATACATTTGAAAGGTTTGTTCAGGCTCGTTAGAGCCCGGAACATCTACATTAATAAAACCATAACCTTGAAGAAAATGTACTTCATAAGTTATCCCTGAATTTTGTACCTGAGCAGATATAGAATTGGAAATTCCTACTATTAAAAGGGTTAAAGTTATTTTTAGAAAATGTAGTTTTTTTTTCATTGCGAGTAGTTTTAAGATGCTAGTAGAGCTTATTTCAGTTTTTATATAGCAAGGTTTTTAGTCTTTCTCTTTTTCTTCGAGGTACTTTAATATTAGTGTTGTCTTTTAAAGTAATGCTGTCTCCATGGTTTATAGATTTGATAAAAGTTCTTTTAACTAGGTTAGATCTATCTATTCTTATAAAACCTTCGTTTTTAAATAGGTCTTGAAAAACCTTTAAGCTGTATGCCGATAAAATAATAGTACCATCTTTTTTTATGAGATAAGTATAGTTAGCACTTGCTTTTAGACGGGAGATTTCTTGATTATTAAATCGGGATAAAATTTTGGGTTGATTCTTTTCTGAAGTTTTCATGGCTTTGGGATTTGTTTTGATAGTGTAAAATTCGCTAGTAATCAGAAACATGTCAATCACCCTAAAGGGTGAAATACGTTAAAATGTGTCACCCTTTAGGGTGACATGAAGGCTTGATTGGAGCTTTTTGTGTTAATCGGTGCTATTCTTGTAAAGTAAAGGGCAGGGAAGTGCTTCTATTTTAGCTGGGTAAATGGGCACGCTAACTATTCTAAAATTAGGGTTTGACGAGCTAGATATAATGTATTTTTGGGGAGTAAGAATTCAATAAAAGAATGTTGGACTCCCTACGCCCGAGCTCAAGTGTATAGCGTGGAATTGGAATATACTCCTTGAAATTGATATTTAGCTATAGTACAGTCGGATTTGCAAATCTTCTTGAGTTGTAGGTCAAATAAAAACTGATAATTACAGTGTTATTTTCAGAATTAATAGAGTGGCGTATATGGGAAATACGAGTTTAGGAATTTCTAGAGTTCCTTTAAAATAAAACCATCCGGCTTTATAAAGTCGGATGGTCTATAAAAGGAAAATGGTTTTATTTTTTCGCGTTTCGTGAAGACTTTACCATATTTTCTTGGCCATCAAGTTGGTCTAGTCTAGCAACAATAGAATTGATTTGTTCCGATAACTCAGCATTGTTTGAACTTAAGCTTTCATTATCTTTTTTAAGTTTTTCAATTAAGTTTTGCTGCTCTTGCACAGCCTTAATAAGCGGTGCTATAAGGTCATTGTATCTAACAGAATAGAAGCCCTTATCATCTTTAGAAAGCATGCCTAAGTCTTCCTCAGAAAAACCGTGCTTGGCAAGAACTTTTTCCAGATCCTGAGCTATCACACCAAACTCTTGCTCCTTTTTCTCGTTTCCCTTTCTGTGATATAATACAGGCTCAACCTCTTTGATAAAGTCTAATCCCAGTGGGCTGGTTTGGATGTTTTCTTTCCATCTTCTGTCTGAGGTAATAGCCCAGGCAACTTGGACTCCTGCGTATGAGACGTCATCATTACCTATTCTTACTTGATTGCTTCCAGTACTAGAAGGAACTCCGGCATTATAACCAATGACTGTATTGTTAGAACCACTGGTTAAATAAAAACCAGCACTAGTTCCTACAAAAGTGTTTTGATCACCAGCTACTAATAAATTACCTGCGACGTGTCCTACAGCCGTATTTGAACTTCCCGTAGAGTTTTCAAGACTTCTACGCCCAAAAGAACTATTATTTTCGCCGCTGGAATTTGACTTTAAGGCATCTGAACCAAAAGCTGAGTTATCGTTGGTATTAGAGACAGCCAAGGCTGACTTTCCGAACGCGGTATTAAAATTTCCTATTTGATTTAATTTCAACGAACCAGACCCTCCACTTGTATTTTCAATTCCAACAGAATTATTCATGCCAGCCTCATGCCCAATAGCAGTATTGTTAGTTCCTGTATTATTAGCTGCGACCACGCTACCTCTTAACGCTTCATTTCCAACCGCTGTATTTCCTGATATAGAAGTGTTACTCATTAATTGCATTGCCAACCTTCCAATCGCAGTATTTCTACTACCAGTAATATTTGTTGAAAGTGCTTGATAACCCAATGCAGTATTATCAAAACCGGTTGTATTCAAGCCTAAAGCATCTTGTCCCATGGCAACATTATACTGCCCGCTACTATTGAATTTCAAGGCACGGCTTCCAACTGCTGAGTTTGAGTTACCAGATGTTATTTGCATTAATGCCTCATCTCCAACAGCCGTATTAAAACGACCAGTGTTATTAGCCGGAGTTTCACTCCCTCGTAAAGCGGTAAAACCAACGGCGGTGTTATATGTATCTTGCCCCGTAGTTCTATCATCTGCAAAATACATGGCATCACTACCAATGGCTGTCATTCTCCCATTTGCCTTATTAGAATATGCAGTAGCCGTTCCGATAGCTACTACATCAGAACCAGATGTTGTTGAAATTGCTGCCTCTCTACCCACGGCCACATTCTCAATCCCTGTTACATTATGGTATAATGTATTATAGCCAACAGCAGTATTCGAACTTCCTTTAGTTTTATATAAAGTTCCGAACCCAACACCAACATTTTGGCTTCCGGTCGTCATTTGGTAACCAGATAGTGAGCCCACAAATGTATTTTCTTCACCTGTAGAATTTTGCTGAAGTGCTCCTGCACCGAGAGCTGTATTATCTTTACCAGAAGAATTGAAAGATAACGCATATGCCCCAAGTGCTACGTTACGAATTCCAGTATTACTTTCAGGTGTATTACTACCTCTGAGGCTTGAATGCCCAACAGCTGTATTAAATGAACTAATTCCAGAAGTCCTGTTATCCGCATTTTCCATTGATAGAGAACCAATAGCGACATTATGATTATTCCCCTTGTTATTCTTTAAAGAATTTGACCCAATCGCAACATTATGATCGCCATCAATATTGTAAGAAAGTGCCTGATAGCCCATTCCAATATTATTTTCTCCCGAAGTATTATATTCCATAGCATTATTACCTACTGCTACGTTTAATATCCCACTTCGATTTTCAAACATTGAAAAAGCACCAATAGAAACATTTTCACTTCCATAATCATTTTTACTTAGTGCCAGGTTTCCAATGGCGGTATTAAATGAACCCGATACATTATTTAACATAGCTTCAGCACCTATTGCCGTATTGCGGGTAGATATATTGTCTCCTGAATTATCAGCTCCTTTAAGTGCTTCGTATCCAAGAGCAGTGTTGAGGGCTTCAAGTTCATTAGGATTGTTACTAGAGAAGTACATGGCATTATAACCCACAGCCGTATTTTTTGAAGTGGCAGTACTACTGAAGAGTGCATATGCACCCAAGCCAGTATTATAATTACCAGTTGCATTAGATCTTAATGAAGCTACACCAATAGAGGTGTTTGCATTTCCTGTTGTGATAAAGTAAGAAGAGGACAGACCCATGGCAGTATTAAACTGTCCTGTAGTCATTAATGTAAATGGGTAATATCCAAATGCAGTATTGCTTGGGTCTTTAACAGCGGCACCTCCAGGGGCTGCTGTTCTGGCGGAGGTTACACCTGTGGGTGTGATTGTCAACGAACCGTCATTAGGGTCGGTGACAAACATTTGTGCTGATAGTGAACCACCCATTAAAAGGATGGATGTGAGAAGTAAATGTTTAGGTTTCATATCAATTCGTTTAGCGTTTTATTATTAAATAAGGTTGGAAAGTCTATTTTTAGTCTTTCTCTTTTTCTTCGAGGTACTTTAATATTAGTGTTGTCTTTTAAAGTAATGCTGTCTCCATGGTTTATAGATTTGATAAAAGTTCTTTTAACTAGGTTAGATCTATCTATTCTTATAAAGTCTTCGTTTTTAAATAGGTCTTGAAACACCTTTAAACTGTATGCGGATAAAATACTAGTACCATCTTTTTTAATGAGATAAGTATAGTTAGCACTTGCTTTTAGACGGGAGATTTCTTGATTATTAAATCGGGATAAAATTTTGGGTTGATTCTTTTCTGAAGTTTTCATGGCTTTGGGATTTGTTTTGATAGTGTAAAATTCGCTAGTAATCAAGTACTTGTCAATCACCCTGAAGGGTGAAATTTCGAGTATTTAGGGAAGTTTTTGTCACCCTTAGGGTGACATGAAGTATATACGTTAGTGGAAAAAGGAAATGAACTAGCTAATGAAGAATAGAAATTAGCTGTTATTTATTAACTAAGTATTTGATGGAAATAGCACCAAGTGTTATGCTATATATGAAGTAAATCAGGTGTATTTAGAATACCAAGGTTTCTACTATTTCGGGAAGTTGACCATTAGAAAAATGTAAAGACAAAGGGGGAGTTTTAATGGGAGTACGAAAAATTAGTGAATTTTAGAAAAGGATTTCTGCTCCATCAACTATGTGTTTTGTAGGCAAAAGAATGACAAATATTTTGAATGAATATAGAAGGGAAGAAACCCCTCTTTATTCATATTTAAAATTTGTTTCAAACAGAATCATAGATTAATTGCAGATAAAAAGGCATAAATTTAATATTGGCCTTTTACAAGTAGTGTAATGGCTGTGACGTTTATTCCCAAGGCAATTCCCCAATTCTTCCAAATTTGACCTTTCTTTATTCTAGTTGCCTTATGTTTATAACCAGAATAATAAGATGGGTTCTTTTTTAATTCAGAATTTGGGAAATTAAGATTGCCGTCTCTTGGTGAGTTTGATGAACATGCAATGGCTGGAATTAACCCAATAATAGGAGATATTAAACTTGTAAAGAAGGTTGCTCCTCTTCCGCTATTTCCAGCTCTATAATTACTGTATGCATCTGTAGCTCCCATTTGGTATAATTCAGAAGAAGTTGGGGGCTTTGGTAATGGTTCTGCTAAAACAGTTTGAGAAATGGGTATGTCGAAAATGTCTTTTGTGCCATTTTCATACCTAATTATTAAAATACTAGATTTTGGAATTGTAAATGTCGGGCCGTTTAAATTATTGAATTTTTTGTATTTCACATCGTGCAATAATACTTCTAGGATTTTTGATTCAATATCAGTTCCATCTTTAAGTGTAAGTAAGTCTTGGGAGTACGAGATAAAAGAAGTCAGAAAGAAAAGCAGGGGTAGTAGTTTTCTCATTAAAAGTATCTTTGGCAATGAATTTTATTGTGGGCGGATATTCTTAAAATAAGACAAATACTATACCAGATTTAAAAAGGACAAAAACCTATTATTGTTCGGTCGTCTTTATGGGCTTTATTTACAGCTTAACTGGCTTATGCTTTTTGAGCGAGTAGTTTTTCTTTAGGAATTTTGGATTAAGCGTAACATCTGAGATAGCTATGGCGGCACCTAATGCCGAACCTAAAGACGAATCGGTAGTTTTAAGTTCCATAGGACTTAGGTAATGGCTAAGCAGTTTTATGTAGATGTCGTTGTCGGAAAAACCTCCGTCAATATAAATTCTTTCCAATTTAGCTTTCCCTTTTGCCATGTCAATGTTTTTGACCTGAAGGTTTACTAGCTCTTGCATCATTTGATGGTAAGCTTCTTCAAAAGTTTCAAAAGGCAAAGTGGTTTTCTTTGGGGCTGCGGAGTCTTTTAGGCTTTCCCAAGCAAAATGCGGTTTAAAGTTCTCGTTAAGTTTCTTGAAAATACGCTTGGAGAATTTGACCGTACGGTGTGTTTCGTGCGGTACTTTATAATGGTCGGTTAGTTTGGCTATTTGTAATTTGTATTCGTTGCCTAAAAATAGTCTTGCGGCTTTTACGGCTTCGCCGTTTATTCGCATGTTGTTTTGGCAGTCGGCCTTTAAATCAGTGGCACTTAAAATACCATCACTAAACGGGTTCAAGGTAATGGCCCATGTACCCGTAGATACTAATAAGAAAGGCTTTTTAGAGCTTCTCAAGTAAGGGACTAAGGCAGACGAACTGTCATGAATTCCCACACCAATTTTCATTTTGTGCCCTTTGTAGTTCATGTTGATACTACTTTCGGTAGGTACTATGGCAGGTAGCTTTTCATGAATACCTTCTTCATAGACCCATCTATGGTAATCTTGCTTTTTATAGTCCCAGAGAGCGGTATGGCAGCCTATGCTGGTGTATTCACTAAGTGGAATTCCGGTGAATAAGTAACTGACAAACTGCGGAAGGTGCAGCGAGTATTTTATCTTTTTGAAAAGCTCTGGCTGTTGATACTTGAGCAGATATATCTGCAATCCAGAGTTTAAATTACCCAATTTTGAAGAGCCCGTTTCTTGACAGAATTTGGCAATCGGGCCATACTTTCTGTAAAACTTTGCTTCTATGTTGGCATCGTATGGTTTGGTATAATTATATAGTGGAGCCACCACTTCGCCATCATAACCAATATGCACAAAACTAGCTCCGTAAGTAGAGAAGTTTAGGCTTGTGATTTCATATTTATCTGCCTTCAGAATATTGTCAAAAGTGTCTACTATCCACGTTTTTAACTTGTCAATATCTTCACAAGGGTATCCGTCTTCGTCTACAGTTTCATCAAAACGAATGTACTCTTTATGAACCTCTTGAAAGTTTTCATCAAAAAGAAAAATCTTCTTATTGGTTTTTCCAATATCAAAAACTGCGGTGACCTTCTGTTTCATTCGTAAATGCTAAATTTTCAAAAAGGAAGATATATAATTATTCTTGAAGTGTATTAAGAAAAAACACTAGCACCATGCGGCACTAGTGTTTTGTTTTTCGTGTTTGAATTATCTGACAAATGCGTTTGCCATACCACCGTCCACATTAATAATGTTTCCAGTGCTTTTATCTAATATAGCTACCAGAGCAAAAACTCCGTTGGCTATATCGGCTGGATAAATAATTTCATTCATTAAGTTTCTTTTGGCGTAGTGAGCTGGAAGTTCTTCTACTTTAATGCCATAAGCTTTGGCTCTGCCTTCTGCCCATGCACCTTCCCATATTTTACTACCTACTATCACGCCGTCAGGATTGACCGTGTTTACACGGATTTTCTCTGGTCCTAATTCTGCGGCCAATAATCTAGCCATGTGCTGCTGAGCGGCTTTTGACGTACCATAAGCTACGTTGTTTGGCCCCGCCACTAATCCGTTTTTACTCGCGATGCTTATGAAGTCTCCTCCAAGATTTTGCTTACGCAATACACCCACCACTTGTTTAGCCAGTTCAAACTGACCTTTCACTAATACCTTCTGAAGAATATCCCAGTCTGCATCAGTCGTTTCTGCCAATGGCTTAGAAATGGCAAGTCCAGCACTGTGAACTACGATATCTACACCACCAAATTCTAGCGATGCTGCTTTATAAGCTTCTGCTACAGAATTGCTATCGGTTACATCACACACTGCGTAGCCTGCGGTATCTTTTGGGTAAGTAGCTACGGCTTCTTTTAGTCTATCTTCGGCTATATCAGTTAAGAAAACATTGGCCCCTTCTTCTGCTAATTTATCTGCAATGGCTTTACCTATTCCGCCACCTGCACCCGTTACAAAAGCTACTTTTCTAGAAAGTGGCTTCTCTTTTGGCATTCTTGAAAGCTTGGCTTCCTCTAATAACCAATATTCAATGTCAAATGCTTCCTGTCTTGGTAGTGACGTGTAAGACGTAATAGCTTCCGCACCACGCATTACATTAATGGCATTGATATAAAACTCGCTAGCTACACGGGTAGTTTGTTTGTTTTTTGCGAAGCTAAACATACCTACACCTGGGTAAATAATGATGACCGGATTGGCATCTCTTACCGCTGGGCTATTTGCCTTTTTGCAGGTATCGTAATATTCTTGGTATTCTTTTCTGTAAGCTTCAAAAGCTGGTTCTAGCTTCGCCAAAACTGCTGCTGAATCTGTCAAATCTTCTTTAGCATCTAGTGTCAATACCAAAGGTTGAATCTTAGTTCTCAAGAAATGGTCAGGACAAGAGGTTCCCATAGGAGCCAGTCTTGCTAAATCATTACTGTTTATAAATTCTAGCACCACATCGGCATCGGTAAAATGACCAATCATGCGGTTTTCAGAAGAGCACAGTCCACGTAAAAGTGGCATTAGTTCAGCGGCCTTATCAAGACGCTCTTGTTTTGGTAGGCTTTCTATTTTTTGTCCACCAAAAACGCTTCCTTTTTCTGCTATTTTTTTCTCAATGTACTCTGATGCCATTTCAATAACTTCAAGGCTATTGATGTAGCAATCATAGGAATTGTCTGCCCATGTAAATAGACCATGACTACCCAATACTATTCCTCTGATGCCTGGATTTTCTGCCAAACATTTTTCTAACTGTAAACCAAGGTCAAAACCTGGACGCTGCCAAGGTACCCAACCCATGGTATCTCCCCATATTTCTTTTGTAACCTTCTCGCTGTCTTCAGCAGCAGCTACCGCAATAAGGGCATCTGGGTGAAGGTGGTCAATATGAGCAAAAGGTAAAAGACCGTGAAGAGGCGTGTCAATAGAAGGAGCACGGCTGTCAAGGTCATAAATGCAATGATTAAAAAGACCAACCATACGGTCCTCGTCTTCTAGTCCTCCGTACACATCTTTAAGGTTACGAAGTCTTTCTGTATATAATCCTGCTATGCCCGAACGGGTCAATGTTCCTATATCTCCACCAGAACCTTTAATCCACATTACCTCTACTTCTTCATTGGTAAGTGGGTCTTTTTCGATGGTTTTGCAGCTAGTATTTCCGCCACCATAATTGGTGATTCGGAGGTCCGCACCCAAGATGTTAGATCTATATAAAAATAAGGCAACTTGGTCGTCTTTAAGAGCCTCTGCTTTTTCAGCGTCCCAGAGGTAATCTACGTATTTGAAATCCTTAATTGAAGTGTCCATGATGATTCTGTTATTTGAATGCTAAATTATTAAGTGTACTTAGGTATCCCGTCCTTTACTGTACTGCTCAATCTTAATTATTCTACTTTTATTTTGTAATATACTTATGTTGAGTGCTTTGTGTGATTTCTTATTTTAAGAAATCATCCACGTTTTCTTTCACTACTAATTGAAACGGAATAAGAACTTCCTTTTCGGTTTCTTGACCTTGGGCTAGTTTCACGGCAGTGTTTACTGCAGCGGCTCCTTGCTCTCGGGCATTTTGAAAAACGGTGGCGTCTAATGTTCCTTTTTTAACCGCTTGAAGAGCATCTTGGATGGCATCAATACTTACCACCAAAACTTTATCTTTCATGCCTGCGTTTTCTAATGCTTTTACGGCTCCCATGCCCATTTCGTCATTATGAGCAAATACCGCATCTATTTTATCGCCGTAAGACTGAATCCAGTTTTGCATCAAATCCATGCTTTTAGACCTGTCCCATTCGCCTGTTTGCTCTGCCATTAATTTCATTTCAGGATGAGCTTTTAATATTTCTTTGGCTCCTTGTTCTCTTTGAATTTGGGCGGCTTGTCCCATGAAACCATGAATCATGACCAAGTTTCCTTTTCCTTCCATTTTTTCTGCCAAATAGTTCATTGCTATTCGTGCTGATTCCACATCATTAGAACCTACAAAAGCTGTTGGTTTTGCTGTAGTTTCAGAATTGACATTTACGATAGGAATGCCTGCGGCAATGGCTCTACTTACGGCAGGAGAACTAGCTTCTACTTCGCAAGGGTTTAGAATAATGGCGTCAACACCTTGGGCTATGAAGCTTTCTACTTGCTCCATTTGCTTTAATGCAGACCTTTCGGCGTCTACGGTAATAAGCTTAACGCCTAACTCATCTGCCTTTTTTTGCATTTCGTCCGCCACATTGACAATGAACTCATTTTGCATGCTCAGCATGGTGACTCCTATAACTAGTTTGCCATCGTCTTCTGCCGAATTACAGGCATTTAAGGCTAGGAGACCTGCAAAAAAAAGTAATTTAAGTGCTTTCATATTTCTGTTTAGTTTCTTGTTTTTAGATTCCAGCTGTCCATTAGTACAGCTCCTATGATGATGATACCCATAATAACTTGCTGGTAATAGGAAGTTACGTTCATAAGGTCGAGGCCGTTGTTTATAACACCAATAAGCAAAACACCGATAAGAGTTCCTATCATAGTTCCACGGCCACCTGTGGTACTGGTACCGCCAATAACTACGGCGGCAATAGCATCTAGTTCAAAGCCCATTCCTGAGTTTGGCTGTCCTGTGCTTATCCTTGCGGTCAATAATATTCCTGCCAAACCCGAAAGTGCTCCGCAGATAGCATAGGCTGCTAGTTTAACTTTATTGACACTGATTCCTGAAGCCCAAGAGGCATCTTCATTTCCGCCAATGGCGTAAACATACCGTCCGAAAATGGTTTTGCGAAGTGTAATGGAGCATATAATAAATACTAAAATTAGAATGATAATTGGGACAGGAAGTCCAGCAATTTTTCCATTCCCAATAAAGTTAAAACTCTCTGATAAGTTAGATACTGGTCGGCCTTTGCATAATATTAATGCTAAGCCGCGACCAATAGTCATGGTTCCTAAGGTTACTATAAAAGGGGCAATCTTACTTTTAGTAACCAGAAAGCCGTTTAGAAGCCCAAAGGCAAGTCCTGCCATCAAGCCTCCTGCTATGGCAACTGCTACAGGGTAATCTCCATTTTGTGCCAAAGATGCTGCCACCACACCCGTAACGGCGACTATAGAACCTACGGATAGGTCAATTCCCCCCGTAATAATGACGAAAGTAACACCGAATGCTAATAAGGCATTGATAGAAACTTGCGTGATGATGATAGTCCAGTTGGCTACGCTTAAAAACTGTGGTGTAGCAAAAGAGAGTATAGCACAGGTGACTATAAACGAGATAAATATGCCGTATTCTTTTAGGCTTTTAGTGAATTGCATGCTGCATGATGTTTTCTTGAGTGGCTTCTTTTCCTGATAATATGGCGGTTTGTTTTCCTTCGGAGAGTACCACTATTCTGTCGCTCATGCCTAGTACTTCTGGTAACTCAGAAGATATCATAATAATACCTATGCCTTTTTGACTCAATGTTCTGATGAGTTTATAAATTTCAAATTTAGCTCCTATGTCAATTCCTCTGGTGGGTTCATCCAATATAATGACCTTTGGCGAAGTCAGTAGCACTTTTCCTATCACCACTTTTTGTTGGTTTCCGCCACTTAGGCTTCTTACAGTTTGGCTGAGACCATTGGATTTTATTTTCAAATCCTTTACCATGTGTTCACCTACACTTTGCTCTCTGTTTTTGACGGGAAAAGAGCCGTTGGCATATACAGATAAACTAGCTAAAGTAAGATTATCATTGACCGATAGGTCTGGAATAAAACCCAGTGCTTTTCGGTCTTCACTTACGTAGCCTATCTTGTTTTTGATAGCATCCTTTGGGCTTTTGAGCTTTAGCTTAACACCATCTAAAATTACTTTTCCGCTGTTGAATTTATCTAAACCCGCTATAGCTCGGGCTACCTCTGTTCTTCCTGCACCTACTAAACCTGCTAAGCCTAAAACTTCACCTTCTTTAAGGTCGAAATTGATGTTTTCAAATTTCCCGGTGGAGCTTAAGTCTTGTATTTCTAGCAGTGTTTGACCTATTTCGGCAGTAGATTCAGGGTAAATACTGTCAATCTCTCTACCCACCATCATAGTGATGAGGGTTTTGTTATCTAGTTCGTCGGCAGCTTTAGTGCCAATATAAATACCATCTCGGAGCACGGTGATTCTATCTGCAATTTGGAATATCTCATCCATCTTATGCGAAATATAGACAATGGCCACATTTCTGCTTTTAAGGTCTTTGATGATATCAAAAAGCTTGGCTACCTCTTTATCAGATAGGGCAGAGGTTGGCTCATCCATGATGATGATTTTGGCCTCATTTGAAATGGCTTTTACTATTTCCACCATTTGCATTTGAGCTATGCTCAAATCCTTCATCTTGGTTTTAGGATTTAGCGTCAAACCAATATTGTCAAAAAGCTCTTGGGTTTGCTGATTGATATGTTTCTCTTTTAAAAAGGAAAACGTGGAGGTTTCTTTTCCTAAGAAAATGTTTTGAGCTATGCTCAACTCAGGCACCATCAAAATCTCCTGATGAATCATGGCAATACCTTTTTTTAAGGTTTCTTGCACATCCATTTTGGTGATGTCTTCACCATCTAGATTTACCGTTCCAGTATCAGGTTTTAGGAGTCCCATGAGTATTTTCATGAGGGTAGACTTACCTGCACCATTTTCTCCCATAAGAGCATGAACCTCGCCTGACTTTAGGTCAAAAGAGATGTTTTCTAGAACCTTAATTCCAGAAAATGATTTTGAGATTTGAGAGATTTTAAGAAGAGGCATAGGGTTATATGAGAAATGCAGCCTAGTGAGTACTAGGCTGCATTTATTTTATACGAATTTACCGTCAACACCAGTGTCAACCCATCTTTTTTCATTTGCCGATGAAATGATGGCTTCGCACACTTTTTGTGTTTGTAAAGCCTCTTTGAAGGTAGGGGAGCATGGTGTTCCGTCTTCTAAACTTTTTAGGAAATCGGCTACTTGGTGCACAAAACTATGTTCCCAACCAATTCCACAGCCAGGAATCCACCATTTGTCAATGTATGGGTGGTCGCCGTCGGTAACATGAATAGAACGCCATCCTCTAACCTGAGACTCATCAGAATGGTCAAAGAACTCTAATCTGTTTAAGTCATGCAAGTCCCAACGGATGGAAGCATGCTCACCATTGATTTCAAAAGTTTTTAGAGCTTTATGACCTCTGGCATATCTGGTGGCCTCAAAAAGTCCTAAAGAACCATTCTCAAAATGGCAATGGAAAAGGCAAGCATCGTCAATTTTGACAGGCTCTACTTTACCCGTAAGCTGATGCATACGCTCTTTTACAAAAGTTTCTGTGACGGCAGATACATCAGTAATACCTCCGTTAAGCCACATGGCTGAGTCAATACAGTGAGCTAAAAGGTCACCTGTAACACCCGAACCTGCAGCATCAGAATCCATACGCCACAATCCTTCACCACCTTGTGGAAGGTCGGCATTGATGGTCCAATCTTGTAAGAAGTTTCCTCTGTAGTGGAAGATTTTTCCAAGCTTACCAGAGTCAATAATGTTTTTGGCAAGTGTTACTGCCGGAATTCTTCTATAGTTATACCAAACTGTAGTTTGAACGCCTGCTTTTTCGGCAGCGTCTACCATTTTTTGACCTTCTGCTATAGTTCTAGAAAGAGGTTTTTCGCAAAGTACCATTTTGCCAGCCTCAGCAGCAGCTATGGAGATTTCTGCATGACTATCATTTGGCGTACAAACGTCTATTGCGTCAATATCATCTCTTGCGATAAGTTTTCTCCAATCTGTTTCATAGGAAGCGAAGTTCCATTGGTCAGCAAAAGCCTTTACTTTTTCTTCGTTTCTAGAGCATACAGCCACTAATTCTGGCTCGTACTCTAAATCTGGAAAAAAGTTATGAATTCTATTATATCCGTTTGCATGGGTTCTGCCCATTAGGCCGGTACCTACTAATCCTATTCTTAATTTCTTTTTTTCTGCCATTTTATTTCAATTTTATGGTTGAATAAATCGAGCTTTTAGGCTTCGTGCCAGCCATGTTGCTCTCTTACTTTAATCATTGCGGCTAATATGTCATTCCACGTTTTAGGTTGTGTCATGATGTCGTTTGAAAACATGCAGCCATCCCAGCAAATATGCTTAAATGCTTTTGTCAATTCTCCAGAGCCATCTCTTAACCAATAGCCAGCCTCATTGGCAATATCTAATTTACCATTAGGGTCGGTAGCTTGACAGTGGCGGCCAGTTTTATCATGAGAGCCTGTTCCGTGTACAGTACCATCATTTTGAGCCACATGGAAATCGATAGTCCATGGTCTTAGTTTGTCCGTGATTTTCTTAAGCCCTGCCAAGAAGGTTTCGCGGTCGTCCCAGTTAAAGTCTTCTGGTAAAACTCTATGCTCAGGAGCGTTATAACCTAGTAGATAAAGTGTCGTATGTGACATGTCAGCTTGGAAGCCAATGTTTTTTCTATCTACCATTTCGAAGGTTTCTAGCATATAATCCATGCTATGCATTCCTCCCCAGCAAATTTCTCCTTCTGCTGCTAGTCTTTCACCAAAATCTGCGGCTACATCACAAGCTTCACGGAACGTGTCTGCAATCAGTTTTGAATTACCTTTTGGGTCTTTTGCCCAGTCGGCTACGCTACTGGCAGAATCTATTCTTACTATGCCGTTTGGTCTGATACCAAGTGCTCTAAGTTTTTGACCTACTTCACAAGATTTACGCACCATTTCTACAAATTCGGCACGCTGCTCTTTGGTTCCCATTGCTGGACCACCCCAAATAGGAGCTACTAAACTTCCTATTTCAAGGTCATAAGCTGCGACTTTATCAGCTAATCTTTTGACACCGTCATCAGAAGTATCTAAATCATAATGTGGGTCAAAAAGTCCAATGTCTACACCGTCAAATTTGACACCGTCAACCTCGGCTGCGGCGGTCATTTTTAACATGTTGTCTAGGGCAATTGCAGGCTCAGAATCTGGTCCTTTTCCTACTATTCCTGGCCATGTGGCATTATGGAGCTTTGGATAATTATTATTACTCATTATTCTATAATTTGGGTTGAAAATCTATTTTATTCTGTCACTAAATCTGGATTGTTAGGGCCAAAGTGCTTCAAGATTACGATAGGGTCATTTGCCGAATAGTTGGTAATGGTTACCCCTTCTTTGGCAGCTTTTTCTGTAACAAAAAACTCGTCATTAGTCAGCTGCCCGTATCTTATCAAAGCTGGTGTTTCTATGTTCCATTCGCCCATTTTTCCGTGACCTTGCATCACTATCATACCATAAGCGGCGGAATCTTTCACCGTAACTGTAGCACCCGGAAGAATGGTTAATTCTTTCGCACTAAAGTCTGTGGCTTTATAACAAATCCAATTATCAATATAACCTTCTGCTTCCATTTCAGCTACAGGTTTTACTGGCTTAGGCTGCATGAAGAACTTTTCTACAATATTTGGGTCTGTGTTAAGCTCCCAGTCTATTACGCTGACAAGTTCATCATAATCACCAATTTTATCTTTAGGTGTTCCTTTCCAAAGTAATTCTTCTGGAACAATGGCTTCGTTCACTAAGCTTTGATACATGGCGAAAATGTCGGAAGCTTTCTGTGGCTCATAGGTACAAAGGCTACCTGGTGCATGTAATACTCCTGGTGGAACATACCATCCCGTACCTGGCTCTAATCTTTGAGCAGCGGAGTAATTTGTAATTTTGTTATCGCCTTTTGTAAAGTTCATCAAGCACTCCTTGATTTGCTCTTTTGTGGTACCCGGTGTTATTCCAAAGAATGTATAAGGGAAATCTCCACCGTGGTTATTAAGCTGAGGCGGGAAGTAATAAGCTTCTGGCTTACCATTTTGACCAACTAATGCCGCTTTTTCATCATTATGATGAATATGGTGAGGAAGTGGTCCCATGTTATCAAAAAACTTAGAGTACATAGGCCAGCTTTTGTATTCGTCCCAAAGTCTGTCTCCTATAATTTCTCCTTTCAGTTCGTCAATGGCATCTTTGAGCGTAAACAAAATGTCTTTTTCGCCGTCATTATAAACAACGTGACTCAAACCTTCGTTTTCGCCAGTTAAAGGGCCATTTTCAGCAGCACAGGTAGAAGATAACCATCTCTCATCAATTCCACCACGCTCACCACCTAGTACGTAATAATCGTCTGGGTGTAGTTTTATTCTTCTTCCGGGGACACAAAAAGAACGAGGTACCCATGTTGGGGTCAATCTCAAAACTCCTTTTCCTTGTTCTAGTGCCTTTGCTATATCGCTCATCTCAATTTTTATTTATTCTTTTACGGTTGAAATATTAAATTCTAAGTCTATTTTTTTTGATTCAAAAGGCTTGAGAAATTGCAATGTGCCATCTTCTCTAGCTTGTTTTTGACCGATAGGTAAATTTGTCCCGGGTTCTAAGCCTGTTACATATTCGCCTTTTCCCCAGTGCTGCCAATTGCAGAATGCTGGAAGTTGGTCTTTTTTGTATTTAAGATTGACCGCTAGGTTTATCTTTTCATTGCTAATACCGCAGTTAGAAAAACCTTCGCTATCTGTATTCATTTCTACGTAAGCTGCTGCTTCGCCAGGGCCATCATGTGCTGCTAGGGCAGGAGGGCAGGTTTTGAAATCATTTGATTCCATAAAAATCTCTTCTGATTTAGTATCACGAGCTCTCCAGTCTCCTTTCCAATTGATTTTGGCTCCTTCATCTACCAGTGGGTAGCCAAAGTTTACATGATAAAGCACCATGACAGGAACCGTAGTGTTTCCTCTATTTATGACTTCGTCACTTATTCTAATATCCGAAGTCCCGAGTGTGCAAGATATGGTTCTTCTTAATTCTAAATTGGCACCAAAAACGGTTGACTCTTTGATGATGCCAGTAATGCTCATATCCATTTTACCTACCAAAGGGTCAGGCTGAATGATGGATTCTATTTCGGCAGAAATATTACTTACTCTACCGTGTAGCCCTCTTTTGCCAAAGGCATCTTCATTAGGACCGCCTACATTTGATAGTCCGCAAGTGGTTAATAAACCTCCTGAGAAAGTTTTTAGCCAGTCAATACCTTCATCAGAAAATGGCTGGGGAGCGGTGACGCCGTTATGGCTAATCCATGCCAAAGAATGTTGATTATAGAAAGCATCTACAATGTCCATTCCTCTATCAAGCACCACTTTGAAGCGTAGGCCAGTTCCTGTATTTATCCAGGCTATTCTAGTGCCTTTGCCCAGTCCATTATCTAAAATGGAAGTTTCTATACCACCTATTTGGGAGGTATGAGAGATTTTATCTTTCCAGCTATTGTCTTTCAGGAAACTCATTATTTATGTGCTGAAAGCCAGTTTAAGGCTCTCTGGTTAAAGTCGTTTAAGTTTTCAAAATGGAAAATATGCCCACTTTTAGGGTATAGGTAAAGCTCTGCATTTGGCATAGCTTCTGCAATTTCTTTTGACATCCATGTAGGCGTAAATTCGTCTTCTTCGCCACCCACTATGAAAGTTGGCTGCGAAATACTGCCTAGTTTATCATACACGTTATGGTTTATGCAGGCATAAGCTTGCCCCTCTAAGCCATGAAGTGGTTGTTGATTTTCGCCAATGGCATCTGCGGCTCTCCCTTCTGCTAGTTCTTTGACGGTTTCTTCATTATCCCAAGATGCTTTCGCATAAATTAAGAGTTGGATATAATGACTAAACTCTTCAGGTCTGAATCTTGCTTTGCAAACCATCATGTGTTCAAAAATGGCTTTTGCCTTATTATCGCACCTAGCCCATGGACACATGAGAAGTAAAGACTTGACGAGTTTTGGATGCCTAATGGCTAACTCTAAAGCAATGGTGCTTCCCATAGAAACACCGGCTACGCTGACGTTTTCTAGGTTTAAAGTTTCTAATAGTCCTGCACAGTCATCGGCCATTTGTGCCGTGGTGTAAGGTCCCTTTGGCTTGTCTGATTTCCCAACACCTCTGTTATCTACTAAAATGCATCGGAAGTCTTTTTGCCATGCCTTGGCGTGGTCGTACCAAACTGAACCAGGTGCTGTAATACCCATTATCAAAAGCAAAGGCGGCTTAGAAGCATCGCCTAGCTCTTCATAATAAAGTTTAATACCGTTTGAATCTATAGTGGGCATCTTACTTCAGTTTTGGAATTAAATCGTTTACTATCCATTGACCGTCATGCAGGGTAACGGCATCTGGGTCTTCTAATGCTAAAGCACCTTCGTCTTCACAAATTATCCAGCCACCATAGTTAATGTCTTTTAGCCATTGGGTGATTTCTAAGAGCTTTACTTTTCCTTTGCCCATCAATACAAATTCAGGATTTCCATCCCAATCTTTATAATGGACATGATTAATGAGCGATTGGTACTCTTTCATTTTAGATAGAGGGTCCATGTCGCCATTTATAATGTGGCCTACATCTGGCGTCCAGCCAGTAACGGTGGTGTCAAGGCTTTCTAAAACTATTTTATAGTCTTCTTCTGTTCTGATGATAGAGGTATGCGGAGAATTAGGATGATAGCTACATGGAATTCCTTTATCAGCAGCTCTTTTTGAAACTGTATTGACAATGTTAACCAAGGTTTTTCTTCTGGTTTCTATATCATGACGTCCAGTTGGAATTTGCACCGTATTTAACATAGCTCCAGGAAAATGCTCTAAAAGAGCTATGGCATTATCTGCTACTATTTTTTCCTCATCCGTTTCTTTTGCACCATTCCAGTCTTGAGCTAAAGCTAGAGCAGCTAGTTCTATGCCTTGCTCCTTAAGCTTGTCGGCTAATAATTCTGGATTTACCAAGTCTCCCATCCATGTGAAAATTGGCTGAATACCTGTAAAACCAGCTTTAGCGATTATTTCAATCATGTGACCAAGCTGGCCTTTATGGGTTTCACCGTCACCACTCATAAACCAAGTGTAGACTTCGGAGCCAAAACGGAAGGGTAATTTGTTATTCATAAGGTTGTTTTTCAATAGGTTGTTTAAATGTTTTTTGGTTTTATTTTAAACCATGTTTGGCAGACATGTCTTGAATAAACTTCAAGCCTTTTTCTGCAATGTCCCAAGCGTCATCATATTCTCTCCAAACATTGATGGCATTCGCAAAATCGGGGTCACTACGTGAAAAAGCCTCTATGGTTAACCATCCATCATAATTGATGTCTTTTAAAGCTGAAAATGCATCATCAAAAGGAATATGGCCGCTTCCGGGTGTTCCTCTGTCATTTTCAGAAATATGGACATGCTCTAAATGCGGGGCAATGTTATTGATAGCGGTAGCATATTTTTTCTCTTCAATATTGCTATGGTGCGTATCAAACATGGCTCTCACATTTGGGTGATTGATGGTACTTACCAGTTTAGCTAAATCTGCCATGGTATTAACCAAATAACATTCAAACCTATTAAGTGCTTCCAAGGCTAAAGTTACACCAGCTTGCTGGGCATGCTGTCCTGCACTGTGCATGTTTTCGGCACTCCATTTTAATTCGTCGGGCGTGGCTGGGCGACCATAAAAGTGAGCATGAGCAGAGTGAAAGGGGCCACAAAGCACAGAACTACCTAATTCATGGGTTCTGTCAATAGCCCATTTCACTCTGTCTAAACCTTTCTGTCTTATAATCGGATTGTCGCTAACTGGGTTGGCATCTGGACTTACCACCGTGACACAAGTTACCTCAAGGCCAAGAGCTTTTGAGCGGTCACCTACCAGTTTATAGTTTTTTATGTCTTCGGCACCCACAAAATATTCTACGCCATCGTAACCAATGTTTTTTAGGCGTTCTATAATAGGGTAGAGGTCTTCTGAGACATTTGCCGACCAGGCTAATACGTTAAATCCGATTTTTGTCATTCTTTATTATTGCTTCATTCTTAAATTTCTATACTTCACAGTCATTGGAGGACCTACATGTACTTGCACACCAAGTAGTCCTTTTGACTTTCCATTAACCTCGTCATTATCTGTTACATCGCTCATTAAAACACCATTGATGTAGTGTTGTAATCTGTTGCCTTTTATGACCAAATGAAACTCATTCCAGTCTTGGGCATTAATCTTAGTTTTTAGAGAATCTGACTCTCCTAAACTACCTGTAACTTCTAAATCTGTCCAAGCGTTTTTCTTTACTTTTTCTCTTACTTGCTCACGTGTCATATCACCAGTTTGAGGGTTGATGCTCGTGATTTGACCTCTGTATGCAAGTGTGGTTCTTCCTCGCTCTTCATAGTTTTGACCAGTATAACGGTTTGCTCCGTCAATGTCTGCCTGATACCCTTTTAAAGCGTGAGGAACTTCTGTAAAACGCTCACTTCTATAGTTAATTCCGGAGTTTCCTTTTTCTGAAATCATGAACTCACCTTTGAGCTCAAAATCGCCAGGCTCTCCGCCCTCCCAAATTATGAATGAATTTGTTTTTAGCAAAGTGCTAGGAGTGATTTCTCCTACTAAATTTCCGTCTTGTACGCTCCAGTAGGTGGTATCACCTTCCCAACCGTCTAAGTTTTCGCCATTAAAAATCGAGACAAATTCACTTTCATTTTCCACTACTGCTTGTTCTTCATCGCTAGCGGCACTGTGCGACTCTGTACAAGAAGTGCTTATTAATCCAATGGCAGCGGCTGCCAGTAAGTAGGTTATGTTTTTGTTTATCATGCTGGGTTGAAATTAAGATTGTTTATTATTCGTTTATTGGTTTTCCTTCGTAATTGACATTGATGTATGGAACGGTTTCGGTTTCGTCTACCAAGTAGTTCCATTTCTTTACATATTCCATTCCTGGCAGAAATTCATCATTTCTCTTTTGAAGTTCTTTATTTAATTTTTTATCTAAAGTCTTTTGAAGTTTTTGATGTTCAGGCTTGCCTATCAAATTGTTCATTTGAAAAGGGTCAGCTACATTATCAAAAAGTAGCCAAGGACCTTCTAGGTCTCTGGTGTAGGTATATCTTCCAGTAAACAGACCTCTATATTCTTTGCCACCTCTTTTTCTATCCCACTGACCAAAAGGCTGTGGACAAGAGATAAGGGTTTGCTTTACTTTGTCTTTTTTTTCGCCTTTTAAAACAGAAGAGAAATCTAAACCTTCTACTGTTTCAGGGATATCAATATTTGACAAACCTAAGAGCGTAGGCATAATGTCTGGTGAGTTTAAAAGAGCCGGAGAAAGACTTCCCTTGCTACCAAAGGCTTTAGGGTAATGAATAAGGAAAGGAACTTTGATACTCTCTTGGTAAGGCTGTTGTTTCTTATAAAAGCCATGTGAGCCTAAAAGGTCTCCATGGTCAGAGGTGAAGACTATTATGGTGTTTTTATCCATGTTTAAGTCTTTTAGCTTTTGCCTCATTTTGCCAATATAAGAGTCTATTGCGGTCATATGAGCGTAATAACCTCGGGTATCGTTTTCGACTTTTTCTCTTAGTTCTTCTGGTACATTCTTATGAATGAAAATCTCTTTGTTTTCATAGAGTTTTTTGAATTCTTCTGGTGCCGTATGATAAGGAGCATGTGGGCTACCTATTGACAGCATTAATAAAAAAGGCTTTTTGCTTTTTGACTGTTCGTCAAGGTAGTTTAAAACGTCTTCTGTTTGAGCGGCTGCGTCATAACCATTCCAAAATTTCTTTTCGTCTGACTTACCCGTGTAATAGGCAGAGTTGTTATAATTATGGGTGCATTCCAGTACTTTCCAGTAAGCAAAACCTTGTTGACGGGTAGGAGGGATGTAGGTGTTTCTGCCGTGACCGTCTAGGTGCCATTTGCCAATGTAACCAGTGTTATACCCGTCTTTTTTAAATACTTTAGGAAGTGTTATGGCATTGGTGTCTAAGAGTACATCGTTCATGAAAACGCCGTTTGTGAGTGGGTACTGCCCAGTCATAAGCGAGGCTCTGTGTGGCGTACATACCGGTGTGCCAGAAACAGCATTTTTTAAGTTGATGCTTTCAGCCGCTAGTTGGTCTAAATTTGGTGTGATAACATCTTGGTTTCCTGAGTAACCAGTGGTTTGAGCTCTCCATTGGTCTACCAAAATATATAGAATATTTGGCTTTTCTGATGTCTCCTGAGCTGTGACACTTTTGAGAAAAGGGCATAGAAATATAAGGCTAAATAGGAATGTTGATTTTCTCATGTTGGTAGGGCTAAAGTGAAAAAGATTGGCCCAGGTAATTTCTACCCAGACCAAATCTTATTTCAAACTAAACTCGAAAATTTTCAATAAAATAAACCTCTTTAAGTGTTTAGATTATTTAGAAGAGAACATCTTATTGTTTTCATTACCTCCTGACATTAGGTAGGCCATTAAATCTTTAAGTTCGTCCTCATTAAGGCTATTTATAAGACCAGGGAACATCATTGAAACTTGAGAACTTTTCACAGAAACTACATCTGCTTTAAGTACTTTTTCTAACATATCTGGTGCAAAAGGGTTTGAAGAAATGTAATAGAATTTATCGTCTTCATTTACAAGTCTACCCACTAAAGAGTTACCATCTTTTAAGCTAATTTGAGAAGCTGCATACTGGTCAGAAACGGCTTTATTAGGGTCAATGATAGCTTCAAGCATATCTTTAGACGAAAAACGAGTTCCTAATTGCGTAAGGTCTGGTCCAATGGCTCCACCTTCGCCTCTCATAGTATGACAGTTTTTACAAGTAGTGGCTGCAAACATGGCTTTACCATTTTTGAAGTCTCTACCGCTCAAACCTTCGTCAATTAACTTTGCTGCTGATTCCACTTTCCATCTTCTTCCTGGTCCTTTCGGATATGACATGTCAACGATTTCGTTACCGTTTGAAGTAAGTAAGTCTGCTCCTGATAATTGATTGTAATACTCTACTTTATCAGCTGGTACATTTTCTAAGGCTAACTTACGAGCTCTGTCAATAAAACCAACGTAACTACGTCCACCCTTGTAACCAAAAGCTTTTTTAAACCAGGAGAAGTATGTTTCTCTAGTTTTTTCTGTCCATCCTTTTTTCGCCATGCTTAAAACCGTTGCATAATACGTGTGCTGCATTGGAGGCATGTTGGCTAGCATTTCAGCAATATCAGAACCATACTGAGGGTTTCTCAATATAAGGTCACTAGAAGCAGTAGCAGTTTCTTCCATTAAACTTTCTGTACCTGGCTCTTTTTCTATTTTCATTAGAGCTAAGGTCTTGTCAACTGCTCCTGGAGCGTCTAAGTATAATAAAACCTTACTTAAAGACCTGTTTAACTGGGCTGTTCTAGCAGGATACTGCGAGTTTAAAAGTGCTATTACCTTAGTTTTAGTATCACCTTCTGGCTCACCCATTCTTAAAAAGGCTAACTCATAAGCTCTTAGGATATCTAATTGCTCACCTTCGTTTAGGCTTTTGAAATTAATGCTAGAAAGGGCGTTTAATATTTCGTTTTTCTTAGAGCCATCTCCCATTCTAATTAAAGAAATTAGAGCTTGCGTTTTAGCTACGGCATCTTTCTCTGAAAGAGCTTTTGACTGCCATTCTGAAACTGGCTGATGCTCTAAAACTAATCTGGCTGCATATCTGATAAACCTATCAGAGTTATTTAGTTCAGGCCACGCTTTTTTGATAGCACTTTTGTCAGCACCGGCCACGTGATACTTTTCTAAATCTCTTCTTAATTGGTTTTCAGCATTAATTGGCTTTATAGCTACTGGGGCAGTGCTTTCAGAACCCACATAGCTTACACGGTATAGGTCAGACTCTAATCTACGACCACCTGTTAAGAAGTAAAGAGCTCCGTCTGGGCCAATAGTTCCGTCAGTAAGTGGTAATGGAATACCTGATAAAAACTCTTCTCTTTCTGCCGTATATGACGCCCCTTCAGGCTTCAAATGTATAGCATGCATAATTCCGAAACTCCAGTCAAAAGCTAATAAAGAACTTCTATATTTAGCAGGGAATTTGGCATCTTTTAAATGCAATAAGTTGGTAGGAGAACCCTGTCCAATGTTTATTACTGGAGGAAGGTTATCTGGGTAAGAAGGAGACCATTTGCTGTTTCCTGTTCTCCATCCATGCTCTGAACCACTTGTAGAATGATTGATTCTGGTAGGACGGTACCAAGGTTGTCCGAAATCCCACTCCATATCTGCATCATAAGCAAATAAATCGCCTACTTCGTTAAAGGCAAGGTCAAATGCATTTCTGTAACCAGCACTTACTAGTTCCCATTTTTTTCCTTCTGGGTCTAGGCTTGCTATCCATCCACCAGGTGCCATGCGGTCGTTGGCGTGTCCTCTTGGGTCTTTAATTAATGGGAAAAGGTTATCTTCTTGCCAGTTTGATGGTAAACGATATCCGTCCATTTCAGGAACATCGGTGTGGTTACCAGCAATTACATAAAGTGATTTTCCGTCAGGAGAAAGTACTATACTGTGAGGTCCATGCTCTCCTTGACCTACTAATTCTTTCAGTAAAGTTATTTTGTCAAAATGGTCGTCGTTGTTTGTATCTTGAAGTCTGTATAAGCCACTAGAACGAGGGAAGTCTTTATTGTTTTTCCCGTTGTTAATCATCACATAAAGGCTATTGAATGCATAAAGCAATCCGTTAGCATAACCCATGCCTACTTCGTCCACATTAGCACCTTTGCCAATCTTGATTTTCTCAACACTTGGTTTTGAGCTAGCACTACCAATTGGCGGAATTTTTAATCTGTAAAGCGAGCCATATTGGTCAGAAGTAATCATTCTGCCTTTGTCATCAAAAGTCATGGCAACCCATGAACCTTTGTCTGCTTCTGAAGGACTGTAAAGGTGTTCGGCTTTAAAACCGTCTGATAATCTTAGTTTCTTGATTTTTGGGTTTTCCTCATCCATTGATGCTAAAACCTGCTTTTTCAAGAAAGTAAAGGAGTTAGCTACTGTGAGAGCTGCTGCCGCAAACAGCAGGATGATTGAACGTTTTTTTAGTGACATAATTTCCCTAGGTTGAATTTTAGTTTATACTGCACAAGATAAAAAAATAATTTTCTCTTGTGCAGTTTTTTGAGTGTAATATAAAATTAGAAATGGGGAGATAGAGCCGCTTCGTCTGCAGGTAAACCGTATAGTAATGAAATGTTAGAAAATGCATTACTTCTTGGTTCTGCTCCTTCAGGGTAATAATAGTCTAAAGGATTCGCCTTGATTCTGTTTCCGTAGGCAGTGATAACATCAATGGCACGACCAGTTCTCACTAGGTCAAACCAACGCTTGTTTTCAAATGCTAACTCTACTCTTCTTTCTTTATAAATAGCTGTTCTTAAATCATCTTGTGAAGATGCAGTGGTGTTAGCTAAACCAGCTCTAGAACGAACCATGTTTAGGTAATTAGCTGCTTCACTAGTTTGGCCTTGTTCTGCTAAAGCCTCTGCTAAGAATAACAATACTTCCGAGTAACGGTATATTGGCCAGTTGGTCCCTGTGTTACCATGAAGGCTATGCTTTTTAGCATACTTCTTAATGTAAGGGTACTCTTGGTTGCTTCTTAAACTACCTCCTAAAGTTACATAGGCTATAGATTCATCTTTTCTTAAATCACCGTCTTCATAAGCTGCTATAACATCTGGTGTAGGAATGTTATTTCCCTCTCCACTAATAGGCTGCGGATTAGAAGTTCCAGTGATAGGAGCTAATTCCTCTGGGCTAATAGGTCTTGGCATGAAATTGTAAATAAAGCTACCATTAAGACCTGCAGAACCTTCTAGGAATTGTACTTCAAAAACAGATTCAGCATTGTTTTTATTACTGGCATTGTCAGAGAATGCATCACCATAATTAGGCATTAAAGAGTACTCGCCACTGTTTACCACTTGTTGTAATAAACCCGCTGCTTCTGCCCAGTTCTTTTGTGTAATATGAACATTGGCAAGAAGCATTTTTGCTGCTCCAGAAGTAACTCTACCCGGCTCTTGAACCGATTTTGGCAATAAACCACTAGCTGCTGCAGTAGCATCAGCAATGATTTGAGCATAAATAGCACTTTCTTCAGATAATGGAAGTGCCGCACCTTGTCTATCTGTAACAGGCTCTAAATGCATTGGTACTTTACCAAAATATCTTACAAGTTCAAAGTATGCGTAAGCTCTAAGAAACTGAGCTTGACCTTTTAAATTAGCTTTTACAGTAGCATCAAAATCTACATCGTCAATTTGAGATAAGATTTGATTACTTCTTGAGATAATTTGATAATCTAATCTGTATTGGTCTAAAACGTGTCTGTTAGATGTTACACCATTTGCAGTAGGAACTGCAAAGTCAGCTAAATCCTCTTGTTGTTCTGTTGCTCCAAAAAGAATATTTCTGGCATAGTAAGTATTATCAGAGTGCATTTCGCTTAATAGCCATGCTTTGTCATTGACAATGCTACGAAGCGGTACGTAAGCTGCATTTACAGCTTGTTCAAAGTCAGCCTGCTTAGTGAAGAACGTAGCAGAACTCAGGGCGGTAGCAGGAACCAAACTTAGGAAGTCTTCTTTACAACCCGTTTGTGTAAATGCTACTAGTAATATTAGAATTATTGATTTTTTCATTTTTACAATGGATTAATGTTTTTAGAAATTCAGATTAAGACCCAAAGTGAAAGTACGTGGCACAGGATAGTTTGATAAGTCAACACCTGGGCTTAAGTTTCCACCATCACCTTGACCATCTCTCTGAGCACTTGTTTCTGGATTAGGTCCTCCCCAGTATTTCGTAAATACGAAAGCCTGCTGTACAGAAGTATATAATCTTGCCGAGCTGAATATTTTATTAGGCTTGTTGAAAGTATGTCCTAACGTAATGTTTTTGATGGTGAAGTAAGACGCATCTGCCACAAAACGGCTGTTCATCCAGTCTCTTTCAATACCTGTTACATTACCACCACCAACAGTAGTTCCATAAAATCCTTTTCCTGGATTTTCTTCAGAACGGAATCTATACTGAACTTCTTTCACCATGTTAAATACACCATCTAAGTTGGCAGTACTGTAAAGGTGACGAACCAAAAGTTTGTTTCCTTGAGAACCTGAACCTACAATGCTCAAATCCCAGTTACCATAACGGAAGTTATTAGTAATACCGTAAGTGAAAGTAGGGAATGGGTTACCCATAACTACACGGTCATCAAAATCTCCACCGTTTGTGATAATACCATCACCGTTTTGGTCTGTCAACTTAATACTTCCTACTACTGATCTTCCAGGAACCTGTGGAGAACTATCTAAATCAGCTTGATTTTGATAAACACCTTGTGCAATGTGACCATAGAATTGACCGAAAGGCTGACCTACTTGCGTGATATGGAAAAGACCATAAACACGGTCAATACCGTCTGCCAATGACATTACTTTGTTTCTGTTTACAGAAAGGTTAAAGTTGGTATTCCAGCTTAACTTTTTAGAAGGGTTCAGGTTTTTAGTATTAAGAGAGAACTCATGTCCCCAGAACTTAATTTCACCAATGTTGTCATTAAAGTTACTGAAACCAGACTCTTGAGCCACTTGAACACTGTAAAGTAAGTTTGTAGTACGCTTGGTGTAGAAATCATAGATAAACTGAATTCTATCATTAAATAGACCAAGGTCAAGTCCTATGTCAAACTGTTTAGTAGTTTCCCATCCTAAGTTAGTGTTAGCCAAAGATGTTACTACGGCACCAGGAGCTACTGTGTTTCCGAAAACGCCATTGACAGTATTATTAATCAATGCGTAAGAAGTATAGTTACCAATGTTGTTGTTACCAATCACACCATAACTAGTTCTAAGTTTCGCAAAAGATAATTGCTCTACATCTGCAAGGAATGGCTCATCAGACATTACCCAACCAGCACTAACTGACGGGAATGTTCCCCATCTGTTGTCAGAACCGAAACGAGAAGAACCGTCACGACGAACAGCAGCAGTAAATAAGTATTTACCCTTATAGTTATACGTCAATCTAGAAAGTAGTGAAGTTAAGCTCCACTCTTCTACACCATTGTAAGTTCCACCTCTGCTAATGTTGATGGCTCCTTGGATAGTAGGAAGACGGTCATCAGAATATGTATCTGCTTGAATTCTTGTACTTTCCTGCGTGAATTTCTGATTTGTAAAACCAGCAAGTAATTCAAAGTTATGGTCGTTATAGCTTTTTGAATATGTAGCTAAGTTTTCGTTCAACCAGCTTAAGCTTTCTACGTTTTGACGTGTAGACGAAGCCGTGGTAGGAATTGGTACGTTAATTCTGCTAGTGGCAGTAGATGGGTTAAAGTAGAAGAACTTAGACCTCAACATTTCTACATTGAAGGTAGATTTCAATACCAAGTTTTTAATTGGCTCATATTGCAAATAAGCATTTGATAATAAGTTAGTAGTAGTAGTTTCGTTTACTAACTCATCAGCTGCTCTTACCCAGTTGGCATAGTCAAAAATGTTACCAGTACTTCCTGGAAACTTGTTTGAAAGTGTTAATTCGCCAGAGTCGTCATAAATAGGCATTACTGGCCAAGTATGAAGAGCATTGAATAAAATACCTGTTCCTCTATCACCATCAGTTCTTGGTGTGTTGTCATACACATATTGTGGAGCAAGGTTAAAACCTACTTTAACTTTGTCAGACACATCAAATTCAGAGTTTATTCTTAAAGAGTAACGCTGATATTTATTATTGATAACTACACCGTCTTGGTCAAATACACCAGCAACTACGGCAGTTCTAGAGTCTGCTTTGTTTGATGTTACGTTTAAGGTATAACTCTGCATTGGTGCTGTTCTTAAAAGAGCATCGTACCAGTCATTGTTCTTTCCTGCATAATCAGAAGGATTTTGGAATTCTACAGGAACTGGCTGACCAGCGTCTGTGTAATACTCATTCTTAAATTGAGCAAATTCAACAGCATCCATCATTTCAATTCGTCCTCTCTGTGGCACGCTTTGAATACCCGTATAAGCATTGAAGCTTACGTTAGTACCAGGCTTACCTTTCTTGGTGGTGATAAGAACAACGCCATTTGCTGCTCTAGAACCATATAATGAGGTAGAAGCAGCATCTTTCAAGATGGTGATTTCTTCTATTTCATCAGGGTTTAAAGAACCAATGTCACCTGTGATAGGAAAACCATCAATAACATATAGTGGGTCACTACCTGCAGATACAGATACTTGCCCTCTAATTCTGATGTTCATTCCTTGTCCTGGCTTACCAGTAGTTTGGTTAATCTGAACACCAGCAAGTTGACCTTGTAGTTTTTGACCTACCTGAGATACTGGTAAATCTTTCAGTTCTTTATACCCTAATGTTTGTACGGCACCAGTTACTTCTCTTTTCAACTGACTACCATAACCTACTACTACCACTTCGCTAAGAAGTTGGTCGTCTAGGTCTAAAGTCACATCAATTGTCTTTTGAGCTCCAACTGTAACCTCTTGGTTAAGGTAACCTACAAAACTATAGACCAGCGTTTGGTTAGGCTGAGCGTCTATTTTGTACTTACCGTTCACATCTGTGGAGGTTCCTTTAGTGGTTCCTTTTACGGAAACACTCACGGCAATCATCGGGCTGCCGGTTTCATCGAGTACAGTTCCTTGAATTTGCGAAAACGCAAAAGAACCGCATAGCATTAGAAGCAGGAAAATACCTGAGAATCTAATTCTATGCATAATTGCGGTAGAATTTAACTTCATAATTTCAATAGTTAATGGTTTGAAAAAAAACATTGGGTTGTCTATAAAAAGAAATATTATTTCCTTTATATGTACCAAATGTATCTCTTAAGCCATTTTGTACCGTCATACACTGTCACACCGAACCGTCCTATACTGTCTTCTTATTGTGCAATTATTTCAGGATGAATTACAAGAAAAAGGTGATAAGAAGCCTAGTTTTAACGATGAATAGAATGAGACCTTAACGGTATGATTGAATAAATGTAGTTTTAGCTTGAAGCTCGTAATCTTATAGTGAATGGGTTTTTGGTATGCTCTTTCTTATTATTAAGGATAAGTTCACCCGCTTTTTCGCCCATTAAAGAGAAATCAGTAGATATGGTGGTAATGCCATTCAAAATGAATTTTTTAAGAGGGGTCTCATTATAAGAAATGATACCAATGTCTTTACCTACTTTAAGGCCAGAGTCAGGAATCATGTCAAGTAATCTTACCAAATCATCTTCCATGACGTTTAGGTATAATTCACCTGGTCTAATTTTACTTTTACGAATGTCGTTTATGATTTTGTAGTTAAACTCGTAACTGTTGCAAAAATTGATAAAACCCTGCATGATGTCTTTTGGGTAATATGAATTCTCTGGGAAAATGAGCACCATTCTACTGTACTTTTTTAAGGTTTCCCAGGCTTCGCCCAAAGCTCCAAAGATGTCGTCTTCAAAAGGTTGATATACTGCGGCAAATTTTCCAGTAATGCCATCTAGCATTTTGTCAATGATTATCAGTTGGTCTTTAGGAAGCTTGTTTATTAGTTTCAGAGCTTGCTCATCACCTTCAATGAAGTTTGGTATGATAACATAATGCGAGTAACCCTTTTTATGACTTTCCAGTAATTGACAAAACTGGGTGGCATCATTATTATAAATGTAAAATTCTATGGCGGCACGGTTTCCTAGTTTAGCTACTAAAGAATCGTAGATTTGTTTTTTGTGAGCACTAAGCTTATTGAATAGTAAAAGGATTTTTAGGTCTTGCTCTACTTGGTCATTAATCACAAAGAAGCCTTTTCCTGGATGGGCAGCTATGAAATTACGCTTTCGTAGTTCATTATAACCTTTCTCTACCGTGATTCTAGAAATTTCAAAGCCGTAACTTACTTCGTTTATGGAAGGTAGGGTGTCTCCTTTTTTTAACCTACCAAAGCGTATACTTTCTAAGATGCTATTAACCAGTTGTTGATACTTTGGGGTGGCCGAGAATTCGTTGATGCTTATTAATTTGACACTCATGATTATTTCAGGTAGGTTATAAGTACTGGCATTATAGCAGGTTTTATCAAAAGAAACAAGACTTGATTTGCTTAAACCTTGGTCAAAAATAAAGCACACTAGTTAAACTAGTGTGCTTCACGATGTTAGTATATGACAGTTAGATACTATGCCAAAACTTTCAATGCGGCTTCATAATTAGGCTCTTGAACTATTTCAGGAACCTGCTCTGTATAAACTACTTTATGGTTTTCGTCTAGTACTATTACCGCTCTGCTAGAGAAGTCTTTCAAAGGTCCATCTACTATTTCAAGACCATAATCTTTTCCGAAACTTCCGTTAGCTAGGTCAGAAAGAGTTTCTACATTTTCAATGCCTTCTGCTCCACAAAAACGACCTTGGGCCATTGGCGTGTCTCTAGAAATACAAAGTATTTTAGTGTTTTCAAGGTCACCTGCTACCTTGTTAAATTCTCTTACAGAAGTAGCACAAATGCCCGTATCTAAACTTGGGAATACGTTTAATACTACTCTAGAGCCTTTATATTTATCAAGATTAGCTCTAGACATGTCTTGAGCTATTAATTCAAAGTCTTTAGCTTGCTCACCTATTTGAGGTAAGTTGCCATTTGTGTTGATAGGAGTTCCTTTTAATGTTATTTGTGCCATCTTTCAATTGGTTTTATATTTCACTTAGAACAGAAATACGTCTGTTAGAAGTTCAGAGTTCCTGAATTTATACAAATCTAAAGTTTACTTCTTCTTTTTCTTCTTCTTTGCTTTGTCCTTTACTTTTTTCTTGCGGTGCTTAATATTTGACTTTTCGGCCATCTCTATTTCTTTTTGGATGTCTTTCCAAGTTGTGTTTGACTCGTTTTTAGTGAAATCCAAAGTCTCCTTGTATTCTTCTTTACCAAGGTTTAAAACTTCAATAGAGCCACCTAAGTATTCTTCTATTTCCGTTAAATAACCTTTTTCTTCGGTAGCACAAAAAGCGAGAGCTTGCCCTTTGTTCATGCCACGGCCTGTTCGTCCAACACGGTGAACGTAATTTTCTGGCACATCTGGTAAATCATAATTTATAACCAAATCTACATTTGGAATGTCAATACCTCTTGCACTTACATCTGTTGCTATCAGAACTTTGTTTTCACCAGTTCTAAAATGATGCATCACATCTTTTCTGTCGCTGTGCTCTTTGCCACTATGAATTGTTTCAGAGTCTATCTCTACACGTTTCATGGCAGCCATAACTCTTTCTGCTCGAACCTTAGTTCTTACAAAAACTATCATTTTCTTATCAGGATTCTCTTTGATAATTCGCTCTAAAAAGAATCGTTTATCATCCATTTCTACATAAACCAGCGAATGGACAATGTTTTTAGATACAGGGTCTTTAGGCGAAATTTGAATTCTAATGGCGTTTCTAACTAAAGAGTAAGCCAGTTTTTTAATAGTTTCATTAATGGTGGCAGAGAAAAAGAGTGTTTGCCTATTGGCTGGCAAATACCTGATAACGTCTCTTATGTCATCTATAAAACCGAGGTCTAACATGTGGTCAGCCTCATCTAAAACTAGAATTTCTACCGTACTCAAGTCTAAATGCCCCTGACTTCTCAGGTCAAACATTCTACCCGGTGTAGTAACTAAAACGTCAATGCCAGAAGATAGTTTGTCTATTTGTGGAGCTTGGTCTGTTCCTCCAAAAAGAGCAAATGTCTTTATTCTGGTGTATTTGCCTAAGGTTTGAAAGACTTGATTTATCTGAATGGCTAGCTCATGGGTAGGAGCCATCACCAAACATTTTATGCCTTTGTGTTTAAACTTTTTCTTCTTTTCATTGATAAGATGAATGATTGGAATAGCAAAGGCGGCTGTTTTTCCAGTACCCGTTTGGGCAATAGCCAAAACATCCTCTCCTTTCAATATAGGCGGAATAGCCTTGTATTGAATATCAGTAGGTTTCTTGAAATCTTGCTGTTCAAGACTTTTTTTAATCTCTTCGGAAATACGGTATTGGACAAACTTCATTGCTTTCTATATGCTTCAGACGCACAAAGCTAGTGCATTTAACCAGCTTTGATAAGCTTCTTGGTAAGCATCTTTATTGTTTTCCTTTGGTTTTATCACTTTTAACAAAGTTAAACCTTCCATTGTTTGTTCCAAAGATTCAAATATTCCTGCACCAAAACCACCTCCTAAGGCTGCTCCTTTTGCACCGTCGGTGTCATAAAGCTCTACTGGAGTTTGTGTAGCATTGACCAATGTTTCAGAGAAAACATCACTTAAAAACATATTGGCTTGTCCTGCTCTAATTACTTTAGGAATTACGCCATTGGCTTGCATCATGTCAAAACCATATTTTAAAGAGAACGCTATTCCTTCTTGAGAAGCTCTGTATATATGTGCGTCAGAATGCTGATTGAAATCTAGATTCATAAACTGAGCACCTACCAGTTTGTTTTCTAGCATACGCTCTGAACCGTTTCCGAAAGGTAAAACGGAAAGTCCGTTAGAGCCAATATTAACTTTGGCAGCTGCCTGATTCATTTCAGGGTAATCTAAGCCTTTGGCTATGTTATGTTTCACCCAAGAATTTAAGATTCCAGTACCGTTGATACAAAGTAAAATACCTATTCTGGTTTGCTCGTCTAATTGGTGATTGACATGGGCAAAAGAGTTGATTCTAGATTTTGGGTCGTAAGAAACTTTGTCGCTTACTGCGTAAACTACGCCTGATGTTCCTGCGGTAGCGGCTATTTCACCAGGGTTTACCACGTTTAATGATAGAGCATTGTTTGGTTGGTCGCCTGCTTTATAAGCGACTGGAATTCCCGCTGGGATACCAGTTTTATCTGCTATTTCTTTTGATACTTCACCGTGGTTTGAGAAAACGGGCTGAATTTTTGGAATTAAATCCATATCAAACCCGTAAGTTTTCATTACATCTTCCGAAACTTTATTGTCACAGAAATCCCAGAAGATACCTTCTGAAAGTCCAGAGTTTGAAGTGGTGATTTCATTAGTAAGCATCATACCTATATAATCACCCGGAAGCATTATTTTATAACACTTTTCAAAGACAGCAGGCTCGTTTTCTTTTACCCAGGCGAGTTTTGAGGCTGTGAAATTACCCGGTGAGTTTAATAAATGAGCTAATGCTTTTTCTTCGCCTATTTTTTGAAATGCTTTTTCTCCTACTTCCACAGCACGGCTATCGCACCAAATGATAGAAGGACGAAGCACATTCTTTTCTTTGTCAATCATTACCAAACCATGCATCTGATAAGAGATTCCTATGGAAACTAGGTCTTTGGTGTTAAAACCACCTTTGGCTATAACTCTTTCAATAGCTTTTTGAGAATTCTCCCACCACATTTCAGGAGACTGCTCCGCCCAACCCGCTTTTGGGGAAGAAATAGCTGTTTCCGTATCTGGATATTGAGCAGATGCGACTACTTTTTTTGTTTTAGCGTCTACTACAGAAGCTTTGATAGAGGAGGTTCCGATGTCTAGTCCTAGTAAGTACATGTTTTTGCGTTAACGGGTTTAAGTCTCAAAGCTAAGAATAAAGCTGAATATTTTAATTGTCAAGGAGACACTTATTTTGTATTGCTCAATTGTAGTCAGTGCCAGCGAGGCGACATATCAACAAGGAAGTGGTTTAACACAAGTTTCGAAGTCCAAGGGGAATATTATTTAAGGTGATTTAGTTTGACAGGAATAACACGTCGCTCCTCCGGAGCTAGGGTGTTCCATTGGCTGGTTGTTTTCTATTAATATGCCGCTCCTCTGGAGCTACGCTCTTTCTTTGGCCTGTTGTGTTCTATTAATATATCGCTCCTCTGGAGCTTTGGCGGTTACCAGATTCTATTATTTCTTAAAAAGCCCCATTGGGGCGGCATATTAATAGAAATTAGAATTAACGTAATTATTAAACCCCATCGGGGTGACATGTTATTAATGGCAATGGTTTATCGAGAATAAAATGTCGCTCCTCAGGAGCTACGCTCTTTCTTTGGCCTGTTGTGTTCTATTAATATATCGCTCCTCTGGAGCTTTTGCAGCTTCTTGTTTTCTGTTAATTTCTGTTCAAGCCCCATCGAGGCGGCATATTAATAGAAATTAGAATTAACATAATTATCAAACCCCAGCGGGGTGATATGTAATTATTGACAATTGGTTTATCGAGAATCACATGTCGCTCCTCTGGAGCTAGGCTCTTTCTTTGGCCTGTTGTATTCTATTAATATATCGCTCCTCTGGAGCTTTTCTAGCTTCTTGTTTTATGTTAACTGCTGTTCAAACCCCGGCGGGGCGGCATGTTAATAGTAATTAGAATTAACGTAATTATTAAACCCCATCGGGGTGACATGTTATTGTTGGCAATTGGTTTATCGAGAATAACATGTCGCTCCTCTCGAGCTTTGGTGGTTCTTGGTTTGTTGTATTCTATTAATATATCGCTCTTTTGGAGCTTCTTGTTTTCTGTTAACTTCTGTTGAAGCCCCGGCGGGGCGGCATGTTAATAGTAATTAGAATTAACGTAATTATTAAAGCCCAGCGGGGTGATATGTTATTATTGGCAATTGGTTTATTGAGAATATTATGCCGCTCCTCTGGAGCTTTGGCGGTTCTTGGTTTGTTGTATTCTATTAATATATCACTCCTCTGGAGCTTTTCCAGCTTCTTGTTTTCTGTTAACTTCTGTTGAAGCCCCGGCGGGGCGGCATGTTAATAGTAATTAGAATTAACGTAATTATTAAACCCCATCGGGGTGACATGTTATTATTGGCAATGGTTTATCGAGAATAACATATCGCTCCTCTGGAGTTTTTAACCTTTAATGTTACTGTTTTTATCCTTCATTTTGGATTGGCTGAATTGTCTATTTTGTCATAAATCATTACTGTTCAATTTATAACATTCAAATATTAATGCTATTTTTAATCCATGGCTAACACTTACACACAACTATACTTCCATATCATATTTGCGGTAAAAGGAAGAAAAAGCTTAATTCAAACTTCTTGGAGAGATGAGCTTTATAAATACATTTCAGGTATTATTTCTAGTAACAACCTAAAGCTTATGATTATTGATGGCATGCCTGACCACATTCATATCCTTTTGGGAGCAAAGCCTGACATTAATTTATCTAATGAGGTTAGAGACATCAAGGCAAACTCTTCTAAGTGGATAAATGAAAAAAGATTTGTGAAAGGAAAGTTTGAATGGCAAGAGGGTTTTGGAGCCTTTACGCTGGGGCATTCTCAGCTACCAACAATCATTAATTATATAAAGAAGCAAGAGGAACATCACAGCAAGAAGTCATTTAAAGAAGAGTATCTTCAGTTTTTGAACGCCTATGATGTTGATTTCAATGACGCTTATCTGTTTGATGAAATAGAGTAATTTTGAACACCCGTTTTTGAACAAAAAAATACCTTTGAATTTCGTGTTCAAAGGTATTTTGATAATGAGATTAAGAGTTATTCCTAATTGGGAAACATACTCTTGTCAATGTTCGGAAGAATTTTCAAAGCATTTTTATAATATAGCTTTTTCAAAACCTCATCAGAAAGTCCTATGCCGTACATAGGCCAGAAAGCGTGATATTTTTTGTGATATTGGAAATACTCATCTTCCGTTTCTAAAACACGAAAATACGTTTCATACTCATTAGGTTTCCATGAGTCTTTTCCAAATAAAACGCGGTCCTGCCATTTGGTGAAAAACTTATTTGCAGCTCTAGGCTGACGACCAAGTTCCGCTATTACGGCTCCAATTTCAACATATGTGTTTGGTAAAGCTATCATTAAACTGTCAAGCTTTTGAAGGTCATTTGCATACCAACCCATGTGAGCATTAATAAAGGTGGTGTTTGGGTGCTTCGCAAAAACATCATGTTGCTGTTTTATCAATTCCTCAAAAGAGTAGTCGCCTCTAGAAGTGTCTCTTGCTCTTCTGGGATGTGTTTTAAGCTCCAGCCACCTTTCGTTATATCTGTTTAAAGGATTCCAGAATGAAGCAGGCTCTGCTGTATGAATTAAAACAGGAATACCTAGTTTTCCAGCCATCTCCCAAACTGGGTCAATTCTTTTGTCGTTAACGGCCACTATGCTTCCGTCATTATTTTTGACATTGAAACCTAAGCTTTTATAAATCTTAAGTCCGCCAGCACCACGAAGTTTTACATCATCTTCCAGCATTTTGACCGCTCTTTCTGTCCAGCCTTCTTCGCTTATGCCGTTAAAGTCAATATTGGTAAATATGATAAACCGGTCTGGGTAATTATCATTGACAGCTTTTACGTAACCTTCTAAAGTTTTTGTAGACTCATCTATGTCTCTTGTCCAGCCACGTCCACTTAGGTTAATCATGACTTTCATGTTCAGACTGTCCATGTCATGCACTATATCATCCAGTTTAGCTTTGGTATTCATACCAAACTGATGATTATGGATATCAATGAAAGGGAACTTAGCCGTGGTAGGCACATTAGATTCTACTATTAAAGTAGATTTTGGTGTGTATTCTTCAAAAGAAATTTCACCGTCTGCACTTTCGCCAATGGCTATTTGCTGAGCTATAGTAATGGTTGAAACAAAGAGTGAAAGGAATAGGAGGGTATATTTATTTGGCATATTTGAGTTTTATCAAAATGTAATTAGCTAAAAGTAACCTAGAGTAATCAATCATTGCTTTTAGCCAGTAATTATTTCGAAGAAATAATTGATTTATTCAGATTAGTCCTTGAAAAGTAAACAAACAGCATGTGCTTCTAAGCCTTCTTTTCTACCTACAAAACCCATATTCTCTGCAGTGGTAGCTTTAATGCTGACACAATCTTCAGGAACATTGATGCAATTGGCAATAGCCTTCTTCATTTCAGGAACATATTTACCGATTTTAGGCTCTTGAAGAATTAAGGTGGAGTCAATATTTCCAACTTTCCAGCCTTTTTCGTTAATCATTCTATTAACTTCTTTTAGGAAAATCTTACTATCGGCACCTTTCCATTGAGGGTCAGTGTTTTTAAAATGAAGACCAATGTCGCCTAAAGAGAGAGCTCCAAGCAGGGCGTCACAAATGGCATGTAAAAGCACGTCAGCATCAGAATGCCCCATAGAGCCTACTGTATGAGGTATTTTGACACCACCTAAAGTTAATTCATAACCTGCAGCTAATTCGTGGACATCATAACCGTGTCCAATTTTAATATTCATCATGTTTCAAAAGTAAGAAAACAATATGCCGATGATTTTATATTGGACCAACATTTTTGTTTCAGGAGGAGCAAAATGGATTGATTTTGATATTAATCTTGAGAGGTAAATGTGCTGTTTTAATTAGTGCAATACTGAATTTTAAGGCCTTCTTTTTGAATGTTTTATATTCTCAAATGACCAAACTTAACAATTTATTAATATTAGAATCGGGCACCTATTTTCATTAAATGGTGATTTTTGCAAAACAATATGAATATGAATATTTGTCAATGAGGCAAATGGAAATATAAGTTTAAATTAAGTAGCTGTGAGTCAGTGGTTTACTTCTTGTTTTTTTCTTGATGACTTAACTGTCCATTCGGCGGTTTTTCTTTCAAACAATTTATCTAACATTTTTTCTGCAGGCAATTCCAATTTAGAATATTAAATTATGGAGCAGTTTCTATCAATTTTTTTCTTTCTTCTAGCGTCTTATTCTGTTATCGCAAATGATTCAATTCAGACGCTCGGTACTTGGATGTCTTCAAACAGAAAGACCCCATGGTATTATTTAGCTTCTTTTGCGGCTTTAGGTTTAATTTTAACGGTTTCATACAGTTGGTTTGCTAATAATGGAGATATCTCTTACGGTAGACTAGAGAAAATTCCTTACATCGAAGTTCACTGGTATCATGGAATTGCTCCGGTAGTATTGATATTGATGACTAGGATGGGGATTCCGGTATCTACTTCATTTTTGATTTTAGCTACGTTCGCCTCCACAGTTGTTTTGGAGTCAATGCTTTTGAAATCAATTATTGGTTATGGTGTTTCTGCTGTTACTGCATACCTGTTTTGGATAGGTATTTCTAGAGTATTGGACGAAAAGAAAAGTATAAGAGATAATACTCAAACGGGTTTTATAGGCTCTCTCTTTAAATTACTGAAAGGAAGAGGACTTGTAAAAAAGCTCAACTATAAAGAGTTTCAAAAATCATACTGGAGTTCTCTGCAATGGGTATCCACAGGATTTCTATGGTGGAGCTGGTTAACGCATGATGTCGCCAATATTTCCGTTTTCTTACCACGTCAAATTTCTGGCTTACAGTTGATTCTGATACTAGTATTCTTTACTAGTGTAATTTTCTTTATTTTCAGAGAAGGTGGTGGTAAGATTCAGGGTATTGTTTTGACAAAAACAAACACTAAATATGTGAGGTCAGCTACTATAATTGACTTCGTTTATGCAGCTATTTTGTTCTTCTTTAAAGAGGTTAATTCTATTCCAATGTCTACCACTTGGGTGTTTATTGGCCTCTTAACTGGTAGAGAAATGGCAATTACAACACTGTCAAAACACAGGAAAATCAAGAATCTATTCCCAATCATTCGTAATGATTTTGGTAAGCTAGTATTAGGTATGACTGTATCTGTCGTAATAGCTCTTGCCGTAAACTATATTGCTTCTCAGAATTAATTAGGTACTTTTGAAGTTCTTTTAATTAAGAATTTTAGACCTTTTTGAATCAAGAGAAATGAAAAATTTAGAGAAAGTCGTCTTATGGACGACTTTGCTTGTGTTATGCCCCTTTTTAACCGTTTTTTCTCAGGAAGCCAGCACTAAGTGGTACGACAAAATTGGATTTGGTGGTTATACACAGCTGAGGTATAATCGTTTACTAGAAACTAATGACAAACTCCAATGCGAGCAATGTGATAAATCTTTAGGAGCCGGAAAGGGCTTTTTTTTAAGAAGAGCTCGTGTGAAATTTGCAGGTGATGTAAACCCTAAAATGTATGCTTATCTGCAATTTGATATGGCTACTTCAGCGGGTAATTCATTGCAACATATACTTAGTTTGAAAGACGCATATTTTGATGTGTCTTTAGATAACCAAAAAGAATATAGAATTAGAATAGGTCAAAGCAAGGTGCCTTACGGTTTTGAAAACATGCAATCTTCTAGTAATAGATTAGCATTGGATAGAAATGACGCTCTAAACTCTGCTGTAAAAGACGAACGTGATTTAGGTGTGACATTTTACTATGCACCAACTGTAGTTAGAGAAAGGTTTAAAATGTTGACCAAATCGGGACTTAAAGGTTCTGGTGATTATGGAATGTTTGGCTTTGGCTTATATAATGGTCAAGGCCCAGGCAGAATAGAACAAAATGATAATCTTCATGCCGTTGCCCGTTTAACTTATCCGTTTGAATTAGAAAACAACCAGATAATTGAAACAAGTATTCAAGCCTATAAAGGAAAATATAGCATACCATTAAGTGAGGCTAATTTATCTACTCAGACGCTTTGGGATGACGAGCGAATTGCAGGCACATTAGTGGTTTATCCTCAGCCATTAGGATTTCAAGCAGAGTATAATGTAGGTAAAGGACCAGAGTTTAATCCGCAAACCATGAAGACTGAATTGCAAAACTTAAAAGGCGGTTACGCTCAAGTGATGTATCTTTTTCGGGGTGATAAACATTCCTTTATGCCTTTTTTTAAGTATCAATACTATGACGGAGGTAAGAAGTTTGAAAGAGATGCCCGTTCATACTTAGTTCGTGATACGGAGATAGGAGTAGAGTGGCAAGTGGGTCGATATTTCGAGCTAGTAGCACTTTATATGATTTCTAACAGAACCTTTGAAGATGCTCTTAAACCTGTTAATCAGGTGATTGGGAATACACTTAGATTACAAGTTCAGCTTAATTATTAAGCTTACAAACTTACTAATGCAGTTTTGAAAAGGTCTTTGTATGTAGTTGCTTTATAAGCATCAAAGGTCTCTTTTTTATGATAGTCTTCGCCAATGAAGGTGATAACTTCATGAAAAGCTCTAGCTTCCATGTAACCAGGAATTGGCTGAATCATGTTAAACTCCTCGTCTAAATAAACAATGCTTGGGTAGCTTAATTTACCTTGTAAAAGGGCTACTGCAATATCGTTGGCTCTGTTTTGAGCATTAAACTTATAAGTGGTGGTGCCTAGAGTAATATCTTCACGGCTTTCGGCATCAAGTTTTACGGCGTAGTAATTTTCATTTACATATTTTACTACTTCTGGATTTTTGAAAGTTTTTTTATCCATTACTTTACACCATCCGCACCAGTCTGTGTAAACATCAATAATTACTTTCTTTGGATTTTTTTGAGCGGCAGCGTAAGCTTCCTCAATGCTCATCCAATTAATAGTAGCTTCTGTCTCCTTTTTAAAAGAAGAAGTTCCTATAAATAATAAGGCGGTAAAGAGTAAAACAGAAGTTCTTTTTAACATGGAAAGTTTTTTAATATGCATCTTATAAACATGAAAACGCAAAAAACATTCCAATTATTCTATCTAAACTCAGGATTGCTCCGTACAAAGGTCTATCTGTATGGTTTTGCTTGTTGAAAATGTACAATTTGAGCCAATTAAAATATCTGAGATTAGGCATTAGTATTCAGGCTTTACGGGTGATTTAAGAATAGCTTTTTATAGCAAAATAGAACCCGTATGTTGAATGCATTTATCTTTGATGATTTATATTTTTAAGTAAATAAGTTTAATACTCTTTTTTTGGTTTAAAAACAACTTGGAAAAGTGCAATTAAAATTCTAGAAATGTCCTTCCAAAATTGCCTTAAAGATTGGACTAAAGGTGCTGTTCATAGTAACTTTGTAGACAGAATTAAAAACAGAAATTATATATGTCGTTAGTAGGTAAAAAAGCACCAATTTTTAAGGCAGTAGCTGCCGTAGAAGGATATACTTTAGATGAAAATTTTTCACTAGAGCAATACATAGGAAAGAATGAAGTTTTATTATTCTTTTATCCAAAGGATTTTACTTTCGTTTGCCCTACAGAGCTTATTGCTTTTCAAAACAAAATAGCTGAGTTTGAAGAAAGAGGCGTGGTAGTAGTAGGATGTTCTACTGATACAGAGCAAACACACTTGGCATGGTTACGTACACCAAGAAAGCAAGGAGGAATTGAAGGTGTTAAATACCCAATCGTAGCTGATACAGACAAAACTATCTCAAACAACTTTGGTGTTTTAGGTGGTTCATATCAAATGGCTGACAATGGTCAATTGGAGTTTGTAGGAGAGCCAGTAGCTTTCAGAGGAACATTCTTGATTGATAAAGAAGGAATTGTGCGTCATGAGGTTGTAAACTATTTCCCAATTGGAAGAAGTGTAGATGAAGAACTTAGAACTATTGACGCTTGGCAGTTTAGCCAGAAGTACGGCGAAGTTTGTCCTGCAAACTGGCAGTCTGGTGATGACACATTGAAAGAGAGTCATGAAAGTGTATCAGAATATTTAGCGGCTAACGCCTAAAAAAAAGAACTTTTCATAAAGTTTAGCCGTCTTAATTTTAAGACGGCTTTTTTTTGCCCTTTATGTTTTGTATAATCTAGAATACCAGAAAGAATAATTATAAGATTTATGAAGGAGATTTTTGCAACTATATTATTTCTAATTGCTGTTTTAGACCCGCTTGGCTCGGTACCAGTGTATTTAGAGGCTACTAAACAGTTTGATATTAAGTATAAAAAGAAGGTGGCAATAAGGGCTTCGGTCATAGCCTTTTTTATACTCGTATTTTTTATAGTTATAGGTCAACTAATTTTAGAAGGTATGGCTGTTTCTCTTGATGCGTTTCAAATTTCTGGTGGGGTTATTTTATTCTTGTTTGCTTTGACTATGATTTTTGGGGATGGAAAGCCTCAAATGGAAAAGCATTTAATCAAGGATTACAAGCATGTTACTATTTTTCCTGTCGCTATTCCTTCCATAGCCTCTCCGGGAGCCATAATGGCAGTAGTGCTCATGACTGATAATCATATTTACAGTTTTCAACAGCAATTGATTTTTACGCTATTAGTAGCAGTGGTGGTTGGTTTGACCTGTTTACTTTTATTGGGGGCTAATATTGTTCAGGACAAAGTAGGGGAATACGGGATTACTGTAATTAGTAAGATTATGGGGCTTATTCTGGCTTCGTATGCAGTACAGAGTATATTAAGTGGTTTGAAGGACTTTTTTCATATAGTGTATTAAATTATTGATTCAAATATTCTTTCATGAAAAAGGCTTTCGATTTTTTAAAGGTTTTAAGAGAAAACAATAACAGAGAATGGTTTCAAGCTCATAAACCAAGCTATGAGCTGGCCTTGGAAGAAGTTATCACTATAGCAGACGAGATTTTGCTATTGATGAATAAAGATGACTTGATAGAAACGCCTACTGGAAAGAAGAGTTTGCAAAGAATTTATAGAGACGTTCGCTTTTCAAAAGATAAAACACCTTATAAGTCTAACTGGAGTGGAGGATTAAAGCGAGCTACCGCTCAAAGAAGAGGTGGCTACTATTTTCATTTGGAGCCAAATGGTCGTTCATATTTAGCTGGAGGTTTTTGGGGACCTAGTAAAGAGGATATCAAACTTTTGAGAGAACATCTTAGCGAAGAAGCAGATGAATATAGGGCGGTAATAAACAGTCCCGATTTTAAGAAATACTTTGGCGAAGTTAGAGGAGAGCAATTGAAAAAGTCTCCGAAAGGATACGATATTGAGCACCCGGAAATTGACCTTTTGAGATATAAACAATTTATCTTAAAATACCCTTTGACGGATTTGGAAGTTTTGTCTCCTGACTTTCCTAAAAAGGCAGCTCATGTTTTTGGTAAAATGAGGCCATATTTTGACTTAATGTCTAGTTTTTTGACGACAGACTTAAATGGAATTGAAATAAATATTAACTCAAAAAGCTAATTCTAGGTCAAAACGAGGCGTATTTAAAACAGAATTGTACCATACGTCTATTAATTAGCAGAAAAGATGTATTCATCTAGACAATAACTTGCTAATGCAATCGTCTTTTGCTTAAGTTTGTACCAAGATTTTGAAAAATTTAACCAAAAAACTCTGATAAAACATGAAATTAACAACACGTCTAGCGGTGATTCTATTGGCATCGGCTGCATTCACCTCTTGTGTGAGTAAGAAAAAGTTTGTTGACCTTGAGTCTCAATTGGCTCAGTCTAAGAGCTCTCTTGAAAGCTGTAGTGATGACCTTTTGAAATACAAACAAGATTTAACAAAAGCTGAAAACGATTTAGCGAACGAAAGAGCAAGTGCTTCAAACACTGCGAAATTACGCGAAGAGCAAATTGCTGACTTAAGAGGTCAAGTTTCGGATTTGCAGTCTGCTCGTAATCAGCAAATGCAACAAGTAGAAGGCTTAACTGTTTTATCTAAAGCAGCTGCTGACAACATCGACAAAACTTTGGCTCAACTAGAGCAAAGAGATCAGTACATCAACTTACTTAGAAATGCTAAAAACAAAGCAGATTCAATGAATCTTGCCTTAGCTATTAATTTAACAAAATCTCTTGATGTTGACATCGAAGATGAAGACGTTGAAATTAAAGTTGACAGAACAGTGGTTATGATTAACCTTTCTGACAAAATGCTTTACAGAAGCGGTAGCTCAAGAATCACTGCGAAAGCAAATGACGTATTGGGTAAAATTGCTAAAATCATCAAATCAAGACCTGAGCTTGATGTAATGGTTGAAGGTTACACTGATGACCAGTCTATCAACACTGACTGTATCCAAGATAACTGGGACTTAAGTGTGAAGAGAGCTACTTCAGTAGTAAGAGTTCTTCAAAAGAATTTTGGTGTTGACCCTGATAAGTTAATTGCTGCCGGTAGAGGTGAGTATAACGCTCTTGCAACTAACGAAACAAGAGAGGGAAGAGCTACTAACAGAAGAACAAGAATTATCTTAATGCCTAAAATTGAGCAATTCTACGATTTATTAAACCCAGATTTAGCTGGAAAATAATTCGTCTGTAAGAGACTTATAAAAAAAGAGATGTCAAACGACATCTCTTTTTTTATGCTTAATAAGTGATTTAATTTAGCCTTCTACCTCTTGCAGCTTAACCTCTAGCTGCTTCATCTCATCTCTGAACTTAGCGGCTTGCAAGAAATCAAGGTCCATAGATGCTTGCTCCATTTTCCTTTTAGTCTCTTCTATTAATTTTTGAAGCTGAGGTTTGTTAAGGAATTGGGTAAGTGGGTCAGCGGCTATGTTGAAGGTTTCTGGTTCTACATAATAACCTCTATTAATAGGTTTAGTGTCCGCTATTGAGGTTTGGTCCATGATAGCCTCTTTGCTCTTAAGAATGGTGGTAGGCGTGATGCCATGAGCTTCGTTGTATTCTATTTGAATAGCCCTACGTCTACTAGTCTCGTCAATAGCCTGTGCCATTGACTTCGTAATTTTGTCGGCATACATTATCACCTTACCATTTGAGTTTCTGGCGGCACGCCCAATGGTCTGAATCAAAGAACGAATATCTCGCAAGAAACCTTCTTTGTCGGCATCCATAATGGCTACTAAAGATACTTCTGGTAAGTCAAGTCCTTCTCTCAAAAGGTTTACACCGACCAAAACGTCAAAAACGCCTAACCTTAACTCTCTTAAAATTTCTACACGATCTAAGGTTTTAACCTCCGAGTGTATGTAGCGGCACTTAATGCCTACTTTGTCAAAGTACTTACTCAGCTCTTCGGCCATCCTTTTAGTGAGGGTAGTAACCAAAACTCTTTCTTCTCGTTTGATTCTTAGGTCAATTTCGTCAAGTAGATTGTCAATTTGATTTAAGCTCGGCCTAACATCTATTTCAGGGTCTAAAAGTCCCGTAGGTCTAATAATTTGTTCTATGATAACTCCGTCAGACCTATTGATTTCATAATCGGCTGGCGTGGCAGATACATAAATGGATTGCCCGATGAGTTCTTCAAACTCTGGAAATTTCAAAGGTCTGTTATCCATGGCAGATGGTAGTCTGAAACCATTCTCTACCAAAGAGACTTTTCTGGAGCGGTCGCCACCATACATGGCTCTTATTTGTGGCAAAGTAGCGTGACTCTCATCTACTACCAAAAGGAAATCTTCTGGGAAATAATCGAACAGGCAAAAAGGTCTTTGACCAGGCTCACGTTTGTCAAAATACCTAGAGTAGTTTTCAATACCACTACAGTATCCTAACTCACGCATCATTTCTAGGTCAAACTCCGTTCTTTCTTGAATTCTTTCTGCCTCATGCGGCCTTCCCTCTTCTTCAAAATACTTTATTTGCTTCATCATGTCATCCTGAATCTGCTTCATAGACTCCTGCATGACATCTTTACCCGTTACAAAAAGATTAGCTGGGTAAATAATGAGCTCTCCGAGGTCATCCATCTTTTTGCCATTTTCTGGGTCAATCATCTGAATTTCTTCAATTTCATCTCCCCAGTAAAGGATACGGTAAGCATAGTCGGCATAGCCTGGGAAAATGTCAACCGTATCTCCTTTTACCCTAAAAGTACCTCTACCAAACTCTACTTCTGTTCTAGAGTAAAGTATATCTACCAAACTGTGCAAGAATTGGTTTCGGCTTATTTGGTCTCCTTTTTTTACCTGAACTACGCTCTTTTTATATTCCGTGGGATTTCCCGCACCATAAATACAAGAAACGGAAGCAACTACTACAATATCTCGTCTACCAGACATTAGAGAAGAAACAGTTTTAAGCCTTAGTTTTTCTATCTCCTGATTTATCTGAAGGTCTTTTTCTATGTACGTTCCGGTGGTAGCAATAAAGGCCTCTGGTTGGTAATAATCATAGTAAGAGACAAAGTACTCTACTTTGTTTTCGGGGAAAAAGTGCAAGAACTCACCATATAGCTGAGCGGCCAAAGTCTTATTATGGCTTAAAATAAGGGTAGGTCTGTTTATCTCTTTTATGACATTGGCTATGGTAAATGTCTTACCCGAACCAGTAACTCCCAAAAGTACTTGGTCTTGTTCACCAGTATTTAGGCCTTCTACCAATTTTTCAATGGCCTGTGGCTGGTCTCCCGTAGGTTTAAAATCTGAAGTAAGTTTGAAGTTCATTCCTTGTGTTTTGCTTGCTTTGCAATATAGTTCAAACAAATGCTTCCTATGGTATAGTTCACCTTTTTGCTAATTGCTTATGGTCAATTCTGTTTAAGGTTTGTAAGTATATCTTTATATTACGTTATGAATAAAAGAGAGAAAGGCTTTAAGCGAATGAAAGTATTATATTTTATTATGTTCTCCTTTACTTTGATACCCTTGAAATCAGTTGCTCAAAAAAGTGTTAAGGTAGCATTGGCTCAGATATTTTGTCTAGACAGCGATAAAAGTGGAAATCTGAGAAGAATTGAAAATGCTATCATAGATTCAAAAAATGAAGGTGCTCAAATTGTTTTGTTTCCTGAAATGGCATTGGTGGGATGGGTAAATCCTGATGCACATTTATTATCTAAACCTATTCCAGGAGAAGATTCTGACTATTTAGCCAAATTGGCAAAAAAGTATGGAGTTTATTTATGCATTGGTTTAGGGGAGAAGGAAGGCGAAAAACTTTATGATAGTGCCATTCTAATTAGTGACAAAGGTGAAATACTGCTAAAGCATAGAAAAAATAACATACTTACCGAACTCATGGAACCACCATATAGCAAAGGGGAAGGCGTTCAAGTGGTGCAAACTAAATTCGGTAAAATTGGTGTGATGATTTGTGCGGATAGTTTTAAGGAAAATTTACTGATTGAAATGGCTGATTTAAAACCAGATTTGGTGTTAATACCCTATGGTTGGGCTGCGAAAGTGGAGGAATGGCCAGAACATGGAAAGGAATTGCATGCTGTAGTTAAAAATGTATCGACAAAAGTGAAATGCCCTGTCATAGGCACCGACTTAGTTGGTCAAATATCAAAAGGTCCATGGAAGGGGTTAACTTATGGAGGGCAGAGCGTAGCTTATTCTAAGAATTCTAAACTACTACATATTTCGAAAGACCGCGATAGAGATATTACTGTTTTGGAAGTAAAACTTTGATATGAAGTATTGAAAGGATAAATCGTTTTTAAGAAAAGAGTCCAGCAAGTTGTTGATTCTTTTACTCGATTGAACGAATGTGTAGGCTACAAGGAGAAGTGTAGCGACAATGAATGACAGTAAAGCTGATTTTTGAAATTAAGTTTGAGGGTAATTCTTAAATTGTACTTTATAAACAACCCATAAAAAATGAACGTGATTTCTAAAAGGTTTTTAAGTCTTAAAACTCTTCTTTTTCTAAGTCTAATTTTTGCGGCTTCATCAGCAAAATCTCAAGACTTTCAAACCTTAACTTATTTAAAAGGTGATACGGCTAGTCTTCAATTAGACCTATTCTTGCCTCAAGATAAGTCTGTAAAAGATGTGCCTTTGATGATTTTTGTTCATGGAGGTGGTTTCTCGGGCGGAAACAGGACAGCTGGGCATTCGTTTGGTAAGTATTTGTCGAAAAATAATGTGGCTTATGCTACCATCACTTATACGCTTTCCAGAAAAGGAAAGGGTTTTGGCTGTGATACACCACAGGAAGATAAGATAATGGCCATGAGACTTGCGGCAAGCGAACTTTGGGAGGCTACTGCTTTCTTACTGAAAAAGGCTGATGAAATTGGTTTTGACAAAGAGAAGGTTTTCATATCAGGAAGTAGTGCAGGTGGAGAAGCAGTGCTGCATGCAGCATACCTAGACAGGGCAAAGATGAGTTTACATGGTAATAGCTTACCAAAAGACTTTAAGTATAAAGGTATGATTTCAGGTGCAGGAGCTATCATTGACCTTAATCTTATTACAAAAGAAACAGCCATGCCGACTTTATTTTTTCACGGAAACGTAGATAATGTAGTGCCTTTTGTCACTGCGTCTCATCATTACTGCGGACCAGAAAGAGTAGGTTGGATGATGCTTTTTGGTTCGGAGCCAATCTATAATCATTTGAAGTCTCTGAACGTAAGTGCTCAGTTGCAAGCTTTTGTTGGCGGAAAGCACGAGTTCGCGGGATGGTACTTTCATCGCAAGCAAGATGTACTTTTAAACTTTATGAATAAGGTAGTAGCTGGAGAGCAGTTTTTTATTTTTGAAGAGGTGGTGGAGAGTGCTAAGTAGGAGAAGTTCTAGAATCTTTTTTACTTTAAGCAAAAATTATGAGTAAGTACTTTTGCATGGTAGTTTAATTTACTTAGAAATCCGCTCTGTAGGTCTTCAGACCTCGATGGGGTGTTTTTCGATCTTCGAATCGATACTAAGTTAGAATTAAATAAGTAAAAAAGATGTAGGTAGCATGGGAGCGGTGCAGGTCTGAAGACCTGCGAACACACGTACGAGGTCAAAAAGACCTCGCACAGCTGAGCAAAAAAGCATGCCAAAACGAGGTTTGCTTTTTACCGATGTTGAGTCTCTAAGGGACTTTGTGCTTAGTTGTTTTGTGATATAATGTAACTATCTTTTGTCGGGGCGATTGCCATCAAACATCTATTCAAAAAGTACCGCACTCAGCTTCCTAGCCTCATGCACTTTCTCAGGATTCTTACGTAATTCTTTAGCTCTATAAGGTACCATTTCATTCAACTTGCTTTGCCATTCAGGGCTATGATATTGCGGGAAGCATTGTTCCAAAATGTCCAACATAATACTAGTAGCGGTAGACGCTCCTGGAGATGCTCCTAAAAGCCCTGAGAGCGTGCCATCCACACTACAGACTACTTCTGTTCCAAAACCTAGAATACCTACTTGTTCATCGTCTTTTTTGATAACTTGAACACGCTGTCCTGCTATCTTTAACTCCCAGTCTTCGTTTTTTGCCTCAGGATAATATTCTCGCAAGGCTTCCATGCGGTCGTTAAAAGATAATCTTACTTGGTCTATAAGGTATTTTGTTAGTTTTCTATTATGCCAGCCTGCGGCTAACATGGGGAATATATTATCAATTTCAATGGTTTTGATAAGGTCAAGGTAAGAGCCATTCTTTAAAAACTTGGTCGAGAAACCCGCAAAAGGCCCAAAGAAGAGCGAGCGTTCGCCATTGATTCTTCGGGTGTCAAGATGCGGCACACTCATAGGTGGTGAGCCAACTTTGGCTTTGCCATATACTTTCGCATAATGTTGATGAATAACTTCTTGGTTTTTACAGACTAACCATTGCCCGCTAACTGGGAAGCCTCCGTAGCCTTCAGCAGCGTCGATGTCAGACTTTTCTAATAGCTCTAAAGTGCCACCTCCGGCTCCAATGAATACAAAATCCGCCTCAATGATATATTCTTCCTTCGTTTCAAGGTTTTCAACTTCTAGTTGCCATTTTCCATTATCTTCTCTTTCAATATCCTCTACATGAGCAGCTAGCTTTAGACTTACGTTTTCCTTCTCTTTGACAAAGTTGATGAGGTTAGAAGTTAAAGAACCAAAGTTTACATCACAGCCTTCCTCTATTCTGGTAGCGGCTATTGGCTCTTTGGACGTTCTATTTTGAAGAAAAAGTGGAATCCACTCGGCTATTTGACTTTCATCTACAGAGAATACCATGCTGTCAAAAAATGGGTGAGCTTGCATGGCTTCATACCTTTTTCTAAGAAACTGCACATCATCATCTCCATACACAAAGCTCATGTGCGGAATGGAGTTCAAGAAGCTTTTAGGCTTTTCGATACACTTGTTCTTGATTAGGTAAGACCAAAACTGCTTTGACTCTTCAAACTGCGAATTGATTTTTAAAGCCTTCGTGATATCCACAGAGCCGTCCTCTTTTTGTGGCGTATAATTAAGCTCACAAAGAGCCGCATGGCCTGTTCCTGCATTGTTCCAGGCAGAAGAGCTTTCTAAAGCTACGTGTGGCATTCGCTCTAAAATGGTAATTGTTTTGTCAGGTTCTAGTTCGTTAAGAAGCGTGGCCAATGTAGCACTCATGATGCCACCACCAATTAATGCATAGTCGGTTTTAATGATTTCTTTTTTACGTGACATTGCTTATATGAATGTTAAATGGACCGTTTGAGGTACTTTGTTTTTTCTAGATGGTTTGAAATTAGAAAGGTTGGTAAGACATCCAATCTACTTCTAACTCGTACTTAGATTTTGGTTTTTCAAGGGAATTAGGATTGGTTTCTACAGACCATTCGTCGGTATGCCAAAAGTTCATTCGATACTTAGAAGGATGTTGCGGTATACCAAGTTTTGAGCCTTTATAATTCCAAAGTACCAAGGTGTCGGAAGTTTCTGGATGAATCATCCACCACCGCATCTCATCTGATTTCCAATCAAATCCATAGGTATAAAACTGTTTAGACGCATCATAATCCTTAATAGCAGGTATACTCTCTGGCTGGTTTTGTAAACCAGTTAAATTCTTAGCTATTCCTGCATGACCTACTTTCTCAATAGTATTGAGAATTTTTCCTTCTGCCAAGTTTATAATACGTCCTATTCGCTGCAAATTGTCAGACGGACCAGTCCAAGTGCCTATATAAATAATTCTTGGGTCAGCTATCAGCCATTCAAAATCAATCTCGCTTAAGCCTAATTCTTTGTCCATTTGATACGTGAAATATCCCACCACAGCTCCTACATTTGGCTGTATTTCTTTTACATCAGGCACTTTGAGCCGTGAGGCGTATTGACCAAAATGAGTTTCCTCTTTTGATATTATTTCTGGACCCTTTCCTGCACCTGCCAGTTCATCTGGATTAAGTTTTAAGGAAAGAATTTTGGTGTTTTGTTCTGTGGGTGATGGTATGCCCATGGTATGTTTAAAATCAACCTTTGTACCAGAAGAACCAATTCGAAAGAAATTGGATTTCGAGGCCTCAAAATCTTCTTTGAAACTTTTAGTTCTATTGGAAGGCAACCTGATTGTTCCTAAGAAAAGAAGGCATAGCAGTAAGAATACTTGTGTCATTTAGAGTAATCTAGGTTTTTGTGTCAATTAGTGTATTCCTTTACAATTTAGTTAGAAATTGCCTTGATAAATGGTTTTAAGAGAAATTAAAGGCAATTTTGCTTTCTGAAATCAGTATCAAGTAGAAAATTTTATGAGTACGGAGAAAACATTTGAAGATTTAGGACTGTCAAAACCATTATTGACGGCGATAGCCGCCCAAAATTATGGTAAACCATATCCTATTCAGCAGGAAGCTATACCAGCGGTTTTATCTGGAAAAGATATTCAGGGTATTGCCAAAACGGGTTCTGGTAAAACAGCCAGTTTTGTGTTGCCTATTTTGGAAGGGTTCTTAAAAATGAAGGCTTCTAGAAGGAGGAACTTGAAAGTACTGATTTTGGTACCAACACGTGAACTAGCCATGCAAATATCGGAAGTGATATCTGGCTTTACACAAAATCTGGAAGATGAGGTCAAGAACTTAGCCGTTTATGGTGGTGTAAAAGTGAATCAGCAGATGGTGCAGCTAAAAGACACTGAAATATTGGTGGCTACGCCAGGAAGGCTACTTGATTTAATTTCGAGTCAATCTGTGAGCTTGGCGAAAGTGGAAACCTTGGTTTTAGATGAAGCTGATAAAATGCTCGATTTAGGCTTCCAAGAAGAGTTTGGCCAAATACTGAAACTACTTCCTAAAAAGCGTCAAAACTTACTGTTCTCTGCCACGCTAGATACCAAGATTATTGACCTTAAAAGGTTAGTGCTAACTGAGCCTATTACTATTGAAATAGAAGAGGAAGAAGATGCTGTAGAGCAAATAAAGCAAATAGCCTACATAGTAAATATGGAGCGAAAGGGGCCGCTGCTTAGATATATTATCAAGAATCAAGAAATAAGCAAGGTTTTGATTTTTACATCTTCCATCAGAACTGCCGATAATGTTACCAATAAGCTCAATAGAAACGGCATTAAGGCAAGTGCCATTCACAGCAAGAAAACTCAGAGTGCTAGAAATAAAGCCATGCTTGATTTTAAGTTAGGCGAAGTGACTGCTTTAGTGGCTACTGATGTGGCGGCTAGGGGTATTGATATTCACTTTTTACCATGTGTTATCAACTATGAATTACCGCGTTCGCCTAAAGATTACGTACACCGAATAGGGCGTACGGGTAGAGCAGGAGCGATGGGGGAAGCTATTTCTTTAGTCACAGACGAAGAAGAGCATCACTTCTATATTATTCAAAAAAAGATGGGTAAGCGTGTTGAGAAAATAGAAACGGAGGACTTTGATTTGAAAGGCGTATGATATTGCTAAATACCTTACTGTCTTTGGTGTATTTTATTATTCGCGTGATGTATTTTATCCAATTATTTTGAAGCTTAAAATGTATGCAAATTCAGGCTCCAATAGCACTATCGGTTTTTATTAAGCACTACCTTTTTCTGGAAGTGGTGGATGCCATGCCTGTGCTCTATAGATTGTTTGCCAACGGCAATACCAATCTTGTTTTTACATTAAATGAAGGGAGTGGAGCTAAGGAAATTGGAGGAAATAAACTTTCTAAGCCTATTATCTTAGGGCAAATTGGCTCTTCTATCGATCTTACTTTATCTCCAGAAACAAAGATTGTTGTGGTGGTCTTTCAGCCTTTTGGCTTAAATCATTTAACTAAAGTACCAGGCACAGAGTTGACAGATTCTATAGTGGAAGCTGAGCATGTTTTTGGAAATACAATAAGAGATATTGAAAACAGAATAGTTGCCTCTAAAAGTTTAGGAGATATAGTAAGAAGCTTAAATAGCTACTTTTTTGATTTCTTTACTAAACAAAAGGATGGCGAAAAAACTAAAGTACCGCTGATAGTAAATGAGATTATTAGGCAAAAAGGTGATATAAGTATTCGAGCTATCAATGACCAATTTTGTCTTCATAAAAGGAAGTTGCAACGTCTGTTTGCAGAACAAGTAGGTCTATCTCCAAAAAAATATATTCAGATAGCCAAGCTTCATTCTTTTATTAGTGATATGAAAAGAAGCGAGCATATGACATTTGCTGTTTTTGAAAATGGATTTTATGATCAATCACATTTAATAAAGGAGTTTAAAGGGTTAACTAAAATGACTCCCTCCCAATACCTGAAATCAAATAGTTTGGCGGTTAACCTAGTGGGCTTAAAGTGATTTTGTCGTCTTTTTACAATTTATACAAAGTTTCAATTTCAAACTTTGTAGAAAAAAGGAACGATGAGAAAACTAAAAATAGCAACTGCTCAGTTTGAGAATTACAGTGGAGACAAGGACGCCAATCTCAGTATCATTGCTGATTTAACGAAAAAAGCTGCCCAAGAAGGTGCCGATGTTATTTCTTTTCATGAGTGCAGTATTCATGGTTATTCGTATGCTAGAAAGCTGACGAAAGAAGAAATGCTGAATACGGCTGAATTAATACCAAATGGAGAAGCTATAAGCAGGCTACAAGAAATAGCTGCTCAAAACAATATCCATATTTTGGCTGGACTCTTTGAGAAAACAGAAAATAACGACATATACAAAGCACAAGTATGTGTGAATAAAGATGGACTGGTAGCAAAATTCAGAAAACTACATCCATTCATCAATCCAAATATTAGACCCGGTGACTCCTATTGCGTTTTTGAAATTAAAGGTTGGAAATGCGGCATTTTGATATGTTATGATAATAACATTATTGAAAATGTAAGGGCAACAAGGCTATTGGGAGCAGATATTATTTTTATGCCGCACGTTACCATGTGTACGCCTTCTACCAGACCAGGTGCGGGTTTTGTTGACCCACAACTTTGGGAAAATAGAGAAAATGACCTCACATCACTCCGTCTGGAATTTGATGGAATGAAGGGAAGAGAATGGCTAATGAAATGGCTTCCTGCACGAGCATACGATAATGGCATTTTTGCCGTGTTTTCTAACCCAATAGGTATGGATGATGACCAACTTAAAAATGGACATTCGATGATTATAGACCCGTATGGCGATGTAATAGCGGAATGCCGTTCGTTTGAAAATGAAATAGCCATGGCTACTTTGAACCCGGAGGCATTAGGAAAATCAGGAGGAGGTCGGTATATAAAAGCTAGAAGACCAGATTTATATAGAGACATTTTAGGTAAAGAACATACCCCCGAGCACAAAGTAGTCTGGATGAAATAAATTATAGCTGCATATTACTTATAAGCTCATAAAGCTCTTGCTCTTTCTGGCTTAACTCCACTACAGCTTTTCTTGAAGAGCCCGCAATGGCGGTTTCGTCTAGGATATCAACAGCGTTTTTCCAGTTGGAGTCATCTGAGGGTTTGATAATGACGGTCCAAAGTTCAGGGTCAATGGCCGCTTTCTTTAGAGTCATAATGGTCTTTCTAATACCATCTGGCGAGAAATCTGTTTCTGTGAGGTCGTTCTCTTTTACTAGAGCTACCTCTTCTTGATGCCAGTAAAGCTTATTGTCTTTGCCCAAAATAACGGTCATAGAGTTGCTCTTCTTGATGGGAGCACCTTCAGTCCCTTTGTCGCTTGGCATATTTAAATCCATGGTGTTTGGCGTGCTAAAGGTGGTGGTATAAATGAAAAAGGTAATGAGTAAAAAGCCCAAATCTACCAATGGGGTCATATCTGGTTTACCAGCTTGTTTGTTTCCTACTTCTGCCATGATTGCATGTTTTATATGAACTAAATGCTTAGTTGAATATAGTACAAATCTTCCATAACTAAAAATATAGTTGATTGAAGTTTTACTAAAGCACAAAAAAAGAGGAGCTAAGAAGCCCCCCTTCAATTCAGTTTTTGTTCAATATCTATTTTGCAAAACCTCTATCACGCATTAAAGCGTCAATGGTGGCATCTCTACCTCTAAATCTTCTATAAGCTTCAGCAGGGTCTTCGGTGTTTCTTGGAGCAAAGAGTATGTCCTTCATTTTCTTAGCTAATTCTTTATCGTAAAAACCTCCTGGAGCTTCGGCAAAGGCCTCTGCTGCGTCGGCTGTTAAAACATCTGCCCACATATAGCCATAGTAAGCGGTGGCATAGCCTTCGCCTCTGAATACGTGATTAAAATGTGGTGAGCGATGTCTCATGACTAACTTCTTAGGCATGTTGATGCTTTCTAGCGTTTCTCTTTCAAAACTATCTACATCCAAGTTTGCTGGGTCCATCATGTGATATTTCATATCCATAATAGCAGACGCCATGTATTCTGTAGTGCCAAAACCCTGATTGAAATTAGACGCTTCTTTAATTTTGGCTACCAAACCTTTCGGCATAGATTCACCCGTTTTATAATGAACCAGATAGTTCTCAATGACCGCATCGGTACTTAACCAACGCTCTAATAGTTGCGATTGAAATTCACCATAATCTCTTAAACTACCATCTAAGCTTGGGTATTTTACATTGGCAGATAGATAATGCAGAGCATGACCCATTTCATGGAAAAAGGTGGTGGCGTCGTCCCAAGAGATTAAAACAGGCTCGCCTGGTTCTCCTTTTACAAAATTGGAGTTGTTAGAGCATAAAACGGTTTCCTCTTTACCCATATTTGTATGGCCTCTGTAAGTTGTTGCCCATGCTCCAGAGCGTTTTCCTTTTCTGGCGTAAGGGTCTAAGTACCACAAGCCAATGTGTTTGTCGGAGTTTTTGTCTTTTACCTCCCACACACGTACATCTTCATGAAATACGGGTACACTGCCATCAGTAATTTCTGAAAATTTAAACTCGAATAATTCTCCTGCCACATAAAACATGGCTTCTCTCAGCTTGTCTAATTGCAAGTATTGCTTTACCTCATCGCTATCTAAATCATACTTTTTCTTTCTAACCTTTTCGGCATAAAACCGATAGTCCCACGGTTCTATTGTGATTTTGGCACCTTCAGCATCTGCCACAGTTTGCATGTCTTTTACCTCTTCTTTTACTCGGGCTATGGCACTAGGCCAAACAGCATCTAACAGTGCCAAAGCATTTTCGGGCGTTTTCGCCATACGGTTTTGTAGTCGCCACTGGGCGTAATTATCAAAACCTAAAAGATGAACACGTTCATTTCTTAACTGAAGTATTTTGACAATGACCGTATTATTGTCAAACTCATCACCATTATCGCCTCTGGCATAATAGTTTTTCCAAACCTTTTCTCTCAGCTCTCTTTCTGTGGAGTAGGTTAAAAACGGATCCATAGAAGAGCGTGTATTGGTAATGGCGAATTTGCCTTTTTGACCATTGGCTTCAGCCGCACTGGCGGCACTTTTAATAAATGCTTCTGAAAGGCCACCCAGCTGGTTTTCATCTAAATAAGTGATGTAACCTTCTTCGTCATGCAGCACATTATTACCAAAAGTGGTAGAAAGAGCAGAGAGCTCTTTGTTTATTTCAGCATATCTTTTCTTTTTTTCATCATCGAGTTCTGCACCATTAAGAGCAAAACTTTGATAGGTCAATAAGACTACGCGTTGTTGGTCTTCAGGCAATGGGTTTTCTAAACTCGCCTCATAAACTGTTTTTACTCTTTGAAAGAGTTTTTCGTTTTGCGTGATTTTCGAATTATATTCTGAAAGCTGACCAGCCAAATCTCCTTCTATTTCTCTGAATTCATCTGTCGAAGTATTAGAGTTATAAATTCCGTAATATGGATAGACATTATTTAGGTCTGTACCACTTTTTTCCATTGCTAAAATGGTGTTGTCAAAAGTGGCTGGTTCTGTATTGTTGGCTATCTCGTCTAGTTCTTTTAAATGATTTGCAATACCTTTCTCTATGGCATCTTTTAAAAGACCCACTTCCATTTTATCAAAAGCTGGTACACCACCGTAAGGACCAGACCATTTTTCTAGAAGGACATTTTCTGATGTTTTTTCGCAGGATGTAGCCATTATCGCCATGGCAGCAAAGCAGGAAATGATGATTTTCGACATGTATAGTTTTTTAGTTTGTTGCTTAAATTTCAGGAATATAGTTTGAATTAGTAGAAAATGGCTTGACTTATTAGCTGTGAAGTAGATAAACTAATATTAGATGGGGATTGATGTTGAGCAAATTGAACTGGCAGGTTAAGACAAATAAAAAGGCTGAAGTGATGCTCCAGCCTTTTTGAAACTATTTAGTTAAGAGTCAATCAAAAGTGTTCCAGTCTATTGATTTCACTTTAGCATTATTGCTTTCTGGAATCAAAGCTACTTGAATGATTTCTTGTGCATTTGAGGCTAAGTTCATTTCAAAGCCTACTATGATAGAGCCCGGGTTGGCTTCATCATAAGCATTTGGAGATTTTGTGCTCCATGTTCTCATTTTTACTTTATGCTTTCCTAAAACTTGTAGTTTGAGTGTTTTACCATTTTGTTCTAATAAGATTGATGAATCCTCAATGTTTTTTACGGTGGCTCTAGTTGGCATACGCCATTGAAGCGTTTTACTTTCTCCGTTGTTTTCTATTTTGTCGGTAACCAAAACATAGGAGTCATCAATTATTGCGACAGCTCGATTACTGCTTTTGACTTGTGTTTTATATACAGCACTTATGTCGGTCATAGCACCTTTGACCGTTTTGGTGTCAATAATTGTATCAATATCGGCGAAGCCATAAACTTTTTGAAATTGATCGTTGAACGATAGTGTACTGTGCGATAGGTTATTGTACCTATAAACATCCCATCGTTGTGAGTCTTGTTCTCTTCCCCATATTTGGACACCTTGGCTTTCAAGAAGGTTATAATTAGATGAACCCAAGTCAATGGCCCAACGCTCACCCATGGCATCCATCACAAAAGAACCAATATCCATATGAGCATGATTTACATGTGGAGAGCCAGCTTTTAAGCCTATGAAAATGCCATCAGAATCCCAAGAGCTACGCATCAAAGCTACTGGAGTATCGCCGCTTCCCGTCCAAATTTTTTCTTTTGGCTCTAACTCTTTTTCTAGATCAATATTGGCACCCCAAATCATCATTAGAGGAGATAGGCGTTTATTCATGTTTTTTTCTAATGAATTTGCTATCATCTTTTTCTCCCAGAAGAGTAAAGAAGGGTCTTGGTTTTGTTCGGCAAACCAAAACATAGCAGGATTTATACGAATGTTGTCGCTGCAATCTGAATAATTAAATGCCTCATTAGATGGGCCTATCATGTGCATAAGATAAGCAGCAGTTCTGTCAAAACCGGGTAGCTTATTCAAACCAAAATCGGATTTAAAAGCCTTCATCATGGCATCAATGAAAAGTACATTAAATGAGGTTCCGTAACCCCAATAGGCATAACCTTCAGGATAGGCTCCATCTGGAGCATATTGTTTCATGGGTAATGAAATGGAAGTTATGGCTCTTGAAATAGTCTTTCTTGCTAATTCAGGCTCTTCATCATAAATGGCAAGTGCTCCGAAAGCCATGCCCGCATTACAAACCTGATTCCAGTTATGATGTGCTGTTAAGAATCCATTGTGTTTACTTTCATAAGAAGGATTAATACCAAGTTCTATAATGGCGGTTTTAACCTTTGTTTTGGTGTCTTGACTTAAGCCTTGATAAAACCAGTCATAGGCTATGGCCATAGCAGTGGTCATTTCGGCTACATCTAAAAAGTGGCTTGGATTCCAATCGGAAAACTTTGCAACAGTTAGCATTTCCTGTTCTGCACGTTTTAAATATTTACTTTCATCTGTCAATCTGTAGGCGTAGCCTAAGAAAAGTACACGGCGGAGGTATTCTCTGGATACACTTAAAAGTCTGCGACCCGTTTGGATTCTTTCTAAATCTGGTAATCCTATTATTTCGTTAGCTTCCTCTATAAGGGATGCATGTACTTTTTGTCTTATTGGACTTTTTTTTATTGCCTTTTCAATCAGTGCCTCCTGATTTTCTAAAAACATTATGCGAGGATGTCCTATGATATTTTCAGGAAGCTCTTGACTATAACTTTGGAAGCTAAAGAAGATGAATACTAAAAGAACGTAAGATTTTGAAAAGAGCTTTGTTTGCATAACTGTTATTGAGGTTGAATTGTGTTATGAAATTAGGGAATAAAATGTTTTGCAAGCCAGTGCCATAGATAAGAGGGCTTAAAACGAGTATGAAAGCCATACGAAAAGCAAGATTGTCTTGTGTTTAGGGCTATTGGAAGCTGAAAAGGCAGATTCGGTAGTTGAAAAGAAATTGATTAAATGGCAGCTTAATGTAACTTTGCGACCGTTTTGAGAATTACACTAATTAACTCTTACATGAAAATTAATACTCAAAGGTCAATAATTGGCCTTAGCTTTCTAATTGGCATTTCTTTTTCTTCATCTGCTCAAACTAAGTCATCTGATATCATAGTACCAAAAGGCTTTTTTGTCAATGTGATTGCCAAAGATCTAGGCTCTCCAAGACACCTGACGGTTGCGAAAAATGGCGATATCTACGCAAATAGAAAGTCTGATAACGGTTTTTTACTTTTAAAGGATGTTAATAATGACGGTATTATAGATGAGAAAAGAGTCATAGGAGAAGAAGTAGGAACCGGTATTGTAGCTCATGATAGGTATTTGTACTACTCTTCTAATACTTCCATATACAGGTATGAGTTAGATAAGAATTACAATTTTCCTAAAGACCAAGAGCCGGATAAAATGGTAAGTGGTTTAATAGATAAGGGAAGAGATAATGCGAAGCCATTTGTTTTGGATGATGATGATAATATTTATGTAACAGTAGGCTCTTGGAACGACCCATGCAGAGAACCTGAAAGTGGAGTAGGTATGATGCCTTGTCCAATCTTGGATGTAGCGGGTGGTATCTGGAAATTTAACGGACGAATCTTAAACCAAAGTTTTTCTAATGGAACAAGATATGCTACAGGTGTTAAAAATGCCGTGGCAATAGATTGGAATAATGAGACAAACAGTTTATTTACGGTGGTTCACGGCCGTGGGCAATTTCACGATTTCTATCCTCAATACTATACTGCAAAACAAAGTGCAGAATTACCTGCCGAAGCCATGTACGAATTGAAAAAAGGGGATGATGCAGGTTGGCCATATATTTATTACGACCAAAAGCAGAAAAAGAAAATACTGGCCCCAGAGTACGGTGGGAATGGGAAGAAGACAGGTGGCGAAGATGCTATTGACCCAATAATGGCTTTTCCTGCTCACTTAGGGCCTAACGACCTTTTGTTTTACACAGGGAATTCTTTCCCTAAGAAATATCGAAATGGAGCGTTTGTAGCTTTTCATGGTCAGTCTCCTGAGCTTAAGAAAGGTTATTTCGTTGCTTTTGTACCATTTAAGAAAGGTAAGCCTACAGGAAAATGGGAAATCTTTGCAGATAACTTTGCTGGTGTAGACTTAGCAAACCCATCAGGACCTATTCAGCATAGACCTTGCGGTTTGGCTATTGGGCTTAACGGTGAGCTTTATGTAAGCGACGATTTAAACGGTACAATTTTTAAAATTGAGTACAAGAAGTAACAATTAGTTACTTCTTTTGAAAGCTAGTATTTCGGTGTTGTTGTTGTCGTAAATGATAAGTTTTTGGTCCTCTATTTTGTAAGAGTTAATTTGACTCAAGAGTGGACCATATTGGTTAGCTAGTTCCATTTCTTCGCACATTTTCTTTGTGCTAATAACATTACCAAGGTTAATCTTATCGTCCATGACAGATTTGATTTCACTGACTAGGCTATTACAGCCATCGGTTGCTGTCATTTTTCTTAAATCAAGATGAAACTCTATCGTTGGGCTGTTTTCACCAATGACTGGAGCATTCTTTAGCTCAATTAGTGTCCATTTGTTATCAAGAAGTAGTTTTGGCTGATATTCTTTTTGCATAACTTTTACTAGCCTGTAGTTTTTGAAAGAGGCGTCTGCTGGTACTGGTTTTAAAGCATTTTCCTCTTTGACTAAAAGCTTATAAACGTAACCTTCTTCGTAGTTAAAACCATCTATTGATTGATAGAAAGGTTTCCAGTTGCTCGCACTTTTTGTGTCTCCTTTTTGAATCTCCAAGCAGTCTTTACTGCCGACTCCTACGCAGTCAGACTTTTTGCCATTCACCCAATAAACAGCTTCGGTAGAGGTGCTGCTAGCTTTTGATGTGCTAGAACTTGAGGAAGATGTGGCACAAGAACTGAAAATTGCCAAAATGGCTATGGAAAGTGTGTTTCTTAAAATCATGTTTATCTGGTTTATTAAATACTTTAACTCTTTTTGCTCAGCTTAAGTATAGTTGAGTGCTAAATATACAAGTTACGTTTAAGTAAGGAAATAGATTTTTTGAAAGTAAATATAGGTGTTTCTATTTGTTGCCACATATTGTTTTTTTGCAAAGTGACTGACTAGTCATTTTGTTTATTATATTTGTGACTAGTTAGTCATAATGTATGCCAAAAGAAACCTTTTTTAATATTAGCGAAGCGAAAAGAACACTTATCACGGAGGCTTTTCTTAGAGAGTTTGCTCTTAAACCTTTTGATGAAGCATCTATTTCTGAAGTGGTAAAGCGGCTTGGGATAGCGAAGGGAAGTATTTATCAATACTTTGAAGATAAGCTTGACTTGTTTTTGTACCTTTTAAAAGAGAGTGGGGATGCTAAGAAAAACTATGTAGGCAGTATAGAAAGAGAAAGCTTTCCTGACTTTTGGACTTTCTTCAAAGCTTTATTTAGAGCAGGTTTAGAATTTGATAAAGAGCGTCCTTTACATAGCCATTTCCTTTTTAACCTTATAAAGAACTTACAGTCGCCTAGCATAGAGCACCTTTATACAGAGATGCTGAGTAGTTCGGTTTTAGCTTTTGAGGAAATGGTCAAAGTTGAAATTGAAAAAGGTCTTTTTAGAAATGATGTTTCGCCCGAAATAATGGGCTTCATGCTTTATAAAGTTGGTGTGAGTATTCAGGAACAAATGGAATATAAGGGCATCATAAACCCAAAAAAAAACATCGTGAATAGTGAGCCTGTGTATAAAGGTAAACATGAGCAGCTGATAAATATGGTGGATGATTATATCTTATTGGTTAAACCGACATTTGATAAAAACTAGATTATGATTCAAGTAGAGAATTTGGTATTTCAATATCCTCAAAATGATGGTCCAACATTAAAGGGCTTAAGTTTTAATATTGCAAAAGGGGAGGTTTTTGGTTTCTTGGGGCCATCTGGAGCGGGTAAGAGCACAGCTCAGAAAGTACTTTATAAGATTTACAATGAGTATCAGGGCTTAGTAAAGATAGAGGGTAAAGATTTAGCGGAGTGGGATAGTTCGTATTTTGAGAAAATAGGGGTGGGTTTCGAATTGCCAAATCATTACTTAAAGCTTACAGGAAAGGAAAACCTAAACTTGTTTGCGTCCTTTTATCAAAGTAAAAAAATGAGAAAAGTGGAAGAGCTTTTTGAAATGGTAGATTTGACGGCAGATATGAATAAGCCGGTAGAGGCATATTCTAAAGGCATGAAAATGCGACTCAATTTTATTAGAGCCATTCAGCACGACCCTGACATTTTGTTTTTTGATGAACCTACCTCTGGGCTTGACCCAGTTAATGCCCATAAAATAAAGCAGCATATTTTAGATTTAAAAGCTGCGGGGAAAACCATTTTTGCGACCACGCATAGCATGGAAACTGCCGATGAAATTTGCGATAGGGTATCTTTCATAGTGGATGGGGAATTGCAAGTGACTGATACGCCTAAAAACCTTAAGAAACAATATGGAAGAGAAGGAGTAGATGTAGAACTTTATAATGGCAGTACTAAAGAGTTTCCGTTAAAGAATTTGGGCAATAATCAAGATTTTATGGCTTTTATTAAGCAAGACGAGATTAAGCGAATTCATACCCAAGAGGCTACTTTAGAGGAGGTTTTTATACGTGTAACTGGTAAATCACTTAAAGTATGAGTAGCTTTTTTACACAATTAAAATGGCAGTTTTTGCTTTTGCAGAAAAACAGCATTATCACCATCAGTTTTGTGGTAACTCTGATATATGGAGTGCTACTGTATTTTTTAAGAGATGTTGGCCCTTTAGATAAATTAGTGGTTTCACTAGTTCTAAATGACCCTTCTGTTATTGGCTTCTTTTTTATTGGTCTAGCTATTTATACCGAAATAAAGCATCAGGTTTTACCAGCCATCTTTGTGACTCCAGTAAACCTGCATGCTATTGTTTTGGCCAAGGTTATCTCTATTTCATTGATAGGTTTGGTTTGCTCTTTGGCCTTAGCCATTTCCATAAAAGGTTTTGATTTTGATATGCTATCGTATACCGTAGGCTCTTTTGGTATTTGTGTTTTGTCTTCTTTACTCGGGCTTTATATGCTCACTTATGCGGGCGATTTTTTGAAGTTTGCTATGATGTCGGTACCTATCTTTTTGGTATTTATAAATGTGCCTTTATTAAACTATCTGGGAGCTATAGACTTAGGTTTTGTGAAATATTTGTTTCCAATAGAGGGTAGTTTAGGCTTAATAGATACTGCTATTAGCGGCACTGAAATAAGTTTTGTGTATTCCTATTTGTCTATTTTTCTCATGGTTCCGCTATTCTATTATTTGGCTTTTAATAGGTTTAAAAATAAGGTGGTTCATCAATAATTGTTATGAAAAAGATATTAAAACTAGCCTTAACCGATTTTAAAATCATTTTTAGAGACCCTTCCTTAAGACCTTTTTTGGGGTTGCCGCTTGTTCTGTTTGCTTTGATAATATGGGGAGTGCCATATTTGGTAAGTCAATATTCTTTTTTAGAGCCTTACTTGCCATTGTTTTTGGTGGTGGCGGTAATAGAAAATACCCAAGCTTTTTGCTTTATAAGTTCCATGGTTTTAATAGACGAAAAGGAAACTGATGTTGCCAAGGTTTATGGTGTAGTGCCTTTGTCAAGGTTGGAGTACTTATTATCACGTTTCATTATCCCTTTCTTTTTTACAGTTTTTCTAAATGTGCTTTTGTTTAGCTTACAGCCATTCTTTGACATTAGTATTGGAGCTAATATTTCTATCTCGTTTTTAGCCGCTTTGGTAGTGCCTGTATATGTGCTGACTATAAATGCAATAGTGCAAAATAGATTGGAAGGCATGGTTTATATCAAAGCATTAAATATGTTGGTATTAGTGCCAATCGCCGCTTTTTTTGTTCCTGAAAGTTTCAAGCACTTTTTCGGGGTTTTACCAACGCATTGGATTTTTCAAAGCATTGAAAATGCAAGCAAGGGAGATTCTACTAGTCTATTTGTGGCTGTAGGTTTTGTGTTCTTTGGCCTGCTTTTATGGTTTGTCTCAAAAGTATTTGTCCGAAAGCATTTTATTTGACTCCGCTGTCAAAAAAGAAATCCCACCCAGAGGGCAGGATTTCAATAAGTCAAAAGTCTCTACGCTAACAGTTTCAAAGAATTACATGTAATTCTCCACCTCTTTGTCTTCCACATTAAAAGGTTGGCTGTAGAGGCGTTTTCCTGTAGCTGCTGCTATGGCATTGGAGATGGCTCCGCCAGTAGGAGGGAGAGCAGGTTCTCCAAGTCCAGTTGGTGATTTGCCATTATCCACAAAATACGCTTCTACTTCCGGAATTTCATTCATTCTGATAAGACGGTAGGTATCATAATTTTTCTGGTCAGGTTCTCCTTTAGTAAAGCTTAATTTACCATACATCGCATGGCCTATTCCGTCTATTACTGCACCATAAATCTGGTTTTGAGCACCAGACTGATTGATAACAATACCACAATCTGTTACAGCGTACACTTTAGTAAGAGCTGGCTTTCCTTTCACTTTCTTCATTTCGGCCACTTGTGCTACATAAGAGTTGTGCGAGAAATACACACTGAAACCTTGGGACACACCTTTTTTCTTACCCCATTGAGATTTTTCGGCGGCTAATTCTATGGCTGCTTTAAACCTTTCAGGTTCGTAATTTACTTTTCCTACAGGGGCTTTCATTACTTTATCTAGCAATTCAAGGCGGAATTTTACAGGGTCTTTACCCATGGTGTGAGCTACTTCGTCAATAAAAGATTGCTCGGCATAAGCCAAGAAATTAGTGATAGGTGCTCTCCACGGGCCTGTGGTAATAGGCGATTTATAATTGACAGATTCTATCAATAAATTGTCAATAGCACCAGCAGGGAAATTATCTTGACGCGTACAGTTTCCTGCATTCATACCTACTCCCTTTAAAGCAAAGGCTGTGATTTGACCATTTTTAACGGCAGCCTTGAATCTATACCTAACTGCGGGTCTGTAATAACCGCCCGTGATATCATCTTCTTTAGTCCAGGTAACTTTCACCGGCATTTTTATAATGCTAGAAAGTTGAGCAGCTTCCACAGCGTAGCCGTCATCAAGTCTACGACCAAAACCACCACCCATTTTGGTGAGTTCCAAACTTATTTTGTCTTGAGGAATGTCTAGTAGTTTTGAAATAGAGCCCACCGCTCTGCCTGGCGTTTGTGTAGGGCCGGCTAATTCTACCGTGCCATCAGCTTTTACATTGGCGTAAAAATTCATAGGTTCCATGGGGCTGTGCGATAAGAAAGGACATTGATATTCTCTTTCTATCACTTTATCAGCTGCCGCAAAAGCAGCTTCTGGGTCACCATCTCTACGCATTTCGGTACCGCTTTTTGGGTCGTTTAGCTGCGATTTGAAAATGTTGTTATGGTCTTTAGAGCTTTCTAGGTCACCATCTTTTTCATAAACAATATCCACTTTTTTACGGGCCTGCATTATCTCCCAAGTGCTTTTACCTACTATGGCCACATTGTTATCAAATGAAACTACGTCAATTATCCCTGGCATTTTTAGGGCTTCCCTAGCGTCAAACGATTTGAGTTTCATACCAAAAGCCTTTGGTCGCTGAATTTGAGCATTGACCATACCTTCTTTTTTGAAATCAATACCAAAAAGTGGTTTACCTACCAGTAAGTTTTTATTATCTACACCAGCATGCCAGCCACCTATTTGCTTATAGTCTTTGGCATCTCTTAAAACTACATCAGCAGGTGGAGTTAATTTGGCAGCATCTTCTACCAGTTCGCCGTAGCTTATTTTTTTGCCATTGGCAGAAATTACTTGACCGTTTTCTGTTTTCAATGTGCTAACTGCCACGCCCCATTTATTGGCGGCAGCTTCTTTTAATAGTTCTCTGGCTGTGGCACCGGCAGTTCTTAACCTATCCCATGAGTGCCTTATAGCACCACTTCCACCAGTTAATTGTCTTTCAAATTTATCAGAGAAATTAGCTTGTACCACATCAACAGTTTTAAAGTCGACATCAAGCTCTTCAGCCACAATTACCGGAAATGCCGTTTTTATTCCTTGCCCAATTTCAGGATTAGGTGAGTAAATAGTGATTTTCCCATTTGGAGCTATGCTCAGAAAAGAGTTGAACTCATGACTAATGGCCGACGGATTTACTAACTCTGCGGCTACAGCTTTATTTATAGAATGGAAACCTATTACCAAGCCACCTGTAAGTACAGATGCTGATTTAAGGAAACCTCTTCTTGTATGTTTATTATTCATTTTTGTTTCAGTTTTGAGGGAGAGAGTTTTTTGTCGGATGTCTGGTGTTGTATTAAAAGGCTTCTAAACATCAATCATCTGACATTGCTTGTCCCATTTTTTCTCCTGCTAATTTTACCGCTTTTTTAATTCTGTGATAAGTACCGCATCGGCATATATGAGCCGACATAGTCGCTTCAATTTCCTCTTCGCTCGGCTTTTTATTATCTCTTAAAAGAGCCGAGGCAGTCATCATTTGTCCTGCTTGGCAGTAGCCGCACTGTGGTACGTCTAACTCATTCCAAGCTTCTTGCACAGGATGGTCTCCGTTTTCTGAAAGTCCTTCTATGGTAGTTATTTCTGCATTTGCTACATCTGATATTGGCATTACGCAAGAGCGTATTGGGTTGCCATCCATATGTACTGTGCAGGCACCGCACTGGGCTATTCCGCAGCCGTATTTAGTACCAACCAAGTCGGCGTGCTCACGCAAATACCAGAGCAAGGGCGTAGTCGGGTCAATGTTTGTTTGATAGTCTTGACCGTTAATTTTTAGTTTAATTTCTGCCATAAGAAATTTATAAGGTTGAATGATTATACAATTTAAGGTTTTTATTCAATTTCTAATCGGTTCAATAGACCAAATAGGTGTTTGTAAGATTGCAGCAAACAGATTTTTTTTTGATATCCCTTAAAGTAACCTTTTAGCGTCTTTTGTAAAGAAACGCTTTTCCATTTCGAATACTTAATAGAAAAGAAATAGACGGCATCTGATTTTGTATTATTTGTTATATTTTGCGTTTGTTTTTGAAGTTTACTTAAAAACAAAAGTTAAGTATTAATGTAAGTAGGAAAGGATATGTATTTCAGTCCACCTGATTTTTAAAAATTGAAATAAAAAATAAAAGAGTACAGAATGAAGAATGTTTTTAAAATCGCCTTTTTGCTAAGTTTAGCGGTTATGAGTAGTCAGAATACCATAGGGCAGGAGCCAATAGAATGGGCAGAAAAAATGGCTATCTCGGAGATGCAAAGGAACCCTGAGGCATGGATGTTAGATTTTTCTACAAGGCCTCGTTGGAATTACTGCCACGGTTTGGTGCTTCTTTCAATGCAGCAACTGGAAAAAGCTACAGGAAATAAGGAACTAAAAAAATATATCAGCGATTATACCGATTTGATGATTTCTGATGATGGCGTAATTAGTGACTATAATGCTGAAAAGTATAACATTGATGCTGTCAATACAGGTAAAATTCTTTTTGAACTGTATAAGGAAACAGGAGAAGAGAAATTTGCGATAGCTCTAAAAACATTGCGTGAGCAAATGAGGAATCATCCTAAAATTGCAGAGGGTGGTTTTTGGCATAAAAAGGTTTATCCGCATCAGATGTGGCTAGATGGCTTATATATGGCATCTCCATTTTTAGCTCAATATGCCTCAGAATTTAATGAGCCTGCATTATTTGACGAAGTTACTTTACAAATCAAGCTGATAGAGAAGTATAATAAAAATCCAGAAAACGGACTTTATCACCACGGATGGGATGAAAGCAGAGAGCAACGATGGGCAAATAAAACCACCGGAAAATCGGCTCATGTATGGGGACGTGGCTTAGGTTGGTATGCCATGACGTTGGTTGATGTGTTAGATTACCTTCCTGAGGAGCACCCAGACCATAAGCTTGTAGTGAGTATTGTTCAAGAACTGGCGGAGACTTTGGTGACTTATCAAGATGAAGAAAAAGGGCTTTGGTATCAAGTAATGGATGTGACCGATAGAGATGATAATTACTTAGAATCTACGGGAAGTACCATGTTTGTTTACTTTTTGAAAAAAGCATTAAACAAAGGTTATATATCAGAAGATTATGAGGCTGTCGCTCAAAAAGCCTATGAAGGCATTTTTGATGAATTTATTCGTGAAAATGAGAATGGCAATATTGATATCATTAAAGGCTGTGCGGGAGCAGGCCTTGGAGGGAAACCATATAGAGATGGTACTTATGAATACTATATTGAAGAAAGAATTAGAGCCAACGACCCAAAGGCAGTTGGTCCATTCATTATGTTGAGCTTAGAGTTTCAAAATTAAGTAGGTAAAACCAACAGAGACCGGTCTAAATAAGACGGTCTCCGTTGGTTAATTATCACGATTTTCGAAATTCTCTTGGTCTTTTATTTTAACTCTTCTCACTACCAAGTATATAAATACAGCAAGGGCTATAGTGATGAGTACTGATTCCATGTCGTTCATATTATTTAAATTTTACGGCCGTACCATAGGCCAATATTTCTGAGGCACCTTGCATAACCATGGATGATGCCAAACGTATATTCACTATCGCATCTGCACCCAGGCGTTGAGCATCTTGCTCCATTCTTTGCATGGCTTGTTCCCGAGCGTGAGCCTGAAGTTTGGTGTATTCTTCTATCTCACCACCTATAATGTTTTTAAGGCCAGCAAAAATGTCTCGGCCAATGTTTCTTGCTCTAACGGTACTGCCCCTAGCTACGCCCAAAATTTGAGCTATTTCTTGGTTAGGAACTGTTTCTGTAGTTGTTAATATCATGTCTATCTTGTTTGATTATGAATACAATTTACCTTAAAAACAGCTACTTGTCCACTAGAATCGGACGAGTGATTCGCTAATTATTTTAAATGGTATTGGGGGCTTTTAATTGGTAAGAGGCTGTTTACCTTTTATTTTCAGAGTATGAATTAGCCAAAAGTGGGATCATTTTGTCTCATTAGACTTTCATAGGACAGTTAAAGACAGGGAATCATTTATTTTCGTTGAAATTATAATTCCTAAAATGAATAAAGCTTTTTCAGTAAGCATTGCCGTTTTACTATTTGTATGCTCTTTTTCAGCAACATCTCAAACGTTTCACACACTTACAGGAACTGTTATAGATTCTGTAACCAACGAACCTTTGTCTTTTGCTTCTATTAAACTGGAAAAAGAAGGTAAATTAATTACAGGCGTTCAGAGCACAGATGATGGAGGTTTTAAAATAGAAACTTCTACCAACGAGGTTTATATTATCAAGATAGAGTACGTGGGCTATGCCCCAAAATCTGTTGAAATTAATACTACAGAAAATAATTTTAATTTAGGAGCTTTAGCCTTAGCTCCACTTAGTCAGCTTTTAGAAACGCTTATAGTCACGGGTATAAAACCTAATATGGTTACTACCCTGGAGAAGCAGGTTTTTGACTCTGAACAATTTGAGGTGGCAAAAGGGGGCACAGCTTCTGATTTGATAAAAAATATCCCTTCTGTCATGATTAATGTGGAAGGTGAAATTTCCGTAAGGGGCTCAAAGGGCTTTGTGATTATGGTGAACGGAAAGCCGAGTGCTTTGGACCAAGCCACTATTTTATCGCAAATTCCGGCAAATACCATTCAAAAAGTGGAGATTATCTCTGTGCCTTCTGCTAGGTATGAAGCAGACGGGAAGGCAGGGATATTAAACATTGTCACTAAAAAGGGAGCGATGGATGGTTTGAGCCTATTCACAAATGTGCAATACGGTTTGCCAAGAATAAAAGCTTATTTCAATGAAACAGAACCTCAAAGGCATGGTGTAGATGCTACATTGAGCTACAGGAAAGAGAAGTTAGAACTGAATGTTGGTCTTAATTATCTTCAAAACGACATAGCAGGCAGGAGAGAGGGCGATGTTTTTACCATTCTGAATGGCGTAAAAACCATTTTCCCAAGCGAAGGCGAAAGAAGTTTTATTAGGAAGAGTTATGGCCTAAGGGCAAATGCAACGTATAACCTAAATGTCAATAATGAACTTACGGCGGGCGTATATTTAGGAAGCCGTGAACAGTATAGAACGGCGAACATAGTTTATAATAATACAAAGGAGAACGCTACTTCTGGCGAGCCAATTAGTGCTTTTTCTTATTATAATGGAAACCAAGTATTGAAGGCTGGAGATTTTCAGGTTTATAATTTAGATTATTTACACAAGTTTGAAGACCGCTCGTCAATAAGTCTTTCTGGTTTGTTAGAGAATGCTCAACTCGATGGGAATACCCAAAACAGGAATTTAAATCCTCTAGACTATTCTGATACACTTCAATATACTTTTAATACAGGTCAAAATCCTTTAAATGCTTTACGCCTAAAAGTAGATTATGAGAAACCAATTAAGGTAGGTGTTCTTGCTTTTGGGTATCAATACAGGCTTCAAAATCAAGACGGCGTTTTTAGGTATTTGGAACGAAGTGGAAACAACCTTCCATTTGTTCAGAATGACCTTTTCAGTGCCGATATCAGGGTGGAAAATAGAATTCACGGCCTTTATGGGATGTACAGTGCCAAATTTGACAAACTAGAGTTTAGCTCTGGATTACGATACGAAAAGTCGGACAGGGTTTTTAAAGATGGAAAGTCTGACGATTTTCACCTTGACTTGTCAAACCTCTTTCCATCGGCGAATGTTATGTACAGTCTAGGCAATGCGTGGAGGTTGAAAGCCGGCTATAGCAGAAGGGTGCAGCGTTCCACCAATAACGAGCTGAATCCATATCCAGAAAGAGAGCATTCTGAAACATTGGAGCAAGGCGACCCTAGAATTAAACCCGAGTTTATAGGCATTACGGAGGTGGGAATTAGTAAAGATGCCCAAAAGCTTTCTGTTTACCTGAATCTTTATCATCAGTATATTACGGATATTGTTAATAGGGTAAACAGCGTTTATAACGACACTATTCTGAACAGAATTTATACCAATGCTGGTGTGGCAAATTTAGTGGGATCGGAGTTAGGGCTGACTTGGGCGGCTTCTAAGAAGTTAAAATGGTTTGTGGGAGGAAATGTGTACCGATTAAATATAGACGGAATGCTTTTTGAAAATGCCGTAAATGTAGCTAGCAGAGGTTGGGTTTATTCTTTAAACTCAAATCTGTCTTATAAAATAACACCGAGCTTAAGTTCTCAATTTAACTTTTCTTATATGTCTGCCAGAAATACGGCACAGGGTCAAGACTCTCGTTTTTATCAGCCGAATCTTTCTATTAAGAAAAGTTTTATGAATAATAAGATGACTGTTGGTGCTCAGTGGCAAAACATGGCTTTTGGGAATATGGGAGTGAATGAACAACGAATCACGACTTCTGGAGCTAACTTTTTTACTACTACTAATTATATTCAGGAAACGAATATTGTTCTGCTAAACTTAAGTTTCAATTTTAATCAGCGAGATACTAAGGTCAAATTACCTTCAAGTGAATTTGGCGAGAAAGAGTTTTAAATAGAACTCTTTGGGGTAATAGGTTAAGCTAAATTTCAATGTTACCACCAACGGGCAAACCACTCGGTACTTTAACAGGTATTTCTTTGTCAAAATTGGAGTCGTTTAGGGTGTTTAAAAATGAAATTATAGGAGCCATATCTTTCACTTTTAATTTCAATTCGTTTACCAGTGTGTCCATTTGGGCATGGCCTACTTTTTCATGTTTTTCTTTACCGTCGGCTATGTCTTCGTAAAACTCTAGCACTTCTTTTAAATTACTGAAGCTGCCATTATGCATGTAAGGAGCTGTAAATCTTAGGTTTCTTAAGGTGGGAGTACGGAAGGCATAAGTACTGTCAATCCCCGAATCAAATGCTGTCAATTTCTCATTTGCAGGAACTCCCAGTGTATGAGCTTTGAAGTCTGAAAACATAGCTCCATTATGACAGTTTCCGCAGCCTACTTTTTTAAACGTATCAAAGCCGTCTTTTTCAGAAAGTGAAATAGCATTATGGTCGCCTCGCATGTATTGGTCAAACCTAGATTCTGTGGCTATTAGCGTTCTTTCAAAGGCTGCAATGGCCTTTCCAATGTTTTCTTCTGTGATAGGCTCAGTTTCGTCAAAAGTCTCTTTAAAGAGCAAAGTGTATTCGGGGATGTTTTTCAGCCGTGTAACTATTTCTTTAAGAATTCCTTCCTCTGAAAAATGGTCGCCTCGCATCTCTTCATACGTTTTAATAGGCAGTAAGGCTTGCTCTTCTAAGCTGTTTGACCGTAAATCCCAGAACATAGGGGCATCTTCTGGCGAGTAGTAATTTTTAGTGTTAATGCCGTTGAAGGCTGTGTTTAGTATGGTATGGGCATTCCGTTTGACAAAAGGTATATTGTTTGGTTGTTTGAAAACTCGTTTGCTGCCAAAACCTTTTCCGTTTACGCCTATTGACAAATCTCTAAATTCGGCATAGCCATTATCGGGGTGGTGGCAGGTAGCACAAGCCACGTCTTTATCACCAGATAAGATTGGATCATAAAAAAGGAGTTTGCCCAGAGCTACTTTTTTGGGAGTGGTGGTATTGTTTTTCGAGTCCTTAACTTTGTTTGGCAGAGCCGCAAAAACATTAAGATTATTTAGTAATTCCTGCTTTTGTAGCTTCTTTTCTTTGATAGCTTGCTCTTCCGAATTACTACTAGAGCATTGCGAAAAGAGTAGCAGGCTTAGAAACAATAAAAGGGCATTTTTTACAATCACAAGAAAGAACCATCGTGGGCTTTTTTAATCAAAAGCAATATACTGTTTCTAAGTTTAAATTTGAATAAAGGCAGTATTGAGTATGTAGAAAAAGGTTTAATGTTATCTGAAAAAAAAGAAAGCCCATCCAAATAAATTTGAATGAGCTTTTCTGTGTTTATGTCAAAGACAAATACTATCTGCCAAATTCCAGTGACTTAACTCCGAAAAGTGGTTTGCCGTTGGTATCCTTATTTTTAAATACTACGTAGAGGTCATTAATTCCTCTGGTACGTTTCAGTTTTACCGTTATAGGTGCTGTGTTTGTGGCTCCTACGGTGGCTTTTCCTATTAATGTACCATCTGTAACACCAATTCTAAATTCGGCTACTCCGCCAGCTGTTTGGCCTGCCATACCTAATGCCAGTAGTTTGACTGTAGAAATTCCAGTAAGGTCTAAACTGTTGTACTTTATCCAAGTGTTATCTCCTGTAGCTACTACTACCTCACCTATGTCTGGCACATCAAAACCCATGGTGCCTTTAGAGTCGTCAAATTTGTTAGCCTCAATCAATGGACTTCTTAGAGCCAAAGTATTGGAACCGCTTTGAGAACCTATGATGTCTCCACCTTTATCCAAGTAGGTTGCTTGAATTAAGTATGCACCAGCTTTCTTGTCCTTATGTGCCGATGCTGTATAAACTCCTTTTGCTGGTAAAGATGCCTTTTGGTCGTTAACAGAGAGTATATATCTCACCATTGCTTCAGCATCAGCTTTAGCAAGAGATGGGTGAGGTGCCATGGCTGTTTCACCCCAAACGCCAGAACCACCAGAAATTATCTTCTCTGTTAATTTGGTGATGTTGGTGTTATTAGAAGGATACTTTGAAGCTATGCTTTTATAGTTTGGTCCTATAGATTTTTGGTCTAAAGTATGACAAGCCATACAGTCGGCATCTGCTATTAACCTTCTCCCGGTTGCGTTAGCTACATTTTGTTGGTGACCTATCGCAATCGCGTTTTTGTCATAACCTTCTAGGTAATCAATGCTCACTACCACGTCTTGGCTCTTGATGCCTTTGCCAATGGTACCATCTTCTACATCGTTTACTTTTACATTATAGCTGATAGGGGCGTTACCCAAATAGAAACTCTGGTTTCCTTTTACAGAGATATTGACATCAGGTATTTCATTACCCACTTTGATAATTACGCTTTCTTTGGCAGAGCTACCTAAGGCATCTGTTACAGTCAAAGTAGCTACATACTCACCAGGTGTTTTGAAAATTACCGTAGGGTTTTGCTCAGTGCTGTTATCTGCACCTCCAGCAAAATTCCATGCGTAGCTTAAATCATCACCATCATAATCAATAGTGCCGTCCGTACTAAAAGTTGTTGCCAAAGGAGCTTTTCCGGTTGCTTTATCTGCAGCTATTTTGACCGAAGGAGGCCTGTTACCTGCATTGTAGTCAATTCTAGTTAAAGTAGCTTCTTCGTTTTGAGCCGACCATTTTGGGCCATACTCTAACAAATACATGACGCCATCTTTGCTAAATGTCATGTCCATAGGATGATTAAAATGAGTGCTCGGCATAAATGGCTCCATACTGCTGTATTTTCCATCTTTATCAAGTGTCACCACCATAATCCAGTCTCTAATCCACTCGTATAAAAACAGTTTGTCGTCATAGTAAGACGGAAACATACTTTCGTTTTCTCTAAAATCTTCTGAATGATACACAGGCCCTGCCATAGGGTTACAGCCACCTTTTCCAAAAAGAGGGTAGTCCTCTGACGCTCCATAACCATAATACATCCAAGGCTCTCTAGCTGGAGGTAAGTTTTTAAGTCCAGTATTATGAGGCGAATCATTTACAGGTTTTAAAACATCATAAGGTTCTCCAGAAACTTTCGTTTCAAAGTTATACTTATTGTAAGCTCTGTTATTTCCTACTACAATAGGCCATCCAAAAAAGCCAGGTTCTGTAGTTTGGTTAAACTCCACCAAGCCTTCCGTACCTCTGCCTTCTACTGTTTTTCCTGCATCAGGCCCTACATCACCCCAGTATAAACGGTCAGTCTTTTTATCAACAGATATTCTGTAAGGGTTTCTACAGCCCATTACAAAAATTTCAGGTCTGGTGTTTGGTATCCCTTCAGGGTAAAGGTTGCCTTGAGGAATGGTGTAAGAACCATCTTTTGTAGGCTTAATCCTTAGTATTTTTCCACGCAAGTCGTTCGTATTTCCAGATGTACTAAGTGCATCCCAACCTTGTCTTCCATCTCTAAAGTCAATAGGAGCAAAACCATCAGATGCAAAAGGATTAGTGTCGTCACCTGTAGAAAGGTAAAGGTTTCCTTTAGAATCCCAGTCAATAGAGCCACCAGTGTGGCAGCAATTATCTCCTTTTATTTTCACTTTTAACATGACTTTTTCTGAAGCCATGTCTAGTTCATCTTTTTCTTGGTCGTACGTGAATCTAGAAAGGTATTGCTCATTATGAGCGTCGGTATTTGGGGTATAATAAATATAAACCCAGTTGTTTCTTCTGAAATTTGGGTCTAAGCCTACACCCATTAAGCCGTATTCATAGGTACTAAATACATCTAAGCTATTGGCCGTTTTGAATTCCTCTTTTTCAGGAAGCCAAACCTTTACATCTCCTCTTCTTTCTACTAAAATCACTTTACCATTTGGCATAGCGGCTAGTTCGGTAGGTTCGTTGAGATTACTGGCTAAAACAGTTTTTACAAACCTATTTTCCTCTGGTGCCTTTAAAGAGTGTGATTTTGAATAATCTAGCTTATCTGCCAAAACGGATTTCAAACCCTCTAACATATGCTTTTGCATAGGTTCCTCGGTTTCAAAAGTAGAAAACACGTGGCCGTAATTAGTATAAAAAGACTTACCACCGTCAAACTCATGATACCAAGACATTGGGTGCCAGTCGCCGTTTGTACCTTGCTCGTAAGAGTTCTCGTCTACTGTTATAAGTACCTTTATTAAATCATTTTGAAGTGATTTGAAGCTGTAAAACTCATCTTCTCTTTCAAAAGTTTTTGGCAAATGCTTTGTGGCTGGGTGACTGTTATCTTCCACTGTCATTTTTCCGTTTTGAACATTAGAGACCGAACCTCCTGGATGAGATTCAAAGTAACCACCTACTAGTTTATTATACCATGGCCATTCGTACTCGGTATCTGTAGCCGAGTGAATTCCCATAAATCCGCCACCAGCTTGAATATATCTTTCAAATTCTGCTTGCTGACGATGGTCTAAGATGTTTCCTGTAGTATTTAAGAAAACCACGGCAGAAAACTGCTTAAGGTTATCTTCGTTCATGTCTTCCGCATTTTCTGAGAAAGTCATGTCAAGGTTTTCTTCTTTGCCTATTTTGGCAAAAAATGCTTTTCCTGGCTCTATAGACTTATGTCGCCAGCCTTTTGTTTTAGAAAAAACGAGTACTTTTTTATTTTGAGCCATGCCAATGGAGAGCATGGTACACAGTAAAACAGGCAACAAGAGAAGTTGCTTCATGTTTATTTTCATAGGTAATAATAGGTTGTTTACAGTAATGCTTGCAAAAATAAGCATTGTAGTGGCTTAAAGCGTGCTTTTACTCCCAAACAATTGTGTCAGGATGGTCATACCAGGTTTGAAATTGATTGTCAAATTTCTTTTCAATCACAATTCGTTTGATTTTTAGAGTAGGTGTAAGACAATTGTTCTCTTCACTCCATGCTTCAGATAGCACCACCACTTTTCTTATTTTTTCGTAAGACTTTAGCTTAGGATTGAGTTCTTCTAAGTTTTTTGCCAAAGCGGCTGTTACTACCTCCTTATTTTCTTGTAAACCAATTGGCGATAAATTTACCAATGCTATAGGCTGGGGGAGTAGTTGACCCACCACGCATATTTGCTCTATAATTTCATTATCTGCAAAACCAAGCTCTATTTGAGCAGGAGCTACATATTCACCTTTAGAGGTTTTATACATTTCTTTTACTCGCCCGGTGATTTTCAGGAAACCTTCAGCATCCAGCTCTCCCACATCGCCAGTATGTATGAAGCCTTCTTGATCTATGGTGTCGTCGGTCATTTTTGGCTCTTTAAAATAGCCGTACATGTTCCATGGGGAGCGAGTAAGAATTTCGCCATTATCTGGGTCAATTTTCACTTCCATATTGGGGAATACTTTTCCTACGCTTCCGTCCTTAATGTTGTCAATAGGCATCATACACACGGCCCCTAGGTTTTCACTCATACCATATACTTCCTGTATGGTTATGTCTAAGCGTCTAAACCATTTTATAAGCGTGATAGGCATGGGAGCAGCTCCTGTAAGAATAAGTACGGCATCTGAAAGGCCAAGTCCAGTCGTGATTTTCTTTTTTATAATGTTTTTGACCACTGGGATTTTCAGAAGAACGTTGAGGTTTTTCTGGGGCATTTTAGCCAAAATACCTAATTGGAACTTGGTCCATATTCTAGGAACCGCCAAAAAATGAGTTGGGGAGGCCACTCTTAAGTTTTCGGCAAAAGTGGCTAAAGATTCTGCAAAGTAAACGGTTCCTCCAGAGAAGATACTTCCAGCTTCTACTACATTTCTTTCCGCTATGTGAGAGAGTGGTAAATATGAAAAGAAACGACACTCGTCAATGTTGAGTTTTGTTAAATGCCTAGTGTTATAAATTCCTTCAGACATGCTTCTGTAGGCCATCATGACGCCTTTTGGGTTACCTGTGGTGCCTGAAGTGTATATGATAGTGAAAATATCGTCTAGGTCAGGATAGAAATTTACTTCTAAAGGGTCATTGGTTTTAAGAATATCATTCCACTGTAAATGAGCTTTGTCTGGATTATATACAGGGAAAGAAATACATGTGATTCCCTCTGGAATGCCTGGTTTTAGGTCTTGGTATTTGTCAATTTTTCCTACAAACAGTATTTGACAGCCGCTATGTGTTATCACATGGTTAATTTGGTCGCCTGTAAGGGTAGGGTAAAAAGGAACTGAAATATGACCAGCCATCATAATAGCAAGGTCTGCCAGAATCCATTCGGCACAGTTTTTTGACACCAAACCTATGTTACTTTTCTCAGGAAGTTTCTGAGATTTAAGAAAATTTGCCATCCGCCTAATTTGGTCAGCTGCTTCTGCCCATGTGAGGTCTCTATAAGTATCTCCAAAAGGTTGTTTTAGGTATACTTCGTTTGGCTTAGTTTTTTCCCAGTGGTAAAGGTAATCTAGGAAGGTTTTTTTATTAGAAATCTCCATTTCAATAGGGTTAAGTAGGCGTCTGAGAATTAAAGATAAGTATTATTTAGTGAAGATATATTGCTCTTAAATCTAGCATTTTTGAAAATTGAAAGCTTGCTGTTTTCTTTTTCATAATAAAGCCACCAAATTTACAGCATGCAGAATATGCCATTGGCCGAAAGGCTACGCCCGAAAAATCTTGACGAATATATAGGTCAAGAACACATTCTTGGAAAAGGAAAACCTTTAAGGAAATCTTTAGAGGCTAATCTAGTGCCTTCTATGATACTTTGGGGGCCTCCTGGCGTGGGGAAAACCACACTTTCTTTGATGCTTGCTGAGCTTACTAAGCGACAGTTTTTTTCGCTTTCTGCTATTAGTTCTGGGGTGAAAGACTTGAGAGAGATTTTGAAAAAGCCTTCAGGTTTGTTTCCTCCCATTTTATTTATTGATGAGATTCACCGTTTTAATAAATCGCAGCAAGACACCCTGCTAGGTGCAGTAGAAAAAGGGAAGGTGACCTTGATAGGAGCTACTACCGAGAATCCCTCTTTTGAGGTGAATTCGGCTTTATTATCAAGGTGTCAGGTGTACATTTTAGAAGCCTTCGGTCAAAAGGAACTTAATGCCATACTGGAAAGAGCTTTAAAAGAAGACGCTCAGCTGAGAGAGAAAAATATAAAAGTAGAAACCACAGATTCTCTTTTTAGAATCTCGGGAGGGGATGGTAGAAAACTCCTTAATTTGTTAGAGATGGTGGTGAATTCTCAGTTTGGTAATCCTGAAGTGATTATTAGCGATGAGTTGGTAGAGGAGGTAGTACAGAAAAATATGGCTCGCTATGACAAATCTGGCGAGCAACATTATGATATTATATCGGCATTTATAAAGTCAATGCGTGGCTCAGACCCAAACGCAGCATTGTATTGGTTGGCCAGAATGCTGGTAGCAGGAGAAGACCCTATTTTTATAGCGAGGAGAATGCTAATATTGGCTTCGGAAGATATTGGCAATGCAAACCCAACGGCCGTAATTATGGCAAATGCCTGCATGGATGCCGTGAAGAAAATTGGCTATCCAGAAGGTAGAATAATCTTGTCTCAAACGGTGGTTTATTTAGCTACTTCGCCAAAATCTAATGCTTCTTATATGGCCATAGATGCAGCTTTAGCTCTGGCAGAAAGAACTTCACATTTGCCAGTGCCCATTGATTTAAGAAATGCACCTACCAAACTAATGAAGGAAATAGGCTATGGTAAGTCTTATAAATACTCGCATAACTACGACGGGAATTTTGCTCCGCAAAACTTTATGCCTGATGACTTAAAAGGTCAAAAATTATACGAGCCAGGTAATAACCCAAGAGAAAACGACATTAGAAGAAACCTCAAAAACTGGTGGAATGACTGGTATGAATACTAAAAAAGCCCCTTTAAGGGGCTTTTTTAGTACTAAAGAGAATGATTCTCTATTTAGTAAGAGTGACGGTAAAGTCAAGTCTTGCATAGCTTTTAATAGTGGCGTCAATTAAAGTGCTAGTTAGGAAATCAAAAGAGTTTACTTGATCATTATATGCATCTAAAAGGTCGTTAATGTCTGAACTTAGTATTAGGCTATTTGAGCCACTTGATGTATGAAAATATAGGATAACTTCTTTCTTTAGAGATGACTCAATAAGTTTCAAATCTAATCTTCCATTATTGTATGTATAGGTATTACTTACAGTGCCATTTGGGTTTAATGCAAGTTCACCTATTCCAAATTCAGCATTGCTAGTGTATGTACCATCTGAATTAAACTCTATAAAAAGATTGTCTTTAGCTAAGTCAAAAGTAGAATTAGTATTGTCTCCTTGAGATTCAAAATTGGATTCGGCACTAGTTATGTTCCATTTTCCTGTAACTTCCACCTGAGCTTGAACCTCTTCATTGTCATCTTTACTACAAGAGATAAAAACACTCGTAACTAGAATTAATAGGGAAAATTTAAATAATCTGTTTTTCATGTGATGTGTATGTTTTAATCAATTTAGATTTTAACGTATAAAAGCCCTTATTTATTTATGATGAGCTATTTACAGAGCTTGCAACCTAGTTTTATAAGCTTATCTTTTAGATTTGCTCTTCTATGATGTAGTCGTTTTTATTAATGTTTTGCTTCACAAATAACTCACCCAGAAAGCCCGCTAGGAAAAACTGAGTACCAATAATGATAGCCACCAATGCTAAGAAGAAAAGGGGGTTGTCGGTTACGTTTCTGTAAGGAAGTCCTTTCCAGAGGTAATAGAGTTTCTCAAAAATTAAAGAAAGCGTAATTATAGTACCCAAAACAAAGCCAAATACACCAAAAGCACCAAAGAAGTGCATTGGCCTACGTCCAAACTTATTGACAAACGTGATGCTAATAAGGTCAAGGAAGCCATTGATAAAACGGTCAATTCCAAATTTGGTATGGCCATATTTTCTGGCTTGATGCTGTACTACTTGTTCGCCAATTTTCCCAAAACCATTCCATTTGGCTATTACGGGGATGTAGCGGTGCATTTCACCGTATATTTTTATGTTTTTAACTACCCTTTTATCGTAAGCTTTTAAGCCGCAGTTAAAGTCGTTTAGTTTTACGCCTGATATTTTTCTAGCTGCCCAGTTAAATATTTTGCTCGGTAGGTTTTTAGATAAAACAGGGTCGTGTCTTTTCTTTTTCCAGCCAGATACTAAATCGTAGCCTTCTTCTTTTATTTTTCTAAAAAGCTCGGGTATTTCTTCTGGATTGTCCTGTAAATCGGCATCCATAGTGATAATGACATCACCTTTAACCACTTTAAAGCCAGTGTCTAATGCTGCAGTTTTACCGTAGTTTCTAGTAAACTTAATGCCGTGAACTCTTTCGTTTTTCTTGTGCAAATCTTGAATTACTTGCCAAGAATCGTCTGTGCTGCCATCGTCTATAAATAGGATTTCGTAAGAAAGACCAGCTTTTTCTAGCGTTCGGTCAATCCAATCATGAAGTTCAGGCAAAGATTCATCCTCATTAAGAAGAGGAATCAGAACGCTGATTTGCGGTTTAAGCATGGCAGGAAAGCATTTTTTTGTTAGACAAATTTAAAAAATAATGTAGTAATCTTTCAGGAGAGCCTCAAAATCATCCGAATAAGTTTGATTATCAGCTTCTTTTATATAAAGATCTTCCAGAGTGCACGTAAGTTCTTTCTTAGAAAACTGTGCCATTTCTCTAAAAACTTTCGATTCTTTTTGATGTCTTACTTGAAGCTTTTTATTCACTGTAAAACCAAATGAAAGCATAAAGTTTTCCATCTGAATCATTTCAGGAGGAGGTAGCATGATGGATGCTTTACCTTCAGATTTCAGTTTGAGACTAATTTGCTCTGCCAGTTCTTCCAATGTTAAAGTCCCTTGATGTTTGGCTTTGTTTTTCTTGGCATCCGGAGAGTTTAAGGCATCCAGATAAAATGGAGGATTGACAATGATTAGGTCGTAATTGCTTTTTGAGAAAGACTTTACGTCTTCGTGGTAAAGACTAATTTGAGAGCTTTGTTTGAAGTTTTCTGTGGCTTGGCCGTAGGCGTCTTTATCTATTTCTACAGCATCTATTTGAATGCTTTCATCTTTTTGAGCCAGCATTAGGCTTAGTAGCCCAGTTCCTGTACCTATGTCTAAAACCTTTTCATTTTCTGAAACATTTACCCAAGCACCAAAAATGCAGCTGTCAATGCAAACCTTCATGGCACATTGGTCTTGCTGAATGGTAAACTGCTTAAATTTAAACATTACTTTCTTCCAAAATCTGCAGGGTTTTCGCCCCAGTTTTTAGTGTCCCATTTAAGAATAGGATTGGTATAGGTATTGTTTTTGAGCCATTCTTCCGCTCTTTCCGTCAGTTCTTTGAGTTCGGCATTCACGTCAGTCCATTCTATTTTAGTATTGGCTTTTTTCTTTCTAACCCAAGCCATGGCTGTTCTAGAATCTGTGTAAATAGGTAGATTGACTTCATGTTTTTTTAGCAAAGCTAAAGCATGCACTATGGCCAAGAATTCACCAATATTGTTTGTGCCGTCTCTGAATGGCCCTTTTTTGAAAAGAAGTTTACCGTTTCTGAAATCAAAACCTTGATATTCCATGTCACCACTTTTGGTGTTCCATGCAGCATCCACCACCACGCTGGCTTTAGTAGGAGGGCTGGCGTTTGGGTTTATACTGGCTTTCTTTTTGCCGCCCTTGGTAATTACCTGCGAGTATCTTTTTGAAAAGGCATCTTTAGCTTCACTCTCAGATTCAAAGGACTTGTATTGAGCACCTTGGAAACCATCAATTTGCTTTTTACAGGCATCCCAAGTAAGGTATATACCTCTTTTGTGTCCTTTCCAGACTACATAAAATTTCTTCTTTTTTGCCATCTATAAGGTTTAGGCTTCTACTTCCGAAGACGCAGTAAATAGCTGGTCAAAAGATGTTTGTAAATCGGATTCGTTGATTTTTTTGACGTCAAAATTGACATCGCCTGCGTATAGCACACGAATTGGAGCGGTTTTGTCAATCAAGGACTTAACAAAAGCATGCTTAGGAGAACCAATGGCTTGCCCAAACTCTTCAATATTCGCTTTAAACATTAAAGGCATTGGTATCAAATAGTAATTGCCATTTTTGGCTGCACAAATGCATGTTGGATTATAATCCTCAGAGGCACTTAGCTCATTGTATTTTTGCTGAGCAAAAACATAATCTTCCTCGGTTTCACCAAAAAGAACAGCGGCTTTCTTTCTTTTTAAACCTTTGGCAGTTGCCATATTTTGGTCAATTACCTTAAGAAGCTCTCTGAACTTAAAGGTTCTTTTTCCTTCGCTAATTCGCTGTACTACCGACTGTCTTATCAGATAGTTTATGGCATGTGTTATATTTAAGCCTATCTCTGCCATTTGTTTGAAAATAAGGCTACTAGGAGACATGCCTGGTAGCGTGTTTGGGTCATGGAAAACCACTCTGTCATCCTCGGTAAGGAACCCATCAATTCTACAAACCACGTTTTGACCTAAGTCGGCAAAAGCCTTTTTGCCCTGCTCTTCTATCTTTTTAAGATTGTCAAAATGTGTATCAATCGGAATACGTTTTTTAGTAACGTTAGATTGATATTTTGATTTAAAGTCAAAGCTTTCTATATCGCCATAAATTTCTGTTGGCGGCAGTGTAAATATATTGAAGTCTTCATCTTGGATAATACCCATTGAAAACTCCTGGCCAGTTATAAACTCTTCTATTAGTACGAAGTCTTCCGAATTATTAGAAGAAAGAATCGCGTTTTCGTTTTCTTTTAAATATGCATTTAATGCTTTAAGTAGGTCGGCTGGGTGGTTTATCTGTTCGTTGTTTAAAACTACAGGAAAACCAATACCTTCATCCAGATTAAGCATTCTTTCTAGAATGTTTTTCTTTTGACGGGTAGTAAGTTTTGTCCAGTCTTTTTGTGCAATGATGGTGTCAAAAAAGCATTGGTTCATTCTCTTTGAGAACTCTTCCATACTTCTCTTTTTTACTATACCTACTCCTATGGATGAACCCTGGTGCGGAGCTTTCACTACCAATGGGAAACCCATAGTTTTGGTGAGCTCACTAAATAGGGCAGATTTGTCTGCAGCTTCCCATTCTTTACGACTTATAACACGAGTTTTTTTCTGTTGACCATTTGATTTGGCCAAAAGAGCATTTTGAAAAGCTTTATTGATGCCAATGGCAGAACCTAAAATACTAGGGCCTACGTAAGGAATTCCGTACCATTCAAAAAGGCCTTGGATATTTCCATCTTCGGCATAAGGGCCATGCATCACAGGGAAAGCAATGTCTATTCGCTCAGATAGTTTTTCTATTTTTATCTGTTTTCCTATTTTATAAATGAGCTTATAAAGTTGAGTTTCATTAAGTTCTCCCAAAGCTTCAATGTATAAACGGTAACCGTTATTGAGGTTTTTTGAGGGATAAAAATCTTTGATTGATTCTGCGTAGATGAGTTCTGGCTTAATTTCAATGAAATTTCCAATGCTATCTACAAAAATAAGAAGTGGTTCGTAAAGGCTTTTGTCAAGGTGTTCGTAAGCAGTTTTTCCACCTTTAAATGAAATCTCTCTTTCTCTGGAAGGCCCACCGAAGAAAATGCCAACTTTAAGTTTAGTACTCATTTCGACGTAAAATTATATAAGGAAACACGTTTGATATGCAAGGTAAATAAAAAAGCTACTCACCAAGGCAAGTAGCTTAATAAAAATACGTTATATTTTTTCTTACTCCGCTGGAGTAAGATTAAGTGCTTCTACTTTCTTGATTTCTGGAACGGCTTTTAAAATAGCTTCTTCCAGGCCAGCTTTAAATGTCATGGTAGACATGGGACATGTGCCACATGCACCTAACAGCTCCAGTTTAACGGTGCCATCTTCAGTGATTTCTACTACGTTTACATTTCCGCCATCAGCTTCTAAATACGGTCTTACCGAATCTAATGCTGACTCCACACGCTCTTTTAAAGAACTCATTTTCTGAAATTTTATTTGTACAAAAATACTTTAGAAGTGAAGAATATCCTAATATAAATCACTCTTAGACCTATGCAACTTGAACACGTTCAGTTGCTGGCTGAGCTGCATTTCTTATAGCCAACTGCTGTGCTAAATTTTCAGCAGCTTCTTTAAACGCATCAGCACTAATACTATTTTCATCCATCATGATAGGTCGGCCTTCATCCCCACCTTCTCTTATGCTCTGCACTATTGGAATCTCTCCTAATAAAGGCACTGCGAATTTCTTAGCCAATTCTTTACCACCATCTTTGCCGAAAATGTAATACTTGTTATCTGGCAATTCTTCTGGTGTAAAGTAGGCCATGTTTTCAATAATCCCCAAGATAGGAACATTGATTTGTGGCTGCTTAAACATGGCTAAACCTTTGGTAGCATCTGCTAAAGCCACTTTTTGCGGCGTAGTTACCACCACTGCACCTGTAACAGGAACAGTTTGAACTAAAGAAAGATGTATATCACTGGTTCCTGGAGGAAGGTCAATTAATAAATAATCTAATTCACCCCAATCTACATCACCTAAAAACTGTCTCAGTGCTTGGCTGGCCATAGGACCTCTCCAAACCACGGCGTTATCTTTAGGTGTTAAAAAGCCAATCGAAATCATTTTGATACCAAACTGATTCACAGGGTGAATCATGTTTTTGCCATCTTTTTGAGTTATCAATGGCTGTACATCTTCGGCTCCAAACATTAATGGAATAGAAGGTCCAAAAATATCTGCATCAATTATCCCAACTTTAGCTCCTGAGTTTTTAAGAGCAATAGCAAGATTAGCCGTTACAGTAGATTTCCCTACGCCACCTTTTCCAGAAGAAATAGCTATAATGTTTTTTACTCCAGGTAACTGCGGAGAATTGTTTCTAATAGAGGTTACTTCTGCAGACATGTGAATGTCTACCGTAATGTCTTTGCCAAGGTGCTCATGAAGGGCGTCCATGCATCGCTGACGAATTACCTCTTTTAAAGGACAAGCTGGTGTGGTGAGTACAACCGTGAATTTGATGTCAGACCCATTTACCACCACATCCTTAATCATATTAAGGGTTACAAGATCTTTCTTTAAGTCAGGTTCTTCTACATGACTTAAAGCCGCTAAAACATTTTCTTCCTTAATCACAAATACTCTTTTAAGATTTTAAACATAACTTACCATCCGAACAGCCGTAGCATCGGGAAAGTTTTGCAAAACTAGAAAATGTACTAAATATTAGATAAGCTGAGCCTTTACTATTTCCATTTCTTGGTCCACATTTACAGAATTACTCAATTCTTCTAAGCGTGATACCAAGTTTTTGAGGAATTTTTGGTGGCCATCAGAGTCAGAATGAAAGGGTTTGTGTTTTAATTGACTCTGAATTTTTTGCCAACGGTCAATGAATTCATTGAGTTGAGATGAAAAGGCTGTTTTTCTGAAATGCTCTAACACATATTTTTGACCAGTTTCATTCACATGAATCATGTCATCAGCATAGTATCTATAATCTCTAAGGTCGTCTAAAAGAATCTCGTAGGCAGGGAAATAATAAGTGTCTTTAAAGTCTTGGGTAAAATAATGGGAGGCTAGCCTTAGCGTACTTTTACTAAGATTATTTCCTTGAAGAGTATCTTTAGTATGTCTAACTGGACTTACAGTAAAGACTATTTTAATTTTTGGGTTGAGTTGTTTTAACTTTTCATAAAGTTGAGTAAAACGAATCCCGATTTCCTTATTTGTGAGCATTTCCTTCTTAAATAGCTCCGAATCTTTCTTATGACAGTTTGATACTACATAAGCATTTTGTTTGAGCCGATAGGCGTAGGCAGTGCCCATAGTTATGAAGAGGTAGTCCGCTTTTTTTAAGAAGTTTCTTACCTTTTGATACCGTAAATTTAACTCACTTTCTAGCTCTTTTTTGTTAGAACCAAATAGCTTAGAATGGAAATCGTAATGGTACCAAATGCCATTATTTTCGGTGAAATAACTAGACTTAACTGGGTACTGATTAATGCTTTGTGTTAAAAGCCTAAAGATGGAGACAGGGTTGAAAACCACCCCAAAAGGGTTATGGAGGCATTCTATTTTATTGTCAACTAGATAGTTGCCAATATTGTCGGAAAAACAAGAACCTATGGTCAGTATTTTTGAATTCCGTTCTACCTTAAACGGAAATTCCGAAAGTTCAATTTCGGTTCGAAAATTCATGAAACAAGCTACTTTTAGGGTATGAGATACGGGGTTCTACCTTAAAATTAGCTTGTTTCTTTTATTTAAACAAGTATATGCTACGTATATACGCTTGAATACTAGTGAGATTCTCTATTTACTATACTTCCAGAAGAACCTATTAGGAAATCCATGTCGGCTCCTTCATGGGCTTGGTTTACGGTGTCAATATAAAGTTTGATATAACCTCTGTTAAATTCTAGGTCAATTGGCGTCCATTTTTTTCTTCTTTCAGCCAATTCTTCATCCGAAACATGAAGGTGTATTTTCTTTGCAGCTACATCACATTCAATGATATCTCCATTTTCAACAAGGGCTAGTGGGCTTCCAAGAGCAGATTCTGGCGAAGCATGAAGAAAAACAGTGCCATAGGCTGTTCCGCTCATTCTACCATCCGATATCCTAACCATGTCGCTTACTCCTTTCTTAATTAGTTTTTGAGGAAGTGCCATGTTACCTACTTCTGGCATTCCAGGGTATCCTTTCGGACCAACATTTTTAAGAACCATAACACAGTTCTCGTCAATATCTAAATCTGGATTATCAATTCTTTCGTGGTAATCTTCAATGGTTTCAAAAACCACCGCACGTCCTTTATGTTTTAGTAAAGATGGGGTAGCGGCCGAAACTTTTATGACAGCACCTTCGGTGCAAAGATTACCTTTCACCACAGTAATTCCACCTTCTTTAATGATAGGGTCAGTAATTGGTCTTATTACGTCGGTATTCCAGTTTCTGGCTTTTTTAGAGTTTTCGGTCAATGTTTTTCCGTTAACTGTAATAGCTTCTTCACTAAGGTGTCCGGCAAGTTCTTTCAGGATAACCTGAATACCACCAGCATAGTAGTAGTCTTCCATCAGGTATTTTCCTGAAGGCATAAGGTTAAGCAAGAATGGAACTTTAGCACCATGCGTATCAAAATCGTCAAGGCTTAGTTCCACGCCCACTCTTTTTGCAATAGCTAGTAAGTGCAAAACAAAATTGGTAGAACCACCTACTGCTGAATTTACCTTTATAGCATTAATGAAGGCAGGTTTTGTAAGTATTTTTGAGATTTTAAGGTTTTCTTTTGCCATCTCTACAGCTCTCATTCCTGTCATATGAGCATTCATCTTTTTACGAGAATCTGCAGCTGGAATGGAAGAAACGCCAGGCAGTGTTAAACCAAGAGCTTCCACCATAGTAGCCATGGTAGAGGCTGTACCCATGGTATTACAGTGACCAATACTTCTACTCATGCAGGCTTCGGCTTCTTCCATTTCGTCCAAAGTCATTTTGCCTGCTTTTACATCAGCATCAAATTTCCATACGTCTGTACCCGAGCCTAAGTCTTTTCCTCTAAACTTTCCATTAAGCATTGGTCCACCAGAAAGTACAATTGATGGAATATCAACACTAGCAGCTCCCATTACCAAAGAAGGCGTAGTTTTATCACATCCAGTCATAAGTACCACTGCATCAAAAGGGTTTGCTCTAATACTTTCTTCCACGGTCATGGAGGCCAAGTTTCTGTAGAGCATGGCTGTTGGTCTTATTATAGTTTCGCCAAGCGACATTACAGGGAATTCTAATGGAAATCCGCCGGCTTCATATATTCCATTTTTTATGAATTGTGCTAATTCTCTAAAATGTCCGTTGCACGGTGTGGCTTCGGACCAAGTGTTACAAATGCCGATAACGGGCTTGCCTTTAAATTGGTGTGCGGGATAGCCCTGGTTCTTTATCCAGCTTCGATATATGAAGCCATCTTTGCCTTCTTTACCAAACCATTGCTCACTTCTTAATTTACCTTTTTCTTTAGCAGCCATACTTTATTCCTATTAGGTTGAATTTATTAAAATTATTTCACCGCAAATACCTCTTTTTTTTGTTTTTTTGCAATCTATTATTTGATTTTGAGTACCAAAAAGGATATTGAAGATGACATTGTTTCAAAAATTTGATGAAAGCGTAACGAATGAGTTGATTGAAAGCTTGAAGAATTTGGGTGAAAGGAATTTAGGAGACACAAAAGGAGCGATTGATGCGATTTTCTATACACTTTTAGCTGGATTAATTAGACGAGCAAACAGCGATATGAGCACCAGTATGCTGGTTAATCAGATAAAAAAAATTCACAACAGGGATTTAAAAGAATTTAATCTGAAAGAGGATTTTAGCTCAACTAAAAAACTTACAGAGTTTGTAGATATTGGCGAGAGAAATATGAGCCAAATATTTCCTTCTTTTAGAAGTCAATTGTTAAATTTGGTTACTACACATAGTGGAACCAGTAAGCAAGAGACTGCAAAGTATTCTTCTTTTGTTAATGCTTTGATGATTAGTTTTTTAGCGGAAAAGCTAGAAGAAGGCACAAGTAAGGAAGATTTGATGAATTTCCTCAAAGAGCATAGAGACCCTCTTTTTGAAAGGGCTCCAGAGGCTTTTGTCGAGAAGATGATACCTGCTTTAGGAATGCATGATTTAAGAAGTATGAAAATGCAATTCGCTAAAAAGAAAGAGGAACGTGAAATGGAGGCAAACTCTAATGAAACTGCTGAAGCAGAGGCGGAAACGGAAGTTGTGAACTCTTATGAGTACGAAGAAGAATCAAATGGAATGTCGAAGAAAACGCTTCTTATAGCCGGAGTGGTAGTGCTGGTAGGATTGCTTGGGTATTTACTTTATGACTCAAGAGAAGAGCTTTTTGGATCTGATACTCAAAACGAGTCTTCTGTAATTGAAATGGAAGAAGATTCTCTGGCCGTTCAAGATAGTTTAGCATTATTGGCTGAAGAGTTGCCTCAAGGAGATGCTGGCTGGTTAGCCTTAAAGGAATTGATAGATGGAGGGCAGTTAAATGTAGATAATGAGGTCAAAATTCAATCTCTTTCTTTTAATGAAGGTGAAATTGAATTGGCAGATGTTAATAATTCTATTATTGATAGTCTTGTATCTCAATTTAAATCTAATCCAAGGTTTCAGATTCAAATTAAGGGTGGAGACTCAAATGGTAACTCCCAAATTGGGATAAAAAGAGCATTTCATTTAAAGAAATTAATTCAAGATAAAGGCGTAAATGCTATTAAAATTGATGCAATTTCTGACCCTGAGAAACTAGATTATTTGAAACTTAGGTTAGTTTCTAAGTAGTAGTTATTTTGTTCTTATTTTTCCTGTTATATCATTAATTAATGATATACGTAAGATTTTTTTTATATAGACAAAATAGACTTTTGTATTTCGAAAAGTGCCTGTTAGCTATGCTTTCAGGCACTTTTTTTGTTTCATAACTCAGTCCGCTTTCTTGCTAGTTTGGCTAACGGTTACCAGAGATGGCATTTTTGGCATAAGTATTGCCTTATATATCTATAGTATTTGAACCGATACTTAACTGATATGCCAAATTTTTATATGCTTGCTTTGCTTAAAAAAACTAACTGCTTTAAGTCCCTTTTTGCAGTAGCCATACTTTTTACTTTCCTAGGTTTTAATCTAGAACTTAGTGCTCAGTGTACAGTAGGTTCTAACATTGGAGACAATGCTTTAACCTGGGATACCGCAGGCTATGGTTCTGAAACAGTACAGAATACTTCAAGTACGGCAGGTGGTTCTCCTGCTACTATTTCAGATTATGTAACGGTATGTTCAAATGACGGTTCTGTATTAAGGGTTCCATTCACGCTTCAACTTTCTGAAATAAATGGAAATGTTTACGACAGAATGCGTTCTGGAACAAATGGAGCTTATGGTCAGCCTTTCTTTACGCTCTACATGGATAATTTTGATGGTGGTTGTGCTACTGGCAATTGTAATAGTGGTAATAATGCAGCCTATTCTGCTGGAAATGCGGTAAGGATGCTTTTTACTTTTGATTATCCAGTTATCCTTTCTGATTTTCAGATTTCAGATATTGATGCAGCCGATAACGCAAACCCCCCAGGCCAGTCGTCTTCTTTCCAGGATAGAGTAACGGTTTCGGCTACAAGTGCTAGTGGTAGCAATGTGCCCGTTAATTTAGTTTTAGGTCAATCGGGTTTAGTGTCAATTTCTGGTCAAACTGCTACATCAGCATGGGCTTCTGGTCAGAATTATAATATTGATCCTGATAATGCTCTTGGAAGAGTAACTGTTTCTACAAGTCAAGCCGTTAAGACATTTACTTTAGATTATATAGCGGGGCCGAATGAATCTAACCCAGCTCAACAAGCTATTCGAGTATCTAATATAGAATCTATCACAAGTCCAGTAGTGCCTATTATTAGTGGTAGTGTTTTTAATGATTGTGATGGATTAAATGATAATCAGGTTGACGGCGGAAACGCTACAAACATAGCCGGGTCTCTTTATATCAATGCAGTTGATAACAGCACCAATACTGTAATAGCAGTAGCTAAGGTTAAAGCTGATGGTACATATAGTATTTCTGTACCATATAATAAGACTTATTCCTTAAGGTTAAGTACAAATGCGGGAACGCTAGGAAGTGCTCCTCCAGCCACAACTCTACCAAGTGGATATACCAATACTGGTGAAAAGCTAGGGACTGGTACAGGACATGATGGTACACCTAATGGTATTCTTACGGGAGTTGTAGTTGGTACTTCGGATATTTCGAATGCTAACTTTGGTACTGTTAACGCTGTTACGTTATCTACAAGTACAACGAATGTGACAACTTGTTTTGGAGGAAATAATGGGTCTGTTACTTTAACAGTTGGTACAGGGCCATCACCTTTTACCTATTCATGGAGTAATGGTGCAACAAGCAAGAATATATCAGGCCTGACGGCAGGAGGCTATACAGTTACAGTAACTGATGCAAATGGCTGTACAACCACTACTAGTGCTTCAATAAGCCAACCAACGGCAGTAGTGGCAAGTGCTACCACAACATCAAACGCAGAGAGTTGTTCTGGAACTCAAGGTACCGTAAGTTTATTCGCGAGTGGAGGCGAAGGTTCATATACATTTACAAGTTCCGGCGGAACTGTAAGCGGAAACACATTAACTGCAGTGGCTGGAAGTTATACAATAACCGCGACAGATGGAAATGGGTGTACATCCACAGTTGCAGTTATCATTTCTGAAAATTCAACAGATACAGATCAAGACGGGATAGCAGATGCTTGTGATGATGATGACGATAATGATGGTATTCTGGATTATTTAGAGAATAACTATTGTGGTGTTTCGGGGCCAATTGTAGATACATTTTTTGTTGAAAATTTTGGAGTTCAAAGTCTTGACAATGGTACTACTAGTGTAATTTCTCCTTTTACTAACTATAGTTATTATCAATCTGAAACGGGAAATGCTCCAACAAGTAGTGATGATGGTTCTGCAGCTCCACAATCGTTACAAGATGGTAGGTATACTGTTTTCAATGATATTCAAAATACTGCTAATTGGGCTCCTAGTATTTGGCAAAATATTGGCGATCATACGAATGGAGGTGCCTCTCCTTCAACGGGCCGAATGGCAATATTTAATGCTAACGATATTAGTTCAGGTGAGTTTTATAGAAGAACCCTTACCGGTTTTGCACCTGGAGCACCAATAAACGTATCATTTTGGATGCTCAATGTTGATATTGATATTCCTGGTAATGATGGTAGGATTCTACCTAATATTACGGTTAACCTGATGCAAAATGGAATTGTTGTTGATTCTTTTAGTACTGGAGATGTTTCCAGAGAAACTTTAGGGGATGTAACTGCATGGAAATATTTTGAAAACCCGACGCCATATCTTTCTACAACTTCCGATCCTATTGAAGTGGTGTTTATCAATAATACTATTGGCGGTGGTGGGAACGACCTTGCTATAGATGACATCATTGCATCGCAGTCACTTTGTGATTTTGATTCTGATGGAATAGCAGATTATTTAGATCCAGATAGTGATAATGATGGTTGCCCAGATGCTCTTGAAGGTGATGGAGGGTTTATTGCAGGTCAAGTAGAGAACGATACACTAAAAGGTGGTGTGGATGCTAACGGTGTACCAAACATAGCAAATGGTGGTCAAGGTTTTGGTACATCGAGAGACTCCACTTCTTACAGTGCAGAGTGTTGTTACTTAGTGACTATTACGTTAAGTAATAGTAAAACAGATGTTACATGCAATGGTGCTTCTACTGGAACAATTGACCTTTCCGTAAGCGGTGGAACAGAAGCCTATACTTATTCTTGGAGCAATTCGGAAACGAGTCAAGATCTTACGGGGCTATCAGCCGGAACATATTCCGTAGTAGTTACAGATGCTAATGGTTGTACTGCTACTACAAGTGTAACGATAACACAACCGACAGCAATCAGTTTAAGTAATAGTAAAACGGATGTTACTTGCAATGGAGCATCTACTGGAGCTATAGACCTTTCAGTGAGCGGAGGAACAGGATCATACACTTATTTATGGTCAAATTCAGCAACGACACAAGACCTTTCAGGCTTATCAGCTGGAACGTATTCTGTAACAGTAACTGATGGTAATGGATGTACCGCCACGACGGGTGTTACGATTGACGAAGCGACAGCGATAGTTTTAAGCAATACCAAAGTAGACGTAAGCTGTAATGGAGCCAGTACTGGTTCAATAGACCTTTCAGCAAGTGGTGGAACAGGCACTTATACGTATGCATGGAATAATGCAGCAACAACACAAGATCTTTCAGGCTTATCAGCAGGAACGTATTCTGTAACTGTTACCGATGGGAATGGATGTACCGCCACGACGAGTGTTACGATTGACGAAGCGACAGCGATAGTTTTAAGCAATACCAAAGTAGACGTAAGCTGTAATGGAGCGAGCACTGGTTCAATAGACCTTTCAGTAAGTGGAGGAACAGGCACTTATACATATGCATGGAATAACGCAGCAACAACACAAGACCTTTCAGGTTTATCAGCCGGCACTTATTCAGTAACCGTTACCGATGGTAATGGATGTACCGCAACGACGAGTGTTACGATTGACGAAGCGACAGCGATAGTTTTAAGCAATACCAAAGTAGACGTAAGCTGTAATGGAGCGAGCACTGGTTCAATAGACCTTTCAGTAAGTGGAGGAACAGGCACTTATACATATGCATGGAATAACGCAGCAACAACACAAGACCTTTCAGGTTTATCAGCCGGCACTTATTCAGTAACCGTTACCGATGGTAATGGATGTACCGCAACGACGAGTGTTACGATTGACGAAGCGACAGCGATAGTTTTAAGCAATACCAAAGTAGACGTAAGCTGTAATGGAGCGAGCACTGGTTCAATAGACCTTTCAGTAAGTGGAGGAACAGGCACTTATACATATGCATGGAATAACGCAGCAACAACACAAGACCTTTCAGGTTTATCAGCCGGCACTTATTCAGTAACCGTTACCGATGGTAATGGATGTACCGCAACGACGAGTGTTACGATTGACGAAGCGACAGCGATAGTTTTAAGCAATACCAAAGTAGACGTAAGCTGTAATGGAGCGAGCACTGGTTCAATAGACCTTTCAGTAAGTGGAGGAACAGGCACTTATACATATGCATGGAATAACGCAGCAACAACACAAGACCTTTCAGGTTTATCAGCCGGCACTTATTCAGTAACCGTTACCGATGGTAATGGATGTACCGCAACGACGAGTGTTACGATTGACGAAGCGACAGCGATAGTTTTAAGCAATACCAAAGTAGACGTAAGCTGTAATGGAGCGAGCACTGGTTCAATAGACCTTTCAGTAAGTGGAGGAACAGGCACTTATACATATGCATGGAATAACGCAGTAACAACACAAGATCTTTCAGGCTTATCAGCAGGAACGTATTCTGTAACTGTTACCGATGGTAATGGATGTACCGCAACGACGAGTGTTACGATTGACGAAGCGACAGCGATAGTTTTAAGCAATACCAAAGTAGACGTAAGCTGTAATGGAGCCAGTACTGGTTCAATAGACCTTTCAGTAAGTGGTGGAACAGGCACTTATACGTATGCATGGAATAATGCAGCAACAACACAAGATCTTTCAGGCTTATCAGCAGGAACGTATTCTGTAACTGTTACCGATGGTAATGGATGTACCGCAACGACGAGTGTTACGATTGACGAAGCGACAGCGATAGTTTTAAGCAATACCAAAGTAGACGTAAGCTGTAATGGAGCGAGCACTGGTTCAATAGACCTTTCAGTAAGTGGAGGAACAGGCACTTATACATATGCATGGAATAACGCAGCAACAACACAAGACCTTTCAGGTTTATCAGCCGGCACTTATTCAGTAACCGTTACCGATGGTAATGGATGTACCGCAACGACGAGTGTTACGATTGACGAAGCGACAGCGATAGTTTTAAGCAATACCAAAGTAGACGTAAGCTGTAATGGAGCGAGCACTGGTTCAATAGACCTTTCAGTAAGTGGAGGAACAGGCACTTATACATATGCATGGAATAACGCAGCAACAACACAAGACCTTTCAGGTTTATCAGCCGGCACTTATTCAGTAACCGTTACCGATGGTAATGGATGTACCGCAACGACGAGTGTTACGATTGACGAAGCGACAGCGATAGTTTTAAGCAATACCAAAGTAGACGTAAGCTGTAATGGAGCCAGTACTGGTTCAATAGACCTTTCAGTAAGTGGAGGAACAGGCACTTATACATATGCATGGAATAACGCAGCAACAACACAAGACCTTTCAGGTTTATCAGCCGGCACTTATTCAGTAACCGTTACCGATGGTAATGGATGTACCGCAACGACGAGTGTTACGATTGACGAAGCGACAGCGATAGTTTTAAGCAATACCAAAGTAGACGTAAGCTGTAATGGAGCGAGCACTGGTTCAATAGACCTTTCAGTAAGTGGAGGAACAGGCACTTATACATATGCATGGAATAACGCAGTAACAACACAAGATCTTTCAGGCTTATCAGCAGGAACGTATTCTGTAACTGTTACCGATGGTAATGGATGTACCGCAACGACGAGTGTTACGATTGACGAAGCGACAGCGATAGTTTTAAGCAATACCAAAGTAGACGTAAGCTGTAATGGAGCCAGTACTGGTTCAATAGACCTTTCAGTAAGTGGTGGAACAGGCACTTATACGTATGCATGGAATAATGCAGCAACAACACAAGATCTTTCAGGCTTATCAGCAGGAACGTATTCTGTAACTGTTACCGATGGTAATGGATGTACCGCAACGACGAGTGTTACGATTGACGAAGCGACAGCGATAGTTTTAAGCAATACCAAAGTAGACGTAAGCTGTAATGGAGCGAGCACTGGTTCAATAGACCTTTCAGTAAGTGGAGGAACAGGCACTTATACATATGCATGGAATAACGCAGCAACAACACAAGACCTTTCAGGCTTATCAGCTGGAACGTATTCTGTAACAGTAACTGATGGTAATGGATGTACCGCCACGACGGGTGTTACGATTGACGAAGCGACAGCGATAGTTTTAAGCAATACCAAAGTAGACGTAAGCTGTAATGGAGCCAGTACTGGTTCAATAGACCTTTCAGCAAGTGGTGGAACAGGCACTTATACGTATGCATGGAATAATGCAGCAACAACACAAGATCTTTCAGGCTTATCAGCAGGAACGTATTCTGTAACTGTTACCGATGGGAATGGATGTACCGCAACGACGAGTGTTACGATTGACGAAGCGACAGCGATAGTTTTAAGCAATACCAAAGTAGACGTAAGCTGTAATGGAGCGAGCACTGGTTCAATAGACCTTTCAGTAAGTGGAGGAACAGGCACTTATACATATGCATGGAATAACGCAGCAACAACACAAGACCTTTCAGGTTTATCAGCCGGCACTTATTCAGTAACCGTTACCGATGGTAATGGATGTACCGCAACGACGAGTGTTACGATTGACGAAGCGACAGCGATAGTTTTAAGCAATACCAAAGTAGACGTAAGCTGTAATGGAGCGAGCACTGGTTCAATAGACCTTTCAGTAAGTGGAGGAACAGGCACTTATACATATGCATGGAATAACGCAGCAACAACACAAGACCTTTCAGGTTTATCAGCCGGCACTTATTCAGTAACCGTTACCGATGGTAATGGATGTACCGCAACGACGAGTGTTACGATTGACGAAGCGACAGCGATAGTTTTAAGCAATACCAAAGTAGACGTAAGCTGTAATGGAGCGAGCACTGGTTCAATAGACCTTTCAGTAAGTGGAGGAACAGGCACTTATACATATGCATGGAATAACGCAGTAACAACACAAGATCTTTCAGGCTTATCAGCAGGAACGTATTCTGTAACTGTTACCGATGGTAATGGATGTACCGCAACGACGAGTGTTACGATTGACGAAGCGACAGCGATAGTTTTAAGCAATACCAAAGTAGACGTAAGCTGTAATGGAGCCAGTACTGGTTCAATAGACCTTTCAGTAAGTGGTGGAACAGGCACTTATACGTATGCATGGAATAATGCAGCAACAACACAAGATCTTTCAGGCTTATCAGCAGGAACGTATTCTGTAACTGTTACCGATGGTAATGGATGTACCGCAACGACGAGTGTTACGATTGACGAAGCGACAGCGATAGTTTTAAGCAATACCAAAGTAGACGTAAGCTGTAATGGAGCGAGCACTGGTTCAATAGACCTTTCAGTAAGTGGAGGAACAGGCACTTATACATATGCATGGAATAACGCAGCAACAACACAAGACCTTTCAGGTTTATCAGCCGGCACTTATTCAGTAACCGTTACCGATGGTAATGGATGTACCGCAACGACGAGTGTTACGATTGACGAAGCGACAGCGATAGTTTTAAGCAATACCAAAGTAGACGTAAGCTGTAATGGAGCGAGCACTGGTTCAATAGACCTTTCAGTAAGTGGAGGAACAGGCACTTATACATATGCATGGAATAACGCAGCAACAACACAAGACCTTTCAGGTTTATCAGCCGGAACGTATTCAGTAACCGTGACTGATGGGAATGGATGTACCGCAACAACAAGTGTTACGATTGACGAAGCGACAGCGATAGTTTTAAGCAACACCAAAGTAGACGTAACCTGTAATGGAGCGAGCACAGGTTCAATAGACCTTTCTGCAAGTGGTGGCACAGGAACTTATACATATGCATGGAGTAATTCAGCCTCAACACAAGACCTTTCAGGTTTATCAGCAGGAACGTATTCTGTAACAGTTACCGATGGGAATGGATGTACCGCCACGACGAGTGTAACGATAGACGAAGCGACTGCTGTTGAAGCAACTGCAACACCAACCGCAGCTTTATGTAAGGGAGCTGATGGAAGTGCAGCATTATCAGCAACAGGCGGAGATGCTTCTTATACTTTCACAAGCACAGGCGGCACGGTAACAGGTTCAAGTTTATCAGCCCCAGCAGGAACTTATACGATAACTGCAACAGATGGCAAGTTCTGTACAGGAACAACAACAGTAACGATTACAGAGCCAGCAGTTGCTTTAAGTGCATCTGCTGCGGATTATACTTTAGGGTGTACAGAAACTATTGGAGATATTATTTTAACTGTTGGAGGCGGAACATCTGGGTATTCTTATGATTGGGATAATGATGGAACTGGTGACTTTGATGATGCTAAGGACTTATTGAACGTATCAACAGGTACTTATAATGTTACAGTAAGGGACGCTAATGGTTGTGAAACAACTGCAAGTGGAGAAGTGATATTTACACCTTGTCCTAGTTTAACAATAGAAAAGAGTCAGGTAGCGGGTCAAAATCCTGTTTCATCTCCAGGAGCAATTGATTATGAAATTGAAGTTGTCAATACGGGAAATATTGACTTAACCGGAGTTACAGTAAGTGACACTTTACCTAACGGTTCTATTGGTTTGTTGACTGGTCCTACAGAGAGTCTTTTGAATAACGGTGTTTTAGAAATTGGGGAAAACTTCAAGTATACTATAACCTATAATGTTAGTCAGGGCGATATTGACGATGGTCTTATGCTGGTAAATGAGGCAGTTGTTACTACAACAGAACTTCCAGAACCAAAATCAGATACAGCGAGAACGCCAACGAGTCAAACACCAAGCTTGACCATTGTTAAGACACAAGTAGGTGGAGAGAATCCAGTTACAAAACCAGGTGAAATCGATTACACGATTGTCGTAACAAACACAGGTAACACGAGTCTAACAAACGTAGTAGTAAGTGATACTTTACCAAACGGTGCTGTAGGTATCCTACCAGGAGCAATCGAGAGTATTAATAGCAATAATGTTTTAGATACGGCAGAAACTTGGACATATACATTCAGCTATGCGGTAACGCAAGCCGATATTGATGCAGGAGCAGCTTTGATAAACAATGCTGTGGTAACAACAGATGAGTTACCAACACCAGAATCAGATACCGCGAGAACGCCAATAAATCAAACACCAAGCTTGACTATTGTTAAGACACAAGTAGGTGGAGAAACAACGGTGACAAAACCAGGAAATATCGACTACGAAGTAGTTGTAACGAATACCGGTAACACAAGCTTGACAAACGTAGTCGTAAGTGATACCCTTCCAAACGGAACAGTAGGCACATTATCAACAGTAACAGAAAGTATCAATACGAACAACATCCTAGATACGACAGAAACTTGGACGTACACAATTAGCTATGCGGTAACGCAAGCCGATATAGATGCAGGAGCAGCATTGATAAACAATGCTGTGGTAACAACAGATGAGTTACCAACACCAGAATCAGATACCGCGAGAACGCCAACGAGTCAAACACCAAGCTTGACCATTGTTAAGACACAAGTAGGTGGAGAGAATCCAGTTACAAAACCAGGTGAAATCGATTACACGATTGTCGTAACAAACACAGGTAACACGAGTCTAACAAACGTAGTAGTAAGTGATACTTTACCAAACGGTGCTGTAGGTATCCTACCAGGAGCAATCGAGAGTATTAATAGCAATAATGTTTTAGATACGGCAGAAACTTGGACATATACATTCAGCTATGCCGTAACGCAAGCCGATATTGATGCTGGAGCAGCATTGATAAATAATGCTGTAGTAACAACAGATGAGTTACCAACACCAGAATCAGATACAGCGAGAACGCCAACGAGTCAAACACCAAGCTTGACCATCGTTAAGACACAAGTAGGTGGAGAGAATCCTGTAACGAAGCCAGGTGACATCGATTACACGATTGTTGTAACGAACACAGGTAACACAAGTCTAACAAACGTAGTAGTAAGTGATACTTTACCAAACGGTGCTGTAGGTATCCTACCAGGAGCAATCGAGAGTATTAATAGCAATAATGTTTTAGATACGGCAGAAACTTGGACATATACATTCAGCTATGCCGTAACGCAAGCCGATATTGATGCAGGAGCAGCTTTGATAAACAATGCTGTAGTAACAACAGATGAGTTACCAACACCAGAATCAGATACCGCGAGAACGCCAATAAATCAAACACCAAGCTTGACTATTGTTAAGACACAAGTAGGTGGAGAAACAACGGTGACAAAACCAGGAAATATCGACTACGAAGTAGTTGTAACGAATACCGGTAACACAAGCTTGACAAACGTAGTCGTAAGTGATACCCTTCCAAACGGAACAGTAGGCACATTATCAACAGTAACAGAAAGTATCAATACGAACAACATCCTAGATACGACAGAAACTTGGACGTACACGATTAGCTATGCGGTAACGCAAGCCGATATTGATGCAGGAGCAGCATTGATAAACAATGCTGTGGTAACAACAGATGAGTTACCAACACCAAAATCAGATACAGCGAGAACGCCAACGAGTCAAACACCGAGCTTGACCATTGTTAAGACGCAAGTAGGTGGAGAAACAACGGTAACAAAACCAGGAAATATCGACTACGAAGTAGTCGTGACGAACACTGGTAATACAAGCCTAACAAACGTAGTCGTAAGTGATACACTTCCAAACGGAACAGTAGGCACATTATCAACAGTAACAGAAAGTATCAATACGAACAACATCCTAGATACGACAGAAACTTGGACGTACACAATTAGCTATGCGGTAACGCAAGCCGATATAGATGCAGGAGCAGCATTGATAAACAATGCTGTGGTAACAACAGATGAGTTACCAACACCAGAATCAGATACCGCGAGAACGCCAATAAATCAAACACCAAGCTTGACTATTGTTAAGACACAAGTAGGTGGAGAAACAACGGTGACCAAACCAGGAAATATCGACTACGAAGTAGTTGTAACGAATACAGGTAACACAAGCTTGACAAACGTAGTCGTAAGTGATACCCTTCCAAACGGAACAGTAGGCACATTATCAACAGTAACAGAAAGTATCAATACGAACAACATCCTAGATACGACAGAGACATGGACGTACACGATTAGCTATGCCGTAACGCAGGTCGATATAGATGCAGGAGCAGCATTGATAAACAATGCTGTGGTAACAACAGATGAGTTACCAACACCAGAATCAGATACCGCGAGAACGCCAACGAGTCAAACACCAAGCTTGACCATTGTTAAGACACAAGTAGGTGGAGAGAATCCAGTTACAAAACCAGGTGAAATCGATTACACGATTGTCGTAACAAACACAGGTAACACGAGTCTAACAAACGTAGTAGTAAGTGATACTTTACCAAACGGTGCTGTAGGTATCCTACCAGGAGCAATCGAGAGTATTAATAGCAATAATGTTTTAGATACGGCAGAAACTTGGACATATACATTCAGCTATGCGGTAACGCAAGCCGATATTGATGCAGGAGCAGCTTTGATAAACAATGCTGTGGTAACAACAGATGAGTTACCAACACCAGAATCAGATACCGCGAGAACGCCAATAAATCAAACACCAAGCTTGACTATTGTTAAGACACAAGTAGGTGGAGAAACAACGGTGACAAAACCAGGAAATATCGACTACGAAGTAGTTGTAACGAATACCGGTAACACAAGCTTGACAAACGTAGTCGTAAGTGATACCCTTCCAAACGGAACAGTAGGCACATTATCAACAGTAACAGAAAGTATCAATACGAACAACATCCTAGATACGACAGAGACATGGACGTACACGATTAGCTATGCCGTAACGCAGGTCGATATAGATGCAGGAGCAGCATTGATAAACAATGCTGTGGTAACAACAGATGAGTTACCAACACCAGAATCAGATACCGCGAGAACGCCAACGAGTCAAACACCAAGCTTGACCATTGTTAAGACACAAGTAGGTGGAGAGAATCCAGTTACAAAACCAGGTGAAATCGATTACACGATTGTCGTAACAAACACAGGTAACACGAGTCTAACAAACGTAGTAGTAAGTGATACTTTACCAAACGGTGCTGTAGGTATCCTACCAGGAGCAATCGAGAGTATTAATAGCAATAATGTTTTAGATACGGCAGAAACTTGGACATATACATTCAGCTATGCGGTAACGCAAGCCGATATTGATGCAGGAGCAGCTTTGATAAACAATGCTGTGGTAACAACAGATGAGTTACCAACACCAGAATCAGATACCGCGAGAACGCCAATAAATCAAACACCAAGCTTGACTATTGTTAAGACACAAGTAGGTGGAGAAACAACGGTGACAAAACCAGGAAATATCGACTACGAAGTAGTTGTAACGAATACCGGTAACACAAGCTTGACAAACGTAGTCGTAAGTGATACCCTTCCAAACGGAACAGTAGGCACATTATCAACAGTAACAGAAAGTATCAATACGAACAACATCCTAGATACGACAGAAACTTGGACGTACACAATTAGCTATGCGGTAACGCAAGCCGATATAGATGCAGGAGCAGCATTGATAAACAATGCTGTGGTAACAACAGATGAGTTACCAACACCAGAATCAGATACCGCGAGAACGCCAACGAGTCAAACACCAAGCTTGACCATTGTTAAGACACAAGTAGGTGGAGAGAATCCAGTTACAAAACCAGGTGAAATCGATTACACGATTGTCGTAACAAACACAGGTAACACGAGTCTAACAAACGTAGTAGTAAGTGATACTTTACCAAACGGTGCTGTAGGTATCCTACCAGGAGCAATCGAGAGTATTAATAGCAATAATGTTTTAGATACGGCAGAAACTTGGACATATACATTCAGCTATGCCGTAACGCAAGCCGATATTGATGCTGGAGCAGCATTGATAAATAATGCTGTAGTAACAACAGATGAGTTACCAACACCAGAATCAGATACAGCGAGAACGCCAACGAGTCAAACACCAAGCTTGACCATCGTTAAGACACAAGTAGGTGGAGAGAATCCTGTAACGAAGCCAGGTGACATCGATTACACGATTGTTGTAACGAACACAGGTAACACAAGTCTAACAAACGTAGTAGTAAGTGATACTTTACCAAACGGTGCTGTAGGTATCCTACCAGGAGCAATCGAGAGTATTAATAGCAATAATGTTTTAGATACGGCAGAAACTTGGACATATACATTCAGCTATGCCGTAACGCAAGCCGATATTGATGCAGGAGCAGCTTTGATAAACAATGCTGTAGTAACAACAGATGAGTTACCAACACCAGAATCAGATACCGCTAGAACGCCAATAAGTCAAACGCCAAGCTTGAGCATTGTTAAGACGCAAGTAGGTGGAGAAACAACGGTAACAAAGCCAGGAAATATCGACTACGAAGTAGTAGTAACCAATACAGGTAACACAAGCTTAACAAACGTAGTAGTAAGTGATACGCTTCCAAACGGAACAGTAGGTACACTATCAACGGTAGCAGAAAGTATCAATACGAACAACATCTTAGATACGACTGAAACATGGACGTACACGATTAGCTATGCCGTAACGCAAGCCGATATTGATGCTGGAGCAGCTTTGATAAACAATGCTGTGGTAACAACAGATGAGTTACCAACACCAGAATCAGATACCGCGAGGACGCCAATAAGTCAAACGCCAAGCTTGACCATTGTTAAGACGCAAGTAGGTGGAGAAACAACGGTGACAAAACCAGGAAATATCGACTACGAAGTAGTGGTGACCAATACAGGTAACACAAGCTTAACAAACGTAGTCGTAAGTGATACACTTCCAAACGGAACAGTAGGCACCCTATCAACCGTAGCAGAAAGTATCAATACGAACAACATCTTAGATACGACTGAAACATGGACGTACACGATTAGCTATGCGGTAACGCAAGCCGATATTGATGCAGGAGCAGTTTTGATAAACAATGCTGTGGTAACAACAGATGAGTTACCAACACCAGAATCAGATACAGCGAGAACGCCAATAAATCAAACACCAAGCTTGACTATTGTTAAGACACAAGTAGGTGGAGAAACAACGGTGACAAAACCAGGAAATATCGACTACGAAGTAGTTGTAACGAATACCGGTAACACAAGCTTGACAAACGTAGTCGTAAGTGATACCCTTCCAAACGGAACAGTAGGCACATTATCAACAGTAACAGAAAGTATCAATACGAACAACATCCTAGATACGACAGAAACTTGGACGTACACGATTAGCTATGCGGTAACGCAAGCCGATATTGATGCAGGAGCAGCATTGATAAACAATGCTGTGGTAACAACAGATGAGTTACCAACACCAAAATCAGATACAGCGAGAACGCCAACGAGTCAAACACCGAGCTTGACCATTGTTAAGACGCAAGTAGGTGGAGAAACAACGGTAACAAAACCAGGAAATATCGACTACGAAGTAGTCGTGACGAACACTGGTAATACAAGCCTAACAAACGTAGTCGTAAGTGATACACTTCCAAACGGAACAGTAGGCACCCTATCAACCGTAGCAGAAAGTATCAATACGAACAACATCTTAGATACGACTGAAACATGGACGTACACGATTAGCTATGCGGTAACACAAGCCGATATCGATTCAGGAGCAGCTTTGATAAACAATGCTGTGGTAACAACAGATGAGTTACCAACACCAGCATCAGATACAGCGAGAACGCCAACGAGTCAAACACCAAGCTTGACCATCGTTAAGACGCAAGTAGGTGGAGAGAATCCAGTTACAAAACCAGGTGACATCGATTACACGATTGTCGTAACGAACACAGGTAACACAAGTCTAACAAACGTAGTAGTAAGTGATACTTTACCAAACGGTGCTGTAGGTATCCTACCAGGAGCAATCGAGAGTATTAATAGCAATAATGTTTTAGATACGGCAGAAACTTGGACATATACATTCAGCTATGCCGTAACGCAAGCCGATATTGATGCAGGAGCAGCTTTGATAAACAATGCTGTAGTAACAACAGATGAGTTACCAACACCAGAATCAGATACCGCGAGAACGCCAATAAATCAAACACCAAGCTTGACTATTGTTAAGACACAAGTAGGTGGAGAAACAACGGTGACAAAACCAGGAAATATCGACTACGAAGTAGTTGTAACGAATACCGGTAACACAAGCTTGACAAACGTAGTCGTAAGTGATACCCTTCCAAACGGAACAGTAGGCACATTATCAACAGTAACAGAAAGTATCAATACGAACAACATCCTAGATACGACAGAAACTTGGACGTACACGATTAGCTATGCGGTAACGCAAGCCGATATTGATGCAGGAGCAGCATTGATAAACAATGCTGTGGTAACAACAGATGAGTTACCAACACCAGAATCAGATACAGCGAGAACGCCAACGAGTCAAACACCGAGCTTGACCATTGTTAAGACGCAAGTAGGTGGAGAAACAACGGTAACAAAACCAGGAAATATCGACTACGAAGTAGTAGTAACCAATACAGGTAACACAAGCTTAACAAACGTAGTAGTAAGTGATACGCTTCCAAACGGAACAGTAGGTACACTATCAACGGTAGCAGAAAGTATCAATACGAACAACATCTTAGATACGACTGAAACATGGACGTACACGATTAGCTATGCCGTAACGCAAGCCGATATTGATGCTGGAGCAGCTTTGATAAACAATGCTGTGGTAACAACAGATGAGTTACCAACACCAGAATCAGATACCGCGAGGACGCCAATAAGTCAAACGCCAAGCTTGACCATTGTTAAGACGCAAGTAGGTGGAGAAACAACGGTGACAAAACCAGGAAATATCGACTACGAAGTAGTGGTGACCAATACAGGTAACACAAGCTTAACAAACGTAGTCGTAAGTGATACACTTCCAAACGGAACAGTAGGCACCCTATCAACCGTAGCAGAAAGTATCAATACGAACAACATCTTAGATACGACTGAAACATGGACGTACACGATTAGCTATGCGGTAACGCAAGCCGATATTGATGCAGGAGCAGTTTTGATAAACAATGCTGTGGTAACAACAGATGAGTTACCAACACCAGAATCAGATACAGCGAGAACGCCAATAAATCAAACACCAAGCTTGACTATTGTTAAGACACAAGTAGGTGGAGAAACAACGGTGACAAAACCAGGAAATATCGACTACGAAGTAGTTGTAACGAATACCGGTAACACAAGCTTGACAAACGTAGTCGTAAGTGATACCCTTCCAAACGGAACAGTAGGCACATTATCAACAGTAACAGAAAGTATCAATACGAACAACATCCTAGATACGACAGAAACTTGGACGTACACGATTAGCTATGCGGTAACGCAAGCCGATATTGATGCAGGAGCAGCATTGATAAACAATGCTGTGGTAACAACAGATGAGTTACCAACACCAAAATCAGATACAGCGAGAACGCCAACGAGTCAAACACCGAGCTTGACCATTGTTAAGACGCAAGTAGGTGGAGAAACAACGGTAACAAAACCAGGAAATATCGACTACGAAGTAGTCGTGACGAACACTGGTAATACAAGCCTAACAAACGTAGTCGTAAGTGATACACTTCCAAACGGAACAGTAGGCACCCTATCAACCGTAGCAGAAAGTATCAATACGAACAACATCTTAGATACGACTGAAACATGGACGTACACGATTAGCTATGCGGTAACACAAGCCGATATCGATTCAGGAGCAGCTTTGATAAACAATGCTGTGGTAACAACAGATGAGTTACCAACACCAGCATCAGATACAGCGAGAACGCCAACGAGTCAAACACCAAGCTTGACCATCGTTAAGACGCAAGTAGGTGGAGAGAATCCAGTTACAAAACCAGGTGACATCGATTACACGATTGTCGTAACGAACACAGGTAACACAAGTCTAACAAACGTAGTAGTAAGTGATACTTTACCAAACGGTGCTGTAGGTATCCTACCAGGAGCAATCGAGAGTATTAATAGCAATAATGTTTTAGATACGGCAGAAACTTGGACATATACATTCAGCTATGCCGTAACGCAAGCCGATATTGATGCAGGAGCAGCTTTGATAAACAATGCTGTAGTAACAACAGATGAGTTACCAACACCAGAATCAGATACCGCGAGAACGCCAATAAATCAAACACCAAGCTTGACTATTGTTAAGACACAAGTAGGTGGAGAAACAACGGTGACAAAACCAGGAAATATCGACTACGAAGTAGTTGTAACGAATACCGGTAACACAAGCTTGACAAACGTAGTCGTAAGTGATACCCTTCCAAACGGAACAGTAGGCACATTATCAACAGTAACAGAAAGTATCAATACGAACAACATCCTAGATACGACAGAAACTTGGACGTACACGATTAGCTATGCGGTAACGCAAGCCGATATTGATGCAGGAGCAGCATTGATAAACAATGCTGTGGTAACAACAGATGAGTTACCAACACCAGAATCAGATACAGCGAGAACGCCAACGAGTCAAACACCGAGCTTGACCATTGTTAAGACGCAAGTAGGTGGAGAAACAACGGTAACAAAACCAGGAAATATCGACTACGAAGTAGTCGTGACGAACACTGGTAATACAAGCCTAACAAACGTAGTCGTAAGTGATACACTTCCAAACGGAACAGTAGGCACATTATCAACAGTAACAGAAAGTATCAATACGAACAACATCCTAGATACGACAGAAACTTGGACGTACACAATTAGCTATGCGGTAACGCAAGCCGATATAGATGCAGGAGCAGCATTGATAAACAATGCTGTGGTAACAACAGATGAGTTACCAACACCAGAATCAGATACCGCGAGAACGCCAATAAATCAAACACCAAGCTTGACTATTGTTAAGACACAAGTAGGTGGAGAAACAACGGTGACCAAACCAGGAAATATCGACTACGAAGTAGTTGTAACGAATACAGGTAACACAAGCTTGACAAACGTAGTCGTAAGTGATACCCTTCCAAACGGAACAGTAGGCACATTATCAACAGTAACAGAAAGTATCAATACGAACAACATCCTAGATACGACAGAGACATGGACGTACACGATTAGCTATGCCGTAACGCAGGTCGATATAGATGCAGGAGCAGCATTGATAAACAATGCTGTGGTAACAACAGATGAGTTACCAACACCAGAATCAGATACCGCGAGAACGCCAACGAGTCAAACACCAAGCTTGACCATTGTTAAGACACAAGTAGGTGGAGAGAATCCAGTTACAAAACCAGGTGAAATCGATTACACGATTGTCGTAACAAACACAGGTAACACGAGTCTAACAAACGTAGTAGTAAGTGATACTTTACCAAACGGTGCTGTAGGTATCCTACCAGGAGCAATCGAGAGTATTAATAGCAATAATGTTTTAGATACGGCAGAAACTTGGACATATACATTCAGCTATGCGGTAACGCAAGCCGATATTGATGCAGGAGCAGCTTTGATAAACAATGCTGTGGTAACAACAGATGAGTTACCAACACCAGAATCAGATACCGCGAGAACGCCAATAAATCAAACACCAAGCTTGACTATTGTTAAGACACAAGTAGGTGGAGAAACAACGGTGACAAAACCAGGAAATATCGACTACGAAGTAGTTGTAACGAATACCGGTAACACAAGCTTGACAAACGTAGTCGTAAGTGATACCCTTCCAAACGGAACAGTAGGCACATTATCAACAGTAACAGAAAGTATCAATACGAACAACATCCTAGATACGACAGAAACTTGGACGTACACAATTAGCTATGCGGTAACGCAAGCCGATATAGATGCAGGAGCAGCATTGATAAACAATGCTGTGGTAACAACAGATGAGTTACCAACACCAGAATCAGATACCGCGAGAACGCCAACGAGTCAAACACCAAGCTTGACCATTGTTAAGACACAAGTAGGTGGAGAGAATCCAGTTACAAAACCAGGTGAAATCGATTACACGATTGTCGTAACAAACACAGGTAACACGAGTCTAACAAACGTAGTAGTAAGTGATACTTTACCAAACGGTGCTGTAGGTATCCTACCAGGAGCAATCGAGAGTATTAATAGCAATAATGTTTTAGATACGGCAGAAACTTGGACATATACATTCAGCTATGCCGTAACGCAAGCCGATATTGATGCTGGAGCAGCATTGATAAATAATGCTGTAGTAACAACAGATGAGTTACCAACACCAGAATCAGATACAGCGAGAACGCCAACGAGTCAAACACCAAGCTTGACCATCGTTAAGACACAAGTAGGTGGAGAGAATCCTGTAACGAAGCCAGGTGACATCGATTACACGATTGTTGTAACGAACACAGGTAACACAAGTCTAACAAACGTAGTAGTAAGTGATACTTTACCAAACGGTGCTGTAGGTATCCTACCAGGAGCAATCGAGAGTATTAATAGCAATAATGTTTTAGATACGGCAGAAACTTGGACATATACATTCAGCTATGCCGTAACGCAAGCCGATATTGATGCAGGAGCAGCTTTGATAAACAATGCTGTAGTAACAACAGATGAGTTACCAACACCAGAATCAGATACCGCTAGAACGCCAATAAGTCAAACGCCAAGCTTGAGCATTGTTAAGACGCAAGTAGGTGGAGAAACAACGGTAACAAAGCCAGGAAATATCGACTACGAAGTAGTAGTAACCAATACAGGTAACACAAGCTTAACAAACGTAGTAGTAAGTGATACGCTTCCAAACGGAACAGTAGGTACACTATCAACGGTAGCAGAAAGTATCAATACGAACAACATCTTAGATACGACTGAAACATGGACGTACACGATTAGCTATGCCGTAACGCAAGCCGATATTGATGCTGGAGCAGCTTTGATAAACAATGCTGTGGTAACAACAGATGAGTTACCAACACCAGAATCAGATACCGCGAGGACGCCAATAAGTCAAACGCCAAGCTTGACCATTGTTAAGACGCAAGTAGGTGGAGAAACAACGGTGACAAAACCAGGAAATATCGACTACGAAGTAGTGGTGACCAATACAGGTAACACAAGCTTAACAAACGTAGTCGTAAGTGATACACTTCCAAACGGAACAGTAGGCACCCTATCAACCGTAGCAGAAAGTATCAATACGAACAACATCTTAGATACGACTGAAACATGGACGTACACGATTAGCTATGCGGTAACGCAAGCCGATATTGATGCAGGAGCAGTTTTGATAAACAATGCTGTGGTAACAACAGATGAGTTACCAACACCAGAATCAGATACAGCGAGAACGCCAACGAGTCAAACACCAAGCTTGACCATCGTTAAGACGCAAGTAGGTGGAGAGAATCCTGTAACGAAGCCAGGTGACATCGATTACACGATTGTTGTAACGAACACAGGTAACACAAGTCTAACAAACGTAGTAGTAAGTGATACTTTACCAAACGGTGCTGTAGGTATCCTACCAGGAGCAATCGAGAGTATTAATAGCAATAATGTTTTAGATACGGCAGAAACTTGGACATATACATTCAGCTATGCCGTAAAGCAAGCCGATATTGATGCAGGAGCAGCTTTGATAAACAATGCTGTAGTAACAACAGATGAGTTACCAACACCAGAATCAGATACCGCGAGAACGCCAATAAATCAAACACCAAGCTTGACTATTGTTAAGACACAAGTAGGTGGAGAAACAACGGTGACAAAACCAGGAAATATCGACTACGAAGTAGTTGTAACGAATACCGGTAACACAAGCTTGACAAACGTAGTCGTAAGTGATACCCTTCCAAACGGAACAGTAGGCACATTATCAACAGTAACAGAAAGTATCAATACGAACAACATCCTAGATACGACAGAAACTTGGACGTACACGATTAGCTATGCGGTAACGCAAGCCGATATTGATGCAGGAGCAGCATTGATAAACAATGCTGTGGTAACAACAGATGAGTTACCAACACCAAAATCAGATACAGCGAGAACGCCAACGAGTCAAACACCGAGCTTGACCATTGTTAAGACGCAAGTAGGTGGAGAAACAACGGTAACAAAACCAGGAAATATCGACTACGAAGTAGTCGTGACGAACACTGGTAATACAAGCCTAACAAACGTAGTCGTAAGTGATACACTTCCAAACGGAACAGTAGGCACCCTATCAACCGTAGCAGAAAGTATCAATACGAACAACATCTTAGATACGACTGAAACATGGACGTACACGATTAGCTATGCGGTAACACAAGCCGATATCGATTCAGGAGCAGCTTTGATAAACAATGCTGTGGTAACAACAGATGAGTTACCAACACCAGCATCAGATACAGCGAGAACGCCAACGAGTCAAACACCAAGCTTGACCATCGTTAAGACGCAAGTAGGTGGAGAGAATCCAGTTACAAAACCAGGTGACATCGATTACACGATTGTCGTAACGAACACAGGTAACACAAGTCTAACAAACGTAGTAGTAAGTGATACTTTACCAAACGGTGCTGTAGGTATCCTACCAGGAGCAATCGAGAGTATTAATAGCAATAATGTTTTAGATACGGCAGAAACTTGGACATATACATTCAGCTATGCCGTAACGCAAGCCGATATTGATGCAGGAGCAGCTTTGATAAACAATGCTGTAGTAACAACAGATGAGTTACCAACACCAGAATCAGATACCGCGAGAACGCCAATAAATCAAACACCAAGCTTGACTATTGTTAAGACACAAGTAGGTGGAGAAACAACGGTGACAAAACCAGGAAATATCGACTACGAAGTAGTTGTAACGAATACCGGTAACACAAGCTTGACAAACGTAGTCGTAAGTGATACCCTTCCAAACGGAACAGTAGGCACATTATCAACAGTAACAGAAAGTATCAATACGAACAACATCCTAGATACGACAGAAACTTGGACGTACACGATTAGCTATGCGGTAACGCAAGCCGATATAGATGCAGGAGCAGCTTTGATAAACAATGCTGTGGTAACAACAGATGAGTTGCCAACACCAGAATCAGATACAGCGAGAACGCCAACGAGTCAAACACCAAGCTTAACGATTGTTAAGACACAAGTAGGTGGAGAGAATCCAGTTACAAAACCAGGTGAAATCGATTACACGATTGTCGTAACAAACACAGGTAACACGAGTCTAACAAACGTAGTAGTAAGTGATACTTTACCAAACGGTGCTGTAGGTATCCTACCAGGAGCAATCGAGAGTATTAATAGCAATAATGTTTTAGATACGGCAGAAACTTGGACATATACATTCAGCTATGCCGTAACGCAAGCCGATATTGATGCTGGAGCAGCATTGATAAATAATGCTGTAGTAACAACAGATGAGTTACCAACACCAGAATCAGATACAGCGAGAACGCCAACGAGTCAAACACCAAGCTTGACCATCGTTAAGACACAAGTAGGTGGAGAGAATCCAGTTACCAAACCAGGTGACATCGATTACACGATTGTCGTAACGAACACAGGTAACACGAGTCTAACAAACGTAGTAGTAAGTGATACTTTACCAAACGGTGCTGTAGGTATCCTACCAGGAGCAATCGAGAGTATTAATAGCAATAATGTTTTAGATACGGCAGAAACTTGGACATATACATTCAGCTATGCCGTAACGCAAGCCGATATTGATGCAGGAGCAGCTTTGATAAACAATGCTGTGGTAACAACAGATGAGTTACCAACACCAGCATCAGATACAGCGAGAACGCCAATAAGTCAAACGCCAAGCTTGAGCATTGTTAAGACGCAAGTAGGTGGAGAAACAACGGTAACAAAGCCAGGAAATATCGACTATGAAGTAGTAGTAACCAATACAGGTAACACAAGCTTAACAAACGTAGTAGTAAGTGATACGCTTCCAAACGGAACAGTAGGTACACTATCAACGGTAGCAGAAAGTATCAATACGAACAACATCTTAGATACGACTGAAACATGGACGTACACGATTAGCTATGCCGTAACGCAAGCCGATATTGATGCAGGAGCAGCATTGATAAACAATGCTGTAGTAACAACAGATGAGTTACCAACACCAGAATCAGATACAGCGAGAACGCCAACGAGTCAAACGCCAAGCTTGACCATTGTTAAGACGCAAGTAGGTGGAGAAACAACGGTGACAAAACCAGGAAATATCGACTACGAAGTAGTGGTGACCAATACAGGTAACACAAGCTTAACAAACGTAGTCGTAAGTGATACACTTCCAAACGGAACAGTAGGCACCCTATCAACCGTAGCAGAAAGTATCAATACGAACAACATCTTAGATACGACTGAAACATGGACGTACACGATTAGCTATGCGGTAACGCAAGCCGATATTGATGCAGGAGCAGTTTTGATAAACAATGCTGTGGTAACAACAGATGAGTTACCAACACCAGAATCAGATACAGCGAGAACGCCAACGAGTCAAACACCAAGCTTGACCATCGTTAAGACGCAAGTAGGTGGAGAGAATCCTGTAACGAAGCCAGGTGACATCGATTACACGATTGTTGTAACGAACACAGGTAACACAAGTCTAACAAACGTAGTAGTAAGTGATACTTTACCAAACGGTGCTGTAGGTATCCTACCAGGAGCAATCGAGAGTATTAATAGCAATAATGTTTTAGATACGGCAGAAACTTGGACATATACATTCAGCTATGCCGTAACGCAAGCCGATATTGATGCAGGAGCAGCTTTGATAAACAATGCTGTAGTAACAACAGATGAGTTACCAACACCAGAATCAGATACCGCTAGAACGCCAATAAATCAAACACCAAGCTTGACTATTGTTAAGACACAAGTAGGTGGAGAAACAACGGTGACAAAATCAGGAAATATCGACTATGAAGTAGTTATCACTAATACCGGTAACACAAGCTTAACAAACGTAGTAGTAAGTGATACGCTTCCAAACGGAACAGTAGGTACACTATCAACGGTAGCAGAAAGTATCAATACGAACAACATCCTAGATACGGCAGAAACTTGGACGTACACAATTAGCTATGCGGTAACACAAGCCGATATCGATTCAGGAGCAGCTTTGATAAACAATGCTGTGGTAACAACAGATGAGTTACCAACACCAAAATCAGATACAGCGAGAACGCCAATCAATTCAAATCCAGTACTTTCCCTAACGAAAGTGGCAGATGATACTACGGATGTATATGAAGGTCAGTTAATTACTTACACTTATCACGTAGAAAATATAGGTAATGTTACAATTCTGGATGTTAACGTGACGGATGTTCATAGTGGAACTAATCCTTTAGGAACGATTACATTGCACAGCACGACAGGAATAGATACTGGTTTAGATGAATTAGTTGATTCACTGGCTCCTGGACAAGTGGCTACTTGGACTTCGGAATACATCGTAAGCTCGGCAGATATTGCAGCGGGTGTGGATATTTTAAATACTGCTACAGCAACAGGAACACCTATAAGTGGAACTCTTATAGACCCAACTGCGGATGAAGTATTGGAAATCGGACAAGATGTGGTTGCTGTGGATGATGAAGATTTGGATAATGTTGTTGGTACAACGGTAACTCTTGATATCATTTCAAATGATACCCTTTCAAATGGCAACAATCCATTACCAACAGATATCACAGTAGACCTTGACCCAGCAACAGCGGGCATCCAAGACTCACTAGTGGTAGCAGGAGAAGGAACGTTTGTATATGATACATTGACGGGTGAAGTAACATTCACTCCAGAAGTAGGATTTACAACGGACCCATCGGTAATCAACTACACGCTAATTGAAAACCAAACAGGTTTAGATAGCACAGCAACGATTACGATAACGTATGTAGAAGAGCCACCAGTAGCGGTCAATGATGAAGACTTGGATAATGTAGTAGGAACTACAGTGACCTTGAACATCATCGAGAATGATAGCTTATCTGACGGAAGCTTAATAGTAGACTTGACAGATATCACAGTAGACTTAGACCCAGCAACAGCAGGTATCCAAGACTCACTAGTGGTAGCAGGAGAAGGAACGTTTGTTTATGATACATTGACAGGTGAAGTCACCTTCATACCAGAAGTAGGATTTACAACGGACCCATCAGTAATCAACTACACGCTAATTGAAAACCAAACAGGTTTAGATAGCACAGCAACGATTACGATAACGTACAACGAACAGCCACCAGTAGCGGTCAATGATGAAGACCTAGACAATGTAGTAGGAACTACAGTGACCTTGAACATCATCGAGAATGATAGCCTGAGTGACGGAAGCTTAATAGTTGACTTGACAGATATCACAGTAGACCTTGACCCAGCAACAGCAGGTATCCAAGACTCACTAGTGGTAGCAGGAGAAGGAACGTTTGTTTATGATACATTGACAGGTGAAGTAACCTTCACTCCAGAAGTAGGATTTACAACGGACCCATCGGTAATCAACTACACGCTCATTGAAAACCAAACAGGTTTAGATAGCACAGCGTCAATCACGATTACTTACAATGAGCAACCACCAGTAGCGGTCAATGATGAAGACTTGGATAATGTAGTAGGAACTACAGTGACCTTGAACATCATCGAGAACGATAGCTTATCTGACGGAAGCTTAATAGTAGACTTGACCGATATCACAGTAGACCTTGACCCAGCAACAGCGGGCATCCAAGACTCACTAGTGGTAGCAGGAGAAGGAACGTTTGTTTACGATACATTGACAGGTGAAGTAACCTTTACTCCAGAAGTAGGATTCACAACGGACCCATCAGTAATCAACTACACGCTAATTGAAAACCAAACAGGTTTAGATAGCACAGCAACGATTACGATAACGTATGTAGAAGAGCCACCAGTAGCGGTCAATGATGAAGACCTGGACAATGTAGTAGGAACTACAGTGACCTTGAACATCATCGAGAACGACAGCTTGAGTGACGGAAGCTTAATAGTAGACTTGACAGATATCACAGTAGACTTAGACCCAGCAACAGCAGGCATCCAAGACTCACTAGTGGTAGCAGGCGAAGGAACGTTTGTTTATGATACCTTGACAGGTGAAGTAACATTCACACCAGAAGTAGGATTCACAACCGACCCATCAGTAATCAATTACAAGCTAATTGAAAACCAAACAGGTTTAGATAGCACAGCAACGATTACGATAACGTACAACGAACAGCCACCAGTAGCGGTCAATGATGAAGACTTGGACAATGTAGTAGGAACTACAGTGACCTTGAACATCATCGAGAATGATAGCCTGAGTGACGGAAGCTTAATAGTTGACTTGACAGATATCACAGTAGACTTAGACCCAGCAACAGCAGGCATCCAAGACTCACTAGTGGTAGCAGGCGAAGGAACGTTTGTTTATGATACCTTGACAGGTGAAGTAACCTTCACTCCAGAAGATAGTTTCTATGGTCATCCAACACCAATAGTTTATGAGTTGGTGGAGAATAGTACTGGACTTTCAGATACAGCGGTTATAACTATCATGTATCAACAAATGGACTTGAATTTGACTAAGGAAATAAATACAACCAAACCAAAAGTAGGAGAGGTTGTTACTTACACCATTACTGTTTCCAATTCAGGTTCTGATACTGTGACGAATATTTATGTGAATGACTATCTACCTAATGGCTTGATAAACATTGACAGTATTTCAAGTGGTGGTGTTATGATTGGAGATACCATAGTTTGGGGGGCATTTAATTTGGCTTCAGGAACAGATAGTGTATTTACTTTCAATGCTGAAATCTCATCATTATTTGACGGAGTAAATTATGAAAACTTTGCAGAAATATCTGATGCAGATGGTTTCGACCCTAATTCTACTCCAGGAAACCTAGATGAGATTCCTGTCGAGGATGATGAGGATGTGGTTTGTACTTTTATTGAACAATTCGAAAGCCAATACGTTTTATGTGAAGGTGGCTCTATAGCTTTGCGACCATTAGGTATGAATTCAGTTAAGTGGATTTTTGAAGGAGTAGAAGTTAGTACGGGAGATTTAGTTCTTAATGCTACTACCATAGCAGATTCAGGGTCCTATTTTGTGACGTACACTAGTAGTACGGGCTGTGAATTTACTGAGGAAGTTTTAATTACAATTAATGAAATCCCAGTTGGAATTGTAACTGGAGTGCCGGCTGAATGCTTAGGAGCTACTACTTTAGATAATGGCCATGTGATAGTGGTACCAACAAGTGCTGGTGTTACATATCAAATTTCTGAAGGAGCTACATTTGATGAAGGATTAGCAACGAGTCCAACACCTCAAGCTATTCCAGCAGATGGGGTTGTAATTAGAGACTTGGCAAACCAAGTAGGTGGTCAAACCTTCACAGTGAGATTATTTAATAGTAATGGCTGTAGCCAAGACTATGTGACATTGGTACCGGAAGCTAATTGTAGTTGCCCAACAGAGGTTTGTATACCAATGACCTTTAAAAAGACTAAAAGCTTAAAGTAAGGAGTCGATACTAGGAACAAAATAAAGATTTGAACTCGCAGCTTTTTCGGAAGTTTGCGAGTTCAGTTTATATAGGTAGGCTCCTTTTTTTGAAAAACCCTTCTGTTTTTCATCTAGCTTAGTTAGTAGCCCGCTAGAAAGTATTTTTCTGCTGAAGTTTCTTTTGTCAAAAGCCATGTCAAAAATAGCTTCGTAAAGTGCTTGAAGTTGAGGTAATGTAAATTTCTCAGGAAGTAGTTCAAAACCTAAAGGATGAAAAGCGGCTTTGTTTCTTAACCTCTGAATGGCATTTTCTACCATTTGCCCATGGTCAAAAAGAAGTTCAGGTAAGTCGTCAAAGTCAAACCACTTTGCTTTTTGAGAATTAGCACTGAATTGTTCATAATCCTCTACATTAATTAACGCAAAGTATGTAACAGAAACAGTTCTTTCCACAGGGTCTCTATCTGGGAGTCCGAAAGTACTGACCTGTTCCAGATAAATGTTTTGTAAGCCTGTTAAGTTCTCTAAAATTCTATTCGCTGCTTGGTCAAGGCCTTCTTTTGGCTGCAGCCAGCCACCCATAAGAGACCAAACATCTTTACTCTCTTCAATCCCCCTTTTTACTAGTAAAAGCTTAAGTTTAGAGCCATCAAAACCAAAGATTATAGAATCCAAAGCCACTAAACATTTGGTTTGTTCGCTGTATAATTCAAGCATAGTAGGGAGTAGGGTAGTTCTTTTTTTTAAGATTTTGGTTTAAACATAAGACTTCAAATTTGGAATTGCTTATTATTACCGAAATTAATTTAACGCAGGATTTGACAAAAGTACTAGAAGTACACAAACTCAATTTCAGTATTGAGGATAAAAAAATTGTGAATAGTGTCTCTTTATCATTAAAGAAACATCAAATTTTAGCATTGCTAGGTCAAAGTGGTTCTGGCAAATCAACCATCTTAAAGCTTATTGCAGGCTTGCTAGAGCCTGATTCTGGTAAGTTGTTAATAGATGATGAGAGAATAACTCCACCTTCTGAAAAGCTAATTGCTGGACACCCAAAAATTAAGATTGTCCGTCAAGATAATCCGCTTTTTCCGAATATCTCTTTAAGAGAAAATATTGAATACGAACTTCGTTTTTTTAATGAAGAGTATAAAGCAGAGCGAGTGGAAAAACTTTTGAAAGTGACTGGTTTGAAAAAAGCAGAACATCAACTTCCAAGACATTCTTCAGAGGGTGAGCAGCAGCGTGCGGCTATTGCAAGAGCATTGGCAGATGAGCCTTCATTGCTTTTATTAGACGAGCCTTTTTCTAATTTAGATTATAAAAACAAAAGCACCTTAAAAGAAGAGGTAAAGCAGCTGGTAGCTGAAGAGAATATGGCGTGCATTTTTGTGACGCATGATATCTCTGATGTTTTTGGAACTGCAGACCAACTGGCAATTCTAAAAAAGGGCAAAATAACCCAGATTAATGAGCCGCTTACTGTCTATAATTACCCTGATAGCACTTATGAAGCATCTATTTCAGGTGAGTTTAATTTGATTAAGCAAGAGGCAGTTTCGCAATTGTTTGAAATTAAAACCAAAAAAAGAAGGTTAATTATAAGACCTGAAGCCATTAAAATAGATGCTTCAGGGAAACACATAGCTAAAATAGCTGCTGTAATAGAACGAGGAGTTTATAAGGAAATAGCATTGAAAATTGAGTCTGAAATTTTGAAATGTTTTACAATGGAAAGCTACACTGTGGGAGACAGTGTCAACTTTGACATACTTAGGTATGCTGAGTTGGATTAAGTTATTCTGCCAAAATCATTATTTCGTCAATATTGCGACCTAAGCCGTCAAAATCTAAACCAAAACCAATCACAAACTTATTATCTACTTCAAAGCCTACATAGTCAATCTTGAGTGGAACCACGGTAGCCGCTTTTTTATGGAGCAAAGTTAAAATAGAGACAGAGGCTGGGTTTTGTTTGTGAAAGGCAGGAAGTATTTCTTTCATAGTTCTTCCGGTGTCAATAATGTCTTCCACTATTACCACATGGCGGTTTTCAATGTTTTCACTAAGGCCTATCAATTCCTTAACCTGGCCAGTAGAACTCATTTCTTCGTAAGATTTAACTTTGACAAAGCTCACCTCACAAGCCATTTGAATGTTTTTAAAGAGCTCTGAAAGAAACATAAAAGAACCATTTAAAACACCTACAAAGAGTGGGTCTTTTCCGGCAAAGTCTTTTTCCAACTGGGAGGCCAGTTCTTTTATTTTCTTATCTAAAACTTCTTTAGTAATTAAAGGTACAAACTGCTTGCCTTTTATCGTTCTCATTAAATACCAATTGATTTATTTATCCAATAAAGGAAAAAATTAGCTATTTCTATCTTATGAGAGGATATTTGAACAGAATTCACCGATTCTAAATTTATGAAGATACTTTTTAGACTATTAGTATTACTAAGTCTACCTGTTTTGCAAGCTTCGGCTCAAATCTATGATGTTTTTGAAAAGGAGAAAGAACGCCCTGCGAGGCTTTTGACCGATAGGGCTATTCAAATAGAAACTACGGCCGCCATAGATTATATGTATAATTTTAATTTCTATGAGTCGGAGCGAGAGTTCAAGTGGCTTTTGGTCAAATACCCGCATCACCCAATAGGTTTTTTCTTGGTTGGTCTTAATTACTGGTGGAGACTAGTGCCAGACACTGGTGTAAAAAAGTATGATGATGTTATTCATGGTTATATGGATAAGAGCATTGACCTTGCGGATGATTTGTTAAAGGAAGACAAGGGGAATAATGAGGCTGCCTTCTTTTTAGCGGCATCTTACGCTTTTAAAGGAAGGTTATATGCGGAAAGAGAAAACTGGGTAAGGGCAGCTTGGGCCGGTAAGCAGTCTCTAAAATATCTAGAATTGAGTAGGGGAGATGATTCTATAAATCCAGAACTTATTTTTGGTGATGGTTTGTATAATTTTTATTCTAAATGGATTAGTGAAAACTATAAATCATTAAAACCGCTTTTGACCTTTTTTAAAAAAGGCGATAAAGATTTAGGGATAACTCAACTAGAGAATGTGAGCCGTAATGCTTTTTATACGAGAATGGAGGCTCGTTATTTTTTGGTTCAAATTTATGCCATGGAAGGGCAGCACTCCAAAGCTAGAGAGCTATCAAATCAAATGCATACTTTGTATCCAAATAATTCATTTTTTCATAGGTACGCGGCTAGAAGTAGTTTTGTGTTAGGCAGAATGAGAGAGGCAGAAACTTATGCAAAAGAGCTCCTTGATAATATAGCGGCTAATAAATATGGCTATACGGCTAATGAAGGCAGGTATGGAGCATATATTTTAGGTTATGTAAATCAAAACTATAATAAAGACATAGGGGCAGCTAAGTTTTATTATCAAAAATGTACCGAGTTTGCTCAAAGTAATGATTCAGAAGAGTCAGGTTACTACTTAGGTTCTCAGCTAGCTTTGGGGGACTTTGCGATGGATGAGGGAGACTTTTTGACAGCTGCTAGAAAGTATAAATTGATTATTGATACAAAACAAAAGAAATCCGCCTCTTACAAAACTGCAAAAGAGCGGATTAAGACTTTGAAAAAGAAAATTACCGAAGCTAAGAAAAAGCGTAAATTAAGGAATCGGTAATACTTTGCTATTCTTTATTGTTTGAAGAATAACCATTGTTTGTGTACTAGAAACTACATCAATCTCATTGATGGTATCCATGATGAGTTCTTGGTAGTTACTTATGTCTTGAGCTATAACCTTTAGTAGGAAATCGCAAGAGCCAGTCACGTGATGGCATTCAATAATCTCAGGAACACTGTTTATTTTATTAACAAAAGCGTCAATGATAGTTTTTTGATGTCCTTTCAGGGTTACTTGTACAAAAGTTATAACACCTAAACCTACTTTTTGGCGGTTAACTTGAGCGTGATAGCTTTCTATTATTCCCGATTGTTCTAGTTTTTTTACTCGTTCTAAAGTTGGAGCAGGAGATAATCCTACATCTTTAGAGAGTTGTGCATTTGTGATTTTACCGTTGCGTTGTAAAATCTCTAATAACTTGTGGTCGATGACGTCTAATTTTCCAGTTGCCATGTTTTTTATATCAAAATTAAATTTGGTATAAAGTTACAATAACCGACGTTGATTTTATAATTTTTATAAATAAAAATTAATATTCTTAATTCGAAAGTCTTGAGCTAAGCCGAAAAATTGTAGATTTTACAGAAGTTCGGTGTTTGGATTCCAAAAATACTGTGCTAAATTCTGAACTTTATCATCAATTACCACAAGGTTTTCAGCCTCTAGCTTTTCTTGCATCATAGATGGATGGGGGAAGGCATTTTTTCCAGAAAGAACCCCATTTCTGTTCAGCACTCTATGGGCAGGAACATCGGCTCTATTATTTAAAGCATTCATAGCCCAACCTACTAGTCTGGCCCCTCTTTTTGAACCTAGATATTCGGCTATGGCACCATAAGAACTTACTCTTCCAGGTGGGATGAGTTTAACTACTTCATAAATTTCTTCAAATTTATTCTCCTTCAATTTCCGTTGTTAGTTTTTTATACCATTCTTCTCCATAAGCCCTTTCTAAAGGTTCTTTAAGGAATTTGTAAACCGGTACACCTAGTTTTTCTCCTAACTCACAGGCATCAGAGCAAATACTCCACTGATCATAATTTAGGGCATGAAACTCCTCATACTTTGTTATTCTGATAGGATAAAGGTGGCATGAGATAGGTTTTAGGAAGTCAATGGCTTTATCGTTATAAGCTTGTTCTATACCACACTTTAGCATACCATTTTTTTCATAAACAGCATAAGCACATTCCCTGTCGCCAATCGTCGTGGTACTGTAGTCACCTTCTTCGTCTTCTACATAAACACCTTGCTCTTCTATAGCCTTAATGCCTTCTGGAGATAGGTAAGGCTTTATTTTCTCATAAAGCTCAATTAGTACAGGAAGTTCAGATTCTTCCAAAGGGGCACCTAAATCACCTTCTACACAGCATGCTCCTTTGCATTTTTCAAGGTTACAAACAAATTGTTTATCCTTGATGTCTTCGCTAATACAGGTGTCGTCTATTAATATCATATCGTAAAAATTCCAGTCAGGTGTGTCAAATTGAGCCATGTGCCAAATACGTTATTTAATACGTAACACTTGCCCAATTTCTATAATATTGCTGTTAATATTATTTATTGATTTTAAGTTTGAAAGCGAAATGTTGTAACGTTTTGAAATACTATACAATGTTTCGCCTTTGCTTACAGTATGCGTACTAGGGTTTTCTGAAACATAATTATTGGTGTTTGCCCCATCTTGAGAAACAATCAATCTTTCGCCAATTGAAATATTTGTGCCTCTTATATCATTCCAGTTTTGAATGTTTCCAACAGTAGTATTATACATCTTTGACAATGAATAAAGGGTTTCTCCTTTTTCTACATTATGGTAAACTACCCCTCCTCTAGATGAACTAGCCACTGAACTCGACCCGTTACGGTTAACTATTAACTCTTCTCCATACTTAAGGACATCGCCAGACGACATATTGTTAAGACGTCTTAATTCACTGAGACTAAGTCCGTATTGTTTGGAAATAGAGTATAACGTTTCACCTTGTCTTACTAAATGTGTTCTGCCTTCGCTATAAGTAGGTTCTTCTATCGGTTTAGTAGGAGTAGGTCTTGTTCTAACAGGCTCAGGTTTTGTTTCTATTACTCTAGGTTTAACTGGCTCAGGTTTTGGCTCAATTTTTTTAACCACTGGTTTTTCTACTTCCTCTTTATCTTCAGAGCTTAGTTTTATTACACCACTGTTTGTTCTTGATGAATTGTTAAGAATATTGTCCTCTGGTGCGTCAGGGTCTGTAGATACCACATCTTCTCTTTCATATCTAGTTTCTACAGGTATAGTAGGATATTCATCTTCTTCAGAAAGAACTTCTTCTATAATTTCAATTGGTTCATTCTTAGGACGTTTCTTTTGTAACCAAATGACTCTTCCTGGCTGAATAGTTTCGGGTGACTTTAAACGGTTATACTTGAGCAACTTTTTTAGTTTCATGCCATACATTTGAGAAATATCCCAGAAGGTTTCCCCTTTTCTAGCTGTATGAAATTCCACAGGTGCTTTGTTCCCTTTCTTTTCCAAATAATATACTCGTCCAGTTTTTACTATGTGTTTATCGTCAAGGTCATTTAGCTTCAAGAAGGTATTCAAAGGAAAACCAGCTTTACTAGAAAGTTGAGAGGCTTCATCTCCAGGTTCTGCAAGTATTCCAACTCTTCCGTTTATGTCGTACAAAATTGGCTGATCATCTGAAGTAGTTACCAAGGTTTTCTTAACTAAAGCGGGGAAGTTTTGTCTTGAAGCTATAGTTTCTTTTCTATTAGAAATCAGGTCTAATATTTCTTGCTCTCTAGCTGTATTGATAGGTATTAATACCTTGTATTCAACGCCTTCAGGTGTTGAAGCTGAATTTAACCAAGCATTATAGGTACGCAGTTCGCTTAAATCTACACTAAGCTCTACTGCTATTTGAGCTAATGACTTAGAGCGAGTAGGGTAAACTACTAGTTTCCTAGGAGATGCTTTTAACCTGTTTAGGCGGTGTTCAAAAGCAATTCTATGAGCTAATGCTTTTAGTAAGTACTCAGGAGTGTCTTTAGTAAAGTCTACTTCACTGGCGTAAGACCAGTTATCTGGAATAGCCTTTGTAGCTCCTGTAGGGCCTTGATTATAGGCATAGATACAAGAAATCCAGTTTTTGAAAATCAGGTTATTCTTTTTGAAATAGTTAGCAGCTGCTTTTGTACTCGCAAAAAGATACTTACGCTCGTCAATGTTATTATTGATCACTAAACCTAATTCTGTACCAGTTGCTTCTTTAAACTGCCAGAAGCCTACTGCCGCCGAAGAAGAAAGAGCATCAGGTTTTAGAGCACTTTCTTGAACCGCAAGGTATTTTAAATCGTCAGGTACATTCTCTTCATCAAGAATTTCTTCTATGTATGGAAAATACCATTGCATAAGCTCCAGCTTATTATCTAAATAAGAGTTTTGGGGAGTAAGAAGTGAGGTTACATAGTTACCTACTTTCTTTTGGGTTTCAATGTCAAGATTGACGATGACATTGGCGAACTCAATTTTTTTTGGAGTTTCGGGAATGCTGTAATCAACTTGTGCCAAGGTTGGCAAACTCACAAGAGCAACGAATAGGAGTATAATGTTTTTCATATTAGGAAATTTTTCTTGCCACCATCAGGCCGTCCCTTAGTGGTAATAGCACTTTTTGTATTCTTTTATCTTCTTTAAGCTTTAAATTATATTTTCTGAGAGCTTTGGTGGTAAGGTCTTTTGAGTTTTCGTTATAAACTTTTCCGTCCCAAAGAACATTGTCAGAAATTATTAAGCCGTTAGGGTTTACTTTATCAATTACTAGGTCAAAATAATGTTCATAGTTTCTTTTATTGGCATCAATGAAGACAAGGTCAAAACCGTTTTCAAATTTTGGGATAAGTTCTAATGCGTCACCAACAATGTGCTCAATCTTATCTTGAAAACCAGCCTTTGAAATATTGTCGTTTATTCTTTCTTCTAATTCTTCATTAACATCAATTGTAATAAGCTTTCCACCTTCTGCCAAGCCTTCTGCCAAACAAATGGCTGAATAACCTGTATAAGTGCCTATTTCAAGCACTCGCTTAGGTGAAACTAAATATGAAAGTACAGATAATAACCTACCTTGAAAATGTCCTGACAGCATTCTTGGCTGTAAGACATTGGCGTTGGTATCTCTCCTGATTTCTTTTAAAATCGGAGGTTCAGGGTCACTTATTGATGTACAATAAGCTTCCGCTTCAGAATTGATTATTAGCATAGCACTTTAACTTGTAGCAAAATAACCCCAAAAAACGCATTTTTACAAGTTATTAATAATATTATATTTTCAGAATATATTGAAAGTATAATTTATTAAAATAGAGCTATGAAATTCATAGCTCTATTCTTTTTATTTCAGTGTTCTTTTTATCTCACGAGTTTCATAAGATTCAATGATGTCACCAATTTGGAGGTCATTAAATTTATTGATTTTGATACCACATTCGTAACCTTTTTTGACTTCAGAAACATCGTCTTTGAAACGTTTCAATTGGTCAATGTCGCCATCATGTAGTACAATACCATCTCTAACTATTCGAACATTATTAGCTCGTTTGACATAACCGTCAGTTACAAAACTACCGGCAATAGTACCTACTTTAGAGATTTTGAAGATTTCTCTTACCTCTATTGTACCTGTAATAACTTCTTCCTCGGTAGGAGCAAGTAAGCCTTCCATGGCATCTTTTATCTCGTCAATAGCTGCATAAATTACAGAGTAAAGTCTGATTTCAATTTCCTCAGTATCAGCTATTCTTCTGGCATTTCCTGAAGGTCTCACTTGGAAACCTAGGATGATTGCATCTGCAGCACTTGCAAGAAGTACATCAGACTCAGAAATTTGACCAACACCCTTGTGAATAATCTTCACCTGAACCTCTTCAGTAGAAAGTTTCAATAAGGAATCAGAAAGTGCTTCTACAGAACCATCCACGTCACCTTTAACAATAACGTTAAGTTCTTTGAAGGAACCGATAGCCTTACGTCTACCGATTTCATCCAGTGTAATATGTCTTTTGGCTCTGATACTTTGCTCACGAATGATTTGCTCACGTTTGTTTGCAATTTCTCTCGCTTCTCTATCAGTCTCCATCACGTTGAACTTATCACCTGCTTGAGGAGCACCTGGTAAACCAAGTATCTGAACTGGTGTAGAAGGTCCAGCTTTCTGGATTCTTCCGCCTAAGTCGTCAATCATGGCTCTAACACGTCCAAAGTACTGACCGGCTAAGATGATATCACCAACAGCCAAGGTTCCAGCTTCTACCAAAATAGTAGCTACATAACCTCTACCTTTATCAAGCGTTGCTTCAATAACGGTTCCGTTAGCTTGTCTATCTGGATTAGCTTTAAGTTCTAATAATTCAGATTCTAGTAGTACTTTGTCAAGTAGTTCTTCAATTCCTTGACCAGTTTTGGCAGAAATTTCTTGCTCTTGATATTTACCACCCCAAGACTCCAACAGAATATTTTCTTTAGAAAGGTCTTGTCTGATTTTATCAGGTTCAGCACCAGGCTTATCAATTTTGTTTAATGCAAAAACGATAGGTACTCCAGCATTCTGAGCATGGTTAATAGCTTCTCTAGTTTGAGGCATGACAGAGTCATCCGCAGAGATTACAATAATAACCACATCGGTTACTTTGGCACCCCTTGCTCTCATGGCAGTAAAGGCCTCGTGACCAGGAGTGTCTAAGAAAGTTAATGACTTCCCTTTATTCTCACCACTTTGAACCTCTACATTATAAGCTCCAATATGCTGCGTAATTCCTCCAGCTTCACCAGTAGCTACTTTGGTAGTTCTGATATAATCTAGTAAAGATGTTTTACCATGGTCTACGTGACCCATGATTGTAACAATTGGTGCTCTAGGTTTTAAATCTTCTGGAGCATCTACTACATCAAGGTTTTCAGCATGAATCTCTTCTTCGGCAGAAATGAATTCTACTTCAAAGTCGTACTCTAAAGCAATCATCTGAATAGATTCGGCATCAAGACGCTGGTTAATAGAAACAAACATTCCCATTTCCATACAAGTACCTATAACTTCATTGACAGATACGTCCATCAGTGATGCTAATTCAGAAGCTGAAATAAATTCAGTTACTTTTAGGTATGTGCTTTCGTGTTGTTCGATAGCCTCATCCAGTTCGGCTCTCTCTGCTCTACTCTTACGTTTTTCTCTTCTTTGTTTGGCACCAAAATCTTGTCCACCTCTAGATTGCATTCTAGCAAGTGTTTGCTTAATGCTATCTTTAACATCAACTTCTTTTGGAGCTTCTTTTCTTCCGCCGCCTCTTTTCTTATTAGCATTACGGTCGTTAGATGGTCTGTTTGGTCCGCCAGTTCCTGGTCCCGTTTTCTTATCTTGACCTTCGCTTTCTTTCTTTTTGAAGAATTGCTGATCAGTAATACCGGTAAGCTTGCCCATTCGGCTAACATGCTTACGTTTTCTTTTCTTACGGTCTCCACTAGACTCGGGCTTCTTCTCTACAGGAAGTTCTATTTTTCCAAGAACTTTAAGTCCCGCAAGTTTATCACCTTTGGCTTTTATAACACCATTGTCTGCTGGTTTAGCTGGCTCTTCCTTAACTTCTGCTTTAGGAGTAGGTACTTCAGTTGTTTTAACTTCAGGCTTCTTTGCCTCAGGTTTCTTAACTTCTGGAGCTACCTCTTTCTTTGGCGTCTCTTTTGGAGTTTCTTCAGCTTTTGGTTCAGGAGCTTTCTTTTCTACTACTGGTGGTGCCACTGGAGCTGGCTTTTCTACAGGCTTTTCCTTTACTACTGGCTTTGGTTTTACCTCAGGCTCTGGTTTAGTAGTTATTACTGGTTCTGGAGTAACCTCAGGTTTTGGGGGTACTACAGGCTCAGGTTTAGGTTCTGGAATAGGCTCTGGCTTAACCTCAGGTTTTGGGGTAGGCTCTGGAGCTGGGGCTTCCTGCTTTATAGGCTTAGATTTAGCATCTAAATCAATTTTACCTAAAACTTTAGGTCCATCAAGCTTGGTCTCAAATTTGACCTTCTCAATTTCTGGTTCCTCCTTGGCTTTAGGCTCCTCTCTAAAATAAAGTATTTCAGAATCCTGATTTTCAGGCTTAGTTTCTTCGGCTTTTGGCTTATTGTCGCCAATTAAGACTTTAGACTGATATTTATCTTGCAGTATTGCAAGTAAGTCTGAGCTTAATTTGGCGTTTGGATTAGTTCCTACGTTGTGACCTTCTGAGGCAAGTGCTTCCACCACATGAGATAAACTCACGTTTAATTTCCTTGCCACTTGGCTCAATCGCATCACTTTATTTTCTGCCATAAATCTGTTTTAACGCTTTTTTTTGTTTTGAGGATTCGTAAAGATACAGCGTTTTTATTCAAATTCGCTTGCTAAAATAGCTAATACCTCAACTACTGTACTTTCCTCAAGTTCGGTTCTTCTTACCAATTCCTCTTTATTAAGAGCCAATACTGATTTTGCAGTATCTAATCCGATACCATGAAGCTCTTTTAATACCCAAGCTTCAATTTCATCAGAAAACTCCGTTAAGTCCACATCTTCTTCGATGAAGTCTTGCTCCACATCTCGGAATACATCTAGCTCCATGCCTATAAGGCGGCTAGCTAATTTGATATTCAAGCCACCTCTACCAATAGCCAAAGACACTTGGTCTGGCTTAAGGAATACGGAAGCTCTTTCTCCATTCTCATCTATCTGTACAGAACTTATCTTAGCTGGGCTAAGTGCTCTAGAGATGAAAAGGTGAGTATTATCAGTCCATTGAATCACATCAATGTTCTCATTTTCAAGTTCACGCACAATGCTGTGAATTCTACTACCTTTCATACCTACACAAGCTCCAACAGGGTCAATTCTGTCGTCAAAAGACTCTACAGCTACTTTAGCTCTGTCTCCTGGCTCTCTAACAATTTTCTTAATGGATATTAAACCATCAAGAATTTCAGGGATTTCTTGTTCAAAAAGTCTTTCTAAGAAAACAGGAGAGGTTCTAGATAATAGTACTCTCGGGTTTCCATTATTAAGTTCGGCTTTATGAACTACAGCTCTTATGCTGTTTCCTTTACGGAATCTATCTTTAGGGATTTGCTCAAACTTCGGTAAAGAAAGTTCGTTGCCATCCATGTCAAGACAAATTACTTCACGACCTAGAATTTGATAAACTTCTACTGTCAAAAGTTCGCCTACTTGATCTTTATAAAGATCATAAAGCATCTCTTTTTCAAGGTCTTTAATTTTTTGAATAAGTGTTTGACGAGCTGTTTGTACTACTCTTCTTCCAAAATCGATAAGTTTAACCTCTTCGGCTACTTCTTCACCAATTTCAAAATCAGGCTCAATTTTTCTAGCCTCTGTCAACGGGATTTTATCCGTATCCCAAATGTCTTCAGAGTTGTCGTCAACAATTTCACGCGTACGCCACATTTCTAAGTCGCCAGTTTCGGCATTTAGAATGATGTCAAAATTATGGTCGTCCTCGTATTTCTTACGAATCATGGTACGTAAAACGTCCTCCAAAACCGCAATCATGGTAGGTCTGTCTATGTTTTTTTCACGGGCAAACTCCGAAAACGACGCTACTAAATCTCCACTATCCATTATAGAAAATGTTTAAATTTTTAATTAAAAGAAACTTGTACTCGAGCTTCTTTAATATTTTCAAAAGCCAAACTGATTTTTTCTGGCTGTTTTTTTTCTTTCTTCTTTTTCTCTGGCAAAACCGTTATCTCTAAATCGCCTGCTTCTAGCAGCTCTCCTTTGATATCTTCTCCGTCTAAGGTTATTACTCTTAAACTTTTACCAATGTTTTTATGGTACTGACGTTTTAATTTCAACGGAGTGTCTAAACCAGGAGATGAAACTTCTAATGTATAAGCATCATCAATCAATTCTTCTAATCTGTCGCCTAATTCTCTACTTACTCTGCTGCAATCCGCAATTCCTATCCCCTCGTCAGTATCAATTAATACTGTAATTTTCTGTCTAATCTTAGAGCTACTTACCTTAACGTCAACCAAGAACTGAAGTTCAAGGTCGAGTAGTTCTTCTACTATTTGTCCAATTTGTTGAGAGTCGAGCATGCTTTGATTCAGAATATGTAGCAATAAAAAAGGAGGTCTAAACCCTCCTCAACGTCACCATTCTGCTGCAAAGGTACTTTAATATTTCTTTTTTGCCAATTTTTGTTTTCTATTTTGAAACTAAGGTAATGTGACCGTCCTAAAATTAAAAATTCCTATCTTTCGGCATCTTTTTGAGACCAATAAACAGTGCATTTTCTGAAAAAGTTTGTCATAAAATTTTACTTCCTCTTAAACTTCCTAGTGGGTTTGTATGCCCTACTTGTATTCCAACTGTCTTATCAGTCAAATATTAAGCATTGGTTTGTTGGTTTTTTGACACTAACTGTGCCCTTAGCTTTCGCGGCTAATTTGTTTTTTATGTTTTCATACATTTTCGCAAAGTCATGGAAGTTTATTCTTTCGCTGTTGATTTTAGTGGCTGGATTTCCCCTAATAGAGCGAACTATCAAATTTAATTTCCCTAAAGAGCAGCAGTCTGAATTACCTAAACTTTCTGTTTTAAGTTATAATGTAATGTACTGCGATAATGCTAGGGCTAATACGGAAGAGGGGAAGGCTGTTTCTTTAAGTTTAATTAATGATATGGATACCTTGACTGCAGATATTAAATGCTTTCAGGAGTTATATAATAAGCCGAATCATAGTGTTTTTGATGTTTTTAATCGTTTAAAGCAGCATACGCCGTATTTCACTTATATGCATTCTGATATTGACGAGAGTAGTAAAGTAGGGGCTGTAGGCTTGGCGATATTTTCGAAATATCCTATTATTCATAAGGAGGAAATATCTTGGAAGACAAATAACAATGGATTGCTTTTAGCAGATATTGTGGTGGAAAAGGATACCATTAGAGTTTTCAATGTTCAAATGAAATCGATGGGGATTAGGGTGGCAAAAGCCATTACAAGAGATGAGGTAGTAAGAAATAAGGAAGCTAAGAATATTCTATCGCAATTGAAATCAGGTTTTAAAGACAGAGGTTTCCAAGTAGATGAATTAGAAGAACTAATTAAAAAGAGTCCTTACCCTGTAATAGTGGCAGGTGATTTTAACGAGATGCCCTATGGTTATGCCTATGGCAGAGTTAGGAAGCAATTAGAAAATAGTTTTGAAGATAGTGGCTACGGTTTTGGATTTACCTATCATAAAATGCCAAGTTTCTTAAGAATTGATAATATCTTTTATAAAGAAGATAAGTTTCAAATCCAAGGATTTGAAACTTATAGAGAGCTTGAAAATTCAGATCATTATCCTATTCGGGCTTCTTACGGCATAAAACCCTCTTAAAAGCCTATTTTTTTACTTTTCGGCTTAGCATTACCTTCAAAGTATTCTTTTAACTCTTTTAGTTCTTGCTCAAAACCACCACTCAAAATAGGGAAACGGCACCAACTTCTTGGATCTAAATTTCTATTATCTAAGTGAAAAGAAGGGGCATATCTTTCTCGTTTCCATTGATTCCTGCTCCAAAGTTTAAAGAAACGCGTTGTCCAATTGAACAAGTCTTCTCTAGAATATTCATTTGCCCAAAGTACTTCCATGTATTGAAAGCTTTCGGTAGGAGATTTTTTATCTTTTACAGCTACTTTTTCAATGGCATCAAGAACCTCATAAGGCATCAAGTCTTTTTCGTCACTTTGCATTTGGTCTTTAGGCCTAAGCTCGGCAGTAGGGTTTAACGCATTGACATACTTTAAGCCCTCTATTTTAATATGCTTTCCTTTTACATGACAGCCTTTTTTCTCCAACCATATTAGCCAACTTCTTAGCCAATGCTTATCAATACCAGCAATAGGGCTAATACTGCCAGCGGTGTCACCGTCCATGGTGCAGTAACCCACGGCCACTTCAGAGCGATTAGAGGTAGCTAAAAGCAAATGCCCTGTTATATTATTTAACAACCAAACTCCAGGAGCTCTTACTCTAGCCTGAATGTTTTGCAAAGCAATGTCGTCTGTAGCCCAAGTTAACTCACGGTCAATTTGCCCTTCAATCATGCCTGTGTATTGTTCTACCAGTCCATTAATATTGACATCATAAAACTTGGCACCCATTGACTCTGCTAAAGCACGAGCAGAGTTTTTCGTTTCATCTGAACTGTTTTCAGTTCCTTGATAAATAGTATGAATAATCTCGTGTGAAACTTCTTCTTCGGTTTTACAAGCCTGAATTTTTTTAATATGTCCCAAACGAGTTTTCATGGCATCAAAGCCAATACTTTCGTCCGCTAATCTTATCATTAAACCGCATAATGCAGTACATGCACTTGAATCTGCACCACCAGAAAGAGAAATGGTAAAACCTTGCGACCTAGACTTTCTTAAATAATCGAAAAGCCCTAAACAAACCGCTCTGGCAAACTCTTCTTCTTTTATTGACCCACCACTTTCAAAAGCCTCTAAAGTAGCTTCTTCGTAGCTTGGTTTCACATTAGTTGGAAATTCGAATGTGAAAGAAACTTTATTTGGCGTAGCCTTAGGTCTTGTTTTAATCTTGGTGAAATCTACCGCCGTTTGGTCGGTGTCAATTACCGCGGTGGTAAGCGTATGAGATGCATAACTAAACCTGTCGCTAGAGCGAAGTAAAACACCATTACTGGCAATTTGAGCATCACCATCAAAAATTAACCTACCTGACTCATTACCAAGTAAGTTGGTATAAATGTAGCTACAAGCGTGACTACGAGAACTTTCAATAATTAACCTTTCACGCGTTCTGAATTTGTTGAATTCAAATGGAGAAGCACTTGGATTAAGTACTATATCTACACCACTGTTGAAATAAGAGTCTGCTGGTCTGTTTGGTACCCATGCATCTTCACATATTTCTATGGCAATTTTAACATTGTTTAGTTCAAAAATAAGGTCGCCTACAGGGTATTTAAAGCCATTAATACTTACCTCGTCTTTTAAATTATCTGGCCATCTATGAAACCATCTGTCTTCATAAAATACGCCATAATTAGGGAGGTGCCTCTTACAGGCAAAACCAAGAATGTTCTTGTCTGCAAGCAAACAAGCTGCATTGAAAAGTTTATTGTTTATCTCAAGCGGCAAACCTACGCATACCACTATTCCAGCAGTATGGTCTTTGATTTCTTGAAGTGTTTCTAAAGCTTTACGCTGCACATCAGGCGAATAGAAGGCGTCTTCACAGCCATACCCAGTTATGGCAAGCTCAGGTAGGCAAAGGATGCTGACCTTTTGAGCTTTCGCTTCTTCTATGGCTTCTATGCAGTTTTTGGCGTTTTGTTTCCAATCTAAAGGTGTTTGGTTTAAGGCTCCGGAAGCTACTTTAAGAATCTTCATGAATTAGTGTAAGAGATTTATACAAAAATAAGACAAATATCTGAGTAGAGATTTGTCTTATTTAAAGGGATAGATGGCTTAATTAAGCCTATTAATGGATTTCAAATTGTCCTTCTATTTCTACAGAAATACGGCCAGGAAGTGAGCCAAAACCTACGGCACTTCTAGAGCCTAATCCGTTTTCGTAGCCCCAAACTTCTTCAAAAAGCTCGCTACAGCCGTTTATTACCTTTGGGTGATTCTCAAAATCTGGGTCTGCGTTTACCATGCCTAGGAGTTTTACCACTCTTTTGACTTTAGTTAGACTACCAAATTCGGCTTTAAGGGTTGCTAGCATAGTTAAACCTGTTTGAAAAGCTGCTTCCTTTCCAAAAGCTTCATCTACTTCAGAACCTACTTTGCCAGTATGCTGGCTACCGTCTGGCAAGTTAGGCCCATGACCACTCACGTAAACCATTTTACCAACAATTATTAAAGGTTTGTAAACTCCTCCTGGTGTTGGAGCTGGTGGAATCTTGTCGGCGTATTTATTGAAAACTTCGTCTAAAATCATTTTTATTAATTGGTTTGGATTTATCTTTTAAATTGAAATAACCAATTAGGGTAGGTAGCTTCTTTGAAAGCATTATCCCAGCTGTTATGATTGACCCCAGGGTATTCTGTATAAGTTACATTAGCATTTAAAGCCTTTAATTTGGCATACATTTCACGTGAGTTTTTGACATCAACTACACCATCAACATCACCATGAAAAATCCAGAAAGGCACTTTTGCTTGTTTTTTGCCGTAGGCTGAAACTTCTCCACCACCACAAACTGGCATAGCGGCTGCAAATAGTTTTGGATATCTATATACGGCTTCAAATGTTCCCATACCTCCCATGGATAAACCTGTGATATAAACCCTGTGTTTGTCGGCTTTTTTTGATTTCACAAAGCTCTTAGTGAGTTCTATAGCGGCATGCAGTGCAGGAGTTTCTTTATTATTATAGTCAAAGTTGATTTCTAATGGATATTTTCCACGGGTTATGTCAGCAGAGCTCCAGTATCCTTCTTTAGGACATTGTGGTAAAATAACTATGGCAGGGTTATCCTTTAATCTATCTGTGAAAACCCATGCTCCATGCGTTAACTGAGATTTATTATCACTGCCCCTTTCTCCTGCTCCATGTAAAAAGAGAATTAGCGGATATTTTTTGTCGGCCTGATAGTTTTCAGGGTACAAAATCCTATAGTTAAACTCCGTTCCTTGACTATCTGTGAAGGTGGCTGCTTGATATTTTTCTTTTTGAGCGAAGCCTGAAAGGACTAGGAATGAAAAAAGTAGAGATAAAGAAAGACTTTTCATTGATTTTAGGGATGGTTTATTCTTTTCAAATATCGGTTTATTCTATGACTATGTCAAACCAGAAGGCTTTTGCAGGAACTGTTATTTTGTAGGTTATGTGAACATAAATGAAATGTTTTTGGTTAGCCTTTTTCTTATTACTTTATCTATCACAAGTTGATAGCAAACAAAACGAATGAACTGGATTTACTTTTTTGAGATTCTTGGTACTGTAATTTTTGTTATAAGTGGTGTAATGACTGCCATAGATGATGATTTTGATGTGGTGGGTTCTATAATTATAGGCATAGTAACTGCTGTGGGTGGCGGAACTGTAAGAGATGTGCTTATAGGTCAAACTCCTGTAGGCTGGATGCGAGACACTAGTTTTTTGTGGGCTATGCTAGGCGGAGTTATTTTGTCCTATTTATTTAGAAAATACATTACCAAACTAAGACGCAGTATGTTCTTTTTTGATACCATGGGAATAGGTTTGTTTACAATTTTGGGCTTGCAGAAAACCTTAAATGCTGGTTTAGAAGTGCCTTTTGCTGTATTAATGGGTATTGTCTCCGCTGTTTTTGGTGGTGTTATTAGAGATGTGTTGACTAATAGGGTTCCGCTTATTTTTAGAAAAGAGATTTACGCCACAGCTTGTTTGGTAGGTGCGTTGGTTTTTCTGGCATTGGAGCAATTTACTGATGCCCTTACTATAAACATGGGCGTGTCTATGCTTGTGGTTATGATAATTAGGTATTTGTCTGTGCGTAATAACTGGGGCCTAAAACTTTAAGGTTTATTCATTGATGTAGAAATACCTTATTCTACAGGCGTTTCCATTGCTTTTGGCATCTTTTGTTTCAGCTATTTTAATCTGGAGTTTATGCTTTTTGTTCTCCAATTCTGAGCTCAAAGTATAATACCAAGGTAGATGTAAAGAAGCACTCCATTGAGTGAAAAGGTTTAGCTTTTGCCAAGCTCCATTGTCAATTTTGTATTGGATATAACCTGCGTCTTGACCAGCAGCTACGGCTATTCCTACAGCTTTCCCTGTAAAGTTAAAAGTCAGTTTACTACCCGGGTTTTCACTGATAAGCATAGGCACATCATGATAATTTGGTCTTACACCTGTATCATCAGAAGGAGACCAAGCATTATTTATAGCCCAACCTTTTGAAAGTTTAGCTTCTTTAATATCAATCAGTTTCCCGCTTTCATAAGAATAAATATCTAATGCATTTGGGAGGTTTTGAGCAACAATCTTGTCATCCGCATCAATGTGCGAACTATAGGCATTTTCTAAAAACTGTATCATAGAATGAGCGTAAATTCCTTGACCGAAAGGAGAGGGGTGAAGGTTTTTGAAATCACCTTCCCAAGTAAATTCTTTATTATTGATTCTTTCGGTAACTTCTTTAGCTAGGTTAATAGTAGGGATATTATAATGTGCAGCCACTTTATTGTGATTTTGGATGACCTGTGGCTCAATACCGTTATTATAGTCCTTTATCTTTTTGGGGTCCACAAAATGCATGAGAACTATATCTATGGCAGGATTCTCTTTTTTTAGATGTCTCACAATTCCTTCCAAAGCACGTGTTTGTTCCTGAGTACTTCTACCGTTTGAATCATCATTTACAGCGGCTTCTTCAAAAAGTAAATCAATGTTTTTTAAGTCTTTAATATCTCTGGTAAGCCTAAAAGCTGCAGGCGTAGTACCCATAGATGGAATTCCTGCGGCAATAAATTCAAAGTCAGTTTCTGGGAACTTCTTTACCAAATAATTGGAAACGCTATCTCGCCACCCAGAATTATAGGTGATAGAACCTCCCAAAAAGGCTACCCTTCCTTTTTTTGATGTCTCAAATTTGATATGGCTGTTTTTAAGCCCATTTCCGAGCTTATGATAGCTTGCAGAATGTAGTTTGCCACTTTTTAAGGCGTTGTATTTTATGAAATCAGCTACATATCTAGGTGTTTCTATATCAAAATGGTGGCCTTCTAGTTCTTGTTTTCCTTCTGTGCAAGGTACTGCGGTGGCTATTCCTCCTAGTTTAATGTACCTTTTGATAAGTATTAAGCTATTTTCTGAAGGTGGGACTATTTTGTCTTCCAAGCCTATCATGTGCAGAATCGGCACCTTGGCTTTTGCTAATGCATCTAGGTTATCTATTGGATTGTTCTTGTAGTTTTTAGCTTCTTCGTCTGATTTAAAACCGTATTCGGCTTTTAGCTTTGCCCAGCTTTTAGAGCTGCCTTTTCCTTCGCCAAAACCTCCTGGCCAACTGGTGAAATCACAAACGGGAGCTTCGGCATAAATACAGGCTACTTTTTCTGGGTTTTGTTTTGCCCAGTTGTAAACAAATAGTCCGCCTCTGCTCACACCCATTAGGGCTACTTTCTTTTGAAGGGCGTATTTGTGGCTGATGAAGTCGTAGAAATCATCCCAAACCTTTACGGCATCAGGGCTACCAAATTTGTTGTCGGTGTTTACATAAACCAAATGAAATCCTTCTGCTACTAAAATGCTGTCGGCTTCTGTATGCCAGTCGGGAAAGCGAGCTCGCCAAATCCATGGGTTTCCGTTCGCTGCTTTATTTGGAATTATAATTCTGGCTTCTTTTTCTTGAAATTTGAAGTCTACTCTTTCAAAGCCTTTCCAAGTGTTTTGGGCATTCAGACCTGAAAATGATAGGCAAAAGAAAACAAGGCTTACAAAAGCGGATTTGAACATAAATAGGGATTATTAATAAAATTTGCCAAAATGCCACAGCACGCCAGATGGGTCATGCATGAAAATTTCTTCTCCCCAGTCGTTTTTTACGATGTCGGTAAATCTTACTCCTTTAAACTTTGAAGGTAGATTTTTGGAAAGTAATTCTGTCTGACACTTTTCTACGTCGTCTACTTCCAAGAAAACCATGGAGTTATTTATCCATTTTTTTTCGTAATAATCTTGAAGGTAAAAGGCTAGATTTTGGTTGACCTTAAATAATGACATGGAGCTGTCAATTACAACTTCTTCAAAACCAAGAGCAGTATAAAATGCTCTAGATTCAGAGAAATCTTTTGCACCAATAAAAGTTCTTATTGATTTGGATTCAAAGGGCATGTTTAAGGTTTTTAGTAAATATAAGCGAATCTGAATTCAAATAGAAAGGTCTGGATTCTAAGATTAGATGAGAGGCAGATTTGTGATGGCTTAAACAAAAAATGCAGCAAGAAGTGTTTCTTGCTGCATTCATAGGATAAAGAGCTAATCAATTAAGCTCCAATTTCTTTTAAAGATTTTTCAATAAGAGCTTTAGTGGCTTTGATACCTTCATCTTCAGAAAGGTCAGAACCTTCATACTCAATTCCGATATTGCCTTTAAAACCTGAGTCTTTGATGATTTTAAATATTCTTGTAAAATCTGATTTTGTTTCGTTTCCTTCAGCATCAAAGTTGTGCGTTTTAGCACTAACCCCTTTAGCATAAGGCATTAATTCTTCTATGCCTTTGTATCTGTCGTACTCGTTCGCACAGCCATCTGGCGTTCTTTCCATGCAGAAATTTCCAAAATCAGGGAGTGTTCCTACATTTTCCATGTTTACAGCTGCCATTACACCTGCTAACCAAGAACCATCAGAAGAGTATCCACCGTGGTTTTCTACTACTACATTAATGCCTTGTGTAGCTGCATATTCGCCTAATTTAGAAAGCCCTTGGACAGCGTTTGCTGCTACTTCTTCAGCTGTTCCTTCACCTGCAGCGTTAACTCTGATAGTTTCTGCACCTAAAGTTTTGGCTATTTTAATCCAGTTGTAATGATTTTCTACAGCCTTCATACGAGCTACAGAGTCAGCATCGCCAAGGTTTCCCAAAGCATCACACATGATTAGACCTACGGTTACACCTTCTTCGTCGCATTTTTGTTTGAATGCAGCCCAGTAGGCGTCATCTTCGGCTTTGCTGAAATAGAAAGTATTTACCAATTCAATGATGTTTACACCATAGCTTTTGGCTAAAGTTGGGAAATCATCAGGGTTAATGGTGCCTTGCAGCAAAGAATCAGGAGATTCCATAAGCAACCTGCCAAAACTTGCCCAATCGCCATTTAAAGCATCGCCGAAATAAGCGTTATGTAGCGACCATTGAGCTAAAGAAATTTGATAATCTGGTGTTGTTACAGTGGCTTCAGAGCTTTCTGTACTGGTATTACAGGCAGAAAAAATAAGCGTGAAGGCTGTAAAGAGAACTAAAAGAGAATAGTTTTTTTTGTTCATTGTAATAATGATTTTAAAGAGTTGATTCTTTTCAAAACCTCATAAAGGGTTATGGTTGGCTTGAAGAAACGAAAGTACCTCGAAAACTTTAATGTTACAAACTGAGTCAATAAACTTACTTTGAAGAGTATTCAGTTCAATGAAAGTTCAGATTGACTGTTCCTTATTTGGAAGTCGTTTTCCTATCCATACAAAAGCTGCGGAAAGCACAATGAATACAAAAAGTAAGATTACAGAATTAGTCAATACCTGCGGCATGCCAATCTCTAGTACGTTTACAAAAGGGTAGGGGTAAAAGTCTGAAATGCTACCTCTGAGCAAAATAAAGATTAAATAGATAAGAGGATATATAAGCCAGTTGACAATACTTTTTAGTTCTATTTTCGATTTTTCTTCATACAAATACCAGAAGATAAGTGTGGTGACTGGCACAACACTATGCAGGAGTTCGTCTACTATTTTTTGAAGACCTGTAGGTTCCCAAATGGCTCTTAGTACTAATTGATAAACTAATCCAACTACTAAAATGTAAACTGTAATAGCGGTCAAGGAACCTGGTTTACTAAGGAGTTTTGATTTTTTACCCAATGCCACATAAGTAAAGTAGGTAGCGACGAGAGTATTGGTCAAAATAGTGAAGAAGCTAAAGAAACGAATAGTAGCCTCGGTGGTAGATGTAACCCGATTTTCTATCATTAAAACGTACTGAGCTATAACAGCAAACCAACCGATTATGGCTAGAGCTATAGCGATATTCTTTTTCATGACGCCGTTTAAATGGATGGTTAAGTAAACTTAATGAAAATTGGGTAATTTTTTAGGGTGTTTTGTGGAATGTGAGCTTACTGCTGATAGTATCATATGATACTATGATGGAGGTAAATTTTATCATTGACTTATGGTTCTTTAGTACTAGGAGGTTTTCGCAACCTAGACTTAACATTCTCCAATATTTTAGCTTCTGAGCTATCGTTTACTTGACTTTGATATTCTTCTAACAATAGTTTGCCACACTTTTGAACAAAAGTTGTTGTGATTTGTGAGTCAAGCATAGTTTTCAGTAAAATAAATTTATTTTCTTTACTGATACAGTTAGTATAGGATGCTTTATACACGGTATCATTGTTAGCGTATTTACTATTCTCAATACTCTCAAAATAGTATTTGAGAATTTCGGAGTTATTCTGTAAACTTCGATTGGATGCAAATTTTATGAGTTTCTCAGTTGAGTATTCTATTTCTGATGGAAACATTGCATCCAGAAGCTCTGGTAAGATTATTCTCATATTTTCTCCAATATCTCTATCAAAGTAGGATTCCGAAGGGAAATGTTGAAATAAGAGCAGATTAATTTCATAATTGGCTCTTTCGAATTCTGGATTCTTAGGATTATGACATTTTAGTGCTATTTCTTTAAAATCGGGATAGTGCTTTCTGTCAATATTTTTGGAAGCGAGAGGGCTAAATAGGTTTACAAGGTCTTGAGGGTTGGCTTTTAATCTCTTTAACATATGTGTGACTTCAACATCTTGAAGCTTTTTATAGAGACCGTCTAAATCTTTTTCTATCAATTCTTGCGAATGGTTAACTTCTTTTTGAATTTGTTTTTGTTGGATTAATAGTTCCTTTGATTCAGCCAAAATGGACTCTACTTTTCGTTGGATATAACTTATGTAAGCGGCTATGAAGATTGCAATAATTCCGAAGACTATTCCCCAGACTGTTAGATAATTACTTAAGCCAGATAGACTTGTTGAAACTGAATTTGTTGAAAAACTTAGAGTTTGATTTTGAAAGTCTATCTTTTCATTGAAATCATTTTTTGATTTTTTTAATTCACTTTTGATTTCTAGTAAACTGTTCGATTGATTATTTGTGACACTGGACAAGGAATCAATTTTTTTTGAAAGAACACTTGTTTGTCTTGGAGATTGCCCAAAGCTAATTGAACTAAGTAGTAATAGAATGATTAAATTGTGGGTTTTCATTTTTATCGAAGATATTTTGGTGTTTTTTCTATAACCTCAGTAAATGGGGCAAAACTTTAATTGAAATTTTGCCCCAGAGTTCTCTCTAAACCACCAAACTCAAAAGCATAACACCAATCAAACCGACCACAGAAACTAGTGTTTCCATTACTGTCCAGGTTTTTAGGGTGTCTTTAACGGAAAGGTTGAAGTACTCTTTAAAAAGCCAAAAACCACCATCGTTTAAGTGACCCATTATTAAACTACCTGAGCCTATGGCTAGTACCATTAATTCTGGTTGGAAATCTGGCTGAGAACCAAAAAGTGGAGCTAAGATTCCTACGGCTGTTAAACCTGAAACGGTAGCCGAACCAACGCATATTCTAATAAAAGCTGCCGTAGCCCAACCCAATAATAATGGATTGATGTTTACGTGTTGTAGCATTTCTCCTATATACGTACTGGTACCTGAGGCAGAAAGTATTTCTTTCAATGCTCCTGCTCCTGCTATAATCAATAATATTACGGCGATGTCTTTAAAAGATTCAGCCAAAGATTTCGACACGTCTTCTAGGTTTCTACCTTGTTTTATACCTAAGAAATAAACGGCAAAAAACACAGAGAGAAGCATTCCGAAATAGGGCTGAGCTATTAAGAGTACAAACTGATTGTCTGGAAAATATCCTTTGATAACTGAACCTGCTGATAGTAGAATTACGGGCATTAGTGCTACTAAAAGACTGATACCTAAACCGGGTTGAAGTTCTTTAGGAACTGGTTTGAAACCAAAAATAGTTGGGTCTGGCGTGATATCGAAATTCTTTAAGGTCTTGGCGAAAATAGGCCCTGCAACAGCTATGGCAGGAATAGCCACTATTAAACCATAAATTAAAGTTTTGCCTAAATCAGCGTTTAACTGAATACCAATGGCAGCTGGCGAAGGGTGCGGAGGTAAATAACCATGAGCCACAGAAAGCGAGGCTAGCATAGGAATACCTACATAAAGCATATTAAAGCCAGAAGCCTGAGCTACGGCAAAAATCAATGGAATAACAATGATAAAACCTGCATTATAGAATAAAGGAATACCAATGATAAAACCAGCGAGGGCTAAGCCCCATTGTAGATTTTTAGTACCTACTTTATCAAGGAGGGCATCGGTAATTTTAGAGGCGGCACCACTTTCTGCCACAAGTTTACCAAGCATGGCTCCAAAACCAATGATTAAGGTCAAATCACCTAGGGTTCCGCCAATTCCGTTTTGAATGGCATTACCCACTTCCACCACATCTAATCCGCTGGCTATTCCTATCCCGAGCGATACCACTACAAAGGATAAAAAGGTGTCTAATTTTACAACGGCTATAAGAAGGATTAAAGCCAAAATTCCAAGGAGGGCAATTACTAAAGGCATGTTTCTGGGTTAGGGTTGAATTATGAACAACCGAAAAACGCACAATTTTTTAACAAGTGCAATAATACAGCTTGAAGGTTTTGATATAGGTGTGAATATTGGTGAAATTAGTATTAGCCTGAAGGGATTTCTTAAGATTAAGAGCCTTCTGCTACTCCAAATTATTATAGATGGTATCCATAATTCTTACTAATTCTTCAAAATCGTCATCGCTTAAGTTTTCCCAAGCTTTGTTACGCATGTTTAGCACTATCGGGAAGGCCTCTTTATGAAGTGCTCTTCCTTTGTCGGTAGGGAAAAGCATTTGTTTTCTTCGGTCTAGTTTTGCCGTTTTTCTTTCTACAAATTCTTTTTTGATAAGTATGCCTAAAATTCTAGTGATGGTAGGGGCATCTTTTGCGGTAGCTAAAGCTAAATCGTTTTGTGAAATGCCGGGTACAGGAATTAGGTGATCTAAAACCACCCATTGGTCTACCGTGAGGTCAATACCTCCTTTTATAAGCTGTTTCTGTAGATAGTTCCTGACCTTTTTTACGGTAGTGTCTATTTTATAGAAATATGCCCTTTGGTCAGATTTAGTCATGTACGGCTCTTTGATTCTTTTAATGAGGCAAATATAAGTCATATATTGAATTTAAAATTATTGAATATATAATAATTAATGATATTTCAGAAATTACTGAAAATTAAATATTGATACTTTTTCTTATTAACGCAGTCTTAACATTTGAAGGGGAAACCCAAAGGGCTTCTAGTGCATCTAAGAGGCATACAATAAAATAAACTAATACAATGAAAAAGATTTTAGCATTACTATTCACATTAATAGCATCAGTAGGTTTTGGTCAAAACGCAATAGGAGTAAGGGGAGCATTTACGGGCTCTACTGTTACTAAATTTCCTTTGATAGAAAACATTACGCCAGATTTTAAGTTTTTGCCTTCTGGAAGTGCGGCAATATTTTTAGAGATTCCTTTAGACGCAAATTTTTCGGTGCAACCAGAAATTGCTTTTACACAAAAAGGATTTAAAGTAGATGAGGCTATTAATGTAGGTGGTGATTTCCTTGGAATTAATATCCCAGTAGGTGGAAGGGTAAATTTCAAGACCAATTATATAGAGCTTCCAGTTTTGGTGAAATATCACGTGGGAGATAAAGAAGCAGCTCACTATTATGTAGCTCTGGGGCCATCAATAGGCTTTATGGCAGATGCTAATATGACCGTACGAGTTTTGAATATATTCCCAATAAAGACAAATTTGAATAATAACATGTACAAGCCTTTTGAGTTTTCAGGAGTAGCGGCTATGGGTTTTGAATTACCAGTGGCGGCTAAGATGAAGGCTTTTGTAGAAGGTCGTTACCAACACGGTTTCTCAAGAGTTCTTGATACACCAATATTCGAATTACCAGTAAGAAACAGAACACTCTCAGGAGGACTAGGAGTGAAGTTTAATATTTAATTTTAGTAGTTTGTTTTTTAATTGCCAGGTCCAATTGGGCTTGGCAATTTTTTATTTGGCGTCTACGTAATAATCGTCATTAACCTGAAGGAACTTACCTTTCACTTTCTTCCATTTCTTAGATGGGCTGATAAGTTGGTTCTTTTTGTTGTCAATAGAAACTCTCAAAGGCATTTCAAAACCATCTACAGTGTTGCTATAACGGTACTTTATTTTCCTCCCTTTGTTCATCCACTCCAGTTTTGGTACTTGGGTGGTTCTTAAATACTGTGTAAAGAAAGGCTCTAGGGTCAAGCCAGCTTTGTCAGCTATGTATTCCTCTATTTGTTTTGAAGTAACTGTTTGGTGGTAAAAATCTTTGTTTAAACCTCTCAAAATATCTCTCCAAAGCTCATCATCATTAATCCACTGACGTAAGGTGTGCAGCATGTTACCCCCTTTATAATACATGTCTGATGAACCAGATTTATTGACATTATAATCTGCTATGATAGGTGAGTCGTTCTGAATTCTCTCACGAGTACCAATCACATATTCGGCTCCTGCCTCTTTACCATAGAAATATTCTACAAAAAGGCTTTCTGAATAATTGGTGAAGCTCTCATGAATCCACATGTCGGCTTTGTCTTTATCTGTAATGTTATTGGCAAACCATTCGTGTCCACTCTCATGCACAATAATAAAATCCCATTTTAGTCCCCATCCAGTTCCAGAAAGGTCTTCTCCCTTGTATCCATTTTGATAGCCATTTCCGTAGGTTACCGAACTTTGATGCTCCATTCCCAGATAGGGTGCTTCCACTAATTTATAGCCATCCTCATAAAAAGGGTAAGGTCCAAACCAGTGCTCAAAAGCCTCTAAGGTTCTGTAGGCATCTTTAAACTGAATTTTGGCCTTTTCAAGGTTTTCGCGGAGTACATAAAAAGATAGGTGCAGTGGCCCTTTTTCTCCCTGATAAGTATCTTCCCAACTCACATAGTCGCCTATGTTAATGTTGACTCCGTAATTATTGATAGGATTATTAACAAACCAAGTAGTGGTTCTGCTACCATCATCGTGTAGCTCCATGTTTCTTAATTGTCCGTTTGAAACATTCCAGAGGCCATCAGGAACGGTAATACTAATTTGCATGCTGTCTACCTCGTCTGCCATGTGGTCTTTGCAGGGCCACCATACACTTGCTCCTATGCCTTGATTTGAGGTAGCCGCAAAAGGTTTTCCATTGCTATCTTTAGACCAAGTAAGTCCGCCATCCCAAGGTGCTCTTGGGGCTATTTTGGGTTTGCCTTCAAAGTTTATTGTAATAGCCCCCATTTGACCTTTCACCTGAGGCTCAGCCAGTGTTACCAAATAGGTGTTTGGGCCATCTTTAGTAATGGTGGTGGCTAAATCAGACTGCCTTACAGAGGTGATTTTCATGGGAGCTTGCAGATCTATTTGCAGCGTTTGCCCATTGTCCACTGCCTGATAATAAATGGTGTTTTGACCTTTAAAATATTTATTATCAATATCTACATCAACCTCTAAATCATAGTATTTCAAATCCCACCAAGCTCTTTCTGGTGTAATGCTGCCTTTTAAAGAATCTTCATGGGTGTATTGAGCATTTGCCAATAGCGTGAAAAAGACTAGAAAAGAAGCAAGTTTGAGAGATTTCATACAGTTTTCATGTTTGTTGAAACAAATATATCTAAAAGTCGCTAAGGAATTAGGAAGCTGTTTAAGCTATTTGCTTTGCTAAAAAAGCAATGCCTTCCTCAAAAGAAAGTGGATTATAGCCTAACTCATTTACAGCTTTGTCAATATTAAATCCGGTGCGTGGAGGTCTTTTTGCAGGCTGAGAGAAAGTGGCAGCTGTAGCTTCTTTGATAAAGTTCTTATCTAAATTAAAGAAATCGGCGGTCATATGAGCCATTTGGTAAGGATTCAATAAGTCTTTCCCAGAAATATTAAATAAGCCCTCTGCTTCTTTTTCTGCTATTAAAGCACAGCCTTTTGCTAAATCTTCAGCTAGGGTAGGAGTTCTCCATTGGTCGTTTACCACGTTAATGGTTTTGCCGTCTTCCAGTGATTTTTTAACCCAAAGAATGATATTAGAGCGGCTCATGTCATGAGCAATTCCGTACACTAATACGGTTCTGGCTATTGACCATTTTATGTTAGAATTAGTTACCAAATGCTCGGCGGCTAATTTGCTCCAGCCATAAAAACTTATTGGATTTGCGGCTGCCAATTCGTCATAAGGGCCGGCAGTACCGTCAAAAATAAAATCGGTAGAAAGATGGCATAAAAATGTGCTATTTCTTTCGCAGGCATTCACCAAGTATTCTGTAGCAGTTACATTAAGAGCCCAGCAGGCATCTTTTTCTGCTTCACACTGGTCCACATTAGTCATGGCAGCAGTATGTATCAAAACGTCTGGTTTGAAAGTATCCATGACCTCATCCACATTTTCCTTACTGGTGATGTCCATGCTTTGGTAGGTATAGCCATCAGCTATAGGTAAGCGGTTTTCTCCTCTTGCTGTGGCAATGATTTCAAACTTTCCTTCTTCTAATAATAAGGCTACTAATTTTTGACCAAGTAGGCCATTAGAGCCTGTAATTAATACTTTTTTCATGTTCTGATTCTAGTTCTTAGTATTGGTATCCGTACAGTTTTGTGATTTTCTTTTTCCTCATCTTTTTCACAGACACCTTCATGCTTATATCTTCAACTGGCTTGTCAGCCCCACTCTTTTTTACTTTTTCAATTTTATCAGCAGTTTCAATACCATTAATCACTTGTCCAAAAACAGTATAGTTATTATCAAGAAATGGCGTTCCGCCTTGTTCCTGATAAGCTTTTAATTGTTCATCACTGTAAGTGAGTTTAGTTCTGGTCATCATTCCCTGCATCTGTTTAGCAGAGTATTTTTTACCTGTGACTATATAAAACTGACTGAAAGAAGATTCTTTCTTTGGATTATTAGTTCTGGCTGCCGCCAATGCTCCTTTAATATGGACATGTTCAGGTACAAACTCATAAGGGATTCTTTCCTCATCTTGATTATAACTTGTACTTCTGGTACCATCGGCTGCTTTTTTTGTAGCTAGGTTTCCACCTTGAATCATAAATTCATCAATAACACGATGGAAAATGGTGCCGTCGTACTTCTCGTCTTCTGCCAGTTTAATGAAGTTAGCTTTGTGTAAAGGTGTCTCATCAAAAAGTATCAGGTGCATGGTTCCTTTACTGGTTTCCATGGTAACTAAATAATCCTTTTTACTCACTTTCTGAGCGAAGGTGTTTAGGCTAAGTCCTATCAGTATTAATAGAAGTATTCGTTTCATTATTTATTTCGAAATTTCAGTTCTTATTTCTGCCAAGATTTCTTTTCCGCCTGCGGCCAAAAGTCTTTCACCCACTAGATTGCCCAGGTTTTCTGGTTCTGTTCCGTTTTCTTCAATTCTTAAAACCTTTTGGCCGTCAAGGCTGATGATTCCGGCGTTTAAAGATATTCCGTTTTCAGCGTTTAGACTTGCTGTTCCAAAAACTGGTATTGAGCAGCCACCGTTAACGGTTTTTAAAAAAGCTCTTTCGGTCAAAAGGCACTTTTCCGTTTCTGGATGATTGCAAGCATTTCTTACAAAACCTCTTTTTCCGCTGTCAATGTTTACCGCTGTTTCAATAGCCACAGAGCCTTGTCCTACGGCAGGAGTGAAAGTTTTCTCATTTATCACTTCCTGAATAATGTCATGGTACTCCATTCTGTGAACACCTGCATAGGCTAGCAGGAGGGCATCACAAATGCCGCTTTCCATTTTCGCAATTCGGGTTTGAAGGTTCCCTCGCATATCCACAATTTTAATTTGTGGGTAAAAAGCTCTAAGCATCGCAATTCTGCGTGTGCTTGAAGTTCCTACTACAATATCATCGGTAAGTTTGACCTGTTTTTTACTGGCCAAAACGTCGTTTATTTTTTCCCTTTCCAAAAAAGCAATGACCTCAAATTTATCGCCAAGGTCAGATTGTAAATCTTTGGCACTATGTACCGCTATATCTACTGAGCCATCTAAAAGCTGCTCTTCCAGCTCTTCAGTAAAGACTCCTTTGCTACCAATTTTGGATAAAGACCTGTCTAGTATCTTATCGCCTTTTGTATGAATAATTACTATCTCTGTGGTAGCACCAGATTTCTTTAAAAGTTCTTCTACATGGTAGGCTTGCCAAAGTGCCAGTTTACTACCTCTTGTACCAATTTTTATATGCATGATTATATGAATAATGAGCCAAAAGAGCTTACAATGATTCCAACCAAAAGGCCAGCTATAACTTGAAGTAAAGTATGGGCGTTTAATTTTAACCTTGAAGATAAAACTAAGCCTGCTACTATAATTGCTAGAAAGAAAGGAGTATTTAGCGACATTTCGTCATACTTAAACTTAAGCATGAAAAATGCTCCAATTAAGCCACCAATCCCTGCTGCATGAGCACTTATTTGCCATTTTAAACTAACCAAAGCTATGATAAGAATGGTTACAGCTATAAATCCAATGACAATGGCAGTGCCTTGCAACTGAGGTCCTTTTTGATAAAGGAAATAACTCAGGAAACCAGAGCTGATGATTGAAAAAAGATAAGGAAACCTTCGGTCTGAAAGTTTTTCTAATGTTATACTTTCTATGGACTTTCTTTTGTAAAGCCATAAAACCATTAAGGAGGGAAAGAAAAAAGTATAGGCAAAAACAAAAGCTAGTAATATAAATTTTGCTTTTACCGAGGAGCCATCAATTCCTATGATGTATGGGCAAACAAAATACAATGTTGCCAATAAAGCCGTGGGCATAATGCCTGGGTGAAATAAATAGGAAAAAAAGCTAGCGAGTTTTTTGCTCACAAAAGAAAATGGAATTCTGGTGTATTATTATATAAATACAAATATAACACCGTGAATTGACTAGAGAAGAGTATTTGCTTACAATTGTTTTCTAAGTCTAGCTACAGGGATATTTAATTGTTCTCTGTATTTTGCTACTGTTCTTCTTGCGATTTTATATCCGCGTTTCTTCAATTGTTTCTCCAGTTTGTCATCAGATAGTGGAGCATGTTTAGGCTCTGAGTCTATCAGTTCTTTTAGGATATTCTTCACCTCACGGCTAGACGCATCTTCACCAGAGTCTGTAGAGATGCCTTCAGAGAAGAAATATTTAAGAGGGTAAATACCAAAATCAGTTTGAACAGCCTTACTGTTAGCTACTCTGGATACTGTAGAAATATCCATTTCAATTTTTTCTGCAATGTCCTTTAGGATCATTGGCTTAAGCTTGCTTTCATCACCCTCCCAGAAAAACTCTTGCTGGTATTTGACAATAGCCTCCATGGTTCTAAGGAGTGTTTGCTGACGCTGAACGATAGCATCAATAAACCATTTAGCAGCATCCAGTTTTTGCTTTACAAAACTAACTGTCTCTTTTATCTGCTTATTTTTCTTATCACTCTTGTCGTAAGTGTCAAGCATGTCTGAAAAAGACCTGCTTACTCTTAATTCTGGAGCGTTTTTAGAATTTAATATAATGTCTAGTTTGCCATTGTCTTGTGTGACAATAAAGTCAGGCATCAAATAAGTGGCCGTGGCTCCTGAAGCTCCTACACTGCCTGGCTTAGGATTTAACCGAGTAATTAGTGTGATGGCATCTTTTAAAGACTCATGGTCTGTATCTAGTTTTCTTTGAATGGTGTCGAAATGCTTTTTCGTGAACTCGTCAAAGTAGCTTTCTAAAATTCTTTTAGCATTATCACAAGCTATAGTGTGGCATTTCATACGTTCTACCTGAAGCAATAAACACTCCTGAAGATTTCTTGCTCCTATGCCTGCAGGTTCAAATAATTGAACTTTATGCAGTACAGAAATAACTTCTTCTTCAGAAACATACAGGTTTTGACCAAATGCTAAGTCATTACAAATAGAACGTATTGGTCTTCTGATGTAACCATCATCTTCAATACTTCCAATTAGCTGCAAGCCTATAGTAGTTTGCTGTTCGTCTAACTTTAAAAAGCCTAGTTGCTGATTTAAACTTTCTGTTAAAGAGTCCATGGCCACCACTGGCATACTTTCTCTATCTTCATCCCAAGAGTCGCTTTGCATTTTATAGCCAGCATAATCATCTTTGTTAAGATAATCAGAAACATCAACTTTCTCTTGACTTAAACTCTCATAGTCGGTAAAATCATCACCATAGTCATCATATTCTGTTCCGTACTCATCATTACCATAGTCATCTGTCTGAAATTCTTCTTCCTTCGTTTTCTCTTGAAATTCCATTCCTTCTTCTAAAGCCGGATTTACTTCAAGTTCTTCTTCTATTCTTTGGTCTAATTCTGCAGTAGGGATTTGCAACAGTTTAATGAACTGAATTTGCTGTGGAGATAAACGCTGCTGTAATGATTGGTTTAAGGAAAGTCTTTGCATCGTAAGTCGTTTAATGAATAAATAAGAAAGTCAGATATCTACCCTTTCTCATTAACCGTGCCAGAAATATTTTACTGTTTTTAAAATAGGTGTAAAATAAACTACTTCTGGCCTGGTGCTTTACTCCGTTTTTGTTTAAGTTGTTGTTAGTCAGTATTTTGTACTGATATCAAAATCTGTGCCTTGTTTTTATGATAATGATACAAAAAAAACTGGAGTTTTCCGTTTTTTGTGCAAATTTAGTAATTAAGCCATGACAGTTTTTAGCTTCATTTCTGTCTCATTCCACTCTTTTTCTGGTTCGGAGTCGCCTGTTATTCCGCATCCAGCATAAAAGGAAATATGCTCTGGAGAGGCTTTTAAAGTTCTAAGATTTACAAAAAGGTGCGTGTTATTTTCAATATTTACAGGGCCTAAAAAGCCGCTGTAAAAGCTTCTGTTGTATGTTTCGTTCTTTTTGATAAAAGCCTGTGCAGCTTCTCTGGGCATACCGCAAACCGCCGAAGTAGGGTGCAGTAATTCTAGCATGACACTGCCAAGTTGCGGAAATTCGATGGCTTTTGTGTCAATTTTAAAAGTTGTTTGTAAATGAAGTAGATTACCTGCATTGATAGTTTTGGGGCCTATTTCTACAAATTCCCTAACCCTTATTCTTTTTAAGCAGTTTATGATGTATCGGCTTACAAAAGCCTGTTCTTCTATTTCTTTTTGACGCCATAATGCGTCAGCTGTTTCAATATTATTTCCAGCACTGTCTACTGATGCTTGTGTGCCGGCTAATGCCATGGTTCTGAAAATTCCTTCAGCATCTTGCTGTACTAAACTTTCTGGTGTCGCACCTATCCATATTTCGTTTTCCCACGGTAAATAGGTAAGCGAGCAAAAAGCTGAACTATGCTTTTTACTAAGATTGGCGAAATGGTTTATGGGAGAAAAATTGTCAGGTCTTTCTATTTTCTTTTCTCTAGAAAGTACCACTTTGTCAAAGAAGCCATCATTAATGGCTGTAATGCCTTTCTTTACGTTTTCTAAGAAACTAGCTTTTTCTGCAGGAACACTAGCGGAGTGTACTTTAAGGTTGACCTTACTTTGGGAAGAAACCGCTTTTTCTAGGTCAAAGAAATTGCTAAGCTTGTCCTCAATCGTTTGGTCGAGGCTTTCTTCCAAAGATTTGAAGTTAAATGCAATATCTCCTTGTATAAAAAGGGATTGGTTAGCCTCTGAATAATTAAAAGGAGCAAAAGCAAATCCTGCTCCTAATTCTTCTAAGTCGATCTTTTGCCAATTTGGCTCTTCATTGGTCGAAATAACACAGTTAAACGATTCAGTAGAAGGCATTCGCCAAATGGCAAAAGGTAGGTTGCCTACTATAAGTTGGGCAAAAATATCTTTTATGGCGAACTGAGATTTCTCTATGATATTCGTCTCTGCCATTGAGTATTAACGTAATGCAGTTTGAGATTTAGCATCTAAATCTCCATTATTATATTTTGAAGGACATTTAAGTAAAATTTGTTCTGCCAAGAAGTAGTCTTTTTCAATATTCATTTTGCCTACTACCACTACTTTTTCAGAACGCTCCATGTCTTGAGGTTTTGCTTTCATATACACCACTTTTGATTCAAAGTTCATGGAATCAACCATGATGAATTCAAACTTATTAGGGTCAATAGACGGTTCATACTTCATACCTTCTATTTCGCCAATGGCGTCTTTTTTTAGTTCTCCTACTACATGGACAGAAGTACTAGAGCCACTTTCAGCTAACTTTTTGGCTTCGTTAAAATCGGAGTAGGTACTAGCGTCTCCTACTGTTGATATTATCATGATGATAGCTACTGCTATTACACCTAATGCTATAATATGTGATTTCTTCATAAGTCTTATTTTTTTTGAAGCTCTTCTAGTTTTCTTACTTTCCTATCCAACGTAAAAAGGTATATTATAATTCCAATAGTGACCACGGCTACCACCATTATTACAATCCAAAATTTACCGTCAGAACGAAGGTTATCTGCCATCTCTATGTCTTGCTGTAGCATTAAGAGAATGCCTATAATTAAGTTATATATCATCTATTTATTGTTTTTAGCGTACTCTAATTTTTCTAACCTATGCTTAATGTTACTTATCCAGATACCAATAAGTATCCATCCTATAACAGCAGGGTAAAACACCATTCTCATGGAGCTGTCCATGTCATATTTTCCAAAAGCAGGGTTTCCTCCATTTCCTGGATGGAGGGAATCTGTAACTCTAGGTAATATCCAAACCAAAGGCATAAATGCTGCAAAGGCAAAAATGTTATAAACGGCAGAAAGCCTAGCTTTCTTTTGTTCGTCATCAAAAGACCCTCTTAAAATAAAATACGCTGCATAAATTAGCATACCAATTTCAACCGCTATTAACTTAGGATCTAAGGGAAGGGGCGAGCCCCAAGTGAAATTGCCCCATATGGCACCAGTAATGAAGCCGAGTGCTCCAAAAAGGAGAGCCACATGGGCAAAAGAGAAGGCTTCCTGATCTAAAGAAATATCTCCTTTTCTTAAATATTGAAATGATTTAAACATAGAGATAGACATTAATGTCATCATAGCAAACCATAAAGGCACATGGAAATATGTATTTCTTATGGTTTCATTTAGAATAGGTAAGCGAGGCACGTTGCCAATTAAGCCAGCTACAGATGCGTAACATATTAGAATTGCTCCTAATGCTTTCCACCAAGTATTTTTAAACGTCATATTAATTATTTCAAAATCTATTTCAAATAAAAACTAACTCTTCCAGAGGTAAGGGAAAAGAACGATACTCAAAGCTATTACAATCCCGTCAATACCTACTAAAGTCCAAATTTCGTCTTTGCTTACAAAGAAAGCCAAACCATCCATTGCGTTTTTAGACAGTCGCATAAGCATCAATAACATTGGGATAATGATAGGGAAGCTTAAAAGAGCCATCAACGAACCCGTGTTTTCTGCTTTTGAGGCTATTGCCGCTACTAGGGTCAAAACTCCTGAAAATCCAAGTGCTCCTAATGCTAAAGATGCGGCATACAACGCTAAATCTTGAACCGGGTTTTCTAAGAATAAAATGTAAATACCAAAACCTACAAATGTCAAAATGAGCATTAAGATAAAATTGTAAATCAATTTTGACAGAATAATGGCTTCAGGATTTGCCAGTGAATAATAATAGGGCTGTCTGTTTTTATGCTCTTGAGCAAAGCTTTTAGAAATGGCGTTTATGGCAGTAAAAAGAATGATAATCCAAAACAGCGTATTCCATACAGGAGGTGTCAATGAATTTGACTTTATCCTGAAGCTCAAGTAGCAAATGAAAACAGTGGATACCAGATAGAGTATCATGCCATTGAATGCGTATTTATTACGCCATTCTAAGGTGAATTCTTTACCCAGAAGTGCTATTATTTCTTTCATTTACTTTTCTCACCGCAAATGTACTTCACAAATCACTCTGAACCATTAGTTTTGTTGCCTTTTGATAGATCTAAGATTTCAATATTTCTAAACCAAACAGGGTGTCCTTCTGCTTGAAGAGCTATGTAGCCTTCTTTTAGCGGAGTTCCTGCCATTTTTTTGACCCAAGTTTTATCTTTTAGCCATCGGTCAGTATTGTCTGTTTCCCAGCCACCTATTTGTGGATTATAATAGGTAAGAACAGTGTCTCCTTCTACCACATGATGAACAATAGAGTCGCCCAAAACTATGGCTTCTACATTAACCCACTGGTCTTCATATGTTTTGCCATCGGCGTACATCATGTGGTCGGTGTATAGTTTATTGTCTCGTATCACATGTGTTCCAGGCGATGCTAGGTTTCCAGTAGCTCTATCATTGCTGTCGATTCGTGAAAGAAACTGCATTTCTATGGATGCTGGGAAATCTTGATTTAACTGTTGGCTTGCCGCTGACTGGGCATGAAGCATCACACCACTATTTGCTTCTGCATAATAAGGGCTGCCAGGAGTAAGCTCTCCAAATATCCTATACTGCATTCTTAGTCTATATTTTGAATAAGGTACCTTATAATACAGGTGTCCAAATTCGTGCGTAAAAGTATCGTATTCAGCATAGTTTACTTTTATGATACTATCTTCCACTATAAAGGTGTTCTTGAAGTTTTCATTTAGCTCATGACCAGATATTTTAATATCCCAACCATCTAAGTTTGTGCCATTAAAGAGCGATTTCCATTCTTCTTTTGGCTCTTCAGGTTTACAACCAACAATAGAAATGATAATTAGAACTAGTAGGCTTACGTTTTTCATGATGTTATTTTAAGACTTTAAGGGTTGAATAAAAAAGCATGATGCGGTGTTACGTATAATGATAACGTTATACAGTTTTGATTGCTTCCTGTTTTTACATATTTAATGCAATTATAGTGGGAATTTTACCGGCAAATAAGTTTTTATTAAGCTATCTGCATGAAAGCTAGAGAAGTATACCATTTAGCCTTTTTTGCCTATGAAAATTCTCCTTTTATATTGAATTATTTATATCTTTGCATTTCCTAATACTACCTAATAGGGCCTACAAGACAATAAATACACTCTAAACATTTGTTGATATGACAAAAAAAACTACTTTATCAAAAGTAGGTAGAGGACTGTTAATGCATTCTTGTAAGAGCTCAACCCTCAAGAATTTATTCTCTGTTCTGTGCTTGCTACTGTTTGTGTTTCAGGCTAATGCGGCTCAAAGCATTACTGGGAAAATAACCGATGAAAATGGTGAAGGTCTGCCGGGCGTTACTGTTATCGAAAAAGGTACCACTAAAGGAACCTCTACTAACTTGGATGGTGAATTCAAGTTTGAGGCCACTGGTCCAAAATCGGTTCTTGTTTTTTCTTTTATTGGGTACAAAAGCCAAGAAATTGTTGTTGGTTCCCAATCAATTATTAATCTTTCTATGGATCCTGATGCCTCTAACTTAGATGAGGTTATTGTGGTGGGTTATGGTACTCAAAAGAAAGAAACCGTAACAGGTTCTGTAGCAGCTGTAAAAGGGGAAGAACTTATGAAGTCTCCTGCTGTTAATGTTTCTAACTCTATTGCAGGTCGAATGGCTGGTGTAATAGCGGTAAACAGAAGTGGTGAGCCAGGTGCTGATGGTTCTCAAATCAGGATTCGTGGTTCTAATACTTTAGGAAACAATAGTGCTCTTATAGTAATAGATGGCATTCCTGATAGAGCTGGTGGATTTGAGCGTTTAAATCCAAATGACATTGAAAGTATTTCGGTACTTAAAGATGCATCTGCAGCCATTTATGGAGCAAGAGCAGCCAATGGTGTTATTCTGGTAACTACGAAAAGAGGTAAAAACGGAAAACCTGAGTTATCTTATCAGTTTAACCAAGGTTTTTCTCAACCAACGAAAGTCCCAGATTTAGCGAATGCGAGGCAATATGCTGAAATGCTTAACGACTTAAGTGTTTACGAGCTTCCTACATCTCAATGGCAAGCAGCTAACGATGCTTATAAATCAACGGGTGCTTATGGTGATAGAACTGCACCTTATTCTCCAGAAGATATGGAGCTGTATTCAAATGGTTCAGACCCATGGGGACATCCAGATACAGATTGGTATGGCGAAACATTGAAAAAATGGTCTCCACAGTCTAAGCATAATATTCAGCTTATTGGTGGTGGAGAGAATGTTAAGTATATGACTTCTCTTGGTTATCAGAAACAAGATGCTTATTACAAAAACTCGGCTACGGGTTATGAGCAGTATAACTTGAGAATTAACTTAGATGCCAACATTAATAAATATGTTGACATGCAAATTGGAGCAGCTCTTCGTGAGGAGTTTAGACACTATCCTACGCAGTCTGCTGCGGCAATCTTTAGAATGTCAATGAGAGGTAAGCCAAATCAGCCAGCATTCTGGCCAAATGGTAAACCAGGTCCAGATATTGAAAACGGTCAAAATCCGGTGGTTGTAACTACAGATTTGACTGGTTACGATAGAGATAGAAGAGATTATATTCAAACCAACGGTTCTTTAAATATTAGAATCCCTGGTGTAGAAGGTCTTAAGTTTACAGGAACGGCGGCTATAGATAAGTCTATTACTACCACTAAAACTTGGACCACTCCATGGACTCTTTATGAGTTGGGTAATGGTTTTGAAGCGGATGGTGTTACACCTGTTTTGGTGCCAAACCAAAGAGGGCCATCTGAGCCAAATTTATATCAAAGTAACTCTAATCAACTTAATATCTTATTAGGTGGAATTGGTACTTATGAAAAACAATGGGGCGATCACTCTGCTACCATTTTAGCGGGGGTTAATAGAGAAACTATTGAGGGAGATGATTTCAATGCTTATAGAAGATTCTTCTTATCGCCTGCAATTGACCAAATATTTGCTGGGGGTGACCTAGAGAAAAATAATGGTGGTGGAGCTTTTGAAAGAGCCCGTCTAAATTATTTTGGTAGAATTGCTTATAATTATAAAGAGAAGTATTTAGCGGAGTTTCTTTGGAGAAATGATGGTTCATACATTTTTCCAGAAGAAACAAGATTTGGTTTCTTCCCTGGAGTTATGGCAGGTTGGGTAATGTCTGAAGAAAGTTTCATTAAAGACATTCCAGCTATTACCTACTTGAAGTTAAGAGGTTCTTGGGGCCAAATGGGTAATGATAATATTTATTATGATGATGAACTTCAGGAGTATCAGTTCTTATCTACCTATGGTTTTGATAGTTACATAATTAACGGTGCTGAAACTAAAACGTTATACGAAACGCGTGTTCCAAATCCAGGAATTACTTGGGAGGTAGCGAATAACTCAAATATTGGTATAGAAGGAGATCTTTTCAAGAGCTCTTTGTTCTTCGAATTTGATTTATTCTATAATAAGAGAACAAACATCCTTTGGAGAAAGAATGCTTCTGTACCTCAAAGTACTGGATTGTCTCTTCCAGCTGAAAATATTGGTGAAGTTGCTAATAAAGGATTTGATATTAATTTAGGTTATAGAGGACGTGAAGGAGAAGTTAAGTATGAAGTAAGTGTGAATGGTGGTTATGCAAAGAACAAGATTCTTTTCTGGGATGAAGCTCCTGGAGCACCAGATTGGCAAAGGTCTACAGGTAAGCCTATTAATACTTTCTTGGTTTATCAGTATGATGGTGTATTTAAAGACCAAGCGGAAATTGATGGTAATCAGTTAGATTACACGGCATTGGTAAATACTCTAAGACCAGGTGATATGAAATATCAAGATTACGATGGTGATGGTAAAATTACACCAGATGATAGAGTAAGAATGGATTTTAATAATATTCCACTTTTCCAAGGAGGAGCTAACTTATCTGTTTCTTACAGAGCGTTTGACCTTTCTGTATTAATTCAAGGTGCTTTCGGTGCTAGACAGTACATCAGTGCTGGAGAGTCTGGGAACATTGGTAACTACTTTTTAGATATCTATGAGAACAGATGGACGGTAGACAATCCAAGTAGTGAGCATCCAAGAATTGCAAACAGAAGTGATCAATACTATTCAGGTGGAAATACTTATTGGTTTAGAAAAGCTGATTATATCCGTTTGAAAAACTTTGAGTTAGGATTTACGTTACCTACTACTGTTAGTACAAAACTTGGTTTGAGTAACCTTAGAGTTTATGCTAATGGACTTAACTTATTCGACTTTATGAATAAGCTTAAAGTATTAGATCCAGAGTCTGATTCTTCTACAGGTCAGTATTACCCTCAAGCAAGAGTGTTAAATACTGGTATTTCGGTAACATTTTAATTAAGGACAAATGAAAAAAACAAAATATATATTATTACCATTTCTGGTTTCATTGTTTGCAGTAACAGGCTGTAATGATGATTTCGTGAATACACAGCCACTTGGTGAGGTTTCAGAAGCATCCGTTTGGACGGATGCGGCCTTAGCAGAAGCAGCCGTTACAAATATCTATAGAGGTATAGGAAACGGTGGTATGGATGAGCAAATGTTGGCATCTCTCACAGATGAAACCATGTTTACTCACCCAGGTAGAAACATTACTACCGTTACAGAGTCAAGATCGAACTCAGCAGATCCGGGTTGGATTAACAACACTTACGACTGGGCTAACATGTATAGCTATATCAGAGCTGCCAATGTGGCGGTAGAGCAATTAAGTGAGCCAAAACTTGAAGACGGTGCTCTAGTAGATCGTTTAATGGGTGAAGCTAAGTTTATGCGTGCTTATTACTACCAGCAGTTGCTTCGTTATTTTGGAGGTTTTCCAATTATCGATAAAAGCTATGGCTTAAGTGATGACGACTTCTTAGTATCTAGAGATACGTATGAAGACTGTGTAAACTTTATTGTTAAAGATTTAGATGATGCAGCTACGCTTTTAGCTGGGAAAAATCTTGCTTCAGGAAGAACTACAGAGTTAGCGGCATTGGCTTTAAAATCAAGAGTATTGCTTTATGCAGCTAGTGATTTACATGATATACCAACTGCCTCTGCTAAGTCTTCAGTGATTTCTGGTTTTTCTAATAAAGGATTATTGGGCTACACTTCAGGAAGCCAAGAAGCTAGATGGCAAGCTGCTAAAGCTGCTGCTAAAGCTGTTTTGGATAAAGGTACTGGTGCTTTTTTGAATAATTCTGAGCCAGTTTCTCCTGAGCAAGGAAAAGAGAACTACATGAATACTTCTCTTTCTAGAAATGGTGGTGAAGAAGATTTAATATTCGGAAGGTATTTTATTAGTGCAAAAAGAGAAAATGGTGGTCGTCAAGGTCTTTTTAATGGTCCTAACGGATACAATAACTGGGCAGGAAATACACCAGTTTCATTACTAGTAGATGATTATGAAATGATGGATGGTTCTTCTTTTGATTGGTCAAATGAGGAGCATGCGGCTAAACCTTACGAAAATCGCGACCCAAGGTTTTATGCTTCTATTCTTTATGATGGAGCACAGTGGAAGCCAAGAGCATCTGCAAACCAGCCAAGAGACCCATTAGGACAAATTCAAACTGGACAATATGAACTTCCTAGTGGAGATACTCATTTTGGTTTAGATACTAGAAATGGTCCTATTGAAGATTGGAATGGTAGCTATACAGGGTATTACATGAGAAAGTTCACAGAGCCAGCTGACGATTTTGTTGATCAAAATACGTGGCAAGAAGTGCCTTGGCCTGTCTTAAGATATACGGAGGCTGTATTTAACTATGCAGAAGCTTGTATTGAATTAGGTGAAGATGCGGAAGCTAAAAATTGGATTAACAAAATCCGTTTTAGAGCAGGTTTACCTGCACTTACTGAGTCAGGCGATGCCTTGATGGAGCGTTACAGACATGAAAGAAGAATTGAAATGGTGTTTGAAGAACAACGTTTTCATGATACTAGAAGATGGATGATTGCTCCAGAAACTTTAGGGAGACAAGCAAACGGTATCAATATAGTTGGTACTCTGAAGCCTGGTCAAACAGTTGATGTTTATAGATACGATCCTGAAATTTATGACTACTCCTATGAAGTAATCAATATGGATGAAGGAAAAGAAAATAGACAATGGGCAGATAAAATGTATTTCTTGCCTCTAAATAGAACTGAATTAAATAGAAATGAAAACTTGATTCAAAACCCTGGTTTTGACTAATTGAATCTATTTAAATTGAATTATTAAAAATCTATCCCAACATTGGGATAGATTTTTTTACATTTATAACTAATGAAAAAACACCTTAGCCTTAAAACATTAAGTTTTGCTTTTTGCTTTCTAATGCTCTTTTCGTGCTCAGATTCTGACACGGAAAAAATAGAAGAGAATGACAGCCTATTTACCTTACTATATCCCACAAAAACCAATATTAACTTTCAAAACACCCTCACAGAAGGGCTTAATACTAATATTTTGATGTATGAGTATTTCTATAATGGTGCTGGCGTAGCCGCTGGAGACTTTAATGGAGATGGCCTTGATGATTTATATTTCACGGCAAATTTGACGGAGAATAAATTATATCTAAATAATGGCGATTTTAATTTTCAAGACATAACTAAAATCTCAGGTGCTGCCGGAAGACCAGGCCCTTGGAAAACAGGAGTAAGTGTGGTAGATATTAATGCCGATGGCAAATTAGATATCTACTTATGTTACTCAGGAACGCTTCCTGCACATAAACGTGTCAATCAGCTTTTTGTAAATCAAGGAAATACAGAAGCGGGAATACCACAGTTTAAAGATGAGGCTGCTAAGTATGGAATAGATAGCCCTGGGTTTAGTAACCAGTCTTACTTTTTTGATGCAGACCGTGATGGCGATTTAGATATGCTACTGCTTAATCATAATCCAAAGAATTTACCAATTTTAAACGAGGCGAGTACAGCCGAGTTTATGAAAACCGATGACCCAGAGAAAGGCATTAGATATTACCAGAATGACAATGGATATTATACAGATAAAACTACTAGCAGTGGTATAAATGGCTCTGCTTTAAGTTACGGCTTAGGTTTGGGTATTTCTGATTTTAATGATGATGGATGGCCAGACTTCTACGTTTCAAACGACTACTCTGTGCCTGATTATATTTATATCAATCAAAAAAACGGAAAGTTTAAGAATGAAATAGACCAGAGTATAGGGCATACCAGTCAGTTTTCTATGGGTAATGATGTGGCCGATATAAATAATGACGGGCATACCGATATTTTTACGCTAGATATGCTCCCAGAAGATAATAAGCGTCAAAAGCTGCTTTTGGCTCCAGATAACTTTAACAAGTTTGATCTTAATGTAAGAAGTGGTTTTTATTATCAGTACATGAGAAATATGCTTCAGCTGAATAATGGGAATGGTACTTTTTCTGAAATAGGGCAGCTTTCTGGCGTCTCTAATACAGACTGGAGTTGGTCAGCTTTACTGGCAGATTATGATAATGACGGCTGGAAAGACCTTTTTGTAAGTAATGGTTATTTCAGAGATTTTACCAACCTCGACTTCATAAAATACATGAATGATTTTGTGAAAGAAAAAGGAAGACTACAGCGTGATGATGTTTTGGAGTTGATTTCTAAAATGCCTTCGTCCAATGTCGGTAATTACATTTTTAAGAATAAAAACGGTGCAGGGTTCTTAAATAAAACCAAAGATTGGGGCTTAGCTGAGGCATCTAACAGTAATGGAGCTGCATATGCTGATTTGGATAATGATGGCGATTTAGATTTGATTGTCAATAATATCAACAAAGCCGCCTTTGTCTTTAGAAACGAGAGTAAGAATAATTATTTAAAAGTAAATCTAAATGGTTCTGTTAATAATCCATTAGGAATAGGAGCCAAGTTGAGCTTAGAAAAAGGTTCTGAAATAATGGCTGTGGAACAAAATTTAGGTAGAGGTTATCTTTCTTCTGTTTCTCCAGTGCTAAATATAGGTTTGGGGCAAAATGAAACTATAGACAAATTGACCATTAAATGGCCAACAGGCGAAGTGCAGGTTTTGACCAATGTAAAAGCAAATGAAACCTTAAGTATCAATATTGGAGATGCTTCAAATGTTAAGGACTCAGTAAAGCCTATTGATGTATTATTTGCCGAGCTTAAGTCTCCCATTCCTTACAGTCACAGTAAAATTAAGTTTAGAGATTTTGACCGTCAGCCGCTTCTAATTCATGAGCAGTCTTTTTCTGGACCGTGTATGCAAAAGGCCGATTTAGATAAAAATGGCTTGGAAGATATATTTATAGGAGGAGCTGCTGGCCAAAGTGCTGTAGTTTTTCTTCAAAAGGAGAATGGTGAGTTTAGTAAGCGTGTTCTGCCAAATTCTGAAACAGGGAAAAAAGCAGAAGACCAAGATGCTGCTTTTTTAGATGTTAATGCAGATGGATTTTTAGATATTTTGGTAGCAAGCGGAGGATATCATCAGCTAAAGGCAGACGATGTTAGTTTGGCCGATAGGCTTTATATAAATGATGGGAAAGGGGAATTTAAGCTGAGCAGTGCAGCATTTGCAAATCAAGCAAGCTCTTGTTTTGCTGTTAATGATATTAATGGCGACGGTTTGGTCGATGTTTTTGTAGGCGGAGGTATTTCACCGGGCAGATATCCAGAGCAAGGCAAAAGTCACTTTTTAGTGAATGATGGGAAAGGTGGATTGAAGACTATTTCAGAACCATTGTTTGAAGATTTAGGCTTGGTGAAAACTGCAGAATGGATAGACTTAGATGCTGATAGAAATAAAGAATTGATATTAGCTGGGGAGTGGATGAGTATTAAAATATTTAAAAATCAAGGCGGAAAGCTTACAGATGTGAGCGATTCTTATTTAGGGAAATCATATTTAGGCTGGTGGAATACCTTAGCAGTTAAAGACCTTAATGGCGACGGCAAACCAGATTTAGTTATTGGTAACGAAGGTCTGAATACTCAATTTAAAGCTTCTGAAAAAGAGCCTCTTGAGCTTTACGCAAAAGATTTTGATAATAATGGGATAGTAGACCCCCTTTTTTGTTTTTACATCCAAGGGAAAAGTTACCCTTACATTACACGAGACGAACTGTTAAATCAGTTGCCACAGTTTAGACCAAGTTTCACTACCTACAGTAGTTTTTCAGAAGTAGGTTTAGATAAACTCTTTCCAGCATCAGAGCTTAAAACAGCAAGTTATTTTAAAGCTGATTATATGGCCACGACTTTACTTTTAAGTCAGCCTGACGGCAAATATAAACTTGCAGATCTCCCTAAAGAGGCTCAGTATGCCCCCGTTTTTTCAATTGAAATTGAGGATTTTGACAAAGACGGCAAAGATGATTTACTGCTTTTGGGGAACAATACGCATAGTAAATTACGTCTTGGTAAGTCAGATGCTAATTATGGTTTACTGCTGAAAGGAAATGGTAAAGGTGGTTTCGAAACAGTTTCTCAGTCGGCCTCTGGCTTAAATATTAGTGGGGATGTAAGAAGTAGTCTTTATTTCAATAATGTTCTTTATGTGGGCTTAAATGGAGAGGGTTTAAGAGCATTTAAATTTAAAAATGATTTATGAAACTTAGATTGAGTGTTATTGGCTTTGTATTGGTGGCAATGTTTTCCGCTTTTGAGGCTAAGAGTAATGTTATAGAAAAAGTAAGTTTCTCTTCAGAAAAAACATTTTCAAACCTTGGTTTTATAAGTCAATCTAAGGAATTGGAAACAAATCTGAATTCAGAAGAGGAAACTGAAGAAGAATTGGAAAAAGAAGAAGGAACTCATATATCGAACTCCTTCTATATTGGTGCTTTGATAGTAATTATTATTGCTGGCTACTTGATGAATAAAAGAAAGCCATTAATGAATCCTTAATTCAGTGTTTAAGGTTATTTCTTCATAAGGCATTGGTTCGTCAGATTGCATCCTTTTAAGAAGTAGTTCGGCTGCTTTTGCCCCCATTTCACTTGGAAATTGTTCTACAGAAGCCATTGGCGGGTTTTCTAAGAGACTAGTAAAAGGTAAATTAGCAAAGCTGACAAATAAAATGTCTTTGTTAGGTATGATTCCTTTTTGTCTGCAGGCCGCCATAGCGTCCAAAGCTACATAGTCATTAAAAGTCAATATGGCTTCAGGTCTGTCGGTAAGCTCACAAAGCTCATTCATACCTTTGGTAGTGTCTTCACGAGTTAAATTGCTTGATTTGATATATTTCTGAGAAGTGGGCAAGCCAAATTTTGCAATAGTTTCTAAATAACCATTTAACCTTTGGTCAGAAGCATCTAAGTTTCCGGGACCATTGATAAGAGCTATTTTCTTAATTCCTTTATTTACCAAGAATTGAATGGCATCACTGGTGCCTTTTGTGACACTGCTATGTACTTTATTGGCTTCAAAGTTTCTTGGAACTCTATCAAAGAAAACGACTGGAATACCATATTCTTCCAAGACTTTAAAGTGGCCATAATGATTAGTTTCTGCCGAAACCGATGCTATCAGCCCATCTATTCTAGTAGATATAAATGCATCTATCATCTTTTTTTCTCTTTCTATGCTGTCTCTAGACTGACTTACCATTACATGATATTCATGCGGAAGTACGGTGTCTTCAATAGCGGAGATTGCCATAGAAAAAAACTCCTCTTTTAAAAAAGGAAGTAGAACCCCAATTTTTAAGGTTTTATTATTCTTTAGAAGCTTTGCAGCAGGGTTAGGTACGTAGTGAAGTTTTTTGGCTAGCTCTCTAACGCGTTCTTTGGTTTTAATCCCTATTCTCGGGTGATCGTTTAGAGCTCTAGAAACTGTGCTGGCCGAAATGCCTAACTCTAAGGCAATGTTCTTTATAGTGATATTGGTTCTAGCCATAACTGTTATTGATTATTGACATTGGCAAGATATAAAGATTTCTTCTCGTAGTGCAATTGTTTGCATTCATTATAGACTTTGGTTTTTTGCTTGTGCAAACGGGTGCACATACTTTTTTATCTTTTTATGGTAATATTTTAATAAGAGTTTGGACTAAAAGCTATCTACATTTGTAATAGGCCAACTTTATAACTGTATGATATCTTATTCTTTTACGTAAGAAAGCCTTCGGGCGTTCTGAGTTAGATGGAATTTCATAAAGAAGTAAGGTTAAAATTTAGGTAGAGAAACTGAAACTATGCCGACCCTGTTGGCATAGTTTTTTGACTTTTAGCCGCTTGTTATAAAAACTATTTAATAAAGCTACCTTTGTCTTTAAGTTTAAAACCCAAGATTTACCTCTGTTATACTATGAACGAAAAGGTAGTTGCTAAAACCTTTGAAAATAAGTTTAAATCATCTCCAAGCATTGCAGTTAGAGCTCCCGGCAGAATTAACTTAATAGGAGAACACACAGATTATAACGACGGATTTGTACTTCCAGCTGCCATAGATAAGGCTATTTACTTTTGCCTTTCAAAAAGAAATGACAACACCGTTATTCTTAACTCGGTAGACCTTAATGATGAGCATGAGCTAAGTCTTGATGATATAAAAAAATCAAATAAAGATTGGGCAAATTTTCTGATAGGGGTTATTAAAGAAATTAAAGACACAAACCCTAAACTAAATGCTGGTTTTAACCTCACTTTTGGTGGTGATGTGCCCTTAGGTGCAGGTTTGTCTTCTTCTGCTGCTATAGAAAGTGGATTGGCTTATGCCCTTAACGAACTCTATAATTTGAATTTTAGCCTGCTAGATTTGGCTAAAATAGCCCAAAGTGCAGAGCATAATTTTGCAGGAGTAAGGTGCGGAATTATGGACATGTATGCCTCATTAATGGGCAAAAAAGGGAAGGTGATTCAGTTGGATTGTAAAAATCTGACACATACCTATCTTCCTTTTGAGATGGATGATGTAAGTGTAGTTCTTTTTAATTCTGGCGTAAAACATAATTTGGCAGAGTCTGCTTATAATGAGCGTCGTGAGCAGTGTGAAGAAGGTCTTAGCTTCTTCCAAAAAAACTATGCGGAAATAAATAGCTTTAGAGATTTAAGCTTTGAAACTTTAGAAAAGCATAAAGCAGATTTAGATGCAAAAGTGTACGACCGCTGCCTTTACGTACTGTCTGAAGAAGATAGAATGAAAAGAGCTACAGTGGCACTCACCGAAGGCAATTTAGAAGCCTTTGGCGAACTGATGTATCAAACACATGATGGTTTAAAAGACGACTATGAAGTTAGCTGTGATGAGCTAGACTTTTTGGTTGATTTAACAAAAGATAAACCAGGCGTCCTTGGTGCCAGAATGATGGGTGGAGGTTTTGGAGGTTGCACCATTAATATTGTTAAAAAAGATGCAGTTTCTGATTTAATAGAAGCTGTAAAAGTCGCTTATTTAAGTAAATTTGATATCAATATAGAACACTTCCAAGTTCAGATAACAGACGGTTGTTCTGTTATTTATGAGCTTGCTTAACTAATCAACATACCCTATGAAACTTTCACGAATCCTTTCAGGACTGCTTTTGCTCAGTCCTTTTTTTGTTCATGCCCAATTCTTCACATTTACAGAGTGGGAAAATCCTGAGAAAGTAGAAATCAACAAATTGGCTCCTCATGCTGAAATGACTCACTTTAGCAGTATTGCAGCTGCGAAGGCAGATGCTGGAGAGAGCCTGAATTATAAGAGTTTAAACGGAAACTGGAAGTTTAAATATGCCGATACGCCAGGGGAGAGTCCACAAGACTTCATGGAAGAAGGTTTTGATGCTAAGCTATGGAGCTCTATACCTGTTCCTTCTAATTGGGAATTGGAAGGGCATGGTATTCCAATTTATACCAACGTCATTTACCCATTTCCTAAAAATCCACCTTTTATAGACCATGCATATAATCCTGTGGGTTCTTATATTAAGGAATTTACGGTTCCTGAAAATTGGGAGGGAGATGATGTTATTTTGAGTTTTGGTTCTATCTCAGGAGCGGCCTATATATGGCTTAATGGCAAAGAGGTAGGTTTTACTAAAGTTTCTAAAACGGCAGCAGAATTTGATATCACACCATTTCTTAAAAGAGGTACCAACACGCTAGTCGTTAAGGTTTTAAGATGGCATGACGGAAGTTATATAGAAGACCAAGATTTTTGGAGACTTTCAGGAATTGAACGCGACGTCAATTTTTATGCTAGACCCAAAACTCATATTGCAGATTACTTTTCAAAAGCTTTACTGGTCAATAATTATAAAGACGGAAATTTGGTAGTGGATTTGAATGTGGGAGGAAGAAGCATTGCTGGGTTTGACGCAGTTCTTTCTCTTTTTGATGCAAATGGCAATGTAGTGGCTCAGCAGTCTCAAAAGGTAAAAGAAGACATGGTTAGTTTTAAAGCCATTAAAGTAGCAAATGTAAAACCGTGGAATACTGAAACACCTAACCTTTATACGCTAGTTCTTACTTTAAATAAGGCTGGAAAATTAGTAGATGCGGTAAGTCAAAAGGTAGGTTTTAGAACGGTAGAAATTACCGACAAGGGGCTCCTTGTTAATGGGAATAGAATCTTTGTGAAAGGCGTTAACCGTCATGAACATGATCCTAAAACAGGGCATGTTATCTCAAAAGAAAGTATGTTGGAAGACATCCGCTTAATGAAGCTATTTAATATTAATACGGTAAGAAGTTCGCATTATCCTAATGACCCGCTGTGGTTGAAACTGTGTAACCAATACGGCCTTTTTGTGATAGACGAGGCCAATATTGAAACGCACGGCATGGGAGCGGAACTGCAAGGCTGGTTTGATAAAAGTGTGCATCCTGCATATTTACCAGAGTGGAAAGAAGCTCACCTTGACAGAGCCAGAAGGGTTTTAGAAAGAGACAAAAACCACCCTTCGGTTATAGTGTGGTCTATGGGGAATGAGTGCGGAAATGGGTCTAATTTTCAAGCTATCTATGATTATATGAAAGGCCGTGACGATTCTAGGCCGGTTCAGTCTGAGCAGGCAGGTGAAGAGGCAAATACCGATATAGTTACACCAATGTATCCAACTATGGATGCTATGAAGAAATATGCAAGCTCAGGAGCTAAAAGACCATACATCATGTGTGAGTATTCGCATGCCATGGGAAATAGTAATGGAAACTTCAAGGAGTATTGGGATGTGATTTATGGCAGCGATAACCTGCAAGGTGGCTGTATTTGGGATTGGGTAGACCAAGGCTTAGAAGTAAACGATCCATACAAAGGAAAGTACTTTGGCTACGGAGGAGACTTAGGGAGTCAAAATTTAAGAAATGATGAAAACTTCTGTGCCAACGGCTTGGTGTCTTCTGATAGACAAGTTCACCCTGGACTTTACGAAGTGAAAAAAGTGTATCAAAATGTACATTTTAAAAACTTTGACTGGAAAACTGGAAGTTTTGATGTGGCCTTGCAAACCTTCTTTACAGATTATACTTATACGTATAAGTTGTTAAAAAACGGGGAAGAGCTAAGTACAGGAGAATTAAGTCTTACAAATGGTAAAGGAAAAGTAAACATGCCAAGTTTAATAGACGGTAATGACTATGTATTTCAAGTCTTTGCTTTGCAAAAAAGCTTTGATGCTATGATTCCAACTGGTCATGAAGTGGCACGTGAAGAGTTTGTTTATAAACCACTGAAAGATGTGTTTTTGGTTAAAAATGTGAAGCCAGTATCTGGATTGATCGAGAATGGTAACTTATACATATTTAAAGAAAACGGAATTGAGATAGCCTTAAATAAAGAAAACGGAAGCATTGTCAAATTTGAGAAAGATGGTATGTCGTATTTGAGTAGCATGCCACAGCCATATTTTTGGAGAGCTCCTATCGACAACGATTTTGGACATAATTTCCAAGAAACTGCATCTGTTTGGCGTACAGCCCATAGTAGCAAAACCTTAAAGTCGGTAGAGAGTTATGAGGGAGGTATAAAAGTTAACTATACGCTTAATGACGTTTCTGCAGATTATAGCATTAGCTATACCATTTTAGAAGGCGGAAGGTTAGCTGTTAAGTCTGATTTGAAAATTAATGATGCACAGGTTTCTGAATTGTCAAGAATGGGAATGCGTATGCAGCTACCAAAGGCTTTTAATGTAGTGAATTACTATGGTAGAGGACCTTTTGAAAATTATCAAGATAGAAATACTGCTTCGTTTTTAGGCGTTTATCAAGATTTGGTTAAAAACCAGTTTGTAGATACTTACATAAGACCTCAAGAAAATGGCTACAGAACAGATACTAAATGGGTGAAACTGAAAGATGATAAAGGTCATATTTTAAAAGTGGAGGGTATGCAGCCACTAAGTTTTAGTGCTTTACACTATGTCACAGAGGATTTTGACCCTGGTATGACTAAAAAACAGATGCATCCTACAGATGTATCTGAAAGAGACGCAACCATTCTTCATATTGATTTGTTGCAGAGGGGTGTTGGTGGAGACAATAGTTGGGGGTATATGCCTCATAAGCCTTATAGGCTTGAAAATAATAGCTATTCTTACGCTTACGTAATCACTTTAGAGTAATAAACTCTTAATTTTGGCCTTCTTCAAAAAATAGGAAATGGATCGTAAACATCAGTTAGGAAAGTTAAGGACAGAGAAATTTGATATCTGTATAATAGGAGCAGGAGCAAGTGGTTCGGGGGCGGTTTTAGATGCGGTATTGAGAGGTTATAAAGTAGCCTTGATTGATAAGAATGATTTCTGTGCTGAGACATCTTCAAAGTCTACTAAGCTGATTCATGGCGGAGTAAGATATTTAGAAAGAGCTTTCAAACAATTAGATTTAGAACAACTTAGGCAAGTGCGTCATGGACTGCACGAGCGTAAAACGTTGTTGACTATTGCACCACATTTGGCAAAGCCTATTCCTTTAATTACACCCGTATTTTCTTGGTTTGAAGGAATGTACTATAGCATTGGGCTAAAGTTATACGGAATGTTTGCGGCTGGTGATGGATTGCCTTCGGCCAAATGGTTGAGCAAGGCTGATACGCTAAAAAGAATGCCGGGACTGACACAGGAAATGCATAGCTCTGTGCTTTACTATGATGGTACTTTTAATGATGCTGCATTTAGTTTGGCCATGGTGAGTTCGGCGGAGCAAAAAGGGGCTATTGTAGCTAATTATGTTTCCTTGACTAATTTTGAGAAAAATGCAGAAGGCAAATTGTCAAAAGCCTTGGTCAAAGACGAAATAAGCGGTGAGGATTTTGAGATAGATGCTAAGCTTTTTATAAACTGTACAGGGCCATTTGCAGATGATGTAAGGCTTATGGCAGATAAGGATGAAGAGTCTAGAATGAGACCTGCTAAAGGTGTTCACTTTGTATTCCCATCTGAACTTATGAAAGGAGAAGACGCCATGCTTATACCAGAAACTAAAGATGGTAGAGTAGTTTTTGTGAAGCCTATCGGCAACAAAATAATGGTAGGAACCACTGATACAGCTTACACTGATATGGCACATGAGCCAATATTGGAAAGTAAAGAGGTAGACTATTTGTTAGAAACGGTCAATCCGTTCTTAGAAAAACCTTTAGAAAGAAAAGATATAACAAGTGGATTTGGAGGAGTTAGACCTTTATTGGCTCCAAAGAGCAGTAAGCGAAAAGAAACAAAAGCTCTTCTGAGGGACCACGAGGTGGAATATTTGCCAGAGTCTGGACTGTTAAGCCTTTTAGGAGGAAAATGGACGACCTACCGTGTCATGGCAAAAGACGTGATAGATTATGCCGGCGAGTTGCTTAATAAGCAAGGCGAATGTGTAACAGCTAGTCATAAATTAGTAGGGGCTCAAAACTCCGCTTTTTTAATAGATGTTTATAAAGCGAAAGCGTCCAAATTATTATCGAAAGGCACAGTAGAACACCTTTATGAAAACTATGGTGACCTTTCTTTAGAAGTATTAATGCTGGTAGAAAGAGAACCTGCTTTAGCAGAAAAACTTCATACTGATTATCCTTTTATTAAGGCTGAAGCTGCATTTGCGGTTAAAAGAGAAATGGCTACGAAGCTTAGAGATTTCTTTGCAAGAAGAATAAGAATGGAGCTTTTAGACTGGGAAGCTACTAAGGCGTCCATAGATAAAGTGGCTCCGATTTTTCAGAGAAACCTAGCTTGGTCTGATGAAGAAATGGAGGCGAATAAGAAAGAATACGCAGACCTTTTAGATAAATTTCAGAGAGTTTCAGGAATTTAAGTGATATTTCTCGTAGCCATAGAACCAAAATAATTAGATTTGCGTTTTATTTAAACTAATTCTAAATAGTCGCCAATTGGAAGAAACCACTAATATATTATCCGAATTTTCTCCTGGAGAATCTGTATTAATTGACGGGTTTACAGACGAAGAACTTTCATTAAAATTAATGGAAATGGGTTTTGTACCGGGGACGGTTGTCAAAATTGACCGTGAGGCTCCATTGGGTTGTCCTGTTTGTGTCACTATCGGTGGCGATTATCAAGTATCTCTTCGAAAGTCTGAAGCCGCTACGGTTTTGGTAAAAAGCATTATTGTATGAAAGTAGCTCTGATTGGTAATCCAAACAGTGGTAAAACCTCTTTATTTAATCAGTTAACTGGTCTAAGGCAGAAAGTAGGGAATTTTCCTGGTGTAACGGTTGATAAGAAAATAGGAATAGCAAAGCTTAACTCTGGGGAAAAGGTGGAGGTCATTGACTTTCCGGGAACCTACAGTATTTACCCTACTTCTATAGATGAGCAAGTGGTTTTAGATGTACTTTCTAACCCTAAAAATCCAGACTATCCAGACTTAGCAGTGGTGGTGGTAGATGCCTCCAACCTTAAAAGAAATATGCTCCTTTTTGAGCAAGTTTCTAATTTAGGAATTCCAACCGTTTTAGCATTAAATATGTTAGATACGGCATTAGATGCTGGTACAGCTATAGATACAATAAAATTAGAAGCTCATTTAGAAGTTCCGGTGGTAGAAATAAATGCCAGAGAAGGAATAGGCGTGAATGGGCTTAAGTTAAGGCTAGAGCAGGCTTTGGTGGATCGTAATATTCACCACAATGTAGAAATTGATGAGAAATATGAGGCGGCTGTTTTAGAAGTTAAACAAGCCTTTAGTTTAAATAATGATTACCTCGCTAGTCAATACCTTGCTCAAGGTGATAAGCTTAGTTTTTTGAGCGAAAGCGAAAAAGAATTAATAAAAGGGATAGGTCAAAAGCATGGCTTTAGTGCAAGTGCCTTTCAGGCTGCAGAAACACTTGGGCATTTTCAAGATATAAGTACTGCCTTAAAAGAAGTGGTTCAGGTAGGGGCAGAAAGAGGAGATACCAGAACGAATAGAATGGACGCCATACTGCTTCATAAGGTGTGGGGTTACGTCATATTTTTCGGCATACTTTTCGTTGTTTTTAATGCAGTTTTTGCCCTGTCGGAATATCCTATGGATTGGATTGACGGCGGCATAGCAAATTTAAATAATTGGCTTAAATCTGTGCTGCCAGAGAGTAAATTAACATCCTTACTTACAGACGGGGTGATTGCAGGAGTAGGAGGAGTGCTAATGTTTATTCCTCAGATAGCTCTACTTTTTGCAGGAATTGCCATTTTGGAGGAGTCTGGTTATATGGCCAGAGTAGTGGTTTTGATGGATAAATTAATTAGACGTTTTGGCCTCAGTGGCAAATCTGTAGTACCACTAATGTCAGGAATTGGTTGTGCCGTTCCAGCAGTAATGTCTGCTAGAACCATTGGTAGTTGGCAAGAGCGATTGGTTACTATCATGGTAACGCCATTGATGAGTTGTGCTGCCAGATTGCCTATTTATACTATTCTTATTGCTCTTGTAGTTCCTAATACCTCACTTTTTGGAGTTTTTGGTTTACAAGGACTTACCCTGATGGGGCTATACCTTTTAGGTTTTCTATCTGCACTTTTGGCTGGCTACGTCATGAAGAAAATCATGAAGTCAGAGAAGAGAAGCATTTTTGTGATGGAATTACCTACTTATAAAGCACCAAGATGGGGACAGGTTTTCTATACCATTTATGAGAAAGTAAAGACTTTTGTTTTTGAAGCAGGTAAAGTTATTCTTGCTATCTCCATTGTTTTATGGGTATTAGCCTCTTATGGTCCAGGTGATAAAATAGAGCAAGCTCCAGAAATAGTGGCTGCCGCAAATCCTACTTTAGAAGGAATGGAATTAGAAAATGCAGTTTCTAGTTTTCAATTGGAAAATTCATACGCAGGTTATTTTGGGAAAGCCATAGAACCCGCCATCAAACCATTAGGTTACGACTGGAAGATAGGAATAGCATTGATTACGTCTTTTGCGGCCAGAGAAGTCTTTGTAGGGACCATGTCGACCATTTACAGCATTGGAGGTGACAGTGCTGACGATAACACCATAAAAGCAAGATTAAGAAGAGAAGTGAATCCTGAAACAGGCGAACCTGTTTTCAATACGGCTACGTCCTTTTCGCTGCTTATTTTCTACGTATTTGCTATGATGTGCATGAGTACCATAGCGGTAGTGTATCGTGAAACCAAAGGCTGGAAATGGCCTATGATTCAGTTAGGCTACATGAGCGTTCTGGCTTATGTATCAGCCTTTATTGTTTATCAAATTTTGAAGTAAGGGGAGGGTTTATCCAAGTGATTTAGTCAATGTTTTTTTGCTATTGAAACTTATTATTCTATTAGATTTCAGGTTTTTAAACTTTGACAAAGGTTAGAAGAACTAAAGCTCAAAACTGGAAATATTGCTGTGTCTTTTTTACAGGTTTTACAAATTATATTCATTTATGGACTTATTATTACTTGGTATAAATTAAAACAGCATATGAATGTCAAAATACTAGTATTAGGCTTAATGATTTCAACAGTTTCTTTTTCTCAAGTTTCAGTTAGCGATGGTGGCTTTTACTTTGCTAAAGAGTATAGTAAAGATGTGGCTCTTTATAAGGCTAAAGAGTTTGTAATGGAAAAGGTTATTGGCGGTGGGGGAAGTTTAGTGAAATTTTCTATTGACCCTTTAGCCGCTTCGACTTCTGGTGAATTGACTTCTTTGGTTTATGGATGTGATGAAAAGAATCTAAGCGGACTTGTTTTAGGGTTTTATGGGGACCAATGGACTAAGTTAGGTGTTGCTTATCAAGCCTATGCTTTTAAAAACCTTCCGGATGAGAAAGCCTTAGAAATTCTTTCAAAATTAGATAGTTATATAGACAAAGAATCGAAATATCTGGCAGCTGATTCAGATAACAACAATATGTATTTCACATATGATGATATGACTTTCTTGATTTACCGTTTTGGTAGTGTGAAAGTGAGGGTATTTTGGAATGGATTTGACTCAGAATGGGATTGGGGTTCTTTTTATAGAACGAAGAAAAGGTTGGAGCGTAAACTGAAAAATTAATTTAAAATCCTATTTGCTGTTATGCTAGAAACTCTAATGGACTTTAAGTAAAACCTTATAGAGCTTGTTGGAATTTGTTAAACTGAACTACAGCATTCAAAAATTGATGTAGAAGAGATAAATCTCACCTATTTATTTATGCTTGTGGCTTTCTGCTAAATAGAAATCATGCTCGCAAATGGGGCAGTGCACTTTTTCATTGCTTCGTCGTTTACCACGAATTTGTTCGGCGAACCCACTTGCCAAAATACCTGTAGGAAGAGCAAAAATAGAAACGCCTAAAATAGCCATTAAGCCGCCTAAAACTTTCCCTAATGGCGTTATTGGATGCATATCACCGTAACCTACGGTAGTCATGGCATTGACACCCCACCAAAGTGACGCTGGTATAGAAGAGAAGGCTTCAGGTTGGGCCTCTTGCTCTATGTAAAAAGCCAAGCTTGAGGAAATCAAGAGGAGAAAAATGATAAAGGAAACACTAAGTAAGAGTTCCTCTTTTTTATCTCTTAATACGTTTTGAATAACTCGTAAGGCATGAAAGTATCTGCTCACCCTAAAAAGTCTAAAGATTCGAAGGAGGCGGAGTATCTTAACAAAGCCTAGGTCTGTCCTGAAAAATGAAAAGTAGAATGGAAAAATGGCTAGAAAGTCAATGATTCCCCAAGGAGAAAAAATAAACTTAATTCTTCCCCAAAATGGATGTCTGTATTCGGCCTTTTCTACACTAGACCAAACTCTAAGAATATACTCAATGGAAAAGATTGATACAGAGAATAACTCAAAATCTAAGAAGAACCGACGAAATTGATTACCAATACTAGGCACAGTATTTAGGATAATGGCCACGGTATTAAGGAATATAAGAACCGAAAGGGCAATGTTTACAATAAAGCTCAATCCACGCTTTCGCTGGAACTTAATTTCCAAAATATCATAAGTTCGTTTTCGTAGCGTCAAAATTCATTGTTTAAGAGATACAAGTATAGGGATTTTGTGAGCCATTTTCGGCGACCAAACATAACTTTTTTACGATAACTAAAAGATTTACGATGTGCGAAGAATCTTGTCCATCTTTCTGCCTTTTGCTAATTCATCTACCAGTTTGTCTAAATATCTGACTTGTTGGGTTAAGGGTGTCTCAATATCCTCAATTCGGTAGCCACATATCATCCCTTTAATCAGTGGAGCATTTGGGTTAAGTTTTGCTCTTTTAAAGAACGTTTCAAAGGTTACTTTTTCGTCAATGAGTTCTTCTAGTTTTTGCTCATTAAAACCAGTGAGCCATTCAATTACCTCGTGCAGTTCTGTTAGGGATCTACCTTTCTTTTCCACTTTAGTAATATAATGCGGATAAACAGACGCGAATGTTAAAACGGCTATTTTTTCGTCATGAGCAGGAGTTGTATTAGGCATAATTAAGTTTATTAATATGGGACGAGTTTCTGTTAGCTAATTTAAAATTTATTAACAGCAATTCCCTTGGACGCTTTATTTTGCGTACCCCAAATGTGTAGGTTTCCTTCTTTGTCCACTTGTACACCAGCTGCGGAACCAAAATCAACGCCATTCGTAGTATTAAAAGCTTTGCTGGCTACTTTCTTCATTATCGGGTCATAAGTTTCTCTATCGCTGATAAGTATTAAGTCGGCGTAGCTAATGTGTTCTTTGCTGTAAAATCCAATTGCGTAAATGGCGTTTTCGTCTCTAAGAAGATGGATAGACTGATAGCCTGCCCAATTATCTGGGGCGGTGAAGGAATGTAATATTTCTTGTTCTTGCTTTTCTGGATTAATAGCGTAAAAGTCCCAAATACGGCTATCCCAATTACTTACTACAATAAGATAATTGCTGTTTAGTACTAGTAAGCCTACTGCTCCTGAGGTTTGCTTTTCTGCTTCACCCTCTCTATCAATATTTAAATTAGGAAGAGCCTTTGCAAGATTATCGTTGTGGTAGTTGTAAAGACGAACCTTCGAGCGGGTTTTAATAATATTATCTTCAATTCCTACAGCTAAATAGTCGCCACTTACTTGAATGCCGCCAGCATGTCTAAATGGCTCGTCCATGAGAGCGATAAGCTTTTCGGTCTTTTGTGTGGCTAAGTCGGCTTGTAAAACATAAGCTAAAGAAGAAGAACTACCAGATATTAAAAGTTTATCACGTCCATTTGAATTAATCACTTGTACTCCTTGAAAGTGTCCATTCTTGGTAGGGACGTCAATGTCATTGCTTAAGACAAATACTTTAGGGGTAACGCTTATATGAGCAAAAGCGTCTGGTACGTTTTTTACTTCTTGGGCAAAGCCTGATATGGGTTTTGATAATAAACAGATGAATAGGCAAAGGTTTATAGCGACTTGTATGAATTTCAATGTTTTGGGCATGAGCTATCGATTGTTTCTTTAAAGCTAATTGTTTTTTGAGAGGTTTGAAAATTGTGCTCTGCGAAGCTTGCAGCTTCGTAGGAGTGTTTTCAGCCTCTGGCTGACATCGAGTGGCTTTCTCCAAGTGCTGATATTACTGAAAATATTTCTATTTTTAATAAATCGTTAATTGTCAATAGACTAAATCCAATATGAGCGAAGGTTATCAAATAAGAAATCAAAGTGCACCGCATTTTTTGACATTTACAGTGGTGGACTGGGTTGATGTTTTTACTAGAAAATCGTGTCGTGACATTGTTATAGAAAGCCTAAAGTTTTGTCAGAAAAATAAGGGCATGGAGATATATGGCTATGTTATTATGAGTAATCATATTCACATGATTATTCAGTCTAATGATGGAAACTTATCGAATTTGATAAAGGACTTTAAAAGCTTTGTTGCGAAGCAGATTCTAGAGGAAATTGAGTCAGGAGGTGAAAGTAGGGCAGATTGGATGCTAAAAAGGTTTGAATTCGCCGCTCAAAGTAATTCCAGAAATTCTAAATATCAGTTTTGGAGATATGGGAATCATCCAGAAGAAGTATCTAGTGAGAAGTTTTTATGGACAAAACTGAATTATATTCATATGAATCCCGTAAGAGCAGGTATCGTAAATAAGGCTTCAGACTATTTGTATTCAAGTGCAGCGAATTATGTGGGAGGTGAGGGACTAATAGAATTCGAATTACCTTCAAATCCAATAATAGATGTTTTGAGAAAGGAGCGTTTCAACTTTGAAATTGACGAATGGTAATAAAGTGCTCTGCGAAGCTTGCAGCTTCGAAAGAGTGTTAATCAGCTTCTGGCTGATATAGATGTATTAAATCCAAAGAGCTTTTTGATTTAGGTTTTCGGAAATAACAGAACTAGTGTTCAAACCAGAGGTTTGATACCACCGCACCGAAGCTGGAAGCTTCGGAGAGCGAAGAGTGTTCTGCGAAGCTTACAGCTTCGTAGGAGTGTTAATCAGCCTCTGGCTGACATATATGTATTAAATCCAAAGAACTTATTGATTTAGGTTTTCGAAAACAACAGACCTAGTGTTCAAACCAGAGGTTTGATATCACTTCACCGAAGCTGGAAGCTTCGGTGAGCGAATAGTGCTCTGCGAAGCTTTTAGCTTCGTAGGAGTGTTAATCAGCCTCTGGCTGACATAGATGGATTAAATCTAAAGAACTTTTTGATTTAGAGGTTTTCGGAAATAGTAGAACTCGTGTTCTAACCAGAGGTTTGATATCGCCGCACCGAAGCTGGAAGCTTCGGTGAGTAATATTATAACAATATTCGTCAAAACTTTTTTATTTCAAAGCACTTGCTTAGTTTTGCAGTGCAATGGGAAGACAAAAGGCATATTGTGAAGAAGAGGTAATAGAAAAGGCGATGGCTGTTTTTTGGAAAAACGGCTATGAGGCTACTTCTGTACGCATGCTCGAGAAAGAAATGGGTATAAACCAGTTTTCTATTTATGCTAGCTTTGGCAATAAGCAAGGGGTCTTTTTAGAGAGTGTGAAGTACTATAAGAAAAAATTAGCTTGTATTACAGATAAGCTTAAGGCTTCCCAAAATGGCATTGTTGGCATCAAAGAATACTTTTACGATTTTCAAGGTTTCTCTGGCGACAATGATTTAAATAAAGGCTGTATGATAGCCAAAGCCATGGGTGAGACTTGTGACAAAAAAGATTCTGTAATCGCAGATGAGTTAATGAAGTTTTCAAATAGTCTTAAGGAGCTTTTTAAGGTGAATTTGGCTCAAGAAGTAGGAAGAAGTGAAGCCGATGTAGAAAGACAGGCGAACTTTTTAATGATTTGTCTGCAAGGCTTGTCACAGGCTTCTAGGGTTTATTCACAAGAGCAGTTAGAAGACTTCATAGAAACCACTTTTAGTAATCTTTGACATTTTTTTTGAACTAAAACTAAGCGTTTGCTTAGTAATTAATATATAGCATTATGGATAATAATTTAAGATTAAAAGTAGGGGATAAGGCTCCTGTATTTGCCACCAAAGATATTCGAAATCATAAGGTGACACCTTTTCATGCAAACAAATGGACTTTGATATCTTTTCATCGTTTTGCGGCTTGCCCGTTTTGTGTTTTAAGAACCAATGAGCTAATTAGCAGGTATGACGAGTTTGGCGAAAATGATATTGATATTATCAGTATTTGGCCTTCCAGTGCCGAGAGTATGCTGAAAGTAGGAGAGCATGCCACCACGCCTTTTCCTTTAGTGTCTGATGAGCAGAAGGTTATTTTTGAGCAATATGGCGTTACTAAATCCTCTAAAAGTTCGATGTTCAAATTGCTTCTTCATCCAAAACTGATGGTGGATGTAATGAAACAGAAATCAAAACTAAAAGACGAAGAATCGAATGTTGATAAGGCCTTGTTACCTGCTGAATTTTTAGTAAACCCTGAAGGGGAAATTGTGATGGCACATTATGCTGAGCATTATGGTGACCACGTAGCTGTGGAACATTTATTGACAATAGCGAAAACAGAATCTCAAGTTTTGGCGTACGCCTAAACTTCTTTTATATTTTTTTACACCAAATCTAAGCAAACGCTTAGTAAGTTTTAATAACAACAAATTATGAGTATTACTATCGAAAATAAAGTAGCCTTAATCACAGGAGCAAATCGTGGAATTGGGAAAGCTATTACGGAGTCATTTTTAAATCACGGAGCCAAGAAAGTGTATTTGGCAGTACGTGACGTTAATTCTACAAAAGCTTTAGAAGAAAAATATGGCGACAAAGTGGTAACACTTCAGGCAGATTTGACCAATCAAGCTTCTATAAATGCATTGGCCGAGGCAGCAAAAGATGTGGACATTGTGGTGAACAATGCAGGAATAGCAAAATTAGCTTCACCATTAAGCAATAATGCGGAAGAGGCATTGACACAAGAGTTGGACGTAAACGTATTTGGTTTGCTACGTGTAGCTAATGCATTCGCAGCAACCTTAGAAAGTCATAAAGGTGCTTTGGTACAGTTAAATTCTGTGGCGTCTATTAAAAACTTCCCAGATTTATCTACTTATTCTGCTTCAAAAGCGGCTTCTTATTCTTTAACACAAGGTTTGAGAGTGAAGTTAGGAGAGAAAGGTGTGAGCGTTTTAAGTGTGCACCCAGGCCCTATTGCTACAGACATGGGAGCAGCAGCGGGTTTCACTGAAGCGGCAGATGCTTCGGTGGTTTCAGAAGGTATAGTGAACTCACTAAAAGCGGGCGAATTCCATTTATTTCCAGACGAAATGGCGAAACAATTTGAGGGAGCTTACCAATCGTTTTCTGATAATGTGGTCATGGCTTAAGGCTAGCATTATTTTATTACAAGAAAAGCGGCAATTTATCAGAATTGCCGCTTTTACTTTATCAATGAAAAGGATTTTATCCCCAAAGATTTTCAAACGTATAATCTGAGCCTTCCATGCACCAAAAATCTCCTTTAATAAATCGGAAGTCTTTATTTAAATTGTTTAAGGCTTTCATTTGAGTATCTGAAAGCTCTATATCCGCAGCTGCTAGATTTTCAGCCAAACGAGATTCGTTTACAGATTTAGGTATAACCGTGGTACCTCGCACCACAGCCCATGATAGCATCACTTGTGCTGCTGAGCAGCCTTTTTCTTTCGCTATATTCTTAACCGTTTCGTTTTCGAAAAGCTTAGGCTCGTCGGCCGCTATTCTTATGGCAGGTCTGTCTGCAGAACCTAGCGGAGCATACGCAGTCATAATGATGTTCTTGGCGTCACAGTAGCTTTTAAGCTCGTTTTGCTGCAAGAAAAGATGCATTTCCACTTGATTAGCTTCTGGTGTTACCCCAGTTTTAGCTATTAAGTCATCTATTTTACTTGGGCTAAAATTAGATACACCTATGTGTTTTGCTAGACCACTTTCTTTTATGGCTATCATACCTTTCCAAGTTTCATCTAGGGGAGTAACCGAAAGACTCACCATGTCGGCCGCAGTTTCTGGATACATGGCTGTATCTTTTAAAACCACTGGCCAGTGGATAAGGTAAAGGTCTAAATAATCAAGCTGTAAATTGGCCAAGGTAACTTTTAAAGCAGGCTCTACTTGCTCCAGTCTATGGTTATTGTTCCACAGTTTTGAAGTAATCCAAAGGTCTTCTCTTTTGACATCGCCAGCAGCAAAAGCGTCGGTGAAAGCTTCGCCAATTTCTTTTTCGTTGCCATAAACATAGGCACAGTCAAAGTGGGTATACCCAAGCTTGATTGCAGTTCTAACTGCCTTATAAACATCTCCAGGAGCAGATTTCCATGTTCCTAAACCCAGAGCGGGCATTTTATCTTTATTTGAGAATTCTAAGTATTTCATTTTTTGTTTTATTGGCCATTAGCTTTGAACACTTAGCTATTAGCTTTTTTAGTATATGTAAAAAAAGACAAATTTAAAATCAGGGGGCTAATATCGTAGAATCAGTACCTAATATCAAATATCAGATATCGAGTAAAAAGAACGAATATCTAACAACAAATATCTAATATCGAACATCTAAGCAAAGGCTTTCTTCAACCGCTCCACTGCCACTTCTAAATTTGCACGCTGCGTTCCAAAATTTAATCTAAAGTAGCCTTTTCCTTTAAACTGATGTGCTCCAGAAACACCAAGTCCGTATTTGATAAGATAATCTTCCAGATTTGGTATATCTTCTCTGTCGCATTTTATCCAGGCTAGGTAAGTGGCCTCGCATGGTGTCATACTTAAAGAAGGAATTTTGTTGATTTCCTCCATTAAATAATCATGATTTGCTTTAAGATAAGAAACCAGTTCTTTTCTCCATGGTTCGCCATCTTTATAAGCAGCTAACATAGTTTGAGCCATAAATGCGTTTGCATGCGGCTGTATTCCGAAAGTTACATTTTGAAACTTCTTACGTATTTCAGGATTTGGGATTATGGCCATTGATCCACCCAAACCAGCGATGTTAAAGGTTTTGCTAGGAGCCAAAAGTGTTACACTGTTCTGCTCTGTTCGCGTATCTAAAGAAGCCACAGAAATGTGTTTTGCATTGCTGTCAATAACCAAATCGCAATGAATCTCATCAGAAACTAATATCAAATCATGCTTTTCGCAAAAGGTAGTTAAGGCTGTTAATTCAGCTTTGTCAAATACTCTTCCGTTAGGATTATGAGGATTGCAAAGCATATACATTTTGGTATTAGCGTTTACCTGATTTTCCATTTCTTGAAAATCCATTTCCCATCGGTCGTTTTGCCAAACAAAAGGAACTTCGGCAGTTTTTAAACCAACGGTTTTACCTGCTAAACTCAAATGATAGTAAACAGGAGTGGAAGTCATGATTTCTGTGGCGGCATCATTAAAAATACGTGCAGAAGCATGCAAGCCAGGTACCAAACCGGGCAATAATACTATCCAATCTTTTTCTATTTTCCAGTTATGCTTGGTGGCTAGTCTGTCAATAATGACCTCATAAAGCTCGTCAGGAGCCATGGCGTAACCATAAATCTGGTGGTCTACTATTTTTTGCAGAGCTTCTTTCACTTCCAAAGGACTTTCAAAATCCATGTCGGCTATCCATAGCGGTAAAATGTCATCTGAGAATTTATCCCATTTGATACTTCCTGTATTTTTTCTGTTAGTTGGCTTGTCGAAATTGAATGGCATAGAAGAACAATTTGTTTATGAATTAAATGATTATCGCTTAAGAAAAGTTCGCTCTAAAGGTGCATAATATTGAATAGCGTAACAAGCTGTTGCAATTACCGTTTTGGTCTATTTTATGCTTCTTAGTGTACTAAATAAAGCTATTTTTATGGGATAAAACTCAACCATAATGAACCGTAAAACATTTCTTAAAACTTCTGCATTGGCGTCAGCCGGAATACTTTCAAGACCATTTATTACCTATGCCAATGCCGCTAAATATCGTGTGGCACTGATAGGCTGTGGCTGGTGGGGTACTAATATTCTTAGAGAAGCTGTGGCGAGTGGGGTAGTGGAAGTGGTAGCTCTGTGCGATGTACATGAAGCTCAAATTGACAGCTGTGCAAAGGAGTTAAATACTTGGTGTAAATATAAACCAAAGAAGTTTAAAGACTTTAGGGATTGTATAAAAAATGCCAAGCCAGACTTGGTTATCAATGCTACGCCAGACCATTGGCATGCTTTAATAGCAATTCATGCTTTAAATAATGGCTGTCATGTATTTCTTGAAAAGCCGATAGGCCATACAGTAAAAGAAGGTACAGCCATTCAAAAAGCTGCTAGAGCCAATAATAGAATCTGTATTGTAGATTTTCATAGAAGGTATTCGCCGCATAATGTCAGCGGGATGGAATTCTTGAAATCAGGTAAAGTAGGTAGAATTCAGGAAGTACGTGCTTTTGTGAATTATTCGGGCGGTGGAGGCACTCAGAAACCTAGTGAGGCTAAACCTGCAGATATGGACTGGGATATGTACTGTGGGCCAGCCAAATTAATAGATTATCACTCAGGTATTCATCCGAAAGCGTGGCGACGTCAAAGAGAGTTTGCCAACGGTACTTTAGGAGACTGGGCACCGCATTGGTTTGACCAAATTCTTTGGTGGACGGAAGAAAAGGCTCCAAAGAAAATATTCTCAACCAGTACCAAGAAGATACATGATAATATTCAGACAGTTCCTGAAAATCAATTGGTAACCTACGAATTTGAAGACTTTATTTGTTTCTGGGAACACAGCATAAATAACACCAGACCTGTACAAAAAGGGGAAAACGTAGGTGCCTATTTCCACGGAACGGAGGGTACATTCCATATGGGCTGGCATGGTGGCTGGACATTTTATCCTCATGGTAAAAATGCCACAACCATTCATGAAGACCCACAACTAGATTCTCCAGACGGTCAAAATATCAAATTAGTGTGGGCTGATTTCTTAAACTCGATTAAAACAGGAGAGCTACCTCATGCCGATATAGAACATGGACGTCAGGCCACCAACATGTCGCTCTTAGGAATGCTGTCAAATGATTTGGGCAGAAGTATCATCTGGGACCATGAAAAAGATATGGTGAAAGGTGATGCAGAAGCCAATAAGCTTCTTACCCGTGATTATAGAGGGGAGTGGGTTTATCCGAGTTAAAATATTGATAAGCTGGACACGGAAGAAATGAAATCCGTGTCCAATCCCAGCCCGGCAGGCTTGTTTATCTGTGTTCTATTTGAAGTAAAAAAGAGTCCATAAAAACATCTAATTCCTTTTGAAATTCTCCACTCATTGCAGGATTCATCTTCCCCTTAATTCCAGAAATTACCAACTGCGTTTCAGAGTTCAGTTTGCACTGAATAGTGCCTAAAACTAGTACCAACTGTTCCATAGCTTTTTGACCAGAAGCAGCTCCCACAATAATTCCAACCGGTTTATCAGTAAATACTTCAGTAGAAACACACCATTCTAAAGCATTTTTAAGAACTGCTGGCATACTGAAAACATATTCCGGGGTTGAGATTAGAATTGCATCAGCAGAATCAATCTCCGTTCTTAAAGTTTTGACAATTTCCGAAGCATGGTTTTCGTCAATTTCAGGATTGAAATGAGGTAAGTCCGCTAGGTTGATATGGTCTATGAACCGGGCTTCTGCATGAAACTTTTCAGCAATAAAAGCTAATAAACGATTATTACTAGAGTCCTTTTTTAGGCTTCCTGACAATACTAAAATTCTTGGCTTACTCACTTCAATGTGTGTTTTATTAAGTAAAAAACTAAGCCAAGAATATATTGATTCCCTATTTATCCTTCTTCTTAAAAATCCCTTTCCAAGATTTCTTCTTTGGAGCATTCGCACGCTCTTCTTTTTTGACTGGTAATTTCAGAATAGCCTCACTAAGTTTAGGTAAGTCGGTTCCTCCAAAAGTCCCTGAAGACATTAATAGAAGGTTTGACTGGTACCAGTTTATACCTTTAAGATAAGTATCAAGTTCCTCTGTGGTGGTAAAAATATGTAAGTCTTCTCTGCCAAAGGCTGCTTTAATTTCTTCAGGAGAAATAGGTGGCATCTTTTTCATTTCTACCGTGTGAGGACTATAGAACACAACCGCCTCGTCGGCAGCATTTAATTTCTCAGCATAATGCGGTAAAAACTCTTTACTTAAACTACTATAAGTATGTAATTCATAACAAGCAATAAGCTTTCGCTCAGGGTAAAGCTCTTTGCCAGCATCTGTAGTAGCTCCTACTTTAGAGGGTGCGTGAGCAAAGTCTCTATAAATGATTGTATTCTTATTTTCACCTAGCTTTTCTAGTCGCTTGGCCGCACCGCTAAAGCTTTGAATAGCTTCATAAAACATCTCTTCGGTAATGGCTATTTTCTCTAAAATCTCTTTAGCCCCTTGAAGGTTTTTCATGTTATGCTCCCCAAATATTTTCAGAGGAATCGGGCCATTCTTAGTTTTAAGCGTGGTTTTACCATTTTTGACCTCATATGGGTGAGCATTGTATGCTATTTGATTTACATCAGGTCTAACTTGCTTACCAATGATGTTTGCAATATCATCAGTTTCATCCCAAAGTAAAGTACTAGCTTTTGGCATACCATCGGCTAGTTGTTCAAAAGCCTTGACGTAGTCTTCAAACTTAGGGAAAACATTGAAATGGTCCCAAGCAATACCAGAAATCAAGGTAATATGAGGATGATAGAAAAGAAACTTTGATTTCATTTCTAAAGCAGATGATAGGTATTCGTCTGCCTCTAAAATAATTACAGGAGCATCATCGGTTAGTTTAACCATCAGGTCAAAGCCTTCAATTTGGGCTCCTACTAGGTAATCAAAGTTCCTGTTGTAATATTTTAATACATGCAATATGATACTGGTGATAGAAGTTTTACCATGACTTCCAGCTATTGCAATACGTTGTTTGTTTTTTGTTTGTTCAAAAACATATTCTGGGAAAGAATACACTTTAAGACCTAACTCTTGAGCCTTCTTTAGTTCTGGATTATCCTTTCTAGCGTGCATTCCTAAAATAACTGCATCAAGGTCTTCTTTAATATTATCGGTGTTCCAACCTATCTTTTTTGGAAGTATCCCAGCTTTTTCTAATCTTGACTTCGCAGGGTCGTAAATTTCATCATCTGAGCCAGTTACGTTGTAACCTTTCTGAAGTAATGCTAAAGCGAGGTTATGCATGATAGCTCCGCCAACAGCTATAAAGTGGATGTTTTTTATCGTTTTTGACATTGAAAAGAGTTTGGCTCTGTTATTAACAAATTATGATTTTGCTATAGAATTAAATTGCAATTTGTGAATTTTATATCACATTTGCACAAGGTTTTGCGGGTCCAGCCCTTTCTGGAATTAAAATTTTACAATACTGTAGGTCGAATAGCTTAGAATGAAAAGATACATTGATTTAATTCAGCAGACTTTTGAATTTCCAACAAGAGAGTTTGGGGTTGATGTGGATAACACCCTTCTTTTTAATAATGTACCCTTGATGGATATCATTGAGAAATACGGTACACCGCTAAAACTGACCTACTTACCTAAGATTTCGGAACATATTGAAAATGCTAGGCTTATTTTCAAAAATGCTATGAAAAAGTACAATTACTCTGGGTCATATACCTACTGTTATTGTACCAAATCCAGTCATTTCAAGTTTGTTCTGGAGGAAGCTTTAAAAAATAATATTCACTTAGAGACTTCATCGGCTTTTGATATGCCTATTATTCAGGCTTTAGAAAAAGAAGGTAAAATTTCAAAAAACAACTACATTATTTGTAATGGGCATAAGAGACCACAGTATTTAGAGTATATCTCTGAAATGCTGAATGATGGTTACAAAAACCTGATACCTGTTTTAGATAATCTAGATGAGATAGACCATTATTTAGAACATGCTGATAAAGCAAAAGAGGTTCAAATAGGGATAAGAATAGCTACAGACGAAGAGCCAAATTTTGCTTTTTATACTTCCCGTTTAGGTATTCGCTATAAAGATGTGGACGAACTTTATTTGGAAAAAATAAAGCCAGACCCGCGTTTCAAGCTTAAAATGCTTCACTTCTTCATAAACTCTGGTATAAAAGATACGGCCTACTATTGGTCTGAGCTAACTCGTTTCATGTTTAAATACTGCGAGATGAAGAAAATTTGTCCAGAGTTAGACAGTATTGATATTGGAGGAGGATTACCTATACAGACCTCCGTGGTGTTTAATTATGATTATCAATCTATGATTGATGAAATCATTGAAAATATTCAGTGGATTTGTAATAAAAATGATGTTCCTGTTCCAAATATCTTTACGGAGTTTGGAAGTTACACCGTAGGGGAGAGCGGAGCTACTATTTATAAAGTGATTGACATCAAACAGCAAAACGACCGTGAGTTTTGGTACATGATTGATGGTTCATTCATTACGCAATTGCCAGATTCATGGGGTATTGGTCAAAAATATATTATGCTTCCGGTCAATAATTGGGATGCACCGTATACCAAAGTGAATTTAGGTGGACTAACCTGTGACTCAGCAGATTACTATAATACAGAGGCTCACTCAGAAGACCTGTATATGCCTATGTTTAATGAGGATAACGAAGAGCAGTATATTGGCTTTTTCCACACGGGGGCTTACCAAGAGTCACTAGGTGGTTATGGCGGTATTCAGCATTGTTTAATACCTTCTACCAAACACGTTTTGGTTAATCTAGACGAAGAAGGAAACCTGACTACGGAGCTATTTGCAGAAGAACAAGACTCGGAGTCTATGATGAAAATTTTAGGATACAGAACCGAAAGAGGCAAGGCAGAAAAGCTTGAGAAATCGTAAATTGCTACGCCAAAATCAAATATCTAAGCTTATGGTTCGTTTTTTGTAAGAATGCTTAGAAAAGACTTAAAAACAAGATGAAATTAAGATTATTTGCTTTTTTAATAATAGGAACATACATATTCTCTTCATGCGTTAAAAAGCAATGCCCGGCTTATGGTCAGGCAGAGCAGCCTACTGCTGAAGTGGAGGCAGTTAATGTATAGGAATCAATAATTCCCATTATTGACTCCTACTTGGCGTTTCTGTTTTTAATCTATTCTATTACTGATTTGCTCTAGTACCCAGTTTGTTCTGGCAGCAGACGTTCCCGTAGAAACACTTTTTCCTTTATTATTTAATTGGTTCACTATACCTTGTATCAGTGGTTGTTGAATATGCTCGGGCATTTCAAAACTGAAGCTTTGTTTGGCTTCTCCATCAATAAATAAGTCTACGTTTGTTCCTTCAAAGAAAGGAAACTCAATACGCCCCTTAGAGCCATAAATGGTTGTTCTTTCTAATTCTGAGTTTTCAGAAGTGGCAAAACACCAGCTTCCCATCCCCATAGCTCCATTTTCAAAGGCAAAGGTGCCTAAAGTAGTATCTTCTGCCTGGTATATTCCTCCAAAGTTTTTAGCGATTCCAGAGGCTTTAGTGATAGGGCCGAGAAGAAAATCTAAATAGTCTAACTGGTGTGAGGCTAAATCGTAAAAATACCCTGCACCTGCTATTTCTGGATTGGTACGCCAATTCTCATGATTGTCAGATTGTCCAACAATGTCTGGTTCCAATGATTTATGAACTTTCACATCCACAAAACGAACATCGCCGATGCTTCCAGAGTCTACAAGTTCCTTAATTTTTAAGAAGTTAGGCAAGGCTCTTCTGTAATAAGCCACAAAAAGAGGTACGCCTGCCTTTTCACACGTCTCTATCATGCTAAGGCACTCTGCATGATTTCTTGCCATTGGCTTTTCTACGTAAACCGGTTTTCCGGCAGCAGCGGCCATGGCGGCATAAGGTGCATGACCATTTGGTGGTGTGGCTACATAAATAGCATTTATTTCGGGATCATTTATCAGTTTTTCAGCATCATCATACCATTTTGGTACGCCATGTCTTTCGGCAAAGTCTTTTGCTTTGGCTCCTGTACGTCGCATAACGGCTACTAATTCTGAACCTTCAGCTTTTTGAAAAGCTGGTCCACTTTTCTTTTCACATACATCGCCTACGCCTATAATGCCCCACTTTATCATTTTGTGTCTTTTTTTAGGTTGAATTTTCTGCAAGTTAGTATATAGAAAATAGTCCCAAATTTATTTGCCAACTAATTCTCTTTTAAACTGACTTGGCGTCTTGCCTGTTACTTCTTTAAACTTCTTGTTGAAGTTTGATAAGGTATTAAATCCACTTTCGTAGCATACTTCTGCCACATTGTGTTTATCATTTTCTAGCATTTTGCAAGCGTTGCCTATTCTAATTTCAGAGATAAAATCGGAGAAGGTTTTATTAGACCGCTTTTTAAAATACCTGCAAAACGCAGGAACGGTCATGTTTGCTAGGTTGGCTACGTCTTCTAGTTTTATAGCTTCTTTAAAATGCTTCATGGCATAATCGTACACATTATGCATCCGTTCGGTTTCAGATTTTTTGTGGGTATTGGTATACCCCAAACTAGCTATAAAAGAGGTGTCGGAGCTTTTAGATAAAGTATTTAGTAAAGACAGTAAAATCAAAATGGCATCAAAGCCATCGGATTGCGAAAGACTTATAAGTTCATCTTTTATTTTGACTCTAGATTTTCCGGTAAACTCTATTCCTCGGTAACTATCATTTAAAAGCTTATTCAGTTTTATAGACTCTGGCAAGCTGCTCAGCGTGTTGTCTAAAAACTCTTGGGTGAAATAAACTACTATTCCTCTGGTAGATAATTCTGAGTTTGGTTCAAAATAGCTTTTGTCGTTTCGCCAAAGGTGTGGCAAGTCAGGACCAAGTAAAACGGTATCTCCTTTTTCAAATTGCTGTATGCTGTCGCCAATTAAGCGAGTGCCTTCACCTTCTAAAACTGTAAATAATTGGTAGTGAGGGTGAAAATGCCAGTTGGGGTCAAAGAACGGTTCCCTTAAATCCAGAACGGTAATGGAGCTTAAAGGACTGTCAATGTTTTTTTCTAAAGGAGTTCTCACCTATTCTATTTCTTGTATTTTGCCATAAAGAAAGTCTAAGTTAATTATTTAGGTTAATATACAGTCATCTTTGGTAAATTTATAGGTGGTTAATTGTTATATTCCTTGATAATATTGTAAAATAAAAATGTGTACAGGAAGATGACTAATAAACTAGGAATTAATCTCTTACTCTGGGGATTGGATATGACAGATGCCATGTTCCCTATTCTGGAGTTGATAAAGGAAACGGGGTATGATACGGTTGAGATTCCCATTATGGACTTGAATCCTAAAAAGTGGGAGGTTTGGAGAAAGAAATTGGATGAGTTAGGATTAAGTGTAGTAGCGGAAACCATCAATGGTCCTGCTCATAACTCTATTGACCCTAGTGAGTTTAAAAGAAAAAAAGCATTAGATTTTAATAAAGGAGTACTAGACTGTGCAGATGTATTAGGTGCGGAGCTTTTGATAGGCCCTATACATTCGGCTTTAGGTGTTTTCACTGGTGAACCAGCCACAGAAGAAGAAAAAAAATGGGGTGCTGAGGTACTTCACGACTTATCTGAACATGCTCAAAAGTATAATATTACTTTGGGCTTAGAATATCTGAACAGATTTGAGAGCTATTTGGTCTCCTGTACAGATGAACTTGTGGAGCTTATGGGGAGAGTTAATCATCCTTCCTGTAAGCTCATGTTTGATACTTTTCATGCAAACATTGAAGAAAAAAGATTACCAGATGCCATCAGGAAAATGGGAGAGCATTTAGTTCACGTACAGTTGTCAGAAAACGATAGAGGAACACTTGGTCATGGTCATGTCAATTTTGAAGAAGTAATAAGCACTTTGAAAGAAATTGATTACCAAGGCGTGATAAGTGTGGAGGCTTTCAGCCAAAAACTAGTGGCCGCCAACATTTGGAGAAAGATGTTTGAATCAGAAGAGCAATTGACCAGAGACAGCTTTAAGTATTTGAAGGTTTTGACGAGGTAGCTTAGAGAGTGATTCAATGATAAAATGCTTCAGTACAGATTGAATTGAGGTTCTCGTCTTCGCTCGAACTGACATTTGAATAAGACGAGTGAATTAGAGGTAAAAAATAGTTTGGAGTAAAATGAAACCGTTGTCGATTAACCTACTGTCAGTGCGAGCGAAGTACCCTCCTTGTCAGTTCGAGCGAAGTCGAGAACAGTCCCACATGGAACGAGAACACTCCAACAAGAAAGAAAAAGAAATTTAAAAACGCTGTTGGCGATAAGCCAACAGCTCAAAGCAAAATAATATGAGTAAACAAATAAACATCGCAATTGTAGGTCTAGGCTTTGGTGCCGAATTTATTCCAATATATCAGCGTCACCCAGATGCCAACATGTTCGCTATTTGTCAGAGAAATAAAGAAAAGTTGAATGCTATCGGTGACGCTTTTGGAATAGAGAAAAGATATTCTGATTACGACGAATTATTGAAAGACCCGGAAATAGATGCAGTTCATATTAACTCTCCTATTCCAAATCACGCAGAGCAAACTTTAAAAGCTTTGTACGCAGGTAAAGATGTAGCTTGTACCGTTCCTATGGCCACTTCATTAGAAGATTGCATGAAAATAGTGGATGCTTGTAAAGAAACAGGCAAGAAGTACATGATGATGGAAACCGTGGTTTATGCTCGTGAGTTTCTTTATGTGAAAGAGCTATATGAAAAAGGCGAACTAGGAAAAGTTCAGTTTCTGAAAGCCACGCATCAGCAAGACATGGACGGATGGCCTGACTACTGGCCAGGTTTACCTCCTATGCATTATGCCACGCACTGTGTAGGTCCTGTTACAGGTTTAATGAAATTAGAAGCGGAGTATGTTTCTTGTTTCGGTTCAGGAACTATCAGAAAAGAACTGGCTGATATTCATAATTCACCATTTGCAGTAGAGTCGGCTCATATCAAATTCAAAGATTCTGACTTAAGTGCTCATGTTTATCGTTCTCTTTTTGATGTGGCTCGTCAGTATAGAGAGAGTTTTGAAGTGTATGGTTCTAAGAAGTCTTTTGAGTGGTCATTGATAGAAGACGAAGAGCATGTATTGCATACAGCAAAATTGCCAGAGCCAGAAATTCCTTCAAAAGTAAGAGTGCCAGATTACGCTCACCTTTTACCAGAAGAAATTAGAAGCTTCACGACCAAAGGAGTTTATGATGTAGAAGAAAACGAACACCTAAGTTTTGCTCAAGGTGGCGGTCATGGTGGTTCACATCCACATTTGGCTCATGAATTTGTGACGGCTCTAAAAGAAGATAGAGACCCTTTCCCGAATGCAGCTCAGTCGGCCAACTGGACTTCTGTAGGGATTTTGGCTCACGAGTCAGCATTGAAAGGTGGTGAAAAAATGTACTTACCTGATTTTAACTAAATAACCCTTTTGCTTTTGATATAAAGGCAACAGAACAAATAAAGGATACTATGAAGAAAATTATTGTTTTACTCTTACTGGTCTCAAATATCGTCTTGGCTCAAGACGGTAGAAGGCTGGAAGTACTTTTTCTGGGTGATAATGGTCACCACAAGCCTATAGAAAGAATTCCAAGTTTAATGGAAGCTTTAGGGCCAAAAGGTATCAATTTCACTTATACAGATGACGTGAAGGATTTGAACCCGAAAACACTTCAGCTATTTGATGCATTGATGATATATGCCAATATTGATGAGATTGCACCAGACCAAGAGAAGGCTCTATTAGACTTTGTGGCTTCTGGCAAAGGTTTCTTGCCTATTCACTGTGCATCTTATTGTTTCAGAAACTCAGAGGAGTACGTAAAGTTAGTAGGTGGTCAGTTTTGGAGACATACCATGGACTCTATTTCTACCAATACTTTGCAACCTAATCATCCTATCATGAGAGGGCTAAGTCCTTTTACTGCTTATGATGAAACTTACCTGCACAGTCATTTAGGAGCTGATATTAATGTATTAGCCAATAGAGACATAAAAGCAGACCAAGCGAAAGACAAACCAGGAGAAAAAACAGAACCTTATACATGGACTAGAACACATGGCAAAGGGAAAGTTTTTTATACCGCTTATGGTCATGATGATAGAACTTGGAGCAAAAAAGGCTTTCAAGATTTAATCTATAACGGTATTCTTTGGAGTGTCAATGACGATGCTTTGGCGGCTTTTAAAGCTAGAAATGCTGCCCCATTTAAATATAGAGAAGCAAAGCTTCCAAACTATGAGCAGCGTCCGGGTGTTCAGCTACAGCAGCTTCCATTAAGTCCTGAAGAGTCAATGAAGCACATTCAAGTGCCTGTTGATTTCAATTTGGAATTGTTTGCGGCAGAGCCAAATGTAATGCATCCTATTGCTATGACTTGGGATGAAAAAGGAAGACTTTTTGTGTTAATCACAAAGGATTATCCAAATGAGCGTAAGCCTGAAGGTGGTAGTGATTATATCTTAATGTGTGAAGACACCAATGGCGATGGCAAGGCAGATAAGTTTAGCCGCTACGCTGATGGTTTGAGTATTCCTACGGGAATGGTTTTCGCCAACGGTGGTTTGGTGGTAACACAAGCTCCTGATATCATTTATTTGAAAGATACTGATGGTGACGACAAAGCCGACTTTAAGAAAACTATCTACACTGGTTTTGGTACGTTTGACACGCATGCAGGTCCGTCAAATCTACATTATGGTTTTGACAACTGGATTTGGGGCTGCGTAGGTTATTCAGGGTATGAAGGAAAAACGGCCGATGGCAAAGAATTGAAATTTGATAAAGCTTTTTTTAGGTTTAAAGCTGATGGCTCTGCAATGGAGTGGATGACTACTACTTCAAATAACACTTGGGGCTTTGCTTTCAATGAAACTAACGACGTTTTTGGTTCTACCGCCAATAACTCTCACGGGTGGTACATGGCCATTCCGCATTCATATTTCAATGCTCCCAATCGAGTTAATAACGGAAGTAAAAGCACCGACACGCATAGAGATATGAAGCCTATCACGCCTAAAGTGCGTCAGGTAGATGTTTTTGGTGGATTTACAGCCGCTTCTGGTCATAATTTTTATACGGCTAGAGCTTTCCCACAGAAATATTGGAATAACATAGCCTTTGTAACGGAGCCAACGGGGCATATTGTTCATCAAAATAATATGGTCAAAAAAGGTACTGACTTTACAGATAAGGAAGCCTTTAACTTGATGGCTAGTGCTGATGAATGGTTCTCTCCAGTATTCGCCTCTACAGGCCCTGACGGAGCTGTTTGGGTGGCAGACTGGTATAGCTACATTATTCAGCACAACCCAAGACCTGATGGTTTTGAAATGGGAGAAGGAAATGCTTATGAAACAGATTTGAGAGACTTTACGCATGGTAGAATTTACCGTGTGTCTTATAAAGGAGCAGATGCGTATAAACCTTTAAGTCTTTCTAAAAGTAATCCAGCCGGACTTTTGGCAGCTCTTAAAAACGACAATATGTTTTGGCGTATGCAGGCTCAAAGGCTTCTGGTAGAGCGTGGCGAAAAAGATGTGGTACCAGAATTGGTAGCCTTATTAAGAAGTACAGATACGGATGAGATTGGGCTAAACCCTACGGCTATCCATGCTCTTTGGACTTTAGAAGGGCTAGGTGCCATTAACCAGGCGGTTATTGAAATAGGCTTAAACCATCCCAATGCGGAGGTTAGAAAGAATACCCTGAAAGTAATGCCTTTTACAGCCACTTCGGTAGATCAAATTATTTCAAAAGGTTTGCTTTATGATAAAGAGCCATTAGTGGTTTTAAACTCACTTTTGGTGTTTTCTAAATCACCTCTAAATGCAAAAGCCGAGAAGGCATTCTTTGCCAAACTTGCTTCTTCTGAAGATATTCAAGATAGATGGTTACCAGATGCGTATGCAGTAGTGTTAACCGCTAATGATGGCAAATTGATGAAGGTGCATATGGCTAATCAAGCTAAAGTTTCTAAGAAAGAAAAAACTACCATGAATCATGACCATCATAAAATGATGGAGAAAGCAGCCGAAGCATTGGTCAAAACAAAAGGTTTAGATTTAGTAGTAACAGATATTAAGATATCTCCATCTAATCCGGCTGTTCAGGAAAGAGTGGAGGTAGCCGTGGAAATTAAAAATCAAGGAGACCAAGAGCTTCCAGCGGGTGTTTATCTCCCATTTGAAATAAGATTTCAAGGAAACGATATTCTTAATGTTCAAACCAGTAGGAACTATAATGAAGGTTTAAAAGCAGGAGAGTCTGTTTCTGTTACAGGAAATCTGAATGGTCCTTGGAAAGGAAATATTGCTTTTAACACTGACATAGCTGGGGAGTATAATGTGGAGGTTGATATTGATAAGTATAATGAATTAGAAGCAGAAGATGGTTCTAATAATCATAAGTCGTCAAAATTAACTTTTAGCCCGCCTCAAAATTTGAGTGTCTATGTTCTTGAAAGAGCTATTAGGTCTCAAACTTCGGTTTCTACACCAGCAGAGGTAGTTGGTTTGATAAAGGCTGCTCAGGAGTTTGGAACCTCAGAAAGAAACTCTATTTATAGGGCTATATCTCAAGGGATAGATTACCGAGCTAAAGATGTAGAAATCAGTGAAGCAGATAAGGCTTATCTGAATGGTCTTTCAGATGTTGGAAATACATATTTAAGCAAGGTGCTAAAAGCATGGAAAGTGGTGGTTAGAGATCCTAACGTAAAAGTGATTACCATCAAAGCTATAAAAGAAGCCATGAAATATGACCTTAAAGAATTTAAGGTTAAGGCTGGAGAAACAGTAGAATTAGTTTTTGTGAATCCAGATGCCATGCAGCACAATATCGTAATTACAGATATTGGAACTATGGATAAAGTAGGTGCAGCAGCTGATAAGATGATGATGGATACCGACGCCATGAAGAAAAACTATGTACCAGAAATGCCAGAAGTTCTATTTGCAAGTCCTTTGGTAAATCCGGAGGAAACATTTAGTATGACTTTTAAAGTACCTTCTAAACCAGGTAAATATCCTTATATATGTACGTTTCCAGGTCACTGGAGACTGATGCAAGGAGTGATGATAGTGGAGTAAGTATCATCATAGCATATTTGAAAAAGGCTGTTTCCTAATTAGGGGACAGCCTTTTTTGTTTTGATAACGTTGGTCTATCAAAATGCCTTCCCATGATTTAGTATTGTTTGTCTCAAAAACAGAAAGGCTAAGGTTTTCATTGGTTTCATTCTCAAAAAAGAAGGATATATCATATTTTTCTTTGCTAAAGTCGTCTGTGCAAGAGCTTAAAAACAAGATAGTTGCAAGGGCTAATAAATTTCTCATAAGAATCTGAGTACTGTTGTGTGATTTTGATTGTAAATTGGTTCTTATTCAATCAAACTAAAAACGGGGAAGTTCACCCAAAATTACCCCAAAACTAAAAATGAAGTACCTCTTATTTCTCCTCTTACCAGTTTTTTCTATTGCTCAAAGTGATGTCGATTGGCTGGTGAACCCAATAGAAGAAAAGGCCGAAATTATAGTCAGCAAGAATAACATCGTTTTAAGAAACGGTTTGCTGTCACGAACCATTAATGTGGCTAAAAATGTGTCAACCACGAGTTTTAAAAATCTTAAAACTGGTGATGAATACATACGTTCTTTACGCCCAGAGGCTAGAATCGAAATAGATGGCAAAACGTATAATGTAGGTGGACTTTATGGTCAAAAAGAACATGGTTATTTCTTAGAAGAATGGCTTTCTGGACTTTCATCAAGTCAAAAGGATTTTCAGTATGTCTCTTATACTATTGACGAGCTCAGCAAGCCATTTGCTACTAAAAGTACTAATTGGACTAGTGACGACAGCCAAGCCACAGGTAAAGAATTGACCTTGTATTTTGACGCTCCTGTGAGTGATTTGAAAGATATTAAAGTGGCTATTCACTATGCTATTTATGATGGAATTCCTTTGATTTCTAAATGGCTGACCATAGAAAATGTGGGTGAGAAGTCTATCAAAATAGACCAAGTGGTGAGTGAAATACTAGCCACTGTAGAAGAAGAGTCTGCTGTGGTGGGTACGCCAGAGCAAATGAAAACACCGCAAAAACTCTACATAGAAAACAACTTCGCTTATAATAATGCCATGAAATATCGTTTGAGCGATCAAGCCACACATTGGAAGGTAGATTCGGCTTATACTTCTCAGGTGAATTATGCATTGACTACGCCCTGTGTAGCTGAAATATATCCTAGTTTAGGGGTAGGCATTGACTTAAAAACTCAGGAAAGCTATACTTCTATTAGGTCATACGAGCTTTTGCATGATACGTATGATAAAGAGCGTCAAGGTTTAGCGGTCAGGAAAATGTACCGAACAATAGCTCCGTGGACGAATCAAAATCCAATTTTTATGCACCTTATCAGTACAGATGATAAGAAGGTACGTGAGGTGATAGACCAATGTGAAGCTACTGGTTACGAAATGGTGATTCTGAGTTTTGGTAGTGGCTTAAACATGGAAGATGCTTCAGAAAAGAATATTGCCAAGTTTAAAAAACTGGTAGATTATGCTCATAGCAAGGGTATAAAACTGGGCGGTTACTCGCTGTTTAGTAGTAGAAGTATTGATGATGAAAATGATGTGATTGACCCGGTGACGGGTTTGCCAAATACAGCGGCAACGTTTGGTCATGCTCCATGTTTAGCTAGTGAGTGGGGACTAAATTATTTGGCTAATATTAAGAAGTTTATTGTAGAAACGGGCTTTGACCTTTTAGAGCACGATGGCCCTTATCCTGGCGATGTTTGTGCCAGTACCTCGCATCCTGGGCATGAAGGTTTGCATGATTCACAGTGGGTACAAATGGAACTTCAAAAAGAACTTTATCAATGGCTAAATGCTAGAGGTGTGTATATAAATGCACCAGATTGGTATTTTTTAGATGGTTCGCATAAAATAGCCTTGGGTTATAGAGAAGTGAATTTTTCACTGTCAAGAGAGCAACAAAAGATTCTAAACCGTCAGAACATCTATGATGGTACATGGGAAAAGACGCCGTCTATGGGTTGGGGTTTTGTACCATTGACGAAATACCAAGGCGGAGGTCCGGAAGCTGTTTTAGAACCTTTGGCGGAGCACTTAACTGATTATAAACAACTCATGATGCAGTATTATGGTGCAGGCATTCAGGCTTGTTACAGAGGACCAAGGCTTTATGATACAGAAGAAACCAAAGCGGTGGTGAAAGAAACAATAGCTTGGTATAAAAACTACCGTGAGATACTTAATTCAGATATTATTCACCTCAGACGTGCTGATGGAAGAGACTGGGATGGCATCATGCATGTCAATTCACAATTGACCCAAAAGGGTTTGGTCATGCTTTATAATCCATTGCCAGCGGCCATAGAAAGAAATATTAATATTCCGCTTTATTATACCGGATTAGTAGATAATGCTAAGGTGAGATTGAATGGGGGAGAGGCTACTTTTCACGCACTTAATAGAGATTACTCTATAGACTATCAAGTGACCATTCCTGCGAACGGTTATGTGTGGCTGTTGATAGAGTAGGTATAACATTAAAAAAGCATGAGCAAACGCTCATGCTTTATGTCATGGTGATATAGTATATAAAATTCTTTACTCCGCACACACATCTTCAATTTTGGCACTAAATACATTGCCAGATGCAGTGCTAAAACCTGGGGCTAATAAAATAGCATTCCCTGCTTTGTACATCACATTTGAACTGCCTGATATCTTGTTTTCAGCATTTATGGTTTGAATAGCTTGCTCTGTTTGCGTTCCGCTTAAAATGTCGTTTGTAGGTGAGAGTAAACTTAGATTTGACCCCGTTATTGACAAGCTAAGCGATGCACCTGAAGATACTATTGGCGAAGACGAACGAACAATGACTTTGTAATTAGACCCGCCTGTTATGCTATTAGGAATGGTACAGGCAATGTTATTTGGGTCAGAAGAACTTCCTATTAGTATTTGATTACCAAAGCTTCCGTTTTCGTCAGAAAGGAATGCTTGATAAACATTACCTACATTGAAACTAAACACGCCTGATGCCGTAGAAGAAACTGTAAAACTAGCACCGGCACATATCACATTGGTAGAAAGTGAAGGGCTAGTGATTTCTCTATCTCCTGGCACTACAGAAAAGCGAATAACATCAGGCCCTACTACTATACCTTGAGAATTATCTTGAGCATAGCCTCTAGCTATAAAGGTGTAATAGTTTGCCTCAAATACATCCCCATATACAGCCTGATTGTTTTCATAAAGCGAGTAAGGAGCCTCATTATCATTGTAAAACTGTACATTTCCTGTACCTGAAAGCTGCAGTCTGGTGCTCTCTATGATTGGTAACTCACAGTTAGGTATGGCCAGAACGGTCATTCTTCTGTTCGTGGCTTGCACTTCCATTTCGCTTACTAGAGGAGCAAAAATATCCAGCTCAGCACCATTCACGTAAGCCAAATAATATGACATACCAGGTGTACTGCAATTTATAATAACATCGGTAGTAGCTGTGCCGGTACATGAGCCCTTAGTCACGGTTACGGTATAAATACCAGCCTTTGCAGGTGATGCATTTGAGATACTCGGATTTACTAAACTACTGGTAAAACCATCAGGACCTGTCCATGAATAGCTTGGCCCACCAGTTGCTATTAAATTAATGGTTTCTTGTTCTTCATAAGGACCGTCATTTGAGGCTGATACTACCAAATTATTGTTAAAAACAACCTCGGTAGTTGCTGTACTGGAGCAGCCGTTTGCGGCAGTTACGGTTACGGTGTATGTTCCTGTGTTTGTTATATTGACTGTTGGGTTTGCTCCTAAACCATTTGACCAAGCATAAGTAGTTCCGCCAGTGGCAGTTCTAGTAACTGTGTTTTGTGAACAGTTTAGGCTGTCAGTTCCTGAGATGCTTGCTGTAGGAGGCGTATTGTCAATACTTACTGCTGTAGTAGCAGTATTGGTACATCCATTAGCAGCAGTTACGGTTACGGTGTAAGTTCCTGCAGCATTAATATTCGCAGTTGCATTAGTTCCTAGTCCATTAGACCATGCGTAGCTAGTTCCGCCCGATGCTGTTCTTGTTACTGAGGTGATGTCACAGCTTAGGTTTTGCGAATCTGAGATGCTTGCTGTAGGTGAGGTATTGCAAAAACTATTACCTAAAATGGCGAAGGTGTAAGGGCTCTCATCAGCATCGTCATTAGCAATACTTATAGTGGCGTTTCTCTCTCCTAAAACCGAGGGGTCAAAAATAATATAAAAATGAACACTATCGCCTGGAGCAATGGTAGTTTCACTTGGCTGACGAATTGTAAAATCGGCTTCATGTGGTCCAGATTTAATAATAGGATTAGCACCTAAAGTTAAAGTAGAAGTCCCTTCATTTACTATCGTAAAGGCATGGGAAACAACTCCACCGAATATAGCCGCTATACCAAAGTCTGTAAAGTCTGAAACTGATGGACTCATGTCTCCATTGGCTATGCTTACGTAATCTGCTCTTACGTCTATTTCTCTAAAATTATCAAACAGGAATGGTACTACATGGCTACATGCACCGCCATTAGGCGTTACTTTGGCATAAAGTGTTTGACTGCCTAAAGGCAATGTACTTAAGGGTACAAAACTATTGGGAGTAGTAAACGCACCTGCTGAAACGGTAGCAGCTTCATCTGTGAAAATACCATTTGTTGTACCATTATAAGTGCCTCCAAAGGTAAAGATGGTAGAAAGTGTGTCATTGACAATGACAGAAGAATCTGTACTATTTATAACTGGGTTTCCAGTTTGTACACCATATTTTAAAAGGCCATCATTAGTGAATATGCCTTCATTTTCTAAGGTATCAGCCAAATAGACATAGCCCAAGTTAGTGACTGCTGTTCCATTGTTATTTCTAAATTTACCCTGTTCAATTTTAAGGTTGGCACAAATACTATTATTAAAAGTTGAAAAATTATAAAAGCCATAATCACCTATTCCAGTATTAGAACCAATGGTAATATTAGCATCATTGGTTATGGTACCAACATTTAATATGGCTGCTTCTGTACTTCTATCAATGATGACTTCTCCTCCTACATTATTGTTAAAGTGAAAATAATTCGCCAAACCATAGTCATCGATAAAATTTTCAATTCCGATAGTTAATGTACCATTGTTTTCTACTGTGCCAGAATTAATGAAAGTGTATGATTCAATATTAAAATTAGCTTTTGACCCATAAAGCTCCAACTTGCCACTGGCCGCTATGGTAAATATGGCTCCAGATTCTACTTTCATGCTCCCAGCTTTGGCCGTATCAATAGTTATAGTAGGCTGATTTGATAAACCCCCAGGAATTACTACATCATTAGTCGCGGTAGGAATGCCCGTGGGAGACCAGTTACAGGTATTGTCCCAAACGGTGTCTACTGCTCCTGTCCATGTGAGTAAGTCAGTAGGGGTGGCTACTACATTATTGTAAAGGAAAGGTACTATAACTGGCGTGGTACATGAGGAAGATGTTATACTAGCATAAAGGGTTTGTGTACCGTTAGGTAAATTACAGGCTGCTATAAAATCAACATCTCCATCTATTAGATAAGTCCCTGCTGAAACGGTAGCAGCTTCATCTGTGAAAATACCATTGACCGTACCATTAAAAGTACCACCATAGCTGAAGATGGTAGAAAGTGTGTCATTGACAATGACAGAAGAATCTGTAGTATTTATAACTGGGTTTCCTGTGGTAGAGCCGTATTTTAAGATGCCATTATTGGTAAATGTTCCTTCGTTCTCAAGCTCTTCTATTACATGGGTGAAACCTGTGTTGGCGTAGGTATGACCCGAACTGACCAATAGTTTACCTCGTTTTAGGAGTATTTTCCCGCAAGCATTGTTGTTAAATATACTTTTGTTCCAAAGACCTCCGTTTCCAATTTCTCCAACAGTAATGCTAGCAGCATTTGTAAACTCACCATTTTGATTTATTATATCAAACGTAGCTGTGTTGTCAATGTTAATGTCTCCGCCCGTTATATTGTTAAATATTGCATCGTTGAATATTCCAAAGGTACCTACACTTGCATTTGACCCAATAGTTATCTTAGCGGCATTTGTAAACGAACCAGCTTGATTTAAAAGCCCAATATTACTTGAGCGGTCAATGCTAATATCCCCATCAGTATTATTATTGAAGGTAGCTTTGTTAAGAATACCGTTATCACCCACTGCGGAAATAGCTCCTATAGTTAATTTGGTGACATTGGTAAAGGTGCCTTGGTTATTTAGACCTGTTAAGCTTGCATTATCAATGTTGATTTCTCCTCCCGCATTGTTATTAAAAGTTGCAGTATTTTGTAAGCCTGAAGTTCCTACAGAAGCAATGGATCCTATGGTAATTTTAGCTTGATTGGTGAAGGTGTTTGTAACATGCCATAAACCAATAGAAGATGTACTATCAATGGTGATTTCTCCGTCAGGATTATTATTGAAAATTCCTTCAGTATACAATCCAATATAACCCGCCGGTGCGTTGGCTCCAATGGTCAGTTTAGCAGAATTATTAACTGTTCCTGAAATGCTTGAAAAGGCACGAGTATCTGAGTTGTCAATATTAATTTCACCTCCCGAAATGTTGTTGAAAATTGCAATATTAGATATACCTTCTAAACCCACCGAAGCATTGGTGCCTATATTGATTTTTGCTGCATTAGTAAAGATACCACTTAAGGCTAATCTGTTTACAAGGCCCGTATTAGTAGTCCTGTCAATATTAATTTCTCCACCAGCATTATTATTGAAAGTGGATTCATTTAGCAGTCCATACTTACCGACTAAGGCATTAGCTCCAATGGTGATTTTAGAATAATTTTGAAAAGTTTCTAAACCATCATGGAAAAGGCCTGCTTCTGTAGAATTATCAATATTAATTTCACCTCCCAAATTGTTATTAAAAGTAGAATTACTTCGAATTCCATATTCACCAATACTTGCATTTGCCCCGATACTTACCTTAGCGTGATTATTAAAAGTACCAAACGCATTAAAAAAGCCAATGCCTGATGAATTATCTATCTTAATATCTCCTCCTGCATTATTATTAAACGTGGCTCTATTAAAAATTCCATTAAAACCAGGTGAGGCTATGCCTCCTAAGGTAATCTTAGCTTCATTGGTTAAAACACCGCTATTGATGGTTAAACCATCGTCAGTTGCATTATCAATGTTAATTTCACCTCCTGTATTATTGTTGAAATTAGCGGAACTATATAATCCATACTGACCCACCGGTCCATTAGCACCTATCGTGATTTTAGCAGCATTTGTAAATACGCCATTTTCGTTAGACAAACCCCTTGTCCCTGATTTATCAATTTTAATATCTCCTCCGGTATTGTTGTTAAATATTGCATTATTTTCTAGACCATAAGCACCAACGAATGAATTGGCTCCAATAGTAATTTTAGCATTATTTGTGAAAGTGTTTTCTTGATTATTTAGACCAGCGGCAGCGGTATTATCAATATTGACTTCTGCTCCCGTATTATTGTTAAATGTTGATTCATTTATCAGTCCATAGTTACCGACTGAGGCGTTGGCTCCTAAAGTAATTTTAGCGGAATTATTAAAAGTAGCAGCAGTAAAGTTATGCAAAGCTGTAGAAGTTGAATTATCAATATTGATTATTCCTTCTATTTCATTGGTGAAAATAGCCCGGTCGTTTAATATTCCAGTTGCCCCTACCAATGTGTTTCTACCTATTATAATGCTATCGGCATTGGTAAATGAACCAAGAAGATTGTATAAACCAGCGATAGAACTATTTTCTATTTCTATTAGCCCTCCTAGTTTATTATTAAAATTTGAAATGTTTTGTATTCCATAATGGCCTATTAAATTGTTTTTTCCAATGCTTATTTTTCCTGAATTTAGAAAATCGGAAGTGGTTGTAGGGTTTATTCCATTTTCAATGCCTTTTCTTGTCGTTTTATCAATTTTGATTACTCCTTCTGCATTATTTATAAAGGAATTATAATTAACTATACCTGAAGCACCAGACGTAGATTTAACTCCTAAAACAATTTCGGCACTGTTTACAAAACCCCCAATATTTGCTAAACCACGACTGCTACAACTATCAATGCTTATTTTGCCATTGTTAATATTGTTAAAAGTTCCTCGGTTTTGAAGTCCATCATCTCCAACAGAAGCATTAGCTCCCAAAATTATTTCAGCGGAATTGGTGATAATTCCGGATTCGTTATAGAAACCAGTATTGTAAGAATTATCAATAGTGATTTTTCCATCGGCGGTATTGATAAAGGTAGAAAAATTGTGTAATCCGTATTGACCAATAGATGAGGTACCACCAATTGTAATATTGGAGGAGTTAGTAAACTCTCCATCAGTATTGTACAAAGCCTCAAGAGTAGTACTGTCAATGCTTATTGTTCCTCCAGCATTGTTGTTGAAAATAGAAATATTATGTAAGCCAAACTGGCCTACAGTAGCTAAATTACCAATAAGCAAGTCGCCATTATTATTTACCGTACCCGTATTAGATAAAGAGGATATTCTGCTATTCATAGCTTTAGACCCATTGAGTTCTAATTTTCCTCCGAAGGCTATGGTGAATGTGGCTCCGTTTTTTACTTCTACTGTGCTGGCTACGGCATTATTAATAGATAGCGTGGGCTGGTTAGGCAGACCTCCAGGAATCACCACATCATTAGTAGCAGTAGGAATACCTGCGGGAGACCAATTACAAGCATTGTTCCATACGGTGTCTACTGCTCCTGTCCATGTGAGTAAGTCTGTGGCGGTGGCTAGTCCTGCACTAGCACCTTCATAGGCTCCTATGTCTATTCTGCCATCTAAAACTCTTGGGTTTCCTGCCAAATCTATCAAGCCTAAGTTAAGTCCTGTGGTATCTGCGGTTCCTTTATCTATTACTGGCGAACAAGCCTGCAGCCTAAAGTCACCATTGGCGGCATCTACAAAAAGTGGGTCTTCATTATTAATGATGCCCGTTCCTGTACTAAAATCACTGTTTTCTTGGGTAAGGGAGTAGGTTGCGTTCGTGGCACTTCCATTGTCTGATATATCCGCTCCTGCGACGGCATTGCCACCCAATTGAGTATTCTCCCAAAAAATAGCATTTGCGATTGTTGGTGAAAATTGTATGTTATAAATTCCGCCACCTTTTAAAGCTGCATTATTATTTACAAAGGTGGTGTTGGTAATTGCTGGCGAAGAAAACTCGTTATAAATTCCTCCTCCATTTCTATCAGCGTTATTATTGGCAAAAACAGAATTAGTAATTGATGGCGATGAACCATAATTTGACATTGCACCACCGTGAAAATCTGTATTATTATTGACAAATGTGGTATTGGTGATGAATGGTGAAGAAGTAAAATTATATAATCCACCTCCTAAGCTACCGAAAAAACTCTTAGACTGATAAGTAATAGCTCCAGGAGATACATTAGCATTCCCCTTCGTAATGGTAAATCCATCAATTATGCTTGAGGTGGTTAAATCTGCAGTAATGAGTACATGGATAGCATTCTCTTCATTATTAGTAAAAGATAAGCTGCTACCGGCTCCTGTTACCACATCATTACCATCAAAATCACCACTTAATATAGTGACGTTTGATTCCCAATCTCTTTGAGAGAGTGCAGTCTCTGTACCATCAAATCCACCGTATATTTTCATATCTGTGCCTATGTGAAAACTTTTATCACGAGGGTCGGTAGATATGTCATCAGGTGAAGCTGTAGGCAAGTAAGTGCCCGCGGCAACCCAAATATCTAACCCATTGCATTGGTTGTCTATGGCATCTTGTAAATCTGTATAGGCATTTGCCCACGATGAGCCATCATTGGCACCAGCGGCATCTTTTTTTACATAGATGGCAGTGCCACTAAAAGGGTTTCCTTGATACTCATAGGCTCCCATATCCACTATTCCAAAATGATTATTACCCAATATGTCGGTAGTATGACTTACCGTCGTGCCCACATTAATAGCTGGCGAACAGGCCATTAATCTAAAATCACCATTAGCAGCATCTATAAAAAGTGGGTCTTGGTTATTTATGATACCTGTTCCGTTACTGTATAAACTGTTTTCTTGGGTAAGGGAATAGCTGAATACGGGTGAATCTGTACTGGTTTGATTGTAAATATCAGCACCAGGAGTAGCGTTATTATTATTTTTAGTATTCTTCCAAAAAATTGAATTTGTAATCGTAGGAGAAGAGCTGTAATAATTATACAATGCACCACCTTCTTGAGATGCCACGTTTTCAGTAAAAGTAGTATTTACGATTTTTGGTGATGAACCATTATTATTTATTGCTCCTCCAGTAAGGGCAGAATTTCTTATAAAAGTGGCATTAGTTATACTTGGTAAAGAATTAACGCTAAATATTCCCCCTCCTTTATATGTCGCATTATTTTTCTCAAAAGTTGTATTTTTTATAATAGGCGAAGCTGTACTTTGATTGGTAATACCGCCACCATTTTGTGCATTATTATTAATAAAAGTTGTATTGCAAATGGTGGGGGAAGAGGAGATGTTGTACATCCCACCTCCGGTTTTGCGAGCAAAAAGTAAAGACAAATACGCCATACTTTCTTTATCAGTAATGGCATTACCATTTTTTATTATAAAGCCATCAATTAAACTGGCATTTGTTAAGTTTGCGGTGATAAGTACATGGAAGGAAGAGTCAGTAGTGTTCTCTAAATCACCATTTAAAATTGTGACATTTGTTTTCCAATCTCTTTGGGATATTGTAGTCTCCGTACCATTAAACCCACCGTATATTTTCATATCTGTGGCTATATGAAAGCTTTTATCCCGAGGGTCAGTAGATATTTCATCAGGTGAGGAGCTTGGATAATAGGTGCCTGCGGCCACCCAAATGTCTAATCCATTGCATTGGTTGTCTATGGCATCTTGAAGGTCAGTATATGCATTTGCCCATGATGAGCCATCATTACTACCCGCGGCATCTTTTTTTACATAGATAGCAGTGCCACTAAAAGGATTTCCTTGATACTCATAGGCTCCCATGTCCACAGTTCCAAAATGTGGATTACCCAATATATCGGTAGTATGACTTACCGTGGTACCCATATTTATAGCTGGCGAGCAAGCTTTTAGCCTAAAATCCCCATTTGCGGCATCTACAAAAAGTGGGTCTTGATTATTGATGATGCCCGTTCCTGTACTAAAATCACTGTTTTCTTGGGTAAGGGAGTAGCTTACGGTGGGAATATATGCAGTAACACTTCTGATATCCGCTCCTGAGATCGCATTATTGCCATTTTGAGTGTTATTCCAAAAAATTGAATTTGTAATAATTGGTGAAGAAGCTACGTTTGCAATCCCACCACCACCACTATAGGCACTATTATTTAAAAAAGTAGTATTAGAAATCTTTGGGGAAGAATTAGAATTATACATTCCTCCACCTTCATTAAGGGAATTGTTATTTGCAAAAGTGGCATTGTTTATTTCTGGCGAAGAACCAGAATTATACATACCTCCACCACTATCACCAGCATTGTTATTTACAAATGTGGTTTTAGTAATAGTTGGCGAGGAGTTGTTATTAGACATCCCACCACCAGCATTGAAACGTGAGTTATTTTTTGTAAAAGTAGTATTGCTAATTTTTGGCGATGAGTTTTCATTAAACATACCGCCACCAAAATGCTCTACCTCATTATTTACAAATGTGATGTTGTTGAGCATTGGCGAAGAATTATAATTATACATTCCTCCACCGGCATTTCTAAAAAAAACTTTAGACTGAAAATCAATATTGTTAAAAGCTAATTGATCGAAGGCGTTGCCGTTTGTTATGGTAAACCCATCAATTATGCTGGCGGAAGTTAAATCTGCAGTAATGAGTACGTGAATAGCATTCTCTTCATTATTAGAAATAGACAAGGTGTTACCAGCACCCGTTGCCACATCATCACCATTAAAATCACCACTTAATATAGTGACGTTTGCTTTCCAGTCTCTTTGAGAGAGTGCAGTCTCCGTACCATTAAATCCGCCGTATATTTTCATATCTGTGCCTATATGAAAGCTTTTATCGCGAGGGTTGGTAGAAATTTCATCAGGTGAAGCTGTAGGTAAGTAAGTGCCTGCAGCTACCCAAATTTCTTGGTTTGCAGTAGCTGCGTCTACAGCATCTTGTAAATCTATGTAGGCATCTGTCCAAGAGGAACCATTATTGGCACCACCCGTAGCATTTACATTTACATAAATATCTTGTGCTAAACTTACCGAAGTGAAGCATAAGCAGGTGATGATGATTTGTAAGTATCTTTTCATATTTATTGGTTTTAAAAAGACTCAAGCAGTTGTCTGCTTCATCTTCTGCAGGGGTTTTAATTATTTAGGTCAGTAAAGGCCAAAAAAGGCTTGGCTCGGCGTCGTGAGATTTTTACGAGAAGAGGTTTACTCGTTTCAGTGGTTTGTATTTCTAAGTTTTTTCTTCCAGTATTTATAATGTGCTGGGTGTTTACCACCGTTGACCGGTTCACCCTGAAAAAGGTATTTCCTACAAGTCTTTTTTCAATAGTGCCCAAAGTGGTGGAGCTAAGTATTTTAGAGCCATTTTTTAAAAAGACATAGGTGTAGTTTTGGTCGGCTTTAAGCATTAAAATCTGGTTTGGAAGCACCTCCATTCGGCATCCTATTTTAACAGGGATATGAAGCTTAGAGAAGTTAGGGGTAGTTTTCATGACATTTTTTAAGTATTTCTTATTTAGCTCACGCGTTAAATTTGAACCTATTTGGTTTAGTAAAAAACCGATCTAGGACGAAGCCCCTGCTTTTTTGTCCGAAGGCCCTGTTTTTTTGTCCGAAGGAAAACAGCCAAGGCTGCTGCTTTCTTAATATATCTTTCTTTTCATGGCTATAAATGTTGTAGTTAAACATCCTTTTGACGAAAAAAAGTAACTATCTGGCATAATCTTATACAATCAGTTTTTTTAAGCTTTAAGACCATTTTTTCCTAATTACAAAGTTATAAGGCTCTGGTAGTGAGCAGTAGGACAAATTGCCCAAATAATGGGACAAACTGTGCGGCTGTCTATTTTGAAGAAATAGACCTTAGGAGCGGAAGCAAAAACAGTTTGTTTTATGTCTTACGGAAGGAGCTAATTACGGCGGACGCAATAGGTTTTTAAGAACTCCGACTTTATGCATTACGTAACTTTAAATACACTATTTCAGCACGTATTTATAGCTCACCCTCAGTGCTTACATTTTAATTTGGGCAAGGGCTCATAATTTTTGCTGTAAAAACTGCACCTGCCTGTGCATTAAAACCAGGGTTTAAAATAACATCGTTCCCCGCCCTGAACTCTGCTTTACCAGAGGGTAAGATAGAATTGGTACCTAAAACGGAAATTACCGCTTGTGTTACACCATCATCATTACTGATGGGAGCGGTGTAGGTGACGGTTTGACCTAGGGCTACTACGCCTATCGATACATTGGCAATAGCGGAGGTATCTGCAAGTAAATTACATGTACCACTTCCAGAAACTACACAACGATATTGGTAAGTATTCATGTCCGCTGTAGGGTAAGTTAAATTTAAGGAAGGAGTGGTAACACCTTGGTGAATACTACCGTCTATCAGGTTGGTAAATCCGGTACCATTGGCTACCTGCCATTGATAATTCAATTCGTTCCCATTGGCTAGCACCTCCAGAGTAACAGGGTTGTCTGGACACATAATTTGGCTTATAGGTTGAAGCGTAATACTGGGGATTGTACATTCGAAATCATACAGAAATGGTACTATATGACTGCACCATCCATCAGGGCTGATTTTAGCGTAGAGTGTTTGAACACCCAAAGGCAAAGTGCTTGATGGGGTAAAACCGTTTGGGGCTGTAAATGTACCTGCTAAATTAGTAGCTGCTTCATCTTTGAAAATGCCATTCACGGTACCATTAAAAGTGCCTCCATAGGCAAAGATGGAAGAAAGTGTATCTTTTACAATGACGGAAGAATTTGCAGTATTTACGATGGGATTATTGGTTTGTACACCATATTTAAGAATGCCATCATTTGTAAAAGTGCCCTCGTTTTTCAAAGAATCCGATACAAGAATATAGCCAGCGTTTGAAGTAGAATATGTTGCACTATTCAAAAAGTCACCCCGTATTAGTTTAAGCTCTGCACATTGAGAATTTATAAAGTTGGAGCTATTATGAACTCCATTTACACCCTCAGAGGCATTTTCCCCTATGGTTATCTTGCCGTAATTTGTAAAAGTAGAGCCAAGGGCGTTCCATATTCCTTTTTGACCCGTCCTGTCAATTGTTATTAAACCACTAGCATTATTATTAAAATAACTAGCGTATCGATTATCGATACCACCTGTTTGAATCTGGGAATTTGCACCTATTGTTATTTTGGCATTATTACTAATTATTCCTCCTTCTACATTGCTAATTCCATACTCTGTTCTATCAATAGTTATTTCTCCTCCCGGGTTATTGTTAAAGGTTGATTCGTCATTAGTTAATCCGAAGATACCTGAATGAGAATTTGCTCCAATAGTAATTTTGGCTTCATTGTTAAAGTTTCCTCTTGAGTTGAATATACCAATTAAAGTAGTATTGTCTACGAGAACCTCTCCGCCAGAAATGTTATTAAAAGTTGAATGATTTGACACACCTATAGGACCAATAGCATTTATATTACCCATAATTATTTTCCCCTTATTATCTACCGTACCTTTATTATAGAAAGTTGAACTTAAGGCACTCAAAATGGCTCTCTCCCCATTAAGCTCTAGTTTTCCACCTGTAGCAATGGTAAAGGTGGCTCCAGATTGTACCTCTACTGTGCTGGCAGAAGCATTATTAACGGAGAGTGTAGGTTCGTTTGACGTGCCACTTGGAATTACAACGTCATTTGTGGCAGATGGAACCCCTATGGGTGTCCAGTTACAAGCTTCATTCCATACATTGTTTTTAGCCCCTGTCCAGGTGAGCAAGTCTGTTGGAGTGGCTGTTATGCTACAAGTTGTACCAGTACCCGTAATTGCAAACGTAAAAGGATTTTCATCCACATCATCGTTGGCTATGCTCACAATATCTGTTCTTAGGCCTTCTGCAATGGGGTCAAAAGTGATTTGAAACGAGACAGAATCCCCTGCTGCAATGGTGGTAGGACTTGGTTGTGTTAATGTAAAGTCAGCTTGGTTTGTCCCTATTTGACTTACCGGGCTGGCTCCTAAAGTTAAAGCTACAGTACCCTCATTTATAATCCAGAAAGTGTTAGTGTTGCTTTGGCCCATGGTTATGGCTCCAAAATCTGTTGAGTCTAAGGTTGATGATGTAGCGGCTGCATTGACAATGCTTACATTGTTTCCCTTAACGTTAATTTCGCGGCATGCGGCAGGGACATCTCCTGTTATGGTCCAGCCTTTGTTAGTTATCAAATTATTTCTGGCAATTTGCCCTGCACAATAGCTCAACGGTGATGCATCTCCCAAGTTTTTATTGGTATAACCCGCATTATCCCACGCTTTTAAGATTGCATCATAAGTACTTTGTGAAATACCTGAATTTAGAAAAATATTAACCATGTTAGTAACATTACTTAAGTTAAGGTTGCCAACATATTGGTTAAAAGCACTGCATCCGGTAAATATGTCACGCATTTCTATTACTTCACCTGTATTAAAGTTCTGAGGCAAGGCTTGGTTATAAGCACTGGAGCCATAGAACATGCCATTCATATACCTTACTTTCTCAGTATTAAAACTTTCTGGTAACGCTTTGTTAAAAGAGGTACAATTAACAAACATACCTTCCATGACAGTAACATTGCCCGTATTAAAACTCATTGGTAATATTTGGTTAAAAGAACTACAATTGGAAAACATGGAACGCATATTGGTTACGTTCGTGGTGTTAAAACTGTTAGGTAATGCTTGGTTATAGGAAGTGCAATACTCAAACATACTCTCCATGCTAGTAACATTATTGGTATTAAAACTGTTAGGTAAAGCTTGGTTATACGCGGTACAGAAGGAAAACATTCCCCACATATTTGTTACCGCCGAAGTGTTAAATCCATCGGGTAAGGCTTGGTTAAAAGATTGACACAAACCAAACATAAAACTCATATCGGTAACTGCGGCCGTGTTTGGGACATCAGTTGCATTTAGCACCATATTTTGACAACCAAAGAAAGCACGTCCCATACTTGACCAGACAATATCGCCCCATTGGTCAATTGAGACCAGTTTAAGCTTATCACCACTGTTACTAAAATAGATTCTTGGGAATGTTCCTCTGATAGCTACGCTGTAAGTACCGGCTGTACCATAGTCGTGCGTGACAGAACCCGTTACTCCAAATTCATCATAAGTGCCATCATTGTTCCAGTCCACATCGTAATTGTATCCAGTTCCTTCTGTTGGGATAGTGATGGAGGTACTATTTGAAGAACCTGAACTTAAAGCTGCTGTGTTCCAAGTGGTGATAAAAGGAAGGAAGGCAACTCCATTTGAAATGTTATCAGGTTTTTTACCTGAATTATCGTTGGTACGGTCAATAGAATTTGTATTTAAATCTGATACAGTCGATTCATGATTTACAAGAAATGCCTTTGTATCAGCGGTATAGGGCTTGGGATGTTCGATTTTAAGATCATTTAAATCACCATTTCCATTTTTATCGACTGCATGCAAGCTGCCAAAAGAGCATAAAAGAAAAACTGTAATGAGTAGTTGTTTCATTATAAAAGGGGTTTTAATTATTCAGGTCAGTAAAGGCCAAAAAAGGCTTGGCTCGGCGTCGTGAGATTTTTACGAGCAGAGGTTTACTTGTTTCAGTGGTTTGTATTTCTAAGTTTTTTCTTCCAGTATTTATAATGTGCCTAGTGTTTACCACAGTAGACCGGTTCACTCTGAAAAAAGTATTTCCTACAAGTCTTTTTTCAATAGTGCCCAAAGTAGTAGAGCTAAGAATCTTAGAGCCATTTTTTAAAAATACATAGGTATAGTTTTGGTCGGCTTTAAGCATTAAAATCTGGTTTGGAAACACTTCCATTCGGCTTCCTATTTTTACAGAAGCATGAATCTTTGAAGAATTGAGAGTAGCTTTCATGACAGTTTTTAGCAAGTTTTTATTTATCTCACGCATTAAATTTGGGTCTATACAGTTTATTAAGAAACTGATCTAGGACGAAGCCCCCAATATTTTACCCGAAGGCCCTACTTTTCTTTTCGAGCGAACTATAGCATTTCAAGACCTAGTTTTTTTCGAGTTTTAATAAGTCTTCATGGCTTTCAGTCGAGAAAGTAAAGTATCTTAAGCTGAAGGTTTATGCTTTAGTATTATTCATCACCTGTTGCATTAAGGTTTTCTCTGATTACAAAGTTATAGGGCCTAGATAATGAGCAGTAGGATAAATTGCCCAAATAATGGGACAAACTGTGCGTTTGTGAGTTTTTGAAGGAATATTGGCTTAGCTGCGGAGGAGCGTGGTTTAGCTTATGGCCTTTTGAAGAAGTAAAGAGTTGTACCTGATTTGAACTTTAGGAACGCCAGCTTTGCGGTGTTTTGCCAAATTCCTTTTTAAAGATTCTACTGAAATATCCAGGGTCGTTAAATCCTGAATTCGTAGCAATTTGACTTATGTTTAAGGCAGAGTTTTCGAGCAACTTTTTGGCCTTTTGCAGCTTAATTTGATTAATTAACTTGTTGGGTGAAATACCTACTAAAGCCATTAGTTTTCTGTGTAATTGGGAGTGAGATATGCCTATAATAACGCATAGACTTTCCACATTAAATTCTTGATGGAGCAGGTTATCTTCTATAATTCCTTGTATTTTCAGAATGAATTCGTTCTCTGGGTTTTGCTCATTAACCAGCTGGGCACTATTACCGATTTGAGAAAGATAAAAAGCTTGTAGTTTTTTCCTTGATTCCAGCAATTTGCTTATTCGCATGATAAGCTCTTCACTATGAAAAGGTTTTGCCAAATAGGCATCGGCACCCTTTTCAAAACCTTCCAGTCTGCTCTCTAAGTCAGCTTTGGCGGTGAGTAAAATAATGGGAATGTGGCTGGTCTTTATTTCATTTTTCAAATCGTGACATACTTCGTAACCATCTTTAAAAGGCATCATGACATCCGAAATGATTAAATCAGGAATGAATTTCATAGCCATATTGACCCCTTCTTGGCCATTTTTAGCTAATCTAATTTCGAAGTCTTTTTCTAGGCAAGAAACGATATAGGTTACCATATCGGGGCTGTCTTCTATTAAAAGAATTTGTGGCAAACCTTTGTCGGTTTTATCCATAGGCCTAGCACTTTGTTTTATTGGTTTTGAAATAGCTTCTATTTCTGACAAGTCTTCTAAAGGAGCTTGATTTGTAATAGGAAGGTCTAGACTAATTTTGGTCCCTTTGTTAAGTTTACTTTTTACATGAATGTTACCATCTATCAGTTGTACCAGTTCATTTACCAGAGCCAGCCCAATTCCAGAACCTCCTATTCGTCGGGTACTGGTGTCGTCTACCTGATAAAAACGATTAAAAATGTGGGGTATATGCTCTTTTGATATACCAATACCAGAGTCTTTGACACTAATATGAAGGAAGGCTTTCTGTTTTGCTTTAGTTTTATGATTTACTTTAATATCTACATGCACAGCCCCGCCTGAGGGCGTGAATTTGATAGCATTTGTAAGTAAATTAAGCATTATCTGTTGGATTTTTTCTTGGTCAAAATCCATGATTATCTGCTCTTCAGAAGCTCTGAAAGCTAAATGTACTTTTTTGACTTCAGCCAGTGAGTGTAGGCTTTCTGTTAAATATTTTAAGTAGGGGAGTATGTCAGACTGCTGATTATGAAAAGACATATTACCGCTTTCCAGTTTGCTTAAATCTAGCATTTGATTTACCAATGCCAATAAGCTATCCGAATTACGATTTATCATCTCCATACCTTCACTTAGCCACCTTTTCGGGTTAGTGGTAATTTGATTTGCCATACCTGAAATAACGGTCAATGGCGTACGGAACTCATGTGTGATATTGGTGTAAAAACGTGTTTTTACAGCCTCCAGCTCTTTAAGTTTACTGGTTTGCTCTTCTGCTTTTTGTAAATCTAGAAAACGGGTGTATAACTGTTCAAAAACTTTTCCGGAGCGAATTAAAGTTTGTTTATCAAAATCGGAAAAAGGTTTGCCCACATTATTAAGCATAAAAATGCTTGTGTTTTTAGAAATAGTAGCCACTCTTGCATAAGGGCCGGGCAAGGCTAACATCCTCTTTTGTGCCTCTATAGGGGTTTTATTCCACGGGTGATGCTCAAACAGATGTTTGAAAAAATCTATTTTGTCTTTATTGCTAATGACCTCATCTATAAAGGCAGTTCTTTTAACAATGGCATTGCGGAGGTTTAAAAATATGGGATTGTCAATATAGGGTACTACGGCTTTTTGGACGTATTCCGCCGCCCCACCAGAACCCCATAGAGGAACATTTTTATCCACTTCCTGATTAATGCATATAAAAACGCCGCCGTTAATGTCTATTTGATGTCGTTTTAAATGAAGAGACACCTCGTTTACCAAGTCTTGCAGCTCGGTGGTATCTTTCATGGCCATTCCTTTGACCCTTACATTTTCTAAGGAGGCTTCTATCTCTGCGTTTTTGATAAGTAGTTCCGCGTTTTTTAATTCGAGAAAGCGGAGGTATGCCTCTTCAAAAACTTGGGCAAAACGTTGAATGATATCGGTTTTAAATGCCTCCTTAGAGTTTTTAAAAACCATAAGCCCTGTTTTGGAAGAAAAACGCATGAAGAGTGATAAACTCTCAAAAATCTCTTCTTTGTGTGCAGCTTTTTTTAAGTGCTTTATAAGGTGAGTCTCTTTATCCTTCAAACTATAAGAAGCTTGCCAAGTAGTTTCTTTGTTTAATAGCTGGGCATGAATGGTGTTAAACCAAATGTCATCTTGATAAGGTAAATGAACTTCCTGAACTGATGGGGAAATGTCATTTTGTTTTACATCCCAAAAAAATAAATCTTTAGAATTTGACTCATCAAATGTGTAAAAATGAGCTCCAGTAATGTTTAAACCTAGTTTTTGTAAGTCATGAAAGATAGCAAGGATGATTTTTTCAAAGTCGGAACTCTGCTTTAGAGCTAAAGCTAAAGAGCGAATTTTTTCAATAGATTTTTCTAGGGCTAAGGTCTTTTTAAGAAGACTTAGCTCATGGTTTAATTCATTGATGATTTTCTTTTTTGCCATTAAAAAACAAATGCCGAACGTGAATATAAGTCTGAATTACATAAATCAGACCAAAAGTATAGGCAATATTGGGTTTTATAGGCTGATTTTATTCGTTTGGTCAATTGTGAGCGGATGTCCAGTTACCATATTCTATAATTAATACGGGTCTTGATACCCATCAATAAATTTATTCCCGACCTTTGAAGCCTAAATTGTAACGCTTGAAGTATCTATTTTCTATCCTCTTTTTGTTTTCCGCTTTTCTCGGAAAAGCTCAATTATTCTCTGAGTCTTTTGCTTATCCAGAAGGTACGCCATTAAGTACACTTTCGTGGGAAGTGCATAGTGGAGGCACCACTAATCCTGTTCTGACTTCAGAAGGTCTAGTTTTTGGAAATGCCCCAATGGACGGTGGTGTGGCACTTTCTGTTGGTGGTCAAGACATCCATCAAGGTTTTAAAGCTCAAAATTCAGGAACTGTTTATGCTTCTTTTTTAGTGAATGTAGCGGAGGCGTCTTCTGACGGAGAGTATTTTTTACACTTAGGCCCAGAAGATTTAGGTACCAATTTTAGAGGAAGAGTATTTGTCAAAAAAGCGGATAATGGAATTGCTTTTGGCGTGAGCAAATCTTCTAGCTCAGCTAATTATGCAAACAAGGTTTTTCAGTTTAATAAAACGTACCAATTAGTTCTTAAATATACTTTTTATAATAGCTCAAATACCGATGATACGGTAGAGCTTTTCGTTTTAGAAAACCAGGCTAGTTTTGAGCCTAAAAGCTTGGTTTCGGCAAAAGAGGGGGAGTTTGATAGTAACAATATTGGGAGCATAGCGTTTCGTCAAGGTAGTGGTAGCAAAGCCGCTACTTTAATAGTAGATGAGCTTAGAATTGCGGATAATTGGAAAGACGCAGTTTCTTTAAAAAGAGAGCTTTCTGTAGAGCTGACGTTGCCAGAGAATCTTTACGCTTACCGCTCAAAATGTGTGTCAGAACCTATCTTTCCAGTAACCTTTAATGCTTATTGGCCAGAAACAGAATTGAGTATATGGTCGCCTTCGGTCAATATTATGGAGTTTTCGGTGGACGGAATAAACTGGTCAGACCAGCTTACTTTTAGGTCAACTGATAATGCTTACTATGAGCCTTTTTATATCAAAATGTTGGCAACAGAAGTGGCAGATGATAAAGGTGAATTAACTATCAGTATTGATAATTATGGAGCGGAGGTTATAGACCATATTACAGCGAGGTATGCCATTTTTGGTCTTAGAGAAGATTGCAGCATGGCTGTAAAAGATGTTAAGAAAATACAACAAGGCGATTCGCTATTAGTTACAGGAGTAATTACTGCATCGGCAAATGAGTTTTCAGGTTTTAATTATATAGAAGACGAAACCAATGGCATTAGAATTCAGGGAGATTATGGTTTTGAAATAGGTGACAAAGTCCAGTTTTATGGAATACTATCGGAGCTGAATCAAGAATTGGTTTTACAGGCTAATACGCTTAAAAATGCACGAGTACTAGCTAAACAAAATAAAGAGCCTAAAGTGGTAACATTGGCAAATTTAGAAGAACATGCAGGGAGTTTAGTGAAGCTTGAAAATGTAACATTAAACGACCCAAACTTCGTTTTTCTTCCTAATGTAAATGAAAGTTTAAGCCAAGGGAATAGGGTGAGTCCTGCCAGAATTTGGTCAAGTACCAAAATAGATGGACACTTAAAACCACAAGGTGAGTTTGATATTACAGGTGTGGTGGGTCAGTATCGAGACCAATATCAAATTTATCCAAGATTAGAATCGGACATTGAAAACTTAGGAGAGATTCCAGAAAGTGGTCCAAATATCTCTAAAGAATACACTTTTGATGTAGCTGCATGGAATTTGGAATGGTTTGGGAGTGAAGGAAACGGTCCGCGTGACGAGGCTCTTCAAATGACGAATGCAGTACAAACTATGACAGAGATAGATGCTGACGTGTTTATCTTGGAAGAAATTACAAGCTTAAACGCTTTTGATGATTTAGTAAGTTCTTTGGAAAGTTATGATGGCGTTTGCTCGCCAGCTGTTTCTGGTAGTGGAGACCCCGAGTTTGCTCAGCGAGTGTGTTTTGTTTATAAAACCAATACCGTAAAAATGGTAGAGCTGAAGCCATTATTATCCGAAACCCCAGTTATAGCAGATTATCCAGAGAGTTTTGACAGGTTTTGGGCGAGTGGTAGGTTACCCGCTCTTTTTGTTTGTGATGTGCAGATTGATGGTGTAAGCAGAAGGTTACATGTGATTGGTGTTCATGCTAGAGCCAACAGAAATAATCCTGACGAAAGAGAGCTGGTTTATAATATGAGAATGCGTGATTTAGAGGTTTTGAAAGATTCTTTAGATTTACACTTTTCGCTAGCTTCCATTATTATGGTAGGAGACTATAACGACGATGTGGATGAAACAGTGGTGACTGGATTTACAAAGTCTACGTATAGTGGTTTTGTTTCAGATAGTGATAATTACAAAGTTTTAAGCAAGGAACTGAGCGACAATAAGGCAAAGTCATATTTAGGTTATGATAATGTGATTGACCATGTAATGGTATCTGACGAGCTTTTTGATAGTGTTATAGAAGGCGGAACCCAGCTGCAATTGTCCTTTGTAGATATTGATGGTTATCCTGATAATACATCTGACCACCTACCTTTATTGAGCAGATTTATGCTTAAACCGGTAGTTACGGCTAAAGCATATTCAGAGTTAGATTCTGTTTTGATTTATCCAAACCCTACTGGAGGGAACCTAAAAATAGGATTTGAGAATAGCTCTGACGAGGATTTGAAACTTGAGCTTTTTAATTTAAAAGGAGAGCTAATAGATAGTTTTGAAGATGATTTAAACCGAGTGGAGAAAAGACTATCAAAGGTTTTGGCGAAGCAATCAAGCGGGGTTTATATCATAAAACTATTGACAGAGGACGGGTACAAAACGTACAAAATTGTAAAGAACTAAGGCCTTTTGTTCATGTTCGCTGTCGTCGAAGAAATTATCCTTTAAGTAGGCTTATTTTAGATGCTTATACTGATTAGCAAGTTTGGATTTGATATCGTGAGAAAATTGAAATAGTTTTATACAAAAGAATTATCCCAACCCTATGAAAACAAATACCAGAAGAGATTTTATTAAGAAAGGAGCCTTAGCTGCAGGTTCATTTTATATAGTACCACGCCATGTGCTTGGTAAAGGCTTTAAAGCCCCAAGTGACAAGTTAAATATAGCTGCAATAGGTGCCGGAGGAAAAGGAAGAAGCGACATTAGTAATGCCTATAATAAAGGAGCTGAAAATGTAGTGGCACTGTGTGATGTGGATTTAAACGAGGCGGCTCGTTCTATTAAGAGTTTCCCTAAAGCCAAGATTTACAGAGACTTTAGAGAGATGTTTGACAAGCAAAAAGACATTGATGCTGTCACCATTTCTACACCAGATCATAACCATGGGGTAGCGGCTATGATGGCCATGCAAAATGATGTTCATGTGTATGTGCAAAAGCCACTTACCCATAATATTTATGAGGCTAGAATGCTGACTGAAGCTGCAAGGAAATACAAGATTGTCTCTCAAATGGGTAACCAAGGGGCATCTAATCCGGAGCAGCAGAAAATGATAGAGTGGTTTAAGGCTGGTTTAATTGGTGATGTAGATAAAGTACATATTTGGACCAACAGACCTGTTTGGCCACAAGGAATTCCAGTTCCATCAGGAAAAATGCCACTTCCAAAAACCATGTCTGCTGAAAACTGGGATACTTGGATAGGGCCTGCCGCTATGGTAGATTATCACCCGCTTTATCACCCATTCAAATGGCGTGGATGGTGGGATTTTGGAACAGGAGCTTTAGGAGATATGGGTTGTCACCTGATTGACCCAGCGTTTAGAGTTTTAGAATTAGGTTATCCTACAGAAGTAGAATGTAGTGTAGGGCAAATTTTCTTAAAAGACTGGGAGGCGGAATATATTCCTGAAGGATGTCCTCCTTCTTCAAGTGTTCAAGTGAAGTTTCCAGCCACGGCTGCAAATAAGAAGGAAGTAACCATGAGATGGTCTGATGGTGGAATAAGACCTTTCCACCCTAATATTATTCCTGACGACCATAGCATAGGTGATGAAGATAGTGCCAATGGTGTTATTATGGAAGGAGAAAAAGGAGTAATGGTATGTACATCTTACGGACAAAGGGCCAAAATTTACCTTAATACTGGCGAAATTATAGAAGTGCCTAAGGGTTATGATGCAGGCATGAAAAACGTTGGAATGTCTGAGTATGGCCACCATACTAGCTGGGTAGAGGCTGTTAAAGCAGGCTTTGGCAGCAAAGAGCATAAAGAACTGACGTCATCATTCGATTATTCTGGACCACTAACCGAGACAGTGATTATGGGTAATTTAGCCATTAGAAGTTATCAAGAAAGAACCTCAGGAAGTGGAAGAGGAGCGAAGTTTGAAGGTCGTAAGAAATTGCTTTGGGATGGTGATAACATGAAGATTACCAACTATGATGAAGCAAACAAATTTGTAGGTCGTAAGTATCGTGACGGCTGGAAATTGATATAAGCATAGAAGTAATTAAGAGGAAAGCCGCTGAAAAGCGGCTTTTTTTGTGTTCGATTGTTTGGATCCAATATCGATAGAAAAGAAAACAACAAAGTGAACAAGTCCCACTAGGGACAAAACATCGGTAGAGGGAAAAACAAAGCACCAACGTCAAACAAGTCCCGCTAGGGACGAAACATCGGTAGAAGGAAAAACAAAGCAGCAAAGTCGAACAAGTCCCGTTAGGGACGTAACCTAGGTAGAAAGAAAAAGAAAGCAACAACATCAAACAAGTCCCGCTAGGGATGCAACCTCGGTAGAAAGAAAAAAGAAAGCAACAACATCGAACAAGTCCCGTTAGGGACGAAATATCGGTAGAAAAAGAGAGCAGCAGCGTCAAAGAAGTCCTGTTAGGGACGAAACCTCGGTAGAAAAACAAAGCACCAAGGTTAAACAAGTCCCGTTAGGGACGCAACATCGGTAGCAAAAAAAAAGGCGAGAACATCGTACAAGTCCCTTTAGGGACGAAACATCGGTAAAAAAGAATGTGATGAGAGATTGTCCTTTAGGGACAAAACATTGGTTAATTGAAAATTAAAAAAAACGCTTTTACTTTATATAGCCATATTCCATGGCCAATTTCAACAGGCTAATCATATTTTTCACCTCAAATTTTGAAAGAAGATTACTTCGGTGAGTTTCCACCGTTTTAATGCTTATGAAAAGTTCAGAAGCTATTTCTTTGGTGGTTTTTCCTTTGGCTACTAATTCTAAAACCTCTTTTTCTCTTCTGGTAAATCGTAGTTCGTACAGGTTTTTCTCGGGTGCTTTTTGACGCGAAAGGCTGAGCATAATAATATCTGTCACCTCTTTACTTTGGTAGTTTTCACCTTTGTATACCGTGCGTAAAGCCTTTAGAAGTTCTTCGCCGCCCGTGTTTTTTAAGATATAGCCAGATGCACCATTTTTCATCATTTTGGTAATGAAACTCTCATCATTATACATGGACATGGCTAGTACTTTAACCGCAGGGTGTTTTTCTACAATGTGCTTACATACGTTTAGGCCACTATCTTCTCCAAGATTTATGTCGAGCAGTACCACATCAATATCTTTATCTTTAAGCGTAGTTTTTACTTGAGCAGCGTTTTGACACTCGCCTATGACCTCAAAGTCAGGCTCATTATGTAGCAAGGAGGCTACACCTTCTGTGAAAATTTTATGGTCATCTACCAATAATACCCTTATCATTGTACTTTTTTAGTTTGAATCATTAGCGTAACCAATATGAACAAGCCCTCAAAATTACTACTACCATTTGTGTTTTTCATTGGTTTCTTTTGGCAGTCAAATGTTGTTGCACAGGACCAATATCCTGATTGGACTTTACTTTTTACTAAGGTACAACTTGATAGCTTGCTTCAAAAGTATGAAACCGAAAAAGATACACTGGGTTTAGCCTACACGTATTGGTCTTATGCTAAATATGAGGAGCATTCAAATATTCCAGACATATCTCCTATGGCCACTCTTCATAAAAGCATGGAGTTCTTTTTGGCGGTAGGTGATTCAGTTAATTATTATAATATCCGTGGGGCTATAGGCTCTTATTATATGGATAGAGTTTATATCAAGAAGTTTGCAAAAGAGTATATCGAAAGTTCGGTTAATTACTTTAGAATTAATGACTGGCCATCCTTAGAAATAGGTCATTTGGTGAATTTGGCTAATATAGATATTCACGAAAACAAGTTTGAGAATGTTATAGAACGTCTTGAAAGAGCTGAGATGCTAGATAAGGAGGTGGAAGGAGAGGCTTTTACTGGTAGAATTCATTCTGCCTATGCTGATTATTATACCAGAATTAGAGACTTCGAGAAGTCATTAGAACATGCTGAAAAGAGTCGGGTTATAGGTGAAAAACTTAAAATAGGTTGGTTAGAGGCATTAGCATATTATTTGAAAGCAGCCAGTTATAGAGAGTTGGGTTTTCAAGAAAAACGAATAGAGGCTTTATTGAAAAGTTTAGAAATAATAGAAACTAACGAGATTCTTTATCAACTGAAAAAAGAGATATATGATAATATTCGAGATTACTATTTCTATAAAAAGGATTATGAGAATGCTTATAAATATGCGAACATAACCCTCCGGACAGTAGAGAAGATTTATACATCAAAAATAGAATCAGACTTACGTTCTTTTAGTGACTATAACCTGATAGAAAAACAAAGGATTACAGTTGCAAAGTTGGCTTTGGAAAAGAAGTTGGCAGAAAATGAAATTGACAAACTAGAAACCCGTCAACAGATGTATGTAGGCGTATTGTTTCTTACATTATTGATTTTGGTATTATTGGTAATTGCTTTTGTGAATAAACGTGCTATAAATCAGCTAGAGATTAATCATGCAAATAAAAACAATCAGATTAATACCCTAAACGCTTTAATAGAAGGTCAGGAGAAGGAGCGGGAGCGAATAGCTCAAGAACTGCATGATGGTTTAGGCACCATGCTTTCTAGAATAAAAATTCTAATGGGTAAGGGTTTGACGCAGGAAAATACAGTTCAAATGCTAGATGATGCCTGCTCTGAATTAAGAAACATTTCTAGCAATATGCAGCCAAGTAATCTTACCAACTTTGGCTTGGTTAAGGCTCTTCAAGATTTTGTTTTGAAACAGAATAGTAATGAACCAAGCATCATTTTTCAGCATTTTGGCGAAGCACGAGACTTAGGAAAGAACAAAAATCTGATGATTTATAGAATTACGCAGGAGCTTTTAACCAATTCTCTAAAGCATGCAGATGCCAAAGAAATTTTAGTACAAATTATTTTTTCAGACGAAACTGTCAATTTGACGGTAGAAGACGATGGAATTGGTTTTGATGAAACTAAAATTAAGGAAGGTTCTAGCGGTTGGAATAATATCCGTTCTAGGATAGACTATTTAAAAGGGATGCTAAACCTGCATTCAGACCGTGAAACGGGTACTTCTATTACTATTTCTATTCCATTGGCTTAGTTTTTTACTCGGGTAGTTTTAAAAATTAAGGGTTTACCCTTGGTTTTTAAAATGGGGGATTACCATTAACGAATTGGGATAAATAGGAGGTAAATTTGTACTTTGTTGACATAGGAGAGTTATGCAAAACTTTCAAATGCCACACAGTACATACCTTAATTTCAACCTTAATTTTAATTATATGCAAAAAAAACTACTGAGAAGTTATTTGCTGAGAGGGTTTAAAACAACCTGTTTATTAGTGTTTGCTTCGCTAGTATTTCTTCTTCCTGCGGAGGGCTTTGGTCAAAGCTCCTTAAAAAAGATTTCAGGAAAGGTAACTAGTGAAGACGGAGAGGGTGTTCCGAGCACCAGTGTTTTAGTGAAAGGCACCAGCAGAGGTGCAGTAACCAATATTGATGGAAACTTTTCGATAGAAGCCAGCAGCTCTGATGTTTTGGTTTTTACTTCCATTGGTTTTGACAAAGAAGAAGTTACTGTTGGAAATCAAAGTATCATAGATGTTACACTAAGAGAGAGTACCAACTCTTTAGATGAGATAGTGGTGGTAGGTTATGGTTCTTCTAGTAAGCGTTTGCTTTCTGGAGCTCAGACTAATATTGGAGAGTCAGAATTAAAAAAGACGGTAAACACTACTTTAGATCAAGCACTACAAGGTAGAGCACCTAACGTTTTTGTGGCGAGTAACTCTGGTAAGCCAGGGGGAGCTGCGGCGGTATATATTAGAGGTTTGTCTACCATTAATGGTAATAACCAACCAATGTACGTGATTGATGGTGTTCAGATTATACCTCAAGACGGGCCTACACAAGGTATAGGTTCTGATGGTCAGTCAAATATTCTATCTACCATAAACCCTGATGATATTGCTTCTATGAACGTTTTGAGTGGTCCTTCTGCTCAATCGATTTATGGGTCTAAAGCATCTAATGGAGTAATTGTGATTACTACTAAGAAAGGTAAAGCGGGTGATGCGAAGGTTAATTTTACAACCATGTATAATTTCCAAAGCCTTCCAGACCAACTTCCAATGATGAATTTGCAGGAGTATTCTGTTTATAGCAATGCATGGGCAGACGAAGTAGGCTACGGTCATAACATGGAATTTGCAGACCCATCTATATTAGGACAGGGTACTAACTGGCAGTCGGCTTTATTTAATACAGCCGCTATGAAAAAGCAGCAGTTTTCTATGAGCGGTGGTACTAACAAATTGACGTACTACATTTCTACAGAGCTAATGAATCAAGAGGGTATTGCCCCTAATTCTGGCTTTAACAGAAAGTCTTTTAGAATTAACTTAGAGAGCCAAGCTAGAAAGTATCTGAAAATAGGAACAAACCTTTCTCTTTCAGGAACTAAAGAGAACCTTTCTATTAATGAAGATAATGTAATTAGTACGGCTATTCGCCAGTCACCTAACGCACCTGTTTATAACGCTGATGGTACTTTTGGAGGACCACAAGATGTGATTCCTGGTCAGTATTCAGCTAAGATTACTAATCCTGTGGCGTTGGCTTATACTAACTCTAATGAGTTTAAGCGTATGACGGCCTTTGGTACTATCTATGCCGATTTAAACTTTTTGAAAGACTTTACGTTCCATGCAGAGTTTAACGGAAATTATGGAAGTGACGCTCGTGCTATTTTCAGACCATCATATTCTTTTGGTACAAATGAACTGACGCAAGGTGCTGTTAATCCTATTTCTACCTCAGAAAGATATAGCGGTAATAATTATTTCTGGAGTTCTAACCAGCGAATTCAATATGCCAAAACGCTTTTAGAAAAACACAGTGTCAATGTAATAGCAGGTCATGAGGCACAGTACTCTTTTAATGAGCAGCTTTCTGGTAGAGTTACTGGTTTTACAAACAATGCATTGTCTGAGTTAAGTCTTGGTGACCCTAAAACTTCATTAAGTGGAAGTAGAAGAGATGATAACTCTCAGGAGTCATATTTTACAAGATTAGGTTATGTATATGACGATAAGTATATACTTCAAGGAACCTTCAGGGCAGATGCTTCTTCATACTTTGGCCCAAATAACAGATGGGGTTTCTTCCCATCAGTATCTGCGGCATGGAGAGTCTCTAAAGAAGGTTTTATGGAAAATGTAGACTTTATCAACGATTTGAAACTTAGGTTTGAGGTTGGTACTACAGGTAACCAGTATTGGGGAAAAAATACTTACGCACCTTTGAGTACAGCTGCTACGCAGTCTGGTCAAGGTTTCTTAGCGGCAAGGTTTCCTAATCCAGATATTAAATGGGAAAACACTACAACCTATAATGTTGGTTTTGACATGAATATGTTGAACGACAGAGTTCAGGTGGTTTTTGATGCTTATTTAAGAAGAACTACCGACTTGATTACAGACTTGCCTTTACCAGCTTATGCAGGTACAGTGGGGCAGGGTAGTATTGGAGCACCAGTGGTGAACATTGGCGATATGGAAAACAGAGGTTTCGGAATTGCCCTTAATACTACACCAATCAGAGGTCAAAAATCAAGTGACCTTACTTGGCGAAGTGATTTCAATATCTCTTTTGACAGAAATAAGTTATTGAAATTAAATACAGATAGAGCCATTATTGACAGATTTCCATGGTATACTAGAGTGATTTCTCGTTCTATTGTAGGGCAGCCTTTATTCCAGTTTTATGGCTACAGAGCTGATGGCCTAATAGAAGATTATAACGATTTAATTACGGCAGCACTTCCTACCGGAATTCACATTGACCCTGAGCAAGCTTGGGTGGGTGATGTGAAGTATGTAAACCTTGACGAAACGGAATACTACGACCCAGCTTTGGGAGAAAATATTCAGGTGATTGACGATAAAGACAGAACATTTATTGGTAATCCATGGCCTAAGTTTACGTTCGGTTTTTCAAACTCATTATCTTATAAAGGATTTGAATTGAATGTGTTTACGCAAGGAGTTTACGGAAACCAAGTGTTTAACCAGTTGAGATTTGACAACAGTTCTTTCAGAAACTACATACATGGAGCATACCAAGAGGCTGTAACGTTTGCAAGACCAAGCGGAACAGAATTAGACGAAACTTTGACCCTATTAAACCCAGGAACAGAAGTTCCTAGAATCTCAGGAACAAGTTATGGTAACAGTGGCCGTGCTACAGATAGGTTTGTAGAAGATGGTTCTTATATAAGAATCAAAAATATTCAGTTGAGCTATTTCGTGCCAAAGTCAGTAATGAAAAAGGTATTGCCATTTAATGGTGTAAAAGTGACGGCAGGTGTGCAAAATGCATTTACGTTTACTAAGTACTCTGGTTATGACCCAGAGGTAGGTACTTCTGGTGGCGTTCCAGGATTTGACAATGGTCGTTATCCTTCTTCTAGAATGTACACTATGTCAGCTTCTTTTGATTTTTAATAGTACCATAGATAATTTTTAATATTCAGAAAATGAAAAGATATAATTTATTAAAACTCTTATTTGTTGGTCTAACGGTCTTTGGCTTTACTTCTTGTAAAGAGTCGTTTTTAGAAACGCCTCCCTTAGATAATCTTACAGCTCCAGCATTTTTCAATACAGATGCCGAGTTAATGGCGGGTACAGCTGCACTTTATAATAAAGTATGGTTTGGTTCAAACGGACAGGCACTCCTTTCTTTTGGAGATGGGCGTGCGGGCAATATGTTATCGCCTTATAACTCTAGCTGGGAGCAGTTTTATCAGTTTAACGTGTCAAACACAAACTCTGATTTAAGAAACTCTTGGAACTCGTTTTTTACCATTGTAGCTCAGTGTAATGTTTTGATGTATAACGTAGAAACTTACGCAAAACCTGAGGTGAGTCAAGAAGCCAAAGACAGGGCAATTGGCGAAGCAAGATATATGCGAGGTGTGGCGTATTACTATTTAGTACAAAACTGGGGTCCTGTGCCTATTATTACTGATAACCTTAAGCAAGGTGCCGATACTACACTTGCCCGTAATACGGTAGAAAGTGTTTGGGAGTTTGCTATTAGAGATTTGCAGGCAGCTGCAGAATTACTTCCTACTTCATCTCCATCGGGTAGTGGAAGGTTGAATTCTTATTCAGCTAAAGGAATGTTAGCAAGGTTTTATTTGACCAGAGCAGGGCTAGGTTCTTCCAACGGTCAAAGAGACCAAGGATATTTGGATAAAGCCAAAGAATTAGCAAAAGATGTGATTGATAATGGTCCTTTCCAGTTAATGGAAAACTATGCAGATTTGTTTTTAACCGCCAATAATAATAACCCTGAGCAGCTTTTCGGTTTGCAGTGGGTAAGTAATGGTGGTTATGGTTCTGGAAATCAATTTCAGTCTCAGTTTGCGGCAAATAGTCAACTAACCGGATTTCAAGATGGTTGGGGTGGAAGCAACGGAGCTTCTTATGATTACCTAATCAACGCTGACCCTAAAGACTCTGTGAGAAGAAAGGCTACGTTTATGTTACCAGGAGACCATTATCCGGAATTGATAAAAGCCGATGGCGGATACAGAGTACCTGTACCTGCAGATGATGCTTGGGCTACCTTTGCCAACTTTAAAAAGTATATAGTAGGTACTCCTGATGATAATGGCGGACTAGGACAGCAGCAAAATGCTCCTAATAATACCTACATGCAGCGTTTGGCAGATGTTTATTTTATCTATGCAGAGGCCATTTTGGGAAACAATGCATCTACCAGCGACCCTGAAGCATTGAAATATTACAATGCCGTAAGAGAAAGAGCAACATTAGAGCCCGTAACATCATTCACTTTAGATGATTTGTTACATGAAAGAAGGTATGAATTTGCTGTAGAAGGTGATGCATGGTATGATATGGTGAGGCTTTATTACTATAACCCGCAGAAGGTGATAGATATGATTAGTAATCAAATACGTGGTATTTACACCATACGTATAGTGGAGGGTACTGGAACACCTCAAAAGAAAAGAGAATTTGAGTTTATAATTCGAGATGAGGAGAGTTTTACTTTGGTGCCTTCTAAGTTTTATCTGCCTATTCCAGATACAGAAACAGCTCAGGCTCCTAACCTTTTAAAAGACCCTGTTCCTTACATGTTTAACTAAAATTATTTTTCAGAGAAACCCTAGTTTCTCAATATAAAGACAAGAAAAATGAAAAAAGAGAATCAATATTTATATAAGAAAATTTCGGGCATGGCCATATTGGTGATGTTAGCTGGGATTTCGTTTCTTTCCAGTTGCGAAAAAGACGATTCTGGTATACCGGGATTTAGCACGGGTACGCCTGTCATAAGCGGTGTGTATCTTTTAGATACCATCAGTAGCTATAGCGATAGCGTCATTTTAGGTGCCGAGCCTTATGACCTTTTGGTAATAAAAGGAAGTAATATTGGTGGAGCCGTTTATGTCTATTTTAATGGATATCAAACAAGCTTTAACCCTACTTATAATACAGACGAAGCTCTTATTATAAGACTTCCTGCAGAAGCACCAACAGACGAAACAGCTACTAATCAAATCAGAATTGTGACTTCTCATGGTGAGGTGGTTCATGACTTTAAGGTTATAGCCAAACCTGCTGTTTATTCGGCAGATAAAATCACTTTTGGCGAAGGACGTGGAAATATTACACTGAAGGGTAAAAACTTTGCCGATGTAACTTCTGTGGTATTTACAGGTACTACAGAGTCAGTAGAGATAGTAGGAAGAACAAAAGATAAGGTGGGTGATGAAACTATGACGCTTAAGTTTCCCCAAACTAGCCTTACCCAGGTGAGATTAGATATCACAAACAGTAGTGGAACCATCACTACCACTGGAAATGAGTTTGTAAATGCTGACGAGGCTTTCCATATTTTTACGGATAGTATTGCAGACGGCTTTGATAACGGTTCTTGGGGTGACCCACTTATTGTTAATACTGACGAAGCATTTGCAGGAGAAGCTTCTATGTCAAAAGTTTTTGCAGGCGGAAACTGGCATTTAGCTGCATTAGCTAACTGGTGGCCATCTGTAGAATATGATGCAGATTACAAGTATTTGACTTTTGCTATCAAAGGTGGCACAGTACCAATGTCTCTTTGGATTCAGTCTGATGCATCTAACATTGGCTTTGGTGAGTTTGCTGATAAAAACAAAATTGATGTAGCTCCAGGCATTTGGAATTACTATAAAATTGCGATAGAAGACCTTGATTTTTGGTACCCAGGAACCACGCTTAAACAAATAGGCTGGAGGATTCAAGGACCAGACGAAAGTGAGACTTTCTATTTTGATGATGTAATGTTATTAAAGTAATGAGATAATTGAGTTTGATTTTAGATAGTAGTCAGCGTTTTGCCTGGCTACTATTTTTTTGCCTATTATTTAAGAAACTTAGTCTTGTTTTTCTTAGTGTATAATGAAATATATCAAAGTTAAAGTATGGGTTATTTTCATTGCTTGTCTTTCCCTTTCTTGCGGAAAAAAGCAAGAACCTCTTTTTGCTCTACTCTCGGCTGAGCAGTCAGGTATTACCTTTTCAAATGATATTACCGAGACCAACAGGCGTAATGTTTTTAGTTTTGAATACCTCTATAATGGCGGAGGTGTAGCCCTTGCCGATTTTAATAACGACGGCCTTACCGATGTTTACTTTACAGGAAATCAGGTGAGCAATAAACTCTATCTTAATAAAGGTGGAGCATCACTAAGTTTTGAAGATATTACAGAGAAAAGTGGTACAGCAACAGCTGATAAATGGTGCTCAGGAGCCACAGCAGTAGATATTAACAATGACGGCTTCATGGATATTTACGTTTCTGCTACCGTAAATGAGTCTAGAAGCAATGTCTTTTTTATTAACCAAGGACTTGATGAAACAGGAATTCCAGTTTTTAAAGATTTGGCAGCAGAATATGGTGTAGCAGATAACAGCCATACCACCAGTGCAGCCTTTTTTGATTATGACAATGACGGCGATTTAGACCTTTTTCTTTTGGTCAATGAATTGGAAAAACACGGTTACCCAAATAAGTATGAGATAAAAGTGACCGATGGCTCTTCCAAAAGAACGGATAAGCTTTTCCAAAACGACGGCACTAATGAAAATCCACATTTTACTGACGTATCAAAGAAAGCAGGAATACTGAAAGATGGCTATGGATTAGGCATTAACATTACAGACATTAACCAAGATGGATGGAAAGATATTTTTATCACCAACGACTTTCTATCGGACGACATTCTATACATAAATAATCAAAACGGCACCTTTACAGACCAAGCTGCGGCTTATTTTAAACATACCTCTTACTCTGCCATGGGTAATGACGTGGCCGATTTGAACAATGACGGATTGGTAGAAATAGTGGCATTAGACATGCTTCCTGAAGAAAACTATCGGAAGAAAATGATGGTGCCAGCCAATAATTATTCTACCTATCAGAATAATGAAAAGTATGGTTACAATTATCAATACGCCAGAAATACACTTCAATTTAACGCTGGCGTCAATCCTGTGACCAAGACACCTCTTTTTAGTGAAATAGGTCTGATGGCAGGCATTGCTGAAACGGATTGGAGCTGGTGCCCTATGCTTGCAGATTTTGATAATAATGGATTCAAAGACATTATTATAACTAATGGTTTTCCTAAAGACATTACTGATTTAGACTATGTGGTGTATGGCTTTCAAGCAGCCGTGCAAAGAAAGGCTCCACTAGAAGAGCTGTTAGCCCTTTTGCCCTCTAGAAAAGTGGCGAATAAAGCTTTTAGAAATACGGGGAATAAAGAAATTCCTGCGTTTGATGCTGTAGGTGAGGTATGGGGAGTAGCACAGCCAAGTTTTTCAAATGGTGCGGCCTATGCCGATTTGGACAATGACGGAGACCTGGATTATGTGGTCAATAATATCAACGAACCTGCCTTTGTTTACCTAAATAAAGGGCAAGAGAATAGCTCATTTCTAAGAGTTAAATGTGAAGGACTAGAGAATAACATCAACGGATTAGGAGCGGTTATTAAAATCAAATATGGCGAGAATGAAACCCAGACTTATGAGAATACCCCTTATAGAGGCTATTTATCAACTATAGAGGATGTAGCTCATTTTGGTTTAGGAAAGGTAGAGGAGGTCAAAGAGTTGACTGTTACCTGGCCTAGTGGGAAGGTTTCTAAACTTCAGCATATCAAAGCAAATCAAACACTAAAGATTTCGGAAAAAGATGCGGTGGATTTGGAGGAGGTGGAGGTTTCAACTCAAATGCTATTTAAAGATATTATAGAAGAACTCAATATTGATTATATCCATAAAGAAGAAGACTATATAGATTTCGATATTCAAAAACTGATTCCTCATAAGTTTTCGCAATATGGACCAGCTTTGGCGGTGGGAGATATTAATGGCGATAAGCTAGAAGATGTTTTTATAGCTGGAGCAGCCAATTATCCAGGTACTTTTTTAATTCAAAAGAAAGAAGGTGGTTTTGAAAGGAGAGCCTTTGATGATTCGCATAAGGCTTCTGAAGATGCTGGCGTGCTACTTTTCGATGCAGATGGCGACCGAGATTTAGATTTATACATTGTGAGTGGAAGCAATGAATTCAAGGCGACCAGTGCAAATTATGAAGACAGACTTTATGAAAACGACGGTAAGGGTACTTTTACTTATCTGAAAGATGCTTTGCCTAAAAGGAGGAAAAGTGGTTCGGTGGTAAAAGCGGCCGATTTTGATAAAGATGGTGACCTAGACCTATTTATAGGAACAAGGCATACGGTAAATGCTTACCCAGAAGCCGCAAGTAGTTTTATTTTAAGAAATGACTCTAAAAAGACCATCAAATTTAATGATATCACGGCAGGCTTAGCTCCTGATTTAGTGGATGTTGGTTTGGTTTCTGATGGCATCTGGACTGACTTTGATAATGATGGCTGGCAAGATTTAATAGTAGTGGGCGAAGCTATGCCCATCACCTTTTTTAAAAACGAAGGTGGTAAAAGTTTCAGCAGAATTCATAACAAAGTTTTAGACCGTCAAACGGGCTTTTGGAACAGTTTAACTGCAGGTGATTTTGACAATGATGGCGACATAGATTATGTGGTAGGTAATCTTGGATTGAATAACAATTTCAAAATTTCAGAAGAAACACCGCTTACCATTTATGCCAAAGATTTTGATAAAGATGGCGTGTATGATGCCATTACTACCGTTCATTATTTAGGAAAAGAAAATGAGAAGGAAGAAGTGCCTTTTAATGTTAGAGACGATTTATTTAAACAAATTAATGCCTTAAGGCAGCGATTTGACTCGTATGAAAAATATGCCAATTCGTCTATTTATGGCGTTTTTGCTAAAGATGATGTGAAAGATGCCTTGGTTTTAAAAATCAATACGGTAACAACATCTTACTTAGAAAATAAAGGAGATGGCGACTTTGAGCTAAAAGCGATGCCTTTATTGGCTCAAACGGCACCCGTTTTTGGAATGCTAGTAGAGGACTTTGACCAAGACGGTTTCATAGATGTTTTAATGACCGGAAATGACTTTGGTAATGAAATTTCTGTAGGGCGTTTAGATGCTCAAAATGGACTTTTACTAAGAGGTGATGGAGAAGGTGGTTTTATACCGAAAAGTATGGGTGAAAGTAATTTTGTAGCTTCTGGTGATACCAAATCATTGGTGAGAATTCAGAATGCTGTTGGTCAAACCATGGTTTTGACTTCACAAAATAGAGGTAGTCTAGGAGCCTTTTTGCTATCAGGAGATAGAAAGAAAGTAGAGGCAAATCCGAATGAAATATATGCCATAGAAAGCCTGAAAAGTGGGCAAGAAAGAAAGATAGAAATACAGAATGGGAGCTGTTTTACTTCACAATCATCACGAAGCTTACTGCTTTCAAAGCAAACGGTTTCTGTGCAGTTTTTTGATAAGAAAGGTGCTACCAGAGAAATAATCTATTAACGGATTTTGATACTAAATAATATGCTAATAATTAATACCGTAAAGTTTAAGGTAACTGCCCTTTTAAGTGTTGTTTTCTTGCTCTCGTGCTCTAAGAATTCTGTAGAGCCTGAGATTGAGACGCCTGTAGAAATAGTCCCAATTGCTCCGGCAGTTGACCCAGAATTGGCTACTTCTATTGGTTTCTTTTTGGACGACTGGCAGCCTAAAGCATATACAGCTCCTGACTTTATAGATGGAACAGCACCTTCTTCTACTACACATACGGTAACGATAGATGCCTCAGATATTGTTACCAAAATTCCGAATAAGATTTTTGGGCATAATGCTAATACTTGGATGGGGACTTTTGAAGGAGATGCGGGTTTTATCAAAGATGTAACCAACCTTAATCCGCAGGTTATAAGATGGCCGGCAGGAAGTGGAAGTAATGTTTATTTCTGGAACACTTATCCTGTAGACGACCCCAATGTGAGTGGTTTTAAAGAAACGCCACCTGCAGAATATATGGAGAAATGGGGTGTGCCTAGGCAGTTTATGAATGAAGATGGTTCTGTTACGGATGCTAGCTTTTTCTATGGTCAAACGAATGATAACTGGCGTGCTTCTTTGGAGAATTATTATAGTATGTTGGTTAGTACTAAGAACGAAGGAAGTATATGTGTAAACTACAGTTTTGCTAGATACGGAACCAGTAAAGATCCCGTGGCTATGGCGGCTAAACTAGCCGCAGACTGGGTGAGATATGATAATGGACGTACCAAACTGTGGGAAGTAGGAAACGAAAACTATGGTACATGGGAAAAGGGGAATAGGATAGATGTAAGTAAAAATCAAGACGGGCAGCCTGAGTTTTTGACGGGGGCATTATACGCTAAACATTTTAAAGTTTTTGCCGATTCTATGCGTAATGCGGCTGCTGAAATTGGTTCTCAGATTAAAATAGGGGCGGTTATGCAAGAGTCTGAAATACAAGACTGGCAATCTAATACCACCAAAACATGGAATGAGGGACTGTTGAAAGAGATAGGGGGTGAAGCCGATTTCTATATTGCTCATAATTACATTACGCCTTATAATGAAAATTCGGAAGCGGCTAATATCCTGAAAGATGCTATAGCCTTGCCAGAAAAAATGATGGGTTTTATTAATAATGAAATAAGCAAATATGGCGGGCAAGAGAAGCCAATAGCTTTCACAGAATGGAATATGTGGGCCAGAGATAGAATGCAGCAGGTGTCTAACACTAGCGGTGCCTTTGCGGTTATAGTGCAGGGTGAGTCTATAAAAAACAAGTATGGAATGGCAGCCAGATGGGATTTATATAATGGCTGGGAAAACGGCAATGACCATGGTTTGTTTAGTGATGGTGGAAGTCCTGAAGACCCAAGAATGAATGCAAGACCATCGTTTTATCACATGTATTATTTCCAGAAAACAATAGGAGATAGGTTAGTGAAATCTGATGATAAAGCTGTAGGAGCGATGCCGACTGCCGTAAAATCTTATGCTTCAACGTATAGTTCTGGTGAGGTGGCCGTGGCTGTGGTAAATACCACGGGTACGCCGCAAAACGTAGAAATAAAGACCACAAATTTTAATGCAGGCGAAAGGTATTATTGGTATAATTTGGCAGGAGGGACGGATAATGGCGATTTCTCGAGAAAGGTGATAGTGAATGGAAATGCACCTTCAAATGGAGCCGGTGGTCCATCAAATTATGCAGAGATAAAAGCAAAATCAGCAAAGACGAGTGGCGGTATTAAGATAACAGTACCTGCCTGGAGTTCTGTTTTTGTAATGATTGATAAGTTGGAACAATAATGTTTTAGACTTCTTTGTCACACTTTTTGCATGAAGAGCAAAAAGTCCGCCAAAGAAAGGTTTGTGATGTTAAGATGTTTTCTATTCATCTTAAGCCCCTTCAGGGCTTTTGGAATCACGAATATCTGATATACAAAATCCAACAAGTCCCGTTAGGGACGAAACCTCGGTAGAAAAAATAAGACAACAAGGCAAAAAAGTCCCGCTAGGGACGTAACCTCGGTAGCAAGAAAAAGGAAGCAACAACATCCAGCAAGTCCCGTTAGGGACGAAACATAGGTAGAAAGGAAAAGGAAGCAACAAGGCCCAAAAAGTCCCGTTAGGGACGTGATATCGGTAGAAAAAGAAAGCAAAAAAGTCAAACAAGTCCCGCTAGGGACGTAACATCGGTTCGAAGAAAAACAAAGTAGCAAAATCCAACAAGTCCAGCTAGGGACGAAACCTCGGTAGCAAGAAAAAGAAAGCAACAAGACCAAAAAAGTCCCGCTAGGGACGCAACCTCGGTAGCAAGAAAAAGGAAGCAACAACGTCAAACAAGTCCCGTTAGGGACGTAACCTCGGTAGCAAAAAAAAGAAAGCAAAATCCAGAAAGTCCCGTTAGGGACACAACATCGGTAAAAACAAAATCAATAAATTCCCATACCCTTCCTTGCCTCTTCAACCTTCTGATAAACCGGGCAATCTTTATCATGCGGTGTAGGTAGGTACCCTGTGCTTTGAAGAAATTCATTGACAATCTCTCCACCTACAAATTTGAAACGTTTTTTGAAAACTTTTACCCATTCCTCTTTGGTGAGCGGATGGTTAAGCTCAATCCAATTTTTAAAGCTTCCATGCTCTTTTTGTAGCTCCAAAATCACATTGGCATTATGAATGGCGGCGTTTACTTTTAGTTTGTTTCTGATAATTCCAGCATCAGAAAGAAGCCTTTCCCTTTCATCTTCAGGGTAAGAGGCTACTGTGGCTATATCAAAGCCGTCATAAGCTTTAAAGAAATTGTCTTTTTTGACCAGAATGGTATTCCATGAAAGACCTGCTTGATTTATTTCTAAAATTAAACGTTCAAAAAGCTCATTGTCGGTTTCTAAAGGGAAACCGTACTGGAAGTCGTGATAATATTTATGGACATTATCTTCAGGTAGGTCTTGACAAAATTTACAGTACGACATCGCTTTTTTTGTTTAAAATTAAGGAATTAGGTCTTAGTAATTTGCTAATGAATTTAGCTTTAAGGCTAGACTTTATTTCGTTTTTGAAGAGATAACTTTGCTTTAGCTCCTTTAATGCGTCTTATTCTCAGAAATGAGTTTGACCATATTCCTGTTAAATACAGGCAAATCATCAGCTAGAAGAGCGAAAAACTCCTTATCAGCTTCTTCCACTTTAAGAATAGCATTTTGAAGTACCTCTGCACCCGATTTGCTTAGCTGGATAACCTTGGCTCTGGTGTCTGTTTCATGTTCTTTACGACTAAGAAATTTTTTAGATTCCAGTGTACGCAAGACTTTGGAAACCATCATTCTGTCTAGGTTTCCTTGGTTGGCAATATCTACTTGAGTCACCTTATCGTTTTCTCTAGAAAGCCAACCTAATGCTGCCAGAATAATAAACTGCGTGTGCGTTAGATTTAATGGGTCAAGGGTCTTTTTTAGTTTTCTTTGCCACTGTATAGTGACTTGTCCAAGAAGATAACCAGGGCTGTCGTTTGGACTTTTAAAGCTGAATTCTATTTTTTTAGACATGGGTTTGTTGAAGCATTTTGGTCGAAATCAAATCGAAGTCGTGCTGTTTGATTTCAAAGAAACCAAAACGAAACGGATATCCCCAATACTTTTTGTTTTCAATAAAGTCCAAATCATTTATTAAGGGCAAGATGGACACTTCTGTACTTGGTATAAAGCTAATACGTCTTCTGAATGGGCGAAAATTGGGAGATATTTCAACTTGAAACAGCTCATCGTCTTTTACTTTCCCTATTGCCGTAAATTCTTGGCATTTATCCGGCTTCCCTAAAGTCATTTTTCCTGAGTAAAATAGCACCATGTCGTCTTTTTGCATTTGTTTTAAGGAAGTTGCTTTTCCATGACAGGCTTGTGCTATGCCTTCGGCTAGTCCACTTTCTACATGGTCTTTTGAGGCTACTATAATCCAGTATTTCTGTTTCATGAGATTTACTTAAGTTTTAGAAAAGTTAGTTTATAACCATCTGGGTCTATAACATGGAGAGCTTTACCAAAAGGTGTAGGCATGATTTCTCCTAAAATACGGACCTTTTTCTCAACGAATTTGGTTTGAAGTTCCTCAATTTTCTCATCGATGGCGAACCAAGTAGATACGCCCTGTCCAAGTTCCTTCTCATCTATGTTTCCGAATGGTTTTCTAATAGCAAAACTGGCGTCTCCCTTATTGAACTTAAAAATGACAGCATCGGGATTTTTAAGTTCTGAAACTTCAAAGCCTAGCTTTTCGGTGTAGAAAGCCTTTGATGCTTCCAAATCTCTTACCTGAAGTGATGTGAATTCTAATCTTCTCATTTTGTATTGTTATTTTGTTGCTGCAAATATAGTATACACGACAACTAAAATGCAAGTTTTTTCAAGAATCTATATTTAGCAGTGAAGACTAAGTGAGGAAGCTTACTTATTCAATTTGGCGAAAGCTCTTACAGGAAATGTCCCAACGCCTTTAAATTTTGGCGGAACGGCACTAAAAGTAAAAACATCATCAGGAAGTAAACTTAGGTTAGAAAGATGCTCCACTATCAAAATTTCTGCACCTAAAAGAGTGGTGTGTACGGGTCTGCTTTTACCTCGGGTGTCGTCAATGTTATGAGAATCTATGCCTACTAGTTTTACAGAACAATCTCTTAAGTAAGTGGCAGCTCCTTCGGTCAAATAGGGATTGTTTTCAAAATATTGGTCAGTGTTCCAGTGTTTATCCCAGTCGGTTTGAATCAAAACTGCCTTGTTTTTGATATCATAGTTTTTAAGATGTTCCTCCGTTATCTCTATGGTTTTCGAAAAAGGTACACGTATAACCACTGCGTCTATATCCACAAAACGCTCCAATGCCATTTGTGAGAGGTCTTTCCCGTCTTCATATCTATGAAACGGACAATCTATATATGTACCGGTATTAGTAACCATTTCTATCTTACCAATCTGAAACTGTGTACCCTCTTCATAAAACTTTATGGAGTCTTCACGGCTCATGTAGTCGCATATTATAGGAGCTGGGAGACCTTTGTAGGTAATAAGACCATCTTCAATAGTGTGGCTTAAGTCGATAAAGGAAGTGCTGGTCTTGTGTGTCATTGAAAGTATGATTTTTGATTTCTAATATTAAGGTTTTGTCTTAATATGAATGTTAGTTATAATCGTTTTTTCCTGAAATTGATTCTTCATGTGATACTAAATCGTGATTTAGGCCAATTTAGTGAAAGGCGAAATACTCTTGAGTATTGCTTTTGACAACTATTGCCTTCAAAACTCCACCCATCGGGGTTGTATTTCTACACTTTCCGCAGTAAGAGTTTGTGAAATAATGCAGGAATAGGCTTTTAAGAACCCTGAGTACAAATCAAAACTTTTACAATTATGAAATACGCGAAAATTATTATTGGTTCTATATTCGTTACAACGTTTGTTTTCGGATGTAGTGACAGCTCAGAATCTGAGAATACAGCCATGACAGAGGACATGGAAATGATGGATAACACCGGTGACATGGAAATAGAGACTACTCTGGCTACAAACAACTCCATAGCGGAAGACAAAGTAATATTTACAGACGAAGTTTATAATAACGAAGTGGCTTATAACTTCCCACTAGCAGACACCATTGCCAAATACAGTACAGAGGGTAGAACAGGTAGTTTACTTTCAGACTGGATGAAAACTTATGCCAAAGATTTGAACGCTAATTTAAATCAAGAGGCCACTGTTTTACACTTTGGAGAAGGGGTAATAGTAGCCTTAGATAAAGGTGATATGTATGGCGTAGAAGATTTTATTCTTAATGAAGACGCCAAAGCTGCACTAAGAAAACTAGCTTTTAATTTACAGCAAGAGCCTAATACTTATGTGCTAGTAGCTGGTAGAACAGATGCTTCGGGTTCTGCAGATTTTAATGAGAAATTAGCTTTTAGAAGAGCGGCGATTGCGGCCAATTATCTTAAAGGATGTGGGATAGACGAGAGCAGATTCTTTATAGATAGCTATGGTGAGAAATATCCTGACTATCAGAACAGCTCTAAAATAAATAGAGACAGAAACAGACGAGTAGATTTCTTGATTCTCCCTTCAAACGAAATGAGAGATCAAGCCGCAGAAGCAGCATAGAAACAGGCTCATTTACATAAATATAAAATGCCCCTTGGTAAGATTACCTTGGGGCATTTTTTCATAATTTGTGTTTTTTCTTATTTCACCACCAAGGTATACTTAGGCGTAGGGTTTAGTGGGCAAAAGTACTCGTATTCGCCTTTTTCTAAAGTCACTACTTTACTTGTTGAGCTTGTTCCTTCTTTGATAAGTTCTGTTACATAAGCCTCTTTGATATGGTGAGCTTCGTCAGACTTTCCTTTTGGCGTTAGCACAAAACCAAGGTCATGGTTTACGCCTTTATTAGCAACTTTAAATACATAGGTACCTGGCTCTAGTGTTAAGCTTTTCTGCGTAAATGCACCTTCAGTTTGTTCTAATGTTACCACTTTGGCGTCAGACTGAGCGTAAGTAGTGGTAGAAAATGTAAGAGCGAATGTTGCTACTAATGTAGCTAGTAAATTTTTCATTATAGTTATTGTTTTTAATATTTAATTATAATTCCTTATAAAGCCCTGTACTGTTTGAACACGGTCGAAATTCTTTCTTAAAAAAACTGATAAACAGCTTATTGATTTATAGAATTTTGAGTGTGTGAGTTTACTGGGCGATGTTTTTTTTGCTTCGTTTTTTTTCGAAAAAAAATGACGTCCCCACTGGAAAGTGAGCGGAGAATAAAGAAGGATTTTCGTTGATAAAGTAGTTGTCTCCTTCTTAAGAGTCTTTTTAATCTTTATTAATTTGATTTTAAATCGTTTGTCATGATTTTGGCTTTTTGGCCAAAATCACGCCAAACAAATAGCAATTGCTAGCCTCTTAGTTATTAATATGTCGCTCCTCTGGAGCTTAAAAAGAGTGGATTAAACTAATTCTGCGTTTAACTCCTGAGCCAATGGGAAATCAATGGCGAAACCTGCAAGGTTATGGATGTAATTACTGATGGTTTTGTCACCTATTATTATCACCACATCTATCAAATTTGCTTCGGTATATCCTGCTGCAAAGAATGCTGCTACGCTTTCGGCAGAGGCTTTTCCTTTATTGGCAGCGGCAGAAAGTGTGAATTTAACTAAGGCGTCTGTTTTGGCGTCAAAGCTGGCTGTGCCACCTCTTAATTCTAAGATTTGCTCTTCCGTAAAACCGTTCATTCCACCTAATACGGTGTGGGCACTCTGGCAATATTTACAGCCATTGTACTCACTCACTACCAAGTTTATCACTTCTCTTTCTTTGGCTTTAAGGGTTGACTTACGGTTTTGTAAAGCAAGGTAATCTGCAAGTGCCGTTTCGTTTTTGGCGTAGTAAGCATAAAGGTTTGGTACGAAACCTAAGCCTTTTTCAAGGTTATCAAAAATGGCTTGATTGTTTTCAGAAACTTCTTCTCTTGTTGGGACACTAAATGTTGACATCGTATTGTTGTTTTAATTGTTATTATCAAAATGATGTTACAAAGGTGCAGCAATACGAGAAGGCCTAAATAGGCGGAAATTCCTTTTAAGTTGGCAATTTTTCCTTTTGCTCCGAATTCTTGAAGTCGTTGGGCGAAATACCCTCATTATTCTTGAAAAAACGGCTGAAAGCCTGCAAATCTGAGAAGCCAAGATGGAAAGCAATTTCGGAAATACTACGCTCGCTATACTTTAAAAGTCTTCTGGCTTCTAGCAGGCGTCTTTCTTGAATGTATTGAAGGGGCGTTTTACTGCCAATTTTCTTAAAGAGGTTAGAAAGGCTCTTTGGACTTATATGAAGGAGGTCGGCGTAGTCGGCTACTTTATGTTTTTCTTTAAAGTGCTGCTCTACCAAATAATTGAAGGCACGTAGGCTGTCTACATACTCACCACCCGAAATGTCATATTGCAGCTGCTCTTTATAAATTCTGGTACAGAGTATCAGCATTCTTTTTAGCATCATCTGTAGCATTTCTAGCTGCAGGTTATCTCGCGACTCCATTTCTATGCACAGCATTTTCCAGACGGTTTCTAGTGTGTCCAGTTCTTTAGCGTTTGGTTTTATGATGGGTAGCGTAGCCGCACCAAAATATAAAATGCCTCGGCAGCTTATCTCGCTGTCGTGGTCTAGAATGCAGTAAAAAGGCTTGTTAAATTTTAGGAGCCTGAGTTTGTCAATGTTGACAGTTTCTACCTTATGAAATTCTGTAAGGCAAAGCAGCTCGTTGGTTTTAAAGGCATGCTCTTCGCCATCTATTTTTAGGCGGTTTTGGTCGGAGTCAAACCAAAGCATAGAAAGCTCTGAGTTTCTAGAGGCTTTTATCAAATAGCAGTTTTCGCTGGTAATGTTTACCACCTCAAAGTATTCCTGGTTTGGCCCCTCGTAACGCATGTGTTTCTTATGTGATTGTCAAATGTAATTAAATACGTTTTATGGTGGGGGGAGGTTTGGGGTTTTGTTAAATTTGGTGATTGAAACTTAAGATGAAATGCCATAGAGATTATGTCTTTTCACAAACCAGAGGTTTGTGAACGCGGCAAAGAAGCTGGAAGGTTTGCAGAGCTGGGTTTAGGTTGGTTGACATTTTATCCTTCTAAATTTCAAGAGCAGTTTTTGAAAGACTTGGCCAATATGGAAAGTTTGGGTAATATTCAATGGAAATTTAAGAAAACTGGTGAAATCTCAGACATCCCAAATTTGAAAACCAAAGTTCTGAATGCCTTAGGCTCTTTTGATAACACAACTAATAAATGGGTGGCGGGTGATGCGTTAAATGGATTATTCAATGATACTAAGGCCGTAAATAATATTAAAGCGTCTTTTGGTGGAGATATAGAGAATGCTGACTTATTAATCAACAAGTTATCTGGAAGTAGTTTTGATTCAATATTTGAAATAATCAATTAAGTATGTTAAAGTTTATGAAAATCGAAAATTCATATTCCCTTTTTAGAGCAAATTATGGTTATATGGCTTGCTCTAATAAAGATGAAGGTTGGGTTAGGGTATATGATAATACAGAAAGTTTGATTGCCGATCTTAAGCTAGATAATGTTTTTAGCATGACTATTCAACCTTCTTTTTTGATATGTATTGGGCAAAAAGAGTCCTTTACAAAAGTGTTTAGTTTACCTCAGTTAAAAGAGGTTTATAATTATTCTAATACCTTATACAATCTCGATTTGGACAATTCTGTCAATAGAAACCTATATATCGGATGTATTTCAAAAATGGAAGGGTTAAGGCTATTTGATTTAGAAAACCAAACAGATATAGCATGCCCGTATGAGGTAAGTAATTATTACGGATTCTTGAATTCAGAGACACTTTTGGTTTATTTGAATGACAACTCAACCCTTTTTTGTTGTGATCTGCAATTCAAGGAAATTTGGAGTTTAGATGTCACCGATATAGGTTATTTCAACGATGAACTTTTTGGCAGACGGCCTGGAAAGGTATTGGCTGTCGAGGTTTGGAACAACCAACTCATTGTACTAACGGGCAAAAAAATATTATGGCTTGAACTGGAAACCGGGCAACTGAACAATTGGATTATCCTTGAAGACGACATCGCATATGTCAATTACCTTAAAATTAATCTGCAAACAAGGCAGATTGAAGAGTCCTTATATAAGAAAGGAGGTATTCTATATAAAGATACGCCTACAGAGAAGTACACTATACGAGTAAAATTTTCCAATAAGCCTACTCTTCATGGTGGTAAACTTTGGGCAATAACCGATGACAGTTATGGTAGATATGCAGTAGCTATAGATAAGCTGACCGGTGAATATGTTTGGTACTACCTGCTGGATACAGACGGTAATCTAACTGCACCTAAATTTCATTCAAACAAAATGTATGTCTGGGATGACACTCAAAAACTTCACGTCTTTGAGGAGGGGGAAAACTATCTTCCTCTAGTGGGTCTCCGTTAGGGACCCTTTAGGATTGTGTTTGAAAGACTGTTCTCGTCTTCGCTCGAACTGACAACTCTCGACTGTTTTTTTTATATAGCTATGTCAGTTCGAGCGACAGTCGAGAATCTCCATACACTTGAATCGACTAAATTTTCCTCCAGCACAGTCTCCGTTAGGTACTCTGCGGTGTTTGTCCTTAAAAAGACTGTTATTCCTGTCTGCCTATTTATCCGCCGAATGGAGGACAGGCAGGGTCTTCGCTCGAACTGACAATTCTCGACTGTTTTTTTTATATAGCTATGTCAGTTCGAGCGACGGTCGAGAACCTCCATACACTTGAACCCACTTTTCCCCTCTTAGAGTCTGCGTCAGGGTCTCTGCAGTATTTCATAAATGCGTTTTAGAAAGCAAAGGCTCTACAAGCCAAGAAAAGCCCTTAGTTCAGCAGCAAACACATTTTCCTGATTCCAGGAAGTTCCAAAAGTCCCTTTTTCTAGTCTGTTTTGTAGTTCATTTAAAACAACGGGTTCTTTATTCCATTGTTCTGAAAGTCCGTAAATAGAAGCGTAGGTGGCATTGACTTCATAGAGTTTGCCGTCTTCTTCAAAAAGTACCCAAACATAGCCACCATAACCACTTCTGCTAGATGATGCGAAAAGTATATTTACGTTTTTGTATTTTCTTAAAGTACTATCCATCATATATTTCATGGCAGACCAATGCGATTCATCTAGATGAGGGGGGGCTTCAGTAGCTTCATAGTTTTCTTTTGAAATATGAATATCTTCAAAGGCAGCTAATAGCCCAATTTTTTTACTCTCCTCCCAATCGTTTAGATAAACGGGTTCTTGATTAAGTATTTCGTTCAGGGTTTTAATTTGGGCTTTGGCTGCTTTGCCTTTCCTTTTTTTCATGAGCTTATGTGTTTCTTTAGTCTAATGTTTTATATCTAAATACAAGATAAAGTAAAACTATATCAAACAGAAAATCCGTAAGAAAGCAAACCTTAAATTTACTATTCTGTCGTTTTTATTTCGCTGTATATAGAGCAGAAGTGGAATTGAACCTCTTAGAATACGCTGCTGAAGGGAAAGGAGGGTAGGGGCTTTGTTTTCTTAAATGTCCTCCAAATATGAAATCATTTCTGATGACTTATTGACTACTTTTTTAATGTTTCCATTTTCACCAACAATGATGTGAGTAGGATAAGCTTGTAAGTTTAAAGTCTCTTCAATGAGTTCTTTTTGATTAGGAATTACTTCATATTTGAATAATCTCTTTTTCAAAAACTTCTCTAAATCGGGTTTTGAATCTGTGGCCAAACTCAGGAATAGGATGTCGTTACGTGTTTTGTGTTTTTCTACGAGTTCATTTAACTCAGGGAATTCGGCGATACAAGCTGAGCAACCAATAAACCAAGTTTTAAAAACTAGCGTTTTACCTTTCGTATTTTCGTTGGTATAATGATTTCCATTTAGGTCAATAAAATCAAACTCAGGAAAGGTCATACTTTCTAGTTTGAAATGATTTAGTGCCGTTAAAGATTCATTTTTTATAGTTTGGATGATGTCTTTTGAAGCGTGTGAGTTTAGCTCATAGAGTTTATAAAGGTCACTTTTATCTTTAGACTTTACTTTTAAAGGAATGTAGTTACCGCTAGATAAAGCCATTAAAAAATCGGCTTTTTCAACTTTCTCAGACTTACTATCTATGGCCTCAAAATTAGAGGTCAATGAAATATTTTTATTATAGTATGTCCACCATTCCATAAAGTTAGTTTCAAGTTTCTTGGCATCCACTTTAGGGTCAAGGGTTTCCGTTTTTTTTTGACAAGAGAAAATCAATGTCAGAAAGAAGAATGTGGTAAGTATGTGTTGTATTTTCATTAGTATCCTGTAGCAGAATATTCTTTAGGAACCCTGCGATATTATATTTCAATTACAAGATAAAGTAAAACCATATCAAAACAGAATACCTGTAAGAAAGCAACCCTTATATTTATTATTCGGTCGTTTTTATTCAGCTAGCACAGTCTCGGTCAGGTACTTTGCGGAATTAATATTCTTAAAAAGACAGCTCTCCCTGTCTGCCTATTTATCCGCTGAATTGAGGACAGGCAGGGTCTTCACTCGAACTGACAACTCTCGTTATATACCAATGTCAGTTCGAGCGACAGTCGAGAACCTCCATACGCTAGAACCCACTAAATCCCTTTCCTCGTTCTGTTTTTCAATTTGGAAATTCGATTTTCGTAATACGTTTTTAACTCCTCCACAAAAGTCAAAGGGTTCTCATACTCCGAATAGACTTTATAAAGTTGGTTGTTTTTAGCTAGGTCAATTGCTTTTTTTAATCGTTCTTTTTCATGGGCAAGATAGTTTTCTGTAGAAGTGATTTTGACATTGGCTGCAGAATCGCTTAGCGTTAAAGTGCTATTTCCTTCAAAAATGTGAGCATGAAAGGCTTGTAATGCTTCCAAACTTTCATTTTTATAAATTTCTATTAGTTTGGCGGTAAGTTCTGTGGCTATATCCGTTTCGTTTTCTTTCATGAAGAATTTGTCGGGATGTACATGAAGCATGGCTTCACGGTAAAGCCTTTTTTTCTCCTTTTGCTCTTCTGAAGTAGCTAGCTTCGTCTCTGTTTTTTTTGTGCTTATTAAGCCAACAGGTTCTTGATAATTCTTACCTCGCTTTTTTTGTTCTAGTCGTTTTTCCTTTTTCTTCTTCTTAATTTCCTTGTATAGCACATAAAGCTCATGTGCTTCTATTATCAAATCACTTAAATGCGAACGAAGCGTTGTTTCAAAAGCATAGGTCTGAATTTCAATAGCCTCTAGTTCGAGTTTGAGCTGTTCTATCTCCGCTTCTAGTTTTTTATTATCAATCTGGCTAAGCCTTGTTTCTGACATGGATTATTTTCAATTAAGACTAGCCAAAGTTAAGACAAACAATCAATCATTTTCTAAGGTACTTACTGTACCTGAAATAGTGCAAGATAGTTTTGCGGTATTGTAGATGGTACCAAACTTTTCAAGGTTCTTCTTTAGCAAGGCAGGATTAAGGTTTTTGTCATTGCTATAAATAGTCAAATGGTACTCTATTTTGTCCATTCTTGGCGGATTTGTCAGTCTAACGGCATTTACCTCTAGGGTAGCTTTGGTGTAGTTAAATTTCAGCATATCCGAAAAACGCTCCACATTTTTCAGCATACAGGCCGCAAAAGAACCTAAGAAAAGCTCAGCAGGGTTTGGTAAGCTTTCAGCGGATTTTGGGGTAGTGCCAAAATCAATATTAGACTCCTTTATATGAATGATAGCATCCTGATTTGAGGTGGAAGAAGCTTTGATTTGATAGTTCATGGTTTTCTTTTGAAGCACATAACTTCATTTGTTTATTGTGAAATTACAATAGCTTATGGAAAGGAAATATGAGTATTGTCACTTAAGGTGGATAAAGATTATTTAGCTACTCTTAAAGCTTCTGCATAGGCCTTATCAAAATGACTTTCTTCTACGGCTTTTGCTGCTTTTTCAACATCATATTCCACTCTTTTAAAGGAAACTTTCAAGCTGTCTGATTTAGGAGAAATTGACTGATTTAGTTCTAAAATGGCGTAGCAAGCTCTTGGGTCGCCGTCTTTAGGTTTGCCCACAGAGCCAATATTTACCACATGTTTGAAGGAATTTCCGTCCTCAATTATCCTATGAAAAGGTTTATGGGTATGTCCGCATAAAAGCACACCGGCTTTATGAAATTCCATCATGCTTATAACCTCATCTTCAGGGTAGTCTATCACCATATAATCATTTATTGCTTTCACACTTCCGTGAACCATTAGCAGGTTAAAAGGCTCCTCATTGGTGACAAAGTTTAGGGTTAAATGCCTAGGCAGGTTAATGAGGTAATCTTTATTGTCATCATTGATCATGGTGCTTGTGAGGCCTTTGTTTGAAGGCTTGTCTTCATCAGTAACTGGTTTTAGCAAAGCTTCGTCATGATTTCCCATGATGGTAGGTATGAGCCTTTTTCTTATTTCATTTACCACTTCGTTTGGCCAAACATTATAACCTACCAAGTCTCCCAAGCAGTAAATGGCGTCCACTTTTTCTGATTCAATATCCTTGAAAAAAGCTTCAAGGGCGGGTAAATTGGCATGTATATCTGAGAAGAAAGCTATTTTCATTTTCTAAAATCTTATGGTGTAAATATATTGGTTTTAAAAGCCATAGAGTAGTATGAATTATACATTAATCGGCTGGTTTTAATTCCTATAATTTAATATTCCTGGTTGGCTGTTTGCCCTTTTTTTAAATATTAATACATAAAATTTTCCTTTGGAAAAGCCTTTTTGTTTTAGTGTCAGGAAGGCTAAAACTTTGGTGTTTTAACTTTGAAATACTATGTTTTATACCTCACAAAACGATTCTGAACCACCTTATCCAAATAGATTTTAGAATCTATACATGCAAAGTTTAATTTCTCTGCCAGCTTGCTAAACAGTGAAACTCCACCGCCTAATAGCGTGGGAATTATGGTAATGGTCATTTCGTCTATTAAGTCTTCTTTTAGGAAGTTTTGAATAGTGCTGCCACCATCAATATATAAGCTGTAGAAGCCTTTCGCATGAATTTGTGCTAGAATTTCGTTTAGGGTTCCTTTTATCAGCATTGCTTTGCCTTCGTATTCCGCAGGGATTTCAGTCAAGGTGTTGCTAAGCACAAAAACTGGTTTCTGATAAGGCCAGTCTATCTCAAAACCGCATACGGTTTCAAAAGTGGTTCTTCCCATGACTAGAGCATCTATTTCTGACATGAATTCGGTATATCCCATGTCATTGTTCTCAGGATTAGGGATAGCATGTAGCCAATCTATTTCTCCATTTGCATCTGCAATGTATCCGTCTAAACTAGTGGCTATAAATACTTTGTTTTTCATGTTCATGATTTTGAAACTAATATTATTGATGTCAATAGAAAACCCTTCTGTCGAAAAAATGCTATTTATATTACTAATGAAAAATCAAATTCCTTGTAATGATGGATTTGATGGTCGGCATATTCGCTCATTTTATTTTGAGAACTTAAAGCTACAGTTTTCAAGCCGGCTCTTTTGGCAGCCATTAGTCCTGAATTTGAATCTTCAATTGCGATACACTCCTTCGCATCAAGGTTTAATTTTCGTAGGGCTGTCATATAAACGGAGGGGTTTGGCTTTCCTTCAAACTCAAATTCTGAGGAGGCTATGGCATCAAAATAATCAGAAAGGCCTAATTTTTCTAAAACTACAGGAATCAGTACAGCGGGCGAGTTGGTGGCTAAACCAATTTTAAATCCAGCTAGCCTTATTATCTTCAGGAAATGTTTAACATCTTTAATGGCTTTTCCTTCTTCTTTAATAAGTTCAGATACTCGCTCTACCACACTATTTTCAATACTTTTTAAAGTTCTTCCTTCCCAAGGAAACTTCTCAAACCAAAATTCAGTAACCTCTGATGTGGTCATTCTTTCGGTGATTTTACATAGTTCTTCTGTCAGCTCTACACCCAAAGAAGAGAAAACTTCTTTTTCCGCTTTTTTCCAGAGAGGCTCGGAGTCTATAATTATTCCATCCATGTCAAAAATAAAACCTTTCAAACCTTGATGAATTTTTGGAATCATATTTTTTGATTTAGAAGAATCTCAGATTTTAGCTTTATTAATTTGCCCAAAAGGGTTGTGGTTTGGACTATTTCGGGCATTCCTAATTTATCTGCAAGTTTAGAAATTTCAAGATTTAAACTATCTATTTCTGTCCTTCTGTTTTTCCTAATGTCTTCATATGTTGAAATAAGTTGCCCATCTGATCGCTCGCTTATCTGTAATAGTTTCTTCTCAATTCCTTTGGCATCAGTTTTTATACCATATTCATTAGCTAAACTTGAACATTCTTGAATAACTGTACGGGCTAGTTTTAGAGCCTCATTGTTATTCTTAAAAATTCCATTGTCAACCTCAATTAAAGGGCAGATGGAATTAAAAGCACAATTTATGATGACTTTGTCCCAAACGTGTTTTAAAATGTTAGTGTCGGTTTCAAAAGCAAAATGAGGGGTGTTAATTATACTTACATGCTGTCTTAGGGTATTTAAATTGCCATTAATCAGTCCTACTGGAGAGGAAGCTACCGTTTTAAAAGAGACCTCCTGATTTTCTAAAACTTGGCTGGTGGAAAACAATACACAACGATATAGCTCTTTAAAATCACTAAACGGCTTTTCTATGTTTAAACCATTTTGTAGTAAAATAATGGGGAAATCACCTTTTATAGCTTTGAGTTTCTCAGCTATAAAAGAGTTGGCAAAGGCCTTCGTGGTGATTAAGACAATACCATTAATCTCCGTGATTTGACTAAAGGTGGTAGTAGTTATGTTTTGTACAAAAATCTCTCCTTTTTGGTTAACCACTTTAATGCTTTTTCTTTCAGCAAGGCCGTGGTCTACACTTCCTCTAATGATACTTACATCTTTATTTTCTTGTTGGAGAAAAACACTTAGTGCCTTTCCTATAGCTCCGGCTCCTACAATGTAAATTTTCATTTTACTTAATTTAATTTAATTTAATGATTTCTCCATCTTCTGGTACATGGAGTCTTTTCATGTCAATGTTGCTGGCCTTTATGAATTCTTTCATTTGTGTCCTTGTGACAGTTTCATGGTCTAATGCACCCATATGGACAGTGATTACGGTGGTTTCCTCTTTGTAATTTAAGAGCTCTAAAACCTGTTTTTCATCCATGATTACTTTAAAAGAACGTTCTATGTCGAGGTAAGTTTTGAAAGGGTTGCTCTCTGGGTAAAAACTGTTTCCACCAGCATTGCACAGAACAATTTCTGGCTTAAACTGGTCTATATTTTTTTTGATTGGTTCGCACCAAATGGTATCTCCAGTTATGTAAAGCACAGGTTCATCATTTGTTTCCATGACATACCCAGATACCGCTCCCATGACATTTAAAATATCTCCTTCACCATGCTGAGCAATTACCCTTGAAATTTTAATAGCATCAACACTGATTTCGTGGTCAATGCTTGTCACATTTTCAAAACCGCATGATTCTATGTTTTCAGCGTCAGCTGTTTGAACAAAAAACGGCATAGATTTAGGAATAAGCTCCTTCGCTTTTGAATCAAAATGGTCAGGATGCAGATGAGTTAAAAGTACATAATCTACATCGTGTAATATTTCTGAAATAGAGAAAGGTAAAGGTACTGTGGGGTTAGGCGATTTTCCTGCAAAGGGCGGAAGACTGTTTATATCACCCAAAAATGGGTCAATAAGCCAAGTTTTGTTGCCAAACTTAATTTTAACGGTGGCGTTTCTAATTAATTGAATTTCCATATTTACATTGCTTTTTGACAAATGTAAATTCAACCACAAGGCACAGGGCTATTCAAAATTGCTAATTTCTCTTCTGTACTTTTCAGGTGTTTTTGCTAGTTGTTTTTTGAGAATTGGGTAGATGGCAGTGGCTTCCTTAAAACCTACCAAAAATGCAATTTCGTTTATAGATACAGATGTATCTTTTAGTAATTGCTTCGCCTTTGCTATCCTAACCGCCTTGATGTATTGATATGGCGATATTTTATACATTTTGGTAAAGGTTCTTAAGAAATGAAAAGACGACATAGAAACCTCTTCTGATAGCTGTTTGACAGATAAATCGGCATTTGAATAATTACTGTAGATATAGTCTTTTGCTATATACATTCTTCTGGCAAGTTCTTTTTTCGTTGACTTTTTAGCTGCCGGAATTTGAAGTTGCTTTCTTTTTTCCTTTTGGTCTACATGCAGACTCTTCGTTAATATTTGTGCCAGAAAGACTTCCTCCTCATCTTCTTGATAAGACTTTATTATCCTTTTGAAATCAGAGTTTTTGACATGTAATTGATTAGTGAAAACATAGTTTGTATTGCAGTCAAAAGGGTTTTCTAAAAGTTTTTCATTTGAGTTTAGCGAGGCATAGAGAGCCTTGGCGTAGAAATTATAATTAAGATGAATATTAAAGGTTTCAACAGTTTCTTGCGAATCAATTTCATACCTAAATGACTCGTATGGATTAGAAATATAAAAAGTTTGTTCGCAAATTTTAAGGTCTCTTTTATTGGCGTTTAACCTTAGGCTGCCTTTCTCATTTGTGAATATGCTGAATGAACTTTCATGTATGATTTTTTCATACTTTGTGTTCTTAGCGTTAACCACCACATTAGGCCATTCTATATCAGTTACTTCAGAATGAACTATGTTCTTCATTCTATCAAGTATTTTTTGTTCAGGAAACTGGAATAGATGCATTTTCTTAGAATGTCTAGTAGTATATTTTACAATTATGCAAAGCTTTAAGTTCTAGTTTAACAACTTTTAGAAGTTAATTTTCAAAGCCAATACCTTTCGCCACCTTAATTTCAAATGCCGCCACAGCCAGTACCACAATAACTTCTAGAATGACATACCCAAACCCAAGCGATGTCATAGTGTCGGAATGGTAAACCATAAAACCGAATGAGAGAATGCAGTAAGCAATATTTATAAAAGCTATGGCAATGAGGTGCTTTGCGGTGTTTTTACTATTTGTGCGGTAGCAATAAACGTCAAAAAGAATAAAAATGCAGGGCAGGAGAGCTAGAAAATAAAGCGTATCTGAAGGTATACCAAAAAGTGGTTCAAACTTCACTAATACCACGCCTAATAAAAAGGCAGAAAGGCAAGCCCCAAGTCCGTCTATCAGAAATAGCTTTTTAGGATGCTGTTTAGCCCAGTTTAGTGTTTGATTTTGTGGCATGTTTTAAAATTTTTGGCACCGCTCCGTGAGGTCTTCCTGCCTGTCGGCAGACTGGTTTGACCTCGTGGAACTGTTATTCGGTCTTCAAACCACTCTAAAGTTTTATTGAAAATAATCATCTCGTAATGTTTTGATGATATCATTTCTATGGTTTTCGTTTAGACTATATTATTAGTGTAATTAAATTTTAATCATCGGTCTGAAAACCGAAAGACATTTACGCAAAGTCTTCTTGACTTTGCGTAGCTAAGTTTAAGTACCAAATATAGGCTTTTCTAAGGAGGGGTTTAACCTTCTATAAATCCAACAACCTCGTAGGCTCGTGTCCCTCTGGTTTGTATTCTTTCGTATAAAACGTTGTTGAATTCATAAAGCGACCTTCCGCTCAAACTCACTCTTTCAGTTTCTGCTGGTAGCTCATATACCACAGTACCTATTTCAGGGTTTACTACTTTATAAAAGTTGTTGACTTTGACGTAGTAAATACCACTATGTAAGAAATAGTTTACACCTCGAAGACTCACGGTTTTATAACCTAAAGGCAATGTTCTAATTTGAAAACCAACACTCGGAATTGCAGGTACATACCTACCTCCGTTTAGTCTGTAAAATCGACTATTGTCATAGTAAAGCGATGTACCATTATGTTTAACTACAGTGGCAGGTTTTGGAAGTGTACGTACTGTTACCACTTTCTTTTTGGTGGTTTTATAAACTACGTTTTTTCTCGGTACCACTGTTTTGGTCACTACTGTCTTTTTATTGACTACCGTTTTGCTAGTGGAGTTTCTTTGCTTATCTCGCTGTGAAAACCCGTTTACAGAAAAACCGAAAATTAATGCCAGTGCTAAGGTGATTTTGATTACTCTTTTCATAATTATTTGTTTTAAGCTTTTAATGCACTTAAGACGAATGACGAAAAGAAAGGTTTAATCTATTTAATAAAATTAACAATAGTTAAGGATATAGTTTAAAGCACTTTTACCCTTACGTTTTTGTAAATCTCACCAACTGAGAGTTTTAATCTCGCTTTCTGTAAGGGCTCTGTCAAAAACAGCTAAGCCGCCAATTTGCCCTTTATAATAATTGCCCATACCCCGTTTTAATAAAACAGCCCCCACGGTAAAATCGGAACCGTTGTTTCCCATGCCATCTGGGAAGTAATATGGGTTTTTACTATGTGTTAAACCTTCTGGATATTCTTCAAAACCTACAGTGTGATCAATCAATTCAGGTTCACGTGCTTTAAATTCTCCATTCATGTAAGATTTGATATAAGTGCCATCATACGTAAAGGCAGCACAAAACCATTCATTAATGGGTACAATCTGTCCACTGGCAGAATAATCTATAGAGAAGGGGAATGGGGGAGTGGCTCTGCCAGAGCTTGAAATATGTCCACAAACCTGATTTCGACCGTTATAATGCGGTAAAGAAACAAACAGACCGTATTGTCTTTTTCCGCCATCTTGGTATTCATTCCATAGGCCTCCTACAAAACTAGTTTGCTTACCTGTCCATTTGAGCCAGGCTATGACAGTAACTTGAGAATTCTCACCATAAATATTTAGTTTCCCAGTTTTTATATGCGGTAAACTAAGGTAATTGTCACCATCCAGTTTTATAGAATAACCTGAAACCGGGCCTTCATTTATTCGTTCTATTTTTCCATTAGCTTCTTCTAAAGGGAATTTACCTTTTCCTACTGCTTTCCTTTTTTTGCCAGAAGACTCGTCAAATTTCCATAAAGCAGTAAATCCATCGGTAGATTGAATATTTTCAATTAAATCAATATTGGGTTTTGATAGTATTTCTTGAGCTTTTCCGTGTTGGAAGCAAAGAATTGTAATAGAAAGGGTGAAGAATGTTTTTTCGAGAATGTTTCTCATTGTTCTAAATGTGGCTGATTGTTTAATTTCATAATTTATTAAACCCTGCATGCAAAACAATTTCTTTCTCATTCCATTTTAAAACACCATTTACGCCATCCGGAAGACTAATAGAGCCTGTCAGGTTTTCATTATTGTCAAAATGAAAATCTGTTTTTATATCTCCATTGATGGTAGGGTAGCTGAGTTTTATTTCTTTTAAATCACTTGGGTTTGGAGAAATTTCTACTGTTTTAAAACCAGCACTAGTTGGCTTAATACCTGCCACCACACTAAAGTAAAAGTGTAAGGGATGGGCGGTCCATGGATGTACTTCAGAACGAGGGTTTTGTTCCAATCTTTTTTCTGGCGTACCAGACATGCCCATAGCTATCATTTCTTTCCATGGAGCTAGAGCCTCTGTGAAGTTACCTTCATTGGTCTTTTCCATGGCCTCAAACATATAGAAATGGTAGAATAGGTTAGCGTAGCTATCAAAGTCAGTTTCATTACTCAATACTTTTTGCATCAATTTTTTAGAGTCTGCTGGGCTGTGAGCATTGGTCAAAACGGCAAGAATACTGGCTCTTTGGTCATAGAAGTCTGCTTCAGGATTATCCTTATAAATGCCTTTAACCGCATCAAAACATAAGTTCCGAGTAACTGTTGCATACTTTGTACCTTCACTTCTGTAGTATTTAGCTTTTTCTCTGTAGCCTAACCATTCCAAAATATCTGCAGCATTATGTAAAGTATAGGCGTAGTTTAAAGTCAAAATTGCCGATTTGTCGCTTTTATTACTCAGCGATTTTACGCCTTCTTTTGGGGCGTACCAATCAATAAACATCTGATATTCAGATTCGCCTACCAAACCGTTTTCACCAATCAAGGTTTCGTAATAATCAAAGACTTCTTGAATCTCACCGAGGTAAGGTTCTATGCGTTTTTTGTCGCCTTCTTGCATCATGAGGTCATGCAGCATATCAATCCAGATAAGGGAATAAGTAGGCAGCACAAAAGTGGCTTTTAATGGATAACAGCTTGTTATATTTCCGTCGGGTAACCTGGAATTATTAAACTGTTCCATGGCACTGTGAAAGTAAGTAAGGTCGCCAGTTAGGGCTGTCCAGGCTTTTAGGTGCGGACGTAAATCTCCCACATACTGCATTTGCTCATAATAGGCATCACTTATCAAATTATCTTGAGCACACAGTTTCATGGTTTTCCAGCACAAGTCCCAAATAGCGTCATAGTCACTATTTTCAGTCTGGAAACTAGCCTTCAGTGGAAATTCTGATGCGGAATAAACATTATAAAAGTCATTAATTACCAGCGGCTCGTCTTTAGTGGTGATGTCAAGCTGAACAAATCGGTAAGCCCTAAACCATATAGGCTGAAATACCCTACGCTCACCGCCATCCATGGTGTAATGGTCATGAATTCCCTTTATGACCTTGCCCTCTAAATCGTTTCTGTTTCCTTTTAAATTACCCTCGCCATAGAGTGCTTCGGAGTAAGTGACCAGTATATCACTGTTCTTTCCTTTTGAAAGGTCAAGTTTTGGGTAACCTATGGTTTCATATCCTACATCCACCAATATACTGTGCGTAGAATTAGCCGGAATAGTAATTGTTTTTTGACCGAAAGGGCTATCAGCTTTAGGCAGTTTCTTTAAGTCGGTTCGAGCTATTTTAGTGAATTTCTCATCTCTGTTTGTCTGAATTTCTGTGGTTCTTGGCTGCATAATCCATCCATGACCATAACCTGTAGTGGTTTTAGGTTCCGAAAATATCATGGACGGTTTCACCCATTTGCTGTCATCATAAGCTAGTTTTTGCCAGCCCCAAGGGTATTTGCTAGCATCTATATAATCTGTAGGGTTGGCTGCATAAAAACCTCCTACTATAGCTTTTTCACCACCACGCCAGTGTACAGTGATTTCTTCAATAGATTCATTTTTTAAAACTTTCCAGTTGCCTTCGTCTGTGGTATTAAGAAAGGTCTCTTTGTCTGAATTTCCTTGAATCAAAAAACCAGTTTGAAAAGAAATAATCCCATGGCTGCGGTCTGCACCCCAATTCATGACTTCGGCAGCAATAATGTTTTTGCCAGGTTTAAGAAACGTAGCTATATCAATGCTTTCATAACGCCAATGTCTAGGGTCGGCTAGTTGCGGGCCATAACCAACTTCGGTTCCGTTTACATAAAGTCTGTACCTATTATCTCCCGTAACATGAATAATGCAAGAAGCAGGAGCAGCATCGAGGTTAAAAGTATTTCTAAAATGTAAGAGTCCGTAAGCGGTCTTGTCCACATCTGGGTGGCTTATCCATTTTGCATTCCATTTGTCTGGGTGTTGAGGCAGGGTATGATTGGCGTATTGAGCAATGGCGGCAGTAAGGCCAAAGACGCTTAAAAGTATAGTTAAAATACTGGTTTTTAGATGCTGAGTCATATTAGGTTTCTAGGCCAGCTGAAACTGGCGATAGGGTTGAGGTTAAAACGGATTGCGGTAAACCGACAATTGAGAAGCTTAAATATAAAGCTTTGGTCAAAAGAAAGAAATTATAAGGTCTAGAATGACCTAGTTTGTCATACTTATGAGGTTTATTTTTTTGAAGGTTTTGGTTTTTTAATCAAGTTTAACCGCTAGTTGATTAATGTATAAAGGCGGCGTTGTCAATAAAAGGTTTGGCGGTAATGAAAAAGCTGTTAGATTAGTATCCATTTAAGAATAGTATCTGCACCTTTGGTGTAGATACCCAATCGTTATAAGAAATGAAAAAATACTTATGAAAAAGAGTGAAAATTCGATGATATTTTTTTTGGCTTATTTGATGATTATTGGGATTTTGCTATTTGCTACATGTTGGGCATATGATACCAAATCTTTGATAAGCCAATATGCAGAAATCGTTGCAACAGGACTTGGTTTTATATTGGCTAGCTATCAGTTAAGGTTATCAACGAATCAGTATTTTGATAATTTAAAGACGAAGGAGAGAGACTTTTTGGACCTAATTATAGAGACAAAATCAGATAATGACTTTTATTCAATTAAGACTCAAGTTCTAAATAAATCAGGCGTTGACAAAGAAATTGATTATTCATTCTTAGTGATAACTAAACAGGAAGATGATATAATTAAGGAATTTCGCTATTTGTCTGAACAATTGGATATTAACTTTAATATTGATTGTACTAATAATTTTAATCGGATTAAGGACTTTGTCTCAAAACCAGAGTTTATTGACAACTCTATTTGCCTTATTCCATTAAAATTCTACTATAGTGAAAATGTCAAGATTGGTAATGAAAACCCATCTTATACTTATTCATTTGACAATAATATTTTTAAGTTAAATAAAGGGATTTATTCTGTCAGATTTTTTATTTATCCCAAAGATGGATATCATAGAAGTACTGTTGATAGTTTGATAATAAAATGACTATCGCCCCGCCCCAAGAGGTCTTCCTGCCTGTCGGTAGACTGGTTTGACCTTTAGGTATTGAGACCGCAATATGTTCGGTTAAAATTAAATCTTAAATGTCTAAATGGCATCACTTTAAAAGTCTAAGAAGCCAAAACCCGCTCCGTGAGGTCTTTTTGACCTCGTGGAACTGTTATTCGGTCTTCAGACCGCTACATTGAAAATGTTTGTGCAAAGAATAGACCTATACTATTCATAATGTATATATGATAGACTTTCTGTAGTTGTTGTATTAGCTATTTTAGTGTAATTAAATTTTAACCATCGGTCTGAAGACCGAAAGACATTTTACGCAAAGTCAAGAAGACTTTGCGTAGCTAAACACAAAGAACAGCTTTTACCATTCATTAACGTCTAAATGGTATCCTTTTTAAGAGGGTCAATAATTGGGTTTGAAGGTAATTCAATTTCAATCAAGCCTGTCTTACCTACATAATTTGATGCACTGCTATGTAAATAATGGGAGGCCTTATTTACAATTCCTGCCCTAACTGGATTCATATGGATATAATTAATTTTTGACCACATAAAAGGTTCAGAAAAGACTTCTTCAGCATGATTGTTTAGTTGCCAGAATTGATATTTGGTATTTCTTTGATGGCTATTGGCTGCAAATTCAAATCTTTTAAGCATCCAATCTGACCTAGATTCTGGACCCTCCATAATTCGCTTTAGAATCATTTGAGCGGTGTATTTTTTGAAGTCTCTGACCAAGTTTGATAACTCTTTCTTTTCAGATTGCATCATTATATGAAGATGGTTGCTCATTATTACGAAAGCGTAAATATTCATTCCCTTTTCCTTTTGACAAAATTGGAGACTGTTTATAATAATATCCTTATAATCTTTTCGTGTAAAAACGTCAACCCATTCAACCCGCTCCGTGAGGTCTTTTTGACCTCGTGGAACTGTCATTCGGTCTTCAGACCGCTCTAAAGTTTTATTGAAAATGTATGTGACATGAATAACCTTTATAATCATCTAGTAATGTTTTGAGGATATCACTTTTGTGGTTTTCGCTTAGATTATATTAATTAGAGCAATTAAATTTTAACCATCAGTTTGAAGACCGAAAGACATATTACGCAAAGTCAGGCCTGCCTGTCGGCAGACAAGAAGACTTTGCGTAGCTCATTTTTTTTAAAACTTTTACCATTCATTAAGGTCTAAATAGTATCCCTTAAAAACCTAAGAAGCCAAAACTTCCTCATACCTAAACTTAGTAATGGCAATAATCAAATCAACAGGAAGTGGTTGGTCTAAAGGAAAACGAATCGTTCCTTTGGAAGGATTGTAAGGAGCAAGCTCTTTCTCAAAAGCTGCAGTACCGCTAGAGGTAGGATAAAAGCCTAAATGCTTTTTAGTAACAGCATAGTAAACCAGCACCTTTTTGAATTTTATGGCGGGCATATTATAACTAATGACCTCTTGGGCTTCGGGAATAGTTTTAGCCAAAATAGCACGAATTTGTTTTAAAATAGGCTGCAGCACTTCCTCCTGCATGTCAATGTATTCGTCTGTACTTTGATATTTATGTCCTTTCATCTTTTGCTGTTTAAAACACCTGAAATTACATATTTATTTAAAATCGCAACTAGTTTATTTCACAGGTTTATACACCACTTTAGTACTTGCGGGATGTTTCAAGAGCATATTTGCAGGGCGTATGGGTCTTTTCTCAAAACCACCACCACAGTTTGGGCATACTGATTTGAGTACATCATTTACACAGTCTGTGCAGAACGTACATTCATAGGTGCATATCATGGCTTCCGTACTTTCTGGCGGAAGTAGTTTATTGCAGTTTTCGCAACTTGGCCTAAGTTCCAACATTATATTTAGCTTTATGGTGAACAGGGAAATTAAGGGAGTTGGCTATAAAGCAGAGTTTGTTTGCTTTTTGATGAAGAGCATCAGCTTTGGCTTTCATGCTAGCATCCGCCAGTGTGATATTTGGGTTTAAGCTTATTTCTGTAAATCTGCCTGAGCCATCCTTGTTGTCAATCATGACACCAGTAGGCTCATCACTGTATGCCAGTACATTTATGGAAGCAGTGCTGCATAAGTGCAAATACCACAGCATGTGGCAAGAAGACACAGAAGCTAGCAGCATTTCCTCAGGATTATGCTTGGTAGCATCTCCTCTAAATGCAGGGTCAGACGAACAGTGAATGTCTGTCTTGTCCTTTATTTTAATTACATGGCTACGCTCATAAGTTCTGTAGTCTTTTGTTCCAGAACCCGTGTTGCCGTTCCATGTTAGTTTTACGCTGTAATGATGCTCTTTTGCCATGTTTTACTTATGATTTCCTTTTGATGAGATAGCCTGCCTCAATTTTCTCAAAACCAATTTTTGGATAATAATCTACCGCACTAGGTGCTGCAATAAGTATCAAAGTAACCTTTTCTCCTAATTCTTTTTGCGTCACTTCTATCAATTTTTTGCCAATTCCTTGGTGTTGATAGTCTTTGCATATCGCCAAATCTGCCAAATAACAGCAGTAGCAAGCATCTGACAAAGAGCGAGCTACGCCCACTAATTTATCGCCATCCCATGCGGAGGTAATCAGGTTGGATTTGGCATACATGGCGGTAATTCTGTCAAAGTCTTTGGTAGGTCTGTTTATTCCAGAGCTATCGTATACTGCTATGATTTCTTCTGTTTTGGGCGTTACGCCAATTTTATATGTGATCATGTTTTTTTGTTATAAATGTTGAATTGACTTTGAATTGTCCTTGACTTCACTAAAACTATTCTTTGTCTATAAAATCTACCTTTTTATCCCGCTGGCCTTCCGGCCGGGATTTTATTTTTTGCGGGTCGCCGCACCGTTTGAAAAAAACGAACCGGGGAGGCGTTCCTCCCAAAAAAGCAACACGGCAGCGGCCGACCGTCCTGTAAACTCGAAAAGTCAAAATTTTTATTATCGACTATATGTATTTTTAGCTATTAAACTAGAATTTCGACTGTTCTCAGACAGTACAGGGCGAAATAAGGAATTCACTTTGTTGTTTTTTTCAGATGACAGGGTTAAAGCTCCAGAGGAGCGAAATGTTAATAGAACCCTCTATTAATCTCAAAAGCTATTCGTTTGGCGTGATTTTTTTGTAAAAATCATGACAAACACTGTCTTCTAAAACTATTTCAAATGTTCTGGTAAATCAATTTTGGCACCATGGCTATCAGGTACTGGCTTTTGACGAAGCGGTTTTATAGGAATCAAACCCGTCCAAATAGGCAAATCCATTTCGTCTTCTTCATGACTTGGGTCGCCTTGGCGTATTTTGGCAGAAGCTTCCTCTAATGAAAATCTTATTCCAGTGGTTTTGTCTAGTTCCTTTTTACTCATAGGTTTTAGATAATCCCAGCTATTGGGTACCATCTTTTCTGTGAGTGCTTTAAAAGCATCATATTTTTCCTCTTGACTTTCTAGAAGTTCGCCTTTGGCAAAAATCACTACCGACCTATAATTTACCGAGTGATGAAAAGCTGTTTTGGCTATGACCAATTCATCAGCCAGCATCACCGTAATACACACCGACCTACCGTCAGACAGCATTCGCATCAAATGACTGCCTACTGAACCATGTAAATAAACATAGTTTCCTACTCGCACAAAAGATTGAGGTATACTAAAAGGTTCATTGTTTTCAGCATAGCTAATGGTGCAAAAAAGTGCTTCATCAAGTATGTTATAAATCTGCTGGTCGTCATAGTGAGCTCTCTGATTTGCCATTCTGCTTGGCGTGGTTCTTTTGGTTTTTCTTTCCATAATTCTTGTAATTGATGAAACAAAATTAGAGTTTTACTGGGTGGTGTAAATAGTCCAGAAGTGATAAAGTGTATAGTCCGGTAATGGTAGAACTCATAAATATTGACAAGGAAAACGAGAAGCCAGTTTTCAGACAGATAGCCGACCAGCTTATAGAAAACATACAAGCGGGTACTATTAGGGCAGGGGCAAAGCTACCTGGAAGCAGAAAGTTGGCGGAGCTTTGGGGTGTTCACAGAAAAACGGTATTGGCCGCTTTGGATGAACTGATAAACCAAGGTTGGTTAGAAACCAAACCAGGTAGCGGCACTTTCATTGCTATGAAAATTGGGGCGGAAAGCATTACGGAGTTGCAAGTTTCGGAAGAAAATAAAGGGAAGGCAGCTAAGGTAGAGGTGCCTCAGATTCTGAAAAGGAATTTACATTTAACCAAAGAGAAATATCACTTAGACGATGGACTTCCAGACCCTCGTTTGGCTCCAGTTTCAGAATTAAGCAGGGCCTATAAAACGGCTTTGACGGCAGGTAACCTATATCCAAAATATACCTATGCCGACACCAAAGGCCATCTCTATTTACGAGAGGTTTTAGCCGACTATTTATTAAAAACACGAGCTTTGGAAGTAAGTCCTGAGCAAATAATGATTACTAGAGGAGTAACACAGGCGGTTTATTTGGCTATCCAGGCTTTTGTTTCAAAAGGTGATACAGTAGCCATGCCTCAGTTAAATTGGTCTTCGGCAGAAATTAACTTTAAATACCATGGAGCCACCGTGGTAAATGTGCGAGTAGACAAGGAAGGCTTAGATGTGGAGCATCTGGAAGAGCTTTGTCAAGAGCATAAATTTAAGATGCTGTATGTAACGCCACATCATCAGTATCCTACCACGGTGATTATGCCCGCCTACAGGCGAGTGAAGCTAGTGCAGCTGGCTAGGAAGTATGGTTTCTACATTTTTGAGGACGATTATGATTACGACTTCCATTACACCAGTCACCCAATAATGCCTTTGGCATCTACTAATCATGGTGATTTTGTGCTTTATGCAGGTTCTTTTACTAAGTCTATTTCACCTGTTTTTAGGCTAGGCTATTTGGTTGCTCACAAAGACCAAATAGACCTTATGTCTAGAGTTAGGCGTTTGGTTGACCGTCAAGGAGATACACTTCTGGAATTGGCGGTAGCCGAACTACTAAAACTGGGTATAGTGCAGCGTTACCTCCGGAAGAATAAGAAGATTTACGAACAGCGTCGCAACTATTTTTCAGAACTCTTGACAGAGCAATTAGATGGTTGTCTAAATTTTGAAAAGCCTATGGGCGGGATGTCAATCTGGACCAAGTTTAATGATGATATTGACCTTATAAAGCTAGCGGAAAGAGCTTTGAAAAAAGACTTGTATTTCTCTGATGGTAATCAGCATTGCGGTAGCTACCCGGGTTTAAACAGTACACGCTTAGGTTTTGCCTCTTCTACAGAGGAGGAGTTAGAAACAGCCGTTAAGATTCTTAAATCATTGATTTGACAAATGAGCCAGTAAAGTTTCTACGCTTTGCTGCTCTTGGAAATTGATGTTTTTTTCCTCTTTAAATTCTTTTAACTCCTTTTTAGATAGGCCAAACTGCTTATAGAAATAGTTTTTATCTTCTATTCTAAAAGCCTCCCCATCTTTGAAAATAAAGTACTCAGGTTTATCAATATACTCCGCTGTATATTCTTTTGATGTGATATTATAGGGGTCTAAAATATCTCTATTAATGTCATTGGATTGAACCTTTCTATTATCACACAGTAAGTTGAATTGCCCTACTTTTTCGTTCGTGAAATATGCAAAAGCCATAAGACTAACGTCAGGGAAACTTGTGTAGGTTACATCATTGATGATGAAGAATTCAGGTTCCACCAAAATTCTTTGATTACTAAATGAATTAGATTTAAAGTGTACCCGCTGATACACCATATTATAACTTAAATAACCCTCTACTACATCTTGACCAGGTAACTTTAAGCTCCCTTTGTGCCATTCTTGGTCATAGAGATAAGGAGTGCCAAGAGCATATTCTTTTTTTTCTATGGTACTTCCTTGGAAAAGATATTTAGTGAAATGTAGAATTTCTGGTTTTGCCGTATCACTTTTTATTATTTCATAGTACTCTTCGAAAATATAAGAGGGATTATAAGTCATCTCTCTAGCGTCATTGTAGTTTTGAGCTATTCCCATGAAGGGGATTAAAAGTAGGAGGATTATTTTTTTCATTGAGTTTGATTTAATTGTTAAAGTTATAATAAATATTATAATAATCAAATATGAATAAGGGCATTAATAGCTTAGTAGCTAGTTAGTGAAATGAGGTTGAAAACTTTGTTTTGAACAAACTTTAAAAGCCTTTAATCTGTTACGAATGGTGTACAGGGAAAACTATTATTCATCAATAAATTATAAAAAGAATGTTCAATAATTTCACGCTTCAAAATCCAGTGAAAATCATATTTGGTAAGGGTACTATAGCCCAGTTACCTAAAAATATTCCATCAAATGCCAAAGTAATGTTGACGTACGGAGGAGGAAGTATTTTTTCAAATGGAGTACATCAGCAGGTTATAGAAGCTCTTACGGGTTATGACGTCATTGAGTTTGGAGGTATAGAAGCCAATCCTACTTTTGAGACGCTTATGGCCGGTGTAGAGGTGGCCAGAAAAGAGAAGGTAGATTTCCTTTTGGCAGTAGGCGGAGGTTCGGTGTTAGATGGAACTAAGTTTATGGCGGCTGCTATTCCTTTTGAGGGTGGTGACGAATGGAATAATATAGTAAGACGCAAAGCAAAATATGGTGAGGCCTTGCCAATTGGCTCTGTTATGACATTACCAGCTACGGGTTCTGAAATGAACTCTATTGCGGTTATAAGTAAGAAAGAAACAGATGAGAAGTTTGGTATGGGTCATCCGCTTTTATATCCTCAGTTTTCTATTTTAGACCCAGAAACCACCTATTCTTTACCAAAAAGGCAGGTAGCCAATGGCGTGGCAGATGCTTTTACACATGTGATGGAGCAGTATTTAACCTACCCAGTAGGTGGTGAAATTCAAGATAGATTTGCAGAAGGAATTCTTCAGACTTTGATAGCTGTAGGACAAAAAACTATTGCCGAACCTGAAGATTATGAAGCAAGAGCTAATTTGGTTTGGGCGGCTACGGTAGCACTAAATGGTTGGATAAACGTAGGTGTACCGCAAGATTGGGCTACGCATCAAATTGGACATGAATTAACAGCTTTGCACGGAATAGATCATGCAAGAACGTTGGCAATTGTAATGCCTTATTTAATGCGATATAAGATGGAAGCGAAGAAAGAAAAAATGATTCAATACGCCTTACGCGTTTGGGAGCTTTCAGGAACCGACGAAGAATTAGTAGAAGGAGCTATTCAAAAAACAATTGACTTTTATGAGTCTTTAGGTATTCCTACTAGCGGAACAGCTTACGGTATTGGCGAAGCCACCATTAAAGAAATAGCTAAGCGTTTTGAAGAGCGAGGGAACGCATTTGGTGAGCATGGCGATATTGATGCTAAAGCAGCTAGCGATATTTTAGAAATGAGCATTGTAGAATAACTTTTTCGGGCAGGATTTTTTTGAAATTTCCTGCCCGAAAACCAAACACCGAGAAAAGTCTTACGTTCCTAATTAAGTATTCAAATCAGACACAATGAAAAAACTCTTACTCCTTCTTCTTTGCAGCTTCTCTTTATCTGCTCAGCCACCTGGTTTTGTTGATGAATTAGTTTCAGAAGACTATGTTTCGCCCACCGGTTTGACCTTTGACAAAAGTGGTCAAATGTATGCTTGGGAAAAAGGAGGAAATGTATTTAAAGTAGATAAAAATACCGGAGCTAAAATCTTGCTTTTAGATATTTCTGCGGAGGTTTATGACTATTTAGACCATGGCTTAAATGGGCTGGCTTTACACCCCAACTTTCTAGAAAATGGGTATATCTATCTTCTTTATGCCGTAGATAGAAATTATCTCTATTTCAAAGACTCAACTTTTTATAGTAGAGCAAATGATGACAATTTTTCGGCTTCTATAGGTAGAGTAACGCGTTATACTATTAATCGAGATTCTTTAAATAATAGTGTGGTAGATTTAGACTCGAGAAAGGTCTTAATTGGCGAAACGCACACTACTGGTATACCCGTTTTAATGGATAATCACGGCATGGGTTCCTTAGTTTTTGGGGCTGATACCAGTTTAATGGTGAGCTCAGGAGATGCTGCCATAGCCAGAGACCCACCTTTTCAAAATGGTGATGCCTTTTACTATGAGTTGGTTACGCTACCGCTAGAAGAAGGTATTATTACGGAAGACCAGAATATTGGTCCATATAGGGCTCAAAACCTCAATTCATTAAATGGCAAAATGCTGAGGATAAATCCTGAAAACGGAGATGGATATCCTTCAAACCCTTTTTATCAAGTAGATGAGCCACGCTCTGCTGAGTCGAGAATTTGGGCTTATGGCCTTCGAAATCCATTTAGGTTTAGTTTAAAACCAGAAACAGGTAGTACAGATGTAACATTAGGAGACCCAGGAACTTTTTATGTGGGTGATGTAGGCTGGGAAAATAGGGAAGAGGTAAACGTGATAGATGCCGGAGGTGGTAATTTTGGTTGGCCATATTTTGAAGGTATTAGCTATCGCAATAATTTATTTAGCGACCCAAAATACTTTCCTGAAAACGCCATAGCTCCTGTTTTAGAATGGCGTGGTGATTTTGCTCAAGCTTTTGTAGATGGTGAAGCTTATGGTGTAGGTTCACCAGAGTTTTTAGGAGAGCCCTTCACGGGCAATTCGTCGATAGGCGGTTTATGGTTAACTACCGACCATTTTGAGGGTTTTAAGGATACTTATATCATGGGCGACTATGAAGGCTGGGTCAAAATATTCAAATTTGATTTTAGGGGTAACCCTTTTGAAGTAATAAGCATTTCTGAGAATGTGCATCCAGTTTGTTTTGCAGAAGACCCTACAGACGGTAGCATTTATTACATGAATTTCTTTTTTCCAGATACGCATGAAATCAGAAGAATTTATAATGAGCCTAATCCTAATTTCCCACCGGTAACAGAAGCGTTTATTGACCCGATTTATGGAGCAGCTCCGCTCAATGTTAGGTTTGACGCCAGCAGTTCTTATGACCCTGAAGGTCAAAATTTAAGTTACCTATGGGATTTTGGCAATGGTTTTACTTCTACCAATCAGGTAACTGATTTTAGATATACAGATAGTGACGAGAAACTACACAGACCAAGCCTTACTGTTACAGATGAGGCTGGTAAATCAACGGTGAAGCAGTTTAAAGTACATGTCAATAATTTTCCTCCAGAGATTATTTCGACCTCGGTACAAGATGTAGAGAAGTTTAAAAATGAGGATGGATTGACCTTGAATTTAAGTGCGGTAGTGCGGAACCACAATCCACTTGAAGAGCTATACTATACTTGGTCGGTTATCTTACACCATGAAGACCATTCGCATCTTATAAGGTCTTATAAATCTAAGGAGGCAACTACTTCACTGGCTCCTATTCCATGCGATGAGCAGGAGTACAGCTACGAGATAAAGCTTTTTGTGCATGATAATACGGGTTTAGGGCCTACTACTTCTAAGTATATCAAACCTATATGTCCAGGAGATGAGGTGATTCTTGGTCTGGAGTTAAGTCCCAATCCGGTTGACCTAAAGATAAATCTTACAGGAATTGATGGTTTGGACGATACAGATTTAAACTACCATGTTTTTAATAATCATGGGCAACTGCTGAGAACTGACGCAGGAAAATGGAAAAATCTAAAAAGAAACTTGAATAAAGAGGTAGCTAAATATTCGCCAGGAATTTACATTTTAAGAGTGAATATTGATGGCAAAAGCCAGTCTTTTAGGTTTGTTAAAAACTAGAGGCTTTTTAAAAGTTCAAAGTCTTGGACATGTTTCAGATATAAAAAATTAAGGAGCATTCCGTTGGTATTACTTATCAGCGAGTGCCCTTCTGAAAATGGGAAGATATGGGTGGTAATGCGTTCAAACTCATATTCTGTTCCCATTTCTTTGTTTTCATAGGATTCAATTTGACTTTTACTCATTCTTAATTCTGCCGCAAAAAGGTACATGGATTCATCGCTAGTACCGGTGCTAGGGAAAAGGCGTTTATCTGGCGAAAGGTTGATAAGCTGTTCTTCGGTTATTTTAATACCCGTTTCTTCACTCACTTCCTGTATAGAAATAGCTTCTGGGGTTTGTGTGCCATCTACCATGCCAGCTGGATGCTCATAGGTATAACCGCCTTCGGCAATACGCCTTTGCTTTACTAGAATGAGGTATTTTTCTTCGGTAGCTTCATCAATCAAACAAATCAAGACACAAACTACTTCACCTTTTAAAAAGCAAATAGGCGGAATTTTATCTCCTTCTGGTGTGCTGGCATCTAGCATCAAGGTAGAGAAAAGCACTTCGCCGTTATAGCGTCTTCTGGTGTATACTTCTTCCACGTCGTGAATCGTTAGTCCATTTTCTAACAAGTGACTTTTCCAAAGTTTAAACTTATGTGCGTCTTCCAGTTTTTCTTCTTGCATCTTATTTCTCTAACTTGTGTCTTCTATTAAAACATTATGAAAACAAAACTATTGACTTCTGGCTTTTTTGTACTGTTAGCAGCAGGATATTTTATGTTTTCCGAAACAGAAAAAGCCCCTTTTGTATATAACGGAGAGAAGATGAAGGGCTTATCCTTTGTGGCTCCTAATAAACCTATCGATTCTTCACATTTTGAATCTACCGAACGAGTGCATGCAGAATGGGCGGCACTTATGCCTTATGGTTTTGTGAAAGAAGGGGAGGCTACTTTTAGATATACCAAAGTTACGGATGCTCCCAGAGAAGGGCATCAATGGTGGGGTGAGCTGCCATCTGGTGTTGTCAAATGCATCACCTTAGCTCATAAAAATGGACAAAAAGTAATGTTGAAGCCGCATATGTGGCACGGGAGAGGGAATTATACAGGAAAGTTTGATTTAGACACGGAGGAGAAGTGGAAAGAGTTTGAAGAAGGATTTGGAGGGTATATTTTGCAGTATGCCAAAATTGCGGAGGAAAATGATGTAGAACTTTTTTGCATAGCTACCGAAATGGAAACCATGGTAGCAGAACGACCAGCTTTTTGGTTAAAACTCATTGAGGATATTCGCGAGGTATATCATGGGGAACTTACTTATGCTGAAAATTGGGATTGTTATGATGATGTGCCTTTTTGGGATAAATTAGATTACATAGGTGTGGATGGCTATTTTCCTTTGGCAAAAGAGAAAAATCCTGATTTAGCAACGCTGAAATCTGGCTGGAAAAAGCATTTGAAAAAGATGGGGAAATTGGCATCAAAGTCTAATAGACCAATTTTGTTTACAGAGTATGGCTACAGAAGCTGTGATTTTTCTACAGACAAACCTTGGGAAACAGATTATACTTTACCGGATAATGAAGGTTTACAGGCAAGGGCCTACCAATCGCTTTTTGATGAAGTCTGGGGACAATCATGGTTTGCAGGAGGTTTTGCGTGGAAGTGGTTTCCGTTCAAAGACCCAGAGAAGGATTCTAGCGACAAGTTTTGCCCGCAGCATAAAGAAGCCGAGGCGGTTCTAAAGGCTTTCTACAAGAGTGCTTAATGTCGCCCTTTTTAGGCGAATTTAGCATCTGAAATAGGATGTTTTATAGATTATATGGGAAGGGTTTTATTTTGGTGTGATTATTTGCTTATTTTCACAGCTTCAACCCTATATAAAATACATGTTAATTATTCTCCTTATCCTAGCTATGGCATTAATTGTCATCAGTACTACCAAATTTAAATTACATCCATTCCTGGCATTACTCTTTGTAGCTCTCCTCTTTGGGCTCACAGCTGGTGTTCCGCTACCCAAACTCATAGAGTCTATTAATGAGGGCTTTGGTAAAACACTCGGAAGCATCGGTTTAGTTATTATTATTGGTGTAATGATTGGTGCATTTTTAGAAAACACCGGCGGAGCTGTAAGGCTTGCTAATGGTGTGTTGAAACTAATAGGTAAGAAAAGAGTACCAGAAGCCATGTCATTAGTAGGCTGGCTTATTTCTATCCCAGTTTTTGGCGATAGTGGTTTCGTGATTTTAAATTCCCTGAATAAAGCTTTAACTAAGAAGGCGGGTCTTTCTTTAACGGTTACCACCGTTTGTTTGGCCACTGGCCTAATGGCTACCCATACCATGGTGCCACCTACACCGGGACCTATTGCCACGGCAGCTATAGTAGGAGCAGATTTAGGTTTGGTGATAGCTTTTGGTGCGGTAATTAGCTTGATAGCCTTAATTCCACCAATAATCTTTGCAAAAACATATGCTTCAAAAACATGGCTTGACCCAGCTCCAGATTTAGGCGAGGGTGATTTTGATAAGAAACTGGCTATTGCTCCAAGCTTTCTTCATTCTATTATTCCTGTATTGATTCCTTTGCTTTTGATTGTTCTAAAGTCGTTTAATGATTTGTATTTTATTGTAGGAGAAGGTGCTTTAAAAAGTGGTTTAGACTTTGTCGGTACGCCAGTTATAGCCCTTATTCTAGGTTTGTTAATAGCTTTTACTTTACCTAAAAAACTAGAACGCGATATGCTTTCTACACAAGGTTGGGTAGGAAAAGCCCTTTTAGATTCGGCTTCTATTGTGATGATTACTGGTGCCGGTGGTGTTTTTGGTAAGGTGCTTCAAAACGCCGGTTTGGGCGATATGATTGCTCCTTTATTGGCAGATTATCCTATGGGCATCTTTTTGCCATTTCTTATTTCGGCTGCCTTAAAAACGGCTCAGGGTTCATCCACAGTAGCTATGATTACTACAGCTTCTATCATTACACCATTAATTCCTCAGTTGGGTTTAGATACAGAAGTGTCAAAGGCATTAGCTGTTTTGGCTATTGGAGCAGGTTCTGCAGTGGTTTCTCACGTGAGTGATAGTTTCTTCTGGTTAGTGACGCAAATGACAGGCATGACCATAGGAATGGGATATAGAATTCACGCTGTTGCCACAGGTATTTTAGGTGTTTCTTGTTTTATACTGATATACATCGCTCAAATGATTTGGGGGTAAAAGGTAGTTAATATGACTATTACACGGCTTAAAGAGTTTATCTTTTTTCAAGTACTAACCCTAGTGACGCGGTACTTGTTAGGCTGTGCTTTTGTATTTGCCAGTTTTGTGAAAATAAGAGGAGAAAGATTCACTGTATCATCTGGAGCTGCTGAAGCCATAAATTCATGGATGCATTATTTTGAAACAATGTATCAGTCAGGTATGATGTGGAACTTCATAGGCTGGTCGCAGCTTATTGCTGGTTTTCTTTTAATTACGCAACGTTTTTCCTCTTTGGGAGCTGTACTTTTTTTCACTATTATTTTGAACATTATGGTAGTGACCATTAGTTATGGTTTTGGAGGTACGGTTTATATTACTACGCTTATGTTTTTAGCTAGTATTTATCTTTTGCTCTGGGATTGGGATAAGCTGAAAATATTTTTGAATCTACCTTATTTGGAGAGAGAACCTTCTTTTATGAAGAGGCAAGTTTGGTCAAAACTTGGTCTGTTTTATTTCGGAGTAACACTGCTTTTAGAATTGATAAAAATTAAAGGAGCAGATCTTACTAAGATATATGTACTTCTACCTTTTGGGTTAATGGTGTCCTTGGTTTTAGTTTCTATTTTGATTGGAATCGTAGTGCTTTTTAAGCAAATCAAAATGAGGCATTAATCAGCCTTCAATAAATATTTCCTACGTAGAGGGTTCAGTAAAAATTTCTTTTGAAGAGTAAAACTATCGGGGTGCACTTTCTTAAACATGGCTTCCCATTCTGCATACATGGCTGGCTCTTCCTTTTGAAAAAGCTCTATGTCAATCTTTTTAGACTTTAGGTAGTCTTCAAATGTCAATGTTATATCAGTAGCCATATTTGTGTTTAAGTTTATTTATAGGCTTTTCTATCAAATACCAAGAGACGGTAGATATCAAAATTACCGAAATATAAAGGAATAAAATCTTCACTGAAGTTCCTGTAAAACCATCGCTCAAAACAGCCGTTATCTTATTTGATATTTTAACAAAAGGATTATTCGGAGAGCTGTGATAAGCATTATAAATGAAATTATGATAGATATAAATCCCATAACTTATTCTGCCAATATAGACTAATGGTTGCCATTCGAATATGCTGTGAAGTACACCTCTGGAGGTGTTGCTTCTACAAACTAAATATCCAAGTACGGCCACAGAAATGATTGATTCTGCGAGCCTCAGAAAAATAATAGAAACGTAATTATGTCCTTCAGAAACAGCTTGAAGCCAGATTACGGTCAATGCATAAATTGCCGTACCAATTAGCAGGGTTGATGTTTTTGAGAAGAAATTGATAAGTTTTTCTTTTTGATAATAGACACCATAACCTAAAAGTCCACCCAATCCAAAAGCATCTAAGCAAGTGGGCATAAGCACATAAGGCCTAATCCAAGAAGCACCCGAAACAAAGAAGTAAACGCGAAGTAAAACAGAGAGTAGAATTAAGAAAGCTAGCGACTTCTGAATGTTTTTTAAGGGCAAGAATAATATAAGAAAAGGGAAGAAAAGGTAGAATTGTTCTTCTACAGCCAAAGACCAAAGGTGGTCTACAGAGCCGAGCCAATTATCAGATATGGCTATATAGTTATTACTCATATAGGTCACTAGCCAGCCAATTTTACTTCTGACTGGTTCTATATTTAATATAAAGAGTACGCCGAGCGTCAAATAATATATAGGGAAAATTCGGATGGTTCTTCTTATATAAAAACGTTTTAAAGAGAAGCCATGACCTCTGTTTAAGTCGCTGTCTTTTTCTTTGGCAGAAAGCAAAATTCGGGTAATAAGAAAACCACTCAAGACAAAGAACATACAAACGCCTAAATAAGAAGCGGGGAAACCTAGCCTGTCTCCCGACCAATGGTCAAAAAGCACCATGCTAACCGCTAAAAAACGAATTCCATCCAGTGATTTTATGTAGTTAGTTTTCAATGCTTACCAGTTTTTAGGTGCTTCTGTATAAGGAATTCCCTCTATGTTTAATGTTTTTACTGCGTCATACAGTGCTGCTTCATTCTCAGAAATCTCTAAGAAATACGTTTGATAAAAATCCGTTTTGAAATTTCTTCTGTCCAAATAGGCAATGCCTTCTACCGTTCCAAAAAGAGAGCCTTTGACTAGTCTTAAAGGTAATAAATACTGCGAATCTTTACTTTTGAGCCAAATATAGTTTTCATGGAATTTTTGAAGATTGTTTTCAAAGAAAAGTAAATTGTTTCCTGAAAAAGCAATGCTGTCAATCTTGCTTGGGTCTACTTCAGTTGTTTCTGCTTGTAGGCTTTTTTCAAAGTCAAATTTAGGTGGATTATAAGAGGTGTTATTGAAATCTGTTTCTGTGCTTTTTAGATTGATAACATCCGCCACACGTTCCATGTGAGTACTTCTTACTAAACCAAGGTAAGACACCTCAGCATTCACAAAAAGGAAAAGAGCTATTGTCGCTAAAATGTATTTCCACTTCGGAGTTTTTAGAAACTGTAAACAAAAGAGGATGTTAGTTCCAAAAATAAGGAAGGAGTAAATCTTGTATTTACTGCTCAAAAGTGTGACCACCTGATAGTCGTTTCGGCCAATCGCTACTAAAGCCAATGTTCCTAAAAAGAAAGCCTGAATGGCTAAGAAATTAAGGGTTTTCTCATTGGTGTCTTTAGAAAAGAACAATCTAAAGATAACCCAAAGTCCAAAGAGGATATTCAATAGCCCAAAGATATAAGCTAGTCTGGTGCTAAATACGGTATCCAAAATAGGATAGAAATGGGAACCATTAAGTGCCAAAAAGTTTAGGAAGAAATCTTCAATATGAGGCCTTTCAGATACACTCTTTTCAAAACCTATAAAGTAGATAGCAAAGACTAAAGCATGTATTCCTAGCCAAATTAACATTTGCCTTTTGCGTCCTAAGAAAAACAAAACAGCCAAACCAATAGGAGCTATTAAAACGGCATTTCCAGAAGTAAGTAATGCCAATATGGAGAAAACTATGGCTCCAATAAATGAGGCTTTTTCACTGAAATAGGAGGTAGATAATAAGCTAAGAGAGCCTACAGCAAAGAAAAGGATGCAGTGGTTTTGAATTGCTGCCATGCCCCACAAACTGTTTTCAACGGTAGAGAAGTTGAAAATAAAGAGAGCAATAAATAAAAGGCCAAGACTGTTAAGCTTAAAATGACGAACTAAAAGAATGTATAAAACCATCAGTCCGACTAAACCGAATTGACCGAAATACATCATGAATTTAAAATCAGTGTGGCCGCTAATACTTTTATATATCAAAGTCACAGTTCTGGTAAGCCAGATGCGGTGTTCGTTATGAAACTTAAAAAGTCCACCCGTTTTGTTCCAAGAAAACTCATCAATCAAAACACGAATGGCGTGGTCGTCCCAATGTGGTACATTCACACCAAACCTAAGCACCATCCAAACCGAACCTAAAATAAGTAGGGAAATTATGGCATAAATCGCTCTATTTTTTGCGGTTTCGTTCATTAGTACCTTAATTTTTTACCTTGGAAATCAAACAATACTTTTCGCTCGCCATTGGCTTTTTTCAAAACCAATAGATTCGGTTCTGTTACATCAATCTTCTCTATATACTCAGCATCTTTTGGCAAATAGAGATTAAGGTATTGAGCATCTAAAATGTGTCTCTCGTTCTGATTGTTTCTCAAGTCAGAATACACATTGGCACCATAAGAAGGAATTAAAAGGGTGTCTCCTTCGCCATAGTTTTCAATCACCAATTGACTGGCCGCTCTGTATGGGTTTTCCTCTCTAGCTTCGTTTCTAAAAGAATATCGGGCAGAATTGTCATCTAAAATCGTTTTGATTTCAGATCCAACAAAGAATAGCTGATAGGCCAATGGAATAATAGTCAAATACTTTAAGTTGTTTTTTTGATGGAATAACCTGTAAAGACCAACTGCGTAAATAATGCCAAGAAAAGGAACACAAACACCAATGTACCTATGAGCCAATGAAGTGGTATGTCCTGTTTTGAAAGCATCAAATATGACATAAAACAAAGGTAAGAGTCCAGATAAAAGAAGGATTAATCGAAGTTCTTTTTCTACAGGATGTTTAAACCAATGATATAAAACCAGTAGGACAAATGCAGCTGAAACAAAAGCTAGTTTGTAATGAGAGGGAAGTAACACTAAACCTAAAATGAGCATAGCCGCAAAAAAGCCTAGCAGTAGTTTCTGTTTGTCAATTTTAGTGAACTTATAGGTAAATCCAAATAGGATAGAAGCGAAAATAAACAAAGCCAGGTTTAGAATGCCATGTAATGAATGGTATAAATCGAAACTAATAAGATTGCTGTCAAAGAAAACATTGATAGCTTTTTGACTTACATTTTTTGCACTACTTGGGTCCACATTTCCGCTCATTGGATTTTGGTCGGCAGGTAAATTTGCCATCTTTAAATGCAGAGCATTTTTGTCTTTTAAAAACTCCATAGACCATTGTCCGCCACCAGCAGTCATCCAGTAGCCCATCACCAAAAGTGTAAAAGCACCCGCAGCAAGTAACACAAACCACTTTCGCTGACTTCTTAGATAAATGGCTGCTGTAATGACGTGAGCTAAGAAAATGATGAAGTTCAAATAATGATTGAGAAGAGCCATAGCAGCTATTATGGCATATAAAACACCAAAAGTGATGGTCTCTTTCTTGTTTTCAGACTTCAGGATTTTATAAAAAAAGATTGTGCCTAAAACTACCAAAAGGAAGGACAAAGTATAACTTCTAGCAAAATGACTCTGCGATATAAAAAGGGGGTCAAGAGCTAATATTGACATGGCAATTAGCCCAATATAGGTTGACTTTAAAAAGGCTTTGCAAAGCCAAAAGACCAAGACTAAGGTCAATAAATTGAACAAAACACTCAAGGTTCTCACCATGCCGTCTTTCAGGCCAAAGGCTTTTATCCAATATTTTAGAAATACATTATAAGTGAAATGTGTACCAAAGTCAGAACGAGCTATGGCTTGGTAGTGGTCGTTTAAATCACGGTCTTTCCAGAATTCTTTAGGTGTGAAAGTATCGTTCTCTGTAAGTTCGGGTTGATTATAACCGCCTACACATATTCCATGAACATTGAGTAAAGTGAATTTTTCGTCTGTATACGGGCTGTAAGAGCCAATATGGTTAAATCTTAAAAATCCAGCTAAGCCTAAAATGATAAGAACCAGTATACGAGATGGCATGAAAAATTATCTTGTTGGGAAGTCTTTCACAAAGAAACAAAAGTAATCACATTTTGAGGATTGTAAACTCCACACGACGGTTTTTCTTGCGGGTTTCTGGGGTAGAATTACTAGAAATGGGTTTGATGGGTCCCCATGATTTGGTTTCAATTCTGGAGCTTGATATTTTACCCTTTTTGATGAGATAGCTTTTAACTTCATCCACCCTGTCTTTTGCTAGTTTTACGTTAAGTGTAAAATCGCCTTGGTTGTCGGTGTGTCCCTCTAATAGAATCCTCATTTTAGGGTACTCCTTCATTATTTTGACCAGTTTTTCTAGTTCATCATAAGAAGAGGTTTCTATTTCGTATTTTCCTTGAGCAAATATCAAATTCTCCAAAATCATCTTGGAGCCTTCTCTAATAGGAGAAAGGTAAAAGTTCTTTGTGATTTCTCGGTAATTGCCCTCACGGGTCAAATCAAGCGAATCTTGTAAACTCAAATAACCTTTCTCATTTATATCAAAATAGTACTTAAAACCTACCGGCAATATTACCTTGTAGGCCTTGGTATCTGGATTGATTTCAATATTAAACCCTTTTAGGTTTAAACTGTCACTGTTAGACTTTAAGCCTAAAGGCGTATCAATCATGGTATTTACATCTTTTTCCATGATAGAACCATCTAGAATGGCTACCGCATCAGGTTTGATAGATTCGAAGAGGTTGATTCTGAAAATATCTTCTTCACCAATAGCGTTATTCGCGGAACTTAAATAGGCAAATTCACCTGAAGCGGGTATCGTAAAAAAAGCATCCCAGCTTTCTGTGTTTATTTTTGGACCAAGATTCACAGGTTCTGACCAGTTGGTCCAAGTTTCATCCAAACGTTTGGTCATGAAAATATCGGAATCTCCATATCCCGGATGTCCTCTTGAGCTAAAGTAAAGAGTTTTATTATCGGCAGAGAGAAATGGAGTCCCTTCATTATCGGCTGTGTTCAGTACTGAACCCATATTTTGGGGCCTTGTGTATGTACCGTCAGATTGCATGAAAGAAAAATAAAGATCGTTATTTCCAAAACTTGGTAGGCGATTAAGAGCCATTACTAGTACATTTTCGTCATGGCTAATAGCGTATTCAGTATGGTAAGATTTTGCCTTATCGGTTTTTTTTACATCAAAATCCAAAATTTTAACCTCCTTCGGGAAGCTCCATTTTCCATTGTTAAATGTAGTTCTGGAAAGTCCAACACCTTGTGTTCCGTCAGCATTATAAACATTTAAAACATATAAACTAGAGCCAGATGCAGAAGCTGTAGCCGCAGCATTCAAATTGGGATCATTTACGGGAGGTCCTAAATTTTCTGGTGGCATCCATACGCCAGCAATATTTCTTTTAGAAAACCAGATATCCTGTTTTGTCTCTGCGTCTTTATCATTCTCATCTCTGATATTGTCTGGGTGATTGAGTCTGGTAAAGTACAGCGTATTTCCGTCTGGCGTAATAATGGGTGCAACCTCACCAAATGGCGAATTTACTGTTGGACCTAAGTTTTCTTTTTGCAAGTCCTCTGGAATATCCTTTGCTACATTAATATTGAACTCAATGAAGTTTTGGGAGTCAGAAATGGCAATGGCATCGTATTGTTTTCGCCCTTTTGCTATTCTATGATTCACCACAATTTTTATAGCATTAATAGGCTGCTTCATCGGTTTGACAAAGACCCTCCAAAAACGATTCTTTACAGTTGTTTTCTGTCCTGTGTTTTGATAAAGAAGATATTCTGTGCCAGCTTCATCATAGCCAAAAATACGTGCAACTGCACCTGGGTTGAGGTTTTCGACTATTGCTATTTGTTGAACATCAATTGCTTTTGTGAAGCCCACTTTTACGTAATCTTCGCCATACTGAGAGCCGTTAGGCTCCCAAGCACAAGGAGAATCGGTCATTTGAGGGTAAACACTCGGTGTTCCGAGTATTTGAACAGACCTATATTTGGGTGAATTATAAACGTCCGATTTTTCTGAAGAATAACTAAGCACCTCTGAGGCCCATAAAACTTCTTGACCTAGCGTTTTTTGGAAGCTTAGAATGAGAATAAAAAGTATAAAAATCCTTAGGGGCATTTTCCTGAATAAAGAGTACTGGTTTGAAACGAAATTACCTCATATTTATTGGTTTTCAATAAAATGCTACTGTATACCGTACATTTATGAAGGTTTTCCGATGTTAATATAGAAAATATGGAACAGCTCTGCTGTTAATAGCCAGTTAACATCATTTTTTAATTCAAATATCATTTTATCTTAAGATTTTCGTTAAAACTTTCGATGTTAAGAAAAAGCCATTATTTATTAATTCTTTTGATGCTTTCATGCTTTATGCTGGAAGCTCAAATGACGCTAAGTCTTAAATCAAAGAATTATGGGTTTGGAGAAAATGGCTATTACTATGGCGAGGTGATAGATAAACGCCCTTCGAAATATTTTCTAGGTAAATTATATACAAGAAACGGTTCAAGATCTGACCTAGAAATAAGAAGTGGAACAGAAAGGGCATTTCTAAATCAAACAGAGGATAATTTCAAAAAGCGGTCAAACGCAGTTGTTTTGATAGCTGAAATTACAGATTTGGCTTTCACGGAGTCTAGGAATAATTCAGGTTTAATAAATGGAAGAGCCAACATGAAACTGAGTATTTATACCGTTCATGAGGGAGATACATCATTGCTTTGCAAACCTTATAGCTCGTCACGATACCAGCGTTCGCTCAATAATTTAAAAGAAGAGTCTTTTGAACCAATTCTAAATCAAATGTGGTTTTCATGCCTAGAGTTTGCCGATAATTACATCAAACTAAATAAAAGTAGGATAGAGGCTTTTAATGAAGGTGTAAATATTATCATCAAGCCTTACGAAACACGGAATAATAGAGATACGGTGCATTATAATTCTAGAAAAGTGACTTGGAATGATTTCAAAGCTCCTCCTAGAATGGGCTCTAGATACGCAGCTGCTATTTTTCCTACGATAGCCTTAGGGAGTAAACTGACTATTAGAAATGGCAGACTCACTGCCATCATTAGTCCGCAAGTTTTTATGATTCAAAGTCAATCTTGGGCAAAGGGAGAGGCGAAAAACAAAGAATCTTTAGAGCATGAGCAAATTCACTTTGACATCACAAAAGTGGTAATGGATAGGCTTATAGTAAAGCTAAGAAATATACAAGCCACCACCATGGACGACCTAAATAGTTATATTCAATATGAATATTTAGAGGCTTTTAGGGAAATGAACAAACTACAAGAAGCATATGATTCTGAGTCAAATCATAATCTGAATAAAGTAAAACAAGCAGAATGGGCTAGGAAGGTGAGTGGCTGGTTAGCAGAGCGTAATTTCTAGAGAGCCTTGAACTCGTAATCAGCAAAGGTTTCTAAAAACCGCGGTAATGCATATCGCATGTTTTTTTCTGCCTTTAGACTATCGTGGAAAACAATAATAGAGCCCGCCTCAGTAGCTTGAACCGTATTCTTTAGACAATTTTCAGGAGAAATATCGGCTCTGTAGTCTTGGCTCAATGTAGTCCACATAATAATTTCAAAATCCTTACTTAGTTCACTTATTTGTCTTCGTTTTATTCTACCATAAGGTGGTCGGAAGAGTTTTTTACCATTTTCATCGTTATACTTTTCAATTTGTTCTTGACACTGAGATGTGTTTTCCAAGTAAGTGCTAGTTTCGGTTTGCCAGCCTTTTAGATGATGCATGGTATGGTTTCCAATAGCATGACCACCATTTACTATTTTTTGAAAGATATCAGGATGTTTTCGCACGTTGTCACCAATGCAAAAGAAGCTAGCTTTAGCATTAAACTTATCAAGGGTTTCTAGCACAAACTCCGTCACTTCAGGAATAGGGCCATCATCAAAAGTAAGATAGAGCTCTTTTTTGTCAGTGTCTCGCTGCCAAGTTAGGCTTGGGTAAATAGCTTGTAGTAGTTTGGGTGTACGGTAAAGCATTAGCTGAGTTTTCTATCTTTCCAAGTATAAGGTTTTTTCTTAAGTGACACCAATCCAAAGAGTAAGACGTAAAACGGATAGATGATTTGAACAAGTGGGATAAAAAGGAGTAAGAATGGCCTTTTGAAAAAGATTAAAAGACTGCCAAGAAATAGGAACTCGGGCAATATTTTGATGCCAATATTTTGGACGTCAAAACTTAGTAATGCGTAAACAAAAGCGGCATTCGCACTAAAAATAAAGATGGCCATAATCTTTGGACTCAAAAGTGTGTACTTGCTCCATTTTCCTGCCCAGCGTTTTCTTTGATTATAAAAACTTTGAAGGTCATGTAAAGCTTCCGTTTTCACAATAGCGTCTTGAGACTTTAAATAATGCACCTTTTTAGGGAATGCTTTTGACATTTTGTGCATCAAAAACTCATCGTCTCCACTTGCTACATCTTCGTTTCCTTCAAAGCCATTAACTTCTAAAAAGGCACTTTTAAGATAAGCTATATTGGCTCCGCTACACATATTAGGGAAGTTCATCTTTATAGAAACTGCTCCAGACACTATTAAACTAGCAAACTCAATCTGCTGGATTTTAGTCCATAGTCTTTGAAGAATTTTGGAGGAAACACTGTCCAAAAAGAAAACAGGAGCACTTAAAAACGCCACGTCTTTCTCTTCAAAATAAGCTTTTATGGTGCTTAGCCATTTGGTGGAAACGGTACAGTCACCATCTGTACATACGATAAGTGAGCCGGTGGCTTCTCCTATACAGTGTGCTATTGCTCGTTTTTTTGGCGAAGTATTGACCGCCTTTGGCGGCAAATTGACCAGTTTGATGTCAAGCGAATTTTGACTTTGAAAAGTCTCAACTAACTCGGCCGTATTATCCGTACTGTCGTCGTTAGCTATGATAACTTCAAAATACTTCTTGTCTAAAGTTTGATTTTGTAGGTCTGTCAGAAGTCTTAGAATGTTTTTAGCTTCGTTTCTAACAGGAATTATAAGACTGATTTTATGCTTAGACTGGCTACTGGCATTAGGTATATAGTTTTTCCAGGCCAACCAAATGCCTAGCAACAGCAAACAAAATATGCCGTAAGTAAAGACCAAAACAGTGGCGATTATACTCAATAAACTGATTTCAATTTCTCAAAGATAAGCAAGTATGGGAGTATCAAAAAGCCTTACCTTTATGGCAGATGACTAAATCAGAGAAAATAATTTTAGGCGTAGACCCCGGCACTAATGTGATGGGTTATGCCTTGATAGAGGTGAAAGGTAGTAAGCTTAAGATTATACAATATGGCGTGCTGAGATTAGAGAAATTAGGCTCTCACGAGCTAAAATTGAAGAAGATTTTTGAACGCATGACGGGTATTATTGAAGAGTATTTACCTGACGAAATGGCAATTGAAGCTCCTTTTTATGCTAAAAACGTTCAGTCTATGCTTAAACTAGGCAGAGCTCAGGGTGTGGCCATGGCAGCGGCATTAGCAAGAGATATAAGTTTGGTAGAATATCTTCCGAAAGTGGTCAAAAAAAGTGTTACCGGAAATGGTAATGCCAGCAAAGAACAGGTGGCTTTTATGCTAGAAAATCTCTTTGCTCAGAAACTAGAAACTAAGTTTTTAGACGCTACAGATGCATTAGCTGTAGCGGTATGTCATCACATGAATGCCAAAACCAAAGCGTTGACGGGCAACTCCTCAGGTAAAAAAGGCTGGGGTGCTTTTGTAAGTGAAAATAAAGGAAGAGTAAGCGGAGGCTAATTAAAATTTAAAGCTCTTTCAATTTTGCAATGGTAGCAGAAGGGTCTTCGTTACCAAAAACAAAGCTTCCCGCCACTAAAGCATCTGCTCCTTCATCTACTAATAGTTTGCCAGTCTCTAAATTAACACCGCCATCAATCTCTATCATGGTGTCTAATCCTTGTTCCTGAATCATAGCTTTAAGCTTCTTGACTTTGTCAATGGTCTTATAGATGAATTTCTGTCCGCCGTAACCTGGGTTTACAGACATTAAAAGCACCATGTCGCAGTCAACTAAAATATCTTCCAAAACTGAAACCGGCGTAGCAGGATTTAAAACAACGCCCGCCTTACAGCCAGCCTCTTTTATTTGAGCCAAAGTTCTGTGAAGGTGTGTGCATGCTTCATGATGTACCGTGATAATATCGGCACCTATTTTAGCAAAAGTTTCAATGTATCTTTCTGGTTGCACTATCATCAAATGCACATCCATGGTCTTTTTTGCATGCTTTTTTATGGCTTGAATCACCGGCATACCAAAAGAAATGTTTGGAACAAAAACGCCATCCATTACATCAATGTGAAACCAGTCTGCTTCAGAAGCATTGACCATCTCAATGTCTCGTTGAAGGTTTGTGAAATCTGATGCAAGTAAAGAAGGAGCTATGATAGGCATTTGAAAGTATTTTTTTGCAAAGGTAAGAATTGTGGAGGAGGATATAGAAATACTGTATTGATTTCTATCTCTCGGAATTGTAATAACTGACACACCAGTTTAGATAGTTCAAAAATCACAATCGATACAGGATTTTGTACCACCGACACTTAATTATTGTCTATCTACACAAAAAATAAGATTTCATTATAGCTTAGGTTTCTGGCTTAATTGTCATGTTATAAGTGTTTTGTGTGAGTTTTTTTAGCTGGATTAATAATTACAGTTTATACAATGAATCGACTGTTTTATTTAGAAAACTGTACCATCTATACAAAATTGGCACTTTGCTTTTATTTCTTCTATACGTTTGACAACGAGTAATCTAAAGGAGTTTGAAGGGTCTTAAAATCATCTTACTCTTGAAGAAGTAGAATATAGAATAAATTAAAAAAACAGCCATGAAAATTTTCATTACAAAAACAGGAGTGCCATGTATTATTTTGAATCATGGTAAACGGATGATTCACACACCATCAATTAAGTACATAGAAGGAGATGGAAATTATAGTAATATAAATGTGGCAAATGGAGATTCATTAACCTCTTCTTTCACACTTCGATTGTTTTCAGAACAACTTAAAGCTAATTCAGATTTTTTCTCACCAAGAAAGGGGCTTCTGGTAAATCTCAATTTTGTGAAAGAAGTTTTGACTAAGTCAGGAGCATTGTTTGCGAGATTAGAAACAGGAGAAACTCTTCCACTCTCAAGAAGAAAAGGGCGTGCATTAATTGAATACATAAATGACAATGAACTAAGTATAGAAATAAGAGAAGCCATAAAATAAAACCCTCAACCATTAGATAAAAACTTTCAAATTTTATTGAGTGGACATTATAAATTTAGAAATCTTTTAAGCAAATCTTTAAATTATTCAGACATGAAAAAAATTATACTCGCATTTTTCCTTCTCACCACTACCATATCTTATTCCCAATCGGTGGAAATATTGCCTGGAAATAACAGTAATGGTAACATAATAAGTAATTCAGGTTCGTTTCCTGGTTTAAATATGTTTAAGTCTGGTGTATCTAATCCAGATAAAATGATTATTTCTCATAGTCCAAATTTTAATGATTATGGTTTGCAATATCAGGATAATGAAGATGAATTTCATTTTGTAGGGGACGGAAACAGAGTCATGACAGTTCAGCTCGATTTTGGTCGAAATGTTGGTATTGGTACTTCAAACCCTGGGGCCAAGTTAGATGTTGCAAATTCCTCTTCAAGTGGTACTAATGCTAGTTTAAGATTATTACATTCGTCTGCAACAGGTTTTAATAGATTAAATTTTGAGAATTTGTCTCGGGCAAGTAAATGGATGATTTCCGCCAACGTGGCTTCTGCTGCTACTGATTCTCGTTGGAATGTTTGGCATACCTCTACTGGGAATGTTCTTACAGTGGCGGGAGATGGCAAGGTTGGAATCCTTAATGATAATCCTACTTTACCATTTCATGTAAATTCTTCTGCCACTTCCACAAATTCAAGCACTGGTGCAGCTGCAATTGGTAGTTTAACAGGGTTTCACTTAATTTTTGATAATAACGAGATTAATGCCTACAATAATACGAGTGGTACAGCTTTATATTTGAATCAAGAGTCTAATGGTAGAGTAGAGATTGGTGGTAGCGGAGGAACGGCTTCAGATTTAAGGGTTAACGGTTTTACTGAGTTGGGTGGAAGTGGAGCCCCAAACATTAAAATGAAAAAACTTACAGGAACTACAGATGCCGACGCAACGACTACAAGAGCCCATGGCTTGGATATAGATAAGATACTAGCTGTTGAAGTTTTTATTTACAATGGAGCTACTGTGAAGTATCCACCTCAGGATGCTACGGGATCTAGCCAAAGCTATAGGATGTATGTAAATTCAGCAGATATAGGCATGGCCAATGTTTCAGCCTCACTTCAGGGTGAAACTTATAGTATACTTATCACTTACGAAGAGTAGTATAGTACAAAAAGACTATTTCAAAAACCATGTTTCAGTTTCTGAGATATGGTTTTTTTGTATCTATCTAAGTAATGTAATGATTTAATAAAATGACCATAGCTATTGTTTTTTTGTTAAACATTAGTTGAAGTATCATTCAAGCCACCTTATTAAACGGTCACATAACAGAACCTGCCAGTTATTTAGAAAAACCTACCATCTATACATAAAAGCCATCTGCTGTCTTTCTGGTTTCTAAGTTTGAAGTATAGAAGCTCGTTTAAGCGATTTATGCTTAGGCTTTGTCCTTTACAGCCATGATTGTCAGGCTTAAATTTGTCAGAACGCTAATTTGGAAATGGAAACTTTTAAATAATAAACATTGACTTTGCCATGAAAACTTCAACATTAACCAGTAACTCAATTATTTTTGATTATGGTAAAAAGACGGTTCCTTTTGAAAGTATCACACACTTTAAAAGTGAATATGGAAACTACACCAAGGTTTTTTTAAAGGAGCAAGCTAACTTTTTGACAGCTTTTACTTTAAAGCACTATTCAGAAAAACTAAATGACAATTCCAGCTTCATAATTCCGCGAAAAGGAGTGATGGTAAATAAAAGGCATGTGAAGTCTGTGCTAAACCAAGAGCAGGAAGTTTATGTGGTTTTGAACTCAGGAGAAAAGTTTAAAGTAAGTAGAAGAAGACGTGAGCAAATCTTACGCTCATTTATATAATAGATAAATCTAGGCCTTAATTGTTTTGAAATTGACTCAGTTTGATGAAATTTGTTTCAAACAAATCTCTTTAGATGGAGCCTTTAGATAAAATTAACGCACTCACCAATAAGCTTAACAGTTATAGTTTCAAATATTACCAAGAGGCTACTTCTGAAATTTCTGATCAGGAATTTGATTTGTTATTAAAAGAGCTTGAAGATTTAGAGCAAGCTCACCCTGAATTTATAAGGGAAGATTCTCCTACACACCGAGTAGGAGGTACTATTACTAAAGATTTTGAGACTGTTAAGCATAAATATCCAATGCTTTCGCTGTCAAACACCTATAACGAGCAGGAACTTATAGAGTGGGACGAAAGAATTAAAAAGACTCTTGGAGATGCACCTTACGAGTACATTTGCGAAATAAAGTTTGATGGTATATCACTTTCTGTAACCTATGAAAATGGTATTTTAAAACAAGCCCTAACACGTGGAGACGGCACGCAGGGAGATAATATTACCACCAATGTCAAAACTTTGAAGTCTTTGCCGCTTCAAATAGGTAACTTCCAGAATAAAGAAACGTTTGAGATTAGAGGAGAGGGCTTTATGCCCAATGCCGAGTTTCATAGAATTAATGAAGAATTAGTGGCAGAGGGAAAAAGTCCATTGGCCAATCCACGAAATTCTGCTGCGGGAACCTTTAAAATGCAGGATTCGGCAGTGGTAGCATCGCGTAATTTAGACTGTTACGTTTATCAATTTTTAAGCGATAATGATAGTTTTAAAACGCATGAGGAAAGTTTAATTTCTTTAAAAAAAGTGGGTTTTAATGTTTCTGACTCATGGCAAAAAGTGGCGAATATTCAGGAAGCTATTGCTTATGTACAGGAGTGGTCTGAAAAAAGGCATAAACTAGCATGTGCTACAGATGGCATTGTTATAAAAATCAATTCTTACGCACAGCGAGAAGACTTAGGATTTACTGCTAAAAGTCCAAGATGGGCGATTGCTTATAAATATAAAGCGGAATCAAAGTCAACATTGCTCAAAGGAGTTACTTACCAAGTAGGGAGAACGGGGGCGGTTACGCCTGTGGCAGAATTAGAGCCTGTAGAGCTTTCAATGACCACCGTGAGAAGAGCTACACTTCATAATGCTGACGAAATAGAGCGTTTGGGTATTTGTTTGGGCGATTATGTTTTTATAGAAAAAGCGGGAGAGATTATTCCTAAAATAACGGGTGTAGATGCTTCCAGACCCAATGCAGATTTATTTAAACCGAAAGTAGAGTTTATAAAGAATTGCCCAGCTTGTGGCACAGAGCTTATAAGAAACGAAGGGGAAGCTGCCTATTACTGTACCAATGAAAAAGCATGCCCGCCGCAGGTCAAAGGCAGAATAGAACATTTTATTCAAAGAAAAGCATTAGATATAGATAGTTTAGGAGAAGGGAAAATTGAGATTTTGATTGAAAATGGCCTTTTGAAAGACGCCTCTGATTTATATGCACTAAGTCATGACCAAATCTTAGGTTTAGAAAAAGTCCATACAGATGAATTAACGGGTAAGTCGAGAAGAGTTTCTTTCAAGGAAAAGACTGTTGAGAATATCTTAAATGGAGTAGAGGCTTCAAAAAAACAGCCTTTTGCCAAAGTCTTATTTGGTTTAGGAATAAGGTTTGTAGGCCAAACAACTGCAGAAAAACTAGCCGATTATTTTAAAACAATTGAAGCTTTGGAAGCGGCTACACAGGAAGAACTCCTAAATGTGCCAGATGTAGGAGAGAAGGTAGCCGTAAGTATAAAAGAGTACTTTTCTGATGAAGAGAATAAGCTATTTATACAGAAACTTAAAGATGCTGGTCTTCAGTTTGAAGCGGAGAATGTAGTTTCAGAAATGGAAAGCATGGCTTTAGAAGGTATGATTTTGCTTTACACGGGTACTTTTAAGAATTATTCAAGAGCGGAAATAGAACAAAAAATAGAAGCCAATGGCGGCAAATTGGTAAGTGGAGTTTCAAAGAAATTGACTTACCTAATTGTGGGAGAAGCAGCAGGGCCGTCAAAACTAGCGAAAGCCGAAAAATTAGGCGTGCCAATGATTTCAGAAGAGGAGTTTCAAGTTTTTTTTGAAAAGTAGAATATTTGCGTTATTTTTTTAGTAGATGTATGCCTAATAAAGCTGTTTATACATAACTGGATTCAGGGGCATTGTTTTTGTTGTTGATAGATTCAGGTGTTGAAACCTGGAAATTAAACGACAAAGTTGTTTGCTATGCCCCTTGATATGAATCTAGATTTTAAGAGTTTACTGATAGTTTTTTTTATTTTTTCAATTACTAAGGTTTCATTTGGACAACAGATAGCCTCCCAAGAAGGAAAGATTATTGATTTCGATGTCAAGGCTTTAAATGCTTCACTTCTAAGTAATCCCTTAACACCTCAAATAAAATTACCGCTTTATGATGGAGGGGTAGATGTGGTTAATCTAAATTTTATAGAACTCACCAACGGTTTTCAGCCAGCTGATGTACAGACTTTTGGAGGTGTTACTGAAAATACTCAGTTCCCTATAAAATTGACAATAACTCCTTCAGGATTATCTGGTGTTTATAAGGCCCATGGGATGTATGTGTTTTTTGAATCTTTAGATAAAACCAACGAACAACTACATTTTTATACAATAAGCGATGTTTCCGGTTTAGGAGAAGCCGTTTGTAATGTATTAGAAGAGGGTGGTGTTGACATAAAGAATTATAGGACAGCCTCAGAAGCTCCTTTTCCAGTAGGAACTAGTTTAAGAACCTATAGGATGGCTGCAGCTGCACCGGCAGAGATGTTTGTGGCACTAGGCACAAAAGCACAGGTTAGAGACAAAATTGTGTCTATTGTAAATGCTGCGAATTTGATTTTTGAGATAGAAACAGCCATAAGTTTTCAATTGATTTCGGAGTCTATCACTACCATGACTATCATTTTTGACAATGTAAACACAGACCCTTATGATAATCCAGAGACGTTTGCTAGTGCAAGTAAATCCCAAACAGCCTTTAACGATATGGCCACAAGTGGCTTGTTGGCAAAATCTAAATATGATGTAGGGCACACTTTTAATATAGTTCAGTCTGCATGTTATATTTGCGGGCAGGCAGGTCCAGACCCTTGCTCAGATGCTTCTAAAGCAAGAGGGATGACACAGTTTATGGAGTCGGCTACTGTTGGTTCTATAACCGGTCTTTATGTGCATGAAGTAGGGCATCAGTTTAGGGCATGGCATACTTTTAATGCCATGGGTGGCAGTACAGGCAGTCCTACTTTCTGTACCAGTGGCTGGAGTAACACTGCTGCAGTAGAACCAGGGAGTGGAACTACTTTGATGGGTTATGGGAATAACTGCTCGTCCCCTACCAACTATGTAATTTCGGGGGCTAATGAAGATGAGTATTTTCATGTTAAAAGTTTAGAACAGATTTTTAATAATATTTCAGGAGCGGCAGGAACGTGTATTAGTACGAGTGCTACTGGAAATACGCCTCCCGCTGCAAGTGCTGGTTCTGATTATATAATTCCTAAGGGTACACCATTTGAATTAATAGGAACAGCTACCGATGCAAATACACCATACGGAAATCTGACTTTTGTTTGGGAACAATTTGATATAGCTAGCTCTAATGACCAAGGGGCACTAGGTAGTTCTATTCAAGGAGTAGGAGGTTATGCGGCAGTTAATAGTACCACCGCTCCTTTATTTCGGAGTAAACTCCCTTCTTCACATGAGAGTAGAACATTTCCAGACCTTGCTTATATTCTAGGTTCATCAAATAACCCTGACGACAATGTAGGTGAAGATTTACCCCAAGTAGCAAGAGATATTAATTTTAGGTTTACCGTAAGAGATAATGAAAGCGGTGGTGGAGGCGTAGATTCCGATGGAATGGTGCTTACTATTGCAGATTCTGGTCCATTTCAGGTAAGTATAGGGAACACTCCTACTTTATGGTTTCAGGGTGATATGAAAGCAATTACATGGGATGTTAATGGGACAGATTCAGCTCCAGTTAATTGTAATAATGTCAATATTTTAATAAGTACTGACGGGGGAGTTAGCTTTAGCTCACTGGTAACTAACACTGCAAATGATGGCATAGAAAATATTATGGTTCCTGCTATTATTTCTTCAGAGTTTCGTATTAAAATAGAAGCTGTTAATAATGTTTTTTTCGATATTAATGATGTCAATATTGCTATTTCCGATGGTGCATGCGAGGCTGTTTCTAGTACTATTTTCCCAGATGATGCTTATACAGGTTTAGAAGGTTCTGCAGGCTTAAACCTAGATTTGATAGCAAACGGAGACGCTATTACTACTTCATCTGGAGTTTTAGAAGTATCAGATGCAGTTTCAAATTTATCATTTAAGGATACAGATGGAAGCTGCGGGGGACCATCAAATTCAAATTATTACGATGTCTATACTTTTTATGTCTCTGAAATTGGCAATTATGAATTTACCTTAACAGGAGATTTTGGTTCGGTGATGAATCTTTATAGTGGCGAATATAATCCTTCCAATGTTTGCTCAAATTGGATAGCATCATCTGCAGAAAAGAACCCTAGTGATAATACTATTTATTTAACGCCTGATCTTTCTGCTAATCTGGGTATTGGAACCTATCAAATAGTTATGTCTAGTTTTAGTAATTCGTTGCCAAGTTTACCATCCAGCTATACTATAGAGGTTTCTAAAGGTACTATTTATAAAGTTATACCAGAGTTGGGCTCTCCTTATGATTACACTTATCTGGCCTATGATACTACTAGTGGATTAATAAAGAAGTTCACTTCTAATACCGATTTCACGAGTTTGTCTGCTGGAGATTTTAAAATATATGGTCTTTCTTTTGCAGGGGGCTCAGATTTGTCTACTTATTTGGAAGGAGCTTTTACTAGCCTTCAAAACGACATTATTAATGATGTTTTCTGCGGAGAATTGAGCTCAAACAGTAAGGACTTAAAAATAACGGGTTGTCCTGGTGTTCCTGATGCTCCTACGGTAACTGATATTACCATCGATTATGGTGAAACAGGAACATTGACAGCAACCGGTTGTTCTGGCACGGTGAATTGGTTTGAAGTAGAAACGGGTGGAGGTTCAATAGCTACTGGAAATAGTTTTACAAGTCCTGTTTTGACAGAGTCCACAACTTACTACTCGAGTTGTACAGAAACCTGTGAAAGCTCTTCTAGAAGTAATGCAGTCATTTCGGTTCTTCCTCTTTATTGCGAAGCATCAGGTTTAAACTGCTCAGATGATGACATTATAAGTAATGTAACTTTGATGTTTTTGTCAAACGAATTATTTAATGAGTCTTCAGAGTGTGGGTCAGAGGGTTTTACGCTTTACGATAAATCTGATGTGAATTTGACTCAAGGTGAAACTTATAGTTTGTCGGTAAGTAAACTGACGGAATGGCCAGATGGCCTCGCGGTATGGTTAGACTTTAATGGAAATCATATTTTTGAAGAGTCTGAAAAAGTGTGGTCGGAGTCTGCTAATAGCATAGAAATGCAATCTCAAGATATCACAATTCCAGAAGATGTTATTATTGGTCAAATGAGGATGAGAGTAAAAATAGAGTACGACATTGAAGTTACCGAGCCATGCCAAGCTGAAACTGGAAGCACTTATGGCGAAGTAGAAGATTATATTTTGACAATAGTAGAAGATGAACCAGTAAACCCATGTGAGTCGAATGTTACTTTAATAAGTCCTGACGATGATTTTACTACAGGGACTTCTCTTATTCAAAGTTCCGATGAGATAATTGGGAGTAATCTTATCTCGGGTGGTAATGTTACATATGACGCAGGAAAGTCTGTGACGCTTTTGCCAGGATTTGTTGTCAATCCAAGTGCAGAAGATGAAGCCGTTTTTTTTGCGAAAATTGGTGGCTGTGAATAGCCTAAGTCTTATTGAAACAAGAAAATTGTAGATGATAATTTAGTAATAGATACTTGATAGAGAACTGTTTGTTTAGTTTTGCACTTACTTTTGTTGAACACTTATAAAACTTAGTTAACCATTTATCTTATGAAGACATATTGGATTGGTGCCTTTGTGGTGCTGATGGCTTCATATCTTGATTGTGATGGTCAATCACAGCCTTGTGCTACTGATTTTAAGCATATGGATTTGCTTAAAAACTCAGCTTCTTATCGCTCTAGCTTTGAACTTAATGAGTCTCAAGTAGATAATTTTATTGCAAGTCAAAAAGGTTTGCGTGTTGCTGCTGGTTCTGAAGTTTTATACAAAATTCCACTTGTGGTTCATGTGTTAGAACCTGATACTAGGGTAACCATTATGACCGACCAGGAAATAGAGGAAATGATTTCTAGGCTTAATAATCAGTTTAGGGCAGGTGATGGATATGGAGACAGTCAGGATATTAATATAGAGTTTGCTTTAGCTAAAAGAAGTCCTAATTGTGAAGCCACTACAGGTATTGTTAGAGTTGATATGAGTTTGGATGTAACCTATGTTGACCATGGTGTAGCATCTATGTCTGAAAATGGAATTGCAGAGTTAGCTGCTAAATCAAAATCAAACTGGGGTAATGTTAATTATTACAATCTATGGATTGTAAATGAAATAGATGGTGAAAAAGGAAATGGTGTGATTGGCTTTGCGTATTTTCCTGGTGTAGGTGCAGATTTAGATGGAGCTCTTATGGTAGCAGACCGTTTGAAAAGTGAGACGAGCTCGCTACTTGCTCATGAAATTGGCCATGCCTTAGGTACTTATCATACTTTTAATGGGGCTAGTGGTTCTGAAGAAGAGGGCTATTCTTGTCCCGAAAATACAATTCCTACAATTCAAGGAGACAGGTGTGCTGATACAGAACCAATGCATTTTGGGGGTACATATATAAGTAATGGGCTCTTTGATTGTGCACTAGGTTCTAGTGTAATTAACCCTTGTACTGGAAATCCTTATGGAGATTTGTTTAGAAACATCATGAATTATGTTCCGGATGAATGTGCTGTGCTTTTTACTCCAGACCAAAAAGATAGAATGCGAGGAACTTTGTTAAAGGCTCGTAGTTCTCTACTTGGGTCGAGTGCACTGGAAGAAGCCCCATTGATAGTTATGGCTGCGGCTTGTTCTCCTACGGTAGGAAATAAGGCCGACCGTTATTTTGGTATTACTTCGTTTGATTTTGATGAACAAATAGTATCAGAGAGTGGCAGTGTATCGCAAGATGGCTATTTTAGCATAGATAATAGCTGCTATAAACAGGCCGAGGTTAGTCCAGATAGTACTTACTCAGTCGTTATTAAGACTAAGAATTCTAATTACGTAAAGGTTTATATCGACTATAATAATGATGGTGACTTTGAAGATGTGGGAGAAGAAATAGGAAGTGGCTATAGTTACCCCAATAAAACGTACGCTTTTGATTATACTGTGCCAGCTACAGGCGTTTTGACAAATCAAGAATTAAGAATGCGGGTAGTTTGTGACCCTTCTTCGCAATTAAGTGCTTGCCGTTTGCCTGGTAATATCTTCAATGGTTCTGGTCAATCAGAAGATTATGGTATAAAAATAAATGTTCAGGCAGCACGACCTAATCCTTGTCTTTCTGATGTGATTTTAATGGAGCCACTAATTGATGTAGGTTCTGGTTTAAACCTGATAGAAAGTTTAAACAGCATAGTGGCAGAAATTATAATTTCTGGCGGACATACCATTCTTCATGGTGCCGATAATGTAGTTTTAAACCCAGGTTTTGAGGTGAGTGAGGGAGCTGTTTTTACCGCAGAAATTAAAGCTTGCGATAATGAATAGTGTCAGTGTTCGGCCAAAAAATGCCTTTATTAAAAGCGTTTTCTCCTTTATTAAGTGCAATTAATTGACGTATTTTGCGGCTTCTAATATCATTGGAAGTCGCAATTTTATGAGTAATAGTTTGAGAGGTGTTGGAGCTGCCCTAATCACTCCATTTAAAGAAGATTTAAGCATTGATTTTGAATCTTATAAAAAACTGATAGCCTACGTTTCAGAGGAGGGTTGTGATTATCTAGTGGTAAATGGTACTACGGGTGAGTCGGCAACTACTACGCTTTCTGAAAAAGCAGAACTATTAGCCTTTTCTAAAGCAAATAATCCTAAAAACTTACCAATAGTATATGGTTTGGGTGGTAATAATACTGCTCAAATTTTAGAGAATATTTCAAAGACAAACTTTGATGGTGTTGAAGCTATCTTGTCAGTTTGTCCATATTATAACAAACCTTCTCAAGCCGGTATAATAGCTCACTTTACCGCTATTGCTGATGCATGTCCTGTTCCGGTTATTTTATATAATGTTCCCGGAAGAACGGTTACGCCTATTGCTGTCGATACCACAATTGCCTTATCTGCTCACCCAAATGTAATTGCTCTTAAAGATGCATCTACATCTATGGACCAAGCCATTGATTTAAGCAAAAGAGTACCAGCAGATTTTCTTCTTTTATCTGGAGATGATAATTTGGTTACGCCACAGGTTTCTTTAGGTTATCAAGGTGTTATTTCGGTGATTGCGAATGGTTTTCCAAAGGAGTTTCATGAAATGACTTGGGCTGCTTTAAATGGTGATTTCAAGGCATCTGCTACTTTACAAAGACGTTTTCATATTTTCGACGACTTACTTTATAGAGAGTCAAATCCTGTAGGAATTAAGAAAGTATGTGAGATAAGAGGCATTTCTCATGCTCGTGTAAGACTTCCTTTAGTAGAGGCCAGTGAAGGTTTAGGTCAATTGATAGAAGAAGCCATGAAGTCTGAAGGATTCCTTTAAGATGAAGTGGATTGCTTTTTCCTTTTTTCTTCTGTTCAATTTAAATGCTTTTGGTCAAAATATTGACGAAAAGTGGGTGTTGAAATGGAATCAAGAACGAAATGTTAGCAACGATGATTTTTTCTTAGGCTTATCCCAATCTGCCGATTATGTAGCTATTGCTACGCCAATAACTTTATTGACCGCAGGGCTTATCAAAAAAGACCCTTATTTGAAACAGAAGGGTTTACAGTCGGGTGTGGCTATTCTTGGCACTTATGGCATTGGCTATATTTTAAAGAAATCAATCAAAAGAGAACGCCCTTTTAATCAATTAGAAGGAATAAATCCCATTCAATATAAAGATGGCTTTTCTATGCCATCGGGTAGTACTGCCGTCGCTTTCGCATCGGCTGCTTCGCTTACTTCTACGTTTCCTAAATGGTATGTTGCTGTTCCTGCTTTTGGCTATGCTGGTGCTGTAGGTTATGCCAGAATTCGTTCAGGAGAGCATTATCCTTCTGACGTGTTATTGGGTGCCGTTATAGGAGCTGGTTCTGTTTGGGTTTCCGGTAAGCTTATGAAGCTTATCAATAAAAACTAAAGTTCTGTAAACACTTATTAATGCACTAGTTGATAAGAACCCCGTCTTCAATACTTGGATAGTCCTTTTTAAATGGTTCAAGAAGTTAAGACTTGTCATGTTTCCTTTATTGAAGAGGATAGGAATGATCAAAAAAGTTTTGGCCTAAACGTTTAAAGTTGTCCTGTATTTTGAAGGAAAGTGGAGGCTATTTCAGTTTATCTCTTCATAAATGATGGGGGTTCGGTAGAATATTTCGTTGTATTAGAGTAAATGATAAAGAAAAGTACGGATACTGGTCAATAACTTATTGAAAGTTTTGTCCTTTCCTTTGTGGATTTTTCTTTATACATTTAAGCGGTCAGAGGCCATAAAATGGATTTAATTTTATTAAACATGAAATCCATTCTTTAGGATATGACAAACTCTTCTTTTTTAAATAGAAATGGTTCTGGCCTACTTGCCATCTTTATTTGGGTTGGCACTAGTATGATTACTTCTGGTTTAGTCTCATTTAAATTTACCGTTACACCGCCTTGGTTATTAGTTATATTAATTTTTGTAGGTATCGCTATAATCATTACCGCTCTTGTAATTCAAACCTATTTTATATTTAATGATCCTGATAGAGTTAGGAGTGAAGCATACCTATTAGAAAAAGAGAAATTGAAACAAACGATTTCAAGGGAATAAGATGGAACGATTCTCACAATTAATTACAAAATGTTGAAACATTTTTCCTTTATCCTACGAGATAGGCTGGTCTATGCTTAACGGCAGCAACTCGCTACAACTCAGAAAGTAAAATAGTCCTTCCTTCTTTAGCCGAAATCATAGCGGCTTGCAATATTTCCATCACAGTCATATTATTTTCTAAACTAGATAAATCCGACTTTGACATTTTTGCTTCATTCCTAATGACAGCCATCATATATGAAAAAGGGTCATTAAAAGGAGCTGCTCTTTCTTCTAGCATATATTCCTTAGAACCATCCTTTTCGTTTTTCATGATTTCTAGTTCATGCCTCGTATTCGCTTTTAGAAAGCCTTTTTCGGTATAAACCTCCATGTCTTTTCTGTTATAATTCCAGTTCCAACTTGCCTGAATAATACTCTGCGAATTCGAATAAGTAACTATGATGGTGGCTTCATCATCCACTAAAGGATAAATATGTGGTTTGAGCTGCTGTGTAACAGCGGTAACACTAATTGGTTTTTCATTTGGGTGTAACCAAGTAGAAAGGTTTGCACCGTAGCAGCCAAAATCTGTCAATGCCCCTGCACCATTATAGTAAGGGTCTGTAAGCCATGTTAAAAATTCTATATTACAACCTATTTCCTGAGGGCCAGGGTGTCCGTCATGAATCACCATTTTTCTTATTTGACCAAAGGTTTCTTTTTCATCAGCTAAAATCTCTTTGATTTTATGGTTGGTAGGATACCATGTAGTTTCATAATTTGTCAAAAGCTGAATTTGATGCTTTTTAGCCAAAGCTTCCATTTTTCTGGCGTGGTCTAAATTCACTGCCAAAGGCTTTTCCACCATAACGTGTATTCCTTTTGGAGCGGCTTTTTCTACCACTTCCAAATGCCCTCTGATGGTATTAAAAGCACAAATAGCTTCTGGATTTGTGTTTTCCAGCATTGTGTCAATATCATCAAAAAGTATATCTAGCGGTAGGTTATGCTGTTTGAAAAACCTTTCAGCGAGTTCTTTGTTTGGCTCGGCTACGCCAACTAAGTCAAAATCACCGTCACTAGCTCTTTGTAAAACCCAATGAACATGCGTATGCGTTAAACCTGCTACGGCTATTTTCATGGGCTCTTTTTGTGCCACGGCTGTATTGAAATATACACAAAGGAGTAGGAGGGCTAGTGCTTTCTTTATCATAGGGAAGGTCTTTGAGTCCAAGAGATTCGTTGTACTAAAATACTGTTTCCTTTTGGGAACTCCTCCAAGTATTCTTCTTCCAGAGTACCACCTATTTTATAGTAAAAGCCTTTGGCTAATTCATTTTCAGAAAGTACTGTCAAGAAAAGGTTCTCGTCAGGAGCATGGGCTTTTGACCAATCAAAAGCTTTTTGCATTAAGGTTAAACCAATACTCTTTCCTTGATGTGTGGCAAGAACGTGTAGATTATCAAGCAAAGAACCATGCCCAGATTTATGATGTAGGTAAGTGCAGGCAAATCCTATGGTTTTACCTTCATCTTCTGCCAATATTACGTTTTGATTCGGATTATTTTCAGCAAATCTGTTTTTCCAGATTTCTAATCTGTCGCTCTCTAAGTTATCGTCTAGGCAACTGTCTGGTAATATACCTTTGTAATGCTTTTTCCAGCTAGCAGCATGTATTAGAGCTATTTCTTTGTAATCAGACGGTACGGCTTCGCGGTATTTAATCATTGAACTGTGTTAGTCCAATATTCTAGGACCATTTTGGTTGACACCTGAAACAAACAGGTTAGTATGTATATTGGCAGTAGTAAATACGGCTTTCATGGCCTGTCCCACTTTATCAGCCATTTCTTTACCTTGGCTAAATGCAAAAATAGAAGGACCCGCTCCAGAAATACTAGCACCTAAGGCACCCGTTTCTAAGGCAGCTTGTTTAACTTCATTAAAGTAAGGTATAAGTATGGCTCTATTTGGTTCTACTAGATAGTCGGTCATAGAACGTCCTATTAATCCATAATTAGAACTCATAAGTCCAGCCACCATTCCTGCTACATTTCCTGTTTGGGCTATTATCTTTTTTAAGATAGCTTCTTGCCTAAGAATGATTCGAGCATCTTTAGTATTGACCTCCAAATCTGGATGAACTATGCTGACGTAAAGCTCATCTGGCGTGTTGATTTTGATGAAATCTAAAGGTTCGTAACTCCTTATTATTACAAAACCACCTAATAGGGCAGGGGCTACATTGTCGGCATGTGCCGCTCCACAAGCTATACGTTCGCCTTCCATGCTAAATGGAAGTAAATCGCTTATATCTAAAGGGTTATTTAATAATTCATTTGCTGCAAAAACACCGGCAACAGAGCTTGCAGAACTACTGCCAAGACCGCTACCCAAAGGCATTTTCTTATTTAAAACAATGTCGAAACCTGTCTTATTTTGGATTTTATCTAAATATCTAAGTATAGGTACAGAAACCGTATTTTTTTCCGGGTCGTAGGTTAGTTTTCCTTCGTCTCCAGTGATTTCTTGAATAACTATTTTGTCGTCATTTCTTTTGGTAAGAATAACTTCGTCACCGGGATTATCTACAGCCAATCCGAAAATATCGAAGCCGCACGATACATTAGCCACAGTGGCAGGAGCGAATATTTTGATACTTTCTGACAAGGGATTGTTGGCTTAATTTAATGAAGAACTTAAACTGATAATATCGGCAAAAACACCCATGGCGGTTACTTCAGCACCTGCACCTGGGCCTTTTACTACTAGCGGGTTGGTTTTGTACCTACTCGTGGTAAAACTAATAATGTTTTCTGAGCCAGCTAAATTATAAAATGGGTGAGCTTTGTCCACAGTTTCAAGAGCTATGGAAGCTTTTCCGTTTTTAAGTTTGGCTATATACCTTAAAACTTGTCCTTTGGCTTTAGCGTCATTAATCAGCTTTTCAAAAGTGGCGTTTTCTTTATCAAGTTCTATGTAAAAGTCTTCCACAGAAGCGGCAGCCATACAGTTTTCGCTTAAAAGTGGTGTTAATTCTACATCACTAGGCTCTAATTGTAAACCTGACTCACGAGCTAGAATTAATATTTTTCTGGCTACGTCCATCCCACTTAAATCTTCTCTTGGGTCTGGCTCTGTATAACCCATTTCTTTAGCTTCTTTCACCACGTCCACAAACTTCTTATCAACGTCAAAGTTGTTAAAGATATATGCCAAAGTTCCAGATAAAACAGCCTCTATTTGATGAATTTCATCACCACTGTTAATTAAACCTTGAAGGGTGTTAATGATTGGCAAACCTGCACCTACGTTTGTTTCATAAAGAAACTGCACATTTCTGGTGTTGGCAATTTTTTGAAGTCTATCATAATCAACCTGAGAACCAGAATTGGCCACTTTATTAGGTGTGATGATAGAGATGTTGTTTTCTAAAATTCCAGCGTAATGCTGAACAATGTCCTTATTGGCTGTAGAGTCAACAAAAACAGTATTCGGTAAGTTTAAATCTTTAACGTCAGAAATAAATTCACTCAAATTGGCCTTTTCGCCATTCTCATTCAAGTTTTCTTCCCAATCTTCCAAAGCTAAACCTTCAGCATCAATCATCATTTTGCGGCTATTTACCAGACCTACTATCTTGATGTTGGTGTTTTTATGTTTCTTTAAATAAGCCGCTTGGCTTTCAATTTGACTTAAAAGTGTTTTTCCTATAAGTCCGGTAGGACCAACCAAAAATACGTTTAAAGTGAAACCGTCAATCTCGAAGAATCGCTCGTGGATAGCGTTTAACGCTTTGCTAATGTCTTTTCTGTTTATCACAATAGAAATATTAAGTTCAGACGACCCCTGTGCTATTCCTACCACATTGATGCCGTTTTGGCCTAATACAGAAAATAGTTTTCCTGATGTTCCAGAGCTTGACTTCATACCTTCACCCACCACCGCAAGGATAGATAAGTTAGGCTGTACATTAATTTTATCAATATCACCACTTTCTATTTCAGGCTGAAAACCTTCGTTTAATAAGGCTTCCACTTGGCTAGCATCAGATGGGTTAATGGCAAAACAAATAGAATGCTCTGAAGAGGCCTGCGAAATAAAGATGACAGAAATATTGTGGTCTGCCAAAATGCCAAAGACTTTGGCCGAAGTTCCGGCTACGCCAATCATGCCGTTTCCTTCTAGATTTACCAAGGCAATCTCATCAATAGAAGAAATTCCGGTAATAGAATAAGGCGTGCTTCTGCTAACCTTAGAAACCGTGGTTCCAGGATGCTCAGCATTAAAAGTATTTAAAACTTTAACAGGAATTTGCTTTAAGAAGGCAGGCGTTAAGCTCGGTGGATAAATCACCTTAGCACCAAAGTGCGATAACTCCATAGCCTCAGCATAAGAAATATCAGGAATGGTAAATGCGTTTTTGACCTTTCTTGGGTCAGCAGTCATCATTCCATTTACGTCAGTCCATATTTCAATAACTTCCGCATCTAAAGCTGCTCCAAAAATAGAAGCAGTATAATCAGAACCACCTCTACCTAAAGTGGTGGTTACTCCTTTATCATTTGAAGCTACAAAACCCGTTACGCATAAAACGCCACTGTTTTCAGCCGCAAATTCTTGAATATTCTTATTGGTAAGTTCTATTTGAACAGAAGCATTATTGAAATTACTATCTGTTTTTATCAATTTTCTAGCATCAACAAAAGTGGCGTCAATACCTTTTTTGTTAAGTGTGGTAGAAATAATAGTAGTAGAAAGTCTTTCGCCAAAGCTTAAAAGTAAGTCCATAGTACGGGGCGAAATATCTTGTATTAAAGATATGCCTCGCAGTAAGTCCTCAATTTCATTGAAAATAACCTTGACCTTGGCTATAAGTTCACTTTGCTGTTTAACATCTATCAGCCTTCTAATAGCATTGAAATGTCTTTCTTCTACCGAGTGAAGGTGCTCCATGTATTCGGTTTCATCCTCAGCGGCCATCTTGCCTATTTCTATGAAACGATTGGTAACGCCACCCATGGCAGAAAAAACCACGGCTACTTTATTACCTTTTGATACATTATCTTCAATAATTGCTAGAACCTTATTGATACTCTCTACAGTACCTACAGATGTTCCTCCAAATTTTAAAACCTTCATTCTACCTTAATTCGAAATGTTTGAAACTGATTTTTCAGTTTTTCTTTATTTATATAAAGGAAAGCTAAACGGCTGCAAATATAATGATAATGCTTTCTTTGAAGCTATGCTTTGGCCTGCCTTTTTCTATTGATTTCAGGCTTCGCCCTAAAGCTTTTTTGTTTTTTAATGAATTAATTCGATATTTGGCTAATTGTTTCTAACGCTTTCCTAAAAATAAATAATGATTACCACTACATTCAAAGCCTTGAATGACGAGACCCGTAGGTCAATTCTTGAAATCTTAAAAGATGGAGAAAAGTCTGCAGGTCAAATTTCAAACGAATTTAATATTTCAAAGCCAAGTATCTCTCATCACTTAGATTTGCTAAAGCAAGCTAGCCTTATTAAAGCTAAGAAAAGAGGGCAGTTTATCTATTACTCGCTTCAAACTAGGTCTTTAGAGGAAGTGTTTAAATGGTTTGTGCAGTTTAAACCTGACCAAGCAAGACACTTAAACAAACCGAAAATTCGCTTAGGCGTGGCCTAAGAAGTCAAAGCTTCTTTAGTGAATTTCAAGAAACCGTCTAATTGAGCTTTAGAGTTATAAATATGGGTAGATATTCTGATAGCATCTAGTTTGCTTTCAGGTACTACCCTTATTCTAAAACCAGCTTTTGATGCTTTTTTCGAAAATTCCCTGTATTCTAAGTTTTTAGGTTTAAAAGTAACCATGCATATTCTTGACTCAGGTTCTTTTGGTGTCAAAATATCTAAGTGGCCGTTTAATTCTTCTAAACCAGAATATAGATATTGAGATAATTCTCTAACTCGTTTTTCTATTTTGTTTTTTCCTAAAGCCATATGATACTCGGCAGATGCAGCTGCTCCAGCATAAAGCGGAGTGCTTTGTGAGCCGTAATCATATCTGTGAGCAGTAGGGTTATAAGCAGGGAAGGAGGGAGGAGTGCTGTATAAATCCCATCCTGCATCAGAGTAGGCACCTACCTGTATGGCCTGAATACTATCTAAATGCTCTTTTTTAAGGTAAAGGAATCCTGAGCCGTTTGGTCCAAGCATCCATTTATGGCAGCTGGTAGCGTAGCTGTCACAACCTAATTCTTTATAGTTAATGTCAAAAGTTCCTGTACCGTGTGCACCGTCAATAGCAGTAAAAATTCCTTTAGGTCTGGCAAAGTCTGCTATTTCTTTGACAGGGTAAACCTGACCTAGGGTACAGCTAATATGGGGTACTGTGATAACTTTAGTTTTGGGACTTACTAAGCTTTTTATTCTTTCTAGTGTTTCTTCTGCGGTTGCCGCAGGCTCAAAAGTCTTGAGTTTTATTCCATGAAGTTTTGCTCTGTTTAGCCATGGTAATGCATTTCCTACGTGCTCATGTAGGCTAATGATTACTTCATCGTCTTCTTTTAGGTCTAATCCCCAGCAGATAATATTAATGCCTTCTGTAGTATTATGTGTCAAACTGATTTCTTCTTCGCTTGCACCCACAAATTCAGCCAAGACTTTTCGGTATTCGTCGGTATGGCCATATTCACCAGAGGTGTTTGTTTTGTCTAAAGATGTTTTAATAGCATCCAGTACTGCTTTTGGTGAGGGACCAAATGTTCCATTATTTAGGTAAACGCGATTGTCTGTCAATGGGAAACCCTTTCTTACATTATCCCAGAAAGCTTCTTCTGAAGTAATATTTGATGGGTTAATAGTTTGACCTGTAGCTTCTATGGCTGCTAATCCAAGGCCTAATTGACCAAGGAAAACTCTTCTGTTTGATTTCATAGCCAAAAAGTAAGGAATGAAAGCCTATTAAAAAAACGGTACGTCTACTTGATTTGAATAATCAGTATTATGTGCAATTATATAAGGCAAATGAGCAAGGTCTTGTTTGAATGTGTGGTTATTCGCTTTTGATTCCGAATAATTAATGGCTTTAGCCTTAGAATGGATAGCCTATGCCTAGGTTGAAGTTTAGTCCGTAGCTGCTATTTCTTTTGAGTGTAAACTCATCAAGAACAAATCGGTCGCCTTCGTCTCTAGATGGGTCCATGACTTTTATGCCCCAGTCAAATCTAAATTGGAAATAGGAGAGGTCATACCTTAATCCAAAACCTGTACCTACAGCAAATTCCTTGTAAAATCGGTTGAAGTCAAAATTAGCTTTATCCTTTTTGGCTTCTGTTTCTATTTGATGCCATTTCCAAATATTACCAAAATCTAGAAAAGCAGCTAGCTGAATATCACCAAAGAATCGAGCAACCTTCTTTCTGACTTCTATACTCCCTTCCAGCAGTATATCGCCAGTTTGAGGAATAATGTTTCCGCTGGCAGTATCCGGCAAAGCAGACCCCACGCCCAATGCACGCGGAGACCACGCTCTCACGGAGTTACTACCACCTATAAAGAAGTTCTTTTCGTATGGTAATGACTTGTTTCCATAAGGATTTGCCACACCTACATTTAACCTGTATGCTAAACTGGCCGATGGTGCTAGATTGACATAGCGTCTATAGTCTACATTTATTTTTATAAACCGAAAGTACTTTCTTACTGTGTCAGGCGAATTGAAATCTTGGCGTAGTGGAAGTAGTTTTTCTATAAAATTTATACGGTCTTTATCTTTTTGCAGGTTAAGTAATGTTCCTCCAGACTCTACAAATACTCTCAAAAACTTAGAACTAGCGTAAGGCTCTTGTAAGTTTTGGTCATTATAAACGTAAGAAGCGTTTAAACTACTTACAAACTGTGGGTCAAAAGTAGTTTTTAAGTTGTTTCCTAAAGCTTCCTGCTCTAGCAAACTATTATAAAAACTTAGACCGGCTTCATCATTTAAGTTGTAGTTGGTATTGATAAGGTTAGCGTCTAAAAGCGATAAGAAAACAGTGGTAAATCGGGTTGGCTGCCAGCGGTAATTGCTGTTTAGTCTAAAGTTTAGCCTGTTTCCCCAGAAAGGCTCAGAATAGTTAAATCCTGCACCAAGCTGCGTTCTTGGATTTTTTAATCGCAAGCGTTCAATGTCTTTTCCTAAAACAGTAATGTTAGGAAAAGTCATACTCACATTAGTACCTATCTCCCAGCTACCACGCACATCTGTAGTACCAAGGGGCGACGGCTGACCTTCTCTAAAAACACGCCCAGAAGCCTCAAAGATCTCTAGTTTTTTGATAAGATTTCTTGCGGTTAAGGTCACGGGTACACCAAAACCTAAGAAACCAGAACTTCCGTTATAAACATGGTTAAGCCCAGGACCTGTACTGATAGAGTATTTCTGTAATTGCGGAGCAAAATACTCTAAACTCACTTCCTCATTATTGATGGGGTTAATTTGGGAGCTAGCAAACGAAAATTGATTCAAAAGACCAATTTGTCTTTGGGTTTCAGAAACTTCGTCAATATTATAAATAGTACCTGGTCTTGAGATAACTTTCTTGTCTAATATTTTCTCAGGAATGCCACTATTGAGTGTGATGTATTTTACCTCGTTAATTAAAACCGTATCCGCTTTATTTGAAATGTTGACGGCATATGGGTCAAAGCCTTTAAAAACCACCTCTTTTATGGCGTAGCTTTTATGAGCGTCGGCGTTTGGAGGGTTTAAAACGGTGAATCTAAGGTTGCCTCTTTTTTTAGCGTAAAACTCTTCTTCAGAATAGTTGGCATTGATGGCCTCGTGCACTATAAATTGATTTAAGAAATTATAATAGCCCTTTTGCTTCGCCAATAATTCTATTCTAGCTTTTTCGGCTTCTACTTTTTGTATGTCAAACAAATCACCTGCTTTAATAAGTTGCTCACTTTCGTGGGCAAAAATCAAGCTGTCAAGTTTTGGGTCAAGAACCTCATAAAAAACAGTGTCAATAACGTAACCTTTACCTTCTTTAACTTGGTAAGTTAGCTTTGTCATGTCAGTTCCTAGCGGCTTGTCCATGGCGTAAGACACTTCAGCATCTTTATAACCACGGTCTTTTAAGTACTTTTCTAAAATCTTTGAAGTGTTTTCCGCTTTTGAGCTGCTTGTTACAGCTTGTGGCTCACCAATATTTCTCCAAAGCCAAGAGTTTTCAGAAGCAAGGTTTTCCTCTGTCTTTCTTATTTTTCTTCTGAAGCGTTGTTTTATTCGTTCAGTTTTGGCGTCGGCAGTGAACTCTTCAGGGTAACTTTTTAATTGACGCTGATATTTTTCAAGTTTTTGCTTTTGCTTGACAGGCTTAAACTGATTTAAGCCAAAATTATAGAACCAAACTCTTGGTGTAAACTGTATCCAAGGAATATTAAGCGGTTTATTATTAGGTCTTTGGTTAAGTGGAATTAGTGTGGCTAACTCTTCGCTATGTACCTTGGTGTTACCTTTGAAATCTTGCTCTCCCAGCAAAACTTCATTCTCTTTAAGCTGAACTTTATGGCTGCAGGACAGCAAAAAGCTAGAAAAGAGTGTGAGCAATATGAATTTAAAAAATGTTTTCAATACCTTTCGAATGCCGACTCTTTTAACAATCGGGGAGGACTTTATTAATTTAGGTTTAGAACGAACTACCGCTCAGAAAAGTGAATGGACTAAGTAAACAAAAGCAAAAATACATTCAATCGCTACATATTAAAAAATACCGACAGCAATTCGGTCATTTTATAGTGGAGGGTCAAAAGTCTTTGGAAGAGCTGGCAAAGTCTGACTTTGATGTAAAAGAGGTATACCTGACAGAAAAAGGAAGCGACCTACGTATAGCCAATGCCGAAATAAACTTCTGCTCTGAAAAGGATATAGAGAAGGTTTCCTCCTTTAGAAGTAATAATTATGGGGTAGCTGTGGTGGCTTGTAAGCCGAATTTAAAGCCTATTATCAAGAATGATTGGGTATTAGCTTTGGATGAAATACGTGACCCTGGGAATTTGGGTACTATTATAAGAATAGCAGATTGGTATGGAATTAATAAGATTATTTGCTCTGAAAACACTGTGGAGCTTTATAATCCAAAAGTGATTAGTTCTACTATGGGGTCATTTGGCAGAGTTCATTGTTTTTACACCAACCTTTCGGAGTATTTGGCGGAGCTCAATTTACCTGTTTATGGAGCTTACCTTAACGGTCAAAATATTCATCAACTAAGTTTTCCTGAAAGTGGTGTATTATTAATGGGCTCTGAATCGCACGGTATTTCAGCCGAATTAGAGAAAACTGTAAGTAACAAAATTACTATTCCAGCTTTCGGGGAAGCAGAATCATTAAATGCAGGTGTAGCTACAGCTGTAATACTAGATAATATAAGACGGTCTTAAATCAAGGACTTAGTCTGTCAGTTTGCCAGCTGTTCTCTTTTTTGCTAAATAAAATGCGGTCATGTAGCCTGTTTTGACGGCCTTGCCAAAATTCAATTTCAGTAGGCTTTAGTCTATAGCCACCCCAATGAGGAGGCCTTGGTATAGGGTTTACATTTTTGTATTTTTCTTCTAATTGTGCATTTTTTTCTTCTAGAACAGTTCGGTCTTTTATGACGGTACTTTGATTACTTACCCAAGCACCTATTTGACTAAGTATTGGTCTAGAATGGTAATATTCGTCAGACTCTTCTTCTGAAACTTTTTCAATAATACCTTCAATTCTTACCTGACGCTGCAGAGCATCCCAGAAAAAAGTCATGGCTGCATTTGGGTTCTTTTCTAGTTCAATTCCCTTGTGACTTTGATAATTTGTAAAAAAAACGAAGCCATTTTCGTCAAAACCTTTGAGTAGAACCACCCTTGCGGTAGGTTTTTCATCACGAATGGTCGACAGAACCATGGCGTTGGGTTCCTTAATTTCGCCTGATTTGGCCGCTTCCATCCAGTCAGAGAAGAGCGAAAAGGGCTCAGAGCCAATGTTTTGCTCCAAAAGCTCGTCTCTATTGTAATTTACGCGTAAGCCCGATAGATTATTCTGTTTAGTCGACTTTCCAACCATTTTCTTCTTATTGGTGTATTATTAATAAATTGCAGTCGCAAATATATAGAATCATTTTACCTTAAAACATGATGTCTGACAACAACACTCCTTTAGATAACGGAAGTGCCGAGAAAGATTTTTCGGATGAAAACAAAAAAGATATGAATACGAAAGAAGAGAACGCTGGGGAAGAAGTAGAAAACAAAGGATTAGAAACTACACCTGAAGAGAAAGTGGTAGAAGAGGTTTCTGCAGAAGTAGTGCCAGAGCCTGAAATAGTACAAGAACCAGAAGTAGTAACTGAGCCGGTGGTGGTAGTGGAAGAAACTCCAGTAGTTTCTGAAGTAGCGGAAACAGTAGCTGAAGTGTCAAGCCGTGCGGAGAGCCCTAAAGCATCCGAGGAAGATATTGAAGAAATAGAAGACGATGAAGCTGAGCATTTCAGTTCTGACGATATCGATGTTGACAAGTTTGACAAAAAGGATTTTGTGGATTTGGCTGAAAAAATGCTAGATGCTATTTCTAAAAGTTCGGTCAATGTAAATGATGTTAGAAATGTTGACTCCGTTTATAAAGAAATAAGAGCGGCTTATGACGAAATTCATGGTACGGAGGTAGATGAGGCTAAAGCTGCGTATGTAGCTAGCAATGGTAATGATGAAGGTTTCGCTTTTAAGAATGATAATTACGATATAAGATTTGAGTCATTAATGATTCAAATTAGAGATTCTAAAAATGCATTTTTTAGAAATCTTGATGCTTTAAAAGAAGACTATTTCGAAAGGAAAACTAACCTTCTTCAGAAATTAAGAGAGGTAGTAGACGAGGAAGAAAAAGGCGGTTCAAAGGAAAACTGGGAAGCTTTTAAGGCTGTTCAAAATGCATGGCGTGATGCTGGTAATGTAAACTCACCACATAATGGAAGTTTATGGTCGGCTTATAATGCTTTGCTTGATAGATATTTTGATATCAGAAGTATTCAAAATGAGTTGAAAGAACTTGACCGCAAAAAGAATCTTGAAATAAGAGAGGAATTTGTGATTAAAATAGAGGAGATAGCTGCCAGTCTTAAAGACCAAGAGCTAACTAGTAGTTTACTTAAAAAGGCGAATGAATACCTTAATGAGTATAAGCAAACTGGTCCTGGTCCAAGAAAAGAACAAGAGGTTCTTTGGGAGCGTATGAAAGCTGCTTTTGATATCATTTATGATAAAAGAAGAGGGCAGAATGAGGAAAACGAACAACTAATGGGTGAGGTGTTTGCGGCCAAGTCTTCTTTGGTTGAAAAATTAAAACCTTATGCCAATTTTGATAGTGATAGAATAAACGACTGGAACGCAAAGACAAAAGAAGTTCAAGAGATTCAAGAGCAATGGACCAAATTAAAGGGACCCATGCCAAGAGATAAAGCTAGAGATACTAGTAAGCTTTTCTGGAAACTATTGAAAGATTTCTTTAAAGCGAAATCTGCTTTCTTTAATAAGTTAGAAGTGGAGCGTAAAGTAAACTTAGATGCTAAAGAAGGTTTATGTAAGCAAGTGGAGGCTTTAGTAGAGGCTGGTGACGTTTCTGCAGATAATACTAATACAGTAATTAACCTTCAAAAAGAGTGGAAGAATTACGGTCATGTACCTCAGAAATTTAAAGATTCTATTTATAAGCGTTTCAAAAAAGCTTGTGATGCTTTCTTCGATTTAAAAAGAGCTGAAGGCAGCGAGAAAGAGAAAGAGTACGTGGCTAACCTTAAAGCAAAAGAGGAGCTATGTGCAGTGATAGAAGGCGAGATTAAAGACAAAAAGACAGACCTTACCAAACTTGCGGCTTATAAGAAGCAATATGGTGATTTGGGCTTTGTGCCTAGAAAAAGCATGGACGCCATTCAGAAGCGATTTGTGGAGGCTATAAACGCCTATGTGCTTAGCTCTTCAGATATAGACAAAGATGAGAAGGATAAGCTGATGCTTAAAAACGAAGTGGAGGTTACGCTGAAAACTGGTGGCAACCCACGTGCATTAGAGCGTCAAGAAAACGATCTAGTAAGAAAGCTAAGAACTTTTGAGGATGAGGTGACTCAATTAAAAACAAATATCGAATTTTTTGGTAGGTCTAAAGGAGCAGAGAAAATCAAGGCTGAATATCAAAAGAAGATAGAAAAGGCTGAAAATGAAGCTAGTAAAATAAAAGAAAAGCTCAACCTAATAAGAGAGGTATCTTAAGAGGAAAAAAAGTGAAAGAAAAAGATGTTTTTTTTTTGCGGAAAGCTTGCAAGTTAAAAATGTCAATATTACTTTTGCATCACTTTAACGGAAACACAAAGATTCTTTCTTTAAACTTCCCTTAAAAACAGAGGCCTCTTTAGCTCAGCTGGTAGAGCAACTGACTTGTAATCAGTAGGTCATTGGTTCGATCCCGATAAGAGGCTCTTCAAAAACCGATTCAGAAATGAGTCGGTTTTTTTTTGTTTAATATTTTGTTTTTAGGAACAAATGGGGGGCAAGAGCAAAAGTTGGGGGATTGTCGTTAAATTCTGAATTTTGAGAAAACTTAAGAAGTCAAGAATTGGAAGAATTAGTAAGGCTTTTGTTGCCAGAAATATTGGTTGATAATTTCAACTTAATAAAATTCAATAAGTATAAGAAGTCAGAGATTCTACGAATATATCTGGAAGAAAAAGGAGATGTGCCAAAAGAGCTATCGCATCTAAAACTGCATTCAAAAGTCTTCTTTGATGAAATAACTATCCAAGACTTTCCGATTCGTAATTACAAGGTATTCCTTCATGTCAAACGTCGTAAATGGAAGGATTTAGAGAGTAACAAGAATGTAACTGGTAGCTAGTAGCACGGTGGACGGGGACGCCCAGTCTCGAATGACAACAGAGTTTGCTGCTTTTTTAAAAGAATTCAATAGATACACAAGCTATTGATGTGGAAACTGTTGGCAAATTCTTCGGATTAAATGGGAAGAAACTACAGCGGCAGTATAAGAATCATCTAAGCAATTTCAAGAACTGGAAGCAGAAACGAAGAGCCAAAGAATGGCTAGTTTACCCACAAAATATGGGAGAATATCTATCAATAGATGAAACTAGCCTTTCAGATGGAGAACTTTATACTATTCTTACCAACAAAGAAGCGAAAGGCAAAAAAGAGTATTGTTACCACTATAGTTAGGTACTAAAGCGACTGGTATCATGACAGTCTTAGGCTAAGTACTAGTATCTAATTGTAAGAGAGTCGAAGAAGTAACCCTTGACATGGTTCCTAAAGTGGAATTGGCTAGCAATAAATCATTTCCTTGGTAAAACGAGTTACCTACAGGTCCTATTACAAGAATTAGTAAGGGGTGGCCGTGCCAGAAATTAGAATTAAAGACCAACGAGAAACTCTAGACAAAGAGATTAAAGATAATAATGTTGTCGAACTTCCAAGAGCAAAGAGACTCTCTTACAAGCCCGAGATACTTAGTAATGATGATATGCTAAAGTCGTTTTTGGTAAGAAGCAGATATTACTGTATAAAATAACCAGTAAACTGGTTTAAGTCTTAAGTCGAAAGAGTTGCTCTATTATTTGAATGCTATCCCGATATTGAAAAGCATTTGGCTAGGGCATCAAACTCGCTGAAATATACGACAAGACCAGTTACCAAGTATATGGCTGGGCTAGATTAGCCAAATAGCATGAAGAAGTAAGGCAGGTTTCAAATTATTTAACTCTATTGGCAGACATTTGAACATTACTTAAGAAATATTTTACTGTTTTGATAATAGAAGTACCAATGCTTTAGCCGAATCTTCCAAGCGAGGCGTCGCAGTGTGGCAAGATGAATCCTTTTAGGTCTAGATTTAGAGAAGTCGGAAATGTTGAATTCCTCATTATATAGACTTTGTCAAATTTATGCTAAAAAACTCATCTCTCAGGTTTTGCTCTTGAGGCAGTATGTTCTTACATTATAATAGTGTAAGTTTTGATTTATGAAGAATTTGAGAAAGTAGTATTAAAAGTGCGATAGGCATATCGTGACAAGGTAAATCTGTTTTGTAAAGAGCGAACCTAAGGTTTGGGTATCCACTAAAGAGGTAGGTGTTGAGAAGGGGTGGTTATTTTAAATAATTTTTAAGGATACCTATATAAACGCTATTGTGGTTTCTGAATGATTAAGAGGTGGAAATTGTTTATTTAGTTTGGAGAAAGGAGGGGAGTTAGGGAGAAGATAGCCATCTTCCTAATTATAACCGAGAGGATTAATATAACGATTTGAAGAAGAATTATAAACGTTAAAATTAGTTGGAAGAGGTTGTGCTTGATTTCAAGGATGTTAAGTAAAGATGTAAGAATTGGTTGTTTATTAAAGGTTGCGATTAAGGAATTTTGTTTTACCTTTGCACTCCCGTTACAGAGGAAGGGGAGAAGTTCATTGTTAGTTGGGTTTTGTTTTTGAGAGTAGGGGGAAATAAATATTCATTTCTTTTTGGTGATTAAAAATAAAGCTTTCATCTTTGCAGCCCGTTAGGAAAACGAAGGAATTAAGATAGAGGGAGTGAGGTTTTATATGATTTCACAACTGATTAATTTTCAGAGTTAGAGAGGCGGAGAAGTTCATTGCGAAGGGGTTTTGTTTGGCTGAAAGGATTAGAAAAAAAAATATTTAATTTCTTTTGGTGGTTAAAAATAAAGCTTACATCTTTGCAGCCCGTTACGAAGGAAACGAATTTGGAAACGGAAAAAGAAGGAGCGTAATTAGCTTCACAAGCTTGCGAAATTCTTAGGAATTAGCAGGATAAAGTTCATTAACTTATTGATATATATATAGACGGACCTTGAGTCACGGACTTTTTCAAAAATAGTAATTTACTATGGAGAGTTTGATCCTGGCTCAGGATGAACGCTAGCGGCAGGCTTAATACATGCAAGTCGAGGGGTAGATGAGTACTTGTATTCATTGAGACCGGCGAACGGGTGCGTAACGCGTATGCAACCTACCTTTATCAGGGGAATAGCCCAGAGAAATTTGGATTAATACCGCATAATAGATTGAATGGCATCATTTGGTCTTGAAAGATTTATTGGATAGAGATGGGCATGCGTAAGATTAGCTAGTAGGCGAGGTAACGGCTCACCTAGGCTACGATCTTTAGGGGCTCTGAGAGGAGTAACCCCCACACTGGTACTGAGATACGGACCAGACTCCTACGGGAGGCAGCAGTAGGGAATATTGGTCAATGGACGAGAGTCTGAACCAGCCATGCCGCGTGCAGGAAGACTGCCCTCTGGGTTGTAAACTGCTTTTATATGGGAAGAAAAGACTCTTGCGAGAGGCATTGACGGTACCATAGGAATAAGCCACGGCTAACTACGTGCCAGCAGCCGCGGTAATACGTAGGTGGCGAGCGTTATCCGGATTTATTGGGTTTAAAGGGTGCGTAGGCGGCTTTTTAAGTCGGTGGTTAAAGGTAGCAGCTCAACTGTTTTACATGCCATCGAAACTGAAGAGCTTGAGTTATCAGGAGGCAGGCGGAATTTCTGGTGTAGCGGTGAAATGCATAGATACCAGAAGGAACACCTATTGCGAAGGCAGCTTGCTGTAGATACACTGACGCTGATGCACGAAAGCGTGGGGAGCGAACAGGATTAGATACCCTGGTAGTCCACGCCGTAAACGATGATTACTAGTTGTTGGAGATATACATTCAGTGACCAAGGGAAACCGATAAGTAATCCACCTGGGGAGTACGCCGGCAACGGTGAAACTCAAAGGAATTGACGGGGGTCCGCACAAGCGGTGGAGCATGTGGTTTAATTCGATGATACGCGAGGAACCTTACCTAGGCTCTAATGTGAGCGAATTATCCAGAGATGGATAAGTCAGCAATGACGCGAAACAAGGTGCTGCATGGCCGTCGTCAGTTCGTGCCGTGAGGTGTTGGGTTAAGTCCCGCAACGAACGCAACCCCTATTAACTGTTGCCAGCATTTCGGATGGGGACTCAGTTAAGACTGCCTACGCAAGTAGAGAGGAAGGAGGGGACGACGTCAGGTCATCATGGCCCTTACGCCTAGGGCGACACACGTGCTACAATGGTTGGTACAGAGTGTAGCGAGCTAGCAATAGTCAGCCAATCACAAAAAGCCAATCACAGTTCGGATTGGGGTCTGCAACTCGACCCTATGAAGCTGGAATCGCTAGTAATCGCATATCAGCCATGATGCGGTGAATACGTTCCCGGACCTTGTACACACCGCCCGTCAAGCCATGGAAGTTGGGTATACCTGAAGCGGAAGGTTAAAGACTTCGTTAGGGTAGAATCAGTAACTAGGGCTAAGTCGTAACAAGGTAGCCGTACCGGAAGGTGTGGCTGGAACACCTCCTTTTTAGAGATAGCTCATCATTTATGATGAGTGAAATAAACAAAGAAGAAAGTTCAACGACAAAGTACAATCAGCAATGGTTGTATGACTACTTATAGAGATATGAGTACCTATCGCGAGATAGAAAGAGGTTTCGTCTATATATATATTCAATAGGTTGACATTAAAGAGAGAATTGAGTGAGCGACCTAAGAGGTGGCGGGCTCAAAACGGGCCTGTAGCTCAGGTGGTTAGAGCGTTACACTGATAATGTAAAGGTCCGTGGTTCGAGTCCACGCAGGCCCACTTTAATTAGCGAGGACTTAGGTCTAAGCGAATGAGGGGGATTAGCTCAGCTGGCTAGAGCACCTGCTTTGCAAGCAGGGGGTCATCGGTTCGACTCCGATATTCTCCACGAGGCATGATTGCCTATAAAAAATTAATAAGGTATAGCGTTAAGTAGCTATACTTCAGACTTAATGAAGTTCTAATGTCCCTTCCAGGACGTATAAGACGGTAAGTAGTTAAGAAAGAGTTCATTGACATGATGAGAAAGACTGAGAAGAAAGAATTATTTAAGAGAACTATGTAAGAGCGTATGGGGGATGTCTAGGGTCTCAGAGGCGATGAAGGACGTGATAAGCTGCGATAAGCTACGGGGAACAGCACATCTGTATTGATCCGTAGATTTCCGAATGGGGCAACCCTTCCTAATGAAGTTAGGAAATTCTATCTAATAGAAGGCGAACGTGGGGAACTGAAACATCTAAGTACCCATAGGAGAAGAAAACAACAGTGATTCCGCAAGTAGTGGCGAGCGAACGCGGAGAAGCCCAAACCGAGATTGTTACGGCAATGTCGGGGTTATAGGACTGCATTTAGGAAGATTTTTAAACTTGAATCACTTGGGAAAGTGAGCCGTAGAGCGTGAGAGCCGCGTAAAGGTAAGAGAAGTCGGACGAGCAGTATCCTGAGTAGGTGGGGGCCGGTGAAACCCCCTCTGAATTCAGCTGCACCATCAGCTAAGGCTAAATACTCCTGAGACACCGATAGCGAACTAGTACTGTGAAGGAAAGATGAAAAGCACGGGGAATACCCGGGTGAAATAGAACCTGAAACCGTACGCTTACAAGCGGTCGGAGCTTCTTTATGAAGTGACGGCGTGCCTTTTGCATAATGATCCTACGAGTTACGGTATGTGGCAAGGTTAAGGTATGAAGTACCGAAGCCGAAGCGAAAGCGAGTATTAACAGTGCGTTTAGTCGCATGCTGTAGACGCGAAACCTAGTGATCTACCCATGGTCAGGTTGAAGTTCCGGTAACACGGAATGGAGGACCGAACCAGTATACGTTGAAAAGTGTTTGGATGAACTGTGGGTAGGGGTGAAAGGCTAATCAAACTAGGAAATAGCTCGTACTCCCCGAAATGTTTTTAGGAACAGCGTCGGTGTTGAGTCTTGTCGAGGTAGAGCTACCAATTGGATGCGGGGGAGTCACATCCTACCAAATTCAGATGAACTCCGAATGCGATAAGATATAACCGGCAGTGAGGGCTCGGGTGCTAAGGTCCGAGTCCAAGAGGGAAAGAACCCAGATCTACAGCTAAGGTCTCTAAATCTATACTAAGTTGAACTAAGGAAGTCTGACTGCAGAGACAGCCAGGATGTTTGCTTGGAAGCAGCAATCATTTAAAGAGTGCGTAACAGCTCACTGGTCGAGCGGGGCGGGCATCGATAATAAACGGGCATAAAGTATAGTACCGAAGCTTAGAATTTGTAATTTTTATTACAAGTGGTAGGGGAGCATTCTGTATGCAGTGAATGTGTCTGGTAATGGATGCTGGAGCGTACAGAAAAGCAAATGTAGGAATAAGTAGCGATAATGCATGTGAGAAACATGCACACCGAAAGACTAAGGTTTCCTCCGCTATGCTAATCAACGGAGGGTTAGTCGGATCCTAAGGATAATGCGAGAGCAGAAGCCGATGGGAATCAGTTTAATATTACTGAACCTGTTATAAATGCGACACGGGGACGGATTTTGAAGCTTTGCACGTACTGACGGAATAGTGCGTAGAGGGGACGCTTAGGCAGAACCGAGTAGGGGGACAAGGTTCCAAGAAAAGCCGTTAAGCTCTAGTTTATAACAGACCGTACCGCAAACCGACACAGGTAGTCGAGGCGAGAAGCCTAAGGTGCTCGAGTGATTCACGGCTAAGGAATTAGGCAAATTAACCCTGTAACTTCGGGATAAGGGGAGCCTCCATAATAAAATGGAGGCCGCAGAGAAATGGCCCAGGCGACTGTTTAGCAAAAACACATGGCTATGCGAAGATTAATGTCGACGTATATGGCCTGACACCTGCCCGGTGCTGGAAGGTTAAAAGGGGGGCTTAGCAGCAATGCGAAGGTCTGAATTGAAGCCCCAGTAAACGGCGGCCGTAACTATAACGGTCCTAAGGTAGCGAAATTCCTTGTCGGGTAAGTTCCGACCTGCACGAATGGTGTAACGATCTGGGCACTGTCTCAGCCGTGAGCTCGGCGAAATTGTAGTGACGGTGAAGATGCCGTCTACCCGCCACGGGACGGAAAGACCCCGTGAACCTTTACTATAGCTTAGCATTGGGACTGGGTAAATAATGTGTAGGATAGGTGGGAGACTTTGATGCTGCGTCGCTAGGCGTAGTTTAGTCGTTGTTGAAATACCACCCTTTATTTATCTGTTTCCTAACTCCCAGAGGGAGGACATTGCTTGGTGGGTAGTTTGACTGGGGTGGTCGCCTCCAAAAGAGTAACGGAGGCTTTCAAAGGTTCCCTCAGTACGGTTGGTAACCGTGCGTTGAGTGCAATAGCAAAAGGGAGCTTGACAGAGAGACCTACAAGTCGATCTGGGTCGAAAGACGGATATAGTGATCCGGTGGTTCTGTATGGAAGGGCCATCGCTCAAAGGATAAAAGGTACTCCGGGGATAACAGGCTGATCTCCCCCAAGAGCTCATATCGACGGGGAGGTTTGGCACCTCGATGTCGGCTCGTCACATCCTGGGGCTGGAGAAGGTCCCAAGGGTTGGGCTGTTCGCCCATTAAAGTGGCACGCGAGCTGGGTTCAGAACGTCGTGAGACAGTTCGGTCCCTATCTGTGGTGGGCGTAGGAAGTTTGAGAGGCTCTGATTTTAGTACGAGAGGACCGAATTGGACATACCGCTGGTGTATCTGTTGTCTTGCCAAGGGCACGGCAGAGTAGCTACGTATGGACGGGATAAACACTGAAAGCATCTAAGTGTGAAACCCACCTCAAGATGAGACTTCCATAGAGGAACGTTGGAGATTACGACGTAGATAGGCTATAGGTGTAAGTGCAGCAATGTATGTAGCCGAGTAGTACTAATGAACCGATAAGTTCTCTTTTTTATATAATTTATTCTACTCAGTCTTTCTTCATCTCAATGATTTTAATTGCGAAAGGCTTAAAGTCGAAGGCAGAAGTAAAATCGTTAATGTCAGTTTGTTGATTTAGATATGAACTAAATTCATCAAAAGAAATTGGTTCAGTGATGAACCTGAAGATTTGATGGTGTTTATAGGACGGGTGTCCACCTCTTCCCATTCCGAACAGAGAAGTTAAGCCCCGAACCGCCGATGGTACTTGGATCAAACCTGGGAGAGTAGGTAGACGCCGCATTTTTATTAAACCTCAATACGTAACGTGTTGGGGTTTTTTTATGCATGAATAGTTGGTCTCGTCTGGGTAGGTAGACGGACTACGCGTCCCGACACCCTTTTTAGTAAACCTCAATACGTAAAGTGTTTTTTTTTATGCCTAATAAATTAGAGGAAACTTAGAACAGTTCCGTATATCTAGGGTCGGAGATGTAATTGAACGGATACATTGGAGTGACCTCTAGACTTAGAAAATCAAACGGGGCAAGAGCAAAGGTTGAGGGAAGAATAGATTGAAATAGATTGGGAATAGTCTAAAAAGAATGAATTGAACACTTCGAAATTAATTTTTCGAAGATCTGTTGGGTCAGAGGTAATATAGATAGGAGTTTGTAAAATGCTCCATTACCTCGCATAGTAATAGATCCTTTGTTTAGATAAGCTAACTTTAAAAACACGGTTTGCATAATAATAAGTAGAATGCACAATTTTAATTTCCAAGAATGTAAACATTCCCAAAATTCCTTTTTCTTTGTGAAGAATTAGAGTTGAGGTGAAAATCTGACATCCGGCTCATTAATAAAAGCTAAAATAATAGACAAACAATAAACCAAACATGTCAAAAGTAATCATCATTGGTGCAGGAGGTGTAGGAACGGTAGTTGCTCATAAATGTGCCATGAACAATTCTGTTTTTACAGATATTATGTTGGCGAGTCGTACTAAATCTAAGTGCGATAAAATAGCGACAGATATCAAGGAAATGCATGACGTAGAAATTTCTACAGCCGGTGTCGATGCCGATAATGTTCCTGACTTAGTGGCTTTAATAAAGTCATTTGGTCCTAAAATGGTTATCAACGTGGCATTGCCATATCAAGATTTAACTATCATGGATGCTTGTCTAGAAACAGGTGTACATTATATCGATACAGCCAATTATGAACCTAAAGATGTAGCCAAATTTGAATACAGCTGGCAGTGGGCATACCAAGAGCGTTTTAAAGAAGCGGGATTGATGGCACTTCTAGGTTGCGGTTTTGACCCAGGTGTTACACAGGTGTTTACGGCTTATGCCAATAAACATTACTTTGACGAAATGCATTACCTAGATATTATCGACTGTAATGCAGGTGACCACGGAAAAGCTTTTGCTACCAACTTTAATCCTGAGATAAACATCAGAGAGATTACGCAGCCAGGAAGATATTGGGAAAATGGCGAGTGGAAAGAAATAGAAGCTTTAAGTATTCACAAGCCAATAGATTATCCGAATATTGGAGAGAAGGAGTCTTACGTGCTTTATCATGAAGAATTGGAGTCTTTAGTAAAGAACTTCCCAACGCTTAAGAGAGCACGTTTCTGGATGACTTTTGGTCAAGCTTATATTACGCACTTACAGGTTTTAGAAAATATAGGAATGACGAGCATAGCTCCAATCAATTTCCAAGGCCAGCAAATAGTGCCTTTAGAATTCTTGAAAGCGGTACTGCCGCCACCAGAGTCTTTAGGAGAAAATTATACGGGTCAAACGTCAATTGGTTGTCAAATTAAAGGAATCAAAGATGGCAAAGACAGAACATATTATATCTGGAATAATAGCGACCACGCTTTGGCTTACAAAGAAGTGCGTTCGCAGGCGGTTTCTTATACCACAGGTGTGCCGGCTATGATAGGTGCCATGCTAATGCTGACCAATGAAGATTGGATGAAGCCAGGTGTTTATAACTGCGAAGAACTAAACCCAGATCCATTTATGGAAAAATTAAACATTCATGGTTTACCATGGAATGAGAAGGTAGATATTGAGTTACCTCATACGTATTAATTCAAACGATTTATTGGTCTCAGAAATAGTTAAAACTATGCAATTTATTGCATTTCGCTTTCAGCTTCTAAAAATGTGCTATTTTGGTATATGGATTTTCAAAGATCAAACGGGCATAGTATTTCCAGACTTACAGTTCACATAGTGTGGTCAACAAAATATCGCCATGCAGTTCTAAGTGGGGATATCAAGCTTCGTTGTCGTACCTTGTTGATACAGATTTGTGAGGCAGAAGGAGTTCAAATATTGAAGGGAGTCGTTTCAAAAGATCATGTACACATGCACCTGGAATACCGTCCCTCTCAGTCGATAAGTCAATTGGTTAAACTGCTAAAAGGACGTTCATCGAGGAAGTTGCAAATGGAGTTTCCTGAATTGAAGAAGCGTTACTGGGGTCGCCATTTCTGGGCAATAGGCTTTGGTTGTTGGAGTACTGGAAATATTACCGATGAAATGGTTAACGAGTATTTGGATCATCATAGAAATCCAAATGAGAGTAATAATACTAATTTTATCGTCGAATAGGCAGACTTTCAGTCTGGACTCAAAACTATGGACTTTCAGTCCATAGTGGTTTATTTTGAATTTAAAAATGACGCTTCCGTAAGGGGGCGTCATTTTTTCGTTTTAAAGAACTGAAATTGTTTACTTATACGGAGCGGATTAGTTTCGATGATTTAACAACTGTCAGTCCGAGCGAAGGCGAGGACTTGTTATAGTACATGGGAGTATGTAGAACTGTTCTCCTTTTCTAAAGGCTGGCAGGATTTGTAATAGAGGATAGGGATATGTGAGACTGTTCTCGGCTACGCTCGAACTGACACACGACTACTGCCTGCTCTTTTGTTTCACGATATCAAACGAAACTCGCATTTAAAAGCTAATTTTGAACAACAAAATCAACCTTAAATCAAGAGCTATGATAAACAAACTACTCATCCTTCTTTTATTTTGTGCCGCTTTGGTGGCAACTGCACAAGAAAAACCTAAATGGGATATCAGCGAGCCAGCACTCCCATATTCTGAACTTAAAATAGAAACAGACGAAGGCACTTGGATGAATTTGGACGTGAGTCCAGACGGAAAACAAATTGTTTTTGATTTACTTGGAGATATTTACGTCATGCCGATTTCAGGTGGCGATGCAAAATTAATTAGTGGCGGACATGCTTTTGAGGTGCAGCCTAGATTTAGCCCAGACGGAAAGAAGATAAGTTTCACTAGTGATAGAGGTGGGGCAGATAATATTTGGATGATGAACACGGACGGTTCTGACGCTACACAAATCACCAAAGAAGATTTTAGATTGGTGAATAATGCCGTTTGGAGCTTGGATGGCGAGTACATCATTTGTAAAAAGCATTTTACGTCTAGGCGTTCTTTAGGGGCGGGGGAGATTTGGATGTATCACACTTCTGGAGGTAAAGGCATTCAATTGACCAAAAGAAAAAACGACCAACAAGATGTGGGAGAACCTTGGCTCTCACCTGACGGGAAGCATGTTTACTTTAGCGAAGACATGTACCCAGGCGGAAGTTTTCAATATAACAAAGACCCAAACAGTCAAATATATGTCATTAAGAGATATAGCTTAGAAGATGGAAAAACGGAGACGGTAACAGGTGGTTCTGGCGGAGCTATTCGTCCTGTGATTTCTCATAATGGTGAGTTGATGGCTTTTGTGAAACGAATTAGAGAGAAGTCGGTATTGTATCTGCATGACCTAAAATCAGGAAAGAAGTGGCCTATTTACAGTCAACTAAGTCAAGACCAACAGGAAACTTGGGCTGTTTTTGGTGCCTTCACGGGTTTCAATTGGACACCAGACGATAAACATATCATAGTATGGGCACAAGGTAAGATTAGAAAAGTTGAAGTTAGCTCAGGCGAATCTACTATTATACCTTTCAAAGCTACAGCGAACCATAAAATTGTCGATGCTCTTAGATTTAGGAATGAGGCTGCACCAGACCAGTTTACGGCTAAAGCAATTCGCCATGCAGTGACTTCTCCAAATGGTGAACTTTTGGTGTTTAATGCTGCTGGCTATTTATGGAAAAAGCCATTGCCAGATGGTAAACCTACTAGACTGACAAATGGCGGAGATTTAGAGTTTGACCCTTCTTTTTCAAAAGATGGTTCTAAGGTGCTTTTTGTTACTTGGAATGATGAAAATATGGGAGCTATCCAGCTTTTGGATTTAACTAAGTCTAACGCTCAGCCTCAAAAATTAAGCACTGAAAAGGGGATTTATAGAACGCCCACTTTTTCGCCAAGAGATGAAAATCTTATAGTTTTTAAAAAGGAAGGTTCCAATAGAGAGTTGGGCTATGAATACACCAAGAACCCAGGGATATACCTTTTAAATACGAATACTAAGAAGACAGAACGAATAGTAGAAGGTGGGGAATATCCAATTTTTACACAAGATGGAAAGAGGGTTTATTATCAAGAAGGTGGCTTAACCAAAACCCTATGTTCTGTCAATTTAGCAGGAGGAGACAAGAAAGAACTTATTAAATCAAAGTATTCTCAAAGGCTGGTACCAAGTCCAGATGATAAATGGGTAGCTTTTACTAATTATTTCAAAATTTATATTGCAGCTATTCCTAAAACAGGTCAATTGATTGAAATTGATAATAACTCCAAGAGTTTGCCGATAGCTCAGGTGGCAAAAGATGCAGGCGATAATATTCACTGGTCAGGAGATAGTAAGAAATTGCATTGGACACTGGGTGAGCAATATTTTAGTAAAGAGATTAATCAACGTTTTGCCTTTTTGCCAGGTGCTCCAGATTCTATTGCTGGTCTTGATTCTGTAGGTTTAAAAATAGACCTAGTGCTAAAAGCTGATAAACCTGAAGGCAAAATAGCTTTTACCAATGCCCGTATCATCACCATGAAAAATGACAAAGTTATTGAGAGTGGAACGGTGCTTATTGAGGGTAATAAAATACTGGGAGTAGGACGCGTTTCAATTCCTAAAGATGCTAAAGTTATTGATGCCTCCGGCAAAACCATCATGCCAGGTTTTATTGATTCACATGCTCACCTTGGGCAATTTGGAACGGGGCTTAACCCTCAAAAGCATTGGGAGTATTATGCTAATTTGGCTTATGGCGTTACAACAACGCACGACCCGTCATCCACATCTGAATTGGCTTTTTCTCAGTCTGAAATGGTTAAAACGGGTACAATGGTAGGCCCTAGAATCTTCACCACGGGAACCATCTTGTATGGAGCAGATGCTCTTTTTAAGGCTAATATTAATGATTATGAAGACGCCAAATCGGCAGTTTATAGAACTAAGGCTTATGGAGCATTTACCGTTAAAAGTTATAACCAACCTCGCAGAAATCAACGTCAGCAAGTCATTAAGGCTGCTCATGATTTAAAAGTGGGTGTGGTGCCTGAAGGTGGTTCTACTTTATATCATAATTTAACTATGATTCTAGATGGGCACTCTAGTATTGAGCATAATATTCCTGTAGCCCCACTTTATAAAGATGTTATTCAGCTTTGGGGAGCTAGTAAGACCTCTTATACACCTACTTTAATAGTAAATTATGGGGCAATAAATGGGGAGTATTATTGGTATCAAAACAGTAATGTTTGGGAAGATAAGAAGCTGTTGACCTTTACACCTAGAGATATAATAGACGCTAGGACCCGACATAGAACCATGGTACCCATGGAGGAATATGAAAACGGCTATATCAAAGTTTCTAAAAGTGCTAAAAAACTGAGTGATGCTGGTGTAAGAGTAAATCTTGGTGCTCATGGCCAGCGTCAAGGACTCGGCGTTCATTGGGAGTTATGGATGCTGTCTCAAGGTGGCATGAATAACATGGAAGCTTTAAAAACGGCCACTACTAATGGTGCTCTTTTGTTAGGCATGGAAGATGAAATAGGTTCTTTAGAAAAAGGAAAGCTTGCAGATTTAATCGTCTTAGATGAAAACCCATTAGAGGATATTAGAAATTCAAATACGGTTATCTGGACTATGGTAAATGGCAGACTTTATGACGCTAATACCATGAATGAAAAAGGCAATTATGACAAGCCTAAAGGCAAATTCTTCTGGGAAGAAGAAAATGCCGTTTTAAACTTTGAGAAATGATAAATAGGTATTAAACGTCATTTTGACACTGATTATTTAATTCAAAGCTTATAACTAAATATTTAGTTATAAGCTTTGTTTCTTGAAATAATCCTTCTACATTGAGTTTGAAAGCTGGCCAGCAGCCTGTCTAATACTAGTTAATTTCTTTAAAATATTCCGGAATTTCTGGCAGGGGATTTCTTTGACCAAAAACAAATTTCAATGATGGAAAATGAGAAAGATTTACAAACACTAGACGACATGCTTTTTGAAGGAAAAAATAAAGCCTACGGTGCTTATGACCTTCGCAAAAAGTATAGCTCACATCTAACTAAAGCTTTTATTCTGGGCGTTTCGGGCGTCGTATTTATTTCACTTAGCAGTTTTTTTGTGGTGAAGTCACAAAAAGTGCCAAAGGTTATAGATGAAACCCCTTACATCATACATGATTTAGAAGATTGGTTCGAGCCAAAAGTAGAATTGCCAAAAGGAGAAACATTTCAACCTCCCGTAAAGCAAGAAGTACTGAAGCAGGTAGTAATCCCCGAATTTGTGGAACCCGTAGCAGACAATAAAGATATTCTGGAAGTGGATTTGCCTACGGAAGAAGAAATTGAAACAGCTGTAATTAGTACAATTAAGCAAGAAGGAAAGGTGTCAACTAGTCCTTTTGATAATTCTGGACCTAAAATTCAAGAAGGACTTGCTATTAAAGCTCTAGCACCGCCCGTTCCGCCAAAAGAAGAAAAGGAGTTTTTGAGGTCTGAAATTATGCCTGAGTTTAATGGTGGACTAAAGAAAATGTACAAATGGCTCGGGAGAAACTTAAGATACCCTCACAATGCTGCTGCAAATGAGGTAGAGGGCAAGGTAATAGTGACATTTATTGTAGAGAAGGATGGTGGCATATCTGATGTGAAAGTTTTAAAAGGAATAGGTTTTGGCTGTGATGAAGAGGCCGAAAGGGTCATTAAGAAAATGCCTAAGTGGAAAGCAGGTATTCAAAATGGTAAGGCTGTGAGAGTTAGATATACCATTCCTTTGAGTTTTCAAATTAACTAGAACTTGAAAGTGTCTCATCCATCAAAAGTGAGGCACTTTTTTTTGTAAAACATGTGTTCACAATAATGCTAGGAATTATGTATGAATAATTGTATAATTGATGGAAATATTTCAATAAATAGATTTTGGTATGAGTTTAAAAAAGTGGGCATACGGAATTAAGGGTAAAGTGAAGATTGCAGCAGTACTCGGTGGTGTACTTTCTCTATTGCTTTGGAGTAATTTGATGGACAGGAAGCGTGTAACACAGCTTCAGACGTCGTTTTCGGCTATATATGAAGATAGATTGATGGTGGAGAGTTTTATATTTGATTTATCGTCTATCCTGCATGAAAGAGAGCAGCTAATAATAACCAGTTTAAGTTCAAAAGAATTAAATGATGCAAGTAAGGCTCACTTGAAGGCCTTAGATAGTAAAATGATGACCATTGTAGATGATTACGAGGCTACCCGATTTACTGATTTAGAAAAGCGTGTGTTCTTGGAGTTTAAGGAGCTTATACCATCTATTTCCCAAATGGGGTATAACTTGCAAGAGAATGACTTGGCTCAAACCAACAAGACACTTACCCATAAAGGGTTATCTAAACTTACTGTACTGTCTAATATTCAAACCTCAGAAGGGCAGCGACTGTGGGAAGAGACCAAGGCTATCATGCTTCAAAAACAATCTTCTTCGCAATTTGAAATCATTTCCTTGATAGCTCTAGCCATAATGATTCAGGTGCTTTTATTTTCTTCTACATCTGTTTTCAAAAAAATACAGCAGAAACCGCATTTGAACTAAGGGAAATTGCAACTTTTGTAAAAAAAACAAACTGTTGTAATGGATATTTCATCAATACCCTCTCCTTGTTACGTTTTAGAGGAAGCCAAACTTATAGATAACCTAAGGTTAATTAGCTCTGTTCAGGAGCAAAGTGGCGGCCATATTATATTGGCTTTGAAAGGTTTTTCTATGTACAAGATGTTTCCGCTGGTCAAACAATATTTGAGCGGAGCCACGGCTAGTAGTTTAAATGAGGCCCGTCTCATATTTGAGGAGATGAAATGCAAGGCTCATACCTATGCCCCAGTTTATAAGGAAAATGAGTTTGACGAATTAATGAGCTATAGTTCGCATATTACTTTCAATTCCTTAAACCAATTTGAACGTTTTAAAGATAAGGTAGCCGCTAATAAAGAGCATATATCTATGGGTTTGAGAATAAATCCGCAGTATGCTGAGGTAGAAACAGATATGTATAATCCCTGCATAGTGGGGAGTAGACTAGGTATTACCAGAGAAGCTCTAGGAGAAACACTACCAGAAGGCATAGAAGGATTACATTTTCACTCTTTGTGTGAGAATGACTCTTTTGTTTTAGAAAGAACGCTTGTTCATGTAGAAGAGAAGTTTGGTGACTTGCTGCATCAAGTTAAATGGCTAAACATGGGCGGAGGTCATCTTATGACACGCTCTGGCTATAATATTGGGCATGTAGCTAAGCAAATTGAAAGATTAAGGAAGACCTATAATATTGAAGTGATTTTGGAGCCGGGTTCGGCCATAGCTTGGGAAACAGGCGTTTTGGTGTCAACAGTTCAAGATATTGTGGATGCTCAGGGAGTCAATGTTGCTATTCTTGATGTTAGTTTTGCTGCACATATGCCAGACACTTTAGAGATGCCTTACAAACCACGTATTTTAGGAGCATATCAGACCGAACTTCCCGGAAAATATAACTACAGAATGGGTGGAACCACTTGTTTAGCTGGTGATTTTATGGGCGACTATGCGTTTGACGAGCCTTTAAAGATTGGAGATAAAGTGATTTTTGATGATATGATACATTACACCATGGTGAAAACTACCACATTTAATGGTGTTGCGTTGCCATCTATTGGTGTTTTGTCGACAAATGGGGAGTTTGAGCTGCATAAGAGCTTCGGATATGAGACTTTTAAAGAAAAACTATAAACCTTTGATCTTCTAAACTATGGAGTTAAATGAATAATTGAATTCATAGTTGAATTTGATTAACCACCTTCATCATAAATATATAGGTATTGAAAAAAGTACTACTAATATTTCTTTGTGCTCTGAGTATTTCGGCATCTGCACAGATAGAAAAACAGGATTTCTTTATTCCAGCTTCAAAAAATGGAATGACGCTAGGCCAAGTAGCAGAAGAAAAGTTTAAAGAGTTTGGTTTAGAAATTATTTTTCAAAACGAAGGGGTTAAAAATACCCTAATTCAAAACATTCTGGTTAAAAGGCATTTCTTTGATTATGTGGAAGATACTTTTCCTAATCTTATAGGCTTGAGAGTGAAAGACCAGCTATATGTGGTACTTGAAAACTCGCTTAAATCTAAGTTATACGACGAAGATGGCAACCTTAATTTATACTTCAGACCATTAGACGCCTCATCGGTGAAAGGAAGGTTGGTAAACAAGGCCGACTATACTGCCGTAAATGATGCAGTAGTTTATAACCCGGATACTAGAACAGGTTCAGCTGTAGATGGCTCTGGAGTTTTCGAAAGTAACTTTTACAACGATTTTCTTCAATTAGAAATAAAGCACCCAGGTATTAATAAACAAAGCCTTGTATTCATAAGGCATAAATCTGGGGAGTCTTCGCTTATAGATATTCCTTTAGATACAAAGCTAAATTATTTAGAAGAGTTAAGAGTAACTGCTACTAAAGCTGATGCTAATGTGAGCGATAATCGCTCAGGTATTCAGAAAATGAGTATTCAAACCATTAAGCAAATTCCAACTTTTTTAGGAGAGATAGACCCAATAAGAAGTATTACTACCATGCCAGGAGTTACCTCAAGTGGTGATTTGGGTGCTGGCTATAATGTTAGAGGAGGTGAAACAAGTCAAAACTTAATTCTACAAGATGGGGCTTTGATATTTAATCCAAGTCATTTGTTTGGATTCTTTTCTTCGTTTAATCCTGATATAATTCAGAGCATTCAGCTTTTAAAAGGTTGTGGGCCTTCTAGTTATGGTGGCAGGGTAGCTTCTGTTTTAGATTTACGTACTAGAAATGGTGATGTAACTAAATTTAAAGTAAAAGGTGGTATAGGATTAGTATCTAGTAGATTAACTGCGGAAGGGCCTATTGAGAAAGGAAAATCATCATTCTTAATTAGCGGAAGGAGTTCTTATTCTGATTGGTTAATTCATCAGTATGATGACATTGATTTGAAAAACTCCACAGCTAAGTTTAATGATATTTCAGGTAAGCTATTTTTCACTTTTAGCGAAGACGATATCTTAACGTTTACTGGGTACAGAAGTGCAGATGATTTTAGACTGGGGAGTTCGGAAACCTATTCATGGGAAACTGCGAATGTTTCATCTAACTGGAACCACAAATTTACAGATAAGCTAAGGTCTGACTTAGTGTTGGCTTCGAGTAATTATAAATCTTCAGAATTAAGTGACGACGAACTCTTTGGCTTTATTAATAAAAATCAAGTAAATGTTCTAACAGCAAACTTGAATTTCAATTATTTAAAATCGGAGAAATACGGATTAGATTTTGGTTTTAGTGCCAATAGATACAAAATTCTACCAGGTGAGTCTAGACCAAATTCAGTAAGAAGTCAATCTGAGCCTTTAGATATAAACTTTCAATATGGACTAGAGCTGGCTGGTTATATTGAAAACAGTATAGACATTACTCCAAAGTTAGGAGTAGATTTAGGACTGCGTTATGCACACTTCCTAAGACAAGGTCCTGGTGAAATTTATACGCTTAATTATGAGGTTAGAGACGGAAGACTACCAAGTGTTTCTGATAGCGAAACTTTTGCAAAAGGTGATGTGGTTTCACAGTCTTCTGGTTTTGAGCCTAGGTTTTCATTAAGATATAACTTAAAGGAGTCATCATCTATTAAAATGGCTTTTTCTAGGACTCAGCAGTTTGTGCAGCAGGTTTCTCCTACTATTAGTCCATCACCAATAGACTATTGGGTACTAAGCAGTAATAATCTTAAACCTCAACGTAGTAACCAGTTTTCATTAGGCTACTTCAGTAACTTTAATGAAAACAAACTAGAGGCCTCTTTAGAAGCTTTTTATAATAAAACATTTAACTCCTTAGACTACCTAGATGGTGTTGATTTAAAATTAAATCCTTTTTATGAAGCAGGTTTGGCTCAAGGCTTGGGAGAGGCTTATGGTTTAGAATTTTTCTTAAAGAAGCGTGGTGGCCTTTTTAATGGTTGGATAGCCTATACGCTATCTAAGAGCTGGCGTACATTTAATAGTGAGTTTGAGGGACAGTCTATTAATGAAGGAGTGAGATACCCTTCTACTTTTGACCAGCCTCATCAATTATCTGTGGTGATGAACGTTAATATGCCTAACAGGGTAGTATTCTCATCAAATATCACTTATAACAGTGGTAGACCTATCACAATTCCTATTTCGAAGTATTCATATGATGATTTACTGTCTATTAATAATTATTCAGGAAGAAATCAGTTTAGAACGCCAGATTATATGAGATTGGATATTTCTTTTGCTTTTAATGGAAAGCATATAGAAGATAAATTACTTTCTGGTGATTTGATATTTTCTGTGTTTAATCTTTTGTCAAGAAAAAATGCATACGCTATATGGTTTGACAATACTGGACAAGCGTTTAAGACTTCTATTTTGGCGTCAATGTTTCCATCTCTTACGTACAACTTTTCTATAAACTAAAGAGCTGTGAAAAAATATTGGTTTTTCGTAATCGCTGTTGGGTTTACTTCCTGTTTGGAAAAGTATGATTTCAACGTATTGAACTTAAATGAAGGTTTGGTGGTAGAAGGCTCTATCTCAAATGTTTCATTTAATGAGTCTCAGGGTTTTCCTTCTGTTGGACGTTACTTTCAGGTAGAACTATCAAAGACTAGTGATGTAGACAATCAAAGAGATGAAAAGGTTAATGGAGCTACGGTTAAAATTAAAACCAGCGAAGGACAAGAGTTCTTATATACTGAAAGTGGTTTAGATGATGGCATTTACTTATTAAAAGACGATTTATTCCATGCAAACGGTACAGCAGAATATCAATTACAAATAATACTTGAAGATGGGCAGTTGATTGAATCTGATTGGGAGGCATTACCTGCAGTAGAGAACACGCTAGGTAGTTTAGAATACATAGAAGATAGTAGAGAGCAGTATGTATTTGAAGCTGGCGAAAAGGTGATAGGCGTAGGAAAAGGGATAAAGTTAGAATTGAAAGTGCCAGAGGGGGACTTTGAAGAAAATCAATTGGTAAAATGGACCTTTGACCCTTTTTGGACGTATTCGGCAGCTTTACTTGATTCAGATAGTCCTATTAAAAAATGTTGGGTTTCTTCAAATCTATATCTAAAAAATGTTGTTTTAGGAAAGTATAAAAAAGGCGGTTTTGGGCAGGAGCTATTTTTTATAGAGACAAAAGGAAACTGGCGTTTATATGATTATTTCTCCGTTTTGATTCATCAAGAAAAATTAAGTCCTGGCTATTATCAGTTTTGGAAAGATTTAGAAGCACAGGGAGACAAAGGAGGGCTTTTTGACCAGCCACCTTTTGGTTTATCAACCAATTTTACTAATACCAACGGTAATTGGACGGTGAATGGTTATTTCGGAGTAGTTAATGAAAGTACAGTTCGTTGGACATTCGACCCTGAAAATCTATCTTATATTATAGAAGATGATTTGTATGACTTTTGCCTTGCCAATGCTCGGTTTGACCCTAGGCTACCCGCTGATCAATGTTATGATTGCAGGTCGCATACTTTAGGGACAGCTGTAAATACTCCTCCATTTTGGTGGGAAGAATAAAAAAATATAATAAGGTCTTTCACTCATGAAATGTGGTTTCGATATGTTGAATAATAATGAGTGTTTGGTTGAGAGGAGACAGGAATAGTATTATGAGAATAGTTTTTATATTTCTTTTTTTTATACTGACTTCGTGTAATGAGAAATACGATTTTAATGTTACGTCTGACTCGCCAGGGATAGTAATTGAGGCTTCTGTTTCTGACGTTTCGTATACCGAGTCAATTGATTTTCCATCTGAAGGCCGATACTTCAAGGTAAGGTTAAGTCAAACGAGCACCGTAGACAATGTTAGAGATGTATTAATTAGTGGAGCTCAAGTGGTCTTAAACGATTCAGAAGGTAACTCTTGGCAGTATGAAGAAAGCCCTGATGAAAAAGGATTGTATTATTTGAGAGATGACGCATTCGGGGCTCAGCGAGAGCTCCTATATCAATTAGCAATTAGTCTAGTAGAAGGACAGCATTTTGAGTCTGACTGGGAAAAGCTCCCTAATACCAAAAATTCATTAGGAGATGTGTCTTTTGATGAAGTTAGCAAGAGCGTATTTGAATATGAAGCTGGCGAACGAATCATAAAAGAAAAAGAAGGCGTTAATGTTAGAATTGATGTAAGCGGTGAGACAGCAGAAGAACCAAGGTTCTTTCGATGGAGTATTGACCCGCTTTGGCTTTATAAAGCAGAATTAACAGACACTAGATCACCAGTTAGGTATTGTTGGGTTACTTCTAGGTATAATTTCAAAGACTTTGTTCTACAAGAAGATAATGGTAAAGATGGCTATCAAAAAGAACTTTTCTTTTTAGAAACTAAAGGGAATGAATTTGTATATCAATATTTTTCGGCTTTGATTCATCAAGAATTGATGTCGGAGGGATATTATAATTTTTGGAGAGATTTTGAAGCTCAAAAAAATAAGGGCGGGCTTTTTGACCAACCACCATTTGGACTTCCAAGTAACTTCACAGCTACTAATAGCGATTGGACGGTTAATGGATATTTCGGCGTAGTAGCTGAAAAAACAACACGATGGGAATTTACAGTTGACATGCTTTCTTACAATGTCTCAAATAACTTAAAGGCGATTTGTGAGGAAATCAGTGACGGAACTGATCAATGTGTAAACTGCCTTCGATATAATATAGGAACACCAACTAATGTTGCTCCATGGTGGTGGACTAGAGAATTGTTTTAAATGAAGAAAACAGGTATACTATTCTTAGTGTTTCTCACTAGCTGTGTAGAAAAGTTTGATTTCAATATTACACGCGAAAACGAGGGTGTAGTTATAGAGTCTTATATCTCTAATATGTCTTATAACGAAAGCCTTGTTATACCTTCTGATGGAGAACATTTTAGAGTAAAAGTGAGTCAAATAAGCGATGTAGATAACATCAGGGATGTGAAAATAGAAGACGCCAGTGTATTCTTAAAAGATAGTGAGGGAAATGAATGGGAGTATACGCCCTCTAATATAACACCAGGTGAGTATGTCTTGTTTTATAATGATTTGAAGGCAAAGCCAGGTGTGAATTACCAGTTGAATGTGGTATTAAGCGGAGGGCAACATTTCGAGTCTGCTTGGGAAGCCCTACCAGAGTTTTCTAATGAAGAAATGGGCAACTTTGTTATAAGTGAAGAGGCTAAAGAAGAATACGTTTATGAAGCAGGAGAGCCAGTAGTTAAAGAAATTGAAGGACTTAATGTTTCAATACAGATTCTTCAAAAAACTAATGAAGAACAATACAATTATAGATGGTCTTTTGAACCACTTTGGATGTACAAAGCTACTTTAGCAGAGGTAGTAAGGTCTGATAGAGTAGACTGCTGGGTTAGAAATGATTTTTATCAGAGAGAATTTGTTTTAGGGCAAGTAAAGAATGGTGGGGTGCCTAAAGAACTTTTCTACTTGCAGACTAAAGGGAATGAAAAAGCTTTTCTATATTTCTCTACTTTAGTAAATCAAGATATACTCTCTGATGGTTATTATAACTTTTGGAAAGAATTAGAATCTCAAAAAAATAAAGGAGGCTTATTCGACCAACCACCTTTTGGCTTGTCTACAAATTTTAAGGCGACTAACAGCGACTGGACAGTCAATGGCTATTTTGGCGTGGTTGCTAGAAGTGGTAAAAGGTGGACTTTAGACCCTAAAGAACTGAGCTATATTATAAAGAATACCACTTATGATACGTGCTTACTCCGAATTAATGAACCAGGGCCAAAGGTAGACCAATGCTATTTCTGCGATGCTTATAATATGGGAGATGCTACTATTACCCCTCCAAATTGGTGGGAGTAAGGCTAGGCGATTATTGATGTGTTTTTTTATATTTTTACATCAAATCGTTCTATCTAACAGAATCCCTATGTCATTATTCATTGAAATGAAAAAGATACTTTACGCTCTATTTATTTTTGTTACTGTTCCTTCTTTTGGACAGCTGACGGCAAATGAAGTTATAAACAAAATTAAAGCTGAAGTAAACTGCAACTGGGCGGCGGAAACTGTTGACAATATAAAGGCTGGCAACCCTAATACAGAAGTCAAAGGAATTGCCACCACTTTTATGGCTACACTAGAGGTACTTAAAAAGGCGAATGCTAGAGGTCTGAACTTTGTTATTACCCACGAACCTACTTTTTACTCTCATACAGATGATTTAAGCACACATGCCAACTCGGCAATTCAGCAGGCAAAGCTTAAGTATATTAAGGATAATGATATGGTGGTTTGGCGTTTTCATGACCATATCCACAGAAATAATCCTGACATGATTTATGAGGGTGTAGTTGATGTTTTTGACTGGCAACAGTACAGAAAAGACGGTGTGTTTTTTGAAATTCCTGAAATGACTTTGGCGGAAATAGTAACTCATATTGAAACAAAGTTTGGAGCCAAAACGCTCAGAGTTGTAGGCGACCCAGAAGAGAAATTTACCAAAGTAGGCATGGCATTAGGAGCTTCAGGTTCAGGAAGTCATTTTACTAGATTAGATAATCCCAACACAGAGTTACTGATAGTAGGAGAAACCAACGAATGGGAAACGGTACCTTATGTGCAGGATGCCATTGAATTGGGATATAAAAAAGCTTTGATAGTGATGGGACATGCAGACTCTGAAGAAGCAGGTATGGCTTATTTTGCCAAATGGCTGAAAGGTTTTTATAAGTCATTGCCCATTGAATTTATAGAAGCGAGAAATCCATATTGGCGTTCAAAATAAGTTTATAATTAGAGTTTTAACCAATCTGATTCATAATAGTTGACGTGTCAATCCGTTCATTTTGAAACTTTTAGTATCTTCACAAGCTCAAAATAGCCCCTTCAATTGAAAAATCGTTATTTAATCCCACTTACAAAAAGCCTATTTTTAATGGTAGTAATACTTTTTGGCTTTTCAGCCAAAAGTCAAATAGCCATTCAGTTCCCTACGGAGAGAGCTGTTTTTCAAAGAAACTTATCTAACGAAGGCGATATCTATATTAGTGGTACCATAGCACAGCGAGTAGACCAAATTCAGGCTCGTCTATTAGAATATCGTGATGGGGAGCTGTCAGAATTTCAAGATTGGGTCGCTATTGAAAACAATTCAAGCATAGGAAGCTTTAAAGGAAAATTGACCGTCAAAGGTGGTTGGTATCAACTTCAAATTAGAGGCTTAGTAGGAGAACAAGAAACTGGGCTGGCTACGCTTAGCAAAGTCGGAGTAGGAGAAGTATTTATCATTTCAGGTCAATCAAACGCTCAAGGAGTTCCGGGTTACGGAGGAACAGGAGCAAAGGATGACAGAGTGAATACTGCAGATTTTTTGAATCAAAACTTCAGCAAAGAGCCTAATACAGACCTTGTTTTTAGTCAACTAAACGACAATGCTAACATTGGACCCATTGGATTAACACCATGGTGTTGGGGGCAAATTGGCGATAGCCTTGCCAAAAGCTTAGACGTGCCTATCATGTTTTTTAATACAGCTCTCACGAGAACACTCAGCAGTAATTGGTATCAAAGTTCTATAGGGCAGCCTACAAAAGATGCTATTTTTCAAGGCTACTTTCAGCCGGGTTTTCCTTATGAATACCTAAAAACTACTATGAAGCATTATGCTTCTCTTTTTGGCTTGCGAGCAGTTTTATGGCACCAAGGCGAGACGGATACATACCCAGGTGTGCCGGTAGAAGATGAGATTTTTGGATACTATAAAGGTGTGATTGAGAATATAAGAACAGACTTTGGCCATAACATGGCTTGGATGTTTTCACGTGTCTCTTACAGTGATGGAAGAACCTCTCAAGTGGTTTTGAATTCGCATGATAGAATAATAAATGAACCGAATTTTAATATTTATGAAGGCCCTTCAACCGATGCCTTGATGATACCAAGATATGACGGTGTGCATTTTGGTAATAAGGGAGACATTAAAGGACTAGAGCAATTAGCGGAAGCTTGGTTAGAGAAATTGAATAACAGTTTTTTTGATTCTTGTAAGCCAGTCTTGTTAAATCCTTTGGTGGATTTGACTGTGGAGTGTTTTCAAAATAATCAGGCAAGAATAAGTGTTCCTGAAAATTATAATATTTACAAATGGTCTGATGGTGGCGGAGGAAATGAACGTTTTATGCCTGCAGGGGTGGTTTCTGCCGATTTGACAAACAGTTTAGGAAACTTTAAAATAGGAACAGCGGTCAATATGGATGCGGTAGTTTTTGACCAACCAACTGTATTTTCAAATAAGACTTTTATCTGTGATGAAGAGACTTTGGTGCTTTCTAGCGATGCCAGATTTACAGATATTATTTGGAATAATGATTCTTTAACTTCTGCCATTGAAATTAGGAACGGAGGTGCTTTTTCTTATCAAGCACAAAATGCGATAGGCTGTGAATATGAATCGGAGGTTTTGAGTATTGAGGATATAGCTCTTCCGGAGTTTGCTGAAAGTATTAGTTTTTCTATCAATAGTAGTGTGGCCACAGGCGACACCACCGTAGGTTTTTGTGATGGAACTAATCTTTCCATAGAAGCAAATACTGGTTTTGATACCTACTTTTGGTCAGATGGAGTTGATTTACAAAGTCGCCTTATTGATGATGTAGCCACTGTTTCTTATTTTGGTAGTTATGCTCCTGGTTGCATTTCGAAAACATCACCTGTTTTATCTGCAGTGAAATATGAAAATCCAGTGAAGCCAGTAATTTCGTCAGAAGCTATATTTGACTTAAATATTAATAATAGTTTAGACTACGATGGTTTTCAATGGGAAAAAGACGGTGTCGCCATTTCTCAAACAAACTCTAATATCAAAGTTTTGGAAAGTGGCGAATATGCTGTGAGTGGCTTTAAGACTTATGAGGATGGCGTGATTTGTTATTCTGAAGTGTCGGAAGGTTTTCAGAAAGACTTGGTAACTGGAGACATGAATGTGGCTTACCCCAATCCGGCAGAGAATTTTATTTATTTGGAGTCGCCAGAAATTCAAACAAATGTAAAGATTAGCCTTTACGATGAAATGGGTAAAAGAGTTCTTCCAATAATTCCAAGAGCTACTTGGGAAACAAGAATTTCTATTCCTGTTAGTAAATTGTCAGGTGGAGTCTATATTTTAGTGTTAGAAAGTGACCAAAGCCTGTTGAGAAAGAAAATAGTGATTCCTTAAACTTCTTGCTTAGATTTTGTAGCATTGTAAGCTTTTCTTTGAATCTCAAAGTTCTGCCTTATTCAAATGAAGTTATACCTTATAGATTTTTTAATAATACTGCTCTATTTGGTCGCTACGGTGGCCATAGGTATTTTTTTAAAGAAAAATGCGGAGCGTTCTAAAGCCGACTATCTCTTAGGTGGCAACAAGATTCCCTGGTATTATCTCGGTCTTTCTAATGCCTCTGGCATGTTTGATATTTCTGGCACCATGTGGCTGGTTACTTTGCTTTTTGTTTATGGTTTAAAATCTGCTTGGATTCCATTTCTTTGGCCCGTATTTAATCAAATATTTCTAATGGTTTTCCTTTCCATATGGCTTAGGAAATCTAATGTGACCACAGGGGCCGAATGGATTAATACTCGTTTTAGTGGAAAAGGGGCTTCGCTATCTCACAGTATTATTGTGGTGTTTGCCATCATTTTAGGCATGGGCTATTTAGCTTATGGCTTTATAGGCATAGGCAAGTTTGTTGAGATTTTTGTGCCGTGGGAGCTAATCTCTGCCTATGTTCCTTTTGATGTATCTCCCGAATATGTACCTCATTTTTACGGCATTATTTTTACTTGTTTTGCTGTGTTTTATTCGCTTTTAGGGGGGATGATGAGCATCGTTTGGACAGATATTTTGCAGTATGCTCTTCTCATGATATCTGGAATAGTGATTGGCGTAATAGCCATGAATGCAGTGGCAACTCACGGACTCAATGTGCCAGACGGCTGGATGACACCTTTCTTTGGCAAACGGTTAGATTTAGACTGGACGCATATCATTCCAGAAGTAAATGCTAAAATAGAGAGCGATGGTTATAACCTCTTTTCATTGTTTTTTATGATGATGCTGATGAAAGGGCTTTTGGTGTCTTTTGCTGGTCCTGCACCTACTTATGATATGCAGAAGATTTTGTCAAGCAGGTCGCCACGCGAAGCTGCTTTAATTAGTGGGTCTGTAAGTGCTATTTTGATGCCTTTGCGTTATTTCATGATTGCAGGTTTTGCGGCTTTAGCCCTAATCTTTTATGAACGATTAGATTTGGTAGTAGGTGGGGAGATTGATTTTGAACAAATTTTGCCTTCCGCTATTCATGAGTTTGTGCCAGTAGGTTTTCTGGGGCTTTTATTAGCTGGCCTTTTGGCAGCTTTTATGTCAACTTTTGCAGGGACACTGAATGCAACCCAGGCTTACCTGGTCAATGATATTTTTCTGAAATATATTAATCCAAAGGCGAGTAACAGAACCATTAAGTATAGCAACTGGCTGGCAGGTATTGCTATGGTCTTAGTTAGCCTTGTGCTTGGCTTTTATGCTAGAGATGTTAATGATATACTTCAATGGATAGTTTCAGGCTTATATGGCTCTTATGTGGTTTCTAATATGCTGAAATGGTACTGGTGGCGATTTAATGGCACTGGTTTTTTCTGGGGAATGGTAGGTGGTTTGATTCCTGCTTTGTCTTTCAGATTCATTTTTGAAGGTGTTTTAGATTTGTACACGTTTCCACTTATGCTTTTCATAGCATTGCTGGCAGCTGTGGCCGGAACATACGCTGCTCCACCTACAGAAGAAAAAACGTTAAAGAGTTTTTATAAAAACATTACGCCATGGGGTTTCTGGAAACCTATAAGAGAAAAGGTTATGGCGGAAAACCCAACATGGGAAGGGCAAACCTATTTCAAAAGAGATATGTTTAATGTCTTTGTAGGTATTGTATGGCAAACGTCTCTGGTCATTTTTCCTATGTACCTGGTTTTCTTAGAAGTGGTACCCTTCTTTATCACTTTAGGTGTCACAGTGCTTTGCACGCTCATTTTGAAGAGAACGTGGTTCGATACTTTGCCGAAGGATTGAGTCTGTCTAAAACCTGTGGAGTCTAGAAACAGGTGTGCTCTCACTTATCCATTACCATAAAATAAAACCCTCCTTAGAAATTTTGATAATGGGCTTGAGAATGCGTTTTTTATGAAAAAGTAAAAGATGAAATCTCCCATTATTGTATTGTTTTTTGGAATTATTTTAAGCCTAGGTGTAGATGCTCAGGTAGTTATGCGGCCTGCTGACGCAGGGCTTCAAATGTTTTTGGGAACTGATAATGATAGACCAGCAGTTTTTGGTGTAGATAATGAAGCAGTTATGATTATAGAACCATCTTATGGAAATATAGGCGTTAACACAAGTTTTTATTCAGGTAACACCCTATATTATCCTACTCATGCAAAGTTTCATATACGTACTACTTCAACAGGTAGCAATGATGGAAGCGAACAAGGGCCTCAATTACTTTTAGATGAAAGCAGCACTACTGGATATGCTAGACTCAGATTTAGGAATTCGTCTCTAGTAACCACTGGTTTTACGCAAACGGGAACAGAGATTAATGAATTACAGGGATTTAGAAGGTATTGGGATTTGGCCGCTTTTGGCGGAGGAGATTCAGAAGGGGAGGATAAACTTAATTTTTTCCATAGTGGATTTGGGAACGCTATGAGTATTCTTGGAAATGGAAGGGTTGGAATAAATACTACTTCACCACAGACCACTTTAGATGTGAATGGATTCACTAAAAGCGGAAGCGAATCTACAGCATATAAAACGAAATTTGTTAATGTACAGGAAACAAGCGATTGCACTAATAATGAAACTGAATCTATTGCTTTAGGGGTGAGTGAACATCGTATTATTTCAGTAGATGTTCTTGTTAATGCAGGTACCGGTGGCTGGTACGGACCTGGTGACCGCTATGATAACCATGAATACAGCTACAAGGTAAATGGTAGTAATCTAGATTTTAAATTTGCTGCAGTTTCCGGTTGTGATTTTATTATTAGACAATATCGAATTTTGGTTACCTATTCGTCCACTAATTTGACTTATTAATTACTCACCTTCTTTCAGTAACTCAGGAAACTTAGCCTTAAACCTATTTAATCTAGGAATAGAAACCGACCTTACATAAGGCTGATTTAGGTTGAGTTTTTGATAACCTACAACCCCTTAAGTCTTTTCAACGTTTCGGATTCCGAAGGACGTGTCATATTATGTTCAATCAAAATTCCTTTGTCATCGATAAGAATGTACCTAGGTACTCCAGATATATCATAAGATTTGTAGAAATTTGTAATAGCTTCTTGGTTAGACATGTTGAGATTAAGAGCAGTTAGTTCAGTTTGTTTAGCTAAATAGTTGAGCCATTTTTCTTTATCTTGGTCAATTGATAGAAAAACAAAAAGTAGGTTTTTCTTATCAGCAAGTTCTTTTTGTAATTTGATTGAGTATGGAATTTCAGCAATGCAAGGAGCACACCAGGTAGCCCAAACATCTATGTAAAGCCATTTTCCTTTCAAATCGGATATGGCAGTCGATGTGCCATTCACTGTTAGTGCTTCAAAGTATGGAGCGGGTTTGTCTCTGTTCAATTCTATTAATTCTTGATGTCTTTTTTTTAGAATTGAATAGTAATAGGACTTACCATACTCCACTTCAAATAGGCTAAGTAGCTCCTCCCAATCTTTCATTGATAAAGCATTAGAGAACTCATGAATGATTGAAGCCTTTAGATATTCCTTAAATTCTTCGTTATACGGAAATTCGCTTATCCTATTTAGGAAAGGTACTATATGTGTTTTTGCTTCGGCTTCTGGAAGGAGAACTATAAATTTGAAGAACTCTAATCTGAGCATTTGGCTTAAAATTCCATGATAATTTATAGTATTTGTGTGAAGTAATTTATTGTCAAATTCAATTCTGGAAATTAAACTGTTGGCTACTTTGACATCACTGCTGTAATTGGAAGCCTCGGAAAATAAATTTGGTGTCCAGATAAATTCAAATAGAAATATATTAGCATTAAGGATTTCTCTAATTAGAGTTTCCGTCTCTTGATTTAGGTCTTCTTTTGCAAAGAAACTATTCCTTTTTGGCTCTAAGTTATCTCTAATTAGCTTGTGTCCAGTGGTTAATTCATCTTTATCCCATTCGAAATATTTTTTTTCTTTATATCGGAAATTTCTGAAAAAATCTTGTTCTTGTCTTACGTAATTATTTACTTCTCCTAAAATACCAGAAAATCTAATTTTGGGTTGTGAACTGTTCTTAAACTCGATGTTTACTGAAATTTCAGTTTCGGCTTTCACAAGTAAGTTAATGGTTGTTTTACCCCAGTCAAGCCATATTTCCTTAATTCCAGAGATGCCTTCAAAGCTTAATGAAGTTGAATTAGTTTCATTGAAATAGGCTGTATCTAAAGCAATTTTCTGATTTAGAATTTGATAATAGGCGAATATGGGTTCTTTTGAGAGGGAATCTGATGTGATGTGTACCTGCGTATTGGCAAAAGAATTTAGTGTAAAAATACTTAGGAATAGGATATAATGTTGTGCTTTCATATTCAAGATATTTATGATAGTAAATATATTTAAAATGCTACGAATATGTAATTATTTAAAGAATTATTGTCCTATTTTTTTGCAGATGTAAGTCACTCTAAAGTTCGAAACTCCATTCATATAGATACTTGGGAGTATTATTGAGGGGAGAAATTTAAGAACACCGCACGTAGTATATAGGTCTGATATAGATTACTATGACTCTTCCTATAACTAGTAGTAAATTTTCGTAAATACTTTACTCGCCCTCCTTCAACAACTCAGGGAACTTAGCCTTAAACCTATTTAATCTAGGAATAGAAACCGACCTTACATAAGGCTGATTCGGATTTAGCTTCTCATAGTTTTGGTGATAGTCTTCTGCTTTCCAAAACTTTTCAAAAGGTACTATTTCTGTTACAATTGGCTTTTTGTAGTCTTTTGCTACTGCTGCTTTAGCTGCATCTGCAATGGCTTTCTCCTCGGCGTTTTTGTAGAAAATAACAGAACGGTAAGAGTCGCCAAAGTCAGGCTGTTGTCCAACGGTAGTTGGGTCTTGAGAACCGTAAAATACTTTGACCAAAGTTGTAAAACTAATTACTTCTGGGTCATAATACACTTCTACAGCTTCAGTATGGCCTGTTCTGTGTGAACCTACTTGTTGATACGTAGGGTTTTTCTCTTTACCACCAGAGTAGCCAGAAACTACTTCTTTGACCCCTTCTAAGCTTTCATAAATAGCTTCAACACACCAAAAGCAACCTGAGGCAAAATAGGCAGTTTCGTATTTGGCGAGTTCTTCACTTGGAATTTCTTGAACATTGTTGGTTTGATTGCCGCTTTGGCATTCCTGAAGATTGAAAAGAAGTACAAGGCTTATTAATAAGGTTTTCATAATGTATGTTTTAAATAACGCCACTTTTTAGGGACGAATGATTTTCAAATTCTTTAGTATCCACTATTTCTACTAAGCGTATTACAGCCTCGCAGAGTTCCGAAAAGCTTAAATATAAAGGTGTAAGAGCTATTCTGATAATATCTGGCGGACGGTGGTCGGTGATAATAGTCTTTCTATTTATACGAGGATTAATCAAAGAAAGATTTATTCGATAAGCTTCTTTATGCCTTAAGGCTATATGAGAGCCTCGTTCCTCTGGGTTTAATGGTGTAGAAATGGTATATTCTCTTTCTTTCAGAAATAATTGAAATAACTGTAAAAATAACTCAAACAATAATTCCGATTTGTTTTGAATGTTATGAATTCCTGCATTTAGAAAGATGTCAATACCTGGTTCAATAGCTTTCATTGATAAAACTGGAGGTGTGCCTACAGCAAAATTCTGGATATTTTCAGCCCCTTCAAAAGTAGAACTAAAATCAAAAGGAGCGGCATGCGAAAACCAACCTGCAATTGGGTTTTGAAGCTTGCTTTGTAACTCCTTAGAAACATAAAGAAAAGCGGGAGCACCAGGACCACCGTTAAGGTATTTGTATGTGCAGCCCACTGCCATGTCAATTTTTAAAGCTTTAACATCAATAGGCACAGCACCTACAGAATGACTCAAATCCCATAGGTTTAGAGCTTCCATTTCTTTTGCTTTTTCATTGATGCTTTTTACATCATAACGGAAAGCATTTTGAAAGGTTACATGACTTAAACTTAGCAAAGAAGTGTCTTCTGTAATTGCACTTAAAATGTTGGCATTGGCGTCTTCAAATCTGTCTTGATGGACTACATTCAAGGTTTTGTCAGGAAACGATTGTTTACATAATTCCTGAAAAATGTAAAGGTCGCTAGGGAAGTTTAGGCTGTCTGTAAGTAGCTCACTTTTCTTAGTTTGATACGTTAAACTAGCAAAAGCCAATTTATAAAGATTGACAGAAACACTATCCGCTACAATGATTTCGTCTGGCTCAGCATTTATGAGTTTTGCTATTTTAGAAGCTATGCGTTCTTTACTTTCTAGCCAGTCTTCGTTCCAACTTCGTATAAGTCGGTAGCCCCATTGACGGTTTATGCTGTCTTCTAAAACTTGTTTAGTTTTCTTTGGCAACATGCCCAAAGAGTTACCATCTAAATAGATGGTGGTGGCATCTAAAACGAACTCATTTCTGAATGCTTTTAATGGGTCTTCTTGGTCTAGTTGGTTTATTTTGGCTTTGATGTCTGTCATTATTTCGCCAAAGTTAAAATATCGTTAAGCATTAAATCAACCCACAGTCCATACATTTTTCCAGACGGGTGCAGTCCGTCTCCTGCTACTAATTCAGGGTCTTTAAGACCTTCTCTCGAAATAGGTGTAATGTCAAAAAAAGCAATGTTTCTTGCAGTACAAATGTCTTTCTGGACCTGATTATATTCATCTATTTCTTTCGCTATTTTCTCTGGGTTTCTGCCTTTGCCAAAAGGTGTAAAACCGTAATCAGGAATAGAAACCACAAATACTTTTGATTTATCACCACCAGCAAAAGCTATTGCTCTATCTAAAAGTGGTTCAAATTCTCTTTTAAAATCTGTAACAGAGCGTCCTCTGAATTGATTATTTACACCGATAAGTAATGAAACTAAATCGAAGTCTTTTTCTGGAGCCGCTCTATTGATAGCATTGTCTAGTTCATCGGTAGTCCAGCCAGTTTGGGCTATAATTTGAGGTGAGCTTATTTCTAAACCTTTACTTTTTAGTTGTTCTGTTAACTGTACGGGCCAGCGTTCTCCTGAGCTTACGCTTTCACCTATGGTGTAAGAATCGCCTAAGGCTAAATACTTTAAAGCCACTTCTGAGCTTTCTTCTTTATCAGACGATGCAGGGATATTTTTTTTGGTGCACTGTACCATCAAAATGCTGGCGATTATGATTAATATACTTTTCAAAATTTGGGAGGTCTTGTTGATGAAAATTGATTTAAAATTAAGTGATATTTCCTTCTAAAGTTGGTCTTTACAGATTTGAAAGAAATCTATTCAGGTACGTATTTCTCGGTAATTTTGTCTAATTGGTAAACAGAATTTACTTAAAAGGTTTAATTTCAGACTTTATTAATCAAAATTGACTTTATAGAGGATGAAAAAATTATTTATTGTTTTACTAAGCTTTTTTGCTTTTCAGGTTTCAGCCCAAGATTTTGCTCCAGTAGACAAAAGTGTCATGGATATAGCCTATTACCCAAGTGGTGCTCACAGAGCAGGTTTTGCCAAGACAGCAGATGAAAAAGCAGCTCTTATGCCTCGTGTCAGAATTACGTACTCTAGGCCATTGGTGAACGACAGAGAGATTTTTGGGAATTTGGTAAAATATAATGAGCCATGGAGATTGGGAGCCAATGAGTCTACAGAGGTTATTTTTTATTCGCCAGTTAAAATAGGAGAGAGTGTATTAGCAGCAGGTCGTTACTCGCTTTACTGTACGCCATCAGAAGATAGCTGGACGCTCAAAGTACATCCTAATGTAGATGGCTGGGGAAGTTATGGTTATGATGAGTCTAAAGATTTAGCATCTGTTTCAGCAGTTCCTACTACCTCTGAAAAGAACATAGAAGCCTTATCAATTACGATGTATAAAGCTGATTCAGGACAAGTTCATATCAAAGTAGGTTGGGCAAATAGTATTGCTGAGTTTCCTATTACGGTGCTTTAACTGAGCTTGCATGATATTTTAAAAGCCACTTGTGAAAACAGGTGGCTTTTTGTTTATTCAGGTATTTGGCTAATTCATTAAATCACATTCCCTTCCGCTTGAGCTTTGGCATCCATGTTTCTTCCTATTAATAAACCCACAAACATACCTAAGCAAATGCCCAAAGAAATACCCATAGACCTTTCAAAACCAGAAAGGAACACGATTCCAAAAAGAACACCAAATGAGATTCCTAAACCCATAGAGATGCCGGTGTAATAGCCTTTTGAGATTAAAGAGAGGCTCTCTTTTAGGAAGTTTTCAAAATCTGTCAGTGATTTTTTGAAGAATTTGATGTCCTTCTCAGCTGTCAAATTCAAACTGTCAAGCTTGCTTTCTATTGATTGTAGTTCTGCACTTGAAAGTTCTCTGTTATTTAATTCGGTAAGAATATGTATGAACTTATCGTAAATCTTTATTTCGGATTTTTTACTTGTTTTGTTTCTTAAGTTTTCGAAAAAACTTTTGGCTTCTTGTAATGTCATGATTGATTATCTTTTTTCTTGGTTAGTGGCTCATCGTCATAATTATTACACCTTAAAGCAAATTATTTTTACTTTTTACGCTCTCAAACTTTCCAAGTCGGTTAATAGCTCTTCTAGTTTTTTGAATACCCTGCCGTAAATCATGTTTAAATCCCATTTGTAAATTATACCACCAAAGTATGCCAAGATGCCCATGATTAGAATTACAGCAGCTATCCCAATCAAAGGGATTCCAAATACTAGATAAAGGTCAGGGAAGCTTTCTGAGATTTTGGTGAGTAACCTTTCTCCTAAAAAAGCACCCTTAGCATCCTTAAACCAAAACCCTAAAATAAAGGCTAAAAAAAAGATGGGATACATAAACGTTGCCATTCTTTTATTGATAGCCAATTGTTTGCTGAGCCATTGACTAAATGCTTTTAAATACTGGTAACTGCTTTCGCCTTTATCTATTTTATATAGTCCGTCTAGCAATTTCTTATTGACCCAAACCATTACACTAAGCGTCAAAAAAAAGAGAAAGCCCATAACGGGAATACCCATAAAAAAGGAAACTAGTAAGAAAGCAAAAGAGAAGACCACTATTGCAATCAGGTTTATCTTAAACATCCTTGTAAACTTATCAATGATGTGAATTGACTTTTGATTGTAAAGGTTATTCACCTTCGGTGCAATCAAGGCATCGCTTTTTAGGAAACCTTCTTTCCATATATTTTCAATTGATTTTTCCATCGAGTAGTTTTTTTAATCTGGTTTTGATTCTTGTAACACGTACTCCAATATTGTTTGGGTTGGTGCCAATTATTTCAGCAATTTCCTGATAAGACTTTTCTTCCAAATAGAGCATAATAATAGCCCTGTCAATTTCAGAAAGCTTTCTAATGGCAGCATAAAGCAGGTTTAGCGACTCATCTGAAAAGGCATAATTGTCTTCTGTTTCTTCAGAAGGAAGTGAATCAGACACAAAATGCTGGATATTGTTTTTTTTCTTTTTAAGTAAGGTCAAACACACATTTAATGATATGCGGTAAACCCAAGTGCTCCATTCAGACTCTTCTTTAAAGTTTTCTCTGCTCCGCCAAATTTGTAAACAGACCTCCTGAAAATAATCTTCAAAGTCTTCTTGGGAGTTGGTATACGCCCGGCATAACTTGATGATTATCCCTGAAAATGGTAGAATAGATATTTTATAAAAGTCGCTGCTCAATATTGCTTTTTCTTACTTAGTGGCTAAAAATTCTAATTATTACACGTATTGTTAAATTTATTAAAATAAAAAGGCTCAAAGCTCAAAAAGCTGAACTAAAACCAAACCTTGAACATTATGAATTCGTAACTCTAAATCAAAAAATACCAATCAATGAGAAAATTATCGTTTGTGCTTTTAGCACTTATTTCTATTCAGCTTTCAGCTCAAGATTTCCCGAAGATGGATGCTAGTCCTTTAGACATGGCTTATTATCCTTCAGCCTCGGCACATGACTTTCTATTTGCCAAAACGGTAGATGAAAAAGCTGCTGCCATGACCCAAATTAAAATCATGTATTCTCGTCCTCAAGCTAAAGGTCGTGAGATTTTTGGTGGCTTAGTTAAGTTTGGCGAGCCTTGGAGAATTGGAGCAAATGAAACCACGGAAGTAACTTTTTTGAAGTCTGTTAAAATAGGAAATGAAGTATTATTTCCTGGAACTTACTCTATGTACATCATTCCAGAAAAAGATAGCTGGACGCTCAAATTTCATCCAACGGTCAATGGATGGGGTACTTACAACTTTGATTACTCAAAAGAGCTAGCAAGCTTAACCAGTAAAGTGTCAAAGACCTCTGAAAATGTGGAAGCATTGTCTATTGTAATGTACGAAGCAGCTTCGGGTGCTGTACATATCAAAATTGGCTGGGCAGATAGTTTCGCTGAATTTCCTGTGACTTTGTTGTAATTTGATACAAGGTTTTTTCTATTAAGCCACTATGCTTTCCCAGCATAGTGGCTTTTGTTTTAGATAAGTTTATTCCGCCATTTCTCGCTTCCCAAGCTTCCACATGAGAATACCTCCAGTGATAAACATCCAGATGGAATAAGCTCCAGTAGGAATACCAAGTTCTACATTATTAAGGATGGTGGTAGCTATCACAAAAGCCAGCGTGCCGTTTTGTATCCCACTTTCTACGGTAATAGAAATAGCACTTTTAAAGTCAAGTTTGAATATTCTGGCTGTCATAAATCCAAAACCCATAGTGGCTAGGTTTAGAAGCAAAGTAACTATGCCCACTCTTTTTAAGGCTTCGCCCAAAAGACTGAAATTGGCAGCTATCACGGCTATAAATATCACAATGAAAATAACGGTGGATGCTGTACGCATTGGTTTTTCCATCCTGTTGGCAAAAGCTTCTTTGTATTTTCTAATGGTCATGCCTATTGAAATTGGGATAACGGTAATCACCATTATTTGAAGTATGGTGTCCATTATGGGCAGCTTGATGGTTTGACCAGTGGAGGAACCAAAGTATTCCAAGGCATTGGAGAGAATAAAAGGAATGGTAAGGATGCTTACAAAACTGGCTATGGCCGTGAGAGTGACAGACAAGGCAATGTTGCCTTTACAAACTTGACTTATCAGATTACTCGTAGGTCCGCCAGGAGCAGAAGCTAAAATCATAATACCTACTGCCATGGTAGGGTCTAGGTCAAAAGAAATGGCCAATAAGAAACCAATGATGGGTAAGAAAATGAGTTGATTAGTAAGACCAATTAAAACGGCTTTGGGGTATTTAACTATTCGTCCAAAATCTGCTGGAATAAGGGTCATGCCCATGCCAAGCATGATTATGGCGAGCGATAATGGCAAAAAGACTTTGCTTAATAGGGTGGCTATCATGTTTTTTATTTAGAGTTTTCATTAGGGTATTAATTTTAAAGATATTGATAAATACTGAATTGCTCCTTAATATTTAATAGGAATTATTTTTAGGCTTAAAGGATGTTTTTAATAGCCGAAAAGTAGACCCAGATAATAAATAGTAACTGCAGCGGCACTCTAAACCATAGATAAGAAAGGCCTTTACCATCAAGTTGTCCAGTCTGGTAGTTTAAACCATGCATAGACGCCTTGATGTTTGCTGGTAGAATTAGTAGGAAAAAAATGATAAGAATTATGCCAGCTATGTGACTGTATTTTGGAACAAGCAGAGCAATTGCAAAAGCAATTTCTATTACTCCTGTGGCTTGAACTATTAAGATTTTATAAGGAATATTATCAGGAATCATCCTTGCCATTCCATTTGTGAACATAAAATGGCCAAAAGCTGTAAAGAGTAGCATGATAGCCATGCTTACTCTACCAGCCAATTGGTAATTCGTTGAGCCATGTATCCAATGCAGGATTATTTGGCAAATAACAAAAGAACCTAGTAAGACAAAAAGGGGTTTCATTTCTGCAAAATTCCGATTTTGTCTTAACTATGGCAATGAACCTAAGTTAAGAAATTCGTTTTCTAATACGACTCAAGGCTTGAGGTGTAATGCCTATATAGGAGGCTATGTATTGCAGTGGTATTTTTTGAATTAACTCTGGTCGTTCGGTAAATAAATTGAGGTAACGTTCTTCAGCAGTGTAATTTAAAAGTGCTAGTTCTCTTTTTGCTTTCTTTAAATACTCTTGTTCACTGGCCTTTCTCCCAATGGTATTTCCGGCTTTGGTGTTTTTGTAAATATCTTGGAGATCAGCATGGCTTAAACGCCAAAGAACGATCTCAGATATAGTTTCCACGGTGTACATACAAGGCATCTGAGTTAAGAAAGAGTCATAAGCACAGGTGAAAGAGTTTTCAAAAACGAAACAGAATGTTTTCTCCGTGTCTTGTTTAGGTACAAAGTATCTGATTATTCCGCTTTCTACAAAAGACAAATGGCCTTCAGTTTCACCTGCCTCCAAAACTTTTGTCTTTTTGGGTATTTCTACACGCTTTAGTTTAGAAGAAAAGTAGGCCCAATCTTCATCAGAGATATCTGTGATTTGTTTAAAAGTATGATGAATGCGTTCCAAATTCTTAGTTTCGTTGATTTAGTAAAAAAAATGGTCTACTCTGAATATAACAGAATAGACCAAAGATAGCTTAGCTTATTTGATTTTACGCCTTTGAAAGCTTATAAACATCTTTCCTTCTGTCTTTCAAGTTTCTTACTGCACCAAACTGATTTAGCTCTCGCAGCATATCGATATCTACATCAGCCAGTACAATCATCTCGGTATTTGGCGTAGCCTCTGCTTTAATTCCATTAGCAGGGAAAGCAAAGTCACAGGGTGTAAATACCATGGATTGAGCATACTGGATATCCATATTGTGTACTTTAGGTAGGTTACCTACACTTCCTGCTATGGCTACATAACACTCATTTTCAATGGCTCTGGCTTGAGAGCAATAACGCACTCTGGAGTATCCATTTTGGGTATCCGTTAAAAATGGCACAAAGAGAATATCCATTCCTTCATCGGCTAGCAAACGGCTTAATTCGGGGAACTCAGAATCATAGCAAATCAAAACACCAATTTTACCGCAGTCTGTATCAAAAGCTTTTAAACCCGAACCACCCTGCATACCCCATACTTTAGCCTCGTCTGGCGTAACATGGATTTTCTCATAGCGTTCCACAGAGCCATCTCTTCTACATAGGTAACCTACATTGAAAAGTTGCTCACCTTTCATTTCAGGCATACTACCCGTAATAATGTTGATGTTATAAGAGATAGACAGTTCAGAGAATTTTTTGACAATTTCTTCAGTGTATTTGGCAAGTTCTCTAATAGCGTTTGGCTCCGACATGTGGTTGTTTTTTGCCATTAGCGGAGCATTGAAAAACTCAGGGAATAGTGCAAAATCTGCCCTGTAACCAGATACAGCGTCCACAAAGTATTCTACTTGTTCCAGTAACTCATCAAGGTCATTATAAGGCCTCATTTGCCATTGAATAAGTCCAATACGTACCACCTTCTTTTTGGTAGCGGCCTTTCTTGAAGGCTTTTCGTAGTAAATATTATCCCACTCTAAAAGCACTGCAAACTCATTTGAAGCTTCATCGCCTTCTAAGTATCCTCTCAGAATCTTAGCTGCGTGAAAGTCGTTTGAGATTTGAAAGTTTAAAACGGGGTCGTGTATTTCTTTACGCTTTACCTTCTCTATGTATTTAAGCGGAGTAAGTTCCGCGGCGTATTTGTGATAGTTTGGTATTCTGCCACCAAAGGCTATCCCTTTTAAATTTAACTTTTCACAAAGCTCTTTTCTATAATCATAAAGCCTACGGCCAAGACGCAAACCCCTAAACTCAGGTTTAATAAAAACGTCAATACCATAAAGCATGTCACCTTCATCTGTATGCGAATCAAACGTATAGTCTTTTGTGATTTCTCGATAGGTATGATTGTCAGAAACAACTTCATAATCTACAATAATGGATAGAGCACAACCTGCTAGCTGTCCATTTATTTTCATCACCACTTGCCCTTCAGGAAATTTAGAGATAAGTGATTCGATGTGATGCTTTTTCCAATATGCATCAGGCATAGAGTTATATGACGTAATCATGGCAGCCTTCAGGTCCTCATAATCGTCAATAGTTAAGTATTTTAACTCTATGTTATCTATTTCTTGTTTGCTCATTATTAATTAAATGGAAGTATATTTTTTATTATCACAGCCGCCAGATTTTACTAATTTCTTAGCTTCTTAATTTAAGGTACTTGGCTTTCGGAATTTGGGTTCAAATGTATGCTGATTTATCCTTATAAAAAGCTGTCAAAGCCAAATTAATTTTGACTTAAAATAAAATAGTATTTGCGATTTTAAAGTGATTCATTCTGTTGATTGGTAGTTCTTTAGCTCTGGTTTTTGTTTTGATGATAATTAACTCTTTTGGTGAGCCCGTGTTTTAATTCATGAACTAAGGGCATATTTCATATTTTTGAAGAGAAAATAACACCTAACCAAGGACAAAAGCATTTGTCAAACCCTATACAACATGTATCAAAAAGCATTCAAACTCCTTCTTCTTATTATCATTAGCACGGCCAGTTTACAGGCTCAGCCTTTAAAAGTGCAGCACGACTTAACCGTGGCAAAAGATGGCTCGGGCGATTTTCAATACATTCAAGATGCTATAAATGCTGTGCGAGTTTACCTACCTAAAGGCATTACCATAAAAATTAAAAATGGTGTTTATATTGAGAAATTAGAGGTATACAGCACATTGACAAACATTACATTTCTGGGCGAGTCCGCCGATAGCACCATTATCAGTTATGATGATTACTCGGGCAAAGGGAAGTTAGAAACTTTTGACTCCTATACGGTCAAAGTAATGGGTAATGATATTCGTTTTGAAAATTTGACTATTGAAAACACGGCAGGAAGAGTAGGGCAGGGTGTGGCTTTGCATGTAGAAGGCGATAGATGTGTTTTTAAGAAATGTAAGTTTTTGGGCAATCAAGACACCATTTTTGCCTCCGGCGAAAACTCAAGACAGTATTTTTCTGAATGTTATATAGAAGGTACTGTGGATTTCATTTTTGGCTCTGCCACCGCGTTTTTTGAAAACTGTCAAATTCATTGTAAGTCAAACAGTTTTATCACGGCGGCATCTACACCCAAATGGGTGAAGTACGGCTATGTATTTAAGGAATGTGAAATTACGGCTGCCGAAGGTATTGACAAGTTATATTTAGGAAGGCCATGGCGAGATTATGCCAAAACTGTTTTTATTGATTGTGACTTAGATGCCCCTATTTTGGCCGAAGGCTGGGATAATTGGTCTAGAGCTGGAGTAGAAAAAACGGTTTTTTATGCTGAATATGGAAATTATGGTATAGGCGGGCTTTCTATTGACAGAGTCCCTTGGTCTCATCAGTTAAGTCCAGAGCAAGCAAAGCTTTATACCAAAGAGAAAGTGTTGGCTGGTCAGCTAATTTCAGAAGGTTCTAATTCTTGGTTTAACAAGTAGAAATAGGCTGATTTAGCCAGCTACCTATCTTGGTTCTAGTTTTTTTTGTAATGCGTCGTGTGTTTTGAGCTATTGGTAGAATAATGTGGGGTCTTGGTAGAGTGCTTATAATCAGTCTTAAACCTTTGGTGCTTTTGCATGTCAAAGTAGTAATTCAATAAAAAAAACAAATTACTATTATGAAAAAGTTATTAGCATCTATTATCGTTCTGTTGGGAATCAGTTTTCAATCAAATGCAGCCGAACATCCTTGGTTAGAAGTGAAACACGTCATTCATACCTATCAGGTAGATTCTGGTAAGTTTCTGCAGATTTCTAAAGAAGAGCAGACCGAATTTTATTCAGCAGCAAATTTGATGAAAAAAGGCCTTTCAAAACACACAGATTTTATTTCTAAAGCTAGAGTTAAAGAAATAGATGCGGCCATAAATGTGTTTCGCTTTATTTGGGAAAGTAAGCCTGAGTTTACAGAGATTGACCTTAGCATTAAGGCACCAGAACTTATTTAATTGACGTTTTGCTTTATTTAGCCAGTACAGAAATGTGCTGGCTTTTTTGTATACAACCATTTGTTGGCTGTCTTCGTTTAGGTAGTAAGATTGAAGAATAATATGAAAACAGTACTTATAATATTAATGGCGGCTCTTTTAGGAGCTTGCACTAAAAGTGTGGAGCCTAAAGAGCTTATTGGTAAATGGGATAACTCTTATGAAATAAGAATAAAAGAGGGATCTGGCGAGTGGACGGAATGGACAACCATAAATACCTATGCTGCCTTACCATCTTTAGAGTTTACTAACAAGGGAAAAGTACTTTGGGACGGAAAACCTTCAGAGGCCTGCTGCACTTTTAATGCTTTTGAGGTAAAAGGAGATACTTTAAAACTAAGTGAAATTGTAGTAAAGGATGAATGTGAATTAGTGAATTGTGCTCTTTGTGATACTTGGACCATCGTTAAACTTACAGATAAGCAGCTTGAACTAAACATTTGCGACAACTCCATGGTACGATATAATAAAGCGAATTGAAACTTTGAAATAATATGAAAAGCATACTTAGCTTGGTATTAGTAGTTCTTTTTGCTGCCTGTGGTGAAAATAATATTAAACCAAATGAGCTAGTAGGTAAATGGGAGAATACTTATGAAAAGAGGACAAAAGGTGAAAATGGGGAATGGACAGATTGGGAAACTATAAACTACTATATTCTGCTGCCATCTTTAGAGTTTACTGGTGACGGTGATATTTTATGGGTAGGACAAACTCCAACAGGGTGCTGTAGTTTTACAAAATACGAACTAAAAAATAAGACTATAAATCTAAGTGTACCACCTGCAAATGCTAGCTGTGCATTGGTAGACTGTAGTGGGTGCAATGAATGGACTGTAGAGAAACTCTCTGATGATATATTAGAATTAAATAGGTGTGATGAGTTTATTGAAAGATACCAAAGAGCTAAATAAGTTTCTTTAGTAGAAAGGCATCAGAAATCGTAAGAAAAGTATCAAGGCTTTATTTATCTGAGTTTAAGCCTTTAGAATAGGCTGAATTTTAGCAAAAGTCTGATTAATTTGCATTCATAAATATTCAACCCTTTCTAAAATGAGATTAAAAATATCATCTTTTCTTGCACTTGGTCTATTGGCATTTTGTGGCGTATCAAATGCCCAAAGTTTACCAGAAGTACCTTTAACAGACTCTTGGCTTCAAGAAATTAAAAGCAAAGCTCCTAGTAAATTGACTTATCCTACTGCTGAGAAGAGGAAGGTCTTAGTTTTTTCACTGCATACAGGTTTTAAACATTGGGTCATTCCTCATACCGAGGCTATGATTAGAATATTGAGCGAAAAATCTGGCGGCTTTGAAATGACTTATACCTATGACATTTCTGCATTGAATAAGAAAAACCTAAAGCAATACGATGCAGTGGTTATGAACAACAACTGTAGTATTGGTGACCACAGAGACATGTTTTGGGATGTGCTAAAAAATGAAGCTGGTTTAGACTCAGCGGCTGCTATGAAAAAAGCACATAAAATGGAGAAAGACTTTATTAAATATGTGAAAAAAGGTGGTGGAGTAATGGCTTTGCATGGTGGCATAGTGATGCAAAATAAGTCTATGGCTTTTAGCGAAATGATGGGAGGAAGTTTTCATTACCACCCAAAGCAACAAGATATAGATGTAGAGTTGGTAGATGCGAATCACCCTTTAGTTGCCGCGTTTAATGGCAAAGGTTTTACCCATAAAGATGAGCCTTATGTTTTCAATAATGCATACACCAAAAAGAATTTCAAACCTCTTCTGTATTTTGAAGCATCTAAAATAGAAGGACTAAGAAACCCTGACGGGGATGCTATTCGTTACGTTTCTTGGATAAAGGAGCATGGCAAAGGAAGAGTGTTTTATTCTTCACCTTCTCATAATGCACAAAGCTTCAGTAATCCTGCATTGTTGCAGTTTTTCTTAGATGGCTTGCAGTATACTACTGGTGATGTCGATTGTGATGATTCGCCCATGAGTAAGTAATAACAGCAATAGACATAAACAACAAAAGACCTCTTTCGGGAGGTCTTTTGTTGTTTTAAAGTGTTGGTTTTGCCGTGTTACATATCATTCTCCAACAAAAACACGCCATTCTTATTAGAAACAATAATGTCCATTTTGAAATCATTATTGATGTCAGCCACGGCTATGTTTAACCCAGCACCAGAATCAATGTCAATTAAGTGCTCTTTATAGTAAGGTGCAATATCAGAAGAAAAATCAAACCACATTAAAACAGCAGCATCGGTATCGCCTGGGTCTTTGCCATTATGTGCTAGGTATCTTTTTCCAGTGATAAAGTCTTTTTTATCGTCGCCATTGAGGTCTGCCATGACGGTAGCATGAGTTTGGGAAGTAGTTTCACTCATTAAATGCTTCCTGAAGTTACCATCTTCTAGCTGCTCAAACCACCAAACACCTAGATTATGTGCAGATGCGGTTACCACATCATTTCTACCATCTATATTAACATCGATAACCTGCATCTGAGAGCAGTCATCGCCTAAGTTTACTAGATGAAAACGCCAGTCTCCAGATGATTTGTCGGCTTTACCTTCAAACCAACCTTCTTTAATGACTACGTCTTTTATGCCATCGCCGTTAATATCGCCGTAGCCTAAACCATGTGCAAAGCTATCTGTTCCAAACACATTTTCGTTAGTAAGTGCATGACGGGCCCATGCGGTTTGACCGGGTACCGTAGGGGCTTGCAGCCAAATGACCTGATTGGTGCTAACATCTCCACAGAGCAAGTCTATTCTACCATCAGCATCTACATCCACAAAATTTGGAGATTCATTTCCTATTAAAATGTTGTTTCCAATACTATGTTTTGTCCAATGTCCCGTTTCATTTTTAGGGTTTTCAAACCAATACGCGGGAGTGCCGGGGTGGTCAATATTTACCACATCTTCCCAGCCATCCATATTCACATCAAGTGTATAGTTTAAAAACGATTTGCTAAATTCTTGCCGTGGGTCATAAGCTCTTGAGGAAGATATTTCGTGCTTGGTCCAGTTTGGTGCTTCAAACCAATAATAACCCGCCACTATATCTTTTAAACCGTCATTGTTAATATCTGCCACAGCTACACCTTCAGATAAGAAATCTTTGGTGATGACAGTTTTTATAAACGTGTCTGGCTGTACTAACTCTGTTTCACAAGCCAATAGAAGCATGGAAACAAATAATATCCAAGTGCTTTTACTTCTTATTTCTATTAGGGCACGGTAAAAGGGCTTGGCAGCAGGTTTGTTATTTGTCATAGAAATCACGTAGGTCGTCAGTTCATTTACCCTAACGCTGGTTCCTATGGATTTGATTTAAAAGAAGCCTCTTTTTTCTTGAATGAGAGGAATTCTTATGCCTTTTTGCGTATAGAATCAGGTTTATTAAAGTTGAGTTATTTCAGGTGATGAAATAAATTTGAACAGGAAAAAGGTGTAAGACTTATTCTCCTATACGTAAATGTTCTGTTATATCTGAAGCTATTAATGCGTTTTGTCCTTTGACTTTGGCTGCCTCATCACCAGCCTTACCGTGGAAATGAACGCCCAATAATGCAGCCAAGAGCGGTTTGTAACCTTGAGCCAATAACCCTGTAATTATCCCTGTCAAAACATCACCACTTCCTCCAGTGGCCATTCCGGCATTTCCTGTTGTATTAAAGAAAATATCTCCATTGATATTGCAAATGGAAGTATGAGCATCTTTTAGAACTACAATACACTTGTGTTTTGTGGCAAATTTAATTTGCTTTTGTAATCGTTCTTCGCTGTTTTTCCAAGAACCGACCAACCTTTCAAATTCCTTTGGATGGGGTGTTAAAACGCTATTTTCCGGAATTAGCTTTTTTAGCTTTTCATCTCCTGCCAAAATATTGATAGCGTCGGCATCTATCACTAAAGGTTGGTTTGCGTTTTGTAATAATAACTCTAAAGCTTCTTTGCATTCTGGATTTTGTCCAATTCCTGGTCCAATTCCAATGGCATTATAAATCGAAATTTCAGGAATACCAGAAATATGATTTTCATTTTTATCCGTTTGGCACATGGCTTCAGGAATGGAAATTTGCATAATATTATATCCCACTTTTGGGATATAGGTGCTTATAAGTCCTACACCACTTCGCAAACAAGCCTTTGAGGACAAAACAGCCGCACCCATTTTTCCATAGGAGCCTGCTATTATTAAAGCGTGCCCATAAGTGCCTTTATGGGAGAACTTTTGACGGTTTTCTGCCAAGGTTTCAACGCTTTTATCCAACAAGAAATAAGGGGAATTAAGCGATTGAATATAATGCTCATCTAAACCAATATCTACTATATGCCATTTATTTAAGTGTTTTGAACTTTCAGGAAAAAAGAAAGCCAATTTTGGCCTTTGAAATGAAACGGTTAAAAAAGAGTTGACAATAAACGGAGAATCGGAAAGCTTATCGGCATACATGCCAGTTGGTATATCAATTGAGATAACTTTTTTCTTTGAAAAGTTTATGCCCTGAACCACGTCTGCAGCCAATCCTTCGACGGGCCTTGTAAGGCCAGAACCAAAAATAGCATCAATAATAATATCAGATTCAGCCAAATGAGGGAGGTCTTCTTTGCTGTCTATTATCTTGATATTTTCCAAACGGTCAAAATTGGCTTGACAATCCGTGGACAATTTATCGTTGATTTTCACCAAAAAAGCCGACACTTGATATCCTTCTGATTGCAAAATTCTAGTAACGGCGAAGCCATCGCCTCCATTATTTCCTATACCACAGAAAATGTATATTTTGTCAGATTTTGAAATCTCTTGTCTGATGGCACTAATGAAAACATTTGACGCTCTTTCCATCAATTCTAAGGATGAAATTGATTGGCTTTTAATGGCTTGTTTGTCTGCGTCTCTGGTTTGCTCAGATGTTAATATTTGTTTTAAATGCTTCAATGATAAATTGGATTATACCTTTCAAAAGTAAGAAAACTGTAGCCTGAAACAAGAAGAACATAAGACCACTATCTTTTTGTATGTTGTTCTAGAAAGGGAAAAACTAAATCATTTACAGCTCATTCTCCAATAAGAAAACACCATTTTTATTAGAAATGATGATGTCTAGCTTCCCATCTTTATTCATATCAAATACTTCTAAATTTAGCCCTGCACCCGAATCACTGTCAATTAAATGCTCTTTATAGTATGGAGCTTTTTCTGGCGTAAACTCAAACCACATAATTAAAGGAGCGTCATCATCGCCTGCATCATTACCATTATGAGCTAGGAAACGTTTGCCCGTGATGTATTCTTCTTTTCCATCACCATTTAAATCGGCCATGATAGAAGAGTGGGTTTGAGAAGTGGTTTCACTCATCAAATGTCTTTTGAAATTGATTTTTCCATTTTCTGATATTTGTTCATACCACCAAACCCCTAATTTGTGAGCAGATGCTGCTACTACATCATTTTTCCCATCTGCGTTTACATCTAAAATTTGCATGTGAGAGCATGGCTCGCCTAAATCCGCAGGGTGAAAAGTCCAATCGCCAGATGATTTATCTGCCTTACCTTCATACCAACCAGTGGTTATTACCACATCTTTTATGCCGTCGTGGTTTATATCGCCATAGCCTATTCCGTGTGAGAATCGGTCTGTTCCTGCTACGTTTTCAGTACTGATGGCATGTTTTTTCCATACCGTATCTCCTTTCTTTTGAGGGGCTTGCAGCCAAATTATTTGTTTCTTTTTCACATCTGAGCACAGAATGTCTTTTCTGCCATCACCATCCATGTCTATAAATCCTGGCGATTCGTTTCCTATGCCTACCGAGTCGGCTATAATGTGTTTTTTCCAAGCTACTTTTTTGTTCTTAGGGTTTTCAAACCAATACCCTGGAGTACCAGGATAATCAATGTTTACCACATCATCCCAGCCATCTTGATTTACATCCAAAGCATAGTTTAAAAACGACTTGCTATATTCTTTTCTAGGGTCAAAGGGTCTTGCAGGAGACATTTCGTGTCGAACCCATTTAGGAGCCTCAAACCAATAGTAACCAGCAATTATATCTGTTTTTCCGTCTTTATTAAGGTCTGCTACGGCTACACCTTCCGATAGAAATTCTCTTGAAAGTACTGTTTTTTTGAATCCGTTTGTTTGTGCACAAGAAAGGGTAGAAGCAAGCATTGAAGTGGCTATGCTACATATTATTAGCCTTTTAGATATCATTTTTTATAAGGGTTGAATTATAGAAAGACTAATGTAATTTATTTTTCATTCTTAACTGTCCTATGCTTTTCCAAAGAGCCAAAAACATCGACCTAGTGCCTTGCTTTCTGCGGGCAATCGTTTGCACTTGCCTGTATTCTGTTGTTTTTTAGCTATTTAGTCATTTTTTGGAATGTTAAGAGCTTACTTTTCTTTCCCTATGGCTTTGAACCATTAAAACCTATGCATCAATAGTTTTATCTTTGATGTTAAATTAAATGCTTTAGCAAATACCCTCTTACAATGTCTAAAAACTATTTAGCCCTCTTTAGCCTTTTGGCTTTGTTCTCCTGTTCTAAAAATCAAACCTCAGATATAGAGGAATTAACAGAATATTTCACTCCTGCCAGTTTTGACCCCACTACTTTTGAGCCCGATAGCACGGCTTTAGTTATGGAAAATATAGCTGGTCCTGATGTGGTTCCTAGCCCTGCTTGTTTGGCTGTGTTGCCTACTGGTGAAGTTTTTGTGGGTGTAGATATGATGGGTTCTTTAGGAAAAGAGCCAGGGAAAGGAAGTATCGTAAAACTAATTGATGCCGACAATGACGGCACTTACGAGCAGCACATTGAATTTGCGAAAGCAGATAACCCAAGAGGTATAATGGCTGTGGGTGACCAAGTTTTTGTACTCCATACTGTATTTAGCGAAGCCACTGGTGAAGCGGCAGGTATGGATTTGGTGGTTTTTGAAGATAAAAATCAAGACGGTGTAGCCGACGGTCCATCTAAACCTTTGATAAAAAATATATGTTCGCCAGCTTCTTTGAGAAGTAGAGGAACAGACCACTCTACCAACGGTATCCGTATGGGTATTGACGGTTGGATTTATATTGCTGTAGGAGACTTTGGCTTCCATGAAGCAGAAGATGCTACTGGTAAAAAAATGACCATGTTAGGTGGAGGTATAGTGCGTGTAAGACCTGACGGAACAGAAATGGAGGTTTACGCTCACGGAACGCGTAATATTTATGATGTGGCTATTGACCCGTTTATGAATATTTATACGCGTGGAAACACCAATGATGGCGGAGGTTGGAACATCCGTTTTATTCATTATCAACAAAGTGCCGAATTGGGGTACCCAACTTTATTCAAAAACTTTACCGACGAGATTATTCCAGCCCTTAAAGATTTAGGTGGTGGGTCTGGTACAGGTAGCTATTTTATGGACGACGATAGATGGCCTGTAGCTTATAATCATGTGCCAATGATGGCAGACTGGGGTAAAAGCCAGCTTTATATTCATAGAGTGACTATGGATGGACCAACTTTTACGCAGGCTGACGAAGAGTTTATTAAGCTTTCTCAAATTTCTGATGTAGATGTAGATGGTTCTGGAAGAATGTTTTTAGCAGCATGGGACGGAGCAGGTTATAAAGGAAATCCTGATAAAGGATACGTAGTAAAAGTAGTTCCTAAAGATTGGACTTACGAAGCTTTTCCTGACTTGAAAGCAGCTTCTGTAGAAGCTTTAGGAGACTTATTAAAAGCAGGAAACTCAGTAACACGTTTTCATGCTCAGCAGGAATTATTAAAAAGACCAGCAGAAGAAGCTGCAGCTGCTGCCTTAAAAGTAGCAACAGATAAAACATTGCCATTGCAAGTACGTGTAGCAGGAGTGTATACCTATGCACAAATAGCTTGTGCTGATGGCGTGACAGAGTTGCTTAAAATTAGTGAGGAAGATAAAATGCGTGAGTTTGCTCTACGTGCTTTGGCGGATAGAAAAACTTGCTTAGATGCCGTACCGGTCAAACCATTTATAGCTGCGGTGCAAGATGCAAATCCACGTGTGCAGGCTACGGCCATCATTGCTTTAGGTAGACTAGGAAATAAAGAAGCTGCGGATGCTTTATTAGAAATTCAAGTACCAACATCGGCTAAAATTCCTGAAACAGGAACAGAAGGCCCACATGCTACACCTAACGCTGCGATTGTGTTGCCACATTTGGCGGTACGCTCTTTAATAGCACTTAATGCTGTGGATGAAACTTTAGAAGCTTTGGATAATAATCCTAAATTAGCTCTTTGGACTTTAAGATACATGCATGATACTAAAGCTGTAGATGGGCTGATAGCTGCTTATGATGATGCGGAAGATAAAGAGGAGGTACTTAGTACACTTGCCAGAATATATACAAAAGAGGCTCCTTATGACGGTAGCTGGTGGTGGAGTACTAGACCAGATACACACGGTCCGTATTATAAAGGAATTACTTGGGAAGGTTCTGATGCCATTAAAGCTTTCTTGCTGAAAGAAATGGAAGCCGCTGGTGCTGAAAAAGCGGATTACTTTGCTTGGTTAAACGACCGTAACAGAATGGGCATTGAAGAGCTAGGAACTGCCGTGGTGGAAGAAGTAGAAGAGGTAGTGAATAAGGTAGATTTTAATGCTATTAAAAATAAGAAAGGTCAAGTGGGAGAGGCGTCTATAGAAGATGTGATACTGGCCATGGGAGAGATTAAAGGCGATGCCTCAAAAGGAAAAGCTTTATTTACAAGCCAAGGATGTATAGCCTGCCATAGCATAGAAAAAGGACAGGTAATGAAAGGGCCGTTTATGGGTCAAATTGGTTCTATTATGAATAGAGACCAGATTACGGAGTCAATTCTTAAACCTAATGCTTCAATTTCGCAGGGCTTTGCCACGTTTATGATCGAAACTAAAGATGGTAATTCTTACATGGGTTTTATAACTGCAGAATCTGCTGATGAACTTACCATTAGAGATATTGCTGGTAACGCAACTAAGCTAGCCAAAAAGGATATCAAAAGCCGTGAAGAAATGGAGAATTCTATGATGCCAGCAGGCTTGGCAAATTCTCTTTCTTATGAAGAGTTAGCTTCGCTTGTGACATTTTTACAAGGGAAGAAGTAGGAATAAATAGAAACTGAAATATTGAAGGCCCCTGAATTTTGTAATTAGATTCAGGGGCTTTTTTGATTTGATGGAGAGGTTTTTGCTTTTAATCAGATTGATGCCAAAAAAAGGATTTTTTTTGACACAGTTTAGTGTAAATAACAGAGATAATTAATTTGAGCAGTGTATTTCCATTACTAGCTTTATACCAAAGATTGTCATCAAATAGTTTTACCCAAAAAATACCACATAATTCTTACAACTTTTATGAAAAGCAAGTCAGTTTTTAAACTCATTCTTTTAGTTTTCATTTGTTCATTCCCAGCGTTTTCACAGGTTTCTACGCTTTTAAAAGATATTAATCCCGGAAGTGGCTCATCGCTCGTTTATGGAGAGCAAACTTATTGCAGCTTTAATGGCAGTTTGGTTTTTGCTGCCCAAAACGCAGAATTTGGTCATGAGGTTTGGATTTATAAAAACAATGAGGTTAGCCTTTTAAAAGATATCAACCCAGGGAATAAAGGTTCTGAAGCGGATTACTTTTTTGAGTTAAACGGGAAACTTGTTTTTTCTGCAGAAACTGAGGAATCAGGTTTTGAACTTTGGACTAGCGATGGTACCACTGAAGGAACCCAGCTATTAGCAGATTTTAATGCTGGTACAAAAGATGGCGTTTTTGCTGGTCCAGGCAGCTCTTTAGACCGGTTTTTAGTGTTTGATAATAAATTGTATTTCACTGGAATACAAAATTCTAGCTACACACTCTGGTCTACCGATGGTACTAAAGAAGGAACTATGCCAGTGAAAAACATATCTTCTAAGCATTCTTTTCCTGTAAATCTTACTGCTTATAAAGACGAACTTTACTTCAATACTGCTTTTGATGGTGTATTTAAAATCAACAAAGAAACGGAAGAAATAGAGGAGGTGGTAGCTTTGAGAAGTACCTATAATTTATTGGCTACAGATGACTTGCTTTACGTTCTTGGTGGTTCTGAACTATGGACCACAACAGGAACAAAAGCAGGTTCGAAAAAAGTGTTGGACATAGATAGCCCTACGGTAAACTGGAGAGGGAATAGACTGGTAGAACTTAATAAAAAGGTTTACTTTCCCAATTACACTTCTGACACTGGCAATGAACTGTGGCAAACGGATGGAACAAGCTTAGGAACTAAAATAGTAAAAGATGTTTGGCCAGGTTCTAAGGGTTATGCCCCACAGAATTATACGCTCTTTAAAAATAAATTGTTTTACAAAGGAGAGCAGGAAAATACAGGAATTGAGCTATTTGAAACTGATGGCACTGCCGATGGAACACAAATGGTAATAAATATTGATGGCACTTCTAATTCGTCTTTTCATTTGCCTACTACCTTGATTTCTGATGACAAGAGATTGTATTTTAATGCGTCAGATTCATTTTATTCTGATTTATTTATTAGTGATGGTACCAAAAACGGGACAAGGAAAATTAGAGTAACTAATGACCGCTCAGGAGCAGATGAGCCAGAAAACTTCTTTCTTTTTGACAATAAATTAGTGGTTTTTGCTGACGATAATGAAACAGGTTATGAACCTTATATCATTGATTTCGACGTAGAAATTGATGACCCAGATGCTGATGGTTATGTAGGCGAGGATGATTGTGATGAGACTAATCCAGCTGTAAATAAGGGTGCAGCGGAGATATTTTATAACGGATTAGACGACGACTGTAATCCTTTAACGCTGGATGACGATATAGACAACGACGGCTATATTGCTGTGGATGATTGTGACGACACTGATGCAAATGTGCATCCTAACGCAATTGAAATACCTTATAATGGTAAGGATGATGACTGTAACCCTGAAACTTTGGACGACGATTTTGATAGAGATGGCTACATAGCTGCTGAAGACTGCAACGATGGCGACGCAAGTATAAATCCTGATGCGGAGGAGATTCCTTATAACGGGATAGATGAGGACTGTAATCCGGCAACTTTGGATGATGATTTTGACAATGACGGTTATTTAAGCTTTGAGGATTGTAATGACAATGAAGAAAGGATTAATCCTGGTGCGACGGAGATTCCAAATAACGATGTAGATGAAAACTGTGACGGAATAGCGGAACAAATTTTAAGTTTAAATTCTGAAGATGAAACAATAGCTAAAGTATATCCTAATCCGTCAAACGGAATAATGCATGTAGAAAATGTGGAAGTAAAAAGCTTAAAAGTCAATGATAGTAAGGGCAGAAGGGTAGTATTCAAAGTGGAAAACAATACCTTGAAATTAATAAACCCTTCAATAGGTACATTTTTTATAGAAGGTAAAACCAAGTCTGACAAGAAACATTTTACGCGAAAAGTTTTGATTCTTAGTGAGTGAGGAGCATGGATGTATTTAAGCTGACAGGCTATCAATACCCTGTCAAAACCGCTACCACTATGGCTGCTGCACAAAGCAGTAAAATGAACAATAGAGGTTTTAAAGCAAACTTCAGCCATTTGTTATAAGAGATTCCTGCTATGGTCAAAATAGCCATTAATGCACCATTGGTAGGTACTATAAGGTCTGCCATAACAGCACCGTATTGCTACGCCAAAATACAGGTTTGTCTGCTGAGGCCTATTAAATCAGAAAGGGGTATTAAAAAGGGCATGGTCATGACTGCCTGCCCAGAATAACTAGGAATAGGGAAATGCAGGACAAAATGAAAAACCATCATACTAACGGCCGAAACGGAGAGAGAAAGCGATTTTAAAGGAGAAAAAAGTCCGAAAACAATAGTGTCAATAATCATCCCTTCTTTTAAAACCAGCTATATAGGCTTCTGAGGTGCCGTTAATTCCCATTTTTGCTATTAAACCTGCCGCAATACCCGATGTGAAAAAGTAAGCTAAAGCCTAGTCTAATATTAGTGAACCATAAATTACTTCTAGTGCTAACAGAATCTCCTTTGACTCTACTTTACCTTTTGTAATCTGTCTGAATACCAAAAACTGTTTTTCGAGAGTTCAAAAAAACTAGCGGAGTGACTTCTTTGGAATACTAACCCACTTTATGGAATACGGTTTTCCAGGAACGATCATTACCGATTAAGGTAGATTTTGCATTGGTCTGAACGGTAATAGATTTGCGATCACTACTCAGTTTCCAAACCTCTGTTACGTAAACAAATACTCGTTCCTGAACATTAATTAGGCCAGGAGTGGTAGTCGTCAGATGTACAATTGAGTTAATAGTCATTGTTCGTCTATCAGCTGACAACTTTGCGGTGTACTTTTTTCCTCTATCCGGCCCATGATTAATCTGGCTTTGTTTACCGTCGAAGAGCAGTTTCTCCTGGCTTACAGCCAACGGTGCATCGGGAGATGGGTTGGGCACATCTATGGTAAGATAATTAGCCTGTTCCATTATTTTCATTGTGTTGGATAACATACGATCACCTTCGTCATAAGAACAAACAATATTTCCGCCCATACTTATGGACTCTGTGGATTTCCATTCGCCAGAAAAGTTACCCAGATGGGCACTATTTTTTTGTTGAGCCTCTACGGCAAAATGAACTACACCTATTAATAGAATAATCAGGTAGGACAAAATGTATCTTTTATGTTTCATTTGTTGCTTTTTTAATGCTCATGAAGCGATTATAATTTAATAAGCAAAATCATAATTGTTTCAAATTTTGTAAACATGTATGCAGCAAAACTAATTTGATAGTCATCCAACTAAAGAATTTGCATTGTAAATTTTGTGTAAATTATTGTAAATAAAGTTTAATAGTGCTTTTATTCTTATAGTTCTAAAGACCTGAAAATGTGTGTCTAGAGTTTAAAAGATGTCACGGAGCAGGTAAATGTCTTAATCTCTACTTTTTTTGATTAATGGATTTATTTGATTTTTTGTTGAGCCGCTTGTTTGAATTTGATTAGTCTTTTGAATTCTAAACTTTTTGTGTAAAAATTCAATAGGATGCCTACTCCTAAATCATAACAATTATCCTTCTCATTAAGCATAAAATCATTTAATCAGCTTAATCATAGTGCAGACAGTTGCAGCCAAATCACTCCAACTCCCTATTCGCCCTAACATACTCCGTAATCTCTCCAACAGGTGCCACCCAAATAGCGTCTGTTTCGCTTAGGTATTTTAGGAGTTTTTCTAATGATTTTGTTTTGGTGGTTTGAGGGCCGTCTTTGTTTATTTCGTGACCTGCTAGTACTAACCAAAGTCCATCTTGTCTTGCTAAGTCAATAATGGCCAAAAGTTCTTCAAAGCTTTTTCCGTCCATTTCTACACCGGTTAATTGGTATAAATCGCAATAGGCTGGGTCGTTTGGAACCTCGTCTAGCCATGTTCTACCAGACTTAAATTTATTTGCCACAAGCGGAACATAACTTTTAGTCTCTGTACCTCGCTGAATAAATGTTTGACCGCAAGGGTAGGCAAATTGGGTAGGGGTAACTCCTAGCATTTGAGCTATTTTCTCATTGGAAGCTTCAAATTCCAAGTCCATTTTTTCTTCGGTATATTCTTCTAAAGCATTTTTACGAGCCCATAAAAAATTACCAGAACAAGGATGATTATAGCTGTGGTTTCCTATTTCATGACCATCTTTTACGGCTTTCTTCCAGCCACTTAGTTGGTCGTACACTGGGCCAGGTAATACATAGAAGGTCGCTTTGGTATCAAATTTATTTAAAATGTCTGTTCCAATTTGCACTTGGCTTGGTCGGGCGTCATCCCAAGTAAGACTAAGTGCCATTTGTTTGCCTTCTGGCCATTTGAACTCTTGTTCTTGAGCACTGATGTTAAAACTTAGCAATAGGAGGAATAAGACAATAAGGTTTTTTGACATTTTCTAATAGGTTTTGGGTCTTGGTTTAAAGAAAACAAGTTAAACAGATTTTATCAATTCTAATCTTAATTCAGTAGCTCTTTAATCAACATCATTTCTTCATGATGCTCATGTGACCCTGATTTTGACCATTTTTCGCTTAGGTTACTTTTTATACCTAGTTTCTCCATGGCGATGTCGTGCGTCATGGTTTCGGTATTTGTAATTATGATTTTTACTACATCTCCTTTGTTGGCTTTTAAGGTTGGGTTTCGTGTCCCGTCTTTAGCGAAATAACCTAGCATGGAGGCTTCTAAGCTGTATTCTTGGTCTATTGTTTGAGATTTTAGCTTGGTTATAAGTAGTAATAAGGAAAAAAGAAGTGTTAGTTTTTTCATTATATCAGGTTGATTACTCTTTGAGTTATAATAAACTTCATTAATTGAACTTCTCCCAAAGCGTATTCTTTGGTTGTCCTGCCACCTGCCTGTCGGCAGACAGGGACGGGCATTACTTTTTTTTCGCAAAAAGCCGAAACGTCGGACCGAACCAAAAACCATAACCAAAATAAACTTGCACAATTAAAATTCAACTAAAATTGTATAGGTGAATTATTATTATTGGTATGAATTTTAATCATGCTTCAAACAGTATTTTGACAATAATGAATTAAATACGTTACATCTGACTCTAGACATACAACACTAAACATCAAAATATCCATCTATCAACGAGCTCCAAACATCCAACATCCAACACCGGACATCTATCACCAGACATCCAACAATATCAAAGTTTGGTAATAAAAATAGCTTTAAAAGCGGCCTCCGCTTTGGCTCCTCCGTGAATTTGTAGCCCTATTAAACCTGACTGCGGAATGCTGTCGTCTTCTTCGGTGTAATCTACTGATTGGTGGCCGTTTATGTATAGTCTGATTCTTTTACCTTCTGCTTTTATTTCGTAGTCGTTCCAGTCGTTTGGTTTTATCCACGTGAGTACTTCGGTGGAGTCTGGAGCTATGAGTGTTACATTTCTTCTTGATTCGTCGTAGAGCCCTGCCCAGTAGTTTTCACCCCAGTCGGCCTGATAGCCAATCATTTCATAGGCTGGTTCTTTTAACCTTTCGCTTCTAAACTGAATACCTGAGTTGACAAAGCCTTCGGTACCTGTAAGTTTTATTTTAAGTTTTAGGTGGAAGTTATCGTACAGGGTAGTGGAACACAAAAAGTCATTATGAGGAACCGTTTCATTTAGGTTGCCACCAATAATTACCCCGTCTTCTATTCGCCAAGTGTTTAATGTGTCTCCTTCCCAACCATTAAAGGTTTCACCATCAAAAAGTGAGACGCTGCTTTCTGTTGTTTGATTTTGACAAGAAATGGTCAACAAAGAAATGAAAAGAAGGCAGTGGGAAATTGACTTCATAGGGCTTTACGTTATAGGGTTGATTTAAGTAAATTTAAATAATATCTGCCTGTAAGGTAACAGTTTAGAAGAAAAATAAATGTTAGCCTAGCTTGTCCTATTAGTCTATTTTGTTGCCGTTTACTATCACATTTTTGACCGTCAAGCCATCAATAATGCTTTTATCAAATGAGGCATTCTTGGTTTTAACTTTCATGTTTTCAAAAGTGAAATTTGACAGCTTATCATGCTCTGTAATAGCCACATCGAAGAAAATATCACAATCTAATTTGATATTTTTCATGGTGATATGGTCTGAATGAGAGATAGGCACTGTGGCTCTGCCTTTCAGGTCAAAAAACTGGGTCCATGGTTTTACATATATCAAACTACGAGCCTGCCCTTTAATATTTTCTACCGTGATGTATTCGTAGAGTTGCGGCGTATCAGGACGCATTTTTAACCAAAGCAATCTTACTGCTTGGTCTACTTTACAGTTTCTCATGACAATATTTCTGTTATGAATAGACTCGCTTCCGCAGGTCAAAGCACCATGACAAAAACCAAATTCACAATCCTCTATGATGATATTGCTGTTTCCTCCATTATTAGGAACCAAGTCTGCCCATGGGCCTTTTCCACCTTTCAGGGCAATGGCATCATCATTTACAGCCATGTAACAGCCTTTAATAAGCACATTCGAGCAAATGTCTAAGTCGATAGCATCCGTGCTTGGAGCTTTGACAGGTTGATGTGGTGAAGAAATATGCAAGTCTAAAATCTTGACATTATTGCATTGATAATAATGGCTGCTCCAAAATCCAGCGTTTTGAAGTCTAACATCTTGTACTTGTACATTATTGCTTTTCCATATAAAGACTAATCTTGGTCTTGAAACTTCTAAATTGGTACACTTTGGGTTTTCCTTTCTTCTTTGCCAAAAAGCTTCCCAAAATTTCAAACCATTTCCGTCAATGGTGCCATGCCCCGAAATGGTGAATCCATCAACACTGTACGCATTTACCAATGCCGCAAAATAATCTAGGTTTTGCCCTTCCATACGTGAAGGAATTTTAGGGTAATGGCTAATGTCGTCAGAGCCTTTTAGCTTTCCACCTTCTGCTACGTGTAGGTGTGTGTTTGCTTTGAAAAATAAAGCTCCACTAAGGTAAGTTCCTTTAGGTATGATGATTACACCGCCACCTTGCTTATGAGCTTCGTCAATAGTTTGTTGAATAATAGCTGTTTGAAGTATAGTGCTGTCGTTTTTTGCACCAAAATCTGTAATGGTAAATGCTTTACCTAGGTCGGCCAGTTTTACTTTGGAGTAGTCATGAAACCAATCTGGAATTATAGTTCCGTCAGGGAATTTGTCTTGTGCAATAGAAGATGATACAAAAGCTAAGAAACTTAAAGCTACTAAACAGATTTTTTTCATATAAAGCGGGGTTCTAATAATTTGGTCGACAATATATGGAATTGTTATTTTAATCCCGTCCTATAGAAACCTGATTGATGCTAGGCAAAGGAGTTTTTTGACTGTTTAGAAAACAGCTTCGCATCTACTTATCTCTTTAATTTTTGAGATAAGAAGATGCTTGACTAACATACAACTATGGCTGATATGAAGTTCAGGAAAATGTTATAATCTCACTTCACTTTCTCCTTAGGTACACTATTTCCTCCATCAAAACTTGTACTTTTATAAAGGACACGGATTTTGAATTTTGGCTTCAAAAACAGAACCACCCGAAACCTCAAAACCTGGGTTTAATTCAATGTGCTTACCTGCTTGAAAACTTCCTTCACTACTGTTTAAAATGTCATTGTTGGCTTTTATGACACCAATGGCCTTGTCTGAATAATTTTCCGTAACATAGTCATCCGAAGGCGATTTTAAACTCAAATCACTACCTATCACATTTAGGTTTATCAGACTTGGTTCTGAAGCCACAATAGGATTGGTAGAAACTACCATCAATTTGTATTTGCTACTTCCTTTTAAATACATAGGTATTTGGCAAGAAATATTTGAAGGGTCATTTCCTGCACCTATTAGGGTTCTAGTCATGAAATCACCATTAGTATCTGATAAATAAACTTGATATAAATTGCCAGTACCAAAAGGATATGCTGCATTATTTTCGGCCATAGTAGAAATATTAAAAGTATTACCCACACAAACTTGGCTGACAGAAGAGGTTGGAAGTGTAATGCTCCTTCCTTTTTTTAGAATATTAAATCGGATAACATCTGGACCCGTAATTACATTTCCATTGGCATTGTCTTGGTCATACCCTCTAGCTATAAACGTATAGAAATTAGGAGCTAAAACATCTCCCACATTGACATTATAAAAATCGTGGAGGTTAAAAGGCATTTCATTGTCAATTTGGTACTGTAAATTAGAGGTACCTGATAATTGCAATTTTACACTTTCAATACTTGGTGTTTCGCAAGCAGAAACAGCAATTACCGACATAGGTCTTGACGAAGCTTGCACTAGCAAATTAGACACTAAGGGAGAAATGATTTGAGGGTTTCCGTCAGCGAAAACTAGGTAATAATTTAACGACTGAGAACTACAATTTACCGATACCTGTGTGCTAGCCGTAGCCGAACAGTTATTGGCGGCCGTAACAGTCACAGAATATATGCCTGCATTTGCAGGAGTAGCAGAAATTAAACTAGGGTTCTGCTGCGTGCTGAAAAAGTCATTTGGTCCTGTCCAGGTATAAGAATTGCCACTGGTGGCGTTTAAATCTATTTTTTGTCCTTCTTGATAGGGACCAGTATTAGAAGCGGTAGCCAAAATTATAGGGTCTGTTAAAACCTGAGCTGTATTAAAGGAAGCTTCACAGCCTGCCACTGTTACAGAGAAATCTGAATATGAACCTGCCGAAAGCCCTGTCAAGGTAAATGCATTGCTCGCTACGTTCACAACTTGCGAAGTACTCGCTCCGCCTTTTTTGAAATGAATGGTTTGAGAACCTGATAGATTAGTACTGGCCAAAGCAATGCTTGCATCTGTTCCTAAACATGTGCTAGGCTGAGTTAATGTTCCTGCCGAAAGGGTAGGAGTAGGAGGGTCTGTTAAAACCTGAGCTGTATTAAAGGAAGCTTCACAGCCTGCCACTGTTACAGAGAAATCTGAATATGAACCTGCCGAAAGCCCTGTCAAGGTAAATGCATTGCTCGCTACGTTCACAACTTGCGAAGTACTCACTCCGTCTTTTTTGAAATGAATGGTTTGAGAACCTGATAGATTAGTACTGCCAAAAGCAATGCTTGCATCTGTTCCTAAACATGTGCTAGGCTGAGTTAATGTTCCTGCCGAAAGGGTAGGAGTAGGAGGGTCTTTTAAAACCTGAGCTGTATTAAAGGAAGCTTCACAGCCTGCCACTGTCACAGAGAAATCTGAATATGAACCTGCCGAAAGCCCTGTCAAGGTAAATGCATTGCTCGCTACGTTCACAACTTGCGAAGTACTCACTCCGTCTTTTTTGAAATGAATGGTTTGAGAACCTGATAGATTAGTACTGCCAAAAGCAATGCTTGCATCTGTTCCTAAACATGTGCTAGGCTGAGTTAATGTTCCTGCCGAAAGGGTAGGAGTAGGAGGGTCTGTTAAAACCTGAGCGGTATTAAAGGAAGCTTCACAGCCTGCCACTGTCACAGAGAAATCTGAATATGAACCTGCCGAAAGCCCTGTCAAGGTAAATGCATTGCTCACCACGTTCACAACTTGCGAAGTACTCACTCCGCCTTTTTTGAAATGAATGGTTTGAGAACCTGATAGATTAGTACCGCCAAAAGCAATGCTTGCATCTGTTCCTAAACATGTGCTAGGCTGAGTTAATGTTCCTGCCGAAATGGTAGGAGTAGGAGGGTCTGTTACATTTACAGATGTACTTACTACTAAATTACAGGTCAAATAATCTAACTTGAAGTTTTCATAAGTACCTTTTGATAAGTTATCTAAAACAAAATCATTACTTGAAACAGTTATACCTTTAGAGGTACTCACAGTATTAAGCTCATATTTTAAGGTATAGTTTCCGTCTGGTATTCCTATAGTTTGGAAAGAAATACTTCCATCCGAACCACTACATGTGGTAGGATTGTTTTGAGAATCAAAAGTAAAAGCAGGTAGGAGGCTTTGGTATTCATAAGCTCCAATATCTATTCTATTATCAAAAACTCTTGGATTGCCATCCATATCTACCAAACCTAAATTAAGGCCTGTGGTATCAGAAGTACCAGCATTAATTAATGGAGAGCAAGCTTGTAACCTAAAATCTCCAACTGTAGAAGGAGCACTAGAAGGTGCGTTTGTTATAAAAAGAGGGTCAATACCATTGCCGGATGTTATACCATGGGCACCGTTAGGGTCCATTACGTGGTTATTTAGATTGGTATTAATCGTACCATCATTTATGATATCTTTTGTACCCCTGGATATATTTTTTGCTATAATTGAATTAGTCAGATTCGCAGTGCCACCATAGATATAAATGCCCCCTCCATATCTTGCCTTATTTCCGCTGATGGTGGAATTGGTAGAGTTCAATGTTCCACTAGAAGTATAAACTCCCCCTGCCAAATTTGCCTTATTCCCGCTTACAGTTGAACTGGTCAAATTTACTGTGCCTGAGCCTGAATAAATTCCACCCCCGTCATCTTCGGCCGCGTTTCCGCGGAGGTTTGAATTAACTAAATTTAATTTAGCAGAACCAGAGTTACGAATCCCACCCCCTCGATAACCATTGTTTTTACTGATAATGGAATTAGTTATAGTCAATCTGCCAGAACTATTATGAATTGCCCCGCCTCCATAGTCATCAGCGTTGTTTTCGCTTATGTTCGAATTATTCACATATACTATGAAAGTATTGTAAATTCCACCGCCAAAACTGCTTGCTTTGTTTCCATGGATAGTGGAATTGGTCAAATAGAATGTGCCACGATTGAGAATTCCTCCCCCCGAAGCTGCGAATCCATTCTGAACTTTAAGGTCAGATATGTGAAGGATATTACCACTTGCAATCTCAAAGATTCTGCTATTGGCTTGGCCATCTATTATGGTGTTGTTAGAATCGTTACCCTTGATAAAAAGGTTTTTATCTAAGAGTATCTGCCCAGAAGTAAGTTTGATGGTATCTCCATCAATTATATTATCAAAACGTATGGTATCTCCTGCGGCAGCATTTTCTACTGCTAACCGTAGCGAACCGCAGCCATAGTCATTAGTATTGATTACCAATAAAGGTTCAAAAACAGGTGCTGACTGAAGCTCAAAAGCTCCGATGTCTATTCTATTATTATACACTCTGGTGTTTCCAGCAATATCTACCAAACCTAAGTTAAGACCTGTGGTGTCTGTCGTACCGGCATTTATAGCCTCTGAGCAAAACTGTAGTCTAAAGTCTCCTAAGTTTGACGGTGCCAAAGAAACATTTTCTACAAAAAACGGATTCACATTAAGTGTGTTTGTTAGCGTATGATTTCCAACAATCTCATTGATTACATTATACTCCCCTGAAAATACACTCGGATTATTATTTATGATATAAATGTCATTCCCGCTGGTGAAACTTTTATTTTGGGCAACTATACTATTACGTAAATCTACATTTGCATTATAAAAAACGGCTATTCCTCCGCCAGTACTGGCCTCATTACCACTAATAGTGCTATTGTATATTTTGACATCGGATTCATATATGTATATTGCTCCACCAGAACCATTGCCAGACTTGTTGCCAGAAATGATTGAATTAGTGATTTCAGTCTGGCAGTTTTTTATCAGTATGGCTCCACCATATCCTATATAAGCCTGATTTTCGATGCTGTTACCTCTTACGTGTACTGATTTTAATATAAGACTACCCGCTGTGCTATAAATGGCACCACCGCTACCTTGTGTTGTGGCGGGAACAGCATTATTTGTCAATACCACTTCTATTAAACTCAAGTTTCCACTATTATAAATACCTCCACCCTTGGACTGGTTCCCAACTATTTTAGCCTTCCCATTTTGGATGCTTAAGCCCTTGATGAAAATATTTTTAGTAGAACTTATCTCAAAAATTCTGTCATTGGCTTGCCCATCAATAATGGTGTTTTCCATCCCGTTACCCAGAATGACAAGATTTTTGTTTATTAAAATCTGCCCAGAGGTCAATTTTATGGAATCCATGTCAATTACATTATCAAAACGGATAGTGTCGCCAGAAATGGCATTTGCTACTACATACCGTAGTGAACCGCAGCCATTATCCTTCGTATTGTAAACTAACAGAGGGTTTGGAAGTATGCTTTGATACTCATAGGCTCCTATATCTAATCTGTTTTCAAAAACCCGTGGATTACCTGCCAAATCTTTGTTCCCAAGATTAAGGCCAATAGTATCTGCTAAAGCTGCATTTATGGCAGGTGAGCAGGCTTGTAGACGTAAATCACCTAAAATAGTAGAACTCGTAGTGGTTGTAGATGGCACATTTGATACAAACTCTGCACTTAATGGTGCACTAGTTGTTCCTACTAAATTACCATTTACTCCATTTTGTACTCCATTTCCTTCATCACTACCTATCAGGCTGTAAGCACTTGTTAAGCCAGATACATTAAATGTAGATATGTCTGGACCGAAATCAGAATAATTACCCGCAACAATGCTATTCTTTAAGTTAAAACCATTAGCAGCATAAATTCCGCCACCCTCTTGTGCTCTATTTCCACTTATTACGCAACTTTCAATTGAAACATTAGAATTTTGTAAATGAAGTCCCCCGCCAATTAAACCTGAAGAAGAACCACCACCTATATATGCAATATTCCCTGTTATTGAAGATTGTTTTAATACTAGGCTTCCCCTAAAGTGGAAAACCCCACCACCCGTGATGTCAGTTTTATTCCCTGAAATTGTGCTTCTTAAGACTTGCAGATTTCCCGTATTTAATATACCGCCGCCAGATACATTCGCTTGACAATTAATAATTTTAGAATTTCTAAAAACCAGATTACCGTAATTAATAATTCCACCACCAGACTCCCCGTGTGCTATTCCGTTTTGAATCCTGATACCTTCCATGATGACACTTTTAGCGGTTTTAATTCTAAAAATATTACTATTTATTTGTCCGTCAATAATTGTACTGCTTATATCGTTTCCAATTATGACCAAATTTTTATCAATCAAAATGTGCCCAGTAGTAAGCTTAATAGTATCGCCATCGATGGTAGGGGAGAAACGAATAGTGTCGCCAGAGAAGGCATTTTCTACAGCAAATCTTAGCGAGCCACAGCCATTGTCATTTGTGGTAGAAACTAACAATGGGTTATAATCTAGGTTGATATATTCATAAGCTCCCATATCTAGGAAGCATCCAATTAGTCTATCAGAGCCAATTAAATCTTCATTTATACCATCGGGGATAGCTGTATTTAGCCCCGCATCAATTGCTACTGAAATTGCCTGCAAACCAAAATTATTGTCCGCATTTATAAATAAAGGGTTTTGATTAAGGTTTCCAGTGCCCGTATATCCGTTTTCAATAATAGAATAGGAAACATTAAGCCCACTTGTAGGATAAATATCAGAGGCTGAAGTATTGAGATTGTTCCAAAAAATAGAATTTGTAATGGTGGGTGAAGTACCATCTACATAAACAGCGTCTCCTACAGTCCCATTATTTTTACTAAAAGTACTGTTCACAAAGGTCATATTGCTGTTTGAGCTATGAATAGCCCCGCCATTGGTAGCAGCTGTGTTATTGACAAAAAGACAATTGGTAAATGAGCAAGAATTATTGGAGCCAGCTACTGCACCACCATCCGTTAAAGCCGCATTATTTTTAAAAATGCAATTGATAATCTTAGAGCTACTGGCACTGCTTAAAAATATTCCCGCTCCGCTTACAGCCGAATTAGATTCGACGGTACAATTTTGAATAATAGCCTTAGAGTTTAGTCCTAATATTCCGCCACCACTGGTAATAGTTGCGGCGGTTTGTGCATTTCCATTCTTAACAATGAAGCCGTCTAAAATAGCGGTTTGGAGTATGTTTTCACCTTTAACTACATGGTAACTATTGTCTGAATTATCGTTTATAGTACCCAAATCACCACTTAATATGGTAGGATAGTTCGTGATATTTCTTTGAGAAAGGGCAGTTTCAGTACCTTCAAAACCTCCATAAATAGCCAAGTTGTTTTTGAGTTCGAAAGAAATGGATTGGTCGGAACCTGATGTAGGATAATAGGTTCCTTTGGCCACCCAAACTTGATAGTTAGCACAGTCTGACTCAAAAGTTTCTAAGGCGGATTGAATATCTGAATATGCATTTGTCCATGATGTTCCATCTGCTAATCCTCCCACTACTGCGGAGTCTACATAAATAATGTTTTGAGCATTAAAATTTGTAAAACTTAAAGCCGCATTTGACTGTGCATGCAAGTAATTTGAGATATTCTCCACTGCACTACTTGAAATGTTAATATTCCTTTTGCTAGCATCAAATTCGGTACGGTTTGGTGCAACAGCCGGAAAACCATCCACCACTACGGCATTACTATAGACAGACTTAGGATTCTCTTCGGGTGTTAAAAAACCTCCTGTATGATTAGATGGATACGTGCCACCAGTATTAAAAACGGCATGAATTTGTGTAATGCCATTTGTTTGGTCTTCATCATCATCTTCATATACATGGTAACGCGTACCGATATCTAAAAAGTCAAAGACATTTCCACTACCAATTATAGTAGCTGTACCGCATTCAGGGAGGTCAGAAGTATTGTTACAATTTACAGTCAAAGGCCCATTCAAGCCACCAGTAATGGTTAATACAGTTCCTTTAAGAATACAAGTATTCGGGGTAACCAGTTTGTATTTTCCGCCGCTTTCAAAAGTAAGGCTACTCTTGTCAAACTGATTTCTTAAAAAATAGAATGTTGAATTGGCCGGAATATTATCCATAGCCACCACAGACATGCTGGCGGGGCTTAAGTGATTAATGCCAATGATGGCTAGTTTTGACGTGGCATTATTAGCGTCATCATTCAAAATATTTACACTTGCATTTCCCGGAGAACCGCCATCGTAGCCTATACCTGAAGTAATGCTTATTAAAATATCCTCGGTTTTTTCTAAGGTGGCATCGGTCACAGGATTTATGGTTAATTGTGCTGAAGAGGCTCCGTTGGGAATGGTAATGCTGCCCACTGATGAAGTATAGGAATTGGCACCAGAAACGGTATAATCTGAAGGAAAAGTGGCAGTACCTGCTACTGAAAAGTTAATGGTAATATCAGAAGTGGCCGTCCCATCTAAACTAAATGTATAAACAGATGTTTCTGAGTCTTCCAAAATGGATGCAGAAGTAATTGTTACTGTAGCTTTTGGATTTGCAGAGCCTTCGCTAACAATAATATTATTAAAGGGCACAGGAGATAAATCTTGCATTGCTTCTGCGTACAACCAATTTGCTGGATTTTCAAAACCGGCTTGGTCTACCGTAGTGGCTGGTCTTAAAGTAGGTTTGTATTCTAACCTCTGAGGTGAAGTATTGGCAAAGCCATCTACCAAAACGGACCCAGGGTATAGTGTTGATAGGTCTAAGGAAGCTGGCATATTTCCACCAAAATTGGGTGATGAATATGTGAAAATCTGGCTATGTACAGCCGTAATGCCATTATATGGATTGTTGTCAGTATCTGTATGAGCTCTGAAAAAACCTTCATATTGAGAAATATAAAAGTTCTTTGAAGGGCTTAATTTTATTACTGTTCCAGCCGATGTAGCAGAACCATTTCTAGTTACTGTAAATGTATTGTGAGCCGTTTTTTTAACCACTATAACATCACCACGTGCTATGCCTCCTGTAGGAACTGTCCATTTTAATTCTGATGGGTAGGTGGAAACATTGGAAAAGAGTAGCGTGCTTTTGTTAAAGGGATTGCTAGAGAATACATACGAAGCTCCGGCCGATAAACCTTTTAAGGCTGTAAAAGAGAATTCGCTAACACCATCTTCATTATCTGTATAATGTCTGGTGCCTGTAATGGCAACATCAGGTACCACTGTTAATACATCATCATTTATAATAATTGAGCTTGCAACACTTGGACTACCAGCCGTATATTCTGAGCCAGGGGTAATGCTCAGTTGAAGTGTTTCATCAGGTTCTAAAACAGAATCTCCTGTGGGATTTATGACTATGTTTTTTGACGTAGTTCCAGACGAAATAGTTACGGTGCCAGAAGTGGAGTTCATTGAGGTAGCTCCTGTTTGGGTATAGTCTGTACCAAAATTTGCAATGCCGTTTGCCGAACTTCCATTTACTGAAAAGTTGACAACTAAATTACTTGTGGGTGCTACATCTACTTCAAATGTATATGTGAAATTACTGGAGCTGTTTTCATTTAACTGGCTTAAATTTCGGGTAAGTGTAACAACAGGTTTCGAGCCTACAAGATTAAAATTTGTAAATTTGGTGGTGGATAAATCTTGGTCACTGCCAAACATAACATAGTTGCTAGAGTTTTCTAAATCTACTTTTGTTACATCTGTTCTGTCTAAAACGGAGGTTTTATATTCTACTCTATTTAGTCCGTCATCATACGGAGAAACAGTATAATTTTGTTCAGGGAAATTATGTACCACTATAGCATTTGCAAAATCTGGGCTAGGGTTTTCTGAGGCGGGCATAGGGCCACCACTTAGGTTAGTGCTTGTTAAAGTTCCCGCGAAAAAAGCACCATGAATCTCCGTAACACCATCAGCAGGGTCTTCATTATTATCAGTATAAACGTATATAGATTCTCCAAATTTACCTAAAGAGTAGGAGCCACTGGTAGCAACATGTACCGCTGTTACAGCACCAGAACTAGGAGTAACAGATGCTGTAAAAAAATTACTGGAACTCGGTGCTGATTCTTTGAAATAGATAACACTTCCCTTTGGAATAGCAGTTGTAACCGTAATTTTCACTACAGACTCTTTTATTGGACTGCCACCACCATCTAATTCATATACAAATTGGCTGCTGGTGTTATTATAATTATTATCTGTGAAATAGTAAATCTGCCCTACAGCCAAATTATCTAAGGCTAGAATTGAAACACCATCTTCAGTGCTATTTAAGTGTTTTGCTCCTATAATGGCCACTTTTTGGGCATTAGCGGTATAAAAACTTATGCTTAAAAGTAAACTCAGTATTACTTTTTTCATTTTAATAATTATTAAAGTCCTGTTCCAGAATTATTGAAGTATGCTGCCTTTTAGTGGGTAGGTCTTATTGGGAAAGTACCATTGATACAAATGAGATAATTGATACCTAGAAAGGGGTTTCGTATATCAATTTCTTCACCCACAAATTCATGTTCTTTTATACCGGCTAAATAGGTATCGTCAGTTTCTTTGGTACTAAACATACCTGCATCCTTATTAAGAATACTATCTGAAATATTTACTCTTCTACCATCTGCCCCATGGTTAGCTGCTAATTGCACATTATGATTATGTGCAGGCAAGTTTTCAGAAGTTAGTTTTATAGTATTAGCTCCGCTAGATTTACCTACTTCATTAAGCTTAGTAGCACAAAGTGGTATTTTGTTTCTTAAATCTGGTAAATCAAAATCTGAACTTCCGTTTCCGCCATAAGAGGTGCCTAATAAACTAAACAAAGCCTGATTTGACGAAATATTTATTTTCTGCCCGCTACATAAAGTGTAGTTTGAAAATGAAGTTCGGAACCCCGCGAATAATATAATTTCACCTAATACATCCTCTCCACCTCCGTTTCTTCCTGCAGATGGGAAAATACCTTCCGTACAAATAATATAATTTAGCCCTAAAGAAAAATTTGTAACATCAATATCTTCATAACTGCCTTTGTCTTCTTGGGAGATTCCTCCCAGAGTGGCTAAGGAAGATATTTCCTCACTAAATGTTCCAGCATTACTATTAATGAAAGCATTGTTTGGCATTTGTGAGTGAGGCGTGCTGTCAGCATTATTATTTACGCCTAATTTTACCGAATGATTATGTGGAGGTAAATTGTTTTTATCTAATCTAATGTTGGTTTTACCGCCAGTTGCACCTACTTTTTCTGGCTCCGTGACTCCAGTAGCAAAGCGGTTTCTGAAATCTGGTAGTTTGAATTCGTTTCTAGCTATACTTCCTCCATAATGGTAGCCAATTATACTATACAAAGCTGAATTTTGGGAACTTGCCAATAAATCTCCATTACAGAGTCTCCAGCCATTAGGTATTGCACCAAGGCTGCCATCTGTTTTGTCATTAGGCCAGATTTTAATTTCGCCAATAGTACCTTCATAAGGATCATTTTGAATGCACATGACATATACCATTTTCACATGTGCATTTTTTATTTGTATGGGCTGAGAGTTTCCTACATTGTTTTGAGAGATACCAGCCAAAAAGGTATCAGTAGAAGGTTCTGTGCTAAAAACACCAGCTTGATTATTCAGAAAAGCACCTTTGGGCGAAATAACGGGCTCACTGCTTCCACTTATATTGTCTACCTCTAATGACACATTATGGTTGTGTTCGGGCATTTGTTCCATAGACAAAACAATTTCATCAGCCCCCTTTTTTACTCCCAATCCGTTACTTGTTTCAGGTTGAAGTACAAAACGATTTCTTAAATCAGGTATGGCAAAGGTAGTATCATCGTTATTGTCATAAGTGTATTTATCACCTACAATAAGGTGTAGTTGATGATTACTTGTTTTCTTTAATCTTCTTCCATCACACAACACATAGTTAGTAGGGATAAAGTTAAAAGCTACTATTTTAATTTCTCCAAGATGTCTTGTCATGATTCTTTTAGTTTAATTATTGAAAAAAAGTCTTTTTTTAATATGACTAAAACAATCAGCTAGACTTGACTATAGGTTTCCCTATAGTTTAAGAAGTAAATGTTTTATTCATGGCTATATAATTCCTATATCAGTCTCGATGCAACCCGTTTTGCTGAATTATGAAAGAAAATGGTTTGACTTTATTGGTTAAGTTGTCTCGTTTTCTAAATATCGTTTTTGATATAGATTAAAGGTAGTAGGGCTATGAAGGAGGCCATAGAAATACTGTGGGACAAATGTGACATTTCTCCGGAAATTTGTGACAACGAATGTTAACTTGCTTATAGTAAGTTTAGTAATTGGTGTTTGAAGGGAGGTGGGATTTAATTTAGCTTTGTGCCAAATCGGTTAAAATAAAGTTTCTTGAAGTATCTTACTTCACGGAATCCCACTTTTTGAACTACATCTTCCAATTGCAAACTCTCGGTTTCTAGCAGTTGTCTAGCCACGTTTAGGCGTATCTCTGAAATGTATTCTTGTGGATTTAGACCAATCTCTTTTTTTACTAATCGTATAAAATGTCTTCGACTTAAATTCATTTTTTCTGCCAAAAATGTGGTTGAAAACTCTACGTTACCTAAATAAGTTTTAACCAAGAATTCCAAGTTTTGGGCAAAATCAAAGTTAGAGTCAGGCTCTTGGCTTTCATCTTCTTTGTGAGCAGCTAAGCGGTTTAAATAGTTTTTATAAACAGCTCGTAATCTAAAAACGAGCTCGTCTTCGTCAAAGGGTTTAGTCAAGTAATCGTCTACACCTATACGGAAGGCTTCTAGCTTGCTTTGCTCATTATGCTTGGCAGTAAGGAAAACGAACGGAATGATACGCAGCTTAGGGTCTTGCCTAACGTGGTTTAACAGTCCCACACCGTCTAACTCTGGCATCATGATATCTGACAAAATACAATCTACCTGGACATTCTTTTCCAGAATTTTAATAGCTTTTGCTCCGTTTTCAGCCTCGATGATTTGATACTCTTTTTCTAGAATGCTTTTTACATAAGCTCTAAGTTGAGGATTGTCTTCCACCAATAGTAAATTCGGTTTTGACTGGTTCTTTACATGTTGTGGAGTTTCTTCAAGAGAGTTTTGAGAATGTTTCTCCTCTAAGGTTTCAAACTTTTCAAAATCAGTAAATTCAACATTTAATAGAACTTCAAAAAAACTTCCTTTTCCTTCCTCACTTTCTATGTGTAGTTGCCCATTCATCAAATCTAAATACTCTTTTACCATGGTTAGGCCTATTCCTGTTCCAGGATTAGCCATGGTGTTGTCTTGTTTTACTTGATAAAAACGGTCAAATATTTTCTGTTGATTTTCGTCACTTATCCCTATACCGTTATCCTTAACCGAAAAACGTAGTTCCGTATCTTTTAAAGTTGCTTTAAATCTCACGAATCCATATTCTGGTGCAAATTTAAGTGCATTGGATAGCAGGTTCTGGATGATTTTGCCAAGTCGCCGTTCGTCTATTTTTAAGTAAACCTCCGGTACATCTATTTCTATTTGATAATCAATGTTCTTTTTTTCTGCTAGCGGAATGAATATTCGGCTATTCTTTTTTAGTAATTCTGGTAAAAAGACAGTTTGACGACTGAGTTTAACTTTGTTGGCTGTTAATCGGCTAAGTTCCAGCATTTCCGCAATCCTGTCTTTTAGGATTAGACCATTCTCATGCATGAGGGTCAAATGCCGAGGGATGTCCTTTTCTGGGATTTTTGATTTTAATAGCCTTTCCAGCGGAGATATAATAAGGGTTAATGGAGTGCGAAGCTCATGAGAAATATTGGCAAAAAACTGATTTTTTAACTCATCTAATTCACTAAGTTTGAGGGCTTGGTTTTCAATGGTCTCTTTGTCTTTTTTTAGTTCATCTGTACGTTCAGCTACCGTAACTTCTAGCCTTTTGTTTTCTGTTTTTATTCTTTTATACCAATAGTATATAACGCTGATAGCAATCAAAGCTAGTATCAAAATAAACCACCATTTTTGATAATAAAAGGAATCTACGTTAATGCTAGCTTTAAGGATATTAGAACTTTTAGTGTTTTCGGAGTTTTCGGCATATATCTCTATTTCATGCTTTCCAGATTCAAGAAAAGGGAATAAAAGCTCGTTTTGTTTTCCATTGTCTATCCATGAACCATTATTTATTCGATAAAAATAATTTAGATTTTTATTATTAACAGCTGAGCTGGCCGAATACCGAAGTCTCAAATACCTTCGTTGTGCTGGTATTTCTAGGTTAATATTATCATCAAAGTACCCACTTGATTCTGCATATTCCTCTTGGTCTTTTTGACTTTGTGAAATATTGCTGAAAAACAATTGAAAGGCTGAATTCTGGCTTTCAAATTTATCGGTTTGAATAATACTTAATCCGTCCACCGTTCCAATGTACATTTTGTGGTAGGTCTCATCATAAAAAGATGAAAATCGGTTACTTTCTGGGTGACTTAAACTGGATTTATCCAGAAAGCTAAAACCTTTTGTGATGGGGTTAAAAACTGCAACACCTTCGAAAGTGGCAATCCAGAGTTTACCATCTGGAGATGCTGTGATGGTGGCTACACCACTATTTAAGTTATAGGCCTCCAGTTCTTTTAGCTCTTTTCCATTCCATTTATTTCGGCTTAGTTTTCCGTTTTCATACCCAAACCAGAATATATCCTCACTTTCCTTATATCCTGAAATTACGTCTTTAGTAGTAGTGTCTACAATGCTTATGGAACCCGCCACATCATCGTATAATAAAAAGCCTCCATCGCCAAAAAGTAAAGCTTTATTTTCATCTTTTAGCGTAATCTGGCTTTGAATATAGCCGAATGATGGATAAACGCTGGTGCCTTTTCTTACCCTAGTTATTGGGTTTATACTAAGCAAATAGTTTTTATCAATAACCGCTATAATAGACTTATTTGCCATACGGAAAGCATTACGTAAATTCTCTATTGGGATACTTTCTTTACTTTTAAATCCATCATAGAATATCGAGAACCCTTTTAAACTACTAATCCAAATGTTTTCTTTTTGGTCTTTGTAAAAACCTCTGTTCTGCGTGAAGATATCATCTGCCTTGAATTCCTCCAGAAACGCCTTCCCTTTTCCCGTTTGGCGGTCAATAAGAAAAAGGCCATCATGCTCAGAGCCCACCAAAACTTCTTCGTCGTTTAGTGGGTAAATAGCTCTTAAACTGGCACCTCGGAATAAAGTTGTAACGTAGTTATTCTCAAAACTAACTTTGAAAAGGCCACCTTCATGGCCTATCCAGACATTTTTATCAAAGTCCGTAGAGGCTAATGACAGCGGAGTATTAGGCAGTTTATGTTCTACACATCTACCTTCCTGAGATTTGAAATAAAACATTAAGTCATTGTCACAAGCGTTTTTTCCAACGGTTTGACGAACAACGGAGTTTCCATGATTATCATAGTACCATTGCCCATAATTTTCGCCTAGAGAAGCATTAAATGCTTCAAAATCCCCTGTTTCGGTATTCAGAACCTGTACAGATGGAATAATATTTTCAAAATTTAAGACTAGTTTTCCTTCCACAATTTCTTTTGTTTCAAAAAAGAAATCCGGCCTTTGATAGCGATGTTCATCTAACTGAATATTGCTCTTATTTAATTCTCTGACCTTTTTTCCTTTTAGATCAAAAACCTCTAAACCGTTTTTGTTTTTGAAAGTGTATATAAGTCCGTTGGCTTGTGCTATGTTTTGATATTGACCTGTTTTTTCAAACAACAAATGCTGTTGACCATCACGGTATTCATAAAAACTTGTCTTACCTGATTCTGAATTACCAATTGAGAAAAGGCCTTGGCTTGAAGGATGAATGGCATTGATATCCATCGTTTTTTCTCCTACTTCACTAAGAGTATTCGTTAGTATATCATAGATGTAGAGGTTAATAATTCCTTCTTTAGAAATGGCGGGATGGAAAATTAGCAGTTTGTTTTTTTTGTACGGATAAATAGAAAAACGAACTGAGGAAGGGAATGAACCAGGTAAGTTTATAAGTTCGTAAGAATGGTACCCATCAAAAAAGTTTAAGGAAGCTGTGATTTTATACTTTTTAAAAATCCTTTTTTCTAATCGGGTAATGTAATAGATTTTCCCTTGTTCGGTAGGATGAATAGCATATACCTGACTTTGGTCAATTAACTCCGTGCTGACTTGTCCAAGAGCAGATAAATTAAGGAAAACAAGACAAGCAAAAAATGAAAACTTCATTGGCATAATATAGACTCATCTTATTCTAAGCAAGAAACCAAGGGAAAGTAGAGAATTAAATCCTTAATCGGAATAACTTTCTAAAGAGATTGGGCTATTTGAAATATGCTGAATAAGGTATTTCAGTCAAGATGGTAATGTATACTGTCTATCACCAATCCGTAGGTTTATAATCTTTCAGGAACTTGCCACACCAATGTTTGCCTGTATTTATTCCATCAAAAAGTGGGTCTAAGACTCTAGCCGCACCATCCACAATGTCTAACGGAGGTTGAAAATCATGCAGCTCTTGTTTTCTTTTTGCTAGCAAAGCAGGGTCTTCGTCTGTTACCCAACCCGTGTCCACTGCATTGGTATATATGCCGTATTTAGCAAAATCAGAAGAGGAAGTAAGTGTCATCATATTCAATGCCGCTTTGGCCATATTGGTATGTGGGTGCCTGTCTTCCTTATGCCATTTATGAAATTTACCTTCCATGGCAGATACATTGATGATGTGCTTCATGCCGGTATTCTCCTTTTTCATAATATTTACCAAACGGTTGCAAAGCACAAAAGGAGCTACCGAATTAACCAATTGAACTTCTAGCATTTCATTGGTATGAATCTCGCCAAGTTTCAGTCGCCAGCTATTGGTTTTTCTTAAATCTACCTGCTGCAAATCAGCATCTAATTGACCCACTGGGAAAACCTCATCCGTTGGCAAGGAATCATCAATACTATATGGAATTTGCGAAAGCTGAGCAGAAGCACTTAGGCCTATACCAAGTTGTTTTCCATGCCAACTTACGGGCAAATTCTTTTGTTCTTTATCGGAAAAACTAGTGCTCAATGTTCTTAACTCACTTAGGCAAGCGTTGTGGTCAGATAGTAGTGACTGAGCTAAAAGTGGTAATTCATCTGTTGGCAAAAGTTCATTAGCCATCATGTGATGGTAAAAACCTGCTGGTCTTCTTACCGTTTGAGCAGCATTATTAATGAGAATATCTAATCTTGGATATCGCTGTTCTATAAAATTACAGAATATTTCCACACTAGGAATATGCCTAAGGTCTAGGCCATGAATTTTAAGGCGGTCGCCCCATTCTGCAAAATCAGGTTCTTTAGCAAAACGTATGGCAGAGTCTACCGGGAAACGGGTGGTGGCTATCACGGTGGCACCTGCACGAAGCATAATGAGCGTGATGTGATAGCCTATTTTTAGACGAGAGCCTGTTACTAAAGCAAATTGCCCTGTAAGGTCTGCGGTTTGAAAACGTTTAGCATAGTTGAAATCGCCACAGTTAGGACACATGGTGTCATAAAAGTGATGAAGTATGTCAAAAGGCTCTTTGCAAACGTAACATTGTCTAGGCGTATCTAGTTTTACTTGCTGCGTTTCTTTGCCCGTTAGGGCTATCATGGTAGGGGCAATGAAAATACTGGCTTCCCTCGCTAAGCGAATTCCCGTGGTTTTTCTTGCTTCCTTGTCTTTTTGTTTTGCCCGCTGTTTGTATAGCTTTTTGGCCTCTTTTTTTCTTCGAGAAAGCTCTTCTTTATCTGGCAGTGCAAATAAACCTGCAGCCTTAATGAGAGCAAGGCGTTTATCTTCAGGAATGTCAATAATCTGTGTAGTGTTGGTATTTAGTTTTTGTAAAACCGCCAAACACTCCTCTATCTGCTCTTGACTTACCTTTTCTGTATCGCCCATTATCTATATAAATTGAAAGGCAAAATTAGGGATAAATATGATTTGAACCTTTGAATATAACGGAACGACAGATATTTATATTCAAAGGCCTTTTCTTTAGGGACAAGCTAAAGCTGTGGCAGTTAATATACCTGCATCGCTCACTTGTATTCTAAAGCAAGAGCCATTTGGTGATTTTAGTATTACACCTCTTGTGCTATCTTTTACAAAAAAATCGCCAGACGCTACTTCTAGTTCTTTACTGGCAGCAGGAGGAGGTAGCGTTAATGCTAATTGACCTCTAATTTCACCACCGGGATAAATGGAGGTATGTAAGTTGATGTAAACGTTTCCTGCAATAAGGTCTGGTTCATCAGTTTCTGAGACCGTAAATGTCCCAGAAATCGTTCCTGATTGATTTCCCGTGGTAGGATTAAGATTTATTATTACTCCACCATTTAAGCCTGTCGGAGCTTTGTGTAAATGAGCTGAGGAAAGGGCACTGGTTAAGTTAGCGTATGTGGCATTAATAGTGATTTGATTAGTGGTAGCATCGTATGTCCCTGTCAAAGAGCCCGAACCTTCAGTTTCGGCAGCAGGCACTTCATTGTTCCCATTAACATTGGCTGTGATAGAATATGTTTGTGACATAAGTTGGAAACTCAGAAGTAATAGAGATAAAAGTAGATGTATTGATTTCATATTTGGTTTAAGATTAAATATAACGGTTTGAAATATACGCTATATGAGATATTGATGGATACTTTTTTTAATAAATCCTTTGAAATATTTATTTATGATGATGTTTTTTTATTCACCTTTTTTAGATTAACGTTTGCAATAATGTGGTTTCTAGTGGTATTGAACTAGGCTGATATTAAAAAGTCGTATAACAAAAAAAGCGACCTAGGTAAAACCTAAATCGCCTTGTTGTATACTGAAGAGTACGTTTACTCTTGTGTAATTTCTTTCATTTTATTGAAGAAAGATTTCTTTCTTTCTGAGCTAATAGCCCAGTCAACTGGTACACTTTGGAAACCATTTTCAAAACCTTCGTTTTCCATTCTGAAATCAAAATAACCCCATGATACATAATTATTAGTAGCTGTTACAAAATTGCAAGTGTCAGACTCAAAGTTAAAATGGTCGTCTTCGTTTATTACGATAGGCTTAGGTGTTTTCACTAAAGCCTTTACATTTTCAATAAAACCAAGCATTTTGGTTTGTGTTGCTACGCCGTTTCCGTGAATTAAGATAAAGTCAGATATGTCGGCAACCGCTTGCGTAGGTACTTTTCCGCCAGAGAAAGAAGTACTTACCAAAAGTTTTTGACCATTAATTTCTGTGTCTTGCACACGTTTTATCAATTCATGCACTCTTGCTGCTTGTAAAATTTCGTGGTCGTAATGAATATCAGTTTCATTATTAAGTTCAACGATAACATTGGTATAACCATGCTCCAAAATCCATTTGGTAATATTATCTACAGCGTTTATCACGGCCGCTTCGTCGTCTAAAAATTGGTCTTGACCAAAGTAGAAGTAACCAAGAATAACCACCATGTTAAGTTCGTCTGCTTTGTTTAGAATACGCTCTAGTCTGGTGATATAATCAGCTTTGAGCTCACCTTTTGCATCAAAAGTGGTGTTTATCCAGCCTTTGTTTCCGTAACCTAGTGGGCTCCCGCCTTGAAGGTTTAGTGTAAATGCATCTAGGCCATGTTCTTTCCATGAAGGCATAGCGGCTATAAACTCATTGGTGTTTCTGTCGGCATCCCATGTTTTTGTATCTGGGTAAACAAAATTATCCTTGGTCTCAGGATTGGTGTCATTAAAGATTCCCTGTACCATACGAGAGTTAAAAAGCAATCCTTCAATTTTTTGGTCTTGCCATTCGCGACCCTTATGCGTTAGTTCACCATTGATAAGAAATTGATTTCCTGAGATACTTACAGTAGTGTTTTTCTTGGCGGTAGTGCTTTCTTGAGAGTCTACACAGGAAAAAATAAAGAATGGGAGGAGAAGTAATAAAAGTGTTTTTTTCATTTGAATTGTAATTTACTAGAGTTGAATTTATTTGGCGACTAGCACCTTTTTAGAAAGATTAATTTTAAAAAGAGGTTTTATAAATGACTGGACGAAATATCAATTTCTTGTTTTGTTTTTGAGCTGAGGTAAATGGCTTCTTGTACCTGCAAATTTTTCAAATAGTCTTTGGCATTGGTTTCAAACTGATTTCCCGATATTAAGCTATTTATGAAATGTTTTTGAGTAGCGTATACGCAGTCTGACGCAAAGTTTTTATCCTCATGCTTGTAGTCAATTTTCACTTCATCTTGACCCAATTTTTGAAGATAAATGGAGCCATCTAGTTCTAGCCTAATAGAACCGCCATTCCCTTCAATGAGCATTTCACCAAAAGTGTATCTTGGGTTTTTACTTTTTGATTCGTTATAACGATTCCCATCAAAAACACCTTGACAACCATTTTCGAAATCAAATAGAATTAAGCCGCTGTCTTCACCCGCAATATGCTTGTTAAGCTTTCTAAGTCTTGAATAAATGCTTTTAACATCACCTAATAGAAAACGGAATACATCAACAAAATGAATTCCAGTCTCATGAACAAGCAGTCTTGGCATGCTTCTAAAGTAAGGTTGTCTTTCAGCATAAGCGTTGTCAGACCAGCCATCTCCCATACGCATTCTATGGTTGATTGAAAATATTTCATCACCAATAGCTTGCTCATCTAAAAGCTCTTTGATTTTTCTGTACCATGGCTGAAACCTGAAGTTTTCATGAATCATGAATCTGGTCTTAGCAGCATTCATGGCCGTAATAAGTTCCTGAGCTTCTTCAAAACTAGGCGATAAAGGCTTTTGACAAATGATATGTTTTGCTTTAGCCGAAGCTTCTGTACACAGGTTTAAATGCGTGGCAGGAGGGGTAATAATATCTAAAATATCAAAGGATAAATGCTCATAAAGCTCCGCTGTAGAGGCGAAAACCTGCTTTACATCAAATTGGTCGGCTAGGCTCTGAGCCTTTTTAATGTCTAGGTCACAGATGGCCACTAGCTCTACCTCTGGCATTCTTTTCCAGGCTTCTACGTGGTATTTTGAAAAATACCCTGCACCCACACATACTACTTTATAACGTGTCATTAATCTTAATTACTTTAATAAGCCAAACCTCGGTCTGCTTTGGTTTTTGACCATAAATACATGGCTATTACATTTAAAATGGCCGCTATGTAAAAGAAGGAATCGGAGGAACCCGTCCATGCTGCCAAATACGGGAATGCAAGAGCCGTAAGAAATGAGCCAATGTTTCCTGCCATATTCATGGTGGCAGAAGCTGCTCCTGAGCTTTTCTTTCCTATGTCTACACAGAGTGCCCATGATGGTGATATGGTCATGTCTACACCTAAAATGGCTATACTTAACATTATCACGGCGGAGAGGGGAGTGGTCATGAAGCTACATCCTATTAAGCCGACAGCTGCCATTCCAAAACCGATGATGGCTGGTAGGCTACGAGATTTGTTCCAGTTCCCTTTAGAATAAATACGGTCAATGGCGGCACCCGCTATCCAGTTGCCAAAAGCACCAGCTATAAAAGGAGCTATGGCATACCAGCCTGCTTCCATGGTATTAAGTGAATAGGTTTCTTTTAAATAAGGGAAGAGCCATGTCAAAGCAAAGAAATTGGTGAAGTTGCTACTGAAATACTGCACAATGGCAATTTTCATGTTTTTGGACTTTAGCAATTCTCTCAAAGGCACTTTTGATGATACCGTTTCATCTACCTGCTGGCGTCCTGCTAATATTTCTGATTTTTCGGCATCACTTATTTTAGCATGTTCTTCTGGTAAATCGCGGAACGCCATCCACCATAATACAGCCCAAATTATGCCTACTACGCCTAAAATTATAAAGGCATTTCTCCAGCCGTAAGAGGTAATAAGCCAAGCCACTAAAGGCAGGGCAAATGCGGCTCCAATGCGTGAGCCTGAAAAATTAAGCCCCAAAACTAAACCTCTTTCTTTAATAGGCATCCAAGAAAAAACGGCTCTAGACATGCTAGGGAAGGCTCCTGCCTCACCTGCACCAAAAAGAAATCTTACGGTTAATAATGAAATGGAATTCCAAGCCATTCCGGTGAATGCCGTAAAAACGGACCAAATGGAAACTATGCTAGTCAAAACTAATCTAGGACCATATCGGTCTGCAAGTCTACCAGATGGAATTTGGAAAAGTGCATAGCCTAAAGCAAAGGAAGAAAGTACCCATCCCATGGTTTTATCGCTTAAGCCAAGGTCAGAGCCAATGGCGTCTTTTGCCACAGAAATGCATACACGGTCAATGTACAAAAGGAGGGATAAAATAAACATCCCAACCACCACATAATGCCTTCCTTTAAATTTCATGCTTACGTTTTTAATATTTCAATAACTTGACTAAGTCCAGATTCATCTCCTACGTTTCCTGGATAAACTATAAAAGGCATGTACGGAAACTTACTTCCTTCAAATGTCTTCCAAACGGGCACTCCAGGTATCATTTGCCCCATGACCATAGCTCGTTTTATGCCTAGACTTTTTGTTGCCAAGTCGCTAGAGGTAATTCCGCCTTTCCCTATCACGTACTTTGGCGTAACTTTTAAGGCGGCTACTATGTCTGTTAAAAAAGTAGATACCACAGAGCCAATATTCAGATTGTTTTCTTTTTCAGTGGAGCTTATCAGTTTACGACTGGTGTATAAAATGACATCTTTACCAGCCGAAATTAGCTTGTCAATTTTCTCCGCAAAATCTTGAGAACTATTTACCGTATTATTCAAAAGGCTTTCAATGTCTACCTCTATAGATTTTATTTCAATGTTTTCTAAAACATGTGTGAGTTGACTTGTTGATTTTGGCACGTAAGAGCCTAAAACAGTTAAACCACCATTTTTAGAATCTAAAGGCAAGTCTTTATTCGATATTAGTTTGGGTTTTTGACCAGCTAAAGCTGCAATTAATGAGGCCGCAGACCTAAAAAATGGATAAACATTGGATGAGAATATGCAATAGATGGATTGATTAAGGTCATCATAAGAGGCAGCATTTATAATACAGACATCGCCAGACTGAAATTGATTAATTTTCTTTATGGTTTGGCGACTTGATACGTTTTGTAATTCATCCAAAGAAATAGTGTGAATTTGCGAGTCTTCTATTTCCGAAGTATACTTTTCTTTTATCCAATTTTTAAGGTTGCTGGATTTGAAACCAAAGACTTTATCTTGAGCGAAAGGCGTATTTGCTGCAGGTATCATTTGCTCACCTTCACGTACATAATGCACATTATCAATGGTGTATCGTCCTCCTTCAAAAAACGCAGGAACTATAAAATGGACACCCTTTTCTTTTTGGAATACCTGACTTAAAACGTTTATTTCTAAAGGGTAATGCCCCCTCAAAGTACTGTCTGACCTACTAATTACTAAACAGTTTTTGTTAAGGTCGTCTTGTACATGCTTTATGTTTCTAGCTATTTCTAAACCAAGTATTTCAGCCTTTTCAGCGGGTAAGGCCCTAGAATTGGTCAGAATGTAGAAAAGCTTGGTGCCGTTTAAAAGTTCGTTTGCTATTAACGTTTCAGACCATTCTGTCAATACGGGAATTTCATGAACTGTCTGAGTACCCGTAGGGTCATCATCTAAAACTATAATGGCATCAAAGGCTTCATGCACTTTTGTACTCAATTCCTCTTTGGAGTAAGAAAAGTGAGAAGTCTTAAGACTTTCCGTTAGTTGATGATATGTAAGTACGTTTTGTTCCAATTTATCTTTCTTCAAAGGCGATTACTCTGGCAGGAGCACCGTCTCCGTTTTTGATTTTTAAAGGCAATGCAATTAAAAAAACACTTTCCGATTTGATACTATCAAGCTTATTCAAGCCTTCAATGATGGTGACATAGCCACCCAATAATATTTGATGAATTTTGGTCACTTCGGCTAGGTCTTCCACATCTGCTACAGATAAGGGTTCTACGCCTAGCATTTTTACTTTGTGCTTTACGCACCAATTGGCCAGTTCTTCACTTATTCTGGGTAAGTCTGGTTTGAAATTGCTGTCTTCATACATTTTTGACCAGTCGGTTCTAATAAGTAAACTATCTCCACTTTGGAAATTACTTAACTGACTGATGATATCTTCCAAAAGAATTAATTGTTTGGGCTTTGTTACCGAAATATCAATTATCCATGCCTTACCCATAAATTCGTCTGGACGATACTGGTCAATGGTATGCTCGCTAACACCAAAGTGAAAGGGAGCATCAATGTGCGTGCCAGCATGTGAATAGATAGTCAGCGTTTTTGCATTCCATCCATCCGCAGAGAGTGTACGAGCGGGCTGGTCTGAATAACCCGCTATTTTCTCGTCAAGCGTATGCGTGAGGTCATGGATAATATATTTGCTAGGGTCAAACATTTATGCGTTTAAAGCAGCTATTGTTGCTTTTGTGATTTCTTGAGTAGAGGTATTTCCACCTAAGTCTTTGGTTTTTAAACCAGAAGCTGTCATTTGGTGAATAGCTCTCATTAAATCTGCTGCAGCCTCATTTTCTCCTAAATGCTCAAGCATCAAAGCCGCAGACCAAAACTGACCAATTGGGTTAGCAATGTTTTGACCAGCAATATCTGGTGCAGAACCATGAATAGGCTCAAACATAGAGGGGAAATCTCCTTCTGGATTAATATTTCCTGAACCACCTAAACCTAAACTTCCCATGATAGCACCACCCAAATCAGATAGAATATCTCCAATCATATTGGTAGTGAGAATGACATCAAAGTACTCAGGATGAAGTACAAAGCTTGCAGAGGCATTGTCTACATACATTTTTCTATACTCCACGTCAGGATATTCTTTTGCCACTTCTTCAATAACTCTATCCCAATAAGCTAGGGAGTGAATCAAGGTATTTGATTTGGTGACGTTTGTCAGGTGTTTTCTTCTTTTTTGAGCCAGTTGGAATGCATAATGTGCTACTCTAGTGGTACCTGCTCTAGTAAACATACTGGTGTCTGTAGCAAAACCCTCTGGGCTGTCGGCATACATTTGACGGCCACTCTGCACAAATTCACCTTCATTATTTTCACGGATAATTACAAAATCAATATCCTCTTTACCTTTATTAGCCAACGGACTAGCAATGCCATCCCAAAGGTGTACAGGTCTAAGGTTTACGTATTGTTTAAACTGCGTTCTGATATAATTAGTAAACAATTTAAAAGGAAGTGTATCATCAACTTCTGGAAGTCCTACAGCTCCAAAATAAATGGCATCGTACTTTTTCATGGTCTCTAAACCATCTTCAGGTAAAAAGCAACCATGTTTTTGATAGTGCTCTGCACCAAAATGATAAGTGTCTGAAGTGATAGTGAAACCATGTTTTTGAGCCACGGCTTGCAATAACTCCATTCCTGCAGGTACTATTTCGTTGCCAATACCGTCACCATTGACAGCTGCTATTTTGTAATTTTTCATTATTTAATTTGACATTAAGAACTTAAGAAGATACTATCCCTTCTGGATATCATGTGACAAACCTATGTTTTTGTATTTTGAATTCAAAATACAATTTGATATTTTTTGAAAAGATGTAATTTGCGTCCTTAATTAGAAATAGAACCTTTTAGCGTGGAGCACTTAGAACTAGTAGACCGTATATATTCGGAGGTGAAACAGATGATTTTTGACCAAAGGTTAAAGCCTGGGGAGAAAATCATTCAAGAGAAAATTGCTGCTCAATTGGGAATAAGCAGGAGCCCGCTGTTAAAGGTATTGCAGCGTTTACAAAATGAAATGCTGGTGGAAAGTATTCCTAGGCGTGGAATGTTTGTGAAATCCATTGATATCAATGAGCTCATTGACATTTTTGAGTGTAGAGCGGTATTGGAAGGTTTGTCTGCCAAACTTACTACAGAGCATATTGACGCAGCTCAAATTGAAGTTTTAAAAACTTGTTTTAAGCCGTTCATTAATACTACAAATATTGATTCAGAAGCCTATGCAGAGGCGGATAGGAAGTTTCATGCCTACATTCTGGAGTGGAGCGGAAATAAGGTGATAGCTCAATTAGAAATGCTAAGCAATGTACATCTGAAAGCTTTTCAAGCGGGTCTATTACGTAAACCAGAACAAACCTTAAAAGAGCATTTGGCCATTATTTCAGCCATGGAAGAAAAAGATGCTGAAAAGGCGGAGACTCACATGCGAAACCACATTCTGAAATCATTGGAAGCGTTTAGAGCTAAAAATACAGCGGACGCTTAGTCTACTTGTGAAATATCGATTGCCGGATTAATTTTCTTGAGTTCTGCCAGGAACAAAGCTCGATTCATTGGAGAAATCAATACAGAGCCATATTTGCCATAAGCAACTTCTAATCTGTCGAGCGAAAGGGCAGGGGAGCTTAGTATGCTTTTACTCGGCTTAATGGTTTTTATGTTTGATATGGGGATTTTGATATTTACCACAAAACTCGATTTAACGATAAGGTCAGTTTCCTTAATTTGATAGGAGGTGCTTGCATAAATATGAAAGACAAATCCACATGTAAGTAACATGACTATTATAATAGGCCAGTTTTCAGCCATTATAGTCATCACAAGTGAACCTAATAGAACCACTGCTAGTGGGATGGCCATACCCCAGCTAATTTCAGATTTATATGTTTTCATGTTTGACTGTGATTGTCTTATAAATCTACAAAATAAATTAGAGAAATTTCGCTCATAAGCCAGAGCATAAAAAAAACATGGTTTCCAAAAAGGAACCATGTTTTTGTCTCAAAGTCTAAAACCTAAGCCTAAATCTTACTCAGCTCAATAGCCCTATCATAACAAGCAATAGCTCCTTTCTTGATGCCCTCTCTTACGTTTTCTTCATCAAACTTATTAAGAGCTGCACGCGTAGTTCCACCCTTAGAAGCCACTCTGTCCATCCATTCTGTAGGAGTGAAAGTTCCTTGTTTGTATTGCTGCACGGCACCTTCAAAAGTCTGTGTAACTAATAGTTTTGCGGTAGCTTCATCGTAACCGTAATGTTCTGCTGCATCCATCATGGCTTGCATGAAATAGAAAATATAGGCAGGTCCACTTCCGTGAATGGCTGTGGAGGTATTGATGTCGTCTTCTTTATCCAGTTTTAAAGATTTACCAGTTGAGCCTAATAGTTTACCCATAAGCTCTTCCTCTTCTTTTGATACAGATGAGTCTGAAAAGTAAGTAGTCATACCTAAACCTAACTGTGCAGGCAAATTCGGCATTGCTCGCACTACTTTAGAAAGACCCAAAGCATTTTGCATGCTTTCAATGGTAACCCCTGCCATTACTGATATAATTAAAGCATCAGCTTTTAAAAGAGGTTTCATTTCTTCAAAAAGACCATCTTTATGCTGCGGCTTAACTGCCACCATAATCATGTCTGCGTTTGGCAAACAGTCAGGTAATTCTTCAAAAACCTCAAAAACACCGTCGGCTCTTAGTTCCGCAAGTTTTTCTGGGCTTTTGTCCAGAATCATGATTTTATCATCTCCTAAAATTCCGAAATCGTTGATGGCTTTGGCATAAGTCAAACCCATATTTCCGGCTCCAATCACTAGTAATTTCATATAATATTTAATTTAGTCCAGGCCGAGTCTCATTTCTACAATGAGTTTCTCAAAACCTGCTTTTTCATAAGCTTTTATAGCAGCTTCGTTTTCGGTGTAAACGGTTAGTCTGGCCTCTGACAAGCCTTTGGCTTTCGCCCAATTTTTAAGCTCTGCTATAATGCCTTTATTCAGACCCCTTCCTCTAAACGCTGGTTTTACAAACATGAAACCGAGGTAGGCATACTTTTCATGTTTGAGATATGGCTTGGCATCTTTAATTAAGACACTAGCCGAACAAACAATTTCATTATCAATAGTTCCAACAATAACTTCTGAGTCATCCGCTTCAATAATGGCTTTCAGGTCATAATAATTAATATGACCTTCTTTCAGCGTGCTATTGAAGGGCCTTTCGGCTTTTACAATACCCTGCTCAAACTCCAAGAGCGTTTCGAGGTCATCTGTAGTAGCTGTCCTGAATTTAACTTCTTCCATTATTATTGACAGGTTTTACTGTATAAAACTCTTTGCTTTAGCTATTGCTTTATCCAGTCCACCTACATCACTACCACCAGCAGTAGCAAAATGTGGTTGACCACCACCACCGCCACGCATTTCTTTGGCGGCTTCTTTCACTATTTTTCCTGCATGCAGGTCTTTGGCTTTCATTAAGTTTTCGTCAATGATTACCGCCAAAAGAGGTTTACCGTTAATTTCAGCTCCAAGAGCAATAAAGGAGTTGTCCATTTTAGCTTTAAGGTCATAAGCCAATTGCTTAAGTCCATCTGCATTAGGCACGCTCACTTTTGCTGCTATGAGTTGAACACCGTCAATGGTTTCAATTTTTTGAAGCAAAGCGGTTTTAACACCCTGAAGTTTTTCATTTTCTAATCCTTCTACTTTTTTCTGTAAAGCAGATTTCTCATCCAATAAAGTCTTAACAGAGGCTACCACATCAGTAGAGCCCTTCAGTATCTCTTTCAAGGTATTTAGGGCAGTTTCTTGCTCACGCATTTTTTCTAATGCTTTGATGCCCGTAATAGCTTCCACACGCCTTACACCAGCAGATACAGAACCTTCGGTGGTGAATTTGAAAAGACCTATCTGCCCAGTAGAACTTACGTGAGAACCCCCACATAGTTCCAAAGAATATTTAGGGTCAAAGATGATGACTCTTACAAAATCGCCATATTTCTCCCCAAAGGTAGCCGTTGCTCCCAATTTCATGGCTTCGTCAATCGGCACATTTCTACGCTCATCCAGAGCAATGTTTTCTCTGATTTTTTGATTGACAATGTCTTCTACTTGCTTAAGCTCTTCATCGGTCACTTTTGAAAAGTGAGAGAAGTCAAAACGAGTGAGTTCATCATTTTGATAAGAACCACGTTGTACAATATGGTCGCCCAATACTTGTTTCAATGCAGACAGCATTAAGTGCGTAGCAGTATGGTTTTTCTTGATGTTGCTATGTCTGTCGCTATCAATTTTGGCCGTAACTTCCGCTGCTTTTAAGTCTTCCAAAGTATAGTCATCAAAAGGAGCTTTCTTGGCTATATGCACATGAAGCCCAGCTTCTAACTGGCAGTCGCTAATGGCTACCGTAAAACTACCTTTAGGTGTTTCAAAAGTAAGCTCACCAGTATCTCCAACCTGACCACCCATTTCGGCGTAGAAAGGTGTTTTCTCTAATATTATTTGATATTCACTACCTTTTTTGGTCTTAACCTTTCTGTATTGAACTAGTCCACTAATGGCCTCTTCGTTGTCGTAGCCTACGTATTCAGGATTGTCTAATTCGTTTACGGTTATCCAATCTGCCGCTTCTTTGGTGGCATCTTTACGGCTTCTAGCTTTTTGTTTTTCTAGTTCTGTTTTGAAACCAGTTTCGTCAATTTCAAAACCTTTTTCTTTGGCAATTAAAGCTGTCAAATCTACTGGAAAACCAAAAGTATCTGATAATTCAAATACGGTTTTACCGTCAATTACCTTTTTAGCATTATCACCTTCAAAGATAGTTTCCAATCTTTTCAGACCTTGCTCTAGCGTTTTTAAGAATGATTTTTCTTCTTCTTCTATTACTTTTTTGACAAACTCTTCTTGAGATTTTAGTTCTGGGAATACGTCTTCAAATTGTTTAGCCAAAACAGGTACCAGCTGGCACATGAAAGGCTCTTTGAAATTTAGGTAAGAGTATCCGTAACGGATGGCTCTTCTTAAAATCCTTCTTATTACATATCCCGCACCTGTGTTAGAAGGTAACTGCCCATCAGAAATAGCAAAGGCTACGGCTCTAATATGGTCAGCTACCACTCGCATAGCTACATCGCTGTAGCTGTCGGCGTTTAAGGTGCCGTTTACACCATATTTAAGGCCGCTCATTTCTTCTAAAACCTGAATAGTGTTTTGGAAAAGGTCGGTGTCGTAGTTTGATTGCTTTCCTTGAATAGCCATACAAAGACGCTCAAAGCCCATTCCGGTATCAATACACTTGTTTTCCAAAGCGATAAGTGAACCGTCAGCTTTACGCTCAAACTGCATGAATACATTATTCCAGATTTCCACTACTTGTGGATGGTCTGCATTGACCAACTCTTTACCTGAAATTTTGTCAACTTCAGACTGCTCTCTCAGGTCAATATGGATTTCAGAACATGGCCCGCATGGTCCCACATCACCCATTTCCCAGAAGTTGTCTTTCTTGTCTCCGTATATTATTCGCTCGTCAGAGCCTAAAATCTTTTTCCAAATGTCAAAAGCTTCTTGGTCAAAAGGTACACCGTCGGCCTCATTGCCTTCAAAAACAGAAACATAAATTCTGTCTTTAGGAAGTTTATAAACCTCGGTCAATAATTCCCAACTCCAGTTTAACGATTGTTCTTTGAAATAGTCTCCAAAAGACCAGTTTCCTAGCATCTCAAACATGGTGTGGTGGTAGGTGTCAAAACCCACTTCTTCCAAATCATTGTGTTTTCCGCTAACTCGCAGACACTTTTGCGTATCTGTAATTCTTTTTGACGGTGGCGTGGCGTTGCCTAAAAAGTAGTCTTTAAACTGTGCCATTCCAGAATTATAGAACATTAAAGTGGGGTCGTTCTTTGCCACCAATGGAGCAGAAGGAACCACCAAGTGTTCTCTAGAGCTAAAGAAGTCAAGAAATGCTTTTCTTATTTCGTGCGAGGTCATTCTAAAAGAGTTTATTGCCTTAAACAGATATGTTTGAAAAATTCCTGCAAAAGTAGGGTTTATATCATGTTTTTGGAAGGAAAAGGTGAACCTATTTCAATTGAAATTTGAGCCGAAGGCTATAAAAGAATCTGCATTTTCTTTTTAAAAGTAAGGTCAAAAGATTATTTCAAAATAATTGAACTAAAATTATAGTTATTTAACTAAAGTTCTCTTATTTAGATGTATGAAACATATCCTAACACTTTTACTACTTATTAGTATGCCCAGTTTAGGGCAAATACAAGTACTGTCTGAACTTGACTTTCAGGCTCAATATGGCAAAAGTCTAGCTGAGGTGTTCCTAGAGGAGGGTGCTACACCTCATTCTAATGATGGTGCAGTTATAGCCAGAAAACAAAGGCTTCAGTATGTGCTAGAGGCTCAAATGAAGGAAAACGGTCTTTTTCTAGCTGATATAAATGGCTACTTAAGTATGACTTTTGGGTATAGTAAGCAGCAAAATTTAAGCTTGGCGACTTTTACAGTTATGCGATATGGCATCTCAAAAGAGACTGGAAACTATGAAAGAATTATAGATACATTATCTCTTAAATCCATTGCTCCAAAATTGAAGCCAATTATTGAAACGTTTTATGTTAGCCATATAGATGAAATGAGAAGCTTAGGGGAAGGTCCTAATGGGTTTAGTTTTTTCAATGATGACAAACTAGGAAGTACTAGCTTAGCCATTTTAGAGAATAAGGACACGCTAGGCACTTTAAGAAGCTTAGATTTATCAAACCTAGGTCTTACTAAAATCCCTAAAGCAGTTTATAAATGTAAGAACTTAGAAAAGCTTGACTTATCAAATAATGCCTTGAAGAAGGTGCCAAGGAAGTTATGGTCGCTTAAGAATTTGAAGACTGTGACTTTGACAAAAAACTTATTGACGGATAAGTCTATAAAAACCAAGCGACAGGATTCTTTGTCATTGCTAAATCTTCAGTTTAATAGAATTACTAAAATGCCTAGGTCATTGAGAAAGTTTGGTAGCTTAAATGATTTATTTCTGGGCAATAACTATTTGTCAAATTTCCATATCCAGAAATTTAAAAAGCTTCCGCCTATTAAGAACCTGAATTTATATAATGGAGGCTTAAAGGCTTTTCCAGAAAATATAGGGTCATTTATTTATTTGGAGGAGTTGGATGTTTATTATAATGAGTTGCGTGCATTATCGGGTAATATTGGTCAGTTGAAAAATATTAAAACATTGGCGGTAGCTAATAATGATTTATGGGATTTGCCTCAGGAGCTAGGTCAATTGGAGAAGCTCGAAACGCTTTATGCTCATCATAATAAACTTGATAAGTTGCCTGAACTTCCAGTTTCTATCAAATTACTTGATGTAGGGTATAATCAGTTTAAGTCTCTTCCTGAGCAAATATTGTACTTGAGTCATTTAAAAGAGTTGGATATTTCTAATAACTCATTTGAGAAGTTGCCGCAAAATTTACTAGAAATTCAAAACTTAGCCGTGCTTTTTATGGCAAACTGCACGGTTCCGCTGAGAGAATCAGAAAAAGTGGAGTTGGAAAATTTGAAAGAGAATTTAGAAAGCAAGGGAGTGGAGGTTCGCTAAAAATTTTAGCTAAATTGCTATTAGCATATTTGATGCTTTTTAGATTGATAAATTGAGCATACTTTTGAACCTACAATGAAAGATATCAAACTGTTTTACAGTACCGAAGAGGTAGCACAGCACTTTGAAGTAGCCCCTTCAAAAATTCGTTTTTATGAACGAGAATTCAATCTGAAAATTCAGACAAGAGGAAAGAATAAGGCTTTCACCAAAAAGGATATTGAAAAGCTAAGCGAGATTATTGCTTTGGTAGATGAAGATAATTACACGCTTCAAGGTGTTAAAGACCAACTGAAATCGAAAAAAGTAAAGCGAAATTCTAATCAAGATGTGATTGATAGGCTTACTTATGTAAAAGAGGTTTTGGTTAAAATTAGAGGATAGGCTATGCAGGAAGATTTAGTGTATAAGCTGGCTCTAAAAGAAGCAGATGGCATTGGTGGCGTTCTTTTTAGGCATTTGATAAGCTATTTTGGTTCTGCCAAAGATGTTTTGGAGTCGCCGGAAGGCAAGCTCCTAAAGACGCCAGGAATAGGCCCAGGTACAATTTCTAGTATCAAAAAAGCCAGAAAGGGATTGCAAGCTGCAGAAAAACTCATGGAAGACTCTGTTAAAAAGAATTTCCAGATAATAAGTTTTCAAGATGACAACTACCCTCAAAGGTTTAAAGGACTTTATGATGCTCCGCCAATAATCTTTTGTCAAGGTTCAAAAGACCTGAACTATACTAGAACCGTAGGCATAGTAGGAACTAGAAAAGCTACGGACTACGGAAAAGAGGTTACAGAAAATATAGTGGCTGAATTGGCCGAATACGGTGTGGCGGTGATAAGTGGCTTAGCGTATGGAATAGACATAGCTTCACATAAAGCGGCATTAAAAAACAATCTTCAAACGGTGGCAGTGATGGCAGGTGGATTTGACTTTGTGTATCCTGCAGCTCATAAAAAGTACGTTAAAGACATCACCGAGAACGGAGCTTTACTCACGGAGAATAAGAACGATGTGAAGCCTATTGGTCCTCAGTTTATTGCCCGAAATAGAATTATAGCTGCATTAAGTGATGCCGTAATTATAGTGGAGTCGGCTAGGAGAGGAGGTGGCCTTGTTACAGCAGAATACGGGAATAATTACCACAGAGAGGTTTATGCTGTGCCCGGTGCATTGGGAATGACCTATTCTGAAGGTCCGAATACATTGATTAGGTTAAACAAAGCTAAAATTTTTACCTCGGCCAAGAATATTATTGGAGACCTGAATTGGACCTTGGATGGTGAGCCTACTTATGAACAACCTAAGTCAGAGTTAGACTTGTCAAGATTTACAGACGATGAAAGCAAGGTGCTCTCTTTGTTTATGCAAAAAGGGGAGATGCAAATAGACGATTTGAGTTTTGAAACCAATATCCCTCTAAACAAACTGGCATCACTATTACTGAATCTTGAGTTTCAAGACCTCGTAAAAGCAATGCCAGGTAAGAAGTTTAAGCTGAAATAGCCTATTTCTTCTTTAAATCTTGAATCACAACTTTCTTACTTTCGAATACTTGCGTAGCTTTTTCAAGTTCTACTCTTGCAGCTAATAATTCGTCGGTTAAACCTTCAAATTGGTCTTCAGCTTTTTTAAGTCTGTCAGCATTTTTTTCTTCCAAGTTTCTAGTTTTGATGATTTTCTTTTCCTGTTTAGAAAACTCTTTGTCAAGTTCATCAGGCTCAGTTTCTGTACTATCTGCCACATTGACATCACGCTGAAGAATTTGCTGATACACTTCATTTTTGTCTTTGATAATTTCAGCTAGTTTCTCTGGAGATTCAGTAAGCTTTTTACCGTATTTTTCCTGAGATCTTAAGTTTGCAGCTAATGCTCTTTCAGCTCTAGACTTAGATTTTTCAGCATTGTCATGAAGTTTCTCCGCTAATTCTAAATCAGTATTGGCCATTCTTAACTCTTCATTATAATAGGCTAGGTCGTAGAAATCATAAAGTAACCTTTCTAATGCTTCTGGGTTAACTTGGTTATTGGCTAAAGAGCGACCGTTTTCGTCTAATAATATGACATGAACTGCAGAGAATTCTTTGTGGTCTACTATATAACTGATAATAGTTTTCAAATCACGGCTAATATTGCTAGAGTTTACCTTTACGGTTAAAAGGTCTTTATCATCAGAAACACTTCCTGTTTTTGATAAATAGGTTTTCCAGTCTTTTTCTAAACCTTTAGCATCAGATCGTATAAAGATATAATCTGTAGTAAACACTTCCCCTTGATATAGAGTGGAGCTTTTAAGGATGTGTTGGGCAAATGAACTTGAGGCTACAGTTAGGCAAACAAGTAATAAAAATGCTGTTATTTTTTTCATAATATTTTTGGTTAAAAGGAACGTTGGCAAGATAAAATTATCTTTTCGTTTTTATGATTTTGGGTAAAGATTAAATAAGAGTCTCCTCCTGTATTAAGATGGTGTTTCTTGCAAATGGTCACAGGATTTAGAGGAAAATTTCTCGCCAACACGTTAAATTTTTGCTTTGCCAAAGGCTTTAAAGCCTTTGTGCTATAAGACAACACTTTTTCAATGATAAATGTTCTACCAGGGAAATCTTCAACGAGAGCCTCAGAGGTATAATAATGGCTATGCTGAGCTATCTTAGCGACCTCATACTTTAGAGCTACACTTTTAAATGCCCCTGCTTTCATAATGGCAGCATTAGGTTCATATAGATATTTTTGAGGTTCTTGAAATGGTGTGAAAGCTTCGTTTTCTTCTTCAATAGTATGGCTAAAAGTTTCGGTCTTATCTTTCTTAATGTTCGTGGAGACGATTTTGACTGGGGTTTGTTCTTCCGAATCGGTAATAGTAAGTAGAAGTTCTTTTACCTCGTTTTGAACAGCTACGATTTCTACTTTTTTGATATTGCTAAGTGTTTTTAATACAAGCTGGATATCTAAAAGAGGAGAGTATTTGACAATGATGTTTGAGCTTAGCTCCAAAAGCTTGGGTAATAAGTCCACCAAATTTGGACTACAGTCCTCGAGTAAAACGAGTTTTTTATTGTTTTCACCTCGCCTGTCGGGGTCTAGGTAAATCAAATCAAACTTTTTAGTGCAGTTTTCTATGTAATCTTCCGCTTTTTGATTGACGAAGTCAACATTATTAACGCCCAACTTTTCAAAGTTATATTTGACAATGTTCTGTAAAGACGATATTGCTTCGCAAGAAATTAGTTTGTCAAACTTTTTAGCAAAAAAATAGGAGTCAACACCAAAGCCACCAGTGAGGTCTAGGGCTAAGTTTCCGGCGTAAGCCTCAAACTTATGTTGTCCTGTTTCTTCAGAAGAGCATTGTTCAATATTTATTAACTCAGCTCCAAGAACTCCTTTCTTCTCAAACCAGGTAGGTATTTTAGTTTCTAGCTTTTGTAGGAATTGATATTGTTTAAGAACCGCTCTAAGAAATTCAGAATCCCACTTGTTTGGGTTTTGTAATGCATACGCTGTGATATCTATTTTACCTAAGCTTACTGCTTGATTATGAGCGTCTATTAGCTTGTTTAGTAACATTGATTGAGAATTTCTTTCGTTTGATGGAACTTTTTAGTCCGTTTTTTTGATTCTAGTACAGGAATTATGATGTTAAAAAAAATCGGTAGAAATATTGCTCTGCTCTTATTCTTGTTGACCTTTTTGGGTGGACAAGTGTATGTGCTTCGCGTACTTACCGAAGTTAATATCAGTACTCTGCTTCAAAGTAATGAAGAACATGACAATGAAGACGACTCTCGTGACGAATTAGATGCAAAAAAGTTAACAAATGTCACTTTAACAGATGAGTTTTTCTATTTCATTGGTCAAAGTTCTTGTTATAATACAGAAAGCCCATCTTACTATGATGGCGACTTTGCTTCTATTTTTGGGCCACCTCCCGACTGCATTTAAATTTAGTTTATTGTTTGGTTAGATCTGTCTTGTTTAGCGAGCGGTCTATTCTTTTTTAATTCTCAATCAATTATATTTTATGAAAAACGAATTTTCGTTTAAGAATGTCGGTGGCGATCTGTCGGCAGGTTTGGTGGTGTTTTTAGTAGCACTTCCGTTATGTTTAGGTATTTCTTTAGCCTCTGAGGCTCCTCTTTTTTCTGGAATTATAGCTGGTATTATCGGTGGTGTGGTAGTTGGGGCTATTAGTGGCTCTAAGCTAGGTGTAAGTGGGCCAGCTGCAGGTTTGGCAGTAATTGTTGCTTCTGCCATTAATGAATTTCAGATATATGAAATTTTCTTAGCCAGTGTGGTGATAGGAGGTTTTATACAGTTAATCTTAGGTTTTATTGGTGCTGGTAAAATTGCCTTTTATTTCCCGTCATCTGTAATTAAAGGAATGCTTGCGGCTATTGGTATTACCATAGTTTTAAAACAAATTCCTCATGCTTTCGGTATTGATACAGACCCAGAAGGGGACTCTAGCTTTATTCAAAGTGATGGAGAAAATACTATTTCTGAGCTGTTTAATCTAGGTAATTTTAATACAGGTGCCCTTGTTATTGGGGTAGTTTGTTTAGCTATTCTTATTCTATGGGATAGAAAATGGGTAAAAGAGAATAAAGTTTTAAGTATAGTTCCTGGACCGTTATTGGCAGTTTTTGCAGGTATATTTATTAATTTCTTCTACCCTGAGAATTTATCTTTAGCAGCTGAGCATATGGTTCAATTGCCTGAAACAGAATCTGCAGCAGGCTTTTTAGAGCTTTTTAGATTTCCCCAATGGTCGGCTTTTACTAATATTAGTGTAATTAAAACAGGTTTTTTAATTGCCATTATTGCGAGTTTGGAAACGCTTCTTTGCGTGGAAGCTACAGATAGATTAGACCCAAGAAAAAACATTACTCCTACTAATAGAGAGTTAGTGGCTCAAGGTGCAGGAAATATGTTGTCTGGTTTAATAGGTGGTATTCCTATTACGCAGGTTATTGTAAGAAGTTCGGCAAATATTCAGGCGGGTGGTAAAACTAAAACTTCTGCTATTTTTCATGGTATTCTTTTATTGGTTTGTGTAATGTTCATTCCAAACCTTTTAAATATGATTCCTCTTTCAGCTTTAGCGGCTGTTTTAATCATTGTAGGTTATAAACTTGCTAAGCCAGAAATGTTTAAAAGAATGTATTCAGAAGGACATGATCAGTTCATTCCTTTTATGGTTACTATTGTTGCTGTATTGTTTACAGATCTTTTAGTGGGTATTTTGATTGGTTTAATGGTAGGTATAGGTTATGTACTTTATACTAACTTTAAGTCGGTTATTAAACCTTCAAAAACGGGGAATCATACTATTATAGATTTCCAAAAAGATGTTTTCTTTTATAATCGTGCTGAACTGGTTAAAAACCTAAGTAAATTAGAGGAAGGTGATGAGTTAACTTTAGATGGTAGAAATATTGACTTTATTGACCATGATATTTTCTTAACTATCGAAGACTTTGTGAGGGATTCCGCCAAGAAGAATATTAAAGTAAATGTTTTGGACATAAACCGAACCAAGCTGAAGTTTGGAAAAGGAGATGAAAAGATAGGTTTAGAAGAGACAATTTAATTAAAAAAGAGATTATATAATGGAAACATATAAGAAACTATTATCAGAGAATAAAGAATGGGCTAAAGCTCAAAACATAGTAAACCCTACCTTTTTTAATAAAATGGCCGAAGGCCAAAGTCCAGACTTTTTATGGATTGGCTGTGCAGATAGCCGTGCCCCAGCAGATAGAATCACGAATACGCAGCCAGGTCAAATCTTTGTTCATAGAAACGTAGCCAACTTGGTAGTTCATACAGACATTAATATGTTATCTGTATTACAGTATGCTGTAGAGGTCTTAAAAGTAAAACACGTAATGATAGTTGGTCATTATGGCTGTGGTGGTGTGAAAGCTGCCATGTCAAATGACAATATTGGTATCATTAATAAGTGGATAAGACATATTAAAGATGTCTTTGTAAAGAATGATGCAGAATTATCTGCTATTGAAGATAAAGACGCCAAGTTTGATAGACTATGTGAGCTTAACGCCATAGAGCAAGCGAAAAACTTGATTAAGACATCTATCATCCAAAAAGCTTGGAAAAATGGTGATGGCCCTCATGTTCATGCTTGGATATTAGAATTAAAAACAGGTTTGATAAAAGAACTTTTTGAAGCTCAAACAGGCGATACTTCTTCAATTGAAGATATTTATAAGTACGATCTGTAAAAAGTAAATAGTTTTTTTCTTCGAAAAGGAAGACGGTGAGTTTGAGATATTAAATCTTGACTCATTTGTCTTCCTTTTTTGGTATATATAGTTTGGATTTGACCCATTTCAAGGGCGTCTTTCTTTTCTTTTTTTTTGATTTTTTAGTTTAATGATGAGTAACTATGACTAATATTTCATTTTAAATCGTCTAAAACCATTAGTTCACAGTGCGATAAAATCCCGAAATATTAATAGTCCTACTTTGTCAGAATTAGCCATTACGAAGTTTGAATTTGGGTTAATATTGTATTATAAAGTAGTGGGTGCTTAAGCTATATTTTTATCCTTTTTATAGGTCAGTTTGGCTTTACTTTTTGAGTCATGTTTTAGTTTATTTTGTTAAAAATAAGACTTGCTTAATTGTTTAATCGATTCAGCTAACTGCCCGTTTATTAACTAAATGTTATCATTTTCATCAAGTGTTTTTCCTGCTTCTGGTAATCTATACTTTTGCTGCTCATCAATGAAGTTTACTTTTTTTGGGACAGTCCAGGCAAGATGAAATTGTCATTGTAATATACCATGTTTGATAGCTGGTAGGTCAAAATAGCATTAGAAATAGGTGGGACAAAAAAACTTATTTAATTATAGCAATTCATGAAATATTACCAATATTGCAAATGTTCTTACACCAGAGAACTTAATTATTCATTGATAAAAGATCATACTTTAAACTAAACTCAAAATTTAATTACTATGAAAAAACTCTATTTTAAGCTCACGTTGTATCTAGGGCTATGTGCAGTACTCATGTCAAGCATGAGTTATGCAGCACCCTTGGTAATAAAAGTTAGCGGGCAGGTAACTGACGCTGCTGACGGAACGGAAATGATAGGATGCTCTATCAGTGAAAAAGGTACTACAAACGGGGTTCTTAGCGACGCAAGTGGTAACTTCAGTATTAATGTTAAAGACCAAAACTCTGTATTGGTATTCGATTTTATAGGATACGCAAGACAGGAAGTGGTAGTAGGAAGTCAAACTACTATCAATATCCAACTTGTGCAGGAGGCTAATCAATTAGATGATATTGTGGTTTTAGGTTATGGTACACAAAAGAAATCTGATGTAACGGGTTCTGTAGGAACCGTTAAAAGTGAAGACTTTAATAAAGGAGTAGTTTCTAATCCTGGTCAATTACTTCAAGGTAAAATTGCTGGTGTAAATGTAACATCCGTAAGTGGAGAGCCTGGAGCTGCCCAAGATGTAGTAATACGTGGAGTAGGTAGTTTACGCTCTGGTACTACACCACTTTATGTGATTGACGGATTTGTACTTGATAACTCTGGCAATGGCTTTGCTAGTAATCCTCTTAACTTTATTAATCCTCAAGATATTGAGTCAATAAACGTTCTTAAGGATGCATCAGCAGCAGCTATTTATGGAGCTAGAGCCGCAAATGGTGTAATTGTGATTACAACTAAAAAAGGTAAAGAAGGTAAGTCGGAAGTTAATTTATCAGTTTCTACAGCCACTTCTACTTTAGCTAATAAGATTGATGTTTTTAGTGCTGCAGATTTTCGTAAGAATGTAGTAAGTGCTGGTGGAACGCTATTTGACGCTGGTGGAAATACAGATTGGCAAGATGAATTGACAAGAACTGCTCGCTCTACAGCTACTAACTTGTCAATGAGTGGTGCAGCGAGTGAGAAATTTTCATATTTCGCTTCTCTTGGTTTAGACAATCAAGAAGGTATTTTGAATAACAGTAGTCTGAAACGCTATTCTGGAAGACTTAACTTAAACCAAACTGCCTTGGGTGGAAAAATGAAAATAGCCTATAATTTTATAGGAGCCCAAACAGAGAATTCAAGACCAGATGGAACTAACATGGTAACGGACATGCTGAGGTTAAATCCTACCATTCCTGCTCGAACCAATGGAATGCCAACTCTTTTAGATGATATCTTAAGCCCTGTAGCCAGACAAGATTTGTATTCTGACGATGCTGTGAATAGCCGTATAATTGCAAACATTTCTCCAAGCTTAGAACTATACAAAGGCCTTACTTACAAGCTTAACTTAGGTGTAGATTTCTCATCTACAGATAGAGCTGTTCAGACAGTACCTTACGCTTTATTAGAAGGTTTAGATTTAGGTTCTTTGAATTCTATTTATTCAAAAAATAGCAACAGTCTGATTGAGAATACATTGAATTATGTATTTGCTAAAGATAGACACAACATGAGCTTTTTAGCGGGGCACTCTTTTCAGAAGTTCTTTGAGAATCAAACTTCTTTTCAGCGTACAGGCTTTGCCAATAATGACATCGAACCTCGTTATCAAGACCAGTTAAGTACCACGGAGCAGCCTACCATAGTAAATACATATGCCACAAAAAATGAGCTTCAATCGTTTTTTGGTAGAGTAAATTATGGTTTTGCAGATAAGTATATGGTGACCGCTACTTTTAGAGCAGATGGTTCTTCTAAATTTGGTGCAAATAACAAATATGGTTACTTCCCATCTTTTGCAGCAGGTTGGAACATCACAAACGAAGACTTCATGTCTGGTTCTACTTTTACCAATTTAAAGCTTCGTGCCAGTTGGGGACAAACAGGAAATCAAGAGATTCCTTCTAAAATTACGCAGGCAAACTTTAATGATAGCCGTGCAGATAATGATACGTATCCTTTAGACCCAAATGCTAATACGCTTGACGACTATCCTTACGGAACTATCTATACTAGATTGGCAAATCCGAATATCCAGTGGGAGGTTTCTACTCAAAGTAATATTGGTTTAGATTTTGGCTTGTTTAGTAACAAATTGACAGGTACTGTAGATTACTTTAACAAGGCATCTACTAACATTTTATTAGAGGCAGTTCCTGCTGACCCAATTCAGCCGACACCTACTTTCTGGACTAATGTTCCAAACATGGAAATTAGAAACTCAGGACTTGAATTAGCTCTTGACTTTCAAAACGGTAGCCAAAGTGGCTTTTACTACAATGTTGGTGGTAACGTAACTTTTATTAAAAATAAAGTGGTTGACTCTCCTTATGCGGTTCTAACTACTGGTGCCGCACAAGGTGCTGGTCAAACGGGAGCTACTATCAATGGTTATATTAATGGAGAGGCTATAGGGTCTTATTTCATGAAAGAATTTATTGGAATAGGTGATGATGGACTTAATCTATTCAAAGACCAAAATGGTGACGGCCAAGTGATAGAGAATGACAGAATAGTGGTAGGTTCTGCTTTGCCAAGTATGCTTTATGCCTTCTACACCAACTTTGGATATAAGAATTTTGATTTGAGTCTTAATTTTAATGGTGTTTCTGGTAATAAAATTTACAACCATACGGCCATGTCCATTTTCAATAAAGGAAACCTAGCGTCTTCTTTTAATACTACAGACTTCGCCGTTCAATATCCTGAAGAAGGAATTACTAACTCAAACGAGGTTTCAACAAGATATTTAGAAGATGGCTCATACCTAAGAATGAACAATGCAACCTTGGCTTATAAGCTAAGTCCTCAGAAGCTAGGTATTGACAAGTGGGTAAATAATATTCGTTTCTCAGTAACGGGTCAAAACCTATTTGTAATAACAAAATATACGGGTTATGACCCAGAGATTAACTCTGGGAGTTCTATTGGTGGTGTTCAAACCTTCGGTATTGACCGTTTTACATATCCAAAACCACGTACATTTTTACTTGGTTTAAATGTTACATTCTAAATAAAAAAGTGCTCACGAGGTTAATTAACTTTTTCAAGAATTAATCAGAAGGAGCTAATAATATTAAAATATATATTCGAATGAAAAGAAATATTTTACTCGCATTTGCAATCGGATTACTCACAGTGATAGACTGGAGCTGTACCGATTTAAAAGAAGAAGTGTTAGACGAATCCTTGTTTGGTCAAGGACAGGCGGAGGTTATTAGTGGAGCCATAGCCCCTGCATACGGTCAAGTGTCGTGGACATGGAGACATACAAACTATTATGGTTTACAGCTAATCTCGGGCGATGATGCTATTTTACCTTACCGTGGAGGTACAGATTGGTTTGATGGTGGAAAGTTTTTAGATACACACCGACATACCATTACTCCAGGAAACGACCTTGTTGGTAGTTCATGGAACGAGCTTACGCTAAATATTTCTAGAACTTTATCGGCTATTGAAGTGCTTCGCCCTTTAGTGGCTGCGGGAAATACTGCGGCTCAAGGCCCTTTAGATGAGATGGTAGCTCTAAGAGCGTATCTTAATATGATAATGTTAGATGGCTGGGGATTGGTTTTTAGAAAAGAATCTTCAAACGAGACCTCAGAAGTAATAAGAGGGCAAGTAGCTATTGATTACATCAAAAGCGAACTAGAATCAGTAGTAGATCGTATGGGAACCAGTGGAGGACCAGGAAGAATTACACAAGGTGCTGTGTATGGTTTCTTAGCAAGACTTCATCTAAATATGGCGGTATATAAAGACCCTTATGGTACACCAGATTTTGCTAAAGCAGATATGGATAAGGTGATAGAATACACCGATAAGATTATCAATTCAGGTAAATATGATTTATCTCCTGAGTATTTTGAGCTGTTTAATGATGAAAACAATTCTAATGCGGAGTTAATTTTTGCTCTTGACCAAAGAGGTGTTTTACAGAGAGAGCATAGCCGTTGGGCATATTGGTCAATTGCAGGTTCGCAATGGGGTAGGTTAGAGTACCCTAGTTCTGATGGTACAGATGGTCCTGCTATTACATCTGATTTTTATCAAACATGGGTAGATAGTTATGGCAATGTAGACCCTGCTGCTGACGCTAGGTTTTACCAACATAATATCAATGTTTCAGAAGAACTTGCAAACCTAGAAGGTAAGTCTCCATTAAATGATGAAGATAATTATATCTGTATGACTCCAGAAGAGTTTGAAATGAACCGTGGAATTATTAGAGGAACACCTTGGGGGCCAAGAAAAAACTCTGATGGACAGTTTATCACATGTGAAGGTGGTTACAGAATTTATCCTGTGAAACAAATTAAGGGTAATGGCCCTGATAAGAATGTGGCTTATGTAGATCATACATTACAAGTTGATTTCACAAACGAAGGAAGATTGCACAAAACAGGTTATAGAGTTGCCAAATATCAATTTAGCCGTACATCACCTAATGCTAACAACTTCAGTAGTGTAGATTTAGTATTGATGAGACTTGGTGAAATATACCTTATGCGTGCTGAGGCAAAACTGAGAAATGGAGACAATGCGGGAGCTCTTGCAGATGTGAATACATTAAGAGCTTCTAGAACGGCTCGTCCTGCTCAAACACCACCAGCATTACAATCTATTAATTTAGAAAGTTTATTGGCTGAGAGAGGGTTCGAACTTTACTGGGAAGGTTTCCGTCGTACCGACCAAATTCGTTTTGGAACATACGAGGATTCTTGGACAGAAAAAACAAATTCAGATCCAAAAATGAGATTATTTCCAATACCTCAAAGTGCAATTGATGGTGCTTCTAACATAGAAGGCTACATTGTTCAAAACGACGGGTATTAATATTTAGACAAGCTTATAATAGGGGTGGGGGAGCAGTATTGTTCTCCCACCCTTTTTTTGTTTAAGATTAAACATTCAAATCAGGGTTTGCCCTAGTTTGTCTTTGTTTTAATTTAAAAAATGGATGTCATTCTTCCGATGAGGAAAAATTATTACTAGTTTGCTTTCTATAGCTAATCTATAATAATCAACCCTTTATAATGACACCCAAAAATTTTGATAAAACCGCCTATTGGCGTAAAAACCTAAAGTACTTAGGAATCTTACTGAGTATCTGGTTTTTTGTTTCCTATATGTGCGGCATTGTGCTCGTAGACCAACTAAATACCATCAGGATGGGTGGTTTCAAATTAGGCTTTTGGTTTGCCCAGCAAGGGGCAATTTATGTATTTGTAATTCTAATTTTCGTGTACGTCAGATTGATGAACAAATTGGATAAGGAATTTAACGTAAACGAAGATTAAGAAATGAGCATAACTATATGGACCTACATTTTAGTAGGGGTAACTTTCGCATTATATATTGGTATTGCTATCTGGTCAAGAGCAGGTTCTACCAAAGATTTTTACGTAGCTGGTGGAGGTGTTTCGCCTCTGGCAAACGGTATGGCTACAGCCGCCGACTGGATGTCTGCAGCCTCATTTATTTCCATGGCTGGTCTTATTTCGTTTATGGGCTATGATGGCTCCATTTATCTTATGGGCTGGACAGGTGGATATGTTTTACTGGCTTTATTACTAGCTCCTTATCTTAGGAAGTTTGGGAAATTTACTGTTCCAGATTTTATTGGTGATAGGTATTATTCTAACACAGCCAGAACCGTTGCCGTAATTTGTGCATTGTTTGTCTCATTTACCTACGTAGCAGGTCAAATGCGTGGTGTTGGTGTTGTTTTTTCTCGTTTCTTAGAGGTCGACATAAATACAGGGGTAATCATTGGAATGGCAATCGTGTTTTTCTATGCCGTTTTAGGTGGCATGAAAGGTATTACCTATACACAGGTAGCACAGTTTTGTGTCTTGATATTTGCCTTTATGGTGCCTGCATTCTTTATCTCTATTCAAATGACAGACACCATCTTACCGCAGTTAGGTTTTGGTGCTAAAATGTCTGATGGCGTTTATTTGTTAGATAAATTAGATGGCCTGCAAAAAGAACTAGGCTTTGCAGAATACACCTCGGGTTCAAAATCTAAATTAGATGTCTTCTTTATTACGGCCGCTTTAATGGTGGGTACGGCAGGTCTTCCGCATGTTATTGTTCGCTTTTTTACAGTACCTAAGGTGAGTGATGCCCGTAAGTCTGCAGGATATGCTTTGGCTTTTATAGCTATACTTTATACTACGGCTCCAGCTATTTCAGCTTTTGCTAGAACTAATTTGATTCAAACGGTAAGTAATACAGCATATGCTGATTTGCCTGCTTGGTTTGGTAATTGGGAAAAGACAGGCTTAATAGGCTTTGAAGATAAAAATGGAGATGGTCTGGTTCAATACGTTGCCGACCCTAAAATAAATGAATTAAAAATTGACCAAGATATCATGGTGTTAGCCAATCCTGAAATTGCCAATTTACCTAATTGGGTAATTGCTCTGGTAGCTGCTGGAGGTTTGGCGGCAGCATTAAGTACGGCAGCAGGACTTCTTTTGGTTATTTCTAGCTCTGTTTCGCATGATTTATTAAAGAAGCAGTACATGCCAAATATGAGTGATAAAGCAGAGTTGCTTGCAGCCCGTTTAGCCTCTTTTGTAGCAGTATGTGTGGCTGGTTATTTTGGTATTTATCCACCTGGCTTTGTAGCATCTGTTGTTTCCCTCGCTTTTGGCTTGGCAGCAGCGTCTTTCTTCCCAGCCATTATTCTTGGGATATTTAATAAGCGAATGAATAAAGAAGGAGCCATTGCCGGAATGATAACAGGGCTTCTGATTACCATGTATTATATCGCCAGATTTAGATTGCATTGGATAGGAGACGAAGCCACAGCTACAGAAGCAGATTGGTGGTTTGGTATTTCACCAGAAGGTTTTGGTACGGTAGGTATGATAGTCAATTTTACAGTGTCTTTAATCATATCAAGGTTTACACCAGCACCACCAGAAGATGTTCAAGAAATGGTAGAAACCATCAGAATTCCCAGCGGAGCTGGGGAGGCTACGGGGCATTGATAAATAAAACTGGAGAGTTTGATTTTTTGAATAAAGTTCACCTAGTTTTATATGGGTGAACTTTATTCGTTTTATAGTTTATTTATCAGCTTCATATTAAATTTATCATGTAAACTCACAACTAGAAAATGGAAATGATACTTAATCTAAACCAAGCATTGATAATTTGGCAGATTGCCAACTTTAGTGCCATTGCTCTCTTAATTTATGCTAGCTCAAAGATTTTCCAAGGTTCTATGTTATCATACTTGTTGTAATAGGTACCTATTTAGGTTTGAAAGAATAGGACTTTAAAATATTAAAAAAAAAGCAATGAATATTTCTATTGGAGTTTTGGCTTTAGAATTTACAATACTAATTCTACAAAATTTAAAGAAATCAAGAATCCTTCTGGTTTTTGTTATACTTTCAAATAGTTCTTTCTCTCAAAGCTTTAATATGGTTGCTGATGTACAGATAGTGGAGGAGGATTCAGAATATGGCGAGAGTATCGTTTTTAAAAACAATTTATATTTTGTTGGATATCAAAATACAGTAGGTTATTGCCTATTCAAAACTGATGGAGAAGCGAGTCCTTCTGTGGTGTACAATTTTGGAGAAATTAAAATAACAAATTTGGCTCAAAATAGTAACTACTTGGTTTTTGTTAAAGATGACGAGTTATGGAAGACTGATGGTACACCGTTTGGCACTGAAAAAGTTTTGGAATTGTTATTTCCTTTTTCGAATAGGTTCCTTTTTCAAAATGATCAGGCCTTCTTTATTACAAATCTGGCTTCAGGCTTTCAATCTATTAATCGATTAGATCTTATTTCGAATGATACACTGACGCTAAAGTCGACACAGAATTTGAGAAGTGTAAAGCCTATTGGAGAGATAGATGAAAAAACATTTTATGCTGGGTATTTTGGAGACTTTGGATATGAGATATTCTATAATTCTGTTGGTAGTGATTCACTTTTTTTACTAAAGGATATTAGCCCAGGAATTGCAAATGGTTTAGATGGTAACACCCATATGGCTAAGTTCGATAACAAAATTTTCTTCATTGGAAAGAGTATAGAATATGGAAATGAGCTTTGGGTAACGAATGGTACTGAAGCAGGAACATACATGTTGAAAGATTTATATTCGGGAGCTGGTAGTTATAATTATATTGGTTCTCAAATGTTTTCAGTCAATAATGGGATTGTTTTTAGAGCTAGTAATTCTATTTTTGGTTCAGACGGAACAGTAGAAGGAACAAAACTTTTGGCTAGTATTAATGTGCCTATTGGTGCTTGGCGTAAAGGAGGAGAGAGGATCTTTATAAATACTGGATATAATTCTAACTCCTATGTTTATATTGCCTCCGCAGCAGGAACCTATGGTAAACGAATGGGCAATAGGATAAACGAGATTACTTTTTTTGAAAATAAGTACATCTATTCTAGCTTAAACGAATCGCCAAAAGGGTCAGAGTTATTCAAATTTGAAGAGGGAACCGTTTCCCTATTGGAAAATATAAATAAGGAACCTAATGGAAGAACTGGGTCGTCCCAAAATTCTTCTTTCCCAAAACAGTTTAGAGAAGTTAATGGTAATTTATTATTTCTAGCGACCGATGGATTTAATGGTACAGAATTATGGAAAACTAAGAATGATTCAACATACTTATTTTTTGAACTAAATAAAGATACAATTCAAACTCCCAGTTCAGAACCTACAGGTTTCTTTGAATTTAATGGCTTTATTTATTTTCAGGCTTTTGAGAAAGAAGGAACGGTGAAATGTCTTTTTAAGACGAACCCTGAAAATTATGAAACTGTAAAAGTATTAGAAACGGCTAATCCAATAGACCAAATTGTTCTTTTAAATAATCGGATTTATATAAACGCATCATACGAAAGACTTATTTCTGATATAGGGGGTGATTCTTTTTCTACTGTGAATCCAAGCAATGTATTATATGCAGCCTCCAATATTAAGAAAGATTCAGTTTTTTCGACATACAATACTATTTCTAAGATATCTTCTGACTTGAACGTGACTCATTTCACCACACTTGAGGCTGGTAATGAAGTAACAAAGGGTTCTAAATACTTAGTCAATGCTCAAGGCAATTATTTCGTAGCGGCCGAAACGAATGCTTACGGTCGAGAGCTTTATAAGTTAAATCTAGAAACGCTAAGTATTGAGCTTGTTAAAGACATTTCTGCTGGTGGGGCTAATACTAACATAATTGATATTAAAGCATTTAACTCAAACGTTTTGTTTGTTGTTGAATTGGATTATTATACCAGAGAATTATGGTTTTCGGATGGGACCGAATTAGGAACAAATAGAATAGGCACTTATTCATACGGTTACGGTGCCCCAATTTCGTTAGAGAATAATGCAATTCTTGGTGATTTTTTCTATTTCTCTGCCAATTTTTCAAATATGGGATTTGAGTTGTTAAAAACAGATGGAACATTTGAAAATACAGTATTAGTTAGTGATATGGCCAATGGAGAATGCTCAAGCTCCGACCCAGGTAACTTTTTCTTTAATAACGGAGATTTGTTTTTTGAGGCTAGGGTGGGATGTAGTTATAAATTATTTAAGATTAATGAAAACTATCCGGAATCTATAATATCCTTATCCGAAAAGCCTTATAATTCTTTTCAATACCTTCCTTGGGATATACATAGAATAGAAAAAATGGACTCCCGAAATGTTATTTTTAACGCCAGTGATGGTAGTGAGGGTATTTCTGGATATGAGCTTTGGGTTTCGGATGGAACAAAAGATGGGACAAAATTATTTTATGATTTAAGAAGGGGACTAGGGAGTTCTAACCCATCTGGATTTTTTCGTTTTGAAAATAAAATATTCTTTAGTGCAAATGCTAATTCAAAAGGCTTTGAGCCTTGGGTTTTGACTTTGCCAAATTGTCCGGATGATTTATTTATTAATTCAAATCTTAAGGCGGACTTAATTTCAAATTCTAATTATTCCACTGTCATTGAGAGTAAATTAACTGAAAATGTAAGTTCTGAGGTTTTTTTATATTCCAATGGGAGTATTCTTCTGAAGCCTGGCTTTGAGACTGAAAATTTTAGAATATTCAAAGCTGCAATTAGTTCTTGCCCAAATTGAGTTTTAAATCGAGTTTCCAAAGTGATAGCTTTCGATATATCCCAAAGGAAATTGATTTTCGCTCCAAAAAAAGACAAAACAGGTCAATACTTATAAAAACGCTGTGTAATTTAGATAAGCAACTGTTCAGATGAGCAGTTTACGTTTATTAATATTCAACCTAATCACTCATGAAATTCTCCCCTTATTCACTCTTACTATTAGGGTTAGCCTTTACTTCGTGTCAAAAAACAGAACCTAAAAGCCTTCAAAATTCAGATTTAGTTTATGCTGATTATCATCCTAAAGAATCTGATTTGCCAATTTCAAGAACTGCTTATAAAAACAAGCTAGAAGGGTTTTGGCTAGGACAGTGCATTGCTAACTGGACAGGTTTGGTGACAGAGATGGATAAGATTGGTAATATAGGAGCTATTAAAACTGGCGATTTCTATACCAGAGAAGACTGGGGTAAGCCAGACTTACCAAGTATTTTCTCAGAAAACGGGGAGACTAGTAAATGGTCACCTACACTGGATTTTGTATTAGAAGATGAAGGAGGAATTTGGGGAGCAGATGATGATACGGATATTGAGTACATTTATCAGGAATTACTTTTAGCAAACAAAACAAGTGTACTTTCCGGTGAGCAAATAAGAGACGGCTGGTTAAAGCATATCAAAAAGGAAGAAGAGAATTATCTGTGGGTCTCAAATCAAAAAGCACTCGATTTAATGAATGAGGGTTTGGTTCCCCCTGCCACCGGTGCTCCTGAAAATAATCCGGAATATGAGATGATTGATGCTCAGCTAACCACAGAGATATTTGGGTTTTATGCCCCTTCGAGACCTGATGCCGCTATGAAACTATCTCTCTTACCTATTCAAACAGTAGCAAGAGGTGATGCCCAGTTTATTTCTGAGTTTAACGTAATTATGTATTCTTTGGCTTCCAGTATTGATGAGTCTAAACCAATAGCAGATAATATAAAATGGATGGCAGAGGAAGCTCGTAAGCACTTGCCAAATGAAACCTATTCGGCTAAAATGTATGATTTTGTCAAAGCTCAATATAAGGCAGGTAAAACCTGGGAAGAGGCTAGAGATGCTGTATATGAGCGTTATCAAGTTAACCAAGAAGATGGTTATGAAATGACCTCACGGAATATATACTGCAATGCCTGTTTTGCTGCAGGAATTAATTTTGCAGCTAGTATAGTGAGCCTTTACTATGGCGAAGGAGATCTTAAAGAAACCATCAAAATTGGATCTCTTGCTGGCTGGGATTCAGATAACCCTACGGCTACTTGGGGAGGTTTGATAGGTTTTATGATAGGAAAAAATGGTGTAGAAGCAGCTTTTGGAAGAAAATTTGCCGACAAGTTTAATATTCATAGAACCCGTGTGGGCTTTCCAAATAATGGGATTGATTCTATTCCTAACATGGCCAAGAAAGGCATTTATGTGATTGACCGAGTAGTGCAAGAAGAGCTTGATGGAGGTATTGACCTTGAAAAGGATTTATGGTACATACCTGCCGCTAAATAATCGCCATCTAATTGATTATCAATTTTAGAAGAACCGTTTTAGACTTTTGAGCACTTCAGTGAAGTATGGTACATTTGTCTTAATTATGCCATTTTCCTGTCTTTTTGTAGCTTAAAAGCACTTATTCGCTATATTTACAGACCAATTTAATTTTAGACTCGACCCATTGAAATGAGAATTAATACATTCGAAGAATACGAACTAGCCTATAAAAAAAGTGTAGAAGATCCAGAAGGATTCTGGGGTGAAGTAGCTCAAGAGTTTGAGTGGAAAAAACCTTGGACCAAAGTGCTCGACTGGAATTTTGACGAGCCTAATGTCAAATGGTTTGTTGGTGGTAAAATGAATATTACCGAAAACCTTTTAGATCGCCACGTACGCGAAAGGCCAAATCAGCCAGCCATTATATGGGAACCTAATGAAAAGGATGATGAATCTGTAACACTTACTTACAGAGTTTTGCATGAACGCGTGAGCCGTTTTGCAAATGTTTTAAAGAGTCATGGTGTAGTAAAGGGAGATCGTATTTGCATTTATATGCCTATGATTCCAGAACTAGCTATTGCAGTATTGGCTTGTGCTAGAATTGGAGCTATTCACTCTGTGGTTTTTGGTGGGTTTTCGGCCAAGTCTATTGCAGACAGAGTCAATGACGCCAATTGTAAAATGATTATCACTACAGATGGTTCTTTTAGAGGTAAAAAGAGAATACCTATGAAAGAAACCGTGGACGATGCTTTAATTGGCTGTCCAATGGTAGAAAAAGTTATTGTAGCTACCCGTACCCGTACGCCGATTTCTATGATTAAAGGGCGTGATTACTGGTGGGAAGAAGAAATTAAAAAAGTAAGTGCAGACTGCCCAGCCACTGAAATGGATGCTGAAGACCCATTATTTATTCTTTATACTTCAGGCTCTACGGGTAAGCCTAAAGGTGTGGTGCACACCTGTGGAGGTTACATGGTTTATACCACATATTCTTTCACTAATGTATTTCAGTATAACCCTGGCGACATCTATTTCTGTACAGCAGATATAGGTTGGATTACAGGGCATTCCTATATTATTTATGGTCCCTTAGCAGCAGGAGCCACATCTTTAATGTTTGAAGGAGTTCCTACTTATCCAGACGCTGGTCGTTTTTGGGATATTGTAGAACGTCATAAAGTAAATATTTTTTATACCGCTCCTACCGCCATTCGTTCATTAATGGGTTATGGGAAGGAGTTTTGGGAGAACAAAGATCTAAGTTCTTTAAGAACCTTAGGCTCTGTAGGTGAACCTATCAATGAAGAAGCTTGGCATTGGTATAATGAAAATATTGGTAAAGGAAATTGCACTATTTGCGATAGCTGGTGGCAAACAGAAACGGGAGGAATAATGATTTCGCCTTTGGCCAATATTACGCCTACAAAACCAACTTATGCTACTTTGCCTTTGCCTGGTATTCAGCCAATGCTGGTAGACGATAAAGGAGAAGAAATTAAAGGGAATGGAGTTAATGGTAATCTTTGTATCAAATTTCCATGGCCGTCTATGATAAGAACTACGTGGGGGGACCATGAGCGATGTAAACAAGTTTACTTTTCAACCTACCCAGGAAATTACTTTACGGGAGATGGCTGTGTAAGAAATAAAGATGGTTATTACAGAATTACAGGTAGGGTAGACGATGTTATCAATGTTTCTGGTCATAGAATAGGTACTGCCGAGGTAGAAGACGCTCTTAATTCTCATACTGGGGTAGTGGAGTCTGCAGTGGTGGCTTATCCGCATGAAATTAAAGGTCAAGGAATTTTTGCCTACATCATTATGGAAAGTCAGGTGCATGAAGAAGACTTAACTAAACGTGATATTTTGGCCACGGTTACCAGAATAATTGGACCAATTGCTAAGCCTGACCAAATTCTTTTTGTAAGTGCTGTACCTAAGACTAGGTCTGGTAAAATCATGCGTAGAATATTGAGAAAAGTAGCAGAAGGAGATGTATCAAACTTAGGAGATACGTCAACGCTTCTTGACCCATCTGTGGTTGACGAAATTATAGAAAAGGCTGGCTTAAAACAGTCTTAAGGATTGCATGGTAGTATTTTTTGACCAATTATAAAGAAAATACTACCATGTACACACTTTTTTCATGTAATTAGAAGCTTTCCCGTAAATTGTGGACTTAGCATTCTACCATGATAAAAGTTGTAATAATTGATGATGAGCCTAAGGCTATTGAAGGTCTAAAATGGGAGCTAGAAAACTTCTGCCCAGAAGTGGAAGTGGTAAACTCTTTTACAGACCCAAGAAAGGGCTTGCTCTATTTTGAAGAAGAACAAGACGTTGATTGCGTATTTCTAGATATTGAAATGCCGCAAATGGACGGTTTCCGTTTTTTAGACCAACTTCCTGAAAGAAATTTTGCGGTGATTATCACCACCGCCTACGACCAATATGGCATTAATGCCATTAAAGAAAGAGCCTTAGATTATTTACTGAAACCTATTGATTCTGATGACCTCATGGAAGCCTGTAATAAGGTGAAAGAGTTTCAGAAAGAACATTCTATCAAAGATAGGTTTGAAGAAACGCTCATGACAGTGATGTCAAAATCGAGTAGTGGAAACAACCGGATAGGAATTAATATTGATGGTAAAATAGTCTTTTTAAAGCCTGACGATATACTTTACTGCGAAGGAGACGGCAACTATACATCTATTTATTTGACCGACGGAGAAAAGCTCTTTATCACCCAAACCTTAAAGAAGCTGAGCGAAAAGCTAAGCGATATTGAGTTTTTTAGGGTGCACAATTCCTTTATTATCAATCTTTCAAAGGTCAAAGAGTATTTAAAGACAGATTCTTATATCATCATGGAGGATGGAAAGCATATTCCTGTTTCAAGAAACAGGAAAGCCGAATTTCTTAATAAATTTTAGTGCTTAGAAAATTAAAAATATTAATGGTACTGTCCGTCATGATTCTGACGGCATTTCCTTTTGTCTCCTTCGGACAAAAAAAGCTAAACGCGGCGGAGGTTATAGAAATTAATTCAAAAGATTATGCAGAGATAGATAGTTTGCTTCTATCGATAAGAAGAGACGAAAGCATTCTTGATGATTTTATAATTGAGTTTGAAAAATCAGACTATTATGAAGGCTTAACCTATGCCTTTATTCAGAAAGGCCTCATGCATAGAAATGTATCAGAATATCCAGAAGCTCTCAAAAGCTTGAATCTGGCTATTAAATATGCAGACCTCTGTGAAAATGTAGATTTTAAGGTTATTGCTCTTAATATGATGGGCGTGGTTCATAGACGCATGGAGGAAGTTAGAGAAGCTTTAGATTATCATAAAAAGGCTTTAGAATTAGCAGAATCGGAAGGCAGTGATAGCAAAACTGGAATGAGGAACATTGCAGTAGCCAGGAATAGTATAGGTAATATTTACATCTCTTTAAGACAGCCCGAATTAGCCGAAAAGGAATTTGTGGAGTCTACCAAGATTGAAGAAAAAACAGGGAATGACCTAGGCTTAGCCATTAATTATCAGAACCTTGGGAGTATTTATGAAGAACGTGGCAAACTAGACACTGCCCTGATTTTTTACAGGAGGTCTATGGATTACAACATAAAAATAAACTCGAAGCTGGGTAAGGTTATCTGTAATAATAGTATAGGGCAAATTTACTTAAAGCAGAAACGATTTAAAGAAGCATTAAGCATCATTAAACCCACCATAAAGCAAGCTGAGGAGATAGGTGACCAATACTATTTGGCTATGGCTAACCTGAATTATGGCTGGGCTTTAGAAGAAGAAGGAAATATTATAGAAAGCAGGAAATATGTGGATAGAGCCCTCTCTCAATCTAAAGAAAGAAATATGGGTTATTTTGTGGCAGAGTCCTATCGTATTTTGGCAGAAATAAGTGAGAAGGAAGGGAACTACAAAGAGGCCTTGAAATTCTCTAAACTGTTTAGCGAAAACGAAGAGAAATATTTGAATGAGGCTAACCAACGCTACGTGGCAGACCTCATTTTGAAATATGATTCGGAACGTAAAAGGAATCAAATTGATATTCTAGAAAAGGAGAATGAAATTGCCAATTTGAAACTGGAAGATAATCAGAAGATATTTATTATTGCGGCTATTTGTTTGACGCTTCTAGGGGGTATTTTCTTTTTTGTTTATCGCCAAAATCGCTTAAAGAGAGAGAAGGAATTCTTAGCACTAGAGCAGAAGATGATGCGTTCACAAATGAATCCTCATTTTATCTTTAACTCGCTAAATTCCATTAAGTTATATATCATAAATAATGAGAAAGATAAGGCTGTTTATTACCTGAATAAATTCTCAAAATTGATAAGAACCATCTTAGCCACCTCCAAAGAAAAAGACATCACGCTGCAAGAAGAGCTAGATACTATGGAGCTTTATCTAAATATTGAAAACATCAGATTTTCAAATAAGATAAAGTTTGAAATGAATGTAGAAGATGGGATTGAAACTACTGGAATTAGGGTGCCTTCTTTAATCTTACAACCATTTATTGAAAACTCTATTTGGCACGGACTATCGTCCAAAGAAGGATTGAAAATTATCAAAATGAAGGTAAGCCGTTATTCTAATAAAGAGTTTTTAATAGAGATAGAAGATAATGGTATTGGCCGTCAGAAATCTAAAGAAATAAAAGCAAACAAAACGCTAAACAATAAATCAATAGGTCTGGATTTGACAAAGCAACGTTTGGATAATTATTTTAAAGATTCCGAGAAAGAACATTCACTAGAAATTGTAGATTTGTCAGACAAAAAAGGGGAGGCTTGTGGTACTAAAATAGTACTTAAAATGCCTCTGAAAGTGAAGGAAACATGAGGTTAACAGTAGTATTTTTATCACTCGGTTTATTCTTAAATTCTTGTCAAAAACAAGATGACTTTTCTTGGTTAGAAGGAGATTGGGTAAGACTAAATGAACAGGGAAATCGCCAAACGTATGAACGTTGGGAAACAAAAAACGGCCTTTATAAAGGTGTAGGCTTAACCATCAGCGAAGGAGATACGGTTTTTATCGAAGATATGGCTCTGGAGAAAATTGACGATAACTGGGCTTTAAAGGTTTCAGGTGTCAACGAATCTCCTACTGTTTTCAAATTTACAGAGCAAACAGCCACTTCTTTTACCTGTGAAAACCAAGAAAATGAATTCCCTAAAGTCATAAAATACTTTATGGCTGGTGATACCCTAAAAGCGGAAGTATTTAATGACCAAATGAGTATCGATTTTGCTTTTATGAAAGAGTAGTCAACTATCAATTACTCATTAAATCTATAATGTCTTTGGTGGCTTCTGTAAAATAATTGCCATTATAAGGGCCAAACCAACTCATGGTGAAGGTTTCATACGTTTCTGTGTCAAAGTGTTCATCAGCGGTTATATAGCCTGCATAGGTTCCGTTAAAGCTGGTAATTATTAGGTTTAATCCTTTTGCTTTGGCATAGTTATCCAGGCTTTCCATAAGTTCTCCAGAAAAATCACAAGGCATACCTACCATCAGATTATTGCCAATTTTTAGCACTTTTATAAAGCTCGGCGAATCGCCAAACAGCCATTTAAAAACCCATGGTCTTAAAGCTAGATTTTTAGTAAGGCGTGGAGATGGTTTTCTTAGGGGCAGTGAAACTTGAAAGGATAATACCTCAGGATTTTCAGAAAGTGACTCAAACTCATTTTCTGAATTGATTTCATGCATAACACCTAGAGCCTGATTATTGACTTCATCAAAATCCGTTTTGCCATTTTCTATTGGGCCCATGCTACCCACAGCACCTGCCATATACATCGCAAAGTTTACAGAGTTCTTCTCTAAAGAATCTACCAAAACACCTGGGTAATCTCTTGAGAGAGCCACCGTACTAGCATTTAAAACGGTAGAGTGGGCGGCATAAGTGGCTAAAAGTGCGGTTTTATCATTTGTTTTAAACCTTAATGACCTAATAAAAGGCTCAACTTTCCCGCCGTCTACTATCCTGTTTCTTATGTCGTGAGCATCTAAGTTCTTTTCAAAAGTCACGGTAGCTGTAGCCATTTCTTTTTCAGCGGCTAAAATGGAATTAACCATGCCGTCTGAAATCATTTGCTCTATTTCAGCGTCATATTTACCAGCAAATAGCGTACCTACTAAAGTATTATACCAAGCTCCTAAACTGTTATGGCTGTGCGTAGCCCCAAAATATATATGGTCAAATGTCAAATCTGTATTGCTAAGTTTTCGTCTGACTAAGTCACTCACAGTTGGCGGTACTATCAATAAATCTACCGATAGTAAGGCTGTTTTTATGCCTCCTTTTTCAAGTAAGATAGTTCTTACAAATACCGAATCATGCACGGCACTATAAGAGGCTCCACGTCTTTTCCCATAACCTGCCAGGGGAATTGGGTTTTTAGGGGTGATATTGATTTTAGCCCAACCTACTTTTAAAGAATCATCGGAACTTGTTTGACTAATATCTAAGTCACTCAAATTTTGTTTCCATGCCTTGTAATAAGGCATTTCTTGATAAGGTGTACGGTCAATATAAGTGACCATAGTAAGCACTACTATTAATAAAAAGGCAATAAGACCAAGAAGTATTTTGGAAACTGTTTTCAGTATTTTCATAACTAGCTATTAAAATTGTTGAGTTTCTTGACCAACAATTCATTATTTTGGAGTCGATTACAAAATTACAAAGCAATAATGAGTATTGATATTAAGGAATACCTTTCTATGGCTACAGATACAGTCATAAAATATGCCCCAAGTTTAATTGGAGCTGTACTAGTCTTGTTTGTAGGTTTTTGGGTAATTAAAAAAGTTTCAAAAATTGCTAATACCTCCTTAGAGAAATCTACGCTTTCACCAGAAATTACTACCTTTTTAATTTCCATGTTTGACATGGTGCTTAAGTTGTCGGTCATTCTCTTCGCCGCAGGTATTGCAGGTTTTGACACTTCAGCCTTGGTTGGTATTTTAGCCGCAGCCGGTTTCGCTATTGGTCTGGCTCTTCAGGGCGGGCTTGGTAATTTTGCGTCAGGTATCATCATATTGGTTTTTAAACCCTACAGAGTAGGGGATTGGATAGAGCTGGATGGGAAATTTGGAAAAGTAGAAGAAATTCAAATATTTAATACACTTTTGGGAACACCTGGGAAAAAGACTTTGATTATACCTAACGGTCAAATAACGGAGAACGTGGTAACCAATTTTTCAAAGAAAGGAGCCATCAGGTTAGAGTTAGAAGTTAGCATGCCTTATGAAGAAAGTTTTCCTAAAATAGAGCGAATCATTCAAGCAGTGATGTCTAAAAATGCTAAAATAATGCCTGAACCAGCACCTTTGGTTGGAATCGAAAAGTATGAGTCACACTTTTTGGTGATAGGGGTAAAGCCCTTTGTTAACCCCGATGATTACTGGGAGGTAACCTATGACCTCAATAAAGAGATAAAGAAGGCTTTCAGTGAAAATGACGTAAAAATGGCTTATTCAGAAGGAGTCGAATTAGGTAAAATAGGAAATTAGAATCCTCTTTTGATAATTTTACGTGTCATAACTTGATTACCAGAAACTACACGGATTAGATAATTTCCTTCTGCCAAACTGCTGATATTCATATCAAGCGTTTTGTCAGTAATAAATCCAGTTTTTAAAACTTCCCCTTTCATATTGAAAAGGTTAACCACGGGTTGTTTTTCAAGCTTATGGCTTAACTCAATTCGTATTTCGTCAATACTTGGATTAGGGTAAACCAAGAGACCTTCCATTCTGTTGGCTTCATTTCCTAAAACCAAAACAGTAATAGTGGCATTGCCAAAAGTCTGACCCGTGCCACAAGGGTTTGTGACGGTTGTTAGACCATATAAGGTTGTTTCTAAAGGGTTCACTTCCCAGAAATAGGGCGTTTTGTTAATGTTGAAGTTTTCTCCCACGGTGGTGCTTAAAACCCAAGGAGCCGAACCAGTTAGGTTTATTTCAAGTTGAGAAGTCGTTCCTATTTGAATAGTTTCTCCACCACTGAGTGTTGCTGTAGGTATTTCGTTATTTGTCTTTATAATTTTAGTATCAGAGAAAGTACCACAGCCTTCTTTTTCTAGCCATACCCTATAAGAGCCAACTTTATCGGCTAAAATCTCAAAGGTATTTGAACTAGTATTTAAGCTGTCATTAACCCACTGGTAGCTATCTACTATGCCGGCTGCGGAAATGTGTGCCACACCACCATTTGGACAAATATTTAAGGTATCGGCTAATGGTAGCAGACGTTTGTTTATTTGTAAAAGCTGAACATTGCTTGTCTCCGTTTCTATTTCACAAGATTGATACTTTAAAGCGACTTTATAGTTGCCAGATTTATTGATAGTCTGACTAGATTTTGTTCCCAATAAGGTTTCATCTATATACCATTGATAAGAGATGTCAGAGCTAAAAAGTAGATCGCCTAAGGCATTCTGTGTCCTAATATTATTGTCACCAATTTGAACAGTAAGTTGACTTAAGTTTTCGGCACATAAACCACTTCCAGGTTTTGATATTTTGGCATCTAGAGCGTTTAAAGTGACTTTTAAAGGCTTTGATTGGTAGGTACATGTACCATCCACCTCTACAGTAAGACTATAATTTCCACTTGATTTCACGGTTAATGCTTTCTGGTTTGAATTCGTAATCACCTGACCATCTTTCTTCCAAGTGTATATTACGGTTGGCCCGTCAATGCCGGTTAGCTTTAAGTTTTTGCCAATAATGGTGGAGTCGGCACATGTTTTAATTTCATCAACATTGGCATATATATCAAATGGAACTGAATTGTCTGCAATATTTACTTCAAGGGTGTCGGAATGCACTATGCAGGTAGATGGACCATAACTTCCTTCTACATGGTAGCTCCCGCTTTCTGAAAGGCTTAGTATATCAAACAAAAATGGGATATCTCTTAAATATCCATTGTCTTTATAAAGTTTGAAGTTATAAGCACTTTGACTAATTGAATTGTTTTTTGAACTGGTGTAAAGACTTACCGTTTTATCTGCACATGTGTTAACTCCAGTAAGATTGTTCAAATTGAAGCCACGCATTTTTGAAGCATTCTGAAGCTTTAAGGGCATAGATAGAGCCTCGCAGTTTCCTTGTTTTATAAGATAGCGGTATTCACCTGGCTCTTTCACAAAAACACTTTTTCCTCCAGCTACTTTAGTACCGTCACGTAACCATGATACAGAAACCTCATTGTTTTGAAGGTAATTAGAAATACTAAGGTTTACGTTTAAATCATGGCAAACAGTTAATACATCATCAATAGCGGCAATAGGTTGAGAAATAATACTTCCAGATTTTAAACCACCTATTCGCACTTTAAAATTGTCTGAAAGGCTAGTACAGCTACCTTGCGAAATAGCTAATTGATAATTTCCTGTTTCATTAGCCTTAAAGTTCTTGGTGTTGGCTCCTGCAATAGGTTTTCCTTGGAAATGCCATTGATAAGTTAGCTGATTAAGGTTAGGCACACTGGCGTCTATATTGACTGAAAAATCGCTACAAACTTCGGCTGAATAAGCTGAGCTTAAATTGGCTTTTCTAATTTCACCTATCACTACATTGGCTTTTCCGCCTACTTCATAAGTACAGTTCCCTCTTTTAACTTTTGCTGTATAGGTGCCAGATTCATTGGCTAAATAAACGCTTCCTTTCGCATTTGCTATTACTTGATTGTCTTTACGCCAAGTGATGTCGTCTCCATTTACCAGCCCAGTGTATATTTCCAGTGTATTAGAAAAGCCTTCACAAACAGGCTCAGTACCATACTGCATAAATAAACCGGTAAACTCATCTACATTCAGTTTAATAGTATCTGAAGAAGTAGCAATAACTGAAGAGAGAATAAAAATATTAGAAGAGAAAGTAGAAGAAACGGGTATACTGTCCAGCTGTGTTCTTCCTATTTCGGTGGTACTTTCATCAAAATTTAGCCTATAGAGAATAAACTCTTCGCTTGCATCAAATACCCCAGTGGTATCAAAATGCAAATAAGTCTCCTGACCGTTACATAACGGAGAATTTGGACTCTGAATGCTGATACTTTGTGAATATAGCTGGGTATGTATAAAAGCTAAAGCACTTAGTATTATTAGGAAGTTTTTCATTTGCTAGGATTAAAATGAGTAGTGGTTTAAACATTAATGCTTTTCCGCTAATCGATCCAAAATTTTCTTTTTTTATGCCAAAAGCCAAAACCTTTAACATAGCACGTTTTTATAGGTAAGTCTATAATTTGATGAGATAACCCCCACCAAAAGAAGCATTTATTTTACTTTTATAAACTTCCCTATTTTATCAATTACAACAAACGATCCAAATATGTTTGATGTCGTCGTCATTCTGTAGTGATATGTCGTGAAAATTAAACTACATGCCTAAGTCAGGATTACTTCTTTGGCTAGTCAAATCCAAATAGAATTCAAATTTGCATGATAAACACTTGGTTAGAGGCTTAGGCTTGTAAATAAAGTTATACAAAGATTAAAAATCCAATTGTTAGTAGAAACCCAAATGTTGTAAAAAAGATAATACTATTTCAATGCCAGTATAACAAAACCATTTTTAAGACCGTACTTTTCAACATCCTTTAGTATGTATAATATTGTTCTGTTGCATTCTCGGCCAGTATATTGATCATTATCAAACTCAAGCAGTCTGAGCGTATCACCTACTTTATAATTTCTATGATCTTCCCTTAATTCAAAGGTTTTGTTTCTATTCTTTACTTCTTCAAAGTACTCTGGTAATATTTTAAGTTCGTGTTCCATATTACGTGTTCTAAAGATTTACAACAAAAGATATAAGTAAGTGCTGTATGACACAATGATAAGCCCCAATTCCTTTTATTTCCATATAGGAATTAGAACCAGTATTGTTTCTTGTGCCCATACTCATATCTATGTCAGTAATTTGAAATCGATTTTTTATCGTAATTGTTTAACAAAATATATCAGCAACTTTGAAAAACTATACCTCTAATCCTTTGCAGATGAGAAGTCCATTGCGGCCTTCACAAAAGAAATAAATAAAGGATGCGGCTCTAGTGCTGTACTTTTTAATTCTGGGTGAAACTGAACACCAATGAAGAATGGATGAGATGGTAACTCAACGATCTCTACCAAATTATTCTCTGGGTTTATACCAGAAACAACAAGCCCTGCGGCTTCAAAATCTTTAGTAAAGGCATCATTAAACTCCCAACGATGACGGTGTCTTTCGGAGATTTTCTTTTTGCCATAAATACTACTGGCTAAGGTTCCCTTAGTCAAATCACAGTTATAAGCTCCCAATCGCATGGTGCCACCTTTATCTTGTACATCTTTTTGATCTAACATCAAGTGGATAACCGGATGTTCTGTGTGTTCAGCCATTTCTGTAGAATGGGCATCCGCCCAACCCAAGACGTTTCTGGCATATTCTATTACGGCCATTTGCATCCCTAAACAAATCCCAAAAAATGGTATACCATTTTCTCTCACATATTTAACGGCAGCTATTTTACCTTCAATACCTCTTTCTCCAAAACCAGGAGCTACTAAAACACCGTCAAGATGACCGAGTTTCTCTTGAATGTTGCTTAGGGTAAAGCTTTCAGAGTGTATCCACTCAATGGTTACTTTACACTCATTAGCGGCACCTGCGTGTATAAATGACTCAATAATAGATTTATAAGCATCAGGAAGCTCCACGTATTTACCTATTAAACCAATAGTTACCTGAGCGATAGGATTTTTCAAACGACCTAAGAATTTCTTCCACTCCGTCATATTAGGAGCTTTGTCGTTATAAATATCCATCATATAAAGCACTCGTTGGTCTAGCTTTTCCTTTTCCATCAAAAGGGGCACGTCGTAAATAGTGCTAGCATCTTTAGCTTCAATTACAGATTTTGGATGCACATTACAGAAAAGTGCAATTTTTCTTCTGATATCAGCTGGTAAAGAATGCTCTGTACGGCAAACAATTATATCAGGCTGAATACCAGATTCTTGAAGTTTCTTTACGGAATGCTGTGTTGGTTTTGTCTTTAGTTCTCCTGCAGACTTTAAGTAAGGAATAAGTGTCAAGTGTATGGTGAGCATGTTTTTCTCGCCCAAGTCCCACTTTAACTGGCGAATAGCCTCAATGAATGGTAAAGACTCAATATCACCAACACAACCACCAATTTCTGTGATAACAATATCGTACTTCCCTTCTTCACCTAAGTTTAAGATGTTTCTTTTAATTTCGTCTGTAATATGCGGAATTACTTGAACGGTTTTACCAAGAAAATCACCTTTACGCTCACGACTAAGTACGTTATTGTAAATCCTTCCAGTGGTAACATTGTTGATTTGAGAGGTTCTCACGTTCAAAAAACGCTCGTAATGCCCTAAATCAAGGTCTGTTTCTGCACCATCTTCCGTTACATAGCATTCGCCGTGCTCATAAGGATTTAAAGTACCTGGGTCAATGTTAAGATAAGGATCCAGCTTTTGAATAGTAACTGAAAGACCTCTTGCCTGTAGCAGTTTTGCTAAAGATGAAGCTATGATTCCCTTACCGAGTGAAGAAGTAACACCTCCTGTAACGAAGATGTATTTTGGTGTTTTTTTGTGCCCGCTCATTGAAAATGGATAAATTCCTTGCTATGATTACGGGATACAAAAGTAGTGGATTTTGTTGAAAGTGACCTTACTTATTTAGGTAAAAAGGAATTTTAAAGTGGATGGCCAATGATTATCTTATTTAGTATAGCGGATAGTGCTTGAAGTTCAGGATAGTATGGTTTTAGATCAGGAAAAAAATACTTTGAATTTCTGATGGATAAAGGACTTGGTGATAAAGTGGCTTGAACTATTTTAAATGTGAGAAAGCTATTATCATAGTGAAGTTCTAAATAATGACGGCTCCACAAGTCTCTAGTAAAATTTAAGAAAACCAATTTAAAAGAGAAGACTCCAATTCCGGAATACAACACTCACTATTTAGTGAGTTAGGTCTTAAACAAAAAAAAAGGACTGGAACAAAATGTTCCAGCCTTTCCCGCTACTAAATCCACACAACTTTTATCTTAAATATTTTCTGTTTCCCGACTAGTTTTTTCTTAGTGTTTCAAAGGTAGATTTTCTCTTTATACAACGCAAATAAATTTCTACTATTTTTATTGGGCGGTGGTATCCATGAAAAATATCCTCTCGCTAATATCTATACGCTGTGTAAGTTAACCGATTTTGATAAATAATATTTTTTTTCAAAACTCTTTAGGTTTCCGATTCTTTATCATAGCTACATTATAAACGTAACAAAAGCCCATTTAGTTTTTCAGTTTTATCTATTTGTTTGGGTAATATATAATAATCTTCTGTATTTCCCTTATAGTTAGGGTTTTGTATTGTTAACAGCTAGATAATCTAGGCTTAACAATTAGTTAATATTGCTATTCTAGCTTTGTGCCAAATTTCAGGGTAGAGGTATACGCTATTCTGAAAATTTAGTAAAGAATCAAATACTATAAAAAAAAACGCCCGAAAGGGTAGAGTTAAAAATCAAGTTTAAAAAAACTAATTCAAAGAATTTTTAAAACTCCAAATTTCCCAAACAAATGAAATTTTCAAAAATGATTTTAGCCGTAATGGCGGCTTCTGCGTTTATTTTTTCATCATGTGATAATAATGATGATGAGTGTACTACAGTATGTGCAGATGGTTCTGTACTTACAGCAGATTGTAATTGTGTTCCAGTTACTACAGACCCTTGTGCTGATGTAACATGTCCAGAGGGTTTTGTATGTTCTGATGGAAATTGTATCGAAGTTAATACACCAGTAACGGAAGAGTCTAGAGCAGGTCAATTAAGTACTGATGAAACTTGGACTGCAGATAGAATTTACATATTACAGGGTAAGGTAGTAGTGCCAACAGGTGTTGTATTGACTATTGAGCCGGGTACTATAATTAAAGGTGCTACAGGAACAGGTTCTTTAGCTTCTGCATTAATAGTAGCTCGTGGTGGTAAGATTATGGCGGAAGGAACAGCAGATGCTCCTATCGTTTTGACATCTATTGAAGATAATATCGCAATAGGTGAGAAAGCAGGTACTAACCTAGATGAGACTATAAACTCTCAATGGGGTGGTTTAATTGTTTTAGGAAATGCACCTATTTCTGCAGGCTCAGGAGCTACAGCACAAATAGAAGGTATTCCTGCGGATGACTCTTATGGTAACTATGGTGGAACTGATGCTGAAGATAACTCAGGTGTTATTAAGTATGTATCTGTTCGTCATGGTGGTGCTTTGATTGGTGACGGTAACGAAATTAATGGTATCACTTTAGGTGGTGTAGGTTCTGGTACTACTATAGAGTATGTAGAAGTAGTTGGTAACCTTGATGATGGTATTGAATTCTTCGGTGGAACTGTAAACTTAAGCTATGGTTTAGTTTGGGGACAAGGAGATGATGGGTACGATATTGACCAATCTTATTCAGGTACTATTGATGGTTCTATTTACATAGCAGGTGCTGACAGTGACCACGCATTGGAAATTGACGGCCCAGAAAACGCTATCAACGCTGATGGATTGTTCACTATTCAAAATAGCTCATTCAAAGGCATGGCTGGAGAGTATGCTGACTGGAGATCAAATGCACAGGGTAGCCTTCTAAATAACTACTTCTTTAATTTCAGCGATAATTCTGATATGGAATTAGATGATAATGCTGGAGTACAAGCTAACTACGTATCAGGTACTATCGTAATTTCTGGTAACGAATTTAAGCTTCCTGCTAATGTAACTGATTTTGCATCAATATTCAAAGACACTTTTGCTACAGGTGATGACGCTGCTTTCAAAGCAGATATGACTTCAAAAAATACTGCTGTAACAACAAGAACTGTGGGAGCAGATCCTGCAAACTTCTCTTGGACTTTTGCAGCTTCTAAAGGAGCCTTAGAAGGCTTCTAGGAAAAAAAAACTCAAGGGTGAGGCTTAATTGCTTCACCCTTTCTTTAAAAATTACCAATATATAAAATCAATGAAAAGAACTTTTACCTTAATCACGCTAGTAATAGGCATGATTATTAACACTACGGCCTCCGGTCAATCTGGACTTATTAGAGGTAGTGTTATTGACAATACAAATGGTGAGACATTGCCATTTTCTACAATTTACGTAAAAGAAGCAGCCAAAGGAGCTTCTACTGATTTAGACGGTGCCTATTCCATTTCTCTAACTCCAGGTACTTATACTTTAAATTTCTCTTTTGTAGGCTACACCGCTACTACCGTAGAGGGTGTTATAGTAAAAGATGGTGAAACTACTGTTTTAGATGTAAGAATGGGTAATGATGCTCAGGCTCTTGCAGAAGTAGTCGTAAAAGCCACCATTGTGAAAAATAGTGAGTCGGCTCTTTTGACAATGCAAAGAAAGTCTCCAAACCTAATGGATGGTATATCAAACCAAACATTTAAGAGAATTGGAGATAGTGACGCAGGTGGAGCCATTAAAAGAGTAACAGGTGTATCTGTAGAAGGTGGCAAGTATGTTTTTGTAAGAGGTCTTGGTGACCGTTACACTAAAACAATGCTTAACGGTTTAGATATTCCTGGTTTGGATCCTGACAGAAACACCATTCAAATGGATTTGTTTCCAACCAATATTATTGACAATATGGTAGTTATAAAAACTGCCACACCAAATGTTTCAGGTGATTTTACAGGTGGAATTGTAGATATTACTACCAAAGATTTTCCTTTAGAGCGTTCTTTCAATGTATCTATAGGAGGGTCTTATAATCCATCCATGCATTTTAATAAGAACTACATTGCAGCACCAAAGAGCTCAACAGACTTTTTAGGTTTTGACGATGGCTTGAGAGACTTGAAAGTAGACTCAAGACAAGTTATACCTTCGGTTGCTCAAAAAGATGGTTCTCTTACTACACTAACTAAAAGATTTACTCCAGATTTAGGAGTTTTGAAAGCCACATCTCCAATGGATTTTAGTGCATCTATTTCAACTGGTGACCAAATCAATTTTGAGAAGTTTACAATTGGCTATAACCTAGCGGCCAATTATAAAAACACAACGGACTTTTATGAAGAAGCTCAGTACAATGCTTATATCAAAGGCTTTGACCCGTCTACAGATTATGAGTTTGAATTAAACCAATCGCAAAAAGGAAGTTTGTCAAAAAACAATATACTGGCGAGTGGATTAGCTGGTTTGGCTATAAAATTTGATAAACATAAAATTGGTATCAACGCCTTAAGAATTCAAAATGGCGAGAGTACTGCAGGTTTGTTTCAGCAGGAAACGTACATTTTTAACTCATCTACACTTTATCAAGATAACATAGAATATTCTGAAAGGTCTATATCTAATTATAGTATTAAAGGAGAGCATAGTTTAGGCAATGAAGATAAATTTAGAGTTGACTGGAGTTTCGCTCCTACTTTTAGTAAAATAGAAGATAAGGATGTTCGTGTAACACCTTTCAGATATGATGAAGGCGTATTTTCTTTGCAGCCATCTGAAGGTGCTCAGCCAAAGAGACTTTTTAGAAACTTGAACGAAGCCGATTATAGTGGAAGGCTTGATTTAACGTATAGCTTTGTAACTAACAGAGGGGACGCCAAACTTCGTCTTGGAGTTGGTAACGTGTTGAAAAACAGAGATTATGAAATCTTTCAATACGTCTTTAATATCAGAGGGCAAAGCCAATTTGACATAGGTGGTGACCCAGATAAATTATTACTTCCTGAAAATATCTGGACCCCAGAAACAAATGTAGGATTATATGTGGTTGGTAATTTTGAGCCAGCAAATACTTACTCTGCTAAGCAGAATATAGCATCAGCTTATATAATGAACGAAATTAGCTTGAACGATAAATTGAAAGCAATTTACGGTTTGAGAGTTGAGAAGTTTGACCACTACTATACAGGACAGACTAACTTAGGAGATTTAGTTTTGGATAATGAGAAAATTAATGATGCCTTGGATTTACTTCCTTCAGCAAACTTAGTGTATGCACTCAGAGAGAAAACTAATTTAAGACTTGCGGTAGCTAGAACACTGGCAAGACCTTCTTTTAAAGAGGCTTCAATTTCTCAAATTTATGATGCCCTTTCTGATAGAACTTTCATAGGAAATAGAGACCTGGAAGAAACTAAAATCATGAACTATGATTTAAGAGTTGAGAAATTTATGGAAAATGGACAAGTAGTTTCTGTGAGTGGTTTCTATAAAACGTTTAAAGACCCTATAGAGGTAGTGGCTTATTCACAGGCTTCGCCAAATGATATACAGCCAAGAAATGTAGGGAAGGCTATTGTTTTAGGTGCAGAGCTAGAAGCAAGAAAGAATCTTGGACTTATGGTAGGTAATGAGAAGCCAATAAGCTTTGGTGCCAACTTTACTTTTGTATACTCTAAAGTAGACATGAACCCTAACGAGTACCTTTCTAGAGTAGAGAATGCTAGGGTAGGGGAAGAAATAAACCAATCAAGACAGCTTCAAGGTCAATCGCCATTTATTATTAACGCTTTTGCTACATACCTACATCAGGAAAGTGGCTTAGAGGCTAATGTAAGTTATAATGTTCAGGGTAAGAGATTATCTGTAGTGGGTATTGGAAGAAACCCAGATATATTCGAAATGCCATTTAACTCTTTGAATTTCAAAGCCACAAAACGTTTTGGGAAGTCTCAGAGAGGTTCTGTAAGTGTGAATGCAAATAACCTTTTAAATGCAAAACGTCAGCGTTTTTATGAAGGGTTTAATGCTGAGTCTCAGGTTTATGATTTATTCAAACCAGGTTCTTCATTTGGTGTAAGCCTAGGATATTCACTTTAAAGACACAAGTTTTTTAAACTTGATTCATATTGGTAATTGCAAAACAGCCTGGATTTTCCGGGCTTTTTTGTTTCTTAATATTGAGGTAATGAATAGGAAATCTTAGGACTTTAAATTTGAAATATCTAAAGAATTAGACCAATGAAAGATATTTTGACAGACCTACGAAGTTTTATAGAACGTTATTGGCCAAGTGTGGCTTTATTCTTATTTCTAATCTGGTATTATAGTTTTCCTATGCCTGCTTAAGGCTTAGTACCTGCTCAAAAGAATCAAGTTCGGCTATGAGTTTTGATTTGCCTTCGGCCAACCAATTTTTAAAAGGAACCATCGGACTTTGAAAGGTGGAAGTGTAGGTAAGGAAATTGTCAAGATTAAAACTCTCTTGGCTAATGCCGGCTCCAAAACGAGAGGCGTCAAGGGCATTACAGGCCTGCTCAAAGTGGTTTGGTACTGGAACCATCATAACTGGCTTGCCGTAATAAATAGCCTCGCAAACCGCTTCAAAACCAGCTGTTGTGATTAGTCCTTTTGCATTTGCCATAAGTCTTAAAAACTTCTTAGCGTCTAATTTATGGATGAAAAGGTTTTTATGGCTTTGTGTAACTTCCTGATCTTGCTCTGTTTTAAGAAAGCAATGAATTTCAATATCTGTATGTTCTTTGTGCCAGTTGGCTAATTGTTCTACTAATCCTGCATTGGTCATGTAGGCCACATAGTAGGGGTGTTGGGAGGTTGGCTCAGAAAGCACTGACTGTCTTATAAGAGGAGGTATGCTTACAATGTTTTTATGGTTTTTATAAGGGGAGAATGATAGAGCTAACATCTTTTTGGCTCTCAAGGCAGTTACCTTACTATTTAAGTTAACCAGTATTCGGTCTACGAGCCTTTTCTTAGGAAAGACGAATTGCTCATGCAGTAAAAGGTACTGATGCCCAATGCATATCATAGGAGGGGCAGATTGCGGAAATCTTAGTTGATAGATACCTGCTAAGAAATCATAAAAGTTGATAATTAGGTCTGGCTGGTATTTGTCCATCCAGCCTTTCATTTTGTTAAGACTTTGGTTGTGCTCTGGGAGTTTCTTTAGATTTTGGATTATAGTGTTTTTTAAGCTTAGTCCTTTGCCCGCTTGGTTATAAATGAGGTTTGGACTGCTGAAGTAATGGACTTTAGTATTTATTTCTTGTTCAATAATGGAGCTAAAGTCATCTTGTTTTATCATCCCCACTAAACAAGCTACCACTTCATGATTAGAGCCCTGAAGCTGCTGAAATAGACTAATGGCTTGTGTTAAGTGCCCTCTACCTTCTCCTTGAACAATAAAAGCTATTTTCATTTCAATTCGAAAATATGACTGTATGATTCTTCAAATTCTCTATCTGGTTCTTCCATATCTAAATCGAATTCAATAGGCAATTCATCTAAAGAATCTGTGTGTAAGTGTGAGGCGTCGTACACTATTTCCCAGTTGCCGCTGTAATCTTCTACTAGTGCAGATTTGTTTTCGACCCAGTCACCAGAATTCATGTATTTAATGTTGTCAATAGTTTTAATAGCTGGCTGGTGAATGTGGCCACAAATAATGCCGTTGCAGCCTTTTGATTTAGCCATTTCAGAGAGTTGTTCCTCAAAGTCGGAGATATAGTTTACTGCCATTTTTATGGAATTTTTTACTTGTTTTGATAATGAATAATAGGGTTTGCCTTTAAAAACACGGTACTGGTTATACTTCTTATTTAGCCAAAGAAGGGCTGTGTAGCCTAGGTCACCAATGTGAGCAAGCCATTTGGCTTTTTTGGTAACTAAGTCAAAGACGTCACCATGTGTTATGAAGAATTTGTTTTCTCCAGAGTTTAGTACTAACTCCTGAACTATCTTAAAGTTGGAACCAATAGAAAACGGTAAGAACTGGTCTAAAAAGTCGTCATGGTTACCTCTGACGTAATAAACCTCTGTGTCGTCTTTTTCTATGGTTTTAAGGACGGCTCTGATAAAGGCAGTGTGCTTTTTTTTCCAAGCACCATATTTTTTTAATTGCCAACCATCAATAATGTCTCCGTTAAGAATTAATCTTTCGCAGGTATAATCGCGGATAAACTTGGTAGCTTCAATAGCCTTACTTCCGGCTGTTCCTAAATGGACATCGGAAATCACTATAGTTCTGTAGTCGTATTTCTTTTGCATGACGCAAGTTGTCAAGCAAATGTTAATTGAAGTTTACCGTAAGGCTATGTTTGTGTTAAGTGGAAAGGGCGTTTATGTAAAAATTGGGGCATAAAAAAACACTGCCTAAAAAGGCAGTGTTTAATTTGAGAACAGAATAAATCTTATTCTGCGGCTGCTTCAGAAGCATCTTCTCCTTCGCCATCTTCATCGTCATCATCATCTTCGTCGCCAGCCATTTTAGCTGCTCTAGGAATAACAATACTCGCTATAGGATTTGATAAAGCGTCAAGGATACTTAAACCTGGAAGGTCTAGTACTTCAACTTTAACTGAATCACCTAATTTTAATGTAGTCACATCTACGTCTACGTACTCAGGAATAGCTGATGCTGGTCCTTGAAGTCTTAGTTTACGTAATTTGTGCTGTAATTTTCCCCCAGCTGCTAAACCTGCAGGAGTACCTATTAATCTAATTGGTACAGAAATTTTAATTACTTTGTCAGCAGTGATTTCTAAGAAATCAGCATGAGTCAAAGTGTCATTCACTGGGTGAAATTGTTTATCTTGAAGAATAGCTTGGTATTCTTTTCCTTCGATATTCAATTTTACTTCATAGGCATCCGGTGTGTAAATCAACGGACGGAATAAATAAGCAGGTGCATAGAAAGAAACTTGCTCTTTGCCGCCATAAAGTACACATGGTACTTGCCCCTCAGCACGAAGCTGGTTAGAAGCTGAACGACCAAGATTCGCTCTATTAAACCCTACAATCTCGGTTTTTTTCATTTTAAAATGTTATTTGATGTTGGTAATTTATAAAAAGTGTGCTTATGGATCCGTTATCTCTGATTCTTCCAATAGCCTTAGCAAATAGCTCAGCTACAGAAAGAACTTTGATTTTCTCGTTTTCTTGTTTTAAAGGAATTGAATCAGTTACTATCAATTCTTCCAAAACAGAATTTTCAATATTTTGATGTGCTTTATGTGATAAAACAGGGTGTGTACAAATAGCTCTTACAGAGGCTGCTCCTTTATCCATGATAATTTGAGCTGCTTTGCACATGGTGCCACCAGTGTCAATCAAGTCATCTACTAAGATTACATTGGCACCTTCTACTTCACCAATTAATTGCATAGAAGCAATTTCGTTGGCTTTTTTACGGTGCTTATCACATATAACTATATCTGCATTAAAGTGAGTCGCAAATTTTCTTACCCTCGCTACTCCTCCTACATCAGGAGAGGCAAATATTAGATTATCTAAATTTCTTGTTTTTAAATAAGGTACAAAAACCGATGTACCCTCAAGGTGATCAACTGGGATGTCGAAGAATCCTTGAATTTGACCCGCATGAAGGTCTAGTGTCATAATTCTATCAGCACCAGCAGCCATTAACATATTGGCTACTAATTTGGCACCTATAGCTACCCTTGGTCTGTCTTTCCTATCTTGACGAGCATAACCGAAATAAGGTATAACCGCTACTACATAATGTGCCGAAGCCCTACGAGCAGCGTCAATCATTAGGAGCAATTCCATAAGATTATCCGCATTTGGGAAAGTGCTTTGCACCAAAAAAACATCGCAACCACGAACTGTTTCGTCGTAAGCAACAGAAATTTCACTATCAGCAAATCTCTTAATAGAAGTTTTGCCTAATTCTTTACCGTAATAATCGGCTACCATGCTAGCCAAATACTTTGAATTAGTGCCGGAAAATATCTTAACCTCAGCCATTTAGATGTATTTTTGGAAACGAGGTGCAAAAGTAGAGAAATTATGCGTCAAAACCCACTCCTCACAGTAAGTTTTAGAATGTTTTGTAAAAAATGCTAAAAATTTTATTTTTGTAACGAATATATAAGACGAGAATATGCAGTTATCCTTAGTGGATGAAATTCCTGAGTTAAGTAAAAGCTTTTTTTTAGATGTTTTTGCTGAAGCTGTTTTAGATGCTAATAATGCATCCATGAGACTAGAGACTATTGATGGTCAGCAGGTTCCTTGTGACCTAAAAGTAAGTGTCCCAAGAAAATTCATTTCTAAGTTTCCGGAAGGAACGATTTATAAACTTGATACCCGTTTGATAAGGAAAAATGGAAGGAAACCTTATTTTATAGCGGTAAATAGAAAAAACGTTAGGCGTGCCATGGAATTTTTTGAATATAATCTTAAGGTTCAAAATGGTTTTGACTATATCCCACCTACTAAAAAGCGATAATCGAAACTCCTTATAAGGAGTGTTCAAATAGTCGTTTTTTGCGTGAAGCGTCGTCTTTCTCTCAATTATGGGAAAGAACTGATAGTTTTATTTTCTTCTCCAAATTTAACTCTCACCTTGCTTTAATGGCTCATATAGTGCTGTCAATTAGTTGATTGTAGGTGGTTTCTTCTTTTTGCGTTTATAGATATGCTGGTTTATAATCAGGGCTATAATGAATTTATTCTTTCTCTTTCTTTATATATGTACTTAATTTGTCCTTAAATCGAGACTGAAGCTAATACAGCAACAAAAAATATATGTCGAAGAATTTAGTAATTGTAGAGTCCCCAGCGAAAGCAAAAACAATAGAAGGTTATTTAGGAAAAGATTTTGTGGTCAAGTCTAGTTTTGGTCATATAAGAGATCTTCCAAATAAGAAACTTGGGGTAGATGTTGATAATAACTTTGAACCTACCTATGAGGTATCTACCGATAAGAAGAAGGTAGTAACAGAATTAAAGAAACTCGCAAAAGGTGCTACCGTATGGCTAGCAACTGATGATGACCGCGAAGGAGAAGCTATTTCATGGCACCTTAAAGAGGCTATGGGTTTGGCTGATGATACCAAAAGAATAGTTTTTAGAGAGATTACAAAAAATGCCATCACTAAGGCTATTGAAAGTCCAAGAGGAATTGACATTGACTTAGTTAATGCTCAGCAGGCTAGACGTGTTTTAGATAGGTTAGTGGGTTTTCAGCTATCTCCAGTGCTTTGGAAAAAGATTAGGTTAGGAGGAGCAGATAGAAAAAATCTTTCGGCCGGAAGGGTACAGTCTGTTACAGTAAGAATAGTAGTAGAGCGTGAGCGTGAAATAGAATCACATAATTCTAAATCTTCTTTTAAAGTATCGGCTTTATTTAATATTGAACCAAACAAGATTCTTAAAGCGGAATTAGGTAAAAACTTTGATGCAGAAGAAGATGCTGTTAAGTTTTTGAACGACTGTATAGGTGCAGACTTTAAGATTAACAATCTAGAAGTTAAACCTACTAAAAGAAAACCAGCACCTCCATTTACTACTTCTACCATTCAGCAGGAGGCTTCTAGGAAACTAAGTTTCTCTGTAGCTCAAACCATGCAAGTGGCTCAGCGACTATATGAAAGTGGTAAAATCACATACATGCGTACGGATTCTACCAATCTTTCTCAAGATGCTGTCAATAGTGCTACTGGGCAAATAAAGTCAGCTTATGGAGAAGAATTCGTTCAGGTTAGAAAGTATAAAACCAAAAGCGAATCGGCTCAAGAAGCTCACGAAGCTATTCGACCAACCGATTTTTCGGTAACTGAAGCTGGAGCAGATAGAAACCAAAAAAGACTTTACGATCTTATTTGGAAACGCTCTATTGCTTCGCAAATGAGTGATGCTCAAATAGAAAGAACGATTGCTAAAATTGGTGTTTCTACAAGAGACGAAGAATTGACCGCTACAGGTGAGGTTATTAAGTTTGAAGGTTTCCTTAAAGTTTATTTAGAATCTACGGATGATGAAGACGAAGAAAACAAAGACATGCTTCCTCCATTAAATGTAGGTCAAATTTTAGAGCTTCAAACTTTGAAGACTACAGAGCGATTTACAAGACCACCTGCAAGATATACGGAAGCTAGTTTGGTAAAGAAACTGGAAGAATTAGGTATTGGTAGACCATCTACTTATGCACCTACTATTTCTACGGTTATTAAGAGAAACTACATAGTTAAAGAGGATAGAGCAGGGGAGAAGAGAGATTATAAAGAGTATGTTTTAGAAGGTGGTGAGGTAAAAGAAAACCATGGTTCTGAAACTTTCGGTACAGAGAAATCAAAACTGTTTCCAACGAATATTGGGCTTATAGTTAATGATTACTTGGTAGCCAATTTTAATGATATTCTTGATTATAAGTTTACTGCAAGTGTAGAAGACGAGTTTGATGATGTGGCTGAAGGTAAATTGCCTTGGCAAAACATGATTAGCAGTTTCTACAAGGAGTTTCATGATAAAATAGAAAAGGCGGAAGCTGCTGATGGCTCTGCGGGTTCTAATGCCCATGAATTGGGAATGTATCCTGATGAAGATGGTAAAAAGGTTTTTGCTAAGCTTGGTAAGTTTGGTCCTTATCTTCAAATTGGAGAGTCTACCGATGAGGATAAACCAGAATTTATTAGCCTTAAAAAAGGAACTATAATAGCTGAATTTACCATGGAGGAGGCTCTAGAGGTAATTAAAGGACCAAAATTACCATTGGAATTAGGGATTTTTGAAGACCACGCTTTAGTGGTTAACGAAGGAAGATATGGCCCTTATATTCTTCATAATGGCAAATATTATAACCTAGAAAAAGGAGAAGACCCTTTCAAAGTAACGATGGAAAGGGCTTTAGAATTAATAGAAATTAAAAGAAAAGACCCTGAAAGTGCTTTGCCAAGAGATATGGCTAATTATAAAGATGAGCCAGTTTTAGTAGGGAAAGGAAGATTTGGTCCATATATAAAATACAAAGGCAAGTACATTAGCATTAAAGGAGAAGACCCGCTTACTATTGACGACGCTAAAGTGGCAGAATTAATTGAAGCCAAAGGTCAAGCCGACGCTAAAAAAACGATTAAGGTTTTTGAAGAAAATGATAAGGTACAGGTACTTAATGGAAGATATGGTCCTTATATTAAAGTAGGTAAAAGGAATATAAAGATTCCTAAGGATAAAAAACCAGAAGAACTAACGCTAGAAGAGTGTTTAGAATTAGCAAAAGGATAAATGGCTAAAAACAGCATTGAAAGTCTTATAGAAAACATGTCTCCCGAATATAATTCGGGAGATTTTGTTTTTGTATCTGTTCAAAGTATGAGCGGAATTGACATTGACGATATATTGGCTCTTTTCAGAGAGCCAGAAGGCATTTCTTTGGTTTTGACGAAGGTCAAGCGGAAGAACTAAATTTAAATTATGATGGCGTATTCTCCTGGATTACGCTAAAGGTATTTTCTGATTTGAATGATGTAGGTCTTACAGCTGCTTTTTCAAATGCCCTTTCAGGTGGAGGAATTAGCTGTAATGTGATTGCTGGCGTAAATCATGTCCATATTTTTGTGTCAAAAGATGATAAAGACGCTGCCATGAAAATTTTATCAAACTTGTCAGAAAAAGGCATCTAAGCTATCTTTAGTTTATGAAAAAGAGCTTAGTAGTTTTGACAGGTGCCGGAATCAGTGCGGAAAGTGGTTTGAAAACCTTTAGAGATGGCAATGGCCTTTGGGAAAACCATAAGGTAGAAGATGTGGCCACACCAGAGGCATTTGCTGCAAACCCTGCGTTGGTTTTGAAGTTTTATAATGAAAGAAGAAAAGCTGCTGCCGAAGCTAAGCCAAATGCGGCTCATAAAACACTAGCCGAATTAGAAGAATATTTCGATGTGAAGATTATTACGCAGAATGTAGATGATTTGCATGAGCGTGGTGGTTCTTCTAATGTACTTCATTTGCACGGAGAGCTCTCAAAAGTAAGAAGTGATGTAAATCCTAGTGAAATTATTGATATAGGCTCAAAACCAATAAATGTAGGTGATAAAGGAAAATGTGGCGGGCAGTTGCGTCCGCATATTGTTTGGTTTGGCGAAGCCGTACCTATGATAGAGCCTTCGATAGAAATATGTGAACAGGCTGCTATATTTCTGGTGATAGGGACTAGCTTACAAGTTTATCCGGCCGCAGGTTTGATAAGATATGTACCAAGAAATTCTCCAAAATATATAATTGATAAGGTTTTGCCAGCATCGGCTCAAAACGATAAAAACATAGTTTTTCTTGAAGGTGCGGCAAGTGTAGTGTTACCTGATTTAAAGAAAAAGCTCATTGAAGAGTTTCTATAAAAACTTCAATGAGCTTGTTTGTAAGAGTTACTATCTTAACTAGGCAGTTTTTTGGCCTTTATATTTGCCATCTAACCATCTCCCGGCTTTAACTTGCCCTACATAAGCGACAATCTTGATTTTTTCGTATTGCTTAATGGCCATTTCCACCTGCATCATATTTTCTTTACGAAGTTTGATACCTGAGTTGGAGCCTTTGTTTTTAACTTCTATATAGTAACCTTCTTTCAGTCCGACTTTTTTGGTAGGCGGCCTACCTTTTTTACTTTGCGACATCTATGATATTTAGCCTGTTATACAATTTGTTCAATTATACAAAAAAAAATCGAGACTAAAAGTTCATTTATAAAGAAAATAATACAGAAAATTGGATTTTTTCTAGATTTTGCTGCGAAATTTAATTTCGGACTACAAAAAGATTACTATTTTAGAAACATGTTCTTCCCATGTTTATCGACTATAAACTTATTGTCAAGAGATATAGATGAATTTTAATGCAGCACAAATAACTCTTTTATCCATTTTTGAAAAGTATGATTTCAAAAATGCTGTAATCTCAAAGTTAAGGCATTCTGAAAGTGTTGTTTTAGAAAAGTGTAGTAATGGAAGTATGATATCTGTTTCTTTTCCTGGTTATAAGGCTTATCGTAAATCTTCCGGCGATATTGTTTTTGATTATCGAGTTGATATTTTCAAGAATGGGGTATTGACTTCGCTTTCTCATGCCAATTTGATAGTTGACATTTATAACAAAATAAAGTTTGGACGCATGTTTCCATTGGGAATATGTAATGCCTTAATTCAGCTATCTCAAGAAAATGATATTGATTTAAAGCAGTTTAAAGCGGATTTGCGATATTCAAAAAAGAAACCAACTGAAGAGCTTCTAAATTCAGTTTCTGAATGGCATGGTGAGAAGAAATTTAACCGGCTTGGTAATTCCTTTGACCTTACTTTAGAAGAATTGTTTTTGTCCATTAAATGGATTGTGATTCAAGAGGATATTAATTATCCCATAAGTGAAGGTTTTCTAGGACGTAAAATGTGTTTTTCAAGATATTTAGAGGTGGTATTTGCTACGCATCAAAAAGATTATGATTTAGAAGATGTTATTAAAAGAACACTAAGTCACACCAGACCAGAACCATGGCCTGAAATGGATTATAGCTTTTTAGATGATATCCGATAAATTAAAAGTCATCAAAAAATAAGGCATTAAGGTAATCTTGATAAGGTTTTAAGAGTTTACAGCCTTTTATTATAGTTTTATCAAAGCCTTTTTGACAAACTTCAGTTTCTTTAAATCTCCTCAAGAAAAATAGTTCTTTATATTTCAGTAGTTCTATATCAGGGTGGTCTAAATCATATCCTTTAGGTTTGGTTTTTAACCTTTGACCTTCTATCTCATTAAAGAATTTTCTAAAGGCTTTGTTTTCAATTAAGCTTTTTAAATCTTGAGGATTATAATCAATTTCTTGACGAAACTTGGCTAGATTTTCTGGGGTAGGGCTCCACATGCCAGCACCAAGAAGACTTTGGTCTTGAGCCTGAATTTGGAAATAGAAGTCCACACGTCCACTGCTTTTTCCACCTGGTCCAAACCCAGCTCCAAAATAATTTTTATAAGGTCTTTTGTCTTTTGAAAAACGGATGTCTCTGTTTATTCTCAAAATACACTTCTTAATATCGGTGTTGATGAGGTCAGGTTGAATCAATTTTAAACCTTCCAAAATTTCTGAACTAAACTCAATAAAATCCTTTTTGCTGTCATCGTACCACTTTCTATGGTCCTGAAACCATTCTTTATTATTGTTTTTCTCTAGTTCTTTTAAAAATTGAAAAGTATTTGGGTCAATCATGCCCTAAATCTCTAATTTTACATTCTCAATTACAAAACAATTTTAAAATAGAATGGCCAGAATTCTGACAGGTATTCAAGCAACAGGTAAGCCACATTTGGGTAACATTTTAGGAGCAATAGCTCCGGCAGTTGAACTTTCAAAAGACCCTAAAAATGAGTCTTTTCTTTTTATTGCTGATTTGCATAGCTTAACGTCTATCAAAGACCCAGCAGTTTTGAAAGAAAACACAAAAGCGGTTTCTGCGGCTTGGCTAGCTTGTGGTTTTGATACGGAGAAAAACTTTTTTTATCGTCAGTCAAGATTAGCTAAGTATCATACTGAGTTAATGTGGTATTTGAATTGTCAAACACCTTATCCGATGTTAGCCAATGCTCATTCTTTTAAAGATAAGTCTGATAAGCTGGCTGATGTAAATGCAGGTCTTTTTACATACCCTGTTTTACAAGCTGCGGATATAGTGCTTTATCAAGCCAATTTTGTGCCCGTAGGGAAAGACCAAAAGCAGCATTTAGAAATGTCAAAAGACATAGCGGCTTCTTTTAACAGAACTTATGGCGAGGTTTTTACTTTGCCAGAACCTAAGATTGACGAATCGGTAATGACAATTCCGGGAACGGACGGTCAAAAGATGTCGAAGTCTTACAATAATTACATTGATATTTTCTTGCCAGAAAAGGCTCTCTATAAGTCTATAAAAAAAATAGTGACAGATGATACTCCTTTGGAAGAACCAAAGAATCCTGACACTTGCAATGTCTTTACATTGTATAAATTATTAGCTTCAGAAGAGCAGATAGCTGAAATGAGGGCTAACTATGAAGCCGGTAATTATGGCTACGGACATGCCAAAAAAGCTCTTCTAGATGTGATTCTAGCTCGTTTTTCTAAAGAAAGAGAGCTTTTTAATTATTACATGGAAAATGAGGAAGCTTTAGAAGCTAAGCTAGTAGAAGGTGAGAAAAAAGCTGAAGTGATAGCTAAGCAAACGATGCACGAAGTGAGGAAGGCTTTGGGTTTTGATGCTTAAGCTTTAATGAAATCATTATGGAAACAGTAGTAGAAGGTTTTATAGGATTAGATGAAGCTTTATTCGTTTTCCTTAACGGTATTCATGCTCCATATTTAGATGGTTTTATGGGTATTGTTACAGCTCGAAATACTTGGATTCCTTTTTATTTGCTGTTGATATTTTATATCGCACGAAGCTTTCCTGTAAAGCAGGCAATCATTTATGTGGTTTATCTTTTTGCTGCGGTTGGTTTGGCTGATTTTATTACGTCTGGTCTTATGAAGCCTTTTTTTGAAAGGCCGAGGCCTTGCCATAATGAGGCATTGGTTGGGCTGGTTCATTTACTGGAAGGGCATTGCGGAGGTAAATTTGGTTTTGCTTCATCGCACGCAGCTAATTCCTTCGCCCTTTTTGGTGGCCTATTTTTTATTTTTAGAGAGAAGAAACTGTTTGTTAAACTCTTATTGGTTTGGGCAATTTTAGTGTCTTATAGTCGTATTTATGTCGGTGTTCATTATCCAGGAGATGTCTTAGTAGGTTCTCTTATCGGATTTTTTATTAGTTTCACACTTTATACACTTTTTAAAAAGCACTTTAACATCAAGAAACCTTATGAAAAAAACGATTTTATTATTTAGCCTTTTGGCTATTTCTTTCATTTCCAATGCTCAAAAAATTACGGATGGCACGTGGTATAATGAAGAAAGAAGTAGCCGTGTTCAGTTTTTTATGAATGGAGATAAGCTGTTCTGTAAAATAGTTTGGTTAAAAGAACCCAATGAAAATGGAAAGCCAAGGTTAGATTCCAGAAATCCAGATCCAGTTTTGGCCAAGAAACCTTTGATGGGCTTAGTTTTTTTGAAAGACTTTAAAAAGGAAGACGAGAATACGTGGGAAGACGGGACCGTTTATGACCCACGAAATGGTAAACTATACTCTTGTACTATTACAGAAGTGAATACAGAAAAGGTAGAAGTTAGAGGCTATATAGGATTTTCTCTTTTAGGAAGAACTAGCCATTTAACTAGAGCTACCAGATAATTATCTTAAAGCAAAAAAAAGGCGATGTGAATTTCACATCGCCTTTTTTTATTTAAAACGCATCGCCTAAGCCATCGTCAAAATATCTGCTGCTTAGCTCATCGCCGTCGTTATCTACATATGCTGCTGACATTTTTTTGAGAATACTTATTTGACCAGAGTGGTAAATGTCATGATGTATAATTCCATTTATGAGTGTAAAATAATCATACTCAGAGCCTGGTACTATTTCACTTAAAAAATCATCATTAATCTTATCCATTTCCTTAATGAGTTCATCATGGCTAAGACTTAATTCCATGATGAGCGTTTCTAGCTCAAACTCATCTACTTTAGGAGCCGAACCAAAATTCTTCTTATCGTTATCAATCTGATAATCAGAATCTCCTTGGAGTCTTTTGATAGTGAAAATTCTCCAGCTAGTAATATGATATATAAGCTCTGCAGCCGTGTGTATGGTCGGTGTTTTAAAGCTAGCCTCTTCAGGCGTAATGTTTTTTATTGCCTCCAAAACGGATGGACCATGCCATGCTCCGCCATGATATCCAGCATTAAGAAGTGTCTTTAGACGTTCTACTAGTTCTCTGTTTTCTTCGTTAGTTTCTGCCATATAAAAAATGTTATTATTCCCAGAGTACCCAAATCATGCCAAGATGATAGGTGTCATGCTGAATCATACCAGTTAAAAGTTTATAAAAATCGTAGTGTTCACCGGGAACTCTTCTGTTTAATAATTCGTCCGTTTGCTCTTCTAAAAGGTCCACAAGCTCTTTTTGTGTGTCTTTAAAGAGTTGGATAAGGTTTTGCCAGTTAGCCTGAGAAGTCATTTTTGGGCTACCCCAGTTGTCTTCTTCAGATTCTAAAGTATAGTGAATTTTGTCATCCAGTTTTTGAATAATAAACTTTCGCCAAGCTACCAGATGGTATACTAGTTCGGCTATTGTTCTTTTAGAGTAGCCCTGTTTTTGGTCTACTACTTTCTCTGGAAGACTATTTAGCATTTCTAAAACAGACGGGCCGTGCCAAGCGTCTCCTCTAAAAACGGTTTCTAAATTGTCAATAATTTTATCTAGTTCCTTACTCATTAGGTGCCTTTAAATTCAGGTCATGACAAAATTGATAAAAATATCGGAGGGAAGGAAATTCTTTTGAAAACTATCTTAGTCACCCGTCCATTTCTTTTAAAATTTAGATACTTAAGGCTTTTATATCTCCACCATCTCCCCAGTTTTAACAGACTTGTCGCAGGCAAAAGCTACTTTTAAACTATTTACGGCATCATTAATATGCTCTGTAAGATCAAGGTCTTTTTGAATTGCTTTTAAGAAATACTGCTGCTCACGGTTACAAAGTTCTTGATGGTCTGGCTCGTCATCTAAGAAAATCCATTCATCTTTTTTGGTGAAGTTGTTTTCTTTGTCAATATCGGCATAATGTACTTTAAGCGATTGTGTTCTGCTGTGAGAGTCTATATCATCAGATTTTCCAGAACTAGCGGCCTCTCTCGCTAAAATGGAAACACAGCCTTTTGGGCCTATGACATCTTTGACAAAGAAAGCCGTTTCGCTCATCATGGGTCCCCAGCCAGCTTCATACCAACCTACAGAACCATCTTCAAACCTTATTTGAAGTTGTCCATAGTTATAATTCCAGTCAGGTACATCGTCTGTAAGTCTAGCTCCTATGGCCGAAACTTTGACAGGTTTAGACTGCGTCATCAAACACATAATATCAATATAATGCACCGCACAATCTACTATAGGGCTAAGGCTTTTCATGAGATTTCTGTGTACATCCCACATGTAGCCATGGCTTTGTTGGTTAAGGTTCATTCTCATAACCAATGGCTTACCCATAGTTCTGGAAATCTCTACAAACTTTTCCCAAGAAGGATGCACCCTTAAAATGTAACCAACTACCAGTTTTTTGTTTTTCTCTTTGGCAAGTGCCGCTACTCTTTCGGCTCCTTCCACAGTGTCTGCTAAAGGTTTTTCTATAAACACATGGCAGTCGGCTTCTAAAGCTGCTATGGCATAAGCCTCATGCGTGTCTGGATAGGTTGAAATACTTACGGCATCAGGTTTAGTACTTTTCAAAGCCTTATAATAATCTTCAAAAAGAGGATAGTCAGCAGCTAAGGTTTCGTTCAGTTTCTTTTTACTATCTCCTCTTGAAACTATGCCACATATTTCAAATTCAGGCATGTCATGGTAGGCTTTGGCATGAGAAGCTCCCATGTTTCCTGCTCCTACCACTAATATTTTTATTGTGCTCATATACTGTTCTGGTCTTAAATGAATGTATAGTTAGGGAGAATTTTGACAAAATAAAAGCTCGGAGAAATTATCTCCGAGCTTAAAAGTACTATATCCTAAAACTTTAATATTTAGGCTTTATACATAACTTCTTTAACTGCAGCTATTACTCTGGCCTTATTAGGAAGAGTAGCTTCAATAAGCGTAGGAGCATAATTTAAAGGAATATCCATGCTATTCACTCTAATTACTGGTGCATCTAAATAGTCAAATGCGTTACGCTGTAAGTGGTAAGAAATTTCAGAAGAAATAGCCGCCAATGGAGGTCCTTCTTCTACTACCACGCATCTATTTGTTTTCTTAACAGATTCTACTATTGCAGCATAATCTATAGGTCTTACTGTTCTTAAATCTATAACCTCAGCGTTAATACCTTCTTTCTTTAATGCTTCTACAGCTGGCATAACTACTTGAGGAATCATCTTTCCAAAAGATACTATAGTAACATCTGTACCTTTCTCTATTACATTGGCTTTGCCTATTGGAATTAAATATTCCCCTTCAGGCACCTCACCTTTATCACCATACATTTGCTCAGACTCCATAAAAATAACTGGGTCGTTATCTCTAATGGCAGACTTTAAAAGTCCTTTAGCATCGTAAGGGTTTGAAGGTATTACTACTTTAAGACCTGGTGTATTTGCATACCAGTTTTCAAAGTTAGAAGAGTGCTGAGCACCCAATTGACCTGCACTTCCTGTAGGCCCTCTAAAAACTATAGGGCAAGAATATTGACCGCCCGACATCGACATGATTTTTGCGGCAGCATTAATAATTTGGTCAATGGCAACCAGAGAGAAGTTAAAAGTCATAAACTCCACTATTGGTCTTAGTCCGTTAATACCTGCACCTACAGCTATACCAGAAAAACCTAATTCGGCTATAGGGGTGTCTAATACTCTATCAGGGCCAAATTCGTCTAGCATTCCTTGGCTAGCTTTATAGGCACCATTATATTCAGCTACTTCCTCACCAAGAAGAAAAACGTCTTTATCTCTACGCATTTCTTCCGACATGGCCTCTTTTATAGCATCTCTGAATTGAATTTCTCTCATCCTTTTGGCTTAAATCGTTTTATTTGACAGCTTCTCGCTTCTATTTGCAGCTGCGAAATTAGCCAAGTAATGTTAAAAAAAGAAGCATAATTTTATGTAATTCTATTTTGGTGGATACAACCTTTTTTTGATTTTAGGCATTATATAGACAAATAGAATCGAATATTGATTTTGCTTAAAACAATAGAACTTCTAAAGAGTAATAATCCCAAAGCTCAAAAAGAGGTCTTCGAGAAATATAGTGATGTACTGTTTTCGCTGGCGAAACGGTACATGGGCAACGCCATGGCCGCTGAGGACATGATGGTAAATGCCTTTATGTCTATATTCAAATCGGCAAGCAAAGGCAATTTTGAAAACGCGAGAAGTTTTGAAGCGTGGATGAAAAGAATAGTGGTAAACGAATGTTTATCTGAAATTAGAAGAAACAATTCCTTTCAAATGCTGCCACAAAGCGTGGCTGAAAATCTAGCATTAGAGCCAGATGTATTAAAACAATTAGCTCATGATGATATTTTAGTGTTGGTGGAGAAATTACCACCGGGTTATAGGACTGTGTTTAATATGTATGTAATGGAGGGGTATTCTCACAAAGAAATTGCCAAGGATTTAGGGATTTCAGAAGGTACTTCCAAATCGCAATTAAGCCATGCCAAAAAAATGTTAAGAAATAAAATTACAAATATCTATGGAAAGGAAACTAGATTCAGATATTGAAGAAATAAGGAATGTGCTACTTTTTGGAGCAGGTCGGCAGGTATGGAACAAACAAGACGTTTGGGCTAGAATAGAACAAAAGGAGTCTAAGAAAAGGGTTTGGCCTTTCGCTTTGGCAGCTTGTGTTGCTTTGGTTTCTCTATTTGTTTTTTGGAAAATTACTCCTGAAGAAACTGCAGTAATGGCAGGGGTAACGCCAATGACTCCTAACGAGATGACACAAAGTGTAGCTTCAAATGAGGTACTGCCTTCAAATCAAGCTATGGCCTCAAATCAAGCTATGGCCTCAAATCAAGCAGTACCTTTAGATAAAGAAAGAGTAACTAAAACGAAATTAGTTGGTGCTAGACCGCAAATAGTAAGCAGTTTTAAAACGCAAGGTTTAGCTTTGGCTGAAGGTACAAATGAAATTGAAGCGAAAGATGTTTCGAGTAATTTACCGGCTTTGTCTTCAATAGAAATGTCTCCAATAGAAACGGATATTTCATTTAATGATATTGATATAAAATTAGTAGCAGTACCTGAAATGATTTTAACGGAGAATGTTGCTCTTTTAGAAAAGAAAGAGGCTTTAGAGGGAAAAAAAATCACACTGATTATTCCTGAAGAAGAGAAAGAAGGAGTAAGGTCTAATGTAAAAGTGGTACGTTTTATCCAAAGGGTAGGAGAGTATAACCGGACTGGAGACTGGGAGCCTGAAAAGAAGAATAAAATAGGAGAACTCTGGGTTAAATTTTTAGAGTCTACCAAAACCAACGAGAAGTCTAAACTTTAAGCATGAAAAAGATTTTAATTGTTATGCTGCTTCTTTTTTCAGATGCGGTCATGGCACAGTCAGACACCTTGCAGGTATTGATAGGAAATAGTTCAGAACTTCTTTTTATAGCCAAAGACCCAAGTGCATATGAAGATTTAAAAAACTACGACTTCAATAAGATGCTTCTAGAAATGCAGGCAAAGCTAAATAGCAGTCAAACCAGAAAGTCTTTTCTTAAAGATAATTCGGGTGAAAAGTACCTAAGAAAAGAGCGTAAGCATCTTTCTGGATATTATATGAATTATTATTTGGGCTTTAATTATTCAGAAGGATACGAAATCTTAAACGCTAATTTGGTAGCCAATCTCTTAAGAAATACGACGGGAAACCAATTAGATTCTTACTTTCAAACATCTTATCCTGAAAATACTTATACCGTAAAGGTATTTCAGTCGCCTTATTTAGCCGCCAGTGTCAATAGGCACCTAGAACTTTATGGGAATCACAGAGCATCTTTATTATTAAAAGGAGGACTAGAGGCTTTCTTTAGTTTTGAGAAGTTTGGGAAAGAAAAAAATAGTGATGCTAGCTCTGTTTTATTACAATCAAGTAGTCCGGCTGGAATGGAAAACTCAGTATCCTTTTCTCCTGATACGTTGGCTTCTGGTGCATTTGATGGCGATTCTGATTATATTTTATGGCGATATGCCGACGAAGATTCTTATTCAAAGTCGTTTACTACGGTGCCTTATAATGTAGTGAAGGCAGGGTTTAATTTTAAGCTTATTCCTACGGTATCTTTTAATAATCGCTCCGATAAACGTGTGGTTTCTTTAGGCTTTGGACCTACCATAGGTGTGAATGTAATAGGAAACTCTATCACTAAAATTAAAGATAATGTACCTTCCGCCCCTGTGGTGGTAGGCGGTGTAAAAGCTACGCCATTTAGGTATGGTTTAGTGTGCGAAGTAGGAGTAGGTGGAATTACGTTTTTTGGTCAATACGTTAAGAATAGAGTACGAAATAGAGAGTTAGAAGTAATGTCAGTATCTTCTGGCGTTGCCAATCAATTTGCAGGCAAAAACGAATACATGACCGAAGTGATGACCTTCGGATTAAAGTTTGGCAAATAATAAAGCCAATTTCTGTAAAATGAAGTTTAACTTTGCTTCATGCAGGTTTCTTCACTTTATATATACCCCATAAAATCTCTTCCTGGAATAGAGCTTTCTGAAAGCAATGTCACCAATAGAGGGCTGGCCTTTGACCGAAGGTGGGTGCTGGTAGATGAGCAAAATTATCATGTAACCCAGCGTGAAATGCCTGAAATGGTGCATCTCAAAGTTTCTTTAAATGGTTCAACTTTAACTGTTTCAGATAATAAGAGCGGAGAAAGCATTATTTTTTCTACCAAGGAAACCGAAGGAGATAATGAACTTATCAAAGTTTGGGACGATGAGTTTGATGCCGTAGAGGTTTCATCAAAAGTAAGTCATTGGTTTTCTGAAAGGTTAAATAAGCAAGTGCGTTTGATGTTTCAGCCAGAAAGCTCCAAAAGGCTAATTGATGAGCGATACGCTCAAAATCAAGAAATAGTAAGCAATGCCGACGGTTATCCCATTCTCATGATAAGTGAGGAAAGTTTAGCAGACTTAAATTCAAAACTTACAGAACCAGTAGAGATGTTAAGGTTTAGACCAAACATTGTTATAAAAGGGATAGAAGCTTTTGGTGAAGATGACTTAGGTCAAATTCAGATTGGCAATTCTGAAATTATTGGTGTAAAAAACTGTGCAAGATGCATTATGGTAACCAATAAACTTGATGGCTCGCCTAGAGATAAAGAACCTCTAAAAACATTGGCTCAGTATAGGCGAGAAGGTAAGAAAGTGCTGTTTGGAAGAAACTTTCTGATAGCCAAAGAAGGCATAGTAAAGGTGGGAATGGATTTAAACGCTTTGTGAAATCTTGAAAAAAATCTTACAATATTTTAATCTTTTGAGCCTGAATGTAGTTTTAGGAGCAGTGCTGAGCTCTTACATGTTTTGGTTACTTCCAGACGGGAGCGGTATTCCTGATATTCCTTCTTTAATTCTTTTGGGACTAACCACTTGGATAATTTACATTCTTGATAGATTATTAGATATCAAAGTTTATCCAGAAAATCCTTCTACTCGGCATAAGTTTCATGCAGAGCATCAATATAACCTTTCTGTGCTTTTAGTGGTTTTAAGCATCGTTGCAGGTGTTTTATGTTTTTTTATACCAAGAGCAGTTTTCTATTATGGCTGTGTTTTGAGTATAGCTTTAGTGATGTACTTTTTTGTGCTCAATAAGTTTTTGAAAAATACCAAAATGCAATGGCTAAAAGAACCTACTACAGCCATTTGCTATTGTTTAGCTGTGATTGGCATAGCCTATGTGCAGCACTCTTCCATTAACCTGAGTGGCTGGTTTCTAGCATTTATGTTCTTTATTATTGCTTCGCAAAACCTTCTAGTTTTCTCCTATTTTGAAAGCTTTTCAAAGAAAGCGTCTGATAACACTGTTGATTTTTTTGGTCAAAAAACTACCGTAAGAATTATCAGAATCTTGGGTTTTATAGTCTTGTTTTTAGCCATTTCCTTTTTCTCTAATGGCTGGGACTATATTCATAAACTGGGTTTACTATTGGCCATAATGAGCCAAATACTCTCTTTTATGCCAGCCAAACAAAAGTTTTTCTTAGAGCAGGACCGCTACCGATGGGTGGGCGACGGTGTTTTTATACTCCCTGTAGTTTTGCTTTTGCTCTGATTTGGACTAGCTCTTTTTCTTCTTTTTTCCGTAGTTCGCTTTTAGTCTAGCTTCCATACTTTTTTTAGGAGCTTCCTCTTTTGTTTTATCTGCATCCATCTTTTTCTGTCCTCTTCTAAATAAATAGGTTAAGAATCCAGCTATCGCAAACATGAGAAAGAAGTAACAGTCTTTCATGTCTACACCTTTATAAATAAATTGGTCAACCCAAATAACCAAAAGGCCTAAACTTCCGAAAAGTAGAAAAGTGTCAAAGTATTTTTTCATGGCACAAAATTACTCAATCCTCTAAAATTCCTACTTGTTTAAATTTTTCAAAAACACTATCGGTATGTGGGGCATCAGCAAGCTCATCAGTAAGGTCTTGACCTGCCCAGTGCTCATAGTGTTTTCCGTTTTTCCATAATCTAGATTCAGACACATCATAAATTATTCCGTGAAGAGCTACCCAAATTTCTTCTTTATCTTGTCCATTTCTTAGGGCTAACTGGCTTTTTTTGTATTTCTTTGAAGCATCCATTTGAAAAAACATGTCGTATTTAAAGTAGTCAACAACTTTAAATCTATTTAGTTTGAAATAATTGGCAAAAAAATTGTGCTTTGCACTATTAAGAAATAATTTCGCATATATTTAATAATCGAAAAATAAACGATTGAATGAAAAAAACGAGCGGTCTTTTAGCAGTAGCAGTTATAATGGTGAGCTTCTTTGTCTCTTGTGGAGATAAAGTAGACCCAATTTCAGAACGAGTTGCCAAAGTTTGGGTACCAAGACTTGTCCTTGAAAACTCAGCGGTTGTTTATTCAGCAGGTGGGTCTGGCAATGTTAAGCCGGCATATTCTTCATACAGATTAAATTTATCTTCACCGCCACAAGCAAGTCTTACAGATGTGGATGGTCAAACATATTCAGGTACTTATTCGGTAGATGGAGAAACAAAGCTGACTATTTCAGGTTTGACTCCTGAGCCTACAGGAACTGGAGGTACTTTAGTTTTTACTATTAATAGTTTGCCTGATGATGCATCAGAATTGGAAATTACTTTAAATGGAGCTTATCCTAAAACAGGTAATACTACTAACAAGTATACATTAGTACCGCAATAAAAAATATTACTTATAATTAAAGGTGGGCTTAGTGCCTGCCTTTTTTTGTTTATTCTATACTAGGATGAAAAGAACAGAATTAGGAGAATTAGGAGAGTTTGGCTTGATAGACAGGCTAAAAGCAAACGTTAAAATATACCAACCATCTACTGTTTTTGGGATAGGTGATGATGCTGCTGTGATAGACTCAGGCACGCATTATACTTTAGTATCTACAGATATGTTAGTGGAGGGTGTACACTTTGACCTTTCTTATGTTCCATTAAAACATTTGGGCTATAAAGCTATTGCGGTGAATATGTCAGACATAGCCGCTATGAATGGTATTCCTAAGCAGGTAACGGTGAGTATATCACTTAGTAATCGCTTTTCGGTAGAAGCTATTGAAGAGATATATGAAGGAATAAACGCTGCTTGTGAAAACTATAAGGTAGACTTAGTAGGAGGAGATACCACATCTACCAGGGCTGGTTTGGCACTGTCTATTACCGCTATTGGTGAAGTGTCAAAAGAAGCAATTTCTTATAGAAAGGGTGCTAAAGCAAACGATGTGCTTTGTGTTACTGGAGATTTAGGAGCTGCTTATTTGGGTTTACAAGTATTGGAAAGAGAAAAGCAAGTATTTTTAGAAAATCCAGAAATGAAACCTGAGCTAAATGACCATGAGTATTTAGTAGGGAGACAGCTGAGACCAGAGGGAAGAACTGATATAGTTCATGACTTAAAAGAAAAAGGCATTGTACCTACTAGTATGATTGACGTTTCGGATGGTTTAGCATCTGAAATTTTACATATAAGCAAAGCTTCTGGTGTAGGCATGACGGTGTTTGTTGATAATATTCCAATTGAAAACAAAACCTTAACCACCGCCAATGAATTCAATGTTAATCCTATTACGGTAGTGATGAATGGTGGCGAAGACTATGAGTTATTGATGACTATTTCTCAGGAAGATTATGACAAAGTAAAGGCTATTCCAGAAATTACGCCGATAGGTTTCGTAACGGAGGATAAAAACAATATTTTAGTAACGAATTCAGGCGAAAAAGTACCGATTACAGCTCAAGGATGGAATCACCTTCAAGACAAGGAATAGTTTTAATAATAGCAGTATTTTGTTTTTTTTCAGTTTCATGTAGAGACTCGACAAAAAATGAGGGTTTACTAAATTCTTTGGAAACCCTAAAAATGGAATATGCTCCTGATGGGAGAACCTCCTTTTTTCAATATGAGATAGTCAATGATTCTCTAAAAGGTCAAATTGACGACGCTCAATTACATCAAAAAGTAAAGAACTTATTAGTAGATTTTGATTTGGTAGAAGCTTTAGAGGCTTTGCCAAGTCAAGATTTGACAGACACCCTAGCTTATATCAATGTATCTGTAGGTAACATTAGGTCAAAGGCAGCCGAATCTTCCGAACTTTCTACCCAAGCTTTATTAGGAACGCCCTTAAGAGTTTTAGAGAAATCAGGTTCATGGTTTAGGGTGCAAACACCAGATGGTTATATCGGTTTTATTGAGAATTCGGCTATCGCTTTTGATGATAGTTTTGATTCGCAGGCAAACAAAGTAGTTTACACGGGAACGTATGGTTTCAGTTATCAAAATTCTTCTTTAAAAGGTTTAAAAGTGTCTGATTTAACTTTTGGTAATATTTTTAGGGAATTAGAAAAGGGCTCTCATAGCACTAAAGTGCAATATCCAGACGAAAGAATAGCCTATATTTCAAACATTGAACTTAAGCCAGTAGTAGATTTTGTCAATGAAGCAAAACCCAAAGGTATTATAGCATCAAGTCAGGAGTTTTTGGGCATCCCGTATTTATGGGGTGGTACTAGTATGAAAGGAGTTGACTGTAGCGGGTTTACCCGAACCTCCTTTATGATGAATGGAATTTATTTGCCAAGAGATGCTTCACAGCAGGCTTTGGTGGGTGATGCTATTGATACCTCTTCTGGATTTGATAAGTTGGAAGAAGGCGATTTGTTGTTTTTTGGTAGGCCGACAGATAAGGGCAATAAAGTGACCCACGTTGCTATATATTTGGGAGAACTAAAATTTATTCATTCTTCAGGAATGGTACGTTACGGTAGTTTTGACCCAGAATCAGAATATTATGATTCGTATAACCTTAACAGGTTCTTGTTTGCCAAAAGAATTATTGAAAGTGAAAGCATAAGATATCTTAACCCTCAAAATTTTTATTAGAATGTATAAAATACTGACTGTTCTCTTTGTATCAGCTCTTTTTATGTCATGTAATAATGGCCATCAAGAATTGTCAAAGGCAGAATACGACGCTTTGACAGAAGAGCAAAGAAGAAGTCCAGAATATGCTTTAGAAGGAATTGACTTAGGAGATAAAGATTTAGAAGTAACGCTTTTTGCATCAGAGCCTATGATGAGAAACCCTACCAATATGGATATTGATGCCAGGGGTAGAGTTTGGATTTGCGAAGGCTATAACTATAGAAGTAAGCTGAATCCTAAGAATGGAGTAGAGGAGAAAGGCGACAGAATTTTGATTTTAGAAGATACCGACGGTGATGGAAAAGCAGATAAAACTACTGTTTTCTATCAAGGTAATGATATTAACTCTGCTTTAGGAATAGGTGTTTTTGGAAACAGAGTGGTGGTTTCAAGAAGTCCTTATGTGTATATTTTCACAGACGAAGATGGTGATGATGTGCCAGATAAAAAGGAAGTTCTTTTTGAAGGAATTGGTGGCGAAGACCATGATCACGGCATGCATGCTTTTACGTTTGGGCCTGACGGAAAATTCTATTTCAATTATGGAAACGCTGGGAAAGGACTTTTGACTAAAAAAGGTAAACCGCTTTATGATGGGCAAGGAAGAGTTATAAGAGCAGATGGCAAGCCATACCGTGAAGGAATGGTTTACAGGTCTGACTTAAATGGTGATAACGTAGAAATTTTAGCTTGGAACTTTAGAAATAATTATGAAGTAGCAGTAGACTCTTATGGCCTTATGTGGCAGTCTGATAATGACGATGACGGAAACAGAGGTGTAAGAATTAACTATGTGATGGATTATGGAAACTACGGTTTTAAAGATGAAAATACTGGCTCAGACTGGAGAACACGAAGAGTAAATATGGAAGATTCTATTCCATTAAGACACTGGCATTTAAATGACCCCGGTGTAGTTCCTAATTTACTTCAAACTTACGCTGGTTCGCCTACAGGAATGGTAGTGTATGAAGGTAAGCTTCTTCCAGAGAAGTATCAAAATCAAATGATTCATACGGATGCAGGGCCAAATGTGGTTAGAGCTTATCCTGTTAAAGATGACGGTGCAGGTTACTCCGCTACTATGTTAAGCATTTTGGACGGTTCTAATAGAGATAAGTGGTTCAGACCTTCTGATTTGACGGTAGCTCCTGATGGCTCTTTATTCATTGCCGACTGGTATGACCCAGGAGTAGGCGGACACGCCATAGGAGACCAAAACCGTGGTAGAATTTACCGAGTAGCTCCTAAAGGACATGCTTATACAGCTGTCAAACCAGATTTTGAATCTATTGACGGAAATATAGCAGCTTTACAAAGCCCAAATGTGGCCACACGATATATTGCTTGGACTAATTTAAACGAAATGGGTCAAGATGCAGAAGCTGCTCTAAAGGCTCTTTATGCTAGCAATGACTCCAGAATGAAAGCAAGAGCTTTTTGGCTTCTAAGCAAATTGCCTAATGGTAAAGAATACGTTTTAGATGCAGCCAAATCAGAAGATTCTAATTTAAGAATAGCAGCAGTAAGAGCAGCTAGAGAGTTAAAAGGAGTTGACTTTTCGGAGCTTTACTTTGACCTAGCAGGCGATGCCTCCGCACAAGTTAAGAGAGAAGTTGCCATTGCTATTCGTGATGTTAAAGCAGCCGATACTTGGGTGAAATTAGCAAGCTCTTATGACGGTGAAGACAGATGGTATTTAGAAGCCTTAGGGATTTCAGCCGAAGGTCAATGGGATGATTATCTTTCAAAGTATTTAGACGAAGTAGGGTCAGAATGGATTAACACGAAAGCAGCTAAAGATATAGTTTGGCGAAGCAGAAGCTCAAGAACTTTAGACCTTTTGGGACAAATTTTAGCTTCAGAACCTACGGAGTCAAAATGGAAGTATTACAGAGCCATGGACTTTCAAAAGACTGGTGATAAGAATAGCATTCTTTTAAACCTGCTTGCTAGGGCGTCGGATGTAACAGAGAAGTCGGTTATTTTTAGACAGCTAGATATTGATGACTTAACAGCATATCCAAAATTAAAGGATGAGGTTTCAAACTTTGTGGGTCAGCTAGATAATGCAGACTTCCTTGACATTGTAGATAAATTTGAACTGAAAGGTCAAAAAGAGAGCTTGGTACGTATTTTAAGGACAGATACAGAAGGTAGCAATATTCAGGATGCCGCTAATACATTCTTTAAGTTTTACGGAATGGATGAGGTTAAGAAGCTTTGTTTAGATACGGATTTAGAAAAGGCTAAGAATGCGACAGAGCGTTTTGGTGCGGTAGATTCTAAACCAATGACTGATTTGTTGATAAGCATGTTTCAGAACGAAACCTTGGACTTAGGTTTGAGACAGGAAGCTATGAAGGCCATGAATGGATGGGATAGTGAGTCTCGTCTTTGGGAGTTAATTCAGGAAGATAAGGTACCTGCCGATGTCATGGATATAGCAAAAGAGCACATGATGAGAACTTGGCACCAAGATATAAGAGCGAAGGCAAGTGATTTTTTTGGTGATGATGATGCAGCGGCAGTGGATGTAAAGGCTTTATTGACTAAAACTGGTAAAGTAGAAGAAGGTAAAAAGGTGTTTGATGTATACTGTGTTTCATGTCACTTGGTTAATGGTAAAGGTGTTGATTTTGGACCAGGTTTGAGCCAAATAGGTGCTAAACTAACCAAAGAAGGACTTTATAACGCTATTCTTAATCCTTCTGAAGGAATGGGTTTTGGTTATGAAACGCAAGAGATAGTAATGAAAGATGGTTCTTCTTTCCAAGCTATCATTACCTCTAAAACAGAGGATGATGTGAATATTAAACTATTAGGGCAGTCTGAAACTACTAGATATGCCTTAAGTGATATAAAGTCGATAAAGCAGCTGGATGTTTCCTTAATGCCTAAATATCCTTTTGATGAAAATCAATTGGTGGATTTAGTAAGCTACTTATCGAGTTTGAAATAAATTTTGAATATTAAAGTGTGATTTTTTATTGAGACCTAAATACCATTTGAAACCATGGGAATTAGCCTGGCAGCATAAACTGCGAGACTGGAAAGACTCACGCTTTGGTTTGAAGCTAATTCAGCGGATTCCTGCAAAATTATTGAAGAAAATACCCTATGAAGCTATCCCATTTTGGATAGCTTCTGTGTTGGTAGGGGTAGTGTCCGTTGGGTATGAAAAGGCTTTTGAAATAGTGGAGTCTACCAGTATTAAGATCTTTAATTACAATCCCTATTTAATATTTGCGATAGCTCCAGTTTTCATGTTTTTAAGCTGGTACTTGGTTCAGCGATATGAAAAAAACGCAGGAGGGTCTGGAATTCCTCAACTCATGGCTGCGGTAAATATAGCAGGTACCAGAAATGGTTTATTGGTAGATAAGCTTCTTAATCTGAAAATTATAGTGATTAAGGTGCTGAGTAGTTTGGCCTTGCTATTAGGAGGAGGTGCTATTGGAAGAGAAGGACCTATGCTTCAAATTTCAGGGTCTATTTTTGAAACTGTTTATAGGCTTATTCCAGAGAAATGGCCAAAGGTTTCTCAAAAAGTGATGATTATTACTGGTGGAGCTTCTGGTTTGGCGGCAGCCTTTAATACACCGCTTGGAGGAATAGTTTACGTAGTAGAAGAACTGACGAAATCACATATAGGAAAATTCCGAACAGCGGTTTTTGGGGCGGTTATTATATCGGGGCTTACGGCTCAGTTGTTTCTTGGTTCTTATCTTTTCTTAGGTTTCCCTAAAATTAATAAACTTCCATTTTTAAGTCTTTTTTGGGTAGCTGGTTTTGCATTTATCTCAGGTTATTTGGGCTCTCTTTTTACCAAGGGTATCTCAGAGATTTCAAAATTAAGGACAAAGGTCAAAAAAGGCGGCCATAGGGCTTTGTTTGTTTTGGGTATTTCATTGCTTTTTGCCACCATGGTTTTCTTTACTGGTGACTTTTCAATGGGCACGGGAAAGCATTTGATTAATGAAATACTGTTTACTAATGAAGAGTTGCCTTGGTTTACACTTCCCGCCAGAATGATAGGTAGTTTACTTTCTTTCAGTATAGGTGGTGCAGGTGGTATTTTTTCTACGAGTTTGTCTTCTGGAGCAGCATTGGGTCATTTATTGGTAAGCACCCTTAACATGGGGCAAGAAAACCATAACCTTATGGTGTTAGTCTGCATGATTGGTTTTCTTACAGGAGTAACTCGTTCGCCCTTTACAGCGGCTATTTTGGTGCTAGAAATGACAGACAGGCATTCAGCTATATTTTATTTCCTATTAGCAGGAATGGTAGCGAATGTGGCTGCTAATTTGATTTCTACACGCTCTTTTTATGCTCAGAAAGAAACCGAAATTTATAAAGAACTAGGCTTGAGAACTAAATCAAAAACCTAGATCAATGCGGGTTTGTGTATCGTTATTCGGGAATCCTAATCCAGAAGGAAGCTTTGACGGTACATACCTTTCTAGGTTAGGATCGTAAAGACCGTTCTTGATAAATAAGGTTAATAAGTCAACCTCTTCACTTGTAAGATTTAGTGGTGCAAAAGCAGGGTCTAATTGCCCACTTGAAACATTACTGTTCTCTGGAATAGCTTTGTTCTTATATTCTATCACATCTCTTATTTCTGTGAAAGAAGCTCCGTGGCCATAAAATGGGGAGTCTTTAAGGTTGTATAATTGAGGAACTTTGAATTTGTATAAATCTTCAGGTTTGTTAGTGAAACCACCTCTTCCTTTATGCTCTACGTTTGTTTCATCTACATTGTAAACCTGTAGATTACCGTAACTTCCCTTAGTCAAATCTTTCATACCAATAGCATGGAAATCCATATTTGCTAATGATGGTCCATTATGACATGAAGCACATTTTGCTTTTCCAAAAAATAAGATAGCCCCTTTTTTCTCTTCTTCTAACATGGCGTTATAATCGCCTTGAAGCCATAACTGAAAAGGTGATTGATTAGAAAGAAGAGATCTTTCGTAAGCCGCAATAGCCAAGGCACTATTATCTTTTAGTGCCACTGGATTATTAAAACTGCTTTCATCATATGCTGCCGTATACATCTGACGATAGTTGCCCACATTACTCATGAAAATTTTATCAATCATCAATCTGTGTACATCTCTACCTGCAATGGCTTGTGTTTCTATACCTTCAAAACCCAGCTTGTTAGTGGCTTTTGGAGTGTCTTCAGTCCAAGAAGCTTCTGTTCCAATATTTTGATGGGTTCCTCCAAACTGACCATTCCACAGCACAAGTGTTTGGTAAGCCAAGTTCATAGCAGAAGGAGACCTGATAGGCTGCGTATCAATACTTTTTTCTGGGTAAGCGGGGTTTTTAACTCTAGATTCTCCGATTTGGCCAAATCCAGTTCCTCCTTCACCTATCCCTTGTGGCATACAAGCCTGAAAGCCAGCTTTAGCATGATGGCAGCTTGCACAAGAGTATGTATTCATACCAATGTTCATGCTTGGGTTTTGAGCTATTCCCGTTTCATGAAATAGAAATTTACCTAACTCAACTTTGGCTGCTGTTAAAGGGTTTTTAGGGTCTTGAGGGATTTTTGAAAATTCATCACTATCTGGCATTCTATAAAAAGCTTTACCAACATTGTCAGAACTAGCTAATAAAGCATCTTCCAGAACAATGTCTGTTTCATTCGCTTCTATAGAGATTATTTCGTCTTTGTCATTACAAGATACCAAGGTTATAGTACCAATTAAAAATAGTGCGTAGAGGTAGATTTTATTCATGCTAGTATTTTAAGTAGTCCAAACCTTTTGCTGCAAAAATCAGTCCATTTAGCATTGAAAGATGTTGAAAAAATAAGAATTATACCTTGTAAGGCATTCTGTCGATGTTATTTGAGAAGATGTAGCTTTATAAAATTATATTTTTTAAAATTAAAAATTTGGCATGATAATACGTATTGAGAATGCCGATAAATCATTTTTGAAAGAGTGATTATTGAGAAATATAATTTATTGCCTACCTTCAATATTATTTTAAACCATTGAGACAGAGACAAAGTACACGACTGGGTGCATTATTATTGGCTATATGCTTTATGGTCAATCTGTTTCTAGTTCCTGCTGTGTTATTAAATCTTCTTCACCAAGAGGGTAGCATAGAAACCTCTTCTTTCTTATCAGATGTTAAAGGTCCTGAGATTTTAGAGATTAAAATGGCAATGGCACTTCCTTATGCGTCAGAGTGGGAAAGCCCTAAAAAGGGGAATGGTTTATTGGAGAGAAATGGTGAGTTCTACACCTTAGTAGAGCGAAATTTCGAAAACGATACACTTTATTTCAAATACATTAAAAACACCAACGCAAGAGAGATATTTAGCATGTTATCTGACAAAGTAGATAACAGTCAAGACACGGATAAGCAGCAAAACTCCAATGGAAATAGCCTACTTTCTAACTGGATGCTTCTTAAATTCCAGTCAAACTCTTCTAGTGATTTTGAATATTTGAATCTCTCTTTTAAAGAATTGGCCTTTCATAACTTTAGCTATAAAAACTTGTTTTCTTCTGTTTCTTTAAGAATTGACACCCCGCCTCCTCAGCTAGTTTAATGTTAAATATTATCCTTTAAGTCATCGATAAGTCTTTATTGATGCATTATTATTTACATTAAATTTTATTCAAAATGTTAAGAAAACTACTTGCAACAGTATTGTTGCTGTGTATTCCCTATATATATGTTTTTGCACAAGGATGTGTGGCTATTAAACATTTTTCTACTTGTTCTGGTAACCCTAATTCTTCTCTTCAAACGGGAAAGGGGTACGCTCTGTTAAGTGCAAATTATCGCTATTTTAAATCGTTTAGGCACTTTAGAGGAACGCATGAAGAACCAGATAGAGTGGCAAATGGCTCTGAAGTTATCAACTACAGCCATTCTTTAGATTTAAACCTTACTTATGGTCTGGGCAATAGAGCATTTTTAACGGCCAATTTACCAATAGTTTATAATGAACGAAGTTCCCTATACGAACACGGCAGAAGTGAAAGACATAGTTCTTATTCGCAGGGCTTAGCAGATGCTAGAATTGGCTTTGGCTATTGGCTAAAAGATATAAGTACAGCTCATGATGCTAATATGTCTATTAATCTTGGTGTAAAATTGCCAACAGGAAATTATGAAGCTACCAGCACCTTCTATAACGTAGGGTTAAATGGTGCAGAAGAAGTAAGGCCAGTAGATCAATCTATTCAGCCAGGTGATGGTGGTTTTGGAATAACTTTAGGCTTTCAGGGCTTTAAGCAGTTGGGTACTAGATTGAGTGTTTATGGCTCAGGCTTTTATCTGTCAAATCCGAAAGAAACTAATGGAACTAGAACATTTAGAGAAACGCTTAATCCTATCCTTGAAAATGAATCTATCATGTCGGTTACAGACCAATATTCCCTTTCAGCTGGTTTAAGCTATTCGTTTTTTGAGCCAAGCATAAGCCTGAGTTTAGGAGGACGATTTGAAGGAATACCTGTTAAAGATGTGATAGGAGGAAGTTTAGGGTTTAGAAGGCCAGGAATGGCAGGCTCTTTAGACCCAGGAGTTACCTACATGAAAGACCAAATGATGTTTACGCTAAATGTGCCGGTAGTTTTTTATAGAAATAGGCCACAGAGTTTGACGGATTTGGAAACTGAAAGATTGACAGGCTCACCAAGAGCTGGTGATGCAGCATTTGCAGATTACCTTATCAACTTTGGTTTGACCATAGGTTTGGGTAATAAAGAGAAGTCTCATTAATAAATATGAAATATTAGTTATGAGATACTTATTATGCATATTCCTCATTTTAGTATTAGGAGTAGGGCTTTCAGATGCCCAGCAAACAGGAAATATTGAAGGTAATGTAGAAGATGACCAATCACAGCCAATTTCAGGAGCAGTGGTTCGTATAGCAGGTACTAATTTAGCGGCTTTTTCAGATGCTGAAGGAAAGTTTAAGCTTAGAAATGTAGCTTATGGTACTTATAAATTGAAGGTTTCTTTTATTGGCTATGCCAATCTAGAGAAGGCGATAGTATTAAATAGTCGGAACTTGTCTTTGTCGCAAATAGTCTTGTCAAAAAATGCGGAAGCTCTAGAAGAAGTAGAGGTAAATGCTGCCAGAATTGCTCGCGTAGAGCAAATTCAAGAAGAAGAAACGGATGTTTTAATTGGTGGTAAAAAGACAGAAACTATATCGATGGCTGCTGTTGATGCAGACGTTTCTCAAAAAAATGCCCGTCAAATTTTTGCTAAAATTCCGGGTGTTTTTGTTTACGACATGGATGGCTCTGGAAATCAAATTAACATATCTTCTAGAGGACTTGACCCTCATAGAAGTTGGGAATATAATGTGCGGTTAGATAATGTGGTGACCAATTCAGACATGTACGGTTATCCGGCTAGTCATTTTAGTATGCCAATGGAGTCTATTGAGAAAATACAGATGATTAGAGGAACCGGCTCTTTGCAATATGGAGCACAGTTTGGAGGAATGCTTAATTATGTCACCAAAAGTGCTGATAGTACTAAGAAAATAGGTGTAGAGAGTATTAACTCTGTGGGGTCTTATGGCTTAAAAAGCACTTATAATGCTTTGGGAGGAACCATTGGGAAGTTTTCTTACTATGCTTATTTTTCTAAGAGAGTGTCTGACGGCTACCGAGATAATGCGGAGTCAAATTACGAGTCGGAGTATATAAAGATGAACTATCGCTTTAACAGCACTTGGAATTTGGCAGGTGGTTTGGCAAGGTCAGTTTACACGTATAGAATTCCTGGACCATTGACAGAAGAGCAGTATGCTAGTAACTCAAGACAAAGTACACGGGATAGAAACTATTACTCTCCTGATATTTTTGTGCCTTTCTTAGAGTTGTCTTCCAACATTGATGAGAAATCATCTTTGAAATTGATGGTATCTGCGGTTTTAGGTGAAAGAAAAAGTGTTCAGTTTACTGGAGTATCAGGTGTGGTAGACGAACCTGACTTTAACACAGGGTTAATGCCTGCACGTCAGGTAGATATTGATAATTATCATTCGTACACCACAGAATTGTCTTTCAGTAATAAGCATTCATTGTTTAATAAAAGTGCAAAACTTCATGCAGGTGTTAGGCTAATAAGAAACGACTTACACCGTCGTCAAAAAGGAAGGAGTGATGTGGATGAAGGTGCAGTTTATACGGTAGGTACTGCTGGTTTTGGAAGAGATATACATTACTATACTGATAATGTGGCTATGTTTTTAGAAGAGAAGCTAGATTTGACTAGTAATTTTTCTGTCAATGCGGGCTTACGTTTTGAAAAAGGATTGACCAAAATGCGTGGAAGAATTGATGATTATCCAGAAAACGAAGTGCCAACCGATATTAAGCATGAGTTTCCTTTACTGGGCTTAGATTTCAACTTTACGCCAAAGGAAAATTTGAGGTTTTATGGTGGTTGGTCACAGGCTTATCGCCCCGTTATTTTTGCGGATATAATTCCTGCTAATCCATATGAATTAGCAGATAAAAACTTGCATGACGCCTCCGGCTCAAATATGGAGTTGGGTTTACAGGGTAAGACCTTTGACAATAGGCTGGTCTATAATGTTTCGGTGTTTAATCTTTTTTATCAAGACAGAATGGGTAAGCAGGTTATTGTGGATGCTAATGGTGATACTTTTGTTCTAAGAACCAATATTGGCAACAGCATAACTTATGGGTTAGAATCTTATTTAGATTTTATCATTCATAATAGTCCCAAATTTAGGTGGTCTGTATTTACGGCTAGCTCATTTATGAAGGGTAAGTACCTAAACGGTGAAGTGACTAATGGAACAGAAAATGTTTCCGTAGATGGGAATTTATTGCCAGGAGTACCTCAGGTTATAAGCAGAAACGGATTCTTATTTAAAACCAATAAATGGAGTGCTACTTTACAGTATAGCTATACTTCGTCTTTTTATTCTGACCCATTAAATGTGGAGTTTGTTGATAATGGTACTGTAGGATTAGTGCCTTCTTATGGTATTCTTGATTTTAATACCAGCTTAGGGCTTACAGATTTTTTAGTATTGAAGGGTAGCTTGAGTAACATTGGCAATATTACCTATTATACTAAAAGACCAACAGGGTATCCAGGTCCAGGAATTTGGACATCAGATGGAAGAAGTGCTGTGTTAAGCCTTCAATTAAAGTTTTAATGAAATAATATCGTTGTCAAATATACTTTATAAGCATATTGCAGATGATTTGACAGCATCATGAGTGTAAGTCGTCTATAAAATGACTTACACTTTTTAAAGATTTATAATAATGAAGAGTAAAGATGTTTTTGAAGAATATAAGGCCTTAAGAAGTGTTGATTTATTTAGTAGAATAGCACTATGTACGGTTTTTTTCTGGTTTGGTTTTTTGAAAGTTATAGGTACATCACCTGCAGAAAACTTAGTTCATAAGCTGTTTGATTTAACCTTGGCTCCGTTCGTATCTATTGATGTATTCATTCCAGTTTTTGGAGCTTTTGAGTGTTTAGTAGGAATAATGTGGCTGTTTCCTAAGCTAACTAAACTCACGTTCTATGTGATGCTAGGCCATATGGCTTGCACTTTTATTCCATTAGTGTTGCTTCAGTCTGATACCTGGCAGTCTTATTTTACGTTAACCTTAACAGGTCAATATATCATAAAGAATGTGGTTCTGATAACTTCAGGATGGTATTTAAATACAATGAATACTTACCTGAGAGTAGATAAAGTTAATGAGGGAAAGAGAGAATTAGTGCATGCTTAGGTCTTAAGTTTCTTCTTCTTTGCCGCAGGAAATAAAACGTTATTAAGGATTAGTCGATAACCAGCAGAATTTGGATGAAGATTCAAATCTGTTGGTTCTTCACCTACATAATGCTGATAATCTTCAGGGTCATGGCCTCCATAAAATGTCCAGAAACCTTTGCCAACAGTACCATGAATATATCTAGCCTCGTTTAGCTCCCTATTTTCTGCTAAAATTACCACCTCTGGCTTAATCAAGTTCTTTTTGTAAGCAGTGGTTTGGCCCATAAATCCTTTGATAAGGTTATTATGGTTTTGCGTAAGCATGGTAGGAATAGGATCCCATTTGGCAGAAAATTCAAAAAGATTGAAGTAATCATTACTTTCATTAACCTCACGCTCTTGGCTAGTATGGTCAATATTTGAAAACTCTACAATGTATGGGTCATATATAAGGGAGAAGTCTTTGAAAGCAAAAGTTTTACTAAAGTCTAGTTTTGAGTCGGCAGATTGGTCTGCACCATCTCCATCGTAAGGAGTCTCTACTACATCTAGGCCTTCTGCTGCCAAAGCAATATCATAGGTGTCGGTAGCATTACACATCGCAAACATGTATCCACCACCTAAAACGAAGTTTTTAATTTTATTAACCACAGCTAATTTAGCTTGGCTCACCTTATCATAACCATATTTAGTGGCAATGGCTTCGGCTTCCATCTGCTGCTGCTGGTACCATGACTGGCCACGCATTCTAATAAACTTACCAAACTGCCCTGTGAAGTCTTCGTGGTGCAAGTGTAACCAATCATATTCAGGTAGCTTACCTTCCAAAACCTCTTCGTCAAAAACCTTGACATACTTGATTTCGGCATAAGTTAAGGCCATGGTAACGGCATCATCCCATGGTTGTGTACTCTTTGGAGAATAAACAGCTATTTTGGGTACTTTCTGAAGTTTGACAGCATCCATGTTGGCGTCAGGATTTTTTACAAAAGCTAAAATCTGAGCCCCATCAGCTTCTGAAATTACTTCGTAACTAATGTTTCTTATTACGCATTCGTTGATAAATTCTTGGGTAGCTGGAAACATAAAACTACCACCGCGGTAATTTAAAAGCCAGTCTACCTCTAGGTCATAACTGTCCAATATCCAATACACCAAACCGTAAGATTTTAGGTGATTAGTTTGACTGTCGTCCATAGGAACTAGGAGCTGATTTGCTCTTAAAGACCCAGAAATGGTCAAAAAAATGATAAGCGGCAATAAGACTCGTTTCACTGGCTTGTTACTTTTGATTACTCTTTCCAATTTTGTAAATATAACCGATTTGGCTACCAAATAGTGTCCGAAACACTACGAATTAGAATAAAATCTAAAGATTAATGAATTTAAAAGAAAACATAGCAGAGGGTTTTAGAGCTATAAAAGCCAATATGCTAAGAGCAGTTCTTACTGCTACTATTATAGCATTTGGTATACTGGCTTTAGTAGGAATTTTGACGGCGGTAGACGGTATTCAAAATAACGTAAATCAAAGTTTGTCTGGTTTGGGAGCTAACACTTTCGATATTTTGGTGGAACAACGTCAAGGTAGACAAGGAGGAGTGCGAGATAAAGTGTTACCACCTATAGTATATAGAGAAGCCAAAAAGTTTAAAGAGCTTTTTATGGCTGAGGAAGATGCCGTGGTGAGTGTATATACTGGTGTTACAGGAAGTGCAGAGGTGAAGTATGGCTCTATAAAAACTAATCCGAATACGAGAGTAATAGGGGTAGATGAGCAATTTTTAGGAATTAAGGCTTACAACCTTCAAAATGGAAGAAACCTCAATGAAACCGATATGGAATTGGCCTCAAAAGTTGCCATTATAGGTTTTGAGCTTGCTAAAACACTTTTTCCAAAGGAGGCTCCATTAGAAAAAGAGATTGCTTTTAAAGGGAATAAGTATAGAGTGATTGGGGTTTTAGACCAAAAAGGAAGTTTATCTGGCGGAGGAGATGATAGGGTGATTTTAATTCCTCTTTCATCAGGTAGGCAGTATGATATTAATGGTAACTTTTCTTATGAAATAACCACCTCTGTAGAGAGTGTGGACAATATAGAAGAGGCTATTGGCGAAGCTACTGCCGTTATGCGGAGAGTACGTGGAGATGAAATTGGGGTAGATGATAGCTTTAAAATAGAACGTGCTGATAGTTTAGTGAAACAAACAGAAAGTATTACGGGAGCTATGCAAATGGGTGGCCTTGTAATTTCAATTATTACGTTATTGGGAGCGTCAATAGCTTTAATGAATATTATGATGGTATCTGTGACGGAGCGAACGCGTGAAATAGGTGTTAGGAAGGCTTTAGGTGCTAGCCCTATTAAAATAAGGTTACAGTTTTTGATAGAGGCTATTATTATTTGTCTTTTTGGAGGGCTGGTAGGCGTCTTATTAGGTATAGTAGGTGGAAATCTTGTTTCCTCATTAATGTTTGACGAATCTGTCTTTTTGGTGCCTTGGGGTTGGATTATGATAGGGCTGGTAGTGTGTATCGGGGTAGGTTTACTTTCTGGATTTTATCCGGCCTATAAAGCATCCAAGCTTGACCCTATAGAGTCTCTTAGGTATGAATAAGTGTCATTAAATTTTAATTGAAAAAGTTTGGGGGAAAAGCTTTGTGAATAAATCCTGTTATTCTATTTTTGCACCCCCAACCCAAAGAATGCCCAGATGGCGGAATTGGTAGACGCGTTGGTCTCAAACACCAATGGTAGCAATATCGTGCCGGTTCGACCCCGGCTCTGGGTACTCAAGAAAGCCTCCTTTTAGGAGGCTTTCTCTTTTTATAGCCTTCCTCATTTTTTTGGCACGCCACTCAGGGTTTACCCTGAATTTAAAAATGCCAACCTGAAAAGTTGACAATTGTCATTAATGTCGCCGTTTGCCGAAAAAAAATGTTTCCTATTCTTCAAATGGCATAGTTTTTCACCTATAGTTCAATGTAATGTTGGAATCTCACAATAAACTATCAGGAAAATGAAAAAACAAACTATTATTACTCTACAAGTATCAGGCAAAAGAAGCTATAAGAAGCCATCCCTAAAAAAGCTAGGCTCTGTTTCATCATTAACGCTGAAGACTGGGTCGGTATCTGACTTTGGTTCAAATCAGTTTCAGCCTTAAAAAATGATGTCACATGAAAAAAATATTATTACTACTTACAATAATTGTAAGCCCTGAATTTGTTTTAGGGCAATGTGCGTGCCAACCTACTTGGCCACTAGCGAGTGGTGCAGGTAATTTTACATCAAATGGTGGAGGAATATGCGTGAATGGTTCTTGGACGGGATTTATAAATGATAATACTTCAATAATTGATATTTGTGTAACAGATGGAGGTAACTGGAGTCCATCTAGTGGTTCGTTACCATCTAATGAGTTTATCGGCGATTTTGATTTAGAAATAAATGAGGGTGGAATTGTCAATATAGTTGACGGAAATCCTCTCATATCTATAGGAGGTAAGCTTAAAAATCATGGCGGTACTTTTATCACCAACACCACAGGTTCTCTTACTTTCTTAGACTCCGTTATAAACAATGTGGGTGTTTTGGATACTGGTTTAATAGATTGTACATCAGGTACTTTGTTAACAAAGGATATCCTTAATTTGGGTAACCTAAATTTAGACTGCCCAACCGCATCTTTAGATGGGAAATTAATAAACAATGGTGGAGGAATAAATGTAAATATATCTGGAGTTCTTACTTTTTTAGATTCAGTTATAAACAATGTGGGACTTTTAGGGAATGGTCTAATTGATTGCACGGCAGGAACAGTGCTGTGTGAAGAGATTTTGAATTTATGCGATATAAATCTAGGTTGCACCACAGCTACTTTGGGTGGGAAGGTTTTAAATGACGGAGGTTCGTTTATTGTTAATAGTTCTGGAGCTCTTACCTTTTTAGATTCATTGATAAATAATATTGGGCTATTAAATAACGGTCTGATTGATTTAAGTACGGGGACTTTGTTGACCCAAAATTTATTTAACTCTGGTATTATCAATTTAAGCTGTGATGGTATAGAAATACTTGGAGCTTCCAATATTGGAACCATTAATATTGACCAAGACGAAATAGATATTACCCTTTTAAGGCAAAAAGGAGACGGGAGTAATTACTTAACATCACCCATAGAAATAGATCTTTTAAATAACTTTGGCACAGTCCAGTTATTGGGAGAAAGAGTAGTGGAGGTGGGTCTTGGCTCCGTATGGAATAATAATGGTTCTGATGCGGTATTGGGTCTAGATGTTTTAGGAGATGCTGGTTTGTTTCTTAACGGAGGTACTTGCAATAATACAGGTGGAGCAAGAATGCTGTTAGGTTATTTTCAAAACGCCTATGGTCACTTTATTAATACGGCTACTTCGATAGTAGAGATAGAAGCTGGCTGTCTTAATAATGGAGAGTTCACCAATGGTGGTTATATTCATGTTGGTGCAGATTTACAAATGGGGGTGTCAGGAATAGAGCTTCTTCCTTTTGTGAACAATCATCAGATAGTGGTGGATGGCGATATATTGATTTTTGGAAGGGTGGATAACGAAGGTGTTATATCGAGTGAATTTGGCCTTTTTGAAGAGGGAACTGTAGTGGAAGTCTTAGTTGAAACTGTAGTAGAGGTTACTAATTGGATTGTAAATGTTTTAGACCCATTAGGAGCACTTATACCAGTTGTTACAGAAGAAGTAGTTATAGAACCAGTATTGACCTTGGTTGGAGAAGGCTTATTAGCAGGCGATGGAATTATATGGCTTGGAACTGAACCAGAAAACATTTTTGATGTATCTCAAATGGTTACAACTGGAGCTGATGGTAGTTTAGGCTTGGCTAATAATACTTTGGTTATAGGGTTAAATCCAGAGAGTGCTGGTCTTGGCGTTTTTCCTGTCAAATTAGTTTCTTTAAAGGGAAAGCAGTTAGAGCGTAGAATTAATGTTTCTTGGGAAGCCACAGCATATGAAAATTTTCAATCTTTTCACTTAGAAAGGAGTAATAATGCAGTAAATTTTGAGGGTATTGCTAGGATTGGCAAAGGTCAGAAAAATTATAATCATGATGATTTTAACCCTAAAGAAGGTCTTAATTATTACAGGTTAAAGATGATCGACACTAACGGAGAGTTTTCTTACTCTAAAACAATAGCGGTTAATTATGAAATAGATGGTGATTATTTCACTTTTGAAAATCCTGTTAGAAATCACACTATTCAGATTAGAACTAATATTAAAGATTCAGAGCTACGTATTTTAGATATTACAGGAAGAAGTATTCCTTTCGATATATATGATACAGCGGAGGGATATGAAGTAAGACCTCAAAGAACTTCGGATGGTGTCCTTTTTGTAAGTATGGCTGGTGAGAGGCATGTATTTACAAAAAAGGCATTGATTCGATAGACGACTTACTGCTTTTCTATAAAATACTTATACATAAACGTGAAATAAGCTATAAACGAAGTTCATCTCGCCGTTCCGTAAAGAACGGCGAGGTGGACCTTTTCATTTTTATAGTTAAACTATCAAGGCGTTTTTACTGTTACTCTGAAAGTCGATGCAAAATCTTTTTATTCGGCTATTCATGATATCTTGTTAAAAACAGTCTATAAAAATTGAAAACTTCTTTTTCTCCTCCCTTTTGGCAATTTGAAGGTCATCTTCAAACCATTTACCCAAGTTTTTTTAGAAAGGTCGATTTGCCCTATGAACAAGAGCGAATAGAACTCCCTGACGGTGATTTTCTAGATTTAGAATGGGTCAATAACGACAGCGATAAGCTCATTTTAGTGACACATGGCTTAGAGGGAGATGCCTCACGCCACTATGTAACAGGAATGATTCAGAAGTTTCAAGAGCAAGGTTTTGATGGTTTGGGCTGGAACTGCCGTAGTTGTAGCGGTGAAATGAACAGACTGCCAAAATTTTATCATCATGGAGATGCGGAGGATTTAAGAGCTGTTTTAGAGTATGCCATAAAGGAAAGGGGATATAAAGAGGTGGTACTAGCAGGCTTTAGTATGGGCGGAAGTTTGACATTAAGGTTGGTTGCCGAAAAACCTGAACTTTTACCTGCGGAGGTTAAACTGGCGGCAGTAGCATCTGTACCCTTAGATTTACAGAATTCGGTAGAAGAATTACAAAAGCCTATGAAACGCTTTTACATGGACCGTTTTCTAAGAAAATTAGAAGTGAAAATTAAGCAAAAATCAGTTCAATTTCCTGATAACACCTTTTTCCAAGGTTCAGCTAAAACCAATGATTTTTTCGAATTTGATAGCCGTTATACGGCTCCTTTGCACGGTTATAAAGATGTATTCGACTTTTATGCTCAAGCCTCAGCTAAACCTCTTTTAGGTAGGGTAGAAGTACCAACTTTGATAGTTCAGGCTTTAAATGACCCATTTTTGGGTGATAAGTGTTTTGATTTGGGCGAAGCCCAAAGTAATGCTAACCTTAATTTATTATTACCCAAAGAAGGAGGGCATGTAGGCTTTATGCAGTCGGGGCAAAAAAGTACCTATGTAGAAGACCAAGCTTTGGCCTTTTATCAAAAACTAAAAAAGGCCTCTGAATAAATCAGAGACCTTTTTTTGAGGAAATTAAAAGCTGTTCTTAGTTACCGTTTCCGCCAGCTCTACTTTTTAAGTCTTCTGTGGCAGTGCTTCTTCTTCTGCTACTTTTTACGTTTTGGTTACCAAAAGTATAGTTAAAGCTTAAGGTTACTCTTCGGCTAGTCCACCTGTTATCAATTTGTAAGTCTACATTTTCATAATCAATAGCACCTGCAAAGAAAGAGGTTAAGAAGATGTCATTGATATTAAATTTGATGCGACCTTTTTTCTCAAGAATAGTCTTTTGAACACCTGCATTTACCGAGTATTGAGGTTTTGACTGCTTAATAATTCCCATTATCTGTGGTGAGTTAAACCACATACTAGCTTCTGCAGACCAGCCTTTCTTAAAGTTCAAGTTGTTACTTGTATAAAAATTAAACGCCGTTTGGTCTATATTTAAGGTACCACCGCTTAAGTCGCTGTCATAATATTTTACATAATATAAGTTTATGTTATTCTGCATATTCCACCATTTAGTTACCGGAATAGGGAAAGATAAGTTGGCAGAATAGTTTTCTACTTTTTCAAGGTTCGTGGTCGTTTGAAAAGTAACTCTAGTTTCATCATCTTGCTCTATCACCTGCATCATAAAGTCATTTGTATTGGCGTAGCCTAATGTAAGTGTGATGGCGTTGTTATATGTATATGTAAGTTCTAAGTTATCAGTAAATTGTGGTTTTAAGTACTCGTTTCCACGCTCAAAAGTATAAGGGTCTAAGAAGAATAAAAACGGGTTAAGTTGTTGATAGTTAGGACGTCCTATTCTTCTGCTGTACGAGTATCTCAGCGAATTTTTGTCGTTTACTTTCTGATTTAAAAATGCCGTTGGGAAAAGGCTTAAGTAGGAGCGAGGTACAGATTGGTCAAGGGTGATAGAGTTTCCTTCTGATTTAGTATGCTCTGCTCTTAATCCAGTTTGGAAACCTATTTTGTCCCATTGTTTTCCTATGTTAAAGTAAGCTGCGTTTACAAATTCCGTGTAAACAAAGTGATTTGTTTTACCTGGGTCAATAGTCCATGCTCCGTCGTTTTCCACTTCAAACACAAAGTCATTATCGGTTTTTACATAGCTAGTTTTGGCACCAAACTCAATTTTCATTTTGTTGGCTGTAGGTATTACAAAGTCAACTTTAGCAGCGTAAATATTAATGTCAGAAGGTGTGCTGTTTTGCTGGCGAATACTTTCGGTTAAGTTTTGATTACCATCAAAATAATCAGTGTCGAATGTTTGGAAAGCGTAGTTTCTAAAACCACTGTAATCAGCGTCAAAACTTACTTCTTTTCCTTTGTCATCAAAGTTATGCTTTACATTAAAGTTGGCAGTGTAATTCCAGTTGTCCATCTCTCTATCAGAAGTTGGAATTAATGAACTTTGACTAAGCACATCACTTTGTCTTTCTATGATTTCTGTTAAGCCAGAAGACTTCATGTTGCCATTCCAGTTATTGACATCAAACATAATTCCTAAGGTAGTTTTATCAGTAGCGAAGTAGTCTGCACCAAGTTTTGCCGAGCTATAAATACCATTACCATTTCTTTGAGACACTTGGTCAAACTCACTTCTCAAGCTTTCAAAGTTTGTGCTTCTCATAAGATGATTGTCATTATAAAAAGCATTTCTACCTACATTTGCAGTTCCAAAAACGTTTACTTTCTTGTTTCTGTGGTTTAATGAAATATTGGTAGATGCTCTGTATAAATCATCGGTAGAGTTAGGTAGGTAGGAGTCTCCAACAGCTACGTTTATTGAACCGTTTGTTCCAAAAGCTTTATTTTTCTTCAATTTGATATTGATGATTCCAGAGTTTCCAGAAGCATCATATTTAGCAGAAGGATTAGAAATGATTTCTATTGAGGTGATTTCGTCAGAATTCATATTGCTTAGCATTTGCATCAATGCCTCTTCTGATAAATAACTACGTCTTCCGTCAATTTGAACTAAAACACCATTCTTGTTTTTTAATTTAAGAGCGTTGTTTTGTCGGTCAACTACCACGCCTGGTGCTTTTTCCAGTACTTCTAAAGCCGTATTTCCGCTTCCTACTATACTGTTTTCTACATTTAGCACGGTTCTGTCAATCTGCTGCTCTATAAAAGGTTTCTTCGCCGTTACTGTTACTTCACCCAGTTCGTTTGATGCCACTGTTAGCTTTATTGGTTGAAATTCAAATTTCGGTGTGGCTTGTCCTAACTTGAATTTAGGAGACACAAATTCGGAATAACCTACCATCGAGATTTTAACAAAATATCCGCCTTCGGCTAAATTGTCCAGAATAAAAGCTCCATCCATCTCGGAAGCTACTGCTTTGTTTAAAGAACTGTCTGCAGCATTAAGTAGAAGTACATTCGCAAATGGCATCACTTCCGACTGTTCATCAAGAACATTTCCTGTGACCTGGAAATTGGTTTGTGCCCATGAACTCAATGTTCCTGCAAGGGCGAAAATTGTAAGTAATAGCTTTTTCATTTTTTGTATTTTTTATGTCGTAATAGCTTTGGTCTTTGGGATATGTTTTCCTAAATGACAGTTCAAAGGTATGGGTATTGTGTATAGCAAGGTAATGGTTTATACACAAGTGGTTCGATAAACTAGATGAATGGTTCTTTCATAATTTGTACACCAGATGGCATAGAAAGGCATAAGGTTGCAAGCCTAAGCAAATGAAAGCTAGGAAAAGGTTAAGTAAGGGGATTGTGGCTACAAATTAGCTAAAAGAGGGGATATGCTTGTTTGTTGGGCGTACAATGGCCTAGAATTAGGGGAAATCGGATACTGAACTTAAAGCTTTTCTTGAAATTTCTTCAAGGTGGAGGTGGTCGTTTGATTAAGTTTTTTCTTAAAAAACTCAGTATTACCCAAGAGAAGACCTTTGAATCCCATGGCTTGTTTAGCCCAAGTATAAAGGTTAAAGGTGTCTATATGTTCTATTATTTTGCCGTCTTTGAATTTGAACTTTGCCAAGACAATGTTATGAACAGGACGCCCTGTTTGACTGAAAGTATATTTGGCTTCCCATTTTACTAAGCCTTTTTCTTCATCTGCTATCGGCTCAGAAAATGTTACTTCCACACCTTTTCCATTTTTACAAAGCATTCTCCACATGTCGCCGGAGTCTTTTCCATGTAATCTACCAAAAGCTGGGTCTTCAAATACTACGTCTTCATGATAACATGAGGCCATAGTTTCGGCGTCTTGGTTTGCAAAGGCACTATAGAATTTCTGTAAAAGGTTTTTCATAAGAATGGTATTAAGCAGACATCCACTTTTTTAATTCGGCAGCTTCGTTATCATTGAGTTCAAGCTGAGAGCTAGCTTTTTTATTTGTAGGAAATGCTATCAACATAACAACCAAAACAGCTAAGGCAATAAACAGAAATTGTGTTTCGCCAGACATGATGGCTGCAATAGATGCTAAATAACCAGGTATGGCGAGGCATAAGTTCTTTACAAAAACAGATTTTTTATAAAAGTCTAATTTGCTCGACAGGTTTTTAGCTTTTCGTGCTTCCTTTAGGTGCTTGTTTCCTAAATAAAATGATGCAGACAGACCTATAACTATACTCATAGGCACAGCTTTAAACAGAATACTCATGTAAGACGAGCCTTTTGAAATATCGCCAGATTGGATGAGGTAAAATACAGCTACAGCCAATAATAATAGGCTTAAAGCAATAGCTATATATGTTCTTTGGGTGTTTTTGAGCGTGTTAGTTTGATTCATTTTTTTATACTTAGGGTTAAATTGAAGTTAATTTAACCTGGTTTTTAAATACTTCTAGTTTCATTACCTCGCCACATCTTACAGCTAGGTTCTCATCATCATGACCTATAGGGAAATCATAAGAGACAGGATATTGAAATTCAGATACATGTTCTTGGATGATTTCAAACGCCGTTTTACCAAAAGGAATAGCGTTTTCTTTAGAATCAGAAAACTGTCCAACTATCAATCCTGCTAGGTTGTTAAGTTTACCAGCTCTTTTTAATTGCACCATCATTCTGTCAATATTATAAGAATATTCTCCCACGTCTTCCAGAAATAGGATTTTATTTTCAAAACTGATGTCAGAAGATGAACCAATATTATGAGCTAAGAGACAAAGGTTTCCTCCAATTATTTGTCCAGCACATTCGCCTTCTCTATTAAAATGGTGTCCTCTTTCTTTATACTTTAAAGCCTTTCCTGTTAATGCTTTTTTTAAGGACTCTGTAGATGCAGCATCATTAGTTAGGGTTACCATCATAGGTCCATGAATAGACTGTATGCCTAAACTTTGAAGTTTTTGATGAACTACTGTTAGGTCAGAAAAGCCAACAAGCCATTTTGGATTTTGCTTAAAGCTATTCCAATTCATTTGGTCAATGATCTTAGAGGCTCCATAACCACCTCTTCCTGCTATAATTCCTTTGATTTCAGGATTGTCTAGCATCGCCTGAAAGGCTTCTATTTTCTCTTGGTCTGTGCCAGCGAAATTATGATGAACGTTTAAAATATTGTTTGAAAAGACGATTTTGAAACCAAAACTGTCTTCAATAATTTCTTTACCTTCTAAAAGCCTTTTCTCATCTAAAACAGAAGAAAGGGAGACAATACCGACTTGGTCTCCTTTTTTAAGAGCGGGTGGCTTTATGAGTGCTTCTAGCTTCATTCTTAAACTGCAAACTGACTTAAATGGTGATCTAAATGCTTATAAAACATGACGTTCCACTCACTTTCAGTTAAGTTTCCAAATGAGTTTGACGCTTTTCCGTCAAAATAAGCTCCTCCCAGCTCTTGTGTTTTATTAAGATAGTCAATCAGTCTTTTCTTTTCTGTTTGAAAATTTCTCTTGTCTTTAATTACAAAAGCCGGAGCAGTAGGACTGTTCTTTTTATAAGGCTTTGGACCTACCACTATGTTTTTTACAAAAAGCTTCATGATAAGCGTTTTGAAGAAACCTGCTTTAGGGTGAGTCTCATCATAAATCATTTCATAAGTTACACAGCAATGAGCTAACATTTGAGGCACAGACATTTTGCCCCATATTGCTTTACTCTCAGGCGAAAGTTGATTTATTCTTCCAATAATTTCATTGGTTACAGCCGCTTCAAAAATATTCTTCATCAAGCTTTATTTTTATTATTCCTTAAATATGCAATTCCTTTTTCTAAACTAGAAAGCTCGAGTACTTAATTATGAAGGTTTTTGCGTCAAATAACCTTTAAATGTTAAAAGATTACTATTTCGCTCGGTTCGTAACCTAGCCTCATGGCCATGCATTCGTATGATTCGGATTTCGTTTCTATTGGTTTGGTATATACTTCCCATCTTTGAGCTCCTCTTTTTCTGTATGCTATAGAAGCTCCAGCGGTCATGCTAGTCAGTTTGGTTTTTTCACCCATTGGGTAAACGGTAGGCTTGGCTGTATGAGGAGCAGCATTTTGCCCATTCCACATTTCGCTTAGCATTTCTTTTTCAGGAATAGCTCCGTAATCACCCGTTTCGGCTACCCAGTTTTCCAGAGCTTCTCTTAGTCTAAGTAGCGTTTCAGCATGTTCAGGGTTTGCTGCCAAATTGTTTAGCTGGTAAGGGTCATTCTGCCAGTCATAAAGCTCCTCCTCAGGTTTTGTTTCCTGAAACCAAAAAGACTGAGCGTCGTTTAACTTCCCTTCTTCTTTAAGAGCTAAAATCATCTTCATTGTAGGTATTCCCTTTCGATAATCTACATCCATATAAAGTGGTTTTTCTGGATTATAATTTTTTATGTACTGATATTGATGGTCCATGGCAGAACGCACTCTATCATAATCATTATCAATTCTATCTCTTGCCGCAAAAATATACTCGTGGTCAGAATCAGCTTTATATTTCCCTAAAAATGCTTTTCCATACATTTGAGAAGGCGTTTCTATGCCCGCAAGGGAAAGTACTGTCGGTCCAAGGTCAATGGCATTTATGAAGTCCATATTTCTGGTTCCTGCATTTCCTTTATTCGGAAACCTAGCTATTAAAGGAATATGAAGCCCTCTTCTATAAACCTCTCTTTTATAAAATGGAAGTCCATCACCATGATCACCCCAGAAGAAAATGATAGTATTCTCTAATAAACCATCTTCCTCAAGTTTTGCTAGTACTTCACCTATTTGGTCATCTAGTTCAGACATATTACTGTAATGTCTGGCAACATCGGTTCTTGAAATGATATTGTCAGGGTAATAAGGTGGGAGTTTTACATCTTCTGGCTGCACTCTTAACTCATGGTCTGCTCTTGCCCATATTTGAGACTCATGAGTGGTAGTGAAATTAATAACACTGAAAAAAGGTTGGTCACCATCTCTTCCTCGCCAGTCTGCCGTAGTACTCACCTCGTCCCACACCGTAGGAGGAGCGGTAAACTGATAATCAGTTTTTACATTATTGGTAGTATAATATCCTTGTGCTCTTAAATACTCAGGAAAACATTTGACCTCTGGTGGAGGTACAGAGTTGTACATTTTAGGCAAACCAAGCTTTTGAGTATCATGAATGCCCATAGTTCGCATGTTATGGCCGCCATTGCTAGTTTGGTATCTACCGGTGATGATGGAATTTCTGGCAGGAGAGCATACACCTGCTGATGTATACACATGGTCAAAAACTACACCCTCATTTGCTAGTCTATCCAAGTTTGGCGTAGAAATGGTGGAATCACCATAAGCTGCCATTCTAGGGCTTAAATCTTCTGCCGAAATCCAGAGAATATTAGGTCGGTTAGGCAATTCTACTTTTACCTTTTTTTTGCAAGAAGCTAAACTGAAAAGTAGCAAAAAGGAGTATAAGGTTACTTTTTTCATGATTAATTAGCTTTTAAGACCTAGTTTTTGTGCTTTGAGGGCAAGTTCCATGGTCAAGAAACAATGTTCTTGCGACATAGCAGTATTAGTTCTGTTCAAAACATCGTCTACCATTTGAGGGCCAAAAGGAAGTTCAATGTCCTTACAATCCATGTGAATGGTTTCTTTACCATCAGCCATGTAAAGATGATTTCCGCTGTCATGCCTAGCTATGTCAATGTTCTTTCTTATTTCAATGAAACCTTCGGTACCTAAAATAGTTAGTCTTCCGTCTCCCCAAGTATTTAATCCATCTGGGCTAAACCAGTCTATTCTTACATAGCCAGAGCCTCCGTTTCCTTGCACCATGGCATCCCCAAAATCTTCAAAACCTGGGTACTGCGGATGATTTACATTTTTAACCTGTGCTGCTAATACCTTAGCCTCTGTAGAGTTTGTGAAATGTAGAAATTGGTCAAATTGATGCGAAGCAATATCTGTAATGATACCGCCTACTTGTTTCATGTCATAAAACCAATCGGGTCTGGTCTCTGGTCTCATTTTGTGCGGTCCTAAACCTATGGTTTGTACCACTTTGCCTATGGCACCAGCTTTTACCAGTTCACTAGCTTTTACGGTAGCTCTGTTTTCAAGACGCTCACTATAAACAATGGTATAAATTTGCCCAGTTTCTTTTTGAACTTTTCTTACTTGAGCTAATTGTTTTAAAGTAGTAATACCAGGTTTGTCAGACATATAGTCTTTGCCAGCTTTCATTACTCTTATGCCTAAAGGAGCTCTTTCACAAGGGATTCCGGCACTTAAAACCAGTTTAATGTCTTTGTTTTCTAAAATCTCTAGTTCGCTTTTAGCTTGTTTAGCTGTTGGGTGCCTTTTGCCAAAAGCTGCATTTAGCTCAGCTTCTTTGGCATAGTAAGAAACTAGCTCTCCGCCACCTCTTTTGATGGCTTCTGTCATGCTATAAATGTGGCCATGATTCATGCCAATTACGGCAAATTTTAAACGAGGTTTGTCCCAAGTTTTTATTAGGTCCGGTTTGGCTATGATTGATTTATGAGCAGTGACACTGTTTGGGATGGCTCCTAAAAGACCTAAACCTGCAGAGTTTAATGCTACGTTTTTAATAAAATTCCTTCTGTTGTTTTTCATTATAAAGAGAGTTGAATATTTGTCAAATATGCGAATAAATAATAATTAAGTTTTTAACCTATTCAAAATTATGGAGTTGGTCTTCCCAAGAGTATGGTTTGTAAATCATTTTAAATCCTTTGGTAGGTATGTTTAGTTTATCTTCCAAGATTTGTTTAATTCCTTTTTCGCCATTAAAATCACCTCTAAACCAGCTCATTAGACTGGTAGTGTGAATTTCCATTCTATCATAAAATACCTCCGTTTCTGATTCTAAAAAAGATAAGGTGGCCATGTCTAATTGCTGGTCTAGGCTGTCATGCTTGTAAAAAGCAATAGGCGGACAGCTTTTAGCACCACAGTTTAAGGCAAAGTGAATGCGGTAATCTACTTTACTTACTGCCAGTGTTTTTATTAAGACAGGGGCAAAGATATTTGGCAAATAGCCCAAGGATATCTTGATACGATATTTGCGTAAAATGCCATGCTCTATTTCGTCAAGACTAAAGTTTTCGCCAGCTATTTTAATTAGCTTTTCAGTATAAATTTCAGGGGCGAGTAATTTCGTCCTTTTTCTAAGAATTTGGTAATAGGCGTTATAGCAGTTTATCCAGAAAGCTTTCTTTTGAGAGTCTGTATTCAGTTCTGATTTTAATTGGTCTAGTGGCAGTGCCGCTATTTGTTCTTCTAAGCCTTCTGTATCCACTTCTTTTTTAACATTTAGAAGTAGCTCCTCAGCCAATTTGTTTATTGTCATTCAAATTTAAATTTAAAGTCTGAAGAAAGCGTATGTTCTTGATTCATTATTTGTAAACCTTTTGCTACAAGTTCTGGGTTTAAAGAAGCGAGGTCATTTTGCTCTTCAATGTCTTTGCCAATGTTATAAAGCTCAACCTTGGTTTTCGTGCTGTCGTTAACATGAAGCTTTATGCATTTCCAGTTATCATCAAATAAGACACCCTGCTTGCCGCCCTGTTCGTAAAATTCCCAATATAGGAAATCATGTTTAGCTTGTTCTTTATCTAGTAGAGTTGGTAAGAAAGAGATGCCATCTGTTTTATGATTGTCTTCTATTTTAACTAAGTCTTTTAATGTTTCAAATAAGTCTACAAAACCAGAAACATGCTCAGAAGAACTTCCAGCTTTGATTTTGCCTGGCCATCTAGCAATGGTTGGTACTCTTATACCACCTTCATATAGGTCTCTTTTAGTTCCCCTTAATGGGCCATTGCTGTTGAAAAACTCAGAATCTGCACCACCTTCATTGTGTGGGCCATTATCAGATGTGAATATCACTAGCGTGTTTTCATCTAATCCTTCATCTTTAAGCTTTTGCATCACTAGGCCTACTGTTTTGTCCAGTTCGCCTATCATAGCGGCATGCCTTTTTTGATTCTCTGGCCAATCTTTATCAGCGTAAATACCTAAGCTAGGTACTTCCATGCCAGATTCATTAAAGTGTTGAGACTCATTATTGGCATGTGGTACGGTTATAGGAAGGTATAAAAAGAATGGTGCTGCTGCGTTTTGCTCAATAAATGCTAGCGATTTTTCAATGAATTTATCGTTGGAGTAAACGTCTTTATTAGTGGAGTGACCTGCAATTCCTGCATTATTTCCTTTTGTCATGTATTCTACCTCATTGCCTAGTTGGTCTTTTTCTTGATTTTCGTAGAGAAAAGCTGGGTAATGATTGTGAGCATGGGCTTGATTTAGGTAACCATAGAAATAGTCAAAACCTTGTTTATTTGGAATGCCAGAGCTTCCTTCTTCTCCTAATCCCCATTTGCCAACCAAGCCCGTGGTATAGCCAGCAGTTTTTAATAATTCAGCTACGGTGTAATCCTCTTCTAGTAAAGGAACTCTTTTGTTTCCTCTTACCGTGGCATGCCCATTATGTTTGCCCGTCATTAATGTGCATCTAGAAGGAGCACAAACGGTATTTCCAGCATAATGCCTTGTGAGCATCATGCCTTCTTTGGCTAGTTTGTCAATATTTGGTGTTTCTATTAGGGTTTGACCAAAGGCTCCTACATCGCCATAGCCGAGGTCATCAGCCATGATGTAGATAATATTCGTTTTTTCAGAGTTTTGCTGTACTTCTTTACATGAAAAAGTTAGCAAACCGAGGCTAAGTAGTAATGTTGTTTTTTTCATTCTTCAAGGGTTTCAAGCCATGAAGGTAATAGCAAAAGAAGTCTGTTGCAATTTCAATTTTGGTAAATACTCGGATGCTGTTTTTTTTTTGGTTCAATACCGCTAAATAACTTTTATCTATAAACGTTGCTCAGATAAGTTTTTCAAAGGTCATACACAAATTTAGCAGTTTGATACTCAGTGGCTCCCGTATTTCTGTAGAAATCAATGGCTGCGGTTCCTTGCTTTTTAGCTCCTACAAATAAGCGAGAATGCTCTCTTTCTTTTGCAAAATTGAGAATAGTTTGCATTAGTAGTTTACCTATTCCTTTTCCTTGGTATTTAGGACTAACGGCTAAGTTATAAAGTATAACTTCGGATTCTCCTTTATAGTAACTTCTTATTTCATAGGCTGTTAAGCCTCCAATTACTTCGTCATCTTTCATAGCTACGTATCCTACAAAGGTAACATGGCGTAACATGGAATTAAGGCTAAATTCGTCTATCTCTTTTTTTGATTGACCTTCAAGCGTGGCTTTAAAAATTTCTATTAGTTGTTTGAAAGTTTTAAGGTCTTGCGGCCCTAACTTATGGATGACAGTGTCCTCTGATAGTACTTCATTTGGAACCTCCCTTTCCAAAGTGACGGTGCTTAAAGCATCTGTGTTGTATTTCATTTTCCTGAGAGTTAAATGTAAAATTTTAAATAGCAAGGACATAGAAACAACCTGAATAGTTATTGTTATTCAGATTATATTTTGAATCCAGGCTTTTAAAAAGTGTTTTAAATTTTGGAGGTTTTCTCCTGACTTGTATACTAATATAAAACGAATGAATTTATTCTGGGGAAATATAGAGCTTAAACGATTGATTAGTAGACGAAAACGGTATTTTAGTCTATAATTGTGTGGTATTTGACTGGTGAGTGTGAGCTAGTACTATTGTATAAAAAAAAGCTATTCTATTTAAAGAATAGCCATTTTGAGCAAATAGTTTTACAATAATCAAAGGTTTTTACTCCATGCCTCAAAAAGTATTAGTTGTTTATCTGTAGGGTTTACCATTTTTCTAATCTCAATACTGTTGCCTTTGCCAGAGTAATTAAGACCAATTTTTCCTAAGTATTCTTTGTTAGGAAGTGGTTCTGCGTTTTCGATATAGTCATGAATGAAATCGGCAATCTCTGGATAAGTCATGTGCACTAAATCATTGAAAAAGTTTTTCTCAGAAATGGGCTTGCCTTTGCCATATTTATCTACCAACTCAAGCATAACTTCTCTCAGGCCTCTTTTTCCATTAGAAAGCTCTAAAAGCCTAATATCTAAGTAAGCGGCTACTAATGCACCTTTATAATAGATGTTTCCGTATTGCTTTGCTCCATCTTCGTTAAAAGATTCTTTAGCAATTCTGGCAAGGCTCCAGCTTTTATCAAAGTAGTTTTCGCTGATAAGTATTTTTTGGCGGATACTATTTTTGATGTATTCGTCAAAGTCAACCACGCCACCTCTGTACAAGAGGATATTTGAAGCCCACTCGGTTACACCTTCATATAGCCAAAGGTGCTGAGAAGGAGTAGGTTCTACAAAATTGAATGATTCTATAATTTCAGAATGAATGTTTAGCGGTGTTACGATATGAAAAAACTCATGAGAGGCTATATCTGTAACTTGCTTCATGTAGGCTTCTGTAGGCTCATTTTCTGTTAGCACATATTCCGAACTGTAAGAATGCTCCCATGCACCAGTTTGTCCGTCAGGGTTTTGCAAAAAGTAATATAAGAAGGTATAGTTTTCTACAGGTAACTTTATTAAAAACTTGTTTGATGCGTCTAGCATGTCCTTCATGTTTTCTAATAAGGCTGCTGATGTGAATTTACCTTTCTCAGAATAAGTAAATATTCTAATTGGAGTATCTGCTACTTGTGTTTCAGCATATGTTAAATTTCCCGTTAGAATAGGGGAGTCTACAGCGTGGTCAAAGGAGTTTGCCCAGTAGTATCCGTCCTTTTTTTCTAAAGCAGTTCCCGTTTTCCAGCCTTCTCTTTGATTTACTTTTATTTTAATCGGATTACTTTGTAAGCCTTCAAAGTAGCCTAACATGGTGTGCGTATTAATAAGTGCATGGTCGTTTTCTATACTACTTCCACACATCATATATACGGGATATGATGCCACCTCTGTGTCAAAAGTTTCCGCTACTTTGTATTGAATACTTTGAACTTTGTGAGGTTTAGAAATGATATACTGGTTAGGAGCATTATAAGTGACTTTTATCTCTTTCCCTTTTTTGTTAAAGGCTTTAAAGTCGCTAACAAATCGTCCTATGTTTTGCGTTTGGTAAGTGCCTGGTGCTGTTGCCGAAAACTGGTAAATGTTGTTTTCTTTTGATAAGGTTTGTTCTAAGTCTACGGAAACATAAAAAGTGTCAGTATTCTGAGTGACATCTATTTCAAAGTTGATGGCGGTCTGGGAAAAAAGAGGGCCTGCAAAAAGTAGAAGTACGAGTGTTTTAAATGAGTTCATTTAATCGAATTATTGTAGTATGTTGATTTTTGAATGTACAAAAGTGATGATTTTTAATAAAAAAATGGCAGGTAAGTGCTGAAGTATGCCATTATACTTAGCTATTTGCGTTTATTTTATAGAAATAAGCCGTTTAGGGATAGAACTTTCTTTTTGTAAAGGCGTTCTTATAAACGAAAAGTGGTTCTTTGTTTGAGTCTTTTTTGGAAGAAAATATTATATGAAATACAAGTTTATTCTGATAGCAGTTTTATTAGGTTCTATGGCTTTGAGGTTTTCTCAACCCGTAGCATTTAAGACTTTTACTGCAGACGAAGGTGATGTTTATTTGAAGGCGAGTTTTTCGCAAGAAGCTCATCTTAACGAGCTTTTAAACCTAGGAGAGAATGCGTCTTTTACAGCCGCTTTTGAAGAAAAGTTTAGAGAAGATTTTGATGCGAGTTTACAATATGAAAATATTAAGACGGTCAATGTAGACGAATGGGAACTGACATTGTTTGACAAAAGAAATGCTCAGATGAGTTTTTTGAAAAACTATGAGGCTTATGACCAGCTTTCAGGTGAGTTTGTTGATTTAGTGCAAGCCAATATTAATTATAACTACTGGCACCTTTTATTAGCTTACTCTATCAATAACAGCAATAGTAATACTGGTTTAAAACAAGTGACTTCATTGCCACGTATAATGACATTGAGTTTAGACCCACAAAGAATTAATAATCCCAAGCGGATGCTTTCTAAAAGCTATAGAGCTTTCTTGCCGTATTTTGTGACTTATTTTAATTCAGAAGCCAATAATTTTGAAAAGTATGCTGATGGCGTTTTGTCTATGAAAGATAAAGCAGAATATGCCACTAAATATCTAAAAGGTGATGTGTTAGATTATACATTAACAGAGCTTATTGAGACTAGTCATAAAACTTTAAGTAGTTCTTCTTTTAGGTATTGGACTAGTCAGATTTACTGTCAAAATCTTCAGGAGTATCTCTCAGAAAGTTTTTTTAGTGATGTGGTAGCAGCAGAAGCAGAAAGAGCTGAGCAACTGGCTAAAGTAGAAGAGTCGAAAAAAGGAGGAAACTTACCTTCAATAATGGATTTAGATGATAAGGCTTTTACTTTTGAAAAATATAAAGGAAAAGTTATTTATGTTGACTTTTGGGCTAGCTGGTGTGGGCCATGTAGAAAAGAGTTTCCTGCGAGCCGAGCTATGCATGAAAGCCTGAGCTCAAAACAAAAAAAGGACATTGTTTTTCTATATATATCTATAGATGAAGATTTGGAGAAATGGCGTGGAGCTGTTGAGAAATTGGGTTTAGAGGAGTTTGGTGAAAACGGCCATTCTTACGAAGTCTCTGGCAGATATAAGGTTTCAAGTATCCCTAGATATATGATTATCGACAAAAAAGGAAATTTGGTAAACGATAAGGCACCTAGACCAAGCAGTTCTGAAACTTTGCCCGCATTATTGGAGTTACTTTAATAGTTAAAAATTAAGCTTTTTTCTACTTTTACTATCTAGATAAAGAATTGATATATGTTTAAGATAATTTTAGTTGTTTTCCTGATTATAGCATTTGTACCACCGGTTAGGAGGTTCTTGTTTTGGCTCATTGTGGGTAAGCAAATGGTGAATGAACAAAAAAGAGCTAATAAAAGCAGCCAGCCTCAGGGGAAAAAGGACGGTCAAATAAATGTAGATTACGTGCCAAAGGATACGCAAGAAAAAGGCTTTAAAGGTGGTCAGTATGTTGACTATGAAGAGGTAGATTAATTTTTTTTGTCTTCAAATTTATAACTAGAAGCGTCCATTAGAATGTTCAAGAAGTTTTTTAGGGTAACTGCTTTACCTCCCTATGTTGATTTAGCTATTTTTATTCTACGTGTAGGTGTGGGCTTTTTAATGATTCCACATGGTTACTCTAAACTGAGTAGGGTGCTAAGTGGAGAATATGGTTTTGGAGACCCAATAGGAATTGGCGAAGTGCCTTCTCTTTTACTTACCATTTTTGCAGAGCTTTTCTGTTCTATATTAGTTTTGCTTGGGCTATTTACTAGGCCAGCCTTGGCTATTCTGATATTCACTATGGTAGTGGCCGTTTTTCTAGTGAATTTAAGTAAGGGTTTGAGCGGAATGGAAAAGGGCTTACTCTTCTTAATTCCTTATATCTCTTTATACATCTGGGGGCCAGGAAGGTACTCTTTAGATTATTACATTTTCGGTAAAAAGAGGAGGTAAGCAGCTTTTGTTAAATTAGCTCCAGATAAAAGGATTTCTTACATTTTTGTAAGCTACTATCTCCATCGAGATAGTTCCAAAAGAGAAATCTATTTCTAATCTGATTGGAACACGATTCTCATCATCAGAAACTAATATTCTTATAGCGTTATCGCCTTCAAATAACTCGTTCTTAGGTAAGATTGGATTTAGTTTCAATACATTCATTTTTCCGAACTTTGTTTTCACTACGTCCTTACCTGCGTATTTAACCTGCATATTGTACAGTTCATCATCAAAAAATAGAGGAGCCTTAACGCTTTGCCCTATTTTCATTTTAGAAAAATCTACTGTACGCAAATAGTAGTAGCCAGATATTACATCCTGAACATAGTCAGGGATTTTGTATTCTGTAACTTCTTCTTTTTCAAACTTCTTTACCTTATTACTATTATGGTCAAACGTGAATGTTTGGTCTCTTGAATAAGTATTCTCTCTAGCACTGTATTCAAACTTGTGAGGGATAAAAGCGGTGGTGTCAATAAAAGACCTATACATATTACTTACTTTCCATAAGCTCGCTAATCCGGCAGTTTTACCTATAACATTTACTCTATAGCAAGGTCTGTTATTAACTGAGAATATTTTAGAATGGACATCTACTTTAGCCTGGCCAATAGTCAGGAAGCCATATTTTACTTTATACGTGTATTTCTCGCCAGCTTGAAAACTATGATTTTCCACTGACCTAAGTACTCCTTTGCCTACAAAGGCATAAAGAGCTACACTCATTAAAATTACAATTAATATGACGGGTCTTTTTATCATCTTCCTAAGCTCTGAAATTTACTTTTTAAATGCGATAAATATTCTTTAAAGTTATTGTTAAACTTTGATTTTAATTCCTCCTCAAAGTCATTTTGTTTTCCTTGGTATGTTCTATAAGCCGTGAAGTATGCATTGTTTATAGTGCCTCTTCCTCGATACTTATATTTGGGATTTGAAGAGAGTGAATCAGCCGATAGCATAATCTCGTCAATCAAATCATATTTTAAACTATCCTTCTTAATAGACGCCATTTCAGGGGTAAAGGTTTGAAATAGGCTATCAAGTTTTTCTGTTCCGTAAGCAATATGTTCTGAAAATCGCTCATAAAATACCTTAGAGGCTTTATATTTTTCTATCTCTTTTGCTCCTTTACCATATTTGCTTTGTAGAAATAACAATGCTCCTTGGTCACCAACAAAATCTGCAAGGTTTTCGTTAAATTCTAAATCATTTTTTACAAAAAGTGTTCCATGTGTAAGTTCATGAATGATTAAGGCTGCTAATGAGCCTTCGTCTCTTTCTAACATACTGCTCAAAATGGGGTCTGAGAGGTAGCCTAAGGTACTCCATGCTGAGACTTCAGCAACACGAACATCAAAACCTTCTTGTTTTAATTCAGTTACTTCATTTTGTGTAATTTCTTTCTCAAAGTGCCCTTTGTATGCAAATTCGCCGGCTATAGGAAATTTCCATTTCTTGTTTTCTAAGTCATACGGTGGGCATGCGGTAATTACCCGAAGTATAGGTTGGCCATGTTGCTCATAATAATCTTGGTAACTGGTACTAGGCTTTAAGCCTAAAGAATCTACAGTAAACTTTTTGATTTCTTGAATCAGCTCAATCTTGGCTTTCAAGCTGTCAGGGAAAGTATTGTCGGCCAATACCTCTTCTATAGGCGTAGTATTTAATATGATTTTCAGTTGACCTTTAGCTTGTCTTAAACCATAATTTACTTCTTGAAAGTAAAAAAGATAGAATGCTAGGCAGGCCGCCAGAAGTAGAAGAGCAGTGGTTTTGATAGTTTTTTTCATAAAAAAAGAGCAGGAGAAAATCTCCTACTCTTTAAACGCTTTCCTAATAATGATTATTTATTGATTGCTCAATTGTTTATTCTTTTGCCTCTTTCCCTAAGACAATTTCGTCTTTTCCAGAAATGGCATCTTTAATTTTTTTCTCTAATTCTTCTAAAAGCTCTGGCGTGTCTTTGATAAGATTTTTGACAGAGTCTCTTCCTTGACCTAATCTATCTTCTTTGTATGAGAACCAAGAACCAGATTTCTTTATGATGTCTAAGTCTACACCTAAATCTAGGATTTCCCCTGCTTTAGATACACCTTCTCCATACATGATGTCAAACTCAACCACCTTAAACGGAGGAGCCATCTTGTTTTTTACCACTTTAACTCTAGTACGGTTACCTACTATTTCGGCGTCAGAGTTTTTGATTTGGCCAATTCTTCTAATATCTAATCTTACAGAAGAGTAAAATTTAAGAGCATTACCACCAGTGGTAGTCTCAGGAGAACCAAACATTACACCAATCTTATCTCTCAATTGGTTAATGAAAATACAAGTACAGCCTGTTTTGTTGATTGTTCCTGTAAGCTTACGAAGAGCCTGCGACATCAATCTAGCTTGAAGTCCCATTTTGCTGTCTCCCATATCGCCTTCTAATTCAGCTTTAGGTACCAAAGCAGCTACAGAATCCACTACGCATATGTCAATGGCTCCTGATGAAATCAAATGCTCTGCAATTTCTAAGGCCTGCTCTCCATAATCTGGTTGAGAGATTAATAAGTTGGCCGTGTCAATTCCTAGTTTCTCAGCATACAAACGGTCAAAAGCGTGCTCAGCATCTATAAAAGCAGCTATTCCGCCAGCCTTTTGTGCTTCAGCTATAGCGTGTAACGCTAGGGTGGTCTTACCAGAAGATTCTGGTCCGTAAATTTCTACAACTCTTCCTCGAGGGAAACCATTTATGCCCAATGCTAAATCAAGACCTAAAGAACCAGTAGGGATAGTGGGTACATCAGAAACCTTAGTATCACTAAGTCTCATGACGGTACCTTTTCCAAATGCTTTGTCTAATTTATCGATGGTGGTTTGAAGAATCTTTAAGCGTTCCTTATTTTCGGACATTGGTAATATATTTAGAGTTCTAGGAATTTCTTTTTGTCTGCCACAAAGATATTGTATCCTTGCACAATTTACTAGCAATGAATAGCTAATAAATTTAGCAATAGATTTACTTCGTTGATATTGAGTTATTTGTATTGCTTGTTTTAGCTAAAATTTTTACCAATGCTTGGTTTTAATTTATGCAAAGCAACGTTGCTTAAGTCTTAGTCATCCAAAAGGGACGTATTCTTTTGAAATAAAACAGTCAAAATACGTTTATTATAAAATCATATCTATAACCCATGAAAAACAATCTCTTCTTTTTACTTCTAATTGCTCTCATAGGAGTTTTTACAAATCCATCTTTAGAGAAGCATCAAGCCGCTGTAGCTGAAAAAGTGAATGAATTGGGAAATGTGAATGGCGAGGTGGATGGTGACACTTTGAAAAAACTAGGTGCTTTACTGGGAGAGGCCATTGGCTTAAATACTATGGAGAAGTATTTAAATAATAATGTTAAGGTGGAAGACCTAAAAGTTATCTCACTTACTAAACTTAAAATTAATGGCACTTATAAGACCGTGGGTATAGGTGCTTTTGGCAAGGTTTTTCTTTTTGACGACGTCAAATCTTATATAGATGAGAAACTAGATGGGCTGAAAGAATAAATCGGTCTTAAATCTTCAAGCACCTTGTACATCTTTTTCTATCTTTGCGGATTGAAAAAATAGAAAAGGATGCTCATATCATATAATACGCTAAAAAAACTCATTGATTTTCCTCAAAATCCCGAAGAACTTTCGGCCCTATTAACTTCCACAGGATTGGAAGTAGAGGGTTTGGAAGAAAAACTGCCTGTGCCAGGTGGTTTGAAAGGACTAGTCTTAGGAAAGGTTGAAACTTGTGAGCAGCATCCCAATGCGGATAAACTAAAATGCACAACAGTTAATATTGGTACCGAAAACTTATTAAACATTGTTTGCGGAGCTCCAAATGTAGCAGCAGGTCAAACAGTGATAGTGGCTACGGTAGGCACCACACTTTACCCTAGTGACGGCGATAGTTTTGTAATCAAGAAATCGAAAATTAGAGGAGAAGCTTCTGAAGGCATGTTATGTGCCGAAGACGAAATAGGCTTAGGAAAAGGTCATGATGGCATTTTGGTATTAGATACCGATTTACCTGTTGGAACACCTGCAGCTACTTATTTTAATATGGAGTCTGACTACGCCATTGAAATTGGTTTGACACCAAACAGGGCAGATGCAGCTTCTCACTTTGGTACCGCGAGAGATATTAAGGCTGTTACTGGTGCTCCTGTAAACTTGCCAGATGTATCTGGTTTTGCTTTAGGCAATGCATCTGCTACTATTGATTTAGTGGTGGAAGATGCTCAGGGGTGTCCAAGATTCTGTGGTTTAGAAATAAAGAATGTTGAAATAAAAGAGTCGCCAGATTGGCTCAAAGGATTTTTAACCACCATCGGTGTCAATAGCATCAATAATTTGGTGGATATCTCAAATTACATTTGCCACTTTTTGGGTCAACCAATGCACATTTATGATGCAGACAAAATTGCAGGCAATAAAATTATAGTTAAGACACCTGAAAAGGGAACAACTGTAACAACTTTAGATGGCGTAGAAAGAAAACTTTCTGGCGAAGATTTGGCCATTTGTGATACTGAAGGGCCTATTGGTCTTGCTGGTGTTTTTGGTGGAGATAATTCAGGTGTGTCAAATAGCACTAAGAATGTGTTTTTAGAGGTAGCGTATTTTCATCCTGATAGAGTTCGTAAAACGGCTACTACGCACAGTTTAAAAACTGATGCTAGCTTTAGATACGAGCGAGGAACTGACCCAGAAATGCCGGGTTATGCTATTAAATTAGCAGCACTTATGGTTTTAGAACTTTCTGGTGGTGAAGTGGCTGATAAGTCTTTTGACCTTTATCCGGTTAAGGTTCCTAATCATGAGGTGGATGTCAAGTTTAAGAATATTGACCGCCTTTTAGGTAAAACCTTACCACAAGGCTTAATCAAAGAAATTCTTCAAAAACTAGATATTAAAATAGTAGAAGAAAATAATCAAGGCATGAGCCTTTCTGTACCAGCTTATAGGGTTGATGTAACTAGAGAAGCTGATGTGGTAGAGGAGATTTTGAGAATTTATGGCTTTGATAACATAGCCTTGTCAGAAAAACTTTCGTCTGATTATCTTTCTGATTTTAGAGAGGTGGTTCCTGAAACGCAAAGCTTAAAGATTTCAGAATTATTGGCAGCAAATGGTTTTTATGAAATTCAAACCTTGTCAATAGTAAAGCCGTCTCAAAATGCCGTTTTAAATGAAGAAGAGGGCTCTCAAGTTACATTATTGAATCCGCTGACAGAAGACCTTTCCGAAATGAGAAACAGCTTGCTTTTCTCTGGATTACAAACGCTTGCTTATAACATCAACAGGAGAAGTAAGGACTTGAAAGTTTTTGAGTTTGGCAGAGTCTATGGTAAAAAGGAATCGGATGGTAATGTTAGTTACTTTGACCAATCAAAGTTGGGACTATGGGTTACTGGAAACAAATTGTCTGAATCTTGGCAGCAGAAATCTGAAAAGGTGACGTTTTTTGACCTTAAAAACGAGGTTTCAAAAATATTCGCAACCATGAGGTTATCTGGTTTAGGGAGCAAAGAATCTGAGTCAGGCCTATTTGATTATGGCATTGACCTTACCTTAAATAATAAGGTAGTGGCTAGTATCGGGCAAGTAAAGGCTTCTCATTTGAAGTTTGCAGATTTGAAACAAGAAGTTTTCTATGCTGAGATTGATTGGGCTTATGTTTTGAAGAAGTATTCTTACAAAGTCACATTTAGCGAAATATCTAAATTCCCAGATGTAAGAAGAGATTTGTCTTTAGTGGTGGATAAAGCTGTGAGTTTTACTCAAATAAAAGATTTGGCTATGAAGTCAGATAAGAAGCTGCTTAAAGAAGTAAATGTTTTTGATGTTTATGAGGGTGATAAGCTTGGAGAAGGCAAGAAGTCTTATTCGGTGAGTTTTATCTTACGTGATACAGAGAAAACCCTTCAAGATAAGGTAATTGATAAAACTATGAGTAAATTAATCTATACCTTCGAAAATCAGCTGGGTGCTGAAATAAGAAGGTGATAAACACTTCTTTGAAAAGAGGTGTTTTATAGCTCTCAATTTTATATTTGAATGGAATCTGAAAAGCAATATTACCAAGAGAATGCCATGATGTTTGCTCGCCTAGAAGAGTTGGCGGGTAAAGTGGATGGGCGTATTGCTAAGGTCAGAACTTTTGAACAGAAAATTATTGGCTTAGAGTTTGAACTAAAAAAAGTAAAAGAAGAAAGAGACGACCTGAAAAGCCGATTGGCTTTTGTGAAAAAACATCAAGCGAAAGTGAAAGATGTTCCGAGTGAATTGGAGGGCTTAAGTGCTGAAAATTTTACTATTAGGAATAAAATCGCTAAGATTGTAACGGATATAGAAGGTGAGGAGGTAAGTGAAGAAGGAATTAGAGAATTAATCCAAACTCTAATAAGCGAAATAGACGATTGTATAAGCTTATTGAAGTGATAAATATGTTTTTGCTTACTAATAATGGAGTCGGAAAAGATAAATGCGAATATTAGAATTAACGGAGAACCTATTCCGTTTTTGCTTTCGCCCGAAGAAGAACCCTATTTTAGAGAAGCTGCTATTAAAATAAATGACCGCCTTGCTGTACTTCATAATAAGTACGGTGCAGTGGCAAACTTTGAGGACTTGCTTTCTACCGTTGCGGTAGAGGCCATGGTGGATGCTTTACAAGCTCACAAAAACTATGAGAGGCTCCGAAACGAAGTTAATGGTAGATTAGAGCAAATTGATAACCGGTTAGACGGCTAAATTCTCCCTTTTTTTAATTTCCTTTCTTTAATATTCAATCAACGAATTATTAAAAAAAAGAATTAATGTCAGAATATTTATTGTTAATCGTAGGCATCATAGGAGGCCTAGTAGCAGGATACTTTATAGGGCAGTCGCTACTAAAAAAGACCACTAAAAATCAAGAAGAAGAAGCTGCAAGAAAAGCCGAGAGCATTCTCAGAGATGCCGAGTCTAATGCCCAGAGTATTAAAAGAGATGCTGAATCTAAAGCAGAAAGTATTAAACGTGATAGAAAGTTAGAGGCTAAAGAGCATTTCTTGAAATTGAAAGAGGAGTTTGAAGAAACTACCAATAACAAGAAAAATATCATTATTCAAAACGAGCAAAAGGTAAGAACGCTTCAGCAGCAGGCGGCTTCCTTAATGGAGAAGAATAAAAGAGAAGAGTCTGAACTTCAAAGTCAAAAAGATAAAGTAGCCAATCAATTAGAAGTAGCTACCAAAAGACAAGAAGAGGCTGATAAGCAATTAAGCTTACACGTACAGCAGCTAGAAAAAATTGCAGGATTATCTGCAGACCAAGCCAAAGAACAATTAATGGATGCACTTAAAGCAGAAGCAGAATCTAATGCATCTGCCTATGTGAAACAATCCATAGAAGAGGCTAAGCTTTCTGCTACCAAAGAAGCAAAGAAAATTGTTATCCAGACTATTCAAAGAACTGCCGCTGAGCAGGCAATTGAAAACTGTGTGTCAGTTTTTAATATTGAAAGTGACGAAATCAAAGGAAAGATTATTGGTAGAGAAGGAAGAAACATTAGAGCTTTAGAAGCTGCTACTGGTGCAGAGATAATTGTGGATGACACGCCGGAAGCTATCGTTATTTCTAGTTTTGACCCAGTAAGAAGAGAAGTTACCAGACTTTCTTTACACAGATTAGTGACTGATGGCAGAATTCACCCTGCAAGAATTGAGGAGGTAGTGAATAAAACTAGAAAAGAAATTGACAACGAAATTATTGAGATAGGAGAGAAAACGGTGCTAGACCTTGGAATTCATGGCTTGCATCCAGAGCTTATCAAAATGGTAGGTCGAATGAGATTCCGATCGTCTTACGGTCAAAACTTACTGCAACACTCTAGAGAAGTGGCTAAGCTTTGTGCTACCATGGCAGCTGAAATGGGTATGAAAGTTAAGTTGGCTAAAAGAGCAGGTTTACTTCACGATATTGGAAAAGTTTACCAAGAAGAGTCTGATTTACCTCACGCTATCTTGGGTATGGAACTTGCCAAAAAATATAAAGAGAACCCAGAGGTATGTAATGCCATAGGTGCTCACCATGATGAGATAGAAATGACTTCTTTAATATCTCCAGTGATTCAGGTTTGTGATGCCATCAGTGGTTCAAGACCGGGAGCTAGACGTGAGATGATGGATTCTTATGTTCAGCGTTTAAGAGACCTAGAAGATTTAGCTCTTGACTTTAAAGGAGTAGAGAAGTGTTACGCTATTCAAGCCGGTAGAGAGTTAAGAGTAATAGTGGATGCAGAAAATGTAAATGACGAAACAGCGAGTATGATGTCGTTTAATATCTCTCAAAAAATTGAAAAAGAAATGCAGTATCCTGGTCAAATCAAAGTAACGGTAATTCGTGAAATGAGAGCCGTGGCTTATGCTAAATAGACAAAATCTTCGTTATTAGCAGGTGAACTGTTAATGGAATCTTAAAGCACCTATATTTTGGGTGCTTTTTGTTTGGGCGGGCAACCTTTTATCGAATTCTAACATCTAAAAATCATACAAAGAATTGGAAACGTTTAAATTATATAGATTATGAAAAAGCTACTTTTTATCGCATCAGCATTAGTTATTGGTTTTAGCTCTTGCAGAGGACCTGCAGGATATGATGGACTTGATGGAGCACCAGGACCAGCTGGACAAGATGGTGGATTGGTATATGCGTCAGCCATTGAACTTTTAATTGATTTTACTCCTGATAATGATTACACGCATTTAGAGGCTTATGGTTTTGATGTCTATCCGGCAGATGTGCCATTAATTTATATAAATTGGGAGAGTGATTCAGACGGAACGCCTATTTGGAGACCACTGAATCAAACAGCTTATTTAGATCAAGGTATTTTAACTTACGAATATGATTTCACGCAAGGTGATTTTTCTATTTTCTTAGGTGGTAATATTGCTGATTTATCTACGGTAGATGGTGCGTATTTAAATGACCAACTTTTCAGAGTGGTGGTAGTTCCTGCTGAGTTTTTAGAAACAGCAAGGTTGAAGTCTAAGTCTTATGAGGCTATCACTGCCGCATTCGGTCTTGAAGAAAAAGATTTTATAAAAAGAGATTTGACACTATAATTTTATAGCAATCTTATTTTGAGCCGCCTAATCTAGTGATTGGGCGGCTTTTCTTTTTTCTAATGCACTATTAGTATAGCTTTGATTAAGAATAAAAAAATATGAAAAGAATACTGCTTCTTCTCCTTCTAGGATTTCCAGCTTTGGCTCAAGTTTCGTCTAATTTACCTTTGGTTTATATTGATACCGAAGGGAAACAAATAGTAGATGAGCCAAAAGTAATGGCAAAAATGAAGTTGGTATATAATGGAGAAGGTCAACGAAATACGCCTAATGGAACAGCTGTTTATGATGGTAATATAGGCATAGAATACCGAGGCTCTTCTTCGCAATCTTTCCCTAAAAAGCCTTTTGGTTTTGAGACATGGGATGAAGCAGGTGAGGATATTAACTTTGGTTTCTTTGGATGGCCAGAAGAAAGCGATTGGATACTTTACCCATCTTATAATGAGAAAAGTTTGATTCATAATGTGCTTACACTACGCATGGCGGAGCAAATGGGGCTTTACAGTAGCAGAACCAAATATGTAGAACTTTACCTCAATGGAAGCTATGAAGGTGTTTATGTTTTCATGGAGAAGGTAAAAAGAGATAAGGGCAGAGTAGATATTTCAAAGCTAGAGCCAGATGAAGAATCAGGAGAAGACTTGACGGGAGGTTATATTATCAAAATTGATAAAAATACAGGCTCTAATAATGGAAGTTGGACCTCAAAATACTCCAACCAACCTAGCGGAGCTTTTAAACCTTCGGAGTTTTTCTACGAATATCCAAAAGACATTACCAGTATTCAAAGAGACTATATTCAAACCTATGTTGATAATTTCGAAGATGCCTTGCAGTCAGAGAATTTTGCCGATTCGGCTACAGGATACCAGCAGTGTATAGATATGCAATCTTTTGTGCTCATGACCATAGTAAATGAGGTTGCAAAAAATGTAGATGGCTATAGGATTAGCACCTTTTTGTATAAAAACAAGAATGAAAAGCTAAAGCTAGGGCCGCCATGGGATTACGATATTAGTTATGGCAATGCCAATTACTGTAACGGTTCTTCTTATCAAGGCTTTTCTTATAATTTTAATAATTACTGCCCAGATGACACTTGGCAGGTGCCTTTTTGGTGGCAAAGGTTTTTGAGCGATGTTAATTTTGTGAGAGCGTATAGAAATACCTATGACGAACTTCGTTCAAACGGGATTTTAGAAGAAAGTAAATTGCTCGGTTTAGTAGACGAACTGGCAAATGAAATAAGAGAAGCCCAAGGTCGAAATTTTATAAGATGGCCCATTTTAAGCAAATATGTTTGGCCACAGCCGCAACCTGCTCCAGCGACATGGCAGGGCGAAGTAGACGAATTGAAAAAGTGGATTCCTTTAAGACTACAATGGTTAGACCAGAATATACCAGATGAAATGAAAGTACTTTCTGCAGAGAAGGGTTTAGACTTTAATGTAAGAGCATATCCTAACCCTTATATTTCGTCAGTTAGTATTGAGATTATTTCAGAGAAAGAGACTCAGGCTAGTGTGAGCTTAATAGACCTTTTGGGTAGGGAAATTAAGACACAAGATTTTGATTTAGAAAAAGGCCAAAATCAATTAAATCTTAATTTCCCTGAAAACCATTCTTCTCAAACACTTCAATTATTAAAAGTTAAAGTAGGAGAGAAAGAAGTGATTCATAGAATGGTTCAAAAATAGCAATATTAGATTGAGCTCCATAGGAGCGTAATATTGGCTCATACGAGTCAAAATCATGTCAAACGTTTCTTTAGATAGTCATTCCGCCATCTGCGGTGAATACTGCTCCTGTAGTGAAAGAAGATGCGTCAGAAGCTAAATATAGAGCCAGTGCACCTATCTCGTCTACAGTACCTATTCTAGAAATAGGCATGTGCTTGGTAAACCTTTTCATGATGTCTTCGTTTTGCCATAAGGCTTGAGAAAACTTAGTTTTTATTAAGCCTGGGCAAATAGTATTTACTCTAATACCATCTGTTCCCCATTCTTTTGCTAGCACTTTAGTAAGCATATTAAGGGAGGCTTTACTTACCGAGTACATGCCTAAGCCAGGGTCTGGTGTAAGGGCAGCCACGCTGCTTACATTTATGATGCTTCCGCCACCACGGCTTTTCATAGAGGCATGAACCATCTTAGAAAACTCAAAAGGAGCTTTCACATTAAGGGCCATTATTTTGTCAAAGGCATCGCCATCACAGTCTAATGATGGGCCAAAAACTGGGTTAGTAGCAGCATTGTTTACTAAGATATCTACACCGCCAAATTTCTCTATGGTTTGGTCTAAAAGGTTTTGTAGTTGTGCCATATCGCCTGCATGAGCAGCTATAGGAAGTACTTCTGCACCACTTTCTTTTCTGATGCTTTCGGCTACTTCATCCAGCACGTCTTGCTTGCGGCTGCTGATAACTACTTTGGCTCCGTGAGCCGCAAAAAAACGAGCCATAGATTCTCCAATGCCTTTGCTGGCTCCGGTGATGATGGCTACTTTTCCGTTGAGGTCAAATGCGTTTTTGTAATTCATAGGGTGTTATATTGTTGATGTAAGTAAAATAAAAAAGTTCTTTTTTAGGTGCATTACTGCACACTTAGTCCGCCATCTAACACGACGCCTTGGCCCGTCATAAAGCTAGATTCGTCAGATGCTAAGAAAAGAATAGCAGTTGCTATTTCCTGAGGTTTTCCAAAGCGTTTCATAGGTGTAGCTTGGCGGAGTGCCTGCTTGTATTCTGGCTCTTCATTGATAGTGGCTAACATTGAGGTTTCTGTAAATCCTGGGCAAACCGCGTTTATTCGTATATTCTGTTTGGCGTATTCTACAGCGGCTGACTTGGTCATACCTATAACCGCATGTTTGCTGGCCGAGTAGGCTAAGTGACGAGACATGCCTATTTTGCCTGCCACAGATGCAGTATTGACAATAACGCCACCGCCTATCCTTTTAAAAATAGAGATGGCTTCTTTCATGCAGTAGAAAACACCTTTTACGTTGACGTCAATTACAAGGTCAAAGTCTTCTTCTGGGTAATGTTCAGTTTTGACCCTTGGGCCAAGAATACCGGCATTGTTAATAAGGATGTCAATTTTTTCAACTGTAGCTATGGCTTTTTCAAAAGCGGCTTTGACATTGGCAGATTTTGATACATCACATTGTATATAATGTACATCGCCTTTGATTTTTTCTAGCTCGGCAGATTTTTGCTCGGCTATATCAAAGACCACCACTTGGGCTCCTTCTGCTATAAATTTACTTGCGGCTTCTAAGCCTATTCCTCCATTTCCACCTGTAATTAAAACTTTTTTGTTTTCGAATCTTTTCATTTTTGACTGAAGTATATTATTTCCTCCATAGGGAGAGCAAATCGTTTTGCTTGCTCTGGAGGTAGTTTGTTGACGAAATTATCCTCGGTTACTTTAAAACCAGCCTTGGCAAGTTCTTTACCATAATCTCTTCCAAATAATCGGAGATGGTCAGACTGTTTAAAGACACGTTCCCTTTCTCTAGGGTCTGTGATGGTAGGGTCTTCTAAAGTGTGCTCCATCTGCATGTCTTGCGGCGACTGCATAATGGCCCAGCCTCCCAGCTTCAAAACCCTGTATAATTCTGCAGTAGCTACATCAAAATGCTCTACATGCTCTAAAACGTGATTGCAAAAAATGACATCAAAGGAATTGTCAGGATATTGAATTTTCTCAATATCCATTTTGACCTTCGCCAGTGGTGATTCAATATCGGCAGTAAGGTATTCCAAATTAGGGAGTTCCTCAAAACGGTCAATGAAACAATATTCCGGAGCTATATGAAGTACGCTTAGTTTTTGTTCAAAAAAGTTAGTTTTCTTTCTTAGGTAGAGGTACATGAGTCTGTGCCTTTCTAAAGAGAGACAAGAAGGGCAAAGAGCGTTCTCTCTAGGCTCTAATCTACCATAAGGTAAAAATTTCTTAAATTTGCCATTGCAAACCGTGCATTCCACTGCATCTCCTTTCATAAAGCCAGCATATATCTTTAATGGAATATGGCTAAATAATTGTAAGTACTTACGTGGAACGAAACGAATAAGGAAACTAATAATATTTTTCATCTAAATCTTTGACCAGTGCTATTTGTGGTCAAAAATAGAATTAAGTAAACAGCAAAAAAAATGGAAGACAAGAAAGCCGATAATTCTTCAAAAAATAAGCCTTATAAAAGGAATGAAGACAAGAATTGGTATCAGAAACTCTTATTGAGTCAAAAATTTAAAATGAATGTGGTTATCGGTTTTGTCCTAATAGCTGCGGGTGCCTTTGCTTTAGCTATTTCTGGAGCAGAGATGTTACACCACTGGGAGCATCAGTTACACGGAGGTTTAGGTCTTTTGGCTTTATTAGGCGGGCTATGGTTTTTTAGCCGTGGCTTAAGATACGAATCTCAGCTAGACGCTATCAGGATAGCAAAGCGTAACAGGAATTTTAATGGAGGCGGAAACAGAAAAGGGCCAAGAAGGCCTAAGCCACCAGTTAAAGGTTAGTTTAACCTTTAATAGATTTTACTGAAGTCCTAATTGCTCCGCGGTTAGGACTTTTTTTTTATTTATTGTAACTCTCCTGGGATTGGTAGAAACCAAAAAAGTCTCAACCTTTCTTATAAGATTGAGACCTATGCATTTAGAATGCAAAAAGAAATTATTTCGCGAAAGAAGCTTTAAGCTCTTCTACGTCTACTTTTTCAATTTGAGGCTTTTGCGTAAGACGTTTGATAGTAGCTTGCTTGTTGTTTGCGATAGCTCTGTTTCTTAGTCCTTTTCTCTTTAATCTTGTAACTGCCATTGTATAAATATTTAAATCTAGTTCTTCGGTTATCTCAAACGAGGGTGCAAAGGTAGTTATTCTGTTTATAATTATCAATGAAAAATCTAGAATAAGCTTACTTTTGTGGCAGGAAACATTTAAAATTTATGTCAAAACCAAGTTTAGCTAGAGGTACACGCGATTTTGGGCCTGAAATAATGGCAAAACGTACTTATATACTCGATACCATTAAGCATGTATTTAAGAAGTTCGGCTTTTTGTCACTCGAAACTCCTGCTGTAGAAAACCTATCAGTGCTGATGGGTAAGTATGGAGAAGAAGGAGATAAACTTCTTTTTAAGATTTTGAATTCAGGAGATTTTGCTAAAAAGCTAAAGCAAGAAGATTTTGATAATGGTGCACCAGCCATGCTCTCAAAAGTAGCAGAGAAAGGCTTGAGGTATGATTTGACCGTGCCTTTTGCTCGTTTTGTGGCCATGAATCGTCACGATTTGGCCATGCCGTTTAAAAGGTTTCAGGTGCAGCCAGTATGGCGTGCAGACAGACCACAGCGTGGAAGGTATAGAGAGTTTTATCAGTGTGATGCTGATGTGGTGGGTACAGACTCTTTATTATGCGAGGCCGAGATTATCCTGATGCTGAATGAGGCTTTTCAAAAACTAAAATTACCTGATTTTGCCATCAAGGTAAATAATAGAAAGATTCTTACTGGCATAACAGAAGCGATAGGTGCAGCCGGAAGAGAAGGTGAACTGTGCGTAGCTATTGATAAATTAGATAAAATAGGAAAAGAGAAAGTAGAAGAAGAGCTGGTAGAGCGAGGTTTTTCTGCAGAAAGCATTACTTCCCTTCAAACACTTTTCGAACTTCCTGAAGGAAACATGGAAGCTTTAGCGGCTTTGAAAGGTTGGCTTTCTGAAACGGAAATTGGTCTTAAAGGAATTGCGGAGTTAGAAGAAGTTTTAGGTATGGTTAATGACTTTGGTTTGGAAGACACCCACGTTAAACTTGACTTTACTTTAGCCAGAGGTTTGAGCTATTACACAGGAGCTATTTTTGAAGTGCAGGCCATTGGAGTGAAAATGGGTAGTATTTCAGGTGGCGGAAGGTATGATGATCTAACTGGTACTTTTGGCGTATCTGGATTATCGGGTGTTGGAATTTCTTTTGGTGTAGATAGAATATACGACGTATTAGACGAGTTAGCATTGTTTCCAGAAGATGCCACAGAAAGCACTAAAGTACTTTTAACTAACTTTGATGAGGAGTCGCAGCGAGCCTGTTTGCCTATCTTGAAAAAGTTGAGAGATGCTGATATTGCTGCGGAGTTGTATCCGACTAGTGCCAAAATGAAAAAACAGTTTGACTATGCCAATAAGAAAGGTATAGCCTATGTATTGGCCATTGGCTCTGAAGAAATAAAATCTGGAAAATATAGTTTAAAAGATATGGCTTCTGGTGAGCAGAAAAGTCTAGGTATTAATGAAATAATTGAGATATTAAATGTTTAAAAAACAAAAGCTTTTGGCCTATTTACTGGTGATAGTAACCAGTTTGGCAGCCACGTTCTCTTTCTATTTTTGGCAAGTTATTAAGAGCCCTAATCTTAATTTGGATGCCGAAAAAAGTGCTGTTCTTTTGATACCGAAAGGTGCTACTTATCAAACGGTTTTAGACAGTTTGAATAAGCAAAACCTAATTCATGACCAGATAAGCTTTGGTTTTTTGAGTAAATTCATGAAATACAGAGACTTAGTAAAGCCAGGAAGGTATGAGATTCCTCCTAATGCGGGGAATAAAACCATCCTTTCTAAGCTTAGGTCGGGCGACCAAGATGAGGTTAAATTGACCTTCAATAACATAAGACTTAAGGAAGATTTGGCTGAAAGGCTGGCTCAAAATTTGTCTATTGATAAGAAGGTTCTATTGGCAAAGCTTAATGACCCTGAAGTGTGTGAAAAGTACGGCTTTACTACAGATAATATTATGTGTATGTTTTTGCCAGACACTTATTTCATGTGGTGGACCCTCAGCGAAGACGAGTTTTTAGACAGAATGAAGTACGAATACAAAACGTTTTGGAATGCTGAAAGATTGGCAAAAGCTAAGGTTACCAGCATGTCGCCTATTAAAGTAGGTATTATGGCGAGTATAGTGCAGAGTGAAACCAATAAGTCTGACGAGCAGCCAACGGTAGCTGGTGTTTATGTCAATAGAATTAAACAAGGGATACCATTGCAGGCTGACCCTACGGTCAAATTTGCGGTAGGCGATTTTGCTTTGAAAAGGATTTTGAATGTACACCTGAAGGTAGATTCTCCTTATAACACTTATAAGATTCAGGGGTTGCCACCGGGCCCTATTGCCTTGCCTGAGAAAAAGGCGATAGACGCGGTGTTAAATTATGGTAAGCATAGTTATATATATTTCTGTGCAAAAGAAGATTTTTCTGGCTATCATAATTTTGCTACAACACTTTCTGAGCATAACGCCAATGCTAGAAAGTTTCATAATGCTATGAACAAAAGAGGAATTCGTTAATGTTTAGTTTCGATTATAAATATAGAGTACGCTATGCCGATGTAGACCAAATGGGTTACATGTACTATGGGCATTATGCAAGACTCTATGAAATAGGTAGGGTAGAGGCTCTTAGAAGTTTGGGCGTGCGGTATAAAGATTTTGAAGACCAAGGTTTTATTATGCCTGTGTATGAAAACAACTCTAAGTTTATATCTCCTGCCAAATATGATGAAATGATTACTATTAGGGTGATTTTGAATAAAATACCTAAAGCGAGAATAGTTTTCAATTATGAAATTTATAACGAGCAAGAGGAACGAATACATTTAGGCGAAACCACACTGGTTTTTGTCAATACAGCTACCGATAGGATAATGGCCTGTCCAGAAAACATTGAAATAGCATTAGCACCTTTCTTTAAAACTGCATGAATAGTTTAAAAGATATAGCCTTAGTTAAGAAACTTCGAAAGTTTTTGAAAAGCATATATCTCTGGAATACAACGGTTTCACTTTATTTGGTTTTAACTATTCTTTGGCAAAAAATCATCACGTTTGATATTGACCAAAGGGCTGCAGCTGTCTCCTTTTCGTTGCTTTTAGCCATTTTTCCTGCCGTTATCTTTTTGTTTACGCTCATTCCCTATATCCCTATAGATAACTTGGATGTGCAGATAATGGACTTCTTGGCTAATATTTTACCAAGAGGAATTTATAGCACCGCCGCCAATACTATTCAAGATATTATTAGCCGTAGGCGTGTTGATGTACTTTCTTTTGGTTTTTTGTTTGCTCTTTATGCGGCCACCAATGGAATGATGGCACTTATTAGGGCCTTCAATATTTCTTTAGAAAAAGATGATAAAAGGAATTTTGTTCAAGGTAGACTGGTAGCACTTTTCCTTACTTTTTTGTTGGTTTTGGTTATGATATCGGCCATAGTGGTTTTGATTGTAGGGAAGTTTTCAATTGCTTATTTGTTTGAGATAGGTTTTATGAGCGAAGATTTTACCTACTATATGATTCAGCTTCTGAGGTATGTTTCCATTTTTATTATCTTCTTTTTAGGTATTGGTAGTATCTATTATTTTGCTCCAGGGAGAAACAAAAGAATGAGCTTTTTTAATATAGGAGCCATGCTAGCCTCTATACTGTGCATTTTGGCCACTAATGGCTTCTCGTACTACTTAGTTAATTTCAATTCTTACAACAGGCTGTATGGCTCTATTGGTACACTGATAGGGATGATGGTATGGATATACCTAATTGCGGTAATTCTGATTTTTGGTTTTGAAATTAACTCAAGTCTGAAAGATGCACTGGCCGAAGAAGCCGCTAACGATTAGGTAGGACATAAAAAAAGCCGCAGTAAGTAATCAGTTTACATGCGGCATTTTTTTGTAAATTTTAACCATTAGAATAATCAGTTCTAACTTGGTTTATTTAAGGCAATAGCCATGCCAAAGTGTTATAATTAAGTAAGCATTTTTTATAACTTTTTTTTCGACTATGCCCGCAAGTTAGGAATACTAGGGTATGATCTCAAAATGAGCAAAGATAAAATTTAGATGACGAATAGAAAAAATATTACGATGAATTGGAAGTGCTTGAAGTTTAGTGAATTAGCTTTAAATGAGCTTTATGAAATCTTAGCACTACGCTCCGAGGTTTTTGTGGTAGAGCAAAACTGTGTTTATCAAGATATAGACTTTAAAGACCAAAAGGCATTCCACATTTTGGGAAAAAATGAGGATGGAAAGCTTTTGGCATACACACGTTTGTTTGGCTTGAATGAATATTTTGATGGCTTCACGGCCATTGGGAGGGTTATTACACATCCAGAATTTAGGAAATATGGTTTTGGTGGCGATTTGATGCAAAAATCAATTGAAAAATGTATTGAAATTTATGGTGAACACCCTATCAAAATAGGAGCTCAAAAGCATTTGACTAAGTTTTACGGGGCTTTAGGTTTTAAGGAAATAGGAGAAGATTATATGGAAGATGGGATTCCGCATTGCATCATGATTAGAGAAAACAACTAAAGACTTTTTAAGAAGATTTTGAAGCGTTAAATTGAAGCATAATAACAAACGAACGATATGAAATTTGGAGGAGTACCTAATCCCGAACTAATAGATTTTACATTGCCAGAAGACCACCCAGAAACTTTAAGGGTTTTTAAAAGTGGCAAAAAGCCTCTTGAAACTTATGTAGGCTGTGCCAAATGGAATAGAGGAGATTTAAAAGGTTTTTATCCGAGAGGAACAAAAGATGAACTGACGTATTATTCGACCCAGTTTAATTCCATAGAGCTTAACGCTACTTTTTATAATAATTACGCTCCTGCTCAAGCTAAAACTTGGTACGATAAAACACCGGAGGGTTTTAAGTTTTTTCCAAAAGTGCCACGTTACATCAGTCATATTAAAAGACTTAATGATGTAACTATTCCGGTAGGGGAGTTTGCCGAAACGGCTAGAGCTTTTGATGATAAACTTGGAATGACTTTTCTTCAAGTACATGATAATTTTAAACCAGCTAATATGGATAGGTTGGTTAAATTTGTCAATGGCTGGTCGGCCGATATTCCTTTAGCTATAGAATTAAGAAACACCGATTGGTTTCAAGATGCTGCTGTGGCCAATGAGGTTTATAGCCTGTTTGAAGAAAATAATGTGACAAATATTTTGACTGACACCGCGGGCAGAAGAGATTTGATGCATATGCGAATGACCACACCAACGGCTTTTATAAGGTACGTAGGAGCGAATCATGCCTCCGACTACCCAAGGCTAGATGATTGGTTAGATAGAATAGCCGAATGGAAAGCTCAAGGCATGGAGCAACTTTACTTCTTTGTACATCAGAATATAGAGAAGGAGTCTCCACTGTTGTCAAAATACTTTATTGAAAAATTTAACCAGCGATTTGACGCTAATTTGATAATACCTGCTTAATAGATATGGAAATTATAAAGCTTTTTAGAAAACAATTTGAAAATTATAAAGGACTAGGCGATAGAACGTTTGCTCAAATTTCGGATGAAGATATTTCATGGAAATATAATGAAGAAAGTAATTCTTTAGCCATTATAGTGAAACACATGCATGGCAATATGCTTTCTCGCTGGACTGATTTTTTGAATACGGATGGAGAGAAAGATTGGCGAGATAGAGATGGTGAGTTTGAAGGAGATTATGCCAATAAAGAAGAAATGCTTCGTCAGTGGGAAGCAGGTTGGGCTTGCCTATTTGAAGCTTTAGATACTGTGACAGAAGAGAATATAAATACACCAATATACATTAGAAGGGAAGAGCATTCTGTGGCAGATGCTTTTATGAGGCAGCTAGGGCATTACTCCTCGCACGTAGGTCAAATAATGTATATAGGAAGAATGATAAAAGGGGCAGACTGGAAAAGTCTTTCAGTTCCTAAAGATGGCTCTAAGGCTTTTAATAAGGCTATGTTTTCAAAGTAAAGTGGAAAAGCCGCTGTCTCGATAGCGGCTTTCCTGTTTTTTTATTACCTAGCCACCCAGCCACCATCTACTAATAGGCAAGAGCCCATCATGTAGTTAGAAGCATCTGATGCCAAAAACATGGCAACACCCTGAATTTCGGCTAAAATGCCCCAACGGCCTACTGCCGTGGCACCTACGATAAACTTTTTACCCTCTTCTGTATTTTTTATAGGCTCATTCATTTCTGTCAAAAATGGTCCAGGACAGATGGCGTTTACATTAATGTTGTCAAGAGCTAATTCTAATGCTAAAGCCTTTGTCATGTTTACTACGGCACCTTTTGAGGCTGTATAAGGCGTTCTGTTAGCTAAGCCAACTAAGCCAAGTGTACTTGCCAAATTGATGATTTTGCCCTTCTTCTGTTTCTTCATGATGGGTGTAACGGCTTTGCTGGCAAGCCAAGTTCCTGTCACGTTAATGTCCATCACCTTGGTGAAATCATCAAGGCTAAGTTCGTCAATCGCTCCTCTTATGTTGATACCAGCAGAGTTTATAAGAATATCGACACTACCAAACTCTTTTAAACAAAGGGCTGCCATGTTTTCCATGTCGGCTTGTTTGGTAACATCAGCCGCAAAGCCAATGGCACCTGTGCCGTAAAGCTTTTTGATTTTATCTGCAGCGGTATCACATTCTGCTTGAGTTCTTGATACTAAAAGGACGTTTCCGCCTGCTGCGGCTATGCCTTCTGCCATAGCCAAACCTAAGCCCTTGGAGCCACCAGTTATAATGGCGGCTCTGCCAGTTAGGTCAAAAAGTTTCATTCCAGGTAGTTTTTCGCTAGAGTTGCTCACAAGTATTTCTGTTTTGAGTGTTATAAAATTTTACTGTTGCCCGATTGTCGGACAGAATTGATTTCTTACATAAGACCTAGCTCTTTTCTAGCAAAGTCTAAACAGGCTATTTGATTGGTTTCTTCTAAAGCCAACTGTTCATGAAAAGTTTTGCCAGTTGTTCTGGTCAATGGTTTGTCATTATAGTTTTCTTTAAGAAGTTTAATGCTTTTAGCCACATCTTTACCTGTGGTTTTACCAAAGGTAGCCCAATATTTGTCGGTTAAAAAAGGAATTGGTAATGGGTCTCTGGTCATCATTTCTAGGTTAAATTTAACGCTAGGGTTATGTTTTCTGATGGTCATTGCCATTTTATTTAAATCTAAGAAACCCGTACCAAAAGGGACTTCTGAGAGTAAGAAACCGTCTTCATACTCTTCTATACCCATGTCTTTAAAGTGAGTAGTCATGGTGTAAGGAGCTAGTTTTTCAACCACGTCATAAGGGTTTTCCATAAACGAAATGTTATTACCCGTATCTAAATTACAGCCAAGGTACTCGCTGTCATAGTCTTTCAGTATTTGGACCAATTCATCTGCCGTCCAGTCTTTATGATTTTCTATGGCTAGTTTCATTTTATGCCTTCTCATCACTGGTTCAGCTAGTCTGATTGACTTCAATGATGCTTTTTTGAAGGCCTGCCAGTCTTCTAGTGTTTTAAAATTGACATACCTTCTTCCGCTTAAACATGCTACCCTTACTATTTCTATGCCCGCTTCTTTTGCAGCTTTTACGTTGGTTTCAAAAGCTGCCAAATCGCTTTCTGTTTTTGGCATTCTTATTTGCCCCTCTAGCCACATGCCAGAAGATTCTTTCAAATCTCTAATTTGCTTGATATAATTGGCATCCCAGTTTCTTACGCCTATTTGACCACCACCTACACCTAATCCGCTGAGGTGTTTAGTCATTGGCAAAGCTCCGTTCCAAGTAGGATGTGCGGTGCTTCCGCCATCTCTAAATCTTAAATGGTAAGATGCTACTGAAATTCCTACAAGATTGGGTGCTACATTATAGGAGCTTAAGGTAGGTAATGCAGTGGCGGTGGCTGCTAGAGCAGTGCTTTTGATAAAGGAACGGCGGTTAAGAGATGTCTTCATGTTTGTAAGTTATAGGGTTGAATATTTAGGGTTTTTCAGCCATTTTAGCATTGAGTTCTTCGGGTGTCCATGGTACCACTTTGCCTTGGCTGGTTAATCTTAGTATACCTACAGTTCTAGGAGACACAGGTTCTGAAGAATGTCCCCATTCGTTTCTGATATAGGTCATGACGTTTGCCATATCTTGTCCGGGTAAACTGGCATGTGAAGGCATCACGGGTAAAATGTCTGGTGTGTCGTATACCTTACCTTTTACGGTTATAGCACCTTCAATACCGTGTAAGAGAATCAGTGCTAATCGTTCTGGATTGCCAGTTACCCATTCGGAGCCTGCCAGTGGCGGAGCAAAACGTTTCATGCCACCACCATCAGAACCATGACAGCCGGCACAGTAGGTAAGGAACGTTTGTCTTCCTGCCACAAACTGTTTCATGCCGTCGGCATCAAGTTTAATGCGGTCGGTTTCTTCTGTTTTAGCCATGACTTTACCAGGCCATTTAAATCCTCGTTTTAAGTTTTTGATGGTACTTAGTTTATCCTGCTTAAATATTTCAGGCATTTCTTCTAAGGCAATGGGCTTGCTTTCAGTACTGAGGGCTTGTAAAGAAGCACCCATAAGAAAAGCATCTTTTTGCCAACCGTCTACACCTTGCATTAATTCAAAAAAGGCAGCAAGTTCTTTAGAATCCTTTCTTTTGACCAAAATGCCAGAAAGCTGTTCTAGTATAATTTGCTTGAAATCTAATACCTCATCCCATTCAGGGTCGCTATTGATATATTTAATCAGGGCAAATTCTCTATTATTGAGAGCAGTCAGAGCGGCGTCTCTTAAAAGTAAGTCAGAGCCGTTTTGAGCCAAAACATGACTAATAGTTTTGATGGCAAAGCTTTCATCAAATGAAGTGGAAGAGAGTAATACCTGGAGAGCGAGTATGTTGTTTTCGGTATCTACACTACGCAATATCTTTTGAATAGAAGCTCTGATTTTTGGGTGTTCTAAGGCAGCTGGTTCTAAAATACGAAGGGCATTCGCTTGTACTTTTGGTTCTTTGTCGGTTAAAAGTGCTAGACATAACTCTGTATCTAGTATATCAAGTCCTTCTAAAATCCAGAGAGCGGCTATACGAGCAGAGACGTCTCCTTTTTTAGCTAATTTGACTAGCGACTTCTTAGCATCTGTTCTGTTTTGTTGCAGTAATAATCGCTGACTATTGTCTCTATACCAGCTTAGAGGATGACCTAAATAGGCCACTAATTTTTCACTGCTTAGTGTGCCTAAATCTTCCGTAGGTTTAGTAGGACTTTTAAAACCATCTGGTGTTATTTTCCATATTCTTCCTAGATGAATAGTCTTTTCTAGTCCTTTGTTGAGTGTTTGCTCACGCAAATATTCCGTCATGTAAGCCTTGTGTTGACTAATACCTCTGTACATATCTACCAAATAAATGGCTCCATCAGGCCCAGAAGTTATATAAGAAGGCCTGAATCTATCATCAGAAGAGGCTAGGAATTCTTTTTTGTCATAGGCTATGTCCGCATTTAAATAGTTGCCATTTTCGGTGATGATATTTCTTTTGACAAGGTTTCCGGCAGGTTCGCAAACCAATACATTTCCATAGAAATCACTTTGATAATACTCTTTATCTCGACTCACAAAAGGTGCACAGGCGGAGGTGAATTCCATCAATTTTTTGTCTTCGTCAAGTACACCAGGTATATAACCTCTGTTTACCGCAGGCGTAGGGTGGATAGGATAAATACTTCTATCTACGGCCAATCCTTGGTCAATTCCAGAAGAACTTTCATAGTTTGGGTTTCTATTAAAGTAGTTTGGTGGCACGAGGTCGGCGTGTAGTTGCGACCAGTTATAGTTGTAATATAATTTCCCGAAATCATCTTTCGCTATTCCCCACTGCCCTCTAAATTCTGTTTCTTCTTTTATCCATTTGTCACCATCTCGTTTATACCTATATTTTGATTTGGCATTATAAAGCCAATTATCCAATCCAAGTAAAAGCCCGTTTGCAGAGTGTTCTGGAAGGCCATTGCCACCGTAGGTGCTGTCTACCAAAGTTCTTTTATCTCCTTTTCCATCACCATTGGTATCTTCATAAAACCAAAGGGGAATGTTTTCAGCAATCAATACGCCGTCTTGATAGAAGTATAGAGCACGGGGCAATACCAAACCATCGGCGTACGTAGTTCTTTTGTCAAATTCGCCATCACCATCTACATCTTCTAAATAGGAAACTCTCCCAATAGGTTCTTCTTCTCCCGTTCCGTCAATGTTTGGCATGTAGGCTCGCATCTCCACCACCCACATTCTTCCTTTTTCATCAAAATTTATAAGGACAGGGTCTTCTACCAATGGTTCTGCAGCAGCAAGCTCAATATTAAAGCCTTCGGCCAATTCGAATGAAGCTTTTTCTTCTTCAGGGCTTTTTGGTAGTGAAGGCTCCTCTGAACTCTTCATGCCAAATAGAAGAAATGTTGCCAGAAAGGTGGCAATTAAATTGAATTTCATAGGGTGAAACTGTCTTGGAATGGGTTGATAAACCAATTTACAAGTTGTCTCGCAAGATTGCTTCTTAGAAAGCTTAAAATGTTCAAATTCTAATTAGTTTTTGGATAAAAACTATGAATGGGTAGATGTAGGAAATCTAAATCAAGGGGAAAACCTTTGGTGGTAAAACAAAAAACTCCCTTGACATAATGTCAAGAGAGCATTTGCTGAGTGAAGATTTTAAAAGTGTATGGACCTAATCTCTAATTAAAGAGCGAGCGTAAAGTTTGTAAAATTCAAATCGTGTAATAGATTATAACTTGTTTATTGCAAAATCTACTCCAAAAATGGTCTAAACGAAGTGCTTAGCCCATATTTTGGACGTCTTTAATTTTTGAGTATATATAGGTTTGCTTTTCGGATATAACTGTGTCTTTTTTATTGAATCTACAAGGCCACTTTAAAGGCTCATTTTACTGAACAAAAAAATACCCCTTATTCAACTGAATAGGGGGTGATTCAAAAGGTGTTTTATTAGTAGATGTTTATTAAATTTTAACCTGACAAATAAGCGAAACAATTAAGTTTACTTAAGAATTATATAAATGTTGGTAACAAATAACTGACCAAAAAACATCAATTGCTATTGGCTTAATACATAAAGAAATATTGAAAGTGTAAGAGCCGATATTGTCCTTATCAAGCGACCAAACAGTAAATTTTGACTACTTATATATATGGAAAGCTTGATTTTTAGCTATTTACGGGTAGTGGACATTGTGGTAAAGTACTTATCTACAGTGTTTAGTCTAAGCGATAAGCATTAAGGTCTAGCGTAGCTTTGACGTTGTATCAGCGATGGCTGGCAGTACGCATCTAATCCGTTAATAGCTAATACCCCCGCAGCACTCAAATTTAAGAAACCATCATTTTCTAGTATTTCATCCTCAAAGTAGATGTCAAGGATTTCTCCAATGACTAAAATGGTACCATTCCTTTTAATGGGCACCTCTTCCACAAATTTCATTGCCATTTGTACAGGAGATTCTTTCACAAAAGGAGCATGAAAGCCGTTTCGAATAATTGGGTTTAAACCTGTTTCTTTAAACTCAGAAACTTCTTTGGCGTATTTCGCGGAGGTTTGGTGGGCTTGCTCCAAAATGGAGGTGCTAACATGGTTTATAGTGTAAAAACCCGTGTCCATAATGTTTTCTAAGGTGTTTCGTGGCACAGTGGTAGGCCTCATGATAAAACCTAAAAGTGCCGGAGAAGAACCGAGATGAGTTACCGAGGAGAAAATGGCTACATTATCAATACCTTCCAAAGAGCGGGTTCCTATAAGGTTAGCTGATTTGAAACCAGAGCAGGAGTTTAGTAAATTGATTTTGTACAGCCGCTCGTATGCTTCAAATTCAGACTTATTTATGTGTTTCATGCAGTGACAAGTTTGTAGGCATTAATTTCTACTTTAGAACCAAGGTCGTGCAGTAAGCTATATAGACCAAAGAATGTTCTATTGATATATAAGAAGTGTTTGCTTCCTCGGTTTCCGTTCATTTTTCTTAGCTCTGTACTTTTGGCATATTTTTGACCTAGAGCGGCTATTTGGTCAAAGAAAGTTTTGTCTGAAAAATCAAAAGTCTCTTGGTTAAATGGTTTTGTGAATAGCCCAAGAAGTTCGCTAAATAGTTCTGAAAAGTAGGCCGCTTCTTCGGGAGAATCATCTTCACGTATAATTTCAAGTTCACGTAAACTCTTGTTAAATAAGTCAGTATTATGAATATTTTCTGGCTTAGCAAGTTTAAAGTAGGGCGTATAAAACTCCTCTGGAATGGTCTTCATACAGCCAAAATCAATGGCGGTTAGCTCTCCTTTATCGTTTATTAAAAAATTACCCGGATGTGGGTCGGCATGGACTTTACGCAATTCATGAATCTGAAACATGTAAAAATCCCATAAGGCTTGCCCAATTTTATTGGCAAGGGTGACGTCTTTATTGACTTTGGTAAACTCAGACAAGTGAAGGCCATCCATCCAGTCCATGGTCAATATTCTGTCGGTCGAGTATTGCTCATAATAACGGGGGAAATTTAAGTTGGGGATATGCCCGCATGCCTTGGCTACCTCTTCACTTTGTTTTAGCTCTAATAAGTAATCTGTTTCTTCTTCTAGTTTGGTTTCCACCTCTTTAAAATACTTTTCAGAGTCGGCTCCTTTAAGGTTAAACATTCTTACGGCTATAGGTTTGACTAGGGCCAAATCAGATGAAATGCTATCTGCCACGCCAGGATATTGAATTTTTACGGCTAACTTCTTTCCGTCTTTAACCGCTTTGTGCACTTGCCCTATACTAGCGGCATTGACCGAGTTTTCTGAAAATTCATCAAATATTTCTTCAGGGTTTTTACCAAAGTACTTTCTGAAAGTTTTTCTAACTAATGGTGCTGAAAGGGGAGGAACGCTAAACTGCGATAAGGAGAATTTTTCTACATAGGCACTTGGCAGAAGGTTTTTCTCCATACTCAGCATTTGAGCGGCTTTAAGTGCACTACCTTTCAAATCCTTTAAGCCATCGTAAATGTCTTCCGCATTACTAGCGTTTAAAGCTTCTTTATCTAATTCAGGGTCAACAAGTTTATTGCCGTAGTACTTAAGGTAATTACCACCAACTTTTACTCCTGTTTTAACTAGTTTAGCTGCTCTACTTATTTTCCCCGTGGGAATACTGTCAATGGTTTTCATAATTTATGAGATGGCTTCTTTGTAAAGAAATTTGCCTAAGTCTATGACTGATTTTAAAGGAGGATTATCTGCCAACTCGAAAGTGGCGTTGATGGCTTTTTCTATGAAAATGTCTGTTTTCTCAAAGCTTGGGGATTCATCTTTCACCCAAAAACGCATGATAAACAATAACTGAGCCCATGATGCTTCCTGAAATGTAGTAGATTTTATTTTTTCCAAACGTTTCACATCAGTGCTGATGTATTCCGTAAAAATCTCTTTGGCGTAAGCCTTAAAGTGAATTCTTAAATCTTGCAGTTTACTTAGTTTGTCAAACTCTACGGCCGAATTTGGCAATGACTGAAGCACGTAGCTTCTGTTTGCTGTGAGTAGTTCAAAGAATGTAAAGTAGAAACTTAGAAGTCGCTCTTTAGGAGCGTAGGTTTGATAGGCCTCATTCGCATGAAGCATTTCTAAGGTTTTCTGAAAGAAGGCTGAAAAAACAGCTTTCTCTACTGCCTTAAAGGAGGCATATTCGGCATAAAAGTCCGATTCCTCCATTTTATTTTCTTTACAAAAAAGGTATATGTTTTCAGGTGCTGAGCCATGCTCAAGCGTCCAGTTCATATAAAGGTCAATGATAGATTTTTTAGTTTTTGCCATGTTTCTGAGGTTTATTATAGAAACACCCTAAAAATCTAAATAGTTTAACAAAAGTTAAATTTATTTAAACAAAATATCTACTCTCTTCAAACTACTCGGTATAAGTAATTAATATTTTGAGGGGTTTGTTTAATACATTGGCGGAGTTTGCAGCCATGGTTTTTATGACTACGCTTGTGTTGTTAAAGTAGTAATCATATTCGTAATCTGGTCCACCATGATAATTAGGTGGAATGAAATTAGTAGAACTGTTATTTATATAAACGGATACATTGATAATTTGAGCTGCCGTAAGACCATGGGCTATACTTTCAGTACCACCTTCGGTAACAGGAGAAGTGGCTATTATGGTTTTAAGCTTTATAGCAGGGGATTCATCACCTAGTTGGGTGAAGCCAGTAGTATTTACATTTTCAGTTACTTCTAGATTTCCGTTTACTTTTAGGCTATCATCTTCAAAATTTCCATAGATAAGAGGTGTTTTTGAACTTGAGTTTTCTATGTAGAGTCGGTTGCTTCTTATTTCAAGGGCTCCCGAGCTGTTACCGATAAAAATACTACCGTCCCGTGAAAATCTATCAGAAAGGTTCGAAGAGCTCCCTGACTCCGCACCGATATAAACGTTGTTATTTCCTAATGTGTCTAATCGACCTGCATCATATCCTAAAGCAACATTACGACTACCGGACTTAAGTTTTAATAATGAACGCATTCCAATTGCAGTATTTACGCTACCCGAAGAATTGGAAAACATTGAAAAGTTTCCCATGGCGGTATTGCTTTCACCGCTTACGTTATGATATAATGATTCACTACCTACTGAAGTGTTATAATAACCTGTTGTATTTTTGAACATTGAGTGAGAGCCTATTGATGTATTATTAGCACCATTTTCGTTTGCCGAGAGACTAAGTGCACCTATTGATACGTTATGCGAACCCGATTCATTTTTTTCGAGAGAACTTCTTCCTATTCCAACATTGCCACGACCAGTGGTGTTTGTTTTAAAAGCGTGATAGCCCATGGCTACATTATAATGGAAAGAGCCATCATCATTTAGTCCAACAGAATCTCCAATAAAAATGTCATTTCCATTTGAATTTAATTGAAATGTATTATCCTTGAAATTAGCAACTTTACGCCCAGATAAATAAAAACTTATTTCCTCGTTATACAACTTAGACTTTATATTTATTCTAGTGCCAGCTAACGAATCTTGATATGATTTTGCAAATATGCCATTTAAAGGATCTAAAATTACAGACTGGGCAAAACCAATTTGAATAGTAAATATTGAGAATAGGATTGTCTTTAATAGATGGCTAGTTTTCATATTGCATTTTAAAGCAATTATGAAAAAAACACTATTTAAAACATAATGTTTTATTGGTCTCAGAAATAGTTAAAACTATGCAATTTATTGCATTTCGCTTTCAGCTTCTAAAAATGTGCTATTTTGGTATATGGATTTTCAAAGATCAAACGGGCATAGTATTTCCAGACTTACAGTTCACATAGTGTGGTCAACAAAATATCGCCATGCAGTTCTAAGTGGGGATATCAAGCTTCGTTGTCGTACCTTGTTGATACAGATTTGTGAGGCAGAAGGAGTTCAAATATTGAAGGGAGTCGTTTCAAAAGATCATGTACACATGCACCTGGAATACCGTCCCTCTCAGTCGATAAGTCAATTGGTTAAACTGCTAAAAGGACGTTCATCGAGGAAGTTGCAAATGGAGTTTCCTGAATTGAAGAAGCGTTACTGGGGTCGCCATTTCTGGGCAATAGGCTTTGGTTGTTGGAGTACTGGAAATATTACCGATGAAATGGTTAACGAGTATTTGGATCATCATAGAAATCCAAATGAGAGTAATAATACTAATTTTATCGTCGAATAGGCAGACTTTCAGTCTGGACTCAAAACTATGGACTTTCAGTCCATAGTGGTTTATTTTACGGCATGGCTTGTACGAATAATTGGTCTATTTTAAATCTACAGGCAATACCTGATTACTCAATAATTCTCCAAATAAGTCCCATCTTTTTTGCGGATTATCAGCCGTTCCTCCCTTGCTTTCTATGTAGTTTTTGACCAAGTCTTTTCCGTAGTTATAGTTGATTACGTAGCTACGGTATTTTTTTGTGAAAGCTATTCTTTGTTTGGCCTTTTCAGGACTGTAAAAGCCGTATTTGATTAGATAGTCTATTCCTTCCTCATCTGTCATAGTGCCATTGAGCACGCCTCTGGCTACTTCATTTCCAGCATAGTTTAATTCGCCAACAAGTTCTAAGGCGGCAAAGTAATTAGTAATTCCTGTGGTATCTAAGCCAGCAAGTGGCAAAAGAACCTCTTTTGCAAATTTCACTTTATCGTCACCAGGGAATGCCACGTCAATACCATAATTGGCAGAGCCTTCGGCAATCAAAGATTGTGGACTAAAAAGGGGGTAAATACTGGTTTCAATAAGTCCTTGTTCATTGTAAAGGTTTTCTTCTAGCAACATATTAAAAACATGATGCCCAGGGTAGGACTCGTGACTGCCTACGTCAATCACACGCTCTATGGAAATAGGGAAATCGGTGTTTATCTGAATCAAAGAAGTGAAGTTTCCTTGGTACCAATTATAACCACTCCAAGCTTTATCAGTGACAAATTCTAGGCTGAAGTTCTCATTTGCAGGAATAGGGTAGTGCTTGTGGGTTCTTTTTCTAGCTTCCGCAATAGCAGCTTTCATCACGGTATCTAGTTTTTCAACTGGAATTATAAAACGCGAAGCTAAACTTTGAAATCTGTCTTGTAAGCTTCCCGAACCATCTAAAAATGCATCTAACTTATCAATAGATTCGTCAAAGTGAGCAGTATCATAATGAGGAGCCTCTACACCAAAAAGAGCCTTGGATTCTGTGTCAAAGTCAGAAGTTTGACCGCCAACTATTCTAACTCTTTCCGCATAAGCGTTTAGCTGAGCACTGATGTAATTGGCTCTTTTGATATTGATGCTATCTTTCTCCGCACTCAAATAGATTTTAAAGTTGTCTTGAAGCGAAGTAATCTTTTCTAAAAACTCATCTTTAGGAAATGTTTCATACTCCACAGGCTCAGGTTTTAAACTATCTGAGCCATAATAAGCATCTACAAAATCAGCATCTTGCTGCCCAATCTCCAAACCAAGTTTGACATATTCCGTAGCTAGTTTATCTAGCTCTGGTTTGGTGTTTTTTTGAGTTTGGCAGGCGGTTATTGCGATGAAGAGTATTAGGAGTTTTTTCATTTGGCTAAATTAATAGAAAAGAATATTAATCATCTTCTAGGTGATTGTCAAAAATACATATTCCATCATCTCCACTTTTTTCTCTAAGTTAAAAATACACCGAACGGGGTATTGACTAGCGATTCATAAATATCTTCATTTGAATTCTCTATACATACGGGAAAAACACCCTAATTGAAATGGGTGATTTTCATCTTGTATGAGGGATGAATAAATTCAAACTTTGACACATGATAATAAACCACAAAAAATAAAATACCCTGATAGCCGCGATATAGTTTTTCTAAAGGGCGTGGTGAACTAAACAGAGTTTCATTTGAGAAATGGCCGAAAGTTGGTTTCTAGCCTAACTCTTGAAAGGCATGAACAACAACTATGCTCGTTTATAAGAATCACAAATCACATTTATTGAATCCTGAATTTGTAAAAAGTGTACTTGGGCAGGGAGTGGAAAAAGAAGTATTACTGAAAAATGCAAGTAAACTAAAAGTAAGTAGGAGAAGATTGGGTGTTTTAACAAAAGTTAATCGAAAAACTATAATATCATGAAAAAAGTATTTTTATCATCATTTTGGCAAAGATGATATTGGTGTCTTAGGCTGTGATACTATGATTAATACTGCTGATTTTGATGGGGTAAGTTTTGCGGCTATTAAAGCATTGGAAAAAAGAACGTCTGATTTGAAACTAGAAAATGAGCAATTAAAAGGACTAGCAGTACTCTCTAAAGAGGTGAATGAGTTAAAAGCTATGTTATCTAACTATTCTAAATTCTTAAAAACTACATCTAATAAAACGAAATGATATGAAATTATTAAAAGTATTATCCCTTCCAGTTATTGCCTTTATTCTTCAAGCTTGTCCTGAATCAGAAAAGGAAGAAGTGGTTCCTGAAATTATTCAATCTGCATCTATTGTTGAAAGCACCATCAATTATAATGAATTGGAGGTGAAGTATAATTTTGAAAACTTGCAAGAAAGTAACAGGGAATTTGGTATATGCTTTGCAAATAGAAACTACTCAAGTTTAGCCAGTATTGATGATTCTACGAGGTATTTTTCTAATAAAACAGGTGGGGTGGTTCTAGAAAATCTAAGTAATGATACAGAGTATTCAATTCGTCCATTTGTAAAAACAACCACAGGGGTAATTTATGGAGAAGAAATAAAGCAAAACACTAAGGGCTTGGTAGGAACGACTTGGATATTTACCAGTATTTTGAAAGGAGATACTTTGATAGGGGAAGTTAAATTCACTGGTTATCAAGAAGCTGTTTTTAATGGCCCTCAGGGCAATTTAAGATCGTTGTTTTCTATTATGAGGAATGAGGAGTTTGTGCTTAACGTTAATTATGAGAGCGGTGTAATTTTAAGTTATCCAGGCATCATAAGAGATGAAGATAATATGGATTTTGACGCTGCGTGGAATTTTTATAGTAGGCAATTTCACACTTGGTTCGCAGTACGTAAATAATGCTGGGCATTCGGTAGAATTATAGCCTAGCTTCACCGAAACAAACGGTACTATTTGCTTGCGGGAAATGAGCAGGTTTACTGAGTGGACAAGAAACAGTTAGTATCCTTAACTAACAATTAAATCTAACATATTATTTCATTTATAAACCATAAAAAAATGAATAGACTTTACTACTTAAAAAGAATAATTATTTTGATTACGCTTTTCTCTACCGCCAGTTATGGGCAAACTGATCAAGAAAGAACTAAAATTACAAATTCTTACAATGTGAATAAAATTAAAGAACTACAACAACAATTTAATGCTAAGGCACAAAAAGAAAAGCAAGCAGCTTTACAAGCAGCTGACGTAAATAATTGGCCTATAATAATCGAAGAAAATGGCAAATATGCAGAATTACAACGTTTAGCTCTCGATGGCTCTCCTATTTATTATGAAACATCTAATTATGATGCTGCAAGTTCAACAAGAACAGACCATCTTAACTTAGGAGGTTCTCTAGGCTTGTTTCTTGATGGTCAAAACATGGTGGCACATGTTTGGGACGCTGGCCTGGCAAGATCAACTCATCAGGAATACGATGGTCCAGGAGGAAATAATCGCTTTTCTATTGGAGATGGTTCATCTACATTACATTATCATTCAGCCCACGTTACAGGTACAATTATTGCTTCGGGAGTTCAATCTGCAGCCAAAGGGATGGCACCACAAGCTCAAGCAATAGGATATGATTGGAATAGTGATTTACCCGAAGCAACAGCTGCAGCTAATAATGGGATGTTAGTTTCAAACCATTCTTATGGTTTTAGAGCAGATCTTGTACCTGATTATTTTTTCGGAGCTTACATAACAGGATCAAGAGACTGGGATGACTTAATGTATAATGCACCTTATTACCTAATGGTTGTGGCAGCTGGTAATGACGGTAACACTAATTATAACGGCAGTCCATTAGCAGGTAATTCGGCATATGATAAATTAACAGGGCATTCTACTTCAAAAAACAATATGGTTGTGGCTAATGCACAAGATGCTAATCTTGATGCTGCAGGTAATTTGATATCAGTCTCGATTAATAGTAGTAGTTCTGAAGGACCTACTGATGATTTCAGAATTAAACCGGATATTACAGGGAATGGAACTGGGGTTTATTCTACTTTCGAAAGCAATGATACTGATTACCAAAGTATCACAGGAACATCTATGGCCTCGCCTAATGTTGCAGGCACATTGTTGATATTGCAGCAACACGCAAATAATTTAAACGGAAATTTTATGCGTGCAGCCACTTTGAAAGGATTAGCACTTCATACCGCTGATGATGCTGGACCAAATGGACCAGATGCAGTTTACGGTTGGGGGTTATTAAATGCAAAACGTGCTGCAGAAACATTAAGTAAAAATGGGAACGGAACTCAAATTAGTGAATTAACATTGTCTCCGGGTCAAACTTATCAAGTCACTGTAGATTCTGATGGCATTAATGACTTCGTTGCATCACTGTCTTGGACAGATCCAGCAGGAACAGCTACAACAGTTACAAATTCACCTACTTCTAGACTGGTAAATGACTTAGACATAAGAGTTTCTCAAGGCGGTACGATTTATACCCCTTGGAAACTAACTGGAGTAACTACCAATGGCAAAGGAGATAATGATGTAGATCCTTTTGAGCGTATAGAAGTAACAAATGCTAGCGGCACTTATACAGTAACAGTTACTCATAAAGGTTTATTAACAACCGGAAGTCAAAACTATTCGTTAATCATGACTGGATTACCCAGAACGGCTGTTGAATGTAATGCAACTACGCCAGCAAATGTAGCTTTAGCTACTCTTTCTGGTACTGCAGCAACCATTGCATGGACCTCTGTTCCTGAGGCTTCCTACGAATTGCGTTACAGAGAACTAGGTGGATCATGGAAAACAATGACTGTTGGAACAAACTCTGCTAACCTAACTGGACTTACTCCTGAAACATCCTACGATGTTCAAGTGAGAAGTAAATGTGGAGACAACTCAACATCACCCTACAGCAGTTCTGTTAGTTTTGTGACGACACAATTAATTTACTGTAACTCTTCAAGTTCTAATAATAGTGATGAATATATAAGCAGAGTACAATTAAATACCATAGAAAATAGTTCTGGGCCCCAGTTTTATTCTGACTTTACCCATATTTCTACAAGTCTAACCCAAGGTCAATCGTATTCAATATCTGTAACACCTACCTGGACCGGAACTATTTATTCCGAAGGCTATTCCGTTTGGATAGACTATAATATAGATGGAGACTTCGACGATTCTGGTGAGCAGGTTTGGACTCAAGCTCCTACACAAAACACGCCAGCTATTGGTTCATTTACTATCCCCTCAGGAATAATACAAAGTAATACCAGAATGCGTGTTAGCATGAAATTCAATGCAGTGCCATCTGCCTGTGAAAATTTCACTTATGGTGAAGTTGAAGATTACTTAGTTACCTTAGCCCCCAGCCCCCCTCCATGTCCGCAATCACTTTCCCTAAGCATGGCGGATAATTATAGCTCAGGCATTGTGTTGAAAGAAGCAAGCAGCACGATAGGTACTATTCTGGCAGCCAATAAAATCACGGGTAACGCTAAGGTTGCTTACAAGGCCGGGCGTTCGGTAACTCTAAAACCCGGCTTCTCTGCTATTAGTAGTGGTGAGGCTGTATTCTTGGCAGAAATGGGTGGGTGTATGGAGTAGCTGTTTTTAATGGTTGTAAATTTAGAACCCTTTAATGGGGTATTTACTAACGATTCTTATTTTGTTCTTTCTATGCTCTTGTGAGCTTAAATTGGAACCCGTAATTAACAATTGCAAAGAGGACGTCTTGGTAAAGTATAGGAGTGCTATTGCCAGAGATAGAGGAATTTAACCTTGAAAACGCCATCTTATCTTATGATTTTCAGGGGATTAGTGATGAAGAGATTAATTATGTTCATAAGGAAGAGCTAGTTTGGGGAAAGGTCTTTCTGAATAATACGTCTTCATTTATTCGGACAAAGGATATATAATTCTGGAATCAATTATTATAGGTACTACGAATTTTATTCTTTTGAGCAATGCAATAAATTAAATTCGCTTGGCTGCGATAATGGGAATATTTCTTTTTTGGGTTCAGGTTGCAATGGTGAATATATCTGGTCTGATGCTGGAGTGAGCGGCCGCAATTTAAACGCCTTTGAAGCCTCCGAAAACTACAGTTTATCACAGCTGAACTATAGTGTTAAATGCAAGGAAAATGGTTGTTTAGGAAGCCCAAGTGCAACACGTTCACTAAAGCTTGTTCCGTCCTCTCTTTCGTATTCGCCAGTCTTAGATTCTTACGGAAATACCCAAGCAATAGAATATATAAAATCTAAAGAAAAACTAAGCGGTTCTGCCAGCCAGAAGTTTTCTGCAGGAAATTATATCGAATTAAATAATGGCTTTGAAGCTACTAACAGCAATGTATTTAGTGCCGAAATTAAAACTTGCATAGATGGAATAATTCGCTTGTTGATATATGAAAGAAACTGAAGTGTAGTTTTGGGTCTTTGATTTGAAATTTTAGGTAAATAAAAAGAGAAGGTGGATTTAGTTTGCTATTCTTGAAACCCGCTATCACACTACAAAATCAAAACCCTCATTCCACCATCAAGAGCTATGATTTGGTCTGAGTAGCACAGAATTAATAAGAATAGTCATTATGTCTTAAACTAGTTTATAAGTTGTTGCATAGTTTAATTCTTGAAAAATACGCCGATTCGGTGTGTTTAATCTCATTTTTGGAAATATATTCTTTTGGCTTGTCTATACATAGGTGAAAAACACCCTATTTAAAATGGGTTTATTTCCCGTGGTATGTGGGATGAATAAATTCAAGCTTTGATACGTGATTTAAGCCACCAATAAAATGCAAAGAATTAAAACAGAGACTAGGCTTAGCAGAGAGTAAATGGTAATTTATCGTCACAGAAGGTAATAATATCTGGAATGCTGATGTCGATTTTATTGCTTTTAAGCAGGCAGAATATGAGAATTATTAAGGCAGAAATATAGTTTTCTGGGTAGGGTGAACAATGCTGACTCCATATAATCAAATGGTTACGAATTCAAAAATATTAAATAATAGAATCTGTAAAGGATTAAATAAAATTTAAAAACGTAAAAAAAAACATGAAAAAACTTATACTAATTGCATTGCCCTTATTAATTTCTGGATGTGCTTCAAAGTACTTTGAGCCTTTGTATTTAAACAAACCAGACATACCAGAAATGCCTAAACTTTCTTACTTAGCTGAACGTAATGTACCTGCTTTAGAGCGGAAACAATTGGCATTTACATTATTCAAAAAGATGCAGCCAAGCACAGAAGATTTTTACAATAATCTCGAAACTAAACTACAAAAATCTAGACCGTCTGTAATAATAGGTGTACCAGATGAAGCTGGTAAAAATTCGGATGCAAAACAGGTTTCAAATTCTCGTAGTGAATCTGAGATTTATAGAACAGACGGTTATTATAATGATGCAGAACAAGCTATAGAAGGTGCTCTGCTTAGAAAAGGTTTTAATGTTTTGGATCGTTCAAAATTTGAAGCCAAACTAAGAGACCTAAGAGATAGAGCAAATGATAACAGATATTACTGGTATTCAAATTATGATAAATTACTTGAAAACAAGGAATATGATGTTGTTAAAAATATGCTTGAAGAGGAGTTAACATCAGGTAAGATAACACAAAAAGATTATATAGAAAGGGTTGGGGATGTTGATAAACTAAGTCAAATTGGTTTACCAGGAAAAAAAAGGACAGAGGATGAAATGAACGACATAGCAGAAGTTATTCGTGCGGCACAAACTGGCGAAGATCAAGCGGATTATTTATTACAGATTAATAAAGTAGTTGTTTCAGATGCCGGTAATCAATTACTGTTTTTTCAAGAGCAGCCAGAGGTTAAAGATTTTATGAATGATAATCCAGGACTTAGTTTTGGAGATTTACCATCAGCATTGCCGTCAAGTATAGCCTCGCAATGGTTAAGAGTTGATTTTAATGCGAAGATGATTGGTGTCAAAACTGGTAGTATAGTTTGGTTGGGCTCATATCAATTGGAATCATGGGCTGCGGAGCCTATCAAAATATCATTTGATGTTCAGCGTAAAGTTTCAAATTCAGAAATGATAAATGCAGCAATTAGAAAACATAATGCTGAATTAAAGAACCTGTTTAATAAGTTAGAATATTCTAATTCAGAGTTAAATACAGCATATGAAAAAGCAATTACCCGAAAGAAGTTCGACAAGCCATATCAAGTAGATAAATATAAAGCAGATATCCAAGAAAGCATTGAGTCATTAGAAAATAAGAGAAAAGGCTTAATACAGGGTTTTGAAAATAAAACAAACCAGATTCCATCAGAAGCATCATTGGATTGGAAATACTTTTATACGGTTAGTGAGCCGAATGTCCAACCCAACTTATTAGTTGAGGGAGTTTCCAGCATTGCAGGAAAACAAAAGCTATTGAATCATAGGAAGGAGCTTATTCGTGAGGTGACCCAGCAGCTGATTAAAACTATAGAACTTAAATAAGATACAATCATTAAATCAATTGATAATTTATAGAACTTAATTAAAAAGTGTGCCTAAGTACTACAAATTTCACAAAGTCAAAATCCCCATCCCGCCATCTGGAGCTATAATTTGTCCTGTGGTGTAGGGGATTTGTCCTGTGGCTAAAGCACTTACTATAGTTCCAAGGTCTTTTGGTGTTCCCATTCTTCTTTCCGGAATAAGTCCGTCTTTAGCCATTTTTTCATATTTCCCTTTTACTCCGGCAGTCATGTCAGTTTCTATGACACCAGGCTGAACTTCATATACAGGAATATCATATTCACTCATTCTGATAGCGAAACTCTTGCTCATCATGCTCAAGCTGGCTTTGGCCATGCAGTATTGTGTGCGGTTTACAGATACGGCTCTGGCAGAAATAGAAGTGATATTAATGATACAAGCCTCAAAGTCTGGGTTTGCTGTTTTTAATTTGATTAGCTCATTAGCACCTTTTTGACTTAAAAAGTAAGTGCCTTTCTGAACTATGTTCATGATGTAATCAAACTCTTCCTCGTTGATTTCCAACATGTCCGTTCTCACTTTAGGAGCTACTCCGGCATTATTAACCAAAACATTGAAATGGCCGTAATGTTTTAGCGTATTTTGAATAATTGATTCTCTGTCTTCCGCTTTAGAAATATCACCTTGGCAGTAGATTACATCTTGACCGTAGGCTTTTAATTCATCTAAAACTTCAGTTACTCCGCTTTCGTCTCTAACGCCGTTTATGGCTAGGCTGTATCCTTTTTCGGCTAATGCTTTGGCTATACCTAGGCCTATTCCTCGGCTTCCTCCGGTTATTAATGCTACTTTCATTTTTATTGTTTTAGCCTTTAGCTACGGGCTTTTTTTCTTTGCATTGAGAATGCTACAATGTGGAAATGTTTCAATGCTCAAATAGTTGTTTTAATTCATCTATTGCATCCTTGGAGCATTTAATCCTTGATGCATTGCAACAAAAATTCTAGAAATTATCTCCTTTTATCATTGAATCCTTAGAACATTGAATCATTTCAAAATACTACATCTTACTTCTAATCTCCTTAACTACTTTTGCTTCTGGCATAGCTTTGTAATATGGGTCTAGTGGGAAACAGCCTGAAATAAGACCGTTTCTTGGTCCTGTGGTACAGTCAGAAAAAGTTCTACAGATTTTGTTTCTTTTTACCACTTCACCTTTGATGATATCTGCAGGCATTTCTGGGTAGCTTAAAACCATTCTACCAAAACCCACCATGTCTGCTTTTTTATCATCTAAAACACTTTGGGCTACATTTGGAAGCCACTCTTGCAAGTAAGAGTACGCCGAACCAATAATTACCATTTCAGGGAATTGAGACTTTATCTGTGCTGTTACATTTATTTGACGTGCCACGCCTATAAGCGGGTCTTCAGGTGGTAAATAACCATCAGAAGGTGGGAAAATTGCAGGTCTTGTAAGGTGCGGGTTGTAATATGGACTTCCGCCGGTGACGCATATTAGTTCTATGCCTAAGTCTTGGGCTAGTTTGATAAATTGAAAAGTTTCCTCTAAATCTTCTGAAAGACCATCGTCTGCACCACTAAAAGCATATTTATAGCTTTTCTTATCATTGAAAGGTACTCCAACACCATCTTCATCTGCTTTAAAAGGAATCCAGTCAAAAGCACTTAATCTAATCCCCATTTGCAAGCCTGGAGCGGCAGCTTTTATTCCCGCCACTATATCTCTCAAGAAGCGAGTTCTATTTTCCATGCTTCCGCCATACTTTCCTGGACGGTCATAAGCAGATAAGAATTCATGCCCTAAATAACCATGACAGTGTTTGACGTCTACAAAGTCAAAACCGGCTTTCTGAGCTAAAACGGCCGCTTTGATATAATCTTGAATTAGGCTGTCAATGTATTCGTCGGTAAGAATTGGGTAATCCTCACCTAGTCCTTGTTTTTCATTTAAAACAGGGTGATAGTACAAGATTTTAGGCTCCATCTTGTGTTTGTCGTAAGGTTTGCAAAATCTCCCCGAATGGGTGAGTTGCAGGCCTACCATTAAATCTGACGTTTCGCCAAACTGTGCTCCATGCTCTTCGTATAGCATTTTGTGGAGGTCTTTGAAATCTTGAAAGTTAGCCTCATTGATCATTAGCTGATTAGGGTTGGCTCTTCCTTCTGGGTTTACTGCTACGGCCTCACAGCCAAATAGTAATTTGGCTCCGCTAACAGCGAAATTTTTCCATCTGCGTTTAGTATTTTCACTAGGCTTTCCGTCTGTGGTGCCATCCCAGCCTTCCATTGGAAGTATGCAAAATCTGTTACCTATTTCAGAGCCAGATTTTAATTTTATTTTTTCTGCAAAAACAGAAGAATCGCCAGATTCTACTTTATGACTAAATGGTAGCTCTGCTCCAATCTCGTTTAAATGCTCAGTAAACTTTTCAGCTGTTTTAAGTTGAGCTATTTTCGGATATTTTGCTTTGTTCTTTTTACTCATTTGTTTCTAAATTCTTCTATGCAGTTAAAAAATGCGTAATCTGGTTTTCCTTTAATCATTTTGTCAATATAAATCGCTAATTCTCTCATGTGATAATCTCCCCACATGCTAGACTCATGACAAGCTATTTTTTGACCAGCAGGTACATTATCCCAACCATTTGGTTCATGATAAATGCTGTGAAGCAAAATGCCTTGATGTGCAGTTTCTTCTGAAATATAAGGACTACCTAATAGAGCCCTTGCAGATGTTAAACCTGCTTTGGTGTATTTGTCTTCATTAAGAATTTTGCCTAATCTAAGTAAGCCCTGAGCGGCAATAGCTGCTGCAGTACTATCAATCGGTTCAAAATCATTATAAGGGTCAGAATCTACTGCTTTGTAGTCGCCTAGTTTGTATAAATTAGGTGCTCCAGTATCCCAATATGGTATTCCGTCTTTAGCGGTGTTTTCAATAAAGAAATCACATGTGGCTTTTGCTCCTTTTTCTAAAAGGGAAATTAACTCCGCTTTAGGGTAGGCTTCAGGAAAAGCATTTTCAGGTACTTTCTGGAAGAATTCTAATTCCTCTGCAAAACCACAAACAGCCCAAGATAAACCACGGGTCCAAGTGGTGAAGCCACTAAAACCTTGCTGTGCATTTGGCGAACGGAAGTTGCCATCATTGACATTGAAAATACACTCATGTGCCGTGCGTCCCCATTCGTCATATTTGTCTCTGCCTTCTCCGTAATACACATTGTATTTGGCGGTAGCCATAATATGCTTAATGCCTCTTTCTAGAAGACTTATGATTTGGTCATTTTCACCTTTAAACTGGTGACCCATAAAATGGCTTAGCATTAAAATCCTTACCGACCTTATAGTATCCACAAAAAGGGAATGCGGTCCGTTGAAAGAATATATGTAGCCGCCATCTTTAGTATCTGTCCATCTAGCTCCCTGAACTGTACCGCTCACTTTAAGAGCCATTTTATAATATTCGGCTTCCCATTCATTAAAAGGAATTAAGCCGTCATTCATAAACCTTAAAAGGTTTCCGTAGGTAGAAATATTATTAAAACCGTGGTCATGCACACCAATGTGGGTCAAATGAGAGCCCATTTTATTAACGGTGTTGTCTTTTCCAATTTTTAGAAATTGTTCATCGCCGGTGGCTTCAAACTGTAAGAGAGCCGAGCCATACTGAAAACCTTCGGTCCATTCAGTCCAGCCTCTTGATGAGTATTTTCCATTGACCGTGAAAACGGGAGCACCTTTAGAGCTATCGTAGTTTTTCTCGATATCAATTATCTTTTGTCCAGATAATTTCCAAAAGTCGGCCAGTTTTGATTGTAAATCTTTAGGGCTAAGGTTGAAATCAATTTGCATTGATAGTGCTGCTTTTTTGAGTGTAAAAATGTTGCTTCAAAGCCGCTAATAGAAGAAATATGGCATTGGATATTAAATCCAAGTCAAGTTTGACAATGGGTACCAAATGTATTTTTCTTATAGAGGGTTGAAATCGTGCCCTAAGTAATTAAAAAAATGGCAGATTTCATGGGTTTAATTATTGAAATGTTTTTTTTCAATAGTCCAAAAAAGAAAAAAGCAACATAGTATTACTATGCTGCTTTTTAGTATTAAGAGTATGAGGCGGTCAAAATTACCTACTCATATACATATTTCTCTTTTTATAAATATCTAAGAAGAACTCGTCTTTCAGGTCATCTATAAAGAAAATTCCTTCACCCGTCGACTTCATTTCCGGTCCTAGCTCTTTATTTACATTCGGGAATTTATGGAAAGAGAAGACTGGTATTTTGATAGCGTAACCTTTTTTGACAGGTTTGAAATCAATGTCTTTTACTTTCAATTCGCCTAACATAACCTTGGTAGCATAATTTACATATGGCTCTTGGTATGCTTTGCAAATAAACGGAACCGTTCTAGATGCTCTAGGATTAGCCTCAATGATATAAACGATTTCATCTTTGATGGCAAACTGAATATTGATAAGACCTTTGGTGTCAAGAGCTATCGCAATTCGCTTAGTGTATTCCTCTATTTGATTCATCACATTTTCAGATAAATCAAAGGCAGGTAGTACCGCATAAGAGTCACCAGAGTGAATTCCAGCAGGCTCTATGTGCTCCATGATACCAATGATGTAGGCATCTTCACCGTCACAAATGGCATCGGCTTCTGCTTCTACAGCTCCTTCTAAGAAATGGTCAAGAAGAATATTATTATCAGGGATATCGCTTAATATTTTGACAACATGCTGCTCTAGTTCCTGCTCATTGATAACAATTTTCATGTTTTGACCTCCTAATACATAAGAAGGACGCACCAATAAAGGGAAACCAAGCTCTTTAGAAACTTCAACAGCCTTATCGGCAGTTCTTACGGTAGTAAATGGAGGATAAGGGATATCCAGCTCTACAAGTTTGTCTGAGAATCTTCCTCTGTCTTCTGCAAGGTCTAATGCCTCCCATGAAGTACCAATAATTTTGATACCATATTTGGTCATTTTCTCTGCCATTTTAAGGGCTGTTTGACCTCCTAACTGCACTATTACACCCTCAGGCTTTTCATGCTGAATGATATCATAAACATGCTCCCAGAAAACCGGCTCAAAGTACAGTTTGTCTGAAATATCAGGGTCAGTAGAAACCGTTTCAGGATTACAGTTAATCATGATGGTTTCGTAGCCACATTCTTTTGCAGCCAAAACGCCATGAACACAAGAGTAATCAAACTCAATTCCTTGACCAATTCTATTTGGGCCAGAACCTATTACTAAGATTTTCTTTTTGTCAGAAACTATAGACTCGTTATCAGGATTATCCTGTGTTACGTTAAATGTGCTATAGTAGTAAGGCGTTTGAGCTGGGAACTCTGCCGAGCAGGTATCCACACATTTGTACGCTCTTTTAATGCCCATCTCTAGCCTTTTGGCCGAAACTTCACTTTCTAAACAGTGTAGTAAGTGTGCTATCTGTCTATCGGCGTAACCTTTTTGTTTAGCTTCTAGAAGCAAATTAGAAGGTAAATTGTCAAGTTTAAATACTTCAATTTGCTTTTCTAAGTGAATGAGTTCTTCAATTTGATGCAAGAACCATTTGTCAATCTTCGTAAGCTTTTGAATGGTATTGAAAGACAAACCAGCTTTAAAGGCATCATATATATGGAAAAGTCTATCCCAAGAAGGATGCTCTAAACTTTCTTTAAGAGCAGCTTGGTCTCTTAACTCTTTACCATCAGCACCAAGTCCGTTTCTTCTGATTTCTAAAGACTGACAGGCTTTTTGAAGTGCTTCTTGGAAATTACGTCCAATTCCCATGGCTTCACCCACGGCTTTCATCTGAAGACCTAATTTTCTATCGGCTCCTTTGAATTTGTCAAAATTCCATCTTGGAACTTTTACAATGACGTAATCAATAGCAGGCTCAAAGAATGCTGAAGTGCTTCCTGTGATTGGGTTTATTAATTCGTCTAAGTTATAACCGATAGCTAGTTTAGCCGCAATTTTGGCAATTGGGTATCCAGTGGCCTTTGATGCTAAAGCAGAAGAACGGCTTACACGTGGGTTAATTTCAATTCCAATTAACTGGTCATCGTCTGGACTCAAAGAGAACTGAACATTACAGCCTCCGGCAAACATCCCGATACCATTCATCATTTTGATGGCCATGTCTCGCATGTGCTGGTAAACGGTGTCTGGAAGTGTCATGGCCGGAGCTACCGTGATGGAGTCTCCAGTATGCACGCCCATGGCGTCAAAGTTTTCAATGGTACATATAATAATAATGTTACCAAGGTTATCTCTTAAAAGCTCTAGCTCGTATTCTTTCCAACCTAAGATAGATTGCTCTACCAATACTTCGTGAGTAGGAGAGGCGTGCAAACCAGCATCTAAAGCTTTGTCAAACTCTTCAGCAGAATTCACAAAACCACCACCATAGCCTCCCATGGTAAATGAAGGTCTGATTACTAGCGGAAAGCCAATTTCTTGAGCAATTTCTTTTCCTTCCAAAAATGAGCGAGCCGTACGTCCTTTACAAACGTTAACGCCTAATTCATTCATTTTAAGACGGAATTTTTCTCTGTCTTCGGTAGTCTCAATGGCGTCAATATCAACACCAATCATCTCTACATTATATTGCTCCCACAGCCCAGCTTCATCACAATCAATGGCTAGGTTTAGGGCAGTTTGACCACCCATAGTAGGTAAAACAGCATCAATAGGTTTCCCCATGTCAACATGTTTTTGAAGAATTTCTTTAATGTATTTCTTTTCAAGAGGCTTCAAATACACGTAATCCGCATTTAAGGGGTCCGTCATGATGGTAGCAGGATTTGAGTTAATTAGCGAAACTTCAATTCCTTCTTCTCTTAAAGAACGAGCGGCTTGAGAGCCAGAGTAGTCAAATTCACAAGCTTGACCTATAATAATAGGACCAGAGCCGATAATCAAGACTGATTTCAGATTGGGATTTTTTGGCATTTTTTAGAGGAGGTATTTCGATTTATTCATCGAAGCCCAAAGTTAATAGATGTTTTTGTTTCTTAATAATTTTGGTCGGGTTTTTGTATAAATTCATGTAGTGGAACAAAATTTCCATCTATTAGTTGGACAATTCCAATTTGAATCGTTTCTTTTGCATCATTAATTCTTTAAAAAGATAATGCTTCCTATAAAAATCAAAACATCACTTATTGTTATAATAAGTTTGCTAAGTTCGTATTCGGTATTTGCTCAAGGCGAGGTTTCTATCTTGCCCGTATATAATCCGTCTCATCTTCAGATAAAAGTTACCGCAAATGGTAAGTCATTAAACAATGTCAAAACGATTGACCTTAGCGATAAGGATATTGAGTTTAAAGCATTTTCTGTGGGTAATGATTCTGGTTCAGAATTAGTTATTCCTAAAATAGAAGTTGACCTAGTTAGAGGAGGTAGGCTAATTGCATCGGAAACAATAGGAGAGAAAGGGAACATTAGTTCAATATTAGAAATAGCTCAAAATAATGATGTAATACGCTTTCTAGTGAATGGAATCTATATCAAAAATGCTTTTGAGAAGTTAGAACTGTATTCTATGGGAACCGTGAACTTGATTTATTCAATTGCAGAACATAGTAAATTAGAGTATTAAAACTTAGCGGGGTCAATAGGCTCTACTAAGATAACATCTTCTTTGTCTACCATAACTTGACCAGCTAGCGAGCCTTTTACTTTTCGTACAAATTTCTTTGGAGTGTAAGCCACTGGCACCATACTATCATTCTTTCTTTTAGAAAACCAAGCAGCTAAACCAGCTGCTTTTTCTATGACGTATACTGGTGTTCTTGTACCTGGATGCTCTTTTATAACCACATGTGAGCCCGGTACATCTTTAGCATGAAGCCAAAGGTCGTTTTTGGAAGCATACTTTAGGGTCAAGAGGTCATTGTTTTTAGAGTTTTTACCAATCAATATTTTAAAACCATTGACTTCAAAATGTTTGAAGAGTTCTTCTACTCCTTTGTCTTTTTTCTTCTTTTCTACTAAATCTTCTTTTTGAGCAAATTTCCTTAAGTCTCGCAGTGAAACTTCTTCTTCTAAGCTTTCAAGATTTGCCTTAAGGTCTACTAATTCTTTCTCTCTTTTGGCAATGTTTTTCTCTAGGAAATCAATTTCAATTTTCTCCTTCTTAGCTTTTCTATAATAGTTCTCGGCGTTTTTCTGAGCAGAAAGGTCTTTCTTTAATTTAATGGTGATAGGCTCGTTATTCACAAAGTCCAATAACTCTACAGAAGTAGCCTTTGGCGGAATGGCGTGAAGGTTTGCCATTAAAATATGACCAATGTCTTGATTGCTGGTTGCTAAAATAATTTGGTCTAACCTTTCATTGGCTTGTTTTAGGTATTGTTCACAGCCTTTTATTGATTTTTGAATTTTCCTTTTGAACTGAGTCTTTTCAGAATCAAGCTGTGTTACCTGCATTTTCTCTACAAAATATGCATTTGCGGCAGCAATAGGTTCGTCAAAAGTCTTTTGAACTTCACCTATCTCTATTAAGGAGAGTTGCAGTCGGTCGTTTAGCTTGACCAAATAAAACTGTCCAAGATTTAGAATACTATTGATATCTTGTACTAAAGCCCAGTCTTGCTCTAAGTCACCACTACGTTTTTCTTTGAAAACCTTTTGCGGCAGCTTTCCCCAAGTAGGATAAACTTTAAATACATCGCCATCCGCAGCTTCAAAAGTCTCAAAAGAAGCGGTGTTTTCTTGACTGAAATCTGTAATTTTTAAGTCGAAATCCTGCTTTAGCGTATTATTGAAGAGATGGAGTAATTCGTCATTTTGATACGCCAGTACATTACAGCGATTGCCAAACATCTTAAAGACCATCGTTTTCTGATTGCTCAAATAAACAGCAAAGGCTCTTTCGTTGTCAAAAATTTCAACTTTTTCAACCGTTTCATTTAAGAGTTCTTTAAAAAGGTCGATGGAGTTTCTCTTAGCTCTATGGAAAACCTCCGTGAAGTATAAACCACTATGGCTAGGCAATACGGAGCATTTGATAAAAAAGTCTCGCTCTGGGTTACCGAAACCTATCACCAATTCATCTTTTTCCTGACTGAAACAAGATAGTAATTCTAGGCCCACCATTTTTTCATGGAGGGCGGGTACTAAATGTTTAAAGAAATGGTAATTACAATGCATTGGTTTCTTTCAGGATTCCTTCTTTCATGGCGTATTTTGAAATTTTGATAGTCTTTATACCAAAATTTTGAATCAAATAACGGATTAAGCAAACTGCCACCACTATCATTTCCACTCGCAGCTCTATCATGCCAGGGATAGCCATTCTTTCATCTCTATTCAGCGTTAAGAGTTTCTCGTAAATGTCAATAAACTCTTCCATTGGGTAGTCAAATCCAACTTGATCTATTGGTGTGGCTTCGCCCGTTTTTTTGAAATAATAGATATTGTTTAAGGTATCATAACTTCCAGACGAACCCACCATAATAGTAGGAGAATATTGGTGGCAGGCATTTGCCAATGGTAATAGTTTTTCTCTTAGGTAATCGTCAAGTTTATTGACCGAAGTATGAGGAATAGGGTCTGCAACCATAAATAACTCCATCATTCTTTGTCCGCCTATTTCTAAGCTTTTTTTCCAAAGAACGCCATCTTCATTACAAATGATAAACTCTACACTACCGCCACCTATGTCTACTATTAGGTTATTGCCTTTGATGTCTACTGCTTGGCTGACGCCTTTATAAATCAATTCGGCCTCGCGGTCGCCAGAAATCACCTGAACCTTTATTCCAGTGGCATCTTTAATAGCCTTAAGCACCTCTGCTTGATTGCTGGCACTTCTAAGTGCTGAAGTACCAAAAGCAAAGATTTGATTATTGTCAATTTCTAATTCGGAGATTTTTTCTTTGAATTCTGTCAAAACAGCTACACCTCTTTCTATACCACCTTCGGTGATAATTCCTTGATTGATGCCTCCCATGCCTATTTTAGCGGCTTTCGAGGTTTTGAACAAGATGTTGTTTTGCTGGTCTACTATAAGTAAGTGGAACGTGTTGGTTCCTAAATCTATGATTGCTCTTTTCAATGGAATCTCTTTAATGGAATTGCGAATTTAGAGCTAATCCGTTTGACTTTTTAGAAAAGCTTAAGCTTTTGCCATCATCGCTTCTATATCCGCTACTTCAATTGGAATGTCCGCAGCCAAATCTATGTTGCCATTTTCGGTGATTAGGATGTCGTTTTCTAATCGTATTCCTATGCCTTCTTCTAAAATGTAAATACCGGGTTCGCAGGTGAAAAGCATGCCAGCTTTAAACTCGACATCCTTTGGACCTACATCATGCACATCTAAACCCAAATAGTGCGACACACCATGCGGGAAGTACTTTCTATATAAAGGCTTTTTCGGGTCTTGGGCCTTTATTTCTTTTTGGGTCAGAAGTCCTAATGATACTAACTGCTTTTCCATGAAACGTGCAGTTTCTTGTCTCAGCTTAGCCATGGTGTTACCAACTACGATTCTTTCTTTTGAAAACTTGAAAACGGCTAGCACGGCATTGTAAACATCTTTTTGTCTTTTGGTAAATTTGCCATTGACAGGAAAACAACGTGTGATGTCTGCATTGTAATTGCCGTATTCGGCACCAAAATCTAGTAAAACTAAGTCACCATCTTGGCAAGTTTCATTGTTACTAATATAATGCAGCACACAGGCATTTTTTCCAGAAGCCACTATCGGCTGGAAAGCATGCCCTCTAGATTTATTGAGTAGGAATTGGTAGGTGAGTTCAGCCTCTAGTTCATATTCAGGAATACCCGGTTTGAGTTTCTTCGTAAAATGCTTGAGGGCATTTGAACTTATATCAATAGCTTTTTTGATATGTTCCAGTTCTTCTGGTTCTTTTATGCTTCGCAATTCCCAAAGAATAGGAGCGAGTTTCTGAGGTTTTTTGAGCCCAAAAGCCTTTTTAATCCATTTATTAAACTGAATGGTTTCTGTGATAAAGTCCTCGTTTCTGCCGGTGTGCTCGTTAGAGTTTAGGTATATATCACAAGGTAAGTCAATATGTTTGTCTAAAAACTTGTCAATTTCATCTGACCATTTGACGGTTTTTATGCCGCTAAGTTCTCTCGCTTGCTCTTTTGAAAGTTTTTCTCCCTCCCAAATCTTCAAATGCTCGTTGGTCTCCCGAATAAACAGAATTTCTCTAAACTTCTTTTTTGGGTGGTTTGGATAGAGGAGGAGGTAAGTTTCTTCTTGGTCTATACCTGTCAGGTAAAATAAATCAGAGTTTTGCTTAAAACCCATGATGCCATCCGCATTGGTAGGGATAACATCATTGGAGCATAATAGAGCCATGCTATTCTTTTTAAGTCGCTCTATGAGCTTAGCTCTGTTTTTACTAAATAGTGTATTCGGAAGAGGGTTGTAACGCATTTTTATAGTTTAAATTTCTACCAAATAATATCAACATTATCGTATTTCTTAAAGACCGTGTCTTTAGATATGAGTTTAATCTTTTCAACTTTCGATTGACAAAGAATTAACCTGTCAAAAGGGTCTCGATGAATGTTTTCTAAGTCATTTAAAGCTAAAATATGCTCAAATGTAATAGGTAGGGTTTTGATAAGGTTTTGACTTAAAACTTCAGCCAATTCCTCAAATGAAATATTGATGTGTAGTTTACCCAGGTTGATTTTTATTCCAATTTCCCAAAGGGTTGCGATACTTACAAAGCACTCATTAGAGGAATTAGTTATTATTTTCTGAGTTTTTTTAGAGAGTTTATTGTTTCCCTCAAGAAACCAGATAAGAGCATGGCTATCTAAAAGGTAGGCCTTTTTCATTCCATGTATTCTTTAAAATCTTCTAGGGGTTCGTCAAAGTCTGAAGCCATAGTGATTTTACCTTTCAGGATTCCAAATTGCCTACTTTTTTGAGGCATTGGTTCTTTCTCCATTTTTGACTTCAAAAAGTCAATAAAGTCTAACACTTCCTTTTTTAAATCACTCGGAAGGGATTCTAATTGCGTGTAAAGACTTAAATTTTCCATATCCAAAGCTAATGAAAAGCGGAGAAAGAACCAATTACAAGATTTTTTGTGGCTTACAAACCTGTATTGTCTTCATTCACTCTTAAGACCATGAGTCCGGAGTGTTTTTTTATTCTATCTAAATAGGCTTGTAAGGTTTCGTCAGAAATGACAATCTTCTTTTCTTCAGAAGAAGCGTGCATAAAATGAAGAGCATCTCCTTTCCAGTAGGCTAAACCTTCATGGTTTACATCAAGTCCACCAAGGTTAGACGTGAAGGCCAAAATGTCACCGTTTTGAATACTTTCTTCTATATCAGCTAGATTCTCTTTTTTGATTTCATGGAAAATATAGCGATTAACCGTTTTTTCCATATTCTTGATTTCAGCCCAAATAGCATCATTGGTCTTGAAAGCTGGATAGTATTGACGGTGCGTACTCATGAAGTTGATTGGCTTTGGTGCAGCTTCACCTAGTTCTGGTGTTAAGTCGGTAACTACGCCATTTTTCTCAGCCAATTTTGCCCACTCAAAAAAGTAATGTACTCTAGACGCATAGCCGTTAATCTCACCATCTCTATAGCGTAAGTACTGAATTTCTTCTTTTAAGTTGTCTAATCCAGTGTCGTCATACTCTGATGTTAGCACCATGGCTAGCATCGTTTCTACAAAAGTGTAACAATCAAAGCCATCAAGTCTACAAATTAAAGCTTCTTTAGGAGCTTCAAGGCTACCGCCAATATATGGGCGGCCAAGGAATTTCTTCCCAATTTCTATCATCTTATCGCCTCTGGTTTCGGAGGAAAGATTTGAGGTAAAATCTTTTACTAATTTCTCGTCAGCAGACTGTGAAAAAGCAGTTTGACCTATGAAAAGACATAGGAAAAAAACGAAGGTGTTTGTTGTTTTCAATTGAAACGATTTGTTGTTAATTTATTAAAAGGAAAATCACCGAAATATTGTGCAAATATACTTCAAATATTAGTTGATAATTTCAATATCTATTCAGCATATTTTTTTCTAATACTTATCTCAAAACGGATTTTATATGCTAATTCCCTTGTACTTTTTTACCTTTGTGGCTTGTTTGGAAACCTAGGTTCGAAAACAAAGGTTTAAAGGAAATTTAGAAAGGCAATAAAATTGCCGAAACTGCTTGATTAGCAATGAGTAAAACAATGACACTGGAAGTGCTATCCAGTATAAAAGGTGCCGAGTCTTCGGAGGCCGTAGAGAAACTATTTGAGGTTATCAAAGGTGCAAATGCTACTTCAGATAATAACAAAGGCGTGTCTGCGGTCAATTTAGACAAGCTTAGGCCTGATACAGTAATTGAAAGTTCTGAGATTGAGAAGAACTTAATCAAGGCTAATTTTCCAATTGAAAAGAATGGTTATTTAGTAGTTTCTAAAGTGATAGAGGAATAATTATGGAGTCGGAAATTTTAAAACTACACAATGCCCTTTTGAACAAGGAAATTACTTGTCAAGAGTTAGTGCAAGGGAAATTGGACAGTTTAGCTGCCAGTACCAATAATTCGGTGAATTTTGTTTTAGCAGATAAAGCTTTAGAAAAAGCCGCTCTGGTAGACGCCAAAATTAATAAAGGTGAAAGCATAGGTCTTTTAGAAGGGATACCTTTCGGGTTGAAAGATGTGTACCTTTTGCAAGGTGAGCCTGCTTCGGCAAGTTCTGATTTTCTTAAAAAATACATATCGCCATACACTGCCACAGCTATCCAAAAGTTGATTGACGCAGGAGCTATTCCTATTGTCAAAGAAAACTGCGACAGCTTTGGACACGGAAGTAGTACGGAGAATACTGTTTTTGGCTCTGCCAAAAATGCTTTGGACGAAAACAAGGTAGCAGGAGGCTCTAGTGGTGGAAGTGCCGTCAATGTAGCTAAAGACTACACGGCTTTCTCTATAGGTGGTGATACGGGTGGCTCTATTCGCCAACCAGCAGGTTATAATAAAGTATATGGTTTAAAGCCAACCTACGGACGTATATCCCGTTATGGTTTGATGGCTTATGCTTCATCAACCGATGTGGTTGGGCCTATTGCCAAAAGCTTGGAAGATATTCGTATTATCTTAAATACACTGAGTGGTCAAGATTACCACGACCAAACCACTATTGAATCTACACCAGTTTCAAAAGAGGTTTTAGAAGATACAGATAAGGCTAAAACGCTAAAAGTAGGATACTATAAAAACTTCATTGAGACGGAAGCTATTCACCCTAATATTAAAAAGGACTTTTTGAGCTTAATTACTAAGCTTAAGGACTTGGGTGTGTCGGTAACAGAACTTGATTTTTATGAGAGTGATACGCTAGTGTCTACCTATTATACTTTAGCCATGGCAGAAACTGCCTCAAACTTGGCAAGGTTAGATGGTACCAACTACGGCGATAGAAAAGAAGGAAAGAATCTGAAAGAAATATATGCTCAGACACGTTCTGACAATTTCACAGAAGAGACAAAACGAAGAATAGTAGGAGGGAATCAGGTATTGTCTACAGGACATTCAGAGGCCATTTATCTTAAAGCTAGAGTTTTGAGAAATGAAATCTCCGATAAGTTTTCTTCTGACTTTGAAACGGTAGACATCGTTTTATCTCCTGTTACACCGCAGCCAACTCCGCTTATTGGTGAAAACTTAAAAGACCCATTAGCTATGTATCTTTCTGATGCATACACGGTAGGGTTTAGTTTGGGAGGATTGCCTACGCTTACAGCTCCGCAAGGAACAGAGACAGGTTTGCAAATAACTGCAAACAAAAGTGGAGAAGATAGCATTCTTCAGTTCGCCAATTTTTTAAACAGCATTGAAGCTTAGGAACAATGATGAAATGTTTCAATGCACCAATGATAAAATGGATAAGTAGTAAGGTTCAAATAAATAAGTCATGAGTGAGAAAAGTGTTTTTATAGAGCAAATGAAGTCAAGGACAAAGAAGTTTGCCGTTGATGTGATTTTCCTTTGTGATACTTTGAAAAAGAATAAAGCTTCTTCAGTCATAACTTATCAACTCGTGAAATCTGCTACTTCAACAGGTGCGAATTATAGAGCCGCTTGCAGAGCAAGGTCAAAAAAAGAATTTTTTAGTAAGATATGCATTGTTGAAGAAGAAGCGGATGAATCTGAATATTGGCTTGAAATAATAAAAGACACTAATATGACAGCGAGTATTGCGGAATTAAATGTGCTTTTAAAAGAGGCGAATGAAATATCTCGAATTATAACCAAAGCCAAAGACACAACATACAATAGTTAAAAGATGAATTATTTAAGCATTGATGCATTAATTCATTTAAGCATTAGAACATTGATGTTACCAAAACATAGATAATGGTACAAGATTTAGAAAAACAATTAGAGCAACAGGGCCTTGAGGTAGTTATTGGCTTAGAAACTCACATAAGACTTAATACTAAAAGCAAGCTTTTTTGTGCCTGTCCGAATACAGAGTCAGAAGAGCCTAATTCTAATATTTGTTCTGTTTGTACGGGACAAATGGGCGTTTTGCCAGCTATAAATAGTGAGGCCATCAGAAAGGCTATCATTTTCGGAAAGGCGGTGAATTCTACTTTTTCAAATGGTGTGATATGCTGGGATAGAAAGCACTACGAATATCCTGATAATCCAAAGAACTTTCAGTTGACACAGTTTCAAAAACCTATCATTCCTGATGGTGAAATAAACTGTTATAGAGATAATGGAACCACGTTTTCGGTACAGTTAGAGCAGGTGCATTTGGAAGAAGATGCCGCTAAACTGGTGCATGAGCGAAAGCAAACGCTGGTTGATTTCAATAAATGTGGAGTGCCTCTTATAGAAGTGGTAACTACGCCATGCATAAAGACATTAAAAGATGCCGCTACCTATGCTCAATATGTACAGCGAATAGTGCAGAACTTAGGTATTTCGGATGCTAACCTTGAAAAAGGAGAGTTTAAATCTGACGTATCGGTTTCTTTAAGAAAAATTGGTACAGATGTTTTAAACCCAAGAACAGAAATTAAAAACCTAAACTCATTTAAGTTTATGGTGGAGGCTCTTGTGGAGGAGGTTACAAAACAACTTGCTTATTATCAAGAGCACAAGGAGTTTAGACCAGACCAAACCACGGTACTTTGGGACGCAGACCTTAAGCAAACTAAGGTGATGCGTAAGAAGGAATTTGCAGCAGATTATCGTTATGCTTTGGAGCCAGATATTCCTTTTGTGAATATTGAAACTGAAGTGGCAGAAACGCAAGTAGACGAAACACTTCTTCCTTTTGCTATTGAGAGCACATTGATAAATGGTGGAGTTAGGCCTCAAGATGCCAAATTCTTTACTTCTGATTCTTTAAGGTCAGATATGTTTACAGCTATTAATAAAGAGCTTAATGATACGGCTTTTGTGGCTAAAACGCTTTTGAATAATCTGAAAACGGAGGAATATGCGGCCATTGAAAACTCCGCTGACTTAGTCAATATTTTTGGTGCTTTGCAATCTGGCAGCATTACGCAGATTTTGCTTCAAAACGCTATTAAAGAATTGATTCAAAACCCAAGTTTTGATTATAAAAAGTACTTTAAAGAAAATAGCATTTCTGACGATACGCTTGCTGAAACCATAGAAACGGTCATAAAGGAAAACCAAGGAACAGCAGATGAGATAAAAGCTGGAAACCAGGGAAAAGCAGGTATTTTGGTAGGTAAAGTGCTGCAGGTGGTAGGAAAAGGAGCGAACGGTAAAGTGGTTCGTGAAATGATTCTGACACAACTAAATGCTGAAAAGGTAGCCAGTGAAGCTTCTGCAAAAGAGGCTAAAACTACGGCTAACCGTCAAAAAGCTACGGATTTAGAGGAAGATGTAAGATTTACTGATATAGTAGTAAAAGATAGATACAGAACGCATCAAATTTCTGAAGTTTCGGAAGAGGTGCTTGACCAAGAAGTAACGCTTTCTGGCTGGGTAGCGAGTGTGAGAGACCATGGCGAGCTTGTTTTCATTGACCTAAGAGACAACTCTTATGAGGTAATGCAGGTAAGACTGGACAGAGAAAATATTGAACAAATTGATTTGTTTGCGAAGCTAAAACCAGAATCTGTTATCATGGTGACGGGTTCCGTTATCAAAAGACAAGAAGACGATTTTAACGCAGGAATTAGAACAGGAACTTTAGAGTTAAATGCTTCTAAAGTGGAGGTTTTAAACGCCGCAAGCACATTGCCTTTTGAAATTAAGCGTGCCGCCAAAACTGGTGAAAACGTCCGTTTCAAATATAAATACTTAGACCATAGAAGTGCAGAGGCTCGTCAGGCTATCATTAACCGTCATAAGGTTATAAAACTGATAAGAGATGTACTGGATACAGAGGACTTTATAGAGGTAGAAACCCCAATATTGACCGCAGGTACAGACGAAGGTGCAAGAGAATTTATAGTGCCTAGCCGTAAGTTTGCTGGTAAGTTTTATACCCTTCCGCAGGCACCACAGCAGTTTAAGCAAATGCTGATGGTGGGTGGTTTTGAGAAATATTTCCAAATAGCCAGATGTTTTAGAGATGAGGATTCGCGTGGCGACAGACAGCCTGAGTTTACCCAACTCGACATTGAGATGGCTTATGTGAGTATGCAAGACGTGATTGACATTAACACCAAACTATTTAATGAGGTAGTTCATAAGGTGTATGGCAAAAAATGGAAATTGCATCCGTTTAAAGTATTGACTTATAAAGAGTCGATGGACAAATATGGCTGCGACAGACCGGACCTAAGATTTGGGCTGGAAATGCAGGATATTACCGACATCGTAAAAGAGACGGAGTTTCAGGTTTTCGCGAAACCTATAGAGGATGGCGGAATAGTAAAATGTATCAAAGTAGGGGCAGAATTCCAGAAAACTAGGCTTTCAAAAGGACAAATAGAAAAACTGACAGCTACCGCTCAAAGTCACGGTTTAGGTGGATTGGCCTATATCATTGTCAATGAGAATGATTTACAGTCGCCTATTATCAAATTTTTGGGTGAAGATGTTTGTGCCAATATTATTAAGGCTACCAATGCTCAGGTTGGAGATATTGTTTTCTTCTCGGCAGCGGACTATAAAACGGCCAACACGGCTTTAGATGCTGTAAGACAGGAGTTGGGTCAATTGCTAAGATTAATAAAGCCTAAGGAGCTGCATCCGGCTTGGGTAATTGATTTCCCTTTCTTTGAAAAAACAGACGAAGGAAGGTGGACATTTACACATAATCCGTTCTCTATGCCAAAAATAGAAGACCTAGATAAGCACATGAGTGGTGAAAATGTAGGTGATATTATAGCTCAGCAGTATGACATGGTGCTTAATGGTTATGAAATAGGTGGAGGTTCTGTAAGGGCTCATAAAGCCGAAATTCTGGAAGCAACCTATAAAAACATGGGTTACGGCAAAGAAGATATGATGAAAAGTGTGGGGCAAATGTACACGGCGTTTCATTATGGAGCACCGCCACATGGAGGAATAGCCTGGGGAATAGACAGGTTAATGATGATTTTAGAAAAAAGAAACTCGATTAGAGAGGTAATGGCCTTTCCTAAAACGGGTTCTGGAGAAGATTTACTGTTCAATAGTCCTTCTGCATTGTCAGAAAAGAAGGTTAATGAGCAAAATGTTAAGTCAATTTAACGTACTAGTTTACCATTTAATAATCTTGTTTTGCAATCATTTAGTTTTTCGTCTAAACTTTTATAGATTTGTAGCACTAAAAATATTATTTGGTTTTTAGTTTGTTGATGAAGTGTAATTGCGACATGCAGCTCCAGGTTTGGGGCTGCGTGTTCTGTTTTAGAGCAAGCCTAAATTTTGTTCTTTTTTTTCAGCTCCCGAAACTTTCTTTTTTTGATTTAAAATCAAGCCTTTCTGACAAGGATTGACTAATTTGGCGTATATTTTTTGAGTAAAAAATGCCTAAAATCGAACTTAGAACAGTTATTACAGCTGATAGGGAAATAGTTTTTGACCTTGCTCGGAGTATTGATTTACATAAAATTTCTACTGAACATACCAATGAACAAGCAATTGCTGGTAAAACGAGTGGATTGATAGGTATAGATGAAAGTGTCACTTGGCGAGCAAAACACTTCGGAGTCAATCAAAATCTAACTTCAAAAATTACGGAGTTCGACCGACCTAATTATTTTGTAGATGAAATGCAAGAAGGTGTTTTTTCAGAATTTAGACATGAACATAACTTTTCTGATATTGAAAATGGTACTCTGATGATTGACGTATTTGAGTATTCATCTCCTTTTGGTGTTTTTGGCAAATTAGCTGATATGTTATTTCTTGAAAATTATATGAAGGATTTATTATCAAAACGAAATCAAATTATAAAAGAATTTGCTGAAACGGATAAGTGGCGAAAAATATTAATCAATTAAGAGGTTTCGTTTTAGTCTTTGCTCTTCGAAGCTTGTAGCTTCGGAGGAGTGTTTGCAAGCCTCTGGTCTGCTGGAAGGTATTAATTTTAGAAATTAAGATATCAGCCAGAGGTTGATTATCGCAGCTACTAAGTTAGAGGCTTAGTAATGGGTATTAATGAAATATTGAATAATGAAAAAAAACTTAATCATTTTACTGGTTACACTTCTCACGTTAAACATTTCCTGTACTATTAGGCCAAAATCGACATTAACACCAACTAACAATGCTGGTGGATACCTTTTAGAGAAGATAAATTCAAAAGGTAATCCAACTAATATTTCAGGAACGATTTACGATAAGTTAACGGGTTTACCTCTTAGCCATTCAGTAGTAACTATGGGTTGTTTAAAAGTAAAAACAACAGAAAGTGGTGAATATACTTTTACTGTAAATGGACCTTTAAGTGTCAAGGTTTTTCTTTCGGCCATCTCTGTTGGGTATTTGGAAGTTGAAACACGCATGTTTGATTTTAAAACTGACGCTATTAAATGTGATTTCTTCTTGGTTGAAGATTTGAGACCTCTAATAGACTGTGTGGAGATTGGCGGGCTTTCAAATTAACTAAATTTACCTTTACTCTTAAAAGCTTGTAGTTTGTGAGGAGGTAATGTTTCCGTGGGTAGTAATTAAGGCATATCAGCCAGAGGCTGATTAACACCTCTGCTAAGCTAGAAGCTTAGCAAAGCGAATTTTAGAATTGACCACAGAGTGGTCAAACTATGTTAAAAAGTACAAGGGAAATAGCACCCTGACCACAGCGTGGTCGAAGGTTTAGTCAGCAGAACCAATCAATCTTCAAAAGTCTGATACCGCTCTTTTAAGTCGTTTAGGTCGTTTATTTCTTTGATACTTTCTTCTGCTAGTCTTTTGACCATGTTGGCATGTGTTTTTATGGCAGTGTGATGTTCGTCTGTTGTGGCAAAACTTTTTAGCGTTTTAAAGCCTTCCATAAGTTTAATGAGCACCGAAGGGTTTCCGGCGGCATATTGCCTAATTTGATTAAAAGAGGCATCCATAAGCCCTTTGAAATCTAGGCTTTTCGCAATTACACGGACTTGCTCATTGTCGTCAAATCTATATTTTGATGGAAACTGAATTTGTGTTAATCGGCACATGGTGGCCGTCAAATTATCAATACAGGCTATTGCGGTAAATGGGTCATTAACTCCTGGCGATAAAGCTCTGGCGGCTATTTCTACCATTTGTAATATAGAGAATTCTGCGTCTTGGTCGGGCGACCGCTGTTTTCCTAAAACCAACATGTTTTGAAGCGAACTAAACTCATCGGGCTGAATGGGCTTTGATGCGTACAGCATACCCACCGTAAAACCTTTGACCAAGTAACTACCCGGTTTAGAGTCCAGAATAAGCAGTTGATTCTTATCCTTCATTTTATGAATTAAATCTTCTGCATCTATAAACTGTAAATACCCATTTTTGGGAGCAAGTAAAGGCATATGATATTCGTAGTTTTTTAAAACTTTCGGCATATCTGGCTCTTTGAGAGTGGGCTCGCCTATAACTATTTCCTCAGGAAAAAGGCTGTTTAAATTCTTTGACAAGAGTTCGGATATGTCGGCTATTACAGCATCTGCCTGAATTTTCATGGCAATATGATGTATGAAAACTATGAGCAAAATGATATTTGCGATGGTGACTAAAAATGCCACAAAAACCGATAGGGTAGGAATGAAAGAGATGCTATCATTATCTCTTACCGCATTAAGAATAATTAGGCAATAAACATAGGTAGAAACATAAGTACCAAGCACCACCTGATTAAGCCGCTCATGCATAAAATTGCGAAGTAGTCGTGGCCCAAACTGCGAAGAAGCTAAAGTTAAAGCCACCAAAGTAATGGAGAAAACGGTACCTGCCACGGTAATCATTGCTCCAGAAATGGCAGACAAGACACTACGAGCCGCTCCTGCACTACCTGGAAAAACGTATTGCAAAACACCTTTTGGTGTGTAATTAAGGTTATTGTCTAGATACAGTAGCTCAAATGCCGCAAGTATAGCAATAACGATGATAGCAACGGGAATAAACCAAAACGTAGACTTTAGATTATGCCAAAAGAATAATAGTTTTTTCACGCTCTGGTGTTTTGGTTTAAATGTGTTTTGACCTTTGGTCAATGAGGCTATTTCTTTTTCTCAAGCAAGTTCACTTGCTTTTCCATCAAGTCACTAATTTTAGAAAGCAGTTCTATGTCTTTTGGTGTAGCTACCGTACCATCTTTTGGGTCTTCTGCTTTTTTCTTTAAGGAGTGTATGACTTTAACCATCAAGAAAACGGTAAAGGCTATGATAGCAAAATCAATGGAAGCTTCTAATAGTTTTCCATAGCCTATGGCCACTTCTGGCTGTAAAATTTCTTCTCCTTTAATAATGGCTTCACGGAGAACTATCTTACTGTTTTCAAACTTTCCACCATTGGTCATGAGGCTCAGCGGCGGCATAAGTATCTCTTTTACTATGCTGTCTATTACCTTGTTAAATGCCGCACCTATTATAACACCTATTGCGATGTCAATCATGTTGCCTTTGACAGCAAACTCTTTGAATTCAGTTAGAAATTTAAAAGCCATCCTTATTTCGTTTTTGTTAATATTCGAAATAAGGACTTATTTGGATTATAAATTAGTATTGAAGATGTTTATTTATTGTAGCAAATGAGCCTCAACTCCCTCATTAGTTATTTTAACTGGCTTTATAGTGCCATCTTCATTGAAATACATCTCGTCAATACAGGTAACACGGTGGTCGCGTCCTTCATTTTGGATGGGTCTTCTATGGTAAACTATGTAGTACTTTTCCGTGTTTTCAGGATGCATAACAGAATGATGTCCTGCTCCGGTGGCTATGGTGGTATCTGATTCTAAAATGGTACCTATTTTATTGAAAGGACCAGTAGCATTATCTGCCATGGCGTAAGAAACATGATAGGTACTGTTTCCCCAGCTGCCTTCAGACCACATGAAGTAATATTTCCCATTTCTTTTAAACATAAAAGGACCTTCTACATAACCCTCTGGCGTAATCTCTTTGAAAAGGGAACCGTCTTCCCATGGGATAAATCCTGTAAAATCAGCGTTAAGTTTACCCACATTGCAATGTTTCCATCCGCCATAAAAAAGATAATGGGTGCCGTCATCATCTTTATAGACAAACTGGTCAATAGGCTGAGCATCATTATAAAAATCGGATATTAAGGGCTTGCCTATATAATCTTTAAAAGGTCCTTTGGGAGAATCTGCCATGGCGATGCCAATGCCTCCAAAATGATTGATGTCGTTATTTGGGTCAAAAGATGCTCCTCTGCTGGGTCTTTGCACATCATTGGCAGAGAAGAATAGGTAATACTTACTGTCTTTTTCTATGATAGAAGGAGCCCAAATGGCTTGTCTAGCCCATTTGATAATGGTGGTATCAATGATTTTTTCGTGTTTAGTCCAGTTTACTAAATCTTTAGAAGAGAAAGCATCAAGGAATAGTTGGTCTTCATATTTGGCAGAGAAGGTAGGGTAAATCCAGTATTCATTACCAAAAATAACGCCCTCTGGGTCGGCGTACCAGCCTTTAGCAATAGGATTTCCAGAAAGCTCTTTGGTTTTATTTTCGCTCTCACAGCTAAACAAAACTGCCACTAATAATAGATAAACTAGGGTATTCAATTTCATAATGAAAGATAAAATCAATTTTGAGATTCAAAAACTAAGTTTAGAATTATATAGGGTGGGAGTAGACGTGGGAGTGTTTTGTTGAAGTTTTTTACCGAAATAGAAGCTGCTGTTTCTGAGATAGCGTTATTGTGGGCTTTAGAATTATTAATGTTTTTCCTGAAGAGTCCCAATTTATTAAACGTTGCAAGCTCCAGCAATGAGTTATATGTAAAACTACTGCAGAGGCTCCGCAGTAAGGAAATTCAGAAGCCCTTAGTAATAATTAAGGTTTGGTATTTAAAAGCATGAGTTTGGTCATATTTAAAATCATGTTTTGAATCAATCTTTGTAAATAAACAATGTTAAAAAGATGATAAAAAGATTGGACATTAGTACTTACGAGGCTATAAACGAAAACTTTAATAACTTTTATAATTCAAACTTGGAGCTTGATAAGCCTAGTAGAAAACTTACAGAAGTTGCCTCTCAGCTCGATATGAATGATCTTTCTGGTACAGTTGAGAAATTCAAAGGATTTTCGACGGAAGAAATCATTGATTATCTTGTTTTTAACCACCACTACTATTTGACCAAAAAATTGCCTGAACTGCAGCAATCCATCCTGCATGTTTTTGGCCATGAAGATGTTTCAAATCTGTTGAAGACTTTGGCCATGTTTTTTGGTAAGTATCAAAAGAGCCTGATAAGTCATATCAAAATGGAAGAGAATGTTTTCTTTCCAATGGCAAAAGATTTAGCGAGTTCGTCTAAAGAACAAATGTCAAAAACTAAAAAATGGACATCGTTTATAGAGTTTTTGGGAAATCACGATCCTATTGAAGATGAACTGAAAAAGGTGAATTTGATTATAAAAGAGGCTGTTAAAGACATGAAAGTGCCTTTTGCTTATAGTGTGTTTATGAACCAAATTGACTTGTTTGAGTTAGATTTAAAACGACATGCCATTATTGAAGACGAGGTTTTATTACCTAGGGTAGAGGCCATGTTGTAAGTTTTTTGATTTCCGCTGTTGAAATTTAGTATTAAATAAGCCTACCTTTATTTAAGTATATCATCCTAAATCAATAGTCTGTGAATTCTGGTAAATTCGTTTTCTTAAAGAAATGTTTATTCTTGCTGCCATTTCTTCTTACTAATGTGCTGTGTGTAGCACAATCTGAAAGTTTAGCTTCAAAAGGAATCTGTGCACATCGTGGTGCAAATAAAACGCATCCAGAAAATACCTTGGCTGCCTTTAAAGAGGCCATTCGATTAGGTGCACACATGATTGAGTTTGATGTACAACTTACAAAAGACCACAAGCTGATTATAATGCATGATGAGACGGTAGACAGAACTACAAATGGCTCTGGGAAAGTCTCTCAATTGACTTTTGAAGACATAAGAAAGCTAGATGCGGGTAGTTGGAAATCTAACAAATTTGCCGGTGAAAAAGTACCAACACTTCAAGAAGTTCTTCAGATGATGCCTGAGAATATTTGGTTAAATATTCATCTTAAGGGCACTAAAAAAGTGGGTATAGAAACGTCTAAAGTGATTATTGCTGAAAATAGAATGAATCAAGCCGTAATTGCTTGTGGAAAAGAGGCCGCACGCGGTGTTAGAAGTGTAGATTCTGGTTTGAAAATTTGCAATATGAACAGATTGAATTCACGAGCAGCATATATTGAAGATACTATAAAAGAAGCTTACCCATTTTTGCAAATAAAAAGTAGTAGAGATGATGGTCAAATGCTATCCGATATTAAAAGATTAAAGGATAATGGTGTTATGATTAATTATTTTCATTCAGAAAAAGTAACTGAATTAAGCACACTTTTTGATGCAGGAGTCGATTTTATATTGACGGATAATCTAGAAGAAATGATTCAAGCTTTTTCAAGACTAGACGTTCGCCAGTTTTAATACTTCTCTCCTATGTAGAGTTGCAATTCATTGGACTCTGCAAGCTCTAGTTGATTCTTTCACTCTGCCGATTTCTTAGGCTGGTTTGAATGGTTAGGATTGATAATAGGCTTTAGTGAAAGTTTTGAAAAGGAAATGGGTTATTTGTAAAACTGAGGAGGATACGCAGTAAGGAAAAGACCTCGGAAAATAGAAAAAAATGAAAGCATCAATACTTTTTTGTAAAACTATATTTTCTTTGGATAATGGCTTTCTTTGGGTATGTTTATATTCAATGTTTTTTCTGTCTCCCGCTTATTCACAAGAGTATATTAACCTTGAAAAAATTGGTGATTTGTTAACAGACGAGTTGAATTCAGAATTTGCAGATATGGATAGTTTAGAAATGTCCATTTATGTTCGTTTCAAAGTTAACCAATCAGGTAAATTGGATTCAATTTGGGTTAATGGGGAAGAGCCCGAGAGTTTCGACTATGATTACTTTATAGAGACCTCTGAAACTAAATTAACGAGCATTTTTTACAGTTTTCTAAAAAAGGACTATCTAATAAGAAAGGCAATCTTTAAAGTTTTAAGAAATGTCAAAGTATCTCATTCAAATGAAGAGTACTATTCGGGATATTATTTACTGCCAATTAGAATAAATTTAAAAGGAGGATTAAGTGATTTCTATTATGAGAACCATTTTCGGGCAATGAAATCTTTTTTTAAGCCCGGTTTTCAGCAATATTATTTTCTTGAGCCTATAGCCATTTCTAGAATGATTGGAAAAGTTAAACCCAAAAAACGGAAAAAGTGATTTCCCCGCTGTGCAAGGTCTTTTTGACCTTGTACTTATGTTAGTCGGTCTTTTGACCGACCAATAGAGAATTTTTCGCCATAAAAGATAGTGTTTTTTCCCTTATAGAGTCTCAATTCATTGGACTTTGTAAGATATTTCCTTGCCACAGTCAATCATCTTCTTTTGATGGGTCCGGCTACTCGACTACAGGGCGTTTTTGATTATTTCTTTTAGTTCATCCATGCTTTTGTTTCTTGCTATAATTTTTCCATTTGGGTCAATTAATATAGTAGTTGGATAACTTGTTATTTTTAGTTTTTCAATCAAAGAATTTTTATTCCCTTGATTTTGATTAACAAATAGATGTTCCCAATCCATATTTTCTCTACTTATGAAATCGGCAACTTTTTTAGAGTCACTATCATAAGCAACACTGACCAAAACAAATTTATCATTAGAATACTCTGAATTTATTTTCTTTAACTCAGGTATAAGTTTTATGCAAGGCTTACACCATGTTCCCCAAAAGTCAAGTAGAATGTATTTGTCAGGATGTTGTTTTAACTCAAAAATGGAATTATCAAGATGTTTTGCTTCAAACTTTGGCATATTATAGCCTTCTGTAATTCCAACTGGTACAGTGTTTTTACCAACATACTTAATGAACATTTCGTCTCCCCAAGTTGTAACTGAATCAATAATATAATCATGACCTTTAACATTAAAAACATCACCTATATTAAAGGGATATTACCATTTAATTCTGAAGGCAAAGAATCTGATTGTGGCGTTATAAAGATGGATAAGTCACCTGCTGTATAGTTTACATGTGAAAAACCATTTGAGACAAAAAAGTCATACTCCATGCCATCAAAATCAAAGTGTCCTTTTTTATGCTCTGGAAAATTTGCAAACAGGAAGTATTTCTTTTCAATTTCATTGTCTGTATTGAAGGTCAGCCCCATGGTGCCTTTATATGGACTCGGTTTAACTTTAGTTATTTATGATATTATTTGATTATTGTCAAAATACTCATATTGAGCTGAAACAATCGGAAGCGTATTCTCTATTTCTTTTTGCCTTTCATAGGTCAATGGAAATTCGTATTCAAGAATTTCTTCATTTCCAAAATCCTCATCATTGTCAGAATCAACAATTATTACTCGCTTATTTGATTTTGTGCCGATAAGAAATAGAACTTCACAATCTACTGTTGTATTAGAAAGTTTGGATGTATCAACCTTGTAATATTTCGTGATACTCTTAAATTGCTCTTCTTCAATGCTTCCATCTAAATATTTATTCCAATAATATTGTGCTGGTTGTAATGTTAAACTTCTAACAACATATTCATCAATGTCCTTTGGTACATTTCGATAAAATATAGAATCTCGACTTGGCAATAAAATAACATTCCCAGGACTAAATATTCCATATCCGTCTTGTGAATTAAGCTTAACTACAAAATCTGTCTTGGATTCAGAACATCCGATTAGTAGTATAAAAATCAAATAAATAAATTGTTTCATAATGTGTAGTAAGTTTTTGCCTCTTTCAGAGTCTCAATTCATTGGACTCTGTAAGGGGTTTTCTTTTGAAAGTGACTACTCCCCAGCCTCAGCATGCAATAATTCCAAGCCAGTAGAAGACCTTGCTTTAAAACCTTCCCATGTGGCGTCGTTTGAGTTTGGTTTTAAGTCTAGGTATTTTGCATAGTCTTTTTGCTTTAGTTTGGTATCCAAAAACGCAGTTACAAAATGCTGGTTAATGTTATTAATGCGTCTTTCGTCCCAGGCTGGTTCGGCGTATCTGTAATACTCATCAAAAGGTAATCCTTCTGCTAAAGACTCTGCAGGTGGTGGGTTTGGAGCTACATTATGTCTGGCGTTATCGTAAGTTAGCATGTAACGTTCCACATTGGTAGCACCTTCATAAATGGCCTTTATGCCTTTTTCATAACCAGATACATCGTCTTGGCTTCCAGCCACAAAGAAGGTTGGTATTTTTAAACCTTTAAGTCCTTCAGCATCCCAAATTCCTCTGGCCATTCCCCATGGGGCAAAAGCCACTACCGCTTTAATTCTGCTGTCAAAAGCTGCTTCGTATTTTTCGTTTCCAGTGGTTAACACATCAATGGCTTTGCTACCACCTGTCATGCTACCAAAAAACTTCGCTAAACCCTGAGAGTATCCAGCACCAGCTACATTTAAAGAGCCATAACCACCCATGGAGTAGCCTATAATTCCTATGTTTTCAGAGTCCATTACTTTACTGGTAAAAGGCAGTTTAGTCATTTCATTGACCACAAAATGAATGTCTTGAGCTCTGTTTAATAAGGTGCTGTGAAATGCATTGGCATCTCTAAAAGTTGACTCCTTATGGTCTATGGCGGCTACTATGTACCCTTTAGAAGCCAAGTTTTCTGTCAAATAAGTCATTAAGAATCTTGAACCCACATAACCATGCGAAACCACTATAAGCGGGTATTTGCTTGAGCTGCTTTTAAGCTTGGCATCTCTGCTAGATCTGCCTTTAAATCGAAAAGGAATTAATGGACGTTTCTCATCGTTGGCAGTTCCCATAACTTCGTCGTATAATATCACTGGGTTTTCATCTGCCACGTCGGCGGGGTACCACATTTCCACTTTTAGGTCTCTGTCATAGAAGGCGTCTACGCCGTCTTTAGAGTTGATAATGTCCACTTGGTTTTTGTGAACAAAATCTAAGGTCTTTACACCCACTTTATGCGGACCTCTTTTAGCTAATTCGGGAGCATCCGGCAGGGCATCGCCGTAAATAAATTCGCTTTGGGCTTGAACAGAAAACGCAATAAGGACTGCGATTAAACTTAAGTAAGTTTTTTTCATTATTAAATTAGGGTATTGATGAAAGTTCGTTTCATTCAAAATTGCAAAAAATGATTGAAAGCTCAGGGCTGTCTCGAATTATTTTGTACTGCAACTGAAAAAATAAAATAATGAATTCCTTATATCGCCCTGTACTGTTTGAGTACGGTCAAAATTCGTTTTCAAGAAATATAATCATGTCTAATTAAATACTGAGAATTTTGAACGTATGAGTTTACAGACGGTCGGCCGCTGCCGGTAATGCTTTTTTGATTCGTTTTTTACGCTAAAAAATGAATTCCAGGCTGGAAAGCCAGCGAATAAAAAGAGGGTGTTCTCTGAAATATTTCAAAAAAAAACTTCTATTGACGTAAAAGATGTTTTTAAAGAAAAATGGCATACAGTCTGAAGACAATGATAATTTAACAGATTCATAAAAGAGGATGATAAATTTCCTTAGTTTTGAGCATGTTCAAAGAAACCCTCATCACAAACGACGCCATAGTTTTAGGACTATTGATTTGCCTACTTTACTTTGTTTTTGACCGAAATAAAAACGGCGGTAAACCTTGGCAATCCTTCTTTAAATTCTTTCCGCCTATTCTCCTTTGTTATTTTTTGCCAGGGGCATTAAACTCTTTAGGAATTATTTCAGGTGAAGAGTCTCAAGTCTACCCTGTGGTGAGTAGGTATCTTTTGCCGCCATGTTTGTTGCTTTTTACTTTGAGTTTAGATATTCAAATGCTTAAGAAATTAGGCATCAAAGCTGTTTTGGTCTTTTTGGCAGGAACGGTAGGTGTGGTAATAGGTGGTCCCATAGCTGTTTTAATAGTAAAAGCCATAAGCCCTGAAACATTCTCAGGTGTGAACTCTGAAACTTGGAGAGGATTATCAACGGTAGCAGGAAGCTGGATAGGTGGAGGAGCAAACCAAACGGCTCTTAAAGAAGTGTTTGAACCTAGTGCGGCTTTGTTTTCTCAGTCGGTAGCAGTAGATATTTTGGTAGCAGAAACATGGTTGGCTATTCTTCTTTTGGGCGTAGCCAATAAAGCGAAGATGAATAAATTCTTTGGTTCAAATTCAGATTTGATTGATGAAATCAAGGATAAACTGGAAGCAGAGTCTAAAAAGAAAACTAAAATTCCTATTTACGAAGATTACATGAAAATATTGGCCGTAGGCTTTGGAGGGACTGCAATAGCCTATTTCTGTGCTGATTTAATTACGCCATTTATCAGTGAGAACTATCCAGATTTGGCAAAGTTTAGTCTTACTTCTAGTTTCTTCTGGGTGGTGGTCATAGTTACGTTAATTGGTATAGGTCTTTCGCAAACCAAAGTTAAGGAGATAGAGCATGTGGGAGCCACTAAGCTTGCTACGGTTTTCTTATATATTCTTATTGCTTCCATAGGTATGCAAATGAGTTTGGTAGCTATTGCAGATAACCCAATGTTGTTTTTAGTTGGTTTTATTTGGATAGTGATTCATGCCGTTTTTATTGTAGTAGCAGGGAAGCTTTTAAAGGTTCCCTATTTCTTTGTAGCGGTAGGTTCACAGGCTAATGTTGGCGGAGCAGCCTCCGCATCGGTGGTGGCAGCGGCCTTTCATCCATCACTTATTTCAGTAGGTGTTATTTTGTCTGTTTTGGGCTATGCCTTAGGAACTTATGCAGGATATCTTACTACACAATTAATTCGCTTAGCCTCAGGTCAATAGTGGCGTAGTTTTTGCTTAATTTTAAGTACTAACTGATTGCTTACTTAATGCGGCCAACCGCCAAACTGCTTCTCTACTTAATGCTTGCTTGTGCCTTCTCGGCTCATGCTCAGGTAGATAGTGCTAAGTTTGTCAATAAGTTTAATTACGGTTTTGAGCTCGGAGGCTACTTCAGTTCCAACAACAAAATTCCATTTTGGCAAAAAAGTAACAAATTTGGCTCCGTGCCACAAAACGGAAATTCGCTTTATTTTCGTCAAGTATTGATGTCAAAAAAAGATACCAGCAAGCGTTTTTTCTCCGCCGACTATTGTATTGACCTTGTAACTATTGTTGGCGAAAAGCCATTGATAATCTTGCCAGAGGCCTTTGTGGGATTGAATTTTGGTGACTTAAGGCTTTCAGGAGGGCGTATAAAAAGTATTCACGGTTTGGTAGATACTACATTGAGCAGTGGCTCTGTTACTTGGTCTGGTAATTCATTGCCTTTGCCAGAAGTTCGACTTTCCATTCCTGAATATAAAAGACTCTTTGCCGACTGGCTCTCCTTTAAAGGGCATTACTCACATGGTTGGTTTGGGGAACAAACATATGTGAAAGGTTACTTCTTGCATCAAAAATCACTTTATGGAAGAATAGGTGCTCCTAACGCCAAATTACACTTTTATGGAGGATTGCTTCACAGTGTAGCTTGGGGCGGTACGCCAAAATATAATGCCGAAAGCTTTGAGAAACTAACAGATGGTAAGTTTCCTGCCGATTGGTTTACCTATGGACAGGTGGTTATTCCTTATGAAGCCGTGGTAGATACTACTTTAGGCTACGGAGGTTTTGAAACGGAAAACAGGTTTGGGAATCATGTAAGTCAAATAGACTTGGGTATGGATTTTTCTGTCAAAAACGGGAAGATCATGCTTTATAAAAACAACATCATAGAAACAGGACGAACACTCGGTAGCTTTTCAAATTTAGATGACGGGCTTTATGGCTTTAGTTTCCATAATTATAAAGAGAAGGCAGTTTTTAAGAAGGTGGTTTTTGAGTATTTGTTTTCTATGAATCAAGGAAGTTACAATGCTTTGATAGCTCGTTTACTAAAGAAGCCTTTGAAAGATTATGGAAATAATAGCTTCTATTTTAACCATCAGCAGTATTTAGATGGTTGGTCTTATGAAAAAGAAACGATTGGTTCTCCGTTTTTTGTGCCTGACGATGAACTGAAGCTAGAAAGCTCTAAAGGGAATTTTACTTTTAGTAACTCTAACAGATTAAAGGTGTTTTATTTAGCTACGCAAATGCAGCTGAACTCCATAGGAATAGTAGCGAAAGGCTCTTATAGCCAAAACTTTGGGTCAATATGGTTTCCGGTAGACCCTCTAAATCAGCTAAATACCAGTTTTGAATTTAAGGTGCCGCTAAAGGCAAAAAACGCTTTTATCAAAGTGGATATTGGTATTGACCATGGTGAACTTATTAAAGATAATTACGGGATAAACTTTGCTTATCAAAGATTTTGGTAGTTATATAGGCTTGCTGATATCAAATGGCAATCGTGTTGTATTCATTTCAAATAGAATTGTGTAAAGATTTTCGCCATAGCTCATATTTTCAGGGCAATTTGTGGTACTTTTGCAGTTTGATTTAACCTCATAATTTTTCTTAGTGAAGCAAATAAGAAACTTCTGTATTATTGCCCATATTGACCATGGGAAAAGCACTTTGGCCGATAGGCTATTAGAGTTTACGGGTACGGTTACCAATAGACAAATGCAGGCTCAGGTATTAGACGACATGGACCTCGAAAGAGAGCGTGGCATTACTATTAAGAGTCATGCCATTCAAATGGATTATGAGCTTAATGGAGAAAAATATGTACTAAACCTTATTGACACACCCGGTCATGTAGATTTTAGTTATGAGGTTTCTAGGTCAATAGCCGCCTGTGAAGGTGCTCTATTAATAGTAGATGCTGCACAGGGAATAGAGGCTCAAACCATTTCTAACCTTTTCTTGGCTTTAGAGCATGACTTGGAGATTATTCCTGTCATCAATAAGATTGATTTGCCAGGGGCAATGATTGAAGAGGTGAAAGACCAAGTGGTAGACCTGATTGGTATTGATAGAGATAAAATAGTTTTGTCTTCTGCCAAAGAAGGTATTGGTATCACAGATATTTTAGAGGCTATTGTTAGTCGTGTGCCGCATCCTGTGGGAGACCCAGAAGCTCCACTTCAAGGTTTGATATTTGACTCTGTTTTTAACTCTTACAGAGGTATTGAAGTTATTTTCCGTGTAAAAAATGGTTCTATCAAAAAAGGAGATAGAGTACGTTTTATGGCTTCAGGAAAAGAATATGAAGCTCAAGAAATAGGCAGTTTAAGATTAAAACAGCAGCCTAGAGATGAAATAAAATGTGGTGATGTAGGCTACCTTATTTCTGGAATAAAAGTAGCCAAAGAAGTAAAAGTAGGTGATACTATTACTTTGGTAAATAAGCCTTCTAAAGTCGCGATTCAAGGTTTTGAAGAGGTGAAACCGATGGTTTTTGCAGGTATTTATCCTGTAGATACTACAGATTTTGAAGAGCTTCGCGATTGCATGGATAAACTGCAACTGAACGATGCTTCTTTAGTTTGGGAACCTGAAACATCTGCCGCCTTAGGCTTTGGATTTAGATGTGGTTTCTTGGGTATGCTTCATATGGAGATAGTTCAAGAGCGTTTAGAGCGTGAGTTTGACATGACGGTTATTACTACGGTGCCTTCTGTGAAATTTCATGTGACTAATAATAAAGGAGAACGCGTTACGGTATCTGCACCATCCGAAATGCCAGATACTAACTTAATAAGCAGTTTAGAAGAACCTTTTATTAATGCACAGATAATTACGGCTTCTGATTATGTAGGGCCTATTATTAGTCTTTGTATGGATAAGCGTGGTATTATAAAGAATCAGGTTTATTTGACCTCAAATAGGGTAGAGCTGACTTTTGAGATGCCACTGGCAGAGGTTGTTTTTGATTTCTTTGATAAATTAAAATCTATTTCGAGAGGTTATGCTTCTTTAGATTATAGTTTATCTGGTTACAAAGAATCTCATTTGGTAAAACTGGATATCCTTTTAAATGGTGAACCTGTAGATGCTCTTTCGGCCATTGTTCATAGAGACAAGGCCTATGACTGGGGTAAGAAACTTTGTGAGAAATTGAAAGAATTATTACCACGTCAGCAGTTTGAAATTGCTATTCAAGCGGCCATTGGTGCCAAAATTATAGCAAGAGAGTCTGTAAGGGCAATGCGTAAAGATGTGACTGCCAAGTGTTATGGTGGTGATATTTCGCGTAAGCGTAAACTTCTGGAGAAACAGAAGAAAGGTAAGAAAAGAATGCGTCAGATAGGTTCTGTGGAGGTTCCACAAGAAGCTTTTATGGCGGTGTTGAAAATAAATTAGGCTTTTTTATGAGGCAAATTGCCAGTTTATTGGCTGATGTCTTAATTTTGGAGCATTGTTGAAGAATTTAAAGAAACTACAATAGAAATATGGCGGAGGTAATAAGAATGCCCAAAATGAGCGATACCATGGAAGAAGGGGTAATCGCAGCTTGGAATGTCAAAGTTGGCGATAAAGTAAGCTCAGGGGATATTTTAGCAGAAGTAGAAACGGATAAGGCTACCATGGATATGGAGTCTTATGAAGATGGTACCATTTTGTACATCGGAGTTCAGAAAGGAGAAGCGGTGCCTATAAATGCTGTAATGGCAGTAATAGGAGAGCCGGGTGAAGACTTTCAAGCACTTTTAGATGCAGAAGCAGGTGGTGCAGCTACAGAAGCTCCAGCCGAAACGCCAGCAGCAGAAGAAGCAGCTCCTGCTGCTCCAGCAGCTGAGGCTATTGACACTTCAGGTATTAATGCAGAATTGGTTAAAATGCCACTTCTTAGTGATACCATGACCGAAGGTGTAATTCACACTTGGTTAATGAAAGTGGGCGACACCGTTAAGTCTGGTGATATGCTAGCTGAAATAGAAACAGATAAAGCCACTATGGAATTAGAGGCTTATGATGAAGGTACATTACTTTATATAGGTGTAAAAGAAGGTGAAGCTGTACCGGTAAACTCGGTAATAGCAGTGATAGGAGAGAAAGGTGCAGATTATGAAACCTTATTAAAAGCGGAAGCAGCAGCAAATGCAGCCCCAGCTCCTAAAGCAGAAGCACCAAAAGCGGCGGCACCAGCAGCAGCCACGCCAGCTAAAACTGCAGCTCCAAAAGCAGCGGCTCCTGCGGCAGCACCAAAAACTACCTCAAACGGTAGAATATTGGCATCGCCATTAGCAAAGAGATTAGCAGAAGAAAAAGGAATAGATATAGGAACTGTAAGTGGTTCTGGTGAAGGTGGAAGAATTATCAAATTTGATATTGATAATTATGTAGCTCCTGCAGCTCCGGCTCCAGCCGCAGCGGGAAGTAGTGCAGCCTTTGGTGTAGAAAGCTCTGAAGAAATAGCATTGTCGCCAATGCGTAAGGCTATTGCTAGAGGGTTCTCTGGTGAGATTCCTTCTCCAGAATTCTATGTAACCATGGAAATCTGCATGGATAAAATCATGGAAGCTCGTAAAGAGATGAACGAGTACTCTCCTGTGAAAATTTCTTTTAACGATTTAGTAATAAAAGCATGTGCACTGGCACTTACTAAACACCCGAATGTAAACTCTTCTTGGAGAGGTGACCATATCAAACAAAACAATCACGTACACGTAGCTATGGCTGTGGCGGTACCTGATGGTCTTTTGATGCCGGTTGTTCGTTTTGCTAATGCTTTACCTTTATCTGCTCTTGCGGCAGCTACTAAAGAGCTAGGTGCTAAAGCAAAAAACAAAGAATTACAACCTAAAGACTGGGAAGGAAATACTTTCACGGTAAGTAACTTGGGGATGTTTGGTGTAGATAGCTTTACGTCTATCATTAATAACAGAAACAACGAAAGCTGTATTCTAGCTGTAGGTGGTATCAAAGAAACTGTAGCCGTGAAAAACGGTGAGTTTTATGCCACTAACATCATGAAAGTAACACTGACTTGTGACCACCGTGTGGTGGATGGAGCAGGTGGAGCGGCTTTCTTGGTAACAGTGAAAGAATTGCTTGAAAACCCAACTAAGATGTTGGTTTAAGGCTTATCGCTTATCGCCTCAAAATATTTAAAGAACCTCTTCCAGAAATGGGAGAGGTTTTTTTTGTGGGTAAGAAACGCCATATAGATTTTAATAATCAATATACTTAACTGGCATAGTGAAAAAGACTTTAACTAGTCTATTATTTTGTTTTCCTGGATTCCACAGAGGCATTTTATTCAGTGCTTTTAAAACCTTTTCTTGGACAACCTTAGGAGTCTCATTCAAGAAAAGAGTGCAACAGGTTTTACCATTTTCAACTACTGTAAATCTAATAAAGCAAGATCTAAGATTTTTGGAGTAAGATTCAAATATACCCATGTTTTCTTTGAAAAAGGCATCAATAGCTTCGTTGCCGCCAGGGAATGAAGGGTTTTCTTCTACTGCCGTGTACACAACTGATGCGTCAAATTGGATTGGAATAATTCTTATAGAAGATATAAGTTGGCCATCTTGTGTGGCAGGAATCCATTTGGGCATTTCATTTGCCATTTTTAAAATAGCTTCATCGACCTCGTAATCTGTACTGTTTAGGATATCGACTTCTACAACTTTTCCAGTCGAATCTATTCGTAATTGTAGTGCTGTATTTAATTCCCTGTATGGTTTTAACTTTCTTTCGAGATAAGATTTTAGAGAATCATCGCCGCCTTCAAATTGAGCTAGGGCTAACTGTGAAAAAGAAGAGTGGAAGCTTAAGAACAGAAGGATAAAAATGATATTTCTTATTTTCATTTTTTAATTTACGTTTTCATTTTAGCTTAAAAACTTGTTTTGGCATAACATTAAAGTTTAAATCCAACATTCAATGCGTTTAGAAATGTACCTGTTATTTCTTGTGTGTAGTTCATTCCCAGTGAGCTAGAAAATCCTAATTGAAATTTATTTAACCGAATAGTCAAAGCATTATTAAGTTCAACTCCTAGAATATCTTGTTTCTCTAACCTGGTTTGGCGTCCGCCGTATCCATGATGGTAAGTATACTTGACAACGCCATATCTTATAGACGGCCCAATACTCCATTTAGCTTTTTCATTGATGCCTTTGGGGTATATTTTCAATGTAGGTGAGATGCTATAACCTCTCTCTTTAGTTGCCTTATGACTTGCGTAAATACCGGAAGGGAAATACTTTTCTATTGGAACCTCTATGGATATTTTCTCTCCTATTTGTTGTTCGTAAGCAATTCCAATGCCTGATAAGAATATTTCGCCGTATATTCCATAGACTAATGGGCGTATAGCGATTTTTTGGTACGTTTTCTGATTTGGTGTATTCTCAGTTCCTTGAGAAAACACATTTAAAAAACATAATAGGAAGAAAGCTGTAAGGGACTTTTTCAAAACAAGGCTATTTTATGGGACGTTCTTTAAAGGTGTATTCCAATCGACATTGAGTTGATGAATATGGCTGTGGTAGAGGGAATACAATTAATTCCTAAGGTGGAGGTTACATTGAAATATAGATGCTTAGCGGAAACATTTAGACCGTTGTGCATTTCAAAACCTAATACATCAGTGTTTGGGCTATATTCAGTTTTGTAATAATTCCCATCCAAATACCATCCCTCGAAATAATTAACTTTACTGTACCTTATTCCTGGACCAATACTCCAAACTACTGGTTTCTCTTTTTTATATGGGTAAATTTTGAGTCTAGGGCCTAGAGAAATTCCCTCATTATCTAAATAAGGAAAGAAATATTGAATTGGTATTTCAATAGATAAAGCCTGAGATATTTTCCTTTCGAATTCTATTCCAGAGCCAACAACTTCTCCTTTGCCAAATTTTCCCCAAATAATTGGTTGTATGGAAAGAGTGTTTCTTTTGTCTATTAGAGGGGGATCTTCTCTTGATTGACACTTAGCTTTCTGAGAAAAGCTTAATACAAATAGAACAGAAAGTAGAAAGAACTTCTTTTTCAAAATATGATGGACTTATATATGACCGCTTTTACATTGGCAAATCTAATACAAGCTGCTGTCAATTTAAGATTTCTTACTTCTCATTTTTAGGGAACTGTTTTTTTTTGTGGACTTTGATGCTTTCCCATCAACAACATCTCGCCAAAAGCTAATTCTTTTTTATTATCGAGGGAGTCTTTTTAATGTCATTTGATTAACTCAAAGCTAAAAGTAGAACGTTAATTCAATAAATAGGGAACCAGCACACCCGCAAAATAACCCACAAGGGCAAGCCAACTAATTTTTTTATCCTCAAGCACAAACCTAAAGGTCCCTAACGGAGACTCCGCAATGAGGGAAATCTTACTACAAAAAAATAGCCTACCAAGAATCACTACATCGTGAAGTCACAATGAAATGGTGGTAGGCTACTATCTTAATTTTATTAGCTATTTCGGTAAGCCGAAAGTTTCAACTACAAAGTCAATATCCTTATCGCCTCTTCCGCTTAAATTAACCAATATAGATTTCTGAGGTTGTTTCTTAGCTAGCTTTAAAGCGTAAGCTACGGCATGAGAACTTTCCAGTGCAGGGATAATGCCCTCTAAACGGCTTAACTCATAAAAAGCGTCAACGGTTTCTTTGTCGTTAATACTGTCGTAATTCACTCTTTTCATGTCTTTAAGCATGCTGTGTTCTGGGCCAACGCCCGGGTAATCTAGCCCACTTGCTATAGAATGAACGGGTGCTGGTTCACCTTTCTCATCTTGTAAAGTATAGCATTTAAAGCCATGAATTATACCTGGAGTTCCTAAGGTCATGGTGGCAGCATGTTCCCCTAATTCTAAAGAGCGTCCTGCAGGCTCTATACCATGTAGCTCGCACTCTTCATCATCCAAAAATCCTGAGAATATACCCATAGCGTTGCTTCCGCCACCTACGCATGCTACTACATTGTCAGGTAATTCACCTGTCATTTCTAAAAATTGTTCACGAGCTTCTATGCCCACCACTCTTTGAAAATCACGCACCATCATCGGGAATGGGTGTGGACCTACCACAGAGCCAATGCAATAGATAGTAGTTTCGGGGTCTTTAAGGTATGCCTCAAATGCGGAGTCTACCGCTTCTTTCAATGTTTTAAGACCGTGCGTAGCAGGAATAACATTCGCTCCTAAAATTTGCATTCGTACCACATTAGGCTGCTGTTTTTTCATGTCTACTTCGCCCATGTATATTTCACACTCCAAACCGAAATAAGCAGCTGCAGTAGCCAAAGCCACTCCGTGCTGGCCTGCACCTGTTTCTGCAATAAGCTTCTTTTTGCCTAGGTGTTTAGCCAGTAGGGCTTCGCCCATGCAGTGATTAAGTTTATGAGCACCAGTATGGTTTAGGTCTTCGCGTTTTAAGTAAATGCGTCCTCCGTATTTTTCTGACAATCGTGAGCAATAATAAACTGGAGTTGGTCGGCCTTGATAATGTTTACGTATGCTACGCAGCTCTTGAATGAAATTGTGCGACTTGCTTATAGTGTTATAGGCATCCGTTATTTTTTTTCATTTCAGCTTCCAAAAATGGAGGTATAAAAGCACCACCATAATCTTCGAAAAAACCTTCACTATTGGGATATTTTTTAAAATAATTACTCATGAGTTGTTTATTTGATTGGTATGTAAATATTGCAAAAAAAAGTGTCAATTTCCCACTATTGAAATGCCTCTAGAATAATACGTGAATACTTTTTTAGCAAGGACTAAATTTGAACTCATTAGCCATGAAGTCGCTGAATCGGTGTTTTTTTTATAAAATATAAGGTGAACCGGATTTTGTGAACCTGACCAGAATCATGCTTTTTGGTAGGAGACGGTATCGGTATAAAAAAAGCACGAGCCATTGTTTTTTGCAATGACTCGCACTAGGTTTTATTTGGTCGTTTGTTGAAGACCTACTTTAATTTATTTACCTCTTCTAAAGCTAATTCTGTATGTGAGTTGATTGACAAGCTCTTTAAAAAAGGATAACTGTTTTGCCAATGGTTTTGCCTGATTCTTGCATTTCATGAGCCTTTTTAAGGTTATCTAGCGTAAAGCCTTTCAAAGTTGTAGTTAAGGTTGATTTGATTGTGCCGGCATCTAATAAATCCGCTAAAGTGTTTAGGATTTCGTGTTGTCTAACGATGTCCTCCGTATTAAACATAGAGCGGGTGTACATAAGCTCCCAAGAAAAACTAACGCTCTTAGCCTTTAGAATATCCAAGTTTAAAGGTTTGCTACTTCCTGTAATGGAAACAATATGTCCTTGTGGCTTAATAATCTCGGCTGCAGTTTCCCAATAGCCTTCTAAGTCTACAAAATCTAAAATGTAATTGACTTGGCTATGGTTTATCTTTTCTAAATCTTCTTTAAGGTTGTGATGATTTACTACAAAATCGGCCCCTAAGTCTTTGCACCATTGAATAGAGTCAGGTCTTGAAGCTGTGGCAATTACTGTTAGGTTAGCTATTTTTTTGGCTAGCTGTATTGCTATAGAACCTACACCACCTGCTCCTGCGAGTATTAATACGGTTTTTCCTTTATCCGTTTCTGGGTTTACTTTAATGCGGTCAAAAAGCGATTCGAAAGCAGTTAATCCAGTTAAAGGAATAGCGGCAGCTTCTTCTATGCTTAAGTTTTTAGGTTTTTTACCTACAATGCGTTCATCTATTAATTGGTATTCTGCGTTACTACCACTTCTAGTAAGGTCACCAGCATAAAATACTTTGTCGCCAACTTGAAAAAGTGAAGCTTTATCACCAATTGCTTCCACAGTACCTACAGCGTCCCAACCAATAACTTTAGGTGTTTCTAAAGTAGTATCCTTAGCTGCACTTTCTCTAATTTTAAAATCGACTGGGTTTACCGAGATAGCTTCAATTTTTACTAATAAATCAAATCCTGAAGGAGATGGTTTTTCAGTTTCAAATTCGATAAAGCTATTTTTGTCTGTTATTGGTAATGATTGTTTAAATCCTATTGCTTTCATTTCTTTATGTTTTAATATACTATACTTATTATAGTTGCAAAACTAAGTATAGTAAATTGACTGTGCAATAACGGTCAAAAAGGATAGTATAGCTTTATTCTCTAGGAGCGTCTCTCTATTTTCGGATTTGTCCGCTAGTGGGAGGACAGGAAGCCTCCGCAATAGAGAAAAAACTATTTGTAGGCAATTGCCGTACTTGAAGCACCAGTCAATCGCATTAAAGATGTCGATCTAAATCCTACTTGTTTGGTCCATCTAATGAAGTCATCAAATGTATAATCAAAACCATCGGCGGTTTCTATCAGGATATTCAAACTCATCATCATACCAAATGCATTTTGCTTTCTTTCATTATCATTCACCGCCTCAATGGCAATAAATACACCACCAACAGGTAAGGCGTCGTAAGCTTTTTGAATCAACTTGATTTTATTTTCCTCATTCTAGTCATGTAATATATTGCCCATAGCCACTACATCCGCTTTGGGCAACTCTTCTACAAAGAAATCGCCACTAATAGCTTCTACACGGTCGCCCATTTGGAATTTCTGAATTGTATCTTTTAGCAAATAGGGCTCAATTAGCTTTAATTAGTAATTCAGACAGTTTTCTATTTCAGCCTTAAAAGTAGCCGCTTTTTCAGTGAAGAACCCCGCTCCAAGAGTAATTGAGCCTCCCGCTCGGAAAATAATATTACTATTAACATCAAGGGTGCCATTTGCTATTATCTCTTCCGAACTCTGAAAGATGCTATTGCCATAGATATTATTATGTAGAAATAATCTTTCAGGACAAGCGGTTATCCAAAATAATTCGTTTCCATATTTTTCAGAATCAGCGGTGAAGAATATGGTATTGTTAACATTTAAGGTGTTCTCAAGATTATAATTAAATTTCCCCGTGCCTTCGCTGGTACCATCTGATACATACTGTTGTTTACCTCTTTTGAAAAAGAATAGTGAATCGGTTTTTTCAGAATAGCGATAATTGACCTCATTTCTAGGAGTCAAAAGAGAATCAAATAGGATTTGGTGAGTGCCCAAATTATGATCGAAAAAATATGGTCTACTTCTATAAGTTGATTCTTCATTATATCTCTTTAGTACAATACTGAAAAGTTTATTTTTATTCGCATGAATTTCAGTTCCATTAAAGTTGGGATCTATCAATACTGTTCCAGATGCCGTCCCATCGGTACGCCATAATCCATAATTTTCTGTTGGTCGAAAATTCTTTATATATCTGTTAATAAAATAATAGTATTCTTGAATACGAACAAGTTTAAGTTCTTTTAAGCTGCTTGTTTTAAGTGTAATAGGGTTTCCTATTACATCCTGCTTATCAATACTAAAAAGTTCATATTCTCCCAGTGAGGTAGAAATGGCGAGCCTCAGTATATCCTCAGGATACGTGTCTAAAAAGAGTGGGTCATAGTAAGAATAATTCTTTGTAATGAGGATAGAACTTGTGTTCTCGGCAAAATCATATTTCCATAGGCCAACTTCTTGAGCAGTTAGTTCTAAATAGTATAGTGAATTATTAAAAAAGGCGTATGCGGGGAATCCGTGAGTATGGTTAAGATCTATTGATATTTCGTGCGTATTCTCTACAGAACCATCCGTTATCCACAGCTTATTTCTTGAGATGAATAAAACTTTGTCTTTATAAACCTTAATTTCAGTAGGATTAAAAAATGTATTACCATTTTGGTCTTTCACGAATTGAGTTCCCACTTTAGTACCATCACTAAAAGCTAAATGTCTTGATATTGTACTTTTAGTGGAAGAATTATTTAATTCGAAAAATAGTTTATTTCCCGCTTTATGAATTAATCCTTGATTATGGCTAGGAGTATTTCCATTATAAAATATGGTATCTACAAAAGTTGTAAGTTTTGAAGGGTTGAGTTCAGATTGGTATAATCTGTGGCCATCTATTTGTTCGGAAAAAAAGTATATTGAGTTTCCTGAATGGTTCAAACCAATTGGATTACTTGAGTATGTTTTTTCAGTAAAAGTTTTAAAAGAGCTTAATCCAGAAAGTCCTGAATTAAGTTCCCAAATGTGATGCTTTCCAAACTCATTTTCAAAAGTAACCCCTCTTGAACTCCGATTTATTTCTACTGAGAAATATAAGCTTCCATCTGTTTCTATTATATCAGATACTAAGAAGGTAGATTCTTTAGGTTCTCCAAAATTTCTTATTCTGCTATTAAATACTTCTGATATTAATTTTGATTCTAAGTCATACTTATGAATAATAGTTAAGGGGTAGGTATAACTCTTAATCGTCTTTACATAATAAATGGCATTTTTTGAAGTAAAATATTTATTGCTTGACTGGTAACTATTCTCCACTGGGCCAATGTTAGGAAAGGTTACGGTATGGGTGGTATGAAATGACGAGTCTAGAAAAGTTACAGACCCATTATAGTTTAGTATGATGTATTTATTAATTTCTCGGTTATAAACGGCTATTTCGGTTGAAAGTTCTATAGAAATCGTATCAAATCTTGATTCGTTGTAGTTAAATTCAAGCCATTTTTGATAATGATTACTAGAGCTATAAGTAGGATCAGACAGAAGAAATAGGGATGTAGAATCATTTTTCATTATTAAGTTTCCTGCACTAAATTTATTGTCATAGAAATGTGGTTCACTATTGCGGTCTATGAAGTATTTATTATCAGAAGGATGGAAAGTAATCCAAAATTCTCCTGAATGGTTTTCTTCTATGTTGGTCATGTGTTGGACTAGGGAGCTACTGACTTCATCCATATTAAAGTCATCTAATAGTTTCAATGAACTTATTTTCTCATCCGTTATAGTTAACAGTTTATTGATTATTAAATTGTTGTTACTGTTCCTTTCAGATAGAGTTAAGGCTATCTTATTTGGGCCTATTTTTCGTATAAAGGGATTGCTGTTTACGGTAAATTCCATAAGTGAGTCAAAATCCGTAGACTTGTCATTTGTCCGAAATAAGGTTGTGATATTTGAACTATTCTGATGAAAAAACAAATATAGTTTATCACCCATTACTAAGATGTTAGAAGTATTTATACTACCCATTTCCTGAGTGTAAAGCTTAGTTACTTCGGAAGGCTTAATGCTGTACAGAGAATAGTGAAAGCTGTTTTTTTCTTTTTCTAACAAGAAAACTACATTCTTACCTGGGTATACTTTCGTGTCGGAGTTAAGTGTTTTTTCCTTTAATACCTCTTTGCTTTTATCAAGAATGTAGAAACTAGTGGAATCATGATTTTCGCTTTTTACAGAGCAAAATATTAATGAATCTTGTATAGTTTTTAGGTCTAGTATTTCTAAAGGTCTGGTTGTTTTGTTGATATCTTTGAATAATTTCACCTCTTGAGAAGTAGCCACTTTTAATAAAAACATAGAAATTAATGTTAGCACTACTCGTTTCCTAGTTTGGGTTCTCATTTGCTAGTTATACTGTTTGTATTGTGTTTTTTGAAGTTATATTAGTTAAGATAGCTTCACTTTTGGTCTTAGATTTACTAAACTAATTATAGCTTATTTCGGTGTCTATAATACACAGGATTTTCCTAATTTTTTCATAAAGTCCAACTATCACGCAAAAAAAAACAAAGACCCATCAAGTGATGGCTTTTCATAAATGGTAAAAAGACCTAGAGTTTAGACGTTTTAAAGGTATTAATTCTGAGGTGTCGATGCCGGGTTTTATGGAATAGCTTTAATCTAAGACTGGGCTGAATCATAAGCTTTGATTTTACAAGTTTATAAATCAACCTATCTTTGGATAAACTTATTCCATTGAAAGACAGTATATAAGTTACACTTCAAATGGCAGCATATATAATTAGCATGTTCAAACACCTTAAATTTCTCTTTGTCTCTTTCTTAATTGCCAGTTGTACTACCCAAAAAGCAATTGACATTTCATATTTGAAAAGCTCTCAAGCTTTAGTAGAATCGTTTCCTAAGTTAGATGTTTATACTCCTGATAAAGCGGAGAATAGCCCTGTTGTAATTTTTATACATGGAGGAAATTGGAATTCGGGAGGCAAAGAAATTTATACCTTCCTTGGTCGAAATTTTGCCAAGAAAGACCTAGTCACTGTCATTCCAGGGTATACTTTAAGCCCCGATGGCAATTATAATACCATGGCAAAGGAGGTGGCAGCAGCCATTAAATGGACACATGAAAATATTTCGAAACATAAGGGGAATCCGAATGAAATATTTTTAATGGGACACTCAGCAGGTGGTCATTTGATAGCTCTGGTAGGTACTAATCCTAAGTACCTAGAAAACATAAATTTAGTCAAAGGAATTATTCTTAATGATGCAGCTGGATTAGATATGTATTCCTATCTAAAAAAGAATCCACCAAATAAAAACGGCCATTATGATGTCACTTGGACAGAAAATGAGGAAAACTGGAAAGACGCTTCGCCTATCTACTTTTTGTCAGAAAAAGTGCCACCACTTTACGTTTATACGGGAACCAAAACCTATTCTTCCATTATCGCGGGTAATAAAGAGTTTGTCAAAAAGATGAATCAATATCAAGCCAATCTAGAGATAAATTATCTGCCTAAGAAGCATGTGCCTATGATGCGACAATTCATTTTCCCATGGAATAAGCGGTATAATGAGATTGTGAAGTTTATAGATTCTAATCGATAGACCAGGGATAATGAACTGTATAAAGTGATGAGTTTTGATATCAAATGAAGTCTGATAGCGATGTCAATCTATGATATTTAGACCTTTACCGAATAATAAAAAACGTTACCGCAATTTGAATTCCATCTGCCATAGAGATAGCTTTAATTAAAAAAAGGCATGGAAACGAAATACGGTTTTACTAAAATGGATATTTCCGAATTTGAAAATTGGATTGCCAATTTCAGAGTCGGCCGTACGGTGATTTATTTGCAACAGCACCATACGGTAGCACCAAGTTATCAGCATTTTAATGGCTCCAATCATTTTCAACTTCAAAGAAATATGAGGGACTATCATGTTGGTAGTAACGGTTGGCTAGATATTGGGCAGCATTTCTCTATTTTTCCTGATGGCGTCATTGTAACGGGAAGGAGTTTGGAGCTTACTCCAGCTTGTATTTACGGAAATAATTCGGGGGCTATTTGTATTGAAAATGTGGGCTTTTTTGATACTGGTGTAGATACTATGAATCAGGCTCAATCAGAAGCCATAGTGCGAGCCACCGCGGCTATTTGTAAGAAATTTAGTATACCTGCCAGTACAGATAAAGTAGTTTACCATCATTGGTTTAATCTTTCTACAGGCTCTAGACATAACGGAGAAGGTCTAAACAAAACTTGCCCAGGTAGTGACTTTTTTGGAGGAAATAAAGTGGAAGATTGCGAAAATAACTTTTTACCTCTGGTAAGAAATGCCATGACAGGCGGTGTGATAGCACCTGTGCCCGTGTTACTGAAATATGCCACGGTAACAGCCAGTGCTTTAAATGTCAGGGTTTTGCCTACATCATCTTCTTCAAAGGCTAGCGACAGAGAAGCCTTAGTTTTAGGTTCTGTTTTAAGGGTGTATGAAGAGCAAAATAATTGGTATCGGATTTCTTCATCTCAGCAGCACTGGGTTTCTGCAAGGTATACCGATGATGTAGAGCGGGTAGAGGTGAATGCCAGCGTACTAAATGTACGAAGCGGGCCAGGTACTTCTTTTGCTAAAGTGGGTTCATTTCTGAAAAATCAGGAGGTTTTTGTGTACGAAAGGAGCAATGGATGGTGCAGGGTTAGTTTGGATAATAAATGGGTTAAAGACAGCTTTTTGGATTTTTGAGTTGTATGTCATGAGGTTGAATAATTCCTAGTCTATCTACTTCTACGCCCGTATCGTTAAGGAGTTAACATTGATTAAGCTTTAGCTTAAATCAACTTATTGCTTAGTGAAATACTCCTTTTTGTGATATACATCACATTTTGTTTAATTGAATATATTTCTGGTTAAACATTCTGTATCTTTGTGGATAGTATTCTACAAATTAAGAATGAAAAATAATCTCATCGTCCTTTTATTGCTTTTGAGTTTTACCACCTTAAAAGCTCAAACAGGAAGCATATACGGAACCGTTAAAGACGTCAATACAGAAGAACCTTTAATTGGTGCTACTATTGCGGTAGAAGGAACTACCATGGCGGCTTCTGCTGATATTGACGGTAAATACACGCTAGAGCTTCCTGTTGGTACTTATAACATTAAAGTTACTTACATTGGTTATTCAGATATCATCAAATTTAACATTGATTTAACTTCTGGAAACTCACTTTCACTCAACTTTGACATGAGTCCGTCAGAGGAACTTCTGAATGAAGTGACGGTGGTTCAGAAAAAAAAGAGGTCGGCCATAGCTTCTGATGTTCTCACGCCTTTATCTGTTCAGCAGCTTACCACCGAGGAGATAAAAAGCAACCCTGGGGGAAATTTTGATGTGTCGAAGGTAATACAAGCTTTACCGGGCGTGGCAGGAACTACGGGTGGTGGTGGTTTTAGAAACGACATTATTTTAAGAGGTGGTGGACCAAACGAAAATGTTTATTATCTGGATGATATTGAAATTCCTATTTTAAACCATTTTACTACGCAAGGAAGTGCTGGTGGGCCAGCAGGTATCATCAATATTTCTTTTATAGAGGATATTAAACTGTCAACTTCTGCTTTTAATGCTCAGTTTGACAATAGCCTTTCTGGTGTATTTCAGTTTAAGCAAAGGGAAGGGAACTCCGAAAAACTGCAAGGAAATTTACGACTAAGTGCCAGTGAATTCGCAGCCACTTTTGATGGTCCTCTTGGTCCTAAAACTACTTATTTAGTGTCTGCTAGGCGTTCTTATCTTTCTTTTCTTTTTACGCTTTTAGATTTACCTATTCGTCCAGACTATTGGGATTTTCAAACAAAAATCTCACATAAAATCAATGATAAAACCTCTATCGATTTGATTGGCGTAGGAGCTATAGACTTTTTCAAATTCGCGGTTCCTAAAGATGCTTCTCCAGAGAATATTTACATACTTCGTTCAAATTCCTTCATTGACCAATGGAATTATACAGCGGGAGCTACTTTAAAGCGTAGGGTTGAAAATGGTGTTATTAGTTTAAGCTTAAGCAGAAATCATTTCAATAATCAACTAGAACGTTTTGAAGACAATACCGTTAAAGACCCTGATACGCGTAATTTTTTGAGTACTTCTAATGAAGTAGAAAACAAACTTAGACTTAACGTTAAAAAATATTCAAATGGCTTTACCTATAGCTATGGTGCCATGCTTCAAAATGTGGCTTATGACAATAATTTCTTTGCACTAATACGCCCTGAAATAAGAAACGACGAAGGTGACGTATTGCAGTCAGAAGTTGCCAATAATTTCAATACGAATATTAATTTCTGGAAATATGGACTTTTTGCTCAGGTAGGTAAGACTTTCCAAAATCAGGTAAGTGTATCTGCAGGTATCCGAACAGATATGAACAGTTTTACCGACAATGGCAATAAGGGATTGAAAACACTATCGCCTCGTGTATCTTTTTCTTATCCTTTCTCCGACCAAGTTCGTTTTAATGCCGCATGGGGTTCATATTATAAACTACCTATTTATACAGTTTTGGGCTTTAAAAATGATGAAGGGGATTTTGCCAACAGAGACAATGAATACATCAATACCATTCATTACGCAGCTGGTTTTGAGTACTTACCAAAGGCAGATTTACGCTTTACTGTAGAAGGCTTTTATAAAGATTATTCCAACTATCCTGTCTCTGCTTTTGAAAATATTTCGCTAGCTAATTTAGGTGGTGGTTTTGGTGCTATTGGCAATGAAAAAGTGACGTCGGTAGGAGGCGGGAGAGCTTATGGTTTGGAGTTTTTCATGCAAAAGAAGCTAACCAAGAAGCAGTTTTTGACTTTTTCATACACCTATGTTAGAAGCCTTTTTGATGGTTTTGAAACAGAGCTTTTCCCGTCTTCATGGGATAACAAGCATTTGCTTTCATTCATCTATGGTTTAAAGCTTAAAAATAATTGGGAGCTTGGCGTTAAGCATCGTTTTGCTGGTGGTAGCCCATATTCTCCTTTTGATTTAGAAGCTTCGCAAAGGAACTATCTAAGCATCGGAAGTGGAATCTTTGACAATTCACAGTTGAATTCTATTCGATTAAAGGCATTCAACCAAATGGATATTCGAATTGATAAACAATTGAATTTTAAGAATTGGTCTTTAGACCTTTTCCTAGATGTTCAAAATGTTTTTGGTGCTAAAAATCAATCCGTACCTAATTTTACTTTTCAAAGAAATGCGGACAATACGGACTTTGCAACAACAGATGGTTTGAGCCTGATGCAGGATGGAAGTAATGCCATTCCACTTATTTTGAACGAACCAAGTGGTCAGCCAACACCAAGTATTGGAATTATAGTGGAGTTTTAAGAGAGAGTGGTAATATTGATGGATATGTTAGTCGGTTTTACTTAAGCTATCCACAATCATTTTTAAAGCGGTTTTAGCTTCTTTCATGACAGGTAGGAATGGCCAAATATGAGGCATGCTGTTTCCTATTATTATCTCAATATTGACACTTGCCTCCTTTAACTTTTGAGTAGCTAATTTCTGGTCGGGGTAGGTGATATCATTTGTTGCCAAAAACATCATGGTCTTCGGAAAGTTGTGAAAGCTGCCGTTGATAGGAGAAATCATTTCTTGGCTTAGGTCGTCATTCTCGGCACACATTCTCTTTGCACTTTTTACACCAATTTTTGATAACATAGGGTCTGTTTTATCTATTTCATCAATTTCTGGATTTGACATAGTGGCATCCATCACTGGAGATACCAGAATGATTTGCTGGGGTAAATCAATATTTCTTTTGATAAGTCTTTGCGTTAAAGCTGCGACTAAAGTACCACCTACTGAATCACCAATTAGGGTAATATTTTTTGACGGATATCTTTCCAAGGCCATACTATAAACCGCGTCTATGTTGTCTGAAATGACATGTATTTTACTTTCAGGAGCCTTTGGGTAATCACACATCCAAATATTTTGATTGGTTTGCTCAAGAATATCTTTTATAACATCCCAATGGTGTTTTGAAGGTCCGGAAATAAATGCACCTCCATGTATATAAATTAGAAGTTTCTTAGAGGGCTCTTTCTGCTTTATTTCTGTGATTAAGCTGTTTTTTATCTTGAAGTTTCTTAGGGCATAATGTCTAAAAAGCCCTGCTTTAGGCTGATGAACATCTTCTTTTCTTATTTTTTTGAAATCAATGGGGTCTTTGCTAAAGTCGTTTTTTAGTCCTTTTATCTTAATAATGAATAAAGTAAGGTAGTACGATAAGCTGTGTCTCATCATTAAGTCAGTTTTAAGCTAAGGGTATTGATAGCAAGACCTAAGTTAGAAAAGAAATTTATATTTATTGGTCTAATATATTTTTTGAGTAATGCTTCTAAAGTGCATAAAAAAGGCTGTAAAAGGTATTTAACCTGATACAGCCTTAATCTTGAAGTCCACTTCAGGAACGCCAAATGTTATTGTAACCCTGGAATCTCCACCATTTCGTTTGCATCCAAATCATAGTCAACGCCATCGCAATGGAAACCGAAAAGATTGAAAAATTCAGTTTTATAACCTTCTAAATCTCCTATGGTTGGAAGACTTTCTGTCGTAGCTTCTTTCCATAATGCTGCTACTTTTTCTTGAATGTCATCACGCATTTCCCAATCGTCAATTCGAATTCTACCTTTTGAATCTAAAGGAGTTTCATTAAGGAATAATCTTTCAGCATATAAGCGATGAATTTGTTCAATACAGCCTTCATGCACATCATTCTCCTTCATTACTTTATATAGCAAAGAAATGTATAGTGGAATAACCGGAATAGCCGAACTTGACTGAGTTACCAGTGCTTTATTGACAGATACGTACGCTTTCCCATTGATAGCTTTTAAAGCATCTGTGATAGTAAACGCGGTTTTTTCTAGGTGCTCTTTAGCTTGGCCAATAGTGCCTTTTCTGTATACCGCTTCCGTAAGTTTTGGGCCAATATAAGAGTAAGCTACGGTCTTAAAATCAGAAGAAAGTAAGTTTTCTTTCATCAAAGCATTTACCCACATGTCCCAATCTTCGCCCCCCATAACGGCTACTGTATTTTCAATATCGTCTCCAGTAGATGGTTCAATAGTGATTTCTTTTACCTCACCCGTATGAAAATCTACAGTTTTATTGGTGTAGCTGCCACCTATAGGTTTCAGAGTAGATTTATGCCTAACACCCGTGGTAGGATGTGTTCTCACAGGAGAAGCAAGGCTATAAATCAATAAGTCTATTTGACCAAGGTCTTCTTTTATTAAGTCTATGGTTTGCTGTTTTACTTCATTAGAAAATGCATCACCATTTATACTTTTAGCATAAATTCCTTCTTTATGAGCTGCAGTTTCTAGTGCTGCTGTGTTATACCAACCAGAAGAGGCTGTTTTGCCTTCTGCAGGAGGTTTTTCAAAATACACTCCGATGGTAGAGGCCTCTGAGCCAAAGGCACTGGCTATTCTTGATGCAATACCAAAACCGGTAGATGCTCCAATTACCAGCACTTTTTTAGCACCTTCTATTTTGCCTTTTGATTTTATATAATCAATCTGGTCTAATACATTTTTTTCACATCCTTTAGGGTGAGATGTGATGCAGATAAATCCACGGGTTCTAGGTTCTATTATCATTTAAATCGTCTGTTTTATATTGTGTCAATGAGTCGATTTCGTTTATAGCTCCAAATATCGGTGATTTTAATTTAAATGGTTGTCATTTTCAAACCTTAGCCCTCTTTTAGCTATACTGGCTTTAGATTGTATTAAAGAAACCGAAATCACTTTGGTGAGCTTATCTACTCTTTATTTAACTATTTCATAGAATTTTTGATGATTTTCTGGGCTAATGGCCAGTTGGTCAAATACTATTCCTGGCTGATTGACAGATACCTTTAAAGTCTGCTTTCCTGTTTTATCAATCACAATAGGGTAGCTGATAGAGCCAAAATTCCTTAGCACATTTTCTTTCCAAGCTTCACTTCTTCCTTTTGTGTTTATCTCATAGGCTTTGGCTTCACTATCATTTACAGATAGCCAAATCTTATGGTCAAAATTGTTAGCATGTGTAGGTAAGAAACGAAGTTCCAACTGATAAGTGCCAGTTTTTTCAATGTCGAAATTATAACTCAAAGAAGGCTTTACATTATTGAATACGTGATTTTCAAAGGGGAATAAAGTTACACTTGCGTTGCTATACCCCAATCCTTCAATAACCTTCCACTGGTAGTTTTCAGCATCTTCTGCTACTGAAAATTCACTAGCTTGAATAAATTTTGGGCTGTGTTGTTCAGTTTTGTTTTCTAGAGAAACGGTAGTATCCGCTAAATGATAGTCTGGCATATTGTAAACAGCCAGTTCGCGTGGATTCATTGACATCATGCCGTCCAACTTACCATCACTAATAGTCTTATTATACACTGCAGTTGAGCTCACTATAGCTTCATAGGCTTCTTGCGACTTATTAGCCAATGTTTTTTTCTCAGTAGCATCAGTGCTCAAAAATGATTGCTGAGCATAAAGAAATTTCTCATTCATAAGAGCCGCACCTTTGATAGGATATTCTACCAGTTGGAAGAAAGCATCCAAACGTTCTTTTGAGATATCGGCCTTTATTTCTTCTACTTTTTTTACCAATTCCGAATACGCATCCATTCTTCTTTGAGCTTCTTCTGGGCTAAACTCAGTCATTCTAGTCGGTGTTTTGGGTTCAGTTCTACTCCAACCCATATATTCTGGCTTTCGCAAAAAAGCTAAACGGTAATATTCTTCATACACATCCGCAATCTCCTGAGCCTTATCTTTTCCAAACTCTCTGTGATTCCAATCCACTAAATGCTTTTTGATGGAAGATTCATTGATGCTGTTGACATCCCAAGCTAAATCAAGGAAAAACTCCATGTTATATTCTCCTGGTTTGATATCGCCCACATTCGCAATCCATATTTTATTTGCTCCATTTTGATAGGCTCTAGACATTTCATACCACGTTAAGCCTGGCTGCGAGCTTGAAAGCCATAGATGGTCATGTGGCCTTCCCCAGTAACTTAGGTGATAATATACACCACTACCACCTTTTCGTTGCCTTTCTTCTTTATCGCTTAATCTTCTGATATAACCATAATTGTCATCAGTCCAAATGAGCGTAACATCCTCAGGTACTTTCAAACCATTATTATACAGGTCTAAAACTTCTTTATAAATGGTGAAAACCTGTGGTATTTCTTGTATTGGTTTATCGATAGTCTTGGTGAGCATTTCTCTTTGGTCTTGAATGATATTTTCCAGGAGTGCTACCTTTTCTTCTTGTGTCGCATTTCCCTGCATGCCAGAGTCATGTATTCCACGCATTCCCATGCTTATGACATTGTTTCCGTTTTTGGTTTCAGAAATTCGTTTTTGCCAATACTCTTTTACTTTTTCTTTGTTGGTGAAATAATTAAAGTCCCCATAAATTTCGTGGTCCCATTCGTCTACATTATTTCTTAGCATGGGTTCTGCATGCGAAGTCCCTATAGCTATCTGATATTTCTCAGCCATAGCTCGGTTTCCCTCAATGGTAAAAAATGCCTTGGTAGATGGATGCATAGCAGGCCAAATGGTATTTGCCTTTAATCGTAACAAGAGTTGAAATATTTTCTCGTAGGTTTTAGGGCCTATGTCACCAGTTTCTGGTTCAAATGTTTTAGCTGCCCAAGGTTGCAAAGCCCAATCTTCATCGTTTAAGAATATACCACGATATTGCACCGAAGGGCTGTCAATAAATCCATTCTCAGGTAAATCTAATGTGATTGAACCCGTGTTTTCAGGATGCACATCTGCCCACCATTTCCATGGTGAAATGCCGATTTTTTCAGCTACATCAAACACACCATATACAGTACCTCTAATGTCGCTACCAACTATGAAAAGGTTGTCTTGGTCTTTCTTAATGATGAATTTTTCCCATGCATTGTTTAAATCTGTGTCAAAGTTTTCCTCTAAACTCTGTATCAATTTATTATTAAACTGCCCTATGTAAATCCCTTTGTTTTCGGGCAGGACTTTATCAACGTAGTTCACCGGAATTTCTCTACCAATTATTTTTTCTAGGTCTTTGGCAATGTCATTTGCAGCCCATTTTATTAGTTCATCCGCGTTTGAATCAACATAAATATTGGCATTCGATGATTCTTGATTGATGGTAAAGTTTTGCGATTGACATGATGCCAAAAGAGCATACATCAGTAATATAAAATATTTGTTCATTTCTTGTTAAAGTTTATTTGAGGCTCTGGATGAAGCCTTTTTTTAATTCAAAGCAGCGTTTCTTTAAAAACTCAATCCATCACTCGAACCTGCTTGTTGTTTGCGGCATTGGTTTTAAAGGCAGTAACATCTTTTAAAACTATCTGACTGTGCTTTAAACTTTCTGGGAATTTGACATTATCTAAATCAATGCCTTTTACATCATCAAAAACCAATGCAGGCCTGAAATCATAATCGTCAAGTTTTAGGCTTACATTTTTCATTTGAATGCCCTCAGCATGGCGAACGTAAAAAGCCCAAGATGGCAATTCTGGAAACATAGTAAATTCAGGATAGCCCCTGATTTCTTCAGGAACATCTTTTAATCTGCTTAATGGTACATAAGCTTGTCCTTTGTTGGCTCTGCCGGGTGAAGTTATTTCAATGTTTTCAAGCACCACGTTTTCTACATTATGCCCTGGAATGCCCGTAATAGAGGCTGGGTAGGGGTTATGATGCTGACTAGGCTCTCTAGCACGTATATCATAGTTGATGTCAGGACGCCCCAGCGGAACCTGCACCTTAATGTTTTTCATGTGCACGTTTCTGATAATTCCAGGTTGTTTTCCGTCACGATGCCCTAATCGGATAAAAATGGAGTTGCCCGTGTTTTTTGCCACCACGTTTGACACTTTAATGTTTTCAATGATTCCTCCATCTACAGATTCAAGAGCAATGGCTGAGCGATAAGTGTCAAAAACTTGGATGTTTTCAATGGTAACATTTTTGAAACCACCGTAAGACGCCGTCCCAAATTTTATGGCACTGGCTCCAGAGCGTATGGTACAGTTGGCAATGTAAACCGACTCATTGGCGTAGCCTAAGTAATATGATTTAAGGCAAATACCATCGTCAGCAGAGTTGACATCGCAATTGGTGATTCTTACATTTTTAGAGTCTGTTATGTCCATGCCGTCATTGTTCCAATAGGCACGGTTGTATATGGTTAAACCATCTAATGTTAAGTTAGTACAAAGCTCAAATGAAAGTCCCCAACAAGCAGAGTTTCTGAAATTTGTTTGCGTAAGACTCACATTTTCGCAAGTAGAAAAACGAAGAAGCTTAGGCCTCATTTTTTCGTTTGGCCTGTTTGACCTTCTAGAGTAATCTGGGTCAATAACAATTCCAGCATGATGAAGGCTATCAACATGCAGTGCAAGTGCTCGCCCTTGACCGTCTATGGTTCCCGTTCCTGAAATTGAAATGTTATTGGCTTTGTAGGCCACTATAAGGGCTAATTGTGAATTGTCGTCTTTTTTCGGGCTCTCTGGTCTGCCTTTCATTTCAAGACTTCTGTAATGCCCAGGAACAGTACTTCCTAAAATGGTGGCGTCCTTTTGAAGATGAAGCTCTACATTACTTTTAAGTTCAATAGTTCCTGTTAGGTATTTGCCTTTCGGCACAATTAACTTGCCGCCGCCTTTTGCATAGGTAGCGTCAATGGCCTTTTGAAGGGCTTCTGTGTTTAGCGTTTTCCCATCGCCTATGGCACCATAATTAGTGATAAGGTTTTCTTGAGCATAGGCATTACAGATGGTCAGGCAAATTAGAATAAGCGTAGTAAGGGGTAAAAGTATTTTTTTCTTCAAAATCATTGTCAATAGAGATTCTTGATCACACACCATTTGATGCGTAGCAAAATAGTCTCCAAGATATAATCAAAAGTTTGAATAGCCTTATTCGGAGGATTTTAAATCCCTGTCTGCCGACAGGTAGGCGTGTGAAATATGTGTGCTATCAATCAATTTCTAGAAAAATCAAAAGAGTAGGAACCGCTTTTTAGTCGGAAGGAAACATTCTTCTTTCCTTTTGACTTCTTTACACCTTTACTTTTCTTGTATGATTTTCCGCTTTCTAAAACTTTTGTGATTTCTTTATATGGAGCATGTAAAGTAGCTTCACTTCCCACAGGTACTTCTATAAATACACTCAAAATGTCGTCAGAAATTTTTTCCCATCTGATGGCTGCCTCACCGTAAGGGGTCTGAGTAGCATAGTTGGCAAACTGTAGGTCATTATCAATTTCTGGTTGGAAAATAATGTGCTTATAACCGGGCTCGGCTTCATCGGTTTGCATGCCTGCCAAATTGGTGTAAAACCAAGCTAAACCGCCACCAAACATAGGGTGATTATAACTCCCAGACTCCGACCAATGCTCTCTAGTGGTGGTACTTCCTAGTTCTACCCAGCGGCCAAAACTAGGTTCGCTTCTTTTATTTAGAGCATCATAAGCCACTTCGCTTAAATTGTTTTCGCTTAAAACTTCAAAGAAATAGCGTGTACCAAATATTCCTGTGTCAAAATGGCCATCATTTTCTTCAATGTAATTTTTAAGTGAGGTCAATACAGCTGCTTTTAGGTTAGCAGGTAAGCCCATTTTAAGAGCAAAAATATTAGCTCCATACTTTCCGAAAGATTTAGTTTCTGGATTGTAAAATTTCTCTTGAAAAGCGGTTTTGACTTCTTCTGCCTGCTTTCTGTATAGGGCAGCTTCTTTTGATTGACCTAAAACATCAGCAGTTTTTCCGGTGATGTCATTGCCGAGCCACATATAAAAAGTATGTACCAGCTCATCGGGAGGAAGGCAGTCATTACATACGCCAGCCCATTCACCCAGATTCCACCATTTAAGTGGCTTTCCGTCATGACCTTCTCGCTGACTAAACATGGTGCCTTCTGGGGTTTGCCAAGTGTTCATGTAGCGAACATAGCCTTTCATGGCCTCATAATTATCTGCCAAAATATCTTTAGAACCATACTGCTGATAAAATTCCCAGGGAATAATGTTTATGGCTGCACCCCAAGCCACACCACCACCGCAGCCTGGCTGCCAAGGAGCTCCATTTGGTACATAGCCCGTTTCTGGAATTTGAGCATCACGCATGTCTGTCACCCATTTTTGATAAAAGGCTTGGGCATCATAATTATGCATCACGGTGTTGCAGGTTACTTGTGCATCTCCCGTGTAGCCGGAGCGTTCTCTGTGAGGGCAATCAGAGGCTATACCACCATGGGTATTATCTAATTGACTGCGTTTCCAAATCTTATGTAGTTGATTAAAAAGGTCATTTGAAGTTTCAAAAGTGGCTTTTTCTTGTAAATCAGTATTGACAGCTTCTGCTATTAAGTTTTCCGCCTTTAATTCGCCTGGCCAGTTGGTTATTTCTACACCTGAAAATACAAACCAGTTAAACCTTGGAGCGTATTGTTCTAATCCATCTCCTTTAAAAATGTATGTGTTTTCACCAGAGTAAAGGTTTGCGTTAAAGGTGATATGTACTTTTTGACCCGCAGGGCCTGTTACATTGACCAGTTTTAACCAACCCGAAATTTCCTCAGGAAAATCCACTTTATAATGCCCTTTGCCTAGTTTTTGTATGTTGGTAGGAGCATACTGCTTTGTGACTTTGTCGGTTTCTGCGGTATGAGCTACCAAATCACCATAAGGAGCCTCTCTAATAATTGCGTGTTGCCAAGCTTCGTCATTGAAACCTGCATTTGACCAACCTGAAATTTCTTTTCTAGCATCATAAACTTCTCCATCATAAACTAGGTCAACTAGAATAGGTGATTTAGCTGCTTTCCATGTTTCGTCGGTGGCTATGATTTCTTCTGTGCCGTCTGTATAAGTGACATGAAGCTGTGCTATAAAACGAGGACTTCCGTAAGATGCTGTCCAGAATCTAGGAGCATTGTAAAAACCATTTCCCAGTATTCCGCCAATAGCGTTTTTTCCTTGTTTTAAACTGGAGGTAATGTCATAAGCCAAGTACATGACTTTATATGCTGCAAATTCGTCGGGAACTGCAATGTAGGCATCGTTTAAAGCAGGTCTTTTACCGTAGTTGGTTTGATTGGGTACCAATACATCGTTTCCTACTTTTTTGCCATTGGCGTAAAGTTCAAAATAGCCTAAACCTGTAGTGAACACCACCGCTTTTGCCACTTCTTTATTAACCTGAAAGGTTTTACGAAGTAGGGGAGCGGGAGGAGGTAGTATTTCCGTTTTCTTTTGAGGGCCGCCTCCTGGTTTCGGAATGGCTTCTTCTCCTTGCCATGGTGCACCTATCCATTTGGCTTGCCAGTCAGACTTTTCTAATAAGCCCATTCGCCAGAAAGCAGGTTCTGACCATTCGCCTGCCACGCCGTCTTTATCCCAAGTTCTTACTTGCCACCAGCATTCTTGACGAGAATTTAAGGCTTTACCGCTATAAACTATTCTGTTATTCTCTTCTGAATTAACCTTTTTAGAATCCCACAAGTCGGGTGTAGAAAGTCCATGTTGACTGCTGGCTACTCTAATTTGATAAGCAGTTTGTTTCTGAGCTCTTACCTTATTCTTAGATGTATTTATCCAAGCAAGGCGAGGGTTCACATGGTCTATTACCCTAGGATTTTCTAGGTATTCGCAGGTCAGTTTATCTACCTGTAACTGTGCTTGAGCTATGGAAGCTAAACTAAAAGTAAAAAGTAGGAGTAGGACGTTTTTACGCATTTTGCAATAAGGTTAATAGTTTTCTGTCTAGTTTATGACCGTACCAGTCTTCATAATCTACATCTTCTCTTCCAGAGTCTAGAATTCCAAAAGAGCCTTTAAACTCCCATAGGGCAAAACCTATGTCATGCTCACTTAATATGCCCGTGAGGTCTTTAAACCATGCCAAGAAAACATCATGTGGGGTTTTATTATAACAGCCGCATTCGCCACAGTGTACGCCTATGCCTTGATTTTTTAGTTCAATCCATGGAGCATACATGTCTTCTAACATTTTTTTGCTCAGGTATTGGTCGCCTACTTGTCCTGGGTATTTTAGTTCTGGCAAGTTAGAGGTGTCTTTAAAAACCCACGGAGCGGCATAGTGAGAAATAATACCAGGTGCATATCCACGGCAGCTTTGTGCCACTTTAAGGTCTATCAGTTCTGGTGTAACTTTACTACCTACCTCATTGCCATCGGCCACTATTAACCTTTTGGGGTTAACCTCGTGTATGGCAGTTTTAGCTGCTAGAACTAGTTTTCTATAAACATCACCAGGTAGTTTTGTTTTCTTACCAAACTGGTCGTTCATGTCGTCACGCCAGCTAGGTTCGTTTAGTAAATCGAAGCTCATTTTTTTGGAGCTGTGCGACTTAAATCGCTCCGCCCAAAATTTCCAGTGGTAGCAAAAATCGTCTTCTGCCTGTTGGTCTGTCCAAATATTATAAGGTTCATGAAAACCTGCATTTATACAGTAACCGGGTGCTCTATGAATGTTTAAACTTACATGATGCCCATATTTCTGAGCCATGTAAACCAAGTTTTCAACTCTATCTGTAGCAGCCCTGTCAATATTCCTGACGTCTTCAATGCTGATATCTTTACTTCTATCAAAATCAATATAGCTAGGATAAGCCATTGGAATTCTCACAAAATCAAAACCCCAGTCTTGCATCCACTTGAAAAACTCCTCAGGCGTTTGTTCTCTTTGGGTGGCAGGGTTAGGCGAAAAGAAGTCTAAAAAGTTAAAGCCTTTCCATTTAGGAATAGCATTTTTTTTGATACTTACTTCTTGGCTAAAGGCTCTATCTGCTCCTACTAAAATAGCAGTGGTAGCTAGGCTTGATTTCTTTATGAAGTCTCTTCTTGAGTTTTGTTTCATAGGGTTGTTTTAGAAATTCAAGTTTAATGCTTTTTTCAAAGAACGCTGTCCTACTTTGTTTGAATATGCTGCAATAGGAGAATGTCTGGTTCTTGAGCTCAATCTCGATAGTTATTGGGACTCAAATTAACCGAAGTCTGTCCTGACATAGTCGAAGAGCCGTTATCGCTAGATTGGAGCCTAATTGTTGTACTTCTGTTATTTATTCTGTTCGATTATTGTTTCAGCATTCTTGTTTTTAGGATTAAGTTCTAGTGACTTTTTATAAGCGTTTATTCCATCTTCTTTTCTTCCTAAGAGTAACAAGCATTCACCATAACTGTCAAAAGTGTTATACTTGTCGGGATACATCTCTGTATTCAATTTAAAAATATTTAAAGCATCCTGTTTTTTGTCATTTCTTAGAATTTTGTATCCAAAAGAATTTATTCCATTTTCGGAAATGTCATACTGTGACGTAGCAACTTCTTCATTTTTTATAAATCCAATTATTTCATTCACAGTTTTACCGTCTTCTAATAATTCAGAAAGTTTTTTACTGTTCATACTTTTCAGTTTCACTTTCTGTTCGGCTAGGGTTTCTACCCCATATTCTTTTCTTTCTATATCACTTATTATAGTTGTGTCCATCTTTGACCTTTCCCAAGGCTTGCCTTGTCCATATCGAATAAATTGAGTTCCGTAAATTTGAGGTTCACCTTTACTTAATCGGTATCTGTCAATTGCAGCAGCTAGAAGCCATTTATTCGCAGTAGAATCTAATTCAATTGATTTTCGCATCAATTTTACTGCCATCCCATAAGCGGTAGAATTTCCTCCATGCTGGAAAATCATTGCAGCGTTATGATAGTCCTTAGACGTTTGTACTTTATTTGAGTCTAGCAATTCATAAATTCTTATTTCTCTTAAATTATCTCTTTTTGTAACAACGTTCCAATCGATATTATCTGTTTGTCTATCTGCTTGGTCATTTTTATAAATTTCTATTAGTTCTTGGTTATCTTTTGGTTTGTCCTGAGTATAGGCGATAGTTATTATACCTAGACATAATAGCGTTAATCCTATTTTTTTCATTATTTATATTTTCTGTCTTTATAAGGTATAACGACTAGATATAGCAGAAGTTACCATATACATTATATATAACACTAATATAATTGTTTGAAAGTATTAGGAAAGCTTTAGAGCAGTCTTTGGGGAAAATTCAGAGTTCCTTTGGAGACTCTGGGAAAGGGGATGGTTGTTTTAGAAGTTCAAGATTAACATTTTTCCCTAATATAACTGTCCTAGTTTGTTTGGCCGGGATCAAAGACCCTGTGGAGATTAAAGCAAAAGGAGGCAGTGAATCCTCCTTAAAAACGGGCACAACTGATGGATCTGTCTACTCTAATAGCCATATTTCTACTTTATTAGTTTGTCTAAAAGGCTTTCAAAATATTCCACTTTCTCACCGAATACTCCTCCTTCAATAAATTCAATGTTCCCTTTCTTATTGATGAATATGTTCTCTGGATAGGGACTGCTTCCAATTTGTTTGATGTATTCTTCGACATTCACGATGTGGATGAATCTAAAGTCAGTTCGCGATAAGAATTTTAATACTTTAGGCTTCTCGTCAAAAGTCATAGAAACAAAGTTCACTTGATCACCATATTTCGATTTAATTCGATTGAGTTCAGGCATTTCCTGTACACATCCTGTACATCCAACAAACCAAAGGTTAATTAGAGTTGGTTTGGCCTGATTACCGCCGATTTTAATACTGTCTCCGTCAATGGTTGAGAAAGTTCTTTTAGGAATTGTTAACCCGAGCTTGTCATAAGAGTGCTCTCTAACTAAGTATTCCATTCCCACTCTTATTGAATAATTGAAAGGTTGAATTATGGAGCCATTTGAGTTGGTCTGTTTTTTGAAATTTAGGTTAACCATTTTCTCACCTTCAATTGAATCGAACTCCATAGCATAAAGACTATCCCGAAATTCCTGAAATTCAAGTTTATCCAAAATATCTCCAGTAAAGAGGTTCTTATAATAGTCTGGTTCCGGCTTGTTAGAACAATTGCTTAGAAAGGCTAGCAGCAGTAGTACTGCTAAGCTGAATGTTAGGAAATTCGGGTTTTTCATCTTATTAATGGATTGTGGATAGAGACTAGATGTGGTATACGCGTTAACTATATCTAATATATATGGTCCACGAATATAATGTTTTTTTAGTCTTTGAAAATAGTTAAAAGCCTTAGGGAAAAGCCCAGATTTTGTCTGCGAAGCTTGGCTTCGCAGGAGTGCCCGCCCGCCTTCGGTTGGTTTAATCCTAATACCTGTCCAAACCAGAGGTTTGTAATCACCACACCGAAGCTACAAGCTTCGGAGAGCAGAGTACTTTTTCATAATTGGTTAAATGGAATATAAATGTTTCCTGTTTCAATAGCTTTACGTCTTTTTTTATATAATAAATCAGGTAAGCTTACTCGTCCATCAAGAATTGAAATTATATCCAATCCATCCATGATAATTATAGACTTAAAATCTGGTGAAATAGCTTCAGGTGTCAATCCATCAACTGTAACAAGAAGTCCCATTGCAATCTTTAATTTACTCTCGACTTTAAAGGTGAAAGTAGCTAAATCAGTTCTATTTACTTGCTGTTTCCATTTAGCTTCCATTAAATAGTCAGTTCCATCAAATGTAAATGCTCCATCTATTTGTTCTCCGTAATTCTTAAAAGAACTTTTTGGGTCAAGCTCAAAGAGTTGAAATAATTCAATAAGAAACTTTTCAAATTCAAATCCTCGTTGTTGAAAATTTGTATTCATAGCCAATTTATTAAACAGCAATCTTAAAGTACTTAATTCATCTTGTAAAGATTTGTTTTTCGCAATTCTAGATTCAGTTTTTTCTCTTCTTACTTTAGCTTGTTCTTGTTCTTTCGTGATTTGAATGTAGCCTTTAGTATGCTTTCTTAGATTCTCTACTGCTTTTTTTGCTTTTGCTTTTTTAGTTCCATCTTCATCCCAAAAGTCCAATTGTGGAAAATCTGTTAAATCTGTAACTACAAGCAATAAATTCATTAAGTCAGTTTTGTATAAATCAAGTTGATTAGTCATTCGTTCGACTAATTCTTTTACACTTTCCCTTTTTGTTCCACTCCAATTTATAGAACCAATAATTGCAGTATTGTCCATTGAGAGTTTTAAAAAATCCCTTAAATCATCTTTTTTCCAAGTAATGACAGATAAAGCTTCTTTCAAAGCCATAACTGCTTGTGGTGATATTTTTTTATTTGTCATTCAGATTTTCGCCATTTTTGGGTATAAAGCACAACGACCGATACAGCACACATTAACCATATCCATCCTTTTTCAAACGCTAATATAAATGTTTGGAAGTGATTGGAAACCTTCATGGACGAAGTCAATTTTCCTTTGGAACATATGTCCAAAGGAAAACTCATAGAAGCAAAACCTTAATTTATTGGCTCTACGATAGTAAATAGTAAATCAGAACGGTAATGATAACTAAGACTAAGCCCATTACATTTGCCCACTTCCAAGGTTTTGAAACGTCTTTTACTAGCTCTACTACTACTTTATCTGTTGGGAATTGTTTTGAAACCAAAATCATGATAACAAAATTGAGTACGAACTCAATACCCCAAATATGCACAAAGTGAATGCCTGAGTCAAAGATGAAGGTAGTCAGAATGTAGAAAAGAAAACCAAAGAACAGCCCTGCTTTGGCACCATTAGCATTAACAGATTTGGTGAAAAAGCCAGCCATTAATATAGAAGCAATAGGAATAAAGAAAATTCCATTCAATTGCTGTAGCATTTGATAAAGTCCTTCAGGTGCTTTGGCTACTAATGGAGCCGCTACAATAGAGAAGACTGCTAGAATAACGGCTACCCACTTTCCTGTTATTACAAGTTTAGCCTCAGAAATGTTTTTATTGAAATGCTTTTTATAAAGGTCAAAACAGAAAATGGTGGATGCGGAGTTAAGAACGCTATTGAATGTACTTAAAACGGCTCCAAGTATCACTGCCGCAAAAAGACCTGTAAGGCCAGCTGGTAATACCTTCTTTACTAATAAAGGATAAATGATGTCAGGATTGTCATAGTATTCAGTTTGAAAATAATAGAAGGCTATTAAACCTGGTAATACAATTACCAAAGGGATAAATATCTTAAGGACACCCGTGTAAAGCAGTCCTTTTTGAGCTTCTGCTAAGTTCTTGGCTCCAAGAGCTCTTTGAATGATGGTTTGATTCATTCCCCAGAAGTACAATTGATTTATCATAAGTCCTGTGAAAAGAACAGAAAAGGGGAGTACGGAGTCTTCGGAACCTATAATGTTGAATTTCTCAGGAGCAAATTCGTAGACTTTGTTTAATCCAGTAAGCATACTGCCATCCCCAATTTGCCAGAGTGCTAAAACAGGAATAAGTAGTCCACAGAACAAAAGACCTATGCCATTCAATGTATCGGAGTAGGCCACCGCTTTTAAGCCGCCAAAAATGGCATATGCAGAACCTATAAGGCCTATGACCACTACGGTGTACCAAAGGCCCTCCGTTTGTGATATTCCCAAGTTGACAGAAATGTCAAAAATGCTTTCTAAGTTTAAAGCTCCAGAGTATAATACAATAGGTAAAAGTGTCACCACAAAAGATACCATCAAAAATGAGGCGACTAAAGTTCGGGTTAATGAGTCAAAACGACTTTCTAAATATTCAGGGATAGTGGTTAATCCCATTTTAATATAGCGAGGTAAAAAGTATAAAGCGGCAATCACTAAAGCAATGGCGGAGGTCACTTCCCAAGCAATTACAATAATTCCGTTTTTATAAGAATTACCGTTCATTCCTATGAGGTGTTCGGTAGAAATGTTGGTCAATAACATGGAGGCTGCTATGACAGGACCGGTTAAAGATTTGCCTGCTAAAAAATAGCCTTTTTCGCTGCTAAGGTTTTCATTTTTAAGTCTGTACCAGACAAATAAAATTACGGCTAAAGTGAAGCCAAAGAAGCCAATAAGAGTTAATATCATTACTATGGGTTAGGGTTTGAGAGCCAAATTAGTTTAAAAATCTTAGGCATCAAAAGTTTTGTAATTCAAAGAATTCATGTGAAATTTGGTAGAAATAAATACGAAAATATGAATAAATCTTTTTCAAAAAAGGAGCTGAATCCATTAGCCAGCATAGAAGAATGGGAAGATGACCTGTTAAAGAGGTATCCAGAAGAAACCAAAGAAAAGGAAGAATACAGAAATTATACTGATTCTGAGAGGGTAGATACCGTAAAAGAGTTTTATAAACTCAATCATACCTATCAAACTTATGATTTTGTTACAAAAAAAGAAGAGGAATTTTTGAAGTTTGATAAGAAAGAAATGTCTCTTTGGGAGGCAGTGGATTTCTTAAATACTTTGGTAGATGATTCCGACCCTGATACTTCTTTAGATCAGCTTCAGCATTTGTTACAAACTTCAGAAGCCATCCGTGCAGACGGGCATCCAGATTGGTTTGTGCTAACCGGTTTTATGCATGACATGGGTAAGGTCTTATGTCTTTTCGGTGAGCCTCAATGGGCGGTAGTAGGAGATACATTCCCAGTGGGTTGTAAACACTCTGATAAAATAGTTTATCCAGAGTTTTTTGAAGCAAATCCAGACAGTAAGGACGAGCGATATAATACTAAATATGGTGTTTATGAGCCAAACTGTGGCTTAGAGAATGTTAAGATGAGCTGGGGACATGATGAGTACCTATATCAGATGACAAAAAACTACCTACCAGAGGAGGCTTTATATATGATAAGGTATCATTCTTTTTACCCGCAGCATAAAGAGAATGCTTATAGTCACCTAATGACAAAGCATGATCACGAGATGTTTAAATGGGTAGATAAGTTTAACCCTTATGATCTTTACTCAAAAGTGCCTACACCTCCTGATGCAAAGGCTTTGAGACCTTACTATGAAGATTTGGTAGCTAAATACTTACCAAGTACTTTGAAGTTTTAAGATAAAAAATAGATGTATATAAGAAATGCCCCTTAGGAAATCCTAAGAGGCATTTTTGTTTTATAGTTTTGAATAAATTACATATTCATTTTCTTTAACTCATTTACTGCAAAATCAGCAGCTCTGGCGGTTAAGGCCATATAAGTTAAAGAAGGGTTTACACAAGAAGATGAAGTCATAGCCGCTCCGTCAGTAACGAATACGTTTTCAGCACCCCAAACTTGATTGTTCTTGTTAAGAACAGAAGTTTTTTCTTCTCTACCCATTCTTGCAGTTCCCATTTCATGAATACCAATTCCAGGAGATTTCTCCTCGTCTTTGTAACCATTTACATCTTGGAAACCAGCAGCTTCTAGCATGGCGATGGCTTCGTCACGCATAGCTACTCTCATTTTTTGCTCATTATCTCCCCACCAAGCATCAAATTCAATAACTGGAAGACCCCACTGGTCTTTTTCGTCAGTTAAAGTCATAAGGTTTGACTCGCTAGGTAATGTTTCACCAAAACCTCCAATACCCATAGTCCATTGTCCTGGAATAGTCGCTGATTCTTTGAAAGTGGCTCCAAAAGTAGCATCAGTAGGAACTCCTCTTCTTCTTTGAGCTCTTCCTTGATAACCAAAACCTCTTACGAAATCTCTTTTGTCGCTGCCCCAGTTTGTAAACCTAGGAATATAGATTCCGTTTGGTCTGTTACCATAGTAGTATTTGTCTTCCCAACCGTCAATAACTCCACCGGCTCCAGAAGATAAGTGGTGGTCCATGATGTTTCTTCCTAACTGGTCAGAAAGGTTACCTAAACCATTTGGGTGTCTTTTAGATTTTGACTGCATCATAATCCAAGCAGAATTAATAGCCGATGCATTCAAGAATATAATTTTAGCGAAATACTCTATTTCTTCTTTAGTATTTTGGTCAATGGCTCTTACACCAGTGGCTTTTCCTAAATCGTCATCATAGATTACTTCGTAAACAATCTTGTCGTTTATTAAAGTCAGGTTCTCTGTTTTCTTTGCCGCAGGCAAAGTAGCAGATTGCGTACTAAAGTAAGCTCCATAAGGACACCCTCTAATACACTTGTTTCTAAATTGACAGCTACCTCTTCCTAAAGCAGTTTGCTCTTCGGTAGGTTCTGTCAAATGGGCTACACGACCAATAGTGGCGTGTCTGCCATCAAATTTATTTTCTAGTTGCTCTCTGAAATGCTGCTCTACGCAGTTCATTTCCATTGGTTTTTGAAATTGACCGTCAGGAAGTACATCCCAGTTTTCTTTTTGACCAGAAATACCAGCAAATTTCTCTACATAGTCATACCATGGAGCTAAATCACCATATCTGATAGGCCAGTCTACACCGTTTCCATCTTCTAAGTTGGCTGTGAAATCTTTTTCATTCCATCTGTAAGACTGACGTCCCCACATTAAAGAACGACCTCCGGTATGGTATCCACGAATCCAGTCAAATCTTCTTTTTTCTTTATAAGGATGGTCTATATCTTTTTCAAATAGTCCACGATTTCCTTCATTAGCCGCGTATCCTGTTCTTTTAACAGCCCAGTATTCTTCTGCAGCTGTTTTGTCTAATCTACCTCTGTGAGGGAAATCCCATGATTCTTTCATCATGTCTTCATAGCCGCTAACATGAACCACGTCACGACCTCTTTCTAACATCAATACTTTTAAGCCTTTTTCTGTTAGTTCTTTGGCTGCCCATCCTCCAGACACACCAGAACCTACTACTATGGCATCAAAGGTGTTTTGTTCCTTTGCTTTTCCTTGAATATTCATTCTTAAAGTTTCTTTTAAATTTTAGTTTGCCTTACAGTGCGTAGGCTTTTTGACCTTCTTTTAATGGAATACATCCTTCATATCTTCCTGGGATAGGCACATAATCTAATTCTTGTGTTGCACCAATTTCAGAAGTAAAGTATCCAAATAAGGTAAGCTCTTTCATGATGTTAAAGAAAGGTGTCACTTTTTCAGCAGCTTTTCCATCATCTTTAACTTTTCCTGTTTCAGCGTCAATCTCTTTAACTTTTTCCGCTTCTTCTTTTTCGGTGCTAGCAGCAGCTTCCATGCCTTTTAGAACTTCGTTTTTTTGTTCATTACTTAATGATACAAATGAACCTCCAAGTTCTTTTGACTTACTTTCTAGAGCCTCTAAGCCTTTTTTGAAGTGTACTCCTTGGGCATCAGAATAGCAATCCCTCAGCATTGTTTCTATGAAAGGCCCCACACCAGCTTCTTTGGCTCCAGGAGTATCAGTGGTAGGAATTATAACCTCAGCTATTTCAGCTACAAGACTTTGGTAGTCGGCTGATAGGTTAAATGGAGTGCTGGCTGTGTCTTTAGGAGTACAACCTTCCATTAATGCCATAATTGTAGGGGCTGAAACAGCTCCTCCCATAAGAATGGCAACGCGATTTAATGCTTCTCTTCTATTCAATTGTCGTCGCTTATTTATAGATTAAAATGAAATATTACTATGAAAAGGTGAATTTAAGGGCAATTAGCCTTTAAGACAAGAATTGGGCGGTTTTTCCTCTGATTATTTAACGCAAACGTTTGTACGAAATGATGAAATGCCCTTTTTAGTCTATTTGGCCATTTTTAGAAAGTGCAATGCTCTTTTAGAGGCGAATTAGAGCTTGGAAGCAGTGTTTTTATAGGAAGTTAATCTTGAAATAATTTAATCTGGAATGTTTCGTTCTGTTTTGTAAAGTGAACATGAGTGTTCTTGATGTATGACTTATTGAGTATTTTTGTTTGATAAGTTATACATTGATGTTGATGTTTGTTGACTTTTTTATTTTAAGGTATTTGGAAGCGATAAGAAAAGTACTACTTTTGTCTCAAAGTCATTTAAAACTTATAAAGAAACAATTAAAATGAAAGTTGCAGTAGTTGGAACAGGTTATGTTGGTTTAGTAAGCGGAACATGTTTTGCCGAAACCGGTAATACCGTTATATGTGTGGATAATAACCCTCAAAAGGTAGAAAGCCTTAAAAAAGGGAAAATGACCATTTACGAGCCAGGTTTAGATGTGCTTTTTGATAGAAATACAAAAGAAGGCCGTTTGACTTTTACCACTTCTTTAGAAGAAGGGATAAAGGATGCAGAGGTTATTTTCTTAGCTCTGCCAACACCTCCAGGTGAAGATGGCTCAGCAGATTTGAAATATATATTAGGTGTAGCGGATGATTTGGGTAAAACCATGAAACAATATGCCGTAATAGTAGATAAGAGTACGGTGCCAGTAGGAACTGCTGAAAAAGTAAGAGCAGCTATAGCCAAAAATGCTACAGTTGATTTTGATGTAGTTTCTAATCCTGAGTTTTTACGCGAAGGGGTGGCGGTAGATGATTTCATGAAGCCAGACAGAGTAGTGGTAGGAACGGAGTCTGAAAGAGCTCAAGAAATAATGAAGCGTCTTTATGCTCCATTAGTACGTCAAGGTAATCCAGTGATTTTTATGGATGAGCGTTCTGCTGAAATGACAAAATATGCTGCAAACTCTTTCTTGGCAATGAAAATTACCTTTATGAATGAGATTGCTAATCTTTGTGAAAGAGCAGGTGCCGATGTAGATAATGTAAGAAAAGGAATAGGTACGGATAGTAGAATTGGTAAGCGTTTCTTGTTTCCTGGTATTGGTTATGGTGGTAGCTGTTTCCCGAAAGATGTACAGGCCTTAGGTAAAACTGCAGCAGAATATGATTACGATTTCAAAATTTTGAAATCAGTAATGAAAGTTAATGATAAGCAGAAGACCAAAATGATGCCTTTAATAAAGGATTATTTTGATGGAGAACTTAAAGGGAAAACTATTGCCATTTGGGGTTTGGCGTTTAAGCCGCATACTGATGATATTAGAGAGGCACCAGCTTTGTATAATATTAAGTCTCTAAGAAGAGCAGGAGCAAAAGTGGTTGTTTTTGACCCTGAAGCTATGGATAATATTAGAGGAGAAATAGGACGTAAGGTGAAATATGCAAAGTCTATGTATGAAGCTATTGAAGGAGCAGATGCATTGATGATTATGACCGAATGGCCAGAATTCCGTTCTCCAGATTTTGATAAAATAGGGAATGCATTAAAAAACAAAGTTATCTTTGACGGAAGAAACCTTTATGACCTAAATAATATGGAGAACAAAGGTTTTACATATTATTCAATAGGAAGAAAAGTAATAAACGGCTAATTTTATCAAATGAAGAGGATTTTAATTACGGGTGGAGCAGGTTTTTTGGGTTCACACCTTTGTGATAGATTTATTAAAGAAGGGTATCACGTAATAGCGATGGATAACCTTATAACAGGTGATTTAAGAAATATTGAACACTTGTTTAAACTAGAAAATTTTGAGTTTTACCACCATGATGTTAGTAAATACATTCATGTGCCGGGTGACTTAGATTATATTCTTCATTTTGCCTCGCCTGCGTCGCCAATTGATTATTTGAAAATTCCCATTCAGACCTTAAAAGTAGGTTCTTTAGGAATTCATAATTGCTTAGGACTAGCTAGAGTTAAGAATGCGAGAGTTTTAATAGCCTCTACTTCTGAAATTTATGGTGACCCTCAGGTTCATCCTCAAACAGAAGACTACTGGGGACATGTAAATACAGTAGGACCTAGAGGTGTATATGATGAAGCTAAGCGTTTTCAGGAGTCTATGACTATGGCTTATCATACATTTCATGGCGTAGAAACCAGAATAGTAAGGATATTCAATACTTATGGACCAAGAATGAGATTGAATGATGGTCGTGTAATTCCTGCTTTCATGGGGCAAGCTTTGAGAGGAGAAGATTTAACGGTTTTTGGTGATGGTAGTCAAACACGTTCTTTCTGTTACGTAGACGATTTGATTGAAGGTATTTATAGATTACTTCATTCTGACTATGCTCAGCCAGTAAATATTGGTAATCCTATCGAAATTAGTATCGCTGATTTTGCTGAGGAAATTATCAAACTTACCAATACAGACCAGAAGGTAATTTATAAAGATTTGCCTGTAGATGACCCAAAACAACGTCAACCAGATATTACCAAAGCAAAAGAAATTTTGGATTGGGAACCTAAAGTTGGTAGAGAAGAAGGTTTGGCTATTACTTTTGATTATTTCAAAGGTTTTACAAGAGACAGACTTTTTGATGAAGCAAAGCATAAAGAGTTTTAAAAGAATTTAAATAGCTATTAAAGCCCGAAGATTGATGTCTTCGGGCTTTTTTTATGTCTGATCCTTCTTTTCTAGAAGCTGAAAAATGAGTAAACTCGCAAAACTTTAACCATTAAATAAAAATTGAAAAGAATTTTAGGAGGCATCTTACTGCTATTTCTGCTCCAATCCTTTAATGTATCGGCTCAAGAACTTTCATATTATCGTGCTAAATCTCCTCTAGAAACTTTGGAAGAAGTTAGTGCTAAGCACTTTATTGGTTTCGAAGAAAAAGTAAGTGAAGGGGCTAAGAATGGAGTGTATTGGATTAAGATTGAAAACGATTCGGAGGATGCCGTATGTGAGTTAACGTCTGCACATTTAAAGGAAGTTGATTGTTATATTGAGGGGGTAGTAACTTCTTCTATTGTAGGTTCTGTTTTTCCTTCTTTTAAAATTCCAGCTAATCAAACAGTTTACTTTAAAGTGAATTGTGATAAAGAGGCCTTTATTCCGGTTAAGCTTGTTAATGCAGAGAGCTTTAATCAGCTTGAAAATAGAAGTTTGTTAACTTCTGGGATTTATTACGGATTTACTTTGATGGTGATAGTAATGAACTTGTTTTACTTCTTTAGTATGAAGGAAAGAAGTTTTCTTCATTATAGTATTTTCCTTTTTTTTATAAGTGCAGCCATTTTTCAGAGAGATGGCTTTCTTCATTTAATTCTTGGCGGGGAAACATATTTGTCGTCGCATTTAGAAATACTAACACATTTTTTTGTGGCCTTGTCCGGAACTGTGTTTGCCATTGATTATCTGAATATGGAGAGCTACTGGAAGCAGTATAAGTTGCTTTTGTTTTCTATAAATGGATTGATACTTGTAAGTTTTTTCGCATTTATAGGCACTGATGATTTTCTTTGGATGAAGGTGTCTGAGGTGTTGTCTATTTCTATTTTAATAATAATTTGGGTAACAGGGGTATTTCTTTTTCGTAAGAATAATTATTCCAAAATTTTTGTAATAGCGTACTGTGCCATATTATTTATGGCTTTCGATTTCTTTATTTCACCGCTTATGGGGTGGGCTAATTTGGGCATTACCACTAAATATTTAAAAATAGGAGGGATAGTGGAAATGCTTCTTTTAAGTTATGCGGTGGTTTATAGAATGCGTGTAATTCATAGAGATCATAAAGTTATGGTGAGGCAGCTTTACGCCTATACTAATCAATTAAACTCTCTAGAGGAAGAGTTAGAAAAGCTAAATGCTGGAAAGGAAAATGAAATTACAGCAGATGTTTTAAGTTCAAGAGAAATAGAGATACTGGAGCTAATAGCGGCAGGAAGAATAAACAAAGAAATAGCAGAAGAGTTATTTATATCAATAAATACAGTGAAGTATCACACTAAAAAGCTTTACGCTAAATTGAATATTAAAAGTAGAAGTGAAATTCAACCAAGCTTTATTGATTCTTTGAATTGATATAAAAGAAGCGAAAACTGGCTCTAATTGCTTGTTTTACCCTGCCACTACCCACAGACTACCCGCTAACTACCCTTAGTTTAATTGCTTCGTAGCGGCTTTTGACCGAATTTCGCTGTTGAGACTTGTAGCCATGGAAGACTGATTAACTTCCAATATCTAGTCCACTATAAACAGATTGCATCGGAATAGTTATGATTGGCTATTTCCGATGCTTTTTTTGTTGAGGCTCAAATTGATAATGTTAATTATCAATTTGACATGTAAGAACGAGCTACTCATGTTAACAAGTGCTTTTTACTAAGACTAAATTTTTGATAGTTTTAAGTGAGCCTTTTTTCCTTCTTTTAACACTATTTTAATAACTTCTTTGATGTCTTTTTCGGATGTTCTGAAGTTGACAATGCAGGCTCTCAAACAATACTTTTCTTTCACTAAAGCATTTGACAAAAAAACTTCTCCGCCAGCCTGAAGTTGATTGAGAATTTCTTCATTTAGCTTATTAAGGTATTCTTCATTTTGACGGTTGCTCGAAGGGGTATACCTGAAAGTGGTAATACTAAGGTTTTGAGAAACGGCTTCTAGTTCGTCTTCTTCATTGGCTAAGTCAAAGAGGATTTCTGAAAGTTGAATATCTTCACTGATAAGTTTTTGGTAACCACTACGACCGACTTGCTGCAAGGTCATCCAAACTTTTAAGGCCCTAAAGCCACGTGAGTTTTGAAGTCCATATTCATAGAAATTTTGAGCTATCTCATTTTCGTGATTGCTAAAGTTGTAGTATTCAGGATGTGAGCTGAACGTGTCAATTAAGTGCTGCGGATTTTTTACCAAAGTACAGCCGGCTTCTAAAGGGCTATAAAGCCACTTGTGAGGGTCTAAAGCTATGGAATCGGCCTCAATCATTCCTTCAAATAAATACTGTTGCTCTGGAATAAGAGCTGCAGGGGCACCATATGCTCCATCGATATGAAACCACAAATTATGTTTTTTACAAATAGTCGCTATATCAGATAGCTTATCTACCACGCCAGTGCTCACATCGCCAGCTGTTCCTACCACCATAATGGGTTTGTAGTTATTTGTGACATCACTATGTATAGCACTTTCTAATGCTTCAATGTCCATTCTGTTGGCATGGTCAGTTGGTATCCAACGTACTGCCTTTGTACCTAAACCGAATAAAATGGCAGCTTTTTCAATCCAGGTATGGGTAGCTTTAGAACAATAGATAGTCAGTTTATCACTAATACCATCTTCTTTTACGCTTTTAGGAGCTTTAGCAGTTCGAGCAGCTAAAAAGGCTGTGAAGTTTGCCATATTACCACCACTGACCAAAATGCCACCATAGTTTGGCGAAACACCAATGAACTCAGCCAGCCATTGAATGGTTTGTTTCTCTATTTCTGTGGCCATAGGGCTTAAAATATGTGCTCCTACGTTCGGATTGACAGATGCCGCAAGTAGGTCTGCCAATGCCCCAATAGGAGCTGCAGATGAGGTTATATAGCCTAAGAACTTTGGATGGCCATTCAGAAGAGAATGGTTGAAAAGTAAATCTGTGGCTTTGCTAATGATGTCGTTTACTGGAATTCCGTTTTGGGGTAAAGACGAACTACCCAATTTAGTTTGTAATTGGCTAGGCTTTTCGTTTGGTGTAACTGGTCTTTTATCTATTCCTTCAATAAAGTCTGAAATTTTATCAATCAATTCATAACCAACCTTGCGAAACTCTTCTTTGTCTATTTCTATTGATGATTTTCTGATTTTTGTCATGGCTGAAATGAGCGTAAGGGTTAGTCTTTGATTGAGAGTTTATTTAGTTCAAAGCTTATTGAGAAATGGAATTTACCTTTTACCAAAGCTATAAAAAAAACTCATAAGGCCATTAGGCTTTATGAGTTTTGAAATCAGTGACTTAAATGCTTTTATAAAGATTGAAACTAAGGTTTCATAAACGCTAAATCTAGTTTGTCGTTATAATGCTCTTGTAATTTCTCTAGCTCTGCAAATAGTTCTTTTACTTTTCCTTGATAATCTGAGTTTTCTGCCAAATCATTCAATTCGTTTGGGTCGTTTTTCAAATCAAAGAGTCTCAGTTTATTCGCTTTTGGGTAAGCTATCAGTTTAAAATTGTCTTTCCTTACCATTCTTTGTAATCCCAAATAGCAGCCATAAACAGCATCTAAACCTTGACTATTTGAAACATTTGTAGCTAAAGGAATTAGACTATTAAACTCTACAAAGTCAGAGTTTTGTACGCCAGCTACTTCTAATGCAGACGCCATGATGTCTTGTAAGAAAACGTCTTGGTCAAGTGATGCTCCTTTAGGTATTGATGGTCCTTTGACCAATAAAGGTACCCTCATACTATGGTCGTACATGTTTTGTTTCCCCATAAGTCCATGGCTTCCTATTGCTAAGCCGTGGTCTGCCGTGAAAAAGACATAAGTATTTTCATCTAATCCTTTGGTTTTTAGCTCAGAAAGTATGCCGCCTATTTGCTCATCAAGGTGTGTTATGAGGGCGTAGTACTCTCTTAAATGGGTTTTTATTGCTAATTCCGTTCTAGGGAATGGAGCTAGAGCTTCGTCTCTTAATTTATAGCCAAGGCCAATTTCCTCATGAAAGTCATAGTCGGTTCTGAAGTTTTCAGGCAGTTCAATATCCTCTACAGGATACATGTCAAGGTATTTTTGTGGCGACTGGCGTGGGTCATGCGGAGCATTGAAGGCAAGGTACATAAAGAAAGGATTATCTTTCTTAGAAGCTTTCTCAATGAAACTTAGTGCATCATCTTTTAATACTTCTGACCAGTGTTTTCCCCCTTCCCAAAAACCACTTCTTCCTTTATCTGTTGGGTTCCATGATGTGTCGGTAGCACTTAAAGGGCGGTTATAGCCTGCAGGCATAATGGCAGGATATTTAGCATCACCTTCTTTATACTCTTTCATTAGCTGAGGATGATTTGCGGCATCGTTTGGCATTCCTGGTCTAATGTGTAGGGTATTTTGAAAAATATCATCGGCAGGAACATCAACATGCCATTTACCAGTCATATAAGTGTCATAACCGGCACTTTCCATTAGTTTTGGCCATGTGTTAGCTATTGAAAGGGAGTCTTTAGCATGCCATTTTTTTCTATTTTGATTTGCATTCCAAACCGACATGCCTGATATCAGCATTGACCGCGAAGCGGTACAAACAGCACCACTCCAGGAGCCCATATTATAGGCATGAGTAAATGAAGTTCCTTCAGAATAAAGTTGGTCAATGTTCGGCGTCTTAACTTGATGATTGCCTAAAGCACCAATGGCCTTATATGTTTGGTCGTCTGTAAATATTAGAACAACGTTTGGTTTCTTTTCTTTTTGACAAGAACCAAAGAGGAGGGCTAAGCTCAATAGTTTTAGTATAGGGTATTTCATGTAATAGGTTTTATGTGTTTTAAAAATAGTGATAAGTTTTTCCTGAACAATTAGAAGAGCGTGTAGAACCTATTTTATGGCATAAAGTTGCCAGAATAATACCAGAGCGTGATGAGTGTCAAAGCAAAGGCATAGCTTGTGAGGTGGATTTGAGCAATAAGAAAAGATGTGGAATCTAGTTTTCTTTTGATACCTATTTTTAAAATTCAACCAACCTATTTGTGGGAGAATTCATTTTAAAGACATAAGTTTTAGTGAAATATGAAAAAGTACCTATTGCTATTGCCTTTACTGGCGTTTGGCTGCGAAAAACTGACGGTTGAAGATGAAGTTATCACAGACCCACTTATGAGTAGCTGCTTATCTGAGAAAGTAGAGAATTTCTCAAAAGACCAAAGCTGTGAGAGCAATGTGAGTATTAAGTCTTATGAATTTCAAGGGGAGTTTGTAATTGTTTTTGACCCAGGAAACTGCGGTGCTGATATGGCAGCAGAGGTTTTTGATATAGACTGTGAGCGTATTGGTCTCTTGGGAGGAATAACTGGTAATACGGAAATTAATGGAGAAGAATTTTCAAATGCCGTTTTTAAGGAAACGGTTTGGGAGAAATAGTGCAATAAGTTGCCAAGTTTTCTTGGTATCTCATTCTATGAATCTTTCTCAAAGAAATCTCTAATTCTTCGGGTCTTATCTTTTCCTACTAGCGTAATTAGCTCTTCTTCTGTAGCTTTTCTTAAGTTTGAAATGCTTTTGAAATGATTAAGAACCTTGGTGGCTGTAGGTTTTCCTATGCCTTCAATAGATTCTAAGCTGCTATTAATAAAAGCTTTACTTCTTCTGTTTCTATGATGTGTGATACTGAAACGGTGAGCTTCGTCTCTACAGCGTTGAATTAACTTAAGCGATTCTGACTTTTTGTCAATATAGAGGGGCAAGCTGTCTTCTGGGAAGTAAATTTCTTCCAACCTTTTCGCAATACCAACTATTGGGATTTTTCCATAAATGCCCAAATCTTTAAGTGCAGAAACTGAAGCTGAAAGTTGACCTTTTCCGCCATCAATAACTATAAGGTTTGGCAAGTCTTCCTTCTCTTCCAGCAGTCTTTTATACCTTCTGTAAACCACCTCACGCATGGTACCGAAATCATCAGGTCCTACTATGGTTTTAGGAATATAATGACGGTATTCTTTTGTGCTAGGTTGCCCATTCCTGAATAGTACCATGGCCGATACAGGGTTAGTGCCTTGAATATTAGAGTTATCAAAACACTCAATATGCCTAGGAAGCTCTTTAAGCTGTAAGTCTTGTTTTAGCTTTATTAAAACTCGGTCACGCCTGTTAGTAGCTCCACTTTTGGCAATAGCCTCTCTTTCGGCTTTTTCGTGACGATAATACATCACGTTTCTTAAGCCCATCTTAATAAGCTTCTTTTTGTCGCCAATTTTAGGGACAACTACTTCAGCCTTAAGGTCGGTGTCAACTTCTATATTACTGAAAATCTCTTTGGCTTGACTGTCATATTTAAGCCGTATTTCAAACATGACTTTCTCTAAAACTTCATCATCGGGCTCTTCTAGCTTTTTCTTTACCTCTAAAGTTTGAGTTTGGATAATGGTTCCATTACTTATTTTTAGATAACAGATATAGGACGCATCGGCATCCGACTGAATCACAAAAACGTCAGCATCTTTTATAGACGGATTTACCACTGTAGCTTTAGCCTGATAGTTACTCAGAAAATCTTGTTTTTGTTTGTATTCATGAGCTTTTTCGAACTCTTGATTCACAGCAGCCTCTTGCATTTTTCTTAGAAAATACTCTTTAGCGGGAGCAAGGTTACCTTTAAGGATGTTATGAATTTGGTCTATCTCATGCATGTAATCAGCCTCTGCCTGTAAGTCTTCGCAAGGACCAAGGCAGTTGCCAATATGGTATTCTAAACAGAGCTTATACTTTCTGGCAGCTACGTTTTCTTTTGACAGATTATACTTGCAGGTTCTTATGGTGTAAAGCTGGGTAAACATGTCTAAAAGAGCATGCATGGCTTTTACATTAACGTAAGGCCCGTACATTTTTCCGCGTTGTTTATCTTCTATTCGTCTCGTTTTAATGAGTCTTGGAAAGCGTTCGCGGGTGACACAAATATAAGGATACGTTTTATCGTCTTTTAGTAAGATATTGAACTTTGGCTGAAGTTCCTTTATCATGTTATTCTCTAATAAAAGAGCTTCCCATTCTGAAAGCACTACGGTGTATTCTAACTTTCGGATAGTTAAAACGAGCCTTTTTGTTTTTCTATCTGCACTGTCAAAATTGTAGAAATAGCTACTTATTCTATTTTTGAGATTTTTGGCTTTGCCAACATAAATTATGGTGTCGTTTTCATCAAAGTACTTATAAATCCCTGGCTCATTAGGTAATAGCGGAATTCTAGTCTTATAATCAAATTTGATGTTTGCCATACTTACTTAATACCAAAAGTTTTCTTAATAAGATAAGAGAAAACCTTGCTTAAAAAGTTCAAAAAGTGGAAACGTTCTGGGAAGTATAGATAACGTTTAGGCTCAATTGGGTTTGGTTTGGTATAGGTTTGATAGATGTTTTTAAAGTACACCCATTTGTTGAAGCCTGAATCTTGAGATAACAATAAAATTTGTTCGTAATGAAGCCTCGGAAGTGTGGTTGCCCAAGTTTTGCCTATGTTCCAATATCTTATGGTTTTGGGATATGCTTTATATTCGTAATCTATTAAGAGTTCTTTAATGTACGGGGGGAGCTCTACATTCAGTTTGTTAGATATAAGGAAAAAGCCATTCAAAAAGACTGTAGACATTTTTGTTTGACATGCTATTGTATATGCTTTGGGCCAGTCAAAATTGTCTCCATATTTCTCGAGAAATGCTGCCAAATCAATTAAGTGTTTTAATCTTAACCAGAATTCTTTGGCTCCATGATGATTTACTAATGTCCAGAAAATTTGTTCCGTATCTGTTTCTAGGCTTTGAATGAAATCAACAGGGAGCTTGTAGGGTAAAAAACTATGATGAATGTCCCAATGGAGGTCTACATGGAGATTTTTTTTTATTAAGGGAGTTTCACATTGTTCGGGTGCCTTCTCAAAAAGACTAATATAGTCTTCAATACTGCTAAAAATTTGAGGTATACTGAAAGTATAGCCATCAGTCCAAAGCAATACCAAGGCTGAGGGAAGTTGTTCTTTATTGACAAGTATATCCATATCTCCAGCTTCCCTGAGCCCTGTGGTGTAAAGAGCTTTTTGATAAGCCACTCCCTTAAAAGAAATCATAGGAATAGAAGCTTTTTGAAAGACTGATTCTAACCTTTTAAGTTCCAAAGAGTTACTTAAATGAGATACTGCTTGAGCAGTAGAGAATATCTCAAGATTTTTCAGGAGCTTATTTGGTACTTCAATCTTGGAGTCTTTAAGTATATCATAAACAATAGGTCGAATTGCATGAAACTCAAGTGCTTTCTCAAACTTTTTCCAATTGACTTTTGAAAACAGTGCTTGGTCAAGTTCCTTTTCGGTATGAAAATAGACATTAATGATGTTTAGAAATGCTGCAACTTCATTACTTAGCTTCATACTCACTTGTCATGTTTTGAACAAAAGTACCCAATGCGTCAAAGCCATTTGGCCTGTTGAATTTCACTATTTTACTGGTAAGAGAAAGTTTAACAGCAGATTTGAAATGATTTGCATGAACAAGACCTCTTAATATTTGATGCGGTAGAGGAAAATGTTTTAGTAGTTCAATGGGAACATTTAGCATATTGAGAGGCTCTGAGTTTTCCTCTAAAGTAAGAATGTTAATACTTTTTAATTCGCAGGGTTTGGTAGGGAAACTGTCAAAGTCTTGAGAGATTAAGTATTTTTTATTCCCCTCAAAAGATGGTCGGAGTAGAGAGGGCTCTACATTTAAACCTTCTACCGTGTTGTCCCATATTTTAAACTGTGGAAAGGCAGGAATAAGCATAGGCCTGTCTTTTTCTAAGTCAATAGCTACCAAATCATCTGTTAGAATAGTTTGGTTAATTTTCCAAAAAGCAGCTGCAGTTGTTGATTTACCGGCTCCTGGTTCTCCCACAAAAACATGTGCCTGTTTACCAATTAAAACAGCACTGCCATGAAGTAGGAATATATTTCTTTGAAGTAATAGAATTCCAATGGCTTCGCTAAGAAGGAACAATTTTAAAGTTTGTTGGTCGTCGCCTAAATCCTGGTAAAGAAGTTCCTTTCCTGCACTAATTTGACACCTTACTATGCCCTCCCAGTTAAGTATTACGGTTTTATCTTTAAATGCAATAGAAGCCTGAACTCCTTTTCTAAAAACATTAGTGAATTCAAAATCTTCTTCGGGAATAACAGCTTTCTTTATGGTAACATTAGCACTTTCGCTGCTAGGCTGAAGCATGTCAGAAAAGTCAATATCAGCGTTTATGTTTAGTCCAAAAGCTAAATAATTCAATTTTGTTACGGTTTTTATTCCCAAATCCAGAGTGGCAGGTAATCAAAGTTAGGAATTTCTCCAATAAGAAACTCACCTTTTCGCTCTACCCATGCATGAGCATCTAAATTTGTGGTGGAGCTTGGTTGAATACCTATAATTAATTTACTGTCTTGAAATTGTTTCTTAAAGCACAATGCTTGAGGTAAACAACTGAATGTTTGAGGTCGGATAGTAGCGAAACGTTTTATTGCTAATTTGTAAATTTCTTCTGAAAATATGGTTTTTGGATTGCTACTGATAGTTTTGTAGTAGTTTTTGAAACTTTGGAATTTGAGAACCCTTAAGGCTACGGTAATACGCAGCATATTCCAAGCTGCATGATATAAAGCCCTTTTCTCTTCTGATGGAAGTGCGACCAGTTTATTTAACTTCTTCCACAAGTCCTTCATTAATTAGGTCATCTAAAAGGGTATTTAAATCGGAACTACATTCTTCTTTAGCTACATCAAAGTTCTCTAAGACTTCACTAATTAATAGTTCTTTGCTGGCTTCTTTCTCTTCTAAGATTTTCCAAACGAAGGTACCTACTTCATTTAAGGAGTAATAGCTTCCTTTTTCATGATTAAGGATAACAGACTCTCCTGATAAAGAAGTGGAGACTTGTTTTTCTGTTAGCTTATATGTTTTATTCATTTAGTGTTTTTGCTTAAGATTCGCAGTTTATAACTCCCTTTGTTATCAAATATGGTAAAAGAACGTATAAGGTCAAACCCTTTACTAAAAAAAAGAAAAAACCAGCCCAACCTAGCTTTTTGAGAGACATAAACCATTTCTTGTTTTCTATATTTTTAAACATATTGTATTTTCAGAATTTACTGAAAGTTGACTATGAGTTGAAAATTATGAAATATCTAAATTCTGCTATTTGAGAAAATTCTGCTGAAAGCCTAATGTTAGGTGTTAATAGAGCCTTTTTAGCGTGATTTATTTCGTTTGTTAATTGATTAAATTCTGTGGCATATTCCGTTATTTCACCTATTAAAAGTACATTTTGATGTAGCCTACTTTTATCTATTTTTTTCCAATCTATTGCATAATAGCAATTTAATTGGGGTGTATTGTATGTCAAATGACAGCCTTTGCCATCAAAAAGTAAATAAGTTTCTTGCTCATCACCCAATGGAAGAAGGCTTTCCGCTAGTTTAATAGTGATTTTCTTTTCACTGTAAAATTTAAAAAGGAAATCAAGTTGTTCTTTATTAGCTTGAAATATAATTGAGTTTTGGTCAGTTCTGGCATAAAGAATACTCGAACCTTTTTCAGGCGTTCCATAAAGCGTTTCCCAAACTTGACTTGCCAGGTCGGCATCTATTTCACCAGGTACCACAGTTTTCTTGGTAGAGTGTAGAATGACCTTTATAGTCTTCCAAAATCTAGCTGCTAGATAAGGGTGTTCGTTAAAAATGGATTTAATAAATTCATTTTGGGTTTGATTTACTGGGTACTGAAAATCTTCTAAACTAATGAAGGTGCCTTCAGCCTTAATAGCAAACCTGAAATAGGTAGCTCCAATTTCAATACAGAGGTCATACTGTTCTATATTTTCTATCGAAAACTTCTCAGGTTTTATGAGCAAAACTGGTTCTATATATCCTATGTCTTCAATCAAAATTCAAATACTTTAAAAGGAAATTTGGTTTGCAATCCTTGTCTAAATTTTCAAAGTCGCTTCTACTAAACCAGCTTAATTGGCTCAAAACCAAAATTTCTTCTGGGTCATGACCTAGTTCAGCATTTCCTGTGATTTTTTCTACTTCAAAGTAGTACTCAATGGCATGTAATGGAGATACAATGTATTGATTCAAATATAAGAGTTTTTTGACTTTTATTTTTAAACCAGTTTCTTCCTGAAATTCACGTTTGAGGCCTGAAATTAGGCTTTCTCCTTTTTCTAATCCGCCGCCAGGTACATTCCAAAAATAGTCTTTTTTGCCTATTCCGTCATGCTTTAGCATTAAAATTTTACCGTCCTGAATTATAACGCCACAGGTTCGTACTCTTATCTTATTTCCGTAGTGTTGATGGACTTGCTCTTTGATATTTGAGGGCATTTAGTCTTAACTTTTGCTCAAAATTAGCGTATTTCGTGCCTACATCAATGAGCAAATGTCAATAAAGAGGCACTAGGCTTTAATTAAGAAACGCTTATGGCTGAAGAAATACCAAAACCGTCGGAATTACTACAAAAGAAATTTAAGTTTGAACCTACCCAAGGACAGTTAAGACTGTTTGAATTAATGGATACTTTCTTGGTGGAGGAAGATAAAGATCGGTCAATTTTTGTACTAAGAGGCTATGCAGGTACGGGTAAAACTACCTTTCTTAGTTCTTTAATGAAGGTTTTACCAAAATTTGGATGGAAGTCGATATTGATGGCTCCTACGGGTAGGGCGGCTAAAGTAATGGCAAGCTACTCTAAACGCCAAGCTCAAACTATTCACAAGAAAATATACAAACAGAAAGAGGATTCTTATACTGGAAATTTTGCTTTTGAGTTGCAAAAAAACAATGCCGAAGGAGTCCTTTATATTGTAGATGAGGCATCTATGATAGGTGATAAGCGTGAGTTTGGAAAAGACAGCTTATTGAGTGATTTAATAAAGTATGTTTTTGATGGAGCTGGAAATAAATTGCTCCTGATTGGTGACGAGGCTCAGTTGCCACCTATTGGTATGGAGTACAGCCCGGCATTGAACGCCGAGCATCTTGAAAATCAATATTTTGCTGATGTGATGGGAGTCTCTTTGACCGAGGTTACGAGGCAGCAGGAGGGCTCTGGTATTTTGGTGAATGCCACTAAAATTAGAGAAAATATTGGAGAGCAAAATCCATCTATGAAATTTGAAACTAAGGCTTTCAAAGATATTTTCAGGATGACTAGTGAGCGTATTGAAGATGGATTGCGATACGCTTATGAAAAGTATGGGCAGCAGAATACTATTGTTATTACACGGTCAAATAAAAACGCGGTTCAGTATAATCAGTACATCAGAAATAGAATTCATGGCTACGAAAGTGAGTTAGAGAATGGTGATATGCTAATGGTGGTTAGAAATAATTATACTGTTTTAGGCGAAGAGTCAGAAGCTGGTTTTATAGCAAACGGAGAGTTTGCGGAAGTAAAACGTTTAGTTAGGGAGGAAGAAATGCATGGTTTTAGATTTCAGCATGTTACATTACAGTTGGTAGATTACCCTAACGACCCTGAGTTTGACACCATGATACTTTTAGACACATTAAACTCTAATTCGCCTACACTCAGTAGAGAAGAAAATAAAGAGCTTTATGAGTCTGTTCTCAAAGATTATTACTGGGTAAAAACCAAAAAAGAAAGGTCTGAGCTATTAGCTGCAGACCCTTATTTAAATGCTCTTCAAGTAAAATATGCCTACGCTTTAACTTGTCATAAATCTCAGGGTGGTCAGTGGGATGCGGTCTTTGTAGACCAAGGTTATATTCCTAATAACCAGATTGACTCAGATTATCTTAGATGGCTTTATACCGGACTTACTCGTGGTGTAAAGGAGGTTTTCTTAGTGAATTTTAATGGAATGTTTTACTAGGATATTTTTAACTGAAATTGCGATAAAAAACTCAAAACATCTGGGTAAGAGAATTTAGCACCTTTTACTTTGTTTTGAGTGAGTTCAAAGTAATAGTTGCTAGCGGTCTTAAAGTCGGCTTGACGTAGGTCACATTTAGTAAATGTAGTGCCAGAAAGTTCCGTATCTTTGAAAGATACTTTCTGCAGGTCACAAGTCTCAAAATCACATTCTTTAACCGCACAAGATTTAAAACTAATGTTTTGAAGCTTTTGGTTTCGGAAACTGCAGACTTGTAAAACACTTTTGTCAAAATGCATTTCTGTTAAGAATATACTCAAAGAAGAAAAATCAACGCCAGTAAATTTACAATCGATAAATAAGACATTCTGAAGCTTGGTCCCGTAAAAATTTACATTGGTGAATTTGCATGAGCGAAAAACACAATCTTCAAAATTAGAATCTAGGATTTGGGTTCTGTCAAATTCTAATTTTTCAAATTCTTCTTCTTCAAAAGTTCTCTGCGTACTATTCCTGAAACGTTCCATCTCTTAAGTTAAAAGTAAATGTTTGCTTATTTTCTTCAATGATTTTATCGCCCATCTCTTCCATTTCTATTTGTTTCTGCTTCAAAGAAATATGAATTTGGTTCTCTTCCTGTTTAGACTCTAAAATAGACTCAAAAGCCATAGGAGGGTCTGCTACAGTATAATTTGAGCCAATTTGAATAGTTCTTTTTAAGGTATTCTTTTCGAAAAAAGAAACAAAAACGTCAATGCCATGGTAATAAGGACAGGCCTCATAAGAACTATATTTTATGAGCCATAGTTCAGCTTTTTGTATTGAATTTAGCGGGATTTTCTTAAGCAGATATGCCTCAGCGTTTTGCAAAAATCCAATGTCCATTTTTGTTAAATAATCTTCATAAAGACCATTCCTTTTTAATGAATCTATTCTCAAGAATTCAGGAATGACCTTATAAAAATGTCCATTAATCTTAAGAGGGATTAATTTTGAAGAAAGAAATTCTACAGTTTCTCCTGATAATCCTGATTCAAATTCAAGCTGCTCGGAAAGCTCATGAAGTAAAACAGAATCTATCTTCGGAATAGCATTTGATACAGGTTCTTCGTTTTCAATCTCATTTTTTTCTAACATCTTGTTTTCTGAATAACAAGATGTTAGACATAGACCAACTAACAGTGTGAGCAGCCCTTTCAATGCTTACTTTTTTACTAGTTTCTTTTGCAATTCCTCTAAAGAAATACCTTTGGTTTCAGGCATCATTTTCCAAACAAAGAGAAGCTGTAATATCATCATGAAAGTGAAAATAAAGAACACAGCTGATGCTCCAATACTCCCGAATAAAAATGGAATCATGGAAGGTATGGCTGCCGCCAAAATCCAGTGAACACTACTTCCAAAAGCTTGTCCATCTGCTCTCAAATGGTTAGGGAAAATTTCCGCAATAAATACCCAAATAACGGTTCCTTGACCAATACCATGAGCGGCAATGAAAAGGAAAAAGAATATAGGAATAGAAAGTCCTTGCCAACCTTGCATAAAGGCTATGGCAACTAAAGAAAGGGAAATAATATAGCCAAAAGAACCCCAATACATGAGTTGTCTTCTACCTGATTTATCAATAAGGGATAAACCAAGGTAAGTGAAAATAATATTGACAACACCTATTCCTACACTGCTTAAAAGTGCTGAATCTTCACCTAAACCAGCTAATTCAAAAATTCTTGGGGCAAAGTATAAGAAGGCGTTAATACCAGAGAACTGATTGAAAAAAGCCATCAGGAAGGCCAGTATTAATGGGAAACGGTATTTTGAACCATAAATGCTTTCCGATTTTGAAGACGAAGCCATGTCGTCTTTTATAGCTTTTATTTGTGCTGTGGTTTCTTCTTCAGTTAAAGTGACTCTAAGTATCTCTGCGGCTGCGGCCTCATCATTTTTATGGCTAATTAGCCATCTAGGGCTCTTTGGGACACCAAAAACTAAAAGAGAATAAATAAGAGCGGGAACTGCTTCTATACCTATCATCCATCGCCATGCTTCATGCTCAATGCCGCTAAGTAGGAAGTTTGATAAGTAGGCCACCATGATTCCAAAAACGATATTGAACTGGTAAAGAGCAACCAGTTTTCCTCTTTTCTTTGCAGGTGCTATTTCTGCAATATAGGTTGGGGCTGCTACGGTAGAAGCTCCTACTCCTAAACCACCAATTAGTCTAAAAGCTGCAAATACCCAAGGGTCTGTAGCAAAAGCTGAGCCTAAAGCGGAGACTAAAAAAAAGACTCCGATAAGAATCAATGTCTGTTTTCTACCTAGTTTTTCAGTAGGAATGCCACCAAAGATGGCTCCTATTACGGTTCCCCACAGTGCTGATGAGATAATTACAAAGCCATGAAAAATGTCTCCTTTGTTCCAAAGTTCTTGTAAAGATTGGTCGGCTCCAGAAATTACTACGGTGTCAAAACCAAAAAGGAAACCAGCCATGGCCACGGTTATGGACCAGTAAAAGAGTTTGTTAGAATTCATTATTGATAGAAGTAGGGTTAAAAAATTAGACTCTCACAAATAGGAGAGAGGTTTTTAATAGCACTAATATAGTATTTAAACCTTAATCAGCTTCCAGAAAACTCACCTTATGTAGACGAAGGAAGTCTTTTATGACATTGACATGAACGCATTCTCCTAAATGAAGAAAAGAATAATTGTTTACCAATTTGTCTTCTCCATCTACTTGGATGGGCTTGTTTTCGAGGTCAAAACCAAGGTGCAAATGTTTGGTACGAGACTGCATGCCGTAAATTGTCCCGTTTTGGTCAAATAAAGGGCCACCGCTTTGCCCTCTAAGGCCAGGTGTGCTGAGTTCAATACCTGCTATTTCGCCCTTATTATCTCCTATAAAACGGGTTACCATGCCATCAATAGGAAATTGGGGGGACTTACTAACGCCTTTCTTTGTCCACTCTATTTCATCCTTTGTTTTATTAAATCTGAAATTTGAAAATTCAGGAAAGGGGTAGCCTAAGCGGCAAAGGCTTTTGCCCTGCTTTATATCTTCAGATGTTTTTTTGAAAACAGGGAATGTGTTTACGTTGAGCTTTGAAAAACCATTGAACTTCAAAATGGCTAAGTCGTGCTCTGAATGAGTATGAATGGTTAAGTTTTGAATGTTATCCGCACAATTGATAAACTTGGTTTTGAAATCAATCAGGCTTTTGGTGTGGTAACCAAATTTCTTTTGAAGTTCGTTTTGAAGGCCTCTTGAGGTAGGGCTTTGAGCTAGTTCGCCCTTGTACTTTTTATAGGTTTGATTTACATTATTGGCATTTATCAAAACATCTGCCACATGTTTGCAGGTAAGTGCATAGCCCTCATCATTCACAAAAAATAAGGTAGCAGCACCAGGGATAATTTTATCAGAACCATAGTTTCTTACAATGGTATGCAGGGCTCTAGTAAATCCAGAAGCAGTTTCTATGGCATTAATGAACATAGGAAATGTGTTTATATTTTTGGGAATATAAGTAGTTCAAATTCAAATGTTGTTAAAAGAGTGTTTTCTTAAAGACCGATGAAAGTATAAAGCACTTCGGTCGAATAAGTTTTAGTCGGAATTAAGACGCTTAAGCCACTTATTTTATATTGAATAGGGACATCTTGGTAACTTGCTGAGCCAGTAAAAAAAGTTGTAGGAGCTAGGGTGACATTTTGGTAGTTTTGGCCTCCATTTATACTAGCTGAGGCCAGCGTGATATTGACAATCCCTACCTTTTGAATTATAGCCGTACCTGTACCGTCACCAGAACGTCTAACAGATAATTTTAAATCATTATGCCAGTTAGCAATGGAAGTCATACTTACGTTAACACGCCAATTAAACAGAGGTACTATTCCTCCAAGCAAAGGGCTAGCGTCTATCTCACTTTGAGCAACATCGCTTTCAATACTATAACCAGTAGCATAGTCAGTGCCTGCTTCGGTCACTACACTAGCATCAATAATTGGAACCCAGTCATTTCCAGTTACTGTAATCTGAGCTTCTGTATTGAAAAATGCTACATTTAAGAAGGAAATTAGTAGGAATTTAACTTTCTTCATAGGTTTTCAATTATAGTAAAAGTGATACCTATATTTTCTGAATTGCTAGATTTTAATGAGGCCATATTGGTTACTTCTAGTTTATAATCAATTGCATGTCCAGCCTCAGAGCCAGTGCCTGTAAAGGATGAACCAATATTTGAAATTATGTCAACCTGGCCAGTCTCTGGAATTTCAATTTCTCCTGAACCAGTTCCTAATGCCCCACTTCCTGTGCTACTATTATATACCACTAAGTAGAATTTTGTGCCGGCGGGAATGGTTCCATAAGTTTTTTCGGCAGTTATTTTTCTAGTAGCAAGTAGTGGTAAAGCTGAAGTATAAATTATTCTTTTGGCCGTAGGTAGTACTTTGGATAAATTCATAGTACCAGCCTCACCAGGTAGGTCAAGGCTGAGGGTAACATCAGAATTATCTGGCTCTATTCGTATAAGGGCTATTTCAGGTAATGCAAATTGCCCTGAAAATTGACCTTGGGTAAATCCAATATTCTGATTTAACAGAAATAGGTATATAATTATTAACTTTTTCATATTTCTGAAAGCAATATTGTCCCTTCTTGGAATCGAATTTTCTTCTTTTTTTCAGCCAATTGAAATGTGTAGGCCGCATCTTCTCCAATTTTTACAGCTACGGTGGATGTATGATTTTTAATGCTAAAGTTTCGGCTTATCTGTTTTGAGATAATCCTTATCGCATATTCTTCTTCTTTGAGGCGAGCAAAATGAAAGTTACCTTTTGCGTCTGTTGTAGTAAGTTTTGAGAAATGGTCGTTATAAAGTTCAATGAGGACATTTTCTAGGTTTATTTTTTTTGTGCTGTTCTCGTCTTTAAGGACAATAGAACCAGATAATTGACCTGTTTTAATTGACTTCATCACTAGTCTTTTGGTAGTGTCTGGAAGTACCTCTACTATTAAAGGCCACTTGGTGTCAATGGTGTTACTTAAACCCATTGATGATTTATCTAGAGCTAGGTTATACAGCCCAGCTACTACATCATTTAATTTGAATTCACCATTTCTATCTGTAACTACTTTCTGACCATTAAAATTAAATACTACACCTTCTTTTCTATCTCCATGAATTTGTCCTATCAGACTTCCTAATCCTTTCTTTTTTGAGATTGGCGTATTTAGCCGAATTGTATATTTGGCTGATACTAGAAGGTTTTTATTAAAATTGAAGGCTGAGTTTAAACTGTAAATTCCCGTTATAGCTAGCGATTGATTTTTAAAGTTAAATTTTAGCCTTGCATTAAGTAAATCTCGACTAGTGTATAATTCTTCCAAATTGTAATTATTCCTATAATTTAATCGGAAGTTAATGTAGTTTCTAAAGTTATAGGACACATTACCACCATAATAAATATATTGACTTTCATTATTAGAGCTCGTTTGATACTTGGTAGTACTTAAATATTCAGCAAATCCTCCAATGGTCAAGGTGTTTTTTAAATTATAGTCAAGACTTAAGCTACCTCTGTACAGTGCGTCGTAAATTTTGCTGTCATCAGTGGTCAATAGTTGGTTTTGAGTCTCTCCTATGTCACCATCAAAACGCAGGTTTAAATTTTTAATATTGCTTTTATATCGTAGTCTTATTATCTGTTCTTTAAAGTGGTAAGACTTTAAATTTTGTCTGTCTTCTCGTTCTGTTATTATACCAAAGAGGTTTACGCTATTATTTTTATTAATGCTATAAGAAATTAAGGCAATGTTATTATCAGAATAGGGTGACGTAGTAAATAATATGCTATCTAAGCTAGGGTTGGTTTGATTAATAGACTTGGTGAAAGAGATTCCCAGTTTTTTTGAAAATTGGTAGTTTATGGCATTGGATGTTAAGTAACCGTCATTGTAAAAACCATAATATTTTTTTTCAGCTCTTATAAATGTAGAGCTAAGTACAAGTCTGTTCAGCCTTAAGTATCCTGAATTTTGGAAACCATAAGAAAGGTTACCCGCAGTTACAGAAATGCTACCTTCGGTATCTAATGTGAAGTTTTCCTTTACTATCTGGCTCTTAAGGTTATAAAAATCTGTATTTAAGTTTTCATTAAAGTATATGTGTTCTTTTCTTAAAAAGAGAGCACTCAGGTTGTAAGCAGGATTAAACTCTCTTTTTAACGCTAATCCATATTCTTTTTTAGTACTGGCGTAAAAGCGGGGTTCTAGATAAAAGGTTTTTAGTTCTGTTTTACCAAATTTTTGGGATACATTAATTCCTCTTCCAAATCTTGAATTCTCTGTTAGTAATGAGAGGTTAAAAGATTGGTCACCAAGTTGAATTTTGAATTTATCATTATTATAACTCACATAATATTGGTCTGTTAGTCCATAGCTCGTTAGCTTATAATTGTTAGGTCCTCGTGCAATGAATTCAAGTCGATGCTTTCGTTTTTGGTCTAGAAATCCGTTTCCATTTATATCATAAGACATTTGACCAAATTTCTTAGACGAGGTGGAAAACTGATTATAAAGAATACTCGCTGTTATGGGGAATCTTAAAAAAGGGTCATTCCTTTTGTTGGTATTTATAAGGTAAGGAACACTAAAGGATGAGGTCTTTGGAATTGGATTTTGACCTAGATAAGCACTTAGGTCAAAGGATAGGTATTTAAGGCCATTTGTAGAAACGGGCAAAGTATTGGAAACTAAAACAGTTTTGCTTTCACCTACGCCCAATTTGAAATTTCTCTCTCCTTGGATATCACCGCTTCGGCTTTTTAGCCATATTGTTTCCTGAGTGTTACCATTGTTTTTTAAGACGTAAGATATACCTTTCTTTATAGCTGCATCTACGTATTCAGGTTTGTTTACAGTGAAGATTTCAACATTTGAATATTTCAACAGTTTTAAGGATGCCTTAGTACTAGCTATAATTGTGCTTTTGTCTAATAAATAAATGCCAAATTCGTAAATAGCACTCTCGGCAGTATCATCATTTTGTAGAGCAAAAAAGAATTGATTATCAACACCTTCGGTCAAAGATGTTGGGTTTGATTTAGTGATAATTTTAAAACCAGGCGGAACATCAATTTTTATAGAAACATTATTATAGTCTTTTGCAACATCCGTGATTTTTACGAAAAACACCTTTTTAGTAAAATTTTCTATTTCTGCAATTTTATTGTTTCCATTTAATACATGGATCTTTTGTCCCAATACTGGAACATTCAAAAGAAATAGGAGTAATATTTTAAGTTGTGTTTTCAATTAGAATTATAGTTCTAAATCAAGATTGACGCCAATAGCTTCGTCTTCAAATTCTGCGAATAATACCGCCTTGTAATTCCCCTTAGGTAAACTGTTCAGATCTATGCTTACCGTTTGGCAATTTCTTGGGTAAACATTTCTAGGTGAAATATTGACCTTTTTTGCTTCATTTCCATTTTCATCAAAAACCTGCAACTCCATTTTTGGGAAAACTAAAAAGTCTCCATCGTTGCTCAAAGTAACCTTTACTACTCTATTCTGATTTTCATCTTTCCCAAGTTTTATATTAGTGAATTTTAATCCATTTGAGTTACTAATTCCCACGTTTCCAATAATTTGAATGGCGTACCTTATTTTAGAGCCAATCTCAAGCCCAGGTGTTTTTTTATCAATGGCAATAGGCTCTTCCACTTCCACCATGATTAGTGACCACAATGAGCCGGCCTGTACATTTTTTTTAGAAACGTCTATTTCATAAATGATTTCATATTCTTGATGAGCATCCAGAGTAATGTCTCTATTATCCACTTTTATGTAAGGGTATAGCGAACCAAAGTTTTCACCTGGTTCTGTATAATTAACAGTTCCAGTACACTCTATTGATAAATCATTAAAATAGATTTTAACACGCTGTACTTTATTACCAGTATTAGCTATGATAATAGAGCCTTTTTGTATGCCCGTACTATTAATATAATGTAAATGTGTAAGACCATTTTTTATAATTACCGCTGCTTCACTGTATGTAAGTGTTAGAAGTAGAAATGCAGCTATTAGGAAAAGTTGTTTTTTCATAAGACTATTAGGAAAAAATAAACCTTCTTTCTTTGTAGCTACTTAGAAAGAAGGCTCAATTGGAATAATTAAAGAATAGTATCGTCAGATAATGTATAAGTTACTACAACGGTTTCCGTTCCATATCTCAAAGCAGCGTAGGTACTACCCGTTTTTTGAGTAGCAGTGTAAGTAAGTTGATGTCCTTTGTCTACACCATCATCTGTATATGCTGAGCCAATTCCCGTAATCAAGTTTTGGTCTAGTAGAGAAAGCGTGACACCACCACTTACAGGCGTTCCTAAAGTTCCATCTCCAGTGTTACATGCTCCAGCTGTTACCTTAAGATCTGCTGGAAAAGTAGCAAGAGCGGCAGATGCTTTTACTGTTACTTTTCGGGAAGTGGTTAAAAAGCTACCCACATTTTCCAAATCTGCAACTTCGCCTACAATAGAAGAATAATTTAACCATACCTCATCATTACTGATACTGCTAAAGTCCAAGGCGTCTCCGGCAGAGGTGGGAGAGCTAGGAGAAAGAGAAATATCCGTGCTTACATTTCTTTCTAAACTTAGAAGGGCTACTTCTGGAATTACAAAACCCACGTTATGACTCGCTATATCTGAGTCTGCCTGGGCAAATGCTTTTTGGCTAACAGTGCCAAGGAGCATTATAGATAGTGCTGATAATAGTGTCTTTTTCATTTTTATATTTTTTTAGATTCGAAATATAGACTACTAAATCAGGTACAATTTATATGCCCAATCAGCTTTCAATTGGGGGATTTGAAGAATTTCGTATTTTCATAAGTACTTTATTTACAGGGTATTGTGTACGTATATTAGTAAAGGTTCGTCTACGGAAAGTGCTAGATGATAGACAGAATTCAGGTACTAATGAGTGTTTTCGCTATACAAACGTGGTATATTTATTGTATATACGAAGGTTTAATTGGTTTTATGCCAAAATATCATGAATATACCTTCTTAACCCTACCCACTTCACCAGTTTCTAGCAATACTTTTATACCATGTGTGTGTTTAGGGGCTTTTGTTAGAAGTCTTTCTACAAAACCAGTTGTGAGTTCGCCGGTTCTTTGATGGTGTTTTTGAACTATATCTACTTCGCTTCCAACAGTTATATTGCTTCTTATTTGACCTTCCATTAGTTTTTTGTTGAGGTAGGAGTACCTACTTTGATAAGTTTAAACTCGTTTATTTACTCAAAAGTAATAATCTTAAAACACCCAGTGCCATGGTTTTTATTAAAAATAAGGGTCTGGATTTAGAAAATTATGTAGCTCTATGATAAATGACTTAGTAAGACTAATTCTAATTTATAAATCAAAATGGCTTTGCAAACCTGTTGCAAAGTTTTTTAATTTACTTTTACTGCATAAATGAGGCTAACCACTTTCATATTGTCTATTTCGGTGCTTTTAATGGCTATTATGCCATGCGGAGACGACTTTCTACTATCTGTAAAAGGTAATGTGGAAGGAGCTAGGCTAGTGGACAGAACACATCAACATCAGGATGGTGAAGAAGATGATTGTAGTCCTTTTTGTCTTTGTCAATGCTGCGGCTCTTCATTTGCCTTTGATTTAAGTTTGGTGCCCCATAAGCTTTGGGAGTTTACCACGTATTCTTATAGCTTTCATTATTCTTTTAATTACACCGGCGATTTCTCTGTTGGTGTTTGGCATCCGCCGACCCAGTCCTAAAGTATCATGGGCTCACTACGCCCAAACATTTCTTTTTAGGATTTTTATAATTAATCACATTTATGTTCGATAAGATAATTGCTTATTCGGTTCAGAATAAGTTTGTAATAGGGCTGTTTATGCTTGCCCTGAGTGTTTGGGGTGTTTACTCCATTCGCCAAATCCCCATTGATGCCGTACCAGACATCACTAATAATCAGGTGATGATTATTACCACTTCGCCTACTTTGGCTACACAAGAGGTGGAACAGTTTATAACCACACCTATAGAGCTGTCGCTCCAAAATCTTCAAAACACAGAAGAAATTCGGTCAATCTCAAGATTCGGATTATCTGTTATTACCGTGGTTTTTGAAGAAGATTATGACATCTATTTGGCCAGACAGTTAGTAGGGGAGAGTATAAAAGAGGCTCAGCAAAACATTCCAGAAAGTCTTGGTACACCAGAATTAGCACCTATTTCTACTGGTTTAGGAGAAATATATCAATATGTGGTCATACCTGAACCTGGTTTTGAAGAGAAGTATTCGCTATCAGAGTTACGTAGTATTCAAGATTGGATAGTGAAAAGGCAACTTTCAGGTATTCCTGGTGTGGCGGAGATAAACTCGGCCGGAGGTTTTTTGAAACAGTATGAAGTAGCCGTAAACCCTAACCTTTTAAAGGCCATGGGCATTAATATTTCTGATGTTTTTAAAGCTTTAGAAAGCAGTAATGAAAACACAGGAGGAGGTTATATTGAGAAAAATCAAAGTACTTATTATATCCGTACTAATGGTGTCGCAGGCTCTTTGGACGATATAGCCAACATAGTGCTGTCTGAAAAGAATCACATACCCATTTTGATAAAAGATGTAGCCAAAGTTCAGTTTGGCAAAGCACTTAGGTATGGTGCTATGGTAAGAGATGGCGAAGAAGTGGTGGGAGGAAAAGTGATGATGTTTAAAGGGGCAAATGCTGCCGAAGTAACAGAACTTGTCAAAGAGCGTGTACTTCAAATTCAAAAGTCGCTGCCTGAAGGAGTAATCATAGAACCTTATTTGGTTAGGGATAAATTGGTGAGTACCGCCATCGGAACTGTAGAGAAAAACCTGATTGAAGGTGGTTTGATAGTCATCTTTATCTTGGTCATTTTATTAGGAAACTGGCGAGCTGGGCTTATTGTAGCGTCTGTTATTCCTTTTGCCATGCTTTTCGCTATTTCCATGATGAATTTGCTGGGCATCTCTGCCAATTTGATGAGTTTAGGAGCCATTGATTTTGGTTTGATAGTAGATGGGGCGGTTATTATTGTGGAGTCCATTGTCCATCGTTTGCACGTTGGTTTTGGGAATAAGCGACTCACCCAAGCTCAGATGGATAGTGAGGTAATATCTTCTTCTCAGAAAATAAGAAGCTCAGCCGCCTTTGGCGAAATCATTATTCTAATGGTTTACATACCTATTTTGGCTTTAGTGGGTATAGAGGGTAAAATGTTTAAACCTATGGCACAGGCCGTCATGCTGGCCATTACAGGAGCATTAATACTTTCACTAACCTATGTGCCTATGATGTCGGCACTTTTTCTGAGTAAACAAGTAAGTACCAAAAGAACACTGGCAGATAGAATTATAGATTTCTTTCAAAAGCTATATGCTCCAATTTTAGATTTAGCATTACGTTTCAAAACGCTCTTCGTTGGCTTCACTGTAGTCTTGTTTTTAGGAAGTTTGTTTATGTTCTCTAGAATGGGTGGAGAGTTTATTCCAACATTAGAAGAAGGTGATTTAGCTCTTCAACAAATTTTACCACCAGGTAGCTCATTGACACAGAGCGTTGAAACCGCTAAAATTATTCAGTCAAAATTATTGACGGAATTCCCAGAAATAGAAGATGTGGTGCTGACCATTGGCTCTTCAGAAATACCCACGGACCCAATGCCCGTGGAAGTGGGAGATTATACGCTTGTGATGAAACCAAAATCGGAATGGACGTCGGCTAGTAGTAGGAAAGAAATGTTTGAGAAAATTGACGCTTCATTGATGGATATTCCGGGTGTAGCCTACGAGTATTCACAGCCTATTCAGCTTCGTTTTAATGAACTCATGACTGGTACCAAGGCCGATATTGCGATAAAACTCTTTGGAGATGACCTGGATGTGCTTTACAGCAATGCCAAGGAAGCAGAAAAACTTATTACGAATTTAGAAGGAGTAGGAACAGTCAATGTGGAACAAACGGTGGGTATGCCGCAAATAATTATAGATTATGATTATGCTAAAATGGCACAGTATGGTCTCACTATTAAAAACGTAAATCAGGTTATTAGGACTGCTTTTGCAGGAGAAAAGGCAGGTGTGATATATGAAGGCGAAAAAAGGTTTGACTTAGTGTTAAGGTTTGACCAAGAAAACAGAACGGGTATAGAAGACGTTTTGAATCTCTTTATCACACTAGATAATGGAAATCAAATACCGTTAAGTGCTGTAGCGGGTATCTCGTTGAAAGATTCACCGATGCAAATTTCCAGAGAAAACACGAATAGAAGAATTGTGATTGGCGTAAATGTAGGTGACACCGATGTAGAAACACTAGTTGGCAGGATTCAAAGCAGTTTAGATGCCAATTTGAAATTGCCGTCAGGCTATTATTTTACTTATGGAGGGCAGTTTGAAAACCTAAAAGAGGCTAATGCCAGACTTGCGGTAGCTTTGCCTTTGGCTCTAGCCATGATTTTTGTTCTCTTGTATTTTACGTTTGGTTCCATGGCTCAGGCGGGGTTGATTTTTACGGCTATTCCCCTGTCGGCTATTGGTGGCGTATGGGCCTTGCAGTTAAGAGGTTTGCCTTTTAGTATTTCTGCAGGCATTGGCTTTATTGCTCTTTTTGGTGTGGCGGTACTTAACGGAATAGTGCTGTTAGGTTACTTTAATCAGCTTAAAAAAGAAGGTATGACCAACGTTTTAGACAGAATCATAGAAGGTACTAAAGTAAGGCTAAGACCAGTTTTGATGACTGCTGCGGTTGCGTCTTTTGGTTTTTTGCCTATGGCAATTTCTACTTCTGGCGGTGCTGAAGTGCAGCGTCCTTTAGCCACGGTGGTTATTGGTGGCTTAATTACGGCAACTTTCTTAACCCTGATTATTTTGCCAATTCTCTACTTCTGGTTAGAGAAATGGAATGATAAAAAACTAAAGGTTTCACCTTCAAAATTGACAATGGTTCTTGTTTTGTTTTTGGGTACTTCTTTGGCCAGTATGGCTCAAAAAAGAGAAGTAGACTTAGAAGCAGCTATCAATATGGTTATTCAAAATCATCCAGAAATACGAGCGGCAAATTTGGCCATAGAGCAGGGTAAGTCTTTGCAGCATTTGAAGTATAATCCTGGTAATACAGATTTTAACTTTCAGGCAGATGCCATCAATGAAAAGGCTTTTGGTCAGCAAGTGAATCAGTTGGTGCTGAAGCAAAACTTTCAGAACCCAAGTGTATTTAAAGCAAATAATAAACTGTACGATGAACTGGCCGCTCAAGACGTTTTGAATAAAGAGCTCACCCTAGCTTCTTTAAAAAGAAATGTGCGTGTGCTTTTTTACCAAATTCAGTTTAAAAAGAACCTGCTTGGTCTTTATGACAACCAAATAAGAATTTATGAAGCCTATCAAAAAGTAGCTAATGCAAGGTTAGAGGCTGGTGCATCAAATCCTATGGAGTCTTTAAATTTAAAGGCAAAAAGTGCAGAGTATACTTTACTTCAAAATCAGACAGTGTTAGAAATTGAAAATTTGGAAAAGGCCTTACAGCTTCAGTTAAACAGCGAAGAATCAATAAGGACTATTACAGAGAATGAGGTTTTGACATACAGCACTTTTGACTTAGAAAGTATTCCAAGACTTCAAATTAGGAAACAGGAAGCTTTGATAGTGGAAACGCAAACCGACTTGTTAAAGTCAAGTTTGAAACCTGATTTTCATGTAGGTTATGCGGTACAAAACTATTTTCAGGGCGGATGGCTGAGTGGGGCACAGGCAGGAATTAGTTTGCCAATTTTTAACTCGGCTACCAAGAAGAAAATTGAAGCGAATAAGATAGCTGTCAAACGTGCCGAACAGCATGTCTCAAGTGAAACTCTCAAATTACAAATAGAAATAAATGCTGCTCAGCGAGCTATTCAAGTGTACGAAAAGGGAAGGGCTTTCTATAAAGAACAGTTAGAAACGCTCAATCCAGAAATGATTAGGGTGACCCAATTAAACTATGAAGCTGGCGAGCTTCCATATTTAGAACTTTTGAATACGCTGCAAGTTTCTGCAAACACCCAAAAGGCTTACTTAGAGCAAATTTGGGCTTTAAATCAGGCGGTTGCCAATTATCAATACCTTACAAATCAATAAGAAAATGACGAACTATATAAAATATTTATTGCTGGCTAGTGGTGCTATTTTGACTGCTTGCAGCACAGAAAAAAAAGAGACAGAAACGGAAGGTTTAAACACCGAACTTGAAAAAGTTTCGGAGCCTGTGCAGCATGGTATTGCCTTAACCGCCATTCAGATGAAAACCATCGGTTTGGAAACTGGCGGACTTACTAGTATGAAAGTAAACGGTTTTGTGAAAGCATCGGGTATGCTTGGTTTACCGCCAAATGCTTATTCGTCTGTTACGGCGAAAGCGGCTGGAATTATCAAAGGGAATAATAAATACGTGGAGGGAAATTACCTAAAGAAAGGGGTGGTGATAGCTTATATAGAGAATCCAGATTTTATTATCAAACAGCAGGAATACCTAGAAGCTAAGGCTCAGCTAAAACTTAAAGAGCAGGAAAAAGAAAGGCAGCAGTCTCTCTTTGATGCCGCAGCAGGTGTCACTAAAACCTTAGAAAATGCTGAAGCCGAAAGAGCTGTTTTAGAAGCTAAGTTTATGAGTTTAGGGAAACAGCTATCCTATTTGGGTATTCCTGTAGAAAAACTCACGCCAAGTAGCATCAGTCAAAGAATACCACTGATAGCTCCAATGAGTGGCTATATCACTAAGATTAACATGCATAATGGCATGTATGCCGATGCCACAGCTTCATTAATGGAAATAGTGGCAGACGACCACCTTCATCTTGAATTAGACGTTTTTGAAAAGGATATAGCTTCTATAAAAGTAGGGCAGGAGATAAGCTATTATGTACCTGCCATAGGAAATAAGAAGTATGAAGGTGAGGTGAGCGTGATAGGAAAAGAGTTTGACCAAGAAACTAAAACCGTGCGTGTTCATGGCCATTTACATGGAGATAAGCCGCCATTTTTAAAAGACCTTTTTATCAATGCTAAAATCTGGCTAAATGATATGACGGTAGAAGTGCTACCAGAAGAAGCGGTTTTAAAAGAAGGTAATGAGTCTTTTATTTATCTGGTAGCATCCAGAAATGAGGAAGGCAAGGCCGAGTTTAAAAGGTTCTCTGTGGTTCCCGGTGCTGTAAATGAAGGAAGTATAGCGGTGAGTTTTATAGAACCACTGCCAGAAAATGCCGAGATAGTTACTAAGGGAGCTTACTATGTGCTAGCTCAGTCTAAAGCTGGTGAAATAGGGGATGAGCATTAGCGGAACTGGTACGAAATAACTAGGCAAAGAAAAGAGACCGTCGATGTGGCGGTCTCTTTCTTTTAAATGCTATTTCAGGAATAAGTTTTAATTCACCTTAGGAACTAGAACACCGTCCGCCACAAAAGTCAGGGCTATTTCTGGTTCTGTAATAGCCATAATCTCAGCCTTAGTTTTGCCTGCATCAGCAGCGTAATGTCTTAGCTCAGAAACCGAAGTTTCTGTAACTTCTGGCTTACCTTTAAACACCACTTTAGTGCCTGCTAGGTTTTTTGGTACAAAGAACCCGTAGTCTTTAAAAGTCACACGCATGGTTTCTCCATTTTCTAGATTTACGGTCATCCAGCAGCCTTTCGCTTGACAAACTGCGTTTACTTCACCTTCCACTTCTAAGTTGGCTGTATTTGACAAGTCAAGCTTTTTTAAGGCCACAGCTTCCGTAGGCGATGTTTTAACAAATGCCTCTCCGTATGTTTTAAAGTCCTGAGCGAAAACGCTCAATGAACTACAAAATGCTATTACTAGTACTAATTTTCTCATATCTATTTAATTTTTACGCCCTTTTAGAACGCATTGCTTTTTTCTTTATTACTGAATCATTGTTTACAAAATCTTGGTATTTTTTTGAGCCTTTTTCAAAGAGGGCAATTTTACCTTCTTCATTGCTATGAAGTCCCCATCCATACCTTTTGGTCAATGGCGAAGCCCGAAAACAAGGCTGACCTTTTGAAAAGAAAACCAGTTTTTGCTCTTCTTGTTCGCCTTTGGGTATTTCTTTTCTTAAGGCATGAATGGCGTAAAAAACTTGGTCAGAGGTATATTTATACGGGTTATCATAAACCATGTCAAACTGTAAACTAGCTACAGATTTCTTATTTCCCTTTAAAGGAGGAATCTCAGAAGTATCCGTAGGGCAGTCCTCTGCTATTTCTATGAATGTGTTATAATAGTTTGTTGAATGTATCATTTAAAAACTTCTATCCAGCCTTTGCATAATTCGCCATTTGGCAGTTTCAATTCATAAAAATAGGTGCCCGTTGCTACGTCTGCTCCCCAAGAATTGTCATAGCTGGCATTTTCATAATCTAATTTACCCCATCTATTATAAACATTCAAACTTGCATTAGGAATTGCAATCACAAATGTATCATTTTTACCATCTCCATTTGGGGAAATAGCATTAGGAATCAAGTCTGCATTTTCAGGAATATTGAGTTCTTTTTGAATCTGTAATGCACAGCCAATTTCATTGGTGGCCTTTAATTTTATCATATAAGTGCCGGCATTTGCAAAAGTATATGCTACTGGAGCGAATGCATTTAAGCTATCTTCATTATCCAAGTTCCAAACAAAATTACTTGCTTGAGGTGATTTATTATCGAAAATTAAATCAAAGCTTTGGTCGCAATGGTAATCTAAAAGATAATCAAAATCAGGAGCGAAGCTTTGGTCAACTTTTAATGTCACGGCATTAGTCAACTCACAGCCATCTGGATAAAAAGCTTTGACTGTATAAGTGCTGCTTTCATTTGGCTGAACTAAAATAACGCTGTCTCTTATTTCTCCTATGTCTGGGTGACTCCAAGTAAAATGGTCTGCAAATCCCTTTGCCCATATTTTGGTTTCTTTACCAGTACAAACTTCTAAATCAGGAGCTACCTGAAAATCACTTTTGTCTTCTACTATTAAATCCACCGTTTTACGCACGGTACATTGCTCATTTGTAATTTCTACTTCAAACGTTGTAGTCTCAGAAACAGTGGCAATGGGTGAGGCGGAATTACTGTTTTCTAGAAACTCACTGGGCGACCATGAATAGCTTTCACCACCACTGGCAAATATCTGGTTGATTGAGAGTGGACATACGGTGGTATCTGCACTAATTCCTGTTTCATAATAAATCACTTTAATTTCACGAATAAGAGAATCGGAAGTAGCACAGCTGACTCTGTTAAATGCTTCTAGTTTGATTTCATAAACACCCCCTTCTTCAAAAACGTGTTTCTCATTTTCAATTCGAGAGAGCACCTCACCATTAATAGACCATTGATAGGTCAAGGCTCCTTTACTATTATTGCGGAGGTCAATTTCTGTTCCTGCACAAACTACATCAGGATTAATATTAGTACCATCCACTATGTCAAAAACGGCAGCTAAGTCGTCTATATCAAACTTAAATGCTGCCATGTTGCAATTGGAATTATTGTGATTTTTTTCAAATCCATTATCGGTCGGAAAACCGACGAATCCTTCATTTCTAGTTCTACAAACGCAGGCAGAGTGATAAATTACACCATTTTTGTCAAACCTGCAGGTTCCGCCATCTAGGTGGTCACCTCTTTCATCAAAAGGGTTTTCAGGTCCATCAGAGCCAAAGTACGTAGCATATAGCAAAGACTTAGCATTTGCTTCAAAAATGGCAAAGTAGTAATTGCTGCCAGTGGTTTCTTTTCGATATGCTCTGGAACTAACAGGTAAGCCAAAAGTAGTACTCTCTTGATTATAGCCATTATTTGAATTGACTACACCTCCCCAACCAGCCAAATACATGTTTCCACAGTCATTGACTAGGAAAGCTGTTGGCACTAAATCAACATTTCCTATTCCCCTTCCCGAACCAAAAACGGTAGAGAAGCGAGTTTTGGATAAAGAAGGATTTAAACTATGAATGAATTGACCACTTTCTGGATTTCTGTAAACTGTACCTTCAATAGGATATGCTCCTTCGGTTAAGCCAAAAATATAAACATTGCCCTCATTGTCTAGATCAAGAAGATTGCCCACCTCTTCTTCTTCCGTGCCTAAATAGGTCAACTCTGTGAGTGCTTTGTTTTTATAAAGAGCCACAAAAGCATCTGCCTTACCACTTAAGTCAGAGTTGAGAGCATTGGGTGTTCCTCCCAAATCTTCACTAAGAGTAGTACCTAAAACGTACACCTCTTTTTCTTTATTTACCCTTATGGCATAGGCAGCATCGTAGGCACTTCCACCTATATAGGTACTCCATTTTAAATCAGAAACCTCTCTGTTTAGCTGAAAAACGACTCCATCATGTAATGAAGACAAACTTGTTTGTGAAAAAGCCATAGGGAAATCTGCGGAAGTAGTTATAGAAGCTACATAAATATCGTCAGCCTCATCCACATAAACTTCTCCCCGAAACTCGTCGCCATAATTTCTTATTGACAATTCCCTGTTATCATGTATGCCATCATTTGAGCTTCCGCCCATATAGGTACTGCCTACCATTTTAGAACCGTCGGAACTTAAAACGGAGACAAAAAGGTCTGTACCATAAATAAAGCCAATTCCTGTAGTTATGGGGCTGCCATTGAGGCCTGTTCCGCCTTTAAACTCTTTTTGCACGGCATCTGGTGAAACCGGAAAGTCAGGGGAGGAGGTAGTTCCAAAAATCACGAGTTCTCCTTTAGAATTACATATCAAACTGTGGGGTACCTCAGACTGTTCTCCACCAAAAAAAGTGGAATACAGTAATTCGGAGCCGTCAGAGCTGTATTTCATAATGACCATATCTGTAGAACGAATCACGCCAATAGCACTGGTAGCACCCCCTAAAACTGGCTGAATGGCATTGTCCGTTACAGCGAAGTTAGCTCCAAAAACGGTTCCACCAGCGTATAGATTTCCTTCGTCATCAAAAGTTGCAGTATGACTCCAGTTGTCAGCAAAAGAACCGCTGTAGGTAGAAAAGACTAGTTCTGGGTCAATAATCAAGTCCTTCGTTTTGTCATACTCACCAAGGTCAAAGGAAATTTCAGTTTGGTTTAAAACAAACTTTGCGTCTACGGCTACTCTGGTGTTTGCTTTTTCTTGAAATGTAAAAGGTTGAAATTCTTTGAATGCATTGACGCTAGTTTTTAATTTCAATTCTCCGTTCTCAATACTTATGTCGTTTTGCCCTGAATATTCCATGTTAATATCATCAGGGTTGCCATTGGGATGAACTACATATTCGTATTTCAAAGCTGTTCCAATTCCATAAAGTCTAAAATCAATGTTTGGGTAAATATTTCTTAGCCACACTTCATTAAACGCTTGGGCATTTGAAACCCATTTTGAAGGGGCATTTCCGTAATAATAATTGAACTTTTGAGAAACGGGATTTGTAACCTCAGCTCGAGCTGACTTATTGGTATTGTTTAAAACTAGAGAAACTCGCTGAACCTCTATTTTTTCAATAGCTTTTTTTAGGTTGTGGGTATTGGTACCTGCAAAGTGCATGGAGGCAAGCTGCTCAGTATTGTAGAATATGTATTCTAAGCCGCTGTTTTTGACAAAAAGAAAGCCACCGGGTATGCTTGCTTTAAATAATATGTCGGAGTGCCATTGACCCTTATTTTCAATAAAGATATATTGACCGGAAGGTTTATTAGAATAAGAGGCAAAGGAGAAAATAAAGAGAATACAGAATAAAAGGGTAGTTTTTAAATTAATTAACCTTATAATCATTGACCGCCAAAATTTCATCACAAAACCCGTACTCTCTGTCATCATTTGAGGAAATAATAACCAATTTAGTTGGTTCTAGTTTAGAAACCATAGTTAAATACCATTGAATACCTTGTTCGTCAAGATTAGTAGTAGGCTCATCCAAAAAAATGGCATCAGATTCAGAACAAAAAGCTAATCCGAGCTTTAATCGCTGTTTCATGCCTGAAGAGAATTGCTTAATAAGCTTGTGGGCTTCTTTTTCCATGTAGATTAAGCCAAGAAAGTCTTCTTTGCTCAATCCACTTTTGAAAGGTTTGAACTTGATATGAAAGTCTATTGCTTCAGAAAGTGTGTATTCTTCTATTAATTCAATGTAAGGGGCAGTGATGTAAACATGCCTATAAACAGTGTCTTCTGCGATAACTTCACCATTTATTTGGTAATGAATCTTACCTAAATTAGAAGGGACAAGTCCTGATGTAACCTGTAGTAAGGTAGATTTGCCAGAACCGTTAAAGCCGGTTACGGCATACTTTTTACCACCTTTAAAAGTAAAGCTCAGGTTCTTGAAAATCCATTCATTGCTAAACTTCTTTCCAATATTTTCAAGCTTGATATCCACTGCTATTTACTTATCGTCTGATTTAAGATTACCATTTTTAATGATACCTCTCTCAGAACTTTTAAGGAAAAACAGTATTTCATCACGCTCTGGCGTAGCATCCATTTCTAGTTCTATAGCTCTTCTGGCATCCGCCATGTTTAAGCCTTTTAAGAATAGAAAACGATAAATTTCCTGAATCTCAGCAATTTTCTCGTTGCTGTAATTTCTTCTTCTAAGACCTATGGAGTTTACTCCACCAAAACCTAAAGGTTCTCTGGCAGCCTTAATGAAAGGAGGAACGTCTTTTCTTACCAGTGAGCCTCCAGCTATCATGGCATGAGCTCCTATTTTGACAAATTGATGCACCGCAGTGGTACCACCAATAAAAACAAAATCTTCGATAGTAATATGACCAGCAAGCTGAACACTGTTAGCCAATATTACATTATCTCCAATGATACAATCATGGGCAATATGTACATAAGCCATCACCAAGCAGTTTTTGCCCACTACGGTTTTGTATTTATCTACTGTACCTCTATTAATGGTAACACATTCTCTAATAGTGGAGTTATCTCCAATCTCAACAGTTGTGTATTCTCCTTGAAACTTTAGGTCTTGTGGAACGGCTGAAATAACGGCTCCTGGAAAAATTTTGCAATTTTTACCAATTCGAGCACCTTCCATAATAGTAACGTTTGGTCCTATCCAAGTTCCCTCTTCAATTACAACGTCCTTAGAAATTGATGTGAATGGTTCTATAACTACGTTTTGAGCTATTTTTGCTTCAGGATGAACATAAGCCAGTGGCTGATTCATATATATTCTCTAATCGTTTTTTTTCTTAACTAACCTTGCCGTCATCTGAACACTGCACACCAGATTACTGCCTACCCAAGCTTCTCCTTGCATCTTTGCCACGCCCATTCTAATAGGCATTAGCAACGAACATCGAATGACTAACGCATCTCCTGGCAAAACATTTCTAAAAAACCTACATTTATCAATCCCTACTAAGTAAGGCCAATAGGCTTCAGGTTCTCCAGTCGATGTTAAAACCAATACGCCACCAGTTTGAGCGATAGCTTCTACTTGTAATACACCAGGCATTACAGGGTTTTCAGGAAAATGTCCCATAAACTGCGGCTCGTTCATGGTTATATTTTTAACTCCTACTACTGTGCTACCATCTAGACTCATTATTTTGTCAACTAGTTGGAAAGGGTACCTATGTGGTAACAATTTCGCTATACCGTTAACATCAAAAACAGGCTCAGCATCAACATCAAAAGTTGGTGGTGCTTTTGCAGCATCTGCTATAACTTTGGTGATTTTCTTAGCCAAAGCTACATTAGAAGCATGTCCAGGTCTTGCTGCTAGAATATGAGCTTTTAGTGGTCTTCCGACTAACACTAAATCACCTATTAAATCTAACAATTTATGTCTTGCTGGCTCATTATTGAATTTAAGAGGTTGATCATTCACAATGCCAGACTTACCAATGGTAAGTTTATTTTTACCTAGCATTTTTGCCAATTCAGCTACTCGCTCTTCACTAACCTCGTCTTCAGCTATTAAAATGGCATTATTAATATCGCCACCTTTTATTAAACCTGCGTTATATAGTGCTTCTAACTCATGAACGAACACAAAAGTTCTACATGAGGCAATATGTTCTTTAAAATTTCCTATCTCATGTAGCTGAGCATGCTGAGAGTTAAGCACTTTAGAATTATAATCTACCATGACAGTAAGCTTATAATCGTCTAAAGGAAGTGCTGCTAATTCTACAGAATGGTCTGGGTTGTTTAATTGAACAGCCTCCGTTATGGTGAAATAGTTTCTAAGGGCATTTTGCTCTACTAAACCAGCTTTTTCCAAAAGTTCTACAAAAGGCATAGCACTTCCATCCATTATAGGGATTTCTGGGCCGTCTAGTTTGATAAGAATATTATCTACTTGTAGGCCACCTATAGCTGCCAAAACATGCTCGGTGGTTTGAACCTTAGCCCCGTCTTTTTCTAAGACTGTTCCTCTTGCAGTGTCAACCACATACTCTACTAAAGCAGGTACTTTAGGGCTGTTTTCAATATCAATCCTTTGAAATACAATACCTTCATTTATTCCAGCAGGACAAAGGGTTAGCGTAACCACCTCTCCTGAATGAAGACCTACTCCTTTAACAGAAACTTCGCTACCAATGGTAGATTGTTTAGTATTCATTTAATTATTGTTTTGCTTTTCTAAGTCGCTAATACGTTTATCAAATTCTGGTAACTTTCTAAAAAATACCAATGAACGTTGATGTTGTCTTAAATCCATAAATGGTGTTCCGTTTAGAGATAAATTTTCTTTCACCACATTTCTGTTTATTCCAGATTGTGCTCCAATTTTAGTGCCATTAGCCACTTGTACGTGGCCTGCAAATCCTACTTGCCCGCCTATCACACAATTGTCTCCTATTTTTGTAGAACCAGCTATGCCTGTTTGTGAAGCTATTACTGTATTCCTTCCTATGGTAACATTATGACCAACTTGAACTAAATTATCAATTTTGGAACCATTACCTATTAAAGTACTTCCTATGGTAGCTCTGTCAATAGAGGTATTTGCCCCTATAGATACGTTATCACCCAAAACTACATTTCCAGTTTGGGGAACGTTTTTATATGTTCCATCTTTTTGCGGAGCAAAACCAAAACCATCGCAGCCTATTATAGCACCGCCATGTATAGTTGTATTGTCTCCAATGACAGTATCGGCAAAGATTTTTACACCTGCATATAAAATGCAATTTTTACCAATGGTCACATTGTCATCAATGAATACTTGAGGGTATATAACCGTTCCTTCTCCAATTTTGACATGTTCAGAAACTTGGGAAAAGTTTCCTAAATAAATATCTTTTGAAAGTTCAGCAGTTGGGTCTACAAAGGCAAGTTCTGAAATACCTACTTTGCTTTTTTTAGTTAGTTTCTCATACTCGCTTAACAAAGTAGCAAATGAACTGTAAGGGTCTTTAACTTTAATTAAAGATGAATTTATTGACTCTTTGGCTACGAATGAATCAGCAACAATAACTGCTGAAGAATCTGTTTTATAGATAAATGGTTCGTATTTGGGGTTCCCTAGGAACGATATCCCACCCTTTTGGCCTTCTTCAATTTTGTAAAACTGGTCAATCTCCAAACTATCATCTCCCTCTACTTCTCCTCCTATTAGTTGGGCTATTTGACGCACCGTGAATTTCATATTAGCTTCTTTTTTATGGCCACCTTTTATGATAAGCGTTAAAAATGCAAATATACATCTTTGGACCAACATAGGTAGTGTTTTTTGACGATCTTCCCTAAAGCCTTGATAGTCGGTAAATCGGAAGCCTCCACTATATCCTGAACTTCTCCTGATTTTTTTAAAATATTGATTTTACTATTTTCTAAAACATAGCCAGCATTACTAATGCTGCCAACATGAAAGAAGTATTTTAAGTCTTTAGGATTAACACCATTCTCTAAAAGGTGTTCCTTTACCTTGTTAATTTCTTTGTCAGAAGGACTTTCGTCCGACAATCTGATTTTATAGAGTTTTCTATTTAAAAAGGATTGTGCTAAAAATGAAAGTACCTTGTCTTCATGGTTTACCCACGTTTTTATGCAATAGAGAATGTCGGTATCGTCTATTTTTAAGAAACTTTCTAAAGTCTCTTTTTCTTCCATGAAAGCAGCCAGTCCTATTTTACGACTTAAAAACTTTTCTAAATCTTTAGGGCAATCGACCTGAATTCCTTCACCCTTTAACTCTCTGGCTCGCTCTAAGGCTTTTATTAAAATCACCTCGCCGCTTATTGCTGTTTTGTGAAGGTAAACCTGCCAATACATGGTTCTTCTAGCGTTTAGGAAGGTTTCAACGCTTAAAAGTCCTTTTTCTTCCACGACCAAACTTTCTTCATGAATGTCTAGCATTTTAATAATACGGTCTACACCTATACTTCCTTCTGCCACGCCAGTGAAAAAGCTATCTCGATTAATATAATCAAGGCGATCCATATCAAGCTGGCTAGAAATTAACTGATTGAAAAACTTCCTATGGTAGGTGTTTTTGAACATTTCGATAGCTAAATTTAGCTTTCCACCGAAGGCTATATTTAACTTCTCCATAATCATTTCTGTAATTTTCTCATGATTTACACCTTCCAAAAGTGTATACTCTAATACATGAGAAAAGGGGCCGTGACCAATGTCATGGAGTAAAATGGCTATTTGTGCGGCCTCACGCTCCACCTCCATGATGAGGTTTCCTTTAGCCTCAAGGCTATTTAGTACTTGTCCCATGAGGTGCATAGCACCAATGGCATGCTGAAACCGCGAATGAAGAGCTCCTGGGTAAACAAAGTCTGTTAAACCTAATTGCTTTACTCTACGGAGTCTTTGAAAGTAAGGGTGCTCTATTAAATCATAAACGAGTTCGCTAGGCAATGTCACAAAGCCGTAAACGGGGTCGTTTAGTATTTTTCTTTTGTTTTGTATGTACATATTCCAATTGCAAAAGTAGGCAATGCCACAGTGAAAAAATATGAGATTTATTCAAAAGAACATTAAAGAATCAAGAAGATAAAAAGGATAAGGCTTAAAAATGAAATACTTATGTGTTAAATGGTGATTTATTTTAATAATCTATTGGATAAGCTTTGCTATAAAAAATAAATCCTTTTACATTTGCACTCGCTTTAGGAAAACAAAACCTGTTTTTGGCTAATTTCAAAGATAGGGGAGTTGTTTAAAAGCATGGCCTATAGCTCACAACGCGGTTGCCGGTTGATTAGAGCATCTGACTTCCTTAAAAAGAATCAGTTTGGTTTTGTTTAAAATAAAGGGCCTATAGCTCAGTTGGTTAGAGCACCTGACTCATAATCAGGTGGTCCATGGTTCGAATCCATGTGGGCCCACTTAATACTCAAGGAGTTACAGAAATGTAACTCCTTTTTTTATGTTCACTTGCATACAATTTGCATACAATTGTTCGCTAACTAACTTCTATTCCTCGTACAAATCAAAAGGTTATTCGAGTTTTAATAATGGACTAAACTGAATGATTTGAGAGAATTATTAAAAGTTGAAAAGCTTTCGAAAAGAACAACTCCACTTAAAAGCACTAGCATGAATTATCAATTAAAAATTGAACAGGAAACACGGGACGCCATATCTCATTTTGAAAGAGTAAATCGTGTAACATTCCCCATGAGACATTTTGACGAGGCCGCAGAATTTGTGGGTACTTTAGACAGGTGGTCATCATTAAGTGATGTGAAGATTCGTGCATCGCAAAAACTAGGATATCCGCACCCTAAAAGTCTAGATGCGAACTTTCCAAAAGTAATTGAAGATATTTTCAGTGTAAACTATGAAGATGAAGGGTTAGCAAGGAAGGACCTTCTTAACGAAGTACTTTGGTTTATTCATGATAATGCAAGAATTAAAGAAACCTTAAAGAAGCTTCCAAGTCAAGACTCAGACACTAATCAAGAAAGAAAAATTAGATTAATGCTTGCCCTAACTACAAAATTTAAAGGAATTCGAAGGAATGTCATAGAACATCCTTCCTATTTAGAAGATAAATTTTCTGATGAATTTCTGCAAAAGAAATTAATACATCTAGATTACCTAATAGAAATCGAAAGCTTTGTCAATGCTCAGCCTTTAAATATAGCTTTAAAGGTACTTAACACTATGGTATTTAAATCTAAAATGGGCATTGATAAAAAGAAAGCAGAAAAGTTATTCCTGTACTTTCGAAAACAAAATCATTTAACCTATGATGTAGATTTAGGGGACTTTCTAATGGCTTTTGGATTTGAAAAGATGAATTCTGATTTTAATAAGATTGAATGGAAACAGCCTACTTATTTGGCAGTATTTATCAGGGCATATTGTAAAAATACTAAGATTTGGAATGATTTAGCCCCCCTTTTCTACTGTTCCCCAAATATGGCTAAACTTGCCAGCGAGAGTATTGACAAAAAACTATATGAAAATTTTTTAAATGACATTCGACTTGAACTATTAACAGAATAGTGGATAGTTATTACATATCTACAACTATCTAGCAAAACACATTTTCCTATACTACACCTTTGTAAGGTAATTACACTCGAAAGAGGCCACCGGTGGTTCATTTATTAATCTTTAAACAAAAGATCGTGATGAACGAAAACCAAAAAACAATTCTTGATTTGCTTAAAGAGCAATCAGCAAAGATTGAGAAGATTGAGCTATTTAGCTTGATTTCACAAAAGTCTGTCCTTACTATGGAAGAAATGTGCCTATATACAGGCCTTTCTAAATCCTATGCTTACAAATTAACGAGTAAGCGACTAATCCCCCATTCTAACCCTAGCGGAAAATGTCTCTATTTTTCTAAACCAGAAATAGAAGAATGGCTGCTTCGAAATCCCGTAAAAACTATTTCTCAAATCCAAAAGGGGATGACCGCTCTTTAAGCGGCATCGGGCAAGAATCGTGGTTTACCTTATTGGTTTATCTTAACGTCGATTCTAGCTGAATAAGGATTCGACATCAATAAAAGGTTTAAGAAATTTAGAATTATTGAAAGAATGAGTACTAGAATTACCCAAACAGGATTATTCGGAACAGAGAAAACTATCGCAGCTCAAAGAAAGACAGCGGCAGAAGAAAATGTACCGGAGAAAACATACGAAGATGCCACAGATTCCGCAATAAGAGAGTTAGGCACTTTCGAGACCACAGTCAAGTTTAAAGTTAAAAGCATTACCCAAGTAGATATTTATCGCAGGAATGGCCATAGACCCTTGTCTAACCCAAATTCTATAGATAATCTGCTTCATCAGAATGACGGAGAAAACGCATACAACGGATATTTGTCTCCAGCTACTAAAAGAAACTTAGAGCAAATGCTTCAAGTATGGCTCACAGCCATTGAAATGAACATTGACTTGAAAAATCAAAAAAGACAAGTGGACGAAAACGAGGTTTTACCAACCTTCGTAACGCTATCACTTCCTTCCTATCAAGTTCATGGAGATAACGAGATAAAAGCTCACATGCTTCATCCATTTATTGACTGGTTAAAGATGTCAGCCGATGATTATTACAAAAGAGGTGGTTTAAGAGGACAGCAGAAAGGTTTTGGAATTAAAGGTTATTTCTGGAGAGCAGAGACACAAAAAAACGGAAACATCCATTTTCACATTTTGGTAGACCGTTTTGTCCCTTGGGAAAGAATTCGTCAAAAGTGGAATGAGATAGTGGAAAAACATGGTTACATAACTAGATATAGGTATTTCAATGAAAACTTGCACAAAAATGGCTTTACTTTTAATAAGGCAACTTTTAAGGAAGACAAAGCTAACCTTATCAAGATAGTCCAAAAGGTACAGAAGACGAGAGAATTGCCAACTAAATGCCATCCTGTCTTCAAATCATATCTAGAGGTTGTAGTAAAGACTGGAAAGACATTAAGTAAAAAGATGATTAATGCCGCTGCTAAAGAAAAACAGTTTAAAGCCTATGAAAAAGGTGTAGCATGTGGATGGACAGACCCAAACACCACAGACATACATAGTGTTCAAAATTTGGAATCTGTAGCCGCTTACGTGGTTAAATACGTTACAAAGAAACCAACGGAGCTACCTGTCATGGATAATCAAGAGGTGAAGTACAATGAAGACTTTAGAAGAGACTGCATTAGTACTTATGAGTACCGTGTAAACGAGCTTACTGGCGAAGAAGAGAAAGTTGAGGTTGATTTACAGTTCTATAATCCTGCCTTTGAAGAGCGTCGAATTAACGGACGTTTATGGGGGTGTGCCGATGTGTTAAGAGGAATGAAACTTGAAGAAAAACAAGAAGTAAATGAAGGTGAAAACGGTTTTAGGTTTGTGTATGAAGACTTGCCTCAAGAAGAAAAGCCGATAGAATTTGTGTCATTGCCTGGTCAGGAAGAAGAGCGTGCCCAAGAACCAGTACTTCGTATCAAGAAAACCTTCTTCCAGCTTAAATATTTCACCAAAATAGTAGCTGAAAGCTTAGTTATCGCTCCGTCTGACCGCGACCAGTCACCTATTTACACCGACAAGGAGGTAGTATGTCAAATGACTCGAAACTACTTAGACCTTGTAATAGGCAGAGTAGGTCAAAAAGTGGTGGACTCATGTAGTTTGCGAGTGGGGCCTTCTTTTGAGCGTATGAATGGGAAGATTATTCCACTGAATCCTGAGAAATTTGGTTTTAAATCAAGAGAAGAAGGGAAGACCGCACATGTACCTCATGCTAAAATAATGAAAAGGTTTGCCCCAGACCTTTATAAAGAATATTTCAACTATCACAACCACATTTTTAATTGTATCTATGGAAAAGCAGCATAATAACAACGACCCATTTCAATATCCAGGTTTATGGGATGATTCAGAAAACTTGGATTTAGTCTACAACTTCACTGAAAAAGTATCGAAAGGAGTAATACAACCTAAAATTGAAAAATCAAATTTAGGTGCAGAAACTCATTATTTATTTTTTAAGTCAAACCCTAATATTAAACTAAATGATTTCTTGCCAAAATGGATTGAAGCATGTTCAAAAGCTGGTCTAAAAGAGCTAGTAATCAAATTACAACCGTGAGCGAACCTAAATCTAAAAAGATAAGCTTTAGAGTTTCAGAGGAGCTTTTTACCGCCTTAAAACTTGAAGCCGAAGAGGAAAAGCTTACACTCTCTAAACGGATAATAAAAATCCTTGAAAATAGACCACAAAAGGAGAAAGAGAAAACGCCAGATAACACAAAATGGACAACAGTATTAATTTCTATTTCCTTAGTTCTATTCTTTTATATTTTCATTAAAGCCCGAAGAGCATTGGTATAAACCTTTGCTCTTTTATTCTCCTCAATAGATGTCTCTTATCAACATTTGGGTCATGTCTGACAAATACTTCTATTTACAGAAACGAATATGCGTTTCTCTACATAGCCGTTTCTCTAAAGAAACGGCTCACAGCTAAAGAAACGGCAGAAACGGTCTCCGTTTCACTGTTCGTTTCTCCGCCGTTTCTCTGTCGTTTCTCCGCCGTTTCTTTGTTCGTTTCTTAGAGAAACGACATTTGTTTTTTCAAGAAACGCTTAATAAAGACGATTTCCGAAATGCTTGTCGGACATTCATAATAAGATAATGAAAGCTTTAAGGGTTGACTTGGTATGTCATCCTGACATTCTTGAAAAGCACTACCATCGAGAATTAAAAGGTGGCGTAGATTCAAATAAACTACATTCAGAAGAGATAAGAGCCTATTAATTTTAGCCTGCATAGAAAAAGGGTATTTTTCACGTGGTTTATGCTTTTCATGTAAGCTAGTTTTACTCCAACCAAAGCATATAGCCATGAAAAATTTATTATTCGTTCTAATGTTTATTTTCAGTTTAAGCTCCATGGCTCAGGATTCAATTGAGTGGAAGGATGACGAAGTACAAACTATTGTTGATGAAGAAAAGTCCAAAGACGATTTAGCTGAAGAAATAGAAAAACTAGTGATAGATACAGTCCTTAATTTGAAGACTGAAGAAAAAAACTCAGAAATTAGAGATAGAACCAAAATACCGAATGAAGATTTTGAAAGGCCATTCAATTTCTTTGCCGCAGCAGGAGCTGGATTGCGATTTGGTAATATCACGGATGTTGCAATATCTCCAGTAGATTATTCTGTTCAATTTGAGCATGTGTCACACCTTCAAACAAGGTTTTCAATGGGGCTGGTTTGGAATCCTCTTCAAAATAACTCTGAAGAAAACACAAAACAATTTTTCAACAAGCTTGATTTATTTGAGGAAAATAAGCTTTTGAATGAAGAATCTATAGAAGCAGCTAGAAGAGATTTTGCTGTTGCTTTGCTAGTTAACATAGCCGACCTTTCATTTTCATCAAGTACAGTTAATTCATCTTCTCCAATAGATGTTGGATTTGGTTTAGGATATAGAAACGATAAGTTTTTAATTCTAGGTACTATTGAATTTACACCTATGAGAGCACCAAGAAGATACTTTGTCGAGGAATATAAAGGTAAAAACCTTCCTCTAAAGTTATTTGGTGCAGAAGAGCCAGCTAGAAGTATAAGCAGTGATGAAAATTCTCTTTTTCATAGCAAAATATATGCAGCTATTGGTTTAAAAATCGCCTATTCTTTTACTGCCGATAAAGAATGAGAATACTTCCAAAAGAATATATAAAGTATTCATTTAAAGACCAATAAGTGCCTTTTGTACATACGGGTTGCCATTTGTTTAGAAAAAAATATGAAAGTCTAAAATGTTGTATTTATGAAAAAGTTATTGTGTTTAATAATACTTATATCTGGCAATCTATTTAGTCAGGAATACCTTCATGAAATGATAAATAGCAACGTAAATACTGAAAAGCCTATTTCGTATATAGGACTAGTAAATAATTTCAATTCTTTAGTCGATAATAGAATTCTACCTCTTCAAGACGGTGAGGGTGCAAGTGGATATGTAATTGAGCCAAATGTAACTTTTAGGTATGCATTACTTTCGAAAAGGAAAACGGGTAATGACAAACGTGATAGAAGAATAACTCCATTTTTCGGCTATAGTAGGGTCTATTTAGATTATTCTTTTCACACTAGAGTAGTTAAAGGAGAATCTAGCCCTATTTTACCACCAACTAATAGGTTTGGTATTGGATATGAAAAAAACTTTGGACTTCGAGAAGGAGGGGAAAAAGTCAACTTTTCATTATTTAGCTTTAAAGAGGATTTGATTTCAAATCATAAAATAGATACTACCGCCACATATTCCTTTTTTAAATTTGATTTGCATTGGCATCATTTTTCTAATGGTCAAGGACCTGGTACCTATATCCGAGATGATTTGCCTGGCTCACTAAATCGAAACAATTATCTTACTGGTGATTTTTCAACTAACTTCTGGCGAGTTGGATTTAGCCATCATTATTATTTGCCCGACTTGTTTCATCATGGACTAGTGGTGAGTTTTCAAAAAGAAACTGGGGATGATTTTGGTTTTTTGTCTTTTAGGAAAGAACAGGAGAGCCGATATGGAAGGAATAGGATAAATTTAACATCTATTTCAAGCATTGCAATTCCACATAAAAATGAGGACGATTTCCACCTTTTCAATCAAGTAGATATTAGGCTTGAAATGTCCACTATTTTGGACGGAAATAATAAACTAGTTGAATTTCCCTATGAGAAAAAGTTTCGAACTAATTTTCACTTCTTTGCCCAAGTTCCTATTGCACCAGCTCCAACTTTTAGTATCCTATTTCACTATTATAGAGGGAGAGATTATCTAAATGTAAGATATGATGACCCCATCAGTGCATTCCAGCTAGGTCTTAGTATTGAAGTATTTAGAAACTCTTTGAGGTTTGGAGATGATGAGTCTATTCTAGCACCTCTATGAACTACAAAGCTTACAATGAACTTATTAAACTATTAGATAGCTTTTAATTGAGTTTATATACTCGTTATCTAAAAAAATTATTTAATTAACGAAAAAATAGTTTTACGAATGCGTTTCTGTTCATCAGGATCTTTCAACACCTCACTTATTTTACTTTCATTTTCAAATGCTATCGTCGTTAAATATCTATAGTTCCTTACAATATTTGGGATTAAATATAAGTAGGAGTTATTCACTAAAATAACAACTTTCTTTCTGAGGCCAATGGCGGCTCCTAATTCTGGCCAACAACTACTAAAATGATGCGTTTTATTAGAAAAATTTAGAGAGCAAGGTTTAGGTAGAATTAGTACGAAAATATCACTCAGAGAGATTGCTTCTTCCGTTTCAATATATTTATCAGCGTCTAAATATGCGTTTTTAAAGGACTGCAAAGAATCATAATTCTGACAGGCCAAAAAGCCATCGGTTAAATGGTAAATTTCCTTAAAACAATCTTTAACTTCAATTGCTATTTCCCTATTAGTAGAATATTCCTGATTGTTATCATTTGATGTTAGTGGGATTGAGATAAAGAACTCATAATCGTTCATTCTATGAAAGTGAGTGAATTTATCTTTCAGGATATCATAATTTTCTAAAAGAGAGTCAATCTGAGAGTCGAACCTTTTTGTCGGTGGTTTAATATATGCTTGTCCCCGATTGCGGAGTAATTTCAAAGCGATGGAATGTTTCTCGGGTATTTTTTTTAATTCCAATATTTTTTTCCTTGAACTTTCATGTCGCTTAGAAGAATAAAGACTGTTATCTGGTTGCGGTTTTTTATAAAGAATGCAGCCATTTTTTTTAATAAAATCGTCATCCCCACTTATTGAGTTATCAATTACTAAAAATGTCCCAGCGTAGATAGAATTGGTTCTAAGCTTCCCATAAACCCCAAAAAAGTAATCCTGTAAATTTCCTTTCCCTAGATAACCGAGTAAATGAAAAACTAGCGACTTACTTATTACTTTAGAACTCTCCTTTCCTCTCTTTTTTTCTAACAAGTTTGAAGTTCTGATATAGTAATTATCATCCTTGAAGCCAATTGAATAACCTGCTGTATAGGTAAATTCATCTCCACTTTGATAATTAAAGTTTTTTATAGTGACCTCACCATGAGAACTAAATTCATTAGAAGTTTTGAATTCGATTAAACAACGTTTTAATCCGTAGCGATAGGTAATGAGATGAATATCTTTAGGTTTACCCTTATCCTCCCAAAAAACGTAAAATGACCAAGACTTTGAAATAAGTAAAGTTTGAATTTCTTTATTAACGGATGGATTTATTCCATCGAAACCTTTTGATTTAGAAAAGTAGTGCTTGCCATTAGTTATATAATACTTAGGAAATAGCGATGTGAAAATTAACTTGATAGTAGTATTATATCGAAAAGGTTCGCTTTCCCCGTCTGGCCTATTCCTTCTTGCAACTTGGCTTAGAGCGTCACGTCTTGATAGAAATGCCTCTTTATAAAGGTTCTCAGAAAGAAAAACTATTTCTTTAGCACTATAATGGTCTTCGTAAGGACTAATGTAACTTGGCTGTAATTTTAAAGAGTTAGGAATTAAATTCTTTTCTTTTATTATGTCAATTACCTTTAATTCTGATAATTGGTCGGGGAACATTTCTTTTAGGTAACAGCAAATAACTAATCGTATAAATTCGTGGTATAGCGTATAGCTGTGGAATGTAAACTCTTTGGGGTTCATTTGAAGAAATTATTAGTGAATAGTTCTCATAGTTTTGCTAAGATTTTACTGAAATCTTAGCAAAATCATTAAAAAAGAGTAAATATAAAAGCAAAAATTAAACATTTTCAAGAATTATTTGGCTATAGCTAAGAATATTTCTTGATCCTCTGGGAAAGAATCCGATAAAAGATCCTGTGAATTGTCCGAAATATAATGTATGTTATTTATACTTTTATTGACATAAAAACGAGTGTAAGGCCTAGTGTGCAGAACTTTGTATTGAACAAACAAAGTAATGCATATGGAAAATATAATAATCTATCTATCAGGTCATGAGCCGCTGATGATTTTAACAGAAATAGGCTCTGAATTAGTTAAGCATATAATCTTTCATAGAATTATTGTCTACTTAGGATACTTTTTTATTCGAAAAAATAATGGCAAGAAAGAACCTTAAGGAACTTTTTAAGATGACTTGGAAATAAATGAAATGTTCTCCTTAGCTGTGTTTATTAATGAACAGGTTCCTTATGAGGTTTTTTAGAATGAGGTGTAGTCATAATTTAGGAAACAGAATACAATGTTAGTCTGATATCTATTTACCCAATATTTATATCTTTACAGATATCTGAATTTAATCCTATCAAATGTTATCTAATCCATTCCAAAAAGTCTTAACCAAATACAGAGCAGATTCCACCTCAGAACGTAACAAAGGAGACCGCTTTGAGAATCTAATTCAAGCCTATTTACAAACTGACCCTAAGTACGCTTTTCAACTAGTTAATGTTTGGTTATGGAATGATTTTCCGTTTAAAGACGATTTTGGTGGAAAGGATACTGGAATTGACTTAGTAGCCAAAACAGATAATGACGACTATTGGGCTATACAGTGTAAATGTTATCAAGAATCTGCTATTATTGGCAAACCTGAAGTAGATACTTTTCTTTCAACCTCCGGTAAAAAGTTTGAAAATGAGAAGGGAGAACTAATAGGTTTCTCTAATCGTTTTTGGGTTTCTACAACCAATAATTGGGGTACAAATGCGGAAGAGACTATACGCAATCAAGAACCTGCTGTTACACGAATTAATTTAACCGATTTAGAAGAAGCAGCAGTAGACTGGGATAAGCTTAATCAGGGCATTTATGGCGAAGAGGCTAAGGCTAAGAAGTTCCCACCTAGGAAACATCAGAAAAAGGCTATTGAGCTGACTCATGAGCACTTTAAAACAGCTGACCGTGGTAAGCTTATTATGGCTTGTGGTACGGGTAAAACTTTTACATCTCTAAAAATTGCGGAAAATGAAACTGAAGGGAAAGGGCTAATTCTTTTCCTAGTACCTTCCATAGCTCTTTTAGGTCAGACACTTCGTGAATGGTACGCCCAAGCAGATGAAAAACTCAATGCCATATGCATCTGTTCCGATTCAGAAGTCAGTAAAAAGAAAACAAAGAATGAAGATTCAGATGGTTTTAGTACTATAGATTTGGCATTACCAGCATCTACTAAGGTTTTTGAGAATGTAAAACAGCTAAAACATTTCTTTGAGCAAGAATCTAATGGCATGACTGTGGTCTTTTCCACTTATCAGTCCATCGAAGTTATAGCCAAAACTCAGAAAGCACTTTTAGAGCAATTTCCAGAGAAAGGAGTCTTTGATTTGATTATATGTGATGAGGCTCATCGTACCACTGGGGTAACGCTGTCAGGTGATGATGAATCTGCTTTTGTTAAGGTTCATGACAATTCTTTTATAAAAGCCCGTAAAAGGCTTTATATGACTGCAACCCCAAGGCTTTTTGATGATAATACCAAGTCAAAAGCGGCATCAAGAGAGGCTGAACTATGTTCTATGGACGATGTGGCTTTATACGGAGAAGAAATGTACCGTATTGGATTTGGCGAAGCTGTAGAAGATGGTCTTTTAACTGATTATAAAGTCCTTATTTTGACTTTGAGCGATATGGATGTGCCACCAGCCGTTCAAAAGATGATAGCTGATGGGAGCAATGAAATAACTTCGGACGATATGTCGAAGTTGATTGGTTGTATAAACGCTTTGTCTAAAAAATTAGTGGGCGACAATGAGATTATAAAAGTAAGTGACCCAAATCCTATGAAAAGGGCTGTGGCTTTTTGCAGAACAATTGATGACTCAAAATCTATAACAGGAACCTTTAATAATACCTCAGATGTCTATGTAAATTCATTAAACCCAAAAGACCAAGAGGCTATGGTTAGCATGAATTCTCAGCACATAGATGGAACTATGTCTGCCCCAAAACGTGATGAACTTATTTCTTGGCTGAAAAATGCAGATGAAAGCACAGATGAATGTAGAGTCTTAACCAATGTACGATGTTTAAGCGAAGGGGTTGATGTACCTTCTTTAGATGCCGTGCTTTTCCTATCAGCAAGAAACTCACAAGTTGATGTTGTACAGTCCGTTGGGCGTGTCATGCGAAAATCGCCTGGTAAAAACTATGGCTATATTATCATTCCTGTAATCATTCCTTCTGATGTTAAACCAGAACATGCACTCGATGATAATGACAGGTATAAGGTAGTTTGGAGTGTTTTAAATGCACTTAGGGCACATGATGATAGGTTTAATGCCACTATTAATAAAATTGACCTTAATAAAAAAAGACCGAATCAGATTATTGTAGGAAGACCGGATGTTAATCATGATGGTCAATCAGCTAACAGTCCAAATAATCTAACCAAGGAAGATTATGAAGCTGCTACCAAGCAAATAAACCAGCAATTAGCCATTCAGTTTGAGCAATTACAAGGAGTAGTATTTGCTAAAATGGTGGAAAAGGTAGGCGATAGAGGCTATTGGGAGCAATGGGCAAAAGACGTCGCTAAAATAGCTGAAAGACAGATAGCTAGAATTATACGCCTTATAGAGGTGGATGAAGACCATAAGAAGGCATTTGAGAAATTCTTGGTGGGATTACAGAAAAACCTTAACCCAAGTATTAATGAATCTCAAGCCATAGAAATGTTGGCTCAGCACATAATTACTAAGCCAATCTTTGAAGCCTTATTTGAGGGTTATTCTTTTATAAAAAACAATCCAGTTTCTTCGGCCATGCAGACGATGCTCGAGCTATTGGAAGAAGAGCAAACCATTGAAGAAGAATCTGAAACACTACAGCGTTTTTACGACTCAGTAAGAAAGCGAGCCGCTGGAATTGACAATGCAGAGGGCAAGCAAAGAATTATAATTGAGTTATATGACAAATTCTTTGCTACAGCTTTTCCTAAAATGGTCCAGCAGTTAGGAATCGTTTATACTCCTATTGAAGTGGTAGATTTTATCATTCATTCAGTAAACGATATTCTTATCAAGGAATTTGGCAGAACCATATCGGATGAAAATATACATATCCTTGACCCATTCACGGGTACAGGTACTTTTATCACTCGTTTATTGCAAAGTGGTTTAATCAATAAAGATGATTTACTCCGCAAATACACTAATGAAATCCACTGTAATGAAATAGTCTTATTGGCTTATTACATAGCAGCTGTGAATATTGAGAATGCCTTCCATGACCTTTTAGAAGAGGATGCCGAATACAAGTCGTTTGAAGGAATCTGTCTAACTGATACTTTCCAACTAGGAGAAACAAAAGAGGGTGAAGAACTTTTTTCTGAAATGTTTCCACAAAATTCAAAACGAGTACAAGAACAACAGAATGCTCCCTTACGTATAATTATGGGGAATCCACCTTATTCTATAGGTCAAAAGTCCGCTAATGACAACGCTGCGAATCAATCCTATCCAATCTTGGATGGTAAAATATCTGATACCTATGCAAAGTTATCCAACGCTGGTCTAAGCAAGTCTTTGTATGACGCTTACATAAAATCTTTTAGATGGAGCACTGACCGTTTAGATAAGAATGGCGGGATTATTTGCTTTGTTTCTAATGGTGCATGGTTGGATGGTAATAGTACTGATGGTTTTAGACTATCCTTAGAAAAAGAATTTAGCTCAATTTATGTTTTCAATTTAAGAGGGAACCAAAGAACTAGTGGTGAGTTAAGTAGAAAAGAAGGCGGTAAAATATTTGGAAGTGGTTCGAGGACACCTATTTCTATTACTCTACTAGTAAAGAATCCAAAAGTAAAAGGAGAAAAAGCGACTATTCATTACCATGATATTGGAGACTATTTAGACCAAAAAGAAAAGCTTAAAATTATTGATTCGTACAAATCCTTTGTAAACGACAAATTAAAACTTAGAACTCTTAAACCAAACGATCAAGGAGATTGGATCAATAAACGCAATGAAGCTTTTGATAACTTCATCTCGTTAGAACCTGCCAAGAAGTTTAGGCAAAATACTCAATCTTTTTTTAATACCTATGCAGTCGGTGTTGCAACGGCGAGGGATGCATGGGTTTATAACTACTCAAGAATAAAAATAGTGAAGAATATTTCTCAGTCGATAAACTTTTATAACCAGCAAGTAGATTCTTTTGCAAGCATAAAACAATCTAATCCTGAAGTTAAAGTTGAAGATTTTATAGATAATGATTCTAATAAAATTAGTTGGTCAAGAGCACTTAGAAATAATGTTGGTAAGGGAACTCATTTTGAATTCAATGATAATTATTTAAAAGTTGGTATGTATCGGCCATTTATGAGACAGGCCTTCTATTTTGATAGAAATCTTATAGAAAGCCCTGGACTAAATTCAATGTTCTTTCCTTCTAATATTTATCCCAATGTTGTGATAAGTTTGACAGGTGCTGGTAACCTCGGTTTTTCACATTTTATTTCATCAGAGATTCCCGACTACTGCCTTTCTAAAACAGGTAATGGTGGATGTCAGACATTTCCATTGTATTATTACGAAAAGCGTGAACAGAAAACCCCTGGACTCTTTGACTCTAAGGGAGATAACGAATATGTTCGTAGAGATGGAGTTAGCGATTTTATCCTAGATAGTGTCTTAAGAACCTATGGATTAGCCTCAAAAGGTTCTAGTTTAGGTAAAGAAGATATATTCTATTATGTATACGGTTTCCTTCATGGCCTCGAATACAGAGAGACTTTTGCCAATGATTTAAAGAAGATGCTACCTCGTTTGCCTTTGGTAGAGGATGTAAGAGACTTTTGGAAATTTAGTAAAGCCGGTCGTCAATTAGCTGATTTGCACCTTAATTATGAAAGTATACAGCCATATAAGGACGCTGATGTGACAGGTGATGATGGAACGTCATATAAGGTTACAAAAATGCGTTTTGGAAAGAAGGAGGGTGAAGTAAAAGGCAAAAAGAAGAACGTGGATGACAAGTCTGTCATTTACTACAACAATAAGATAACTGTCGCTAATATACCTGAAAAGGCATACGAATATCAGGTTAACGGGAAATCTGCCATCGAGTGGATTATGGAGCGATACCAAGTCAAAATTGATAAAAAGAGCGGCATCAAAAATGACCCTAATGATTGGTCAGAAGAAGTAGGTAATCCTAGATATATTTTAGACTTACTTCTTAGTATTATAAATGTTAGCGTGCAGACTGTGGACATTGTTAATAGTTTGCCTAAAATTGAGTTTGAATCCTGAAATTATGGAAGAAAAAGAAATTCAAAAATTAACTGTCTGGAATTGGTTTTCAATCCTTTGCATTTTTGTAGCTGTAATTTTAGTCATTTTTTCATTTTTTGCACCTTCATATCTTGTTGATCCAGCGAAAGATATTCGTTATGATTTTTCGCAGACAGGCCAAATTGGTGACACAATAGGTGGAATAATGAACCCATTTATTGCCCTCGCAGGTGTTATTATTACTTTTCTTGCTTTTTGGATTCAGTTCAAGGCAAATAGGTTACAATATTTGCAAAATGTAAAAAACCGCAAGGATGATGAAGAATTAAGAAGAGCTGAAGCTGATAAATACTTGAAAGATAATTTAAGGCTTGTTCATTTTGACTTAAAAGAGATTATTAGAGATGTTAAAACTAACTCAGGTTTACTAAAAAAATATTACGAGATAGAGCGTTCAAAACCAGTACAAACTAATATTCTTAGACGTACCCCTAATAGTGGGAATATTGACAAGATTTTAAAGATGAATAGGTTAGCGGTTTTTAACTCCTTTCAGAAATTTATTTCGCATGATTCGGGGACTGTATTTGGTAGATATCAAAACTCCATGGAATATGTGTCTTCAATGTTTAAAAATCTATATTCCGTTCAAGACAATCATGGTTCAAAAAGGTATAAAGAGGTAAAGAAAATAAATTCGGTATGTAAAAATGCTCTTGATTTAGCTAGTGAAATTCTTGATAATACCACCAGCCAGCCTGTTTCTGTTGAGGTGAAAAATCTACTTGATAAACTTATTGTAGAATATTATGAAGTTATTGACGAACATAAGGACAAAAAAGGCAATTTGACTAGTCAACCGGACCTAATAAAGATTTCCGAAAATGCGTTATTTAATTTTTTGAAGACTTCTAGAGAAATAAAAGAAAAAAGTCCCAATAAGTATGACAATAGATTATCAAAAATTGAAAATATAATTAGTAAAACTCGTAAACAAATATGGGTAGTAAAACAAGATAGTCTGTCAATAGCCAAAGATGTTGAGGATCAATATGAATTATTGGTTAATGGTATCAGGAATGATGAGGATGGAAGTAAAAGCCAGAAGAGCATAATTGAACTATTAGAATCAGTTGAAAAGGAAATTAGAATTGCATTGGATGAATAGATTCAAAAAAATCAATAAGAAATTAAAGCCTATGCATCAAAATAAATAGAGTTTTATATAGATTTTAGAATATTGTAAGTATAATTTTAGCCATGAAATTACTAACTAAATCCCGCTTTAAACTAGGTTTAGAATGCCCAAATAAAAATTTTTATACTAAGAAGTCAGAATACGCTAATACTAAAAACGAGGACACTTTTCTATTGGCTCTGGCTCAAGGTGGCTTTCAGGTAGAAGAATATGCTAGGATGCATTATCCAGATGGCGTGTTGATAGAGGAAGATTCTGAGGCCTATGATTATGAAGAACTCTGGCTAAAAACTCAAGAACTGCTTGAGCAAGAAAATGTAATTATTTATGAGGCAGCTTTTAAGTATAATAACCTATTTATCCGAGTTGATATCTTGAAAAAGACAGGCAAACACATAGAGTTAATCGAAGTTAAAGCAAAGTCTTGCAACGGAACTAATGAAGCTTTCCTAAAAGCTAATGGTGATTTGATTTCCAAATGGGAACCGTACTTATTTGATGTTGCATTTCAGAAATATGTTATGCAGTTGTGTTACCCAAATTTCATAATTGATTCCAATTTGTTCTTAACTGACAAAACCAAGCAAGCATCAATAAATGGCTTAAACCAAATGTTTAGGATTACCAAAACAGAAGGTAATCGGACTGGGATAAGAAAGCTAGTAGAGAACTTTTCAGATACTGGAGATTCTATTTTGATAAAAGTCCTACTTACAGACATAGTAGAAAATATCATAAACGGTAGGCACTTATGCTTGGATGATAAAACTTTTGAAGAAGCAGTTCAATTACTCTCATATAACTATGAGAATGATATTTTTAGCCAGTGGCCTATTTCATCAACATGTAAAAAGTGCGAATTCAAAGCCAATGTCCTAGCAAAGAGTAATGGTTTAAAATCTGGTTTTGAAGAGTGTTTTACAAAAGTTGAAGGATGGACAGCTAAAGAGTTTGAAAGACCTAATATCTTAGACATTTGGGATTTGAGAGACAAAATACTCTTTACCGAGAACTTGCTTTTTAAAGACCAGTTAGACGAGCAGACACTCAAGCTTAAAGAAGAACCTGATAAGATTACTCGTACTTATAGACAATGGTTACAAATACAAAAGGAGTTGAATTCGGATAGCAGTTATGAGGTTTTTAATGATGAATTGAAGAACCAGATAGATTCATTGATATACCCGCTTCATTTTATTGACTTTGAGACATCAACAGTAGCTTTACCTTTTACAGTAGGCCAAAGACCGTATGAACAAATAGCATTTCAGTTCTCACATCACGTTTATTATGAAGACGGAAAAATTGAACATAAAGACCAGTATATCAATGCTGAAAAAGGAGTGTTTCCAAACTTTGATTTCGTAAGGAAACTAAAGGCCGCTTTATGTACTGATGACGGCTCTATTTTTCGATACAGTAATCATGAAAATACAGTACTAAATCAAATAAGAGTTCAATTAATCGATTCTTCATTAGATGATAAACTAGAACTGATTGAATTTATAGAGAGTATTACTCACCCTACTGGTAAAGTTAGTGCTCCTTGGAAGTCTGGACCAAGAGATATGATCGACCTATGGGTTTGGATAAAGAACTACTATTACAATCCTCTTACAAAAGGCTCAAATTCAATTAAAAGCTATTTACCTGCTTCACTAGAAACAAGTAGCTTTCTGAAAGAAAAATACTCCCAACCAATATCGGAGATAGAAGTATCAAGTTTAAATCTTCCTTTAAATCATAGGTGGCTTGAATTTGATGAAGATAAACCAATAGATCCATACAAGAGTCTCCCACCTGTCTTTCAAGAGTGGTCTGGCGAAGATTTAGATACTACACTATCTGAGATTGAAGACATTGCAGATGGAGGTGCTGCTCTAATTGCTTATGCGAAGTTACAATATACTGATATGTCAAATGAGGAGTCAGAAGCTATACAAAATGCATTATATAAGTATTGTGAATTAGATACCCTTGCAATGGTAATGATATTTGAACATCTGAAAGAGATAGTAGATTAACAAAGAGCTAAATATGAAAAGTATTTCTGATTTGCTGGAGTATCTCGACTTTACCTCTCAAAAGCCATTATTGTTTATTCATTATCTGTGTAATATGAGTTTTGGCTACATGTTTTATACTTCTGTTTTCAATGGAGTAGTAGTAATCCCAGATAGCATAGATTTAAAAACAATATTTGACTTTTTTGAAAGCCGCCAGTTCATAATTCCGATAATACTGTATTTTCTTTTTTGGCTATTGTTTTCTGCTCTTCTGCCATCTATTCTAGGTTTAATTTCTAGAGGTAGCTTTGAATTTTGGTATCAAAAGAAATTTCATATGAATTTCCATGAAAGCCTAGAAAAGGCGAGCTATAAGGATATACAAAAAATGATTTCAACCCTAAATAACATTCTTAAAAGAATAGGTAAACAAGAAGTTGATGATGTTCAATTAACGGAAATGGTGAATGAAGCAGCTCCAGAAAGTATGGAAAATAGAAATGATGCCTTTGAATCAAACATTTTAGTTTTGACCCTTATTGTGCAGATATTTTTTCTATACCTTTTTAGCGATATTCATTTCTTTAAAAGCGTATGGATTGGCATTTTAATGATGTTCTTTTTTCAGTTTCTCTTAGTTCGAATAGTTTTCACTCTTTTTCTGAACAGGATATATGATGTTATTAGGACATATGCCAGTAAAAAAGTAGATAAACCGTCCAATCAGTAAGGCATTGCTGGTATCTGGACATATATAGAATTTCAAAAAGACCACTTATAAAAACTTATCAAACTCTATGGAATTAGACGAAATTACACAACTCGCCTTAATTGGTTCGAAACAATACTTAAGTTTCCTTGAAAAAAAGAATAAAGGAATTCAAGAAGTTCGAGTTAACTCAATAAAAGCTGCAGGAGACACAAAAGACAACTTTATACTTAATCTTTCAGCTAAGTTATTTGATACGGAGACACTAGAGTTTAAACTAATAAGAACTGGCCAAATCTATAGGAACGAGAGTATTAAGGTTGTTGAATACGATGCTGATAAAAGGAATTTAGTCATAAAGCCAATTCCAACATTATTGTCAAAGTTTCATTCTTTAAATAAGGAGGATATATTAGTTATTTCCAACTTGAGGTTTCTAGTCCAAAGGGTAATTGATTTCTATAAAATTAAAGGAGATAATTTAAAGCTTCCTATTGCGAAATCCGATTTGTTACACGAAGATGCTACCAACTTCCTCCCTGGGATTCCAGAACCTGACGAACATCAAAGAAATGCTCTTAAAGTAATTTTTGAAAATTCTTTTTCATATATCTGGGGGGCACCTGGGACTGGAAAAACCCAATACGTATTGTCCTATGCCTTGTTGGCCTATGTAAGGAAAAAGCAAAAGGTAATAATTTTAGCACCCACTAATAATGCCATTGAGCAGGTTTTAAAAGGCGTTATCAATATGACCGATAAAGCTGGTATTTCAAGGGAAAAGATTTTAAGACTGGGAACTCCAACCTCAGAATTTGCTGAAAAATATCCTGAAGTATGTGAAGAGAAAGGTATTCAGAAAAAGATAAAAGGAATTGAGAAACAAATTGTACTAGCTAAAAAAATCAAAACTTATAACGAGGATTGTAGACAGTTGGAAAACTTTAAGTCTGCAGTTGCTTCTCTAGATTCTATCCTAATCAATAAAGATAAATGTAAAGAGTTAGAAACAATTATAGAGATTAATGAAGAGAAATTAGATGATACCCGTCATACCATTAATATTCTAAAGGGCCATATTAGTACTTTAGAGCGGGATAAAAGAAACTTGGTAGAGCAAAAAAATGGCCTTTTCCGAAAAATTTCAAGAATATTTGAATCAAAGAATGACCCATTAGAAGAAGAGATACAAAATCTGTTTAAGAAACTAAAAGTGGCTTCAACAGAATTATTAGGGCTCAGAGATGAGGAGAAGGCTAAAAAATCTCAGATAATTTTACTTAAGGATGATGTGAAAAAATATAGTGCTCTAAATGTTTCGATTATTAATGATGCTAAGAAAAGACTGAAGCATGATGAGATATTGAAGGAGATGTCGAAGAAGCTTCGTGATTCTAATGTAATAAAGCTAAAGAGCGACCTTTTGGGAAGGGTGAATGAAATGAGTAATAACATCGCAATTACTTCGGCCTTGAGCCAAGACTATCAAAATGCAAACCCTGACGAAATTATAAAAGAATTAAATGAGCAGAAAGAAGATATTGAATCTAGAGGCACTAAGTTTAGGTTACAAAATACGTTGATAACAGCTTGTACATTAGATTATTACATTGGAGTGTATAAAGAAGAGCAGAACAGTTTAGATGCCTCACATATTTTTTTAGATGAGGCAGGTTACGCTAATATAGCGAAGACATTGCCACTTTTTATTAATGATGTGCCTATAACTTTTTTAGGTGATCACAAGCAGTTGCCTCCAGTAAGTGAAATTAATGACGGTGATATCAGGAATAAGCCTGAAGACTATGGAGATTCATTCATTTGGTCTCAAACATGTATTTATTTGGAATCTCTTTTTGAAAAAAATAAGCAAGAAACACAAGAAATATATCTTAAAGGTCATGAGTATAGTGGGCAAACTATGGTCAAAACAAATCTAAAGTATACGCATAGGTTTGGGGCTAATCTCAGTAAAATACTTGAGACTCATGTTTATTCAGATGGGTTTGAATCAAGAAGTCAAAATGGTAATACAACAATAAGCTTTATTCAGGCCAAGAGTAGTAATACTGATACCAGAAGGACTTCTTTAAATGAAGCTTATTTAATACGAGAGTTCGTGTCTAAATTAAAAAGTGAGCAAGTAAATCCGGAGTATACCATATTGACACCTTACACAAAGCAACGAAGTAAACTAGGGGAGGTGATGCCTAACGAAAGGGGAGATTTAAATATATTGACGGTTCATGGGTCTCAAGGAAGAGAATGGGATACTGTAATTTTAAGTGTGGCTGACCCATTTTCTGACAAATGGTTTACTGATTCTAAAAATAACATTTCCCGTGGTCTAAATCTCATAAACACAGCTGTAAGTAGGGCTAAAAAGAACCTTGTAATCGTCTGTGACCCTAGCTGGTGTCATGGCGAAAGGCAATTACTTTCAGATTTAATAAAAGAAGGTCAGGAAATAAGATTAACCCTATTGTAATATGGAAATAACCTTTAACACTTTTGAAAGATTCGTTTTTGATAAGTTATATTTCAACTACAAAACAAATGGCACTCCCTTTCTCTCACGAAAAAGCTGGGGTCTGAAAAACTTCAACCGTTATTTTCAAGGATCAGAAAATTCAAAATATTTCGGTTATTCATATTGGGAACAAAACTATCAAATTAGAGTCCCTTTTAACCCAGCTAGTTTCATTTTTACTATTAATTCTCCAACTGAGATTTATTTCGGATTTCAACATTACTTGGATTATAAAGGAGATGTAAAAGTTGTAGAAGATTTAGAATTGTTTAAAACAGCTTTTTTAGCGACTGTTAAAGCAAAACTTACAGGGGATTTTAAAATTAAGCAATCTAAAAAAGCATCTGTTCAAAAATACTTTACTGTTGATTGCATTACAGCTTTCGATTCACTCGAACAACTTTGGACAAGTTTCTCAAAATTCGAAGATTTGATAAAGACAAATTTTAACGAAACCTTAAGGACAACAGAGGCGAATTTCAAGAACCTTGAAATTCGCCAAGTTAAAAATAAAGAATGTGAGTATTGTATTGAAGGAATTAAAAAGAATACTGAGTTTTTCAGGTTAACGAATTTAAAGCCTGATATATCTAATTTTCACGACATGGATGACAAAATGAAAAACTTGAATAAAATTCTTTACGGTCCTCCTGGTACAGGTAAAACATATAATACTATAAATATTGCATTAGAGGCTTTAGAAGAAGATTTGAGCAACTTGACTCGAGACCAAGTAAATGACCTCTTTGAAAAGAAAATAGAAGCTGGTCGAATTGTATTTACCACTTTCCATCAAAGCATGAGTTATGAAGACTTTATTGAAGGGATAAAACCTATAGAACCATCTCAGGAAGGTGATCCTGTTATTTACCGCGTGGTAGATGGTATTTTTAAAATGCTATGTATTGAAGCCTCTTTTTCATTAGCCAAAGAGGAAGAGTCTGTTGCTACTGAAAATGTACTCGACTTTTCATTAGCCTTTGACAACTTCGTTCAGGAGATTGAAGAAAACTTAGCCTCAGAAGAAACGATTGAATTGGCCACGAAAAATGGTGGTAAAGTGGTTGTGGATGGTATCTCACAACAAGGTAATATCATTATTAAACATCCGGGTAAGGACAATACCTATCCTGTTTCTAAACAGAGACTTTCAAAGCTTCATGCTGCATTTTCCGATTTAGCAGATATAAACAATATTGACCAAGAATTCAGGTCAATAATAGGTGGAAGTAATTCCACTGCAAATTGGTCGGTACTAAACGCTATTAGAAAGAATAACTTAGTATCTAAAGAAGTACCAAAAGAGATTAGAAAATATTCTTGGGATGATAAAGTGCAAGTTGTTAAGTCCTTGAAAAAGGAAGACTACAAGAGAAAGATTGGAGAGCCTTACGTGCTTATTGTTGATGAAATAAACCGAGGTAATGTATCGCAAATATTCGGAGAATTAATCACCTTAATCGAAGAAGACAAGCGATTGGGTAATCCAGAAGCGATTCGGGTACAATTGCCATATAGCAAAGATTGGTTTGGAGTGCCTCCAAATGTTTATATTATAGGAACAATGAATACCGCAGACCGAAGTGTTGAGGCATTAGATATGGCACTCAGAAGAAGATTCAGCTTTACTGAAATGCCTCCAAAACCAGAATTAATAAGAACAGAAGGTAAAGCAGAAAACGGTATGGTTGATGGTATTGAACTATCAGCTCTTTTAGAAAATATCAATAAACGAATTGAGAAGTTACTAGACAAAGACCACATGATAGGTCATAGTTACTTCCTATCTGTAGAAGGTTTAAAGGGCTTGAAAGCGGCTTTCCAAAATAAGATAGTTCCTTTACTACAAGAATATTTTTTTGGTGATTACGGTAAAATCGGATTGGTTATCGGATCCAAATTCTTTGACATCAAAGACAATTATTTAGACGAAGACTTCTTTGCTCCATTTGAAGACTATGATAGCAGTCCTTTGGTTGAAAGAAAAGTTTATCACCTTAAAAACATACAAGAAATGAGTGATGAGCTATTTGTAGAAGCATTGAATAACCTACAACGCAAAACAACTAATTGAACAAGGGGAAAAAACATATCACGGTATTTGAACACGAGAGCCTTCGCACAGACCGAGGTGAGCAAAGACTTACTGATGAGCAATTAAAAACCTTGCAGTTGTTCTATGGAGAAATTGGCGTTCCTTACTATTCCTTGATACATCATGGAGTTCGCTTCAATGAGTTCGTTGGAGTTATTCAAGTTGGTAAAACGGTTATTGAAGTACTACCTAAAGCTGACAGGGCTAATTCTTCTGATGAAGAAGTGAAGAAATCTTGGAGAAATGTGCTTATTTCCATGCTACATGTAGTAGGAATGTTTGATATCCATGCTTCTAGTAACAGTAATTTAAGTTTACGCTCTAATTCTATCCTTGAACTTTACTTTGAACTTTTTATTAAAGAAGTTGAGTATTTGTTTCATAGAGGATTGGTGAAAAAATACCGAAAAACGGAAGGTAATAAAACAGCTTTAAAAGGGAGTATTCAATTTGCCAAACATATTAGTCAAAACTTGGTACATCAAGAGCGATTTTATGTAAGGCATAGTGCATACAACAAAGAGCATGATCTTCATGCTATTCTTTACAAAGCCTTGAAGTTATTGAGCTATATAAATACCAATGTGCAATTGAATAGCAGACTAGGTGCTTTATTACTTGATTTCCCTGAAATGTACGATATCAAAATAACTGAATCAGTTTTTGATAAAATAGTATTTGACCGTAAAACGGAATTATACAGAAATGCACTGGAAATAGCCAAGCTCATTCTTCTGAATTATCACCCGGATCTGAACCGAGGGGCTAATAATGTATTGGCGTTGATGTTTGACATGAATGTACTATGGGAGAAGTTTGTTTATGTGAGTTTACGAAAAGACAAAGCAAATATCACCAGTATTGCAGCTCAAAACGTAAAGAATTTTTGGAAACCGATATCTGGATACACCAGTAAAATGAAGCCCGACATTGTCCTGAATAAAGGAAAGGAAGATTGTGTTGTATTAGATACCAAATGGAAAAGCTTAAATGGGTATAATCCAGCATCCGAAGATTTAAGACAAATGTTTGTGTACATGAAATACTATGGGGCAAAGAAAGTAGCTCTAGTATATCCTGGAACAGAAAATAGAAACCAATCTGGACAATATTATGATCATATCTCTAATGATTCAAAGGGCTTGAGCAATGAGGAATGCAGCGTTATCTCTATTGGAGTTGTAAAGGATGTTAAGGTATGGCAGAAAACAATTTGTGAAAATATCAATGCATGGAAGGAAAATAAAAATGTAATACATCAAAGAGATTTGAATGCAGCAGAGAAGTAAGGCTTCGGTTTATATTATATTTTGTTAAGCTCAAAACCTCACTATTGCTAATCAGGATACTTTAAAGGGGGAAGAAGTTATGATAATTGTAACGTTTGATACGGTATCTTTTATTTACTTCTTCCACTCCATCCTCTTCTAGGTCAAATTTAAATGAACTCCATCCAAAATGTTAGTGAAGCATTTCTTTCAGCTTTTTCTATTCCTATCGTTTGCTGTTTGATTTTAAGGAAGGCTACAATATTTAAGCTGTTAGGCCTTATGGAAAATTACAAGTACAAGTAATGGTTAAGTTCTTAGCATTTTTTGCATAGGACCTTTTTGAGCTTCAGTTTTGCAATAAAAATGGCAAAACAGACTCCAATAACAATTAGTGTTTACTATACCGTTTTTGATTCTATGGGGCCGAAAAAAGCCATCAAGTATTTCGAGAATTGTGTACTGGTAAAGGGCAAGGTAGCTCAAAAGATTGGAGATAGATTTAAACCGCTAATGTTCCATGCTAGGGGCGAAAAAGAAAATGAGTTAATATGTATACTGCTTAAAAGTTGTGGCTCACTTAATAGAGATAATTATCATCACTTTTTACCCTATATGCTAAGTCTAGATTCAAATAAAGGCTCTTTCATAGTGACTATTTTGGAGCCAGCTGACTATGCAATAATTAAGGGGATGAAGTGTAGTTAGCATATGAGGAATTGGTTCTTGTTTAAAGGTAAATCTGCTCAATAGGTGTGTTATATTAGCTATAATGTTTTATCAGATATAGGCAAAGCTAAAATGACCGAATAATAAATAAACCATTTATTTTCTCGGTGGTATTTGATGCTCTCAATGAATTGGAATAACTTCCATTCTCAAACTTATAAAGTCCACAAGGTTAGTAACCTTTACTTTAATAATTGAGAGCCTGAAATTTACCAACCCTATAAAACTGATTATGGATCACATCTATGGCCTAACTGTTCAAGGCATTCAATCCTACATTTTTGATACAAATAATCTTCGTGAAATAATTGGAGCAAGTGAAATAGTAGAGGCTGTATGTACGGATTGGTTTACAGATTTTTTAATCCTAAATGGTTTAAATGATGGAATTCATATTCAAAATGCAGCAGGCAATATTAAGTATCTGACAACCGAAAAAACTGCTAAATTAATATATAGAGATTTTGGTGAATTAATTAATAAAAAGGCACCCGGACTCCCTTTTAGTCAGGCAGTTGTAAAAGGAATGGATCTGAAAGAGTTGGATAAACGCTTAAGTGCACAGCGAAACCAGCCTTTAAATTACTTTGACTCAGGGCATATGGGGCGTTTCCTTGCTAGAACTACTGGTGATATGGCCGTTAAAATGGAAACATCTGCTGTAAGACCTGAGGTGTTGGGATTATATAAAAAAAAATGACGAAAATGAATGTAAAAAAAACTACAATAATTTTATCAATAGTAATATTCATTCTATGGTTAGCAAATTGGTTTGTTGCTCCATTTCTTATTACAGACGCAACCATTAGAGGCCAGTTTGGTGACCAATTTGGCTTTATAAATTCATTATTTTCTGGTTTTGGTTTGGCAGGAGTTGTTTATTCGATTTATTTGCAAATCAACGAAAATAGAGAAGTAAACAAAATCCTTATTCATAGAGATTTTCAAAAAGAGTTACATCAAATATTTCATAGGTTTGAGAATAGCTTTAAAACAACAGGCTGGATTCCTGACCAAAAAGAAGACAGGTTAGTTTCTTCATATTGGTATCTTGTATTAGATTGTTGGTTTGTTTGCAACAAACAAGGCGACAAATCATTAAAAAGTCTTTGGAGTGATTATTATATTCACGGTGCAGAAGCAATGCTAAAAATACCTGCATTTAGAAAAAATTTTGTTTTGAAATTAGAAAAAAACATTCGTTTCTAGGAAATGGAGAAGATTTCAAAATTGAAATAATGAAGTTGTTAGTAAAATTAGATTCAGAAGACAAAGCCTTACATATACCATTATGATTTATATAGAACCAAGCCAAAGCAAGCTGGGTATTAAAATAAATACCTTAGAAGTATACGCAAATACAAAAGGTGTATTGCAAGTTGCATTTAGATATAATCCATCTGACCTAAGCAAAATGGCAAATGGTATGCAGGTGCAACATGAAAACATTTTAGAAAACCAGTTTAGGGGCAATCATTATCACTACCCAGACTTTGCAGGCGAAGAGTTTTTTTTACTAAAAGGCTACGCCTTACTTATAACTTGCGACGTGAACTCTGAAAATTTTGAGCTTTATTTATTGAAAGAAAGAGTATCCTATTTTATTCCGGCATTCGTAGCACATAAGGTTATAAATATTGGCAGTAAATTCGGTAGTAAAGAAGATGTTGAATTTATCATATCGAAACATTATAATCATTCTATAGAAAGCTTACAAACTCCTTTTGAAATTTTTCATAAAGATTTGGAGGCAGCAATTGATAAATTAATAACCAAGTCTAAAAATGAAAAATTACAATCCAATTAATGCAAATACTCTATTGTTTGAATGTTTGGAATTGGAGGAATTCCAAACATTAAGAAATTTTTGTCTTAACAATACTAAGTCAATATCAGCAACAGACGTAATAATTGGCGATTCGAATTATAGTATTTCGGTTAGATTACTTACTAACTATCCTCATTTAAAAGAATTTTGGAAGCTAAATTTTAAAAGTAGCGAATCAAATTCTACTCCACAGGGTGGAGAGATAATATTTTTTGAAAATCACAATAATGACAGCATTTTAAAAAAATATGACTTTGAACAGTACAGGTATTACAATAAAGATTTAAACTCAATAATTTCATTAAACAATGATTTTTATGGAAATGTAAAAATCTCGTACCGTGCAATTTGTGCTAACGCACTCATCAAAAAAGATATTTTAACTTTACATAGTGGCTGTCTTCGTATTCAAAATAAAAATATTGCCCTTACAGGTGATTCAGGTGCAGGTAAATCTACTTTATTTGATTTACTTGATAAATATTTTGATGGTATATTAATTTGGGAAGACTTTGGTTTTATTAATTCTACTAATTCTCAAATAATTGTACCTAATGAAATATTTAACCAGCTTAATCATAGAACAGTAAAATCAATGTTTCCTTCATTTGAAGAAAATTCAGAAATATTTTATTCGGAATTTTATGAAAAGGACAATCCTTTTTATAATCAAAGGAGGCTAATGGTAGATTTTTCCGAATACAGAAAAACAATACAAAATACACCAATCAATTTTTCAATTGTTTTAGACGCATTAATAATTATCACAAACGATATTGATTTACCATTTAGCATAAAACGAGTTTCACCAGATGAAGCGATTAAAATATTCTCGAAATTAAATTTTAGTAAAGCACACCAAGCAAATATTAGATATGCAAATGGTTCTTTAATATTAAGCGAAGAACAAAATGAAATTTACTATCAAGCTTTTTTAGCACTGTTTAAAGTAATCAAAAATTTGATAATTTTAAATAATGTTTACACCCCCATCAATCCTAACGAAATTATTGATTTGATAAATGAGAATTAAAGAAATAAGTCATATTGACAATTCCCAAGTGTTTTATGAAATACATTGGCTGATTACGAGAAGATGCTCTTTTTCTTGCTCTTATTGTCCTCCACACAGGCATAACCCCAAATCATTTCAAGCAACCAATTATTCGTTATTACAAGCATTATTAAAATTAGAAAGCATAGTTCCTAACGAGAATATAAGATTAAACCTTACAGGAGGCGAACCAACTATACACCCTAATTTTCAAGAATTCATTGCCAATGCAATTAAACTTGAAAAGGTAAAATCAATTCGTATAGTTACCAATCTATCAAGTAATCAAAAAAAATATTCCAATCTTGCAAATGAAGCCAACAATAGTGATACAAAATTTTATTTAGTAGCTTCTTTTCATTGGGAAAGTGCTTCACCCCAAAGATTTATAAATAATTTGAAAGTGCTTTTAGATTCTAAGGTAGAAGTACAGGTGAAAATTATGCTTGATGAAAAAGGCAGTGAAAAAATATTAAGTGTTTTATCTAGTTTAAAGGAATTAAATGCAAAAAATAAAAATATAGCAGTTGCAGTTCAAAGAATTCGTAATACAAAAAATTTAGAAATTGATTTAATAGATTTTGAAACAAAATATTTTGATCAAGTTAATAATTGGGGCGATTTAAGAGAATTTATTTTAGAAACAGACAATAATGAAGTAGTTAAAAAGAAAATTTCAAATATTGATTTGATAATTAAAAATAAACTTAATTCTTTTTATAATTGGACTTGTTTTACAGGAGCAAATACACTTTTCATTGACAATGATGGTCGTGTATATTCAGCCTTATGCAAACCAGACTTAGGTAGTATTGGGAATATTTTCGACACTACACTTTTTCAAATTCCTCAATCCGTTTTATGTCCTCATAAATTATGTGAGTGTGGTTCTACCGTGAGAATTCCCAAAATTAAATAATCATGAAGATTTGCATAGTAAAAAGTAAAAGGGTTCCACATGACCTCTTAACGCCATCAGACGGAGGTAGTATAAATTTTATTGAAATTTTAAAAGCTATTGAGAATAATAGTAAATATTTTATTACAGTTATTACAAGAAATGAAAATGATAACTTCTCATTTCTTGAAACTACAATTAGAAATATTAAGGTTGTATTTCTACCTTTCAATTATTCAAGCAGTAACGATGTAATGATTAGAGATTATGAAGAAGGAGTTTCATTTACAAATTCTCTAAGTGAATATTTATCAATCAACTCTTTTGATATATTACATACGCATCATTGGACATCAGGCATAGGCTTACAAAACATTAAATCGCATTGGGTACATACGCCTCATTTACTTGCTTTTGCGAAATTTAAATATGTTGATTTTGTTTGCCCTGATTACATTCTAGAACAAGAACAGATTTTATTAAATAGTTGTACTAAAATAATTGCCCTAAGTTGTGCAGAGAAGAATGATATTATTGAAAAATATAAAATTGAAACGAAAAAAATTATTGTAATTCCAAATGGAGTAAACGAAATATTTTTTAATACACAACTCAATGCAAATATTGCTTCGAACAAATTTATAATTTCAACAGTTGCAAGAATAACTAAACAAAAACGGTTAGACATAATAATTCAAGCAATAAGAAATCTAATTGATTCAGGGTTTAATGTAAATCTAAAAATAATTGGAGGAGATTATTATGACGATACTTATTTTAGATTTATTCAAGAACAAATTCAAAAATATAAAGTTGAAAATAATATTGAAATAATTGGTTTTATTTCCCAAGAAGAAATTAACTCAATTTATCAAAATTCAACAATCTATGTTCAATCTTCATATTACGAAAGTCAAGGAATTGCTATTATCGAAGCAATGGCAACAGGTTTGCCAATAGTTACAACACACCAAGACGCCTTGAATGAATATTTTGTAAATGGTGAAAATGGTTATTTCTATAATGGCGAAAATGTACAAGAGCTTACAAACAAATTGGAAACACTATTATTAAATGAAGATTTAAGAAATAAAATTTCAAATCAAAACATAAAAAAAACTACATTTTTTAAGTGGGCAACTACGATTAGCAAAACATTAATGGTATTGAATCCCAATGAAAAAAAATACAGAAATAATGAATTGCTAAAATTAGCTTATAAAATTGGCGGAGAAGTAAGCAAATCTAACAATACAAAAAATGTTGCAATTGCTGGTAGTATTGCAAAAGGCAATTCTTGGTCTGGTAGCGATATTGATTTTTTATGTATTGGTGATACCGACAAAAAGGAGGAATTTTATTCTTATTCAAATATAAATGTCAATATTCACTATATAAATAACTTAAAAGCAAATGCTATTCTAAATTCTGAAAGCATCGCTAATCAAACTGAATTACTTTTTGAAAATTATTTGAGTGAATATTTTTGGAAGGCAATACCACTTTATGAATCAGATTCATTGATAAGTTCTATTATTAATTTAAACGAATCATCAAGGCAGACAGAAGAAGTTAAAGCGATTTTAATAAAAAAGTATATAAACCAAGCAAACACATATCTTGAAAAATCCAAGGAGTTAATAATTGAAAAGTATTTCATTCAAGCTACAATTGAATTACGAAGTGCTATTTTGTTTTTAGTTATTGCTTTTAAAATTAAAAAGAATTGGATAGTGCAGGGGTCTAAAAAAAGACCTGAGCAATTTATAAAACTTTGTGAAAATCAAAATGATTTCAATTTTTATGATTTCTTCATAAACTCAAATAAATTAAATATTGACATCTCTCAAATTTTGAAGTTTACAAATATTAGACAAGAACTTCGTATTCAATATATCGACATACTATTAAAAGACTTGGAGGCAGAAACCAGCAATACGGCAAAGAGAGTTTTTATTGAAAATGAAATAAAACATAACGAAAATTTAGATAATTATTACCTACAAAATTTATACAATGGTTATGAAATTGGTGCTATTTACCACATAAGACAAATTTCCAGTTTCAAAACTCTTCTAAATAAAGTTCATTACATAAAATCCGATAATCAAGAACCAATAGTTGACAAAATAATTGGCACAATAGATAAAATTTTATTTGAGAAATGGATTGATGTAATGGGTTTGTCAAATGTTAAAAAAGAACTAAAAAATACAATTCCAATCATTGAGAATTACATTGAAAAATATGCAGAATTATAGTCTTGAAAGTCCTGTTACGAAAATTTTGACAAATATGTTATCAGTGGTAAATGGTGAACTTTTCAAATATCAAGATATAGAAATTGAAAATAACAATAATGTTTTTTCGCCAGAATTTACAAATTGTTCAATATTTTTTGCGAAGAATTTAAAAGCAAAAGACAATGCAAATTGTATTGAAATGGGTGTCGGGTCAGCATTCAATATAATCTATTTATCAAAAAAATATAATAACTTAAATTTATTTGGATGCGACATAAATTCAACTGCTGTAGAACTTTCAAAAAAGAATTTAGATAGAAACGGGGTAACAAATTATTCTATATTTAAGAGCAATTTATTTGAAAGCGTTCCAAATATTTTATTTGACTTTATCTATTTCAATCCGCCGTTAATTTTTCAGCAACCTGACACTATTCTTCAAAAATCAATATTTGACAAAAATGGTGAAACCATAACTGAGTTTATCAAACAATGTAAAAAATTCACTCATCCTAAAAGTAAAATATATATCTTATATACCACAAAAAATAAAAACTTCATTGAAACCTTAATTAATGAAAATGAAATGACCTTCAAAATCATTGCTAAAAACAATGTCTCTTATGAAACTTATAATGTTTACGAGGTTAGAAGCACTTTGAACAAATCGAAGTAAAAAAAAACATACAACACACAGCTATATGCCAGCCCGCCTATCGGCAGGTCCGATCGCATAGCTTCGTTGTTGCCAGAAATACGGACTAAACAACCTGTAGCCTTCCCTTTTTTCAGACAGAGTTTAAATTAACAAATAATCTTTTAATCTTCCTTTTTCCTCGGGAGCTAGCTCCCGAGGAACTCGATTTCTAAATTGGCATGGAGCTCTCCCATCCAATGATTTATGTGGATGATTGTTGTTATGGTCTTGACGCCACTTTTCTGATAAAATTCTTAAATGCTGATAATCTTCAAACCAATACGCATCTAGAATATCTTCTCTAAAAAATCTATTAAACCTCTCAATATATCCATTTTGCATAGGCTTGCCTGGCTGGATGTACTGAATCGTTATTTGCTTTTGCTTGCACCAGTTTTTAAATGAGTGAGCAATGAATTCAGGTCCGTTATCACATCTGATTATTTTTGGGAGACCTATTTCTTCCTCTAGTTGACTTAAAACTCTTATAACTCTAAAGGCGGGAAAACTGACACCCGCTCCAATTGCCAAAGCCTCGCGATTACAATCGTCAATGACGTTAAAAACACGAACTCTTCTTCCGTCAAATAGTGAGTCACTCATAAAGTCCATGCTCCACGTTTGATTTAGGCTAATTGGTTGTACCAACGGCTGTTTTGTTCGTGTAGGAAGCCTTTACTTACGTTTTCTACGCAATCCTAGTTTCATTGCTCGATATACCCTTAAAACTCGTTTTCTGTTCCATTTTAAGCCCTGCTGCCAAATCCTACCAAAGTATTCATCAAAACCTCTGGTTGGATGTGATTCAGCTAATTGATTGAGTTTTTCAATTACCTCTGAATCATCTTTCTTGCTTCGATAGTACCACATTGAACGGTGAAGTTTTATCACCTTACAGCTTCTTTCGATACTGATTTTATAGTGAGTTCTCAGATAAGTTACTATCTCTTTTTTAGCAGAGAGCTCTACCACTTTTTTGCGATAACATCCTATAGCATAACATTATCTAAACTTAAATCAGCATACATCTGCTTCAACTTCCGATTCTCCTCTTCTAGCTCTTTGAGCCTTTTGAATTGACTGGCTTCCATCCCTGCATATTTCTTTCGCCAATTGTAAAATGTAGCTTTATTAATCCCCAATTCTCTGCTGATTTCTTCAGCAGAACGGCCATTCTGATTTTCTTTGATGGCCTTTACCATTTGACTTTCCGTAAACTTTTTTATTTCATATCAGTTTAAATTTAGTTACTTTTTCTATTTTTAAACTGTCTGGTTTTTAGGGAAGGCTACATTTTTAGGGAAGGCTACACTTGCTTCGGACTAAATACGGACTAAAATGCAAATAAAAAACCTCAACTACTTAGTAATAAGTTGTTTGAGGTCTTATCTCGAGGAGCTGCAGGGATTTGAAGTTATTCAAGAAGATGTACCAAACTTTTAAAAATCCAGCAACATATTCTGATACTTCTGCTTCACATCATCCTCAAAGCTGTCTAAATAATTCTCAGTGGTGCGTAGGTCTTTATGCCCAAGGCTCTCTGATATTAATTCCATCGGGGCACCAGACCTTTTAAGAACCGTAGCAAAGGTATGTCTTGCTGAATAGGTCGTTAGTTTTAAATCAAACTTAAGCTCTATTCCTATCCTTTTCATATGCAAATTTGTAGTTTTCACGAATTGACGAATCTTTTTAAACTCCTCTTCCGCTCCATCACCAATATTTAAAACACCAAAAATAAACTCGGCCTGATTCTTAGATGGTATACCCCATTTATTAATAATTTCCTCTATTTTGGGAATAAGCATAACCGTTATTGGCTTTGTACTTTGCTTGGTGGTTCTAGCAGTCTTCGCCCGTACAAAAGTTATCTTATTTGAATCTAAATCATGCCATTTAAGCCGTGCTATATCTTTCATGTTAGCCCCGTTACATAAATAACTAAACAACCACATGCCTATAGCCTTTTCTTCATCCATGCTTGTGGTTTCGAAATCAACTATCCTTTTGACTTCTGCTAATTTCAAAGCTTTTTTAATATTTTGCCCAGCTGGTATTACATATCTTCGTTTTGTAAAAGGATAACCTTCCTTAGTAACTACTCCCTCTTCAATTGCATTGTTAAAGATTGCCCGAAGACTACGAAGATAAATACCAACGGTTGTGATACTTTTCCCGTTTTCTAACATCCAGTTTTCATAGTTATGAAGCCATTCTGAATCAATATTCGAAAATGGCAAGTACTTGCTTCTTTTCGAATTAAAGAAAGTACGAATGCTTCTATAGGCACATTGATAACTCTCAGCTGTATTAATTCTTTTTTGACTTCTAAGCTGTTCTATATAAGTTTCAAAAAAATGGAAAACATCTTGTTGGTTTGAAGGCTTACTGTTAAATTTCTTTTCAAAAATTTTAATGTCGAATGAGTCCATTCCAGCAAGAACTTTATTTGCTTTTTGCTCAAAAAGTCTAAAGTTTAATTGAAGTTCCTTAATTCTTCCTCGTGGCTTTTCGGACAGAGTTTTCTCCCAATCCTCTTCAGTAAGCGATATGTTAATCGGGTAAAGTTTCTGTTTTCTATTATAGGTCAATCGAAGCTTTACGGCATATGTCAAATCTTGTTTCCGAAACCTTTTGTCTAGAATAACCTGAGTAACTATATTGTGCATCTTGTGTTTGGGTTAAATATCATTTGCATACCATTTGCATACATTTTGATATGTAAAGCTATAAACAAAAGAAACAATCAGAAAATAAATTTACATAAAACATTGATAATAAGAAGAAAAGAAAATAAAAGGATAACAAAGGAAAGTAAATAAATATGACTCATAATCAGGTGGTCCATGGTTCGAATCCATGTGGGCCCACAAAACCTCAACTATTTACGGTTGAGGTTTTTTTATGCCTTTTTTATAGTTTTATTTTCAATGGATATTTGCTGTTACATCTTGTTTTCGCCTAAACTTAAAAGGTTCTACACCGGTGCCTGCCAAGAAAATCTCATAGAAAGAATTATGAAACATAATGAACACACATATGGAAAAGACAAATACACTTCAGCAACTAACGACTGGGAACTGTTTTTAAAGATAGATGTAACGAATTACGCCCACGCCATTAGATTAGAGAGAAAAATAAAAACCCGAAAAACTCAAAATATATTCGTAATCTGGCTAAATATAATGAGCTGATAGATAGAATTAAACTTGAAACTAGATAGTACTTGACTCTCCCGATACCTATCGGGACAGGTGGTCCATGGTTCGAATCCATGTGGTGAACGAATAAAAAAATGGACAACATCTGCATACTTTCGTTTCAAAGAAGTAAATTTTTTTATTCCGGAGCTATTCAGGTGTTTTTGAATAATTATATAAAGTGATATACAGGACGAGACATCACTCAAAAGGCTTTAGTGATTTTGCCTCAAGAGTACATAGTTTATTCTTTTGGTCGTTTTTTTTTACCACGAACAGTCGTTCGTTTTATTTTTTAACTACAATTAGATTAAGGAAGTTAGCGTAATTATAATTTATTATTTAACCATTCCTCCCATCACTAGATTCCTTTATTTTTTTGCTGGAAACCACAAACCAAACCAATACAAGCAAGGTAAAAACTGCAGCAACGGTGAAGGCCAGGGAAGAATCCAGCGAAAACCCCTCAGGAGCTATTAAGATATAAGAGGAACACACCGCTGTCATAAATACTGCTGGAATTAGAGCCACCCAATAGTTCTTAGAGCTTTTGACTAGGTAAACTGTAATGGTCCAGAGCACAATGGTTGCTAAAGTTTGATTACTCCATGCAAAATATCGCCATATAATTCCGAACTCAATTTGAGTTAAGGCAACTGCTACTGCAAATAAGGGAAGACTTAATAAGAGCCTTTTTGAGAATTTGATTTGAGAAACATTAAACACATCAGCAATGATAAGTCTTGCTGAGCGGAAGGCGGTGTCTCCTGATGTTATAGGAGCTGCAACAATGCCTAATAAGGCCAAAACTCCACCAAATGAACCAAGCATCTGTAAAGAGATTTCGTTCGCAGCCCAAGCTGCATTGTTTCCATTTAAAGCCATCGCCCCATTCAATTCCTCTACCGAACCAAAGAAGGTCATAGATACGGCTGCCCAAATTAAGGCAACTATCCCCTCCGTTATCATGGTTCCTGCAAAAATCACTTTACCCGATTTTTCATTTCCCATGCAGCGTGCCATGAGAGGAGACTGTGTTGAATGAAATCCAGAAATAGCTCCACAGGCAATGGTCACAAAGAGTATCGGAAATATTGGCGTTTCAGCTGGCTTAGAGCTCATATTTCTAAGGTTGTCATATGTTAGCTCAGGAATATGGTAATCACCAACGAGTAATACGCCTAACAAACCCACCGCCATTAAAAGCATAGCTACACCAAAAACTGGGTAAACCTTACTAATAACCTTATCAATAGGCAGTAAAGTGGATAAGAAATAATAAACCAAAATAATAGCGACCCAGCCCCAGATTGACAGGAAACCATCCGTCATACCATCTAATATTTTTGCAGGACCAACCAAAAATACGGTTCCAACAAATATTAACAACAATACAGTGAAGACTCTCATGAGCTGTTGGGTATTTCTTCCTAAGTAAATTCCAACAACCTCACTTATACTTTTTCCTCCGTGCCTTAGCGATAGCATTCCTGAAAAATAGTCATGCACAGCCCCAGCAAAGATACTTCCGAAAACAATCCAGAGGAAAGCTACGGGACCAAACATAGCTCCTGATATAGCTCCAAAAATGGGACCTAAGCCAGCTATATTTAAAAACTGAATCAAAAACACTTTCCAGTTTGGTAAAACCACAAAGTCGACTCCATCGGCAAGGCTGCTGCCAGGTGTTTCATTGTTTTCATTGACACCAAAGATTCTTTCCAGCATATTGCCGTAAAGAAAATAGCCTAAAATTAGTACTGCTATAGATATTAAGAAGCTTAACATGAGGGTTGAATATATTTAAAATTAATTAGCTAATAGACAAACAGTTTTCTTGCCACAGACTCCATGGCACAAAAAATTAACATCTTGGCTAAGGGAAACAAGTAAAACTCAAGAATTCCTATGCTGGCTGCTGCAAGCAAAACCTCTACTAAGGTAGGCTGAACTGTTCAAAATTAGCTGTGATTATCTAAAAGAAGCTCAAGCCTAAAGCAAAGTTTCTTTCAATACTTCTTTTTAACAAAGTTACATGCTAAGCTCTAGCTTAAGCATTACTTCAGGCTAGCTTTTCTATTTCAGATTCTAATAGTTTTAAGTTTTCTTTTTGATAACTTTCTACTACCATTTTAGCCTTCAAAGCTTTGGCTTTGGCTTCTTCATTATTTTGAGCAATAGCTAAAACTGCAGGTACAATACCAGCGACTTCAGCCTCATTATCCATATCAAAAAGCCAGTCACCCAAACCTATGTCTCGCCACATTATTCCTTTGCTTGTTTGCTGTTCCCATCTGCAGACTATGGCAGGAATGCCCATTCCAATACACATGATAGGGGAGTGCTGCTCATTCCCAAATATCCCAGCAGATTGTGCGTAAGTACTCAATGCTTCATCAGTTAGCCAATATTTATTACGCCAGACTACATTTTTTTTAATGTTTTCTGGAAGGGGATCGTAAAGCATTTCTTTCCCAATAGCCACCTGAGTTTCATCTTCAGGAACAATCAAAACTTTCATTTCTGTTTGCTCTACCAAAGCTATTATGGCCTTTCTTAATTGCAGATGGTCGTGCTCTTTATTTGCTTGGTTTACGGCGTCTCTTTCCTCATCAAGGGCTTTGTTTTTAGATGGAATTAACCAATATGGTGTATATCGATATTTAGGAATCACGCACATAAATTTACCTTTTTCTAAACCATGACTTGACAAAAAGGCATCCGCGGCTTCGTCATTCTTAACATCAGCAGCAAAGGCTCCATCTGGGCCAAAAGACATGACTTTAGAACTGACTCCAATTTCCTTAGCATATCCTAAAGAAAATGAGTCTCTAAACAAGACAAATTCTGCATTGCTTAGCAGAATGTTAACCTTTGGAGACATGTTTCCTTCATTATAAGTAATGCCGAATACTCCGTAAGGTTTCCCCGTTTTTTCTGCCCAATCTTCCACATCATTAGCCACTACCAAATAAGGACCAGAGCCATGTAAGAAGAAATCACACTCTTTATAAGCTCTTTCTAGCGAAACCTCATCTTCTCGTGTAAAAATTTCCAAGCCAGGAAAACGATTTAAGAGCATTTCTTTTACACCATTACCTACATCACTTGCCCATAATCTGACCTCTACATCTGGGAGGTGTTTTTCTAGCAAAGCCAATACACCAGGAGTGTGTCCGATGTCGCCGATGTTGACAGTTTGCCAAGATGAACGAAGCAAAATCCTTTTCTTAGCCTTATCATCAAAAGTACAGGCATTAATCCCTAATATTAAACCAATTATGGAGGGCGTTTGTATTATAAAATCTCTACGTGTTTGCATATTTTTTTATTTCATACAAGGCTTAAAAGTTGATTAGGCATTGATGGTTAAATACATCTTTTTTCAAAGACGGAATTGCCAAAGAAGACCTTCAACTTTTAAGCTATTTGTATTATTAAGGATTAATTTAGTATCCAGGGTTTTGCTCTAGTGCCGCTCCTGTATTTGCGTCAATTACTTTTTGAGGAATTGGCCAAAACCTGTTAAAATCCTGAATGGTTTCGCCTGAAGACGGACCATTTGGTACTGAAGGAGCTGAATTGTATTTTCTAACCCTATCCACCAACCTGCCCATGCGGATAAGCGTACGCAGGCGTGGCTCTTCTACTATTAATTCACGTGTACGCTCATCTAAAATAAAGTCTTCGGTAACATCTGAACTACTTATTTGTGAAGCTTCGGCTCTCGCTCTTACCACATTGATATCTTTGGCAGCATTGGCTAAATCACCTTTTCTGAAATAAGCTTCAGCACGGAGTAAATAGGTTTCTGCCACCCTCATTCTGCTAAAATCTTTTGATGTGTTCCCTGAAAGTATATTTCCATTCATTGCAGGGCCTTCAATTTTTCTAAAATATGGATAATATTGTCTTAAAGTATCAACGGTAATATCGGTTAATGTCCCATCAGATTTAGTAACATACAGCTTTTGATTAGCACCAATTTTTGTTAGCACGGGTTTTCCATAGTATTCGGTATCTGCTGGATTATTATAATAAAACGTACGTCTGATATTGAAGGAGGAGTTTCTCATATCTTCAGGATCTAGGGCCCACACTTCATACTTGGCATAGTTTGTAGGTGAGTTAACACCAATACCTCTTCCCAAGCTATCTGAAGACTGATTGATAACTTCGTTTGGCGTTTGAAGCCTATCGTATTCCGGTGCCCAGTAGCGAATACTATTATTGGCAGTTTTGACCGAAAATCCACCACCTAAAGTGGTACTTTCAAATTGCCAAGCCCAAAGTACTTCTTTGTTGCCTGAGGATCTATTGATTTGTCCAGCAGCAAAAACATCAGAGAAAACGTCGCCTGGGCTATTTGCCGCAGGTCCAAAACGGTTTGTCATAATCTCATAATCACCGGCTTCTTTGCTAATAACCTTACTAGCAGCATTTATAGATTTGTCATAATAAGAAGCATCACTAGTTTCCATTCCTAAAGAAATATAAACCTCACTTAAAAGGTGAAAAGCAGCGGCTCGTGGTATTCTTCCATCGTTTACTTCTGTAGGTAAAAGTGACACAGCAGCTTCTAAATCTTTAGCTGAGAAACCAAGAACCTCCGCTCTTGAATTACGTATAAAATCAAATTTAGGCTCTGTAATTCTGTCTTCTACAATGGGTACATCCCCATAAATGTTGGCAAGAAAATTATAGGTATATGCTCTAAAAAACAAAGCTTGGCCTTTGATGTTATCTCTTGTTTCGTTGGAAATACTTATATCTGGATTATCTATGTTTTCCAGAATTAGATTTGAGCGGACTATCATTTGCTTATATGCCCAATCCCAATAAACTATGGTAGCATTTAAGTTTGAATTCAACAAACTATAGTCCTTATTTCCTCTTGAATCATTACGTCCCCATTGCGTTTGGTCTGTACCTACTGTCATATACTCAAAGATGTCAGAAGCAATAATGTGCTCATTTCTAGCACCCTCGTAAAGAGCTACCACTGCCGCATCAAATCCGGCCTCATTGGTCAATAAGTTTTCTGGGCTAAACCTGTCTAAGGGCACTTCTTTGAGGAAGTCGTCTTCACAGGCTGTGGTAAAAAGTAAACAAAGTATAAAAATCGTTAATCTATTAATTATATTTTTCATGCTTATTCTTTTTTAAAATGAGACATTAATACCTCCTACAAAGGTTTTTAATAAAGGGCCGTTCTCGTATGGGTTTCTTCTACCTCCACCAAATTCAGGGTCCCATCCTTCCCATTTTGTCCAGGTATGTAGGTTTTTTCCACTTGCGTACACCTGTAAGCTTGAAATCTTCAGCTTGCTGATCCATTCTTCAGGTATGTTATATGACAATGATACATCTTGCAGTCTCATAAAGCTTCTCTCTTGATAAAAACCATATGCCAGAGGGTTGCGATAATTTATTCTTGGATGTGTATCAATCGGGTTTGACGAAGTCCAGTATGGCGTGTTCAAGAAGTTAGCTTGGTCAAAAAAGTTTGACCCAGGATTAGTCAGTGTGTTAGAACTATATCCACCTTCTCTAATATTTAATGCCACAGAAAGACTGAAGTTTTTGTAGTTGAAAATATTAGTAATACCCATATTAAACTTAGCCTGATCATCATTAATTACCATTCTATCATCAGGGGTGATTTTACCATCAGGTTCTCCATTTGGGCCGCTAATGTCTTTAAATTTAATATCCCCCATCTGAGCTCCTGGTATTAATGATAAGTCGTCACCTTCTTGGAATATTTCATCAAAAACGTAATCAAAGTTAGAGCCAAGAGGATAGCCAATAAACCATCCACTTGCGATGTCGTCATCCTCTATCCCGTCTAAGTCAATATCTCTACCTGTAAGCTTGAGAATCTTATTTCGATTAAGAGAAAAGGCTAAATTAGTATTCCAAGTAAAGCTTCCCCTTTGGATATTGAGTGTTTTTAAATCAAGCTCAAAACCTGTATTCTTTGTTTCTCCTATGTTTCTTAGAAATTTCTCAAAACCATTGGTGTTAGGAATAGTCTGATTAAGAAGTAGGTTGTAGGTATTTGATGAATAAAAGTTTAGCGAGGCACTTACTCTTTCTGATAAGGCTTCTATATCCACTCCAAGGTTGAAACTTTCTGTAGTTTCCCATCCCAGATTTGGATTTGCCAATGTAGTAGTGCTTAGGCCTATAGATGTGGCCGAACCATCTCCAAATACATAATTATTTTGGCCTACTTGGCTTAAAGAAGAGTATTCACGCACACCTCTGTTTCCATTTCTCCCCCATGAAGCTCTAAGTTTAAGGAAATCAATTAGTCCTACATTATTGAAAAAGGGTTCATCACTTATATTCCAACTAACCGCTGCCGCAGGAAACGTACCATACTTTTTACCTTCACCAAAAGCCGAGTAGCCATCTCTACGCATACTTAATGTTAAGAAATACTTACTGGCTATATTATATCCAAGCCTAGCCATATTTGAAATTTGCCTGTTTTGCGAAGCATTGGCATTAATCACAAATCCTTCTCCAATCTCCAAAGCATTATAGCCTAAGGCATCATTAAAGATGTTTCTACTAGATAAAAAAGATAGTTGATTATTCAATTCATAAACCCCATATAGTAATGTCAAATCAAGATTATGATTCTCGGCTATTTTTTGTTTGTATTTGACAATGTTCTCAAGGGTGAAATTTTGACTTTCGCCATGCTGTTTTGACCCAGAACCTAGTCTATTTAAAGGTTGATAAGATGGAGTGTAATTAAATACCTTTGAATGGGTACGGGTGTATCCTACATTCATTTTGTATGATAAACCTTGCCATATACTAATATCGGCGTAGGCATTAGAAAATAGAATGTTTGCTATAGATTTATTGTCATCTAAGAGTGTTCCCAAAAGAGGATTTGACACCAACCCCCAGTTTTGAGGAAGTGGATTAGGAGATACACCATCTTCTAAAAACAGACTAGCATAAGGACTCAGGTATGAGGTGCTTTCTAAAGTAGCTCTCACTCCAGAATTATCTTTTGAAGAAAAACCAGAATTAATGCCAATTTTCAGCCAATCTGTAGCTTGAACTCCCAGGTTTAATCTACTAGATAATCTAGAGAAATTGTCTCCTTTGACGGGTGATTTTGAGCCAGTTAAAGCTCCTGAGAAAAAGTAGTTTACTTTATCGGTTTTTCCAGACACGCTTAGCTGGTAATTAGACATTGGTGCAGCCTGTTTAATTTCATCAAAAGGATTAATGCTTCTTCCAGCCGCAATATTTGCCAATTCAATTACGGAAAAGGGTAAGGAACCACCTTCTGCAATTTCGGCATCTTTACGTGCCGCCAAATACTGTTCAGGACTCAAATAATTTGGTAAATATGCATAATCTGAGGCACCCATGTAAGTGTTTAATGAGAATTTAGGCTTCCCAGATTTCCCTTTTTTCGTGGTGATTTCTATGACACCATTAGCTGCCAAGGAGCCGTAAATAGCCGTAGAACTAGCGTCTTTTAAAATATCAATAGATTCAATGTCATTCGGATTAATATCTGATAAGCTTCCTCCAGCATATATAATCCCATCTAAAATTATTAGAGGAGCCGTACTAGCAGAGATAGAGTTAATCCCTCTGATTCTAATACTTCCTGCTTCCCCTGGTCTTCCGTTATCTATTACTTGAACTCCGGCAGTGGTACCTCTCAAAATCTGGGAAGCATTGGTATTAGGTTGTAGTCTTGTATCTTCAATGTTTACACTTGATACAGCACCTGTTAAGTCTTTCTTTTTCGCAGTACCATATCCTACTACCACCACTTCTTCCAGAGCTTGTGTGTCAAGCTCTAGATTTACATTTATTTGTGATTGATTACCCACGGTAATTTCTTGGGCTAAATATCCCACAAAGCTAAAAACAAGTATAGAGCTTTTGGTGGGTACATTAAGGGTAAAACTTCCATCAATGTTTGTAGTGGTTCCGTTTGTGGTACCTTTTACTACTATACTAACTCCTGGTAAAGTTTCTCCATTATTATCTTTTACCGTACCAGATACAGTTTGTAAGATTTTTTCAGGAAGCGTATAATTATTGACGCCAAAGGAGGTGTTGGGTTTAGCTCCCCCCGTTGATATTTTGCGTAGTACAATGCGGTTACTTATCAGGACAAAAGAAACCCCCAAAGGTTTTAGTGTTTTAGTAAGTACAGAAGAAAGGGTTTCATCTTCAGCCCTAAGATTGATTCTTTTATTCAATTCGGACATTCTCGAATTATAAGAGAACTTAACATCGGTCTTTTCTTCAATTTCATGCAAAGCATCAGAAAGTGTTGCCTCTTTTAGGGTGATTGTCACTTTTCTGTCTAACATATCTTGCCCATTAACACTGGTGGCCCAAGTGGAGCTAGTGAAGAGCAATGTTAGAAATAATTGTATTAGGGTTGATTTCACGATCCGAAAGATTAATCGTTGATTAATAAAGGTAATTTTCATACTTTTGATTGGTTTTGGTAAATACTTTTACTGGTTTTACATAAGGCTAAATCGTTAAAATCCAGTGCAATGGATTTCAACAGGAAGGGGCGTCGCGTTTGCGACGCTTTTTTTTATTTCATAGGCATATTTATTTCAATTACAGCCATTAGACTTTATAATTATTTCGTTATTATTTAGTTCAAATCGAGTGTTGTTTCCTAAGCTTTCGCAAATGATATTGAGCTTTTCTGTTAAAGGTTGGTCGCTCAAAGAGCTAGTTAAATAGCAATTCTTCAGCATGCTTTTAGGGTACTTAATTTCCACGGAATAGGCCTTTTCTATTGTTTCAAAAATCTGCGAGACGGGTACATCTTCAAACTCAAAGCTTAGGTTTTCAATTTTCTCTGATTCCTTTTCTATTGGTTTTAGGGTCAAATCTAAAGTTTGAACATTCCCAAACGCCACTTTCTTTCTGTTATAGATAATACTTTCGTTTGGTAATAAATCTATAGGGAGCATTGGTTTCTTAGAAATGGTCTCGTTTTGGCTTACATGAACTTTCCCTGTTTTAACCAATACTTCCACATTAGCATCACCTTCATAAGCCTTCACACGAAAGCTTGTTCCTAAAACTGTAGTCACTAACTCATTGGCGTATACGAGGAACGGTTTTGAGGGGTCTTTCTTAATTTCAAAAAACGCCTCTCCGCTTAGAAAAACTTTTCTAACATTTCCGCTATTCTTTTTAGGGTAGCTGAGCTTACTTTTAGGTTGGAGCAATACAGAGCTTCCATCTGAAAGGGAAATCACCTGAGGTTCAGGACTATTATTAGTTTGTTCTATTAAGCCTTCATTATCTTTTTCAACTAATTTCTCATAGTTGACCGCTAAATTGCTTTTTTGATTCAAATCATAGAGGAAGTATAAGGAAAAGGAAACTAATAAAACTGCTGCTGCTCTAAACCAGCCCTTCGTCCAAAATGCATTTGTTTTTTGAGCATTTATTTCATGTAATAATATCTTGTTTCTAGTTTCGGCCAAAGATGCTTGTATTTCTTCATGGCTTATTTTAAGTTCATCTACCCCTAAAGCAATTAAGAACAGGCGTGCCTCTTCTACGAGTTTAGCTCGCTTAGGACTTTCTAGGCACCACTCTTCCCAGTTCTGAATATCGTCTTGATTTAATATCCATCGCCTGAAAGAAGAATCTTCTAAAAAGTCTTCAATTTTATTATAGTTATCTCTTTTCTGCATTCAAATTATCTATTCCTTTCAAATACATAAAGGACAGACATTTGAGCTGATACTCACTTTTGTGTAAATATTTTTAGAAAAAACTTAAATATTGCCCGAAATCAGAAGAAGTAGAAGTGAAAAATCAGTTCCCCACTGGCTTTTGATATGAACTACTGCTCTGTGGATAAGATTGTTAACCGACTGATAGTTAACTTCAAGTATTTCTGAAATCTGTTGTGGATTAAGGCCCTGGAAATACCTAAGATAGATAGCCTCTTTTTGTCGAGCTGGCAGTTTATTTAAGATTTCATTTAATTTTGAAGCCTGAGCTAGCTGTTGCTCATCAGCAATAATCTTGTATTCAATAGTAAAGTCTAAAGCAAACTCAATGTTGTCGGTATTAGTACTTTTAAAGAAAATGCGGTCTCGCTCTAATTTTCGAGCTAACCTCTTCCGAGCGGCACTTAATAGATAAGCTTTCACCGGAACTGTACTTTGTAGTTTTTTGCGGTAAATCCATACATCCATAAATACGTCTTGAACACAATCTTGTGCCATAGACTTATCTTTAACAAAGGAATGTACATAGTTTACCAGTGTCTTGTTATAAAGCTCAAATAGTTCAGAAAAGGCAGATTCGCTGCCATTTATCATTTCTAACCATAAGGTTAAATCGGTGTCTAACTTGTATTTATTTATTATTTCTTTCAAGGTATTGATTGACTTTCTTCTAAACTATCTGCCGCAATATATAAACTTAATCAAATATGTTTATTTAATGGCTCTTTTGAAATATTCTTATATGAAAGCAAATTCTTCTTTCTAGTCAATGATAAAATGAACTTCTGCTTGGCTTTAATTAGCGGTAATTTTGGTAGGGGGTATAACCACATATTTGATAGATTTCTTATACTTTTTAAGTGGTTAGGGTAAGTTATGTGTAATAGATTATCAAGTGATTGTAGTAAGCTGGGATAAGGAAGCCCGTTACTAATTTGGTCGTGGAAAAGTTTAAACGCTTAGTACTTGAAAGTGAAGCTAACTTTTTATTCCACTTTTCAGATGTTTAAGATGTTTGCTTCTCTGAATTTTCCTGTGACTATTATTCTACGGTCTAAAAGTTTGTGGAGTAGGCTATTTTTTATTCTTCATATCGGTGTTGCGGTACTTTGTTCGTTATAAGAGTGTTGTGCTTTCTCAGATTTATGAATTTCATATATGGTTTGAAAGCAATTGATGAATAGATTCTACACTGGTCAAATTTTAACTACTAAAGTTAATGCTCTGAAACTTAAAGATTTTAGTTCTCTGTTAAGCTAAGTTTCTCTCGCTTTAAGTGTTGATTGTTAGGTGTTTGAACTTCTTTTTGTCCTTAGAGAAAATGCTGTAAATAATTGTTAGTTTTCATTTTCTCTTTTTAAACAAAGTAATTAAAAAGCTTTTTGATAAGGAACAGTCTTTTAGGCCTCTATATGAAAACGAGTAGGTGCCAATAGCAGAGGGAATAAGGCTAATCGTCTAGAATTGAAATAATAAATATTGAAACTAAATAAACTGAAAAAGCATGAATAATTTAAAGAATGTATTAGTAGCAGGTGCCAATGGTAGCACTGGGAGAAGTATTGTCAACTTATTGAAAAACTCAGATACTTATCAGCCTGTGGCCATGGTAAGAAAACAAGACCAAAAAGACTATTTTGAAAATCAAGGTGTAAAGGCGGTACTTGCTGATTTAGAGAATGATTTGAATCACGCTTTAATAAACGTAGATAAAGTGGTTTTTGCCGCAGGCTCAAAAGGAGGGAATGTGATTGCTGTAGATCAGGAAGGAGCCAAAAAACTAACAGATGCCGCCAAGCAGGCAGGTGTTCAAAAATTTGTGATGTTGAGCTCGATGGGAGCGGACAATCCTGAGCAAAGCGATAACCTTCAAGAGTATTTAAAAGCCAAGCAAAATGCAGATGCCCATTTGCTAAAAAGTGGGCTGAATTATAGCATTGTAAGACCAGGTCAATTGACAAACGGCGATGCTACAGGCAAAATTCAACTAGACGAAAAAATAAAAACTAGAGGAAGTATTTCAAGAGAAGATGTGGCTGAAACATTAGTGGAAGCCTTAGATGGAGATGTGAGACAAAACCAGATTTTTGAAATTATAAGTGGAGATGTTCCGATAGCAAAGGCGGTCCGTTCTTGATGAAATATAGAAAGGTCAATAAATCCATTTTTGCACAATAAATAAATTAAACATAAGCAAGTCATGTCAAAAAACGTATCCGATAAAATAGTAGAAATGCTGGTAGAAGCAGGGGTTAAGAGAGTTTATGCCGTAACTGGCGACAGTCTTAATCCAGTTAATGACGCCGTTAGAAGAGACGGCAGACTCCAATGGATACATGTGAGGCATGAGGAAGCTGGTGCTTATGCTGCATCCATGGAAGCAGAGTTAAATGGTATAGGATGCTGTATGGGAAGTAGCGGACCAGGCCATGTTCATCTAGTAAATGGGCTATATGATGCCAATAAAGCAGGGAATCCTGTCATTGCCATAGCTTCCACCATCCACACGGAAAAAATGGGACTAGAAAATTTTCAAGAGACAAAACCTGAACTGTTGTTTCAAGATTGTTCTAAATATGTTTTTCAAGCCAATACGCCAAAACAAGCCATAAATGGGATACAAACTGCCATTCAACACGCAATTAGTAAAAAAGGTGTGGCTGTTCTCGGGCTTCCTGGTGATGTAGCTGCAGCAGACTTAGAAGATGTGCATTCGGCTAATAATATTTTTTATACAGAGCCAAGAATTACGCCAAGCAAAGAAAACCTGCTAGAGCTGGCAAACATTATCAATGCCAATGAAAAAGTGATGCTGTTCTGCGGACACGGATGTCGTGATGCGGTAGATGAAGTTATGCAATTGGCAGGCTTACTCAAATCTCCTTTAGGCTATAGTTTTAGAGGAAAAATCTTCTTTGAACGTACTGGAAATCCTTATGCAGTTGGCTTAAATGGACTTTTGGGTAACAAATCAGGTTTTGAAGCTATGCATGAAGCAGATGTTTTGCTGATGTTGGGTACCGATTTCCCTTACAGTGAGTTTCTGCCCGAAAAATGCAAGATTATTCAGATAGACACCAAACCTGAGCGGTTAGGGCGTAGGGCTAAAGTAGATTTTGGCTACTGTGGTGATATTAAATCAACACTTCAAGAGTTGATACCGATGGTTGTGACAAAAACTTCTACCGAATTCCTGGACAAAATGCGTTCGCTACATCAAGAAATTGAAACTATATATGATGGTTATGTAGAAGAGAAGGGGGCAGAAAAGCATATTCACCCCGAATATGTTGCCCATGTGGTAGATAAACTAGCGTCCGACGATGCCATATTTACAGTAGACACGGGGATGAGTGCCGTGTGGGCAGCTCGATATTTAAAAGCGGGTAGAAATCGTTATTTGACTGGTTCTTTCAATCATGGTTCCATGGCGAATGCTATGCCTATGGCCATAGGAGCAGGACTTTCGTACCCAAAGCGGCAGGTGATAGCCTTCTGTGGCGATGGTGGTATTTCCATGCTTTTGGGAGATTTAATGACTATTAGTCAATATCAAATTCCAGTTAAAATTATCATTTTTAATAATCGCTCGCTAGGTATGGTAAAACTAGAGATGAGGGTGGAAGGTTATATGGACTGGCAAACAGATATGGTAAATCCTGATTTTGTAAAATTGGCAGAATCCATGAACATAGCAGCATGGGAGGCTAAGGAGTCCAAAGATGTAGAAGCAGCTATCTTAAATGGGCTAAACCATGATGGACCTGCTATTATCAATATTTTCACAGACCCAAATGCATTGGCAATGCCTCCTACCTTGAATTTTGAACAGATAAAAGGTTTTGCGAAATCCATGACCAAACTAATGGTGAATGGCAAATTTGCCGAAATAGTAGATACTACCAAGAGTGAGTTAAAGTACCTAAAGGAAATATTATAAAATAAGAGATGGCAGCGGCTTGAAACGGCTGTCATCTCTTTAAGGCACTTTCGCTCTATTTCAGGTTTTCAATAACTGTTTTTAGCTTTGATTGAACTTCTTCTGCTAGGGCAGCCAAAGTTTCATTTTCTACGCTGCTCATAGATGCCATTGGGTCTATAGCCGAAACCTCAACTTCCCCATTTTCATGCTCCTCCACAATGATATTACATGGTAGAAAAAGTCCGATTTTATCTTCGGCTAATAGTGCTTTGTGAGCAAAACTTGGATTGCAAGCTCCTAAGATTTTATACTTTTTGAAATCTACATCAATCTTGTTCTTCAAGGTTGCTTGTAGGTCAATTTCATTTAAGATACCAAAACCTTCCTTTTTTAGTTCTGAAGTAATAGCCGCAATGGCTTCATCAAAACTCTTCCCTTCTAAAACTTTACTAAAGCAATAATTCATAATTCTTTAAATTTAATATTCATCTGTATGATTTTCCCAAATCAAAGAAGCAGCACCTGCAATAGCAGCAGTTTTGCCCTCCATACCAGAGCTTAATAATTTCACTTTTCCTTTATAGACCTCTAGTAAATGTTCCTCAAAATAAGTGTGTAGTGGGTCTAATATCCATTTACCGCTATTGACAAGTCCTCCCAGTAAAAAGAAGGCCTCAGGTTGGGTAAAGGCGGTGAAATTGGCCAGGGCAATACCCAGAATTTTGGCGGTATAATCAAAGGCTTTCAAAGCTATTGGGTCACCTTCTTCAGCTGCTTTGGTAATGTCTTCACCATGTAAATCGTTATAAGCAATTGACCTGAACCTGCTTTCGTCTATGTATTTGCTTTGCATGTACATAATGGTTCGCTTTAAGCCTGTGGCAGAAACATAGGCTTCTAAGCCACCTTTAACACCTAGGCCAGTAATCCGTCCATCTCCCAAGGTCATATCAATGTGACCTAATTCTCCTGCGAAACCATCAAAGCCGTCTATCAATTTGCCATTTGCCACTATACCAGAGCCAAATCCTGTACCGAGTGTTATCACAATGAAATCTGACATGCCTTTAGCATTTCCAAAGAGCATTTCGCCCAATGCCGCCACACTGGCATCATTCATGATTCTCATGGGCATGGGCATACGTTCATTTAGTTTTTTTAAAATGGGTACCGTGCCTTTCCATACTAAATTGGAGGCATTTTCTATTGTCCCATTTTTGCTGGATGCATTTGGTGCACCTATGCCGCAACCCAAGATTTTTGCGAAATTAAATTTATCTTTAAGTTCTTCTACTGTAGAGACTATTTTGTCCAAATAATCATCAATGTCGGGGTATTCTTTTGTTCTGAAAAAAGTGTCTTCCAAACATTTTCCTTCTTTATCTACTAAGCCTATTTTAGTTTTAGTACCGCCAATATCTATTCCTATAACTAATTCCATGATGTTGTTTTTATCTTTCACTTAAATTTTAAAACCATCCTTATGCAAATTGTCTAGCATGCTGTTTGGTATGGGAAACTCTTCTACAAAAGCCTCTGCTTTAGTTTTGGCAACCACCTTAATATCTTATCGCCAAATACATTCTTCGCGAAAAGTAGTTCCACCTCAAATATTGCTTATCAAAAAATCATTCCGATTTTAAGTATTTCCGGTGTATAGAATGGGTACATTAATCTCTACCAGATTCTTTGGTATTACTCCTGGGCTGGGGCGTAGTCTTTGCTGGTTCTCTAGTACTTGGAGTGCTTGTTGGTTTTCTAGTGCTTGGTGTGCTTGTTGGTTGTCTTGTACTTGGCGTGTTTGTAGGCTGTCTCGTACTTGGAGTAGGATTTGCGGTAGGTCTTGAACTTCTATCAGTATTACTTGTCCTATCTCGGGGAACAGCTTTTTCTGATGTTCTGGTATTACTTGTATTTCTTTTAAGTTCTAAGTCTTGTTTATTGCCTGTTACCCTATTTCTGGTTTCGAACGTTTGCGTTGGCTTTTTAGAAACATAATCATTTCTTCTGTTGTCTCTAATTAATGGAGTAACGCTAGTGCTTCGTCTCTCAGGAACATACTTGTAGGTGTTATTTTCATTTCTATAAACATGTACATGTGTTATGTATTGATGCACAGGGTATGGTCTCCAGTAGTTATAATAACTTGGGTAGTAGCCATAATAGTAAGGAGACTGCCATGTTACATAAGATGGTCCCCAAAAAGAATTAAAAATTAAAGGGGAATGATAATAAAGAGGCTGTATGATATAATTTGGGCCATAAAAATACGGATGACCTATAAACTGAACTTGTGGCTTATTATAGGTGTCTTTTTCCACGTCAATGGTGGCTACATCTTGAAATAAATCATTGCCAAGTACTGCTTGAATACCAACGATATGTATGCCTCTTTCCACTGATTCTATCACACGTAGGTAATCTACATATCCATCCTCATTTAAATCCAGATTAGATATTTTAGATTTAGGGTCGTTCAGTCGATACTCAAAATCTTCTAAATCTCTGGACTCTCCAAATATGGAAGCTACAGCTTCTAAGTCTAGATTGTCGCTAATGTCATAATTTGTGGGTACTACAGCTACTGGCTTCTGAGCCATGCATCCTGCCAACAGAATGATTAGGAATGGGAATGCTAACTTTTTCATTTTCAAATAGTTAAATTATAATTGCAATTTGTCAGTAATCTTGGATAAACACTATGATATGGGCGAGTAAAGTAATATGAGTATAATCATAATAAGCCAATAAATTGTCTTTTTTTAACGCTATTTACTTCATTTTAAATAAAAACTTACAATGCCTTTTTTAGTTTACTTTTTGATAAAGCCAACAAGCATTCTTTACAGTCTCCTTTTATTACCTTTGTGCAAAATCGGCGAACTAATATGAACTTTGAATTAACTAACGAATTCGTAGACAACATTAAGGCCGGCATTGAAAGTAAGTCTGAGGTATTTATCAAAGATGAATTATCTGAGCTTTTTCCTGCCGATATAGCCTCCATTCTTTATGAATTGAGTGGGGAAGAGGCTCATTATGTCATGCAGTATCTGGATACGGAGAAAGGTGCTGATGTACTTTCCAGTATAGATTCAGATGACAGGAAAAGGTTTGTTGCCGAGCAATTTACTATTGAAGAAATAGCCACCTATGTCAATCTATTTGACTCTGATGATGCTGTGGATTTTTTGAATGAACAATCTATCGAAGTTAGGGAAAAGGTAATTGCACTTTTAGAAGACAGAGAGCATGCTCGATTTATATTAGATTTGCTTCACTATCCAGAAGATGTAGCGGGTGGTTTGATGCAGAAAGAGCTTATTAAAGTCTATGAAACACAGAACGTTTCTGAGTGTATAGAAGAAATAAGAAATCAGTTAGAATCGGTAGATAAAGTTTACGCGGTTTATGTGGTAGACGAAGATAATTGCCTGAAAGGAATTGTCTCTTTAAAGGATATTGTTCTTGCCAGAAAAAATACCAAAATAGGTAATTTGGTTAAAGAAGATATAGTTTCTGTGGATACTACATTACCAGGAGAAGAAGTTGCAGAACTTATGCAGCGTTATGACTTGGAGGCTCTTCCTGTAGTAAATGCCATTGGCCGTTTGTTAGGAAGAATCACCATTGATGACGTGGTCGATTTTATTACAGAAAGAGCAGAAGAAGATTTCCAAGCAGTAACGGGTATTACAGGCGAGGTAGAAGAAGATGATACGGTTTGGAAGCTTGCTAAATCTAGATTGCCTTGGTTGGTGGTTGGTGTTTTAGGTAGCCTTATGGCGGCCACGGTTATAAAAGGATTTGAATCACAGTTGGCTAGAGTTACGGCTTTGGCTTTGTTTATACCTATTATGGGTTCTACCGGCGGAAATGTTGGTATTCAGACCTCTTCTTTAATTGTTCAGAGTCTTGCCGAAAAATCTGCAATGAGCCTTACTTTACTTGAAAGATTGCTCAAGATAGCTCAGGTGGCCTTAATTAATGGCTTTGTAATCGGGATTCTGGCTGGTGTCTACCTTTTTGTGATTGGAGAGTCACAGTTGTTTTTAGTGGTGTGTTTGGCCCTGTTCGCTGTTGTTTTCTTAGCTTCTTTTATGGGTACCGTTACCCCATTAATGCTTGATAAACTCGGGATAAACCCTGCAGTGGCATCAGGACCTTTTATCACTACTGCCAATGATTTGGTAGGAATTGGAACATACTTTTTAATAGCCAACTGGCTTTTGTAGATATTTAGAGATGATTGCAGTAGTCCAACGAGTTTCCGAAGCATCCGTTAAAATTGATGATAACATAAAAGGTGAAATTGGCCTTGGTTTTATGGTGCTTTTAGGTGTGTCACATGATGACCAGGAAGAAGATGTCGAATGGATTTGTAAGAAAATTATTGGACTTAGGATTTTCTCTGATGCCGATGATAAACTGAATCTCGATATTAAACAGGCTGGGGGAGATGTGCTTTTGATAAGCCAATTTAGCCTTCAGGCTTCTACCAAAAAAGGAAACAGACCTTCTTTTATAAATGCAGCTAGGCCAGAGAAAGCCATTCCGCTTTATGAAAAAGTATTAAGTTTATTGAGCTTTGGCTTAGGAAAAGAGGTGCCCTCTGGAGAATTTGGGGCAGATATGAAAGTAAGTCTAGTAAACGATGGCCCAATGACCATCGTTCTAGACAGTAAAGATAAGAAGTAGCTTTTAAAGCTCTCTGTAGGCTAATATGCCGCCTAATACATTATGCACATTTTCAAAACCTTCCATTTCTAGGTATTGTTTTGCTCTGCCGCTTCTAGCACCACTTCTGCAGTGAATATAAATGTGCTCACCTTTAATTGATTCCAATTCATCAATTCTGTGTGGCAACTCGCCTAAAGGAATAAGTTTTGCACCTAAATTGTCTTCCTCGTATTCGTCAGTATTTCTAACATCGTAAAAATTGAAAGATTCTCCTGATTCTATGAGAGCTTTTAGCTCCTCTACGCTTATGTCGTTATTATCGTCCATGATATATTTTTAATTTAAATCTTGTCCAGAGTCTCCAGCTAACCAAATGTTTACAGCATCACCCGTTCTTAGGTTTACGCCCGCATTTGGTCTTTGACGCACTACCGTACCGTCTGGTAAGTCGCTAGAGTTATCGTATAAAATGCTTCCTATATTTAATGAAGAGCCGTTTATTAAAATATCTGCTTCATCGTATGATAAACCTGTCAATTCCGGAACACTAACGGTAGTGTTTCCGTAACCATCTCCCACCACTAAGGTGATTTTAGTTCCTTTTCTTATGGTGCTGCCTACGGCCAATTCTTTTCCGTCTTGCTTTAATTTAAGAACGGTGTTTTTTTCAATAGCTGGAATAAACTCCGTAGCAGTTAATAAAAAGCCGATGCTAGAAAGTAGGTTTTTAGCGGAGTTTTCGCTTCGACCTATTACGTTTGGTACCTGAATTTTAGGAGCCTTGTCTGAAACTACGGTTAAAAATATTTTTCTACCATCTTTTACACCAGAGTTCTCTTTAGGGTATTGAGAAAAAACAGTGAGTGGCTTCAAGCCATTTACATAAGTAGAGTCCGAAATTTCATAGGTCAAATTACGAGCATCTAAAACATCTTCTGTTTCCTGTAAGGTCAAACCCTTTAGATTAGGTACCTCTATTTCCTCATTATGGTTGGTAGTCCATGGAAGGTATAGAAAGAAGAACGCGAAAAAGAGTACAAGACCGGCAGTGACAATGATACCTAAATGTATCATGATGTCGGTTTTAGAACCCGTGCTAAGCTTTGGCATATAACTGATTTAGTTTCAAAACAAAATAATGGCTTTTGAGTTCAAATAACAAGCCTATCTTTTGTTTAACGATATTTTTTTAAGAAAGTGTATTGGCGGTTTTACTTAAGATTTTCTGCATGTATTTACCCAAAATGTCAAATTCTAAGTTCACAGAGTCTCCAACGTTCAGTTTACCCAAATTGGTATGGTTCCATGTATATGGTATCAAAGCTACAGAGAATGAATTATCAGTAGAGTTAAAAACTGTTAAACTAACACCATTTATACAGATAGAGCCTTTTTCCACGGTAATATTTCCTGATGTTTCATCATAAGAAAATGTAAGAATATAACTGCCGTCTTTATTCTCAACAGAAACCAGTTTTCCTGTTTGGTCCACATGGCCTTGAACTATGTGCCCATCAAAACGACCATTGGCCGCTAGGCATCTTTCTAAATTAAGGGTAGCTCCAACTTTGAGCTCACCTAGGTTGGTTTTAACTAAAGTTTCTTCAATAGCCGTAACCTCATAAAAGCTACCTTCCGTTTTTTCAACGGTCAAACATACACCATTATGAGAAACACTTTGGTCTACTTTTAACTCTGTGGCAACCTCGCTTTCCAGCTTAAAAGTCTTATTACTGCCTTGCTGACTAATACTTACAAGCTTTGCTTGATTCTCAACTATTCCTGTGAACATAATTTTGATAAATACTAACGATATGAAAACGCAAATTAAAAAGGTATAATGCGTAATTTTGCCCAAAAGTTTAGAATTATGTTTAAAAACAAATATGTGAAGTGGGTAATAGGTGTGATTTTCGTTTCGGCGGCTATCTATTCTTTGACCATGAATCAGCAAGATTTTGCTTCAGAAACACTTGCGAGCCGTGAGGCTTACAAAAATAATATGCTCAAAATGGAGCAATCGCCTGTAGCTGAAATCTCAAATTTCAATGACTTTAGGTACTTTGACCCAAAAGAAAAGTGGAAGATGTTTGTAGACTTTGAGTCGAGCCCATCAGAAGAAACTTTCCCTATGGTAATGACGGACCAGAGTATTTCTCCTATTAAAATGGCTGGTTACGCTATTTTTACAATTGAAGACAAAGAATACCGTTTGATGTTATTTGATGAAGGAGAGCATTATTTGTTACCTTTTACAGACGGGACCAATGGTGATGAAACCTACGGTGGAGGTAGATACATTAATGTAGAGAAAACGAGTAACAATAAGTTAATGATTGACTTCAACGAAGCTCATAACTTTTACTGTGTTTACAATATGAGTTTTGTGTGCCCTGTGCCACCATCAGAAAACGATGTAGAAGCAAGGATAGACGCTGGTGAGAAAATACTTTTCTTGAAGTAAACTTACGGAAGTCCATTTTATGAAAAGTTTTGCTGCAGTTTTTATCTTTCTTTTAAGTTCAATTACTGTTTTATGCCAAACGCCTAGCAAAGCTGAGTCTGTTTTAGTCAATGGCAAAAAACTGTACTATGAAGTTTATGGGAAGGGGCAGCCTTTAGTTCTGTTGCATGGTTACACGCAATCTTCCAAATCATGGAAAGCCTATGTCAAAGAATATGAAAAGGAATATGAAGTCTACTTAATTGATTTAACCGGTCACGGAAAGTCTGAGCCTTTTAAAGAAGACTTGTCTATAAAGTCCGTAGCTCAAGACTTAAACGGCTTAATTCAATATTTGAAATTAGATAAAATCAAAGCCATAGGTTTTAGTTTTGGTGGCGATGTTCTTTATCAGCTGGCTTTATTAAATCCATCGCTCATAGAATCTATGATTACCATAGGTGCAGTAGGAACATGGACTATCAATGACTTTCCGGAATATTTAGAAGCATTTAAATTTGAGAATCGAGCTGAATTTCCTTGGCTAAAAACATCCCATGAAGGAGATGAACAAGTAAAAGGCATGATGCAGCAGTTTAAAAACTATTCCGTTGAGTTAAGTGATGAAGAACTGCAAAAAATACAGCCTGAAGTTTTAATCATGATAGGCGATGATGATGAAGGCATGGATTTGGAAGAAGTGGTTCGTGTTAAAAATAATCTACCAAAATCTGACCTTTGGATATTGCCCAATGTATCTCATGGAGCACATGAAGGCGAAACTAAGGCTGAGTTTATACTAAAGTCAAAAGCTTTTCTCTCAAAAAAGTAAAGCCTCCTTACTAATTTCAATACGTGATTAATACTATCAAAGAGGAATCTCCGTAGTATTTTTAACCTCCGACATGACGAAATAACTATTTATCAAAGACACGCCGGGTATAATAGAAAGCTTTAACTGGTGAAACTTATGATAGGTTTCCATGTCTGGTACTATAATTTTCAAAAGATAGTCGAAGCCCCCTGAAACGAAATGACATTCCACCACTTCAGGTAATTTGGCTATGGCCTCATCAAACTTTTTTGATATATCTAAGGTCTGCGTTATCATGGTAACCTGATTAAAAACAGTAAGCGAGGTACCTACCTTTTTCCTATTTAGAATGGTGACATACTTATCAATGACACCACTATTTTCCATTCTTTTTATTCGGTCAAAAACTGGAGTTTGTGTAAGGTTTATTTCCTCTGCAATCTCCTTGTAAGTCATTTGAGCATTTTTTTGGAGAAGCTTTAAGATTTTTATGTCGGTATTGTCCATATAAGGTCAGAAAAAACATCTGTTTTGATATTGAAAAATGATTTTGTAAAGAATAATACTCTTCAAAAGGTCTTACAAAAATAAAAATATTCTTAAATGTGTCAATAATGTAAAAAATAATTCTTCACTCTTATCTTTGTGGCACAATTACACTTCATCATATAATTACCAATTAACTACGCGAAAGTAGAAACCAAATATGTTAATAGGAGTTCCGGCAGAAATAAAGAATAATGAGAATAGAGTAGCCATAACTCCGGCTGGTGTTGTTGAACTTGTAAAGTTCGGTCATAAAGTTCTTATTCAATCTAATGCGGGCTCAGGAAGTGGTTTTGAAGACAAAGAATATATTTCTGTTGGAGCTGAAATAGTTCCTACTATTGAGGACGTTTACGCCAAGGCGGAAATGATTCTGAAAGTAAAAGAGCCAATTGCTCAGGAGTATGATTTAGTTAGAGAAGGTCAATTAGTATTCACTTATTTCCATTTTGCAAGTTCAGAGCCTTTAACCAAAGCCATGCTTAAAAGTAAGGCGGTTTGTTTGGCTTATGAAACAGTGGAAAGTTCAGACGGTTCTTTGCCTTTGTTAATTCCGATGTCGGAGGTAGCAGGAAGAATGTCTATTCAGGAGGGTGCCAAATACTTAGAGAAACCATTAAAAGGTAAAGGGATTTTACTAGGTGGTGTTCCTGGAACGCCAAGAGGAAAAGTATTGGTTTTAGGTGGTGGTATAGTAGGTACACAAGCAGCTAAAATGGCAGCAGGCTTAGGAGCCAATGTTATCATTATGGATATCAGTCTTAAAAGATTGAGATACTTAGCAGACATAATGCCTGCCAATGTTACCACCATGATGTCTAACCAACATAATATAGAATTAGCGATTAAAGAGGCCGATTTGATAGTAGGAGCCGTATTAATTCCTGGAGCTAAAGCACCTCGTCTTATTAAAAGAGAAATGCTTAAGAAAATGAGACCAGGAACGGTACTGGTAGATGTGGCTGTGGACCAAGGCGGTTGTATTGAAACATGTACACCTACCACACATGAAGACCCCACTTTTATTATTGACGATATAGTACACTACTGCGTAGCAAATATGCCAGGAGCAGTACCATATACATCTACTTTGGCTTTGACAAACGCCACATTGCCTTATGTTTTAGAATTGGCGAACAAAGGCTGGCAAAAAGCTACGGAAGAAAACCTTGAATTAAAGAAAGGTTTAAATATTGTCAACGGAGAAATAGTACATAAAGGCGTAGCGGAAGCTTTCGCTTGATTTATATAAGATTTTAGATTTCCTTAAACTGTTATGATAATGTATACCCCAGAGTTTTCTGGGGTTTTACTTTTTTAGGGCTACTTCGTCTACTGTTTCGGGGTTTTTCTCCTAGCTTAATTGCTCCGCTTGTTATTTGTTTTAAATTTATAGAGAACACTAACAACCCTATACCATGACACTAATACCTTCAAGAAGAAGCTTTATCAAGAAAGCGGCTATATCGGCTTTTGCCTTTCACTACATTCCAGACCTGATAGGTAAACCTTCGGCTAGCGATAAAGTTAGAGTAGCTCACATTGGAGTAAATGGCATGGGAACAAATCATTTGAACTGGTTTACCAAACTCCCTGAGGTGCAAACTGTGGCTCTCTGTGATGTGGATAGCAATCATTTGGCAAAAGCGAAAAATGTTCTTTTAGGACATAAACCAAATCAAAAAGTAGATACCTATGACGACTTCCGAAGAATTTTAGACAGAAAAGATATTGATGCTATTACCTGTGCTACGCCAGACCATTGGCATGCTCAAATAGCCATTATGGCGTTTCAAGCAGGAAAAGATGTGTATGGCGAAAAACCACTTTCTTATACGGTAAAAGAAGGTCAAATGATGTTGGCATCTATGAATGCTAATAAGAAGGTGTTTCAGTTAGGTAATCAAATTCATGCTGGCGATAATTACCACCGTGTGGTAGAATTAATTCAGGGTGGTGCCATAGGCAAAGTAAAGAAAGTAAGGCTGTGGAAAGCAGGCGAGCCACCTGTGATAGAGAATGCATCTTATCAAAAAGTACCATCTGAGCTCAATTGGGATATGTGGCAAGGACCAGCCCCTGAAAGAGACTATTTCCCAGAAAGGTGTCATTTTACCTATCGCTATTTTATGGATTACTCTGGCGGTGTTTTCCAAGACTTTTGGTGTCACATTGCGGATATAGTGTGGTGGAGTATTTCGCCCGAAAAACTTAAATCTATTGATGCCAAAGGCATAGTAAGTCCAGGGGTGGGAGATACACCTTTAGAAATCAGCATTGATTATAAATTTAAAGGACTAGATATTCAATGGACTTCTAAAGCTCCTGATGTACCAGGTGCTGCAGGAAAGCATATTGGGGCCTATTTTGAGGGAACTAAAGGAACTCTTTTATGTGACTATGGCAGCAAAGAAATTAGACTGGATGGTACCGTTTTAAAAGACATTGATAGTATTCCTATAACATTAGAGCGTTCTCCAGGGCATCAGCAAAATTTCATAGATTCTGTGAAAAACAGAGTGCAGCCAGAGTCAAATTTGGCCTATGCTAGAGAAATGACTTTGCCAATGCACCTAGGCCTTATTTCATGGAAATTAGGTCGTCCATTAAAATGGGATTACAAAAAGGAACTGTTTAAAGGAGATACCGAAGCCAATGCACTACTTTTTAGGGAATATCGCACAGCTTATAATTGGATTTAAATTATGAATGATAATACTACCAGAGAGGTATAAGCTGAATAGAAGTCCGCCCTGAATTTTGGCAAATGCCTTCTAAGAGATTATTTGAACAGTTCTTAGCTAAGAAAGTGGCGGATTCTGGTTATTTATATTCCTCTACCAGTTGTTCCCATTCTTGGTCTAAACTAATGGTTGGGTAGGGGAGATTTAACTGACGGTACCACCAGCCTGCATTAAAACGGTCTCCCTCTTTTCTGTGGAGGTAGGCGTGAATTCTATCGTAATCACGCTGCCCTTCTTTCTTTTGAGCGAGTTCGTGAGCTCTTTCCCAGTTGCCCTTGTAATCTTGCCACAGGCTTTTTTGCATGTCGGTGCTGAGTTCGTTTTCTGAGCTTATGTTTTTGAAGCGTTCTAGGTAGCTGTCTTTCATGATATTTATATTTAATGACGGTTTAATAAGTCCTTAAAAGTCCCAGAGAGGCGAAATGTTAGTGAACCCATTACAAAAAATAGTTCTGAGCTTTAACCATTTAAGGCACTTTTGATTATTTGTTTCTGCTCTTTTTGTAAGCTTTAGCTATTAAAAACAGCAAAAAGCCAAAGGCCATAACGCCGCCAAAAAGGTAAAGGAAGTTTAAAACATCTTTAACCACAGCCAGTAGCACTATGGAAATTAAAAAGAGGGTTGGTAATTCGTTTAATAATCTAAACTGAAAAGAGCTGTACGTCTTAAGGCCTTGTTCTTGCTTTTTGATGATGCTTTTGCAGTAAAGATGATAGCCAGTAAGTAGAACTAATAAAACGAGTTTTACTTTTATCCAGTTTTGGTTTAAAATAGCAGGATTAGTAGCCAGCATTAATAAGCCAAAAGTCCAGGTGAACATCATGGCGGGGTTGCAAATGATTTTATAAACTCGCCAAGACATTTGCGTAAATTGAGTTTTCCAGTCTTGTCTTAAATGTTCTGGTTTTTCGTCCGCCTCGGTGTGATAAACAAAGATGCGAACAAGGTAAAACATACCTGCAAACCAAGAAACGAAACCTATTATGTGGAAGGCCTTAAAATATTGATAGTACTCCATCATGCTGCGGTATGGTGTTTGCGTTTTGAAAATAAAAACAAAATTAAAGCGTTAGATTCGAATAGACCCATATGAAACTAAAAATTACGCTATTTCTTTTAATTTTTGTCGCTTGCATTGCTACAAATGCACAAGATAAAAAGGCTTTGAACTTCTTTGAGAAAGGAGAAGAGGCTTTTCTTAAACGTGACAACGCCACTGCCCGTGATTTTTTCTTAAGGGCAATAGAGCGATATCCTGATTATGTTTTGGCCTATTATAAACTGGGTCAAATAGCTTACTCTTCAAGAGACTTAGGCAATGCTAAAACCTATTTTGAAAAGCTATTAGCTTTAGAACCAGAAAACAAAAGTTATGTTTTGGCGTACACGTTTCTAGGTTCGGAGGCATTGAAAGTAAATCAATATGAAAAGGCAAAGGAGTATTTGACTGTGGCTTTGGAAAAAACTAGAGAAGGTACTCCGGCTTATATGCAGTTAGAAAAGCAAATACTCAACTGTACTTATGCTTTAGAGATTTTAGAAAAGCCGTTAGTGATAGAAGCCTCTCGCATGCCAGCAGTTTTAAACTTTAAAGACATGCAGTATTTTCCGGTGTTTACGGCAGATGGTGCTGCCATTTACTATACTGCCAGAACTAAGGATGCGGATGAAGATATTTACATCTCCTATAAGAAAGAAGGTGTTTGGTCAAAACCAGAAGGAATTTCTGATATGATAAATACCGACTTTAATGAAGGTACTTGCACCATATCTGCCGATGGTAAAACCATGGTATTTACCAGTTGTGATGGGCGTGAAAGCCTTGGTAGTTGCGACCTCTTTATTACTCGTTTAGGTGAAAACGGTTGGTCGGTGCCACAAAATATGGGTCCTAATGTTAATTCGCCGTTTTGGGACTCGCAGGCTTCATTGTCTTCTGATGGGAAGGTTATTGTTTTTTCGTCAGACCGGTATGGAGGAGTGGGAGAAAAAGACCTTTATGTAAGTACGCTTGGGGAGATGAATGAGTGGGGGAAAGCTAGAAACTTAGGAAAAGTGGTGAATACGCCGAAAGATGAAATATCACCGTTTTTACATGCTAATGGGAAAAGCCTGTTTTTTGCTTCTCAAGGGCATTCTGGTTTGGGTGGTTTTGACTTGTTTTTAAGCAACAAAATAGAAAACACCATGACCGAGCCGCTAAACCTTGGTTACCCTATTAATGATGGTTCTGACCAATTTGCTTTGGTTATTTCTGCCGATGGCAAACAAGCTTTTTATACCAAAGAAGAAGGAGAAAAGGTCAATATGTTTCAGTTTGACCTGCCAAAAGAGTTAAAAGAGAAGTTTGACCCTACTTTTTACCTGAAAGGACACGTGTTCGATTCAGAGAGTGGTGATGTTTTAGGAGCGTCGATAAAGCTAATAAACCTCAATACCAAAGAGGTGGTTTCTTCTTTTGTGGCTGACGCAAAAACTGGGGAGTATTTGGCGGTTCTTCCTTTTTCTGGCAATTACGGTTTATATGTAGAGCATCCTTCTTACTTTTTCAAAAGCCTTTCTTTTAGTTTCAATTCAGAGGCAAAAAAGAATAATAAAGAGCTAGAAATAGGCTTAGATAAAATAGACAAAGAGAAAATTGAAGTACTAAGTAATATCTATTTTGATGAAGCCAAATGGGATTTGAAGCCTGAGTCACTAGTGGAATTAAGCAAACTTTCAGAACTCATCTGGAAAAATCCGTCATTGAAAGTAGAAATATCAGGTCATACAGATGATGTGGGTACAGCAGAAAGCAATCAAGAACTTTCTCAAAAAAGAGCTCAAGCCGTGGTAGATTATCTCATAAGCGAGGGTTTAAGCAAAGATAATGTAACGGCAAAAGGTTACGGAGAATCTAAACCACGAGCCAGCAATAAAGACGAAGCTGGCAGAAGCCAAAACAGAAGGATAGAGTTGAGGTTTTATTGAGTAATTGGCTTGCTTTAGGTTTTAATTAGGTAGATGATGAATTATATGGAGGGTCATGACGGGAACGCAACCGCTCCGCTCGACCTGACATTCAAAGTTGCGTTTTTGATATTGCAATATTAAGTATTCTGTCAGTTCGAACGGAGACGAGAACAGTCCCTTTATCTACCTAAACTATCCCTCAGCACTCACCAATCTAAAATTCTCAATTGATTTTCCTTTTAGCTCATTTGCCCATCTGTCTAGCACAGGTTGTTCTAGTTTGAATTCTCTGTATTCGTCTGGGCTCATGATGGGGATGCCTTTGATGATAGGGTATAAGCGATTACAGCTATTGCACACAAAAAAACCTTCCAAAACGTTTTCGTCCAAATCCTTTGTAATTTCTGTTAGGGTAAGGTCTGCCTTATCAAAAGGACAGCATAATTTCTTTATAGTTTCAGGTCTCATTTTACTTACTATTTAATTTTTCTTGATATTTTTTTATGGCTAGGTCTGGTGTATCGGAACTCATTACACCCGATACCACCGCTACGCCGTTGTATTTTAAGTCACTTAGTTTATCCATGTTTTCAGGCTTTATTCCGCCCGCTAAAAATATGGCTGCTGAGAATGTTTTTGACGCCTCGCGAATGGTTTCAAATTCCACCAAATCACAGCTATTTGCTGTGGTAGAAGGAAATATGGAGCAAAAGGATATATAATCTAGTTTGTTTTCATTTGCCCACCGAATCCATTCCAAATCATTATTACAGGTCAATCCACTTAAAAAGGGCTGACCTATTTTGGCTTTTAGCTCGCTATAGTTTTCTGGTATTTCATCAAAATGAACTCCATCTGCCGAAGTATTTTGGAGCAATTTCCATCGGTTATTTATAAAAACAGGCACGTGCTTAGCATGACATAGCTCACATACTTTGTCTATGAGGTTTGTGCTGTTTTGTCCTTCTTTAAAATTATCCCAAACCTGCACGGCTGCTAGCTTTTCTTTTAAGGCAGCGTTTAGTTTGCTAAGCAAAAGGCTTTCTTCCATAGAAGGGTCTATCACCAAGTAAATGCCAGATTTTATGCTCATTTCCATCCAGAATTTATGGCTTTGAAAAATGCCGCCCAGTATGGGTCATCTTCCTGATAAATCACATCATTGGCTTGCTCGTTTTCTATCATTTTGATGCCTTGCTCTTTCTCAACAATTTCACCTACTTCGGTGCACTTGATATCGGCTACAGCCAAACGATTGATAACATTCTCCACGGCTTCTTTTTTGCAGGTAATTATCATAGCACCAGCACCTATGCAGTTTCTTGGGTCTAGGTCAAATAATTGACACACTTCCTTTTGAATAGTACCAATGGGCAACTTTTCATTATAGATTTTGGCACCGTTATTTGAAGCCATTGCCAACTCATAAATTGCCCCCATTACACCACCTTCCGTTACATCATGCATGGCGGTAATATCTTTATGCTCATGATTTTTGCCCACGGCAGTAAGAGCATCTTCTAGCGACGAGGTATGATAAAAAGTAGCACTCGCTTCTTGTTGCAGTTCGTTTCCTAGCTTGTTTTTGACTGTTTCCGGAAAACACATGGCTAGTATAGCTGCCGACGAAATAGCACAAGTTTTAGTCACCAAAATAGCGTCACCTGGTTTTGCATATTTAGAAACCAGCATTTGGTCTTTTGGAGCTACGCTTATAAACGTGCCGCCACCTGCTATGGTAGAGTTTTGTCCTTCTATAAAACCTGTGTGACCACCTGTTATGGCAATGCCAATTTTGGAACAAAATCCATGTACATAATCCCAGTAAACTTGAAAGTCGGCCTTAGAAAACGTGGATGGAAGATTTAAAACAAACTGACCATACATAGGAGCAAAGCCCGTGGTGGCCATATCATTTGCCATCAGCTGAACAGAAAGCCATGCCGACTCTTCCAAACCTAAACTTGGAATAAGCGAAAGTGGGTCGCTGGTCATGGCCATTGCCATTCCTCCAGGCAAATCTACCAAAGATACATCTACGCCAAATTGAGGCCCTACGGCTACTTCTGGTCTTTTATGCCCACATTTTTGACTGATAAACTGTTCGAAAATATGACTGTCAATTTTGCCTAATTTCTCGCTCATGGTGTCAGTCGTTTAGTTTAACGTATAAGCCGAAAAAGTCGCCTAAAGGTAAATTCCATTGCTGTACAGGAAACCAGTTTGGCAAGCCAGTGCAGGTCCATTCTATAGAATAATCTCTGCCTTCAAGTGCCTCTTCTATAATTTTGGTAAGCATGGCAGGCGAGTAAAAAGTGGCGGTCAAGTAAAAAGGGTTTAATCCGAAAACCTCCTGCACTCTTCTACGCACCACTTTAGTGGAGTTTCTGTTCATCATGCCCATGGCTATGCCGCATTTAGCCACGCGAGCCGCTTCTCTAATCACCTTTACAGGGTCTTTGTAGTACTCAAAAGTGGTAATGAAAGCCAATGAGTCAAAGGTATTGTCTTTGAAAGGCATGTGATGCGAATCTGCCATGACTAAGTCTCCGTCAAACAAATGCACCGCTTGTGATAGCATCAAAGGAGAAATGTCTCCACCGGTGGCTTCAATTCCTATGTTTTTCCACCATCTGGTAAAACGTGCCGTACCACAGCCAAACTCTAGCAAGGTTTTTACGCGTTTGTCTTTAGAAACCAGCTGCTCCATGACCTTCTTTTGCCATACTTCGGCACGCTTGTAACGGCCTTCGTACCACTGCTCGTAGGTGTCGGTGTGTTCTCTGTTAAAAAACCACTCAGGTCGGTTTTGCCAGTTTTGGTCTTGCTGCGGAATAAGTACCCCTTGTCTTTTTTCTATTTCCATTTTATGATTTGTTTAAAAACAAAAACTCCACTGAATGGGGTATACCAAAACAGTGGAGCATAAAATGTAATATCTTAAGCTTGCATCCCTCCGTTGGCATTATCCATATCAGGTTTCGGGTATTATCTCAGCTTGGCATTTGCCAGGCACCCCGTGCGTTATTGCTACGCAAATATAGCATAAAATGGGTAGCTCAAAGAAAAGAATAGAGCAATTGCCTATTTTAGATGCTTATCAGCAAAATCTAAGTAATTAGCCCAATCTATAGGCATAACTTCGTGTTTTCCACTTCTGTTATGGTAGCCTAACGGGCCTATTTGTTGGCTTTTATTTAATGCAGGCGACGTTTCAGGGATTTTATCAAAACCATAGGCCTGATAAAGTTTAGAAGCATGATATAAACTTAAGTATTGGCCGCGTGGATCGGCCCACTGGTCATCTTTTGCACTTGCTACGTATAATGGTCTAGGTGCTATTAAAGCCAGTAGCTGATGCTGGTCAATAGGTAAAGCGGCTTCATTGCTATTATAATCTTTAAATTTAGCGGTAAACCAATGAGGGAAACGAGTGTTTATTACTTCTACTGTTTCGCCATATTCACGTTTAGAAAGAGCCGCTCCACCACAGCCAGATTCGTTTGAAATAGTCATTTTAAAGCGTGGGTCTTGGGCAGATGCCCAAAGTGCTGCTTTGCCTAATCTTGAATGGCCAAAAACAGCTACATTCTTTGCGTCCACGTCATTATCTGTTTCTAGGTAATCCATGGCTTTAGAGAATCCTACCGCCCATGCTCCTATAGTTGCCATGGAAGTTTCGCCAAGAATACTGTGAAGTCCATTTTTAAAACTGTCGTCAAAATCAGGGTCTAGGTCACCGCAATAGATATTTGCTAGTCCGTAACCTCTGTCAATGATTTTTTCAATAGGCCATCTGTAGGCACGCACACCTCTAGACGTTTCTGTGGCTTTGTTGTTTTCAATGAAAAAGGCTTCCTTATTTGGGACCCAGTTTTCTGAAATAGAAATGCCCGAATCTGTAGACAGAGTATGATTGCCATAGAAGTTCAGACCAAGAAAAACGGGAGCTTTACTAACTGCTTTAGGGGTAAAAAGCATAATAGAAAAGGAATGTTGTTTTCCATTTCTTTCCATAGTACAGACTATTTCCTTTCTGATGGCTTTTCCGTTTAGGGCTTCATTGTCTTGATTAGTTATTTTAAAACTCGTTTTTACACCTTCTAAATCTGTTTTTCCGTAAACTTCGGATTCAAAAAGACTCAAAGTTTCTGCACGTCTTTTGCTTTCCCAGTCGTTCACAGTTTTTCCATCTTCTAAAATAGCAGGGAGTTTATAAACAGGAACTTTGGCTTCGTCATAATTAGTTGCTTGCTGTGCCATAATAGGGGTGATTAAGAAAATGCTTATAAAAGCAATGAATAGGTTTTTCATGGGTTGTTTTCTATAGAAATGATTGAGTGTTTAAATTTAAGAAAAATGTGGTAGCAGGATTTGAAATTAGTGGATTTTCTGAGGGTGGGTTTAAGGACTAAAAGTTTTTACGGTGTAATACAGTAATACGAGGTTCTCGGCTTCGCTCGAATTGACAATAGGGTCGTTTGTTTAAGGATGTTCTATTGCCATCGTCAGTTCAATCGACAGTCGCCGCCTGTCGACAGGCTGGGAGAACTGTCTTACAAGGGTGATTTAGTCGAGTCTCCATTGGACACTCTATTACCAGGAATAGAGTATAGCGATATTTGAAGAAGTGTAAGGAGGTTCTCGTCTACGCTCGAACTGACAATAATAGTGTTGATTTTAAGTTCATTACATTCGCTTACTGTCAGTTCGAGCGACAGTCCCTGCCAGACGGCAGACTGGGAGAACAGTCATTTAAGGGCAATTCCTAGAGATTTTTAAGTCCAATGGTCTCTAACGGAGATTCTGTTAAAGGAAAAGCAAGAATGCTCATAAAACTGATTTAGTCTTATGAGCATTCTTTTTAGTAGAGTTTTAAAAAGTAGCTTTTCTACTTCAACACTATTTCAACACGTCTATTTAAGGCTCTTCCTTCTTCTGTGTTATTTATGGCAAGTGGAGATAATTGACCCACACCATGAGAGGATATTTGCGAAGTACTGATGCCATACTTGTTAGTCAAAGCAGACGCCACAGCTTTTGCCCTTTTTTCAGATAGAACTTGATTTGTGGCTAGTGAGCCTACATTATCTGTATGACCTACTATATAATACTTTTGACTAGTATTGGCTTTTAAGTACTCAGAAAGAGTTTCAATGATGGCGTAAGACTCTTGGGTAAGGTTATCACTGCCAAAATCAAATAATATGTTGTGAAAGACCTCTTTTCCTTCGTTTTTTATTTTTTCTTCAATTGAAGCTGCCGAAACTTGACCTGTTTCCATATCCTCTTTTTCCACTATGATGGCTTGCACAAAAATATTATCGGACAGACCTTCCCAAGAGGTTCTGTTGTAATGGATGAAAAGTCCTAGGGTGTAAATACTACCATCTCGCTTGCCTTTAGCTACAAAAAAAGCATTGTCAGAATCTACATTTTTAGCCTGACTAGATAAAGAGAATCTAAAGTAACTTTTAGGTTTAATGAACTCATATTCGTTGATAACTCTTTGTTCCCCAAATATCGGATAGACCGTTTGAATCTTGTAAGAACCTGAAATATTTTTTCTGCCAAATGCGGAATGGATAATTTCAAAATCTGCATTTTTCAAAGCTTGTTCATAGTTTCTTTGAACCTCTAAGACGGTAGCTCTTTGGCTGTTTTCTATCCCATAAATAATGCTTGTAACTTTCCCTTCTTCAGTGAGTTCTTTAGGTGCACCGTTATTTGATGTAATTTTAGAAATAGGAAAAGTGACCGAGTTAAATTTGGTTTCATCATAAGCTACTATGCAGCTGTTTTTATACTTTTCTAGTAGAGGGTGATTGACAGAGCCAGTTACATCTGGGCAAATGGTGCGTTCCTGTGAAACGGCAATGAAAGAAATTAGTGTGAATAGTAATGATAGTGTTTTTCTCATTAGGTGTATTTAAAGTTTTATGTATTTATTGATGTATCCAATATGCAATATAAATGCGAAACATAATAGGAGTGCCTGTTTAACGAAATGTTAAAATGTGACCGTTTAATAATGTACTAGTTTTGCAAAGCTATAAAGATTTGACAGTTTCCTTTATATGAAAGTAGGGACTCTTAGTCCTGTCAGTTCGAGTGATTTGAGAACAGTCTAAACAAGGCTAACTCCGAAGAATTCCTAATTATCGACTAAGCGGTGGTGTTTTTTTGGGTTCAAAACTAGTAGGTTGCAGAGGCAAAGGAATAGATGCTAACACTCCACTATAAACAAGGTGAAATGGATTTTATAACAATAGATTTTGAGACTGCAACAGAACAAAGAGATAGCCCTTGTGAAATAGGACTAACCTTCGTTGAAAATTTTCAAATTGTGGATAGTAAATCATGGCTAATCAAACCGTTATATGAAGAATTTAATTCTTTCAATATTTCAATTCATGGAATTAGACCAAGAGATGTTGCTGATAAACCAGAATTTGATGTGCTATGGAACGAAATAAAACCCTTGATTGAGAATAAGTTCCTTATTGCTCATAATGCAGGTTTCGACTTTAGTGTTTTAAGAAAAACGCTTGAAGCATATAATTTGCCTTTTCCTGAATTGGAATACTCATGTAGTTATATTTTTTCTAAAAAGGTTTGGTTCGGCTTGCCACGGTATGATTTAAAAACCTTGTGCAATCATAATGGCATTTCATTTAATCACCACAGAGCAGAAGCAGATAGCAGAGCAACTGCCGAACTTGCGATAAAAGCTTTTAAGAAAAGTGGAGTTACTTCTAAAGATGACTTTCCTGAAAAGCTGAGAACTCAAATTGGAAAATTATACATTGGGGGTTATAAACCCTCTGGAACGAAAAAGACATATAGGGCAAAAGTTTAAATTAGTAGGTGGTGGAGAGGAGCTATATAGTATCCCTTATGGAAAAAGGCCGCATTTACAGGAAAAGTATTATCAATAGTTGGTTTGAGAAGCTCTACAAATAATTGCAGATATTCCTCAAGTCTCCGCTAGGAACTGTCGGTTATGACGAAATAAATAAAAATAGCTCTTAATACCCCTTAACAGACAGATACTTTAATGACTTCACTCTTAAAAGTAAGTGCTCTTGCCTAGCCTTTAGGCTCGTTTTTTATTTAGTATTATTCCTCCTTCCATTTTATGTATACTTGCAGTGCAAAGCCAATTTGAGCGGTTTTGAAAGCAAAAAAATGAATAGAGCATGTTTAGACATCAAGGCCGTAGCCGGACTTTAAAACATAATCTGCGAATTGCTATAGTCTTGTCTTTTGTAGCAGGTATTGTCAATGTTACTGGCTTCTTGGCTTTTAAGCAGTTAACTACCAATGTGACAGGTCATTTTGCCTTATTTATAAATGACGTAGCCGATTTGGATTTTTGGAAAGGCACCATCTACTTTTTGTATATTTTTTCCTTTCTGTTGGGGTCTTTTTTGTCCAGTTTTCTTATTGAAAAGTATCGTGAGAATAAAAAACTCAATGTATTTTTTCTTCCTACCATCATTGAGTGTTTGATTTTAACATCAATAGGGCTTACCAGCAATTTTATAGAAATAGAACATCCCAATATAATAGTTTGCCTACTGCTCTTTGTGATGGGGCTTCAGAATTCTTTTGTTACCAAAATTTCTAATGCAGTAGTAAGAACTACCCATTTAACCGGCCTTTTTACCGATTTGGGTATTGATATTTCTCAATTATTCTTTTCAAAAAAACAGGCGGTAAGAGAAAAACTTAAGGAAAATATCAAACTGCGGGTTTATATTATTTCATTCTTTTTTGCCGGAGGATTGATAGGAGGACTTTTATATTCTAGATACAATTTGAAATTAAACACTTTGGTTTTTGGTGCAGTAATTTTAATGCTGAGCTTATTCTATGACGATTTAAGGTATAGATTAATAAAAACCAGTAGAAAGTATAAGGAAAAACATCACATGAAGCCGTTTTCGTGATTGATATAAAATTCGATAGAACATTAATCTGAACTGGTAGCATAAAAAAAACGAGGTCAAAAAGACCTCGTTCCTTATAGCTTTTACTGAATATGTATTGAACATCCTTTTTAAAGGAAATACTACTACTTATTACCTGATTTAGTCTTTACTATAATCACGCCATTGGGTGCATTGTATTTATCTAAAGCAGCTTTGTCTTTTAGTACATCTATGCTGGCAATATTGTCTGGATCTACTTTTTTCAATGCAGTTTTATCAGCCTTTTTCCCATCGATAATTATCATAGGGTCTGCCTTATCAAAACTCAGTTTCACATCTTTTGAATCCTTTACCCTGATTTTGACTTCATGATCAGGACTTGCTTTTTTTGTTTTAATAAAAATCACACCATTCGGGGCATTATATTCGTCTAAAGCCTTTTTGCCTTTAACCACATTAACAGATTCTATTTTGCTTTGGTCTAATAGGTCTATAATGTCATGGTCGTACTTTTTGCCGTCTATGTAAATATCAGGTTTGGGACCATCTTTCACTTCCACTTTCAAATTGGAATCTTGTGCTAAAGCAGTGGTCAATGTGAAACTAAAAAGGCAAAGGGCTAAGAGTAACTTTTTCATAATTGTATTATTAATTGATTGTAAATTCTGCTTATTCAGGGTTGTTGTAAATGATTACTAATTCGTCTTCGTAAATAATATTCTTTTTAGAAGGCATAATTTCAGGTTCTGAGAGCATGGCTAAGGCCTCTTTCAGTGTAGCTTCTTTCTCTTCATAAGCTAGCTTTTCTTGTCTAGCATTATTGATAAAGAAAACGGCCAAGACCAATATAGAAGCTGCCGCAGCAAACATTCCTATTCTAAATTGTATTCTTTTCTTAGAAATAGAGGCCCATATTTGCTCTTTCAATACTGGCGTAGGTTCCTTCTTTTTTTGCTTAGCGTATTGAAACCATGCAGACATTTCGGTGTCAACATTAGATGCGTTCTCTATGAGAAATTGCTCTTCTTCCAAAGTGGATTCTCCTGCCTTATATTTTTCTATTAACTTTTCAATGTCCATAATCTTCCATTTTTTTTAGGCTTGCTGCTACCTCTTTTCTAGCTCGTGAAAGCAGTACACGCACATGCTCTACTTTAAGTTCTGTAGCTTCCGCAATCTCCTTAAACTCTAAACCATCAATATCACGCATGGTCATGATGTCTCTTTGCTGCTCAGGCAGCTGCTTTAGTATTTTTTCTACAATGTTTGTAAGCTCATTCCATTCAAACTCTTCTTGACCAGTGGCGGCTTCTAAATTATTAAGTTCTAAATCTGACGACACTAATTTTGGTCCTTTTCGCTTTAAAATGTCAAGGCAATAATTCCGAGCGGTCATAAAAACAAAACCAGTAAGGTTAGGGTGATTTTCAATTTGCTTACGCTTGTCCCAGAGTTTAATCATAATCTCTTGGGTGGCATCTTGAGCGGTGGTGCTATTTCCTAGCAGCCTATTTACCATCGGAAATATCCGTTCTGATAATGAAAGTACCCTATTTTTAAAATCGTTTGTTTTCATCTTATACTTACATAACGAGAATCGGATTTTGGCATAACAGGAAAGTACAATTTTATTTATAAAGAGTGAATTTACTGTTTGCCGCTAGGTATTGGCTTTGCTTGGGCAGGTAGTCGCGGCCGAATATTGACAAAATATCCCGCTCAAGTCGAGACTTATATCCCTGATATCTAAAGAGGTGGTATTCTAGTCGCAGATACTTTCAAATTCTGCCTTAAAATCCCCAACTTGTAGGACTTTCAATCATTCCTTAACTATTCCAAATTGATGAATCTTCGCCTAAATAAACTCCTTGTTTTGTTTTGCTTACTTGGCTGTGTCTTGGTTTCACAAGCCCAGACTCTTAATGCTTGGCACGAAACGGTCATAATTACCTCACAAAAAGGTGTTACCGAAGTGAGCACCAATAAAAAAGGCAAATTATATTTAAACGTTTCACCAAAGGATGTGCGAAAATTTAAAGCACTAGGAACAGTGCAATACAGTGATTTTGGAGCCAAAGGCGACGGTAAAACCGACGACATCAATGCTATTGCTGCTACGCATGCCTTTGCTAACCAAGAAGGACTTTTGGTAAAAGCAGACCAAGGTGCCACGTATTACATTAGCGGCGTTAAGCTAACTGCAATTATACAAACGGACACTGATTTTGGTACGGCAAAATTTATCATTGACGATACGGATGTGGAAGACCGTAACACGGCTGTTTTTAAGGTGAGTTCAAATCTTAAGCCATTGAAATTAAATGGCATTAGTTCATTAAAAAGAAACCAATCAAAAATAGATGTCTCATTGCCACAAAGCTGTCTTATTACAGTTAATAACGCTCATGTGAAGCATTATATACGCTATGGTTTAAACCAAAATAACGGTGCAGACCAAACGGATATCTTTCTGGTAGACAAAAATGGAAATGTAGATATGGACGCTCCCATTATTTGGGATTTTGACAAAATTACAGAAATGACGGCTATGCCAATAAACGATAAAACCTTAAACATCACGGGAGGTCACTTCATTACAATTGCAAATAATGAGGAATCGAAATACAATTATTACGCTCGAAATATATCAATAAAACGCTCTAATGTAGTGGTTGATGGTTTGGAGCATCGAGTGAGAGGTGAAGGAGAACATGGAGCACCATATAACGGATTTATCTCGATTACCGACTGCTGTTTTGTCACGGTTAAAAACACCATTTTGACAGGGCATAAGACATTTAGCACCATTGGCACGGCAGGAAAACCAGTAACCATGGGGACGTATGACATCTTGATAGGTCGAGCACTTAATGTTACATTTTTAAATTGCAGCCAGACAAATGACATTAACGACCGCACCTATTGGGGAATTATGGGTTCTAATTATTGTAAAAACTTACTATTCGATAATTGTATTTTTTCGCGTTTTGATGCACATAAGGGCGTAGCCAACGCCACCATCAGAAACTCTACCCTTGGGCATATGGGAATTAACGCGATTGGTAGCGGAACTTTCACGGTGGAAAACAGCACGATTCAAGGCTGGAGTCTTATAAACCTACGCTCTGATTATGGGAGTACTTGGCAAGGTGAGTTAATTCTTCGCGATTGCATATTCAAACCGAGAGAAGGCACAGGAAACAATATCAGTCTGATAGGAGGTTATTATTCTGGGCAGCATGATTTTGGGTATACTTGTTACATGCCAGAAAAGATAACCATTGAAAATCTTAAAATAGACGACTCAGACGCCTCATCAGATTATAATGGACCAGCCATTTTTACAAACTTCAATAAAGACATGAATGACGAAAGCTACAAACAGGCTTTTCCATATGTCATCACCAAAAAAGTAACTCTAAAAAATATTACCACCACAAGTGGCAAAGCTTTGAGAGTGAGTGATAATGAGTTTATGTTTAAGGATGTGGTGGTGGAGAGCAATAAGTAGGATAACCAATTAAGTCAAAGTCAATTTGCGAAAACAATGTAACTATATTGACATGATATATTTATCAGTATAAAATAAGCCGAACTCCGGTTAAGCTTTTGATAACATTATCTTAAAGCCTGAATTGATGCAGCCGAGCTAATCCTTGAGATTATCAATTACATACCAAAAATCACAAAAGCTAAAGCGATTAAAGCTGGACAGGCCTGAACAAAAAATATCTTTTTGCTCGCCGTTAATGCTCCAAAAATGCCTGCAACAGCCACACAGCCTAAAAAGAAAATAGCCACATTCTTTGACCATTCTGGATCTTGAATAAATAAGGACCAAATAAGACCTGCCACTAAAAAGCCATTATAAAGACCTTGATTAGCTGCCATGCCTTTGGTAGGTTTAAACATTTCTGGTTCCATAGCCTCTTTAAATGTTTCCTTGCCTTTAGTTTCCCAGGCAAACATCTCCATCCAAAGAATGTAAATATGCTCCACAGCCACTATTCCGATTAATACTTTTGCAATTATTTCCATTGAGTTTATTATTTGTATTCCTCTTTTTGACCCAAAGGTTCAAAATATAAAATCTTTAGTTCTCCGTTTTTAATTGAGCTATTCTCTTAAAACCCAACTTGAAAATAAAAACACCCAACCCAATCAATATAAGAGCCCATGTATAACTCCCTTTATCCATATCCGAATGGCTATTAATGATGGCTTCTTCAGGTTTCTCCGGATTAACCAGAATCTCTACCTCCTCACCCAACTTATATTCTCTAAACTTAAAAGATGGCTTGTACTCAAAGGTTTTTCCTTCCCACTTATATTCTAGTGTATAATGATATGAATTATCTGAGCTCTTTCCGCCTTCAGAAAAATCAGTAACTACACTTTTGACAGAAATACCGTTTTCTTTCAAATGGGAGGCAGTACTACTTTTATCAAATTTGTAATAACCAAAACCGAGTCCCACACATATTAGGACAATACCAACGCCAAAAATAAATGCTGGCGAAGCCATTTCTGCAGGTTTTTCCATACAATTATTACGTTTAGAACTTTTAGCGAAAAACGTAAATTTAAAGAAAGGAAAGACAAAACCTACAAACAAACGTTCCCTTATGTTATCACCAAGAAAGTAACTCTAAAAAATGTTACCACCACAAGTGGCAAAGCTTTGAGAGTGAGAGATAGTGTTTATGGGTGTTTTGATAGAGGGGAATACGGCAGAGTTCGGGATACTCTGCTAGGAAGGAAATTTATAAGTTATTTAATAAGACAACTTCCGAATCTGACAGTACCTTATTGTAAAAACTCAAATCATCAATAAAACCTTTGTAATAAAGGTCCGCTAAGTATTGATATACAACACCTTTTCCTACAGTTATATCCAAACCAAAATCTATTGGCATAACGCTAAATTGGCAGGTATTAGTAAGAGCACCATCTATATATACCTTTTTTTCTTTCAATCCTGCACTATATGTTAAAACCAAATGGTGCCATATTTCGCGTGCGGGTGCATTGAAAACTTTATATGAGCATTGATCTACTGAGTTTCCAGTTGTCCACACGAAATTATTGATGTTATTCTGATTAGTACTAAAGTGAACAGAATAGTCTAGACTTCCTGATTCTCCATATCCTTTATGAACGAGGTGTGCTGCTATGGAATTAGAATTTAAATTACTTTGAGTTTGGTCAGCTTTATACCATACAGAAATCGAAAATTCTTTTGTTTGATTGCTACCTAAGCTTAATTCAGGTTTATGAGGTATTATGATTTGTGAGTTGATACCATTAAAATAAAAACAAGAGTTTGGCAAGTTCTTCCTATCTGTTTCACTTACTACATTAAAAGAGGTTGCGTCAAAGTTGTTTTGTGAATAATCCTCTGCATTCCCATCAAATTTATATCCCGCTATTAACTTATTGTTATTGAAGTTAATAGTTACAATATACTCTCTGGTTTCTCCATTTTCTGCACGTACAACATATGTTACTGGTAGCGAAAAATCCTGTACGGCGGTGGCTAATGGAGAAATTGTTGCTCCAGGAGGAAGCTGAATAGAAGGAATCCCAACAGCAAAATCAGAAACGGAGCTCCCCGTTATCGAGTTTTGAGAAGAATTTACGTTGAGTTTACTCTCCATAAAAGTAAAACTTAGAACCTCGTTTTCGGCACTCAAATTATCACAGTCTTCAATCTCAGCTAAAAAATAATCATGATTTGAATTAAAGCCAGGAATTAGATTAATTACTCTATTTGCTTTAAATGTAACATTTGAATTTAGAATAGTTTGAGAGGAGGTAATACTGTCTTTAGCCCAATAGACTGAATTGTCAGTAATATCTTGTGAAGAATTAAAGAGTGCTGGACATACATAGTTGTATTCCACATCTCCAACAAATGGTTGCTTCAGTTCAATGTTTGTGGGAGTGTTACTGAAGTTAGTAATTAATAAAACGAGGTATTGACCAGCAGTTACATTTACTAGATTTATTTCGGGATCTATGCTGGAATAATCACAAGCTATTGGCAAGTTTTGAATGGCCGCACAAATATTATCCAAATTATCCGAGATTCCCCCCCAAACTGAAGCATCTAAATCTGTGTTATTAGAGCTATGAATATTTAGGTTTAAATCTCCACTAGATTTAACTTTTATGATTACCCAGGTTTGATTGTTATAGGAGGCAAGGCAACCAAAATTAGTATTTAATGGCAGTTGGAAACATAAATTGTCGTTTATGGGAGCTTCTAAAATTAGTTCTTTCGAATTAGATATGAATTCTGATTTATCTAAATAAAGTCCGCATAAATCCTTACAACTAGTATTCGAACTAATTATTTTTGATGGTTGCTTTTTATTTTTTTGAGAAAAACCAAATTGAGGAATGATAATAATCAGTGTCAGTAAATAAACAATAGTTAAAGTGCGGTTCATTAAAGTCATGGATTTAATCTAGAAAAGAAAGTCTAATTTGGTCTTAAAAAGAAATCAAATTTAATTTTTAAATAGGAAGTTGGCAATATTTAAAATGTAAAAAAAAGGTTTTTAGATAGATGGACTTGGCATTTATGGCTAAATTCCTTCTTGACCATTTAATAGACATAGAAAAAGTACCATAATCACGCTTTTTATCAGAAAATGTTGTAGTTTCTTAGCAGGCATTTCTCAGTTAAGAAATCTGACTTTAAAGATGTTTACTGACTGTTCTCGTCTTCGCTCGAACTGACACTTCTAGTGTATATTTTTTTACGTCAGTTCGAGCGATAGCGGCAGGCGACCCTGTCGAGAACCTCTATTTCCTACTGAATCAAGCCTTAAATCTTAATAAAATTAACCTTCAAAGTCTTCTCTATTTGGTTGATGACTTTCATTTCGTATTTATCTACAAAACAGATGGATATCCCTCTTTTTCCTGCTCTGGCTGTTCTACCACTTCTGTGGGTATACGCTTCTATTTGTTCTGGTAATTGATAATGAATCACAAAGGCCACGTCTTCTACATCAACTCCACGGGCAGAAATATCGGTTGCTACCAAGACTTTGATTCTGCCTTTGATAAAAGCTCTCATTACTTTATCTCTGTCACGCTGACCTAGGTCTCCATGAAGTGCATCTGCCGAAATGTGTTTACCCATAAGTTTACGTGCTACCACTTCCGTATCTGCTCTGGTTCTGCAAAACACAATGCCTTTAGCAGCCCCTTGAGATTTCAAAAACTCATATACGTAGTCAAACTTTTGACTCTGTTCACAGATAAAAAACTGGTGTTCAATTTTAGTATTGATCTCCACATTTTTACTAACCGAAATTCGGTGTAAGCCTGGGTTCATAAATCTTGTAATAAGACTTTGCAAAGCCACAGGAATAGTAGCCGAAAATAGCCATTTTGCAGAGCTTCTATGAATAGTGTCCATCACTCTTTCTAGCTCATCTTTAAAGCCCATGCTTAGCATTTCATCGGCTTCATCTAGGACTATTGTCTTAACTTCGCTTAAATCTATAGCACCTCTGTTTATTAAATCTAGCAATCTACCAGGTGTGGCCACTACTATTTGAGTAGGACGTTTTAGGTTTGCTATTTGTATCTCTATCTTTTCACCACCATAAATAGCCTCTGTGAATACTTTTGGGCCGTATTTTGTCAATTTGAACAATTGCTTGGCAATTTGTTGACATAACTCTCTTGTTGGAGCTAAAACCAAACCTTGAATATGTTTTTTATCCTCCGATACGAGGTGTAAAAGCGGCAAACCGAATGCAATAGTTTTTCCGGTTCCGGTAGGAGCTTGACCTATTAAATCTCCTTTATTTGCCAATAAATAAGGAATTGCCTTTTGTTGTATCTCTGACGGTTTTTGGATTTTCAAATCGCCCAAAGCCTTGATAAATGACGCAGCAACCCCCAATTGTTTAAAACTCTCCACTTCCAATGTATTTTTTTGAAACGCAAAGGTAGTTATAAACGGGTGTATTGTCAGTACTTGCTTTCCGACTCCTATTTTTTATCATAAGAGGTGAAGGATTTGCTTTAAGTATGCTTTAAATCAGCTGTTTATTTTTTTAGGGCTGTGCTTTAAAGACTTATGGCTATGAAAAAGAGTGTTCTGTTTTCTAGTGAGTTACTTATATTAATTCTTTCCGTTACCAGAATTCCCGAAATTGACAATTGGAAATAGAGCTAAGCTTCAAAATGTTTTTTTACCAAAGCAATCTTTTGATTGTCTGTCATTTTATCTGCCGCTAATACATCAATTTTAATCTCCCTAAAATGTAAATCCTTGTTGAGGTAATTGTGAAGTTCTACCTTAGCATTGGTAGGGCCAAAAAGAAGTACATGATTATATTTCAATATCTCAGCCGAAATTTCTTTGTAAAAAGCACCTAGCATTTGTTGCCTTTTATTGTGCATGAGATTCTCACTTTTTTGTTTGGCTTCATCTTGCATCTCAAAATCAAATTCCGAGTTGATGATTTTTATTTCTTCTTTTAAATTGATTAAATGTGCCGCGGAATGGTCCATCCAGATGCCTAAAATTTTTCTCGTATTCATTGTATTATTTGTTTAATTCAAAGTAAAAATGACGTCTTATCTTAATTTTAGTTCTGTGGACGGGCCTCAGTGCTAGTCACTAGGGGTTTTGATGACTCTACCGTCTTCCATGGTAATTATTCTGTGGGTGTTTGCCGCAAAATCAGGGTCGTGGGTTACTATCAATAAAGACTGCTGATACTCTTCTGCCAGTTCTTTGAAAATGTCAAAAACCACATCGCCATTCTTTTTATCTAAATTACCGGTGGGTTCATCGCCCATAATAATTAGAGGTTCGTTTATAAGTGCTCGTGCTATAGCTACTCGCTGCTTTTGCCCTCCGCTTATTTGGTTTGGGTATTTTAAAGCTTCTTTTTCTATTCCTAAAATTCTCAATTTTTCATAAGCATGATGCTCCACTTCTTTTGGTGTCAGTTTGCCTAGTTTTAAACCTGGTAGCATTACATTTTGAAGGTTATTAAATTCACTAAGTAAATAATGAAACTGGAAAACAAAACCTATCTTTTCATTTCTAACTTTTGCTAACTCTTCATCAATTTTGTTTGTCATAGAAACCCCATCCAAAAATAACTCGCCTTCATAGCTAGTATCCATAGTAGATAAGATATAAAGCAAGGTAGATTTCCCGCATCCAGACTTCCCCATGACAGACACAAATTCCCCTGCACGGATAGCAAAACTAACATCATTAAGTACCTGCACGGTAATAGGATCATGAAATGACTTACAAATATCTACAGCTTCTATTATTTTCTTTTTCTCCATGTTTATTTACCTCTTATAATATCCACAGGGTCTACTTTACTTGCTTTTTTAGACGGAAAGTAACCCGCCAAATAGGTGGTAATGATAGAAAATGCCGCACCTATTACATAAAACATTGGATTATAGTTGATTGGGTAGGTTTTGACCGCAGGCATAGAGGCGTTGTTAAAAGGAATAATACCAATCAATGCTGAAAAACCTAAACCAAAAATCAAGCCCAGTATACCACCCACTAAGCCAATGGTTAGAGCAATAGTTAAGAAAATGGCATTGACATCTTTCCCAGAAAAACCAGTTGCCTTCAGTATCGCAATAGAATCCATTTTCTCATATATCATCATGTTCAAGATATTGAAAATACCAAAACCTGAAACAATGAGTAAGGTAATACCCACGGCGTAAGAAATAAGTGTTCGTACGGAGCTTCCTGTTTCAAATTGGGCATTGGCAGTTTGTATATCAATGGCTTCTGTATCAAATAGCTCATGGTATCTTTTTGCCAATGCAGGAGCCATGGCTATATCCTTTATCTTGACTTGAATATCCGTAACGTAGCTGGCTGGTTTACCAAGCATCTTCTGCGTGGTGGCCAGTGTGGTATAGCTTTGAACTTTATCGAGCTCATCCATTCCAGATTGAAAAAAGCCAACCACTTTTAAAGTGAAACGTGTGCCATTGCTTGTGGTAATTTGAATATTATCACCCAGCTGAGCTAGCATTTTGTCGGCGGCACCTTTTCCTAAAATGATACTGTTAGGTGTATTTTTAAGGTCAATAGTTTGCCCTTCTACCACGTAATCTTTAAAACTGAAAAGCCTACTTTCTTCTTCTACATCTATTCCGTTTATAACACCAGTAAGGTTAATGTCTCCTATATTATAAAAAACAGGCATGGTAGTTTTAGGAGCTACGCCACGTACGTTTTGGTCATTTTTCAATGCCTTAATGATGGCATCACTATTCCGAATATCTAAAAGCTCATTTTTTGGCTTTATATGTCGTACAAAATGATAGGACTCAGGAAACTCGCTAGAGCGGGCTATCGGTTGTGTTTTAGAAGGCAAAATTTCATTATATAGCCTTACATGTGGTGTACGGTTTAAAATTAGACTATCTAGCAAATCATTTAAACCACCCATAAAACTTAGCAATGCAATAAACATGGCAATACTGAAGGTTACTCCAAAAGCGGCTACCATGGTTTGTTTTAGGCGTGCTAGTAGCAAAGCCAATGAAATCTCGGTGATGAGTTTTAGTTTCATTGCTCAGGAAGAACGAGTTCTTCGTTTAGACCTATTCCTGATAATATTTCTACCATCTGATAGTCTTTCAGACCCGTTTTTACGGTTACCTTTTCACCAGATTTATTTACCACGGTAGAATCGTTTAGTAGATAATTTCTTGGGATTAGCAGAGCATCTTTTTTGGTGCTAATCACCACATTGGCCTCAAAAGAAATATTAGGATAAAGTACAGCAGGTGCTTTTACAAATTCAGCTTCGATGGTAAAAGTTTTACTCTGCAAATTCATGATGGGGTTAATCTTAGAAACCACCGCATTAAAAACAGAATCTTGATAGCTATTTAACACCACTAGTACAGGCATCCCTAATTTGACCGTTACTATGTCATATTCATCAATTTGCATCTCTAATACATACTTTTCGCCATCACCTATAACAGCAAATGGAACCTGCGGACTTAAAAATTCTCCTTTTTCTATGTTTAGCTGATATACTCTACCTTTTACTTTACTCTTAACTAAGTAGTCGCTATTACTTTTATTACTTATTAAAAGGTTGTTTTGGGCTTGTTTAGAAAGGTACTTTAATTGCCTATCTAGTTCGCCGAGTTTTTCCTGTGCAGATTTGAAGTTGGCCTTAGCACTCTTATAGGCCAGTTCTTTTTGTTCCAGGGTTACTTTACTACCTATGTTTTGTTTCCACAGGTTCTTTTGCCTTTCCAGATTAATGGAGTCACTCTTCATTTGACTTTCGGTCAAATTGACGTAAGATTTTGCCTCCTCTAATTTTCCACGATTAATATTTAATGCATTAAATTCATTTGTTAGTCGTAGGTTTTCTGTTCTCAATTTTTGAGTCTCATCCAAAATAGATAGTAAAGGCGAACCGATTTCTACTTCAGCACCTTCATCTACAAAAACATCATTGACAATGCCGCTTACGGTAGCATAAGCTTGGTACTGATTTTTACTTTTTAAAACGCCCGATGCGTAAACTGACTCAGTAATATCTTGAGTTACGGGCTTCATAGTTTCTTGGTCAGATTGGCAAGCCGCCAAAAGAATGAATAGAAACAGTGACGAGTATGTTGCGTTATTCTGCAAAGACTAATTCTTTAATGTGATTATGGAAGATAGTCATTTAAACTATGATTGCATGATATCTTGCAGGCTTAAAGAAGCTTCTTTGATTATAATCATATTTCTCTCGATTATTTTATGACCAAACGTAGTCTTTAAGCTGCCGACCTGAAATTTCAATGAGCCTATCTAGTTTCGAGCAATGACCGTATTAAACTGTAAACGAAATGACTTCTACAATCCAGTTGTTGTCAAAATAGCATTGTTTTATTTAACCTAACGTAATATTCAATAGCTCATAATAGTGTACAGTTAATCAAACTTTCCTTTCAAACCTCAGCATCTGCAGATTTCTCATTTCTATTAATAATTATTAACATTCTTAGTAAATTATAACAAGTCTTTTAGACCTACTTTTGTATCTGTAATTGGCTTGTTATTCCTTATATATTTGGCGAACTTTGCGGCCAAATGGACTGTTGAGAATTAGTAAAACCGTCAATTACTAAAAATAAGAGAATGACTGAAGAAAACGTAGAAGTTTTGATATTGGGCTCAGGCCCTGCAGGATATACTGCCGCTATTTATGCTGGAAGAGCTGGACTTAGGCCTGTTATGTATCAGGGTGGGCAGCCTGGTGGACAATTAACCATCACAAATGATGTAGAAAACTACCCAGGTTATCCTGATGGAGTTCAAGGTCCTGCTATGATGGAGGAGTTTAGAAAACAAGCAGAAAGATTTGGTTTAGATAATCGCTATGGTATGGCTACTTCGGTAGATTTCACTACGCCATTAGCTCACAAAGTAATTATAGACGAAAATAAAGTAATTATAGCCAAAGCTGTGATTATAGCTACGGGTGCATCTGCCAAGTGGTTAGGTTTAGAGTCTGAAGATAGATTAAACGGAAGTGGTGTTTCTGCTTGTGCTGTTTGTGATGGTTTCTTTTATAGAGGTCATGAAGTAGTGGTAGTAGGAGCAGGAGATACAGCTTGTGAAGAAGCACATTATCTTTCTAAGCTTTGTAAGAAAGTTACCATGCTGGTAAGACGTGACGAATTTAGAGCTTCTACCATTATGCAACAGAGAGTGGAGAATACAGAGAACATTGAGGTATTGTTTAATACGTCAACTGTAGAGGTGCTTGGAGAAAAAGAAGTAGAAGGAGTTAAAGTAATTAATAATAAGACCAAGGAAGAATCTGTTATTACTGCAACAGGATTTTTTGTGGCCATCGGACATAAACCAAACACTGATATTTTCAAAGGTTGGTTAAATCTGGATGAAACTGGCTATATTAATGCTGAGAAAGGTACATCTAAAACCAATATTGAAGGAGTTTTTGCTTCCGGAGATGCCATGGATAAGATTTACCGCCAAGCAGTAACAGCTGCGGGTACTGGCTGTATGGCCGCTTTAGATGCTGAAAGATATTTAGCCGCTCACGAATAAAATACTATGTTAAGAAGTTTTTTAGTTTTGGTTCTTCTGTGTGCTGTGCAAGTTTCCTTTGCTCAGAGAGAGCGTGGAAAAGTAATTAAAGCACCCAAGATTTTTCAGAAGAAAATGGAGACTACGGAAACTCCATCTAATGAGTCTCAAACTCAAGACTTGAATAATACTTTTCAAGACGAGGTGGATTTCCAGTTTGAAGAAGAACCAAAACTAAGATTCTCTAATTCTTTTGAAAAGAAAGAAACAGAATTTAAAGCTCCTTCTAACTATCCTGGTTCAGAGTCGCTTGGTGGTGGCATGGTGGAAATTGAGCCAATAAAAAAGCTCAACGAAAACATTCACGAAGACCCAAATACATTGGATGAGGGTGAACTGATGATTGTGGAAATTGAAGACGGTGCTAGGTTTCCAGGAACCGACGAAATGGTTAAAATAGCCAGTTATTTCTCTATATGGGATAATACTTATGTCAATCCTTACGGTATAAATCCAAGAGAGTTCAATGACGTTATTCCTATCAAACTTTATGATTTGACCAAAGGCAGATATTGGGCTCCGCCTTTAGATGCATGTCCTGTAACGTCTCATTTTAAGTTTAGATGGGGAAGATGGCACAGAGGTACAGATATTGACCTTGAAACAGGCGATCCTGTATATGCGGCTTTTGATGGTGTCATAAGAATTTCATCATACAGAGGTGCTTTAGGAAGAGCTGTAGTAATTCGTCATTACAATGGTTTGGAGACTGTTTACGGTCACATGTCAAAACTTAATTTCCCTGTAAATACGGTAGTAAAAGCAGGCGATGAAATTGGTAGAGGAGGTAATACAGGAAGAAGTTCTGGTTCTCACCTTCACTTTGAAACACGTTACGAAGGGACACCTTTTGACGCGGGCAATATCTTTGATTTTCAAAGAGAAAATACACAGATAAGAATGCAGGAGTTTTTGATGACTGCAAAAATGTATAATTACCTGAGAGGAGGTTCGCCAAGAGTGGCTTTGGGTGATGTGGATGCATCACAACATGAAGAAGAGCTAGACCCAACTATGGAAGTAGAAGGTGATGTAGGTGCAGACGACTTTGAAGATGATTTTGAAGAAGAAATTCCTGCCGAGGTAGTTCAGAAAGTGTGGTACCGAGTAAAGCCAGGTGATAACCTGACCAAAATTGCACGTAACTTTAATGTAACTGTTTCTGAAATCTGTAGTCTGAACAAGATTAGCTCCTACAAAAAACTATATGTAGGTATCAGGTTAAGAGTAAAATAATTATGGCTGTAAAATTAGATATTTTGGTGATGGCTGTTCACCCAGACGACGCCGAACTGGGTTGTAGCGGAACCATTGCAAAGCACATTTCTATGGGCTATAAAGTAGGTATCGTTGATTTTACACGGGGAGAGCTTGGAACAAGAGGTTCTGCTGAAATTAGAGATGAAGAAGCTGCGGCATCAGCCAAAGTGATGGGTTTGGCTGCTAGAGAAAACCTTGGTTTTAGAGATGGTTTCTTTAAAAACGACGAAGAGCACCAGGTGAAGTTAATGCAGGTTATTCGTAAGTATCAGCCAGAAATTGTTTTAGCAAATGGCATTGAAGATAGGCATCCGGACCATGGTAGGTCATCTGCATTGGCAGTAGATGCGTGTTTTTATGCAGGACTAAGAATGGTGCCTACTTTTAATGAAGATGGCTCACCGCAAAAAGAATGGCGTCCAAAGCATCTTTACCATTATATTCAGGATAGGTATATTGAGCCTAATTTTGTCATTGATATCACTGATTTTTGGGATGTGAAAGATAAAGCGATAAGAGCTTTTGGGAGTCAATTTTATGACCCAAATAGTGCGGACCCGCAGAGTTATATTTCGTCTCCTGACTTTTTAAATTTTGTAGAAGCTCGTGCCAGAGAAATGGGGCACAAAATAGGAGTGAGATATGGCGAGGGTTTTACTTCGTATCAAACCCAAGGCGTTTCGGACTTAATGAAGTTATCCTAGCTACCAATATTTACCTTTATTGGTCCATATTTTTTTCAAGCCTCTTAGTAAAATTATCAAGTGATTAAATAGGGTAGGAACTAATCCAAAATGTTCTTTCAAGACTATAAATCTATCTTTCAAAGATTTTTCAAGCTGCTGATTAGAAACACCACCTTCTAAATAATTAGATAGAGGCTCATCTAAAAACACTTGTTTTTTAGATGCTTTAAAGCTTTTAATTTCCCAGTCTACATCAGCACTAAGATTATTCATAATATAAGCAGGAGCAATGCTTTTATGCACCAACAGCGCCTGGTGGCACACCAACATGCCAAAGCGTAAGTCTTTCCAGTTTATATCAGTTTTTAGCTTATGAGGAGTTAGCTCCGACCGTAGTCCTCTAGCTATTCCATCATCATTTACAAAAAGTGCATCGCCATAAACTAAGTCGGTTTCAGCAGTTACTTTAGAAAATATGTTTGATAAGGTTTTACTAGTTGCTATTTCGTCACCCGCGTTCATAAACCAAACAAAGTCTCCGCTGGCTAAGCGGAGACCTTTATTCATGGCATCATAAATGCCTTCATCCTTTTCAGATAAAAACGTATCAATGTGCTGCGAGTATTGCTCGCAAATAGCCTTGGTTTTGTCTTTAGAATTTCCATCTACTATAATGTACTCAAAATCGGTAAAGGTTTGACTAATAACACTCTTAATGGTGCGTTCTAAAACCTTTTCTGCATTATACGTTATAGTAATGATAGAAACCTTCGGCATTATTCACTTCTTTGAGCATCTACCACGGCTAAAGAAACCATGTTAACTATTTCTCTAACGCTAGCACCCATCTGCAAAATCTTAACAGGTTTTTTAAGCCCCATCACTATTGGTCCTATTTTCTCAATATCTGCAATTTCTTTTACCATGTTATAGGCAATGTTAGCTGAAGATAAATTAGGGAAAATGAAAGTGTTTGCACTTCCATCAGCCAAATCACTAAACGGATGGTTGGTTTTTAGCAACTCATGGTCAAAGGCCAAGTGAGCTTGCATTTCACCATCAACAATCCAGTCTGGGTATTTTTTCTTAAGTTCTGCCACGGCAGCTCTCATACGCATAGGAGCGGGCCCTTCGGCCACGGAGCCAAAGTTAGAGTATGTTAAGAAAGCTATTCTTGGGGTGATATTAAACTTGCGTACCTCTTCGGCAGCTAGTTCTGCTATTTCTACTAATTCTTCTACCGATGGGTCAAAATTAATGGTGGTATCTGCCAAAAATAAAGGACCAAAACGGCTCATAAGAATGTACATTCCAGATACTTTTCTAAGCCCAGGACGCTTTCCAATAATTTGAATAGCAGGTCTGATAGTTTCTGGATAGTTTCTTGTTTGACCACCTATCATAGCATCAGCAGCACCATTTTTAACCATCATGGCTCCAAAATAGCTACGACGTTTCATGATGCCATGAGCTTCATCATGCGTAAATCCTTTTCTTTTTCTTAGCTCGTAAAACTGATTTCCGTAATCGTCAAGAGTTTTAGGGTTGGCTTGAGATGGGTCTAATATTTCTACACCATCTAGGTCTAAACTATTACTCTCTATAATTTCACAAATTGTCTTTTTGTTTCCAAGAAGTATTGGAATAGCCAAGCCCTCGTTCACCACTTCTTGAGCAGCTTTTAGTACGTTAATATTCTCAGCATCTGCAAAAACTACTCTTTTCGGGTTCTGCTTAGCTTTATTGTGAATGATTTTCAAAAGACTGTTGTCTTGACCAAGCCTTTTTGAAAGCTGTAATTCATATTCATCCCAGTCTGTAATTGGGCTTTTAGCCACCCCAGAATCCATAGCGGCTTTTGCTACGGCAGGAGCTACCGAAGTAAGCAAACGTGGGTCTACCGGTTTTGGAATTATATAATCTTTTCCAAAAGTCAGGTTATCCGTTCCGTAAGCAAGGTTCACCATTTCTGGTACCTGTTTCTTTGCCAAATCAGCTAGTGCATGAACAGCGGCTAGTTTCATGGCCTCATTAATTTCACTCGATTTTACGTCTAAAGCTCCTCTGAAAATATAAGGAAAACCTAGTACGTTATTAACTTGGTTAGGATAATCTGACCTACCTGTGGCCATGATGATATCTTGTCTTACGCTAGTGGCATCTTCATAAGTAATTTCTGGGTCAGGATTTGCCATGGCAAAAACTATGCAATCCTTAGCCATTGTTTTGACCATCTCCTTTTTCAATGTTCCACCTCGTGATAAACCAATGAATACATCGGCACCATCTACGGCCTGGCTCAAAGTAGTTTCAGGAGCCATATTATCATTGACAAAGTCTGCTTTTTTACCAGAAAGGTTATCCCTTTCTGGGTGAATAAGTCCTTTGCTATCAAACATAAAAACATTCTTTTTTTTTGCTCCTAAAGAGACGTAAAGTTTGCTACATGAAATAGCGGAAGCACCAGCTCCATTCACAATGATTTTGACTTTTTCAATGTCTTTACCCACTATTTCTAAGGCATTTATCAAAGCAGCAGCAGAGATGATTGCCGTTCCATGCTGGTCATCATGCATCACAGGAATATTTAATTCCTTTTTAAGTCTTTCTTCTATTTCAAAGCAAGCTGGAGCAGAAATGTCTTCCAAATTGACCCCACCAAAAGTAGGCTCCATGATTTTGACAGTTCTAACAAACTCGTCTACATCGGTAGTATTTAACTCAATGTCAAAAACATCGATATCCGCATATATTTTGAATAAAAGACCTTTGCCTTCCATTACAGGTTTACTAGCTTCTGGGCCAATATCGCCTAAGCCTAAAACCGCAGTTCCATTACTGATTACCGCTACTAAATTGCCTTTGGCAGTATATTTATAAACGTCGTCTTTATTCTCTGCAATAGCCAAACACGGTACTGCTACACCTGGTGAATATGCGAGCGAGAGGTCTCTTTGGTTGGCGTATTCCTTTGTAGGTATAACTTCAATTTTACCCGGTCTGCCTTTCGAATGATATAAAAGAGCTTCTTTGTTTAAGTTTTGATTTTTGTCCATTTCTTACAAAAGATGAATTTGGCAGCAATTTAGACATTCAAATCTCCTTTTCTCAATAGAGTATTAAAAAATGATTCAATTCTCATTGTATGAGATTGAAACGGGTAATTGATAGGAGTACTTTTTCAAAAGCGAACGCCCTATAATTTGAAAATAATTGCTCAAAATATACAAGGATGTTAATCTTAAACAAATGATTATGATAAGCTTAGTTATCAGTTATTTACCTAAATATAGTGGCGGCCTCTTTAGCCCATTTTTTGGGTCTTTCGCCAAAACACTCCGCAATGGCATCTACCCCAATGATAGTTCCTTTTGCCAAACGACCGAGTAAAGCAATTGGAACATTATTGTTGGCATTTGCTGATTTTACATACCCATTTTCAAAGGTGTCTACTCCTAAATCATCATGCACTGCTTCTATCAAATCGTTAGAAAGAAGTTTCTCTACAATTGGAGCATTAACAGATTCAATTTTTGGAGGGTCTAAAACAGAATCTATCATGATATTGGCTATTTGTGAACTTTCTTTTGACTTGATTTGCCATCCTTCTGGACTCAGTTCAAACGAAGGATTATTTGCCATTTCCAAGTTCATTACTCCAGCATTAACCAGAGCTATCATCTGTTGTATACTCTCCACAGGAGGGCCGTAAGAGTATCGTTTAGTACTTTCATCTAGCGTAATGATATCTGCAAAAACCTTTATAGAGCATTCGTTAAACGAAAGTTGGCTGTAAATGGATGGTTGACAAAATCGCCAAACTTGGCCAATGCAATAGTCTAAACTTATCGCTGATTTTCCGGTAGCCATGTCTACAAAATCTTGCATCATTTTGACCGTAGGCTGTTTTTGAGAAAGTAGGGCGGGGTGCTCTGTTTTTTGGTCAAGCAGCCATTGCTTAATTAGATATTCGGTTTGATTTAAACTTAGCTCTTCTGTTAAATAAGCATTTGTAAGTTTATGATAGACAGCTGCGGCAATGGAGGAAAAAGCCTCAATCAAAAACAGTGTATTTTCTGCACTTCTCTGAGTTTTCTTGTTACCTATTTTACTTTCAAATACAGATAAATTTTCCTCAGAAGGTTTAAACCACTCATCTATTACTCCGTTAAGGGGTTTTGGAGCGGGTGGTAAGCCATCTAATGAAAAAGGAATTAGCATACCCTTGATATCATGAGAGCTTTTGTAGTGGCATGCTCTCGTTTTTTTATCATCTATAATGAAATGGCCAAACTTCTCGCTAATACCTCTGACTACATCTATCATAGCTAAACCGAAGCCACGAATACCAATTTTGCTTTTAGAAGTAAGAAGAGAACCATTTAAATAATCATAGATAGGGTAGGGTGTTTTGTAAAGCTTGAGCGTAGAATTATATGATGCAAAATGGTACCAGTCTTGTATCTGTTTACCAAGTTTTGTGGGCTGATGCCCAATGGTGAGAAGTACCTCGTTTACATTGTCATAAGAATTCTTATTGGTGCGAATGCAAATTTCCCCATTGTCTTTGACTTCTATATCTTCTGCTTTTTCTGTCAATAAACTTACTTTTCCTGCCTTTAAAAGTGGTGAAGAAATTGACTGAAAGCGTTCACTTAAATATTGACCAATTTTTGCCCTTGGCGGATAATAGTCAGGTTTTTCAAGAGAGATTTCTTCATAGTCTTCGTTTATCCAGTTGTGAAATGAAGGGAAAGAGGGAATCTCAATAGTTGCTAATTTTATGGTCTTCCGCATCTCTAGCGATAAGACTCTTTCTGATACGTTCATCCAGTTAGACTTAGCTTGCTTCAGATCATAAACCTGTCCATTTCCGAAATTACCAGTTTCTTCAAAAAGCAAAATATGGATATCAGATAAGTCATGCAGTGCTTTTATGAAATTTTCTAAAGCATAAAGACCTCTTGGTCCAATACCAATAATTCCTAAAACTTTGGTGTGCATAATTAGCTCTTGATTATATAGTTTTTACAATGTTTTATTTACTGAAAATACGTATTTCAAGCAAGAAAGATGCAGGTACTAAAAAACAATTGGAACTATATAATAGGAAGCTTATGGTTTGCTATAAATCAACATTTTTAAAAGGCCTAAAGCCGCTATGATAATTAGAAACATAGAAGGGAAACCGCCCAGCACAGATAAAATTCGGATACCATCTATTCCGGCATATGTTAGCATAATGTAAGAAACAGTACCAATAAGTACTCCCCAAATTACTTTTATCCAGATGGCAGCCTCTGGGCTGGTAGGGTGAATGTCTTTTGAACTAAGAGCACTCATGGCCGATACATTAGAATCTGCAGCAGTAATAAATGCAATAAAGAGCATGGCGAGAGCAAACAGGCTCATTACTCTGCCGTAAGGTAGTTTAGAAAACATAGCATACATGGCATTCCCTTCCCCAAATTCGGTCATGTAATTAAATAGCTCTCCGTTTCCTAGAATATCAAAATGGAGGGTAGTACCTCCAAAAATACTCATCCAGATAATGGCGAATATGGAAGGGAAGAGAAGATTGAAGTTGATAAAATCTCTAACAGTATAACCCAGTGCCAACCTGCCAAGGAACAGGGAAGTAATAGGTGCCCAGGCATACCAGTTTGCTAAATAATAGATGGTCCAGTTGTCGTACCATTCTTTTTGAATACCTGATTTAATATTAAGGCTTCTTGGTAAAAAATTGATTAGATAATCTTTTGTACCACTTAAGGCAGCACTAATTATTTCCTTAGAAGGTCCAAGAATAAAAACTAAAACTGCCAGTCCTATAAAAATACTAATGTTAATATTGGAGAAAAATCTAATGCCTTTTGTCAATCCTGTGGCCGACGAAATAATGAAGGTACATACTATTACCACGCATACTGCGAGCATAAGATTTGAAGAGCTGCTAATACCGAAATTAGTTTCTAAACCGCCCATAATAGCTAGCAAGCCTCCACCTAAAGAAGCCGACATGCCCAATATGAGAGCGTACAGGCAAATGATATCAGCTATGTCACCAAACTTTCCATGAGATTTTTCTTTCAATAATGGATACATCATACTTCCTATACTGAATGGCTGTTTGAGATTATAATAGGCATATGCAAATGTTAGGCCTGCTACAGTGTAAATTCCATAAGGAGTAAAGCTCCAATGCATAAATAAAGTTGACATAGAAAAGGCTGCGGCCTCTTTGGAGCCTATAGGCAAGTTTAAACCATCTGTATGACTGTTTAAATGGTAAAGTGGCTCAGCACATGCCCAAAAGATTAAAGCAGACGCTGTGGTGGTGCAAATGGCAATAGCAAACCAAGTCCATTTAGTCAAAGTGGGTTTAGCGTCTTTACCTCCAAACCTAGTTTTACCCAAAGGCGAGAAGTATACGGCTAAAATTAATATCAAAAAGAGGAAGCTACTCCAAGTAAAAAGCCAGCCAAAATGTACCAAAATCCAAGAGTTGGCACTTTTAACCATGAAAAGAAACTCTTCGGGTGCATAAATGCCGTAAGCCACCGTAAGGACTAGAACAATTAAAGGAGGGAAAAAGACGGGTTTGTTTAGGCTTTTTTTGTTCAATTTCATCTGATTCCAAGTTCCAAAAACTTATTGGGAATACAAACATTAGGCTCTTCATGTTCTTTGGGGTAAGTGGTTAAGTTACCTTCAGGCCAGTAGTATTTTCTTACTTTTTATATAAGCTAGAAATCAAAAGCTTTCCATAGAATAAAAGTCAAAGAGGGAATAGAGCTTGAGAGGTACCTCACAAGTTTAACTTTTGTATAAGAGTAAGCACCCCGCATAATTCAAGCTTAAGTATTTTTTCCAACTATTTAATGGCTCAAATTTTGCGGAAATTGTAGAATTCAAAGATTTTGACTTTCCGAGTATTGAACGAACAGCAGTATTCAAAAGAATGTCTTGATGGTAAAAGGCTGAAAAAACTTGTGGAATTTCAAAAGTTTCATTGAAAATTGAAAAAAAAGTAAAAAAAAGTAAAAATAATTTTAAGTCTTTTTTTTTGGGAAAAGTGGCTTCTATTCTCTTGAATGAGCCTTTTTGCGTTTTTTTAGTCGATTGTTTGTATAATTTGGTAATGATTTCTTAAAATTACCTTTATGATTCTGAACTAATAATGAGATAATTAGTTCTACATTTGTATTCGGCTCGTTAATCAACACTGATTAAGCGAGACCAATTTTTTAATTTTTTTAATATTTTTTTATGAACATTTTTGTAGCAAAATTAAACTACGATACTCAAGAGGCTGACTTAGAAAGCTCTTTTGCTGAATTCGGTGCTGTAGATTCAGCTAAGATTATCATGGACAAGTTCACTGGCCGTTCGAAAGGATTCGGTTTTGTGGAAATGCCTAACGACGACGAAGCTCAAAACGCTATCAACGCGTTGAACGACACCGAAATGGACGGTCGTACTATCGTAGTGAAGAAAGCTGAACCAAGAGAAAGCAGAGACAGCCGTGGCGGTGGAAACCGTGGTGGTGGTTTCAACAGTAGATATTAATATATATCGTGTGTAATCACAGAAAAGCTCCTGCATTTGCAGGAGCTTTTTTTATGCCCTAGTATTTGATGTTATAAGACATTATTTGAAGACCATGCTCATAAAGCTTCGATTCTATTAATTCTAGACAGACTTGCTTCTTAGATTCTCCAAAAAGTCTGGTACCTTCTCCCATTAAAAAAGGATTTAGTTTGATTTTAATTTGGTCAATCAATTCATGCTCTAGCAGCCATTCGGCAAAAGTGCCTCCTCCACATAAGTAAATAGCTGTTCCTTCTTCTTTTTTAAGTTCTTTTATTTTATGAATGTCTCTTTCAGATATTTCTACTCCTTCAGCAGTGTTTTCAAACTTTAAGGTTTCTGAAAAAATTACATGTTTCATGTGTTCGTAAGCCTTTTGTCCCGGTTTTAAACCGTATTTGTAGCCAAACTCATAGGTTTTTCTGCCCATTATGACGGTGTCATAATTATTTAGGTCTTTTAGATATTGTGTGACGCCATTTCCTTCGGCTTTAAATTGGCTAATGTCATCATTTATGCCTGAGATGTAGCCATCTAAAGACATAGCCACATAGTAAACTATATTTCTCATTCTTGTACGTATATTAAATTTGGTAATGGTCAAAACTGGATTGTTTTGACTTTTTAATTAGAGCGATGTAGCGTGCTTTTTATATTACCATTTTCGGTCAGATTTGAGAATACTTTGATTCTAATGTCAATTTAGAGAAAAATGACACAATTAAAAAGCTTTATGCGAAGGTGAACTTCTTGTGAGCTAGGTAGTTGAATATAAAACTAAAGCCCATGCCTGCAAAATGGCTAAAGGTACCTATAGGGCTAAATTCAGTTTTAGTAAAGGGAATATGAGCAGTTAATTCTCCAAACATTTCTGTTAAACTCCATAAGGTAAACTCCGCACCTTTTACCGTAATAATATAGGAGAAAACTAGGGTGAGTAGGTATTTTAAGATTTCACTTTTAGTATTACCAGATTCTTTGGCTCCAAAAGCCATGTTTTTTGAAAGGAAAAAACCAACGGGTATTGCCGCTAAATATCCCCAAGAAACGCCGGTATTAAAAGGTAGACCTAAATAACGAATACAAATAATGGTACCAACCACATATTGCACCACCACGCCGCAGGTAGCTGCAAAAAAGTAAGCTATAAAAGTTTTCCTCCTTTTTAAGATTTGGTAAGCCGAGAATTTTGACAAAAGATGAATTTAAGAGGTTAAAATAGATGGCTGAAGTATTCTGAACTAACAATAATACTATAAAAAATTTTATTAGCCCAAGATGTAAAAGGCCTTGGGCTAATATTATGCTAGATTTTCATGTTTCGGCTTTAATGTCCTCCTGAATATTCTAAAATTTGACCTTCTTTCTCCAATTCAGTTTTAAGGCTTTCGTAAGAGATTTCTTTTAAATCAACACCTTTGTCTAATGCTAAACCTGCTAAAGTAGCTGCACTTTGTCCTAGAATCATGAAAACAGGTTCCATTCTTATAGAGCCAAAAGCAATGTGCGAGCTTGATACAGCTACAGGTACCAGAAGGTTAGAGCACTCGCCATTTTTAGGAAGTATACTGCCTAGATCAATGCGATAAGGCTTTTCTGGGTGAACTCCTATATCTCCTTCATTTTGAACATAACCATCTTCTGTTACATATCTCTGAATGTTATGTGAATCCATGGTGTAAGAGCCCATTCCTATTGACCTGTTAACCGCTTTCTTTCCTTGAATTTCGTTTTCGGTCATTACGTAGTCGCCTACCATTCTTCTAGCTTCACGTACATAGATTTGATATGGCCAGTTTCCATTATCTGCAAATTCGTCTTTGGCGTAGCCCCATTTAGCCATTTCTGTTTGTACATCTTCTGGGACCCTTGGGTCGTTAGCTATGAAATAAAGCAGCCCTTTTTGATAAGTTTCATGCTCTTTGATGATTTCCTGTCTTCTTTCATAAGAGGCTTCAGGGTAATCGTAATTCATTCCAATATTATCTGTACTGAATGGCCCGTGATTATTAACATCAGTTTTATGATTAGGGATAGGGTCATACTTATTAAAGGTCTCTCTCCATCCAGAATCAAAAACACGTAGCAAAAGCTCGTATTGAGTAGAGTCGTAGCCAACTGGCTTTGTAAACGGAATGCGGTTGTTCACATCTTGAGTCAAGCACATTCTAAAGCAGTATGCTTGTAGTTTATTGTCGGCTTCGCCGCGTATGCCTGGGTTTTCAGCAGAAATTCTTGGTAACAAGCCACTCGTAGGGTCGTTCGCTATTTTGTAAGGACTTATTTTTCTGTCGCCAAAATGGTGACCATGATGAAGAACGCCCACCTGAATACCATTCCATGTTTCGTTATACTGGCTGTTTGCTTCTCTACCTACCGTATAACTGACTCCTGCGGCCGCCATAAGGTCTCCTTCATAAGTTACATCAATAAACATTTTTCCTTCATAGGTTTGACCATCTAAGGTGGTAATTGATTTTATTTTACCGTCTTCCATGTTTACCGCATCTAGCCATTGGTCTCGGTATACTTTTAGGTCATAATCTTTGATATAATCTTCAAAAACTTTTTCTGCTATGCTAGGCTCAAAAATCCACATGGTCTTGTTAGCACCATCTATTGCGGGCGTTCCTTGTCCCACGTTTCCATAATCCTCTTTATTTTGGTGTTTCCAAGTCTCTGGTTTTTGATAATAATCGTAAATACGTTGATAGAAATCTCTGGCTAAGCCGCCAATGATTTCTTTGTTTCCGGTGTCTGTAAAGCCTAAGCCCGAAGAAGTCATTCCGCCTAAATGTTTATCTGGAGAGACTATAATGGCTGTTTTACCCATTTTTACTACCTGCACGGCAGAGGAAAGTGCGGCGGAGGTTCCGCCATAAATAATGACATCAGCCTTTTGCGTGTTACTTTGCTCTCCTTGGCAGGCAGCCATTAGAAAGAGTGATGTTAGGAGAAATAAGGTCTTGAAATTTGTTTTCATTTTTATAATGGTTGAATATTGATTTGAAAAGCAAAGAAAATAATTGCTTCCAGCTCTAAATATAATTGAAATAAAAAGATATAACTTGCCCCACTTTCGGTTATATGCCGAGTAGGGTTCAATATCATGTTATTTGGAAACATCCTTTGAGGGGCTTATTGACAGCTTTATGGTTAATAAAGTTGGGCTTTTTGAAAATTTCTTGAGTACAGTCTTATCAGACAATCTTAAGAATAATTTGTTATCGCTCTATGCTGAAAGGCATATGAAGGCCGCAGGCATTGGCAGCCTCCAAAATCTACAATTAAATAAGGAAATCAGAAGTGATATGATTTACTGGTTAGACAGAAATCATAATAACGAGCATGAAAATAGCTTCTTTGATTTCATGGATGCTTTTATAAAGTATTTAAATGAAACCTGTTATGCAGGAATTACCTCTTATGAGTTTCATTATGCTTTGTATGAAAAAGGCAGCTTTTACAAACGTCATTTTGACCAGTTTAACGGGAATAATGCCAGAGCATATTCCATGATTATGTATTTAAATGACGACTGGCAAGAAGGAGATGGGGGAGAGCTTTGTGTATATCACACTGGCAGTCCTCAAAACATTGCACCCTTAAACGGTAGATGTGTTTTCTTTAAGAGTGATGAAATTGACCATGAGGTCTTAGTCAATCAAAAGAATAGAATGAGTGTGACGGGTTGGCTAAAAGTTGGCTAATTGTTATAGCTCTTACTTAAATTTCCATTTCCCATGTTCCTAATGGTGAAAACAGGAAATCTATGGGCGTGTCGATATCATAAAGGTATTGATGAGAACGTGTTTCTTTGGTACAAAATGGATGTATTAATGCAAGCATTTTTACATAGCTATCTAGTGTCAAATCACAGTAGAATGTTTGCTCATTGTTGGTTCTGACACCCTCATCCTCATAAGAAAGTCTTAATAAAAGATTGCAGTTTTTCCTATCAATGAAAGGAAGGGTAGCCAAATCAAGTACTTGGAGGTCGTCAATCACTACTTTCTTCAAAGCTCTAGCAAACTCTAAAGCTTGCTTGCTATCAAAGTCGTACAGGCGAACTAGTTTTTCGCCGAAGTTATTAATCTCTGGAAGGTAATCTAAAATCATATGTTCTCTAAAAAGTGCAATTTAGTAATCTCTTCCTTTCCAAATGGTTTTTGAAGGCCAAAGAAATACTACAAACTGTAAAAACCATGAAATGGGCATGTATAATGCAAATAGCGGAACGTATTTCAAATAACCTTTTAAATCTAGCTTCTTCTCAATGTACCAGATTTGAACAAAATGGAATAGCAAGAGGTAAAGGATAATATAGAAAGCAAACTGAATTTTAAGAAAAAGTAGTAAGAGGATTATTGGAAACAATAAAATCTGAATCATGGCAGTAAATAGCAAAGAACTTCCACTTTCAAAACCTCCCTTTAACCACCTTTTTCTTTGCTCAAAGAAGCGTTCTGGTGGTTTGGTGTATGCCAAGACATCTTTTGTGAAAGCTTGTTTAAAGTCAAAGCCAGCATCTAAGATAGCTTTGTATATGGCAAAATCTTCTACAATGGAAAAGCCTATTTTTTCATAACCTCCTACCTCCCAATAGGCTTCTTTGCTCACAGCCATGTTATTTCCCATGCCTGTAGAGGCTATCTTGTTTTTAGAAAGTACATGCATGATGTGCAAGGCGGAGAGCCACTCCATGCCCTGAAAGGCTGACCAGATACTGTCTTGGTTTAAAGTTGTCAAGCCTACCACCACACCGACTTTTGATGTGAAGTGTTTTAAGATTCCCTGTATCCAATCTGGAGGTAGGGCAATGTCTGCATCTGTAAAGAAGTAGAATTGACCTGTGGCCTGTTTAGCTAGTTGTTCTAGCACTCTCGCTTTTCCTTTTAGCTGCTCACTCTCTTTTTTAGGTTCTAGGTGAATAACTTTTACATAAGAATTTTGACTTGCAAATTCTTCAAGTATTTCCGCTGTATTATCCGTGGAAGCGTCATTTCCAAAAATGACTTCTAGCTTATCTTTATCATAGCTGAGCTCAGAAATTGAGCGTAGCAGGGTAGGAAGGTTAGTTTCCTCATTTCTTGCCGCTATTAAAATGCTGACGTTTGCTAGGCTCATTTGGCAAAAATAAGAATACTATGTATATAAAAAATGCCCTCTTAAAAGAGAGCATTTTTTGAAGAGCTTACAATTCTTTCATTTTGAGTTTATCGTAAAATAGTGCCATGGAATTATAAATTATGGGCAATGCATAAAAAATACCCACCACTAAAGCTAAAATTCCAAGAATGGCCATTCCCATATGAATTAAGGATAATAGAAAATATTTCATTTTATAACCATCCATCATCTCCCAGCTTTTTTTCATGGCATCTACACCAGAAATGTTATCATCGTCTGCCATAATAAAGAAGGTTTGGGAAAGTCCCATAGCCATTATTATCCCAGGGATTACAAGAAGAATGAACCCGATAGCAACTACCACAAGGGTTAAAATGAAGGCAACAGTAGATTGCAGGTAGTTTCTAAATCCGTCAAAAAGATTTTCTATTCCTGAATTTTGACCACGAACTATCTTTTGGAAAAACATGGCGAGGCCTAAATTAAGTGGCCCACCGATTACTATGCTAAGAAAAGAAAGGTTGTCATCTAACCTATTAGGCAAGCTGGTTAGAAGTGAAAAAATTATAACTAGCCCTATTGCTGGCAACCATTTGCCTTCCAGTAGGTCTCTCGATTTACTAATAATGTCTACGTTTTTCATGAGCTATTTTTTTATCTTAAATGTTTAACATTAACGCCATATAGAATACAGAATAGGATTCCGATGAATGCTGCTCCACCGCCAGCCATGGCTCCCATCATTCCTTCATAAATCATGATTGGGGCTACTATGGCTACTATTGTTCCAAATATGTAAAGCCAGAAACCCTTCTTATCTAAACCCCACATAAGAATAGCTCCTATAAGTGTAAGAATAGCTGAAATTCCATTTGCTAGAGCTATGTTTTTTACATTTTCTACGGTGAGACCGTCGGTTACAGAGCCCATGATTTTTTGAAAAATATTGGCCTCTTCTTCGGAGTCTAATTCATCTTCAATATTGTCCATCACTTCCTCTAGAGCTTCATTACCTACACCTACAGCTACTTCAGCATTTTGGTAATTAGAAAATGAACTGAAAATGGAGGAACCACTACCAATAAACGTCAGTATGCACAAGACGGTAAGAAAAGTAGGTCGTAAAGATTGATTCATTAGCTTTTTTTGTTTGGTTTAACGTGGTCAAGATTACCATTTTTATGCTAGGTTTCAAAACCTTCAAACCGCTTATTAGTCAAGCGGTTCTTTATTAATATAAATGGTTTTATGCTTTTGTTTGTTTCTATTGTCTGAAAAATGAGCTCTTTTAAGCATTTTAAGGCACTTTTTGCTGATTTTAGCAGAGATATCTTATACTAATGTGAATTTAGAGCTTAGTGTCATTTCTCTTTTTCAAGGTGAACTAACCAATTAAATCGGCAAGGGTAGTTTTTTCATATACCGCCAAATTGGCATCTCGCACTTGACCTAAAATAGGACGTAGTTTACATTCTTCTTCGGTGGTACAGTCTTCGCATTGCCCATAAAAATTAAGAGAAACACATAGTAGTGGTGCTATAGGACCGTCAATAATTCTTAAAACTTTGGCAAAGGTTATTTCTGAAGGAGGAATTCTTAATAAGTAGCCGCCGCCTTTTCCTTTTTGACTTTGCAAAAGGCCATTATTTCTTAATTCTAATAGAATAGCCTCCAAAAATTTTTTTGGAATGTTTTCAGCCTCGGCAATCTCAGAGATGAGTGTTGGTTTCTTTACCTCAAATTTTGTTCCTAGGTGTTTCAGGGCTTTTAGGGCATATTTCGCCTTTTTCGAAATCATATCTTATTTAAGGGGTTTGGACAAAAATAAACTATTTTTTGCTAAAGCAGGGTTACTTAACCAGTATTGTCTGCTAGCATACGTACCTTTGTGTTTTTTAAGCTTCATAATTATTATATGCAAAGAATTCACCGTCCCCTAGTAGAAGGCGTCATCCAAAATTTGATGGCCATTTTTAATCAAAATCAAAAGGCAGATAAAGTGGTGGAACTGTCTTTAAAAGAGAACAAAAAATGGGGGGCAAGAGACAGACGTTTCGTGGCCGAAAACACCTATGAGGTTATTAGATGGTGGCGTTTACTGAAATTTTGTTCAGAAATAGATCAAAGAGTTATAAAGGAAGAAAGCCTTTTCTGGGAAATGTTAGGTACTTGGTTTGTATTAAGTGGTCTTGATTTACCTGAGTGGGAAGAGTTTTCTACTTTAAAGCCAGAAGCCATTCTTGCTAAGAAAGAAGAAGCTATTGAAATAAGAAAAATTAGAGAGTCAATTCCAGACTGGATTGATGAAATAGGAGAAGCCGAAGTAGAAGATTGGGAAAAAGAGTTGGCAGCCTTAAATGAGCCTACGAATGTTTATTTGAGAGTGAACACTTTAGTAACTAATAAAAAGGAGCTACTAGCAAGCCTTAAAAAAGAGGGTGTAGAGCTAGAAGAAGTAGAAGGAATACCAACTGCTCTTAGACTTCTAAAAAGAAGAAACTTAAAGGCTTTGAAGCCTTATAATAAAGGGCATTTTGAGATTCAAGATGCTGGAAGCCAGCTTATTTCTGATTACTTGGAGGTTTCGCCTGGTATGAAAGTGATAGACGCCTGTGCAGGTGCAGGTGGAAAGAGCCTTCACATGGCTACTTTGATGCAAAATAAAGGAGATTTGATATCAATGGATATTAAAGCACCTAAGCTTCAAGAGCTAGAAAAAAGAGCTTTCAGAAATAAGATTAGCATCATAAGAACGGAACTGGTCAAAACTGATAATATCAAGAAAAGAGCAAAGTCTGCAGACCGTGTTTTACTTGATGTTCCTTGCTCTGGTTTAGGTGTTTTAAAAAGAAACCCTGATGCCAAATGGAAGCTGAAAGAAGATTTTCTTGAAGAAATCAAAGAGGTTCAAGAAAGCATTTTGAGGAATTATGCTGAAATGACCAAAGTAGGAGGTAAGTTGGTTTATGCCACTTGCAGCATGCTGAAATCAGAAAACGAAGACCAAGTAGCCAGATTCTTAGCCAATACCTCAGATTTTGAGTTAGAAAAAGAAACTAGAATCTCACCAGCTAAAACGGGTTTTGATGGTTTTTATATGGCATTGATTAAGAGAGTGTCATAGTCTAAACCACGATTTGTTTGATTTTTGATTCCACAATGTGGAATCAATGCTGATTCTAATTGTCTTTACTATTATTGGGATTGAATTGTTTAAGTGTTAATTAGACCTTTCAGTTAGAAAATGGGTAAGATAATGGGAACATGAATCACACGACGTATGAATACTCAGATAAGACAGCAAAAATAATAGGTTCTGCTATGAAGGTGCATTCAGCACTATGAAACGGTTTCCAAGAGGTAATTTATCAGCGAGCTCTGGCAATTGAGCTGGAGATTGAAAAAGTTCCTTTCAACTTCGGAGAAAAAAGTTTAAAATTAAACGTTTAGTAAATAAGAAATTTAAGCCATCAGTTAAAATAACCTAAGTCTGTTCAATCACAAGAATCAGGGTTTAGACAGATGGCTAGGTTTTTGCTCCGATGTATCCGTTAGGAAACAAACGAGTGAAATATGAATAGAAAATTACTTAAGGGCCAATTTTTTGGTCTTTCTTTAGTCATTGGATTATCGTCCTTTGCATATTTAAAATCAGACAAAGATGGTGTTCTAAAAGCCAACGAGTTGTCTTATTCCAATACCAAAATTGAATTGAATTTTGGCGGCTTAGAGGAGCTTATTAGTATTGATGATGATTTGTTTAGGACAGATATTTATTTGTCCGATGTTAATCTCAACGATGCTACCATTAATTCAAAGGAGCAGATTGTGATGGTGCTGAAAAACTACATGGTGTCTAAAGGGTTTGAAAACGGGACTTATGATGTTTCGTCTGAATTTACCCCCGGAGACTCTAATGTGGTGATAGAACTTATGGCTCTTGACGGCAAACTTACAGATGTAGAGGTCGTTTCAGGAAAGGTGGCCTACAAAGGGAAGTACCCGCGAATAGAGTTGGAAGTTGACCTTAAGTTGTCAAATGGTGAAAACCTTTCAGGAAGTTATTCCAAAGAAATGGAATCTTTCAGATACTTCTTTTGATTGTGTAAGTTTATTTTGACAACTGGTTTGAACGGTTCGCCGCTGCGATTAGTTTTTGCCCAAACAAAAAGTAAGACCCGTCCGGCAAGGACAGCGAAGGAACTGTTTAATCAAAGGAATGGAATCTTTCAGATACTTCTTTTAAAAACTATTCTCAAAAGAACTATAGCCTCAATGTTTCGGCATTGGGGCTTTTTCTATGCTAAAAGCATGTTTTCCTCTTCTTTGAATAAAAATAATGCGAGTTTTAATGTAATATTGGAAGAGAGAAACCCTAAGAAATAGATATGGACATAAACAACCTAGATAGAAGAGACTTTATAAAAGGTTCGGCAGCTACGCTGGCTTTGACTTCACTTTCAGCAAAAGGATTTGCAAATACACTGGATACAAAAAAACAATACAAAGTAGGTTTGATAGGTTCTGGGTGGTACGGGAAGTCAGACTTGTTCAGGCTAATTCAGGTAGCTAATGTGGATGTGGTAGCCTTATGTGATGTAGATACAAAAATGCTGGCAGAGGCCATTGACTTAGTTAGTAAAAGATTAAAGTCGGGTAAAAAGCCAAAAGGTTATGCCGACTACCGTCAAATGTTGAAAGAAAACAAGTTTGATATAGTACTTATAGGTTCACCTGACCATTGGCATGCTTTGCAGTGCATTGATGCTATAAAAGCAGGTGCTCATGTTTTTGTTCAAAAACCCATTAGTGTGGATGTAATAGAGGGCGAAGCCATGGTGGCCGCTGCCCGAAAATATAATAAAGTGGTACAAGTGGGTACCCAGAGAAGAAGCACACCATTTTTAAAGCAAGCCAAAGAAGATATAGTAGAAAAAGGTCTTTTGGGTAAGATATCTCATGCAGAAATATGCTGCTATTACCCAATGAGAAATGGCAGTAATCCAGATTTACAGCCTATTCCGTCAAATTTAGATTATGAAATGTGGACGGGACCAGCACCATTAAGACCTTACGATGGCTTACCACATAGAAGGTGGTGGAGAGCCTTTATGGAATACGGAAACGGTGTGGTTGGCGATATGTGCGTACACATGCTAGATGCTGTCAGATGGACTATGGACTTAGGCTGGCCAAATAAGATTAGCTCACAAGGTGGTATTTACGTTCAAAAGAATGCCAAGTCAAATATCACAGATACACAGTCGGCAGTTTTTGAATATGATGAATTAAATATAGTGTGGCAACACAGAACTTGGGGTAAAGCTGCGGACCCTAAATACCCTTGGTCTTATAAGCTATATGGTGATAAGGGCACGCTGGAAGCCAGTACGCACATGTATGATTTTACGCCAATAGGTGAGGGAGAAGCAATTCATGTAAATGTGGAAATTGACAGGGTTAATTATCCAGAAGATTTAAAAGAAGACAGCATTGAGCTTAACGCGGCACCAGCCATGAGAGGTCATATGTTAGACTTTTTGGCTGCTATTGAAAATAATAGTAGACCAGTAGCAGATATAGAACAAGGGCATATTTCTACCGCTTCTTGTATTTTGGCTAACCTATCTTGTGAATTAGGAAGACCATTGGTTTATGACCCAAAAACTAGGCAAGTTGTGGGTGATGCAGAGGCTACACAGCTGCTCATGAGAGAATATAGAGCACCTTATGTACACCCTCATCCAGCTAGCGTTTAGTATAATTTTGATTTTTTGATTAACGCCAAATCCTTATGGGTTTGGCGTTTTTTATTTAAAAGTATTTGCTAGGCAAAAAAAGGTGTTTCCTCTTTTGAATCACACCTTAACGTCTTTTAATGCTATTTGAACTAGAAAAATTTATAACTTGATAATCAAATACCCTATCAATTATACCAATGAAAGATTTCAACCTAAATAGAAGAACGTTTATAAAAGGCACAGCTGCAGCCTCTTTGGCCATGTCGGCTACTGGTGTTAATGCGATGAGCTCTAAAAAAGCAGCACCAAAATATAATGTAGCATTAATAGGAACTGGATGGTATGGTACTTCAGATTTGCTCCATTTGATTCAGGTAGCAGATGTGGAAGTGGTTTCTTTATGTGATGTGGATACTGAGCAGTTAGATAAAGCCGCCACTCGAGTAAGCCAAAGGCAAAAATCGGGAAAAAGACCAAAGCTTTACAGCGATTATAAAAAGATGCTTAAAGAGCAAAAGCTCGATGTGGTGCTTATTGGTTCTCCAGACCATTGGCATGCTTTACAAGCTATTGATACTATCAAGGCTGGTGCTCATGTTTACCTGCAAAAGCCAATTTCTGTTGATGTAATTGAAGGAGAAGCAATTTTGGCGGCAGCCAGGAAGTATGATAGAGTGGTGCAGGTTGGTACACAACGAAGAAGTACACCTTTTTTAAGGGAGGCAAAAGAAGAAATTGTAGATAAGGGCTTATTAGGAAAGATTTCTCATGTGGAGGTTTGCTGTTATTACCATATGAGAAACGGCTCAAATCCACCTTTGCAAGATGTTCCGGCACATTTAGATTATGATATGTGGACTGGCCCAGCACCTTTAAGACCGTATGATGGTTCTCCGCATATTAGATGGTGGCGTGCTTTTAATGAGTATGGAAATGGCATAATGGGCGATATGTGCGTGCACATGCTAGATGCCGCAAGATGGACCTTGGATTTAGGTTGGCCAAAAAAAATAAGCTCTCAGGGTGGTATTTATGTTCAGAAAGATGCGAAATCTAATATTTCTGATACCCAATCGGCGGTTTTTGAATATGACGAACTTAATGTGGTTTGGCAACATAGAACTTGGGGACAAGCTGCAGACCTCGAGTATCCATGGTCTTATATTTTTTATGGAGACAAAGGTACTTTGAAGTGTAGTACTAAAATGTACGATTTTACACCAGTAGGGGACGGTGAAGCTATTCATGGTGAGCCTAAGATAGATGGCAAAACCTATCCTGAAGATTTGAAAGAAGAGAAAATCGAGATTCATGCGGCTAACGCCAATAGGGCACACATGCGAAACTTCTTAGATGCTATTGAGAATGGTGGAAGACCGGTGGCAGATATAGAACAAGGGCATATTTCTACAGCCGCTTGTATTTTGGCAAATATATCTATGGAGTTAGGTGGAAGACCATTGGTTTATGACCCTAAAAAAAGAATAGTAGTGGGCGATAAAGAAGCCACGGCACTGCTTCAAAGGCCTTACAGGAAGGGTTATACACATCCGCATCCTGACAAAGTTTAATCCTTAAATAACCCTTTTTTTATCGCTCTGGAATTTTTCAGGGCGATTTTTTTATAACTTGAATTCAATAATTTTTATAACAACCCTCCATGAAATATTTATTAAGCCTTATTCTTCTTTTTCCTTTTAGCCTTTCGGCTCAATATAAATTAGGACCTGACTCTCAGAAACAAGATGGTGTGCCTCAAGGGAAGGTGACAAAATATACTTGGCATAGCCCTTCTTATGATAATTATAGAGAATACCATGTTTATGTACCTGCCCAGTATGATGCATCAAAACCTGCTGCACTGATGATTTTTCAAGACGGTCATTCCTATGTGGATAATGAAGGTGGTTGGCGTGTGCCGATAGTTTTTGACAATCTGATTCATAAAAAAGAAATGCCTGTGACTATTGGCTTGTTTATTACGCCCGGTCATAATACAGAAGATTTGCCGGAAAATAGGTTTAGAAGCTCTAATAGAGCAAATGAATACGATGAAATGGACGACCGATATGTGTCAATGCTATTAGACGAGTTGATTCCTGAGTTAAAGAAAACCTTGAACATCTCAGATGATAGAAAAATGCATGCCATTTGTGGATTAAGTTCAGGGGCTATTTGTGCTTGGACAGCCGCATGGCAAAGAACTGATGTTTTTCATAAAGTGCTTAGTCACTATGGGAGTTTTACCAACATTCGAGGCGGAGATAGGTATCCCGGTCTAATCAGAAAATCAGCGAAGAAAGACATCAAAATATTTATGCAAGATGGCAGTACAGATTTGAATAATATTCACGGAAACTGGTATTTGGCTAACCTTCAAATGGAATCAGCCTTAGAATATAAAGGCTATGAGGTAAAGACGGAATGGGGCACTGGTGGGCATACTTCAGACCATGGAGGGGCTATTTTACCCATGTCTTTAAAATGGCTTTGGAGTGATGTTATGGAGTGAAATTACCAGTAAGTTTTAACAATTTCTACCAAATACTTCTTTTTCCCTCTCTTTAAAGTTTGCCTTTCTAATTTATTACCAAAGTATTCAAACTCAATGGATTCTAATAGTCTCTTTTTGCCCGATATTCTATTCGTAAGGTAGGTGTCTTCTTTAATTTTCTGGTTATTATCATTTAAAACAAATCTGTATTCTACTTCCCCAATTAACCTTTTTCTGGTTGAATTTGATTGAATGGCTTTTGATGTAATGAAGCCAGTATTTCCACTAATCCCGTATTCAGATGTTGTCATACCATTTTTATATTCATGTTCGGTGTATCTATTGATAATATTACCCGAAGTATCTAAAGCGATATTTTGGATTTCTTGTGTACCATCTACATAATCGTATTGATATTTTACGGTTGCTTTGGTTGAATCAAGAAGCACTCGAGAAGGCGAAATTCGGATTTTATCAAATGTCGGAGTGATTTCTATTGAAGGTATTTCTTCGATTGGATATTTAGTTTTTCCTTTTTTTGCCAATTCAAATCTGTAATGCTCATGATAAGTCTTATCGGTGGTAGAATCTCTGTGGTAGTATATTATGGTACCATCAGGCTTACCTTCTTTTCTCAAAAAAGTGATTGTTCTTTCATTTTTTATTCTAGCATTATATCGAGTTGTGATACTAGAGTTTTTCAAGTTGTCAAAGCTATATGTGGTTAAATGGTTGTTGCCTAAGTGAAAAACGCCAACGTCATTTTCCCAATCTAAAGTTCGTAGTCCCTTTTCATTATAATAAACCGCCTTAAAAACTTTACCCTTATAATAATACCGTTCGCTTTTTAGTGTTTTTAAGGAGTCTTGGCCTTGGCAGAAATAAAAAGAGCTAAAGCACAAAAAGAAGAAAGAAAGTGTTCGGAAGTTTGATATGGGCATTGCATGGTTTATAATTGCTATCTAAAGTATTCAAAAAATATTTCATTCTAAATGCCTTCCAAAGAATTCATAGAAGTAACTGTCAAAAATCATCAAATACTGCATGGTTTTGATGAAAACAACCAAGAGGTTATAGAAACAGTGGAGGTAGCAGCTGCTGCCAAGAAGCTTATCAAAATTGATAGAATATTGTCAATAAGCGAGAAGTTTATACTGACATCGTATGCCTATGATAGAATTATCTATTGGGAATATGAGGAGACTTACAACGATTTAAAAGCAATGCTTTCAAGCAAATAATACTATAAAAAATGAGAGACTTATCACCAGCCTTTGCGGCATTTGACGCCTATAATAATCAAGACCCAAACCAAGAAAGCATTGGGAATCAAAAGCTAAGTAAGGAAACCCTTTATGGCCTTAGAATGAGTATTTGGCTAAATAGATATGATTCTAATGCCCCAGACCAAGTGAAATTAGCTGCCAGAAGTCAGCACATAGGTCGCTGGGAAATGGCTAGAGATAGTTTCCCAATGGACAGGACTGGTTACTTGAAATGGAGAAGTCAATTGGCTATTCACCATGCAAAAACCGCTGGAGAGATTTTGACTAATCTTGGTTATGAAGAGGAATTGATTGACAAAGTCAAATTCTTACTTCAAAAGAAGCAGTTGCGACAAAATGAAGAAACTCAGTTGCTAGAAGATGTTATTTTCTTGGTTTTTGTGGAACACTATTTAGAAGCTTTTGCTGCAAAGCATACCGACGAAAAAGTAATTGACATCATAGCCAAGACTTTGAAAAAAGTAACCGCTAGAGCTATTGAGACTTCTGGAAGTATTTCAGTTTCTGAAAGAATGGGAAGGTTAATTGGTGAAGCAGCTAAAACCTTATAAGAGCAATTTTTTTATTACGTTTTCTAGTAGAAATAGGACTATCTATGGCATTTTGCCATTAAAAGGTCGTCTAATAGGAGGAATACATCTAAAAGCTGCATACCTGTTTCCACATAATCTTACATTTGATTTCTAAAATTTACCAAATTACACCTATTATGAAATATATTTTCTCGGCATTAGCTTTTATGCTGATGCTGAATGCTTGTACCAGTTCTAGTACAGACGACCCTAATCAAAAACCAGAAGACAATAGATTTACAGAGGTAGAGTTAGCCCGTGGCTTAGATGAGCCTATGGAAATGACGTTTTTGCCTGACAATAAAATTCTAATTGTAGAAAGAAAGGGCGGTTTAAAACTCGTCAATGAGGATACCAAAGAAACAACTTCTGCCGGATGGATAGAAGTGAACACTAAATACACCAATAAAGAAGGTAAGGTAAGAGAGGCTGAGGAAGGTTTGATGGGTGTGGTGGTAGACCCAAATTTTAAAGACAATAATTGGGTTTATCTCTATTATGCAGACCCAGAAACACCAAAGCACGTTTTAGCGAGGTATGAGTTTGTGGATGATTACTTAGTGGATGAATCAAAGAAAGTAATTTTGGAAGTTCCGACGCAGCGTGAAGAGTGTTGCCATACCGGTGGAGGTATGACTTGGGATGCTCAAGGGAATCTGTTTTTGACCGTAGGTAATAACACTGTAAACCCAAGAAGCGGTGCCTCAAACCTAAATGAAGCTCCAGGTCATGAAAACGAAGACGACCAAAGAGCACCGGGAAATTCAAATGATTTAAGAGGGAAAATATTAAGAATTCATCCAGAAGCAGATGGAACGTATAGCATTCCAGAGGGGAATCTTTTTCCAGTAGGAATGGAGAAAACGCGTCCTGAAATATATACCATGGGGCATAGAAACCCATGGAGACCTACGCTAGATAGCAAAACTGGTTATTTATACTGGGGAGAAGTAGGACCTGATGCCAGCAAAGATTCTATTTGGGGACCAATGGGTTATGATGAGTTTAACCAAGCTAAAAAAGCAGGTTACTATGGCTGGCCTTATTTGATAGGAAATAACCGACCATATAATAGATACAACTCGAAAGATGGTACTTACGGCGAGCCGTTTGACCCAAATAACTTAGTCAATGAGTCGGTCAATAATACAGGAATTAGAGAATTGCCAGAGGCTGTTCCTGCTTTCTTGTATTATCCATATGGGCCATCACCAGAGTTTCCTTTAATGGGAACTGCAGGTAGAAGTGCTACAGGTGGGCCAGTGTTTAGACAAGCTGATTTTAAGAATGCTGCAAGACCTTGGCCAGCTTACTATGAAGGTAAATGGCTAATTACAGAGTTTATGAGAGGCTGGATAATAGCTGTTACTATGGACGAAAACGGTGATTATGTGTCCATGGAAAAAGTATTGCCAGAAAAAAACTTTAGTGGAGCCATGGATATGGATTTTGGTCCAAATGGTGATTTATATGTTTTGGAATATGGAACAGCATGGTTTAAAGGGAACGACAATTCTAGGTTAGTAAAACTGGAATATAATGCAGGGAACAGAAAGCCTGTGGTGGCAGCGAGCTCTGATGTTAGTTCGGGTAAAATACCGTTAACCGTCAATTTTTCTGCCGAAGGAACTACAGATTATGATAGCAATGATGAAGGAAAACTATCTTATGACTGGAAAATAAGTAAAGATGGTATGGAAGTAGGGACAGTAAGTGGCGAAACTGCGAGCTATACTTTTGAAGAGAGTGGTGATTATGATGTAGAATTAACAGTAACGGATTCTGAAAAGGCTACTAACAGTACTTCTTTTTCTATTACCGCAGGTAATGAAGCACCTGCTATTTCTTTAAGTCTAGATAAGGAAAATAAGACATTCTATTATGGTGAAAAAGAACTGCCTTTTGAGGTAAAAGTAACAGATGCTGAAGATGGAAGTACTGAAAATGGTATTTCTGCTGATGAAGTAGCAGTAACTTTTGATTATGTGCCAGCGGGCTACGACCCAATAGAGATGGCAGCAAATCATGCTACGGCTGATGCTATGGCATCTTTTGCAGTAGGTAAGAATTTGATAGAAGAAAGTGACTGTATTTCATGTCACCAGTTTGATGCCAAATCTATAGGGCCAAGTTATAAAGCGGTGAGCGAGCGTTATCCTAACAATAAGAAGAACAGGGTGCTTTTGGTAGATAAAGTTATTAATGGCGGAAGTGGCGTATGGGGAGAGCACGGAATGAGTGCCCATCCTGACCTTAGTAAGGCTGATGCGAGCAGAATGGTAGACTTTATACTTTCAATGTCTTCTACAGGCGGAACACCATCCTTAGGTTTGAGTGGTGTGGTAAAACCTATGAAACCAGATTACGAGTTTGAAGAAGGTAGTTTTGTTTTAAGAGCTGCGTATAAAGATAAAGGAGGCACTGGAGTGAAACCTTTATTGACCGAGAAGGTGGTGGTCTTAAGAAGTCCAGATATGCAGCCTCATGCGGCAGATTATAAAAAGAGTGTTGATATTCTTACCGCTTCTTGGAACGCTTTCTTTGCCTTGGGTGACAAATCTCATATTGGGTATAAAAACATTGACCTTTCAGGTATTAAAAATATCACAGTTTATATTCAAAACTCTGATAGGTCAGGAACGCTTGGAGGAACAGTAGAACTACATTTAGATTCGCCTGATGGCCCTGTAATTAGTTCATCAGATGAAATTCCTACCAACTCACCAAGTGGCCCAAGAAGACCACCAGCAGGAGTGAGTATGAAAGACTGGAGAAGGCAAAACAGCTCTAAAGCTATACTGGATGTACCAGCTGATGTAGCTGGTTTCCATGATGTGTATTTAGTCTTTAGAAATGCTAATGCTTCATCCACGGAATATTTAATGAAGTTAGACGAAGTTTCGTTTTCTAATAAATAGAAGTAATAATCTACAACTATAATTAGCCCCGCACCTGTATACGCAGTGTGGGGCTTTTGTATATATAATGTTTGGGTTTAACTATTTGTATAATAGGTTTTAAGTAGATGTGTCCGTTAAATAGCATTAAAAGATAATAAGTGTAATAATAATTAGGATGTAATTGTCGACCTGTTATATTTGGCTTAGATAATAGTCTATAATGTATATTTTTTCTTGAAATAGTTACACTTAAGACCTTTTACAGTACAATGAAATCCAATATTAAGATAGCTTTTTGTACAGATTTCTCCGAAAACGCAAGGGTGGCTTTTGAGTCCTTGATGTTTAACTCTTGGAGTTTTAATATGGATATTGACGTCATTCATTTAGTTGAAAACAATTATCAGGAATCGCTGGATAAGATAAACGCATTCGAAGTAGAGCTTCAGCATTCTTTATATAATATATCAGAAGGCAAGATTCACATGTTCCAGAAGAATGATATGGATGGTCTTTTAAATCACTTAAATACTACAGGATATTTTGGGGTGGTAGTAGGACTTCAAGGAAATAGCAAAGGGGAAAGGTTGGGTAGTTTTATCCGAACTCTTTTTACAGATCTTAATTGTAATCTTACTGTGGTACCTATGGCACACGAAGTTAAGATTGAAAACAGGGTTATGATGGCCGTAGAGCTCAAAAATATTCGTTTTCTCTATATGTTGCTCAAGGCTCAAGTTTATTTGAAATTTAATTTTTCTAAACTAACTATTATAGTAAAAGCGGCAGAAGAACAAAGCCCTCTTCAGGAAAAAGAAATTGAGGATAAAATAAAAAGTATTTTCCCTGACTTGAACCGGGAGGTGATTATACATGGACCAAGTGATTCCAATAGTGCTCTTCTTGAAAAGATTTCGAGCAAGTATTTCGACTATGGTTTTGTTTTTAAGGGTGATTATTTTGACAATTTAATTTTTAAATTATTTGAAAGTAGTCCAGATATGTCAAAAATTCAGGAAAAGGTAGTCAGGAGCGTTATTTCTGAAAGCGATATAGAATTGGCTAAAAATGATTCTCAATTACTAAAGAAAATAGAACTAAGAGATTTTTAAAGCCAATTGTCAAAATCTTAGCTATTAACCGAGTGATTTATAGCATAATACTTATCTGTCTCAAAGTTGATTTTGTTTAACCCATTCTGCACTAGTTTTAAAATCCTTATTACCGCTTGCTAAAAACTTATCTTATTTTCTAGATATGCCTGTTTAGTCTTAGTATTATTGCGTTTCAGGCTTCCCAATAGAGCTTTCTCATTATATGGTCAAAATAGGACATTGTACAGATTTTTCTAAAAATGCTGAAAAAGCACTGGAAGCTGTTTTGTTTAACTTCTGGAGTTTTGATGTTACTGTTGATCTTATTCATTTAGTGGAAGGGGATTATAAGGAGGCTCAAACTAAATTAGAATTGTATAAGCAGGAGCTTATAAATTGTCATGGAGTAAGAATGAATTTTAAAACTTACGGCCCGAATTGACTATTATTTCCTGAGAAAGGAAAATTGAATTTTAGATTTAAGGAGGGTTGTCTTTAGCAAGAAGATGGCAGAGCTATTTATTTTGCAATTTTTTATGATATTTATTTGCCTTAAAATAGATTTGGTTTAACTATGTTTTTCTAGGTGTTTAGTCAGTGAGTCCGTTTGTTAAACTATCTAATATTTTTATATGATTCTCCTCTTTTTTATAGTGCTGTTGTAGCTAGTTTTTACTAAATTAAGAGTGTAAAGGAATAGTTGTTTTTTACAATTTATAGACTGCCTACTTATAAACATAATGGTTAGAATAGCACACTGCACCGATTTTTCTGAAAATGCCAAAAAGGCTCTAGATACTATATTATTTAATTTTTGGAGTTTTGATATTTCTATTGATATTCTACATTTAGTGGAGGATAACTACGAGGAGGCTGAAGAAAACTTACTGCTTTATAAAAAAGAGCTATCCTATAGTTTAAGAAGTTCGGTAACTCTAAATACTTATTTATATAGGAAAGAGCAAAAGACGGATATGCTAGAGAAGCTCAATACAGGAGCCTATTTTACCACGGTAGTAGGCTTGGATGGTATTCGAAAAAAAGTAGGTATGGGTGGTTTTCTTAAAGAGTTATATCAATCTTACTTGGGTACCATGACCATTATTCCTTTTTTGCATGAGATAAAGATTGAAAATAGATGTTTGACAGCAGTTGAGTTTGACAATCTTGAAGCCCTATATAACCTGGTTAAAATAAATGATTTTATGAGCTTTCAGTTTACTAAACTGAGTGTCTTAATTAGGGTTAAAGAAGCTCTTTCTGAGGATAAGCTTAAAGAAGTTACTTTGCTAATAAAGAAGATGTCACCTTCTATACAAATTGAATTGTTGGTTTGTAATCATCAAGATAGTGCTAAATCTATTCTCGGATTAGTTGCTCAGAAAAAGCTTGACTATTGCTTTTTAATGAAAGGGGACTTTTTTGATAACCTAGTTTATGACTTGATTAACAATAAGAAACAGGAAAATACCTTTCGCGAGAGTTTAATCAGAATTAATACTACTTCGGATGAAATTCTCAAGATAAAGCAGGATGAAAATTCCGTACAGAGGCTTAGTTTAAAATTTGAATAAGAAGCTTGGCCTTTAAAGTATTTCCAGAAAAGGATCTAAAATGGATGAATTTCCACACCATTTTAACTAAAAAAACTCTTTACCCACGTTTTAATCTAATACTAATTTGACTTGGAATGTTTTTTTATAAACGACTGTGTATTAGTCTTTAAAGGAGTGTGTCCGCTTGCTAAGTACTTTCTGCATTTTTAGGTAGGTGTTTTTACTCTAAGTATTTTTGAGATTGGTGTTGACTACATCCTTGGTGTATTTCAATAATCTTTTTTTACAGCTTACTAATAAAAGAATGGTTAAAATAGCTCATTGCACAGATTTCTCTGAGAATGCAAAAAAGGCTCTTGATGGAATGTTGTTCAATTTTTGGAGTTTTGATGTCGCCATTGATATTCTACATCTTGCGGAGGATGATTATGGTAAATCTTTAGCAAAGTTAAATTTGCTTGAAAAGGAACTCCGTACAATTCATGGAACAAGGTTCATTTTTAACACATTCCTTTTTAAGGAAAATCAAAGAGATTCTTTGATAAAACAGCTTAACTCACATAAATACTTTGGACTGCTTGTAGGCCTAGATGGAGCTAGAAGAAAGGCTGGAATTGGAAGTTTTCTTCAAACCCTTTATGACTCTTATTTGGGTAATTTGACCATTGTGCCGCTTATTCATGAAATAAAAATAGAAAATAAAGTTTTGGTGGCTTTAGCTTATGAAAATGTGGAAGCTCTAAGTACTTTGGTTATGGTCAGTGATTACATGAATTTTCATTTTTCTAAACTGACAGTTTTAATAAAGTGTGAAGAAGCCTTAAATGAAAAAGAAGTTAAAGCTATTAGTGACATTTTAGCAAGCTTATTACCTGCTGCTAAATATGAATTGTTAATTCAGAATTCAGTGAATGTTAACAACTCTCTTTTGAATTTACTAAAAGCAGAGAATTTAGATTATTGTGTATTATTTAAAGACGACTTTTTTGATAAATATGTTTATAACCTTTTAAAGGCTAAACCTGCAGAAAGTGACTTTAGTCAACGCATGGCGAGGATAAGTTTCTGTAAAGAAAAATTAAAGGAGGATGTGAATTCTGTGGCACGGCTAACTTTAAGAGAGAAGTAATGAATAGACAAAATTGGGTATAGTTGAATTTTTATAACATCTAATTGTATCCGTTTAGTAATTAATCAAGCATTAAGAAAAAAACGAACCTTAAGAACCAACTTGGACTTTTTATTGCTAAAGGTTTTACTCCTAAAATCCAATACATAAAATTATGAAATCGAATATAAGAGTCTCTTTCTGTACGGATTTTTCTGATACGGCAAATGCTGCGTTAGAGATGATTCTTTTCAATGCTTGGAACTTTAATATTGATATTTATATCATCCATTTATTGGAAGATTTATCATATAAAGAAGCTAAACAAAAACTGGATGATCTTCGTACCGACTTAAAACACAGAATATGTGGTAGTAGGGAAGTGAATGTTAGAATTTTTGAGAAGGGGCATAAGCTTGAGTTAATAACACATCTTAATGAATCATATTATTTTCTAAATGTTGTTGGTTTAGATGGTCAAGGACAAACTGATGGTCAAGGTAGTTTTTTGAAATTGCTCTACCAATATGTAAAAGGTGGTTTACTGGTAGTACCAAAAAATCATGAAGTAAGTATTGAAAATAAATTGATGATAGCCTTAGAGTATAAAAATATCGAACGAATTCATTATTTGATGAAGGTTCGTTCTTTTTTATATTTCACTTTCTCAAAGTTGAATATTCTAATCAGAGTTTCTGATGAAGAGAGCCTTGAAGCCAAAGAACAAACTACCGAAGTTATAGAAGACCTTTTTCCGGGCTTAGAGTGCGAGATTCTTTTTCAAAATCCAAAAGATTGTACGGAATCAATGAGGCGTTTGTTTAAAGAAAAAAAACTTAACTACACCGTAGTATTTAAAGGCGATTATTTTGACAATCATTTTATAGATTTTATGAATAAAAGAACTAAGTGCATTCAGCCTAAAGAAATGCTTATAAGGGTTTGTACAGCAAAACGTATCATTTCTGCAATAAAAGAAAATCAGGAAGGAGTAATAAAAATGGAGTTAAGAGAGCTTTAGAGAAATTACTTCTCTTTAATGGCTAATTGACCACAAGCTGCATCAATGTCTTTACCACGGCTTCTTCTAACATTAACCGTTACACCACGCTTTTCTAAGAAATCGGCAAATTTATCAATAGCTTCAGGATCGGCGTTTTGATAATTGGCTTCCGCTATAGGGTTATATTCTATGATATTCACCTTAGAAGGTACTCTTTTTACAAAATCAAGTAATTCCTGAGCATCTTCCAGTTTATCATTAAAACCATGGAAAATAATGTACTCTAAGGTTATCTGATTGCCCGTTTTTTGATAAAAATAGTTAAGGGCATCTCTAAGATTTGCCAATGAGTTACTCTCATTAATAGGCATTATCTGATTACGCTTTTCATCATTAGCCGCGTGAAGTGAAAGTGCTAGGTTAAACTTGACTTCATCGTCACCCAGTTTTTTTATCATTTTTGCTATACCAGCGGTAGAAACCGTAATTCTTTTTGGTGACCAGTTTAAGCCATCAGGAGCTGTCAATCTTTCAATAGAACCTAATGTGCCCGCATAATTTAAAAGTGGCTCTCCCATGCCCATATAAACCACATTGGTAAGTGGGGCTTGGTAGTTATCTTCTGCTTGTTTTTTAATTAAAACTACTTGGTCGTAAATTTCAGCAGCAGTAAGGTTTCGCTCTCTGTTCATATAGCCAGTAGCACAAAACTTGCAGCTTAATGAGCAGCCAACTTGTGAAGAAACACAAGCGGTCATTCTTTTTGGTGTTGGAATTAAAACTCCCTCTACCAAATGACCATCAAATAGTTTAAAACCCGATTTTATAGTACGGTCAGAGCTAAACTGAGAGCTGTCTGTTACCACAGGGTTTATGACAAAATGTTCTTTCAGTTTATCTCTTAGACCAATTGAAAGGTTTGACATTTCTTCAAAACTTATGGCAGATTTTTGCCATAGCCATTCCCAAACCTGATTGGCTCTAAATTTCTTTTCGCCTTCGGCTAAAAACCAATCTGTTAGTTTGATTTTGCTTAAACCTCTTATGTCAATTTTCTTGTCTCCCATTCCGCTACAAAATTCCGCATTTCCACTTGATTTACCTACGCTTTCGGTATTTTTGGGTTAGATAGTTCTTAACTATATGCAACTAAAGGTCTATATTGTTGTACTTATAATTACCTAATGAAAAAGCTAACTTCCATAACAGCCCTAATGCTGACTAACATTCTAATGGTGTTTTCTGTAAACACTATGGGACAGTTTTGGAAAAAAAAGAGCAAAAAAGTAGAGAATTATGGCTTCCATATCAATGGCGGAAAAAAGTTTTATTCACTGCCATTCAAGGTTTACTCAAATCTTATCGTAGTACCAGTAGTATTAGATGAATCTGATACACTTAACTTTATTTTGGACACAGGTGTAAGCTCTATTTTTATTACAGAACCCGCTGTAGCAGAAAAATTAGGTTTAGAATATGTGAGAGAAGTGGCTATAAGTGGAGCAGGAGAGGGTAAATCACTTTTAGCCATGGTTTCTATAGACCATGACTTCAGGCTTGGGAAAATCACGGGTTACCGTCAAAATGTGGTGGTGTTGAGTGAAGATATTTTGAATTTATCAGAATTTATGGGTGTGCCTATTCATGGCATATTTGGTCATTCTTTGTTTGAGAATTTTATAGTTACTATAGACTATAACAATTTGGTTTTGACCGTAAGGCAAACAGAGAGTTTTAAGTACAAAAAGAAATACGGTCAAAAATATCCTATTGTGGTGACGCAGTCAAAGCCTTATACAGATGCCATAAGAATAACTGAAGGAGGAAAACCTGAAAGAAATATTAGACTTGTGATTGACACGGGTGCTGGTCACGCTTTACTGCTAAATTCTGAAGAAGGGAATATTGCACTGCCTGAAAAGGTTATCAGAGCCAATTTGGGGAGAGGCTTAAATGGTGAAATTTTTGGTGATATTGGTAGAGTGCCAAAGGTGTCTATTGGCAAAAATGACTTATATGAGGTTTTAGCATCCTTTCCGGATTCTTTAGCCTTTAGTATGAAGTTTCCACCTTCAGATGATAATCGTCAAGGTAGTATTGGTGGTGAATTTTTAAGGCGTTTTAAGGTGACCTTAAATTATAATGATGGCTATATGGCTCTAAAGCCTATAAGGAGGAGAATGAAAGAGCCCTTTGAGCACGACATGAGCGGACTTGACATTCGGGCTAAAAAAGATAATTTAAAAAGGCTTTTTGTGATAGACGTGATAAAGGGTTCTCCTGGTGATTTAGCAGGTTTAAAAGCAAATGATGAGATTATATTTGTGAACGACGACCATGTAGATAAATTGACTGTAGCAGACATTTACCGTCTTTTTTCTAAAAAGGTGGGCAAATCAATAGATATTTTTTACAGAAGAAATGGCGTATTAACTTTTACTACATTTGAATTAAAAAGAGCTATTTGACTGGTCTATCTAATCAATCTTTCCTGATATTTGCCATAAGTACTAAAACTTAAGTATGGCTTACAGAAAATCTTTTTGGCGTAGGTATATGGGCTCTTTTTGGGTCTTTGTATTTATGTTGCTTGCAATTTATCTCCTAAATCATCCTGGTTTATTAAATAAGGCCTTGTCTAAGTTCGGTTTGGCAAAGGAAAGGTCGGTAGCAGTAAGTGAAACTCTCAATGCTACCTATTCGGACTTTATGTTGCCTGAGCCCAGCACCTATGGAGAATGGATAGAAAAGCCTAATTTCTTACTCTATTATGATGAAGACATCATGCAGGCAAGGTTTACGCTGCACAGGTTGGAGGGAGGATTTACTAGAGGAGAAGCGAGCCGCTACGGAATAAGATTTGACGACCAAGAAGTTTTAGCTTCGCAAACAGCAGCTTATTACGACTATTCGGGCTCTGGATATGATAGAGGGCATTTGGTGCCTGCTGGTGATTTTAAATGCTGTCAAGCCAATATGGAAGAAACCTTTTCTATGTCTAATATTGCTCCGTTTGATTCCGTGCTTAATAGGTATGCTTGGAACGAATTGGAGATAAAGACAAGAAGCTTGGCAAGAAAATATGGTACTATTTACGTGATAACTGGGCCTGTGTTTGAGCATAGATTTCTATACATAGGAAAGCAAAATGATGTGAGTGTACCTACCCACTTTTTCAAAATCCTTTTTAGGCTCTCCAAAGATGCTTCTAAACCTCAAAATATGGTGGCTTATCTTATGCCGAATGAAGCCCTTTATCACTTTGAGGAGAAAAAAATGAAAGTCAGTATTGACAAATTAGAAGAGCTCACTAAGCTTGATTTTTTTGAAAAGCTACCAGATGATTTAGAGCATAAATTTGAAGCGGCTACACAAATAGGAAACTGGTAATGGCGTACATTCCAGCTCTCAAATATCATTTTCTTACTCCCATTTATGATTGGTTTATAAAGCTCAGTGTTCCTGAGAAAGAGGTCAAATCTAGAGCCATAGATTTAGCTAAAATTAATGCAGATGATAAAGTGTTAGATTTTGGCTGTGGTACGGCTACGCTATGTCAACAATTATTGGCAAAACATAAGGTGGCAGCAGTGGTGGGTTTAGATGTAGACCCAGGTATTTTGGAGATAGCTAAAAAGAAAAGTATACCGGGTTTGACTTTAAAAGCTTTTGATGGGGAAACCATTCCTTTTCAAGACCAATATTTTGACAAAGTGATTTCATCATGGGTTTTTCATCATCTAACTACAGCAGAAAAGTTAAATGCCTTCAAAGAATTGAAAAGAGTACTAAAACCTGACGGAATTTTTATTCTAGCAGATTGGGGCAAAGCTTCTAATCCAGTCCAAAGAATCTTGTTCTTTATACTTCAAGTTTTCGATAATTTCCAAACCACGTCTGCCAATGTTAATGGTGAAATTAGAAGTTATTTGGAAGAAGCGGGTTTTCAAAACATAGAAGAATGTGGCCATAGAAATACACTTTTAGGCACGCTTCGTTATTGGAAAATAAGCCATTAAAATGTGTGTCGATGAAGCTCCGTAGGAGCGAAACATCGGTAGCGAGGGATGAAATTGCTCGTGTCAACATGGAGTTAGTTATCAGTTTGGCGAGGTTTTGGCGTCTTGCCAAAATCATGACAAACTAAACAGCCTCTAACCAAATTTCGGTATTCTTAAAAGAGGGAGTCAAACTTCTACCATCTGTCTCAGACGAAACCAAAAAGTTGGTTTCAGGGTAAAAGCCCAAAACACAGCCTTTGGCAATGTCAAATTCCACAATTTCAAAATTGTCAATCTGCCCTGTTTTGCTTTTAGCATTTACTCGTTGTCCATTTTTAAAGCCTTTTTCTACGATGTCTTCCGTATTCATAAGCAGTACATCTCGGTGCTTTGTGCCACGCCATGCATCATGCTCTTCGTATACTATGGAGTTAAACTGCCCCTCGCTTCTTACCGACATTAAGGATAAAGCATCTTTTGCTCTATCTAAATCGGGTAGGGGATTAAAAATGAATTGGGCTTTGCCCGAAGGGGTGCTAAACTCAGGTGTGTGGAAAGTTCTACCCGAAATTTGAAACTCTTCTTTAGTAGCGTCAATATCATTTAGTTTTTCAAAACCTGGAATCACAGCTGCTATAGTTTTTCTAACTGCTTCATGGCTTTTGAAGGCCTTGAAATCAACTTTGCTATCGCCTAAAACACGGCTTCCTATTTCGGCAATAATGTCAACTTCTGAGCGGAGGTTTGAAATACGGTCAATACCGCCATCGCTCATACGCACATAATTAAACATAGACTCCTGCGTGGTCTTTTGCTTTTCTTCATCACGAACCAGTACAGGAAGTATCAGACATTCCTCATCCACGGCTTTTATATGTCCTTCGTTTAAAGTGGTGTTTACAAAAACTTTAAAAGGGATTTTATTTAAGGCTTGGTCGGCAAAGTTCAGGTTGGGATTAGAGGAATAAAGGTTACCACCAAGCAAGAAGGCCATGTCTACATTTCCTTTGTCTGCTTCATCCATGCATTTCATGGTATCCCAGCCTGCAGTGGTAGGCAGTTTTACATTCAAATGCTTTTCAATGCTCTCAAATACCTTTTCTTTCAAGGCTGGTGTTACACCCATAGAGCCTATTCCTTGTACATTAGAATGCCCTCTTAGCGGTAATAAACCAGCTTCTTTTCTGCCCACCATGCCGCGTAGCATAGCTAAATTGACAATAGCTTCTACATTTTCAGAACCGTGCTTATGATGTGTAATGCCCATAGCCCAAGAGAAAATTACGTTTTCAGCTTTGACATAAACATCAGCAATCGTTCTAATTTCATCGGCACTTAGTCCTGCACTTTTTTCTATATCCTGCCAAGTAAGTTTTTCTATACTGTTTTTAAATGTTTCAAAACCTTCGGTGTGATTCTTAATGAAATCAGCATTCAGTTTGTTTTCTTCTATAAGTACTTTGCCTATACCATAAAGTACCGCCATGTCGCCACCAATTTTTGGTTGCAAATAATGTGAGGCAATATCAGAACCCGTACTTAAAATGGACCTTACGTCAGACGGAATAGAAAAATTGACCAAACCTGGCTCTTTAGCAGGGTTGAGCACCACTACGTTACCACCACGCCTTCTTACATGTAATAATTCTGTCAAAAAGCGAGGATGGTTTGAAGCAGGGTTTGCTCCAATCACAAAGACTAAATCTGCTTTTTTGATATCATGTACCTGAATGGTGGCTGTACCTGTGCCTAAAGTACTTTTCATGCCCACACCACTGGCCTGATGGCAGTAGTAAGAGCAGTTGTTTACATTGTTGGTTCCATAAATTCTGGCAAAAAGATGAAGCAGAAATGCGGCTTCATTGCTACTTCTTCCAGAACTATAAAAGAAAGTATTGTTTGGAGCGGTAGCTTTAAACTTGTCGGCTATTTTAGAAAGTGCTTCCTCCCAAGTGATGGCTTTATAGTGGCTTTCTCCTTTTAATTTTAGTAGCGGATGCTGTAATCTGCCCAGCATTTCTAATTCTCTTGGTCTTAGTTTGCGGAGCTGTCCTATACTATTCTCTTCCCAGAAATTGGCAGGAATAGCGGCTTGAATGTCGGTTAATTGAGCTTGAAGACTTTTTTTGCAAATTTCTATTTTGTCATTGGCTTCGTTTACCATGCCGCCTTTTTGACCTCCCATGCCGTAAGCACAAGTTTTGCAAGTGTTTTTAGAAGTGATGGTTTTGGCTACACTTCCTAGTCCAGCTTCTTTAATGACATGGAACGAATAAAAAATGGACTTCCAGCCGCCCACATAAGATTTTGTCTTCAATAGGTTTTCTTTTGATAATTTGAAGGTAAAAAAATAGTATGATTTTAGCGTAAATAATCTCTCAAATCTTCAAATAGCCTTATTTTTGCCACGCATTAAGCAAAACCGAATTAATGATTTCGTACCAACATTTCGCCTTAAAAAATGGGCTTCAAGTATATCTGCATGAAGATAAAACTACGCCCATAGCAGCATTTAATATTGTATATGACGTAGGCTCTAGAGATGAGGACGAAAGCCGTACGGGCTTTGCCCATTTGTTTGAGCATTTGATGTTTGGCGGGTCAAAAAACATTCCCAGTTATGACGAGCCACTTCAAAAAGTAGGAGGAGAAAACAACGCATTTACATCGCCAGATATTACTAATTATTACATCACCTTGCCGGTTTCAAATATTGAAACGGCTTTCTGGTTAGAGTCAGACCGAATGCTGAGTCTTTCTTTTGACCCCAAAGTACTGGAAGTACAGCGTAAGGTGGTTATTGAAGAGTTTAAACAGCGTTATTTGAGTCAACCTTATGGTGATGTTTGGTTAAAAATGAGGCCTTTAGCTTATAAAAATCATCCATATAAATGGGCAACAATAGGCAAAGAAATCAAACATATAGAAGATGCTACCATGGAAGACGTGAAGGATTTTTTCTTTACGCATTACAGACCAAATAATGCTACCTTAGTGGTGGCGGGAAACATCTCCCTAGAAGAGGTGAAAAAGCTAAGCGAAAAATGGTTTGGTGATATTCCGGCAGGACCAAAAAAGGAAAGGAAACTACCTGTAGAGCCTGTTCAGACAGAAGCCAGATTTTTAGAGACCGAAGCCAAAGTGCCTTTAAATGCACTTTATAAGGCGTATCATATGCCAGGTAGGTATCATGAAGATTTCCATAAAGCAGATTTAATAAGCGATGTCTTAGGTAGAGGGAAGTCATCGAGACTTTATAAAGAACTGGTAAAAGAGCAAGGGCTATTTAATAACATTAATGCTTACATTTCTTCCTCTTTAGACCCCGGTTTATTAATGATAAGCGGGAATTTAAATGAAGGAATAAGTATAGAAAAAGGGAATGAAGCTGTCGAAAAGATTGTTCTTAAATTGACAGAGGAACTTATGGAAGAAACAGAGCTAGAAAAGGTGAAAAACCAAGCGGAAGCTTCCCTCCAATTTTCTGAAGTAGAATTGCTCACTAGAGCCATGAATTTGGCCTTTGCTGCAAATTACGGTGACCCAGAGTTGTGTAATAAAGATGCAGAGAAGTTGGCAGCTATTACGCCTGAAAATTTTCAGGAAATGGCTAAAAAAGTACTTAGGCCAGAAAACTGTAGCACCATGTTTTACAGAGCTGTCAATTAAGAAGAAATAAGTGCTGTTTAACACGCAGCAAATAGAAATAAGAAGTAGAAACACTAAACATATAAAGACGTGAATAAGAAAGTAGCATTAATCATATTAGACGGATGGGGAATTCCTAAAGTAGGAGAAGAGTGGCGTTCTGCCATTGAAAAGGCAAATGTTCCTTATTTTAACCATTTAATGAGCACTTATCCTCACAGTACATTAGAGGCTTCTGGAAGAGCGGTAGGTTTGCCTAACGGTCAAATGGGAAACTCTGAAGTGGGTCACATGAATTTAGGAGCTGGAAGAGTGGTTTTTCAGCAATTAGAAAAAATTAATGTAGAGATAGAAGAAGGCAGACTGGCAAATGAGCCTGTTCTTAAAAATGCTTTTGACTATGCTAAGAAGAACAATAAAAAGGTACACTTTATAGGTCTAGTGTCTGATGGTGGTGTGCATTCTCATATTGAGCATTTAAAGGGTCTTACTAAAATTGCGTCAGAAGCAGGTTGTAAAGATGTTTTTGTACATGGCTTTTTAGACGGAAGAGATACAGACCCTAAATCAGGGAAAGATTTTGTTTCAGATTTACAGCTACATTTGGCTAAGCATGGTGGTAAAATAGCTTCTCTTACAGGAAGGTATTATGCCATGGATAGAGATAAAAGATGGGACAGAGTAAAGCTTACTTATGATGCCATGGTTAAAGGTGATGGTGAGTATAAAGTTTCAAACGGTGGTTTACTTTCTGTGATTCAAGATGCCTATGACGCTGGTGTTACAGACGAATTTATGAAACCAATAGTGGTGGAGCAATACGATAAACCTGTGGCTGTAATAGAGGAAGGGGACGTGGTAATGTGCTTTAATTTCAGAACCGACCGTGGACGTGAAATTACCATGGCTCTTACGCAAGAAGCATTCCCAGAGCAAGATATGCATCCTTTAAAACTGAAGTATTTAACCATGACTAACTATGATGCTACATATAAAAACGTAGAGGTTATTTATGAAAAGGATAATTTGGTAAATACCATGGGTGAGGTCTTGGAAGCTGCTGGTAAAAAGCAAGTTAGGGTAGCAGAAACAGAGAAGTATCCTCACGTAACGTTCTTCTTCTCAGGTGGTCGTGAGAAAGAATTTATAGGCGAAAGTAGAATTATGGCTCAGTCGCCAAAAGAAGTAGCTACCTATGATTTGAAACCAGAAATGGCAGCTGCCGATATTAGAGATGGTATTATACCAGAACTTAAAAAGGGTGAAGTTGATTTTGTGTGTTTAAATTTTGCCAATCCAGACATGGTAGGGCATACGGGAGATTTTGACGCTGTAGTTAAAGCTGTAGAAACGGTAGATGCTTGTTTGAAAGATGTGGTAGAAGCTGGATTGCCAAACGGATATTCTTTTATCATAATAGCAGACCACGGAAACGCAGATTACATGCTAAACGACGATAAGTCTGTAAACACAGCTCACTCTTTAAACCTAGTTCCGTTTATAGTGGTAGACCCGGAATATAAAGGTCAGCCTAAGGACGGAAAGCTAGGAGACGTAGCACCAACCATCCTTAAAATGATGGATGTAGCTATCCCTGCCGAAATGACGGGTAATGTTTTAGTTTAAAAAAAACTGTGTTGTACAATATAAAAAAGGAGTCGGAAGGCTCCTTTTTTTATTTTCCTAGGAAGAATGTTTGACCACGCTTTGGTCTTTGTATTCAAAGTTACTCGGCTTTAAAAATGAGCTCAGAGAGGTTAGAAAATATTAGAATAAATAGATTGAAAGGAGAGATGCCGACCACAGCATGGTCAAAGGCTAATATCGGCGTTTTATGGCTTCTGAGTTGCTTCTTTGACGCATTCAAATTTATTTATTCATGTAGATTGAACTGTTTTTGAAAAAGAAAAAGACCTTCAGCGTAGTACCGAAGGCCTTCTAAGTTGTGACTAGGTCTTACTTAAACAATGCACCATTGTAGTAAACAATGGTATGCCCTATTTTACCTTCTTTATTTACATTATGCTGGTAATGAAAGGGAACGGTAATTTCCTTTTTATCAGATTTTCTTATGACGTGAAAATCCCACCAAGAGTATAACACCCCAGTACCTCCCATTTCATATTCCATATAGTCAGGGTAACCAATTTGCTCTATTTGTACTATCTCAAAAACCTCTAGGAATTTCTTGTTATTCTCCTTTAATTCATCAATCGTAATTGGCTCATCTGAAGGGTTATTTATGTCAGTATAAGTGGCATTTTCGTCAAAAAAGCTATAATACTTATCTATATCTAAATATTCAGCCGCTGCCATCATTAACCTTAGAGAATTGATGTTTTCATGCTGGTTATAAATGATTCCGTTTTTCCTTTCACTATATCCTCTTCTAATTTCGTTTCCAAATTCCGGGTTAATATAATTTGCTACCCTTCTAATCTTGTTGTCTTTTGTAAGCGAAAATGAACGATGTACGTACATATCAGCTTTAACACCTGTTTTCTTATGTACTCCTTTTAGAATATCCCAGCTATCTACAGTTACGGCATTATTGTCACTTGGGTCTTTAGTATATTCAAAGGCATCTGGATAAGAGCCTTCGGCTGATTCAATAGAAAAATAGTTAAGTCCTTCAAACCAAATTCTGGCGGTTTGTAGAAAGTTTGATTTACTTTCACCTTTATCAAAACGACTAGAAGTTACTGGATTGTAGGCTCTAAAGTCATCTGTCATGAGTTTAGCCATGGCGGTGGTATCTCCTTTAACTAAAGCTTTGGTGAAAGCATCTACTACTCCTAGTGCTGGGTGCTCGATATAAATAGTTCCGTTTACTTTTTTTTGGCTAAAGCCTACAAAAGGCAATAGCATCAATAGACATATAGTTATTTTTTTCATGATTATTAGGTCTATGTTTATAGTGCTGACTAGCACGGGTTTAGTTAAAAAGTAAACCCAATTACCAATTATGTTGGGGTGCATGCAACCGATCTTATCCCAATGACCCTAAATAGTGTCCGAAGCCCTATAAATATTGTCCGAATGAAAATAGCTATTCACAAAAAAAGGTGACTAGAGCATGGATTAGCTCTAATCACCTTTTAAGATTTATTCAGAATGATAATAACTCTTAGTTTATCTTAACAGCATCTTTTGATACGCTTTCACCTACAGCAGTATGCTTATTGAAGTCAACCGTAGCCGACGAATTTAAGATTATAGCTTCACTAGCAGAACCATTTATTCTAACAGCCTCAGCAGATTTTGAACCAAAATCAATGTCTGTTAGGGTTAAGTCTTTTGTATTTAAAACATCAAAGACAATGTCATTTTTGATGTTCAATTTGGCATTTGTAACCCTAACGCCGTTGGCGTCAATAATTGAAAAACCATTTTGAGCTTCAGCCATAAGGTTTGTGATTTCTACATTCTCTAGGTTCATTTCTGGAAGCCCCTGAAGGAAAACGGCTTGCTTAGCACCATTTACTGTCACGTCTTTGATGACAATATTCTTAAATTGTGGTGTTTCTTCTGTTACCGGAATGCTTTCAGACGTAGCCTGAGCACCACCTTCTGCCAATGTCTCAGAAATAGACTTTCCGCCATAGTAAAGATTAAAAGAGATAGCATTGGTAGGAATATCAGTCATTCTAATATCTCTGATATAGATATTTTCTACTACACCACCACGGCCACGCGTACTTTTAAAACGAAGTCCAACGTCTGTACCCATAAAAGTACAGTTAGAAACGTGCATATTTTTTACACCGCTAGACATCTCAGAACCTACCGTTACGCCACCATGACCATGATACACAATGTTGTTTCTGATTATCAAATTCTCACATGGTACACCTCGGTCTCTACCGTCTTTGTCTTTACCAGACTTAATACAGATGGCGTCATCACCTACATCAAAGCTAGAGTTTTCTACGATGACGTTTTTACACGACTCCACATCAATACCGTCTCCGTTTTGAGAATACCAAGGGTTACGCACCGTAACATTTCTAACAATTAGGTCTTCTACCATTAGTGGGTGTAGATTCCATGCAGGAGAGTTTTGAAAAACTGGGCCATCAAGCATAACTCTTTTACTGTTTTGAATACTCACCATCACTGGTCTCAGGAAATCACGAATGGCTAAGAAATCTTCTTTGGTATGTAAGTCATGACGTACGTTTTGGTCTGCATTATTGGCTCCCAGCATAAACTGCTCAGAAGGAGACCAAAGGTTCTTTTTGTCGTTTAAGACACCGCCGCTAGCTACTAGTTTTTTCCATGCAGACTCTGTCAGCTTTCCTTTCTTTACAGAACGCCATGCTTCTCCAGAACCATCCCAAACGCCAGAGCCCGTAAAAGCTACATCTTCTAAATTTTTGCCATAAATAGGAGAAAGACAACGCCAAGTGTTTAAGCCCTCAAAGCTAGTTTCTATAATAGGATAGAGGTCTTTATTGGTAGAAAACCTGATTAAAGCACCAGCTTCTGCATGCATTTCAAGTTTGCTTTTCAATATGATAGGACCAGTTAGCCAGATACCGGCAGGAATAATAACTTTCCCTCCACCTTTTTCTGTAACTGCAGCAATGGCGTCTTCAAAAGCTTTGGTATTGTCAACCAGACCGCCACTAACAGCACCGAAGTCCGTAATATTTACAGAGTTTGATGGAATTACAGGCTCATTAACCAGAGCCATTTCAAATTCAATATCCTCATAAAAACCAGAGGTTGATTTGTTACTTTGTTCTGTGCAGCTAGCTAGTAAAAAGGTGAAAGCTGATAGGAATACTAAAAAATGTTTTTTTGTCATTATAATTTAGAAAGGTTAAGGTGTATTGGTTAAATAAATATGTTTACACGCTATAAAAGTCTGAAATTATCTGCCCAATGGCAACCATACCGCCATGTCTGCCTCTTCTCTATTGGCCCAAGCGTAATACGGTATCAAACGTATTTGTGCAGTATTACTCTTCGAATTAAGCGGTTTGTAAAGGTCGTTTTTCCAATTGTTCTGCGTTGTGTTGGCTGTACCTACAAGACTAACAATTTCGCTGTTTGAGATTTTCATTTTCTCAGGACTTAAAGCAATGTTTGACGGAATAATGATGTCAGCAAGGTTTTGACCTTTCTTCAAATCATTTGCTTCTAGGCAATAAACCAAAGGTCCACGCTTTACCACCACTTGGTTTCTGGTTTCTTCCACCATTGGGTTGGCTTCAATTAGCTGTACAGGCATATCCATCACAAATTTGATTTGGTCACCCTTTTTCCATTTTTGACTTACAGTTAGGTAAGAACTTGAGGTAGCGTTAGTTTGTACTTTTTGACCGTTTACATAAACGGAAGCATTATTACACCAGTCAGGTACTCTGAAATTTAGCTGTTTTTCATCAGAAGGAGCTGCTGTAATACTGATGTTAACATCACCATCCCAAGGGTAGTTTGTAGTTTGAGTCAATTGAATTTCCTCTTCGCCTAGTTTAGTATGTACATCACTACTGCTATACATGTTAAACCAGATTCCATCTGCGTTTTTGCTATATAGGTAACTTCCTATTTCAGCTATAGTTCTGATAGTATTTGGCGGGCAGCAGTTAGATTTTGAGATATAATCTTGACGTACATTTGGCCATCTTAAATTGAACGGTAATCCCTTAGTATTGCTCAGTGGATTGGTATAAAAGAAACCTTTACCATCTAAGTTTACACCAGACAAAACGCTATTATAAAGTGTAGTCTCCATCAAATTGGCATACTTGGCTTCTGCCGTTGTTTGAAACATTCTCCAGTTCCATAATGCACTACCAATATTGGCACAGGTTTCATTATGAGCACCTGCATTTGGCAACTCATATTCTCTTCCAAAGGCCTGATGCACTTGCTGAATGTCGTTTTGTTTATAGGTGGTACCGTTTGGCGAAACGCCGTCATAAAGAGCTCCTGCTCCACCTGTGATGTATAATTTAGTAGAAGTCATATTGTCCCAGATTTTATCTAGAGCATCTTTCAATGTTTTGTCACCTGTTTCTGCATAAACGTCTGCCACACCTGCATACAAGTATGTAGCTCTCACGGCATGTCCTTCCGCTTTTGTTTGGTCTCTAAACGGAATTCTATCTTGATTATGGTCAGTACCATTCTCTAGCATACTTCTGATGTCAATCAGCTGTTTTGATAGTTCCAAATAGCGAGGGTCTTTGGTGGTACGGTACATTTCTACCACTCCCATATAATGAGAAGGGCAAATAGCGTTTCCGGCTAATTTTTCAGGGAATTTCTGACAAAAGTTATACAGGTAGTCGGCTGCGTTTTTAGCCAAATCTAATAAATCTGTTTTTCCGGTGGCTTTATAATGAGCACAAGCGGCTGTCATTAAATGCCCCATGTTATAGGTTTCAAAATCTAATCGCTCACGAAACTCTTGAGCTTTTTCAGGATGATTTTTAAGGTCAATCATAACAGGAGTATGGATGTAACCATCTTCTCTTTGTGATGCTTTAAAAAGGGGTATTACTTCGTCAATCATGCGTGTGAATTTCTCGTCTTTGGTAACTGCATAGGCCATACTAGCCGCTTCTACCATTTTATAGAAATCGCCGTCATGAAAAGGAGCACCTTTGTGTTTACCTTCTTTTACACCAGCCGCCACTTCAAAATTTCTTAAGGCTCCACTTCTTTCTGGATCACTATAAATGCCCCACATTTCAGGAATCATAGTTTCTGTACAGGTTTCTAGCCTTTCAGCCCAAAAGCCACTGTTTAGTTTTACTTCGTCAATGCCCAATGCTTGAAGTTTTACATAAGGGCTTTCAGAGGTATTAACCAAACTCTTATTAGACGTAAGGTTATCCGCATTTAAAGAAGAGGATTGTTGAGATTGCTGAACGGGTTCCTTTTTTTCTGTTTCACTACAGGAAACAGAGATAATACCTAGGAGGAGTAATAAAGGGACTTTCTTCATGTTAAAATTTTCAATTAATTGGGTTGAAATGATTGTTTATTAAATGCTGTAGCTTAGTTTATCCAGGCCCATCTTTTGGCCCAGTCCATTAAGTATTCCTTTCTATATTTTGAGATAGTTTTAGCTCCTTGCTGGTCTTTAAGAAAGAGCTCAGGGGTTGATACATCTCCGTACCATTGGTTGCCTAAAATATAGTCGTCTTTGTTAGGTTTGCCCGGCCACGGGATGGTGCTCACATACTGGCCTTTTAAACCATCCAGTTCTTTTATGGCACTATGTGTTTCATAAGAACCTACTTCGGGCTTTTTGGAAGAGTAACGAACGGTATAAACGCCATTGCCAAGATAATAGCCTAGCCAAACTTGATTTTGAATGTTTGCTGTGAAGCAAGAAGAATCTTGTGGAATGTCTAATTCTGGGCCTTTAAAACGCCATTCTAATATAGCATAAGCACTTACGGTGTCTTTAGTAGTAGTGTTTCCTTGGAAAATGTAGCGAGCACTTCTGTCAATTTTCTCAAATTTTCCACCCCAACTGTCGGTGGTTGGGTCATTTGCATCGCCATTCATTAGGTAGGCTAAAGATGGCGTGTCACCCATTTTGATATGTCCTTTATAATGATTGATAAAGTTATCTGCCATAGCTCCATGTCCTTTTATGAAGTTGTTATAGTAGGCTGCCCCACTCATATTTTTAGGAGCGTTTTCGTCTTCCATAAACCAGCCTCTGTATGTGGCATTGGCTTCTATCATGTATAGGTTTGGGTGATTATCTGCTATATAGGCATAAGCATTAGAGCTCCATTTTTTATTTGGCCCGCCAATCCAGTAAACCCTAATCTTTTCAGTGATTTCAGGTGCATCATGCAGGGCTTGAGCCACATCTTCAATTCCGCCCCAAACTAAGACCCATAATGGTTGGTCAGATTCTCTTTTTGCACATTCAATAATCCAGTCAGAACCTTCGCTTGCTTTGGTATAACCTTTAAAAGGAGCCTCTAGTTTTGAGCCTTGTTTGCAAATAGCTCTTAAAGCTTCAGGCTCTGTTAAGTCTGGAGCATGCTTTTTTAATTGACCTAAATCTTTGGCGTAAAGGTCTATAATCATTTCAATGTCTGCCTTTGTACCATTGCCAAAGGGAGAGGAGATAAGTCCTTCTAGCTGGAACTGGTCGGCATACATAAAAGCGTGAATCATAGACTGAAAATCGTCGGGGTCAGTGCCGCCTATGTCAGAACTTATGATAACTCTGGGCTTCTCGCTAATGTTTTCGGAGCCTTTACATTGAATAAAAGCCATTGCCATAAAAACCAAAGTGGCGTATGACAAAAGCCTTTTTAATGCTTTTGAAGCTGTATTTCTCATTATAGGGTTAAAGTATTATTGTAGAGAATTAACTCTTATTGATACAAATATAAGCTAAAAGGAAAATAAACGAAATAAAAAGAAATAAAACGAAAGCAAATTTGTGGATAATTGAAGAGATGGGTCTATTTTTGTCTTGGTAAGATTTAAATATATATTCAATTAGTATAATTAAACAAAGGTTGAAATTGTGTTAACCCTTACAAATCCCCTTGATTTATCAATTCTGTAGCTGCTTTGATATACTGTAAGGATTGGTGCTAAAAGTGTTTTTGATTGATATTAAATTATATAGGATAGAGATTTAACGTTTTTAGATTGAAATATGAGCTTAATTAGGTTTTCAAAGAATTGGTTTTTTGCTTTTTGTTTTCTTTTCCAATTAAATGCTGCTTTCTCGCAAAGTGACATGAGTCGGGAAAGAACGAGGGTTATTGTCACCTCAGATGGCGAAATTGATGACGAATGCTCTTTTGTTCGTTTTTTGCTTTATACAAATGAATGGGATGTGGAGGCTATAGTTACTTCAAGTTCGCAGTATCACTGGCAAGGGCATAAATGGGCAGGAGATGACTGGGCTTTTCCATATTTAGAGGCGTATGCAGCGGTGTATCCTAATTTATTAAAGCATGATAACCGATATCCTACTCCCGATTACTTAAAAGCGAGAACGCTACTTGGCAATGTGGAGTCGGAAGGAGAAATGGAAAAAAGGACAGCAGGTGCCGAGCTCATTACCAAAGTACTTTTAGACGAATCTGATAATAGACCTATTTGGCTACAAGCTTGGGGCGGAACCAATACCATTGCCCGTGCTTTAAAAACTATTGAAGAAGAACATCCTGCAAAGATGGCGTATGTGGCAAATAAAATCAGACTTTACCTCATCTGGGAGCAAGATGAGACTTATCAAAATTACATAAAACCACACTGGGGAAAGTATAATATCTTAACCATCAATTCCGACCAGTTTATAGCTTATTTCTATAACTGGAAACAGTTTTTACCAAAAGAGCAGCAGGAGTATTTAATGGGTGCATGGATGAAGCCAAACATTTTGGAAGGGCATGGAGCCTTATGCTCGCTTTATAAAGCACATGATAATGGAGACTTTAGGTCAGAAGGTGATTCGCCGGCTTTTCTACATACCATTCCTACAGGTTTAAGAAGTTTAGAGTCTCCGGACTTTGGTGGCTGGGGCGGTAGATACATTAATATAAGAGCCAATACTTGGACAGATAAGGTGGACGAGCCAGGTTATACGTACCCTGAAGGGCGATGGTGGACTAAGAACGCTTGGGGAAGAAATCGTATGAAACTAGAGATTCCAAACGATACACTTTTGACAAATTACATGAAACCCATATGGCAATGGATAGGAGCTATTCAAAACGATTTTGCTGCTAGAGCAGATTGGAGTGTGAAGTCTTATTATGAGGCTAATCATCCTCCTGTGGTGGTGCTTAAGAATGAATTAGACATTGAAGCCAAGGCAGGTGATGCTGTTAAACTAAGTGCAAAAGGCACCTCAGACCCTGATAAAGATAAATTGACCTATAAGTGGTGGCAGTATAATGATGCAGGAAGCTATCAAGGGAATGTCACCATCAAAAAATCATCAAAGAAAAGTACCTCACTGCTAATTCCAGTAAACGCAAAGCCTGGTGACACCATACATGTGATTTGTGAAGTGAATGATAATGGAACACCTAGTTTAACGAGATATCAAAGAGTGGTTATTACAGTAAAATAGTATGAAGTTTAAATTAATAATACTATCTATTTTATGTGCCTTTCCTTTGATAGGTTTAGCTCAAGTCCTGTTACCCAGTCACAGTGATGTGATTTATGGGAAAGCAGGAGAGCAAGAACTTCTTTTAGATGTTTATCAGCCAGATAAGAAAGGCTTACATCCTGTAGCTATTTATGTACATGGCGGAGGTTGGACAGGTGGAGATAAGGCAAACGCAAGTGATGCCCCTGCTTTAGAAATACTTCATGAAACAGATTTTGTATCCTTCTCCATTAATTATCGTTTAGCTCCTGAAAATCGTTGGCCAGCGTGCCAAGAAGATGTGCAAACGGCCATCAGGTGGGTAAAGAAAAATGCTGGAACGTATAATGGAGAAGCTTCCCGTATAGTGCTTATTGGTTATTCGGCAGGGGGGCATTTGGCTACGTATGCCGCCACGGTAGTAGATGAAAGCATTGCGGTGCAAGCTGTCATTGGTTTTGCTCCTTTGACAGATTTTGTGCAGGAGCTTCCTATGCGGGGTAATATTTTGGGAAGAGCCCAGCGTGGTTTATTAAACAGACCAACAGAAATTACCGCGGAGTCTTTAGGTATGCTGAAGGCTCTTTCGCCAGTAAATCATATAAGAGCAGGTTTGCCGCCGTTTCTATTAGTTCATGGAGATACCGATAAATCAGTGCCTTATGAGCAGTCGCTTATATTCAGGAATAAGCTCTTGGCCAATGGCGTGTCTTGCGAATTATTGACAATTCCAGGAGCTCCTCATCGCCTTACAGATTGGAAACAGTTTTCGCCAGATTATGACAAAGAAATAATCAATTGGCTCAATAAAATATTTAATGATAATTAACCAAATAGAGATAGCTATGATACGTAAAATCAAGGTCAGTTCAGGAAGCAGATATCGTCAAATGAAAATTTCATTTTTTGTATTCTTGTTATTCGTCTCAATTTTTGTCAATGCTCAGTCGCCATGGGAAACACATGGTAAACTAGAAGTAGCTGCCAATGGGCATTATGTCCAACATAAAGATGGAAATCCATTTTTGTGGGTAGCAGATACGGGTTGGGGCTTGTTTCAGCAATTAACAAGAGAAGAAGTAGACCAGTATTTAGATAAGCGTCAGAAACAAGGATTCACCGTTATCCAGTCTGTGGTATTTTGGTACCCTCATGGTGGTGGAATAGAGAGTGGACCGCATAATGCAGCAAATGCTTATGGACACAAACCCTTTAATGGTGGCGATGATGCACCAGATACGTCAAGGCCTTTGACAGTAAGTGGTGGAAGCCCTGAAGCTCCAAACGACTATTGGGACCATGTGGATTATATAGTAAATGCCATTAAGAAACGAAACATGTATTTGGCATTATTGCCTTGCTGGGGAAGGGCTTATGTTACAGAACAGTTTAATGGCTCGCACCAAGAGTTTAATGAAACTGAAGCTAGAAGTTATGGTAACTTTTTAGGGAAACGCTATAAAACACAACCACACATTTTATGGGTAATAGGTGGCGATGCTAAAGCTCAAGTGAGGTCTTATGATACACACCATATTTTTCAGGAGTTTGACACACGCAGTATTTTTAGAGCCATGGCAGAAGGCATTGGAAATGGTGTAACGGGTCAAAACCTCTCTTGGAACAAAGCAAACCCAGCTTGGAAAGATGTTTTCATAACCTATCATCCTGATGGCGATGCCACGTTTAATTCCTCTAATTGGTTTCAACAAGACGAGTGGCTTACCGCAAACGGCGTGGAGGTTTGGAAAGTGGTAGATGAAGTTTATCAAATGATGGTAAACGATTATCAAAGAAATGACCCCGCTAAGCCAAGCCTGTTTTTAGAAGGTTCTTATGAATACGGCTCCTATAATCATGATTGTGGCTGGGTGACGCCTGTTAGGGTTAGAAGACAGTTTTACCATACATTTTTTGGTGGCGGAGCAGGTCATACCTACGGTGCAGGGCCTATTTGGTCTATGAGAGGAAATGAGGGCGACTATAACTGTGGCTACACTTGGCAGCAGGCCTTAGACTTTCCAGGAGCGGTTCAGTTAGCACAAATTGGAAAAGAGTTTTTACGTGACCATAAATGGAACGAGTGGATACCGAATGGAGCTGTTATAAAGAGACTGGGGGAGGGCGAAAGCTTGAAAACAGCGGTTACCACCGAATCTGGTGATATGGCTTTGGTGTATTATCCAAATAACTCTGCAACGGAGGTTAATAACATTTTGGGCAAAGAAACTACCGCCTATTGGTTTTACCCTAGAAATGGTGAGATAAAGGTTGTTCCAAGTTTTGAAGTAGGCGAAACTAAAGATATGCTGCCACCAAGTTCATGGGAAGATGCTATCTTAGTACTTAAAGCAATTGATTAAAAGCAGTATGAAAATTCTTGTAGTTGAAGACGAACCAGAGATGCAAAAACTGCTGTCACAATTCTTGCAAGACGAGAATTATGTGGTGGAGGTGGTAGCTGATTATCTTACAGGAATGGATAAGATTTCTGCCTATGACTATGATTGTATTTTACTTGACATTACGCTTCCAGGTGGTAGCGGGCTTGATTTGCTACGCGAGTTAAAAAGCTTGGATAAGGCAGATAGCGTAATAATTATTTCGGCTAAGGACTCTATTGAAGATAAAGTGCGAGGCTTAGACCTTGGGGCAGACGATTATTTAACTAAGCCTTTTCATATCACAGAGTTAAATGCTAGAATAAAGTCTGTTATTAGACGAAGAAAGACCGATGGGAAAAACTTGCTCATCATGGAAAATGTCAAAATCAATATAGAGGAGCGGTTGGCTTTGGTGGACGAAGTACCAATGGAACTTAACAGAAAGGAGTTTGATATTCTCGTGTTTTTTGGAATGAATAAGTCACGGATTGTGAGTAAATCAGCCATCGCAGAAAACATTTGGGGTGACTATATTGACCAGTCCAACGATTTTGATTTTATCTATTCTCAAATAAAAAACTTACGCAAAAAACTACGAGAACATAAGGTCAATTTTGACATCAATGCAGTATACGGAATGGGGTACAAACTAACAGTGAAATGAAACTGATAAACCATACTCTGTGGATACTTTCTCTTATACTTTTTGCCACCGTAGGGCTATGGGCTTTTTTGTTTTATTCTCAACTATTAAAGCAGGTCAAAACCACCATAGATGAAGGGCTGTCAAATCATAAAATAGCCATTATTGATAAGCTAAAAGATGATGCCGAAATACCGAATCAAGATAGTTTTCAAGACAAAAGTTACAGCATAAAAAATGTAGATGAAGATTATGCTCTACAAATTATAGACAGCTACAAAGATACCTTGATGTACTCGAGTCTTAAGAAAAGCTCTTACCAAGCTAGAATGTTAACCACCGCTTTTGTTTCGCCCAAGGGCAAATTTTATGAAATGAAAGTAGTCTCCCATGAAATTGACAAAGGAAATCTAATAAAGAAAATCATCACCTCTTTGTTGCTCTTGTTCCTGTTTTTGGCAATTAGCATATTTTTGGTCAACAGGTTTGTGCTAAAAAACACATGGAAGCCTTTTTATGAAATCTTGAATTACCTGAATGATTTCAGATTCGATAAAGGGACAGAAAGAGAATTGGAGAAGACCAATATTCAGGAGTTTTCATTGCTAAATCACTCTGTTCAAAACCTACTTAATAAGAATGTCGAGATATTTAAAAGTCAAAAGGAGTTTATAGAAAATGCCTCTCACGAATTTCAAACACCACTGGCCATAGGTATAAACAAACTGGAACTGATGGCAGAGGACAAAGGCTTGAGTGAAGAGCAGACACTTAAAATAGGTCAAATTATAGATTCTTTTCAAAGGCTTTCTGGTTTAAATAAATCCTTACTGCTGCTTTCTAAAATTGAAAACAAACAGTTTATTTCTACCGAAGAAGTAAGTTTTGATGCCATAATTGAAAGAATTATTGAAGATTTTTCAGACTATTCTAGTTTTCAAGAAATCAAAATAACCTATCTAAAAGAGGAAGATTTTGTATTTACGATGAATAAGAATTTGGCGGAAACATTGGTATTAAACCTGATAAAAAACGCCATCATTCATAACCATAAAGAAGGCGAAATAGTAATTCGACTGAAAGCCTCTTTTTTAACAGTTGAAAACTCCAGTGACTTGCCTAAGATAGCTGACGATAAGATATTTAAACGTTTTAGTAAAAGCTCCAAGAATAATAAATCCACTGGTTTGGGGCTTTCTATTGTCAAAGCAATTGCAGATGTTTCTGGACTTGAGGTTTCCTATTCTTTTGAGGGAAAGCATGTTTTTAAACTAGGGAGGAAAGTCTAATATTCTTGCTTGATTTATTATAGTCATAGGTCCTTCATTTAGCTATTCCAGATTCTTTCCAGATTTCTTCCTAATTGTTTCCCAATTCGTATTATTCCTTTGTGTCAAATTTAAGATTTAACATGAATCGAATCATCGGAATATTGATTTTGACACTCCTCACAAAAGTTGCTTTTGGGCAAAGCATTAGTCAAAGCAAAGTGCCAGCTGTGGTGCTGAATGCTTTCCAGTTAAAATATCCTAACGCGGAAGATATTAAATGGAAAAAGCACAAAGACAAATACGAAATTGACTTTAAAGTAAATAGCAAATCTCACGAGCTTAAGATGGACTATAAAGGGAGTGTTTCTGAGCACTCACAAGATTTATACTTGAGTGAAATACCTAAAGATGTATTGGGAATAATAAGAGAAAAGGCTCCGTTTTTTGATTTGCATGATGCAGACTTATATGAGAAAGGTGGGAAAATAACCTATGTAACCAAAGTTAGAATTGATGGTAGTTATAGTTATTTCTGGGTTAATGAAAAAGCCGAATTACAGAAGTATAGAAGGGAACTGAAAGATAGTGAGATTCCTGACTCTATCATGAAAATGATAAAGAGCGATTATGGTAGCCTTGATATCACACGAGCCAAATATGTGGAAGAAAGAGGGAATATAAATTACATCATTGGCGGAAATATTAATGGCAAAGACAATGCTTTTTGGTTTGATACTAAATACAAATTCTTAAGACATAAGCAAGACCTTAGAGATACTGAAATACCAGCGACCATTCTTAAAGTAGTGGCTTCAGATTATAAAGATTTCGACATTAAGGATGCCGATAAGATTCAAACCAAAAATGATATTACTTACATTCTTAGATTGCAAAAATCAAAGGATAGAGTTTATGTGACTTTTGATAAATCTGGTAAAATCTTAGAAGTTAATTAAGATGGGTTTTAAACTAAATACATACTTGGTGTTGCTTTTGAGCTTGGTTTCCAGCATTGCATATTCGCAAAATGTCAGTCTAGAAAAGATAGATGATGGGCTTTTAACCGATTCTGTAAATTCTAAAATCAAAATATACCTAGACTGTGATGACTGTAATGCTTCTTTCTTCAGAAGAAATTTAGTGTACTCAGATTTTGTAAGAGATACTAAATTAGCCGACGTTCATATTTTTGTTACGGAACAAAGAACCGCTGCCAATGGAACGGAGTATGGTTTTAATTTTATTGGTCAAAATGAGTACGACGACATTCAGTATAAACTAAAAACGGTTTCTCCTCAAGACGAAACCGATTTGCTGAAATGGGGAAGGTTACTCAAAATAGTAGATGCAGGCTTACTGCCATTTTTATCAAGAACTTCTGATTTCTCTGGAGTTAGAATTGAGCATGATGCAGTTATTGCTCCTAAAATAAGCTTTCAAGACCCATGGGACTTTTGGGTTTTTAGATTGAATTTTGGTACCAATTTTAGTGGAGAAAAAAGCAAGGAAGAGTATTCGTTAAACACTTCTTTAAGAGCCGATAGAATCACAGATATTTACAAGTTTAAGTCGGAGTTAGCCTATGACTTAGATAAGGAGATTTATAATGATGATGGAGAAGTATTTACCAGTGCAAAAGAAGAGTCTGAGTTTAATGCTAGGTTAATATATTCCCTAAATTCTAGATGGTCTGTAGGTGTTTTTGGTAAGCTTTATTCTTCTACTTATCTGAATTTGAATAAGGCTTTTAATCTAGGACCTGCTATTGAATATAACATTTTTCCGTGGGATAGGTCTGATAGCAAGGTTTTTACGGTTTCTTATATTATTAGACCAAATTATTATAGCTACAATCAAGAAACCCTTTTTGGTCAAATAGAAGAGTGGCGGACTACAGAAGCCCTCAAAGTATCTTTACTACTTAGGCAGCCTTGGGGTGCCATAGAAAACACTATTGAAGGTTCTCATTTCTTTCACGATTTTACAAAGAACAGATTATCGCTGGAATCAGAAACTTCGGTAAGAGTATTAAAAGGTTTGTTCTTTTTTATGGAAGTAGAGACTGATTTAATCCATGACCAGCTTTACCTGCCAGCTGGTAATATTACAAGAGAGGATGTGCTGCTGCAGCAGAATAAACTGGCTACCAATTTTGAGATGTCTGGTAAGCTTGGTGTGCGATATACTTTTGGTTCAAATTTTAACAATATTGTTAATCAGCGTTTGTGATAATCGCCTGATTTAAATTTAAATACATTATGAAAAAATACATATTAAATACGGTTCTCTTTGTGCTAACCATATCTACAAGTATGGCTCAGCAATTGGCTTTTCCTACCGCTGAAGGTTTTGGAGCTTATGCAAAAGGTGGGCGTGGAGGTAGGGTGATTTACGTGACCAACCTTCAAGATAGTGGGGAAGGGAGCTTACGATGGGCAGTGGAGCAAGAAGGACCAAGAACAGTAGTTTTTGCTCTTTCAGGCACGATAGAACTTAAAAAGAGATTGGATATTAAAAACCCCTTTATAACCATTGCTGGTCAAACAGCTCCGGGAGATGGCATTTGTTTAAAAGGTGAATCCGTCAAGGTTTTGACGCACGATGTAATTCTGAGGTATTTACGTGTTCGTTTGGGCGATGGTAAATTTGGAGAAGGCGGTAGCAATCAAGGGAAAGATGGCATTGATATTTCTGTAGGTGAAAACATAATTGTAGACCATTGTTCTGCCAGCTGGAGTTTAGATGAGGTTTTGTCGTCTTCCACTCGTAACCCTACTTTGACCAATGTCACCGTGCAGTGGTGCTTTATTACCGAAGGTTTAAATGTAGATAATCATGGTTATGGCTCTTTGATTCGTGGTACTGGTGGAGCTAAATACAGTTTTTTACATAATTTATATGCTCATAATCACGGTAGAAATCCACGTCCAGGTAATTATAATTCTAACCCGCACGATAAAGACCCAGAAGGTTTATTTCTAGATTTTAGAAATAATGTGATGTATAACTGGGGAGGCTCGCATGCGGGCTATAATGCCGATGAAGTAAGTGTAACACGTTTAAACTATATCGGTAATTACCTTATTCCGGGAGTGAATTCAAAAGATAATGGCATCGCTTATTCTACAGGTTCGCCTTATAATCAAGCTTTTTTTGATGGGAATTATTACAATGACAAGATGCCAAAAAATCAATGGGATTTGGTGAAATATAAAGAAAGTTGGACTGCTCAAAACATTCAAGATTATAAACAAGATAAGGCTTTTGATGTGGTGCATACGCAAACAGATAATGCTAAAATAGCTTATCAAAAAGTCCTTGAAAATGGAGGTGCAAATTTGCCAAAACGAGATGCCGTAGACTTAAGAATTGTCAACGATGTCAAAACCAGAAGCGGAAAAATCATAGCAAGTCAGGAAGATGTAGGAGGATGGCCAACATTAAAAAGCCAGAAAGCTCCTACAGATAAAGACAAAGACGGAATGCCAGACTCATGGGAAACTAAATATGGTTTAAACCCTACTAATGCTACGGATGGAAACTTCATTGGAGCCGATGGCTTTACAAATCTGGAGAAGTATTTAAACAATTTTGAAACGGAATAGAAAACCCAAAAGAAATAATAAAACTCAAAGACAATTTGGTATGAAAAATAGCATGATTGGTAGTATTACGGATTTTGCCGTATTGAATAATGGAATTAGAATGCCTTGGCTAGGTCTAGGTGTATATCAAGCAGAAGATGGACCAGAAGTAGAAAATGCAGTGAAATATGCCTTAGAAGTAGGTTATAGAAGCATTGATACCGCATCTGTTTATGGAAATGAAATAGGAGTAGGGAAAGCTATAAGAGAAAGCGGGATTCCAAGAGAAGAGATTTTTGTGACCACCAAAGTATGGAACGAAGACCAACGTCAAAAAAGGACATTAGCTGCCTTTGAAGAAAGCTTAGAACGACTGGGTTTAGACTACGTCGATTTATATTTAGTGCACTGGCCAGTGAAAGGTTTTTACAAAGAAACTTGGAAAGAAATGGAAAAAATATTGGCTAGTGGCGGTGCAAAGGCAATAGGCGTTAGTAATTTTTTAGTCAATGACTTGAAAGATATTTTGGCAGATTGTAAGGTAGTGCCTGCGGTCAATCAAATGGAGTGTCATCCATATTTACTTCAGCCAGAATTATTAGCTTTCTGTAAAGCGAACGACATCAGAATGGAGGCATGGAGTCCTTTAATGCAGGGTAATATTGTGTCGGTTCCTTTGCTTAAAGTGTTGGCCACAAAGTATAAAAAAACGCCTGCACAAATAAGCCTAAGATGGAATTTACAGCACGGTATTGTCACTATTCCTAAGTCTGTAACTCCCAGTAGAATAAAGCAAAATTCAGAGATTTTTGACTTTGAAATATCTTCTCATGATATGTTGGCTTTGGATGCTTTAGATACGGGAAAACGTTTTGGCCCAGACCCAGCAAATTTTAGTTTTTAATTTAAGAGTTTGATTAACAATAAGATAATGAAAAAAATAATATTAACGGTTTTAGCTACAGTAGCTGTTTTCACGGCTTGCTGGTCACAGCAGCTAGCGTTTCCTACAGCAGAAGGCTACGGAAAATTCACGAAAGGTGGTCGTGGTGGTGTTGTTTATGAAGTAACTAATTTAAATGATAGCGGAGCAGGAAGTCTAAGGGCAGCGGTAGAGGCCAAAGGTCCTAGAACCGTGGTTTTTAAAGTTTCAGGAACTATTACACTTGAAAGTGATTTGCGAATTAAAAACCCATATATAACCATTGCTGGTCAAACCGCACCCGGAGATGGTATTTGCCTTAGAAAGTACCCGCTAATGATCAATGCGGATGAAGTTATTATTCGCTATATCCGAGTAAGATTTGGAGACGAAGCTCAAAAAGATGCCGATGCAGTTTCTAGCAGGTATGTAAAAAATCTCATTTTAGACCATGTTTCGGCCAGTTGGAGTATTGACGAAGTTATGTCTATTTATCATGGTGAGTACACTACAGTACAATGGTGCATAATTTCTGAAAGTATGTTTGATTCTAACCACCCTACTAAAGGCAATCATGGATTTGGTGGTATTTGGGGTTCTAACTACAGTACATACCATCATAACCTAATTGCAAATAACTCTAACCGAAATATCCGTTTTGCATCAGGATGCGGAAATGTAGACTACCGAAACAACGTGATTTACAATTGGGGATTTGAGTCTACTTATGGTGCAGAATCTATGCAAAAAGGTAACGATAAATTTAATTTTGCTAACATAAATGTAGTTGCCAATTATTATAAACCAGGTCCAGCAACCCAACCAGGTAGATTAACCTCTCAAATTGCTGCTCCATGGTCACGTAACGGAAATAGCGATTATGGTAAGTGGTATATCGCAGATAATGAAATGGTAGGAAGTAAGGAGGTAACCACTGACAATTGGAAAGGCGTATCCCCTTCATTAACTGCAATTAAAGGTGTGCAAGAAAGTAACCCTGAAAATATGGCAGCTATTCCTAGTTTAAAACTACATAAACCATGGGCAGCCATGGCAATAAATCAGGAATCTGCTAAAGAGGCTTTTAATTCTGTCCTTGAAAAAGCAGGAGCTAGTTTGCCAAAAAGAGATGCTGTTGATACTCGTATTATAAATGAAGCTCGAACCGGTCTTGCCACTTTTGAAGGTTCTTCTTATGAGAATTTTTATGAAGTTCCTGATAAATCAAAGAAATGTGGAATTATAGATTCTCAAAATGATGTGGGCGGCTGGCCAGAATTAAAAAGCACAGCAGCACCACTAGATACAGACCATGACGGAATGCCAGATGCATGGGAAGACCAGAATAAATTGAACAAAAAAGACCCAAAAGATAACAGTAAAGTAGGCTCAGATGGATATACCATGCTTGAGAAATACTTAAACAGCATTAAATAATGAAAAAATACATTTTAACCCTGTTTGCTTTAGCTCTAGTATTTAGCTATGCAAATGCTCAACAACTTGCGTTCCCATCTGCAGAAGGATACGGCAAATATGCAAAAGGTGGTCGTGGCGGTGTAGTTTACGAAGTAACTAATTTGAACGATAGTGGAAAAGGAAGTTTAAGAGAAGCGGTGGAGGCAGAAGGTGCCAGAACAGTAGTTTTTAGAATTTCAGGTACCATTGACCTTCAAAGTGCTTTGAGAATTAAAAATCCTTATATCACCATAGCTGGTCAAACAGCCCCAGGTGATGGAATTTGCCTGAAAAGGCATCCACTAATTATAGAAGCCGACCATGTTATTTTAAGATACTTAAGAGTTAGGCTCGGAAATGAATCAGGAGATGATGCCGATGCGGTTTCAAGCAGGTACACTAAAAACATCATTTTAGACCATATTTCGGCTAGTTGGAGTGTAGACGAAACCATGTCAATTTACCATTGCGATAGCATTACAGTGCAGTGGTGCATAGTTTCAGAGAGTATGTTTAATTCAAATCACGTCAAAGGTTCTCATGGTTTTGGAGGAATTTGGGGTGCTAACTTTAGCAGTTATCACCACAACCTACTAGCACATCATGGCAGCCGAAACCCTAGAATGGCTTCAGGGTCTGGCTATACAGACTATAGAAATAATGTGGTGTATAATTGGGGCTATAATAGCTGCTATGGCGGTGAAAACCAGCAAGTTGGTAACGATAAGTTTAATTTTTCAAAATTCAATATCGTAGCCAATTACTACAAACCAGGCCCGGCAACTAGTCCTGGAGAAACATCTTCACGTTTGGTGGCTCCATCTAATAGAAAGCTTACTTCTGATTTTGGAAAATGGTATGTAGCTGGCAATGTGATAGAAGGAAACAAAAAAGTCACTGCAAATAACTGGGATGGAGGAGTGCAGCCATCTGGCGGAGCAGAAAACCTGAAGTATGTAAAAATGGAGGAAGCTTGGGCGGCTATGCCGATTAAGCAACAGGCTGCCGAAGATGCTTATAAACTAGTCTTAGAAAATGCAGGGGCAATTTACCCCAAAAGAGATATAATTGACAGCAGGATTGCCAATGAAGTTAAAGGAGGCTTTGCTAGCTTTGAAGGGACTTCTTATAAAAAGAATAAGAGGCTTAAAGATATGTCCGTAAATTCTGGAATTATAGATACACAATTAGATGCGGGAGGTTGGCCTATTTTAAAATCAACTCCTGCTCCTCTTGATTCAGACCATGACGGTATGCCTGACGACTGGGAAATTGCAAATAAATTGGATAAGAACAATCCAGAAGATAGAAACTTGATGGCTAGAGACGGTTATACAATGTTAGAAAAGTATCTGTACAGCAGAGAAAATTGAGTTTTTAAAAAAAAATGGAAAGAGGAAGTTAGTAAATAAGAAAGAGAAATTTATAGCTCACTTTTAACCATAATTTAAAATAATAAATGAAAAGTAATCTTTTGTTAGCAAAGAAAAGTAGGTGGATTTCAGTATTTGCAATTGCCTTACTGTTATCAACTATGAGCTTGTATGCCCAAGAAAAGCCTAGGTTGTTTGTGCTTACCGATATAGGTGGTGACCCAGACGACCAAATGTCTATGGTGCGGTTAATGACTTATTCAAACCAACTAGATATTGAAGGTTTGGTGGCTACCGAAGTTAAGAAAGCGGTGAATCCAGATAGAATCCATCAGATAATAGATGCCTACGGTGAAGTTAGAGACAATCTGGAATTACACGAGCCCGGTTTCCCAACATCGGAATATTTAAAGAAAATTATTTCAAAAGGTATTCCAGTAGGAGGCATGGCTGGAGTGGGCGAGGGTAAAGACTCTGAAGGGTCGGAGCTGTTAATAAAGGCCACAGATAGTAATGATGCAAGACCCCTGTGGGTTAATGTTTGGGGCGGACCAAGTGTACTTGCTCAGGCTCTTTATAAGGTTCGTGCTACCCGTTCAAAGGCTGAACTAGCAAAGTTTGTGGCTAAACTACGTGTATATGCCATTTCAGACCAAGACGATAGTGGTCCATGGATTCGTGCTGAGTTTCCAGAGCTCTTTTATATAGTGACACCAGGGGCAAATGCAGGTGGAGGTTTTCATCACGGTTCATGGATAGGTATAGGTGGCGACAAGTTTCATGGTCGTTTTGGAGGTGCAGATTTTGAATTGGTTACTAATGAATGGCTTGAGCGTAATATCCGTCAAAAAGGGCCTCTTGGAAAAATGTACCCTCATTGGGAGTTTATGATGGAAGGCGATACACCAGCATTTTTATATTTGGTGAATAATGGATTAAATAGCCCTGATAATCCAAACTGGGGCGGTTGGGGTGGCCGTTATGAGTTATATACACCAAAAACCGAAAAGTGGTTTTATCAACCAGAAACGCATCCAATCTGGACAAATGCGGACGATGAAGTCTTAGGGAATGATGGTCAATGGCACGAAACCAATCAGGCAACAATATGGAGATGGCGTGAAGCTTTTCAAAATGATTTTTCTTCTCGTATGGATTGGACCATTAAGCCATTCGATAAAGCGAACCATCCACCCGTAGTGAAACTAGCAACGCCAAAATACATTAAGGCTAAAAAAGGTGAGCGAGTAGATTTAAGTGCCGTGGGCACTACAGACCCAGATGGTGATTTGCTTTCTTATGAGTGGTTTTGTTATGAAGAAGCTGGTACACGTGGAATGTCAAATTCACGTTCGGGTGTAAAGCATGATATTATTGGTTGTGATAAAGAAGAAGCTTGGCTTTTTGTTAAAAGTAGTCGTGTGATGCCTCCTGGTACAGGTACTATGCATATTATTCTTGCGATAACAGATAATGGCTTGCCACGCCTGACTCGCTATGAGAGAGTAATTATTGATGTAGTGGAGTAAAATTAGCTAAAGGAGTGAAAGGTATAGTATGCCCTAATTGATTTAAATAGTAGCTTCCAGATTAAGCATATTTCCCAGGAAGACAATGCTTAATCTGGAAGTAAACTCGGCTCTGTTATGATTTTTCTGAAACGAGCCTTTTGTTAGAGTAACAGCGTAATTGACAAATTTAAAGTTGGTTAGTTTTATAAACTACGCTTAATACCAATTAGGTTTTAGGCGGCTGTGCTTTGTGGGGAATTAAAGTGTTAACATCAAATTTGTGGAGGTTTCCTCCGTGCAAACCAAACAACTTCGGCTCATTAGTATTTGATTTTTTATCATTGAATAAAAGCTCAATTTTTAATCCCAAAATAATCTGTTTTTTTAGCTTACGTATTGCCAGCACTTTAGAGCTAAAGTTTCTTGTCTGTTCTAGCATTATTTTGATGGAAATAGATGGAATTTGATTAATTAATAAATTTTAATAAATGAATAAACACTTTCGGGAACGTTTCCGAAAGCAGTTGTGGTGTAAAAGAAAAAAAAAGAAAGAAAATATCTATGTTTAAAATTGTATTCTAATGTTGTGAAATATAGATTCATCCTTCATTATCCACTTTTCTGTTAGAAAAATTACATTTTTCAGATAGATCAATGGAGGTAAATTTTTCACTTTTTTAAATAATATTTTATGCCTAAATATCTACAAAACTATTCCCAAGGGGTAGGAAAATTGCCTAAACTAAGATGGTATATTTTTACTCTGGTGATTTCATTTATTTTTTCGATTAATTCCTTTGCACAGTCCAGTGTAACTGGAAAGATTTCGATGTCGAACGGCGACGGACTGCCGGGTGCTTCAGTGGTAGTAGAGGGTACTTCAAGTGGTACTACCTCTGATGAAAATGGAAATTTCAATTTGACGCTTCCAAGCGGAGCTTCTAACCTTATTTTTAGTTTTATTGGTTATGTAAACCAGACAATTCCACTAAATGGTAAATCTATTATCAATGTTACCCTAATTGAAGATGATTCTCAGTTAGAAGAGGTTGTGGTAGTAGGTTATGGTACACAAAGAAAGAGTGATTTAACTGGTTCTGTCTCTTCTGTCTCAGCTGAAGAGCTCACAGCGTCACCTATTACCTCAATGGAGCAAGGGCTTCAAGGTAGAGTGGCTGGGGTTAATATAACCAGTAACTCAGGTGCACCAGGAGGTGGAGTAAGTGTTAAAATTAGAGGTACTACTTCTATTTTGAACGGAAACGAACCTTTATATGTAATTGATGGATTTCCTATTACAGGACAATCGCAGTTTAGTACTAATGCTGGTCGTGGCTATGATAGTAGTACTGGTTCAGACTATACAGTTAATCAAAACCCTTTATCGTCCTTAAATCCTTCTGATATTGAATCAATAGAAGTGTTAAAAGATGCTTCAGCTGCCGCAATTTATGGAGTGAGAGGGGCGAATGGTGTAATCTTAATTACAACAAAAAGAGGTAAGTCTGGGAAAGCATCTATTTCCTATAATGGCTACACAGGTATACAATCGCTTTCTGATAAAATAGAGATGATGGGTGCTGCGGATTATCAAAAAATATATAATGATGCTGCCGCAAACAGCCCAACACCTGACCCAGTAGTTTTTACAGATGCTCCTGCTAATGATATCGATTGGCAAAATTTAATTTTCAGAAAAGCTTTAATCCAAAATCACCAATTAAGTGTAAGTGGTGGTTCTGATAAAACTAAGTACAATGTTTCTGGAAGTTATTTCAATCAAAATGGTATTATCAAAGGTTCTGACTTTTCTAGGTATTCTCTTAGAGCAAACACAGATATTAGTGCTACAGAGAAGTTTAAAATTGGAACTTCAATTAATATTTCAAGGTCTATAAATAATGCAGCAGAAACAGAAGGTGAAGCTACAAATAGTATAACGGCCACAGCCCTTCAAATGTCTCCAATCTTGTCAATTTATCAGCCTGATGGTACTTATTCAAGTAATAGATTTTTACCAGCCGCAGTGCCAGATGCTCAAGGTTCAAGGAATCCTGTTGCTTTTATTAATGAATTTTCTGACCAAAGTGTAAATACTAGAGTATTGGGCTCTTTGTTTGGCGAGTACGCTATCATGGAGAATTTGAAATTAAAAATTAGTGTTGGTGCAGATTTAGAAAACAGAAACAGACATGTATACAGAACTTCTTTGTTTGACAATATAAACCCTCTGAATTCTGCCGATGTAAGTTCCGTAGATAGAACTTCTCTTCTGAATGAAAATACATTAAATTATAGTAAAAGCTTCGGAAAGCACGGGCTTCAGGTGTTAGCTGGTTACACTATCCAAAAAGAAACAGAAGAATATAGGTCAATTGGTGGCCGTGGTTTTGCCACAGATATTACAGGAGCATATGATTTAGGAGCTGGGTCAGTTACACCATCTGTAAATTCACTTTATGCAGACTTTAGTATTCTTTCTACACTAGGAAGAGTTAATTATAACTTTGATGACAGGTTCTTATTAACAGTAACAGGTCGTAGAGATGGTTCTTCAAAATTTGCCGATGGCAATAAATACGCATTCTTCCCTTCTGTAGGTGGTGCTTGGAGAATTTCTAACGAAAGCTTTTTACAAGGCTCTAGCTTATTCTCGAACTTAAAATTAAGAGCTGGATGGGGACAAGTTGGTAATCAAGAATTGCCAACATACAGGTCATTAGCCTTATTACAGTCAGACCCTTATAACTTTGGAGATGGTACTATAGTAAACGGATTCTCTCCTCTACGTGTGGCTGTGCCAGGTTTAACTTGGGAAATAACAAGCCAAACCAATATTGGAATAGACGCGTCTATTTTACAAGGTAGATTTAATGCAACACTCGATTACTATGTTAAGAAAACCAAAGACTTGTTACTTGAAGTAAACTTACCTGAGACTTCCGGTATCCTTGACCCTTCTGTTCAAAACTTAGGAGAAATGGAAAACATTGGCTGGGAACTAGCAATGGATGGTACATTGATTAGAGCGGATGATTTTAGATGGAAGCTTGGTTTCAATGTTTCGCATAATAAAAACACCATTACTTCATTAGGTAAACCATCTGAGGTAGGTACTGGAGACCAATCTTATGAAATTGCACAACCAACTTTTGCTGGCTCTACACCAAGGTCATATGTTACAGTAGGACAGTCGGTTGGGGTCTTTTATGGTTACAAAACCGATGGACTTTATAGAAGTCAGGCGGAAGCTGATGCAGGACAAGAATTACAGCCAGGTGTTTTGCCAGGGATGATTAGATATGAAGATGTAAACGGCGATGGAGTTCTTAATAGCTCAGACAGAACCGTCATTGGTAATCCTCATCCTGATTTTATATATGGTATGAATACTAGCTTTGATTATAAGAATTTTCAGTTAAGGTTATTTGCTCAAGGTCAGCAAGGCGGTGAGGTTTATAACTCTATGAGGAGGTTTAATTCATCAGTAACAAGAGGTCAAAATGTAGTGGCTGAAGTTGCAGATTATTGGTCACCGCAAAATACAGATGCTGTTTGGCCTACGCCAATACAAACTTCTCCCACTGTTGGAGGTACAGGGAACATGGGTGAGTCAGATTTCTTTATTGAAGATGCTAGTTATTTAAGAATGAGGGAGATAACCTTATCTTATAATTTCCCTACAAACTTTTTAGGCAAGTTAGGAGGCTCTATTTATGTAACAGGTCAAAACATGTTTACGCTAACTAAATATACCGGTTACAACCCTGATACCAATGGCCGTGCTAATGTAAGAGGTTCATTCGGTTGGGATATCAGTACTTATCCTTTGGCTAAGACTACTTTAATAGGTCTGAAGTTAGACTTCTAATTCAAAAAAAATATTACGAGATATGAAAAATTTAAAATATTTATTATTGTTTTCCATAGCCGTTTTTACAATCGGCTGTGAAGATTTTCTTGATGAAGTTCCAAAGGACTCCATCTCTCCGGTTAATTTTTATAAAACTAGTCAAGACGCATTATCTGCTGTAAATGGGGCTTATGCCGCACTTAGAGTAAACGATTATTATTCTAGGTATTGGATGACGTCTAGTAGTCTAGCTTCAGACGGCACCTATTCTAGATTGGGAACTACCAGCGACCGTGGCGTTATCATACATCTAAGTGATGTGGGTATGGTAACTAGTAATAGGTACAATATTTCTATTTGGAGAGCAGTTTGGCAAGCAGTAAATAGAGCTAATGCTGTTTTAGATAATGTACCAAATATTGAAATGGATGAAACGCTTAAAGCAAGAGTACTAGGTGAAGCTAAATTTTTACGAGCATTAACTTATTTTAATATGGTAAGAAGATGGGGCGGTGTACCACTTCTTTTAAATGAAACTAATACATCTGAAATTAGTGAACTTCAAGTTTCAAGAAATAGTGCTGACGAAGTATATGCTCAAATTCAAAAAGATTTAAGTGAAGCAATAACGGTTTTGCCTAATATTAGTTCTTACGGTGGTAATGATATTGGGCGTGCATCAAAAGAAGCGGCTCAAGGATTATTAGCTAAAGTACAGCTCTATCTTAAAGACTGGAATAATGCAAAAACAAATGCTTTAGCAGTTATTAGCTCTCCGTCAAATTTAGACCTAATGCCAGACCCAAAAGACAACTGGTGGACAGGAAGTGGTAATGTTGATAATAATGTTGAGAGTATTTTTGAGGTACAGTACAATGGAGTTAGCCCACAAGGACATCAGCTTGGTAACAATTTTGAGCCTAATTCTTCTGGATATGGTCCTGGTCAGTGGGGTACTATCATTGGCTCTCTTTGGTGGTATAATCAGTTTGATGAAAAGGACAAAAGAAAAGAAGCAACATGGTTAACGGAATATCCAGACCCAAGTGCAGATACATTAATTCAATGGCAAGAATTTCGTTACCCAGCTCCTCATGTAAATAAGTACAGAGACCCACTAAATAAGGTTGGTGATGGAATGGCCTATAACATAAAGGTGTTACGTTTTGCTGATGTATTATTAACAGCTGCCGAAGCCATTAATGAAAGCGAAGGTCCAGGAAGTGCATATCAATATGTGAATAGGGTAAGACAGAGGGCTGGTTTAGGTGATTTGGCAGGACTATCAAAAGAGCAGCTCAGAGATTCTATTTATTTAGAGTTTAGAAAAGAGCTTTGTTTTGAAGGTCAGGATTACGAAGAACTGGTAAGGCAGGGTAATTTATTGAAGAATAAAACGGCCTATACTACGTATACAATTCCAAAAATGTATGACGATAATGGGAATATTATTACGCCATCTGAGTCCTTGATTTCGAACATAAAATTGAGACAGCCTGCTGCGAATAACTATGAGTTAAATGATTGGAATAATATTTTCCCTTTACCTCAAACAGCATTAGATAGGAATCCTAACTTAACACAAAACCCAGGGTATCCTCAATAGTTTACTTTTGGCTTTACTTAGAATTTAGAGGATGTTTGATAATTCAAACATCCTCTTTTTCTTGAAAAAATGTAGTAATATTAATATGAAGTTTACTTCATAAGTTTGTTAAGGTTTATTTTTAGTCAATGCGTATTCAAGCCATGAGGCTTGTATTTTAGTCAGATTATCATAAAAAATGCAATTACAATTAGTCAAATATTTTTTAATAGTTTCAGCTCTTTTAGCGTCTTGCAGCTCAAGCGAAAGTGAAAAAGGAGAGGGGAACCATGAAATGAATATGTCTGGTGAAGAATTGTCAAAAACATACTGTGCAAGCTGTCATGTTTATACAGAACCGGGGTTACTAGATAAGAACACATGGAAATATGGCGTTTTACCTCAGATGGGGCATTTGTTAGGTATTTATGAAAATCAAACAAGAAGTAGTCTCATTGAACAAGGTCAAGAGGTGGTGCAGCAAAACATTTTCCCAACTAAGCCAGTTTTGAATAATGAAGAATGGGAAGCAATTAAGAAGTTCTATCAAGATAATGCACCTGATAAATTAGACATTCCTACTAAGGAAATTGGAAATGGAATTAAAGGGCTTAAAGTTATAATACCAGATTTCCATGTGGCTCCGCCCATGGTTACTGCCATAAAGTATAACAAAGAACTAAATGAAGTTTATGTGGCAGACACAAAATCAGAGTTTAGTGCCATTAATATTTTAGATAAAAATTTAAACTCCATAAGTACATTAGCATTGCCATCGCCAATATCACACATTAGTTACAAAGCTGATACTATTATTGCCACATTAATGGGAAGTTTTACTCCCACCGATATTGCAAGCGGAAGCTTAATTAAAATATTCAAAAGACCTGGAGAAAAGGAGTATAAAGGTTTTAAATCTGTATTAAAAGGACTTCAAAGACCTGTTCAGTCAACCTTGGTTGATGTGAATAATGATGGGTTAGAAGATGTTATTGTTTGCGAATTTGGGAATCATACAGGAAAATTAAGTTTGCACATAAAACAAAAGAACGGACAGTATAAGCAGCAAATATTATCCGCAGACCCAGGAGCGACCGCTATAGAAATAACTGACTTAAATAAAGATGGTTTAAAAGATATAGTAGTATTAATGTCTCAGGGAAAAGAGCGAATTGATATTTATTACAATTTGGGTGAAGGGGAGTTTAGTCTTAAAACAGTATTGAAATTTCCACCATCGTATGGTTCAACTTCGTTTTCCATGCTTGATTGGAATAAAGATGGTTTTGATGATATCGTTTATGTTAATGGAGATAACGCTGATTTTTCAAGGTTTTTGAAACCTTATCATGGCTTACGCATTTACTTAAATGATGGGAAAGATAATTTTAGTGAAGCCTTTTTTCAACATCAAAATGGAGCCTATAAAGCTATTGTTCAGGATTTTGATAAAGATGGAGATTTGGATATCTCACTCATATCTTACTTTCCTGATTTAACGAATTCGCCTACGGAAGGCTTTATTTTTATGGAAAATCAAGGTGAAAAAGAAGCATTTAAATTTGATATAAAGAGTTTTAATCAAGCGGCTCATGGTAGATGGTTGGTAATGGAAGCTGTAGACTTGGAACAGAATAATGGTCAAAGTCTTTTGTTAGGCTCTTTTGTTAGTATGGCCATAAATGGAGACAATGCAGGGAAAGTAGCCCAAAGCTTTGCTCAAAAATCTCCAACCTTGATGTTGTTAAATTTCGAATGAAATTTACGGTACCAAACACCTGAAGTTTAAATCAATTAAAAGGTTACCCAGGTAGCACTTTTCCTCAAAAGTGAATGTCACAAAAAAAATCTCTCGATAAAAGCGTAAATACAAACCAAAAAAAATGAAAAGAAAATCTTATCAAACAGTTAAGCTATTGACCGTTTTGGCACTACTATTTGGGTCAACCCTTAGTTTCTCGCAAAAAAAGCAAGAACAAAAAACAAGGGTGATCATAACTTCAGATGGCGAAATTGATGACGAATGCTCCTTAGTTCGTTTTCTTCTTTATGGCAATGAATGGGACATTGAAGGAATTGTAACTTCTAGTTCGCAGTATCACTGGCATGGCCATAAATGGGCAGGCGATGACTGGATAGACCCTAGCTTAGAAGCTTATGCCGCGGTTTATCCAAATTTAATGAAGCATGATAGCAATTATCCTAGTCCTCAATATTTAGCAGACCATACTTTCCTTGGCAATGTAGAAACAGAAGGAGAGATGGAACTCATCACAGATGGTTCGCAACATATAGTCAAAGTTTTATTAGATGAGTCTGATAATAGACCTATTTGGTTACAGGCTTGGGGAGGAACAAATACCATTGCTCGTGCTTTAAAAACGATAGAAGAAGAGCATCCTGAGAAAATGCAGTATGTGGCCAATAAAATGCGTTTCTTCTTTATTTGGGAGCAGGACAAAACCTATCAAGAATACATTCGCCCGCACTGGGGTAAGTATAATATAATGACCATTATATCTGACCAGTTTGAAGCCATAGCCTATCGTTGGAAAATAGCACAACCAGAAAAAATGCACCAATATTATGATGGAACATGGATGAAAGAAAACATTTTGAACAATCACGGTCCACTTACGGCATCATACAAGTCTCATACAGGCGATAAAGAAGGTTTTGTAGATGGTGATTTTAGATCAGAAGGAGATTCTCCAGCGTTCATGCATACCATACTTACGGGTTTAGGAAACCTAGACAATCCTGACTGGGGTGGTTGGGGAGGTCGTTATGTCAAAGTCAGGGAGAATACCTGGTTAGACCCAGTGCCAGATAAATCATATGAATATCCAAAAGGAAGATGGTACGGTAGCAACGGATGGGGTAGAAGTAGTTTAAGAGAAGGTTCAAATGCCACAGCCGAACAGCGAAGTGAGTACTTTAAACCTATTTGGCGATGGTCTGATGCTTTTCAAAATGATTTTGCTGCTCGTGCAGACTGGTGTGTTAAACCTTTTGCAGAAGCTAATCATCCTCCTGTAGTCAAACTGAAAAGTGCTAATTATCTAAAAGCTAAAGCTGGTGCAAAAATCAAACTAAGTGCTAAAGGAACCTCCGACCCAGATGGTGACGTGCTTTCTTATACATGGTGGCAATATAAAGAAGCCGACTCTTATGAAGGCGAGGTTGAAATTTTAAATAATGCAAAACAAGTAGCTTTTGTAAGTGTTCCTTCTGATGTTAAAAGAGGTCAAACTATACATTTAGTTTGTGAAGTAAAGGATAATGGTATGCCACAGCTTACAAGATATCAACGAATAGTGATTGAGGTAGAGTAAAACATTTTAGTTCTTAAGTCATTTTTTAATTAGAAACACATGTAGTTTTTAGAAAGCTCCCATTTTGAGAGCTTTCTTTTTTTTTATAAAAGCTGTAGCTTATTGAATAATCGGAGTTTCAAGAAGTACTTTAAGTAAAAAAAGCTCATTTAACTTAGAAATCGTTAATTCAAGTAAATCAAGTGCTCTTTTGAGTGTTTTTCTTTTGTTTATTATTGCTTTCGAAATCGCTAGAATCTTAGCATAAGTATACTGATTTTAGGGGTTTGTAGTAAAGGTTATATAAAAAAGATAGTAAAAGAAAATAAGTGAAAAATATGCAAGATGTAATTGTCATAATTGTCAATATATTCATATAAATTTGTACTATAATTTGCAGTGAAAGTACTATTCGATACTTATCGAAAGTAAACTAACGGCAAACCAAATACTTTAATTTATAATTATTCACCTTTAACTATTTAAGATTTATGGCAAAAGCTGTATTCAATCATGCCTACTATAAAAGGCTGATGAGGATTCGATGGGGCGTTGCGGTATCATTAATGATTTTTACATCATTATCTGCTGTGGCTCAATCAAAAATAACAGGAAAAGTAAGCATCGATAACGGTGAGGCTCTTCCAGGTGCATCTGTTGTAGTGGAAGGTACCTCTAATGGTACTACTACAAATTCGGACGGGATTTTTTCGCTTTCGGTTCCTAGCGGAGCAGAAAATCTAGTCTTTAGTTTTATTGGTTATGAGACTCAAACTGTTGCTATTGGTGGTAAATCTACCATCAATGTAATGTTGACCGAAGACTCTGCTGAGTTGTCTGAGATTGTGGTCATTGGTTATGGAACTGTTCGTAAGCGTGATTTAACAGGAGCGGTAACTTCTATCAAAAGTGAAGATATCAGACAAGTGCCAGCTCAAAACCCATTGGAGTCTATACAAGGTAAAGTGGCTGGTGTAGATATTACACGTAGTAATGGTTCTGCATCTTCTGGAATTAATATTACCATTCGTGGAAATAGATCTATTGGGGCAGGAAATGGTCCTTTATTTATTGTAGATGGTATCCAAACAGGAAGTATTGATAATATCAATCCTAATGACATAGAGTCTATGGAATTCCTTAAAGATGCCTCTTCTACAGCTATTTACGGATGGCAAGGAGCTAATGGTATTGTCATTGTGACTACCAAAAAAGGTTCTTCAGGAAAAGCTAGAGTTTCATTTAATACTTATTATGGAACGTCAAAAGTTTCTAGATATCCATCTGTTTTAGATGGTCCTGGCTATGTGGCACTTAAAAGAGAGGCGAATAGAACGGTGGGTAACTGGAGCTCTCCTGCTGATGATGCTTCTATTTTTAATGGACAAGAGTTGGAAGCTATTCAAAATAATGATTGGATAGATTATCAAAAAGAGCTTTTGAGAAATGGTACGCAACAAAATTACAACTTAGGTGTAAATGCAGGTAACGATAAAACTAAGGTGTTTTTCTCTTTAGATTATTTCAATGAGAAAGGTATTCTTCGATTTGATGAGTCAAAAAGGTATTCTTTGAGAGCTAATGTTGACCAAACTATTAATAAGTGGGTTAAAGTAGGTGTTCAGAGTCAGGTAACTACTAGAGATGAGTCTTACAGAAGAGACCCGCTTAATATGGCTAATAAGATTATTCCATTAGGTACTATTTACGATAGTAATGGGGAGTTTATCACATTTCCATTAAGTGGTTCTTCTATCAGTCCATTGGCAGATGAGCAGCCGGATGTATTCTCTAATACTGGTAAGAAAACAAACATCTTGGCTAATGCATACCTAGAAGTGAAGCCATTAAAAGACCTGACTTTCAGATCTAACTTTGGTGCGAATGTTGGCTTTTCGAGAATAGGTTTGTTTGAGGCTTCTAATAGTATTAGTAGAAATGGTGGGAATAGCTATGCAGCTATGAATTCATCAAACAGCAGATTTATTAACTGGGATAATATCTTGACTTTCAGTAAGGATATTAACGACCACGCCTTTACGTTAACTGCTTTGAGTAGTTACGTTGAAAACTTATCTGACAATGTTTCAGCTTCAGGTCAGTCTCAATTATTGCCAGCTCAGCTGTATTACGCATTAGGTAATGCACCTAGTAATATTGCTATAAGCAGTGAATTTGAAAAATGGAATGTTCTTTCTTTTGCTGGTCGTTTAAACTATAACTACAAAAGCAAATACTTATTAACACTTACAAACCGTGCTGATGGTGCTTCTAGGTTATCTGCGGGTAATAAGTGGGCATTCTTCCCGTCTGTAGCGGTAGCTTGGCAGGTAGGAGATGAAGACTTTATGGATAACCAAAATTTATTCTCTGACTTAAAAGTTAGATTAAGTTATGGTGTAGCAGGTAACTCTGGTATTTCTCCTTATGGAACACAAAGTACGCTTACAAGAGTGCCGATGGCTTTTGGTGAAACTAGTGCACAGGGTTTTACATTCTCACCTTTATTGGGTAATACAGAAGCAGGATGGGAGCTGTCAAAAACTAAAAACTTAGGTTTTGATATGGGTTTCCTTAAAAATAGATTAACAGCTTCTATTGATATTTATGATACGCGTACTTCTGATTTGCTATTGCCAAGAGGTTTGCCTCCTACCACAGGTGTGAAAACTGTTTATCAAAATATTGGTAAAACAAGAAATAATGGAGTTGAGATTGCTATTAATTCAATGAATGTTAGGTCAAAAGATTTTACATGGAATAGCACTTTGACTTTTACGCATAATAAGGAGCGTATTGAGTCACTTGTGACTGATGGTGTAGACGATATTGGAAATGGATGGTTTTTAGGACAGCCTATTAGCGTATTCTATGACTATGAGAAAATAGGTATTTGGCAAACGTCTGAAGCAGACGAAGCTGCTAAGTTTGGGCAAGAGCCTGGTGATATCAGAGTTAAAGACCAAAACGGTGATGGTCAGATAGATGCTTTAAATGATAGATTGGTATTAGCTGGTCAAAACAGGCCTGACTGGTATGGTGGTTTGAATAACAAATTCAGTTACAAAGGTTTTGACTTAAGTGTTTACTTGTTCGCTCGTTGGGGGCAAACTATTAGCCCATCTTTCTTAGGTAGATATGATCGTCAGTCTAACTTGAGCAACAGTACTACAGTTATTGACTACTGGACACCAGAAAACCCTACAAATGAGTATCCGCGTCCTAATGCTAACGTATCAGGTGCTTCTACCTTATACTGGAGTACTTTAGGATATGTAGATGGTTCATATTTAAGAATAAGAAACCTTTCATTAGGTTATACATTTCCTTTACAGGAGAAATCATTCTTCAATAGCTTAAGAGTGTATGGAACGGCTACTAATCCGGTTACTTGGACTAAGAGTTCGAAGCTAGATGAGTACGATCCAGAAAGAGGTGGCGGAGAAAGCAGCCCAATGTTGAAAAATGTAGTATTCGGACTTAACGTCGGATTTTAATTCTAAAAATTTATTAAGATGAAAAAAACATTAATTCTATTTCTTTCAGTTGTAGCTAGCTCCTGTTCAGATTTACTTACTGAATATAACCCTTCAGGGCTAACAGCTGAAGCCGTGTACTCTACCCCAGAGGGTTTTGAGTCGCTAGTTAATGCCGCTTATGGCTATCAGAGATGGTGGTATGGTAAAGAAGAGGCGTATAATATATCAGAAACTGGTACAGACCTTTGGACCAGTGCAGCAGGTGATGTGTATACTGACCTTACGCAGTATGTTAACCTTCAAGCTACCAATAGGCCACTAGATAATGAGTGGACAGCTTTATATGCTGGCGTAAACTTATGTAATGCAGGTATTAATCAAATTGAGAATGTTGAATTTGCACCTACAGTAAAAGCTCAAAGAGAGGCAGAACTTCGCTTTTTAAGAGCCTTTTATTACTGGCATATTGTAGAAACTTGGGGTGGTGTACACTTTACACTAGAAGAGACGAAAGGTATTGCAACTACTGCAAACAAAACACCGGTAGATACTTTTTATGCTCAAATTTTCGAAGATTTGAATTTTGCTACGCAAAATTTAGCAAGTACTACATCTGACTATGGTAGAGTTACTAAGCCAGCGGCTATGTCGTTTTTGGCTAGAATGTACCTAACTAGAGGTATGAATGCTGAAGCCAGTGCTATGGCTAAGGAGGTTATAAACGGTGGTTTTGGCTTTGAGTTGCAGTCTGATTATAAGTCACTGTGGGATATGAGCAACAATCAGAATAAAGAGATTGTTTATGCTGTTAATTATTCTTCTAATTTAACATTGAATGATAAGTATAGCTCGTCTACCAACGTTACTGGCCACGGTAGAGGAAGTAATAATGGTCACCTACACTTCTTGATGAAGTATGATAACCTTCCTGGTTTAACTAGAGCTATTGAGTACGGAAGACCATTTAATAGATACATGCCTACTCGTTTTCTTTTAGACCTTTATGGTGAAGGAGATTCGCGTTATGAAGGTACTTTCATGGAGCTTTGGACTGCTAACTCTGGAACTAGACCAGCAGGTATGAACCTTGGAGATACAGCGGTGGTAGCTACTAGAGCTACTTTTACAAAACCAGCTGGAGCGAATTATCAAGTATATAACAGAAATGATATTTACAATGAAGATGGTACTGTGAAAGATAAACTGCGTTATCCAACATTGATAAAGCATATGGATGATTCAAGAGCTAGTTTCAATGAAGCTGAAAGTGCGAGAGATGCTTATGTGATTCGTTTTGCTGAATTGTATTTGATAGCTGCGGAGGCAGAAATGAAACTTGGAAACTTACAAGCTGCAGCAGATTTTGTTAATGTGGTTAGAACTAGAGCAGCTAGACCAGGTATGGAAGATGCTATGAAAGTAGAAGCTGCAGATATGACCTTAGATTTTATATTGGACGAGCGAGGTAGAGAATTTGCTGGTGAGCAGTTACGTTGGTTTGACCTGAAAAGAACAGGTAAATTGGTGGAGCGTGTTAAAAAATATAACCCAAATTCTGTAGGTATTCAGGCATTTCATATGACGAGGCCGGTTCCTCAAAATCAATTAGATGCAGTAACAAATCGTGATGAGTTTACTCAGAACGAAGGTTACCAATAAGCTTATTAAGTTTTAGTGTATTTGTGTAAATTTTAAAGGGAGGAGATGTGGCTTAGCCATGTTTCTTCCTTTTTTTTATGGACTATTTATAAATTACAAAAGGGCATCTTTTTGTGGCTATTTACCAATGGGCTACTAATTATTTATTTTGTTTTTGGTTTGATGTTTTTATGTTTATTCAATAAATAGGACTATCTGGGATTGGTTTTATTTGATAAAATGCTACATTTCGGTACAAGAGATGTTGTGCGAATTAAGGTAATTCTTTATATATTTTCGTTTACTTTCTTTTGTTTTCGTTTTTTATTGTAAATTTGTTCAAATAGAAAGTGAATAGGTGCTAATAGTACATGTTCGTAGCTTTCGAAAATGTAATTATGTTACCAAACCAGCGTAGAGAAAAAATACTAGAACTGTTAAAGGAAGATGGTTCTGCAAAAGTGGTAGACCTTGCACGTCTATTTAAAGTTACAGAAGTGACTATCAGGCAGGATTTAGAAAAGTTAGAAGCCGAAGATTTGATTGTCAAAGAACACGGCGGAGCTTATATAAAAAATGTAGAAGACCAGGTCAAAAGCTTCTCCCTTGTTCATCAAGAAAATTTAGACAAAAAAGAAGTCATTGGTAAAAAGTGCTTAGAGTTTATTGAGAGTGGCGATATTATAATTTTAGACTCAGGAAGTACCACTACAGAGATAGCAAAAAAGATTAAAAGCTCTGGTTTGAAAAACTTAACGGTAATAACCAATGCCTTAAACATTGCTCTGCTGTTAGGTACGGAAACGGATATTGAAGTAATCATGACTGGAGGGGAGTTTAAGCCACCAACGCTTTCATTAACGGGGCAAAAAGCAGCCGATTTCTTCAAAGGTTTGAATGTTCAGAAGTTGTTTTTGGCCACGGCCGGAATCTCTTTGAAAGCAGGATTAACCTATCCAAGTATTAGTGATTTAGTGGTGAAAAAAGCGATGATAGATGCGGCTGAAACCACTTATTTGGTGGCAGATAGTACTAAAGTAGGTAAAAGTGCTCTGGCTAGTTTGGGAGCTTTAAGTTTGATAGACTATATTATTACGGACTCAAATATTGACAATAAATACCTCTCGGTTTTTAAAGACAATGAGATTGAAATGATTTTAGCAGGATAAGAAAATTTATATTATAAATAATAAAGAGAATGACCTTAGGTGTTATAATTGGCAACAGAGATTTTTTTCCAGATAGTCTCGTAGAAAAAGCAAGAGTAGAAATTATTGAGGTTTTTGATAAGCTTAATTTAAAACCTGTTTTACTCGATACAGCCGAAACTAAACTAGGCGGTGTAGAAACTTATCAAGAGGCCATGAAGTGTGCCGAATTGTTCAAAGCTCACCGAGAAGAAATTTCAGGGGTATTAGTTTTGTTGCCAAATTTTGGAGATGAAAAAGGAGTAGCTGATACTTTGAAGCTTGCTGGCCTTAATGTTCCAGTTTTGATTCAAGCTTATCCAGATGACTTAAGCAAGATGAACGTGGTCAATAGACGTGATTCTTGGTGCGGCAAAATCTCCGTTTGTAATAACCTTTACCAGTATGGTATCAAATACTCATTGACTTCGCAGCATGTGAGTTTGCCATCTTCAGATATCTTCCAGCAAGACTTAAAAGATTTTGTAGCGGTTTGTCGAGTAACACAAGGATTGAAAAGTGTGCGTATAGGGGCTATTGGAGCTCGTCCGGGAGCTTTTAATACGGTTCGTTATTCTGAGAAGATTCTTCAACGAAATGGTATTACCGTTACCACTTTTGACCTGTCTGAAATTTTGGGCAGAGCCAATAAAATGACTGGCGATGATGCTAAAGTCAAACAACACATTGAAAGCATTAATGCTTACGCTCCAATAGGGAAAACGCCAAACGAGGCAATGATTCAAATTGCGAAGCTAGATGTAGTATTAAAAGAGGTCATGGAAGAATACGCTTTGGATGCCACGGCTATTCAATGTTGGACTTCGCTACAGCAAAACTATGGCTGTAACGTATGTACTAGCATGAGTATCATGTCTGAAAACATGCTTCCAAGTGCCTGTGAGGTAGATGTTACTGGAACATTGAGCATGTACGCCATGCAGTTGGCTTCTGGCTCACCAAGTGCATTGGTAGACTGGAATAACAATTATGCAGAAGACGAAAATAAGTGTGTTTTATTTCACTGTGGAAACTGGGCGAAATCCTTTATTCCAGATATTCAGATGAGCACAGCACCTATTTTAGGTACCACAGTAGGAGTGGAGAATACGTATGGAGCACTCGATGGTCGTACGCCAGCTATGCCACTTACCTATGGTAGAATAAGTACTGACGACCCAAATGGTATTATCAAAGCATACATCGGAGAAGGAGAATTAACAGATGACCCTTTAAAAACTTTTGGAAATAGAGCTGTAGCTCAAATACCTAATTTGCAAGATTTGATGAAGTGTATCTGTAAAAATGGTTTTGAACATCACGTAGTAATGAACGCATCTAAAACAGGTGCAATCCTAGAAGAAGCCCTTGAAAATTACATGGGTTGGGATGTTTATAAGCATTAAATATTGAGTGGTGCTATGGGACGCGGATTTCGCAGATTTTAGAACGCAGATTTTTTATGGTAGAAGAAGGTAAACATAAGGAACTTACAGAATTGATTATAAAAGCCTTTTATACTGTTTATAATGAATTAGGGTATGGTTTTTTAGAAAAGGTCTATCAAAACTCTCTTTTTCTAGAATTGAGAGGGATGGGGCTCGGGGTCGAAGCTCAAAAGAAAACCAAAGTTTTTTACAAAGGATTTGAAGTGGGTGATTATTATCCAGATTTAATAGTTGATGGCTCTGTAATTCTAGAATTGAAGGCAGCTGAATGTATTGTTGATGAATTTGAAAATCAAATCCTTAATTATTTAAGAGCAACTGATATTGAAGTTGGTTTACTTTTAAATTTTGGTAAAAAGCCAGAAATCCGAAGAAAGGTTTTTGATAACGAGTTAAAAAAGAAATCTGTGTAGATCTGTGCTGCAAAGCATCTGTGAAATCAGTGTCCAGAAATCGAAAGAAATTAAAAAATGACAACACAAGAGTTAAAGCAAAAATCTAAAGAGTACCGTCAAAAGGTACTTAAATATATATACAATGCGAAAGCAGGTCACACAGGTGGTAGCTTAAGTATTATCGACATTCTTAATGTTCTTTATAACAATGTAATGAATGTTAGTCCTGAGAATTTTAAATCTAAGGATAGAGATAGGTTTGTACAAAGTAAAGGACATTCGGTAGAGGCTTTGTATGTGGTTTTGGCAGATAAGGGCTTTTATCCTGAAGAAGATTTATTGACCCTTTGTCAATATAACTCACCTTATATTGGTCACCCAACCAACAGCATAAATGGTATGGAGCAAAATACGGGGGGCTTAGGTCATGGTTTGTCGATTTGCTCTGGAATGGCTTTAGCAGCAAAAAAGGATAAATCGGCTGTTAAAGTCTTTACAGTCTTAGGTGATGGCGAAATGGCAGAAGGTTCAAACTGGGAAGCGTTTATGTTTGCTGCTCATAATAAGCTAGATAACCTCTGTGCTATATTGGACTATAATAAATTACAGATTACAGGGCCAAACGCCGATGTGGTAGGTTTAGAGCCTCTTGATAAAAAACTGGAAGCTTTCGGTTGGGCTGTGAAACATGTAGATGGTCATGATTTAGAGGAACTGTCAGAAACTTTGAACAGTCTGCCTTTTGAAGAAGGAAAGCCTTCTTTTGTAATAGCTCATACGGTAAAAGGAAAAGGCATAAGTTATATGGAAAACACTGTCAAATGGCATCATGGAGTGCCATCTGAAGAACAATATGATTTAGCACAGCGTGAACTTGAATTAATTTAAAGCAATGGAAACGGTTATAGCAAGCAAAAAAGCCAATCAAGTGGTGTTTTCTGAAACACTAGAAGCATTGGCGGAGCATGATAAGGATATTTTAATAGTTACTAGCGACTCAAGAGGTTCTGGTAAGTTGGTGCCTTTTGCTCAAAAGTATCCAGACCAAGTAGTTGAAGTAGGTATTGCAGAGCAAAACTTAGTAGGTGTAGCTGCAGGTTTAGCAAGTATGGGCAAAAAAGCCTTTGCTGTTTCGCCATCTTGTTTTTTGACCGCAAGGAGTCTTGAGCAAATCAAAAACGACGTTTGCTATTCCGATAATCCGGTAAAACTGGTGGGTATAAGTGCAGGAGTAAGTTATGGAGCTTTGGGAACCACCCATCATAGTTTACATGATTTTGCGGTGCTTAGGGCTATAAATAATATTACCATTGTGGCTCCTGCGGATAATTTAGAAGCCGAAGCTTTGGTAAGAAAAGCAGTGGAGATGGATTCGCCTATTTACTTGCGATTTGGCAAGAAAAACATGCCAGAAAACCTCAAAGATGATGTTCTGGGTAATGCGAATGAGTTTGAAATTGGTAAAGGAAGAGTGCTTAGAGAAGGTGCAGATTTGACATTTATAGCAAATGGAGAAACAGTTTTGCCTTGTAAAGCTGCCGCTCAAATTCTAAGTGAAAAGCATGGTATAAGCTGTAAAGTGGTGAGTATGCATACCATTAAACCTTTGGATGCCGAATTAATTTTTGAAATAGCCGAAGCCGGTCAACCTATCATCACCGCAGAAGAGCATTCCATAAATGGTGGACTGGGAGAATCTGTAGCCTCTTTACTCATGCAAAATGGGTTCTCTAATCCATTTAAAATTGTAGGATTGCCAGATGACCATACGGTTTCAGGTTCTCAGGTAGAGATTTTTGACCATTACGGTATTTCGGCAAAAGGATTGACAGAAACAGCCCTAGATTTAATAAAAAAGTGATTTAACCCTATTGAAATTATGAGAAAATACCTTTTGTTAGCCTTCTTTTCTATGTTCTTAAGTACCCTTTTTGGGCAATCTTTAGAGAAGAACAGAGTGATAATTTTGACCGACATAGAAGCCGACCCAGATGACTCGCAGTCATTGATTCGCCTCTTTTTATATGCCAATCAAATTGATTTAAAAGGTATTGTGGCCACTACATCTTGTTGGCAAACTAAAAACATCCATCCTGAGTCTATTCATAAGCTTATTGATGCCTACGCCAAAGTTCAGCCAAATCTTCTAAAGCATGAGGCTGGCTATCCAAGTGCAGATTTTATGAGAGGCTTGGTGAAAGATGGTTTACCAAAATACGGTATGGAGGGAGTAGGAGAAGGTATGGACTCAGAAGGTTCAGACTTGATTATAAAAATTTTAGAAGAAGATGACGACCGTCCCCTTTGGATATCTACATGGGGAGGCGTAAATACTTTAGCCCAGTCTTTACATAAAATCGAAAAAACTAAAAGTGCGAAAGAAGCTAAAAGACTGATTTCGAAAATCAGAGTCTATACCATATCAGACCAAGACGATAGCGGAATTTGGATTAGAAATAACTTTCCAGATGTATTTTACATCGTAAGTCCAGGAGATAATTATGGAGATGCGACTTGGACGGGTATCAATACTTTTGTAAAAGGAATTGACAACTCAGAAATCAGTAATGAATGGATTGCGGAGAATATACAACAAAACCACGGTCCTTTAGGGGCTGAGTACCCTGATGTAGCTTGGGGAGTAGAAGGCGATACGCCAGCATTTCTTTCTTTAATTCCAAATGGTCTTAATAATGCAGAACGTCCAGAATGGGGAGCATGGGGTGGGCGTTATGAACTTTACAAGCCTGATTTTTCAAAAACAAAAGAAGGAGGTTCTATAGTTACTATTTCGCCAGAAACTAGACCAATATGGACTAACGCGAATGATGCTTTTACTCCTTATGTAGCTAAAGAATACGGACGTGCTGTAAAGCCAGATACCATAGCTTTTGATAATTATAAAGCTACTTTATGGCGTTGGAGAGACGAGTTCCAAAATGATTTTGCTGCCAGATTAGATTGGACTTTTATGTCTTATGAAGAAGCAAATCACCCTCCAGTTCCTGTTTTAATGCACCCTGAAAGATTTACAGTCAATTCTGGGCAAATGATTAACTTAGATGCTTATGACAGCACAGACCCTGATGGTGATAACTTGAGCTTTCTTTGGTTTCATTATCCTGAGGCTGGTTCATATAAGAAATTAGTGAAAACTGGTGGAGCGGAAAATATTCACAAATTTAGTGTACTAGCTCCAGATGTAGATAAAGAAGAAACTTTGCATTTTATATTGAAATTGACAGATAAGGGAGAACCTGCTTTGTCTAGATATAAGAGAATTATTGTGACTGTATTGCCCAAATAACCCTTGGGCTTTAATTTCTCTTTTGTGAGAGAAAACCTATTGAAATATGAAAATAAAAACACTCTTAATGGCATTACTATGTGCCATGATGCTGGCAGCTTGTCGGGGAGATAAGGAAGCTGAAAAGCCTAAAATTGCTGTGGTTATTTCTACCTTAAATAATCCTTGGTTTGTGGTTTTAGCTGAAGCTGCAGCAAAAAACGCTACGGAATTAGGCTATGAAGCTAAGATTTTTGATTCGCAGAATAATCCTTCTACAGAGTCGGATAATTTTGAAAATTTAATTTCATCAGGTTTTGACGCCATCCTTTTTAATCCAACCGATGCGGATGGCTCGATTGTCAATATCTTAAAAGCGAAAACAGCTGGTATTCCAGTTTTCTGCATGGATAGAGAGGTAAATTCAGACGATGCTGCTACCTGTCAAATACTGTCCGATAACTATTCTGGCTGTGTAGATGTGGGAATTGAGTTTGTGAAAGCTTTGAACGAGAAAGGTACTTATGTGGAAATATTAGGCTTGGTAGGTGATAATAATACGTGGGCTCGTTCGGGTGGTTTTCATTCGGTGGTTGATAAATTTCCGGGTTTGAAAATGGTGGCCCAACAGACAGCCGACTTTGATAGAAATAAAGCCATGGAGGTTTTAGAAACCGTGATGCAAGCTAATCCAGACATTGATGCTGTTTTCTGTGGGAATGACGCTATGGCCTTAGGTGCTTATCAAGCTCTACTTTCAGCAGGAAAAGCGGATAAAGTTAAGGTTTTCGGTTTTGATGGAGCGGGAGAGGTGATTGAGAAAATAAAAGAAGGAAAAATAGTGGCTACGGGCTTACAGCATCCCTTAGTGATGGCAGAGACTGCCGCCAAATTTGCGGATGAGTTTATAAAAGGAAGAACAGTTTTTCCGCAAAGAGTACCCGTGGAAGTTAACCTAATAAATGCATCAAACGCTGCTCAATTTTAAGGTATGAATAAGAATATCAAATACGGCATAGGTTTAGTGCTGCTCCTTTTTCTTGCATATAACTCGGTTTACTTCACCGATTTAGACAAGATGAAAAGTGAAGACGCCGACACCATAGATTTCAACGCAAAGGCTACTCAGCTTTACGAGGGCATCATTGCTGAAAACACAGCAACAGATTTAAATACCTTGAAGGAGGCTTTAAGTACGCAGTCTGATTCTGCTTTTGCAAATTACGGTAACCGTCTTGGAATTGGCGAATCGGCCTATTTTATGGTCAATGTGGCCGGAAAAGTGCAAAGTATCAATGATGGGGAGATTTTGATTCAGACAGAAGCAGGAGAGTCTATTACAGTGCAAACCAAATTCATTTTTGGAAATGCTATTAGGGATGCCTCTGGCTTGGTGGCTTTGACAGATTATAAAACCAATGCCGATTTTAATAAGCTTTCGGAGGCTCTAAATACAATTATTAGAGAAGAGAAATTGCCAAAGGCTGTTCAAAAAATTAACGTAGGCGAGGTTATTAAAGTAGAAGGAGCATTGAAGTTGACCAAAGGTCAGCCACTAAATACACAATTAGAAATATTACCAGTTTTGATAGAGAAATAGATGTTAAAAGCTATAAACATATCGAAACAATTTCCTGGTGTAAAAGCCCTTGACAATGTCTGTTTAGACTTTCATGAAGGTAAGGTAAATGCCATTTTAGGAGAGAATGGAGCGGGTAAGTCAACCCTATTGAAAATACTTTCTGGCGTTTATACGCAGTTTGAAGGTGATATTCAGTTGAAAGGCGACTCTGTTAGGTTTGGAAGCGTAAGAGAAGCTCAAGACGCTGGTATTGCCATCATTCATCAAGAATTAAACCTGATTCCGCATTTAAGTATTACGGAGAATCTCTTTTTAGGAAGAGAAATTAGCAACGATTTTGGCATTCTGAATTCAAGTAAAATGAATGAGGAGACCAAAGCCGTTTTGAAAAGGCTTGATTTAGATGTTTCTCCAAACACACTTGTCAATAAACTTAAAATTGGCGAACAGCAATTGGTAGAAATAGCTAAAGCTTTACTCACTAATGCCGAGTATATTTTCATGGATGAGCCTACTTCGGCTCTGAGCGATAGAGAAATTGAAAACCTGCACAGGATAATTGGTAACCTTAAAAAAGAGAACAAAACCATCGTTTATATTTCTCATAAGATGGACGAGCTCTTCAGAATAGCTGATTACTTCACGGTACTGCGAGATGGCTGTACCATAAGTGCGGGTGAAATGGCGTCTTCTACAGAAGAGCAGCTTGTGCGTGACATGGTGGGGCGTGATGTCAATATTGTGGCAAAAGAGAATATTATCAGTTCGGAAGAGGTGATAATGAAGCTAGAAAGTCTCTTTCTAAAGCACCCAACACTAAAAGGGCAATATCTGCTTTCCGATGTTTCTTTTGAGCTTCGCAAAGGAGAAATACTTGGTTTTTTTGGGCTAATGGGTGCAGGGCGTACAGAGTTACTAGAAACTATTTTTGGTTTGAACGCAGGAAAAAGCACTTATACTTTAAGCGTAGATGGTGCTAATACGGTGGTCAAATCGCCCAAAGATGCCATCGCAAAGGGTATTGCTTTTGTGACGGAAGACAGAAAAAAGGAGGGCCTAGTTTTAGGAATGGACATTTCTGAAAACATTAGTTTGACCCAATTGGCTGGCTTTGATTTATTAAACGCCGTTTCGGAAAGTGGTATAGCAAAGCGTTTCATTAAAAGTCTTAAAATTAAGACACCTTCAGAAAAAGAGAAATGTCAAAATCTAAGCGGCGGAAACCAGCAAAAAGTGGTTTTAGCCAAATGGATGGTAACAAATCCTAAGATTTTATTTTTAGATGAACCTACCAGAGGTATTGATATCAATGCTAAAAAAGAGATTTACGATTTAATAAAAGAGATGGCAAAAACGGGCTTAAGCGTTGTTTTAGTCTCCTCAGAAATTCCCGAAATATTGACCCTTTCAGATAGAATATTAGTGATGGCGGATGGCAAAATCAATGCAGCGTTTTCTGCAAGTGAAGCCACCGAAGACCTACTTCTTAAAGCTGCTATATGAACAAAGAACTATTAAAAAAATCACAATCGCTTATAGGACTATTCATCCTTTGTTTGGTGATAAGCATCCTTTCAGATAAGTTTTTAACAGGTACAAACCTCTGGAATGTACTTCGTCAAATATCTGTAAATGTCTGTATATCTGTAGGTATGACGCTCGTTATACTCATGGCAGGTATTGATTTATCGGTCGGTTCCATCTTGGCATTTTCTTCTGTGATATGTGCTGGCTTGTTGAAATATGGCGTAGCCCTAGAGCCTTTTGGCGTGCATATGGGTTTTACCGTTTTAGGAGCAGTTTTGGCTGCCTTGGTAGTAGGAACGGTCTTTGGACTCCTTAACGGATGGTTTATAACCAAGTTTTCCGTACCTCCATTTGTGGCTACACTTGCCATGCTAACCATAGCCAGAGGAGCTACCATGCTTTACTCTAAAGGCATCCCGATTTCTAATTTGGGTCCTAGTTTTGAGTTTATCGGTTCAGGTTGGCTTTTAGGCATTCCAGTACCCGTTTGGATTTCTGTGATTGTGGTGGTGTTAATGATTTTCATTACAAAAAAGACAAGTTTCGGAAGACATATTTATGCCATAGGTGGAAATGAAAAAGCAGCTTTCCTTTCAGGAATCAATGTCAATTCAGTTAAACTTAAAGTATATGGTTTAGCGGGTACTATGGCGGCCATTGGAGGTATTTTGGTTACTTCAAGGTTAAACTCGGCACAGCCAAACGCCGGTATGAGTTATGAACTAGATTCTATTGCGGCGGTAGTAATAGGAGGTACATCACTTTCTGGTGGCGTAGGTTCCGTAACTGGAACAGTCATTGGTGCTATCATTATTGGTGTTTTGAATAATGGATTGGTCTTATTAAACGTGTCTCCTTTTTGGCAACAAGTGGTGAAAGGTTTAGTGATACTGCTAGCCGTAATCATTGATAACGCTAATAAGAAGAAGGATTAATTACTAAAAGAAAATCCGTGTAAATCCGTGCTGGAACATCTGTGTGATCCGTGTTCTATAAGCGAGTTAAAAGAAAAAAGAAATTAAGAAAATGAAATACGTCCTAGCTATAGACCAAGGAACCAGCAGCACCAAAAGCATCATTTTTGATGAAAATTCGGAGCTGATAGCCAAAGGTTTTGCTGAATTAGAAACACGCTATTTTGGAGAAGGTTTTGTGGAACAAACGCCAGATGCCATTTTTCAAAATGTGCTTGATTCGGTGGGCGATTGTCTAGCTAATTTCAAAAATCAAGGATTAGAGGTTACAGATATACTTTCGGCAGGTATAAGTAATCAAAGAGAAACTTTTGTACTGTGGGATAAAGCTGGAAAGGCTTTGAGTCCTGCGGTGGTTTGGTCTTGTAAACGTTCGGTTCAAATTTGTCAGGAATTAATTGAAAAAGGTCAAGAAGACCTCATTAAAGAGAAAACGGGTTTAATTATTGACCCATATTTTTCTGCCACAAAACTACTTTGGTTACTAAAAGATGATGAAAAGCTAAAGGCCAGGGTAGAAGCAGGTGAAGTCTATTTTGGTACGGTAGACTGTTGGTTGCTCTATAAAATGACCGATGGAGCATCCTTTAAAACAGATTACACCAACGCTTCCAGAACACTACTTTATAATATCCATGACCTAACATGGGATAACGAAATCTTAAAACTCTGGGGATTAGAAAATCTTAAGCTGCCAGAAGTATGTGCATCTTCATCTGATTTTGGAAATTGGTGTCTCACATTGGATACGGATGACACGGATTCTGCGAAGCACGGATTAGCACAGATTAAATCTGCGTCTCATAAAATTAAGCTACCAATCACGGCTATGATTGGCGACTCTCACGCAGCCGCATTCGGTGAAGGTTGTTTTGAAAAAGGTACGGCAAAAGCTACTTTAGGAACAGGATGTTCTATCATGATGAACATTGGCGATAAACCCGTGAAATCTGCCTACGGTATGCTTACGACCATTTGTTGGAGTACAGAAAACAAGGTTCAATATGCCTTAGAAGGTGCTATTGTGGCTTGTGGTTCTTCCATAGAGTGGCTTAAAAACGAGTTGAATTTATTTGACTGTGTAGCTGAAACAGAGGCCATGGCAAAAGCCTTGGAAGATAATGGTGGCGTGTATCTTATTCCTGCTTTTAGCGGTTTAGGAGCACCTCATTGGCAAATGGACAGAAAAGCTTCCATTCATGGAATGACCTTTGGCTCATCTAAAAATCATATTGTGAGAGCGGCTTTGGAGAGTATTCCATATCAAATAAAAGATGTGGTGGCTGCCATGGAGGAAGATATTCAAGCCAAATTGAAGTTTCTTGCGGTAAATGGTGGTTTAACTAAAAACCAGTTTGTACTAAACTTCTTGACCGATTTACTTGGTATTCCTTTAGAGATTCAAAAAATAGCCGACATTTCAGCCTTGGGTGCTGCATATCTTTCAGGATTGAAAAGCGGCGTTTATAAAGATATTGAGCAGCTTAAAGACTTCTGTGAAAAGAGTAAGAATAGGGTGGAACCTGATTTAGGAAACGGTCTGGTGAAAACTTCTTATCAAAAATGGCAAGAGTTGATTAAATCTTAGTTTTACGCAGTTGAGAAGGGTTATATCCCATCTTTTGCTTAAAAATTCTGGAGAAGTAGGACTCTGATTCAAAACCAGAATTATAAGCTATTTCAGAAAGGGTCAGGCTAGAGTCCAAAATCTGTTGCTCTGCCTTTCTGATTTTTAGCATCAATTGATATTGGTTTGGTGATGTGCCTGTTAGTTCCTTAAAGTTCTTTCTAAACCAGATGTAACTCACATTTCGTTTAGCTGCTAGTTCCTGTAAATCAATGTTCTGATTCCACTTTTCGTGAATTTCTTCTAGTATTTCTTCTATCAGGTTTTCCTTTTTAGACTTCTTTTCTTTGGTCATTAAGGCAGATGCATAAACTATTCCGAGCAACTGAATCAATAGAAAAGAAGAGAATTTCCTGTAAGAATCATCCTTACTTTCGGTAGCCGCTCTTAGCTTAGAGATGGTGTCAGTAAACTCTGTATTGAAACCAATTTTTATAATCGGATTTTGTGGACTAAAGCACTCTTGTTGAAGCAAGTAATTGACATAATTTCCTGAAAAACCTATCCAGTATTCTTCCCAACCCGTATTCACATTGGGTTTGTAGCGGTGCCACACACCAGGATAAAGCAAAATAACCGTTCCTGCCGATATTTCTTGTGGCTTTAATCCATTAGCCTCAAAGTAGCCACTTCCGTTAGGAATGTATAGCATTTGATACTCTTCCAAACTTCGCCCTTTTTCCCATTCAAAATAGTAAGAGTCAGGGTGCTTTAAATCAGGATAATGAACATTTTTAGGATGGACATGGTGGCCCATGTTTAAAATACTAATGCCTAATTCACTTTCAGTGTCGTTTGAGCTGGTATCAAAGTATTTTCTAAATGCTTGCATATCAAAAAGTATAAGACATTTATCAAAATAGATAATATTTCTATCTCAAAAGTACTATTACTTTGTATTATACCTAGTTTTACGATATAAGTTCTTCTGTGAAATTTATCAAAATGATAAATAATGCACGTTTTCAACCCGAAATAATATGAAAAATTTAGTTCTAGGCCTTTTAGTGTTCTGCTACATCTTAGTGGGCTGTAACCAAAATACCACCATTAGTAACCTGAAAACGGAGTATCAAACCACTCCTTTAGGTATGGATATCAAAAAGCCACGTTTTAGCTGGCAAATGGAGGTGGTTAATAATGCAAAAGGACTACACCAAGAGGCTTATCAAATAATAGTTACCAACGAAAAAGGAAATACGGTTTGGGATACAGAAAAAGTAGATTCTGACATTTCTTATGGCATTGCCTATGCCGGAAGCCCTTTAGAGCCTACCACCAAGTATGATTGGCAATTAACCGTCTGGAATAATAAAGGAGAAGAAATTAGTAGTTTCTCATGGTTTGAAACGGGCTTGATGAATCCTGACATTTCGGCTTGGGATGGAGCCAAATGGATAGGCGGTGGCGATGAAGATTTAGTTTTTTATCCGCACTATTTATCGGTTTTTAAGTTTGAGTATGATATTCAGCTGGATGCTGAAAGTAAATCTACCAAAGCCGCTTTTCTTTTTGGAGGAAATGATAGTAGATTGACCAATGCTAATTTGAACCTGATGGGCATGGCAAATGCCAAAAACGAATCCTATGTTGCTTTTGAGTTAGATATTTCTGACTTAGAAAAGTCATCTAGAGGAACGGCGAAATTGAATATTTATAGAGCTGGTTATACCAAAACAGATTCTACCAATATACCGCTTAAGACTTTAGAAATTCCGCGAAAACTTATCAATCAATCCAATAAATACGCAAAACACACCATTTCTGCGGAGTGTAACTTTGGCCTGTTTGTGATTTACCTTGACGGGAATAATAAGGAGAATATTTTAGGAGAAAAAGATGGGCCAGCCACTTCTATATATGATTTTGCTGGTATTAATCTTAATCCACTAGGTAGCGGGAATAATTACATCAGCTTCCCGATGTTGGCAGATATTGGCTTTAAAGTTGACGAAGGCCAAAAAGCTACTTTTTCAGAGGTAGAGGTGAAAAATTTTAGACTGCCGTCCAATACCCTTTTTAAAGAAAACTTGTCAACCAAAGAAAGCATTTTTAAAAGTGAGAATATCACCATAGAAAATGGCAACTATGTGGTTAATGGAGGTGAAGTTATTTTGGCGGACCCAGGTCAAAATGGAGCTCCTATGCTCAGAACAGGCTTTGATTTAGAAAAAAAGGAAATCGCCAAAGCAAGACTTTACGTGACAGCGAGAGGTATTTATGAAATGTACCTAAACGGTCAAAAAGTAAGCAATGACTATTTTAACCCAGGACTTACGCAGTACAACAAAACCCAAATGTATCAAACCTATGACTTGACACAGAAATTAAATTCTGGTCAAACAAACGTCTTAGGAGCATGGCTTAGTGAAGGTTGGTGGTCGGGAAATATTACTTATTCTGGTGAAAACTGGAATTACTTTGGCGACCGCCAATCTTTATTATCTAAACTAGTGGTGACTTACAAAGATGGCACGCAGCAAACGGTAGTTTCTAGTCCAGAATCTTGGCAGTTTTTTAATGAAGGCCCTGTAGTCTATGGTTCATTTTTCCAAGGAGAGGTTTATGATGCTACTAAAGAAACGGCTGTGGAAGGTTGGTCTACTGGTGAATATGATAGTTCAAACTGGAAAGCTGCTGTAGAAGTACCTTTAGATGGAACAGCTTACCAAGAAGATTTTGCTGACTTTTTTGGGAACCAATACAGCTTAAATTATGACAATCAGCAGTTGGTAGGGCAATTAGGAGATAATGCCAGCATAGTGAAAATGATGCCGGCTATAAGTGTGGAAGAGGTAAGGCCAAAAGTCTTTGTTTATGACATGGGTCAAAATATGGTGGGTTTTCCTCAAATAAACATGAAAGGCGGCACGGAAGGGCAGGTAGTTGCTATGCGATATTCGGAGGTAAAGTATCCAGATTTAAAAGAATATGAAGGAAACGAGGGTATGGTGATGATGGAAAACATCAGAGCAGCCTTAACACAAGATAAATACATACTAAAAGGAGGTAACGAAACCATTCAGCCTAGGTTTACTTTTCATGGCTATCGTTATCTTGAAATTACGGGTATAGATGCTGCCATTCCTGTAGCTGATGTAAAAGGCATGGTGATTAGTTCGGTAGATGAGCTGGCATCGTCTTATTCTACTTCAAATGAAAAAGTCAATAAGCTTTGGGAAAACATAACATGGTCTTTAAGAAGTAATTTCTTGTCAATTCCTACTGATACCCCTGCCAGAAACGAAAGAATGGGTTGGAGTGGCGACATCTCAGTATTTGCTAAAACAGCAACCTACCTTACAAATGCTGATTTGTTTTTAAGAAGACACTTGTTAAATATGCGTGATGTGCAGTTCGAGACAGGTCGTTTTACGGATGTAGCTCCTATGGGAGGTGGCTTTGGCGGAACACTTTGGGGAAGTGCTGGTATTGTGGTGGCATGGGAAACTTATCGTCAATATGGCGATATAGAGCTTTTGAAAGAGCATTATCCTGCCATGAAAAAGTACCTTGCTTTCTTAGAAACCAAAATCAACAGTCAAGGTATTTTAAATGAAGGGCCATTAGGAGATTGGCTAAGCCCAGAAGGAAACAAAAACGATAATACACTCTTTTGGATGTCATATTATGCCTATGATTTAGATATAGTGGCTAAAATGGCAAAGGCTTTAGGTCAAAACAAAGAGGCAGAGAAATATCAAAATAGAAGTGCACAAATTAAAGCCAAGTTTAACGAGGTTTATGTAGATGCAGAAACGCACAGAACAATTAGGTCAGGTGTAAAAACCATGTTTATAGGCCCGCCAAACGAAGCAGAGAAAGTTGGTAAGTTGGCTAAAGGTGATTTGATTGACACGCAAGCTTCTTACGCCATTCCTTTGGCTTTGGGTACTTTTAATGAAGCCAATAAGCCCTTCGCTGTTCAGTATTTGACGGAGTCTATTCAAAGAAAAAACATGGACGACCAAGGAAGGGAACTTCCTGAGTATTCGTTAATGACAGGTTTTATAGGTACGGCATCCATCATGGAAGCTTTGGCAGAAAACGAGAAAGACAAAGAAGCCTACGCATTGCTTCAGCAGGAGTCATATCCATCATGGTTATATTCTGTGGTAAATGGAGCCACTTCTATTTGGGAAAGATTAAACTCTTATACGGTAGAAGATGGTTTTGGCGGAAATAACAGCATGAACTCCTTTAATCATTACTCTTTTGGTTCGGTGGCAGCTTGGATGTATAATTACTCTTTAGGGATTCAGCGTGACCCAGAGGTGCCAGGCTTTAAAAGTTTTGTGCTGAAACCAACGCCAGACCCTAGTGGAAAAATGACTCATGCCAGTGGACACTATGATTCCGTTTATGGGAGAATTAAAAGTGCATGGGAGTTAGCCGACGGCAAATGGTATTACAAAGCCACTGTGCCACCAAACACTACCGCAAAACTATATTTACCAGCTAATACGGCAGAATTAATAACAGAGAGCGGACAAAATATTAGTAATCATACCAAAGAAGGTAAGTACATAGTAATTCCTTTGGAATCAGGAGACTACGCTTTTGAGATTACACAACATTAAGAAATAATAATACACGATATAAACCTGAAAATTCAATGTCAAAATTTAAACACGTCTCCTATTTATGGGACGAAGCAGAAGCCTCAAAAATTGAAAATGAGGTAGATTTATTCATTTACCGTTCTAACCTGCTTGGTGCAGACTTACGATTGACCAACTATGGCGGTGGCAATACCTCTGTTAAAGTAGTTGATAAAGACCCTTTAACTGGAGAAGATGTAGAGGTAATGTGGATTAAAGGCTCTGGTGGCGACATCGGAACCTTGAAAAAATCTGGCTGTGCTGCTTTGTACATGGAGCGTTTAAGAAATCTAGAAAACGTTTATAAAGGTATTGAGCAGGAAGACGAAATGGTGGCATTGTTTAATCATTGCATCTTCGATTTAGACTCAAAAGCCCCCTCTATTGATACACCTTTGCATGGCTTTTTGCCATTCAAACATATTGACCATTTGCATCCAGATGCGGCTATTGCTATTGCGGCAGCTAAAGATGGAGCAAAAATTACCGAAGAGCTTTTTGATGGTGAAATAGGATGGGTAGGCTGGCAAAGACCAGGTTTTGACTTAGGCCTTCAGCTGAGAGAGTGTTTAGAGACAGCTTTGGCAAAAGGAAAAGTATTGAAAGGAATCATGTTGGGTTCGCATGGTTTATTCACTTGGGGCGAAACGTCTTACGATAGTTATATCAACACTTTAGAAGTAGTAGAGAAATGTGCGGAGTACCTAGCCTCTAATTACGGAAAAGAAAGGCCAGTTTTTGGCGGTCAAAAAATAGAGAGTTTGGATGCGGTTTCTCGTAAAAATCAAGCAGCTGCAATAGCTCCAGTTTTACGTGGTTTTTGTTCAGAAAAGAATCCGATGCTTGGTCACTTTACAGATGTGCCTAATGTGTTGGAGTTTATAAATTCAAATGATTTGGAGCGACTGGCTCCAATGGGAACCTCGTGCCCAGACCACTTTTTGAGAACCAAAATATCTCCATTAGTGCTAGAGTTGGCTCCTGATGAAGACTTATCAGATTTGGCGGCTCTAAAAGCCAAATTGTTACCAGCTTTTGAGGCATACAGAAAAATGTATGCAGACTACTATGATACCTGCAAACATGATAATTCGCCAGCCATGCGAGATGCAAATCCGGTGGTGATTTTATATCCTGGTGTTGGAATGTTTACGTTTTCAAAAGACAAAAATACAGCAAGACTAGCGTCTGAATATTACATCAATGCGGTGAACGTGATGAAGGGAGCAGAAGCGGTTTCTGAGTATACCTCTTTACCTCGTCAAGAAGCTTTCGATATCGAGTATTGGTTATTGGAAGAAGCCAAGCTTCAAAGGAGACCTAAGCCAAAAGCATTGACAGGAAAAGTGGCTTTGGTAACGGGTTCTGGTGGAGGAATAGGAAAGGCTATCGCCCGAAAATTTGCTTCGGAAGGTGCTTGCGTGGTTATCTCTGATATTGATGAAGGTAGAATCAAGGATACTGTAGAACAGTTTATCAATGAGTTTGGTAAAGATGCTGTGGCAAGTACACTTTTAGATGTAACCAGCGAAGCCAGCAGTGACTTGGCATTAGATGCTACCGCTTTAGCTTTTGGTGGGGTTGATATTGTAGTTAATAATGCAGGAATAAGCATTTCAAAACCGATAGCAGAACATACGATAGCCGAATGGGACAGGCTATATGATATTTTAGTAAAGGGGCAGTTTATAGTTTCTAAAGCAGCTGTAGAAGTTTTAAGAAAGCAAGACATTGGTGGCGACATCGTGAATATTGTTTCTAAAAATGCGGTAGTGGCTGGGCCAAATAATGCAGGATATGGTTCTGCCAAAGCGGCTCAGGCTCATTTGACTAGATTATTAGCAGCGGAACTGGGACCTGATAAAATCAGAGTTAATACAGTTAACCCTGACGCAGTAATTTCAGACTCAAACATCTGGAAAGGTGGCTGGGGCGAAGGCAGAGCAAAAGCGTACGGAATCACCGTAGAAGAATTGCCAGCTTTCTATGCAAAAAGGACATTATTAAACGAGATTATTTTACCAGAAGATATAGCAAACGCCTGTTACATAGTAGTAGGAGGGATGCTAAATAAAAGCACCGGAAATTCCATCAATGTAGATGGCGGTGTGGCAATGGGTTTTTATAGATAATTAATAATAATCCTTATATCAGCCTTCGCTGTTTGAGCAAAGCAAAAATTAGAGTTTGTACATTTTAGACTTCTTGAATTTTTGATTTGGGAGTTACGAAGGGTGCTTGCTTTTTGGGTACTTTTTTCAGTAAAAAAGTATCGCCCGCCTGGCAAAGGCAGCGTAGAATTTGATTGAAGGGCAAAGGAAATTTATATCTAAAAAGATGAAATTAAATAAAGAAATAATAGGCAACCATAATGCTGATTTACTCAGCAAACACGAAGCAAAACTTCAGTTTACTGCCTCAGAGGTGGCAAATGCCGAAGCAATCATTGAAAAACTAATGGCGTTTCAAATCGCTATACCATCATGGGCACTTGGCACCGGTGGAACCCGATTTGGAAGATTTCCGGGAGGAGGGGAGCCACGCTCATTGGAAGAAAAAATTGAAGATGTAGGTTTATTACACAAACTAAATCAGTCGTCAGGAGCCATTTCACTGCATATTCCATGGGATATTCCAGAGAATTATCAGTCTATCAAAACATTGGCAGGAGAGCATGGTTTGGCATTTGATGCCGTAAACTCAAACACCTTTCAAGACCAAGCAGACCAAAAACATAGTTACAAATTTGGCTCGCTTCAGAATGTCAACAAGGCTATCAGAAAACAAGCGGTAGACCATAATATTGAAGTGATAAAACATGGTGTAGGATTAGGCTCAAAATCATTAACGGTTTGGCTTTCAGATGGTTCTTGTTTTCCCGGTCAACTGAACTTTAGAAAGGCTTATCAAAATACCCTAGAAAGTTTACAAGAGATATACGCCGCACTTCCGTCAGATTGGAAACTGTTTTTGGAGTATAAGTCTTACGAACCAAACTTCTATTCTACCACAGTGGCAGACTGGGGACAGTCGCTGTCTTATGTGCAGAAACTAGGTGATAAAGCCTCTACCTTGGTAGACTTAGGGCATCATTTACCAAATGCCAATATAGAGCAGATAGTTGGTTTACTATTGATGGAAGGCAAATTAGGCGGATTCCACTTTAACGACTCAAAATACGGAGACGATGATTTAACCGCAGGCTGTGTGAAGCCATATCAGCTGTTCTTGATTTTCAATGAATTGGTAGAAGGCATGGACGCTAGAGGTATGAATCATGCTAAAGATTTGGGTTGGATGATAGATGCATCACATAATGTAAAAGACCCATTAGAGGACTTGTTACAATCTGTAGAGGCGATTATGTTGGCTTATGCCCAAGCACTTTCGGTAGATAGAAAAGCATTAGAAAAAGCACAAGAAGAAAACGATGTAACAAAAGCCCAAGAGATTCTTCAAAACGCTTACAGAACAGATTTAAGAGCCTTGGTGGCGGAAGCAAGATTAAGAACCAACGGAGCTTTAAATCCAGTGGAGCTATTCAGAGCCACGGGTGTAAGAAATGAACTCATAAAAGAACGTGGAGCTGTTACGGTAGCCACAGGTCTTTAGTAGCTATTCGGTTTAAGGTTTAAAATCGGTCATTGATTAATTTCGGTGGCCGTTTTTTTATGATATTTCAAGGGGGTTTATTTTAAACAGAATAAGAGACTCTAGTTTCTTAGAATAAAATCTAGAGCGACACATAAGCTACAATATGCCGCTCCTAAAACATTAACCTTTCATTTCCTGCATTAAGTCAGAGAGCACATCTACCCACTTTTCGGTTAGTTCGCGGTTTGGCGTGGTATCCCAACTTTTTACTATGCCACTTCCTCCTAAATATATGCCATCTTTTCTGGTGATAAAGTAGGCTCCATCAGTTGCTAATTTATAGTTTACTTCGGTTTGTGGGACTAAGCAAGATAGTTGACCCGAAATAGGGTAAAGTTCATCGTCGTTAAAAATTGCTTTAGCACCTAGGCCCATGCAGTTTACCACTACTTTTTCTGATAAAGCATCTATATCTTCTAATGATTTTATGTCTTTTATCTCTAGTTTTCCGCCTCTAATAAGAAAGTTATTAAGGTGGAAATTTAAATAACTAGGAATATTGAAAATCATATTACTTCTTCTTCTTACGTAGTCCGCTTTAAAAGGGTGATCTTTTTGAGCCAATGTTTTCCACTCAGGGTTTAAGCCATCTAAATGAAACATTTCATGTCCGCCGCCAGTATTTGAGCCGTTAGGCTTTTGTTTTCTTACCACATATTCGTCTCCCCAGTCTATGATGTCGTTAAGGCCTAAGCTCATTTGCATTCTCTTAAACGAGAATTTACAAGCATCTTCCCAATTTGCTTTTATTTCAGGTGTAGCTTTCTCTGCTGAGCATACTCTGGAAGATGGAGACCAAGTTCCTGTAGCTAAGTTAGAGGTCACGTTTGGTGGTACGTCTTTGGCATATATGGTGACTTCGTAACCACTTTCTTGAAGGAGCGTGGCGGTGGCTATTCCTACCGTTCCGCAGCCTAAAAGAGCTACTTTTTTCTCATTCGTGGTTTTGACCAAATTACGGGCTTGATTTCCAGTTCCCCATGAAAGCGACCAACCACTTCCACCATGGCCATAGTTATGCACTATAATCTTATTGTTTAGCATTTCTTTTTCTACCCTTGGGCCCGATTCTCTAAATGGTCTTAGCCCAACGGTTTCTTTAATTATCCTGTCTTTTGATAATTTCAGTTTCGGAATGGTCTGATACCCTTTATTGATATAGAAGTTCTTGTCACCATAAAATTTTGGTCCTGTCACACAAGATGTCAAACCTTGGTTTCCTACCACTAAACCTGCCAACCCTGCTTTAAGAAAAAATGCTCTTCTCTTCATGCCTTTTATTTGCTTTTTTAATTACTGAATGCATGAAATTACCGTCAAATAGTAGTTATTCAAAAGGATATTTTACTAAGTTTGAGATGTAAAGCATTATAGTTTATAAAATTACAAAATAATGAAATTTAATATTGTTAAAGTGAAAAAGTACGGTATTTCTCTGTTGTTTTTGTCTTTCTTGGCAAATCAAGTTTCGGGGCAGTTGGCTATTTTAAAAGGACCAGAATGGTCTATTATTTCAAAGACTGCGGAGTTGCCTAAAGGCTCCTCTCTTTTTTATACTAGCGGTTTGACAGCCTCAGCACTTTCAGATTCTTTAGAAGACGGTAATTATGAAAAGTATGGAAATACAGAGGTGCAGTCTTTAAGTATTTTAGAAAAAATCAAAGTTACTTTAGAAGAAGAAGGCTTGAAGCTCTCTGATGTTTTTGCCATGAAAGTTTTTGTTTCGGCAGATTCTAAAACAGGCGAGTATGATTTTAAGGGATGGAATAATGCGTACAAGCAGTATTTCGGAACAGATGATAATCCTTCAAAACCAGTTAGAGCCACGGTTGGTGTGGCTACGCTTGTTAATCCTCATAAGTTTATTGAAATAGAGGTTATAGCCGCTAAGATTTAAAACTGTGCAAATTCTTCTAAAATAGGTGAATGGCTCTTTGCTAAGAAGACCTTCAATGACTAGCTTTGCAGCCAATAAAACTGCCCATGCTAGCTCATCTTTTAATAAAAAATTACGCACTCATTGAGCATCTGGAAATTTCTCCAGATGCCCAGCTGAACATTGTCACAGGAGAGACAGGTGCAGGTAAATCCATCATGCTCGGAGCCTTAGGCTTGTTGATGGGTAACCGAGCCGACGGAAAGGCTCTTTATAATCAAGAAAAAAAATGCTTTATAGAAGGTACCTTCAATATTGGTTCTTATCAATTAGAAGAACTCTTTGAAAAGGCAGATTTAGATTATGAAAACCCTTGCTTGATTAGGAGAGAAATAGCCCCTTCGGGTAAATCTAGAGCCTTTATCAATGACACTCCGGTAACCCTAGATGTTTTAAAGAAGCTTAGCGAACGTCTTTTAGATGTTCATTCTCAGCATGATTCTATTCTTTTAGGAGAGTCAGATTATCAATTAGATTTATTAGATGCCTTTGCCGAAAACGAGGCTCTGATAAAAAGCTACAAGGCAGATTATAAAGCTTACCGAGCTGCCAAAAAATCTTTAGATTATTTGTCACAGGAGGCTATTGAACTCAAAAAGGAGTTTGATTATAATAGTTTCTTGTTAGAAGAGCTAGCTGACGCCAATTTAAAGGAAGAAGAGCAAGATACGGCTCAAGAGCAATTAGATGTTTTAGAAAACGCGGAAGAGGTTAAGCTGAAACTTAATCAAGTGAGCACGCTTTTAAATCATCCAGAGCAGTCGCTTATTTCTGCTTTACAAGATGCTGCTGTACAGTTAAACCCAATAGTTAGGTATTCACAAGTTTATGAAGACTTAAAGAAGCGTCTTCAAAGTGTGCAGGTGGAGCTGGCTGATATAGCCGAGGAAGTAGAAAAGTATGAAGAAGATGTAGAGCATGACCCAGAGGCTATAGATAAGCTTAAGGGAAGGTTAGACTTAATTTTCAGGCTGCAGCAAAAACATGGTGTCAAGAGTATTTCAGAGCTGATTGAGATTAGAGAGTCATTAAGCTTAAAGGTGGAAGACGTTCTTAATTTTGATGATAAACTAAAAGTGCTGACGCAAAACTTAGAAAAGGCTGAAGCCAAAGTGCTTAAAACAGGTCAATCTTTATCTAAAAAGAGACTATCCCTAATTCCTGCTTTACAAAAAAGGGTAGTGGCTTTACTAAAAGAGTTAGGCATTCCTAATGCCGATTTCAAAATAGAAAATGAGGAACAACCTATAGACAAGAATGGTATCAACAAAGTCCAGTTTCTGTTTTCAGGAAATAAGGGTTTTGACCTGCAAGGTCTTAGAAAGGTAGCTTCTGGCGGAGAGTTCTCTAGATTAATGCTGTCGCTCAAATATATTTTGGCAGAAAAGACGGCTATGCCTACCATCATTTTTGATGAGATTGACACTGGTATCTCTGGGGAAGTAGCTATTAAAATGGGTGTGATGATGCGTCAAATGAGTCAAAACATGCAGGTAATGGCAATCACGCATTTACATCAAATAGCAGGCAAAGGAACTTCTCACTTTTTTGTGTACAAAAACGACACTGCTGCTAGAACAGTCAGTAGTATTAAGAAATTAGAAGAAAACGAGCGTATTCTAGAAATAGCTAAAATGATAGGAGGAGATAATCCTTCTGATAGCTCAATTCAGAGTGCTCTTGAATTATTACAATCATAAATTATACTCGAATGAAAAAAGTACTGTTTTGTCTTTCATTTTCTTGCCTTTTATTGGCCTGTGGTCCAAGCGAAGAAGATAAAAAAATAGAAGTGGTGTACGCTGAATTAATGGAAGGTCATGATGTGGTAATGCCTAAAAGTATGCAGCTACCCAAACTGAAAGCAGAAGTACTAAAATCTGTCAATGAATTACCAGAAGGAGATTCTTTGAAAACTGTGGCAATTGGTCTTGGAAAAGAACTAATAGACGCCAATGACGCCATGTATACCTGGATGGATGAATTTGGAGTGGCTATGAATGATGTAGAAGACAAAACGGAAAAGCTTAAATTATACGAAAGCTTGAACGCTGAAATTAAAGAAATTGGCGAAGCGACTAATCAAGCAATAGACACAGCGAATAAATTTTTGAAAGAGCATGAGTAAGAAAATATTGTTATTTGGTTTTGTATTGCTTAGCATGGTTTCATGTCAAATCAAAGAAGCTTCATTACCTGTTTTAGGTAGAACTACCTTGGACGAAAATGGCAAAGAAGTACCTCATGAAGTGCCTAGCTTTAGTTTCACTAATCAATATGGCGAAACTGTAACTAATGCCGACTTAGATGGCAAAGTATATGTGACAGACTTCTTTTTTACTTCATGTCCTACCATTTGCCCTGTCATGAAAAGTCAAATGCTCAGAGTTTATGAGCATTTTTTAGAAGACGAATCTTTGGCTATTTTGTCACATACTATTGACCCTTACCATGATTCTGTGACTGTTTTAGCAGATTATGCAGCTGCTCTTGGCGTTACGGGTAAGCAATGGCAATTTGTTACTGGCGACCAAGATGAAATTTATGAAATAGCTGAAAAGTCATACATGGTACCTGCCGCAGAAGATACACTTACTGCAATGGAAACCGGAGGCTTTGTACACTCTGGAGCCTTTATTTTGGTTGACAGAAAAAGGCATATAAGAGGTATTTATGATGGTACGGAAGAGAAACAAGTGAATCAATTAATAAAAGATATTGAGTTACTTTTAAAAGAAGAAGATTGAAGAAATTAGCTATTTACTGCTGTTTATTATTTGCCGTCATGGCCTGTACAGATTCCGATGAAATGGAATATGAGATATACTTGGTCAATGGTGAGAGCCTTTACAAACAAAACTGTGCAAACTGCCACGGTGAAAATGGCGAAGGGCTACGTAACTTGTATCCTCCTTTAAAAGATAATGAGCATCTAAAAAACACAGAACACGTTATCTGCATTATAAAGAATGGTGCTTCTGGAGAGGTTTCTGTAAATGGACAAGTTTATGACCAAGCCATGCCCGCAAATCCTAAATTATTTAATTTAGACATAGCTCAATTGGCTACATATCTGAATAAGGAATTTTTAGAGAGTGATGAAAAAGTTGAAGTCTCTGAAGTTTTAGAAGCTCTTAATAACTGCAAATAATTTAGTGTTCGCTCTTTCAAAAAGTGCTCTCGCTTAATTAAGAACTCTAGACTGACTGGTATCTGGCTGGGTAATTAAAGAATCTACTTTGAAGTATCCTGTGATGCCACCTATAAACTTATAATTACTAAAGTCTTGGTCAGACTCCATTCCGTTACCAATAAGCTGGTCGGTTGGAGTATTTACTTGCACTTTCTTATCCGTGTATATCTTCTTTGTCTTAGGGCTCCAAATCAGTTCATTGGTAGAAAGGCTCTGCTGTTCTTCTCTATTATAGAAGAAAACATTTCCCATGATTACATAATGGTCTTTGCTTTTTACAAAACGACCGCTGTCACCTCTTAATGAGCTATATTCTACAGCATCATCATTCAGAAAATTGACATAAATGGCTTTAGGATAGTTTTCGTCTTCATTCTGCATCTTTTCCTGCACCGCTGTCGACATTTTAACCACTACCTTGCCAGAATCCGAATAAGTCACCGCAAGGTCATTTACCGTCATGATAGGGCCCATATAGACAAAAGGCGTTTCAGGCTCCCCGTCTTCTTTACAAGATGCCAAGAATCCTAAAAGCAATAAGCCTAATAAAAAACGCATTAGTCAATTTTTGGCTTGATAAACCATGGGCTAAGTAAACTCATACTTGCAGAGAAGCGTACGTATTGCTCCTGTATAAGGTTGTTTGCTGTAGTTCCTCTTGTTCCTAAAGCTACACCAAGATTTACATAACTAGGATTTCTGAAGCCCATTGGTAATGATGCACCAAATGTGAATTTAGTATCCTTAACTTGTGTATTGTTGATATAGTATGGAGAGTTTCCAGTGGCAAAACCTACACGATAAAATACCTGATTCAAGTATTTTGTAGAAGATGAATTTGGTAACCACTCAATTCCAAATTTATATTCGCTGGTATTCGTTAGCACTGCTTCAGCTGTCTTGTCAAGAGCCGTATGGTTTGACCATTGTGTGGTATGATAATCTGCCGCGAAAACCCAGTGAAAAGGACTTTCTAAGCTAATACCAGCCCTAAATTGTGCAGGAGTAGATGCTGAGATACTATTGAAGCCCACGGTGTCTGGTAAACTAACTAAAACAGGTCCATTGCCTTGGTCAGAGTAGTTTCCGAAAGTTTTTAATAAATCACCTTTTAGGGTGGTAGATAACTCTGTAGAGCCACCCACATTAAGTCGCCACTTTTCAGATAACTTTCTCTGGTAAGCTAGTCCCAATTTTACAGAAGCTCCTTTAAGAGTATACCTTGATGTGTTTCTTAATTGGTTCGATGCCAAACCGAATAAGTAGCTACTACTATCCTTAGTGAAGGTTCCGAAGTTATATGCTCCTTCTACACCAATGTAAAAGTCATTTAAAACTCTAAATGAGTTTACATAAGAAACTCTTGAAATCCCACCCGTATTTGTATTCTCGTAGTTTACTACTTCATTGGTTGAGCCCACTATAGTTTCTTGGTATGAAGACTTATGGTCTACCATGCTATAGGGTCTTAAAGCCACTGCCATTGCCCAGTTAGGGGTAATAGGTGTAGTAAGAGATAGGTGAGTTAAATTCATTCCTAAATCATACTGTGTAGCAGTAGAAGAAGAAATGGTTCTAGAGTTGCCTCTTAGTCCTACATCAAAAGCTACATACTTAAGATTAGCAGCGTATCTGTTCTTAACTAAAAGAGCTGGGTTAATAAGGTTAACGTAGAAAGCGTTTGCAAAAGACGCCCCTGTACCACCCATCATATCTTGAGACGCCGAACTTGGGTCTGCTAGTTCGCCATAACCAAAAACGGAGTATGGGGTATTTCCTTGGCCTTGTGAGAAAGCGTATTGAAAAGATAAAATTAGAATGAGACTACTTAATAAAGTTTTTGTTCTCAGCATTATATATTAAAATTCTGTTTAACCCCTCAAGGACCAAATTTGAAGCCGCAAATGTCGGATAATTAATCTGACTTTCAAAAAAAACGGCGTCTCCTCCTCCTATTATAATTTTTAAGTCTTCTTTTTCTTGATATTTAGAAATAAGACCATTGATTTCTGCCGCCATTCCATTTACTACACCGCTTTGTATACAGCTTGCCGTAGAGGTGCCTATTAAGGCAGGAATACCATCTTCTTTAATCAACGGCAGCTTTTTAGTGAAAGTATGCAGTGCTTTAAACCGCATTCTTAAACCAGGCGAAATGATACCACCTTCAAACGTTCCGCTTTTGTTTAAGTAATCATATTTTATGGCGGTTCCCATTTCTACAATAAGGCAGTTTTCGTTCGGGAATTGATAAAAAGCACCCACTGCGGCGGCTATTCTATCATATCCTAGTGTTTTTGGCGTATCGTAACCATTTTTAATCGGCAGAGCTGTCTCTGGCGAAAGTATAAGCTTGGTGCTGAAATCTGAAAAAAGCTCATTTAATTCTGACATACTTTTAGTTACGGAGCAAATAATGATTTTTTCAGGATTAACTTTTTTTAAGCTTTTTAGAATGCCTTTAACATTTAATCCTCGCTCATAATTAGTGAGTTTAAGCCCTTCAAAAAAGGCTAGTTTACCAAAAGTGTTTCCGAGGTCTATTGCGGCGTTCATTGTTATTACGATGGTTTAGAAACAAAAGCACCCTCTCTTAGGAAGAAAGGGTGCTTTTAAAGAATTCAAATATAATTAATTAGGCAGCTACTTTATTACTGCTTTTTTGCCAGAAGAATAATATTGTAAATGCTACTATTAGTATAATTGGGAAGGTCATCATTGTAGTTAATGTGGCTTGTCCAGCTGCTAAATCAAGGTCTGTTCCTGTAAGACCAAGTGCACTTTGTTCTGCAATGTCACTGTCAATCCATCCGCCAATAATTGGTTGGAAAATAGCAGTAGAGAACATTCCTACACCACCAATGATAGACATGCCTAGTGCTCCACTTTTTGGTACTTTGTTAGCCACGAAACCAATCATTGTAGGCCAGAAGAAAGCAACACCTAATGCGAAGAAAATAGCAGCTACATAAGTCATTGAGCCAATTTGCGTACTGAATAGGTAAATTCCTAAGGTAGCTAACACCGCTCCACCAAGTAAAACACCTGTTTGACCAAGTAGCTTAGTTACAGGACCACCGAAGAATCTTAAGACAGCCATAAGACCTGCTGTAAGAGCAAGAATCAACATTGGCTTAGCTCCAGAGCTTTCCATGATTAAACCTGTCCATTTTTGTGGTCCAAATTCTGAAATAGCTGTTAAAGCCATACAAGCAAAGATGAAAAGGAATAATGGAGTCAGCATAGCTTTAAAGTTAGCTGAAAGTGAAGCTTGCTCACCTTTAGGCTCTGGGAATGCTTGACCTCTAAATAAGAAGAAATATATAAGTGCAGGAATTGGAATTAACCAAAATTGGCTTTGCCAAGATAATCCCATTGTGTTCATCAATTCAGAAATAAGAGCTCCTAAGAAAATTCCACCAGGAAACCACATATGAAAGCGGTTTAGCATTTTGTTTCTTGTGTCTCCCTCGTAAGTGTCTGCAATCATAGGATTACAAGCAGCTTCGGTACATCCACATCCAATACCCATAAGCAGGTTAGAGAAAAGAAGCATAGCGTAGCTAGCGTCTGTAACTACATAAACCGCATAAAGTGTAAGAGCAGCTCCTACAAAGTGACTAATAAAAGCAATTTGCATGATTTTTTTAGGCCCAATAGAGTGGTATATTAAACCACCAACTATCATGGCTATTGGAAAACCGAAAAACCAAAGAGAATTAATGTATCCTAAGTTTTCTGCTGTGTAACCAAGGTCTGTTCCTAGTTGCTTTAGCGTACCAGCACTAATACTGAAAGAAAATGCTGTAGTGATTAAGGCAAAACAGCTTGCCAAAAAGAGTTTCTTATCGTTTACCATTATAATAATTAGATTAGGGTTGAGATTATAAATAGATTAGGGTTGAATATTTAATTTGTAAAAATAGTTTTTTTGGTCATTCATCAAAAGATAAAAGGATATAATTGTGCAAATGAATTTGATAATAAAAATGCCCTTAAAAACTTTGGAAGCGTGATTTTGAGAAATTAAGATTGTAATAGCATAAAAATGTGGCGTTTAAATGAAATTGTATTTTAGACTTAAAAATTGGACTGTTTAATTTGACCTCTCTTTACGATTTTCCTTAAATTGCACTTCACTTTTATTAATTAAGAACCCTTAGTAAGGAATAATGAGTAGAAAAATAAAGATGGGAATGATAGGTGGCTCTTTGGAGGCATTTATTGGTGCAGTACATAGAAGAGGAGCTGCTTTAGATGGTGAGGTAGAATTAGTTTGTGGAGCTTTTAGCTCAAATCCAGAAAAATCAAAGGCAACAGGGGAGTCTCTTTATTTAGACCCAAGTCGCGTTTATGGCTCATATGAGGAGATGATTTTAAAGGAAAAAGAACTTCCAGTAGGGGAGCGAATGGATTTTGTGTCTATAGTGGTGCCTAATCATGTTCATTTTCCTGCGGCAAAGTTTGCTCTTGAAAATGGCTTTCCTGTTTTAATGGATAAGCCTGTCACATTAACTACGCAAGAAGCGAAAGACTTAAAGGTGATTTTAGACGAAACTGGTCTACTTTTCGCACTTACGCATAATTATACTGCTTACCCGATGGTGAAGGAGGCAAAACACTTAGTGAAAACGGGTGTAATAGGCGATATTAGAAAAGTTATTGTAGAGTATCCACAAGGCTGGCTATATAATCTAGTAGAAGGAACGGGAAATAAACAAGCTGACTGGCGTACGGACCCTGAAAGATGTGGTGCTGCTGGCGGTGTAGGAGATATAGGTACGCATGCAGAAAACCTTGCGGAATATATCACAGGTCTTGAGATTACAGAGTTATGTGCCGACTTAACCATTTTTGTAGAAGGAAGAAGGTTAGATGACGATGCTAATATCTTATTAAGGTTTAATAATGGAGCTAAAGGAGTGCTGCACAATTCTCAAATCTGTCATGGAGAAGAGAATGACCTTAATATTCGTATTTATGGCTCTAAAGGAGGTTTAAAGTGGAGTCAAATGGAGCCAAATACTTTAGAGCTTACCAATCAGGACACGGGTTCTAGAATTATTAGAACAGGAGTGGGGCAGCTTTCAGAACATGCTCAAGCTCATACGCGTCAGCCAGCAGGTCATCCTGAGGGTTACATTGAGACTTTTGCTAGTATTTATAGAAACTTCGCTATGGCTCTAAGAAATAGCTGGGGCGTAGCTGCTGATAAATCTGCTACTGGTGGTTTAGGTGGTGGTAAAGCCGATGGCTCTTACAACCCTGAAATTTATGATTTCCCAGGAATAGAAGATGGCTTAAGAGGTATGGGCTTTATTCAGACAGTAGTAAAATCGGCAAATGATGATACTACTAAGTGGACTAAATTCGAAATCTAATTGAGGATTAGTAAAGTTTAGAATAACGTATGGATATTGAAATAAGACAGGCGAGTCTTTCAGATTTACCTAAGATTAAGGATTTATTTGTCAATACAGTACAAGAATGTTGTTCTGAAGATTACGATGAACGCGAAATTGAGGTTTGGTGTGATGCTGTTAATCATGAAGAAAGGTGGGAGGATGCAATAAAAAAACAGTATTTTTTATTAGCCTGCCGTGATGAAGAATTGTTAGGTTTTACATCGTTAGAGAAAACGAATGTAGGGATTAAAGGATACCTAGATTTTATGTTTGTGCATGCAGAGCATCAAGGAAAGGGTATAGCTAAAAGACTTTTGAAGGAAGTAAAGACCAAGGCAAAGTCACTTGGTTTTAAGCTTATTGAAAGTGATGTCAGTATTACGGCCTTTGATTTTTTTGAAAGGAATGGCTTTTTTAAGCTTAGGAAGAATTTGAATACAAAAGATAATGGTGTTGATTTAATCAATTACCGAATGACCAAGATTTTATAAATCACAAATGGGCCTTTAGGCCTGAATTAAAACATGTCAAAAATAAAAGTAGGAGTAGTAGGAACAGGATTTATAGGGCCAGCTCATATTGAGGCTTTGAGAAGACTTCCTAATGTAGAGGTAGTAGCCTTGTGTGAGGTTAATCAAGAACTTGCAGACCAAAAAGCTGCAGAATTAGGTATTCCGGTAGGTTGCACATTTGAAAACCTACTTAAAATGGATGAGATACAGTGTATACATATCTGTACACCTAATTTCCTTCATTATTCGCAATCTAAGGCGGCGTTAGAAGCTGGTAAGCATGTGGTTTGTGAAAAACCATTGTCTAAAGACTTGCATGAAGCAAAAGAACTAGTGGAGATTGCTGAGAAATCAGGTTTGGTTAATGCCGTTCATTTCAATTTGAGATACTACCCAATGGTACGTCAAATGAAAGTGATGAGAGAGAAAGGTGAATTAGGAGAAGTTTTCTCTATCATAGGTTCTTACCTTCAAGATTGGTTATTCTTAGATACTGATTATAACTGGAGATTAGAGCCAGACAAGTCGGGTGATTCTAGAGCCATTGCTGATATTGGTTCTCATTTGATGGATATTATTGAGTATGTGACAGGATTGAAAACAGTAGAACTGCTGGCAGATTTCAATACTGTTCATGATATTAGAAAGAAACCGAAAAAAGCTATTGCTACATATTCTGGTGTAGAATTAGGGCCAGACGATTACGAAGATGTGGCTATCAATACAGAAGACCACGCCAATGTGTTACTTCGTTTTGATAACGGAAATGCTGGTAGTATTACAGTTTCTCAGGTTTCTGCGGGTCGTAAAAATCAATTGAAAGTAGAAATTTCTGGTTCAAAGAAAACTTTTGCCTTCAATTCTGAAAGACCAAACGAATTATGGATGGGCCATAGAGAGAAGGCTAATGAAGTATTGATGAAAGACCCTTCTTTAGTAGCAGATGGTGTGCAGAGTGTAGTTTCATTCCCTGGAGGTCATAATGAAGGTTTCCCTGATACATCTAAGCAGCTTTTTAAAGAAGTTTATGCGGCTATAGAAGAAGGTAAGCAACCTGAAAATCCAACATTCCCGACTTTTGCTGATGGCTACAGAGAGTTATTGGTATGTGAAAGAATTTTAGAAAGTCACAGGTCAAGAAGCTGGACGACGGTCTAAAACCGCTTTAAAACGAATTATAACATTAAAACAGAGAATAGATAATGAAAACGATAAAAGGACCTGCAGTTTTTTTAGCACAGTTTCTGGGAGACGACGCTCCCTTTAATTCTTTAGACGGTCTTGCCGATTATATGGGCGGTAAAGGGTACAAAGGTATTCAGTTACCAACTTGGGACCCAAGGGTTATTGATTTAGCTAAAGCAGCTGAATCAAAAACTTACTGTGATGAGCTAAAAGGTAAAATGAAAGATAAAGGACTTGAAATTACAGAACTGAGCACGCATTTGCAGAGTCAGTTGGTAGCTTCTCATCCTACTTATGATGCTATGTATGATGCTTTTGCTCCGGCAGAAGTTCATGGTAACGAGCCGGCAAGAAGAGCTTGGGCTATTCAGCAATGTAAATTAGGAGCTCAGGCTTCTAAGAATTTAGGTTTGACTTCTCACGTAGGTTTTTCAGGAGCTTTAGCTTGGCCTTTCTTATACCCATGGCCTCAGCGTCCTGCAGGTTTGATAGAGTCAGCTTTTAAAGAGTTAGCTGCTAGATGGAAGCCTATATTAGATACGTATGACGAGTGCGGTGTAGATTACTGTTACGAGTTACACCCAGGTGAAGATGTTCATGATGGAACTACTTTCGAAATGTTTTTAGAAGCTTTGGATGGTCACCCAAGAGCTAATATCAATTATGACCCTAGCCATTTCATTTTGCAGGCCCTAGATTATGTACAGTTCATTGATTTTTATCATGAAAGAATTAAGGCTTTCCATGTGAAAGATGCTGAGTTTAACCCTACAGGAAAACAGGGTGTGTACAGTGCTTACGCTGGCTGGGCTGATAGAGCCGGGCGTTTCCGTTCATTAGGAGATGGTCAAGTAGACTTTAAAGCTATTTTCAGTAAGCTGTCGCAATATGGTTATGACGGATGGGCTGTTTTAGAGTGGGAGTGCTGTATCAAAGACTCTGACCAAGGAGCTACCGAAGGAGCACCATTTATTCAGGAGCATATTATAGAGGTAGTGACTCGTGCATTTGATGATTTCGCTGCTACAGGTACTGATGAGGCCTTTAATCGTAAAATTTTAGGACTAGATTAAAAAAAATAATCTTTTAATTTCTGGTCAATTTTTGATATTTAAATTGGCATTTAAACAAAGCACTTTCTTATAGGAAGTGCTTTGTTGCATTATGCAAAGAAAAAGAATAACTATATAAACTTAAGGCGTTCTCAAATCTTTGGAAATATCGACTTTCCTAGTCACCTTTGGCGTATGAATAAAAAGAATATAATTCGGGAAAGAATCTAAATATTTGAGATATATTTTTCTTTGTTTTGAGAAGTTAGATTTAGCAGAATATAATTTGGCGATAGTTTGTGTTAACAAAACTGATAGAAAGTTTTTTTGGTCATCTTCGCTATTTCATAAATAATTGAATTATAGTTATTTATTATTGCATTTTTTATATCTTTTTCAAGACAAATTTAAATTTGCAAAAATGTTTTAATTCCCTTTGAATATTTTTTCTTTACATTTAAAACCAAAATATAATTTTACATTAAACTAAAAAGATAGGATGAAAAAAATCGAAGCCATAATTCGTAAGTCAAAGTTTTCTGAAGTTCGTGATGCTTTACATGCTGTAGAAGTTAACTTTTTCTCTTACTGGGATGTGACTGGTGTTGGAAATGAAAAGGAAGGACATATTTACAGAACTATCAGCTACAGTACTACGGATATTCAAAGAAGATATTTGTCTATAGTAGTTTCTGATGAGTTTTTAGATAGAACTATCGAGGCTATTACTAAGGCTGCATATACTGGAAACGTGGGTGATGGTAAAATCTTTATTTCTGAGATGCTAGAAACAGTAAGAATTCGTACTGGAGAAAAGGGAAATCCGGCTATTAACTAATATGCCATTTATCAAGAAATAGGAGAGCGACAATTGTCGCTCTTTTTTTTTGCCAAATTTTAAACCTTAAAACTTCATTTTCTTAGAATATTATAGTTTTTCGAAAAGTTTTTTTGATTTATTTACCCTATTTGATGATTTACAAGTTGTTGCTATATAGGTCTTTAAGGTCCATTCAAGCGTGGTGCTCAAGGAATAGTACAATTATTAATACTTAAAATAATGTAAATGTTATATCGAAAAAAATAGAATAAAATTTGGTCAATAATGATTTATGCCATATTATTGCATTCATAATTCGGTTTTAAGGTATTAAAGATGAAGTTCAATTTACATGTACTTAGTTCCAAAACATCTTTTATTACTACAAATCGAAAGCAAAAGGAGTATCTAAAAAATATTAACAATTAACTTAAACTGAATCACTTTTATGGATGGATTATTTACCGCCAATAATGTATGGATGATGGTCTGTACAGCCTTAGTGTTCTTCATGCACCTAGGGTTCTCATTTTTAGAAATTGGTCTTACTCGATCTAAAAATACTGTTAACATCTTATTTAAAAACGTCTTCATTATCTGCGTAGGTCTTTTACTTTACGCATTGTGCGGATTTAACTTAATGTATCCAGGGGAATTTAACGGCTACTTTGGATTTGCTGGATTTGGAATCCAACTTCCAGAGAACGGTCTGACGCCTGATTACGCTGACGGAGGATATACATATTGGACTGACTTCCTTTTCCAAGGAATGTTTGCTGCCACTGCTGCTACTATTGTATCTGGAGCTGTTGCTGAGCGTATTAAGCTTGGAAGTTTCATGATATTCACTATTATTTATGTTGGAATCGTTTATCCAATTGCTGGTTCTTGGCAGTGGGGTGGTGGTTTCTTAAGCGAAATGGGTTTTTATGACTTCGCTGGTTCTACTTTAGTTCACTCTGTAGGAGGTTGGGCTGCACTTGTAGCTATTTACTTATTAGGTTCTAGAATTGGTAAATTTGGAGAAGACGGTTCTTCTAAGCCTATTCCTGGTCATAGTTTACCTTTAGCTGCTGCTGGTGTACTTATCTTATGGTTAGGTTGGTTTGGTTTTAATGGAGGTTCTGTACTTTCTGCAGACCCAGCTGGAACTTCACTTACTTTAGTTACTACTTGTTTAGCTGCGGCTGCTGGTGGTGTTGGAGCGTTTATCTTCGATTTACTTAAAAACAAACAATATGATTTAACAATGATGTTGAATGGTATTCTTGCAGGTCTTGTAGGTATTACTGCCGGTGCTGACCAAATGAGCCCAATGGATGCAATCTTAATCGGTGTTATTGCTGGTATTCTTGTAGTGTTGGCTGTATCACTTGTTGATAAGCTTAAATTAGATGACCCTGTAGGAGCTGTAGCTGTTCACTTAATTTGTGGAATCTGGGGAACACTTGCTGTTGGTATCTTCGGAGCCATGAAAGGTGTTGACCAATTTAAAGTTCAATTAATTGGAGTAGCATGTTATGCAGTGTTCTGTATCTTAACATCTGGTATTATTCTTTATGCACTGAAAGCTACATTAGGCTTAAGAGTATCTAAAGAAGAAGAAATCGACGGTCTAGATGGTCACGAGCATGGAATGAGTGCTTATGGTGACTTTGTAACGAAATAAAATTCGGTTATACAATTTAGTAAAAGGGTACCCATTTTGGGTGCCCTTTTTTTTTGTGCTTGTGCTTGATCTTAAGACCTAGGAGTAAAGTGTAAAGATGAAACGGAAGATTGCTGTGTGGAATTGGCTTTTTGTGTAATTGTTGAAATTTAATGAGGTTCTTTGTGAAATTGTACAATTCTAATATTAATTAGTGAAGATTCTGAATTATGATAAAATATTAAAATAATATTTGGTCAATTATAAATAATGGCGAACATTTGTAACGGAACAAGTACAACGGAAACAATAACAATAAAAGAATAAAATAATGAAAAAAGTTTATTTAGCAATAGTATCTATCTTGACTGCATTTTCGGTTTCGGCTCAGGAAGGTGGCCCATTAACACTTTCAGGATATGTTGACACATATTATTTCGCAAATTTAAATGGTGTAAGCGGTCCAGGTGCAAACTTAGGAGCTTCAGGGTTTGAAAGAATTTTTGACCACAATGCTAACTCGTTTCAAGTTGGTCTTGCTCAGTTAATGACTACGTATGAAGCAGGTGCTGTTACTGGGGTAATTGATTTAACATTTGGTAATCATGGTGATTTAGGTAACTATGTATGGGTAAGTGGTTCTCAAACAGGAATGGCTATTAAGCAGGCTTATTTAAGCTGGGCTATGAATGATGTTTTTAGTCTTTCTGCTGGTACTTTTGGTACTAATGTTGGATATGAGGTTATTGACGCTCCAGCGAATTTTAACTATTCTTTATCTAACTTATTTGGAAACGGACCGTTCTACCATACTGGAATTAAGATGGATGTAGCAGTTTCTGATAAATTTGCTTTCATGTTAGGTGTGAATAACGGTCTTGATAGCAAAGATGATTTTAATAAGGCTAAAGGAATAATGGCTCAGATTTATACTGCTCCAGTAGATGGATGGGATGTTTACTTAAACTATTATGCATCTGACGAAGGACTAGCAGGTGCAACAGAGAAATACAAATGGTTCGATATCACTACATCTTACCAAGTAACTGATAACTTCTTAATTGGTTTAAATGCAGTTCCTTATGGTTCTTTGAATGATGGTGTTGATACTAAGAAATGGTCTGGTGCTGCCTTATATTTAAATGGTAGCTTAACAGAGAAATTTGGTCTAGGTGTTAGAGCAGAGCGTTTTGATAACTCTGAAGGAGGAATGTACTTACTTGACGAGAACGGTGATGGTTCTGCTGTTACTTCTTTAACGCTTACTGGTAATGTTGATATTACAGACCACTTAATGTTTAAGCCAGAAGTAAGATTTGATTCTTACTCTCCAACTTCTGGTTTTCAGTTAGTAGATGGTGACGGTGCAGGAAAAAATAATCAAACGACTATTGGTGCTGCAATGATATTCCATTTCTAAGAGAAAAGAATAAGTTTAACAAAGAAAACCCAGTCAACGATATGTTGACTGGGTTTTTCTGTTTTGACAATTTCTAATTGAAACGTCTTAAATAAAGCACCTCCTAAGGAGGTGGCTAGTTTTTAAAACTTTCTATAAGGAGCGTCTAAGAATGCATTGGCTTCTTCTTCTTTAAATTGTGCGGTAGCACTGTCCCAGTGTAAAGTTTGATTTGGGAACCTACCAGCTATTACACCCAGTAGAATAGTTTCTGTCAACCTTGAGGCATAAGAGAATGGTGCGGAGCACTCATCTTTTCCTAAACAGGCGTCCACAAACTGGTGGTAATGCCTTTTTCCTTCTACATCGTAGTTTCTGAAAACATCTCCAATTGCTCCTGAAGCTTTGAGTTCTGTAAGGTCTAGCTCTTCATATTTACCGTCAACTATTAGTTTAGGTAGCTGCATGAAGTGAGGAAGTAATAATCTACCTTTTTCGCCAATAAACATGGCTCCTTGGTCTGGTAATTCTTCACCGTTTGGCAATTTAAGGTCTGGATGACTCTGAGGAGCATTCACACCATCATACCAAACCCATTTAAGAGATTCAGCTGTATAAGGCGTTCCTGGAAACTCATAAGTAACTTTGTTTTCTTCTGGGAAACCAAAGCCTGTAGGCTTACGGCAATCGTTTATGATGGTTCTAGGTACATCTAATGCTAAAGCATTATAAGGCGTGTCAAAAATATGAACACCCATGTCTCCTAAAGTTCCGCAGCCATAGTCCATTATTTTACGCCAGTTTCCTGGGTGATACTCTCCTTCTTTATAAGGTCTTTCAGGCGAAGTTCCTAACCAAAGGTTCCAGTCTAAGCTTTCTGGAACTGGATCGCTTCCTGTAGGTGCAGGTCCATCATTTCCCCAGTTTTTAGGAGACCAAGCTCTCACGGTAGATACTTTACCAATTATTCCTGATTGAATTAAAAGCGTAGCTAATTTATAGTCATAAAAAGAGTGTACCTGAATACCCATTTGAGTAACCAGTTTCTTTTTAGCTGCTAATTTGCTCATGGCTCTTGCCTCAGATACATGATGGGTAAGTGGCTTTTGACAGTAAATTTGCTTGCCCATTTCCATGGCCATCATAGAAGCTGGTGCATGGCTATGGTCAGGTGTAGATACCACTACGGCATCTATATCTTTACCCATTTCTTTTAATAAATCTCTATAGTCTTTATATATTTTGGCATTAGGGTAAGTAGCTTTTACCATGTCTGTAGCCTTAGAGTCTACATCACAAAGTGCCACTACTTCCACAGCTGGGTGAGATGCTAAAGCCTCTAAATCGGCTCTTCCCATGCCACCTAAACCTATATGAGCAGTTCTTAAAACTTTCTTTTTTTCCATTGACCAAATGGCAGATGGCATGACGGTGAGTGACGCTAAGGCGGCGGCACTCTTCAGAAATTCTCTTTTTTTCATTTATGTTAGTTTATAATTGGTCGATAGAATGTTTTATTGATTTAACTAATAATACTTAAAGGTTTGGTGCTTTTCCAGTTACCTCTGGTAAAGTCTGGGAAAGGCTGAGGTGCTCCATCTGTAGCCACAGAGCGTTCGCTTAATGGTGATACGGCACTCCATAGGCAACCTTCGTAAACGTTTTGGTCTAAAGGCTGTCCGTTTTGAAGACATTCTACAATACGATACATCATCATGCCGTCCATGCCTCCATGTCCACTGTCTTTGGTTTTCTGATTTAGCCTTTTGTATAAAGGATGGTCATATTTATCATAGAGTAATTGAAGTTTTTCGCCTTCTATCCATTGGTGATGACTTTCTGTAGCTCCTTCAAAACCTCCTTCTAAAGCCACACGTGTAGGGAAACCGGCTAGTGTACCTTTGGTTCCCTGCACTAAGTTTAATCTGGAGTAAGGTCTAGGGCTAGTTTCGTCCCACTGCACCATTACGGTTCTACCCATGTTGGTTTTGATAATAGACGTATTTAAATCTCCTCCTTTATAGTTTAACTTATTCCATTTATGGTCCGAACCATAGTTCTTTTCGGCGTATAGTTTTCTGCCTAAAGATGGTGTAGAAAAAGAAACCAAACTTTTGAAGGTATCATCTGTACGACCAATATTCATATACTGAGCCACGGGTCCTAAACCATGTGTTGGGTATAGGTTACCGTTACGGTTGGCATAATGCGGTGTACGCCATGAGCCGGTGCCGCGTTCTTCTTCTTTCATCTGGAATCTTAACTCATGTATATAAGCTGCTTCGGCATGAAGTAATTCTCCTACCACACCTTGACGGCACATGTTGAGATACATTAACTCGTCGCGGTCGTAGTTAACGTTTTCCATCATCATACAGTGTTTTTGAGTAGCTTCTGATGTGTCCACTATTTCCCACATTTCTTGCGTAGTAAGAGCTATAGGAACTTCCACAAAAGCGTGAGCACCTTGTTTCATTGCCTCTATGGCCATAGGAGCATGGTTTGACCAGTTAGTGGCTATAAATACCACATCAGGTTTAACATCTTTCAGCATTTGCTTCCATTTGTCTTCTGCTCCATAGTAGACTTTTACATTCTTATGTCTTTGTCCTTTTCCAATTTCTTTGGCTTTTGCAGCCCACTTAGTGGCATTGTCTTCGTATAAATCAGAAATGGCTACTACCTCTGTACCTTCCAAATCTGCAAAGAATCTCATGTGTCCTGGCCCTCTAGCACCTACACCTATAAAAGCTGCTTTTACGGTAGGTAATTTAGGAGCAGCAAAATCTCCCATATAAGTAGCTGCTGCAGTTCTAGCAGAATGGGCTTCTGCATTTTGTGCTATTAAGGAAGCTGCAGTTATTCCTGCTGCTGAAAGAGAGGTTTTTTTAATGAAGTTTCTTCTGTTGATATTAGTCATATTTTATAATGATTGGGTTGAATATTAAATATTCAAAGTCAAAGGCTTAAAACATGCTCTGAAAGCTTGAAATGACCTTGAATTATTAAATTTATTTAAAAATATAATTTATGGCTTAGAATGCCTTATCAATTCCATTATTCTTTTGAAGAATTAATTAAATCCCAGACCATATCAGAATACTTCTCTTCACTCACTCCTGTTAGTTTTTCTAAAGTTTTGTAATAATTGGCATTTCCTTTTTCGTAAGGTCCGCTGTTTAATAATTCGAGTACAGCAGAAAATCCCATTTCTTTTTCTAGCTTTTCTATTATTAATGCGTTCGCCACATAATCAGCCATTAAGTGCTTCTCTTGGCTTTCTCCAAAGTCTTCTGGGTATTCTTTGTAATATTTCCAATCAATATCTTTTCTATGGGCGTAAGTTTCTTTGAACTTGGCCAAAATTTCTTCCCAGGTGTAGCCCCAGCTGCCACCATATAAATATGCACAGGCCTCATCCACAGGTCTATTAGTTTTTCTCCTGTTAACAGCTAAAGCCAAACGGTCATGCCATAGGTCATGTGTGTCAAACGTTTCAAAGCTTGGGTTACCGTTTCCCTGAATAATAATAGCTCTATTGTTTAAAGAAGCCATGGTAGACGCGTAGCGTCGTCCATTATAAGGAGCTAGGTAATTTATACCAATAAGGTTAAAAACATCAGTCAAGTTTTCCGTAAGATAGATGGCAGTACTCTTTTCAGGAAGTTTAAGTTTAGTATCAAATTCGGTAGTTTTCTCAATAAAGGTTGAGGCATTTTTTAGATTCAAATTACCTTGATCATAGAAGGTAGTATTTTGAAGGGTTTTAGACTTCCAGTAAATGGTGTTTCTTTTTAAAGGGGTAGAGAATTTAAAGGAGTTTGCTTCTTTATGTGCCATTAAAGTCAACTGAGCTTTTTGGTAGCTTTCATTATTCCTGACTTGTGAATAAGCCAATTGAATGAGGTAAGCCTTACTGTCTAGTTTCTGTATACTTAATAGGTAAGGTTTAAATGTGCTCGCATCAGTTATGCCTTCTAGTTCATCTAATAGTAAGAGGGTAGCCAGCTTTTCATCTTTTAGGATGGTTTCACTCTCTTTGTTGCCTTTGTCTGCCGCAAGCAAGAATTCGTTAAGCGAATTGTGAAAAATTCCTTGTTCTATGCTATCTAGAGGTATTTTGATATGGGATTGAATAATGACTTGAGCATTGCTGCTTAAAGAGCTAATAAGAATAAGTAGGAGTAGTTTTGATTTCATGTCTTGATATTTTGGTTTATTAAACCATAAAAATCATGAGATAAAAAGAGTTTTTGTGTTAACACTTTTAAAACGAAATGTTATCGATTATTAACACTTTGCTTACTTGTACTAATTGAAGGAAAACCTTTTTTGATTTAAATTATGAGCGATTTTAACGTCAAAAACGTAGAATTATTTGTCAAAAAAGAACCGTCAAATTAAATGCCGTGAGCAAAAAACTAGAGTAGCATTTAGATGATTTCAATATTTTATTTAATAAAACTAAGAGCTTAGGTGTGGTCAAATTTAATTTTCTAGGCTTTAGGTCATCAAAACTTAGCCTCATATCGATTCTATAAGGGCTTTGTTTTTTAGAAATAGAAGAATATGTTAGTTTTAATACGTATTCAATTCAACCTATCAACCATTGCAAACTAAAATTCTCATATTCTTAGCCCTGTGCTTTGTCAAATCAGCATACGCGGAAGAACCTCCTGTCATTACTTATGAAAAGGATATCAGACCGCTATTGCAAGATGAGTGTATAAAATGTCATAATACAAATACTGCAAAAGGTGGCATCAACATAGATAATTATAAAGAACAAGCACGTGTAATTCAACGTGGTTCTTTTTGGTTGGAGGTTTTGGGTGTAATTAAGGATAGGTCCATGCCGCCAAAAACGGAGAAACCCCTTTCCGAAGAAGTCTATCATAAATTGGTTAACGGCATTGATGCCATTTTGCAGGCATCGCTTGAAAAGAAAACTCCAGGAAAAGTGGTGATACGAAGGCTAAGTCATGCCGAATATCAATACACCATTTATGATTTATTCGGAGTTGATTTTGATGCTAGAGGCTATTTTCCGTCTGACGGGTCTGGTGGTGGTGGGTTTGATAATCAAGGACGAGCCCTATTTTTTACTCCCTTAAAATTAGAGAGGTATTATGACGCCGGTAGTCAGATTGTGGATGAAGCTTTGGCAGATAATGATAAATGGGACCAAATAGTGCCTTTTGCTTTTAAAGCAGGTGGCTGGCAGGGTTTTAAAAACTGGGTAAAGACGCTTTTCTCCGACAAGTATGATTACCTCAATAATTCTGATTTAGCTGCTGAAAAGGTGATTGACCAAGTAGCCAGTAAGGCTTATAGGCGATTCCTTAAGGCAGAAGAAAAAACAAAACTGCTAGAGCTTTTTCAATCAGTTTATGATGAAAAGGTAGCAATAAAGAATCCTTTAAGGTTTGACGAAAGTATAGCTCAGGTGTTAAAGGCGGTTTTGGTTTCACCCAATTTTCTTTACAAAGTAGAAGAAGAACCACAAAAGGAGGGGGCATACCCTTTGAGCGATTTTGAAGTGGCATCTAGGTTGTCCTATTTTTTATGGTGCAGTACGCCAGACCAAGAGCTGTTTGATTTGGCCTATGCAGGCAAATTGCATGATTCTACTACTTTAGCCACACAGGTCAAACGTATGTTGGCAGACCCAAAATCTAAACGCTTCGCTCAAGACTTTACCGTGCAGTGGTTAGGAATCACTAAGCTTTTAGACTCAGAACCGATGGTGGATGCTGAAATGTACCCAGGTTTTGATATGGAACTTAGAAAAGATTTGTATGAAGAGGCATCAAGTTATTTCCATCATGTACTTACCGAAAGTAAGAATTTTATGGATTTGGTAAATAGCGACTATTCTATGTTAAATACCTCTTTGGCTAATTATTACGGAATAGGAGGTGTAGAAAGTGACGATTTCCTGAAAGTACAGTTTGCAGATAATAGAAGAGGAGGAGTGCTGGGTATGGCTGGAGTTTTAGCCACTACTTCTATATCTACCAGAACTAGTCCTGTGTTGAGAGGGAAATGGGTCATGGAACAGATTCTGGGTGTATCACCACCACCACCTCCTCCAGAGGTTTCAGAACTTACAGAAGATAAGGGTATTCATGAAGCTTTGGGCCTACGCAAAATTTTAGAAAGACATAGAGCAGACCCAGAATGCCAATCTTGTCATGAAAAGATGGATCCGCTAGGTTTAGGCTTAGAAAATTATGACCCAATAGGTAAATGGAGAGATAGCTATGGAAAGGTTGATATAGATGCTTCTGGAGTAACAGCGGAAGGAGAAAAGTTTAATGGACCAGAAGAGTTAAAAAAGATATTGCTGACGGAGGAAAAGAAGATAGCACGAAACTTTTCAAAGAGAATCTTATCTTATGCCCTAGGTAGAACCATTCTGTTTACAGACGAAACAGCTTTGGTGAAACTAGAAAACACTTTGATAGAAAACGATTTTAACCCAGAACCTTTTATAATCGAATTGGTGAATAGTTATCCTTTCTTAATGAAGCAAAATGATTTTGAAAAGAAGAGTATATGATGTAAGGTGCTAGATGTTAGGTGTTGGATGCCAGATGTTCAGGTCTTTTGTCTAATATCTTTTGTCTTAAGTCTAGGTTTGGGTGTTAGATGCCAGATGTTCAGGTCTTTTGTCTTGAGTCTAGGTTTAGGTGTTAGGTTCCAGAAGTTCGGGTCTTTTGTCTTGAGTCTTTTGTCTAAATCTTGAGTCTAATGTCTAGAAGTGTAAAACTTATGAATCCACTGTTTAAAGAAGTCAAAAAAAAATAAAAGTATTAACAATGGCGAAAAGTTGGCAAATATCTAGAAGAAGGATGCTCCAGGGAATAGGAGCCACCATTGCTTTACCTGTTTTAGAGGCAATGGGTAAACCTTTTAATGCTGCAATGGCGGGAAAATCGCCTGTGCGTACTGCTTTTTTCTATATGCCTAATGGCGTGCATCCAGACCATTGGAATCCTACTTCGTATGGAAAAGACTTTGAATTGACTCGTCAATTAATGCCCTTGGCAAAACTTAAAGGGGATGTTTCTATTCTAAAAAACTTAATGAATAAGCACTCTATTTTTAAGGGTGCAGATGGTCATTATGCTAAATCTGCTAGTCTTTTGACCTGCGGTCAAATTCGTCAAACTATTGGTGATAATATTTTCAGTGGAGGAGTTTCCATTGACCAGATTATGGCTCAAAAACATGGTTCCGAAACGCTATTTCCTTCTTTAGAATATGGCTTAGATAGAATCACCACGGGAGTAGATATTAACGTCGGGTTTACTCGACTTTATGGTTCTAGCATTTCATGGAAAAATGCACAGCAACCAATGACAAAGGAAATTGACCCAAAACTAGCTTTTGATAGGTTATTTAAGTCTTTTGTGCCAGGAGCAAATGTGAAAGACGACCCTTGGAAAAAGAGTATTCTAGATACGGTTTTGGAAGATGCTAATTCTCTTAAAAGAAATTTAGGCCGCTCAGACCAAGATAAGCTGTCGGAGTACTTAGAGTCTATTAGGAGTGTAGAAAAACGAATTTTGAGTGAAGACCAACGGGAGAAATTTAGTTCTAAAATTACTGCCGATATTAAAAAAGAATTGACCAGAGTCAATCAAAATATTGAAGAGTATCAAGAAGTTTATTCTGGCGTAGATATTACAGAGAAAACACGATTAATGTTAGATATCATGGTGCTGGCCTTTTGGAGTGACGCTAGTCGTGTTTCGTCCTTTATGTTTGGTAATTCGGTGAGTAACAGAAGCTTCTCATTTTTAGATGGGGTCAAAGGAAACCATCATTCGCTTTCCCATCACATGAACCGCCCCGAATTAATGGAGGAGTACCTTAGAATATCGGCATGGCATGTGGAGCAATATGCCTATTTCTTACAAAGACTAAAGGATATCAAAGAAGGCGACAATACACTTCTAGATAACTCGATGGCAGTATTTACCTCTGATTTAAGAGATGGAAACAGACACTCCCCACGTGACTTACCTATCATTATTGGCGGACACGGCGGCGGAAAGCTTAAACAGGGTCAAAACCTGAATTTTAAAGAAGAAACGCCTTTGGCAAACTTGTATTTGACGATGCTCCAAAGTCAAAACTATGATATGAAGCAGTTTGGTGATAGTACTAATACACTAAGCCCTTTAATGTCTTAATAATTACCAGCAGAAGAATTAATAATGCCAGATAGACCTCTCGAACGCTTTCTTACAAAACCGGTTAATATTTTACTTTTGGGCTTTTTAGGTTTCTTGCTTTTGGGCTTGAAATTTATCAATATATCATTAGAATCGCCTATTTTGTTAACCATAGGCCGTTTTCATCCTATTCTTTTGCATTTTCCCATTGTGCTGGTTTTACTAGTTCTAGGGGCAGAGGTTCTGCGTTTTTTGAAAATTATTCAAATAGACAGTAAGGTATTTTTCTATTCCTTTTTGGTAATGATTGTGCTTACGCTTGTCTCTATTTTTTCAGGCTATTTGCTCTTTGCCTCTGGCGAATATTCAGGTTATCTGATGGAGCAGCATTTTAATGGAGGTGTATTAACTGGCTGTCTATTGTTTGTGAGTTTTGCCCTGTTTTTGTACCAATGGAAGTCAGGAAAACTCTATGCTCTTTATTTGATAGCCTTGCTGGCTACCAATGGAGCAGCTCTTTATACAGGTCATCAAGGTGGAAATCTGACGCACGGACAAAACTTTCTAACGGAGTATTTGCCCATGATAGGTGCGGAAGTAGAAGTGGAGTCAAAAGTAGATTCTAATCAGTACCTCTATGAGGATATAATTCAATCTATACTAGAAGCAAAATGCGTGGGTTGCCACTCTACTTTAAGGGCAAAAGGAAACTTTTCTGTGAGTTCTTTTGAAGATTTATTCAAAGAAGGTAAAAGTGGCAAGGCAGGCTTAAAACATTATTTACCAGACGAAAGTGAGCTTTACCTTAGAGTGATAATGCCCGATTCGGTGTCTGACCGTATGCCGCCTGCAGGGAAAACACCTTTGGATGATAAAGAAATTGCTATTTTGAAATATTGGATAGCAAATGGTGCCAAAATGAAGCAAGGTTTGGCGGATAGCACCACCGCAGACAGTACTAAAATAGAGATGCAATTGCTGGTAAACCAGTTAGAGCCAGCTCTAAAAAAGTATCGTTTTAATGTCCATAAATCAAAGCTGAATGCGGAGAAACTAGCTGCAGAACTAGAATATTTAGCCACCGATATGGAAGTGGTGATAAAAAGAGATGAGGAGGCGGAGGGTGAAATGTATACCCTATCGAATACTTTTCCACCAGCACCTTTTGACAGTGAAAAACTGGCTCAGCTAAAACCTTATTTAGATGTTTTTACCAAGGTTTCTTTGGTGTCGTCTCAGATAGATGATGCAGATTTATACGTCATAGCTCAAATGAGCAATTTGAAAGAGCTTTATCTTCAAAAAACAAAGTTAAAAGGTAGTGGGCTCATTCATTTAAGTCAGTTACAAAATCTCAAAGTTTTAAACGTGTCTTTCACTAAAGTGGACGACAAAGCCCTCTTAGATTTAGTCAAGTTTCCTGCTTTAAAAGAGGTTTATACCTACAGTACAGAAACTACCAAAGACGTAATCATAGCATTACAGAAATACAAGCCAACATTGCAGATTCATGCGGAGGAGGGGCCGTATTTTTAGTTCTTGTTGGAATTTGTACAAAAAAGAGGCTGTCTTATATTTCTTAGACAGCCTCTTTGACACTAAAGAATAAGCTTTTAAATATTCTCCATTTCACTTAGGAAAGGCTGATTATAATGTCTTTTTCCTGTGTTCTTGTAAAGAGCATTAGCTACTGCACCAAATACCGGAGGGAAAGGCGGTTCACCTAAACCCGTAGGGTCAACCTCGTTTTGAACAAAGTGTACTTCAATTTTCTTTGGAGCTTCATTATGACGAATCATACGATAGGTGTCAAAATTACTTTGCTCTGGCACGCCATTATTATGCGTTAAAGCACCATAAAATGATTGACCAATTCCATCAACCACCGCACCCTGTACCATATTTGTGGCGGCGTCAGGATTAATAACCACGCCACAGTCTACAGCAGAAAATACTTGTTCTACATAAGGTTGGCCGTCTTTTGAAACCATGTCTACCACATGAGCGGCGTATGAGTTATGACAGAAATAGGCGGCCACTCCACGGCTATATTTTCCGTCTTTGGCGGTAGTCCAGTTAGATTTTTCTTTAACTAGTTCTAGTACCCCAGCATACCTTTCAGCATCATAATCGTTGTTCTCACCTACAGGATTTTCTTTGGCACGTTTTAGCATTTCTAATCGCATTGCTATCGGGTCTTTGCCCATGAGTTCTGCTAATTCGTCTAAAAAAGATTGCTCTGCTGCTGCATTGAAATTAGAACGTGGAGCTCTAAAGGCTCCAATGGTGACATTAGAAGGTATTTCCCATGACTCAGCCAAATAGTTATCTACAGCACCAGCAGGGAATCTATTTGCATGAATAGGGCTTTCTGGAATTCCGCCACCTTTTACATGAAAGCCTATCAAATTCTTATTGGCATCTAAAGCTGCACGGTATGTAGCTGTGTACATGGGACGGTAAATGCCATAGGTCATATCATCTTCTCTAGAGTAAATCAATTTTACAGGAGCCTTAACTTTCTGAGAAATAAGTGCTGCTTCATAAGCATATTGAGCGTAAGCCCTACGGCCAAAACCACCACCCATTCTGGTCATTTGAATCTCAATTTTCTCAGGGGGTATTTTCAAAAGCTTTGATAAAGTAGGTTCCATCCACGCAGGTGCCTGAATGGGACCGGCCACTAAAGCTTTGTCGGCTTCTACATGAGCAAAGAAGTTCATGGGCTCCATGCAGTTATGTGCTAAAAATGGTGCATTATAGGTGCGTTCTAAAACCTGAGCGGCATTTTTAAAGGCCGTTTCGGGGTCACCATCTTTTCTTAGTTCTCTAGCTGGTTTATTGGCATATTCGGCCATCAAGTCGTGCTGTATGCTTGTAGACTCAAGCCTTGCTGGTATAGTAACTTCTCTTTGTCCACCTCTGCCATTCATGGTTTCTTTTACTTCACCAGCCGCTTCCCATTGTACTTTTAAGGCTTTGCGGGCATTCATCACTTCCCAAGTAGAGTTACCTACTATGGCAATTAACTCATTGAAAGTACGTGTGTCAAAACCTCCCTGTACAAAATCATCATCATATAATTTGAAACTAAAAACATCTTTAATACCTGGCATTTTTAGAGTTTGACTGGAGTCAAAAGATTTTAATTTCATACCAAAAGCAGGAGGATGCTGAATCATAGTCGTCAACATACCATCAACCCTATAATCCATTCCAAAAAGGGGCTTACCTGTCACCACTTTTGTCCCTTCTACATTTTTCTTTGACTTACTAATAATATTGAAGTCTTTAACCTCTTTGGTTTTGGCATCATTTGGTACAGGTAGTGTAGCTGCTTTGCTTGCAAATTCTCCGTATTTAGCCGATTTACCATTTGAATGCGATAAAACTCCTTCTTTGACCTTGATTTGGTCTGCAGGTACATTCCAAGTTTGGGCTGCGGCTTCCACAAGCATTTGCCTTGCTGATGCTCCTGCAGCTCGTAAAGGCTTCCAGTACATTCTTACGGAATTACTTCCTCCTGTAAACTGTGGGCCTAATTTGAGATTGTCATGAGGTCCCATTTCTACCTCTACATCTTCCCAAGCCACTTCCAGTTCTTCAGCCACCATCATGGGTAAAGAAGTCATTACGTTTTGCCCAAATTCAGGGTTTGGACAGAATATTTTTATGCTATTATCGGTTCCTATTTTAATATAGCCAGTAAGTTCAGACCATTCTTTAGGAAGGTTTAATTCTGCCAATGCTTCCGTGGCTTTTGCTTCAGAAAACCAATTGAAACTTAACATCAATCCACCTCCAGCTAGGGCAGATGACTTTAAAAATGAGCGTCTGTTTTGTTTGTTATTTTTCATCTTTATTTGGCTTTTGATGCAGTTTTAATGGCTTCTTTAATTCTCAAATACGTGCCACAGCGGCAAATATTACCACTCATGCTATTATCAATATCCTCATCACTTGGGTTCGGATTGCTTTTTAATAAAGCAGCCGCAGACATTATTTGACCAGATTGACAGTAGCCACATTGAGCCACGTCATGCTCTATCCAAGCTTCTTGCACAGGGTGAGACGCGTCTTCAGATAAGCCTTCTATGGTTGTTATTTCTGCTTTGCCTACGGCCGAAACTGGTAATTGACAAGACCTAACAGCCGTTCCGTCAAAATGAACAGTACAAGCCCCGCATTGTGCTATACCGCAACCGAATTTGGTGCCAGGCATATGGAGGTGGTCTCTCAGTACCCAAAGCATAGGAGTAGCCGGGTCAAGGTCTACTTTCTTTGTTTTTCCGTTAATATTTAAACTAAATTTTGCCATGGTTGTCTGTTTATTTTATAAAACTTATTACGTCAAATCTTATTACAAGTTAAAAAAAGATAATTAATTAGGGCTCTGCTCAAACTACTTCTAAGAACAATGAGGTTTTTCTAGTTTAAGCTCCTAAACTCATTGGGTGTTTTACCTACACGCTGCTTAAAGACTCTGGTAAAATGTTGTGGGTATTTGAAACCTAATTCGTGAGCTATTTCGCTTACCGTTTTGTTAGTCTCAAACACTTTACTCTTGGCCACTTGAATGGTCTTATTTAAAATATACTCTTTGGCAGATTTTCCTGTTTCTTTCTTTATTAAATCACCAAAGTAATTGGCAGACATGTTTAATTGATCAGCAAAAAAAGCCACAGAAGGCAGGCCTATCTTTTTGGGTTTTCCTGACTTGAAATATGCGTTTAACATTTCTTCAAAGTTTGCCAAGATGCCATTGTTTACATTTTCGCGGGTTATAAATTGTCGGTCATAAAATCGCTCACAGTAATTTAAAAATAATTCAATATTTGCGGCTATTAGCTTTTTACTATGCTTATCTACAGTTTGTTTTAACTCGTATTCTATTTTGGCTAAACTGTCCAAAATCATTTGTCTTTCATCCTCAGAAACGTGTAAGGCCTCATTACTTCGATAATTGAAAAATTTATAATCGCCAATGTTTTTCCCTAGGGACGTTCCGTTTAAAAAATCTGGATGAAAAAATAGACCATAACCTAATGGTTGATAAGGAACTTTTGTATTTTCAATTTCTACTACCTGACCAGGAGCAAAAAAGACGAGCGTTCCCTCTTGATAGTCATAATGGTGACGCCCATATGTTAAATCTCCACATTTAACATCTTTCAGGAAAATAGCATATAGACCATAATTAAATCTAACCGATTCTGCATCTCCCCAGTCTCTAAGATTAGCTTTTGAGAAATCTATTACTGTAGCTAATGGGTGTAGCGTTTTATGATTATTGAAAGAATTACACTCTTGAATACTATCAATGTTGACTACTTTTTGCATGTCTGCTTTTTATTAATCCTTTCCAAATTTAAACTTAAATAAACACTAGACTCATTAATCAGTAAAAATGGTAGAAGATGCAGTAGTTTATATACGATATAGTGTTTAAAAGGAAACGACCTTTGCTTAAAGACTAATATCAATTAGCTTCTTTATGATTTTTTTTAAAAGGCTAAGACAGTTTAATTATTAAATATAAAAAGTATGAAAAAAGTAAGAATCGTTTCTTTAATGTTTCTATTAATCTCTTCCATTTCAGTAATTTCTTATGGTCAATCACCTTCAAAAATTGAGCAAGAAGTTCTTCAAGTATCAAAAGATAAATGGGAGTGGATGGCCAATAAGGATGTGGTCAAACTAGGAGAGTTGTTTGATGCAAAAGCAAAATTTGTACACATGAGTGGTTCTTGGAAAACTGATAGAGAACTAGAGATTATTGAGTCTGGTAGCATTTGGTATAAAGAAGCCATAGTGCACCATTCGGCAGTAGAAGTTTCAAAGAAAACGGCAATAGTATGGAACAGAATTACGCTAGTGGCTCATGTAAGAGGAAATGACGTTTCTAACGAATTTACGGTAACTGAAGTTTATCAGAAAAAACATGGAGACTGGAAAATGTTAGGACTAACATTTAGTAGTGTGAGAGATACACATCAGATTGAGAAATAATTTAAAAGGAAGAATAAATCAAGAAGAGATAATCCATTTACTTGCTTTGTTGTTGACGTCAGGCGAGCAGCATTGACCTAAGTTTATTGACATATAATATATTTTCATTTTGAGTATTGTGTTGTAAATTGTTGATATGAAAAGTATTAAAACCAATCTTAACCGTCGCTCATTTCTTAAAACTTCGGTTTTAGCGGGTGGGGGTATACTTTTGAATATTTCTTGGCTTTCAGCCAAAACAAAAGAAGGTGTTATAGATGGTCAAAAGGAGTTTGTAGAGTTTAATGCTTTTATCAAAATTACACCTGATAATGTAATTGAAATAATGTCGCCAAATCCTGAAGGCGGGCAGAATATCAAGACTTCTATGCCAATGATAGTGGCAGACGAATTGGATGTCGACTGGGAAAATGTGGTGGTACAGCAAGCTGATTTAGACACCGAACATTATACACGTCAGTTTATTGGTGGTTCGCAGGCTATACGTCAAGGATGGAAAATACTAAGAACAGCAGGAGCTACTGCGAGAGAAATGCTTAAAATGGCTGCTGCTCAATCTTGGGCGGTTCCAATAAATGAAATCTCTACCTCAGAAGGTATTTTAAGCCATAAGAAATCAAATAAAACGGCTACTTATGGAGAAATGGCTACACTTGCTGCCAATTTACAAGTGCCTGAAAATGTTAGTCTTAAAAAACTTGAGGATTTCCATATTATAGGCACCTCGGTCAAAAACGTGGAAGGTGTAAACATAGTGACGGGAAAGCCACTTTTCGGTATTGACACCTTTAAAGAGGGTATGAAAATAGCCATGATAGTTCACCCTCCTGCTTTTGGGATGAAACTCAAATCTTTTGACGCTTCCGTGGTCAAACAAATGAAAGGGATTATTGATGTTTTTGATATCAAAGTCTTTAATGAAGACTATGAGAGAACCTTCTTTGATACCCTAACTTTTAACGAAGTAGTAGCCATAGTGGGTGAAGATACATGGTCTGTTATGAAGGCGAAAAAGGCATTAAAAGTAGCGTGGGAGCCATTTGAGGAATATTCATTTAAGCGAGACGCTTTTGGACGTAAGTCTACCGTTATAGTACCTTCTGGTTTAGAAAGTACTGAACTTAGCTTGGCAAAAATGGAGGAAATGGCATCTAATCCTGCCAGAGAAAAAAGAAAGGATGGCGATACAGATTTGGCGTTTAAAAACGCAACAAAAATTATAGAAGCCTCTTATTCAGCCCCTTTTTTAGTGCATAATTGCATGGAGCCAATGAATTTCTTTGCTCACGTGACCAAAGAAAAAGCAGAAATGATAGGGCCTTTACAGAAACCAGAACTTACCGAGCTGGCACTTTCGGCAAGGCTCGGCATGCCTTTAGAGAAAATTGACTTTAAAATGACACGCTTGGGTGGGGGATATGGCAGGCGTTCTTACGCTCATTGGGCCATAGAAGCCGCTTTGATTTCTCAGAGAGTAAAAGCACCCGTAAAATTGATATATAGCAGAGAGGATGATATGACTGCAGGCATTTATCGTTCTACCTATTTTGCAAAGTATAGGGCTGCTTTAGATAAAGAAAATAACTTAATTGGTTTTCATGTAAATGCAGGAGGAAATCCTGAATCCCCTCTATATGAAAACAGGTTTCCGGCAGGAGCTATTGACAATTATTTGGCCGAAGACTGGGAAATAGCTTCCAATATTACCACGGGTTCTTTTCGTGCACCACGGTCAAATTTTCATGCCGGTGCTGAACAATCTTTTTTAGATGAAGTAGCTGAGGCGACAGGCAAAGACCCTATAGACTTTAGACTGGCATTGCTTAAAAAAGCTAAAGAAAACCCTGTGGGAGATAGAAATGATTATGACCCAGACAGGCTTGCTGGTGTTTTAGAGTTGGTCAAAGAAAAGTCTAATTGGGAATTATTAAAAAAGACTAGAAACCTGGGTGTATCGGCTTATTTCTGTCATAATTCTTACGCCGCCGTGGTTGTAGATTTAGAAATCATAGATAAACAACCAAAGGTCAAAAATGTGTTTTGTGCCGTAGATTGTGGTATAGTTATTAACCCAGATGCAGCTAAAAATATGGCAGAAGGAGCCATTATAGATGCCTTTGGAAATGCTCTATTTGGCGGAATTAGTTTTAAAGATGGAGTGCCTGATAAAAGTAATTTTCATCAATATCGCATGATAAGAATGCAGGAGGCTCCCCAAAACATAGAAGTATATTTTGTAGACAATAAACTTGACCCAAGTGGTATGGGTGAGCCTACTTTCCCTCCAGTATTCGCAGCGGTGGCAAATGCCCTTTATCAGGCTACCGGTAAAAGGTTCTATCAACAGCCCTTTGCAGATAAGATTTAGAATTTACCTCAAACCTTTCCTCACCAAAATCATAAAAGGAAGCAATACTGTATAGCCTATAAAGAAGGGGATTATCAAGGTCATTTTGCCGAAGGCCAGAAAAAGGGCAATAATCAGAAGTTGAAAGCCAAGCCCATAGATAGAAACTAGGCTCATAAACCAGTTTGGGTAGTTTTTTGAGCGGTGAGCGTTCATGTCTAAAGCCTGAATAGTGCGGTCAAAAAAGCTGTATAGCACCTGAAATATTAGAAACATGGTATTGACAGTACTTTGCTTTTCGCCTTCAAAAGCCTTTGGAGCTTTTTGCTCAAAAACTTTACTCGTTTGGTCGCCATCTACGCTTATGTTTCGGAGAATGACATAATAGTAATTGTAGAGTGTACCTTGCATTTGTACGCAAATAAAAGCTAATAAAGTAAGCAATAGCGGCGATTGACTGAGGTAACCAATAAGAAGAAGTAGCATCAAATTGAGAATAATATCAAAAATGCTATCTAGATATCGACCTACATAGGAAGGAGTATTCTTTTGCCTTGCTAACTCGCCATCTGCCGCATCAAGAACTGATTTTAGGATTAGGAAAACTCCTGCTAAAATGAAATAGCCTTTGAAGATACAATAGACTGCGAATAAACCTGATACGCCAAAAGCCAGTGTAAGCTGAATGGGTGTTATTTTGGTATTGATTACAGTGGAAACAATAAGCTTAGCCAAAGACCGACCGTAGTCAGAGAAATCTAGAAACTTATCGTCAGGAGAAAGTTTGGACATTAGTAATCAATAGAGTGTCAATAATATAGGCTCCGATTTAAGAGCTTTTTAATACAACAAGTATGAAGCTAGAAAGATTGCATTTAGCAGATTAGAGCAACGGGTAGAAATTTAAGGCTTAAAACAAACCTGAAAAAAGAACAGGAACTTCTGTGTTAAAACGCATTTTTGATTTTGTGATGGGATGTGTAAATGCCAATACCCAAGCATGAAGACCAAGGCGTCTTATAGGATTACTGGTAGCACCATATTTACTATCGCCAACCACAGAATGCCTAATATCTTGCATATGTACACGAATCTGATTTTTACGTCCTGTCTCTAAATCTATTTTCAAAAGGCTGTAGTTTTTTGACGTTTTGAGTACTTCATAGTGCGTAACGGCTTTTTTCCCTTTGGTGGCATTTTGAGAAGAATAAACTATAAAGGCTTTGCTTTCAGTAAGGAAAGAGGAAATTGTACTCTTTGCCTTTTTTAGCTTACCCTCTATCACCGCCAGATAGCTACGCTCCAGAATGTTGTCATTCCAGTTTTCCTGAAGCATTTTCTGTATTTTTTGCGTCTTAGCGTACATCATGATGCCAGAGGTCTCTTTGTCTAATCGGTGGATTACAAAAATGCGATTACTGGCGTTTTGGTCTTTGACATATTCACTTAGAATACTGTATGCGGTATTGTCTTTTTGTTTAGCGGTGGCTATAGATAGCATTCCAGCTTCTTTATCTATAACTACGAGGTGCTGGTCTTCAAATATGATTTTAAGTCCTTTTAGCTTCTTATTTTGAAACTGCTTATCCTTTCTTATTTCTACTATTTGGCCTATTTTCAATATTTGATTGTATTGGCTCGTAGGTTCGTTTTCTACAAAAACCTGCTTGTCGCGGAGTATGTTTTTAACTACTTGGCGGCTTTTACTTGGCATAGCCGCAAGTAAGAAAATCAATAATTCTTTTTCTTCGGTAACATCGAATAGGAGGGGATTGCTCTTCTTTTTAATCATTAATTATTCTTATTACCAGTATTTTGGAGGTTCTCAAAGGTAGGCGTTAATTTTTGGTAAATACTTAATAAGTAAGCCCACTGAGTTTTCTTATGAAATATAGGCGTATAAGTATGATTATTATGGTGAAAGCGTAGCTTAATAATACTTGTGGGTTTAATTAGTGTATCTTACCAAAACAATTGATTATCAGTCGATATTAATCACCATCTCCGCTCCAAATAGTAGCAGTCTTCTCTGATTATTGAAACCTAGCCGTCATCTTAATGCCTGGTAGCTAGTAAGTAAACTCTTATTATCACGTGCCTCGCTCAATTCATTAATGATTCTTGGCCTCAATCAAAAGAAATATCTTATGGTATTATCGACAATGGGCGTTATCGGAACGTCTAAAAAAGAAGACGAAAGACGCGTCCCAATTCATCCAGAACATTTAAATAGACTTCCAGAAAACGTTCGTAGAAAACTGATTTTTGAAAAAGGATATGGCAAGCCATTCAATATAGACGATGAAGAAATTGCCAGTCAAACAGGTGGCGTAGCTTCAAGAAACGAAATTTTGACCGATATAGGCTCCGCTATTATCGCTAAACCTATTTTGTCAGATTTAAAGCAGTTAAAAGAAGGCGGCATTATTTGGGGTTATCCTCACTGTGCACAGCAAAGCGATGTTACACAAACGGCTATTGATAGAAAATTAACACTGATAGCCTTTGAAGATATGTTTGTTTGGTCGCCAAATGGTACCATTGGCAGGCATACATTTTATAAGAATAACGAGATGGCAGGTTACTGTGCGGTAATTCACGCTTTACAGCTCAAAGGAATAGATGGGCACTATGGCAACCAGCGAAAGGTGAGCATTTTTAGCTTTGGTGCCGTGAGTAGGGGAGCTATTTATGCTTTAAAAGCTCATGGTTTTAGAGATATCACCATATACATTCAAAGACCCGACCATGAAGTGCGAGAAGAGGTTTTAGACGTAAGTTATGCTCGTATTCAGAAAGGTGGTGTAAATGAACCACGACTAAAAGTGGTGGAACATGATGGCTCAGAGCGTCCTCTTTTTGATTTGATAAGTGAGTCTGATATCATCATTAACGGCACTTACCAAGACATTGACGACCCGCTTAATTTTGTTCTGGAAGAAGAAAAGGCTTGCTTAAAACCTGGTACTTTGATTATTGATGTAAGTTGTGACGAAGGCATGGGCTTTTACTTTGCCAAACCTACTACATTCAAAGAACCCATAATTAATGTAGATAAGGTAGATTATTATGCGGTAGACCATACACCAAGTTACTTTTGGGAAAGTGCTTCTCGTTCTATCTCAGCAGCGTTAATCGTTCATTTGCCATCAATGCTTGCTGGTCCAGAAGGTTGGGAGCAGAACAGCACGCTCAAAAATGCCATAAATACAGACCAAGGAAAAATTATGAAAGATTCAATTCTTAGGTTTCAAAATAGGGAAGTAGAATATCCTCATATGGTACAGTAATTTAGAGACTAAAAGTGGCTTTTAGCTTGTTTGAGTATTATAATTAACGTGAGTTCGATGTAAGAAAGAAGTTTTTAGCTCCAGAGGAGCGTAATATTGGTAGCGTAGGGCGTAAGCTCTAAGCAATCAATAGAATATAATAATTTGTTTGGCGAGATTTTGGCAAAAAAAGCCAAAATCATGACAAACTTTACCATAAAGTATCTCATTATAAGTAAAGTATGTTTTAGCCTTACGTCGAACTCATGTTATAATTAAGCCTTTTCGGCCAATTGCTTTAACTTTTCATTCATTGCTATGAAGCCATTTTTAGTGTTTTTATTCAATTGTGATTTGAAGATGGGTACCAATATTCCCTTGAAAATTTCACTATGAATAAAAGTAGTAGTTCCGTTTCCGTGGTCTTGAAGTTCAAATTTATGTGTTCCATCAAATATCCCAGAAAATAGAAGATGTCCTAGCCAGGACAATTCCTTATTCTCAACGAATGTCAAAACTGTGGGTTTGAAAGTCATTTCACTAGCATCTGGAGGAGCTATTCTAGCTGTGATTTTTTGCCCTACAGCTACCTGACCAGTAATTGACTTTATAAAAGGGTTCCAATTTGGATATGCCTCAAAATTGGTAAGAATGCTCCAAACTTTTTCTGGAGATGCGTTTATCGTAATTTCTGTTTTGATTTCGAATGCCATTGTTTATGTCTGTTTATATGTAATTGTGAATAGCAATTTGCCTTTTAAAACACAAATATCTAAACCAATTAGCTGCTTGTAATTGACATAAATCAAGAAATCAATCGAGCTGTTTTCTTCTTATTCTGCTGAAGGTTTCCGGTGTCATACCCAGTAAAGAAGCGATGTGTTGGAGTGGAACTTGATGGAATAATTCTCGATTTTGCTCAAAAAAGGCATTGTATCTTTCTTCTGCAGTCATAGAGAGGTGTCCGAAAATTCTATCTTCCATGAGGGTAAAACAGCGAACAATGAATAGCTTCTCTAGGTGATGCCATTCTGGGATAAGCGTACCAATTCTGTTGTAAGCGTCTCTACTGATAGCATAACACTCGGTATCTACCAGAGCTTGAATATTCCATCTAGAAGGGGTTTCAAAAACCAAACTAGAAAGGTCGGTCGCAAATTGACCTTTTGAGGAAATCCATTGCGTGATTTCTTTTTCCTCTGTTTCTACAAAAACTCTCAAAAGCCCAGACTGCACAAACCCCAACTTATCTGACTGACGCCCAGCTCTCAAAAAGTAATCCCCTTTCTTTATGAAAAGAGGTTTAAACAAAGCACTTATTTCTTTAAGCTGGTCTGCTTTTACCACACCAAAGTAAGATTTTATGTATTCTTCGAGTTGGTTTGTCATTTAAATTGAATGTTTACTTTATTCGTTTTAAAGGGAAGGAATAAAGATGAGTTATTTAAGACAAATTTTTTGCACCCTATTTTAGGCGATTTTTCAAACTGTTTTCAAGCTGTTTAAGCTCTTGTAAATCTTCCTCATCTGCTTTCAGGGCATCTAGTTCTTTTCTTCTATCATTGAATTGTGTATAAATATCATTTACTCTTTGTTCCATTTGAGCATGGCTAATGCTGCCTTTTCCTGAAAGTAATGGTCTGTCATTAAATTCTAAGATTTTATCAATATTCTCAGTCCAGAATTTCATTGTAATATCGATACGGTCTTTAACACGTAATTCAGCGGTTTCTAGAAAGATTATTACCAAGCGATTTAAAGTATCTATTTCATCCTTGGATAAATAGTTTTTGGCTACCAGAATATCTTGTTTTCTCACTTTTGTTCCTTTCCAGTTTGTGAGTGCCATATTTGGGCTATTTTTATCAGCCCTTGAAACTATGATTTCGGCGGCAGTCTTTTGAGTTACTGCATATAACAATTTGTTTTGTGCCTCGGCAAAAAACATTTGGGTAGCCTTGTCGGTTTTGTCGTAGTCACTACTTAAGGCAAAGAGTTCTTTTATCTTCTGGTAGAAACGTTTTTCCGATGCACGAATCTCTCTGATTCGCTCCAGAAATTCGTCAAAATAATCAGGTCGACCATCTGGGTTTTTAAGACGTTCGTCATCCATTACGAAACCTTTGACAAGGTATTCTTTTAGATGTTGGTTTGCCCAAACTCTAAACTGTGTGCCTCGTTTGCTTCGAACTCTAAAACCTATCGCCAGAACCATCTCAAGCGAATAAAAAGTAACCTTATAATCTTTACCATCGCTGGCAGTTGTTAAGTAATCCTTAATAACTGAATCTGGGTGTAATTCATTGTCTTTAAGTATGTTAGATATGTGTGTGCTGATGTTTGGTATTGAGGTCCCAAAAAGCTGTGCCAATTGATTTTGGTTCATCCATACCATTCCATCTTTGGCATAGAGTGATACCGATGCTTTTCCATCGGTGGTATTATAAATGATTATATTTTGCTGTGTCTTGTCCATGATTTGCAATTTGCATAAAAATCATAAGGAATTCTATAAACACCAAAAGCATAAACTTTAGCTCACATAGATTCTAGAATTTGTATCTCACTCCAAAGCCTCCTTTAAAATACTAAACGATTTCAATTTAGCATCCAAATCATAGATGTGTGAAGTGACTATGAGCTCGTCAATGGCAGTGTCTTCTATAAATCCGCTTACTTTGGTTTTGATACTTTCTTTGTTTCCTACAAAAGTGCAGGCCAACATGTTGTCCACCGCATTCTTGATTTCTGGGATATGATATCCTTCTGGAACTTCTTTTAGCGGTCGAAGTGGCTTTCTGGTGTTCGTGATAATGCCTATAATTAAGCTTATTAGGCTGTTTAAGAGAATAGTAGCTTCTTCCTCCGTGTCTGCCGCTAAAACATTAACACATGCCATTACATAAGGTTTAGCCAGTTTTGCCGATGGATTGAAATTGCTCCTGTAAATAGCTATTGCCTGTCTAAACTGGGCAGGGGCAAAGTGAGCGGCAAAAGCGTATGGAAGACCAAGTTTTGCTGCCAAATAGGCACTGTCTGTACTAGAACCAAGAATGTATAGCGGAATATCAAGTCCTTCGCCAGGAAAAGCACGAACCTTTGCCTTACTGTTTTCTTTGCTAAAATATCGCTGTAAATGCCCAATGTCTTCAGGGAAGTTTTGAGAGGCATTCATGTTGTTTCTTCTTAAAGCCCAAGCAGTTTCTTGGTCAGAACCAGGTGCACGTCCTAAGCCCAAATCTATTCTGCCAGGGTACATGGTTTCTAAAGTGCCGAACTGCTCAGCTATAACCAGTGGACTGTGGTTGGGAAGCATTATTCCACCAGAACCTACTCGTATTTTGCTGGTTTTTCCTGCCACATGGCCTATCAAAACAGATGTGGCTGAGCTGGCAATGTACTCCATGTTGTGGTGCTCTGCCATCCAGATTCTATTGTAGCCTAAGGCTTCCGTATGTTGGGCTACTTTTACTAGGTTATCTATAGCAATCTTGTGGTTACCGCCGTCTACTACGGTGGCTAATTCAAGAACAGAAATCGGTGTTTTTTTCATAATTGTCGATGATATCTATATAAAACCTCAAAGCTTTTTAGAAAGTTTGCTAGAGCTGAATGAATGTTTGAATCATGGTAGTTTGCTCTATGTTTTGTCATGTTTTTTGCTTTAAGGCAAAAAAACACGCCAAAAAACGGGGTTTTGATTGGTGAGCCTTTTACCCATGTCTTGTCCCTACGGGAAATTACAGTTATCAGGTTTTAAAAAATGTTTGAAATAATGGTGCCCCGTAGGGGTACAACATCGGTAGAACAATGTGATAACAACAAGGTATAACGTTGCCCCTTAGGGGCAAAACATCGGTTTTTTATCATGTTTTTTGCTTTAGGGCAAAAAAACACGCAAAAAAAGTGAGTATTGGGTTGAGGATTTTTTTACCGATGTCTTGTCCCTACGGGACATTACAGTTGTCAGGTTTCAAAAATGTTTGAAATAATGGTGCCCCGTAGGGGTACAACATCGGTAGAACAATGTGATAACAACAAGGTATAACGTTGTCCCTACGGGGCAAAACATCGGTAGCCGCCGGTGAAACCCGTGGTATAAAATTGCATCAATACGAATATGTTATTTGGCGAGATTTTGGTCGTGAAAACCAAAATAATGACAAAATGAGCCTGCAAACACAAAAAAGGCGAACCTCATTTTGAGATTCGCCTTTTAAACAAATGATTCGTTTGTGTTACTTCATCTTCTCAGCAGTAACATCAAACATGCCCATTAGGCTACCTTTTAGGTTTTGCTCATCTTCTTTTTTAAGCACGACGTTAAGGTCATAATTCATCATATTGAAATAGATGGTTACGCTATCTTCTGTTTCTTCCACTTTGTCAAGAGTTACGGCTTCAGCACCAGCTTCAGTAGGAGTAATGGTACCTTTTAAATCACCATTCTCTCTTTCCATATGAAGAATTAGTTCAGCGTCTCCCTGCGGAGTACCGATGAAGGTAGTCTTCCAGTTTCCTGCGAAAAAATCAACTTTTTCAACCACACGTTCCGATGTCACATCAATCATGTTCATCAGTTTACCACTTAGATTATTGTCGCCTTCTTTGCTCAAAGTCACGTTAAGGTCATAGTTCATCATATTGAAATAGATGGTGATGGCCTCTTCTGTTTCTTCTATTTTATCTAATTGAACGGTTTCTGCATCTGGCATATCCGGTGTAATACTCCCTACCAAGCCTCCGTCTTTTCTGGCAATGTCTAAAAGCAATTTGACATCTCCCTGAGGAGTTCCTACAAACATGGTATTCCATTTTCCTACAAAGAAATCGGCATGATTTGATTTTGGAGCTTTAATGACTTCACCTTCGGCTAGCATTTTAAATTCAATGCCCATCACTACCATCATGGATTGCGAACCCGCATCAGGATTTACAAAAACAGCATAAAGGTCTTGTAATTTATCTGCAGTTCCTTCTGGTAAATTAATGTTGGCTGTAATGAATTTGGGTTCAAAACTCATGGCTTCGCTAGGTTCTAAAAACTCAGTTTGACCTATTAGCTTGCCTTTAGCACTGCCTAATCTTATTTGAACACGTCCACCAGAAGCATTTAACTGAGGTTTTGGTGCAGTAGCTGCAAATTCTATTGCTTTAATTCCAGAAAGGTCAACTTGCTTTAAGGCCATATATGAACCATTTTTTGAAGGAATGGCTAGTTTGTTTCCACCAAAAGCCATTTTGTTGATGTCTTCATAAACATCAAAGTCATGAGGTCCCAATTTAGAATTTCTTAATACAAAAGACTGCTCAGAACGAAGCGAAGGCATGCCCATGGCACCTTGGTCTTCGTAAGAAGCACGAACTATATATACGCCTTGTCCTTTGTCTGCAGCAGGTACTTTGGCCGCAAATGTTCCTTTTACAGGAAGCGTTTTGGCCGCAGGCTTTTCATTAGCAATGTTTAAGATATACTTCACCATTTCAGAAGCATCTTCTGTAGACAATGAAGGGTGCCCCGCCATGGCTGTTTCTCCCCAAACACCACTTCCGCCAGAAATTACTTTCTTGGTCAATGTTTCTAAAGCGGCTTTATCGCCTTTGTATTTATTGGCTACGTCTGTATAACTTGGCCCTATAGATTTCTTGTTTTTGCTATGGCACGCCATACAATCACTTCCTTCTATCAGTTTTCTGCCTTTGGCAAAAGCAGCAGATGCATCCGCCGAGCGGTGTCCACGGGCTATGTCTACTTTGTCAAAGCCTTCGGCCAAATAGTCAATGCTCACAGCTACTTGGTCTGGTTCAATTCCGTTTGCTAATGAACCGTCTTCTTTATCGGTCACTTTGATGTCGTAGTCAAACGTTCTGTTTGCCACAAAAAAGCTTTTGTTACTATTCGGCATTTCTAAGCTCACTACCGGAGGCTCATTACCTACAGTCACTTCCATGCTTTGGCTATTAGTGCCGCCTTTTCCGTCTTTGACGGTCAATTTTACTTGGTAAATACCAATTTCTTTCAGCGTTAGTTTTGCGTTTTGACTGTTTACAGCTGTCGCAAAATTATCACCAGTAATTGTCCAGTTATACGTTAATGCGTCGCCATCGGCGTCAACAGTACCATCAGAAGAAAGTTCAAGATTAAAAGGAGCTGCACCGCCTAATTGGTTGGCAGTCATCTGAATTTGTGGTTGACGGTTACCGCCATTATATTCTATTCTAATCAAACGAGCATCGTCATTTCCCGTAAACCAACCAGAACCGTACTCCAACATATATAAATCACCGTTGTCGGCAAAGACCATATCCATTGGGTTACTGAATTTGTAACTTGGCATAAAACGCTCCATAGACTTAAAGTTTCCTTCTTTATCCATTGTTACGGCCATTATCCAGCCACGCATCCACTCATATTCTAAAAACTTTCCGTCGTAATACTTAGGGAAAGCTCTTTCAGCTCCTTTAAAATCATCCGAATAGAAAACTGGGCCAGCCATGGCGTTTCTTCCGCCAGTACCTACCAATGGAAACTCAGGAGACTCACCATAAGGATACCATACAAAAGCGTCTTTTGCAGGAGGGAGTATTTCTAAACCGGTGTTATTAGGAGAGGTATTGGTAGGTGCAGCAGCATCCCATTTTTCTAGTGACTTTTTCTTAGCAAAGTCATACTTGTTATAAGCCTTATTATTACCTACAAAATGTGGCCAGCCAAAATTACCAGCCTTGCGAGCTTGGCCTATTTCGTCATGTCCTGCTGGGCCTCTGCCTTCTTGTGGGTCGTTGGCATCAGGGCCAACTTCGCCCCAATACACAAAGCCAGTATGCTTATCTACTGAAATACGGAAAGGGTTACGGTGCCCCATGGTGTATATCTCAGGTCTTGTTTTCGCTGTTCCTTTGGCAAATAAGTTTCCTTCTGGAATAGTGTAAGTACCATCTGGCTGAGGCGTAATTCTTATGATTTTACCTCTAAGGTCATTTGTGTTTGCTGAAGATTTTTGAGCATCCCAAGCACTTCTTCTTGGTCTTTCATCACTTGGACTATAGCCGTTTGAACCATGAGGGTTTGTATTATCACCTGTAGATAAAAACAAGTTTCCTGCTTTGTCCCATGCTATGGAGCCTCCAGTATGGCAGCACTCTTCTCTTTGCGTAGGGATTTTTAGCATCTCTTTTTCTGAGTCCATCAAAAGTTCGTCGCCTTTCATGGTAAACCTAGAAAGTACATTATATGACCCTTTGGTAGAGGAGTAGTACATGTAAATCCAATTGTTTTTAGCAAAGTTTGGGTCTTTATTTAGTCCTAAAAGCCCGTCTTCAGCTACTGCTTCTTTTCCTTCAGCACTTACATACATTTTGCTCACAGGAATGTTGGCAATAGTTTTAAGCTCCTTGGTTTGGTTATTATAAAGTCTAACTTCTCCCTTACGCTGAATGAAAAGTACGCGGTCTTTGTCTAAAAGTGTAAGCTCCATTGGCTCATCAAGTTTGTCTTTCAAAACCACTTTGGTAAATCTGTTTTCCTCTGGTCTGGCCTTTGAAAAGTCAATGCCTGCAGGAGAATCTCCACCAGTGGCGTATTTTATTCCTGCATATAAATGATTTAGGAATAAAGGCTCAGAATAAGTCTCATCTGTATGCCCCATTGAGGTATAAAAAGAGCGACCACCGTCAAATTCCTGATACCAACTCATTGGGTGATTATCACCATTGGTTCCTCCTATATAAGAGCTTTCGTCAATTTTCAGTACTACGTTAATCTTATCAGAGATGTTTTTGAAAGCATAAAATTCATCAGTTCTTTCAAAAGATTCTGGCATACCTGCGGTCAAAGCATTTTTCTCTGTCACATAGTAACGTCCTTTTTGAACATTACTTGGTGTCATAGGATGGTCTTGAAACCATGCTCCAGCTAATTTGTTATACCAAGGCCATTCATATTCTGTATCTGTAGCGGCATGAACACCCACATAACCGCCGCCAGCTTGAATATAGCGTTCAAAAGTAGCTTGCTGTTTGTCGTTAAGAATATCACCAGTAGTGTTTAAGAAAACTACGGCATTGTAATTTTTCAAATTTGACTCGGTAAAAAGAGAGGCGTCTTCCGTAAAGCTTACAGTAAAGTCTTTTTCTCCAGCCATTTTTTTTAAGGCAGTTTGACCAGCTTCAATAGACGCATGCCTAAATGCTACTGTTTTGCTAAAAACTAAGAGGTTTAGTTTTTTCTGTGCTACGGCCGACTGTACCATAAGTAGCACTGTCAGAGGTAGTATGAGGAAGAATTTGAGCTTTGAAAATCTCATAGTTAGTAAAGGTTAATTTTATTTCAAGCTTAAAGGTATTAAGAAAAACTTTATTGTCTATTTTTTAGACATTAATTTTGTGTAAGTTTATATTTGAATAATGAAATTTGAATTAAACGGTTGATAAAGTAGATAGCGGTATTTTTGAGGATAACATGGAAGGAATGAAATTGTTTAAAGCAGAAGAATACATTGACCAACTCTCTATAGATTCGGTAGTTTTTGGTTATAAGAATAAGGAACTGAAGGTTCTGGTAGCAAAAGTCAATTTTGAAGGTGACTTTTGGTCTTTGCCTGGTGGTTTTGTTTATAAAGAAGAGGGGACTGATTTGGCGGCAGCCAGAATTTTAGAGGAACGTACTGGACTGAGAGATATTTTTCTGGAGCAATACCGGGTATTTGGGCAAGAGGGGAGGAGTAACAACGTACTTTTTGAAAATCTATTAAATGCCCCTAAAAGTGATTTTTTTACAAAGGAAGATTTTAAGTGGTTGAGTCAGCGTTTTGTGTCTATTGCTTATTATGCCTTAGTAGAAATTGACAAAGTAAAACTGAGTAAAGGCGTGTTTGATGAAAAGGTGGAGTGGGTAGATTATAAGAAACTTCCCAATTTAATCATGGACCATGGTCTTATGGTGGAACATGCTTTGGAAACGCTGCGTTTAAATTTTGATAGAAAGCTTATTGGTTTTAACCTGCTTCCAGAAACCTTTACCATGCGTGAACTTAAAGAGCTATACGAAGCCGTCTACGACAAACCATTTGCGAGAAATAACTTCCAAAAAAAGATGCTAGACTTAAACGTACTAGAGCGTTTAGATAAGAAGTATACCGGTGCTGCCAATAAAGCTCCTTACTTGTATCGATTTAAGCATTGATGTGGAAGCTTATTTGTTTTAGTTATCTCCTTTTAAGAAGGTGTGTGGGAGCTAGTTCGAAATGAAACTTTTGTTGTTTTACTGAAAAAATTGACAAAGTTTTAATCTAGGTTCACAGTTTTGGTAAACGGTAGCTTTGATAATCAATGGTCTGCCGACGGAAGTTTTTAAACCAATAGCAGAGATATTTTCTTTACAAAAAAGCAATGAAAATTCTACAAAAGAACAACTGAATAGATCTTAGACGGAGCGTTTTTTTTACTCCATATTAATTTTAGGCTCCTCTTTTAAATAACCCAATGATTTTAAGAAGGAATCTGTTTTATGAACAGTTTTCTTATAGAACTCAAACTTTGCATAATTGAAGAAGCCATGACCTTGTTCGTCATATAAATGTAAGTCACATCTGCTATCTAATTTATTCATGACAGTTTTATAATACTGCATGGTTTCCACAGGAATCAAATGGTCTTTAGTTCCGAGGAAAATAATGGTAGGGGGTGCACCTTTTTGGATGTTATGAAGGGGAGAAAAATTCTTATACTCATTCCCAATTCTTTCAAAACCATAGCCACCAGGGCCATTATCTATAACTGGATTAAAGAGAACTAAGGCATCAGGAACGGCACTTATGTTCAAATTATCGGTGTCCTCATTATAATCATTTATCAAAGCTGTAGCGGCGGCTAAATGCCCACCAGCGGAACCTCCTGATGCCACTATCATAGAAGTGTCTACCTGCAAGTTGTCGGCTTGTTCTTTAATAAATCGAATGGCAGATTTTGCATCTTTCAAAGATTCGAAAGGTGTGGTGTGTTGTCTGCTGGCTACACGATAATCTACCAAAAAACAAATCATTCCTCTTTTGGCAAAGTACTTAGCATGCGGTTCAAACTGCTTCACAGAACCTCCATTCCAACCACCGCCAAAAAAGAAAACAATGGTAGGGTACTTTTTAGTGGCATCAATATTATCAGGACGATACACCTCCATAAATAAGCTAGTGGAGTCAATCTGTTTGTAAACAATGCGTTCTTGCGAATACACCGACGAAGCTGCCATTACTGAAATTAAGAAGAGGGTGAAAAAGTGTTTTCTTGGCATTGATTTCATGGTTTTAATAAATGCGTCTAGCTATACCTTTTCAAAAGTATCAAAATACTGTTTAAATAAGTGGATTTTGTTTAATAATGGGTCCTAAATATCATTAGTGCATTTATATGAGACCATTGCTAAAAGATTGACACCAAAAACCATCACTCCAATAAAGCCCTAACTTTATCACTGTTCCAGTCGGCAGCACCGGTTTTTTCAATCAAAACAGCCCCAGATTCGTCAATTAGATAAGTGGTGGGTAAGCTGTTTCCTTCTAAGAGGGTAGGAGCTGGGCTTAGTGCTTGGTAAATGGGTAGATTAAAATGACGTTTGGCTATGAACTTGTCAATGGCTGCTCTATCATCATTGGTCACGAAAACGAAAACGGCTTTATCTTTATAATCGTCATATAATGCTTGCATGCTTGGCATTTCTGCAATGCATGGTGGGCACCAAGTAGCCCAAAAGTTGACCATTATTTTTTTGCCTTTGAATGCCTGAAAGTTCACCACACGGCCATCTAAGTTTCTTAGTTGCCATTGATAGTCTTCCAGTGTTTTTCTGTCTTCCACAGCTTCTACGCTAGGACTGAATGCTATTAGCCTATTAATAAACACTTTGATGGGAGTTCCTGTTTGAGGAATAAAAAGGAGTACTATAAAAAGTCCCCAAAGCACATTTCCGTAATTTTTCTTTATCCAGTCCATTAATGCAAATTGAGTTTTTTATAATGATAAATGGGTGAGGTTTGTTACATGAGAAACATACAGGTTAAAGATAGATTAAAAATGTCACCTAATTTTTGCTCTGCAAAGCTTCCTCCTAAGGCGGATAAATCTAGCTTTGCCGGAGTGGTATTCAGCCTCAGTCCCATATTATAAATCTTTATGTTAAAGTAGAAATAACTCATACAGGCCAGTGCTTGTGGACGCTTAACCTAAGCTTACAAGAAAAAAATCATCTAAAAACTCGGGTATTATTAATTTGTTTTTTCCAAAAGAAAAAACCTTTGTCTGTCAGTTCATAGCTGAAATTATGCGGTCCGGTTGTTTTCGTAACTATATCTTGAATTAAGAATTTTTCTTTTAAGATATCGTTTAACCCATCGGGGAATTCACCTTTATTTCTGATACTAATTCCAACTTCTAAGAAAACATTGGAAAGGTCAGAGTCGTGAAAATCATTGTATTGATTTTCATATGATTCAGTATTATTAATTACTGGAATAGAACCAGCTTCGATTAAACTATTTAATTCTTGGTTTTGATTTTTCAATTCTTTTAAAGCCTGAAAACTAGAATTTAGTTCAGCTTCTCTTTCGTCTAATTGTTTTCTTAATTGTTCAATTTGTTTGTTAGAGTCGGCCCTCTCTCTATAATTTGCTTTTAAATCTTCTAACTTACTTTCCTCAGCCGCAATAAGTTGTTTTCCGCGGAAGTCAAGAATGATTTGATTTGTTAAATTATTTTTCCTGCCTATTGAAGACTTCTTTATTAATTCATCAATTCCCCACATTAAATAGGGAAGTACAATGACATAAAAAAAAGCAATAGTTATTGGTACAATTAAATATGTTAAAATTGAAGTATATTTTTCATCAATAAGTTCAATTCGTTCAAGAATAGTCTTTTCAGAAAAAAAAACTATGGAAATAGGCCTCCAATTCAGTAGTATCCATGAAATTGTAAAAGTCCCAATGAGTGGATTCTTAATTCTTTCATTTGAAGTCTCAAAAAATGATTTAAAAAGTTCTATCATACTACGATTTTATTTTTAGCAATGTCGTGGACTATATAATCCATAAAGATAAATGAGCTAAACAGGTAATATAGAAGTTATTTAAATTCAAAAGTATTAAAATCTTGGCATCTAACTGAAAAGAGAGTTGTGATTTGGAGAAAAAGTAAGAAAAAATGCAGAACCCCCAAAAGAAGCTCTGCATAAATAATAAGTCCAAAATACCTATCTCAAACTATCCATCAACTTCTCATGATAATCTTCCACTACATCATAACAATAGGTTACGGGGAAGCCGTTTGGTTTTTCATCGCAGAGTAAATACTGCTTGAAGGCTTTTCTTTCCGTGTCTTTTACGGTGTCGTCGGGGTGTAGTTCTAAGCGTGCATATAGCTTCTCAGAGATGATATCTTCTGGGCTAATGATATAATGACTCGCCAAAACGTCAAAAGGGTTAAAACCTGCTGCACCTTGCTCTACCCATTGTGCAAGCCATGCTTCGGAGGCTTTAGAAATCCATTTGTTGGCAGCGTCTCCTTCTGCTAGTTTTTCTAAGTCTGTTTGTTTTACCCAAACCTTATTAGAAATTTCAAAAGGACATAAAACGGTTTTTACGCCAGATTCTAGCAAAATTCTAAAGGCGTCATTGTCCAAATCGAAATTGAGGTCTTTGGCATGGTTTCCCATGTTGCCTATCTCAAAATAGTCTGTTGGTTTTCTTCTTCCTGCTACTAATACCACTTCCTTTATTTGGTCTTTTAGCTCTGGGTGTTTCAAAAGCAATATGCCCACATTGGTGGCTGGCCCTATCGCCATTATCGTCACTTTGTCTTGTTTAAGAGCAGCTGCCATGGCTTCTACGGCATCGTTTGTGGCTAAGTCGGTATAATCTAATTCTTTTGACGCTCCTTCATAAATAGGGATTTTATTGTCGGCAAATTCCTTACTCATGAATCGGCTGAGTGCTAGGGCATTTTCTAATGTGGTGTTTCCAAAAACTGCAGAAATGCCTAAGATGTCTACTTTATCAGATTTCATCAGTTGAAGTACTGCATAGCCGTCGTCTACGTCGCAGTATCCTTCTCTGGTGTGTCTTTTCATGCCTACGGATAGGTCGGTGTCAATCCAAACTTTTTTCATTTTTGTGTTTTTTTAATTTTAATATTTAAAGCCCTTGTTTTCGATTGGGTCCATATCCTCAAACTAGTCTAAGCTTATTCTTCCCTTCACCTTCCGGTGTGGACGTCATTTTTTTTTGAAAAAAAACGAAGCAAAAAAAACATCGCTATATAAACTCACACATTCAAAATTCTTATGGTTATCCCCATTGTATTAGCACTTCTCCCTGAATTTTGCCTGTGCTTAGACAGTACATAGCTTTATACGGAATTTCTTATTTCATTTTTATTAAAGTTCTTTGTTCGCTTTCCAGAGTGGGGAGTTCATTTTGCGAGGCGTCGCACCGTTCGAAAAAAACGAACCGGGAGGCGTTCCTCCCAAAAAACATCGCTATGTAAACTCACACATTCAAAATTCAAATAGTTTTAGTGCCTTTGAAATAACATTTGTTCTTGAATTTTGCTTGTGCTCAGACAGTACATAGCTTTATAAGGTATTTCTTGTTTCTTTTTCTATCTGTTCTAAATACTCTTAGCTCCAGAGGAGCGGTATGTTAATAGATATATATTTGAACAACACCTCTCCGTTTTGTTTGGCGGGATTTTTGGCTTTTGTGCCAAAATCATGACAAACGCTTTCTTCTTTTATACCTTAAAACTTCGTTCCGCTTTTTTCTTGCTATTCTATTTTAAACTGCCCCAAAAATTAATTTCGTTTTGGACACCGGTGCTTGGGTCTTTTATGAAATCTTGTTTGTTGGCATATACCTTTAGGTTTCCTTTGTCCATAAAACCGATGCTGTCTCCCATAAGTACAGCCTCTTTTAGATCGTGGGTCACAAAAATGGAGGTAATACCAAAAGTCTCTGTCAAATTCTTAAAAAGCTTTTGCATTCGCTCCCTTGTGATGGTGTCTAAACTTCCAAAAGGCTCATCTAGCAGCAGCAGCACAGGATTAGTGATAATGGCTCTGCCAAAAGAAACACGCTGTCTCTGTCCGCCAGATAGCTGATTTGGCATTTTATTTTCTTGACCTTGCAGCTCTAAACTGCTAATCATTTGCATGACTTTCTCCTGTACTTCGGCTTCAGAAGTATTACGTAATCGCAGTCCAAAAGCAATGTTTTCAAAAGCGTTTAGATGCGGAAAAAGTAAATCTTCTTGATATAGATATACGATGTTTCGCTGCTCAGGTATTACGTCATTGATAACTTTTCCGTTTAAAATAATCTCACCTTGGTCTGGAGCCAACAGGCCGCTAATAGTTTTAAGCATGGTAGTTTTACCACAGCCAGATTTACCCAAAATACTCAAAGTTTTATTGGCCTCTAGCTCAAAATTGAGGTGGCTTACCACCGCCTCCTTATTAAAACTCTTATGCAGGTCTTTGACTTTTAAAAACATTATACTAGGCTTTTGAAAACGTATTTTTTATTGAAATATAGGAGTAAAACGGGCGGAAAAATCAACAAACAGCAACTCAGTGCTCCATAATAATAATTGGCTTCTTTGATGTACATAAACACCTTGATGGTGAGGGTTTGCACTTTGCCCAGGCCAATAACGGAAGTAAGTCCGTATTCAAACCATGAAATAAGGAAGGTTTGAAAAAAGCATATTAAGAGTAGGCCTTTTGCCAGCGGCAGCAAAACCATGATGTATGTTTGAAAAGAATTACCGCCTAAAGTAGTTACCAGTTCTTCATAACTTTTGATTTTTTTGTTCCAAAAACTGCTGAAGAATATCAAGGCAAAAGGATAGGTGATAAGAAACTGTGCCGCCACCACGCCAAAGGCATTACCAAATAAGCCCATTTTGATAAAGAAATAGCTAAAACAAGCCGCAAAAACTACAGGTGCTAAAATGTATGGGAAGTAGGTGAGGAGCGTCAATAGCTTATTATTTGGATGATTATAAACTGCCCTGCTGCCCCAAAAACCAGAAATGGTAGACACAAAAGCTACCGACAAGGAAATAAGAATAGATTCAAAAAAACTAGTCAAAAGACCTAGCTCAGAGCCTAAAATGGTTTTCCAGTTTTTCAAACCTAGATAGCTAGGCAAGATATTGGGATATTGCCAATCTGACGCCAATGAGAGCATTACCAAATAGACAAAAGGGAAGATGATGAGCACTCCCGCTATGGCCAGCAATATGGATTTTATATTAGGTTTCATGCAGGGCTTTTTTTCTGGAAAGGAATAAGAAAACCACACAGGCCGTCACCATCAAAGTATAAATTACGGCAATCACGTAACCCTCCGACATTTTAGTCAAATCATATTGTCTAATTTCTCTTAAAATAAGAATGGATAACATTTCGGGTGATTGCTGCCCAAGAATAATGGGCACTTCGTAGGCTCCCAAGGTCGCAATGAAATTTAAGACTATCAAAATCCAGCTTTTGCGAAGCATCAATGGCAAGAAAACCTTACGTGTAATTTGACGTTTATTTGCTCCTAAAGATTTGGCCAAAACAGAGAGTTCTTCCACTCTTTCGTTTTTATAAATATTAAGAAAAAGCAGCAGGAAAAAAGGTAGAGCAAGGGTTATAAAAGAAAGCACCATGCCTATGGCGTAGGAGTCGTTTACCATTTCAGGAAACTGATTTGCCTCTGAAATAATGCCTAGTTTATAGGCTATTCTAGAGAAAAAACCACCTTTAGAAAGTAGCTGAAATGTAAAGAAACCTGTCACAATTCCAGGGACTGCCAGTGGCAAATAAATCAAAAAAGAGTAAATGCCTTTTTCTAGTTCTTTTCGGAATTTAAGGCTAATCCACAGAGCACCCGAAACGGAAAGGAAGGTAGAAACTGCGGCTATGGCGGCACTGTAAAAGAAGGACCTAAAGAAATCGCCAGAGCTTAAAACGGTTTTCCAAAACTTTAGCGTGAAGCCATCATTTACCACGCCTATAATGCCCAAACTGTATAAAAGAGCATACAAAAAGGCAGATAGAAAGGGCAGTATGACGAATACCGCAAAGAATAGAATGCCGATATTAAAGCGTTTACTTTTCAATAACTTGGGTTCTAAAGTCTTCAAAAAGCTTAATCATGTATTCTGCAGCAGGTTCTGCCATGGCATAGTCTTTAAGGTCCTCCATATTTGGACCATAGTCTCTCTGCATGGTTGTTTTAAACTTGTCTTGAAATTCAGGATTTAACCTGTCAATATCTAAAATTGTATTTGCATCCATACCGTCTTTGCTGGCTTTTTTTAGTTGAGCCTCAGGCGACATCAAAAAATTAATAACCTGCATGGCACCTGCTTTTTGTGGTGCATTATGCAAAATTCCTAAATAATTTGAGTTTTTAACTGTACCGTTTTTCCATGGATAACCCACCGTACTTTTAGGATAAAGCCCGCTGTTTACTTTGGTTTCAATGTTGCCTTCGCCAAAACCATAAAGAACATAAAGCTCACCTATGGCGTAAAGCTGATTCATTTTTGACTGCTCACTAGGAAAGGTTTGCCCTTTTTTCCAAAAGTCTTTTTTGTTGGCATTCAAGTAGTCCCAAAGCTTAGTAGAAAGTTTAGCGTATTTTTCTTCGTCAAAGGCTCCATCTAGTGCATTGTTCCCACCTCCTAATTCAGCCAAAAAGCTTTTTAAGAGTGTCATGCCCGTAAAGTCGTTAGAAATGGTAAATGTACCAGGGTACTTTTTCACAAAAGTGGCTAGTTCGTCTAAAGTAGCAGGAGGAGCAGTACTAAGTTTAGTGCTATCATAAATCATACAAAACTGATTTATACTCCAGGGAGCTTCCATATACGCTACAGGTTGCTGAAAATCCATACCGATGTATGGGTCATTAAAATTGACCAGTTTGGCGTTTGGTAATTGCTCCACAAAAGGCCCCCAAAGTCCTTTTATTTGTCTCAGTTGGAAAAAGGTTTCGCCGTTAATCCAGACTATGTCCACCTGTCCATTGTCAATAGAAGCGTCTCTTTCGCTCATGACCAACTGCACTATTTCTGGACCTTGGCCACTACTGATTTTCAGGTCAATGTTAAACCTATTTTTCACCTCAGGAATCACATAATTATTGATGTAATTATTTATGACAGTGCTGCCCTGCCACATCATGAAGTTGACGGTTGTGCCTTCGGCTTCTTTTGAGATTTCTTCCCAAGGGGCACTTTTTAAGTACTCTTTATCTTCTTTTGGCTCTTGATTACAACTAGTAATTATTACCGTAAAAAAGAGTCCTATTAATATGTTTAGTTTATGATTGTTCATTTAGAGCTTATTGTTCTTATGCAAATATGGGGTAATATTTTTTTGAGGGTTCTAAAAATGTTTTATCCTTCATTTAAAACATCTTCTTGTCTTAATTCGATGACCCTCTTACTTTTGCTCTCCTTCCGGAGGGGAGTTCATTTTGCGAGACGTCGCACCGTTTGTAAAAAACGAATCAAAAAAGGGTTATCCTGTAAACTCACACTGGAAAATTCATTTAAATGAATTTTCTGGTCCTCAGACAGTACAGGATATTATAAGGAATTGTTATTTCTTATATCTCTGTTCGTTTTTGTTTGAAAGGTGCTTACCGTTTTTCCCACCAGCCTTTGCTGTTGATGTTGTCTCCGCCTATTTTGTCTGCTGCTGCTCGGTAGTTGGCGGCGTTGGTTGCTTGTTCCGATTCTGGGTATAAATATCGTACTGGATATTTGCCATCATTTAGGTTATCTGGGCCTGCGGTTAGAGCAGGAATGCCTGTTCTTCGGATGTTAAACCAGGCTTCGTGCCCTACAGAAATTAAGCTCATCCATTTTTGGCTTAAGATTTTTGTTAAATCATCAGTGCCGTTTAAGGCAATGGCGTCTGCACTTAAATAATCTGCTGGTAAAGTCACTTTATAATAATCAAAACTGGCTTTGATACCGTTTTGGTAATAGGTTTCTACATCGCCTGAGATATAACCTTTTTTGGCAGCTTCTGCCAAAGCAAACTGTAATTCGGCATATTGCATAAACTGAGCGTCTACACCGTTCGGAACATCTCTAAATATAGAGCCAAACAAAGAAATATCGTTCAGGTTGATGCCTTTTGTTCCTATTGTTTCGCGGCTTTGACCGTTTAAAAGTCCTTTATATGCTGGTGTTCCATTATTTACACTTAGCTGAGAGGGTTTATAGAAAACCGCCACACGTGGGTCATTCCAAAGAGTCAAAACAGAATCTACTGTTTGCGTCATTCTGTGTTCTTGGTAAAGTCCAAGGCTTTCAGAAGCCATTGGGAATTGGTTTGGAGCGGAGCTCAAATAAGGTATTACGGCATTATCTTCATTGGACTGCATCAATTTGCCAGAATTGGCAAGAGCCTGCATCTCTGAGTAGTCAGAAAGTCTGTTGCTCGCTCTTAGCAAATACCTAAAACGAAGCGAGTTGGCAAATCGAACCCATTTCTGCAAGTCACCATTAAACATGATATCGCCCTGAATTTTATCTCCTGTAGTTTCTAAAGTTGCTGCAGAAGCTTTCAAAACCGCTAGAATACCTGTTTGTGGGGCCATATAGATACTTTCCTGAGAATCATAAACGGGAGTGTAATTACCATCTAAAGCCCCCACAGCATCACTGTAAGGAATATCACCCCACATATCAGTTAGCTGGGAGAAAAGGTAACTTTTCATGATGTCGCCCACGGCCTTGTATGCTTGATTTTCGCCGGCCAACTCTTGCATGGAGCGTATGTCTGAAAGCAATTTGTAGGTACTATTCCAGTAAGCACTGTTAGAGCCCATTTCGTAACGGTCTATTCTTTCAAACTCCACACTAGCAGCAAAGTGTGTCAAATAGTTTGACAATCTAAAACCTTGTTCATAAGCGTTTTTGTCAGAGGAAATAGAAAGTACGTTTGTCAGTAAAAACTGAGGACCAACATTCTGAGGAGAGTTTGGGTTTTGATTGAGCTCCTCAAAACCATCTGTACAACTCACCGAGGAGATGCCCAGAGCAAATATTGTTATTAATATATTTTTCATATTCTTAAAATTGAGTTTTTAAACTAAGACCAAAACTTCTGGTAGATGGGTAAGAGAAATCTTCTACACCGGCTATAATGCTGGTCTCTTGCAATGCATTTAACTCTGGGTCAAAATGTGGATTCTCTGTAAACAAGAACAGATTGCTACCTACCAAACCTAGTTTCAAATTCTGCAAACCAATAGATTTGACTGCCTTAGCAGGCAAGTTGAAATAGAGACCTACCTGCCTCACTTTTACGTAAGAGGCATCATAAAGGGCACTTGCCTCGTTTCCTCGGTCATAGAAATTATTGTAAAATTGACTGGCTGGAACATTGGTGGTGTTGGGTACATAATTAGGAGCTTCTACAGTTCCTATGTTCATTACACCATCGCCTATTACGCCATTTTCTCTTCCCACTAAGGTTTCTGCTAATACGCCAGAAGTGCTTCCTAGAGCTTTGGTTCTAGAAACTATAGTGACGCCTTCTCTCCAGTCTACCAGCACTCTTAGTTCTAAAGATTTATAGGTGAAACTGTTGTTGAAGCCCATTGCAAAGTCAGGATTGTAGTTGCCTAATACTCTCAAATTTCCGTCTTGTACAGGAAGGCCGTTAGCTCCAAATAATGTTTTCCCATCAATTTCCACAAAACCAGTACCGTACATGTCGCCAACTCTTCCACCTTCTTTGGCTATGTAAAATACCGTGTTTGAGCCTCCTGAGCCACTAAATACATTGGCAACGCCTGTCACAAATTGGTCTACACCATCAGGAAGTCGGGTTACTTTGCTGCGGTACATGGAGTAGTTTACCGAAGAATTCCATTTGAAACCACCTTTATTTATGATTTCCGCACTTAGCATTCCTTCAAAACCTCGGGTTCTGACCTCTCCACCGTTTACGTTGAAATTGGAAAATCCAGAGGAGTTAGAAATAGGACGCGAGATGATTTGATTTACACTTACGTTTTGATATCCGGCTATGTCTAGTTGAATTTTGTTTTTAAATAACCATAACTCCAAACCTATTTCAGAAGCGTTTAATCTTTCTGGTTTTAGGCTGGCATTTTTTAATACGCTCTCATTAGTTACCCTAAAATCTGAACCATAATTTTGGTTAAAAAGGTAGGTTTGAGCATTCTGATAAGGGTCTGTGTCGTTTCCTACGCTGGCTGAGCTTAATCTCAAATTAAGCAATGAAATGTACTCCGGCATGGTAAACATGTTTGAGATTACATAGCTTAAACCTGCCGAGTAGTAGCCAAAAGAGTTATTGTCTGCTGGCAAGGTACTCGACCAGTCGTTTCTGTAGGTCAAATCTAAATACAGCGAGTTTTTATAAGCCAAGTTTCCTGTGGCGTACAAACTGTTGATTCTTTTTTCAAAGTTTAAACTTTCTCGTTTTAGCGGAGTTCTAGAGTTGGTCAACGTATAAATCCCTGGAATGGCCAATTGCGAAGCTTCAGAATATTGGTAGCTGATGTCTTGGTCAAATCGGTTAGCACCTCCAGAAAGTGTGTATTTAAAATCGTCGTTTATTCTGTCTTTATAAGAAAGTAAAACGTCGGTATTTAGCTCTTTAAAGGTTACAAAATCTTCTCTGTACGTTCCAAAAGGATTACTATTAGTACTCACCGCTCTTTGGGTAACTCGCTTATCGGTATAAGTGTCTAAACCATTCCTGATGCTCAGGTTTAGTTTGTCTGTAATGGCGTAATTGCCAGATACATTTCCAAGTATCCTGTTTTTGTTAAAAGCATTGGTGTTTTCATACTGCGTCAAATATGGGTTTGTCAGCCATAAATAGTTAAAATCATAATGCTGAATGCCTTCTTGACCGGCCTGCCAGTAGTTTCTCAGGGATGCTATGTCTGTTTGACGTCCCGTCCAGTTAAAACCGTACATCACGTTTTCGTAGCCGTAACCTAGATTTGGACGGTTTTTGCTTCGCGTATTGATGTAATTGACATAAGAATTTATACTGAGCTTTTTACCCAAAGCTTGGTCTAAGCTAATAGAAAGGCCATCTCTTTTAAAGTCTGTATTTGGCAAAATGCCTTTGTTTCTTAGGTTACTATAAGAAATTCGGCTGCTTCCGTTTTGTCCCGAAGAGCTTATCGCAATGTTGTTTTGACTGGTAACTCCCGTTTCAAAGAAGTCTTTCACGTTGTTTGGTCTAGAAACCCATGGGGTAGCCGTTACGTCTGTATAAGAGCCATCTGGGAAAGTTCTAGAAATAACATCTCCTGCACGTACCGGATTTCCGTTCACATCTACCGATGGACTATCAAACTGTTTTACCAAAAGGCCTTGGTCTAAAAGTGGTCCGTAACTGCTAATTCCGCCATCGTTTATTCCAGCACCTATTCCGTTTTGAAAGGCGTATTGGCCATTTGAGCCACCACCGTAAACATTTTGGTAGTCGGGAACGGTCAAAAGATTCTCTACTGTTAAGGAACTGCTCAAACTTACACCTAGACCTTTGCTGTTGCTTCCTCTTTTGGTGGTGATTAGTATAATACCATTTGCTGCTCTCGCCCCATAAAGTGCGGCAGAACCTGCTCCTTTAAGTACTGAAATAGAAGCAATGTCGTCAGCACTAAAATCTGCACCGCCATTTCCGTAATCTACTTCTTGCAGTCTTCCATTGTTTGATAAATTGCTGGTGATTTGCTCATTGCTAATGGGTACACCATCTACCACAAATAATGGCTGGTTAGTGCCGCTTAAAGAGTTTTCTCCTCTAATAACTATTCTGGAAGATGAGCCCACGCCTGATGAGCCATTGGTGATTTGAACACCTGCTACTTGCCCAGCAAGGCTATTAACAAGGTTAGTTAAAGGAACGTCGGTTAGTTCTTTTGCACTCACGGTGGTGATAGAGGAAGCTAATGATTGTCGCTCTCTTTCTATGCCTAAGGCAGTCACCACTATTTCGTCTAATTGCTCCGAACTGGTTTCTAAAACTAAGGCGGCTGGAAGGTTGCCGTCGGTCACATTTACTATTAATTCTTGATAACCGATTGAGCTGATTTTTAATGTGAAATTTGGGCTTTCTGAAGAAATGGAGAAAACGCCATCCTCATCAGAGGAGGCTACTTGTGAGGCGTTTTGCACAATCACGGTAGCAAAGGGTATTGGTTGGTTTTGCCTATTGGTCAATTTTGACTTAAAGGTTGACATTTGGCCATAAGAAATGGTCAAACATAGCTGCAGCACAGCTAATAGAAATATTTTCATATCTGATTATTGAATTACTAAATGGTAAAATTTAGACACTGAGAAATTCAGGTCTGTTTAAAGGCTATTTAGCAATAGGGAAGGAGGACCTCTTAGTAAGAAGTTGTTTGAAAAAACTTGTGGGAGTTTTATTCTATGAGCTTCTATCTGACTAAGAAGCCTTTTAGTAAGATTTAATAAGATAAACTTAACTAAATGTATTAATGAAGAATGCTGAAGGAGGGCGTACAGCGATGTTTTACTGTCTAAATCAAGAAGTTCTGAAAGCGTATTAAAGCGTAGCTCTTCCTGATGAGCATAATTAATTAGGTCTATAAAAAGCCCTGTTTCTGTCCATGAAAGGGCTTTAAATTGGTCTTTTTTGAAGGCATTTTTGTGAATGCCTATCAGGTAAATACCACCATCTAATGATGGTCCAATTATTAAGTCTTGCTGCTGTAGCTGGCCTACTGCATTCGAGAGCATTTCGGAATTCAGCTCTGGACTGTCGTTTCCTATAGAAACTATACTTTGGTAGCCTTTCTCAAAAACCGTTTGAAAGGCATTGGCGTATTTTTCGCCGAAAGTATCACCAATTTGGTTTTTCTCATCAAACCAAAAAACATCTAAGCCACTTTCTTTCGCTAGTTTTTTGGTGCCTTCAATTAATTGATGAAATAATCCTTCCGTGACGGCTTTCTTTCCATTACCAAATAGTGCTTTCCTTTCTGCCTCCAGCTTAGCTGAGAGGGAGAAAACAAGAAGGGCCGTATTTGATTTGGCAGTGTTCAATGTTAGCGTGTTTAAATTCTAATATTGGCACTTACGAGAGAAATGGAAGTAAGGACTTATGCGGCGATGAATTTTTATGAATAAATGGGAAGTGGTTTAAAATCAGGCATTAATAGGCTAGATGTGATAAGTTTTTCAGTAGTAGAAAATGATTTTATAAATCTCATCGCTTATTCTGTAAAGACTTCGGTTGGTTCTGACCTTAGTTTTGTGCTTAGGCTTCTGGCTCAAGGAATGATTTCTTATACCTAATGGTAGGGCCTTTTAAAATTAAGATTATGATGCGAATACTATTACTACTTGTCTTTTTGGTGAATTTCTCGGCTTTAGGGCAATCCGACACTACGGTTTATAAGCTCAGTATCAGTAATGTGATGGTTAACAAAACAGGTAAAAGCCAGATGGCCATGGCTATTAATGGTAGCATTCCAGGTCCTACGCTTACATTTAAAGAGGGGAATTATGCTGTGATTTACGTGACGAATACCATGAGCGTAGAAACCTCTCTACATTGGCACGGTTTACTGTTGCCAAATTTCTACGATGGTGTTCCATATTTAACCACACCGCCTATTCAGCCTGGCAAAACGCAGAAATATGAATTTCCACTTATTCAGTCTGGTACTTACTGGTATCATTCACACACCATGCTGCAGGAGCAGAGTGGACTCTTTGGTTCCATCGTGATAGAGCCCAAGGAGAAAACCTTAGATTATGATAAAGAGCTTGTCTTGGTATTATCAGACTGGACCAATGAAAAGCCAAAGAATGTATTACGAAACTTAAAAAGAGGAAATGAATGGTATGGTGTCAAGAAAGGTACAAGTACGCCACTGAATAAAGTTATTGCCAGAAAAGGTTTAGGAGCCCAAATGAACTTCTGGAAGCAAAGAATGGAAGGGGCAGACATTGCGGATATTTATTATCCAGCTTTCCTTTCAAATGGAGAAAGAACTAAAGATTATCCTGAATTTAAAGCAGGTGAAAAGGTAAGACTCCGCATAATCAATGGCTCGGCTTCTTCACAGTTTTGGATGACTTTTGGTGGAACAGATCCGCTCTTAGTGTCTTCGGATGGTATTGATGTGGTTCCTGTTAGGAGAAACAAAACCTTTATAGCAATAGCAGAAACCTATGACTTTGTAGTGGATATTCCTGAAAATGGAAAGATGGAATTTAGAGCTACCGCTCAAGATGGTTCTGGTCAAACATCTATTTTTCTAGGTCAAGGAGATATAATAGCTGCTCCTGAAGTTATGCGACCTGATAAAATTGGGATGATGAAGTCTATGGCAAAAATGGATATGAAAATGGGTGCTCCTGCCATGAAGTCACGGCCAGGTGTAGAGGAACCTCAAAAGATGAAGACTGAATGGGGAATGCAAATGGATGATTCTAAAATGGATATGGACCACTCCAAAATGAATCATTCAGAAATGGGGCATGATATGGATATGTCAAAAGAGGCTGATAAGAAGATGCCAGAAGACGATTCTAAAATGAAGATGGAGCACGCTAAAATTAATCATTCTACGGAAGATGGCAGTATGGCTATGGACATGTCGATGTACGACGATTATACCTACGATTATTTAAAGTCGCCAACGCCAGCTACTTATGATGCTAATAAGCCAGTCAAAGAAATATTATTGAATTTGACCGGAAATATGTGGCGATATATATGGAGTTTGAACGGAGTGCCACTTTCTGAAGCTGATTTAATCAAAATCGAAAAAGGAGAGGTGGTTAGAATAACTTTGAATAACCTTACCATGATGCATCATCCTATGCATTTGCATGGTCATTTTTTTAGGGTTTTAAACGCCAATGGCGACTATTCGCCTTTAAAGCATACCGTCAATGTGCCACCTATGCAGCAAGTGTCCATAGAGTTTGATGCTAGTGAAGACGGCGATTGGTTTTTCCACTGTCACGTATTATACCACATGATGAGTGGGATGGCTAGAGTTTATAGCTATGGTACACCTAGAGATAGCCGATTGGCTCCCAACAGCCTAGAAAAAGTATTGAAAGAAGGCAGTCATTATTATAACTGGGGAACATTGGAATTAACTTCTCATATGACAGAGCTAAATTTACAAAGTTCTAATATCAGAAATCAATTTAACCTGACTGCTGAGTATGGTTGGAATCAAAATATGGAAGCGGAGCTAAGTTATGAGCGATATCTATCAGATTATTTCAGAGTTTTTGTAGGTGTAAATGCCGAAAACGAAATTGAAAATAGTCTGGACGAAATCTCAACAACGGCTGTGGCAGGAATAAGATACTTTACGCCTTACATGTTTAATCTTGACCTAAGACTTGACAATAAATTAAGACCCGAAATTAGACTTAGTCGTGAAATAATGATTTTTCCAAGAACCAGCATCTTCGGTAATTATGAATACAAGGCAGACTTAGGTTTGGTCAATGAATTGTCAAATGAAATGGGTCAAAAGAAATCGTTTTTGGGAGAAACCACCTGGTCTGTAGGCCTAGACTATCTAATCTCTAGAAACTTTTCAGCCACTGCCAGTTATGATAACCGTTTTGGTGCTGGAGCCGGTTTAATGGTACGGTTTTAAACAACTTCAGGGCAAGAGCCCACGCAGCACCTTCACCCAAATGTTCCATTTAGTTCTCTTATTGGTGTTTGATAAACCATTCTCCAGTTTATCAAAGGCATCTTCTATCAAGGCATTGTGTAGAGGGCGTATCACAAAAATCCAAGCTAGTGTTGCCTTTCCTGATGTTTCCATAGCTATAGTATGAGTTATTTCGATTTCTTGTTGGGATAACTCACTGATTTCTAATTTATGAATGCCATCAAAGCCCCTTGGTCTTGAAAATCTGAATTCTATTATTTGAGTCGGGTCATATTTCTCCACTGTATATCTAATAGGACCATGACCACCTTTGGCTCCAAGCCTAATTTCCTCTTTAAATCTCATAGGCGGCCATTTATCTAAGGGCCATATTTCATCATCTTCTTTTGATAAAGAAAGCATTGATTTTTCAACTTGTAGTTTGGATGCCTTAAGAATACGTTTGTGTATGTTTTCTACCTTCATGTGTGCTCTAAAGCTTTTTATAGCTTATATGGTTATAAGTCGTCAAATTTAGGGTAAAAGGCATTTACTATAGTTTTTTTAGTTGGAGGTCTTTGTAATGATTCATTATCAGGAAGTAAATTACTATTTCCATTTGAGATTATGTAGAACAGCCAGAGGAGATTTTAGTTGATTTAATAATTCTTTAACATGGATTATTAAACATCTCCAGGGAATTGATAGAAATTTGTTCTTAATGATATTTGCTAATGGATAAGGACATTCAACATTTATTTGTTCTTCTTACTAAAGGGTCTTCTAAGGCCTTCGAAGAGATTTATGTGCTTTGTCATGAAAGCTCACTAAGGTTTTGTACTTCTTTGATTAAAGACAAAGCTGAGGCTGAAAGTATAGTGCAAGATGTTTTTACTCACCTATGGGAAAAGCGGGCTAAACTGGACGAAGGCATAGAGTTTAAGTCCTATCTTTTTGCCTGCCTAAAAAATAAAACCTTTGACAGGTTAAGAGTTATTAAGAGAAATCAGGAAGCTATTGATTTGCTTTGGGGCAATATTGAAAAAGTACAATCTATTCAAGAGGAAGAGTTGAGTGATTTAAAAATAGATTCACTTCTTGATGCCATAGATGATTTGCCACCTGGACGTAAGCGAATTATACAATTAAGATATCTGAATGGGAAATCTTATAAGGAAATTGCAGAGCAGCTCGATATATCAAGTCATACCGTTAAAAATCAATTGATTAAGGCAAAGCATCACCTTAAAAGTAGTGTGGGATATCAACTGACTTGGTAGCTCGCCTCTAGCCTTGCCTATTTTTTAGAGGCATCTTTCATAGTTTACATTTACTTAACATTGGACACTAGTCCATAACGTATTCCTTCTCGTTATCCGTTTGAAATGAATAAAGAGACAATACATAGACTTATAAAAGATTATATCCTGAATAAAATCACTAAGCAGGAGTTAATCCAATTTTTGGATGGCTTCAATGAAGAGGAGATTCAAGAGGAATATGAGATAGTGCTCCGTTCTTATTTTGATGAACTAATTGCTAATGCTGGTGAGTCATTGGAAACTGAGGTGTCGAAAAGTAAGGCTAGAGAAATAACTCGAGGGAAACCGTTTTACGGAACCTTTAAGGTTACGTATATGTATAAGCTTGCAGCTTCTGTAGCTATTCTATTAGGATTGTTTTGGGTAGGGCAGCAATGGTTTAAGGAAGATAGCGGTAAAGCAGCATTCGCAGAAGTTACTTACAAAAATGACTATGTGCCTAAAGGAGCCAAAAAAGATGTGCTGCTTAAGGATGGAACATTAGTCAAACTAAACTCTGACAGTAAGCTATCCTATCCTGAGGAATTTGACAAAGAAGCAAGAAATGTAAAACTCACTGGAGAAGCATTTTTTGATGTCGAAAGAGATGAAAGCAGGCCTTTTACCATCAATACTTCGGCTTTTGATATTAGGGTTTTAGGAACATCTTTTAATGTAGAAGTACACGAAGCAGGCCAAAAAGCAGCTGTAAGCGTGAAAACCGGTAAAGTGCGGATAAGCTTGCTTCAATCTGAAGAAGTTTATGAATTGACTAAGAACAAGAAATTGATTTTGGATTTAAGCACTGGAGATGTCACACTTCAGGATACAGATGTTGATTTGGCTCTTAAATGGACTAAGGGCATCTTATATTTTGACAAGACACCACTTACTGAAGTAGAAAAAAGCTTAGAACGGTGGTATAACATAGATATTGACATTAAAGACAACTCGTTAAATAATAAGAAACTATCTGGCCAGCATAGTAATGAAACCTTGGAGGAGGTGCTTGAAACACTCGCTTATTTATTAGAATTTAAATATGAAATAGATGGAGATAAAGTAACAATTAAGAAAATGTAAAGACGGTATGAAAAAGCCGTACAACCGAAGTGTTTTTGTTAAATCTTAAAACGAAGTGAATAAAATCTTTGAACAATTGAAAACTATTAAACTATGAAAAGAACTATACAAAAGATGCTCTATCAGGTAGCATTAGTGTTGCTCATTTTTCCAGTTGGCTCTCAAGCCTTTGCTCTAGATAGCAATCTAAAAAATACGAGAATACATCTAGGATACGAGAAAGCCAGCGTATCAAAAATTATTAAAGATGTAACGGCTAAGACGGAGTATAACTTTCTTTATGAAGAAAATGTAAGAGAAAACTTAAACCGTGTGGTAAGGGTAGGAAAGGTGTCAAACCTTTATGATTTACTAAGTTCGGTTTCTGTTCAAGCTTCTTTAGAATTGAAAGAATTGAACAAAACCATTATTATCAAAAAGGCTTCTGCCAAAACGGCTACATATCTCAAGCCAGCTGATATTAGGGTGTCAGGAAAGGTGATTGACGAAAATAACGAGGATTTAGTAGGAGCAAACATTACTATAAAAGGTACCACAAAAGGTACTATTACGGATGTTAACGGCGAGTACTCTATTGATGTACCAAATGCTGAAACCATCTTAACTTTCTCCTACATTGGTTATAATGTGACAGAAGAGCTAGTAGGTAACAGGTCGGTAATTGATGTGGCTTTACAGCAATCTTTGAATTCGTTTCAAGATGTGGTAGTTACGGCCCTAGGTTTAGAGCGAAACGAACGAACTTTAGGTTATGCCGTAGCAAAAGTAGATGGCGGTGAGGTAACCAGAGTAGCCCAAGAAAACGTATTGAACGGAATGGCTGGAAAAGTACCAGGCGTTACTATCAATTCTACAGGAGGAACTGGCTCATCTGTAAGTATGGTGATAAGAGGTGCATCTTCGCTTAATAGCGATAATCAACCTTTATTTGTCGTAAATGGTGTTCCTATCTCAAATACACTGAATAACATCTCTCAAATAGGAGGTGATAATAAAGTGGATTATGGAAATGCTATTTCTGACCTTAATCCAGAGGATATTGAGAATATTTCTATTCTTAAAGGACCTAGTGCCGCAGCACTTTATGGTTCGCGTGCTGCCAATGGTGTAGTTTTGATTACCACAAAATCTGGTAAGGGTGTTAGAAAAACTACAGTAAGTATTTCGTCAAGTACTGTATTTGATAATCCTTATAAATATTTAGATTTTCATAGCTCCAATGCCATTGGTGTAAGGCCTTACACGCCAGATAATAATCCTTATCCAGGAGGGATATTACAAATAGAAGAAGGTTCTTCTGCAGGAAATGGACCAGAACTAGATAAAGGTTACAAAGCTATTCAGTGGAACAGCCCTTTAGATGCTGATGGAAATAGAATTCCTACTGACTTGGTTTCTTATAAAGATAACGTTGCCAATTTTGTAAATACTGGAATTACTACCACGAATACCGTAGCTATTTCAAATAATACGGAGTTGATGAATTATCGTGTTGGTTTTACCAATATGCTGAACAATGGTCTTGTTCCAAATTCAGATTTATTCAGAAATAATATTTCAGTTAGTTCTGATGTGAATGCGGCTAAAAATTTGGTTTTCAGTACCAATGTAAATGTTAACCGTTCTTGGTCAAATAACAGACCTTCAGGAAACAGAGGTACTAATCCATTAGAGGCGGCTTATAAGGTGTCTCCTCATATCAATATCTTAGAATTAGAAGATTATTGGGTTCCTGGTCAAGAAGGTTTACGTCAGTTATCTCAAGCAGAAGGGGAGTATAATAATCCTTATTTCTTAGCTAATGAGGTTAATAATGGCTTCACTAGAAATAGAGTATACGGAAACTTAAAAGCTGATTGGACCATCGCTCCATCGCTTAAACTAATGGTACGTTACGGTATTGACCAATATTCGGAGCAAAGAGAAACGAAAATTGCACCGAGCTATACCAATGAAATTTACGGAGCTTTCGGTTTGATAAATCTAAATAGGTATGAAAGCAATGCTGATTTCTTAGCCACTTATACTAAAGATATTTCAGACTTAAATGTCTCGGTATCTGTAGGAGGAAATACACGTTATGAAAAAGGGGATAATACCAAAAATGCAACAAGAAATGGCGGTTCTGGACTGATAGTTCCTGGTGTATTTACATTGAGCAATACTGCTTCTGATAACTTAGATTTCTCAAGTTATAAATATGAGAAAGGTGTTAATAGCCTTTATGCCATGACCACTTTTGGTTATAAAAGACAGCTTTATCTTGATTTAACAGCCAGAAACGATTGGTCAAGTACATTACCAAAAAGTGAAGCGTCTTACTTCTACCCGTCGGCTTCTGTGAGTGCCATCTTAAACGAGATGATTCCTATGGGAACTGCCATTAACATGTTTAAGCTTAGAGGTGGATGGGCACAGGTAGGTAATGATACCAGCCCATATCAGTTAATTTCAACACTTAATAATAATGGTGAGTGGGATGGCGTTCCGCGTCTTTCTGTTCCTGGTAATTTATTGACCCCAGACCTTAAACCAGAGATTGCCACTTCGTGGGAAATAGGAGCGGATGTGTCTGCTTTTAACGATAGACTTTTTTTACAAGCTACCTATTATCAAGTCAAAAACAGAAACCAGATTTTTGAGGCGTCTTTAGCTCCATCAACGGGTTATTCTTCTAAGAAGGTAAACGCTGGTCTTATTCAGGGAAGAGGATGGGAATTTCAGATTGGTGGAACTGCCGTTCAAAAAGGAAACTTGAAGTGGGATGTTAGTGCTAATATCACAAGGTCAAGAACTAAGATTCTAGAATTGGCAGAAGGAATGGATGTGTTTAAGCTTTGGTCGGACTCTAGAGGTGGTGCTTGGACATACCTTGGAGAAGACATAGGAGATATTTATGACAGAAAACTAGTAACTGTAGAAGATAAAAGCTCTCCATATTATGGCTATCCATTGTTAGATGAAGATGGCTCATGGCAAGATATCAGTCAAAACAGTGCTAGAAATAAGGTGGGAAACTTTAATCCTGATTTTATAGCAGGACTTCAGTCTAATCTGTCTTATAAAGGATTCTCTTTAAACATGTCTTTTGATTGGAGACAAGGCGGAGATTTTGTTTCACAAACCTACAGATACTCCGAGTCTGACTTAAGAACACAAAGATGGTTAGACTTACTTATCAATCCGGGAGATAGAAGTGGTGATGTGCTAAGAGATTATCTCGTAGCAAACGCTGACCAGTTTATTACGGATGGTATCAATGTAGTAGGTGGTCCTGGTGATGCTTATGGCGGATTTCCTTTCACTTATGGTGTAACTATTAACGATGGTGTTTTTAACCCTGGTGTGATAGGAATTTATGAAGAAGGTCAATTAGTAGGCTATCAGGAAAACTTAGGAGGAGAAGGCACTAAGATTATTCCTTATGCTGATAACTACCCTTGGTCGTTCTTTAAACCTGCTATGTTTGATGCTTCTTATGTAAAGCTTAGAGAGGTTTCTCTTTCCTATAAGCTTCCAGTATCGCTTGTTAATAGAGTGGGAATAAACAATGCCTCTGTATCGGTTTACAGTCGTAACATCATCCTTTGGACAAAAGCTAAAGTGGGTATTGACCCTGAAAATGCTTTCCAACAAGAAGATGGCTATTTCAAACAAGGTATAGAACGATATAATGTAACTCCTTGGGTGTTGCCTGTAGGCTTTAAATTAAACCTAAGTTTCTAAAGATTAAACTTCTAAGAAAATGAAAACATTAAATATAAAATCGATTTTAACAATTGGCTTAATGCTCTTCGCTACTTTTTCTTGTAGAGATTTGGAGCAGCTAAATGTAAACCCAAATGGCATCAACCCTGACGGAGTAGTGCCTTCTCAAATGATGGCAACGGTTTTGACCGAAACCTCTATGAGCGTGTTAAACTTGGGTTTTCAAGATATTTCAGGCGTGATGCAGCATACGCAAAAAGATGCATGGTTTTCAGGACATAATGATTACGACTGGGCTGACCAAAGCTGGGCTAATTATTATAGAATTTTGAGAAACAATAGGCATTTGTACGAAAGATCAGTGGCTTTAAATCTGCCTTTTTATGAAGGAGTATCTGTAGTGATGAAATCTTATGTTTCTGGTTTAATAACAGACCTTTGGGGCGACGCTCCTTATACTGAGGCTGTAAATGCGGATAATGGTGAAATAACGCCAGCTTTCGATAGCCAAGACCAGATTTATGCAGGCATATTGGCTGATTTAGAAAAAGCCAATGATATTCTGATTGCTTATGAAAACGGAACGCCAATAGAAAATTTTGGTGATGATGTGATTTATAATGGTGATGCTACTCAGTGGAGAAGGTTCGCTAATTCGCTTCAATTAAGGTATTACATGAGAATATCTGATAAAGACCCTGCTACAGCTAAAGCTGGAATAGAAAGACTTTTATCTGACCCATCAAAATACCCTCTTATCTTAAGTTCGGAAGATGATGCCACTATGGATTACGTAGGTACTGGCTCTAATAACTCATGGCCTTCGAATTCAGTTTTTGATTCAAGCTCAGGAAGTGATTACAGAAGAATTAAAATGTGTGCTACTTTACTAGAAAAGCTTCAAAACTTAAACGACCCAAGAATTGAGGTTTGGGCAGCTAAAATAGAAGTTCCAATAGTGGTGGATGAAACATTGCCAGCGGGTTCTGATGAGGTGAAAGATGGCGTAAGGTATATTTCTTCTGACAAGTTTATAGCAGGACAGGTTAATACAGACCCAGAGTATGTAGGTTTACCACCTTCTGTATCTGCTTTGCCTTCTAGTTATAACTTAAACCCTACACCAGGTCAGCTTTCATATAACCCTCACGTTTCTTTCTTAAGTGAGGTTTATTCTAAGGCAAGCGACCCACTTTTAAAAGCAAGGTTATGCTCAGCGGCGGAGGTTAACTTCATACTGGCAGAAGCAGCTTTAAAAGGCTGGAATGTAGGTCAAAATGCTAAGACTTATTATGAAGAAGGTGTAAGACAATCTTTAAATACTTGGGGTGTGGCAAATTCGTATGATAGCTACATTTCTGGTGATGCAGCCTACAAAGCTTCTGCTTCTGTAGATGATCAAGAAGAGCAAATTATTTCCCAAAAATGGATAGCAAGCTGGACAGCCACTACGGAAGCTTGGTTTGATTACAGAAGAACGGGTTATCCTGTACTTTCTGCTGGGCCTGCGGCCAAAAGAGAAGTATTGCCATTAAGGTTTTACTACATGCAAGATGAGCTTATGCTTAACGAAGAAAACGCTACTAATGCGGTCAATAAATTAGAAGAAACCTCCTACACACAGGCTGATGGAAAGAATAGTCCTTGGGCTAAGTTTTGGGTTCTTCAAGGAACAGGAAAACCTTGGTAAAAGTTATTTGACATACTAAGTTTAACTTTAATGATGGCCGCTTTTGCGGTCATTATTTTTTGTTCCAATCCAACGTTTGAATCTTAATAGAAAGCCGTAGTTAGGGCATCAAATAAAACCTATTTATAGAAGGGATAAGCCTTCCATAATATTGCTTATTTGCAATTGATTTAATCGAAAAATAAAAGCCATCTCAAATTTGAGACGGCTTTTGCATAAGACCCCATTGGGGAGAGATATTGTTAGCAAGGAGTTTAACTCCTTGCATAAAATCAAAATCTATACCTATCTAATTAAAGTAATTCGGAGGCATTTGTTACGAAGGTTCTAGTACTTTCAGTGAAAGTTCCGCCATTAGCATCTTGGTATTGTAAATCAATATACTGGGCTTTGAAAGCACTTTTCGCATAACTCTCAAGTACATCAACACTCTCCACGTTTTTAATGCCAAGGCTCTTAGAAGTCCATTCGTCATCTCTAAAGTCACGGTCATCTGAATTTGCAGTCCACACAATAACATCTACTAATTTGTCTGCGGAGGTTTTTACGTTTATCGCTAATCCCTTATCAGTTGCTTCGGTAGTCCATGTACATTTAGGATATGCATTCTTTTGAATAGTATTTCCAAAAAAGGCACCTAAAGCTTCAAGTGCTTGCTCTCCACCTGCTAAGTCATGACCAGCGTTTGCCACAATATGAATATAGTTTTCACCAGGGATGCTGTCATAATAATTTTTCATCGCGTCTATCGGCCAGTATGGGTCGTTTGTGCCAATGAAAATCATCTTAGGCATGTCTAGTTTCTTTCTGTAAGAATATGGGTCAATCATGTCTACTAAATAAGCACCTGTATCAGAAGCCATAGATTGAGGTATTTCAAGAGCTACATAGTCCTGAATTTCGATGCTGTAATCGTTCCAAGTAGAAATTTGATATTGTAAACTTACTGGCATGTTTAGCACATCTATAACCATTGGCCCTATAGCTTCTACTCTGCTATCTTGAGAGCCCGTAAGCCATGTAGTCCATCCTCTTTTTGAAAGTCCTGAGATAGTGAATTTTTCTATCTTCTTGTTTAAGTTTTGCTGTCCAAACTCCTGCACGGCATCCATACCTCTTACAGCACTTTTAACCATAGGGAAAAGAAGTGGCCATTCGTAGTTTCCGTCTTTTTTGAAATTATGTAGGGTATAAGATATTAAAGCATCTTCGGTTAGGTCGCCATAAAGAGGTTGGTTAGGCGTTTGTCTTAATAAAGAAACCACCGCTTTGTTTTTAAGAGCAATGCTCGCCAAACCTGTGGCTAGGTCGTCGGTATTACTTCTAAGGTGTGGTTCTGAGTTTTCATTTTTTCCTCCTGAAATGAAAAGAAGAGAGCTGGTATAATCTACTTCCGTAGGTACAAAAACGGTTAGTTGATGTTTCCAAGTAATGCCTTGCCATACTTGCGATGTCATGATAAGTTGGTAGCCTTTGATACCTTCCAGTTCAAAACTATCTGTAACCGACCATTGAAACGCAGTGTCGGGTTTAGCAACATAGGTTTCTAAAGCATTTTTAGAATTAACTACTACCTGTGCAGGTTCTTTTCTGCAGGATTGAAAAACTAGGCATGAAGCCAGAAATAAGAAAATAATTGATTTAGTTCTCATTGATAAAAGATTAAAAATTGGCTTTCGCCAATTGTGAAATAGGATGTTTTTTTGAAATACTTTTAAAACTGAATAGTCCATTTTTATAAACTAAAAGTCTTAAAGGTGAATATCAGGAAATATTCGAGGTAAGAACTTGAACAAAAATACTAATCTATTTTAATAAATCAAACCTATAATATGAAACTTAAAGATAAGTTAAGGTGCTTTAAATTAGTGCTTTGTACGCTTTTTCTTTGTTCGATTCTAAGTCCAGTTTTTGCTCAAAAAGTAGAGCATTCTCATGGTGGTGATAAACATAGTCATGGCTACGCTCATCTAGATTCATTGATGAGACAGTATCCTGATCATAAATTGCTTTTTCCTAGCAATGTTCCTGACAGAATCATCTTAAACCTTACTGAAAATCCACTAACATCGGTTGCGGTTAACTGGCGTACCTCTTTAAATGTTACAGAAGGTTTTATCGAATATGCAAAGGCATCACATGGTCCTGAGTTTAGACAAAATCCTAATCGCATTAAGGCCATAACGGAAAGCTTAACAGTAGCTCGTGAAGAAGAGCCTATAGTAAAAGCAAATTACCATTCAGGTATAATCGAAAACTTAGAACCTGGTCAAAAGTACGTGTATAGAGTAGGAGGAGGCGGAAGCTGGAGTGAGTGGTTTCAGGTAAGTATGCCGGGTAAAGATTCGCCTATTTCTTTCGTGTATTTTGGCGATGCTCAAAATGATGTGAAGTCGATGTGGTCTAGAATCATTAGAGAGGCTTACCACACCATGCCACAGATGGATTTTTTATTACATGCAGGTGATTTGATAAATAGGCATGATAGAGATGTGGAATGGGGAGAGTGGTTTCATGCAGGTGGTTTTATCCATTCGCAAGTTCCTAGTATTATGACACCAGGAAACCATGAGTACAAAAATGTAAAGCTTTCTCCGCAGTGGAGACCACAGTTTAATTTGCCACAAAACGGTGTTCCGGGCTTAGAAGAGACCAATTATGAAATAAATTACCCAGAAATGAAGGTGATTTCATTAGATGCTGAGCAAATAGACGAGTCTGTTTTTTATAGAAAGGCCCAGGCGGAATGGTTAGATTCGGTTTTGACATATAATCCTAAAAAGTGGACAGTAATTACGTTTCATTACCCTATCTACTCTACCAAGCCAAATAGAGACAATGTTAAACTAAGAGATACTTTCAAACCTATTTTTGATAAGCACAAAGTCGATTTGGTTTTGCAAGGCCATGACCATGCTTATGGAAGGGGAACTGCCAATAATGTAACTACAGGAGCATCAGTAAGGGAAAAAAATAGTGGAACCATGTATGTGGTTTCGGTAAGTGGTCCTAAAATGTACGACATGACTTATGAGGAAAGTTGGATGCAACGTAAAGCCGAAAATACGCAGCTTTTTCAGGTAATTACAGTGGCTGAAGACTTAGTTCATTACAAAGCCTTTACGGGCAGAGGAGACCTTTATGATTCTTTTATTTTAAAGAAAAACGGCAATGAGCCAAATAGCATTATAAATCAAATTCCAGACACACCAGAAAGGAGACACATTAAAGAATAGACTACAACATATATTCAACCGAAAAAAGAGAGCGGCTTTATAGTCATGAAAACTTATTAATAGCCTTCTCAACCTTATACTTAACTATGAAAATTAAACATTTAGCAAAATCAGTATTGTTCTTCTTTTTAGTTAGTCCTGTGGCCATAGCCCAGGACTATCTTCAAGAAGCTTTTTTTGCTCAAGATGCCTCAAAAGTCTTGGTAGCAGCTCATAGAGCCGCTCATAATTTTGCTCCAGAAAACTCCCTTCTTGCCGTAGAAAACGCCATTAGAGAGGGAATCGATATTATAGAAATTGACATTAAAACCTCAAAAGATGGTATTCCTATGCTTATGCATGATGGCACCATAGACCGTACTACCAACGGTACAGGAAGGCTAGAAAACTATACGTTTGAAGAATTAAGAATGCTTCGTTTAAAAAATGTGGATGGCACATTAAGTGAGCATCAAATCCCAACATTAGAGGAGGTTTTTCAATTGGCCAAAGGGCATATTCTGATTGACTTAGATTTGAAATTGAAAAACATTAAGCCGGTAATAGCAGAGGTTCAAAAATCTAGCATGCAGTCGCAGGTTTTCTTTTTTGATAGTGATTATGGTGTTTTGAAGAAGATTAAGAGAATAGACCCAAGTTTGTATTTGATGCCTAGAACACATTCTGACAAAGAAGTAGCTAAGGCCATTCGCATTTTTGACCCGGTTATAGTCCATATAGACCCTAGTTTTTACACAAAGGCTTTGGTGGACGATTTGAAAGCTAAAAATATCAAGGTTTGGATTAATGCCTTTGGCGACGTTGATAAATCATTGACCAATGGAAGTAGTAAACGTTTAATGGACTTCCTTAAAAATGGAGCTAATGTTTTGCAAACTGACCAACCAGAAAAAATGATTTCCGCCCTTAAAGCAGAGGGTTTACATCACTAGAAAACGACAGAAATATTAAAATCAAATTGCTATGAGAATTTCCTTATTGCTCGCACTTTTTTTGTCTAGCTGTTTCGCTGTTTTAGGACAGCAAGAAGACAAACCATTTAAACAATACCTATCTGTTAAGTATAACGTTTCAGAAGAGTTTTTGGCGGCTACGCCAAAGAAATTGGTGGTGGATTATAATGACGCGGTTTATATTTTGACCGATAAAGGTGTTTTTAAGGAATTTCCTGATAATCAGGTGGCAAAAGACAATAGCTACGCATCAATTGCTTTCAAAACTGCTCTTGATATTACTACCAGAGAAACATCTGGTGAGCTGTATTACTTATATCAAGATGGCTTTTTGTCAAACGCTTTTGCAGGGCGAATAGGAGTAAAGTTTGATAAAACAAAGGCCTATAAACTAATGGCTGTAAATGCCGCGGGTGAGGTTTTATTATTGGCAGATAAACACGCTACACTATATGACGGTAATGTCAAAAAGAACGATTTTACTACGCCAGAGCAGCTAACAAAGCTTTATGCTTTCAATGGTGGTTTTTACGCTCACTCCAAAACCGCGATTTATAAATTAGGAACAAAATCTTGGCAGAAAATTTACACTGGTGGCGGTATTGCCAGTTTGACCTTTGATGGAAAACAAATTTATGTAGGTACCGATAAGGGTTATTTAAGTATTGACCCTTCGGGTAAATCAATACAGAAACTAGAAAGTGCCTTGCCTGTGGTCAATATTACAGATTTGGCAATAAGCTCAGATAAAGGTTTATGGTTTGCGACAGCACAGGGAGCTTTTACAAAAGAAACAGACCGTTACCGATATTTTGCGTCAAAAAGATGGCTGAATAGGGATGAGGTCATTGATATGGACATAGATAGCAAAGGAAATGTCTTTCTTTTGACCTCAGATGGTTTGAACCAAATCAATGCGGCTTCCATGACTTTGGCCGATAAGGCTACGTTTTTCCAAGACCGTATCAGAAAACACTTTTTACGTTATGGTTTTGTGTGTGCTCCACGCCTTACCACGCCTTATGATTTTAGTTCTGAGCATATTATTGACCATGATAATGACGGACTTTGGACCTCATTTTACTTAGGAAGTCAGGCTTTTAGGTATGCCACCACAAAGGAGAAAGAGGCTAAAAGGTATGCTTGGGAGTCTTTTGCTCCTTTTGAAAGAATTATTGACATTAACCCTATTGAAGGTTTTCCTGCTAGAACTTTTGAGCGTGAAGGTTTTAAAGTATCTGATTTGGACAGATGGCGAATGTCTCAAGAGGAAGGTTGGGAATGGAAAGGAACCACAAGCTCTGATGAGTACATTGCTTACCTTTTTGTGGCTTCTGTGATGGACCAGTTTGTGTCGGAATCTAAAGAAGAAAAACAGCGTGTGGCAAACTTTATAGATGCCATTATGACGCATATTATTACCAACGACTATAAATTTATAGACCATGACGGCAAACCAACTACATGGGGTAGATGGGACCCTGAATATGTAGAAATGTATCCAAAGCATGTGTATGACAGAAAGCTTAATAGTACGCACTTAATTACTGGATTACAGCTGGCTTATAAGCTTACGGGTAAAGAGATTTTCAAAACAGAGATGTATAAGATGATAGACGAGTACGGCTATCTGGAAAATATGATGGCAAGCTTGAAGGAAATGCGTGCCGACTCTATTCCTTATATGGAGTATACCATGGGAGATTCTTGGAATCATTCGGATGATGAAATGGCATTTTTGACCTACTGGCCTATGTATCATTATGCTCTCAATGATGACTTGAAAAAGAAGTATGCTTGGATTATTGATGAGCACTGGGAAGTGGAATTGCCAGAAAGAAATGCCGCATGGAATTTATTAACCTATGGTACTTCTGGTAAAATAAACACAGAAGATGTTTTCTGGCATTTGCGTGAATTTGGGCTAGACCAAATGGAGTACGTGGTAAAAAACTCGCACAGAAAAGACCTTAAACTATTACCGCCAAACTTCAGAGGGCAAACCACAGAAGTACTGCTTACACCAGGAGAAAGAAGAACGCACAGACATAATGCAAACCCATTTAGATTAGACGGCGGAAGCCCGGGAACTTCTATTTTAGCAGGTGATGAATACCTATTGCCTTATTGGATGGCGAGGTATTTAGGGGTTTTGAAGTAAGGGGGGTAAGCATGTAGAAGACCTTATCAGTGGGTCTTTCCATTGTCAGGTCGAGATAGCTAAGATACTTCCAAGTATTTAAGCTGCTTTTTGATGAATAAAATCTTCGTCGTAAGGAATCCCGGACCTTACAACTGCAAAGACAGTTTGTACCATTTTATTTTTAATATTGTTCATAACAACAAAGCCCTTTTTTCCTTCTTTCTTTTTCTTGGTATGATAGTCTTTGATTCTTGGACTATTCTTTATTGCTGTCATAGCTGAAGCATGGAGTAACCCCTTTAAGAAGCGATGTGCATGGTTGCTAACATGGCTTCCTCTTCTTACAGAACTGCCTGAAATTTCTTCGAATGGAGCGATGCCAACTAATGAGGCAAACTTTCTAGCATTGGTATTTTCAGTGAAGTTCCTTGTATATACTATCATCCATAGGCAGACCACTTTACCTATGCCTTTTACACTTGTAACCAGCTCTACTCTTTCTTTAAGTCCAGAAGTTTTCTCTATCAATTCGTCTATAATTTTATCAATGTCTTTTATTGACTTCTTTAATCCTTCAATAGCTTCTTTACACCCTTTTTCTACAAGTTTATAATTCTCTTCCCCACCGTAGTTTTTCAATTCTCCTAATGGTGTGGTGAGAGCTCTTAAGCTTGTTTTAAGCCTGGTTCTAGTGGTTAAAAGGTCATGTAACTCAATAAGCCGCTTATCATAAAGTTCGGCTAGCTTTAGTTTAAATCTATTGCCTAGAGCATACTCAGCGATTCTGAAGGAGTCTATTTTGTCACTTTTCCCTTTTACAATGCCACCAGCCCTTTTGATAACGTAGCCTGATTCCATACATAAGTCAAAGCCCTTGTCTTGAATGAACATTCCTAAGAGTCTACTATAAACTCCAGTGTGTTCCATACAAAATAGAACTTCACCTTCTGAGTAAAACTCGCCTAGCCATTCAAGACAGGATTCAAATCCAAAAGCATCATTTTTAAACTTTTTGTGGCCAAGTCTAACACCAGCATTGTTTACCACTCCAACATCAAAAACCACTTTTGACACATCAATACCAATGAATAAATTATAATCTTTTTTAATTGCATTCGTCATTTTCCTTTAATTTTGAAATGAAAGAAAACTTGGCCTAAGTAAAACTCAAATCTGCGAAAGCCTTTATTAGGTTGATCGTCTACCAACGATTCCTTGATAGCTAAATAGCGTTGATTAGAGTGAGGGAAGCAGGGCCTTGATCTCAGCCTGAGTTAATTCTCACACAGTCGAATAGGTTACTCCTGCTTCCCACTTAGGACAAATTACCGTCGTAAATTTATCCTATTTACTCTACAAGATTTCTAAGTGCTAATCTAAAGGCGATAGTCGAGACCCTCTTACATTTCCCAAAACGTACTATTCTTCTTTTCTGTCGCCAGAAAAGAAGAATAGTACTTTAAGGAGGGCTTAGGAGTATTTCAACCCTCCCGCTCACAAACCCAAATGCTCCGTGTGAATTTTGATTTCCCTTTTTTATCTACTGTGCAGAAATCAGCGACTTCTAATCCTAACTTGTTGATTTTGGATTCTATATCTAAAATAGAGACAATGATTACTCGCTCGCTTAGTTTAGCTGCTGACTCTATGATGTTTGTGATGATGCTATCATCAGAGTAGGAGTATAAATTATATGGTAGGTCAATGATTACTGCGTCGTATTGTTGGTCAAGTTCCTTTATGTCGGAGCAATGTACTTTGGCTGTATAATTATAGTATTCTAAGTTTTCTCTGCTGTGTTTAACGGCTTTATAATTTATATCGCAGCCTTCTATATTAAATCCAGAAAAGCAGGCTTCTAACATGGCTGTGCCCACACCGCAGCAGCCGTCTAAAAGCGTATTGGTTTTAATGCCTTTGGAAGCTATGCTTACAAGGGTTTTAGCAATATCCATATTGATGGAGTTACTAAAAGAACATGGCTTTTTCTTATGCTCATGCCAGCCAATTTGATGCTTTTCTAAAATGCCGAAGTACCATACATTTTCACTTATTCCTAGGGCATAAGTTATGGTGGGGTTTTCAAAATCCGGTTCACCTTCTATGCAGTGCCCTATGTCGTTTTGTTTGGTACGCCTCTCCGTAAAATGTGTAGAGTCACCATCTAGAATCAAATAATCTACATTAAAGCCTTCTACACGGATATTCTCGATTTTGACTTTTTCTAAGAGTGCAGCGTAACTATGGGCAGATAGAATGATGTCCAATCTACCTTTTATAAATGGACTGATACTAGGGTCTATTTTTCTATCAGAAAACAGGACTTTGCCATCTGCTTCTTTCCCAAATAACTGTCTTGACTCTAACTTACTTAATTCCGTATGATGGATGTCGTATTTAAAAGAATATAGGTAGCTGTGCTTACTTGTTTCTAATGTCAATTTGTTGATTTTTTCTTTTTGGCTGTCCTAAGCAGCTACTTTGCTCGCCAATCTACTCAAGAATTTTATGATAAAGGTATTCCCAAGCTAATTTGACACTATAAAGTGGTGGGTAATTATAGTCTTCTACCTCTGCAATTATATACTTTAAACCGGCTTTTTCATCATATTTAAATATTTCTTCGAAATCAATTTTGCCGCTTTGGCCCAATTCTTTGTAGTCTTTTATGTGCCAACTTATAAACCTATTAGGGTATTTATTGAAATAATCAATGGGTTCTACGCCACCCACTTTCATCCAATACAAATCAGCTTGAAAATGAACATAATCAGGATTGGTATGTTCTAAGAAATAATCATAAACTCGCTCGCCATCTACATATAAAAATTCGTCTGCGTGATTGTGAAAAATGAATTCCATGTCGTTTTCAGCACAGAGTTTACCTACCATGTTATAGTAGTCGGTATATCGCTTCAGCTCGCTTTTGTCTTTAATCTCCTTTATTTTGTTGTTAGAGGTTGATAAGTATTTAACACCTGCTTTTTTGTGGTCCTCAATGCACTTTTCCCACCATTTGATGGCTTCTGTCATGTCATCATCACTTGGCAAATTATAGAAGGTCATAGAGCCCAAAAACTTCATTCCTGTGTCTTCTACCAAAGTTCTAAAGGCAGAAGGGGACATGCCGTAAAACAAGCCTTTTGAGTAAACAAAAGTTTCCACATAGCTGTAGCCCATCCTACCCAGCTCTTGCAGTGTTTTTTGAGGATTGGCCTGCATATCTTTATGAACAGACACTAGCTGAATTCCAATGTCTTTATCCTTTGGGTTTTGTTTGACGTATCTCGTTTTCCAAAGGCTTTTGTTAGCGTTATCAAAACCCTCTACCACTACATCGGTATAGCTATTGAAAGTGAAACTGACACGCATGGTATTATTTCCGTCCAAATCTTTGTCCTGCATGGTCCAGTTACTGCTGCTTTGAAACTCACCTTCTCCGATAAACATTTCTCCACGGCTATTCTTGCCAAAAGCACGAATGTTATCTTTTGAGCCATCGTAGGCTATTAATTCAAACAAGGTGGAAACATATTTACCGTCTTTTTTCTGAAAAACCTCTACGCCTAAGCTTTGGCCATTAAGCTTTAATTCGCTCACCATTTTTATGTTAGGGAAACTTGAGAGACTGTCAGTGCCAGGATGTAAAGAGCTATACCATTCTCCTGAGTATTGAGTCAATCGGTCTTGCTGAGATGTTATTTGATAGCTTTCTTGTGCTTTAAGTAAGCCAATATTTAGTACTGAAAATAGTACAATGAGCGTTTTAAGAAAAGAGGGTTTCAATCGGATTTTACGGAAGTAAAGGGTTGTCATATTTAATTAAATATTGTTTAGGGCCTTTTTAGATAGATGAAATTGCAAGTAATCAAAAATATCAGCTCATAGAATGTGACGGATTGCACCTTAAAATGTTGCATAAAATGTATGCCAAAATTTAGGAGACTTTTTGCTTTAATAATGAAAAGGTAAAAGCTAAGAATGAGATTCCTGTAAAAGCAATGGGAACCGTAAAAAAGTACTTAATTGACAATGCTGTGCATATGAAAGATATGCATATGTTTAGCCATAAAATGTTTCTAGGAATCGGAGGTTCTTTAAGATTCTTTAATAACGTGAGATTAAGTAAACCGAAAGCAAAAAGTAAAAGACCCATCATCAAGCTAAAACCTTGCTGAAGAGAGAATACAGTGGTTTCTGTTCCTGCTAAATTTAAAGTAAAAGCTTTCATTGTTTCTCCTAGGTGAATTAATTCTGGAGATTTAGGGCCGAATAAGTCTGTAGCAGTATGGCCAATACCGACGAGAATGAATGCCCAACAAGCAACTTTAAAACTAACTTTTGAATAATGCATGGTCAATTTTTATATTTTAGGTCAAATGTACTAATAATGAAACATTAGGTCAAGTTTACTAATTTATTTATCTTTGAAGTATGAAAAAGACAAGCGAAAAAATAGTGGATACAGCCTTGCGTTTATTCAATACAGAAGGCTTGTCACAAGTTACGCTTCGTACCATTGCAAAAGAAATGAAAATTAGCCAAGGTAATTTGAATTATCATTTCAAAAAACGAGAAGATATTATTGAAACTCTGTATTACCGGCTGGTAAAAGATATGGACGCTGGCATGGCTGGAATAGATAGTTCCCAAGTGGGCTTATCGCAAATTTTTGCCATGTCGGCGGCTTTTATGAAAAGTGCTTTTAGATACCGTTTTTTCTTTCTTGATTTTTCTCAAATAATTCGAGATCATGATGCTATAAAAATACACTACAAAGGGCTTTTAAACATTAGAAAATCACAAATGATTGGCTTGTTTGAAGCTATGGTGGGAGCGGAGCTAATGCGTGAAGAACAACTACCAAATGAATTTAGCAACCTCTATAAACGAATACAAATTTTTGGCGATTTCTGGATAGCTTCAGCTGAAATTGAAAAAGAGAAATTGGAAGAAAGTATGCTGAATGAGTATTTAGAAATGATAAGGCAGGCTCTTTATCCTTACCTCACCACAAAAGGAGTGAAAGAGTATGCGATGTATACCGATGGTATTTGACAATTACCTAGTGATTATAGACGTTAAACTTAGCTTTTGAGAAGCTTTGTATTAGGGAGGTTCTAGTTATAGTTTTTTTAGAAAATACCATCTCACCCTAAATGTGTCAAGCTGTTTAGAGTGAAAACGTATGGCTTTTGCGTAATCTATATCATGATGTAATAGTAGATGTTTTTGGGATGGTAAAAAAGACTATAAGTCTTTCGGCATCGTTCCCGATAACGATTGCGTTAATTAATCCACTTTTTTGTTATTAGAATACAATCTTCAGGGTTAAAATTGTATCAGCGTAGATGCAGTATGCTCTACCTTTTTACCTAATTTCTTACATATACAGTTTAAGGTTTATGGCGAAGGTGCTTGTTAGTCATATTGAATAATGGGTGCCTTCGTTATGTTTTAAACATTTTATTAAGTCGTTCTCAATACAAATCCACACAAACTTTTATTCATTTTTTTTTAATTGTAGGTCATGTTTAAACTTAACACAAGTCTCTTAATTTTTTCAGCCACTGTTCTTTTTACCGCATGTCAAACTGAATCAGAAGAGAAACAAGAGAAAATAGAAATCTCAAATGAGCTTAAATGGTCGGAAAGAATGGCCATTTCTATCCTAAACAGAAACCCAGACCCAAGAACTTTAGTAAGCAAACAAAAAACGAAATGGAATTATAAGACCGGTTTATTGATGAGCTCACTAGAGCGTCTTCATGAAGAAACCAATAAAGAAATATACTTTGATTACATGCGTGATTTTGCTGATAAACTTATTGACGAGAATGGGATTATTTTGGAATACAATTTAGGCAGTTATAACATCGATAATATTAATGCCGGGAAGTACTTGTTCTACATGGATGATAAATCAGAAGACAAGCGGTATCGTGATGCAATAGACACACTTAGAAAGCAACTTGAGACACATCCTCGTACTAATTCTGGTGGCTTTTGGCATAAAAAAATATACCCTTATCAGATGTGGCTAGATGGTCTTTACATGGGAGCACCATTTTATGCCAAGTATAATGTGATGTATGAGCATGGCGATAAGCTAGATGATGTAATTCATCAGTTTGATGAAATTCAAACAAACCTTAAAGACGAAGAAACAGGGCTTTTTTACCATGGTTGGGATGAAAGCAGACAAATGGATTGGGCGGATAAAGAAACGGGACGCTCTCCTGAGTTTTGGCTTAGGTCGCTTGGGTGGTATGCCATGGCATTGGTAGATGTTATTGACATTCTACCAGAAGATTACCCTAAAAGGGATAGTCTAATTACTTATTTAAATGACTTTTCCGGTAGCCTTAGAAACTTTCAGGATGAAGAAACTGGACTCTGGTACCAAGTGCCTACGGAGCCTGAAAAAGCAGGAAACTATTTAGAAGCCTCTGGTTCAGCTATGATTACTTATGCTTTTGCTAGAGCTGCTCATCAAGGCTATATAGATGAATCTTTTTTGGTAGCAGCAGAAAAGGCTTATGATGGAATAATTCATGACTTGATAGAAGTAGAAGAAGACGGCATGGTCAATATTAAGCAGGTATGTCAAAGTGCAGGTTTGGGTGGCGACCCTTATAGAAATGGCACTTATGATTACTATATTAGTGAGCCCATGTTGGTAAATGACATTCACGCATTGGGCCCTTTTATTTTGGCTTCGTTAGAACTCGATAAATAAAAAACTGTAGCATGAGCTCTATCTTTATTATTTTGATAGCCACTGCGGTGGTACTTTTTTGTATCATTCGTTTAAAACTTCATGCTGCTGTCTCTCTTTTAATTGCGGCTCTTCTTACGGCCTTACTTACCACGCCAGAAATGATAATGGCCTTTGGGGAGCAAAAAGGCATGTCTGCGGCAGAAATTACTTCACTTACAAATTTGACCGTAGGTAAACGGCTTGCCATAGCCTTCGGTAATACCAGTGCTAAAATCGGAATTCTGATTGCTTTAGCGTCCATCATAGGTACATCACTTATGCGAAGCGGGGCTGCAGACCGAATTATAAGGGGTTTGTTAAACCTATTTGGCAAAAAGAATACCTCGCTAGCTTTACTTTCAGGCAGTTTTACTTTGGCTATTCCTGTATTTTTTGACACTGTGTTTTACCTGATGATACCTTTGGTCAAAACATTGACCATTCGTGAGCCGCGTAAATTCAGTCTTTATTTAATGACCATCATTGCAGGTGGTGTCATGGCACATTCGCTTATTCCACCCACTCCAGGGCCATTATTTGTGGCAGAAGAAATGGGTATTGACCTAGGAGCAATGATTATAGGAGGTTTGGTTATAGGTTCCATAACCGTTTTTGCAGGTTATTTGTACGCCCTCTGGGCAAATAAACGGTGGGATTTGCCAATGAGAGACACGGCAGATATCAGTGTGAAAGAGTTGGAGAAATTTTCTTTAAAGTCTACCTCAGAACTTCCATCTTTAGCTTGGTCGCTATTGCCTGTTATTCTTCCTTTGGTTTTAATAACTGGCAATACCTTTTCATCGGTTTGGTTAAAAAAAGGTAGCCTTGCCCAAAGAGTATTTGAGACTATCGGTGATGCTAATATTGCCTTATTTATTGCCGCCATTTTATCATTAGTAATTTTATGGAAACACCTGGGCGACCAAAGTTTGTTTAAGAAATATATTACGGAAGCCTTAACTAGTGCCGGAATGATTATTCTGATAACATCGGCAGGAGGAGCCTTCGGTCAAATGTTACAACAAACCGGAATAGGCTCTCAAATAGGAGCTATGGCATCTAATTATCAAGTGGCATTATTGCCAATGGCCTTTGTTATCACGGCTCTGGTTAGGTCTGCACAGGGTTCTGCCACGGTGGCCATGATTACCGCCATGGGCGTAATGAGTGGTGTGGTTAATGCTGAACTGGCCTTTCATCCTGTATATTTAGCTTTAGCTATAGGCTGTGGTTCTAAAATATTTGCCTGGATGAATGATAGTGCTTTTTGGATAATTACCGAAATGAGTGGCATGGAAGTAAAAGAGACTCTGAGGCATTTTTCCGCCTTACTTATGGTCATGGCTTTAGCCGGTTTAGTGTCTATTATGATTTTGTCAACCCTATTTCCGTTTGCATAAATGAAATCTGAAATACTCGTAATTAAATTATCTGATTTGGATAATGTAGCTGTAGTCCCGCATGCTAAAGGGCTCCAGAAAGGTACAACATTAGACGATGAACTGATAGTGCAAGAGTATATTCCAATGGGTCATAAAGTAGCCATAACAGATATATTAAAAGGCGAGAGCATCATCAGATACGGTCAAAAAATAGCAACCGCAGACGATGATATTAAAGCAGGACAATGGGTAAATGAACATAAAATTTCGCTTCCTGTTCCGCCTGATTTAGATAGTATTTTATATGTAAAACCGACGGTTCAAAAAACAGAACCTTTGGAAGGATACACTTTTGAGGGTTACAAAAACAATGACGGAAGTGTAGGAACTAAAAATTTACTTGCCATTTCGAACAGCGTTCAGTGTGTGGCGGGTTTAACAGAATTTGTAGTCAAAAAAATAAAGAAGGAGTTACTACCAAAATACCCAAATGTAGATGGGGTAGTAGGGCTCAATCATTCTTACGGATGTGGTGTGGCTATCAATGCTCCAGGGGCTATTGTGCCTATAAGGACATTGAAAAATATAGCTTTAAACCCAAATTTTGGTGGTCACGCTTTGGTGATAGGCCTTGGCTGTGAAAAATTAAGGCCTGAAAGTATTGTCAATAATGCTAGTGACGATACATCCATATTTTACATGCAAAGTGAATCTAACGAAGGCTTCATGGCTATCGTGGATGATGTGATGAGTTTGGCTGAAAAGCATTTAGAAGCCTTAAATGAAAGGAAAAGGGTGACCTGCCCAGCTTCTGATTTGGTGGTGGGAATGCAGTGTGGCGGTAGTGATGCATTTTCTGGAATTACGGCTAACCCTGCCGCAGGTTTTGCAGCGGACCTTATAGTAAGAGCTGGTGGTAGTGTGATGTTTTCGGAAGTAACAGAAGTGCGAGACGCCATACATTTACTGATTCCAAGAGCTGTGGATGAAGAGGTAGCTGATGCCTTAAAAAGAGAAATGCTGTGGTATGACGATTATTTAAAACTAGGGCAAGCAGACAGAAGTGCCAACACATCGCCAGGGAATAAACGAGGCGGATTGAGCACCATAGTAGAGAAGGCATTAGGCTCAATTGTGAAGTCGGGTACTTCGCCCATTGTTGATGTTTTAGGGCCAGGTGAAAAAATAAGAAAGAAGGGGCTAAACTTTGCGGCTACGCCCGCAGGGGATTTTGTTTGTGGAACATTGCAGCTAGCTTCAGGAATGAATATGCACGTATTTATGACCGGAAGAGGTACTCCTTATGGACTTGCAGAAGTTCCTGTTATTAAAGTTAGTACCAACTCTGTTTTGAGTAAAAGGTGGTTTGACCTTATAGATTTAGATGCAGGAGAAATAGCTACTGGAGCCAAATCTATTGAAGAGATGGGCTGGGAGCTTTTTAAAATGATTTTGGATGTGGCCAGCGGTAAAATGCAGGTGGCAGCCGACAAATTAGAATTACATAATGACTTGGTACTTTTCAACCCAGGTCCGTTAACATAAAATACTGATGAACTTACAGAAAATTATTGACGCCCTAGGCAATGGCCTTTTATCGTTTCCAATTACTGACATGGATTCCGCAGGGAATTTTGACCAAAAGTCTTATGAAAACAGACTGGAATGGTTTAGCTCAAAAGAGATTTCATCTGTTTTTGTAGCAGGCGGAACTGGGGAGTTTTTCTCTTTATCAAAAGAAGAATATGGTCAAATAATTCAAAGTGCAGCCAAGGTAGTAGGGGAGCGTTTGCCCGTAATTTCTAGTGTAGGCAGAAGTATTCCTGAGGCTATAGAATTTGCAAAAATGGCAAAAGATGCAGGAATGCATGCACTTTTACTAATGCCACCTTATTTGACAGGATGTCCTAAAGATGGTTTGGTGAAGTATGCCGAAACAATAATGAACAATACTTCATTGCCTGTGATTTACTATAACAGAGGAAACGGTATTTTATCTGCACCAGAAATAAAAGAGCTGGCTGATAAGTGTGAGAATTTTATTGGGCTAAAAGACGGCACTGGAAATATGCAGGAGCTGAATGATATTATCAAAACAGTAGGGGATAGGCTGGTTTATATTGGTGGTGTGCCCACTGCCGAGATTATTTCAGAAGCTTATTTGGCCATTGGTGTCAATACCTATTCTTCGGCGGTTTTTAACTTTGTGCCAGATTTGGCCATTCGTTTTTACAAAGCTCTGCGTGCTGGAGAAAAGGAAATAGTCACTCAAATTATCAAAGAGTTCTTTATTCCTTTTGTGAATCTTAGAAGCAAAAAATCTGGTTATGCCGTTAGCCTTATCAAAGAAGGAGCAAAGCTGATTGGCCAGAGTGCTGGTGACGTAAGAGCACCTTTAGTAATGCCAAATACGGAAGAGTCTAAAACCTTAGAAGCTTTGATTAGTAAGGCCAAAGAGCTTTCTAAGAGATAAAACGAACATTATAAATGGAGGAATCTTACTTCTTCCTTTTAAAGGTTTTGATAATACTTTGAATTTCTGTTAAGGTTTCTTTACTACTGGCTAAATAATTAGCCACAAAAATGTAATAGGTATTGTCTGAATCAAACAGAATGACTTGGTACATTTCGTCATTGCTATCATCGCTAGTTTGGGCAAAAAGTCCGAAACCGCTGAGCTCGTCTATTTTAATATTACGGACTCCTTTGGCTTCAATAACTGTATAATCTTCAGGGTATTCTTTTAGCCTTGAGATGCAAAACGATTTCTTATCCTCGATTGCCATTTTAGCAAAAGACTTGTCAACAATTAGTGTCGCCTTGTCAGGGCTTTCGGTAGGTGTTTTTAGGTCTCTGTTAAAAAGTATTGCATTTCCCATCACAGAGTGAAGTTTTAATGTGCTAACACCCTCATCTATGGTGTAGTTTAAGGCGTCTCTCGGATTGGTTTCCAAATTTGTATCTACAACGGTAGTTAGTATACTTTCTTTAATTTTCTCTCCTATAACCGTATTATCTTGAAGGTAAACACCATTAATAAAGGTGGTTTTTGTTTCGTTACCATAGATTAATAGAAGCTTTGAAAATACCATACCATTAGCAGCTTGGTCGAGCTCAATTAGTAAGCCATCGAACTTATCAACTTTGATATTTTTCTTGGTTTTTAACTCCATCCCTCTTGCTTTTAGCATTTCAGAATTAAAACCTTTTGTGATTTCAGCATATGGGCCAGGGATTTCAATTGCCATAATCATAGACGTCTGATCAAAAGGTTTTGCGAAGCCTTTGAAATTGCTAGAGGATTCAAACTCGGTTGGAGGAATCATGAATATGTTTGTTCCTTCGATTTGAACATGATTCTCAGATTTTTCTGTTGGTAATACCTGTCCAAAACCAATGAAAGAAGCGAAAACTAGAAAAGCTGTGTACCTAATTATATTTATCATATTTTCCCGAATAGCGATGATTTCAATTTCCTCAAAAATATTAAAATAGTTCTAGAAAGCATTAGCTAATGTGTTTCAATTCTGTGGGAATTAGCGTATTCTAGCTAGTTTTTCAATGTATATAGGCTGGGAGTTTACACGCTTTGATGGTAAACTGTTACCCGAAATTTACAGTCAAAAAAGTATTTACAAAAACATATATATTCTATTGCAATTAACATTAAAAAATACCGCTCAATCTCTGCTAAAAAAGCAAACAATTTAATAAAAACAATGAAAAAACAGAGACTCACAAATGTGTTACTAGCCCTTTTTATAGCGGCATCTTTTATTCTTACATCATGCTCTACGGATGATGACATTACTCCACAAAACCCTGAAGGCGAAGACGGTGCCATTACACTTTATACCGTAAATGGTGCATCTATTACAAAGAAGACTGATTTTCTAGTTACTAGTTCAGATTTAGAGGACCAATTAAGTACGGAAAAACATGACGAAATCTGGGAATTGGCTAAAAAGGTAATTACACCTGAATACTTAGCTAAAATCAAAGAGTTTGTATTATACAATGGCGTCTCTCAGAATAGCGATGCCTTTGTGGCTAAAATAACCGACGATTTAACAGAGTGGAAAATAGGTGTGGCTATTAACTATGCGTACGAAGACGGTTATAATCATGATGGCTCCCTTCAGAAAAGCTTAACCCATGAGTTTGGGCACCTTTTAAGTTTGAATGATTCTCAATTAGACGGATTAACGCCAGAGGCTAGTTGTTCAAACTACTATCCAGAAGATGGATGTGCTAAAACCGACGCATATATCAATATTTTTTATAACACTTTTTGGACAAGTGACTTGGTAGAAGAGTTTGATAACAATGCCAATAACACCCAGTTTTACAATGACAATAAGGATAAGTTTGTATCAGAATATGCAGCCTCTAGTCCTATTGAAGATTTTGCTGAAGTCTTTGCTCAATACGTTATTCATGATTTACCTGCGGCCAATAGCACAGCTATAAAAGACCTGAAAGTATTATCATTTAATAACCATCCTGAGTTGGTAGCTTTAAGAGCTACTATTAGAACTAATTTAGGTTTGTAAGAGCCACTTTATAAAAGGAGTTATTAGGAAAGACCGTAAGCTTAGAAAGCCTATGGTCTTTCTTTTTTTGTGCTACTTAATTAGGTCTACTGAATTACTATTTTTTAATAAAAATATAAATGCCGTTTCAGGTAAAAACGATTTAAATCAGCTAGAGAAGTAACCAAAGTCACATTAAATTTATCAAATCGGAATTACCTTTATAAAAACAAAAAGAAAAGCATGAAGAATTTAATAGGAATAGACAAAGACAAAGCTGAAAAATTGAGTGTTAAGCTAAATGATTTATTAGCCAATTATCAGTTGTTTTATCAAAATTTAAGAGGATTACACTGGAATATAAAAGGGAGAGAGTTTTTTGAATTACACTTGAAGTTTGAAGAATTATACAATGACGCAATTCTTAAAGTAGATGAAATAGCCGAACGTATATTGACTTTAGAGGCAGAGCCATTACATACATTTTCTGATTACCTAAAAACGGCAGAAATTAAAGAAGAAAAAAGTGTTACTGTTGGTAAGCAAGGTATTGAGATTGTGGTGAAAAACTTCTCTACTTTGATACAAAAAGAACGTGTTATTCTTTCATTAGCAGCAGATGCAGAGGATGAAGGTACTGTAAGCCTAATGAGTGATTATATTTCTCAAACAGAGAAAACCTTATGGATGCTTAATTCTTATTTGAGATAAGTAATAATTACAATAAAACCCCTTTTAAAGCCCTTGCGACCTTTTGCAAGGGCTTTGTTGTTATTGGAGCAGAAGCTTAGTTTTCAAAATACAAGTATTGACGATTCATCTCTTAAATTTGAGAGTGGATGAATTTGGAAGGTTATCTCGGTGCATCTTCCACCAATATTCCATCTAACATGTGCCCCAAAATAGGCCTGCATTTTTCATCGCAAGCAGGATAAAATTGTTTGTGTTTCCATTGGTCAGATTTGGGCGATAGCCCCCACCAAAATTCAGCCATGGCTATGGGTTGCATTTTGTTTTGAAAGGCATATTGTAGAAGTTTTGGCGTAGCACATTCTCCTGCACCCGCAGGTGGATTTCCATTCAGGTTGTTTTTGAAAATCTCTCTAATGCTTTTCTCCTCGCCATGTTTGTTTAAAAAGACATATTGGTCAAAGAGCTTTTCTTGAAGTGCTTGCGAATGTTTTTTTCTGGCTTCTTTAAGGGCAGTAATTTCTGTGGCTGAGGCGGTGTTTTGAAGCTTTTTGATGTTATCACCCATTCTAGTAAGTTCCTGCATTCCTACGTTAAGGAAACTACCTTCTACCAATGCATCATAAACGGGTGGAACAAATTTGGGGTGAATATTTCCTCCAGCTAGTTTACCGGAAAAAGCAGCCAGGTATCCAATTTTGTCGTCCTGCGTTTTAACCACCAATACACCAAACATTTTACCAATGATGGTTCCTTCCATATCAGGAACTAGTCCAAAATTATGTACCCAATCTTTTTGCTCTATGAGATGCTTTTGAAGCTGTTTGACAGCTAATAAACTTATAGGACTTACTTCGTAATCAAAAGGATAAGTAAAGCGTTTTGGCAAGTCGCCAATAGTATCTTTAGAATCAAATGGAGTGAAAAATGGGTCAGTCAAATGCTTATTCTAGGTTGGATTGAAGGTAAACAGGATTTATTTCAGGGCTATGATTCCATTTCTATACAAATTTAGAGCTTGGTTTAGTAAGAGCTCTATGGTATCTATAGGTAAATCCTCTGATGGATTCACAGTAAAAGTCTTCATACGAGCTCTTTTACCAGCTTCTAAGTTAGGATGTTCTAAATGTTTGCCCTCTACAAAAAGAATATAAGGTTCTTCCGTTTTTTTATCTGTCCAGAGGTAGCAGAACATCTTTTTCTTATAACAGAAGCATGGCATGCCATACTTTCTGGTTTCTGTTACGTCTGAGTCTTGTAGAAGAATAATATCTCGGAGCGTTAAAAGGCAGCTTTTATTTGGCTCCGATTTAGTCAGATAGTATTGATTGTATTCTTCATTCATTTAAAGAGCGTTTTTGATAAGGTGCTACCAATTTATCAAAATTGAATTTGAAATTTAAGCTTAATAAGTAGTATAAACTTAGTTGTTTCTTTCTCTTCGTCTTTCATGAAGCTCTCTAAGTAGCATTTGATTAAACTCTCTTTCTGCTAGTACTAAATCAGAATATTGTTTGGCCGAAATCGATTGTAAAAATTCAGGACGATATTTCTTAGCTAAATCAACCTCTTTTGCTTTAAGAGCAAAAACCTCATCTTGCCTTTTAATCTCTTCTTTTTCTGTTAACTCACGTCCAGCATTGAGTTTCATTTTCTCTCTCAGCGTTCGGCTTAATTGTCTTTTTTCACCTTCAAACTTATTATAAGTTGGCCAGAATGTCTTGGCTTGCTCCTCGGTCAGTTGTAGTTTTTCTGTTATCAAACCCACTTTCATGGCTTTAATCCTTTCCATATTGCCCCCTGAACGTCCGGATGGCTTTTGAGCGAAGCTTAAAACCGAGAGAAATAATAAGAAAGTGCTAAGTAAAAGTTTGGTTCTCATAGGTTTAAATTTCATCAGTAAATTGAAAGTCAATTAGTTGTAAAAGTTCTTCTTCAGATAATTCTTCTGTATCCGTTGTGTTAGTCAGGTCAAATGCGGTATTTTCAAAAGCATTATCATCTAATGTGTTGAAATCATCCAAGCTTAGATTTTCCTCCTGTAAGTAAGCGTAAATGCTTTCCGTATTAAGTTCAGCTAGAGTTAACTCTTCGCTGCTGGAAGTAGCCTCTTTATTATTATAAATACTAAGCCCTAAAAAGCCAACTATAACAAGGGTAGCAGCTACTCTTATAATATTCCCATAATTCCTCCAAATGGTTTTGAATGGCGAATTTGATTCAGTGCTTTTATCAGTGGTCTTACTATAAATTTGCTCCTCAATCTGGTCAAAATAGCCAACTGGTGCTACAAACGGATGAGCTATGTTTTCCTGCAGAGAAAAATGTTCTGTAGTAGCACTAAGTACCTTTTGTTCTAAAGTGTCAAAATATCCTTCAGGTGTAGTGAATGGATGAGTGACGTTAGCTTCTAATAGATATGAAGTGTTATTCACCGTATTCGCTACAACTGTAGCTTCTAATGCCTCAAAATAACCTTCAGGTGCCACAAATGGGTGCTTCACATCAAGAGGCAAATGAAATGCATCTCCTAAAGCTTTAGACAGTATGCTTTCTTCCAAAGACTTGAAGTAGTCATCGAAGGATTCTTTTCTGTTGCCGTTATTTTGTTTTTTATCTTCCACGTTCATTAGATGTCAATTCGACACAAAGGTTTAACGCTTGCCTAAAATATCTTCAATTTTCTTTTTAGCCGCATGGTAATTGGCTTTTAGCCCACCTACGGTAGTGTCTGTCACTTCGGCTATTTCCTCGTAAGTCATGTGTTCAAAGTACTTAAGGTTAAACACTATACGCTGTTTTTCAGGTAATTGAAGCACGGCTTTTTGAAGAGCCATTTGAATATCATCACCAGAAATATGGAAGGTTGAACTCCCCGATTCTAGCAAGTTCATAAGCTCAGGATTTTCGTCTACAGAAATATTTCTGGCATCTTTTCTTCTTCTTAGGAAGGTTAGAGCCTCATTGGTTCCAATTCTATAAAGCCAAGTGTACAAACTGGCGTCTCCTCTAAATTTCTCAAGGTTTTTCCAGATTTTGATAAATGCTTCTTGAAGCACATCATCCGCATCGTCATGGTCAATGACTATTTTACGAATAAGAAAATACAAGCGTTCCTTGTACTCTTTTACGATAAGCTTAAAAGCTTCAGGATGCGACTCCTTACTAAGGAGAAGCTCTTTTATTGTTTCTTCTATTGTCATAAAAAAAGGGTTTCCCGATATATGTATCAGGAAACCCTTAAAATTAGGAATAAATTCTTAGTTTTTTCTACCGATTACCTTTAGAGCTTTCTCAGTGATGTTTTCAGCTGATAAACCATATTTGGCCATCAATTGCTCTGGCTTGCCAGACTCACCAAAAGAATCATTAACTGCAATGTACTCTTGAGGAGCTATAAAGTTCTGAGATAAAACCTGTGCCACAGCATCTCCTAAACCACCATTTGCTTGGTGCTCTTCGCAAGTTACTACACACTTAGTTTTTCTTACAGACTTAAGAATAGCTTCTGTATCTAAAGGCTTAATAGTATGAATATTGATAATTTCTGCACTTATGCCTTTTTCTGCCAAAGCCTCACCCGCTTGTATGGCTTCCCATACTAAGTGACCTGTTGCAAAAATGCTGACATCTGTTCCTTCGTTTACCATCCATGCCTTACCAATCTCAAATTTCTGATTTGGGTCAGTGAAAATAGGCACTTTCGGACGACCGAAACGTAAGTAAGCTGGGCCTACATGGTCTGCTAAAGCTATAGTAGCAGCCTTAGTTTGGTTATAATCACAAGGATTAATAACGGTCATGTTTGGCATAGCTCTCATCATAGCAATGTCTTCAAGAATTTGATGCGTAGCACCATCTTCTCCTAAAGTAAGACCTGCGTGAGAAACTGCTATTTTAACGTTTTTGTCAGAATATGCTATTGACTGTCTGATTTGGTCATAAACTCTACCAGAACCAAAGTTGGCAAATGTGGTAGGGTAAGGAATGAATCCTCCGATAGTCAAACCAGCTGCTATTCCCATCATGTTTGCCTCAGCAATACCTGTTTGGAAAAAACGCTCTGGATTTTCTTTAATAAATGTGGCTGTTTTTAAAGAACCCACTAAATCAGCACATAGTGTCACTACTTTAGGGTTGGTTCTTCCTAGTTCGGTCATGCCATCTCCAAAACCCGAACGTGTATCTTGTTTTTCTGTGAATGTATATTTCTTCATGATATGTTCTGGTTTTAGTAATCTCCAATAGTTTCAGGTAATTGAGCCAATGCAGCTGCTAATTGCTCGTCGTTAGGAGCAATTCCGTGCCACTTATGACTACCCATCATAAAGTCTACGCCAGCACCCATTTCGGTGGTCATCAAAATCATGATTGGCTGTCCTTTACCAGAAATTCTTTTGGCCTTACGTAGTCCTTTAACTACTTGCTCCATATCATTTCCGTCAGCTATTTCCATCACTCTCCATCCAAAAGCTTTGTATTTGGCTTTCAAATCACGGTTAGCCATAACTTCTTCCGTAGAACCATCTATCTGCTGACCATTAAGGTCTATGATAGCAATAAGGTTATCTACTTTATGGTGTGGTGCAAACTGAGCTGCTTCCCATACCTGACCTTCTTGCTGCTCACCGTCGCCCATTAATACGAAAACATTTCTGTCGTCGCCATTTAATTTCTTAGCAAGAGCAGTACCAATAGCTACAGACATTCCTTGTCCTAATGAACCAGATGCAACTCTGATACCAGGAAGACCTTCATGAGTAGTAGGGTGACCTTGAAGTCTAGTATCCAATTTTCTGAATGTTGCCATTTCTGCAGCATCAAAATAACCTCTTCTAGAAAGCACAGAGTAAAAGAGTGGTGAAATGTGACCGTTAGAAAGGAAGAATAAATCTTCGCCTATACCGTCCATTTTAAAAGACAAGAAACCGCCTTTACCTTTTCGATTATTAATTTTCATTTGTTGGAAGTATAAAGCTACCAACAAATCTGTACAGCCTAGGGAACCGCCTGGGTGACCAGAAGCACAGCCATGTACCATTCGTACAATGTCCCTTCTCACCTGAGAAGCTATGTCCTGAAGTTCTTTGATTTGCATTAAAAAGTATTATTTGAATTGAAAAACTTCACAAAAATAGAGAAATATGGAAGAAATGAAAGAGAAAACTTAATAAATGTCTAATTGACACTTATTGGTTTAATATCTGACTAGTATGGTCTTTGGCCTTGACGTCAGAAATAATATTGTCAATGATACCATCTTCATTGATGACAAAAGTGGTTCTCACTATGCCCATATAGGTTTTACCAAATGTCTTTTTTTCTTGCCAGACCCCATATGAGTCAATGATTTCATGCTCTGTGTCTAATAATAGGTCAAATGGAAGGTCGAATTTTTTGATGAAATTTTGATGAGCTTTATGACCACTAATGCTAATTCCAAATACTTTTATGCCAGCATCTAAAAAAGCCTGATAGTTATCTCTGATGTTACAAGATTGGACAGTGCAGGTGGGTGTATTATCTTTTGGATAGAAATAGATGACCACTTTTTGACCTTTGTAATCAGAAAGCCTTACCGTTTTACTGTTTTGGTCAATAGTTTCAAAGTCCGGAGCTGAATCTCCAATTTTTAATGTCATTATATTGTCGTTTTATATATTTTCTCGTTGTCACAATTGTCTGTTACTTTTAAAACTACTTCCCCTTTAAAAGGTTCATTATTTAGTTTTTCCGACCAAAGCAAGCCATTCTTGTATTCGTATTCTAAGAGCACCCATTTTCCATCTACGTGGCATTCAAAAGATTTGATACCCGATAAACCATCACGAATGGTAAAAGAAAGTTTTGAGGCATTTAATGTTCTGGGAGTAATGCTTGGAGCGGTTTCGTCTCTTAAAATCCCATATGTTCCTAGTTCTTTAGGATGAAAAGTGACAACACCATTCTTCCAGTTACCTCCCACATATCTGTTTCTTCGGCCTCCTATAAGATAAACCTTGTTTTTAGCCTCTTCTTTATCCGGTCTTTTCCATTTAACATCAAACCTTCCTCTAAGAGGGTGCACATCTTTATCTAATCTTAATTCAGAATTGGCATCCTCTAAATTCAAATAAATAGGATGGTAGAGCACCTTTTTAAAGTCAATTTCGAATGAATTGCTAAACACCGTATTAAATCGTTTTGAAACTTCTTCTCTCACCGGTGATGGAACAACTTCCTGCCCATCCATAAAGCTAGAGAAATAGTTCTCTTTCAAATTTATGACAAAAACCTGTTCTGAAGTATTTTCATAGCTTGGCTCAATTTCTTTAGAAAAATTTCCATCCACCAAGTAGAAGCTCTTGTCGGATTTCTTTCTAATAATCTTCATGAAAGGCCCTCTTATGTCCACTTTTCTGGTTTCGCCACCTCTAAGTTCAGAGTTAATGCTTTTATCTTGGTTGGCATTGCTGTTAAGCGAGAAGTGTACAAAACTGGTGTTTTCAAAAGTGTCCTTCAGTTTTATTTCAATTCTATGCTTTTTACTATCCCTTAAGTCCAAAAGTCCTTTTTTAGCATTATAGCTATAGAAATCCATTTCATTTCCTTCCTCAAAATAACCTTTATGCAGTTTTTTGTTTTGCTCCACCATTCGCTCGTAGTTGGTGTGCAAATTCATGTCTATTTTGTTATGAAAGGCGAGCTTTCCAAGCTCAAACTTATATTCCGACACATTGTCATTTTTTACTTCAATGTACTTAAGTCCTAATCTAAAAGGGCTTGTTTCGGCTTTGTCGTAGGCATAAAGCTCTACGCCAATATCTCCCCAAACGTCAATGTTTCTGTTAACAGTATATTGACCAGAACTAGTTCTGGTTACCGGATAATCAAACGTGCCAAACTCACCATTGATTCTAGCATCTGCTGAAAGACATTTTAGGCTAATGAATTCAACTTTTGGCGGAACATTATCCTTAATTTCTTTGAATCCGAAAAGTGCAGGGTCTAAAGTGTTTTCTTCCTCGTCTCTAATTTCAAAATGAAGGTGAGGACCACCACTTCCTCCTGTGTTTCCAGAAAAAGCTACTAATTCACCTTTTTTGACGGGTAAGTCGGTAGGTTCAAAGTATATATCTAAGACAAAAGTCTCTTGGGCGTATTGTTCGGCTACTATTCTCTTTTTGATGCTACCCGCATACTCTTTTAAATGGCCGTAAACGGTAGTGAGTCCATTTGGGTGTGTTATGTAAAGTGCATTTCCGTAACCGCCATTCATGACACGGATTCTTGAAACATAACCTTCCGCAGCAGCATAAATGTTTTTACCTTCTACGCCGCCAGTTCTAATATCTAAGCCAGCATGAAAGTGATTTACCCTCAAATCTCCAAAAGAGCCGGAAAGTGATGTTTGCACGCCAGGGCTTAAAGGAAACATAAAGTAGCCTTTGGTGTAAGGGTCTGCTTTTTCTACCACTACTTCAGTTTCTGGTGAAGGAAAGCTAAAGAGCAGGAAAAAGTAATAGATTATAGAGAAGCCATTAAAAATCATTTTACGTCAAAATCAAACATGAGTTTATCTTCCATATAGCCCTTTAAATTATCTCCAACTTTCACTTCTGCTACACCTGCTGGTGTACCAGTGAAAATTAAATCACCAATTTTTAAGGTAAAATATTGGGATATGAAGCTTATGATATAGTCAAACGAATAAATCATTTTAGATGTATTTCCTATTTGTCTATTATCTCCATTAACTTCAAGATTGAAGTTAAGATTGTTCATGTCATAACTTTCTTTTGACACAAATTTTGAAATGGGAGCAGAGCCATTAAAACCCTTTGCCAAATCCCAAGGTAAGCCTTTACCTTTAAGTTCAGATTGCAAATCACGAGCAGTAAAATCTATACCTAGAGCAATTTCCTCATAGTATTTATGAGCAAATTTTTCTTGAATATTTTTACCCAATTTACAAACCTTCAAAACTACCTCAACCTCGTGATGAATAGAATTAGAGAATGTTGGATAATAAAAAGCATCGTTTTTTCGTAAAATAGCAGAGTCAGGTTTTGAAAATATGACTGGAGCCGTAGGGAAGTCATTTTTTAATTCTTCAATGTGATCAACATAATTTCTTCCAACACAGATAATTTTCATCCTTTTTCGTTTTCTTTCGTATCTTTTTTACAAATTTACCAAATACACATATAACAAACCCCTTATTTTAAAGGAAAGAACTAGGACCAATTATGAAAAAAACAAAAAACTTACTTTTAGCAGTTTTTGCAGTTGGATTTATTGCAATGTCTTGCCAAAGAGTGCCCCTTACTAATAGAAAGCAGTTTGTAGGAATGGTTTCTTCAGGTCAAATGATGGAGCTAAGTTTTGCACAGTATGATGGTTTTAAAGACAGCTCAAATGTGGTACCATTAAGAAAGGCTGATGCTGCAAAAGTGGCTAGGGTAGGAGCAAGAATAAAAACTGCAGTAGAAGATTATTTAATTCAAAACAACTATAGTGCTGTTATTGATGGTTATAAATGGGAGTTTATCACTGTTGAAAACGAACAAGTTAATGCATGGTGTATGCCAGGTGGTAAGGTTTGTTTTTATACAGGTATTTTACCTATCTGCCAGTCAGAAGATGGTATAGCTGTGGTAATGGGGCATGAGATAGCCCACGCTATAGCAGAACATGGTAGGGAGCGAATGAGTAGAGCTATGGTAGCTCAAGGTTTAACGCAGGCTGGTGCAATAGCGGCAGGTGTTATTACTCAAAATGAGCAAATAATGAATACTGCTGGTCAGGTTCTTGGAATAGGAACTCAGCTAGGAGGTGTTTTACCAAATAGTAGAAAACAAGAATCAGAATCAGACCAGTTAGGTTTGATATTTATGGCTATGGCAGGATATAATCCTGCGGAAGCTGTAGCATTTTGGAAAAGAATGGCAAAAGCAGGAGAAGGCTCTCAGAAGCCACCTCAATTACTTTCAACGCACCCAGCTGATGCTCAAAGAATAGCCGACTTAGAAGCTTTATTGCCGAAGGCGATGAAGTATTATTACGCTTACGGTGGAAAATAAGGATTGAAGCTAAGGCTTACAGTTTTCCACTTTTAACATGAAGGTCTCTCTGAGGGAATGGTATTTCAATGCCATTCTCTTTGAATTTATGGACTATGCTAAATCTTAAATCAGACTTTGTATTCTCAATCAAGAAGCCATTTCTGCTCCAGAATAATACCTGAAAGTCAAGGGAGCTGTCGCCAAAGTTAGTAAGCCTAACCACCGACTTGTTCATTTTATTATGGGTAACATCTTTGTTTTCTTCCACACATTCTAAAAGAATTCTTTTCACTAGCTCTGGATCACTTCCATAGGCTACACCTACAGTTACCGAGAACCTTGTCAATGTGGCATTATGGCTCCAGTTGACCACATTTTCAACTATAAACTTATGATTAGGCACAATGATGATTATCCCTTCTCTAGTTTGAATTTCACTGGTTCTTAAATTGATTTTGGTGACTTTTCCTATCAAACCGCCATCCACTTCCATTATGTCTCCAAGTTTGACACTCCCTTCTACCAGAAGAAAAATACCAGAGACTATATCAGAGAATATTTGCTGAAGGCCTAAACCCAAACCAACTAGTAAAGCTGCCGAACCAGCTAAAAGAATCGTTACTTTAACACCAAGCGTTTCTAAAATAAGGACAATGGCTATAATCCAGACAAAATACTTAAAGAGCAATTGAAAACTTTGACTATTTCTAGCATCTAGGGTTTCACTTTTTACCATTCTGGTAAGAATAGTTCTGAAACCAAAAATGATAAGTCTTGTAACCAACACTATAAGGGCTACAATAATTAGGTGAGCCACATCAAAGTGATAGTCTTTGTATTCGAAAAACCTAAAATCTAGAATGTCTTTTATACTATTCAATTTTGAACGATGTTAATTTTTTCAGTCTTTAATCTAATCTTAAGCCATTCTTTCATTTTCTTTAAATCGCTATTTCTAATAGGTTTGACGGCATTAATGTAAACCATGGTTACTGTATCTACGGCTGCATCTTTATGATGGATTAGCATAGTATTAAAAGCACTGGCATCTATTTGAGGATACTGTACTTCTAATTCTTTACAAACATCAGCTTGAATTAGTTGATTACTCTTGTAAGCTGAGAGTTCTTTTTCAAGCAAACCAATTTTTTCGTCTTTGTTTTTGACCAAATCTTCATTTCTCCTGTAAAGGTCTTCAATAATCCCAGTACGCATACTTTCAGCATCTGGTAAATCAAGGTTTTGCTGATTTTGTCTAATAATTAACTGAGCATCGGCTAAGTTATAGTCGGCAAGTTCAGACTCTAATCGCTTTATTTCTAGAGCGTCTATTGGTGAGCCAAAAAGGAAAACTTCAATCTTACTGTCTTTTGGAGTTACGTCATGTTCAATGACGTTAGTGTCTGGGTAATCGAATTCGTTTTCAATGAAAAGGTTTGCATTTCTGGCGAATATGCTTCGTTTCACAATATCTACAGCCATGAAAACACTTGGAACAATAGTCACAATAGCTACAAGGAAAACATACGAACGCATTTTCTTTTGCTGTTTTTCATCAACCCATTTCTTACTCGGTATTTTCAAGAACCGAATAATTATCATACTGGAAATACTGATGAACACACTGTTTATAAAAAACAGGTAAAAGGCCCCCAAGAAGTAGGTGAGGTTAAGCGTGGCAATGGCATAACCAGCAGTACAAAGTGGTGGCATCAATGCTGTAGCAATGGCCACACCTGGTATGGCATTACTCTTATCTTTTCTAGTAAAAGCCACGATTCCGGCAAGACCACCAAAGAAACTAATTAGCACATCCCAAACAGTTGGGGTAGTTCTAGAAAGTAATTCTGACTGTGCATCACTTAAAGGAGATAGGGCAAAATAAAGAGCAGAAGCCAAAACAGAAATTATAACGGCTGCCGCCAAACTTCGGAACGACTTTTTGATTAATTGAAAATCATAAATACCAACCCCTAATCCTAAACCAATAATTGGTCCCATCAAAGGAGATATAAGCATGGCTCCAATGACAACGGCAGTGGAGTTCATATTTAAACCAACCGAAGCAACCAAGATGGCGAATATTAAAATCCATAGGTTAGTACCTCTAAATTCTACTCCAGCCTCTATTCGCTCAATAATTTCATTATAGGAAGCCCGGTCTGACTCTAAGTCAAGAAACCTTTTGGTCAGTCCTTTTATCTCATTCCAAATCTGTATCATAAAAAAAGCTCCGTGAAGGGTTAATTCACGGAGCCAATATTAGAAGTAATTCTTCTTATTTTAAAACTTTTTGTATCAATTCGGCCGCTTCTTTCAATTTAACCGCAGAAAATACTTTTAAGCCTGATTCATTGATAATTGCAGCACCTTCTTCAGCGTTGGTTCCTTGCAATCTTACTACAATAGGAACTGGTATTTCGCCAATTGACTTATATGCTTCTACAATACCTGTTGCTACTCTGTCGCATCTTACAATTCCACCAAAGATATTAACGAAAATTGCTTTTACGTTAGGATCTTTTAAGATGATTCTGAAACCAGCTTCTACAGTAACGGCATTTGCAGAACCTCCAACATCTAAGAAGTTAGCAGGCTCACCACCGTATAACTTAATGATATCCATAGTAGCCATGGCCAATCCAGCACCATTAACCATACAACCTACGTTTCCGTCAAGTTTTACATAGTTAAGGTCACTTTCAGAAGCTTCTACTTCCATTGGGTCTTCCTCAGCCTTATCTCTAAGAGCCAATAATTCAGGATGACGGTATAAAGCGTTATCATCTAAATCAACTTTAGCATCAACCGCTAAAATTTTATCATCTGATGTTTTTAAAACTGGGTTAATTTCAAACATTGCAGAGTCTGAAGCTTCGTACGCTTTATAAAGAGAGAAGATAAACTTCACCATTTCTTTATTAGCTGCACCAGTAAGACCAAGTTTGTTAGCTACTTTTCTAGCTTGGAAACCTTGAAGACCTACTCTTGGGTCAATCCACTCTTTGAAAATTAATTCAGGCGTGTTTTCAGCAACTTCTTCAATGTCCATTCCACCTTCGGTAGAGCACATGATTACGTTACAGCCTTTAGTTCTATCTAAAAGGATAGAGACATAAAATTCTTTAGGCTCACTATCTCCTGGATAATAAACATCTTCGGCTATTAATACCTTGTTTACTACTTTACCTTCAGGACCTGTTTGGTGCGTAACCAATACATTTCTTAAAAGGTTAGAAGCTGCAGTTTTAGTGTCTTCAGCTGATTTAACTAGCTGTACACCATGTTGCTCCATTCCCACTATCTGGCCTTTTCCTCTTCCACCAGCATGAATTTGAGACTTAATAACAGCAAACTTCGAGTCTGTCATTTTTGCAATTTCCTTATAAGCAGTAACTGCACTTTCAGGTGATTCTGCAACGATTCCTCGCTGAATTCTTACCCCGTATTTCGCTAAAATTTCCTTACCTTGGTATTCGTGAATGTTCATTATTTGAGATTAAGAGAATTGAACTTTTCTAATTTTTGGGCAAATTAGGTAAATATTCGTTTCATTCATAAGATAAAAAGCTAAAAACTGATAATATTGTTTATTAAAACGAAATAAATTGATGCTCAAAGCAGAAGGTGTATATAAGAAATATGGCGAACTAGAAGTTTTAAAGGGGATTGACCTATCCATTGGTTCGGGGGAAATAGTAGCCATAGTAGGACCTTCTGGGGCAGGTAAAACTACCTTGCTTCAAATTCTAGGCACTTTAGATTCATCGGATTCTGGGAAGATTTATTTGGATAATATGGAGGTGAGTTCTTTGTCTGAAAAACAAATAGTGAAGCTAAGAAATGAACAACTAGGTTTTGTTTTTCAGTTTCATAACCTCATGGCGGAGTTAACGGCCTTTGAAAATGTTTGTTTGCCAGGTTGGATAGGCAAGCGAAGTGAGACTGAGGTGAAGGAAAGAGCCATAGAACTTCTAACTACGTTAGGCTTAAAAGATAGAGAAGAACACTTACCTTCGGAACTATCAGGCGGAGAGCAGCAGCGAGTGGCGGTAGCGAGAGCTTTAATAAATTCACCTAAAATCATTTTTGCCGACGAACCAACAGGGAATCTCGATACCCAAAATGCTCTTGATTTACATAATTTGCTTCTTGATATTAGAGAGAAGTTTAATTGTGCTTTTGTGATAGTGACTCATAATAAAGAACTAGCCGAAATGGCAGATAGGGTTATTACGCTAAAAGATGGGAGGGTGGTTTAGGTTAAATCGAAAGGGAATTTGTACAAAAGTGATAGAAAAAGTTACCATATTGGTAACTTTTTCTATATTTGTATATAATGTTTAGGCGTGAGGATAATTGCTAGAAGAACTTTAAGAGATTTTTGGGAAAAACACTCAGACTGTGAACAACAGTTAAAATCATGGTTTAGAGAAATCGAAAAGACTAGTTGGCAAAACCTAAATGAATTGAAACGGGAGTATCCGAGTGCAAGTATCCTAAAGGATAATCGAATTGTCTTCAATATTAAAGGAAATAATTATCGTCTTATAGTAAAATTTAATTTCGATTATCAATTATGTTTAATTAGATTCATTGGAACTCACGCTGAATATGATAAAATAGACGCTAATATTATTTAATATGAACATAACACCGATAAGAAACGAACAAGATTATCAAAATGCTTTGGAAAGGATTGATGTAATCTTTGATGCTAAGAAAGGCACGGAGAAAGGTGACGAGTTGGAAATATTATCTATACTCATTGACCAGTATGAAAACGTCAATTTTCCTATTGATATGCCCGACCCAGTAGAAGCTATAAAGTTCCGGATGGAACAAATGGGCATGAAGCAAAAAGACTTGGCAGCGGCGGTTGGGTTTACTAGTAGAGTAAGCGAAGTTTTGAACAAAAAGAGAAAATTGACTTTACAAATGATTAGAAAGTTAAGTTCTACACTGAATATTCCAACCGAAGTGTTAATTCAAGACTATTAAGATTATAAATGGGCTCTAAAAAACAAAAACTCTACATTGTACTTTGTGGTATCTTTTTGACCAATGCCATTACGGCGGAGATTATTGGTGCCAAAATATTTAGCCTAGACCAAACATTAGGTTTTGATGGTTCGGGTATTTCGTTTTTGGGTTTTGATATGAGTTTTGCTTTGACAGCCGGCACTTTGAATTGGCCTATTGTCTTTATAGTTTCTGATGTAATCAATGAGTATTTCGGTAAGAAAGGGGTGAAGTTCATTTCTTACCTTACGGCAGCACTAATTACTTTTAGCTTTTTAGTGATTTACCTAGCCGTTTACGTCGAACCTGCAGCTTTTTGGTTAGATGTAAACGCGACCGACTCTAACGGTCAGGCAATAAACATCAATGAAGGTTTTAAAATGATATTCCGTCAGGGATTGGGCATCATCCTAGGTAGTTTGTCCGCCTTTTTGATAGGACAAATATTAGATGCCTTCGTTTTTCATAGGTTGAGAAAACTGACAAAGAATAAGTTTATTTGGCTGAGAGCTACGGGTTCTACTGTGGTATCACAGCTTATTGATTCCTTTGTAGTGATTTTTATAGCCTTTTACGTTTTTGGAAATTGGTCTTTAGAGCAGGTAGGTCAAGTGTCTACCAATAACTATATCTTTAAATTCTTTATAGCTATTGCTCTTACACCACTTATTTACCTCGCACATTTTCTGATTGACAGATGGCTAGGAAAAGAAGATTCCGATGAACTAATTGACGCCGCTACTTCTGCTGATTAACTATTTCAGGAAAGACGACAGGATTATTGTTGACAGAGCATCCTCCTGAACATGAACTACAACCACCGCCTTCAGACGAAAACTGTTTGTAGACCATTTTTATAAGGAAGCCTATGGCTAATCCAGCCAAGGCGATTATGATTATGTTTTCTATTATGACCATTCTCCTTTACAAATTTTAATGTGAGCAATATGATGAGCACCATGCCAAGCATAAAGAGCCATCACGCTTTCTAAAGTAAAGCTATATTCGGTTTCTGGGTGTACATAGCTTCTGTTAAGTGTTTCTTTGTCCAGGTTCTCTAATATTGCTACTACTTTGGCATGAATAGCTCTTAGCATATCAATTGAAGTTTGATATGGCAAGGAATAATCAACAAGATTAGCCCATCTGTCTTCGTAATATGCTTTAATTCTTGGAGAATCTTCGGTCAAAGTCCATTTTAGACGAGTCAGCATATTCATATGACTATCTGCAATGTGATGAATAACTTGTAATGCTGTCCATCCTCCGGGCCTATATGGTGTAGCTAGTTGTTCATCTGTAATACCATCAACTACTTTCTGCAATTCTTCAGGAAATGCCTTTAGCGTTTTTAAAAACTCTGCAGTCTCCTGCTCAGTATAGTCTTTTTTGACCTTGAACTTTCCGATTGGGTATTGTAGATTTTCCATAACCTAATAACGATTATTTAATTTGAAGAGTTCTTTCTTTTCCATATTAAGAATGACCTTAAAAGAATCATTCCTGCAATAGGGAAAACCGCAGGATGAAAGCCCTGAGGTAAAAAAGAAGAGCCCAGAATACAAATCATAGCTAGACCAGCTTGTACCATGAAAAGTCCTTGTAGCCCTTTTTGGGTACCTACTTTTCTATTTAAGAATAATACAAAAGGAAAAACTGGCGGGAATGCCCAAAGCAAGTTTAGGTTCTCGTTCATTACACCATGGTCTGTTAAAAACCATAGTACAAGAAGAAAATAGCCCAATAGTCCTGTTATACTGAATAGTATTTTGTCAATAATTATAAACCATTTTTTCTTTTGATATTCTAAAAATGTAAAATATGCCAGAATCAAGAAAAGAATGCAGAACAGTATAAATGGCTTAATTGGTAAAGGTTCGTGGTCTATGCTAGCATTATTCAAATCTGACTTCCTTAATACTAAACTTTGAACTACACCGTTTTTAACAACTTTTGCAGAGTCAAAAGCTGCCATTAAATTATCAGGGATAAACATGGCTCTATTAGCCCCAGTAAGTTCATCAGATGGCAATCCAAGGGCTAAGTTCATTCCAAACTCGGTCCAGTCATTATTACTTTTTCGGTTGTAAATATCCAACCATTCTCTAAAGCTTTTGTCTGCGTTTAAAGTTTGACTAAAGCTTAGGCTATCTCCACAGGCTTCTTCTAAAACATCCCTTACACGAGTAGAACAATTGTCGTAGAAAAACTTATAGCGATATTCCCGATTTTCAGGTTGATAGTTGTTCATCAAAAAATCAAAAACTCGCTGTTTCTGAACCAAGCTAAGATTTAAAACCTGTTCGGTTACCGTTCGGTTTTCTTGGAACCAATATGGTACTTCTTGACTGAACTTGTATGCCCCAATTTGATAAGGAAGTGTTCCTTTTAAGAACTTGAGATAAAAACCTTCCGTTCTAAAATCAAAAACGCCGTAATTAAAGTTGATGTCAATACCTGCTTGCGTGTCTTTCACTCTGATAGCTGTATGACCAGCAAAAGAGAAAAGCTCATGCCCAGGAGCAATGGTCAATAATGACACTTCACTGTTTTCTGATAGTGTCTGACAAAAAAGTCTGTTACCCGAAAAGAGTAACAGACTTAAAATTAGTAATACTATATTTTTATTCATTCGAATAGTCAACCATTATTTAGACTCTACAGCAGCTTTCCTTTTCTTTTTAGAAAATGTCAACTCTTCTGCATCTTTGACATAATCTACTAAAATAACGTCACCTTCTTTTAGACCACCTTTTAGTATCTCTTCTGCCATTGGGTCTTCCACATATTTCTGAATAGCCCTGTTTAAAGGTCTAGCACCATATTGTTTATCATATCCCTTATCTGCTACAAAATCTTTGGCTTCTGTACTTACCTCAATTTCATAACCTAAACCGTTAATTCTAACGAATAGTTTTTTCAGAAGAATATCAATAATCTGATGAATAGACTCTTTTTCAAGCGAGTTGAAGATAATCACATCGTCTAACCTGTTTAAGAATTCAGGAGAGAATGTTTTTCTAAGAGCATTTTGAATAGTACTCTTAACTGCCTCATCCTGATTGTCTTTTCTCGCTTGCGTTGCAAAACCAATTCCAGCACCAAAGTCTTTCAAGTCACGTACACCAATATTTGATGTCATGATGATGATAGCGTTTCTGAAATCAACTTTTCTTCCAAGACTATCGGTAAGAACACCATCGTCCAATACTTGTAACAAGATATTGAAAACATCAGGGTGAGCTTTTTCAATCTCATCCAAAAGAATCACTGAATAAGGCTTTCTACGTACTTTTTCAGTAAGTTGACCACCTTCTTCATAACCTACATAGCCTGGAGGGGCTCCCACGAGTCTTGAGATACTAAATTTCTCCATGTACTCACTCATATCAATTCTGATAAGAGCTTCGTCTTTGTCAAAAAGATATTCCGTAAGAGCTTTGGCTAATTCTGTTTTTCCAACACCTGTAGGTCCTAAGAAAATAAAGGAGCCAATAGGTTTTTTAGGGTCTTTTAAACCAACTCTGGTTCTTTGAATAGCTTTTACCAATTTGGCAACTGCATTATCCTGACCTATGATTCTATTTTTAAGAGAATCGCCCATTTTGAGCATTCGCTCACCTTCATTCATATTAACTTTGTTAATTGGAATTCCAGTCATTTGAGCTATTACTTCACCTACATTATCTTCTGTAACTAGGTGTCTCTTTTCTTTGCTTTCTTCTTCCCAAGCTAGTTTTACTCTGTCTAGTTGGTCTATCAGTTTTTTCTCTTTATCACGTAGCTGAGCTGCTTCTTCATAACGTTGGCTTTTGACCACCGCATTTTTTTCTACCTTAATATTCTCGACAGACTCTTCTAAATCAATGATTTCTTGAGGAACGTGAATGTTATTGATATGAACTCTAGCACCTACTTCGTCAATGACGTCAATAGCTTTGTCTGGTAAAAATCTATCAGAAATGTATCTATCAGAATATTTAACCGCAGCTTCAATAGCTTCATCAGAATAGTTTACGTGATGATGCTCTTCGTATTTGTCTTTGATGTTGTTCAAAATCTCTACAGTTTCTTCTACCGAAGTAGGGTCTACCATAACCATTTGGAACCTTCTAGCTAATGCACCATCTTTTTCAATGTACTGACGATATTCATCTAATGTGGTGGCACCAATACATTGTACCTCACCTCTTGCAAGAGCAGGTTTAAACATATTGGAAGCATCTAAAGAGCCACTTGCTCCACCAGCACCTACAATGGTGTGAATTTCATCAATGAAAAGAATGACATCTGGAGATTTTTCGATTTCGGCCATTACAGCTTTCATTCGCTCTTCAAACTGCCCTCTATATTTAGTTCCAGCTACTAAAGATGCCAAATCAAGTGTTACCACACGTTTGCCATAAAGTACTCTAGAGACTTTCTTTTCTACTATTCTTAAAGCTAAACCTTCGGCAATGGCAGTTTTACCCACACCTGGCTCACCAATTAGAATTGGATTGTTCTTCTTTCTTCTTGAAAGAATTTGAGCAACTCTTTCAATTTCTTTTTGCCTTCCTATAATCTGATCAAGTTTACCAGCCTCAGCCATTTTAGTCAAATCTCTTCCGAAATTATCTAAAATAGGTGTTTTTGATTTTTCAGTTTTGGAATCTCTTGAGCCTGTACCCTTTCCACCAGGACTAGAGAATAATCTTCCCTCTTCATCGTCAGTGTCGGCATTTTCCATACTAGGGTTTTCTCCAGTTAACTGGTACTCTAGCATTTCTTTGATAAGCTCGTAATTAACCTTGAAACGATTAACTATTTGACAGCCCAAATTATCAGAATCTCTTAAAATAGCTAAAAGCAAATGTTCAGTTCCGATTACCTCAGAACGGAAAATTTTAGCTTCTAAGTGCGTAATTTTTAAGACCTTCTCAGATTGCCTAGTTAAAGGAATATTAGCAAGGTTTTTAATATTATTAGTGGCTGTGCCACGTGTAGCAGATTCAATGCTCTGCTTTAAGTCAGTAATTTTTATGCCGGTCTTTCTTATTAACTCTAGTCCCATGCCGTCGCCTTCGCGAATCATACCTAAAATTAAATGCTCGGTGCCAATGTAATCATGACCCAAACGTAAAGCCTCTTCTCTGGCCAAGGAAATTACCTCTTTTACTCTCTGCGAAAATTTGGGTTCCATCTATTATTATTTAGTTCACACGTTTGTGATAGTTTCAAATATAACGAAAATAGAATGTTTAGTGTTCACTCCAACTTTGATTTGTTAAGTAACGGTAAGCTTCTGGGCCTTTGCAAAACAATAAATCTATTATGGATAGGTTAGGTACAAACTCATTGCCAAAGTTTTGTAAATAAGGTTCGAAATGGTGTTTTTCGGGTAAAACCTTTGATTTTATGTCAATTACGTCACTATCGGCATTTGGCGTTGCCTGACATATTGTCTTTTTAAGTTGAAGTGCTTTCAGACAAAATGTCAAACTGTCGATTTGCAGATCAATTAAGAAATTATACTCTTTTTCAAAAAGTGGTATCATCAAGTAGTCGTAAAACTGATAAAAGGCCGAACTTTTGTAGGCAGCCTCTATAGTTCTCAACTGGGTTCTTTGCCATTGTGATTTGTTTTCTATGCGAACATCTTTGCTAGGGGTGACTGTGGAGCTAGCGTTTACTGGAATTATAAGGTTTTCAACTTTATTGGCTCCCAAGATTTGAGCTCTGTTTCTATACGTTTGTTTTACATAAACATCCTCCATATTAATGTTTATGCTGTCTGTTTCCATGATTTTTTGGAAATAAGCAATGGATGGCAGAAAATTTGGTGTAAAAAACATATAATAGTGATACGTGTGATTTCTCGGTTGAGATGTCTAAAGCTTTTTCAAACTTATAATATTTAGTTTTTATATCGTTTTAGATCAAAGAAAACCTTTCCAATTAGTGGTAAAATGACAAATTTTTATGAAAATTGCTGTATTCCTGATAGATGTAAAACGTATGTCAATTTAGATTTGAGATATATGTTTTAAAAATACCATTGTGCTATTCTAAAAATGATTTTAAATAAAAATACTTTATATAAGACTTTATCCTGCTTAAGCCTGCTACTGCTTTTTGCGTTTGGAGCTAGTGCTCAAAAAAGAATTTACCTGGAAGCCGCTGATTCCTTTAGTGGTGAGAAAATTAAAGTGGAGTGGCGAGCTATTTCTGGAAAGACTAATAATTCCTATGTCATCAAAACAGAGGACGGGCTTCAGTTTATTGATATTGTTGGAGATGATGAGGTACAGCTAAAAGCTATCAATGATTTATATTATGTAGAGGAGAAAAAGGTTTTTGCGGCAGATATAAATGATGGTGAAGAAATTAAAATTGGGATTGAAAAAAGACCTACTGCTACTTTAAAAATAGTAGCTAAATCAAAGGAGACAGATAGAGATGAGCCAGCCTCGTATGAAATATTTTTTGAGGGCAGAATGGTTGGTAGAGGAAACACCACTAGGAGTTCACTTACATATGAGTTAGTGGTGCAGCAGTCTGGTTCTTATCAGATAATTACCAAATCTCCGGGTTATTCTGAAAGTAAAACTGATTTTGAGGTTCAAATAGGAAACCCAAGCAACCTAGTAGAAATGGTGGTTTACCTCGAAAAACCAGGTAACGAAGTAGCCATTAGGTTTACAGATGAGCAGTCTGGGAAACCTGTTAATGCGGCTGTAACTATTGCAGAAACTTCTTCAGGGAAATTAGTTTACAATCAACCAGCTCCTAATGGTGTGGTCTTATTTACTTTTAAAAATGGTATCAATTATAAGATAACAGGAACGTCTAAAGATTATAGAGAGTATAGCAAAACGCTGGAAGGTTCTCAGAGAGAAGACTTGAAAGCTGTGATGAGACCTTATGCTTTTATTGAGTTTAAAATTACCGACAGTCGTACTAAACGACCGATTCCAGCATCTATAAAACTGATTTCACCTAGTGGCAAGTCAAACACATATGCTTATAAGGAAGGAGAGAAAATAAGACCAGAAGAGACGGGAGATTATAAAGTTGAAATTCAAAGTGATGGTTACGTGCCTAGTTCGGGTACGGTAGGTGTAGCCAGTTTATATGGTAGTAGTGTAGAGCCTGTGTTTAGTTTGGTAGAGGCTGATAAACAGTTTTTCATAAACGTGATAGACCATTATTCTAAAGAACGTGTAGTCAATGCAGATTTTAGGGTATTTGGCCCGGGGGGAGAAGAAATGCCAGGAGTTAAGCAAAATGAGAATGGAGCCTATCACTTTATAACTGACCCAGAGAAAAGCTATTTCATAGAATCAGGAGGGAAGGGTTACCAACCAGTGACCAAATCTTTAAAAGAAGATAATAAACGTTTTACCCTAGAGCTCTATTGGACACCAGAAGTTACTCATTCGTTCAAATTGATGGAACAGTTTACCAATAAACCTGTGACTAATGCCAATTTGAAAATCATAAATGGTTTTGGAGAAGAGCTATTTGTTTATGATACCAAAAAGGATGGCGTCTTTTTGACCCGAATGGAAGAAAAGATTAACGTTAATTATTCGGTTACAGCAGAAGGTTATCAATCAGACGCTATTCCAAAAATAATTTCTAGTAATGCTCAGGAACTTTACTTAACACCAATAGGGAATGCGACTTATAATGTTGAGGTGATTGATGGTTTGACCAAAGAAAAATTAAAGGCCAGCATAAAGTACTTTTTAGATAAGAAAGAGATTGACCCTGTGTTGTTTGACGGCTCTGATAGGGTAGAGGTGTCTTACGGGGCCGATAGAAATTATACTATGGAGGTTCGCTTAAAAGGATTTACCTCATTTACGGGCCCAGTAACATCCCAAATGATTAAGGGAAATAGTATTGTAGTTCCTTTAAGCAAAGATGCGTATTTGGTAAGCTTTAAAGTTGTTGGGATTGACGATAATACAGCCTTAAGAAAAATTCAACTTAGGATAAATGCTAAGGGAGGTGAAAGAGCAACAGAGAAGTTTGTAGCAAAAACAGGGCTTTATGAAGCGGAATTAGCGGGTGAGGATAATTATACTATTCAAGTGCTAGCCGATGGTTTTGAGACTTATGCTGATGCTTTTAAAGTAGCTGACTTAATGGCTAGTAATTTTGTGAAAACAATTTCGCTTAAGAAAAGTCCAGAGCCTGAAAAAGTAGAATCTGAGCCAATTGCGGTGGTGGAAGAACCTGAACCGGAGCCAATACCAGAGCCAGTTAAGATTGAAGAGAAAATAGAGAAGGAACCCGTAGCAATTGTAGAAAAGCCAGTTGTGAAAGAACCTGTGGTGGAAAAGCCTGTTCCGCAACCGGTTAAAAACCCAGTGGCAGCACCTAAGGAGAAAGTGGCGGCTGCTATGCCAAGAAGTGCCAGTGAAATGCAAGCTGAGTTTAATAAGGCAGCTTCTTTAGGAAAAAGGTATTTATTAGAGGATGTTTTCTTTGACCAAGGAAGTTCTAAAATTAGGGATGCTGAGGTTGCTGAGTTAAATGAGTTGGCAAGAACCTTAAAAGAAAATGAAAACTTCGTTATTGAAATAATAGGTTATACGGATAATGTAGGCGACCCTCGACTAAATCTTGGACTGTCACAATTTAGAGCGAAAGCGGTGGCTAATTACTTGTTTTTTAAAGGGGCTGACCCAGACAGAATTCGTAGCAACGGTTTTGGACAAGAGAAAGCAGTAGCCGAGAATGATACCGAAGAAAATAGAGCTAAGAACAGAAGGGTAGAAATGGTGTTGATAAAAAACTAAATCTATTTGGCAGCAGCTCTTTTAAGTCTATCATTAATGGCTGTACCTAATCCTTCTTCTGGAACGAGTTCAATTAAAACCGTTTCAATGTCCAATTGGTCTAAAAAACGCAAACCTTTAAAGAGGTTTTGAGCAGCTTCATTAAGGTCTTTTTTAGGCGAGAGTATAAATTGATTCTTTTCCGGAATGCTTGGCATAGTTTCGCAAAATCCTAGATATCCAACCTTATTGAGATTAATATCCTCAACAAAGTCCGATTTGAAAATAACTTTTTTCTTAGGAGCATAATGAGATTTTAGCATACCTGGAGCAGCTGGGTTTGAGCTTGAATGCTCTTTTAAATTAACCCTCCCTACTACTTCTTGAATACTTTCAATGGACAAACCACCCTTTCTGTAAACAGTTAATTTGTCATTCTCAAAGCCAATGATGGTAGACTCTAAACCCACCTGGCACTCGCCGCCATCTAAAATATATTGTATTCTTTCGCCTAGTTGGTTTTCTACATGCTGAGCACTGGTAGGACTTATATAGCCAAAAGGATTTGCTGAAGGAGCCGCTAGAGGAAAGTCAAGTGATTTTAGCAAAGCTAGACTGAGAGGATGATTCGGGATTCTTACCGCTACTCGCTCTAAGCCTGATGTAACCAAATCTGATATGATGGCTTCTTTAGGAAGCAAAACAGTTATAGGACCAGGAGAAAATTGATTCAATAAAACTTCTAAATCAAGCGGAATGTATTTGACAAAAGTTTTCACCTTTTCAATAGAATCAGTATGAACTATCAAAGGGTCAAAAGAAGGTCTATTTTTAGCTTCAAATATTTTGGCAACTGCTTCCGGGTTAAAGGCGTTTGCTGCCAAGCCATAGACAGTTTCGGTTGGTAGACCAACCAATTCACCGGCTTCCAGTAGGGCTTTAGCCTTTACTATATCTTTTCCTATTTCTGCCATTAGAGTTCTTTTTGAAAATAAAGTACGGTAGCATCGGGGTTATAGTTGTATGCCTTGGTTTTGACAAAGCCCAACTGCTTATAAAGCTTAATGGCTGGCTTTAGCCTTTCAATGGTATCTAACTTCATAATCTTATAATTCTTAGCTTTAGCTTCTTCCAAAAGAGCTATTGCTAATTTTTTGCCATTGCCATTTTTTCTAGCATCGGGAGCTACGTACAAACGTTTCATTTCGCAAACACCATCTTCTAGCTTTTTTAAGCCTACGATGCCTTGAAGCTTGTTTTTTACATCTTCTATAACTAAAAGACACCCTTCAGGCTCTGCGTAAACACCAGGAAGATTTTCTAATTCTTCGTCAAAGCTTTGAAAGCATAAGTCTACATTAAGCTCTTTGGCGTAGTCTTTAAAAAGGGTACGCACTATTTTCATTTCGCTTGGTAATGCTTTTCTTATTTTCATTCGGCAAAATAGTTTTCTGGGTAATTCACTTCTTCTAGGGTGAGTCCATGAGCCTTTGCTGCACTTCCTGCTTTTCTTCTATCCTGAGAATTTAAAATGTCTTGAAAATCTTTTTCAGAAACTTTTCCAAGTCCCACATCCAGCAAAGTACCTACCACGGCTCTCACCATTCCCCTTAAAAACCGATTTGCTTTAATATGAAATTCTAAATGATGGCCTTTTAAAATCCATTCGGCTTTTTGAATATCACAAATAAAATTATTGACCTCTGTTCTTACTTTGCTGAAGCATTGAAAATTAGAATGGTTTAATAGCAATTTAGAAACTTCATTCATTTTGTCAATGTCTAAGTCTTTTCTAAAATAGAGGGAGTTTTCTGTGCAGAAAGGGTCTTTTTGAAGGTTTATTCTATAAATGTATTTTCTGTCTGTGGCATCAAATCGGCTATGTTTTTCTGGGGAAACTTTGACTATTCTACTAATCGAAATGTCTTTTGGTAAAAAACTATTCAATTTCCATGTCAAATCATTTTCGGACATTTTCAAATCTTCAATTTCGATATGAGCGTATTGCTGCCTCGCATGCACGCCAGTGTCCGTTCTGCTGCTTCCATTTACCCTGATTTCTGTTTGGAGAATTTTTGCTAGTCCTTTTTCTATGCATTCTTGTATGCTTATTTCTCGAGGTTGAATTTGCCAACCATGGTAGTGAGTGCCTAAATATGAAATTTCTAAAAAGTACCGCATTCTGAATATTTACGCAAAAATAAACTTTTAGGCATCTTGAAAACCTAAATTTATTTCAAAACTTGCGGTCACATTAAATATTTGATAATAAAGTGGTCTATTATATAATTAACAAGCCTTACGGGATGCTATCTCAGTTCACCTCAGAAGGTGGACATAAAACGTTAAAGGACTTAGATTTTGACTTCCCGAATGACGTTTATCCAGTAGGAAGACTAGACCATGATAGTGAAGGCTTATTGATTTTGACTAATGATAAGACCTTGAATCAAAGAATTTTGAATCCAAACGCTAAGCTCTTTAAAACTTATCTGGCTCAAGTAGATGGGGCTGTAGATGGTAAAGCACTTTGGGAACTAGAACGTGGTGTAGAGATAAAACATAAAGGAAAAGTTCATTTTACAGCTCCTGCAAAGGCGAAAGCGTTTGAAGGTGAAATACCCGAAGAAAGAAACCCGCCTATTAGAGTAAGAATGAGTATTCCTACCAGCTGGATTACTTTGTCTATTGCCGAAGGTAAAAACAGACAGGTAAGAAAAATGACTGCTGCTGTGGGATTTCCAACTTTACGTTTGATTAGAATTCAAATAGGAAGGCTTTCATTGAATAATTTAAAGTCTGGGGATATTCGGGAATTACGCTATCAGGATATTAAGGAAATCTTTGGCTAAATATCTTGAAAGGCTCTTAAGCCTCTTGTATTTTTGTTGCTCAATTACTAACACTCATGGAATACAGAATAGAAAAAGATACTATCGGAGAAGTGCAGGTTCCTGCCAATGTTTATTGGGGAGCTCAAACGCAGCGTTCAATACAAAACTTTGATATCGCAAGAGATATCAATAAAATGCCAAAAGAGATTATCAAGGGTTTTGCATACCTAAAGCATGCAGCCGCTTTGACTAACCTTGATGCAGGTGTTTTGGATAAATCAAAGGCAGATTTGATTGGTAAAGTTTGTCAAGAAATATTAGACGGTTCTTTGGACGACCAATTTCCTTTAGTGGTTTGGCAAACAGGTTCTGGTACACAAAGTAACATGAACTGTAACGAGGTGATTGCTTACAGAGCTCATGTGTTAAATGGAGGTAGCCTAACGGACAAAAGCAAAGCACTTCACCCTAACGATGATGTAAACAAATCGCAATCGTCAAACGATACTTTTCCTACGGCAATGCACATTGCAGCCTATAAGATTCTTGTAGAGTGCACCATTCCTGGAATTGAAAAACTTAGAGATACTTTAGAAGCAAAATCTAAAGAGTTTATGAATGTGGTGAAAATAGGAAGAACTCACTTCATGGACGCTACGCCTTTGACAGTAGGACAGGAGCTTTCTGGTTACGTCTCTCAGCTAAATCATGGCTTAAAAGCTATTAGAAATACATTTGACCATCTTTCTGAATTAGCATTAGGAGGAACAGCAGTAGGTACTGGAATAAATACACCAGCCGGATACTCTGAAAATGTAGCCAAGCATATCGCTGTTTTAACAGGTTTACCTTTTATAACGGCAGAAAATAAATTTGAAGCTTTAGCTGCTCACGATGCTATAGTGGAAGCTCACGGTGCTCTTAAAACAGTTGCTGTAAGTTTAATGAAGATAGGGAACGATATTAGAATGTTGTCTTCAGGACCACGCTCTGGAATCGGGGAATTATCAATTCCTGCTAATGAGCCAGGGTCTTCTATTATGCCGGGTAAAGTTAATCCTACGCAGAGTGAAGCCATAACTATGGTAGCGGCTCAAGTTTTAGGAAACGATGTAGCTATTAACGTAGGTGGAGCAAATGGACATTTTGAACTGAATGTTTTCAAACCAATGATGATTTTCAATTTCTTGCATTCCGCAAGGTTAATTGGAGATGCATGTGTTTCATTTAATGATAACTGTGCGGTAGGTTTAGAGCCACTTCATGACAATATCAAGCGTCAGTTAAATAACTCGCTAATGTTGGTAACAGCTCTTAATACTAAAATAGGTTACTATAAAGCAGCAGAAATAGCTCAAACAGCTCATGAAAGAGGAGCTTCTTTGAAGGAAACTGCTGTAGATTTAGGTTATTTAACGGCCGAAGAGTTTGACCTATGGGTGAGACCTGAAGATATGGTTGGAGAATTACCAAAATAATGGCTATCTTCGTATTATAATTAAGGCTAAGAGAAATGAGAAAAGTAATTGTCGCTCTATTTTTATCGTCGGTTTTCGTTTTAGGTTCTGGTTTCGGAGCTGTAGAAAACAATAGCTATGTGAGAACAGAAGCTGTTTCGGCTGAAAAAGCAGTGGAGAAAGTGGAGAATTCTTCACTTGACATTTCTACGGTTACTTTAAATGAAGAACTTGAAAAAGTTATCCATTTAGAATCATCAGAAAGCTTTTCAGAAAAGGTAGGAGGTTTTATTGTAGAGTCTTTCATTTCTGTTTTGAAATCTGTTTCAGCCTTTTTACTAACATTGATACATTAATTTAGTTTTTAGAAACTACAGACATACTTAAAAGCGTTGCTATTATGCAACGCTTTTTTTTATGAATAGACTTACCGTATTTTTTCTTTCCATCATTGTTATGGTTTCTTGTAAATCGAAGGATTTAGAACCGACCGTAGAGAAACTAACAGATGTGGCCTTCGTGGTTTCTGGAGGCTCTGGTACGGTTGAGGTGATTGACTTACTAAACCAAGAAGTTCTAACTACCTATAAAGTCACTACTGACGCCAATAGGTTTCCACATCATGTTTATATTTCGACCGATAAAGAAAGGCTGGCTATAGCAAATCCTGCTTACGACTTTTCACAAGGTCATCTTGGTTTACATGGGAAAGAAATAGCTGGTGGATTGGTAGTGTTAAATGCTCATTCGGGAGAAAAACTTCATGATATCGAAGTTCCATTTGCTAATCACAATGCTATTTTTTCGCCTGATGACTCTGAGATTTGGACGGCAGGCTTCAGCCATTCTGGCAAAGCTTATATATATGACGCCAATACGGCAAGTTTGAAATCAGAAGTGCAATTAGATGCGGACCCTTCAGAGTTATTATTTTCAGAGGATGGGAAAAACGCTGTAATAAGAAGCGGTGAAAGTACTTTTGTGCAGTTTGTGGACATAGAAGAAAAATCTGTGACAAAAATTGTAAAGGTAGATTTATCAACGGGTAACGTTTGGCCAGGATATGACAATCTTATTTTGGTGTCAAATGGAGCTAAGAACTCTGTCAATTTTGTCAATACTTTAACATACACTGTAACAGATTTTATTGACTTTGATTTCTCTCCCGGCTTTCTGACCTATAACGAATTGACCAAAGAACTTTGGGTGTGTAATTCCACAGATAACAGCTTGGAGATATTCAAGAAAGAAGGGGGAACTTGGCTGCAAACAGGTGAGATGCTATTTCCAGAGGCCGACCCACACATGCTTAAGTTTTACGATAATGGAAAAAAGGCCCTCTTGGTCAACCAAAAAGAAAACACGGCGGTTTTTATAGATGCTGTTAACAAAGAGAGCCTTAAAACTATTGCAGTAGGGCAGAAGCCGAATGGGATTGCAATTCTTTAGAACATTTGTCATGATTTTGGCAAAGAGGCCAAAATAACGCCAAATTAATGAATCCAATTGAACTGTTTTTCTACTATTTACTTATCGCTCCTCTGGAGCTAATACGATTTAATTTTTCGCAGGAACACTAGCTCTTAATTCTGTAATAGCCTCTTCTACGGCTTCTTTATAAAACTGATAAACTGGGTCATTTGCACCTAAGTTTTGAGCTTTTAATGCCATTTTAAGTGCATCGGTGTTTCTTCCCATTTGTTTTTGAATAACAGACTTTATCCAGGTGTTACGGAAAGTTTCAGAAAGCATGATGGATTTATCAATGTATTCCAAAGCTGTTCCTAAATCCATGTTTTTGTTTACCATGTATTCAGCAGCTTGCTGAAAAGCCCCAGCAGCTTCATCATTTCTGGCAGTAACTTCAGAGATGATGGCTTCTTCATTATTAACGCTTAACCGTAAACTCACACCAGTGTGTTCCCAGTAAATATTAAGTTTTGCCATGTCTTCATGTACATCAGAAATGTCAATGGTGAAAGTCTCTGTAAAATCAACCTTATAAGGTTTTACAGTAACAGTAAGGGCATCTTTTGATTTATCGTAGGTGTTTTGGTTGGTAGTAGTTACGGTATTGAAAACTACTTTCCATTCTTGTTGACCAGGAAAAGATAAGATGGCATATTCACCAGCTTTAAGTGTTTGACCATTTACTTTGATATCATTAGATACTTTGATTTTGGTTGCTGCATTGGCACCTGTTCTCCAGACCTCGCCATATTTAAGAAGGCCACCAAAAATAGTTCTAGCTTTAACGCCAGGTCTAGAATAGTCAACACTTATTTTAGTTATTCCTAAAGTTTGAGAGAAACTAGCTCCAGGACTTGGTTGTGGTGTAACTTGGGCTTGCGTGGCAAAAGAAAGAGAAGCCAAAAGCAAGAAAGACAAAAATGACTTTTTCATTGATTGTTTTTTTTGAAAATTGCGATGTTGTAAAATTTTATCAAAACTAACATTATTAGATGAATCGAAACGACCTGATAGTCAATTTAACCCATTATGCAGCTTATAATGAAAAGGAGGAAGCAATAAGAGAAAAGTTGCTTCCTTTTGTGAGAGAACATGAAAACTGTTTTGAAAGGTCTTTATTGATAGGTCATGTAACTGCTTCCTGTTGGGTAGTTAATAAATCAAGAAGTAAAGTATTGCTGATTCATCATGCAAAGCTTAACAAGTGGCTACAGCCAGGTGGGCATTGTGATGGAGATGAGAATACATATGGAGTAGCTGAAAAAGAACTGGAGGAAGAAACAGGCTTGATAGCATTAACTAGCAACACAGACATTTTTGATGTAGATATCCATGTAATACCTGAAAGGAAAGGAGTTCCAGAGCATAAACATTATGACATCAGATACTTGTTTGAGGTCGACGAGACAGCTCCATTAGTTCAAAATCATGAAACGCTTGGTATGAAATGGATTGCTATGAAAGATGTTCCAAATCTTACATCAGAAGAAAGTATCTTGAGAATGAAAAATAAGCTAGAACTTAGTCCATCATGATACGCTCTGTAGATGAGAAATTCTCATTATAAACCTTAAGAATGTATAAGCCTGCTGGAAGGTCATTTGGTGTAATGGCTAATTCGAAAAGCTTACTTCTAAATGAATCTTGATAAACTTCTACACCAAGTGTATTCGTCAATGTTACATTGAACTCAGTTCCGTACTCTTCTTTTGCTACCAAAACCTTCACTTTACTTGTTGCTTCCGATGGATTTGGGAAAACTATAATATCTTTCTCATTTCCATTCAAAATCTGTTTTATGGAAGCTAAGTAGTGAGCTCTTTCAAAATTCGGAATTCCGTAACCCAAGAAATTATCTGGCTGACTTGCTTGTGTTCCTGAAGCTAATAGGATTTCTCTTATTTGCATAGCCGTTAAATCGGGAAAAGCTTCTTTAATCCCTGCTACTAAACCAGTAATTAACGGAGCGGCAAACGATGTTCCGTTAGACATACCAACAAAATTACTTGGTGTGGCTACTGTGGTGGCTCCTCCTTTTGCAGCGACGTCTGGCTTTATTTGAGCATCGGCACTTGGCCCAACTGAACTAAAGTTAACGTATTCTTGCTCAGAATTTACAGCTCCCACAGCTATTACCGAATCGCCATCGGCTGGAGCGGTTATATATTTCCAAGCTTTGTTTCCCTCGTTTCCGGCAGATACTACTACCACAACACCTTTTGCTGTTAGCCAATCAGCCGCTCTAGTTATGAGTGCGGTATTGCCATCTAAATCTTGGTAAGAATAGTCTTGCTCTGTACCCTGAAAGTCTGCATAACCTAATGAAGAACCAACAATGTCAACACCTGCAGAATCAGCTCTTTCTGCTGCAAATAGCCAATTAGCTTCTTCCAATTTTGTTTCAGAATTTACATTCTCAGTCACATAAAGTAAGAAGGAAGCATCAGGAGCAGTTCCTAATAATTGCCCATCTAAACTAGAAGCGATACAGCTTAGCACTGAAGTTCCGTGTGAATGAGCATCGTAAACAGACTCATTTGTATTGACAAAGTTATATGTTTCTATAACTCTGTTTTCGGCAAAAAGTGCTTCAAAAACGTCTAATTCATCAGCATTTAAATAACCAGAATCTAACAAACCAATTAATACACCCTTTCCTGTAAAACCTTGTGCATGCATGGCATCAGCCCCTAACATAGCTAATTGATTCAATGAACTTCCAGGGTCTATCATGGTAGTTCCCAAGCTCTTATTACCTGAATTTTCACTTTTTAGTCTGAATGAAGGGTTTTCTAAACCGTTTGGATATTGACCTTCTAGTCCTTTTACAAATGATAGTGCTAATACTTCTTGTAATTTGCTTTGCGGAATATCTATCAAAGCAGCATTAAGCCATTTACTTGTAAACTTTACGGGAACGCCCGCTTCGTTAAGAGCTTGAATGTAAGCTGGATTTACTGGTAAATCTTGTTCCGTGATATTTATGCCTTGCTTTTGTCTTCTATCTATAGCTTTTTGAGATAAAAACTCTTGAGGCTGCTCAATACTATAAGGACTATTTGCTTTGTCATTAAAAACAACTAAGTATTTGTTTTGAGCAAAAAGTAGACTGCTTTGCAAAAGCAGTAAAAGGCATAAAATCTTCTTCATATTACAAATTGTGAATTAAAAATACGCAAGTGGCAGTAAAAAAGAGAGTTATGCGTTAAAACTTTTTAAAATCCAGCCACCACCTATCACATCATCTCCTTCATAAAACACCGCAGCTTGTCCTGGAGCTATGGCACTTATTGGCTCTTTAAAGATAACTTCCATTTTATCAGGCCCTATTTGGGAAGCTATTGCCGGAGCAGAAGGTGTTTTGTATCTAATCTTAGTGAATGTCTCTTTTTCTTGACCCAATAAGTCAGGGTATTTTTGCATGTTTAGTTTACCTACATGCATAGCATTTTTAAAGAGGTGTTTCTCTACACCCAAAATCACCTCATTAGTATCCTTTCTAATTTCTGTTACATAAACGGGGTAGCCTAAAGCTATTCCAAGTCCTTTTCTTTGACCAACGGTATAAAATGGATAACCTTCATGCTTACCTACTTTTTCACCACTTTGTAAGACAAAATCTCCTCCTTTTACTCTTTCTTCTAATCCGTCTACTCTTCTTTTTAGGAAACCACGGTAATCATTATCAGGTACAAAGCATATTTCGTAAGACTCCGATTTGTTTACCAAATCGTAGAAACCTCTTTCCACAGCCATTTCTCTTATTTCTTTTTTTGTCAATTGACCTAAAGGCAATTGTGTTCTAGAAAGGCTTTCTTGAGAAATTCCCCAGAGTACATAACTTTGGTCTTTTAAAACGTCTTTTCCTTTTGAAATAACGTGACGGCCATTTTCTTGTCTGATGTTGGCATAATGGCCAGTGGCCAAATGTTCACAGCCAAGGTTGTTTGCTCTTCTGAGCAAAGCATCCCATTTAACATGCGTATTACACAGCACACATGGGTTTGGAGTTCTTCCTTCTAAGTATTCACCAGTAAAATGGTCAATCACATAGTCGCCAAACTCTTCTCTGATATCTAATATATAATGTGGGAAACCTAAATTGACGGCAATATTTCTTGCGTCATTTATAGAATCTAAACTGCAGCAGCCTGTTTCTTTTTTACTTCCTCCTGAGGCGGCGTAGTCCCATGTTTTCATGGTCATGCCTATAACCTCGTAGCCTTCTTCGTGTAACATTACTGCAGCTAAAGAGCTGTCAATACCGCCACTCATGGCTACTAAAATTCTTCCGTGTTTGCTCATCTAACTAAATGGGTTGAATGCCCATCGTTTATATTTAAAAATAATTTGTGACAAAGGTACAAACAAAAGAAAGCTAATTGGGTAAGAATTAGTTCTATATAATAGGTAAGATTTGATTATTTGCTCTTCTAATTTTCTATATCTTGAACATTTGACTTCTTCTTTTGACCGATAATTATGTCTTTTCTTAAATAGAAGTCTATTTTTGCCTCAAATAAACCGATGGTATGTTAAAGAAAGAAGTTTTAGTTAATGGCATTTCTAACCTTTCAGATGCACGTTATTGTGCTGGAATGTTTGTTGACTATTTATGTTTTGAGTTAAATGCTGAACACCCAGATTTTATTCCAGTAGAGAAAATGGTTGAAATTAAGAATTGGGTAAGCGGTCCAAAAATTGGAGGAAGAATTTCCATTTGGCCGGAGAATATAACGCAGGAACAATGGCAAGACTTAGCTTTAGATTATTTGATAATTAGCGATTCGAGTTTGATTAATACTGCTAGAGCTAAAGTAGGCGAGTTGTTTTTTGAAGTAAAGGGTTCAAATGGTAATCAAGATTTAAGTGATTTTGAACATGTATTAATTTCGGATGCTAGTTTAGTAGATGAAATAAACCACTCATCCTTATTTGTTGGAGGGAAAATTGACCTTGATAATCTGGAAGAGAAAGTAGAAAATATTGATATAAAAGGGCTTGCTTTAAAGGGGAATCATGAAGAACGACCAGGTGAAAGCAAATATGAAGACCTAATGGATGTGTTGGAAGCTTTAGAAGATGAGGATTGAGAGTTCTCAAACCTTAATTTCACAGTTTATCCAGTTTCTTTACCATTCGTGTAGTTTGTATTACATAGTACCCATTGCGGGGCTACCTTTGAAATGAATTAATACAAATTATAAATGGAAAAGAATGAAAAAAGACTTAGAAGAATTAAAAACGACAACTCTGTATTAGGAGGGGTCACAGAAGGTTTAGGAGAGTATTTTGACATAGACCCAACTATATTTAAGGTTCTTTTTGTGGTTATGTTTTTTACTCCTTTACCATCAGTAATCACTTATTTAATTTTATGGGTAGTTTTACCAGAGGAAAATAGAGCATTTAGCTACGCCAATGACAACTACCAATCAACATTTAAAACATCAAATTTCACTATGAGCAATCACTCATCAAAAAACGGAAACTTAGTAGGTGGCGTTATTCTAATTAGCTTGGGAGCCATTTTCGCATTTCGCACTTTCTTCGACATCAACCTATTTAGCTATATAGGTAAAATGTGGCCATTGTTTCTTATCGGGCTAGGAGTTTGGATTATTGTCAGAGACAAAGAAGATGACAATTTCAATCAGAATCAGAATCAGAACACTGGTGGAACCATCGATAATGAAAACACTGGCGAAACTTTTTAGAATATGAGGAGGAGAAGTAATGTGTTTTTAGGAGCTATTTTGGTAGCCGTTGGAGCTATCTTTTTAGCTTTCAATTATGACCTAGTTGATTTTAATTATTCATTCAGAACTATTGCAAAGTTTTGGCCTGTATTATTAATATTAGCTGGTGTGGCAGTTTTACTGCATGAGCGTAGGAGCTTTTATAACCCTACTACAGCCCTTTTAGTGGCTTTTGCAATTCCACTTGGAATTTATAGTGCAGCCTCTGATGGGGTAGACAATCTAAAGTCTGATTTTAAAGATGATTTTCATTTTGACTGGCAAGATGAAAAAGATTGGGATGAAAGTGATGACAATAAGGAATATAGCTATGGTTCAGAAGAGCGAGAGAGTGGCGATAGAATAGAGCAAGTTTTCAATGTTCCAATTTCAAATAATACAGATGAAGCGAGCCTTAATTTTGGAGGTGGAGCTGCAGAGTTTCATTTAAAAGAGACTACAAGTGACTTATTTAAAGCCACTACATTGCTTAACGCAGGTAGTTATAGACTTTCCGATGAATTAAAAAGTAATCATCATCAGATTGACTTTGAGATGAAATCTAGAAAGAACAAGAGTTTCAATTTTGGAGACAACGACCATAATGAGATTTTTCTAGAGCTGAACACTAAACCTATTTGGAATATAGAAATGGGGATAGGAGCTGGCGATTTAGAGTTTGATTTTAGTTCTTTTAAAGTGAAATCTTTAGAGATTAAAACTGGAGCAGCAGCAGTGGATGTAAAATTAGGCGATAACTTAGAGCGTTCTGAAATACGCGTAGAAAGTGGTGTAGCCAAAGTTGATATTTCTGTACCTGAAAGTGTTGGTTGCGAAATCAAAATGGATGGAGCCCTAAATTCAAAAGACTTTAGTGGTTTTGAAAAAGAAGCTAACTCTAGATGGCGTACACCTAATTTTGATGATGCTAAAAAGAAGATTTACATAAAAGTTTCTAGCGGCCTTTCTTCAGTAACGGTTCGTAGACACTGATAAACTCTTAAATATATTTTTTCGAAAAGCGAGCTTTCTTCTAGAGAGTTCGCTTTTTTAGTTTTTATACTTCAAGGCTTTAACTGGACTTATCTTTAAAATTGATAAGGTAGGTAGAATGACTATCAAACTCACCAAAATTATTGTGGCAATATTAACTAAAAGGAATGTGAGCCAAGACCAAGAAACGGGTACATAAGACATGTAATAATTTTCGGGGTCAAGCGGAATAATTTTAAACTGGTCTTGTATCAGACAAAAGCCCAAGGCAATGAAATTTCCCCATGCCAAACCTTTCATAATGATGATAACAGCGTTGGAAACAAAAATCTTTTGAATCATGCCGTTCCTTGCTCCTAAAGACTTTAGCAAGCCTATCATGGGAGTTCTTTCCATTATCATTATTAGCAGTACGGATACCATATTGAAACTAGCCACCACTATAATTAAGAACAATACAATGATAATGTTCCTATCTAAAAGGTTAAACCAGTCAAAAAATTGTGGCAATAGTTGCGTTATTCTATGAATCTGCTGGTCTTGCGGAATAATGTTATAAAGTCCGTCTACGGTTGGCTCCAGTTCCTCAAAGTCTTTTAAAAATACTTCGAGATGGCCTATTTCATTGGGTTCCCAATCGTTAATTCTTCTAATAAGGTCAATGTCAACAATGGCGTATGAATTGTCAATGTCTTCAATACCAGTATCGTAAAACCCAACAATCTCTACTTTTCTAGCTCTTGGTGGATTTTGAATGAAATTTATTAGAATGTCATCACCTAATTTTACATTCAAGAGTTTCTTTAAGGTATTACTCAGGATGATTTCCTTGCCATAACTGGCTGAAGTGTCTTTTTGTAAAACTCTACCTTCTTTGATATTCTCTTCAAAAAGTTGCCAATTATAGTTTTCATCCACGCCTTTGAGCAAAACGCCCGATATTTCTTCGTCTGAACGTAATAATGCAGATTTTAAGGCAATTGCATTTATCGAAGCTATGCTTTCATTATTATTAATTAATTCGGAAGTTTTCTCATTAATTACAAAAGGAGCTTCTTCAAAAGATTGATTAAGCGTAATTTTACTTATCTGCAGATGAGCAGACATGCTAAACAGCTTTTCTTTGATAGTGTCCTTAAAACCAAAAAGGACGGAGAAGGAAAGCATGATAGCTGCAACACCAATTGCAATACTTGTAATACCAATATTGATGACAGAAGAAGAAAAGGTCTTACCTTTGGTTTTTCTTATTTTCTGAGCCAAGAAGTATTCAGTATTCATCAATTATTATGGACAAGATATTAGCCCTGCTTTTTGTTATTCTTTTAGGCATATCGCCTTTGAGCTGTAAATCTAAGGCAAACTCTTCAAATACTCCCGAAAAAATTAAGGTTGGTGCAGAAGCTATGCAGGAATATCTTCCTCTTTTAAAAGGAAAACGAGTTGGTTTGGTCATAAATCATACTTCTACTATTGGTGAAACGCATCTTTTAGACACTTTATTAAGTAGCCATGTAAATGTTACGGCTATTTTTGCTCCAGAACATGGATTTAGAGGAGATGCAGATGCTGGTGCTCATATTGACAATTCTAAGGATGCTAAAACTGGAATTTCAATAGTGTCCCTTTACGGAAAAAATAAAAAGCCAAGCCCTGAACAAATCAAGGATATAGATATTTTATTATTTGATATTCAAGATGTGGGAGTGCGATTTTATACTTACATCAGTACACTACATTATATTATTGAGGCGGCAGCAGAAAGCAATAAGCCATTAATAGTCTTAGACAGACCAAACCCAAACGGACATTATGTAGCAGGCCCAGTGCTTGAAAAGGAGTTTAAGTCTTTTGTCGGAATGAATGAAATTCCGGTGGTTTATGGTTTAACCATGGGAGAGTTTGCGGAAATGGTGAATGGAGAATCTTGGGCAAGTAAAGCTAAATGCGATTTGACCGTTATAAAGTGTAAAAACTATGACCACACTTCTAAATATGATTTGCCAATAAAGCCTTCCCCAAATTTACCTAATGCTCAATCCATCTATCTATATCCGTCTATTTGCTTTTTTGAACCTACACAGATAAGTGTAGGTAGAGGAACTGATAAACAGTTTCAAGTAATTGGTGGACCAGATAAGAATTTAGGAAACTATCATTTTATTCCTACCGAAAAGCCTGGAGCTCACAATCCTGTCAATAAAGGAGTAGATTGTTATGGTTTAGATTTAACAAAGGTAGATGCCTTTGCTAATGGATTTGACTTAAATCTTCTTTTTGACTTCTATAATAAGTTTGAAAAGAAGTCGAGCTTTTTTACCAATGAAAAGTTTTTCAATTTGCTAGCTGGTAATAGCTGGATTCTGAAAGACTTAAAGGCAGGTAAATCAGTTGAAGAAGTTCAGGAGAAATGGCAAGCCGACCTGACAGCATTTAAAACATTAAGAAAAAAATACCTTTTATACCCAGATTTCGAATAATGGACGAGAAAATAATAATTATTGATTTTGGTTCTCAGCTAACGCAATTGATAGCTCGTAGAGTTAGAGAGCATAATGTTTATTGTGAAATTCACCCTTTTAACCATGTACCAGAAATAGACGACACGGTAAAAGGTATCATATTATCAGGAAGTCCGTGTTCTGTAAGAGAAGAGGATGCTCCAATGGTTGATTTGGAACATTTAATATCAAAGGGGCCTGTTTTGGGTGTTTGTTATGGAGCTCAGTTATTGGCCCATCGTTTAGGTGGTAATGTAGAGGCATCTACTACCAGAGAATACGGAAGAGCTATTTTAGGTAAAATAGAAGACAATAATAAATTGTTTGCCAACATTGCTGTAGGCAGCCAGACATGGATGTCGCATGGAGATACCATTACTAATTTACCTTCAAATGCTAGAGTAATAGCTTCTACGGATTCTGTAGAGATGGCAGCTTTCCAATTTAGCGATAAGGAAGTTTATGGAATTCAGTTTCACCCAGAGGTAACCCATACTACAGACGGTAAAGCATTACTTAAGAATTTCCTAGTTGGAATTTGTGGTTGTAATCAGTCTTGGACTTCTGATTCTTTTGTAGAAACTTCGGTTGCAGAATTGAAAGAACAATTGGGTGATGATAAAGTAGTTTTAGGTCTTTCTGGTGGCGTAGATTCTTCTGTGGCGGCTATGTTGATTCATAAGGCTATTGGTAAAAACCTTTACTGCATATTTGTGGATAACGGTTTGCTACGTAAAAATGAGTTTGAAGAGGTTTTAGAATCTTATAGAGGTCTTGGCTTAAATGTTAAAGGAGTTGATGCCAAAGAAAAGTTCTATGAAGCTTTGAAAGGTTTGACAGACCCTGAGCTAAAAAGAAAAGCAATAGGTAAAACCTTCATTGATGTGTTTGATGATGAATCTCATCAAATACAAGATGTAAAATGGTTGGCACAGGGTACTATTTATCCAGATATAATTGAGTCGGTTTCCGTAAAAGGACCTTCCGCTACAATAAAATCGCATCATAATGTAGGTGGTTTACCAGATTACATGAAGCTGAAGATAGTGGAGCCTTTGAAGTTATTATTTAAAGATGGAGTAAGAGAGGTCGGTGCAGCTATGGAAATGCCTAAGGCTATTCTTAGTAGACATCCATTCCCAGGTCCTGGCTTAGGAATTAGAATTTTAGGAGATATCACGGCTGAGAAAGTAAGAATTCTTCAAGAAGTTGATTATTTCTTCATTCAAGGCTTGAAAGACTCTGGTTTATATGACGACGTTTGGCAGGCTGGCTCTATGCTTCTTCCTGTACAAAGTGTAGGAGTAATGGGTGATGAGCGTACTTATGAAAGTGTAGTAGCTTTAAGAGCTGTAACAAGTGTAGATGGTATGACTGCCGACTGGGCACATCTTCCTTATGAGTTCTTAGCAGATGTCTCAAACAAGATTATAAACAACGTAAAAGGGGTTAATAGAGTAGTTTATGATATTAGTTCAAAACCACCAGCAACTATTGAGTGGGAATAATTCCACTCTTTAAATAATTGGAAATTAAAAAGAAATCAATTCTTAGAAATGGAACCTTCCAAATCTAGAGTTGATTTTTTTGTTCTTGAAGAGCCGTTAAAATTTTGATTTAACTTGGTTCTGTGGTTTCTAAATCTCCTAACTTCTAGCCACTGACTGAACGCTAAATATATAGCGAAAACAGAAATTACATAGATAGAAAGAGCCGTGTTGCTAAAGAAACTTCTTAGGCTGTAAGTGAAAATAGAAAGGGCAATAGTCATCCCGTAAAGTGTTAATGAAGACGCCAAGTGAGTTAAACCATTATCTACTAGTAAATGGTGTAAGTGTAGTCTATCTGCTTCAAAAGGAGAACGTCCTTTTAAAATTCTAACACCAAATACTCGCAAAGTATCAAAAATAGGAACGCTAAGTAGAGAAAGTGCTAATACTGGTGCACTTACGAAATGGTGTCCTGGCGAAAAATTAGAACTTTCGTTTAGGCTAATAAAGCTTATAGCTAAAATGGTAACTAAATATCCTATAATGAGCGAACCTGTGTCGCCCATGAATATCTTGGACGTTTTGGAGTAATTATACCGTAGAAATCCTAATAATGATGCCGCCAATGAAAAACCTAAGCAAGCCAAAGACCAATGCTCATTAATAACAAACCACCAACTAAAGCCAGCACTAGCTATCATCGCTATACCGCCAGAAAGGCCATCAATGCCATCAATTAAATTGAAAGAGTTAATTAGGGCTACGAATATGAAGATGGTAAATAATACACTTATGACATACGGAAGTTCGTGAACACCAAAAATTCCAAAGAAACTTGTGATTCTAAGGTCACTGCCTATTACCACTAAAACGGAAGCTAAAACTTGAGAACCTATTTTTTTCAAGGGAGCTAAAGCATATAAGTCGTCTTTGAGGCCAAGGAAAAATAAGATTAGAAGACCCGCAAATATCTTATGCATGAGAAAGCCTTCATCTTCGAAGTTCCAAATCATGTAACCAATCAGCGTACCAGCAAAAATGGCGATTCCTCCGAAAGTTGGGGTAGGCGAACTATGGGAACTCCGTTTTACTGGATTTTCCATCAAACCTCTCAACATACAGATATTCCTTATAACAGGAATTGAACGCCAAGTAACCATTAACGACAAAATTATACTCAGGAAAATTTGCACGTTAGGGTCACCAACGATTTCTTCAAATATTAATCTCACTCAAAAAAAATCTTTGTACTTTAATATAAGCATTCAAAAATAGTAAATTTCATCAATTAGTCTAGGAAATAGTGCGAGCCATTACGTGAAAAGTTTATTATATGGTCAATACTTTATTCTATTATCCTCTTTCTAATGAAGATTGCAGGATTTCCTGACCATATCTCATTTGCTGGAACGTTTTTGCTTAATAAGGAAGCTGCTCCTAAAACAGCGTTTACTTGACAAATAACACCTGGTGCAACTAGACTTTTTGCACCAATCCACACACCATCAGCTAATGTTATTTTACCAACCATTAGGTCAAATGTTTGACTTTTATAGTCATGATTTCCAGTCAATAACATAACGCCTTGAGATAGACAAACGTTGGCTCCAATCTTAACATAATCCAAATTATCAATCCAGACCTGTTCTCCAATCCATGTATTATCACCCACTTCTAATAACCAAGGGTATTTGATATTTACCTTTGGTTTTATCATAATGTTATTACCAAGCTTGGCTCCAAAAAGCCTTAAAATACTCACCTTAAACTTTGCAGGAATAGGGAGATAGGTATTTATAATAATGCGACCAATGATAAGCCAAACAAGTCTTCTTAAAAATGGACCATGGTCATACCAAGAGTTGTCATATTTTGCTAAATCAACTTTACTCATTATTTAGTCTTTCAATTAACATACCACTTTTTAAACGACCCTCCTCTAATTTATCAGCCAAAAATGTTTTTGTTCTTTCAAAATGGCTTTCATAACCCACTTTGTCACCAATTTCTATAATGTGTGCCCATTCCTGAACAGAGGTGTGAAAAGCCAAATCGTCTTTTCTTATCGTTTTATCATAAAGAGCCGTTTGAATCGACTCTTCTAACAAATCCTCATTCATGAAAAGGTATTCTGCCATACCTACTCTTAGTTTAAACGGTGGGGTCTGAATTACAGTATTTTTATATGGATTAGTTCCTAATTTAGCCCATGTCAAAACCATGGAAGTAAGACTAAGGTGTGAATTAGGCTTATATTCGTCAGATTGATGTAGCGAGTATTCGTTCATCAGTGAATCGTTTAACATTAAATTTCCATCAAAATCAGCAAATACTTTTTCTTTTGCATCTTGAATTAAAGCTCTAAATGCTTCTTCTTCTTCAGAAATCATTAGACCAAAAAGCTGACTTTGAGATTCCGCATAAGCTCTTACATGATTTTTTCCGTAAGGATTCATGAGTGCCATACCTGCATAAACATGGTGCTTATAACTGTAAATACGAAGGGTCATTAACATCTTTAAGGTGTCTAAACCTCCAGAAAGAAGTGGATTTAACCACGGATAAACGCCTCTATGCATAAATGAGGTACCTATACTTTCAAAACCAATGTGCGTGACAACCTGCACATCGGCCATCATTTTGTCATGTTCTTCCGCGGAACTAAGGATTTCGATTTTTGAACCTGTATGATTTAGAAGGCTTAAGAGTTCTTTAAACTTTTCAGTATCGCACCTATGGTTAATGGCTATTAGTGTTTGCCCTTTAGGATTGACCGCAGGCCCATGCAGTGGATGAATAGTGGCAATATTTGTTTCAGGTTTTAAATATTTCTCAAACGCAGCTATTTCAGGAGCCTTAATAGAAGTTTGACCAGCTACTAGGGCTGTTTCGCTTATTGCAGGGGCTATTTGTTTAACTACGGAATCAATGTTTTCAGTTTCTACACAAAACAATATGAAGTCGGATTGCTGAGCAACCGAAAGACCATATTGTAACAATTCAATGTTGCTATCCTTTAGTTTCTCCTTAAGAATAGAGAAATTCTGTGGTAAGTCACATCCAGAAACTTGATAGGAGGCCTCAGAGAAAATTCTAGCATAAAGCAAGCCCATATCCCCCAAACCAATTATTCCTATTCTCATGTACTACATTTTGTGCTACAAAAGTATTGAATATAAAGAAACGGACTAAAGACTAATGAAAGAAAAGATAAATAGACCTAAAATTATCAGTCCACTTAAAATGGTGGCGGTTTTTGAATATAAGAAGCCACGCTTTGACGAATTAGAGTAGTAGTTATACTTGTTCATTATGAATTATTATTTATGGAAAGCATTAAGTATCACAAGTATATCGATAGAAATTGAATTTTCAAAAATAATTGAAACTTATTATTATTCTAATTAGAAAAAACTTTTGGCATAGGTCGATGGCTGCGTTACCTTTGTGGCACAAAACAGCAAGAGAAAATCTTAAATGAAAAAACTTAAAATTGCCATTCAAAAATCAGGAAGGCTGAGCGACGATTCTGTTAAACTTTTTAAAGCTTGTGGAATTAAGTTTGAAGTAGGAAAATCAAAGTTAATGTCGGAGTCTAAAAACTTTCCAGCAGAATTCCTTTTCTTAAGGGATGATGATATTCCTGGATATGTAGCTGATGGCGTAGCAGATGTAGGAATAGTAGGGGACAATGTTCTGGTGGAGCATGAATGTCATGTGAACAGGGTTAAAAGCTTAGGTTTTTCAAAATGTAGACTTTCTTTGGCGGTGGCTAGAGATGTAGACTATCCTGGTGTTTCTTATTTTGAGGGAAAGAGTATTGCTACATCTTATCCGAATATTTTAGGCAAGTTTTTGAAAGAGAACGGCGTTGATGCTCAAGTTCATTTCATTAGTGGTTCTGTGGAGATTGCTCCAGGAATTGGTTTGGCGGAAGGTGTTTGTGATATAGTAAGTACTGGTGGAACATTATTAAGCAATGGATTAAAGGAGGTAGAGCCTATTTTTAATTCTGAAGCGATACTAATTTCTAATAACTCGCTTTCTGAAGAGAAGCTAGAATTATTGGATAGAATTGTTTTCAGAATGAATGCTGTTCAAACTGCTGATACGCATAAATATGTTTTGTTGAATGCTCCAAATGATAAAATTGAGGCTATTATCAACATCATGCCAGGTATGAAAAGCCCTACCATTACGCCATTGGCTAAAGAAGGTTGGAGCTCTATTCACTCTGTTTTAAAGGAAAATGATTTTTGGGAGAATATTGAAGCTATGCGTAAAATGGGTGCTGAGGGAATCTTAGTGATACCTATTGAGAAAATGATATTCTAGATTTTCGGGTATTTTAAATACCAAATGAAAGCACAAATTATACTTGGTTATGAAGTTATTTGATAGACCAGAAAGGAAAGATTGGCAGGCTATTTTGGCTAGGCCAACAGCCGATATTTCTGAAATTGAGGGTAGGGTACAACCTATTTTAGAAGAAGTTAGAAATAATGGCGATGAGGCTTTGAGAAAGTTTGCTTTGGCATTTGACAATATACTTCTAAATGAATTTGAAGTTAGTTCTAGTGATTTAGATTCAGCTGAGGGAGAATTAAGTGAGGAATTAAAAGATGCTATCAAACTAGCTTATGCTAATGTTTATAAGTTTCATGAAGCTCAAAAATCAGAACCTGAGGTCATAGAAACTATGCCTGGCGTACAATGCTGGCGTAAATCTGTAGGGATAGAAAAAGTAGGAATCTATATTCCTGGTGGTACAGCCCCTTTGTTTTCTACGGTTTTAATGTTGGGAATTCCTGCTAAAATAGCTGGCTGTAAAGAGATTGTTCTTTGCTCGCCAAGTAATCACCCTGCCATACTTTTTGCGGCCAAATTGGTTGGCGTCACTAAAGTTTTTAGAATAGGTGGAGCTCAGGCTGTTGCTGCTTTAGCTTATGGTACGGAGTCTGTTCCGCAAGTTTCAAAGATTTTTGGGCCAGGAAATCAATATGTAACTGCTGCTAAGCAATTGGTTAGTAAAGAGGGTGTGGCTATTGATATGCCAGCTGGGCCTTCAGAAGTTGCGGTTTTTGCAGATGATTCGGCTGAGCCTTCATTTGTAGCGGCAGATTTGCTTTCTCAGGCAGAACATGGAATTGATAGCCAAGTTATTTTGGTTTCAACTTCATCAGAAATGATAGCTTCGGTACAAAAAGAGGTTTATAAACAACTGGAAGAACTTCCAAGGAAAGAATTGGCGGCAGCATCATTAGAAAATTCGAAATGTATTTTGGTGGCTTCTCAGGAAGAAGCCATTGATATTTTAAATGAATATGCGGCCGAACATTTGATTTTAGCGATAGAAAATGCGGAAGAAGTAGGAGAGCAGATAGTGAATGCAGGTTCAATATTCTTAGGTAATTATACGCCAGAATCATGTGGAGACTATGCTTCTGGTACAAATCATACACTGCCTACTAATGGTTTTGCAAAAGCTTACTCTGGTGTTTCTTTAGATAGTTTCGTAAAGAAAATTACTTTTCAGAAAATCACGAAGGCTGGTTTAGAAAAGCTCGGACCAGCGGTTCAGATTATGGCAGAAGCGGAATCGCTTCAAGGTCACTCAAACGCAGTAAAAGTTAGATTGAAATAGATATTAGCCTACATAATAGGGCATAAAAAAGTGCATCTGAATTATTTCGGATGCACTTTCTGATTTAATAGACTCTAATTTTCTTCCTTTAAGAAAGTTTTGAGTTTGTTTACCATATTACTACTACCTGTGAAAAAAGGTACTCTTTCATGAAGTTCTTTTGGCTTTATTTCCAATACGGACTGAAAGCCATCTGTCTCTTCTCCGCCGGCTTGTTTTGCCAGAAATGCTATTGGATTACACTCGTATAGTAAACGAAGTTTTCCTTTTGTGTCAATTTTAGTTTGTGGGTACATATAGATGCCACCTTTGATAAGGTTTCTGTGAAAATCGGCAACCAAAGAGCCTACATACCTTGCCTTATAGGCTGGCTTGTTATTTTGAGGTTGCTTACAGAAATCCAAATATTCATTTAGTCCTTTTGAGAAAAAGGCACTATTTCCTTCATTGATGGAATATATCTCGCCATCTTTTGGCTGTTGCATATTGGGATGTGACAGATAAAATGTCCCTATAGCTGGATTGAGGGTAAAACCATTTACTCCTTGCCCAGTGGTAAGAACTAGCATGGTAGAACTACCAAAAATGATGTAACCTGCGGCAATTTGTTTATTACCTTCTTGAAGAAAATCTTTCAATTCGACTGGCGTTCCAACAGGTGTAATTCGCTTATAAATAGAGAATATAGTACCTACTGAAACATTGACATCAATATTGCTAGAACCATCAAGTGGGTCAATTAATAGGACGTATTTGTTCTTGTTTTTTAAGTCGAGGCTATTGATATTGATAAAGCTTTCTTCTTCTTCTGAAGCTATACCACACACTATTTCACGCTTTGTTAAGGTGTCAATAAACGTTTGATTGGCCATTAAATCCAACTTTTGTTGGGCTTCGCCTTGAACATTAAAGTCACCTACGCCACCTAAAATGTCTACCAAACCAGCCTTGTTCACTTCATGGTTTACTAGCTTGGTTGCTAGCCCTATTCCGTTAAGGAGTTTTGACAGTTCGCCAGAGGAATAATTAGAATTCTTTTGATTTTCAATGATGAATTCTCCTAATGTTTGATGTTTAAGGTTCATTTGTAAGTTTTTGAAGTGCTGCGACTATCTTTTTATTCTTCCTGAAATATCTCCAGAAACTAAATTCTCTATTTCTTCTATGCTTGCCAGGTTAAAATCTCCTTCAATGGTATGCTTTAAGGCAGAAGCTGCTGTTCCAAAATTGATGGAATCTTGGTCGTTTTGAAGCACAATTTGACCGTAAATAAAGCCTCCTAAAAAGGCATCTCCCGCTCCAATTCTATCTACAATAAAGGTTATATCCTGTTTCTGAGATTTTATAAGTTTCTTGCCATTAAAGAGTTTTGAGCTAATGACATTATGATGACTGCTGTATTGTTTTCTCTTTGTGTCAACAACTTTCTTAATGTTTGGCATCAATTCCATGGTATTTTCAGATGCTTCTATAAAAGCATTGTCTCCCTCGGCATATTGTACGCCTAAAATGTCTTTCATATTGGCTTCATTTGCCAAAAGAATGGTGGAATAGGAGGCTATTTCTGGTAAAATGTCTTGTGGTGTTTTACCATATTTCCACTGGTCTTGTCGGTAATAAATATCTGATGAAACCGTAATCCCCATTTTGTGAGCTACTTTGACTGCTTCTAGACATGCTGTAGCTGCACTTTGGCTTAATGCTGCCGTAATACCACTCCAATGAAACCAGTTGGCATCTTTTAAGATTTCTTCCCAATTAAACCATGCTGGGTCTAAGTTTTGAAAAGCGGAGTCTTTTCTATCATAAATGATTTGACTTGCTCTCATAGAAGCTCCTTTTTCAAAGAGGTAAAGCCCCATTCGGTCACCAGAAAGGGTTATACCTGAAGTGTCAAGACCTAAAAGCCTCATATAAGCTGTTGCTTTTTTCCCCAATCTGTTTTTTGGAAAAACGGAAACATGTTTTGCCTCCAATCCAAAATTCCTTAGTGAAGCCGCCACATTCATTTCGGAACCTCCAAACGACACTTCTAAACTATTAACCTGTTCTATTTTTTGATAGTTTGGAGAAGATAATCTCATCATCACCTCTCCGAACGTAACTACTTTTTTAGTATCCATTTCCTCAATTTATTGCTTTAAACTAAGCAATACTATGTCGTTTTTTTGACTCTTCCTAAAAACTATTATAGTTCAATATCAATAAAGCCGTTAATTTAAAACATTGGAAATAAATGGTTTTATTTATGTAAGAAACCAATTTAGTTTTGACAAAGGCAGGTATAAAGAATGTCAATTACTGATAAGAGCGTTTCTTGTTTTTCCAATGCTTAATTCACGTAAGTGAAACTCTATTTAACTAAAGTTTCACTTACGATCTTATAGGTTTCTTATATTCCTAATGCTTGTCCGCCGCCAATTTGAACTGTTTCGGCAGTCATAAAAGAAGCGTCTTTGCTTGCTAAAAATGAAACTACAGAAGCCACTTCTTCAGGTTGACCTAATCTTCCTAACATGATGTTGTTTTTCCAAGAAGCAAAAACCTCAGGTTTGGTCGATTTGATTTGGGCGTGAAAAGGAGTATCAATAGTTCCGGGAGATACAGCATTTACTCTAATGCCATATTCCGCTAAATCTTTTGCTAAAGCTCGGGTAATAGCATGAACTCCAGCTTTAGAAGTGCCATATATTCCTGCACCTGGTCCACCAGCATTCCATCCTGCATTAGAGGTATAGTTTATGATGGTAGAGTTTTCTCCTTTTTTAAGGAAAGGTATAGCAGCTCTAGATGCAAAAAATACCGAGTCAAGATTTAAGGCCATTACTTTTCTGTAAAAGTCAGTAGTCATTTCTTCAAACCTAGCCCTTCCGCCAAGCCCACCGGCATTATTAACAAGAGCATCTATTCTTCCGTATTTCTCACCTATTTTGTTAATGTTTGAAGTTACTTCTTCTTCATTAGTAACATCAAAACCATAATATTCGGCTGTGATTCCTTCCTCTGTAAGTTGTTTTACTCGTGCAGCACCATCTTCATCGGAAATACCATTTAGAATGACGGTATAACCATCTTTTCCTAGTCTCTTTGCTACCTCAAATCCAATTCCACCGGTTGCTCCGGTTATTACTGCTACTTGTTTTTCTGATTTACTCATCTTGTATCTTAAAAATTTATTCTTCTTTAATTAAAGTATTCTTTTCAGTCGTTTAATATTTGGTATCAATACCCAAACACTTAACATTGTAATTAATGCGAGAGCTGCACCTATGATAAAAGCTGGTGTATAATTTCCACCACTGGTTAGCCAGGGTACTAAGTAGGTTAAGGCCGCCGCTCCCAATTTGGCCGCCATACCCGAAAATCCAGATAAAGTACCAACTGTTTTTCCGCTAAAAATGTCGCTAGGTATTGTTTGGATGTTTCCAATTGCGGTCTGGAATCCAAATAATATAACCGCCATTATTATTACTGCTGTAGTAGGTCCACCAGGGTTAGCCATGGCTAACAAAGCTGGCAACATGATAATACAACCTAGGGTTATTACCATTTTCCTTGTCTTATTAACTGTCCAGCCTTTCTTTAGTCTGTTTTGAGCTAATAAGCCTCCAAACCATGCACCGAGCATTGCACCTGCGTAAGGTACCCAACCATATAAACCTATTGATTTTACGTCCATTCCGTATACCTCATTTAGGTAAATGGGTATCCAGAATACAAATAACCACCAAATAGGGTCAAGGGCTGCCGATGCTAAGATTACGCCCCAGCTTTCTTTATGAGCTAATAATTCTTTTGTATTTGGATTATACTCATCAGTGTCAGTTTCAGGGTCTTTGTCATCATTGACTTGTCCGCTTAAAATATATTGTCTCTCACTTTCAGTTAACCAAGAGTGATTTTTTGGTGGTGCTTTTACCAAAATAAACCACGGGATTAACCAAAGCAATCCAACTAGACCTACTAAGATAAAAATATACTGCCAGCTAAAATAGATAGTCAGAACAGCAATTAAGGGTAAGGAAATGATACCACCAATGGCCGCACCAGAGTTAAATAAACCCTGTGCAAATGCCCGCTCATTAGTTGGAAACCATTCGGAATTGGCTTTTGCGGCTCCTGGCCAGTTTCCTGCTTCCGCTACACCCAAGATAGACCTGAATAATGCGAATAAGCCAAAAGAGGTAGCCAGAGCGTGAAGAGCAGTAGCCAATGACCAAACGCCAATGGACAGTGCAAAACCTAAACGGGTTCCTATCCAGTCAAATATTTTACCGAAAATAGCCTGTCCGAAAGCGTAAGAGAATACAAAAATTATTGAGATATAAGAGTAAATCTCTTTTCTTTCGTCGCTTGACTTATCAGGATATAATTCATCTGCAATATCGGGCCAAAGCACACTTAGTGTTTGTCTATCGATATAGTTAATTATTGTTGCAAATGCGATAAGGCCTATAACCCACCAGCGTAATCCTTTTAATTTCATGTTTTTCTGTTTAGAGACAATGTTTTCCTATTATAAGGAGAGAGAATAAAGGAGGAATTTATAAAAAATCTTCCCTCACTGGAGAGAAAAAGTCTAATAAAACCCCTTCTTCAACACAAACTGCACCATGTGGAGCATGTGGTTTGATATAAAAAACATCACCTGTTTTAAGAAGAGAGGTTTCGCCATCAATGGTTACTTCAAAAGCTCCACTTTCTACATACGTAGTTTGGCTATGGAAATGGTCATGAATAGGGCCTATTCCACCTTTTTTAAAGTGAACTTTAACTAACATAAGACTTTCGTCATATGACATTATTTTTCTTTTAACAGAGTCGTTTAAAACGTCCCACTCCATTGAATTGTCTTTAACAAATGCTTCCTGCAATTTTTTTATCATTGTATTATATGTTTATTTATTTTGAAAAGGTCATACCTCCGTTGATGTCAATATTGTTATAAAAGAAGAAGCCTTGGAGCTAGATATGTTACTTCTTTCGGTCTTCTTAATGGCGATCTAATCGCTACTTTACTTTTTAAATCTGTCATTCTTACTTTTCTATTAAATTGAAATTGAACGGCCCTTCCCATATAAGATTGGAGCCCTCAAAATTGATTGTATGTTTACTGTTAAAATCTGTATTAGCTATGGCTAGAATGCCTTCTTTTCTGTCAGTCTTAATTTTAAGTACTGTGTATTCTTCAGTGTCTAATTCAATATTGATAGACCTTATGTTTCCGTAAGGATTTATTGATTTCTCATTTATGGGAGAGTATGAACCATGTGTTTCGGTAACACTAGCAAAAGAAGTGGTCTTGCTACTTTTTCTTCTTTGAATTAACATTGGGTCTCTTCTCAAATTGAAATTTGGGTCGGTAGCACCTAATCTTCCGGCTATAACTTCATCACCTTTATAACTGGCAGCTGTATACGTATAAAACGTACCGTGGTTTAACCAAGTGAATTGGATATTAGAACCATCTAGATCAGCCTCTGCTTCTTTCCATATATGTTGATACCCATTTGACGAACCTAGCTTGACTAAATTTTCAGGAGTTTGGTATTCAAAATTTGTCGATATCCATTGACCTTTATAGTAGAGTGGTAGGTCGTATTGATTTGGTTTCTCACTGTTTACTTTGAACAAATCGATGGTAATAGGATTGTCAAAAAACGAATCGTCAAGCATAAATAGCGTTCTGGTCATTTTAATACCATCATATGCATTGCTGTCAGATGCTGAAATAACCTGAATTTTAGCATCAGAAATGTTTTTGAAATTAAGATAGGGGGCATGTAATTCACCTTTGTCGGTACTTCCTCCGAAATGTGACGTTTCATTAATTACCAGCGTATTATGAGCTATGCTTTGCTTCGCAAACGTTGTGTTTTCTTTGAGATAACCACCACCATGCTTCTGTTCAATGTTTACAAAACGAGCCATGCCGTAGTCTTGAACAATCTCATTTCCATTGTTATAGAAAGAATAGGAGAGCTTGTCAAAATGACCATGTCCCATACCTTGCGAGCCAAATTTGAAAACGAGTTCTTTTCCATTGCCTGACCTCAGTATTCCCAAGGCTCCCATATCTCCGTTTTTACCATCCTTAATTACCATGGATTGACGAATCATTGGTTCAGCTTTTGACAGATTTAAAGCTACCGCCATACCTGAAGCATCTAGCTTGATAGCATCTTGGGTTTTAGCTATGGAAAGTAAACCTGGATTTTTATTCCCATAATAGTAAGAAATGTCTACTGCTGAAATTAGTGAGGAATTATAAATGGACATTCCTTTCTGAGCATCGTTTAAAGGGAAAAAATCACCTTTTTCATTACTTTCTCCCAATAAAGTATTGACAGACTTTAATAATGAACCGACTCTATATTTGAAGATTTCTAACTCTGGTTTTGCGTTTTCAATCCCAACGGCAAACAGCAAAAAAGGATAAATGGCATAGCGGTGATAGTAAGGACCTTCAGAGTATAAACCATCAGGAGAAAACAAACCATCAATTTGAGCTAAGAAACCTTTTGTTTCAGATTTGATAAGTGCACCATCGTTATCATAAGCATTAGCCTTTATACCATCATTTTCTAAACCGTAAAGAGCATTCTTGACTAATTGCTCATCGCCAATAGCAAGACCTGTTAGCCCTACAGCGGCACAAGCCCAAGTGCTATGGTTATGAATTCTGTTAAAAAACTGCGGGTTCCCGGTGGAAAGGAACTCTGCATAAGGTTTTAAAAGTTGTGCTTCAATTAGTAAACGATCACCATTATTCAACCATTCATAAATATTATCATAGGCTTGGCTAACACTTACTAGCCAGTTTGCGTCATTTAGACATTGCCAAAAAAGTTTTCCTCTTGAGTAAGATTTTGTGGCTGGATGCAGCCCTAAAGTAGGGAAGAGCTCTACATATTTTAACAACATGTCTCTAACAAATGAGGCATATTTTTCATCTTCCGTAATTCTATATACCGCACCGGCTTGCTCCATTAAGACGTAATTCTTCTTATGGGTTTCGTGCGTGTAACCACCGGCTAAATCTTTAGGAACAGGTACATCAAAACCAGCGGCTATTTCCGCATCTAGATTCGCTTTAACTTCTGCTAAAGTTTTATCAAATAATGGAGCTTTCCCCAAGTTCTCTTTGATAAAAGAAAGCTGTGCCTTATTAATAATGATGTGCTCATGATTATTTTGACCTATGGCTTTGCAACTAGCCAATAGGAAAAGAAGAGAAATGTTATATATGAGTTTTTTTATCATCGTAATTCTAGTTGAATTTTAGATTTGAACTAGAGTAACCTTCTCCAGTGATGTTGATTTCCTGCGTTTTTTCAATCACACAGTCATGAATCATATTATGAGGCTCACCTACTGTTAGATTGATATTAAAAGCTCCAGTGTTCTTGAAAACACAGTTTTTAATATCCGCTACCTGAACACCGAATAGGTTTATAGACCCTTTTTTTAGACCTACATTTTCAAAAAATGACTTGTTAACTGTAAGAACTCCTGCTGTGGTACTTTCGTCTCTTCCACCACGGTACATGTTAATAGCAGAGCCTTTTACATCTTTAAAGCTGCAGTTTTCTATAATTACAGCCTCGGCATTGTAAATTCCGATGTCGTCTGTTTCTTTATTTAGGGCAAGTACATCGCCTGAGATAGTCCTGAAAGTAGAGTTTGTAAATGCGATGCTATCTGCAAAAGTGGAAGGTGCTACATAAAGCACGTTAAAGAAATTATTTACATCAAGGTTATGGAAGTCACAGTTGTCAACTATCAGTTTATAGTTTTTATTCATCGAATATTTGCTAGTAGCTATCACCGCGTTTAATGGGCCATCAGGGGCTTCTTCACCATCAATAGAAAGACCTTCCAATTTAAGGCTACCACCATTTTCTATTTTGAATAGATACTTTGTTTCAAAAAGTAAATTAGCTTTTTCAGCTCCGTTACTTTTGATGGTTATAGGGTGATGAATAAGGATGTTTTTAGATGTGTTGTAAGCTTTAGATGATTCTAATAAGAGTATGTCACCAGGAGCTGAATTTTCAATGGCTTCTTGAAGTGAATTAAGACCAATGCTAACGGGTATTACTTTTCCTGAATTAAAAGCAACGTCCACAGTTTCTGTTTTATACCAATTAGCACCAGTATTTATTCTATTTGCGAAGTCGTGGGTGATATTGGCTCCTATATTGGTAGTTCCGTTTTGCGGTACTAGTAAACCATTTTTGGCTCTTTCGAACTGTAGTTTCTTGGCTTCAAAGCCTTTTTTGGTAGGTTTCTTTACTTCTGGAGAAACAAGATTATTTCTGAAATCTATGCCTGAGATATCATCAAAAATTCCGAAAATATCAGAAGATTTAGAGGAGATGATATTATTAGAAAATGAGGTGGTAGTAGGAATGGCACTTCTTTCAGAATCACTTCCTGCACATAGTTCTATATGCTCGCAGTTGATAACAGTATTGTTAGAGACCTTTGACTCTTTTACAGAAACATACCTGTTTAGTGGAGAATTCGGCACTCCGTTCATTATAGTAAGAGACCCTCTAAACCTGTTTCCTGTAAGACCTTCTAGGTAATTGTTTATTACGGTTTGTTTCTCATTGATAACTCTAATGCCACCGGTGTTGGCTACGCCATTACCAATTAAAACATTTCCTTCTACGAGTGTTTCATTACCATGACGGATGGTTAAAGTACCTTTGCTTTCAAAAAAAGTGTTGTATCGGTACGTGTTTTGACCAGATTTATTTGAAATAATTTCAATCTCACCATCGCATCTGTCAAAGTGGTTGTATTCCACAATTGACCTTGAGTTCATCATTGAAAAGTGGCTTGTCCCTATTCTCAAGGTTTCGCCACCATTAGAACCTAAGTTTTGACGTGGTCCAAAATAGTTATGGTCAATCTGATGGTTGTTTTCTACACTTTCGGGTGTATTTAATCTTACTATAAGCGTTACGCCTTGTGTTCTTTTATTTATAAAACTGCAATGGTCTACTCTATTGTTTTTGCCATAAAGTACAGTCCATGCTTGTACATCATACCTTTCAGAACCATTAAAATTGTCAATTACTACTTCGGTAAGGCGACAGTTATTTGCTAATGTTTTGGAGTCTTTTTTAAACGAAATTACTTCAGAAGTAGGGGAGAACCCGTTTTTGAAAACTAAACCTTCTACCAATAAATATTCACCAGCAATGCGAAGGTTTGATTTTCCTGTTAGTATTACTTTTCCTTTTTCTTCTGCATTAAGAGTAATGTGTTTTTCTGAAGTTCCTGATGTTTCAAAAAGGATTTCAGTGTTATCCCAAGTACCATTTGCCATAGTTATGACGGAACCTGGTTTGGCCGCGGCTATAGCTAGCTGTAACTCCGATGGATTATTTACCATTTGAGCAGTGCCAACACAACTTGTCATTAGACCTATAAAGACCAATAGGGAAGTTTGAATGGCTTTTTTGCAAGCTAAGCTTGTCTCCATTATGTGATTACCCACTAGTTTGGTTTCTGAATTAACAAAGTCAATAGCTTTAATTAAATTTACTTTCTTCATGTTAGGGTTTTGTGATTGCATTATGTGTTTTTAGCCATTCTTCACCTTTTTTATCTAAAAAGAAATCCATCCATATGTAGTACATTTCTTTACCTTCGTCCACTTTTACTGAGTGGCTAGAACCTAATGGAATATGCAATAATGAATAAGATGGAAGGTTTGTTTGAGCCTCATCGGCGTAAACAACAATATCGTTTCCTTCAAGTCCTAAAAACAATTGCTCTAGCATTCCATGCTCATGTGGAGCTACTTTGTCTGGGCCTGAGGCTTGTACTGTCCCCATGGCTATTCTTGGTATATATTTGTTAGGGAAAATTGTTCTACTTACGGTGTTAGGGCTTTTAATAGGTTCTGTATAAGCTTGGCAGTCTGTGAATTTTTTAAAGTAAACTTCTTGTGTGTTTTCTTTTGGGAATTCTAACAAGTCTAGCTTGTCTTGTTTTGTTAAAAGGCTCGATATTTTTAAAAAATGGAGTGTATCGTTTTTTTCTGCCTTTAAGGCTATGTCTTTTATTGCGTTTTGAACAAGTACTGTTTCTGGTACTATGTCAAAGCTTTTTTCTTTGGCTATTAGCTTTCCGTTTCCTTTTACAAAAACGTATATGTCTCTGTAGTTTTCATCTTGAAGTTCCTTCTTTGTTACATCCCCAGTAATAGAGAATTGAGTAACTGTAATTCCACCAATTTCATTCTCAAGTATCGTTTTACTGTATTCTTTGGTGCTTGCTGGTAAAGTAGTGACTAGGTTTTCTACTTGAATTTCCTGAGCTGAACAAAACGCAGAAGACAAAAGGGCTATGGAAATAGCGATTAAAGTTATTTTACTTTTCATTGATTCCGATTTCTTGATTTTGGTTTCCTTTTGGAACTCTAGAAGCTTTTTTCATCCATTCCTTGGTGGGACTCGCATTGTATCTTTTCAAATACTTTGAAAGCCCCACCTTAGGTATGGATTTCGTTAAAATTAATTATCCAATATTAATCCTTTAAAAAACTTAGTACCCTGGGTTTTGAGTTAGATTAGGGTTTCTTTCTATCTCATCTGCAGGTAATGGTAATAAGTAATCATCTGCACTAAAGTTTGGTTTTTCTCCTTCTAAACCAGAAGCACTAAATACCTCTCCACCTATTTTTCTTCTTGCAATGTCGTACCATCTTTTACACTCAAAAGCAAGTTCTAATCTACGTTCTTCTAAAACATCAGAAACAGTAACGGTTCCTGTAATGTTGGCAGGAACATCACTAGGAGCAACGGTAACTGAAGTACCAGCACCAGTTCCAACAGAACCACCCATTCTAGCTCTAGCTCTTACTTGATTTAAATATGAAGAAGCTGAAGCATTGTCTCCAATTTCTACTGCTGCTTCTGCCGCAATTAATAATACCTCTGCATAACGTAACATAGAGTAGTTATGACTAGTGGCTCTAGCGTTTCCACGAGCAAATGCACCAGGGAAACGTGTATACTTGGCATTGTAAGGTCTGTTCTTAGCAAACTGATGTCCACTGATATCAAAGTTTTCGTAAGTAACTACAGTGCCGCCAATTGATGCTTGGTCGTCTAAGCTAACTGCTCTTCTATAATCGCCAGCAGCCCATGTCTCATATACTGCAAGAGAGGGAACCGTTACAGACCAACCGCCACCTGAATTTCTATCGTCTCCTCTGATACCAGTCATTGGAGCAATTTGGTCATAAGCATTATTAGGAGCTTCAAAATTATTATAGTCTAATGCAAATATTGGTTCTTTAGAAGCATCAATTTTAGTCGCATTGAATAAGTTTTGAAAATTCGACTCTAAAGCTAAATCATAAGTTCCAGCATTGTCAATTACCTCTTTTGCTTCGTTAAAAGCATTTTGATAATTACCCATAGTTAAATGTACCAGTGCTAAATACGAACTAGCTGCTGATTTAGCAGGTATAGCCCTAGAAGGTTGTGTATTTGGCAACCATTTTTTTGCATATTCTAGGTCTTTAATTATGTTGGCATACACTTCTGAAGCTGGAGTTCTACTGATACTTGCTGCTGCAGCTGCATCGCTTATAGGTGCATCAATGTATGGTACATCTCCAAAAAGTCTTACTAAATGGAAGTAATAAAATGCTCTGATGAAATGAGCTTGAGCAGTCACGGCGTTTTTAACATCTTCCGCTGCATTTACAGATTCAGCACCTGCTATTGCTTGGTTAGCTGCTGCAATTCCTTGATATGTTTTTGGCCAAAACTCGCTTATCATTCCATTACTAGCCAAGGTAGTGAAGTCGTTATTTTCAACTCTTCTTGTCTCGTTAGAGGCAAGATCTACCATGTCAGAGCGTAACATCAGGGCTATTGAAAGCTTTCTTCCCCAAAACTTTTCATTGATAGCATGTGTAAATGCACCGTCTACTGCAGTTTGGATATCGTTTGTGGTTTTAAAGAAACCATCTGGAGCTAATAAACCTACAGGATCTTCTTTTAAGTCTGAACATCCTACCATCGAAACTCCTATTACAAGGAGTATATATTTTAAGTTTTTCATATTTCTAATTAAATTTTCACATTAAGGTTAAAGCTGAATGATTTTACTGTTGGATAGTTACCAAAGTCAAATCCTTGAATTGTATTACTAGAGGTGTTATTATCACCATCAGCTCCGAAGTAGTTAACCTCAGGATCTAAACCAGAATACTTTGTAAACGTTAATAGATTTTGAGCACTGAATGATAATCTAACTCCACCAACTTTTAACTTATCAGTAATTCTTGTAGGTAAATTATATCCTAAGGCCACGTTCTTCAATCTTAGGTAGCTACCATCTTCTACAAATCGAGAAGAAATTTCTCTGTTAGAGTTATTTCCTACACGCGGTTGGTCTGTGTCTGTATTTGAACTTGACCAAGCATTATTAAAATAGTCTCTAGTGGTATTTGCATCACCATTGTTCAATTGAACATTAGTCATATTGAAAATATCTCCGCCTTGAGAACCTTGGAAAAAGACGTTTAAATCAAAGTTTTTATAAGAGAAGTTATTTGTAAATCCGTAAGTGAAGTTTGCATTAGGATTACCTATAATTGTTCTGTCTGCTTCAGTGATTTCACCATTACCATCTGTATCAGTAAATAATGGGTCACCAGCTACACCGCCTGTTAAAGTTTGTGTACCTGCTGGTAAGTCACCACCTTGGTAAACACCTGCATATTGATATCCCCAGAAAAGACCAACTTCTTCACCTACTCTTAAGACATAGCTACGGTCATGACTAAAATAACTTGGAGCTGCATTACCAAATAGGTCAGCATCATTAATTAAGCTTACAACTTTGTTTTTGTTTTTAGACAAGTTAAAGTCTGTACTCCATGTAAAGTCACCTTCAACTATGTTTCTTGAGTTTAAGGAAATTTCAAATCCTCTGTTGTTAATCTCTCCAAGGTTGGTTAAGATTTCATCATTTGAAAATCCAAAGTATTCAGGAATACCATTGTTACCTAGAATTAAGTCTTTGGTGTCAATGTTATAATAATCTAAAGATAGATTGATTCTATTATTAATTAGACCCATATCCAAACCTACGTTTGCTTGATAAGAAGACTCCCATTTTAAGTCTGGGTTAGCAGGTTGGTCTGGCGTAATTGCAAAAACTGTTTGTCCATTTCTAGAAGCGTAAAGACTTGCAACCCTAGCTAAAGACTGGTAAGGGCTAATTGATGGATTACCTGTTACACCATAACTAGCTCTTAGTTTCAAATTAGAAATTTTGCTGTCTGGGTTAAAAAAGCCTTCATTAGAAATTCTCCAACCAATAGCCGCTGAAGGGAAAATTGCATATTTTCTATTTGCCGCAAAATTTGATGCTCCATCTCTTCTTACAGTGGCAGTTAATAAGTATCTGTCGTCAAAATCGTAATTCACTCTACCAAATTGAGATTGAATTTCTACTACTGATAATGATGAAGAAGGTTGTAAAATACCTGTAGCAGTTCCTAAAGCATAGTAAGAAAAAGCATCTGAAAGAAAACCTGTACCAGCTGAAGAAAATGCTTTTGTTGTATTTTTTTGATATGAATAACCAGCTAATAAAGTTAAATCTCCTTTTCCTATTTCGTTAGTATAAGTCAAGTAGTTTTCACTCAAAATAGTAGCTCTTTGAGCATCTGTAATTCTCGCTCTTCCGCCTACTCCTGAAGCTGTGATTTTCAATGTTGAAGGTTGATAAACTCCTCTGGTCAAGTTTTGACTACTTAAACCTAAAGTAGTTTTGAAAGTAAGGTTGTCTAAAATGTCATAATTGGCATAAACATTTGACCTAAAGTTATTAATAGTAGTTTCGTCTACCCTTGCTGTAGCTACAGCGAACGGATTATCTACTTCATCTCCAATAGCATCATTTGTAGTAAAATTACCATTTGAATCTTGAACAGGTTTGTCTGGTGCAAATCTCATAGCTAAAGAAATTACATCATCTCCACCTACTGTTACAGAACCATCTGATTGCGTTGTAACACCATCTTTAGTACCTCTGCTTCCAAAAAGATTAACTCCTAGTTTTAATTTTTTGGTAGCTTGTGCGTCAATATTTGTTAAGAAGGTAGCTCTTTCGAAACCAGAATTAACTACAATACCATCTTGGTTAAAATAGTTACCAGAAGCATAAAAATTCATTTTATCAGAACCTCCAGAAAATGAAACCTGATGATTCTGTGTGCTACCTGATTTATAGATTTGGTCTTGCCAGTCTGTATCTGCTGTTCCTTGAGGATAAGGTGTAGAGATATCATTGTTAGCTCTTATCTGATTTTGATAACTTGCAAATTCGTCTGCGTTTAACAAATCAAGTCTGTTTGCTACATCTTGAATAGAATAAGTAGAATTAAGTTCAACAGTTAGTTTACCGTTTCTCCCTTTCTTAGTTGTAACCAATACAACACCATTTGAACCTCTTGAACCATAAATGGCCGTTGCAGATGCATCTTTAAGAACTTCTAAAGATTGAATATCATTAGGTTGTGGCATTGTTCCACCCACAAAACCGTCTACTACTATAAGCGGGGAACTATTTGCACTAATAGATGTATTACCTCTAATTTTTATATTAATAGGTGCTCCAGGCTCCCCACCATTATTAGATTGAACTACTACTCCAGCTGCACGACCTTGAAGTGCTTGTGCTGCGTCTAATACAGGAAATGCAGTTAACTCTTCAGACTTAACAGATGATACAGCCCCGGTAATGTCACTTTTTCTTCGGGCACCATAACCAACAACTACAATTTCGTCTAAAGCTTCAGAATCTGAGTCAAGACTTACATTAATCAAAGTTTGATTTCCAATGGCTACTTCTTTAGTAGTGTAACCAATAAAACTAAAAACCAATGTACCATTGTCAGGAGAGTTAAGGCTGTACTTACCGTCAATATCTGTTATTGTACCGTTAGTAGTACCTTTTATGGTTACACTTACCCCAACCATTGGAGTGTTATCTTCAGACGCAGTAACTACTCCAGTTATACTTCGGTCAAACGCAAGCGATACCGTAGAAATCCCGAGAGCCAGAAAAAGCAGTGCTGCCTGCTTTAGTCCTTTCTTTCTCTTTTGTAAAAATGTTAATTTCATAGAGTTAATATTTAGGTTTTGATATTAGAATATTACTAGTTTTTGTAAGTTTTTAGGTTTGTTGTTTCCCTCGATTACATCATAAAGTTAGGAGGCTAAATGATAATTGCGATAAAAAAACTCAAAGAAAAACACGATAAAATGCAATAAAAGCTATGAAAACGTTTCCGGTAACGTTTGTATTTTTAAATAAATTTATTGGAAGTAATATTGAAAAATTGCAATTATGTTTCTAATATTGAAAAGAATCACCAAATCACTAAAACTGGCATTATTCTATGATTAGGTAATACAGTTTCCTGATTCTGTTAATAATACAATTTTTCATTTTCCTTTTAGACTAGTCCAATGAAAAGCAAAGCACCCACTATCAAGCTTATAGCCAAAGAGCTTGGTGTTTCTATATCTACTGTTTCAAGAGCACTTAGAGATATGCCTGAGGTAAATCCTGAAACACGAGAGCGTATAATTAAGTATGCAGAAGAGGTGGATTACCAGCCAAACATGGTGGCTACAAGTTTGGTGAAACAAAATTCTCACTTGATAGGCGTGGTGGTACCAAACATGGATTACTTCTTTGCTTCTGCCGTGAAAGGTATTGACGAGGCTGCCATGGAAGCTGGCTATACAGTAGTAATAAGTCAATCAAATGAATCTTATGGGAGAGAGCTGGCTAACACGCAGCGAATAATGAATAGCCAGGTGGAAGGCTTAATAGTTTCATTAAGTAGTGAAACTCAAAATATAGATCATATTAAGAAGATTCTTAAAAGGAATATGCCCGTTGTGTTTTTTGACAGGGATACTCCAGACATAAAAGCTTCTAAAGTAGTTTTGGATAATGAGCTCGGTGCTTATAAAGCCGTAAAGCATTTGATAAGCAAGGGTTGTAAAAGAATAGCTTATTTAGGTGCAGAAAAAAACCTTGAAATAAGTAACTCTAGAGAGAATGGATACTTAAAGGCTCTAAAAGAAGCTGGAATGAGTTTAGACGAGTCTTTAATAGTGCATGGTAAATTTGATAAAGACAATGCCTATTTGAAAACTATGGAATTGCTGAGGTTGAAAAATCTTCCTGACGCTATTTTTGCCATTAGCGACAGATTGGCTCTGGGAGCCTATATGGCAATTAAAGATAAAGGATTAAGAATGCCAGAAGACATTGCTTTAGTTGGTTTTAATGATGAGCCTATTATGAGTTTGCTTTCTCCTTCTATTTCAAGTGTATCTCAACCTGCATTTGAAATGGGGAAAATGGCAGCTAGGCTGTTTATTGAGGAGTTAAATGCTGAGGGAGAATATGAGCCACGAACCGAGGTTTTTCAACCTGAACTTAAGATTCGTGACTCATCTACTTTTTAAAATAATTATTGTTGGCTTGCTAGCCTATAAACTTTAGCGTCGTTCATTGAGAATAAATAGATGTCTCCATTGGCATCTATTCCTAGTCTTAACTTTGCATGCCCGTTGTTAGTCATTTCTAACAAAGTCGTTTCTTTTCCATCTAATGCAATTCTCATTTCTTGGAAATCGATGGCTTTCCCAGCCTCCATTTTGCTTTCGTCAGCAAAGAATAGGCGACCTTTTAAAATATCGCCAAATATATACTTTCCAGTTAAAGAAGGAATATCTGTGCCATAGTATACAAAACCACCACATACTGCATTGCCTTCGTCATGGTCATATTCTAAAGTAGGGTAGGTAACTCCGTCTTGCATTTCTTCTTCACTTAGTTTATAAAGCTTATGCATACTTTCTTGACTGTTTATACCAAAAGAACCCTCCCTTCTTGGCCACCCGTGATTGGCTCCAGGCTTAACTACATAGACGTCTTCCATGTTATGTTGACCTATATTAGCACTTAGCATTTTACCTTCTTTGGTCCACGTAAATCTATGTGGATTTCTAAAACCATTGGCGTAAACTTCTTTCACTACTTTCTCACCAGTGATGTTCACAAAAGGATTATCAGACGGAATGCCATATTTTCCATTAGCACTGTTATTTCCCGATGGGTCAATTCTTAAGATACTTCCCCATGGTGAATGTTTACCATTAGCCACATAAGGGAATTTTCTTTCTACCGAACCACCATCTCCAATACCTATATATAGATTACCATAGTCTTTATCTCCCTTTTTGGCAGTGGGGTTGAAAGAAATATTTTGCATCCCATGAGCTCGCGTAGCCATGTCCATTCTAAAAAGTTCTCGGTTGGTACCATTGAAAGGCATTCCTTTCGGATTGTTTGTTTTCCATTCTTGAACAATCCACTGAAGCTGTGATGAGACCTCTTCAGGAAGTGGAAAATCTGCTTTTTGAGTATCCGTTGGCTCAGTGTGCGAAGTATACATCAAACCATTGTTTTCGAAATCAGGATGAAAAGCATAGCTTCCAAAACCTGTAGCCCAGCCAGATTTCTGTTTGAAGTTAGGCATCAGAGCCTGAACGTCCATATATAATTCAGGCTTATTATTCTTCACACGATAGAGTTTTCCATTGATATCACAAACATAAACATCACCCGTATTAGGGTGCGGCTCCATTTTAGTGATTCTGGTAAGAGGTAATTCCTCACTAGAGGCGGGTATTTGAAAGGCATATTCAAGATTGACCACAAAATCAGCTTTTTCAATCTTCTTTGGAATTGGGTCTTCAATAATTCCTTCTTCATCAATTTCAAAAGGTTTCACCAAATCTCTGTAAGTATCTAGGTAAGCCACTAAACTGGCAATTTTTTCCTTACCTAGAATAAAGTAAGAAGGCATTACCGATTTGTACTTTTTCTGTAGTTTAACTGCTCTTTCATTACCGGAGTCAATGACTTTTTTCGGATTTGAAATAAAAGCTATGACCTCATCTCTGCTGAGTTCTCTTGTAACTCCAGCCAAACTTGGACCAATGCCGTTACTTTCAAAATTATGACAAGCGGCACAGCTATTTTCAAATACACTTTTTCCCTGTGCTATTGCAGCTGCTGTTGATGTTACTTTATCAGATGTATTACTTTTTGGTCCTGTTTTACAAGCTTGAAAAACGAGTGTACTTGCTGTTAAAAGACCGAAACTTAATAGGATTGTTTTTTTCAAGGGTATTTTCTTTTTACTATTTTATTATTTCAGGCTTCATTCCATGTTTGAATTTATCGCCCATCCCAGAATTATTAGGTTCATACGTATCTACAAACTCGGCATTAACTCCATTCTCTGGAATATTTGCTTCTTTTCCTAAAGCCCAATAAATACCATTAAGAGCAAGTTTTCGCATAGACTCATTTTTGAAATCATAAGGATGCCCTAAAGTGGTGAAAAATACTCTAGCAGGCGTACTAGTCTGTCCTGCGTAAGTTTTAGTCCAGGCCACAGGATTAGTTAGTGGAAATTTATCCAATTGTCCTTTGGCTTCGTGATTTGATTTTAACGAAAGACCTTCCAATAAAGGTTTACTGTCACCATATAATTTCCAATCTCCTCCATCTACATGGTAAAGCCATGAAAATGCGTCAAAAGGTTTAACACCATTAAGAATAGGTGATTCAACATCTGGTAATAAACTTACAGATGTAAGTTCCCCATGACCATCAGCAAAATGCCCATGATGGGTTATCCATTGTTGGCCAAAAACTTTTGTAGTCCATTCATTATTAAGATGCTGCATGGTAGAATCTGTCTTATACATAAACGCATGCGTAGCAGTTCTAAAGCCCACCATTGGTTTTCCTGATTCCGCGTAGTCTGTAATGTATTTTGCCTCTTCTTTCGGCAAAGCCCTAAATCTGGTAAACATTACCATTAAATCGGCAGTTTCTAATGCTTCTAAACCTTCAATATGGTCTAGTCTGTTAGGGTCTATGGTACCCGTGCTGTCCACAGAATAACATAGGCTAATATCAGCATTTAACTCTCTTTTAAGAATTTTAGCCAACATAGGCATTGATTCTTCTGAGCGATATTCTTCATCACCAATGACAAAAACGATATGCGGTGGTTTTTCCGTTTTAGTTTCGGTGCTAGTACATGAGCTGACACCTATAAATAGGAGTGCAGCAAAACTTAAAATTCTTGAAAACATGTTTTATTCGGTTATAGGGTGTTCTTTCAGTAATTCTTCTGGCGTGTAAAAGCCTTCTTTAGATGCTATTTTCTTACGAATAGCGGCTACATGTTCTGGGTAAATGGCTTCTGCATTGTTTCCAAAAGACTTTCTTACATAGGTAAGTACCGAAGCTAGTTCATCATCAGTAAGCATTCCTCCAAAAGGCGTCATAGGAACTTGACCAGGATATTTTTTGCCACTGACTGTAATAGGCCCATAAATTCCTTTCATCACTAATTTAACTAAACGTTCCGGACTTCCAGAAACCCATTCGTTTTTAGTTAAAGGAGGGAAACCAGAAGATTCTAAACCTTTTCCATCCGTTTGATGACAGGTAGCACAGAATCCGTCTCTTTCAAAAATCTCTTTTCCGTTAAGAATCACTTCTCTTTTTATCACGCTCTCCACCAAAGGTGCTACATCATCAGGGTTGGCTACTGGGTCAAAAGGTATCATATGAGCTAAAGCTGCATCATATGTTTTTTGCATCCAGTCGTCTAAAGGATTTTGTCCTACTATGGCTAAAACTTCTTTAGCAGAAGCATCATCAAGCCAAGTTCCAGCCGCCAAAGCCTCCAAACGCACTCTGCCATGTGGGTCGGCTGCCGCTACTTTTAATAGAGCTAGTTGGTCTGGTATTTCTTGTCCTACATACCTAAGTACTTTGACAGCTGCTGCTCTTACTTTATGGTCATTGGCCGATAGGCACTGCTTAAGTAAGTTCTCATCTATATTATTTAGTCCCCAAGATGTCCAAAGAGCCTCTAATAAATTATGTTCATATCGCTCATCAGCTTTATCTAAGTCGCTTACCCATTTAGATAGTGCGGTAAGCACTTCTTGACTGTTTCTTTCTCTTAGCTCTCTTCTTGTTCTGTATCTAGTACGGTATTCCGGAAGTTTAAGATTATCTAAAAGCTCCGTGATACTTGCTCCAGCTACTTTGGCAGGTGTTAGCAATGGTCTAGATGGATAAGTTATTCTGTAAATTTTTCCATGAACATGGTCACGCAATGGGTCTCTAGCATTATGCTGCATATGGCCTACTAGCACATTATGCCAGTCTGCAAGATATAAAGAGCCATCAGGAGCAAACTCCATGTCTACTGGTCTGAAATTAGTATCAGTACTCTTCACCAAGTCCATTCTATGTTTTGATGTGTAGCCAGTACCGTCATCTACCATAGTGTGCATTTTGGTTCCCAAGAAACCAATGGTATTATTGATAAGGAAGTCTCCCTGCACATTGTCTGGGAAATGTCTGCTATGAATAAATTCTAAACCAGAAGTTGGTCTAACACGGTGTGCATCTTCAATCAAGTTTCTGGACCCAGGATTTGATAATCCGTATTTAGATTTGATAGTACCTGGCATCATCCAGTTCATGTCAGGACCGGAGGTATGTGCAAAGAAGTTTTGTCCCCATTCGTCAAACGCTATTCCCCAAGGATTTGGAATTGACAGCTGAGCTGTTCTTTCTAGTTTATGTTTTTGAGGTGAATATCTGTAAAAGCCACCGTTAGTAGCTCTAACTGTTCCGTAAGGAGTTTCCACATTAGTATGTAAGAAAACACCTTCACCCATATATAATGCACCAGATGGGTCTGCACAGAAAGCACTGATTACGTGGTGTGTGTCATGGTCGTCAAAACCGCTTAATACTATTTCAGACTTATCGGCTACATCGTCACCATCAGTATCAGTATATAGTTTAAGGTTAGTTCCTTGAGAAATGTAAACACCTTCCGGTGCAAATTCAAATCCAGCAGGAATATGAAGTTTATCCGCAAAAACGGTCAATTTATCAGCCTTAAAATCACCATCTGTATCTTCTAAAATTATCAATTTGTCATTTGGCTTTGCATCGCCTGGCTTATAATGTGGGTAGGTAGGCATTACTGCTACCCAAAGTCTACCTTTATTGTCAAATGCTATTTGAGAAGGATTAGCTAATTCAGGAAACTCTGCTTCGGAAGCAAAAAGGTCAATTTTATAACCTGGAGCCATGGTAAAGGCGTCCATTATTTCGTCTTGGTTAAGGTAACGGGTCTTATCCTTTAATTTAAAATTTGTTTCAATAGGGTGTAAGTCTTGTGTTTTAGCATCTGCAGCAGCTAAATCATAAGGTTTCTCATTGACAGTATTCCATATCAAAGTGTCTCTGATAACCGTCATTTGACGCACTTTGATTAATTCTTCAGGATAGTTGTCGTTTCCAAAAGGATTATACCTTCTACCAAAAACGTGAACACCATTCGGAATTTTATAGTCATTGTGCCAAAACCAATTTTTCTCTAAAACGGCTTCTTTGACTTCTGCTCGTAAATCTTCATTTTTTACAGAAGATTCTCCAAAAACGCCATCAACTAGTAATTCAGAGAATTTTTGATATCCAGCATCATTCAGCTGCTGCCCGTTGGTTGTAAATTGTAATCCAGTGTCAAACCAATCTTTGCTCGGTCCGAAGGCATCAAGAAAAAGAACTTCATATTTAGCAGCGACTTCTTCAATGGCAGATGCGTATAAAGCTAAATTCTCGTTTTCGGTTTTGCCATTTGGCAAATCAAGTTTATCAGAAAGGTCTTGAAATGCGATAGGTGAGACCAAAGCTAGCTGAGGAGCCAAGGTGTCGTTATATTTTTGAGCTAAGGTATGTTCAATGAAAGCAGAAAGCTCTCCCTTGAAATTATCTAAGCCAGCTGGGCCAGCATAAGATTCAGAAAAACCGAAGCATGCAATTATAATATCTGTTTTATGTTTTCCAATCCACTCGTCAGGTGTTTCAAAATGCCCTTGGCTATTAGACTTTTGAGCTAAATCTGTTTGAAACTTTTCGGCTCCGGGAAATGCCCATGGAGAAACTCTACCAGAATGTGGTCTGAAACCTGGCGTGTCGCCACCATCGCACATATTTCTTATGTACAGATTTTTTTCAGGGTTTCTGAGATGCATTTCTGTCTCAAAATAGCCATAGTTCATCATGCTAGAACATAGGTTATTTCCTATAAGTGTAATGTGACTGTTTTGGGAAAGTTTAAGATAGTTTTTGTCTGGCTTACAGCCAATAAAAACAGTAGCCGCTAAGAGGCAAAGGCTAAGGTTTCGAATGAAAGAATTTAACATTCAGGTTTAAGTATTTATAAGGTTGGTTGAAATTTTGAATCAATTTATAATTTTTTTTAACAAATAAAGATTCTTGAATACGCCAATTTACATTTAAACGACATAATTGGGCTATTTATAGTTTATAGGGCGACGTTAGGGCTTTTTGGTTCTTGATTTTTAGCTTTTAATGAATATTTGATTAATGTAACTAAAGACCATTTGAAGAAGCCGAAAAGGAGAATTATATTCATAGAATCATTTAGAATAAGGTATTCGCTTTTATAACAAAGAATTCTGTTTTAGGAAAATGAGTGATAAGTTTCAAAACAGATATAGGATACCTTCAGCAAGGTTAGAAGGCTGGAATTATTCAAATAATGCCGCATATTTCATTACAATTTGTACGGAGAATATGGAGCATCATTTTGGTGAGGTTGTTAATGGTGAGATGGAGTTAAATAAGATTGGGAAACTAGCTTATAATTTTGGGAAGAAATTCCGCAACACTTCCCGTTTGTGGTATTGGATGAATTTATAGTTATGCCGAACCATGTACAGGGAATTTTGCTAATTGAAAACAACAAAGGTGGAGATAACATGCACGGAAAAGTAGTTTCTAAAAAGAAGGAGATGATATCAAATGATTTTGAAAAACCATCACTTGGGTTTATTCAAAAGAGGATGGGTGAAATTTCGCCGAAGGCAGGGTCAATTTCTGTGGTTATTAGGTCTTTTAAATCTATAACCACCAAAATGGCAAGAAAAATCAATGCAGATTTTAAATGGCAATCCCGATTTTATGACCATATCATTCGGAATGATGAGTCATTCTATCGAATAGCGGAATACATCAAAAATAACCCCAAGAAATGGCAGGAGGATAGGTTTTATGAATAATTGACCAATGAACGACGTAGAGACGTTGCATCGCAACGTCTTATTACTAGTTGCATCGCAACGTCTTATTACTAAAAGGAAAACCAAAAATAACAAATAGCACAACGTTGAAATTCGCGGTGTAGAGACGTAGCATTGCTACGTCTCTACGATTACGCGGCGAATAATCATCAATTACATCCTCTTAGTTAATTTAATATTAGCTATTGCCAATAAATAGAGGATTCCAATACGGGAATGTCTATAATTTGCGGAATAATTATACTTCTAAACAATATTGTTTCATTGTGAAAGTGAAACCTATGAAATGGTGGTATAATATTGTTATGTTCAAGGCTTTTGCATTAAAGTGCTGGGTGTTTGATTCAAATCATGAGTTATAAATTCTATTGAAATAAAAATATGAGCAAATTTAATTCAGTTTTTCGGGGTTTAAGTTTAGCGTTAGCATTTTGCTGCTATGCCTTAATTGGATTAGGTCAAAAGAAACCTAATATCATTTATATAATGAGCGACGACCACACCAGTCAGGCTATTGGAATTTATGGTGGGGCATTAGCTTCTGTTAATCCTACGCCTGTAATTGACGAGTTTGCTAAAGAGGGAATGGTGTTTGAAAACGCCTTCTGTACCAATTCCATTTGTACGCCAAGTAGGGCAAATGTGATGACTGGGCAATACAGCCAAACCAACGGAGTACTAGATTTAGATGGGGATTTGCCACCAGACAGGCAGTATTTACCTATTGAAATGAAAAAGCTAGGCTACCAAACGGCTATGATTGGTAAGTGGCATTTAAAGGAGGAGCCAGCGGCATTTGATTATTATAATGTTTTGCCTGGTCAAGGAAATTACTTTGACCCAAGTTTTAGAGTCAGTACTGTAGGAACTTGGCCAAATAATATGGAGTCTTATAAAGGTTACGTTTCTGATATTATTACGGATGTTACTTTAGAATACCTTGAAAAAAGAGATAAAAACAAGCCTTTCTTTTTGATGCACCATCACAAAGCACCACATGATGATTTTGAATATCCTGAAAGATATCAACCATACTTAGCCGATGTCGATATTCCAGAACCTGCGAGCATGTATTCACAGCCATTTTTTGGTTCAGAAGGTACTTTGGGTAGAAATAACACATTAAGAGATAGAATAGGAACTTCAGTATCTTCAAGGCATCCATATAGAAATTATTCGCACCAATATGGTTTAGACAGCATTGCAGATAAAGATGAACGTACACATCAAGCCTATCAGGAGTACACAAAACGTTATTTGAGATGCGTAAAAGGCGTTGATGATAATTTGGGAAGGCTTTTCAAATATTTGAAGGAAAACGGACTTTGGGATAATACCATTATAGTATATACGAGTGACCAAGGCATGATGCTGGGAGAGCATGATTATATGGATAAAAGATGGATGTATGAGGAGTCTATGAGAATGCCATTTATTATTAAGTATCCTAAATTAATTAAGCCAAATAGCAGAACCAAGGCTATTATCAATAACACCGATTATGCTCCTACATTGATAGAATTAGCAGGCGGGAAAGTTCCTGCTTATATGCAAGGTGAAAGTTTTAAGAGTGTGCTGTCAAAACCATCGGAGGAGTTTAGAGAGTCTACTTATTATAGATATTGGATGCATTTAACGCACCATGATATTCCTGCTCATTTTGGTGTAAGAACAGCTAAATCTAAACTTATATTTTATTATGGCGAGCATTATAATACGGAGCTTTATGGTAAGAATACTTTTACATGGGTAAATGACCCTAGTGATTCATATCATTTTGAACCAACACCAGTGGCGTGGGAATTCTATGATTTAACAATAGACCCTAAAGAAGTGGTTAATAGGTACAAAGACCCAAGATATAAGGCTGAAATAGAGAAATTAAAGGCAGAGATTTTGGCTCAAAGAGAAAAGTACAATGAAGGTGATAGTGATTATCCTAATATTCAAGGTGCTATAGATGCACACTGGAACGATTGATTTCTATTTCGGATTTTGTTGTCAAATCATTTAAAATAACAAAATTTAGAGTATCTAGCGTCAAAATCTAAATTATAGCTATGAGAAAAATACTTGTTTTACTTTCTGTTTTGTCTCTTGTTTCCTGCAAAAATGTATCGGAAAGTTCGCTGGAGCGTGAAAAGCCTAATGTGGTCTTTATTCTCACAGATGACCAAGGTTACGGTGATTTAGGCTGTAATGGAAACGAATGGATTCAAACACCAAATATTGACTCCTTATATAATGAAAGCGTGTCATTTTCAGATTACCATGTAGGTACCACTTGTGCTCCTAGTCGTGGTGGTTTAATGACAGGTAAATTCAGCAATAACGTAGGTGTGTGGCATACCATTATGGGTAGAGAGATATTGAACGAGGGTGAAGCTACCATGGCCGAATTCTTTAAAGCGAATGCTTATAGAACGTCGATGTTTGGTAAGTGGCATTTAGGAGACAATTATCCTTTCAGGCCACAGGATAGAGGTTTTGATGAATCTGTGATTCACAAAGGTGGTGGCGTAGGTCAGCAGCCAGATTACTGGAATAATGACTATTTCTCTGATACATATTTTAGAAATGGCGTGGCTGAAAAGTTTGATGGTTACTGCACGGATGTTTGGTTTTCCGAAGCTCAAAAGTTCATTGAAAAAAGTAAAGACGAACCATTTTTCTGCTACATAGCTCTAAATGCTCCTCATAGCCCTTATAATGTACCTTCAAAGTATAGTGATTTATATAAAAGACAAGAAAATATTCCCAATCCTGAGTTTTATGGAATGATTACTAACATTGATGAAAATGTGGGTAAACTCAGAGCATTTTTGGCAGAAAAAGGCTTGGCAGAGAATACTATTTTCATTTATATGTCGGATAATGGAACTGCTGCGGGAGTTTCATTTGATAAAAACGGTGATGTGAAAAAGGGTTTTAATGCCGGAATGAGAGGGACTAAAGGCTCAGAATATGAAGGAGGGCATCGTGTACCTTTTATTATGCACTGGCCTCAAGGCGAACTTAGCCAAAGAAGGGATATTGACGTATTAACTTCTTATGTAGATTTCTTTCCAACATTGGCAGATTTATGTGGTTTATCTGCTCCATCTAACAAATTAGACGGTATTTCGCTTAAAAATGTAATTTATAACAATGAGAATCCTGATAGGGTTTTGGTGGTAGATACTCAGCGAGAAGACGATTTAATTAAGTGGAAACAGCCATCTATTATGAAGGATAAATGGAGAATGATAGGTGGAAACGAGCTGTATAATATTAAAAGTGACCCAGGACAAAGAGACAATTTAGCAGAGCAGCATCCAGCATTGATGGATAGCCTGAAAGCAGCTTATGAATTATGGTGGAAAGGTACAGAGGCAGCAGCTGCACACATGACTTATATTCCTGTTGGTAATGATATTCCAGAATTGGTGCAATTAAATAGCCATGATTTACATACTCCAGTAGGGCATCCAACCTGGAATCAAGCTCAGGTTAGAAGTGGTAGCGGAGCCATGGGTTATTGGCCAATTGAAGTTAAAAATGATGGTAAATACGAAGTAGAACTTTGTAGATGGCCAAAAGAATCAGGCTTGGGTTTAAGAGATGCGGCTCCAGTAGGAGATGAAATTCCAGGAAAAAATCAATATAAAGAAGGCGAGCAATGGCTCATTAATGGTGCCGAGCTAATTATTGATGAAAATACGCACGTTTTAGTTGCTCCTAAAATGGGAGAAAGGGCGGTGTTTACGCTCGATTTGAAAAAGGGAAAACAAATAATGAAGGCCTCGTTTAAGGTTGATTCTGGTGATAAAAGACAAGTTTTTTATGCTTATGTCAAACCTTTAAATCAATAAAAAACGTTAAGCACTAAACGGCGTGTGCGGCAGACTTTTTATTCGCATTCTTTAGGTATTCGGTTGGTGTCTTTTGGACAAACTTCTTAAAATACCTATTGAAATTTGAGAGGTTGTTGAAGCCACATTCAAAGCATATTTGAGAGATGTTTAAATCTGTTTCTAACAATAGTTTGCAGGCGTGACCTATCCTTATTTCTAGTAAGAAATTGGTGAAGGTTTTGTTAGTCTTTGTCTTGAAATATCTGCAAAATGAATTGACGCTTAGGTTCGCCACATTCGAAATTTCTTCTAAGCTAATCTCTCTGTCAAAGTTACTTAAAACGTATTGGTAAATATTGTCAAGTCGCTCACTATCAATAGAGTCATAGGTTTGAGAAAAGCCCAGAGAACTTAACAAAGTATTGTCGTCATTCTCCGTAATGTGAGACATTACATTGAATAATTTGATAATTCTGTGAAAGCCTTCTGATTCATGAAGTGATTCAAAAAGGAAGTTATTTTGAATAGGGTCGTTGTTCTTTATTTGAATGCCTCTAGTCGCTTTTGAAATAATTTCTTTTACAGATTTCATCTCAGGAAAAGAAAGGAATTCGGAGCTAAAAAATGTAGGCAAAAAGTGAATCACATAAGCATCTGAATAGTTCTGTTCTTCAGTGGTGTCATACCTAAAAAGATGTGGCAAATTAGAGCCGAGCATGAAAATGTCGTTTTCTTCAAAAGGAGCCACGGCATCTCCAATAATAAAAGTGCCTTTACCTTTTCGTATTAGTATAATCTCTATTTCAGGATGATAATGCCAGCGATTATGATACACAGGTACTTCATCATGTCTTATGCTAAAAGACTGCTCTATTTTGTTCGAAATCTTGAGTAATTGAGCTTTCATATTTCAGTTTTTTACGACTTGCTTATATAGTATTACCTATTGCTAAAATTTTTACGATTTGTTGTCTTTTTCTGTGGTTATTTTGTTTATATCTAATAGCGAGACAAATAAAGTAATATTTAATTGTAATTCTAGAAGATGTGATAAATTTTCTTAGTTAAAGGAAGTTTTCAGAATTAATGAGCAGTTTAAGACATAAAAATATACCACATTGAGAGCAATCATTCTTAAGGAACCAGGACAGTTTGACTTTATAGAACAGGAAGATATTAAAGCCGAAAAAGGTAAGGCAATTGTAAAAATAAAAAGAATAGGAATCTGCGGAACAGACTATCATGCATTCAAAGGAGATCAGCCTTTTTTTACATACCCTAGAGTTTTAGGCCATGAATTAGGCGGCGAAATAGTTTCGATATCAGAAAATGGCATAAAGCATAGTTTAAAAATAGGAGATAAGGTGGCTATAGAGCCTTATTTGAACTGTGGGGCTTGTCAAGCCTGCGATGCGGGTCATATAAATTGCTGTGAAAATATCCAGGTAATTGGGGTTCATTCGGATGGTGGAATGGCAGAGTATATCTCTATTCCTATAAACAAAATTCATAAATCTGAGCGTCTAAGTTTTGACCAATTAGCTTTGGTAGAAACACTAGGAATAGGCCTGCATGCAGTAAATAGAGCCAATGTAAAATCAGGCGAAAAAGTACTTATAATAGGAGCAGGGCCTATTGGTCTTGGTGTAGCTCAGTTTTCAAAGCTAAAAGGTGCTACGGTTTGCATGGCAGATATTTCAAAAAGTCGTTTAGATTTTATTGAGAAAATAGGTCTTTCAGATAAAAGTATTCAGGTAACTGGTAAATTAGAAGAAGCCGATTTGAAAAACGTTTTGGATGGAGATTTGCCAAGTGTAGTGATTGACGCTACCGGAAATAAAAACTCCATGCTAAATACTTTTAATCTACTAGCTCATGGTGGTAGATTGGTTTTTGTTGGTCTTTTTCAAGGCGATGTGACGTTTTTTGACCCTAATTTCCATAAAAGAGAGCTTACGCTTTTGGCAAGTAGAAATTGTCTTCCAGGTGATTTTAAAGAGATAATTTCACTCATAGAAGAAGGTGTAATTGATACTAATCCATGGCTGTCTCACAGAACTAGTTTTGAAGATATGCCAAATAAATTTGAGACTTTTTTAGAGCCTGGTCAAGAGGTTATAAAAGCTATTATTGAACTTTAATCTTTGATTTTATGCGGTTTAAACTTAACTCGTTTTTCATTCTCCTAACTTGTCTTTTGGCAGGCTGGGGCTGTAGTGATAAAAGTAAAACGGGTGAGTTAAGATTTACGCAAATTGACACTAGTCATTCAGGCATTGACTTTAATAATGAAATTATAGAAGACGATTCGCTCAATTTTTACCACAATGAGTACATCTATATTGGCTCCGGTGTAGGAGTTGGCGATTTTAATAAAGATGGGCTTCAAGATGTGTTTTTTGGAGGAAGTCAGGTAGAAAGTAAGCTGTATATCAATAAGGGAAATTTTGAGTTTGAAGATGTAACGCTGGCCGCTGGAATTACCAATACCGAATGGATAACCGGAGTCACGGTAGAAGATGTCAATCAAGATGGTTGGGATGATATTTATCTATGTGTTTCACACTTCAGGAATCCTAATCAAAGGAAAAACCTCCTTTTCATAAATCAAGGCACTTCAGAACTAAAGTTTGAAGAAAGTGCAGAAGCATATGGTTTAGCTGATACTGGTTTTTCTACCAATGCAGCATTTTTTGACTACGATAAAGATGGCGACTTGGATATGTATTTGCTTAATCATAAGCTTTTTGACCCACAGCCTAATAGAATAGTTAGAATTGATACTTCAGGGCTCGCTTCCTCTTCAGATAAGCTTTTCCGGAACGAAGGCGGAGCAGTGCATCCTGTTTTTAAAGACGTTTCTTTGGAGGCTGGTATTAGGGAAGATGGCTATGGTTTAGGTATAGTAATTTCGGATATCAATCAAGACAACTTTCCTGATATTTATGTTGCCAACGATTATTTGAGCAATGATTACCTCTGGATAAATAATGGTAAAGGAGGTTTTGAAAACCAAATTGCTGCTGCCACCCGACATCAAAGTTTTAGCAGCATGGGCGTAGATATTGCTGATATTAACAACGATTTACTACCCGATATTGGCGTCTTAGATATGATGCCAAACACCAACGAACGCAAAAAGATGATGACTTTGGGCTTTAGCCCAGACAAATATGACATGCAAAGAAGGGCTGGCTATCATCATCAATACAGTAGAAATGTGTTGCAGGTAAACCAAGGAAGCCCTACGGGCAATAATCCTGTTTTTTCGGAGATAGGGCAATTGGCCAATATTTCAGAAACAGATTGGAGTTGGAGTATCCTTTTTGCTGATTTTGACAATGACCGCTGGAAAGACATTCATATTTCAAACGGTTTAGGGAAAGATTTGACTAATAGCGACTTTATTTCTTTCACCAGTGAAGAGCTTTCTAAACAATCTTTTTTTGGTGGTTCTTTTGAAAATAGTGTGTCTCAAGAAGAGGTGGTCAACTGGACCAAAGAGTTAGATAAGTTTGGTTCTGTAAGCAAAGAGAACTTCCTCTTTGTCAATGATAAAAACTTAAACTTTTTAGACAAGTCTGACCTGTTAGGGAATGGTGAAAAATCTGTTTCGCAGGGAGCTGCTTATGCCGATTTTGATAATGATGGCGACCTAGATTTGGTGGTAAATAACATGAATCAAAAGGCCTTTATCTACAGAAATGAACTGCGAGGAAGTGCCCAAGATTCTACCAATAATTTCCTTAAAGTTAGCTTAGAAGGCTTGGAGGGTAATGTTAATGGAGTTGGTGCCAAAATAGTGGTATTCTCTGGCGATGATACGCAGATTTTTGAAGAAACATCTACCAGGGGTTATGCTTCTAGTGTAGATAAAAGGGTTCATGTCGGGCTAGGAGAGCTTCAAATGGTAGATTCTCTAAAAGTGCTTTGGAGTTCTGGTAAAGTAAGTGTTTTGACAGCTATTAAAGCGAATCAGGAATTACACATCAAAGAAAAAGAGGCAATTGACATAGAATTTGGACAAATATTAAAAGCGGCTTCGCCAATATTTAAGGCAATACCTTCGGAGCAATTTCAAGCACATCAAGAGAGCATATTTTCTGATTTCTCACGTAGAAGAATGCAACCACAGAAATATTCCCAGTTGGGACCAGCGATGGCAAAAGCCGATGTAAATGGAGATGGTTTAGACGATATATTTATTGGCGGAGCTAAAGGGCAGGAGTCTGCTATTTATATTCAAAATAGCAACAATGGATTTACCAAGAGTTCGCTGAGTGATAGTCAAGAAAACGAGGATTTAGATGCTGTCTTTATGGATATTGATAAAGATGGCGACCAAGACTTAATTACCGTAGGTGGCAGTACCGAATTACCAGCTTCTGGTCAGCAGTCGGTATTGGTTTATTTAAATGATGGGAATGGCAAATTTGAAATCTCTGAAAATCATTTTCCTAAAGATTTTAAGATATTCTCTTCCAGCATTACCGCGAATGACTTTGACAATGATGGCGACTACGACCTCTTTGTTGGTGGACGTTTAGATAATACTATTTTCCCGAGCAGTCCAGAGAGTTTTTTGTTTGAAAATGTAGATGGCAAATTTAAAGATGTAACCCCTGCTGACTTAAGCCGAATAGGTATGGTTACAGATGCAGTTTTTTTAGATTTTGACGAAGATGGTTTGCAAGACTTAGTAATCTGTGGGGATTATATGGAGCTTGAGTTTTTCAAAAACACAAAGGATGGCTTTAAGCGTTTTACCAAGGAAACAGAACTAACAGGAAATCATGGCTGGTGGCGTAGTTTAAAGCTTGCAGATATTGACCAAGACGGAGATTTGGATATAGTGGCAGGTAATTTTGGAGAGAACTCAAAGTATCATGTTACGGCAGAAAGACCAGCCTATTTGTTCGCTAAAGATTTAGATAATAACGGAACTCAGGAACTGATGCCAGCATATTTTATCAAAAATTTGAAAGGTGATTTTAAGCTTTTTCCAGATTTAAGTAGAGACCAGTTTGCGGAGCAAACACCCAAAATAAGGCAATACTACGCCAAGTATGCGGCATACTCTAATGCAAGTATGTCTGATATTATAGACCATTTTGGTAGAAATGAAATGCTAGAACTACGCTGCGATTATTTAGGTACAGCTTGGTTTGAAAATTTAGGTTCTGGCAAGTTTATTAGGCATGAATTGCCTAAAGAGGCACAGTTTGCACCTGTAAACGCCATAGAAATAGCTGATATTAATTTAGATGGTTTTCCAGATTTGATTTTAGCAGGAAACGAATACCATACAGAGGTGAGTACAGGCAGGTCTGATGCCTCTTATGGTACTGTATTGTTAAATGAAAATGGTAAAAGCTGGAATGCTGTTCCCTCTGGTTTGTATCTAATGGGAGATGTGCGGTCTATGCTCCTTCTAAATAATGGGAGCAATTTACTCTTTGGCGTCAATAATGTCTCACCTGCATACTTTTGTCTACCTGCTAATAAGTAAAGCTTGTTTCTGACCAAGTAGTCTATTATGGCATGCTAAAATCGTATTATGTTATGCTTAAATTGAGGTTTTGTGCTGCATCCTAATAGTATAATTTTGTTATAGTTTAATAATCAGCAAAGAAAATGTAGTGGCACTTTAGTTTTGGTGGTACTATCTTATAAGGCTGAAAGGGTTAAAGGAATGGTTTAGTAAATTTTAGTAAAAGATTACAAAAAGAGAGAATTTCTCTCTTTTTGTGTCTTAAGTTTTTAAAGAAAAGTATGAAAAAAATAACATTGACTCTTTTATTGGTGACGGGTTTTCTGTCGGCATTTTCACAAGAAAGATATCGTGAAGACTGGGACCAAATAGCTACAAAGTATGAGATTCCAGAATGGTTTAAAGATGCCAAATTCGGTATTTTCATTCATTGGGGGGTATATTCTGTACCTGGGTATGGTTCAGAGTGGTATGCTCGTAATATGTATATAGATGAAAACTCTAGCACTTCTTATCATGGAAATAAGGGCAAGCAGGGGCCATCAAATGATTATCTATATCATGTAAAGACTTTTGGACATCCTAGTAAGTTTGGTTACAAAGATTTTATACCCATGTTTAAGGCTGAGCATTTTGATGCTGCCGAATGGTTAGATGTTTTTGAGAAGTCTGGTGCAAAATATATTGTTCCTGTGGCTGAGCATCATGATGCTTTTGCCATGTATAATTCTTCATATACCATTTGGAATTCGGTGGATATGGGTCCTAAAAGAGATATTATAGGCGAGCTTAAAAAAGAGACAGCCAAGAGAGGAATGAAGTTTGGCGTATCGTCGCATTTGGCCTTTAATCAAGACTTTTTTACTAAGAAGCCAGAATTGGGAAATACTGCTCCAAAGTATTCACAACTTTACGGCCCAATAATGAAAAGTAGCAATGAGGCTCCCACTGCCGAGTTTAAGGATATGTGGATGAAAAGAACTACCGAATTGATTGATAATTATCAGCCAGATATTTTATGGTTTGACTTTGGTTGGGACAGACCAGAGTATGCTCCTGAGCATTTGAAATTGACAACTCACTATTATAATAAAGCCCTTGACTGGAACAAAGAAGTAGTATTACAAGGGAAAAATCATAAGTATGAGTCGCTGGCAGAAGGGGCCTATGTGCACGACATGGAAAGAAGTAAATCTGCGGTAATTAGAGACTTTTTCTGGCAAACAGACACTTCAGTTGGTAAAAACTCATGGGGTTATGTGAGTAACTGGGAGTCAAAAGAAACTAATACGCTGATAGACGATTTAGTGGACATAGTAAGTAAAAACGGAAGTATGCTTTTAAATGTTGGACCAAAATCAGACGGAACTATTCCTTATGACCAGCAAAAGGTTTTACTTGAAATGGGCGACTGGTTGAAAATTAACGGAGAAGCCATTTACGGTAGCCGACCATTCAGTATCTACGGCGAAGGCCCTACTAAAATAGTAGAAGGACACCTTTCTGAAGGAAACAACAAAGACTTAGGAGCTGAAGATATCAGATACACCATGCAAGGGGAGCAGCTTTATGCTTTCTTAATGGAGTGGCCAAAAAGCAACGAAATTCTTATTAAAACTTTAGCAAAAGGCAACCCTAACTATACTGCAAAAATCAACACAATCACCATGATGGGTTCTGATGAAGTTATCAAGTTTAAGCAAACTAAGGAAGGATTAAAAGTGATTTTACCTTCTTACAGACCATGTAACTTTGCTTACGGTCTTAAGATTAATTAAAGAAACTTAGGAGTGAAAGAATTGATTGAATAATAATTTTCTCCGAGTAATGTGGGTTAAGTTGAAGAGGTTGTTTCACACTAGTGAAACAGCCTCTTTTTTATTTAAAGGCTATTCCAGTTTACGTTTTTCAATATCGTTTCCGCAATAACCCTATGCCCTGCTGGCAAAGGATGAATGCGGTCTTGGCCGAAAGAAATGGTGGCGTTTTCTAAAACTGGATGGTAGGTGTCTATTGTTTTGAGGACATTCTTATTGGTATAGGTAGAAATAAACGCCGCATAGCGACTAATCACCTCAGAATTATATTTGTAATAAGGCTCTTTATAGCTGTAACTATCCAATGGCAACCCGCCATTGGGTTTCATGTCAGTTTCCATAAAAGGAGTAGGAGTGAGCAGAATTACTTTGGCTCCTGTTTTGGCAATGATTTTAACAGCTTTCGCAATTCCCTTTTTGTAGGCTTTAAAGCGTTTCTTGTCAAATGGGCTATAAATAGCGTCATTTATACCGTAATAAAGAAAGCAAACATCAAAATGGTCTTCTGCTAAAATGCTGTCTAATCTATCAAAAAGATAAGGTCTTTTAGGGTCATGAAATGCTTCCGAAAGTCCAGAAACAGTTTCGCTGCTTTTCCCAAAGTTTACTAAATCAAAATGAGCTGAGATTTGAGGGTTTTCCCTCAAGAAATCTATATAGCCACCACTGGCAGTTATGCTATCGCCAATAAAGGCAATTTTCTTTTTATTTGAATTAGCGAAAGCAGGAATGCTAAGAGCAGCCAAACTGGCTAAAAGAAAGTCTCTTCTTTTCATAATTGTAGTTTACTTCCGTTTTAATGTATTGAAAAACAAGAGAAGTGATTTTTCATAATCTCAAAACGCAGATTACCTTTTTACTACGCTCACTTTCCACCTGCCTGTCGGCAGACTGGGTGGGAACTTCATTTTTGCGGGTCGCCGCACCGTTCGAAAAAAAACGAACGGCAGCGGCCGACCGTCAAAAAGAACCACACCCTGTAAACTCACACCAACAAAATTCTAAAATTGAGCAATTGTGAAATTACATTTGTCTTAAGAATTTTGTTGGTGCTCAAACAGTACAGGGCAATATTAGGAATAAAATTATTCTATTCATTTCTGCGAAATCCCATAAAATAGTTTACAAAACCACCTCTATGGTAGGGTTCTCTTCTGTAAATTTAGCAGCTTCCGCTTTATTTACTTGGCTACGCCAAACATAAATATGTTTTAGGTTTTCATGGCCTTTAAAAGAGCTTAAGCCTTTATTGGAAATTGGGGTGTCATTTAAATTAACGGCATTCAAGTATTTGAGCGAAGCCAATTTTGGTAGAAAAGCGTCTTCAATCTTGTTTCCATTCAGTTTGACTTTTTCTAGGTTCTCTAATTGGTTAATATCTTGAATCTCTGAACTTGAAAGGGCTGCATCTGCCAGGTTAAGCCAAACAATATTTTTGGCTAAAGGTAAAAGTCCTTTTACATCTATTTTATCAATCTGTCTGTTTCTGTCAATCGCAATATCAAGCATTAAAGGCTCGTGATTCATAACCCTAAAAGTAAAGCCACCTTTTTCGATTTCCGGTAATAAACTCAGGTCTGCATTTGCAGGAATATTAGGATTGTAGCTTTCTTGGCTAGCCAAATTGTTTTCACCACCATGAGTAGCTTTTTTAAAGCCTAAGTACACTTCCACATTGTCCAGCACTTCTTTATGGCTTTCTAGGCCTAAAAAGGCTACTTCTTTGTTCACAGCGTCATTTGTAATCCACCATTTTAAAATGGCTAGTTCTTCTTTAGTTAGTGGCGTTTTGCCATCCGTTGGCATAAATTCCTCATGCTCTTTCTCTAAAGTTACCCTTCTGATTATTTCGCTTTCGTCTATATTTCCTTGGCTGAGTATCGCACCATTCTTGCCGCCTTTGATGATGTCATCATAAGAGGTCAATACCAATTCACCTTTTTTCTTACCAGACTGGTGACATTGCGTACATTTTTTGTCCAAAATGGGCTGAACTAAATCTTCAAAAACCAACACATCTTCTAGCTTCTCTGGTATCTCTCTTTTGGTTTCGGTTAAAGTAGCTAAAGTCAAGTATTCCGTACCATGCGTAAGGTTTCCACCCTGATGTCCAGCATAACTCATTAGTCCAATAATAGAGAGGAAAAGAGCAGTTAATGCCGTTTTGGGCAAATCGAGGATAGTCTTTCCTTTATCCGTCATAAAGAAATATAGTAGTAAACTTAGAGCCGTTAGGCCTATTCCGCTGAGTTTATGGTTCTCTAATAATTGGTAAGAATAGTCTCCTGTATTTGACAAAAGCCAGCCTAAAACACAAGCGGCTACGCCCGAAAGTCCACCTAAAAGCAAGGCCAGTTCCGTGGCTTTGCCAAGATTATCATATTTAGGTAAGTAAGATGCTAAATGGAAAATACCGGCAATTAATAAAAAACCAATAGGCAAATGCACCACCAGTGGATGCATTCTACCAAGAAATGTACTTAAATCTAACAATACCATATTACACGCGAGTTAATTTCACTGGAGCCGTGTGTCTGGCATTCCATTGACAAACATAAATACTGTTGTCCTCATCTATGCACACGTCATGTCCATGAGCAAAAACAGGATTTTTCAAATTCGTGGTGGCTTGTAATTTACCTCCAGTGTATTTGGGTGCTTGCCCGCCAGGGTTACTAATGACCTTATTGTTTTGGTCTAGTATGGTTACAAATCCAGAGTCGCCCCAGTTGGTTTTACTTTCTTCGTCTTTGCTCCAACATACGCCAGCGTAAATGTTTTGATTATGTAAAACAGGTCTACAAACGTGCATCCCAGGCAAGTCAATTCTTTCAATAAATTGACCATCTAAAGTGAAAATCTTAAAGCAGTTTTCGTTTCTTGAGGTACAAATCAAAGTTGGCTTTGCAGGGTTTCTTGAGTCTATAGCCACACCATGTGCATTAGATAAATTATGCTCTTTGTTTTCATTATTATGACCACCAAAATGCCTGATGTATTGTCCTTTGCTGTCGTACTGAATAATGTAATCGCTGCCATATCCGTCTGCCACATAAATGTCTCCATTTGGTGCTACGGCGGTTTCTGTAGGCATAAAAGGTTCGTCTTCTCGGTAAATACCAATGGTTTTAGGATGCCCTAGAGCAAATTTAAGGCGGCCTTCTAAATCTGTTTTGACTACTTGACCGGCTTGTTTTTCATAGCCACCCGTTTTGTTTTGAAACCATCCGCAGTCCGTAATTAGCAAAAAATCTTCTCCTTGGTCTTTGCCTATAGAAAGTCCGTGACCACCAGGATATGCATGTCCCCAAGAGTCTAAGAGTTTACCAGATTTATCAAAAATCAAGATGTTATTATTGGTATGGTCGCCTATCATGATTAGACGGCCTTGGCTGTCTTGCACCATCTCATGGCAGTTTAAAAGAGGGTTATAGCTAACGCTCAATTTTGCCCAGCCTTTATCTACTTTATACTTATAATCGCCATGGCCTATAATGGTTTCATCTTCCAAATTTTGGTGTAAAATACCAAAGCTTTTTATAGGTGAACCTATGGCGGCTATTGCTCCTAGAAGCGTGGTGTTTTTTATGAAATTTCGTCTCTTTTGCATAGGGTTTAAATATTAGCTGAGTATGTCGTTAACTATTTTTCCGTGTACGTCGGTTAGTCTAAAACGCCTTCCTTGAGATTTGAAGGTCAGTCTTTCGTGGTCCATTCCGGTCAGCTTCATGAGCGTAGCATGGAAATCATGCACATGTACGGGGTCTTTGGTGATGTTATAACTAAAGTCGTCTGTTTCTCCGTAGGTGAAGCCTTTTTTGACACCCGCACCTGCCATCCACATGGTAAAGCATCTTGGGTGGTGGTCTCTACCGTAGTTGGTTTTTGTTAGTTTTCCCTGCGAGTAAGCCGTTCTGCCAAATTCGCCACCCCAAATCACTAAGGTATCTTCTAACAATCCTCGCTGCTTAAGGTCTTTGATAAATGCTGCCGTAGCTTGGTCTGTGTTTTTACATTGATGGGTCATTCCACCAGGAAGTCCGCCATGATGGTCCCAACCTTGGTGGTATAATTGAATAAACTTAACGTCCTTTTCTAAGAGTTTTCTGGCCAAAAGGCAATTGGCCGCATAAGAACCGGAGTCTCTACTGTCTGGTCCGTACATTTCAAAAGTTTCATCACTTTCTCCTGCGGTATCCATTACCTCGGGCACGGATGTTTGCATTCTAAATGCCATTTCGTACTGTGCTATTCTAGCATCAATCTCAGGGTCGTTTATGGCTTCGTTTTGAAAATTGTTTAGTTTTTTCAAGTAACCCAGCATTTCTTCTCTGTCTTTTCCGTCATAACCTTCAGGGTTGTTCAAGAATAAAACGGGGTCTTTTCCTGCTCTAAATTGCACGCCTTGGTGCTCGGTAGGTAAAAAGCCATTTCCCCACAATCTAGAATAAAGCGGTTGGTCTTTCCCTCCGTTTTTAGAAACCAAAACTATAAAAGAAGGTAGGTTCTCATTATCAGAACCTAAGCCATAACTCATCCAAGAGCCTATAGAAGGCCTTCCTGGTAGCTGATGCCCTGTTTGGAAAAAGGTGATGGCAGGGTCATGATTAATATGCTCAGTGTAAACAGATTTGACAATACAAAGCTCATCTACTATTTGTGCAGTATGTGGCAGCAAATCGCTCACCCAAGTTTGAGACTCTCCGTATTTATTAAAACCAGTGAAAGAAGGTGCCAAAGGCAAACTACTCTGAGAGGCACTCATGCCCGTAAGTCGCTGCCCACCTCTAACAGATTCAGGCAGGTCTTGCCCCATCATATCCACCAGTTTTGGTTTATAGTCAAAGGTTTCAAACTGTGAAGGTCCTCCGCTCATAAACATATAAACCACACGTTTTGCCTTTGGAGCAAAATGCGGAATACTGGCGAGAATCTGCTGCTGCATTTCTTCGTCGGAAATCACACCAGAACTAGCTTGTGGTTTTGAATTTAACTTATCAAAGCCGAATAAGGAGCCTAAAGCAAGCGTACCTAAGCCTAAGGAGGTTTTATTCAGGAAGTTTCTCCTGTCAATTTTTTTGTTCAATTCACCAAAATCTGGCGAATCAATTCTGAAATCTTTGTGATGATGATGACTCATTTTATCTTTTCATTAAGGTGGCGTCAGAATTCATTATAAGGTTTGCCACTACGGCATTAGAAGCTACTAAATAAGGAGCCACTGTTTTGTCAATTTGATAATATCCCGCTTCTAGCCAGCCTTTGGTTTTGGCAGGATTCTTCTTAAAGTTTGCTATTTCTTTAGTCCTTACGTCCAATAGGATTTCTAATTCTTCTGGCTGCGGCGTTTTGCCTGTTAGTTTTCTATAAGCACTAATAATCGCCTTTTTTGGGTCTGCTATTTTCGCCATTTCTTCGCCTAAAACTTTAGACGCTTCCACATAAGTAGGGTCGTTTAGGGTAACCAAAGCTTGTAAAGGCGTATTGGTTTTTTGACGTCTTATGACGCAATAGCTTCTGGAGTTTCCGTCAAAAGTAGCGAGCGTAGGATTAGGTACAGAACGTTTTATTAACACATACAAACTTCTTCGATACACCTCATCTGAAGTGTCGGCAGTGTAAGTAGTATTGTTTATTTCCCACAGTCCGGGCGGCTGATAAGGTTTTACACTTTTTCCGCCAATATCCTCTTTCAATAATCCAGATGCCGCTAAAGCATTGTCTCTCATCATTTCTGCGGTTAATCTGTTTGCTGGACCTCTGGCTAAAAATCTATTCTCTAAGTCTTTTTCTCTGTGCTCTTCTGTGGCTGTAGAGTTTTGCTGATAGGTGGCCGTCATCACCATGTCTTTCATTAGTTTTTTTACATCCCAGCCAGATTCCATGAAGTCTATCGCCAAATAATCTAGCAATTTAGGATGAGAGGGCATCTCCCCTTGGTTACCGAAATCTTCAGCTGTTCTTACTAAACCCGTACCGTAAATATTCTGCCACATTCTATTCACCGCTACTCTGGCAGTGAGTGGATGCTCAGGATGTGTAAGCCATTGGGCCAAACCATATCTGTTTTTAGGCAGGTTTTCAGGCATTGGCAATATGCTTTCAGGTGTATTCGGGAATACGTCTTCGCCTCTGGCATCATAGCTTCCACGTTCCATGATGAAACTCTGGCGTGGTTCTGCCATTTCTTTCATCACCATAAGTTCTTCCACGTTTTCTGTAGAGTCGGTCAATGCTCTTCTTTCACGCTGAATCTTAGCCAACTGCTCTAAAGCCGGTTTGTGAATAGCACCAAAAAAGTATTGACGCAATGTTTCTTTTTCTTGTTTAGAAAGGCTTGCATGGCTTTTACTGGCTATGCTAGCCCATTGATTAGTTTTGGAAATTACGCCAACTTCAAAAGGAATTAAAGCTCTTTTATAAACCAAGATGTCATCCACAAAACCATTCTTTAAACCATAACCTCTTCCCCAAGCACCAATTTGCAAAGGAGGTTCTTTACTGAAATCTTTAGTATTAAAAAGGATGCCTTTGGTGAGTTCATCCGTTTCAGTCTTCATATCTAGCTCCTTTCCGTCTAGAAAAACACGAAGCCCTTTAGCCTTTGATGAACCATCATAAGTCATGGTCAGGTTAATCCATTGCCCTTTAGGAATGAGCATTTTGCTCGACTTCATTATGGCGTTAGAAGGTGCTGTATGAGCAATGTTGGCTTCCAAAAGTCCATCTTTTCTAATGTAAATATGATAGCCACGGAAGTTATAAAGTCGCTCCGAAATGCCTTTATGAAAAATGACACCTTCTGTAAATTCTTTGGGAATAAGTGTATTTAAAGAAACAGTAAAAGCATCTGATTTTTCAAAAACACCCGCCCCACCTGTATTTAACCAAGTGTCGCCATTCATTTTTAAGCCCATACCATTGGGAGCTTTAGCAAAGCTAGGTTTTTCTCTGGCTCCCGACTCTATGCTCATAAAACCTTTTTGACTAGAATTGATGCTATTGTTCAGGTTTTGTTGGTCAAAAGTGTATTTGGCAGTAAGGCCCTTTAAAGGGATAGATTCATTTTTGAGTACTTTGTACTGCTCTTTTTCTATCCAATTATTAAAGTCTTTTTGACCTGCACTTATAACTTCCTTAAGTTTCGATTCCTCCGAGGTTAATTGGTTAGTAATAAAGCTAATAACCTTTTCTTGTTGTTCCGTAGGGAGTAACAATGTAGGTGTTGGCAGGGCGTCGTCCCATGATATTTGACCAGCCTCTTTTACATTATTAAAGAAGCTGAAAAGTTCGAAGTAGTTTTTCTGAGAAAATGGGTCGTATTTATGGTCATGGCATTTGGCACAGCCTACAGAAAGACCCAAAAAGGCATCTCCAAGGGTATTTGTTCTGTCCATTACATATTCAGCCTTAAACTCTTCTTCTATAATTCCGCCCTCCATATTTTGCTGATGGTTACGGTTAAATGCTGTTGCAATAAGCATTTCCTTCGTCGGGTTTGGCATTAAATCACCTGCCAGCTGCCAATGGACAAACTCGTCGTAAGCCTGATTTTTATTGAAAGCATTTATAACCCAATCTCTATAGGGAGACATATCTCTAACGCGGTCTACTGTATAGCCATGCGTGTCGGCAAATCTGGCTAGGTCAAGCCAATCGGTCGCCATTCTTTCACCATAATGTGGCGAATCAAGAAGCCTATCCACTACTTTTTCAAAAGCTTCGGGGCTTTCGTCTTTTTTGAAATTCTCAATTTCCTTTAAAGTAGGAGGTAAGCCCGTCAGGTCAAAAGTGACTCTTCTTATCAGTGTTTCTTTATCTGCAGGTGCAGAAGGTGTGAGTTTCTTTTCTTCTATTTTACTTAGAATGAAATTGTCAATTGGTGATTTTACCCAGTCATCATTTTTGACCGAAGGTACCTTATGCATTTCTGGTTTCACAAAAGCCCAATGCTCTTTGTATTCCGCTCCCTCATCTATCCACTTTATAAGCACAGCTTTTTCATAATCGGAGAGCGAAAGGTGAGAATCTGGCGTAGGCATAACCACATCAGGGTCTGTAGAGGTGATTCTATAGAAAATCTCACTTCCTTTTAAGCTGCCTGGGTTTATAGCCACTTTACCGGGGTTCTCAGGTAATTCACCATAAGAAGCTTCCGAGACATCTAATCTTAATCCGGCTTTTTGTTTGGCTTTATCTGGTCCATGACATGCAAAACACTTGTCGGAGAGTATAGGCTTTACATGTATATTATAGTCTAAATCTTCAGGCAGCTCGGCTATGGCTTGCTCCAGTTCCGGAGGAAGCTCCGGACCGCAGGCTACTAAAGTGCATAAGGATAATACTTTACACGTATTTTTAATATGCCGAATAAACATTTCAGTCATTCAAATAACAGTTTTACAATAGGTTTCAGAATTCAAGAATAAAGGTAGAAGCATTAAGATTAATGTAGTTTATCAAAAGAGACTTTGTAGTTAACAAATCCGACTTTTGTATTATTTTTATAAAAATTATACTCGACAAAGAAAAGCTTATTGAATTATGAATGAGTTAGTTTTATTAAACACAGCAAAGGTTAGTCTAGACCATAACTGGAATTATGTAAATGTAATAAGTCCATTTTACCGACTTTACTATATAAGTGAAGGGAATGCTGAAGTTACTTTTGATAATAAGGTAAGACCTTTGAGAGAAGGCTATATGTACCTAATACCGAGTTTTACGCTTTCTAACTATAGCTGCGATTTTTTCTTTGTGCAGCAGTATGTTCATATAGAAGAAATTTTGAAATCTGAGGCTTCTTTGAAGCAAAGGAATAAGCTACTTTTTGAAGTGAAAGTAACTAGTCTAGAGGTGGCATTATTTGAAAGATTACTGGGCATGAATCCAGATATGGCTTTGGTTAACTCTAATCCTAAAGTTGGGCTTGATTTAACTTTAAGTAGGCCTACAGCTCAATCTTTAGAGTCACGCTTAATGGAAACCAATGGCATTATTTTGCAGCTTATGTCTAGGTTTATTGACACGGAAAATAGGGTAGAGCGTACTGAGCTTAGCGGAATAAATAAGCTATCGGAAGTGTTGCTTTTTATTCATGAAAACTATGACAAAGACCTATCCGTAAAAAAACTGGCAGCCATAGTAAGTCACAATGAAGATTATTTTAGCCGACTTTTTCTCAAATATATTGGAGCTAGACCATTGGTTTATATTAATAGAATACGCATAGAGAAAGCCCAGCATTTATTATTGTTTTCAGACCTCACGGTCAATGAAATTGGCTATAAAGTTGGTTTTGAAAATAGAACCTACTTTTCTAAGGTTTTCAAAAAGTTATCAGGAAAATCTGCCACTGAATATAGGTTGGAGTCGAATCTGGTTTAGTTTTAATTTCTTTTAATGGGTTTATTATTATATAGTTAACTCTATTTTATTCTCACTTTGCTGATTTCTTTTTCTTGAAAAATAGATATCCCAAAATAATATCTATTAATGCCAAATATGCTGCAATTCACCTTTCCGAGGCTTTATAATTTTGCATTACCCTAAATAGTCTTGAATTAGGGTATACCTATTATATAATAAGAAAAGGGTCTATTTCGTAGGCTCATATTAGACAATATTGAATAATGACACCTACCTATTTAAAGGATATTAACGAAGAAAATTTCAATTTCACCCATGGCTCTAGATTAGTTTACGGCTGCTCAGGGCTTGGTGGCGTTTGGGGAGAAACTAATTATGACGAGTCTGTTGACTGTCTTTTATATGCTTTCGAGAACGGTATAAAATCGCTCGATACTTCTCCTTCTTATAACCAATCTGAAACGGTAGTGGGTAAAGCTTTGAAAGAATGGAAGGGTGAAAGGCCGTTTATTTCAACCAAAGTGGGCAGACTAAAAAGTGAAAGTGCTCATGATACTGTGGTAGATTATAGTGTATCCAGAATGAAGCAAAGTGTAGAAGAGAGTCTTGAAACTTTAGGGGTAGATTATGTAGACCTTTTATTTCTTCATGAGCCACATTTGGTGCCAATGGATAAGATTGAAGAAGTTTTGGACACATTGAAAAGCTTTGTAGCCGCAGGCTATGCACGTTCTTTAGGTGTTGGAGGAAACCCTACAGATGCGTTCAGACCTTATATTACTAGTAATAATTTCCAGGCAGTTTCAGGCTTTTTAAAGGTTGATGCTTGTAACCTAAATGGTTTTAAGAAGGATTTGCCACATAATCATGCCGAAGGTGTGGCTTATTATGCGGCTTCGGCTTTGCACTTTTCTTTACTAGGGAACAGATATGAACAGTACGTTTCAAATCCTCCAAATGACGAGTGGATTTCTGAGCAGGATGTAAAAAATGCTATAAAGGTGAAGGCTATTGCCGATAGAGAAGGCATGAAGATATCATCACTAGCCCAACGCTTTTTGTTTTCTATGGCAGAAGCCAATAGGGTAGTGATGGGTGCTAGAAAAATAGAGCAGATTAAATCAACAATTTCAGACTGGAAGTCCGGCGTTTTACCAGAATCACTTTTTAATGAAATTGTAAGTGTGATAGATTAAGGCTATAAAAGTATTTTAACTCAAAGAGTGAATCTCCAATGGGGCTTCGCTCTTTTTTTTGGTTTGGAGAATGGCTCACTTGTTTGATAAAAGTAAGGTCACGTGAATAAAGGATTTGACTAGTAAACTAGTTAGGATATTGAACCAAATGAGTAAAATCTAATACTAAATTGGCTCATACTGTTTCAGTTGATTTATAACTGGTACTATTTTATGAGGTAAAGGAGCTGAAAGGTGTCAAATTAATATTACCATTTTTTGTATTTTGAATTCAATATAATTCTACCCATTTTATAGACGGTTTAAGAATAAAGCATACTTTTTGCTATTTATGATATTTTTATAACGGTAAATAGTATAAAATTAACTTCTATGTGCCTTTTGGTCACTTTGACTAATAATAAAGGAGTTTTTCCTCCATTCCATGCCTACAGCAATGTACATATATAATGTACATTAACTTCTAGTTTAAGTTCAATTTGTCCTTCATCTACCTTGATGACAAAATAGTATTGCCTTATGCTTTTTCATGAATAGACTGATTCTTATAAATAATAGAATTTTGTATAGTTGATTCTTCTCCATAATACTGTATCTGCTTCTCATGCTTTGAGACAGATGATAAACAGTAGGAGAGTTGACTCAGATTTAAAAAACAACCAAAATATTCTTTACTATGCGTAGAAAATTACATGAATTTCGAAAGCTCTGGATGAAAGTGGTACCATTGACCGCTATTCTCATGAGTTTATTTATTGGACAGTCTTACGGGCAGTCTAGACAAGTTACTGGTAAGATTACATCTGCTACTGATAAGTCTGGTTTGCCTAGTGCTAGTGTGCTTCAGAGCGGAACTAGTAATGGTGTAATGACAGATTTAGAAGGGAACTTTAAAATTAGTGTGAGTGGCTCTGATGCCAAATTGATTTTTAGCTACATCGGTTTTATAGACCAAGAAATAGCGGTAGGAAATCAATCTATCATAAATGTAGTTCTTGCAGAAGATGCTAACGCTCTTAATGAAGTAGTAGTAATTGGTTATGGTAGTCAGAAAAAAAGTGACATGACCGGTTCTGTGAGTTCTGTAGATGCAGAGGAATTGGGCAAGTTTGCTACTTCAAACGCCGCAGGAACACTTCAAGGTAGAATGGCGGGTGTACAAGTTTCGCCTCAAGGTGGTTCTCCTGATTCTCCTATGAAAATTACGATTAGAGGTTCTGGAACACTTTCAGATGCAGGTCCTTTATATGTAATTGATGGAATGCTTACGGGCGGAATGGGTTCTTTGAATCCTCAGGATATAGAAAGTGTATCTGTACTTAAAGATGCCTCTGCTACAGCTATTTATGGTTCTAGAGCCGCTAATGGTGTTATAATCATTACTACTAAAAAGGGGAGAAGTGGCGATATGACTATCAATTTTAACGCAAGCACTGGCATTCAGAAAGCGGCTAATTTGATAGATTGGGCAAATGCTAGAGAGTATGCAGACATTGTAAATAGAGCTAGAGATAATGATGGAAATCCAAGATTCCCTTCAAATGATGCTCAGTTTAACCCTAATGTTGATTCTGATATTCAGCGTGAAAGCTTAAGAACTGCTCCAATGTCTAATATTGGTTTAAGTATAGGTGGTGGTTCTGAAAACACAACCATGAATTTCTCTATTAATCATATGGAGCAAGTGGGTATAGTAAAGGAGTCCGATTTTTCACGTACAAACCTTAGAGTTAACTCAAGTTATACAAAAGGAAGGTTCAAACTACAGCAAACGCTTGGTGTGAATCGTTCGGTAAATAACCCTAACAACTATTTCTCTCGTGAAAGAGACCAAATTCCTACTGTTCCTATTTATGATGAGAACGGCGAGTTCACTGGAACTAACGTACCAGCAGGACAAACTATAAGTTTAGGTAACTTTTCTGGAGTAGGAAATTTGATTAATTCATTAGGGCTAGCCACTATTGAAGATAGAACGGTAACAAGTAATGGTCTATTGGGTAACTTAGATGCTACTTTAGAAATAATAGATGGGCTTAAGTACAGGTTTAATGTAGGTGTAGATATGTCTAATTCAAACAATTATACATTTACACCGAAGTATAAATTCAATGAAACGCCATTAGGAAATAAGCCTTTTGCAGAGCTAAGCGAGAGTAATTCTAACTATTTATCTCTTTTGACAGAGCATACTTTAAATTACTTTAAGAATGTAGGTAAAGCTCAAGTTGACCTTCTGGCTGGTTATTCTTCGCAAGTAAGTAAAGGCCGTTCTCTAGGAATTGTGGCTAGAAATTTCCCAAGTAATGATATTCGCGTGGCATCTGCAGCATCTGACAGAGCTCAGGCTCCTTCTAATGCTTATGAAACCGGTCTTCTATCTTATTTTGGACGTGCCAACGTAACTATTGATGATAAGTATCTGCTTACTGCTACTTTAAGAAGAGATGGTTCTTCTTTATTTAGAGAAGATTTAAGATGGGGTACTTTCCCTTCTGCCGCATTAGGTTGGAATATTAGCAATGAGTCTTTCATGCAAAATGTAACGGCTATCAGTAATCTGAAATTAAGAGCTAGTTATGGTGCTATTGGTTCAAATAACGTGAATGCGTACGCTATTGACCCAGAATTAAACCTTAACTCTGACTATATCATTGGTGCAGGTCAAACACGTTATCAAGGATACTCTATCACAAAAGGTGTGAATCCAAATATTACCTGGGAAACTACGAAGACTACAGATATTGGTTTAGACTTTAATATGCTTCAAAACAAGCTTCAGTTTACAATGGATTATTTCATTAAGAACTCTGAAGACGTTTTAGTAGCTCTTTCTTTACCACTTTATACAGGTTTTGGAAATGCAGTTCCGTTTAATACAGCAAGTATTAAAAACAATGGTTTTGAATTTCAGGCTAATTATTATGACAACTTTGGTAAAGACTTTAAATACTCTGTAAGTGCCAACTTTACTACGCTGAAAAATGAGGTTACGGCTTTAGGTAGAGCTACGCCAATTATTCAAGGTCAGTTTACTTCAAATGGTTTAAAATCTACTAAAACAGACGTAGGACATCCTATTGGAGCGTTTTTTGGATTTTTAACGGATGGTATTTATCAGACAGATGAGGAAGCCTTAGCGGCCAATGATTTTAACCAGCCAAGAGCAGGAGATTTGAAGTTCCAAGACATTAACGGTGATGGCAAAGTGGATAATGATGACCAAACTTATATTGGAAATCCTTCACCAGGTGTGATATATGGTTTGAACTTTAATGGGGAGTATAAAAACTTTGACATGACGTTCCTTTTTGACGGTGTAGCCGGAAACGAAATATTGAATGGAACAAGATACAGAGGTTATTTTGATACAGAAGGTAACTATTTGGCAAATGCCTTAAACGGATGGACACCATCAAATACCAATACTGATATACCAAGAAATACGCAAACTGACCCAGGTTTTAACAGAAGATTTTCTGACTACTATTTAGAGGATGGTTCTTTCTTTAGACTTAAAAATGTTCAAGTAGGTTATAGAATTTCTAATGATGCATTGGCAAAAATAGGAATGACAAGTGCCAGACTTTATGTAACAGCTCAAAACCTATTTACTCTAACGAAATACACCGGATATTATCCTGAGGTTGGTAGTAACTCTAGAAGTAACCCAAGGTTATTTAATGCAGGAGTAGATGAAGGAGCCTATCCTATGCCGAAAAATTATCAAATAGGACTACAGGTTAATTTTTAATAAAGAATTGAAAAATAAGATTATGAAAATAAATTGGAAAATAACATCAGCAATGTTTATGCTGCTCAGTACGGGAATTTTCTACTCCTGTAATGAAGATATATTAGAGCAAAGTAACCCTAACGCCATTACGCCAAAGTCGTTTTGGAAAACATCAGAAGATGCTACAAAGGGGATTTTAGGAGCGTATAGCCCATTTACACACATTTGGAACTACTCACGATTTGAGATTTTTGTTTCAGATTATCGTGATGATGTGGTAAACGCATACGGAACTTCAGAAAGAACTGCTGTAGGTGCATTTAATGGTGTGTCTACTAGTAATGGTACTTTTTGGGTGTGGAGTACACATTATCAGGCCATAACTAGAGCAAATGAGGTAATTTTTAATGTGCCAAACATAGAAATGGACCAGTCAATGAAGGATGCTATCATAGGGGAGGCTCATTTTTTAAGAGGATATCATTATTTCCAATTGGTTAATAATTGGAGAAATGTACCTTTAATTACACTTCCTTTCTCAGAAATAGCAGACCCAGAAGCTATTTCTCAAGCGGCTCCAGAAGAAACTTGGAATCAAGTAGTTTCTGATTTTAAAGCAGCACAAGGTTTGTTACCAAAGGATTGGGATTCGGCTAATTTAGGAAGAGCTACTTGGGGTGCAGCTACATCTTTCTTAGGCAAAGCTTATTTGTACCTAGAAGATTATAATAATGCCAAAGTAGAACTTAAAAAAGTGATAGACAGTGGTGAATATACACTAACAGAAGACTATGGAGATAACTTTTCAGAAGATACAGAGAATAATTCTGAGTCAATTTTTGAAATTCAGTTTATAGCAGACGGAAACCAAGGTTGGGGTGGAGATGCAGCTGGAACAGGTAAAGGAGCAGCCTTTCATCCAGATTTATCGCCAGCAGGATTTACTGGTCAAGATGGAATGCAAATCAACAAATGGACATTGGACCTTTTCTTAGATGAGAAAACAGTGGATGGGCAAGTAGACCCACGTGCGTTTGAAACTTTGTTTTGGGATACAGACGAAACCACTACATATAGAGGTAGAGAGTTAAAGTCAAGCACTTATTTGGACAAATCTTATAAGGATGTTTATAATGATGGTAGAAACACCATTTATGCTAGCAAGCACCTTGATGTGAAAAAAGGTTATACTGGTTCTCAAGCTGAAGGATGGCACCAGTCTGGAAACAATTTAAGATTAATGCGTTACGCGGATGTTCTTCTAATGTATGCAGAGGCAGAAATAGGTGGCTGGAATGGTGGAGCAGCTACGCAAGCGGCTGTAGATGCAGTGAATTTGGTAAGAGCACGTGCAAATATGCCAGCACTTGACTTGTCAATGACCATGAAAGACATAGAAGATGAGCGTGTAAAAGAGCTTTCTTTAGAAAGAACTAGATATCACGATTTATTAAGATGGGGATTAGTCAAAGAAAGACTAGTAGACCATCCAGAACTTAAATCTTCTAGCAGTGGAACTGGTGCATATCAGCCAGGTAGAGAATACATTGATGTTCCTCAAAATGAAATTGATGCTAATCCGAATTTTAAACACAATCCGGGTTACAACTAAAAAATAGGTTTACCTAACCTATCTAAATGGCCTTAGAATCCATCTCTTTTCGAGATGGATTCTTTTTTTGTTTTAATAGCTTATTAATCAGTTTTTTGATATGCTCAAACCTTTGATTTTGCCAGCACTTGGTAAATCATTCTAACGCTAAAACTGGTATTTAGGCAAAAGCGACTTTAAAGAAAATAAATCCAGAGCAGCCGAATTTTCGTTCTTTTAGTTCCAGCAAGCCGAAAGTGATTCACTTTTTGTTGTACCGCTAAATTTCGGTATTATGGGTAACATTAATTTTATAGACATGAAAAAAGTAAAACTCTGCCTTTTAAGCGATTTGACCGATAGAACGCCCGTTCATAAAGAGGTCAATGGTTTAGACCTAGTGCTAACCAAATTCGACGATAAAATTTCATTATTATATGGACGTTGCCTTCACAGAGGTGCTTTAATGTCAGATGGTTATGTGGACGGTCATAACTTAATGTGTGGGCTTCATGGCTGGGATTATAGATTAGATACAGGAGTTAGTGAGTATAATAATGAAGAAGCCCTTCATAGTTTTCAAACAGAAATAAGCGAAGGTTGGGTATGTGCAGATGAAGGAGAAATCAATGATTATTTAACCAAATATCCTCAACCTTTTAATAGAGATGCCTATTTAGGAGAGTATGCCGATACGCATCCAGAATCCACCGAGCCCTATACTGGCTACATACAAGACCTAGCTAAAAACGGACTTTCAAAACATGGACATCATGGGCCGTCGGCCTCAATGGGCGTTGATAGAAATCTGTTGCCTAAATGGGAGAATATTCAGTTTCTTCCTGCTCAATTGGCTAAGAGACCACTTCTTGACGAAGAGGACGTGCGTACCAAAGTAGTGATAGGAAAAAAAGCAAAGAAACCTTTAAGGCTTGATAAGCCCATTTTTGTTTCTGATATGAGTTTTGGAGCCTTGTCAAAGGAAGCAAAAATTGCCTTAGCAAAAGGTGCAGAAATGGCAGGAACGGGAATCTGTAGTGGTGAAGGTGGAATGCTGGAAGAGGAGCAAGAAAGCAATTCTAGATACTTTTATGAGTTAGCCTCGGCCAAATTTGGTTTTTCATGGGAAAAGGTCAAAAAAGCCCAAGCTTTCCACTTTAAAGGTGGTCAGGGTGCTAAAACAGGCACAGGAGGTCATTTGCCAGGAAATAAAGTGACCAAAGATATAGCAAGAGTGAGAGGGCTAAAAGAAGGAGAAACGGCTATTTCTCCAGCGGCATTTCCAGATATGTTTACCGTACAAGATTTTAGAGATTTTGCCAATGAAGTTCGCGTTAGAACGGGCGGCATTCCAGTAGGTTTTAAAATAGCGGCTAGTAGGGTAGAAGAGGACATTAAATTTGCTCTAGATGTAGGTGTTGATTACATCATTTTGGACGGACGAGGTGGTGGAACGGGTTCTGCCCCCAAAGTTCTTCGAGATAATATTAATGTGCCTACCATCCCTGCATTGGCTAGGGCTAGAAAGTTTTTAGATGAGTCTGGTGCTACCGATGTGACCTTAATAATAACAGGCGGTTTGCGTGTGGCGGAAGACTTTGCCAAGGCATTAATGATGGGGGCCGATGCTGTGGCTGTTTCAAATTCTGCTCTTCAAGCCATTGGTTGTTTGGGTATGAGAGCTTGCGGTACTAATAATTGTCCCGTAGGTATAGCTACGCAAAAAGAGAATCTTAGAAGTAGGCTAATTATTCAAAGTTCAGCCAAGCAACTTTATAACTTCTTTACAGCCACAAACGACCTCATGAAGGTGATAGCTCGCTCTTGTGGTCATGATGATATTGGGAAGTTTGAAAAAGAGGATTTGAGCACCTTAGATTATGAAATGCACAAGTTAACAGGTATTAAATATGCTGGTTTAGGATAAAAATAACTTGTTATATCGAAAAATAGCCTAGATTTTAAAAATTAGAATGATGAAAGAAAGTATTAAGAATATTCATTTAGCAGCTCAGTATTTATCTGCCGCTGGCAAGAGTTTTTTACCAACTAAAGATGATGATAGCCAATCTAATTTAGCTTGGAATGAGGAAAGGAATAGCTTGGAGACGAGAGATTTGGGCAGTGGGAGTACGCTAACGCTCAATTTTGAGACAGGCAATTTGACATGGGATGGAACCCCAGAAATAATTGATGTGAGAAAGCATACGCATCAAGAAATATTGATGTGGCTTACAGCCACAAGCAAGAAGATAGGTTTGGCGAAGCCTTATGTTTTCTCTTACAGCTATGAGTTGGATTATCCGCAAATAGAACCTAGTTATCAATATGTCTTTGATTTGAACGAAATGAAAGAGGTTGCTGCCAAGTTTACTTTGGCTCAAAATGCTATGAGTTCATTTTTGAAGGAGAATCAATTGACCTCTGAAATTAGAGTCTGGCCACATCACTTTGATATTGGTATTTATACTAAACTAAGCGACGCTCTCTTTTTGGGAGCAGGTTTGGCTATTCCAGATTCCTTGGAAAATGAGCTTTACTTTTATGTGGCTGGCTATAAAGATGGAAGTGCCATTGAGGCTAAAAACTTACCAAAATTGACAGTAGGTTCATGGCATTCAGATTGGAATGGAGGTACATTGAAATCAACTGGTGTTGCAGAAGAGGATGTAGAAAGTTTCCTTAATCAAGCTAAAACTGCATTTAAAGAGAATGTTTAGGTTCAATGTCAGTATAGATTGAAGTCTTTAAAATCCTAGTGTAGCGTAAATGCGTTTATTAGGGAAACTAAAAGAAACAGCAAAATGAAAACAGCTAAATGGAATAATGTGGTCATAGCAGAAAGCGATGAAACGGTAGTAATAGAAGGAAACCATTATTTTCCGCCGAGCTCCATCAAAAAAGAGTTTTTCAAAGAAAATGAAACGCACACCACATGTCACTGGAAAGGTGTAGCTTCTTATTACGATTTGGAAGTAAACGGAAAAACGAATAATGACGCCGCTTGGTATTACCCAGAAACTTCAGAATTGGCCAAAGGCATAAAAGGCTATGTGGCTTTTTGGAGAGGAGTAGAGGTCGTTTAAAATAAGAAAAACCGCCCGAAAGGCGGTTTTTCTTAAAATCTAGAAAGCCTAAAATAGCTTATTCGAAATCACATGGTTTACCTAAGCTTTCAAACTTAGCTAACTCTGCTATTAAGCCGTTATTCACATTCCCGAAAACATCATAAGCTATTTTCCCTAATGGTAAATGCACAGGAGCCTCTTCTAGCTGAGCTAATTTATAAATAGCCGCTGCTGCTTTAGCTGGGTCGCCAGGCTGATTTCCATTCAAACCTTGTAAACCTCTTATACGCTCGCCTACCGTGCTTTCGTAATCTTCAATCTTAGTATTATCATAAGCAGCTGAACTTCCTGCCCATTCTGTTCTAAACGGACCAGGCTCTACATTGGTTACCTTAATGTTTAGTGGCTTTAACTCTGCTGCCAAAGCTTCACCAATACCTTCTAAAGCAAACTTAGAACCGTTGTAAATTCCTAAACCTTGAGAGCCTATACGCCCTGCTATAGAAGTTATATTGATAATATGACCAGAACGTTGCTTACGCATTTCAGGCAATACCGCTCTAATAGTGGTTAAAACACCAAAAACGTTTACTTCAAATTGTCTTCTAACTTCTTCGTCAGAAATCTCTTCAATACTGCCCATAACGCCATAACCGGCATTATTGACCACTACATCAATCTTCCCAAATTTGTCAAAAATGGTTTTAACACCATCAATAATCATTTCTGTAGAAGCCACATCTATAAGTACTCCAAAAGAACTTCCTGGGTTTTCATTATTAAACGCCTCTACTTGAGCTTGTTTTCTAAAAGTTCCTACCACAATTTGCCCTTGTGATAACACCTCTTTAGCCAACTGTTTTCCTAATCCTGATGATACACCAGTAATAAACCATACTTTTTTTTCTGTACTCATTTTTGTTTTATTGATATCGTGTAAAAGAAACTGAAACATTTGTTTTTACAAGTTACTAAAAGATTTGCTCTTATTTGGGGCATTAGAGCCCTATAAAGGGGCTAAATCTATATAAAATGATAGCTTTAATTTATTTTGTTCTTTTCTTAAATTTAAACTATACCTAATAATAAGGTTCTAATGAAACAATTAAGCCCGTCGTTAAAACCTAAAATTGATCATTATCAATAGGAATAACGAAAATTATCCTGTTTGCGATCAAGCAGCTTCTATCGATATTAAACATTTGAATGTTGCTTCCGAGTAAACCTACCTACAAGTCACGGATATTTGCACTGATTTACGCCAAAACAAAATCTCTGAGAATATACTGGCAAGAAAATATCCACAATTTACACTCATGTTTCTGCTATATGATTTTAAGGCAATTAAAAATCTCTTAGCTTAGAGTCACGCAAAAACGTGATATTTTAAATTCAACCATATTGAAGCATTAAAAACAAATTGTAAATGAAACTCAAATTCTTTTTATCAGTATTATTAGCACTAGCATTTTATAGTCATGCAGATGCACAACCCCGTGAACAACTAGTTAAGGTAATTGTAACACCGAACCATGCCGACTGGACCTATGAAGTGGGAGAAAGGGCAGAATTTACCATTACGGCTTTAAGAAATAACGTGCCACTTGAGGGAGTTGAAATTAAGTATACAGTACAACCCGACCCAGGCTATCGGATAGTTGAGATATGGGATGAAGGGAGTTTTGTACTTAGTAATAAAACAACCAAAATAAAGGCCAAAAAATTTAAAGAACCCGGCTTTCTTCGCTGCACGGCAACTGTAGAAGTTGATGGAAAGACGTACTCCTCTTTTGCAACGGCGGGTTTTTCTCCAGAGAAAATTCAACCAACCACTACCTTGCCTGCAGACTTTGAAGCGTTTTGGAATAAAGGAAAAAAAGACTTGGCAAACGTACCTGTTAATCCAATATTGACATTAATGCCAGAAAGGTGTACCGCCAAAGTCAATGTTTACCACGTAGAATTAGACAACATTCATGGCAAAATTTATGGTATTTTATGTACTCCGAAAAGGGAAGGTAAATATCCAGCAATCTTGCATGTTCCTGGTGCTGGAGTTCGTCCATATTATGGTGTGGTATCAGAAGCAGAGAAAGGCTTCATTTCCTTTACTATTGGTATTCATGGCATACCGGTAAATCTTGACCCGAGTGTTTATGATAATCTAAAGCAAGGTGCATTGAAAGACTATTGGGGCATCAATCTGGATGATAAAGATAAAGCCTATTACAAGCGTGTTTATCTTGGCTGTGTAAGGGCGGTAGATTTCATGTTTGGGCTTGATAGTTTTGATGGGGTAAATATTGGGGTTACTGGAGGAAGCCAAGGCGGAGCACTTTCAATCATTACTGCAAGTTTAGACAGTCGCATCAGTTATTTGGCAGCTTTTTACCCTGCACTGTCAGATATGACAGGCTTTTTGCACAATAGAGCGGGAGGTTGGCCACAAATATTCACAGACGATTTCACCAATAGACCAGAAAAGGTAGAGACATCAAAATACTTTGATGTGGTAAATTTCGCTCGATTTGTGAAAGTGCCAGGATGGTACAGCTGGGGCTATAACGACAATGTTTGCCCTCCAACTTCAACTTATTCTGCATATAATGTCCTCAAGTCTGAAAAAGAACTTCATGTATTTCAAGAAACATTGCATTGGACATTTCCAGAACAAAATGAAATGAGAGACAAATGGCTTTTCGGAAAACTCAAGCTGGTAAAATAGTATAAAGTGAATATATGTTATCCGCTCACTTAGCCATTTATCTAACCGCCGTTGAGAATATATTTATCGAGACGGCGGTTTTTCTTTATGCGTTCTAGCCTGTTAAGTTGTACACTAAGGCTCTACGGGAGGAGAGATTGTTACCTCATTGCTGTATAAGAAGTGCGTTTGCTGTTTTTTAGAGAGCGATATTTGTAGCTAATCAGCTACCCTTAATGTTGAGTATGGTAATTTTTTTTAAGCTCTTGGTTTTCTTTAAAAGGCTTAGTCATTATCATTTATGGGCTAAATACGGGCTAAATAGCAAATAAAAAACCTCAACTACTTAGTAATAAGTTAATTGAGGTTTTATCTTGTGGAGCTGCAGGGATTCGAACCCTGGTCCGAACATGGCCGATGTCGAGCCTTCTACATGTTTATTCGGTCTTGTTTTTCGAGATTGAGAAGCCGTCCGACATACCAAATTCAATCCTTATTTCCTCCGATACTATTTAATGGTAAGAAAACCGCCATTAAACGCCTCTACGTGTCGACACCTCTGATTCCCCCGCGGCAGAGGTTAGCAGGAGAGAGATGTGGCGAATGGTTAATCTATACTAGATTAAGCAGCCATGGCATACTGAGTATTGCCTCTTGTTGTTTAGAAGAATTTTTAAATGGAGGTTCTACCAACTCCATACATGCTTATACTCGCATGAGCTTCACGCCGTCAAAACCAGTCAGCCCCATTGCGTTGCAACCTATTAACGATAAAACGCTTTTAAAGTTCCCACTTATAAAGAAATTATTAAATAGTGGGCTAATATTCCTAAAAGGATAATAGGAGTGATGCTCACAATTGTACCTATTAGTACATATTCCATTTACTTGGTTTCGGTGTCTTTGAATTGTAAGGATAGCCTTATTCATACTGCTGATGTATTTTCTGAATAATTTGTACAGCTATTTGAGGATTCCTTTTTCATTTAGGGCACTGCTTTAGGACTAGTTGTGTTGAAATGTTTATTTTTATAATTCTCTACAATCATTAAACATTCTTAAAGATTAAAACCCAATTCAACCATGAATCTATCAATATTCAATACTCCAGAAGAAATGGGAGTATCAGCTGGAAAAAGAGCCGCAGAAATCCTTAGAAATACAATTGCCGAACGGGGTGAAGCAAATATTATCCTGGCAACTGGTGCAAGTCAGTTTGATGTGCTTAAGCAAGTACTTTCAGAAAAAGATATTGCTTGGGATAAAGTAACCATGTTCCATCTTGATGAATATTTAGGTTTGCCACTTTCACACCCAGCAAGTTTTAGAAAGTACCTTTTAGATAGAGTTATTAATGTGATTAAACCAAGCTTTAAAAAAGTAGTATTAATTGATGGAGAAGTGGATGGTGAAAAAGAATGTCAGCGACTTGGTGAATTAATTGAACAACATCCTATTGATTTAGCATTCGTAGGCTTTGGTGAAAATGGACATTTGGCCTTTAATGATCCCCCAGCTGACTTTGAGACAGAAGAGTCTTACATCGTTGTCGATTTGGACGATGCTTGTCGTCAGCAGCAGTTTGGCGAAGGTTGGTTTGAAAGCTTTGATGCTGTGCCAAAACAAGCAATTAGTATGTCTATTAAGCAAATAATGAAAACGAAGCATCTAATTTGTTCCGTTCCTGATACTAGAAAAGCAGAAGCAGTTAAAGATTGCTTGAATGGAGAAGTTAGTAATCTTCATCCCGCTAGCATTTTACTCACTCACGCTAATTGTGAGTATTTCTTAGATAAGAATGCTGCGAGTCTTTTGCCTGAAAGTATTTTAGCAAAATCAAAAATAGCATAGCATGTCGTCAAGAATAAAAATAGTTAACGGCAAAGTAATCACGCCAGAAGCAATTTTAGAACAAGCATCTGTTCTTGTTTCTGATGGTAAAATAATTGGAATAGAACAGGGCAATCCAGAATTTCCAGAGGCCATGGAAATTGATGCCAAAGGCCAATACATTTCTCCTGGATTTATTGATATACACGTCCATGGTGGCGGTGGCAGTGACTTTATGGATGGTACGCCAGAAGCCTTTTTAACTGTTGCCGAAACCCATGCCAGATTTGGCACAACAGCCATGTTCCCAACTACCTTGACTGCTGAGCCAGAAGACTTGGAAGCTACTTTAAATTCATTTGAAAAAGCGAAGGAGCAAAACAAGAAAGGAGCATCTCTATTGGGAATCCATTTAGAAGGGCCATATTTCGCTATGAGTCAAAGGGGAGCTCAAGACCCACGATTTATCCGAAATCCTGATGAAAAAGAGTACAAAGAACTTATTGCAAACTATAAGAGTATCAAAAGATGGAGTGCTGCTCCTGAATTACCTGGTGCAATGGAGTTTGGGAAATACTTGACAGAAAACAATATTCTTGCGGCTATAGCACATACAGATGCCATTTATGAAGAAGCTGAAGAAGCATTTCATAATGGTTATACGTTGGCAACTCACTTTTATTCTGCCATGCTTGGGGTTACACGTCGTAATACATACCGCTATGCTGGTGTGGTAGAAGCTGGATACCTAATAGATGATATGGATGTGGAGATTATTGCTGATGGCTCACATTTACCGGCTCCACTACTTAAGCTTATTTACAAGATTAAAGGCCCAAAAAGAACAGCACTTATAACAGACAGTATGCGTGCTGCAGCTATGCCTGAGGGTAATTCTTTACTAGGCGGTTACAAAAACGGTGTCGAAGTTCTGGTAGAGGAAGGCGTGGCCAAAATGCCCGATAGAAGTTCATTTGCAGGTAGTGTGTCTACGTTTGATAGATTGGTAAGAACAATGCTCAACATGGCTGAAGTACCTATGCTGGAAACCATAGAAATGGCAAGCCTTACCCCAGCAAGAATTATGAAAGTTAATGCTCAAAAAGGCTCTTTAGAAGTTGGTAAAGATGCCGATATTCTAATTTTTGATGAAGAAATTAATATCAAAATGACCATGGTAGAAGGAAGCGTGGTTTATAGTTTATAAACCAACTTCTTTCAAACTAACCGCTGCTCCTCCTTTTTTCTTGCTTTCGTCTGCCGCCATCATGAATGCACACATTTCAAGTGTCTCATTTTTGTCTACAGGAGATATTCCAGTTTCGAAGAAATTAATAATTTCTATTAAAAGTGGGTCATAACCGTTATACGGCCCAAGTGGGCTTATGCCAGTTTCGCCAAAGGCGGTACCACCATAACTTTGTTTCCCTTTTTTTATGCCTCTAAATGTACCTATACGGCCATCTTTCCAGATTCCGGTAACTACTTCTTGGTCTTCGCCAATGGTTCTTTGTACGCTTTTACAGCCAGTTCCCATGACCGTAAATAGCATTTCTACCCCATGTATTCCATACCAAAATAAGTCTGGGTGAGTCTTCTCAAACTTCATTGGACTAAAGGTATCTGCTCCAGAAATCTTACCAATTGACCCATTTTTTATTTCCATCATTCCTGTGGCAAACCTTAATGATGATGCCGAAAAAGTAGGAACACCATATTTGTCAGCAGCCTTAAAAATTGCCTGTGCATCTTTTAATGATGCCGCAATTGGTTTGTCAATAAATGTTCTTTTTCCACTTTTGAATACTTCTACAGCTTGCTCCAAGTGCCTTCTTCCATCGTTTGTTTCTAACAAAACTACGTCGACTTTTTTCAATAGTTCGCTTATTGAGCTTACAATTTCAACGCCCATTTTCTTGACATCTTCTATGTAGCCAGGGATTCTTTCTGTGCTAGAAACTATATCCAAACTACCTTGTGGATAGGCCGCAACCACTTTATAGCCCTTAAAAGCTGTATCTCCTCTATGTAGTGATTTGGTAAACGCCACCGAATGAGAAGTGTCAAGACCAATAATTCCGACACGCTTACTCTTCATACTAGTATTGGCCTTTTTTACAAATGATAAGCCAACACTTGCAGCTAAAACAGGTGCAAAAAAATCACGTCTTGTAAGTTTATTCATTTTGAAATTTTCCATGTTCTAAATTGATGCCCTTTTATAGCGTAAAAAACTAAGTAAAGATAAGCAGGGAAGAGTACCCAATAGGCTGACTTCACATCATAAATATCAGCGAAATGCCCGTAAACCAGTGGCATAATAGCATTTCCGCAAAGCATCATTATTAAAATTGACGAGCCAAGTTTGGTGAATTTACCTAAACCATCTAATGCTAGTGGCCAAATACCTGCCCAAATTAAAGAATTGGCTAAGCCCATTAAAACCAAAAACCAGATAGATATATCAGCGTTCATTCCTAAAAAACTAACCTCACCATGAGTAAAAATCACTAAAAGCGTTAAAATCAAGCCTAATACAGTACAAAACCTAAGTGCAGTAACTTGAGATATAATTTTGGGCATTAATACTATTCCTAAAAGGTAACCACATATAGTGGTAGCCAGGGTATAAGATGGAAACACTTTGGCCTCCATTAATTGAATGTTCATGGACGCTGCATAACCAATAATAGTGTCTATTGCGATTACTTGTGTACCCACGTGCATGAAAATTGCGACCGCTCCAAGTATCAAATGCGGGAATTGGAAAATACTTGTTTTAGCCGTTTTGTTATCATTAGGTTCATCTGTGTCTCCATCGGTGTCAATCTCCGGTAAAGGTGAAAAACGAATACCCAAACCCAGTAAAAAGAGCACAATTCCCACTATCAAATAAGGCGTAACTACACGTTGAATGAGTTCGTCTAATGCCGTAGCTTTATCTATCTCATTCATGCTCGCCAAATTTTGAAATAGGTCGCTATCGGTTGCTCTTAAAACTACAGCAGCAAAGATTAAAGGTGCAAGTATACCTGCTGCTTTATTACAAATCCCCATAATACTAATTCGCTGAGCAGCTCGTTCTTTTGGACCTAAAATAGTGATATAAGGGTTTGCGGCAGTTTGTAAAATGGCCAAACCGGCACCAAGGGTAAATAAACCAATCAAAAAGATATAATAAGTACGACTATAAGCGGCAGGAATAAAGATGAATGCTCCTATCGACATGATCCAAAAACCGAGCATTATCCCTTTTTTAAACCCGACTCTTTGTAATAAAAAAGAAGCGGGAACTGAGATTAAGAAATAAGAGATATAAAATGCAAATGCTACAAGGTATGCCTGAAAATTAGTGAGTTCGCAAGCTATTTTAAAATAGGGAATCAAAATAGCATTAATCCAAGAAACAAATCCAAATATGAAAAACATTACTGCGACTATTGCAATAGATATACGGGTTTCGTTTTTGCTCAAAGAGCTTACTGCAACGGCTTCAGGCATTTATTAAGATTTACATGGTTAAATAATAAGTTTAAATATAGCCTAAAATGTTTAGTTTATTATCGGATATTCTTTAGCTATCCTGCTTTAACAGTTAATTAAGGCAGTATTTAATTTTAGACTTCTCTTTTTCAAAGAGAGAAAAAGTTTCTATGAAGAGGGGATTTAGGACTAATTATAGGATGAAGTTCGAATCTCAATTATTTAGTAAGTCAATTGAGGATTTACTCTGTGGATTATATGGTAAAATGCTTATAAAGAAATAATTAAATAGTGAGCTAATATTCCTAAAAGAATGGTAGGAGTGATGCTCATTAATGTACCTATGAGTACATATTCCATTTGTTTAGTTTCGGTGTCTTTAAACCTCAAAATGGCCTTTGTCGCTATCAAGAAGCCCATTGCCGAAAACTGATTGGTTAATATAAAAGTCAAAATAAGCACACGTTCAAAAACACCAATCCATAATCCTGCTTTCTGCAAAGATTCTTGTCTATCGGGGTCTAATTGCGACCGCCATCTGTCTGTGAAAATATTGATAACCACACTTAACGGAAAAGTGATGACGCCATAGGCAAAAACAAGAATCCAAGTTTGTGGTGTATCTACCAGCCAAATAGTAGATTCTTTTAGCCAATGCCAGCCATCAATTAATAATAGCCAGGTTATAAGGAGAATTAAGGTATGCAGTGCTTGGTCAATAATGAATAGGACAAACCTGTTCATTTTGAGGTAGATTTTACCAAGGTCTATGAGGTAGTGCGTTACACCTATAAATAGAGCGGCCCAAAAGCTTCCAGAAAAGAGCAAAGCAGCTAAGAATGTGATTAGAATATGTAAATAGAGCTTTTTAGAGCGTATTTTGTTGATTTCTTTGTCTTTACTCCATGAGCTGAACTGCAAGAAATAGTCAGACACCATGTGGGCTGTAAACAGTTTTAGCAATAGACTTATTTCTGAATTCGTGAGACTCATAAAGTTTGATTAAAATGACTTACAATGTTTTCAATCAAATTCCAACCAGAGTTTTTTATACGTCGGTTTACCGAGGACTGGCGAATACCTATTTCTTCAGCTATTTCTTGCTGCGTATTATCCAGCAATAGCCAGTAATGCACCTCTATTTGGTTTAGCGTATTCGTCTTTTCCAAATAGTCTAAAGTGGCAGAATGAAGCTTCCATTCAGCATTTTTGGTATCATCAGATGTATGAATGCTAATGAGTGTCTTTTCCTCTTTCATGGCATCTAAACCCTGTCCAGATAGCCAAAAAGCAGGTCCATCAGAATTTGAGAGGCGTTCTTCTAAAATGTTAACTTCTCCTATGCCTATAGAAATTCTGACAGAAAAACCAGTTTTCAACTTTAAAAGGTACTTGATTTTTAAAGCCTCCGTGAGTCCATCGGTTTCTAACATTACTTGAAAAGAGTCGCCACGTATAAAGAAATCATATTGCCCTTTGGAGCTTTGGGCAAGGCTTTCCAGAATAGCGGCTATAGCCTTCCTTTCAGCATTGCTGAGCTTTGTAGAATCTATAATGTCGCCTGTTAAAACCTGCATTTATTTAAATTATGTACAAATATATACATAATTATCAATTATGCACTCCTGTGTGCATATTTATGATTTATGCACTCTCGTATGCATATTTTGAATTTATACAATTGAAAGTGCATAATTGCCACATATTACGCTTTAAGGGGCAAGTGAATTTCCGCCAACATACACCTCGCCGAGCCACCACCAAGGGTTTCTATTAGGCCTAATTCTGCTCTTAAAATAGAAGTACTTTCTTCTAAAAATGCAATTTGACTCTTATTTAAACTTTGATATGCTCTTTCGGACATTACCAAAATACGTTCTCCGTCTATGTTTTCCACCTGCAGCATATTTCCAGCAAATTCATTCATTTGTGTCAGACTGATTTCTAAAGGTTCTTTTCCGCTTTCTTTGAGCTTGTTCAGAACATGATTTCTCTGTGTGACATCTCTTATGCTTTCAGCACAAATTACAGAGAAATCGGCTCCTATATTCATCATAACATTGGTATGGTAAATAGAAACCCCAGCATCATCAAGTGCATCAAAAGTCACTATTTCATAGTCCGGAAAATGCGTAGCCCAGTCCTTAATTACCATTTCATGCGTTCTGCTAGAAAGGCAAGCATAAGTTACTTTTTTAGACCTATCTAAAACCAAACTACCCGTGCCTTCTAAGTAATGTCCATTATTTTCATGCTTCTCTAAGTGGTTGATACTTTCGATATGGAAATTATTTTTAAGCAAATTGAGAAACTTTACTTCTCGCTCAACTCTTCTGTTTTTAGCTTCCATAGGGTAGAGGAATACTCTGCCATCGGAATGGAAGGAGACCCAGTTATTTGGAAAAATACTGTCTGGGGTACGCGGTTCGGGAGTATCGTCTATTACCGTAACATTAACTTTAGCCTTTCTTAGCTTTGCCACAAATTCATCAAAGTGCTTTAAAGCATCTTCTTGCGGATGCTGATTTGGCTCCGCCTCGTGCATAAATGCATTACTCTCCGCTGTTTGTTCGTTAAAACCGAAGCAAACAGGACGCACCATCATTAGGTGAGAACAACATTGTTTTCCCATCAAACAGAAGCTCTTAAGATAGGTAAACTCATACAATGTGAGCCACCTCTGGCTCTTGAAAGTTCTGCCGAAGGCAAAAGAATAATGGTGTTTTCTAATGTTTCGGGAGATTTGATATTCTTCTCAAAGTCTAATAATAGGTCTTTGACATTTACCACTTCAAAACCAGCATTTTCAAAAGCTTCCGAAGTCTTATTGTTTCTATCGTAGCCTACTGCCACACCTTCTTTTAAAACTAAAAGATTACATGAATCAGTCCATTGCTCACGAGCTCCATAGGGAAATACATTGTTTCCAGAATAAACAAATTTGACTGGTTCTTTACATTTTAGGTCAACCTCCGAGATATCGATTAGTAAGTCTTCTAAGTTTTCAAATGACCTTGACTTCTCTAAGCCATTTTCCACATAAAACTGCTTAATCATCAGTTCTTCAGCCTTATTTCTTTGACCCAACTCTTCCCAAATTAAATCTCTTTTATGTTTTTCCGCCGCACGGCCAATGGAAGCTAAAAGCACCCACACATTCTTTTTGATTTGTGTAAAAACAGTGTCAATGTGCATATAATCACGTTTGGCAGGTATTTTTACCAAAGTCACTTTAGTCAAAACTTTTTTGTCAAAAAGCTTACGCATGACCTGTCTGGCAGCTTCTACACTTGTTCGCTCACTAATTCCTATTAATAGATGATTTGGAGCCACCATCATCACATCGCCACCTTCTAGCGTCTCTTCTTTGTCACCTTGCTCATTTTCTGGCATCAGAAACTGCTCATCATTTTCTTCTATTTCAACTAGCTTGCTTCTTAAATCTTTGAACATAGCATGATTGAAGAAAACATACTTTGCTAATAACGATTCTCTTCTTCTTGCCAGTTTTGCTGGTTTATTAAGTAGAAAGTGGTCATTAATCATTATGCCAATATCTCTAGTAAAAATAAGGTTGGGAATAGGGGAGAAGTACATATCTCCAGTACTCGTCATTCCTGTAATTAACAGTCGGGTTAGCTCTAGGTCAGAAAAGGAAAGAAATAGCTCCATTTCTCTGAATGAGCACTCCTCTATAGCACAAACTGCGGCTAAAAGCTGACTTTTGATAGCGATATTCGCCAAAACTTCTTTTAAAAGTACTTCAAACTCTATGACTTTGTCAGACTTAAAATAGTCTTTATGCCCAGGAATAAAGAAACCTCTATCGGCAGCATTGTCAATGCTGTTTAGCTTGCCTTTTATCTTATCTGTATCTAAAAAGTAGAGTAAAAGTTTCACATAGTAATCATACTCATCTTTACGCATTGTTTCTAGATGTACAATGTCCTCAAAAAGCCAATCTTGAGCTTTAGAAGGTACTACTTTGCCCAAACCGCTGTCTGGGCTGTGAATGATGAGTTTTTGTAAGGAAGCCACCTCACTATTTACTTGAAAGTCCATTTTGTTGATTTTAGTATGTAATACACAATTTTAACTAGCGAAGTCAAAAGTGCATTACATAAAACCAAAGTTAGCAATGTAATAGAGTATCAAACTCTTAATTTTTAAAAAAAAGGACGTCATAATTGATGAAGATTTCGTTACAAGAAACCAATGGATTCAAAGTTAATAATAAGTTTCTAATGATTAATTACATTTTCTCGAACGGATTTTCCTGAATCTAGGTTTATAAGGTGAAATATGATATTGCAAAGAAAAAAGCTATCTTTGCAGCCCAATTTAAGACCAAATAATTGTTTAGAATGCTGAAAATCAGTAACTTACACGCTAGTATTGAAGATAAAGAGATTTTAAGAGGTATAAACCTTGAGGTTAAACCAGGCGAAGTGCACGCTATCATGGGTCCCAATGGCTCAGGAAAAAGCACGCTTGCATCTGTTTTAGCTGGTAGAGAGGATTATGAAGTCACAGAAGGTTCTGTGGAGTTCATGAATAAAGACCTACTTGATTTAGCTCCTGAAGAAAGAGCGGCAGAAGGTATCTTCTTGGCGTTCCAATACCCAGTAGAGATTCCAGGTGTTACTACCATCAACTTCTTAAAAACAGCCATAAATCAAATCAAGAAATATAGAGGGGAAGAGCCAATGAACGCGGCTACCTTTTTGAAATTGATGAAAGAGAAGGCTAAATTGGTTAAGATTGACGACCAATTACTTAGACGTTCTCTTAACGAAGGTTTTTCTGGAGGAGAAAAGAAAAGGAACGAAATATTCCAAATGGCTATGTTAGAGCCTGTTTTGGGTCTTTTAGATGAAACAGATTCTGGTTTAGATATTGACGCCCTTAGAATTGTAGCTGATGGAGTAAATCAGTTGAAAAACAAGAACCGTTCATTTGTGGTTATTACCCACTATCAGCGTTTGCTTGATTATATTGTACCTGATTACGTACACGTATTATACAAGGGTAGAATAGTGAAGTCTGGAACTAAAGAGTTAGCTCTAGAATTAGAAGAAAAAGGGTACGATTGGATTACTGAGTCTATTGACGCCAACGAAACAGTAGCATAAATTATCAAAGAGTTTCCGAATGTCTGAAAATAACTTACAAAGTCAGTTAACAGAAGTATATAATGATTTGCAGTCCTCTTTAAATGGGAGTGCGTCAGAAGCATATAATCAAAGGCGTATTACCGCTATTGATAGCTTCAATAAATTAGGGTTTCCTACTACTAAACACGAGGAATGGAAATATTCCAATGTGAAAAACTTGGTCAAAGGAACCTATAACTTAAAGGCAAAGAAAAGCCTGCAATCTGAAGATTTGAAAAGCCTTGAGATACCTGGTTTAAAAGGTATTATACTATATTTTGTGAATGGTTACTTTCAGAAAGAACTTTCAGATTTAAGTTTGGCCGAAGGCAAAATTTCAGTAGAAACTTTTCAAGAGGCTCAAGCCAATAATCCTGAGATTCTTAATAAGCACTTCTCAAAATATTCAAAGGATAATGAAGAAGCTTTCACTGCTATAAACACTGCTTTAGCTAATGATGGCGTGGTGGTAAATGTAGAAGCTAATGCTACTATAGAACATCCAATTATTTTAAGAATGATTACGGATGTTACACAAGAAAATGTGGGTAGCAATATCAGAAACTTGGTAGTAGTAGGAGAAAACGCTGAAGTTAAGATTGCTGAAGTTTTTAGAACTTTAGGTGAGCACTCTTCTTTTGTCAATGCTGTAACAGAAATAGTGGTAGCAAAATCTGCAAGAGCAGATTACTATAAGATTCAAGATGACAATGATGCATCTTATCATGTAGGAACTACCAATGTTTACCAAGAAGATAAAAGTTATTTCTATGCCGCTACCATTACTTTAAATGGTGGTTTTACTAGAAATAATTTAAACCTTGATTTAAACGGAGAGTATTTAGAAAGCTTCATGTATGGTCTTTATATTCCAAATGAGAAGCAGCACGTTGATAATCATACCGTAGCAGACCACAGAAAACCTAATTCAGTTTCAAACGAGCTTTATAAAGGTGTTTTGATGGATAAATCTACAGGGGTTTTTAATGGTAAAATCTTTGTAAGACAAGAAGCTCAGCAAACCAACGCATATCAAAACTGCAGAAACGTCATAACTTCTGACAGTGCTACCATGAATACCAAGCCTCAATTAGAAATTTGGGCTGACGATGTAAAATGTTCTCACGGAGCTACCACGGGTATGCTTAATGATGAAGCTATTTTTTACATGCAGTCTAGGGGTATTCCTAAAGAAGAAGCTATTAAAATGCAGCTTTTAGCTTTTGCTGATGATGTAGTTTCACAAATTAAAATTGAAACAATCAAAGAATACCTAACAGAGATTATTCACGAGAAATTAGGCTAATTAAAGCATCAATTGGTAAAAAACGCAGTCTAACCATTCTCCGTTTTTAAAGCCAATCTCTTTGAAAGTTCCTACTTCTCGGAATCCAAATCTTATGTGAAAGTCAATACTTCCTTGATTACGAGTGTCAATACCGGCCGTCATACTATGATGGCCGTCTTTTTTTGCCCTTTCTATTAAAGTGGTCATCAGTTTCTTACCAAATCCCTTTCCTTGTAAATTAGGATAAAGGTAAACTCCGTGTTCCAAACTGTGTTTATAACCAGAACGGGCTCTAAATTGACCATAAGTGGCATAACCTACTACTTTTCCATCATCTTCTGCCACAAAAATGGGATAAGCGTTTTTCTCTTTTTCAAGAAAGAAATCCTCAAAGAAAGCCATGTCTTTAGGCTCATTATCGTAATTATATGAGCTATTGATGATGTAATGATTCCAGATTTCTGAAATAGGAATTAAGTCTTGTTGAGTAGCCTCTCTAATCATTTTTTTAATAGATGTCTAATGCTTACTAAATGGGAAAATAATACTGTTGGAACTATAAAACATGGTAGCCATATGAAAGGGAAAAGTAAAACACCCTTATTTGGGATATGAAAAGACATCGTTTGAAATGGACCTTCTACTGATAAGATAGCCATCACCACAATGTTAAGGAGCAAGAATAGACAAAGGACATTCCATAAAAGGAGTCTGTTTTTATCAATTATAGGTTTCCTTATCCCGTAAAATATAATCAATGGGACCGTTAAGCCCGCTATAATGTCATAATTACGCCCTTCGAAGGTCATTATTTGCGGAATGAGTGAAGAAGCGAAAAGCATCCATAAAACTATTTCAACAGGAACTCTAACGGTATGAATCCAGTATAGGGATTCTGGGTCTAGTTTATCCATAAACTTTTTACCCTTGGCAGAAAGGAATATATAGGCAATTAAGATAAGTGCGGGAATAAGTGCTAAACCAAATTTAGGAGGTAAGGAGGTGGTATCTTGATAGAATCCGGAACTTGCTAAATAGCCCTGTAAACCCAGCCATGCATATAAAATGACTAGAGTAGTTTGACTTGGTTTAAACGCACGTTTAAAAAGCCAAATAGTGGTTAAAGTGGTTAGTATAAAAAGTATACTGATATATTGAGGTATTTCTGGGCTCATATTCTTAAAGTTTTGCTAAAGATACTGCTCAATCAGTTTCATTTTTAACATTTAAGTCTATATCATCATAAAACCCTAATGGCTGGTCTTTTATCATTTTTGTATAAAAAGCTATTTGACCAGTATGGTAAGAAAGATGCTCTACTACATGAATAATAATCCCAACTCCAGTAAAACTAAAACCCTGTATGCTTCTTGTTTTTAGCCAATCCGAGTCATTTGTCTCCTGAATTGTAGTTTTTGCCTCGTCAATGGTTTTATTAAATAAGACAAGCAGCTCTTCTTTAGTATAACCACCTATTGCCTCAAATTCTTCATTTCTTTGTCTAATATCAGGTAAGTTCCCTAAAGATGAAATAGCATATTGTCTCACATTGCCGCACAGGTGTAGTATGAGATTACCAATACTGTTAGAAGAGTCGCCTGGCTTTTGCCACACTTCAGATTCGGTTAATAAATCCAGACACTTTTTTATTCTTGGTGGGTTTTCATCTATTCGGAAAATACTTTGGGAAATAAATTCGGATTGAAAAGAGGTCATGGTTTCTAAAGTCAATAATTAGATACAAGCAGTAAATTATTTAGATTTTTTCCAAACTAATTAATATCTATGCTTGTTGGAACATAGAATAATAGAATAGAAGCTTTGAATACGTTAAATATAGATAAAATACGGGCAGATTTTCCAATTTTAGACCAAGATGTGAATGGTAAAAAGTTGGTGTATTTTGACAATGCCGCTACTACCCAAAAACCTAATGTGGTTATTGACGCTGTCAGTAATTATTATAAAGGTTACAATTCCAATATTCACAGAGGAATTCATCATTTGGCAGAAAAAGCTACATCAGCTTTTGAGTTATCCAGAACTACCATTAAGGATTTTATTAATGCTGAGAGCACTGATGAAGTGATTTTTACTTACGGTACTACAGATGGTATAAACTTAGTAGCTCAAACATACGGAAGGAGTTTTTTGACCGAAGGTGACGAAATTATCATCAGTACCATGGAGCATCACTCTAACATTGTGCCTTGGCAAATGTTATGTGAAGAAAAAGGCTGTGTGCTGAAAGTTATTCCTATCAATGATGATGGTGATATTCTATTTGACGAATACAAAAAACTGCTTTCAGAGAAAACGAAGATAGTTTCGGTGGTTTATGCTTCTAATGCTTTAGGAACAGTAAATCCGATAGCCGAGATTATAGAAGAAGCTCACAAAGTAGGAGCTGTTACACTAGTAGATGCGGCTCAGGCCATGTCTCATATTGATATTGATGTGCAAGCTCTAGATGTTGATTTCTTATGTTTTTCTGCTCATAAGCTTTACGGACCTACTGGAATGGGAGCTTTATATGGCAAAAGAGAGCTATTAGATAAAATGCCGCCGTGGCGTGGGGGAGGAGAAATGATTAAGGATGTTACATTTGAAAAGACAACCTATAATGAGCTTCCGTATAAATTTGAGGCAGGTACACCAAACATTGCTGACGTAATCGGAATTACTACCGCCATTGAGTATGTAAATACACTAGGTAAAAAGAATATAGCGGATTATGAAAACGAGCTTTTAGAATACGCTACAGAGCGTTTTGAAGCTATTTCTGGTTTGAAAATTATAGGAAAGGCTAAAGAAAAGGTGAGTGTACTTTCTTTTGTGATGGATGGTATTCATCCTCAAGATATTGGCGTTTTACTAGACCAGCAAGGTATAGCCATTAGAACAGGACATCACTGTACGCAGCCGCTCATGCAGCGTTTGGGTCTGGTAGGAACTTCTAGGGCCTCTTTTGCCGTTTATAATACTAAAGAAGAGATTGACAGGATGGTAGAGGGAATTGAAAAAGCTAAGCGGTTTTTATTGTAAATTGCCATCTGAAAGACAAAAAAGAATGACGATAAAAGAATTACAGGAAGAAATAATAGAGGATTTTGGACTCTTTGACGATTGGGAAGGCAAATATGAGTATATCATAGACTTAGGAAAGAGCTTACCAAAAATGGCGGATGAGCATAAGACAGAGGAGAATGTTATAAAGGGATGTCAATCATTAGTTTGGTTAAACGCTTATACAAAAGAAGGTAAAGTTTATTTTGAGGCAGACAGTGAAGCTATCATTGTAAAAGGATTAGTAAGTATGCTTTTGAAAGTTTTATCAGGACATAAAGCTGATGAAATATTAAATGCAGACCTTTATTTTATTGAAAAAGTAGGTCTTGCTGGGCATTTAGCTCAAACTAGATCAAATGGACTGGCCTCTATGGTTAAACAAATGAAAATGTACGCCCTGGCGTTTACAAGTCAAGAATTGAAGATATGACAGTAGAAGAAACAGAATTAAAAGATAAAGTGGTAGCGGCTATAAAGGAAGTTTATGACCCGGAAATACCAGTAGATGTTTTTGAGTTAGGATTGATTTACGAAGTAAAGATTTTCCCAGTCAATAACGTTTATATTTTAATGACACTTACTTCGCCATCTTGTCCATCTGCTGAGGCTATACCAGCCGAAATAGAGCAAAAGGCAAGGGAAGTGGAAGGTGTAAGTGATGTAACGGTCGAACTAACATTTGACCCACCTTATAGCCAAGATATGATGTCTGAAGAGGCAAAGTTGGAACTTGGTTTTATGTAATTTATTAATAATTGAACAGAATAATTTAAACAAATAAAGATATGTATCCTCCTCATTTAGTGGCACCTATGAAAGCTCAGTTAACCGATGCTGGTTTTACCGAACTTCTTACGGCTGCTGACGTAGATAATTTTATGGAAAACCAAAAAGGTACGGCCGTAATAGTGATAAACTCTGTTTGTGGTTGTGCTGCAGGTACATGCCGCCCAGGCGTTTTAGCTTCTTTAGCAAATGCTGAAAATAAGCCTGACCAGTTGGTAACCGTTTTTGCTGGTGTAGACACTGAAGCTACGCAGCGTATGCGTGAGCATATACCAATGCCTCCATCTTCACCATCTATCGCATTGTATAAAAATGGTGAGCTAGCTCATTTTGTAGAAAGACATCATATTGAGGGTCGTTCTGCTGAGATGATTGCTCAGCATTTAGGAATGGTCTATGACGAACTTTGTGCTGCTGAAGCATAAATTCACTTAAGATCATATACTGATACACGGTATTTTGGAGGCTATCTCAATATGAGGTAGCCTCTTTTTTTTGTTTTTTTTCTAAATAGGGAAGTTTAAAGTTTGTTCATATATCTAATACTTAAACTTGTCCCGAATAAGCTTCTAGGTCTCATTTATGGCTTAGGATGGCATAAAGTTTGCCTAAAAGTATATGGGTAAGTAGCTCAAATGATTCATCGTTTATTAAGAGTCCCACTCTAATGACCGATTTATTACTTCGGTGCTTTACAGTTTAGAAAAACTCGATATGTCAGAAAGAAAAAACAAATTTCAACATGGTATTGATAAAATACTTCGTGATATTTCACAAGAAATACCATGCGAAGCTTTATTATTATGTTCAAATCTTACTGGTTATAAAAACTGTCAAGTTTTTAAGGAGAACTTCAATAAAAAAGATTTTAGAGGTATTGATTTAAAAGAATTACAGCAATTTAACTCATGTCAAAAGAAAGAAATAAGCTTTTTAGAATCTAAAAAACTGTTCAAACCTTTTTCATTTCTATCAAAATATAACTCTATTAAAAATACTTTATTAATAAATATTTTTAATGAAGAGTCTAGTCAAGTAGGGCAATTATTAATATTTACAAGTACCGTAGAAATAGATTTAGTTAAGATAAAAACGCATTTAGCTCTTTTAGCTTTGGAGTTGGAAGGTTGTCATAAGACTTCCAACCTTTCTTCATATGAAAATATTTTTAAGATATCATCAGACATGGTGGTGGTGTTAGGTATGGATGGTTTTTTTAAAAAAGTTAATCCTGCTTTTAGGAGAGCTTTGTTATGGTCGGAAGAGGAACTTCTTAAGATTTCAGCAAGTGAACTAATCCATACAGATGACCTAGAACTTTTAACGAACAAAATAAAGGAGTTAAATAAGAAGAGCCATAATTTCAGTTTAAATACTAGGTTAAAGGTTAAGAATGGAGATTATAAAAAAATGGAATGGGTTATTTCTTTAGACCATTCCAATCAACTTGTTTATGGAATTGGACGTGATATAACGAAAGCTGAAGAAACTAACTTTGAGCTTCTGAGGGCAAAAGAAATGCTGGAGGGAACCAATAGAGTAGCCAAGATAGGTGGTTGGGAGTATAAAGTTAGTACGCAAGAACTTTACTGGACGTCTATTACAAAAGAGATTCATGAAGTTGGTCAGGATTATGACGTAAATGTAAACCAAGGAATTTCTTTTTATAAGGAAGGCGAAAGTCTAGAAAAAATATCTAAAGCCTTTGGACTCGCTTTAGAGCAAGGGATTTCTTTTGATATAGAAGCGGAAATATGCACCCTTAAGGGGAATGATAAATGGGTAAGAGCTATTGGTAATCCAATTTTTGTCAATGGAAATTGTGTTAAAGTAAGCGGTACTTTTCAGGATATTTCAAAAGAAAAGAATACTCGATTAGCTCTAGAAGCCATTAATAATAAGATGGAGGCCGTACTAAATGCAAGTACGGAAACTTGTATAATAGCGACCGACTTAAGTGGTAGAATTACCCATTTTAACTCAGGCTCTGAAATTTTATTAGGCTATACTGCTAATGAGATTGTAGGAATTTATACTCCCATTGTTTTTTATGATCCTAAAGAACTTGAACATCAAGCTCAGCAGCTATCAAAGGATTATGGTCTTAATGTAAACTCAGGAATTGATGCTTTTAGGCTAAAATCTAAACTAGGCTTACCTGATAATGGTGAGTTTACATACATTACAAGAGATAATGAGCGAGTAGACGTTAAAATTTCTGTCACACCAATTCGAGATAAAAAAGAGGAGATAGTAGGGTATTTAAGTGTAGCTGATGACATAACGGAGAAAAAACTTTGGGAAAAGAAGATTCTTGAGAGTGAAAAGAGGTATCGAATATTTTTCGATAACTCCGAGGTTATTATGTATACACACGATTTAAAAGGAAACTTCAGTTCAATAAATTCTAGAGGTGCTCATATTCTTGGGATTTCGAATGAAGAAATTCGTCATAAGAGTATACTTGATATTGTCCCTTTTAAATCAAAAGCAAGCTTTCCTTACTACATAAAGGAACTGGAAGAAAAAGGTAAGTCTAAAGGACTTATGCAGGTTATTAATAACTCTGGTAGGGAAGTAACCTGGATGTATAATAATGTGGTGGTAGAATCTGCAAAGGGCCATAAGTACGTCTTAGGAAGTGTAATGGATATTACGGACAGAATAGAGCTAGAAAGAGATCTAAATGAATCAAAGAAATTGGCAGAATATAATGCTAAAATGAAGGATTTATTCTTGGCTAATATGAGCCATGAAATTAGAACTCCTATGAATGCTATAACTGGGTTCACCAAACTATTAAGTGACACTCGACTAGATTTAGAACAAGATGATTATTTAAAATCCATAGCAACAGCATCTTCAAATTTATTAAATATTATAAACGATATTTTAGATTTCTCTAAGATTGAATCTGGGCAAGTTAATATTGAAAGTATTCGTTTTGACTTAAAGGAGAATATATCAAATGTTGAGCGTCTTTTAATTGCAAATGCTACGGATAAACATTTGCACCTATCATTCAATATTGAACCTAATGTACCAAGATTCTTAGTAGGTGACCCTACTAGGCTAAATCAGATTTTGACCAACTTAATTAGTAACGCCATTAAGTTTACAGAGAAAGGATTTGTAAAGGTGGAAGTCAAACTAGTAAATGATGATGATGACACTACGGAATTACAATTTGATATAACAGACTCTGGAATAGGGATTCCGAAAGATAAGATTCAAGTAATTTTTGAAAGGTTTACTCAGGCTAATACTAATACTACAAGAAAATATGGGGGTACTGGATTAGGCTTAAGTATTTCTAAATCATTAGTAGAACTTCAGAAAGGCATTTTCTTAGTAGAAAGTGAAGTAGGTATAGGCTCTTGTTTTGGTTTTAGAATTCCATTTAAAAAGGCTGTGGAGCGTTCAGAACGAAGTTCTATTGTTGAAAAATCTATTTTTAAGCATTCAGGTTTAAAGATTCTTTTGGTTGAGGATAATATTTTGAATCAAAAGCTGGCAATGAAAGTGCTAGAGAAACAAGGTTTTGAAGCCAAAATGGCAGAGAATGGCAAAGTTGCAGTAGACATCCTTTCCCGTGAAATTTTTGATTTGGTTTTGATGGATTTACAGATGCCAGAAATGGATGGATATCAAGCCACGGAGTATATAAGAAATACACTCAAATTAAATGTACCTATAATTTCAATGACCGCCCATTCTTTGGTGGGAGAGAAAGAGAAATGTATTAAGATAGGAATGAATGATTACCTCCCGAAACCTTTTAGCCAAGAAGAACTATATGAAAAGATTATTACACTAACAGAAAACAGAGAAATGGAAGAAGAAAATAAGCCTTCAAAGCCTACATATGATTTAAACTATCTCAGAACCATGGCTGAAGGAAACAAGGAGTTTGAAAAAGAGATTATAAATACGTCTTTAATTCATATTCCTGATAATTTAAAACTGCTCCTTAATGCTATAAGGCTTTTAGATTTAAAGGAAATCAGTGCTGTAGCACATCGTTTGAAATCTTCTTTTAATGTAATGGGAATAGATGACCAGTCTCTTCTAAAAGATTTTGAATTGAGCGGTATTACCGATTTAAGTACACTTGAAAACATGTATTTAAAACTTGATGGAATCTTTAATGAAACCAGAGAGTGTCTAGAATTAGAGTTAGAGGAGCATTACGCTTAAAAAAAAGAAAACCCCTTAATGAATATATTTTTAATTGAAGATGATGAACTGTTACTGAAAACAGTGGAGTATAAACTCAAGAAAAATGGCTTTTCCGTGGAAACAGCAAAAAATGGCTATGATGCTATTGAATATTTAAAAGTTAATAAACCAGACCTTATTGTAACCGATATTATGATGCCGTTTATTAATGGTTTAGAGATTGTCAGTCATGTCCGGAATGTTCTGAAAAGTAATACACCTATCATAATGCTAAGTTGTGCAGGTTTAGAAAAAACTGTTTTAGAGGCGTTTGAACTAGGTGCTGATGATTTTATAACAAAGCCATTTAGCCCAAATGAATTGATTATTAGGATAAATAAAAACTTAGCTAGTAGAAAAATAACTGCCAATACATAAGTAATGAACTGGGCCAATATCATATTGTTAAGTTTAGAATTCCAAGGTATTCCTACCTTGGAAACGCTTTATGGTATGAGCTTTTTCCTAGTCCTTTTAAGCTTGTTTTTCTTCTGGGTTGTGATGTCTAGCAGGAAATCTAAAGAACGCTTGGCACATGAAAAGAGTATTTTGGTGGAAAGATGCCGAGAGTTTATTTCAGAATTAGTTTTCGAAGAAAGTCTTTGTAAAGAGTCTAAAAAACTGGAGCATTATCTTTTGTCATCAGAGTTTAGAAGCCAGATTCTACTGGAAGAACTAATTACTCTTCATAAAAGCCTTAAAGGAGAGTTGGCATATTTTTTAGAAGGTTATTTTATAAATAAGAAACTATATAAGCTTAGTTTTTCAAAAGTTAAGAGTCAGAATAATTATGACATTATAGAAGGTTTGTACGAATTATCTGAGCTAAACGCCAAGGTAGCAATACCAATGGTAATTAAGATTTATAAAAAGCAGCAGGAGTCAGAAATGAAGAATTACTTCTTAGAGTTTTTAATAAATCAAAGCCCTAAAGAAGGTATTGAAGAACTTATAAAAGCATCTACATTTTTATCAGACTGGTTTCAAATTAAGGTTATCAATATACTTAAAGATAGAAACTTTATAGACGTACCAAAATTATCAAAGTGGTTAGAAAGGGGAGGAAGCCACGCTATTTTTGGATGTAGGTTAATTGCTTATGCAAAGAAACATTCAGAAGAAGAAGAGCTGATAGGAATTCTTTCCTCTAGTAATGAAAGTTTGAAAATTGAAGCTTTAAAGACTTTGGTGGCTTTAGAAGCAAAACAAACTGATGAACTCTTAATTCAAAATTATTTTAACCAGTCGGACTTGGTGCAAAGGGAAATATTAATGACTTTAATGCAGTTTGAGTCTGACTTGAATATATCCTTTCTAAATAAATGTAAAGTTTCAAAAGAAAGCGATATTAGGTTATTCGCTAAAAACGCCATTAGAAAACTAAACAAAGCAAAGAAATACTTTGAAGTACAGCCGCAGCCTACTTTAGCATATAACATGAGTAAGGGTTTAAAAAGAGTATCATAATCATGGAGGCTTTTTTAGAATACCTTTCTTATTTTGCTCAAAGGATACTTTTCACCTATTCAGTGGTTTTGATGTCTTCGTATATCATACTGGGTTATATCTCTATTAAAGCTCTGAAGAAATATCTTTTAGTCAATAGAAATACTGATTATCATGAGCTTCTTCCTTCAAATCAAGTTCCAGCTATTTCGCTAATTGCTCCAGCTTATAATGAAGGCTTAACTATCGTTGAAAATATTCGTTCATTGGTTTCACTTCACTATTCTAATTTTGAGGTAATTATTGTGAACGATGGAAGTAAGGATGACACGCTTCAGAAAGCTATTATTGCTTATGACATGGAGCCAATAGATTATAAGTTCAAACAGCACATAGATACTAAAAAGATTCGCCAAATATATCGTTCTAGTTTACCAGCCTTTAAAAACCTGATTCTTATTGATAAGGAAAACGGGGGTAAATCAGATGCATTAAACACTGGTGTTAATATTTCAAATAGCAAATATGTAGCTTGTATTGATGTTGACTGTATTTTGGAGCAAGACTCTCTTTTAAAGCTAGTTAAACCATTTTTAGATTCAGAAGAACGGGTGATAGCTACAGGTGGTGTCATTAGAATTATCAATTCATGTAAAATTAAAAATGGCTCTATTACTGAGGTAAAAGTTCCTGAATCCTGGATAGCCAGAATGCAAGTGCTAGAGTATTTAAGGGCATTTCTTTTAGGAAGAATGGCTTGGGGTAAAATAACGGGATTGCTAATTATTTCTGGTGCTTTCGGTATGTTTGACAAAGAAGTGGTAATAGCCTGCGGTGGTTATAAAACTACTACGGTAGGAGAAGACATGGAATTACTGGTTAGAATGAGGCGATATATGGCAGAGCGTAAGATTCCGTATAGCGTAAAATTTATTCCAGATCCACTTTGCTGGACAGAAGCTCCGGAAGATACTCAGATATTGGGTAGACAAAGAAATCGTTGGACCAGAGGTACTATAGAAACTTTATGGATTCATAGAGTTATGTTCTTTAACCCCAAATATGGGGTTGTAGGCATGCTTAGTTTCCCTTATTGGTTCTTTTTTGAGCTATTAGCACCCATAGTTGAAACTTTAGGTCTGCTTTTCTGCATTTTGGCAGGCTTTATGGGATGGATTAACTGGCAGTTCTTTTTTGCCATAAGTTTAATGGTTTATGCTTTTGTCATAATGATTAGCATGTTGGCCATTTTTGCCGAAGAGTACAGCTACAGTCAGTACAAAGACCGGCAAGATATTATGAAATTAATAGGTAGTGCTTTGATAGAGCCTTTTGTCTATCACCCATTCTTAGTGTATTCTGCTTTGCTTGGTTATGTTGACAAAATAAAGGGGAAACACACTTGGGGCGAAATGACAAGGAAAGGGCTTAAAACGACTTAATTGAGATAGAATGGAAAAAATGATAAGCAAGTACAATCTAAAATACCTTATTCAAGTAAGTTTCACTTTGAGTTTTTTGTTAATTCTCAATGACACGCTTACTGTATTACTATCTGGCTATAATGTCTCTGGGGCTTCCAATATCATAATTGATATTGTTCAAACTATTATTATAGATTTAGCTGTAGGTGGTATTTTCGCTTTAATTTTTGCTATTCCTTATGTGCTAATAAAAAGACTCAGCCGTCTGATCGCTGAGCTTTCTATTATATTTTTCGGACTGATAATATTATTGGCCAATTTAGGTCTGAATCGATATTTTGATACCACACACTTATCGCTTGGAAGTGATTTATTTGGATATTCTTTTTCAGATATTCTTATGGTGATTAATACTTCCACGGAGTTTAGCTTGATGGGTTTAATGCCGTTTTTAGTATTTCCAACAGTTTTCGTTTTGTTAAACCATTATATGGTTTTTATGAATCTAAACAGAAAGGTCATAGTATGGTCTTTCTTAGGAAGCATTATCTGTTTATTCACAGGAAAGGCCTTTAATGCTAAAATGGATACGAATTTAACCTATTTCATTTCTGACAGTATTAATTATAAACTAGATAATAGAGAGCTAGCCAGTCAAGACTGGGATATAGATAAAAAAGAATACCCTTTACTTCATAAGGTTAATCTTGAAAAAGACGTATTGGGGCAATACCTTAACTTAAATCAAAAGAAACCAAACATTGTAATGGTGGTGGTAGAGGGTTTAGGAAGTGATTTTACTGGCGACGGTGCTCAGTACCCCGGTTTCACACCCTATTTAGATTCACTTGCTAAGCAATCCCTCTATTGGTCAAATTTTCTTAGTAACACGGGGCGTTCTTTTGGAGCTTTGCCATCTATTATAGGTTCCGCTCCTTTCGGAGATAAAGGCTTTCTAGATATAGAGGACACACCAAATCATTTATCCTTAATATCCATTTTAAAACAAAATGGATATAAGACGTCTTATTACGAAGGTGGAAATTCCAACTTCGATAATAAACTGAAGTATTTGAAAAATGAGGGAATTGATTTTGTTTTAGACGACGCCAATTTTGGCCCAGGTTATAATAAATTTTCAGAAGATGAAGGTGGTTTTAGTTGGGGTTATCCTGACGGCGAAATTTATAGAAAAACCTTATCTCTTTTAAAGCTTGAAGAAAAGCCAAGACTAGACTTGATTTTAACAATATCTAATCATGAACCTTTCAATTTTCCTAATAGAGACGAATATCAAACGAAAGCAGAAAGAATAAAAAATGCTTCTAATTTCAGTGAGTCGAGAAAAAACACCATAGCTGAGCATATCAATGTTTTCTCCAGTCTTCTTTATACGGACGCTACTTTGAAAGAATTTATGGAAGCTTATAAAAATAAGGCTGATTATGAGAATACTATTTTCATCATTACCGGCGACCATAGATTGATTCCTGTTCCACAAAAAGATGTGATGTGTAGGTATCATGTTCCTTTGATTGTTTACAGCCCTATGCAGAAAATAGCTCAAGAATTTAAAGGTATAAGCTCACACATGGATATTACTCCAAGTATTATGACCATGCTTAAGAATAGCTATCAAGCAACAGTGCCAGACCAAGTTCCGTGGTTAGGGCAAAGTCTTAGTGCATCTACCACGTTTATGAATGACCGCGAAATTCCATTGATGCAATACAAAGGCGGCTTTAAAGATTACATAGTGAATGACCTTTATCTGGCTGGCGACTCATTCTTTAAAATTGGAGATAATCTTAGCCTAAGTTCCTTAAATAAGGAGGAACAAAAGACGCTATTAAAAGAGAGGTTTAATCAGCATAGAAAACTGAATGCTTATGTTACGGCAGAGAATAAGATATTTCCAGGTGAAATGAATCTCAATAAGGCTACTAAACCAAGCTTCACCTTAGCTCAGCAAAATATAATAGATAAAAACACGAAGGGGTTAAACCTTAGTTTGGAGCAAATTTATTTTATAGCAAGAGAAATGGCTTTTGATAAAAATTATGAAGACGCACACACATTAATTTCTTATATAGAATCAAAAAGCCCTTTGCATTTTGACGCTTTAACTTTGAGGGGTAGAATTTATGGTTGGAATGGAGAATTTGAAAAGGCTCAAAAACAATTACTTTTTATAATCAATAGAGCACCCTTATATTCAGATGCTTATAGTGCTATTCTTGACCTCTATTGGTGGAATGATAAACCAACAATGGCTGCTGGAATTGCAAAAAAAATTGAGAAGAATTTTGCTGACGATGAGAAATTTATGTTCCAAAGCAGAATTTCTATGTCCAGATTTGATTCAGAAGAATTAAAAGCGGGCTTGACCGAAGAAGATGAACGTTTGTTAGAAAATGAGTTTCTATCTATAATGGAGGAAAGAAATGAATAAAATTATTTTACTTCTTTCTTTTCTATTTCTAAGCCAATTTTCCATGGCTCAAGAAGGTAGCTTTGACCCTGACGATGAATTTGCCAAGGCAAGAGAAATGGCATTTAATGGAAAGAGAAACGAGGCTATTGAAACCTTGAAAAAGGTAGTTGCTAAATACCCTACTTATGGTGATGTTAGATTATTCTTAGCATCCGTTTATGGATGGGAAGATAAATATAAATTAGCCCGAGAAGAATATGAGATTTTGCTAGAACAAGATAATGCTGACAGAAATTACTGGATAGGTTATATAAAAAATGAGCTTTATTCTGAGCAGGCCATGTCGGCTCTTGATTTGGCAAGGCAAGCTTTAATACTTTTACCAAATGATGTAGATTTGGTTTTACTCAAAGCGAGAGCAGAAAAAAATAATAACAATTTAAGCGAAGCTAGCGAGACTGTTAAAGAGTTTTTAAAAATTGAACCTGATAATGTAGCTGCTAAAGAGTTCCTTTCTTCTTTAAAAGAAGACATGGCTACTAACACCATTAGTATTAGTTTTTCAGGAAATCACTTCAGCGAAATTTACGACCCAATGCTTTATTCGAGTCTTTCTTACAGTAAAGACACTAAAATAGGTGGAATAGTAGGTCGTTTAAATGTCAATAGGAAATTTGATACCTATGGTTCTCAAATTGAAATAGATGCCTATCCAAGCATTACAGAAGGACTTTATGCCTATTTAAATGTGGGATATTCTAAATCTACCATTTTTCCAACTTTTCGCTATGGTGCACAGCTTTATAAGTCCTTACCTAAAAGTTTTGAGGTATCTGTGGGTATAAGAAGTTTAAAATATACGGAGTATACTAACATTTATACGGGGTCGATTGGCAAGTACTTTGGCAACTCATTTATCACATTTGTACCTTATTTTATACCTTCTGATGAAGGCTGGAGTAAATCAGGAACTTTGACATATAGAAGCTATGGTGCCAATGGCGACCAATTTTTAGCGGTATCAGTTGGTTTAGGTTTTTCTCCCGAAATCAATCGTTTTGGATTAGATCCCTTAAATGAGCCAACGATTGACCTGAAATCTCAAAAATTAGGAATAAGCAAGAGCTTTAGAATTAAGAATAACAATAATGTAGCGGGAATAGGCATTTCTGCATCACGTCAAGAGAGTATTTTTGACCCCGGAGAATTTATCTTTATTACCTCTTTAACGCTCAGTTATTCACTGAGCTACTAAAAGAAAAGTTCAGAAGCCACATAATCAGCCTTGAGCTTTCCGGCTTTTGTCAATCTTAAAATACCTTGTTCCTCTCTAATCAGTTCGCCTTTTCTAAACCTAATTAAAGTCTCTCTAAAAGCTTTTGATGATAGAGGTAGTATCTTATTCAGTTTCCCTAAATCTACGCCCCATTTGGTACGTAAACCCGTCATCAAGTATTCGTTTGCTTTGTCTGTTTGACTTAAAGTTTCAAATTCATTAGGAACGCTATCGAGTGCAATAGCTTTAAGATACTTTGCATTATTAGAGACGTTCCAAAATCGCTTATTTCCATCAAAAGAATGGGCAGACGGACCTAAACCTAAATATTGGTCTCCTTGCCAGTAAGAAGTATTATGAACGGCATAAGCTGTGTTTTTGGCAAAATTAGAAATCTCATATTGTTCAAAGCTGTTCTTTGACATTTCTTCCAGAAGAATATCAAATTGATTAGAAGCAAAATCGTCATCAATAGGTTTCATCACCTTTTCTTTTAGACGATGTCCAAAAACAGTCTTTTCTTCAATAGTAAGACAGTAAGACGATATGTGGTTTACATCAAAAGAGAATGCCTTTTCAAGGTCAGCCTTCCATATTTCATTAGATATTGACGGAATTGCGTAAATAAGGTCAATGCTTAAATTGTCAAAACCAGTTTTCTGAGCATCTGAAATACATTGCATAGAGTGACTAGCAGAATGTGCTCTATTGAGAAATTTAAGATGATTTTCATCAAAACTCTGCACACCAATACTAAGTCGGTTTATACCCAAACTTCGCCATTCGGTCAATCTTTGAATAGTGATATCATCTGGATTACACTCAAAGGTTATTTCAGCCTTAGGCTGGATAGTGAAATGCTGAGCTATTTTGTCAAGAATTTGACCAATCTGTTCAAAAGAAAGTAGGGAAGGGGTTCCGCCGCCAAAGTAGATAGTTTCCAGATTATTCGTATCTAAAAAGCCCTTTTGTAATTCTATTTCCTTGCAAATAGCTCGTACCATAGCATGACTCTGACTGCTGTTAGTAGAGAAATGAAAATCGCAATAATGACAAGCTTGTTTACAAAAAGGAATATGAAGGTATAGGTGCATTATTTAGTGCCTACAAAATAGAAATCAATGCACTTATCTGGTTCAACGCATAAAAAATGGTCGTCCCAGTTAATTTCTGCCGCTAAGCCTCCCGTTACATTCATTAGCTTTTCACGGTTTCTTCGGTTCATAAATTCATAAGGAATTCTTAGCATCCAAGCCGGTAATCTATGTTGAAGGTTTAGAACATCCCATTTCATGGTTTTATTCACCGAAACTTTATTCTCTTCATAATATTCCCAGACTTTTTCATTACCACCTACACCCATGGTGTCAACAGTTTTGAAGTATTTAGCCATTAAATCTTTCAATTCTTTGGTATAATACTCGCGAATGTGCCACGGATTTCTGCTTAAGGAATAAGTTTTATTTACCGTAGTAAGAATGATTTTTCCGCCAGGTTTAAGAACTCTATGAGCTTCTTCTAGAAATTTATGATCGTCTTGAATATGCTCTATTACCTGAAATGTAATTACAAAGTCAAAAGTATTATCCTCAAACTCTGATAAATCTGGAAAATCAGCTGTATTAAAGTAATGCTCAGGGTATTTTTCTTGAAGTGCTTTAATTAGGCCTTCATTTTTGTCTAAACCTGTGTAATGTTCAGATGCTGATATGAGCTTCTCTACGCCACGTCCCCAGCCACAGCCTAGTTCCAAAACCTTACCACTAATGACCTTTGCAGCCTCTTCATAAGGGAAATACAATCTTTGGTGCACCGGATTATCGGATACTATTTCGGCACTGGTTATTTCAGTAGTAGCGTATGACATTCTTTTTATCAGGAAATTTTAGTAAAAATAAAGCTTTGAAAGGGATTAATCCAAAATAATGCCACTCTATACCAGTTTCGGGCTAAAGCCAAAAGAAAAACCCACATCTTGCGATGCGGGTTTTCAAAATTTAATCGAAACTTCTATTTAAGCAGTTTCAGAGTTCATTACTTCAGTCTGTTTTCTAATAGACTCCATATGAATCAATTTGAAAAGCTCTTCAACTGTTTCAGGATATAAGTTCAACGCCTTACCCCATTTAGCACGAGAATCATGAACCTGATTCCATCTGTCTAACTGAAGTACTGCAGTGTTGTTTTCTCTTTTATAATCTCCTAATTGCTCTACCACAGCCATTCTAGAAGCTAATACTTCTAAAAGTTCTCTGTCAATATTATCTAATCTACCTCTAAGAGCTTCCAATTGGTCTTGAAAATCTGCACCGTAAGTAGCATTTCTGAATTCAATACCTTTAAGCATTTCTCCTAGAGCTGCTGGTGTAAGCTGCTGCGACGCATCAGACCATGCTTCATCAGGATTTCTATGAGACTCAATGATTAAGCCATCATAGTTAAGATCCATAGAACGCTGCGTTATTTCAGCTAATAAGTCACGCTTACCTGCGATGTGACTTGGGTCACCTATCATAGGAATAGTAGGGAAGATAGACTTAAATTCTACCGCTATTTGCCACATTGGAGAGTTTCTATACTTAGTTTCCTGAGCATTAGAAAAACCTCTGTGAATAGCACCTAATTTAGTAATACCAGCACCAGCAATACGCTCAAATGCTCCAACCCATAAAGCTAAATCTGGGTTTATTGGGTTTTTGATTAATACTGGAACATCAACTCCTTTTAAAGCATCAGCTAAAGCCTGTACGTTAAATGGGTTTACTGTAGTTCTGGCACCTAACCATAAAATATCTACATCATATTTAAGAGCTAACTCAATGTGCTCAGGTGTAGCTACCTCAATAGCGGTTTTCATTCCAGTTTCTTTCTTGGCTTGTTGTAACCAAGGCAAAGCCGGCTCACCAACACCTTCAAAAGAACCAGGACGCGTACGTGGTTTCCATACCCCAGCTCTTAAAACGTGGGCATATCCTTCTTTAGCTATTTCTCTAGCCGTCTGAAGATACTGCTCTTCGGTTTCTGCACTACAAGGTCCAGCAATGATTAATGGTTTTCCTCCAGTGTCAATCCAACTTTCTAGAGGCTCGGTGTTTAATTTTACGTTCATTTTGTTAAAAGCTTTCGCTTATCTAGATTCCTATAACGATGCGACAGGGTTGTTTTTCGCCACTGTCAATTTTGAGGTCGTAAAGATAGGCTATTAAAACCAAAATAAATCCTATTGCAATTCAAAAAACTATGTTCCTAGCAGGAAAAACATTTATTTTGCATCAGATTTTAAATAAAACGGTGATTTTTTTGATAATTAGCATTTAATGAAGACAGCTTTAAAATATTTTCTGTTCGCAATTTTTCTAATAATCATAGATCAGGCCATTAAATTATGGATGCATTTCGAGGTTATTCCAAATCACTTTGGAGAAATTGACCTTATTCCAGGCTTTTTCAAACTACATTATATTACTAATAAAGGCATGGCTTTTGGAATGGAGCTTGGAGGAGATTATGGAAAATTAATCCTTACTTTATTTAGGTTAGTAGCTATGGGCGTTATAGCTTGGTATTTGACCAAACTATCAAAAAGGGGAGCTCATCAAGGTTTATTATGGTGCTTAGCTGCCATACTTGCAGGAGCTATAGGAAATGTAATTGACAGTACTTTTTATGGTGTTTTCTTAAACAATGCACCTTTTGATTCTAGTACACCTTGGTTTCACGGTCAAGTAATTGACATGTTTTATGCCTATGGATTGGATGGCTACTGGCCAGACTGGGTTCCCGTTTTAGGTGGAACTTATAATAATACACCTATCTTTAATTTTGCCGATGCTTGTATTTTCTGTGGTGTAGTTGCCATATTGATTTTCCAAAAGTCTTTCATTGATGAAAGGGTAGAAGGTGGTTTAGAAGAAAGCACGAGTGAGGTAGAAGACCCAGATATTGATAATTCTGAAATAGTAGATTCTTTAACAGATAAGTAATGACATTAGAAAAAAGAACCAAGGTACTTAGTGCCGCCATTGTAATATTAACTTTCGTGATGGTTTTTTTACCAGCACAAATAGCGTTCCTGTTGATGCAAAAGATAATTATTGGAGTTACTGGCTCTTTGTCAGTTTTACTTCAATTGTACTTACTAACGCAAATAGTAGACAAGAAAAAAAGGCTACAAGGAATTGTCCTTCTAGCCTTTACTCTTATTACCATCGTTTTAATGGTAGTAGTTTACTCGTCTAAATAATTATTGCTTATCCTTAAACGGGATAAGTAATTTTTCTCCTCTTTCAGCAAAGTTCTTTGTTTTTCCGTTGGCTGCCATAATAGCTTTAACGGTAACGCCGTATTTTCCGCCCACCACTCTAAGTATGTCACCAGGACCTACTGTGTGAATGGCTAATACTGGTACGGTCAATTTAGAGCCCTGCTTGAGGTTTTGAGCAGTTACATTAGGGTTAGCTGCCTGTAGCGTACTTAAAGAAATATTAAACTTGTTAGCTATCGCAAACAAGGTTTCTCCTTTAGCCACAGTGTGATAACCTGTTTTACCTCCAGAAGGTATTTCAACTTTCTTTGTAGTTACTGGAGCTGCAGGTTTGGCTTCAACTTCATCTCCTGTAGCTACTGCTACGTCCTCAGAAGTTTCCGCATCACTTAATATCATGTCTTCCGCAGTAATTTCCTGTGGTTCAGTTATAATGCTTGTTTCTGGCGTGAGGTCACTTACGTTTGACGCATCGTCAGATATCATTTGCCAGCCTACATAAAGTAAAAGGCAAACTACACCAACTAAGGTGATTAACACAGCCATCGGGAGATTTTTAGCTGGTTCTTCTGGTTTTTTGTTTCTGTCTTCGAATTCCATAATTTTTATTGTTTAGCACGTACATCGTGGCTCATTTTTGCCACTTTTTCTTTTAAATTCTCTTTATAGGTATCAAGTTTCTTGGCAATTGCTTCATCAGATGTCCCTAAAATCTGAATAGCCAAAAGACCTGCATTTTGACTAGCGTTAAGTGCCACAGTAGCTACAGGAACTCCATTTGGCATTTGTAGTATAGAAAGGATAGAATCCCATCCATCAATAGAGTTACTAGATTTCACAGGAACACCAATCACAGGTAATGAGGTGCAAGATGCCACCATACCAGGTAAATGAGCGGCTCCACCAGCCCCAGCAATAATCACCTTAATACCATTTGCTCTGGCATTTTCGGCATATTCAATCATTTTTTGTGGTGTTCGATGTGCCGAAACTACATCAACATCACATTTTATTTGAAATTCTTCTAAAACGTCTATAGCTCCTTGCATGACCTTCAGGTCAGAACTGGAACCCATAATTATGCCTATCATATTTGGGGTTTTAGGCTTGATTTGATTTTACAATCAAGCTCTTTTTTACAAAATTCACCTTTTCTATCAATTTATCAAAATCCTTTTCAATTACCGTAACATGTCCCATTTTTCTGAATGGTTTGGTAATGGCTTTTCCATATAAAAATGGATGTACACCGCTTACAGCAAGCAGCTTCTCCATTCCTTCATAAGATGCAGGCCCAGTATATCCTTCCGCTCCTAAAATGTTCACCATGGCAGCAGGACCTATTTGTGCTGTATCTCCTAATGGAAGATTCATAATAGCCCTCAAATGCTGTTCAAACTGCGAAACCAAATTTGCCTTAATAGTATGGTGTCCACTATTATGAGGTCTTGGAGCTACTTCATTAATTAAAATATCTCCGTCTTTTGTTAAAAACATTTCAACGGCTAGTAATCCTACTATGTCAAAACATTCGGCTGTTCTTTCTGCCAGTTCAAAAGCTTTTTTAGCAGTTTCTTCGCTGATATTAGCAGGAGAAAAAAGGTATTCTACCAAATTAGCCTCTGGATGAAAAACCATTTCAACTACTGGGAAGCATCTAACTTCCCCATTTTCGGAGCGTGCCACCACCACAGCCAGCTCTTTTTCAAAGTCAATTAGTTCTTCTAAAAGCGATGGCTCAGTAAATGATTTATCAATATCTGCTGTAGTTCTAATTATTTGAACCCCTTTTCCATCATAACCTCCTTCGCCTAATTTATTTACATAAGGCGGCTCCCAATCAGAGTTTCTTATGGCATCTTGATTATCTGTCAGTAAAAACTTGGCAGTAGGAAGATTATTGTCAATGAAAAACTGTTTTTGAATACGCTTATTTTTAATTTTCCTGAGAATAGCTGGTTGAGGGAAAACCTTCTTTCCTTGTTTTTCTAGAGCTTCTAAGGCTTCAAGATTAACGTTTTCTATTTCAATGGTTATGATATCGCAGTCTTGACCAAACTTTAAAACAGTTTCATAGTCTTTGAAGTCGCCATGCTCAAAACTGTGAGAAATGGCCTTACAAGGTGCATTTTCATCAGGGTCGATGGTTTTTATTTTAATATCAAAGTCAATAGCCGACTGTATAAGCATTCTGCCCAATTGTCCGCCACCTAAAATTCCTATCTTTATTTCTGAACTGTACGCCATCCTTTTTCTATTTTGACTGCAAAAATATAAAGGATGCAAGATAATGACTTATAAACTGCATTAATGTTCTGAATTTTGAGAAAACTCAGATATTTGATTTCAGAAACCATCAAGAAATATAGAAAAGGCTATATTGAAAAATATTCAAAACCATATAATGACAAGTTTCCTTTCCGAATCCGCAGAATCAGTATTTAAAGCTAATAAACTAAACGAACTAAAAGATGTTTGTGTGGTCTTACCAAGTAGGAGGGCCACGTTCTTCTTTAAAAAGGAATTGGCTAATTTATCCGAAACACCTTTTATATCGCCAAAAGTATTTGCGATAGATGATTTTGTCTGTAATCTATCAGGTCTCCAAATCTCCGACCAAGTATCGCTTATCTTTGATTTGTTTGAGTGCTATAAATTATTTGACAAGTCTGTAAAGTTTGAGGAATTCATCACTTGGGCACCCACCGTTTTAAAAGACTTTGATATTATTGACCAGTATTTGGTACAGGATGTAGAGGGGCTCTTTGATTACATGAGCGAGGCTGAAGCTTTGAATCGTTGGCAACCCGATAGTGAAAAGGCGATTGAAACCACGGCTCAAACGCATGCTTATTTTGAACTATATGATAACCTTAAAAAAGTCTATTTTGAGTTTAGAAAACGACTTAATAAAAAGGCATATAGAGGCATGGCTTACAGGTTAGTAGCGGAAGATTTAGAGCAGATAGTGGACGCCGATTTGGGATATCGACATTTCTATTTTATTGGCTTAAATGCCTTAAGTAAATCGGAAGAGAAAATCATAAGCACGCTTGTAGATAACAAGATGGCGACTTGCTTCTGGGATACTGATGAATGGTTTATGAACACTAAACATCAAGCTGGCGATGTTTTAAGAAATTATAGAAAGAACAAACCTTTTGGTGAATGGAATGAGCCAAAAAAGTTACTGCAAACCACCGAGAAAGAGATTAATATTTTTGAGTCTCCATTTAACTCTTTACAAGCAAAAGTGGGAGCCGAGTTTTTGACAGACCAAAACACGGTCTTTGTAGTTCCTGACGAAAATCTTATTCAGCCTTTACTGTTTTCCATGGGAAATGAGGTAGAGGAGTATAACATTACCATGGGTTTGGGTATGGGCCAATCCAAGCTTTCTGCTTTAATTAATACCATATTTGAACTTCAAGGTATTGGTGCTTTTCAATCAAATACTGGTACCAGGTTTAGTCATGCCTTTATTCAACGCATTCTCACCGACCCACTTATTAAAAGATATGAGGTCAAAGTTTTTGATTCGAAAAATCCATTTTCGGCAAAAAAGCAGGACATCATAAATAAAAATCAGGTATACGTTTCGGAAAGGGAAATGAGCACTTTTGTGAAAGACGAAGGGCTACTTAAAGCTCTTTTTACCTCGTGGAATAATGATGCACAAAAGGCAATTCAAGGTCTTAAAAGTATTACAGAACATCTCAGAGAACAGATTTTTGAAGATTTAGACAGTATGGAGAAAGAATTCTTCATGTTGTTTTATTCGGTTTTAAATAGGCTTCAAGATGAATTAGGAAAACATGCAGACCTTAGTATCCTTTCCATCAAACTTTTGCTCAAAGAGCTTTCTAAGTTAGAGCGAGTTCCTTTTACGGGTGAACCCATTGCTCCTTTACAAATCATGAGTTTGCTGGAGACTCGTTGTTTGGATTTTGACCATGTAGTGCTTTTTTCATTTAATGAAGGAATTATTCCAGCGTCAAGCAAAAACAACTCATTGATTCCTTATGAAGCTTGTATCGCTCACGGAATGCCTGTTTTTAATGACCAAGATTCTATCATGGCTTATCACTTTTATCGTTTGCTTATGCGGGCTAAAAAAGTGGATATAATATTTACCAATGCCAAGTCCACAGGCATAGGAGGGAGTAAAGACCCCAGTAGATTTGTACTACAGTTAATGGAAAACCTTGCAAAAGAGAATCCATTGATTAAAATAGAGAAGAAGCTAGTAGAGTTTAAGAAGGCTGAAAATGAAGAGGGTATACCTTCCATAAGTATTCAGAAAAATGAAACTACTAGAGAGTTAATCAAAGCTTATCTAGCTAAGAAGGGCTTATCGGTTTCTTCCATATCCCAGTATTATAGCTGCTCGCTGATGTTTTACTACTCTAAAATTCTAGGACTAGAAGAATCGGATGAGATTGAAGAGACTTTTGCGGCTAATGCTTTTGGAAACTGGATACATGAGAGTATTGAGATTATCTCAGAAGAGGTAATTCAATTAAAAACATTAATACCAGCTGAGCTAAAGCCAAAGGTAAAAGCAGCTATCCCTTGGGTCTTAGATAGGGTTTTCAAAAAGCATTTTGAAGGATACCAAGTAGAAACTGGTATTAACCTCATATATAGGAAGATGGCTGAGAACTTGTTACTTCAATATTATGAGAAGTGTATTTTTGATGGAAAAGACCGTTTGGTTTTATCTGTTGAAGATAAGTTTGTTCATAACCTCAATCTCAAGATAGGAGATGAACTCATATCTTATTTTATCAATGGTAAAATTGACAGCATAGAATTGGAGGATAATAGCCTTATGCTTATTGATTTTAAAACTGGAGGGATTAAATCTGGAGAATTAAATCTAAAGGCAAAGAGCTCACTTCTAGAAACTTTCCAGCATCCTGATAGGTCAAAATTCAGACAGTTGGTAGTATATAAATATTTGATTTATAAAGAACTAGAGCGAGTGTCGTCAATAAATGGTTTCGCCATTCCTGCCAATACAGAAATTAGCCCTGGAATGTATTCTTTTAGAGATTTAGGGAATTTTCAAGGCTTAAAAGAATTTGAGAAGGGAGAAATTATTAAGGCCACGGAGACGGCTTTTGAAGAATTGGTAGAAGAGTTATTGAATTCAGATGTGCCTTTTGAACAAACATCTGACCTTAAAGTATGCGAGTATTGCTCGTTCAAAACCATTTGTCATAGGTAAGTGAAAAACTTTAAAATTTATTTTATGAGTCAATATATTATTTATCAATTAGATAGGTTAAAATGTTGAAATATTTAAGAAAAAACTTCTTCATAACACTTGACAATGTCAAATTGAAAAAATACCTTTGCACCTCAATTCTGAATAACCGAAAGATTCAGAGTTAAAACAGAGAGATGGCAGAGCGGTCGAATGCGGTAGTCTTGAAAACTATTGACTGTTACAGGTCCGGGGGTTCGAATCCCTCTCTCTCTGCTTCGAAAGCCTTTTCAGGAAACTGGAAAGGCTTTTTTTTTGTATTTTCGTTTCTATAAATAAACAACAGTTATTATGTGGGAAGAGAAAGATGATAAACTTAGCAGGTCATTTACATTTAAAGACTTTAGTGAGGCTTTTGCGTTTATGGCAAGGGTGGCTTTGGCTGCTGAAAAAATGGGCCATCATCCAACATGGGATAACGAATGGAATAAAGTGAATATAAGTCTTTCTACACACAGTGCAGGCAATAAAGTGACTGAGAAAGACCATGAATTGGCAAAAGAAATTGATAACATTTTATAAGTTAAAATGTTGATAACCAATATACGAAAAAGAGGAAAGTGGATTAAATGTTAAAAGTCGCTGGAGAGCGACTTTTAATTTCGGGAGAAAAACATCTTGAAGTTATGTCTTCAAGAGTGTTATAATAGTGGTTTATCTCAGAAAAGACACAGTAATGTAGCCCTAAAGGTGCTTTCCACACAGTTGAGCTAAGTGTATTTAGTAATTTGAAGACCTTGGCCTTGTTCTTAACTTTGTTACATAGCTCTTAGGAGCGGTAAGTCCTTGTTCTCCTTTTAACTTAGTAAGAAGTAAAATGATAAGGCCTAAAGTGGTTAGTGTTAAAATGATCATGTTATTGGCTATTATGGTTAGAATATCTAGCTTATTTCAAAAACTTTGCCTAAAACATTGAAAACTATAGAATTGTATAAAAAAAGTTTAATTTACTTCTTAAAGCAGGATATATGCCACTAAAAATTGTGCCTACACCAATAGGTAATTTGGAAGACATAACCCTTAGAGCCATTAAAGTGCTAGAAAGCTCTGATTTGATTTTGGCCGAGGATACTCGCAAGTCGGGCATTCTCTTGAAACACTTGGAGATTAAAAGACCCATGCAGAGCTTTCATATCTTTAATGAGCATAAGCAACTTGATAATGTCATTAAGAATTTAAAAGAGGGTAATACCATTTCTTTAATTTCTGATGCGGGTACGCCAGCCATATCAGACCCAGGCTTTTTATTAGTGAGAGCTTGTATTGAAAATGATATTACGGTAGAGTGTCTGCCAGGTGCTACAGCATTTGTTCCAGCCCTTGTTAATTCTGGTTTACCTTCTGATTCTTTTGTGTTTGAAGGTTTTCTTCCTCCTAAAAAAGGGAGAAAAACTAAATTAGACAGTTTAGCGGAAGAGCCTAGAACCATGATATTCTATGAATCTCCACACCGACTTCTAAAGTGTTTGAATGAATTTATTGCCCTATTTGGCTCTGAAAGAAGAGCTTGCGTTTCTCGGGAATTGACAAAAATTCATGAAGAGAATGTACGTGGAACATTATCCGAAATTCTTGCTAATTTTGCTGACCGCTCCATAAAAGGAGAGATTGTTATAATTGTAGAAGGTTTAAACAGAAAAAAATCTAAATGAGCTTATTAAAAGGTAAAGTAGCCCTAATTACTGGTGCATCAAGAGGAATTGGTAATAGCATTGCCAGAGAATTTGTAAAACAAGGTGCCGATGTGGCGTTTACTTATTTATCTAGTGTAGAAAAAGGTGAAGCTCTTGAAAAAGAATTGGCTGTAGAAGGTGTAAAAGTGAAAGGCTACCGTTCAGATGCTTCTGATTTTAAAGCTGCCGAAGAGCTAATAGCTAACGTAATTGCAGATTTTGGAAAAATAGATGTCCTAATCAATAATGCGGGAATCACCAGAGATAACCTTCTTATGAGAATGACTGAAGATCACTGGGATGATGTTATACGAGTTAATTTGAAATCTATTTTCAATTTAACAAAGGCCATCACCAGACCTATGTTGAAGGCTAGAAGTGGTTCTATTATCAATATGACATCGGTAGTAGGTCTTACGGGTAATGCTGGACAGGTAAACTATTCTGCTTCTAAAGCAGGTATTTTAGGTTTAACCAAGTCTGTAGCCAAAGAACTAGGTTCTAGAGGAGTAAGGTGTAATGCTATTGCCCCAGGTTTTATAGAAACAGAAATGACAGACGCCCTTGACCCAGAAAGTCTTAAAACATGGCTCGCAGGTATTCCGCTTAAAAGAGCAGGACAAGGCAGCGACATAGCAAATGCATGTGTCTTCTTAGCATCAGATATGTCAACATACATTACCGGTCAAACCTTAGTGGTAGATGGCGGAATGGTTATGTAATAATCGCTAATTAATGAATTCAAAGCTCGTTTTTCAGGATCCTTTTTGGTTTGTTTTAGTATGCTTAGCTGTGGGTATTGCCTACGCTTGGCTCTTATATTCTAAGAAAACTACTTTAAGTAAAAATGCTAATTGGGCATTATCTGCAGGACGAGCTTTGTTGGTTTCATTAATTTGCTTTCTGCTTTTAAATCCGCTTTTGCGGTCAAATGCCACCAGAACACTCAAACCTATTTTAGTTTTAGGAATTGATGATTCTGGTTCCATGAAAGATTTGGGAAAAGAGGCTTTAGAGACTTTAAAGCAGAGTTTAGAAAACCTTTATGATGGTTTGTCAGATTCTAACTATGATACAGAAGTAAGGCTATTGAGCTCTTCTGAACGCCTAAATGCTTTTGATTCATTAAATTTTAATGCTAAAAAAACCGACTTTGGTAGTTTCTTCAGAAGCATCAATGAAGAGTTTAGCGGACAGAACCTTAAAAAAGTAGTTTTAGTATCCGACGGAATAGCCAATGCTGGTTTATCTCCATTGGCAAGACCTTTTCCTTTTCAAGTGGACGCTTTGGGTTTAGGAGACAGTACTGTAAAGCGAGATTTAGCCATCAAAGGGCTAAAAGCTAATAAACTAGCCTACCTCGGAAATTCATTTCCTATTGAGATTGATATTCAGGCTAATCTTTTTAGTGGCAGAAGCACCACACTTTTAATTAGAAAAGACCAAGAGATTCTAGAAAGGAAAATTGTTGCTTTTAATTCAGATGATGATTTTAAGACCATCTCATTTAAAATAAATGCCTCTGATATAGGTAAACAGCGTTATTCGCTCCAACTTTTACCTTTAGAAGGCGAAAGCAATACAAGGAACAATTACCGAGATGTCATTATTGACGTAGTTGATGGTAAAGAAAAAGTACTTTTAGTAGGACTCACCCCACATCCCGACATTAAGGCTCTTAAAGCTATTATTGAGAAAAATTCACTTTTTGAATTGACTGTGGCCTTGACTCAAACAACAACTCCTGCAGAAATTTTAAGTAAAGAGTTTGATATTCTGATATTGCATCAGATGCCTGACACCAAAGGTTTATCAAATGACATAGCCACTAGGTTATTATCAAAAATGAAACCGACCTTCTTTATTTTAGGTGCTCAAAGTGATTTAAGTCGCTTTAATGGTATGCAAGAAGTTGTTGGAATTTCTGGGCAATCTGGTAAAACGGATAAGGTAACTGCATCCTTTAACAATTCTTTTGGAAGGTTTATTTCAGAAGAATCTAAAAGAGAAGTCATTTCAAAATTGCCGCCTGTTATCACTCCTTTTGGGGACTATAGAACATTCCCTGGAGTAGACATTATACTTTATCAAAAAGTGGGTAGTGTCTTAACTGATAGACCGTTATTAATGGTAAATACAAATGTCAATAGAAAGGCAGCCGTATTAGCAGCAGAAGGAATTTGGCAGTGGCGTATGGAAGAGTATTTCATGAATGAAAATCATGAAGCAGTAGATGATTATATCCTTAAGACCTTACAGCTTATTTCAGTAAAAGAAGATAGAGCAAAGTTGAGAGTATATAGTTCTCAAAACGAAGTTGACATTGACGAATCAGCCGTTTTTGTAACAGAAGCGTATGATGATTTGTACGAGAAAATCTACGACGTTGAAGTGAATTTAAACATTAAAGGGCCTGGATATGCTAAAAGTTTCAATTATCAAGTGACAGAGGATAATTCCACTTTTGAGCTCTCCGATTTAGAGCCAGGTGTTTATAATTTTGAAGCTGACGCTGTTATCTTAGGAAAAAGGAATACTAGCAAAGGACAGTTTGTGGTGAAAGACAAAGATTTAGAGTTTATCAATACCACGGCTGACTTTGATTTCTTACGCACTTTAGCCTCTAAAAATGGTGGGAAGTTTTATAAATCCGACCAAATTGGTGATTTATCCGCTGCTTTAAATAGCGACAAAGCCCCTTCCAAACTTATTAATACAGAAGACCTTCAAGAAATCATCAACCTCAAATGGCTTTTACCGCTATTATTACTGTTAGCTAGTTTAGAGTGGGGTTTCAGAAAGTATTTCGGTACATACTAAGACATGAATTATCAATTAGCAGAAATTAATGTTGGGCGTATAAAAGGCGTCGATATTAATGACCCTATTATGAAGGAATTTGTTGACAACTTAGATGCTGTCAACTTATTAGCTGAAGAAAGCAAGGGTTTTGTCTGGCGATTAAAAGATGAATCTAACAACGCCACAGCTTTAAATCCATTTAACGACGAGCAAGTTATTATCAATATTTCTGTTTGGGAAGATGTAGATTCTCTCATGAATTACGTTTATAAATCATTTCATACTGATTTTCTTAAAAGACGTAAAGAGTGGTTTAAGACATACGGAAAAGTTAATACGGCTATGTGGTGGATTAAAGAAGGAGAATTTCCAACAGTAGAAGAGGCTGTGGCCAAAATAAAGTACCTTCAAGAAAACGGTCCTTCGGATTTAGCTTTCGATTTTAGAAATCAATTTCCAAAACCGGAATCAAACAAAAATTAAACATGGCAACATTTAAGATAGGAGATAGGGTTAGAATGCTTCGCTCTTCAGAAGAGGGCATTGTAGTCAAAATCAAAGGTGATTTCATTGATATAGAGACTACCGATGGTTTTGAGTTGCCCACCATGGCTTCTGAGTTGGTTATAGTGGCAGAAGCAGAAAAAGAGTATTTCAATGTTTCTGAGACCAAAAAGTCTGAAGAAGCAATGGAGCGTATTATTGAAAGAAACAGGGTTTATAAAAATCAAGTTTCTATCGCTTTTGACCAAATTAACGACTTCCTGCTAAGGCCATATTTTATAAATGAAACTTCAAAAGAAATCTCATTTGTTCTTTCTTTGAGCAAGAATGGTGAGTTTTTAAATTTTGTTTCAGGAAATTGTGCTTCAGAATCTGAAACAAGAATCTATGAAGATTTGAAGAAAGAAGATTTTGAAAGTTGGTCAAAATGGAAAATGGACCTAGTTTTCTTTGAAAAGGAAAAACCAAATGAGCCATTAAGAACTATTGAGTTCAAACTAAAGGCTACTAATCTTTTCAAAAACAAGATGAACTTCCCGTTTTCAGAAAGAACTGGTTTTCTGAGAACTATCTCTTTGGCTCCTAAAGAAGAGCAAGTAGAGTTACCAAAGCCAGAAAGTCCTTTTTATGATGTTTATGCCTTTAATAAGACAGAGGTATTTGACCTTCATGCTGAAAAATTAGAAATCCAATCTGACAATCCTGACGTAATCTTTAATAAGCAGAAGAGTTATTTCACAAAGAAGATTGATATCGCAGTAGCAGAAAACTTAGTGGAATTAACTGTTATTCACGGTGTAGGAAACGGTCATCTTAAAAATTTTATACACAAACACTTAGCATCTCATGAACAAGTGGAATGGTTTAAAGAGGCACAAAAAGAGAAATTTGGATACGGGGCCACGTTGGTTCACTTTAAGCCATAGTCTTTTATTTATTAGCCTAGTATTATTAACGGCTTGTGGTAAAAAGCATACTGCAGAAGCCCCCTCAGAAACATATAGTTCTGCTGGTTTAGATAGTCTTAGCAATAAGGTATCTTATCTTACTGTGCCTTTAAACATAGATTTAAGGGAAGTGGAAAAGCAGGTGAATCAAAATTTCAAAGGCCTGATTTATGATGACGACTCTTTTTCGGAAGATGACCTCAAATATAAAATTTGGAAAAACGATGACTTAAAGTTCAAACATCGTGGTGATGGTGTTTTTGAGTTTAAGGTTCCTTTAAAGATTTGGGTTGAAAAGCGTGTCAAAATATTAGGTATGACTCAAACGCCAAGTACGGAGTTTGAAATAATAGCCAACTTCACGTCAAAACCTTTTATAGCAGCCGACTGGAAGCTCAAATCCGTCACTAATGCAGAAGGTTTTGAATGGGTAACTCAACCAAAATTAACTTTGGGAGGTTTTACAGTTCCTATTACTAGCATAGTAGGTGGTATTATTGATAATTATCAAGGAACCATAGCAAGACTTATTGATACCAAAATTTCTGAAGAAATTGATTTAGTGAGCCCAGTACTTAAAGTTTGGAATAATATAAAGGCACCTGTCAATCTTTCTTCGGAGTATAACCTATGGTTACAAGTAATTCCTCAGGATGTGCTCATGACGGCTCTTAATTTTGATAATAATAGCATAAATACTTCTGTAGCCATAAAGGCAATTGTAAATTCCAGTGTTGGTAAGGCTAATAAATCTGTCAATGTTTCTACAGAGCTACCGCCAATCAAATTTGCTAAAACTTTACCAGAAGGTTTTGGAATTCATCTGTATAATTTGGTCACGTTTAATGAAGCTGAGAAAATTGCCAAAGGAATGTTCATTGGTAAAAAAATGACCATTTCTAGTGGAAAAGAAATTGAAATTACGGGCTTAAGAATTTATGGAGGAAAGGATAATAAGGTAATTATTCAGGTCAATACCATAGGAGATATGAAAGGAACTATCTTTTTAACTGGCGACCCTGTTTATGATGAAAAGAAGCGAGAAATTATCTTAAAGAATATTGATTTCGATATTAAAACGAAAAGTTTACTTGTCAAAACAGCATCTTGGTTAATGTCAGGAAGCTTTGCTAGGCAGATAGAAGACAGTTTCGGAATACCAGTTGACCCAATTTTTAATGGAGCCAAAAGCTCCATTAACGACCTCCTTAATTCTGAATTTAAGAGTGGTTTGAGTCTTAAAGGAAAATTGAAAGACATTTCGGCTGGTGCTGTATATTTAAAATCAGAAGGTTTGATGACTACTGTCACAGCATCTGGAAATTTAGAAGTAAAATTAACTAGCTTTGCACCGAAGAAATAAGCCGTCTTATCGCTGCCTAGAATAAGGGAGAGGAAAGTCCGAACAGCATAGAGCATCATGCTACCTAACAGGTAGGGGGTAAGTGGGCAACCGCTTATTTACAGCAAGTGCAGCAGAAAGTATACCGCCAAGCCTCGGTTTGGTAAGGGTGAAAAGGGGAGGTAAGAGCTCACCGCATTGGCAGTAATGTCCGTGGCAATGTAAACCTCATGAGCTGAAAGATTAAATAAGTTCTGAATTTCTACTGACTCGGTAGAATGCCTTCGGGCTGTCAGGATGGGTAAATCGTTAGAGGTTTGAAGCGATTCAAATCCTAGATAAATGATAAGAGTTTTGAGCAATCAAGATACAGAATTCGGCTTATAGGCTTATTTCTTTTTTTAGATTTTAATATTCACTTAAAATATTTGAGTGAATTTATTTTTATAGAATAATAATTTGTACTTTTGCAGTCCAAAAAATAACCGAGGGACGGGTTCCCTCACAAACATTTAAATATGGCTGTTAAAATCAGATTAGCTAGACACGGACGTAAGAAAAGAGCAATTTACGATATCGTAGTAGCGGATGCAAGAGCACCACGTGATGGTAAGTTCATTGAGAAATTGGGTCAGTATAACCCTAATGTTACTCCAGCAGGATTAGTATTAAACAACGAAAGAGCTTTACATTGGTTAATGGTAGGTGCTTTACCTACAGATACCACAAGAAAAATTCTTTCTGTAGAAGGATTGATGTACCAGAAACACCTTCAAGTAGGAGTTGAGAAAGGTGCTATATCTCAAGAAGATGCTGATGCAAAGCATACTGCTTGGGTTGAAGCAAAAGCTAAGTCAAGAGAAGAAAGAATAGCTAAGCTTGCAACAGGTAAGGCTGATATCAAGAAAGCTGCTCTAGCTGCTGAAACTAAGAAGAAAGAAGGTATTCTAGCAAAAAGAGCTGAAGCTGAGCAAGCACTTATAGCTGCTGCTGAAGCTGAAGCAGCTGCTAAATTAGCTGCTGCTGCCCCTAAGGTTGAAGAAGCTGTAGAAGAAACAGCTGAGGCTGCTACAGAAGAAGCACCTGCTGCAGAAGCTCCAGAAGCTGATAAAGAGTAATTCATAAAGAATTCTATTATTGAGAATCCTCGCCCCAAAAGCGAGGATTTTCTTTTTTTACAGGCATCAGGTATTTAATGCCTCTCTTAGTGCTAGGATGAAAAGAATAAATAATAGAAATTTACATTAGAAATCTTCCAATATAATTATGACAAAAGAAGAGTGCTATTTCCTCGGTAAAATCACCAAGCCGCATGGTTTGAAGGGTGAGGTAATATTATGGATGGATGTGGACGTACCAGAACTTTACGAAAACATGGAGTCTGTTTTTTTAGAAGAAAACGGAGAGCTGGTTCCTTACTTTTTTGAAAACTTACAAATTCGTGGGAAAAAATCCATTGCCAAGTTTGAGGATATGGAGACCATTGAAGAAACAGAAAGTATTATCAATTGTGAGGTTTACTTACCTATTGATAATTTACCGGTTTTGGATGACAAGACATTTTATTATCATGAATTGCCCGGATTTCAATTGAAAGAAGAAAAGACAGGTGAGATTATTGGTGTAATAACAAAGGTGTATGAAGGTGCTGGTCAAGATTTAATTGCTTTTGAAATTGAAGGAACTGAGGTCTTAGTACCAATATCTGATGATATTGTGAAAAAGATTGAACGAGATAATAATATCCTAAATGTCAATCTTCCAGAGGGGCTAATAGAGATATACACAGAGAATTAACATTCACACTCTATGAGAATTGATATAATTACCTGTTTACCAGCCTTATTAGAAGGCTTTTTTTCTACTTCTATTGTTAAGAGAGCAATGGATGCTGGAACTGTAAGTGTCAACATTGTAGATCTTAGAGATTTTGGCATTGGCAAAAGCCGTCAGATAGATGACTACGCTTTTGGTGGGGGTGCAGGTATGGTGATGATGATGGAGCCTCTTGTAGACGCCATTGAACACCTTAAGTCGGAAAGGAAATACGACGAAGTAATCTACATGACGCCAGATGGAGAATTGCTGCAACAGCAAATGACCAATACACTTTCCTTATCAGAAAACCTGATGATAGTCTGTGGACATTACAAAGGAATTGATGAAAGAGTAAGAGAAAAATACATTACCAGAGAAATCTCCATAGGGGACTATGTACTGAGTGGGGGAGAGATTCCGGCTGCAGTGCTTTCAGATGCAATAATTCGTTTAGTTCCTGGTGCTATGAATGACGAAACATCTGCACTGACAGACTCCTTTCAAGACGGTCTGTTATCGCCGCCAGTTTATACAAGACCTGCTGATTTTAAGGGAGTTAAAGTACCAGAAGTATTGCTTTCTGGTAACTTTAAATTGATTGAAGACTGGCGAACAGAAAAAGCTTTGGAAAGAACCAAAGAGCGACGTCCAGATTTGTATAAAAAAACATTGTAAAACAGGTCAAAAAAAGTTATTTTTGGAATTAGAAAAGAGTGAAAAATTCACTTCCAAGAATCTATTAACCTAATGTTCTTCACAAACTAATTTATGGCAGAGGAAAACGATAATCCAATTCCAGAATCAAGTCCGAAAGGAAATATTATTCCCATCAATATTGAAGACGAAATGCGAAGTGCATACATTGATTATTCAATGTCTGTAATTATTTCGCGAGCTCTTCCTGATGTAAGAGATGGTTTTAAGCCAGTTCACCGTCGTGTACTTTACGGTATGTCTGAACTAGGCGTTTATCATAATAGAGCTCATAAGAAATCTGCCCGTATTGTTGGGGAGGTTTTAGGAAAGTATCACCCACACGGTGACTCTTCCGTTTATGACACCATGGTTCGAATGGCCCAACCTTGGTCCTTAAGATATCCGTTGGTTGATGGGCAGGGTAACTTTGGCTCGGTGGATGGTGACTCTCCGGCAGCAATGCGTTATACGGAGGCTCGCTTAATGCGAATAGCCGAAGAAATGCTTGCTGATATCAACAAAGAAACCGTTGATTATCAAGGTAACTTCGATGACTCCTTAACAGAGCCATCTGTACTTCCGGCTAGAATTCCGAATTTATTATTAAACGGAACTTCTGGGATTGCGGTAGGTATGGCCACAAACATGGCACCTCATAATCTAACAGAGGTAGTTGATGGTATCAAGGCTTACATTGAAAATAAAGACATTGAAATTGAAGGTCTTATGGAGCACATAAAGGCTCCAGACTTTCCTACAGGTGGAATCATTTATGGTTACTCTGGGGTTAAATCAGCCTTTGAAACAGGACGTGGCCGAATTGTGATTCGTTCGGTTGCTAACTTTGAGCAAACTAAAACAGGTAAGGAGCAAATTGTTGTTACTGAAATTCCATATATGGTCAATAAGGCCAATATGATTGAAAAAACAGCGGCCCTTATCAATGACAAGAAAATTGAAGGTATTTCTGACATGCGTGACGAGTCTGATAGAGATGGTTTGCGTGTGGTTTATGATCTTAAAAGAGATGCCGTTCCCAACGTAGTTCTTAATAACCTTTATAAATACACTCAATTACAGTCTTCATTCAGTATTAATAACGTGGCTTTGGTAAAAGGCAGACCTTATACGCTGAATTTGAAAGACATGATTGTGCACTATGTGACACATAGAATTGAGGTAATTACTAGAAGAACTGAATATGAATTAAGAGAAGCTGAAAAGCGTGCTCACATCTTACAGGGATTACTTATTGCCTTAGACAATTTAGATGAGGTAATTGCTTTAATCAGAAAATCTAAAGATCCTGACGAAGCTAAAACTGGTTTGATTACTAAGTTTGAGCTTTCTGAGATTCAAGCGAAGGCTATCCTAGACATGCGTTTACAGCGTTTGACTGGTCTTGAAAGAGATAAGATCATAGCTGAGTACGAAGAAATCAAGAAATTGATGGATAGGCTTAATGAAATTCTTGCTTCTGAAACAGTGAAAGAAGAATTAGTTATTGAAGACTTAGAAGATATCAAAGCCAAATATGGTGATGAGCGTAGATCTAGAATTGAAATGGCAGGTGGCGATTTCAACATTGAGGATATGATTCCTGATGATGAAATGTTGGTGACTGTTTCTAATGAAGGTTACGTAAAAAGAACTGCTCTTCAAGAATATAGAACTCAAAATAGAGGAGGAGTAGGCTCTAGAGCTGTAAAGACTAAAGATACAGACTATACGGAGCACCTTTTCTCTGCCACTAATCATAATTACCTTTTATTCTTCACAGAGAAAGGAAAACTATATTGGTTAAGAGTATTTGAAGTGCCTGAAGGTAGCAAAACTGCAAAAGGTAGAGCTATTCAAAACTTGATTAATATTGAATCGGATGACAGAGTAAGGGCAGTTTTAAATGTCAAAACTCTTGTAGACGAAGATTATATCAAGAATAACTACATCATCATGTGTACTAAAAATGGTACCGTGAAGAAAACTTTATTGGAGCAATACTCTAGACCACGTGTCAATGGTATTATTGCGATAAATATTAAAGATGATGATCAGTTATTGGATGTTTCATTGACGAATGGTAACGATTACATTATTATTGCCGCTAGTGCTGGTAAAGCTGTAAGATTCCATGAGACTGCTGCCAGACCAATGGGTAGGGGAGCAAGCGGTGTTAGGGGTATCAAATTAGCCGAAGGCGATAGTGCTATAGGAATGGTAACGGTAAGCCGAGAAGATACTCAGTTAATGGTGGTATCTGAAAATGGTTACGGAAAGCGTTCTAATATTGATGAATACAGAATAACATCAAGAGGTGCTAAAGGTGTTAAAGCCTTGAACATTACAGAGAAAACAGGAAAACTTGTAGCAATTAAGGAGGTAACCGATGAGGATGACCTTATGATAATTACCGTTAAGGGAATTGCGATAAGAATGAGTGTTTCTGACCTAAGAGTAATGGGAAGAGCTACCCAAGGTGTTAGACTTATTAAGCTAAATGATAAAGATGCTATAGCATCCGTTACTCAAATAGTGAAAGAAGATGAGATTGAGGATGATGAGCTGAATCCTGAAGAAGGAGAGGGCACTGTAGAGACTCCTCCTACAGAAGAATAAATTGTTAAAATGGTGTTAAATCCCGATTAACATGTAAACTATTTGATGGGTTTCATGTCAAAAGGACAAATAAATAAAGTGATAAATTAAATAAACCTAGATGAAAAAAATAGTTTTTGCATTGTCATTCCTTGTAACTGCTCAGCTTTCTCAAGCACAGAGTGTAATGGACTTGGCAAATGACGCACAGTGTCAAACTCAAGAGAACCTTCTTAAGCCAATGTTGAAAAGTTCAGAACATGCTAAAAGAGGATTAAAACCAACTACATGGATTAGATTGGCAGAAGGATATGCTAATTATACTACGTCTTGTGGTAAAGACTCTACCTCTGCAAAAAAGGCTTGGGATGCCATCCATAAAGCACAAGAGCTAGATACAGATGGAGATAATACTGAAGACATTAAAGCTGTTATGACCGGCGATTTAATGTACAGTGCTGTTATGAATCAAGGAGTAGCCCACTATAATGTAGGGGCCTTGGAAAAGGCTGTTGAATTATTCCTAATTGGGATGGAAGTACAGCCAGCTGATACATTATCAACATTTTATGCTGGTATTGTTTCAAATCAACTTGGAAATTATGACGATGCTGTTAAGGCATTTACACAGTATATCGATGTTGCTAATGGTAGAGATGCAGCTTCTTATTACACATTAAGTGTAATTGAAAAAGAAAAAGGTAACCTTGAAGAAGCTATTAATTGGCTTAAAAGAGGTGTAGCAGATACTGGTGATAAAGACATTCAAGGTGAGCTTATCAATACTTACATCAAAAACGAAATGTTAGATGAGGCAGTAGGAGATATGGAGAACCTTGTAGCTTCAGACCCAACTAATACTAACAACCTTTTGAATCTTGGGATTCTTTATGACAATCAAGAAGAAAATCAGAAAGCCTTAGATATTTATTCAAAGGTATTGGAAATGGATCCGGATAACTATGACTGTAACTTTAACCTTGCAGTGTTTTACTTCAATGATGCCGTTGAGATTAAAAAGGAAGTAGATGCAATGGATATGAAAACTTATCAGAAAGAAGGTGCAGCTATTGAAGCTAAGGCTTGTGAGCAGTTTAGACAAGCTAAACCGTATTTTGATGCTTGCGATAGAATCAAACCTGGTACTGCTGAAATAGAGGAAAATCTAAAAAGCCTAAATAATGTACTTACACAGTGTAAATAGTTTGGGTTAGATTATTCATAATATCTTAGAGAGAAAAGGCTATACAAATATGTATAGCCTTTTCTCATATAACTCTATTTAACATAATATATATTATATAACTTTCATGAATAATTGAAAATATCGTATTTAGTATTATTCAATGGCAAAACTCGTTACACAAAAACTTAAGCCATTACATTAACTATAAGATTAGTTTTAAGTATAAAGAATTATCTATGTAAGTAAAAGTACACCTATGACTAGCATATATCTAAATCATACAAACGAAATCTATTCTAAGTATTTTAAGCAGGTTTAAACTCCTGTAAAGTGCCATCATTATAAAATACCATAATCTTATCTATAGGCTCACCAGAGGAATCTTTATGCGGCTCGCTGGCCATCAGGGCCTCACTTAGTCCAGCTGACTCATAATCGGTAAAAGTTTCCCCGGTATGACAGATTACAATTTTTACAATGCTTTTTTTAGGTACATTGTCGGCTATGGCATTAGAGTCAGAAGACACACTCCCTTGTTCTGCTATTTTATTTAGCAATTGTTTATCAAGATGATTACCATCAAAAGTCCAATCGATTCCTAGGTCTGGAAACTTTATAAGTATTCGTTGTATAATATCTAAGCTTGCTTTATTTCTACTAGCAAAAAGGTGGCTCATTACAGGTCTGCTAATGCCAGTATGATCAGCAAAGCGTGAACTCGTGTAGCCTAGGTGCTCTGCTATTTGCTTGATTTTTTCATTTAATTCTATACTTTTCTTTTCCATTTTTTACTCTTTGATTAACAATTAAAGGCTACATACTTCTCTATTTATTTACAAATGTAAAGCATAAAATTTACAAACCCAAACTATATAATTTACTATTGTTAATTATTTCGATTGTGCGTTGTTTACAATTGTTTAGTAAAGTTTCGACAGTGTGTATCTTAAAGCACAAAATTCATATTACACTCTTAAACAGTAGTTTATATTTTAATATTTTTCAGCTATATTCAAGAAATGTATCACTTCAGGGGTTGGCGATCTAGAATCAAGTCAGCATATTTTTCATTAAAAATTAAACTTATTTGTAATACATGCTTGGAAGTTAATATATAATTTACATATCTTTGTATCACAAACAGCAAGTCTTTTGGGGTTCCAATGACTTATAGTGCTTTCCTATAAATACAATAATTAAGGAGCTGAAGCTTTTTAATTTCGAGAAATAGAAAAACCCCGCTTATTACAGCGAGGTTTTTCTATTTATTACCCACCTAAGGGCTAGTACAATACACTTCGAACTTAAACAGCTATGTCGTTTTCTCTTAAAGCATCATTTAATGACGTTTTAAGGTCTGTACTTGCTTTACGCTTTCCTATTATTAAGGCACATGGTACTTGATATTCACCTGAAGGAAACGATTTAGGAATTGTCCCAGGTATTACTACAGAGTCATCAGGTACAAATCCTTTATAAACAACTGGCTCACTTCCTGTAACATCGATTATCTTTGAACTCTTGGTAATAGTTACACCAGCACCTAAAACGGCTCTTTTCCCAATATGTACACCTTCAACCACTATACACCTAGAACCTATAAAAGCCCCGTCTTCTATGATGACCGGAGATGCTTGAGCTGGCTCTAATACACCACCAATTCCAACTCCACCACTTAAATGTACATTTTTTCCAATTTGAGCACAGCTACCTACGGTTGCCCAAGTGTCTACCATTGTTCCCGCATCTACATATGCACCAATATTTACATAAGATGGCATAAGTATAGTTCCTGGAGCTAAATATGCACCATAGCGAGCTACAGCTGGAGGCACAACTCTAACACCTTGCTCAGCGTAATTAGTTTTCAAATCCATTTTATCATGGAATTCGAAAATGCCAACCTCTTGAGGGACCATTTTTCTTAAAGGGAAATACAAAATAATGGCTTTTTTGACCCATTCATTAGTAACCCAAGCTCCATCTACGGGCTCAGCCACTCTCAATCTACCTTTATCTACTTCTTCCACCACCCAATTGACGGCCTCTTTTACTTCTTCTTTCTTAAGTAACTCTCTATCATCCCAAGCACTTAAAATCAATTCTTTTTTTTCTGTCATTCTAATAGTTTCTATAATATTTCCTAATAAAGTAAAACTTAAACAATAAAACCTCAAAAAACTGTTTACTAGTCATTTACAATCCGTGAAACTGAGTAAAATTATTTTCTCGTTTTCGACTTATTTCTGACCAAAGAATATTTGGATTTCCTTAAAAACAAAACTAATAAGAAATTTGATAAATGAGATAGAATACGACAGAGATATGCTGAACGCGGATTAAGGAGGAGGGTCACTCCCCTAGCCCACATTAACAAAGCGGGATTACAGTTACGGATGCTATTTAAATTAGCATCATTGAGGGGTAGTTGATCAAGCCTAATAAATTGTACTATTTCACTAACTACTTGACACTTTTGGAGAACACTATTCTTATAGATTTAAAGTGCTATTTTTGTATATCATTTACCATAAAATTACGATAAGAAATGAATGACATTAAAGTTGCTATTAATGGTTTTGGAAGAATCGGAAGATTAGTCTATCGCCAGATTTATGACATGAAAGGGATTGACATCGTTGCGATAAACGATTTGACAGATCCTGCAAGTTTAGCACATTTGCTTAAGTATGACACAGCTCAGGGACGTTTTGGACAAGAGGTTACTGCTACAGATAAAAGTATCATCGTTAACGGTGACGAAATAAACATATATTCTCAAAGAGACCCGTCTCAAATTCCATGGGCTAACCATGATGTAGACGTAGTTTTAGAGTGTACAGGTTTCTTTGCTTCTGATGAAAAAGCTTCTGCTCACATTAAAGCAGGTGCTAAAAGAGTAGTTATTTCTGCTCCAGCTACTGGTGATGTTAAGATGATTGTTTTTGGTGTTAACCATAAAACACTTGACGGAACTGAGACTATTATTTCTGGTGCATCTTGTACTACTAACTGTCTTGCTCCTATGGCCAAAGCATTAAATGATGCTTTCGGAATCAAAACTGGTTTAATGACCACGATTCACGCCTATACAAACGACCAAAATACGCAAGATGGTCCTCATCCAAAAGATTTAAGAAGAGCAAGAGCTGCTGCTGAAAACATTGTTCCTAATACTACTGGAGCTGCAAAAGCAATTGGTAAAGTACTTCCTGAATTAAATGGTGTTTTAGATGGTGCTGCTCAGCGTGTACCTACTATCACAGGGTCTTTAACAGAATTATTTACAGTATTAGATAAGAAAGTAACAGCTGACGAAGTTAACGCTGTTATGAAAGCTGCTTCTGATGATAGCTACGGTTATACTGAAGACCCAATTGTAAGTTCTGATATCATCGGAATTAGCTACGGTTCTTTATTTGATGCTACGCAAACTAAGGTTCAAACTATTGGCGATACGCAATTAGTTAAAACTGTTAGCTGGTATGATAACGAAATGTCTTACGTTTCTCAATTAGTGAGAACTGTTCAATATTTCGCTGGTCTTATCCAGAAGTAAGAGATAAGCACTTAAATACTAAAAGCCCCATTGTTAATTTTAACGATGGGGCTTTTCTATGAATGCTAAGGTGCTAATTAAACTTTCAGCCTGGCAGTTATGTAGTTAATGGTATACCCTTTTTCTACCCAAAGCTGCTCATAATGAGTTTGAATACCATAATGCTCTTGTAATAATGGGGAATTGTATAGGTCATTGGTATAAGTCAATACCTCAAAATCAGGATCGTTCTTTAGCATCTCCAGGCTATACTCATACAGAAAAGGGCTGTCAGTCTTTAAACGAAATAAACCGTCTTTTCTTAAATACTTTTTATAAATATTAAGGAAGTGTTGATTAGTCAAACGCTTTTTCTCTTGCTTCTCACTAGGCTGAGGGTCAGGGTGTATAAGCCATATTTCATGAACCTCCTTATCTTCAAAAAACTCATCCAAATATTGAATCCCAGTTCTAAGGAAAGAGGCATTTGTCAATCCTTTATCTAGAGCTCTTTTACTTCCCCGAGCTATTCTATCACCCTTGATATCAATTCCGATAAAGTTTTTATCAGGAATATTTTCAGCCAAACCAACCGTGTATTCTCCCTTTCCGCATGCTAGCTCTAAGACTAAAGGCTGTGCTTTTTCAAAATGTACTTCATTCCACTTCCCTTTAATGGTATCATAAAGTGGTTTACCTTTTTCTATGACATTTCTGGCTTCCTGATTATGCTGAAATCGATGTCGTTTTCTTCTAGACACTGTTTATAAATTTTCTATTTCGGCAACTAAATATGTGCTGCCTCCTATATATATGAAATCTCCTGGTTTTGCTTTTACCGTGGCTGCCTGTATTGCTGCGTTAACATTGTCAAAACAAGCTACTTTAGTAATGTTAAAATAAATAGCAATGCTATTAAGTTCTTCTTTAGTCTTAGAACGCGGTGAATTAAAGGCGGATAAATAATAATTACACGATTTAGGCAGTATTCCAAGTGTCGTTTCTAAATCTTTATCTGCTGCGAAGCCCAATACAAAGTGAATATTAGAAGCGTTAAGTACTGATATATAATCCTTTAAAAAACTAAATGCATGGCCGTTATGGCCAGTATCACAAATTGTTAAAGGACTTTCAGAAAGCTTTTGCCATCTTCCTTTTAGACCAGTGTTGCTAATTACATTGTTAAGGCCATTGCTAATAGCACGTTTGCTAATGTTAAAAGATGTACTCTTGTTAATAACTTGAATAGCTGCTAAGACTCCTATTAAATTATTCTTTTGGTAAGTACCCCGTAAGTCCAAATCATACTCTTCTTTTGTAGAATTAGTAAAACACTCAACTAGGTATTTAGTTATTAATTCGAAGCCTTTCTCTTGGTATACCTGATATAGGTCTTGAGCATAGATAAGTTCGGAATTTCTGACTAAAGCTACGTCTTTAAAGACTGGACTTGTCTCTGCTTGTCTTTCCGAAATAACTACAGGCACTTGTTCTTTTATAATTCCTGCTTTTTCAAACGCTATTTTTTCTAAGGTGTCACCAAGTACATCTGTATGATCTAAGCCAATGTTGGTGATGAGTGATAAAATGGGATTGATAATATTAGTAGAATCTAAGCGACCACCTAAGCCGGTTTCAATGATAGCTATATCAACATCTTCCTTTGAAAAAAAATCAAAGGCCATGGCTACTGTTACTTCAAAAAATGAAGGCTTAAGATTTGAGATGTATTCTTGATGTTCTTCTACAAAATTTATGACAGACTTTTGACTAACTAAATCACCATTAATTCTAAAGCGTTCTCTAAAATCTTTTAAATGGGGCGAAGTATAAAGACCAGTTTTATAACCAGCTTCTTGAAATATCGATGCTAACATGTGAGATGAACTCCCTTTGCCGTTAGTTCCGGCCACATGAATAGCTTTGAAATTGTCTTGGGGATTACCCAAATAAGAACAGAAAGAAGTAATATTTGCTAAGGTTGGTTTTAAGGCTTTTGCCCCTGCATTTTGGAATGCAGGTAACTGGGCATACAAATATTGAACGGTTTCTTGGTAATTCATCTATGCGAAAAATGTTCGCAAAAATACTAAGCCTTTAACCTAATTGGTAATATTAATAGTAATTGTTCCGCTTGACCTTTTAGGAGGTGTTCCTTGAGGAGAAAGAGAACGGCTTAAACTACGCTGGATATATGACTTGTAATAGTTAGTAACACTAGGGCTCACAGTAGAGCGTTTTACCTGAATGGAAATAACATCACCTCTATCATCTACTGTTACACCAAATATGATTGTTCCTGTTTCTGAGGAAGAATCTTTAGGAGGATTTAAGGCTTTTTTGTTCCAGCCACTTAATCCAGAAATAGAACTTCCTGACCCACCTGAGCCTGGGTTTCCATAAAGGCTTTTGCCATCTGGTGTACCTCTTGGGTCTCCTTGGTCACCTACCGTTCCTGGTGCTCCATCTCCATTACTATTTCCTCCTATGCCGTCTCTAGTACCTGTAGTTCCATTAGAGTTACTACCCGAACCAGACTTTTTCATTACTGAACCTGTATCTACACTTCTGGCTGGAGCCGCTGGCTTAGCTGCTGGTGCTGGTCTTGAAGGAGCAGTACTAGCAGGTTTAGAAGTAGTTTTGGTAGGTGTCTTTTTCATTACCACCGGAGACTTCTCCGCCTCTGATGTAATAACTGGTGTTGCTTTTTGAGGTGTACTTTTAGGTGCCGGTTTAGTGGTAGGTTGCGGTGTAGCAGGCTGTGGTTTGCTTACAGCCTTTTGAGCATCTGCTTTATCAGCAGGTTTTACGTCGTAGTTATTTCTGGAGGCATTTGCCTTATTTGTAGTTTGAATATCGCCATAGCCTGTTAAATCTAAGCCATAGTTTAAATCTACACCCATAGCTATAGGCTCTTCAGCTGGCTCATACAAAATTTTAAAAAAAAGTAAGGCAGCTAAACATAAAATATAAAGTCCGCCACTGATCATCAGTGCTTTCTTTTGGTGTTCTTTATTATCTATTACTAATTCCATTCTCGTCAAAATAAACGGATTTATCTCCGGTAAATTGTTCTATTCTGTTTGACATCGCTTCAGCAGCCTCTATTCCATTAACGGGAACATATACTCTTCTCATGCCATTAACTAACTTTATTTCTGCATCAAACCCCGCATCTCCCATTCTCTTAACGAGTTTTTCGGCGTTTTCTTTTAAATCAAATAGACCAGCGGAAACTTCAAATCTTTTCAACCTAGCTGTTCCCTTTTGCTCTTCTAAGCCCTGTTTTATCTCATCTACTACGTCTTGAGGATTCACATTTTCATCAATTTCACCGTTGGCATCAATATATATAGAATCTGGTTTAGCCTCTGCCGATTGTTCTATTGCCAAATTTTCTTGCTGCCCCTCACCTGCTATAGTAGTTTTTGTCTCAAATGGTTTATAAAGAATAACGTAGTATAAGGCTCCAAAAATCAATAATAAAGGAAGCAAATAGAGTAAATATTTCAGCCATTTGTTATGATTTTCTTCCTCATATTCTAAATCACCTGTATATTCTGTGTTTTCTTCTTCTTCAGTAAGTTCTTCACCTTGTACTTGTGGATATTGACTTATCTCTTCCTGAATTTTTTGAGAAGTAGAAATTGGAACCACTGGTTCCGAAAAGCTTGGTTTGGTATAAAAGTTAAGCTCAGGATTAAATTTACCTTCTAAATATCCTTGGTCTGAAACTGTAATGGCACATACATCTGCCAAAATCATTTTGCCGTTATCGTTTAAACCACTTTTAAAACGTAACAAGTAGTTTTTCAATTGGTCTATGACCTCACCTTTGGATATATTTTCTTTCTCCTTTATATAATTTATAAACTTATCATTGTCGTCAGCATGTAAAAGTCCATTAAAGTCAAAAGACTTAGTCGGTTCTATCAACTGTCCCCCATCCGTAATTTCGGCTTGTGTAAAAGAGGCAATAAAGGCACCTAAGCTAGGAATTATGAAGAAATCTTCTTCATATAATAATTCTTTTAAGTGCTTATCAAAGTTTATCATTTATAGAAAGCCTAATTTTTATAAAGAGACATTAATTCCTACAAGAAAGTTTAAACCTTGCTGTGGGTAATTATAGAATCGCTGGTAATTTTTTCCAATTATATTATTCAGTTTTACAAAAAACGCAAATTGCTCGCTAAAAAGATAGGTAAATTCTGCATTTAAATCTGTAATGGCAGGTAGTTTAACATCTTCTTTGGTAAAAGGGTCTATTGCGAATGTACTTCCAATATAGTAAAAATCAATATTCGAGACTATTTTCTCTGAAATGACAAAAGTATTTCCTAATCGCCCTTCAAAAGATGGTCTATGGTAAGGCTTAGTATAATCTTCAGAAGTTTCGTAGTACCAATAATCAGCTGTTAAATTAGTTCTCCAAAATTCTTTTGGCTGGTAATTTAATTCCGCTGATATATTAACAAAGTCTGACTGGTTATTATCATAGGAAATATCATATTTGCTTAAAGCTTCGGTGTCATTGTTATCTGATGAAATATTAAAGTAATATAGCCCAGTAAACTTGCCATAAGAAGCTTTGAAATTATAATTCAAACCTGAAAATAAATCACCTCGGCTACCTATAAAATACTCTTGGTCTTTTGTGGTGTTTAATATAGATACCTCTGGTTTAAGCCAAGCATTTTCATCCAGCATAGATCCAAGGGTATTTCTAATAATATCACCATCATAACCTGCAAAGAAGTAATATAAACCAGGTGTTTTATACGTCAGGGTTACCGTCGGAAAGCCTTTAGTTTTATTGACTTCAGTAACTTGATCATATTCATTGACTGCTTTAAAGCCGAGCTTAGCATTAAATTGATTAAAGTCTAGATTAAAAGAAGGAGTTACTCTGAATAAATTTCTTTTTTTCACTTCACTTCCCCCCCAAGAATCTGTCCTATTAGTTAAATAAGCCTCTCCTTCTATCATGGCTGTTACCGTATTTTCAATTATAGGGAAAGTTGCATTGAACTGGGTTCCCCATTCTAGTTCCTTAGCCTCATAATTATCACTTAAGTTTCTAAGGTTAGTTTTTATCGAATAATCAATAATAGAATTTGCATTTGTATTTTGAAGTGTAACACCAAAATTTACAATATTTAAAGTTTGCTTAATTTGCTCTTTAAAGTCCTCCGGTCTGAAGTTAATAGTGGTATCATATCCAAAGAAATGGTACTTCCTAAACTCGTAACCTAAATTACCCTTAAGCTCAAAACCGTTTGAATTATATTTTCCATCTACTTTAATCTGGCTAACATTAATTCCAGAATTTTGACCGTCTATTGGTCCTCTTTTGGCAGAATTATGTAAACCATGAACGCCAAAAACTAAGTTTTGACTTTGGTCTGAATTAATAAAAGTCTCCGCATAGAATCTTCCAAAATTTCCAGCTCCCACCTTAAAATAATTAGGATAGCCAGAGCTTTGCGTTCTCCCTCTTTTATTGTCATCAACCGGAGAAACTATATTTGGCGTAAACTCTACTTCTTCTATGCCTACTGGCTTTTTTTCAAAAAAAGTATAAGCCATTTTCCTTTTGGTAGGTGTCTTTTCCTCTGTCGGAATCTTTTCAAAAACCCTATTTGCTTTTTGTAACTCAACGCTTCTTTCTTTGGTAATAGTGATTTCTTCATCACCTATTCCTTTGTTTTGAGACCAAGCAGGTATACTCAAAAGTATTAAAAGCACTATTTTATACGAATTAAACTTCATCTTTTTGCTTAAATTCTAATTATTTAGGAACGTTTTTAAGTTTGGCTTTAGCTATATCTACTGTTTCAGGATTACCTGAATTTTCTACAATAGAGTTCAGGGTAGCTTTTGCCATGAAATAATCCTTTTGGCCTACATAAGAGTCTGCTATTAATAAGAAGGCTTTCTCATACCAAGTCACATAATCACCAAAGTCTTGAGCCAAAGATTGCATCTCTTTGATGGCATCTTCATACTTACCTGACTCGTATAGTATCTCACCAAGTAAGTATTTGGCCTCTGCCCCATTTACGTCTTTATCCATGCCTATAACTTTTTCAAACTGTGCTTTGGCTGATGTAAAATCACGACGCTTTAAATGGCATTTACCTATATAAAGTTCCGCCTTATTTTTAATTCCAATAACTACACCGCCTCCATCTGAAATGGCATCACGACAGTATTTAATAGAGTTCTCATAGTCTCCTAAATAATAGTAAGACTGGAACAAACCTTCCCATGCTGCCACTTGGTCTCTTTTGCTATCACTAGAGCTTAATACATTTTGGAAGTCGCTCACGGCGTTTCTGTAGTCACCAGCATCAAACTGAATGTTGGCTGCTCTTACCGCAGCTTTGGCTGCCCACTGTGACTGACCATCTTCCGCTACGTCTTTAAAATATGGTAAGGCACTTTTATTGTCATCAGAAAAATAGTATGATTCTGCTATTAAATACCTCGCTTCTTTGACATTGGCGTTTGTAGGATTGTTTTGAATAAAACGTTTTAACGCTGGAATGGCTGCAGAATACTTTTCGGTATAATAAAGGTTCTTTGCAGCATCATACTGAAGTGCCACGGCAGAAGAGCTACCCGGGTTATTCTTTTGGTATTCATCAGCTATATCTGCAAAGTCTTCGCTTCTACCAGTAAGGTTCATGATATCTCTAAGGCCTATTAAAGCTTCGTTAGCGGTTTCATGGTTTCCAAATCTATTAATTAGAATTTTATAATCAGAAACGGCTTTATCATAATTTTCAACATTACCGTACGCCAAAGCTCTCTTTAATAAAGCAAATGGTACCAAAACAGACCTTGGTCGTTTTCTTAACATTTCAGAAAGCGTGGTGATGGCAGATAAATAGTCATTCTTTTCTAATTCAAGATTTCCTCTTTCAAAAAGAGCATCATCAAAAAGTCTTGAGTTCTCATGAATTCTAGCAAACTGGTCAAAAGTGCTTTGAGCTTCGCTTTTTCTTCCCATAAAGCTTAGTGTTATTCCTTTTTGGAATAAAGCATAGTCTTTATCTGCTCTGTTTTTCTCTAAAGCTTCATTATAGCTATTTAAGGCATTTCTGAAATCTTTACGGATTAAGTAACAGTCCGCTATTCGTAACTGTGCATCTTCCCTACTCTGTTGTGATTCGGCAGAGCTTGAAGAAGATAAAAAGTCTTTGAAATAATTTAAAGCCTGTCCGTACTGCTCATTATTATAATAGATGTAACCTAAACTGTAAAGGCTCTTGTTTTTTTGCTCTCTAGTACCACTAGAAGTAATTTCTTTATACAGCGACTCTACATTTGGTTTATCTGCCGCATAGGCTGATTCAGCTTTCCAAAACTTAGCATTTTGGACCAGGGTTCTATCAACAGGTTTACTTATTGCTTTTTCAAAGTAAGTGATTGCTTTTTCAAAATTCTCTCCGTTATAATCAATTACAGCTTGAGCGTAACAAAGTTTCTGATAAGCCTCATCAATTTTTGGTGTTGTTCTCTTTAGGTTTTCTATGTAACCAATAGCCTTTTCGTAATCATTGGTTTCAAAAAGAACTTCACTCATGAGTTCGTTGGCCTCATCAATGTATTTTCCGTTTGGATAAGCCGTCACATAGTCTCTTAATGAAGTGATCGCAGTCTCGTTATTATTCTGCTCTATTTGAACTTTGATATAGTTATAAGTAGCTTCCTCTTTAATTTCTAAATCGAAATCTGTCTTTCTTGCAAAATCAAAAGCAGCCATGGCAGAATTCAAATCGCCGGTACTTAATGCTGAAATTCCTAAATAATATGCGGCTTGCTGACCCAGTTCGTCTTCTCTGTCTGCAATTAGTTTGAAAACCTGAATGGCTTTCTCATGTTGTTCTGTTTTGTAAAGACTGTAACCATGACGGAAAGTTAGCTGTGGGTCTACAGTACCTCTTCTTAAAACCTTAAAACGGTCATAATACTGGGCTGCCTTCTCAAATTCGTCTTTAAAAAACAAAACTTCTGCAGCCACCATACAAATCTCATCCGTTTTTCTTCCATTCGGATTTGCGATTATAGGTTCGGCGTACGCCAAAAGTTCATCATACTTTTCTTGTCTGTAAAGAATTTGACCAATCCAGTTAGGAACCTCAATTTTATAAGGATTTACATTTTCAACTCTATGAAGGTCAACTAATGCATCGTCAAAGTTCTCATTTTGAAAATTTATAACCGCGGCATAGTATGCAGCATTAATGGCATTTTCGGCCACAGTTCTTTTGACATAGTTAAATTCTGTCAAAGCCTTATTGTAGTCTCCCATTTGATAATAAGCTACGCCAAGCTTAAACCTAAGCTCATAAATAGCAATGTTATCTTGCCTAAACTCAATAGCCTTTGACAAATATTCTACGGCTTTGGCATAATCACCTTTTTCGTAGAAATTTTCGCCCAAGTCGCTAAAAATGATTTTAGCCTTAGGATGCTCACTATGATTAAGCACAAACCTGTGCACCTCAATATCGGCATCAAGGGAATTAGTGTACAAAGCCGAAACAGCTGAGTAATACTCGGCATTGGCGATGTTGAATTTATTTGGATTAATAGAACCTGAAGATAGGTCGACGTAATTCTTGAACTCTTTTCTAGCTGCCGAGTAGGCCTTTTTCTCAAATAACTCAACCCCAGCATTATAATGGGCTTCAGTTTCTGTATAACTTAAAGTGTTTTGAGAAAAAACTAGAGGGGTGTATAGAATACAAGAAAAAGCAATCAAAAAGATTTTTTTCATTGAAAAGCGAATTCTGTGATAGTGTTAAAAACCAAATTTAGGAAAGATGTCTCTCAATATGCAGCTTTTTTTGGTTTTAAGTTTTCTTGCTGATATTACCGTTTTAACGTAAGCTTTTGCTTAAAATTGTAATCTTAATATTTCAACAATTAAAAATCAACTATATAATATTTATGAGGAGAAGAAAAATAGCCTTTAGTATGCTGATTGCGATAGTATTATCTGCAGTGAGTTTCATTTCAAATGCACAAGATACTAAGTCCATTTCTTATGAATTAAGAATGCCTGAGCCAGAAACTCACTTTTTTGAAGTGGGTATGACAATAAACAATGTTTTAACCAATCCGAAGATTATTGATAAAAGACGTCTTTTAGTAAAGATGCCTGTCTGGACTCCTGGTTCATATTTAGTAAGAGAGTATGCTGGAAATGTTGAAAATTTTCAAGCTACTGATGGTCAAAATAAACCTTTGAATTTTAGAAAGGTTAACAAAAACACTTGGGAGATTGATATTGACCAAATTGAAGATGTAAAAATCAGTTATAAGGTTTATGCCTTTGATTTGACCGTTAGGACTTCCTTTATTGACGCCAGTCATGGTTATTTAAATGGAGCTAGCATTTTTATGTTTGTTCCTGAATTAATGAAAAGTCAGGCAGACCTTAAAATTTATCCTTATGAGAAATGGTCTACTATTTCTACAGCTCTTCCAGAGACATCAAAAAACACTTTCTTAGTAAAGGATTTTGATACACTGGTAGATAGCCCAATTGAAATTGGGAACCATGAAGTTTTAGAGTTTGAAGCTCTAGGAATTCCTTACAGAATTGCCATGTATAGCTCTTCTCCATTAAATTATGACAAAGAAAAACTGATAAAGGATTATAAAAGCTTGGTTATAGCAGCGGAGACTGTAGTAGGAGAAACTCCTTTAGAAAACTATTTATTTATAGTGCATCATCAGCCAGGAATAGGTGGTGGTTTGGAGCATTTGCATTCTACTACTTGTCAAACTTCTCCTTTTGCTTATAGTTCTGAAAGAGCTTATATCGGTCTTTTTGGCCTGTTGGCTCATGAATATTTCCATTTATGGAATGTAAAAAGAATTAGACCGGTGGCTTTAGGACCGTTTGATTATGAAAATGAAAACTACACACACATGCTGTGGGTGGCAGAAGGTTTTACTAGTTTTTATGAGGAAATTATTCTGAATAGAGCTGGTCTTATAAATGATGAAGATGTAGTTAAAGCTGTGGCAGGTGCATTATCAAGTGCAGAAAGTACGCCGGGAAATAGAATACAAGCGGTAACGGAAGCTTCATGGGATGCTTGGATTAAATATTACAGACCAAGCGAGAACTCAAACAATACCAGAATTTCATATTATGGAAAAGGCGGTGTTTTAGCGGCTCTTTTAAATGCTAAGATTATAGCAAATACTAAAGCTGAAAAATCTTTAGATGATGTTATGAAGTTACTTTATAACAAATATTACAAAGCCTTAGGTCGTGGATATACTGATGCAGAGTTTCAAATGGCTGTAGAAGAAATTCATGGTGGTAGCTTAGATTATTTCTTTAAAAACTATGTTTCAGGAACTGAAAGACCAGATTATGAGCAAATTTATAAAGGAGTAGGTCTTAAGGTAATTGACAATAACGAGGATAGAGAAAAGCCATATTTAGGTATTACTGAACGAAGAGGCATGATTTACAGAATGAGTAGCGAAGGAAGTGCTTACCACTCTGGATTAAGTGTAAACGACCAAGTAGTAAGCATTGATGGTAATAAAGATATCAACTTTGCGAATGCTCTTCTATCTAAAAATGTGGGAGAGAAAATGGTAGTAGTGGTAAACAGACATGGGGTAGAAATGGAATTTACCATTGACCTTCAGAAAGACGAGAGAAAGTCTTACTCTTTAGAAAAAATGACCAAAATGAACAAAGAACAAGAAAAGGCGTATCAGAAATTTGTAGGAAAGTAATTTTCTAAATTCTTCATTCAAAAGGCTCGTGAATTAAGTTTCATGAGCCTTTTAATATTTTCAGGAATGGTTTAACTATGTTTTAAAATTAGACGATAAGAATTTTATTAATTTTCAAAGTCCGATTTGTTCAATTTTATAAACTCAATCAGTAGGGCGGGTAAATTATCTATATCAATTTCTTCAAAATCTTTATTTTGTCCATAAAAGATATAATCTAGTTTATTCCATTTTTCAGATGTCTCGTTACTAATTGAACCTAATATTTCTAATCTTTTGCCTCTTTCCTTTGGAACAATGCCATTCGGGAATTCATCATTGGCTTGTTTTACTATTTTAGCGGTTTTTATTGCTCCTATCTTATTTAAAATATCGACAGTTTCATTGGCATAGTCGCCACTTGAATTCAAGTAGAATTGGTCAAATCCACCGTTATTAATTTCGCTTTCTAGGTTCTCCACAATTATCAACATTCTTTGGGAAGGGTTAAGTTTTTCCATTTCTTCTCCATGGTTTGATTTTTGGTTTATATGGGCTGCAATTTTCATAACAACTATATAATCTGGCTCTGTTCTCAACATCTCATCCAAATCGAATTTGTTTTGAGAATTACAATTAGTAAAGAAAAACGTAGATATAATTAAGAGAAGTTTTTTCAAAGGTTTCTACTTTTTTAATGATTGGAATAAAGTGAATCAACAAATATATGCCTATTTCGATATCAAACTCACTTATGACCAAAATGCTATCGATTCGGTTTATTAGTATTCCAATAAATTACCAAAATCCTCTGCCATGTCTTTAAAACGCTGAATAACCTTTGCATAAAAGGCGTCGGTCATCATTTCTAAAACTTCTTCATCTCCACTTACATCCATTTCTGAAACTTTATAGACCTGTTCTAAAAGCCCTGCTTCAAACTTTATGATATATTTGTTGTTAAACATGTATAAGGACGTTTTACAGTAAGCATTAGGAATTTCTTTGACAAATCGCATAAGTATGAATATTATTGAAAAGAGCTTTAAAATGGCTTCTTTTATGGTTTTGGCATCTATAATTTTAGCCTGCGGCAACAAAAATAAGACAGAAGCAGCGGAGTTCTTTGAACGGGGCAACTTTCATTTCAAAAAAAATGAAACGGAAAGAGCCATGGAGCTTTTTACAGAGGCTATAGAAAAGGTGCCAGACTTTGCCGATGCTTATAATAACCGAGGTTTATGTTTTGAGAAATTAGGTAACATAGATAAGGCGAGAAACGATTATAGAAAAGCAGTGGAACTAGATGATAGTTTTGGTCAAGCGAAACTAAACTTAGCTCATGCCTCACTCCTACTTGGTGAAAATAAGACCTGCGAAAACTTATTAAATCAATTGGCTGAGGCTTATGCTGATTCTGCCCAGTTTCTAGATTTACGCGGCAAGTTCTACCTTCAAACTTTTAACCCAAGTAATGCTGTTGCTGATTTTGAAAGGTCGCTAAATATTGCTCCAAGTAACCTAGAAACTAAGACTAATTTAGGTTATGCTTTTTATCTGCAAAATAACTATGAAGAAGCCAAAGAAATGTTCTTAAGTGTCATTTCTGAGAAATCGAACTTTGCATTTGCTCTAAATAATTTAAGTGCCACTTATGCTCAGCTAGGTGAATGGAACGAAGCTTTGATATACTCTCAAAAGGCGATTAAGGAACAGCCAAATGAAATTACATTTATCAATACTCATGCTCTTAATCTCTTAGAAAACGGAGACAGCAAGCAGGCTTCAGAATATATAGAACAAGCTTTGAAACTGTTTCCTGAAAATCCGTACGCTTTACGGAATTCAGCTGTCTTGAAAATGAAAAACGAAGAAAACTCGGCCGCAATCAAGATTTTCAATAAGGTAGAAGAGAGCAATCCGGAAGTTGAGTTTATTTATTTTTACATAGGAAAGGCTCAACAGGCAGCAGGAAATACTCCTGCTGCTTGTAAGGCTTTTAAAAGAGGTTCTTTGCTAGGAGACGCTCGTAGTAAAAAGGAATCAGAAAACTGCTAGTTACTTAACTCCAGAGCTTTTTCATTTTCTAAAGTTCTTCTTAGCCATAGACAAAGCCCTATAGAGACTAAACCCATTACTGATATTAAAATAAAGTTTGCCTGATAGCCATAAAGAGCTATAAAATCTAAACCTAGTTTTGGACTCACAATATGGGCTAAAGCAAAGGCCATAGAATACAAGGCCATGTAACGTCCCTCGTTTCCTGACTTTGCCCTTTTCATGGCAAAAGCATTGGTATACGGAAAGCCCACCATTTCAGCCAAGGTTATGAGTACCATGCTAATGATTAGAATACCTACCCATGCTTGATATATAAGAACAGCAAAGCCCAGCATCATTAAAATAGAGCTGATATATATAAGTTTGACCTCAGGTATTTTCTTTTTCTCAATCCAGTTTACCATCGGCATTTCAAAAACGATTATTATAAAACCATTTAGAAAAAACAACAGGCCTGTCTGGAATTCGGTTAGCCCAAACTGCTCATGATGATAAATGGGTAACGTGGTGAAAATTTGAAAGAAAACGACGCCTATCAAAAAACTAATTGCTAAAAATATCCAGTAGGCTTTATCCTTAAATACAGCAGCACCAGCTTTTAGTAGTTTTATCTCTTCCTTGGTCTTGTTTGGAGCTTTACGCTCTTTTACTAATAATGTAAACAACAGAATAGAGACAATACAGGTTAAACCATCTATCCAAAATAACAAACTGTAACCCTGTGCAATGATAATTAGGCCTGCAACAGAAGGTCCAATAACAAAACCTAAGTTTATGGCAAGCCTTATTAATGTAAGCGACCTTGTTCTGTTTTCAGGCTTGCTGTAAGTATTTAAAGATACAAATATGGCTGGTCTAAACATATCTGCCAAAGTCATGGCAAGGAATATTACAAAACACAAGCCCCAAAAGCTCTGGACGTACTGAATCAAAACGAAAACTACACCAGCCGATAAAAAGCTCCAAATCATCACTTTATAAAAGCCTATTTTATCAGTTAATTTTCCGCCTAACCAAGCCCCCACAAAGGAACCCAGCCCAAAAAAGACCATAATCCAACCTACCTCACCGTATGTGAAGTGTAAATCTTCTTTCAAGTATTTTGAAAGAAAAGGTAAAACCATGGTTCCAGCCCTATTTATGAAAGTAACCAAAGCAAGCCACCAAACCTCTTTTGAAAGTCCTCTAAAAGCTTCTAAGTATAAGTCTACTGATTTTTTTAACATGGTCTAAAAACTAAGAAATCCAGCTGATGGGCTGGATTAAATAAAAACTATAACAATATTTTTATATCATCCTTACATACAATTGTTCCAAATATTCTTTACAGAATATGGCTTAGAGACAGTCGTATAAGATGATTTATTTTTCATGTTCCAAAACTAGAGGAATTTAATAAACTATTTGAAAGGTTTGCAATAAAATATTTGATAAGGTTTTAAAACACTTTTGCTTTGAACAAATAATGATGCTTCATTAGATTAAGTAAAAGGTATTTAAATTTTAGCTGGGTCTATTACTACGTATTTAATAGACTTATTATCATTTGGTAAATGATGCGAGTATGTAATGTGCAATAAACCATCAGATGATTGTATTAAGCTAGGATAAGAAAAGCCACCATTGTCTGGCTCTACATTTTCTAGGCTGGTTTTCCATTTCCATGTTTTGCCCTCATCGTCCGACAAAAACAGTACTAATCTATTTCTACCATCAGGTAAATCATTCCCAATAAAAGCCCAACGTCCATCAGATAGAGCAAGAATTTCTACACTTGCTGTATTTGGAATGTTAGTTTTTACACTCATAGACCAAGTCTCTCCAAGGTCTGAAGATTCACTAAGATGTACCCTAGGAGGATAATCACCACTGTCACGTAAAAAAGCCACCAAGTTTTTATTCTTTTTCTGAACCAAAGCAGGCTGAATAGGCCCGCGACCCACCAAAGGCAAACTTGGCCTCCATGTAGTGCCTTTGTCGTCAGAAATAGCCATCATAGACATATTGTAACCATCAGAGTACAAAGGCAGCACTATTCTGCCATTATCCATAACCAAAGGTTTGATTCTGGTCATCCAGCCAATACTCCTTTTAGTGATGTCTTCACTGGCTTCTATTATCATTTCATCGTATTTGGGTGCATATTCTGACCACCCCTTGCCCCCATCTGGTTGCTCTTTGAATTTGTTCACAACTTCTTTTGCAAAATCATCGCTAGGCTTTAGTAATATATTGTCTTGCCAAGTCCAATTTGGAGGTCCTGGTTTAAGGTAATCTATGGTGGTTTTATACCTTAATATAGACTGTTCCCATTTATTGGCCTGAACAGCTATCCAAACTAAGAATAGTTTTTTGTCTTGATTCAAAAAAAGTACGGGATTACAATCAGGAATATTTGGAGTGTCTGCCATTTTGAAAGGTTCGCTCCATTCCGTTTCACCTTTTATTAGCCTAGCCCCCATTAATTGTACATCGTCAGACTTACGTTCTCCACTTCCATAAAACCACACCGCTAAAAAATCGCCATTCGGTAAATCTACAATGCTGCTGCTATGTACATGCTTAGCCTGAGGAGTAAAAATTAGGTTTGAACTAACTAGTCCCTTTCCCTCAGTAATAACTTCCTGAGAAATAGCGACCCCAGAAGTCAAGAATAACAAGATTAAAATCCAACTTTTACTATAATTCATTTTGCTAAGGTTACGTCTACAAATATAAATTAATACTTCACTTATGAGATTTGGTACTATTCATTGATTATTTAATATGGATTTCGCTTAATTACATGTGGTTATAAAAGCTTAAAATGTTTTGACTAGGCTTCCATCAACACCATTAAGTTTTGATTCAGTTAAGATAATATCAAGAAATAGCTTCTTATATAAAGGAATCAATCTGGTTTCCTCGATAAAAGTTGATAGTTCAGGTCATTTGCGTAAAATGAGGAATTAATTACGCAATATGCGAATGTTTATTATCAGAAATGCTGCAAATTTATTACAGAATTTATCTAAGCATCATTTGAAAGTTTAGGAATTACATATAATTCTGTCATCAACAATATAATTTATTTGGTATTATAATATTGACAAAGAAGTAAAACTGTAAATTCTAGAATATTCATATTTGCTGTTTTTTTTAGATAATTCGAGTAAATCTTTACTATAATCTCTAGCTATCATGGAAACATTAAATGAAATAATTCAGAAAGTTGCCAAAGGCGATTCTAAGGCATTTACACAATTATATGATTACTACAGAGAACCTGGGTTACGGTTTATAACCTCTATTGTAAAAGACAATGAGGAAGCCGAAAACATGCTCCAAGAGGTATTTGTGAAGATTTGGCATCGGAGAGACCAAATCAATCCTGAATTAAACTTCAATGCCTACCTTTATACTTGCTTAAAAAACATGGCTTTTGATCATTTGAAAAAAATTGACAAAAACGAGCAAATGCTTGCCCAGTATTTGATAAAAGTAAAAGAAAGCCAGGAAACGGATGTTGATGTAGAAGAAATAAAAATAGACATGCTGCTTTCTGCAATAACTACGCTTCCCACAAAACGAAAAAGGATCTTACAGCTGATTTTAGAGGAAGGGAAATCATACAAGGAAATAGCTGAGATAATGCGAATTTCAAAGAATACGGTTAAAAATCAACTAGTTAAGGCAAAACAATATTTAAGATTAAATATTGACATGTCATCTGCCTATTAAAGGTTCCAAAACCTTTTTGTGATTAGACTATTATAAGCCTAAAAATAATAGGTCTTTAAACTTCTTAATGGTATTTGGAATAGAACATCTACACTGTACCGTTACTTCAAAATTTTGTTATAGCAACTCTGATTTTGAGTTATATCTAAAGTATTTTAATACTTCACTACAAGTACTTTGTGGCTCCTCTTCGCCTTTAAAGGCATAAATAACTGCGACTAATGACAAAATATGAATATTTATTATTTTTAAAATAATATTGAATAGCCTTTTTTTTTACTAGAAAAGTATTAAGAGTATAATCAATTCTAAAACATAAACAATATGGAACTACGCTCTACTTATCATCGTATGTTACGGCGTTTATTTATTACGACCGTAATAGTTGGACTTTGTTTTTCACCTGTTCTGGCACAGGCCCAGACAGTTACCGGTACAATTACAGCCGAAGAAGACGGCTCTATTATTCCTGGTGTAAACGTGGTGTTGAAAGGTACATTCAAAGGTACCACCTCAAATGCGAGCGGAACTTATTCGATTGACGTCGATAATGCCAACTCCGTTCTGATTTTTTCCTTTGTGGGTTATAATCCCATAGAGATACCGGTTGGAACTCGTAGCGTAATTAACGTTTCACTGTCGCAAAACTCTTCCACACTAAATGAGGTGGTGGTGACTGCTCTTGGAATCAAGAGAGAAGAAAAGTCTCTTGGTTATTCTGTTGCCAAAGTAGACGGAGAAGATATGAACCGAGTTACCACCGAGAATGTGCTAAATGGTATGTCTGGTAAAGTAGCTGGTGTTAGTATCAATTCCACAGGTGCTACTGGCTCATCTGTAAGTATGGTAATCCGTGGTGCCAAATCACTTTCTAGCGACAATCAACCTCTATTTGTGATTGATGGTGTTCCAATTATTAATACCCTTAATAATGTGAGCCAAATTGGTCAGGACAACAGAGTAGATTACGGAAATGCTATATCAGATTTAAACCCTGACAACATTGAGAGTATATCTGTTCTGAAAGGTCCTAGTGCTGCGGCATTATATGGCTCTAGAGCAGGTAATGGTGTGGTGATTATCACTACAAAAAATGGTTCAAAAAACGGTAAAATGACAGTTAATGTAACCACAAACACTGTTTTTGACAAGCCTTACAAGTTTTTGGATATGCATTCACAATTTGCTACAGGTATTTTACCTTTTACTCCGGACAATAACCCTTACCCAGGTGGTGTGCTATATATTGATGAAGGTTCTGCTGGAGGAGCAGGTCCTGAACTGGACATTGGAAATAATGCAATTCAATGGAATAGCCCTTTAGATGCCAACGGTAACCCTGTTCCGTCTCCTTTGGTTTCTTATCCTAATAATGTTGAAAATTTTGTTCAAACTGGGATTACAACTACAAACGGTATCTCGCTGGCGAATAGTAATGATGTGATGAATTATAGACTATCATATTCAAACATGGCCAACAGAGGAATTATTCCGAACTCAGATCTCTTCAAAAACTCATTGGCTTTGAATACTACCATAAATGTTAGTAAAAAGCTTCGTTTGAGCACTGCTTTGGATTTCAGCAGAAACAACTCAAACAATCGTCCAGCTAGTGAAAGAGGCTCTAATCCGCTCCAATGGGCTTATGCCGTATCGCCGCATATTAACATTTTAGAACTTAAAGATTATTGGGTTCCTGGGCAAGAGGGGCTTCAACAAAGATCACAGTCAATTGGCAACTTCAACAATCCTTACTTTTTGGCTAACGAAGTTAATAATGCATTTGAAAGGAATAGACTATTTGGTAATATGAAAATTGACTATCAATTAACATCAAATATCAACCTGATGGCTAGGTATGCTCTAGATACTTACAAAGAAACCAGAGAAACCAAAATTGGAGCTAGCTACACTGAAGAACAACGTGGAGCCTATGGATTGATAAACTTGGGCAGATACGAAAGAAATATTGACGTATTAGCAACTTACAATAAGAGCTTAGAGAATTTCTCACTATCAGTTTCGGCAGGGGGTAACGCTCGTAATTCTAAATTTACTGATGTAAGTAATGCCAGCAGAAACGAAACAGGATTGGTAATACCTGGGCTATATACATTGCAAAACATTGCACCATCTAACTTGACTTATGCGAGTAGTTTCTTGAATAAAGTGGTTTACAGTGCTTATGGAATTGCAAATTTTGGTTTCAAGGATATGATCTATTTGGATTTGACAGCTAGAAATGACTGGTCAAGTACACTACCGGTAGAAAACAGATCATATTTCTATCCATCGGCCTCATTGAGTGTACTTGTTAACGAACTCTTCCCTATTTCATCAAATGCCATAAATATGTTGAAACTGAGAGGTGGTGTGGCACAAGTAGGAAATGACACCAACCCATATGCTTTAATAAATACATTGGACAACAATGAAGCTTGGGGCGGTATTACTAGATTATCAAAATCAGGTACTATCCTTTTACCTGATTTGAAGCCTGAGATTTCTACTTCATATGAAGTTGGTGTAGATCTTACCATGTTTAGAAATAAACTTAGGTTCTCTGGAACGTACTATAGAGTAGATAACCGAAACCAGATTATCCCAACTAAACTACCTTCTTCAACGGGTTATACGTCTAAAAACATCAATGCCGGTTTATTAGTTAGTAAAGGTCTGGAGTTGACTTTAGGAGGTACTCCTTTTGAAAGAAATGGCTGGAGACTAGATTTGACAACCAATTTCTACAAAAACTCAACTACTATCAAGAGTCTTTCTGAAGGTTTAGATTTCTACACCTTATGGACAGATGCAAAAGGTGGAGCTTGGACTTATGTGGGTGAAGAAATAGGTGATATTTATGACCGTGAGTTAGTTACTGTTAAAGATAAGTCTTCTCCTTATTATGGTTACCCTATATTAGACTCAGATGGCTCATGGCAGGACATTAATGCCAATAATACTAAAACGAAAATCGGAAATTTCAATCCTGATTTCATTTTAGGAATGCAAACGTCATTGACATATAAGAAATTGAGTTTAAATATGACTTTTGACTGGAGAAGTGGTGGTGATTTTGTTTCTCAAACATATAGATACGGGGAATCAGATCTTAAATCTCAAAGATTCTTAGACAACCTTATTAATCCTAATGGTATGACGGGTGATGCTCTTCGTGACTATTTGGTTGCCAATGAAAATGACATGATTATAGTTAATGGTAATGATTTCAATATTGTAGGTGGGCCTACCGCAGAATACGGTGGTTTTCCATTCGAATATGGTGGAAACACTTATCCATATGCTGTATTCAATCCTGGTGTTTTGGCTACATATAACGAAAACGGTGAAATAGAGGGTTATACTGAAAACCTTGGGGGAGCTGGTACTAAATATATACCATATGGAGACAACTACCCATGGAGTTTTACAAAAGCTGCTTTGTTTGACGCTTCATTTGTCAAACTTAGAGAAATATCTTTTGCTTATGATATCACAGGAAGCGTAACTGAAAAGCTTGGTTTACAGAATGCTTCGTTCTCAATTTATAGCCGAAACATCATACTTTGGACGGCAGCTAATATAGGTATAGACCCAGAAATGGCTTTCCAACCTCAAGCGAACTCGCAAGCGGGTACTCAGTTTAAGCAAGGTATAGAAAGATACAATGTAACCCCTTGGGTAATTCCAGTTGGATTTAAACTGAATCTAACATTTTAAACATTAAATTTTAAAAATCATGAAAAATAAGAATCTTATAGTTCTATTTATTCTGGTGGGTTCGTTCTTTTCTTGTGAAGATCTCACAGAGGTAAATATAAACCCAAATGGTGTTCAGCCTGAGTTGGTGAATCCTAACCTGATAATGCCAACAATTTTGACTGAAACAGCTAAGCTTTACTTAAACTATGGCTATCAGGACATAGCTGGAGTGGTACAGCATACGCAGAAAGATGCTTGGTCATCAGGTCACAATGATTATGACTGGTCTAGCCAAAGTTGGAGTTCTAATTATGACATACTTAGAAACAATGCCTTGTTTTATGACAGAGCAGTGGCTTTAGACCTTGAGTTTCATCAGGGCGTAGCTTTGGTAATGAAGGCTTTCAATTTTGGTCTTATTACAGACCTTTGGTCTGATGCTCCTTATACTGATGCCTTAAAAGGAGAAATAGGTGGAACAGAAAATATCTTACCTGCATTTGATAGTCAAGAGGTTATTTATACCGGAATATTAGCCGATTTAGAAACAGCAAATACCTTACTTTCTAAGTCAAAAAGTGAATACTCAAGTATAGTTAGTGATGTGGATGTATTTTATAATGGAGACCCTGCCAAATGGAGAAAAATGGCCAACTCTTTAGCTTTAAGATACTATATGAGAATTTCTGAAAAAAAACCTGATGTGGCTAAAGCTGGAATCGAGAAAATAGTTGGAAACGCAGCCCAGTACCCAATCATTCTTTCAAATTCTGATGATGCCACAATGAGTTTCCCAGGAACAAGTAGCGGAACTTCATGGCCAGCAAATACAGTTTATGATGCGAGTGGAAGTAACTATCGTAGAATAAAAATGGCATCTACGTTAGTGGAGACCCTACAAAACCTTGAAGACCCAAGAATAGCCGTATGGGCCAATAAAGTGCAAGTACCTTTGGTAGTAGACGAAACCTTACCTGCAGGAACTGACGAAATAGTAGATGGAAAGCGATTACTTTCGCCAGATAAAGTTGGAAATACTATTTTAGATACCGACCCTGAATATGTTGGCTTGCCACCAAGTTTTTCGGCATTACCGTCGGCATATAATCTTAACCCAACGCCAGGTCAAACATCTTTCAACCCGCATGTATCCTTCCTAAACAGCATGTATGAGCAAGCGTCTGGCCCATTGTTAAAAGCTAGATTAATATCAGCTGCAGAGGTTAATTTTATCTTGGCAGAGGCTTCATTAAAAGGATGGGCTACTGGAGACACCAAGGCAATGTATGAAGCTGGTGTGAAAGCCTCAATGAACACTTGGGGTGTAGGAAACTCCTCTGATACTTACCTCGCAAATGAGGGTGTAGCCTATAATGGTTCTTTGGAGCAAATTATGGAACAAAAATGGATATCGAGTTGGACAGCGGCCACCGAAGCGTGGTTTGATTTTAGAAGAACAGGACTTCCTGCACTTAAGGCGGGTCCAGCTGCTAAAAGACAAGCTTTACCATTGCGTTTTTATTACATGCAAGATGAAATAAATATCAATAGTGCAAATGCCAGTGCTGCTTTAGATAAATTAGAGGTCACAAATTTCTCTCAAGCAGATGGAAAGAATAGTGCTTGGTCTAAACCTTGGCTTAATCAAGGGACAGGTAAACCTTGGTAATACCATGTTGTTACCTTTAAATCCGAAAATTTGATTGATTATAAAATTGGTAGTGGATATGATTGAAGCTACCAATTTTTAAAATCAAAGCTGTATTAAGTCAGAATACATTCCACCTTATTATTACTTTTCTATGTTTATCTATTTCCCTAAAAAAGCCGTTTTCTACGCTTTTTTGTTCGCCCTCACCTTTTTATCCTTCGGAGTATTTGCTCAATCACTTCAAGTAGGAGCTGCTAAGAGAATCATCACACCAAACCCATTATTGCCAGTATCTGGTGGAATTGGAAAACCCAAGCCCGCTACCGAAAAAAGAGGAGACCTTTTTGCAAGAGCCCTAGTGCTAGAAAACGGTAAAAACCGTATAGCGATTGTAAGTGTAGATAACCTAGGATGGGCTTCAGTATTAGGTGATAAATCTCGTGCTTTAATTAAAGACATCTTACCAGAAAATATAATCATAGCCGCAACTCATACACACAGTGCACCAGATGCTTATGGTTTTCCAGACGAAACAGGTACATCTTATGCTGATTTAGAATATCTGGACTGGTGTGTTACACAAATAGCGGATGCTGTAAATGAGGCCGTCAAGAATCTTGAACCCGCTTCTTTAAAAATTGCTGTAGGCGAAGCCAAAGGCAAAATTGCTTATAATTACTATGCTCCTGAACTTTATGATCCACGTTGTGGCGTAATTCAGGCCATTGCAACTACGGGCAAAAACAAAGGTCAAAAAATAGCAACTTTAGTAAATTATGCCATTCATCCAGAGGTATTAGGTTCAGGTAGAGGCATTCTCAGTCCTGACTTATGCGGTCCCCTTTATGATAGAATAGAGAGTAAAGGTGGTGGAATGGCCATATTCTTAAATGGAGCACAGGGCGGAATGGTAACTGCCGACACTCGTTTAGGAAATGGAAAAGAAGCCAATACTTGGCAAGAGTGCATTAGAATTGGTCAACTGTTAGCCGATGAGTCCCTCAGAATCGTTGAAGACGCAGCTCTCCTTGAAAACCCATCGCTATTTAGTGTCTCTAAACAATTAGAAATACCGATAGAGTCTGAAATAATGCAGTTTATTCTGAAGAACTCACCTCTGAATTACTCATTTGCCAAAGAAAACCATGTTCAAACCCAAGTAAATTTAATCAACATCGGTCCTGCTCAAATTCTCACCATACCTGGTGAGGCTTTACCTAACATTGGTTTTTATTTGAAACGTAAAATGCCGACCGAATATCCTTTTCTCTTTGGTTTGGCAAATGATGCATTTGGCTATATTCTGACAAAAGAAGATTTTAATAGTTTTAAAAGATATCAGTATGTCAGCAAAACAAGTTTGGGCGAAATGACTGGTGATATATACATCAATCAAGCCCTAGAGTTAATAAAAGAAAGTCCGAAACCTCAATCGAAATAATCTCTTAAAATCCTTATAAATGAAAAAGAGTGTTCTAAAACTTGTACTTAGTTTATTGCTAATAACAACTATTAGCAATACTATTTACGCCCAAATAATCACACCTGAAACAGCATTAAAAAGTTATATCAACAATGGTGACAAAACCTATGACTGGGAGTTAAAAGACTCTACTGTTTTAGGTAATGTGACAGCATATCATCTACTTCTAACCTCACAGAAATGGCGAGAATATACATGGCGACATCAGCTAACTATATTTATTCCTAAAGATAGACTTTACGACGGAGCCTTACTCTTTATTACTGGTGGCTCAAACAAAGAAGAACAACCGAACTGGACTAATTCAGATGGTCTCTGGATGCCTTTAGCACAAACTGCTTTAAAGAGCAAAGCGGTAGTAGCTCTTATTAGGCAAGTACCAAACCAACCACTTTATGGAAACTTGAAAGAAGATGCTCTAATTTCATACACCTTTCACCAGTTTAAAGAAGATAAAGATTACTCATGGCCACTATTGTTTCCTATGGTAAAATCTGCCACTAGGAGTATGGATGCAATACAGGAATTTTCGAAACAAAAAGTAAATTTTGATGTCAACAATTTTGTCATCGCAGGAGCTTCAAAAAGAGGCTGGACCACTTGGTTAACTTCCGCAATTGACGACAAACGCGTGAAAGCCATTGCTCCAATGGTGATAGATATGCTCAACATGCCAGCTACTTTAAATTATCAATACACCACTTATGGCGAATACAGTGCTGAAATTGAAGATTACGTGAAATTAGGAATTCCACAGGGAACCGAAACGGAAGATGGCAAGGCTCTTTCCACTATGATAGACCCTTTTTCTTACCGTAAAGACATGACAGTGCCAAAAATGATTTTCATTGGAACCAATGACCCTTATTGGACTGCGGATGCCATTAAACATTATTTTGGTGAAATTCCAGGCAAAAATATGATTCACTATGTGCCAAATGCCGGCCATGATCTTGGTGGTGGTAAACAAGCCTTTGAAGCTTTAAGAGCATTTTTTTCAAGCACAATTGTGGACAAAACATATCCTGTGAGCACATGGACCACAAACAATACAAGTAATGGTGTTGAATTATTGGTAAATCCAGCCCAAGATGACCTAGTTGGGGCAACACTGTGGCATACCACTTCAAGTGACCAAGACTTTAGAAATAATTTATGGATGAGCAAAAATATCAAGCTCAAAGAATTACCAAATATCCAGTTGACCCAAGCATATCCTAAAAAAGGATTTCAAGCATTTTATGTTGATATGAAATACAAAGGTCCAACTGGTGGTACCTATACGGTTAGCACGCGTGTGTTTGTAACTGATGGTAAGAAAGTTTTGTAACAGCCCTGTGAAGGCTTTTGAATAAAATACACAAGAAATGACACCGTCACGTCCAGCATATTTAATTGATAAACTCATCAAAAACAATATCTCTAAGGAGGAATTGAAAGAGTTGCTGGCCAATATTGGAGATACAGAAATGTCTGAAGAATATGCCGAAGTACTTGAAAAATATTTCAATCAACTTCTGGCTGAGAATATTACTAAAAAGTTTATTAACGACGAACTTCCAGAATAAACTTTTCAAACATGTCTCTCACATTATTAATTTAATCTGACCACCCTCCAATTAAAGCAGCATTAAGCCCCCAAATAAATAAGCTAGAGACCCGTAAAGATGTAAAAATACATTCTTACGGGTCTTTTATTTATAGAGGAAAATAGTACTTAAAACACGTCATCTAAACTTTGAAAGGTGTTTAATATATAAAGCGATAATATCTTTTTATTAGGGCTTATCCCCCATCTAATATTTGCTGTATGAAAATCTGTCTTAAATAAAATCAGGCTTTAAGCCATAATGTTTATTCAGATTTCACACTTGTTTCCACCTTTCCAAATCTCTTTTGAGAATGATCTAATTCCCCATGCGTATTTATAGCAACAACGGCCAGTAGGGCAATCAAAATGGTGACGCCAATAAGTCCGTAAAACCAACTTTTCACATTAATCATACTAAGCTGATTTGTATTGCTATTATCAAAAGAGACCGCAGCTCTGTTGATGAGTAAAACAATGACAACAAAATTGACCAAATAGAGGTATTGCTCTATCCGATAAGTACTCAGAAATGCTCCAGTGATAAGCCAAGAAAAGACAATATAAATGGCAAAAAGACCTACAAAGAAAATCTTGATTTCTGCGTACGGAAACTTGCCTGAATTTAAAGCTTTAATTCTTCTATAAGATAGCACCGAAAAGGCTAAAATCAAGACTAAAGAAAACCACAGAGTAATATTGACTCCTAAACTCAAATTTGAAAAATTGACTTTTTCAAGCATAGAACCGATACGGTCAGACGTAAAAGATTGTTGCCAAACTATAAATGGAATAAGCAACGATACACCTAATAATGATAGCAATTCAGTATTCCCAAGTTCCTCTTCTTCATTTGTTTCCCATGTAGCTGTAAAAGCTCCATAAGACATGCCTAGTCCACCAAAAAAGCCCAAGGAGTACTCCATTACATTCCAGAAATTAAAATCTATTTCTGATACACGACCTAACACATGAAGAAAATTACCAAAGGCGAAGCCAAAACCACCACCTAAACTAGCAAAAACCGCAACTCGCAATGGTGCATACTGCTTATTTCTGATGAGATGTGTACTAAGTGCAACAGCTAATCCGAAACAAATAGCCCAATGTTCTGCTCTTGGCGGTGTCATATTCCAGCCAAACTGTTCTATCATGAAAAAATAGAAAATAAGGCCACTTACCACCATTTCCACAATCAACCTAGGCCACTCTACCTTCGTTTTTTTAGGATTTAGAAGTGCAAAACCGAAAAATCCACCGCCTATAAAGCCATAAAGACCACCAATGACGAATAGCATCGATAGACCATAAAAGACATTAATAAAATCATTAGCACGTCCATAACCCACCACCATTCCGTAACTCATCATTCCTCCTAAACCCCAGCCTACAGCTCCAGCAAGTGTAACAGAGAAAGCTTTAGAAAGCCAATCTTCTCGTTTGGCTACCAACAAAATGCTTAAAGAACCAATAGCTCCTGCCCAGGCTGCACCTTGCTCATGTCCAAATTGACCTCGAATAGCCCATGCCGTTCCTAAGGACATGCCCACTAAAAGCATACTAAACCACAATTTCTTATCTTTCATCTGCTATAAATATTTACTAGTTTCCTATTCTTAATACTAGTTGACGTCGACTTTAGGCTATTCCCAAATTAAAAAAGCAGATTCAAATAGCCCATTGATAGTAGTTTAGAGTAATCTTCTATATTGCTATATACAATCATCATGAAAAATACACTTCGTTCACTTTCTCTACTCCTAATTAGTTTTGCCATTTTCAGTTGTAGTTCCAATAAAAAAATTGGGGAAACGATATTGAATCAAGGCTGGACTATAGCACCCACTACTGAAATATCAGCTAATGGCGAAACACTATCTTCAAGTACCATTGATGTAGAAAAGTGGACTAAAACTACCGTGCCTAATACCGTAATGGGAGCCTTGGTGGATGCTGGCAAATATCCTGATATTTTCATGGGTGATAATTTGGCTAAAGTGCCATCAAAACAATTTGAATCATCATGGTGGTTTAGAAACTTGTTTAACTTGGATGACTTTGACAATAAAACGGAACATTTAAAGCTGCTGATTGACGGGATAAACTATAGAGCCAATTTCTGGTTAAACGGTAAAGAAATAGCCCATAAAGACTCTCTATTTGGAGCATTTAGACAGTTTGAATTAGATATTTCTGGACAAGCTAAATCAGGTGAGAACATACTTTTAGTAGAAATATTCCCACCACAAGTACGCGATTTCTATATGGGTTTTGTAGACTGGGCTCCTACTCCACCGGACCATTACATGGGTATTTTCAGAGAAATAAGACTAAAACGCTCTGGAAAAGTATCTATTGATGCCAGCTTTGTGGCACCAGATGTAAACACCTCCGATTTAAGTAAAGCCTCTGTAACTATAAGTACAGAAGTTAGTAACCACAGCGATGAAATTAAAAAAGTAGAACTGCATGGTACAATTGAAAACATCTCGTTCAAAAAAGTATTAACACTTCAGCCGCATGAAAAAACTGAAATAAAGTTTAGTCCAGAAGAATTTGAACAACTAAACATAAGCAATCCGAGGCTTTGGTGGCCAAACGGACTTGGAGAGCCAAATATGTATGCTTTAGAAATGAAATTGACCGACAATGTCGTAACGCAAGATGTAGAAAACACCAAATTTGGCATTCGAAAAATAGAGACATATCTGAACGATAAAAATGTTCGTGGATATAAAGTAAATGGTAGAGAAGTACTCATAAAAAGCGGCGGCTGGGTAGATGATTTATTCCTAAGATACATGCCTGAAAAAGATGCTGCACAAATTAGGTATGTGAAAGAAATGAATCTAAACTCTCTTCGGTTTGAAGGAGTTTGGGGTAACAATCAGCACATCTATGACCTATGTGATGAAAATGGCATACTGTTAATGGTGGGCTGGAGCTGTCAGTGGGAATGGCCTGATTACCTTGGCGAAGTATTGGAGAAAAGCGAAGGCGACGAAAACTTGCCAATAAATGAAGATGTGGCCAAATATGGTGTCAAACTTAGCCCTGATGAAGAAACCTTACTATCAGACTATTTTAGAGACCAAGTAAAATGGCTACGAAATCACCCTAGTATATTTACTTGGGCAGGTGGAAGCGATGCCATGCCAGCACCTTCATTAGAGAAAAGGTACTTACAAACCTTAGAGCAATACGACCCAACAAGACCATTTTTGGTATCTGCAGGTGATTTTGACAGTGACCTTACCGGAAAATCTGGAATGAAAATGAATGGGCCTTACGAATATGTACCACCCGTATATTGGTACGAGGACAAAGAGCTCGGTGGAGCTTATGGCTTTAATTCTGAGGTTGGTCCTGGGCCACAAATCCCTCCTATTGATGCTATTAAGAAGATGATACCCGCAGATAAACTCTGGCCTGCAGAAAACGAAATCTGGAACTTCCATTCTGGACGAAAAGATTTCAATACCATGGGCGTTTATCTCAAAGCTCTTTATGCCAAACTTGGCGAACCAAAAGACCTTGAAGACCTTGCTTTTAAGGCACAGATAATGAATTATGAGGCCATTAGACCAATGTTTGAGTCGCATGTAATGAATAGACCTACCTCAACGGGTGTGGTGCAATGGATGTTAAACTCGCCATGGCCAGAATTCTATTGGCAGCTGTATGATTATTATTTAATGCCAACAGGAGCTTATTATGGCACCAAAAAGGCTGCAAATCCAGTGTCTGTTATGTATAATTATTTTGACCAGACTATACACCTGAGTAATGATACCCAAACGGATGTGCAAAATGTCACGGCTGATGTGAAACTTTTTGACTCAAATTCTAAAGTGGTTTTTGAAAAAACTATCACTGCAGATTTGGCTACTAATAGTACTTTAAACGCCCTCAAAATCCCTGAACTTGAAGGTGAAAATCAAGTGTATTTTTTAGATTTAAAACTTAAAAATGAATCAGGAGAACTGATTGCAGATAATTTCTATTGGCTGGCTACGAAAGGTGATGAAATGGACTGGAATCAGCGTTACTGGTTTTATACGCCGCAAAAGCAATATGCAGATTTCCGTGCACTTAATAATTTGACAAAAACTGAAATTGAAGCATCAAAAGAAGTTTCCATTATAGGAGATGAATATGAGGTAACGCTCAAACTAACAAACCCAAGCGATGATATTGCATTCTTTATAGAAGCTGAATTAATCAATGCTGATTCGCAAAGGGCTGTAACCCCAGTTTTTTGGTCAGACAATTATATATCTATTTTGCCAAAAGAAAGCAAAACGATAACGGTGAAATGCTATAAGAAGGACACTGGAGACAAAGAACCTAAAGTTAAAATCAAAGGATACAATCTGGAAAAAGTTATAGTCAAATAGGCTTTGACAAAGTATTAAGCCAAAAATTGAGTCCGATATTCGCTGGGAGTACAACCTTTGATTTGCTTAAATTGTCTTGCAATATTCTTGGTATCTGAAAAACCCAAGTCAAGAGCAATCTCAAAAACGCTTAAATCCGTTTCAAGCAATTTCTGGCTCAATTTCTCTATTCTCAAATTAAAGATGTATTTATAAACAGGGTAACCCGTCATAGCTAAAAAACGCTTTTCAAGAGCTCTTCTTGACAATGGAACCTGCCTTACAATATCATCTACCTGTAATTTCTTATCTATATTCTGATGAATATACATTAAGGAGGTAGCTATATGTTTATCGTTTGTAGAGTATATATCGGTTGATTGTCGCGTTATAACCTGTGTTGGTTTTACTATAATGTCATAGTGTTCTGCTATGTCATTTTCCATCATTCGGTGTAAAAGCCTCGCTGTATCATACCCACCTTTTTCTGTGTCTTGCCCAATACTAGAAAGTGGTGGATCGGAAAATGAACAAATCATTTCGTCATTATCAACCCCTAAAACAGCTACTTCTTCCGGAATTCTAATACCCGAATGACGACAAGCCTCTGTAATATGCTGTCCTTGATTATCATCACAGGCCATGAGTGCAATAGGTTTTGGTAGAGACTTGAGCCATTGACTTAGTGAACTAGGCTTGTAGTACCAAACTTCAGAAGAACGAGCCATGGCATGCTCAAAATAGTGCACTTTATGACCGCTTTTAACCACTTTTTCTTCAAAACCCTCAGCTCGCTCTCTTGACCAAACAATATCTTTAAAGCCATAAAAGGCAAAGTTTTTGAAACCCTTTTTTAGGAAATAATCGGCACCCATAATGCCCGCCTCTTTGTGTGCCCCTGTTATATTAGGAATTTCCTCAAATCGCTCCTTAAAATCTTGGGCAATAACTGGAATTCCAGCTTCTATAAACTTCTCGATACCAGGCTCGTTATAAAGCTGGCCGATGATGCCATTTGCCCCCCACTCTTTTGCCCACTCTAAAATGCCATCTAAGCCAATGGTTTCTCTCTGAAAAAGCGGCATTCGACAAAAAATCCATTGACCATTTTCTTTAGAATATTTAGCAATTCCTCTTAAAAGGTCTTTACTATATTCCTCAGCAAAATCAATCAATAGAATAATTTTATACATGAAAGAGTTCTTTCCAGTTTTTAATGGTTGAATTATTTACCAAAGGTTTGGCCCAAAAGCCAATACTTAAGATATAACCTAAAGTTACCAACAAAAATAACATAGCCATACGTAATCCAACAAGTTCGCCCAAACCGCCAATAATTAAAGGCACAAAGGCTCCTCCAGCAATTCCAGTACAAAGAATGCCTGACAAAGTACCATGGTGCTTAGCTACAGAATTAAGTGCCAACGACACAACAATAGACCACATGACAGAAGCAAAGAATCCAGTTAGTGGAAAACAAACCAATGCCCAATTAAGTGGCCCGAATAAGCCTAAAAGCAAAGCAATAATAGCACCTGAACTAAAGAATATCAACACTTTACGGCTATCAAAAATCTTTAGAAGTAAAAGGCCTAAAAAACAACCGATTGTGAGTAAACCCCAAAAATATGAAATAACACTGGCTCCCAAAGTAGCCGGATCTACACCATGATATTCTTGAAGAAATTTTGAGGTCCAATTTGCTATTCCTTGTTCAGTACCCACATAGCAAAAAATACCTATAAAAAACAAAATCACTTTTTTGTCTTTCAACAATTCACGAAAAGCCTTTCCTGTATCAATTCGCTCATCATCTGCCAACTCCACCTCTGGGAATTTTATGAATTTTATAATTAAAATCATCAATAATGCGATAATGGCAAATACCCAGTATAAAGAGATCCAAGTTAAATCTGGTGGCACTATCTTATTCATAGTTTCAATGATAAAATTGCTTGATTCTCCTGCATGTACATTTTTCACGAAATAAGAATAAAGCATAGGACTAAGAAAAGACGCTCCACCAAAAAACAACTGAGCCATAACCGAATTAAATGCAAAATTAACTCCGCCGCCAGCAACTCGTAAAAGTGGATTAATTACCACTTGAAGCATGGCCATACCTGTGCCTATAATGAATAAAGAGAGTAATGCCACAGGAAAAATAGGGACTAAAGCAAAAAACAAGGCTCCTATAAAAGCTAGAAAGAATGCCAACAACAGCACCTTCTTTTCCTTATATTTTTCAACCAAAACACCTGCAGGTATAGAGGCAACACCATAAGAAACAAAAAACGAAAAAGGTAGAAATCCTGCTAAACCAAGGCCAAGGTCAAAACTATTTAGAATATCAGGTATAATGGGTCCAAGAATATTACTCAGAAAAGAAATTACAAAAAATATAAAGAAGATAAGGACGACGATAAATGTGTTTTTTTGCATTCTGTTTTGAGCTTGATTTAAAGAGATTCAAAAAGTCTGATTACCTACTCAGTGCGGCAGCACCTAATAGAGCAATGTTCTCGTTATTAGATTTTAATATTTTAATGTTTTTCAAAGATTCTGGGAATTCAAAATCTTTTAAGCCTTCATGCATGGTATTTTCAAAAAATGAAAAGGCATGACTGATAGAGCCTCCTAATACTACCACTTCTGGGTCATAAGTGTACATGACAGCCTGAATTGCCGCCCCTAGATGCATTCCAAATTCAGCATAGGCGTCCAGTGCCCACTTATTACCATCTTGAGATGCTATAAATACCTCGCGTGCATTAAATCCGAAATTCCGCTCAAAAAATGAGCTACCTAGATAGTATTCGTAGTTTTTTTCAAGGTATTTCAAAAGCCCAATCTCACCTGCACCAGTATTGAAACCTTTATAGAGCTTATTATCAATGATTATTCCTGCCCCAAGACCAGTGCCAAGAGTTAGTCCTACTGCAGTATTGTAGCCCTTAGCTTGACCAAAAAGATGTTCACCAAGCGTAAAACAATTAACATCGTTATTGACAAAAGTCGGTAGATGAAATTCATCTTCAAGAATATCTTTTAAAGCCACTTTTTCCCAAGAGGGAATATTGGTCACATTATACACTATTCCTCTTTCTGTGTCTACTACAGATGGAACCCCAATCCCAATCTGATTGATATTCTTAGAAACATGCGGCCTTATTAGATCCTTTATTTGTTTCAGTGTGGAAGACAAGGAATCTTTTTGGAGCAAAAGGGCTGTATTCTGCTCAAGAATTAAACCTTCACTTGCTATTCCAACTTTTATTTTAGTCCCCCCTAAGTCAACCCCTATATTCATGGTCAAATTATTAGATTAGCAAAGTATTTCAAATCAAAACCCAACTGTATTACTTCGATTTTAATAAAAACTACTACTAGAAAATGTAAAACTTAAGAATCTCTTTCCATTGTTTAGTTCTTTAGCGAACATTATCCACAACCCGCTTTGTCTATAATTCGTATTTCTCGTAATTGCCAGCTTTAAAATCAACCTATTACTCTTTACAAAATGAAATACCTGAAAATTGCCCGTAAGGGAATCTTCCTTTTTGTTGGGCTAAGTACCGTCTTATTTACTTTTTCTTGTGAATCGGAAAAGAAGACAGAGAAACCAAACATTGTTTTTATAATGTCTGATGACCACGCCTATCAGGCAATATCAGCCTATGACAATAAACTAATAGAGACACCAAATATTGACAGAATTGCCCAGAAAGGAATGTTGTTTACCAATGCCAGTGTTACTAACTCTATCTGTGCACCTTCTAGAGCCACAATATTGACAGGTAAGCACTCACACATGAATGGAAAAGTAGATAATGTCAATCCTTTTGACACTACCAATGTCACTTTCCCACAATTATTGCAGGGTGCCGGATATCAAACTGCCATGTTTGGAAAACTTCATTTTGGCAACAATCCAAAAGGTTTTGACGAGTTTAAAATACTACCTGGTCAAGGAGACTATTACAATCCTGATTTCATCACTAAAAAGGAAGGTAAGGTTACCGTAAAAGGTTATGTAACGGATATCACTACTGATATGACGCTAGACTGGCTAGATAAAGAAAGAGAGGAAGAAAAACCGTTTATGCTCATGTATCTGCATAAAGCTCCGCACCGTTCATGGTTTATGGCAGAGCGTCATATGGAAGAATTTACCAACAAAACTTTCCCAGAGCCTGCCACACTTTTTGACAGCCATGAAGGTATGCCAGCAGCAAAGGCAGCCGAAATGAACATTAGTGGAAATATGGGTTGGGCTTATGATTTAAAGATATATCCTGAAACTATGGATGAAATAGGTTTAGAAGAAATGAGTTCCTTTGACAAATCGGGTTTTGACCGTTATTATAACCGACTAGATTCTTCTCAGAAGGTCAATTTTGACTTATTTTATAAAAAGAGAAGTACTGATTTAAAAGAACGTTATCCGTCAATGACTAAGGAAGATTTAACCAAATGGCGATATCAAGTTTATCTGCAAGACTATTTAGGTACCATAAAGTCTGTAGATGAGAATGTGGGGCGTGTCTTAGATTATTTAGAAGAAAACAACCTGATGGATAACACCATCATTGTTTATACGTCTGATCAAGGCTTTTACTTAGGTGAGCATGGTTGGTTTGACAAGCGTTTTGTTTATGACGAGAGTTTTAAAACACCTCTTTTGGTCTCATGGCCTAATCGGGTAAAAGCAGGTAGCGTATCTGATGAATTGGTTCAAAACCTTGATTTTGCTCAGACCTTCCTTGATGTAGCTGGTGTAGAACAACCAGCCGAAATGCAAGGAAAAAGTATGGTACCCGTATTAACTGGTGATACAGAAAACTGGGATAGAGATGCGGTTTATTATCATTATTACGAGCACCCGTCAGAGCATAATGTAAATCGACATTATGCTGCCGTAACCAAAGATTATAAGCTTATTCATTATTACTTTGACTTAGATTATTGGGAGCTAATTGATAGAAAAAAAGACCCATTAGAGCAGCATAATTATTATGACGACCCAGCCTACGCTGACATCCAGAAGGAAATGCATGCCAAATTAGATGAACTTAGGGAGCAATACGGCGACAATGAAACTATTAGTCAGAAATACATTGACGATTTTATGCCTCGAGCTAAAGCTGGTAATTCTTTTGGCGTTTCTGACGAAATCCTGAAAGGCATTGTGGACAAGTGGGAGAAATCGAAAGCTAAGTAATGTTCGTTTTAAACCTTTTCTGAAGAGCCACGGAATGAAGAATCAATTTGTGGCTCTTTTTCTTTGCCTGAGCAAGACGAAGCAGTGTGAAGATTAAGTTTATTCTAAATATTTAGTATTTCTAAACCAACTTTTTTTAGCTTTTCAGCATCTTACTAAAAATGAATACACGCATGAAAGCATTAATTCTCCTATTCTTAGGAATCCTATCTATTTCATCTTTACATGCTCAAGAAGAGGTAGCTAAATATAAACCTACTCAAGTTTTAAGTTTACAGCCAATAGTCATTGGACCTTATGCCCAAGAAGGCGTAATGGGCATTGGTGTTTCTTATGAAAAAGAAATTAGTAATAAAATGGCTTGGCAGCTCCCCGTTCAGTATTTCTTTGAAGGAATTGGCTATGAAGGTTTTGGCATCTCTCCTACGCTTAAACTATATCCTTTTGGAATGGATAGAACAGTAACTTGGAGCTTGGGGCCGGGTTTGCGTTATTCTTTGCTCAAAGATGTTTACTATTATTATTCTCATGACAACTTCTACAGTTCTGCTCGCTATGACAATACTGAGTATGAAAGTGTTTTCGGCTTTGAACTTCAAAGTGGTTTAGGAATCAATATTGAGCGTTTTAATTTTGGTATTAACTCATCTTTAGGGCTTAATTATACGCAAGGAGTCACGGGAACGTTTATTAATACCATGTCTGTGGGAATTAGATTTTAAATAAAAAAACATGAAATCAATAATTGTATTATTAGGAATCCTTTCTACTTCGGCTTTATATGCTCAGGAGGAAGTGGCTAAAGAAAAACCAACTCAAATTTTAAGTTTACAACCTATTGTGATTGGAGCTTATTCTGAAAGTAGCGTTATGGGAATTGGTGTTTCTTACGAAAGAGAGATTAGTAATAAAATGGCTTGGCAGCTACCTGCTCAATACTATTTTGAGGCAAATGGTTATGAAGGCTTTGGGATCTCCCCCACGCTTAAATTATATCCTTTCGGAATGGATAGAACGGTAACTTGGAGTGTTGGACCTGCCTTGAGATATTCTTACGTAAAAGACGACTACTATTATTACTATTATGACAGTTACTACGACCCAGAAAGAGTTGACATGGAAAATGACTTTGAGAGCGTATTCGGTTTTGAGGTTCAGAGTGGCTTAGGAATCAATATTGACCGTTTTAACTTTGGTATAAATTCCTCGATAGGGCTTAATTATACGCAGGGAGTAACGGGAACGTTTATTAATACCATGACCATAGGTATGAAGTTTTAACAGAATTCTTTCAAATATTTAATGTAGCCATCTAGGAAACTAGATGGCTTTTTTTGTTTCTATTATTTGACAGAAACGGACTTTACATTTTCTGTAATAAGCCATTCCCTTGCGTCTTTATCTTCTGTAGTGATGCTACAGTTTATAAACTTCACTTCATCAGTGTGTCTTATGAAAAAGCCATGAGCGTTGGTATTGCCAAAATAACTTCCTTCAGGATATTTTCCGTCGTATTCCATCACCGTCTGATTAGTTTCTGAAATACCACCTTTCAGTTTTAAATGAACGTTTTCAAAACTAACATTCTGAATATTATGCCCTTTTACGCCAGTAATTATGGACGGGTACTGCTGCGTAAAATTGTCTCCTGTGATGTTTTTGAAACTTATGTTTGATATGCTACCTATTCGTGGATTTCGTACAGGAACAGTTCTTTTTCTATCTGCTAAGAGCAAAAAGAATGCTTGCCCGCAATTAGAAATGGTACAATCTTCAAAATTTAGATTGTCAATTACCGCACCGTCCATAGACTCAATGGTGATGGCCGAGTTTTGATAGGCATTTTTCATTTCTAAACCAGAAACTTGGAAGTTCATAAAACTGCCTAAACCATCCGTACCGAGTTTGAAACAATTTCCTGCTCTTACATTAAGCTTATCAATTTTACAATCTTTTACTACCACGTTTTTAACGCCAAATTCACTTCCGCTTTTAAAGCAAATTCCATCATCTTCTGAGCTTATGTCACAGTTTTCAATCAAAACATTATGACAATCTACAATGTCAATACCATCTCTATTTGGTGTTAAATTACCTGTGTGCACATAAACGCCAGAAATAACAACGCTGTCACATTCTATGTAAACTTGGGTCCAACAGGCTGGATTTATCATACGAATTCCTGCCACTTGAATATTTTTAGAAGCAACAAAAGCTAAAATGGAAGGTCTGTCTTTCTCTGTTCCCAGTTCTTTTACATTCATCCAAGGCTCATAAAAACCCTGTCCGTCAATGGTCCCTTTACCGTAAATGGTGACATTTTCAACGTGATTTCCATAAATTAACCTCCGTTGGCAATCTTGCAACATTCTATTTGGATAAACTGTTTCTATCAAATGATGCGGATAAACAGACTCTTCATCAGACATCATACCCAAAATAGTGGCACTTTCGGCTATCGCCAAATTCATATCACTTCCTAAAACCAACTGCCCTGTTAAAAACTTACCTTCTTTAAAAACTACAGTTCCACCAGTACCAGCACATTGGTTTATGGCTTTTTGAATAGCTACTTGGTCATTGGTTACTCCATCTCCTACGGCTCCAAAATCTTTAACATCGAAAATTTTAAGAGATTGGGCGTTTGATTGGTTACTAAAGAAGAAGGCTGATAAGAGCGTTAATAGTTGTGTAAGTTTGAACATTTTATATTTCGTTAAGGGTGAGATTGATTATAAAAAGGGTCTTAGAAAAACGCTTTAAAGGCCTTTACATTATTATCATAGTCCGTAAAAATCTCCAAAATACATTTCTCTTTCATTTGAAAGAATTCTGAAACGCTAGATTCTACTTGAGACTCATCTTTAATGCTTAAATAGACTAAACCATATTCTTGAGCTAGTAAATCTGCTTTGTTTGGTTGTTCCGTTCGGAAAAAGTCTTGGAAGGCATCTTGTTTCTTTGGCCCGTCAATCATTTTGAAGATAATGCCTCCAGCATTATTTAAGATGATAATTTTAAGATTATTAGGCAAATACCTATTCCAAAGAGCATTTTTATCGTACTGAAAGCTCAAATCTCCCAAAATACAATAAACAGTTTTATCTGTGGCTAATGCCTGCCCTACTGCGGTACTTAAAGAGCCGTCTATGCCGCTGGTTCCTCTATTACAGTAAAGTAATAAACTCGGGTCTGTATAAGCTTGTAAAGCGTTCAAATAGCGTATACTCATACTGTTTCCGGAATGGATGATGCTGTGAGCAGGAATTTGTTCCAGAATAGTTTTCAGAATATGAAACTCTGAGAAAACAGGCTTAGAAAAAAAGGTATTCATGGCCTCCGTAGCCCTATTTTCTAAATCATTCCAAGCTTTTTGATAAGCTACATCAATTTCTACAGCCGAACTCTCAGAAACTTGTTTTAAAAAGTACTGTGGTTCTACTTCTACTTTCTTTGTCAAGGACCTAAAAGGGTCTATGAAAGCTGGATTTTCCTGAATATGCCAGTGTTCTTTAATATCGCCATTGCGTAACATCAATTTTAATGACTTTGATATCACCGACATATCCGTACTAATTAGAAAGTCAGGTACTAATACATTCTTTTCCGCATTTTTCAAGAATTGGTCATGATTTTGGATAGCTCCATCCGTATTGGCAATGTTATCTGCCACTAAAACAAAACCAAACTTTTCTGCAAAGTCTTTTGCTCTCGACTTTACATATTCATTATGCTGTTGCCCTATTACCAAAAGTCGCTTTGGATACTTTTCTAAAGCTGATTTAAAAGAAGCTAAATCAACAGTTTGAGTAGTTTCTTTTTGCTCTATAATGCCCCATTCTTCTTGAATATCGTTGACCGTTTCAGGATAAAATGGCTCACGAATTGGAATATTGATATGAACTGGCCCTAATGGTTGGCTTTGGCAGCTATTTAAAGCATCATTGCTGATTTTAGCTGCTGCTTCAATGTCTTCTATATTTTGGTTTGGAGACCATGAAAAAGTATTTTTTACATGTTTCCCATAAAGGTTTTCCTGAAAAATAGTTTGTCCATCATATTGATGTACCCATTCAGGCGGTCTGTCGGCTGTTAAAACTAATAATGGAATTTCTTGGAAGTAAGCTTCCGCCACAGCCGGAGCAAAATTTAATGCAGCTGTACCAGAGGTACAAATGATAATACTGGTTTTACCGGTTTGCAAAGCCATTCCTAAAGCTATATAGCCAGCCGAACGCTCATCAGAAATGCTGTAGCAGTTAAGTCCTTTTTGCTGGGTAAATGCCACGGTAAGGGCAGCATTTCTGCTTCCTGGGCATATAATTACATTTTCTACGCCTTTATGAAGGCATAAGCGAGCAAGCTGCTGGAAAGGTTCTAGTCGGGTCATAAAAAAAGGCACTCGGTTAGGAGTGCCTTCAAATTTAGCCAATAAATATTTTAACCCAAATAGGCTTTTAAAGCTTTACTTCTAGAAGTCTGTCTTAAACGTCTGATGGCCTTCTCTTTGATTTGACGAACACGCTCACGAGTTAAATTGAATTTTTCTCCAATTTCCTCTAGCGTCATCGCTTGCTCTCCATTCAGTCCGAAATAATACATAATTACTTCTGCTTCTCTCTGCGTAAGTGTAGAAAGAGCTCTTAAAACCTCTCTTCTTAGAGAATCTGCCATTAAATCAGAATCTGGCTTTTGCTCACCGTCATTCTCCAAAACATCCAAAAGGCTATTTTCTTCCCCTTGAACAAACGGAGCATCCACGGATACGTGTCTACCAGAAATCTTCATGGTATCTACCACTTCTTTAGCAGTAATCTCTAAAACTTCAGCTAATTCTTCAGGAGATGGCTCTCTTTCGAAGTGTTGCTCTAATTCAGAGTACTTCTTAGAAATTTTGTTCAATGAACCTACTCGGTTCAAAGGCAAACGAACAATACGAGACTGTTCTGCCAAAGCTTGAAGGATAGACTGACGAATCCACCATACAGCGTACGAAATAAATTTGAAACCTCTTGTTTCATCGAATCTTTGGGCTGCTTTTATTAAGCCTAAGTTACCTTCATTGATCAAATCTCCTAGTGAAAGGCCTTGATTTTGGTACTGTTTTGCCACTGAGACAACGAAACGTAAGTTTGCTTTTGTAAGCCTTTCGAGAGACAGCTGATCACCTTCACGAATTTTCTGAGCCAAGGTTACCTCTTCATCAGGGGTAAGCAAGTCCACTTTACCAATCTCTTGTAAGTACTTATCAAGAGATTGACTCTCGCGATTGGTAATCTGTTTACTGATTTTTAGTTGTCTCATATTGCTTTATTTGTTTCGATCCTGCTTAAAATACTTAGCGAACAATAAAAGAACAACACATGTTGTCCTTTTATTGTTCGCTTAATTCTGTTATTTAGATGCTGGTCTTTCAGGTCTAGGAAGTAAAACCTTTCTAGAAAGTCTGAATTTACCAGTTTTTCTATCTACTTCAGTCAATTTGATTTGAACGATTTCGCCCGATTCAAAAACACCATCCATAGATTCAAGGCGTTCCCAAGAAATCTCAGAAATGTGTAATAGACCTTCCTTACCAGGTAAGAACTCTAAAAATGCACCAAATGGCTGAATAGACTTAACTTTTGCATCATAAACAGTTCCTACTTCAGGAACAGCTACTATACCTTTAATTCTATTGACAGCATCGTTCATGCTATCTCCGCTTGTAGCGAAAATAGAAATAACACCTTGGTTACCTACTTCTTCAATATTGATAGTAGCACCAGTTTCACGCTGCATTTCTTGAATAACTTTTCCACCAGGTCCAATAATTGCACCAATGAACTCTCTATCGATAGTCATTTTGTGTGCTCTTGGAGCGTGAGACTTCATCTCTGTTCTCACTGTTGGAAGAGCTGCAGTCATTTTACCTAAAATATGTAGTCTACCTTCTTTGGCTTGTTCCAAAGCTTTCTCTACTATCTCAAACGATAAACCTTCTACTTTAATATCCATTTGACAAGCTACTATACCTTTTTCAGTACCTGTAACTTTAAAGTCCATGTCTCCTAAATGATCTTCATCACCTAAGATGTCAGATAACACAGCCCATTTTCCAGACTCAGAATCTGTGATAAGACCCATTGCTATTCCTGAAACAGGAGCTTTAATAGGAATACCAGCATCCATTAATGATAAACAACCTGCACAAACAGTAGCCATAGACGAAGAACCGTTAGATTCTAAGATGTCTGACACTATTCTTACTGTGTATGGGTTTTCTTCTTCAGATGGCATCACTTTAGCAAGCGAACGCTGAGCCAAGTTACCATGACCAATTTCTCTTCTAGAAGCTCCTCTGTTAGGTTTTACTTCACCTGTAGAAAAACCTGGGAAGTTATAATGTAGGTAAAACTTAGAGTAACCATTGAACATAGGTTGGTCAATAAGCTGCTCATCTAATTTTGTTCCTACCGTAGTAGTAGAAAGAGATTGTGTCTCTCCTCTTGTAAACAAAGCAGAACCGTGAGCACCAGGAAGGTAATCAACCTCACACTCAATTGGTCTAATCTCTGTCAATTGCCTTCCGTCTAAACGCTTACGCTCATTAAGAACTAAGTCTCTAGATGCCTTATATTTTACACTTGAGAAGTATTTACGAACTAAACCTAAGTCAGTCTCGTCATCTTCGTTTTCTTCGAATTTAGCTAGATAAGCATCAAGAATAGCTGCATAGCCTTCTTTTCTACCATCTTTTCCAGAACCTTTTGCTCCAACAGCGTAAACCTCATCATAAAGGTCTGCTATTACTTTAGCTTCTAAAGCTTCGTCGTTAGTTTCGTGAGAATATTCTCTTTTAGTAGTAGAACCAACTGCTGCTTCTAATGCTTTTTGAGATGCACAATGTAACTTAATAGCTTCGTGACCTACTTTAATAGCTTCAATCATTTCAAGCTCAGAAACTTCGTCAGCTTCCCCTTCTACCATGTTGATATTTTCGGCAGTACCGGCAATAATCAAGTCAAGGCTAGCTCCAGCAATAAGTGATTTATCAGGATTGATAACATACTCACCATTGATTTTAGCCACTCTCACTTCTGAAACTGGACCATTAAATGGAATATCTGAAACGGCTAGTGCTGCAGAAGCTGCTAATGCTGCAAGTGCATCAGGAGAAACTTCTGGGTCCGAAGATATCATCGAGATCATTACTTGAACGTCTGCGTGATAATCTTTCGGGAAAATTGGGCGTAAAGCCCTATCAACTAATCTACAAATTAAAATTTCGTTATCTGAAAGTCTTCCTTCTCTTCTTTGGAAACTACCAGGGATTTTACCGGCCGCGGCAAATTTCTCTTGATAATCAACTGATAATGGAAGAAAGTCAACGCCTTCTTTAGCCTCAGTTCTTGCTACTACTGTAGCCAATAACATGGCGTTACCACAACGTAAAACTACGGAACCGTCTGCTTGACGAGCTAGTTTCCCAGTTTCAATCGTGATGTCTTTACTACCCGGTACTTGGATAGTTTGTGAATGTACTTTAAACATCTATTAATTTTTATATCGCATTTTCCGCTTTCTGATGCGATTATTTTATCCTATTCTTATTCCGCGGGGATACATAACACGTTTTAAAACAAAAATGGGGAACTCCATCAAATGAAGCCCCCTTTTCTTTCTATTACTTACGAATTCCTAATTCAGCAATGATAGCTCTGTAACGAGTAATATCTTTTTTCATTAGATATTTTAACAAGCTACGACGCTTACCTACTAATTTTAACAGGCCTAATTGCGTTGAGTAATCTTTTTTATGCTTTTTCAGATGCTCAGTTAAATGAGCAATTCTGTAAGTGAATAATGCGATTTGTGATTCTGCTGAACCTGTATCGCTGTCTTTCTTTTGGAAGCCTTTTGAAGAGAATATCTCTTGCTTCTTCTCCGAAGTTAAATACATAAGATGTTAACCTAGATTTATGGTAATAAATAAAACAGCTGCAAAAGTACAAAAAATACTTTTATTACACTGATTCGGCTGCATTTATTTTACTTTTCTTAAAGTTGAAATAGGGTTTAATTTTGTCCCAAAATTGACTGTAAATATCGGTGTCAAAAAGTCGAGCATCTTTGGTAGCTTTACTCAGTAAATAAATGCCTATGGTCAATAACACAGCTATGGGCGTCCAAACGGCTACAAAAACCGGCAATAAGCCCTCTTTGGCGTTTTTATCTGTCACTTGCATCATAACATAATAAAAGATAAAAAAGCTTATGGCTATAAGAACAGGAACTCCAAAGCCCCCTTTCTTAATAATAGTACCGAGTGATGCTCCTATTAAAAACATGGCCAAACAAGCCATGGCATAAGTATAATTATGCCACCTTTCCACATCAGCACTATACATGTCTCGCCTTTTTGAGGTGAGCATTGCAAAATTGGTACTCATCTGGCTTTTATAACTTCGAGCAGAAGATTTAGCTACCGACCAAATTTCATTTATTCTATCGCCTTCCTCTAAAAGTTTTATTTTCTCATCTACCCAAGGGCCTGGAGCGATATATTTTGCCGTGCTATCGCCTGTTAAAGAATCAATATCATATTTGACAGGGATTTCCTTAAATTGATAGCTGCTCATATTTTTCACAGCCTTTACCTGTGTTAGGCTTTGCTTTTCAATCAATATTTTACTGGAATCAATTTGAGCTTCCAGCTCCTTCACGTTTTTCATGTAGGCATGGTACTTAAACTGATTCTCACTGGTTCTTTTTAAATCAAAAGACGCCATGGAAAAGACCATCCTATTTTTCTTAAACTTATTACGCATAAAAGGCGTATCGTTTAAAACCTGATTATTCTTTTGATTAGAATAATTATAACCGTTGTAGAGCTCCAATACCAAATAGGAATCATTATGCATCATATACATTCTTCCAGAATCGGCCGTGGTGACATTTTTATTTCCGTTTCTATCGGTATGATTGTAAATAATTAAACCCTTCATGGTTTCATTATCTGGCAGCTTTTCTTTTGCCTTAATGCTATAGCCTGGTATTTGTCTATAAAACACACCTTCCTGAATATTCAGAGCTACTTTGGTGGTTCTTACATCCCATAAAAGCGAATAGCCCTTAAGATTAGCCCATGGGGTTAGCCGGTCATTATAAAAATAAGAGAAAATAGAAATACCTATGGTGAATATAAAAACGGGTAAAATTATCCTAGAAACAGGTATACCTGCCGATTTCATAGCGGTAAGCTCTGTATGCTCGCCAAGGTTACCAAAGCTCATTAAGGAAGCCAAAAGTGTAGAAAGCGGAAGTGCTACCGGTACGGTAATTAAAGAGAAGTAGGTGAAAAGTTTCGCAAAAGTGCTTAAATCTAGGTCTTTACCTACGAAGTCTTCAAAATAAAGCATCAAAAACCTCAGCAAAAAAATAAACACCACAACAAAGGTGGTGAGTATAAATGGCCCTATAAAGTTCTTTATTACTAATTTATCTATCCTGTTCATTAAAACTATGGAGTATTCAAATCCTATTTTAGACAAAAAGTGTTAACCACCAACGATGTCTTTCAAGTCTGCTATTAAACCATCCCAAAGGTCTTGAAGTTCATCATCATCATCATTATCTGATATATCTGTAACTTCTAGATAAGTAGAGCCGTCTAGCTCTCCTAAAACGAGTTTTAGTTCTAAAGAATTGCCTTCGTCTTCTCCTTGGAAATCATAACGAGCAGATTTGTTGAGCTTCTTAGTCACTACAGCTAAATGCTTGCCTCCATCCCATTCTATCACAAAGTTATGATTAGAGTCAACAGATACTTGCGTAGCAAACCACTGCTGCAAACCTCCAGGACTACTGATATAGTTATAAATAACTTTCGGAGAGGTTTTAAAAGAGAACTCGCTGACAAACTTATGTTTTGACATATTTACACTCAGTTTTAATTTTTGACTAGTTAGCTTTTTAACCTTAAGAATACAAATTTCAATGCTTTTTTTTCAAAATGAGATTTCTTTCAAATTCTTTTTGGATCGGAAAAAATCATTTAATACATTTGCAGCCTGTTAAGAAAAGGCGGGGTAGCTCAGTTGGTTAGAGCGTCGGATTCATAACCCGGAGGTCAGGAGTTCAACTCTCCTTCCCGCTACAAAAAAAGCTTCCAATTTGGAAGCTTTTTCTTTTTTAGTATAGTACGTTATTAATCAAATCTTTGTACATATCATCGGGGACTTTAGTGCCTGTTTCTATTCCCTTAGAATGCTTATCTGCGGTTCTTAAAGCACTAATAATATTCATCAATTTCCAGACTGGGTAGTTTTGTGCAGCTTTCGTGTAGTCTTTCACAAAAAAAGGATTAACCTTTAAAATAGATGCAAGATTTGCACCTGGGTCACTTTTACTACCGTGAACCAAAAGAACTTTGGCGAAAAAATTATAAAGAATTAGTATAACTGGCTGTATAGGATGGTCTTTTGTATTGGCAGCAAAATAATTGACAATCTGAAAACTCTTACGCACATCTTTAATAGTTAAGGCTTTCTGAAGCTCAAAAACGTTATAATCTTTACTAATCCCAACGTATTTTTCAATAGCATTGCCATCAATTTCGGCTCCTGCAGGAAGATTGATGAGCATTTTCTCAATCTCCTTTACAATAGCTTCCAGATTATTCCCGATATGTTCAAAGAGTAATTGGGCTGCCTTTGGCGATATTTTATGCTTTTTCTCCTGACAAATACCCATAATAAAATCGGGCACCTGGTTGTCGTAAAGTTTTTTAGCATTAATCATTACACCTTTCTTGTCAAAAGCTTTGACAAAGGCCTTTCTGACGTCCATGGCCTTACCAAAAACCAAAACAAGGATAGTACTTTGTAGGGGCTCATTGGCATAGCTGGCCAAAAGGTTCTGAGCTTCTTTAGTTCCTATGTCTTGAATCTGCTCTGCATCTTTAACTAGCACCAGTTGTTTTTCTGCCATCATAGGAAACCTACGGGCATTATTTAAAACAGCTCCTACGGTTAATTCTTTACCAAAAAGGATAAACTCATTAAAGCCCTTTTCGTGCTCTGGAATAGCCAATTCTGCTATTTTCTTAGCTATGGCATTAGGATAGTATGATTCGGCCCCATGCAAAAAATACAGAGGCTGTAAGTTATCTGCTGAAATAGCAGCAAGTTCTTGTGATAATGATTTCGCCAAGGTTATTTATGACTTAGTATATAATTCTGACTGTACAACTGCATGATTACAAAGAATTCATTGAACTTTTGGTTCAATAAATCATAGTTTTCATGCATGAGCGGAATGCTTTTTAGCATATCTGGCCCATTTTTTATTTTATTATTTAATCCCGTAAATGCTTTCTCCAAACCATAATCAAACTCATAGGCTTTTAACCAATCATGGTGTATCATGGAATTGACAAGCAAATCTAACTTGGGTGGCATTAAACTTCTATATTTCTCTAAACTTTGGTAAACCCTTTGTCTGAAAGAATCAAATTCTTCATCAGTATAGGTAGCCCAATTTTTAATAAGAAAATGGTCAAAAAGCACATCGACCACAATAGAGGCATACTTGCCAAATTCAGGGTAGAACACTTGTTTACAGTGCTTTACTATGACATGTTGGTCTGTAAGGGTATCAATTCGCCTATGCAGTTTTATGCCAAGTTTAATGCCTTCTGAAAGGTGACTATTACGAGGATGATCTACCCTACCATGCATGAAATCTTCTAAAAGATTACCGAAAAGAATATCTTCATTATCTTCAGAAAGAAACAAGTGGGCTAGGTAATTCATGCTACATTTTGAGTGTACTTAACTACTTCTACACCAAAACTTCTCAAAAACTCAACACCTTCATCCTTTTCAATTCCTTTATATTCTGCATAAGAATTAAGGAAGAATACCTTTTTGATTTTCATAGAAAAAATTACCCTAGCACAAGCTATACATGGCGAAAGTGTAACATACATGGTAGCACCTTCTACTTTTCCACCGTTTTTAGCGGCATAGAGAATAGCATTTTGTTCGGCATGTAAAGCCAAAGAACAGCTCCCTTTAGAGTCTCGAGGACAGCCTTCAACACCAAAATCTACATCACAGTTATGCGTGCCGCTTGGTGGCCCGTTATAACCTATGGAAATAATTCTAGTCTCGCTGGTTAGTACTGCTCCTACTTGAGCTTTTACACAATGTGACCTTTTTGCTAAATTAATGGCCAGCTCCATGAAAATATCGTCAAAATCCGGTTTATCCTTATTCATAAAATCAATTCCTTAAAACATCATAACTCTCTTAACTACAGATAATCCTTCTGTTTGCATTCTTACTATTAACATGCCTGTGGGAATATCTAAATCGGCAGCCCGGACCACAGTACTGGGGTAATCTTTAAATTCCTTATACCCTACTGGCCTACCCAAAACATCATAAAAACTTAGACTAAAATCTTGGAATTTAGGTAACAGTATTTGAAAAGCTACATCGTCTTTTGTGCCTGGGTTACTAATTATTTTTAAGTCGGCCACGTCATTTGTGGGAAGTAAAAATTGGCTATTTAAAACCAAACGTCGCCTTCTTGGGCTTAATTCTAAAACTGTTCTTACCCTTGCTTTTTGGTCTTCCGTAAATACATTCATACAGGAGTCAGGCGAATAATCCATATAGTTTTCAATCATATTACGAGAAACTGTACCTGTACACCTTGAAAATACTTCTCGACATCTTTCAGAATCGTTTTCCCTTTCTGCCTGAGGGGTATCCTCACAAAAATCATCCCCACAGCGTTCGTCACCCCAAGTGTGTATCAAACCAAGCCAATGACCTATTTCGTGCGTTAAAGTTCGCCCATAAGAATATATACCCCTACTGGCAGTTCCTGTTCTTCGTCCAAAAACTTGATAATCTACAAATATACCATCTGTAGCCGCAGGTGGATCTGTTAATTCTAAGCCGTCTATAGCAGCTCCAGGAAATTCGCCAAAGCCAAGGTAAAGTCCACCTAAGTTTAAAACCCAAATATTAAGGTATTTATTGGCATCCCAATAGGACAGACTAGACACAAAACCTAAATCGGAAAAAATATTGTAAGAAGGTCTGTTTTGATAAGTTCTAGTAATTCCTGAGCTTGGATTTCCGAATTCATCTTCTTGAGCTAAGAAAAACTCAATTTCCAAATCGGCACCTTCTTCTAAGTTATTGAAGCCTGGTGTGCCTACTGCTTTTCTGAAGTCTTCGTTTAATACTTTTATTTGGCTAAAAATCTGTTGGTCTGAAATATTGGTACTTCCATCATTCCCTATTTCTCCTGAAAACTCATCATGAATTACATGAACAACCACAGGAATCTTGATAATTCCCTCCTGAATTCTAGCATTTTTAACACCTTTCCCTTTGTAGTTTTCTATAATCTTTTGCATTTGCAAATGCCTTGATTTCAACTCATCACTTGCTGTAACCCCAAGCCCACACCGCTGTGCGGAAGAAGAAAAAACCACTAAAAGGAAAAATATACTATTTATCAGCTTCATCGTAAGCTTTTAAGATGTCTACTACCAAAGGATGACGCACCACATCGCGTCCGTCTAACTCTATAAACTTAATTCCTTTGATTTTATTTAATTTTTGAATGGCATCTGCCAAACCTGATTTTTGCCTTGGTGGTAAATCTATCTGTGTTACATCGCCTGTAATAACTATTTTAGACTTCGGTCCCATTCGGGTCAAAAACATCTTTAACTGCATGGTGGTAGTGTTCTGAGCTTCGTCTAAAATGATAAAAGCATCATTTAAGGTTCTGCCACGCATGTATGCTAAAGGTGCTATCTCTATAACATTCCGTTCTAAATACTCTTTCATCTTTTCAGAATGAACCATATCATTCAATGCATCATAAATAGGCATTAAATATGGGTCAATCTTCTCTTTCAAATCGCCCGGAAGAAAACCTAGGTTCTCCCCTGCTTCTACAGCAGGTCTGGTGATTATAATCTTTTTTATCTGCTTTTCTTTTAGAGCTTTAACAGCTAATGCCACAGCAGTATATGTTTTTCCTGTCCCGGCAGGGCCCACAGCAAAAACTATATCATGCTTATAGCTCGCCTGCACCAATTTCTTCTGATTGGTAGTTTTGGCTTTTACTATTAAACCTCTGTTCCCATGAACAATTACGTCATCTGGCAAAGAAAGGCTGTCTTTAATCTCCTTTTCGTTTTCAAGATAGTTTTTTACCACGGCTGGTGTCAGCGTGCTAAATTTTTGATAATGAGCTTGTAAATCATTAAGAAAAGTCTCTAAACGGGTCACTTCTTTACTAGGACCTTTTATATGGATTTCATTCCCTCTAGAGATTATCTTACAAGTTGGGAAGAACTTAGACACTTCTTTGATGTTTCGGTTTTGAACACCTAGAAAATCTAATAATGAAACCCCTTCTAAAGCAATAATTTTTTCCGTCAAACGCCTTTATTTTTTATGTCTTTCAAAAATCAAGAAAATTATTCACAACTTCATTCATTTAGTGCACAAAAAGATAGAATACTGTTCACATTTGATTGACAAATACTTCTACGATTGCTTTTAAACGGACTTAAAAATCTAGACCTTTGTAGCACGTTTTTTAATGTCAATTTTGAGTGGTAGCATTGTACTCTGTTTACTCAAAACATGACGAAAGTATAAAACCCCTGAATGAATCTTAATCAAACACTTGTAAGACCTAATGTTTCCTCGCTATCTGGCGAAAATGGAAAGATATTACCATACTCCACAGAAATGGAGGCTGCGGTATTAGGAGCAATTTTGATTGACAAAGAAGCACTAGCTAAAATTAAAGATTTAATTAAGCCAAAGTCTTTCTATTCAAAGTCTCATCAGATTATATATGCTGCGATGATGAGCATGTATGAATCATCAGAACTTATTGATTTGATGACTATTACGAGGTATTTGAGAAACCAAAACTCTATTAGAGAAGCTGGAGGAACCAAGTACATTGCAGAGCTTATGGGTCGGGTCAATTCGGCGGCAAATATTGAGTATCACGCCTTAATCACTTCGCAGTTAAGCATTAAGCGAGAAATGATTACTGCTTCAGAAAAGCTAATGGCCGAAGCTTTTGAAGAGTCCAATGATATCTTCAGTGTTTTAGATAGTACAGAGCAATATTTCTTTGAAATTTCAGAGCAAAGTATAAAAAAGAACTACCAAAATGCTGGTGAAATAATGCGTCTAACTTTAGACGAATTAGAGCACAAAAAACTTCACAATGAGGACGGTATTACAGGGGTTCCAAGTGGTTTTAAAGATTTAGACGAGTTGACCGGTGGATGGCAAAAAACGGAATTAACCATTATTGCCGCAAGACCTGGTATGGGAAAGACGGCTTTTGTGGTATCTGCCATGAGAAATGCCGCTGTTGACCACAATTCTGCTGTAGCTATTTTTTCTCTAGAGATGGGGGCTACACAGTTAATGCTTCGTATGATTTCTGCAGAGGTGGAGATTGAAAGTAAAAAACTACGTAAAGGAATATTAGAACCACATGAGTGGCAACAACTTCATACGCGTTTAGATAAATTATCTGCAGCTCCTATTTTTATTGATGATACACCCGCTCTTTCTGTACTAGAATTAAGAGCAAAATGCCGTCGTTTAAAGGCTCAGCATAATATTCAGATGGTAATCATTGATTACTTGCAATTAATGAGTGGTGATGATGGCTCTGGTGTAAATACCAACAGAGAGCAGGAGATTGCGACCATTTCTAGGTCTTTGAAAAACTTATCTAAAGAGCTAGATGTGCCTGTAATTGCACTATCTCAGTTATCTAGAGCGGTAGAGACACGTGGTGGAGATAAAAAACCTCAACTATCCGATTTGAGAGAATCTGGGTCTATTGAGCAGGATGCCGATATGGTTATGTTCTTATACAGGCCAGAGTATTATAAAATTACGGAAGATGAAAGTGGTAACTCTACAGAAGGTTTAGGCGAACTTATAATTGCCAAAAACCGTGCAGGTACCTTAAAGTCTATCATGCTGCAGTTTCATGGTGCTTTTACCAAATTTACCGATGTAGGCTCAGGAATAGGAGGAAGTTTGACCGATTACGGTAAAATAACACTTCCTGGTGGTGCTGGAGACACTAGTCATTTTGATAGCTGGTCGCCGCCTACTATGCTTAGCAAGGCAAATGACCTTTCTAAAGATGACGACTTAAAGAAAGTGGACCCGAATGACGAGGTTCCTTTCTAAAAACCTTCATGAAGCGAAATTGAAAAGAGAATTAATAACAGGTATGATATTAAAAGAGACAGGCAAAACCCGTCTCTTTTTTTTGATAAAACAGTTTAAGGATTACTCTAAATGTGAAAGAACAGGATTTTGTTCACATTACAATCCTCTGGGCTATCTCTAAGGACACTTCCCTATAAACTTACGACCTTAATTTAAGCTTAACGATGTTTTCAACGTGGTGCGTATGCGGAAACATATCTACAGGCTGAACTTCTACTACATCGTATTTTTCTAGCAATAAAGCTACGTCACGAGCTTGCGTGGCAGCATTACAACTTACGTAGACTATTCTGTCTGCCGCAATTCTTAACAAGGTATCCACCACTTCTTTATCCATTCCTGCTCTAGGCGGGTCGGTGATAATGACACTTGGTAAGCCTTCTTTTTCTATAAAAGCGTCGTTCAAGACATCTTTCATGTTTCCAGCGTAAAAAGACGTGTTCTCTATGCCATTGACTTCAGAGTTAATCTTTGCGTCTTTTATGGCATCTTCTACATACTCCACGCCTACCACTTTCTTAGCTTGATGAGCTACAAAATTAGCAATAGTACCTGTTCCCGTATATAAATCATAAACTACATCGTCTTTGCTTATTTCAGCTAATTGACGAGTTGCTTTATATAGTTCGTAGGCTTGCTCAGAGTTGGTTTGATAAAAAGACTTTACGCCTATTCTAAACCTCAAACCTTCCATTTCTTCTTCAATGAATGGTTTACCCGAAAAGAAGAAGGACTCTAAATCTTGGTAACTATCGTTTTTCTTCTGATTGATGAAGTAATTGACAGATGTTATGTCCGGAAATTTCTCAACAAAAGCACTCAAACATGCTTCTATAAGTTCTTTATTATCTTTGGCAAACTGCACCACCACCATTACATCTCCAGTAGAAGACGTTCTTATCATTAAGGTTCTGAAAAAACCTTCATGCTTTACGTGGTTATAAAATGTCTGGTCGCTATTTCTGGCGTATTCATCAAAGAAACGTCTGATGTCATTTGATGGGTCATCTTGAAGATAACAGGTGTCAATAGGTAAAACCTTGTCAAATCGCTTTGGTATATGGAAACCCAATGCGTTTCTGTCTCCTAAATCATTGCTAGACGATATTTCGTCTGCTGTAAGCCATCTTGTACTAGAAAAAGTAAACTCTAGCTTATTTCTGTAGAATTGCGTCTTCTTAGAAGCCAAAATAGGCTTCATGTTGCTAATATCTATTTTACCAAGTCTTACCAATTGGTCTCTGACTTGCTTTTCTTTTTGAGCTAATTGGTCTGGATAAGAAATGTGCTGCCATTTACAGCCACCACACACGCCAAAATGACTACAGAAGGGTTCTACCCTATCTGGAGAGTCTTTTATTCGCTCTAGCACAATAGCCTCAGAGAAACTTTTACGTTTTCTATTGATTTGGAGTTTGACAATGTCTCCAGGGGCTACATTTGGGGTAGTAATAAATATAACTTCTCCGTCCTGTTTTGTGAGGCATTTTCCTTCTGCCGCAAAATCTAGAACTTCTATTTCGTCAATGACCTTTCTTGTTTTTCTTCTTGCCATAATATGAATAGCTGTATAACAAAAAAAGCCACCGAATTCGGTGGCTTTTGTGATCCCGCTGGGGCTCGAACCCAGGACCCATACATTAAAAGTGTATTGCTCTACCAACTGAGCTACGGAATCAAAAATCTCTTTACATTTGCGGAACATTTAAACCTTCGTCCCGATTGCGAGTGCAAAAGTAGAGTAAACTTTTTGAAATGAAAAGACACCTGACAAAAATATTTATAGTTTTTTTCGCTTTCATGATACAAAGCCTTGATATTCAATCGCAAGACCTGTTTCAGAAAAAAGCAGATTCTTTATTTACCGAGAAGAAATACGGCGAAGCGAGCGATTTATATCTCGAACTATTGGATAAACATTCTATAAATAGAAGTAATGCTTACCTAAAACTAGCCTTTATTAGCGAACAAAAAGGAGATTTTTCTAAGGCAATTTACTTTTTGAGCGAATATTTCAACTTAAATCCATCAGAAAGTACATTTACTAAAATAAATAAAATGGCCGAAGAAAACTCTTTCATTGGCTATGGTAGAAGTGACTTTAATTTTCTACTGTTGGTCTATGAGCGATTTTATTTATGGATATGCTTAATCTTTTTTTTAATAGTTGGTTTTAGCTTTTACCTGCTCCTACTAAAGAAAATCAAACGAGAACCCACCGCCTTAAGGCATAAAGTGAGTTTTGTTTTTCTGGTGCTTTTTAGTCTAGTCTTTTTAAACTTTGGCGATTATTATAGCCAAGGAATAGTCAAAAGCGAAACCGTTTATGTTAGACAGGCTCCTTCTTCGGCTTCTAAGGTTATTGGAAATTTGGGGGAAGGCAGCAGGGTAAATATTATAGGCGAAAAAGATATATGGCTCAGGCTTCTGATTAACGGAGAAATTCAATTTGCCAAAAAGAGCGATTTTTGGATAATTGATTAAAGAAATCAAATCTGATTAATTAGTTTTGCGAGCCCATGGCGATGTGGTGGAATTGGTAGACACGCTACCTTGAGGGGGTAGTGGGCTTAGCCCATAGGAGTTCGACTCTCCTCATCGTCACAAAAGCCCGTATCTTCCTGTATATCAGGAGGTACGGGTAAATTGATACAAATAACTGATACACCTGTCAAAGCGACCCTACATGATTACGAAGGTGACACCACGAAAAGGTGGTTCATAGATTATTATATTGGAAAGGTTCGTTATAGGGAGTGGATACCATCTAAACCACTGAATACAAGAGCAGAACGAGCAGCTGCCTTGTTGCAAGGCATAAAGGACGGACTGCTTGTAGGTAGGCAGGCCGATATTTACAAACGGCTAGATAGTATTATTGAAAATCTCGATTTAAGAAAACGAACAAAAGACACCTATCGAACCTCTGCTAGGTTACTTGCAAAGCATTTTGAAGGTAGAAAGCTTAGTACAATTACAGAAAAGGAAGCAAATGACTTTGTAGACGCTTTAAAGTTAAAATACGCTGACACTACCGTTAAAAACAATATAAGCCATTTAAAGGCTATCCTAAAGCATACAGAGTCCAAAGCTTTCACTAACCTTAGAAGCACTTACAATATACAGGAATCAGATTTTAACTATCCTTTTGCCGACTATGAACGAGAAATACTAGAGGAGCATTTAAAATCAAAGTACCCTACTCTATTTATTTTTACTAGGTTCATTTATTACGGCTTTATCAGACCAGCGGAATTGAGAAAAATAAAAGTCTCTGATATTGATTTAAAAACGCGATCTATTAAAATATCGGGAAGTATAGCTAAAACGAAAATATCGGCTGTGGTTCCTATAATAGACCCTTTATTAAAAATAATTATTAACGAAGGCCTAACAAGACACCCCGGCGGAAAGTATCTATTTGGAAAGGGCTTAAAGCCTAGTTTTGAAATGTCTTCACCAAACGAAGCAACAAACTTGCATAATAAAGCCTGTAAAGAGATAGAAATTTATAGGGAAAGGAAGACAGTACTTTATAGCTGGAAGCATACTGGAAACATTCAAGCCTTTCTCGCAGGTATGAACATTAGACTAATTCAAATGGTAAATAGGCATAAATCGATCCAGACAACTGAAATTTACTTACGCAAACTTGGGGTGTTCTTAGACAAAAAAGTGTTTGACATTAATTATTAGAACCAAACAATATTCGGTACATCAGGCGGACGGATAGAGACGGACGGACGGGTGGGCATCTAGGGTTTCGTCCGTCCGTCCGTTTTTCGTGCAGAATAATATTTGGCAAAACTTCACATTTATGGAATTTTACCAAATATTATCAAAACGGATATGGGCTAATAATTCTTCTATCGTTTTTTTCTGTCTAAAATATTGAAATAGGATAACGAATATGACTTTATATAGCTTATTTTCTTAATATAATACAAATAGTCTAAAAACGGACGGACGGATTTGACCCTATATAGAAATATATCCGTCCGTCCGTCTCTGTATAGGGACGGAAACGGACATTAATATTTATAGGAATAAAACATATTTTGTAAATGAGGTTGTGCCATTATACCCCTACTGAACCAGAAGTGATTCAATAAAAAAATAACGGTAAGGTATTCTGCTGAAAATCTGTCTGTATTCTGCTTAGATTCTGCCTGTATTCTCTTAAAGCAAAGCTCCGCATAGTAGTATTATAGCATTACTCCTACAGAACTTGGAAGTCAAGCAGTTACTAAGTTATAGTTCAAGATTTACCTAGCTTTTGTTTATGTTTATTCCTTTACCTAGGAGCTTTTGAGTTAATTATACTTAGCCTGCTCAAGAATAAATTTATCTACGAATAGTGGATTCGTTTTTTTATTTTCATAACCTTTAAACAATTTAGATTTAAACGCTCTGTATTTTTAATATTCGACCCCTAGATATTAAGCAAAACCATACCACTGAAATGAATTTAAAATTTAAAGGAAAATATAAATCAATTGAGAACTTAGATTGGGAAAACATACCACTATTTTCAGTTATCACTGGCAAGAATGGAACTGGAAAATCTCAATTATTGGACTTAATTCAGGCTTCTATTTCAAGGGCTTGGCCACTCGGAACCGACCCGGCAACACCATTTCCTAGGATTACAGACGTAAAATATCGCATTGAAGATGTTGTGTTTCTTAGGGGGGAATGGGAATTAAAAGATTTGAATTCTATAGGACTACATAATATTCAGGAGGAAAGAGATGAAATATACCGATTGTTTAATGAGAGATTAGCCAGTTATACAAATTTAAATGCAGGACAATTTAAGCATTTGAGCCTACAAAATAGAAGAAGACCTGACTATACAGAATTGAATATTTTTTTTGATAGTTTAATAGAAAAATTTGAATTATATCAGAACAAACCTTTACCTAAAGATGTCTTTTTTAATATTGTTCCATACACAATTTTACCTGATTTAAGACAACTCGCTACAAATGCTAACATTGGTAAAATTTTCTATAACTATAAGTTAGACCTAATTGAGGCAAAAGCAAAAGGAGAGAGCGAAGAAGAGTTTATCTTAAAAAATTCAGAAAAACCATGGATTAAAATTAATGAATTATTTCTTGACATTGGTTTACCTTTTGCCCTTAACTATCCTGAGGAAACAAATGTAAGGGACAGGTATACTCCTGTTTTGAGAAATACCCTCACATATGAACCAATTAATTTTTCAGATTTATCATCAGGAGAAAAGGTTTTGGTTTCTTTAGTGTTCTGGCTTTTTAACTCCACTGATAAAGGTATATTTCCTAAATTATTATTGCTTGATGAACCCGACGCTCATTTGCATCCGTCAATGACAAAACAGTTTATCCATGTATTAAAGGATATTTTATGCGACAAATATGATGTCAGGGTAATTATGACAACTCATTCCCCTTCTACCGTAGCAATTGCTCCAGAAAAATCTATATTTCTCATGAAAATTGAAGGGGATAGAATTGAGAAGGCAAATAAGGATAATGCTTTAGGAATACTAACCTCAGGAGTGCCTAGTTTTAGCGTAAACTATGAAAACAGAAGACAAGTTTTCGTGGAAAGCCATTATGATGTTTTTTTTTACGAAAAACTTTATCAAAAGTTAAGCCCATTTTTAACTCCAGAAATTTCATTAATGTTTATTTCCTCAGGTGAGAGTAAAACTGATAAGAATGGGCAAAAAGTAGCTAATTGCGAACAAGTAATTAATATTTGCAAAACGCTCCGACAAGGTGGAAATAATTTTATTTGGGGAATAATTGATTGGGATACTACAAATGAACCCGACCTGTATCCATACATAAAAGTATTAGGAGATAAAACTCGATATGCCATAGAAAGCTATTTGTTTGATCCAATTTTACTTGCTGCCATGCTACTTCGTGAAAAAAATATTGGAAAATCCGATTTAGGATTGGCTGAAACTGAAACCTACATAGACTTTAAAAGATTCTCAGAAGAAAGGTTGCAAGAAATTTCTTCTATAATTGTCAAGAAAGTTGCAGCTAAAATTAAGGAAGTTAAAAAATTGGATGAATTAAGTATATCATATGTAAATGGGAAAAGTATCAAAATCCCTATATGGTATTTGGAGCTTCATGGACACACTTTAGAAGAGAAAATATTAGAAACGTTTCCTGAATTGGCTAGAATAAAAAAAAACAAAGAGGAATTATTAAAATTTGAAATGATTGATAAAATTATTGATGATATTCCTGATTTTATTCCAAATGACATTTTAGAAGCTTTAAAATTTGTACAGCAAGATTAACATGTAGCAATAATTATTTACAATTGAATTTCAAGCCTTTCCATATGGAGTGGTTTTTTTTTGTGTATTTACACCTACCGAAAAATGTTTTTTCTAGGCTTAATGCATTAGATTCTACAAATTCACTATCTAAGAATGAAAGTTACCCAACAAAAAGCATTAACCATTAAAGCCAACTTATGAGAAACCCGTCATGGCACAGAGATGAAGTTATTTTAGCTTTGAATTTATATTATCAACTCGAACCCGGTCAAATTTCACCCAGAAATCCTAAAGTAATTGAATTGTCTGAAATCCTAAATAAACTTCCGATTCACAATGATAGTGCACAAAATAGTGACTTTAGGAACGCTAATGGAGTTGGGCTAAAGCTTAGTAACTTTCTTGCTATTGACCCTGAGTATCCCGGAAAAGGAATGGCTTCGTATAGCAAATTGGACAAACAAGTGTTTGACGAATTCCATTTAAACAAATCGGAACTTTCAAGGATTGCAAAAACCATTATACAAACAGCCAATAACACAGAATTAACTGTTAAATTATATAAAATCGGAGAGGATGAAGAGGATACTAAATTTTCAGTTCGAGAGGGTGAGACGATTTATAAGTTACATAAACTAAGTGAACGAAACCCGAAAATAAACAAGAAGAAAAAAGAAAGCTATTTTAAGAAGAATGGAAAATTAGACTGTGAGGTATGCGGATTTGATTTTTTAAAAAAATATGGTGAATTAGGTAAAGGATTCATTGAATGTCATCACAGGACACCATTAGCCCAATTTGATGGGGAAACGAAAACAACATTTAAAGATTTAGCTTTAGTCTGTGCAAACTGTCATCGAATGTTGCACCGAAATTTGAGCATTTTATCTATTGAAGAGTTGAAAAGAATAACTGTAACTAATTATTAGGCTCAAATGAAGCATAAGAAGCCTGTTCTATCCCCTAAAGGATATAAAACTTCCGCATGAGTTTTTTTATGTTATGGGCTTCTGAAACCATCGAAAAATACTTTTTCCTAGGCTTAGTGAATTAGTTTTGGGAATTTCACAGTATCAATAGTTAAGCCTATAATTAACTATATCCAATCGTTAGAAATAAAAATAGAATGACAGGAAAGAGGATCAAGACGAATAAAGTATTTGGGGTTTCGAATGAAAAAGTTGAATCTTATATTCAGAGAACGGATGTGGATAATCGTTTTTTGGAAGGGTTAAGCTCTAGTAAACATATTGTAGTTTATGGAGCGTCAAAACAAGGGAAAACAGCACTTACAAACAGGCATATGGCTCCTTCTCAGTTCGTGAGAATTGACTGTGCACCCAATTCTACAGCCTTGGATTTATATAAATCGATTTTAAGACAAGAAAATATTGAATTTCAAGAAACGAGGACTACAGAAAGAGGAACAGAACTAACCGGAACAATTGGTGCAAAGGCAATAGTGAAAATCCCCTGGCTTGTGGAAGCAGAAGTTGGAGGAGATGGCGAAGCAAAAAAAATAAAAGCTGAATCAGTTGAATATAAGTCAGTCGATTTCAATCTAAACCTAGCCCAAGATATTTCCGAAATTTTATCTAAAACAGGCTTTAAAAAGCGTATTATTTTAGAAAACTTTCACTATCTCGATGAGGAAGTTCAAAACGCACTAGCCTTTGATTTACGAATATTTGAGGATCACAAAATTCTTTTTATTGTACTTGGTATCTGGCGTGAAAAAAACAGGTTATCGCAGTTCAATGGTGACTTACTCGACAGAATGATAGAAGTGCCTGTGGAACCGTGGAAAAGAGATGATTTCCTTAAAGTTCTGAGAGAAGGAGAACCATTATTGAACGTTAGTTTTCGGAATGTTGAAATTGACTTAATAGAGTCAGCGTTTGATAGTATTGGTGTTTTTCAGGAATTATGTAAGTATTCTTGTTTTAAAGCTGGAGTAGAGGAAACGAACTCAGGCCAAACTGTTGTTTTAACTAAGGAGAATTTACAAAACGCTGAAGCCCAAAAATTGGAAGATTATTCAAGTCGACACATTAGATGTCTTGAATCCTTTATTGAACAGAAAGCAAAAACCTCAGATAAAACCCCCCTTTATTTGGCTTATTACTTCGTGAAAGGAATATTAGAATCAAACTTTGATGATATCACAAAGGGTTTTAAAAGAAAAGAGGTTCAAGGGTTAATTACTAATGATCATCACAGACCAGAAGACGTAAGGCCTTCTGACATGGGATATTTTTTGCATGATATAGTCAAGACTCAAGTAAAAAAAAATATAGTACCACCCATTTTTGATTACGATAGAAGCACCAGAACTTTAAAAGTAATTGATTCTACTTTTTATTTTTTTATTAAACACTGTGATAAAAAAGAACTGTTGGAAGAATTAGAAGCACCCGAAATTTAAATTGTATATCCTCTGAGAAACGTACCACACACAAACGCTTAGCTCCACCCATTTGTTTTTTTTTGTTCCTTCCGAGTGTAAACTCTAATTTTACACCGTAAACCCACAGTTTACGATAGCTTATACATCTAGGCTGAGTTCTATGCTTTGACCCTTGTGCATTCTTGTTCAAGGCGTATCAAGTGAATCCATAAATATTAAAAACTTGATACAAAATTAGTAAGACGCATTAAAGACCTAAAGAGAGCCTAACAAAGACCATTTTAAATATATAAATAGGGACGGACGAAGTTGATACAGGTATCAATCCGCCATAAATAATTGATTACATGAACTTTAAGAGACCCAAAGGGAGATTCTCCTCATCGTCACAAAAGCCCGTAATGCTTGTTTCAAGTGTTGCGGGTTTTGTTTTGTACAGCCCTTTACGTTTTCCGATGCTTCCAGGTCAGTTCCGTTATTTCAAACCTCTGGTTTGGTTGAATAATCCTTTGATTAATTCCCTGATTATTGCCATCGTGGGTAACTTTTTAGATTGTACCGACCGAAAAATAAGTTTTTCTAGACTAAGTGAATTAGTTTCTACAAATTCACAGCGGAGTACTTTTTCCGTTTATGCACAATGAATATACGTAACAATAATATTTGCAATTAATATAAACACTAACCATATAATGAGAATAACAAAAGTTGATATACCTAAGGAATATATAAAAAATGGGCTTGAACCAGTTAAGATGGCCAGTTAAGATGGATAGATTAGGTCAAATTGTTCTTTTAGCTGGAAAGAATGGTGCAGGTAAAACAAGATTACTAAACTTAATATTAAATACTATTCAGCGTAAACCTAGAAAAAGCAAATTTGATTACTCAGTAAAGGAAATCAAACAACGTCAAGAACAAATCAGAAAAGAAGAGACAGAAATTGAACGGTACTTAAAGGCTCTTGAAACGGAAATACGTCCTGAACAAAAAGAAAGGCATGAACGACAAATAGAAGTTCATAAAGCAAATATCGCTATACATCAAAAAAATATTATTGAGCACGAGAAAAAAACCAAGTGGAACATAATAGAAACTGACATACTTAAGGAGAACTATGCTATAATACCTTTCGTACCTAAAAGTATTGATTTAATAGATTCTAGTAATTTTAATAGGGTAAACATTCTTAAAAACGCATATAATCTAGATAATTTAGGTGTCAGTGAATTGGCAAATGGTACTCTTGCGAGAATACAAATAATCCAAGACCGTTGGTTCAATGCTTCACATCAACATTCGTTAATTGAAAAAGGAGAGAAAGATAAAGCTGTTTTAGAATACATGAAATTAAAAGACCTAATACTAACTTTTCTTGACACGACGATTGAAAGAAGTATTGATGGAGAACCAATCATATTTGGATTTCCAATAGGCCAATCAAATTTATCAGATGGACAAAAGATTTTACTTCAGTTATGTTTAGCAATTCATTGTCAAGAAGAAACGTTAGATAAACTTATTCTTTTCCTAGATGAACCCGAGAATCACCTTCATCCTTCAATTATTATTCAAACAATAGAGAGAATAATAGAAAAAAACCCAAATGGACAAATATGGATATCAACCCATTCAATTCCATTGCTTTCTTATTTCAATCCTTCGAATATTTGGTTTGTTGAAAATAATAAAGTGTCCTTTGCCGGAACAGCTTCTCAAAAAGTGCTTAAAAGTCTTTTAGGGGATGAAGACCAAATCGGAAAGCTACAAGACTTCATAAGTTTACTGGGGTATTCGCTCTTCATAGGCACGCATTCGAAAGTTTATTTCATCCTGAGGCAGTCACGACCAATAGTTCAGATCCTCAAACTTTGCAGATAAGAGATGAAATAAAAAAACATCTAAAAACATCTGATAAAATACGAGTTTTAGATTATGGTGCGGGTAAAGGAAGACTATTAGCGAATATTCTTGATGCAAATAAAGAACCCGTATCTAAGCTTATAGACTGGTTTGATTATGTAGCTTATGATAAGTTTAATTTTGATAAAATAGAATGTCTTTCAGTAATTGAAAGGATTTATACTTCTCCTCAAGACAGATATTTTAACAGCTTTTCAAGCTTATTTGGGAAGTATGATAAAGAAAGTTTTGACATTATTATAATGTGCAATGTTTTACATGAAATAGACCCAAACGAATGGTTGAGTTTATTTTCGTCAAGTGGAGTCATTTCTGAAACTCTTACAGATACAGGTATTTTGTTAATAGTAGAAGACCAAGAAATGCCAATTGGTGAAAAGGCGTACCAAAAAGGATTTATCGTTCTTAATACCGCTGAACTAAAAGATTTATTCAAAATTAAAGAAGAAGATAAAGATTTTGGCTTTTCTGATGCACGTGAAAATGGAAGATTAAAAGCTCATAGACTAAAAAAAGAGTATCTGCAAAGAATTGATTCAGAATCTCGATTAAAAGCCTTAGAATCATTGCATAAAACTGCATCTGAAAAAATTATAGATATTAGAAGTCAGGAAGTAAATTACAAAAATGGTAAGCTACACGGCTTTTGGGTTCAACAGTTTGCCAATACGGGACTTGCACTAAAAGAACTAAAGTAAAACAAGTTGCTACAATCTAACCTGCTATTTAAACCCGTTAAAAAACGAACCTAAATATGAATAGGCTTTACTATTTCATAAAGAGGTTTTATCATCCGCTCTCTGATGCTTCCAGGTCAGTTCCGTTATTTCAAACCTCTGGTTTGACAAATTATATTGAATGATTTTGAAGTAAAGTACTCAATATCAGCCAGAGGCTGATGAACACTCCTGCTAAGCTGAAAGCTTAGCAGAGCAGAGCAGACATTTTCGACTTTAAACGAGATAGTATATAACAAAAAAAGCCACCGAATTTCGGTGGCTTTTGTGATCCCGCTGGGGCTCGAACCCAGGACCCATACATTAAAAGTGTATTGCTCTACCAGCTGAGCTACGGAATCAGATTTCTCTGTTATTTCATCAGAACTTTCAAACCTTCGTTCCGATTGGGAGTGCAAAAGTAGAGTAAACATTTTGAAATAAAAAGACTGGAGAATAAATATCTGAAATTTGTATTTCGCCAAGCTAGTTCAATCTTCATCGGCAATGCCCCCAAAACACTGATTCCAATTAAATTAGGTCTTTTATTATTGGTTTATAAATAGCTGAAAAAATATTTAAAAAAATATTGATTGGCTTTTAAAAAGCTAATTAGTGCCCTATCTCCTCTTATTAAATAAACCCTTGAAGCTAAAGCTTCTTTTGGTTCTTTGAGGTTCTGGGCAGTCTAGCATTTCGTTTTCGGCTAGTTTATGGTCAAAACCCCATGATAAGCCTGCATGAACAGACAAACCTCTTGGGCTCCCTAGATTTATTAAACCTGTGATATTATCAAAACCAAGAAACAAAGGCCCTGCACGCATGGTGGCACCTAAATTGAAATTAGAATAATCTTGGTCTAATGAAACAGGAAAGCTAAACTCTATGTGCTTACGTTCAAAACGAGGAATAACAGAAATGCCTGAAAAACCAACTGGTCCTATTTTCTTTTTGCCCAAAACATACTGCCTAAGCACACCACTTACATAAAAGCCTTCTCTGACTAAATAATCGCCATGAATAACCAATGTGGCAGGCATAAAGACTCTAAAAGACCTTAGATAAGTAGACTGGTCTATATCATAAACTTCTTCAATATCGCCAATTAGCTCATCTGTAGAGGTAAGGTGATAAAAGGTGGCAGGCGGAATAAAGTCATTGGTACTTTCTACGGTACCTACTTTTACATTTTGTGGGTCGGCAAATTTCACAAAACCAATATCCTGTAAAGAAACGCCAAACTTATAGACGTATTTATTAATTCTAGGGTCTGGAACATAGCTTCCTTTATATTTGAAACGCTCTCTGGAGTAATTTGGCCGTTTTTCATACACAAAGCCTATATCGCCCCCAAAACCATTCCCTACTCCACTTATAGATGTCATTTGGTCTAACATCCATGAAAAAGAGGGCGGCGTATTTCCTGAAGCGTGAAAAAAAGTACCTGAAGTTTTAGCTACTTCTATATTCTGATATTCGTTTGTGGGCGGAATGGGGTCTATCAAATAATCTACTTCATCACCTCTCAGATTAAGATTTAAGTTACTGGTTATTCTTTTGACGGTAAAACCCACTTTTAGAAAGTCTTCGTTTTCTTCTCTAATCACTTTGGCAAGCGATAAATACATCTCATTATAAGCTCCCACATTAAGCATGAACGTTTCATCTTCAAAATCGGTGGAGTGTAAAATTGGATTTTTAGTACCTGTAAGAATGGCGGTACCGATATTTGGCGAAGTATTTCCAAAAGAATTTAAGAGTCTAAAACGAACTCCTGCCGCCACGCCAATTCCGAACCTAGGCGAACTAAACTGAATGGCTGGCCCTCTTACCTCTGAGTTTATATAGGCTTTTACTTTTGAAACTCCTGTACGTTTATAATATTCGGATTTCCAAAGTGGCAAACCCGTTATAGGCGAGCGGTATTTCTGTGCTACCGTACCTGCCGAAAGGCTTAAAAGTGAGAATGGAGCATTCCAGCGGGCATAATTGTTTTGAATCTCTACGCCTGCTGCCGCCAGGTTTATGTGTACTTTATAACGAGAATCTACGGCATTGGCAGGATTTAAGAGCACGCCATGTATTCCTCCATAGTTGCTAGAGCTTATACCCAAGAAGTTTTGAGCGTAGCTTTTTCCTGAAAATAAGAGCAATAAAAGGAAGACGTAATAAGGTTTCAACAAGCTTTTTTGTGATGCTTTGTCACAAATATAATTAAATGCCCTTTCCCGAAAGCTTGATTCCTTGATAGACAAATACTATTTTTGTGTCAAAGTGATAAAAATGAAAAACAAACAAATACTAATTCCTGTAATTCTCCTAGTTGCATTTGCTGCATTATCTAGGTTGGTATCTCATCCGATGAACTTTACGCCTATAACGGCACTTATCCTTTTTTCCGTATTCGTATTTGATGGAAAATGGAAAATAATAGTTCCTGCTATTGCAATAGTGTTGAGCGACTTGGTTCTTGAATTAAATTCAGGTACGGGATTTCACTCAGGTACTTTATTAGTCTATACTGCTTATGCTTTAATAGGTGTGATAGGATACTTCTTATTAAAGAAGGCTTCTTTTGTTAATATTTTAACAAGCTCGGTAGCTGGTTCTGTTTCTTTTTTCTTGTTGACCAACTTCGCTTTGTTTTACCCTAAAGCTGCCGCAGGTAGCGAATACGGTTATACACATGATTTAGCTGGAATTATGGCTTCTTATACTGCCGGAATTCCTTTCTTTAGAAACATGCTAATGGGTGATGTGTTTTATACTGCTCTTCTTTTTGGTGCGTATTTCACTATCAGACATTTTGTTTTAAAGCCTACTACAGCTAAATCTAAATAATTTGATTTTATCAAGCTTTACTTTCAGTATAGAGTATTCTCATGCTTTACTTTTTGAGAACACCCTAAACACAGAGATTGTGCCTTTTCTTAATACTTTAGAAGAGGTGAACGCCTCAAAACTCTATAAGCTCATTACAGATATAGAAACGGGCGGACAGAACATCTCTCTACAGTTATTCTTAGACAACCTGGATAGCCATAAAGCTATAGAGGCTAATCACAAGGCCAAAATATTAAGCATTTTGGATGCTAAGTATGCTGGGAAGTATGTTTACTTCCAATCGCTCTTAGAAGAAATTTAAGACGGTTTACGCTTTGGAGCATCGCATAGAGTCGCTTCTAATGTAATAATCAGACCTTTAAAGTAGTGTACACCATTCTGGTGACTGCGTTTAAATGCGTTGTTATCCTTATACCGCAGCATGCTTTTTTCAAGCAATATAGCTGTGGTATTTAATTTCTAATGACAAAGTGGCTTTAATCAAAAAGTGGCCAGTTCACCTTTATAAAGAAGGTTCTTGACATGGCTACATAATCAGGCGTAGTGTAAAATCCGCTGTAAGGCAGCCCCTGATTTAGGAAATTAAAACTAAAGGCTAGCTTAACCCGCTTAACCACAAAATTGGTATAAACATCTGCCACGGGTAATCCCCATACTGGCTGGGTATCTTGTAAGTGAAAACCTCTCAAGAGCGGCGAATATCCATCTGCTTTATAAGCCGACCTAAAATACACATCTGTTCCTATGTATAAATGCAACACCTTGGCGTAAAAAATGTGAAACTCCAAGTTTGTGTTATTCAATATCGTTGGAATTCTAAACACATCAGCATTATCTGCATGTGTTAGTACAAAACGGTTAGAGAACTTAAAATTCTTGAGCTGAACGCCTGTAAAGAGGTTAAGGTCATATAAAAACGCTTCGCTCGAAAGTTGCTGCGGAACCAGTTCCTGGTCAAAGTATAAATGATTACTCACCAGATTAATTCTAGCACTCGGTTCAAACCGAAATTTACCTAAATCGAAACGATACTTTCCAGAGGCTTCTGTATAAGTTACATTTCCAAAGTCATTAGCCCAATTAGCAACAGGACTAATGAAATTCTGATTAAACAAATACGGTGGTTTGGTTACAAATTTAAAACCTAAGTCAAACCCTTTATATTTCAATTTTGCATTCAAATACACATTAGGTTTGGTTCCAAAGCCAATGTAAAAGTCAGTATTCAAATAACTAGTGCTATCAGGAAGCCAATATCCTATATTTCCTCCTGCCAAAACCTCTACTAAATTATTTGGTTTTTGCAGGGCACTTTTGGCCGTAAAAGAGTAAATTCTATTGGTCAAACCTACATTATACTTAAAGCCTTTATAGAAACCCTTAAAGCCAAACCTATTCTGGATATTATTGAAAAGGTAGAAGTTTTTCATTTTCTCCGCATAATTAGAATAGGTAGTATCCGGATAAATGTTGTAAACATTATTAGTAGCAATAAGCGTATCAGAATGGAAGTATTTCTGACGCTGTAAATCAAACGTGTGAAAGACCTGAATCTCTTTTGAAAGCTGATATTGATGATATATATGGTAGTTATTCCATTTTTCTCTGGATTCTATGCCTTCTAAAAGCTGCTGATAGTTGGTATTATAATTTCCTGCCAAATCAGACTTACTTATAAAGTCTACGCCCTCTCTAGGTTCTATTCCACCCTGCTCAATCTGTTTATGATTAAAGTGTATCAGAGCTCCTAAAAAGGTGTATTTCCTGTTTTTTGAGGTAAAGTTACTACTGAAGGTAACATCCCAATGGTCTACCAATCTATCTTCGCTGGTACTCGCAGAATATTGTTTTGAAGAGGCTATTCTCCCCATATCCAAAGTCAAATTCCAATTTGGCTTTATATTTTGTGAATGTGTAAACCCTACATTCATCAAACCATTTGAACTTTGCCTATACGCCATGTTAGTAAATGGCGACTTAGTATTGAAATACTTAATTTCTGAAGTCTTTGGACCGTAAAAAGCACCAAACGAATTTAAGCCCGTTTCTGTAAAAGCATTATCTGGCGTTTGGAAGAGGATATTTTTAGCTGCTGTTCCTTCGTTTCCTAAATCTTGCCAAAACCAACCGTTAGCTTTATTGATAGTCATCAGCCTAAAACCTTGAATAAGCGTATCAGGATGAATAAGAATGGTGTCGTCTTCTAGAAAATTCTTTTCATATAAAAAACCAGTACTTGTAGGGCCGTAAACCTGTTTAGTGCTGTCGTCCAATATTTGGGCTTTGCCAAAGAAAGGAATAAGAATACCTATAAATAGTAGAAAGCGAATTTGCTTCATCAAATGCAGTTAATTTCAGGGGCAAATTTAGCCATTATTTAAAGAACCCTTTTGCTCTTCAAAGCTTTTAAAAACAGTCTTAAGATTTCTTAAAAATTCAGCTTCTTTTGAAATAAAGGCCGAATCTAGTTTAAGAACGTACACCTGCTTCTTTTCGTTTTCCGATAGCAGGTATTTTAGTTTGACATAATCCTTTTCTGTAGTCACCAGCGGGAGCTTTGGCATTTGCCTGAAAGCTTCATCCAGGTCTTTACGTGTGTAGGCGTGGTGGTCTGGATAAAAGTGCGTTTCCAGGCTTTTCCAGTTTCTATTTACTTCCTTTTCAAAAGAAGCATTATTGGCTATTCCGCTTATTAGTTTCACATTTTCGCCATTTCTCAATCCTTCCCCGAAGTTATTCAAGGGCGGAGAGAACACCTGTTTATTGAAAAATAGTGTTTCCTCTGTTTGGCCGTACTTACTTATTTCAGCAATAAAATGGCTTGGTACCTTAGCACTTTGCAAAGATTGTGCCTTGGTAATGATGACTGCGTCTGCTCTTTTGGCTCCATTTCTTGCCTCTCTTAATCTGCCCATAGGCAATAGATAGTCTTTAAAAAATGGCTTGTCGAAAGTGCTGAGCAAAACCAAAAAAGCTGGTTTCACTTTTCTGTGCTGATAGATATCGTCAAAAAGAATAAGGTCTGTTTCTGGATATTTAAGCAGTATATTTTCTATACCAAGTTTTCTGTTTTCAGAAACAAAGAACTTAACCGTGCTTTCATGCCTTTGATAAAGCATCAAAATTTCATCACCCACATTCTCAGTGGTGGCATCCTTATTAACCTCTATATAGCCTTTTGATTTTCGGCCATAGCCCCTACTCAGTACCGCTATTTTCTTGTCAGGAAAAGTTTTGATGAGATAACTGATGAATGGCGTTTTGCCAGTACCACCTACTGACAAATTTCCAACGCCAATGCTAAAGACCGGCGGCTCATAAACTTTAAAGATGCCTTTATCAAAAAGAAAGTTTCTGATTTTGGTGACAGCGTCATAAAGAATAGCAAATGGAAACAATAAAGTCTTTAAAAAACTTTTCAATTACGTAATTTCGTTTTTTGATAAAATATGCCTCTACAAGCCTCTTATTGCAAACATACGTTAAATTTTAAATTTGACGCCGGTACTTCCCGTGGTATTCTAAAAACCAAGGACTCATATTATATAAAGCTGCACGATAGCCAAACGCCTGAAACAATCGGAATTGGTGAAGCTGCTCCTTTAAAAGGGCTTTCTATTGATTATAAACCTGAATTTGAGCCTTTTGTTCAAGTTTTCTTAGAGAAGTTTAATACCGAGGGTTTAGAAATAGCCGATATTCAGGCTGCTCTCTCTTCTGAGCTATTTTTGGCTTGGCCCAGTATTCGTTTTGCTTTTGAAATGGCCTTGCTTGATTTACAAAATGGCGGAAAGCGAATCTATTTTGATAATGACTTCACCAATAAAAAGGACGCCATTGATATTAATGGGCTAATTTGGATGGGTGATGAGGCTTTTATGAGTCGTCAAATCATTGAAAAGCTTAAAGGTGGTTTCCGAACCTTGAAAATGAAGATTGGTGCTATTGATTTTGATACGGAGTATAAACTCCTTAAAAGCATCCGCTCAAATTTTCCTGCAGACGAACTGACGCTACGTGTAGATGCCAATGGGGCTTTTACTTTAGAGGAAGCCACTGCGGTGCTAAAAGAGTTGAAAAAACTGGATATTCACTCCATAGAACAGCCTATTAAAGCTAATCAGTGGGAAAACATGGCAAAGCTTTGTCAAGAAACGCCTGTGCCTATTGCTTTGGATGAAGAACTCATTGGTATTAATGGCTCCGAACAAATAAAGCTTTTGGATGCTATAAAACCGCAGTTTTTAATATTTAAACCTACCCTACTTGGTGGTTTTGCGGCTACTGATAATTGGATTGCTCTAGCGAAAGAAAGAAATATAGATTGGTGGATTACTTCTGCTTTGGAAGCGAATATTGGCTTGAGTGCCATCTGTCAATATACTTACTCAAAGAATAACCTATTGCCACAAGGACTTGGTACGGGGTCTCTTTTTGAGAATAATGTATCAAGTCCTTTGGATGTTTTTCAGGGTGCTATCAGCCAGAATGGGGAAAATGATTGGGATTTAGCTGGATTGGAGTTTTATTGATTACTCACGCTAACCAATCAATTCCTTTTTTTAAGGCGTCCAATGTTTTTTGTTCTTCGGAGCCAGCTTCGGGTTCAAAACAATACTCCCAATTAGCTTGAGGTGGCAAACTCATCAAAATTGATTCTGTTCTTCCGCCTGTTACTAAACCAAATTTGGTACCTCTATCCCAAACCAAATTAAACTCTACATACCGACCTCTTCGCAAAAACTGCCATTCTTTGTTTTTCTGCGTATAAGCTTTGTCTTTATTCATGGTCATTAAGTGACAATAGATAGGTGCAAAAATGTTTCCTACGTCTTTGACAAAGTCGAAAATTTGGTTTTTGCTTAAGTTTAAGCTCTTCTCATTTAAATGGTCAAAGAAAATTCCTCCTACTCCCCTAGTCTCCTCTCTGTGTGGTATGTAGAAATAGTCGTCGGCTCTCTTTTTGAAGGTTTGATAAAAATCGACGCCATGTTTGTCACAAACTACTTTTAGCTGCTCATGAAACCATTTGGCCTGTGCTTCATTAATATAATGTGGCGTAAGGTCAATACCGCCGCCAAACCAATAAGTGCCATTAGAAAGCTCAAAATAACGCACATTCATGTGAATAATGGGCACCATTGGGTTTCTTGGATGCTGCACAATAGACACGCCTGTGGCAAAAAAATCGGCGTCTTCGTTTATTTTTAAGGCCTTTTTCATGTCTTCGCCTAGTGGCCCTTCTACTGCCGAAAAATTGACCCCACCTTTTTCTAAAATATCACCATGCTGAATTAACCTTGTTCTTCCGCCACCGCCAGTTTTATGTTGCCATAAATCTTCTTGGAAAGTGGCTTTACCATCAGTTTGCTCTAGCTGAGCACAAATATCGTCTTGGAGGCTTTTGAAAAATTCCTCTATTTCGTTTCTCTCTATCATAGTTAATTAATTGCTTCACAAAATTAGGAAAAGATTTGGCAGGGCTTCGTAAGTTTGCGTTTGATGTTAATATTCAAACATGATGCGAAAAATCATATAATATGTCAATAATTAACGCTTTGGTAAGAGAACACTTACTAGCTTTAAAACCTTACAGCTCCGCTAGAGATGAATATACCGGAAAAGAAGGTGTTTTTTTAGATGCTAATGAAAACCCGTACGGGTCTGTGGCAGGAAAAGATTTAAACAGATACCCAGACCCGCATCAAAGGCAAATCAAGGATAAACTGGCTGTTTTAAAAGGCTGTTATCCTGAGCAAATATTCTTAGGAAACGGCTCAGATGAAGCTATAGATTTAATTATAAAGGCTGTTTGCGAGCCTAAAGTAGACAATATACTGCTGCTACCACCTACTTACGGCATGTATGAGGTGTGTGCTAATATTCAGCAAGTAGAAACCAGAAAGAGTGTTTTGACTGAAACGTATCAACCAGACTTGGTAGATATTAGTAAAAAAGTAGATACTCATACCAAGGCTATTTGGGTATGTTCGCCAAATAACCCAACGGGTAATTTGATAGATGGTGCCATTATTGAGATTTTGCTTAAGGCTTACCCTAATACGCTAATAGTGGTGGATGAGGCTTATATAGACTTTGCTGATGTACCGTCTTTTATAGGTAGAATGGGCGAATATGATAACCTGGTGGTGCTCCAAACTTTTTCAAAAGCTTGGGGAATGGCAGGCTTAAGAGTGGGAATGGCTTTTGCTCATGTGGATTTGATAAAAGTCTTGAATAAGATAAAGTATCCATATAACCTCAATTTAGAGTCGCAGCGACTAATACTGGAAGCTCTGGATAATGTGGAGAAGAAAGATAAATACGTAGAAAAGATATTGACAGAGCGTTTTCGTCTCTTTAAAAAGCTGATGGAGTTATCTATAGTGAGGCATATTTACCCATCTGACTCTAATCAGCTATTAGTAAAATTTCATGACGCCAAAGCTGTTTTTAACTACCTGATAGAGAAAAAGGTGATAGTAAGAGACCGAACCAATGTTACGTTATGCGACGACTGCCTAAGAATAAGCATAGGAAGAGGAAGAGAAAATAGAGCCTTGATGGCAGAATTAGAGGAGTTTCAGCCTTAGGCTTTCCTTCTTTGAGATTAATCTTTAAGCAGCTGCTCCTTTTTGAGAGTAGCTGTTTTTTTTGTTTGAGGTTACCTGAGACAAAGCAGGCACTAAATCACCTCCAATAATTTTAGCATTTTTTGCTCAATATTTACGAAAAGCACATCTTTGAGCCTATGGTAAAACAAGTGACATTGCAGGAGGCAAATGAGCTGCTAAAAGCAGGTAAAATTCTTAGGATGTTGGGCCCCGATTTAATAACTATCAGGAAGCTTGGAGCGGAATGTTATGTCTTTCATAACAATAACCAACGCGTGGCTTTTGTGATGGATGGTGCTAAAACGGTCAATATCTTAAATCAGAATACTTTTTATTTTGAGGATTGAGTCTTTCTTAAAATTATAGTTTGTTGATATAAGCGTAAACAAGCACTTCTCAGTATATTTACAGTGTCTGGGTAATTTTCAAAGACGCCATGAAAAGCAATAATCCACGACGGATAAGGACAATAAAAAGATATATCTTCCCTATCTTTTGGTCGAAACCCAAGTATTCTAAAGAACTAACCATTATATCTTAATAAAGTCTAATAATGAAGCCTAATCAAAAAAGCATATTCCTACTACTAGGGCCTCTACTGTTTATAATTTTACAGCTTTTTGAACCGCCTGCGGGTATGTCAGCCAGTGCCTACAGTTTACTTTCTATTACACTTTGGATGGCTATATGGTGGGTTACTGAAACTGTACCTATAGCGGTGACAGCTTTGCTTCCTATTATATTATTTCCATTAACAGGAGCTATTGATTTAGAAACCACCACAGCATCTTATGGGCATAAATATATTTTTCTTTATATGGGAGGATTCATCCTTGCTATTGCTATTGAAAAATGGAACTTACACAAACGTATAGCCCTTCACATTATTAAAATTATTGGTACTGATGTCTCCAAAATCATTTTAGGGTTTATGGTGGCCACAGCACTTTTATCTATGTGGATATCGAATACAGCTACTGCTGTCATGATGCTGCCTATAGGGATGTCTATTGTAGCTCAGTTACAAGACAACCCAAATACAGAAGAAAATGAAAACTTGATTTTTGGCAAAGCACTTATGCTAAGTATCGCATATAGTGCATCTATTGGTGGTATGGCCAGTCTTATTGGCACACCGCCCAATCTCGTGTTTGCGGGTTACGTAGAAGAAGTTTATCAAATCGAAATTACTTTTTTACAATGGTTGAAGTTTGGTTTACCTATCGCTATTCCGCTTTTGGTTATTGCATGGATATATTTAACTCAGTTTGCTTTTAAATTTAAGCAGAAAGAATTCCCTGGTGGAAAACAAGAAATCAATAGGCTTTTAGCGGCCATTGGCCCAATGAAACGTGAGGAAAAGCTAGTGTCTGTAATCTTTCTTTTAACTGCCTTTTCTTGGATAACACGGTCTTTCATTTTGCAGAAATTCTTCCCTGCTATTGATGACACCATTATAGCCATGATAGCTGGTGTGGTTTTATTTATGGTACCCGCTTCTGAGGGAAAAGGACGTTTAATTACTTGGGAAGATGCGGTAAAGCTACCTTGGGGTATTATTCTTCTTTTTGGAGGTGGTATGGCACTTGCAGCAGGCTTTCAAATTACGGGATTAGCAGCCTGGTTAGGGGCTCAAATGTCTATGCTTCAAGGCTTATCGTTAATTGTACTGGTATTGGTTATCATAACGCTGGTTAACTTTTTTACCGAATTCACTTCGAATTTGGCTACAACTGCCATGTTGTTACCAATTTTGGCTCCCATAGCTATTTCATTAAATGTGAATCCTTATATCTTGATGGTGTCTTGCACCATAGCCGCTTCTTGTGCGTTTATGATGCCTGTGGCCACACCGCCTAATGCCGTGGTGTTTGGCTCTGGTTATTTAAGAATTCCGGATATGATTAAAAGTGGTATCTGGATGAATATTCTATCCATTTTGTTCTTGACCATCATGGTATATTATCTCTTACCAGTGGTTTGGGGTTTTGATGTGGGTGATTTTACGGAGTTTGTTAAAGCTGAGTAAGACTGAATAACCACCACGAACTTTTAGTCTGTGGTGGTTTTATATCTTCTTGGAAGGCAAGCTAAAAAGCTGACTTTCTTAAATCTGAATGCTTTTGATTAATCCGTAGTATTAGTAAAGGTTCAAATCCTCCCTACTCCTCATAATACTCCTTCAAAACAATGTTCTTATTGGCTGTCAGCCTGTTTAATTCGCTCAGAATGTAGTATCTGTGCATAAAACCGCATAATACCACTATTCTTTTGCCTTGGTGCTGTTCAGCTACTTTCATAATGTTTTTTGCCATCGTTTGATTTCTTAAATCCCAAAAATCGCCCGCCAATCTAAAGCCCTCTCGATAGCTTATTTTTTCTCCATTAGATTTGGTATGAAATGTTGTAGCAAATTCCTCCCTCACATCCGTTATTTTACGCAGCATCTGATATTGATAATATTGTCTTTCGGCACAAATACTATCCGAAGTAGGGTTATTAAAATTTTCTGGTGACTTTGCGGCCAAAACTAACAAAGGTTCTAAAAGAGCTTGATATTTATTGACAATCTCAGCTTCTGAGGGTGTTAATAAATTGGCTTTATTCAAGCTGTCCAAAAGATTGATGGCAAGGCCATCTGTTGGGCGTGAGCCTATATTTATTCTGTATTCATTTCGCCCTTCAAATTCATAAGGCCTTAAAAGCGTAGCTGGATATTCCTTCTGGTATCTATCTGAAGCTTCTAGTTCGTTTTCTTTCACCTCTTTTAACTTGAAATCAGCAGTGAATTTGGCCGAGTCTAATTCTAGTAATATTAAATCGGGCTTAACTTCTTCTAAAATATTGAAAAGTATATCTGCATTGAAATTAGGCTCTGGTTGGTGCATTGCCCCCATTACCATTATTTCGGTGGGTGCTTCTTTTTGACAAGAGAACATAGTGGCTAAGGCAAAAAATAGCAGTATTGTTTTATTCATTTTTACTAACAATTTCATTCTTTAAAGCTCCATAAAACTTATTAAAAATCAAACTGGCGGTTAGGTCACCCGTCACGTTTACGGCTGTTCTAAACATTCCTAAAATTCTATCAATACCAATAATCACAATCAGCCCGTCTATCGGAATACCGACGCTTTGGAGCACTGATGCCAGAATGATAACGCCTCCCCCAGGAATGGCCGGCGTTCCTATGGATGCTGCCACCACGGTAAAAGTAATTAATACTAAATTTATAAGCGACAGTTCAATGCCATAAGCTTGTGCCATAAACAAAGTGGTGACGCACTGAAACAAGGCCGTGCCATCCATATTTATAGTGGCTCCTACAGGAATCACAAAATCACTTATATTAGAAGACACGCCAAGTTTTTGGTCGGCTGTTTTCATGGAAAGGGGCATTACTGCTGCAGAACTAGCGGTAGAAAAAGCCAAGAGTTGTGGCTCACGTATCAAACTCAAAAATGTAAAAGGGTTTCTTCGAGTAACCAAAAACACCATGAGTAAATAGAAAATGACCAAGAATGTTAAACCCAAAATGACAACGAGCATATAGTAGCCCAAGCCAAGAAATATTTCAATGCCAATTTTAGACAACAAAGCCGCCATTAAGCCAAATACAGCATAAGGCACCAGCATCATAGCCCATGAAACCACTATCATGCATATTTTCTGAATGGCTTCTACAAAACGAATTATAGGACTGGCAGTATCGGATTTTAACTGTGTGATGGCTACGCCAATAATGATGGTAAATATCACTACACCCAGCATTTCTCCCATTAAAATAGACTCCAATGGGTTGTTTGGAATAAGTTTAGAGATAGCTTCAGGAATATTGTCAATGATGTTGGGCTGCTGTTCTGCTGTTTCTAATATTTTTTCTCCGCTGTTAGGAAAGCCTCCAAGTTTGAAAATATACTGACCAGGTTTCATGATGAGCGTAACCACCAAACCAATGCTGATAGCAACGATGGTAGTAAATATGAAATACAGTAAAAGCCGTATACCGAAGGTTTTAAGGTTGTCTGAGGTGTTTCCGATAATCCCCGAAATGATGGAGGCAAATATCAAGGGAATCATAATCATCTGAACCAGTCGCATGAATATTTGCCCTGGCAGGTCGAGCCAATTAGCGAGGGATAGGCTCAGACTTTCAGAAACGAAGCCAGAAGAAGGGTTTATTAAAATACCAAGCCCAGCACCTAAAAACAGTCCTATGATTACTTTAAGCCATAAACGGCCTTTAATAAGTCTATCTAAATGAACGGATAAATTATTAAGAGGTCTTAGTTCTATCATTATAAATTTCGAGGAATATTTTACTGTCCGCTAGATAGAGAATAAGATCTATTCTTTTTATGTCTTAGGTCATAAAAGGGGGATTTGTTTGAAATGGCTATGTTTAAAGTGGGGAGAGATGTGAAAGGAGAGACAATAAAATCCCAATAGCAAATATCTGGGTGCTTGAGCTCAAATGAACCGAAGCCTTACTTCGCTGCATTCGAGCCTAATTGTTAGCCACAGTATTTTTCTTTTTAAGCTTTCTAATTTTTTTGTACCTCCCAGTCGTTTCGTATTTTGAATATTAATAAATTATTCTAGATGAAATCTAGTAAATGTATATTCCAAACTGTCTGCCTTGTAAATATTGTAATGATTCGGAATAAATAGATAGTCTTTATAAATGAGATAACGACTTCCATATTCGCCACTTATTTCTGTATCAAATATTTTATCATCAATTTTTCTGTGAATGCCGATATGATATATCCACGGAAAAAGCTTTTCTTGTCTTGTTCCCGAGAAGTACTTTCTAGGTTCGTTTAAGTCCTTAAAGTCTACCTCAAAAATCGTTTTTTTCACTTCGTCTGGTAGAGAACTATATCCGATTATTTCTTTGTCTAGGCAATTAATATTCCGAGAATTACAACTTATAAATAAAATTAATGATATGAATACTACTGTCTTTGTCATATTGTGGCTAACGATTGGATATAGTTCACGTTAACCATATCCGCCGTATATAGTTAACTACGTGGTTTATTTAGTGAATTTGTAGAAACTAATCCATTAAGCCTAGATAAATTTATTTTTCGGTAGGTGTAAATACACCAAAAAAGCCCCTCCATACGGAAGGGCTTTTACGTTCATTGGAAATAAAATAATTCTTTACTTCACTGCATTCGAGTCTAATCGTTGGCAATGATTTTATAATTTCCTGCTACAGATTTTAAAAGTTCAATGCCAAGCTCTGTGAAATGTCCATCGGAAGATATAATGTTAAATTTTAAAAATCTTTCGAAAAAAAGAGAATTCCTATTTATCTTTTCCGGTCGTAATTTTCTTCTAAGATATTCAGTAGGTGCATCGCAAATAAACGAACTATCTGCAAAGCTCATTTTTAGATAATCACCTGCTAATACTCTAATAGATCGAGGAATATTATTAATTAATTCATTGTTTAAACTTCTTTCTGCTCTATTAATATTTTTCTTTAAAAATCTTAATTCATTATTTAATATACTTAATTCTTCATCCTTGCTCTTAAGTTTTTCAGTAATTTCTCTTTGTTGTTCATCACTGAGTTTAGCCTTTTTCATTAAATTAGTTAGTATTTCGTCTTTTTCTTTAACCTCTTTTTCGATTTTCTTTTTCTCCTCTTCTAGCTCTTTTTTTGATGCTTCTATATCTTCTACCTGATTACTATAAGAACCTCCGTCAAATTTATCCTTAAGTCCAGAATACCCTTCATCAAGGTGCCTTAGTCTTTCCCCAAATCCTGCTTCAATACGACCCAATATTTCAGATATTTCTTTTGTAAATTTATAAGTGTTATCATAAAACTGATTACTTGTATCTGTCGCTTTGAAATAGAATGCAACTGATAGTCCTATAGAAAAAATTGCTAGTGTAAGAGAAAGAAGATCAGAGAAGTCAAATTTTGAAAAATCAAAATTAATTTCTGAAACAGCTAGTTTGTAAGCAAAAAGAGTAATGACAACTAAAGAAGCAATAATCTTAAACAAGCTTTCTCTTTCTTCTATTTTTGAGCGAATATCTTCAGGTATATTTTCTTTAGTTTTTTTGTCCATATGTTTTTTAAAGGGTTGTTAAGAAAGCCCCAAACATAAATATATTCATTTTATCCACACTTGTAAATGTTAGCTGTCCCAGGGTTTTATTTTTTCAGGAAGTGAATGTGTAAAAACTAATCCATTAAGCCTAGATAAATTTATTTTTCGGTATGCATAAAACACAAAAAAGACTCAATCCTTTCGAATTGAGTCTTTTGGTGGAGGATACAGGAATCGAACCTGCGACCTTTTGACTGCCAGTCAAACGCTCTAGCCAACTGAGCTAATCCCCCTTAACGGTGGCAAATATAATGGAAGTTTTAAAATTACCATCCTGGAATCATAAAGTTTACGCCAGTTACCACAGGTTTTTTGCCACCATTGTAAAAAGGTAAAGCAAAATATGGTTCTATTATCAAATAGCCTAGCACGTTAATTCTTAAACTAAGGCCGGTAGTGATGATTGGGTCTCTTTTAAACTCAATAGATGAATCACCAAAACTTGGGTACTCTTCTACCCCACCTATCTTCTTATCTGCCGACCAAACCATTCCTGCATCCACAAAGAAATTTAAGTCAGAAGGAACAAAATTGAACGGTATTAAAGCTATTTGCTCAGGCCCTGTAAAAGGTAATCTCACCTCAAAATTAGCTACTGCTAGTTGTTCGCCAGAAAGAGCCTCTTGCGTTATATAGCCAGAAGCTTGCTGTTTTTGGAAAGCACCTGAGTAAAAACCATGCATATACCAAGGGTAACCTAAGTAAAGCGGGTTTATTTGGTTTAAAAGCTCAAGATTGGTAGGATTTAAACGTGCATTGTACTGGAATTTTCCTGCCAAGGTAAAAGGCTTTAAGAAGAGGTATTTCCTGGCATCTACCAATACTTCAGTGAAATTAGTAGAACCAAAGTACTGTGCTACTTCAAACCTATATCTGTGCCCATTTAGCGGAGCTACGGTACCAAAAGTAGCATTATCACTCACAAAAGCACCATAGACTTTATTCAAATTAAAACGCTCAAACTGGAAGTTATCTGGGTATTCGGAGCGTTCTAGCTTTCTTGGTCTGTCTTGTCCGTAAGAAGTATAACTTACTAAGTTGCCAGAGGGGTCTTGCCCAATTTGAGCATAAGTCGGATACTCTTTCACACTAGCAGAATAAAAACTGGTAGATGCTCCAACTTCTATTCTTTTGGTTTTGCTCAATGGCGTAAAGGCAAATAAAGATAAGTCGTCTATAAAGATTCTGGCTATTTGCAGGTTTTCCTCGATATCAAAATAGCTTATTGCACCAATTGTTCTAAGTGTATCACTTTTTTCCGTACCATAACCTATTGGAAATTGATACGGAATGTGTGAAATAGAGACACCAAACTGTAAAGGATTCTTTTGATTTAGATAGAAAATTTGTCCCCCAAAATCTTGTATTTCTCCGTTCAGAGCTGCTGTAGCTGATAGTTGGTTATTATTCAGCATATCGCTAAACAGAGCGGTTATACCGCCTCCTACGCCAGTTCCAAACCTTGAAGTAGCCATGCCCAAACCAGAATTTGCTAGGTAGTCTAGTTTAAATCTCGCTTTGTATGATTTCTGTAATAAAGAGCTGGTTCTAGTTCTAGCGGCTAAACCTTGTTTTTTTAGGTTGGTTTGTACCAAATCTCTCCCATCTTTCCAGTCAAATGGAGCTAAACGCCCTCCTACTTTGTCTACCGTGTTTTCTACAGATTCATTTAGTAAGTCGAAAGTGTTTGCTTTAATGATGCTGTAAGCACCGTCTAAAAAGTAACTGTAAGCGATATCTCCCGTGGCTGATGCCATGCTTAATGCAGGCGAAAACATCGTAATTCCACTAACTCCCGTGTAATAATTGGTAAGTTGTGTTAAGCTTTTGCTGGCAATATTATACTTGTAAAGGTTTCTAAAACCGTCTCTGTCTGAAAGGAAAACAATGTTTTCTCCATTCGGGTCTGTTACAGGATTGAAATTATCTGCCCCTTTAAAGATGTTTAGGTTTTCTACTGTTTTGGTGGCTATGGCTAGTCTACTAATTGACAAATTAGCTTTCTCTAATCTTGCATAACCTCCTTCTCTATCAGACACAAAATAGATGTATTGACCATCGGCAGACCAACTTGGCTGAATGTCGGAATACTCGTCGTTTGTCAAATTTTCTACTTCTTTTGACTTTAGGTTAAATTGGTATAAATCAGAAACTCCTTCTACCAAACCAGAAACTACAATGGAATTGCCGTCAGGCGACCAAGTAGGGTTAGTAAAAGCATCTACCCCTTTAATGGCGTAAGTCTTTTTGCTCCCATTAGCGGTATTGATAATGCTAAGCTTGTTTTTTCCTTTTGACTGCACCACAATGGCTAAATTCTTACTATCTGGCGACCATGTTCCAGCGGTTTCTATAAAACTATACGAGTCTACGTGGCCTGCAAAAGAGTTTGAAGATATTTTCTTCACGGTTTTTCCCGTTTCGGCATCCACTATGTAGATGTCAAGCGATAGTACATTTTTTGATGAAATATAGGCTATGTATTTGCCGTCAGGACTAATGGTAGGCGAAACATTCATTTCACTTCCTGTTTCTTCCGAAGCCAGCACTTTTCCTCTTGTTTCTATTTCTTTTCCGTCTCTTAAAGGTGTGTAAGAGTCTATAAGCGATTGCTTGAATTTGGCAGAGAACCTATCCAAATCCATGCTGAAAGACCTTTTGAAAGCTGCCTGCACACCGTACAAGGCTGTTTCTTTAAAAAGCGGGCGAATAATATCGTCACCATAGGTAGCCGTCACATAAGCCCAGAAGGCCTGCCCCCATCTATATGGAAAGTATTTATACTGTTTGGTTACCAAATCTTCAATGGTCGGAATGTCGCCACTTTCTACCGCATCACGCATCCACATGGCTGTGTGTGAGTCTTCACGGCCTATTGACATATATTCTGCCAAACCTTCAACCATAAATAATGGTAAATTACCAATACTGGCTAAAGAAGTAGAATCAGAGCCATAAGTCATGGTTTTGTACTGAAAAGCGTGTACCAATTCGTGGCCTAAAACGTGGTCTGTTTGCCTATGCGTGTACATCATGGGCATTACTACCCTATTTCTTAAACCTTCCGTAACTCCGCCAGTTCCTTCTCCTATTTGACCGCCAATAGCGGTAGTTTCCTGAAAATCGGGATGATTTTTATAAATAATGAGTGGATTAGGCTCAATAAAGGCCAATTTGAAAACCTCTTGATGCAGTTTATACCAATGTTCCGAGTCAATCATCAGTTTGTTCGCCTGTTCTTTATCATCAAAATAATGATAGAGTTCGTAATGCGGACTCTGCAGTACTCGGAAATCTATTTTCTTATAACGTGGTTTGTTTTGACCAAAATATTGCGATTGAGCATATACCATAGGCATGCTTAATGCACATAAAATAGTGGTTACTAATATTTTCAATCTTTTATTCATTCCTTTTAATAGGTTCTTAAATATGAATATTGTTATCTGTGTTAAGTTATCTAAAAAACTTCTTATAGATATTTTCGCGATTCCGTTTATTTCGATCGCCTTCCGGCAGGGAGTTCATTTTTTTATTGTAAAAAAGCGAACCAAAAAAAGCAACACTCTGTAAACTCACACACTCAAAATTTATAATATTCGCAAGTAGATTCATTCCATTGAAGTCAAATTTTGACCGTGCTCAAACAGTACAGAGCGGTATAATGAATTCATTATCTTTATACTATTTCCTCGAACCCTTGGATTACAATACTATAAATGATATTTAGGCTTAATTGGTTGCTTAAACTCACCTAGAATATTCTATAGGTCGGGTTATTTTCACAAATCTTGCATTCCAGTAGTCAGATTTTAGGTTATCAATTCTTACTCCACCCGAGCTAGAAGCATGAAGAAACATCAGTTTCTTTTTACCTCTTTTCTTCACCACCACGCCAGTATGGTTAATTCGGCTTCCGGCAGTTTTAAAATACAGTAAATCTCCTTTTCTAGCTTTTTTCAACTTTATGGTTCTAAATACCTCGGCTTGCTGGTAAGAAACCCTAGGAAAAGAAACGTCCAAACTGGTGAAAGCATTGTGAATCACCCCTGAACAATCGATTCCTTTCTTGTCGTTTCCTCCAAACTTATAGGGTGTTCCTTTATATTTCTTACATGCTTTTACGAAAACACGCGGAGAATAGTTGGTTTGGCCATAACTTATAGTGGCACTTAGTATAGCGAATAGTAAAAGTGTTTTTTTTATTGTCATTCAACTAAATAATGATTTGCTAAAAGTAGCTCTCAAAACCTAAAAAGAGAACTTTTCCATTTATATTAAAAGGCTCTCACCCCTTTTATTTCGTTGGCCTTCCGGCCGGGATTTCATTTTTTTATTGTAAAAAAACGAACCAAAAAAAGCAACAGCCTGTAAACTCGCACACTCAAAATTCTTATTATCAATTAAGCTTATTTATTAAAATTGAGCAGGAATTTTGACCGTACTCATACAGTACAGGCTGATATATGGAAGTCATAAGATTTATACTTTACTCTGAGAACGGTATGTTTCTTCAATTTAGCACGTTTTATTAAATCCTAATTCTTAGAAAAAATAGTCTCTAGCTGCTTAATTAGGCCTCTCCCTTCATCAAAAGAAGCTTCAATTAGCTTATCTTCTAGCCAGTTTCCATTCTCGTCTAACAACACATAACTGGGCACCGTATGTATGCCGTAAGCTTTCAAAAACGCACTATTGGGGTCAATCCTTGCAGACTTGCTTGCTTGCTCTCCTTTTGAGACCACCATCGCAAAATCTTCAGGCGTATCCGTAGCGATATTCAAGATGTTTAAATTCTTGCTGTTTTTGAAGTAGTTGTTGACAATAGGTAAATAAGTGAGGTCTTTAAGGCATGGTTCGCACCAAGACGCCCAAAAGAATATCAAAAGCTTTTTACCCTTGAAATCTTTTAACGAAAAAGCTTGACCTTCCGTATCAGTCAAAGTAAAATTAGGTGCGGCTTCGCCCAAAGCTTTGCCTTTCAGCATAGCAAACTTTGATTCTAGAAAATTCAAATAGGCTTGATTTTTAGCAAAGCCAGCAAAATTCCTTAAAGCCGTTTCATTGTCAATGGTATAGCCATTCATATCTAAATCGGCACTTATCTTGTGCGAAATAAGCCTTTCGGCAATAGGCTTTCCAATCAAATCACGTGTAAAAGCATACTTTAAAAAGGTATAATCATCCAGAATACCTTCATCATCTACGGTGCCCACACTCGTTTTATAAGCATCTAACAGACTTTCTACGAAAAAACCGTACTCAAAGGACTTGTCTTGCAGTTTGGGATTGATGCTTTTCATTTCAAAATTATTCATGACCATGTTTAACATGTCATTCGAAATCAGAAAATCTAAATAGTATTGGTCTATTCTTCCTGTAATATCTGCACGGCGAAGTCTAAAAAAATCTTCGGAGACATTTCGCCTGTATTCGTCTAAAAGAGCTAGCTGTTCTCTTTGAAGAGCTTTAAGCTTTCCGCCATAAACTTCTGGTCCATCTTTTATGTATTTAAAAAGCTCACGCTCGGCATCCGTAACTAGTTCAAATCTTTTACGATGGCTCAAATAGTAAAGCCACTTCTCACTCCCCTTTCCAGATGGAAGAAAAGACTCGTAAAAATCATCAGTGTTAACATCAAGGAAGATATTATCTCCTGGCTCAATGATTTGAAAAAGCACGCCATTTAATCCATAATTAATGTCTAGGTAAGCTATTTCGTCTAGCGAAACCTCAAAAGAGAAGCGATTTGCACTGTCTAAAAACAAGTTATAATCCTCCGGTTCTTCCACCCAATTCTTATAGAGCGTAAGCACCAGTTTTTCTTCCGTAGGGTTTTTAATCTCTCCTTTAAACTTAAAAACCTCTTGGGCTTTAGCAGCAAAGGAAGATAAAAGAATAAGAACTAATAGAAATCTCATTTGGTATCTGTGGGCGTAAACTCAAAAGTAAAGTAATTACGTTTTAATATCCACCAAGATAGTACAGAAATGACAATACCGAAAGATAAGACTGGTACCTTAAACATGATTAACAGAAAAATAACGATAGCCCCAAAATAGATTCTTTTCAAATGAGCATCTTCAAAGGCTCTGGGAGCATAATTATAAGTGAGCCAAAAGAGCATGTTAGACCAAAGGAAGATGATAGAAGAAATCAAGTGAATTGCGTCAATTTTATCATACCAGTAATATCCTAAAAACACGCAATCAATAAAGACCAAGCTACTTGCTGTCCAAATTCTTTGCAATAGTAAGTTGGAAATTTTGAAAGGTATATTTCGCTCAAAAGGCATATAATTGGCTGAGAATAGCCCAAATTCTTTGCCTAAAGGGAATTGCCCTGCCACGGTGAATAAGCAGCAAATGAATAACAGCCTTTCGTCGTATTCATCTGTAAAGTATAGTTTGGCTCCGCCAACGATAAAGAACAAGCCATATAACTTAGTACTGAAAAACAAAATGGGTTGTTTCTGCAAAAGGTGTCTTAAAAAGTAAAGTACTGGCCAGTTAGGGAAAATACTTTTGCTGCTAGCGAGTGCATCTATCTTAAAGTCGAAACTGAAATGGTGTAATCTGTAATACTTGAGAATAATAGGCAGTATAAGCAATAGCAAATTTGCCACAGCTACACAAATAATTCCTAAAAAAGCTTCTTCTTTTATAGCTACAGCCACCATAAAGCAAGAATAGGCGATAAATGGAGCGTTTAGGTTTAACTGCAATATTGAAAGGTCAAAGAGTTGCTTAGACTTAGGTAAGAGGGTGAAATCCTGCAAAAAAGCGTATTCAGGAAGTTTTAAGGTACGATGAAAGAAAAGGCTGGTTTTAACCACATGGAGTAGCCAGAAAAGACCAGCCCATAAAAGTAAAATGGCATTGCCCATAAAGAGTTTGGCAAAAGCTACGTGCTCGGTTCCGCGTAAAAAACCGAAAGCAAAGAGCAAGATGAACAGATAGAATGCTATGTTCTGTGTGTAGTATTGTTTTGATATGGTTTTTAGGAGTATCAAATGTTTTTTTGTCTGGTGTTTGGTGTCGGTTGTTAGTTGCCTTTTGCTTAATGTCACAGCTCCATAGGAGCGATATGTTAATAATAGATGAATCTACCATTTGTTTTCGTTTGGCGGGATTTTGGATTTTCACAAAATCATGACAAAGGTTTATTTATAATTCTTAGGTTTTAATTACTAATTCTTCCGTTGCCCCTGCCGGGCGGGCATTACTTTTTCTTTTGGCAAAAAGTAATCAAAAGCCGTAACCAAAATAAACTTGCACAATGAAAACTCTTTATACTCTTGCAGTCGTATTATATCATTGTTTTTTGTGAGTTTTCACCGTGCTTCGGACAGTATTTTGGTGATAAGGAATTATCTACTTTTTAATTTCATGATTTAAAACTTTAAAAGGTTATAGCTCCATAGGAGCGATATGTTAATAATAGATGAATCTACCATTTGTTTTCGTTTGGCGGGATTTTGGATTTTGCCAAAATCAGGACAAACGTTTCTTTATAATCCTTAGTTTTTAATTCTTGTTCTTCCGTTGCCCCTGCCGGGCGGGCATTACTTTTTCTTTTGGCAAAAAGTAATCAAAAGCCGTAACCAAAATAAACTTGCACAATGAAAACTCTTTATACTCTTGCAGTCGTATTATATCACTGGTTTTTATGAGTTTTCATTGTGCTTCGGACAGTATTTTGGTGATAAGGAATTATGTTTCTTTATTCTTTAAATATATTATCGTTTGATTTTCTACTAGAAAATGATGCTCCACTTTAAGGTTACTTTCTGGCAATTCATGGTGGGAGGCTATCAGAATGTTGACTCCTTGGTTTACTTTTTTGGCTAGGATTTCTAATAATTTCTCCTGCGATTCTTTATCTATTGTTGTTAATGGCTCGTCTAGGGCTAAAATCTTGGCTTCGCCAATCATTGCAGCTATTAGGCTTATTTTCTTAAGCATGCCACTGGAATAGGTGGAAATGACTGTTTTATAAAAAACTGCGACGCCGAAAAGCTCTATTAATTCCTCTATCTCTCCTTTCTCGGTTTTATAAATAGCCTGATAATAATCTAAAATCTCTTTCCCTGACAAATAATCAGGAAAACGAGGTTCTGCGAAGCTGTAATTGATAATTCGACGGAATCCTACGGGTTCTTTCTGTAAATCTAAATGACCATCAAAAAGCACGGCTCCTTCAAAAGGAATAATACCCGAAATTGCCTTAAAAAAGGTTGACTTCCCAGAACCATTAACACCCTGAAACCAGGAAACACCTTTTGGAATGGCTAAACTTGGTATGTCAAGAATCAAATGACCCTGATATTCCTTCTTGAAGTTTTTGATTTGAAGCATGTGTAAAAATATGAAATCATATACGTATTTCTTTAAACCGCATTCTAATGCTTTAAAGCTTTTTTGGCACCACGGCTGCCGGTTGGAAATAAGATGCACTAGAATTGAAGAATTGGGCTCTTAAAAATATCATTTCCCATACCTCCTTTCATATATTTAGTCAGTACATTTATATTAATTAAAAATGAAATGAATGGCGAAGGATATAGAATATCAGATTAATGGAAATAATTATACTGTCTCAATTGAAGGCTCCCCTGTTCTTCAATTTGGTGAAGACGAAGTGCTTTCAAAAGCAGATTCAGATATCACTTTTGGACAAGCATGGTATGATGAAGGCTTTACGGAAGTGGACTTATTAAATGAAGAAGAGTTTACTGACCTTAAAAAGGGGCTAATTAATAGCATAGAAGAAATCATAAAAAAAGAACTTTCTATCCTTCCAGAGAATTTTAATCTTGAAAACTATCATCACTTTGTAAAAGATAATGCTAGCCATTATAAAATTGTTTCTAAAACAAGAGATTTATTTGAAGAGGATTTCAAATTTCCAATCACGCAATTAATTAGCCGTTTAGGAGATAAACTAGGTTTTAATTTAACAGATGTAGATCCTGCTACTAAAAAGAAGCTTCATATAATAGTACGAATTAATAGACCTCAGTCTAATGATTATAATCCACCTCATAAGGATATTTACGAAGGAGTAGATAATGATTCAATTATCCCTCAGTTCGTGAATTTTTGGATTCCTATTGCTGGTGTTACCAACAAATCATCTCTTCCATTGGCTCCTAAAAGCCATAAAGTAAATGAAAAGCTCATCAGCAGAACATTTGACGGAGGCATGATGGAAGGAAATAAATATAGAGTAAGAATGATTAAATCTTGGGATGGTGATAATAGCTTTATTAGATCCAATGTGCAGAGTGGGCAAGTTTTGATTTTTTCGAGTCATCTTATTCATGGTCTTGCAATTAACAATGAAGAAGATAAAACCAGAGTAGCCCTAGAGTTCAGACTTTTCAAAGACAATGCTTAAAAAAAGGCTTTGGCATGATTTGAATCGTGAAACTAATCCTATTGGATTTGGCTGCTGGCAAATAGCAGGGAATCATACCTCAAATGGGAAGCCAAACGGATGGGGTGACATAGACGAAAGAAAGGCTGTAGCGTTATTAACAAGAGCGATGTCGTCTGGAATAGACTTCTATGATACCGCTCAAGGATATAATAATGGTAATAGCGAAATGCTTTTAGGAAAGGCAATGGCAAACGCAAAGAAAAAGCCCTTGATTTGCTCCAAAATAGCTCTCACCAGTGATGAAATCACTAACTGCAATCTAAATAATGATTTCATTTTAAAGGTTGAACAGAGTCTAAAGCGTCTTCAATCAGAACAAATTGATGTTCTTTTACTTCATAATCCGCCTGACTCTATAGATTGGACTTCTTTTGACCAAAATATCCTTACAACATTAAAGGAGCAAGGAAAAATAGGAACTTTTGGCATTAGTAGTATTAGCATAAACGGGGCTAAAAATGCCGCTCAAGCTAATTTTGGCTCCACCATAGAATGGGTTTTCAATGTTTTTGAACGGAGACCTGTAACGGAACTCTTTCCTTTATTGAGAGAAAAGAAAATGAATTTCATTGCCAGAAGTCCACTTTCTAGAGGATTAATTAATTCCAAATATATTACAAGTGAACCCAAATTTGATGAAAACGATTTCCGCTCAACTTTACCCGACGATTGGATTAAATGGGTCATTAGCCAGTTAAGAAAAATCAACAGCAATGGTATTGAATTAAAAGATATAATTAGCTTTTCTCTTAACTATTGCTCCTTATTCAGAGAAGTTACTTCAACTATTGTTGGTATAAAAACAATGGAACAGTTAGATGCAATAAGTGAAATAATGAATGACTCCGCATCTCAAAAATATTTGAAAGAGAGCGTCTTAGCAAATATTCCTGAGTGTTATCCAAAGTGGAAATAATTAGAAAGCTATAAGCTTTGCAGAATTAACCGCATCTCTCCGAAAAGTCTATGGTACGCTAATTAACTATAGCCAGAAAAGAGCTAGTTTTGAAAACGACACCTTCCCCACTGGTTAGAAATCACAACAACAAAGCTGCAAGCTTTGCCGAGGCCGAGAGAAAGAGCTTATAGATAAAAAAGAGTACGAAGATGAAAAAGAATAGTTTAATGACTTTAGAAGACTTTAAAGAAAGGCATTTCGGCAAAGTTGGAACCACTAAACGCGTCGAACTCGAGGCTGGGAATGAAAATTTCAGAGTTGGAGCTATGCTATAAAAGGCAAGATCAGAAAAAGGACATACGCAAGAATAACTAAACTAAAAAGTGGTATATAATAATTAATCCATTTTTGCAGGTTTCGAACAAATGAAAAATAGCCTTTTACTAAGTATTTTCATACTAATATCCTTTCCGATTCTTGCTCAAATTGAACTGGAAGATAAGCTCATTGGTACTTGGAAAGTATTAGAAGTGCGTTATATCTCAGAAGGCTTTGATGATTTAGATGAAAAGGAAACAGAAGAGGTAAAAGCAGCACTAGAGGCCTTTGAAGGCAGTCAATTTCACTTTGATATCGATAATTCTTTTCACTTCGATATAGAATACCCTGACCTAAATAATCAAGAACTAAAATGGGAGTTGAATAAATTAAAGAATCGTATTATTATAGAAAGTGCAATTGACTTAAAGAACGGTATCTACTTAGAAATAGAATATTTGGAAAAAGGGGAAGACTTGTTTTTTAGAATTTTGGATACGCCAATTATCATGAGACTTCGGAAACAGCCAAATAATTAGCTCATTTACCAAAGAAACCTCTCCGCAAAAATTATACTTCGCAAAGAGGTCTCTATTTTTTTAAATTTTCCGAACCTACCTCACCCTCAAAATCCCCTGCATAAGCGTATAATGCCCAGGAAAAGTACATACGAAAGTATAATCGCCTTTTTCTAAAGGTGCTGTGAAATAGATACTTTCTGAGCTTTCTGGTTGCATTAAACCTGTATGGTAAAGTACATTGTCAGAGTCTGGGATGTATGCTTTATCCGCTCCATCAAGTCCCATATTTTGAGCACTTTGCCCCACTAAGTCCACGGTGTTTGGTTTCACTATCACCAAGTTGTGCAGCATGTCGTCATTATTATTGAATGTAATTTTGACTGTGCTTCCTGCTTTTACTTGAATTTTGGTTTTGTCAAACTTCAAACCTGGTTTTGTACCCAATGTGATATTTACATCGGCTTGGCCATTCCAGCTTTCAGGCATTGTATTTACGCGTTTCTCAGAAACTATATCAACCACCTTAGTCGTTGTCATATCCATTTTGTGATGCTCATGACTAGTAACGGCGTATTTGCTTAAATCTAAAGCAGCAACAGCCTTGTTTACAGAGTTAAGGGTAAAATAGCCCACATTATGCAAGAGTTCTTCTTGTTCTACGCTTTCTAAGCCAGCGGCAGTTATGCCAAATATGTAACCCAAACGCATAGAGTCTACAGCTACATGAACCGACTTACCATCATCAGCAAGTGAAATACCTTTAATATTTACCTGTCTTTGATTGATTATTGGGCTTCCGTATGTGTGATGATACTTATAATTAAAGCTTTTTATATCGTAAGAGGCAGGGTTTAAAGCTGCTGATTTATTGGCTTCTTTAGTGAATTCAATGATGAATCCGTCCGATGCAGACTTAATGGCTTTAATTTCAAAAGGTACCTCACCAGACCAAACTAGTCTTTGTAATCCAAATTTAGATTTCCCTGTGCTTGACCACCCACGGCTTGTCATTCCCACAAACATGGAATTATCTAGTCCCCATCGCATTCTTAATATACCCGACATAAAGCCCTCTACAAAAGGAAAACAAGCACCTTGATAGACGCCATTCACTTTTTCCATAGCTACTCGCATGATGGTAGAATGCCCTTGGTCACCCACAAAATATTGTCCTTCAAAGGGTCCAAATTTGCCTTTAGATACATCTTGAACAATGTCTGAAGTAGAAATACCCATCAATGTATGAGGAAACCAAACAGCCGGCGGTTTAATACCAGGCACACGCTGAGCTATATCAAATAATGGCTCTCCAGTATCAGGAATATCCTCTGGCTTCAATTTTACAGGAGAATTAGGCTCGCCAGACCAAACAAGGCTCTCTGGGTTACCCGCAAAGTCTCCTTTCGCTAAATGCGTCATTCTTCCAGAACCTACCCAGTCACCTTGATTTTCGGCATAAAAAACATCGCCAACATCATTTACCATGTAACCAGCAGGCGACCTTAATCCTGCAGCCCACGGTTCCATTTTTCCATTCTCATCTAATGTCAGCATCCAGCCTCTCCATTTAGATTGAGAAGAGCCATGTCCTATCCAGTCTAGGTTTAATGTGAAAAGTTTTTTGCCATCTGGCATCAAAACAGGACCGTAAGAATATTGATGATAATTTCCAGAAAGCGGCCATTGATAGTAAGATTGATACACATCTGCACGGTCGTCTCCGTCCACATCTTCCAAAACAGTCACTTCTCCTCTTTGTGTTACCCAAAGCTTATTATCAATAAAGTTGAGACCTAGAGGTTCGTGAAGACCTTCGGCATATTTGTTAAAAGTAGGACGCGTGTTATTAATCATATATGGATTGTTTATCATCCATACATCGCCTCTTCTGGTGGTGGTTGCCAATCTACCATCTGGTAAAACGGCCATCCCTCCTACTTCCATTTCTAATCCTTCTGGAGTAGGAATGTTTTCTATCCTGTAATAATCTTCTTCCGTTTTTAGAACTCCTTGAGCTATTGTTTCAGAAACAGAGCAAAAGAGCAGAAGAATTAAGCCTATATTTTTTATATACAATTTCATTTTTTACCAGATTAATTTGAATGATTCAATAGCATTTGCCTTTCCAGAAAGAGAACTAATCCCATTTTCTGTTTTAATTTCTAAGGCAACCTTCTTTGCCAATTGAATGTAATAGTCATCTATTCTATACAGGGTATCTCCAACTTTTTCGACTTTTTCACCCGTTCCCAGTAAGTAATTGACATCCTTGTCTTCAGCCGAAATAGTGTATTCAAAGCCATTTTTCACGGGTTCTATCTTTTGGCTTACCGCCGAACCATTTAGGGTATGTAGGTAAGTGGGTAGGTTTCTATCGTCAATAAAGTATTCTTTGAAAAGAACAACATCATTTTTACCCAAAAAGAAACTTGGCTTTCCTGATAAAGTAATTACCTGACCTAAAGGTTTTAATAATTGAGGTTCCCCTCTGTTAAACCACATTTCTGTTACATCGGCAAAGTCTCCTTTCCATGCATAAAGCATAGAAGCATCCGCCAAATCAATAGAATAGTTTTTCTTTTCTGCTGTACCAATGGAGAGTGTAGTGGTTTTCTTTTCTCCTTTAAAATCCATAAACGAGCGAATCATTTGAGCTCGTGTTCCAGTTGGGTTTTCAAAAATTCCTCCTGGTAATTCCGGTGCTGGAAGGCTTTTATAAGGATGAAGACCATAAGGTTTAAAATCGCTACCCGAAACATAAAGTCCGAAAGCTGGTTTTTGCCACATTCTTCTGTAAAAATACTCAAAGCTGTGTTTTCCTTTTTCCAGTTCCACTAAAGCCGTCAGAGGCTGACGATTTACCAAATCATCTGCTCCTAGCACCTTTTTTCCATCAATTTTCAAATACCCAAATCCTGAGTATTCTATCGTAATGGCATATTTGTCTGTTTGGGCTACATCTATATCGCCCGTATAGTTTATCGAAAACCATCTGAAATCATGAGGGATATCAATTCGTAATTCCTCCGATTTCCCTTTTATTGGTGCAGTTTCCGTAGCTGCCCACTCCTCTTGCCATCCATGTGTTTCTTGAAGCGTGTAATTCAAATTAGACAAGCTGATAGGAGTTCTGTATCCTAATTCTATGTATTTAATATTTTTGACTGCCAGCAAACCTTCAGAAACATCAAAAGCAATAGACGTAGGGTCTAAGATTGGATTTTGAACAATATAATTTTCAAAAACTATTACATCATTTAAAACTACTTTTTCGAGTACGGCTAAGCCACCATTTACAGGGGAAGTGTAGGCTAATTCCACTTTTTGCCATAGTCCGGGTAATTTACAAACTTCTTGTTTTGGCTTTTGCACTGCATTATTTGCAGTAACAATGCTACCAAACTTGCCATTCTTTTGGTTGGCAGACTGGTCCAGATTAAGTTTTAAGCCATTTCCTAATATAAAGGAAGCCTTTGTGTCTTTGTTTTGTAAAACCTCAAATTCAATTTTATAATCAGTGAATTTTTTCTTTGACTTCAAGACCGATTTACCATTCACAAATAAGATACCTGTGCCGTTGGTAAGTTCCATTTTATCTTCGAAAGGATGTACTGAAATGGAAAGTGCATCACGCCATTGAGCACCAGTAGCCTCCCAATCTGATTTATTCATGGAAGTGGCGGGGAAATCTTGAGCATGTAAACTCAAGAATGGAAGCAACAGTATTAAAGGCTTCCAAAAGGATAATTTCATATAATAAATAGGATTAATTCGTTCAAATTTATAGAAGTCTATTCGAGATTTCTATTTTTGCGTCACAATTTACGAAACGAAGAATGAGCAAACCAACTTTATTGATTTTAGCTGCTGGAATGGGTAGCAGGTATGGAGGAATTAAGCAATTAGACCAATTTGGACCTAATGGCGAAACTATTATAGATTATTCACTTTATGATGCCATCAGAGCTGGTTTTGGTAAAGTAGTCTTTATTATCAGAGAGGAACTAAGGGAAGATTTTGAGAAGACCTTCGGTCCAAAATTGACTGGTAAAATTGATTATGATTATGCCATTCAGGGCTTTCAAAGCTATGTTCCTGAGTCTTTAGGAAATATAGAAAGAGCCAAACCTTGGGGTACGGGTCATGCTATGCTTTGTGCATGGGAACAAACAGAAACGCCATTTGCAGTTATTAATGCAGATGATTTTTATGGTGCGGAAGCCTATAAAACTATGGCTAACTTCTTATCTACCAATACCGAACAAAACGTTCATGCCATGGTAGGATATCAAGTTAAAAATACGCTTTCTGAAAACGGAACAGTTTCTAGAGGTGTTTGTGAAAAAGACAATGATGGCTTCCTTACTTCTGTAGTAGAGCGTACTAAAATATTAAGAAACGAAGCTGGTCAAATAGAGTTCTTAGACAACGGAGAACCTGAACCTTTAGGAGAAAATACACCTGTTTCTATGAATTTCTGGGGTTTTATGCCGAGTGCATTTACCAAGACTAAGGAGTACTTTGAAACTTACGCAAAAGAGAATTATGATGCTCCAAAAGCTGAGTTTTATATCCCAACTATCATGAGTCAAATGATGGGCGAAGGCGTAGGAAAATGTAAAGTTTTTGATACATCGTCTGATTGGTTCGGAGTAACATATCCAGACGATAAACCAGACGTTCAGGCTTCTATTCAGAAATTAGTGAATGATGGAGCTTATCCTTTGAAACTTTGGGAATAGATTTTCTTCCTTTTGAATGGAACACGCCTGCCTGTCGGCAGACAGAGATTTATAGCCCGTCTGCCGACAGGCTGATATTAGACACGGATATTTTTATTCGTGTCTTTTTTGTTTTATTTCAACCCTTTCAGGGTTGTCATCATCGCTTACTTTTAAATTTCTATTCATTTTTAACCCCTCTGGGGTTACTCTAATTCCGACAATATCAAATTTATTATCTCACTCAAAACAGAAGCCTTAAGAGTTCCATATCGCCTTTTCCTTATTTCATATTCAAGCCTTTCGGGGTTGTGAACATTGCGACGATTACTCATTCTATTCATATTTAACCCCTCCAGGGTTACATTTCTTCCGACACTATCAAATTTATTAGCAAGCCAGAATGGGCTTGAATACAGAAAAAATTAGATAGCTCTCAGAAGCCTGACGAGCTTCAAGATACTTTTCATCGTATTTCACATCCCCCCCCCCTCCGGGGTTACTTTACTTCGGACAGTAATAAATTTATTAGCAAGCCCGAATGGGCTTGAAAACGAATAGAAATGTATTATGTCCTTAAAGCAGAAGCCTGGAGGGCTTCAAGATACTTTTTATCCTATTTCAAATTCAACCCTTTCAGGGCTCTCATCATCCATTACTTTTAAATTTCTATTCATATTTAACCCCTCCGAGGTTTCCGTACTTTAGATATTGTTACTTTTAGCAAGCCCGAATGGGCTTGAAGTTGAATAGAAATTAAATAGCTCTCCGAACTCAGAAGCCTGAAGGGCTTCAAGATTAAACCGACCTAACAAAATAAGACACGAATACTATTAATAATATCCGTGTCCAATCCGTGCTAATCCCTGTCTCTCGACAGGCAGGCGTGTTCTATGAGAATATTACCCCTTCTTGACTTCCTCAATAACCCTAATCTGCTCAGCTACTTCTTCAGGTTTGATGATAGGCTCAGCTCCGTTTAAGATTACATCAGCTAAGTTATTATAAAGCTGCATCCAGTCGCCAGCAAAAGTGTCTATTTCACCTTTCATTTCCATTCCAGCAAGATTCGCAGTTAATTGACCATTATTTTCAATAGCCTCAAAACCGAAGTCTGGATTAATACCAGGAAGCATTCCTGCCTTTAAATGGTCTTCTTGTGGGTCTAAACCATGTTTTATGAACGAACCATTGGTTCCGTGAACTACATACCTTGGTTCAAATTCCTTCACCATCAAGCTTGCACTCAACTTCACCTTAACTTTGCCATAATCCATCCTCATGTTAAAGGCATCGTCTATATTACTATTTTCTCTTTGAATGAAAACATCGCCATTTACGCTCTCTGGATTTCCAAATAAATAAATAACTTGGTCAATCAAATGAGCTCCTAAATCATAAATAATACCATTGGCAGGAGTAACCGCTTCTTTCCAAGGTTTTTTATTCAAAATTGGATTATATCGATGCCATCTAGCTTCATAAGAAAGTATTTCGCCTAAAACACCAGATTCTATTACTCTCTTAACCGTCATAAAATCTCCATCAAAACGTCTGTTTTGATAAATCATCAGTGTTTTATTCACTTTTTTACAAAGAGCCACTAATTCTTGAGCCTCTTCATAAGTAGCCGTCATTGGTTTTTCTACCAATACGTGCTTACCTGCATTTAAAGCTCTTTTACAATAGTCAAAATGTGTGCTACTCGGCGAACAAATAGAAATAAGGTCTATCTCAGGGTCGGCAAGAAGTTGGTCTAAATCAGCGGCTTTTTCCGTGCCTTTAAAAAGCTCCTGCCCAATGTTTTGAGAGGTAACAATGTACTTCAACTGGAAATTTGGGTTTAACACAAAATATGGTGCTTGTAACCATCTACCTGAGAGTCCGAATCCTACTAATCCTACTTTTATCATTTTAAATTGCTTAGGGCTATTAGCTTTGGGCCTTTAGCCTATTTTTGGTTGAATACTTTTAAAAAAATCTCTATTCCTAATAACATTTGAACGTTTCCCAGATGTTGGGTGCCTGATGTCAGAAGATTAAGGTGTTCAATAATCAACAAACTCCATCATCGTGCATCCAGCATCTAGACTAACTCCACCTCTATCTGATGCCTCAAAATATCTTCGAAAGTCTCTCTTTCTCTGATTAGATGAGTCTTTTCATTGTAAATTAACACTTCGGCAGGACGAACACGTGAATTATAATTTGATGCCATGCTAAAACAATAGGCTCCTGCATTTTTCATCGCTATAATATCACCAGGACTTACCACGGGCAATGTTCTGTCTTTTCCTAAAGTGTCTGTTTCACAAATATAACCAACTACATCATACGTTTCCAGTTTAGATGTATCTGTATTACTCACATTCAATATTTCTTGAAAAGCGTCATACATCATTGGTCTAATCAGGTGATTAAGGCCAGAATCTACATGAACAAAATTTCTTGCAGGGTTATGTTTAACCACATTACAGGTCATTAAGAATGTTCCGCTTTCGCTTACCAAATACTTCCCTGGCTCAAACCAAAGTTGCACTTTTTTGCCATATCTCTTTTCAAAAGCAGCGAACTCGCTCACTACTTCCTTTCCAATCTCGTTAATGTCGGTTATGACATCTTCATCGTGGTAAGCTACTTTAAATCCAGAACCCATGTCTATAAACTCAAGGTTCGGAAAATGCTGTTCTGCTAGTTCAAAAGACTTTTTCATGGCCTTTACTATCACAGAACCATCTTTAAAGTCAGAACCATTATGCTGATGAAGCCCAACTATTCTTAAATCATACGTTTTAACCAATTCAATAACTCTATCAATATGTTGAATTGGAATTCCAAACTTAGAATCGGCATGACCCGTAGAAATCTTAATGTTTCCTCCTGCCATTATTGCAGGATTTATGCGAATCGCTATTGGGTGAGCATTGCCATATTTTTGACCATACTCTTCTAATAAATTAAGACTATCAACATTCAGGCGGATGCCTAGTTTTAATGCTTCTTCAATTTCAGAGAAAGCCACACCACTGGGAGTATATTGAATTTGATTTGGTTCATAACCGGCTTTTAAAGCCAATTCAATCTCCTCAATAGATACTACATCAATGTCGACACCATTCTTAAGCATCAACTTCAAAATATTGATATTGGTCAAAGCCTTACAAGCATACTTTAATTTGACGGATACACCATCAAAAGCATTTCTCATTTTTGAGACTTGTTCTTCTATTTTATTTCCATCATAAACATATAATGGAGACCCAAATTCTTTAATCAACTCATTTGGTTGACGATTCTGAATGGTATAAATACCGTTTTCTGTAGTAATCAATGTGCCTTGAAATTAAATTTTGGCAAAGATATGGAAAGCATTGAAAACTGTTAGGCTATATGTTTTAACTTTGAATTACATTTTCAAAACCGTTCTTTTGACCGTTTTAAGGTCACGAAATACTTTAAATCATCGTAATTAAACTAAAATCATAATGTTAAAAAGACTTCTCCCCTTTCTTCTTCTCTGCTCTGTACTAAATTCCTTTGGCCAAATTGTGGCTGGGCCAATGCTTGGATATTCCGAAATGCGTGAAGTAATGCTGTGGGTGCAAACAGAAAAATCGGCAGTGGTTAAATACAACTATTGGGTGAAAGGCGGTGATGGCACCAAGTTTTCTACAGAGCCAATAGTGACGAAAAAAGACAACTATTTTATAGCTAAAGCAATTGCAGACGATGTTTTACCAGGCAATAAATATGAATACGAATTAGTAGTCAATGGTAAAACCCAAACTTTTGATTACCCGCTAGAGTTTCAAAGTCAAACACTATGGCAGTATAGAACAGACCCACCTGCATTTAAATTTGCGGTAGGAAGCTGTGTTTATACTAACGAACCTGAATTTGACAGACCTGGGCGTGGCTATGGTTATACTTTCGACATTTTCAATAAAATATATGAAGCCAAGCCAAATTTTATGGTTTGGGGTGGAGACAATATCTATTTAAGAGAAGTTGATTTTGGAACAAGAAGTGGTGTTTTTAAAAGATACATTGACTTTAAGAGACAACCAGAGCTTCAAAAACTATTTGCTAACACACACCACTACGCTACACTAGACGACCATGATTATGGACCAAATGATGCTGATAGGTCTTATTGGGGTAAGTCTTGGACTTTAGATGCTTTTGAGCAAAACTGGGGAAATCCTAATTATATATTCCCTGGAGAATCAGTTACGGGAACTTTCATGTGGGAAGATGTTCAATTCTTTATGATGGACAATCGCTCTTTCAGAGCTCCAAATTATTTAAATGATGACTCAAAAGATTACTTTGGCGAGAAACAATTAAACTGGCTTATTGATGCTTTAACTAATAGTAGAGCACCTTTCAAATTTGTAGTAACTGGCGGACAGGTAGTCAACAAAAATGCCCTTTTTGAAAATATGTCTGTATTTCCAGTTGAGCACAAGAAATTGTTAGACGCTATAGAACATAATAATATCAGCGGTGTGATTTTTATAACGGGTGACAGGCACCATACTTCATTAAGAAAAATGGACAGAGAAGGCACCTACCCTATTTATGATTTGACAGTTTCTTCTTTAACTTCTGGCATGGCTAAACCAATGGATATTGAAAGAACTGATGAAGATTTAATCCCAAATACCATTGTAGAAGACCTTCAGAATTTCGGCATCTTAGAAGTAGCTGGCGAAAGAACTGACCGTGTTTTGAAAATAAACATCATTGACAACACAGGAGCAGATAGATGGAATTATACAATTAAAGCTCGTGATTTAAGAAAGCCTAAGAAGTAATTTCTCGGTGCTATTTGCCTTTTCATTAAACCTCCTACTCAGCAATTTCGTATGTGTAATAAAATTATGAAAATATGAAAAATTTAATTCTGGTATTATTGGCTTTAGGTACTTTCAGCTGTTCATCTTCCGCTCAAAAAAACGTGTCAGATGACAAAGATTGTAACATTGAAAAAATAACAAAGAAGGATAAGGAGTGGAAAGCTCAGTTGACAGACATGCAATATAAGGTTGCTCGTAAATCTGGAACCGAGCGTGCTTTTACAGGCATTTATTGGGATAACAAGAAAGACGGCATCTATAAATGTATAGGCTGTGACCTACCACTTTACTCTTCTGAAACTAAATTTAAATCTGGTACAGGATGGCCTTCCTTTTATGAGGCCATAGACCCATGTAATGTAAAAGAGGTTAGGGACGTTTCTTTAGGAATGGTAAGAATAGAGGTAGTATGTGCCAGATGTGAATCACATTTAGGTCATGTTTTCAATGACGGCCCTAAACCTACCGGAATGAGACATTGTCTTAATTCTGCGAGTTTGAGCTTTGAAGAAAAGATATAGTAAATCGTAGTCGATTATCTAAACGGTCTTTTTAAACAAAATATTAAATAGGGTTTGGTTTTCTTCCTAGAAAGTCAAACCCTATTTTTGCTTTCATACACATATCCAAATTAATATCAAATGGAGAAAAACATAGAATTTCTTTACAAATACCTAAATAATGCTTCCCCTACAGGTTTTGAATACCCAGGACAGCAAATTTGGTTAGACTACATCAGACCTTTCATTGACGAAACTATCATTGATAATTACGGCACAGCTGTAGGCGTTATAAATCCGGGGCAAGATTACAGCGTGGCTATAGAAGCACATGCTGATGAGATATCTTGGTTTGTAAATTATATTACGCCAGAAGGATATATTTATGTAATAAGAAATGGTGGTTCTGACCATCAAATTGCCCCTTCAATGCGTGTAAACCTTCATACACGTAAAAACGGAATAGTTAAGGGTATCTTTGGCTGGCCTGCAATTCACGTAAGAAATGGACAAAAAGAAGAAGCACCATCTTTAAAGAATATTTTCATTGATGTGGGAGCTTCTACCGATGTGGAAGTAGCGGAAATGGGTATTCACGTAGGTACGGTTATTACGTTTGAAGATGGCTTAACTGAGCTAAACGACAAATATTACACAGGAAGAGCTTTGGATAATAGAATGGGCGGCTATATGATAGCTGAAGTGGCTCGTAAACTGCACGAAAACAAAGTTAAGCTTCCATTTACGCTGTACATTGTCAATGCCGTTCAAGAAGAAATTGGTCTGAGAGGTGCAGAAATGATTAGCAGAAAGCTAAAACCTGATGTGGCTATTGTTACTGATGTTACGCATGATACACAGTCGCCAATGTATGACAAAAAGAAGTCTGGTGATGTAGCTTGTGGTAAAGGTCCAACGGTTTGTTATGGTCCTGCAGTTCAAAATAACCTTCTTAACTTCATTATTGATACGGCTGAAGAAAAGGGTATTCCTATCCAGCGTCAGGCTACAAGCCGCTCTACAGGTACAGATACTGATGCCTTTGCTTATTCTGGCGAAGGTGTTCCATCGGCCTTAATGTCACTTCCTTTAAAGTACATGCATACTACGGTAGAAACAGTAGCAAAAGAGGATGTCCAGACTTGTATAGATTTGTTTTATGAGCTACTTCTAAAATTAGAAGCGGGTCAAGACTTTAAGTACATTAAGTAAATTCTTTTTCAAAGAATTACTCTTTTAAAAGCCTAAGAACATAAGTTCTTGGGCTTTCTTTTTATCTTGTAATCAATCTTTCTCTGGGAATTTTGATTAACCCAAACCCTTTTTGGGCATTCCTCGTATTTTAGTCAACGCCAACAAATTATTCAATGCATATAGCCATCATCGGAAACGGAATAAGTGGTATTACCGCTGCTAGACACATTAGAAAACTGTCTGACCATAAGATATCCGTCATTTCATCAGAAACCGAGCATTTCTATTCTAGAACAGCCCTCATGTACATTTACATGGGACACATGAAATATGAAAACACCAAAGGTTATGAAGATTGGTTTTGGGAAAAGAACAGGATTGGCCTCGTTTTTAATCACGTGGATGCCATTGATTTTGATAGCAAAACCTTAAGCTTTTCAAACAATTCTGGAGAGCTTACTTATGACAAACTAATTATTGCCACCGGTTCTGCTCCTAATAAATTTGGATGGCCAGGGCAAGACTTAAATGGTGTTCAAGGGCTTTATTCCATGCAAGACTTAGAGAAACTGGAAGAGTTATCTCCCAAAATAGAGCATGCCGTTATAATTGGTGGTGGTTTGATAGGCTTGGAATTAGCCGAGATGCTAAAGTCTAGAGATAAAGAGGTAACCATGCTGGTTAGGGAATCTTCTTTTTGGAATGGCGTTTTACCAGCGGCAGAATCTCAAATGCTCAATAAACATATTAAGGAGCACCACATTGATTTAAGGCTAGAATCTGAACTTGATGAGATTTTAGATGACGGAAGTGGTTCTGTTAAAGGATTAAAATCTAAGAGCGGAGAAATTATCGATTGTCAATTTGTAGGCCTTACCGTTGGTGTACACGCAAATGTAGGTTTCTTAAAAGAAACGGGTTTAGAGATTGACAGAGGAATACTGGTAAATGAATTTTTAGAAACCAATATCAAAGACGTTTATGCTATTGGCGACTGCTGCCAACATAAAAATCCACCTCCCGGAAGAAGACCAACGGAGCAAATCTGGTATACAGGTAAGATAATGGGTGAAACTTTGGCCAAAACTATATGTTCTGAGCCTACAAAATATGAACCAGGCGTATTTTACAACTCTGCCAAGTTTTTAGATATAGAATATCAAACCTATGGAACTGTGCTGGCAAATCCTGATAAAAATACTGAGAGTTTTTTCTGGAAACATCCTGAAAAGAACATTCTGGTTAGATTGAACTTCAATAAAACTAATAAATCAATTATCGGTGTAAACACCTTTGGAATTAGAATGCGACATGAAGTTTGGGACAAATGGCTCTCGAACAATATAAGTGTAGAAGACATATTGGTAGACTTATCAAAGGCCAATTTTGACCCAGAATTCTTCGCTAGCTACGAACAAGATATTATATCTCACTATAACACTACTTACGGCACAGATTTAAAGCAAAAATCCCCTAAGAAAAGCTTTTTCTCAAAATTATTTAACTAAGACAAATGAACATCAATCAGATAAAAAATATAGGAACGGTTATCATTCTTAGTGCTTTAGTGCTTTGGATAGGTGTTTTATTTAGCAATAGCTTTCAGCTCAATGAAGCTACTTTTAACGAAACAGTTGCCAGCGAGCATCGTTTTCTTCTAAAAGAAAAACTAGCTTCAGCATTTGAGTCAAAATCATCAAACGTTTTTTCTTTTACCAATCAAATTACCGCTGCCGAAACAGAAGTGAATAAGGCTTTAGAGGCCGAAGGAAAAGGAGACTTGAAAATCTCTAACTCTTATCAAATGGCTCTTACCAAAGCGTCAGGGGTCGGTTTTGTCTCTCAAAACAATACACTCATTTTCTTCATCGTTTTTGGCTTACTCATTTTAGGGACGCTATTATTCATTTTACCTGACCTCAAAAAACTACCAGGAATTAAAAATGACGGTATTTTTCACCATCCCGTCAATAGAGGAAAGGTTTTAGGAATTATTCTTGGCTCATTGCTTATCTCCTTCTACATATTGCTTTACTTTTTCCCGCAGTATATTATCAACTGGCTTATAGTTTTAGACCCATTAAGCAAAGTAATGAATGGTGGGCTGGCAAGTCAGTGGTTTTTATATGGTTTTCTATACACCGTAGCGGTATTAACCATGGGTATCAGAATGCTTATTAAATACCGTCATAATAAGTATCAAATGGTGAGAACTGGCTCTGTGATGTTCTTTCAGCTGATTTTTGCTTTTATGATTCCTGAAATTTTGACAAAACTTAATATGCCTTCGGCCGATTTGAAGAATATGTGGCCATTAGACTATTCTTTCTTCTTTGATTACCGAATTGACCAGAAAATAGAAGCAGGTACTTTAGGTACATTTATGTTTGTTTGGGGCATTGTACTCTTTGCGGTAGGCGTACCTGTATTAACCTATTTCTTTGGTAAAAGATGGTATTGTAGCTGGGTATGCGGTTGCGGTGGTTTGGCAGAAACTTTAGGCGACCCTTTCCGTCAACTATCTGACAAGTCCGTAAAGGCATGGAAATTTGAAAGGTATTCCATACACATTGTTATTGTGTTGGCTATAGTTATGACAGCCGGCGTCTTGTACACCTACTTTACAGGTGAACCTAAAGTAATGGGAGTTTTAGATACAGGAACACTACGCTATTATTATGGTTTTGGTATAGGCTCTATATTCTCTGGTGTGGTAGGTACAGGCTTCTATCCTATCTTGGGTAATAGAGTTTGGTGTAGGTTTGGTTGCCCTTTGGCAGCTTATTTAGGATTGGTACAACGTTTTAAAAGTAGATTTAGAATAACCACCAATGGCGGTCAATGTATCTCATGTGGAAATTGCTCAACCTACTGTGAGCAAGGAATTGATGTTAAAGCCTATGCTCAGCGTGGTCAAGACATCGTAAGATCTTCTTGCGTAGGTTGTGGAATCTGTTCGGCAGTATGCCCCAGAGGTGTATTAAATTTAGAAAACCTTGACGTTGAAACAAGAAAAATCTAATTCTTTAACCGTTTGTTTCTACTTTCTTTCCGTTTATAAATTATTTTGATATTGAGAGTGCCAAATCAAAACTAATAGGTTGATACATGCGTTTAGTTCGTGTTTCATTATAGTTCACAAACTAACCAGAATTGAAAAGGCCATTATACCTTATCGCCCTATTTTATTTCCTTTGTTTTAATGCATTTGGGCAAAACTTTGTTGTAAAAGGAAAAGTATTTGATAGTATTACGGAAGACCCAGTACCATTTGCTACGGTAAGCTTAAAAGGCTTTAATGTAGGAACCAATACAGATTTCGAGGGAAATTTCACATTAAACTTTGAAGACATGGCTCCTGACTCTATCATGGTTAGCAGCATGGGGTACGAGACCAAAGTTGTGGGGCTTGAGAAGGATTCTACTGGTTTGTTTGTAAATAAGCAGTTCCTTACGGTCAAAGTGAATCCAGGTACCATTCAACTCGCTGAAGTAGTGGTAAGAGGCGGTGAAAACCCTGCATGGAAAATCTTAAGAAAAGTAGTAGCAAACAGAGATGAAAGCAATTTCAAAAAACTGGATGGCTACGAACATCAAAGCTATAACAAAATCGAAGTGGATGTCAATAATGTCAATCCGAAGCTAGAGAAGCGAAAAATCACTCAAAAAATTAATGAAGCTATAGAGTCTGTAGGAACACTTACAGATGATGAAGGTGGGAAACTAATGCCTATGTTTATCTCAGAATCTATTTCTGACTATTATTTTTTAAACAAACCCAGATTATCAAAAGAAGTAATTCGTAAGACAAACGTAAAGGGAATAGCAGTTACAGATGGTAGTTTGACCTCACAGCTGATAGGTTCTACTTTTCAGCAGTATAATTTCTACGATAATCAAATCAACGTTTTACAGAAAAACTTCACCTCACCTATTGGGAATGATTGGAAATCGGCTTACGAATATTTCTTGGTAGACAGTTTTGAAGTAGAAAAAGGGGACTATTTCTACGAAATCCAGTTTGAACCTAAAAGAAAACAGGATTTGGTATTTACAGGTTGGATGTGGATTAGCAAGGATAAAAGTGCCTTAGCTATGATAGATGCCACCATTACCAAAGACGCGAACCTAAACTTTGTAGAAAGAATAAAAATCCAGCAGGAATTAGAAGCGGTAGATGATGTTTACTTCCCTACCAAAAACAGAGTGGTAGTTGATGTTTCTGAAATCACGGCTAAATCACCCGGCCTGCTTCTTAAATTCACTAATTACAATGACAGCATAAAAATAAACGCTCCCAGAGATTTAAACTTTTTCAAATCAGGAGCTATCCAGCTTTCTGATGACTACTTAGAAAGAGACGTGGATTATTGGCAGTCTGTAAGGCCTGAACCCTTTAGCCAAGATGAAAAAAAGGCTTACATGATGATTGACAGCATTAAAGCTGTGCCCGTGGTGAAAAGGATATCATCATTGATAGATATTGCAAGTTCTGGTCATATTAACCTGACTAAAGGCATTGATTTTGGACCCATAGTCAAAACTTTTGGTCTTAATGATTTAGAAGGTTTAAGACTACTATTGGGTTTTAGAACAGACATAGACTTTAGCAATAAATGGGTGCTGAAAGCATTTACAGCCTATGGGTTTAAAGACAAAGGCTGGAAAGGTGGAACTGATGTAACCCATATTTTCTCAAAAAGTCCCTGGACTACCTTAAATGTAGGGTATCAGCGAGATTTAGAACAAGTCGGCTTTAGTCCAGAAGAAATAGGCTCCAGCACCTTATATGGTGCAGCAGTTTGGTTTGGTACCTTATTCAGACCTTATTACCAGAGCAAAGCTAATCTTACTTTTCAAAGAGATATATCTAAAGGAGTAACCGCCAAAATTGGTTTTGAAAATAAAACCTTTGAACCTCTTTATAACTTCTCATTCACTCCAAATGGAGCGGATAACAATAGTGTTCAGCATGATTTTATCACATCCAGTATTAACACAGAACTAACCTTTGCAAGAGACCAGCTCTCTGTGGTGAGTGATAATGACAAATTGGATTTTGGTACCGTTAAATCTCCCACAGTCACACTTGCTTATAAATTAGGCCTAAAAGATGTACTAGGAAGTGATTTCAGCTACCATTCTCTAGCTTTACGATACAAACATAAATTGAATTTTGGCTATTTCGGTAAAACGTATTACCGAGTAGAAGCGGGTAAAATATTTGGCGATTTACCCTACCCCTTATTAAAAAATCACCTAGGAAACGAGACAATTATCTCCGTTTCTAATTCATTTAACTTAATGAATAACTCAGAGTTTTTGAGCGACCAATATGCTTATGCCCGCTTTTATCATGATTTTGAGGGCCTGTTCTTTAACAGATTTCCTTTGGTCAAAAAGTTAAAATTAAGGACTTTCGCTAGCGGGAAATTTTTAATGGGCTCTCTTAGTAATGCCAATTTTAATAATGCCAATCAAAACACCGAAGAAGGTTTTCTGCCTATAAAAAGGCTTGACGCATCTGTCCCTTATACAGAGTTAAGTTATGGTATTAGTAATATCTTTAGGTTTCTGAAAGTAGAAGCTGTACATAGATTAACCTATCTTGAGGGCGGTAATACTCGCAAATTTGGCGTCAAAGTGGCTGCGGAATTGAGTCTTTAAATACTACCTAATATGGCTAACACATTGGTTTATTTCGTTGGGTTTAGTTTATATTAGGTCATCCCTCTTTGCTAAAGCATAATTTCATTGATTAAAATACTTAATTGCCTTACAGTAATTAGGCTACGTGACTTCTCTCACAAAATAAAGGACTAAGAGCTGCTACATTTGTAATGAATCAAATACAAATATCATGACAGTTAAAGAACTCATAAAAAACAATTTAGGAACAATAGTAGACGTAAGAACAATAGGAGAATATCAGGGCGGCCATGTAGCTGGTTCTAAAAATATCCCCTTGAACGAAGTTCCATCAAGGCTAGAAGAAATCAAACAATTGCCTATGCCACTAATTTTATGTTGTGCATCTGGTAACAGAAGTGGGCAAGCCACAGGATATTTAAGTGCAAACGGCGTAGAATGCCAAAATGGAGGTTTATGGATGGATGTTAATTATCTGCAGTCAGAATGCTTGAGTAATTAAGTTTAGACGCAAATAAACTATTCCAGATAAAATGAATTATAGAAATAGGCTGCCTTTCGGCGGCTTTATTTTTTTAAATTTGACCTATGAATTTACATGTAATAGATGCTGGAAACTTCAAACTAGACGGAGGTGCCATGTTTGGCGTTGTTCCAAAAACGCTTTGGTCTAAAAAAGTACCTGCAGATGATATCAATCTTTGTAGTTGGAAAATGCGTTGTTTGCTTATAGAAGATGGCAAAAGGTTGACCTTGGTAGATACAGGTATGGGAGATAAACAACCTGAAAAGTGGCTTTCTTATTATTACAGACATGGTGAAGGTGACTTAATTCGCTCTATCAGAGCTAAAGGATTTCATGAAGACCAAATTACGGATGTTATTCTAAGTCATTTACATTTTGACCACGCAGGTGGTGCGGTCAAATGGAACAGCTCTAAAGATAAATTGAAATTAACTTTCCCAAACGCAAAGTATTGGACACACTCATCTCATTGGGATTGGGCTATGAATCCAAACGCAAGAGAAGCAGCTACCTTTTTGGAGGAGAACTTAAAACCCATTCAAGAGCTAGGGCATTTAAACTTTATTGATAAAAACCCTGAAGCCTTTAGCAATGATTACGAGTTTTTATATGCCGATGGCCATACAGAAAAAATGATTATGCCAGTGGTCAATATTAAAGGACAGAAAGTGGTTTTTATAGCAGATACCGTTCCTTCCCATGCTCATATTCATGTGCCATGGGTTATGGGATATGATGTAAGACCCTTAGAAACTATGAAAGAGAAAGCTAGTTTGCTCAAAAGAATTGCAGACGAAAACTGGTTGGCATATTTTGACCACGACCCATTTTATGAAGTGGCAAGCATCAAAGAAACCGAAAAGGGTTTTAAACCTGATTACTTAGGAACCATAAGCGAATATTTCTAATGAGTCATAAAAAGATAGGTTTATGCCTTTCTGGTGGTGGTGCCAGAGGATTTGCTCATTTAGGCGTTTTACAAGCCTTTGATGAGTTAAATATACCTATTGCTATGCTTTCAGGCTCTAGTGCAGGAGCTTTTGCGGCAGCATTATACGCTGAAGGCCATAAACCTCACTTTATTCAGGAGTATATTCTAAAAAAAAGCCTGTGGCGTTATTTGAGATTCTCTCCGGGCAGAATGGGATTAATGAATCTTAAGAATACAGAAAAAGTATTAAGAGAACTTCTGCCTCATGATTCCTTTGAGGCTTTAAAAGTCCCAATTTCCGTTTGTGCCACAAATATGAGCAAGGGTGAGCCAAATTACTTTTCAGAAGGAGAACTCATTAGACCATTACTAGCTTCCGTGGCTATTCCAGTGGCATTTAAGCCTATTATTATTAATGGCGACCAGTTTTTTGATGGTGGACTTAGTAATAATTTACCTCTGGAACCTCTAGAAAATACTGATTTTAAAATTGCGGTAAATGTCACCCCTTTTATCAAAAGATTACCCGTAAGGTCTTTTAAAGATGTGGTGCTTAAGTCTGTTTATATTTCTGTAGATAATCAAACACGTCAAAAAAGTTTGCAAGCCGACCTGACCATTGAGCCAGAAGGTATTATGAAGTTTGACGGTTTTAAGTTAAAAAACGCCGATAAGATGTTTGAAACTGGTTATAATTCGGCTTTAAAGGCTCTAAAAACATTGCCTTTTTGATAAGCCCAGCTGCCCCAAATAGATTTTAATCCAACATTCTCTCTTAATTGGCATTAAAATGGATAATTTTGATTTGAAATAAGCGTTTTTACTAAAAATTGACTTTAGCTTGAGAAAACTAATTCTCGTATTTTGTGTAGCACTAACTGCTCTTTCATGTTCGCAGTTTAGTAATTCCCCCACCAGCAAAGCTTGGCATAATATGAATGCCAAATTTAATGCGTCCATTGATGCCAATGATTACTTTGATTGGGCTATACACAAGATTGATTCTTCCAGAATAGAAGATTTTACGGCTCCCCTACCTATTCTTTACCGAATTGACTCTAACGAAACCATGGTTTCAAAACCAGAGTTGGATGAAGTTATTAGGTTGACATCTTTGGTGGCAGAAAGGCACTCCAACTCAAAATACTTAGACGGCTCTTACCTTTTGCTTGGTAAAGCGAGGCTTTTCAAAGGTGATTTTATTAACGCTTCTGAGGTTTTTAAATATGTTAATTCGAATCATAAATCGGAGGAGTATCGAAATAAGGCTTTGATATGGTTAATGCGGACGTATTTAGAGACCGGCGACCTTAACAAAACCGATGAAGTATCAAAAGCAATAGTAGGTTTAGACCTTTCAAAGAAAGATAAAGCCGATTTTTTTGAAGTTAAAGCAGCTTTCCACCAGCAAAAAGGTGAAATGGCATTGGCAGCAGTCTTTTTAGAAGAAGCTTTAAAGACCATGAAAAAGTCTACCCGAAAAGCTAGAGCCCATTTTATAGTTGGACAACTTTACGCTGATTTACAGCGAGGTTCTTTGGCCAGAAAAAACTGGAAAGCCGTAGTTAAAAACAAACCTACTTATGACCTAGAGTTTAACGCTGGTATTGAGCTTCTTATGCTTGGTAGTAGTTTAGGGGCTAATGCCAACGCCAATTTCTTAAAAATGCTGGAAGACAGAAAGAACGTAGATTTAAAAGACAAAATCTACTTCAAAATGGCGGAGTCAAAGGCTGAAAATGGTAATTACCAAAGTGCCATTAAAGATTATTCAAAGTCAATTCAACTAGCTACAAACAAAACTCAAAAGGCAGGTGCCTATCTTCAAATAGCGGAAATATACTACAGTAAGCTTCAGCAATACGAAATGGCTAGCAAGTATTATGACAGTACGTTATTTAATATGAACGAGCGTTCGCTCAATTTTAAGGAAATTTCAGAAAAGGCTAATTCACTGGCCGACTTTGTCAAATATCAGAACGTACTTCATATGGAAGACAGCCTTCAGGCTCTTGCGGTGATGAATCCACTGGCTTTAGAAAGTAAGGTGGAGAAGATGCTTAAAGAAGAAGAAGAGGAGAAACTAAGACTGTCAATAGAAGCAGAGAAACTTGCCCAAGAGCAAAGCAATAAAGCTATTTCTGGAAACTCAGGTTCTTCTAACCCAAACAAGTGGTTTTTCTACGACCAAGTATCGCTCACAAGGTCAAGAGCAACTTTTATTAGAACTTGGGGCGATAGACCTTTAGAAGATGACTGGCGAAGAAGACACAAAGAAATAGGCAGCATTAGCTTCAAAATAGAAAAAGGAATAGTAGGACAAGATGATGTAGAAGTAGATCAAGAAGCGGCTTTAAACGAGAAAGAGCAGGCTAGAAAAATGGCTGAGTTAGAAAGTCAGAAACAGGCCATGTTATCTAAAATACCAGATACACCTCAGAAATTAGCTCAGTCAAAAAGACGTCAAGAAGAAGCATATTACCAGTTAGGAAAGATTTATAGGCTGCAGTTTAATGAGATAGACAACGCTCAAAAAACTTTTACCACCTTACTTCAGAAATTCCCAAATACAGATTATGAGCAAGAGGTACTTTACTTCCTAGCTTTAATGGCGGATAATAAAAATACCAATCCTTATAAAACCGCTTTAATCTCCAAATTTCCGCTTTCTACCTACGCAAGACAGCTAAAGAGAGGGTCTGTAGAAATAAATGCTGACACAGAAAGCAACGCTGAGCGTGATTACGCAGTCTTATATGCAGAATTTAAAAATGGTAATGTGGCGGCGGCTTTAGAAAAAGCAGAAAAAGGATTATACGATTACACTGGAACAAGTTTGGAAGACAAATTTGCCATGCTTCGAATAATGCTTCTAGCAAAAACTGACAAAACCACTAATTACCGAATAGCTTTAATGGATTTCATGAGAAGTTACCCTTCCAGTAATTTACTTCCTCAGGTTTCCGGTATGCTATCAACCCTATCGAAAAATAAATAAAATGCCAGATAAAAAACCTCCTATTCTAGGTTCTTGGAAAAACCTCTACATGCTTGTAATAGGTGTTCTTTTTTTTCTAATTGTGCTTTTTTATTTTCTGACTAAAACCTTCTCATGAGTACTTTAGATTGGATTTTTCTTTCTGCCACGCTGGCATTTATTATCCTATATGGTATTTTCAAAAACAGGAAAAACACTAACCTCGATGGCTTTTTCTTAGGAAATAAATCGCTTCCCTGGTATAATGTGGGCCTTTCTGTAATGGCTACACAGGCCAGTGCCATTACGTTTTTATCAGCCCCTGGGCAAGCTTTTACAGATGGCATGGGCTTTATTCAGTTCTATTTCGGTTTGCCCTTAGCCATGGTGGTTTTGAGCATTACTTTTATTCCTATTTTCAATAGATTAAAGGTTTTTACCGCATACGAATACTTAGAAGGTCGATTTGATGGCAGGGTTAGAGTGTTTACCGCTATGCTATTTCTAGTTCAGCGAGGACTTTCTACCGGTATTTCCATTTATGCTCCTTCCATTATTCTTTCTACCATTTTTGGTTGGGATATTTTCTGGACCAATGCATTTATGGGTGGAACGGTGTTGACCTATACTTTAATAGGCGGAACTAAAGCTATTTCGCATACCCACATTCAGCAAATGATTATTGTGACCGCAGCCATGGTTTTTGCGGGTATTATGGTGGTTCAGCTCTTACCTGCTGATATTGGAGTTATTGACGCAGTCAAAGTAGCAGGAAAGGCAGGGAAGGTAAACCTTATCAATCTAGAATTTAATCCTAAAGAAAAATATAACGTTTGGTCAGGTATTTTGGCTGGTTTCTTTTTACAGCTCTCCTATTTCGGTACAGACCAATCGCAGGTTGGACGTTATTTGACAGCAAAAGATACCACACAAAGCAGGCTTGGCTTGCTTTTCAATGGTCTATTGAAAATACCAATGCAGTTCGGTATTCTATTTATTGGTGTTTTAGTGTTTGTCTTTTATCAATTCAACACCTCTCCTCTTTTCTTTAATCAGGTAGAAACAGACAAATTACTAGATAGCCAGTATGCCAATGAATACAGAGCTTTAGAGTTAAAGCACAAAGCTAACGCTGAAATCAAAAAAGTTGAGATTTATAAACTTCATGAGGCCATTCAGTCGGAAGATGAAGTTCAAATTTCAGCAGCACAAGAGGCAATCCAAATAGGAGAAGATAAATTCAAAGCCTTAAAAGCGAAAGTAAGTGATTTGATAAAAAAGAATAACCCAGAAGGAGATGCTGGCGATATAAACTACATTTTCATCCGATTCATTTTAGACCATTTGCCTCACGGTTTTATTGGTCTATTAATAGCCGTTATATTTTCTGCATCCATGGGTTCGGTGGCTTCTGCCTATAATTCCTTGGCAGCTTGTACAGTAATAGATGTACTTAAGAAAAGAAAGTCTTGGGACCATTCCGAGTCTAAAGAATTGATGATATCTAAGCTTATCACCGTTTTCTGGGCCATATTCTGTATCATAGTTGCCTTCTTTGCCAATAAACTGGGGAGCAGTATGATTGAACTGGTAAATGTACTAGGTTCATGGTTCTACGGAATTATTCTTGGTATATTCTTGGTAGCATTTTATTACAAAAAAATTGGTGGACAGGCCATCTTTTATAGTGCCGTAATTTCGCAGGTTCTAATTATTCTCATTTGGAAATTCGAATTAGTAGCCTACCTTTGGTTAAACCCAATAGGCTGTATCTTGGTATTTTCATTCGCTTGGGTTTTCCAGCAAATATTGAATCTTAGAAAGTGAAAAAAAGTATTTTAATAGTAGAAGACGACGAACGAATAGCCCGTACTATTAGTAAAGGGCTAGAAGAATTAGACTTTGAAACTACTATTGCTTTTGATGGTAAAATAGCTCTTAAACTAGCTCTAGCTAATACTTTTGACCTTTTTTTACTTGACCTTAACCTTCCTGAATTAAACGGTTATCAAGTCACTGAAGGCATTAGAGGAGCGGGCTTAGAAACACCTATTTTGATGCTTACAGCTTTAGGTGAAACCGATGACAAAATTGAAGGATTTGATAAAGGAGCCGACGATTATCTCGTTAAACCTTTTGATTTTAGAGAGCTGGTAGCCAGAATTAATGCCTTACTTAAAAGGAGTTCGCCCGTTTCTGAAATAATCTCAAATGAGCTTATTGTAGCAGATTTAAAAGTAGATTTAGACGAAAAATTAGTTTATCGCGGAGACCAAGCTATTCAGCTGACGCCAAAGGAGTTTGGACTTTTAGAATACCTTATCTTAAATAAAGGTAAGGTGGTTTCAAAAGAAGAGATTGCCGAAGCTATTTGGGACCAAAACCCAGGAAAAAGCCTAAACGTGATTGAGGTTTATATCAATTTCTTAAGAAAGAAAATTGATAAAGATTTTGAGCCTAAGCTCATCAAAACCAAGTCTGGAATGGGTTACGTACTTCGCGAAGAATAAGTTGTTTTGTTTTTCATACATCCTCAAGTATTTAATGTTCTAAAAATTGACAATCAGAACCAAAATAGCCTTACAGTTTTCCGTTATCGTGGCGGCTTTGCTTGCTGTTTTTTCTATTGGTATTTATTATTTATCTGAAAACTACAGGCAGCAAGAATTTTATAATAGCCTAAGAGACAGAGCAGTTACTACTGCTAGATTACTTATCAAGGAGCCTCAGATTGACAAACAACTGCTAAAGGTTATTGATAAAAACACATTATCAACCCTCTACCCTGCTCAGGTTCTGGTTTTTAATGATTCTAACGAGGTGGCTTATTATAATTATGAGGCAGACACCATTTACTACAGCCCTGAATTACTAAACAAAATTAGAAGCCAAAGGTATATCGAAACCACTTTTGGCAGCAATCAAGTGGTGGGAACTATGTATTCTGACACCCTGAATAAGAGTTATGCCGTACTGGCTCAAGCAGAGGATGTTTATGGTAAGGAAAAACTCATGAATATTAGAGAAGCCATGTACACTGGCTACTTCTCCGCCATAATCCTGACCATTATATTAGGTTTCGTTTTTGCGGGTCAAAGTCTAAAGCCTATTTCCAAAATCAACGAGGAAATTTCTCACATCACAGCAAGTAGTCTGAGGAAGAAGCTAGATACGGGGAACAATACTGATGAAATAGCCATATTAGCGGTCAATTTCAACAAAATGCTCTCTAGGCTAGATTCCTCTTTTGAGCTTCAAAAGAGCTTTGTTTCTAATGCCTCTCATGAATTAAGAACGCCGCTGGCCGCGGTCAAATCAGAAATTCAAGTGGCTCTTCAAAATGAGCGAACACCTGAAGAATACAAGACTATTTTAAATAGCCTTTTGAATGACAATCAGCGATTGATAAAACTGACCAATAGTCTACTACAATTGGCCAAATCAGAGGCTCAAGAAAATGCCGTTAATCTTCGACCAATTAGGATTGATGAAATTCTATTTAGCGTACAAGACGAAATTTTACATCTAAATCCCGACTATAAAATTCAGATAGATTTTGAAGACATTCCTGAAGACATCAATTGGGTGACTGTTAATGGTAAAGAAGCTTTACTAAAAACCTTATTTACAAACCTGATTGACAATGCTTGTAAGTACTCCAAAAATCAACAAGCCGACGTCAAAATTAAGGCCAATAATCAGAATTGTCTTATCTCTGTGAGTGACACAGGAATAGGGATTGACAAAGAGGAATTAGAGAAGGTTTTTGAGCCTTTTTATAGAACTAAAAGAGCTACATCCTATAAGGGTTCAGGTATTGGGCTTTCTATCTGTAAAAGGATAGTAGATTTACATCAAGGAAAGCTTTCTATTAAAAGTGAAGTGGACGTAGGAAGCCTTTTTGTGGTGGTACTTCCACATACTTAATCAGTCTTCTATATTAGGTTTAATGAAATTAACATTACGCCTAACACCTTCTAGTTTTGTACGTTTTATGGGAGAATGGCGAAACAATTCACGAAAAACCTCTTCTGTAATCTCTTCCCAATCGTTATTTGTAAAGCCTGCCAACTCTGGTTTAAGGCTAAAATCTGGGGTAGTATTTGGTTTTGAAAACCTGTTCCAAGGACATACATCTTGGCAAATATCACAACCAAAAATCCAGTTCTTCATTTTACCTTTTGCTTCCTCCGGAATGGCCTCTTTTAGCTCTATGGTGTAGTAAGAAATACATTTACTTCCATCTACCACATAAGGCTCTACAATGGCATCCGTGGGGCAGGCATCAATACAGGCAGTGCAGGTACCGCAATAATCTTTAACTGGACCGTCTTCTTCTAATACCAAATCACAAATTATCTCTCCTAAAAAGAAGAAAGAACCCATTTCTTTATTGAGTAAATTACTATGTTTTCCTACCCAACCTAAGCCACTTTTCTCGGCCCAAACTTTATCCATGACAGGTGCCGAATCCACAAAGATTCTCCCATCTACTTCGCCAATTTCATCATGAATAAAATTGAAAAGAGCTTTGAGTTTATCCTTTAAAACGTAGTGATAATCTTTGCCGTAAGCATACTTAGAAATCTTAATGTCATCATCCCCTTCTGGCAACCTTTTTTCTGGGTAGTAATTAAGCATGACAGATATGACCGACTTTGCTCCAGGAACTAGTTTAGTGGGGTCAAGTCTTTTGTCAAAATGATTGGCCATCCAGGCCATTTTCCCATTATAATTCTGGTCAAGCCATTTTTCAAGGCGAGGAGCCTCTTTTTCAAGGAAACCAGCTTTAGAAATACCACAAAAGTCAAAGCCTAGCTCGCGGGCTTTGTTTTTTATCTTTTCGGCGTTATTAAAAGCTCTTATTTCCATCTGTCGTAAAGTACTGGGTTTTCAAAGACAAAATTAGATTTGTGACAGGTCAATTCTTGAAAAATCTATTAATTCTGACATAATGACAGCCTTTACATGGATGGTTTAATTATTGATAATTTGAAGGTGGAGAAAAAAAATGATTTAAAATGTCTGAAAAGAATACAAAAGAAGAGAATATAGAAGAATTGTCAGAAGAAAACCTGACAAGTCAAGAGGAAACGGTAGAGTTGACAGAAGAAGAACGTCTGACACAAGAGCTTGCCGAACAAAAAGACAAGTTTGTTAGACTTTTCTCAGACTTCGAAAACTTTAGAAGAAGAACTGCTAAAGAAAAGATAGATAATGTTTTAAACGCAACTTCTGGCCTTATCAAAGAGTTACTTCCAGTTTTAGATGATTTTGAAAGAGCTCAAAATTCTTTTGAAACAGCTACTGAAATTGAACCCGTTAAAGAAGGTGTAGAATTGGTTTTTTCTAAGCTAAAGAAAACTTTAGAAGGTAAAGGCCTAAAGCCTATGGATTCTAAGGATACTGATTTTGATGCAGAACTTCACGAATGTATCACTCAGTTTGATGGTGGCGAAGAGAAAAAAGGTAAAGTGATTGACGTAGTAGAAAAAGGCTATTACCTAAATGACAAAGTAGTAAGATACGCTAAAGTGGTGGTTGGTAGCTAATTATTTTAAAAACTATCAATCTAAAACTTTAAAAAATTAAGCAGTAGCCAAGCAGTTTAGGAATAGGGCTAAAGAAAAGATATGGCAAATAAGAGAGATTTTTACGAGGTACTGGGAGTGTCAAAAGGTGCAACACCTGAAGAGCTAAAAAAAGCTTACAGAAAGTTAGCAATTAAGTATCACCCAGATAAAAACCCTGATGATAAAAGTGCAGAAGATAAATTCAAGGAAATAGCTGAGGCTTATTCTGTTTTATCTGATGACCAGAAAAAAGCTAGATATGACCAATATGGGCATGCAGGCATGGGTGGTGCTGCAGGCGGCGGCGGTCAAGGCGGTTTTACTGTTGATGATATTTTCAGCCAGTTTGGTGATATTTTTGGCGATGGTAGCCCGTTCGGTAGCTTCTTTGGTGGAAGCCAAGGTCGTGGTGGCGGTGGCCAGCGTGTGAGAAAAGGTTCTGATTTAAGAATTAAACTTACACTTACGCTTTCTGATATTGCCAAAGGCGTAGAAAAGAAAATCAAGGTAAAGCGTTACACATCATGCAACACATGCTCAGGAAACGGTTCTAAAAACGGTACTTCTTTAACTACGTGTGGTAGCTGTAATGGCCAAGGCCAAGTAAAAAGAGTACAGCAAACCATGCTGGGTCAAATGGTTTCTACCAGCACCTGCCCTACTTGTAATGGAGAAGGGAAAATGGTTTCTGAAAGATGTGAAGCTTGTTTTGGTGAAGGTCGTCAGTTAACAGAAGACCAAATTAATATCAAAATACCTGCGGGTGTATCAGAAGGTATGCAGCTTTCAATGAGTGGTAAAGGAAACGTTCCTGTAAGAGGTGGCGTTCCTGGTGACTTACTTATAGCTATTGAAGAGAAAGAGCATCCAGACTTAAAAAGAGATGGTCAGAACATCATTTTTGACCTTCCAGTCAATTTTGTTGACGCTGTTTTAGGGAAAGATTTAGAAATACCAACAGTAGATGGTAAAGTTAAAATCAAGCTTAAAACGGGAACCCAAGCCGGTGAGGTATTAAGATTAAGAGGAAAAGGGCTTCCAAGTGTGAATGGTTACGGAACAGGCGACCAGCTGGTTCATGTGAATATTTACACACCTAGTTCAGTATCATCTGAAGAGCAAACAATGCTTGAAAAACTTAGAGATTCGCCAAACTTTGCTCCAAGAAAAAATGCAAATAGCAAAACGATTTTCGATAAGATGAAAGATTTCTTTCAAGGATAATTAGCCATCTAAAAATTGTAAAATTAGGCTTAAAATCCCCGCTAAAAATTAGCGGGGATTTTTTTTTAGAACTTATAATTAACTCTCAGGTTAATACTCCTCCCTAATTCATCCGCAAAATAACGCTGACGGTTTAAATAGTCTCGGTAGACCTCATTTAAGACATTTTCTACTTTTAATCCTAAGCCTAGTGTATTCTTCTTCAAATGTAAAGAAGTATTAAATCCTATGTTAAAAAGCTGATAAGTAGCTGGTGGTGGTAAAAAATCCTGGTCTGACTCTAAATTTTTCTGTTCAAAAACTACCTGATGCTCTAAACTTAGCGTAGATTCTTTTATGGAGAACTTTAAGGTATTACTCCAATTATTTGACGGCATGTAAACCAAAGGCTTATCATTTGTCAAATCTGTTCCTTTCAGAATAGCTGCTTTAGAAACAAGCCTTACATGACTTATTGGCTCAAAAGACAGTAGGAAGTCCGCACCTATTAACTGAGCATTCGTTTGCTCATAGTTAAATATTGGAAATGCTCCTCTAATGGTTAAGGTATTCTCCGTTTGAGCCTGTAAATAGATAAAATCTTGAATGTTCTGATAATAGGTCAATACTTGAAAGAAGAGTTTCTTTTGTAAAGCCAAATCAAAGGCTGCCGTTACTTTAAAAGACTTCTCCGACTCCAAATCTACATTTCCTACTTCTATACTGCTCACACCTTGATGCAAACCAAAGCTGTAAAGCTCATTGACCGCAGGAGCTCTTAAGGTATAACCAGCGTTCAAATTAAACTTAAATGCTTTAGAAAAACTGTACTTAATTCCTGAGGAAACACTGTAGTTTTCAAATGTCCTATTATAACGTACTATCTTCCTCGGTAAATCTCTGCTTATAGTAGCGGCATTTAATTGACGAATGTCTGTCCTTCCTCCAAACTCATAAAAAGCTTTACCACTTTCTTTCTGATAAAACCCAAAAATTGAGCCTGTTAAGGCTACATAATCAGGAATCAAAGGTAAAATACCCGTTTCGGGGTTATTTGTATTGTCTTTTAAGTCGGCCTGAATCCCCGTTTTCACAAAGGCTTCGTTACTTAAAGTGGTGCTGTAATTTCCTTCTAAAAAGTGGCTATGCTGAAAAAGACTCAGTGCAGCTTGGTCTGACCTACCGGCTCTTCTAACATCAAATTCCTTTCTATTATCAATTTGGCCTGCATATTGAAAAGTCAAAACAGAGGAATTCTTATAACTTTTTGCCGTCTTTAGTTTTAACAAATGGTGATTTACTTTCTGAGAAGGAGCATCTATTTTGTAAGAAAAATCTTGCGAAGTAAAGAAGGGTTCCTCTCTATCAAAAGCAGACTCTAAATCAGTCAGATTACCAACATGGGCACCTCTTAATATCCCTATTTCGGTATTAAATGTACTGAAGTACAAACTACTGTTCCATTTGCCAATCACCTTTTCTAGCTGAACAGAGCCATTAGCTTCTTTCCTACCTGAATTGGTTAAATAGTAATTTGGTGTTTTCTGGTCGCCTATTCCTTTTATGCTTGCGTTTACACGCCAACCTAAGCCTTTTGAAAACTTGGTAAGTTCTGTATTAAAAGTATGGCCATGACCATTGCTCTGAAATATATAGTTCACGTTTCCGTGCAAATGAGGCTCATGATTTATAATATCAGGCTCTATCAGAACTACGCCACCCAGCGAACTTCCAGAAAACGCTAAAGCACTAACACCTTTAATGACTGAAATATGACCAGCCGAAAATGGGTCAATCTCAGGAGCGTGGTCGTTTCCCCACTGCTGCCCAGCCTGCTCTATTCCGTTATTAAGCATGGTGATTCTGTTTCCATAAAGCCCATCAATAATGGGTTTAGAAATACCAGAACCTGTTTTTAAAGAACTGACACCGCTGATAGTTTGCAGTAAATCGCTGATGCTTTTATTGCTTTCTTTGGCTATTAAATCCTTATCAATGGTATTACTATTTTGCGTGCTAAAGTCGGCTCTATCGCCATGTACCAGCACCTCATCCATCAGTTCTTCGTGATGATGTAGGTAAATATTTAATACCGTGTCGTTTTTGATAATCAGATATTGACTTAAAGGCTCACAGCTAACGTGGCTAATTTTTAAATGTGTTTTTGTCGGGCATAAGCCCTCAAATTCAAAATAGCCATCTATATTTGCAGATTTTCCCTGACTTATACTTTCTAAGTATATTGTAGCAAAGGGTAAGGCCTCACCAGTTACCTCGTCATAGACCCTACCCTTTAAACTAATTTGACAATCTTGAGCCTTTAGCGTTCCGCCAAAAACTAAGAGTACCAATATTTTATTCCACTTCCACATTAAACGATACTTCTATATCTGTTTCACCACCTGCATTTGCTATCAAACCATCAGAAACCCCTGATGCTGCTTTGCTCGGTTCATGCCTTAAAGTTATAACCAAAGTTCCGTTTGATACAGCTCCAGTCACTAAACGGCTCTTTAAACCTACAGGAGTTCCATTAACGTCGACATCATCATAAGAGATAGTGGCGTTCAAGCCAGATGAAGCCTCAAAGAAAAACTGATGCTCATCTCCCTCTTCCTCTACTTCCTCCGTAATATTGTCAGCAGGACTAACAGATTCATTAAGTAGTGTTAGCGTTCCTGCATAGGTTGTATTCGCTTTTAGAACGCCATTAGCTATTACTGGTGCATTTCCACCATCACCGTCAATGTCTTTAAAAGACAAGACTACCGTATCTCCACCGCCCTCAGGCACCAATTGGTAATTTAATGTAGTTATTAATTCCTCTTCATTCGGAATGACTGGGTCATCCTTTTCACAAGAAAAACTTAATAAAGCCACAAACAGAAAACCACTAATTACTTTCAAACTCATTTTTTTAAATGTTTATTTATGCAACAATGTTGCAAGTATAGCACTTTTTAATAAATGCAACAACGTTGCAAGTATTAAATTATCAAAAAAAATACCTGCCATTTCTGACAGGTATCTCTTATACTTTCATTACTAGCTTATTGTAGTGATGCTATGTGCTTATCATAAATCTCTTTATAACTCGCCGCCAGCACTTGGTCGTTTTGCTCAGTAATGTTTACCAGCATATTCAAGTCCCTTAAATCACTCTGAATAAAGCTCTGTACATTATCCATTCCCCACTGGGTTACTTCACCTGTTCGTTGCTTATTTATGAAGTAAGTGAGCTGCTCATCTGCCCTCTTAACTATTATATCTGATATTTCTTTGGCCTTTTCGCTTTCGCCAATCGCATAATAGAATGTTGCAAAATTAGCCGCTAGCTGGTCAAAAGGAATAGATTCGTCTGGCATTACTTCCAAAGCTCGGTCTAAAACTTCTTTTGCTTTTTCATTATTACCTTCTCTTACTAATTGGTCTGCCAATCTTAAGAAAGCAAAACGAGCAGTGATAATAGGCACTTTCAGATAGGTTTCAGAATCATAATAAATATCAGGATTATTAAGATTTCTCCACTCAAATTTATTCATGACGTTATCATACATCACATCGGTATTCACCACACCATCTCTAGCTCCAGGTACCTGTACCGGCATAAGTCTATATGCATAACCTTCTAATTCTAAGAACTCTTTCAAATTCAAGTAAGAATTAGGCGATAACGTACCACCGAAATAAATAGGTCTTTCCCAGTTATTTTGAGCAATGATGTCTAAAACCATCAGGTCATTTTTAAGCAAATCACGCTCACCAATGTTCCATTTCATTACACCTGTCAAACCAGCTTCATACTTTTCAGGAACAAAACCTTGAGCCTTAACAGCTTCCGCATCGTACTCTAAAAATAAATTGGTAGATGGCAGTGTATTGATAAGTTCACCCGTAGAAACAGACATTTGAATGGCTCTTTCATTGTTTCTAACCAAATTCAAGTATTGCTTAAGGTTGATACCCGCTTTTACTTGTTCATTTGGATTTTCAACATATGGTAACTGGTCGTTGATACCTTTTAACAATTGGTCTTTCGAGAAAGATATTGGTAAAGCCTCAGACTCATAAGTCTTACGCTTCATTTGGTCAATGTACCAGTCTGTACCTAATAAACTCAGGTTACATACTCTTACGTCCGTTCTTATACCTTCTACTTCCTGAGCATACCAAAGCGGGAATGTATCGTTATCTCCACCGGTAAACAGGATTGCGTTTGGTGCTACAGAATTAAGTAAGTTTTTAGCAAAATCTACTTGATGGTATCTGTCAGAACGGTCATGACCTTTATAGGTTTGGGTTACCATTTGAAGTGGTACTACTAAACCTACAGCTACGGCTGCTATTGATTTTGACTTATCATTCTTTAAAAACTTCAAGACAAAGTCGGCTATCGCCATTACACCCAAGCCTACCCAAATTGCGAAAATATAGAAAGAACCTACATAAATATAATCTCTTTCTCGCGGTTCCACCGGAGGTGAATTCAGGTAAACTACCAGTCCTAAACCTGTCAATACGAACAAGAGGAACATGACTAAGAAGTCTTTATCTCTTCTCAAGTATTGATAGAGTAAACCCAAGATTCCGAGAATAATTGGGAGAGCAAAGAAATTGGTTCTACCTCGATTAGTTTGCAAGGAAGTTGGCAAATCAGATGTCTTTTCAAAAATGGCCGTAGCACTGGAACCTTCTATATCTGATGCTCGTCCCCAGAAATTCCAAAGGAAATAACGCCAATACATGTGCCCAAACTGATGACTCATCATAAATCGGAGGTTCTCTCCCATTTTAGGTTCTTGTGTCTCGTTTAAGCCAAGTTTGCTTTTATAAAGAGCTACGTGTCTTGGGTCTTGACTCCAGATTCTTGGTAAAAGCATATTGCCACCCCAAACGTACTCTGGAGAGTAATCATAAATCTCATACTTATCTTCACCCATTTTATAATTGGGTGTTCCTTTATTAATGGCAGTAAGTTTTGAGGTATAAATTGGACCGTAAGTCAATGGTCTACTTCCGTACTGCTCTCTTTTAAGATAATATGTAAAGCTTAAAACGTCAGAAGGGTCGTTCTCGTTAATTGGAGGATTGTAATTTGACCTGATTAAGGCTAAGGAGTATGTAGAATAACCTACCAAAATAAAAGCAAATGAAATCAAAGCGGTATTAACCCAAACTTTACTGTTTTTGCCAGACCAGATAATTCCATAAGTCAGTGCGGCTATCAAAGCCAACACGAAGAAAATCATTCCTGAACCAAATGGAAGACCAAATGAATTGACAAATAATTTTTCAAAGAAGAAACTGAAAGATGGAATTCCGGTAATAACACCTACCATCAAAATTCCTAATATCACTAAACCTATCAATAGTGCCGAAATGATACCTGCAAGGCTTACTTTGTTTGTTTTTTTGTAATAAACCCAAAGTCCTAAAGCTGGAATAGTAACTAAGTTCAAAAGGTGAACTCCAATAGATAAACCAACTAAATAAGCTATAAAAATCAACCATTTGTTAGCGGCTGCTTCATCTTCTATTAATTCCCATTTCAATACTGCCCAAATAACAATGGCTGTAAAGAAAGATGACATTCCGTAAACCTCTGCCTCTACTGCTGAAAACCAGAATGAATCTGACCAAGTATAAACTAAAGCTCCAACTAAACTAGCTCCCAAAACCAATATGGTCTCAGAACCAGATAAGTCTTCTCCTTTTTTGCCAATAATCTTTCTTCCTAATAAAGAAGTAGTCCAAAACATAAAAAGAATGGTAAAAGCACTGGCTAATACCGACAGCATGTTTATGGTTAAAGCTACATTCTCCACATTGCCTCCGGCAAAAAGAGATGCTAAACGCCCTAACAATAAGAAGAAAGGTGCACCAGCAGGGTGAGGAACCTGAAGTTTATAAGCACAGGCTATAAACTCGCCGCAGTCCCAAAAACTGGCAGTGGGTTCCACCGTTAGTGTGTAGGTTACAAAGGCAATCAGGAAAGCTAGCCATCCGCCTATAGTATTCAATTTTTTAAAATCCATAAGTGTTTTATTAGATGCAGTTTGATTTAATGGGTTATCCGCGGTCAAAATAACAAAATTCAGTCCAAACCCTTTTCATGAATGGGTTTAAATAGTGTTAAAACTTAATTAAATGGTGTTTTGACCTATATTTGAAAGGCTTCTTTTTAATTCTCAGAAGCTTTATTCTTGGTCTTTTTTAATTTTTAGTTGTTTACCTAAGTTAATGTTCTTTTCAATGGCTTTGGTGATAGCAATAAAGTCATCTTCATTAGCCACAAAATCCATATCGTTTACATCAATCTCAATCAGTTTCCCATGCTCATATTGACTTGAGAATTTTTCGTAAAGTGCATTTAAGCTTTTAAGGTAGTTAGGGTCTATACTTTGTTCATAATCTCTCCCACGTTTTTTAATCTGCGTCAAAAGTTTAGGAATGTCTGCTTTGAGATAAATCATTAAATCTGGAGGACTAATTGCTCTCATAATAGTAGTAAAAAGCCCCTCGTAGGTTCTGAAATCGGTTTCATTCAAATGACCCGATTCGTATAAATTTTGAGCAAAAATATAGGCATCCTCATAGATCGTTCTATCCTGAATAATGGTTTTTTCTTCCTGAGACTTTATTTTCAAGACTTGTTCAAACCTTGAATTCAAGAAAAATACCTGTAAATGAAAGGACCATTTTGGCATATCGTCATAGAAAGGAGCCAAATAAGGATTGTTATCAACAGCTTCATAATAGACTTCCCAGCCATAATGTTCTGCTAATTTCTCTGCTAAAGTGGTTTTTCCGGCACCAATATTTCCGGTGATAGCGATATGCATATGATGAGTGCGAGTATAGGTTCAGACTCAAAATTAGGACTTATACTGTCAATAATCATAGAAAATGCTTAGAACCTTTATTAACTTTGCACTTGTATTTTGATATTGATATGAAAGAATTTAACGTAATACTTTATTACATCTACGCTCCCATTGAAAATTTGGTGGAATACAGAGATGTTCACCACCAATTTTGCTTAGACAATAATTTGCTAGGGAGAATAATAGTAGCACCCGAAGGACTAAACGGAACTGTATCTGGTGAGAAAGCTGACTGTGAAGCTTATATGCAATGGATAGAAGCCGATGGACGGTTTACTGGTGTTGAGTTTAAGATAGAATCTCATGAAGGACATGCTTTCAAAAAACTTTATGTAAGAATAAAGAAAGAGATAGTACACTCTGAGCTTGGTGTCAACCCTAATGTAAGAACGGGAAAACACCTAGAGCCCGATGAGTTTAAGGCTATGATGCATGATGAAGATGTGGTGCTGGTAGATATGCGTTCAAATTATGAACATGCTGTTGGAAAATTTAAGGGTGCGGTCACTTTTGACATGGGTAACCTTAGAGATTTGCCTGACCACGTTCAGGAAATTGACCACCTGAGAGATAAAAAAATAATTACTTATTGTACCGGAGGTATCAAATGCGAAAAAGCAAGTGCTTACCTTTTAGAGCAAGGTTTTGAAAATGTATATCAGCTTCACGGCGGAATCATAAAATATGGTTTAGAAGCTGGTGGAGAAGATTTTGATGGAAAGTGTTACGTGTTTGACGGTAGGTTAACTACGGATGTCAATTCTATAAATCCTGAAGTTATTTCCGAATGTCATGTTTGTCAGACTAAATCTGACAGAATGGTGAACTGTGCCAATCCTATTTGCAATCAGCATGTACCGATATGCGAAAAATGCGGTTGGGAATTAGAAGGAGCATGCTCCCCTGCTTGTAAAGAACATCCTAAGAAAAGACCGTATAACGGTACAGGATACTACCAAAAGACACTCGAAGGTTACAAACCTGAAATAGCTGCCAGAACAAGAAAGAATACCAAAAAACTACATATTGTAGAGGATTTGGGTTTGAAGGATTGATGATTTTTACAAGGCTAACTACTTAGTTTAGCTTGAATTTAATTTCAAATTAATCTAAACTCAATAGCCTCATTGAGTTCAAGAATGCTGTGCTAGCAGCTGACTTGGTTTTGTATTGAACTATATAATTTTACCATTACTCTTTGTTAATGCACACTTTAGAACGCCTTGAGTTCGAAACACTAAAAGTGTTTTATTTAACGGTTTTACTGGCTAATTAAGTCATCAGGAGGGATACTCTTTCCTTCGAACTAATGATTATCCTTTCCGTAAAATAAAACATTTTGTAACAACGGTTTATGAAAGATATATTAGTAAAGTAAGTTGAAAACTGTTTACGGTTTCAATTAAATATTGATTGTATAATTTCTTAAATCTAAAACAAAACTGCGATGAAAAAGTTAGCCTGTCTGGTATTACTCACTCTCTTTTGCATTGACCTGAGTGCCCAAATTCAAAGTATTTCTGATGCCGTGGATGGCTCTGTAACCATTCTGCCTCAGGGATTGGTTTCGGGTAAGACTGATAGCCAACATCATGGGTCAAATGTAGCATTAGGGCGTTCCGCCTTGTTATCAAATGAACTCACGGGTACTGACAATACGGCTATTGGTGATTCCTCTCTTGTGAATAATACTACAGGTATTCAAAATACAGGTGTTGGTGGATTATCACTTAAATCAAATATTAGCGGCTGGAAAAATTCTGCCATGGGTTATGGAGCTCTAGGGTTAAATACCTCTGGTAGTAACAATTCGGCCATGGGTTATGCAGCATTATTTAATAACGCATCCGGTGGTAACAACACGGCGGTTGGTGATTTTTCACTTTTTAATAATACCACGGGTCAAGTTAATACTGCCGTGGGCTCTAATGCCTTAAATAAAAATGAAGACGGAAATTATAATACAGCTATTGGTAACTCTGCACTTTATTCAAATATCTCTGGACTTAGAAATACGGCTATTGGCTCTTCATCGCTGCATAAAAATACTTCAGGTATTAATAGCACTGCCCTAGGATATTTTAGTCTATATAATACCACCACTGCTAGCAATAATACGGCAATTGGTTATTACTCTATGTACTCCAACACAACTGGTAGTCACAATACAGCACTCGGTTATGCGTCGCTGCAGTTTAATTCTGACGGTGAAAGAAACACTTCAATTGGTCGTAACTCGCTTGCTAATAGTATTGATGGAGATAAGAATACAGCAGTCGGCTACTATTCCCTAGATAATAATGCATCCGGACATAATAATACTGCTTTAGGTTATGGTGCTAATGTTTCATCTGGTAATTTAAGCAATACCATTGCCATTGGTTATCAAGCTACTGTTAACGCTAGTGATAAAATTAGAATGGGAAATGCTGCAATAACCGCCGCCGACATTGAAGTAGCTTGGAATGTAACCTCTGACCGTCGCAAGAAAGAAAAAATAGAAAGAGTGCCATTAGGTTTAGACTTTGTCAAAGAACTTAAGCCTGTCAGCTATCACCGTAAAAACAATGAGAAGCATGATTTAGAGTTTGGGCTTATAGCACAAGAAGTAGAACAAACACTAGCCAAATTCGGCTATGCTGAAAAAGATTTAGGCTTTCTCGACAAAGGGCCTGATGGCTATTACTCTGTACGTTATAATGACCTTATTTCAGTACTTATAAGTGCAATACAGGAGCAGCAGAATCTTCTTGACACACAAGACAAATCTTTAAGTCAATTAAACGCCAAGCTAGATAGAATTGAAGCGATGTTGATTTCTAAGAATGAAGACCTAAAATCCAAACGATAAGTTGATTTCTGAATTTTCCAGAAAAATAATATTATGAGAAAAATATTTTTCCTTTTTCTTTTAGGCTTTACTGCCAATGCCCAGATTCAAAGTATTTCTGATGATGCAGATGGTTCTGTGATTATCTTACCAAACGGTTTGATTTCAGAAAGAAGCGACCCACCACATTTGACAGGAAATGTTGCTTTGGGACCGAAAGCATTATTTTCCACAACAGGTTTAAATTTATTTTTGGGCTTAGACAATACTGCAATTGGATTTGAAAGTTTGTATACAAACGTTCTGGGCAATAAAAACGTAGCAATTGGGTATCACTCACTTCATAGCAATTATGATGGCGATGGTAATACCGCCCTAGGTAATTACACTTTACTTTCAAACATAGATGGTGACGGCAACACTGCAAGTGGTACTAATTCTTTGAGGTCAAATAGCGAGGGTAAGGGTAATACTGCTACTGGTTATTATTCATTAGCTGCAAATAAGACAGGAGATTACAATTTTGCAAGTGGTAATCAATCACTTAGATTTAATAAAGAGGGTACATATAATACTGCTATCGGTTATTATTCCCTTTACTATAATATTGGAGATTACAACACTGTTAGTGGTGGTAAATCGCTGTATTCCAATTTGGAAGGTGAATACAATACAGCTAATGGCTATTGGTCTATGTATAGAAACACCACAGGCAGCTACAATACGGCTACCAGTGAAGGTACTCTTGAATTTAACATGCTAGGTCAAAATAATACAGCTAATGGTTACCATTCCCTTAGACGGAATTTCAATGGAGCTAATAATGTGGCAGATGGAGCTTTGTCACTAACGAATAATGAGAATGGAGAGTTTAACTCTGCCACTGGCTATGCTGCTCTTATTGGCAATATAGAAGGTGATTTGAATACTGCAAATGGATATGCTTCACTTCCCTCAAATGCAAATGGATTTGCAAATACAGCCTTCGGTTCTGATGCTCTTCAATTTACAACTTCTATTAATAATACTGCTAGCGGACATGATGCACTTTATTCGAACACCACAGGGGAATTCAATACCGCTGTTGGAACATCTTCTCTTCATAATAACATCACGGGTGATTACAATACGGCTATTGGGTACAAAGCAGGTGTGACCTCTACCAACTTTAGCAATTCCACTGCAATAGGGTATAGTGCTAAGGTAGATACTAGTAATAAAATAAGAATGGGTAATACTCTTATAACAGCGGCAGAGATCCAAGTTGCGTGGAATGTTACATCTGACCGTCGATGGAAAGAAAATATAGAAACGGTTCCCTTGGGTTTAACTTTTGTCAATGAAGTAAATCCAGTGATTTATCATCGTAAAAACAATGAGAAACCTGATTTAGAAATTGGTTTAATTGCCCAAGATGTAGAGCATACCTTGGAAAAGTTTGGTTTCTCTGAAAAAGACCTCGGCTTTTTAGATAAAGCTCCTGATGGCTATAGGTCCATCCGTTATAATGATCTTATTTCTACACTTGTCAAAGCAATACAAGAACAACAGGAAATCTTAGATGGGCTACATACAAAATTTGAAAGAATAGAAACGCTTCTTCAATTAAACAACAACAATTCAAAACGATAAATAGAAATCTAAGTATTTCAAATATACATCAATATGAAAAAAACATTAATCATCCTTTTTACCCTTTTGTTTCACAATGACATTAATGGCCAAATTCAGAGCATTTCTGAAGATTTAGATGGCTCTGTAACCATTTTACCAAACGGGCTAATTTCAGGAAAAACGGATACGGCACATTTAGTAGGAAATGTTGCTTTAGGCCCAGGAGCCTTGTTTTCGAATAGGGGCATTGAAGGCTTTATTGGATTACGCAATACTGCAATTGGATTTAATAGTCTGTATTCTAACACCAGTTTTAATAATGTAGCTGTTGGTTATAATTCACTTTATACTAATATAGGATACAACAATACGGGCATCGGATTTTCTTCATTGTATTCTAACATTGATGGTTTTCAAAACACCGCGAATGGTTCTTATTCGCTTTACTCTAACACAGCGGGTTCAAACAATACCGCAAACGGTAGTTCTTCACTCTATTCCAATACGGAAGGGGCTTATAATACCGCCAATGGCTACTGGTCGCTTTATTCAAATACCTTAGGAGAGCACAATACAGCCAGTGGAAGCCATTCCCTTTACTCTAATACAGAGGGGCATAACAATACTGCAAATGGTTCTGCATCCCTTTATTCAAATATTGATGGAATTAGCAACACTGCTAATGGGTTCAGCTCAATGTATTTTAATACCGAGGGGAATTATAATACTGCGAATGGTAGTTTTTCACTTTATAAAAATGACACCGGCCATAGCAATACAGCTAGTGGAGCCTATGCTCTTTATTCCAATACTACAGGTAGTCAAAATGTGGCTAATGGATATAAAGCTCTTTATTCTAATATAGACGGTGAATGGAATTCAGCCACTGGCTATCAGTCTCTTTTTTCCAATACAGAAGGTAATTTAAATACCGCCAGCGGCTCTTCCTCACTTTATCTAAATACAACTGGATATGAAAATACCGCGAATGGCTCCTATGCTCTATTTTCAAATTCTGTTGGTTTTAAAAATGTAGCAATAGGTTCCTCTGCACTATACTCAAATACTAGAGGAGATCATAACACCGCTGTTGGCTATGCTTCCCTTTATTCTGTCACCACGGGGGGGCGAAATACGGCTGTTGGATATAGTTCTGGTGTAACTTCAGAAAGCGTAAATAACACCATTGCTATTGGATATAATGCGAAAGTGGACGTGAGTAATAAAATAAGAATAGGTAACGATATTATTACCGCTGCCGATATTCAAGTAGCTTGGAATATAACATCAGACCGCCGTTGGAAAGAAAACATTCAGACGCTTCCCTTAGGTTTGAGTTTTATCAAAGAGCTTAAACCTGTTAGTTATCATCGTAAAAATAATTCAAATCCTGATTTAGAATTTGGTCTGATTGCTCAAGAAGTAGAAGAAACATTGAAAAAGTTCGGTTTCTCGGAAAAGGAACTTGGTTTCTTGAATAAGGATTCTAATGGCTACTATTCCATTAGGTATAATGACCTTATCCCTACTCTTATTAAAGCGATTCAGGAGCAACAACAAGAGTTTGATGGATTAAATGCAAAACTTGATAAAGTAGAAGCAATGTTGCTTTCGAACAGCTCTAGTACAAAATAGTTAATGAATATTGGCTATTTCAAAAGTGTATTGGAGTCGAAAGTTAGACAAGTAACTCTGCTAAACCCTTCAAAAGAGCCTCTGTCTTCATTAAAATTATGTTAAAAATAAAACCTTAGAATTCACTAAGAATCTAAAAAAAAGGTTTTTACAAAACTGCTTTTTCCCTTAATTAAGATAGCTAAAAAAGCATGTTCCTTTTTTAGCTACTTTTGCCCTTGAATTAAAAATCAACAGAACATGAAGCCATTAATAGTAGTTAGTAATGATGACGGTATAACCTCTCCTGGTATTGCCACTTTGATAGCCGCGGTAAAAGAGATTGGTGACGTATTTGTGCTTGCTCCTGATAGTCCAAACTCTGGAATGGGACATGCCATTACGGTAGATAAAACATTGCACACAAAGAAATCAAACATTCATGAAGGAGTAGAAGCCTACGAATGTAGTGGTACTCCTGCCGACTGCGTAAAACTAGCCAAACACCATTATTTAAATGGCAGAAAAATTGATTTGGTAGTTAGTGGCATTAATCATGGCCATAATGCTTCGCTTTCGGTTTTATATTCTGGCACTATGGCCGCAGCTAGAGAAGCTTCTATTGAAGGGATACCTGCCATTGGTTTTTCTATTGACGATTTTAGTTACGATACGGACTTTTCGCATACAATTCCTTGGATTCAAAAGATATGTAAAGCCGCTTTGAAAAATGGAATTCCAAAGCATAATGCATTGAATGTCAATTTCCCTAAAAAATCAGACGAAACGATAAAAGGAATCAAAGTAGTTCGTCAAACAGATGGTTTCTGGAAAGAGGAATTTGACGCCAGAAAAGACCCGCATGGCAGACAATATTTTTGGATGGGTGGCGAGTTCATAAATCATGAGCCAGAATCTACCGATACCGACATCTGGTGCATTGAAAACAACTATGTAGCTATAGTGCCATGCCATTATGATATGACTAATTATGAAGGAGTTAAGAAGCTTTCTGCGTGGGAGTTTTAAGTAATTCTTAAAGTCCTTTTTCAGTAAACAAAACCCTATTTGCCAGTCTATTCGTAGATTGACAAATAGGGTTTTCTTTTATTTCGATTTCTCTGTAATCCAATTGTCAACTAGCGTTTCAAGCATGTTTAAAGGAAGAGCCCCTGAAGTAAGCACCACTTCATGAAACTCTCTTAAGTCAAACTTATCTCCTAAGACCTTTTTACTTTTAGCTCTTAATTCTAAAATTTTCATCATTCCAATTTTATAAGCAACGGCCTGTGATGGCATGACTATATGCCGCTCCACCATTCTTTCACACTCCCTATTGCTCTCTGCTGTATTATCTTTATAATAAGCTATTCCTTCTTCTCTAGTCCATTTTTTATAATGAATCCCAGTATCCACTACTAATCTACATGATCGCCAAAGTTCTGCTGCCAGCCTACCATAATTGGAGTAAGGATTAGAATATAGACCCATTTCCTTAGGAATAAATTCACTATATAATCCCCAACCTTCTACGTATGCAGTATAGCCACCAAACTTCCTAAACTTTGGAATATCTGTTAACTCTTGAGCAATAGACCTATCCATATGATGTCCGGGTATACCTTCATGATACGCCAGAGCCTCTATCAAATATTTCGGCATATCCTTAGAGTTTGCTAAATTGGCATAATACGTACCTGGCCTACTACCATCAGGTGCTGGTGCCTGATAAAAAGCTTTTCCTGCCGCATTTTCGCGGAAAGACTCAACCCTTTTAACTATAATATCTGCCTTTGGTTTCGTTATAAATAGTTCGTCCAGCCTTGACCTCATATTGTCAATAATAACAGTAGCACTATCTAAATAGTCCTGTTTGCCAGCATCGGTATTTGGATAGAAAAACTGCTCATCCTCTTTCAGGTACTTGAAGAAATCTTGTAAATCACCTGAGAACTCAACTTCTTTCATGATTTCTCGCATCTCATCATGTATTCTAGCCACTTCTGTCAATCCAATTTCATGAATTTGCTCAGCAGTTAAATCTGTAGTGGTAGTTCTTTTCAATGCAATATTGTAATATTCGTCCCCTCCATCTACTTTCCAAATGCCATCGTCGTCTGTGGCTCGCTCCTCTTGACTTCCTAGAAAAGCTATCAGCTTATTATAAGCAGGCAAAAGTGAACCAGTTAAAGCAGCATCTGCTTTGCTTTTTAATGCAGTTTTTGATGAATTACTAAGCTCTAGTTTATCTACCTTTTTGTAAAAATCGTCTTGAAGAGCACTTGATTTTCCTTTGTCAAACGGAGCTCCAGTTATGATATTTCTAGCTGAACCTATAACTCTAGGAAACACAAACTTAGGAGGAACAATACTCTCTTCTTCTCGAATTTTTAGGCCTTCAATTAATTGATCAAAATAGGTACCTACGCCGTTTAATCTTGCTATATAGGCTACAGCATCACTTGAATCTGAAATAGCGTGCATGTTTATTAAAAAAGAAGCGACATCGGCATGAGGTCCGTACATTTGATTTACTGGGTAGTTATGATGCCGCCATTTATAATCCGCTATCTCATTTTCTGCATTTTCTTTAAATAGTTTATAACTAATAAGATCCTGTCCTTTTAGAGCATCTACATTAATAGAATCAAACAGAAACTGTAGCTCTACCTTATTAATTTCTAATTCCTTTGTAGCGAAGGCATCTGAAAGGTCATCCCATTTGTCATAATCCTTTTTGATACCTAAATATGTTTGATACTCTGGACTTCTATCAACTCTGTCGTTGAAGCTCTTTTCAAAAAAAGCGTTTGCTTTGGCTGATTCTAGTTCAATTTCATCCGCTGTGTAAACCTTCTCCTCATTACAAGAGAAGCAAGTTAATAGTAGACATACGGAAATAAGAACGTAATGTTTTTTCATGGTTTAAGTTTCTTTTTTTATCTGAAATACGTAATAATTATTCGCGATTCCTATTCTTTCCAGAAATGGCGAATACTTGGATTTCCATAAGGAACGAATTGATGATAAGTAGCTTAGTCGATTCTTTTGAAGAAATTAAACATTCAAAATTCGAGCGACCTTCAAAATACCCGCCACACTTAATGAGTCTGTGATTTCATTATTCATTACCATTTCTAAAGCTTCCGAAATGTGCACTTTTTTGACCTTTAGGTCTTCCGTATCTTCTGGTTGAGCATCGCTTTGCGAAAGCCCTTTGGCTGTAAATACATAACCAACCTCTTTACAAACGGAGTTAGATGTGTGTATTTTAAGAAGTAGTTCATATTCTTCAGCTATTAAACCTGTTTCTTCTTTTAATTCTCTTTTAGCACATGCTACCCACTCCTCACCTATTGGGCAGCCACCTTCAGGAATTTCCCAAGAGTACTCATCTAAAGGCACTCGGTATTGCCCTACCAGCCATGTAAAGCCTTCATCATCAATTGGGATAATACCAATGGCTACGTTTTTGAAATTCACTTGTCCGTAAACAGCGGGGTTGCCATTTGGGTTAAGCATTTCTTTATGAACCACTTCTATCCAGTTATTTTCATAAACTGTTTTTTCAGAGAGTGTTTTCCAAGGACTTTTCTGCTGTATCATGGCTGCGAAATTAGTAGAAATAGGTAAGTTTGACAGTCTCAAACAGAAAGTAATTCTGGAACCGAATAGTAAAAATATAAATCAGAAGGCCATCACCCTTTCATTGGCATTAGGTGTCGTGCTGATGCTCATAAAATTCTTCGCCTACTTTCTAACTAATTCCACCGCTATTCTAACAGATGCTTCGGAGTCGGTAGTTAATGTAGCAGCGGCGGCTTTTGCTCTGTACTCTATTTACATTTCAAACCGACCAAAAGATAGGAACCACCCTTATGGGCATGGTAAAATTGAGTTTTTCTCTAGCGGATTAGAAGGTACCATGATAATCATAGCTGGTATTCTCATGATTATTCCGGCAGTATATTCCTTTTTGGAAAAGAGCCCAATTACCGAAATCAATAATGGTATTTGGCTTGTTTTAATGACCATGTTTATCAATGGCATTTTAGGTTATTACCTCATAAGCGTTGGAAATAGAAATGACTCTATTGCTTTAAAAGCTGATGGCAAACATTTACTAGTTGATAGTTTTAGTAGTGCTGCTCTGGTAGTTGGGCTTCTCTTGGTCAAATGGACAGGCAACAGCTACATAGATGGCGTATTAGCTTTGATTTTGGCAGCCTTTATCATATATAATGGCGTTAAAATACTTCGAAAGTCGGTAAGTGGCTTGATGGATGAGCTGGACGAAGACACATTTAAAACACTTCTTGAGATTCTAAATAAAAATAGAAAAGAGAGCTGGATTGATGTACATAATTTAAGAGTTCAAAAGTATGGGGCCGACATACATGTAGACTGCCACCTGACGCTCCCTTATTACCTAAGCCTTGAAGATGCTCATACGCAAGTAGGGCTTTTTGAAGACATGGTGGAGTCAAATTATCCTTCCGAAGTTGAAGTTTTCATTCATTCCGACCCTTGTATTCCTGAGTGCTGCCATTACTGTCAAGTGAAAAATTGTCAAGTTAGAAAAGAGGAATTTACGGGAATTAAGAAGTGGACCAGAAACAGGATATTGTCAAACGCAAAGCATTTTGTGGAGTAAGTAATAAACACTAGAGACAAAGCTTTAATCTACTTGCTGGTCAAGAATGGCGATAATCGGCTCTAGCTATTAAAACTAATTACTAATTTCACGCATTATTTTACTTTACTATTCATTTAATTATACACATGAAAAAGCAATTTTTCTTACTTTTTATAAGCTTAGTTAGCTTAGACGCTTCTGCCCAATGGATTAAACTATTTGACGGAAAAACTTTCGATAATTGGCATATTTACAACCACCCAGGTGAGCCGGTTAGCGACAAATGGACCATTAAAAATGGTGCCATGGTATTTAACCCAGAAGGTAAAAGTGACTGGAAGGTAAACGATTTGGTTACTGATAAAGACTTTGAAAACTTTGAATTACGCCTAGAGTGGAAAATTGAAAAAGGTGGTAATAGTGGTATTTTTTACGGTGTCAAAGAAGATGCTAAATTACGTACTCCTTATATGAGTGGTCCGGAAATTCAAGTTTTGGATAACGAAAACCACCCAGACGGGAAAAACGGAGCAAACAGATTAGCTGGTTCTCTTTATGACATGATTCCTTCTAAGTCAAAAGCTAAACCTTACGAAACCTGGAACAAAGTGAAATTAGTAAAGAAGAACAACGTAATGACCATTTGGCAAAATGGTGAATTAGCCGTTACATTCCCTACTACTGGCCCAGAATGGGACAAAATGGTAGCAGGTAGTAAATTTAAAGGTTGGGACCACTTTGGAAAATATGCTAGCGGAAAAATTGGTCTTCAAGACCATAGCAACGTAGTTTCTTTCAGAAAAATCAAGATTAAGGAGCTTTAGAATTAAGCACTCAAAAAGAAATTAGCCACCAAACTTAATCGGTTTGGTGGCTTTTTTTATGGTTTAATTTCTAAGCCAACTTTATACGAGTGAAAACCTGTCTCATGATTAAAGTAATAGCAATATCTACGGCTATACCTATCATAAAAGCATTATCAATACTCATGATTGGTAATAAATGAGCCTGTAAGTATAAAAATGTGGTGAAGCCGAAAATACCGGTAAGCTGACCAATGAAAATATTTCTTACTTGGCTTATGCCTTGCGTATAGTTCACAAAAATGGCTAAAACAGCCGTCATAACAGGAAAAGGAGTTAGAATACCACTCCAAGTAGGCCCTAATAAATCGGCAAAGTAAGTAATAAGAAGTACAAAGAGTGTAATCATTATCATTCTGAGTGGAATCTCAAAACGTAATATCTTTCGGCTTTTCGCTCTTTCTGTTTTAACTGTAGGAAAAAACTTTAAACATGGAAGAATGAAGAGCAATGTTATCACATACCATACATTGACACTAAAAAGTGGTGTAATTTGTTGCAGAGCTAATCCAGTCAAAAGGTAAGCCATATAACCAGCCATAATACTTACAAAAATGTTCTGCTTTTGGCCTACCACAATGTAGGTCATACAAAACACCAACCAAGCAATAATACCTACCATTACCCCTGGAATGGCACTTATAGCAAAATCCGCTCCTTGCTCTAAAGCAATAAATAGAATAATAGGACCTGCTACCCATGGCAAACTCGCTATGACACCACCAAGATTATTTCCCCACTTCTTACTTATGTAAGTCACCCCAGCAATTACTGGTGGCATTATCAGAAGTTTTATCAAAAACGTATTCATGCAGCAAATATGAATTGAATATTGAAATTAAGCCAAACGGCTATGTGTTTTGTGCTATATAAACAAAAAAACTCCATAAACTAGATGTCTATGGAGTTCAAAAAGAAGCTATACTTCTTAATATTTTAATTCACCCCTGCGTAAGCTTATCATTCTTATAAACTCATCTCTGGTTTCTGATTTGTTAAACTTACCTCCATAAAAAGAAGTCACGGTAGAAGATGTTTGGTCGTTAATTCCTCTTGAAGATACACACATATGGTCTGCATCTAAAATTACTGCGACGCTGTCTGTACCTAAAACCGTTTTGAGAGCTTCGCCAATTTGAATAGTCATTCGCTCCTGTACCTGTGGCCTTCTTGCAAAATGATTCACTACGCGGTGAAGTTTTGATAAACCTATTACATGCCCATTGGCTATATAAGCTATGTGTGCTTTCCCTACTATTGGCACAAAATGATGTTCACAATTAGAATGAAACATGATATCACGCTCCACCAACATTTCATTATACTTATAGTGATTTTTGAAATGCGTAAGAGCCGGCAAGTTTTTCGGATTTAATCCAGAGAAAAGCTCTTTTACGTACATTTTAGCCACTCGCCTTGGCGTTCCACTCAAACTGTCGTCTGTTAAATCAAGTCCCATGATTTGCATAATTTGACTAAAATGCTCTTCTATTTTCTGCATTTTAGTGTCATCATCCATTTCAAAAGCATCTTCACGAAGTGGTGTATCAAAAATATTGGTTGAGATGTGGTCATCGCCAATTTCATCAATCTGGCGTTCGATCTTATTATCCTGGGTATTCGACATAATTTCTTTCTGTTTCATAGAGCCTTACTTTAAGGTCTAGCTCGTGGTTATTTAAGGCTCTTTCTAATTTTTCGTAAATCACAATGGCGATATTCTCTGCCGTAGGATTTAACTCTTTAAACTCTGGTACATCTAAATTTAGATTCTTATGGTCAAAAGCATCCAAAACATGTTCTTTTATCAAATCTGAAAGTATTTTGATATCAATCACATAACCAGTTTCAGGATTTACCTCACCCACCACCTTGATGTCTAAGTTATAATTGTGTCCGTGAAAGTTTGGGTTATTGCATTTGCCAAAAACAGCATCATTCTTTTCATCAGACCAGTCTGCTCGATGTAATCTATGAGCCGCATTAAAGTGCTCCTTTCTAAAAACTGCTACTTTTTTATTCAATAGTTTGAGATTTGAGATAAAGAAATTAAAAACAAAGTCTGTGCTTCATATTTCTTATCAGAGATTTAAACTCTTTTGAAATTTGATAACTGAAATATCGGCGAATACGTTCATTTACGAATTCTAGTTTCCATAAGATCCACTTCAATTTTATTAAAAAGAATATTTTTCTAATACTTTTAGGTATTGAAAAATTAAAAACTATCTAATGGGGGTTTTCGTTGAGTTAAATGTCCTCTTTATAAAGCATCTATATCTATGAAAACCTTTCAATTCTTAACTTATATTGTATTTCAGATTGTTCTTCTTCCTATTAGCTTTTTTGGACTAATACTGAGCACTATAAAATATTGGGCTTTAAAAAGCTCGGTAAAACTTCCTGTTTCAGTAACCAATCCACTTTTTAATAAATGGGTGCTTCATACTTTTAAACAAAGAAAAGATGCGGATGCAGTAGAAATGCTTAGCAATTTACCTGAAATGTCGATGGCGGGGCTTTGGTATGTGTTTCTCCCAGCCATTCTCGCCAATAGATTGACAGGTTATTTACCAAGTTTTGCACGTATTTCTCAACCTGAAAAAGAATCCATTTATACCCTTTTGGCTTCTAGAACGCTCTTTTTTGACAAAATTTATGAAGAAAAACTCGAAGGCATCCAGCAAGTAGTGTTAGTAGGAGCTGGTTTTGACACACGTTTATTAAAATACTGCAAGCATAAAAACATAGCTGCATTTGAATTGGACAGTGAAGACGTGCTTAACCAAAAACATTCGGTTTCTCAAAGGGCCGCTTTAGACCAGTCTTGGATTAATACCATCTCTACAGACTTCAAAAGCCTTGATTGGGTAAAACAACTAACATTTAAAGGTTTTATGAAAGAGAAGAAGACCCTTTTCCTTTTAGAAGGTTATACCACCAATGCAGATGAAACCGAGCTAATCCAAACCCTAAAAGGAATTTCTACAATTTGCTCTAAAGGTAGCCAAGTCGCTTTTGACTTTTATTCCATGGAATTTCAAGAGCAACGCCAAGAATCTTTCAAATTAAAGGACAAACTTTTGATAAGGCTTAATGGTCAAAAACTGAAATTTGGAATAGAAATGACAGCAGCACCAAAGGTTTATCTAACTAACCTTATGACTTATGCAGACATGCTACTCACAGATTTTGTGATGATGGGCGACTTCACCCCTACTAGCCGACCTTTAGGTGCTTTAGTTTTGGCTCAAAAGCATTAAAAACAAAACTTTAGATTCATTCAGCCTACTAAAAACAAAATAATAGGCAGTTATTAAGAAATATATAAAGCATTTTATCTATTTTTAAAATAATTTAATAACTAACCTATTCGTATGACTGATAATCGTTCTAAAAACAATCTGGCTCCCATGCTCATTATTGGAGCTATGTTCTTCATTTTTGGTTTTGTAACCTGGATAAATGGGGTTTTAATTCCATTTATGAAAACAATAAATGAATTAACAGACACTCAAGCCTATTTAGTAGCTACCGCTTCCTATGTTGCTTTTGTGGTGATGGCACTACCCTCTTCCTACTTATTAAAAAAAGTAGGTTATAAAAAAGGAATGTCAATAGGCTTAATGATTATGGCTGTTGGAGCATTGGTATTTATACCTGCCGCAGAAGCTAGAACGTATTGGATGTTTTTAGCTGGCATATTTATTCAAGGTACCGGTATGACGCTTATGCAAACAGCGGCTAATCCGTACATTACCATTTTAGGACCCATAGAAAGTGGGGCAAAAAGAATAGCAATGATGGGCATTGCTAATAAGGTAGCAGGCTCCATTGGTTCCATCGTTTTTGGAACCCTATTATTGTCTGGCATAGGTGAGGTAAAAGATAAATTAAGTATTGTTTCGCCCGATGAAAAGTCACAATTACTTGACACCATGGCAAATAGTGTGGTAACACCATATATTATAATGGCCAGTGTTTTGTTTTTATTCGGATTGTTAATTTTAAAAGCACCATTACCAGAATTAGAAGGTGATGTGGATGAAGAAGTTGCAGATGGTAAAACAGCTAAAACTAGTATATTCCAATTTCCTCATTTATGGTTAGGCGTATTGGCACTCTTTGTTTATGTAGGTGCTGAAGTTATAGCCGGCGATTCTATTATTAATTATGGAATTTCTTTAGGATTACCCGAAGACCAAGCCAAAAACTTCACCTCTTATACCCTTATGGCTATGGTATTTACCTATGCTTTAGGTGTATTACTAATACCTAAATACGTAAGTCAGGGTTTAGCTTTAAAAATTAGTGCGGCACTAGGGATTGTATTTTCAATATGTATTTTAACTACCACAGGCTTCACCTCTGTCCTTTTTGTGGCAGCATTGGGGATTGCAAACGCCTTAGTTTGGCCCGCCATTTGGCCTTTAACACTTCATGGCTTAGGGAAATTTACCAAAACAGGATCTGCTTTATTGGTCATGGCCATTTCAGGTGGTGCCATTATTCCGCCATTGTATGGCAGAATAGTAGACGCAGGTAAACACGACCTAATGACTAATGGCATAGCGGAAGCAGAAGCATTAGCTAGTTCTGCTAATAGCAGTTATTGGATATTATTACCGTGCTATATTATCATTCTTTATTATGCTATTTGGGGGCATAAAGTTGGGTTTAAGAAATAAAATTATAGGTTTGTTCTAATAGCAAAAAGCGGCTGTCTCACACTATTGAGACAGCCGCTTTTTATTTGGAGCTCCTAACTAAGAATATTTTCAAATATCCAATTCTCCGAGCTTAATTTCACTTATAAAACTTTCTCTTATATGCGTAGCAGTATGTTTTATCTTTCAATAACTATACCTTCAAAATCCTTCAAACTGGGTAATATCAATTTCAAATAACCATTGGAGTAAGTGAAAGCTAACTTCTCCTCCCCCTGCATGGTCCAGACCTTACTTGGTTTAAAGTCCACCTTTACTTCAAATGCGATGTTTTGCTGCGTATGTGGTTCAAAGTAGGTATTACCGCTAAACCCAGTCAAATTCACTAAATGTAGAATATGTCCATCTGATTTAAAGGGCGTATGGATAGTTACACCTTCTTTATTCATCATAAAATCCTGTAAAATCAGTTCTACTCTTGGATGAGCATTATTGATAAGTTCTTTGAATCCGTCAGGATGGATATTTTGCAAAGCATCCAAAACTATGTTTTTATGCTGTTCGTAGCCATGTTGATAGTAAATCTTACCAATATTCATTGGCATCAATATATTCTTACCTACCGTTTTCTTTTTAATGCCAAATCCATAATAGCCCGTTGGCTCATGTCCACCTATCATTTCTGGTGGCCCTGGGCGTCCTTTGCTTAAAATTGGCAGTAAGGTTTCTACATCTTTATCAAAATCGTATAATCCAAGATTGAACTTGAAATGGATCATACTTTGTCCATCAAAACTTTTGAAAAAGTCTTGCTTAAGGGGCTTCAAATAGTTTCCTGCTCCATCATTATCTTTATTGACAACACTTGCTCCAAACAAGCTCTTGAGAGCTTCAGTGTTATCAAAAAGGCTGGTATTAGTGGCTATTAACTGCACGCCAGCATCAGAAACCTCCTTTAACGCTTCAATATCTTTATCGCTCAAATAGTTGATATCTGGCAATATCAAAACCTTATATTTTCGTTTCAGTTTTTCCTTAAGATTGGCCAAATGATTATCCTGAATGACATCGAACTGCACATGAGCTTCTTTTAGCATTAAAGACAAACCTCTGTATTCTTCCATCTTATCTCCTCCTGGCCAGTAACCGGGTGCTATAACGCCCACAGAAGCTATGCTCTCATATTTTCCAAAGTACGGCTCATACTTTTTCTGATGGCCGTATATCTTCTTCATGGCACCAAAATTCCGTTCGTCTTCATAGTCTCTTAAATCGCCCATCAGACTAACATCAGTTCCACTACCATTGGCAATATTTTCATACAACCTTATACTGATTTCCTCAGGTTCTATGGCGTTGTATCTACTTTGAAACGAAATCTGCTGGATACTGGCATTGCTTACTATTTTGTCCGGAAAAGTTTGCTCTATGTGGGTGGTATTATCCGAAGCTGTGTATGGCCAATATGGTAAACCATGCGTCTGACTTTCGTGTCTAATAATATCTACAGACTCTTCTAAATAAGTACAAATCGCTATTTTCTTTCCTGAAGATCGCAGTATTTCCCCTTTTGAAGAAACTTTCTCTTGCGAAGATTTAACTACGGCATGAAGCCTTTTTGACCAATCTTCAATACTCGCTGTTTTAAATTCTAAATACTTATTAAAAACGGGGTCTGTTCTGTCTTCTTTTAGGGGTAAGGTTAATCCGCCGCTCCATGCTGCAAATGCCTTTTTGTCGTACTCATTTTGGTCAATCCCCACATAAATATTTTCATATGGATTTCGGGTTTGATAACCCGGCATGTTTAAGAAAATACCATCAATGTCAAATTTGCTTATGACCTCTTCCACTATCTTAAAAGCCTTTTCTTGCACATAAGGAGCATTAATACTGACCACATATTTATCAGTATTGATAATACGCTCGCCTTTGGCAGAAATATAAAACCAGTCTGGATGTGCTTTAAAAATGGTTTCATGTGCCCTACTGAAGTCAAATCTGATAATCACCCGTATGCCATTTTCATGGCATTTTTCTACTATCCTACCCATTTCACCAGGTTTCATGAAAGGATTAGTGTATTCAAAATCTAAATCTGACTGGTAAAAGGACATAATACCTGCACCATTGATAATTAAGGTATTGGCGGAAAATGCTTTTAAATCTTCTACAATTTCATCAGCATCAATATTGGCCGCCTCATAGGCAGGTAAATTCATTTGAATGAGTCGAAGGTTGTTCCGTTTCCACCATTCGGAGTCATCAGCAGGAGAAATTGGCTTTTGTGCTAAGGCACTAATTGAACAAAAGAGGCAGAGTAGTTTTATAAATTTCATTTATGGGAGGTTGAATACCTGAAATTTACGAGGGAATTAACTAAAGCCCAAAAGGAATAGATGAAAGGATAGGAATGGCGGTCAATAAACATGAAAACCTCCCACTACTATTTGGTAATGGGAGGTTGAAGAAAAAATAGCTTCGTTATTATGGACAGCCGCCTATTTCGGCGGAGAAAAGGCCTCTTTCTCCCAAAGTTTCAAAGCCTGGTAAAAGAGTGACACTGTTTCCAGCTCTAAACGCTGTTGGATAAAGACGTGTATTATTATTATACGCAGATACCTCCAGTGTTTCATTGGCTACATAGTAACCAAAATGAGTATAACCAGTAAGGTTTAAGTTGTCGACGGTTGGCTCATACGACTGATATAGCCTCCCAAAAAGAACCCGAGGAGAAATATAATTGTCCGACTCACAACTGACATAATAGTTTGTCCTAATGCTAGGATCTATGTTTGTAAGGACAAAAGGTGACCCTTGACCTTCTTCAAGTCCACCAACTTGGGATGTATACCAATGTGGTACAGTACCATTAGTACATGTAGTTGTTAAGGTTAAGTCTTGCACACCTTGACAAAGTAGAATAAATCTATCCCTATTTTCTAATGGTAGGGGACCAAGTGTTGGAGGTGGCGGGGTGGCCCAACTGACGTTTGCCAATATGGAAGCCTCAATCTCAGTGTCTTCAATTGGGTAAAGTTTGAATTTTAAATCGCTGAAGCTCATCTCACTTGTTGCATACCTTCTGCTTAGGTTAACTTGGTACTCTTCTACTCTACAGCCATTCGCAGGAACAGTAACTTGACCTAAATTAAACCCAGAACTACCATTAGCAGTGACTAAAAGATCTCCCGAGTTAGACTGAGTTTCAAATCCGAGGTGATAAGTTCTTTGCTCTGTAGAATTATCATTACAAACTTTAATCTTAAATGTCGCAGGTGACCCAAGTGTTACGTTGTTAATGTTTGTTGTATTTCCACTTACTCCTACAATCTCTAATCGTGGCTGATCTCTTTGATACCCGCCTTCGTAAGGAGCACTAGTTCTGGCACCAGAAAGTATGTCAAAAACTGGCGTTCCAAACATTGGATCTCTATAAATTCGGATTGGAATATTATCCCCTATATCCCCATCTTTAAGTTCGTAACCAATGGTTGTGCTGTTTGAGGCAGTATTTTCGGTTTTTTCAGAAAAAGTATTAGTTGTGTTGAAATTTACACCACCTGATATCCCTGCACCGCCATATTCCGCAAGAAAATCAACGGCAATACCTCCTGTAAAGTAGCTTGAAGTCTCTATTCCTTTAACTACAGTAAAATCGACAGATTTACTGTAACCTTTAAAAGCTTCCCCTCCTTCTATTACTTTATCACCATCAATAGGTGTAGACGCCTTTGCCGCCAGCTTATTTTCATCATTAAGAGCCAACACCCTTTGCCAAGCTTCTACTTGATTTTGTGCAATGGTTCTTTGGACAGAATCAAGACTCGTATTGGCGGCAATTAATTGATTGGCAGCCATGTCACCTCTAATACCACTTTCTGACCATGCAAACTCGCGAACAGGGTTTAGCTGCACCAGATAAATGCCTTTATTGTACTTCACTGTGAAGTCCGTATCTATATACAAGTTATTGCCAAAACCATATTCTGCATCAAAACCATATCCTATAAATAGGTCTCCTCCTTGCGAACCATCATCTACAGAGTTCATCGTTATAGTACTTTCGGTCTCTACACATGTTTCTTTTGAGCTACTTTCAATTTTAACATCACCGCCTCCTATAGACCCAGTAGCTTGAACATAGGCCTCCAGCTCTTGGGTGACAATAATACCTACTTCGGCCTTTACACCCCATTTGATGGAAGCGTAGCCAGATAAATCATTTTCGTATTGGAAGGTTTCTTCAAAATTCCTACAGGTTTTTTGACCGCTAGTAATAAATGCAGTGCTCATATCACCTGGAGGACGATGAATAACCATGTGAGGGATTTTAGGTTTTGTAACTACCCCTAAAATTGGAATTTCCCTTTCAACCGGCCCTTCTACTACAAATGGGATTAAGAGCACTGTGGTATGGCTATTCGTTGTAGGGAGTGCTCCACCAAAACCAATATCTTCATATTCTCTTTCTTCAAGTCTAAAAACAATGTATCCGGTATTACTTCCTTTAGTAAATACAAATTCTTTTTTATAGTTCTCATAGTTTACACTTCCTGGTGCGTAATAGGTAAGCGGCGTTTTTTGTTCCCAGCTAAAGAATTCAGAAAAGGTCGTAAGATCTCCACTTTGTCCTATTCCATTTGGCATTTTTGGGTTTGTAGTTGAGGTATAAATTCCACTTGTATCTACATTCCAAAATGGAAGGTAAGGGGCTGGGTTAGCGAAATTTGTGCCCGCATAGCCTGCTGTATGTACATCAATTGTAAATGGTTCTCCAGCTTTTGCCTTTAATCTTTTAGTTAATGGTACTTGTGCTATAAGTGCATTAACATTTACGGATTCTATTTCATAATTAGTACCAGGGACCTTAATAGCAGTGAAGTTCCCACCGTCTACACTTTTCAGGCTACTATAGATACTTACAAATCCTCCAGAGCCACTTGCGTTGCCATTGAGAGTGCTGCCCCAGGCTGAATTATTCCACTGTGCCTCACTGCTAATGGTTATTAGGGTGAAAAAATAAGTTAAAAAAGTAAAAGTTCTTTTCATCGTTCTATTGATTTAAATAGTCAAAAAATGGGTTTACTCTACGTCGTGAAATTTTGATTTGATGCGTATTTCTGCTGTCTTGTCCTTTCAGCTCTAGTGTAGCAGACTGTAGTTTCCCTAAGTAATTAATGTTAACTATGGTAGACCTATTCACTCTAAAAAAGTCAAAACCATCTAGTCGTTTTTCAATAGTTCCTATGGTAGTGGAGCTCAGTATTTTTGAGCCATCCATAAGGAAAACTTCTGTATAATTGACATCGGCTTTTAGCATCAAAATGTCATTGGGTGGAATTAGTGTACGTGCTCCTACATGGACAAGACGGCTCTTAGTATTAGTTTTCATGGTAAAAATTGTTAAAGGCTTAGAGGAATATATGGACCAAAGAATTGGTCACTGTTTTGCGTAAGCTAAAGAAGGAGACACCTTAGCTACTCATCTATTAGTTTGACATGTCTTAATAGAAAAGGGGTTTTAGTTTTCATTTCCTTATAGTTTTTGGTTTAACTATAGGAAAGTTCAGTTTTCAGCACTGAAACTAAAACCGATCTAGGACGAAGGCACCTAAATAGTGTCCGAAGGGTACGAATTATTGATCAAAGAGAATTAAGACGAGGGCTACTTAAACAGTTTGAATTCTTTTAAGTAGGTCTTTTTTGAAACCTTTGCTGATGGCAAGGGCTTTTTGATTAACCACCAAATGCGTGGTGGCTATTTCCGTAATTTGAGAAATATTTACAATATAGGAACGGTGAATTCTAATAAAGTGATTTTTAGGGAGCTTATCTTCCATTTCTTTGAGCGACAGCACCAATAAGTATTCTTTATTTAAGCTATGAATGCGGCAATAGTTCCTATCTGCTTCTATATACTGAATTTCGGCAATGGGTACTTTTACCATTTTATCTTGAAAGCGAACAAAAAGAGCGTCTTCAAAAACAGCAAACTCCTCTTCTATGCCTTCATTAGAGGAATCTTCTTCTTTTTCAGATGCCAACCTAGTCAATGTTAGTTCCAAGGCTCTTTGCAAATCCTTTTTCTTAAATGGCTTAGATATAAAGGCGTAAGGTCTGGTTTCTTTGGCTCGGTTAAAATGGGCATCATCTGTATTGGCCGTTAGGTAAACCACCGGAATGTCGAACTCCTTTTGCATTTCTGTAGCCACTTCTATCCCGTCTAAACTTCCTTTAAGGTTAATGTCTAGCAAAAGTATATCAGGCTGATTTTCGCGAATATGAAGCAAGGCTTCCTCGCCACGGGGAATAATACCAATAACCTCATAGCCCAAAGATGTTAGTTCCAAGGAAACATTGGCCGCTATTAGCATCTCGTCTTCTACTATCAATATTTTAACTGGCGTATTCATTAAGCGGCTTGGTCTAATTTAAATTCAAAAGAAATGATGGTTCCTTCTTTATTTTCTTCTTGCATTTTCCCATTAAGTTGCTGTGTCAGTAAACTTACCAATTGCGTTCCAAAACCAGTACCTTTTGGCTTAACTCCATCTGTTTTTCCTACGCCATTATCTCGTACTAAAAGGCTCAATATCTTGTCATCTTTCCTTTCTAGGCTAATAGTAATTTCGCCTGCCGCCTTTTCGGGAAATGCGTATTTTAAAGAGTTTGTAAGAAGTTCATTCACTATTAAACCTAGCGGCACAGCGGTGTCTACATCTAACTCTAGGTCTTCCATCACACAGGAAATCTTGATTTTATCTTCCGCATCAAAAGTATCTAATATCCCCTCCCCTAGGTTTAAGAAATAGTCTTTCATTTCTATACTGCCTAGGTTAGTACCCTGATATAGCTTTTGATGAATAATACCCATAGACTGCACTCTGTTTTGACTCGCTATCATGGCATCTTTGGTGGCGGAATCTTCTAACTGAGCAGATTGTAAAGAAATAAGGCTTTTAACCAGTTCTAAGTTATTTTTGACACGGTGATGAATCTCTTTCAACAGTAATTCATTCTCTGCATTTTTTGCACTAATAACTTTGGTAGCCTTTTGGTTTTTCCTGAAAGAATAAAATAGACCTGCTAGTAAAAGGGCTAATAAACCAGAAGCCGATAAAATGATGTTCTGTGTTCTGTTTTTTTGGTTTAGTAATGCCTCGGTAGCGGCTAATGCCTCATCTTTTTTCTCCGTCTCATACTTTATAATACCCTCACTTTCTAAGTTTGCCACTTGTTCTTTATGTACCAGCTCTTTGGCTTCTTTGGCTTTTTTCAGATATAAAAGAGCGTTTTTATGCTCACCTAGCTCCTCATAGCATTCCGCAATACTTTCATATGGCCTCGCCAAATGTGAGACATCTTGTTTATCATAAGCCTTTATACCCTCCAAAAGGTTTTTTAAAGCATTCTGATAATCTCCAAGTTTTAAATATGCCATACCCACTTCAGTAAGCCAAGTGGCGGCTCTTTCACGCCCAATTTGAACTTCACAGAGGTCGAATGCCTTTTGATAATCTTTAAGGGCTTGTTGATAATTTTCTTGATTAAAAGAAATATCCCCTTTAAAAGAATAAGCTCTTACTTCCACAAATACCTCACCTGGAACTTTGTTCTTTACTATAGAAAGACATTCCTCTGCAGCCGCATTTGCTTCTTCATACTTCCCAATTCGACTATATGCATCAATATAACTTAAGTAACAATACGATAAGGTGTTATAGTCTTCTACCTCTCTAAAAACCGAAGTTACCTTGTCTAAATAATCAATTGCTTTTTGAGGTTCGTCTGTGTAAAGATATGAAGAACTCAAATTTCTGTGAGCTTTGGCCACGCCTACCTTATCACCAAGTTCCTCATAAATAGCAATTGCCTTAAAAAGCTCGTTCTGAGCTTCTACGAGCCTTCTTACAGACATATAGTCATGAGCAAGGTTTTTTCTAGTTTCTGCTATTTTTGGCTTATTGTCCGTTTTTAAATAGTAAAATAGAGCCAACTCTGTTTGTTTAATAAGGGAGTCGCCACTATAAATTCCATGATAACTGTGCCAGTCGCCATAGGCACTATGAAAATCTCCTATTTTTTCGTTGTCACTAGTTTTTGTAACTCTTCTTAAACCCTCTGTTACTACTTTTTCAAAAATCTCAATATCTTTTTCTGCATTGTGCTGCACCCAAACCAAAATAGAATCTAAGGGTTGGCTTAAAACACTGTCAATTCTGGCGATTTGAGAATCTTGCTGCGAAAACCCTTCAGCCGAACTTAGAAGAATAAACAGGACAGATAAAAAGCTTTTGGCTAATTCGAATAAATAAGAAAACCCTTTTCGAAATTTAAGTTTACTAGGCATTAAGACTAATTATGTTAGGTAAAGATTAATACCATATTTCAGGCATTATTACTTTAGTCACAAAATACTTATAAAATTCGAACAATTCAGCATCTAGCATTAGGACGGTACGTGTAATATGCTTCAATTTTTATTAAGTGGTCATTCCTTAAGGTACAACTTTCTTGAGAACTGCGGAACTCTTTTCCCTATGAAATCAATAAATAACCGTTCTGGCTAACTCTCTGATTGCAATTATGCCACTTATCCAACGAATACTAAATCTTTTTTATGTCTATTTCCCTTTTAAACCACTCCCTAAAAAAGTACATCAATTTAATGTAAAACCTTAAAGTTGAACTAAATTCGTTCTACAGATAGCCTAACACCCGTATTTATTATACCATGAAAATATTAACTCGAGTCCTTCTCGCCCTTCTTGTCTATTGTTCCACTGCTCAAGCTCAAAAAAATGATAATCTATTTGAACGTAGAGATTTAAGTTCCATTAATTCTTTGGAATTAAAGTCTAATTTATCTGCTGTGCCCAGTGCACAACTTTTGACCCTTAATGAAACACAGGGAATAGAAATTTTTAATGAAAAAGGAAATTTAACACTTCAAATTCCATTACAAAAAGATTTCATTGAAGTAGAGTTAAGTCCAGCTACTATCTTCTCTCCTAACTTTAAAGTACTCAGTTCTAAGGGGAATGAAGTGCAAGTAGAATTGCCCAATTTTTATCATGGAAAAATAAAAGGTGAGTCTAAGTCTTTTGTGGCCATAAGTATTACCAAAGATGCCATAGAAGGCATGATTGCAAGCGATAAAGTCAACCTGACTATTGGCAGATTAACCAACACAAAGGAAAAAATACATGTGGTTTATAGTACCCATGATATTGAAAATAAAACGCCTATTTGTTCCGGTGCGAATGAAATAACATACGACGGAGAACTTCCACCTCTAGATGAAAATCAAACAAATGCAGCGGGCTGTAAAGCGGTAGAGGTTTATTTAGAAGCGGATTATCAAATGTATACTGACTGGGGCGGCAGTGTTCAAACTGTAGTTAACACATTGACGTCAATATTTAATAATGTCTCACTTCTTTATGATAATGAAGGTATTAATTTAGTACTATCGTCCCTATTTGTTTGGGAAACTGCGGACCCTTATACATCGGCCACCAGCACTTCACAAAGTCTTGCTCTTCTTGAAAACTACTGGACTAGTCAAGGTGACACCTTTGATGGTGACTTGGTTCATTTAGTTACTTCTAAACAACTTGGTGGTGGTGTAGCGAATATGTATAGTTCATTTGGTGGTGGTAGTTCTGTTTATAATGGCATGACTCAAAGAGCTGTTTTTGCAGGCTGCTCTAAAGCTATTGCAAAAGGCATGAGTGCGAATATTACCAATAGCGTCACAAGCATTCCTAGCTATTCATGGAATGTGGAAGTGATTGCTCATGAAATTGGTCATAACTTTGGACTTCCACATACGCAATCATGTACTTGGTCAGACGGCAACACTATTGGAGCATTAGACAATTGTTATACCCTGGAAGGTAACTGTAACCCTGGTCCACCTCCTACCAATGGTGGAACTATCATGAGTTACTGTCATTTAAATGGAGGGCCGGGAATTAATTTCGCAAATGGTTTTGGAACCTTACCTAGCGGAAAAATGAATGCGGAGTTTAATGCTGCTACATGTCTTTCAGGCTCAAAAGTGGCCCGTCCGGTCGTTCCAAATCAGGAACTTTGTTCTAGCCAAAGCGTTCAATTTACAGCTACGGGATGCACAGGAACTTACCAATGGTTTGATGCTCCTATTGCGGGTAATTTGTTGTCAAGTGTAAGCACATACACCACACCTACAATAACTCAAACTACCTCATATTATGTAAGTTGTACAGCAGATGGCTGTACCAGTAGAAGAAGAAAAGTGGATGCTATTTTGTACAGTAATAATGCCCCGCCAGTTCAAGATTTAGCAGTTTGTGGCTCCAATGCCACTGTCACACTAACTACCAACTGTAATGGAGCTAACATAAAATGGTATAGTGCAGCTACGGCGGGCACTCTTTTAGGTTCAGGAAATAATTTCCAATTGACCAATATTTCTTCTAGTATGACTGTGTATGCAGAATGTAGTTTGCCCTCATGTGGCACTTCTACAAGGGCTCCACTAAATATAACGTATATGCCAGTTTGCTCTTATTGTGAACCAACTGGATTAAATTGTTCTGATAATGATATGATTACCCAAGTAAAAATAGATCAGGGCAATGCAAACCTATATGAAAACACTTCGACTTGTTCTTCTGGGGGATACTCTCTAAATACTCCTAGCTCTACTGTTGAATTAATGAAAGGTAACTCATACAAAATTATTACTTCAAATCCTGGGTTGTATCAAGATGGCTTGGCCATTTGGGTCGATTATGATAGAGATGGTATTTTTCAAGAAAGTGAAAAAATAGAATCTTATTATACGGGTGCGGTTTGGACTTCAAGAGAAACTAGTTTTACTATACCTGCTTCGAGTTCTGTCGGTATTACTAGAATTAGAGTTAAAGTTGTCTATGGAGTGGCGTCTTCCTTACCGTGCTCAAGTACAGACGGCCAAGGCTTTGGTGAAATTGAAGACTACATAGTAACCATCTCTGCTAGTACACCTTGCCCTCCTACTTTAAATCATGCAGTAGGTAATTTGGCTTCTGGAACGTATTCAGCAAGTCAAACCATAACTAGCCGAGCCAATGTTTCCACGCCAACTACTTACCAAGCGGGTAATCACGTATTGCTAAATGCTGGTTTTCAGGCTGGCACAAATGAGACTTTCGAAGCTAAAATAGGTGGGTGTCCGTAGTAGAAATTCCTTTTATCAGATTTATTTATAGCCAGTAAGGTAGATGCTAGCTAAAACTTTGCTGAATTACCTTTTGGTATTTTAAGCATTTCCTATTTAAGGAAAGTTCAAGTTTATTTTAGATACACCTAAGTACTACGGAACGAATTGAATTAGCTACTGGTCAAGTAAAAGTACCAATTAGTCTAGTAAATACACCTCATATTAATATTCTGCACTATATTGAAACCTAGATACAACCCTTAATAATAATTACATGAAACGTAGAGATTTTATATACAGCTCTTCTGCTGCCATTCTAGGAGGTTTAGCCCTTAGTTCTAAAGCTTTTGCTTTTGACACAAAACCAAATTCATTGATAAATGGCGTGCAGATTGGTACCATTACTTATTCTTTCAGAAGTTTACCAGGAAGTGCTAAACAAGTCCTTCAATACTGTGTAGACGCAGGCATTTCTGCGATTGAACTCATGGGCGACCCAGCTGAAGATTTTGCAGGAAAACCTAAAAACCCAATTGATAGAAGTACTTTTTATGTCAATGGAAAAAGACGCAAACCAACAGACGCAGAAAAAGCTCAAATGGAGCAATACAGCAAAGATGTGGCTGCTTGGCGTGAAACGGTTTCCATGAAACCTTTTAAGGAGTTTGCCAAAATGTACAAAAAAGCTGGAGTGAGCATTTATGCTTTTAAACCAAATGCTTTTGGAACTGACAATACCGATGCCGAGATAGAATACGCTATGCGAGCAGCTAAAGCATTGGGAGCAAAATCTGTTACGGTAGAGCTACCAAGAGATTCGGCACAATCTGCCAGACTTGGAAAACTAGGAGAAAAAAACAAAATGTATGTGGGTTATCATCTTCATACCACGGCTACAGATACTATTTGGGATGAAGCCCTGGCACAATCTCCTTATAACTCCATGAACCTAGATTGCGGTCATTATATAGCCGCCGGTGGCAATAATACTAAAGAAAGCCTTTTAAAGCTGATAGAAGCTCGTCACGACAGAATCACGAGTATGCACATTAAAGACCGTCAATCAAAAGCGAACGGGGCAGAGAACTTGTCTTGGGGCGAGGGCGACACACCTATAAAAGAAATACTGACACTGATAAGAGATAAAAAGTACGACATCCCTTGCACTATAGAATTGGAGTACAAGGTTCCTGAAAACTCTGATGCGGTGAAAGAAGTGGGAAAATGCTTTCAGTTTGCTAAGGGGGCTCTTTCTTAGGAGTTCTTAATATTTAAAAGGGTTTGGTAAGGAATTATCAAACCCTTTTTTTATGCAATCCTATTTCTTCAGATTAGATTTTTTCCTTAAAATGCCGCAGTGTCCCTTTTAGGAGACACTGCTAAAGGGAATAAAAGTTGATACTAATTATCTATTTCCACACCTAAATGTCTCCACATCTCTAGTAAATTCTCCATGTCTTCAAAAGAATATAGCCTTGATTCTTTCATTTTTTTTATAATTTCAGCCATACTAAGTCTAGCTTCTTTTCTGTTTTCTATTTCTTCCTCTGTTGTTTTTTTCAGCCCCATTACTCTTAAGTGAGACGGTTGAGAAGCTAGCTCAAGTAACCTACTATTTCCCGCAAGTTTCTTTATATCTTCAAAATCTCCAGAATTAAGAAGATTCAGAAAAAGCTCCTGTGTTTTGGGCAGTTCTTTAGAAAGACCCACTTTAGTCTTAATACTCTGCAAATAATTTATCGTATTACCCAATATTTCCATTCTTTCCAGTATCGGATTCCATGAAGGCGTATTAAAAAAGAATGATAACCGCCAACGTTGATTAGGTTCATCCCATGCGTCCCCAAAAATATCCGAATTAATAATGGAAAAGTATTTAGCTCCTATTTTAAGTACTCTCTTGTGGAAGATAAATATAAATGCCTCCTGTTTGACAATTTTCGTATCTACTAAATTTATTAATTCCGAATACCTTTTAAAAAATTCAAAGTATTCAACTCCAAAATCAGGACGTATTTCCTTTGAAGGAAAACCTGCTTTAAGTAATTTGGATTGAGCAAAAAAAGCGTACCGTAATAAACCATTATTATAAACATATCCTTTTTCTTGAATAAGGTTACCAGCCAAATCCTTAATAGAAAAACTACTAATGTCTATTTCTAGGAGCTCTATTTCAGCTTTTATTTCTGCAAAAAGAACTTCTTCAAACTTCTACTGCTCCTGAATCAAACGATTCGCTTCAATCTGTTGACCAATGGTTATATAAATCAATATTGCACTTACTAATCCGATTAATGGAGAAAGCGTACCTCCCAAAGTATCACCAATTTCATTTGGGTCTAATCCATCCTTACTAAATAATGAAATAAACAAAACTCCGACGTACACTACAATTACCGAAATTGATGTTAGCAGGATAATTTTATTGCCCTTTTGTCTTAGTTTCCTAGTGGCTTCTTTTGATTCCTCTTTCTTGGATTTTTTGGATTGTGTCATTAAGTAATAAAAGTATTATTCTTATTTCTCAGAAACAAGTAATGCCATTGCGTTTGATTCTATCTTCTCTCCTAAAATGACTGGTCTCGTCTTCGCTCGACCTGACAGTGAAGAACTAGCACCTGACATCAAAGACCCAACATCCGGCACCAGACACCCAACTCCCTACAAAAAAACTCAATAGACAAACCCTTTCTAGCCACTCTCCCACCAATTCCCTATTTTTGCCAAAATTTTAAGTTTAAAAGGCAGAAATGGCAGTTTATAATCCTTCGGAAATAGAGAAAAAGTGGCAGGCGTATTGGGAGAGCAATGAGACGTACAAAGTCGATATTGACCACTCAAAACCTAAATTTTATGTACTAGATATGTTCCCATACCCTTCTGGGGCAGGTTTGCATGTAGGGCATCCGCTTGGGTACATCGCTTCTGATATCTATAGCCGCTATAAAAAACTGAAAGGTTTTAATGTGTTGCACCCTATGGGTTTTGACTCTTTTGGTCTGCCTGCGGAGCAATACGCCATTCAAACGGGGCAGCATCCTGCCATTACTACAGAAAAAAACATTGAGACCTACATAGGTCAAATGAAGAATATTGGCTTTGGTTACGACTGGAGCAGAGAAATTCGTACTTCTTCGCCAGAATATTACAAATGGACCCAGTGGATTTTTATGCAGCTTTTTAATAGCTGGTATAATAAAGACACCGATAAAGCAGAAGACATTGAAACATTAGAAGCATTATTTGCCAAAGGCGGTTCTGCTGCGGCCAATGCGGTTTGTGATGACGAATTACCAGAATTCACAGCGGCCGAATGGAATGCACTTTCTGAAGAAGATAAATACAAAACTACGCTAGATTACAGATTGACCTATTTATCGGAGTCTATGGTAAACTTCTGTCCTGAACTGGGCATGGTGTTATCAAATGATGAGGTAAAAGACGGTGTATCGGAGCGTGGTGGTTATCCTGTGATTCAGAAAAAAATGCGTCAGTGGATGATGCGTATCACGGCTTACTGCGACAGATTAATTGACGGTTTAGAAAACGTAGATTGGTCGCATTCGCTCAAAGAGCAACAAAAAAACTGGATTGGTCGCTCTCAAGGAGCTTCTGTCAAGTTTCCAGTGGCTGAGTCAGCTTTATTAAAAGAAAGAGGTTTTGAAGGCAAAGTAGAAGTGTTTACCACTAGAATTGACACCATTTATGGCGTGAGTTTTATGGTTTTGGCTCCTGAGCACGAATGGGTAGACACACTCACAACGCCAGAGCAAAAAGACGCTATTGAGGCCTATAAACTAGAAACACAGAAACGTTCTGAATTAGACCGTATGTCAGACGTTAAAACGGTTTCTGGAGCATTTACGGGTTCTTACTGCGTAAATCCTGTCAATGGCGAGCAAGTTCCTATCTGGATTGCTGATTACGTGTTGGCTGGTTATGGAACGGGAGCTGTGATGGCCGTGCCAAGTGGCGACCAAAGAGACTGGAATTTTGCAAAACATTTCAATTTGCCAATCCCTGCTATTTCGGACGCTCAGCAAAACTTAGAAGAAGCTGCTGACGCATCAAAAGAAGGAAAATACATCAATTCGGGCATGATTGACGGCATGGAATACCAAGAAGCCGTTGATACTTTAATAAACTGGATAGAGGCAAATAAAGTAGGAAAAGGTAAAATCAATTACAGACTAAGAGATGCTGTTTTTGCCCGTCAGCGTTACTGGGGAGAGCCTGTTCCTGTCCATTTTAAAGAGAATGGCCTACCCTATTTGGTGGACGAATCTGACTTGCCAATAGTTCTTCCTGAAATTGACGAGTACAAACCTACGGAAACTGGTGAGCCGCCTTTAGGCCGTGCTAAAGACTGGGCTTATCGACCTCACCCCCTAACCCCCTCTCCAGATGGAGAAGGGGAATATCCTTTTGAATTATCTACCATGCCAGGTTGGGCAGGAAGTAGCTGGTATTGGTACCGTTATATGGACGCCAAAAATGAAGATGCTTTCGCATCAAAAGAAGCGTTAGATTACTGGCAAGATGTTGACTTATATGTAGGAGGTACAGAACACGCCACAGGTCACTTACTGTATAGCCGTTTTTGGAATAAATTCTTGAAAGACAAAGGCTTTGTAAAGCAAGAAGAATTTGCCAAGAAACTGATAAATCAAGGAATGATTCAGGGACGTTCTAGCTTTGTTTACAGAGTAAAGAATAGCGAAATACCAACTTTTGTTTCATTTGGCTTAAGAAAAGAATACGACACGCAAAGATTACATGTTGATGTCAATATTGTAGACAATGACATTCTTGACGTAGAAGCATTTAAAACAACAAGAAATGATGTTCCTGCAAATGCAGAATTCATTCTTGAAAACGGTCAATACAAGTGCGGAAACGAAGTAGAGAAGATGTCAAAGTCTAAATTCAATGTCGTTAACCCCGATGTTTTAGTTGACCGTTATGGTGCTGATACACTTCGTCTTTACGAGATGTTCTTAGGACCATTGACTGAAGCAAAACCATGGGACACTAAAGGAATTGAAGGTACCTCAAGGTTCTTGAAAAAGCTTTGGCGTTTGTTCTTTGACCAGAATGGAGAGTCGCTTTTAGTAGATGAAAAAGCTACGCCAGCAGAGTTGAAAGCTTTACATAAAGCCATCAAAAAAGTGGGTTCAGATATTGAGACATTCTCTTTCAACACTTCTGTAAGTACATTCATGATTTGCGTGAATGAACTGACTGATTTAAAATGCCATAAAAAGGAAATCTTAGAGCTTTTATTAGTTATCATTTCTCCTTATGCTCCGCATATAGCAGAAGAGCTTTGGGCAAAAATAGGAAACGAAGAAGGCAGCATCACTTCGCAAGAATATCCTGATTTTAATGAGGAGTACTTAAAAGAGTCTGACATAGAATACCCTATACAAATAGGCGGAAAAGTTCGCGTTAAACTTAGTTTCCCAGCCGAAACGGGCAAAGATGAGATAGAAAAAGTGGTATTAGCTAATGCCGATGTTATTAAATGGATGGATGGCAAACCACTTAGAAAAATCATAGTGGTGCCTAAGAAGATTGTTAATATCGTAGTATAGTTCTTAGCACATCGTTTATAAAAGTAAGGCTGCATTTTGGTATATAATGCAGCCTTTTCTTTGTCCAATACTTGAGAATATCCATCAATTTGGATTCCAATTTTGATAGACAACTGGCACAGAATAAATCTCCTTTAAAGCATCACCACATTTCTCTTCAAGAGCCTTATGAATAGAACTAAACTCAGAGGCTTTTGATATAAAAGAAAGCTTGTGAACGGTCTCTTTTACCACTTTATCATTTTCAAGAATAAAGTGTTCTCGAGTATAATCTACCTCTACAGATACAGCTAAATTTTCCTTTAACAGCCATTCTGAAATTTGACTGAGCAAATCCTTATTATTGATTAATAAATGAATTAATACCATGGTTATAATTTATGCTGAGGGTACTAGCAAACCAGCCGCCCATTGTTGTTTAAAATAAGCTTTTAAATACTTAAAATTGACCTCTAATAGCTTCTTACGAGCATCTATGAGTTTGTTTTCTCTCGAAATCAATAAGAAGAGCGAACTCTCTCCTTGACTAAACTTTAGTTCTTCGTTTCTTAAAAGAAACCCGTAATTCTCTGCCAATTTGCGGGCCGTGAGTATCTGCTCAGCCAGTAAATCTGTTTCTACCGCATACTGCCTAATCTTATTTTCTATACTCCAAGTTTTTTGTTGTTGCTGAAGTGTAGTTGCCTGTATTTTGAAATTAGTCTTAGCAAATTTCCCTCTACCTTCCCTCAAAAATAATGGAATCTTGAAGTCTATCCCAAACTTATAATTGTTAGAAAAATATGGGTTTACAGCATATTCGGAAGAGAAATAGTCTTTGCCCAGTAAATTATACTTCAAATCTAAAGTAGGAAGCATAGATTGTCTATTGAGCTTGCGTTCCACACCAAGTCCATCCAGTTTAAACTGATACGTTTTAAGCTCAGGATGATTTAACTTAGCCAAAGCTACCATGTCGTCAATCTGCTCATTTTCCAGTTTTGAAGGCATGTTTTGTGGCTTTTGAGATTCATCCAACAAATAAGGATTCCCTTCTTCATCCCATAAATATGCAGCCAAACCTATGGCATTCTTTCTTAAAGAAATAAAAGCTTCTTGACTTAGTAAATCAATGTTTTGAACCTGCAAATAAGCTTCCACTGTGTCTGCACGAGATTTATAGCCATTATCAAAACCGAGTTTTGTCATTTCTAGCCTTTTCTGAGCATTGACGCTTTGACCTTTTAAGAGCTCATAATTTTGAAAGGAAGATGCCCAAAACCAATACTGCTCTACAGCTTCCAAATAAATATCATTAAGCATTTGACGCTGTTCTTCTGCACTTTGAGAAACCATGAACTCTGCTTGTTTTCTAGCAGCTCTTTGATTGTCCATAAGCAAACCCTTAAGTATTGGTAACTCCAAACCCATGTAAGACAAGTTCCCAGGAGTTTGCTGAGGATTTAAATACTTACCTGAGCTATATTCATTTCCCGCCTTCACTCGCAATCCATAAGGCGTTTGTAGTTTAATCTCTGGATTTTGAATGGTATAATACTCATCACCAGCCAAAGTTTTATTATCTGATTGGTACCCCAAAACTGGGTCAAAAGCACCTTTTGTAGCCAAATAACTTGCTCTAAACTGATTTACATTGGCTTCTGAAACCTTAAAAGCAGGATGATTCTCTTCAAAAATCCTTAAGAAATTCTCAAAAAACAGCACCTCCTGCCCCACTGATAAAAACGGGAGTAAAAGGGCTAAGAATATTAATCTAAATTTCATTTCGCTTTCGTTTTAGCTGATGTGCCTTCCACTTGATAGTACTCTGGCGGGAAACCGTTTATGTTTCTCCATAGCTCGTAATAAATAGGCACATCTTTAAGAAGTGATATCCCCTTTGCTCCACCACCCATACGTAAGGTAGTTGGCCATTTTCTTTCGGCTGGGTCTTCAGCAACCAACACTCTAAATTTGCCATTGGCACTTACAGAGGTCTCCACCACCGTTATGACACCACCAAAGGTACCATAACTGCTATTTGGCCAGCCACTAAATACGATTACCGGAAATCCATCAAAAACCAGTCTCACTTTTTGACCAATTTGCGTTAATGGCAAATCCATTGGTTCTATAAACATTTCAACGGCATAGCTAGGGTTTATTGGCACTATCTCTACGATGTTCTCTCCTTCTTTTAAAACCTCTCCTATCCCTGATTTTCTTGCTTTGGTAATCTGTCCATCTTGTGGAGCCAAAATATAATAGAGCTCACGTCTGGCATCATAATTTGCTAATTGGTTTTCCAATTTTGCAATTTCCGCTTCCCCATTCGCCGCCAAAGAAATACTACTAAATCGGTCTCCTTCTGTTTTTGACAGTTTTTCTAGATAATCCTGTACCACCGTGTTCTTCTCTATTTGAAGATTAAGATACTCTTGACGATTTTGCGATAACTTATTTTCTGTTGCATTCACTTTTGCACGCCCGTCTTGAAAAGCTATTCTACGCTTTTCTAAATCTGTGGTAGAAATAGCTCCACTGTCCAGCATCGTTTGAGCCGCTTTAAACTGCCTATCGTATGCCAAAAGAGCATTATTCGCGGCTACCAGAGCTACGCTATCGCTCGATATTTTCATTTTTTGCTGCAGCAGCTTATTGTCAACAGATTGAAGCTTATACTTCATAGCCGACTCTAAGGCACTCATTTGCTTGCCTGCGGTCTGAGCTTTTCCTTCATAAGCTTTAATGCTACCCATTTTCGCTTCAATTTGCCTTTGCGTTCTAGCAATAAGCACTGGGTCAAAGTAATCTACTTTAACTTCTCCTAGTTTTAAAATGGTATCGCCTTTGGCTACAAAATCTCCTTCTTTCACATACCACTTTTCTATTTTACCTGGTATTATGGTGTTGAGCTCTTGTGGCCTATCTTCCTGCCTTAGCGTACTCACCTTTCCCGTAGCTCTGATGTTTTGTGTCCAAGGCAAAATCAGAACAATTACAAACAAGGCACCCAGCCCCAAAAACCATCTTAGTGCGGAGTTTCTTTTGTCAATTTTATATATCTCAGAGAATGCTTTCACGCTCCCTCTCAAATCCTTTTTTAAAAAGGTATTTCCTTCAAAATGATTATTCATAACTAATTGCTCCGTTTTTCAAGGTGATAGTTTGGTCAGCTAAATCTTGGCAGTAATCATCTTTAGAGGTTATTATTACAGTACTTCCATCCGCCTTCAATTTAGCTGTTAAATCGTCCTTTTGAACTTGATTTAGATAACTAAAAGGCTCTTCCATGACCACCAGACTATGTTTACCTATTAATGCTCTAGTTAGTAAAACCTGATGCTTAATAATGGCAGAAATCCTTTTCCCTACAGGGTCCAAGACGCTGTCATAGCCATTTGGCAGACCTTGAATAAAGACATCTAAGCCTGTAATTTTGGCCATTTCACTGATATGCTCCATGCTAATATCTTCTGTACCCAAACTTAAATTTTGAAGTACAGTACCTTCAAAGATGTTTTGATGACCTAATAAAATACTCGTTTGATTTCTAAGAGAATCAATGTCATAATTCCTTATAGGTACGCCGTCAATTAAAATTTTCCCTGTAAAACCTTGAAAAGCTCCCGTTAACATTCTTAGAAGCGTAGTTTTACCTGCACCACTTTCTCCTTTTATTAATAACCACTCCCCATTAGCCACATCTAAATTGATATTTCTAAGTTGAATATTAGAAGGATGATAGGCAAACGACACATCTTCAAAACTTAAAGAGACTGAAGCCTTTGTTGGACTTAATTTTATGCTTCCTGTATGTTCTATATCTGCCTGAGCTACTTTATTAAGCTTTTCTACGGCAGTTAGAGACTCATAAACTTGGTCCATGTTTACTATCAGCTTTTCTACAGATGCTATAATTGCAATAATAACAATGTCAGACGCAATGAACTGCCCAATATTTATCTGTTGCCTTGTAAGAAGGGTAACACCTAAAATAAGCATAGCGGCAGTTATAAGTAGCTTAAAAGAAATCATGCTCCAATACTGTACTTTTAAAACAGCAAAGTGTTCTGTTCTAGCTTTTACGTATCTTGTACTAATACTATCTGTTTTATCTAAGTGAAAGTTGGTATCTCTTGCATACTTAAAGGTCTTTATACTTCGTGCCATTTCCTCAAACCAGCCTAACGTTTCATACTTATAATTGGATGTTTCCATCGAAGTTTTAAACCCCCTAGCAGAGGTAAACCGAATAATCAAAACAACTATTAGAAGTAAAACTAGGCCAAAGGCAATAAAAAGAGGGTGGTAAAAAGCCAGAAGGATAGTACCCAAAAGTATTTGAATAATAGAAGCCGGAATGTCTACCAGAAGTTTATGCAAACTTTTTTGCAGGCTTGCCACATCTATAAAGCGATTAACAAGTTCCGGTAAATGGTACGAATCTAATTTAGAAATATCCAGTTTTGGAATCCTGTAGGCATATTCCATGGCATATCTTACAAATATTTTCTGTTCTATTTTCTCAATAATTTCTAGCTGTCTAACCTGTAGCCAGCCTGTTAAAAACGTACCAGTAAGCACTAGTGCTATCAAAATACCTATGGAGGTAGACATCTGAGCTGCCATCACAAAAGTGATGATGCTTTGAATACCCAAGGGTAGAGAAAGGGCAACTAATCCTGCAAATACAGAATATATATAAATAGCAATGATATCTTTTTTGTCAAGCCAGAGTAGCCTAAAAATTTTACTTATGGCCTGCCTTATAGTGGTTTGTGAGTAATTTTCTTTTACCATTCTTTTAATATTTGATCAAATGTAGTAAAACTCTTTACATTAATAGTAATACTATCACTAATAATATTAAAACTTTTATATTTTAAATAAATACTATTACATTTGATTTTAGATAACTCAATTATGCAAGGAGATTTCAATATAAAACTAAACGACAAGCTGTACCTAAAGGATCCAAACAGCACACCAATAGGGGGAAAAATTGTTATAGAGGGGCTAAGGCTGCTCTCTGAAATAGGATATGAGAGCTTTACCTTTAAAAAACTTTCAAAAGAGGTTCCTACCACAGAGGCCACCATTTATCGATATTTTGAGAACAAACACAAACTGCTTATATACCTGGTAGACTGGTATTGGGCTTTTTTGGAATTTCAAGTGACTTTTCACCTAAATTCAATTAAGGAGCCAGAAGAGAAAATCAGAAAGATAATTGACCTCTTAGTTTGGGAAGACAGAGCTAATACTTTTTTCAGTCATTTAGAACCGAAATCTCTTTATGATTTGGTGATTGCCGAAGGCAGCAAAACATACCTCTCTAAAGAAGTGGATGTAAATAATAAGGAAATGTTATTTAAGCCTTACAAGGATTTGTGCAGCATGATTGCCCAAATTTTTAAGGAATATAAGCCAAACTTCAAATACAGTCATTCCCTTGCTAGTACTTTAGTAGAAACTGCTCACTTTCAACACTTTTTTATGGAGCACCTGCCAAGGTTGTGTGATTTCTCTGAGAGCAAAGACACCGAAGAATTAAAAAGCTTCTTAGAAAACCTAGTATTCGGCACTATGGATAGAGGCTAAATCTGTTAGTTTCCAAATATATAACTCCCAATAATCACGTTTATATAAGTAGGATTAAGGTCTGGGAGAAATTCATTTTTAAATCTATATCCTACTCTCACGCCCATAGTCATGTCTAGAATATTTAACACCGTCTGGTCAAAACTAAATTCGGCACCCACAGTGCTCAAATTAGTAGAAGTTTCTGTACCCTTAATGTGAGCATTATCAAAATAGGCATTCATTCTAACCCTTTTAATGTATGTCAAACCATTTACACCCCAGTCTGGGTAAAACAGCGGCATACGATAATTTACACTAGTTCTTAAAGCGTCTTGTATACCTAAAAGGCGGTGCCCTCTGCCTAGAGAGAATGTACTCGGCAGGCGGTATAAATTATTATTACTCTCTCTATAAATGGCCTGCTGAATCTCTAAACCATGGTTTCTCCCTATTCCAGGGAGTAATACATTTGCACTTGCATTAAACCTTTCTGCTATTCCTGCTTTAAAAGATTTGGCATAATACACATTTACACCACCGCCAAACCTACTTTGAAGGTACTGATAGGCTCTTTGTCTGCTAATTCCTAAACCTCCATTTAGTTCATATAATCCAAACTTTGAGTTATCAAACTCCACAAAACTATCTGACCTAAACTGCTGAATACCTTTCCAGTTTGCCACCACATCTGTTCTTATTACATAATTGCCTTTAATCATTTCTAATGGCACATTAAAACCTACAGTTGCTTCTTGTTCGTCAAACTCAAAAACTCTATCACCACGAGCTGCTTCAATTTTTCGTCCTCTGTACTCATATCCTAAATTCAGCTTAGCAAAATACTTTGCCATCACATAATCTACTGAATAAGCGTTTTCTTCCTCCGTTACATAGCGAGTATAATTAAAGCTTAAACTATTAGCCCCTAAAATATCATCCATCTGAATAAAGCCTGTGGCAGAAGCAATGCTAGGCCCTCCATCATCTGAATTAAATGCTGGCAGTAGACCATAAGAATGTAATCGCCATCCACGAAAAAAACCTTTGTAAGGCTTTACTTCATAATTTGTATCAGGAATTTTGTTTAAAATATTCTCATTTTCTGGTAAGGAATTTAAGTCATTATAAAACGTGATATTTTCCACCTCTTTTTTTGAAACAACTTCCCCAGAAGCCTCTCTAAGCGGCATTTCCGCCAAATGATAGCCCATGTTCGTTTGATTACCAAAAACCAGAGTCTCACGCTTGGCATCAATAAATGGATAACCTGCTCCCACAGGTACCGAACTAATCTTTGTCAATCTTTTATCACCTGCCTTACTAACTTTATAAATATTATCTATTCCCTCAAAATTAGCTCGGAAATAAATATCTGTTTTAGATTGGCTTAGCTCCACCATAACTGCATTTAACCAACCCGTAAGACTTACTCTTTCATCACTTTCTATATCATGTTTAATAATAGCCAATTTCCCACTATTCCTTGCCACATAGTATAAAGTTGAGTTCTGGCTGTCATACATAGGATAGGCTATATCCCAATTATCTTTATTACTTAGGGTTTTCTTTATTTCACCACTAATAAAGCTATGTGTACTTAGATGATAGTTTAAAGATTCATCTAAACGCACCGTAACAAATTCCGTAGTTTCTGGATTTATGGCCGCATAATAATAGCGGTCTTTTTCCAGTAAAACACGTTTAGAATCGTTTTCAAAATTGTAAAAAACTAGCCGAGCCAAATCTACATTTGACCATCTTGGGTTGGTTTGATTTTCTAACCAAAGCACACCTTTTTCTGAATAAGACAAAAACGCATTATTACTTATACCGACATCACAAAGCTTGGTTTCCTTTCCGTTTTCATCTCGTTTTATAAGCTTTGGTGTCTCTTTAAAAGATGATTTACGAACAATCATTTCGCCACCTTTTCTCTTATAAGGATAAGAATAATTAGTCACCGTTTTAGGTTTGGCAATAGAAAGTGTATCGAAATCTATCAAACTGGTATTTGACAGTAGTTCTTCCGTTTTTAGTTCAAAATCGGCATAAGATTTCTTGTATAACTTACTTGCCGATAGCCCAGTATTTCGCTTTATAGCTCCCGAGAAAGGGTAGAAAACAGATTTGAAGAAATTGGCATCATGAACCACATCAGCCCAAACACTATCTCCGTAAGTTTTACGAGCATAAAGGTTCATAACATAACCAAAAGGGTATTGGTTTGGTAGCTTGGTTTTGAAAGAGCCATTTCTAGATTTATTGTAAGAAAAATGTTTATCCGCATAAAGGTTTGCTCGCAGCTCATCCGTAAAAGAAGCCAATCGCCCTCTTCCTGCATCCGTCATAACAGATTCCGTCACCACGGCGTCTCCCTCAGCAAACCATGATGGGTCGGTAAACCTCAAAACTGCCGACCAACCTGCCCTACCCGTAAAAATTCGACTAAGTTTACTCAAACCTACATCGGCATTACTACTTTGAAGCACATGCCTATATTCGTGAATTGCGAGTGCGTCTAACCAGTTAGTCTGCCCTAAAACGTTAAAATTAGGTTCAGGTGCTGTGTAAACTTCTGTTCTAAAAGGTACGCCCGAAACAAAACCATTTGCTTGCATACTTTTACCATGAATCACAATAGGAATATGGCTCGATTTCTTACCAATAGTGCCTTTATGTTCCTTATCTAGTAAATCAACTATGGCGGCATAACGATAAGCGTATTGCTCTAAACCCTTTGGGAAAATTATGGTTGACTTATCATTTTCAATCTTTTGCCACAGAATAGAAGGGGGATTTGCGGATGTGGCACTAGCTTGTGCTAAAACATTTATACTCGATGTAGATATTAAAAAAAATAAAAGAATCTTCTTCATACAGCTAATAAGTTCCAAAAAATAATATTTGAAATAGTATAAAACTAAATACGAGCAAAAAGAGCCAAAGGTCTGCCAATGCTCTAATATCTCAATTAGAACGCTAAAAACACTTTTTTAGGACAATTTATTAAATGAAATTCAGCATAGATGTCAATCTTGTTTATATTGCATTAACCTAAATTACTACCATGCTCAATAAAGTTTATCTTCTTATAGTACTCTGCAGTTTTGGCCTATCGGCTCAAACGAACTACTTCCAAAGTGATGTCAATGCCATTGAAAGTAAAGTAATAGAATGGCGAAGAGATTTTCATCAACATCCAGAATTAGGAAATCAGGAATTTAGAACAGCAGAAATAATAGCAAAGCATTTAGAATCTTTAGGTTTAGAGGTTCAAAGAAACGTGGCCGCTACTGGCGTTGTAGGTCTTTTAAAAGGTGCTAAACCTGGCCCAGTAATAGCTTTAAGAGCTGACATGGATGGCTTACCAGTGACGGAGCGTGTCAATTTGCCCTTCAAATCTAACGTTAAAGTAGAATATGCAGACCAAACCACGGGCGTTATGCATGCTTGCGGACATGATAGCCATATGGCAATTTTGATGGGAGCCGCAGAAGTACTGGCTAAACATAAAAACGAACTTGCAGGAACTGTGAAATTCATTTTCCAACCTGCTGAAGAAGGCGTTTTTGGTGAAGGAAAGGCTTTTGGAGCCGACTTGATGGTTCAGGAGGGTGTTTTAGAGAATCCTAAAGTAGATGTAGCTTTTGGTTTGCATATTAACTCACAAACTCCAGCTGGTCATATTAAATATAAATCAGGAGCCACTATGGCTGCCGTAGACCAATTTTACATTACAGTTAAGGGAAAACAAACCCACGGAGCCTATCCATGGTCTGGTATTGACCCAATTTTAGTTTCCTCACAAATCATCATTGGCCTTAATACCATTATAAGCAGGAATGTCAATTTGATTGAAAACCCAGCAGTGGTAAGTGTGGGTGCTATTAATGCGGGAAATAGGCATAATATTATTCCAGAAGAAGCTAAGTTTTTAGGCACTATCAGAACATTTGATTTAGAACAACGTGCCTTGGTACATCGAAGAATAAAGGAAATTGCAGAAAACATTGCTAAAAGTGCAGGAGCAGTTGCCGAGGTCACCATTGAAAATGGCTATCCAGTTACTTACAATAATCCAGCTCTTACTGATAAAATGCTTCCTTCTCTTAGAACGGCAGCTGGCGAAAACAATGTTTTAGAGGTAAATGCGGTAATGGGAGCAGAAGACTTCTCCTATTTTGCCAGAGAAGTACCGGGGCTCTTTTTCTTTTTGGGGGCTATGGAACATGGTAAATCAGCTGCAGAAGTTGCTCCACACCATACACCAGATTTCTATATTGATGAAAGTGGGTTTAAAGTGGGCGTACAGGCTTTTTGTAATCTTGTGTTAGACTATATGAAAATGAAATAATGGCAGCAGAAATATTAAGAATATACGAGCAAGACCCCGACCCTCAGAAAATTGACCAAATAGTTCGATGTCTGAAAGATGGTGGTATTATCATTTACCCTACTGACACGGTGTATGCCATGGGCTGCGACATTTATCAAAACCGTGCGGTAGAGAAACTGAGTGCCTTAAAAGGATTTAAGGTCAAAAAGAATAATTTTTCCATAGTTTGCAGCGATTTAAGTAATATCGCAGATTATGCTAGGGTGTCAAATAAGGCATTTAAAGTCATGAAAAAGGCTCTTCCTGGACCATTTACTTTCATTTTACCTGCCACAGGAAAGCTCCCTAAGCTCTTTCAATCTAACAGAAAAAACATTGGAATAAGAGTACCAGACCACCCTGTTCCTAAGGCCATTGTAGAAGCTTTGGGTAACCCAATAATTACCACTTCTGTAAAAGACGATGTGGATGACATGTTAGAGTATCCAAACGAGATTGAAGTAATTATAGCTCAAAATGAAAACAATGCAGATTTGATTATTGATGGAGGTTGGAGCGGTATGGACCCGTCTACAGTCATTGACGCCTCCGACGACGATTTTGAAATCATTAGACAAGGTATTGGGATATTTGAAGATTTATGAAAACCTGGCTCGCCATATTGCTTTTTGCTGGCTTAACCTTTCTTTCCTTAGGTATTAGGTCTTATATCGAAAGTCCATTATTAGGATTAATTATAGGTAGTTCGCATTACATTTATCTTTCAATTATTCTCTTTTGCGGTACTATTAAGGAGAGCATGCTTTTTAAGTGTTTCTTGTTCCTTCTAATTGTTGGTCACTATACGCTAGACTCGTTTGTATTTTTTGAGGTTAAAATTTTAGCTGATTTTTTAGTCATTGCAATTAATGTCATCTACATCATGCTATTTTACCTCTATTTCATTTACCTTTTCAAGAAAAAAGGTTCTGCTTTTTATAACCAAAAGAAGTCAGATTGGTTGATAGGGTTCCCTACTGGTTTAATCAGTTTTTTGATAGTTCTTTCGCTGTTTTTTGGTAGAGTATACCCAAGCTATGAACCCATTCTTATTCTTTTAGGAGTCTTCATATCACTTTTCCATGTGCTGGGTGTCAACACTCCTTTGAAGACCAAAAACTATCAAATTTTAATACTCGGTTTAGTATTAAATTTCATAACATTTAATATAGCCATATATTTATTTCAAATAGAACCTTTCGCTGAAGGTGAAACAATTATGAAAGGTTTGTTTATGGTTGGCGTCTATTGTATGCTAGAAGCTATGTATGAAATAAGCAATGTCTTTAAAATACCTAAAATTACTTAATATGCTCAGGCTTTTTGTGCTTCCATCTTCTGTGACTCCATAACCAAAATTCAGGTTTCTCTTGAATTTGCTTTTCTAGCAAATTTGCGTGTCGCTCTAAAATCGAGTTCTTTTCTTCTTCTTTCGGCTTATCGGTTATTAACTCAAAAGTTACTTTGTAATAACCTCTTTTCACCTGTGATATGTACACAAATACTACTGGCATATCAAACTTAACAGCTATCATTTCAGTACCAAAAAAGAAGGAGGTATCTTGATTTAAGAAGGTGGTCCAGTATGATTTTAAAGGTGGTGCAGACTGGTCGTTTCCCAATGCCACAGTAAATGGCCCATCAAAACCTTGAGCTATTTTCTTATAAGTTTCTGTAGTGGTGTATAGAATAGAACCAAACCTAGTTCTAAGATCATAAAACATCTTATCAAAGTATGAATTTGACAATTCGTGATACGGAGCAGTTCCCTTATGTTTAAACTGAGAACCTAAAGTCTGAGCCAACCATTCATAATTTCCATAATGACCCAATGTCATCACAAAACTTCTATTATTATCATACCAATCATTTAACTGCTGCTGGTCTACCTCAAACACAAATCGTTTATCAAGCTCTTTTTTAGAAATTGTAAGCGATTTAAAGGATTCTAAAAACAAGTCGCACAGGTGATGATAAAATCCTTTTTCAATCTTAATTATCTCCTTTAAATCTTTTTCGGGAAAAGCATTCAATAAGTTTTCTCTAACTACCTTTTTCCTGTAACCCAATAAGAGATAAAGCACTGGATATAGAAAGAAATCTGAGATTAAATAAAGTACCCAAAAAGGAAGAATAGAAATAAAAAAAATGAAAGGTAGTGCCAAATAATAAGAGATGGCCTGCAGGTTAATTTTTGGCATTGATGTATTGTAAATAGTCTTCTTTGGTATCTAAGTCAATTCCTAAGCCTTCAAAATCTACTTTCTTAATTTTTGACTTAAACTTTTTGAAAATTTGACTGGCTCCCTTATCCCCTTTTAACTCCAACAAATCTAGAAAGGTTTCTTTTTTAAATAGAGCTGGAACCCCAACAGCCTTTTGATAGGCTGATGCCACAATGGCAGCTTCCTCATTTGATTCCGCAACCTTTATTATTTGGCTTAAGTATTCACCCGAAACTTCTGGCATATCAGATGTGCAAACAAGCACTGCGTCAATACTTTTGTTAATCATATAGCAGCCTGCCAAGCCACGAACTATTGACCCCGCCATACCCGAAGACCAATCTGCATTTTCAACAATATTGATGGGAAGGTCTTTTAGCTTCGGAAGTATAAGTTCTTTATTAGCCCCTATTACCACGCTAATAGAAACATTATCAATACTTAAGCATTCCTTTATAACTTTTACGACTAGTAAATCTCCATGGACGTCTAGTAATTGCTTGGGTACACCCATTCTTTGAGAGGCTCCAGCAGCCAAAATTATGATTCCTACATTCATATTTATATCTTTACACAAAATTACAAGAATTTCTCACGCTCATGTAATGAATTGAGGGTTCTTGTCGTTTGGTATTACGTGCTAACAAAATAAAATTTAACATGAAGCTTTTCAACAATTCCGCATTTCTGCGGTTGGCAGTTCTAGCTATGTCATTCAGTCTTTTCTCTTGTGGAGGAGGAAACGACCCAAACCCAAAGGGTTCAACTTTTGAAATTTACTTAGACTTTTGGAATACATCAGGTAGAACACCAGAAATACGTTTTGACGAACTAAATACTTCTAGAGAAATTAAGATTGATTTTAGCAAAACTTTCCAAGGAACAGCAGAAGGTAGTTCTTTTACGAAAGTTGAGATTGATAATTTTAGAATTATTGACCAGAACTCAAACAACTATAATATTGAAGATATCACCGCCTATGAATTAAGAGATGGTGTTTGGAAGAAAGATATTGAGTTCACCATGGATTTTGACCAGTCAGAAGATATTTCTGTGGTTTTAGTTTTAGACCGTTCTGAATCTTTGGGTGCTGATTTTTCTACTATTAAAAGCTACGCCAATGATTTCATTGACCAGGTTTTTGACGATAGAGAGGTTGTGAAAATGGGGGTAGTAGATTTTGCTGATGATGTTAGGTCACATCCTTTAACTACCCAACGTGAGGAACTTAAATCTTATGTCAATTCATTGGTTCAAGGTAAATTCACAACTTTATATGATGCCGTAGATATCGGAATTGATATGTTACAAGATTCTGATTCTCAGAGTAAAGTTCTTTTTGTATTTACAGATGGCTCTGATAACAACTCCTCTCCTAATGTAAATGTGGACTATCTACTGAACAGAATTAAATCAGACCAAAACGATTATAAAATCACAAGTTTTGCTATTGGTCTTGACGGTGATGGTGGTGTTGACCAAAATATTCTAACTAAGCTGTCTGGAAACGGTGGTACAGCAAGTTTCCCTAAAACTATTGGTGAAGCAAAAGGTGTTTTTGAAAAATTCTCAAGAGTTATCTCTAATGTATACAGCCTAGAGTATCTTAGAAACCAACAAGTTATACCAAGAAACTCACCAGCTAAGCTTAAATTTGAAATAACCACGATAAGGTAAAATTTCATTTAATTGTATATTTAAAGCTCTTCAGGAAACCGAAGAGCTTTTTTATTGCTTTACTTTGGAGATATATAATCAATAGACAAATGAAACTAGACCTAGATTTTTACCAGAATAAATTCCAGGGCATTTTCAGCCCAGACCTTATTAAAGAGCTTCATGAACATGGAACCTATGTTGAAATGGAAGCTGGTGGATATTTAATGAAACCTGGCGGCATCATGAGTTTCATACCCATTCTTTTAGAAGGCTCTATTAAGATTATGCGACAAGATGACGACGGCAAAGAAGTCTTGCTATACTACATTGGCGGGCTTGATAGCTGTGCCATGTCTTTAACCTGCTGTCAGCAGGGAAACACCAGTGAGATAATAGCCCAAGTGGAAGAAAATGTCAAATTGATATCAATACCTAGTCATAAAGTGGACGAATGGCTTTGCCAACACAGCACTTGGAAAACCTTTGTTTTTAATACCTACCAAAAAAGGTTTGAAGATATGCTTGAAACCATTGATAGCATAGCTTTTCATAAACTAGACCAACGATTGTTAGATTTGATTAAAAAGAAAATAGAAATTACTGGAGGAAAACGCATACTCTACGCCACACACGAAGAATTAGCAAACGAGTTAGCCACTTCTAGAGAGGTAGTTTCTAGACTATTGAAACAATTGGAAAAGTTAGACAGAGTGAAGCTATCAAGAAATAAAGTAGAGCTTTTAGCGGAAAAACAACTCTAGTCTTCAATGAACTCTAGTAAAGCATAATCAGAGTTTAAACCAGTCACAGAAATTTTATAAGTGTATTTCCCTTTTTCTAGTTGTACTTCCCCCACGTAGTCTGTAGGCTGAATGAGGTAAGCTTTGCCATTGATTTTGAAAGAAACAAAAGCGTAACGATAAGCTGAATCAAACCTTTTATACTCCGATTTCCCGTTTGATTCTAAATTACCAAAATCATTTTGACCATCGCTAGTATCTACAAAGACCTCATCTAGCCCCCATGATGAACCGTTCCAAATTCTAATTTGAATGTCACCATGACCATCAGGAATGGCATCGTCCTTTTTACAGGCCATGACACTAAAAAGAATAAAAATATACGCTATTGCTTTCATAAGTGGTTAGAAGACCCCTAAAGTACATACATGGTTGAAAGGTTACTTGATTTTTTCCATTATTTATCACTTTGTGCCCTAAAAGTCATACTTGAACTATTATTTATACTTTTGGGTTAGGCATATCAAGTATCATCAATCAAACATGATAGAAATAATAAAACAACCTTGGCCATGGTATGTGGCTGGTCCTTTAATAGGTTTAACAGTACCATTACTCCTTATATTAGGTAATAAAGCTTTTGGAATATCAAGCAGTTTAAGGCATGCATGTGCCGCCATAATACCTAGCAAAATACCATTCTTTCAGTACGACTGGAAAAAAGAAAAGTGGTTATTTTTCTTTGCTGGTGGTGTAATTCTAGGAGCTTTTATTGCAGCCAACCTTTTATCTGACGGAACTACAGCCCAGTTAAACCCTCAAACCATAGCGGATTTAGAAGCTTTAGGTATTACACAGTTTGACGGCATGCTGCCCGGTGATATTTTCAGTTTAGAAAACATATTCACCTTGAAAGGGCTAATTTTTATAATTATAGGTGGTTTTTTAGTTGGTTTTGGAACTAGATATGCTGGTGGCTGCACTTCAGGACACGCTATCATGGGGATTTCAAACTTACAGTGGCCTTCTTTAGTAGCAACCATTTTCTTTATGGTGGGTGGTTTCTTTACTACATGGGTTCTTTTTCCAATCATCTTTAAATTATTTTAATCATGGAAAATCAAACGAATTCGTCAGCCAACAACATTAAATATATCATAGCCGGACTTTTATTTGGAATCATCTTGGTCAAAAGTGAAGTCATTTCGTGGTTTAGAATCCAAGAAATGTTTCGTTTGCAAAGTTTTCATATGTACGGCGTAATAGGCTCAGCTATTGTTACAGGTATAATTTCTATACAAATACTAAAACGTTTCAATATCAAAACACTTGAAGGGCAGCCTATATCTATATCGCCTAAAACCTTTTCAAAAGGACAAATCATTGGTGGTTTTCTTTTTGGTCTTGGATGGGCTTTAACGGGTGCTTGCCCAGGCCCTATTTATGCACAAATTGGGGCTGGATTTTTAAGCACCGCTGTTACACTTTTGGCGGCTTTAGCTGGTGTTTGGGTATATGGAAGGTTTAGAAATAAACTACCTCATTAAGTGAAAATTAAAGCCGAACGTTTTGTATCTCATGCAATCTCCAGCATTGGTCATCCTATTCTCTTAGGAAGCTTAGCGGCTATTTATGTCAATTTCAGGGAATTTGATACTGAGAAAGCTTGGCAATTGACTTTGACTTTGCTCATAGGTTGTGTTTTGCCAATAATAGGGTTCCTCATTTATAAAATGAGAAAAGGCGATTACGAGAATTTTGATGTCTCAAATCAAAAAAAACGAAACAGCTTATACATCTTTTCCATTTTACTACTAGCTCTTTTTATGGGCTACTTATTTTTGGTAAACAGCACATGGCTTATAAAATGTGGTATTATTCCGGTGTTCTTACTGACCCTCTCCTCCTATTTTATCAATAAGAAAATCAAGGTATCACTGCATACTTCCTTCTCTTTTCTATTAGCCACCATGATGATTCAGGTAGAAACTTCTGCCGCTTTTACCATGTATTTGTTTGCCATACTAATAGGTTATTCGAGGTTACACCTCAAACGTCACAGCATTCCAGAAGTAGCATTGGGAGCTATACTGGGTGTGGGAATTGGTTTTGTTTTTCATTTTATTTATAGATTTGGGATATGAAAAAACTCATTCTTCTTTTAGCAATACCTTTTTTAACGCAAGCTCAATTCTTTAAACAAGATGATGGACTTGCTCATACTTTTTCCATTGTAGCCATTGACAAAGAAGCAGGAGAAATGGCGGTCGCTGTTCAGTCACATTGGTTTTCTGTAGGAAACGTGGTGGCTTGGGCTAAATCTGGCACTGGAGTAGTTGCTACGCAATCTTTTGTCAATAAGTCTTTCGGCATAAGAGGATTGGAGATGATTCAATCCGGTAAAACTGCGGAAGAAGCGTTAAAAACACTTCTTTCTGATGATGAAGGAAGAGAAGTTAGGCAAGTCGCTATTATTGATGCTAATGGGAATGTAGCCGTTCATACGGGAAATAAATGTGTGGATTATGCGGGGCATATCAAAGGTGTAAATTATAGTGTTCAAGCTAACATGATGCTTAATAATACCGTGCCTACGGTAATGTCAAAAGCATTTGAAGAAAACACCAATTTACCTTTAGCTGAGAAAGTTTTAGAAGCTTTAAAAGCAGCTCAAGCGGCTGGTGGAGACATAAGAGGAAGACAATCTGCCGCTATTAGAGTAGTCAAAACTAAAAAATCGGACGAACCATGGAATGATGATTTTGTGGTAGATTTAAGAGTAGACGACCATGAAAACCCAATCAAGGAAATAGGACGATTGCTTAAAGTACAGCGTGCCTATGAATTTATGAATGAGGGCGACTTAATGGTAGAAGTAAATGACATGGAAAAAGCCATGAACGCCTACAATGCTGCCATGCAAATGTTTCCAGAAAACTTAGAAATGAAATACTGGACAGCCATTACGCTAGCAAATAATGGAGAAACCGTTAAAGCCACTAAAATGCTTCAAGAAATTTATTTAAAAGATAAAAACTGGCGTGAACTAACACGAAGACTTCCTAAAGTAGGCTTACTCACCGTTGATAAAAACACACTTAAAGCTTTACTGAAATGATAACATTTCAATCGCAGGACATCAAATTTGACTTAAAAGGTAAGCTTAAAACAAAAGCTTGGCTAAAAGAAGTTGCCAAGAAAGAAGGTTTCAAAATTCAAGATTTGAACTACATTTTTATGTCGGACGAAGGTCTTCATAAAATTAATCTGGAATACCTCAATCATGATACCTATACAGATATCATCACTTTTGATAATTCTGAAGAAGAGGGAATCATAGAAAGTGATATTTTCATCAGCATCGACAGAGTTAAAGAAAACGCCGAAAGCTTCAAAACCAATTTTGACAATGAATTAAGACGAGTTTTAGCTCACGGCGTACTTCATCTTTGCGGATATAAAGACAAATCTGGCGAAGATGCGAAACTAATGCGTGAGATGGAGGATACCTCTCTAAAGTTATGGAACACGCCTGCCAGTCGGTAGACAGGGACTTCACGGATTAGACATGGATTTAAGGATACTCAATCCGGTAAAAACCTATTATCATTCTTAATTTCTCCCATCACAAAAATGCTTTGAGTACTTCCTATATTTTCTAGGGATGCCAGTTTGTTCATAATGAAGCTTTGATATTCTCTCATGTCGTTAACTACAACTTTTATAAGAAAATCATAATCTCCGGAAATATTGAGACATTCTACCACTTCTGGTAATTCGGTAATTTGTTTGACAAACCTCGCTCCTGCCATTTGCTCATGCTCTTTCAGACGGATATTGCAAAGCACCATAAGGTCTTTTCCTACTTTCTCTCTATCTACCACAGCCACGTATCGCTTAATAACACCATCGTTTTCAAGACGTTTTACACGCTCATAAACTGGTGTTGGTGAAAGGTTCAATCTACCTGCTAGCTCCTTTGTAGTAAGTTTTGCATCTTCTTGAAGATACATCAATATGTCTTTATCTGTCTGGTCAAATTTCATCTGCTACTCTATTTTGACCCAATTTTAGAGAATTCAACAAGAAAAACCTACCTTTTGCAGATAATTTATCTATTCCTAAGAATATTCACCTCGTTTTTTATCTTTTCTTCTATCTTTGCAGGCAGATTTAAAACTAAGTAGGGCTAGCTGGTTTTTACTGGCAGAAGATAGTTCGCAAAATTCGCGACTAAATCTCTCCTATTTTTTGACAAAACCGATAGAATTTCAATAGTATGCCGAATATCAAAGACGAAATCGCGAAAAGAATCCTCATTTTAGATGGTGCCATGGGTACTATGATTCAGCGATATCAACTATCTGACGAAGATTACAGAGGCGAAAGATTTAAAGACTTTCCACATGATGTTAAAGGAAACAATGATTTACTTTCTTTAACAAGACCTGATGTCATTTTGGCTATTCATAAAGAATACTTAGAAGCCGGTGCTGATATTATAGAAACCAACACGTTTAGTGCTAACTGGGTTTCTATGGAAGATTATAAAATGGAGCACCTAGTTAAAGAAATTAACTACGAAAGTGCTGTTTTGGCAAGAAAGGCTTGTGATGAATACACAGCTAAGAATCCAAGTAAACCGCGTTTTGTGGGAGGTTCTATGGGGCCAACAACTAAGCTGGCTTCCCTATCTCCAGATGTAAATAATCCTGGTTTTAGAGCCATTACTTTTGACCAACTGGTAGATTGTTTTAAAGAGCAAGCGGAAGCATTGATTGACGGCGGAGCCGATGTCTTAATTATGGAGACCTCTACTGACACACTGAACAGTAAAGCATCTATTTATGCGGCTAAATTGGTGATTGCCGAAAGGAAAAAAACAGAACCTGATTTTGATATACCTATCATGATTTCAGGAACCATCACTGACCAGTCTGGAAGAACATTGACCGGGCAAACCACAGAAGCCTTTTATAACTCGCTAAAACACGGCGACCTCCTTTCTATAGGACTTAACTGTGCTTTAGGAGCTAGAGCTATGAAACCTTATTTGGCAGAGATGTCAAGAATTGCTTCCTGTTACGTGAGTGTTTATCCTAATGCAGGTTTACCAAACGAAATGGGTGCTTACGACGAATCTCCAGAGTTTATGGGAGAGCAAGTTCGTGAGTTTTTAGAAGAAGGCTATGTCAATATTTTAGGTGGTTGCTGTGGAACTACACCAGAGCATATTGCAGAATTTGCTAGAATAGCTGCCGAATATGAGCCCCGTCAAAAAGCTACGCCTGAAAAACTATTAAGGTTAAGTGGTTTAGAACCAATGACACTGACCAAAGAATTGGGCTTTGTGAATGTAGGTGAAAGAACAAACGTAACTGGGTCAAAGAAGTTCTTACGTCTTATTAAAACAGAGAAGTTTGAAGAAGCTCTTTCTGTAGCCTTAGACCAAGTAGAAGGTGGTGCCAATGTGATTGACGTCAATATGGACGAAGGGATGTTAGACGGCGTAGAAAGTATGACTACTTTCTTAAACCTAATGGCGTCAGAACCTGATATTTCAAGAATTCCAGTTATGGTAGATTCCTCTAAATGGGAAATTATAGAGGCTGGTTTGAAATGTATACAAGGAAAAGGAATTGTCAATTCTATCTCCCTAAAAGGTGGAGAAGAAGAGTTCATACGTCAAGCCACCATTTGCAAAAACTTTGGTGCGGCAGTCATAGTCATGGCTTTTGACGAAGACGGACAAGCCGATACCACGGAAAGAAGGATAGAAATAGCCAAAAGGTCTTATGATGTTTTGGTAGACCAAGTCGGTTTCCCTGCAGAAGACATCATTTTTGATTTAAATATCTTCCCTGTTGCCACGGGAATAGAAGAGCATAGAATTAACGCCATTTCGTTTTTTGAAGGCACAAAATGGGTAACAGAAAATTTGCCACACGCTCACGTAAGTGGTGGCGTAAGTAATGTTTCTTTCTCTTTTAGAGGAAATAATAAGGTTAGAGAAGCCATTCACTCCGCTTTCCTTTACCATGCTACCAAAGTGGGGATGGATATGGGTATTGTAAACCCTGCCATGCTGGATGTTTATGATAACATTCCGAAGGATTTATTAGAGGCTGTGGAAGACGTGCTACTAAATAGAAAAGATGATGCTACAGAAAGATTATTGGACATAGCAGAATCACTTAAAGGTACCAATGTAGAAACCGAAAAAGCTATTCAGGAATGGCGTGGTTTACCTGTTGCAAAACGTATAGAGCACGCTCTGGTTCGTGGTGTGGTAGAATTTATAGAAGCCGACACGGAGGAAGCAAGAGCTTCGTTCCCTTCTCCCCTACAGGTGATTGAAGGTCCATTAATGGATGGAATGAATGTGGTGGGTGACTTGTTCGGTTCTGGTAAAATGTTTTTGCCGCAAGTGGTAAAATCAGCACGAGTAATGAAAAAGGCAGTTGCCTACCTGCTACCATTCTTGGAAGAAGAAAAACTAAGAACTGGAAACACTGCCAAAAATAATGGTAAAATACTCATGGCCACTGTAAAGGGTGATGTGCATGATATTGGTAAAAATATTGTAGGTGTAGTATTGGCATGTAATAATTTTGAAATCATTGACCTTGGCGTTATGGTGGCGGCAGATAAAATATTAGATGCTGCTGTAGAACACAACGTTGACATAATAGGACTGAGTGGCTTAATTACGCCATCACTTGATGAGATGGTTTATGTGGCCAAGGAAATGGAGAAAAGAGGCATGACCATTCCTCTTTTGATAGGAGGTGCTACTACTTCAAGGGTACATACTGCTGTAAAAATAGACCCATATTATTCTGGACCTGCTATACATGTATTAGATGCATCTAAGTCTGTTCCTGTAGCAAGTAGCCTTTTAAGCAAAGGACAAGAAGAACTTTTTAAGGCTAAATACAAAGAGGATTATGCCAGATTTAGAGAAGAATATCTGAGCAGACAAACCGCTAAAACATATATTTCTATTAAAGAAGCCAGAGCCAACAAAATGGCAATAGACTGGTCAAATACTGAAATAAAGAAACCTACTTTCTTGGGTAGGAAAGTATTTGAAAGCTATAATTTAAGTGAAATAGTAGATTATATAGACTGGACACCATTTTTCCAATCATGGGATTTGCATGGCAGGTACCCAAAAATTTTGGAAGATAAAGTAGTTGGCACAGAGGCAAAGAAACTCTTGGCAGATGCCCAAGCAATGCTTAAGAAAATCATTTCTGAGAAATGGTTAACGGCAAAAGCTGTTATTGGTTTTTGGCCATCAAATACCGATGGAGCTGACGCTCAAATAGTTTACGACTTTACAGTCAATGACGAAGGGCACAACAGCTCTTGCTCGCCTCTAACGCACGACCATAAAGTTTACATTCCGAATACCGAAAAGGAATTGGCAACCTTCCATCACTTGCGTCAGCAAGGTAAAAAAGGGAAAAGTATCCCAAATTTATCTCTAGCAGATTTTGTGGCTCCTAAAGAGAGTGGAAAACAAGATTATTTCGGTGGTTTTGCCGTTGGAATTTTCGGTGCGGATGAGAAATCTAAAGAATTCGATGCCGACTTTGACGACTATAACAGCATCATGGTTAAAGCCTTAGCTGATAGATTTGCAGAAGCATTCACAGAATTATTACATGAGAAAGTAAGAAAGCAATTCTGGGGTTATGCAGCGGAAGAAAGCCTAGCGAGTGAGGAACTTATCAAAGAGAAATATGCAGGTATAAGACCAGCACCAGGATATCCAGCTTGCCCAGACCATACCCTTAAAAGGCCTCTATTTGAGCTTTTAGACGTAGAAAACAGCATTGGCCTTACGTTAACGGATAGCTTAGCTATGTGGCCAGCTTCTGCCGTGAGTGGCATGTATTACAGCCACCCTCAAAGTAAATACTTCGGTTTAGGTAAAATCACCAAAGACCAAATAGAAGATTATGTGGCTAAGAAGGGCGTGACTATTGAGGAAGCTGAGAAGTGGTTATCACCTGCTTTGAATTATTAGAGAATGAGTCAAAAGATTCATTATTAAATTTTAAAAGGATTGATTCATATATTATTTGATGGCCTTTGGGCTTCTTATTTCAAGAAATCAATCCTTTTTCTATTCATATTCAAGCCCATTCGGGCTTGCTTAAGACATTGAAAACATTCGAAGTAAACGAACCCCAAAGGGGTTAAAGGTAAATAGAAATTGTTATGTAGGCACCGAATCCGAAACCCTGAAGGGGTTCAACACCACAAACAAAACCCTTTTCATTTAAAGCAAATTAGGCTTCCCTGTTCTATCTAGATTCACTTTCTATTCATTTTCAAGCCCATTCGGGCTTGCTTAAGACATTGATAACATTCGAAGTAAACGAATCCCGAAGGGGTTTAAGGTAAATAGAAAATATAGTCTGGGTAGAGAGCCAACAACCCTGAAGGGGTTGAACACCACAAACAAACTTCTTTTCATTTGAAGCCCGTTAGGCTTCCTTGTTCTCTCTAAATTCTCTTTCTATTCATTTTCAAGCCCATTCGGGCTTGCTTAAGAGATTGAACACATTCGAAGTAAACGAACCCCAAAGGGGTTTAAGGTGAATAGAAAATGTTATGGAGGCACAGAATACGCAACCCTGAAGGGGGTTGACTCTCTATACAAATTTCTTCTTATTTGAAGCCCGCTAGGCTTCTCTAATTCTACGCTAATTCTTTTTCTATTCAACTTCAAGCCTATTCGGGCTTGCTTAAGACATTGAAAACATTCGAAACAAACGAACCCCGAAGGGGTTTAAGGTGAATAGAAAATATTATGGAGGCACAGAATACACAACCCTGAAGGGGGTTGACTCTCTAGACAAATTTCTTCTTATTTGAAGCCCGTTAGGCTTCCCTGTACTCTCTGCAAATTCCTTTTCTATTCAACTTCAAGCCCATTCGGGCTTGCTTAAGACATTGAAAACATTCGAAACAAACGAACCCCGAAGGGGTTTAAGGTGAATAGAAAAATTTGTAATCGCAAGAGCACAACCCTGAAGGGGTTGAAGAACAAATAAAAACCCTATTCATTTGAAGCACATTAGGCCTCCCTGTTCTATCTACTTTCTCTTTCTATTCATTTTCAAGCCCATTCAGGCTTGCCAATAACCAAAGAAACAATCTCCTAAAAGACATTAATCAAAACAAATATTCCTCTTTATATTCAATCTGAAACTCATCTAAAAGCGAAATCAATTCGTCTTTAAAGGATACCTTCTTATGATGCTCTTCTTGATTTTTGACATATTCTATCAAATTATCTTTGGCATCAAGAGAATAGGTAAATGCAGAATAGCCCTCTTGCCAAGATGTAAAAGGAAACAGCTTTTCTTCCTTTATCATTAAAGAGGAAGCCAGTTTTATATCTTTCACCAAAGCAGCTAATGAAATAGTAGGATGTAAGGAGAAAACAATATGAATATGGTCTTCTACACCATTAATTCTATATAAATGACACTTTTTCTCTTTTAGAATACCCCAAATATATTTGAACAAAATAGGTCTACCCTCAGCTTTCAAACTCCTTTCTCTGTTTGTTGTTGAAAACACAAGGTGATATAATATTTGGGTATATGTGCTCATCTCACTTTTCTAAAAGTCGTTTAATCTTATCTCTTAAAACCTCATTTATTTTAACATAAGACTCTGTACTCCAACCAGCTACATGGGGTGTAAGAATTACATTATTTTGACTAGCTAAATAGTCAAAACTGTTTTTTTGCCCTTCTGTCAGCGTTTTAAGCTTTTCGTTTTCTAACACATCCAAACATGCACCTTTGACTTTTCCTGACTTCATGGCATCTACCAAATCTTTCAGGACGGCTATTTCTCCACGAGCTATGTTACAGAATATAAAAGGCTTCTGAAATTTATCAAAAAAGTCAGCATTGACCCATTTGTCAGACTCTTTGGTGAGTGGAATATGTAAACTCACAATGTCTGCCTTTTCATATATTTCGGGCATATCGCACTCTTTAATCACATGAGTGCCAAAACCATATTTATAGCGGTCGTAAGCCAAAATTTTGCAGCCAAAAGCGGCTAACCTTTCAGCAGTAGCTTGGCCATTATTCCCGTAGCCAATGATACCCACTGTTTTACCAAAAAGCTCCTCTCCTCTATTGGCTTCCCTATTCCACTTTCCTTCTTTAACCTCTCTACTTCCCGTATTAATTTTATGCAGTAAAGAAAGTAACATTCCTATCAAATGTTCTGCTACAGCTACTTTGTTAGCTTCATTGGCACCAAAAACTGTTACGCCAGCCTTTTTGCAGGCAGTTAAATCAATCAAGTCTAAACCAGCCCCTGCTCTACCAATAAACTTCAAGTTTGAAGCATGCGATAAAAATGCCTCATTTATGGAAAACTTACTTCTAATAATTAAGCCTTCATAAATCCCCACACGCTCTAATACTTCTTCGAAAGCAATATTTGGATAATAATCTACCTCCAAACCTAAGGCTTTTGGCATCTCCACTATGGAAGGATGCATCTCATCTACTATTAAAATTCTCATTTCTATGGAATAGCCCTTAGGCTAATTTGCTGATGTATCCGTCTAGATTTTCTTCCTAAACGTCACTTTTTATCTTAACTTTGGCAATTTAGACATAACCGCAAAATTTTGCCCTATGGAAGGCGACAACATTCCCAGAATTGGAATTAGTATTGGAGATATTAACGGCATTGGCCCGGAAGTTATAATAAAGGCTTTATCAAGCAGCTCTATTAATAAAATCTGTACACCAGTTATTTATGGTTCAGGAAAACATTTAAGCAAATATAAAAGCTTGCTTGGCTATAATGATTGGCTTTTTTCTACTGTCCAAAACACCCGACAGCTTAACAAGAAGCAGATTAACCTAGTTAACTGTTATAACGGGCCTAATTTCGAGGTAGCCCTTGGTACAGTTCAAAAAGAAGCTGGCCAATTAGCTTTTCAAGCTTTAGATAGAGCTACGCAAGACTTAAAAAGTGGTTATATAGAAGCTTTAGTTACTGCCCCAATATCAAAGGATAATACGCAAGGAGAAGGTTTCAAATTTCCTGGGCATACAGAATACTTGGCTAATGAATTTCAGGCGGAAGAGGTTTTGATGTTTTTAGTAAGCGAAGAGTTACGTTTAGGTGTGGTTACTGGCCATATTCCAATTGAACAAGTCAAAAAGAACATCAATAAAAAGCAAATCAAGACTAAATTAGACTTGATGCTTAATAGTCTAAAAGTTGATTTTAAGATTCAGAAACCTAAAATTGCTGTACTAGGACTTAATCCACATGCTGGCGAAAATGGTTTGCTTGGAAAAGAAGAGGTTGAGATAATTGAGCCATTGATAAATGAGTACCGTAAAAAAGGAACTTTGGTTTTCGGCCCCTTCCCTAGTGATGGGTTCTTTGCTACGCAACAATGGAAACAATATGATGCCGTATTAGCGATGTATCATGACCAAGGTTTAACACCTTTCAAAATGCTCGCTTTTGACTCTGGAGTTAACTTTACAGCCGGTCTATCTGCAGTTAGAACTTCACCAGACCACGGAACAGCTTTTGACTTAGCAGGAAAAGGGGAAGCAGATTCTGGGTCTATGTTACAAGCGATATTCTCTGCTGTTGAAATTTATAAAAACAGAGCTGAATATAAAGATTTGACTGAGAATGCTATTTCGCCTGTAAAAATTCATCGAATCATTAAGTCTAATAAAGAGAAAAAGTAAATTCTCCTTCGTTTAGATTAATATCTTGAATAGGATTTCTAAGCTTACTCACATCTACATTGGCCATTTGATTATAAACAGATGTAGTTTGAAGAAACCTATGGCCTAAGATATATTGCAGTAAGTGGATATCCATTCCCGCCTCTAAAGCATGTACAGCATAACTGTGTCTCAATGTATGCACGGTAGCATTTTTATCTATTCCAGACTTCTTTAAAGCAGCCTGAAAAAACAATTGCACATTTCTAGAGCTATATGGTTTTCCTTTCTCTCCGGGAAAAAGCACAGTCTCTGGTTTACTTTTGACAAAGTACCTTTTCAGATAATCTATAATATTGGGAGCTAGAGATAATACACGACTGCTATCCTCATTTTTATCTACCACCCTAATGGTGCATTTCTCCATATCTAAATCGTCTACCATTAAGTTAATGGCTTCACTGATTCTTAGACCAGAATTATAAATAAGAAGTAAAAGGGATTTGTGCTTGATATTAGTAACCGTGTAAAGAATCTTCTTAACCTCTTCTTTACTTAAAATTTCTGGTAACTTCTGGTCTTTAGACTCTCCAGTAGATTTGATGCCTAGTTTTCTTCCGAAAATAACGTCATAAAAAAGCTTTAATGCTTTCCCCGCTTGAATGGTTTCAGCCTTATCTTTTTTCTCCCCTAAATCCTTTAAATAATCACCTATAAATTCGTCCGTAATTTTGCTTTGCGGCAGGTCTCTCACCTCGTTGTAAAAAACGAAGATGGCTTTTCTATAAGCCGCCACAGTCATACTATTATATTTACCGGATTTCATGTGCTCGGTAAATCGCTCTATCAGGTGGGTCATTTCAGTTTTATCTCGCTATAATTCTAAAACAAAGATAATAGAAGGTTTGACCTTATTAAAATATATGGATTGATAATTTAATGCGAATGTTTACATTTTACCACTCAATCAAGCTTTTGTCTTAGAAATACCCTTTGCTACGTGCCATCCGCCAGTCCAAGCCGCTTGAAAATTGAAACCACCAGTAACAGCGTCAATATTTAAAACCTCTCCTGCCATAAATAAAGTAGGGTGTTTTGTCACTTCAAATGTATCTGGATTTATTTCAGAAAGGTCTACACCGCCAGCAGTAACAAACTCTTCTTTAAAAGTACTTTTTCCGGTAACATCAAACACCATTTTCTTAAGATTATCTTGAAAAAGTTTGAAATGCTTTTTTCCCGTTTCACTCCAATTTTGAAATTCACCTACATTGCTTCTTTTGCACAAAAATTCCCAAAATCGTTTTGACAAATCAAAGAGTGGCGTATTTAAAACCTTCTTTTTAGGGTTCTCTGTTTGATAGTTTTTTAAGGTTTCTAAAACCATTTTATCAGAGAGCTCTGGCAAGAAGTCCATCTTCAATTTGAAAACATAATTCTTCTTTTCTAATTCTCTGGCAGCAAAAGCCGATAACTTCAATATAGATGGACCTGACATTCCCCAGTGTGTTATCAATGCAGGGCCGGTAGTTTCTATGTCTGGAATACTCGCTTTACTATTCAGAAAGCTATTGCCAGCCAAAGCTCTTAATTCTTCGTCTTCTATTTTAAATGTAAATAAAGACGGTACTGGAGCTACCACTTGTAAATCTAGTTTCTTTAAAGTTTCCCAAATGGTTCTATCGCTACCTGTGGCTAGCATCAAATTCCCTGTTCTGAGGCTTCTCCCTTTTTGAAGGTCAATCTTCCAACCGCTTTCGTCCTTTTCAAAATTGCTAACACGGGCTAAGCAGCGTAATTCTATTCCTAATCGCTTTATTTCGTCATGAAACAAATCTAGAATGGTTTGAGAAGTATTTGATGCCGGAAACATCCTGCCATCTGCTTCTTTCTTTATTCCTACTCCCCTATTATTAAACCAAGCTATGGTTTCATTTGGACCAAATCTTTCAAATGGTTTTAAGAGAAACTCTTTACCTCGAGGATAGTTTTTGACAAGTTCCGAAGCTTGAAAACAATCATGAGTCACATTACATCTGCCACCGCCAGATACTTTGACCTTTTGTAGTGCTTCTTTATTTTTTTCAATGATTAAAACACGAAAGTCAGGATTATTAGAAACCGTATTTATAGCAGCAAAAAAGCCAGCGGCTCCGCCACCAACCACCACTAGGTCATAATCTAAATCGGAGATAGGTATTTCTTTGATAAGGCGTTTCTTTGATTGCGTAGCAAAATTATCAAATTTTCAATGCCTTTCACTTCTTGTCCGTATTCAAATGTAACCTTATGTGTACCCGAGCTGTCAGACATTTCAATCCATTCGGCACCACCATCTGCACAGTCTGGACAGCCATGTACATCTTTAAGGCTTCTAAACGTCTTTGTATTGATTTCAGATAGTATCTCTTGCCAGTCTGTTTTTGCTAGCGTGCCTTTAAATATCTTCTTCTCATTCACATTGTCAACATGATATGGCTGCGAAACAAACGATACACTATCATTTTGAGTATTTAGCTCAAAATACTGCGTACACTCCCCTTCACACTCGCCAAAACTTTGCCCGCTAACAATTACCAAATCAGATTCAAGTTTTGGAGAAACTGAGTCACAAGAACTTAAGTAGAATGTGGAAAATAATGTAAAAATGAGGATGACTTTCTTCATGATAATTGACACTTTTGCTATTACAATATCAAATAATATTTCTTCCTAAAAGGTTGTACGCCTCGTAAAGAAATTAAGAACTATGCTTAACAATTCTCAGACTACTTATATAACGCAGACACTTAACGTTTCTTCTAATTCTGTTAACCAAACTATCCAGCTTTTGGAAGAAGGTGCTACCGTACCTTTTATAGCCCGATACCGTAAAGAAAAGACAGGAGGTTTGGACGAAGTAGCTATTGCCGATATTAAAAAGCAGTTTGAAAAGTTTCAAGAAGCCGATAAACGCAGACTTGCCATTATTTCTTCTATTGAGGAACAAGGCAAAATGACACCCGATTTGTTGGCGAAGCTAAACAAAGCATTACACCTTAAAGAGCTGGAAGACCTTTACTTGCCTTATAAGCAGAAACGTAAAACGAAGGGCGTAATTGCTATTGAAAAAGGTTTAGAGCCTTTGGCAAAACGTATTTTTGCACAAAGAGAAAGTAGCCTTGAACAGCTTACCGCTCAATTCTTAAACAAAGATGTCAAATCTAAAGAAGAAGCTCTTCAAGGAGCCAGAGACATCATGGCGGAGTGGATTAATGAAAACCTAGAATCTAGAAATAGGCTTAGAACCATTTTTGAGAGAGAAGCCATTATCTCTGCCAAAGTCAAAAAAGGAAAAGAGACCGAAGGAATTAAATATAAAGACTATTTCGATTTTTCTCAAAGTTTAAGAAACGTACCCTCTCATAGGTTACTGGCTTTAAGAAGAGGTGAAAAAGAAGGTTTCCTTAAAGTGAGTATTGATATTGATACCGATAAAGCACTCAATATATTAGACAGGCAATATGTGCAAGGCATGCCTGCCTGCAAAGAACAAGTAGAACTGGCGATAGAAGATGCTTTCAAAAGACTTCTGAACCCATCTATTGAAAATGAGTTTAATAGTTTAAGCAAAGAAAAAGCCGACGAAGCTGCCATTCAGATATTCGCAACCAACCTAAGGCAGCTGCTTTTATCTGCTCCTTTGGGACAAAAACGCGTTTTGGCTTTAGACCCTGGTTTTAGAACTGGCTGTAAAACTGTGGTGCTGAATGAGTTGGGAGACTTGCTTTACGACACCGTGGTATACCCTACTTTCAAAAAGAATGAAGCGGAAATCGCGATAAAAAAACTGGTAGCTGATTATAAAATTGATGCCATAGCTATAGGAAACGGAACTGCCAGTAGAGAAACAGAAGACTTTGTTAAATCAATAAATACTGGCGTAAAAGGTGTTTATGTGGTTTCTGAGCAAGGAGCATCCATTTATTCGGCATCCACAGTGGCAAGAGAAGAGTTTCCTGACAAAGACATTACGGTAAGAGGTGCCGTTTCTATAGGTCGCCGCTTAAAAGACCCTTTAGCTGAACTGGTTAAACTTGACCCAAAATCAATAGGCGTAGGTCAGTACCAACATGATGTCAATCCGAAATTCCTGAAAGAGAGTTTAGATAGCACTGTAGAGAGTTGTGTAAACTCGGTAGGTGTAGAATTAAATACCGCTTCGAAGCATCTATTGGCTTATGTTTCTGGTCTAGGACCTAGTTTAGCTCAAAATGTGGTTGACTATAGAATGAAGAACGGAAAATTCACTTCTAGAAAGCAGCTTTTAAAAGTGCCGCGATTAGGTGGAAAAGCTTATGAACAAGCCGCAGGTTTTTTAAGAATTCATGGAGCAAAAGACCCTTTGGACAATTCTGCAGTGCATCCAGAACGATATGACTTGCTCAAAAAAATATCAAAAGACAAAGGTGTTACCATCAATACTTTAATAGAAGACGAAGCCATTAGAAAGTCAATTAACCTGAAGGAATATGTTTCTGCAGAAGTTGGGCTTCCTACGCTAACCGATATTATGGCAGAATTAGCAAAACCAGGAAGAGACCCAAGAGAGCAATTAGAGGCTTTTGAATTCGGAAATGTTCATACCATTGAAGACTTAAAAGAAGGCATGGTATTACCGGGTATTGTAACCAATATAACGGCTTTTGGTTGTTTTGTGGATGTGGGCGTTCATCAAGATGGATTAGTGCATGTATCACAACTTGCCAATAAATTTATCAAAGACCCTAATGAAGTTGTAAGCGTTCACCAGAAGGTTCAGGTTAAAGTTATGGAGGTGGATGCAGCCCGCAAACGTATAGCCTTGAGTATTAAGGAGGTTTAGAAATAGTGATAAAAAACTCTTAATCTCGGTCTGATAGCCGGATTCACCTCACTACTAGAAGTCAAGCAAGTTATTTTATAAGGTGTCTCATATTTATGTACTATAGAAAATCCATAGTTCACACCTAACATATCTTGAACAAGATTTTTAACACTAATTCCAGGATAGTCCTGATTACTAGTTATTGCAGCCCCAACTTCAACTCTATTTATTTCTGTTACTGATGGTTGGTTATTCCAAGTAAATGTAGTTTGCTGCCAAGGCGATAGAATTCTTTTAATTAGTAAATCATTTTGCCCGTAATGACCTTGAAATATACTGTATTGCTCAGTTAAACTTTTACTAAAATATAAATCAAGAAAAGCCGAATCGATTATTGCGTTAATTGGAATTGTAGACAAATCGAATTCTATAAAAACCCTTTTAATATTTGAAGAACCATTTTGAGTCCATGCGTACGGGTCGATAAAGTCGTTATTGTAGTGAGCAACTACTTCAGGGCTTATCGAATTTACATCAAGGTCTTTTCCATCAGCAGGTCCGGGTTGGATAACTAATGACCCAAATTTAGGTGAACGTTCACACCCTTCTATTTCTCCTTTAAAAATAGAATTTGCCTTAACCTCAAAGCCAGGTTCAAGTTCAATTAAATTCCCTGCAGAATATAAAATTTTACCATTTTCAATAGTTTCATCCGAACTTATTCTATTAGCACTTTTATAAGTATTATCTCCAGTAATATTCCCAGCTCGATTCAAATTTTCAGGACATAAGTATTTAAAATAAACATTATCTCTAGGACTTTGACTTAGTGTTATCTCGGTATTTACATTTGAATAATTAGTAATCAATAAAATATAAAGTTCTCCAACTTTAGCGTTAGGAATAATGATTAGAGGATTACTCGCCGAATAATCACAAGCTATTGGTACGGTAGAAAGTGCCTGTTGAAAATTATTCAAATCTCCATTTAAAACCTTTCCCCAAATAGCTGCATCTAAATCATAAGCACTTGAGTTACTAAAAGAAATACTGACATCTCCATTTTTTACTATCTCTATCACAAACCAAGATTGATTATCGCTTGATGATAAACAACCTAAGTTTATTGTGGATGCCGAACTATGACAAGCTTCGTTATTGATAACTGAATTAAAACTATATTCATAAGTTTCAACTAAATTACCATGAAATAAACTGGATAATGAAGTACAAGTTGTGCTTAAATTATTCGAAACGATTTTTTGCTCTCTTTTTTTGTTAACCTCTTGCCCTATTGCCATTAAACTGGCAAGACTTAGGAAAAATGCTAGAAACGAAAATTTTACCAATACTTTTAAAGCTTTCATAAAATGAAGAAAACCAAAAGTAAGACTATCTAGCAAATCCTAATCAAAAAATCACCATATTATTTATCAACACAAACTACCAATCAAATTAAAAAAGCAATAAACACGATTTTTGAATTATCCGGAAACAACTATATACTTTAGGAATGAAGTATTAAGGAGGTTTAGATATACTCCAAATCCTCCGAATAGGCTGCTTCATCGATTAATTATCTCTTAAGTAATATTTATTCCTACTTTCGTCCCACTATTCAACCCTATTTTTAATGAATCTGAATCATAAATGCCTCTTGGTATTACTTGCTGGTCTAATTACGGCATGTAATTCCACAGAAACGACTGAAGAAAAACTGGAAATTGCCGAAAAAGAATGGACTATTCTTTTTGATGGCAGCAACACCAATTCTCTTAGAGGTTATGGTTTAGACATCTTCCCTGAGGGTGTTTGGACGGTAGAAGATGGAGCTTTAGTAGCAAATCCTGATACGGCCAATAGAGACTTAGTTTCCAAAAGTAGATACGAGAATTTTGAATTAGAATATCAATGGGCTGTGGATACAGCGGCCAACAGTGGTGTGTTTTTTCATGTACAGGAAATAGCAGCCATGGAGTCTGGAAATGGAAATAGCCCAAACTGGCTTAACAATTTTGAAATACAGGTACTAGACGATTTACATTTTAATGACACGGCTGCCATTCGCTCTGCTGGTTCGCTATATGACGTAATTCCGCCCGTAAACAAAACATTGAAACCTATCGGTGAATATAATCAAGCCAAACTAACCCATAAAAACGGACATGTGGAGCACTGGCTTAATGGTCAGAAGGTCTTAGATTTTCAGATTGGAAGCCCTGAATTAAACGCTCTTTTAGAAAAAGGTAAATTTAAAGAAAACCCTAACTATCACTCCGACAAAGAAGGCCACCTGATGTTTCAGCATCACGGACAAAGAGCTTATTATAAAAACATTAGGGTAAGAGAGATTTAGAGTTATTGACCTGTTCAAATAAAAAACTCCCACCAAATTCATATTTAGTGGGAGTTTTACTTTTATATAAACTTCCTCAGCAGCTCATAAACAGATTTCGTGTTGTTAATTCTGAATTTCGCTACGGTCTTTTTATTTCCTACTTTAATGGTTGTACTAGAATCTGGTAAGTCTTTAAACATAAATTCGTCTGTCCAGTCGTCACCCATCGCTATAATAAAATCAGGTTCCAGATTTGCCAAAAACTTGGTAGACGCTTTTCCTTTATTTACACCACTCACTTTAACTTCAAGTACCTTATCACCTTCCATTATTTCTAAGCTATGGTTTCCTATTAATGGCTGAATGGTGTTTTTAAGCTCATTAGCCCTTGCCTCTCCCAATACTGGGTCTACCCTTCTAAAATGCCAAGCTATAGAATAGTTCTTAATTTCAATTTGTGAACCAGGCGTACGGTCAGTGAAACGCTCCAGAATAGGAAAAATAACAGAGAACCATCTATTATTTACCTGCTCTAGTTGATTCCATTCCGCACCCGCACCATCTTTTTGCCATAAACCATGCTCCGTAATTAAGGTATAAGGCTTACTACCAAACCATCTATCAAAGGTTTCTCTATCTCTTCCAGTGATTAAAACAAGATTATTTTTAGGGTTGGCATGAATTCCATCCAAAATCTCAAATAGTTCATCCCCCGGATAAGCATCTTCTGGTCTATTTTTAAAGGCCGCCAGTGTTCCGTCATAATCTAAGAATAACACCCTAGATTTAGCATCTCTAAAAGACTTAACTATACTTTCCTCTACCTTACCTTTAACTGCCCTAGCCGCCGTTTCTGGCTTCTTAGAAACCACATCTTCTAAACTAACCAAAAACTCATTTGCCCATCGCTCCACATTATATCGCTGAACACGGTCTTTCATAATGATGTTGCCCTTAATCTGGTCTTTTTCAGGCATCACTAATGCCGTTTTAATAGCGTCTGCTATCTGGTCAAGGTTATTCGGATTTATGATTAAAGCCTCATTTAGCTCTTTTGCAGCACCTGCCATCTCGCTCAAAATAAGTACCCCTGTATTATCTACTCGGCTGGCTATGTATTCTTTTGCCACCAAATTCATTCCGTCTCTTACTGGCGTAAGCAATGCTATTTTACAGCTACAGTATAAATCAATAAGGTTTTCAAAAGGCATAGACCTATAGAAATACCAAATTGGCGTCCAGTTAACTTCTGAGAATTTACCATTGACCCTGCCTACCAATTGGTCAATTTCATTTTTCAAATCTTGATACTGCGGCACGTTTGACCTGCTAGGCACGGCCAACATTACTAACCTCACTTTGCCCAGATATTCAGGGTATTTCTCTAGAAAATGCTCAAAAGCCATAATTCTTTGAGCTATACCTTTGGTATAGTCTAACCTGTCAATACTTAAGATAAACTGTGTATCTCCTTTTATTAATTTATGCTTATCTATGCTTTCCTGAACTTCGGATTTCACTTTGGCTTTTGAGTGCTCAATAGCCGCATTATGAAATTTATTAAAATCAATACCCATTGGGAAGGAATCTACCTTCACATTTCTGGTATCATAAAGCACATTATTAAAATCAAGGTCACAAATTAAAAGACGCTGCACCGAGCTCAAAAAGTGTCGCTCATAATCATAGGTATGAAAACCTATTAAGTCGGCACCCATCATTCCTTGTAAAATTTCTTCACGCCAAGGTAAGGTTCTAAAAACCTCATAAGACGGAAAAGGAATATGCAGGAAAAAGCCAATTTTGACATCAGGCCTTTTCTCTTTTACCATTTGAGGAACTAACAAAAGTTGGTAATCGTGTACCCAAACTCGGTCATTGTCTTCAATATTTTCTACAACCAAATCAGCAAACTTCTGATTTACTCTTTTGTATGTCTCCCAATCCTCATTATTAAATTCGGAATATTCCGTGAAATAATGGAACAATGGCCATAATGTTCTATTGCTAAAACCGTAATAGAAACCATCTACCTCTTTTTCTGATAAAGAAACCGATCTGCACTTTTGATTTTCCAGTGCTTTTTCTACATTAGGAGCTAGAGAAGGATTAATCTCTTCTTCTGTGAGTCCGCTCCATCCAATCCAGATTCCGTTACCATCGGCATGAACAGATTTAAGACCAGTGGCAAGTCCTCCAACACTAGGAGTTGCTTCTACCTCGTTTTGGTTTATGTTTAAAGAAAGTGGGAGTCTGTTAGAGACAATGATGGTTTTACTCATAGGAAATTTTTAAGTATTAATAAAAACGCGTTAATGAGAAATTTAGATTACGGAATGATTGGTAATTGTCAAAGTGCCGCTTTGATAAGTAAAAGTGGAAGTATTGACTGGTGTTGTTTACCAAAATTTGATTCACCTTCTATGTTTGCCAAATTATTGGACAAAAACAAAGGAGGAGCTTTTGAAGTAAATGTCGATTCCTCATATGTTATTAGTCAAAAATACATATATAAAACCAATATTCTGGTCACAGAATTCAATAATGGCGAAGATGCTTTTGAATTTATTGACTTCATGCCTAGGTATACTACTGATAATAACATTCTTCAATATCCGGCAGAAATAGTAAGATACATCAAACTTTTAAAAGGTAAACCGAAATTTTCGGTCAATTATAACCCTAAACTGGGCTATGCCAAAGAAGAACAATTGACTCAAGATAAAGGCGAGTACATCAAAACCAAAACCACTTCTGGAAGTTATGATTCGGTATATCTCTACTCTTCTTTTTCGCATAGCGATATTCTAGAAGGTAAAGAACTGACCTTAGAGGAGAACCAATATTTTCTTTTTAGTTATTTCGAAAAGCTACTTCATCAAGATGTGGAGCGTCAGTACCTAAAAATGCAACGAACCAGAGTGTATTGGCTAAACTGGGCTGAAAACACCACCACTTATGATTTATACAATGACGAAATTCTACGCTCGGCATTGACATTAAAAATGCTAACCTATGAGCGTAGTGGTGCCGTTTTGGCCGCTGCCACCACCTCTTTACCCGAAACCATAGGCGAAGTAAGAAATTGGGATTATAGATTCTGCTGGATAAGAGATGCCAGTATGGTAATCAAAGTAGTTTCTGGGCTTGGTCATGAAAAAATTGCAAAAAACTTCTTAGAATTTATTGTCAAAATCATCCCTCAGAAAGATGAGAAAATGCAGATAATGTATGGTATAGATGGGCAAAAGAAACTTACTGAAGAGATTTTAGAGCATCTAGAAGGTTATGAAGGCAGTAAACCGGTAAGAATAGGTAATGCAGCTTATCATCAAACCCAACATGACATTTATGGTATTTTGATGGATGTTTTATATCAACAGTATCTAAGGTTTCAAAACACGCTGTTTTATAGTGAAGAGCTTTGGACTATTACCAAATCAACCATTGACATTGTAAAAAAGAACTGGAAAAATGCAGATAAGGGTATTTGGGAATTTAGAACGGAAGAGAGGCATTTTACATTCTCAAAACTCCTTTGTTGGGTAGCCATTGATAGAGGTGTGAAAATAGCTGAGCTACTTCACAGAACAGACAAGCTAAAAAAATGGAAGGAGTTAAGAGCAGAGATAGAGCAAGACATTAAAACGAATGCTTGGAATGAAGAGAAACAGGCATACGCCCAATCTTACCATTCTTCAGATTTGGATGCATCTACCCTACTCATGGAAAGTTATGGTTTTATTGATGCTAAAGACCCTCGTTACGTCAGTACGGTATTGGCAACAGAAAAAGAACTTTGCCAAGACGGATTGATGTACCGTTACATAAATAAAGATGATTTTGGTACGCCATCTTCTTCGTTTACTATTTGCTCTTTTTGGTTTATCAATAGTCTATTTAAAATTGGAAAGAAAAAAGAAGCCAAGAGACTTTTTGACCAAATCCTTACTTATAGCAATCATCTTGGGCTATTTAGCGAAGATATTGACTTTAAAACCAAAAGGCTTTTAGGTAATTTCCCTCAGGCATATTCTCATTTAGCATTAATAGAAACAGCCGTTAATTTCTCAGGTCAAAGTGACGAAGACCAAGTTATATCTGCTTTATCGCACGAGGCCGAAACCGACGATTCCTTGAATCCCTTATAGGGCAAATGGAACTTAGCTTTAAAATGAAAAAATCCGCTCTAGGCGGATTTTTTCATTTATAAAACTCTAAGATTAAAGCTTATTTCTTTGGCGTAATAATTTTCATCCAAGTCAACATTTTAATTACTGGATAAGTAGGGTCTAGTTCAAACCACTTCTTAGCAAAGTTAATTGACATTGGATGCTTATGATGATTGTTTTGGAACAACTCACCCATCATCAAAAAGTCAAAAAGAAGACTATTTTTTGATTCATCTTTATTGTCAAAGTTTTGATAGCCGTATTTGTGACCACTCCAGTTTACAATAGCACCATGGATAGGGCCCATTAAAAAATGAATAGGTAAAAGGAAAAAGAATCCCCAGTGAACATCAAAGTATAAGAAACCAACCACATAAAAAGCAATGTAACCTATTCCCCAAATGGCTCTTGAAATCCAAGATTCACCAAATTTATCTAGTGCAGTCCACTGCGGAAAGTTTCTATCAAAACGCTCTTCAATTTTTACTTTATAATCCACCAAGCCTGTGTAAAGGTCTTTGGTTTTCCACATCATTGTAAAAAGATTTTTGGTATGATGCGGAGAATGTGGGTCTTTATCAGTATCTGAAAACGCGTGGTGCATTCTGTGCATTACTGCATAAGCACGTGGATTCAAATAAGAAGAACCCTGTGTTACGTAAGTGAAAATATAAAAGAACTTCTCCCAAAATTTGTTCATCGTGAACATTTTATGAGCGGAGTATCTGTGTAAAAAGAAAGTCTGACTAAAAAGGGACAAATACCAATGTCCTATAAAAAAAGAAAGGGCTGCAACCATTAAGTGATTTTTAAATAATAATACTATTTCTACTGCAAGAACGCCCGTTTACGTCAAAAGTTCAATGGAAACTTCCATAATTAATGCAAATGAGCAATTATCTTAAAATAATACCAAGATGGACATTAAGAAAATACAAAACTTAATACGTAGTAAAAGCGAAAGAAACGATGTTTGCACCCATTTGAAGGGCAGAAACCCGTACTGACTCTGGGTCGCCATAAACAGATTGGTCTTCCCAGCCATTTCCTAAATCCGACTCATAAGTAAAGAAACAAACAAGTCTGCCTTCATGAAACAATCCAAAACCCTGTGGGGCTTTATTATCATGCTCATGTACTTTAGGAAGGCCATTCGGAAACTTATATTTCTGGTGATATATAGGATGACTAAAAGGCACCTCTACAAACTCAGACCCAGGAAACACTTTCAGCATTTCTCTCCTTATATATTTGCTTAGTCCGTAATTATCATCCACATGAAGAAAACCTCCTGAAATCAGGTATTTACGCAAATTATCAGCCTCAGCATCTGAAAATATCACATTTCCATGACCCGTCATGTGCACAAAAGGATATTGAAAAATTTCGGAATTACTGGCATCCACAATATCCTCTTCACTGAAAATATTCATCTTCAAATTGGTATTGCAATAAGATATAAGGTTAGGAAGCGAGGTTTTATTGGAATACCAGTCGCCACCGCCACCATATTTCAATCTTGCTATTTTTATAGTAGGAGATTGAGCTGAAACTTCAGCAAACCCTAGTAAACAAAACATTATGAATAACTTTCTCATGCTTTCTTAAATCATATTTAATAAAGTAACCGCCACCAAACCCGCCGTTTCTGTACGCAGCCTTGAATACCCCATACTCACCATTTCAAAACCTGCTGCTTCTGCCATTGCTATTTCTGAAGGGTCAAAATCACCTTCTGGGCCTACCATAATACAAACGCTATCTCCTATATCATTCGTAGTTAGGTCTGTTGATTTTTCGTTTAAATGAGCTACAAACTTCTGTTTTGCAGTTTCAGTTTGCCCGAGATACTCCTTTATAGTGACCAAATCAGATAATTTAGGAAGGTAAGCTTTCAATGACTGCTTCATGGCCGAAACTGCAATTCGGTTTAGTCTGTCTAATTTCAGGTGTTTTCTTTCTGAGTTTTTAGTTAGAATAAAAGATATTTCTGAGATACCTATTTCCACCGATTTCTCCACAAAATACTCCATACGGTCAATATTCTTAGTAGGAGCTATCACCACTTTGATATGCCTTTTCGGCTTTTCAAATTCTCTTTGAGTAGCTAAAATATCGAGCTTAGTTTTCTTTTGATTAGCGTCAGCTATTTGACAGGTGAACAGATTTCCTATTCCATCCGTCACCATTACCTCATCACCTTCTTTTTTTCTTAAAACCCGTATGCAGTGTTTTGAATCTATTTCATCCAAAACAGCATCCTCTTCAAAATTAGCTTTATAAAAAAGTTGCATTTACTCGCCGGCTATATCCTGCTTAAAACTGTAGCGGTCTTTATCTAATTCAAAAGTACCTGCGTTAAATTCCTTTATGAAGTCTTCTATAACCTCTGGGAAAATTTCTTCCACATTGATAGCCACCTCTAGTCCTATTCCGAATTCGAAGTCTTTGTCAATATTTAAAAACTCGCTCACCTTCATTTCATCATCATCTTCCATTTCCATGATGAATTCCTCAATAAGCTCATCAGCTTTAGGATTAATTACATAATCGCCTCCACGCTGCTCTATAGGCACAAAATCTTTATGAATAGCTCCTACTCTTTTTTCCGCCTCGTCTAGAATCATACTGTTATAATGAAGCTCTAAAGTAAAAATAGCGGCATCATAAATCACCTCTTTTCCGTCCTCTGTTTTACCTATAAACTGAAACTGGAAGTACTCTCCACTATCAGAAAGCTCTTGCTCATCTAATACCAAAACATAATTTTGGCCTTCTTCTTCACACTCTTTTTTTAATTGGGCTATTTCGCCTGCGTCAAATCCTGGATTCATCAACATGTAAGTTTATTTCTATCTTTGCCTCAAAGATCACAATTTACTATTGAATGAAAGAAAGAATACAGTTTTTGTTTATATATTTTGGATTTTGGGTAGCGTTTTTTCTTACGGCTAGACTCATTTTCCTAGGTTATCATATCAATGAAACCAAACTATTAACTTTAGAAACACTCTTCGGTATCTTCTGGAATGGCATCCGAATGGATATGTCCATGGCGGGCTACTTCAGTATTTTCCCATTCTTTTGGGTTGCTTTCTCTAATTGGATAAAGAAAAGCATCTTTGAAAGAGGACTTTATGGCTATACTTTAATCTTGGTTTTTGTGGTAACATTAATCATCGTTATAGACCTAGAGGTATATAATGTATGGGATTATAGGCTAGATGCTACACCTTTACAGTATTTAAGTACGCCTAATGAAGCATGGGCATCGGTAAAATCGTCTCCAGTTGTAAGGTTATTCTTGAGCTACATTTTATTAATAATAGTAGCGAGTTTCTTTGTTTACAGAATCATTGGTAAAAAGATTAACACTTGGAAGAGCATTAAAAAATGGCCTTTTATGCCCATTGCTATTTTTATGGCATTTGCTCTAATCATTCCAATTAGAGGTGGTTTTGGCATAGCTCCTATGAATCAAAGCACTGTTTATTTCTCTGATAATAATTTTGCAAACATATCTGCTGTTAACGCCTCATGGAACTTCCTCAGCTCCATTGTCAATAAGAGAAACTTGAAAGTAAACCCATACACTTACCTCCCTAAAGAAGAGATATCGCAAGCCATGGAGCAGCTATATCCAGAAAGTGGACCCTTAGAACAACTCATCAATCCAAAATTAAAGAAGCCTAATGTGCTTTTAATTATTTGGGAAAGCTTTACCGAAAAAGTGGTAGATGAAGCCAGAGATAGTCAAGAGATAACACCTAACTTCAATAGACTAAAAAAAGAAGGTGTTTATTTCTCAAATGTTTATGCCTCAGGAGATAGAACAGACAAAGGCATAATAGCGGTTTTAAGCGGCTATCCTGCCCAGCCAACCAAGTCTATTATCAAAGAACCTAAGAAAACGGCAAGACTCCCAATTCTTACCAAAGACTTTCAAAATGATGGCTATAGAACCGCCTTCTATTATGGTGGCGAAACGGAATTTGCTAACATGAAAAGCTACCTATATGCGGGTGACTTTGAAAAGATTGTAGATTTAAATGATTTCCCAGAAGACCTTTATGTCACTAAATGGGGTGTTCATGATAATGTCATATTTGATAAATATTTAAAAGACCATAGTTACCCTAAGAAGGACCCGTTTTTTGAAACGCTGCTTACATTAAGCAGTCATGAGCCCTTTGATGTTCCTTTAGATTCAGCATTATTTGCAGGTGATGATGAAGAAAGTTTATACCTAAATTCTCTTTATTATACCGACCAAGAATTTGGACGATTCATAGATTCTGCCAAAACACAATCATGGTGGAATGAAACTGTGGTTATAGTGATAGGCGACCATGGGCACCGATTGCCAGACACTGGTAAAAAATCTGACAACTTTAGAACACCAATGCTCTGGACTGGTGGTGCTATTTTAAAACCAAAGACTATTGATGAAATAACATCCCAAATTGACCTTCCAAAACTTCTTTTAGAAAACTTAAATCTACCTTCTGTTAATTATGTATGGAGCAAAAATGTGCTTTTAAAACAAAATAAACCAGAGTGGGCCTACTTCAGTTTCTCTGATGGATTTGGATTTGTACAAAAAGAGAAAGAACTCCTATTTGATAATATAGGGCGAAAAATCATCTCAAAAGAGGGTGATATTAATGAAAATGATAAGAGAAATGCCAAAGCAATGCAGCAAAAGACCTTCCAAGACTATATAGACAAATAGGCCATTTAGAACATACCTATACTTTATTGTATTATTTTAATTTTTTAGAATAAAAAACTACAAAAAAACAGTTTCAGGTATATAATCTATCGACTATTCATATATATTTGTTCTAATATTTTATGATTCATATCATTTACAACAATTAATCACAATCATGGCAAAAATTAAATTAGAGTACATTTGGCTAGACGGTTACTTCCCTACTCAAAACTTAAGAAGTAAAACTAAAGTAGAAGAACACGAAAACTTTAAAGGCACCTTAGAGGAAATAGGAAACTGGTCTTTTGATGGTTCTTCAACGCGTCAAGCTGAAGGTGGCTCATCTGACTGTTTATTGGTTCCTGTTGCAATTTATCCAGATCCAGACCGTATCAACGGATATTTGGTAATGACAGAGGTTATGAATGCTGACGGAACACCTCACGTGTCTAACGGTAGAGCAACGATTGATGATGATGATAATGATTTCTGGTTCGGATTTGAGCAAGAGTATTTTATAATGGATACTGCTACTCAGCTTCCTTTAGGTTTCCCTATTGGAGGATATCCTGCTCCTCAAGGAATGTACTACTGCTCAGTAGGTGGAAAAAACACACACGGAAGAGATTTAGTAGAAAGACATGCAGACCTTTGTATTGAAGCTGGTCTTAACTTTGAAGGAATTAACCAAGAAGTGGCTAGCGGACAGTGGGAATTTCAATTGTTTGCAAAAGGTGCTAAACTTGCCGGTGACGAGCTTTGGATAGCGAGATATCTTTTAGACAGATTGACTGAGCAATATGGTTACTATATAGAGTATCACCCAAAACCATTAGGAAAAGACATGGATTGGAATGGTTCTGGTATGCATGCTAACTTCTCTAATACTACTTTGAGAACATGTGGCGACAAAGAAGTTTATGCAGCTATCTGTGAAGCTTTCAGACCAGTAGTGAAAGAGCATATCGCGGTATACGGTGAGTTTAACGACCAACGTTTAACTGGATTACACGAAACTGCAGCTATCACAGATTTCTCTTGGGGAATTTCTGATAGAGGAGCATCTATTCGTATCCCTCTAATTGCGGTTGAGAAAGGATGGAAAGGTTGGTTAGAAGACAGAAGACCTGCATCTAACGGAGATCCTTACAAAATTGCTGGTAGAATTATCAAAACGGTAAAAAGTGCTAATATTTAATTAGCCTACTACTATATTCTAAACCTCTCAGACTAGCTCTGGGAGGTTTTTTTTGTTTATAGGAAACCAAAAGCGTAAAAATTAACTTCTTACCTTTGTGAAAGAAATGAAGAAAGTAGCATTTTATACATTAGGCTGTAAGTTGAATTACTCAGAGACCTCTACCATCGGTAGAATGTTTGAGGATAAGGGCTACGCCAAAGTTGACTTCTCAGAGAAGCCAGATATATTTATTATCAATACCTGTTCTGTTACAGACAATGCCGATAAGAAATGTAGGAAGATAGTGCGAGAGGCTAACGCCATTAACCCTGACGGTTATGTAGCCATAATTGGATGCTACGCACAACTGAAACCAACAGAAATTTCTGAAATACCTGGTGTGGATGCCGTGTTAGGTGCTGCTGAGAAATTTAGGCTGCTAGACCTTCTTGGAGATTTTGTGAAAGAGCCTTCGGCCTCAAATGCCACTTCTACTGGTAAGGTTTTCGCTTCTGAAATTGACGAGCATGACCTAGATTACCATACCTCCTACTCTTTAAATGACCGTACTCGTACTTTTCTAAAGGTGCAAGACGGTTGTGATTACCCTTGCACGTACTGTACTATACCGTTAGCACGAGGAAAGAGCCGTTCTGACACTGTTGCTAACATTGTAAAGGCAGCTGAGGATATCGCCTCTAATGGCGTAAAAGAAATTGTTTTAACGGGTGTCAATATTGGAGACTTTGGATTAAGAAACGGAATTAGAGAAGAAACATTTTTAGACTTAATAAAGGCTTTAGACCAAGTAGAGGGAATTGAAAGGTTCCGTATTTCTAGCATAGAGCCAAACCTTCTCAGTAATGAGGCCATAGAATTTGTAGCTAAATCAAAACGTTTTGTTCCTCATTTTCACATCCCGCTTCAATCTGGTAGCCCAGAGGTTTTAAGGCTCATGAAGCGACGATATAAGAAAGACCTATACATTGACCGAGTAAAACAAATCAAGTCGCTAATGCCTAACTGCTGCATTGGTGTGGACGTAATAGTAGGGCACCCTGGTGAAACAGAGGAAAGATTCTTAGAAACGTATAATTATATAAACGAATTAGATCTAAGCTACCTCCATGTTTTTTCTTATTCAGAAAGAGCAAATACGGAAGCCGTAGCTATTCACCCTAAAGTGAGCAAGCAAGACAAATCTAAACGTTCCAAAATGCTCCATATCCTATCGGAGAAAAAGAAAAGAGCATTTTACGAAAGCCAACTAGGCAAGACCAAAAATGTCTTGTTTGAAGATGATGTAGAAGAAGGACAAATGCACGGCTGGACGGAAAACTATGTAAGAATTACCGCCAAATATGACCCACTTCTTATCAATACTACCAAAGAGGTTTCTTTAACAGGTTTTAATGATAAAGGACTGGTTGAAGTGTCTGAAACAGACTTAGTTTTTGAGAAGCATTAATTGCCTCTCAAAAACGCTATCTATTCTATTTTATCTGAATACGTCACAAATACTAGTGACTTGCCATCAGCACTCCAAGCATATTTTTCAAAACTTCCTTTACCGCCAAAAAATAAGTTAGGTTTAGTTATCTGTTTTAACAGAGAAGCAAAGAGCTATTTGGCAAATTCTAAAGCTATGTCCTAGCTTTACTTATATAATACTTTAAACGAGCTTACATTTATAGATAGACCGAACGTCTCAAGATAAAAGAATACATTCTTTATGAAAATCAAATAGAGGAATACGCCAATGAAACAAAAACACTTTCCAAAGAACTGGCAAGTTCTGAATAGCTATATAATAAGAAACTACTCACCAAAGGTGAGTAGTTTGCTTTCGGAGTACAACAAAACCACAATAAATTGTGTTTTTGACGCACCGCATACATCAACCTAATTATATTTTACAAATTTTACATTAATCAATATTTTATACCGAACCCTAATTCGATAATTAATAATGCAAATATAGGATTACCCCTTATTAAGCTTAAATAAATAGCTAACTTATAGCTATACAAGGGCACATTTCATCATTTATTAATATATATCTATCAAATAATCAAAACAGGAAGACAATAAAGGATAGAATTAATATTTGGCAATTTATCTAAAACACAAAAGAAACGCAAACAAATAACTCGTATAAACCAAATCTATAATGAGAAAACAAGGCATAAAAAAACCTCACCAAAATGGTGAGGTTTCAATTCCTATAAAATCTATCTATTAAGCTTCAGCGTGTAACCACGACTTCTTAGCTAAAAGTGTTTCTTCATCTTCTACTTTATCAGGGTCTGGCACACAGCAATCTACTGGGCAAACCGCAGCACACTGAGGCTCCTCATGGAAACCCATACATTCAGTACACTTATCTGAAACTATATAGTAAAATTCGTCTGAAACTGGCTCTTGGTCATCTTTGGCATCAATTACGGTGCCATCACCAAAATCTACTTCTTCCAAAGCAGTTCCACCAGCCCAAGTCCATTCTATTCCTCCTTCATAAATTGCAGTATTAGGGCATTCAGGCTCGCAAGCCCCACAGTTTATGCATTCGTCTGTTATAATAATTGCCATAGCAGTTCTGTTGTTATTTCAAATAAAGAACAAATATAAGACTACAAAGTTTCAAGAGCTTAGTAATTTTACAGCGAATATTAAAAAAGGCATTACTGCATATAAAAAATGACATTAGAGAACAGAATAATACTATTTTCTAAATTGGGTGAATTCCTGAACGCGGAGAGTTCTAAAGAAGATTTAAAATATTGGGCCTCTCTATGTAAGGGCGAAAATGGCTGGTTTACGGAAGATAATGTCCTGCTCGCTTTGAAAAACATTGGCCAAGAGTTCCTTAAAAAAGAAGACCTAGTAGCCTTTAGTAAGCATATTAAGGATAATGAACATCCTAAAAAAATTGGTGTAATAGCAGCAGGAAATATCCCCTTGGTAGGCTTTCATGATTTAATGTGCATTCTACTTACTGGGAATATAGCTTTAATAAAGCTTAGCAGCTCAGATAGCGTTTTAATGCAGAAAGTCATTGCTAAACTGATTGAAATTGACCCTGAAATTAGTTCTCAAATAGAAATTGCCGATAGGCTGAATGCAGCAGATGCATTTATTGCCACTGGAAGTGATAATTCGTCACGATACTTTGAATACTATTTTGGTAAGAAACCAAACATAATCAGAAAAAACAGAAGCTCTGTAGCTGTTTTGACGGGAACCGAAAGCCGCGAAGAATTACGAAACTTAGGTTATGACATTTTTCAGTTTTTTGGTCTAGGCTGCAGAAACGTCTCCAAGTTCTTTGTGCCGAAAGGCTATAAGTTCGACACGTTTTTTGAATCTATTGAATATTGGAACACCATACATATTCATCATAAATACAGTAATAATTACGATTATAATAAATCTATATACTTGGTAAATAGAAATCATCATTATGATAATGGATTTCTTCTGGTAACCCAAAGTGAGAATTTGGTTAGCCCTATCAGTGTGGTTTTCTATGAGGAATATGCGGATGAGAATGCTTTAGAAAAGAAGCTAAATGCTCATCAAGAGAAGATTCAGTGCATTGTCGGCAAAAACTATACTCCATTTGGAAAAAGTCAATCTCCCGTTTTGGACGAATTTGCCGACAATGTTAACACTATCGATTTTCTAAATAATCTTTAAATCGGATTGAAGATTATATCTCTATAATCTTTCATAGCTAATTTAATAACCTCTTTGGCCTCGTCTACACCATAATCGTGAGCTATTTCACAGTGTTTAGGCTCGTCAGGGAGGTTTTTATATGTTAAAAAGTAATGCTTAAGACGCTCTACTACGTCTTTAGGCATATCTTTCAAATCTTGGTATTCTCCATAAATATGGTCACCTACCAAGACCGCAATAATCTTATCATCTGCCTCACCTTTATCTACTAAACACAAGCCACCAATAGGTCTTGCCTGAAGTAAAATATCGCCATGAGGAATATGGTGAGAAGAAAGTACACAAATATCAAGTGGGTCGCCGTCTCCTTCTTTGACATTCTCCGCTCCATTTTTTCTTGCAAAGTCTGCTACTCTATCGCCACAGTAAGTTCTTGGTATAAAACCATAAAGAGAAGGAACAATGTTAGAGTACTTTTGAGGTCTATCAATAGACAAGTAACCAGTCTCTTTGTCTATCTCATACTTAATAGTATCAGACGGTACAATCTCTATAAATGTGGTAACAATATTGGGTGCATCTTCGCCGATGGAGATTCCATGCCAAGGATGGGCTTTATAAACAGGTTTCATTTCTTTCATGATGTTATAGCTGCAAAGATAATTAAATACCTTAATCATATTTCAATATTGACCAATCAGCAGATTAGAATAAGGGTATAAAAAAACATAGTTCCCTTATTTTCAAACCTCTAATCAATATCATTTTTTATTAATCTATGAACTTTTCAAAATTTATTCAACTACAAAAGATTCGGCATAAAATGCAGCCCAAGCAAAGGCATAACCTATATAGTTTTCAGGAATTTGTAGCTTTTGACCTTTTTTTTCACCCTCTGTGGCTTCACCAAAAATACTCCAGACATTTCCTTCAGTATCTCTAAATAGTGCTCCTGAAGCTGTTCCGAGCAGTACTTCATCAATTTCTACCTTTACACCGTCGAGAGTTTTGGCTTTAAAAGCAAACATATAGTTGTCTATTATAGAACCAAAGACATAAATATCATCGCCCCCTACAGACCTAGTTCTGAAACCAGTTTCCTCAGCAAAAGCATTAAATCTACTATAAGCAACAACTCCATTATTTCGTATACCCAAAATACGCTCTTTGTTGGGAATATTTTTCAATTTAGCAGGTACCGAATACAATAGATAATCATCATTTGTTTTATAGTTCCCGTATGGGTATCTGTCATAATTTCGACCCACATCTTGGCTTACACTCATCACTTTAGAATCAGGATACCATTTTTTCCATGTAGCCCATGTGGTTTCTATTAATTGATGAAACTCATTTTTTTTGCCCCTTTGTACTCCATTCACAGATTTCAACATCATTTGTGGCCAATTAGAGTCTGTTTCTCTATCGTATAGAATTAAATTAGAGTTAAATAAGAGGCCTGACACTCCAAAAGTGGTCAATTTACTATCAATGTTTCTGTTAAATAAAATGCCAGTTCCTGTTAAAGGGCAATAGGAAATGGAATAACTAAAATCTTCAATGCCATGATTTACAATTTCATGATAATCAAGAATTTTATGAGGGTAAGCAATAGCCGTGTTCCCATATTTAATTCCTAAAACTAATTCTTCATCTTTAAGAAAAGTAGCGGCGTCTCCTTCTACCACCACTGGTGCATCAATAGACCGAATACCGTCCTTCCCTACTCCACCATCTTTTACTTGAGCAAACGGAATATCCCATTCCTCATTTAAAACATTGCCCGTGTTTCCTGCTCTAGCTTTAGGTTCTACATTCTTATTGCAAGCCGAAACAAGTACAACCAAGCCAATGAAAAACACTTTATTTTTGCTCATCATTCTTTCTTTTTTAAATCTAAGACACTATAAAAACTAAGGTTTATTCTATACGTCGGTACATTTTGAAGACCAGAAACCGAGACTAATAAAGGTATGTCTGTAGTTAAATTGATAGATGTTTTGTTAGGCAAAATCCAGTGTGACAAATTTGCTGTTCCTAATACCCAATGACCACCCGTACTACCAACAATCTGCTTATTTATTTGATTTGAATTTACATTCCTTAACCTAGCACCTAGACCTATATTCCAAAGACTTTTAAACGCCAATCCTTGAGCATTAACACCAATCGTAACTTGCTGCTCGTCACCAAATTTATATCCCAAATCTGGTTGGTAATCTTGATTAACCCCTTTATGACTAAGGATTACATTGGAATAGAAATTAATGTTTTTTCGACTGCCAAAGGGGCTAACAAATCGCAATAAAGAAAAAACATCCCATGCACCTGTGCCCGGTTGCATATCAGCATTAAGAACAATTCCTTGATTGTTTTTATTATTAATGCTTCCCGTGGGTGCTTTCAGCCCAATTCCCCCAGAAAACGAAACGGTTGACAATGGTTTCAGAAAACTATAGCTAATCAAAGTGCTTACATCCCCTAATCCACTTGTGGATACAAAATCCTCATTTACCAATTGAACAATTCTCCTTGATTGCTTTATGTAAGGAACAAGCATTTCTATAGACCATTTTGGGGATAAACCAATACCCAATTGCAACATCGTTGTCTGTGTAACACGTGTTCGCGAATCATCATCAATTCTCTCCTTGTCCTGAACTAAAGTGCTTAGATTATTATAATCATAAGACACATTAAACTGAATTGCATTTTTGTTAATAATTGGCAAACCCAGAGAATTTGAAATAGGCACTCCGCCCGAACAGCAGGTTTGAGCATTCGTTTGAAACGAACACAAAAATAGACCAACAATAAAACAGTAAAATACCTGCATTCAAATGATGATTTAAATGAGTTACGAAATCGGTGGCACAAGGGTTTGATTGATAATGCTTAAGCTTATTAACCCTGCCAGGGTCTGTGTATTACTGACCTTTCCAAGCTTAGTCGCCCCTTTAATCGGTATTTATAAAGAAAAACCTTGTAGACAACCCTTAAATAAACCACTATGGACTGAAAGTCCATAGTTTTGAGTCCAGACTGAAAGTCTGCCTATTCGACGATAAAATTAGTATTATTACTCTCATTTGGATTTCTATGATGCTCCAAATACTCGTTAACCATTTCATCGGTAATATTTCCAGTACTCCAACAACCAAAGCCTATTGCCCAGAAATGGCGACCCCAGTAACGCTTCTTCAATTCAGGAAACTCCATTTGCAATTTCCTCGATGAACGTCCTTTTAGCAGTTTAACCAATTGACTTATCGACTGAGAGGGACGGTATTCCAGGTGCATGTGTACATGATCTTTTGAAACGACTCCCTTCAATATTTGAACTCCTTCTGCCTCACAAATCTGTATCAACAAGGTACGACAACGAAGCTTGATATCCCCACTTAGAACTGCATGGCGATATTTTGTTGACCACACTATGTGAACTGTAAGTCTGGAAATACTATGCCCGTTTGATCTTTGAAAATCCATATACCAAAATAGCACATTTTTAGAAGCTGAAAGCGAAATGCAATAAATTGCATAGTTTTAACTATTTCTGAGACCAATAAAAGGTCTACACGGATTTACTAGAGTTTCTTAAATTTTGATTCGAAAGTCTTGTGTCTAAGTATTTTACTTAAGACCCTCCCTGATTTTTAATTGACCGGAAACTAATCGTTTACTACTCCATTTGATTTATCCAGTCTTTAATTAGTTTTAGAGACTCTTCATGAACTGTTTTACGACCTAACTCTGGCATCATAACACCTGGGTCGGTAGAAGCCAAACGACGAACTAAAATGGACTCATCGGCCTTTCCCGGAGTAATATCGGCCACTAAATCTCCTGATGCTCTTCCAGTTGCTACTGGTGCTTTTAAAATACCAAGGCTAGTTGCATCTGTATTATGAATACTAAGATTAAGGCCTGAGGTATTTGCAGGGCCGTCTGGCCTATGGCAGTGAGCACAGTTAATATCTAACCATGCTCGTGCTCTTTCGTTCAAACTGTCATCCGTATCTTGCCAATTTGCTATTTCAGGAAAATTATGATTCTCAGGAATATTCTCTAAAATACCTTTGTCAATAAGCATCTTTAATTGATTCCCTTTTTGATAGGTTTTCAAGGCATTTGAACTTAAGTATGCAGGAATATCTAGTTCTGAATTTAACTGCCTGGCACTAGGACCAATGGGCATTAAAACTTCATCTCTGTTATGACAGCCCTTACATTGATTTAGGTTAGGCACACCGTAAAGGTGCTTTTTCTTTTTACCGTTAATATCCACATACTTCACTTCAAAAGTCTCCCCTGCCACCTCTAAATAGGCTTCAGTCTGCTCTTCATTCCATACATATGGCAGTGCTCGCCAACCTTTTTCATCTCTTATCAAAAGCCTAGTCTCTAAAAGCCTTCTTCCTTTTTTCGGTTTAGTAAAATCATTCGGATAATAAAAAGTTTTGATAAGCGTAGTCCCTATGGGAAAGTCTAAAACCTCGGTAGCGTTATAATCTATCTTAGACCCGTTTGGCAAAACTACAAAACGTAATTTCTCCGCATAATCTGTAAACAAAGGTGTTTTTAAAGAATACGGGTAAACTTCATCAGTAGGTTTTAAATCGCTCAATTCACCTTCGAAGAAGTTATAGTCTGAAAGTTTCATTTTCTCTTTAATAGGCATCTCTTGGCTGCCAGAAAAAACAAAGACTAGTAAAAACAAAAAGCTAATAGGGTGAATATTCATCTGTCTTGATTCAAGTTATAACACAGCACACAAGATTAAAACTATCTAGGAAAGGTGCAAAATAAAATCATTTTAAAAGTGAACATCTTTAACTAAATTAGCGTATTTGCTCTTGACTAGATAACAGACTTGCACATGAAAACCTTGCTTCAAACCCCAACAGGTAACAAATTACTGAGTCACGAATTTTACAGTAAATTAGATTTCAAAACAATTCCTGATAAGAGCTTAGACTTACTCTCTGATGGCAAAATAATTATTGAAATAAACCCTGACAATTTCGCTAGAGCTGGCCTTAAAATCTTTAAACCTAACTGGTCTAAAGAGGTTAAGCTTTTGGGAAACGAATTTAAAGTACATGAGATAGAAAATGGTTATATGCTTGGGAGTCCTTCTGGTATGTGGGTCTATTTAATAGAAGAACGCTTAGCACAGCCAGAAATTGACCATATTTCACCTTCTCTCCTCGGAAAAAATGCCGGCATAAGTTTAGAAAGTCCTGATTTGCTTAGGTCCGAAGAGCTATTTAGAATAATTGGTTTTAAGAAAACACATGAAGGTGAAAACAATAGTTGGATAAGCCTTATAAATGATAATGATTTCAACATCAGCATCATGAAGCCATTCACCTGTCCGCATTTGTTTTTTAACCCTTCAGTGACTTTTTTTAATGGACGAAGAAACGCAGAAATCATTAATAAATTAAGACGTCTTCATATTCCTATAACGCAAGAAGTCACAGCTTTCAACCCTTCTGGCAATGTAGAAAACATTATAATAAAAGACCCAGGAGGTTTAGGCTTTTTCATTTTTAACGACTGACCTATTCTAAAATACCCGTTTCGGCACCGTCGAAACTTTTGGTGTTTTTTTCTTGCCAGTAATCCTTAATCCCATTCCGTCCTTTATTTTCTGCCCATTTTTCCAGAACATCTCTATCTTCCTTAAAGTCCATAAAAGGCACTGAAAATCCACAGGATGTTTGGACAGTTTCTACATCGATTTCATAAACTTGTCTTGCTCCATTGCTAAGCGGGAATAAACCATTTAGTTCTTCCCATTCGGCATCTCTTTCGTGATAGACCTTGGCCGTACCGTAACAGCGAAGTATCATAGGTTTGCCTTCAAAAGCACACCACATAAGCGTAATTCTATTTACTTTTTTAATGTGTGCCGCAGTTTCATTTCCGCTCCCTGTAAGGTTTCGCCACAGTATTTTATTAGGTCCAAGCACTCTCAATGCATCACCTCCTTTTGGGGAAACATTTACCTTCCCATCTTGCATGGCAGTACCTACAAAAAAAATGTGCTGAGCTTCTATAAACTTCTTAAGGTCTTCTGATATTTCTGGATGAATCTTTGCCATGATTATTATTAAGTGAGAGAACAAATTTAGCGGATAGAGTCTCCTAAACCAATTAGCCTTTACTGAAAGCTAATTTAGCACCTAGCCCTATAAATAAGCCTCCTGTTATCCTATCTAGCCAATATTTAATTTTAGGATTTTCTCTGAATTTCTCTGAAAGTTTAGCGGCAAAAATGGCCACACCTATACACCAAATGGAGCCCGTAAAAAGAAAAGTAAAACCCAAAATGAGAAAAGGAATAGCATTTTCGGCGTAAGTTGGATTAATGAACTGAGGCAGAAAAGCGAGGAAAAACAAGGCCACTTTCGGGTTTAGTAAATCTGTTAGTACACCAGACCAAAACACCTTACGCAGACTTTCTGATTTTGGATTTGAACTTAGCTCGTCCAGTTTTGAGTCTTTTGAAAACAAGAGTTTCAAACCTAAAAACAAAAGATACGCCGCTCCTATGTATTTCACTATGGAAAATGCCAAGGCCGACTTTGCCAATAATATAGACAAGCCAAATGCTGCCATTATGCAGTGAATTAAAGCCCCTCCAAGGATTCCTAAAGCCGAATAGATACCAGACTTTTTCCCCTGAGAGATGCTTCTTCCTAGTATAAACATAGTATCTGCCCCTGGGGCAACATTGACCAAGATTCCACTTAAAACAAATGCTCCAAAGTTTATTATTCCGAACATACTTTCTCCATTTTTTATACCATTGAAATAAGTCAATGAAAATTGGAGCAACAAATCAACTTTAGCATTCCTTGAAAATGTTCAAACAATGCTTTATAAACTCTATTAAGTTCGCTTGTAGCCGACCCAAAACGCAATACCCGCTAACACAAAATATGCCAAGACAGCCGAAATGGCTACCGAAACTAGATTATCATCTTGTGGCAAAACATAGAAGTTGAGGAAATTGACCAGTAAAAGAAAACCAACAAAACCAATGGCTAAATACTTCCCTATTTTAGCTTTTTCGGTGGTCTTTTTGAGGTAGTAAATTAAACTCGCAATTAGGAGTATAGCTTCCAAAGCAAAGGTCAACTCTTTGTTTTGCCATAGGCCAAATCCAAATTTTGGTTCGCCATTAATGAGTGGTAAATCAGGTGTATGTACCAGCAAATCTGCAAACCAATGCGACAAAACCCCAAGAGCCATCACCATGGCAATACTTCTTTTGTTAACCTTGTTTTTAGCAAAAAAGAAAAAGTAAAGGGCATAAAACAAGACCGACCAAATTAAGGTCCCCAATAAACCATGCGTATAAGGCATATAGGCTAAGTCAAAGTTATTGACAGCGGTAAAGTTCTCTACTAAATTTAAACGTTCTATCCCGAGAAGAGTTAGCGGGAAAAACAAGATATCTACAAACTGAGTAGCTATAAAAAGCATCCCTAAAGAAGCTCCGTTTTCTTTCCCTTTTAAAGCAAAGGCAGCGGCATAATGACCTACAAACATGACAAGTATATTTTAGTTTTAATGACTATTTTTCACACAATATATACCTAAATGCTTAATTAAGCCACTAATCGCTTCTCATTAAATAGCCTTAATTCAAAATCTGCCAAACTCACTTCTCCTTTTAGCTTTTGACCTAAGTCTATGATGCTCATGTAAACCTCCTTATTTGTAATTTCAGTCCAAGCCAAAACCTTTTCTGCTGGTATTCCCATGGTTTTCTGAATTGACCTATCAATAGGAAAATGTGGCGGTACTTTAATTTCCCCTAAACACCATACATATTTCAGGTATAGGTTTAAGAATTTCTGAGCAATACCAAAAGGCGGCACGTTTTCATCCAAAACACCCGAGTCTTCGAAGAAAGAAGCCAATTGTTCTATATTCTCTATATGCTTTTCAGAAGAGACTGGTTTCTTATAATGTTCATGTTCCAAAACCAAAACATAACTTTTCAACTGACTTTCAAAAAAATCAATATCCGCTGTGAGCAGTGCATCTTTATAAATTTTTACTCGCTGGTAAACACCAGCAATGGTCAAAGACCAAATTTCGCTTTTGATGAATGTGTTTTCCATGATTATAAGACATTTTAGTAATCTCGAACAACTAAAAATATCGAAGAAAAAGCATTACAACAACTATTCTATCAAATAATTAATATTACCAAAATATAATATCACTTAAACGCAAACCAATAGAATCATTACTGGTATAAAACAAGAAGAGGGTTTCAATCTTTATTAAAGATTTGAAACCCTCTTACAACTAAAAATAGGACTAACTATTTTTTTAGTTTACTCAATCCCCAGCCAACACCAAAGATTAACAGCGTACCTATAACCACTACCCAATTTGAATGGATTAATGGTGCTATTCCGAAAAATGGTGTAAGACTAGTAAAAAGTATAAACACAATACCTACGCTTACGGCAATTAAAGCAGATTTTGGTGTAATGTTCTTTATCAAAAGTCCTAATAAGAACAAACCTAAAATACCACCACTAAATATAGATGCCAATGCCCACCAAGTATCTAAAGCACTGGTTACACCATTAAAGGCCAAAGCCACCACAATACTTAATAAACCCATCACCAAAGATGAAAGTCTCAAAAAGCCAATAGATGCTTTTTCGGAAACCTCGGTTTTACTAAACTTCCTATAATAATCAGAAAGCAAAACTGTGGCAGAACTATTAATACTGGTACTTACCGTACTCATCCCTGCTGAGAATATAGCAGCTATTAATAAGCCTGTCAAACCTGCCGGAAGTTGGTTTACTATAAAATGCGGGAACACTTTATCTGCCGCCATTCCTGTAGGTAAGAGTTCAGGAAAAGATTGATAATACACCCAAAGAGCTGTGCCTATCATAAAAAACATGATAGAAACTGGTACATAAAGTAAGCTACCCATCCATACTGACTTTGCTGCCTCCTTATCATTTTTAGCTCCTAAATATCGTTGAATATAGCTCTGGTCAGCTCCAAAATTCTGAAGATTAATGAAGAAACCATAAATCAAGATTAGCCAGAAAGATGAATCTGTGAGACTTATGCCTAATTCCCCGAGACTAAACTTTTTCTGTTCGGAAGCTACTTCCACAAATCCTCCAAAACCACCAGGAATATCTATTATCAAAGTAACCAAACAAATAATAGCACCTACAATAAGCACTATTCCCTGAATTGCATCTGTCCAAACTACCGCTTCTATTCCTCCTAAAGTGGCATACACCATCACCAGAATTCCTGTAAATATGATAATACTTGGAATACTCCAGCCCATTAATGTATGCATTGGCAAAGCCAAAAGATATAAAATAGCACCCATTCTGGCCAACTGTGTCAATAAATAACAAGCTGACGCATAAATTCTAGCCCATGGTCCAAATCGCTCCTCCATAAAAAAATAGGCAGATTCGCTGTCTAATTTTCTATAAAGCGGCACAAAGAGTTTCACCGCAATAAAGGCCGCTAAAGGAATACTTAAACTGAATACTAGTCCATTCCAATCTTTCAAAAAAGCATTGCCTGGTAAGGCTAAAAAACTAATACTACTCACATAAGTGGCAAAAACAGACATACCTAAAGTCCATGTAGGTAACCTGCCCTCTCCCGTGGTAAATCCTTTTGCACTTCTTTTTTTCTTATAAAAAGACAGCCCAAAAGCCAATACCATGAGTAAGTAAACACCAAAAATTATAAGATCAATCGAGTTTGTTTTCATGTCCAATCATTTAAAACTATTCTCAATCTTTCCATATCGGCACTTCCTAAAGCCTGCAAAGGTGGAGCAAGCGTAGGCTCACATAATCCTTTGATAGACATTGCGGCTTTTAAACCTTGTAAATAGTTATTTGGGTTATCGGTCAAATTATACACGGCAGCACTAAAAGCCCTAATCTTGGTTTGTAATTTATCCATTTGGGCTAAGTCACCTTTTTCAAAAGCATTAAAAAGCTCTACATAGAACTTTGGAAAGAGGTTTGAACCACCGTTTACTCCGCCTTTGGCTCCTAACCTCAAAGCTTCGGCTAGTTCTTCTTCAGGCCCAACGTATAAACTAAAACCTGGCTCATCCACTAATTTGCTTACGGTTTCAAAATAACCCATATCGCCAGAGCTATCTTTAAGTCCAATGATATTTGGGTGCTTTGCCAAAACATTGACCGTTTCGGGGGCAATATTAATCTTTGTTTTACCTGGCATATTATACAGGTAAAGTGGCAATTTCACACTATCAGCTATCAGCGTAAAATAACTATTAATCTCGTCTTGACTTAATGGAAAGTAAAAAGGTAAAGTAGCTACTACGGCATCTGCATTACACTTTTCTGCCATTTCGGCTAGCTTTAAAGTGTCTTCTACACAAGAAGAGGTAATACTTATCAAAACAGCTACCCTACCATTAACCTGCTCACAAACCTTCTTTATAACGTCCAATTGGAAGTTTAAACTGAAGCTAGCGAACTCGCCCGTGGTTCCTAAAGGAAATATAGAGCTAACGCCACCAGCTATGGCATGATTGATAATTTTAGCTAAGGCCGCATCATCTAAACTAAAATCAGACTTTAAAGGCGTAACAAGAGGCGTAATAATGCCTGAGAGTTCTAAATTGTTTTTTTCTGGCATTATATTAATCTAATAATTTAGGGTCAACTACAGCGTATCTTACTTTCTCACGATTATAGGTATACGTAAGGTGTACCATTCCGTCCGCCGACTGAATAATAGCAGGATAAGAAAACTCTCCTTTCTGTGTTTCTAAAGTCAAAACCGGTTTCCAGTTTTTTCCATCTGTAGATGTAGCCAACTGTAAAGGCGAACGTGGCCCTCCCCATTTACCTGGGTCATTTACTGTTGGATTATAAATCAAAAGTTGACGTCCGTCTTTTAATGTAACAGCATCTGTTCCTGAATTTGGATTTGGAACATTTGTAATTTCTATGTCAGACCATGTCTTTCCATTGTCGGTAGACCATAAGTTCATTAATCTGCTTTCTTTACTCCTACATATCATTTGAAGGCGTCCGTCAAGGTATGTCAAAATACTTGGCTGAATGGCATTGGTTTTCACACCATCATTTAATGGGCCAGAAATAGTCCAAGTTTTTCCCCAGTCACTAGTTTCCTCTAAATATACTTGCCAGTGGTCTACATCATCTATTTCAACTTCTTTACTAGTAGGACATAATAAACGACCATCAGAAAGAAGGACTGGCTTGTTTTTAATAGGTCCAAAAATATCTTCTGGTAATCTTCTAGCATCAGACCATGTAAGGCCACCATCATTACTCTCAATCATCTCTCCCCACCAAGTTCTTGGCGTAGGCCCCACTTTAAAAAACAATAACAAAGGACCATTAGGCACTTGATATAGCACAGGGTTCCATGTCGGATACCTTTTAGAGCTATGCTGAATGCCATTCGCTACTGAAACAGGAGCCGTCCATTTATTATTTACTAAACGACTAAAATATATCTCTACATCTTTATGTCTTTCGTGGGTGCCACCAAACCATGCTGCCACCATGCCGTAGGGTGTCTCTTCTAATGTAGATGCATGGCAACTAGGAAATGGTGCTTCCTGATAAATAAACTCTGATTTTTGGAGTGCTGACTTTTGGGCTTGCCCGCTTACTGAGGCACAAAAAAGTAGGGCTAAAGCAATTAATTTAGTCTTCATTTTTATTTTTTTTGGATTGAATAGAACGGCAAAGTAAGGCTAGCGTTTAGATAGACTGTCCTATACTTACCAATGCCTTTTATTTTTATTTACAAGCGTGCACTTCGGCATCTCTTGTGATATTTTTAAAATCATTTTCGGCATCTAGGTTTGCAAAGCTCTGATTCTTATTGTCTTTAATGCAAAGTACCATGGCTTCATTATCTAGGTCTTTTATGCCATCCCACTGAATATGAGGCACATCTTTCCCAAATTTAATTACAAACCTATACATTTTACCAAACCTACCCTTTGAGGTGGTTTTGGTAGCTTTTCTCTCATAAATATTGTCACGAATAGTTATATTGGTGGGGTAAGGATAATAGTCTTTGTCATTGATAGGGTTTTCTGTCAAGTAATAACTAATCACCCCTGTTCCCATACTTTGGTTGTTTATAATTCTATTATTGTAAACTTCCACATCAGATGTAGCTAGTATTAGCACACCCGTACCTGGGGGAACCTTCCCTACTATATTTCCTTTCGGGGCAAAATTCTTATAATTATTGTCGTGAATGTAATTGTTATAAACTTTAACATGCCCTCCTTTCTTTTGAACCAAGTCCGGCAAATCAAAAACTAATACGCCGCCCGTATTGCCATAAGCTTCATTATCAAAAACTTCGGCATTAATAGAGTTTTCAATCTCAATTCCTGCCACATTATTTATAGCTTTTGAATTCTTAACAATAATGTTTTTCGATTGACCTACATAAATACCTGCATCAGATGCTCCAATAGCCACACAACCATCAATCATCACACCATCACACATGACAGGGTAAAGACCATAAGCTCCATTGGTAGACTTAGGTTTACCGTCCCAACTTGTTTCTACATTTTTGAAAGTAATGTTTTTGACATTCATGGCTTTGATGTCATCGCCTTTGGCATTTTTGACCGTTAGGTTTTCTACTCGCACATTTTCCATGTTTGAGATTCTTAAACCTTCAGCTCCGTCGGTTTGATTGGCAAAATCAAGAATGGTTTTGTCCATTCCCTTACCTATAATTTTTATATTCTTTTTACCTTCAATTGACAGTGTAGATGTTATCATAAAATGTCCAGCTTCCAGCTCTATCACATCGCCATCTTCTGCCATGATTAGCTCCGTTTGTAATGCTTTTTGAAAGTCTTTTTGCCCAAAAACATTTAGGCATATTAGAGAAACGAGAAAGGTCAAATACTTTTTAGTTGTCATAAGGAACAGGGTTAGTTTGTTAATTTAAAAGTATCAAATTTCTAGATTTAAAACTAGAAGTAACTTTAAGCTTTTTCAAGAAAAACATTGATTACTAAAATCATATTTTGAAACTTTGAAGCGGCTGAAAATTAATTTGTAAATTTATTTTACGAGTACTTCGCACGTTTTCAGCATGGTTTATGCAATCATAAAAAATATTTACGTTTAACGTTTGCATATATCATCCATTTAAAATTTACTTAGCAGAAATTTTCAATACAAAGGCTGTCTATTATGACTCAAAATACTAGCAAACCAAGAGTAATCAAAGATTTTGATAAACTCGAGGAAAACATTCAGGAACAAATTAAGCTTTCATATCCATTCGGATTTGCTGAACATTTGATTCGTTTTACTAATAAAGACGGAGCCTACGTTTCGGCATTACCGTTTGAAACAGACGAGCGTTACTATCTGGTGAGAATGACCGTAGAAAAAGCGGAAGCTATCATTGAAGATGACGACGATTTTGATGATGATGGAAACCTAAAAGACGACGTAAAAGAAGAGTATTCTGATAAGTTTGGAGACTTAGATTATATCAACACGGAAGAAGACGAGGACGACGAAGATTAAGTAGCTATAAACTGGCTTAATCTTTGTAAAGTGACTAGTAGATGAAAATATCGTCTTAATGTCAAACCATAATCGGTATAAATTCCGTTAATGATAAAAATACAAAGACTTCGAATGAAAAAAATTGCTATACTTTCTCTCTTTTTGGCTTTTTCAAGCCTTGTTAGTTTCGCCCAAAGTGGAATCAAGTTTGAAGAAGATGCTTGGGCATTGGTAGTAGCTAAAGCCAAAGCAGAAAACAAACTTATCTTTTTAGATGCCTATACCTCATGGTGTGGTCCATGTAAATTATTACAGACAAGAGTTTTTCCAGATGCTGGATTAGGAAAGTATTTTGGCGAGAATTTTTTGAGCACTAAAATTGACATGGAAAAAGGCGAAGGCCCAGCCATAGCAAGAAAATATAATGTAAGAGCCTACCCTACTCTACTTTTTATTGACCCAGATACACAAAAAGTGGTTCATAAAGTTTTAGGTTACAGGTCTGTGGAGCAATTAAAACAAGTAGCTACTACAGCTTTAGTGCATGCAGATGGTATAAAGGCAAAATCTTCGAAATAAGAACTAAGAGTTAATAGATTTAAACTCCATGAGTTACTCATGGAGTTTTTTTGTGCCTAAGCCAATGCCCAATGTAAAAAATCAGGCATAGCGGCACTCCATGTAGCTTGATTATGCTTGCCGCCTTCTATTTCTAAATAGGCTATATCTTTATTTGCTTCATAGCCTTTTGCCATGAGTTCTTTAATTAAGTCTCTGGTGTCGTCTATAGAATCTATGACGCCATTATTATCCCTATCAGACTTCTCGTCTTCCGTTCCGCATTCAAACCAAAATTTCAAATTTGCCTTATACGCTCCTCCCTTCACTTTTTCATGAATGATGCGGTGCTTGTTATTATTATAGGTTTTTCCGTAGTCTACACTTCGCCACCATAAAGCACCGCTAAAAACACCAACTTTGTCAAAAACACTGGGTGTTTCCCATACTATATCAAAAGCAGAAAGCCCGCCCAAAGAAAAACCGCAGAAAACATGTGCACTTTCTTTCAAGTTATAGTCAACAGCTACATGCGGTATTAACTCCTCTAATAAAAAGCTTTTATAGCGAGCTGCTTTGGCTCCACGTCCTTTAAAATCCGAAACGCCCGCTGTGCCATATTCTGCTAGTCTATCTTGATTACAGTGCACGCCCAAAAAGATGAAGCTTTTACCCGTTTCTTTCCAAAATTTTTCAAGAACCGACTTCATCTTTAGCTTCGTAAAGTCTTGTCCGTCATTCATCACCAAAAGAGGATAAACCTGCTTTTTAGAATAATTTGGAGGCAGTACTAAATCATAGTTAAACGTCCGATTTAGATTTTCAGAAAAGACTTCTAGTCCTTGGTATATTTTCATTCGTATTGGACAAACCAAAAAATCTTTGGTCAGATGGTTCTTTCTAGTTGAATTCAACTAATTTGTTCCAAAATTAACTCATCACACCTAAAAACATATAATAACACGTGCAAGAAAAACACACCTCCTTCTACTCCCACGCCCTAGGGAGAGACTTAGATTTAATGACATACGGCCATTGGGGCGTCCCAATTTTGCTTTTCCCTACCTCCATGGGCGATGCCTATCAAAACAAGAATTTCGGATTGATTGACAGCGTAGCTGATAAAGTGGACCGAGGCGATATCAAGATTTACAGCATAGAGAGCATTGATAATGAAAGCTTTTATGGCAAACATCTTCCTCCTAAATCAAGAATTTCTAATTACGAGCGATACACCAAGTTTCTGAAGGATGAACTTATCCCTTTCATTCAGCGAGATTCTAATACGCACAGAATAGGCATAGGAGGCTGTAGTTTTGGTGCGTATCATGCTGCTAATTTTGCTTTTAAAAATCCTGACTTAGTCGATTTTTTAATAGCCATGAGTGCCTCTTTTAATATCCGAAACTTTTTGGATGGCTATTTTGACGATGATGTTTACTTCAATAATCCTATAGATTTTATGCCGAATGCAGAAAGCTGGGTGTATAATCACATGAAAATAGTTTTAGGCACTTCAGATTGGGATATTTGTAGAGATGACAATATTGCTATGTCGAGACTCTTAGGCGATAAACAGATAAACCACTGGTACGACGAGAAAAAGTGGATAGCTCATGATTGGCCTTTATGGAACAGCATGTTTCCTGAATACCTCAACGCCTTTTTATAAAAGTGTTTGTATTCCTGACAGCATATTCAGACCTTTAAAGCATTAATAAGACCGAGTAAATATGAAGAAAATAGGCATCCTTTTTGGCATGGAAAACACCTATCCCCATGCTTTTATAGATAGGGTAAATGAAATTACCAAAAGAAAGGACATAGTAGCCGAAATGGTGCAAATAGGCCGAGTGGAACAAGCTGTAGATACGGAATATGACGTTATCATTGACCGTATTTCACAAGATGTTCCTTTTTATAGGGCGTACCTCAAAAATGCTGCACTGTGTGGCACTGCCGTTATCAACAATCCTTTCTGGTGGAGTGCTGATGAAAAGTTCTTTAATAATTGCCTGGCGGTCAAATTGGGTATTCCAGTACCTAAAACCATGCTTTTACCTTCAAAAGAAAGACCTACCGATACTTCAGAGACCAGTTTTAGAAACTTAAAATTTCCAATGGAGTGGAATGAGATGTTTTCTACCATTGGTTTTCCTGCTTACATGAAACCACACGATGGTGGTGGCTGGAAAAGCGTTTATAAAGTTACAGGAGAGTCTGACTTATGGGAGAAACATGAGGAAACAGGGCAGCAGGTCATGATGCTTCAGGAAGAGATAATTTTCACGGATTATTACCGGTGCTACTGCCTTGACGGTAAAGAAGTGCTTATTATGCCTTATGCACCAGAAAACCCTGTGCATTTGCGATACGCCACAGAACCCAAAACTACTGGGCCTGCTCACAAAAAACTGATGACACTCATTAAGAAATATGTGTTGGCTCTGAATCAAGCTTTGGGTTATGATTTTAACACGGTAGAGTTTGCCATTAGAGATGGTATTCCTTACGCCATAGATTTCTGTAACCCTGCCCCAGATGCTGATGTATATTCGGTAGGACAAGAGAATTTTGAATGGGTAGTAGAAAAATCCGCCAGAATGGCCATTGCTAAAGCAAAAAGCAATAAACCAGGTGTCAATAACTGTACATGGGGTACTTTTATGCAGTCTTCTATTACGCGGGAGGATATTTTGAAGTTGCGTTCGTAGTTTACCTATGACTTTTGAAGAATAATGTTTCAATGCACCAAGGAGCGAATGATTCAATGGTTCAATGTTCCAGTGATTCAATGTTAAAATATTACAAAGGAGTAAAGGATTCAATTTTTAATGCAAGTTCCACCAAAGATTCGTCTGATAAATTAGAAAGAAAAAAAAGTATTCCATATAAAGCCCTGTACTGTTTGAGCACGGTCAAAATTGTAGCACAAAAGTTAGATTAAAACTTGCTAATTTTCTAAATTTTGAATGTGCGAGTTTACAGGGTTGTGCTTTTTTGGTTCGTTTTTTACACTAAAAAATGAACTCCCCGCCGGAAGGCGAACGAAAGAAAAAGGTTTTTAGCGTCGGTGTTATACCTAAGGCTTACTGAAAAACAATTAAGTAATTTAAAACAAATAGCTTAACATTATTAATCGATTTAGGTCCATGGGTTTAGAAGCAAAAACTGAAAATATCATACATTACTACAAATCGTTTCTTCTTGTCTTGGCAGACTGCCCTTCATTTTTGTTTGGGCAAAAACGAAGCAAAAACCATAACCAAAATAAACTTGCACAGCAACAAATCATTAAACAATAGAAGTATTATGAAGAATGATTTCTTGCCATGCTTCAAACAATATTTTGGCAATTCGGAATTCTCGTTTTATTTTATTTATTCCGAACACTCTATTTAATTCTTTATCAAACTGTTTAAAAGCAGTAAAATATTGTTCTAAAAACTGTCAAAAAACAATGTCATTATTTACCCTAGGCATAGAAGAAGAGTTTCAAATCATTGACCCAGAAAGCCGTGAGCTTAAATCTCACATGTCGCAGATTGTGGACAGAGGTCAGGTGATTCTTCAGGAACGTATCAAACAAGAGATGCACCAAGCGGTGGTGGAAACGGGTACCAATATTTGCCAAAACATAAGTGAGGCAAGAGAGGAAGTACAGTTTTTAAGAAACAACGTTATTAGCCTAGCCGAAGAAAAGAACTTTAAAGTAGCTGCTGCTGGCACACACCCTTTTTCTGACTGGGTAGACCAACTGATTACGGTAGACGAGCGTTACGACGAAATCATCAATGAAATGCGTGACGTGGCTCGTGGAAACCTCATTTTTGGGCTCCATGTGCATGTAGGAATAGAAGACCGTCAAGAAGCCATAAAAATCATGAATGAAGTGCGATATTTCCTTCCGCATATTCATGCACTGAGCACTAATTCCCCTTTTTGGTGTGGCAGAGATACAGGCTTTATGTCGTACCGTTCTAAGGTTTTTGACAAGTTTCCTAGAACAGGAATTCCAGATTACTTCAGTTCTGCAGCCGAATATGATGATTATGTGAATCTTTTGGTAAAAACCAACTGCATTGACAATGGTAAAAAGATTTGGTGGGACATTAGAGTACACCCCTTCTACCCTACCATAGAATACCGCATTTGTGATGTACCTATGCGATTAGACGAGACCATTTGTTTGGCGGCTATCATGCAGGCTCTTATTGCGAAGCTGCACAAAATCAGGCAGGAAAACCTAAGCTTTAGAAGCTACCGCCGAATACTGATAGCGGAGAATAAATGGCGTGCTGCCAGAGATGGCATCAATGCCAAATTGATAGACTTTGGCAAAGAAAAAGAAACGCCTTTCAATGAGCTCATAGGTGAGTTACTACTTTTTATAGATGATGTGCTAGACGACCTTGGATCTAGAAAAGAAGTAGAATATGTGCATCAAATACTAAAGAACGGTACAGGTGCAGACCGACAGCTGGCGGTTTATGAAAAAACAGGCGACTTAAAATCTGTGGTAGATTACATAATAGAGGAGACCAAATTCGGTCTTTGATACAAAATTTGCGACCTTTGTTTTTTGTTAGAATCAAGCCCAAATTAAATGTTTTCAGAAGTAAAAATAGCCATTCTAGACCTTTATGACGGCTACCCAAATGAGGGCATGCGGTGCATAAAGATGCTCATAGGAGATTTTTTGGCACAAGATACCGTCAAAGGAGACTTTGACGTTTTTGATGTAAGAGGTGATGGAGCCTTGCCCAAAATTGAAGATTACGACATTTTCATTTCTACAGGTGGGCCTGGTAGCCCAGTAGTGCAAGGTTTTCAGTGGGAAAAAAGGTTTTTCAACTTCTTCGATAGCCTGCTAGCCCATAATAAAAACCATGAAGACAAAAAGCACATGCTGCTTATCTGTCATTCGTTTCAGCTCATGGTGCAGCACTTTAATTTTGGATTGGTTACAAAAAGAATGTCTACCTCTTTTGGGGTGATGTCTGTTCATCAAACGGAAGATGCTAAAGACGAAATCCTGTTTGAAGGTTTAGAAGACCCATTTTGGGCGGTAGACTCTAGAGATTATCAGGTGATTCAGCCTGACGAAGAAAAACTCAAAGAGCATAATGCTCATATTTTAGCTTTAGAGAAAATCAGACCGCACATTCCGCTGGAAAGAGCCATCATGGGCATAAGACTTACAGACGAGGTGGTGGGCTTTCAGTTTCATCCTGAGGCTGATGCCGAAGGCATGCAACGCTATTTTTTACAGGCCGACAAGAAAATGGCGGTGGTAAACGAGCATGGCGAAGACAAATACGAGGACATGATTTTACAACTAAACGACCCCGACAAAATACTATTGACGGAGTCTGTCATCATTCCCAAATTCCTGAACAATTCTCTTAAAAACATAAGTATACCCACAGAATAATGCACAAAGCGGCACGCGATAAGTTTAACGAGTCTTTTAGTACTGAAAAATACCAAAACCTGGTAGCAGAGATAAATCAAGAATTTCCTGGCAAGCTGGATTTCAGAATAGCAGAGAGTCCTATTTTTATTGATAGGGAACTTAAAACTAAGTTTTTGATGGCTGCTAATGATGTGATAAGCGGCATTAAAAAGAAGGACTTTAAAGAGAAAACCGAAGCGGCTATTCCGCCAGAATATCGTTTTAAAAACGAATCAGAAAATCCGCATTTCTTATGCCTTGATTTTGCGATAGCTAAAGACCAAGACGGAAACTTAGAACCACAGCTGATAGAGCTACAAGGTTTTGCATCGCTGTTTGCTTATCAAAACTATTTGGCGGGTAAATACAAGAAATTCTTTGATGTATCGGCAGCACATTCGCCTTATTTTAATAAGCTGAATGCCTTTACTTACATGAATAAAGTGGAAAAAGTGCTAAAGCCTAATTCCTCTAAAAATACCATTTTGCTAGAAGTATATCCTGACAAGCAAAAGACACGCCTAGACTTTGAAATCACTAAAACCTACTGGGGCATAGAGACCGTTTGCCTGAGCAAGGTATTTGTAAAAGCTGGCTTGCTTTATTATAAAAATGGGGACGACGAAATACAGATTGACCGTGTGTATAATCGTGTTATTTTTGATGAAATTGAGAAACTTTACCCTGAGCTAAAAATCAATATTGATATCTTAAAAGATGCGGATGTTGAATGGATTACGCATCCTCACTGGTTTTATAGGGTAAGCAAGTTTTGTATGCCATTGCTCAAAAGCAAGTATATACCAGAGAGCAAGTATTTGGACAAATTAGACGCGTACCCTGAAGACTTAGAAAACTATGTACTGAAGCCTTTGTTTTCTTTTGCGGGGTCTGGAGTTAACTTAAGCCCAACAGCGGCTGATTTAGACAAAATAGCAGATAAACAGAACTATATACTTCAAAGAAAAGTACAATACGAACCTGTGGTAGAGAAGCCAGACGGCACCTTGATAAAAACCGAAGTTCGCCTATTGTTTACTTGGCCCGAAGGCAAAAACCATCCTGAATTATTGACCAATTTGGCTCGCCTGAGTCAGGGAGAAATGATTGGCGTGGCTTATAATAAAGACTTTGACTGGGTGGGAAGCAGCTCAGCCTTTGTTGAAACAGACTAAAATACTATGCATTTAAGACAACTCTTCTTAGAAAACATGGCTCAAACGAGCGATTTCCCATTGGCACTGGAATTTACCAAAGCCGAAGGGGTTTATTTGATAGATAAGTCTGGCAAAAAATACATAGACCTCATAGCAGGAATAGCCGTAAGTAATGTAGGCCACAGGCACCCAAAAGTGGTGCAAGCCATTAAAGACCAAACAGACCAATACCTGCACCAGATGGTGTATGGCGAATATGTGCAAAGCCCACAAGTGATGCTGGCCAAAGCACTGGCAGATACCCTAGCAGCCTATAAAACCAGCAGCGGACTGAGCATAAACAATGCTTATTTTACCAACTCTGGTACGGAGGCCGTAGAAGGTGCCATGAAACTGGCCAAAAGATATACCCAAAGAACTGAAATTATAGCTTTTCAGAATGCCTACCACGGCAGCACGCAGGGAGCACTCTCTTTAGGAGACGAGGAATTTAAAAGAAACTTTAGACCTACCCTACCCGATATACGCAAAATAGCCCGTGAGAATTTTGAGGATTTAAACCTCATTACTGAAAGAACTGCAGCCGTCTTTTACGAACCTGTGGGTGGCGAAAGTGGTGTAAGACCTGCCACGCAAGCTTATATAGAGGCATTAGGAAAACACTGCAAGGAAACAGGTACTTTGCTGGTTTTTGATGAAATACAGAACGGATTTGGGCGTACGGGTTCTTTCTGGGCTTTTGAGCAATACGGCGTAGTACCCGATATTTTACTGGCTGCCAAAGGCATGGGCGGCGGCATGCCGATAGGTGCTTTTGTGGCTCCCAGAGAAATTATGAGTGTGCTGACCGATAATCCTATTTTGGGGCATATTACCACTTTTGGTGGGCATCCGGTGAGCTGTGCGGCTTCACTGGCCACGGTGAATATCATGCATAATGAAATAGACCACAGCGAAACCCTACGCAAAGGCGAACTTTTTAAAAGCCTACTGGTACACCCAAAAATTAAGGAAGTACGCGGCAAAGGACTGATGCTGGCGGCACAGCTGTCTGACTTTGAATACATGAAAGCGGTGATAGACCGCACCATAGAAAATGGCGTAATAACCGACTGGTTTCTCTACTGTGACAACGCCATGCGAATAGCCCCTCCCCTAACCATTTCCGACGAACAAATCCATGTGGCTTGTGAGGTGATTTTAGAGGCTTTATAGGGTTTTCTTCTTATTTCACCTGAATTTATCAACAACTTACTTCTTGAATTTTTTCTTGTGTTTAAAATGCCTAGTTTAGACCGTTAATTATGCTAAATTCTCATTCTATAACTGCATCTAACGATTAGTAATAAAAAAATGGTAATAAGTCATAGCAAAGACCAAGCAGACAAACTCTTAATCTATCAAAACTCAATTTTAACCTTGGATAAAGAGGATTCATTTACTTTAAAAATTGATAATGAACACTTAAAATATGATATTCATTTCAGTTTTTCAAAAGACGGCAAAAGGTTTTCTACTATTTTTTGGGAAGACCCCGAGAAGCATTTCCTTCATTACCAACTTAACAACTGGGATTCTAATACTTATGTTGAAATGAGCGTACCTGTTGAAATTAAAGTACAAAAAAATGCCCCAAAAGTTTACATGAAATTTAGAAATTATTCTATCGAAGATAGAAATACTAGAAAATTTGAGATAAGCATTTGGAAAGAAATTGTTAAGATCGATGAATAACCCCAACCTTCAAGCCCAAACTGGACCTGATGCTCTAGAACCTGCAAAAAGTAAAGTTGATTTATTTTCAGGTGAACATACGACAACTTTAATTGTGGCTGCTTTGTTCATTATAGTCTTCATAGGTCTAATTTTGTACGTAACTACTAAAGTCGAATATGATAACATTGTACTTAATGGCCTTTTCTCTTTGCTTAGTTTACTTGGAGGTTTTTTCGCAGGTTCACAGATAAATAAAATTAAAAACTAGTAATTGTCCATTCTTCTGGCCTACTAATTAAGTTTGTACAGCCTCTGGTTTGGCATGTAATGACATTTCCCAGACCTCGCTGCAAATCTTTTGACCCTATTAAAGATCAAATAGATTAAAATGTATTTAAGAATCGTTCCCACACCTTTTCGATCAAAAACATTATATTTTAAAAGAACATACTAGCATAAAGGAATGGATAAAGTTATAAACTCAATTATGGATATGCTAAAATTAACTAATAGCGACGCTGTAAACCTACTAGGTTTATCCAAACATAAAATTAATACAAATGGAAACTATAGTTCTAAAGGTTGGCATACTGAAAGGGCTACTTTTGAGATAATATCTCCTCCAAAACAAACTCTGCAGCTTGAAAATTTGGAAGTTGAAATAAAAGAACAAATACATAAGTTTGTCCTATTGATATATCCAATTAAAGCTGGTGGATATGATATCGAAAAGGTAAATTTTATTGCTGACCCACAAATGTCATCAGAAACTGAATTTGTACAATATATAGATGATGAGCAAATAATATCTGACGTATCATTAGCGATGTATTTATTGGAAAGAAAACCGTCAAAATTTTGGTTGGATTATAAGAAAGATAGCTTATGTAAGCCTTTAGAAGATGATATTCGCTCTGAATTTTTCAGGATGCTCGGAATGAAATATATTGTCGGTTCAGAGGAGGAAAGTAAAGCTGGCAGAACCGATTTGACCATTAAATCATCTTCAATTAATAGAAAAATTTTTGAATTCAAAGTGTGGGGTAGAACTGGTTTTAAATCCACGTCCCAGCAGATAATGAAATATATGACTGAAATTGACGATTCTGGTTTTATTATAATGGCAAATGATAGATTAACCAAGAATATTACTTTTTCAGAATATACCCCTATAATAGAGTGCAAAGAATATATATCCAATAGTTTAGAGAGGAATAGGACTAATCATGGTTTGGAATATTTTTCAGCTAAATATGATTTTAACGGAAACAGAAAGAGGATATACCACTTTATTTTGAATCTTAAATAAATCGCTCCGCACTCCTAAGCTTGTAGCTTAGCTTAGGCGTTCTAAAGCCTCTGGCTTGACATCATTATTGCATTTGCCACTCTGTAAGATGTTCTGTCCGCGAATTTATCCGCCGATAGGAGTACAAACTGCTTAGACCTCAAAGGGCGAGGATTCCGTTAAACTTCATTGATAATTTGATATTTTTGATTGAAAGTTTTAAAGTTTGAACTAAAAGAAGTCCGGACAATAAAGATTTAGACGCTACTCGGACGGAAACTTGCGTCTATACAAATGTTAGCGGTTATTAAAAAAAGAAGCACTGCAGAACCAACAACAGTGCTGAATGAGTTACTTAGCTCTAACCCCTGAGACTTACTTCCCCATTGAATTAATATTTAGTGGAGAAGGTTGGATTCGAACCAACGACCAAGATGGAATCTTTATATAACTTAGTTATAAGTATCAATATTGAATTACAAAAGTATAAAAAATGTCAGAATTTGAATCGGAACCATATAGAATTTATGCTGATGCACATACCAGATTAAATAACTATATCAAAATATCAACTGTTGCTGTTGAATATCTTTATAAAGCAAAGGAATCTAAAGAAGATTTGTCGTTGCTTATTAATGCATTGATTGCCGAATCCAAGGAAAGGTGGACACCGAGAATAATCAAAGACCCTAAGAAGGAATTACATGAACTTAAAAATGATTTAACAAAATCAGCAATTATTTGGGTCTATTCGGCATTTGACGTATTTTTTAATCAGGTTGAAGGAATACTTTCCTCAAATTTTTCGGTAGAAAGAAATAACACTGAAAATATAGATGAAGAGAATAGAGAACATAAATTAATTGAGCTTTATACGAAATTGAATTGGGACAAAAATGAATTGGATGATTTGCTTATCATTCTAAAATTTTATGAATCACTAAGACATTGTGTGGCACATAATCAAGGTCTTCCAAGTGGTAAGCTTCTTGCATTTTCAGAAAGTGTTGAATTCAGAAATGCTATAGAAAATTGGAAAACTAAATTTGAAAAGAAATCAATTTCTCCACCGCCAGTAGTTAATGAGAAGAGTATTGAATTAAAGCCACATCATTCAATACTTTATTCCGAAATTTGTTTGAGAATCGCCAGAAAAATAAACATAAACCTATTCGAACAATTAGGAGTAAATCATTTTATAGAAAAAACAATAAAAAAACACTTATTAGAAACAAGTGCCTTGACTAATCCTGTTTGTACAAATTATTCTCGATATTTAATTTATCATCTTAATAATGATTTTAAGATTGAAATAAATCCATATAACAATGTTTACAGCTTTTATGAAAAAGAAGATGAACTTAAGAAACACAAATTAAGATATAACACATTAAAAAACAATCCGCTCTCCTAAGATTGTAGCTTAGGTTAGGCGTTATAAAGCCTCTGGCTTGACCACATGATTAGTACAGATTTAAGAATCGTATATGCCACCTTTAGCTCAGATACACATAGGTTGCTGTAATTCCAAAAGACAGACTAGAAAAAAGCAATGAAGAAAAAAATACCACTATCAATATTAGAAGCTTTACAACCTGTTGCCGACAATAACTTGGACTTAACCAAAACAGTTGAAGACAGCAATTCAATGTTTCACCTAATTGACAAAGACAAAAATTCAGATTTTTATTTTAAGGTATCAAAGCAAGAAGCTCGTAGTGGGAAGTTGAATTATTTGATAGAATTTAAACCCAGAAGCAAGGACAACGTCAATGCTCATTCAACTTGGTTGCCCTCAGAAGGTGTTTTGACAACAATAAAACAATGGTTGGAATTACTTCAATCTTATAATAAAATCCATACTATTTATGACGACCCAATTCTAAAAAGCAATCAAGAGAGATTTGAAAAGCAATTTGATATACTTGAAGATGACGCTGACACTACTACATTTGACCTTGAACAACAAATATTTCTTGACGACTATCTAAATAGTGTAAAATCTAAATTACTAGCACTACAAGAAGGACGACCACAAAATCAAGTTAAAAAATTGGAAGAACTTGCCATTGAAGCAACAGAAATTCAATGCGTTTTAACAATTGAAACTAAAAGGCAAATAGTAAAAAGACTTTCTAAACTTTGGGCAAAGGCACAGAAAGTTGGTTTAGATGTTATAAAAGAAATATTTGTTAGTGTGACAGCAGAACTTGCAAAGCGACTATTAACAGGTGGATGACAAGAGGACTTCAGTAACAGGAATCTGCTCTCCTAAGCATATAACGAGGTTAGACGTTTTAAAACCCCTGGCTTGACCTCATTATTATATTTCCCACTCTGTAAGAGCTTCTTTATCCACCAATACGAGTACAAACTGCCTAAACCTTAAAGAGCGGATTCCATTAGACTTGATGGATAATTTCGATATTTTTGATAAAAAGCTTTCAAATTAGAACTTGAAGAAATCCAGACAATAACATCCCGATAGCTATCGGGAGACGCTACTCGGACAGAAACTACGTCTACACAAATGTTACCATAATTAGAAAATAGAATAATGAAAGTCTTCGAATTCGATGGAAATTGGACAACTGATTATCAGTTTGATGCCTTTCAAGGACTTCAAAATAGAAGAGGTTCATATACGTCAAAATCATCTTCTCAAAAAAGCGACGGAACAATATCACTTACTATAAACGATGACACATCGGAATCTCCAGATCCTTCTCCACATCAAATAAATGCTATAAATTATCTGATTAAACATCCAGAAGAAATAAAAACAGCAATGCGAAAAGGCATTGATTCTATATATGAAGATTTAAAGAAACAATATGGCTATGATGAAAACGAACCTGAAACAAAAGAATGGTTTCCAAAAGTAGATGGACTAAAAGACTACGATAAAGTATTTGGAGTAGGAAATGTTTTCATACAATTGCCTTCAAAAGATCAACATTCTTATGTTGGGATTGAATGTGGTTGTACTTGGGACGAAGAACACGGATTGGGATTTTTACTGCATAAGAATCGTCTTGTAGGAATTGGAGGTGCAGATGAAGCATTCAACTGGAAAGCCTATAAAGACAATGGAGCCTTCCAAGAAGTCCAAAATGCCCTAAAACAAAACTCAAACAAAGAACCAGTAAAGTTTATTCCTCATCCAAAATATGGCAAACTAAAACCTACTCAAAAATCTGCAAATGAAGCGTACGAATCAAATTTGATAAGAAGAGGATTTAATAATAAATTTAAAGAAGAAGTAGAACATGGGGAAATTGAAATAAATGGAATTTATAAGAGCATCGATCAAACATATCTTGAACTTGCAGTCTCAGCTAAGAACCTAGAGTTGATTGACTACTTACTTACTAAAGGTTCAGATATAAGGTATGCGTTTCACCAAACAAGGAAAGATTTAAGTCTAATTGATGCCCTAATTGAAAATAATGGAGATATAAATACATTGGACAAAGGTGAGAATACAATTGTTTATCACGCTGCATTGGGACTCGTGAATCTTTACGATCATAGAAACCAAAGCAAAAAATATAATTGGGATAGAGAGGATGAATTAACGAGCAAGATAAATGAGCAAAAAGAATATATAAAGCAACTTTTACTCAGAGGATCGAATCCATCAATAGAAAACACATATAAGTTTAATTGCTTTAGTGCATCGAGGAATTTACCCGTCAGCCAGCAAGAGGAAATAAATGAATTTATAAGAAGTATTATTAAACCCAAACTACAAATGAAGAACAAAAAGAAAGATTGTAAATGGTGGAAATTCTGGTAAATAAGAGAGGAATAACTATGGGTAGTCGAGTAGATAAGGGGATTTTCACCCCTTACCTCTCACAGAACCGTACGTGAACCTCTCGATTCATACGGCTCTTGTTGTACGGTCTTGGATTTAAGTTCTTACAAACTTGTATCCCAGATGCCAATGGTAGAACAAATATGGGAAGGAGACAATTATTCTTCTCAGCCAGTTTACGGCCTTGATTTTACTGCCTTTGAATCCCTTATATTTGTTCAATATCCATTTGATGATTCGGTGGTGAAGATGGTAGAATACTGGAGTTAAACTCTTTTTGCTCACTTTTCCATAGTAATTAATCCAACCTCTGATTTTCGGATTTAGCATTAATGCCAAATCTTGAATCGTACTTTGACTTTTCTTATGAAAAGCTAATTCTCTAAGTGTTCCAAGTATTCTTTTCTTAGATTTTCTACTCATTTTGCAATCAAATTGCTGGAAACTCCCCCCTCTTTTGAGAGAGATTTGAAGTGGCTGAAAACTAAAGCCTAAAAAATCAAATTGTACGGGATGGCCTTTCAGATTTCTCCCAGATTTCTGGCAGTAAACTATCTTCGTTTTCTCTGGATGTGCTGTAAGTTTACAGACTTCCAGACGATGTTTTAGGCTGCTTAAAACCTCTTGAGATTCTGTATAGCTTCGACAATGTATCACCACATCGTCCGCATACCGTACCATTGGCACCTTGGGATGGAACTTCATTAACCATTTATCAATACTATAATGTAAATACAGATTTGATAACAAGGGGCTGATTACACCCCCTTGTGGCGTTCCTTTCCCTGATGGATACCTATGACTTCCGTCTTCTAGTAGAATGGCACTTTCTAACCATCTCTTTAGATACATTAACACCCACTTTTCTTTGACATGTTTCTCTAATGCTTTCATAAGCAAATCGTGATTCACATTCTCAAAAAACTCTTGAATGTCTAAGTCTATAACCCAGGGGTATTTCCGCACATTTTGACGTACTTCTCCTACTGCATCATGAGCACTCCTAGCTGGTCTATAACCATAAGAGCATTCTAAAAACTCATCCTCCAGTCTTGGCTCCAAGTAAGCTCTCAGCACTTCTTGTGCTATTCTATCACTTACCGTCGGTATACCTAAGGGTCTTTGCTTGCCTTCTCCCTTTGGAATTAGAACACGCTTAACCATAGGCGGAAAATAGCTTCCAGAGGAAAGTCTATTCCAAATCTTATAAAGTTCTTTATTACGAACTTTATCAAAATCTCCCAAACTAACTTGGTCTACTCCCACCCCTTTTCCGTTCTGCCGAATCTTCTTGTAAGCTGCCCATACCATCTCTTTGGTTATGGGTATCGACTTTGCTTTTTCTTCAAAAATCATCCTTAAATTACTTAAGTTGTTCTTAAAAATTAAACTGTACAACTGAAGTCCTTTGCTCCATGCTCATTACAAGCATTTCTTCGCTACTACGACTTCATCCGCCACCTGTTGCAACTTTAGTAATCACCTTGCAGATATTTTCCGCTTGTGTTTTCCTTTTCGTATTTGCAGCAGGCTTCCTGTGGTTCTTAATTAAAGCCTAGGTAGAAGTCATGCCTCCTTAATGACGGTTGCCATGTAATCAGTAATCAGGTAACTTTTACACTTATCTTCGAGACCTCGATATATCTCTAATTTTGACAACTACTTGGTCTTTTCGCCACTTCATCGAAAGGTTCGCTTTCGCTCATCTCTCCTACCCTTACATGACCGATTTTTCGGCCTTTTCTTCTGTCGCTTCATGCACCAAAGTTACCTCTGGCACATCACAGAAGTCGTTTGATAAGTGAACCTGAATTCCCTTACCGGAGGGCCTACCTCCATCTTTAATTAAACTACACAGCACACATTGAGTAGATGGCTGACGGTCAGTTAACCGCCCCAGTACACCTCTCACACCACCGTACGTACGGCACTAGGCCTGCCCGTCTTTATACGGCGGACTAGGCGTCCCCGTTTTGAATCTCGTCTTGTAAGCGTTGATAATAATCCAACATACTTTCGTAACCACGTAACCTTAACTTTTCAAGTGTGATGGTAGTCTTTAATCCCGATAGCTATCGGGAGGGCTTTGAGCTGCCGGGCACGCCCAGTGCATCCTCCCATTCTTGTACGGCTTCACTTATATGCTTGAATATGGTTTACGCCAAATCTGTCGCCTCTCCTGAGCTTCCTCCTAAGCCGGATAAATGCAGCTTAGGCGTTATATTGCCTCTGGCTTGACATCATTATTGTATTCCCCACGCTGTAAGAGCTCCTGTCTCCGCCGATAGCCAGACAAAAGCTTAGATCTCAAAAAGTGGATTGCATTAGACTACATGGATAATTTCGATATTTTTCATAAAAAGTTTTCAAGTTTGAACTAAGAGCAGGCGGAACAATATCATCCCGATAGCTATCGGGAGACGTATCTCTAGCCAAAAAGTAGGTCTACACTAATGTAAGCCACAATTAAAAAATGAATTGAACAAACTGTCTAGAGAAACTAGCGAAATACTGGAAAAAGAATCGACTATCAAATTCTTAACGGCAGATCGATAGTTTATCTAAATGTGGATAATAATAACCTGAGCCAAGAAATCTATTTATCAATTTTACGCTTCCAAGAATAGCTCAAAACCGCTATTTCACCTAATTAATAAGGATAGTCAATTTAATTCTCTAAACTATACGACGGCATCTTTCGTACTTTGAAAGTAATATGAGCTTTAAAGATTCTCTTTTTTATTATTTAACTAATGGGGTCAAGACAAATTTATTTTAAGCAATCCATATAATATTGATAAGCGTCATGAAGAAACATCGTAAAAGGGAAGCCCTGCTGGTATTAGTTGCTCTATTAATCACTTTCCGATTATTCTTACCTACCATAGTTAAAAACTACCTAAATAATGTGCTGGTTGAGCTACCAGGTTATACAGGAGCGGTTAAAGAGGTTGACATTGCCCTTATAAGAGGTGCCTATGTTATTAAAGGTTTGCACCTTTCAGTGGTTGATGCGGGCACAGAAATTCCTTTCATTAATTTGCCAGAGGCAGACATTTCCGTGGAATGGAAGTCTTTATTTAAAGGTCGTATTGTAAGTGAAATAATATTGAATAAGCCTGAGATAATCTATGTCATGGAAGACCAAGAGGAAACTGCAGAGACAGAAGAAGAAGATTGGACAAAGGCACTGACAGACATTGTTCCTTTAGACATTAATCATTTTGAAATACATGATGGCCGTTTAAGCCTCCTTATGGTATCTTCAAAACCTGAGGTTGACTTAGCAATGGAAAACTTAGAGCTTGCAGCTGACAATCTAAGCAACGTAATCTCCTCCGAACGGACTTTACCAAGCCCATTTAATATGACAGCCAAAACGTTTGGAAATGGTACTTTTGCTATTAATGGCGGCATTAACCTTCTTAAAGAAATTCCAGATATGGATATCAGTTTCGAACTGGAAAATGCTAATGTTACCGCTCTCAATGACTTAACAAGTCATTACGGTAAAGTTGATTTTGAATCTGGTATCGTCAACCTTTACGGAGAAATAGCCATTGCAGATAGTTACCTCAAAGGCTATCTAAAACCATTCTTAAAAAATTCAAAACTAATAGGTTCAGAAGATAATTTTTTAGAGACCGTGTGGGAAGGTTTCGTTGGTTTCTTCAAGTTTACTTTTAAAAATCAAAAAACAGACACAGTTGCCATGAAAGTACCCTTTGAGGGAGACTTGTCAGACGTGGAAACGGCCATTTGGCCTACCGTGGGAAGTATAATCAAAAACGCCTGGATAGAAGCTTTTAATAACAATGTGGACAATACCATAGAATTTAAAGACGCATTTCAAGACAAGGAAAACTAAGGCTAATTAATTCACTTCAAAGTGAGATGCTTTTCCCTTAGCATATTGAAAAGCCATTGCTAACAAAACAGAACCGAAAAAATTCTTTTGAGAGACTTACCTCTTTCTAAATATAAGCACCTCTTCATCCAAGAAACTGCCTAAATTCCCTCCTAAGGCGGATAAATGTAGTTTAGGCGTTTAAAAGCCTCTTCCTTAAAATCATTTTTGTATTTCCCACGCTGTAAGAGCTTCTGTCTACGCCGATAGACGGACAAACTGCTTAAACCTCAAAAAGCGGATTCCATTAGACTTCATGGATAATTTCGATATTTTTGATAATTAGTTTTCAAGTTTGAACTAAAAGCAGGCAGGACCATAACATCCCGATAGCTATCGGGAGACGCTACTCGGCCAGCAAATGCGTCTACACTAATTTTGGCGGTAATTAGTGGATGAGCGAACAAATTTGACTTAAGGCAGATTTTGCCTCTTTCATCTTCCTAAGCATAAACCAACCATAGAACATCTCAGGGTACTCAAAGTAATTGAATACGGTGCCATTTTATCTGATTAATATTAACGGCCTTATTATAGGATTCTTAACGAAATACACCTTGTTGCACTTTTAACGTTTAAGGAGTTTCTTTGCTACTATAAAATAACTAGATGCCCCTTTAAATATCTTTTCAGTGTCAATAGTCTGAAAATTTCCATTTGCCATTAAATCATCTAATTCAGAGCTTTTAAGTCTTCTTATAGGAATGGGAATTATTCCAATTTTACACAACATCCGAACAAGCTGAATCTGAATATTAACTAAAAATGACATCTTATCTCGTAGGCAGGGTGTTATGGAAATAAATAGGCCATCAGGTTTTAATAACTCATATATCCTTTCCATAACATCCTGAGGATTAGATACTGTATGCAACATATTGAAAGCCAAAATAATATCAAAAGATTCCTTTTTGTACCTTTTATCAAAAATATCCGTTTGCACGAAATTCACATTCTCAACTTTACCAACAACAGCTTTTTCTTTGGCAATCTCAATCATCTTAGATGATATATCAATGGCATGAATCTCTTTCACATGATTGGCTATTTCACAGGATGTAGTACCAGTGCCGCATCCATAATCCAAGACAATATTGCTGCTGTTGAGATACTTTTTAGTGTTTTCTCTGGACTTACTATGAATATATTCAAAACGCTCTTCTGTTTTGTCATAGTTTTTTGAAGCATTATCCCAAAATTCTTTCGATTTATTCATTTTTTTTGCAGCATTTTAATTAGTACTTAAGGCCCCAATTCTATATAATAATCCAGGCAAGGACTTACACATAAACCCTTTACTTTAAATAATTTGCATGATTTATTTTCCTATAATCCGAAGAACATTATCAATGTCAATTGACCAGTCCGAAATGTATTGGCATTAACTTAACAGAGGTTTCACTGATTCAATTTAAGAGGTGAATTTATATCGGTTTTATACCCATACACATTCATAATCATTTACTTTTCTTTCTCTTTTTGAAATTGTCTTTAGACGAATCATAAGTGAATACTTCATCTAAAGTCACATTAAATACCTTTGCAATTCTAAAGGCCAGTTCAAGCGAGGGCGAATATTTACCACTTTCTATAGCAGCCAATGTTTGTCTAGTAACCCCTACTTCGTCTGCCAACTGTTGTTGTGTCATTTCATCTCTGAAAAAACGCAAGGTTCTAATCTTGTTTTGAATATGGTCTGTGCTCATCTTAAACTTATTTATTGTAGAAGTAGATTTTCCAAACATCAGTCATCACTGCTGACACAAAGCCAAAAATCAAAATGGTTAAAAACATATACTGCACCCCGTATCCCATTGAAAGCGGAACCATTGAAGCAATAAATCCAACCATGGCAATCCAGTGGCTGTATCTATCAGATTTCATTTCAATAAGCTTGTCACGCTCATCAATAAAGTCTAAGTCTTCCTCATCCTTGTTGCCACTTCTCACTTTTTTAAAAATAGCAAACATGATAAACAAGATGATTTTAGCAACTATCATTACCCCCGTCAATTTTAACATAAAGATTCCCCAAAATTGAATTTCCAAGCCCTTAGGAAGGTTGATATCACCATGAATTCCGAAGGTGTAAAACAGAAACCCTCCCATTAATAAGATGGTTGTCAGGAAATTGAAAACTGCTTTTTGTACTTGTATAGACATTATATTTATTTTTGTAAACCAATAATAACACAAAGTTAATAATTACTTACACAATGTAAGGTTTTCTTAACATTAAAAAAAAGAAACGAACTATGCCAAATAGTTATTTAAGAAATGATGGCTTTGAAATTTGACAATATAATTCAAGAAATAATGGAGGGATTAATAGCTACTAACAGCGTTGTCTTCTATAATTAACCTGCTCTCCTATATAACTTAGCTTAGACCTCTTATAAATTCTCTAAGGCCTTCTGATAATAAGTAGTTTAAATTAGAACTACAGGAAGTCTAGGAAATAGATCGCGATAGTTATTGGCAGACGCTACTCGTACAGAAAATGCATGTACACTAATGTAGAACTGCATTTTCGAAACGAAACCAGATAATTACAAATTAACCATCAAATCATTTAAAAAAGTACTGTAATTATTCAACTCAAAAGGAACATCTGCATTTTTTTCCATATCGTGAAAATGATGTGTAGCTAATAATTCCATTCCTGTAAAAGCATTCATTCTGTGAAACCCAAACATAACACCTTCATCTACACTTTTTTGATTAAAAAATTCATTTTCTATTGTAAATGCGGTTTTAGGTGCATTCCAACTTGTGGTAAGTATATATTTTTTCCCGTGCATTAAACCACCAGTGCCGTAATTGATGTTTGGATTTTTTCTGCTTCTTCCATCACTTACATAAATTCCATTTTGATGACCTTCCGTAAAAACTTCATCTATATATTTTTTAAACCCAAAAGGAATTTGAAACCACCAAATTGGAGTATGATAAATCACTAAATCTGCCCACTTAAATTTTTCAACCTCATCTTTTACATTATAATTCTCACCTACTTGAGTAAATTTCACTTCAAAATCATCAAGCTTATCAAAATATGAAATAGTATTAGTGAAAAGTGTTTCGTTAAATCTTCCACCAGAATGTGCAAATGGATGGCTTCCGTTAATTATAAATATATTTTTCATTTGTCTCTTGTTTTATTTGAGGCAAAATTATAGCGATATTTATTATTGTAAAAATAATACAAATCATACCTTTGTATAAATATTATAATAGATATGGTAAATTTAGAATGGTATAGAACATTTAAAGAAATATATGAAAACGGAACTTTAACTAAAGCTTCTATTGCTTTATATTCCTCTCAACCAGGAGTTAGTGTACACTTAAATGCTTTAGAAGCTTATGTAGGCAAAAAACTATTTGAACGTACTTCAAGAAAAATGATTCCAACAGAAGATGGGAAATTTTTATATGAATATATTATTGAATCTTTAAAAAAGCTTGAAATAGCAGAACAGCATTTTAAAAAGACAACGCAAGAAAAAAATCCATCTCTAAACATTGGAATGTGTTCTGAAATGTTTCAGCTTATTATTGAACCCGAAATCCCAAAACTAGACTTTGACCTCGTAGCTAGATTTGGAGCACATACGGATTTAATAAAAGACCTAAACAACGGCATTTTAGATTTAGTAATAACGCCTAAAAAACAGAATGAAAAAAAATCATTAGTTGAGTATGTTCCATTTTCAAAAGAAAGAATCGTTTTAATAGCAGGAAATAAAACGAACATAACTAAAATTCAAAACCACCTGAAATCTAACAACTTAAACAAGTTAGAAGAGGAACTGCTTCAAAATGTTTGGTATAGTTCATCAAACGAAATGGAACATTTTAGACGCTTTTGGTTTGAGAATTTTAATAAGAAACCTGCTTTCAAACCAAACTATATTTTACCAAATATTACTTCTATTATAAGGTGTTTAAAAAATGGAAACGGGCTGGCATTAGTTCCAGATTTTTTATGTCGAGAACAAATTTTAAGAAACGAAATAAATTTAGTTTGGGAAGGCAAAGTACAAACGGAAAACACCTTATATTTTGCATCTAGAACAGATTTGAAATACAAAAAAGAATTAGATACAATTAAGAATATATTTACATCAAAAATGAAATAAACGCAGTACAACATTTTTTGAAGACCCTTTTACTAGTTCTGACCATGCTTCACTTATCCCCTATTGGAGGAATGTTCTGAATAAAAAAAATACTGCTCTGATAGGATTCTGATAGCTGGAAAGGCAAAAACGTTTTCGGAAGGAACATTGCAAATTAAATACCTGGCTACAGTCGAGTTGAAGGCTCCATCCGCTCTCCTAAACTTCCTCCTAAGGCGGATAAATGTAGCTTATCATCAATTAGATTACCATAGATTTAAGAATAGTATCTGCACCTTTTTATTGGATACTGAGTTGTTTAATGTGACAACGGAATTTCTCAGATAATCCTAAGCTAGGAATGGCAACAGACCTAATCTAATTTATATGACAAAACTAAAAGAACTAACCGATGCTAAAATTGAAGCAGGTAGAAAGGCTAAACCTGAATTCATGAAAGGGGTTGATGATATTATTGACAAAGCAAAAGCTTTCCAACAAGGCAGTGACGCAATTAAAGTTGGCCAAAAAGCTCCAAATTTTGAACTACCTAACCCAGAAGGCAAATCTATATCCTTAGAAACCTTATTAGATAAAGGTCCTGTTGTTGTCACATTTTATCGTGGTGATTGGTGTCCCTACTGTAACCTTCAACTTAGAGCTTTACAAGCTAAACTAGATGACATTCATGCATTAGGTACTACTTTAGTTGCTATCAGTCCACAAGTACCTGACGGTTCCATGACTAAAAGTGAAATTAGTAATATGGACTTTACGGTATTGTCTGACCAAGATGCCAAGGTGGCTTCACAGTATGGAGTTGCATGGGAAGTACCAGAGTTTTTGATGGAACATATGCGAGTAGATAGAAATCTTGATTTAGAAACAATCAATAATGGCAATGGTAACATTTTACCTATTCCAGCCACATTTGTATTAAATTCTGACGGAGTGGTTACCTGGAACTATGTCAATGTTGATTATAGAACTCGTTCTGAACCTGATGAAATTATTGAAGCTTTGAAAAAGTTATCTTAAGAAGTAGCTTAGAAGAACTATTTTAAGCCAAAATGGATGTACATTTTTCTATTCCGTAAAACCTTTACTAAAGCTTGCTGCAACACATTAAAAACTGAGCTAAGCTATTAATTAAATAATGAGAGTCTTTATACCATTCATACTGATTTTGACATTGTTTTCATGCGATTCTGCACCAGAACCAATTGTTGAAAGTATGGAGCGGGGTGAAATTATTGACAATTGGACCTATGAGTTCTTTTTAGAAGGTAGAGACCAAAACGCATATAGATTATGGGTTCCTGAAAACACCACTGTTAAAGCTATTTTAGTACTGGCACCCGGAGGTGCGGGTAACGGAACTATATTCGCCAATTCTAAAGCTTGGCAAGAATATGCTAGAGAAGAAAACCTAGCACTTTTAGGCGTCCATGTAAATTCGCCTTTAGCTTCGGCAGCATCTAACTTATTATTTGCATTAGAACAAATAACTAAAGCTAGAGACCTAGGTTATATTACAAGTTTACCATTTTTATTACGAGGTTATTCCCACGGAGGAAGATTTAGCCAAGAATTTGCGTCCACTTATGCCGACAGGACAATAGCATATGCAAATATTAAAGGGACTATAATACAAACAGGAAGTAAATTACCTCCTAGTTTGTTAATTTCAGGAGGTGATGATTCACCCGGTAGAAATCTAGCCATTACCACAGTTTTTTTAGCTCAAAGAAAGCTTAAGACCTTCACTTGTTTTGCCCAACAACCGAATGTAGGACATGAGCTAGGAAATTCAGATGTTTTAGTAAAGGCTTTTTTCAGTTCTATTTTAAAAGAAAGGCTTAAAAATGGAGAATTAATCACCTTAAACGAGAGCAATTATCTTTTAGGGAATAACTCAAATCTTGAATATTCGGCCTACAATGAATTCCAAGAAACTATAGAAGAAGCAAGCTGCTTGTTTGATGCCGAGTTCGCCTCCGTTTGGCAAAGTTTTGCCGAATAATTCTCTGTGATTTCTGCTAAATTTCAGCACTTTGGGGGCTTTCAGTTCGCTTTTAAAATTCTTCACTCCTAAGCTTGCTGCTTAAGTTAATCCTCTAGCCTAGTATCAAATAGAATTTCAGATGCCTAGGCTGAAAACCATTTGACGGTCATTAAAAATGGATTAGCTTAGTATTGATTTAAGCATAGTATCTGCACCTTTTGGTGTGGGGACAGACCTTTGTCAATCATTTTAAAAACATAAAATAGTTAAAATTGGAATATTCCGAAGTCAACAGATTATCTAGACTAACAGCAATCTTAATTCAGTTACAGACAAAACGCATTGTTACTGCTTCCGAATTAGCCAGTAAATTTGGTATCAGTAAAAGAACCATCTACAGAGACATAAAAGCATTAGAACAATCAGGTGTTCCTGTATTGACAGAAGAAGGGAAAGGCTATACCCTAATGGATGGATATAGAATTCCACCTGTTATGTTCACCGAAAAGCAAGCAAATGCCTTAATACTAGCAGAACAGTTAGTACTCAAAAGTAAGGATGTCTCATTTGTACAGGATTATTCCGAAGCCATTGATAAAATAAAATCAATTCTAAAATATAGCATCAAAGACAAGGCAAATTTGCTTGCCGATAGAACGCAGTATAATCAAGTAAAAAATCAAGAGAGAAATAGTAATAATTTATCTGATTTGCAAAATGCCCTTACCAATTATAAGCTTGTCAAAATAGAATATATCAACAAGGAAAATTCGGTAAGCAGCAGACTTATAGAGCCATTTGCCATATTAAACTCTGAAAATTGGTATTTAGTAGCCTACTGCCGTTTGCGTAAAGAATTTCGCTTTTTTAGACCAGATAGAATTCGAAAAATGGAAATTCTGTCGGAGAACTTTGAACCTCACAATATGACTTTACAAGAGTATTTTGACAAATATCATTAACTCTTTTTGACCCTTGCCATAAGGCTGTCACCGCTCCATTTTACGTTTGCATCATATTAATTTTTAAACAGAAAAAAGAATGACAAACGTAATTAACGCTGGACCTAATCTAAGCGAATTTCCAAAACCAAGTATGATTTCGGTCAATGGCATTGAACTCGAAGTTTTTGAAGCAGGTCAACAAAATATTGGGAAACCTCTAGTGCTCTGTCACGGTTTCCCTGAGCATGCCTTTTCTTGGCGTCACCAAATACCCGCTCTTGTCAAAGCAGGCTACCATGTTATTGTACCTAATCAGCGTGGTTATGGTAACTCTTCTTCTCCAAGCGAAGTAGACCAATATGACATTAAACATTTAACTGGTGACCTTGTGGCACTTCTAGACCACTACGGTTATAAAGATGCCACTTTTATTGGTCATGACTGGGGAGCAAACGTTGTTTGGAGTCTAGCATTATTGCATCCAAATCGCGTAAATAAAATAATAAACTTGGCTTTACCTTATCAAGTTCGTGGAGAAAAACCTTGGATTGAATGGATGGAAGAGATATTTGGGCAGGATAACTATTTTGTTCACTTTAATAGACAGCCGGGAGTTGCAGACGCTATCTTACATAAAAACACATCTCAGTTTCTTAGCAATTTATTCCGCAAGAATGTTCCTTTGGCACCGCCTGAGCCAGGAATGTTGATGATTAATCTTGCAAAAGCAGAAAAGGCACTGGGTGAACCCATAATGAACGAAAGTGAGCTTGCCGTTTTTGTTTCCGCTTTCAAAAAATCAGGATTTACCGGAAGTATAAATTGGTACAGAAACCTTGACAGAAACTGGCATTTACTGGCAGATGTAAACCCAATCATACCCCATAATACGCTTATGATATATGGCGAGCAAGATATGATTCCTAAGTTTGAAGGCTTAACAGATTTTGTCCCTAATGCAGAGGTGATGAGTCTTGATTGTGGTCATTGCATTCAACAAGAAAAGCCAGAAGAAACTACCCAGGCTATTCTAAAATGGTTAAAACAGCCATAATGTGTAAAAAGGATATATAAAAATAGCGTATACCAAGTCAAACAGATTGCCGGCAATGATTAGAAAAAAATCATCACTCTAAATAGTCTGTTTGACTAAAAACGTTCCCAAGTTCTTTCATTCCTTAGAAGACTTTGACCTTTCATTTTCTTGTTAGTTCTTAGACAGATACTGATATCGCTGAATCTTCACAATTTTAATAAATAGCTAGAAACCTAAGTTTGGATGAGAAAATAGGTGCCAATTCTAAGAAAAATAACCAAAAGCGGCCTTAAGACTGTTATAAATTACTTTAGAAAGGCTTTAAAACCATAAGAATATCCTCTGACACTAATCATAAGTAGGCAAATATGTTGACAATAATTGTAGTTTCTTAGAATTTGTATTTACTCAACTTTCCTAACCTTTAGGGTAATATTTGGTTTCACATCAACTGTCAATTCATATACCAAGCCACAAAACCATTTGACGGTCATTAAAAACCTATTAGCTTAGTGCAGATTAAAGAAAAATATCAGCACCTTTTGGTGCGGGTAAACCAACCATTACCATTAAAACTCACGGAAACAGAAATTATGAAAATTAAGATTCTTCCCATTACTCCCCTTATCTTACTAATTCTCAGTAGTTGTTCCAACAAAAAAGAAGAAGCCCAAAAACCAAACATCATTTATGTTTTGGTAGACGATATGGGATATGGAGATGTTTCTGCAAATAATGAAAACAGTAAAATTCAAACGCCAAACATAGACAGATTAGCCTCTGAAGGCATAAGATTTACAGATGCACACACCTCATCGTCGGTCTGTACTCCTACCAGATATGGTATTTTAACAGGGAGATATAATTGGCGAAGCAAGCTAAAATCTGGCGTACTTACCGGCAATTCTAAAGCTTTAATCTCTTCCGAAAGAACTACGGTGGCTTCCTTATTAAAACAAAAAAACTATAACACGGCTTTTATTGGTAAATGGCATTTAGGATGGGATTGGGCACAAAAGAATCCTGAAGTTTCTGGTGGTGCAGGTTGGGACCCAAAAGACTTTGATAATATCGACTTTTCAAAACCCATTCAGAATGGCCCTAAAGAATTAGGATTTACTTACTCTTATGGCCACAGTGGCTCCTTAGACATGGCACCTTATGTATATGTGGAAAATGGTATGCCCACTAAAATACCCGACACCATATCTGTTAATAAAGGTAAATATTCGTGGTGGCGAGAAGGACCTACTTCTAGTGATTTTATCCATGATGATGTTACACCTAATTTCTTCCGTAAATCATTTGGATACATTAAAGAAAAATCCAAAGAGGAAAACCCATTCTTTTTATACTTAGCCCTCCCCTCTCCACATACGCCAATTTTACCAACAGAGGAATGGCAAGGCAAGAGTGGATTAAATCCTTATGGCGATTTTGTGATGATGGTAGATAACTACATGGGGCAACTAGAAAAAGTGGTTAAAGAAGCTGGTATTGAGAATAATACGATTGTTATTTTCACAAGTGATAATGGCTGCTCACCTGCAACACACATGGAGGAGCTAGAAGAAAAAGGTCACTACCCAAGTTACATTTACAGAGGGCATAAGGCTGATATTTTTGAAGGTGGACACCGTGTACCTTTTATAGTCAAATGGCCGCAAGAAATAATGAAAGAAACGCTGTCTGAGCAAACCATTTGTACCACCGATTTGATGGCAACAGTTGCTAGTATAGTGGGGTATTCACTGGCAGACAATGAAGGAGAAGATAGCTATAATATCGCACCTTTATTTAAACTTGATGAACCTATTAGAGAAGCCATAGTGCATCATTCTATCAATGGGAGTTTTGCTATCAGAAAAGGCGACTGGAAACTTATTATGTGTCCTGGCTCTGGTGGCTGGAGCTTTCCAAAACCAAATAATAAGGCGGTTATTGATTCATTACCAAAATATCAACTATATAATCTAAAGAGCGACCCGGGCGAAGCCACCAATTTATATCCGAAAAATACTGAAAAGGTAGAGGAGCTAAAAACATTGCTTATTAATTACATAACTGAAGGTAGAAGTACACCCGGCCTACCTCAAAAAAATGATGGCATTGATTCTGAATGGAAGCAAATAGAGTTTGTTAATTAGTAGATAAGAAGGTTTTAAGAATGAAAACGATACTTTCAAAGAAACTATTCAGAAAAGAATGAATTCGAAAACTGCGATTAAAATAATGTTATGGATACTTACAGCAGTAATACTTTTTCATTTAAGTATTATCCTGAAAATAATACCATACGACATCACTTGGGGAGGAAGATTAAAAAATGACACTGAGATGTATGTTTTTGAAACTGTTTCTATTTTGATAAATCTGTTTTTATGTTTTATCCTTTTAATAAAAGGGCAATACATAAGAGCGTTTTTGTCAATGAAAGTTGTCAATATTACGTTATGGATATTCGTTATAATATTTGGATTGAATACTATTGGGAACATTTTTGCAAAAACCAATTTCGAGAAATACTTCACGCTATTGACATTAGCTTCTGCCATTCTAATTTGGATAACTCTGCGTAAAGGGAAGACACAACGGTAGTATGGGAAAATAGTGCTTTATTGAAAATAAGCACTATTCTTCAGCAAGTTTTGCAAGCTGCAAACCTTAGCCTCAAACTAACCAGGCAATCAATCATGTCTTTAAAGCCATTTTACTTAAAAAAATATGCAAGATAAAGTCAAAGCCATTATCGCCTCAGTTGCCCCTATTTCTAGCAAATCAATAGATAAAATTCTAGCTCTGATTCAATTCATAACTCTTGAAAAGGGAGAATTATTAACTAAAGAAGGCCAAAGAAACAACTTGGAATACTTTGTAATAGAGGGTGTTTGTAAAAGCTTTCTTTATAACCCAGAAGGTGAAGATATCACCCTATCTTTCTTTATGTCAAACTCCATCATATCTCCTTTTACCACCAGGAACAAAGACAATAAATCTATACTAAACATCCGCTGCCTGCAAAATTCACAGTTAGCATGCATGAATGCTGAGGAGTTTGAAAAACTAATGATTGATGACCCTGAAGTTAGACATTTTGGCAATACAGTCTTAAGGAATGAATTAATGGAAAAGGTGCAAAAGGAAATTGCTTTAGCTTCACTTCCTGGAAAAACAAGATTACAAATGTTAAGAACTAAATACCCAAACATAGAGAACCTTATTCCCCACGCTGACATTGCCTCTTACCTCGGAATTACCACCATTTCTTTAAGCAGGTTACGAACACAATCTTAAGCCTTATCATTTGTTAATGGAATTCTACTTTGTGATAAAGACCTTTGGCTTTTAATCAGAATAGAATCAAAATGCTTTTTTTAAATCGTTTAATTTCGAAAACAACTTCTGTAAAGTCTGTATGCTCCTTATTGGTAGCGAGTCAGGTAGTTTTACTCCTGATGATGACTTATACATTTCCCATAATCAATAGTCAAATTGGCACTAAAGCTTTTGATTTACAAAGCTTTGGATACTCCGTTTCAGAAGCTAGTTCCATCGTAAATAATATAAACGAAGAAACCAGAAACCTTTATCTCTTTCCTCAATTAACCTTCTTAGACCTATTATACCCTTTCTTACTAGCTCTTTTCTTAAGCAGTTTATTATTCAGACTAATTGGTCTTACCAAAACCAAAAATGGTCTAAATTCGATACTATTGATAGTTCCATTCTTAGCCATGTTATTTGATTACTTGGAAAACATCTGTATCATTTTAATGATTACAAAATCGGTGGACATATCAACTTCTTTTGTTCTCATATCTAGCTCATTTACGCTTTTAAAAGGCTTGTTAACTACCCTTGCTTGGTTAAGTATTTTAGTTTTCTCTATAAAATGGTTGATAAGCAAACGTTTACCAAAAGCCAAACTCTCTTAAAAAATGATAGAAAAAAATGTGTTCAAAAACGCCTATTTTAAAAGCTATCATCTCATAGAATCTTATCTTTGGTACTTGGCACAATTAATTCTGACCTTCAAAACTAGCATTATAGCTGTACCCAATTGAAAATGAAAAACTTATTACTATTAGCAGTCATAACATTAGTTGGATGTAAACAAACTACAGAAAACTCATTAAATAAGGCAGTACCTCAGGAAGAAATGGAGTCAATTTTCAATGAGATTAAAACTCCCTATAAATATGGGGTCGTTCTTCAGCATCCAGATAGCACAAAATTGGTGGATAGCCCTACTATATTCAGAAAAGACAATGTTTGGTATATGACCTACATTGTTTTTGATGGTCAAGGCTATGAAACTTGGTTATCTCAGAGTAATGATTTGCTCCACTGGGAATCAAAAGGGAAAATATTGTCGTTTACAGAAAACACTTGGGATGCCAATCAAAAAGCTGGCTATGTATCACTTGTTAATACAGAATGGGGCGGTGATTATTCTGTAGAAAAATATCAAGATAATTACTGGATGACCTACTTGGGTGGAAATACAGTAGGCTACGAAGCTGGTACATTAAAAATTGGCTTGGCTAATTCCACTACGCTAACAGAAACTGACGAATGGAATACCAACAATGCCCCTCTTTTGTCTCCAGAAGATGAAGATTCCCGCTGGTTTGACAACAAAACTATTTACAAAAGCTTGGTGATTCGCGACAAGAGCAATCATACGGGGCATCCATTTGTGATGTATTATAATGCTAAGGGTGATACGGCAAACTATGAAAGCATAGCCATGGCTGTATCTGACGATATGCGTACCTGGAAACGATATGGTGAAAATCCTGTAATTACGAAAGGAAAGGGTATTTGCGGCGACGCACAAATTACAAAGATTGGTGATACTTATGTTATGTTCTATTTTGGAGCATTCTGGAAACCCGGAGCATTTGAACGATTTGCCTGCTCCTACGATTTAATAAATTGGACGGATTGGGAAGGAGAAGACTTGATAGCCCCTTCAGTAAATTATGATAAGAAGTATGCCCATAAACCCTGGGTAATAAAATGGAATGGTATCGTTTACCACTTTTATAATGCCGTAGGCGATAGCGGAAGAGTGATTGCATTGGCTACATCTGAGGATTTAAGAAAATGAATTATAGGTCTGACCATTAGGTTCAGACCAAAAGCCTAATCCAAAAAATAATTATCGAAAAGTGTAATAAATCTTGTTCAAACTAATCTAAAGGGTAAACAACAAGTAAAAAATGAAGAACTTAGGCTTCAAAAAAATAATCATCGCTGGCTTATTATTCATGTCGGTTACACAAATTGCTCATCAGTTTATGAAAATATCAGACCGGGTTTATGGAGGACTGATTGGAATAGCTTTAGGAATAATGCTACTAGGTATATTCAAAATTCTAAGATCAAAAAAGCTCAGTACAAATAGCTAATGAAATAGAGCCTTACATGACGAATAAGAAGGTAGAATTCAAAAATGTTTACGAAAACTCAAAAGATAAAATCTATAGACTTTGCTTGGGTTTTACTGGAAACAAAATGGATGCCGATGACTTATTTCAAGAAGTGTATATAAAGGTTTGGAATAATTTAGACAGTTTTAAAAATAAGAGTAAAATAAACACTTGGATTTATAGAATAGCGACCAATACAACAATTGTATTCGTGAGCAAACGAACTGCTTTAAATAAGAAAATCAATCAAGTTGATATTGATAACGAAACATTTATTATTGACCATAGTGAGAGCATTAATTCTGACAAAAAAGTTATGAGGCTATATCAAGAAATATCAACGCTAAAAGAGAAGGATAGAATTATCATAAGCTTACTATTAGAAAGGAACAGTTACACTGAGATAGCAGAAATTATTGGAATGAATACATCTAATGTAGGTGTCAAAATAAATAGGATAAAAAAAACCTTAACTAAAAAAATGAACAGTTATGGAAAATGAAATGAATAATTGGGAGAACATATGGCACCAACAAAAAGCAAATAATCTTGATATTGATATATTATCAAAGCAGTTAAATAGACTGGAAAAAATCACTAAGTTCCAAAAACTCCTTTTTCTTTCTGTTTCAATATTTGCAGTGTATTCAATGTTTACACACCTTTCTCTTAGCAGTTATAATATACTATCGTTTATCTTATTACTTATAGGTTTTTTAATCATTCTTGTTCCTCTTTTCAGAAACAGCGTTAGTGCGAGTAATGCTAACACTAACCTATTTATTGAACAGCAAATTGAATATTTGAGAAAAAAAATGCTACTTATAAAAGTTAACGTAATGGTTTTTATAATCCTCTTTATTTTAGCTTTAAACATTGCTTTTTTAGGTGCATTTAATGAATTAGCAGGTTTCTATAGCGTCTTACTTCATTTTTCCACTATCATCCTTTTTATTGTTTTATTTGTAGCTAGAAACATGGGAATAAAAAATCATGAAAGAGAATTACTACCATTAATTAATGCCTTAGAAAACATAAAAAAAGAAAAGTAGCCTGTGTCTAGGTTTGTGGGTGTTTAAAGGTTTTGAAAATTCAGTGCTATTCTACTTAATTGAGAGCTTATCGCTTTTTACTATCCGAATAACCATATCCAAAACTTAGGCTCAGCCAAAACTCGAACTTAAGATTTAATAAAACATAATGTTATTAAAAGCCATGAAAATCAATTACGCTTTATATTGCACATCCCTCCTATCTCTTCTAACAATATTTAGCTGTACCAGCCCTAATAGAGACGCCGCAAAGCCCAACATTCTATTTATCTCCATAGATGACCTTCGGCCTACTTTGGGAGCTTATGGAGACCCCGTTGCCATTACTCCAAATATTGACCAACTAGCTTCTGAAGGAATGACTTTTAGACAAACCTTCTCTCAAGTAGCCGTTTGTGCCCCTTCACGTGCAAGTTTAATGACAGGTTTAAGACCTGATTCTACACGTGTTTGGCATCTTGGAGATAAGTTTCGCGAAATCAATCCAAATACGGTGACCATGCCGCAGCATTTCTCTAAATTTGGCTATCATACCGTTAACATTGGTAAGATTTTTCATAACTATATGCCTGACTCCATTTCTTGGGATGAGCCAGATTTGCGTCCTGCCCAATATGTACAAGAAGATTGGTTAAATAGAGATGGAGAAACATTTTACATAAGCGAAGAAGTAAATCGCTCACAAGCTATTAAGAGAGATTCATTATTGAAACTCAGACCTGTGAGGTACGCGGACGGATGGAATACTGGACCAGCTTGGGAAGCCGCAGCCGTTAACGATACCATGTATTATGACGGAGCACAAACCGAACTAGCAAAAAAAACACTTACACGTCTGGCTAAAGAGGACAAACCTTTTTATATGGGTCTAGGATATTTCCGACCACATCTTCCTTTTGCGGCACCTAAAAAATATTGGGACCTTTACGACCCACAAAAAATCCCATTGGCTGCAAACCCAAACGTACCAGAAAATGCTCCGGGTTATACCATGAACTCGATGTATGAATTACGACATTATGAAGGATTCAACCACATCGGTCACCCTCAGTCTTCCTTCCGAATGAATGAAGACACTTCACGGATTTTGAAACATGGCTACTACGCAAGTGTCAGTTATGTGGATGCATTACTTGGAAATCTCATTGCTCACATGAAAGAAATCGGGATTTATGAAAACACCATTATTATAGTATGGGGTGATCATGGTTGGAAACTTGGCGACCATAATAGTTGGGGCAAAATGAGCAACTATAATATTGATCTTCAAGTTCCGATGATTATTCGATATCCAAACCAAGAAAACCGAGGGGCTCAAACTTTTGAAATAACTGAATTGATAGACATGTTTCCTTCACTTTGTGAAATAGCAGGAATAGAGGCTCCTGATTACATGCAAGGAACAAGTTTTGTTCCCTTGATAAAGGACCCTAAACGTCCATGGAAGGCTGCTGCATTTAGTCAGTTTCATCGTAGACCACAACATTCGGCTGATGGAAGTAGGTATATGGGTTATTCCTTAAACACCAAAAAATATCATTACATAGAATGGTACACATGGAACCATAATACAGGAACCAGAGGTGAGTTGAAAGATATAGAATTATTTGACAGAGAAAATGACCCGAATGAAACGGTTAATATTGCTGGTCATAAATCTCTTAGCAAAACCATGGAAAACTTGTCTGTAAAACTTGCTGGCGGTTGGGAAAGTGCATTACCGAGTCAGCTGGAATAATTCCCAATTTACAAAACCTACCAATAGCGGAAAAAGTAAGGCCTAGTACAAAAGTTAACAGATAACACAGCACTTAAAAAAGAGCTGTTTCAGCACAAGCCATAAGGTTTGTGCTTTTTTTATTATTTTCGATTTAAGCTAGAAGTTAGCATTCTCAAACAGGCTTCTTCTTATCTACTAAACAATCTAATTAATAAAAAACTTTTACAAAATGAATCTAATCCCAACAGAAGCTGTAGGAAGTGTTCCTCGCCCAAAGGAATTACAGGAAGCAATGGCAGCCTTTTCAAAAGGTAACTTATCCGAAGTTAAAATGAATCAGCTTTTTGACGAAGTGGTTAGGGATACCATAACTCGTATGGAAAAAACTGGATCGCCAATTGTTTCTGATGGAGAACAAACCAAATCTAGCTTTGTTACCTATCCACTAGATGGACTTACAAATTTAGCCGATGATGGAATTTCAATTCCTTTTGAAGACGGCCATGCTCGCCAACTACCTAAACTAACCGCAGGTCCTTTTCAATATTCAACGTATGCTGGTAGTTACCTTCCTAGAGCAAAAAAGTTTTCAACCCGTCCTTTAAAACAAGCGGTTATTTCGGCATCGGCCATGAGTTTATTGTATCCACAAGAAGGCATTCCTAATTATACACAAGAACAATTTATAAGCGATTTGACAAATCAAGCTGCGGCCGATATCAGAAGTTGCTTTGATAACGGTGTACATCATGTTCAAGTGGATTTTACAGAAGCTAGATTAGCATTAAAACTAGACCCTTCAAAAGCTCTTTTAAAACAATTTATCAACTTAAACAACGAAGTATTAACTCGTTTTACAGAAGGAGAACGACAGCGAATAGGATTTCATACCTGCCCAGGAGGAGACCACGACAGTACGCATAGTGCGGATGTTGATTATGCAGAACTGATTCCACTTTTCTTAACGCTAAATTCTGGAAACTTTTACATGCAAATGGCAAATGAAAAAAATCCTTCAAAAGCCTTGAAGCATATTGGTGAAAATATTCGCCCTAATCAAAGAGTTTACGTTGGAGTAATTGATGTCATTAATGCAGAAATAGAGACACCAGAAATGGTTTATGACAGAATTATGACTGCAGCAGAATACATTCCAGTAAATCAATTAGGTACAACCGATGATTGTGGTTTTTCTCCATTTAGTGATGATTTAGCTACAAGCAGAGATACCGCTTTTGCAAAAATAACGGCACGAGTAGAAGGCACTAAAATGGCTTCCGAAAAATTGAAACCCAATTCTTAATAAGTCTACTGGGAAATAATAAGACGTATAATTAATGGCTATTTAAAGCTGCATATCTACCCCATATAATTAGGAAGTGAGTAGTTCGAATTTGTCATTAATTATACTGAATAAGAGCTTAAACAGTTTTCTAACTAACAGTTAAGGATAAAGCTGATTCTTGAATAATTTGACCAACAAATTAGAAACAAACACATTTATTTCTGACAATCTTCCAAACCCCACTTATCCAGACTTCTCAAAATATTTTCAAGTGATTTACCTCTAATGCTTAAACTGTATTCCACTCTAGGAGGAACTACAGGAAAGACTTTTCTAGAAATAAGCCCATCTTTTTCTAAATCTCTTACTGTTTGCGTAAACATTTTATTAGAAATGCCCGGAATTTTCTTTTGTAACACTCCTGAACGTAAACCGCCATCTAATAAATGAAATAGAACTAAAGGTTTCCATTTTGTCCCTATTAAATTCATTGTATAATTTAATGGACAACTAATCTTTTCATTCAAAATATAAAATTTATATAGTTGATAATCATTATTTTACTCGTTTTAGTAACTATACTACTTTTCGGTAAGTTATTGCCAACAGGGTAAATATAGTCTAATTTTGAATTCTAAAATATAAATTATGACATCTAACAAAGATTATCCAAAATCATTTTCACATATAGGAATAACGGTTCCAAATATAAATGAAGCCGTAAAATTCTACTCAGAAGTAATGGGCTGGTATATTATTATGGAGCCCTCAAAAGTCAAGAAGGAAAAAGAAACTGCCATTGGTCAAATGTGCATTGACGTTTTCGGAAATGATTGGTCAGAATTTGAAATAGCTCATTTAGCCACTTCAGACGGAATTGGAGTAGAACTATTTTCTTTTCCGAATGGCATCAAAGAAGCACCTGAATTTAATCCTTTCAATACTGGCCTATTTCATTTTTGTGTACAAGACCCGAACATTGAAGAACTCATTGATAAAATTGTGGCTTATGGAGGGAAACAAAGAATGCCAATCAGAGAATACTATCCGAATGACAAGCCTTTCAAAATGTGCTATGTTGAAGACCCTTTTGGAATTGTATTTGAAATCTATACGCATAGTTATGAATTGACCTATTCTTCCGGTGCTTATTCAAAATAAATATGAGAGGAACCAAGTAAAACTAATTGCTTGGTTCCATCTACTCAAGAAATCTCACGCGAATTCTTATCCGCCCGAAACTTATTGGGTTTAGTGGAAATTTATCGCTTTTCAGTACCTTACACTGTCTACAATTAAAGCAGAATCATAAACACTGATTTTAAGCTCGGATGACAAGCCTGGATAGCGAAAAAATGACTCCTAATAAATACATGGAAATAGACCAAATTCTTGATAATATATATCCACTAAGTATTGAATCAAAAAACTTAATAAAGGAGTCAATAACTGAAACAGCGTTTCCAAAAGGGCATATTTTATTTAAAGCAGATAAAACTGAAAGAAGTATTTATTTCATCAAAAAAGGAATAGCAAGAGCTTATGCATATTCCGATGATAATCAAATCACTTTTTGGTTTGGTAGAGAAGGAAACCCTATAGTTTCCATGCAAAGCTATGTCAATAATAAAAAAGGGTATGAAGATGTGGAATTATTGGAAGATTGCGAACTCTACGAATTAAAAACAGAACAACTTCAAAAGCTCTTTTTAGAAGACATTCAAATTGCAAACTGGGGGCGTAAATTTTCAGAATTAGAACTTATTAAATCAGAAGAGCGACTTATTTCTTTACAATTTGATACCGCAACCGAAAGGTATTTAGCACTTCTCAAAAATTATCCTAGTATTATTCAGCGTGTACAATTAGCCCATATAGCATCCTATTTAGGCATTACCCAAGTTAGTTTAAGTAGAATTAGAGCAAAAATAAGATAGGTTTCGTTTTTATCATTTGTTAAATGGTTTCTTCATAATGTTATGGACTTTTGCACCGTAGCATTATTCTTTATTGAACAGCTAAAACTGTTTCAATCTTCTAAAATGAAGAGAATAATCTAAAACTTTATTTTCAAATAAATTTAGATACATCAAATTATGATAAAAATTAAAGCTCTCCTTGTTCTATTCTTGTTTGCGGTTATGTTTACAGGCTGTAATAGTGAAACCAACTCTACAAAATCAACGGTTACAACAGAAGCAAAAGCATTAAAAAAGATACTCTTTGTAGTTACAAGTCATAGCGAAAAAGGAGATACAGGAGAAAAAACAGGTTACTATCTCGGAGAAGTTTCTCATCCTTGGGATGTATTACATACTGCCGGTTACGAAATAGATTTTGTAAGTCCAAAAGGTGGAAAAGCACCTGTAGATGCATTTGATATGACTGATTCTATCAACAAGAAATTTTGGGATAACGACATTTATCGTAATAAAATTGAAAATACAAAAAAGCCGAGTGAAGTAAATCCGGATGATTATGTAGCCATTCATTATGCTGGTGGGCACGGAGCGATGTGGGATTTTGCCGACAATACTGAAATTGCTGCAATTGCAGCGAAGATTTATGAGAACAATGGTGTTGTGAGTGCTGTATGTCACGGCCCTGCTGGCATTGTCAATATTAAACTAAGCAACGGAGCATACCTTGTGGATGGTAAAAAGGTAAATGCATTTACCAATGAAGAAGAGATTAAAGTAAAACTAGAGAATGTTGTTCCTTTTTTATTAGAAGACAAGTTAAAAGAACACGGAGCTATTTTCGAAAAGTCGGCTCCCTTTACCCAACACGTAGTGACAGACAAAAGACTAGTTACTGGTCAAAATCCACAATCTGCTTGGAGTGTAGGAAAGGCCACCTTAAATGAATTAAAAAAACTAAGTAAAAGTGCACAATAAAATGAGTGGAGAAACAAACTTAGAGACGCTTTTAAAGTCAATGAAGCCTAAACACAATGCCGGTGAATTTGTATTTTGTAAAACAGAAAATTTGGAGCAAATAAATTTGAGCCAAATCATAATGACTTTTAAAGAAGAAAAAAGCATTACCCTTATCACTGAAAAGGAAGTTGCAGACAAACTCAATTTAGAATACTCTTTTGTGGCATCCTGGATTACACTTACCGTGCATTCCTCTTTAGAAGCAGTTGGTCTCACGGCGGCATTTTCAAATGCATTATCCAAAAATGGAATAAGCTGTAATGTAGTTGCGGCATATTATCACGACCATATTTTTGTCGATAAAAAAGACACAGAAAAGGCAATGGACATCTTAAATGAATTTTCGAAATAAAGAGCTTGCTGTTGCTATAATTGTCCATTAAAAAGCTGATAATCAGCAAAAAAAATAACAGAAATGGGAAATACACAAAAGGAATTAATGACAAATGAAGTGGATATTATTAATCATTGCAGGGCTTTTTGAAGTTGCCTTTGCAGCATGCCTTGGAAAAGCTAAAGAGGCTGCAGGAACTGAATCAATATATTGGTACAGCGGTTTCATACTTTGCTTAGTCATCAGTATGTCTCTTCTTATAAAAGTGACCAAACAACTACCCATTGGTACGGCATATGCAGTTTGGACAGGTATTGGTGCCGTAGGAACAGTTTTGGTCGGGATTTTCATTTTTAATGAACCCGCCACATTTTGGCGTTTGTTTTTCATTACCACATTAATTTTCTCCATTGTCGGACTGAAAGTAGTTTCGCATTAAACGGGCTATAATTGAGTCAATAAGCAGCCTCAAATGCTACCTTGAACCTATTCTTAATACCATCAACGTTTTTGGTTTTTTGAATTAATCTCATATTTGAGTCGATTAACCCTCAGTGAGTCTCTAGGTTCACAATAAACCACTTATTTTCAATCGGCTCCGGATAAATACCAAGCAATTTCATATCCCTAGAGCACTATTCCTATGGCTTGTGAGCTATCTTTGACAATTATAACCAAAGAAAACTTGACGAAAAGAAACTGAAGAGTTCTTCAAAGCAATAGCATAATATATGATTATCAAACATTTTACATTCGGTATTTCAATAGCATTTATATCTTGGATAGTAGGGATGATTTTAAATGCTCTTTTGATGAAAACGGAATACTACAAAAGCATTTCGAACCTGAACATCATAGAAAGCAAAACGCTTAATAAGAATATTGGAATTGGTGCTTTTAAATGGATTGTAAAGAACACCCCCTTCAAGTTTTTTAATCAAAAGCTTCAAATAAAAACCAAAATTGGACTTCCAGAGTTAGAGGCACTTAGAAAAGAAATGACAGTGGCTGAGATAAGCCATTTAATCGGTTTTGTTTTCGTGACCATTTTCGCTCTAGTAAAAGTATTCAATGGCAATTATCTATTCGCCCTGATTATTATGTTGGTCAATGTATTGATGAACTTATATCCATCATTATTACAACAGGAGAACAAAAGACGCATTGATAGATTGATAAAAGTGGCTGGTCGCAAAGCTTAAAACCAGTGAGGTTTTAAACACTCCTGCTTAACTTAACCACTAGCTCAAAATTATTTCATTGAAGAAAAAAAGTCTTTAAATTTGATGGAGCATAAGCTAGAATACTCAGTACACACAACAGAATGATAAGACAGTTAATAGGAATAATCTTAATTCTCTCAGGCTTCGTTCTAAAAACCTTTTACGGACATTTAATACTACGCTGGGGCAACATAGAAACGTTTAGCCTTATATTCTTCGCAATTGGGCTCACCACCTTGTTTTTTAGATTTACTAGCAAACTAGAAAAAAACATAAAAGGAATCTCTTTTAAACAAAGTCCCTTATTATGGATTATCAAAGGCCCTCTTTGGGTCTATTTAGCTACAGTTGCCATCATCATATCTTTGTTTTGGATTAGTAATAATTTAAACACCAAACTAAAAAACTACGCTCTAAAAAACAGCCCAGTAAGAACCACAGCGACCTTCCTTGGTTTTGAAAGCCAATCTTCTTTGGCTGGCAGATTTAGTAAAAAACATAAAGAGTTTGCTATTTTTCAGTTTATGACAAATAAAGGGCTCATCACCCAAGGAATACCACTGGAAGAGTTAAAACAAACTAAAAACTCTTTCCGCTTAGAAAACAGTAAAGAATATCAATCTTCATCCCCTCAAAATCAGAAGAAACAAACATTCAAGATTATCTACGCCGAAAGCCATCCGACTTTCTTTAAAATTCTATAAGTAACTACATACACCCTAACTCTTTGCTACAGCTGGCCTCGTTTTATTTGCGGCAAAAATGGGCATGGGCAGGAAGTTTGTTCTGATAGTTGGTCTAAAATGGCGACTACATTACTATGCACACCTAAACGAGATAAAAGCGTCTTCTTTATCTTTTGTAAGTCAATACTCAATAATTGGAACGGTAGGAACAAATGGGAATGCAGCAGGAAAACCTCCACACTTGCACTATTCTATTTTTACTGTAATTCCCTACATCTAGAGAATGGATTCAGATATTTAGGGTTAGATGAAAATGTTTCATCTGAACCAATTGAGTATTTCAAAAACTAGCCGACAATATAGTCAAAAACACCTGTTTCGCCAGCCTTCTCAAATTTGACATTACCCACACCTTAACTCTTCGTTTCTCCCAAAAAAGAATATATCGATTCCATCTTTTTTTGTAATTTGTGAACCAGATCTAACTACAAAAAGCCTAAATTTCTTAAGATAAAAGACTCCTAATGACAGAAAAAGAACTATCCGAATTAACAGACGAAGAGCTGTTAGCCAAAGCAAAAAAAATGAAATCAAACTCTATCATGAACGCCGCCCTTATCGGAGTTATGATTGGAATCACTATTTACGGTGTTATCAAAAACAATTTTGGACTATTCGCCATAATCCCATTGTTTTTCTTGTTCAGAGCATTTAGTAATCCTAAAAACAAAGCCTTGAAAAGCATATTGAAGGAAAGAAATTTGGAATAAATAGGAACGTTAAAAGTGCATATTACCACGTGCTAACCTTTATGAACAACTCCCCTATATTATGAAAAACCTTCTCACTTTCTTTAATAATACTATCCCTCTTTCTGAAAAGACTTTAAGTATGATGAGTGAAGTTTTTGTTTCTCAAGAGCTTAAAAAGGGAGACTATTTTGTAAGAAAAGGTCAATTTGCTAAAGAAATCGCCTTTTTAGAAACTGGAATTGTAAGAGCTTATTATATTAATAATGCTGGGAAGGAGTATAACAAGCATTTTTTTTCTGCTCCTTCAATTATCGGTTCTTATGCATCTCTGATTAGTAAACAGAAAAACCAAGTAGCCCAACAAGCCCTTACTGATTGCAAGATTTGGAAAGCATCTTATGATAAAATTGAAAAATTTTCGGAGGGTAATTATGAAATAGAACGATTAAGAAGAATCATTGCAGAAAACTATTTCTTGAATTACGAGAAAAAAGAACTTGAAATGGCCATGCTAGATGCTGATAAGCGTTACTTAATATTTCAGGACCAATATCCAAAAATTGAATTAGAAATCCCTCAATATCATATTGCATCATATCTAGGAATCAGCCCTACCCAGTTAAGTAGAATTAGGAAGAAAATGGCGTCCAGTATTTAATTACATATGTAAATGCACCGTTATTTTTAGTACGCTTTATTTGCAATATAATTTTTAAACAAAACTTATATTCCAATGAAAAGCAAAGAGCTTACTATTTTTAAAATATTCTTCCTGATTGCATCCTTATGGAATCTAATAGGTGCTTTTTATGGCTATTTTAACACCGCCTACACTTTTAATGGACTTTTCGACAGAGAATTAACCGACCCACTCTTTTATGCCATTTATCAAGGTGCTTGGGGCACTACACTAGTCTATTTCGTAGGTTATGCTATAGTGGCTTACAACCCTATAAAACATTACGGCATCGTGATTGTAGGTGGAATTGGTAAAATTGGTTTTGCAATTTCCTTACTAAACTTTTACCTGGCCGGACTGGCAAACTCGCTTGTATTCATTATCATCATAGGTGACTTCATCTTTTCACTTCTATTCTTGTATTATTTCTTCCGACTTTACAAAGCAAGTAAAAGCACCATTTGATATATGAATCCATTTAAATACATGAATTCAATAGTCCTTATCTGCTTACTTCTACTGACCTCACATCATGTTTTTTCACAAAATTCATGGGAAATTGATAAAGATAAGGAAGACATAAAAGTCTATACAAGGATGGAAAAAGACTCCGATTTCAAATCTTTTAAAGCTGTAATGATGCTCACCGCCTCACCAGATGAAATACTTAAAATCCTAAAGAATGCTGATGCTTATACTAAATGGTACGGCTTCACTAAAACATCACAGCTCCTAAAAGAAGAAAAGGCTATTCAATATAATTATGTGGAAACAATATTTCCATGGCCTTATAATAATCGAGACATGGTCTATAAAATGTCAATAGACCCCACTACAGCCAATGGAATCAGAATAGCTCTCAATGGAATACCCGACTACATACCAGAGAAAAGAGGAATAGTACGGATGAAAAAAGCAGAAGGATATATCTTGTTAAAACCATCAGGAAACAGTACGGAAATAACTTATGTATTCCACTCCGAACCTGGAGATAATATTCCAGTGTGGCTAGCAAACAATTCAATAGCCGAGTTGCCTTTCACAACTTTGTCTGGATTAAGGAAAGTCCTCCAAGAAAAAAAGTAATTTTTGAGCCTCATTCTCAACTCTTAAATCAGGTATTCCTTACTAAATACAGCCAAGCATTCAATTTAATTTGAAACATCTGTCAATATTTGGCAGATAGCTCTTTAAATTATTTCAAATATTGAATCAAAAACGCTATCACCACACTCACAGCAAGTCCAATATTTACTTTACCGAAATCTTTGGCAATAATGATGTACGTGTATTTGATTTTTGACTTGTTTAGTAAATAGGTGATGGCTAACTCCCTACCTGCCAAAATGCCCATAAACACCCAAGTAGTACTCATTGGGATGGAATTTATATTCCCAAATACAAACAAAAAGATACCATAAATCAAATCGATAATGGTGGCAGAACGAATATTCTTCGTGTTTGATTTTTGATTGACTATTTCCTGAATTTTCCCTCCTCGTTTCCTGAAAATGTATGCCATAATCAGTAAAATACAGCTTATAGCCAAAATAAGCTGCTCTAAAGAAAGCTTCCTTGGCAGAAAAACAAAGATGTTAGCAAAATCCTGAATCAACCATTGAGACCAAAGGAAACCCGTAGAAAACCACTGAGCCACCAACCAATAATGCTTCTTGGCTTGCTTGTCGAGCTTATCTAAGGAAAATTTAGACTCTAACCTTCTAGAAATAAGCACATACACCGAAATGGCAAAAACAAAAGCAATAGCGTAACCATATATCGATTTTAAAATCATCTTTTCTATAATCACGCTAGATGAAAATATACTAAGAATCATAAATGTGGTACTCACGGGCACACCTACACGTGTGATGACCAACAAGGCAATGGGGGCTAACAAGTACCACCACTCTAGCTTTTCAGGTAAAGGTATATTGGCTAATCTGCCGTAAGACACATCGCCGTCGTTCATATACCAACCATAGCAAAGAGTTGCTGTTAGAATACTAATGGCAAAAAACCAAAGCCACCACCACTTTACTTTAAAATTTGAAGATATGAATGTACCAAGCGTTTGAATAACATCGTTGGCTATCACCGAATAAGCCGATATTATAAAACCTATATAAGCAATGACTAATTCCATAAATATGTTTGTAAAAATTCGTCAAATGTAATGGTAATTAGGCTTCAATAAATGCAAGAATCTTGCATTTATTTTTAATAAAATTCTATCGCAGATAATTAAACTTAAACAGAAAAAAGACAAACAAAGCAAGATTAATGTACTAGAAACAAAACCACTAACTTTCGTTTATTTTCGTTATAATTGTATTTACTTACATTTACCAGCCTAATCGAAACTAATCGAAACCCTATGAAATTCTCAATTTCCCCTGCCCTTGCCTATTTAAGAACAGGTTTTAAGCCACTTGCTGCTCAGAAGGAGTCTTTAAATCATTTTGTCCAAAAATTAACTAAACATGAAGAACTGACTTACCAAATTGATTGTCTGTCAATTAAAATCTCAAAATCTTTTAGATATAAGCAGACAAGCATATTAGCTATAGCAATAGCCTGCATGTTTGTGTTTCAGTCTTGTAGCAGCGAAACCTCCTCAGAAATTACCTCCACAGAGAAGAAACCACGTGTTATTATCACAAGCGATGGTGAAATAGACGATGAGTGCTCCATGGTAAGATGCCTCCTTTATGCCAATGAGTGGGATATTGAGGCCATAGTTACCACCAGTTCCCAATACCACTGGCAGGGTCATGACTGGGCTGGCGACCATTGGATTGAGCCTTATTTGAAAGCTTATAAAGAGATATATCCTAACTTAATAAAACATGATGCTAGCTATCCTAGCCCTTCGTATCTATATGACCGTTATCGCATGGGAAACATAAGTGCCGAAGGAGAAATGGAAGAGGTTACAGAAGGTTCACAGCTAATTGCAGAAGTGTTGCTGGATAACACAGACGATAGTGAAATATGGATACAAGCTTGGGGTGGCATTAATACCATAGCAAGAGCATTAAAAACCATAGAAGAAGAGCATCCTGAAAAAATGGAGGAAGTAGCTAAAAAAATGCGATTCTATTTCATTTTTGAGCAAGACTCTACCTACCAATCTTACATTTTGCCTAAATGGGGGAAATATCAAATTCCTACTATTATTTCTGACCAATTTGAAGCCTTGGCTTATCGCTGGAAAAGAATTCAACCAAAAGAAAACCAGGAGTACTTTGAAGCTCCATGGATGAAAGAAAACATATTAGAAAATCATGGACCGCTATGTTCGCTTTACAAAGCTCATAATGGTGAAGACACAACTTACCTTGTGGGCGACTTTAGAGCCGAGGGCGATTCGCCTGCATTCCTTCATACCGTTCCTACTGGCCTAAGAAGCATGGAGTCTCCCGACTGGGGAGGTTGGGGTGGCAGGTTTGTTAAAATTCGCGATAATACGTGGATGGACCCTGCCCCTTATGAAGGCTATGTACACCCAGAAGGACGCTATTACAAGACCACGGTTTGGGGAAGAAAGGTCTTAAACGAAGGAGACTCCTACATAACCAATCCAAATTTGCTGTCTTTTTTCAAACCAATGTGGCGTTGGTCTGTAGCTCAGCAAAACGATTTTGCAGCACGTGCAGATTGGTCTGTCAAATCCTTTGAAGAAGCCAACCACGCTCCTATTATAAAACTTGAACATGAGGATGATTTGACCGCCAAAGCGGGTACTGAAGTAAAACTAAGTGCTCTAGGAACTACCGACCCTGACGGTGACTCTTTATATTATAATTGGTGGCAATATGATGAGGCTGACACCTATCAAGGCAATGTAGATATCATAAATTCCAAGCAAGCCAAAGCATCACTGACCATACCGCAAAATGCTAAAGCAGGAGAAACCATCCATGTGATATGCGAAGTAAGTGATTCAGGTAGCCCGACACTAACTAAATATGCTAGAATAGTCATTACAGTAAACTGATTGGCCTAAAAGTTCTCTTCAAAAAATAATCTCAACCTAAACTTTAAAATAAATATGTATTCAAAATCTAAAACAAAACTGTCCTTATTGATAATGCTGGGCATGCTTAGCTCTATGAGCTTTGCTCAAATACAACCTATTCCAAAGGATGCAGGCAGTGGACTAGACGGACGCTACTGGAAGTATACCAATGGGCCAATGGTTAAACTTGCAGGTGACGTAATGGCCACCATAAACGAGCGACCTGCCGATGCCACCTTTAAGGCTAGCAAAATGAAATACCAGAGAAACGACATCTCATTACTGGTAGATTGGCTTGGAGAAGATGGAGCCAGTGTTGTTTTTTCAAACAAACCTAAAAGCCCAGATGTAGATGGTAGTATTTTTAGCTTCACAGGCTTAATAGCCATTCCAGAGGCTGGCGAAGTAAACTTTAGAGCTGCTTCAGATGATGGCTGTTTGGTCTGGATTGATGGACAAAAAGTTATCAATAACGATGGTCACGGAAATGCTCCAGGTAAAAACCCTGATGGAAAAATGACTTTCAAAAAGCCAGGTCTTTACCCGATAGAAATTGTCTATTACAATGGAAGTTGGAGAGATTACTTAAATAGATATGGCGAAGGTGTCTTTAGTTTCGAGGTAAACGGTGCTCCCGTTAAAACGGAAAGCCTTTATTCGTCAAGTTTGCTGAATAAAACATTAATATTTCCCTCAGCAGCGGAGAAAATTCCAGCAGAAAAAGGTACAGGCTTAGTTGGTCGTCTTTGGAAAAGATCAGGAAACCCACTTTCAGGTTTAGCTGGCGAAGGAATACATATAATGAAAACTACCCCGTCACATGGCCTTTTTACTGCTACTAGATTAAGTTATGCAGGAAATGAGCTTACGCCAATGGTGAAATGGTTAAAAGAAGATTCTACAAGTTTGGCCATGTACTATGAAACAGAATTTGCGAACATTGACGAATGTCTTTTTAGCTTCAATGGATACATTGCTATTCCAGAAAAGGGAGAAATAGAATTTAATATCTCTTCTGATGATGGTACCATACTAAGCATTGGTGGTCAAAAAGTGATAGTTAATGACGGTTACAGGGCAGCACCGGGTCTTGCTCCTAAAGGAACAGCCGTTTTCTTAAAGGCAGGTCTTTACCCCATAGAAATCTTGTATTACAATGGTGCCTATAAAGACGAAGAAGCGGGCACTAGAGGGGAAGGTATTATGAAGTTTTTTGTCAATGGTAAAAATGTAAACCCTGACCTCTTATACCCAACATCAGTTAGTAATTAAACTCTACTTAATTAAATAGCCTAATTTCAATTTTTAAAACCGCTTTTCTAAGCTCAAACTTAGGGGAGCGGTTTGTTTTATTTCCACTTCCGCCTTCTACATCAAACGCCTCATAAAACTGTCAATTATATACAGTTTCAAAGTGTATAATTCAGACAAAATGGCCGTCTATTAGCCTTCTTTAGCTAAATTTCATTTGTTTTGCTTAAAATCTTAAAAATGATTAGACATTGGAAGTCTCTAAGCTACACTACTAAATTCTCAGCCCTTGCTTTTGCCATATCTGCAGTATTGGGTCTTGTGAGCATGGGAGCTATGGGCGGAGGACTATATTATCCAGTGTCATTTCTATTTAAATCATATCCTAGTCTTAATGACTGGCATGGTGATTGGGTTTGGCCTGCCATGATAGTTTCGGGTATGTTCTGGTCACTCGGCTTTATTTGGGGAGGTATTGCTTGGCATTATCTTCATAAACTTACTACTTCCAAAATACTACTTAGAATAATTTATGCCTTTATTCTATGGCTTTGGGCTGCTGTAATATGGTATATTTTAATCTTGAATAATGTAACACCATTATAGCACACAAACTTTTAGCTTGTTAAAAGAATATAGAGGCGAGGCCCCCTTCTTAGCAATTTAGCCTACTACATCCCTGATTAAAACCACTCGTATAATTTCAAGGCAATCTAAAACCCACGGTCTTGACATTTACTCTAAAAGCTGCTAGCTTGCTAATACTGTAACCATAAAGGGAAAGCACCTTAGCCTGAAAGCTAAAAATGAAACAAGCAAAACGCATACTCCGAATTCTATTTATTCTAGCCAGCATAGGCTCTTTATATTTTGTACCCTGGATTTTGGTCAAAGCTTGGATATTACCCCTACCAAACACCGTTCAAGAGCAGGTAGACGCAGCAGTTGGTTATGGTTTTGATGGAATGATAGTATATGTAGACCAAGCAGGAAAACCACCAGCATTTTACGCAGCTGGTTATAAAAATAGGGCAGATAAAACTCCCGCAGACCCAAAATCTTTATTTAAGATTGGTAGTATAAATAAGCTGTATGTTGCTGTGGCTATTACCAAATTGGTTAATGCCAATAAGCTTTCATTAGATAAAACCCTTGCAGATTACTTTCCAGAGCTTGTAGGCAGAATAGAATATGCTGACGAAATCACTTTGAGAATGATGGTTCAGCACAGGAGCGGTATGCCCATTTTCACCAACCATCCTGGTTTCTGGGACCAGCCACAAGATAGTACTAAAGATGTACTCGAATATGCATTGGACTTACCAGCCAACTTTAGACCAGGGGAAGATTATGAATACTGTAACACGGGTTATCTATTGCTTTCCAGACTCATTGACAAAGTAGTGGGTTACAGCCATAACCAATTTATCAAAGAGGAAATATTGATACCACTTGGTCTTAAAAACACGTTCAGCTCCCTTAGTGAAATCAATATGGATGATCTTATGAGTGGCTATTACGTAGGCTATGAGGAAGATTTAAAGACCAATGATTATGGTGCCATGATAGCTACAGCAGAAGATGTGGGCATTTTCTTGCGAGCATTAAATGATGGCTCCGTCTTTAAAGAAGGTGAACAAGAAATATACTCCTCCATATACGAGTATGAACACGGCGGTCTCCTTCCGGGCTATCAGTGCCTTTCAGAATACCATAAAGACATTGACACCGTAGTGGTTCAGTTTATGAACACCACAGACTTTAATGGGTACAACTGGAATTTATCTGAAATATTCATTAACCGCATTGTCAAAATTATCAAGAAAGAAAATAAATAAGTTTCGAGAGCCAAGCATGAAGAAATACATTGCTTTCATTGGTATACCAGCATTTCTAATCATTGGGTACTTAATTGCCGATAGTTTACTTTTTACTGGAATTAAACCACTTATTGTAAATCAAGACAGTTTTCAAGCCAACTACTTTGCTAAAGAAAGCACCAAAAGTAAAACAACTGTTGTTCTAATTGGCGGTGGAGAATGGGGTGACTACTGGGCTCAAGAGTTTGCTAAGAAAGGAATGGTCGGCTTGTCAATACCTTATTCGGGTAGAGACGGATTACCAAAATTGCCTGAGGAAATTGAATTAGAATACTTTGAGAACGCCATTAACTGGCTCAAAAAACAGCCCGAAGTTGACCCTAATAGAATAGTAGTAATGGGTGCCTCAAGAAATGCCGAACTAGCATTAATTCTTGCTTCTACATTTACAAAGTCTATTAGCGGAGCGGTGGCTTATGCTCCCAGTGCTGTTTCATGGTCAAATACCGTTTTACCTTACAATTCCGACCAACTGAAAGCTAGCTGGAAATATAAAGGTCTTGATATTCCATATGTACCTATGGCTAAAATCAAGGGAAGCGATTCTAAGAAAATTGAAATGTTAGACTATTGGAAGACTGGTTTATCAAAAACCGACTTGGTAGCACAAGCGGCTATCAAAGTTGAAAATATTAATGGGCCTATTTTGCTATTTTCTGGCAACGATGATAAAGTATGGCCATCATCACGCATGGCAGATATGATAGCACAGCGTTTGGCAGTAAACAGCTCTAAAAATTCCTTTCAGAATATTAAATATGATAATGCAGGGCACAATATTTCAACAAATCCTGAGTCTCATTCAAATTATAGCACTAACACCATTCAAATTGATGGAAAAGCTTATGAGTATGAATTGGGCGGAACAGAGCAAGGTAATTTCAAAGCAAAGCAAGATGCCAAAATCAAATTGATGGACTTCTTAACTAAAATCTAAAACACAATATTGAGGCTTATTAGTTTAATTGTAATTTGCTCATCAAAAAGGCAAGTAATAATCTAATAGCTGCCTTAAATAATCAGCATGAAAAAAGCCTTAAAAGTTGGTTTAGTAATTCTAACCGTTCTATTTATTTCTTATCTATACATTAGGCAGGATTTTAAGAAAACGCCCCCTACCCTATATTCAAATGGCCATATAATCACATTAAACCAAAATCAAGCATTTGCAGAAGCCATGTTTATTGAAAATGGGAAAGTGATTGCTATTGGTTCTAATAAGGCCCTTGAACACTATTTGTCAAAAAGTGAATCTCACGTAGATTTGAAAGGTGCTACGGTAATGCCTGGCTTTATTGACCCTCATACCCACTTTTCCATCAGTATGTTTATGTCTGAAATGCATGACTTATCTGGATTTAAATTTAAGTCAAATGATGAAGTCTGGGCAGAATTTGAAAGCATTGTCAAAAAGAGTAAAAAAGGAGAATGGATTGTCTGTAAAGGAATTGACCCAATTTTAGTACCTGACTTAATACCCCCATCCATTGCATACTTAGACAAAATTGCTCCAGAAAACCCTGTTCTATTCTTTAGTCAAAGTTTACACAGTTATTGGGCAAACACTAAAGCTTTCCAGCTGGTGAAAATTGACAAAACGACACCAAACCCGTCTGAAAATAGCTATTATGGTAAAGACCAAGATGGAAATCTTGATGGCTCCATAGTAGAACAGGAGGCCGTAAAACCTTTTTTCGACATCTTAAAAAGTGAAGTTTTAACACCTAAAAAACTGAGTGCTGCCGCATCTAAAGTGATGGCAGATTATGCTAAAAATGGCAATACCACCATTGTGTCTGCCGGAATTACCATTCAAGACGAAAAGCCACTCATGCTTTTCAAAAATCTATCCATTGATAGACCAAGTTTGCTTGGAAGTTTTTTGGAGAAAGTTGGTGTTTTCCCTAAAAGACAGCAAAGACCAAGACATTTTATGTACATGAGACATGATATGGAACACTTAATGCCAGAATACGCCCAAGAGAGAAACGATTTCTATGATGTTATAGGTATTAAACATTGGTATGACGGCTCTCCGTACATTGGTACTATGTACCTAAATGCCCCCTACCTAAACACGGAGCTTACTAATGTGAAACTGCATATCCCCATTGATAGTAAGGGTACGGCCTTAATCAAAAAGGATAGCTTAAAGGCCTTTATAAAGGGAAATCATTTAAAAGGCTGGCAAATTGCGATTCATACACAAGGAGATGCGGCTATAAATGAAGTAATTAATGCCTTTGAAGAACTTGAAGAGGAACTTGATTTCTCAAAGTCTAGGCATAGATTAGAGCATTGTTTATTATTTCCTTCAGAGAATCTAGCTCGATTAAAAAGGTTAAACCTTACTCCTAGTTTTCATATCAATCACTTGTACTACTACGGTGATGCTTTAAAGTCTGACATTTTAGGTGAGAAAAGAACAGAAACCATCTTGCCTTTAAACACTGTAACCGCTAACGGCATAAAGTATTCTTTACATGCCGACCAGCCCATGTTTGAAAGTAATCCTTTTAGCTTAATCCAAACTGCTGTGGAGCGTAAAACCACCTCAGGTGATACTATAGCAGCAAATCAAAGCATAAGCATACTGGAAGCCATACAAGCTTTAACCATAAATGCGGCCTGGCAAATTAATATGGAGGATAAAATAGGCTCTCTGGGGAAAGGGAAATATGCCGATTTCATAATCCTAGATAAGAATCCATTAAAGTCAAAGCCTAGTGAATTGCGTGATATAAAATGTTTAAAAACGTATATCAGTGGGAATTTGGTAGTGAAGCAAACGGAGCAAAACTAATTTCAAAAAAAGGCTCGGCACGAAAACGCTCGTAGGTTTTCTATTCTCACGGCATTAGTTATATTAAACTTTTGACAAGCTATATTTCAGTTCAAGCGTTCCTAACATAAAGCAAAAACAACCATTGAATAACATCCCAAATTTATCATTTGACAGTAGCGAAGGTGCCACTGATTTTGAATTCATACGTTTAGCCGAGTTGTTCCCAAGAATAGAGGAAAGTGGCAGCCACGACCCTTTACAGCCACACCGTATCTCTTTTTTCGCTTTATTGATTGTGACAGAGGGCACAGGTGTTCATCAAATTGATTTGAAGAATTATGAAATACAGAAAGGCTCAGTGCTTAAAATAGCGAAAGGTCAAGTGCATGCTTTCCAAGAAAATCCCCAATACGATGGTTTCTTAATAGTTTTCACTGAGGATTTTGTTCTTAATTATTTCTCAAAAACTTCAATAAGTTTAATTTCTCACTTCTATAACTATCATATTTCTGCACCTATTGCAAATGATAGAGCACTTAACGAAGCATTTTTAACAGACCTTACCCAAGAGCTGACAGTGGAAAACACTTATGCTCAAAAAAACATAGTAGCTTCCTTATTAAACTTATACTTATTAAGACTAGAACGTAAGTCTCAAAACACCGAATTACAAAACAATAATTCAAAACAGTATAGTACTTTTTTACAATTCAAAAACTTGGTCGAATCTAATTATACTACTACACGAAATGTAAAGGACTATGCTGATATCTTGCTTATTTCCACAAAGCATTTAAACCAAGTGGTGAAGAGTTTTACCATTAATACGGCAAAAACATTTATAGACGACTATGTGGTCTTAGAAATTAAGCGTGCCATTGTAAGTACTAATAAAAGCCTAAAAGAGATATCTTTTGACACTGGATTTGACGAAGTAACCAACTTTACTAAATTTTTCAAAAAGAAAATGGGCGTTTCTCCAAAAGACTTTAGAGCAAAAAAAACATAACACTTCCCACATTTACCATTTTTACATTCATTTTGATAAGCTAAGCCGTTTTGTGTTTTTCCACCTTTGCATTGTAATAAAAAACACGAAACAAATGAAATATTTAAAATTAAGTTTATTGGCCATCTTAACACTGGCTATCGCAATTACATCATGTTCTAATGATGATGATACCATTTCACCATTAACCGTTGATTTTGGAGAGGCACCTTCTAGCTCATTGATTACAACAGGAGTTGTAAATGTTATCACAGAAAACACCGTAAGGTATCACACGTTTGATTTTGCAGCAGCACCATATACTGTTACCATAGTAGAAACCGAAGACAATGCGATAGTGGTAGACCTAGGACCTGCACCAGCTTTTGCAGCTGAACTAAAAACTTACTTTGACGCCATTAACAAGCCTGGAGCAGTAATTATCACGCATAACCATGGCGACCATTATGGAGGTGCTGGTAGTTTTACTAATTTAGATTTTTACGCTGAAAGTACCGTGGCAGAACAATTAAACAATACCGCAGACTTTACGAGCATGTATCCTAATACTGTTATTGGAGTTACAGGCTCTAAAGAAATAGGAGACCTCACGTTTACTTTTGGCAAAGTATCAAAAGCCGAAACTGGCGAAAATGGGTACTTCTACAATGAAGAGCACAAAGTCCTTTTTTCTGGCGATTTGATTTACAACCTTACACATCAATACCTTAGAGAATATACGCCAAAGGACTCTGAAGATGAGTTAACAAATTGGATTGCAGGATTAAATGTTCTAAAAACTAATTTCTCAGACTACAATCACCTATTCGTTGGTCATAATGGCTCTCGTTCAGATGTTGGAACAGTAATCGATGAAAATATCGCTTATCTAGAAACAGCACAAGCTATTATTAAGGGAACCAAAACTATCTCTGGAGGTGAAAAAGCCTCAACTCAACAGCAGGTAGTGGATGAGCTTCTAATGTTATATCCAAACTATAAGGAAGGTGGCCTATTGTTATCACTTCCTGATGCATTTTTCCCTGGCGATACAGGAGCAGATTGGTTTTAATACTTCAATAAGATTGAAAGAAGGAATATCGACTTCGTCGGTATTCCTTCCTTAAGTAAAACTAAATAGCTAAAGCAATGATAACAAGTACAATAAACGAACTATTTAATGATGCTAAACATGATGGACTTAAAATCATGAAAGGCTTCGCAAAAAGCATTCTAAGACCCATTAATCCCACCGATTTTAAAGATGCTTACCTATCAATCTCTAAGGAACAAGGGAAAGATTTAGTACAGCTAATAAGAAATAATAATCTTAAGAATGTTGTCGAGTTCGGTACCTCTTTTGGTATTTCAACATTGTTTTTAGCTCAAGGTATGCGTGAAACTAAAGGAAAAATTATCACCACAGAATTAATTAAATCCAAAGCAAAAAAAGCAATTGAACACTTTAAAAAAGCTGGAGTAAACGACCTTATTGAAGTCAGAATTGGTGATGCAACGGACACATTAAAGAACTTCAATGAACCCGTAGACCTATTGTTATTAGATGGCTGGAAAGACCTTTATTTACCTATATTCCAAATGCTTGAAGGTAATTTCCATGCTAAAACACTTATTTATGTAGACAATGCAGATATGGGAGAAGCTAAAGACTTTTTAGCTACTGTAGCCCAAAATGAGAAATATCAATTAGAGTCTCAATATCAGGGCAAAGTGGTATTGATTAGTGTGCTGTAACTATTCGCCAAAATTAGAAATCTCAAACCAAGATGATGATACAAAAAACAAACCTAAACTACCTAGCCTATTTCATAGGTTTTGCTTGCATAATAGGAATGACAAGTTGCTCCAAGAAAGTTGTTTACAAAGCTCCTACCGCACTTTCAAATGATTATATCTCTAGTCTTCCATATGAAAAGCAATTGGCTTATAGATTTGTAACAGCACCTAAAATTGAAAGCCTTGAAGCTGACACGCTTTTAAGCAATACATTTTATAGTAGAGACCAAAACTGGGGCGGCGAAAAAGAAACTTATTTAAAAAGAAGGAATTCGGATTTAAGCTTTTCTCAGATAGAACCCATCAGAATTCTACAAGACGACTCTTTAGTGGCTATTCATAGTCGAATGATTGGAGATACCTTACGTTTTAGATGGGATATTATGCTCATTGAGCAAAAGCAAATTCAAAAACATTGGAGTAATTTCAATGACTCATTGGGTGTAAACCCCGATAATCATTCAGAAATAGACGGACCTACCATTCCAAGTCAATTGGAAAAAACAGCCGACAATCGTGCTCTCATTACAAGATTTATAGACCAATGCATGATAAGAGAAGATGGTGGTGCTTCCAAGTTTTTCAACTTCGGGCTTTACATTCAGCATAATAGAGATGTGGGTGATGGCGTAAGCGGATTGCTATGGGGGATGTTAAAAATGAAACGAAAAGGCGAAGTCATAAAGTTTAAAAATAACTATCATGTAATTGCAGAGGGTAACCTAGTACTCAGTGCTACAGAAGGTTATGTGGCAGATAAAAAAGTTGCTTTTTATGACCTTTTTCGTATTGAAAAAAACAAGATTGTAGAACATTGGGATATCATAGCACCTGTAAAAACATTTTTAAACACTCCAGAATAAGGAAGACCTAAGAGTAACTTGAACTGAATTAATTGAAAAGGACTAAAAGTGAAAACGATGAAAATAAATCAACTGTCAAAGAGAATTATTCGTAATATGAATAGATTTCAAAGCATTAAATTATTTACTGTGTTTGTAATAGGATTTACCTTTTTGCAAGCATGCCAAAATACGACTGAAACGAGCAATTTTAAGGAGCAAGAACATCCTAACATCACAAAATTAAAAGGGCAATCTGCTGAATTCACCCCCGAAATAATTCAACTAAACGAAAGCGTCTACGTAGCCGTAGGATATGACGGGTCAAATGCCTCTATGGTTGTAGGAGAAGATGGAGTGGTAATTATTGACGCACTTCGAGCTCTAGGTGCTGCAGAAAAAGTGGCTGAAGAATTCCAGAAAATAAGTAGCAAACCCGTAAAAGCAATAATATACACACACGGACATGAAGACCATACTGGTGGTGCTTCTGCTTTTGTTGGTTATAACAAAAACGTTAAAGTCATAGCTAGAGAAGGCTTTAAAGAGGAATTACAAGAACACTCGCCAGTAGAACCTATATTAAAACGAAGAAACGGAAGGCAGTTTGGACGAGATTTACCAGCAGAAGATGTCATTAATAGAGGTGTTGGTCCGGGTAACACATCCGCCGATAGAGTTGGCGAAGGCTACATTGAACCAAACATTTTGTTTAAAGATGTTAAGACTCTACGTCTTGCTGGCATAGATTTCGAACTTCATGCAGCTAATGGAGAAACCAATGATGAGCTATTTGTATGGATTCCTAGTTTAAAAACACTATTCACTGGAGATAACTATTACAAATCATTTCCGAACCTTTATGCAATTAGAGGTTCACAGTATAGAGATGTGAAAGCTTGGGGCGAATCAATACAAAAAATGAGCACCTACCCTGTTGAGTTCCTTGTTCCTGGTCATACCAGACCACTTACAGGACAAGCACTTGTTCATCGTAATCTCAAGAACTACTCAACTGCGATATTAAGCGTCTATCAACAAACTATTGACGCTATGAACAAAGGATATACACTCCAACAAACCGTTGATGAGGTTAAATTGGCCGATTCACTCATTAATCAGCCCAATTTACAAGAGTTTTATGGTTCAGTTCCTTGGGGAGTTCGTTCTGTATTCTTGCACTATGTTGGTTGGTTCGATGGAAACCCTACAAACCTCTCCCCTCTCTCTTCTATACAGGAATCAAAACATATGATTGCACTTGCTGGAGGTGAAGCTAAAATCTATGAGCAAATGAAAACGGCTTTAGACAAAGGCGATTATCAATGGGGATTACAATTGTCAGACTATTTACTCCAATCAGACTTTGAAAAACAAAAAGTCATTGAGACTAAGATAAAATTATTGAGAGCTCTGGCTGCACAGCAAATCAATGCTCCGGCTAGAAATTATTATTTGTCTTACGCATATGAACTGGAAAATAAACAAAAGGAAGAACTTTAGCGACCTAGTGAACAGCATGATATAACCTTGAAAGTGATTTATTTAAAAGCTTCGATGCTTTGGATATGTAAACATAGGTCTCAGATTAACCATTTTAAGCATCACATTTACCTTTCAGAGATTGAATATTGTGAACAAATTTGTAAATAAAAGAAATTATGAGCCTAGTATCCATTTGCCCTACATGCGGCAGCAAGTCAAAAGTAAAAGATAATAATGGAGAGCTTTCATATGAAGCTATTCAAGATGATGAAGCCTTAAAAAAAGTAGGTCAACTCAAAAAAGCAATGGAAAAATTCAAGGCTAAAGCCGAAGCCCTTGAGAAGGAATTAGAAACATTAAAAGGAAGTAAATAATATGAGTTTTATCAAAAGAAATTATGGTTGGATGATTGTCGCCATATTAGCCATACTCCCTTTAGCAGTGATTTTTAATATGATAGATATTAACTTCACTAATGGTTTTTCTATTTCTCTAATAGATGGTGCAGGAAGTGAGGGTAAAGACACTTTAGAAATGTTATATCATGTTTCGGGAGAGTTTGCCATTCGATGGATGACCGCGGTGCTAACCTGCACCCCATTTTTTATTCTCTTTGGTGTTACCAATCTTTTTGTAAGGCAAGCCATGGGAATTGCAACGGCTGTATGGAGCATATTACACTTTATCATTTTTATTTGGGCAGAAGGTTTTCAGGAAACCTTTACTCAATTTAACTACATAGCTGGCTTTGTTGCTGTTTTAATATTGATTCCACTCCTTTTTACTTCGAACAGGAAATCGATGAAGTGGCTTAAATCAAAATGGAAAAAGCTGCAAAGTCTGGCTTATGGAGCCATTTTCTTAAGCATATTACATGTAGCTATTTTAGAAAAGACATGGATAATATATGCTGTAATAGTGGGCGTGGGTTTTGTGATTAGAATACCTACCATAAAAAGCTACTTCATTAAAAATCGTAAAAAGAGAAGAACAATCCCTGCTTAAGGAAATAGGTATTAGCAAATAGTATAAGACTAAAAATCTTTGATTTTGGGAGCTACTTGCCGCAGAAGAATAGTAAAATAAGATGACAGAAGCATTTAAAAAGGACGTAGAAGCGGGCTTAGACGCTAAGCCAAAAACGCTCCCTTCAAAATATTTTTATGATAAAAAAGGTGACGCTCTTTTTGTAGAAATAATGAATTTACCAGAATATTATCTGACTCCCTGCGAGATGGATATTTTTCAAAATAAAACCCAAGAATTAATTAATGAATTAGGTTTAAAACCTGAATCCTATTTTGAGCTAATAGAATTAGGTGCGGGTGATGGCACTAAGACTAAAGAGTTACTTCGCTCTTTAGATTCTCAAAATTATTCCTTCGACTATTTCCCTATCGATATCTCTTCAAATGCTTTAGAATTATTAGAGAAAGACCTGAGTCAGGAATTGCCAAACGTAGCTGTACAAACTAAACAAGGTGATTATTTCACAGTTTTGGCTTCATTAAAAGTGAGCAAAAAGCCTAAAATCATTTTGTTTCTTGGTTCCAATATAGGAAACATGACCGACGATTTAGCCGCAGAATTCATTTACAATTTAGGGGCAAACCTCCAAGCCGGAGATAGGTTATTATTAGGCGTAGATTTGATAAAATCAAAAGAAATTGTTCTTCCTGCCTACAATGACCCTAATGGTATTACCGCAAAATTCAATCATAATTTGTTGAATAGAATTAATAATGAATTAGAAGGTAATTTCAACCTAAACGACTTTGAACACCGACCAGAGTATGATGAAAAAGAAGGCATAGCCAAGAGTTTCATAGTGAGCACAAGCAATCAAACGGTAGAGATTAAAAGCATAGGAAAATCTTATCATTTTATTAAAGGAGAAAAAATTCATACTGAAATTTCCAGAAAATATAATGATGAACTTATTGAAAAAATTATTGAAAATACGGATTTTATAATTCAAAGCAAGATACTAGATAACAAAGGCTATTTTGCCGATTATATACTCGCAAAAAAGAACCAAATCTAAATAAAAGACAATGAAAATAGCAGTAACATCAGCAAGCGGACAATTAGGTGCCGCCATTGTAAAAGCATTAATAAAGGAAATTGGAAAAGAAAATGTAATAGCCATAGCCCGCACCACCTCAAAAGCCGAACACCTAGGTGTAGAAGTTAGAAAAGGCGATTATACCAAACCTGAGGATTTTGAAATTGCTCTTAAGGGTGTAGACAAAGTCTTATTGGTTTCGGGCATGGATGAGCCAAAGAAAAGAATTCAACAGCACAGAAATGTCATAGACGCTGCCCTGAACAATGGTGTAAAAAAGATAGTGTACACCAGTATTGTAGGTGATGAAGAAAATACAGCTTTTAGTCCCGTAGTACAATCTAACCGCCAGACAGAAAAAGATGTCATAAACTCAGGTCTTGACTATGTGATTGGCCGCAACGGCATATACATTGAACCAGATTTAGAGTATATAGACACCTACGTAAAAGACGGAGAAATTAGGAACTGTGCCGCTGACGGAAAGTGTGGCTACACCAGCAGAGAAGAGTTAGGTTTTGCATATGCCAAAATGTTAACAGAAGATGCCCATAACGGAAACACTTACAACCTAGTAGGCGAAGCCATCACACAAACGCAATTGGCAGATTATATAAATCAGGTTTATAAAACAAGCCTCAAATACACTTCTGTCTCTGTTGAGGAATATAAAAAAGAACGTCAAGCTGCTTTAGGCGATTTTATTGGAACCATCATAGCCGGTATATATGAGGGCATTAAAAATGGTGTAAATGATGTGCCTTCTGACTTTGAAAAAGCAACAGGAAGACCACATAATTCGCCACTATCCATGATAGAGAACTATTTACAAGAACACCCACAAAACTAGTTTAATTTACCAGTGAGCATACTAGAAAAAATCCTAAAATCAGTAGTTTTAGACGAGGCTACTATTACAGAAAAAGTTGTACTTTCAGCGTCTGTTTTTAAAATTCGACTGCAATGTGATAGCATTAGAAAAACCAATTTCATACCTGGTTCTTTCTTAAGAATGGGGATTGGCATAGGCAAAGACGATGTGGCTATGAAAGACAAAATAAGAAGCTACAGCATATGGGACATAAATAAGTCAGAAGGCTTTTTAGATGTAGCCATAGCCACGCACAGTAATGGAATTGGCTCAGAATGGGTTAAGGCATGTAAAGTCGGCGACGCTGTTTATTTTAAAAACAAAAAAGGAAATTTCTTGGCAGACGACACTGCCGACAGCTATATCATGGTGGGCGACCTTTCAGCCCTTTCGCATCTATACATGATTAACCGTAATATAGGAAAGGATAAACAAGTAGCCAGTATAATTTACAGCCAGCAAAAGAGTGAACTATTCCCTGATATTGACGGGAGTTCTCCTTTTGATTTTTATGAATTAGAACAAAATCCAAGTGATGAAATCATTGCCAAGATAAAAGAAATCGTACCTACGCTAAAAGGGAAAAAGATGGTTTACATTGCTGGTGACAGCAGACTGTGTGTGGCTTTAAACCAATTTTTCAGGAAAGAACTAAACTGGGAAACTAAGCAGATTAAAACAAAACCTTTTTGGAATCCGGAAAAGAAAGGACTGGAATGATAGTACCTTCAAAACTGCAATTTTAAATGAAAACTAAAGCATAATGCTTTTCATATATATTAGTCTAGTTTTGCAAAAAAAATAGAGACTTTCTCAATGCAAATTTTAAAAACGCATTATCATCCTGAAGTAAAAACTTTAGATAATAAATCAATATTCACACGACTAGCCACTAGAAGTATAGCCATTTCAGGTAGTTCCATTTTACTTCTTTATACCGAAAGGTATGAAGACTACAGCCTTCCTGGTGGTGGCCTAGATATTGGCGAAGATAAAATCACTGGAATGATGCGTGAGCTTAGTGAAGAAACAGGAGCTGTAGACATCAAAAACATAAAACCCTTTGGAGCTTACGAAGAGTACAGACCTTGGTATAAGCCAGAATATGACATCCAACACATGATTTCTTATTGCTACACCTGCGAGGTAAATAAAGAACTTGGTATTTCCAGAATGGAGTCTTACGAGACTAAAAACGGCATGAAGGCTGTTTGGACCAATATTCATGAAGCTATAGAGCATAACATAAAGACTATGGCCACCAGCGAAAAAAAAGGAATGTCTATTGAGCGGGAAACATTTCTATTAAAACTTATTGCAGAGAGTAAACTTTAGAAAACCCCAAACATCTCTACTTTAGCATAAACAACTGATTATCTTCAACTTAAACCCACCCAATATAGCTTCATAGAATCTATTGATAGTGATATGTGGGTCACGCTATCTCTGTAGTGTCTAATATTTTCTTTAAAATAGAAATCCATATCTAGCTCTCAATTCTTTTTCCAGCATCAAAAAAACCTTAGATTGCTGTGTTGTCAAGCGAAAAATGCCTTAAAACTGACTATATACCATAGTTGACCACTATTTATTGAATGAACATTTTCCCAACCAAAAAGCGGAAATTTAAGTTAAACCAAGATCAAGAAGATACACTTCATCTATTGATTCGGAGAACGGAGAAATCCGAAAATATGACCTCTAATTATACTGATAAATCATTTCGCGGAATGGTAGAAGGAAATAAATTCAAAATAATTTCTTCCGAGGTAGTTAAGGGTCCTTTTTGCGTAATGACTGGGGAAATAAATGCCGAAACCGGATTTGTAAAAGTTGAAATCAATAGTGTTTTTAGAACTTTATTAGGAATCGTTTTTTGTTTTCCCTTAATCGGAATGTCTATTTTACTAACACAATCTGTTCCACTTCAGGTGGTTCTAATTGCTTTAATAACTCTATTCATAAGATATGTCCTAATAGGTCTTGCTTTTAGGTTTTTATCAGAGGAAAGTTTGGGAACACTAAAAGATGTTTTGGATTTAGAATGGCAAAAGAATTGACTTGTAGCGTAAAGCCGGCTCTTCAGAAAACTTCGCTTTAGCCGCAGAATTACCGACCAAACAATAGCATTTCTCCTCATTAGCTATTCAGAACTAAGTACCCATATTTTTTCCAACATCAAAAAACTATTAGCTTAGTTGCGGCTATTAATTAGCATTATATCAAACCCACTCCTAAAAGTGGTTTGCAACAGACCATAACCTATGAAAACATTATTACTTACATTTTTTTCCGCAATAGCCTTAGTTGCCTATCCACAATCCGAAAAAGTAAAAGGACGCCCTGAGTTTAAGGAATTATTTACTGCAAACATACCTGCCAGAATATCCTGTTATAGAATACCTGCCCTTATTACTGCAGAAAATGGTGATTTGATTGCCGCCATTGACCAAAGGGTACCTTCATGTGGCGACCTAAAATGGAGCAATGACATTAATATAGTTATGCGTCGAAGTACCGACAATGGCGACACCTGGTCAGAAATTGAAACTATTGTTGATTATCCTTTAGGAAAATCAGCATCAGACCCATCCATGATACTTGATAAAGTCACTGGAGCTATTTTGCTATTCTTTAACTTCATGGATTTAGATAATGAAAAAGATGTCTATTATTTGAAAGTGACAAAAAGCACTGATAATGGTAAAACATGGAGTAAACCAATTGATATAACTTCACAAATATCAAAACCTGAATGGCACCATGACTTCAAATTCATCACATCAGGACGAGGTATACAAACTAAAACTGGCAAACTATTACACACCATTGTTAATTTAGAAAAAGGTCTTCATGTTTTTGGAAGTGATGACCATGGTGAAAGTTGGTATTTGATTGACACTCCTATTTTACCGGGAGATGAGTCCAAAATAGTAGAACTCATGGATGGTAGCTGGATGATAAATAGTCGAATAAATGGAAAGGGAATCCGATTCATTCATACCTCAACCGACGAAGGAGCTACATGGCTTTCTATACCCGATTCTTCACTCACAGACCCCGGTTGTAATGCCAGTATTATTCGATATCCATCAAAAGATGGTCAAAACATTTTACTCTTTTCAAATGCTAATTCAACCAAAGAACGTAACAATTTAACCATAAGATTAAGCTATGACGAAGGGAAAAACTGGACAAATGGAAAAACCATTTATGCAGGAAGTTCTGCCTATTCATCCATGACTGTCTTATCTAATGGCGACATAGGTTTGTTCTTTGAAAAAGATAATTATCAAAAAAATGTATTCGTCCGTCTCACATTAGAATGGTTAACTGATAGTGATAATAAATTGACTTTACCTTCGCTTGATTAAAGTTTAAAGAAAGCACATCTATTCAAATCAGACTATCAAAAAAATGGAATACCAATACTACAATCAGTTTATCAATAAAGAAACAAAAGGCAGGTATGACGTCACTCCTATCTTTGAAAATCCTGAGGTATTTTCAAATTTACTAAAAGACCTCTTAGAGCCTTTCAATGGTATTACCTTTGAAAAAATAGCTGGACTTGATGCTCTAGGTTTTATTATTGGAGCAGCTCTAGCTCAAAAGAAAAGCCTTGGGTTAATTTGCATTAGAAAAGGTGGAAAACTCCCTGGAATTAATAATACCGTTCTTAATTCATCGTCATTTTCTGATTATACAAACACCCAAAAATCGCTTGAAATAAATAAATCTTCCATAAAAAAAGGAGACAAAATACTTCTGGTTGACGAATGGGTTGAAACTGGCACTCAAATGAAAGCCGCAGTGAGCCTAATTGAAACATTAGGTGGGGAGGTTATTGGAATATCTTCCCTTTGTTCTCACAGAAATAAAAAAACTGAAATTCTATTTAAGAAATATAACCTTAAAGCAATAGAGGTAATTGACGAAAGGTAACGGATACCCCTCCTCTTTCACCCGTCTTTTTACTCTGCCCTCTATAGCTCCTATAAAAAATGCTAGATGTCACATTGTAATAAATATTTAAAAAAAAATGTTTTGCTTATCAATACATTTAGTAAAACTCTATTTTAAACTAGTCTTTAAGCAAACATCCGTAAAGATTATCAAGGAAAAAACCTCATTGAAATTCCAAGCATTTTATAAAAATAGAAGAAAGGCTAATTTGTATTAATAACATGTAGCTAAAATGGTTGAAAGGATGTACACTCCTTAATTCCGCATCAATATTTATTTTCAAATTTATTGATTAGTATTTCCTAATATACTGAGCAGTATACAGTTTACCGTTCTTGCTAAAAAAAGTCTTCTTTATTCAAAAAAAACGTTTTAAAACCTATTACTTTGTGGTTTCCGCAAAGAAATTAAAATGAATCTGATTGGTCCTGATACAAATCTAGCCAAAGTAGTTAGAGACAACCTTCTGAAATCTGCAGCAAGGGCTACGATAACTTATTTACCTAAAGGCGAGATAAATAAAGCGGTTTCAATGTCAGGAGGTGAGCTACATAAAATTGTTTGCGATAAAGCATATACAATTCTGCAAACGACATCCTTTTTACAAGAGAAAGAGCGGCCAATTATTCTTGCAATGGCTCCTGGTTTAGAATTTATCACTACCCTTTTTGCTTGCATTTATGCAGGAGTAACAACAGTAGTTGTACCAGTATCAAAAAGCCGAATTGCCCTCAAAAGATTAAAAGGAATTATTCATGATTGCGGTGCCACCAACATATTAACTGATCATATTGGAGACAGTGTCTTTAATACCCTTACTCACTCAGATAACCACAGCCTAAGTATTCATAATCTCTTCTTGAAAAATAAGATTGAATATCCAGCCATTAAAGAAGATAAACTTCATGGCTTTTCGAAAGACTACTCAGAAAATACCTTTATTCAATATACATCAGGATCTTCTAAGAGCCCTAAAGGAGTTGTTTTAAATGATTACAACATCCTTCATAATTGTTTCTTAGTGGCTGATTTATGGGGACTAAATGAAAACACTATACAAGCAAGCTGGTTGCCACATTATCATGATATGGGATTGATGTCAATTCTTTATCCTATTCTAAATGGTGGTCGTTTGATATTCATGTCTCCAATTTCTTTCCTTAAAAAACCCATTAGATGGCTTCAAATGATTTCTGCCTTTAAAGCTACATCAAGTGGGGCTCCCCCTTTTGCATTCAATCTGTGTTTAGCTGAAAAAAATGAAGAGGAATTGAAAAATTTGGATCTTTCCACTTGGAAGACTAGTTTTTGCGGTGCAGAAACGGTTTTCAGAAAAGTCCTTGACGATTTTAAAGTAAAATTCAAAGTATTTGGTTTGGTCCCTCATGCTGTATTTTCCTGTTATGGTATGGCCGAAATCGCCTTGTTTGTGGGAGGGCAGCCAGAGAATAATTCTAATGAAATAGAGAGTGAGGCTAAAGGGCTGGTAGCTCCATGCTTTCTTTCTAAAAGATCTTCTAATTCAATTCGTATTGTAGACCCCTCAACCCTAAAGTTGCTTGAAGACGGAAAAAAGGGAGAGATATGGCTGCAATCTGACTCATTGAGTAAGGGATACATACTAAATAAAGGCTCTTTACCATTAGATGTTAATTCCACTGAATTTTCTTATTTGCATAGTGATTTAACAGGAAAGTGGTTCCGAACTGGTGATTTAGGAATAAAAATTAATCACCATCTTTATGTACACGGCCGTTTGAAAGATACCATAATAGTAAATGGTATTAATATTTCTGCATCAGACATCGAATGGTATGCAGGGGAGGTTCATCCAGAATTAAATGGTTTAGCTGCTGCTGCATTTAGAAGTACAATTAATAAAGAAGGTAGAGCCCGCTTACTTATAGAGATAAAAAAGTCTAAAGTGAAAGATGTGGACTTTCATGAGATAGAAAATGTAATTCGATCTAGAATACGATATCATTTTTCTGTAGACTTAGATGAGATTTTAATCTTAAAACGAGGTTGTTTGGAACGTACAACTAGTGGTAAAGTAAGACGAATGGAAATAGCAAAAAACTTCGAGAAGTTGCATTACAAATCTTCTATTTTAAATAATTGAAACAGGAAAACCTACAATGAAGAGAGTCCATATTATTGAAGAGATAGATTTAGCCAAAGAGGTATTCACAAGTACTGATGTGATTTCTGAGGGTGCATCTATGGAGTCCTATATTAACGAGGTTCAATTGAAATGCAACATTGACTTGAGTAATCTATCATGTGTAGTTCGTAATTTCCCTTTCTTTATGGAAGGAAATAGGCACACCATTATTCGACAAAAAGTCCTGAAACACATAGGAACGAATGCGAAACTAGCTTCTTGGGAGCCCTTTATTGATAAGTCACTAAATGAAGCATTAGACAACATAAAGTCTAAAAAGCAGATTGATTTATTAGCCGATTTTGTTAATCCTTTTTTGCAAAAAACTACGTGTACCCTTTTAGGTATACTTACAAAAGATCCAATTAAATTTGACAAGTGTACAAATTTGGCGGAAGAGTTGCTTAACCCATTATTACCTATTAGAACGCTAAAAAAAATGGATAGTGCTTTTACCGAATTCTTGGAAGAGGTACTTTCAAAAGAGCCTGCAAAAGAAATAGATGGTAATATTCCTTTATTAACCGCCTTACTAAAAGAACCTATTGAAGGATTTTCAAGAAAAGACATTACAGCACTGGTTCTGGTAATCTACGCAGGGACTATAGCTCTTAGACATACATTAGCTAATATTATTTTTCGCATTTTAACCAGTACCAAGACTATAAAACAAGCTGCTGCTCGTAGCGAGTGGGTACACGCTAATCTAGATTACCTCATCCGTGAATCAGTCGCGGTCAAAAAGGTATCAAGATTATCCAAAGAGCCTTTCACTCTAGGTAGTTTGAATATCAAAAAGAATGACAAACTTATCATAGACTTACAAGCAGTACATCATGGAACTAGTGGTCAATGCCCACTCCATAAAAATATCAATTTGAAAAATGAAAACCTTAAAGATAATTCACATTTGCCTTTTGGAAGAGGTAGCCATTTTTGTTTAGGAGTCAATTATTCAAAAATCATTCTTGAGAAAATCATTCCAATACTTTTTAAAGAATATCCAAATTTAGCACTTCAAAGTGTCCTTCCAGACCTATTTGAGCACTCTCAAATGTTATCCGTAAAGACATTGCATTGTCATTTAGGAGACTATTAAATTAATATGAAAATAGACTACAATTATCTCATCGACTTTCTTTCTAAGAAAATCTCATCTCATTCAAATACCCCTTTAGCTTCACTAAGTCCAGATATTTCAATGGAAAATATCGGTTTAAGCTCATTAGATGTCGTGATTATTTCGGGAGAAATAGAAGATGAATTTGAGGTTGAAATAGAACCTTCGGTAATTTTCGAAAGTAAAACTATCAATGATGTTGCCCATAAATTACTTAAGTTAATTAATGAATGAAAGATTGTTATTTAGGACTTTCTACATCTGGCCATGATCCAGCTCTTGCTTTAGTTGATCAATCTGGGAATGTAATTTTTGCAGAGGCTACGGAACGCCATGTTCAACTAAAAAGAGCTTGGGGTATTTCTCCAGATCACCCAGATCACTTAAGGAGCCTATCGAAGTTAATAGATAGAAAAACTAATATTCAAATTTCTAGGACTTGGATGGCTGCGAAAAGTTTACCGGGAAAAGATGCTCATGAAAATTCACTTTTCCCGCCTACAGACTTCAATTGGTTATATAAGCATCAGAATAGAGCTTTTGATGATGCCGGAATTCATGTAGCTCAATTCCAGGGAAAGGATATCAATAAAATAAATGACTTTGACCATCATTTATGCCATGCCGTGAATGCTTCTTACAATGCCCCTTTTGATTCAGGGCTTTGCATTGTAATTGATGGGGAAGGAGAAGTAGGAAGTTTGAGCATTTTTTTACTAAAAAATAGAGAACTTAAAAGAATCGGAAGAGCATGGGGCCCGGGAAGTTTTGGAAGTTATTACAGCTGGTTAACTCAACTTTGTGGTTTTGACTGGCGTTTAGGAGAGGAGTGGAAAGTCATGGGATTAGCGGCTTTTGGATGTCCAAATGAAGAGATTGTGACATTGTTTAAAAAAACAATTCAAATAAAATCTGGAAAACCTTATCCTCCTTCGCAGCTTACGCTACATGAACTAACGCTGGCTGCTAAAAAGTTTATGAGACTCCCAGGAGAAGATATAATGAAAGCCGCTGACCTTGCAGCAAGCGGCCAAGCGGTTTATGCTTTTTGGATAGATGAAATTCTCAAATACTGTCAAAAGTATGAACAGGAAAACTTAATTCTCAGCGGTGGTTGTGCACTAAACTCTTCATATAATGGAACTATCAAACATCGTTTCCAATACAAAAATATTTTTGTACCATCAGCTCCAGCAGATGATGGTAATGCTTTAGGCAGTGCTTTACTATCATGGATGAAGGATAGCCAGACTCAAAAAATACCAAGCTCAAACGGCACTCCCTATCTAGGAACAAATATTAATAATAATAAACTTGAGAAAAAAATATCCCATATCGCTAAATACGGCGGTTTCTCTAAAATAACAGATATAGGTAATAAATCTGCAAGTATGGTGGCTAAAATGCTATCAGAAGGTAAGATAATCGGTGTTATTCGGGGAAGGGCAGAATTTGGTCCTAGAGCATTAGGAAATCGTTCTATTCTTGCTGATCCAAGAAGCCCTCAAATAAAAGAAATAATAAACGAAAGGGTTAAAGGTCGAGAAGCCTATAGACCTTTTGCTCCAATAGTGCCTGACAATCGTGTAAGTGATTATTTCCTCAATGACCAACCTTCTCCATATATGTCCTTTACACTACCTTGGAAAGGAAAAATGCTTAATCAAATCCCTGGAGTAGTTCATAAAGATGGAACTGGTCGTCTTCAAACTGTAAACTCTAGTTCTAACCCTTGGTTAAACGACCTTTTACTAGAATTTGAAAAAATCACTAACACACCAATCCTTCTAAATACTAGCTTTAATGTAATGGGAAAGCCCATAGTACACTCTATTGAAGATGCAATGGCAGTATTAGTAACCACTGGCCTAGATGCAGTTTTAATAGAAAATGTTTTAATAGAGAAGTAGCCCCATTCATGTCATTTACCTCAATTAAATTCATATTCATTTTCCTCCCAATTGTCTTATCATGCTACATATACATCAATAAAAAGCATCCAAATTTTGAGGTCTATTTTCTTCTCTTGGTATCTCTTTTTTATTGTGCCTATATCGATATAATTGCAGCTAGTATCTTATGTTTCTCTATTTTCGTCAATTACTCAATTGCCTTAATTATAAGACGTTTAGAAGAAAAAAGTCATAGGAAAGTATTAGTTACTTCAGGGATTTGTGCAAATGTCTTTTTACTATTTGCCTTTAAGTTTTCACTTGAAAATTCCCTTGGTGTATTGCATAATACCGTCGAAAATCAAAGTGTTTTTTTAGAAATAGGCATACCCTTAGGACTTTCATTTTACACATTTTATCAAATATCATTTCTGGTGGATACATATAAATCAGAAACTAAGCTTCTGGATTTTTTTAAGTATTCTTTATCGGTATCATTGTTTAGCCAACTTACCGCAGGCCCAATACTAAATTATCGTGATGGGTTTTCTCAATTTGATCAAATTGGCAAAAAGCCTTTTGATTATGAAAACTTGTCTAGGGGTATCAGTTTATTTACTGTAGGATTATTGAAAAAAGTTCTTTTGGCCGATTCTCTTGCTACCATTACCAGTCAGCTTCATCATGCCATAAGCATGGGAAAAGAACTAAACACTCTAGAGTCAATAGGAGCGACTTGGGGTTTTCTTCTTCAATTATACTTTGATTTCTCTGCTTATTCAGACATGGCTTTAGGTCTCGGACTGTGCTTTGGCTTTACTTTCCCTATTAATTTCAACTCTCCTCTAAAAGCCACCTCGTTCAGTGATTTCATTTCCAAATGGCACATGTCCCTTATTAATTTTACGCGGAATTATATTTTCTTACCAATCTCAAAATATGTAAAGAAAAAAGCTAGGGGTAAAGCTGTCAGAAGGCAATTTATAGGTTGGGCTGTAGGTCTTCAAGCTTCTTTTTTAGTAATAAATATCTGGCACTCACCAACCCTTATGCTAGTTTTACAAGGCCTCGTTCTTGGTTTATTTCTCATAATAGTGAATGTCATCGGTAAATCAATTAGCAGAATTTCCATAACGCCAAAAAAAACTTCAATCAGAATTAAAAGACTAAAGGCAGTCTTGGGACATTTCTTAGTTCTTTCTGCTGCCTCAATTTTTGCCACATTTCTCAGAATTAGTAATTTCAATGAATTAAGTACATTGTTTCACGGCTTTTTTAGATTACCCAAATTGGAAACTGATAATACCCTTTTAATTGAAACAACAAGCCATTTCGCTTATCTGATTTCTGACAGATTGGTGCCGTCCATCCAAGAGCCAATTACATTATTGGGATACCAAACGCTTACTATTCCTACTATTCCTTTTCTTTTACTCCTAACTCTAATCGGAATATTTGGTCCAAATACGATGCAAGCCTTTGGTATGGTAGTTCACTTAGAAAAGAAATGGTACCAAAATTTCCTCTGGAGGCCTAGTTTAAAATGGGGGATATTTATAGGCTTAGCTTTGGCATCTTATCTTATGATAGCAGAAAATACTTCATCACTTAAGTTTTTATATGAATAATTATAAGACTAATAGAAAACCAAATAAAAAGTTCTTTTTAGGAATATTTTTGAGTTTTGTTTTACCAGTAATCTTCGTCGGGCTTTTTAATTATATAATTAATCCTTATCAGCTAACGAATAGAAATTTATTTGGAGATATCAACAAAAAACATTTTATAGAAGAATCTATTATAAAAAAGACATTCAAAGATAATTCGAAAGGTGACAAAGCTAAAATTAGCCTAGTTGGCACATCGCACGTAATACACGGCATTTCAATTTGTAATAAACCAGACTTTGAAAAATTTGCTTTATCTAGACTAATAATGGAAGAGGCAATAACTTTTATTCAACTCATCATTCAAAATTCAAATGTTCCTAAGACTATCTTAGTAGAATTATCAAATGATAAAAACTATTATCTTTTAGAGAATATACATCACAGAAGACTGCACAAATTTGACTTTCATGAACGCTTTTTGCATGCAAGAACCCTGCGTGCATCCTTAATTCACTTCAAAACAATTTTGAAACCATCAGATGCCTTATCTGACGAGTGCAATTCCACTCTTGAAGATACCCCACTTCCAAATTTTCATAATTTAGAAAAACTAAATCATGAGTTTACTATTCAACTAAATTCAAGTCTCAAGTTTTTAAAAACTCTAACGAGTTCATTAACAAATGACAAAGAATATTTGAATCATAAAATTGTTTTTTACTCACCCCCACTTCCTTACAGTATAGTGGATACTTTTAATTTGGCTCCCCATATAAAGGCTAGAAACAACGAGCTTCAAAATATCATTTCAGAAATAAATCAAAAAAGCCCGAACATTAAATACTCTTTTGAGGACCTGTTGAATTCGGAACTAGGAAGCGAATATATTCCTTGGACCCCAAGTTTTAATAAAGGATGGTATGATACTGACCATTTTAAACCAGTTATTGGTGAACATGTTTTAAGACGATTGCTACCAGAAGGAAAATAATTGCTTTTCTAACATAGCCCCAAATTGAATACCAAACAGATTATAAATTTTGTAACCTTTCTTCCTAATTAAACCCACCTTCCCCTTACTTTCGCCCGTCTTTTTTAAAAGAATACCACACCATTTATCAACGATTCTATTTTGAAGTTTCATTCCTTCAAAAAATGAGTGCATATTTACGGCAAAGAAGGCTTACCACGTTTCGGTAGGTAATGTTCGCTTCAAGATTTAAGGATTTAAGACAAAGTATGAAATCATCTGACATTAGTAAGTATACCCCATTTAAACCAATAGCTTTAAAAGACCGTGAATGGCCTAATAGAACACTAACACAGGCTCCAATATGGTGCAGTGTAGACCTCAGAGACGGAAACCAGTCTCTCCCAGTACCTATGAATATTAACCAAAAGGTTACTTTATTCAAACAATTAGTGGCCATTGGTTTTAAAGATATTGAAGTTGGCTTTCCGTCTGCTTCTGATACCGAATTTAACTTTTTAAGAACTTTAGTAGAGGAAAACCTAATTCCGGATGATGTCAGGATTCAGGTCCTTGTTCAGGCTCGTGAACCATTAATTCGTAGAACCTTCGAATCTCTGGAAGGTGTAAAAAATGCAATTGTACATCTTTATAACTCTACTTCTAGACTTCAGCGTAAGGTTACTTTTGGCAATGCAACAAAAGATGAAATCAAATCTATTGCGGTAGAAGGTACTCTTTTGATAAAATCGCTTTTAAATGAGGTTCCAAATACTAATATTACATTAGAATATTCGCCAGAAAGCTTCTCGGATACCGAAGAAGATTACGCAATTGAGGTTTGCGAAGCTGTAATAGATAGTTGGGGACCTACACCTGAAAATAAAATCATTCTCAATCTTCCATCTACTGTAGAATGGAATATGCCAAACACATACGCGGACCAAATAGAGTGGTTTTGTCGTAACATCAAAAAAAGGGATTCTGTAATAGTTAGTTTACATACCCACAATGACCGAGGTACTGGTATTGCATCAACAGAGTTAGGACTACTAGCAGGTGCCGACCGTGTGGAGGGTACTTTGTTTGGAAACGGAGAGCGTACAGGAAACCTAGATTTAGTGACCGTTGCACTCAACATGAATAGCCACGGTATACAAACAGGGCTTGACTTTTCAAATATCGACGCGGTTCGCAAAGTTTATGAGAAAAACACTGGAATGAGTGTTCACAAACGTCACCCTTATGCAGGCGAGTTAGTCTTCACAGCCTTCAGTGGTAGCCACCAAGATGCCATCAAAAAAGGAATGGACTTGAGAGGCGAAGATGAAATTAACTGGGAAGTTCCTTACTTAACCATCGACCCTATTGACATTGGCCGTAGTTATGAAGCCATTATTAGAATTAACAGCCAAAGTGGTAAAGGAGGCGTAGCATATATCTTAAAGAGAGAATTCGATTATGATTTGCCAAAGAAAATGCATCCTGAAGTGGGAATGCATATCAATGGTTTAGCAGATAAATATGGTAGGGAGTTGAATTTCAAAGAAATTGAAGATGAGTTCAAAAAGGAATTTGTTAACCGCAAAGACATCATTGAATTGAAAAAATATGAAATTCAAGAATTGACTGAAACGGAGGTTCAATCTATCGTAACATTAATTCATAATGGTCAGGAACTGAAATTAGACGGGCGAGGAAACGGCCCTATAAATTCGGTGGTTTATGCGATGCAGCAGCAAGGCTGGAAAGATTTTAATGTAGAACAGTATCGTTCTCATTCTATAGGACACAGTTCGGCTTCTGTCTCTGTTTCTTACGTACAGCTCTCTATGAAAGATAACCCAGCCATAAAAGTTTGGGGTTGTGGTGAACATACGAGCATTCGAAGGTCTGGTGTAAATGCATTAATATCAGCATATAACAGAGCTCAAATTCTAAAGAACAAGTAGATTCATACATAAAATAAGAAGTGGACTTTAAAATAATTACGGTCCCTCAAGGTCAAAACACAAACCCCGACATACATCGGGGTTTGTGTTTTTATTTAGTGAATTTAGACAGCGAAAAAAAGTAAATTTCAATTACCTCCCTTAGAAGCTTTACGTTCCTAAATTCTATTTATTTTTTACCAATCATAAACTAGTGGCTAACAAATCAAGTATGTATATTTAGTTGTGAAGACATCATGAACATTTGCACTTTTAATGAATCATCAAATATTTGAGCCCAACAACGATCTGGCATCCCTCGTCAAATGTTACTGGACACTAGAAAGTTCTAAAGAAGACACTCCAGAAAGAAATACCATTGTACCAGACGGCTGTATGAAATTGATTTTTCATTATGGTGATTTATACAAACATTACCCAGAAGACGGAAGCAGCATTTCGCTACCAAAGTGCTTTTTAATAGGACAACTCACAAAACCATACGAAGTAGAACCCACAGGAAAAACAAGTACTTTCTTTGTTTGTTTCCATCCGAACGGCTTTTTACCCTTTGCTAGCTTTCCTATTAAGGAAATGGAAAACACAGCCGTTCCATTAGACAAACTTTTTGGAAATGAAGGTATAGAAATTGGACAAGAAATTTTAACCGCCAACAGCACCTCAGAAAGAATAAACCTAATTGAAGACTTCTTGTTAAGGCAATTAGCCGACAATAAAAATGTAGATAATATTCTAGAATCAACCGTTGAAACCATTTTGACAGCGAACGGAAGCCTTTCCGTGGATGAACTATCCAAACAAAACAACATCAACCGGAGGCAATTGGTACGTAAGTTTTCGTCACACATAGGCCTAAGTCCAAAACAACTTTCTAAAACTATAAGATTACAAGCTACGCTCAAAAAATTGCTCAACAGTGATGTCTCCAGCCTAACAGACTTGGCTTACGAAAATGAATATTACGACCAAGCACATTTCATCAAAGATTTCAAAGAGTTTACAGGACTCACACCCAAAGAATTTTACGGTGACCACTTAAAAATGTCTTTGATTTTTGACAGCAAAGATTAGGCTTGTCCCATTTTTACAATTTTAAGATTTAAACTCGTCGCACCTTTGCATAGCAATATCGCAAGAGAGCTTAAATCAAAGTAAAAATGAAAAATGTAAATCCTGTTAATTGGTTTGATATTAATGTGGCAAACCTAGCCCGTGCTAAAAAATTCTATGAAACGGTATTCAACATTCAACTAGTGGATTTTCCGATAGAATGCGGAAAACAATCAGGTTTCCCTTTTGACCCAAAAGGAATGAATATTACCGGAGCTTTAGTAGAAAAAACGGATATGGTTCCTAATGGGAACAACACCATTATCTATTTTGAGTCAGAAGATTGTGTAACAGAAGAAGCCCGAATAGAAAAAGCTGGAGGAAAAGTGGTTAGGCCTAAAATGTCGATTGGCGAGTTTGGCTTCGTAGCCATATTTACAGACTCAGAAGGCAACACCATTGGCCTTCATTCAAGAAAATAATCAAAGACTAGTGAACCACGGTAATGGACAAACTTATTGCTGTGGTTTACTTTTCAAAATGATTTTGACCACCCCTTATTAATCATTCATTACTCAAGCCAAACAACATTATTTATGGCGTACGACATCAAACTTGCTGACAGATTAAGAGAATACCTTGCAGAAATACCAGATATAGAAATTGAAGAAAAAGAGATGTTTGGCGTATTAAACTTTATGGTAAATGGCAAAACCTGCGTGTGTGCAGGAGGCGAAAACCTCATGCTACGTTTTGACCCAAAGCCTCAAGAGGAACTTGCCGAAAAGTCTGGCTATGAAACCATGTTTATGAAAGGCAAAGAATACAAGGGCTATTGCTACATAAACCCAGATGGCTTTAAATCAAACAAAGATTTCAAATACTTTATTGACATATGCCTTGCTTATAATAAAGTTTTAAAAGCTTCAAAGAGGTAGGTAGCATTTAAGTCAACTAAACACTTTGAATTATTCCTAATAGGAAGTATTTTCGTTTTATTCTGCAAAATCATATTTGAAAACAATTACTCATAAGGGTTCAGAAAATTTCTATTTTAAGAGACTACACAAATTCATTTTAGAAATAGGTAAATTATGAGGAAGAACACCAAATAAAGTAGAACCTATTAAAACTTAATTTTCAGATGTAGCACTTAGGCGAGGAATTGTAAATGAAAAAAGCAAGCATTTTCTTTAAATTGTTTATCATTAGAGCCATACTAAGTCTACTCCTATTAGTAGGAGCCGATATTATACTGACTTCGATAATGAGCTTTCCTAGTGACTACTTTACAGGAACACCTAATCATAGTTTTAGTTGGCTATTGGAAGAGAATCACTTGTCTGGAATAGAGACATTTTCAAATGTTAGATTTAATAAGCTGGGTGCTAGATCCCCTAACCTTGAAGAGAATAATTCGAAAATAAAAATAGCAGCTATTGGAGGAAGTACAACAGCTTGCTTTGCCCTTGACCAAGAACTTACTTGGACTAATCTTCTTCAGGAAAAAATGGGAAATAAAGTATGGATTGGAAATTTTGGAAGACCTGGCAATAAAAGCCAACATCACGTTCTTCAAACACACCACCTATTTAAAAAAAATGAGCTCAAAAACACTAAATACGCTATCTTTTTAGTTGGAATAAATGATTTTTGTGCATACTTAGGTGATAGCTCTAAATATTTAAAGAACTCAGACATATCAGATAAGTACATAGCTTTTGAACACATTCCTGATACTGACATACCATGGTTTAAAAGAAGAGCTTTGTTCAAAATGGCTAAAAATCTTAAAAGAAAACTAAACTTTTATATCGGTACTAAGTCATTTACTGAAACAATTAAAAAATCTCAAGAGAAACGCTTTAATTCAACCAAAATAAACGAGCTTCCTAGTCTGGAACAAGGTCAATTAAAATATCAAGAGAGGTTATATAGTATTATACAAAACTGTCGAAAAAATGGGGTGATTCCAGTTTTTTTCTGCCAACCTGTTTTATGGGAAGAAAACCTAAAACCAGAGTTTGAAACACTACTTTCTTTTGGTGAGTATTTTGATTCACAACTTCAAACTTCTATATTTTACAGCACTAAGGCACTTGCTGAAGGAATGAAAGCTTTCAACTCCACTCTGATAGACCTATGTTTAAAACAAGGTGTATATTGTTTTGAGTTAGACCTACCCCATTCTACTGAGGCTTTTTATGATGATTGTCACTTCAATAAATCTGGAGCAGAAATTGTAGCGAACCAAATATATTCCAATTTATCAACGGTAATTCCTGAATTAAGTGTAGATTAAAATATTACTAAACCTTTAGCCCAGATTCTTTAATACAAATGCTTAAGCGTAAACAAGTACATTAAGAACTGTAAAAAAACTTTTAGTATCTAAAAAAGACAAACTTTCAACGAGAACATAACATTCTTTATGAGTTAGAAACTGGGTCTTCATTAAGAAATTTCTTCCATGTGTGGCGTAAACTAAAATACCTTTGAATTTCATTACTTTTGAAAGCTCCCTTTAAATTTTTTATGTTTTCTAAAAAACAGATGATTAGCAGACTTTCTCAAAATCAGAAAAGGAAATTGGCAAATATTCTTGCGAGTTTCTTTTCCAATAGTTTGAGGAAATTAGACAATATTTACAATCCGAGTAAAGGAAAATGCTTCGATTTCTTCACCTTATACACCAAACATTTAAAAAAGTTTAAATACAAACGTATTAATCTATTAGAAATAGGAGTTGGAGGATACAATAATCCAAATAGTGGAGGCGGCTCATTAAGAGTTTGGAAAAAATACTTTCGCTTCGGCAAAATCTTCGGAATAGATATTAACGATAAAAGCCCACACGAAGAAAGAAGAATCAAAACTTTCAAAGGAAGTCAATCAAATACATCTTTTCTAAGTGATGTGATGAACAAGATTGGAGCCGTAGATGTCATCATTGACGATGGTAGCCACAGGAGTGATGATGTGATTACTAGTTTTGAGTTTCTATTCCCTTTTCTGAGTTCCGGTGGTGTTTATGTTATAGAAGACACACAAACTTCATACTGGGATGTGTGTGGAGGAAGCATGAACAAAGAAGACAAAACCACCATGAATTTCTTCAAAAATTTAACTGACGGTTTGAATCATGAAGAATTTCCATTACCTAGCTACAAGCCTAGCTATTTGGATTTGAATATTGTTGCCATATATTTTTATCACAATATCATTTTCATTGAAAAAGGAGAAAACAATAAGGGTTCTAATGTTTTAAAAAACAACACCCTCCCTTCAGCATGAAAAAAGAGTTGAGCCAATTCCATGTGGTTTTCATTGTCCTCGCGTATAAGGATGTAAGTATTGATGATTTTTTTAATTACAGTATCTGTCAGGTTAATCAAGCAGTCGGGCTTGCGAAACTGGATGTTAAAGTTACTGTTCTTACTAGATTCTCCTTAGACACAATAATAAGTAGAGACGGCGTCGAATATCATTTTATCAATGACGGAAAATCAACTTGCTTAAAACAATGGCAATTATCAAAAAAAATCACGAATCTACTTTTCACAATTAATCCGAATATTATTCATTTACATGGATTCAGATTTCCTCGCTTCCTAAATTACTTATTAAGGAAGAACAAAGGCAAATCTAAAGTGGTTGTTGAGTACCATTCAGATCCCATTCCCAAAAAGCTTAAATGGGTTGTAGCGAGAAGCTTAAAAAAAATAGACAAAGTCATTTTTGCCAATTTTAAAGCAGCTAAACTTTGGACTCAAACATTTTCACTTTCTCAAAGTAAATGGGCTTTTTCAATCGAATGTGCTCCTGATTCGAAGTTCATGAAACGTGAAGTAGCTAGGAAGATCTCTAGATTTTCTGGTTCGCCTATCTTTTTATGGAATAGCAGATTAATCCCTAGAAGAGACCCATTAACAGTTATAACTGGTTTCGAATATTTTCTAAAATTAGAAACGCATCCTGATAGCCATTTCTATATGATGATTCCTGATTGTGATGAAGCGTTATTCACTAAGTTAACTCAAAAAATAGCAGCCAGCAAATTACTTACAAATGCCGTAAGTCTGATAAAAGAGCGGAAACCTCATCATGAAGTTGCGGTTTACTTTAACAGTGCAGATTATGTACTAAGTGGCAGTTTGGAAGATGGTTATGGATATGGTGTCGCCGATGCCATGTCTTGCGGAGTAATCCCAATAGTAACTAATATTTCAACGTTCAAGCAAATAACCGAGAATGGCTCTATTGGTAGTATTTGGGAGGCTGGAAACCCAGATTCCTTAGCCCAAGCTATTACAATAATTGTTGGTAAAACATTTTCTAACATAGAAAACGAGGCTTTAGAAATTAGCAAATATTTTGAAAGCAAATTAAGTAAACAAGTTCAGGCGAAGGGACTTATTAGAATTTACGAAAATTTGTTTCCACAATCTTTACAACGATATAAAGCAACCTACTCGCAAAATGCTAAAGAGTAATGAAACGCACTAAAATGAATAAACAAAGTATACTAAGGCTCTTTATTCTGACGTCAACAACTCTAATATTAGTCATCATACTAGAGATTTTCTTATCCTTTTTTTACAAAAAAAATCAAAGATATTTGATTAATACCCCAGGCCTAGAATATCAATATAATTTTAAATCGAAATATGTTAAAAACATGTCCAATTTGGTTCATGTAAAGATTAATAGTTTAGGGGCCAAATCAGATGAACTTACGGAAAATCACCAAGAAAAAATTATAGCTATTGGTGGTAGCACTACCGAATGCAACACGGTGGATCAGCCACTAACATGGACAGAAATAGCTCAACAAAGTTTAAGCAAAAACACTGGAAGATTTTTTTGGGTCGGCAATTTTGGAAAGTCTGGCAATACAAGCGAACATCATATTTTGCAGACTCAAGAGTTACTTAAAATGAAGGAGCTTGCTGATGTAAAAACAATGATTTACCTAATCGGAATTAATGATGCACTAAAGTCTTTACATTATCCTGAAAGGTATTTGGATACTCCAATATTAGACTTAAAGAAAAAAGCCTTTATGGTGTTCCCTGACAATGAGTTATCATATTTAAAGCGTTTGTCCACTTTCAAGTTTGTTAAAGAAAAAAGATTTCACTGGCAATTGCATTGGGTTGACCAAGACATTTTTGATAACCGTTACCAAAAAAATAAAGAAAATAGAGCGAACGTTAATTGGGCTAAAAACTTACCGAACCTTACAAAACAGATAAACCGATATAAAGAAAACATAAGGTATTTAATCTCTTTAAACATTAAGAATAACAAGAGACCCATATTTATTACACAACCCGTCCTTTGGCATGAGAACTTAGATCCAAACCTTAAAGACTTACTTGTTTTTGATTTGATAGCGTTTAATAAATACACTCCAGATGCTTTAGCAGAATTAATGACCCTATTTAATAAGGCATTAATAGAAGTATGTGAAAAAGAAAACATCAATTATATAGATTTAGCCAATGAGGCAGACCCAAGCTGGTTTTATGATGATTGCCATTTCAACTTGACTGGAAGTAAAAGAGTAGGCGAACTAGTCTCAAAAGAACTAGAAACTATTTTAAACTAATATTTCCTTAAAGAAACAACTTTCCTGTTTGACAAAACATAATGCCTTATAGCTTGAGGTGCTCCTTTAGCCTAACCTTTTCCGAAAGAGTTTTAAAACAATCTTTGAACATTCACTTTACCTACTTAATATTTAGAAACAAAATCACTACCGAATAATACTAGAACTTTTTCTCATTATTAAGCAGTTTTGTTTTGACTCTCAAAAAAATGGCTCTAATCCATTTAGCTTTTGAATTTCATTATTCTTTAAAGTAAAAGATTTATTTTTAGGTTCCACCAAATTGTAGTCTGCCAAAACAGTCGTTCTACTGCTCAAGAATTTTATCATCTTCGATTCACATAACTTTAATCGGTCGAATTATATTTTGATTATATTTGATAAATGCGGCTTGCATTAAAAAAAAACAACAATAAACCCAGATTCATTTAGGCTTTGACCTCTAATTAAAACATGCACAAACGGGAAAAGGTAATCTTATATAATTCAAAGACCGTATTATTTGATATGCCTCTTACTTTGTTAGCAATCGGTTCGATTTTAGACTCAAAAAAATACGAAGTCATAATAATTGATGGAAGATTGACGAATAACGTATTGAATTCTGTTTTACCTCATTTAGAAGATGCAGTTTGTTTTGGAGCTTCTGTAATAACAGGAGCACCAATCTCAGATGCTCTAAATCTCTCTGCACAAGTCAAAAAGGCTAGACCTAATTTGCCTGTAATATGGGGAGATTCGGACACTTCTCTTTTTCCGTTACAAACTCTATACGACAAGCCTTTCATAGGCATTACAATTCAAGGACAAGGGAAGAACGCGTATAAAGAACTGGTATCCTTCTATCAAAATAGAATTGAAGGTTTTTGCAAGGAATTAATAAATCGTAAATTAAATATATCTTGGGCAGCAACTATGCGTGCTGTTAAAGGAAAAAGGCTCACTAATAAAGATTGGGATCTTTGTAAAAAATCAGGCTTAAGAAGGTTATTGATTGGTGTAGAATCAGGTTCGCAAGAAATGATGGACTGGAAGAAAAAGGATGTAAAACTAACAGAAGTATTTTACTGTGCAGATAAATGTAAGGAGCTTGATATTAGTGTAATCTTTCCATTTACTCTAGGTTTTCCTGACGAATCAGATGAAAGTGTTTCAGAAACAGTTAAAGTTGCAAAAAAAACTAAGAAGACAAAACACCAAGTTTGACACACCTATTTTCTATTTTAAACCATACCCGCGTTCAGCCATAACAGAGGATGTTGAAAAGAAAGGATATACGCTGCCGCAAACAAGAATTGAATGGTCGAAATCTGGTCATTTAGGGTTATCAGGCCCATGGGTAACAAAAGAAAAAGAACGCTTTTTTGAGAATTTTAAATTCTATTTGAATCTAGCCCATAGGCCTAAGAAAAGTTCAACCATGCTTCCCATAAAAAAAGTTGCAGAATGGAAATTACAAAAAGATGGCTTCTATCTTCCTAAAGAAAAACATATGTACGAGCTATTAGCAATAGCAAACTAAGTTATCCTGAGAAAATTATAGTTAATAGAATCTAAAGGTTTTCGTCAAGTCTCAGATTTAAAAGTTCAAATACTGTCTAATACAGTACAATTTATGACAAATTCATTTTATACAATTTACAAAAAAACTGGCTACCATATTCGTAGAATAGGTATTGACATGACATCTCGATTTTTGAGAAACAACTGGTTATTAAATGACCGACCAGGAAAGTGTATTCTACTTTATCATGGCATTGATTTAATAGGACAGACCTCTATTAATTCACGTTTTATTTCAGCACAGCTTTTTGCACAACAATTAGATTTTTTACAAAAACATTATCATCTTGTTTCCCTGTCTGATCTAGTATCCGATAAAATTGATCCAGATCGTATGAATATTGCAATCGTATTTGATGATGGATATAGAAACAACTTACAACTAGCTTTACCAATACTTGAAAAAAGGCAAATTCATGCTACATTCTTTGTTACAGCCATTAACCACACACAATACTCGATGCTTTGGGCTGACTATTTAGACCTCGCATCTAATTTAAGTCACGCCAAAATAACCGTTGGAGGTGATGAGTATAATAAAAAAAATGGAGTCTATAAAAACGTACATGGTGTAAGCCTAAAAACTATGTGTAAAACACACGATTGGTCTTTTAAAAAGAAAATATACACATCCTTTCCTAAAATCGAAGGCTTATCACAATTAGAAGAATGGGAGATATACTGGAAAACTTTGTCTGACGAAGAAATCATTAAATTGGACAAATCTAAGTATGCAAGTGTAGAATTACATGGATACTACCATGAAAACCTCGATGTATGTAGCCATACTGAAGCTGTCAGATTAATAACTATGGCAAAGCATTATTTGGAAAATTTACTACAGCGAGAAGTTCAGAGTATTGCATTCCCAGATGGAGCCTATACCAGAGATTTAATTCAATCTTGTTTCGAAATGGGCTTTAAGAAACAATATGCAGTAGATTATCTATTTCCTGAAGATAAGACTGATCCTAGAATACACTCAAGGCTTACAATTAACCCATTTACCAATCTATCACATCAAGTCTGGGCTATATTAAATAACAAATATTAAAGAAAATGAGTACAGAAATAAAGGTCAAAGTTCGTAACTAAAAGTTAACAAAACTGACAAACTATTTCAGTCAGAATTAATACTTGTTACAAAAATCAAAAAGCTAAATCTAAGAAAAACTAAATTATACCAAGCTTTGGCAAAACCCTTAGTAAATATGAAAAAAGTACTTCCTAATATATTATTGATACTATTTGGTCTTCTATTGGGCTTGCTTATTGCTGAATTGGTATTAAGAATTTATAATCCACTTCCAACTAGAGTTATTGGAAATTCTTTAAGATTAATAAAAGACTTTGAGAAAACTTTAATAATAGACAACCCACTTCATCAAAGCGGATTAGATGATACAATATATTACAGCACCAACTCTATTGGCTTTAGAGGTATAAATCCCCCAACTAATTTATCAGAGTACTATTCCATATTTACCGTGGGTGGAAGTACAACAGAATGCTCCCTACTTGATAACACTAAGACTTGGACCTATGTATTAAACTCTAAATTATCCCAAACAATGGACAGAATTTGGATAAACAATGCCGGAATTGATGGGTGTTCATCCTTTGGTCATTCAGTTCTATTAAAAGAACATATTTTTGATTATAACCCTGATATGATATTGTTTTTAGTTGGGCTCAATGAAATGTATGTAGTAAAAAATAATGACGATTCATTTTTAGAAGATTCACGAGAGTATCGACTTAGAATGATAGCTCAAAAAAGTAAACTATTTTCTTTCCTATGGAATCTACGCAGGCAATTGCTAGTAAGAACATATGAGATGGGGCATATGTCAAATAAGTCTCCTAAAGATTTATCAAAAAAAGAATTTAAAGAGAAAAGTGAACTTTATTTAAAAAACCAGAAAAAATACAAAAAAAGATTAGATAACATTATAAACCAATGCATAAAGAGAGACATTACACCTATTCTCATTACTCAACCAATATATAATCTCACTAATTCTCATCCACTTTCTTTTGTTAAATATTATAATCAAACAACTATCGAAGTTGGACTGGAAAATGATGTATTAGTGATTGACCTAGCATCTAAATTAGACAACAATCCTGATTTTTATTATGACTCAGTGCATTATACTAACATTGGAGCAGAAAAAGTAGGACAGGTCATTTATGAAGAGCTAAAAAATGAACTCCCATTCTCTAAGAAGAATAAAGTGCGTTAAAACGCACTATATTGAAGCACAATTTGCTAACTAAGTGGATTAAAGGTATAATACATGTTTTGAACAAGGAGATAATCTTTTAAATAATATTATAAGAACTCAACCGATATGATAATTCAATTAGTGAAATAAGTCCTCAAACATCATGATAAAAAAAAGAATCGCTATTATTACTTTGGGAAGTGTAGGTACTGGATTTAGATCTGAAGGAATTCCTCACCAAGCGATTCTAATTGAGGAGCTAGCTAATATTTATGACATCACCGTATATTCTTTTGCCAAGGTTAATGAAAACTTTGTTGCTAAAAACTATAAGGTAATTGATGTATCCTATTTAAAAAATCAACGGCTGTTTATTCGCTTCTTCTATCTTTTTACTTCAATACTATCTAATCATTTCAAAAAACCGTATCACCTATTTCTGGGCTTTTGGGGTTTCCCTTGTGGTTTTTTATCAGTTTTACTAGGTAAAATTCTAAAAAGACCAGTGGTCGTAGGCTTTATTGGAGGAGAAGTTGTTCGTATTCCTGAAATACACTACGGCGAATTTCATAAAACATATTTTAGAAATATACTGAATTATACCGCTAGAAATGCTGATTGCTTACTAGTCTTATCTAATTATCAAATCAATAAAATCAAAGAAAGTGGTATAACTTTTAAGCAAATTCAATTAATCCCTTTTGGGGTGAATACCCATAAATTTAGATTTTTAGGCAATCCACTAACACTTCCATTACAAATAATCCATGTTGCTAGTATAAATTTGGTCAAAGACCAAGTGACATTATTAAAAGCTTTTAAAAAAGTCAATCAAGAAATAGATGCAAATTTGACAATAATTGGATTAGATACACTTAATGGAAAAATACAAGAAATAGCAAAAAGAATGGGTCTATCTAATAACACTTCCTTTCTTGGAAGGATTCCCTATAGAGAGCTACCAGAACATTTTTCTAAATCACACATTTTCCTTCTTACTTCATTATCTGAGAGTCAAGCAGTAGTAGTTAATGAAGCTATGGCATCGGGGGTAGTGGTGGCAGGAACACGAGTAGGCTTGAATGCAGATTTGGAAAATCACTGTACGATTGCTGTAGATATAAAAGATTCAGACGCATTAGCGTTAAAACTAATATCACTTTTAAACAATCCTCAACAATATAAAGATTATCAAAAAAAAGGATTAGAATGGTCTAAGAAACATGATATAGTTTGGACAGTGAGTCAATATCAAGAATTGTTTGATAAACTTATTAAAAATTAAAAAGTGTCGAAATCCGCAAAAGTTAATTTCAATTTCTCTAAAGGTAATTCAGAACCTAAATTCATGTAATACACAGGCAGGCCATTCTTAGATTGATAATTATTCTCAAAGTACTGTTGTAAGTTGCTACCTGATTGAGTTTGAAAGAAAATAGATTTTAGTCCCAATAGCCTTGCCATTCTATTCAATTCTTTCATTCCGACAAGTAATTCAGATTCAGAACTGACTTTAACATCACCAATTATCAAACTTCCTCCACCAATTTTTAACCAAAAAACAACTTCATTAATTTTAACAAAAAAATTGTCCAGACCTGCTTTATAAGTGAGGTGTTCTAAGCTTCGATGCACTGTCATAAACCCCTTATTGTTAAAAGAATTAAACGATTCAGGTTCTACAATATACTTTTTCAGTAGAATATAAGTATATTTTTCATATACTTTTGATAGGCCTAGACGCATCATGACCCCAAAAATTGGAAGAGTAGAAATCTTAAAACTATATAATTTAAATCTCTCCAAAAAAGTCCAACCTTGCTTATCAAAAACCAAACTTAGGGTTTCGTTCGGCAAACCAAACAACCAAGTATAGCCCTCCTGTTTTGCAAATTTAAAACTGAATTGAGAAATTTTGGAAGAAAGGCCCCTTCTTTGATGATCAGGGTGGGTAGCGTCATCACAATTCTGAAGAGTAATATGCTTTTCTCCGTTATATTCAACCATATACGGAATATTCGTAAAGGAAGCTACCGGAACTTTATCAGAATCGTATGCAATACAAGCCAGAAGTTTCCTTCCAAGATGCCCTGTATTATATTTAATTTTGAAGAAATTAGCCGTAAACTTCCTTTTAAACACCATACTAAAAAAAGTAGCCCAAGCAGGATATTCCTCTTCGCTTAGTTTTTTAAATGTATAGCCTTTCCAAATGTATTCGTTTTTCATTTTCAATGATTGATTTCTGTACTTTGCCTAAAACTGAAAAGTAAGTTAAAAGATCTTTTTTTTCTATAGCCTCTAAAACAGATACATTAAATGAATTTAATTAAAGAATCATCTAAGGCTTGAGCCATAACCTGAATATAATACATTGAAAAGTTTTAAACCGAAGCCCAAATTTTATGGTGCTAATTGCGATTACTAAATTTTACAAAAAAATATTCTTTTAAAAGCACTAATACCAAACCATTCACTTACTTTTTTATAAAGAATCAAATTGATTAATAGTTCTCACATTAATTTCTTTACGTTCTTTATCAAAAAACCAGCCCCATTTATTAAAGTATTTAATAGCAGAATGCACGAAAAGCATAAATAACTTTGGATTCTTCCCTGCCCCATTTTGGTAGGCGTGATATACGGAAACCTCTGGATAATAAATGGTTTTATATTTTTGATATATTCTTCGTGACAAATCTGAATCCTCAAAATACATAAAAAAACGCTCGTCATACATTCCTAAATCCTTGATCACATTCAAATTTAACAAACTAAAACAGCCCGAAATCCGGGGAGCAATATATGTTTGATTTTGAGGTGCGTTTCTTATTTCATATAAATTGATGAATTTATTGAAGGCTTTTCTTGGAATCTTTATTTTTCGCCAAATCATATAAAAAGGAGAAGGAGGAAGCTTGGGCAAAAATTGAACACTACCGTCATAATTTAACACTTTCGGCATCATTAAGCCAATTTCCGAGTCATTTACCATCACATTAACCATCGGCAGCAGTACATCTTCCATAAAATAAATATCTGGGTTTACCACAAAATGATAGGCAGAATTACTTTCTATTGCCGCTTTTATTGCGATATTATGAGCTTTTCCAAATCCATAATTGCTTTTATTATGGCGATAATCTACCCGTTTATCTTTCGAAAGATGCCTAAAAATATCCGAATCCGAATTATCAATTAAATACAGTATTTTGAGTTCTTTAGCCATCAAAACACTCTTAATAGCCTTTATTAAGACATTTCTGTCATTATTATATATTACAATGGAGGCCGTTATGATTGGTTTCAAATTATAAGACGTTTGGCTTAATCAGCTATTCTTAATTTAGGGTTTTATTGGAAATAATAATGGGCATCATTCCAATAAAATAGTAAAAAGTTCCTCCCAATTTTCTGCTTTTGGAGTTGGAATCTCAGCAACTTCGTTTTTTTGATAATCTATTTTCTCTTTTAAAATCACCTTTCTCATAACCGCAGCCCATTCTTGCGGGTTATGACTATCTAAGAAACGGACTTTGTCATACGCTCCAACGGTTTCTTTAGCATAAGGCAAGTCGGCTACCAACATTGGTTTTTGGAAGTCTCTAAATTCGGAAATAGGCAAACCCCATGTTTCTAACCTTGAAGGAAAAACGAGTGCAGAACAATGCTCATAGTATTCGAAAACTGTTTTCTTGTCCAAAACTCCGACAAATTTAATCTGGAAAACACCTCCAAACTTATTAAAAAGACTTCGACTTAAATTATTGTCGTTCTCATCTAATGTTAAAATGATTTGAAAATTGGTAATTCCTTGTTTTAATAATACTTCAGCTGCTTCGCCTAAAACAGTAAAATTCTTATGGGTCCTAGGCAGGCTTGGGTAAAAAAAAGTTGGTATAACATTGGGCCTCTTTAAGCCAACTTCTCTCCAACCCTTTTTTTCAATTGGCTGGGCTACAACTATCTTGTCCTTAGGAATATTAAACCAAGAGCTCACCTTCTGTTTTAACCAGTATGCTTGAACTACAATAAAATCGTTTGATTTATGATTAAACTGTAAAACATAGCGATACAAAAAGGAATGAACAAACAGTTTTGTATTTGAAAATAATTCACCAAAATTAGCTTTGTAAAAAGGACTTGGGCTTTGCCAATAAACAGCCCTTCTTTCTGCTTTTATTTTAGGACTAATATCATGCAATGAAAACCATAAATAAACATTTTTAAATGAACTATCACTTTTAATAAGTTTATTAAAGTAAATGAATTCGTAATAAAGTCGGAAGAAATAGCTTTTTCTTGATTTAGGAAACTCTCTAAACAGTATATTTCCTGGATATTTTTTTTCCTCAAAAAGTGAAAGCTTGTGTACTAAAATAATAATTTTAAAATATGAATACTTAGCACTTGACAGCTCGTTTAAACAATCCATCAAAATTGTTAGTGGACCACCCTCAAAATAGTTAATTGCAGAAATGACGATTGTTTTTCTATTCATATTACAATTGCTCCTGTTCTTTTATCCTTTCGCTGTAAACTTAAAAACCATTCACTGTTTCTTAAACATAGGGTCTATTTCTTTCGAAAACTCGCCCACCTGAAAGGGTTTTGCTTTTTTAGTAGTACTTTCTTAAGAAAGTAAAGCTTGGTTCTTCGATAGGTCGGCGAAAATGGTTTAAAATCGTCAAAACTATGGTGAAAATAAAATTCTGCCATTTCTAAGCAATCTTGCGATTTATAATACTCTAAACTCCTTTCTTTGGCTGCGTTTAACTGTTCTACTTTATAAAACGGACTGTCTAAAATATGAATTTCTCCCTCGGGTTTTAGGATCTCAAAAAATACTAAAAAAAGCTCCGAAATAGACGGAAAATATTGAACGGCAGCATTTATAACTACTATATCAAAAGTTTCTTTCTTAAATAAGTCATCAAAAATATTTCCGTATGCAAATTCGACCTTGTCATTACCGAAAAGTCTCTGAGCTTGTTTTAGCTCTAACAAATTTAAGTCTAAACCTAACACCTCTACTCCGTGTATTTCTGCCATTTTTGATGAAAACCATCCATTTCCGCAACCTAAATCTAAGATTTTCAGTGGCCTTGTTTTCTTTTTTAAATAACTACAAAATCTTACTTGTGTGTCTTTCCTTAATTGCCACTCCAAGAAAAGAGGATGCTTTTTTGGTAAGTCAGGTAGGTTTTGAGCCAAGCCATCACTTAAAACTCTACCTTCTTGACTCCTTAATTTTAAATACAAATCTTCTTTCTTGCTCCCTACTTTGTACTTTGAGAGTAATCCCACACCCTCTGAGTAATCTATGAGTGTTTGATTCAAAACATTTTCCCAATTTTTCATAACAACTCTGCCCCTTCTATTTCTGGCTGACGATACTTAAGCCAAAATCTCTGTAACGCCTTAAGCTCATATGGAGCTTTATAAAAGTTTGTTTTATATCTAATATTTGCCAGTCCCGAAATTAGTTTCCTTTGGAAATTACTCAATTTTATGTCTTGTGTTGTTGGGTATCGAGCATTTAAAACTACTTCGAAATTTTGAATTTTGTCAATCATAGCACTCGTTAGCCATGGCGTGAGCGGATTCTTTCGTAAATCGAAATTTTGCCAACTATCATCTAACCAATCCTCCAAGGTTTCAGGAAAACGAAAGCCCGAATCCTTCACCTTTTCATACATTTCAGAACCTTCTTGCGGTACCGGGCTGTATACATAAATGATAATCTCTGTATCAGGGTTTATCTCCTTTATTTTTTTAATATAAAGTATCTCTTTATCTATTTGTTGCATTACCTTTTCTGCATTTTCAGCCGGAAAACCTAATACAAAAGAGTACTCTGGAATTATATCAAAATCCTTCATGCGCTTAGCGAATCCCAACATTTGGTCTCCCGTTTGCGTACCGCCCTTATCTATTTCACTCAGTAATTCGTCATTGCCACTTTCTGCTCCCAAAAATATCATCTTACAACCCGCTTCTCTCAAGAGTGCCAATGTCTCATCTGAAAATTTGTCCATTGTATCAATCCTTGCTTCCCCCCACCAACTTATACCATGTCCTTTTATCAATTTCGAAAACTCAACCACTCTTTTTTCCGAGACAAAAAAGTTATTGTCAGTAAATTCTACAGAATCAATCTGATACATATCTTTTTGATACATGATGTCGGCAAACATCGCTTCAGCAGATTTACCTTTCCAGCGTGCTTTAAAAATAGGAACAATACCACAAAACGAACAGGTAAATGGGCAGCCCAAACTACTATGATACTGTGTGGTTCGCTCGCCTAAGTGGGTTTTCCCTATATATCCGTCCATCGAATAAAATTTCTCTAGGAAAGTATATGGCAACCTCGGAATGGAATCTATGTCAATCATGGTTACCTTTGGAGTTTTAATTATTTCCCCATTTTCAAGGTAAATTAGGTTCTTGATCAACTTCAAGGGCTCTTTTGCTTCCAATGCATCAAGCAAAGCGGGAAAAGCGATATCGCCAATCCCGTTGACAAGGTAATCTACTGCATCAGACTCAATACAAACTTGATACTGGTTAGAAGCAAAATATCCTCCCCAAATATTAATAATTTCAGGAAAGCCGCTCTTTATTTTTTTTGTAAATCTTATAGCCTGCTCCAATTGAGGACCGGGCATTACAGTGCAAGCAAAATACTTATATTCTCCTGACTTTAGATAGTTTTCAATCTTAGAATAAGGGTCGGTTTCACGGTTTCCATCAACAAAAACGAATTCATATTTCCCCCATAAAGCAGCTCCCAATTGCATAATGGTAATAGGAAGTCGAGGCTTACTTTTTGTTGCTCTTGGATTAAAAATAATTACTTTATTCATATGTTTATGACCAGAAAGGTTTCTCAAAAGCACTACAACAACGGTTACAAGCAGGAAACAGCCCTCCTGCTTTAACTAAATCAGATCTAAAATTTCCTAAAGCAGGACTATTCCAAATTTCAAGTAAAGAACTTTGATATACATTGCCTACATCCAAATTATAACAACGGCCATGATTTGGAATTACCGAACCATCTGACTTTATCATCATCAACTTAAAACTATCTAAGCATAATTTACCGATTGGTTTAGCTGGCTCTTTATAAAATGTTTGTAAGTCGGTAAAACTCTTTAAATCTGGCGAAAAATGTACTGGAAACGGATACTTTTTAGCTTTAATTTCCCTCAACTCTTTCCATAACAATTCCAAATCAAATTCTTCAATATTTGTATCTGAAACATTTGATTGCGTAGCAGGATATTGGTCACCAAGCATCGCTCGGTGGGCAGCTACCATTGGCTCTGAAGTAAAATTACTGTGCATAAAACCGAAGTTCTTCAAAGGGATGTCCTTAAAAATTTCCAACATTTCCTGCAGATAGCCTATATTCCATTCTGTAATAACACAATAGACACCAATCTCTGGGCAGTTTTCTTCCCCTAAGAGTAACTCTATCCCCTCCATAGCTCGCTGAAAAGAACGTTTATTTTGACGGATTTCATTATGAATTTCTGGAGGACCATCTAGCGAAATACTCAATTCTTTCAAACCATTCTTTGCCAACATTTTTGCTTTAGTTTTCAAATTAAAAGCATTAGTAGTCAGACTAGTACTGACTCCTTTATTCTTAGCATAAGCCAATGACTCTTCCAGGTTAGAATAAATAAGTGGCTCTGTAAAAGCATATCCCATTTTAGTTGCAGGAAAAAATTGAGCGATTTGGTCAATAATCCTTGTTAATAATTCAATAGGCATATTTACCGGTTCTGTACCCATCAAATTGGTATAGAAATTACTATCATTATATTTTACACCCACATCACACATTTTACAATGCAGATTACACAGATTGTTAACCCCCAACACAATGTAAGCCGGTGGATGCCAAAGGCGTTTAGGGTAAAGTTTTGCATTCAACTGCCTTAAATGTTCTTTATTTATCATTTTGTAGCACTAATTAATACACCGTTCATGTATTTTTTCCCCTTTGTAAATGGTAGGTTTATTGATTCTATTTTTAATAAATTCTTTCTAGTACTTGAAGAGAATACTAAATTCAAACGTCCTATTAAGGAAAATATACTTGAAAGTATCTCTGACAAATTTGAAGTCTTTTTTAAATTGTTAGAGTCTTGAATTTCAGTCAATTTAATGTTTTCAAAACCGATTTGATGCAAGAAAGTTTGCCAATTATCAGGATAGGCAAATTCGCTATTCGCTTGAATGATTCCATAATTTTCTAAGCAAAAATCATTGACCATTCTAACCTCTTCTGTCGTAATTTCAGTAAGCCATAAAGTTTCGTTTAACACTACTTTTCCTTTTAAAGTCAATACTCGAAGAATTTCTTGTAAATAACACAATAAGACCTCAGTTCTTTGTATGGCTAAAACCGATTCTACATACACAATATCAAAAGAGTTATCATCAAAAGGTAATTTCCCAAAACCCTCAATCTGTCTTAAAGTTATTCGCCTTTTTAGCATTGAAAACCTAATACGCGACCTTGCCTTCTTTAACATAGATGTTGAAATATCTACACCTACTAGTTTCACAAAACTATTTCTTGATGCTATTTTCACCAAAGTAGCACCTGTGCCAATTCCAATTTCTAATATTTTTTCATATTCTAAATTACCTATTTCTTCCAAAAGCTTCTCTGTTCCACTCTCTGAATTTGCATGAAGAAAGCCATGATTGAATGCAGCGTAGTAGTTAAATAAATCATCTGATGATATCATATTCTATAAAAGCTCAAAAATAAAATTCAACTCACTTTTAATTCTTCTTCTTTCCACTTCCTTCCATTTAAAGTCATGTTTTAAAGCCAACTTTTTAATTGTTTCAATTCCGCAATCCTCGGAAAGAACCATGATAACCTTACCATTTTTCTCTAAAAACTTAGGTAACTGTTTAAAAAGGTCTCTGAAATACTCAAAATCTTCTCCACAAAAAAAAGCCCTTTCGGTATCATCATTTGGGTATTTTGGGTAATAAGGCGGATTGATTACAATTAAGTCAAATAAGCTATATGTAAAGTTTTCAAACAAATCTGAACGAAGTACTTGAAGCTTCACATTATTTAATACCGCATTTTTAGTTACTGTATGGCAAGCCACTGGATTAATATCAGAAGCAGTCACCACTGCACCTTGCTTGGCCATAAAGATTGACAAAAGCCCTGAGCCTGCTCCTAATTCTAATACATTTTTAGGAACAGAACCTTTTTTAGTTTCTTTATAGAACTCTTCCTTTTTAAGGAATTCCTTCAAAAAAAGAGTGCTGAAGTATAGTTTAGGATGAAAAACACTTGGCGGAACGGATATCCTTATACCTTCCACTACTACCTCTCTCTCTTTAGACAAGTAGGCTCTAAGTGGAAAAATAACCGTTCCATATATTACTTTTTTAACAATGTTCCTTAGTACTCCCATCACTTAATTATCCCTTCTTCTAATAAAAACGGATATAAAACTTCATATACTTTCTGATGACCATAGTCATTCCAATGAGGGTCTATTTTAGACGAAAAACTAGTATTATTTTTATTATACTCTCCTTGAAAGAAATTGGTCAAATCTAAAAAGGATATACCCATTGCCTCAACCTTCTCTTTCATCATTTTATTCATCCAAGAATTAGTACCATTCTCAAAATCTTTCAGTTCAATTTCTGCTCTTAATCCATCCATAACAAAAACTAATTTTGAATCTGGGTTTTCATTTTTCATACGAGTTAATAGCAAATCTGTGACTTCCTCTACTTTTTCTCTGATAGCAGTTTGTTTGGGCATATCTGCCATTAGGTCAAAAGTTTCCACTGGTAAGTTTTGGTCTACCAATCTTGAATTTATTTTTAGGTTTCGCATTAAATAACATATCAAATTACTTTTTCTGGCTAATTGTGCTATTCCTAAATAAGAATGAAATGGAAGAAAAACCTCCTTCTTTGAAGAAGAATCTATAGCCATATAATTACGACCGGGTAAAGTATAGCAGCTCAAGCTTTCTATAAAATCATTATGAACTATATTAAAAATAAAAATGTCGGGTTTATATTTTGCCTTAACATACCTATTCATATGAAGGTATTGGCTTAAAGGAGCACCTGACATTCCAAACTGGTAAACTCTGTATTTAGTTTTTAACTTTTCCTGTAAAAGAACTGGATAACTTTTATTAATATCAACCCCAATTGGCTGAATATAAGAATCGCCTATTACAGCTATTAAAGGCCGACTATCATCAGCGTCATAATCTAGGAAATTATTCCACCCAGCATTGTTTATATGCCAATAAAAGGGTTGCTCCGCCCATGGACCAAGGGTCATAGTTCCCTCAGTATTTGGCTTAAATTTTACAATATTATCGGCCTCATCATAAAAAGATTCTGGAGAATTAGAAGCTGGAATAATAAAAGTAAAAAATACTTCTAATACTAGAAGTACCATGACTAGGCCAAAGCAAAAAGCAAGAAAGTTTTTAATTAAGTTGGTGTAGTTCATAAGATTAGCCTTTTTCAATCATCATTCCCGCTCGGGCTTTCATTGATTTTAATTTTAATTTTAAACTACTTATTGAATTTTCTTTCCGTTGGAAATAAGCCATTTCATTAACTACCCAGTGTACGGCGTGATTGTAATATTTCTTAGAATAAGTCCTTTTAAAATCAATATCTCTATCAGTGGTTGTAGACCAGTCTAAATCATTTATGGTACTATGAGCTTCCACCTCTTCATATAATTCGGTTCCTTTAATAGGGTAAGTTAAAGTAATGGTAAACTGGTCAGGGTTAGCTTCTTTAAGATGATTTAAGGTGTTTTTAATGTCTTCCTCTGTTTCATTAGGGTAGCCCAACATAATAAAAGTACCTGCCTGAATACCTGCTTTTTGGCTCAATTGAATCATTTCCTGTACTTTTTCAACTTTCACACGCCTGTCCATCAAATCTATTATCTTTTGAGAACCACTTTCTGCACCAATCCAAACTCGAAAGCAACCTGATTTTTTAAGTAAATCTATCACCTTTTCATTCATACGGTCAGCACGGCTAATGCACTCGTAACTTATATTAACTTGCTGTTTAACCAGTTCCTCACAAAATCCTTCAAGCCATCGATGGCTTATAGTAAAGACATCATCCACAAACCAAAAGTTGTCCGTTTGGTATTGACTCTGTATTTCTTTTATCTCCTCCACCACTTTTTTTGGCGAGCGTCTCCTATAACTTAAACCATATACGCCACGGCTACACCAGTGACAAGTATAAGGGCAACCTCGCATAGTGCTAAGTGTCATAGAGCTTTCTCCATGATGTTTTTTCCAAGCATTTAGATATAAATTCAAATCAATAGCCGCCCGGTTAGGTAGTGGCAAATCGTCTAAATCTTTACGCAAAGGGCGGTCTGGATTGATAACAATTTCGCCCTTCCCATCTTTGTATGCTAATCCAGCAATTTCGGAAAACTCTTTTTCTGGAGAGCCGTCATTGCTAATTTTGCAGGATTTATATACTTCATAAAATGTTTCTTCCCCTTCTCCTATCACTAGAAAATCAGCACCAAAGTTTAATAAATTCTCAGCATTATATTTTACATCAGGACCACCTAATACAACTTTAGTATGACTTAATTCTTCATGATTTTTCACAAACTTTATCATTTCCAAAACGTTTAATTTGGTCATCAAATTGATATAAATGGCCAAAACAGCTGGTTTACGTTCAAGTAAATGTTTATAAAATAAAGCCTTTGTAGAAAAAGTAGTGTCAAAAACTTCATGCTCCATATCCTTCTCTTTAAGATAACCCGACAAATACAGAATCCCTAACGGTGGGTAGGGTTTCATAATTTGCTGCTCTTTTATATCATCAGAAAGGAAATAGGCATGTGTTAAAATAAGTCCAGAAGCGGCCGATGTTCTAAATCCGGACGAGGCCGATTGTGCAAGATTCATGGTCATTTCTGTTTTATTTGAATTAAAAAATGGTCCGACATTTTGGATAAGAACGGAATTCGTATTGCCCAGCTTTCTAACTTCCCTAAAAGATTTAAAACTGGCTTTCTTTTTTCAAAAACTCTATTTAAATATGATGGTGGTATGAAAAAACCAACCGCTTGTTTGTGACTAATAATTAGGTTTTCTGGAAGCATATTTTCTATACCTTTAGGTGAAAAATACCAAGTTTTGACACTTGCTCCCTTGCCCAAATTAGCTTTAAGTGGCGTTTTAGATAACCTTCGAAACGCTTTTTTAAATTGAAATTTCAATACAAAATAAAAGCTTTCCCAGACACAAAATCGCGGCATAATTACTCCAATAAACTTACCTTCTTGTTTTAATAAGTTTGGCATTTTTTCGTAAAAAAAAACACCTAATTCTTGAGGACTTAAACAATTTAAGCCGCCGAAATTTGAAAAAATAAAATCAAACTTCCGCTCATTCAGCACACCATCAATCATCTTAATATCAACAATTTGAGATTTCATGTTATCACCCAAACCATATTTCAAAGATTTACGCCCCACTTCATTGACCATTTCTTTAGAAATATCTGTAGCCAAAACACTACATCCTTTTTTAGCCAACCAAATTGCATCTTCGCCTGTTCCACAGTTCAACTCTAATACAGATACTTCTTTTTTCTCATCTAATACTTTTTCAAGATAGTCCCAAACAAGTTTACGTTGAGCCATTCCTACAGCTGTATACGTAAAACTTTCGTCGTACTCAGGAGCTATATGGTCAAAAGCATTTTTCAAACCTTCGCCAGATTTTTAAGTTTTTTACCACTCATTTTCTCTTTTACCCAAACTATTGGAAATTTTAAAGCTGATGTTATTGATAGATTATTCTTTAGTTTTTCTTTTCTGTAGACGTTGTGCGTGTGCGTATGTAACTGCCTATAAAAAGAAGATGAATAAGTCGATTCGTACATCATGTCTAAATCATTTGAATCTTGCCAATTTTGCTTTACTACCAATTGATTCTTAACTTTTTCATGAAATACTGTGCCAGGTAATGGATACGAAACAGAAATGCCAATATCGTCTGGCATTAACTTTTTAACCATCTTCAAAGTCTTTTCTATATCCTGCCATGTTTCCCCTAAATAGCCATATTGCAAGAAAAAAGCAACTTTCACGCCTTTCTCTTTCAATAGTTGTGTTGATTTCTCTATTTCCTCAATAGTAGTTCCTTTGTCCATGGCATCCAAAATACTTTGTGAGCCACTTTCTGCACCAATCCAAACCTCAGCTAAGCCAGACGCTACCAAATCATCAATAGTACTTTCTTTTAATAGCAAATCGGCACGAGACTGAATTTTTAAACGAGGTTTTAAATTTTCCCTTTGCAATAATTCTTTAAACTCTTTGGGCCAGTCAGGTTTCAAACCAAAAATATCATCGCAGACCCAAAAATGTTCTACACTCTCATTTTGCATTAAAAACTTTAATTCCTCAACCACCAATTTAGGAGAACGTACATTATAACGATTCCCATAAATGGGTTTCGCACACCAATTACATTTAAAAGGGCAGCCCCTTGTGGTAGCTATATTTAAAGAAAAGTAACCATGGGCATCTTCCCAAACAGTCCGATATTCCGCTAAATCTATTAAATCCCAAGCAGGCATGGGTAGGGTGTCAAGGTCAATAAACTGACTTCTTGGATTCGTTTTTATTACCTTTTTATCATTCAAAAAAGTAATACCTTTTATATTTTCAATAGATTCAAAATCCACATTAAATAATTCCATCAAGGCGTTTTCTGCTTCGCCTAAAAGCACAATATTTGCACCTTCTTCCAGATATTTTTCAGAATGGTCTGTGGCATCCGCAGAATTTACTAAAACCTTACAACCCGCCTTTTTACCTAAGCGTATTAACTCAAAACAAGCTTCTCGCATTACATTGAGACACATTTTACTCAAATAGTTAAAATTATCGTCAAAAATCACGAAGTAATCCGGCTGAAAATCTGTAAGATATGACTGAATTTCCTTAGGCGAATGCCTCAAGTTACTATCAAAGAGAACCACCTCGTATCCCTTTTGACGAAGTAAAGCGGCCGCCAAAATTGTTCCATAAGGCGGATAAGGTTTTTGTGTTTTCCACTGTTTTTCATCAAAACGATAGAAATATGCGTTCGATATAAGGATTTTTTGAGGTTTCATGTTTAAATGGAGTGGTTAATCATTTAAATTAATTCCATATCGTCTTTTCTAAATCTGATATTTTTTGTTGATAATGGTTTAATATTCTTTGGTAATTGCCACCAAAATGAGCTTTAGCTATGTGTCTATTTATTACTAAATTTTCTCCCTGTATTCCAAACATTTCCGGTTTATGAATCTTTCTCCAACGTTTTTCCGTTTTCTTCATTAAAAAAACATCTAACCAATCTCCTAAACTGTTATCTAGACACTTTTCTAAAACTTTTTTAATCCGACTATTAGAAATTTTCAAATTAGAAATATCGTGGGTAGGATAATTTGGGTATTGTTTTCGAATCCATTCATTTTTTACCATAAAGTTTTGATAGAATTCTCCTCCATAAGTGGGTATAACCGTAGCAATTTCAGTAGCAGTAAAAATACTTTTGTCCGTCAGTTCTAGTGCATCCGTATCAATCATATAATTGAAGCACAAGAATTTAGTATTATTCAAGTAGACTATTTTTTGTGTTAAAAAGAAACATAAACGAGCAATCCAAAGCCGATTGGGAGCAGTGATAATAAAATAATCAATATCACTTTTGTCATCCATATAATTTTTAGACAAAGAGCCCGAAATCATCACAGAACGCACATAAGGAAACTTACATATAAAAGATGTTATCTTTTGTGCCTTCCTCAAGTAAACTTCGCATAACTGGTTCCCTTTTAACCTACGCTCCACTAATGAAATATCTTTATTCAAAGAATAGTATTTCATTCCGAGATGAAATACTTTATTACTTCGAACCAAATCATTTAAAATCTCTTCTACCAAATTAATTGAGGCAATATCACATCTTTCAAAGATTTCTTTAGCTGTAAGTGGATAATTAAATAAATCAAAGTAGCATAGGGTACGCAGCACCTTTTTAATATCCGCTTTATCTGTATTTTTAAAAAAGAGTTTTTTCTCTTTGAAAGCATTAGACATTTTCAAGGCGTTTGGCTTCCAACAAATATATCACATGTAGGTTCTAAAAAAAATGTAAGAGTTCAGGAAGCTTAGATAAAAACAAACCCATCAGCCCTAGTCAACTAATTTCCAGTAGTTTACTAAAAAGGTAAATCTCATTAATTATTACTTAGACTAGTTTTAACCTAACGCCATATTGCTTTGTTTAAAATAAACTATCCAGTCTCAGCAAAGGAGCTTGAACTTACCTAAGCGAAATACAAAAAGTTTATGTTCAAAATAAAAACTTCTAGCAAGAAGTCAAACTAACTATAACGATTCTAAAATAACGCATAAGTCCCCCCAATTTGATAAAACATTTAGAATAATCCTTCCCTATGTGAAAGCCTTAATTAGCTTTGTAATAATATATTGACAATAACCTTAAAACTATCCTCCATGAAAAACTATCTACCCTTATTAGGCCTTACTCTTTTTATAAGCTGTCAAAATGACGCTACCACAGAAGTTGAAGTTAACCAAACTACTATTGGCAATCATATTGAGCGGCTAGCCTCCGATGAGTTTTTGGGAAGAAAACCATTTACCGAAGGAGAGGTAAAAACGGTCAATTATTTGAAAGAGGAATTTGAGAAACTTGGCGTTTTACCGGGAAATGGTGATAGCTTCTTCCAAGAGGTGCCCATGGTAGAAATTGATGGAATGCCCTCAAAAAACATGGTCATATCTGGCAAAAATGGAAGTTTTAATTTAGGCCATCTAAAAGATTTTGTGGCTACTACTAGTAAGGCGGTTACTAATGTCAGTCTTGAAAACTCAGAACTTGTTTTTGCCGGTTACGGCATTGTAGCTCCTGAATACGGTTGGAATGATTACGAAGGCATAGATTGGAAAGGTAAAACAGCTGTTGTTCTAATTAATGACCCAGGCTTTAAATCAGATGATTCCACTTTGTTCAAAGGAAACGAAATGACTTATTATGGCAGATGGACCTATAAATACGAAGAAGCTGCAAGACAAGGTGCAGCGGGTCTCATCATCATTCACGATACCGAGCCAGCCTCTTATGGTTGGAACGTAGTAGAATCTGGATGGAGTGGTGCTAAATTAATTATAGAGAGCGACTTACCGCTTTTGGATGTTGAATCTTGGATAAGTGCAGAAAGCACAACAAAACTCTTTGATGCATCAGCCATGAAAGGTCAAGATTATAAAACACTTGCCCATAACAAGGACTTCAGCCCTATTCCTTTAGACTTAAATGTGTCTGTAAGCATAGAGAACAAAATCAAAAAGGATGTTTCCAAAAACGTAGTTGCCTTAATTCCTGGTACAGAAAGAAAAGACGAGTATATCATTTACTCTGCACACTGGGACCACTTTGGTGTAGGTAAAGCCATTGATGGTGATTCTATTTATAATGGAGCCATAGATAACGCATCGGGCGTAGCAGGTTTATTAGCCATAGCAGAGGCTTTTAAGAAAACTAATGCCACCAAACGCTCCATAGTTTTATTAGCAGTTACAGGAGAAGAGCAAGGTTTATTAGGTTCCGCTTATTACGCTGAGAATCCAATTTTCAATCCTAAAAAAACGATAGCCAACATAAATGTGGATGCTTTAGCCAGTCCAGGAAAAATGAAAGACCTCACCATAACAGGTTATGGTCAATCTGAAATGGACGAATATGCCGAGGAAGCCGCATTAAAACAAAACCGATACATAATTCCAGACCCAGATGCTGAGAAAGGTTATTTCTTTAGGTCAGACCATTTCAACTTTGCCAAAATTGGTATCCCTGCATTGTACGCAAGTGGTTCGTATGAAGGTTTTGATGTCAGTATTGAAGACATTAAAAAGTTTAAAGATGATTACATTAAGAATAAGTATCATCAACCTTCCGATGAATACAATGCTGAAACCACAGAATTAAGTGGTGTACAGCAAGACTTACAATTATTCTTTAACGTAGGACTGAAACTAGGAAATAAAGATTATTTCCCGAAATGGTATGATGGAAGTGAATTTAAAGCAGCTAGAGAGTAGCTGCATTTAACTAAACTAAGAATAACTCAACATTCAGAGCTTAATAAAAGACACATTACACTTAACTATTATTAAGAGTAATGTGTCTTTTGTATTTACCATGATTCTAGAATTAGAGATTTCTTTCATTATTTTTAGTAGAATTTTGAAAGCTTGGGTTAAAAAAGCCTAAATATAAATTGTTACCTAAACCTAGAATCTACTTTAATTTGCCGATTATTTCACTTTGATTAATGAATACGACAAAGCTCAATATTTTACTAGCCGATGACGATGAAGACGATTGTGAATTTTTCACTGATGCTCTAAATGAAATATCACCACTGTCATCGCTCACTATTTTGAATGATGGCGTTCAGCTAATGAATTTCTTAGCTGCAGAATCAGAAAGTTATCCCGACGTTATTTTTCTTGACCTGAATATGCCTAAAAAATCAGGAATGGAATGCATAACCGAAATGAAGGCAATAGACAAACTGAAAAACATTCCAATCATTGTCTCTTCTACTTCCTTAGACAAAGATGTGGTAAACACGCTCTATGAACTAGGAACTCACTTTTATATCAAAAAACCTGGGGCTTTTAATGTCTTAAAAAAGGTAATTAACGAAGCCCTTGTATTAATTAGTGTTAGCAACTTGCAGCAGCCTTCCAGCGATAAATTTGTAATACAACCTTAAATTTATGAACACCAAACATAGCTTTTTACAAGGTGGTGGAAAAATGGGCGAGCTCATTAGAGCCAAAGATTGGAGTAAAACTCCACTAGGGGAGCCAAAAACATGGCCCCAAAGCTTACACTCGCTTATACCAGTAGTGCTAGAGAACCCATTTGGAATATATATAGCTTGGGGAAAAGAGTATACTCAAATTTATAATGACGCATGCGGTCCTATTCTAGGAAACACAAAGCACCCTAAAGCCTTAGGTTTAAGCACTAGAGAGACTTTTTCAGAGGTATGGCACATTATTGATGGCATGTTTGAAAAGGTAATGAACGGGGAAGCCATTGCTCATAGAGACTTTAAACTTCAACTAGACCGAAACGGATATCTAGAAACATGTTACTTCGATTTGGCGTATAGCCCTATAAAAACGGAAAGTGGTGAGGTTGGTGGTGTATTGGTAACCGTTATCGAAACTACTAACAAGAGAAAAGCGGAAGAAGAACACAATGAAAGTAAAAATGAGTTAGAGTTTGTTATAGAATCTGCTCAATTAGGAATATTTGATTACAACCCGCTCACCAATAAATTTACGGCAAATACTAGACTGAAAAGTTGGTTTGGTTTGCCTTCTGAAGAGCAAATTGAGCTACCAGATGCCATTAATTCCATTGCAGACACAGAAAAAGAAAAAATCACCGCAGCTATTCAAAAAGCTTTAGAATATTCATCTGGTGGTTTTTACGATGAAAAATTCAGTGTTATAAATCCTTTTTCTAAAAAAGAAACCATTGTTCATGCCAAGGGTAAAGCTTGGTTTAATCAAGATAAAGTTGCCTATCGTTTAAACGGAACATTAGAGGATGTCACCGAGCAAATACTTGCCAGCAGAAAGAAAATGGAAACGGAGCAACACCTCCGAACCATGGTGCTAGAGTCGCCAGTGGGCATCTGTGTAATAGACGCGGATACATTAGTAAGTGAAATAGCAAATGAAAGCTTTATTGATATAGCTGGTAAACCTCATGATGCTATTGTAGGAAACTTTTACTGGGACACATTTGCAGAAGTAAGAGCAGAATATGAAACTGCTCTTAATACTGTGATAGAAACAGGTAAGCCTTTCAATGCCAACGAAGAAGAAGTATTGCTCATACGCCATGGTAGAGAAGAATCAATATATCTAACCTTTGTTTATTCACCTTTAAAAGATGAAAATGGGAAGGTTATAAAAGTTGCGGTTTGGGTGCTTGAAAACACCATGCAGGTGGAAGCACGTAAAAAAATAATGGTGAGCGAGAATAATCTCAGGCTCATGATACTGCAGGCACCTATGGCTATTTCTATTTTTCGTGGAGATGAATATAAGGTTGAAATTGCTAATAAATATGCCTTAGAACTTTGGGGAAGAACGGAGGAGCAAGTACTAAACATATCCATTTTTGATTCAATGCCCGAGCTTAAAACGCAGGGAATAAAAGAAATGCTAGATGGTGTCTCCAAAACAGGAAACCGATTTGCTACTTCAGAACAACCTATTAAATTATATAGGAAAGGGCTGTTAGAAACCGTATATATCAATTTTTCTTACGAAGCCATTTATGATGGAGATGGAAAAATAAACGGTATCATGGCCATAGGCTTTGATGTAACTCAGCAGGTGGTAGCTAGAAAGAACGTGGAAGAAAGCGAAACTAGGTATAACTTGATGCTCATGCAGTCGCCCTTTGCTTTCCTAATTCTAAAAGGAAAAGACATGGTAATACACCTTGCTAATGAGAGTATGATAGAGGTGCTAGGCAAAGGTCCAGATATTGAAGGAAAGCCGCTCTTAGAAATTTTACCAGAAATAAAAGAACAAGTATTCCCTGATTTACTGAATAGCGTACTCACTACGGGTGTACCTGTTTCTCATAACGAAACACTTGCTAAACTGGTTAGAAACGGCAACAAAGAAAGTGTCTATCTAAACTATGTTTTTCAACCTTACTATGAAGCTGACGAAACCATTTCAGGAGTTACGGTAATAGCCTATGATGTTACTGATGCCGTGGTGGCTAAAAAAGAAATAGAAATTAGTGAAAAACGCTACCATAATCTTATTCACTCCTCCCCTTCCGCTATTGGGATTTTATATGGTGAAGATTTAACCATTACCATTGCTAATGAAGCCATTATTGACATTTGGGGTAAAAATAAAGACATAATTGGCAAGCCTTACTTTGAGGCAATGCCAGAGCTTGCAGAGCAAGGTTATAAAGAAATATTTACCAATGTTTATCAAACCGGCATCCCATTTACAGCTATTGAAACCCCTGTAAACATTGAGCAAAATGGCGAAATGACTTTGAAGTATTACAACTTCATAGTTTATCCTCAAAGAAACCTAGACGGCAATGTGGACGGCCTTGGTATTATAGCCACAGAAGTTACTTCTCAAGCTATTCTGAACAACAAGATTAAAGAAAGCGAGCAGAGTATTAGAACATTGGTAGAGAGTGCTCCTTTCCCTATTGGTGTATATGAAGGCGAAGAAATGCGAATTTCTCTTGCCAACCAATCTATTATGGATGCATGGGGCAAAGGAAATGATGTGATTGGTAAGTTATACTCCGAAGTACTGCCAGAACTAGAGAATCAAAAAATCTATGAACAAATTAGAGGTGTATTAAAGACTGGAATAACCTTTCAGGCAGTTAACCAAAGGGTTGACTTGGTTAAAGACGGAGGGTTAAAACCATACTATTTCAATTATAATTTCACCCCACTATTTAATACCTCAGGCGAAGTATATGCTGTAATGAATACTGCGGCTGATGTTACAGAGCTAAACGAAGCCCAGCAAAAAATAGAAGAAAGCGAAAAACGATTCCGTGATTCTGTTCGACAAGCACCACTTGGTATTGTCATTTTACGTGGCCCTGATAATATTACTGAGATGGCTAATGAGAGCTATTTGCTCTTAGTTGATAAGACCAAAGAACAGTTTGTGGGTAAACCGCTTTTTGAAACGTTACCGGAGGTCAAAGAGACCATAGCACCAATTATTGCCAATATTTATAAAACAGGCAATGCCTTTTATGGCAACGAATTTCCTATCAAACTAAAACGTCATGGAGAAACCGTAACCGCTTATTTCAATTTTGTCTATCAACCTCTAAAAGAGAACAATGTTATTACAGGTTTGATGGTGGTGGCCACCGAAGTAACGGCCACTGTTACTGCAAAAAACCTCATTGCTGAAAATGAAGAGAAGCTTAAAATCATTATTGACGCCAGTGAACTCGGAGTTTGGGATTATAACATTAAAACAGAAGAAAGCACTTTATCTGAGCGTTGCCATGAAATTCTAGGTTTCCCCGGTGAGCATGACTTACCCCATGCAAAACTAGTAGCTAATCTTCATCCAGATGACCTAGATATTAGAGAAAAGGCCTTTCAAGAGGCATTCACCAGCGGTTTCCTTCATTATGAAATAAGAGTAATATGGAAAGATAAATCCATCCACTGGATGGAAACCAAAGGCAAAGTGTTTTATGATGCTAAAAACGAGCCTGAGAGAATGCTCGGAACCATTAGGGATGTAACAGAAGAAAGAAATTTCCAACAAGAACTCTTAGAAAGAGAAGAGAAATTCCGTTTACTGGCAGACTCCATGCCACAGCACATCTGGACTTCAGACCGAGAAGGTAACCTCAATTATTTCAATCAGTCTGTTTTTGATTTCTCAGGTTTAACATTAGAACAAATCAATAAAGATGGCTGGATTCAAATAGTACATCCAGATGACCGAGATGAAAACATAAAGCAATGGACCAACGCTATAAAAACGGGAAATGATTTTCTGTGTGAACACAGGTTCCGTAAGCATAATGGTGAATACCGCTGGCAGCTAAGCAGGGCTACGCCTCAAAAAGACACCAATGGCCTCATTAAAATGTGGGTAGGAAGTAGCACCGATATTCAGGAACAAAAAATGTTTACAACAGAACTGGAACGTCAAGTGCAAGAGCGAACCAATGAGTTAAATCAAAAGAACATTGACCTAGAAAGTATTAATAAAGAACTACAATCTTTTGTGTACATATCTAGTCATGATTTGCAGGAGCCATTAAGAAAAATTCAAACCTTTTCTTCTCGAATTTTAGATTCGGAATATGAGACATTGTCGGCTAATGCTAAAAAGTATTTCTCTAGAATGCAGCAGTCTGCTCATAGAATGCAAAACTTGATTCAAGACTTATTTGCCTATTCACGAACCAGCGTTCAAGAAAGAAAATTTGAGATAGTTAACCTGCTGAAAATCATTGAAGATATCCAAGAAACCTTAAAAGAGGAGTTGGAACAGAATAATGTGAGCTTTGAGCTTATAAACCTTTGTGAGGTTAAAATCATCACTTTCCAGTTTAAGCAACTTATAATTAACCTGATAAGCAATTCTATTAAGTTTGCCCGTGTAGAAGAGCCAATGCACATTAAAATTAGCTGTGCAGTAGCCTTAGGGGCCAAATTTGGAATTGAACAGCTCGTCGATGATAAAGAATACTGTCACATAAGTATTGCTGATAATGGTATCGGTTTTGAACAGCAATATAATGAACGAATATTTGAGGTGTTTCAAAGGCTACATGGTAAAGACGAATACGACGGAACTGGTATTGGACTGGCTATTGTCAAGAAAATTGTAGACAACCATCACGGTATTATCACCGCAAAGGGTCAATTAAACAAAGGAGCCACATTTAATATTTACATTCCTGTTTAATATACAAAAGGCAATAAGCTTCACGTATAGACTAAAGAGTAATACTATAACGAAGGTGTCGTGATATATTTTCCCTAATCTGCCATAAAGTATCATAAGCCTAGCGTACCTTACACCCAAGGTACGCTAGACCATTAAATAATCTCAAGACCAAATAGCTATGACATTAAATTCGAAGCCACTATCCATTGTCATGATGGGAGCCAGTGGAGCCGTGGGAACAGAAGCATTAAAAACATTGCTTTCGCTAAATACCATTACACAGCTGACATTACTTGGTAGAAAACCAATTGAAAATATTGAGGCTGACTTTGTCAAACAGCAGAAAATCGATATTAGCGACACCAGTTCTTATGAGCAATATCTAGCTGGTCACACCGCGGCTATTTGTACTTTAGGTGTGGGCGAACCATCTAAAATAAACAAAGAAGACTTTATCAAAATTGATAAAACAGCTGTTTTAGATTTTGCTAGGGCATGTAAAAAGGCAGGTGTCAAACATTTTGAATTATTGGCTTCGGTAGGCATAAGTGCTACCTCATCTTCCTTTTATTTACGAACCAAAGGCGAGTTAGTAGAAGAGCTTAAAGCACTAAATTTTGAGCGATTAAGTATTTTCCAACCTTCCATGATTTTAACACCAACTAACCGATACGGTATAGCTCAAGCTATTACCTTGAAAGTTTGGCCAGTGTTACAACCTTTATTTATGGGAAGCTTACGCAAATACCGTGGTATTAAGGTCGGTGAGCTAGGACAAGCAATGGCAAAAAACGTCTTTAACAAAGGAGAAGGCTTTGAAACACTACAGTGGGACCAATTTCATTCCATCAATAAATAGCCTAATAATTTCACTGTTTTTAGCTTCGAAAGTGAATTATTTGCTTTCAGAATGGTGTTAAAGAAGCAGCATTAAATTTCATTTTCTTTTAAAAGCGAGCTAGACACATCATGAGCAAAGAAACCAATCTGCTACTGTGCGATATAGAAACAGGAATCTGCGAAACAAAAGATGAAGGATTAGTTACTGCGGGGCAAAGCAAAATGAATGCTACCGAGAAATCTATCAAGGTCATTTATTATACAGACCCTATTTGCTCTTCCTGCTGGGGAATAGAGCCACAACTCCGTAAACTTAAGCTAGAATATGGTAGCCAGCTTGACATAGATTATAGAATGGGCGGCCTGCTGCCCGACTGGAGTTATAATAGTGGCAGCATAGGAAAACCATCAGACGTGGCTCACCACTGGGACGAAGTAAGTCTCCATTACGACATGCCTATTGATGGAGATGTGTGGTTAGAAGACCATCTAGAGTCCTCTTATCCTCCATCCATTGCTTTTAAAGCAGCCCAAATCCAGGATAAAGAAAAAGCTATTCTATTTCTTAGAGAAATTAGGGAAATGGTATTTCTACAAAAGAAAAATATAACCAAATGGGAACATTTAGAGCTTGCTGCCAAAAAGGTAGGCTTAAACGTAAGTCAGCTTAAAACCGATTTTGAAGGTAAGGCAAAAACACTTTTTGAAGAAGATTTAAAACTAGGAAAAGACTTAGGCGTAAGAGGCTTTCCGAGTATCTTTTTTATAGACGCTGCAGGTAACAAAGAGTTGGTTTACGGCACCAACCCTTATGCATTATACGAAGCTGCCATTCTGAAAATAAACGATGGAATTACCAAAACGGAATACCACAAAGACTGGCAAACACTTTTCTCAAAATACAGCTCACTCACAGCAAAGGAATTTTCCGAACTTTCTGGCACACCAAGAGCAGATAGTGAAACACAGCTAAATGAACTTGCCGCAAAAGGAGCTTTAGAGAAACTGACCACTAAAAATGGCTCTATCTGGACTATAAAGCCTCTATAATTAGTTGATAAGCTTTAGGTCTTTTTCGTTCATCGGTAAAAAATCAATGTCTAAATAGCCTCCACTTGCATTATCATCTGCCACTATTTGAGGTTTCCCTTTAATAACTTCAATGGAGTTTTTATGAATGTGTCCTGTGAAAATGCCGAGTAGATTTGGGGCCTCAAAAACTTCCTTATGAAAGTTAAGTGTAGTTTCCGTATGTCCGCTTTCTGGCCACTTAGGACGTTTTTCTATGTTAAAACCACCGTCTGTAGCTGCTCCCCAATTAGGATTACCGCAACCAAAATAAACCCCTTTTCCAGGAGCATACATAGGAATATGTACTAAGAGAACCAATGGAATACCAGTGGCAACCTGTTTTCTAAAAAACTGTAATTGTTCTTTACTTATTTGATAAGTAGAATTGTCAATCGTTAAAAATCGTACACCTTTTATGTCATGAGAAGCCATTAAAGGATTCTTCCCTTGGTATAAGGGTAATAATCGTTTTCCAATCCAAGTGTCGCGTAAGGTCTCTAATGTACCCTCCATTCCTTCATAATGCCAATCATGATTACCAGACACATAGATATAAGGAATACCAGTAGCTTTCAGTTTTGATTGCACCCATTCTATCGCCGCTTCTGAGGGAAAACTAAAAATATCACCTATTAATGCGATAACATCGGCCTTTTCCTTTTTAGCAAAAGCTAATGCTTGCTCAAAAGCCTCTTCCGGATTTGTCTTTTCTCCTGTCTGAAAATGCCTAGTTTCATTATAGGCTTTTGCCATTCTGCTGCTATACTTTTGATAAGGAATTCCTCGCTCATCATCTTTAAACAAATGTGTATCAGCTATATGAACCACTTTGATTGATTCATTAATCACCTCCGAATAAAAGGAGACTTTGTTTTGGTCTATAGTAGCACAAACTTTAAAAGGTTTCTTATCGGCAGTATTTGCCCAAGAATTAGAAGTAATTCCTAGCCCAAATAAGCCAGTAGCGGTTTTACTAAAAAAAGATCTACGTTTCATATAAAGTGGTTGATTGCCAAATATATCAAAATTCCTGTAAGAACATAGACTGCGTAGTAGCAATATTCCCTTATAATTATGACTGCAATTGGCAAAAGCCTTTACTAGTTTAGTAAGCATGAAAAGGCTTTTGACAATCACAAAATAGCCACTTAGAAAAATTCACCTCTACCCACTTTTATTGTAAGAAAAAAATCTATTAGAATTATCTACGAAAAAGGCTAAATCAGCGTTATCTACGCCATTTTCCTGTATTTTTTCTTTTGCAGAAAAGTACAAATTAAGATATTTGGTTTATCAGATAAGACCTCGGCAAACATTAAATTTTAATCCCGTTTAAAGGGTAAATTTTAAAATGATGATTTTGCTATTTTATCGGTAAAAGAACGTATTATATCATAAGGTTCTAAATCTCAAAAAAACAACTGATGCACATTCCATTATTACAAGATATACTTTTCCTTTTAGGCTTTTCTGTTGTTATCGTTTTTGTGCTGCAAAGGCTCAAACTTCCCTCTATAATAGGCTTTTTGCTTACTGGTGTGGTCATTGGCCCATACGGCCTAAGCCTTATTAATGCTGTAGAGCAGGTAGAAATTCTATCTGAAGTTGGTGTCATTCTTTTACTCTTTGTGATTGGTATGGAATTATCCATAAAGCAGTTAATCTCTATCAAAAGAACCGTTTTCATTGGAGGTTTTGTACAGGTAGGTTTAACTGTAGCTGTGGCAGGCCTTGTTTATTACTTTTTAGGAAACTCATGGAACGAATCTGTTTTTGTAGGTTTCCTCTTTTCTCTATCAAGTACCGCCATTGTTTTAAAAACCCTGCAAGACAGACAAGAGATATCGGCACCACATGCTAGAAATGCATTGGCCATTCTAATTTTTCAAGATATTATTGTGGTTCCCATGATGCTTATCACCCCTATGATAGCGGGCGAATCTACCAATATCGGTATGAGTATTCTCTCGCTCCTGCTAAAATCTGGGGTGGTGCTTGCTATCACTTATGTAAGTGCTCGTTATGTGGTGCCTAAACTGATGCATGCTGTGGCTAAAACCAATAGTAAAGAGCTTTTCCTTTTGGTTACCATCACCCTCTGTTTTGCGGTAGCTTTTCTAACTTCCGAAATAGGACTTTCGCTGGCATTAGGAGCTTTTATTGCCGGTTTGATTGTTTCTGAGTCTGAGTATAGCCATCAGGCCACCAGTATTATTTTGCCCTTTAGAGAGCTTTTTACCAGCTTCTTTTTTGTGTCTGTAGGTATGTTGCTTGACTTGAGCTTTTTCCTGAACAATATTCCTATCATTTTACTTTTGGTTTTGGTGGTGTTTGTTGTCAAATCATCTATTGCTGCTATCGCCATGGCCATTCTAAAATATCCAGCTAGAACAGCTCTATTAACGGGCTTGTCACTTTTCCAAGTGGGTGAATTTGCTTTTATACTCTCAAAAGTGGGTATTCAGTATAATTTATTAAGTGTTCAAACCAACCAATACTTCCTTTCGGTTTCCATAGTGTCCATGATTTTGACTCCTTTTGTCATCATTTTTTCAGAGAAAATTGCCGGTAGGTTTATGGGCATTTCAAAGAAACTAGGACTAGAAAAAGCTATAACATCAGACAAAAATGTAGAAGAACTAGTAGATGAAAAACTTGAAAACCATTTAGTAATTATCGGATATGGAATAAATGGAAGCAATTTGGCGAAAGCCGCAGCATCTAGCAACATCCCTTTTATAGTCATAGAGATGAACGCCGAAACCGTAAGACGAGAAAAACGAAAAGGTTTACCTATCATTTTTGGTGATGCCACACAAGACCACATTCTGGAAGCGGTGCACCTATCAACCGCTAGAGCAGTGGTAATAGCCATTTCGGACAATTTTGGAACACAAACTATCATTAAAAACATTCGGTCGCAGTCTGACTCCTTATACTTGGTGGTAAGAACGAGGTACGTAAAAGAAACCTCAGAACTATTAGCTTTAGGTGCCGACGAAGTGATTCCTGAAGAGTTTGAAACATCCATTCAAATATTTGCTCACATTCTTCAAAATTTCCTTGTGCCCGAAAGCGATATTGAGCAATTGGTAGAAAAAGTTAGGGCAGATAATTACCAACTGTTTAAAGGAGAATTAAAACGACCTAAAACCTACCGACCAAATAATTTGGCAGACTTCAACATTACCTGCTTACGTATGTCGGCAGATAGTAACAAGTTTTTAGGCGAACCTTTAGACGATTTGAACCTGAGGTTTGAGTACGGCATAAATATCTTGGGCATAAAGAGAAAAAATGAAATGCTAGAAAGCATTCAGCCAACAGAGGTTTTAAAACAAGGCGACATTTTATACGTACAAGGTAGCCAAAGCCAAATAGAGCAATTCCGAAAAATGATAAATTAAGATTTAGCGAGCTTAAGACGGTGTAAAATATTACCAATAAATTTCCAACAAACAGGAAACCGAAACGCTGTGTGTGCGTAAGTCATTTTGATTTTTAAACTTTTGTAAAATGACAGAAATTGACAAAGACAGAGTAATAGAAATGGCATGGGAAGACCGTACGCCTTTTGAAGCCATTAAAGTACAGTTTGGACTTGCTGAAGTCGATGTAATCAAATTGATGCGAAAAGAGTTAAAAGAAACTTCGTTCAAACTCTGGAGAAAACGTGTCAATAGTGGTGTAAGTAAGAAACACTTACACAAAAGATGCAATGAAATAAGCCGTTTCAAATCTGCCAGACAGCGGACCATTTCTAATAATAAAATATCGAAGCGATAGCTGCACCAGCCTTAACTTTAAATGTCGCATTTTAAAAGAATGCAATTTCAGGAATGAAAAAGCAAGACCTACCCACCAAAATATGCCTAACCTGTAAACGGCCTTTCACATGGCGTAAAAAATGGAAAAGAGACTGGGAACATGTAAAATACTGCAGCGAAAGGTGTAAACGAAACAAAGCCAATGAACCCGCTCTGCTAAGCTTGCAGCTTAGCAGAGGTGTTATAAAGCCTCTGGCTTGACATTATAAAACATTTCCATGAGCCACCTACAAAACATTTGACATCCATTAAAAATCAACTAATTTCGGGTGCATTAAAAAGAACGTAAATGAGTTTTCTAAAAGCTGAATGGAGAAAACTTGCGATGGCAAATTATGTTATTGACAAAGACTACCTAACCGAATTTGTTCCTATTGGAACGGAATTAGATTTATGGGACGGAAAATGTTTTGTCAGCTTAGTAGGGTTTATGTTTAAAAACACCAGATTACTAGGCATTAAAGTCCCATACCACATTGATTTTGAAGAAGTAAATTTGCGTTTTTATGTGAAGAGGTTTGAAAATGGCAAATGGAAAAGAGGAGTTGTTTTTATAAAGGAAATTGTACCAAAAAGGGCTTTGACTTTTATAGCAAATACTGTTTATAACGAAAACTATGAAACTTTGCCAATGAGTCATAAATGGAGCGAAAATGAGGATACAAGGATTGTAGAATATAAATGGGCCAAATTTGGAAAAGAAAACAGCTTTCAAGTAAGCACAAGCAGCGAATGTTTTGATATTCTTTCTGGTAGCGAAACTGAATTTATTACGGAACATTATTGGGGCTACGCAAAAGTAAATAAAGAGAAATCAAACGAATATGAGGTAACACACCCAAAATGGAAAACATATAAAGTTAAAGACTACAAAATCGATGTGGACTTTGGAACAGTGTACGGTAGAGAATTTGATTTTCTTAACGCTAAAAAGCCAAATTCAGTAATGCTTGCCGAAGGTTCAGAAATAACAGTGGAAAATAAAAAGACCATAAAAATGATACTTTGACTAATTTGAAGATTACCCCCACCTATAAAACCTTCTACTACACATTATAAATCAATCACTAAGCGAATCCATTACCCCTCTCCCCTTCCAATCTCTCCAAAAGTATGCTGAGAAAAAATAGTTACCTAACAATTGTTCGGTAATTAATTTTTGCTTTACATTTGTACCATGAGACCTCAAAAAATATTAGACCGAGACTTATTAATAGCTTTAAGCAAAGTGTTCAGGTCTAAAGGCTATGAAGGAGCCAGTTTGAAAGAATTGGCAGAAGCTACGGGCTTACAAAAAGCCAGCCTCTATCATAGATTTCCGAAAGGAAAACAAGAAATGGCGGAGTCTGTTTTAAAACATATGGCTAAATGGGTAGAGGAAAATATTTTGGCTGCCTTAAATAATGAAAACGATAGCCTAGAGGTTCGACTTAAAAATGGATTAGCTCATGTTAGAACACTTTACAATGGCGGAAAAGAGACTTGTATTTTCAGAGCATTTTCTATGGAAACTGGCCTAGACTTATTTGAAGAAAGCATTAATGAAGGTTTGAACGAGTGGATAGATACTTTCACGCAATTAGGAATTTCGGCAAACATGACGCCAGAAATAGCCAATAAAAACGCCATTCAAACTTTGATAGAAATTCAAGGAAGTCTCATTTTAACCAAAGCCCTGAATGATACCAATGTATTTGATAACACTTTAATAAACATTGAAAAGAGGTATTTGAACAGCTAATATTTTTTGACAAAGTATTTTACCGAATGTTCGGTTCTTAATTAAATATTTCACCAAAGCACATAAAAACAAAATGAGAAAAACAAGACCTATCTACCTAGTAATAATCCTTTTACTAGCAGGATGCCAAAACAAAAACGAATCTATAACACAAACCAATGCTATCATGAAAAACACAAAATACAAGAACTTAGAAGTAAACGGTATCAACATAGCCTACCGTGAAGCTGGAAATCCAGAAAAGCCCACCATTGTTTTACTACATGGCTTTCCGTCTTCATCGCATCAGTACCGAAAGGTTTTAAATCAGCTCTCTGATGAGTATCACTTGATTGCCCCAGACTATCCTGGTTTTGGAAATAGCGACTATCCCCTACCTGAAAATTATGCTTACACTTTTGATAATTTGGCTAAAACCATAGACGCTTTCCTGACCAAAAAAGGACTTAATTCTTACGCCATTATGATACAAGATTATGGTTCGCCAGTAGGTTTCAGAATAGCCAGAGCTCATCCAGAAAGAATTACCGCCATTATAAATCAAAACGGAAATGCCTATGAAGAAGGTTTGGGCGAAGGTTGGAAGGAAATTAGAGCCCTATGGGAAAATAGAAATGAAGAAACCGAAAAGGCACTCATGCCCACATTTACTTTAGAGGCTCTTAAATGGCAATACACGCATGGCACCAGAAATGCTGAAAACGTAAATCCAGACACATGGAACCTTGATTATGTTAATCTTTCAAAGCCAAATGCTCATCAAATTAGCCTAGACCTATTTTATGACTATCAAAACAACGTCAAACTATACCCTACGTGGCAAAAATACCTCAGAGAAAATCAGCCACCGCTGCTCATCGTATGGGGCAAAAATGATGCTTTCTTTCCTGAAAGTGGTGCCGCTGCCTTTAAAAAAGATGTCAAAAACATTGACTACAACATCTTTGACACGGGGCATTTTGCATTGGAAGAAGATGGTGACGAAATCATTGAAAAAATAAGAGTTTTCATGAAAAACGTCCTTAAAAAAGCGTCGTAGCTATTAGCCAATCCCGCCTCACATAATAATTAGAAGCTTCTTAGTCACAATAAACAGTTGGCTAAGAAGTTTTCTTTTTTTAAGAATTCCTCAAAATTCAATCATCTATTTTTACCTTATCTTTAAGTAAATCTTCCCAAAAGGAGAACATGATTTTTCATCACAAAAAAAACCTAAATGATTATAAAGACTGTCAAATCTCTTTCGCAAGCTCTTCTTTTAGTTGCCCTTACATTAGTACTCCATAGCTGTTCAAACCCCGATGAAGGGTCTGCCATAGAAACCGTAGTATACCCTAGCGATGTAATCCCATTTATGGACCAATGGAAAATCCTTTTGGGAGATGGTACACACACCGACGAAGTAGAAGATTATGAAGCCCCAAACTTTTTTTACGTAGCAAATGACGGAGAAGCTGATTGGGTAGTTTATAAAACACCTAACGCCGGTGTTACTTCCAGAACTTCTAGCAACACCAGAACAGAATTAGGTCAAATAGAGCACTGGACACCCGAAACTGGTGGAAAACTGACAGGAACATTAAAAGTAAAACACGTTTCTACCTCGGGTGATGCTAGGGCGGCAGCCTCCTACTCCGTAGTGGTGGGTCAAATTCATAGTAACGAAGGAAACGAAAACGAACCTTTAAAAATCTTCTATAAAAAATTTCCCGGCCATAGTAAAGGCTCCGTTTTCTGGAATTATGAAATCAATACAGAGGGCGAAAATGCTAAAAGATGGGATTACTCAACAGCTGTTTGGGGGCATGACATGTCAGTGGTAGGTTCTAGCCCAAAAACATACCCAGAAGAACCCGAAGATGGTATAGAATTAGGCGAAGAGTTTAGCTATGAAATAAACGTGTATAATGGCATCATGTACCTCACCTTTATGAGTGCCGAGCATGATACCGTAAAATTCACAAAGAACTTATTGCAATCAGAATTTACAAGCAAGGCGGCTATTCCAAAGCAAATATTGACGCTATATGTCTCATTGGGCCGTGACGGCATAGAGCGTAAAAATGCCTATGCAGGCGAAATACAATATTTTAAACAAGGTGCTTACAATCAAACCAATGGAAAAGACCCAGAAGATAACATGGTTTGGAGCACAGGTTCAGCCATTTATGATGGCGACATAGCCAAACAATACGCCAATGGCAGCTATACCGAAGTTTGGTTTAAGGAGGCTACCGTAGGCCCTGGTACCGCTCCAAATTAGTGGGTTTAGACAAGAAAATCTGACTGAAAAACCCCGTCAAATGACCGAATAATCAATTTACCTTAAGGAAGTATTTTTATTAGTTTAAAACGGGTAAGTTGCGGGTGGAACACTTTTATGCTTCATTCCGTAAACTAAATGCACAAAAAACAGAATACTTAATTAACTCTTACTAGCCACTAAAAACAAAATATGTACCTATCTAATCTCAAACTCTGGAATTTTAGAAAATTTGGTAGCAATTCTGTAATAGATTTAGAAAACCCAAATTTGGATTTAAATTTCACAGAAGGAATAAACGTCTTAATTGGTGAAAACGATTCAGGGAAGACCGCAATAGTTGATGCTATGAAACTTACGCTAAAAACTCATAGTTACGATTGGTTAAGACTAGATTGGGATGACTTCTTTGTCGGTTCTACTCGTTTGAGAATTGAATTAAAATTTGAAAATCTTATAGATAATGAAGCAAAGAATTTCACTGAATGGCTAGGTTGGACTGGCGAGAGAGATGAAGCAAAACCATTTTTAAGATTAATATATGATGCGACAAGGAATCTAGATGATCAATATATCTATCCAACGGAAATCAGAGCCGGAGTTGATGAAACTGGATATCAATTAACAGCGGAAGCTAGAGAGTATTTAAAAACCACATATCTTAAACCATTACGTGATGCTAAATCAGAATTAATCCCACGTAAAAACTCTAGATTAACTCAAATTCTTCAAGGGCATGAAGCTTTTAAAGGTAAAGACCAAGATCATTTATTAGTTGGTTTGTTCAAAGAATTCAACAAACAGGTAGAAAAATATTTTGACGGCACGGATAAAGATGATGTACCGCTTTCTGGAGAACAACTAAAAGGCAAAGAATTGAAAAGTGAGGTAGATAAGTTCATTAAAGCCTTTTACTCAAAAAATAAAGAATCCAATTTTGGAGTCCTAGGAAATAATCTTAAAAGCATTTTGGAGAAATTAGAGTTATCAATAAAGGATGAATTAAACCCTGGTTTGGGAACATTAAATAGATTGTTCATGGCTACTGAATTACTCCATCTGCAAAAGAAAAACTGGAATGGTTTAAGGCTAGGTCTAATAGAAGAATTAGAAGCCCACCTGCATCCGCAAGCCCAAATGCAAATCATAGAAGCATTACAAGTAGAGAAAAATATCCAATTAATTTTAACTACACACAGTCCAAATTTAGCGTCAAAGTTAAAGCTCGAAAATTTAATTATCTGTAATGACAATAATGCTTTCCCGATGGGAGCAGAATACACAAAATTAGAGCCTGACAATTATAAGTTTCTTGAAAAATTTCTTGATACAACGAAAGCTAACCTCTTTTTCGCTAAAGGAGTTATTCTTGTAGAAGGCTGGGCAGAAGAAATACTAATTCCCAGCATAGCAAAGGCTATAGGGGTAAATTTAACTGAAAAAGGTGTTTCTATAGTAAATATTGGAAATACAGGATTCGATCATTACTCCAAGATATACATTAGGAAAGAAGAGCCTTACATGAATATTCCTGTCGCGGTAATTACAGATTCAGATGTTCAAGAATATGAAAAAGCTTATGATGATTTTATTAAAAAAGATGTAGATACAATTCAACGAGAAACCCAATCTGCTATTGATTCTAACGATACAAAATCCCAACAATCGATAAAATATCATACTGCACCAAAGTGGACCCTAGAATATTCTTTATTTAAATCAACTAGCCTAACAGCTACTCTTCAAAGCGTGTGCAAATCAATTCATTCTGGAACGGATTGGGATACGGATTTTGAAAAGACACTTGCTATTAAATTGATAGATAAGAACAAGAAACTAAGCAAAACAGAAGTTGCATATCGATTAGCAAATGCCATAGATGTTGACTTACAAAAGCCAGCAGCAGAAAGAACTATAAACATTGATTTAGATAATGATGCCAGTATCAAATATCTAATCCAAGCCATAAGATATGCTGCAGGAAATTAACATAACTAATGAGGACATTGAATACGCTGAAAAAATACTCTTACCTCAAGGAAAAGTGTTTGATAAAGAAAGAAGATTATTTATCCGAAACCTCGATACTATAGACCTTCAAGCCGTTCCTGGAAGCGGTAAAACCACAGCTGTATTAGCAAAACTTGTTATTCTGGAAAAACATATGCCACTCAAAAGTGGTCGTGGTATATTGGTTATCTCACATACAAATGTAGCGGTAGATGAGATAAAACAACGTATTGGAAATCATTGCCCTAAACTATTCACTTATCCCAATTTTGTTGGAACAATTCAAAGTTTTGTTGACACATTTTTAGCAATTCCATATTGTCAGAATTTTTTAAAAATAAGGCTTTACAGAATTGAATCTGAAAGATTTCAAGAAGAATTATGGTTCCAGTTTTCAAAAATATATTGGAATAAAAAATTTGAAAAACCCGGAACATATTTATTTGGAAGGTTGATTAATAAGGCTAAAGCAGAAGCTAAGAAATCAGGAAGAACAGAAAAACAAGTTTGTGATGACTTAATTAAAAAGGATGTCCAAAATTTATACTTTGATTTCAGAGATGAAAAAATAAAGTTCTTTCGAGATGATGAAGTATTGCTCTCGACTAAAACAAACAAAAAGTATCAAGGTATTAAGGAAGCTATTTTAAAGGTGCTCCATTCGGGGGTGATTTCGTACGAGTATGCTTATAAGTTAGCTGACTATTACTTGGAAAAAGTTCCGGGAGTAAAATCAATTTTGTTAGAACGATTTCAATATGTATTTGTGGATGAGATGCAGGACATGGATTCCTGCCAGAACGAGTTAATCGAAAATATCTTCGAACCTGCTGAAAATGCTCCGTCAATAATTCAAAGAATCGGTGATAAAAACCAAGCTATATATAATGCCGGATCTGTACAAATAGAAAATATCTGGTCACTCAGGAACGTTGTGCTGTACATTAACGGAAGTCACAGACTAAGTCCAAGAATTGCATCTTTAGTGCAAAACCTTGCCCTTACTCCAAATCCTGTTGAGGGTAGAAATGTTAATTCTGATGGTTCATCCATTGACATAAAACCAATAATTTTTGTTTACCAAGATGACACAAGAGAGTTGGTGATTCCAGCATTTGCAGATAAAATAAAAGAACTGCAAGCCTCTAATTTAATCCCCTTAAATCCACCCTACAAATTTATGGCAGTAGCTTGGAGAAAAGAACATGATGATGCTAACAAAATAGCTTTGTGCGATTATTGGCCTCATTTTGCAAAAGCCAGTTCTGGTCAACAAATAGATTTCAAAGTCCTTGAAGACTATATCCTGTATTTGGATAAGGAGAAAAAAACTTTAGAATCTGTTCGAAAGAACATTTTAAATGCACTTTTAAAGATTCTTCGCTTAGAAAATGTCTCAGATGAAAATGATAGAGTTTACACGAAAAGAAAATTAATTAATTTCTTTAAAACTCTTGAAAACAATGAATATGAGATATTGAAATTGAACCTTTATAAATGGGCAATTTCAAGCATAAGAGGAAAAAGTCAAGAAACGATTATTTGGATTAGAGAATATATTCCTATTTTCCTTTCTGTTTTTCATAAAACTATAGCTTTATCCACAAACTTCATAAATGGAGTATCTGAAATCAATAAAGCAGAGATTGAGAATGAACTCCAATTAAACAGGTTTGAGTCTGATGGAATAAACATTGAGATTGGGACTATACACTCTGCAAAAGGACAAACTCATACAGCTACGCTCTACTTGGAAACTTATTTTCAAAAAGATGGCAATGGAGCCAATGCTAAATCATATGAATCCCAAAGATTAGCAGGACAATTAATGGGAAATCAAATATTATCAACTGCTAAGACAAGAGTAAAGCAATCCGCTAGAATGGCTTATGTTGGATTCTCTAGACCAACACATTTATTATCTCTTGCGATTCATAAGGAGCGATTTGATTTTGTTTTATCTGATATAGATGTTGATGATTGGGATATAATTGAATTTACAACAGAAGAATAACATATCTTAAAAGTAAGTTTCTTGAAAATTAGAGCGTAATTTAACTGTGAATAGTTCTAAAAAGGACAATAAAAACAAACGGGAAAGGCAGGAAAGAACTAAGAAGGCGAAGAAACACCATTATTATCCCACTAAAACCATCTGTTACTCTTAGCTTACAGCATAACAAAGGTGCTATAAAAGCCACCGGCTCGATATCCATTAAAACCAATTAGCATAGTTAAAATTTTACAACTCATTGACACTAATTTACAATTGATTTACAGCCTTGGAGGCCTCTTCATGCTACTTTTGAGAAAAACATAGTACCGAATGAAGAATACCAAAAACATCTTTTCATTGCTTCTTATCATGGCTTTCATAAGCTCTTGCAGTGGGCAAGAAAAGCCAAGTTCCACCAGTAACTTATTCGCTGACCTTACGAATTATACCCAACCTCAAATAGCCGAATACATAAGAAACATCTTTCAAGACAAAGAAGGAAACCTATGGATGGGTACAAACGGACGAGGTGTAGCCCATTTCAATGGAAAAAGCATTTCTTACTTCTCTAATGAGCAAGGTTTTGGAGGTCAACAAATTACGGGTATTACAGAAGACCTAGACAAAAACCTATGGTTTGCGACTAATCAAGGGGTGGTGAAACAAGAGTCCTCAAAAAAGTTTATCAATTATGATTCGCAGTACTATTTTAAACGCCAACATTTCTGGAGCATATTCGCCGACAGCAAAGGCCACATTTGGGCAGGTGCAGGAAATGGTGTCTTTCGTTTTGATGGCACCAAATGGGCGTCTTTTGAATTACCCTACTCCAAAGAAAAGCCTTCCCTTAACTTATTGACAGATGTTACCGTTTGGTCTATCTCAGAAGATAAAAAAGGAAATATCTGGTTTGGCACTAGCGGAAATGGAGCCATCAAATTTGACGGAAAATCATTCATCCAATACACCAAAAAAGATGGATTGACCGATAACCACGTTGACAATATTATGGAAGACAGAAACGGCAACATTTGGTTTGGAACGAGGTTTGGAGGCCTAAGCCGATTGAACGGAAAAACCTTTACCAACTACACCGAAAATGACACCATTGGTAATAATGAAGTCTGTGTATTGTATGAAGATAAAGCGGGCAATATATGGTTTAGCTCGGAAGGCTATGGCGTGTATTGTTTTAATGGAAGCTCCTTTACCAATTATGGCAAAAACGAAGGATTGCGTGTGCTAGCCGTACAAACTATTTTTGAAGACAAAGAAGGCAGATTTTGGGTTGGCGGCGGTGGTGGACTTTACCGTTTTGATGGAACATCCTTTTATAATGTTACCCAAAATGGCCCTTGGGAATAATTACACATAAATGAAACTGAAATCGCTTAGATTAGCTTATATAAGCTCTTAATAACGATTTCTTAACTCGTCAAATGTGTCCCATGCAAAGTTTACTAGACTATATTAAATCACGCCAAACCCTAAGTAATGACGACATTAGTCTGCTAGAAAAGTGTGCTATACCCGTGGACGTTCCTGCACAAACCAAACTTTTAGAAGCAGGAAAAACAGAACGCCATTTGTACTTTTTGAGTAAGGGAATTGTCAAGGGATATCAAAACATAGATGGTAAACTGGTGATTCAGCACCTAGTTCCTGAAAATGATTTTTTCACCTCTCTGGATAGCTTTATGAGCGAAACGCCATCTTTAGATTACTACGAAACAGTCACAGATTGTAAACTTATAAAAATAGCAAAACCCGACTTTGACCTTTTACAAGAAAACTCCACCAATTGGAGTGATTTAGTAAAAGCCGTGACCAACGAACACCTAGCTTGTAAGCTAGAACGTGTCAAAGATTTTCAAGTTTTGACTGCTAAAGAACGCTATTTGAAGTTTTTAGACCAACACCCAAACCTAGCCTTAAACGTCTCTGTAGATAATATTGCCTCCTTTTTAGGCATGGAACCCCAATCTTTAAGTCGTATTAGAAAACAGGTCGCTTTCTAACAAATGTTATTTCTAGCCTAGCTATAAGTCCGGAAATTTGCTCATACAAAAAACTATAAATCATGAGCAAAGAAATTTCACTGGTCACTGGAGCTAACGGCCATTTAGGCAATAACCTGGTGCGTTTATTACTTTCTGAAAAGCACGAAGTAAGAGCATCTGTAAGAAACATTAATAAGCAAGAGCCTTTTGAAGGCTTAAACTGCGAGGTAGTTCAGGCCGATATTACCGACAGAGAATCATTAAAAAAGGCCTTTAAAGGAGTTACCAACCTATATGCCGTAGGTGCCAACTTTAGTATGTGGGCTAAAAACCCAAAGGTTGACATTTATGATAATAATGTACAAGGCACCCAAAATGTATTTGACATAGCGAAGGAATGCGGCATTAAAAACATTGTTTATGTAAGTTCGGTGGCTTCTTTAGACTTCACCAAATTACCAGGAAATGTAGATAATGGCTATAACAAAGACAGACGAAACTGGTATTACAATTCCAAAAACGATTCTGATAAACTAGCCTTAGAACTGGGCGAAAAATATGGCATCAGAACGGTGGTGATTTTACCTTCGGCCATGATTGGCAGCAAAGCCTTTAAACTAAGCTATACCAACAACCTTGTTCTTCAAATTTTAAATGGAGAAATACCTGTTGACACCAATGTGACATTAAACTGGATAGATGTAAAAGATGTGGCTTTGGGAGCTTACAGAGCCATGTTAAAAGGAAGAAATGGCGAGCGTTATATCTTATCAAACGAACAACACACCACCTTACAAGAAAGCGTAAAAATAGCCGCTGAACTATATCCGGCATTGAAGCTAAAAACACCTAAAAAAGTACCAAAATTCCTACTCTATACGGTGGCAGGTTTAATGGAATTTGGAAGTAAATTAACAGGAAAAGAACCTTTACTGCAACGTCATTACTTGGATATGTTTTATGGATTAAAACAAGATTATGACATTTCTAAGTCTAAAAAAGAACTCGGCTTTAACCCTAAACCATCAAAAGTAGCCTTAGAAGAAGCACTAAGTTATTTGAAAAACGACTGGAAATAAAACAAGTTTAATAAGTGCAAAACATAATGTTTTGTGCTTATTTCAAATCAAGAACAGTCCTTACAAATTCCTGTAAGCACGCAGTTCACTGTTTCTACTTTATAAGCACTTTCTATTGAAAAATGCACCGGAATAGGCATGCACTCTATGGTTTCACACTTGGTACATCTAAAGTGAAAATGGTGCAAAGGAGCCTCATTTTCATCACATTTTACGCATAAAGCGAAATACTGTTTGCCATCGTCTGCCACTATTCTGTGTAAAATGCCATCTTCACAAAAGCGGTTTAAAACCCTATAAATAGTAGCCCTGTTTATATCCACAGCTATGGCCTTCTCTATAGCGTCTTGGCTCATGGCCTTTGCCGACGAACTCAAAACTGAAAGCACAGCATCCTTTGTTGGCGTATTTCTCCTCTTCATTAGCACAAAGTTAAAAATTATTTATTGCGACAACGTTGCAACAAATAAAAAAGACACTACTTTTGCATCACATACTATTGCGACAAATTTGCAATTACAGACAGATACCAATCTCCATAAAACCATTACTAAATGGATTTAATCAAATGAATAACACACAAAATTTTGAAGTCATTATTATTGGCGGCAGTTATGCGGGCCTTTCAGCTGCCATGGCATTGGGACGTTCGTTGCGTAAAACCTTGATAATTGACAGTGGTTCGCCATGTAATAAACAGACACCACATGCCCATAATCTCATCACGCAAGATGGCGTAAAACCAAGTGAGATAGCTGCTAAAGCGAAATCTGATGTTTTAAAATACGCTACGGTAAGCTTTATAGAAGACCTTGCCATTAAGGGAAACAAAACAGATAATGGTTTTGAAATTCTTACAAAATCAGGCAAAACATACACGGCAAAAAAGCTGATTTTTGCTACAGGTATTAAAGATATTATGCCTGCTATAAAGGGCTTCGCCGAATGCTGGGGCATTTCTGTGGTGCATTGTCCTTACTGCCATGGCTATGAAATAAGAAATCAAAAAACAGGCATTATGGCACAGGGAGATTCTGCCATACACATGGCTTCGCTGGTCAATAACCTTACAGACAAGCTCACTATTTTAACCTCCGGCAAAGCCGACTTTGATGCAGAGCAATTATCAAAACTCAAAAAGCACAAGATAGCAGTCAATGAAAAAGAGATTGTAGAAATTGAGCATGAAAATGGCCAATTAAAAAACATCCTCTTTTCAGACGGAACTAAAGAGACCTTTTCTGCAGCCTACGCACATACGCCATTTATACAGCACACTGATATGCTAGCCAAACTAGGCTGCCAAATAAACGAACAGGGTTTTGTAGAAGTAGATATGATGCAAAAAACTACCGTGGATGGCGTGTTTTCTTGCGGCGATAACACCACCAGAATGCGTTCTCTAAGCAATGCAATAGCATCTGGAAATATAGCGGGTGCCATGGTAAATATGGAACTCAGCCAAGAACAATTTTAAGAGCTTTAATAGAAAATGATGGTAGAAGTTTTCATCACAAATATCACGGAAGAATTGCATATAAACAGCATGGAAAAACTGCTCCAAGAAGAGTTTAGCAATTTGCTTATTAATTTTGATATGGACGAAACAGGGCTGCCCTACCCTTGCGGTCACACTGTTTTACGAGTTGAGGGTCAAAGCATTGATGCCAAAAAGATAATATCAGTGCTTCAAAAAGAAGCGATTCTCTGCGAAATCATGAAAGACGAAGTTTGTTACAAACCAGATAGATTATGACAGAATTTTGGGAAACCAACTTTATTGACAAGCAAGAAATGTGGGGTTTTGAACCTGCTAAACCAACTCTTTTGGTCAAAAACTTTTTTGTCAAAAATGCTGTAAAGAACATCCTTATTCCTGGTATAGGTTACGGCAGAAATGCCCAAATTTTTAAAGAAAACGGAATGGAGGTAACAGGTATAGAAATATCAAAAACCGCCATTGACCTAGCCAGAAAACATTATGGGGAAGATATGACCATATATCACGGCTCTGTAAATGATATGCCTTTTGACCAGAAAAAGTATGATGGCATATTTTGTTCTGCTCTCATTCATCTGTTAGATAGCAAAGAAAGAGCAATGTTGATACAAAACTGCTATAATCAACTCAACACAAACGGCTTCATGGTTTTTACTGCCATCACTAAAAATGCTCCCAATTATGGCAAAGGAAAGCTCATAAGTAAAGACCGCTATGAATTTCATGCAGGTGCCCAAATATTCTATTACGACCAAGAGTCGGTTCAAAAAGAATTTGGTCAATTCGGACTTTTTGAAAGTACGGAAGTAGAAGACAACCAGCCGATGTATTTAATAAAATGTAGGAAAGAGTAGGTCCATGGAAAAAGGACCAATTCCCTTATCGAAATCATGTCTCAGTTAATGGAGCGGCATTAGGCTATAAAAAAAAGCATATTGGCATAACATAAATTTATACCAATATGCTTATTAAAAATTACAACAATGTAGTAGGACAAACGTATTCTGTCACTGGCAATTTGCTTTCTTTAATACCTGCAAAGCCTTCTATGACATCCGCAAAATTATCCCATCCTCTCTGTTTCAAAATAGATGAAGCAATCATACTTCGGTATCCACCAGCACATTGCAGTATAAACTTCTCTTCTTTAGGAAATTCGGCTAAATGACTGTTAATCTCATTCAAAGGGACGTTTATAGCTCCTTCTAAATGCTCTGATTCAAATTCACTTTTCTTTCTTACATCAAAGACCTTAGTCTTATCAAGGGGCATGCTCTCTAGTTCTTTAACAGAAATTCTATTTATTGAACTAGTTTCAAAATTAGCTTTCTCCCAAGCATCAATTCCGCCGTCTAAATATCCAATGGTATGGTCATATCCAATTCGAGATAAACGAACCATACTTTCCGCTTCCTTTCCTTCCTCGGTTACTAATAATATTTCTTGCTTAATATCTGCAATCATTTCACCAACCCACATCGCAAAACTACCGTCCAAACCTATGTTTATGCTATTAGAAATATGCTTTTTTGCAAAGTCTTTCGCACTTCTTGTGTCTAACACTAATGCTCTAGAGTCGGTAGCAACAGCTTCAAATTCCGCTGGCTTAAGTGGCGTTTTAGCCTTTTCTAGAATGTTATCTAAGCTTTCATAACCTTTAATATTCATTAATACGTTTGCAGGGAAATATGCTGGCGGCGTAGTTAAACCCGTTAAAACAGACTTCACGAACTCGTCCTCCGTCATTTCTTGTAAAGCGTAGTTTGTCTTCTTTTGATTGCCTAAAGTATCTGTAGTTTCCTTGCTCATCTTTTTCCCACAAGCAGAACCAGCACCATGATTAGGATACACTATTAAATCATCTGAAAGAGGCATTATTTTCTCTCTCAAAGAATGGTATAAATGTCTTGCTAGTTTATCTTCTGTTAAGTCTTCTACCACGTGTTGAGCTAAATCTGGACGCCCTACATCGCCAATGAACAAGGTGTCACCAGTAATTATACCGTGTTCCTTTCCGTTTTCATCTATCAAAAGGAAAGTACTGCTTTCCATCGTATGGCCAGGTGTGTGAATCACTTTCACTTTATAGTCTCCTACCTCGAAAATTTGACCATCTTCCGCTTTTATGATTTCATAAGAAGGCTTGGCAGTTGGCCCATATACAATTTTCGCATTCGTTTTCTTAGCCAAGTCAATGTGACCAGAAACAAAATCTGCATGAAAGTGAGTTAGAAAAACATATTTAATTTTTGCATTGTCCTTTGACGCTCGGTCAATATAAGGCTGGACTTCTCTTAAAGGGTCAAAAATGGCTGCTTCTCCGTTACTCTCAATGTAATATGCCGCGTGAGCAATACATCCTGTATAAATTTGTTCTATTTTAAAATTTGAGTTTGTCATGATTATTAGTTTTAGGTTGTCATTGATTTCTATACCTCAAACTTCCAAAAAAAACATTAAGCCTTCAGTTACATTTGTCACACTTCAGAATCCCAAAGTCTATGAGTCAAATACTGTCCATATTTGTTTATACATGATTGATAAACCCTTATTGAAAGGTTCGCCCCTAAAAGGCATCATTTTCTGGGAAGACTGCAGATTCTTCTCTGAAAGAATTAATTTCGCTTAAAGCATACTTAATGGCTTTAAACCTTCAATTGATTTCATAATATGATTGCCGATTTTTTATTAAAACTTGTGCCATTCTCTACCGAGGAGCTAAACGATATTGTTTCTCATTTTGAAAAAGAGTCTGTCACTAAAGAGCAGGTCTTAATAAAAGAAGGTCAAATTTGCCATAAGTTATATTTTGTAGAACACGGTATTGGCAGGAGCTATTACCTCAAAGAAGATGGCAAAGATGTAACGCAGTGGTTTTTTGGTGATGGCAGCTTCATGACCAGTGCCGATAGCTTCTTTCAGCAAACTCCTAGTTTGTATTATTTGGAGATTTTAGAAGATGCCGTGGTCTATAGTATTTCTAAAGAAAAAATGGATTTGCTTCTTGCTAAATACCATAAAATGGAAACGCTCGCTAGGTTGTTTGCCATAGAAATGCTTAACCAAATGGTTCATAAACTAAATGCCATACAGTTTCAAACCGCCAAAGAACGATACAACTATATGCTCGCCGAATTTCCAGATATTTCTCAGCGTGTAGCTCTAGGTCATATTGCTTCTTATCTTGGAATAACACAAGAGACCCTCAGCCGAATTAGAAGAAAAGATTAAGCTAAATGGCATCCATTTTCGCTTTTTGATTTAGATCAAAGGATACGGTCTTCCGTCTTATCAATTTTGCATTGTAATAACAAAAGATTTACAATGCAAAACACCAAATCCAAATTAAGTGTCTTACTGCTAGCCCTTGGGTGGTTCATACCAGCCACGTCTAATGCTCAGCTTTTGGATCCAAATCTTAGGGAGCTTATCAGCAAAGGACTTGATAAAAGCCATAGTGTCAATATTTACAATTTTGAAAGCGAACAAGTAAGAACTGACCAAAAAATAGCCAAGTCTGTACTACTACCAAAAATCACCCTTAACGGGAGCTATACGAGGTTAAATGATGATATCACCTTTGATGATGATACTCAAAACTTATTAGTTGCTACGCAAAAACTTCTCATCAAAGAAGCTGCCGGAATTCCTTTCAATACAGAATTCCCTGCATCTATTCCCTTACAGCCTGTCCCTAATTTGCAGAACAAAAACATATTGAAATCCAATATGGATTTGGATTGGGTAATCTTTAGTGGATTTGCTGTAGATAATGCCATAGAAGCGAGTAAACATAAAGAGGCGTCTCTAAATCACCTAACCGAAGTAGAAAAAGACAAAGTAGCTTTAAAAATTATAGAAACTTACGATAAACTAGCCTTGGTATATGCCTCCAAAGGTGTACTTACTACGTCTAAAAACTTCTTAAATGAGCAAGAACACTTTGTCCGAAAAGCCATTGAAAATGGTTTGACTACGCCCATTGACCGTAAAAAAATTGAGCTGGCACAGCAGCAGTTACAAGGAAAGTTAATGGAGTTTGAGCAAAACAAAACCTTACTGATTGAAATGCTCCATCAGCTCACAAATGATGACAGAGAGCATTTAAGCTTACTAAGCCCAACATTACAGCCTTATGCCATTAATACCTTAACTGGCACTGAAAAGCGAAATGAAATAATGGCATTAGAAGAAGCAGAGCAAGCTACACTTTTCAAAGCTCAAATGGAAAAGAACAATTTCATACCAAAGGTAGCGGTAAAAGGTCGCTATGAATTTATAGAAAGTGGCTTGTCCTTATTAGACCCAAAATGGTATGTAGGAGTTGGCCTAAAATGGAACGTCTTCGATGGCTTTGAATCTAAATTAAAAAGCGAAAAAACTAAAATCGAAAGTCTAAAATATGGGGAGCAAAAAGCCGAAGCAGAAGAGATGATAGCCTTGAGTGTCATCAATGCCGAATTGACCTATCAGTCTAGCCTTCAAAACATAAAAATGGTTGAAAAAGAAATTGATTTGGCGAGTGATACCTACGACATGATTAACAAGCAATACAAGAATAATTTGGCTTCTATTAACGATGTACTCATTGCTCTAAATGACTTAGAAAAATCCAATTTCAAACTACAAGAATCTTTTTTCAAACAGCGTAAGGCAGCTACTGCATTACTTCACGCCAAAGGAATACTTCACTATTAATTAACAAACAACAGAAATGAAATCACTAGTAAATATTTTCATCGGTTTTATGGCAGTGGCTTACTTAAGCTCTTGCGAAAACCCCGAACCAATCACTGACTATAGAGGTCAAGTAAAGTTTGAAACCATTTCAGTTAGTAATAAACTGGCGGGAAGAATTAGCAAAATTTATGTGCAAGAAGGACAAACTGTAAAGCAAGGAGACACATTAGCTGCCATATATATTCCCGAAGTAAATGCTAAAATGATGCAAACAGAAGGAGCCATAACTGCCGCACAAGGGCAATTAAACATGGCTTTAAAAGGTGCCACTGCGGAGCAGTTAGGGCAAATTGACGGTCAAATTGATGCTGCAGCAGCACAACTTAATTTTGCTCAAGAATCATACAACAGACTAGCCGCCATGTACAAAGATTCGCTGATTAGTTTACAACAATTTGACGAAGTAAAAATGAAACGCGACATGGCTAAAGCACAAATATCTGCACTAAAAGCGAAACGCAAAGAAGTAGGTCAAAGTGCACGTACAGAGCAAATAGACCAAGCCAAAGGACAATTAAACAGAGCTATTGGTGCCAAGCAAGAAGTAATTTCTGCTGCAAATGAGCAACTAATGATTGCCCCCGTAGACATGACTATCGAAACCATAAGCCTGCAAGAGGGCGAGCTTTTAACTCCTGGTTATGCCCTATTTAACGGTTATCAAAAGAACAGCATGTTCTTCCGATTTACGGTGCCAGAGTCCAAAATATATGATTTCAAAGTAGACCAAGAACTTACCTTGACCAATCCATACATAGAGCAAAAAACCAAGGCTAAAATCATAGCTATAAAGCAGTTGGCTCACTACGCCGACATTAGCAGTACATCGCCATTGTACGAATTATCTGAAGCTATTTATGAATTGAAGGTAGTACCTACTTCGGATGTGTCTGCTCAGTCATTTTTCTTGAATGCCACCATTTTGATAAAAGAATAATACCCATGATAGAGTACTTACATTTAATAAAAGTAGAGTTCAAACGCATTTTTTCTAATAGTGTACTGCTTGCCATTTTTATTGGAGCACCTATTTTTTACGGACTTCTCCTAGGTTACGTTTATGAAGGGGCAAAAGTAACTGGACTACCCATAGTAATAGTGGACGAAGACAATAGTCCAGTTTCTGACAAAATGATTGATGCGTTTGCTGACAACGAAGGACTGGCTGTGAGCGATGTACGCCATACTTCAGGAAACCTTATTAAAGAAATGCCAACCAAGGAATATGCTGCCGTAGTAACCATTCCAGGCGGTTTTGAGGCGGATATACTACAAAAAAGACACCCTGAAATAAGAGTGGACCTTAACATGGCAAATATGCTAAATGCAAATACTGCTAGTAAAAACATCCAATCGGTTTTGATGACACTAAATGCGGGCATTGAAATAGAAGGATTAAAAAAGCAAGGCTTGCACCAAAGCCAAGCCGCAGCTAGCTACGAAAGTTTCAAAATCAACTTTAATAAGCTTTACAATTCTTCTGGAAACTATGTTACGTTTATGCTTCCGGGTATTCTTGCCGCCATCATGCAACAAGTCATCTTTTTGGCTTTAGCCTTAGTTTTTGCCCGAGATTTTGAAGACGGTTACTTTGGAACACTTGTCAAAAAGAGCAAGTTTTCATTATATCACATTGTCTTAAAAGCCATCCCATTTTTAGTGATGATACCAATCATGTGGGCTATTGTGAGTTTGTTTATCCCCTATTTTAAAATTGACGCCGATATATTTAACCTTCCCATGTTTGTTTTAGCCACTTTGTTATCACTGGCTTCTATGTTTATTGGAATGTTATTTTCTATAGCCATTCCAAGTCAGTTAAAGGCTACAGAGCTCTTAATGGTCATATCTACACCTGCCTTTATTTTGAGCGGATTTACATGGCCTACCATTGCCTTTCCAAACGCTATCAGTCAAGTAGCACAGTACATTCCTTTAACACAGTTTTTAGGTGCTTTCAGAAAAATAGCTTTTTACGGAGGCGATTTGTCCTCAATAAAACCTGAAATTAACATGCTATTGCTCATCATGTTTGTTGCCTTAGTTTCAATGGTTGTTTTACTTCAAACAAAGATTTATTTATTTGGCAAAAAGAATGCGATAGAAGAGTAAAGAGAGAAGTAAAAGATGGCCAGCGAATAAAAACCTCAAGTTTAATATGGAAAACTACGATTAATAAGCCATATTCATCATCCATATTAAAACTAGCCTTAGTCTAAATGAAAAACCTCTTTTACTCAGCCTTAGCCATCTTTGTATTCAATTCCTGTGCAAGTGAAAAAAACACGGAAGACAAAAAGTTTGAATTCGATGGTATTAGTCAAAACATCAAACCTGGTGACGACTTTTTCAATCACGTAAACAAACAATGGTACGATAAGGCGGTAATCGCTGATGATGAATCAGGGGTTGGTTCGTACAGTTTCTTAAATATTCCTCAGAAAAAACTGCTAGAAGACATATTAAAAGAGGTTTCAAGTGGTACTCACAAAAAAGGAACTCCTGACCAAATGGTAGGTGATTTCTACAGCTCCGGTATGGATACCACCACAATCAACAAGCGAGGCTTCACTCCTATTCAGCCTTTGCTTGACAAAGTCAACTCCATCAAAAACGTTTCCGAGTTGATGCAATTTGTAACGGATGAGTTTAAGGCTGGTAACTATTCTTTGATTAGCATGGATGTTTCACCTGACAAAGAGAATAGTAGCGTCAATATGCTACACTTTAGTCAAACTGGCTTAGGCTTGCCAGACCGTGATTATTATTTCAAAACAGACGAATCTACCATCGAAATTCAGAATGTTTACAAAGCTTATTTAACTACACTTTTTCAAATCACAGGAAATACGCAAGCTGAGAAAAGCACCGCTACGGCCTACAACATTGAAAAACAACTGGCCGAAGTACACAAAACACGAACAGAACGAAGAGATATAAAAGCCAATTTCAATAGAATGGCAATTTCAGACCTAGACAAAACGCAGTCCAATATTGCTTGGTCTACTTTGTTGAAAAATTTTGGTACCAAAGCAGATTCTGTGGATGTGCGTCAAACGGCTTATTATACAAAACTAAATGCCCTACTAGGTTCAATTTCAATTGCCGATTGGAAGGCTTATTTACAAGCCAACATTCTAACCAACTATGCCGATATTTTAAGCGAATCCTTTCAAAAAGCAGCTTTCCAGTATGAAAAAGTACTTTCTGGTCAAGCCGTTCAAAAATCAAGAGCACAGTTGATGGTTCAAAAAGTTGACAGACAACTGGGCTATGCACTTGGCAAACTTTACGTCGAAAGACATTTCAATGAAGATTCGAAAAAGCGAGTATCTGATTTGGTAAATAACCTTCAAAAAGCTTTTGAAAACAGAATAAACGAACTCGACTGGATGAGTGACAGCACCAAAGTGAAGGCAAAAGAAAAGCTATATGCCATCACCAAGAAAATAGGTTACCCAGATGTATGGAGAGAATATGATAATGTTGACATCCAAAAAGACAAGTATTTTGAAAATGTAGTGGCATTAAGAAAAAACGACTACCAATACGATTTAGCAAAATTAAACAAAGCTCCTAATAAAGACGAGTGGCACACTACGCCTGCAACAGTAACTGCATATTACAATCCATCCATGAACGAGATTGTATTTCCTGCAGGAATACTACAGTTTCCATACTTCGATTTACAAGCGGATGACGCCATTAATTATGGTGGTATAGGCATGGTGATTGGTCATGAGCTGACCCATGCTTTTGACGATAATGGTGCACAGTATGATAAAGACGGAAACGTTAAAAACTGGTGGACAGCCGAAGATTACAAGAAGTTCAAAGCAAAAACTCAACTCATTATTGATAGATACAGCTCCTACACTGTTTTGGACAGTTTACATTTAATAGGTGGTCTTACGGTAGGAGAAAACACAGCAGACAATGGCGGTATTTCTATAGCTTATGATGCTTTCAAAATGACAAAACAAGGGCAAGACACCACAAAAACCAATGCTTACACGCCAGACCAACGTTTCTTTATGTCGATTGCTAGAATTTGGCGTGTCAAAACACGTGACGAATACCTTCGAAATTACATCAAGAACAACTCACATTCACCACCAATTTGGCGTGTAAATGGCCCATTATCTAACTTTACTCCTTTCTACGAAGCATTTGATGTCAAAGCCGGAGAAGCTAACTTTAAACCTCTAGAGGAAAGAATCAAGATTTGGTAAGCCTTATATTCTTTTCAATTTTAAGAAGAACGAAAAAACTTATTTCAATTTATTGCGGTTAAAAACGGACTACTGTACAGAGTGAAGTATATTTAAGATATTGGTTAAACTTAGCCAATTCCTGTTAATGTGTACAGAAAGCTATTTAACTCTTGATAAATGAAAAAAATATTAGTTCTGTTTTCACATCCTAAGTTTGAAAAATCGCGTGCGAATAATATCCTCGTAGACCAGATTAAAGATAAGAAAGGGGTAACATTTCATGACTTATATGAGGCATATCCCGATTTTCATATTGATGTCGACGCCGAAAAAGACCTACTAAATAAGCACGACATCATCATTTGGCACCATCCATTTTACTGGTACAGCTGTCCGCCTTTAATGAAACAGTGGATAGATATGGTACTGGAATTTGATTGGGCTTACGGCCCAAATGGCGTTGCACTAAAAGGTAAAACCTGTTTAAATGTAATAACCACAGGAGGTTCCAGAGAGCTTTATTGCTCACAAGGAAGCAATAGTTTTTCGGTCAATGAGTTTTTAAGACCCTTTGAGCAAACGGCTAATCTCTGTGGAATGACCTATTTCCCGCCTTTTGCTGTCATGGGGACTCACCTTTTGAGTGATGACGCATTAGAAGAACATGCTGTTCAATATTCTAATTTGATAGACTTGCTTCAAAAAGAAATAACCTTAAGCAAGTTTAATGGCTGTGCCTTTTTAAACGATATTCCACAATTAAAAACGCTCTAATTTTATGACAGGAAGTCTACTTTTTCAAGCCATCGTATTTTTAGCCGGAGCCATTATTTGTGTATCTATCGCTAAACGTTTAGGCTTAAGTTCGGTTATTGGCTATTTACTAGCAGGAGTTTTAATAGGACCATATATCCTTGGTTTTATTGGAGAAGAAGGCCAAGACATTCTTCATTTTGCAGAATTTGGAGTGGTCATGATGCTGTTTTTGATTGGTCTCGAGATTGAGCCTAAAAACTTCTGGAACATGCGAAAAACCATTGTAGGCATGGGAAGTTTGCAGGTAATAGGAACCATGCTCCTCTCCTATTTTCTGTTTACATCATTGGGGTTTGACTGGAAAGTGTCATTGGTCATTTCCATGGCTGTGGCCTTATCATCTACCGCCATAGCTCTACAAACCATAAAAGAAAAAGGATTGATGGATACCACATTCGGAAATTCATCCTTTTCCATTTTATTGTTCCAAGATATTATTGTGATTTTTATGCTTGGAGCATTGCCTTTACTCTCCAATGCGGCAGCACCATCTTCCGCAGAAAATCATAACGAACACGTTAATTTGTTAGACAATCTCCCTATAGGTTTTCAAACATTAGCTATTATTTTATCTGTTGTTGTAATTGTTTTTGCGGGTAAGTACTTGATAGTGCCTATGCTACGCAAAGTGGCAAAAACGGGTGTAAGAGAATTATTAATAGCCGCAGCCTTTTTAATTGTCTTTGCCATTTCATTTTTGATGGAATACGTAGGTTTAAGCCCTGCCCTAGGTGCCTTTTTAGGTGGTGTAGTATTATCAAATAGTGAGTTTAAACATGAATTAGAAAGCACCCTAGAACCTTTCAAAAACTTACTCCTTGGTTTATTTTTCATGGCTGTGGGTGCCTCTATAAACTTTATAGTTATTGCGAAAAGCCCCTTTACCATTGGCGGTATTTTACTTGCCATAATTGCCATAAAAGCTTTAGTATTATTTATTACAGGGTCTATTTTCAAACTAAAAATCGACCAAAAATTACTGCTAACATTTGGCTTAGCCCAAATAGGAGAATTTGCTTTTGTACTCTTGTCCTTTGCCTTTAGTTTAAACATTTTGGAACAAGACCAGATGGATTTAATGCTGGTTATAACAGCACTTACCATGTCGCTCACACCTATTATAAACCTGCTAAACGAACGACTCCTTCTTCCAAGACTTGGCACTAAAGAGTCTATCAAAAGACCGATGGACCATGTAGCCAAAACACAAAAGATAATATTGGTAGGCTTTGGTCATTTTGGTAGCACAGTTGGGCGATTTTTAAGGTCTTATGGTGTAGAGGCTACCATATTAGACCAAGATTCTAATCGTGTTGATTTCCTTCGTAAAATGGGCTTTGAAGTGTATTATGGAGATGCTACACGCTTAGACTTATTAGAATCTGCAGGAATTGCGGATGCCAAAATGTTGATTTGTACCATAGATAACCCTTCCATTACTAAGCAAGTAATTAAGCTCGTAAAAGAGCATTATCCACATGTAGAACTTATGGTTCGTGCCAAAAACAGGTACGAAGCATACGATTTATTGAACTTGGGTATCGAGAACATTTACCGCGAAACATTAGACACTTCGCTATCGTTAGCTAAAGATGTTTTAAGCAAAATGGGTTTCAGGAAATATACACTCAACAAACAAGTGCAAAATTTCATAAAGTATGATGAAGATAGTTTGCGACGATTAGCCAAAGAATCTAAACGAGATGATAACTACATTTTCAAGGCTAGAAAAGAGATGGAAGAGCAGGAGAAGTTACTGAGTCAAGACTTCAAAAGAGGTATAGTAGAATATGACAACCACTGGGATAGTGAGCACATTAGAAAGGCTTTAGAAAAGCAGAGCAATAGCTAAACACCTCAATTACAACTTACGTACAAAAATATGGCAAAGAAAAAGTGTAGATATTTTTTTATTTCTAAACGATTGGTTAGTTTTGCAATGTATTAGAAAACAATGGCAAGAAAAAAAGAATATATAGAAGAAGAAGTAATCGAAAAAGCTATGAATTTATTCTGGCAAAACGGTTATGAGACGACGTCGATGCAGATGCTGGAAAAGGCAATGGGCATCAACAAGTTTTCTATATACGCTAGTTTTGGAAGCAAACATGGCGTTTTTCTTGAAAGCCTTAAAAGCTACAAGAACAAGGTTAAAAGCATCTTTGATAAATTTCAAAATGCGACTAATGGTGTTGACAGTATAAAGGAATTCTTTTATGACTCTGTAAACATTGCCGACCATGATGGCTATCAAAAAGGGTGCTTACTAACAAATACCTACAATGAATTTGTCGAAAAGGAAGATGAGCTTATAAAAGAGCAAATGGATTCATTTATGGTAAACCTAAAGGGTTTATTCATAGAAAAGCTAAGGATGGATACATCAAAGGATGAAGAGACCGTCATGAAACAAGCAAACTTTCTTCTCTTAGCAAAGCATGGCCTAGCAGCTGCTTCCCGTGTGAATAGCAAAGAAGAAATAGAAGATTATATAGAATTAATATTTAAGAACATTTAGACCTTTTTTTAATCAATAACTAAACGATAGTTTAGTTTAAAATAACAAACCAGACTTTTTTTGAGCCATTTCTAAACGAACGTTTAGAAAATTATCAACAAGTAAACAACAAAAATTATGACAACATTAACAGTACACAACCTAGAAACAGCACCAGAAGCTAGTAAAGCATTATTAGAGCAGTCTTTAAAAGCGAACGGAATGATACCTGGCTTACATGGCGTATTAGCAGGAGCTCCTGAAATACTGGAGGCTTACCAAACCATACACAAACTGTTTACAAATTCTTCTTTTGATAAAGAAGAGTTGACCGTAGTATGGCAAACCATAAACGTAGAGCATGAGTGTCATTACTGTGTTCCTGCACATACGGCTATTGCCAATATGATGAAAGTAGACCAGAGCATTACAGATGCATTGCGTAATGAAACGCCACTAGAAAACCCAAAGTTAGAAGCTTTACGTACTATGACTTTAATAATTGTACGTAACCGTGGACATGTAACATCTGAAGAATTGCAAGCATTTTATGCCGCTGGTTATGAAGAAAGACAAGTGTTAGAAATCATTTTAGGACTGTCCCAGAAAGTAATTAGTAACTATACCAACCATGTTGCTAATACACCTGTAGATGCTCCATTCCAACCTTTCGCTTGGTCAAAGGAAGCCGTAGCATCTTAATCAAAACACAAAATGATTGACTATCTTCCGTTTAAATACGGAAGATTTTTCAAACATCTAAAACCAAGACATGCAAAACTTAAAATCAAAATACGGAAACAAAGCAGTAGTTACTGGCGGTTCATCAGGCATAGGAAAAGCCTTTGCTTTAGAACTAGCTAAACAAGGAATAGAACCTATTTTAGTAGCTAGAAATAAAGAAAATCTACGTGCTATAGCCGAAGAAATTTCAGCACTATATCAAATAGAAGCTCAAACTTTCTCTGTGGACTTATCTGATGAAAAAGCAACACTAGACTTTTTAGATGAAATAGATAAGCAAGAAATTGGGATGCTTATTCATAGTGCTGGAATGGAAAATAACGGAAGTTTCACCAAAATTTCAGAAGCTAAAGAATTGCAAATGATTAAGCTAAACATTACGTCTACGTATTTGCTAACCAATCATTTTGCTAAGAAAATGTCTGCAGCTCAACAAGGAGGAATCTTGCTCGTTTCTAGCTTGGTTGGTTTAATGCCCTCCCCTTACTTCAGTAATTATGCTGCCACTAAAGCCTATGTACACCAACTTGGGCTTTCACTATATCCAGAACTTAAAGAACACAATGTAGACATTAGTGTACTGGCTCCAGGATTAACTGAAACCAATATGGTGGCAGACAATGGCGTGGATTGGTCAAAAATACCAATGACCAGCATGAAACCATCTGAAGCAGCACAAATAGCTTTAAGCAGCATTGGCAAAAAGGCAACCATTATTCCCGGTTTTATGAACAAGATGATGGTAATGATGGCCAAAAGAGTATTCTCACTGAAAAGCTTCAGTAAAATAAATGGCTTCATCGTGAGAAAAGCCATCTCAAACAATAAATTATAAAGATGATTAAATTAACCGTATTATACCCAAACAGTGCTGATTTAGAATTTGACAAAGATTATTATACAAAGCAACATGGTCAATTACTCACAGATTTATTAGGCGATGCTATCGTTTCGTCTGACGTAAATTTTGGATTATCTGGAGCCACACCCGGCTCTGTAGCACCCTTTGTAGCGATTGCAAACATAACTTTTGCTTCCTTAGAATCGTTTCAAAGCTCATTTGGAGCCAATGCTCAAGAGATTTTGGCAGACCTTCCTAACTTCACCAATGTGCAGCCACAAGTTCAAATTAGCGAACTAGTTTAATTAGCCTTCACTTCAAAAAGCATTAAAATGACCGAGAAATTAAAAATTGATATTGTATCTGATGTGGTGTGCCCATGGTGCACCATCGGTTACAAACGTCTGGAAAAAGCTATCTCAGAGCTAGGTATTGAAGACCAAGTAGAAATTGAGTGGCAACCTTTTGAGCTCAACCCAAATATGTCAAAGGAAGGGCAAAATTTGCGAGAGCATATAACAGAAAAGTACAGCTCAACGCTAGAGCAGCAAAAAGCCTCACAGCAGCACATGACTAATGCTGGTGCCGAAGTTGGTTTCACTTTCGATTACTTTGACGAAATGCGAATGGCAAACACCTTTGAGGCTCATGTTCTATTGGAATATGCCCATGCTTTTGGCAAACAGACTGAACTCAAGATGCGTTTAATGACAGCCTTTTTTAGCGAAAGAAAAGATGTTTCACAGCGAAGCGTTCTAAAGCAAGCTTTACTAGATGTAGGCTTAAATGCAGAAGAGGCATTATCAAAGTTAGATGATGAGACTGCCCGTAAAGAAGTAAAATCTAAAGAAGCTTACTGGCAAAGCCTCGGCATAAGCTCTGTTCCTACCATAGTTTTTAACAGAAAAAGTGCCGTTACGGGTGCACAACCTACAGATGTGTTTAAGCAAGTATTGACACAGCTGTTAGCTGAGTCCTAAAACTCAGCCCTATGAAAGTCTGCACAAATAATAGACTTTTTTTCTACCTATAATTCGCTTCGCAGTGTCTCGCAAGGGGCACTGCGATATCAAGTTCAACGCCTCCCCCCACCTCTTTTTCATTCCTAAAGCGGCGAAATAAAGCTATTAAGACGAAGTTCTCCCGTCCAACACTTTTCTTATAAGACTCCTAAAACGTTTTAAGACTTATATCATAATATTGCCATTAGCCTCCAAAAAAAGTTGCTCTAAAAGAATCTTATTCTACTTTTAGAATACAATAAACTTTTACGAGTGATGGAAATAATTGAGAATATAAACTTATGGATAACGGAACACCCTACTTCTTCCAATATTTTCAAGTATTTAATTTGGGTTCTATCTGTTTTACTCACTATTGCATTTCTAAGAAGGCTACTGAGGAAAAAACTTCCTGATGTTGGTATAAGATATAAATCACAAAAAGCAATTGAGGTTGTTGGGTATATACTACTGATTTTAATTACAATATCATTCTTTACAGGAAGCATAAAAGACTTTGCATTAGCTATTGGCCTCCTTACGGCAGGCATTACAATAACATTGCAAGAGTTAATTTTAAGCATTGCAGGCTCTATTTATATATTTTTCATCGGTGTCTATAAACCAGGTGATAGAATAGAAATCAACAATATTAAAGGCGATGTAATTGACATTGATAGCGTTTACACTACCATGATGGAAATTGGTGAATGGGTTTCCAGTGATAACTATAGCGGAAGAATAGTAAAACTCAGCAATGCATTTGTTTTCAAAGGCCCTGTCTATAATTACTCAAAAGACTTCCCCTTTGTTTGGGACGAATTTAACCTTCCTATTAAATATGGTTCTGACATCGAATTAGCAAAAAAGATAGTCATCAAAATTGCATCTGAAACCTTAGCGGAATATGTTTCGCAGTCTATTTCAGAATGGAATCAGGTTGTCAATAAGTATTACATTGAGAATGCTCAAGTAGAACCTACGCTCGCCATTACTATGACAGATAATTGGATACAGTTCAATCTGAGATATATCGTCGATTACAAAAAAAGAAGATATACCAAAAACATCCTACATGAGCTTATCGGAACGGAGATTCTAAAAACGGATGGTAAAATACAACTAGCTTCTGCTACCTTTGAAATTGTTCAAATCCCTACTATTAACTTAAAGAAGGATTAAAAATATTTAGGTTTTATATAGTCCACTCTCATTCTGCTGGAGTACTTTTCTAGCTTCATGCTTGATTTAGATTTTGTGCGAATAGCACAAACCGGAAATTGGATTTGATGTAGAAGGATAGTCGCAGTAACTTTATTGATAGATTCTGTTCAAAAGAGATTTAGCCAAAAGAAAACAATTTGCCAATCAAAATTTCTAGAAAAAGAACAAATTTGAGGTGTTAAATTCCTCTAAATAAAACGTAATTGCTTCAACTTTTGAATAAGCAGTATGAACACTTTTTTTCAACCCTATTATACAGCAGTATTATTTTACTTATGACTAATTGTTCGTCCAAACCAGAGGCTCCAAAAGGCAGTTTTGCCTATGATTTAAATTTCCTAAAAGAATATCAAAAGGTAATTACCCTAGAAGAGGGAAAAAGTCAACTCATCGTTTTACCCGAATTACAAGGAAGAGTGATGACCAGTACCGCAAAAGGACTAGAAGGAAACAGCTACGGCTGGTTAAATTATGACCTAATAGCTTCTGGTAAGTTTGAAGAGCATTTCAGTCCGTTTGGAGGCGAAGAACGTTTTTGGATGGGTCCAGAGGGAGGACAATATTCTATATTCTTTAAAAAAGGGAGTGAATTTACCTTTGACAACTGGTATACACCAAAAGAAATAGACAAGGAAACTTATGAAATCATCAATCAATCAAGTAAAGAAGTACTTTTTCAGAAAAAGATGTCCTTTCTTAATTATCAGGATTTCAAATTCGACATTGAGGTAAACCGAAAAATATCCATATTCAACGAAAAACAAATACAAGAAGATTTGGGGCTAGAAATGCCCGCTAATATCCATTTTGTAGGATATCAATCTAATAATGAAATAGTAAATGTAGGAGAACAGGCATGGTCTAAAGATACAGGCCTATTATCCATCTGGATTTTGGGGATGTATATGCCTACAAAAAACACCACCGTGATTCTTCCGTATAAAGATTCTCTGGCTCTAAATACATCTTATTTCGGTACCATTCCTCCCGGTAAGCTCGATATAACAGATAAGCATGTGATGTTTAAAGGTGATGGCAAGGCTCGCTTTAAACTTGGAATTCCTCCACAAAACGTGCTGCCTTACGTAGGAAGCTATGATGCAGACAAGCAAACACTTACCATCATAAACTATACATTTAATACAGAGGCCACTTATGTAAGCTCGGAATGGAGAATTCAAGAAAATCCTTATAGTGGCGATGTGGTAAATTCTTATAACGACGGTCCTTTAGAAAATGGAGACCAACTAGGACCTTTTTATGAATTAGAATCGTCTTCAAATGCTGAAGCATTAAAACCTGGAGAATCTATAAAGCATACGCATAAGACTTACCATTTTGAGGGTAGCTTTGAAAGCCTGAATGAAATATCCAAACAACTGTTAAACAAGGACCTAAACGACTTAAAATAATGCAATTTTCAATAATTGGACCTAAGCAAACAATTTAAGTCTAAATAGATTTTAAAAATTCTTTTAATTAGAATATAGCAATTCGGTTTAATGGCCTTTCTAAAGATATAAACGCCTAATCATGAAAAACACCGGCTAATAATTCCTACCAAAGGTTTTCAAAATATTAGCCTAAAGGAGGGTTCCGCAAGCTTTTTCTCGATTACTTTGCAAAATGAATACGTTTGAACACTTCAAGATAAAAAAACAGCTAGGTAATGCCATTGCCGATTTAGGCTTCACCACGCCCACTCCTATTCAAGAGGAGTCCTTTTCTACCATCATGGGTGGTTTCGATTTTGTGGGAATAGCACAAACCGGAACAGGGAAAACCATAGCTTATTTACTTCCAATCTTGCAAGACTTGGCGTTTTCAGAACAAGCCAACCCAAGAGTTGTAATACTAGCTCCTACCAGAGAACTGGTTATTCAGATAGTGGAGCAAATAGAAAAACTTACGCCTTATATCAGCGTAAGAACCTTGGGCGTTTATGGTGGTACTAATAATATAAAAGGTCAAAAAATAGCCGTAGCAGAAGGTATTGACATTATAGTGGGTACGCCAAGGCGACTGTATGACTTGGTTATCAGTAATGTATTAAGACTAAAGTCTGTCAAAAAACTGGTAATTGACGAAGTGGATATCATGCTTGATTTTGGTTATAAAACGCAGCTGAAAAACATTTTTGAACACCTACCCACTAAAAGGCAGAACATCCTATTTTCTGCCACCATGACTACTTATGTAGATGAACTCATTGACACTTTTCTGATCAATCCTGTTAAGAAAACCATATCGCTTAGTGGTACGCCATTAGAAAACATTAGCCAGGTAAAATATGCTGTTCCTAACTTTTACACCAAGGTTAATTTATTAAACCATTTATTAGCTGACAAGGAGGAATACAATAAGGTTTTGATTTTTGTTGGGACTAAAATTAATGCCGACAGGCTCTTTGAAACTTTAGATTTTGATTCTGACATGTCTGTGATTCACTCCAGCAAAGAGCAAAATCACCGTACCAATTCCATTGAAAAGTTTGAAACTGGAACCAGCAGAATTCTTATTGCCACAGATGTTATTGCCCGTGGAATTGACATTGACAAAATCAGTCATGTTATCAGTTTTGATGCCCCTTTTTATGCAGAAAACTATATGCACCGCATTGGCCGAACTGGCCGAGCAGAGCAATTAGGGAAAGCTATTCTTCTTTATACAGAGAAAGAAGAACCTTTAAAAGACGAAATTGAGACTTTGATGAAATATACCATTCCGGCAATGGAATGGCCTGAAGAGGTGGCAATAAATGGCCAACTTACACCAGAGGAAAAGGAAAAACCTGAGATTCAGGAGGAGATAAACCATAAAAAGTCTGAAATAGATAGAGGAGCTTCTTTCCAAGAAAAATCGGCTAAAAACAGTAAAGAGAAAAAGGAAAGAAAAAGCTACGAGCGAATTATAAAGGAACGTTACAAAAAACCAATCAGGCGTGGTGACAAAATCCAGAACATGAAAAAGAAAAAGAGAAAGTAGCGACTTCTTTCAGACCATTGCTTATTAGCTCACCTAAGCTTCGCTAGCTTAGGTGGAGTGTTGAAAAGCCTCTTCCTTGGCTTTTGAAAAACAGTTTCCAAAGCTGCCACAAACCATAGTGTTTCACTTATAGCAACCAATACTTTAGACTAAGTCAAAAAACGCTTAGCTTAGTTCTAGAGATAAACAGGATATGCTTATCAAAATACGTAAAGCTGTGCGTTAATATGAGTAACTCATGAACTATCAAACATTTGAACCACATACCGATTTAGCCCCACTTGTAAGTTGTTATTGGACTTTAGAAGTTCCTGCCCAAAAAGAGCCAGAGCGACAGCGAATTATACCTGATGGCTGCATTGAAATGGCATTCATACTTGGAGATGACATAAAGCGGTATACTTCCAAAGATGAATTCATCTTACAACCTCGAGCAATGGTTTTGGGTCAAACAATTCAACCCTTTTACATTGAGCCAACTGGCTATGTCAACACCTTTGCTATTCGTTTTTACCCATACGGTTTTGCAAACTTTGTAGCCATTCCTATTAAAGATTTAGCGAATAAGGAAACACCTTTGGGGGAATTGTTTGAAGAAAATAAGGCTAAAGAACTGGAACAAAAAATAATTCAAGCCAAAGACAGTAAGCAGCGAATAGAAATCATAGAAGAGTTTCTTCTAGCTAAGCTGAACAATAAAACCATCATTGACAACATTGTAAAACAGACCATTGATGCCCTTTTATCTACAAATGGAACAGCATCTATAAGTACTATTTTAAAAGATGACTTATCTAAAAGAAGGCAACTCGAAAGAAATTTCATCAAACAAATAGGTGTTAGTCCAAAGCAATTAGGTAAAGTAATAAGACTACAAACGGCATTAAAAATGCTGCTCAATAAAAAGGCCGAAAACCTAACCAACATTGCTTATCAAAGCGAATACTTTGACCAAGCTCATTTCATAAAAGACTTCAAAGAGTTTACTGGAATTAACCCAAAAGAGTTTTTAGGGAATGAAAACATGGCACTTTCTAGCCATTTTTATAAATAGCCAAAGTGTCGCATTTTTACAATTTCAGCTAAGGCAAATAGCCTAAATTTGTTTTATCAAAAAAACAGAACAGTATGAAAAAAACGATTCTTTACACAGCCATATTAATCTCCTTACAATTTACATCCTGCAACACAGCAGATAAATCAAAAACCGAGACTAGTACGGTTGAGTCTAACTTAAAAACAAACGAAATGAAAAGTCACGTTTCCCTTTTTGAAATTCCAGCTACAGATATTTCAAGAGCTGTAGATTTTTATCAAGCCATTTTAGACATTCACATTGAAAAAATGGAAATGCCAGGAATGGAAATGGGAATATTCCCATACGAAGAACAAATGGTTACGGGGGTTATTATGAAGGGCGAAGGCTACAATCCATCCGCTGATGGTGTAACCATCTATTTAAACGGTGGAGATAATCTTCAAAACATTCTTGATAAGGTCGAAAAAAATGGAGGCCAAGTTCTTCTTCCAAAAACGGCTCATGCTGATAATGTCGGATATTTTGCTTTGTTTTTAGATACAGAAGGCAATAAACTTGGTCTAAATTCTCCAAACTAAATGCTCGAAAACCTTAATTTTACATTAAATAGCAAGGTTATAATAACCTATATCAAACCGTAATGGAAACAGGAACTAATGAAAAACTAACTTGGAATGATTTTCTGAAAGTAGAAATGAGGATAGGAACTGTCATTTCTGCCGAAGAATTTAAAGAGGTTAGAAACCCTGCGTATAAATTAATCATTGATTTTGGAGCCTACGGGCAAAGAAAGACTTCGGCTCAAATTACTAAACTATACAAACCTCAAGAACTGGTAGGCAATCAAGTAGTGGCCGTGATTAACTTTCCGCCAAAGCAAATTGCAAATATGATGAGTGAGTGCCTTGTTTTAGGTGGTGTAGGAGACCACAATGAAGTCACTTTAATAGAACCCGGAAAGAAGGTAGAAAACGGAACACGAATTTCGTAAAGTGTTGGCGGTGAAATTTAATTTCTATTAATCTAACGTGAGTTCGACGTAAGACTAAAACATACTTTACTTATAATGAGACATTTAATGGTAAAGTTTGTCATGATTTTGGCTTTTTTTGCCAAAATCTCGCCAAACAAATTATTATATTCTATTGATTGCGTAGAGCTTACGCCCTACGCTACCGATATTACGCTCCTCTGGAGCTAAAAGCTTCTTTCTTACATCGAACTCACGTTAATCTATCAGTTTTAATTATCAATTTCTACCCTTTCCGCAATGCAACATTTTTGCTGATTGGTTTTGAATATTGCTACTTTCGTCAAATGATTTCAAACCGCTAAAAAAACATCATGACAGATTCATCTTCAAACGAGCGTCAAATTCAACATGTTACGAATTATCAAGACCTCGTTTCTACGCCTTTTCATGGAGAAGTGAATGCCATTTGCTGGAAACGTGAGCTAAAAGGAGATTTCGCGGAGATTGTCAATTCCATAGCACTGAAAGACAACATTACGGAAATTGATACTGCTGAGCTTCTTGATTTAAAACTAAGTGAGCAGGGACAACTGGCTCGAGAAACTCTTTTAAACGATTTAAAGGTATTGAAGGAAAATGGTGCTTCGCCAAGTCTGAATTTAATCAAGTACTATGAGCGAGATGATGCCTATCCCCTTTTCCCGACCGATGTCTACTCTTACCATGTAGACCGCTCTCCCGTGCCTACCAACACCTATTTGTGTACATACTATGGCGAGCCGAGCGATATTTTGCCAAACGCTCAAGGTATTCAAAAAGTGCTTGTGCCTGAAATACGTGCCGAACTCAAAAAGCTACATGGCGAATCAGACCATGGTTTTGAAGCCTTTTTAACCGAATATTTCTTTGACCTACATTATCAGGCCAAACTAGATGCAATACCTATCAGTTTAGGTGTGGGTAACCTATGGCGATTAGCAGTTGACCATCCTGAAAGCAAGGTTCCGCCATGCCTTCACCGTGCCCCCATAGAAAAAGATGGCAAGACACGTCTTTTGATGATTTGTTGAGGAGTAATTGAATAAAATATCGTAAGTCCACACCACCTGCCAAACCAGACTCTAGCTCTTCAAACCCTCGAAAAGCATTTACAATTAACTGCTAAGAAGAAAGACTTCAGCTTAGCTTTCTTCCCACAAAACGTATAACAGAGCCTTTCCCTATATGATATTTTCCCTCGTTTAACTCTATTTCTTGCTCTTCAAACAATAGCACTTCATAGTTTTTGAAGTCGTTGCTAATTTCTTCCTTAGAAAATAGTGTGTCTATGTTATTTGGCCCACCTACTTTTGGGTTTTGCTTTCTAAGCTCCAAATGCTTTTTACTAAAAGCTTCAAAGATGACATAGCCTCCTACTTTCAAGTATTGGTCTAGCTTTTTATGTAAGGCAGATTTGTTCTCCGCTCCAAAGTGGGCATAAATAAGACCTATGGCATCAAAAGATGCTTTATCAAAAATTAATTCCGATAAATCACCAACTAGATAGTCCAATTCTACACCCTGCTCTTTGGCCAGTTTTAAAGCCTTCGTTTTTCCTTCTTCACTTAAATCTAGAGAGGTCACTTTCCAACCTTGCATTGCAGCAAAAACGCCATTTCGGCCTTCGCCATCTGCAGGCATTAAAATGGTACCTGCTTCTAATTTCGGTAACCATTCTTTAAAAAACACATTTGGTTCTTTGCCATAAGCAAAATCCCCTTCGCTATATCTAGCATCCCATTTCTCTTTCATAAAGCTTTAAATATCTATAAGCCTATAACAGACTACCCATAAAAAAAGTGCTAGACTTTTTGCTTTCAAATACAAGCACGAGTATGATAATGGTCAGACTTTATTGAAAAGTTAACGTATTTTGCACGCAGTGTTTAATTCTCTCTTGAAGCTCCAAAATGCAAACTCAAAATTCCATCATCTCAGAAATTTTTAAGACCATTTCTTTTTCGGAAGATGAAATCAAACTGGTGGAGAGCAAATTCGAGAAAATTACTCTCGAAAAAGGTGCAACGCTTTTAAATGCAGGTAAAACGGTCAACCATCAATATTTCATAGCTAGCGGCTGTTTAAGAACTTATTTCATAGATAATGCGGGTAAAGAGCACACCATACAGTTTGCCATTAAAGACTGGTGGATAAGCGACTATACGGCGTTCTTTACCAACTCCACCGCCATCATGACTATCGACTGTATTCAAGATGCCGTGGTGTATAAAGTTTCCAAAGAAGCCATGGACGGTTTGTACCTCAAAATTCCATCTTTAGAGACCTTCTTTAGAAAGAAAATGGAAGGAGCCTTCGCTAGTTTTCAAAAAAGAATTTTGGGCAGTTTGTCACAATCGGCCAAAGAGCGATACACTTCTTTTATTAGCACTTACCCCAACATTGAGCAGAGCGTAAAAAACTATCACATTGCCTCCTACTTAGGCATCACCACAGAAAGTTTGAGCAGAATCAGAAAAGAAATAGCTCAAAAGTAGTTTCTTATCATACATCAATTTTCTCTCGTTTTAAGCATCATACTTTTGTGTCAGCAATTCGAAACGAATTGTATTTAAACATAAAATTATGAAGAACTTATTCGTATTAGTCGCCGTAATTATAGGGCTAGTGTCTTGTAACAGCAAGACTGAAGAACAACAAACGTCAACAACAAACACAGAGAAAATGAAAAAGGTATTATTTGTTTTAACCAGTCACGAAGATTTAGGAAACACAGGAGAGAAAACGGGTTTTTGGATTGAGGAATTTGCTGCACCTTACTATCTTTTAAAAGACAAAGGCGTAGAAATCACTTTGGCTTCACCTAAAGGCGGTCAACCTCCAATTGACCCAAAAAGTAATGAGCCAGATTTTCAAACGCCTGCCACAGTTAGATTTAATGACGATAAGGCAACGCAAGAAGTATTGTCAAAAACCATAAAATTAGAAGACATAAATCAGGCAGATTATGACGCTGTTTTTTATCCAGGAGGTCATGGGCCACTATGGGATTTGGCAGAAGACAAAAACTCAATTGCTCTGATTGAGGCTTTTTATAACAACAATAAGCCTGTAGCGGCAGTTTGTCATGCACCAGCCATTTTCAAACATCCAAAAAATACAGACGGAACACCATTAGTCAATGGTAAAAAAGTAACTGGCTTTACTAATGGCGAAGAGGAAGCCGTGCAGCTAACATCTGTAGTTCCATTTTTGGTAGAAGATATGTTAAAAATGAATGGCGGAATTTACTCCAAGGGAGCAGATTGGGGTCCTTATGCAGTGGAAGACGGCTTAATAATTACCGGTCAAAATCCAGCATCTTCTGAATTAGTAGCGGAACTATTATTAGAAAGATTGAAGTAAAATTAACAACATAGTTTTTGCATGTAATAGCGAATGAGTTTAAGCTCATTCGCTATTCTTTTTTGTGTCAAAAGGTTTTAGTAGGCATTTTTATATTCAAAGAGCCCACTACATTTTTGAGAGTCTTTTTCTTACTCACCTTGGTTTTATCTATTGTAGGCTTAAAAGCGGTTTCTCATTAAATTTTAAACGCATAACATTTTTAGCAAAAGACGCATTCATTAAAGTTTGCGTTTTTTTATTGATAAGTTTATTGAAAAAATAGCAAGAAAAGCATGAAATACGCCTACACCATTCTTTATGTAAAAAGTGTCTCAGACACTATTAGTTTTTATGAAAAGGCCTTTGGCTTTAGCCAAAAATTCATCACCCCTGAAAGTGACTATGGAGAATTGATTTCAGGCGAAACCACCATCGCTTTTGCTTCCATAGAGCTTGGCAATTCTAATTTCAAAGATGGTTTTGAAGAGATATCAAACTCTAAAAAGCCAATGGGTGCAGAAATGGCCTTTACTTCTAAAAACATTGAGCTAGACTTTCAAAAAGCTTTGGATGCTGGAGCCACGGAAATTACTCCATTGACAGAAAAACCTTGGGGCCAAAAAGTAGGCTATCTAAGAGATAATAATGGCTTTTTGATTGAAATATGCACGCCCATAAAAACGAGCTAAATTCATTAAAATCCACAGCTAAAATGGTTGGTAGAACATTGAATTCTTATCCTCAAAGGACATGGCTTTAAATAGTATTCTATATTTTTGGAGCAGCTCCTCAGACAAAATTAGAATACCAAAAACTCTGAGAGCATTAATAGAGCATTAATATAGTATTCAAAACACCTTTATGAAAAGCTCCTACACAGTCGTTTTTGCCTTGCTAGTTTCAACATTTCCTACTGCACAAAACAGATAAAATGCAAAACTTACTATTTGACTTTATCGAGAAATACATTCCTCTTACAGTGGAAGAAAAAGAGACCATATCCTCTTTGGATGTTTTTAGAACGGTAAAAAAAGGAACTGTTTTACTAAAAGAAGGAGAGCGTTCACAAGTAGGATATTTCGTTTTAAAAGGATGCATACGAACATATTACATAAAAGATGGGGAGGAAAAAACAACCGCTTTCTACACCGAAATGGAAGGGATAACGCCCAACTGTGTCTTAACTAAAGAAGCTTCTGAGTTTTATATCGCCACCACAGAAGACTCTATTATTACCGTTTCAAATCCTGACATGGAAGGTGATATGTTTGCCAAAATTCCAAAATTTGAAACCATGTGTAGGTTAGTTTCGGAGGAGCTTTTAGCCAAACAGCAAATTAATTTTGACCATTTTAAAACTTCTTCTCCAGAAGAACGCTATATAATTCTGCAAGAAAAAAGACCAGACCTTTTACAGCGTGTACCACAACATCAGTTGGCTAGTTACTTAGGCGTAAAACCACAATCGCTTAGTAGATTAAGAGCTAGAATCCTTAAAAAAAGTAAAGGCTAGCTTTCATTTCTTAACTTAAGTGAACGTTTTGAGGCTTTTCTCCCCTCTAATTTTGCTATATCAAAAAACTAAAAACTAACGATATGCAAAATAGAATTTTAACCACTGCCATTGCCATAATCTTTGCAGCAAATGCTCAAAGCTTTGCCCAAAAAGCTAAACAAGATAGCACATACAAAAAGTGTTTTGTAGGAAGTTCATTTTTTATGCTAGGCAACTTTAGTAAAACCAATAAACCAGATTTTGTTCAGCTAAACTTTGGCTATAGAATTACACCAAAAGATGTGGTTTCTATAGAAGCCAAAACCTGGAAATATGCTTGGTCGCTCGGTATTTCTCCTTTTTCTGAGTCCTATGACGCTCCTGAAGAAGAGTTTCCTGGATATGTTAGAGAAATAGGCATTGCATTAGCTTACCAGCGATTTTGGTACAAAGGTTTATACACCGCAATTCATGTAATGAATGCAAAACAGACATTTGTAGATGAAAGTGGTGACAAAATAAAAAATGGCTATCAAATGTTTAATACTTACCGTTTAGGTTACCACTTTAAATTGTTCAAAAATAGATTTTTTATAGAACCTTCATTGGCTATAACACATAGGCCTATTCAATCAAAAATGCCCGAATCCTTTGCTGCACTAAATGATAAATGGCCAAACTATCTCATAGGCGAGCCCGGACTTCATTTTGGATTTAATTTCTAATGAGGATTAGGAAAAGAGTTCAATGTGGAAATCACGAAGCATTGAATTCTTATCCTTATAAGGACAGAGCTTTAGATGGGATTCTATATTTTTGAGTAAATTAGTTAACTGAACTTCCAAACAATATACCATAAGAAAAAGTATTAAATCCACTAATTAAATAGACAACTAAAATGTATCAAAGTAGAAACTTAAAATGTCTATGTGGAAGTGGACTTAAGTATAAGAAATGTTGTATTAATAAAACTTCAAAAAACATCGATAAAACAAGTATTCCGCTTGCATCACTTCTGTCTTTCATAAAGTTTGGGTTGGAAAATCTAGATTCCCTTAATGGCTCTAAACGAAAAGTGCGAGTCAAATCAATTAAAGTTGTAAACAATGATTCTCTTTTTTGTGATTTTTACCCCTACGCGACAAATTCCATGGAGATAAAAACTGAGATGGTAATTATCATGGGATTTTTCAATGGATTTTTCAAAGACAACCCATACAAAAACATAAATTTTAATTTCTACGCAGCTCGTGCTTACGATGAAAATGATATTGAATTGTTGAACGCTCTGTCGTCAAAAGAAAGTGCCAAACAAATTGGAATGGGTAATTCGATTGACTGGATGAAGGCTACTTTATTTCAAGATAACACTAATGATTATAGACTGGGAATTGCAAAAAGAATAATTTCGGAAATTGAAATAACCTTGCGAGAAATAATAAAGGATATTCTTTCAAAAAAGTATGGTCAAGATTGGTGGAATTTAACCCTTGACAATAAATTAGGAAAGAGTATAAAGGACACTTATGTAAATCAATTTGGTTATGCGACAAGCGATGGTATATTGTTAATACAATACACATACATTTTACAGTTAAAGAAGATAATTTCAACCTATTGGAAAGACTTCAAACACTTATTTTATAATAAAAGTGAATTCGAAGAATCAATTGACGACCTTAATTTAATTCGAAGAGAAGAAGCTCATAACCGGATAATTACTCAAAATCACATTGATAGCTTAAATGAAATTTACATTAAACTGTTGACTAAAATTTCTGAAAACTACCCTCAGATTCTCCCCACCTATTTAATTGATGGTTGGAAATCTAAGATAAAAACAATCATGAGTATGGGATATAAACCACTATACGAAATCTCAGAATTCACTCATGAATCCAATCCTAAAATTAAACTAGCCAAAACACTTGATAATACCAGGCATTTAATAGTAAAATTAAAAGATATAATTTATAGACTTCAGTCTTTAGTGGTTCCTATTCAAAAACGTCAAATTCATAAGGAATTAATTGAACATTTTATAAATTATCAATCCTTATCTGAAAAAAAGCTAAAGAATATAGTAGAAGGAGACTCTCAAATATTATTAGAAACTATTAATGAAATTAAAAACTACCAACTCAAATTAGATGATTTCTCTATGAAATTCTTGTTATCGGAAGGTTAAAGAAGCTCTTAACAAGCTTCTTCCCTCGAAACTATAATGTCGGTTTTATAAACTACAAATTTGTTTAAAATAAAACAGTAGCAGCCAAGAAATCACTGCCAAGCCAAAACCCATGAAAACCTATCTTAAGCTTTCTTTATTAGTTTTACTCACCACTTTAAGCTTTCTGGCAGAAGCACAAACCAAGCTTCTTAGTCGGCTAGAGTCTCCCATTATATTTAAAGGAAATGATACCACGGCATACCGTGACCCTGCGGTGCTTTATCATAATAATGTCTTTTATCTGTTTTTCACTTTGGTTAAAACCGAGGACGGCAAAATCTATTCTTACACCGCAGAAAGTCACTCTACAGATTTGAAAAACTGGAGTCCTAAAAAGATTCTTACACCTAAAGACCAAACATTAGATTTCTCAAGTCCTGGAAACATCATCAAATTCAATGACGAATGGATTTTATGTTTGCAAACCTATCCGCGTCCTAACCATACCACAGACCAAGAAGTAAGATATGGCTCTAAAGATGCCCGCTTATTCACCATGCGAAGCAAAGACCTCATAAACTGGGGAAAGCCTGAAATTATCAAAGTAAAAGGTCCTGATGTGGCACCTGCTGATATGGGAAGGATGATTGACCCATACTTACTGGAAGACAAAGATGAAAAAGGAAAATATTGGTGCTTTTACAAGCAAAACGGTGTGAGCATGTCATACAGCTATGACCTGAAAAACTGGAAATTTCATGGAAACACTGAGTCTGGCGAAAATGTATGTGTGCTTAATGAAAAGGATGATTACATCTTATTTCACTCTCCTAGAAATGGCATTGCGATAAAACGCTCTTCAGATTTGTACTACTGGCAAGACTGGGGAAACCTCATCACTTTAGGGCAAGACAAATGGGAATGGGCAAAAGGTAGAATTACCGCCGGCACGGTACTTAAACTAAATAAGTACATTATGTTTTTCCATGGTTCAGGCCCAAAAATAGAAGATGAAGGCGATTTTGATAAAAATGCTTCCATAGGAATTGCATGGAGTAATGACCTTTTAAACTGGGATTGGCCAGCTAAATAAGACCTTTAAAAACTTTAGTATAATGATAGAAATGAAGGCCTACCTGAAATCATTTGATATACTAACAGATGATGAAATTGATGTATTTACCAATAAGGTAAAACCTAAACACTTGAAAAAAGGCGAGTTCTTCATTAAAGAAGATACCACTTGCCAAGAAGTCGCTTTTGTAAATTCAGGCCTATTTAGGTCGTACTATTACTCTTCTTCTGGTGAAGAGCTTACTTACTGCTTTACTTTTTCTAACTCTTTTGTTTCTGCCTATTCGTCTTTTTTATCTCAAGGGAAAACACTGGAAAACATCCAAGCTCTAAGCGATGTGGAGTTGTTTTCAATTTCAAGAGAAGAGATTTTAAAACTAGAAGCTTCCAGTACCAATTGGCTTCGCCTTTTTAAATTCATTGCAGAGCAAGAATATATAAAAATGGAAAAACGAGTTTTCATCTTACAAAAAGAAACGGCCGAAAAGCGATATGAAGATTTACTCAAAAATCAGCCTCAGTTTTTACAATTGATACCGCTCTCCTACCTAGCCTCTTATTTGGGAATTACTCAAAGGCATTTAAGCAGAATTAGGAAGTCTATTTCGAATTAGACAAATGTCCTTTCTAAGCCATTTTCTTAGACTTTCCTTTGTGAAAAATAAAGAATAAGAAATGAAAAAGGTATTAATTATAAACGGGCATCCAGATAAACAAAGCTATAATAAGGCCCTCTCAGAGGCTTACCTTATGGGAGCAAGTAAATCAAATGCTCTTGTGTCTCAAATCAATATTGCTGATTTAACCTTCAACCCTAATCTTAAGTTTGGTTATAGAAAAAGAACAGAATTAGAGCCTGACCTTACAGCCGCCATTGAAAAAATAAAAGAGGCCGACCATCTCGTTTGGGTATTTCCTATGTGGTGGTATGGTTATCCGGCAATAATGAAGGGTTTTATTGAGCGTACTTTCCTGCCTGACATTGCCTATGAACCTATGGAAGGAAAAGCATTTCCAAAGAAATTGTTTAAAGGAAAGTCTGCCAGAATTATTATCACGGCAGACACGCCAAGATGGTATGATTACCTTTTCATGAAACAACCCGCTATTAATCAATTTAAGAAAGGAACACTCCAGTTTTGCGGCATAAATCCTGTCAAAGTAAGCTACATTGCCCCCATAAAAGATTCTAGCCTTGATTTTAGAGAAGAATGGCTAAAGAAGGTTTCCTTACTTGGTGAAAAGCTGCTTTAGTTTTAATTCGAGCATAAAGCCATTTTAGCCTAAACCACACCTTGGGCTAACATGGCATCTGCCACTTTTACAAAACCAGCAATATTTGCACCTTTCACATAGTTGACATAGTCATTATCATCAGTACCATATTTGACACAAGACTCATGTATTTCGTCCATGATTGACTTTAGTTTCTCATCCACCTTTTCTCTAGTCCAGCTATATCGCAATGCATTTTGAGACATTTCTAAGCCTGAAACAGCTACACCGCCCGCATTGGAAGCTTTGCCTACGGCCAATAGTATTTTTTCTTTCAAAAACAGATTTATAGCTTCAGGCGTGCTTGGCATATTTGCCCCTTCGCTTACGCAAATACAGCCATTTTTCACCAAGTTTTGGGCATCTTTTTTGTCTAATTCATTCTGCGTAGCACATGGCAGGGCTATGTCACCTTTTACGTTCCATGGCCTTTCGCCTTCATGAAATGTAGCCTTAGAATACTGTTCTATATATTCATTTATACGGCCACGTTTTTCATTTTTCAAGTCCATGATAAAGGCGAGTTTTTCCTCATCAATACCATCTTCATCTAGAATAAACCCAGAAGAATCTGACATTGTAATAACTTTTCCGCCCATCTGTGTTGCTTTTTCAGCAGCATACTGAGCCACATTTCCTGAGCCTGAAATCAAAACTCTTTTACCTTCAAAACTCTCGCCACGGGTTTCTAACATGTTTTGAGCGAAATAAACATTTCCATAGCCCGTAGCTTCTGGACGAATTAAAGAGCCACCGTATGCCATTCCTTTTCCAGTCAAAACACCAGTAAACTCATTTCTCAGCTTTTTATACATGCCATACATATAGCCAATTTCTCTGCCACCTACGCCAATATCGCCAGCAGGAATGTCTGTATTTTCTCCTAGGTGGCGGAATAGCTCTGCCATAAAAGCTTGGCAAAACCTCATTATTTCAATATCAGATTTGCCCTTCGGGTCAAAATCAGCACCACCTTTACCACCACCTATTGGCAGGGTAGTTAGTGAGTTTTTAAAGACTTGCTCAAAGCCTAAAAACTTTAAAATGCTCAAATTAACAGACGGGTGAAATCTCAAACCTCCTTTATAAGGGCCAATGGCCGAGTTCATCTCTACTCTGTAGCCTCTATTAACCTGAATCTCGCCTTTATCATCAATCCAAGGTACTCTAAACATGATAGTGCGTTCTGGCTCCACCATGCGTTCTAATAACTTTTTGCCTTGATATTTGGAATTTTCTTCAATAAATGGAATTATGACTTCTGCTACCTCATTCACTGCTTGTAAAAATTCTGATTCATTAGGATTACGCGATTCAGCATATTTTATAAAAGCCTTAATTTTTGATTCCATTATTTTTATTAAAGGTTTGGGGTAAAAGAAGACGACAAAAGAATAAATTAGTTGCACCACTCTATAGCAAAATTATTTATTGCCAATCAAGTGAGACATCAACAATACAAGTGTATTTCTAAGTACGGATTATAGAAAAAAAGGCCTAAAAAAAGAGTAATAATTAGAAGATACTTAAAGAAATATCTAGCTAAAGTACCATTGCCACCAAGTCATTTAAACCTTCTGGTCAAAAACCGTATATAAATTCAAATCCTTGAATTTCTTAACATATGTAAATGCCTGCCCTTCTTACCTACAATAGTTTTGTGCCATCAAATTAATCAAGCTGTCATTAAGACGGCTAGTAAAACTAAAACAATGAAAAACACTTTTATAAACCCAGAAAGCCTATTTAATCCTCAGTACAATGGATTTTCACATATTGCTAAAATTCCAGTAGGAAAAGAGCTGTACTATTTTTCAGGTCAATGGGCTTCTGACAAAAACGGAAAACTAGTATCCAAAGACTTTAAAGAACAAGTAGAAAGAACCGTGGCTAACATTAAAGTAGCTTTAGAAGCCGCTGGATTATCTATAAATGATGTAGTAAAACAAACGGTATACATTGCCGATTTCAACAGCGAGAAAAAAGGAATTCTGATAGATGTAGCCTCTAAAGAATGGAAGTCAGAAAAACTTCCTGCAAGCTCAATTGTTCCGCTTCCAGTATTGGCTACCGCCGAAAATTGTCTTATTGAAATTGAAATTATAGCTGCCAAATGAAACAAAATATACCAACACACCTAGAAATAAGCTCTTATAAAACGAAAGGGACTTTGCCATTAAGCAAAGTCCCTTTTTATAATTTCTTTTAAAAACTCCCTACTCACCAAACACCTGAAAAATTACCATTCCGTAAATAAAGAAACGTAGGTAACGGAAAAGTGCCCAAAGTAAGTAATCCTTAAAGCTATACTTAATCAAACCACAAGCTAAACTTACTATGGAATGTGGTATTGGAGATATAGCTCCCAGCACCACGAAAATGCTTCCCCATTTCCGTAGATTGACAATGTGCTGCGAAATTTTGTTTTCTATATGATGTTTGATAGAACCTACCATAAATAAACGGCTGCCTATCAAATAGGCAATAATCCCACCTAAATAAGACAGTGTTGCCAAAATAAACAAAAACAACCAGGGCGAAGGAGACTTAGAAGCCCAAGCAATAAATATTTCGGGAGGTACCAAACCCAAAATGGTTTCAGAAGTAAGAAAAAACGTGAAGATAACCTGAGGAGAATAAGTCTCGACCAAATTATTAAGTAGTACATCAAAGTCTAAAAAGAAGTACTCTAGCGTAACAAGAAGTATCACAAAACCTACCACCGCCGTACCAGCCTTAAAAGCAGTATCTTTCAAAAAGGTGTAAAACTTGGTGATTTTATAGTACCGATTAAGTAAACCTAATCGCTTAAGTAAGTTGTTATAATATGTGTTTCTGGTCATTCTCTAAATAATCTTTCTGCTTATACACTAACTCCGTTATTCTCAAATAAATTCTACTATAGAAAATATTTATAGAACAATTCTGAATCCACTTTTTGATAAAAGTTACGCTATTCCAAAAACAAACGCTTTCAAACTCTAAATCCGCCGCAAATTTAAAATAATTATACCTTTTAAACCCGTTGAAAATTGATTAAGCCTATCTAATCTTTAGATTATCTATTTTTCATAAAAGACTGCATTCTTCTAGAACCATACAGAACCTCAGACTTACTTATTTTTTCTTTTAATTACTTTTTCTTTCGATTTGTTGTTAATTTAAATTCTTCAATTTTAATAACACTTTTTAACCTCCACACGACTAAATCGTGCCATAAATCTAATGATGAGAATTTCACTTTTACTCTTTGTATTAATTGCCGTTTCTAAGCCATCAATAGGCCAATCAAAAAATGTAGCCTCTGAACTTTCTGATGCTATTATAACTCGCTATCAGCCTACTATAAACACCATGACCGCAAAAGGTTGGGACCATTCAAACTCGGTTATTCTTCATGCTATGGAGAAAATATACCTACAAAACAAAGACCAAGAATACCTGAAATACATAAAAGATTTTGTAGATAGTTATGTAGACCAGCATGGCGTTATTACCGATTTGAAAACAGAATTGGACGGGATACATCCTGGCATTTTATGTTTATTTCTTTATGAAGAAACAGGAGAATTGAAATACAAAACAGCTGCAACTCAGCTAAAAGAATACCTCTTTGACACCTCCCTATTTAACAAAACACCAGAAGGTGGCTATTGGCACAAAAACAACGACCACTATAATGATGTCATGACCATAGATGGCGTTTATATGGCCAATCCATTTTTACTAAAATACGGCGTCTTATTTAACGACAAACCATCTATTGAATTTGCGGTAGACCAAACCTTGCTGATAGCCTCAAAAGCCTTTAACACAAAAACGAACTTAGCATATCACGGCTGGGACTATAACAAGACTAAAAGTTGGTCAAATCCAATAACTGGAACATCTCCTGAAATATGGAGCCGAAGCATTGGTTGGTTTTCTATGGCTCTAATTGATATGTTAGCATACCTACCAAAATCTCATAAAAACTATGACAAAATGCTTTACCTCTATCAGCATTTTGCCCAAGGCATAAAAGACACACAAAACATGAAAGATGGGATGTGGTATCAATTGGTAGAATATCCTAATCTAGCCAATAATTACCCTGAAACTAGCGGTACGGGAATGATGCTGTACGCATTAAAAAAAGGCAGAAACCTAGGTTTACTAGGTCAAGACTTTAATAACAACATTGACCAAGGCTGGACAGCTTTAAAAACTTTTGTTAAACCACATACCGACGGACTGCCAATGGTAACTTCTTTCTGCCCCGGAATGGGAATTCAGGATAACATCGCTAATTATTTATCGGTTCGTCCTGTTAGCTGTCCTTCTTCGGATGAGAAACAACAGCCGCATGGCTATTTTTCTGTTTTGATGGCAGCATCGGTTATGGAGTTTTAAACAGCTAAGAAACTAAACCTATCAAATCGAGGTTTCAAAGGCACGCTATCAAAATGTGATTACGCAAGTGCCAAACGCCAAGATAATTTTGCCCATAATAGTTATTTCACAATTCTGTGGCACATCACTATGGTTTGCGGGCAACAGCGTCATGAGCGATTTGGTCGTCAATTTTGGTTTTGAAACCTCCTCCTTAGGAGCATTAACCTCCGCGGTACAGTTGGGTTTTATAGTGGGAACACTCCTATTTGCCTTATTGGCTATATCGGATAGAATATCACCCTCTAGAGTTTTCTTAGTCTGTGCCGTTTTAGGTGCTTTGTTTAATTTAGGCATTATATGGGAGGGGAATTCACTCCCTACAGTACTTACCTTACGTTTTTTTACAGGATTTTTCTTAGCTGGCATTTACCCCGTCGGTATGAAAATAGCTGCCGACCATTTTGAAAAAGGTTTAGGTAAATCATTAGGTTTATTGGTAGGAGCATTGGTTATAGGCACAGCATTCCCCCATTTATTAAAAGGTTTAGCACCATGGAAATCAGTATTAGTAAGTACCTCTGGTTTAGCCATTTTAGGTGGAATCTTAATAGCCGTACTTGTACCTGATGGACCATTCCGAAAACCAGGTCAGAAAATATCATTAGCTGGCTTTCAGCGTTTTTTCCAGAATTCTGACTTTCGTTCGGCGGCTTTTGGTTACTTCGGACACATGTGGGAGCTGTACGCTTTATGGGCTTTTGTTCCTATCATTTTGGCTACTTACAAAGCAAACCATGCCAGTTCTACATTGAACATTCCCCTTTTCTCTTTTCTCATCATTGCTATTGGCGGGATAGGTTGCGTGCTTGGTGGTTATTTATCACAAAACTTTGGAGCAAAAAAAATAGCAACACTAAGCTTACTACTATCTTGTATTTGCTGTCTTCTCTCCCCCTTTATGCTAGGTATAAACTCAGAAATAGTTTTTATTTCCTTTTTGCTTTTTTGGGGCTTAGTAGTAACAGCAGACTCACCACTTTTTTCTGCTTTAGTGGCTCAAAACGCCATTCCTGAGTTAAAAGGAACCGCACTCACCATAGTCACTTGTATAGGTTTCGCTATCACTATTTTTAGTATTCAACTACTTAATGAAATGAAAAGTTTAATTGATTCTAACAGCATTTACGTTGTTCTTGCCATTGGGCCTGTTTTGGGTTTGGTGGCTTTGAGGGAGAGGGTTAATTGATATATATTACAATAAATAAACTCAAACGAATTAAACCCATACCTAAAACAGGAAATGAATTCCTTTCGGATAATGGACTACAGACAGATTATAATCTTTTGGACTTTTGGCAATGGAGCGTTTCCGATATCCTAAGTAATACTACTCGTGGAAAATTTGCCAAATTCATTGTAAGTTCTTCACTAGGATTAAATCTATCCAACACAAGGAGTGAATGGGATGCCTTTGATTTAATAACTGAGAGTGGCATAAAAATAGAAGTTAAATCATCCGCATATATTTAGAGTTGGAGCCAAAAGAAATTTTCAACAATTTCATTTTCTATCAAACCCTCAAAATATTGGGATGTAGAGACAAATATATTCAGCGATATCGCAAAAAGACATGCAGACTTTTATGTATTACCAACCTATCGTTTAGACAACGGTGCAACACACAGTATAGAAATATAATCTACCTAAATGAGATTAATGCAGCACTTACTGATTAATCATTATACATCCACATAAAAAAATATGTGTAGCTTAACAACTTACCCTTAAACTTAAATAGCCAATATTAGAACAACAAAAGCGACCCTAGAGTCGCTTTTGTAATCACATGTAAAACTTATCAAAGAGTAATTGTAGCTCCCATTACTTTTAAGAATTCTCTAATAAAACTTGGGTGTCCAGGCCAAGCTGGAGATGTTACTAAGTTTCCATCAACAAAGGCAGCGTCTACTGGAATTGATTGAAAATCGCCACCTGCAAGTGTAACTTCTGGACCTACAGCCGGATATGCAGTTAATTTTCTTCCTCTAACCACATCAGCAGCAGTCAATATCTGAATACCATGACATATAGCCGCTACTGGTTTATCTTCTTTAAAGAAATACTTAACCATATCTATTACTTTGGCATTTAACCTCAAATATTCTGGGGCTCTGCCACCCGCTATCACAAAACCATCATACTCGGTAATGTCTACATCATCAAAACTGTAATTCAATACAAAATTATGACCTGGCTTTTCTGAATACGTTTGGTCTCCCTCAAAATCATGAATGGCAGTTTTTACAATATCACCTTTTTTCTTATCAGGGCAAACAGTATGCACTTCATAGCCCACCATCTCGAGCATCTGGAATGGAACCATTGTTTCGTAATCTTCTGTGTAATCTCCAGTTAAAAAAAGTACTTTTTTCATGATTTAATTATATTTAAAATGATTGATTATTCTTCTTCTTATAAAACGAAAAAAAAGGCATTTACATTTGATAAAAAGAGACAAAAAAATACGTCATTATCAATGAAGCGTACTGTTTTGACGTAGTCTAAAATTAAATATTTCTTTGCTTCGAAATGCTTTTCAAGTATTAACAAAAGGTAAATTTTCACCTATCAAAAAGTAAGTAGCTCTGCTATTCGTAAAACAAAAAGAGGCTCGCCCAAAAGTATGAGATAGCCTCTTAAATTAAGATATTACAGTCATTTCTACAGGAATTGTTGAAGCTGCGTCTCCTAGTTTCCCTTCTTTGGCCAACCTTTGTTTCTGAAAAATCAGCCGTGTTTACAGACTTATTTGCTCACCAAAACTGTCTAGCTAAGGTGCCATGTTCACAAGGGTATGGCTTCAAAATAATTCAGTAAAATCCATCTGTAAACTATATAAAGTTCCTATCTCAGCCCGCGGCTGAATTACACTTCACAAAGCTGGAAGTCTTGTAGAGCTTTAGGAACCTAATAGAAAAAAGCCCCAGCGGGGCGAAATATTAATAGCTCAGGGTAAAACCCTGAGCTATTATTAAAACTATAATCTTTGTTTTGGCGGTCTTTTTGCCTTTGAAGCAAAATTGTGACAAAACATTACTCTTACCTATCTATAGAGTTTTAATAGTTCAAACTATTAAATATCCATTTTTAAAAAATCCTTAAAAGAAGTATTCATTTTAATAGCTAGATGATAATTCCCAGAACTAATAAGATTCATTTCTTCCAATATCTGAATCAAATTGTCCATTTCTTTCTGATATGTTGAGCCACTAGAAAAGGTACTTTTACTAATATTCGGATTTTGTTTTAACCTAGATATGAGTTCTTTTAAACTATAAAGGAGTTTTTCACTACTAGATTTAGTCTGAATTTTTTCAATTAATCTCTGATAGTCTAATTCAGAAATAGCCTTAATATCTAGGTTAATCTTTTTTGAGCCAAGGCTCTTATTAATATTTTCTAAATTATCTATTTTCAATTTCAAATTTTCAACTTCGTCAATAGAGGTCGATAGCTGCCCTGATAATGCACTTATCTTCTCATACTTTTCAATTTCTGAAGATATTTCCTTGTCCTTTCTGTAAAACCACTTTAGACAAAAGTTTATAAAAGTATTGAGTACCGTAAACAAAACTATTAAAACTATCGATATTAAAATACAGGTAAGGATCCTTTCTAAATACATTGGGCTGTATTGAATCTTTACGTAATCAATTTTTGCTATCGCGGAATCGTTTTCAAAAAGTAAATAAAATATTACATCCCAATTATAAATAATAAGTACGGACACATACGTTACTATGATAGGTCTTTTCAATTTATCACTAATTGAAGTAGTGATATTCTGAAGTACTTTTTCCTCATCCATTCTAAAACTGTTCCATTATAGTATTTTATCCAACCAATTAATGAGCCTCCAACCAATTATCCCCAACTCCTAAGCCAGTATCTAGCTTAACTTTTAATGGAATAGCATTCACCATAAGCTCATGCACTTTGTTTTTTAGCAATTCTATTTCGTCTACATGAGCATCAAAAATAAGTTCATCATGCACTTGAAGCAGCATTTTGGATTTTAGGTTTTCTTTCTTCATCCAGTCATGCACATTAATCATGGCTAACTTTATCATATCTGCCGCAGAACCCTGAATAGGAGCATTTATGGCGTTTCGTTCTGCATAACCTCTGTTCGTTTGATTTCTAGAATTGATATCTCTCAGATATCTTCTTCTACCTAATATAGTCTCAGCATATTCGTTTTCTCTAGCCTTATTTACACACTCGTCCATATAAGCCTTCACTCTTGGAAACTGCTCAAAATAGTTGTCAATAATCTCTTTGGCTTCCGTTCTAGAAATGCCCAACCTTTGAGCCAAACCAAATGCCGAAATACCGTAAATGATACCAAAATTAACCATTTTGGCTTTTCTACGCATGTCAGAACTAACATCTGCTAGTTCTACACCAAAAACCTTGGCCGCCGTAGTAGAGTGAATATCTACATCATTATTAAAGGCCGTTACCATTGACTCATCTTCCGAAAAAGCTGCCATAATCCTCAACTCTATCTGGCTATAATCGGCCGATAGAATCTTAAAGTTTTCATCTCTAGGAATAAAGGCTTTTCTAATCTCTCTACCTCGCTCTGTTCTAATAGGAATATTCTGCAAGTTTGGATTTGTAGAACTTAATCTACCCGTAGCTGCCACCGCTTGATTATACGAGGTGTGAATTCTACCAGTTCGTTTATTGATAAGTAATGGAAGAGCATCTACATACGTACTTTTGAGCTTACTCAGCTCTCTAAAGTCTAATATTCGTCTTGCTATAGCATGCTCATGCTCATATTTAGTCAGTATTTCTTCACCGGTAGCATATTGACCACTTGGTGTTTTCTTAGGCTTAACATCTATTTTAAGGTGGTCAAAAAGTACCTCACCTAATTGTTTTGGAGAACCCACATTAAACTCCATTCCTGCCAATTCAAAAATGTCTTTTTGGGCAGAAAGTATATCTTTCCCTAAAACTTCCGATAGGTCATAAAGCGAATGTACGTCGACATTTATTCCTTCCATTTCCATTTCAGAGAGCACATTGACCAGCGGTATTTCTACTTTTTGAAGCAAATCATCTTGCTCTCTTACCTTTAGGTCTTTGTCCAAAATTTGTTTTAGCTGCCAAGTAACATCCGCATCTTCTGCGGCATATTTACCAGCTTCTTCCACAGGCACATCACGCATGTTACCTTGTTTCTTGCCTTTCTTCCCTATTAGCTCTTCTATATGCACTGGCTCATAATTGAGGTAAAGGTTTGAAAGGAAATCCATACCATGACGCATATCTGGCTCTAAAAGGTAATGTGCCAGCATGGTGTCATACTTTGGTCCGTAGACCTCCATACCATAGTTTTTCAAAACCGAAACATCATATTTTAAATTTTGAGCAATCTTGCCAACCGTTTCACTTTCGAAAACTGGTCTAAATTCTTCTAATATTTTAAGTGTCTCCTCTTTATCAGCAGGTGTAGGCACATAATAGCCTTCCCCGGTTCTGTAAGAAAAAGACAGACCTACTAACTCAGCATCAAAAGCATCCACATCTGTAGTTTCTGTATCAAAACAGATTTCGTCTTGAGCTAAGAGGTATTTTATCAATTCCGCCCTTTTTTCAGGCGTATCCATCAAATAGTAATTATGCTTTTTAGAATGAATGGTATCTTTCTCCGTAACTACCGCTGCAGGAGCTGGTTCTTCAGAATAACTTTCAAACAAGCCCATTTGCGAAGCATCCTTTGCTTTTTTAGGAGCCTTTTTCGCTGGTGCTTTCTCAGTACTTGAAGCTGAATCTCCAGCTTCAGGCATCATTCTACGCTTTAAAGTCCTAAACTCCATTTCGTCTAAAAATGCAGCTAAATCATCCTTATTATAATCTTCTAAAATTAAGTCTTCGGCCGTGTAGGCTATAGGTACATTTATATCAATGGTAGCCAGTTCTTTTGATAAAATAGCATCTGCTTTTCCTGCCCTCACCTTCTCTCCTATCTTTCCTTTTATTTTGTCGGCGTTTTCTAAAAGGCCTTCAATGGTGCCGTACTCTTTTAAGTATTTGACAGCCGTTTTCTGCCCTACACCCATAATTCCAGGAATATTATCCACCTTATCACCCATCAAACCTAGCATGTCAATTACTTGGTCTATTCGCTCAATATCCCACTTTGCTAAGATTTCAGGAATGCCTTGTACCTCAATCGCATTCCCCATAAAAGCAGGTTTATATAGGTAAATATGCTCCTCCACCAGCTGTCCATAATCCTTATCTGGCGTATACATAAATACTTCAAAATCGTTTCTAGCCTCCTTCTTAGCCACGGTACCAATGATATCATCGGCCTCGAAACCAGGGAGCTCTAACATGGCAATATTCATGCATTTTGCCAATCGCTTTATCAACGGAATAGCTATACCAATATCCTCCGGCATTTCTTCTCTGTTTGCCTTATACTCTGGATACTGCACATGCCTAAATGTAGGTTCTTTGGTATCAAAAACTATAGCAAGGTGCGTTGGTTTCTCCTTTTTTAAGACCTCTAAAAGCGTGTTGGTAAATCCAAAAACGGCTGAAGTGTTCATTCCGCTTGTGGTAATTCTTGGGTTCTTACTAAATGCAAAATGTGCTCTATAAATTAAGGCCATTGCATCTAGAAGAAATAGTTTTTTTGAGGGCATTTGGTTTGTTTTTGATTCACAAAATGTTTGTAATATTCGCTATTTTTACGCTTTATTAAAACCATTCGTTAAGATAAATGCTCAAAAAATCCGCCTTCCTACTGCTGTGTTATTCAATTAGCCATTTTGGCTTCGCTCAGCAAATAACCTCACAAAATTATCAAGCTAGAGATGAGTCTAACCTCGTAGAGTTTGAATTTGTACTACCTGAAAAGCAATACGACTATAAGACATCTGATTTACTGGTCAAATGGCATGTGCTTATTTTTGATTTGCTAGAGCAAACTACTGGTTACACTCCTAATGTAGCCGCCCGCTCTTTGGCATATATTAATCTTGCCTCTTACGAAGCTATGCTTCCTGGTCATTCAGAATATCAAAGCTTAAGTGGACAGATTCAAGACTACAAAAGACATGAAGATTACGACATTGGCCCTGAACAATTTTCTAGTCCGGTGGCTATTAATAATGCTATATTCTATATGGTTGATGAGCTTTTTACTCCTGCTCCTTATGTATGGATGGAAAAAGTTTGGGCTTATAAAGATTCAGTCAATACTGTTTTGGCAAGTGATTTGGACGAAGAGACCTTCCAAAAATCAAGAAATTACGGATTGGCCGTAGGCAAAATGATTTACGAATACTCTAAAGCCGACGGCGGACATCAGGCATATTTAAGAAGCTATGACATGAATTACCTGCTTCCAGAATGTGAATCTTGTTTTGAAATACACCGTTCGGCAGATTTGGAGAACACGGGACCGATGCATCCTGGATGGCAATACAATAGGTCATTTATGGCAGAAAATGATACCGATTTTGATATCAAGCCCAAAGTAGTCTTCTCAAAATATCCTAACTCGCCTTTTTATAAAATGGCAAATGATGTTTATGAGGAATCTAAAACAGTAAATCCAGGCAATAAGAAATACGTGATTGCCAATTTTTGGGATGATGCAGCAGGATTTACCTACACCGCTCCTGGCCACTCCGCCGCTATTCTTACTATGGTATTAAGAAAAGAACCTGTAACTATTGAGAAAGCAGCTGAGCTTTACTGTCAGTTAGGCTTGGCTTTAAACGATGCCATCATTTGCTCATGGAAAGGTAAAATGAAACATAATTTGATACGTCCTGTGGCCTATATAAATAGGTATATTGATAGTGCTTGGGAACCTAAATTATTGACACCACCATTTCCTGAGTTCCCTTCTGGGCACTCTGTGCAATCTGCCGCTATGGCTACCGTCTTATCTGCTACGGTAGGTTCAGACATTGGTTTTACAGACTATTCTAAGTTTTGGGTAGGTGAGCCTAGAAAATTCAAATCTTTTTGGGAAGCCGCCAATGAAACTAGTATTTCAAGATTCTATGGTGGCATTCATTACATGGATGCCTTAGACCAAGGACAAGACATGGGAAAACTAGTGGGTCAAAACATCTTAAAATTGAAGTTTTTAAAGGACTAGTAAAATTATATTTACCCTTATTCTTTAAATGCCCTTTTTGAATTTATATTTGAAAAAGCCCTCAGCACTCATTTTTTACGCTAATTAGACTTATGCCATATTCTGCCGAAGATATTCAAAACGCAAAGACAAGAGAAGAACTTATAGAAATAGCTCAGCAAAAGGGTATTGATATAAGTAAGACCATGAAAAACTTGCGATACGAGCAAGAGTTAGGTCAGCTTCAAACCGAACTTGTTAATCTTCAGCACTGGGTCATTGAGAACAAATTACGTGTAGCTATACTTTTTGAAGGTAGAGATGCTGCAGGAAAAGGTGGTTCTATCAAAAGATTTAAAGAGCATCTAAATCCGCGTTCTATGCGAGTGGTGGCTCTTTCAAAACCTACAGATGACGAGCGTGGTCAGTGGTATTTTAGACGATACATTAAAGAGTTACCAAATCCTGGAGAGATAGTTTTCTTTGATAGGAGCTGGTATAATAGAGCGGTGGTAGAGCCTGTAATGGGTTTCTGTAATAATCAGCAATATGAGCAATTTATGGTTCAAGTACCCGAGTTTGAACATATGCTTTATGAAGATGGCGTGATTCTTATTAAGTTTTGGTTTTCTATTTCTAAAGAAGAACAAAGCAAGCGTTTTAACGACCGCCTTTCTAACCCACTTAAGAAATGGAAGTTTAGCCCAGTAGATCAAAAAGGACAGGAACTATGGGATAAATACACCTATTATAAGGAACAAATGTTTAGCAAAACCCATACTACGTTCAGTCCCTGGATTATTGTAAAAACAAATAATAAGAAACGTGCAAGATTAGAAAGTATCAGACACGTCTTGTCAAAATTCGAATACCCTGACAAAGAAAACGCTATGGTCCGATTACCGCCCGACCCTAACGTGATTGTGAGATACTTTAGAAACGCTAACCAAATTGACATTTAAGGCTATGGAGAATAAGATCAAATTAACAGAAGAGGATGTTGAGCTCTTAAATTCAAAAATTGGTTTAAGAATGCTTTTTGCAAACGAAAGAACCAATCTTAGCAAAGCATTACGTTATACCAAATACGAAAAAGAACTAAGAGAATATCAAGCTGAATTAGTCAAACTTCAGACTTGGGTTATTGAAAAAAAGAAAAAGATAGTTATCCTTTTTGAAGGTAGAGATGCTGCCGGAAAAGGCGGTACTATCAGAAGAATAACAGCACATATCAATCCCCGTCATTTCAGAATAGTAGCTCTTAATAAGCCTACTGAGGATGAAAAAGGACAGTGGTATTTTCAACGTTACGTTAACCAACTGCCTAAACCAGGAGAGATTGTCTTTTTTGATAGAAGCTGGTATAACAGAGCTATAGTAGAGCCTGTTAACGGATTTTGTACACAAAAAGAATATGAAATTTTCATGTCTCAGGTGAATGAGTTTGAAAAAATGATTATTCAATCTGATACTTACTTTATCAAATTTTACTTTTCTATCACAAAAGCAGAACAGTTCAAAAGATTTGAAGAAATCAGGAAAAGTGAGCTAAAAAAATGGAAAATGACCCCATTAGACGAAAAAGCTCAAAACCTATGGGACGAATACACAGAATATAAACAGGTTATGTTTAAAGAAACTAATACTGACCACGCCCCATGGACCATTCTGCATGCCAATAAGAAAACCCTAACAAGGTTAGCGGCTATTAAGCATATATTGGAAGTAATTCCTTTTGAGGAATAATTAAGTTTTGGAATTCTCGGTGTTCGAAAATTGAATCAATGAATCATTATAAAAATTGATTCATTAAGGAATATCCATAAACTTATGCGTCTGTAAGCTGATTTTCCATTTTGGATTTGCTTTGACGTAGTCTATAATTAAAGGAAGCATTTGCTCTTGCTTATCCCATTCTGGTTGAAGTAATAATTGACAGTCATCATTTACTAATTCGGCATATTTTTCGGCAAAAGCAAAGTCCGATTTGTTAAAAATAATGGCCTTTAGCTCATTGGCTACAGGAAAAATACTTTCATGAGGTTCTTTGAATTTCTTTGGTGAAAAACAAACCCAGTCCCACGCACCACTCATTTCGTAAGCTCCAGAAGTTTCAATATTGGTTTCAAAACCTTCTGCACGTAAAGCTTCTGTCAAAGGAAGCATGTCATACATTAATGGCTCACCGCCTGTAATAACTACCAATCTACCTGGATGCTCTTTAGCTTCAGTCACCAAAGTTTCAATAGAAGTGAGCGGATGTTTTTCTGCGTCCCAGCTTTCTTTTACATCACACCATACACAGCCCACATCACAGCCACCCAAGCGAATAAAATACGATGCTTTGCCATTATGCACACCTTCTCCTTGGATGGTGTAAAAAGACTCCATGATGGGTAAAGAAACAGCTGACGTACTAGAATGCATATTGGTTTCGATGATGAAATTTCCACAAAATTAAGCTTTATCAAATAGAATCTCGTCTATGATTAAAAGTCAATTCATAAAATAGTAAATTTGTGAATCTGCAATTATAATAGAAGAATGAGCAATCAAAAATCCGATTACTGTAATTCCTTAACATCTTACTCGCGTAGAGCCACCAATCAGGTTAAAATTGGCGAACTTATGCTGGGTTCTGATTTCCCTATCCGAGTACAGTCTATGACCACCATAGACACTATGGATACGGAAGGTTCTATAGAGCAAAGTATAAGAATGATAGAAACGGGCTGCGAGATAGTGAGAATAACAGCTCCATCTGTAAAAGAAGCTCAAAATCTAGAAAACATTAAGAAAGGATTACGAGCCAGAGGTTTTGACCAACCACTGGTAGCGGATATACATTTTACACCTAATGCTGCCGAATTAGCCGCAAGGATAGTAGAAAAAGTAAGGGTAAATCCAGGAAACTATGCCGACAAAAAGCGTTTTCAACATATAGAATATACAGATGCCACTTATCAAGATGAGTTGGCCAGAATTCGTGAGCGTTTCACTCCTTTAGTAAAAATCTGTAAAGAACATGGCACGGCCATGCGAATTGGAACCAATCACGGTTCGCTTTCTGACAGAATATTGAGCCGTTACGGCGATACGCCTTTAGGAATGGTGGAATCTGCTTTAGAATTTTTGAGAATCTGTGAGGATGAAGAATATTACGACATCGTGATTTCTATGAAATCTTCCAACCCGCAAGTGATGGTGCAGGCCTACAGAATGTTAGCAACCAGACTAGAGGAAGAAGGTTTAAAACCCTACCCACTTCACTTAGGTGTAACCGAAGCTGGCGAAGGAGAAGACGGAAGAATAAAATCGGCAATGGGCATAGGAACATTGCTTGAAGATGGATTGGGCGACACAGTGCGTGTTTCATTAACAGAAGACCCAGAATTTGAATCTCCTGTGGCTCAGTCGCTCATTGACAGATATTCAAATAGAGCAGCCAAGGCTACTTCTATTTTACCGATAGAGAATTATCCAATTGACCCTTTTTCTTACAGCAGAAGAAAGAGTATTGAAGTTGAAAACTTTGGTGGTAGCAATGTACCCAGAGTCATAGCGGATTTCTCCAAAACGGGTGTCAATGCGGTTGAAGATTTAAAGACTATTGGTCATTATTATTTACCTGCCATTGACAAATGGGGTATGAATGACCTTGGTGCCGATTATATAATCACTGGCGATAAGCCAGTTGATTTCATGCTACCTAATGGTCTTAAGGAAGTTTTAAATTATAATCACTGGCTCACTGCCGATGACCAAAACAATAAGATTCCGTGCCTAAACATTGAGGAATATATCAAAGCTGAAAAGCTTCATCCTAAACTCAATTTGGTACGAATAAACGCGGCTTTTATAAATGAAGAGTTGTTTGGAGCTTTAAGAGATAAAGAGAACGTAGTACTTCAACTTTCTTCTTTTAATGCCCACGCTATGGCTGATATGCGAAGGTTCTTTGTAGCTTTAATTGAGCATAATGTAGAACTTCCTGTCATTTTAGAAGCGAAATATGGTGCTATAAGCGAAAGCAACTTCCAGCTGTATGCCGCTACAGATTGTGGTGGATTACTTCTTGATGGTTTAGGTGATGGCATTACTTTAGACTTTGAAGGTGGAAAACCTGCGGTCATTAATTCTACCGCTTTTGGTGTGCTGCAAGCTGCCAGAACTAGAATTACAAAGACAGAATATATCAGTTGCCCTTCTTGTGGTAGAACATTGTTTGACTTACAAGAAACCACTGCCATGATTAGAAAAAGAACCGACCACCTAAAAGGTGTGAAAATTGGTATCATGGGCTGTATAGTAAACGGACCTGGAGAAATGGCCGATGCAGATTACGGTTATGTGGGTATAGGAAAAGATAAAATATCTTTATACAGAGGTCAAAATGTGGTAAAACGTTCTGTGCATTCTGATAATGCGGTCGACGAATTGATAGAATTAATTAAGGAAGATGGTATCTGGACGGAGCCATCAACTGTAGAAGAAACTTTAACAGCATAGTTATGAGCAAGATTAAAGATTACTTAAAAATAGCACCGGTTTTTAGCTACTTTTTACGAGTATTTAAAAAGGATAAGGAAGGAAAGTTTCCTACCAGCACCAATCTAAAACTGATGCATGGTATCAATAAGATTTCGATTGTGATGTTCAGTATTTGTGTGTTGGTACTGATTTACCGTTATTTTATTAGAGGATATTAAAAGCCCAAACCATGAATTTAGAAACTTTTAGAGCATACTGCCTAGAAAAGAAAGGTGTCACAGAGGAACTGCCCTTTGGACCTGACGCCTTAGTTTTTAAAGTCATGGGAAAGATGTTTGCCTTAACTCCCCTAGACACGCTAGACCTAAGAGTGAGTCTTAAAAATACGCCAGAAAAGAACTTAGAACTACGAGCCGACCATCCCGGTATACAAGGGGCTTTTCACATGAACAAAAAGCACTGGAGCATGTTTCTGATGAATGAAGGTATTCCTTCTAAAGTGCTTATAGAGTGCGTAGATGATTCTTATGACTTGGTAGTGGCTGGATTAACAAAGAAGGTTAAGGCGGAGTTGGAGGAGCTTTAATGGATGTTGGATGTTGGATGTTGGATGTTGGATGTTGGATGTTGGATGTTGGATGTTGGATGTTGGATGTTGGATGTTGGATGTTGGATGTTGGATGTTGGATGTTGGATGTTGGATGTTTAGAATTTGATATTTAATAACAGAGTTCATTTCTACACTCTTAATTTCAAACTATTCACTTCGATATTTCACATTACTAATTCGCAAATAGCAAAAAGTCCCGTAGGGACGAAACATCGGTAAAAAACTCAAAATCTAGTTCCCATGTTTTGGCGGACTTTTTTGCTTAAAAAGCAAAAAGTGTGACAAAACTTTCACTCAAATATAAAAAATGTCTTTCCTCTTTGTTTATGGCACTTTGATGAAAAAATGCAAGCCAAATGACTGGTCGGCTTTTCTTCAGGAAAATGCTAACTATATTGGCGAAGCTACCACCCATGGCAAACTATATAAAATTGATTTTTATCCTGGAATTGTAAAAGGGAAAGGAACAGTCTATGGCGAAGTTTATAAACTCCATAAGCCAGAAAAAGCCTTGCCAACGCTAGATGAGTATGAAGATTTTTTACCCGAAAATTTGAAAAACTCACTTTATTTGCGTGAAAAAGCCGAAGTTAGGCTCATAGAAAACCAAGAGATAGTGGATTGTTGGGTTTATTACTTCAATAGAGACACCACATACTACCCAGAAATTAAATCGGGTAGATTTTCCGACTAACCGTTTATAATCTTTCTGTAAACTTCTGTTTTGTCTGGGTCTAAGCCTGAGAGCAGTAAAAAGGCTTTTTGTTTTTCGTTTTTGCTTCCTTCTGAGAATATATTGACCAATTCTTGAGCTTTGGCGTCAAAAAAAGCATTTATCAATACTGAATTTGGGCGAAGTGTTACAATGTTCTGTATTATTTCTAATAGTTTCAAAATCTCCTCTCTCCCCTTTTCTGGCTCTCTACCAAAATCGTCAAGAACTAGTCTGTGATATTTATAGAAACTCTCACGATACTGATTCATTTGCTGGTTTTGAAGGTTCTCCACCAAAAAATACCTGTTCCTTTTTGAGTTCTGAGATTGTGACCAGCCGCCTCCTACATTACTTGCTAGGTTTACCAAATTAAACAAACGCTGTATGTATGACGACCCACCTAACTCGCTAAAAGAATCATAATCTACCGCCAAAGCCATCAAACTATAATAGGCTGCCAAAGCTGTAATGTTACTACTGAAAGTTTGTTCATTAAAAACCATTTGACGCTCTACTGGCTGATAAGAGAAAGAAAACTCTTGGTCTACGTACTGAAAAGTTACCGACTTGTAATCTGTTCCATAAATAGGTCTGGTTACTTGAAATTGAGCATTGCCACTAAATACGTTTTGAGAAGTAGACTGAATAAGTGTTACTATTAAACTACAGTCAATTTTCTCATTTTGATTGAAATTATCTGTAGACCAACGCGTATTATTCATGAACTGCTCTAGTTGACTTTGCATTTCTTGGAAAAGGCCAGGCTCATACTGTATGGTAGATTTCATTTGCTGATAATTAATCTCCACACGAGCGTTTAACTCCTGACTTAAAGCCGAAAAACTAATTAAAGACAGCAACAGTATTTTTTTCAACATCTTATATTGGTCTGTTTTTGAGTACTTCTTTCACTTCATTTAGAATATCTAAGGCCACCTCATCTTTTGACTTTAGTTCATATTCTTTGAGCACACCACCGGTATGCACAATTTTAATTTTGTTGGTATCATAACGGAAACCAGCTCCCTTATCTTGTAAAGAGTTTAAAACGATAAAGTCAAAATTCTTCCTTTCTAGCTTTTTGGTGGCATTTTCTAAGGCATCGTTTGTTTCTAAGGCAAAACCCACCGCTATTTGATGGTTCTTCTTGAGTTTACCTAATGTTCCTGCTATGTCAAGCGTTCTTTCTAAAGGAATGGTCAGGTCGTCATCTTTCTTTTTTAGCTTTATGTCTGACACATTCTTTGCCGTATAGTCTGCTACGGCAGCTACGTAAATTATAATATCAGCCCCTGCAAAAAGACTTTTTGTGGCTTCAAACATTTCCTTGGCAGATTTAACAGCTGTCATTTCCACATTTAAAGGAGCCTTAATATTCACTGGTCCTGAAACCAAATTTACCCTTGCACCAGCGTTTCTAAACGCTTTGGCAATTGCATAACCCATTTTTCCAGAAGAATGATTACTTATAAACCTCACAGGGTCAATAGCCTCTTGGGTGGGCCCTGCAGTTACCAAAACTCGCTTATTTTTTAGCAGGTCGTCAATACCAAACTGAGTTTCTAAAAATTCAATGATATTTTCAGGCTCCGCCAATCTTCCCTGCCCTACTAAGCCACTGGCCAATTCGCCAGATTCTGCTTCAATAATGCGATTTCCGTTTGACTTTAAAACCTCCATGTTTTTTAAAGTACTACCATGCTTATACATATCCAAATCCATAGCTGGAGCAAAAACTACTGGACATTTTGCCGATAAATAAGTAGCAACTAATAAATTGTCGCAAATGCCATGAGCACATTTTGCAAGGGTATTTGCGGAAGCGGGTGCTATCAACATCAAATCAGCCCAAATACCTAAGTCTACATGATTATTCCATTCACCTTGGTTTCCTTTCACAAAATCGCTTAATACTGGATTTTTTGACAAGGTTGACAAAGTTAGAGGGGATATAAAGTCTTTGGCGGCAGCTGTCATGACTACCTTTACTTCGGCTTCTGCTTTCACTAACAACCTAACCAAAAAGGCCGCTTTATAAGCTGATATACTGCCCGAAACGCCTAAAATTATTTTCTTTCCTTTTAGCAATTCCTTAGTTCAATGATTTAAACAAAATTAGCCTTTTCGCTCTATATTGACCTATCTTGTTTAAAATACTCTGAATACTTTCCTTCAAAGTTTTCCTTAAAACGATATATTCCATAGTTTTAGCCAATGAAAAAGCTCTTCTCTAAACTTAATTCTTGGCTGCTTACTGCCAAAATTTTAAGCTACAGTTTTTAAGGCATTTAACACATATATAAAATGAACTACGCTTTTGGTCGCTTAGAAGAGATATTTCAGGACAACCTTAAATAACAAAAATGAAAACATTACTAAAGGGCATAGGTGTACTATTAATATTATTCATTCTGTGCGTTCTCTATATTGTAAAATCTAGTGGAGCATTCAGAAGTATAAATCCACATTTTGATGGTCAAACCGAAGTGTTAGAAAGTCCAGCTGGTGTTGAAGACATCACTATTGACCAATCAAACGGACAAGTCTTTATGTCGGCCTCAGACCGAAGAGATTCTTCAAAAGCGGGAGAACTTTACACTTTTAACGTCTCGGAGGCTTCTCCAATTTATGTATCGCTTGGTGCGGCTAATTTAAATCCAGAATTCAGGCCTCATGGTATTTCACTTTTAAAAAAGTATGGAAGAACGTACATTTTTGCTGTTTCGCATGAAAAACAAGCCGACTATATTTATCGTTTTGAAATAGAAAACGACAGCATTATCAATCAAAAGAAGTTTGATAATCCTGAGTTTCTAATTAGCCCGAATGATTTAGTTGCTTTAGATACCTCTACCTTCTATTTTACAAATGACCACGGTATGAAGCTAGGTTTGGAGCGAACTATAAAAGATTTCATGTTTGATAAAAATGGTTACGTGGTTCTTAATAATAATGGCAACTATTCAAGAGTAAGTCAGGGAATAGCCTACCCAAACGGCATCAATGTGTCGCCAGATGGGAAGTACCTATATGTAGCCAGCACTACGGAAGGAGTGCTTTATGTGTATGAAAACAATACCTCTGGCGAGCCTTTAAAAATGGTGGATAGTCACTATGCTCAAACAGGCCTAGATAATATAGAATTAGATGCTGACGGCAATTTACTTATTGGCTCGCATCCACAATTGTTAAAGTTTTTGTCGCATAAAAAAGATGCTGCTAATAGAAGTCCGTCTCAAGTGCTAAAAATAGTTTACCTGCCTGATACTGATTATAAGTTTCTTCAAGAAGAACTATACCTTGACAATGGCGACCCTCTTTCAGGAAGTACTGTTGGAGCCTTTTACCAGTCGGAAAATGGTAAAAATGATTTATTTGTAGGTTCTGTTTATGAGCCTAAAATATTACGATTACATAGAAATTTGTGAGTAACTGATTTAATAAATAGCGTATTTGAATAAGTTTAATTCTTAGAGACAAAAAATGAACAAAATAGAACCATTTAAAAACATAGATAAGGCCTTACATGCACTTGATAATGGAGGTCGCTTTTACAATCTCTTAACTCAGGCAAATGATGGATTGATTGTAGAAGCTGAATTAAGCAAAGTTGCAGGTCTGTTCAATAATAAGCAGCAAATGATGCTGTTCCTTGATATTTCGATATCTAAGCTAGATGATGAAAAAAAAGAAGAAGTTATTTCTAAACTTGAAATAGAACTAAGAGAGGCCTATTTGAAGTACAAACCCCTTCATATCATACCATCTCAAGCTTACACCAGAGGGAAATTAGGCGAAAACACAATTATTACGGGAACACCAACCCTAAAAGAGTCAAAAGATGAGCTAATTGGCTTTATTATGATTCCAATACTTTCGGGCGAAGTAACTACATTTTCCATGATTCCTTTGATAGATTTATATGACGTATATGAATTAAGGGATGAGCCATCAGACACAAGCTTTCTTATAGCTCATATTAAAGACAGGGAAAAACTTCCGAACAGAAAAATAAGAGTAGCCGGTGTTTTGAAAGAGTTAAAATCAGACATAGACGAAAAAGTTGCTTCTAAAAGGTTTTTAGAGGCTGTCTATCATCAGGAGATTGACTAGATTCTCACCATTTAAAACCTTTACCTACAAAAAAACTTATGAAACAAAATTATGACCTGGCCGAAATAGACGAGGAACAACTACCCGTTCCTATACATAAGCTTCATAGCTGGACACACTTTGCAGGTTTATATGCAGCCGAACATGTGGCTGCCACAGAGTTTGTTATCGGAGCTACTTTTGTAGCACTGGGAGCTAAAACCATGGACATTATCTTGGGTTTGCTCATAGGTAATGTCTTAGCCGTTTTGAGTTGGACACTTATTACTTCTCCCATTGCTGTTGACACACGCCTAAGTTTATACACTTACCTAAATAAGATTGCGGGTAATTCCATGTCTAAACTTTACAACTGGGCCAATGTCTTAATTTTCACGGTAATATCTGCCGCCATGGTGACGGTTTCTGCCACCGCAGTGCGTTTTGCTTTTGATATTCCTGCTCAGTTAAACTGGTATCCTACCAATGTTTGGTTTGTCCTTATTGTTATTTTAGTAGGCTTATTTGTGGTATTTATTGCCATTTATGGCTTTGAAGCTGTTTCTGAATTCTCTGGAATATGTGCCCCTTGGCTCTTTACCATGTTTGCCAGTGGAGCTTTGGTGCTTATGCCTGCATTGTCTTTAGACGTTTTAGGAAAAACACTGCCAGGTAGTTGGGCTGATTTATTAAGTATTGGCGACCAATCTATCTGGACAGGGGTAAACAGCCAAGGAGAGCCTGGAATAGGCTTAATGCAAGTGATAGGTTTTGGCTGGGCGGCTAATACTATTACCCACTTTGGCTTGATAGACATGGCTTTATTACGCTACGCCAAAAAGAAATCTTACGGACTAGCTACCAGCACAGGAATGATGTTTGGTCACTTTATAGCATGGATAGCCGCCGGAATTATGGGAGCTGGTGCAGCAGTCATTTTAGGTAAATCTATTTTAGAATTAGACCCAGGAGATGTTGCTTATTATGCATTAGGCTGGTCAGGTTTTGTGATTGTGATAGTGGCAGGCTGGACCACCGCCATCACTAACCTTTATAGAGCAGGATTAGCGGCACAGGCTGTTTTTAGCAATTATTCTAGACGAACCACTACGATGGCCGTAGGAGCAGCTATGGTTATTATTGGCTGTTTCCCATTTGTGTTTTCACAAATATTGCCACTCCTTACCTATGCAGGTTTATTGGTAGTACCTGTAGGAGCTATAGTCTTTGCAGAGCATCAAATATTTCCTAAAATTGGCTATACGAGATACTGGTCAAAATATCAGGACTATGCTTATAGCACACCCGCTATTGCCTCTTGGATTTTGGGTCTTGTTTTTGGTTTTGGTCTCAATGTATTAGACGTCATGTCTTTTTACTATCTATTTATTCCTACTTGGTTTTTCACCATTATAGTTTACACGCTTTTAGCAGGTAAATACGGAGCTAAAAAGGCTTTCCCTGAAGCTGAAGCAGAGGAAAAGGCCTTCAATGCGAGTGTAGATGTATATCATGAAAAAATGGCCCAAAATGAGCCTGAGCTCATCAAAGACACTTCTCTTTTCTCTAAATTCTTAAGTATTACTGCTTTAATAGCTTTAGGTATCACCCTTATCTTGGCAGGAAATGTACTTTTTGGAAGCAAAGATGAAAATATCTATATCGCTAATCGTGAAATATTCTACTTCTATGGTTTCATTTGCACTGTGGTTTACTTCATCACGGCATATTGGTCTATGAAAAGAGGTAAAATGACATCAGTTTAAATTTGTACAGAAATGGAATTAAATCAAGAAAATCTCGCTAGGCTCTCTTCTCAAATTTCTTGTCCTACCTACGACAGGAAAAAACTAAAAACAGGCATTGTGCATGTGGGTGTTGGTGGTTTTCACCGCTCACACCAAGCTTATTATATTCATCAGTTATTGGAAAAGCACAATACCTTAGATTGGGGTATTTGTGGCGTAGGTTTACGCGAAGGCGACAGAAACATAGCCCAAGTTCTTAAGAAACAAGATTACCTATATACGCTCATAGTACAGCACCCTAGTGGTGAGGTCAACACGGAAGTTATAGGGTCTATGAATGACTTTATATTGGCCGTGGACACACCAAACTTGGTCATTGACAAGATGGCTCATGCAGACACCAAAATTGTTTCCTTGACCATTACAGAGGGTGGCTATAATTTTAATCCAAGCAATGGTGAATTCAATTTTGAAAACCCTGATATACAGCACGAGCTGCAAAACCCAGACAAGCCTAAAACTATTTTTGGTTACCTGGCCGCGGCATTGAAAAAACGAAAAGAAGCAGGACTGCCTCCTTTCACAGTATTATCATGTGATAACATTCAGCATAATGGAGACATGGCAGCCAAAATGCTATTAGCTTTCGCCCAAAAACAAGATGCAGAACTAGCAACATGGATAGAGCAGAACGTAAGTTTCCCTAATACCATGGTAGACCGAATTACGCCAGTAACCACCTCCACAGAGATGGACTACCTGCAAAACACTTATGACCTTAAAGATGAATGGCCGGTAGTTTGTGAGCCGTTTATTCAGTGGGTGGTGGAAGATAAATTTGCAAACGGAAGACCTCCACTTGAAAAAGTAGGCGTTCAATTTGTACCAGACGTGAGTCCGTATGAAACCATGAAAATTCGTCTATTGAATGCTGGACATTCTGTTTTAGGCATTACAGGAGCTATTCATGGTCACGCTACCATTAATGTATGTATGGAAGATGCCGTTTTTGCCAAGTTTATGCGTCAATACATGGACCAAGAAGTTACTCCTGTTTTAGGCACGATAGAAGGCATGGATTTGGAGAAATACAAAGACAGCTTGGAAGAGCGATTTGCCAACCCTAATATAAAAGACAGTGTAGGGCGTATATGCTCAGAAAGTTCTGCTAAGCTTCCAAAGTTCTTGATTCCTACCCTTCAGGAGAATTTGGCGAGTGGTGGAAGCATTGATTTTGCCACCTTTATTTTGGCGGCATGGTGTTATTATAGCGACAAAGGCGTCAATGAGAAGAATGAGCCACTAGAGATTCTAGATGCTATGAAAGACGAACTTCATGAGGCAGCAAGTGCTACCAAAGAAGATTCGCTAGCCTTTCTAAAACTCACCGAATTGTTCGATAATCTAATTGATAATAAACGCTTTACAGACAAATATACGGAGTACATTCAGAAGATTTATAAAGAGGGAGGTATTAAAAGTTTGATGGAGGGGATGTGCTAGATGTTTGATGTTGGGTGTTCGATGTCGGGTGTTATTACTGTTCGCAGCTCTCCGATGCCTCCGGCGTCGGTGTGGCGATAAAAAGCCTCTGAAAAAGATGGGAAAATAACTTGTTTAGCATTTTTTACACATTAAAATCCTGCCTTTTAAGTGGGATTTTTTTGTTGCTTTGACCGAATAATAAGTTTTCATACTATACACTCAAAGCAAAGACACTTTGCTTTAACTTGGTGGAAATTATCCAAATAGCTCCTAATTACTCATCCAAATTTTCATCACCATGAAAAACAAAAAATATTTAATCGTAATCCTTTCAATTGTTTTAATGTTCTCACTTTTAGCATGTGCCCCAGAAGGTCACTCTAGTAAAGAATACGGTTTTTTCGGTGGTATCTTGCATGGCTTATGCTTCCCCTTTGCCATACTAGGGAAGATATTTGGAAGAGATGTAGGAATTTATGCAGAAAACAACACCGGATTCTTCTATTGGATAGGTTATGTAGTTGGCCTAAGCGGACTAGGTGGAGGAGCATCCGCTAGAAAACAGAATTAAAAGATTGAGCAATTCAGCAATGTTTAGCTCTCCGATGCCTCCGGCGTCGGTGTGGTGATAAAAAGCCTCTGGCTTTAATTTTCTACTACTCAAAAAGCGGCTTAAATCTTATGGACTTAAGTCGCTTTTTTTATCGTTTGGGTATTTTAAAATGCCATTCCATATTCCCTATTCTAAATTCTCTAGCTAGAACAATGCAGGTGCTTAATTAAACCTATCCTAAAAAAAGGAGTCTTAGCAAGGAATCAATTTCCTTTAAATGGTATTTCGACATATCCTTTCCGCTCTATTTTTGGCAGTTTGCTTATTAAGCTGCAATAAAGATTCTCTCAAAATCGCTAAAGAAACTAAACCTTCAAGACCCAATATTTTACTGCTCATTGCAGACGATATGGGAAAAGATGCCACTTTCGGATTTTCGGAGGGCAGTGTTAAACCGAACACACCGAATATCAATAATTTAAAAGCCTCAGGCCTAAGTTTCAGTAACCTTTGGGTAAACCCCACCTGTTCGCCAACACGGGCGTCTTTATTAACTGGTAAATATGGCTACAGAACAGGCGTAAAATGGGCGGGCGACATCCTTTCTGACACTGAGATGGTTTTACAAAACTATATCAATCAGCAAACCAATAATGCTTATGCCACGGCGGTGGTGGGCAAATGGCATTTGTCAGGAAACAGCCCAAACATAAACCCAGAGTCCTTTGGTATAGATTATTTCTCAGGAATAGCCAGCGGAACAGTACCGGATTATTATAACTGGCCCCTGAGTGAAGATGGCTCTTCTTCTACTCAAACAGAATATTCGACAGAATACCTCACAGATTTGGGCATTGACTGGATAGCGAAACAAGAAAAGCCATGGTTTATGTGGATGGCCTATAATGCCCCGCATATCCCTTTTCATACTCCGCCTAGTCATATGCATTCGCAAGGAACGCTGCCAGAATTCACAAACGGCATGGATGGCACGCCTTATTATATGGCGGTTATAGAAGCCATGGATTTTGAAATAGGTAGGCTGATAGCGGCTATTCCGCCAGATGAACTTGAAAACACCATCATAATTTTCTTAGGCGACAATGGAACACCGAATCAAGTTGCTCAATTTCCATACTCTAACCGGACAGCGAAGGGTACCTTATATCAAGGAGGCATTAATACACCCATGTTTATTTCAGGAAGTGGTCTTACCAGAACAGGCATTGACGATAACCTAATTTGTGGTACTGACCTCTTTGCGACTATTGCTAATTTGGCTGGGACAGAAGACAAAGAAATAAACGACAGCAAAAGCTTTGCCTCTTTACTTACATCTTCTAGCACCATCCGAGACTTTCAATATACTGAAATGGACGATGGTAGAACTGATAGCTGGGCTATTCGTAACAAAACCTATAAATTGATTACAAACGCCAACGGAAATCAAGAAATGTATAATCTACTCACTGACCCTTACGAAACCATTGATTTATTAACTGGAACACTCAATAGCAATCAGTTAGCTTCAAAAACAGCATTAGAAAATGAGCTGCTTCGAATAAGAAATTAAGAAAAAAATGGTCATCTGGATTAAACCTAGAACCAAAACTCACGTCTTACTAACCTATTTGAAAAAATCTCGAAAATGAAATTTAATAAAAGCTACAGCTATCTAACCATACTCTCTTTTTTCGTATTTACAAACTGCAGTAAAGATGAGGACATCGCTACGCCTTCAAACCCAGGCGGGAATACAGAGGTTCCTGCGGTATATTCTAAAATCTATGGAGCTACCAGCATTACAAGTGACGGCACGTATGTAACTATTAAAACAAATGGTACGCCAGACCATAAAAGTGTGTATTACCCAACTTCAAGTGCTTTATACGAAAACTTTAGCGGTACCACCTTTGATGGAATAAATTTCAGAAAAAACCCAAATACCATTTCCTCGTTTGATTATTCTTTTAAGATTCCCTTAAACCCTACAGTAGCTACCAATCATGCTGCTACACCTTTAGGAGCCATTGGCGTTTCTTTAAACGGCGTTCCTTTTTTCAATCAATACGCTGGCCCAAATCAACCACTTACTGATGAATTCCAAAGCTTTGATAAATATTGGGGACACCCGACTGGAAACGGAACCTTCCATTATCATATAGAGCCACTTTACCTAACCACCGTAACAGCCACCAAATCTGCTTTACTTGGTTTTCTTTTAGACGGTTTTCCAGTTTACGGACCTGAAGAAGATGGCTCGGAAGTGACTGGTTTAGACCAATTTCATGGTCATGCTCATGCCACTGAAGATTTCCCTGATGGCATTTATCATTATCATGTAACAAACTCTGCTCCATACATAAATGGAAATGGATATTATGGAACACCAGGAACTGTGACCCAATAATGAGATACTTTTTTTTAAGTGCTGTGGTGTTATTGCTTTATGCTTGTAAAACGGAAATACCTGATACGTACATTCTGAAATCTGCGGCTACTTATACAGACAATATACTTTATCTGAATGAAGAAAAGTATTCGGGTTACGTTTACGAATTAAATCCAACTACTGGTGATACTCTTCTTATTGAAAGTTATTTAAATGGCTTGAAAGAGGGTATTGCAAAAAAATGGTATGACAATAAAAGTTTGATGGAAATCCGTCATTACGCTAAAGGTGCAAAAAACGGACAGCAGGTAGCCTTTTTTGAAAATGGAAATAAGCGTTTTGAATATACTGCCCAAGATGATGCCTACGAAGGAGAAATGAAGGAATGGAATAATACAGGACTGCTCATTCATTTGGCCAACTATACCAATGGACAAGAAGAAGGCACTCAAAAACTATGGTATGATAATGGAAAAATTAGGGCTAATTATGTTATTGTAGACGGTAAGAGATTTGGATTATTAGGAACAAAAAATTGTGTCAATGTATCGGATAGCGTTTTTATTAGTAAGTAGTATTTGGCTTTTAAGCTGTCATGAAAAAGAGACAAAAGGCTCAGCCTTGCCGTATTATAACGACCCCACTTTTACGCCAGTTTTTGTCAATGAAACTTCTGATGTGTCAGCGGAAATAACACATACCATTGGCGATTTTGAGTTTTTAAATCAGGACAGTGCTTTGATTGACCAAAGTATACTTCAAGATAAAATTCACGTTGCCAACTTCATCTTTACTTCCTGTGGCGTCATCTGCCCTACCATGACAGAACACATGAAAATGGTGAGTGATGAGTTTAAAGACATCGTTCTTTTATCGTATTCGGTTACGCCTTGGATAGACACGCCAAGTGTATTAAAAGCCTACAAGAAAAGTCACGAAATAGAAAACGACAACTGGCAATTTCTTACGGGTTCAAAGTCTGACATCTACGATTTAGCCAGAAAATCCTATTATGCCGAAGAGGATATTGGCTTTAGCAAAGACAGCACTGAATTCTTACATACAGAGCACTTCATATTGGTAGACAAAAGCAAAAGGATTCGCGGTATTTATAACGGCACTTTGGCTTTTGAAATGGAACAGCTAACTGAGGACATTAAAACTTTACAAGAAGAAGAGCTAGATTAAAAACCAAAACAGTGCCCAAAGTCAAAGACTAAGGAGACTGCACTCTAAACTAAAAAGAAATGTAAGATTTTTGGGGGCTTAGTTCCAACCACCAACTAAGGCTTGGTATATGCATTCATTTGTTGTTTTTTACCAGGTCAAATTAGATGCCATTGCATTTACTCTCCGATGCCCACGCGGTTGGTATGGTGATAATAAGCCTCTGGCTTTAACTTTCTACTACTCAAAAAGCGGCTTAGCTCCTATGGACTTAAGTCGCTTTTTTCGTTTGAGCATTTTAAAATGCAGTCTATCTCTATTTCCAAAAAGCATCTTTCAATATTCTAGCTAAAACACTATAGGTGCTTAATTAAACTTTTTCTAAAAAAAGTAGGCTTAGCATTTACTTTAAATGGTATTCCGACATATTCTTTCCGCTCTTTTATTAGCAGTTTTCTTTTAACCAAGAATAAAGTATCTCTTTAAATTCAGTTTAACATCAATACCCCAAAAGCCTTTATTTTCCTTTAACTTAGGGTATCATATACGGTGGACATGGTTAACGTGAATTATATCTATTCTTTAAGACAACAAATGAATATTTTTAAGAGTATCTTCAAAAAATTATCAGCCAGATTAAAAACATCTGCTGAAAGAAATTTCATTGCCATTGTGGACAGTTTGCCGCATGAACTAAACTCGAGTAAAGAATACACTAAGAATTGCTCTGATTTTCATTTTTCAAATTGGGAAGAATTTCCAGAATTCCGATTCGTAATGTGCCGTCTTCCCAAAAACTCGTTGGAGAAATATTCTAATCGAACTATCAACAAAAAATTAAGTGGAATACAAGTTTACTCGAATAAAAGTAAAGACTATATCGACATTGAATTATTGATTCGCAATAATTACATCTCTGGAGTTAAAGTTCCGAATCATGATTTAAGATCTTTGGACACTACTCGAATTGATTTAAATAAATTAATTATTAATGAATTTGATTTTCCCGAAGAAGAAGTCGACCGAATTTATAAGTCTCTTCCGGATTCAGTCAAAGATAAAATAGTTCAGAGTGAAATGATGGAACTTGAATTTGAGAACAGAATATTCTTCACCATTTATGATTTAGAAGATGGTAATTATTTAGCTATAGATAAAAATCATAATGTCTATTCGCTTATTCATGACGCAAACCCCACATCAAAAAAAATGAAAATTGATTTAAAATCGCTCATCAATGACCTAACGTCTGACAATTTCAATATATCAGAGCACTTTGATGAGAGATATAAAAACAGTGCTTAACCCACAACGCTCCGAAAAGTCTTCTGACTTTGCTGAAAATGTCCATCGGTCTTTATACCACTATTATACTAATTTGCTCTATAAATTAAGTTTTGAAAGAAGGTTTCATCAAATCACACAATTAAATCCAAAAGCCATTATTTTCCTTTAACTAAGGGTATCAAATTAAGATGGATATGCTTAATATGTGCTAGATAAACGGAATTTATCAAGATATCAAAAACAGTATTCTAAAAGATGAAGAAACGAACAGCATCTTTAATAATAGGAATTGGAATAGCCTCTATACTCGCTGGTATTTTGGGGGCATTTCGTAGCGGAGAAATGATAGACGCCGTGAGCGGAGTTTTTATAGGAGCGGCACTAATTGGAACGGTAATATTTGAACGAAATAAAAATGAATAAACACACTCGCCATTCTTGACCGAAAAATAAATTCTTTTGGCAGTCCGCTTTAATTTCTGGAACTTCACTTATTAGAGGTGGCACTTACCAGACAACAAGCATTTACAGGTGATATATAAGCGATAAAGACGCACCTTGTGTTAATAAAGTGGTTCTATACTAATGTTGCCTGTAATGTAAAAAAACCACCCTTAAGTTTCCATATAACTCAACTTTTAATTATCTTTGTTCAGACAAAAATAGACTGAATGGACAAAAAATTTGAAGTCGTATTTCTTGAGGAAGCTATTGACTTTATCGATTCTTTAGACCTAAAAGCTCGAAAGAAAATATATTAGAACATTGATAAAGCCAAAGACGTAAACGACCCAAAGCTTTTCAAGAAATTGACAAATGAAATTTGGGAATTCAGGACAAAATATAGCGGACTTCAATATCGGCTATTTGCATTTTGGGATAAAACTAACTCAACTGAAACCTTAGTTATTTCAACTCACGGAATAGTTAAAAAAGTGGATAAGGTCCCTCAAAAAGAAATTGAAAAAGCATTAAAAATAAGAACTGAATATTTTGACCTTTAATACAGAAATCATGGAAACAAAAAGAAAAAATATGAAAATGATGACTCTGGATGAACTTAAAGACAGAGACATTGGAAAAATGGGTACACCTGAACGTGATAAGTACGAGTTTGACTTAAAAATGGAAGTACTTGGAGATATGATAAAATCTGTAAGAAAAGAAAGACACTTAACTCAAGAGCAATTAGGTGAACTTATAGGTGTTCAAAAATCCCAAATATCTAAACTTGAAAGAAACACAAAGAACGTAACAATCGAAACAATTTTAAAAGTATTTAATGCTCTAAAAGCGAATGTTAAGTTTACAATTCAAGTTGACCGCTCTGACCTGAATATTGCATAGAAAATAGAAACACTACAGGCAGTCGAGTAGATAAGGGGATTTTCACCCCTTACCTCTCACAGAACCGTACGTGAACCTCTCGATTCATACGGCTCTTGTTGTACGGTCTTGGATTTAAGTTCTTACAAACTTGTATCCCAGATGCCAATGGTAGAACAAATATGGGAAGGAGACAATTATTCTTCTCAGCCAGTTTACGGCCTTGATTTTACTGCCTTTGAATCCCTTATATTTGTTCAATATCCATTTGATGATTCGGTGGTGAAGATGGTAGAATACTGGAGTTAAACTCTTTTTGCTCACTTTTCCATAGTAATTAATCCAACCTCTGATTTTCGGATTTAGCATTAATGCCAAATCTTGAATCGTACTTTGACTTTTCTTATGAAAAGCTAATTCTCTAAGTGTTCCAAGTATTCTTTTCTTAGATTTTCTACTCATTTTGCAATCAAATTGCTGGAAACTCCCCCCTCTTTTGAGAGAGATTTGAAGTGGCTGAAAACTAAAGCCTAAAAAATCAAATTGTACGGGATGGCCTTTCAGATTTCTCCCAGATTTCTGGCAGTAAACTATCTTCGTTTTCTCTGGATGTGCTGTAAGTTTACAGACTTCCAGACGATGTTTTAGGCTGCTTAAAACCTCTTGAGATTCTGTATAGCTTCGACAATGTATCACCACATCGTCCGCATACCGTACCATTGGCACCTTGGGATGGAACTTCATTAACCATTTATCAATACTATAATGTAAATACAGATTTGATAACAAGGGGCTGATTACACCCCCTTGTGGCGTTCCTTTCCCTGATGGATACCTATGACTTCCGTCTTCTAGTAGAATGGCACTTTCTAACCATCTCTTTAGATACATTAACACCCACTTTTCTTTGACATGTTTCTCTAATGCTTTCATAAGCAAATCGTGATTCACATTCTCAAAAAACTCTTGAATGTCTAAGTCTATAACCCAGGGGTATTTCCGCACATTTTGACGTACTTCTCCTACTGCATCATGAGCACTCCTAGCTGGTCTATAACCATAAGAGCATTCTAAAAACTCATCCTCCAGTCTTGGCTCCAAGTAAGCTCTCAGCACTTCTTGTGCTATTCTATCACTTACCGTCGGTATACCTAAGGGTCTTTGCTTGCCTTCTCCCTTTGGAATTAGAACACGCTTAACCATAGGCGGAAAATAGCTTCCAGAGGAAAGTCTATTCCAAATCTTATAAAGTTCTTTATTACGAACTTTATCAAAATCTCCCAAACTAACTTGGTCTACTCCCACCCCTTTTCCGTTCTGCCGAATCTTCTTGTAAGCTGCCCATACCATCTCTTTGGTTATGGGTATCGACTTTGCTTTTTCTTCAAAAATCATCCTTAAATTACTTAAGTTGTTCTTAAAAATTAAACTGTACAACTGAAGTCCTTTGCTCCATGCTCATTACAAGCATTTCTTCGCTACTACGACTTCATCCGCCACCTGTTGCAACTTTAGTAATCACCTTGCAGATATTTTCCGCTTGTGTTTTCCTTTTCGTATTTGCAGCAGGCTTCCTGTGGTTCTTAATTAAAGCCTAGGTAGAAGTCATGCCTCCTTAATGACGGTTGCCATGTAATCAGTAATCAGGTAACTTTTACACTTATCTTCGAGACCTCGATATATCTCTAATTTTGACAACTACTTGGTCTTTTCGCCACTTCATCGAAAGGTTCGCTTTCGCTCATCTCTCCTACCCTTACATGACCGATTTTTCGGCCTTTTCTTCTGTCGCTTCATGCACCAAAGTTACCTCTGGCACATCACAGAAGTCGTTTGATAAGTGAACCTGAATTCCCTTACCGGAGGGCCTACCTCCATCTTTAATTAAACTACACAGCACACATTGAGTAGACGGCTCCATCAGTTAGAACTGATGGAGTACACCTCTGGTACACCAGCCCGGTCAGACCACAATTCCATTGCGGCAATTCCATTGTGGCCTACGTCCGGCAGACTAGGTGTCCCCGTTTTAAATCTCTGGTTGCAAGTGTTGATAATAATCCAGCATACTTACATAAACTCTTAACCTTAAATTTCAAGTGTGATGGTTGTCTTTTATCGGAAGATATCTTTCTAAAAAAACAATAAACTCAATCGCTATTCATGACCGAAAAATAAATGCTTTTGGCAGTACGCATTAATTTCTGGAACTTCACTTATTAGAGGTGGCACTTACCCGATAAAAAGCATTTACAAGTGAATATATAAGCGATATAGATGCACCTTTTGTTAATAAAGTGGTTCTATACTAATGTTCTATGCCATTGAAAAAAAATGACAAATCAGTTAATTGAATATATATCAAAGTTCATTCAACTTGATGAAAAGGAAATTAAAGCCCTTTCATACCGAATCCACATTAAGAATTATAAGGCAGGAGATGTACTTTTAAGAGAGGGGGATGTTTCTAAGGTATCCTATTTTAATATAAAAGGATGTGTGAGGCTGTACTACCTCGTTGATGGGGAAGATAAAACAACATTTTTTTATACTGAAAATCGTTTTATATCCTCAATGCGAAGTTTTACTACAAAGATTCCTTCAAATCATAATTTAGAGTGTATAGAAGATTGTGTTTTAGCAGAAATACCATATGATGTTGAAAGAGAGTTATTGATGAAATTTCCAAAATTAGAAAAATTTGCTCGAATTTCTTTAGAACAAGAATTAGCTAATTATCAAGAGATTTTATCATCTTACATTATTTCTAATCCTGAATTACGGTACCAAAGTTTGCTGAAAAACCATCCTGAATTACTCCAGAGAGTTCCACTTTATCACTTAGCTAGTTACATAGGTATAAAAGCAGAAAGTTTGAGTAGGATAAGAAAACGGATTAGTAGAAAGACTTCTTAACTTAAGTCAATTTCTTTCTAAAAGATGATAGATAATTTTGCTTCGTACTAAAAAAAAGAGTTATGAATTATCAAAATTTCAGTTTAATATTTGGATTTTCCGTTTGGTTGGTAGCAACTTTAATCTTTAGAATGTGGGGGAATTCTTTCTTTATTATAGAAAACACTTTTCTTTTAACGGGCTTCTTTTTAGGAACAATCCCAATATTGTATCTTTTGGTAAAATGGGTGTTTAATAGATATAAATTAACAGGAAAAAACAGACTTCAAAGCACAGTCTTAATGACAATACCAGGAATGATTTGTGATGTTGCCTGTCTGAAATTTCATAATATCGTTTTTCCGAAATTAACAATTGAACAAGCTATTGTACTCGGAGCTTGGATATTATGGGCATACGTAACCGTATTACTTATTGGGTTAATGAAAAATAGAAATGAAAACGCCATAGAATCGAGTAGCCCGACCCATCAATAGAACATAATTGGCTGGGGCTCTGGTACGTCAGCCTGGTCACACCACAATTCCATTGTGGCAATTCCAGTGCGGCCTACATCCGGCAGACTAGGCGTGCCCGTTTTGAATCTCTGGCTGTAAGCGATGGTAATATTCCAACATACTTTCGTATCCACCTAACCTTAAATTTCAAGCCTGATAGTAGTCTTTTATCGGAAGATATCTTTCTAAAAAAAAACAATAAACTCACACACTCCTCATTACCGAAAAATAAATGCTTTTGGCAGTACGCATTAATTTCTAGAACTTCACTTATTAGACGGTGTCACTTACCCGATAAGAAGCGTTATTAGCGATATAGACGCACCTCGTGTTAATAAAGTGGATCTATACTAATGTTGGCAATAATTTAAAAAACATACATAATTGAAAAAAATTGATTTCCATATTCACACCGTTCAATCTGTAAGCGACAGACATTTTGAATTTGACATAGAATCACTCCAAGAATATGTAAATCTTCTTAAAATTGATTGTATCGCTATTACTAATCACAATTTGTTTGACAAAAACCAATTTGAAGAAATATGTAGAAAACTTGAAATTAAAGTTTTCCCTGGAATCGAAATTGATTTAGAAGGAGGTCATTTATTATTAATATCTGAAAATGATATTCTTGATGATTTTGCTTTAAAATGTAAGAAAGTAAAAGACCTTATTCCTACCAAAGACGATTCTATAAATTATGAGCAATTAATTGATATTTTTCCAAATCTGAAAGATTACCTTTTAATTCCTCACTATGATAAAAAGCCAAACATTAAACCCATCACCTTAGAAAAATTAGGAGATAACATCATTGCAGGAGAAGTAACTAGTTTAAGAAAATTTAAAACTTGCATAAAAGAAGTTGACAAACTTACACCTCTAATTTTTAGTGATTGCAGATTTGTTGAAAATATGCCTTCATATCCAACAAGACAAACTTATGTTGATGTTGAGGACACAACACTAAATGCTATAAAAGGTTGTTTATATGATAAAACTAAAGTCTTTCTTTCAGAAGAAGATGGAAATGACTTTTTTCAAGCGACTGATGATGGAATTATGTTGTCAACAAGTTTAAACGTAATCGTTGGAGGTCGTTCTTCTGGTAAAACATATACACTCGACAAAATTTGCGAAAATTTTGATAACGTAAAATACTTAAGACAATTTTCTTTACTACAAAATGATAAAGAGAATTTCAAAAAATTAGTTACAACAAGACACAGTTTGGTTACTGAAAACTATCTTAAAGAATTTAAAGATGTTGTTTTAGACGTAAATGAAATAGATTTAAAATCTAATGAAATTTCGCTCGACAAATATTTGAAGTCTCTAAAAAAATATGCTTCTGAAACGAATAATTTAGATACATTTTCTAAATGCAAATTGTATAATGAAACTAAATTCACACTTGATAGTTTAGAAAATCTTAAAAAGCTAATTTCTGCTACAGAAACTTTACTTGAAACCAACGAGTATAAAGACATAGTCAATAAACACGCAACAGATATTAGTTTAAAGAATTTAGCTGTTGAACTAATTCAAAAGTACAATGAACTTTATGAACAAAATCTAAAAAAAGATTGGACAAATAATTTAATAGAATCTATAAAAGATAGTTTGAAGTTTCGTTCTACAACAACATCAATTGAGGAAGTAGATTTTTCAAAAATTCAATCAGAAAAAGTTAAGGTTCAAAAATTTATTCAGTTGGTTAAAAATGTCCAATCAGAAAAAGTTATTGATAGTAAAGAAATACGAGGTTTTAAAGTTTTAGCAAAAACCAAAAAATATACAGGAGCCGGACAATTAAGAAAGAAAAGTAAAACTACTTTTGGTTTTAGTGATGCGTTCAATAATTACGAGTATCCATATAAATTTTTAATTTCTCTTCAAAACGTAGGAATTGCAGAAACTGAATTCTATAAATATTTTGTAGATATCGATTACAGAACATTAAATAAACACGGCTATGAAGTTTCAGGTGGAGAGCGTTCTGAATTTAATTTACTTCACGAAATAAGTGACGCATTAAAACACGATTTGTTATTGATTGACGAGCCAGAATCTTCTTTTGATAATATTTTTCTTAAAAGTGAAGTAAACGAATTAATTAAAGAAATATCAAAGGAAATTCCAGTAATTGTTGTTACTCACAACAGTACTATCGGAGCATCAATAAATCCTAATCACCTTGTATTTACGCAAAAAACTGTTAATGCAGGAAATGTAGACTACAAAGTGTTTTTTGGTCATCCAACTAGCAAAATATTAAAAAGTGTTGGTGGAGAAACAATTAAAAACTTAGATGTACTTCTAAACTGTTTAGAAGCAGGAGAAGATGCTTATAACCAAAGAAATATAACGAATTATGAAATTCTTAAAGATTAATAATAATCAAGCCTTTTTCCTAAAAGATAAAGCGGAACCGGAAAATTGGACTGAAATTGACAAAATAGAAAAAGAAGATTTAATTAAACTTCTAGATTTCGCAATTGAAGAAGATTTTGAAATGGACGTTTATGATGAAAATAATTTGGCGAATAAAGCACATCAAATAATCTACAAAGGTATTTATGAAAAGCTTAATACGTTCTTAATTAATAAAGACCGCTTTAAGGACGAAACAGAAGCAATTTATAAAGAAGCTTTGGAAAAATATCAATAAAAAAACTACCGCCGATCGAGTAGACGGCTCCACCTTTGTAACTGATGGAGTACGCCCCTGTCTGCCGACAGGCAGGTCTCACACCAATGTACGTACGGCACTTGGCGTGCCCGTCTGTATACGGCGGACTAGGCCACCCCGTTATGAATCTTTGATTGTAAGCTTTGATAATAATCCAACATGATTATATAACCTCAACTAAATGAGCCTAATAATAAAACCAAAACAGTCCCCAAAGTCAAAGACTAAGGAGACTGCACTCTAAACTAAACAGAAATGTAAGGTTCTGTAATGCCTTATTCCCATCCACCACCTAAGGCTTGGTAGATGTTTACAAAGGCATTCATCTGTTGTTTCTTGGTTTCTACTAATTCAAATTTAGATTCTAAGGCATCGCGTTGAGTTAATAAAACTTCCATATAATCTGCTCTGGCAGACCTAAACAGCCTATTTGATATATCAATAGACTGTGTTAAGGCTTCTACCTCTTGAGCTTTCAAATCGTAACTCTTTTTCAGATTATCAATTTTTGATAGCTTATTTGCCACTTCTATATAAGATTTAAGGAGCGTTCTCTCGTAATTATAAATAGCCTGAATTTGCGAAGCATTGGCATTATAATAAGTGGCCTTAATGGCATTTTTATTGACCAGCGGCCCCACCATATCCCCTATCAGCGAAGTCATCAAAGACTGAGGAATTCTGGCTAAATATAAAGGATTAAAGGCCTGCAATCCCAAATTAGCAGAGATACTCAATGAAGGATAGAAATTGGCCTTAGCCACTTGGATATCCAGTTTGGCAGCAGCCAGTTGAAGTTCTGCTTGCTTAATATCAGGACGATTTTGCAGCAATTCAGATGGCATTCCGGCATGAACTCCGTCGGTAGTTAACTCATTAAAACCAGTAGAATTTCTTTCAATAGGCTGAGGATATCTACCTACCAAAAAGTTGATTCTATTCTCGGTTTCTACTATTTCCTGCATGATATTGAACTGCAGACTTTTAGTACTAAAAACCTCTGCCTCAAACTTTCGCACCGCTAGCTCCGTAACACGAGTAGCTTCTTTTTGCATGCTAACTATTTTAAGAGCATTATTCTGAATCTCAATATTCTGCCTAACTATTTCAAGCTCATTATCTAAAGCGAGAAGTTCATAATATGAGTTTGCTATTTCGGCTATAAGGTTAGTCACCATGAAGTTTTTACCTTCTACACTGGCCAAATAACGCGTTAAAGCGGCCTTTTTCGCATTACGGAGCTTATGCCAAATATCCACTTCCCAAGTAGCATATGCACCCACGCCAAAGTCTGGCAATGGGTCTGGCGTTTCTCTGCCCGGTTTTATGTCTGTGGTAGCCTCACTAGAACCTTTGCTGGTATATCTCCCTACTTTGTCAAAACCTGCTCCACTGCTAATGTCTACAAAGGGCATGTACTCCCCTTTCCTAGCCATCACTTCATTTTGGGAAATTTCTATCTCTTGCAAAATAATATTTAGCTCTTGATTATTATTTAAAGCCGTATCAACAAGGGCTGTTAAGTAAGCGTCATGGAAGTATTCTTGCCATTTAAGCTTCCCGGAGTTTGCTGTATCCTGTGAGTCATTAAAACTTGTAGGTACGGATTTATTGACATTCTTTTCTATTAAAAGTGGGGTCTTACAAGCCGTAAATGCCAAAGACAAACTTGCTAAACCAATATATACTAACCTTTTACTCATTGTCTTCCTCTTTTTTATTTGTTAAACCTAACAGCTTTTTAAGCTTCGCATTGGCTTTACGGATATTGCTCAAAATTTTACTTTCCTCTTCCATTGACCTCACAAAATTTTCAGACAATGACTCATTAACCTCATTCTTAATCAGCTGTTTACCATCGGCCAAAGTGCCAAAAATGTAATACAAACCTGGAATGATAATAACTCCGATAAGCGTTCCGAAAAGCATACCACCCATGGCTGAGCCACCAATGGTTTTATTACCAATAGCACCAGCACCATGAGCCATCACCAGCGGAATCAAACCCGCCACAAAAGCAAATGATGTCATCAAAATAGGCCTAAATCTTACTTTAGCTCCTTCAATAGCCGCCTCTAGAACACTCATTCCTTGCTGTCGTTTTTGAACGGCAAACTCTACTATTAGTACGGCGTTTTTTCCTAACAAACCAACCAGCATAATAAGCCCAACTTGGGCGTAAACATCATTTGCCAAACCCATCATTTTTAAAAGAAGGAACGAACCGAATATTCCGATAGGAAGTGAGAGAATAACAGCTAGTGGTAATAAGAAGCTCTCATACTGAGCTGCTAGCACCAAATACACAAAAATCAACACCACCAAGAATACATAAATAGACTCATTACCGCGGTTAGACTCGTCATAAGAAAGCCCTTCCCATGCTATATCATAACCTTTTGGTAGTGTTTCTTTGGCCACTGTTTTAATAGCCGCTATGGCATCACCCGTGGTATATCCTTTGGCAGGCTGCCCCTGAATAGAAGCTGAGTTATACATATTATATCTCGTAATCTCGTTTGGTCCCTGCTTCTTTACTATTTTCATGAAAGAAGAATAAGGCACCATTTCCCCATGGTCATTTTTGACAAAGAGGTTCAAAATATCAGAAGGAAGCCTTCTGAATTCTGGAGAAGATTGCACGTAAACTTTAAAGAAACGTCCAAAACGAATGAAGCCTTGCTCATAGGTACTACCAATCAAGATGTTCAAGTTTTCCATGGCATCGCCAATAGAAACGCCCTTCTGCATCGCAGTTTGATTGTCAATCTCTAACTCATATTGAGGATAATTGGCAGCAAAGAAAGTAAACAAGCCACTTAGTTCTTCACGCTTTTCCAGTTCCGCCATGAAGTTTTTATTTATCACATCAAACTCCTGATAATCAGTTGAATTAGTTTTATCTAAAAGACGCATAGAGAAACCTCCAGAAGATCCAAAACCAGGAACAGCGGGTGGCTCAAAGTATTCAACAATAGCACCCAAGTCTCTTGTTTTCTCTTCTAGTTCTTCAATAATCTCATGCACCGTATGCTCACGTTCATCCCAGGTTTTAAGATTAATCAAACAGGTACCTGCGTTTGACCCTCTACCTTCTGTCATGATTTCATATCCGGCCAATGAAGATACAGATTCCACTCCTTCAATATCTTCACAGATTTTTTGAAGCTCAAGCGATACCTTATTAGTTCGCTCTAATGTAGCACCAGGAGGTGTTTGAATAATGGCATAAATAGTACCTTGGTCTTCCCCAGGAATAAAACCAGCAGGAAGCACTTTATTGACATAAACTATTCCCAAACCAAAGGCAAAAAGAATAACAAATGTGAGTAAACGCTTATTGACAATTACCTTTAACAGACTTACATACCTACCTGTTAGTTTATCAAAAGCATTGTTAAACTTATCTAATAGCCAGTCTATTGGTGACTTTTTCTTTGGTTTACCATGATTGTTCTTCAAAATCATACCGCACAATACCGGCGTTAATGTCAATGCCACTACAGCCGAAAGGATAATAGCACTAGCCATAGTAATAGAAAACTGACGGTAAAATGTACCCACCGGACCAGACATGAAAGCAATAGGTAAAAACACCGAAACCATAACCAATGTGATGGCGATAATGGCACCACTAATCTCGCCCATTACTTTTTTAACGGCGTTATAAGGAGAAAGGTGTTCTTCTTCCATTTTGGCATGGACGGCCTCCACCACCACAATGGCATCATCTACCACAATACCAATGGCAAGTACTAAGGCAAAAAGAGTTATTAAATTTATGGAGAGTCCAAACATTTGCATGACAAAGAATGCCCCGATAAGCGAAACAGGCACCGCAATGATTGGAATCAAAGTAGAACGCCAGTCGCCTAAGAAAACAAACACCACTAAGGCTACCAATATAAATGCATCACGCAGGGTATGAGTTACTTGCTCCACGGAAGCATCTAAGAACTTAGACACATCATAAGAGATTTTATAGTCAACACCAGGAGGGAATATTTCTTTCATTTCCTCTAGTTTACTTTTCACATCTGCTATTACTTCCGTGGCATTGCTTCCAAAGTTTTGTTTCAAAACAATGGCCGCAGATGGATGCCCGTCAAGATTAGAGTAAATATCAAAAAACTCACTGCCCAGCTCTACTTTTGCTATATCCTTCAGTTTTATACTTTCACCCTCTGAGTTGGCCCTGATTATAACATTGTCATATTCTTCAGGCTTATTGAGTCTCCCTTTGTATGTCAAAACATATTCTAAAGATTGAGCTGCTATACCAGAACTTTGCCCAATTCTGCCCGGACGCCCAATGATACTTTGCTCTGCAAGAGCCTCCATAACCTCTTCTGCCGAAATACTATAGGCACGCATACGGTCAGGATTTAACCATACACGCATGGCATACTGTCTGCTACCCAAAATCTGTGTTCTTGCTACACCATGAATCCTGTTTATTTCAGGAATCATATTGACGTTAGCATAGTTGTACAGAAATTTTTCGTCCAGATTTTTATCAGTACTATAAAGGTTAACGTACATCAACATACTAGGTTGAATGGGTGTAATCACGACACCTTCTCGTTGAACCAATTCTGGCAATAATGGCATCACTTGGTCAACCCTCGTTTTCACCCTAATGACCGCCAGATTGGGGTCTGTCCCGGGTTCAAAAATAATCCTGAGGGTAGCTTCACCAGCACTAGTGGCATCTGTGGCCATGTATCGTACATCTTGAACACCGTTAATGGCATTTTCTAGGGTAATCAAAGTTGATTTCACCAAAATATCTGCACTTGCACCCGGATAAGCTATAAATATGTTTACAGTGGTTGGTGCAATTTCCGGAAATTGTGATTTTGGCAATTGTTTTATTGCCAGAGAGCCTGTAAAGAGAATGATAACCGAAATTACGATTGCCAATACAGGTCTGTGTATTATATTACTAAACATAATTCTTTTCTATATTTTTAATTATTCGGCATACAGACCTAAATCAGAAATCACCACTTCAGGCTTTAAGAATGTATATTCTATCTTCTGGTTTTCTTTCACCTTACGTAAGCCCTCCAAGAGTATCTTGTCGCCTATTTCTAAACCTTCCGAAATAGCATATAGATGTGGTAATTCTGCTGCAACTTTAATTTGACGCGAGCGTATAATATTATCTTTATCAACCACATAGACGTAATTTTTATCCAAAACCTCGAAAGTTGCTTTTTGAGGAATAAGTAATGCATTATTTATTGGGCGATTTACCTGAACATTACCAGTTTCACCATGTCTTAATAGCCCTTTTGGATTAGGGAAAGTAGCTCTGAAAGCAATATTCCCTGTTTCATTATTAAAGTCTGCTTCTATGGTCTCTACTATTCCAGGGTAATCAAATAGCTTATTGTTAGCCATCATTAAATTCACTTTAAGCATACTTGATTTGTCTAAACTAGCCTTATAGTCAAGATATTCTGCTTCAGGGACATTGAAATAAACCCACATTTTACTGTTATCAGACATGGTGGTAAGTAAATCGCCTTCGTCCAATAAACTCCCTTGCCTTACCTCAAAGTGGTCCATAATACCACTAAAAGGAGCTTTGATTTGAGTAAAACTCAAATGAACCTCTGCCATAGCTTGTTCTGCCTTAGCTTTATCAAGTTTTGCTTTGGCTAAAGCCAATTCGTTTTTAGAAACAATATTGCTATCGGCCAAAGACTTGGTATTTTGATATTCTATTTCCGCAAAATTGGTTTCTGCTGTAGCTTTTTGAAGTTCGGCCTTATACATGGCAGGCATAATCTGAAACATCAATTGCCCTTCTTTCACATACTGGCCTTCGTCTACATAAATTTTTTGTAAATATCCCTTTTCTAGAGCTCTCAGCTCAATGTGCTGAATGGAGTGAATTTGACTAACGTAATCCTTTATTATCGTAGTATCCTTTTGAATAGGACTAGTAACCAAGAAGTTAGTTTCTACTTCGTGTTCTTTTTCTTTTTCTGACTCGCAGCTAGCAAGGCACAGCATAGTGCCCAAGCTAAACAGCATGAAAATTTTATTCATTTCTATTTAGTTTTGATTTAGGACATAGTTTGTCCTGATAAAATGTTAGATATAGATTGTTTGAATAGCTTCCTGAATCCGAAAAAGCATAATACTTCTAGGACAAAGCTATTTTTGAAGATTTACAGGCTTTTAGATTACCTGTGTGTAGAGTTTCTAAATTCTAAAAACCTCGAATAAAATGTATCTCTTATTGGATGAAAGGCTTTCGCAAACTGGAGTCCCGTTATAAATAGAACCAGCTGGAAAACTAAAGGAAGGAGCAGAAAAAAGAGCCGAAATAGAGTAATCACTCTGGGTATCTTCTTGGAAAGAGGTCACCTCTTCCTCTTTCTCTTCTTCTGAATCTGTTACATAATACTCATGCCCTAAAGCTTTCTTCTGAAAAGGCTCCACTTTAAGGAGCTCATCTTGATGAGAAGAGGCAATAATTTTTGAGACTGAAGGATGGCATAAATTACCCTCTTCGCTAAATGAATTATATCCACTTAGCAAAAGCACTAAAAGAGGGAGAATAAATTTAATGAGTTTTGCCATTTGAGTATCAAAGCTATGTTAGGATATTCTCAATTTCAAAGGCCTTTTTATTAAAAGTGAGCCCCCACAAAAAAGAAACTTCACAAAATCCAGTAATAAATTTAGATAATGATAAAAAGGAATTTTTCATTAAATCCTTTTAGACAATAAACCTACTCTCTATGGTCTCATTATGTCTATAAAAGGATATTCAAATTGTTAATTAATTATATCTTGCAGCTATATTAAACCCAATTGAAAAATAGCTTCATGAAGAAACTACTCATACTGTTTTATACACTTTTTAGTTTTGTCTCTTTCGCTCAAGACAAAGACAACATTTCTTGGTGGAATCCTGTAAACAATAGCTTCCATGTCATAGAAGGCCAAGCTTGGCCGAATGAAAAAGCAACGCCTTACGCAAGGCTTCCTGCCCGAGCAGAAGCTGAGGTGAGTGATGCCATTTGGAACTTATCAAAGCAGTCGGCTGGCTTAATGATACGGTTTAGGTCAAACGCCAGCGAGATAAAAGTACGCTACGGAACCACCAAAAGCCATAAAGGAGAAAAGGTTTTTGAACTAAACCACATGCCAGCTACGGGCGTAAGCGGTGTTGATTTATATGCCATTGATGCCGACGGCAATGAACTATGGTGTGCCGGCAACAGAAGTTTCGGTGATACTTGTCAATTTGACTTCAACAGACTGAACCCAATCGATGCTTATCATAAAATGGGCAGAGAATACCGACTTTACCTACCTCTTTATAATGAAGTTTCTTGGTTAGAAATTGGGGTTGACAGCGATGCCATTTTCACTCCCTTAGAAACCAGAAAAGAAAAGCCAATTGTGATTTATGGTACTTCCATAGCTCAAGGTGCATGTGCATCACGACCAGGAATGGCTTGGACCAGTATTTTAGGCAGAAAAATGGATAGGCCACTTATCAATTTAGGTTTTAGCGGAAATGGTAGACTAGATGCTCCCATCATAGATTTAATGACAGAAATAGATGCTAAAGTTTGGGTGCTAGATTGCCTTCCTAATCTTATTCCTGATGCTTGGGAAAGAAGCGGCATTTATAAAGCTGAAGACTTAAAGCAAAGAATCATTTCGGCTGTAAAAGGTCTTCGAAGTAAAAATGCAAACACCCCTATTCTGGTGGTTGAACATGCTGGCTACACTCATTCGCTCATGAGCGAAAACAGAAAAGACCAATACGAAACTGCCAATAAGGTTCAGAAAGAGGCTTTTATTCAGTTGAAATCTGAAGGAATAACTAACCTATATTACCTAACAAAAGAAGAAATAAACCTGAGCATAGATGACATGGTAGACGGTACCCACCCGAGTGACTTAGGAATGCAGCACTATGCAGAAGCCTATGAAAATAAACTTAGGACTATCTTAAAAGAGGCTAAAGGAATTGTAAGCACAACCATTCCTGTGACACAATATAGAGAGCCTGGCAATTATGATTGGGAAAAACGTCATAACCAACTCTTAGAAATAGGTCAATCAGATACTCCAAAATCAGTCATATTAGCCAACTCTATTGTTCATTATTGGGGTGGCATACCTCGTGCTAATATGGCCAGGGAAGAAAATTCTTGGGAAAAATCCTTCACTCCTGCTGGCTTAAGAAATTACGCTTATGGTTGGGATAGAATTGAAAACGTAATATGGCGAGTATATCATGGCGAACTAGATGGTTTTGATGCCGAAAACATCTTGGTGATGATTGGCACAAATAACATCCATCTTAACAGTAATGAAGAAATAATAGCTGGTTTGAAAATGCTTATTGACGCCATAAAAGAAAGACAGCCTAAAGCTAATATTAGATTGATGGGTTTACTGCCAAGAAGAGATTATGAGGAGAGAATAGTGACGCTTAATGTTTCTATTGCCGCTTTAGCCGGAGATAGTAATGTCGCCTATGCTGATTTAGGGCAAGGTTTTGTCCAGGAAAATGGAAAAATAAAGGAAGACTTATTTTCTGATGGGCTTCACCCAAATGAGCAAGGTTACCTTATTTTAAGCAAAGGAGTCAAACCGCTTTTAGGTTTAAAATAAACCTCTTAAACATGAAAAAGGCTCGCTTTTATTAAGCGAGCCTTTTATCTATTTTTTAAGATGCTAATTACATAGCAGCTTCTAACTTCTGAGTCAATACATGCTTAGGAACTGCTCCTACAATTTTATCAACCATTTCTCCTTTTTTGAAAATCATCAAAGTAGGGATTGAACGGATACCGAATTCCATAGGTGTAGCACTATTAGCATCTACATCCATTTTACCCACTACCGCTTGGCCTTCATATTCACCAGCAATTTCTTCTACTACTGGTCCAATCATTTTACAAGGTCCGCACCATTCTGCCCAAAAATCAACCAATACTGGTTTTTCTGAAGCTATTAATTCTTTGAAGTTTGCGTCGTTTATTTCTATCGCTTTACCTGCCATTTCTTGTTATTAATTTGAGTTCGGGTATGTAACATCTATGCAGTTTAATTTAGTTCCAATCAAAATTGCTCGCCTAAATTTAATTTTAATTAATTTACCCTTTCATATAAACTTTTTATACTGTGCACACTTTAAAAGTCACATTTCTTTTAATACTACTTAGCTTTCAATTTCCTGTTTTTTCTCAAGATTCCACGACTGTATTCTCCTGTGGATTTGACGAAAGCGAGCTCGACCTGTCAATTTTAAAAAACATTGACACAAGAAATTTTAAAGTAAGCGAAGATGGATTTTATGTGGCTAAAATTGCCATAGATATTGATTACGATACCTATCAACACTTTTATTTCAATGAAGAGCTAATCCGCTTTGAATTAAATAAAATGATTCAAAAGGTTTCGAAGCTCTATGAAAAAGAGATTAACACTAAACTTACCGTAAGTGAAGTGCATATTTGGAAGTCAGAAAATGATGACCCCTATAAAAACGAGTTTGATATTTATAGAATGCTTTCACTTTTACGAGAAAACGTTCTTCAAAACAACATTTTCTCTCAAGATTTTGACTTCTATATGTACCTGCCTACCAAGAATTTTCTCGGAGCAGGTGGTTTAGCATCAGCCAATGGAAACGTATCTCCATGGGGACAATTTAAAACCATGGCTCATGAAATAGGCCATAATTTTGGTTCTCCACATACGCAGAGCTGCAGCTGGGAAAACGGTCCTTTAGACTTTTGTTATCCTGCCGAAGGCACCTGTTATGAAAATGCCATAGATGATAAGTTGGGAACGGTAATGAGTTACTGCTCATCTACCATGTCAAGCTTTCACCCTGAGGCTAGAAACTTAATCCGAGCCTATGCCAGTCAAAACCTCAGATTTATAGACGTAGTGCCCCCTAGTCCAGTTTTAGAAACAGCGATTACAAATAGCCAAAATGTTCCATATTACTCTTTCAAGCCAGTTTCAGAAGCAAATAAATACTATTACGAAATAGCCCTAAATTCAACATTTGACAATATCCTTTTCTCAGATACTACGAGTTTCTATTCCATTTACTTTGATGAATATGCCAACTATGCCCAATACTATTTTAGAGTAAAAGCCATTAATGACAATGGAACTTCACCTTGGTCAAATATTTCTAAAATTACTAGAGAATCAAATAAGCTCGCCATCCCTGTCCCTGAAGACACATTTAATAAAAAATACATTGATTTTTCTGCAAACTCTGATGACCGCTTAAACTTCTCTGCTGTACAAAACGCGGAAGGGTATGAAATAGAAATTTTGCAATACAGTGGAAGCTTTATCCCAGTTAGAAATTACTTTAGTTATAATTACAAAAGCACTTTTAATTTCACTTTAGTTAGCAAGGCTGCTTCATTCTTTGGGTCTGATTTCATGTGGCGTGTACGTGCTTATAAAGGAAATGAGACTGGAGCATGGTCTGAATTTCAATATATTTTCAATAAAACGGAGTCCATCTACTCCAACTTCAATTTAAGAAGCCCCCTACCTACTAGTTTTACCATAATTCGAAACGATTTTTCTCAAACCAGCACCAATTACACCTTACAGAAAACCGATAACAATCAAACTATTGATATACCTGAAGCCAACATTCAGAAGGAAAAAAATAGGTTTATATTTCAAAACCTAGCCCCTAATTCTACTTACAAATTGACTAAAGAGGTTTCAAGTGGTAATTATCTCATCTGGGGAGAAAAAGCAGAAGGCTTTCAATATACTACCGAAAGAGTTTTGACTACTTCTAATGAAAGTTTACCTAATAATTGGGAATTATTCTCCACCAAAGATAGCACGACTGAACTAAGAACATATGATAGAAAACTCAGCAACAAATACATGTTTGTTCAAACAAACAATGGATTGTTAAGGCATAATTTGAATAACGATGACACCCAAGTTTTCAATACAGAAAACACAAACGGCCTCATTGGAAATCAAATTCGAATGCTCGAAATAGATAATGAAAACAACTTATGGCTGTTTCAACAAGTATCAAAACGCTTAGATTTCTCTGGTGTATTCCCTGACCCCGTCTACAGCCTAATGAAGTTCAACCCTGATAATATGAACTTGTTAGAAAGAATTGATTTTGAGTATGCTGACTCGGGAGAGTTACTAAGTTTTGACCCTAACAGAATGCTATTTTCTACGGATTCTCGCCTATTGAAACTTAATAATGACAGATTAGAATTCATTTTTGACATCGCGAAATTAAAGAATGCTTATAATCAATCATATACTTGGGGTTTTAAGGGGAATAAATATTGGTTAAGAACTGCAACCGATAATGTCGATTATGCGGAGCTTGTATCCATAAATCTTGACGACCTAAGTACAAAAGTTTATAACCATGAAACGCACTCAAACTGTCCCAAAAATTTTTCTCAGGTATTTTTTGATGAACTAGGGAATCCGCTCATTCTCAATCGTGAGAATAATAATGTACTTAAATTAGAGGGAAACCAATTTAACATAGAAGCCAATTTAGCCTATCAAAACGGCTATTTCTCAAACCTTACTTACCAAAACGGCATATTTACCGCTAGAATTTATTCCAATGAACCAGGAATCTATAAATTCTATAATTCCGAATGGAATAAAGTAAGCCAGTACCCTGACTACATCTTTGGCTTTTATGACAACTTCACTGACCAAACAGGGAATGTCTGGTTAAATACTTATAACACACTTATAAAATTAGATGTCTGCTCTGAAATTTCACAACCCGTAGTAAGTGCCGAAACGGAGGTAGCTTATGGAAACCCTACCACAATTAATGTTTCTGGCTGTTCAGCTCTTAATTGGTCCTTTAATAATTTGGATGGAGAACTAACAAATGATAACCTTACCTCCAAAACCATTAAACCGAAGGCTAGTTTTTCGTACCAAATTAGCTGTAACGATAATGGCTGTACATCAAATCCTGTTCAAGGAAATGTGGCTGTAGTTCCAAAACTTTTAGTCAATTCTGCTGTTTCTAATACTATTTGTTCCAACGATATTATTCGCTACAAACCAACTATCCAAGGCCAATACTCCGCTGAAAACCAGTTTAGGGTAATTCTTTCTAATAATGAAGGGCAAAACTTTCAAATAAACGGTAATGAAGTTGCGGAAGGACCCTACCTTTTAGACAATGCTATTCCAGCAGGCACTTATTGGACCAAATTGAAATCATCGCACCCTGAGAGTTTTTCTTCCGATTCGGTTTTAGTAAACATTGTAAAATCTGCCAATGTAAATATTACTGGCGTATCCGACATATGCAATGGCGAATCAGGCAGTTTAACTGCAGAAGTAACAGGAAACGGCCCTTTTAATTATTTTTGGGCAGATGGTCAAGCTCAGATATTGTCAAGAGGTGTCAACTTTCCTATAACAACTAGTGGTACTTATCAACTTGCAGTACTGGATGCTAATGGATGTACTTTCATTAGTGATTTAATAACTTCCGATGTAATAGATTTAGCCGGAAGCATCACGGCACAGGGCTCTACAGAATTAGCTTCAGGCCAAACGGTGAACTTGTTAGTAGATTATAACGCTGGCTGGGCCTATGAATGGAAGCTAAATAATGAATCTACAAATTTTGGTTCTACCAACCTTGTCACGGTAAGTCAACCCGGAATTTATACCGTGAAAATTAAAAAGGGCAGCTGTGTTTTTGAAACGGGAGGAGTACAGATAAAACAAATACTCGCTAGCATGGAAGAAAAACCGGAATGGGAAGTCAAAATAGCTCCTAATCCTGCTGAAAAGTATTTGCACATTACACTTCCTCTTAATAATTCTGCTTTGGTTTCATTTAAACTACTCTCTACTGAAGGGAAAATATTAAAATCTTGGCAAAGCTCTTCTAGGGTTCAAAGAATTGACATCTCTAGTTTAAAAGCAGGCTTATATTACCTCAAATCTCAAACTGATAATAAAATGTCAACCAAGAAGTTTATCCGAAACTAAATTGACAAAAAGCCCCATTCTAATCTAATAAAAGCGTCAAAAAGGTAATTAACAGCATAATAATACCACCAATATTAACATACGGTTGATTTAATATTAATTAATTGTTAAGTTTATAAGTCTACTCTAGCTTTGAAAAGAAACAAAATAAAAACATCTATAAATAATGTCTAAGAAACAACTGGCAAAAGACGCCTTAAAATCATTCCTAAAAACTGTAAAAAAAATAAAATCTTTCGACTTGAAGAAAACCTTTACAGAGGATGGGAAAACGTACTCTATGCTATCTATCATAGTAAAGCATAAAAAAGGTGATGTACCTGAGCCTAAATTAGCCACTAAGTCGAAAAAGGACGATAAAAAATCTAAGAAGACTGATAAATCAAAAGCTAAAAAGACGAAGTCTAAAAGTAAAAAAAAAGTAAAAACTAAAGAGGTCAAATCTGTTAAACCAGCTCCTAAGCCTGTAACGGTGAATGTTACTATTGCGAAAACACCTAAGCCTAAAACTAGCCCCGTAGCTAGCACAAAAACTGAAGTGGCTAAACCTGCGGTAGTAAGTACAACAGCAAAAGCACCTATCAAGCAAGTGGCACCTAAACCTGCTCCTGCTGTAGCTAAAGCTCCTGTAAAAAAAGTAACAGCTACCAGAACGAGAAAACCAACTGTTGGTGACAACTTGAAGCTTATTGAAGGCATTGGGCCTAAAATAGAGTCGTTTTTGAAGGAAGATGGAATTGATACGTTTGAAAAATTATCAAAAGCTATTCCAGATGATATTCAAAAAATGTTAGTTGCCAAAGGCGGAACAAGGTATAATGCTAACAATCCGACCACATGGCCTGAGCAAGCTGCTTTGGCTGCCAAAGGCGACATGGAGGCTTTTAATGCTTTAAAATTAGAATTAAAGGGAGGAAAAAGAGCTTAATTTCAGCTGTTTAACAAAGAAAAGGTCTCATCATTAAAATGATGAGACCTTTATTTTTTATAGTACTCCAAAGAAATTAAGCTTACCTAGCTACCACACCAGCTTTCCCAAACTCTTCTACCATCTCCAAAGCTTCATCTTTGATGGTATCTTTAGGGAACAAGAAGGTTTTATCCATTAATTTATTCCCCTCAAAGAAAGTAACCTTGTACTCATTATTCAGCCTAAAAAGTTCTGGCTGAATCATTTCTATTTTTGCGTAAGAGTTAGCAGGTATTTTGTCTATTTGCTTTCTAATTAATGTAGTCTGGTCTTTTTCATCAAAACCATGAGAAACTACCAAGACCATTTCTAGTTCTATGGGCTTATTATTAAAGATATAAGTATTCCAGTCGTCACATGAGAAAATCTCATTAAACTCTTTTATCACAGCAACAAAAACGTCTTTAACTTCTGGTATGTGTATGTCTTTTTTCATAGTGATTTTGCCTATTAGCCATGATAGGCTTTTTGTGCTACGGCCTTAGCTGTCAATTATTTGTTCTTCGTTTGATTTCGTTCCCTATGTGCTTATTGAAAATATTAGAAGCCTAAGCAAAGGTTACATTCCCTTCACCTAACAGTTCGTTTAATTCTTGGTAAACATCTTTATTAATGTCAATCTTAGAGTTTCGGCTAAATAGGTTCAGATTTAACTCTTCCGCATTATCGAATATGCTGAACTTAAGCTCAAAACTACCTGGATGAGACGTACTCACTTCTCTAAGGTTTTTAATAAAGTTTTCATTGATTTTGCTCAACTCTATTTTCAGATTGACCTCTTTAAAATGTTGTTGTTTCACCTCAGAAAGAAGCTTCATTTCTTTGGGCTTAAACTCAAATTCATCGTCTCTATTCCATCTCGATTGTATTCTCCCTCGAATGAATAAAAACTGCCCTTCCATCAGGTAGTTATTAAAGGTGACATGGTCTTTACCAAAAAGCATCATTTCTAAAGAGCCTGAATAATCTTCTAGTTTAAAAATGGCAAATGGATTTCCATTCTTAGACTGCCTATGCTGCACCATGGTTATCACACCACCCACACTAAAATCTCTATCTTTATTCTCTGGAAGCATCAGTGTATCTAAAGGCTTACAAAGACTCATTTCTATAGAAAATTGGTCTAATGGATGCCCTGAAATATAAAAACCGACTACATCCTTTTCATACTTTAACCTTTCAATATTCCCCCAAGGTTCTACTTTTTCAGGAACAGGATTTGCCACCGCTCCTCCACCAGCTGCCTCACCAAATAAGGAAGCCTGAGCCGAGTTCTTATCTTCTTGAATCTTATTAGCATAGCGAATAAGCATCTCAATGAAGTTTCCGCCTTGCGGATATTGAGCAAAATATTGACTTCTATAAACTTCTTCAAAACAGTCAAACCCGCCTGCGTAAACTAATGCCTCTATAGTCTTTTTATTAACCGTTCTAAGGTTAATTCTGGTCATGAAGTCGTAAATATCTTTATAAGGACCATCGTTCCTTTTCTCAATAATATCATCTACTGCTGCATCACCACTGCCTTTAATACCGGCAAGCCCAAATCTAATCTCTCCGTTTTCATTCACACCAAAACGCTTGGCAGACTCATTTACATCAGGGCCTAAAACAGGTAAACCTAATGCTCTACATTCCTCCATAAAGAAGGTAATCTTGTCAATGTTTCCAAGCTGAGAAGTAAGTACACCCGCCATATATTCTGACGGATAATGTGTCTTTAAATAAGCTGTTTGATAAGCTACAAAGGCATAACAAGTGGAGTGAGACTTATTAAAGGCATACTGAGCAAAGGCCTCCCAGTCTTTCCATACTTTCTCTAAAACATCAACAGGATGACCATTTTCAGCACCTCCATCTAAGAATTTACTCTTTAGCTTATTCAAGACTTCAATCTGCTTTTTACCCATGGCTTTTCTAAGCACATCGGCGTCTCCTTTGGTAAAGTTTGCAAGTTTTTGAGACAAAAGCATCACTTGCTCTTGATAAACCGTAATTCCGTATGTTTCCGCCAAATACTCCTCCATGGCAGGCAAATCGTAGGTAATCTCTTCCCTACCGTGTTTTCTATCAATAAACTTAGGGATATAAGCTATAGGACCTGGTCTGTACAGGGCGTTCATGGCTATCAAGTCACCAAACTGATCAGGTTTGAGCTCCTTCATGTACTTTTTCATCCCATCAGACTCAAACTGGAAAATAGCGTTGGTCTCTCCTCTTTGAAAAAGTGCATACGTCTCTGGGTCATCTAAAGGAATATAATCTATCCCTCCTTCTAAAAGAGCTAAGGTTCTTTTTTGCTTTTCAGTTGCATTATCTCTATCAATATTCTGCCCATGATTTTCCTTTATCATTCTCAAGGCTTCTTTGATAATCGTAAGATTTCGCAGACCCAAAAAGTCCATCTTAATTACCCCAGCATCCTCAATAATTTTCCCTTCGTACTGCGTTACCAAAAGATCAGAATCTTTGGAAGTACTCACAGGTACAATATCTGATAAATCATGCGGTGCAATGATAATACCTGCTGCGTGAATACCAGTGTTCCTAACTGTTCCTTCAAGCTTTTCAGCTTGCTTTAAAACCTTGGACTCTAGACCTGTACCATGATAGAAGTCTCTAATTTTCTGAACATTAGCCACCTCTTCTGGACTTAAGCCTAGAGAGGACAAACTCTTATGAGGTCCCGTTTCAGGATAATGAATAAGCTTCTCAAAGTTTATTCCGTAAGATGGCTTATCAGGAACCATCTTGGCTATATAATTGGCATCTGCCAGTGGCAGTTCCATTACCCTTGATACATCTTTTATGGCAGATTTGGTGGCCATAGTACCGTAAGTAATAATCTGGGCAACCTGATTTTTGCCATACTTATCTACCACATAATCAATAACCTTTTGACGACCTTCATCATCAAAATCGGTATCAATATCGGGCATTGACTTTCTATCTGGATTAAGAAAACGCTCAAATAGAAGGTTATACTTGATAGGGTCAATATTGGTAATTTCAATACAATACGCCACCACGGAACCAGCGGCTGAACCTCTACCAGGACCAATCATCACGTCAAGCTTTCTTCCTGCGTCAATAAAGTCCATCACAATGAGGAAATAACCAGCAAAACCCATGGTTCTAATGGTAAAAAGCTCAAAGTCAATCCGTTCCTTTACTTCTTCTGTTATTTCACCATAGCGTTTCTTTGCACCTTCGTAGGTCAAATGCTGTAAGTATTCCCACTGATTTAGCTTATCATCAGCATGCTTTTTAAATTCCTCTGGTATAGGGAAGTTAGGCAGCATAATATCTTGCTTGAGCTCCAGTGTTTCCACCTTCCCTACTATCTCATTGGTATTATCGATAGCCGCCGGAATGTCGCTAAAAAGCTGCGTCATTTCGGCCGTAGTTTTGAAATAAAACTGGTCATTATAAAAAGCAAACCTTCCGTTTTTACTTCCGCCCTCATCATCATAGTCCTTCATTTTGGGCGTAGCCATTTTTTCGTTGGTGTTTACACACAACAAAATATCATGAGCCACCCAGTCTTCTTGGTCTACATAATGAGAGTCATTTGACGCTATCACATTTACGTTATATTCCTTAGCCCATTTAAGCAAAACTTGATTGACCTTGTTCTGGTCAGGAATATCATGACGCTGAATTTCTATATAATAATCTTCTCCAAATCTGTCAAGCCACCACTTAAACTCTTCTAAGCCTGCCTTTTCGCCATGCCTTAAAATCTCTTGCGGAACCCTAGCTCCCAAGCAGCAAGTAGTTGCTATTAGCCCTTCCTTATATTTCTCTATTAATGCCTTGGTTACCCTAGGATACTTACTATAAAGACCATCCATGTAGCCTAATGAGCACAGTTTAATAAGGTTTTGATACCCTTGTGGTGATTTTGCTAATAAAAGCTGATGATACCTTTTATCCTTTTTCTCTTTGGTAAACTGTTTAATAGTATGGTCTTCTACCACATATAATTCACACCCCACAATAGGCTTAATTCCAAATTTGCTGGCATTAGCCACAAAGTCAAAAACACCAAACATATTACCGTGGTCTGTAATAGCCACTGCTGGCATATTATCGTCCTTAGCTTTCTGAAAGATCTTTTTAATACTTGAAGCACCATCTAAAAGAGAAAATTGAGTATGATTATGAAGGTGGGAAAACTGCATTATTGAGGGTAAAGATTCACTAAAATTGTATCACAAAATTAGCCGATTTCTAGGTGCATTATTAATGGAATAGAAAAAAAACTTTCGGTTTGATAATGTCTTAGCTTTTCGTATCTTTGCAGCCCAATTTACTTTTTTGTACTAAAACTGTTTAAATCGATGCCAAAGCAAAAAACAAATTCTGGTTCGAAGAAGCGTTTCAAAATCACTGGAACAGGTAAGATCAAGCGTAAGCATGCATTTCATAGTCATATTTTGACTAAGAAGTCTAAAAAACGTAAGTCTATCCTGGCTGGTACTACGCTTGTTCATCCATCAGATGAAAATCGTATTAAAAGCTTATTAGCTCTTTAATCAACATTAATTAATTATTGGTTCAATTGTTTCACCCGACAAAAGGCTAAAAAGAATGCGTCTTGAACGTGTCGCCTCCAGTCAAAAAACTTAAAGATTATGCCACGTAGTGTCAATCATGTAGCGTCGAGAGCAAGACGAAAAAAAGTGCTTAAACTTGCCAAAGGATATTTTGGTAGAAGAAAGAATGTTTGGACAGTAGCGAAAAACGCTGTTGAAAAAGCATTATGTTACGCCTATATTGGTCGTAAGCAAAAGAAAAGAAACTTCCGCAAGTTGTGGATTGTTCGTATTAACGCAGGTGCTAGACAGCACGGACTTTCTTATTCAGTTTTTATGAATAAATTGTCAACTGCAGGAATCGATTTAAATCGTAAAGTATTAGCTGATTTAGCAATGAATCACCCTGATGCTTTCAAAGCGATAGTAGAAAAAGTTAAATAAGACGGTAATTCCTTATCGTTTGGAATCAAAGACCTCCGTAAGGGGGTCTTTTTTTTGTTAGAGGTCTACCGATAAATAAAGTATGACGTTTTTTCTCTATCCTAGGCTCTAGAATTCATACTTTTGTATACCATGACTATGAAAGCTCAGTACAAACTTTAACATTGACAGTATTTTGACGACCAAAATTATAAAGGTAATAGTCTTTCTACTTGCTGCAAACATCCCCACTTTTAGCCAAGTAAACATTGACCTCCCACTAAACAAATCTGTTTTCCAAAGAAACGGAAGCAGTCAGGCTACAATATATATTGCTGGAACATACGCTAATACAGTTGTAAGCTCTATACAGGCCAGACTATTAAATCCCACTAACAATGCAGTCATTTCAGGATTTGACTGGACAATAATAAAATCAAACCCCAGTAAGGGTCAGTTTTATGGCCAGTTAAACAATGTGCCTGCTGGCTGGTATAAACTAGAGCTTAGAATTGTAAACACAGGTTCCGTTTTAAGCAGCACTAATGTTGATAGAGTTGGTGTAGGTGATGTGTATTTAATTTCAGGACAGTCTAACGCAGCGGGAGTTGACACCATAACCGTACCGATAGATTTTAATGAAAAAGTCTTAAGTCAGAATAACTATCAAGGTTGCTTTGCCACCTACCCAAATTTCGCTCAACTCACACCAATAAGCATAGGTCATAAAATTTCAGTTACTGGAGAGAGTCCATGGGCTTACAGTAGACTTGGAAACCTAATTGAAACTAATCTAGGTATTCCTGTAGCATTTTTTAATGGAGCAGCTAGTGGAACTAGTATTGAAAACTGGGTAACCAGTTCTAACGGTGGAGCCACCAATCATCCCTTCAGTGGGGGACAATACTGTAGTTCGCAAGGAGCTCCTTATAATATTTTCAACAAAGCTTTAAAGTATTATCCCAACATTTATGGAGTACGAGCCCTCATTTGGCATCAAGGAGAATCAGACACGCACCTTAACACTACTCAAGCCAATTATTATAACAACCTAAATACATTTATCACAAAAACCAGAACAGATTTCGGTTCCAATATCCCTTGGATGGTAAGCAGAGCTAGTTATTACCAAGGCAATACTTCGGTAAATGTTATCAATGGGCAAAACGCTCTAATTAATACTTCCAACCAAATATTTGCAGGTCCAGAAACAGACGGTTTCACATCCTCGGACAGAGTTGATAATGTTCACTTTAAAGAATCTGGCCTTGTAAAATTTGCTAATTCCCTTTACAATTCGATTACTATTGGAAATTTCCTAACCTCTTCTATACCAATAGCCGCCAAGACTCTTCCTGAAATAAGCATGAGCATTACAAATGGCTCTGTCACTTTAACAGCCCCTGGTGGCTATGCTGGTTACAAATGGGTTCCGGGAAATGACTTTAACGCTAGTTCATTAGGAAATAGTGCCAGCTTTTCTAGCTCTGGTGGTACCTACAGGTGCTATTTAACCGATGCAAATGGCAATATAACCATGACTCAAGCGGTCAATGTAAGTAATATACTAAGTCAACAGAGCCTTTCTAGCACTTTTGTAGACAGTCTTTATTTATCAAACTACACACCTTATAGTATTCAAAACGGACTGGGACCTGTGGCTTTTGACCAAAGTGCTGGGGCAACATCGAACGAAGGAGATGGCAGTACCATGGAAATTAATGGTACTTCTTTCAGTAAGGGAATTGGTACACACTCTGGTTCTCAGATTGTTTATAAAATGAAAACTGGTTTTCATTCCAAATTTAGAGCTTCCATTGGTATTGATGATGACTCTAATAGTGGTGCTGGTGTTATATTTAAAGTCTATGGCGAAACTACTCTGCTATACACCAGCCCTATTCTCACTCATCTTTCCGATGCTCTAAATATCGACGTGAACATAGCAGGATATAAAAGTATAGAACTGGCAGTGGAAAACAGTAATGGAAGCCTAGCTGCTAATCAGGCCGACTGGGGGAATGCTCGTATAATATTTGATAAACCTAAGAATTTCACTTTCTCAAAGTTATACCCTTTATGTCTTGAACTTAATTGGTCTGCAGATACAGATACGAAGGGTATAGCTTCCTATCAAATTTTCCAGGACGACAATTTACTTACCACAGTACCTGCAGGCACCTTGAATTACCTTTTTACAGGATTGAGTGAATCTACTTCTTATAAATTCAGCGTAAAGGCCATTGACATTTATGGCTACCAAGGTCCTAAAGTTGATACCTTAATAACCACCGCAGCAATTTTCATAAACTACCCCTCTAGTCAAGTATGTATTGGAAGTCTAGTTACTCCTGATTATTCACCAAAAGGTGGCACCTTCTCTATTAACAACAAACCAGATTCCGTCACTTTCAGTCTTGACCAAAATACAGGTGGAATCTTATTTGGTTCTGATGGCTTTGTTAAATTAAAATACATTTGGGGTGAAGGAACATCATGCGAAGGTTTTCGTACTTTCTTTGTTGGTGGACTTTTAAAGCCTAACGCACCAACTATTACAAATACCGCTGACAGCCTCATTAACAAAGGGAGCTCGCTCACCTTTAATGCCTCTACCTGCTCTAATGACTATACCTTAGAATGGAACAACCAAAGTACAAATAGCTCTATTATAGTTTCTCCTAATGACACCACTAGCTATTATGCTTTTTGTAAAAACTTCACCTGTTATAGCGACACATCAAACATTATAAAAGTTAAGGTTATTCCTGACTGCCCTAATAGCTTTAGTCTAGTTTCCACAAAAGACAATCTGAGCTACGGTTCTAAATCGTTCTATTTCAATGCCGCACAAACTATAAATGCCACTAATAAACTCACAAATCCTACTGGGGCTTCATTCAAAGCTGGCAAAAACATCAAGCTAAACCCTGGGTTTGAAATAAAGGCCGGGTCTGTCTTTTCGGCTACTATTGGCGGCTGTCCTTAATTTTTTTCTGACAAAAAACATTCGAAACTGACAAACTGTCACAATTATGTGGGCTTTTTGGCCTTGGCATATTGATTGTTCATTACATTATCAAATACAATTAAGAACTAATAAACGATAAATATAACATGGGAAAAATTATTGGAATTGACTTAGGAACAACTAACTCCTGTGTGGCAGTAATGGAGGGAAGTGAACCTGTAGTAATTGCCAACAGTGAAGGAGCTAGAACAACCCCTTCAATAGTGGCTTTTCTAGAAAACGGTGAAAAGAAAGTAGGTGCTCCTGCCAAACGCCAAGCCATCACAAATCCAAAAAACACAATTGCTTCGGTAAAGCGTTTTATGGGTAAAAAGTATACTGACGTAAGTTCAGAACTTAAGACTATAGCTTACGATGTAGAAAAAGGTAATAACGACACACCAAGAGTAAGAATTGGTGATAGACAATATACTCCTCAAGAAATCTCTGCTTTCATTCTTCAAAAAATGAAGCAAACAGCAGAAGATTATTTAGGAACAGAAGTAACAGAAGCTGTAATTACAGTACCTGCATACTTTAACGACTCTGAAAGACAAGCCACAAAAGAAGCTGGAACAATAGCTGGCCTTGACGTTAAAAGAATTATAAATGAGCCTACTGCTGCTGCATTAGCTTATGGTCTTGATAAGCAAGACAAAGATGCTACTATAGCGGTATTTGACCTTGGTGGTGGAACTTTTGACGTATCTATCTTAGAATTAGGTGATGGCGTTTTTGAAGTAAAATCTACTGACGGCGATACGCACTTAGGTGGTGATGACTTTGACCAAGTAATTATAGAGTGGTTAGCTGACGAATTCAAAAAAGACGAAGGTGTAGACTTACGTCATGATGCAATGGCATTACAACGTTTGAAAGAAGCTGCTGAAAAAGCTAAAATGGAGCTTTCTAGCTCATCTCAAGCTGAAATCAACTTACCATACATCTTCCCTGTGGATGGTGTACCTAAGCACTTAGTACGTTCATTATCTAGAGCGAAATTTGAGCAATTGGCTGACTCTTTATTCACTAGAATGATGGAGCCATGCAAGAGAGCGATGAAAAACGCTGGTATCTCTAACGGTCAAATTGACGAAATCATCTTAGTAGGTGGTTCTACTAGAATGCCTAAGGTTCAGGAAGAAGTTGAGAAATTCTGGGGCAAAAAACCTTCTAAAGGTGTTAACCCTGATGAAGCTGTAGCTGTAGGTGCGGCTATTCAAGGTGGTGTTTTAACAGGTGAAGTAAAAGACATTCTTTTATTAGATGTTATTCCTCTTTCTTTAGGTATTGAAACTATGGGAAGTGTGTTTACTAAAATGATTGAGTCTAACACCACTATTCCTACTAAGAAAGTAGAAGTATTCTCTACTGCTGCCGACAATCAACCATCTGTAGAGCTTCACGTTCTTCAAGGTGAGCGACCATTAGCTAATCAAAATAAATCTCTTGGTAGATTCCACTTAGATGGTATTCCACCAGCAGGTAGAGGTATTCCTCAAATTGAAGTGACGTTTGATGTAGATGCTAACGGTATCTTAAATGTTACAGCTAAAGATAAAGGAACAGGAAAAGAGCAAAATATTCGTATTGAAGCTTCTTCTGGACTATCTGACGAAGAAATTCAAAAGATGCGTGACGAGGCTAAAGCAAACGAAGAGTCTGACAAAGCTGAGAAAGAGAAGATTGAAAAAGTAAACGCAGCTGACGCAATGGTTTTCTCTACTGAGAAACAATTGAAAGAGTATGGTGATAAACTTTCTGAGCCAAACAAAACAGCTATTGAAGGTGCTTTGACTGAGCTTAAAGCAGCTCACGCTTCTGCTGACTTAACTGCCATTGATGGAGCTATGGAGAAAATCAATACAGCATGGCAAGCAGCTTCTCAAGAGATTTACGCAGCTCAACAAGCTGAAGGTGGTGCTGCTGACCCAATGGGCGGTGCTCCAGGTGCTGACGCAGGTGCAGCTCCTTCTGAAGACGAAGGCGTAACTGATGTTAACTTTGAAGAAGTAACTGACGAAACAAAGGCTTAATAACAAAAGCCGATACATTATATCAAAAGCGAGTTCCCAGATTTTCTGGAACTCGCTTTTTTTTTGCCAAAACTAACACTGAGAATACATTCATAGAAGAATGACCTGAAAAGGTCTTAATTTGCTTCTCATATTTAACAAACTGCCCTAGATGAAAACTTTCAAAAAATTATCCTTAAGCATTGCTCTACCTTTCTTACTTCTTTCATGCTCCCAAAAATCAGAAAATAAGGAGACCATAGCAGAAGTAATTAAACCAAAATACTCCTTGGCTCAATGGTCTTTTAACAGAGAATTAAAGGCTGGTGAAATGAATACGGTTGATTTTATCAATGCTGCTGCCGAAATGGATTTTGAAGGTGTAGAATACGTCTCTCAATTTTTTCAAGATAAGGTTACGGATTTTGATTATTTAGATAGTTTAAAAAATGCTGCAAAGCAGGCAGATATATTAAGCTTAATGATTCAGATAGATGAAATTGGTTTTTTATGTGCCTCTGACGATGTAGAAAGAAACACGGCTGTGGAATTAGGGAAAAAATGGGTAGATGCCAGTAAGTACCTTGGCTGCACTAGCATGAGAGTTAATGCTCATGGCGACGGTAGTCCAGAGGAAATGAAAGCACAGGCTATAGACGGTATTGGTAGACTGGCAGACTATGCCAATGAAAAAGGCATAAAACTGATAGTAGAAAATCATGGTAGCATGTCAAGCAACGGAGCATGGCTAGCCGACTTAATAGCTCAACTTTCAGATAAAAATGTAGGTACTTTAGACGATTTTCATAACTGGTGTTATGAAACAATTAGTGGCTCTATTTGGGGACCATGTGCTAAAGAATATGACTACTACAAAGGTTTTGAAGAGTTAATAGGCACCGCCGAAGGGGTTAGTGTAAAGGCGTTTAGGTTTGACTCATTAGGAAACGAGCCAGACCTAAACTTTCCGAGGTTCTTCAAAATCATGAAAGATGCCGGTTATGATGGCTACTTAGGTATAGAATACGAAGGCAACGAACTTTCTTCCAAAGAAGGTATTCTTAAAACTAAAGCCTTAGCTCAGAAAACTTTGAACGAACTAAACTAAGTTTAAGAAGGTCAGAACAGTTGGTTTTTCCATTAAATGTACATTTGAGGCCATCGCCTTTATATAAGGTTGCTCTCCGTGATATTCAAAAGCTGCTTGGTCTTTGAATTGCTCGTAAAATCTAAAAATATTTGGGTTTTCTACTTCTTGATGAAGTACATATTGAATATTACCTGGCTCTTGTGTAGTATGTTTTACTAAATTCAATAGTGCTGCCTTTACTTCTTCCACAGCATCTTTTTTTGCCGTAATTGTTGCAATTAATGTGATCATTTTCTTTTGTTCAAAAAGCTCAAAACTCCCTGGTTTATATTATCTGTATTTTAAAATCTCTAAAGGAAAAAGTACGTCTTAGCTCACAAAATTTTAGCTCACTTATTAGCTAATCATAATTATGACTTTACGCTCTATCTCACTTTTGGAGCGGAAAGATACAATTTAGTTTGCTACCGATAAAACAGCCTTTTTAATTAATCAGACTATCTCGAGCCCGAATTTAGGAAATAAAGCATGGCTCAAAACTTCCCCTTCGGGAACAAAATGCCAATTCATACTGACTAACAAACCATTCATCCCAAGCCCCGCTCAATGGCTTGATTATTGACCTCATAAAAAGCATCAGCAGACCATTTGAATCAATAACCATTACAAGAAAGATGAAAATTCAAGACGTTCATTTAAAAGAGAAAGAAAGGCAAGCCGAACTGGCCTCCTATTCTATTTTAGATACACTCCCGGAAGAAGATTTTGATAACCTAACGGCTATAGCATCTGAAATTTGCGACACCCCCATTTCTCTTATTAGTCTCATAGATAAAAACAGACAGTGGTTTAAATCAAAGCAAGGAGTCTTAGCTGAAGAAACACCTCGTGAATTTGCATTTTGCTCTCACGCTATTGAGGATGAGGAAAACATTTTTGTAATTGAAGATGCAAGGGAAGACAAACGCTTTAAGTTCAATCCTTTAGTAACAGGAGACCCAAATGTGGTTTTTTATGCCGGAGTACCTCTGGTAACAGAAAATGGGTATGCTCTAGGTACACTCTGCGTAGTTGATAGTAAACCCAAAGTACTAACAGAGAAACAATTAAACTCGCTAAGAGCTTTATCTAATCAGGTAATGAAACTCATGGAGCTTAGAAAGAAAAAAATTCAATTAGAAGATACTTTACAAAACCTAAAAGAACGAAACGAAGAACTAGAACGATACGAGTTTATATCTGTACACGATTTAAAAACACCATTAGTCAGTATTTCTTCTATGACGCAGCTTATAGCCCACCAGTATGGCTCGTTAATGGGTGTGAATGGCTTGGAAATGTTAGACAGTATCCAAAACTCGAGTCAAAAACTTAAAAACCTAATTAGTGGTCTGCTAGAATTTAATCAGAAAGAAAATCAACTTAATGAGTCAAAAATTTGGATTAATCTAAGCACTTTGATATCAGAGATAGACCAAATTTTCAGTTTAGAGGACCAATTAAATATTAAGTTAAACTCTAGTATTCAAGAGATATACGCCAATAAAGCAGCTACACATCAACTTATTATAAACTTAATAGCAAACACACTTAAGGCTAGAGAACAAATGGTTTATGATATAGAAATTACCATAGAAGAAGATGAAACGCATTATAGGTTTAGTTCAAAAGACGTAAGTATAAAAGAAGACCTCAAAAGTCATCAGCGACAATTTCAACTTATTGAAAAACTATCTGGGAAAGATAAGTTTGGGAAAATTGGTAATGGTATTGGTTTAGCTACTGTACATAAAATTGTAGAAAAGAACGGTGGTAAGGTAGAGATGCAACCTACTGCTAATGGTAAAAACCTGTTTGTCTTCACATTAGAAAAATTAGAAATGACAGAAATGGCCAAATAGAATGTTCGGCAAAAAGCTATTCTATAAACTCATTCAATTTAAAATTGAGTGAGTTTGTACTTATTAAAAGAATAAAGAAAATAGTATTTCGCCAATTCAAACAAATAAGAAACTTTACATCTAAAATATAGAAAAAGACGATATTTCTACCACTAAAACTAGCAATACTTGCACAAAATCAACTTTCTAATTAAGCTACCTTGAAAATTAGTAAATCATGATAGTAATTGGGTTTGGATAATACTTAAACCCAAACCTTTATCATGATTAAAAAACACTCATTACCCTTTCTTTTAGCAACTCTCTGTTTAACTTTAAAATTAAGTGCTCAGAAAACAGAAGCAGATTTCCCTGTTTTGGAAACCATAAATCCTTTAAACATTAAAGGACACATGACCTTTCTTTCTGACGATGCTCTCTTAGGAAGACCACCTGGAAGCCCTGGCTTTGAAATAGCTTCAAATTATGTAAAATCTCAATTTATATCTTTAGGCCTAAAACCGGCCAATGAAGGCTCTTATTACCAAAAGGTGCCATTAGTGCATGGAACTATTGACAATCAAAACAGTTCTGTCAGCCTTAATATTGATGGTAAAAATACCCCAATTACACTCTCTGAAGACATTATTCTTTCACCCAATTATGACAAATCAATTTCTGAAGTTTCAGCTCCTTTAGTCTTTGTTGGCTACGGAATTACAGCTCCTGAATTTGATTATGACGACTATAAAGACATAGATGTCAAAGGAAAAATAGTGGTCTATATAGGTTCTGCACCCAGTACTTTTCCTACCAGTGAAAGAGCATATTACTCTTTTGCTACAAAGTACCAAACCGCCATTGAAAATGGAGCAGTAGGTATTATTAGCTTCATGCATCCATCAAATACTCGAAGAACATGGGCATCCTCAGTAAGTAGGTCAAATAATGGAAGCTACAAATGGCAAAGCCCCGAGGGGCAAACTGCTGGTTCTTATCCTGAAATAAAGGCAACTGCACTTTTTAACAATACTCAGCTTGATAAGATTTTTGTTAAATCAAAAAGCAAATTTGACGAAGCCATGAAGCTTTTTGAAGAAGGGAAGTCTATTTCATTTCCTATGAATATATCTGCCACTATCAAAGTAGCCACAAAATCTAAAGTAGTACCAAGTCACAACCTTCTAGGTGAAATAACAGGAACAGACCCTGAGCTAAAAGACGAATACATGGTTTATGCCGCACATGTAGACCATTTAGGGATAGGAAGAGTCATTAATGGCGACTCTATCTATAATGGAGCTCATGACAATGCATCAGGTGTGGCAATTTTATTAGAAATAGCGAAAACATTTCAGGCTTTAGAAGAAAAACCAAAACGTTCAATACTATTTGCCGTGGTAACAGCCGAAGAATCTGGATTGCTTGGTTCTGATTATTTGGCCAATAATCCGCCAAAGGGAAAAGAAAACATGGTAGCTACCATAGCCATGGATATGCCTTTCTTTTTTCATCCTATTTTAGATATTGTACCTTACGGTGCGGTTCACTCAAGCTTAGGAAACCAAACCAAAGAAGTGGCAGATATCTTAGGTTTAAAAATTAGCCCTGACCCTTTTCCAGAACAGGTAATTTTTATCAGAAGTGACCATTTTAGTTTTATTAAGAAAGGCATACCAGCATTATTTATAAAAAGCGGCTTCATGACCGTACCTGAAGACACTGTAGACCGCTCGGTATCAGATGTAATGTGGCGAAGAACGCATTATCACACTCCGCAAGATGACATGAATCAGGATTTTGATTTTAATGCCGCGGCTACCCATGTTAAAGTAGATTTCTTAATTGGCTACCTAGTAGCAAATGAAATTAGTATTCCCAAATGGAATGTTGGCGACTTTTTTGGAAACAAACTCGGCAAAAAATAGATAAATTTAAAACGTAATGGTGGCTCCCATTATTTTTAAAAACTCTCTTATGAAACTTGGATGTGCTGGCCATGCTGGAGAAAAAAGAGGTTCCAGAAATGGTCAAATAGAAACTATATAAAGTCCATTCTTAAAACTCGCTCAATAAATTTTGAGTGAGTTTTTTTTTATACCACAGACTTAATTAAAAAGTATACAGGATGCTATAATCAAGGAAATTAGAAAAATAAGTTTGCATGAAAATTATTTTAAAAATGCATCCCTTATTTTCTTAAATATATTTTTAGACAAGCCTAAATATTTGTATTTTTGTATTGTAGTCGATTGAAAAAAAGCGGTTTCAAGAAATAGCTTTTAAAAATCAATCACGATAACATTCTAATTTGAACGAAAGAAAAAAATCATGGCATATAATCCAGTTATTTCCCTTCTGATATTTTTCGCACTAGCATTGCTTCTTTTCCTATTTTTTAGGCCTAGTAAGGGTTGGTTTTGGCTAATCAAAAACAGCTCAAAGTCTAATGAGAAAGTGGTTATTGAAGATATTTTGAAGTTTTTATATCACAGCGAAGATGCCGACAAATCTGTAAGTATAATAGACATTACTCGTACGCTTAAAGAACGAGAAGACTATATCATCTCTGCTATAGATAGAATGCTAGAATATGAGCTCATTAGCTTGGAAGGCGATAATGTTCGCTTACCCAAATCTGGAAGCGATTATGCTTTAAGAATAGTAAGAGCACACCGTCTTTGGGAGAAATTTTTAGCCGAAAAAACAGGATTTAATGAAGCTGAATGGCACTGGAGAGCAGAAGCAAAAGAGCATGAACTGAGTCACGACGATACCGACAATTTAGCTGCTAGACTTGGAAACCCCCAGTTCGACCCACATGGTGACCCTATTCCCACCAGAACAGGAAAAATTGCGGATATAAAAGGAACGGCTTTATCTGAAATTCCAGTAATGACTATTGGCCGAATAGTTCATATAAAAGACAAACCCGACATTATCTACAAACAGATTTTAGCAGAAAACATCCATATAGGGTCGCACATACGCGTGGTAGATAAATCAAGAGAAAGAATCGTTTTCCATTCGGATGGAGAATCATTTACGCTTGCACCCATTGTAGCTGGAAACATTACGGTTTCTGTGCTAAAGAAAGATGTAGTTTACGAAGAAAACATTGCTCGCTTAAGCATGTTAGAAGAAGATGAGTCTGCCAAAATTATTGGCATAGCCAAAGACATGCGGGGCGATAGCAGAAGAAGATTATTAGACTTAGGATTTGTAAAAGGTGCCGATGTCCAAATTGATTTATTAAATCCTTTAAAAGACCCAAAAGCCTTTTTAATCAAAGGGACTAGCATAGCCCTAAGAGAAAATCAGGCTTCTAAAATTCTAATTAAAAGAGAAAATCATGGAAGTTAAACCAAAAAGTGCTTGTGAAGCTTGCCCTCAGTTTAATGCTGACGGTTTGAAGAAGCTAGGTGTTAATACTACCGACTTTGATTTTGTGGTAGCCTTGGCGGGAAATCCAAACACAGGAAAGAGTACTGTTTTTAATGCTTTAACTGGTTTAAGACAGCATACAGGAAATTGGCCGGGGAAAACCGTAACTAGGGCTGAGGGTGGTTTTGAGTATAATTCTCAAAAATTTAAGCTTGTAGATTTACCTGGTACCTATTCCCTACTCTCTACCTCCGAAGATGAAGAAGTGGCCAGAAACTTTATTCTTTTTGGCAAACCCTCTGTAACAGTAATTGTGGTGGATGCCAGTAGATTAGAGCGAAACCTTAATTTAGTTTTACAGATTCTAGAAATTACTGACACCGCAGTTCTTTGTCTTAATTTGATGGATGAAGCTAGACGGAATAATATTGTAATTGACACCAGAACACTTGCGAGAGATTTAGGAATTCCGGTGGTAGAAACTAGTGCCAGATTTAATCAAGGGATTCCAGATTTAATAGCGACCATAAGTGAATTAGCTAATGGGAATATCAAATGTAAACCTCACAGGATTAAGAATATTCCAAAGAATATAGAATCCGCGGTAGAGAAATTGAGTAAAGAAATTAAGAAAGAATACCCAGACATTCCGAATAGCAGATGGATTGCTTTTAGACTATTAGAAGGAGATACGCATATCATTGAATTATTAAAAAAAGGCGAGTTCGTTTAATAAAAAATAAATGAAAAACCAGAATATAGAAAACATCATTTCACTCTCCAATGACCTTAGATGGCAAATTGGAGACGAGTTTCATGATAATTTAGCAGAAGGAATTTATGCGGATGCGGCAGAAATAGTAAAGGGTTCTGTTCATAAAAAAGACACCAAAAACAGGCTTCGTTTTGATGCTAAAATAGACCGTATTGTCACAAGTAAAATGTGGGGCTTTCCGCTCATGTTTCTTATTTTGTCTTTGGTTCTATGGCTTACCATTATAGGAGCAAACTACCCTTCGGCCATGCTGGCCTCCTTATTATTAGACAATGTTCATCCCTTTCTTAAAGGTTTAGCGGCTAGTGCCGGTTTGCCATGGTGGTTAGATGGCTTTTTAATAGACGGCGTTTATTTGGCTGTAGCTTGGGTAGTAGCAGTTATGCTTCCTCCAATGGCCATTTTCTTCCCATTATTTACACTCTTGGAAGATTTCGGTTATTTGCCAAGAGTTGCTTTCAATTTAGATTACTTATTTAAAGTATCAGGAGCACATGGCAAACAAGCACTTACTATGAGTATGGGCTTTGGCTGTAATGCTGCCGGAGTAGTTGCCACCAGAATCATTGATAGCCCCAGAGAGCGACTGATAGCAATTATTACTAATAACTTTTCTCTCTGTAACGGTCGCTGGCCAACACAAATATTGATAGCCACCATCTTCATTGGAGCGGTAGTTCCTTCTGCTTTTTCAGGAATTGCTTCTTTAGGAGCGGTTATCGGAATTGCTGTTTTAGGTATGGGTTTCATGTTTTTAACCTCATGGGCTTTATCAAAAACCGTTTTAAAAGGAGAGGTTTCTACATTTAATCTGGAGCTTCCGCCCTACCGACCTCCACGCTTTTGGAAAACTATTTATACCTCGCTAATCGACAGAACGATGATAGTTTTATGGCGAGCCATTGTTTTTGCGGCACCAGCAGGAGCTGTCATTTGGCTTATTTCTAATATTCACTTTGGAGATGTCAGTATTGCTGCTTGGACTATCGACTTTTTCAATCCATTCGGATTCCTTTTAGGACTTAATGGCGTTATATTATTAGCCTACGTAGTGGCTATTCCTGCCAATGAGATTGTAATACCTACCATACTCATGCTCACGGTTTTAGTTACAGGAATCTCTGGAGGAGAAGGTGCAGGTGTGATGTTTGAACTTGATTCTGTTTCGGCTACAGGAGATATTTTAAGAGCAGGAGGCTGGACATTACTTACAGCGATAAATCTTATGTTATTTAGCCTGTTACACAACCCATGTAGCACAACTATCTACACCATATATAAAGAGACTAAATCTCTAAAATGGACAGCTGTAGCTTCAATACTTCCAGTAATTATGGGTTTTGTAGTTACTTTTTTAGTCGCTCAGATTTGGCGATTATTCGCTTAAAGGAAAGCACTATCTCATTATATTCAAAAGCCTGTCTTCAAAGGAAATCACCTTTTGAGACAGGCTTTTCTTATGAAAATTATAGCATAATAATCCATCATCCCTGCATCCTAATACCATAAAATAAAACCTTCTGCATTTAAAAGAATACACGCTTTGTACACCGTTTTTTGAGTTCTAATTTCACATATATTCATTTTTTCTAGGTCACCAGTTTTGACCTTAAAATTAAAATTTGATGCCATATATGAAATACTTAGCTAAAGCATTTGTCATTTTTTCATTCATATTTATTGCCAGCTGTGGAGACAAAAAAGACGTAGAACCAAGCCTGTCAGATGACTTAGGCTATGATGTAGAATATACCGACGAAACCATCCTCATTGAAGATGCTAGTGCTATTTTAGCTTTAGACACCGTTTCACAAACCTATACTTTTGACGCCACTAAGTTTCAAGAAGAACCTGCAAATGGTGAGGTTATTTTAGTAGCAGGAGAAGCTATGCGTAAAGTAAGTAGTGTTCAAAAAAGTGGCGATAAATACATTATTCAAACACAAGATGCAGCCCTAACCGATGTCATAAAGAATGGCACCATTGCTTGGGAAATAACACCAGAATGGGAGAACGTAGCCTCCGTGAGAATGGGTAGCAGAAAGGTAGCGAGCCCGGAAGGATTCACTGCCAACGGTATTGAATTTTCTATTAGCAGTGGCGGTATAGACCATAAAGTAAGAATAGAACCGACTTTAACTGACGGAAAAATAAGCTCATGCAACTTTAAAATGCAGATGGTGAAAAAGGTAGGAGGAAGTGCCACCGTAGCTTTCACTGCCGAAGGCACAGCTAAACTGCCCAAACAAAAGACAAAAATCACCATTAAAGATGGGAAACTAGAAACCTTCAATGCCAACAATGAAGGAATATCTTCTGATATAACACTAAGCCTTGGGGCAGCAGGAGGAAAATCAGGCGAACATAGCCTCAAGATGCCTGGCGTAGCCCTCAGTATTCCAATCCGTTTTATTCCAACACCTAGCGGCCCTATTCCAATGCCTATTCCTATGTCCATTGATATTGGGATTCAATTCGTGTCGCAACTAACTATTCCAGACATCCAGTCTTCTGCCACTGCTGAGAGTAAACTATCCTTAACTGCCGATGCTGGTTTTGAATATAAAGGCACCACGGTAGAAACTTCTGCTAAAATTGGGAAAGATGAAATCACCGACGGAACATTTGATTCTGCAGCTAATTTGGGGCAACCTATTGATGTGCAGTTTGGCATTGCTTTTCCTAGAGTAGGGCTCAATATTGCCGGTCAAGAAGTAGCTTATGTACACACAGGATTTACCACGGGCTCTAGTTTATACTGGGGACCGCTCTGTAAAAGTGGTTATGTAAAACTTTTAGTAGAAGGCGGCTATGCCTTAAAAGTACTGGGTCAAACCATTGCGGAAGAAAAAAAGGTATTTGCTGAAAGCCAAAAGGTAGCAAAAAGTGAAAACTGTCAATAACAAATACTTAAGCATAAAAAAAACTGCCAGCTTACACTGGCAGTTTTTTAGTAAATTCTAGAAACCTTATTTATAGGTCTTTAACCTCGTATCCATCTTTATTCACAGTTACCTCTTTCAAAGTACCTTGAAATCCGACTCTAAAAGAGTAAGAATCCCAGCTGCTTGGCAATACTGGATTAAAAGAAAGCTCACCATTTTTCACTCTCATTCCACCAAAACCTTTTACCACAGCCATCCAAGTACCCGCCATAGAAGTAATATGAAGACCATCTTCTGTGTCGTTATTATAATCGTCAAGGTCTAACCTCGCCGTACGCACATACATTTCGTCAGCCTTATCAACTCTTCCTAGCTTACAAGCCAAAATGGTATGCACACATGGTGAAAGCGAACTCTCATGAACGGTCATTGGCTCATAAAAGTCAAAATTCCTTTCTAATTCTTCTTTAGAAAAATCATCTTCATGGAAATACATTCCCTGAAGCACATCAGCTTGTTTAATAAAGCAAGACCTCAAAATTCTATCCCAACTCCATTTTTGGTTAATTGGTCTGTGCTCTTCAATATCCGACGCTGCTATTAGTTCTTTATCTAAGAAGCCATCTTGTTGTAAAAATACTTGCCTTCCTTCATCATAAGGAAAGTACATTTTCTCAATAATGTCCTTCCATTTTTCCGTTTCAGCAGCTTCATCAAAGTTAAGTTCAGCTTTTACGCCACCATTTTCTTTAACATAAGCAAGAGCCTCTAAGGTGTATTTCAGTGTCCACTTTGCCATATAATTGGTATACCAATTATTATTGACATTGTTTTCATATTCATTAGGCCCTGTAACTCCCAGCATTACATATTTCTTCTTGTCTTCAGACCAATTGACTCTTTGAGCCCAAAAACGAGAAATGCCTATCAATACGTCTAAACCATAATCTTTCAAATATGATTTATCGCCCGTATAATTAATATAATCATGAATGGCATAAGCAATAGCCCCATTTCTATGAATTTCTTCAAAGGTTATTTCCCACTCATTATGACATTCTTCACCATTCATTGTGACCATTGGGTACAGTGCAGCTCCTTTAGAAAAGCCAAGAAGCTCTGCATTTTCAATAGCTTTTTGAAGATGATTATGCCTGTAAACCAATAGATTTTTTGACACTTCTTCAGGAGCAGTAGCTAAGTAAAAAGGAATACAATAAGCCTCTGTATCCCAGTAAGTTACTCCGCCGTATTTTTCGCCAGTAAAACCTTTTGGCCCTATATTTAATCGAGCATCTTTCCCAGTATATGTTTGCTCTAAATGGAAAATATTAAATCTAATACCCTGCTGAGCAGCTATATCACCGTTAATCTGAATATCGTTATGATTCCATTTTTCTTCCCACGCTTTTTTGTGGTCGCCCAAAAGCACCTCAAAACCCAAATGAGCTATATCATTCAAGTATTTTTTAGCTACTTCTATTTGGGTCTCTGGAGCGTGATTTTCAGAAGAAAGGTTACAAACGTACTTTTGAACCGTAGTTTTGATATTAGTAGTTAAGGGTACTTCAAAAGTTCTTCCTACATATTTCTCCCCACGAACGGGCAATGATTTCACTTCCTGCACCTTTTCAGCTTGAAAAAGCTTCACTCGCATACCAGAAGTTATGGTAAACCTAGGTACGTTTTCCCATGGAGATTCTTTAGTTTTTAGAGTCAAATAGGCTTCTGTCCCTACCAACTCCTTATTTACCTCTTCCCAAAACTTTTCGCCATGGTTAGAGTCTCTATTACTCACATCACCATCCAAAAAAGCCGTTATTTTGGCCGTTCCGGCAAAGTTTAGCGGAGTGATAGAATAACTCAAAACAGCCGCCTCGTCATGAGACATGCTACAAAATCTTACAGATTCTATGCTTAGCTCATGGCCATTTTCCATTTTGACAGTACATACTCTTTTCAGGGTACCATCTTTCATATTTAGCGTTCGCCAAAAACTAAGAATCTCACACGTAGCCAAATCAAGCTCTACACCATCTATTTGAATAGAAAGTCCATTCCAGTTTATGGCATTAATCACCTTAGCAAAGTAATTAGGGTAACCATTTTTCCACCAACCTACTTTGGTTTTATCTGGATACCATACACCAGCTATGTAATTCCCTTGCAATGATTTGCCAGAGTAAGTCTCTTCAAAACTCCCTCTTTGACCCATACGGCCATTGCCAAGGCTCATTAACGATTCCGTGACCTCATTATATTCTGGGTGAAAACCCTCCTCTATAATGCACCATGGGTCGTGTTTTATATAATTTTTCATTTTTATCTCACTTTAAATAAATCCCAAATGAGGTTTGACTTTACTCTCACCACTTTGGAAAGGCCTAAGCCCCTTTTCGCTTAATAAATCAACCTTAAATAATTAATAATAAAGTTGTTATTTCCTAAGCTTTATTGTTTTTATAAAAAACTATGACTGTAATTTCTTCAAAAGGTCACTCAAATTTTCTCCATCAAAAGAGCTCAAATTCATGTCTGCATTTGGCAAGTTTTCCTTAGAACCAATGCCTATAGCTTTCATGCCTGCTGCATGAGCCGCTTCTATGCCGGCAAAGGCATCTTCTATAACCAAACATTCCTCATTTTTCAAACCTAAAGCTTCCGCTCCTTTTATGAAAACTTCTGGGTGAGGCTTTGATTTAGTAACCGAGTTACCATCTACAATGGCATCAAATTTATCCATTAAACCTATTTTCACTAAAATCTTAGGTGCGTTTTTACTCGCCGACCCTAAAGACATTTTTAGTCCCAAATCCTTTATTTGTTGAATAATTGACTCAATGCCTGGCAGAATTTCATCTGTGGTCATTTGCTCGACCATCTCTACGTACCAATCATTCTTCTTCGTTGCTAATTTCAGAATTTCCTCTTTGCCTAATGTTACACCACCTTTCTCTAAGATTCTATCTATAGAATCCATTCTACTTATTCCTTTCAGCGTCTCATTAAACTCCTCATCTATATCAAAACCTAATTCGTTTGCCATCCTTCTCCACGCAGAATAGTGATATACCGCAGTGTCAACAATTACACCATCCAAATCAAATAATATTCCTTTTATCATAGTCTAAATTCACTTTTAATATTTCTTAGGCTTCGCAAAACTAATTCCTAATTTACAATGCTTAAAACAGATTTGATGTCAAAAGGTGCCACATGCCGTATTATGTTTTGACTTGACAGTTCATTTTCCTATTATTTATTGCAATTTTCATACTTTAAATGCTTTTACAAATCATTCTTTACTCCGTTTTGGCTAAACTGCTTTATTCTCTATACAAAAAGCAAATTCTTGGATAATTAAACATCCTTAGCCAACTTGAAATCTTAACTTTGACAAAATTAAAATCCGAAACACCACTTAGAATACTTAAATTTCAAATAAAAAGAACTTAGCAAGACTATATGACTCAAAACGTGTCGGGCAAAAAATCAGATAAACTTACCTTCTACCAAATATTCACTAGGCTATTTGGAAATAGCAATACCACTAATAAATACTACGGTAGTATTCAGGAAAATGGCGTTGGAAAATTAGCCGATATCAACAAAAACGCTCTTAAAAGTCTTAAAAAATTAGGCATTAGCCATGTGTGGTATACCGGTGTTATAGAGCACGCCACCATGACAGATTATAGTTCCTACGGAATCAAAAAAGATAATCCACTTGTGGTCAAAGGAAAAGCAGGCTCTCCTTATGCCATAAAAGACTATTACGATATTGACCCTGACCTAGCCACTGATGTAAAAAACAGAATGGCCGAGTTTGAAAGTTTGGTCAAAAGAACGCACGAAGAAGATTTAAAAGTCATCATTGACTTTATTCCAAACCATGTAGCTAGAGAATACAAATCTGACGTAACAAGAGATGGTATACTCAATTTTGGCGAAGACGACGACCCGTCAAAGGCATTTTTGCCACAAAACAACTTCTATTACCTTCCTGGTACAGAATTTAAAGTACCCGCTGAACTTAAAAGTCCCATAGAAGTTGATAAACCTTATATAGAGAAACCTGCTTTAGCCACAGGAAACGACGTATTCTCCGAAGCACCCAGCATTAATGATTGGTTTGAAACTATAAAATTGAATTATGGTGTAGACTATCAAAATGATCATACCAGCCATTTTGACCCAATTCCCGATACTTGGCTTAAAATGCGAGACATACTCCTTTATTGGTCAAAAAAAGGAGTAGACGGTTTTAGATGCGACATGGCACACATGGTGCCTGTTCCGTTTTGGACTTGGGTCATCAAAGAGGTAAAAAAAGAATTCCCAGACATGCTTTTCATTGCCGAAATTTATGATGTAGGCTTATATCATGATTTCATCTTTAAAGGCGGTTTTGATTATTTATATGACAAAGTAGGTCTTTATGATGCATTAAGACGATTGATGGAAGGGCATGGAAATGCCAATGACATTACTAAAGTGTGGCAAAATGAATCAGGAGAATATGCAAACCATATGCTCCGCTTTCTTGAAAACCATGACGAACAGCGAATCACCTCGCAGCAATTTGCCAAAGATGCTAAAGTTGGTTTACCTGCCATGGCACTTTCAGCCTATCTGCATGATGGACCATTAATGCTTTATTTTGGACAAGAAATTGGCCTAAAACCAAATGGTGCCGAAGGCTTTCAAAGTGATGATGGAAGAACTTCCATTTTTGACTATTGGGGCTTAGACGAAATGGCCAGATGGAATAATGATGGCAAATGGAACCTAGCCAAACTAAGCAAAGAAGAAAAAGAACTCAGGAAAGCTTACACCTTAATAAATGAAACGGCCACTTCTAATGAGGCCATCAATGCTGGGAAATTCTTTGACCTGCAATATGCCAACATTGGCAATCCTGCTTATAACGACACCAAGGTTTTTTCCTTTTTACGTTATACCGCTTCGCAAAAGTTACTTTTCGTTTTCAACTTTGATTTGAACAATTCTTACAACTTTAAGCTTAAATTGCCAGAACTAGCCTTAGGCATGATGGGAATTCAGAAAAAAGAAATTTCACTAAAAGGTCTCAAGCAAATCAATAAACCCATTAAAAGCCAAAAGATAAGCCTAGTAGCTGACGCTGAAATTAACATTGACATTTCAGACAATAGCTGGCAAATCTTTGAAATAAACTAAGCTATGAAATCAAAAAAGCCAAACCTTAGTACAAGCCAAATCTGGAACATGAGTATTGGCTTTCTGGGTATCCAGATGGGCTTTGCCCTTCAAAATGGTAATGCCAGCCGAATTCTCATGAATTTTGGTGCTGATGTGGAAGAGCTTTCTTGGTTTTGGATAGTAGCTCCACTCACAGGAATGTTAGTGCAACCTGTAGTTGGTTATTTCTCCGATAAGACTTGGACCAAACTTGGCAGAAGAAGACCTTACTTTTTAGTAGGAGCCATCATAGCTTCGATAGGGCTTTTGCTTATGCCTAATGCCCATTTGTTTATAAAATATTTGCCAGCACTGTGGGTTGGAGCAGGTTTCCTTATGATAATGGATGCCTCTTTTAATATCTCCATGGAGCCTTTTAGAGCTCTGGTGGCAGACAAACTTAATTCTGAACAAAGAACTCAAGGTTACGCCATACAGACTGTGGTGATAGGCATAGGTGCTGTGATTGGCTCTTGGTTTCCCTATGTGCTGACTAACTGGCTTGATATTACCGGAAGTACAGTTGGCGGCGTATCCCTTAATGTGGTTTGGTCTTTTGTGATAGGAGCCATCATCTTACTTGGTACCATTATCTGGACAGTTTCTAAAACACCAGAATACTCTCCTGAAGAAATAGCTCAATTCGAAGCCCCCGAAGAAAAGTCTGAAGTACTTATCGATAGCTCAATCAAAAGTATTTTTGTTGATTTTAAAAACATGCCTCAAACCATGAAACAGCTTGGTTTGGTACAGTTCTTTTCTTGGTTTGGTCTCTTCTCAATGTGGGTTTTTGCTACGCCAGCCATTGCTCAGCATACCTACGGCTTAGCAGCTACAGACAGTAGCTCTCCCCTATTTAATGAAGCTGCCGACTGGGTTAGTGTCCTTTTTGGTTTTTATAATTTAGTGTCTGCCGTTTATGCATTTGCTTTGCCAAAAATTGCCAAGACCTTTGGAAGAAAGAAAACACATTCCTATTCTCTTATATGCGGAGCCGTAGGTTTAATTTCTATTTACTTCATTTCAAACCCGAACCTGCTTATTTTATCTATGATAGGCATAGGTATAGCTTGGGCTAGCATTTTGGCCATGCCTTACGCTATTTTAGGCGGAGCTATTCCTGCCAAGAAAATGGGCATCTACATGGGAATTTTCAACTTCTTTATCACCATTCCACAAATCATAAATGCCATGGTGGGTGGGCCTATCATGAAAAACTTCTTTGGTAATCAGGCTATTTTCAGTTTGGTATTAGCAGGCGTGTGTTTCGTTTTAGCTGCTGCCGCTACTAGTTTGGTTACAGATTCGGACGAAATAGTTTCTTAAATTTATATCCTCACACAATGTTAAAAACTTACATTACTTCAATATTACTATGCCTTAGCATTTTCGCAAATGCTCAGCAAAACTTTAAACCTGGTTACATTTTATCGGACAGTAAGTCTGATACTACCTTCGGTCAAATAGATTATCAAAACTGGGAGAATAACCCTAAAGAGATAAGGTTTCAAAACAATAATAACCAGATTCTCAATATTGTTACCTCTGAAATATCAGCTTTTGGAATTTCAAACGAAGAGCACTATCAAACCAAACGTACTTCTTTAGACATTACCCCAAATCAAGAAGGTAGGTTACTAAAAACACCAAATAGAACAATTACAGAAGATACCTTAATCTCGCTTTTAGTTTTAGTTAGTGGAGAAAACAGCTTGTATTTTTTCAAAGATAAAAGGGACAAAGAGCACTTTTTCCTAGAAAAGCAAAATGAAATAACAGAACTGGTCAATCATCGATATTTAATAGAACAAAACTCAAAGCTATATATCCGAGAGTTGCCATTATATAGAGCTCAACTTAAGTCTCTTTTTTCGGATTGCTCAAAGGAGGTTAAAGTAGACGGTATTCCATTTGTCAAAAAAAGTCTGACTAAGAAATTAATAGAATACAATGAATGTGTGGGATGCACCTATTTATGCTATTATGAAAAAAAGAAAGACGCCAGCTCTATCTCTCTTGGGCTCGTATTAGCTTATAACTCTGAAAACAAAAACTTTGTACATATAGATTACCTTCCTGATATCCGTCAGAGATATACCCTAAAGTCACAAGGGCTAACCTACGGTATTAATGCGGAGTTTGTAATGCCTCGAAGTTTAAACAGGAATAGAATTTATTTTGAGGCCTATTATATACAGGAAAAAATAGATACAGAATTAAAAGATTATCTACAAAAACTAAACTCTATTAACCTTACTACCTTGTACAGGCGAAGTCTAGCCAACACCAATGAAATAAAGCCATACCTCGGAATTGGACTTGGATTGAAGTATTTACTAACTCCAAGAGATGAACATATATTTAATCCTTTAGAGGTGATAACACCTCAATTACTGCTAGAACTAGGAATTAAAAGGAAAAATTTAGGTGCTTATGCTCGGCTAAAAAGCTACCCTTTCCCAACCTCAGATTATGAATATTTATACAAGCGAGTGGCAGAAGTCTATGACAAATTCACATACAAAAAACTGCAGTTTCAATTTGGACTTAGCTACTTCTTAATAAACAAGACAAATTAAGGTACTTACATCAGCCAATACCTCTAGAATCAACATTGCGGTGTCCTAATCAAATCAGAAAGGGTTCCTGTCTTATTTTAGGGTCTATCTGGCAGCTTAGCTATGCGGACGAGGTAGTTTCTTAAATAGCCATTCCGAAAACAAGACTTCTGTCTCCAAAAGTCTTACATCTGCTTTATTTTAAATTCTATAATTGACCTAGAATTTTAAACCCTTTTTATTCTTCAATCGTATCTAACGCGTCGATATCTTCTTTTTGATATAAGAATTGGGAAAAATTGAGCATCAAAATCCCCGTTTTTAGTCGAAAACAAGGTATCATTTCGGAAGAATATTTCTCATAAAGCCGAAAAAACCAAATAGTCAAAGAAATTTATAGGCAACAACCATACGTTTCTTAACATTTTCTTAATATAAAAATAATATAATCGGAATGTCAAAATATCACTCAAATTTAGCTATCCTTTTACTAGGAGTAGTTGCACTTTTCCAAGAAACCTACATTTTCCGCAAACGTTTTAAATACCTAATACCAAGAAGATTAACTACTAAATAACAAAGTGAATACTATTAATATATTGCAGCCGGAACAATAAGACCGTATCTTTGTAACGTTTTAAAGGCATTAGAATAATCCAAACACAACTAAAAACATTTGCAGTCAAAGGCTGCCGAACCGCGAGTAAAGTTTTGCGGTGGTAAGGTTATACCAACCAATAAATTGTATGAATCAAAGACGTATAAACGTTTTTCTTTTAACAGTTAGTTCTTTAATTTTTTGTTTTAACGTTAACGCGGCCTCTTTTGAAAAATATGCACCAAAATTGATGCATTTCGAAGGAGTTGGATATGGAATCCATAAGCCAATTTGGGGTGAAAGAGATTTTTCGAAATCTGAAGCCCTTAAAATTCATCGTCAACATTACTGGAATCGCTTCCATGGAGATTTGTTCGCAAGTCAGGAAGTAGCCGAAGTTTTTATAGATCATATCATAAACGCGGGTTCTGGTAAGAATAAGGCCAACATCAAAGCTTTTGAAGCTATTATAGGTGCTGAGCAAGACGGAATTTTGACAGTTGATGATGTTAAAAGAGCAAATAGCTTCTATTTTGCTGAGCAAATTGTAAATCCATATGCGAAATACAGAGTGCTCTATTATAAAACCAGAAGCCATGTAAGCGAAAATCCAGGATGGATAATCCGAGCGAAATCATTTATGATGCGAAACGCTTTTGGAATCGTTGCTTTGACAGACATCAGCCTGCCAGATTCAATTGAAAGAAGATTTAGACATGTTAGGCTATAAATAGCCCAAGACTTTAGCGAGTCACCCGAAAAGCCCGTCTCTCATAGGAGTGATGGGCTTTTTTTATGTCCACACTTTACTGCTCTATTAACGTTAAAACCAATAGACTACCAAACCTCTTATCAAGCATACGCTCCCCTTAAAAGAAATTAGTTTTGATACAGCTTTTTTAGTTCTAATATGCAAAACAAATTAGATGAAAAAGAATAAAAAACAGTATGTCAATTTTAGTAGTAGGGGCTAGCGGAGCCACAGGTAAACTATTAGTAGAGCAACTTTTAAGCGAAGGTCATCAGCTTAAAATAGTGGTAAGAACACCAGAAAAATTACCCGACTCTTGGAAAAGCAACACCCAATTAAGCATCACAAAAGCCAATATTTTAGACCTTAGCAATAAGGAAATGGTAGCACTCACGGCAAACTGCCATGCTGTAGCATCCTGTCTGGGACATAATATGAGTTTGAGTGGCATTTTCGGGCATCCAAGAAAACTAGTCACAGAAGCCACCAAAAGGCTATGTACCGCCATTAAGGTAAATAAGCCTGAGCAGCCCATTAAATTTGTGTTGATGAATACCACTGGAAATAGAAACCGCGACCTTGATGAGCCTATTTCCTTTGCCCAAAACTGCATTGTGGGGCTTATTCGTTTCCTAGTGCCACCTCATGCCGATAATGAAGCTGCTGCTGAATATTTAAGAGCGGTAATTGACCAAAACAGCCCTTTTGTAGAATGGGCAGCGGTTAGGCCAGACAGCCTGATAGATAAACATGAGGTAAGCCCTTATGAAATATACCCCTCACCTACCCGAAGTGCTATTTTTGATTCTGGAAAAACCAGCCGAATAAATGTGGGTCACTTTATGGCGAGTTTAATTACTGATAACACTCTATGGAATAAATGGAAGGGACAAATGCCCGTAATCTATAATAAGGAGTCTTAAGACACACCCTTTACCGTTTAATAAAAATTTCTCGAAGTGTGATTTTTATAAACTAGCTTTAACCAGAGTAAAGCTGTCCATAGTAAATGGTATGCCTAATAGTCATAAAAGTCTTTTCCGTCATGAATCACACAAAATCTGTTCACACGTTTATAAGTGTTTTGTGTTTCATTTTCTTAATAAGCTAGCAAAGCTTACTTAAGCTCGAGTTTTTAAGAGGTGAAATACAAGACTGTGGTAATGGCCTTTACAAAGTAGCTATGGCTGCAAAAAAATCTACAGCAAATCAATCCTTCAAAACAGACATTTATGCATAATAGCTACAATAAGCATAGATTTGGATACAAATGTTTTTCCGATGCTGCGGACATTTGTAAAAACAAAATGTAAACGAAATGTCAAATAACAAAATAGCCCTACTTACAGGTGGCAGCCGTGGTTTAGGTAGAGATATGGCTGTGAATCTTTCTAAAAAAGGAATTGATGTCATATTTACGTATCATACCAATGAAGCTGCCGCAAACGAGGTCATAAACGAAATAGAGCAAAACGGACAAAAAGCGAAAGCTTTTCAATTAGACACCAGTGATGTTGGCCAATTTGATGAGTTCTTTACAAAACTCTCTTCATACCTGACAAGCACTTATGGCAGTCCAAAATTCGATTTTTTGATTAATAATGCAGGAACTGGCGTTTACAAACCCTTCATGGAAACTACCGAAGAGCAGTTTGACAGCATGGTCAATATTCACTTTAAAGGCGTCTATTTTTTGACCCAAAAAGCAGTTCCTTTATTAAATGACGGCGGCCGTATTGTCAATATTTCTTCAGGACTAACTAGGTTTTCTTTTCCTAACTCGTCTGCTTATGCTTCAGCTAAAGGAGCCGTTGAGGTTTTTTCACGATATTTAGCCAAAGAACTTAGCCATAAAAAAATAGCCGTTAATGTGGTGGCTCCCGGTGCGGTTGGTACCGATTTTGGTGGTGGAGAAAACAAAAACAACGAACAAAAAATAAAAGCCGTAGCCAGTTTTACTGCCTTAGGCAGAATGGGCGAACCGGAAGATATAGGCGGCATAGTGGCGTTTTTATGCACAGAAGATGCCAAATGGCTTAACGGACAGCGTATAGAAGCTTCAGGTGGAATAATGTTATAAAGATGCAGAACAAGCTTAGAAAAATTGAAACCATTTCAGACTTCCATAAAATACGGGGGCTTGGCAGTCCTTTGCATTCATTGGTGAGTTTGATAGATTATAGTCAGGCTAAACTGCTTCCAGAATATGTGGGCGAAACATGGCATTTTAATTTTTACTCCATCGGACTAAAAAGGGATGTGGGTGTACTTCGTTACGGGCAGCAGAAATATGATTTTAGTGAAGGTATTCTCTCTTTTATAGCCCCTGGGCAGCTCCTGAGCATTGAACCTAATGCTAATGCCGACCTGAAACCCTCAGGTTGGCTACTGCTTATTCATCCTGATTTTATCTGGAATTCTAGTTTGGCAAAGAGCATTAAAAGCTATGACTTCTTTCATTATGCCATAAATGAAGCTCTTTTTATGTCAAAAAAGGAGGAGAAACTCATTGAAAGTATTTTACAAAACATAGGTCAAGAAATAGAAGGAAACATAGACCACTTTAGTCAAAACATCATCATAGCCCAAATAGAGCTATTACTCAGCTACTCGGAGCGGTATTATCAAAGGCAGTTTATCACCCGAAAAAAGAGTAATCATGAAATATTGGAACGTTTAGAAACCCTCTTAAATGATTTTTTCAATGATGAAAACCTTATTAACACAGGACTGCCAACCGTACAATATGTGGCTGAAGAGTTAAATTTATCACCAAATTATTTGAGCAATTTGCTAAAGTCTTTGACAGGACAAAACACCCAACAGCACATTCACGAAAAGCTGATTGAAAAAGCAAAAGAACAATTAGCTACCACTACTTTATCTGTTAGCGAAATAGCCTATCAACTTGGTTTTGAGCATTCTCAATCATTTAGCAAACTCTTTAAGTCAAAAACTAACTACGCTCCGCTCAAATTTCGTCAAACCTTTAATTGACCGAAGGCTACCCTTTCATGCAGCTTTTGAAAAGGGTCACATTTTCACTTATCAGAAATAAATATCGGCTAAGCCGCAAGTTTTTTGGATGCTTCGTATCTAAACCTACATACGAATCAAAATAAGTGAAACAATATGAATTTTAATAAAGTCCTTTTTTCTATCCTAGCTCCTTTATCACTTTTGGTGGTGAGCTCCACTGTGTTTTTAGCTTGCTCAGAGAGTGATGCTTTGGTAGACCCTGATGTGGTGGTGGTAGACCCAAACCAAGAAGTGGAAGAAGAAGTATATGATGATACCGATTTTGTAGCTACCGACTGGACAGATGAAACCCACAGCAAATCTGGCGACCCAGCGTACGATATGGTTTTTAATGATAATGAGGTACAGCGAATAGACATCGTAGTCACCGAAAACAGATGGAACCTCATGCTGGCCGATATGACCAGTAAATACGGAACTTTTGGTGCTTCACAGGGTGGTGGTCCTGCCCTATCAGATGCAGAAAACCCGATTTTTGTGCCTGGTGAAGTGTTTTATAACGGAAAAGAATGGTACCGCGTAGGTGTTAGATTTAAAGGAAACTCTAGCTTACAGTCTACCTGGAAAAGTGGTAACCTGAAATTATCTTTCAAATTAGATTTTGACGAGTTTGAAGACGAGTATCCGCAAATTGACAATCAGCGTTTTAATGGTTTCAAGAAATTGAGCCTTAAAAACAACTACAACGACAAATCTTTTATGCGTGAAAAAGTAGCTGGCGATGTCTTTAGAAACGCTGGTTTGGCAGGAGCTCATACCGCTTTTTATGCCGTATATGTAGACCACGGCGATGGCCCAACCTACTTTGGACTTTACACCATGGTGGAAGAAATTAGCGACACCGTGATAGACGACCAGTTTTCTAGCGATAAAGGAAACTTATACGAACCAGACGGAGACGCAGCCAGTTTTGCCAACGGCTCATACGACACCGACGAATTAGGAAAAGAAAACAATGAAGATGAGGCCGACTTTACCGATGTGAAAGCTCTTTATGATATCATAAACGATGCCTCTAGAACTACAGACGCTGCGGCATGGAAAACACAGGTAGAAAGTGTTTTTGATACCGATGTATTCTTAAAATATTTGGCGGTGAACACCACCATCCAAAACTGGGATACGTATGGCAGAATGACGCATAACTATTACCTATATAATAACCCTGACAATGGTTTATTGACATGGATACCGTGGGATAATAATGAAGCTCTTCAAAACGGAAACCAGCAAGGTTCTTTAAATCTGAACTTCTCCGATTTATCTACCAACCAATGGCCAATCATAGGATATTTATATCAGCAAGACGATTATAAAGCCAAGTATGATGCTTACCTACAAGAGGTGATAACGGGCGTTTTTGAGCCTACTGCCATGCAGGCTTTATACAGCCAATATCAAACGCTGCTAGAGCCATATGCTACCACAGAGGTGCAGGGTTATACATTCTTAAGAAATTCGTCGGAGTTTAGCTCAGCGGTGAATACCCTAAAATCTCATGTGACTAGCAGAAAATCTGCTGTGGAGTCATATTTGAAATAAGCCTTAATATCTCTACCTAAATATAAACTAAATCCTGCCCATTTTGGGTGGGATTTTTTGTGTGGGGTGACCGAATAATCAATAAATGAGAATTTGCTTTTACCTCTTGATAGAGTAAAATAAAATGCATTCCGACATACCCAATATTCTGGGTGCAACCCGTCTTTTTCATCGTATCTCAGTAAAGCTTTTTACTCGCTGCCTTTTCAGACGGAACTTCCTTTTTGTTTAGGCAAAAACGAAGGAAAAACCACTTACCAAAATAAACTCACACATTCAAAATTTCATTAACACGCCCACTTGTTAGAATAATATCAAGATAAAATTTTGACCGTGTTTCAAACAGTATTTTGGCAATAAGGATTGCACTCATTTATGATACCCCAGCGGGCTATAAGATGAATAGAGAAGGGGGAAATTCCTCCCCTTGCGGAGTCTTTGATAGGAAAAATGCATTCCGACATACCCCAGCGGGGTATAATATTAATAGAGACGGGTGCAACCCGTCTTGTTGAAGCTATACCAATAAAGCATTTGGCGGAACTTTTGGCCTTTAAAAGCCAAAATTGTGACAAATTGTTTAATGAATGAAAACAATCTATGAACCTGTGATGACTATTAATTCTCTTCTGCATTCATGCTTTTGACTCCGCTGTCTTTCCACCTGCCTGTCCTCCTATCGGCGGATTAATCGGCAGACAGGGACAGGTTTGGGCAGCCCCGACTCCTTTTTGTTAGGGCAAAAACGAATCGCAGCGGCGAACCGTCCAAAACCATCTACCAAAATAAACTCACACATTCAAGATTTTATTAACACTCCCAATTGTTAGAATGATATTATCATAAAATTTTGACCGTGTTTTAGACAGTATTTTGGCAATAAGGATTTCATTCATTTATAATACACCAGCGGGGTATAAGGTGCATAGAGACGGGCAAAACCCCTCCCCTTGCGGAGTCTCCGATAGGAAAAATTTATTCCGACATACCCCAGCGGGGTATAATGTTAATAGAGACGGGTGCAACCCGTCTTGTTCAAGGTATGGCGATAAAGCATTTGGCGGAACTTTTGGCCTTTAAAAGCCAAAATTGTGACAAATAATTTAAGGGTTAAATAGCTGTCTATGAATCAGTGATGTTCCTTGATAAATCCCTTTAATATGAAAATAAGTTACATCGACTAATCCTGCCCACTTTGGGTGGGATTTCTTGTATAAAATGACCGAATAATCAATAAATGAGGTTTTGGGTGGTTTTTGGTTTTGAAGGGGGTAATTTTAGTGCAGAGAAATGGAACATATTGAGTTATTCACAATCCTTCCTAAAAAAGTAGTAACAACTATATCTTAGTTTTTCGTTTTTTTTTAACGCACAATTAGTATTATAATTTATGAATATAAAATTTCTAAAAGCAGGAAGTGGTGATGCAATTCTTGTTCAACATAAAAAATACAATATTATTATTGACGGTGGAAATGACAGCAAATACCTAATTGCAGAAATCGATAAAATTCATCAAAAAAATGAAGTCATAGATTTATTAGTGATAACTCATCATGATGATGACCATATCAAAGGAATCATAGATTTATTAAATCATATTGATGAAAATAATTTTAATGATGAATTGGAATTTATAAAAAAAGTCATATTTAATTCACCAAGGAAAATATCAGGAAAGATACCTGTTGATAACTCAAATCTTTTATCATATAAACAAGCGAAAAAAGTTGAAGAACTCTTATCTAAAACTAATGCTGAATGGAATACTTATACAGATAAAAGTGAGTCAATAATATTCGAAGATTTAATAATTGATTTTCTCTCCCCTACGACGGAAGATTTAGAAAAATATAGCCTTCAAAAGGGAGCCTATTTGACTGGTGATTTCAAATGTGATTGGAATTCACCTTTAATAAAACTAGATAAGTACATAGATGACAAGAGTCAAGATAAAACAATTTCCAATAAAAGTAGCATTGTTTTACAGCTTCAATTAGACAACAAAAAAACTCTCTTAACTGGTGATGTAACCCCGGATAGATTAGAAATAATACTTGATAAATTATCAGAAAAAAATAAAGGTATTCCCGTTCAATTTGACATCATTAAACTACCACATCATGGAAGTTATCGTAGTATCACCAAACAAATTGTTCAAAAAATAAAATGCAATACATTTATCATTAGTACAAATAGCAAAAAAAACTTTTTGCCTAATAAACGAGCACTTCTTAAAGTGCTTAAATATATCGACAGAGGTGATAAACAGCCAATTAATTTCATTTTCAACTATGAAGAAGCCCTAAATAATCTTAAAATCACCTCTGAAGAAAAGAAAGATTATAATTTCAAATTAACACCTAATAATGAGCAATATGGCATTAGTATCTGAAAAGCTTAAAAAATGTGGAGTTAAAGTATCTGCTTTTGTAAGTGGTGTTCCTAGTTTTGGCTCTGGTATTGTTTATGAAACACCAAATTACTGTGAATACAATTATGTTTTAACAGCAAAACATATTTTACAAGAGGATTCACAAACAGATTTTTGCCTAGATAAAATCACAAACCTTACCGTTCATTATAATGATAATGGAAACTTTAAGAGATTACAATCTTTCAAAAAAAGTGATTTAGAAAAATGTTTGATAATTTTTGAAGATGATTTAGCAATTATTATAATTGAAAAAAATCCAAATGTCAATTTCTGTCAAATTCTGGTTTCCGATAAATTGAAGGATGAGGATAAATCCTTTTTTTCATGGGCTACATTTTTATCTAATGAAACTGAAATTCACCTTTTTAAATTTGAAAGAAATGATACTGAATTAAAACGAATAAAATTGATTGGTACTGCCTCCCCAGAATCATTACCGGGAATGTCGGGTGCGGGGATTTTTATTGATAATAAGAATATACTTTATGGAATAATTAGTCGATATCCTAATGACAATTTTGAATTGAATACAATTGATAGTGTTCGGATATCATTTGATTCGATTAATGCTAGGTTAAAATTAAATAATAAAGTTCAGTTAGACACGGAGGCTTCTAAGCAAAAAAGAGAAGTCAATAATTCTGTCATTGATATTCACCAAGCAAATATTAATGATGTTTGTCTTGATTTGGAATTGGCTAGATTAAGGCTTAAAACAGACATGATTGATGACTGGTTTCATGACCCACTAAAATACATTGATTTATTAAATCAAGATTATCTATTTAAGCAATTTGAAGAATATTTTGACCTCAATAAGTACAAATCAAACTTAGCAGAACAATTCTATGTACCAAAAAAGAAATTTACTCTAAGGCAAGCACTGGTTTTACCTTTCATTGACCGTGTTGTATATATGGCCGTTGTGGGTGTATTAGCGGAGAAAATGGATCAAGCAATGATACCAAATATTTATTCAGCTAGATATAATAAATTTTCAAAGAACCAATTGATAATAAACGGAGTGGAGCAGTGGAAGAAAATGCAATACGCCCTCTCTCATAAAGCGAACAGCGTAGATGATTTAGGACACTTTAATTTCAATTGCATAGTCGAAATAGATATATTAAATTTTTATGATAACATAAGTAAGGAATTGCTAATTGAAAAAATTGAGAGGGTTTGTGAAACGAATAATGAAAAGAAAGCATGTAAACTTCTTGGAGATATTCTAAAGAACATTTCAAGTAAAAGTTTAGGCTTACCACAAAATAGTGACGCTTCTGCTTTACTTGCTACTTTTTATCTTAATCAAGTCGATGTTTATATGCAAAATAGTTCATTCGCATATTTCAGATTTATGGATGACATTAGAATCTTTTGTAAAGACAAATATGAAGCAAGAAAGATTCTACAAGACTTTGAATATGAATTAAAACGATGTCATCTCTCTGTAAATTCTCAAAAGACAAACATAATTTCAATTGTCGCCGAAGGTAAGACGATAAAGGACAATGAAGTTTTAAGAGATGCTTTAGATAACCTTTTTGACCTAGAGTTAAATAAAATATCTAGACTACGGAAATCAGGTAATTATGCTTATTTAAATCAAGCCTTTCACCAAAGTATTGCTTTGCTGAACGAAAATATTGATGAAGACTTAAATACTTCTGACGGTGCAGCGAAAAAGTTAAATTATGCCCTAAATACAATAGAACTTTTAGGCAAAAAGAACTTAAATTTTCACAATGTTGAATTGAAAGAATCATTATTACTAGCTGTGAGAAGTTTAATTGATAAGCCCTGGATCACTACTCAAGTTTGTAAAGTGTTAAATCTTTTACCAACGGAAATAATCTTAAATGATTATTTAGTTCTACTTAAGAAAGTCGTATTGGATAGCAGTTATAATATCTATGCATTTCAAACATATCAAATTTGGCTTTTGTTGGCTAAACATAAAACTAAATCATCCGACCTAATTCAATATGCAGTTTATAACATAGAAAGAAATGATGTCACTAACAGAGCAGTTATTGCCGCAATGATTATATATGTTTGTTCGGTTGATTCAAATTATAAAAGAGTAATAATAAGAAAATATGGAGAGGGGTTCACTCATGGCTATTTCCAAAATAGGATAGCACTTATTTCTTTAAGAACATTTGATACCGAATTAATAAAAAAACAGTACATGGATTCATCCCTCAAAAGCTCTCACGAATTTACAAATAAGTTTAAGAATAAAGATTTGGTATATATACAGGGTTTTGATGAATCTGACGACCATCAAAATTTTATCGAACAATTATATTCAATATGAAAAGAATACTTGTAGCCCTAATACAATCTAAATGGTACTCGTTAAATATTGAAAATCATAGCGAGTTTAAAACCGAACTTGAATGTAATAATAGAAATACATTTATCACTTTTCAAACCAGTGACTTGATTAGAGAATTTAATTCGATTAAGATAAAAAAAATACCCACCATAATCGACATTGAGTCATTTGATAAGCAAATGTCTCAAGAAGGCAAAGAGTTTCGAAAATATTCAAATTGGAAAGCAATAACATTCCTTAAATACCATAAAATAATAGATTCTGAGTTCAAACTTACTAAGGACAGAATAAAAACTTTTTTAGAGCATTTAGCCTATCTATATATAAAACTTTCAGAGAAAGATGAGATAGAAATGAAAAGGTTTGAAGACATTGAAATTAAAATTAATAGTTTAATATATGAAAGGCAGAGGCTTGGTGTTAATGTGGATCTAAATATAGCGAAATCGAGGTGTGGTGAATTAGAAAAAAAAATATATCTTATAAAAAATGATTTGCAACTCAACCATAATATTTTTACTCCGGATAATTTCGATACTCAAAAACACTATTTAAAGGAGAAGAATTATCGCATTATCAATTCAATGCTTTACACCTTTAAAATTAACAAAAAGAACGATCAGGTTTGTAGTTTACTTTACGAGTTAATAAGGAATCAACAAGATCTTGATAGCCTACTATTCATTCTTTCACATTGGGGTGGGGAAACAAGAACATTTCCGTCATATGTTGGCTTTGGGACGATTACATCAAGAATAATTTTACGTCAACCCTCTCTTCAGAATTTAAGAAGGTCTAACAGGGATATTTTAATTCCTGAAGTAGGAAAAAAACTATTGTATATCGACTATTCTCAATTTGAAGCAGGAATCCTAGCTTCTATTAGCAATGATAGTAAATTGATTGATTTATATAATTCAGATATTTACGAAGATCTGGCAGTGAAAATCTTAAATAATAAAGCAGATAGAAAGGAAGCTAAAATTATTTTTTATAGATATATGTATGGTGATGATAGTTTAAATAAAGAAGCTAAAACATATTTTGAAAGCTTCAATGATTTAGAAGGCTATAAACTATCAATAAAAAAGCAATTAATTCAAAAAAAGAAAATTGGCACGAAATACGGAAATTATAGATATTCAAAAAGCGATGAAAGCACTTGGGCTTTAAGTCATGTAGTCCAATCTACAGCATCATATATATATAAAAAGGCGTTACTTGAGGTTCAAAAAAATATAAATTCGGCAGAATTTCTAATACCAATGCACGATGGGACTGTATACCAGATTAATGAATTAGAATATGAAGAGACGAGATCTAATATCGAAAAAATTTATATTGAGCAGTTTAAGATAGTATGTCCCAAAATTGAACCAAAATTGAAGTGTAGTGACAAATTTGAATAATGAACAGCTAAAATACTAGTAGAAAACCCCAGTTCCCTCTCTCTCTGTGATGTTCGTGACATCATCACAGGCAGAGTTCTTTAAGTCCAAAGGTCCCTGCAGAGACTCTGCCTAAGGGAAAAACAGGAATTACTAAATAGTACTTCCGAATTAAAAGCATACCTAAACTAGCCCTTAAACCTCCACCATGACAGTGGTCATATTTAGCCATCAGATTCCTTTGTTTCTTTACAGAAAGTAAAAAACATATGCTACTAACATCATTCCAAGAAGACTTGATTTTCGGAGATAAAGTCAAAACCAAAGTAATTTTAGAAACGTCTTTCTCTAAAGAAATACGTATACTTTTGAAAGCTGGACAGGTGATGAAACAGCATCAAACTAAATTTCCTATTGTGGTTCATTTGCTGAAAGGTGAAATTGATTTTGGTGTAGAAAACACAATGCACAGCATAAAAGAAGGCGATGTTTTAACTTTAGATGCGAATGTCCCACACGATTTAAGTGCTATTAAAGATAGTGTGGTACGTCTTACTTTGTCAAAATCTGACGATGTGGCTAGGGTAGAAAAAGTAATTGAAGAATCCGACCAATGAAAGAAATAGAATCCAGAGCAGATATTGCCTTGTTGGTAAATACAGGTAAATTGGCACATAAAGCCTCCATACGTATGGCTCATGGACAGTTTATGGTTGTTTGGAATAAAAGTAAAAGTGGTTTTTGATTTTCTATTTTCTGAGAGAGGTGAGCTAAGCAAAGGGTAACGATTCGGAAATCCCGAACAGTTCAGCAAGAAGATACTAGGAGAGTATATAAGCTTTTGACTCCATTGTCTTGCCAGACCGGCCTTCCTTTTTGTTTAGGCAAAAAGAATCGCAGCGGCGAACCGTCCAAAACCATCTACCAAAATAAACTCACACACTCAAAATTTCATTAACACTCCCAATTGTTAGACTAATATTATGATAAAATTTTGACCGTGTTTTAGACAGTATTTTGGCAATAAGGATTGCATTTATTTCAATATTCACAACACATAATTAGCAAGCCCTAAACAATGTTACTCCTGGCTTTTGCAGCAATTAATCATTCCTAACGTTTTACCTTTTCCCCTTGCAGATGCTCGGCAGGGACTCTGCACTTCTGAAGGAAACGCTCCACCCTCCTATGGTTTCAGCATCGGATAGCTGATAAAATGCTTCAAAATTTATAGTAATATCATCAGAGTTCCATAACGGCTACCTTTCCACCTTTCGGCGGATTAACTGGCAGGCAGGGAGACGCTGCCTTAGGAAATTCATTTCATTAAATTGGACTAAAGAAGTAACTCGCTGATAATATTCACTAGCTTTACTACAATCCAAAAAAAATACCATGAAAATGAAAACTATCCATTTAGTAATTATCTTACTAATATCTGCTCCTTTTATAATTTTTGCCCAAGAAAAGAAGTCGATTTCTGTGGAGTCTCCTCCAGAGTTAGAAGTAAATGGCATTATATTCTCTAGCAGCGGTGGCGTTAAATTCCCTGACGGGTCTGTCCAAACCACAGCATACCTTCGAAACCCAGAAATGGAAAGTGAGATGTCTGCCATAGTGTTGGCGTTTGACCCTAGTACAAATATTGAGGGTATGGCACAATCTGCAGAGTATAATATTACAAATGGCCTTAACATCCTATCTGCATCTAATGAAATATCAAATTCTATAAATTTACAAATGGGTAGCACTGGTGAAGGAGCTAATGCAGTAACTTTTAATCATTTGACTATTTCCAGGTTAGCAGATGTAAACTCTCCACTAATACGTGGTCTTCTTGCCAATGGCGAAATTATTCCCTTGGTAGAGTTGTTTTTTTTTAAAATGAAAGCAGGAGGTATTTATGAACTAAAGCATAAAATTAGGATGCAAGATTGTGCAATTAGCAGTTATGGCTATTCTAATGGCGGAGATCAGATAGAGGAACGTATATCTATCACTTTCAGTAAAGTACACTATTGTTCTTACCAAGAAACTGTTCCTTCTCATCCTATCGAGTTTGCCTGGGACATTGTTGCTAATCGTGAAATTCCATGTAATTGTGCTGGAAACCTTACTGAACCTAATTAACCATTTCCTCCTGCAGAGTATTCTAAAACCTTTGAATACTCTGCCTAAGGAAAAGGATTGCATATATTTCTATACTTACAATACAGAATCTACACGCCCTAAATAATGTTGCCTCTGGTTTTTGCCGTAATCCTCCTACCTCTTCACTTTCGCAGGTCTAAAGTTTCTGATGGTATAGGTGAAGTTTAGCATGTAAAAACGGTTCAAAACCAAGGATTTATTATCTGCCACGTAGGCTGCGGTAATTTCTCTGGAAATGCTGTTGTTTTGCCCAAGTACATCAAAGGCCGACAAGCTAAGTTCGGCTTGGTCTTTCTTCATAAACTTATAGGCCGCTTTGGCAGACAGCAAGGTGAAGTTTTGCTCAAAACCATCTATGCCTGCTAAATAAGTATTGGTCCCCTTTACGTTAAATAAGAAGCCGTTTTTGCTTAATAAATTAAGAGCTAAACCAATGTTTTGCGTGTAATAGTTGCTGTTCAGGTCTTGCTGCAGCGTATTTCCAATAATGTTGTAACCTCCATTATAAGACAGCGTAAAGTCAACTTGCTCGGAGATATTACTACCCAACACCGCACCTAAGCTCATGCCTGTATTTTTGGCAATGTTTTCTAAATCATTCACCAAACCTGGGGTAATAGAATGGCTCACACCAAAGTTAAGATTGAGGTTTGACTTTAGACGCGTAAGCGGAAAACCATAGGTAATGAAAGAGCGGTAAGACTGGCTATTTCCGTAGTTCTGCGGCAAACTCAGCGAGCCACCTCTAAGCAACGGAATCCCATTATAAACAGTATCTTTAGTGGCAATGGTGGTAATATTAGAAATGTTATCCAAGGTATAGCTACCCACCAAATAAGCGTAAAAAGTGCTTCCTTTCTCTAAATTGGCACTGTTATATCTGAAAGTTAAGCTGTGATTATTCTCTTGGTCTAAGTCAGGATTTCCAGCCGATAGCTGCAATGGATTACTGTTGTCCACCACGTTTTGTAACTGCGTAATGCTGGGTGCATTGGTAGAGGTTCTGTAATAAACCCGAAGGTTCTTTTCTTTGCTTATAGAATACCTAAGCATCGCAAAAGGCAAAATGTTTTTGAAACTTCTGCTCGTGTTCAAAGTCTGTGGAAACAGCTGCTCGCCATCTAGTTCGGCTATTTGATAATTTAAATTGGCAAAAAACATAAACTCCCTTCCCTTGTTGTATCTATAACCCGCACTCATGGTTTGGGTGTTGTACTGGTTCAAAAAGCTATTGCTCAAATTTTCGTTCAAATTATTAAAAGTACCCGTCTCAGGATTAAAGTCAAAAGTAGATTGGTCTGACTCATTATCTGCCCAGTCTGTTTTATAAGAAAAACGCAAACTGCTCCTATCGCTCAGTGGCTGAGAATAGTCGGCTCTGATGTCATAAGAATTATTTAAAACCTCTTTACTAGCTACTTGATTTAGGTCCAAAGCATTGACATTTAACTGGTCTTCTGATAATAATTCAGATTGATAATCTTGGCTCGACCTATTATTCCCTACCCCTATAGAAAATGTTTGTCCTCGCTTTTCAAACCTATGACGATAGAGCAGATTGTACTTTAAGTTATAGCCATCATTGTAACTGTTTGTAGAGGTTATAGTGTGATTCAATATTTCGTTTACCAAATAGGTTTTACCATCCACATAGTCCGTTATATCTGCATTTTGAAAGCTCAGTGAGGGCGTAAAAATCAAAGAATTTCTTTTGTTTATGTCGTACTGCATTCTCACATTAACCCTGTGATTTAAGTTTTGCTTATTTCCAGCATGATATTCACGGTAATCTTGCGTAACATTTTCACCTAAAAACGTGGTTTGCTGTAAAGTGTCAATAGAGTTATTATCGGTCTCATTATAGAAATAACTCATGTTTAACTTCACTTTTTCACCCCAATTATCTGTGAGGTTAAAACCTAAAGCATTTGTATTGGTAATCCCACTCTGACCATTCACCAGAAAGTCGTTTGAATTAGCTCCTACAGACCCACCTCCACGGCCGCCTCTTCCTCCTCGACCTCCGCCACGGCCAGAACTTGTGCTCCCTAAAACCCCTAATAAGTCATCAGAAGAGAAATTGGTTTGATTTATATTATTAGAAAGCCCAATGATGGAGATTCTTAAGTCTTCATTGAAATAGTTGACATTTCCACCCAAATTGTATCTATCGTCAGTCCCATAACCAGCATACACTTTCCCAAATTGTCCGTTGCTTTTTCCACTTTTGGTCACAATGTTTATTGACTTCTCGGTGTTGCCATCATCCACACCTGAAAACTGCGATTGGTCGCTCAGTCTGTCAAAAACCTCTATTTTATCAATAATTTCTGCTGGTAAATTCTTCAAAGCGGCACTGGCATCATTCCCAAAAAACTCTCTACCATCCACCGTGACACGTTTTACATCTTCCCCTTGAGCCTGTAGTTTACCATCTTGGTATTGTATGCCAGGCATCTTTTTCACCAAATCGTCTGCCGTGGCATCTGGGTTTACTTTGTAAGCATCGGCGTTAAACTGTAGTGTATCTCCTTTCATTTCTACCCGCACTTGCTTGGCTTTCACTTCTACTTCACCCAGTAATTTTGAATCTTCTTCCAGAACAATGTTCTCAAAAAACTTGTCAGCATTCATCAAAGGAACTCGTTCCATTTTAGTTACAAAACCAACAGAGCTGATTTTCAAAAGATAAAAGCCTTTTGGAAGCTCATTAATTTCAAATTCTCCGTCAGCATTGCTAAATGCCGCACGTTGAAAAGTAGAATCTCTAGGAGATGTCAAAAGCACAGTGGCAGCCACCACGCCTTCATTATTAGAATCGCTCACTTTCCCAGAAACCTTAAAGGAATTCTGAGCAAAAGCGGTAGATGTAAGAACGAGGAGCAGTACGGTAGTAAAAAGTTTTGTCATATTGATATATTAAGGCTCTTGGACGCCTTAGACTCCCAAAGGTTTAAGTAAATATTAGCCCTTTTATCTCCATAGTTCAGCCCTTTGTCGATACTGATTTAGTTTCGTGGTTTTTAGAGCCTTTGAGTAGCTCTTCTTAGGGTTTAATTATGGTGTGGTATGATGAGTTTTTTTGAAAGGTGGATTCAAACAAATATTACTTACCTATTTCTGCCTACGCCCCATTTTTACTTCTTTTGTAAAAACACATTGATTCAACATTATGAAAACCAAACTTATCGCCTTTTGTCTGTTATGCTTAACAGCAAATGCTTTTGGACAACAGTATCAAGAACACGTTTATTTCCTGTCAAAAGACAGCATGAAAGGTCGTGGAACAGGAAGTAAAGAGGCAAACAAAGCAGCTAAATATATCAAAAAAGCTTTCAAAGAATATGGTTTAGCACCGAAAGGTACGCGTGGCTATTATCAAGATTTTGAGGCGAAAGTTAGACGTGTGGTGGTACCAGACAGTATTCGTAAAGCCAAAAATGTAATTGGATTTTTAGACAATGGAGCTCAGAAAACAATGGTCATTGGAGCACATTATGACCATATAGGAGAAGGCAAACAAGGAAGTTTAAAGGACAGCACTGCCTACGGCAAAATCCATAATGGTGCCGACGATAATGCTTCTGGCGTGGCAGGTTTATTAGAACTGGCAAGGTATTTTAGTCAAAACAAAATTGTAGAACCTGTCAATTTTCTCTTTATATCTTTTGGTGCAGAAGAGCTTGGTTTAGTGGGTTCGAGGTACTTTGTAAACCATCCCACCATCGATTTGAAAAGTATTCACTTCATGCTAAACATGGATATGATAGGCCGTTTTAATGCGGAGAGAGGCGTATCGATTATTGGTTATGGCAGTAGCCCAGAATTTGAAAGTATGATGGAGCAAATTGACCGAGAAAAACATGTCAAGTTTTATACAGGCTACGAAGGACGTGGTGGCTCTGACCAAACCTCTTTTTACGAAAAAGACATCCCCGTTATGTTTTTCCATACGGGCGGCCACCCAGACTACCATAAACCCACCGACGACCCAGAAAAGGTTGATTACGAATCATTGGCAGGCATAGTAGAACTAGAAAAAGCTATCATTGAAGCTAGCTTTAAGTTTGACACCCTGCATTTTAGAAATACGGACGCTAAGGAGGAGAAGGAATAGGTTTGATTTCGTTTTTTACGAGTTTAGCACTTTGAACTACTACTTAAATACTAAACAAGAAACTTTAATGTCTTTTTGTCGTTTATATAAGTACAATTGTCGTTATTCAAGTATTGAAACTTAAGTCAAATGGAAAAAACATTATTAAAAGGTGATAGCAATGAATTAAAGACATTCATTAAATGCTTTGAAAGAGGAAAAGGTATAAAACCCAAAGAGGTTACTTATTCTAGGTTCCTAAGTGATAAACTATTGGTAGCTAAAGCTGTTAAAAGAGGTGTACCAACCATACTTTTTTCCGAAATAAAATCTAATTCACCATTTAACGACATTCAATGGTCGGCATTTTTGGACATCAATATTCGTACACTTCAAAGATACCGCAAAGAAGAAGGGCATGTATTTAAGCAAATTCAAAGTGAAAAAATATTCGAACTAGCTGAAGTAGTTGATTTAGGTAACAAGGTTTTTGATTCGCCTGAAGATTTCACAATCTGGCTTAACACACCTTCATTAGCTTTAGGAAAAAATAAACCAATAGATTTATTGGACACTTCATACGGTAAGGACATTGTAATGGCTGAGTTAAACCGAATTGAATATGGAGTTTTTGTCTGATGATAGTCTACAGATTAAGTCGTAAAAAATATAAAGATGAATTATCTGGCTATGGAGCCTCTTTAAGCGGCCAAAGGTGGAATTCAAAAGGCACAGAAGTTATTTATACTGCACAATCACGAGCATTAGCAAATAGTGAAGTCGCGGTTCATATTGCTTTGGGCATTTTACCGAGAGATTATTTCATGGTAGAAATAGAAATCCCAGATGAATTAAAAATTCTAGAAATTGCTTTTAAAGATTTACCTGAAGGATGGAATGCCTTACCTTCTAAGCCGGATAGTCAACAATTTGGTGATGATTTTGTTAAATCAAATACACACGCAATTCTCAAAGTTCCAAGTGTTGTGGTTAAGGGAGAATATAATTATATCCTAAACCCACGTCACCAAGATTTTTCAAAAATTAGAATCATTAAAACAGAACCCTACCCTTTCGACCCTCGATATTTTAATACCTAAAGAAGATATCAAGTTTCTTAATTTCTCCTCTTTGCTTTGTTTCGAAACTAACATAGCTTTGTAAAAAACAAACCCTAAAAAGCATTAAACCCTATGAGAATATTTTTTACCGGCGGCTCAGGAAAAGCAGGAAAACACGTGATACCTTATTTGCTAGAGCAAGGACACAGCGTTTTAAATGTAGATTTAACACCCTTAGATTACCCTGGCGTAGATAATTTGACAGCAGACATTACAGACTCTGGACAGATGTTTAATGCCATGAGTTCTTATGCCAACTTAGGTGAATTGGAGAATGGTACTGGCGTACCAAAGTTTGATGCGGTTGTGCATTTTGCTGCCGTACCTCGTATTCTTATAAATCCTGATAATGAAACTTTCAGGGTCAATACCATGGGAACTTATAATGTGATAGAAGCTGCTGTTAAACTAGGTATCAAAAAGATTATCATTGCTTCCTCCGAAACTACTTATGGCATCTGCTTTTCAGATGGAAAAACCGACCCAAATGTATTACCCCTACAAGAGGATTATGACGTAGACCCGATGGACAGCTACGGCTTATCTAAAGTGGTCAATGAAAAAACGGCACGAAGTTTCCAGCGTAGGTCAGGTTTTGATATTTATGCTCTTCGTATAGGAAACGTTATTGAACCTCATGAATACGCCGAGCTTTTTCCTAATTATTTCAAAAAACCAGAAGTTAGACGCAGAAATGCTTTCTGCTACATTGATGCCCGTGATTTAGGACAGATAGTGGATTTATGTTTGAAAAAAGACAAACTTGGCTTTCAGCTTTTCAATGCCGGAAACGACCACAACGGAGCCATTCTCCCTACTAAAGAATTAGCCGAAAAGTTCTTTCCTAATGTACCTATTAATGAAGACTTAGAAGAGCATGAAGCCTTATTCTCAAATCGTAAAATTCGTGAGGTATTAGGCTTTAAAGAGCAGCATAATTGGCGGAAATATGTAAAAGGGGAGTAATTCCTCTTCATTACATGAGGTTCCCAAATTGTATTTACCTCCTCCATAAAGAGTTAATCTTAAATACTACCTACTAGTTAAGATTCTCTGGTGCTCGTTGGCTAGGTCTGCGAAGAAAACGCCTCTCTAGCCAACAATAGGCAGCATGTTTTACTCATAAATGAAAATCACTACCTTTTTTGACGAGCCTTCAATCAGTATGTTGTCAAAACAGAATATTAGTTTTAACCTAGCATGCTGATTATATTTGAGAAATTGCTGATTTTGTCAAACAATAAACTCCTTAAATAGGCTTGGTCAAATGAGTTTAGAAGTACTATTCCTGTATACTTTCTGCCAGCCGTGGCTCGGAAGTACTTTACTAGAAGTTAGTTTGAACACCACCCTTTTATTGAACGCCGGACTTTCTACAGACCTTAGCGAAACTTGGTTTCTTGGAATACTCACTGGCTTAGTTGCCATCTTTCTTTTACTCTCCATTTTATCCAAAATAAGGCCTTACATCCTTTGCGGGTTTTGGTTTATTGCCTTGTTACTCCTATACATTTGGCGTTCAGGCTATGTTTTTCTCCTTATTCCTAGCCTAAGCGAAAGTCTGAATGCTGGCATCTACATATTCGTTTTGCAAAGTATTCCGCTCATCATCTTTCTAATTACCACCAAGGTAATATCCGTATTACAGGCTAAAGAATATGTATTTTTCACAAAAGTGTTCTCCGCTTCTATTTGGCTTTCGATATCCTATTTGGCTTTGATTGTTTTAGCGAGCTTTATTGATGCCCGCTTTGTGCTAGCTAACTTTAAGGTAATTCAGGGCGTATTTTGGACAATACTTGTCTTATATGGTCTATTTTTCCTCTATTGGCTATTTTTCAGTTCAAAGAAAAACTTCGAGTTCATACAGTTTCAATCAACATTTGGGCTTCTTTTTTTAGTTTCTGTCGGTGGAAAAGTATACACCAATATGACCAACTCAGCTTCTGCTTATTTAAAGCCAAAGTACTTGCTTTGGGGAATAGCGGCTCAGCTTATCTACATTTATTGGCTACTACTAAAAGAGGTATTTAAAGATTTCAACAAGGAAACGGTTGATAGCAACCTGAACTTTGAAGCTGAAAATACCAATCATGTCACACAGCTAATTCCGGTAAACTCCAATGAGTTATTAAATGACCTAAGCCCACGAGAACTAGATATTTTCTTGGCATATTGTAATGGCTTCTCTTATACCGACATAAGTAGCTCTTATTTCATTAGTCCAAATACAGTAAAATCTCACTTAAAAAACTGCTATCGCAAACTGAATATTAATTCGAAAGTAGAGGCTATTAACTTAGTCAATGGCTTTAATCAAACTGAAAGTCAGGCATAACTTTAAAACCCTGCCTAAGACAAATCTGCGTCTGTCAAAAATACAGCACCAGAGCAAGCTCCAAACTCATTCAAAAGAAAAACAGAAGCACGCCATTGTGGCAGAAAAAAGCATTTAACATTGTTTGTAGGAGAACCCAAAGCTCTTTCAAATCAGAACTCATGTTTCCCCCAATTACATACCGCCCAGTAGCAACATTTCAAAAATGTGAAGTAAAAATTTTAAAACAATGAGAAGTGATTCTTTCATCATGAAGGTTTTCCATGGTGTTAAAAAAAGAGCAAAACTCACTGTTTATTTAAAGCTGGATTAAGCAGGAAAGACTAAGCCACAAATAAGGGTAATTTATACAAAAAATCGCCTCACCCAATTGGGTGATTTTTGAGCAAACAATATCCAAAAAGAGGGCTTTGGATAGGTAAAACGCACTTAAGCTTCAGCGTAGAGAAAAAAGGCTGTCTCGCAAGAACAGCCTCATCCTTTTATATACAAACTACTAATTTACCTCTAATTATTGTTTGATTTAGCTTGACGGAAAACTATTAACTTCATACAATTCCCTAATCTTATCAAAATCAATAGCATCATTAATCTCATAGAAAAATTCAAGTTGCCACTTTTGAGTCTGTTCAGCCTGTTTACTTTTAACAAGGTCCCATTTAGGATAAACCCTAAATGCTCTTTTTCCTTCCTTTTTCTTGGTTGAGATTATACCCCTTTTAATCAAGACAGATTTAGGAAAAACAAATTGCCCAAATTGATTATCAGCTCTAATGTTTACTACATAAAAATCCAGTCGGTCTGTATCTCTAAAAGGTTCTATTGGCCCATTTCCTTTTCGTTTCCAAAATGTCACAAATTGCCCAACTTTCTTCGGTGTGATTTTGGCATTTCTGCACACAATCCATTTTTCATTTAATTCAAATTGACAGGCGTCATACTCCTTACCTTCTGATTCTAATTGAAAATTAAATATACCAAGAGCACATTTCTGATAAACATCTTTGTCGACTTGTTTTAAGTTATTGTCCATTCGTTTTACCTAATTCGCTTAATCCTGGTTTGTAGTTAATTTAACAGCTACTTTTCTTATCGCTCACAGCTTTACCAGACAATAAGAATAGATGAGCGGCAGCTCCACAAGTTAGAATATTCCTAACATTGTCTACAGCTTCCGTATCTTTCAAAACCTTTGCACTAGCTATCATTACAGCCGCCCAAATAAGTGCACTTACTAATACCGGAATTGCTTTTCTTACTTCTTTCATAATTTACTTTGTTTAATTTAAACTGCAGAGAGCATGGCTAAAAGGTAAGCTGAGGCAAACCCACTAAAAATGCAAAGCTCTTCTAAATTCTTTATTTCTTTAACAATCTCTATTTGGTAATTGTATCCAAAGGTTTTCCAATGAAAAGATGGTCTTAAATGCATCACCACTTCATTCGCCTTATCATATACCTCAAACTTCCCTTTAAAAAGCCCCTTATATTTGACAGACCATTCTTGCTGACGCATTTCAGAGTCTTTCAATTTTATCTCTATCCGGCCCCGCCAGCTATACTTCATCTCCCCTACTTCCGTTTTATTTCTGAAAATCAGAATCTTAGTTCGCCAAAAGTTAGTTGGTCTTATCTCTAAAAAATCACCATTACACATGGCAGACGCTTTGTTGGCATACCAGTTCTCATATTTCACCTCAGAGATAATCTTGTCACCATCCATAAGGTTAAAACTTCCCTTTCCTTCAGTTGCTTCTATTCTCATTGTCTGTGATTTATATTTCTTCTGCTTGTCCTAGAGCTTCGGCAGTTGCTTTCATGTTTTTATTGTAGAATCTAAAAAGTAAGTAAACCACTGGAATCGCAATTAATACAGATAGTAATACCATGATTAAAAAATCTTCTTTAGCATTACTGAAATCTTGAAAAATATCTTTCCCTATAAATACTTTTAAAACTACTGGACAAAAGAAAATCATGGTGGGTAAAGAGCTATAAATACCTACTTTTTTATATCGGACAGAAGCCTCCTTTACAGCCAAATAGTTCTTCTGGCTTTCTTCAATACTGTTTTCTAAAAGGTTTACCTTTTTCATTTTGGAAATAAAATCCCAAGAGATAAAACCAGAAAAAATAAATAAGGCTGCACTCATCACCGCACAGATGGCTAATGGTACATTATTAAAACTGCCGTTCAACATGCTAACAAACAAGCCAGCTAATAACACCACACACATCCCCAAACCTCCAATAGTTTCAAACTTGACCATTTTCCCAAGGCTATTCTTACTTTTCTCATGGGCCATTTTGAGAATAATATCGTTCGTTAGTTTCTTTTGTTTATCTAATTCTGCACTTAGCTCTTGCCAAGTACTTTTCATCTCATCTAAGTCCATATGCTAATTATCTTTTAAAAGAAGTTTATACTATCCTTTGGTAATACCCTTCTTAAGTTTCTCTTTAATTCTTGCCATTCTAGTTCCTACGTTACTGGCTGTTAGGCCCGTAATCTGAGCTATTTCTTGATGGTTTTTATCTTCCAAGTACAATAAAACCACGGCCTTTTCTATATCATTAAGCATCGCTATATGACTGTAAAGGTTCTTGCTTCGCTCCTCTAAAAGTGGGTCATAAGAATCTTCTAAGACATGAACTCCTGCGTCAAAAGTCACCATTTGACCTTCTTTCTTGTCTTTTCTCAATCTAGTGATGGCCGTATTAAGTGCCACCCTATATAACCAAGTAGAAACCTGCGACTGATTCCTAAACTTTTCAAAAGCCTTCCATAGCTGCAGCACTATTTCTTGGTACAGGTCTTTTTTGTCTTCGGCATGGTTTCCATAAACAGCAGTTACCTTATAAATGAGGGCCTCATTTTGTTTTATAATTTCTACAAATGCTTTTTCTGTATGCAAACCGTGTTTTTATGAATTCAAATAGTTAGTCGCAGCTCGTTGCAAAATATCACACTCTTTTGAGCTTTTTTTTCAATTTGCTATTCCTAGGTCTTTAAAAGTACTCCGCTTAATGCTACCTTTAAATTATAACAATCAAAGCCGAATGCCTTCCATTTCTACCAAAAGACTTTTTACTGCAGGAACCATCCTTCAGAATAAAACTATTCATTTTGAAAACGGTAAAATTACCGGCATTGAAAACGCTGTAGAGACTCCGACTTTTGAAAACATCTGTGCTCCTTTCTTTGACACCCATATTAATGGTGGCGAAAAGCTGTATTTGACCGAACAAGTAAATATGGAAGCCATTGACGATATATTTACCGCTTCCCTAAAAACAGGCACTTTCTACGTTTTGCCCTGCGTTATCACCTCTTCTCCTGAAAATATATTGAAAGGCTTGGCTGCCATTAAAGAATACATGAGCCTAAATCCAAAATCTGGAGTAATAGGTTTGCATTTAGAAGGTCCTTTCTTAAATCCAGTAAAAAGGGGAGCACATTTGGCCAAATACGTAAGAAAACCAAGCAATGAAGAGCTTGCGGGCATCTTGGAGGCAGGTCAAGACATTATCAAATTAATGACTATTGCCCCTGAACAATTCACTGATGAGCAGATAAAAATGATTCAGGATGCTAGTATTTGTATTTCGGCAGGACATTCTGATGCTACTAATGTAGAAGCTAACCATGCATTTGATTTAGGAATAAATTTGGTAACGCATCTTTTTAATGCGATGTCGGGTTTACATCACAGAAAACCAGGCCTCGTGGGTGCCACATTAGCTCGAAAGGAAGTTTGGGCTCCCATTATCTTAGATGGCAAACACTGTGATTTTGATGCAGCAAAAGTGGCTTTCAATGCCAAACCAGATAGATTATTCATAATTTCGGATGCCCTTTTCTTAGGTCAAAAGAAAATAAAGTTTCAATGGGAGGAATTTGACGCTACACTTGTCAATGGAGAATATGTAAACAGCGATGGCAACTTAGCGGGCTCTGCGGTTTCTGTGGGTGAATGCATTAAAAACGCGGTGGAGCAAGTTAATATACCGCTGGAAATAGCGATTGACATGGCTACGGAAAGACCTGCAAAGGCTATTGGCCTAGAAAGTAAAATCTGTAAAGTAGCTATAGGTTATCCTTCTATTTTCACTTCTTTTAATGATGAGCTTAGCCAGTTTGAAGTACTAAATATGGCTTAGTTACCTTTTAGTGTTTCTATTAATACCCTTTCGTAACTGTCTATATTTTTATCACAATCTTCTAAAGTGTACTCTACTTTAATATCAGGCTGAATAAAAAAAGATTCATCCGTCTTCTTCTTTCTCGCATGCACTATTCTATACTCAGGAATTCTCACTCTGATTTTACTATTTGGCAGCTTGGCTATGTACCAACTACCAGCATGGCTTCCCCAGTTTGCTCCACCTGGCACAGTTCCTATAAAAGTAGCCCTATCCATATTATCTAATAGTGAAATGGTAAAAGTGGTAGCCGAATATGACGCCGCATCCATAAAAACGTAAAGCTTTCCTTTATAAGCCAGCTTTGATGGTTTCTTTTTGGCAGGTTTTCCTGTGGCTCTATACCTATATAGACTATCTTTTTTATTAAAATAAAATGGAGCCAATAGTGGTGTAATTCCCTTTACAGGCGAAAAAACCTTAAAATATGCCGACCTTTTAAAAGCCATGGTGTCTATCAGCTTATAAGGCTCCGATGCCACATACTTCATCACTTTAGATATGTTAGGAATGTAGCCACCACCATTTGACCGAAGGTCCAAAACCAAATGCTCTACCGAATCTTTGTTAGCTTGCTTTATATGTTTTCTAAACTTTCGCTTAAACTTTGTTTGAAACAAATCTAAAGGCGAGCCTTTATAAACAAAAGATGTCACATCTATTTTAGCCACCGACAATGTGGAATCAATCACGGTATAAGACAAGTTTTTTCTAATTTTCTCCGGATACCTAAGTGTCAAAATACCACCCATTTGTTTTGTAGTGATGGTGGCTAATTTATAATGTATCACAGAGTCTTTCTCTATATTCCTAAGCACCAAATTAACAGTGTCTTTCAAATCAAAGAACTTAGGATAGTAAGCGTAAAGCATTTTGGTGGCATAAAGTTGCTTGGCACTCTCATTACCATTATCAGTTCCTATATTCCTTTTTAAAAATTCTTTAACCTTTTCTATAGGCTTACCATCAATCTCTAAGAGCTCTAAACCTCGCACTAAAGTGGTATCGGCAGAGGCATTATACTGTATCAAGTTTTTACCTTCCACCTCTGCCATAATGAATGGGAGCTTAAAAGGATGCTCCTTTCGCCATTTTTTAGGATGAGAAAAACCTGTATGTAAATCTTTGATTTGATAAATCAAAGGAGAAATTTTCAGGAACAAATCTGCTTCTGATATAGAATCAGTTAAAGACGCCTTAATTTCCAAATAAGTTTTTTCGTAAGCCTCCGGTGATTGATACCTAAAAAGCCCTGGGTGAATTTGCTGCATTCTCTTATACAGCACATCTATATCTTCTTTTGCCTCATCAGCACTGAGTATCTGAGCTTTTACTCCTAGAGAAAACAGCATAAAGACAAAAAAAAGACGCCACATATAGCTTAAAGTCAATTCTTAGATTAATTATATTGAATACTTTCAAAATTAGGCTGAAATAGGCGTTTATCTTCAAATCCTTTTAATTATCTTTGCGGCACATTAACAGTTCTTTGAATCAATATGCTGAACCGCCGTCTTATCCGAATTAGGGCTATGCAATCTTTATACGCCTACGAACAGTCTAAAAAGGCTAATTTCTTACTAGCCCAAGACATGATTCATGAGGCCTTTGCTCCCGATCTTAACTCCATGGAAGTACAAGACCGAGTAAAACTTCAGGGCTTAACAAAATTAGGAATTCAGCAATTAGAAGATGACTTTTCTATTGAAGGTGACAAAGAAGACTTTGAGCAACCTAATGAAGTCAAACTAGCGGTTAGTAAAGCTACCAGCTACTTTCTAGAGAAAAACATAATAGATTTTGACAGCCTTATCTTACGTACCGCGAAAGAGGCTGATAAAGTTTTTGAGATTTATTATATGCTGCTAAACCTATATTTAGCTCTGGCAGAAATGTCAGACAGAGATATAGCTCACCCTGGGAAAAGCAGATTAAGCAGTAATAAGTTAATCAAAGAGTTTGCAACTAATCCTGAACTAGAGAACATGACCCTGCGTCAAACCTTTAGATGGGACGAAGAAGTAGATTTTGTAAAAAGTCTTTACAACCAAGTTTTAAAGAAAAACCCTAAGTATCTTGAATACTGCGAAAAACTAAATCATACCTTAGAGGAAGACACCGCTCTGCTAAAGTATTTGGTTAAAAACGTATTCTTGAAAAATGAGGTTTCTGCTAATTTCTTTGAAGGACAGCACCTTTATTGGTCTGAAGACAAAGAAACGCTTAGAGCTATGGTAGCCCATAGTTTCCAAAACTTCTCTGAAGACAACAAACTAACGATAGCCAAACCAGATGAAGTTTGGCAGGAAAGAAAAGATTTCCTGATGGTTTTGTTTAAAAACGGCGTTAAAGAAGAAGAAGAACTAATGAGAACTATTTTGCCTAGCCTTAAAAACTGGGAATACGACAGAATAGCCGAAACAGATAAAATTCTTTTAAAAATTGCATTGATTGAAATGAAGGAATTCCCAGGAATACCTGTCAAAGTAACCATCAATGAAATAATAGAAATAGCCAAAACATACAGCACGCCTAAAAGTGGGCAGTTTGTAAATGGTGTTTTAGATAGGCTTTCAAAAGAGTTAGTTGCCAAAGGTGACATCAAGAAGACTGGCCGTGGAATGTTGGATAATAAATAAGTTAGAATAATTGCCTAAAATGGCTTTTTAAGATAATTTTAAGCACTAAATCAATAATAAGATCATGAGTAAATCGTCAGGTTCATTTTTAGCATTCATAGCGGGTCTTGCAGCAGGTACTGCTATTGGAATTTTATATGCTCCGGAAAAAGGAGAAGTAACAAGAGACAAACTGGCTGATACTTTAGGAAAATATCGTATACAGTTAGAAGAATTTATAGCCGACCTAATAGAAAGAGGTGACGAAGTAGCCATAGAAATGGCTGGTGGCGGAGATGTGGATAGCAAAGCAAAAGCAGACGGTAAAAAAGTAGTGAACGAAGCTCGTCAAAAAGCAGAAAAATTACTGGAAGACGTAGAAAATTTAATGTCACAGATTAAATCAAAAGCATGAAATATATAGCTAGTTTATTTTTAGGCGTGGTTTTGTTTTCATGTAATAACACAGCTACCCAAGAGAGCTCAACAGAGGCGGCTTCACTTTCAAATGCTAAAATCAGCTTTGAAACACCATCGCATGACTTTGGTACTATCACGGAAGGTGACCAAGTATCTCATGCATTTAAGTTTACTAACACAGGAACTGACCCACTCCAAATTACAGCAGTGAATGTATCATGTGGCTGTACCGTGGCTTCAAAACCAATAGGTATGGTAGGTGTAGGGCAGTCTGACGAAATCGTTATTAACTTTAATAGCACCGGTAAACCAGGTGTTAACAAAAAAACGGTGTCTGTGCTTTCAAACGCACAAAACCCTTCCGAAATACTTTCTTTTACTGCTACAGTAAATAAAGCAGAAGGAGACACCGAGCCTGAAAATCTTTAGAAAATTAACCTTAAAACTGAATAACAATCACTATGGTATTATTACAAGCAGACGCAGGAGCAGGAAATTATAGTTTTTTAATACTAATGGCAGGTATGTTTGCTGTTATGTATTTCTTCATGATTAGACCGCAACAAAAAAAGCAGAAAGAACAGCAAAAAATGGTTACCGAGTTAAAACCTGGTGACGAAGTAGTTACTTCTGGCGGACTTCATGGTAAAGTAGTAGCTACAGACGATGAGACTGTAACTATCTCTACTGGCGGTGCAGCCAGACTTACTTTTGAGAAAAATGCCATCGGTAAGAAGAAATAAATAGACCCACATGTTGAAGACCTGTTTGCCTAGTGTAAGCAGGTCTTCTTCTTTTTATATCCAAGTATTTTTTGTATATTACATACACAGTGAATCAATATAATAAAGTGAGAAGAAACGCCAGAGATAGCCAAGCTATGCCTTTAAAGGATGCCCTAGATGCCTTCCTAGATTCTTTTAACTTAAAATCCAAATACAACGAAACTCAGCTAGTAGCTTCTTGGCAAAAGATAATGGGTCAAACAATAGCTTCTAGGACTGATAAAATCTTTATCAGAAGCAGCACCCTATTTCTTAGAATTACCTCTGCCCCACTCCGTCAAGAGTTGGTTTTAGCCAAATCAAAACTCATAACACTTATTAACAAGGAAATGGGTCAAGATTTGGTAAATGACGTGGTCTTCATCTAAGTTTCAAGTTCTGTAAAATCCTCTATTCAGTAATAGTAGGAAAGTACTTCTTCCTTAGCCAAAAGGAAACTCTAACTAATAGTATTAAAGCAGGCACCTCTACCAAGGGGCCAATTACTCCTGCAAAAGCCTCACCTGAATTCAGTCCGAAAACTGCAATAGCTACCGCAATGGCTAATTCAAAGTTATTTCCCGCCGCTGTGAAGGCCACTGAAGCTGTTTTATCATAAGATGCTCCCATGGCCTTGGTTAAGAAAAAGCCAATAATAAACATCAGACTAAAATAGATAAGCAATGGAAGAGCTATAATTAAAACATCCATAGGTATCTCCACTATCAGCTCCCCTTTTAAAGAAAACATAACGACGATGGTAAATAGTAAAGCCACCAAAGTCATAGGTGATATAGCCGGAATAAACTTCTCTGTATACCATTTTTCTCCTTTTAGCTTCACTAAAATCAATCTACTTAAAATACCCAGAAGAAACGGAACACCTAAATAAATGGCTACACTCTCTGCAATAGTCCCAATAGAAATATCGACTATAGCCCCTTCAAAACCGAAATATGGAGGAAGAACCGTAATAAACAGCCATGCATAAAAGCTATAAGCAAAAACTTGAAAAACACTATTCAATGCCACCAAACCAGCTCCATACTCATTACTGCCTTCAGCTAGGTCATTCCATACCAAAACCATGGCAATGCAACGAGCCAAACCTATCAAAATAAGACCCACCATATAAGAAGGATAATCTCTCAAGAATGTAATGGCCAACAGAAACATTAAAACTGGGCCTATAACCCAGTTTAGCAATAGTGAAATTGATAAGATTTTAGTGTTTTTGAAGACCTTAGGCAGTAATGCATAATTAACCTTTGCCAAAGGCGGATACATCATCAATATAAGCCCAATGGCTATTGGAATATTAGTACTTCCACTACTAAATGAGTTTATGGTATCAGGAAAAGTTGGAACAAAATAACCAATGGCTACGCCCAAACCCATTGCCACAAAAATCCATAAGGTTAGATTTCTGTCTAAAAAGCTTAATTTCTTTGCTTGTGCCATATTATGCTTGAATTTGAGAGAATACGTAGAATAATTCTGTTGCTATTTGTAAACTTCTTTCCATGTATTTTTCAGCTTGCTGAGGCGTGTTGTCAAATGCTTTAGGGTCTTCAAAAGTTATAGGAATTCGCTTTTCTGCTCCCTCTATAAAAGGGCAAGCACCATCCGCACTAGAACAAGTCATGATAGCAGCAAAAGCCGACTTTGGATTAAAAGCAGCATCAAGCTTTTTTGAAAAACATATTATTGGATGTTGGTTAGCGTCATATTTAACACTGTAAACCGGATTATCTCCTTTTGAAATAGTCTCAATCTGAAAGCCTGTATTCTTTAAGGTCTCTGCCGCCATTGGAAAAAGAGCCGTAGCCTCTGTTCCTCCAGAATAAGAAAACACCTGCTTTATTTTAAAATGATGAGCCAATGTTTGTGCCCAAACCTGAGATAAATGGCTTCTGCGTGAATTATGTGTGCATATAAAATTTAATCGTATTTCTTCATTGGCATTGACCTTACTTTGAACAAAGTCTATCAATGGTTTTAGTGTCTCCTTTCGTGAAGCAGAAATGGTTTCAACATTCAGTGTTGAAATGGTTTGGTCTATTTTAGTAAATAATGACATTATCTTTGATTTATTATGTGAAACAATTCTTTTAACAGCAAGTTTTACTGCTTATATCTTGGTCTAAAAAGTCAAACATGATGGTTTTCATCTTGCCCCATTTTTCAGAATCGATACAGTAGCATACGCTCGTTCCTTCTACACTTCCTTTAATGAGCCCTACCTGCTTTAATTCTTTTAAATGCTGAGAAATAGTAGCTTGAGCAAGGCCTATTTCATTCACCAAATCACCACAAACGCAAGCGTCAATTTTAAACAAATGCTGTAAAATTGCCACTCTGGCCGGATGACCAATAACCTTGGCAAGCACCGCTATTTCGTTTTGCTCGTCCGTAAATATTTCTGTTTTTGATAAGCCCATCTCGTTTTCTTTATTACTTAATTGCAATAATACGATTAATGTATTTGTTGACAAAACTATTTCTCTTTTAGAAAGCGAGAAAAGAGTTTTCTATAATTCTAAAATAAGCTCTAAACCTTAGCTATCTTTAATAAAGAAGGATATGTCGGACTTAGCATCCTTCCTAAAACAAGTGGCTCGAGGAGTTTAAACACTTAGAAAGATAATTTTTCAAGTATTTTATAAAATTATTTAGGGATTTCGTGGACTTGTTCTACTCTTAACTAAACCTGTTGAAATTTAATAAATGTTGAGCTCTAAAAATATAGAAGACCAAGAGTTGGTAGGCTTCCTTTTTGAAAGCAAGAAATGGGCTTTTGAGGAAATCTATAAACGGTATTGGAAAAGATTATTGGGCGTAGCCTTTCATCATATAGGTGTAATGGAAGAGGCTGAAGGTTTGGTACAGGAGATTTTCTTAAGCCTGTGGAAAAGAAGAAGCGATGTGGTGATTAAAAGGCTTGACCTTTATTTAACGCTAGCTATCAAAAACAAAGTTTACGATTATATCAAATCACAGATAAGCTACCGAAAATACCAGGAATACTTAATTTTTCAAGAGCTAAAAGTTCACTCCGACACCGAAAATATTGTCAATTATCTGGAATTGACAAAAGCCGTAGAAAAAGTATTAGCTAGGCTTCCAGAAAAAAGTGCCGAAATTTTTAAACGAAGCAGATTTGAAGACCAGTCGGTAAAGCAGATTGCAGGAGACTTAAATTTAAGCTCCAAAGCTGTAGAATACCATATCACTAAATCATTGAAATTTCTTCAAGAAAACTTGAAGGCTTATCACTATAACTAATCTTGAATTATGACTCTTAAAGAGTTTAACGATTTATCGAAAAAATATCTAGCTGGCAATACCAGTGAGGAGGAGGATAGGTTCCTGAGCGAATGGCAGGAACAGCAGCAAACCGACGAGGAACTACCTTTAAGTAAAATAGAGGAGTTTACGATGGAAAAAAGAATCTGGAAAAACATTAATAAAGATTTAAGCCAAGAAAGGCTATTTACGCTAAAAAGGCTTTTTATAGCCTCTGGAATAGCAGCCACTTTACTATTAGGTTTTATTTATTTCTCACCTGATTTAAACAGCACGAAGGCCACACAGCTTTCAGAAAACAAAAGACAAGGCATTGAGCTAACAAACACTTCCTCCAAAAAAGAAAAAGTAAAACTGGAAGACGGCACTATAGTAGAACTTTCAGAAAACAGCAGTCTAGTATATGGTAAAGATTTTAATAAATCTAAAAGAGAAGTTTATCTCAAAGGAGAAGCGTTTTTTGATGTAGAAAGAGATGTAACTAGACCATTTATAGTACACACAGGAGAATTAACCACAGAGGTGCTAGGCACTAGCTTTATGGTTAAGCATAATAAAGAAAAACATAAAGTGGTGGTGGAAGTAGCTACTGGTAAGGTGTCGGTTTACAATGAGAAGAAGTCTACCAAGAACAAGAAAAATGGCGTCATTATCACACCTAATCAAAAAGTCATTTTCGACGAAGTTTCAGAAAACATAGAACAGAGTATTGTAAATAACCCTAAGCCCTTGGTAAAAGAGAAAATAGTGGCTAGTACCCTCGTTTTCACAAGCATCCCTTTAAATAAGGTACTCTCACAGCTCTCGGTTATCTACGGAATTGATTTTGTTATTAATAACTCAAAATTACAAGAATGTAAAATCACAGCAGATTTAAACGATTTAACCATGTTTACCCAACTCGAGCTTATTTGTAAATCGATAGACTCCTCGTATGAGCAGAGAGGGTCTGTCATATTTATAAATGGCGAAGGGTGTTAAAAAAATAAGCCGAAAATGCTACGAACATTTCCGACTTAAGTGTACTGTTCATGTTTTGACCGCAGGAACATATACGAATTCAGTTTCTTAATCATTAAAAAACTTTTTAAAACTATGAAAAAAAAGATACCTATTCCAAAACATCTCTGGAAGTTTATGAAAATCACTGGTCTACAGATTATTCTCTTACTAATAGGATTAAGTTTTGCCTCGGCTAAAGAGTCGAGTGCACAAGAGGTCTTAGATAGAACTATTACCTTAAAAACTGACAAGCAAGAACTAAGAGATGTCCTTAAACAAATAGAAAAACAAGCGGAAGTCAAATTTGTATATAGCACTAAAATTGAACCTGGGAGGCTATTATCAATGGATCTAAAACGTGCAAAGCTCTCGCATGTGCTTGACAATATTTTAAAGCCGGTTTCTGTAGGATATGAAGTCATAGAAAATAGAATATTACTGAAAAAGCTCCCGAAGGAACAAACTATTTTATTAGAGGAACCAAAAGAAAAACCGTCAAATCAAGTAACCTTGCTTCAGATTTCTGGTACTATCAAAGATGAAAACAATTTAACACTTCCGGGTGTTTCGGTTATTCTGAAAGGTAGTCTTACAGGAACCACCAGTGATGCTGATGGTAAATACCAAATAGCCGTACCTGATGAAAAAGCAACTTTAATATTCAGTTTTGTGGGTTATGTAAGTAAAGAAGTGGTAGTAGGAAATAAGAGCATTATTGATATTACCCTCAACACAGATGTACAAACACTAGAAGATGTAGTGGTGGTAGGTTACGGAACGGTGAAAAAATCAGATTTAACAGGTTCTGTTTCTACTGTTAAGGCAGAGCAAATAGCAGCTTACCCTGCAGGAGGCATCACACAAGCCCTTCAAGGTAGAGCGGCCGGTGTTCAAATTTCATCAAACAATGGTGACCCAGGTGCTTCTTTCAAAATAAGAGTTAGAGGTAGCTCCTCTATTAACGCCAGTAGCGACCCTATCTTTGTAGTTGATGGTTTTGTGGGTGGTCAGTGGCCACCACCAGAAGATATTGCCTCTATTGAAATATTGAAAGATGCTTCTGCAACAGCCATTTATGGTTCTAGAGGAGCAAATGGCGTGGTCATGATTACCACGAAAAAGGGAAAAGCTGGTAAAACACAAGTTAACTTCAACACTTCCTACTCTTCACAAAATGAGATAAACAGATTAGACCTTCTTAATGCCGAGCAGTTTACTGATTACATCCAAGAGATTAACCCTGATTATGTATCGCCCGGTGGCAGTACAGACTGGCAAGACCAAATGTTTAGAACTGGCGGAATTCAGAACCATCAACTGTCTTTTTCTGGCGGTAATCAAAATCTAAAATACTACCTCTCAGGTTCCATTTTCGACCAAAAAGGAATCATTATCGGGTCTGATTTTGACAGGTACTCGCTTACCAATAACCTATCGTTTAAAATAAACGAAAAAATACAGCTAGGGATGAACATGTTTGCCCAGCGAAGCACCAGAAATGGTATTACAACGCAAGAAGGCTCGGCCGGAGCTGCAGGGCTTGGTGTTGTATCATCGGCTTTCAAGTTTATGCCAAACCAAGATATCTTCAATCCTGACGGAACATATACCACAGCTCTTTTAGGCGACCCTATTGATAATCCTTATGCTTTGGTAAGAGAACCTCAAAATGAAACTGTTGCTGATAGATTACAGGTAAACTTCTCTGCCGATTTCGACTTATTGAAAAACCTGAAATTCAGAACTACGTTGGGAGCATCTACCAATAATCTACGTTATGCTACATTTACCCCAACAACATTAAATGCAGGAAGAAATGTTGGAGGCAATGCCACCGTGAATGGAAACAAAAGCACCAATGTAATTAATGAAAACTACCTAACATTTAATAAAACCTTCGCTGAAAATCATAATGTAAACATTCTAGGAGGTTACTCTTATCAAAAAACAAACGGTGAAGGCTGGGGAGGAAGAAGTCAAGGATTCATTTCTGATGCTCTTTCTTTTTGGAATTTAGGTGCGGGTTCTGTGTATCAAGCTCCTAACTCTGGAACATCTAGCACGCAGTTATCCTCTTATTTTGGTAGAGTAAATTACGGTTTTGCAGACAAGTATCTTTTTACTTTCACGGGTAGATATGACGGTTCTTCCAACTTTAGTAAAAACAACAAATGGGCATTTTTCCCATCAGGAGCTTTTGCTTGGAACATCATGAACGAAGAATTCATGCAAAACTTCAATGCATTTACCTCATGGAAAATCAGAACTAGTTATGGTCTAACAGGTAATCAAGCCATTAGCCCTTATCAAACTTTAGCCCGTTTTTCTCCTGAACTAAGTATTCTTAACGGAAGCCAAGTTAATGCTGTAAGGCCAACAACTGTTGCCAATGATAATTTAACATGGGAAACTACGGCTCAATTTGACATTGGTACTGACATCAGTTTTGCTAACAATAGATTTACTGTAACAGCCGACTATTATAGTAAAATAACCAGAGACCTGCTCTTTGCCGTTCCTTTGCCTGAATACTCTGGTTTTCAAACTCAACTCAAAAACATAGGAAAGGTTGGTAATAAGGGAGTTGAGCTTGGTTTAGATTCAAAGATTTTAACCGGCGAATTTAAGTGGGATGTCAATTTGAATATTTCAGCCAATAGAAACAAAGTGCTTGAACTACCAGAAGACACCGATATTCAGTATGCATCAGGTCCTGGGCATATGGTAGGTATAGGTAATACCCAAATACTAAGAGTTGGTGCACCAGTAGGTAGTTTTTTCGGCTGGATATATGATGGAGTGTACCAAGCTGGAGATGAGTTTCTTCCAGGAGGAGGATTTGAGCAATTAGCTGGTGGAGAGAAATTCAGAGACATTAACGGTATTAAAGATGCAAATGGTGTATTAACGGGTGAGCCTGATGGTGTCCTTAATTCTGATGACAGAGACATTATAGGTGACCCAAACCCAGACTTTATCTGGGGAATTACCAGTAATTTCAATTGGAAAAACTTTGACTTAAGTATCTTTTTTCAAGGCTCTCAAGGAAACGACCTTTTAAGCTTTTCATTACTAGAAATAGAAAGCATGGGTGGCTCATATAACTCAACTACCAGAGCTTTAGAGAGATGGACTCCAACAAATACTGATACGGATATTCCTATTCGCTCGGCAAGCAGAGCACAAAGAGTATCTACTAGATGGGTTTATGATGGTAGCTATGCAAGATTGAAAAACCTTGCGATTGGATATAACTTACCTGCAGGTGTAGCTAATAAATTACACTTAAATAAGCTCCGTATTTATGCGAGTGCTCAAAACATTTTAACATTTACGAAATATCCTGGATATGACCCTGAAGTAAACTATAACTCAGGAGGAAGTGGTAGTAGTTCAAATAGAAATCTTGGTCTGGATTACGGAAGTTATCCAAATGCCAAGTCATATACCATAGGATTAAACATAGGCTTATAAATAGTAAAGACATGAAAAAATTAATAACAATCATATTAATTGGCCTTTTAGTAAACGTAAGTTTCTCTTGTGCCGATTTAGAAGAAAATCCAGTTGGTTTACTTTCACCAGAGGGCTTTTATAGAAGTAAAGCCGATGTAGAAAGTGCTATTTTCGGTGGCTATAGTGGATTGGCTTCTGAAAACATATTTGGAAGACAATTTCAAGGTTCAATCATGCTAAAAAGTGACATGGTAGACATTGGCAACAGAAGTACATCGCCTGAAAGGATTCAAATCAACGACTTTCAAATGGATGATAGCAATGGCATGGTAGCTAGGTTCTGGCCTATTTGGTTCCAAGTAATCAGTGCTGTGAACTCTGCAGAAGCAGGTGCCTTAAGTTTAGATTTGCCAGAAGCCGAAATAAACCCATTAATAGCCGAAGCTCGTTTTGTTAGGGCGTTCTGTTATTTCCATCTGGTAAGATGCTTTGGAGACCTTCCTTACATTGACCAATTTGTTAGTGACCCTAGTTCGGTAAAAACTATCAGTAAGACGCCTGAAGCAGAAATTTACAACAAGCTCATTGCTGACATGGAATTTGCAAAGCAATGGCTTCCTGACCAACAGCCAAATGATATTAGAACTAGACCTACTGCAGGAACAGCCGCTAGCTATTTGGCGTCTATATACCTTACGCTTCATGATTATCAAAAAGCGTATACTGAAGCCAAATTTGTTATTGACAACAAAGATAGGTTTGGATATAAACTTGAATCAGACTTTCAAGACCTGTATAGAGCAGAGCTTGGTGACCAAATAAAAGAAACAATCTTTGCTGTTGACTTTCTGGGCAATATTTCTTCATACCCTGAAAACGATGATAGTATGGGGCCAATGGTAGGAACTAGGCACCCTTTAGCACAGGGTTATGGTGTATTGGTACCATCTATGAAGGTATATGAAACTTGGGATAATCGTGATTACAGAAAAAGAGTAAGCTTTGAGGATACCCTAAAAGTAGATGGTCAAGTGGTACCTTATTCTGAATTTCCAGAACCAAGACCACACATTGCAAAATGGAGAAGATTTCCTGGCAACTCCGGCACAAATGGAAGAACCTCTGACTTCAACTACCCAGATTTCAGATATGCAGAAGTATTACTCATTGCCGCCGAGGCATCAGCAGAAATATCTGGACCAAACGCAGAAGCCTATCGCTACTTAAATCAAGTGAGAGCTAGAGCTAGAAATGAAGCGGGTGTCCTAAACTCATTTCCGGAAGATGTTCCTACTAATTTAAATAAAGCAGATTTTATTGATTTAGTGATGGACGACAGAAGACTGGAATTAGCCTTTGAATGGAAACGTTGGTATGATATAAAAAGAAGAAACCTTGGCGAGCAAGTTTTCAAAGGTGCTAACTCCCTTGAACCGAGGCCTGAATTTGACGCCAGTAGAGATTATTTTTATCCAATTCCAAGAAAAGAGATTGACCTTAACCCAAATCTAAAGCCTCAAAACCCTGGATATTAATTAAGTAGTCTATAAAAAGAGTGGTTTATTAGTTTTGTATAAATGCCGTCAAATTTGACGGCATTTATTTTACAACCTATACCTCAACCCTAATTACATTTAATTTCCAATACTATTTAAATAAAATATGAATACTAACAGAAGACCATTCGGTCTAATTCTTGGACCTATGCCGTATCCTAACTTTTCAAAAATATCACTGCTCGTTTTAATTCATCTTTGCCTACTTAGTAATACTTCTTATGGACAGAGCCAAAGCATAGAAAAAGAGGAGCTCAGAGATAAAATAGAAGCCTATTGGCTTGGCCAGTTGTTAGGGAACTATATCGGATTTCCGTTTGAAAACACCTATAAAAATGAACCAATACCTATATTAATAGACCGCTACTACAACGTCAATGACCCAGAAGTGGCAGACTTACTCATGAACAGAAACGACAGACGTGGATATGGAAATATCATGGCCGATGCCATGGGAGGTGCATGGAGCGATGATGACACCGATATAGAATTTGTCACCTTGCACGCTGTAGAAAAATACGGTTTAGACCTAAACTATGCGGAAATTACTGAAATGTGGAAAAAACACATCAATAGGTTTATTTGGGGTGCCAATAGAAAAGCAAGAGACTTAATGGATGAAGGGATGCTACCTCCCAATACTGGAAATAAGGAGAACAACCCGCATTGGTACAGAATTACCTCACAATTAGTGAATGAAATATGGAGCGTATTTTATCCAGGTATGCCAAATAAAGCCGCTCAAAGAGCCGAATGGGGTGGTAAAATTATGTGTGACGACTGGGCGGTACATGCCACTAGAGCATACGCTGTAATGTACAGTGCTGCCTTTTTCGAAAAAGATGTTAACAAACTGGTGGCCCAAGCTGCGTATACTTTACCAGAAACAAGTCCGTATAGAAGAGGAATGCTAGACGTTATTAAATGGCATGGGCAAAACGAAGATTGGCGTACTACACGCCAATTAATTCACGAAAATTATTACGAATATGTAGATGACTTTAAGGTTCCTGAGCCCTACCTATCTTCTGTAGTTAATGGTCTATCTGGAATAATGGCTATACTTTATGGGCAAGGGGATTTCCGTAAAACCGTGGGCATTTCAGTTAGTGCTGGTTACGATTGCGATAATCAAGCGGCCACATGTGGTGGTTTGATAGGTGTTATTAACGGAACAAAAGGAATACCTGAAGAACTTCTTTTAGAATTACCTTCTCGCGGAAAATGGGATGTTCCGTTTAACAATACATACATTAATTATTCAAGAGACGATTTACCAAATTATAACACTATCACAGAAATTGTGGATAGGATACTCGCTATTACAGAGCTAGCTATTATTGAAAATCGTGGCAAAAAGTATCAAAAAGGTGGTAAAACTTTTTATCAAATAGTGAAGTAGAAACTCACCAAAGACTTTGGACAAGTATCTAGTTTTAAAATTCAATCGAAACCAAATCCTCAAAACCCTGGATATTAATCAAGTAGTCTATAAAAAAAGTGGTTTATTAATTTTGTATAAATGCTGTCAAGTTTGACGGCATTTATTTTTTGCTTCAAGACAAGCATACGCCAATTTAAAACCTTGCTAATAGCACTATTCCCAAGTTTCTTTTAAAGAAAACCGCCTCCTTTAAAAATAAACTAGACTTAAACTTTTTACGCTTGCTATTCTTCTAATTTTGTTGGCTTAAATAGTAGTAAATTTATCTGATGAACTTTTTCAACAGCTACAAAAGCAACCTTTTCCTTAACCTTCTTTTGGTTTATATTGTTTGGGGAAGCACCTATATGGGTGTCAAAATCGGTTTAGAAGACCTCAGCCCTCTCCTACTCACCGGATTACGCTTCTTTATTGGTGGTACTATCCTATTTATTTTCCTTTTGTTTACAAAGAGCTTACCTAGCTTAAAAGATGCCAAAGGAAGTCTGTTTATCGGATTGCTTTTGACTGGGTTTGGAACTAGTGCACTGGCTTATGCCATTCAGTTTTTGCCTTCTGGTTTAGTGGCACTTTTAGCTGCACTTTTACCTATCTGGATGTTCCTTTTAGATTTCTTTTTCTTTAGCAAAGCTAAACCTTCCTTTTTATCTGGCTCTGGAATGTTAATAGGATTAAGTGGAGTTCTATTTTTATTTAATCCTTTTGGCTTAAAAGGTGGCATTAGCTCTGCTCAAGTTATACCTATTCTTATCGTATTTTTCAGCTCGCTCATTTGGGCATTTGGCTCTCTAATGAGCACAAAAACAACACAGGCTAAGGGCATAGCAGGCTTAAGTTTTCAAATGTTGGCTGGGGGAAGTTTTGCCTTATTGGCGTCACTGTTTTTAGAAAGTAATCAGCTATCTGCCGTTCAAACCATGTCTAGCTCTACTGTGATGGCCATGGCTTATTTGATTTTCATAGGCTCTTTCATAGGCTATACCGCATACATTTGGCTTATAAATAATGCTCCTCCGGTTTTAACATCTACTTATGCATTTGTAAACCCCGTGGTTGCCATCATCATTGGTTTTTACATTGCTGATGAGATTTTAGACTCTTCCTCTGTTATTGCCAGTGGACTAATTCTTCTAGGCGTAATTTGTATGACTTTAGGACGAAGAAAGAAGGGCGAGTTTTAATTCTAATTTGCTCTAAGCAAAACAGCATTTTCGTCAAAGCGTTTTAGTCAAACTTCATATTTTGGATTCTTACTGCGTTCAAAATGGCAAGAAGTGCCACACCTACATCAGCAAAAACAGCTTCCCACATAGTAGCCAAACCGCCAGCACCTAAAACCAAAACAATTCCTTTTACCACAAAGGCCATGGTGATGTTTTGCCAAACTATCTTTTTGGTCTGCTTTCCTATGTTTATTGCCATAGGTATTTTGCTTGGTTTGTCGTCTTGTATCACCACATCCGCAGTTTCAATGGTGGCATCACTACCAAGTCCGCCCATCGCAATGCCTGCATGACTTAAAGCTATCACTGGGGCGTCATTTACGCCATCACCCACAAAAGCAACCGTCTCTTTTCGGGCAATAATCTCTTTGACCTTGTTTACTTTATCTTCTGGCAGTAAACCTCCAAATGCACTGGCAATGCCCAGTTTTTCAGCCACATGCTGTACCACGTTACTTTTATCACCACTCAGCATGGTGGTTTTCACACCTAAGGCGGTCAATTTATTTATAGTTTTTTTGGCGTCTTCTTTGATGCTATCCGCAATGGTTAAATAACCCACAAATTGATTATCATAAGCTATCGCAATCAAAGTATAAACAATAGTTTTTGGGTCAAGGTCGTATTTGATGTCAAACTTATCCATCAATTTAAAATTCCCCACTAATAACTCTTTGCCTTTGGCAGTAGCTTTTAAGCCATGTCCTGCTATTTCTTCAACATTTTCTAGCTCTACGTCACGGTCTATTGTTCCTACAAAATCATGAATAGCTGTGGCTACAGGGTGCGTACTTTGGCTTTCCAAGGCATTTACCATTTGTAAGATTTCAGTTTGGTCAAACTCAGGATATATCAATACTTCTTGCACCTTGAAAACGCCTTCGGTCATGGTACCTGTTTTGTCCATCACCACGTTTTGGATATTCGCCAGAATGTCAAGAAAGTTACTTCCTTTAAACAAAATTCCGTTTTTACTGGCAGCACCTATACCACCAAAATAACCTAAAGGAATACTGATAACCAATGCACAAGGACAAGAGATGACCAAGAAAATTAATGCTCTGTAAAGCCATTGATTGAAGTCATAATCAGCTACAATAAAGTATGGAATAACACAAATTAGAAAAGCTAACAGAGCCACTATAGGTGTGTATACTTTAGCAAACTTTCTAATAAACAGCTCTGTTGGTGCTTTTTGGGATGTAGCGTTTTGTACCATTTCTAGTATTTTGCTCAGCTTGCTATCCGTATACGCTGTAGTCACTTTTACCTGTGAAACGGTATTTAGGTTTATCATTCCTGCCAAAACCGTTTCTCCCTTAGTTTTGCTGTCTGGCTTACTTTCTCCTGTGAGAGCAGCGGTGTTAAAAGATGCATTTTCAGAAAGTAATACGCCATCAAGCCCTAACTTTTCTCCCGCTTTCAGCTGGATGATGTCATCAATCTTTGCGTTAACGGCCTTGATGGTTTTGGGTTCCTTGTTTTGAAGAATGGTAACCTCGTCGGGTCTTTGGTCTAAGAGTGTTTTTATACTGACTTTAGCCCGTTTAACGGCCATTGACTGAAAGACTTCGCCAACGGCATAAAACAACATTACTGCTACACCTTCGGGATATTCGCCTATGGCAAATGCTCCAACAGTCGCAATAGACATTAACAAAAACTCTGAAAATAGGTCTCCCTTTTTAATGCTTTTTAGGGCATCTTTTAAGACGGGAAAACCAACTGGCAAATATGCCGCTACATACCAAAGTACCCTCAGCCATCCCCTAAACCAAGTTTGCGGATAAAAGTTATCTATAACAATAGCTATGAGTAAAACCGATAATGAGAAAATGGCAGGCAAAAACATTTTAACCAAGCTCTCGCCTTTGGCAGTGTGCTCATGTTCATCATCATGATTATGAGCTGTTTTAAAAACTGGTTCGTCTGTAGCACAGCAACCTTGCTCTGTTTCTGTATGTTTATGTTCCATCTTTTTTTGGGTGTTCATTTAATGCCGGTCAAAGCTCAAAATAAGGTAACAAATTTAAATCTTATAGTTCCACTTTTCTGGAGACTTACGTGACATTAGTTTTTTCTATGCATAGTTCAATCAAAGTATTTTGGAGCTTTTCCAGCCTCTTTAAGCTCAAGCCCATTCCATAATATTTTACTAACAGCTGACGAACTTACCCAAAGTCAAGAGATTCTATTTTTCCAAGGGGGACATTTGCAAAAGAATTTAAAAGTAAATCAAATGAAAAAATCAAAATCAGTAAAAACCTTGTTAGTTATTTCGGGGATTGTAGGAATTGGAATAGGTGGAGCTTTACTGCTTGCACCTATAGCTTTTGAAGCCTCTGCAGGCATCAATTTAAATGAAAAAAATGTAAGCTTGCTAAGCGAACTCAGAGCATTTGGTGGTTTATTGTCATCAGGAGGCCTTATAATACTCATGGGTGTATTCATGGATAAATTAACCCAAACCTCCCTTGCCTTATCAAGCCTTATTTATCTTTCTGTAGGTTTATCGCGTACGCTGGGAATTATTATTGACGGACCCCCTCATAATTCATTGCTTTATGCCACCATTATAGAAATAATTATTGGCCTACTCAGTTTAGCTGCCCTGATTAAATTCAAGAAATAAAAAACCTCTAAAAAAGGGTTATATAGATTTACCTTTCTGTGTAATCCTTTTTCTTATTCTACTAAAAGACTCAGGTGTAACACCAATGTAGCTGGCTAATTGATGCAAAGGGACTCTATTTAATAAGCTTGGTTGATTTTCCATCAATTCCAAATACCTATCTTCTGGTGATTTATTAATTAAGGAGGATAAGTGGTTTTGAATCCTAGAATAATCTATAGGCATCAGCTTGTGAAGTAAATATTCCAATTTTGGAAACTCCTCTTGTGTCTTTTCGGCTTGTTCTCTTGTTCCTGCGGTTAAAATAGAATTCTCCACACAAGATAAATAATACAATGAAGGTCTTTTTTCTATATAACTATCGTATGAAATGGCAGCCTGGCCTTCTAAAAAAAACGCCGTAGTTTTCTCCACACCATCTACTAATTGATATTGCCTTACATTCCCCTCCAAAACAAAATAACACTTATTACAAACTTCATTTTCCCTAAGAATGACTTCTCCTTTTTTGAAAAATTCAACTTTGGTGTTTTCCACAATAGCCTTAATTTCCTCTCGGCTATAAGTATTCAATGATGAAATAAATTTGCTTAATGATTCCTTCATTATAGTACTATCCTATATTTCTTTATCTGTAAGATGTAGCATTTATTGAACACAACCAAAAGCATTTGTTATTCAGTTCCAAAAAATGACTTAAAGTATTTTACTCAAAAAAGCCTATCAAGCTTTTGATTATTCTCTAAGCTAAAAGCTATAGAACAAAAAAAGGGGAAGAAGTAAAACTTCTCCCCCCCAAACACACTTCAGGTAAACTTAAACTAGGTTATTAGTAATTAGGATTCTGTACTAGGTTTGGATTTCTATCTAATTCACTTTGCTGTAAAGGCAGTAAGTAATTTTTTGACAAAAATTGCATTGGCTGTGAGCCAACCGTAGGCATGCCGTTAAGTTTTGATTCAGCCAATTCCCAACGCTTTAAATCAAAATAACGCAGACCTTCCATAGCCAACTCCACTCTACGCTCGTCACGGATATATTGACGTAAGGCTTCTTTAGTGCTGTATTCGCTTTGTGCTACAGGAGGCATATTCACTGTAGGTCTAGCACGAACTTGGTCAATAGCCGCATAAACGGTGGCATCAGGACCAGAAGCTTCGTTTTTGGCCTCAGCATACATTAAAAGTACATCAGCATAACGAAGGTGAACATAATCTTGATGCGATGTAGGAGCCGTAGCACCTGAAATTGGCACCTTATTAAGGTCTACATATTTCTCCATAATGAAACCAGTTAAACTTGGATTGTCAATCACCTGCTCTACTTGCGTAGTCGGGTTGGTCCATGTTTCACTTGGCAACTTCATAGTCATGTATAAACGAGGGTCACGGTTAGCATAATTGGTAGTATCAAGCGATGTGCTATTTGCCATTTTCCCATCTGCCATTTGATAGCTATCCGCAAAACTTTTAAAAGGCTGCAAAAGAGCCCAGTTTGCCATTTCTATTTCATAACCTGCTGGCTGAGGAGAAGAACGCTGTGGATTACCAATGGCATAATTGGTAGAGAACATAATCTCACAGTTTATTGACGGATTTGCTTGTCCATTCTCTAAGAATATTTCATTGTAGCTATTAGCCAATTGGAAATTTCCACCATCAATCACTTGTTTTAAAACCCTGGCAGCGTCATTCCATTTTTCTTGCGTTAAGAATACACGACCCAGTAAAGCCTGTGCACTTCCCTTTACAGCATGACCAGCATATTTAGTGTCTGGTAATTTTGAAATTGCAAAGTTTAGGTCTTCTTCTATTAATGCATAAATCTCTTCTTCACTGCTTTTTGCTATTCTACCTTCATCTATAGTAGCAAAATACTTCTTATATAAAGGTACTTCGCCAAACAGCTGAACCAGATCAAAGTAACTCAAAGCTCTGATAAATCTTACCTCTGCTTTATAGATATCTAACTGAGCTGCCGTTACGTTTGCCTGAGCTTGGTCTACATTGTCGAGAAACACATTGCAACTGGTAATGGCACGATATGGCGACGAATACATGTTTGAAATAGCACCTCCCGTGGTAGGTGAAATATTCCCCAAGGTCATTTCAAAAATGTTTCGTTGGTTAAAATTTATAACGCTGTAAGCATTGTCTGTAAGACCCTCAAAATAGATTCTTTCATAACCTAAGAAGTTATCTTGTAAACGTGAATACACGCCAGCCAAGCCCGTTTCTACATCTGCTTTAGTTTTCCAGAAACCCTGACTGGCAACACTGTCCAGTGGATTTTTGTCTAGAAAGTCTTTCTCACAAGAAGTTGTCAAGAAAAAGACCAGCAAGATGGTAATAGAAAATTGTGAAATTTTATATTTATTCTTCATTGTAGTACTTTTTTAGAATTTAAGATTTAAGCCAAAGTTTAAGATTCGAGCTTGCGGATACGACATGTAAACATTCGTATAAGAGGTTAGTGAACGCTCTGGGTCTTGCCCTTCAAACTTCGTAAATGTTAACAGGTTGTCACCCGACACAAAAACTGTACAATCTTTAGCTTTAATTTTACTGGTAATATTATTAGGAATGGCGTAAGACAGCATGACACTTTTTAAGCGTAAATAAGAGCCATCTTGTAAGAAATAGGTAGAGTTGCTATAACTGTTTACACCAGCATATCCGTCTGTATGTAATGCAGGAAGTACATTGCTTGGATTTTCAGGTGTCCATGCGTCTCTCCACTTTGTCATTGGCGGCATTCCTCCAGCAAATGGCTGTGGTCCCCAGTAAGACATTACTGATTTTTGACCTTCTATTCCTTGGAAGAAAATGTTTAAGCCAAACTGCTTGTAATCAAAATTAACACCGAAATCATAAGCAAATTTAGGATACAAACCATTGACCGGCTGACGGTCATCACCATCAATAACACCATCACCATTAAGGTCTTTCATCTTTAAATCACCTGGTTTTTTATTAGGATTTAAAGTACTGGTTGGCAATGAAGCATTAGAAATATCTGACTCCTGAATGATACCATCAAAAATGTATAAGTTCATTTGGTTGTAAGGGAAACCTACGGCTCTTATAGTGTTTCCAATACTTGGAGAGCTAATATGAACTACCTCGTTTTTGTATTGCGACAGCTGGAAATAGGCATTGTAGTTTAAATCGTTTATACGATTACGGTGTTTCAATGACAACTCATAGCCACGGTTACGCATTTTTCCATCATTAAGAGTAGGGTCTGACAATCCCATACTAGCAGGAATAGGCTGTTTGGCAAGAATGTTATATGTGAACTTATCAAACCAATCAAAAGTAACTCCGAATAATCCGTTCTTAACTTCTAAGTCAAAACCTATATCTGCAATTCTGGTGGTTTCCCATCTTAAACTTTGGTCTCTAAAAGTATTAACCACCGCTCCCTGTGTTAATGAAGAGCCATAAGGATATGCTACTGTAATGTCAAGATTGTCATGATATGCATAAGGACCAATGTCAGAGTTTCCTAAAACACCATATGAACCTCTCAATTTCAAATTGCTAATCCAGTCTACTTTATCCTTTATAAAACTCTCTTCTGAAGCTACCCAACCAGCAGATACTGAAGGAAATACCCCCCATCTATAATCAGGCGATACTCTAGATGTTCCATCATAGCGGATATTACCTTCCAGCAAATATTTGTGTTTAAAAGAATAATTAACACGACCGAATACAGACTGTAACGACCACTCATAAGGAGCATTATAGCCTAACATTCTAGCCGTTTGTTTGAATAATTCTTGATTTGTTGCGGTATACGCTTGTAGTTCCGTAAGGTCAGGATTTACCGTATTAGAACGTGTAGCTCTTAGCTGCTGATGTCTGAAACTATTCTGCTCATAACCTCCCAAAAGCATTACATCATGGTCATCTGCAAGTGTAGTCTCATAGGTAGCTACCGAGTAAAATGTCTTGGTATAATCTTTAGAATAATCATCCGTCACACCTAAAACATCCGCATTTTTAGGGATAGCAAGGTAATCTCCTGTTACAGGGTCTTTTTCATGTAATGAATAAGCCGTATAATTTTGCTGATGCATTTTGTAGAATATGTCTACATAGTTTACAGCGGCTTTTGTGGTTAATTTGAAGCCTTTAAAAGGCATGAAGTCTACATAAATCTGAGGGTTTAAATTAATCTCTTTGTAGTACTGATTTCCCATCAAAAACGTTTCTTGAAGACTTGGTCTACCACGTATAGGAGCTTCCCCAGCATAAGACCTTGTTACTGGCCGACCGCTTCCGTCTGGAAGGAAAGGCTCATTAAGAGGGCTAGTAGTATAAATGTACATTGGCGTAAATAGTGAGTTGGCCGCTGGCTGACCTGTATATTTACTCGTTAGATTTACGGAGGTTCCAATGGTTAACCACTTACTTAACTCCAGGTCATTTTTCACCAAACCGTTATAACGGTCAAACTTATAGCCCGGAATCATAGAATTCTGGTTAAGAGCATTGAAAGAAACACTGTATGTATTCTTTTCGCCACCACCAGATATAGACAAGTTATTATTTGTAACCGTAGCATTCTTAAACCAATAATCAATAGCATCAAAATTAGGATACTCGCTGCTTCCTGCTGGTGCATTACGGTAAGCATCAATGTTTGCCTGTGTATATGGTAATGCTTTTCCATCATTGGCAGATGCCGTATTTAGCATTTCCATGTACTCGGCAGAGTTTGATATCAAATCTGGCAATCTTGTAGGCGATTGAACAGAGATATTACTACTAATTGTAATTACTGGAGCACCTTTTTTACCTTTTTTGGTAGTCACCAAAATCACACCATTGGCAGCACGTGCACCGTAAATAGCTGCCGAAGATGCATCTTTTAAAACAGAAACACTTTCAATATCTGCTGGAGAAAGGTTTGAAAGGGAGCCTGAAACACCGTCAATCAAAATTAAAGGGTCGTTACCTGCTCCAAAAGAGCCCATTCCCCTTATTCGTATGTTTGGCGTATTCAAACCAGGCTCTGCACCAGGCTGTGTTACCACCACGCCAGTAAGACGACCTTGAAGTAAGTTGGCAGAGTTTGTTTGCGGTCTTGTGGTTAAGACTTTACCAGAAACATCATCGACAGAACCAGTGAGGTTGACTTTTTTCTGTGTACCATAACCCACCACCACTACTTCCACCAAATCGATGAAGTCATCTGTCATTACCACATCAATATTTGATTGGTTAGCAAGTGTAATTTCCTGCGTTTTCATTCCAATGAAAGAATATACTAACACTGCATTATCGGGAACACTAATGCTGTAAAGCCCTTCTTGATTTGAAAATGTACCGACCGTACTTGCTTTCATTGCCACAGACACGCCCGTTAAAGGCTCGCCTGTTTCGTCTGTAATTTTTCCAGTTACAAGCTTTGTTTGACTAAAACCTTGCAAAACGCAAAAGGAAAAGAAAAAAATAGTAAAATACCTGAGGTATTTAATAAATAGAGTTGACTTCATAATATTCGGGTTTACATTAGAAATGTGATTTTCTGGTTAAAAAGTATAGTATTTACTAGGTAAAAGTAAACGTCTCCATTGAGTAGACCATCCTGAGCCATCCTGAACCGTCATGTATTTTGCAAGTACGTTTTTCAACTATTTAGCGTAAATTATTGTACTATTCGAACACTAAGTATCATATAAACCAACGATAAGTATATTAATAACAAATAATCTAAGTTCAGAACGAGAAGGACGTTAGAAAATAAAAGACGAAATAAAGTCCTTACTACTTTCTATTGCTTTCTTTTATTTTCATTTATTGCGACATTTAGACGAAAATAGAAACAAAACGATAGCTCAAATTTGTCTTAGTCCACTTTTACACGAAATGCAGCCCACAACTATCCCAGTTCTCTAAAGTGGCCGAACCGCACTTGAAAAGTATTGGAAAGAATAGTATCTTTATTGACCCCTTACCATCCCTATCAAAAGCTTAGAAATAATAAATGAAAGAACACCCTTTAATAGAGCTAATTTCGATAGATGGTTATTCGGCTACGCCCAAATATCTTCAGCTTGCCAATTCAATTTTGGCAGCCATTAGCAAGTCGGCTATGGAGAAAGATGAAACACTTCCTTCTATCAATGAATTAAGCTATGGTTGCGATATATCAAGAGATACTGCAGAAAAAGGGTATAAGTATTTAAAGAAAATGGGAATCTTAGATTCCGTACCGGGTAAGAGTTACTTTATAAAAAGCACTACCTACCACCCACAGCCAAACATTCTTTTACTGGCAAATAAGTTAAACGCTCATAAAAAAATCATATATGACTCACTGGTAGCTTCCTTAGACGAAACAGTTTTCATAGACTTTTATGTTTATAATAACGACTATAACTATTTCAAAAAGCTCCTTCAAAACAACAATCAGAACTACACCCACTATGTAGTCATTCCGCATTTTACGGAAGGGAGCGAAAGGATACATGAATTTATCAATTCAGAAATACCAAGTGAAAAGCTAATTGTGGTAGATAAGCCTATTCAAGGAATCAAAGGCGAATATGGTGCCGTGTGTCAAAACTTCAAAGCAGACATTTTCAATGCCATGGAGCAGGCTTTAAACGCCCTTGCGAAGTATCAAAAGATAAAAATAATATTCCCTGAAGATGCACATCACCCTAAAGAAATACTAGCTGGACTATCTCGCTTTTGCGAGCAATATTCGTTTGAACTAGAAGCTATCAGTGGTTTATCAGAAGAGGAAATTGAAAAAGGCGTGGCCTATATCAGCATTACAGAGAGCGATTTAATATCCTTGGTAGAAAAAGCGATTGCCTCGCCTTTTAAGGTCGGAACAGACGTGGGCGTTATTTCTTATAACGAAACACCGCTTAAAAAAGTGATACTAAACGGCATCACCACCATCTCCACAGACTTTCAGATGATGGGTCAGAAAACAGCCCAGTTGATTCAGAATAATACTAAAGAACATATTGAAGTTCCGTTTTATTTGACTTTGAGGGCTTCGCTGTAATAGGGACAAATGGTCAGTCTCAATGAAAGTTTTCAATATTGATACCTTCTAAAGCTGCAAAACAAAAAGTCTTGTGCGGTGTCAAATGGTGTTATATGTTCTTCCGTTATGCATCTTATTTTTTGAAAGCCATTCTGAAGTTCGGCTGTCAATTTATCTTCGCTGTATTGTTGAATTTCCAGACCGCTACATTTTGAAGGTCCATTTTCTGAGAAAGTACCAATGGTCATGAATCCTGAAACGGAATAGCGTGCTGTAGCCAAATACTTAGAAACTTGGTGGCTATTTGTTAAGAAATGAAAAGCAGCCCTATCATGCCATACATCAAAAAATCTATCAGGTTTGAACTCTGTAATATCGCTTACAACCCAATTTACCTTCCGAGCTTTATCTCCCAGCCTTTTCTTTGACTTCTCAAGTGCTTCGGCAGATATGTCAAGCACAGTAATGTTTTCAAAACCTTCCTCAAGCAAGTAATCGACTAGTTTGCTGTCGCCACCACCCACATCTATAATTTCTGCCGTTTTTGCTAAACCAAAAGAACTAATAAAGTCTAAAGATGTTTGCGGCACCTCCTGTGTCCAACTAACCTGGTCAGGTTCTTTCGTTTTATAAACAGCGTCCCAATGATTTTGAATTGTATTCATCATGCTACAAATATCTACCCGAAAGGTATTTCTTTATGTGATAAATGTTGCAAACCAGAATTCCTTCGGTGTGAAAATTGCTATTTCAAGGTACTATTTTTGTTTCTTATCAATAATTCTTCTTTTCTACCTCATAGCTCTTTCCTACTTCTGTATTGAACGAAGTTCTGTAATAAACTTGATTATTGACTATAACTTTTGAGACTTCCGTTTCAGCATCCTTCACTTCTATTTCCTCCTTGGTTTGAAGTACACAAGGGTTTCCTTGTTTTGACTTAATAGAAGCTCCTTTTAAGTTTCCGTTTGACCAATTCATATTTAATTCAAAACCACCTCTGGCTACTAAACCATTGACATTTCCCTCGCTCCATTCTGCTGGCAAAGCAGGTAATAACTGGATAATACCTTTGTAACTCTGCAATAACATTTCAGAAACACCTGCAGTAAAACCAAAGTTGGCATCCATCTGAAATGGCGGATGACTTCCAAATAAGTTGGGATTGGTGCTTTTAAGAAATACACGATTTACATTTTCAAGAGCCTTTTCGGGCTCTAATAGGCGAGCATATAAACTTATCAGCCATGCGGCACTCCAACCCGTATGACCGCCACCATTTGCCAATCTGAATTTCAAAGACTTCTTTGCGGCTTCTGCAAACTCAGGTGTTTCTAAAACGTTAATCTGCGAACCAGGGTGCAAAGCAAATAAGTGTGACATGTGACGGTGACCAGCATCAGCTTCTTCAAATGGACTTGCCCATTCCATTAACCTTCCGTCGTCTCCAATTTTATAACCTAGCAATTGCTTTTGTGCATTTGCTACTTTAGTTACAAACTCATCTGCTATTCCTAACTCACTTGAAGCCTTTATGAAGTCATCAAACAGACTCCAAATAACTTGCTGGTCATGTGTAGGTCCCATGCTAATTTGACTTTTATTGCCATCAGGAGTTATGAATGAATTTTCTGGAGAAGCGGCAGGGCCAGAAACCAAAAGTCCTGTTTTTGGGTCTGTGACTAACCAACTAAGCGAAAACTCAACTGAAGATTTCAACGTAGGATACATTCTTCTCAGAAAATCTTTGTCGCCAGTAAAAGCATAATGCTCGCCAATGTGCTGACAAATCCATGCTCCCGCACCTGTATGCATTCCCCAGCTAGCAGCTTCACCCGGTGAGGTGTAACCCCAAACGTTGGTAATAGGGTGTACCACCCATCCATCTGCATGGTAATGCGTTTTGGCAGTTTTAGAACCTGGCTCTACCAATGACTCAATCAAGTCAAATAAGGGCAAATGCATTTCTGGCAAATTGGTTGATTCCACAGGCCAATAATTCATTTGGAGATTGATATTAGTGTGATAATCGCCATTCCAGGCCGTTTTAATTTTATTAGACCAAATCCCCTGAAGATTGGCTGGCATAGTGCCAGGGCGAGAGGATGAAATTATCAAATAGCGACCATATTGAAACATAAGCTCCGCCAAACGCTTGTCGCTTTTCTGCGATTCTTTAAAGGCAATTAGTCGTTCATCGGTAGGTATTAAATCCTTTTCACCCTGAGTAATGTCAAAACTCACTCGCTTGAAATAATTTTGATAATCGGCTATATGCTCGTTTAATAGCTTGCTGTACGTTTTTTGACTAGCTTTTTCAATGTTACTCTTCGTAATGTTTTCATAGTCTCTCCCCTTGTACGTAGGATATTCTAATTTGTAATCAGTAGATACAGAGAGGTAAAGCGTTACTTCATCAGCATTAGAAATGGTCAATTTTCCATCCTTACTGCTAACTGTTCCATTTTTCGCCACAGCTTTTAATCTCGCCATGTATTGTAAACCGTCACCACCTTTTCCATTTGAAAGTGCACCTGTCAAAACCAATTGGTTTCCTTCTGAATAGGTAGTGAAACGTTCAGGCCTATCCATGCCACAAGAGAATGAAATCTTCCCCTTTTTATCTGCCGTAAATTTGGCCACCATGACCTGGTCAGGGGCACTTGTAAATATTTCCCTTTTAAACTTTATACCGTCTTGCTTATAACTTACTCGTACTACGGCTTCATTTAAATCTAGCTCTCTATGGTAGTTTGTATAGGTTTTATTTTTGTTAAAATCTAACCACAAATCACCCAGAGTCTGAAAACTTCCAAAAGGCACTTTATAGCCTTGACCTTTCCCAGAACCACTTCCTATGCATATTTGTGTCTTGTTGGTAAGCTCTGTGGCTTCTTTATATTTCCCTTGAAACAGTAAGCTTCTAATTTCCGAAAGTGAATTGAAAGCATCCGGATTGTCATTGTCATCAGGGCTGCCAGACCACATGGTTTCTTCACTAAGCTGAATTCTTTCTTTGTTGACATCGCCAAATACCATTACACCCAAAGCCCCATTTCCAAGCGGAAGTGCTTTTAGCCATTCAGCATCATCTTTATACGTGCTAATGTCATCTTTGATAGAAGAATTGGCAGGTGTATTATACCAGAGTTTTAAGGAAGATGCATCTTGTGACTGTGCTGTAGCGTTGCTGGTGAAAACAGACAAGCCAATAAGGACATTTAGAAGCTTTTTTCTCATTTGAAGATTTTTTTGGGTCGAATAATTGAATATTTTAGGGTAAAAATTGAATCATGAAAACGTAGCTTAATCAATTGATAATTTAAGCTTAATTAGAGTTGCTCATTTTAACATTAAGTTCTTCACTATAATAACTTTAAGGTGTATAATCCAGCTTATGCCTAGGAGCTCTTATGTCCCTGTTTTCTACAGTTTTTGTATAATTCGTCTTGGTTTCAAATCGCTAATCTAAGCTTTTTGAAATTATAGTTCGTGCAAAATCAACTATCGTTTAATTTCTTTTATTTACGATTAATTTGCTTTCTTTACTTTTCAAATTAAGGTTCTCAAAATCATATTAGCAAGACCTTAAATATTTTTTAGCGATAAAATAAGAAACTTTGACCCTTATAAAATGGAACGTATTACGGCTACCTATTTAGTAGAAACGTGTTATGATTTAAAAGAAGCTGCACACGTTTTAGCTGGCGAACAATCAAGTGGAACTTTCGTTTCTGTTCCCGGCGAATCTGACGAATTAAAAGCCCGTTTTGCTGCTCGTGTAGAGCAAATTGAGGAATTAGAATCAGTCTCTCAGCCGAGTTTGCCAGGTGATTTTGGTTCAAATATGACCTTCAAAAGAGCAAAGATTACGGTCTCATGGTCGGAAGAAAACTTTGGTACTAATGTGCCTGCTTTAGTCTCTACTTTACAAGGAAACCTATACGAGCTCAAACAATTTACCGGTTTGAAACTAGATGATTTCACACTACCTAAGTCATTTACCGATAAATTCAAAGGCCCCCGATTTGGAATAAAGGGAACTAAAGAACTAGCGAGTGTAGAAGCCGATAGGCCCATGATTGGTACCATCATAAAACCAAGTGTGGGCTTAACGCCAGAATACACAGCAGACCTAGTAAAAGTATTAGCCGAAGCAGGAATTGATTTTGTGAAAGACGATGAATTAATGACTTCTACCGCCAACTCTCCTTTTGAAAAAAGGGTAGAAATGATTCAAAAAGTAATTAATACTCATCAAGATAAAACAGGCAAAAAAGTAATGTACGCCTATAATATCAGTGGCGACATAGACCAAATGCAAAGCCAATATGAGTGGATTGTAAAACACGGTGGCTCCTGTGCCATGATTAGTATTAACAGCGTGGGTTGGGCTGCTACAAAGAAAATTAGTGAGATGGGTGAGTTATCAATTCATGGTCACAGAAATGGTTACGGCATGTTAAACCGTCACCCTCTTTTGGGTATCAATTTTCCTGCATATTCAAAAATATGGCGGCTTGCAGGTGTAGACCAATTGCATGTCAACGGCATTGAAAATAAATTTTGGGAGTCGGATGATTCTGTGGTTCGCTCTATAAACTCATGTTTGAAGCCTTTTATCAAAGAGCAAGGCATTTTACCGGTAGTATCCTCTGGCCAATGGGGCGGACAAGCTTTTGAAACGTACAAGAGAACACAAACTACCGATTTACTTTACATGGCTGGTGGCGGTATAATGGCTCATCCATCTGGCCCTGCTGGAGGCGTGAGAGCTTTAAAACAGGCATGGAAAGGTGCTGTGGATGGCAAAACACTACAAGAAACAGCCAAGGATTATAAAGAATTTGGAGAGTCGGTACTAAAATTTGGTAGTAAGTAATGAACATCCAAATAGCATTTTATGGCGATGACTTTACGGGCTCTACTGATGCCCTAGAATCTCTATCAAAAGCAGGACTAAAAACGGTGCTGTTTCTGGATATCCCTACACCAGAACTTTTAGGACAATTTAAAGATATAGACGCCATCGGAATTGCAGGATTGACACGGGCAATGGCACCTAAAGAAATGGAAGCTGAACTGCTTCCTGCGTTTGAAGCTTTTAAAAATTTGGCTCCCAAATATGTGCATTATAAAGTGTGTTCTACTTTTGATTCATCTGTAGAAATTGGTAATCTTGGCACCGCAATTGACTGCGGAAAAAGAACTTTTGGTCAAACTATTGTACCTATTTTGGTAGCTGCACCTCACTTAGGTAGATACTCGGCTTTTGGCAATTTATATGCTCGCATGGGAGCTGGTTCTAAGGGAGATATTTATAGATTAGACCGCCATCCATCTATGAGTAAACATCCTACTACGCCTGCTGATGAATCCGATTTAAAATTGCATTTATCTAAGCAATACGGCGGTAAGAGTGGCTTGATAGATTTGGTCGATATTGATGGGGAGATTGATAAAGTTTCGCAAAAGATTGACCATCTAATTTCAGAAGGTACAAAGGTGATATTTTTTGATGCCATGTATGAAAGCCAATTGGCAAAGATTGGAGAAACATTTGAGCGGCTAGCGTCCAAAACTGAAACCTTATTTTCTTTAGGTTCATCTGGCATTGCCAAGGCTTTGGGAAACTTTTGGGCGGAACAAGGGATATTTAAAGAGAAAATAAACTGGGAGATTATTAAATCAGAAAACGCCATAATAGTGCTTTCTGGTAGTTGTTCACCCATTACAGGTGAGCAGATTACATGGGCTGTAGAAAACGGTTTTGATGAAGTAGAGGTTGACCCAGATGTATTAGACCCAAAAAACACAGCTTCCAGAATAGCCGATTATGCCAGCAAAATGGCGGCTTCGCTATTAAAGGGTAAAAGCGTCATTTTGCATACATGCAAAGGACCAAATGACCCACGTTTGGCCAAAACAAAAATATATGCTTCGGATGAAAACATAGCCAGCAAGTTTGGGAAGGTCTTAGGCACTGCAGCCAGAAAAGCATTAGAAAAAGTACCGATTAGCAGGTTAGTAATAGCTGGTGGTGACACTTCTGGCTATGTAGCGAAAAACTTAGGCATAGAAGCGGTAGAGATGATTGCACCGATTTTTCCGGGAGCACCACTCTGTGTGGCCTATGCTAGCAACTCGCCAGTGAATAAAATGCAAATCAATTTGAAAGGTGGACAAGTAGGTGATGAAACCTACTTTGAACTATTAAGACAAGGAAATTAAACGAAAATACTTAAAATTATGAGCAAGACATTAGGACTAATTCACACGTCGGCCACACTGGTGCCGGTATTTCAAGAGCTGATAGACCAATACCTAGAGGGTAAGGATATTAAGGTTTTTAATATTGTGGATGACAGTTTGATAAAAAATACGATAGCTAGAAACGAGTTTACCCAAGACACAGCCAGACGCGTGGTAGACTATGTGGGTTCTGCAGAGGCAGCAGGAGCAGATTATATCATGGTAACTTGTTCTTCCATAGGGTCGGCGGTAGAAACTGCGGCAGGATTAACGGGGGTACCTGTACTTAGGGTAGACCAGCCAATGGCAGATAAAGCCGTGGCAATGGGAACGAAAATAGGTGTGGTGGCTACGCTGCCAACTACTTTAGGGCCAACAAGTGACTTAGTACTCCGAAGAGCTCAAAAGGCAGGAAAAGAAATAGAATTAACCTCAAAACTCTGTGAAGGGGCTTTTGAAGCTTTAATGGGTGGTAAACCAGAAGTGCACGACAAAATGGTGGCGGAAGCACTCATAGAATTATCGACTAAAGTAGATGTGATTTTATTGGCTCAGGCATCAATGGCACGCGTGGTAGGCCAGCTATCTGAAGATGATAAAAAGGTGCCTATTTTGGCAAGTCCAGGGATAGCGATGGAGTATTTATCAACCGTATTGTAAGATGCTTTTATTACAACGTAGTGGACTTTGGATAGCAGCATTATCGGTCATTGGGCTAGTTATTAGCCTGTTTTTAGATGCATCGGATTTGACAAAACTCTTTGCAGTTGTGGGCATTGTTTCTTTTGCTGTAGGGGTTGGTGCGGTTTCGGCATTAAAAAATTACAGTTACACCGTCTGGATTATCGTGGCTATTGTTTGTGGCATGGTTTACCCGTCTACATTTCTGCATATTGGTGACTTTGACATGCGAAACAAGTGGCTCATTTTGATAGTAATTCAGTTGGTGATGTTTGGGATGGGTACCCAAATGAGTTTGAAAGATTTCTCAGGCATTGGCAAAATGGGGAAAGGTGTATTGATTGGCGTAATCTGTCAATTTACCATTATGCCTTTAGCTGGTTATGGATTAACCAAAGTGTTTTCTTTTGAGCCAGAGGTAGCCGCAGGAATCATCTTAATAGGCTCATGTAGCAGCGGTTTAGCTTCCAATGTTATGGTTTTCTTGGCAAAAGCTAATTTACCACTCTCGGTTACTTTAACAGCGGTAGCGACTTTACTTGCTCCTGTTATGACGCCTTTATTAATGACACTTTTAGCAGGAACTTATGTAGAAATAGATTTCCTAAGCATGTGTTTTCAAATTATTCAAATTGTGATTGTGCCTATTGGTGCGGCTCTTTTGGCGGAAGCTTTGCGGACATATTCGCCTATGTTTAAGAAGCAAGTCTATGTGGCTGCTGTTTTTTCTATGGTATGGCTAGTTGCCATGATTTTCGGAGGATGGGCATATATTTCTACCACATTTTCTGGTCTTTCGGTTCAATTATTAGAAATGGTCAATTTCGTAGCAGGAGCTATCAGTTTTGGTGTTGTTTACTACCATGTTTCTAAGCGGCAGCCCAAACTGCCAACCTTCATGCCTTTAATTTCGATGTTTGGAATTGTGTATTTCACATTGGTAACTACAGCAGCTAGTCAAGAAAATATTATGCAAATAGGCTTAATACTGTTCTTAGTTGCTATTATTCAAAACGCTTTGGGCTATACCTTAGGTTACTCGCTTAGCAGAATATTAAAGCTCAATAAAAACGACGCAAGAACAATCGCCCTTGAAGTAGGTCTTCAAAATGGAGGCATGGCAGCAGGCTTGGCTGGTGTCATGGGTAAATTAGCAACGGTAGGTTTAGCAGCCGCAGTTTTCAGCCCATGGATGAATATCTCAGGTTCTTTATTGGCTAATTATTGGCGGAAGAAAGATTGAGAGTGGTATTTTGTGTTTTATAAAATCACTCATACATACTCTTATTTCATTTCTTTATTAGCGAGGTTCATTAGTTTATCAAATTCTACAGCTGCCGTAGAAGGAGAAACGCCTTCTTTGAATTCATTAACAAGCTGATGCCTAGGTTCGTTTGGCTGTAAACGCCACATAAGCGTTCCGTCTTCAAAAATGTGATTATAACCTTGGGTATGTAGCTTGAAAAAATCATTATATCCTCTTACAGCAACATACACAGCTATTAAATCAGCACTATGGTGCCAGTCTCTGTTCCAGCCTTCCAGAAAAATGTTATATGACCTAGCTACAAGGTCAGTTTTAGACTTGTGATTAAACGAGGGGCTTCCAGTTTTAATAAGGTCAGCAAAATCACCACCACCTGTAAACGTAATAAGCGTGGGCCACATTTTGCTCACTTTCACAATGGCGTCAGGATCCGGCTTAAAATTACCCCACTTGCCAATCTCCTGAAAATAAGGATATCTACCACCCATACATACCAAGTGTTTTACCTTTTGTCTTACCAGTTCTACGCCATTTAGTGGACTTATATTGTCAGGTGGGCTGTTAAGAAGATTTGATAAATTCGATAAGTAACCAACAGTTACAATCACAACACTTGTGTCCGATTGGCTACTCAAAATTTGTCGATAAAGCGATACCGCGTCAGGTGCATTTTCTCCTAAGCCAATGTCTTGCGGAAACTCCTCTGATATAATTTTTGCGTACTTAGAATTTCTATAAACCCCATATGTTTTAACAGCACCAATAGGAATATTAGGTTGTTCGAAATAGGTATTTATGGCATCTACGGTAGGCACAGCCCAAGGATTTAAGCTACAAACCATGGTTGCAAGAATTTCAGCTTCGCCATTAGCAGCAAGTCCATGCAATAATGCGAGTGCACCTACATCGTCCACATCTGATTCCATATCGGTATCAAATATTATTTTTGCTTTTTGAGCAGAACTGGAATGAATAGCTAATAATATGGCGATAAGTATCGAGAAGTATAGTTTTTTGTTTGTCATGGTTTCTTATTTCGCGGCTTTTATGAAACGATAGTTTTTTAGGTCAACTTACTCAATAGTATATATCTATTGAGCAATATTTATGTAGTTTTCACCTTTCAAAGATAAGATTTAACTCTCAATTAAATGCTACGTAATTGTCAGTTTAGGTCGAGTGAATAGTATTTTCTGTGCTTTGGAAATACACTGTCAGTTCGAGCGAAGTCCTTGCCTGTCGACAGACATTGAGAACAGTCATCTTAGTGCAAATGACTTTAAAATCATAGGGTTTAAAATAAATCATTATTGGAGGGTCTCGACTATCGCTCGACCTGACATTTGCACTCCTTTTATGTCAGTTCTTGCCAAGCCCTTGCCTGTCGACAGACTGGGAGAACAGTCAAGCAACGACAATTATTTTATCAAACCTTCCATTTCAACCTACTCCCTATAAATCATCTGAACATTATCAAAAACCACATTTTGACCTTCTAAGATTTCCATGCTTTGGACTTTGCTACGGATAGTGGAATTACGAATGGTAAAGTCTTTGACATCTCGCATCAAAATGGATTCATTACATGTTACATCCATGTTTTCCATGATGACATTTGTTAGCGGAATTTCAGGAATACACTTTGCCCTAATGAAACTGTTATTAGTAGTAATTTTAACATCACGCATAAAAATGTTACGAATGAAAGGCGTCAACTCGTTGATAGGCAGTTTAGGAAGCCGGTCTGCCAATGCTCCTACATAAGTTCTGCTACCCAAAAGGTCCCATTCTAAAGCGTGTTTGCTGATATTCATTTCCACCCTTTCGTAGAAAATATTTTCTACACCACCACCACGCGGACGTCTGGTTTTGAAACGAAAACCTCTGTCTGTTCCGTCAAAAATACAGTCGTGCAGGTATATATTCCTAATCCATCCTGCGGTTTCGCTGCCAGTAGTTATGGCTCCATGCCCAGCTTCTGAAAGGCAGTATCGCACCACTATATTTTCTGTAGGGCGGTTTACTTTGATGCCGTCTTTGTCTCTACCAGATTTCATGGTAAAACAGTCGTCTCCGTTATTTAGCGTACAGTATTCTATCAGTACATTTCGTGAAGATTCTATGTCTATTCCGTCTCCCGTAGGTATGCCCACCGAGTTTACGGTAATGCCACGTATGATTACGCCATCGCAGTAGATGGGTGTTACATTCCATGTGACGCTGCGTTCTATCGTAATTCCTTCTATCAGAACGTTTTTACATTCTACCAAACAGATGGATTTAGGTTTGTAAAAAAAACGACCTTCGTGTCCGTCGTAAATTCTGTCTTTTACTGGAGCATCTTGGTCAATCGCTATTTCCACCACTCCAGGTGCATTTTTCGCTGTTCTCACAGAAGCGTCTAAAGGTGGGCCAACGATTTTACCTTTTCCTGTCAAAGCAATATTCTCTGCATTATGTGCGTAAATAAAACCACCGCTAGACATTACTTCTATACCTTCTACCCGTGTAAAAACGGCTGGCAGGTAATCTTCTATTTCGCCACCGATATGGAGTTCTGCCCCTTCTTGAAGGTGAAGATTCACATTGCTCTTGAGTGTTATTCTTCCTGTTTGCCAAATGCCTTTAGGAACCAATACGGTGCCACCACCACGCTCATTAACCTTGTCAATAGCTTTTTGAATGTGCTGCGTTACTTTTTTGCCAGACTTTGCTCCAGTGTTTGTAATATTCAGTGTGTAATCCGCAAACTTTGGTTTTTGTAGCTGAGGCATATCAAAGGGTGCATTTATGGGAGCAATATGCTCTGGCAATGCCGCAGCACCTACCTGACTTTTGTTTAAAAACGCTGCCGTATTACGGGGTGTGGTAAACTGTCCCCAAGACACAAAAGCAATCAAAGAGAATGCGATAAATAAACTATTTCTTTTCATTTCAATAAGGTTTAAATCTTCTTTATTGGGTTATTTCCAGCCTAATGTGCATTTGCCAATGGCGTAAAAATTCTCGCCATTTACATTCATCCGAGCGGTATAAATAACAGTAAAAGTGCCGTCATCTTCTTCAATGGCACAGAGCGGTGTTCGCATGGCATGGTCGCCAGCATCCGCCCAAATATTATCAGCAGTCTGTATTTTAATTCTCACTTCAGGGCTCCATTGTACGCCATTTTCAGACAAACTGTATCCTATTTCTTGGTCGCCGAAGGAATCAAAAACTGTGAGCAAGTCTCCATTTTTCAATTCGGTTACTTGAGGATTTTCGGCAAACTCTTCAGCAATAGGAACAGGATTATATTCTTCTGACAAGCGTACCCATGGGCCACTCAATTTTGGAGCTTCTGCCAAGCCAATTGGCCAAGGGCCCATCGGAATATAATTGTGCCCATCGTAAAAGGCATACCATTTTTCCCCAACCTTATAAGGATTGAATGTGGCTACGGCTTGTTGCCCTTCCCAAGCTTGCGAGCTTTCGTCAGGTTGTAAAACTATTCCTAAGTCGGCATAAGGGCCTGCAATCCCTTGCTTTCCTTTTATGACAGATTTTGCACGCCAAACTTTACCTTCGTAGTCGCTTCGCTCTATTTCCCCTTTGTCTTTATCGCCTGCTCTGTAAGCCACGTAAAAAATGTTCCAAGCATCATCGTCCTCATTATATTCCACACCCGTTACCCATACTTCAGACCTTGGGTTAGATGGCGACCTTCCAGGAATGCTTTCAATTAAGGTAGTTTGCCGTTTCCACTGAATTGCATCCGGACTCGTCCAATATGCAATTCGCATATCTCTGTGTGGACGTTCAAACATTTCATTGACAAACATGTGATATACCCCATCAATTTTTACCACCTGCCCAGTCTCAAAACCAGAACGGTTTTTACTAGCCAAAACATCAGCGTGGTTCGCAGTAATTACTGGTCCTTGATGCTCAGAAAGTAGAACTAGTTTCTTTTGGGAGAATGCTAAGCTTGTGGTGAGGAATAGGGTAATTAGGAGGAGGGTTTTTCGTTTTTCGAGAATCAAATTCATTGTAAATTATGTTAGACTTTACCTACTATCAAAAATACCGAAATCCCAGCTAAAGACATTGAAATTTGGGGATGAATTATTGGTGTTTTTGCTTTATAATTAATCTCTTTCCAGTTTCGTCCAATTGTAAAACTTAATATTTCTTTGAGCTCCTAAAGCTAGGTTCTCATTTTATTAATCACTAGATATTTTAAAGGTGGGAATCTGTATAGCTTTAGACTTATTTAAAAAGTTAAAATCCTCATTTTACAATCCTTATAAATACTTTATATATCTTATATTACATCATTATACCACTGACTGACAACCGATTAATAAACCTAGAAACAATGAATAAAATACAAATCATCCTCCTCATACTAATACCCATCATTTGCAAACTATCAAATGGCAACGCACAAACGGTTAACTACGATTCATTACGGATAGTACTTGAAAAAATGTATGACGAGGATCAAGATATTAGAAGAATACTTGTGGACTCCATCGGCCTTGATTCACCCGAAGCAGGTGCATATATCAATCAAATGGTGACCATTGACAATAAAAACAAGATTAAAATAGAATCTATACTCAAAAAGTATGGCTGGCTAGAGCAAAGTAAAATTGGAGAGAAAGCCGCAGAAGCAATATTTTACTGCGTACAACATACCAACTTAGAATTTATGGAAGAATATTTTAGTCAGTTTAAAATTCTTGTTGATAAAGGTGAAGCAAACCCAAGTCTATGTGCTAAAATGGAAGATAGATTACTCATGTGGAAAGGGAAAAAGCAGATTTATGGCACTCAAGCTGTCAACACATTAAGACCAGATAATAAATACGCAATTTGGCCAATTAAAAACCCTTCGAGGGTAAATGAATTAAGAAAAGAAAAAGGGTTCAAGTTAACTGTAGAAGAAAATGCCAAGAAATTGGATTCTGATTATGATCCAAATGAGAAGTTACCGACAGAAATAGATTGACCATTTACAAAAATGTTCGCCACATTTTTCAATAAGAACTCCCTGACTCTCTCTAGAAGGAATCCATAACTCATCCAAGATACATCAATCTTGATACAAGCATTTTTTGATAGCTTTGTAAATCATACTAACCAGTATCTTTTATGTCTAAAGCATCAAATACGCGACATACAATTCTTGAAAAAGCATTTGACCTTATCTATAAAAAAGGCTACCAAACCACGAGTATCGACGAGATTATAGCTACCACAAAAGTTACGAAAGGTGCTTTTTACTATCATTTCAAAACAAAAGACGAAATGGGCATTGCAATTATCAATGAGATTGTGAAGCCAATCATGAAGAAGGACTTTATTATTCCATTAAAAAATGCAGAAAAGCCCATGGAAGAAATTTACCTGATGACGAAGTCTCTTTTGTTTGAAAACTCTTTTTTGAAATTGGAATACGGCTGCCCTGCAGGGAATTTAACACAAGAAATGACACCATGGAATTCAGAATTTACCAATGCTCTAAACGAACTCATAGTAGAATGGCAAAGCACTATAGAAAATTGTATAAAAAAGGAAATTGAGAATGGAAATATTCGAAGCACTGTAAAGCCCAAACAAGTGGCATATTTTGTCATATCTGGCTACTGGGGTATCAGGAATTTTGGTAAAATCTACAACAACACAGATTGTTATCACGCTTACTTAGAAGAACTTAAATCCTATTTAGCAAATTTAGCGTAAGTCCCACACAGAAAACATACTAATTAGTATGTTTTAATTTACCTTTGCATCATTATTTAAAGAAATACTGATGTATCAAGTACTTACTTATTGCCATTCACTGATACGGTGGCTCCTTCTCCTAAGTCTACTTTTTGCCATTTTCAGGGCTTATAGAGGCTATTTCCAAAATCTCAAATTCACTAAAATCGATAACCTTGCAAGGCATTGGACTGCCACTTTAGCTCATATTCAGCTCATTTTTGGCATTATACTTTACACCCAGAGTCCAGTCATAAAATATTTTTGGGCAAATTTTGATAAAGCCATAAAGAATATTGACGCCACTTTTTTCGGCCTTTTTCATATAATCCTTATGCTATCCGCCATTGTTTTATTGACCATTGGCTCCGCCATAGCAAAACGAAAAACTACCGATAAAGACAAATTCAAAACCATGCTAGTCTGGTTCTCTATCGCTCTATTCATCATTCTTATAGCCATTCCTTGGCCATTTTCTCCACTTGCAAACAGACCATATCTCAGATAATTATGAAAAATCTATTTATAACTAAAATTGGCCGACTTCGTATAATTGGCTACCTAGAAGGCCTTTCCCTTTTGGTACTAGTTTTCATTGCAGTTCCTATGAAATACTACTTCGAAAACCCAAGCCTAACTAAAACCATGGGTCCCATTCACGGAGCATTATTCTTGCTTTTCATTTTCAATACCATAAGTGTAGGTGTGGAACAAAACTGGAAATTCCGAAACACTACATGGAAGGTTATTTTAGCCAGTTTTATTCCTTTTGGTACTTTCTATATTGATAAAACAATTCTTAGCAAACTTTGAAAATGTCAGCTTACTAAATCCACCAAAAACTTACTTTAATCTCCGTGAAGAAGAAGCCTCCATATTCCTCACGACTTTTAAGATAGATTTATATTATCTTGGCTTATAAAGCTCCTCTATTAGCGGATAAACCAAGATATAATGTTCCAGTTTTTCAAACCAATTTCAGTGAATACTTCCCATTTCAAAAGACTTGGATATAGTGCCTTATTCATTTCCCTTACAATCTTATTCACAGATTGTTCTAACATTGCAAAAAGTACTTTTTCTACCGATTATTTTGAAATAGAAATAAACAAGCAAGGTTTCATTACCCGAATGGGCAATATCACAAATGACTCCTATCGAGAGTTTAGTCCACTGGAAAAACCATCTCCGCTCCTTCAACTTTATGATGGCAAAAAGAAAGTTTATTATGAGCCTATTGAAGCAGAAATTGACAATAGCGAAGAAACAATTTCACTAAGCTATCCGAATGGTTCTGTGGCTACCATCACATTAACACCACAGGAGAAATATTTCAAATTGACTTTAGAGTCTCTTACTCCAAGAAATGGAATTGACGGAATTCAATGGGGACCTTATCATACAAATATTACAAACCTATTTGGTGAAATTATAGGGGTGGCAAGAGACACAAGTGAGGTAAATAATTATGCTATTGGCATGCTGGCTCTAGATGACAATACCCTAGGTGGTACCTCTGAAACCATAGCAGATGCTGCTCCTTTTCAGTACATCATTCATTCGCCTGATTCCGAGCAATTTCCACTGCCAGATTCTTTGCATGAAGGGCAGATTTTTACTTTAGGAGGAGATGGAATTAGCGATGTGGCCTTTTATGCCCACAAAGAACCTTACTATAGAATTATGTATGGAAACGCCGCAATGGTTGATTCTTTGGGCAGAGTATCAATTAATTATCATTCCAGAGATAGAACATTTGAGCGAGAAGTATACTATTCGCTCATACCCAATATGGCCGCCAATACACCAAACCATTTAGAGGTTGAACCATTGCCAGGTATTGATTTTATAGGCTCTTCCATTGCATTTTGGGGTAGCCCAGATAGCACTGCTCTAATGGATGTGATTCAGGACATTGTAGTGAAAGAGAAATTGCCTTATCCTACTATTGCTGGAAAATGGGTGAAAGACCCAGCTGCTTTTGTACCAGATGCCATGTCACACGGAAATTTAAACGACAGTATCATTTCTTATGCTTCACAATTGGGATTTAAGGCAATCAGCCTATACGACCAAGGATTTATAAAGCCTGACCGAGGAAATGAAGGTTACATTGACGGGAAGAATTTTGAGAAGAAACCAATACAATTAACCGCAGGGAACAAATCACATAAGGAATTTGCCGCTATGGCAGCAGAATATGGAATTACTATAGGAAGAACGCCTATTACCACCGCACTGGCTCCTGGGACAAAAGATGCCAGCCCTGTGCCCAGTGACAGTTTGTGCTATCAGCAGAAACGATTACTTTCAAAAAGCATTAGTGCCACAGACACCATTATTATAGTGGATGACCCAAAACATCTGGAGGAAATTGCAAGCTGGGAAGGACACGCCGAAAACCTAAACATGATAAAAATAGGTAAAGAATTGATTTTTTATCTAGGTGTTTCAAAAGAAGAACCATACAGATTACTGAATGTAAAACGTGGTTATTGGGAAACTACCGCAACTAATCATCAAGCGAACGACACTATTTACAAACTGCAGGTTACCCTTAATTATGGCTATGATGGATTGATTCCTAACATGAAGCTTCAAGACAAAATCGCTGAATACTATGCCGATGTTTGTGCCATTAACGGTTTAGGTTATTACGATTTTGATGGACAGGAGTTTTTGTTTAATAACGGACACGGCTACTATTCTGCCAAACGCTTTTTCCGTAAGATGTTTGAAAGGGCTGAAGTTTTAAACATCCCTCCTATTCGTTTTACGGGAGCTACCTTGTCAGAAGGTTCTTGGCATTATCAAAGTATTTGGAATGTAGGTGGAGGGAAAAACCTTTACGATGTAGAAACGAGAGAATGGGGAAGCACCACGAGTCAAGGAAAAGACCTTCGTGATGTAACTTATGCAAACTTTTTCCCAGTAGGCATGGGCGGTAATTTCCCTATCAAAGCCAATTCTACCGTAGAGCAATACGAGCATATCCAAGCGATTTCAGTAGGTGTGGGAGCTACATACAGCCTTATTCTAGACCAAAAAGATGTAGAAAGCTGCCCTCAGAAAGATGCAATTTTCAAAACCATTCGAACATGGGAAGATGCTCGTGCAGCAAATGCATTTCCAAGAAATATTAAAAAGCTTCTAGTAGACCCAAAACGAAACTGGAGACTAGAAGCTGGTGAAAACAAGGACACTTGGATTCTAAACGAATTGAAAGATGGAGAAACGGTTAAGGCTTTTATTTTACATAGAAATAATTATTAGACTAAAAGAAAAAGGCATTTATTCTTATTCGAACTCTATTCTATTTCAGGCTCTATAGCTGAGTCCTCATATCATTCTACCTAGGCGATAATTATCGAAAAAACTATTGTAAATAGCCACCTATAAGGATAAATAAAGTACTACAAAGCCCAACGGACAAACTATTCATAATTACTGATGAAGTGAATGTAAAATTGATAAGAACTAAGAGCAAGCTAACTTATTAAAAGTTGGGTAATTTTCCAGAAATCTAAATTAAACTCCATTGTTCTATGGAGGTATACTTCGAACTTATTCATTTTTCATTTCTTCCAATCAACATATTTGCCATTTGACAATTTGTATTATCTTCCAAAGCTAGAACTTTGTATTTATGGAAAAATTAATAAACTATCTTTTAGAATTTGGGCAGTTAAATCAACAACAAGTTGACCTTATAAAAAGAAAACTGAAAATACTAGAATTAAAAAAAGATGATTACTTTTCAGAGGCTGGAAAAATCCCAAAACAAGTGGCGTTTATAGATTCTGGCATACTTAGAGTATGTTATTATAACAGCCTTGGGGATGAAATAACGAAATATTTCATTGAGGAAAATAACTTTGCAGTCGATATTAATAGCTATAATCAAAGAATTCCATCATCCGAATACGTTCAAGCAGTAACAGACTGCACATTATTAGTTTTTAGTAAAGAAGTTTTTGAAGACCTTTCTGCAACTATAATAACTTGGGATGATATCATAAAAAAAATAACAGAAAAAGCCTTGATTGAAAAGGTAAATAAAATTAGCCCTATGCTAGCAGAAGACGCCTCAACAAGGTACCTTAATTTCTTAGAGAAGTTCCCAAACTTGGCAAACCGAATACCGCTTTCTTACATTGCTTCTTATCTAGGAATAACGCAATCTTCACTAAGCAGGATAAGAAGAAACATTTAAATCACAATTTGTCAAATGACAAATGCTTTTGTTTTTTCAATTATAAACTTTGTCCCATAATTAAATATAACAATTATGGAATCAATAATAATAACAGGAGCAACTAGTGGCATCGGTTTTCAATGTGCCTTAGAAATGGCTAAACTCGCCAAAGACCAACAAATAATAATACCTGCTAGAAATGTACAGTTTGGCAATGAAATTCTTAAAAAGATCAAGGCTAAAACAGGTCATGAAAATCTAAAATGTCTGGAACTAGATTTAGCATCACTTAAATCTATTAAGAAGTTTTCTAAGAATTTTGCTAAAAAAGAGTACAATTCCATTTCAATTCTTATCAATAATGCAGGTATCCAAAATATAGCCACAACAAAATATACAACTGACAAATTCGAGCAAACATTTGGTGTTAATCATTTGGGGCCATTTGCATTAACTATGCAACTATTGCCCTATATGAGCCAAAATGCTCATATTACTTTTACATCAAGTGAAACCCACGACCCAGCCCTTAAAACGCCCATAGAACCACCCATTTATACCAGTGCAATTGAATTTGCTTATCCGAAAGAAACAGCAGAAAAAGAAAATATAGTAGGGCAGCGAAGGTATTCTACTTCAAAACTCTGTAACATAATGACCACGTATCAGCTGCAAGAGCGATTGCAACATACCAATATGAGGGTTAATGCCTACGACCCAGGAATGACCCCAGGAACGGGCCTTGCCAAGACGTACTCACCAATTATGCGTTTTTTATGGAAAAACATTATGCCCGTTTTGACACTGTTTAAAAAGAACGTTAACACACCCAGTCGAGCAGGAAAAAAATTAGCCAACCTTGCATATCATGAAAAATATAAAAACCTAAAAGGTATATATTTCTCAGATGGAGAGGTAGTAAAAACATCAATAGATTCTTACAACAAAAAGTACCAGATAGATTTATGGGACTGCAGTTTGGAACTTACGAACACCAAATTTCAGCCCTTAGAAACTTTGGAAGTTAAATCCAAAAACTAAGTCATACAACCTCCCAAAACTACGTTTTGCTATTAAATAGCTTACTTATTAAGAAGCAATAGAACATCTAAAGGAAGTTTTTGTAGAAGAAAAGAACTTTATCTACAGAAACTTCAATAGATTCATATCAAAAACCTTATTGCTTAAATAAATACATAAAACCGTCTTCTGCTCCCACTAACAAACTTGGTTTTCCATCCTTGTTTAAGTTAATCATGGTAGGTGACGTGGTATGTCCTGCTAGCCTTTGAGTTGAAATATCACCTCTAAAAGCTAGTTGGACTTGACCATTTTCTGTTCCTAAATTTTCAAAAAGAACAACATTTAAACCATTCACCAGGAGGTCTAAATCGCCATCTTCATCCCAATCTACAAAACACCATTTTCGTCTACCGCTGCCACCTGCTTCCCCTACATTTAAGCGTAAAGCCCCTGTTTTGTTAACTTTCACATCATTCCTATTGGTAAAACCAGAACCATTCACACCCTGAAAAATACGATTCCCTGGCTTTAATTTCAGTATTCCATCTTGCTCAAAACGTTCAAAATAAGATAAATAACCTTCATGGTCTAGCATGACTAAATCCATCAATCCGTCTTTGTTCCAATCTATGGCATTCGGCGTAGTTCGCCACTGTGTAGCTAATTCTGTTGACTTAGGATTCCACCAATTCCATTTTGGTTTTGGAACTTCCATATTGCCCCAATCCATAATAACAGGCTGAGATTCCGCTAGTTTTGGTTTCCCTTTTTGACCAATATTTTTATGCCATGTAATGGTTCCCCAAATAGAATTCACCAGAACATCTTTTAAACCATCACCATCCCAGTCTGCCACCGAGAGTGTGGTGTAACCCCATTTTGCCTCTGCAGGCCCTTGAATAGAACCTTTTTCTCCTGCTAAATAACGAATAGGTTCGTTTTCAGCTTCCAAATTAACTGGCGGTGCCCATATTCCGTTTAGATTCTCTACAAAACCAATGTAACCAGCAGAGTTTCCACATATTAAATCATCGTCACCATCATCATCCCAGTCTACCGCAAACGGTGTAACTAAAGCTCCAAACTTAATATGCTCGGCCTTTTGCTGAAAGTATGTTGGACTTTCAAACTGCGGCATGCGGTCTTTTACTTTTTCCGTATTTTCCACCAAAGCCACACGACCATCTTCATCACCTATAATAAGGTCTATGTCGCCATCTTTATCCCAATCTACAGCTGTTGGAATAATCATCTCCAAATCCATTTTGATTAAGCCTGCAGTGTTACTTAAGAATCTGCCTTCGGCAAAAACGGGCTTTTTTTGTGAACCTATATTTTCAAACCACGTCAACCTGTCAAGAAATTCGCCACATATCAAATCTAAGTCTCCATCACCATCAAAATCATACATATTGGGCGATGGTGCCCCGTAAACGTCAATTGGTTTATTGTTGGCTAAAATTTTACCTCTATTTTTATAATTACCATTTACATTTTCCAGATAATAAACCACACCACGCAGCGGTCCATTTGTCCAATTCCCTGCCTTATCAAAAGCATTATCCCAACCGTAATCAGACCAATCGTCTATTCCAGCCAATAAATCTTGGTCGCCGTCACCATCATAGTCCACATATTTCCATTGGCTAAACCTTATCTTTTTATGGTTTTTCTCTAAAGATTTATTGTCAAATATTGTTCTGGGATTATTAAAAAGCTCCGTTTCAAAGTTTAGATATTCCACCCCTGGACCTAAAACTTTGGCTTGCCCATTTACATTAGAAACCTGAAGGTTTTTAAATCCTTCGGCAATCTTTTTTCCTTTTTCGAAAACTACTTCTTTATCTGTCTTTTTAGAATTGTTCTCAAAAAAGTAGGTACCATTAGAAGGCTTATCAGGACATGAAACTATCAAATCCATGTCGCCATCATTATCAAAGTCCATAGGAAGTGGCCAAGCCCAAAGACCCACTCCTAAATCCACCACCAGGTCATCATTTTGATAAGCCAATTTTTGAAAATCTGGATTTTCAGTGGCAGCAATAGGCTTTGTAGTTTTACAGCCTAGAAAAACCACAAAAGGCAAAAGAAAAATTAGAGTATAGACGGTCTTCTTTTTAGTTAAATTCATTTCAATTTTATCGGGTTAAATGTACACGCCCCATGGCAAGCGTTATCTTAAATTTATAGCTTTTAAAATCATTAAGTCAAGCAAACATTCCAAAATAGATAAAAGGCAAGTTTCAGAAGTTAAAGGGTTAATAAGAAATACGCTTGCTCCTAAACGTTTCTTTGTTAATAATTCTAATTTTCGGCTTTAAACCTCGATTATAATGAGGCATTTAAAACAGCTCAACCGCTTCTTTTGAAAAGTATTTTATGTAGGCTTATTTCTATTCTGTAGCTTTATCATTTAAAAGCAAGCTTCAGAAAGCAAGAGTAAATTGACAGATAAAATTCAAAAATATAATTTCAAAGAGGGGCTTCCACAGGAGTTTGAAATTATCAATTTCGAGTACCTTTTGAGTGATTTCTCTGAAGAAATCAGTAAACCCCACAGAGCAGAGTTTTACCAAATTTTATGGTTTCAGGAAGGTGCCACTACACACCTAGTCGATTTTAATCCCGTTGAAATTAAACCCAACACCATCCTTTTTATAAGTAAAAATAGTGTTCAGCTCTTTGATAAGCGTATAGACTTTAAAGGCAAGATGATTCTCTTTACAGATGATTTCTTCTGTAAATCCGAAGCTGATACTAAATTCTTAAGAAGTAGTATCCTCTTTAATGACTTGCTTTCAGTTTCTAAATTTGAACTCTCCGGTTCGAATTCAATTATCGCCAGTGTTTTTAATCAAATGGAATTAGAGTTAAAAAACGCTAAAGACCATTATCAGTCTGACATACTTAGAAACGACCTCCACAACCTGCTGCTACATTCTGAACGAGAAAGGCGTAAACAAGACTTTATAGCACTTAAAAAAGATGTAGACCTTGATTATGTCTTGCTATTTAAAGATCTTTTAGATGCTAACTTTATTGATCAGAAGAAAGTCGCCTTTTACTGTCAACAAATGTATATCACACCTAAAAAACTGAATCAGGCTACTTCAAAAATATTTGGGAAAACTCCAAAGGAAATTATAGATGATAGAGTCTTGCTGGAATGCAAACGACTACTGGCTCATACCAGCGAAAGCGTTAAAGAAATTGCTTTTTCATTGGGTTTTGAAGAGCCTACCAACTTTATCAAATACTTCAAAAAACACACCGATAAAACTCCCGTTGAATTTAGAGCAGAATTTGTTTCGGCCTAAAAGTATCACTGAAAGGATTTTTTTTATCGCTTCTTATTTTCCGCGACCCTGCACCTTTGCATCATCAATTTAAACAAACAAATGATGATGAAAAAAACAATATTAAGTACAACGGTAATTTTAGCACTAGGTTTAACAGCTTGTGATGCTCAAGAGGTAAGCTCACAGAAAGATGAGCTAAGTAACAAAGAAAAAGCAACGGCTTTATTAGTAAGTCTGGAAACAGGTGACCAAACCCCAGTTGGGTATATTAACCCTACTAACTATACACAGCATAACCTTGGCGTAGCTGATGGTTTAGAAGGTTTTGGTGCGGTATTACAGCATGCTCCAGATGGCGGTTTTAAAGCAAATGTAGTTCGTTCGTTTCAAGATGGAGACTATACTTTCTCCCATACGGTTTATGATTTCTTTGGACCAAAAATAGGTTTCGATATTTTCAGATTTGAAGATGGGCTTATTGTAGAGCATTGGGATAACTTAGGAGCTATTACTGCCCCAAACCCTAGTAATCATACACAAACTGACGGAAGTACGGCCATAAAAGATTTAGAAAAAACAGAAGAGAATAAGGCTTTGGTTAACGATTTCATCAACACAGTTCTTATCAATGGTAATTTTGATAAAATTGGAAATTACTTTGACGGAGATAATTACATTCAGCACAATTCTATGATTGGTGATGGCCTTTCTGGCTTGGGTCAGGCACTAGAAGAAATGGCAAAAAATGGTGTAACAATGGTTTTTGAAAAAACGCACTTAGTGCTAGGTGAAGGAAACTTTGTTTTAGCTGTGAGTGAAGGTACTTTCGCTGGTGAGCATACTTCTTTCTATGATCTATTTAGAGTAGAAAATGGTAAAATAGCTGAGCACTGGGATGTGATAGAAACTATTGCCCCAAGAGCAGAATGGAAAAACGAAAACGGTAAGTTTTAATGGAATTGGGCTGAAAGCTTAATGTGTAAAATAGAATTTAAGGCGATTAGTTTCCACAAGGGAGGCTAGTCGTCTTTTCGTTTGTAGGCTTTTCGTCAAAAGAACCTTTCCCTAAAAGTTCAAACCTCCACTAATTCTCAATGTTGGGTATCTGTAGAAATACCGTGTCCCGCCCAGTAAGAAAAACGAGCATTAGCCCGTAGTATATTTGAATGTAACGTTGCCTTTAGGATAAATTGTGTTAACAATAAACATAGCAGAAAATGAAAAAAATAATCATCCTTACATTACTCATTCTCAGTGCACTTTCTATAAAGTCTTTCTCTCAGGACTTACAAAGTAGTAAAAACACCATCATAAAAGTGGATTACCTTTATGCCTCTATACTCTTGAATAATCTTGATAAATATGCTCCTGCCACCCCAAGAGAAAAGAAAAGTTTCGACAATATTCAGAAACAACTTAACATAGATTGGCAAAATCTATTGTTTAACAAAGTGTCAGCTGCGTTTACCGAAAATAATATCAAAACCGAGCCAATAAATTCCTTAGAAAACTATAAGGTGCTTTATGACAATGGCTTCCCCGCTATATTGATGGCGAAATCGGCCATTAAAAAGATGGTTAAAAACGGATATAGCTCAGACAATTTTATCCTAATCAAACTCAGCACCGAAGCTGATACTGGCCTTAAAGGAGCTTCCACCACTACCGTAAACAAGTTTACGCCTAAAGCCAAAGTAACTATCGACGTCTTTAGTTCTGATGGTAAAAAAGTGCATTCGGCCTACCATACAGCCTCAGCACCAGAAAAAGTAACTAATAAGGCCTATTTCGGAAGCAGATTTGACAAACTAGATGATGACATGATACTCAGATTGAAAGAGCTTTATGAGCCTTTGATAAACGAAGCTATTTCTGAAGCCGTGGCTAAACTTTAATCATTTGCTTAGAACAAAAATTACTTGGCAGTATACACCACTTGACCATCAAAAATAGTCATAGCCACTTTAGTTTTTAAGATATCCGTTTCTGGAATAGTCATAATGTCTTGGTCAAAAATGGTAAAATCGGCAAGTTTACCTTTTATGATAGAACCCTTTATTTCTTCATCAAAAGAACCATAAGCAGCATCTATGGTATAAGACTTTAAAGCTTGCTCCCTCGTCATTTTTTGTTCTGATTCATACCCATTTTCTGGTGTACCTTTTAGCGTCTTCCTGCTCACACTAGCGTAAAAGCAGGCAATAGGGTTAATGGGCTCTACTGGAACATCTGTGCCATTGACAATAGGAACTCCAGATTTTAGAAGCGATTGCCACATATAAGCACCTTCTTTTATTCGTTGCTCTCCTAGCCTATCTATAGCCCAAGGCCTATCAGACGACATATGAATGCCTTGCATGGCAGGAATTACATTTAAATCCGCAAATCGTGGAATATCAGATGGATTAAGATGCTGAGCATGCTCAATTCTGAATCTATGGTTCTGACTTTTTTTAGGATACTTTTCAAAACCTAGTTCATATTTATCAAGAATCTCTCTATTAGCTCTATCGCCGATGGCATGACTACAAACCTGAAAGCCGTTTTCTAATGCCTTGTAGACTATATTTTCAACACTTTTCAAAGGGATGGTAGAATGACCAAAATGACCAGGCATATCAGAATATTCATCTAATAACCAAGCTCCTCTAGAACCTAAGGCTCCATCAGAATGAATTTTTATAGCCCTTATGTTTAAAAGATTGTCTTTGTCAAAGGCGGGCCCTTTCTTAAACCAATCTTTCAACAAATCACTGTCGGTACTTGACAGCATAGCATGAAGTCTGAGCTTTAGCTTACCTTCTGCTTTCATTTTCTTATAAAGCTCTACAGTTCCGCTATAAATTCCAGCATCATGAAAACTGGTTATTCCGTTTCTGTGACAAGCTTCTATAGCTGATTCAAAGGCCTTTTGAACCCTTTCTGGGCTATCTTCAGGTATTGCACGGCCTATTACGTATTGTGCCCTTTCATTAAAAATACCCGTTGGTTTTCCATCTGGGTATCTAATTATTTCGCCACCTTTTACTTTCTTGGGAGTTTTGGTAGAAACGCCAGCTATTTCCATGGCTTTGGCATTGGCAAATCCCGCATGTCCGCTTGCATGACCTAGGTAAACAGGGTTGTTTGGAGAAACAGCACTTAAAGCCTCGTGGGTTTGAAAACCTTTGACCATAGATGCTGGTAGTTCCGACCATTTACTTTGGTGCCAACCTCGTCCTAATATCCATTCGCCAGGTTTTGCGTTTTTGGCGGCTTCTTCCACTATATCAATTATATCTTGATAGCTGGTGGTTTTGCTTAAATCAAGCTCCAATTCATTATATCCTAATCCCATTAGATGCCCATGCCCTTCTATAAAGCCAGGTGTCATGGTTTTTCCTTCCAAATCTAACATTTTGGTGTTAGCCCCCTTAAAGCTCAAAGCTTTTTCCATGGAACCACTAAAGAGTATTATATTATCTTTGATAGCTACCGCTTCTACTTTAGGGTTGGCTTCATCTACGGTATAAATAGTGCCACCATGAATGATTAAATCTGCTTTTGAAGAATCAATTTCCGCTTTAAAGGAAAAGGCAATAAATACGGACAAAACAAAAAGTATAGTTCTCATTGGTAGTTTCTTTTGATTATATTTTATTAAAGTTAAAAATTAGCTGAAAGAATATGGGCTAGATAACAGCAAAAAAAGCAGGCCGTCAATAAAATTGACAGCCTGCTTTAGTCTTAAACAAGAAAGTAAAGAATTATTTCTCTCTCACACTTACCGCTATTCTACGGTTTTGTTTTCTTCCTTCTTCTGTATCATTTGTAGCAATAGCATGCTTTATGCCATAACCTTCAGACTCAATACGCTCAGCATTAATTCCCATTCCTACTAAGGCCGACTTAACCGATGCCGCCCTGTCAGAAGACAATTTTAGATTTGCATCAGCATCTCCAGTATTATCTGTATAGCCACCTATTTTAATCTTCGAAGTAGGGAATGCTTTCAATACTTGAGAAATATTAGCAACCTCACCCATGGTATTCGCATCTATAGTAGCACTGCCTGTCGCAAAGTTTAGGTTTTGAAATTCGAACCAGTTGTCTTTTCCTGCTTCTGAGTTTTCATCTTCAATGAAGTCAACCAATCTCTGCTCCATACTTCCTTCCACAAATCCAAGACTTATGTTCTCACCGAACATTTTAGTTCTGTTAGTAGGTAGTTCCTTAAATACCGCATAACCTTCTTTTTCAACTGTAGGCCTATCTACAGCTATATGAGGTGCAATAACTAAAGAAACGATAGACATCAATTTAATAAGAATATTCATTGATGGTCCTGAAGTATCTTTGAATGGGTCTCCTACGGTATCACCAGTTACTGCAGCTTTGTGAGCTTCAGAACCTTTATATTCCATTTTACCATTAATCAGAACACCTTTTTCAAAAGACTTCTTAGCATTATCCCATGCTCCACCAGCGTTATTCTGGAAAATACCCATCAAAACACCTGAAACAGTAACACCTGCCAAAAGACCTCCTAAAACCTCTGGTCCGAAAGTAAAACCTACTATCACTGGAGTAATTAAGGTTATAAGACCTGGAAGCATCATTTCTCTAATAGACGCCTTCGTAGAAATATCTACACATTTATCATATTCAGGTTTCCCTGTTCCTTCTAAAATACCAGGAATCTCTCTGAATTGTCTTCTTACCTCTTCTACCATTTCCATGGCTGCTCTACCCACTGCAGCAATAGCCAAAGAAGAGAATATAAAAGGAATCATAGCACCTACAAAAAGACCCGCTAATACATCAGCCTTATAAATATCAATAGATGAAATACCTGAAAGCCCAACAAAGGCAGCAAAAAGAGCCAAGGCTGTCAAAGCAGCAGAAGCAATGGCAAAACCTTTACCACTAGCAGCAGTAGTGTTACCTACAGCATCTAAAGTATCTGTTCTTTCTCTAACCTCCGCAGGAAGCTCACTCATCTCTGCTATACCACCTGCATTATCAGCAATAGGTCCGAAAGCATCAATAGCCAACTGCATGGCCGTAGTGGCCATCATACCAGCCGCTGCAATAGCAACACCATAAAGACCAGCGAATTCAAATGATAAAAAGATACCAGCTGCTAAAACCAAGATTGGAATAACTGTTGACTCCATTCCTACAGCCAAACCACCAATTATGTTGGTTGCGTGACCTGTAGAAGATTGATCAACGATAGACTGAACAGGCTTTTTGCCCATTGAGGTATAATACTCTGTAACAATAGACATGATAGCTCCTACCACAAGACCCAAAATAATGGCATAAAAAACATCCATTCTAGTAAAGTCCTCTCCTCTGATGCTCATTTTTTCAGGTAAAATATACATCACTAAAGGATATGATGCTACGGCTGTAAGAACCATAGAACCCCAGTTTCCAATATTTAAAGCATTTTGAACATTTCCGTTATCATCTTTAACACTCACAAAGAATGTACTAATAGCTGAAAAAATTAGTCCCATACCTGCAATAAGCATTGGCAATAAGATAGGTGCCCATCCTCCAAAATTATCAGCAGAGTCAATCTCTCTACCCAAAACCATGGTAGCTAAAATAGTAGCCACATAAGAACCGAATAAATCGGCACCCATACCTGCTACATCACCTACATTATCTCCTACGTTATCTGCAATAGTAGCAGGGTTACGAGGATCATCTTCAGGAATACCTGCTTCTACTTTACCTACTAAGTCAGCTCCTACATCGGCCGCTTTGGTATAAATACCTCCACCTACTCTTGCAAAAAGTGCAATAGACTCCGCTCCTAATGAGAAACCAGCTAATACTTCTAAAGCTTTCTCCATACCATGTGCGTCACCTGTTCCAGAAACAAACATATTGAAGAACCAGATAAATAGTAAACTAAGAAACAATACTGCTAAACCGGCCACGCCAAGTCCCATAACTGAACCAGCAGTAAAAGAAACTTTTAAAGCATCTTTAAGTGAAGTTCTAGCGGCCTGTGTAGTTCTGACATTGGCTTTAGTAGCGATGTTCATCCCTACATATCCTGCAAATGCAGAAACAAATGCACCTATTACGAATGCAACACCTATTAACCAGTGAGAATTTTCAACAAGGGTTCCTGACCATGTCAAAAGTAGAGCTACCGCTACTACAAATATTCCCATCACTCGCCATTCGGCTTTTAGAAAAGCTAATGCTCCATCTGCAATAGCCTGAGCAATTTCTTGCATCTTTCCTGAGCCCGCGTCTTGTTTGTTTACCCAATTGGCTTTTATCACCATAAAGAGCAATCCGACGACACCAAGAATTGGCACTAAGTAAAATAAAGGATCCATAAAGTTTCTGGTTTATTGTTGGTTTAATTGAAATAATAGTTCGTTAAAAAAAAGTTCAGCAAATTTAGGGTTTCCATCAAAGAAAAAAAATTTAAGCCATCTGGCCTCAATTAGTTAGGGCAATTACCTATTTCTGCTTTGAAATTAGTATTTAATTTTGATTCAAAACCTGGGTTTAATAAAATTGAATTTGGAGCTGTATAATTGATATCTGAATTTTCTTTAATCAGTTGTGATGAAGAGATTGGACTTCCATAATAATTCTGCTCACTACTTTCTATAATGATTGACTCTAAAGTTAAAGGCGTGGTGGCTTCCAAGAACTTAAATGGAATATTGACCAATGCTGGACATGACCAATCTTGAAGGCAAGTGGCCGTAACATTTAATGGCGGACTCACATTGTTTAGCACTACCCCATCACCATATTTTATAATGCTATTATACTTCCACTCTATAGTACCATTACAGCCTAAGCCAAAAAGAAGGTAACTCTCTGTAGCACATAGCGTGATAGGCGAAGTTTGTGGTGCAGAACTTGAAATGCTGTAAGAGTATGGATTATTATCTTTATCAGTTCCCGAAACTGTAGCTCCACTTTCCTCAAAAGTAGCAGAAATACCAGAACCTTTAATTAAAGCATCTATTTGTGTAGAGCTAGCATATAAGGAAGAAGTTGGGTACGCATAAATATCAGGAATACTTTTAATCTTCACCGTAGATTTTGCTGCTCCGCCATAACATATGCCAGGGCTTTCACTTACGGCATAATAGTATTGAGTACCAATAGTAGAAGTAGAAACCGTCAAAGTATCATTGCTAGAAAGTAAATTCGTCAAACCTGCATCTGCATACCATTTAACCGTTGGTAAGCCTGCTGGTTGTTTTGTTTTTATAGTAACAGAAAAGCCTGACACACATAAAGGATCCAAAGTAGAATCATCGCTTGCCTTTAGAGTCCAAACACCCACAGGAAGCTTATCTTCATACACGCTCAAATCACCAGCAGCCTTAAAGCTTCCTGAACTTGGTAACGGGTCACCTATCAAACTAGCACCATTTACATTAAAAACTGTAGTTACCATGCCAGAACTAGCAGTTCCTCTTCCATAGTCACTTACTCTAACCAAATCAACCTCCACCCCTTCTGGTGAAACTATGCTAAAAGAAACCTCTTCGTTAAATGGAGTGGCTCCACCATCAGGAATACCACAATTGCTTTGAGTACCTCCATCTTTCTTTTCCCATGTAATGGAAATTGAAACCGAATCTATCAAACCCGCTAAACCAGAAACATTGACCGTAGGATAATCTCCACTCTTTAAGAAACCGTCGAAACCCACTGGTGAGCCAGAATAAGATGTCTCTTTTGGTCCAAAAGCATTTGCAGGAGCGGCTCCAGGCGTAGCAACTACATAATCATTCTCCCCATCACAGTAAAAGGTAGTCAAATCCGTAACAGAAGGTTTTGAGGTGAAAACCTCATTATAAATAACTTTTAGCTCGTCTGACTCTACAATACAACTACCCAAAGTTCTTACAAGCTTATACGTACCTTCTGCTTTGGCATAAAAACTCTTAGCATTTGAAACGCTAATGCCATTCAAGAACCATTCATAATTCTCAGATGAAACAGCGTTAATATCAAATAGAGCAGAATCTCCTTCGCAGAAATAATTGGTAGGGCTAATAGTTGGGTGTTCTGCAAATAGATTAGCTCCTTTACAAGCCACTGCTTTTAGTAAGTTGACTCTACCTGTGCCAAACATTCCTAAGCGTGTAGGATTTTCGTTATCAATATTATCCGAGGTTATTTTGAGAATTGTTTCTAAACTATCACCACTTAGCGTAGGAAAACAAGCTCTCAGATATGCCGCACATGCAGAAACTAATGGTGTAGCCATAGAGGTACCATTAAAAGAAGCATAAGTGTTAAACGGAATAGTACTCAAAATACCACGACCAGGAGCCGAAATATCAACATACTCACCATAACTGGAAAAACTACTCATGCCGTCATCTATATCTAAACTGGCTACTGCTAAAACATGTTCGTAAGCGGCAGGGTATTGTAAAATACTATTTCCCTCATTTCCGGCCGCTGCTATTACCATGACCCCATTGGCGTAAGCGTCATTAATTACATCTTGTTCTAATTGGGAGTAACCTCCGCCTCCCCAAGAAAGACTTATTATTTTAGCTCCTTGATTTACAGCATAAGCCACTCCTTCATAACCATGGGTAATAGCCCTATTTCCTGCGTAATTTGCAGTTCCTTTAATTGGCATAACCTTTACTCTGTTATTCCCAGCAGATGCTATTCCAGTAGTATTATTATTTACCGCAGCCACTATACCTGCCACATGTGTTCCATGAGAAAAACTTGCGTCTGGGGGAGTTGGGTCGGCATCATTATCACCTACATCATAGCCAGTGACTAAATTGGCTGCTAAATCTGGGTGAGTTATATCAAAGGCATTATCTACCACAGCCACAATAATATTTTGAACGCCAGGGTTAACATCCCAAGCCTCTGGTGCTTTAATCTTGTCTAAAAACCATTGCTGATTATAAAGCGTATCGCTAGGTACACTAATTATTTCTCGTTTCCTGATTCTTTCTACATACTCTACGGTAGGGTCTTCCTTTAAATCTTTTAAAACCTGTTCAATAGCAAGTTCATTCTCAAGTTTAATTCTGAAGACATCCTTTATTTCATCGTTTTTAGAAAAGAAATAAGGATTTGACGCATCCTCTATTTTGGAATTCGCTTTTTCAACAATTCCATTTATTACAGGGATTTCGCTTTGAATATTTACATCATTTGTAAGTTTAACCAAACCTCTTCTAACGAAATTGGGTTTAAGCTTAACATATATTTCTCCTTCAACAAATTCGTTGTTAATTTGCTGAGCCTTGCCAATGGTCACAAATGACAACCAAACTAAGCATGTGGTTTTAAAGAATCTTTTTATCAATCTGATATATTTGAATATTCGCAAATTAATGAAAAAACTAAGTTTACTCCTTCTATTACTTACTTGTTTTATTGTAAGGTCTTTTGCTCAAAACACAAATTACAGCACTGGTTCTCTTCTTCAAGGGCTTGACAAGTTAAATGTAGTAGGAACTGCCTTATACATTGCAGCACATCCAGATGATGAAAACACGCTTTTAATTACATGGCTAGCCAATGAAAAAAAAGTAAGGACAGGTTACATTGCTATGACCAGAGGTGATGGCGGTCAAAATTTAATAGGGACAGAAAAAGGTGATTATGCTGGACTGCTTAGAACACAAGAGTTATTAGGAGCCAGAAGCATTGATGGTGGCGAACAATTTTTTACCAGAGCAAATGATTTTGGATATTCTAAAACTACCGAAGAGGCTTTAGCTACATGGGGAAAAGAACAAATACTAGCTGATTTAGTATACCGAATTAGAAAGTTCCAACCAGATGTCTTGATAACCAGATTTCCGCCAGATGAGAGAGCAGGACACGGACATCATTCGGCATCTTCCTTATTGGCAGAAGAAGCTTTTGAGGCTGCCGCAAATCCGAAGGCTTTTCCTGAACAACTAAAAGAAGTTGATACTTGGCAAGCCAAAAGATTGGTTTGGAATTTTTATAATAGAGGTTTTACAAATACACCTCCTGATGATGATAGCAACTTTATCTCCATGGATATTGGAGGTTATAACCAATACTTAGGTGAGTCTTATGGCGAAATAGGTTCTAGAGCCAGAAGTATGCATAAAAGTCAAGGTTTTGGTGCAGGCCTTTTTAGAGGAGAAAGAATAGAAATTTTAAAACACACCAAAGGAGAACCAGCGAAAGAAGATTTATTTGATGGTGTAAACACCACATGGAGCCGTATAAAAGGGGGCGAAATAGTTACTAAAATCATCATTGACATCAAAAGGAATTTCAACCCAGAAATGCCAGCAGCCTCGGTGCCTGCTTTAAATCAGCTTTATAAGTTGATACAGACCCTACCCAAAAGCCCCATAGTCGATACTAAACTAGCTGAATTAGAAAATTTGATTCTTCGCTTTGCAGGCATTCATTTAGAAATTAACGCTAAAGATTATAATGTAAGCCCGGACGACAAACTAAGTGGAACACTAAGAATAATCAACAGGTCATTTCTAAAAGCAAGTCTTGCTAGTTTTGAGATACCAAGCCTTGCTTACAAACTCAATGAAGAAAAACAACTTAGTGATGGCGAAAGACTAGAAATACCATTTGCGGTGACCGTACCTAAAAGCATGGCTATTTCGCAGCCATATTGGTTAAAAGAGAAACACCCAATTGGTAATTATGTAATTAGCGATGAATCTTTGAAAGGTTTACCACTTTCCCCTCCCGCTATCACAGGAGAAGTAAAATTAAACATTGAAGGGCTTATTCTTAAGATAGACCTTCCAGTTGATTATAAATATGTAGAACCGTCTTTTGGTGAAATATACAGACCATTGGAAGTTAGCCCTACTATTACCTTAAGTCCAAATACCAACGCACTTGTTTTTAATACCACCAAAGCACAAGATATTTTAGTAACAGTAAGAGCTTCTGAAGAGTTAGTAAAAGGAAATGTGTACTTAGAATTACCTAGTGGATGGTCATATTCACCAACTAACGCTTCCTTTAACCTTAAAGAAAAGAATAGTGAAAGTGTTATTAAATTTAGCGTAGTTCCCCCAAAAGAAGCTTCTGAAGGTCAAATTTTGATAAAAGCGAATGCCAATGGTCAAACTTTTGAGCATGCTAGAAACAGCATCAAATATGACCATATTCCTCAAACTACTACTTTCCCTAAAGCTGAAATTGAGCTTGTAAAACTCGACCTTAAAAAGAAAGGAAAGAAAGTAGCTTACATTCAAGGTGCTGGTGATGATATACCAGAAGCTTTGAAACAAATAGGTTACACTGTTGACTTTCTGACAGAAGAAGACTTAAGTAAAGACCTGTCTAACTATCAAGCTATTTTGATAGGAATCAGGGCTTATAATGTACACGAGTGGCTGCCTTTTTACCATAATAAACTAATGACTTATGTAAAAAATGGCGGTAACCTTATTTGTCAATATCAAACGAGCCGTGGTTCGGAAAGCTTTACAGACAAAATGGGGCCTTACCCTTTTAAACTAACCAGAGACCGAGTAAGTGAAGAAGATGCAGAAGTAAGGTTTTTAAATACCGATGAGCCCATACTCAATACTCCGAACAAACTAGGAGCAGCTGATTTTGACAATTGGGTACAAGAAAGAGGTTTGTACTTTGCATCAGATTGGGAAGCCAATTACAGTGGCGTTTTCTCAATGAATGACAAAAATGAAAGCCCAAAATCTGGAAGCCTTATTTATACCAAATATGGCAGCGGAAACTATGTTTATACAGGTCTTTCCTTTTTCAGAGAGCTGCCTGCAGGCGTATCAGGTGCTTACCGCTTGATGGCTAATTTGATTTCAATGAAATGAATTGGAGTAAAACAATTTCATATTGGGAGATAATTCTAATTCTCTCCTTTCTTATACTTTATGCCTTCTACTTTTTTAGAATGCATAAAATAGGGAAACAACTGGGTAAACCTTCAAAAGCTATTTACTTCAAGTTTTTCCTAAGAATCACATACTTAGCATTAATGATTATTGCCCTTCTAGGGCCTAGTTTTGGTATTTCTGAAACAGAAGCACGTTCATCTGGGAAAGACATTTTCTTTGCAGTAGACCTATCAGCATCTATGGACTGTACAGATATTTCACCTAGCCGGTTAGAAAAAGTTAAAATTGAAATTACCAACCTAATAGAGCAATCTAAAGGTGACCGCTATGGCGTGTTGGTGTTTTCATCAAGAGCCTATTGGCAAATTCCTTTGACTTTTGACGTAAACCTAGTAAAAGAGTTTATAGCTGGTATGAACACGGATATGATGCCAAATCCTGGTAGCAACTTGGAAGCTCCATTAGCCATGCTTCAACAGAAATTTAGTCAAAGCCAAGACAAAACACGCTCTCAAATAGCTTTCTTATTTACAGATGGAGAATCCTATTCTGAAGTGACAGAAGAGACTATTTCTAAAATACGACAAGAACAAAAGCAACTAGTGATAGTAGGTGTGGGTACAGAAGTAGGCTCCGATATTTTAGAGAATAATAGTCCGGTACTTTTGGAAGATGGTAGCTTGGCTATATCAAGGCTTGATTTAAATGGTTTGAAAGAAGTTTCTAGAAATGCCAACGCAAAACTCTATACTTTAAGCTCCGAACAAGATAATTTAGAATTAGCCGTGCAAGACATCAAAAACCTTAAAAGTGCGGTTATTGATAGAAACAAACTTATGGTAGCTAACAATAAGTTTGGGAATTTTCTTCTAGCCGCTTTTATTTTAGTTGCTATTGATATTCTAATATCCATTAAAGTATTCCAGATTTGACACCTTTTTTCTTTCATATCATCAGGTTGCTTTTCAGCTTCATTTCGCCAACCGACGCAAATGAAAGAGACACGCTATTAAGACAATTAGACAATGCTTTTGATGGTAAAAACTGTGAACTTGTAAAAAGTACTTTTGATACATTACAATTCAAGAAACTGCCTATTTCTGTAGAAGCGAGGATAAAGCTGGCCGATTGTTACCTTATACTTCATGATACTGCCAGTTTAAGACAAGAGCTTTCTTACCTCTCTTATGTGAGAACTCCCACTCAAAAATCTATCATTCTTAATCAAAGAGCCCAGCTAGCCGCAGTTAAAGGTGATACCTTGAAAGCAATAAATCTTCTAAAAAAGGCGATTGAGACGGAAAACACTAATACCTTTGCTAAACGGAATTATGAGCTGTTAAAAAAGATTTATCATCCTAATGACAACAGAACTCCCCCACCTACCGCTCCCAAAGCTGATGATACAGCCGAAGAAGACGCAGGAGGAATAGTGGATGCATCTGGAGCTAAAGATGACGAACTAAATAGCAGTACACCGCCTAAGATAGAAAGGGCACAAGCTTTAAAACTTTTAGATGCCATGAGGGCAAACGAATATAACAAATTACCAGTGCTTATAGACGCCGCGTCTGATACACTGGATTTCGGAAATTGGTAAAAGAAATGAACGTATTAAAAGAATCGAATTTTAGTTTTAAAGGCCAGCAGAGTCTTTACCACGGAAAAGTAAGAGACGTCTTTGCTTTTGAAGACGGCTTATTAATGATAGCGTCTGACAGAATTTCTGCCTTTGATGTTATTTTGCCAGAGGCCATTCCCTGCAAAGGACAAGTACTTAATCAAATAGCAGAAAAATTCCTTAAAGCCACTGCCGATATAGTACCAAACTGGCTCGTAGCCGTTCCTGACCCAAATGCTACTTTTGGTTTAAAGTGTGAAACTTTTCCTGTAGAAATGGTGGTTCGTGGCTATTTAGCCGGCCATGCTTGGAGAGAGTATAAAAGTGGTAAAAGAGAGGTTTGTGGTGTAGCACTGCCAGACGGTTTAAAAGAAAACGACAAACTGCCTACCCCTATCATCACGCCTACTACCAAAGCACACGAAGGACATGATGAAGATATTTCTAGAGAAGAGATTCTTAAACAGGGTATTGTAGACGAGTCAAAATATGTTCAATTAGAAAAATATACTTTAGCTCTTTTTCAAAGGGGGACAGAAATAGCGGCAGAGCAAAATCTAATTTTGGTGGACACCAAATATGAGTTTGGAGAGAAAGATGGTATCATTTATTTGATTGATGAAATTCACACACCAGACTCTTCAAGATACTTCTATAAAGACACTTACAGTGCAAACCAAGAGAAAGGATTGCCTCAAAAACAGCTTTCAAAGGAATTTGTGAGAGAGTGGCTAATAGCCAATGGTTTTCAAGGAAAAGAAGGGCAAACGGTGCCAGAAATGACACCTGAAAAATGCCAAGAAATAAGTACACGCTACATAGAACTCTATGAAAAAGTAACTGGTGAGGTATTTGTTCCAGCTAATAATGTAGATATTTATAAAAGAATAGAGGAGAATGTGAATTCATTCTTGGAAAAAAGAGGATAAGAAATGGAGTATAAGAAAAGCGAACGCCTTAACAATTTATCATATGCAATTAGAGGTCCTATCTTTGATAAGGCCCAGGCATTAGAGGCGGCTGGACATAATATAATCAATCTGAATATTGGAAATCCAGCACCGTTTGGCTTTGATATTCCTGATGAGATAGTGGAAGACATGATTCTCAACATCAGAAACGCTCAAGGGTACTGTCATCACTTGGGTATTTTTCCTGCCAGAAAAGCCATCATGCATTACACGCAGCAAATTGGCATTGAAGATGTTCGTATTGAAGATATTTTCATAGGAAATGGCGTAAGTGAGCTTATTGTGATGTGCATGCAGGCTCTTATTAACCCAGGTGATGAAATTCTTATTCCATCGCCTGACTATCCTTTATGGACTACCGCAGTGGGGCTTTCTGGTGGAAAAGCCGTGCATTACGTTTGTGATGAAGCTGCCGACTGGAATCCGGATGTAGCCGATATGGCTTCAAAAATCACTTCTAAGACTAAAGCCATAGTACTTATTAATCCAAACAACCCCACTGGAGCTGTTTATGAAAAAGACGTACTAGAGCAAATTGTTAAACTTGCCAGAGAAAATAACCTAATGGTTTTCTCTGACGAAATTTATGATAAAATCCTTTTTGATGGTCATAAACATGTGCCAATAGCTTCTTTAAGCGACGAGGTATTCTTCATGACTTTTGGTGGCTTATCAAAAAACTATCGTGCTACAGGTTTTAGAGGTGGCTGGGTAATAGCAAGTGGTGCCAAAGAAAAAGCCAAAAGCTACTTAGAAGGAATTAACTTACTAGCCAGCATGCGTTTATGTGCCAATGTGCCTACGCAGTATGCTATTCAAACGGCTCTGGGCGGTTATCAAAGCATAGACGACTTAGTAGCTGAAGAAGGCCGCTTAAGAAAGCAGCGTGACCTAATACATTATAGGCTTACTGATATTCCAGGAATAACCTGTGTAAAGCCAAAAGGCTCACTTTATGTGTTCCCAAAAATTGACATGAGTAAGTTTAGTTTCAAAACTGACGAGGAGTTTACTTTAGATTTACTAACAGACCAAAAGATTCTAGTAGTACCTGGCTCTGGTTTTAATGCTTTTGATAAAAATCACTTTAGAATTGTTTTCCTTCCTAACACAGAAACATTAGGCAAAGCTGTAGACGGCATGATAGAGCTTCTTGATGAAAAGCGTGTCAACATCCCGGCAGCAGCCGCTTATTAATGGATATCTTATTACTAATACTTGGTGGTGTTTTTTTAGTTGTCGGGCTAATAGGTTCGGTATTACCTATACCTGGGCCTCCTTTGGCCTTCGGTGGTATTATAGCCCTTCATTACTCTAAATATGCCAATTTCTCAGAAGACCTTTTAATGGGATTAGGTATTGCCACGGTCTTGGTTACTGTTCTTGATTATTATGTGCCTATCTGGGGTACTAAAAAGTTTGGTGGAACTAAGGCTGGCGTAAGAGGTTCTATGGCTGGTCTTATTATTGGGCTCTTCTTTGGCCCTTTTGGTATTTTTATCGGAGCTTTTTTAGGGGCCTTAATTGGTGAATATATGGTTGGCGACAAGCATAATGCACTTAAAGCCGCCATTGGTAGCTTCGCTGGTTTTGCAGCAGGCATGGCCATTAAAATCACTTTGTGCTGTTTCATGATTTTCTACGCCATTAAAGAAATTTGGGGATTTTGGAATTAGGTAGCCAAGCCATTCATCGACTTTACAAAAGAGTTTAATAACTACTTTTCTTTTTAATAAGCTCTTTAATCAAGTTTAACTAGGAAGCTCTTTATATAAATCCTGCCTGGTACCGCCTAATAAGTATTCAATTTGCTTTCTAAAATTAGCAAACTGACCTAGCTAAAGGTAAATCTGCCTAAAAAAATCTTTACTTAACTGAAATATAGGAGATTAGCCCACCGTTTAAAATACGAGATACATTCAGTATTCACACACTCATGAAACACATACTCTTCATCGCTATAATACTCACTACTGGCTCCATGAGCTTGTTTATCTCTTGCAATAATCCTGATAATCCGGAGCCTGTAGTACCTGTAGACTCCACCACTCTTAAACCTGAAATAAAAATATCGTACGAAATTTTGGATAGCGGTTATGTACAATTTAAAATGCTATCTCAAATTGATGGCATATATGCATGGTACACGGAATGGGGCATAATTAGTTTTGAACTAAATCCTAAGTATTGGTGTAGAAATGGTACTAACGTTATTAAATTTGCAACACGTTCTAAGTATGGAATTAATTCTGACACCACTATAGTGTTTGAGATCACTAACTCCATCCCTCAAATAGACTCAGAACGATTTGTTAAAGGAGTCGTTTTTGGGGATAGTATTGATACTAAGTACACATTAGATATACAAAATCATTTTCTAGGTGGCGGTATTCCTGGATATGACAGTCTCACCCCGGTCTCTTATATATGGCCCCCTGATAAAATAGATTACATGAGCATGGCTGATTTCAATCAGATTAGAGGGACGGATGTAGCCACTATGAGAGACTTATTTAAAGTAGGAACGGATAAATTAGCCAAGTGGGAATTTGAACCAGACGGCAATGGATATTGGCGATTCAAAGACCTACGAGTACTTAAAAACCCTGGTTGGCAGGTCTTCTTTCATGGAAAATTTGAGTCTGGCCGTCGTTCTAATTTTTCTGGTGGAGGAAATACAGATGAAACTTTAGATATAGTTTCGGTTAAGGAGATTTATCAGCCCCCCATTTTCCCGGGCTTAGCATCTACTGCCTTTATTGTCACTTTTCATTATAAAGCCACCTCATTTGGCTACCCCTACGGGGGTGTTTCCAACTTGCCCAACATTCCTGGAAAAGACATTATTGACCTTACGTTTGATGTAAAATTTAATGTCTATCCTAAAAGGGTAAAAAGTTAGATTTAAGAGAAAAGAAGATTGCTATAAGCCATAGCACAAAAAATTAGCTCCCATCATTGATAGGAGCCAATTCAGCTACTGAGTGAATCTATACTACTTAAAATCTCTTACAGCTACTTCTGTAGATCGTATTTCAAGATGCCTTAATTCTTCATATTAAAGGTGAAATAAAGACTCTAAAATAAAGTTATAATAAAGACATTAACAATATGCTTAGGGTATTCCCAAGAATTGTCAATATGTGCAAATAGAAATAATTTAGTAGAGTATTAGGCTAAAATATCAATATCCAATCAGAGTTGATATTCAAGTCTATTGCATGATTAACTAAAACCATCATCTTTTAACCGCTAGTGAATGGAATATTTCCACAAAAAGAAGTAATCCAACTCTTTCCAAATCCAAAAAATGCTACACAAATACATCAAGTCAGTCCTCCTAATACTAGCAATAATTCCATGGAATTCGAGATTGACTTCTCAAATAAGAATTAATATTATTGATGGGATTCCCAATGCGACAATTGCCATTGTAAATCCTGATTACTATCTATATACCACTCCTCTCTACCAATCGAAAATCTCAGAAAATGGGAAAGGGCTGTTGGTCTATCAAATTGAAAAACCTCAAATTATCGTAGTTGATGTTGGAAACCGGAAAACAGTGAAGCTACTAGTAGCCCCTGAAGAAAGTTATGACATAATAATTGTAGAAGAAAGCATTCAGTTTAAAGGCCATAACAGCCCGATAAATAAAGTGCTATATGAAAATAGGATATTGAAAAGCAATTTCAAGTTTAACAATAAGACCTTTATTAAATGGAATATGGGTGAAGAGTTCAATACGGGAATAGCCTTGCTGGAAGAGGCTCTTCAGAAAAACCTAAATACCTTGACCACCATTTCTGATGAAGGTTCTTTCCAGATAACTTCTGACATGAATTTCTATTTACTCGCAATGAAACTTGAAAAATTTTCAAAAATAAATACAGACTTTTCTTCAGAAACAATTATATCAGAATATGATAAAATAATGAAACAAGTGCCTTTAGACAATGCTTACTACGACTTTATAAGTTACAAATCGGTTTTAAATCAATACGCCAGTCTTCTAAATAATTACTATGTTTTATCACGGATAAATAATGCTAAGAAAAACATTTCTGGCCAGGATATTAGTCAATCAGAATTCATAATTAATGAAAATTCTCCTCAAAAGATTACTGATTATTTACTCACCGATTATTTTCTTTCTAAAATCAGCTCTCTAGAGGATTTGCCAGGTACGTATAATAGATTTTCAAACCACATATCAAATCTTGGCTATAAGGAAATAATTGAAAATAGAATTAAAGCCAATTCGCAACCATCCGAATTTAACATTTACCAAGAATCTTATTTCAGTAATATCAATAAAAAGGCTCTTTTAAAAGATAGTATTCCTGGAAACCTAATTTACATGGACATCTGGGCCACTTGGTGCGGCCCATGTATTAAGGAATTTAAATATTCTAAAGAACTGCCTACTCAGTTAAAAGATATGGAAGACCTAAAGTTTGTTTATACTTCTATTGACATTGATGAAGACAAATGGTTAAATTTTTTAAGCACTAAAAATCCCCCCTTGGGCACACATATCAATTTAAACAAAGAAGAGACATCAACCTTATTTCAGGAATTGAATATAAATGGTGTTCCTAGGTATATAATAATCAACAGAGAAGGCATAATAGTGGATGAAGATGCTCCAGCCCCATCTGACCCGAAACTAAGAGAGGTTTTGTTGAAGCACTACAAATAGACTTCTAGCTAGTCTCCAAAATGGTAATCTTAAACAAAAAATTAGCTCCCATCATTGATAGGAGCCAATTCAGCTACTGAGTGAATCTATACTACTTAAAATCTCTTAAATCGGTTTTACTTTAATCTTATCTCCGATTTCTATAATATTTGAGGTCAAACTGTTAAGCTTATATAACTGTTTTACCGTGACTCTGTAATTGACTGATATTCTGTAAAGCGTTTCGCCTTTTTTTACCGTATGAATCACAAAATCTTCAATTTCTTTCTTCTCTACTTCAGGAGTACCAAGCACTTGATTTTTTAAATTTTCGGTGTAGCTATTTGCTATCACAGGCCTTACCGCTACTTCCCTCCTTACTGTCAGTGGCTGCCTTTCTATTGGAGCCTCCTTTATTTCAGCTACTTTAACCTCTGGCAAATCTTCTTCTAGAATCTCTTTGACCGCCGGTTTTACTTCTTTCACCGTTTCAGGTTTATGCTGTTCCGAAAAGCTAAAAGATGTATGACTACCTAAAATAGGGTCTTTCTTTAATTTTCCCTGTGTAACCACTATGTCTTCTATTTTGACATACTCTACTGGTGAGTCCTTTTGTTTTTTGTCTTGCAAATAAACCACTCTACCTCTTTGAAATACTTCTGACGCTTCTAGTCGGTTAAACTTCAGTAGTTCTTCCAATTTCACACCGTAAAGCATAGCTATATCCCAAAGACTCTCTCCTTCTCTAGATATATGTGTTGATATCGGTCCTTTGTTGTTTTTTTCTTCTAGGTAATAAATTTGACCTATGCTCACCACATCAGTTTCTTGCATATCATTATATTCTAGAAAACTCTTCTCAGAAATCTTAGCCTTATATGCTAAATCTACATAAGAGTCACAGAAATCGGCTTTGATACCTCTTTTTCCATTAATTCTAAAGAACTGTCCTCCCCTTTCTTTGGCCAAACTTGGCTCTTCCGTCAGCATAGGAAAACCTTTCTCTTCTTTATGAAAATCTCTATGGCTTGATATCTCGGCTAAAATCCGAATATCATTATAACGCTCTGCATCTACTATGATTAAAACTGGCAAAGCATCTTTGCCCATTCGTTCCTCTTTTAACCAGCCATTTTGCTCTAAAACCTCCGCAGGCTCTAATCTTAAATCTGCTGCAATGGAGCTTAACGTTTTTCCATTTCCGTAAGGATAGCTATAAATAACTTTGTCTTCCGTAGGTTTGAAAGATGCCATGGTCTCTTCCGTTACCATCTTAAAGGCCAAAAATTGAATAACAGCACTATATGCAGGCCCATCCAAGGGAAGATACTTCTTACTGTTCCAATCTTTATTTACACCTAAAAGGTTTATTAAATCTCTTTGAGCAAGTGCGGCAAACAAAGTGGTACCCCAATTATTGTAAAGAACATTATTTCGGCGAAGCCCTATTACGGCTGCATCCGTGGCGACAAAGAAGTTTTTACGCTCATCTATCTTATCATTGACATGCAAATCTAAATCTGCAGCTAACTCTTCTGTCAAACACCAAAACACACCATGGTCTAAAAGATTACTCTGGTTAGTTTCACTTTGGTATTTATTATAAATCACCAAGTAGCTAAAGTCTTCTGGCACAGCAGCATTCTTCAGTACTGGACTTGCCTCTGGTAGAAATAAGGAAAGCAATTCAAATTGCCTTTTCATTTCTTCTGTATCTTTCTTCAGCTTCTCTACTTCTTTTTCTAAAAGAAATCGGGTAGCATCATTCAATTGAAAGACTACATCAGCAAAATTAATTTCATAAGGAATTTCTGATAATTGAACTTGCCTGTTTGATTTGAATGAGGAAAACGTCACACAAAATACAAACAGGCAAATAAAGACCTTTCGGGGTTTTAGGGGTTCAATTTGGTTTATCAAAAAAGCACGTAAGTCCATTAATTTGGATACCAGCTCGATTAAAAAAGGAGACTTATTTCCTCTCTACCGATTTGATGTTTCAAACTTAATTTATTGAATTTATACTTCCAAATAAAAAGACAATAAATATTAAAAATATAGTCTTTTCAGTAAATATTGAAAAATCTATACAAAAATAAATGCCATTTTTCAGGCATTTAAGATTGATTTCTCTTATTTACTCCACTTTTTATAAGTGTTAATTAAGCCATTAGTAGAGGCATCATGCGATGAAACTTCATCATCCGCAAGTAGTTCAGGGTAAATAGCTTTGGCTAATTGCTTCCCAAGCTCTACACCCCATTGGTCAAAACTGAAGATATTCCAGATAACCCCTTGTACAAATATCTTATGCTCATACATGGCAATTAAGCTTCCCAAAGTTTTTGGCGTTAGCTTCTTCACCATAATAGAGTTGGTAGGTTTATTACCTTCAAAAACCTTAAAGGCTTTCAAAGCATCAATGTCTTTAGCAGACATACCAGACTCTTTTAATTCAACTACTACTTCTTCCTCCGTCTTACCATTCATTAGTGCTTCTGTTTGAGCAAAGAAATTTGCCAAAAGCATTTTATGCTGGTTCCCTATCGGATTTTGACTTTGAGCATGTGCTATAAAATCACAAGGAATTAGTTTTGTTCCCTGGTGAATTAATTGATAAAAAGCATGCTGACCATTTGTTCCTGGTTCTCCCCATATAATAGGACCAGTTTGATAGTCTACCTTATCGCCATTTCTAGTTACATTCTTGCCATTTGACTCCATATCCCCTTGTTGGAAATAAGCAGCAAAACGGTGCATATATTGGTCGTAAGGAAGAATGGCGTGTGAGTCAGCATTAAAGAAGTTATTATACCAAATTCCCAAAAGTCCTAAAACCACAGGAATGTTTCTGGCCAAAGGTGTAGTTTTGAAATGATTATCCATTTCGTGAGCACCTGTCAAAAGACCTACAAAATTGGTATAACCTATGCTACATGCTATAGAAAGACCTATGGCACTCCAAAGACTGTATCTCCCTCCTACCCAGTCCCAAAACGGGAACATGTTTTTTGGGTCAATTCCGAAAGCTTCTACACCCGTCGCATTTGTAGATAAAGCCACAAAATGTTTTTTGACATCTTCTTCGCTTCCTCCGTTTGCTAAAAACCATTGCTTTGCTGCATCAGCATTTGCCATAGTTTCTTGCGTAGTGAAAGTTTTAGAAGCTATCATAAAGAGCGTACTCTCAGCTTTCAAACCCTTAAGTGCTTCGGTAACATGCGTGCTATCTACATTAGAAACGTAATGCACGTTTAAACCTTTCTTGGCGTAAGGCTTTAAAGCTTCTGTCACCATAACGGGTCCTAAATCAGAACCACCAATGCCTATATTGACAATATCCTTAATTCTCTTTCCTGAATATCCTTTCCATTCGCCAGAGCGAACTTCATTTGAAAAGGTTTCCATCTGAGCCAATACAGCATTTACCTCAGGCATCACATCTTTGCCATCTACTAGTACTGGTTCGTTTGACCTATTTCTTAAAGCAGTGTGAAGTACAGACCTGCCCTCCGTTTCATTGATAACATCGCCCGCAAACATCTTTTGAATAGCATCTTCTAATTGGCATTCTTCTGCCAACTTTACCAAGGCTATCATGGTTCTTCCGTTTATTCTATTTTTAGAATAATCTAGAAGTATATCTTTAAAACGAATGGAGAACTTTTTAAACCGCTTTGGGTCCTCAGCGAAAAGCGTCTTTATATCCGTTTTCGCGATAGTTTTTTGGTGGTTCTTTAATTTACGAAAAGCGTCCGTTTGAGTAAAATCAACAGATTGTAGCATTGAATTAGATTGACTTAGGTTATAAAACAAAGATGTTTTAAAATGAAGAACTAGCGAAGAGTAAGCCTATCAATCTCAAAATCATCCCTCATAAATACATTAAAATCTACAGATGATTCTATTCCTTCTAGCTTGCCTTTCATGCTATGCTGCCAAAAATAGACTTGAGAAAGGTCATATCCTTCTAATTGGGGAACTTCATATTGAGAAATCCATAATGGATAATCAGGAAAGTTATCTCTTACGTAACGTAAGTAAATATGCTTATTTGTGTATATTATGGGTCTTATACCATAGTGCTTTTCTATAATCTCAAGCCAGCGGCCTACACTCTTCACTATTTGCCTTCTATTTCTTCCATAGCCCAAAGTTTCCCAATCTAACACAGGTGCTAAATCTCCTTTTTCTAGGTCTACATTTAATATATAATTTAGAGCTTGAAGTCTGGGGTCCGTTTGCGGATTGAAAAAGTGATAGGCTCCTCTTCTTATTTTTTTCTCTCCTAAGGCAAGCCAATTGTCCTGAAAACGTTTGTCAACAAACTCTACTCCTTCTGTGGCCTTTACAAAACAAAACCTAACAGATGAACGATGTTTGCTGTAAGAACTTACCTTGTCCCAATCAATGTCTCCGTTATGGTGAGATACATCAATGCCGTGCGTTTTATATTTTAGAGGAATTCTAACTTTTACTTCTTCTTGGTCAGAATTTCTCATTCCGTCGATAACCGATGAGGGATACCAAACCAGCAAAAACAGCAATGTTAATGCATAAAGCGTCTTAGGACGCGATAGTTTGTTAAGTAAGCGGTCAAAGACCGTTGAATTATTTTTTCTCTTTTTCACTCGTCCGCAAAGCTAGAAATATTCGTTTTTAGAATCAATAGGCCACTCATAAAAGTTTGTCTATTAACTAAAAAGGAGCTATTCATAGAATGAATAACTCCTTTAAAATATTGCCCTATACAGACTATTTATTTGGCTGCGGTGTATATCTCAAATATGGTTTAACCTCTCTTACTCCCTTTGGAAACTGCTTAATCGCATCCTCCGTAGAAATAGTAGGAACCACAATGGCATCATCTCCATCTTTCCAGTCTGCAGGTGTAGCTACGCTGTAGTCAGCCGTAAGTTGTAAGCTGTCTATTACTCTTAATAACTCATTAAAGTTTCTACCTGTAGAAGCAGGATAAGTTAACGTAAGTTTAATTTTCTTATCAGGTCCGATAATAAATACCGAACGTACTGTAGCTTTAGCTGAAGCATTTGGGTGAATCATATCATATAACTCCGCTACTTGTCTGTTTTCATCAGCAATAATTGGGAAGTTCATTTTTACATTACTTACCTCCTCAATATCCGGAATCCATTTATTATGCGAATCTAAACCGTCTACCGAAACTGCTAAAACCTTAACATTCTTCTTTTCAAACTCACCTTTTAAAAGAGCTGTCTTACCTAACTCGGTAGTACAAACTGGTGTAAAATCGGCAGGGTGTGAAAAAAGCATACCCCAAGAGTCGCCTAACCATTCATGAAAGTTGATTTTTCCTTGTGTTGTTTCAGCAGTAAAATCTGGTGCTATATCTCCTAATCTTAGTGACATGGTATTGTTGTTTTAATTAAAATTTACTTTTCTATACTTAAACAAGAGCAGTCGGCTAATAAATCCCGATTGCCGATATTTCTGCCATTTTATTTATTCGCTGATGCTATTGACTATTTTTGCAGTGAAATGGCTATACTTCAAACGAAAAACCTTCAGCACTCGTATACCAAAGGCATTGACTTTGTGTACCCTGATTTGCAATGTGATGCAAACCAGCAGCTTCTTATTTTAGGAGAAAGCGGGAAAGGAAAGTCTACCCTGCTGCACCTTTTAGGGCTTATTCTCCATATTCAACAAGGCTCGGTAACTATCAATGGCATAGAAACTAGTCAATTGAACTCCGCAAAGGCCGCTAATTTTAGGGCAAATAATATTGGAATCATTTTTCAGCAGCACCAGTTTGTCAAATCATTATCTGTTCTGGACAATATCCTTTTGGCTAATTATTACGCCAAGAAAAGCCTTAATAAAGTCAAAGTGAATCAAACCGCCGACCGCTTAGAAATTAGCGATTTGCTGCACAAAAAAGTGTATGAATTAAGCGGTGGCGAAATGCAAAGAATTGGCATTGCCAGAGCTTTACAAAATGAGCCGAAACTACTATTAGCTGATGAGCCTACATCTAATTTAGATGATGTAAACTGTGAGCGTGTTTATCAACTTTTGGCAGATACAGCTGCCGAGCAGAAAGTGGCACTGGTGATAGTAACGCATGACCAGCGTTTGAAAAATAAAATTGCTAACCAAATCCATTTATAACATGCTTCTAAAACTGGTTTGGAATAAGATATGGCATAAGAGACTAAGCAGTTTTCTGTGTATTCTTTTAATGGGAATTGGTGTAGCCATCATCTCATTGGTAGCAAACCTATCAAAACAACTGGAGGGCAACTTCTCAAAATCCATATCTGGAATAGACATGGTGGTGGGTGCTAAAGGCTCTCCTTTACAGTTAATCTTATCGTCTGTTTTTCATATTGATGCCCCTACGGGCAATATTCCGCTTTCGGAGGTAAACAATTTAAAGCGTAATCGTCTTGTCAAAACATTAATTCCGCTCTCTTTTGGTGATAACTATAGAGGCTATAGAATAGTAGGCAGCGAGCTATCTCTTTTAAAACACTATCAAGCAGAACTAAACGAAGGCAAACTTTTCAAAGAAGACTTAGAAGTAGTGGTTGGCTCTTATACCGCTAAAGTGCTTGAGCTAAAAATTGGCGATAGCTTTGAAAGTTCTCATGGTTTAGATAGTGAAGGCGAAACGCACGAAGAAAAAGCCTATACGGTGGTAGGGGTTTTAAAGCCTACAAATACTGTCCTAGACAAGCTCATCCTCTCTAACTTAGAAAGCATTTGGCACATTCATGAGCATGAAGGCGAAACCCATGAACATGAGGACCATGAAGTAACTGCTGCTTTGGTAAAATTTAGGTCACCCATGGGACTGATGACTATACCAAGAATGGTGAACGAAAACACCAGCATGCAGGCTGCATTACCTTCTATAGAGGTAAATCGTCTTTTCCAACTCTTTGGTACGGGTATTGAAATCATGAAGTATCTTGCGTATCTTATTGTGCTCATTTCTGGTATCAGTGTTTTTATATCACTCTTTAATTCTCTGAAAGACCAAAAGAATGAAAAGGCATTGATCTTAACATTGGGAGCTAGCCGCACTAAGGTTTTTACACAGCTCTTATTAGAAGGTTTACTATTGAGCTTTATTGGCTACTTCTTAGGTATTATTTTGTCAAAAGTTGCCCTATTTTCTATCTCAAAACTATTGAGTGAAACCAACTTTACAGAAATTAATATTTGGCAATTCGGTACCGTGGAAATTTATTTGCTAATCATGGCGTTACTTATAGGTATAGTTTCGGCAGCACTTCCGGCTTTAGGCATTTATAAAGTCAACATTTCCGAAACCTTATCAAGGGAATAACAGTTCTTTGCTGTACATTTTAATGGTTTCAAAAATTAAAAAATCAATGGCTCTAAAATCATTACTTCTTATATCAACACTTTTTTGGGGAACAGCTTTTACGCTAGATGAACCTAAAGTCATTTCCTGGAAAACCTTGACTGATGTAAGTTTTGAGAAGAAATGGAATCAGGAAGAAGGCATGTTTATACTCATTCCTAAATTTGGAACGTCAGTTACACCACTAAAAGACAAACAAGTACAGATTACTGGCTACATGATTCCGATTGATATTGAAACTAGCTATTACGTACTTTCGGCAAACCCTTATGCATCTTGCTTTTTTTGTGGCGGAGCCGGACCAGAATCAGTAATGTCAATAAAATTTAAAGGACCTGTTAAACGTTTTGATACTGATGACAGAGTGACCCTTTCTGGAAAACTTACGCTGAACAAAGACAACCTAGAGGAGCTAAATTACATCTTAAGTGAAGCTACGCTAGTAGAATAAAATTAACATAAACTCTTTTATTTAGATAGAATGAAAAAATCGTTTTTCTTAGGCATTATAGCAATGCTCCTTTTAAGCTTTGACTCTTCTGCCCAATACACCAGAAATATTGCTATAGGCCTAAAGCTTGGTGAGCCTATTGGTTTAAACATTAGGAAGTACTTCCAGTATGGCGATAAGGCCTTCGATGTAAATATTGGCACTTATGGCTTTCTATATGGTAAGCATAGAAAATACAGAGATGGGCCGTATCACCTCAAAAATCCTAATGGCGATTATACCGCTTCTCAACCCGTTGGAATGATGGTTCAAGGAATTTACTCTTGGCATAGGCCAGTCGGAAAAGGGGATGCTATAAAAGTTTATTATGGTTTTGGGGGGCAGGTAAATTACAGAACATATGTTGCTAAAGAAATCCTTACTGGTACTAACCAAAATGGAGAAAAACACGTATCACTAGGCCCCACAGGAAATGCAGGAATAGAATATAATTTACCTGGCAATGATGTGGGAATTTTTCTAGATGCTGGAGGTTACGTTGAAATAGTACCCGATTTACTTTTTATGCACCCACAAGTTAGTGTTGGCGTAAGAGTAAATATTGTCAGAGGAAAGTAAAGTATCAAAGAAATAGTATTTTGGACGGAGTAATTCTTTTGAGTTACTCCGTTTCTATTTTTAATAGTCATAGCTTAACAGAATGAAAGTTTATAATTGCGACAATTGCCAAAATCACCTCTACTTTGAAAACGGGCGATGTTTAAGATGTAGACATAAGGTAGGTTTTGACCCTCAAAAACTACGATTCATTTCGCTAATACGCCAAGCTGATAATGAGTATTTAAATCATCAAAACCGAGACGAGAAATTTAAGTTTTGTAAGAACGCCGAATATAGCACATGTAACTGGATACTTCCGGCAGCATCATCTCACACCTTTTGCAAAGCATGTGCTCTCAATAGAACCATTCCTAACTTAGCTAGCGAAAAGAACATAAAGCGATGGAATTTAATAGAAAATGCAAAACATAGGCTGATTTACTCGCTTTTACGCATGAACCTTCCTTTAAAAGCTAAAATCGGTAATGAAAATGAAGGCATTGCTTTCAAATTTGTAGAAACTCTATCTCCAGAAAAAAGAATTTACACGGGACATAGTAGTGGTGCTATCACCATTAATATTGAAGAAGCCGACGAAAAACAAAGGATTAGCAATAAGACTGATTTGGGTGAAAAATACAGAACATTACTTGGTCATTTCAGACATGAAATAGGCCATTACTACTGGGATGTTTTGATAAAAGACACACCTAGGATGGATGATTTTAAATGGAACTTTGGAAATCATAGAGCAGATTATGGAAAGGCCATAGAAAACCACTACGCTAATGGTGCACCCGAAAACTGGCAGAAACATTTTATCAGTTCTTATGCCACAGCACACCCATGGGAAGACTGGGCCGAAACCTGGGCTCACTACCTCCACATGATGGATACGCTAGAAACTGCCTTTTCTTTTGGAATAGGTCTTTTTGGTGGTAAAAGAAATGTAAATATTGATACAGACCCCTATCTTATTGCCTCTTTTGAGCATATTATGGAACTCTGGCTACCCTTAACTTTTGCATCAAATAGCCTCGCTCGAAGCATGGGCCATTCAGATTTCTACCCTTTTATAATCACCGAATCTGTGAAAAAGAAACTAGCTTTCATTCACGATTTATGCTACTCTTATAGACGCTATTAAAACCAAAACTTTAGTAAGATAAATTATAAACCACTTTTCGTTATGTTTGTAAAGGAATAACGAAAATTCATCAAGGATGGAGCTGAGTATTAAAAACAGATTTTGGATAGAATCAAAAAACATAAAGTTTTTAGGTTCTGGCAGAATAGAGCTTTTAGAAAAAATTGAGCAATTAGGCTCGATAAACAAAGCTGCCGCTGAAATGAAAATGGCCTACAGAAAAGCATGGGGACTCATAAAAGACATGAACGAAATTTCTGACAAACCTTTGGTAATAAAACAAACGGGTGGCAAACATGGTGGTGGTACTTACGTAACTCCTGAGGGGAAAAAAGCTATTGCAGTTTACAAAGAACTAGAGAGCGAGCTTGAAGTGTTTCTAAACAAAGCTCTTAAAAATATTACCCTGTAAATCATGAAAAAATCGCTCTTTTATGGTTTACTATTACTGAAGTTATTTGTAATTCCAGACTTATTTGGACAGGAAAAAACTATTCATAAAACTAACCAACAGTGGATTCAATATTATAATACCACACAGCTAAATAAAAAATATACACTACTAGCCGATGGTGGATTCAGATGGGAAGACCAACGCTCTAAAAACTCTCAATATATTTTAAGAACGGCATTAAAGCGAAACATTGGCACCAACGCTGGCATAGCCGCTGGTCTAGCTTATTCTGGCTTTTATAAAGATGGAATGGTTTACAAAACGGAGATAAGACCCCACCAAGAGTTAAACTTAGCAAGCTCTTTGGGCAAAATAGCTCTCAGCCATCGTTACAGACTGGAAGAACGTTTTTTTAAAACAAGAGCGGCGAATGATATTCCAAGTTTTAATAATTTCAATTTTAGGTTAAGATACGCCATCAATGCTAGCATTCCATTGTTCAAAATCTCACAAAAAGAACCTTTCAATAAAGTCGCTCTAAATATTGGTGATGAAGTCTTTCTTAATGCCGGTGGGCAAATCGAAAATAGATTCTTTGACCAAAACCGCTTACTCATAGGTACCTCCGTTCCTGCAAATAAAAGCCTCTTGTTTATGCTTACCTATAATAGTCAATTTGGGAGCACTTCCCTACCCTATGAATACAAGCATTCTAAGATTCTCTGGTTAGGTATTAAGCACAATTTAGATCTACAGAAAAAGTCATGAGAAAAACACTTTACGTCTTTTTGGGTGCTCTTTTTCTATTCACTTCGTGCAAAAAAGAGGAACAAAAGTTAACTATAGCCACCGCAGCAAATATGCAGTTTGCGATGGATTCTCTGGTCAAAAATTTTGAGTTAAAAACGGGTATTCCTTGTCAAACGGTGATTGGCTCCTCAGGTAAGCTTACCGCTCAAATTACCGCTGGAGCACCGTACGACATTTTTTTGGCGGCAAATATGAAATACCCAAACGCACTTTTCGAAAATGGTCTTACGGCCAACAAACCAAAAATATATGCCCATGGGAAATTAGTCTTATGGACGCTTGATGCTAACATCAAACCGAGTATTGATATTTTAAATAGCCAAGAAATCAATCATATTGCCATGGCAAATCCTGATACAGCCCCTTATGGCACTGCCGCCATGGAGGTGCTCAATTTTTATAAACTTAATGAGACATTAAAAAATAAGCTGGTGTTTGGTGAGAGCATAGCTCAAACTAACTCCTTCATTCACTCTCAGTCTGCTGAAATTGGGTTTACTTCGTTATCTACCATTAAAGCTCCTAAACTTGTCAATAAAGGAACTTGGATAGAAATTGACACCCGATTTTACAAACCCATTGAGCAGGGCATTGTACTATTGAAAAACCATAACAAAGACGCCCAACAATTTTACGACTTCCTTTTTACGGAAGAAGCTCGACAAATTTTAACACATTTCGGTTATGAATAGCTTTTCAGGACATATTGCCCAAATAGAAAGCAGCGGAAACATCTCCATTGTCAGTGTAGCTATTGATGAAAAACTGACTTTAAAGTCGGTCATTATAGACACCCAAGAAACCGCTCCTTACCTAGAAGAAGGAAGCCCTGTCAAAACGCTTTTTAAAGAGACCGAAGTCATAATTTCTTTAGAGCAAGATTTAACCATAAGCCTTCAAAACAGAATAGCAGGAACCATATCAGAAATAGAAAAAGGAGCTTTACTAAGCCGTATAGTAATTGATACTGCTAATGGTAGCCTAGTCTCCATCATTAGTACGCAAGCGGCAGAAAACTTAAAACTCACACAGGGTTTAAATGTAACTGCCATGATAAAACTTAATGAGATAATTTTAGCTCCATGATAGACTGGCAACCCATCATATTAACACTCAAACTTGCAGGATTGACCAGTTTAATCCTCTTTATAATTGCTATTCCTTTGGCCTACTGGCTCTCTTTTACCAAATCTAAATGGAAACCAGTTTTTGAGACCTTGATTAGCATGCCATTGGTACTCCCTCCCACTGTGCTTGGCTTTTACCTTTTGGTAGCTTTTAGCCCTTCTAATGCCTTAGGCAACTGGCTGAACGAGTGGTTTGGTATCAAATTCATCTTCTCATTTACTGGCTTAGTCATTGCCTCCATCATCTATAGTTTGCCATTTATGGTGCAGCCTATTCAGGCTGGACTTTCTGCACTTCCAGCATCATTAAGAGAAGCTTCTTATACCTTGGGAAAAAGCCGAATTGAGACATTGACAAAAGTACTTTTACCCAACATCAAACCCGCTATCTTGACGGGCTTAGTATTAAGTTTTGCCCACACCGTGGGAGAGTTTGGCGTGGTTTTAATGATTGGTGGAAATATTCCTGGTAAAACCAAAGTAGCCTCTATAGCCATTTATGATGAAGTAGAAGCCCTAAATTATGGTGCTGCAAATCAGTATTCGTTGATACTTTTTGCTATCACATTTTCCATTTTACTAACGGTGTATTTGCTTAATGGAGGTTATTTAAAACGATGGAAATTATGATTTCTTTAAAAAGCTAAAACCTAAATACTAAAAAAAAGTATTGACATCATTTCAAAAAAAAGACTAATATCATTGTTACACATACTACCACAAAGTTCACTCAACTACCTAAACCTATGATTATTAACAAAAGAATAATATAAACTTCTTTTGAAAAAAAACATCAATCATTTTAACTTTGAATAACTTTGAATCCAAAGAAGTTCGAAAAAAAAGATCCAAAGGAAGCCAATCAAACTGACACACATAGAATTCTTAAAATCCAATAATTATGAAAAAGAGAACACTAATTTATCTTATCTTTTTTAATACCCTACTTCTTAACAGCTGTAAAGACGAGGTCGATAAGGAAATCACTTTTGAAGAACAAATTCTTACTAGAGTCAAGACTGACTGTAACTTCTATCAGAACTTCCGTCTTCAAGAATTTGAACGTATTGTGGAATTTGAAAATTCTGAGTTTACCGTATCTCCTTGGATTAATAGCATTGGCCCTGATAGCTTTGGTTTATTTTTAAAGTTTTACGAGGGAGATTCTATTCATGAGACATTTGCAGCTTCTGTGGGCCAATGTGGTCTACAAAACTTTACCTTCGAACTGAATGAAAAGTATCGTATTTCAGGCCATGGAGTAATTCTAGGAAGTGGTCCAAACTCAGAAAACATTGAATCTAGTGGCGGACGACTACTTATTGACAATATTGAAAAAATAGAATAATACTTAACACTGTATCTCATTAATCCAGTCAGCATAGCTATATTAGTTCTTTTCAAACAGAAGCCACTGGCTTCTGTTTGGCTTTAAAACCAACCATTGGCACTAATTGGAAATGTTAAATACAAGCCATGATTAAAATTGACATAAAGAAAAGCTTCCCCTCAGACCTGAAACTTGATATAGCTTTAAGTATTAACAAAGGCGATTTTGTTACACTTTTTGGTGCGTCTGGAGCAGGTAAAACTACTACCTTAAAAATCATTAGCGGGCTTTTAAAACCTGATGCTGGATATATCTCTGTCAATCACAATACTTGGTTTGATTCCGAAAAGAAATTAAACCTAAGTACCCAGAGACGAAGTATTGGCTATGTTTTCCAAGATTTTGCTTTATTTCCAAATATGACGGTAAGGCAAAATTTAGAATTTGCCCTTTCTAAAAAGCAGGACAACAGTCTTATTGATGAATTGATAGCATTAACGGAGTTAGAATCGCTGCAGCATCGGAAACCAGAAACACTTTCTGGTGGACAAAAACAAAGAGTGGCACTAGCTAGAGCATTGGTACAGCAACCCGAAATACTTCTTCTAGATGAGCCACTTTCTGCCTTAGATAATCAAATGCGGCAGAAGCTTCAAGCCTACATTTTAAAACTGCATAAGAAATATAATTTGACCACCATTTTGGTCAGTCATGACATAGGTGAAATAGTTAAACTCTCCGACCAGATATTTGAAATAGAAGATGGTCAAATAGCAAAACAAGGAAATGTAAAAGAGTTTTTTGGACTGAATAAAACAAGTGCCAAGTTTAGGTTTAGCGGTGAAGTCATTGACATTATAAAAGAAGATGTCATTTACATTGTTTCCATTTTAATAGGAAACGATATTGTCAAAATAGTAGCCGACCAAAACGAAGTGGAAAACTTAGAAAAAGGCGATAAGGTTTTTGTGGCCTCTAAAGCCTTTAATCCTATTATTCAGAAGGTGGCACACTAAATCATGCCCTCTTTTTTAACTATAATTCTATCAAGGGTTTGAATGCAAAAATAGCCTACCGCCGCAATCAGCCCGTAAGTCAAATAACTAGATAGCTCTTGAATATTATAATTGGTATTTTGACTAGCATCTAAACCAATGATAACAGCACACACTCCTATTAAAGCTATAAATGAAGTGGCATAAAAGGCATATAATTTTATATCTCGCCAAAATGTGTCCTTTCTAACTTGTTTGGCCACCACCTTGTTTACGAAATTGTCAGAAATATAAATTTTATCCTTATTTCCCAATTCATTGAAAAGTAAATCAGAAAGCTCTCTATCTTCTTTTGACGGTGAATTATCAGAAAAGTCTGCTTGCTCTTTTATCCATTTTTCTCTTTTCATAATTGCTCTCTTTTTGCATAAGGCTCCAAGTAATCCTTTAATAGCTTCCTTGCCCTAAAAATATAATTTTTCACCGTCCCTTCCGGCATTCCTGTAATCTCCCCTATTTCAGGATAAGAAAACTCCTTTAAATGATAAAGTACTAATACCTCTCTATAATGCTCAGGAAGCTTCTTTATGGCTTCATTTACTAAAATACTTAAATCTTTCGATACATTAATTTGCTCAGGGTTTGGTGCCGAATCTGCCAATGAATAAACCTGGTCTATGTCTACTTTATTATCAGAATACCGTTTCGTTTTCTTTAAATAATTTATGGCATCTCTGTAGGCTATTTGAACAATCCAAGTAGAAAGTTTTGACTGAAATTTAAATCCAGAAAGTTTCTTAAACACTTTCATAAATACCTCTTGAGCCAAATCTTCTACATCTTCCTCACGGTCAATCAGTTTTACAATAACATGAAAAACCAACCTTTCGTATTGTTTCACGAAACGCCTATAAGCATACTCATTACCTTCTAGTACACTTTGTACTAATTCGTTTTCATCAAACATTGGTTCATTTGACAATGGCTAGGTTAAATAGGTTGCAGTCAAGTTAGAATAATGAAAGATTAATTTAAAGTGCATACATGTTTTTTTGAAAGAACTGCAACCTTATCTAAACGGGCGATGTCAAATGCAGCAAACAAATCAAAACAGATAAATTATGAAAAACCTTGTCCCTATTATCGCTATCATCATGACGTTCGGTACTATATCGTTTATAGTGGCGGCCATCACAAACTACCTTTTAAAGAAAAAACTAATTCAATCTGGAAACTTAGATGCAGAGAGTCAAAAGATAATTTCGCAGAATTTCTCTGGAATGAAATTCGACAACCTCAAATGGGGATTGATTTTATTGTTTGCTGGAGTTGGCCTTGTCATAATTGATTTCTTACCAATTTCCGACATTCAAAACATGCATCTTCCTTTAGGTATTGAACTAATTTCTATAGCTGTCGGCTTCTTGACCTACTTCTTCTACATGAAAAATAAGGTATAATTATACATTTTTTAAGCTATTACTTTTTATAAAAAAAACAGCCTAAACGCTAGGGCTGATTCAGAATTAATATGAAATCAAATTTCAAAATAAGAAGGATTGGGCTAGGCCTAATCCTTTTTCTGTTCCTAGGCTCTGCCAATGGTCAGAATATCAAAGCTAAAATAGACTCCATTATGGCAGCAAACTATTCCCAGAATCAAGCAGGAGCTGTGGTTGGAATACTCAAAGCCAATTCGCCCCTTTTTTCTAATTCCTATGGATTGGCCAATATAGAAAGAGAAATTCCCATCCAAGTCAATACCGTTTTCGGAATTGGCTCTATTACCAAACAGTTTACCTCCGTAGGTATTCTTATGCTGGTGGAGGAAGAAAAACTTAAGCTAGACGACCCAATTACAAAGTTCTACCCCGAACTATTTAAAAATCATCCCTTAATAACAATTAGTCAATTGTTATCACATACTGCTGGTGTGCTTGATTTTGCAAAAATTCCAGCCATTAGAAAACTAATAGAAACGGGAACGAATACTCATAATTTAATCTCCATAATTTCTGAGCAAGAATTAGACTTCCAACCTGGCGAAGCGTATAGTTATTCCAATTCAGGCTACTTAATTCTTGGAGGAATTTTAGAACAACTTTCTGGGCTATATTATGAACAGTTTTTAATGGAAAGAATTTTTAAACCCTTAGCTATGCACGATACATTCCTCTCTAAAAACGCTTCAAATAAAGCTATAGGTTATTATAAACGTCCTGAGAAATTTGTCAATGCTCCCATAGTGCATCCTTCGCTCCTTTTTTCGGCAGGAGGAATATGGTCTACCGTAGGTGACATGTCGAAATGGAATATCGCTTTAAATAAGAATATCCTAATCAAAAAGAAATCTAAGAAATTAGCTTTTAAAAGAAACAAATTAAATGATGGCACCATGATAGATTACGGTTTTGGTTTCAGAAATGCTGCGGTGAATGGCATTCCTTCCATGGAGCATGGAGGTGGTGCTTTTGGATATAATTCCTACGGAATTAGCGTTCCTAAAAAGGGGATATACGTCATATTACTCAGCAACTTTCAAAGAGAAAATAGATACGAGCAAGTAGCCGCAGAAATAACTGCATTAGTTTTGAAAAAGCCCTATACAGAAAATTTAAAACCCAAAATCAGTAATAGGCATTTTAATAGCTTTATAGGGAAATACACTTTTTTAGAAGAAAGCATTTCTTTTAAAAGGAGTCAGAATAAACTCCTAATGGTAAAAAATGATGAAGAATTGGAATTAATACCCTTATCCAAAAACACTTTCAAACTATCAAATTCTTTTGACAAAAGAGTAATCTTCCGAAAAAATGGGGTTACCATCAAACCTAGAAGGTCAAACGGAAAGACTTTTTACAAATTGAGGTAAGTATAGAAATCAGGAAGCTCTAAGACATCAAAAAGAGGAGATGGAGGCTTTTCAAGGTCAATTCAACTGTACTTTGAAATCAATTAGCTGTCCAAATCATTGACACCGATTTTCATAAGGATTCATACTTCAAATAGGCCTATTGATATTTTGTCAGAAGGTTCCTCTTTCAAATTCCATATTTTTTAGTTAAATTACTTACAATTAACCTTTTAAAAATATGGAATCTAACTTAAATGTCGGAATTATCTTCGCAGTGATTGGCTGCATATGTGCCATTTTAGGATTTATTATTTTCAGCGAAAGTGAGGTAGTTAAATACTCGAGCTTAGGTGTTGGAGCAATTATAGCTTTGTTTGGGCTTTTACTCGCGAAAAGCAAAAAACGATAAGCTCGCTAAATAGGCTACCTATCATTTCCATCAGAATACTACATTTATTCTGCAATGTTTTTTTGTGCCCTATTTAAGACCAAAATAGAACTTATTTCACAAAAAAAGTGACTCTGAAAACAGAGCCACTTTAAAGCTAAACATATTAACCCAAACAATTACTTCTTATATAAGTATACTGAGGACGCTGCAGCTAATGATTCATTCATGGTAGGTGTTAAATTCCCCCCTGAACCAAAGTTTGAGAAAGCTAAGATTCTTCCGCCACCGTTTCCGGCTTCAGCTATATATATGACACCCGCTTGGCCATCATAAGCCACATCTACAGGGTTACCTAATTTTGTATTACTTCCGCTAATTCTAATTTGGTCTGAAAGAGCTATGGTTCCTCCGTCAGAAGCACTGTTAAATTTGCTCATGAAATCACTCACCACATGAATTCCTCCATCGCTTTCAGGGTCAGAAGCCGCGGCAATATCCGTCAAAATCATAGTACCTGTCATGCTATCATACGTTAAACCATGCGTTCTTACCAAGCCTTCAAAGGCTACCGTTTTTGATGCACTTAGAGCTGTTGAGCTCATATTTGATAAGAAGTTAGTATAAACAGCTAGTTTATTTTCTGTGTCTACCACAGCGTAAAGGTCGTTACCTACGAAAGTTATACCCCAAAGCTTAATATCAGTTGTGATAGTGTTTCTTAGTGTAAAATTGTTCCCAGATTTTTCATAGACAAACAATCTTCCGTCTTTGGTATCGGCGTTGCCATCTGCATCCGCATTATCTGCCACTACATACATGTTACCGTTCACAGCTAGTTCCCTTGGGCTAGTCATATCACTAGAGCCAGTTAAAGAAGCACTCACATCTAAAACACCACCTAAAGAAACATCTGCCGTTACCGCAAAACCTTCAATACTGTTTTTAGATCTAGATACCTGATAAGCCGAAGTTCCATCAAAATAAGCACCATCTGCTGCAGTAGAAGAGGTGGTTAAGGTAGTCATGTTCATAGAAGAGCCACTTACATTATAAACATTGATGTTACCATCAGAATTATTAGTGGTGTAAATACTTACCGTGCTTGGTGTAGCATCTTTGTCGTTGTCGTCGCAGGATGTTAGGAAAGCCGCTGTTCCTAAAATCATTCCTAAAGTCATTTTTAAGTTTTTCATAATTTTATGTATTTGAGTTTGTTTGGGGCATCTACGGCTAGCCTCAAAACATAGATCAACTTCAAAACACATATAATTACTAAACAACAAAAACTGTCGATGAAAAGCATTTATCAATCTTCAAAGACATATAAATCAGATTATCTAAAATCAGTAAAAACAGCTTTGAGAGCAGCCAAGCCTATTTTATGTGATATTATAGCATTACCCTCATTAGGACTACCGTTTTCAATGCTCTGTTCTAAAACAATATGAGGCTTTATTTTATGCTCTTTTAAAAATGCCGCCACTCTATTATAATCTATATCACCCTGAGAGGTAAAAGCTTCGTTCCAAACACCATTTTGAGATTGACGAATGTGTAGCTCCGCAATTCTATCACCATACATTTTCAAAATATCAAAAACAGCAATTTCCGAATCATGCGAACCCCTGAATATCCAGTGTAGGTCAAAACAGAAACTGACATTTTCTGGAGATGTATTTTGAAGCATGTGATGAATTTCTTTTGCACCTGCCAGCATTTCAGTGCTATGTGTATGATAAGCCAGCTTAATGCCTATTTTTCTCAATTCAACTCCCAATTTATCCAAAGCCTTCACCTGACGTATTAACTCTTCGTCAGATTTAAACAACTCCTTATTCCAATCAATAGGATTCGGATTAGTCACTATTATTTTAGTCCCGTATTTCTTGGCTGCTTTCGCAATTTCTAAAATCGAATTAATTGACTTATCGATTCCCCCTTCTACATGTAAAACGCTATTCACATAAATAGAAGGCATTTTAATATCATGCTTTTTCAAAACAGGTATTAGCTTTCTTACCTCTTCTGGACTAGTAAAACTGTATTCAATCTGTTTAAAACCTGATTTAGCAAATTGGTTAATATCAAAAGCAATATCCTCCTTCCAAACTTTGCCTTCTCTTTTAAAAAATGTTCGCCAATTATATGAACTACATGAAAACGATTGTTCTTCCTTTTCAAATTGAAACTTATTTACCACAGCCACAGCAGGTACCGTCGCCAAAAATGTTCTTCTTTTCATTATCAAATAGGTTGATTGTCAAATACCTTTTAAAGCTGCCTTATAAATTCTAAAAAAACAAGGGATAAAGTCCTTCAAAAGCAAACAGCATTTAAGCTAAAAACCCTATTTTTGAATAAATCAACCTATGAATATGACATACCTCAGCAGAAGAAATGCCTTAAAACTTACAGGAACTGCCCTACTAGGTTTAGGTGCTCCAAATATCAGTTTTGGAAAAGAAGATGAAATTTTAATTGGCCACGGCGACTTTAAATACAAAGTCAACATGGGCTGGGGAATATTAGATGCGGAGAAAAACCCAGTAAACGACTGCCACGAAATGGTAGAAGATAGCTCTGGAAGATTAATCCTCCTTACCAATGAGACTAAAAACAATGTACTTATTTACAGCAAAAAAGGTAAGCTATTAGAATCTTGGGGACAGACTTTCCCTGGTGCTCACGGCTTAACTATAGCAGGAGAAGGCAAAGACCAGTTTTTGATGATTTGTGATAACAATCGTCATCAGGTTATCAAAACAGACTTAAAAGGCAATAAGATTTTTGTTATAGAGTACCCAAAAGAAACAGGAGAATACGAATATCCTACCCAATTTGTACCTACCGAAACCGCAGTAGACAGCCAAACGGGTGAAATATATGTGGTAGATGGCTACGGTCTAAACTTTGTAATAGTCTACGACCAAAACGGAAAATACCTAAGACACTGGGGCGGAAGAGGTGAAGGAAACTACCAGTACAAGTGTAATCATGGTGTGATGATAGACGAAAGAAAAGGACAAAAAAGAAGCCTTGTTATTACTTCTCGTCAAGAAAACTGCTGGAAAAGATACACTATGGACGGTAAGTTTATAGAAAGAATAGAAATGCCTGGAAGTTTTATCTGTAGACCCGTACAGCGAGGAGAAAACCTTTACGGAGCAGTATTCCGTTCAGGATTAGAGTCAAATGTAAACTCTGGTTATGTACAGGTCATTGACAAAAACAATAAAGTAGTAAGTACCCCTGGCGGAAGCCAACCAATTTATACCAACGGTGTATTAGCTGCACAAAAGAAAGAAGACCCTGCCAGTGTATTTATGCATCCGCATGATGTATATGTAGATTCTGACGAAAACATCTACGTGCCGCAGTGGGCATCAAAGAAAACATATCCTATAAAATTAGAAAGGGTTTAAAAATAAACGTTTATCACAATTTTGGCATGTTTTGCCAAAATCCCGCCAAACAAAATCATGGCTTTGGGGACGAGAGGGCTTTGCCCTTTCGTCTACCGATGTTTCGCCTCTAAGGGACTAGAAAGACGTTTATATAGGCCCCTGGATTTATTGATGATAGCTTATTCTGTAGCAAAATGTCCCGTAGGGACATAACATTGGTAAAAAAAACAAAGCTACAAATTCACCGTTTTGGCGTGTCTTTTTGCCCTCAAGCGTAAAGCATGATAAAACATATCTTCAAAATCTATCATGGGTCAGGAAACGTTTGTCACGATTTTGGCATCTGGCCAAAATCCCGCCAAACGAAACTATGGCTTCGATTTATCAAAAGGGTCTCACCCTTTTTCTACCAATATTAAGCCCCTAAGGGGCTAGAAAGACGTTTAAATAGGCCTCTGGATTTATTGATGATAGCTTATTCTGTATCAAAATGTCCCGTAGGGACATAACATCGGTATAGAAAACATCTCTTCAAACTTAGTCCATTTCACAGAACCAGATAAGCGTTTATAACCAACGAGCCCCTTTAGGGGCGAAACATTGGTAAAAAGTGATGACTATCTTATATATACCCGTTTTGGCGTGTCTTTTTGCCTCAAGCAAAAAGCATGACAAAACATCTCTTCAAAAGCCTTACTTTCTATAAACTGTAGTTGGTGCAGCCTGAGCTTTGGCGTAGATGGTCATATCAGCTATGGTAACGTGGTCTGGTACAGAAACCGCATAAGCTATGGCATCTGCAATATCCTCCGCCACCAGTGGCTCAAAACCTGCATAAACGTTCTTCGCTTTTTCTTTATCACCTTTAAAACGAACCTCAGAAAACTCTGTTTCTACTGCTCCAGGGGCAATGTTCGTTACTTTGATGCCATGCTGCGTGTGGTCTAAACGTATTCCTTCAGAAATAGCTTCCACTGCTTTTTTAGTAGCACAGTAAACGGCTCCATTCGCATACGTTTGCTTTCCAGCTACCGAACTTAGGTTTACCACATGCCCGCTACCTCTTTCTATCATGCCTGGTAAAACAGCTTTAGTCACATATAAAAGACCAGTGACATTGCTATCCATCATAGCATCCCAGTCGGCCAGTGCTCCCTCTGCTATTGGGCCATGGCCATGAGCATTTCCAGCATTATTTACTAAAATGCCAATATTTTGGAAACTAGCGGGTAAAGAACCTATTGCTGCTATAACAGCGTCTTTGTCTTTAACATCAAATGTCAAAATGGTGCTTTCTACATTTAAAGACTTTTGAAGCTCTTCTAGCTTCTCCTTTCTTCTTCCACACAGCACTAACTGTATGTTTGATTTTGCTAAGGCAATGGCGGTGGCTTTTCCGATACCTGATGAGGCACCTGTAATAAGGGCGGTTTTCATGATAGAATAGTTTTGATTTAGTAAAAACAAAAATCCCAAGATTCTGTGAGAAACTTGGGATTTTTAAGAATTTATTGTTGCTGCTGTTGCTGCTCTTTCTTTGCTTGCTCTTCCAGATGCTTTGTAATCTCCTTTCCAGCATTATGAAGCACCTCTATAACCTTAGGGTCATTTGTGCTATCTTTTATCATTTGAGCCAAATTACCTATTAAGTCTACCGTAAAATGATTCATTTCATCTACCGGCATGTCTTTGGTCCAAAGGTTAATACCTAAAAGACCTTTGTGGTATTGGTCCCAAACACCCACACAAATGGCTTTAGTCTCGTTAATTCCCTCATTTGGGTTTTCTGTAGCATCCCAAAAAATCTTATCTGGAATTCTATTATCGTCTAACTCTACGGTTATATTAATTTCTGATTTGTTCATTCAGTGATTTAAATTTTCACAAATTTAGTTTATTTGACATTAAGCGGTTTACTACATTCCCCACTTTTTGCCGTCAAAACATATCCTCTCAAAAAATAGTTTGGGCAAAGCCGAATAAATCAAACCTTAAAGATTACTACCAAAAACTCTTTTCAATAAATCAGATGTTCTAGCCAAAGGGTCTTTTCTTATTTTAGCTTCCTCTTCCGCTATCATGATAAACAAACCGTCAATTGCTTTTTGCGTAGCATAACCCACTAAATCTGGATCTACTTTCTTTGTGAAAGGTATTTGATTATACGTAGTCGCTAGGTCCGTATAGTTTTTTGTTGCTCCTGTTTTTGACAAAGCTTTCTCTACCACTGGAGAAAATAGTTTGGTCAATTCTGGCGTAGTTGTCCTTGTCAAATATTGCGTAGCTGCATCTTGCTCACCTTTTAGAATGCTCATGGCATCTGTAATGGTCATTTGCTTAATAGCACTTACAAATATTGGCTTAGCCTCTTTTGCAGCTTCCTCAGCTCCGTGATTAAGAGCCATCACAAATTTATCTACCTCGTTTCCAAGACCAATCTTACGTAATGCGGTTTCTACACGCTGTACATCTTCAGGAAAAGGAATTTTAATTTTCGCATTGCCCAAATAGCCATTTTCTTGAGAAACCACATCAGCTCCTATTGACGCACCTTTTACTAAAGCCTCTTTCAAACCCGCAGCTATGTCTCCACTACTTAAGGTACCTCCGCTACTGCCTAAAACTGCTTCAGCTACTTTACCTAGGTTTATGCCCTGTGCACATGAGTTGAGAATAAATGAGGAGAATAGAAGAGCTATAAATACTTTTTTCATTTTTGAAATGTTGGTTTAATAAGAAGTGTTAATTGGAAAATTGACCGATTTTCGGGAAATTTGACCCAATTTAGTAACGCAAAAATAGCTAGGGTATTCTTTTGACCAAGCCCTATTAATATTAATTAATCTATGAAGCATATCAATGCTGAAGTAATTACCATTGGAGATGAGATTTTATACGGTCAAATTACAGATACCAATAGTCAGTGGATAAGTGCCGAATTAGATAAAATTGGCGTTAGAACCATTCGTAAAACCAGTATTGGCGACGAAAAACAGGAGATTCTTGATATTTTATCAGAAGCTCAAAAGAGAGCCGACATCTTAATTTTTACTGGAGGCCTTGGTCCTACCAAAGATGATATCACAAAGAAAACCATTGCGGAGTTTTTCAATGATACCTTAGAAATAAATCAGGATGCTCTAGAAAATGTTAGAGAGATTTTTGAAAGTAGAGGTTTTGAACTAACAGAAATTAATAGGCAACAAGCCTTCATACCTACCAAAGCTACATATTTAAATAATGCAGTGGGCACCGCTCCAGGCATGTGGTTTGAAGAAAACGGCAAAGTGGTAATATCTATGCCCGGTGTGCCTTTTGAAATGAAATACCTTATGGAAAACCAGGTGTTGCCAAGGTTAAGAAAACATTTCAAAACTCCGTTTATTGTTCATAAAGTAATCAGAACTGTAGGTATAGGCGAATCTTTTTTGGCTTCAAAGATAGAATCTTGGGAAGATGCTTTACCTCCACATATCAAATTAGCCTATCTGCCTAGTTTAGGTCAGGTCAAATTAAGATTGACAGGTTTTGGCGATGATAAAGAAAAACTAAAAGCCGATATTGAAGCGGAAGCGGAAAAAGTATACCCTACATTAGGCAAAAACCTTTTCAGTAAAGATAATGAGGAATTAGAGTTAGTTTTGGCTGATTTACTTCTGAAAGAAAATGCAACTTTGGCCACGGCAGAAAGCTGTACAGGAGGATATTTAGCACATACTATTACGGCAAATGCTGGGAGTTCTGCTTATTATTTGGGTTCTGTAATTTCATACTCCAATGAAGCCAAGATGAATTTACTTGGTGTCAAAAAGGAAACATTGGATGCACATGGAGCTGTTTCTGAAGAAACTGTTATTCAAATGGCAGAAGGAGCAAGAAAAGCCTTAAATAGCACATATGCATTAGCCACAAGTGGCATAGCAGGGCCAGGCGGCGGAAGTCCAGAAAAACCCGTAGGGACAATATGGATAGCCTGTGCAGGACCAGAAAAAACGGTGGCAAAAAAGATATTGTCAACCAAAACACGTTTAGTAAACATCCAATACGGTAGCAAATCGGCATTGGCATTACTAAGAAAAATGATTTTAAAGGAAATTTGATTTAATACACTTCAATGGCGGAAATAAAAATGAATTTGCCCTCAATGGGCGAAAGTATCTTTGAATGTACTATCCTAAACTGGTTAGTAAAAGAAGGAGATACTGTGGTGGTGGACGACATGGTTTTAGAAGTAGCTACGGACAAAATTGACACCGAAATAGGCTCATCGCATGCTGGTAAAATTGTCAAATTCTTGGTAAAACCAGGGGAAGTGGCAGCTATTGGAGAACCTTACTGTATTATTGAAATTGATGGCGAAGCTCCACAAGAAGAAAGCATAGCTGAAGAACTAGAAGAAAGCATTTCTGAAATAGATGCTCAAATAAAAGAGCCTACAGAAAAAACTGCTGGCGACAGATTCTTTTCTCCACTAGTACTGAGTATTGCAAAAGAAGAAGGTATTAGCAAAACTGAGTTAGACCAATTAGATGGCTCTGGAATGCACGGCAGAGTAACAAAGGACGACATACTAGCATACATCAAAAAAGGTAAAAAGGGAAATACTTTTAAACTTCAAAAAGAGGAATTTACCGCTGGAGAAGATACCGTAATGGAGATGGATAGGCTCAGAATGATGATTTCTGACCGAATGATTAGTTCTAAAAGAACGGCCGCTCACGTAGCTTCTTTTCATGAGACCGACATGACGCCCATAGTAAGATGGCGTGATAATAATAAAGATGCTTTCTTTAAGAAATATGGTGAAAAAATAACCTTCACTCCTATTTTGATTGAAGCGGTGGCTAAAGCTATTAGACACTTCCCGATGATTAATATTCAGGTAGATGTACCTAGAATCATCAAAAAAGGAGACATTAATATTGGCATGGCGGTAGCCTTACCTGACGGAAACCTGATAGTACCGGTAATTCATCATGCCGACCAATACGACTTGCCAGATTTAGCCAAAAAAGTGAATGATTTGGCTCTTAGAGCTAGAAGTAATAAACTGAAACCAGATGAACTTATGGGTGGCACGTACACCATCAGTAACATTGGTATGTTTGGTAATTTGGCTGGTACACCTATTATTATGCAGCCGCAGGTAGCTATAATGGCTTTTGGTAAAATAGCCAAGCGAGCATCTGTGATAGAAACACCAGAAGGAGACACCATTGGTATTCGTCAAAAAATGGTAATTTCTCACTCTTATGACCACAGAGTGGTGGATGGTTCATTAGGTGGTTTATTTGTAAAGCAGGTTTCTGATAACCTAGAACATTTTGACATACACAGAGTAATTTAAAGCATGGTTTTTAACTCCTTCGCTTTTCTTATTTTCTTCCCATTAGTAACGCTGCTTTACTTTTGGTTACCTCATAAATATAGGTGGTGGCTGCTTTTAGCATCCAGTTGCTTTTTTTATGCTTGGTTTAAGCTATCCTATCTTTTCATATTAGTCTTCACCATTATCGTGGACTATTTCGCAGGACTTTGGATAGAGCGAGAAGAAGGTAAAAAACGAAAGCTAGCTTTAGTGGTTTCCATCCTAGCAAATGTGGGGGTTCTTGCCGTTTTCAAATATGCCAATTTTATGATTGGTACGGTGAATGCCGTTCTCTTTAGAGTAGGTCAAGAAACCTTTGACCTCTGGGAAATTTTACTTCCTATTGGGCTAAGTTTTCATACTTTTCAGGCCATGAGTTACACCATTGAAGTGTATCGTGGCAGAGTACCTGCTGAGCATAATATTTTCAGGTATGCTCTTTATGTGATGTTTTATCCGCAGCTTGTGGCTGGACCTATTGAGCGACCACAAAACGTGATTCATCAGTTTTATGAAGAGCACAAATTTGATATCCAACGCGTAGTAAGTGGGCTTAGACTCATGATCTGGGGAATGTTCAAAAAAGTGGTCATAGCAGATAGGCTCGCCGTTTTTGTAGATTTGGTTTACGATAATCCGCACGAATATGCGGGTATGCCCATTATTATAGCCACCGTATTTTTTGGAATACAGATTTTCTGCGACTTCTCTGGTTATACAGATATTGGTTTGGGAGCTGCCAGAGTGATGGGGTTTGACCTCATGAAAAACTTCGATAGACCTTACTTTTCAAAAAGCATTTCTGAGTTTTGGCGTAGGTGGCACATTTCACTTTCGTCTTGGTTTAAAGACTACGTTTACATTCCTATGGGAGGAAACCGAGTTTCTAGCTTCCGTCAATATTTCAACCTGTTCTTCATATTTATGATTAGTGGGCTATGGCATGGAGCTAGCTGGAACTTTGTGATATGGGGTTCTTTGCATGGTATTTATCTCATTGTTGGCAGATTTACCGGTGAAATACAAAAAAAGATAATCGGTATTTTGAATAATCAGACCTTAGAAAAAATGATACATGCTGGTATTGTATTTTTCTTTGTGAGTATAGCTTGGGTATTTTTCAGAGCACGCCAGTTTAGCGATTCCCTTTACCTTCTTAAAAACATGGCAGCCAAGTCTAGTCATTCGGTTTCTGAGATTGTTAACCTAATAGGTCAGCAAAACCTTATCGTTGCAATATTGGCCATAGCACTTATGGAACGCGTACATTGGATGCAAAGAACGGTTAACATTGCTCAGTGGTTTGATGCCAAACCAAAGTGGCAAAGATGGAGCGGTTACTACCTTCTATTAGGTGCTATTGTGTTTTTTGCAGTTTATTCTAACACACAGTTTATTTACTTTCAATTTTAAATGGAGCAGAGAAAACAATTCCTTATTTTCTTAAAAAAACTACTAATTTTTAGTAGTCCGATGCTTCTTTTAGTGGCTTCTTATTTCGTTTTTGATCCCTTTCATGTGGTCCGAAATTATGAGGCTTACCCTGATAATTACCTAGAAAGTTATAACCGAAACAGAATCAGCACGCAGGTTTTCTTAAACAATAATGAGGAGCAAAATTATGAGTCCTTCGTTTTTGGAAGCTCTAAGAGTAGTGTTTTCTATACCAAAGATTGGTCAAAATACATTGGCGATGATACGCCTTATCACTTTGACGCCTCTAATGAGGTGATTTCTGGAATATCTAGCAAGATTAAGTATATAGACCAACAAGGAAATGACATCAAGAACGCTTTAGTGATTTTTGATGGCGAAACCTTTAACTACTCGGTAGATACTGCCAACTCCATTATCCATATTCAGGATTATACATGGAGTGGTCAAAATCAGTTCATGTACCAATTGGTCTTTTTCAAAGCCTTTTTTAAAGATATGTACTTCGTCAAATTCTTTGACAAACTGATTTTCAAAAAGTACCGAGCATACATGTACGGAGCTTTTGAAAACAAGCACATGCTTTATACACCTGTCAATAATGACTTTATTTTCCAAGGATACATTGACCAACTAAAACAAGATTCTTTGGGCTACTATGCTCGTGATTTGTTTTACGAAAGAAGTGAAGAAGAACTTACAGCAAATGCTAGCATAAAGCCTTATCAGGTCAATTACCTGAACGAAATGAAAGCTATTTTTGACAAGCATAATACCAATTACAAAATAGTCTTTGGTCCAAATTATGACCAGAAAAAAGTCAATCCAGAAGATTTGTCCATAGTAAAAGAAATCTTTGGCGAAACTAATGTCTATGATTTTACGGGGCAAAATGAATTGACAAATCCGCTAGCAAACTACTACGAAATCTATCATTATAAGCCTACTGTGGCTAGAAAAGTAATGGAGGAGATATACCGCTAAAGCTTGAAATATTTTATCATCCTTTTTTGCGTAAAACGAAAAAACTACCAAACTAAAAATCAGAAAGTTCTCTTAAGCATCATAGGTTAATATCCTATTCCTATTTTACCCTTTCAGGCAAAAATGTAAGTTTCTTGAGAATGCTTAACAAGTTATAGAAAGTCCCTTAAAGGTGAGATATTGGTAAAAACATACCCAAAAAGCCTTATGAAGCACCTAATAATGAGGTATTATTAAAAATGATTTGTCTTATGTGACAACTCTCACTTGAGGCTAGTTTAGTTGTACCTAATTTTAATCCTTTATAAAGTATCGAAAATTGAAAAACAGGGATAATTTAATCAATAAAGGGAATCGACTTCTTAATATTCTCAAAGTCTTATTAGTGGCCTTGGTGGTATTTTTTCCACTCTTAAAGCTCTCTATATTTATATCAGAAAATTGGCCAGAAGAAGCTCCTGAACTTGAAACTCTTCCGGCTTATGAACCCGTAAAAAAGCTAGCTTCCGCCCCTTCTGATTGGCGAATGCATAGAGAAAACAACGAAGAATTAATAAAATATGGGGAAGAACTCATTAGAAATACAGCACATTATATCGGTTTTAAAGGAACTGAGAAACAAATCACCAATGGGCTAAATTGTCAAAACTGCCATTTGGACGCTGGTCAAAAAGTTTGGGGAAACAATTATCTATCTGTAGCTGCAAACTACCCTCAAATAAGAAAAAGGTCTGGAAAAGAAACGGATGTTTATGGCAGAATAAATGGCTGTCTTCAGCGAAGCTTAAATGGCTCGCCAATGGACAGCACTGAAAAAGAAATGAAAGCTATGGCTGCCTATATTCTTTGGCTCGGTCAAGATGTTCCAAAAGGAAAAAAAGCCGAAGGTTCGAAAGTATATCCTATTCCATTTTTAGATAGAGCGGCAGATGCCACAGCAGGAAAGCTAATCTATGAGCGTAAATGTACCAGCTGCCATCAGTACAATGGGGAAGGCATTTTAGCCACAAATGGCAGAAGCTTTACCTACCCTCCTTTATGGGGTTCACTCTCTTATAATGACGGAGCTGGACTTTATAGGTTATCAAAATTTGCAGGTTATGTGAAGACCAATATGCCCTTTGGCGTAAGCCATGAAAATCCACAACTCAGCGATGAAGAAGCTTGGGACCTAGCCGCATATGTAAACTCTATGCCTAGACCAGTAAAAGACAAAACGAACGATTGGCCGAACTTAGCCAACAAACCTATTGACCATCCATTTGGCCCATTTGCTGACCCTTTTCCTGAAAGTCAACATAAGTATGGCCCATTTAAACCTATCCAAAACTGGTACGAAAATCAAAAAATGAAACAATGAAAAAACTAATTGCTCTTAGCCTTTTCTTATGCTCTACCCTCGCTATCCAAGCTCAGGATAAGCACAAAATAGTTTTTCAGCTAGCCACAGGCGATGAAAAAGAACAAGCTTCATTAATAAGACAGCTGAACAATGTACTCAACTATTGGCCTGATGCAGAAATTGAAGTAGTGGTTCATAGCGGAGCCTTAGAATTTATGATGACTGAGAAAAGTGTGGCCAAAGAAGCTATTTTAAAATCATTGGAAAGAGGTGTCACTTTTGCCGTTTGTAGAAACACCATGAAAGGCCGTAATGTGAAAGAGGAAGAAATAATTCAGGGAGCCATTTTTGTTCCAGTAGGTGTAGCAGAAATAGTACTTAAACAAGAAAACGGATTCTCCTATATAAAGGCAGGTTACTAAAAATCCTTTGAAGCAAGCCGTGTAACAAAGGTCACATGTATTTGCTTTTTACTCCTATAGCTTTGTAAAACAGAATTAGGATTTAATCTATTCTAAAATCATTTTACACTTCATCATATACAAGGCGTGTAACAAAAGTTACATGCCTTTCTTTTTGACTTCTCTAGTTTTGTAAAAGCAATTTATTACACCATTTGTGAAATCAATATTACTCGTCATTATTACATTTTTTCTAGTCTTCAATGTTTCTGCTCAGGAAGTGAAATATGGAAGCCTATCTAAATTTTTAGCCAGCGGAAAGGTGAATGGTAAAACACGCCTTTACTTCATGGCTACAGATAATGATGCATCTTTGACAGATTATAATGCTACAGCATTGGGAGCAGGAATAGCCTATTCTACTCCAACATTTAAAGGATTTTCGGCAGGAATGAGTGGCAATTTTATTGTAAACCTACACTCTTCAGATTTGTCAATTTTAGACCCAGCCACACAAAATCCTAGCAGGTATGAATTAGGACTATTTGACGTAACCGAGCCAGAAAAGAAGACTAATTTAACTCGATTAGAAAACCTTTGGATTCAATTTGAAAAAGAGAATTTCAAACTAAAGTACGGTCAATATACCCCTACTTATCTTTTCATAAATCCTCAAGATGGAAGAATGAGCCCAACTATGGTTCGTGGTTTTGAAGGAAACTACAAAACGGACAAATCTAACTTAATGGTAGCTTTTATTCATGGCATATCTCCTCGCTCTACTGTTAGTTGGTATAAGGTATCAGATACTTTCGGTATTTATCCAAGTGGAAGAGCTACTGATGGCACCGCAGGCAACTATCAAGGAAACATTAACACAGCCGGAATAGTCTTAGCAGAATGGAATCAAAAAATAGAAAAAGCAATTCAACTAAAAGTTGGTTCTATGTCTGTTTTAAATGTTTTTCAAACATGGTATACCACTATTGGCCTTGCTGAAAATGGTTGGAAACTAAACGTCATGGGAATATATCAGCACCCATTAAATCCAGAAAGCAATCAATCTTACATTGATAAAGACGAAAAAGCACTAGTCTTCAGTGGCCAAATAGCAAAGAAAATCAATAAGTGGGATGCGAGCTTTAATTACACCAGAATAGCGGACAAAGGAAGATTTTTAATGCCACGAGAATGGGGACGAGAGCCTCTTTATACTTTCCTACCAAGAGAAAGAAATGAAGGTTCGGCAGACACTCATGCGGCTAGTATAAAAGTAAAAAACACACTTACAGAGGCTCTTTCTTTGAACCTTGGATTCGGAAAATACTGGCTTCCAAATGTTTCTAATGCTAGTAAAAATAAATACGCCATGCCTTCTTATAATCAACTCAACTTAGAAGCTAACTATACCTTCAATGGCTGGCTAAAAGGAGGCTCTATTAAAACACTATTTGTCAGGAAAACAGAAACAGAAGATAGCTATGAAAACCCTAAAGTAATCTTCAACAAAGTGAACATGAACACTTTAAATATAATTTTTAACTACACTTTCTAATTAACTACATCAATATGCTTGAATTATTAAAACAACCATGGCCATGGTACGTGGCCGGACCATTAATTGGCCTTACTGTACCTTTATTATTACTTCTGGGTAATAAATCATTGGGAATTTCCTCTTCATTAAGGCACGTATGTGCTATGTGCGTTCCTGCCGGAATCAAATTCTTTGACTACAACTGGCGAAAAGAGGTTTGGAATTTATTCTTTGTGGTAGGTATTGCTGGTGGAGCTTTCATTGCCACTTATTTCTTAACAAATCCTAATCCAATTGAAATTGGTGAAAGAACACATCAATTACTCCTATCATACGGATTAACTGACTTTTCGGGATTAATTCCAAATGAGCTATTTGGTACTGCTCAAATCTTATCTCTAAAAGGACTTATTTTCTTCGTTATCGGTGGATTTATGGTTGGTTTTGGAACGAGATACGCAGGTGGCTGTACAAGCGGACACACCATTATGGGCTTATCAAACTTACAATGGCCATCTTTAGTAGCCACATGTTGCTTTATGGTAGGCGGCGTTATCATGACTCACTTTATTCTTCCTCACATTTTTAAACTTTTTTAAGCAATGACTAATATAAAAGACAAATTACCAGAAGCTTGCGAAGCTCCAAATTCTTCAAAAGAAAACGAAAGCTTCTTATCGAATCTTAAATATCTATTTATCGGAGCCATGTTTGGCTTGGTTTTCATCAAAGGAGAAATTGTTTCTTGGTTCAGAATTCAAGAGATGTTCCTTTTTGACAGTTTTCATATGTATGGTGTGATTGGCTCTGCCGTCATCACCGGAATTATATCCGTTTGGCTCATTAAGAAGTTTAATATCAAAACCATGAACGGAGAAAAAGTGGTTATCAATCCTAAGAAGTTTAACAAAGGTCAGATTTATGGTGGCTTAATCTTCGGACTAGGTTGGGCACTAACAGGAGCTTGCCCTGGACCGCTTTATGCACAATTAGGTGCTGGTTATATGGCTATAGGCGTAACCGTACTTTCTGCCATAGCTGGTGTATGGATTTTTGGGAAATTCAGAGATAAATTACCCATGTAAAGAGTTGGCTCTGTGACATGCGTCACAGCTTCTCAAGAATCAAACAAGTAAGTTTGTATTAGATAATCACAAAGACTAAAAGATGACAGAAATAATAGGATATGCATTGGCCACAGTAATAGGAATAAGCTTAGGACTTATTGGCGGTGGCGGTAGCATATTAACACTTCCAATACTCGTTTACCTTTTGGCTATCAATCCGGTTTTGAGTACGGCGTATTCGCTCTTCATAGTAGGTTCTACCTCTTTAGTAGGTTCTTTTAGCTATATGAAGAAAGGTTTAGTCAACTATAAAACGGCTGTCATATTTGCGATACCATCGTTCATTGCAGTTTTCTTGACTAGAAAATACCTGATGCCCGCCATACCAGAAGAGCTTTTCAGTATTGGAAACTTTATGGTAAACAAAGACCTCGGCATCATGGTGCTCTTTGCATTAGTAATGCTCATGGCTTCGTATTCTATGATTACCGATAATAAGCCTGAGGCAGACGAAAACGCAGCATTGAAATATAACTATCCATTGATAGCAGCAGAAGGTTTGGTGGTAGGAACACTGACAGGTGTGGTAGGTGCCGGTGGTGGCTTTTTGATAATTCCAGCATTAGTGCTCTTGGTAAGATTGCCCATGAAAATGGCAGTAGGTACTTCCCTACTCATCATTGCGGCTAAATCACTTATTGGCTTCATGGGAGACCTTGGAAACCAAGCTATTGACTGGCAATTCTTATTGATATTCACAGGACTTTCCATACTAGGAATATTCGTTGGTACTTATTTGACCAAATTTATTCCTGGCGAAAAATTGAAAAAATCATTTGGCTGGTTTGTGCTGCTTATGGCGGTTTATATACTAGTCAAAGAAATTATACTATAAACTTAAAAAACATTTAAATAGTTATTAAACTAATAAACATTAAACTATGAAGATAGAACAGATATATACGGGATGTTTGGCACAAGGAGCTTACTATATTGAAAGCGAAGGAGAGGTAGCCATTATTGACCCATTACGTGAAGTACAGCCTTATATCACAAAAGCAGAAAAAGAAGGAGCTAAGATTAAATACGTTTTTGAAACACATTTCCATGCAGATTTTGTCTCAGGACATGTAGACCTGTCTGAAAAAACAGGAGCACCAATCGTTTACGGACCAAACGCCGTTACTGGTTTTGATTCCATCATAGCTACCGATGGTCAAATCTTTGAATTAGGAAAAATAAAAATCAAAGTTTTGCATACTCCTGGACACACTATGGAGTCTACTTCTTACTTATTAATAGACGAATCAGGCAAAGAAACAGCTCTTTTTAGTGGCGACACACTTTTTATAGGTGATGTGGGAAGACCAGATTTAGCTCAAAAATCAGATTTGACTATTCAGGATTTAGCAGGTCATTTATTTGATTCATTAAGAAATAAAATCATGGTTTTACCTGATGATGTAACGGTATATCCAGCTCATGGTGCGGGTTCCGCCTGCGGCAAAAACATGAGTAAGGAAACTACTGATACGCTGCTTAATCAAAAGAACACGAATTACGCTTTAAGAGCTAATATGACCAAGGAAGAGTTTATCAAGGAAGTAACAGACGGCCTTGCTCCTCCTCCACAATATTTCCCTGAAAACGTGAAGATGAATAAAGAGGGTTATGAGTCTATTGACACTGTAATGAACAGAGGAGCTCAGGCTTTAAGTCCAATAGCTTTTGAGGCTGCCGCCAATGAAACCGGTGCTGTGGTTTTAGATACACGTGACCCACAAGATTTTGGAGCAGGTTTTGTACCAAATTCTATCAATATTGGTCTTAATGGTCAATTTGCCCCATGGGTAGGTGCTTTGATTCCAGATTTGAAACAAGAGATTTTACTTATCACAGAAGCTGGAAAAGAAGAAGAAACAGTTATCAGACTTGCCAGAGTAGGTTATGACAATACTTTAGGTTTCTTAAAAGGTGGTTTAGAAGCTTGGAAAGAAAGCGGTGCTGAAGTAGACAGCATAGAGTCTATAGATGCAGCTGAATTAGCCAATAGAATGAAAAACGAAATCAATGTGATAGATGTAAGAAGACCGGGAGAGTATCAATCTGAACATATTGATGGTGTGCCTAGTTTCCCATTAGACTATATCAATGATAACATGGCAGAGCTAGACAGAGACAAAACCTACACCATTCACTGTGCAGGTGGTTACCGCTCTATGATGGCATCAAGTATCTTAAAAGCAAGAGGTTTTGATGTGGTGGACGTAAAAGGTGGTTTTGCAGCCATAAACAAATCTGGTCTTTTTAAGACAACAGACTACGTTTGCCCTACTACTTTGAAGTAAGTTCTGAGCAATTACTAATATGAATCAAAAAAGCTAAACCGTGAGGTTTGGCTTTTTTAGTTTTAATGTGTTTTGGCTGCCTGTAGCTTCTTCTAAACTGACATTGACTTCTGGCACTTCCCAGTCCGACACTGTCACTTCCCAGTCTGCCTACTGGCAGGGAGCGAAGCGGCGGGCGTTCCCGACGAGAAGCTCTAAACAATTTCCCATGTAAGACTGTTCTCGACTTCGCTCGAACTGACAGTGGTGTTTGTCACTTCCTAGTCTGCCGAATGGCAGGGAGCAAAGCGGCGGGCGTTCCCGACGAGAAGCTCTAATCAATTGCCCATGTAAGACTGTTCTTGTCTTTTCTTGAAATGACTATGGTGTCTGTCACTTCGAGCAAAGCGGCGGGCGTTCCCGACGAGAAGCTCTAAACAATTGCCTATGTAAGACTGTTCTCGACTTCGCTCGAACTGACAATAGAACTCACTGAAAATGACATCGTCTTTTGTCACTTCCCGGTCTGCCGATTGGCAGGGAGCGACAGACGAGAAGCTCTAATTTACTCTGCAACAAAAACTTTATAATTCGTGAGGTTCCTACATTGAGCCAATTCTTTCAATCGGTCAAATTCTCCTTCTATCAAAGCTTTTTTCTTTTGACCAGACCATTTCTTCAATCGTTTTTCAAATTCAATGGCGTCATAAACATGAGAGAATGTTGCAATAAATTCTAACTTTAGAGGTCTTCTTCTAGCTGTGTAAGCTCTTGGAAATTCCGCATTATCATGCTGCTGCATCCTATTTTCAAGATTACTTGTCATACCTGTATAGTAAGTTCCATCAGAACAGCGTAAAATGTAGACATGATATTCCTTAAGCATAAATAGGCTTCAAAATATTGAATATAAGTATTTTAAGTTAAATAGACTGTTCTCGTCTTCGCTCGAACTGACATAGTAAACTCTTATTTTCTAGACGGCACTGTCACTTCGAGCGAAGCGGCGGGCGTTCCCGACGAGAAGCTCTAATCAATTGCCCATGCAAGACTGTCCTAGACTTTGAGTTCTTGCCAGTCGATTCACTGGGAACTAACAGCGGTATTTACAAACCCCATCTTCTGATTCTGCATATATATTTACATGATATTGCTCAGTAAGTGTATGGTATTCTTTTTAGAATTTTGCATTTTGAAAAATACAAGGGGAGTTTTAAGCCTTTTTGGGTATTAAACACACGAATTTAAGATAGATGAGTAAAGGAATTTATATTACTACCACAGGACCAAATAGCGGTAAATCCATTGTTTCACTTGGTTTGATGCAAATGCTACTGGGTAAAACAGCCAAAGTAGGTTACTTCAGACCTATTATTGACAACCTGAAAGAAGGTAAAATGGACAATCATATCAGAACTATGATTAGTCACTTTGAACTGCTAATTGCCCCAACAGACGCCTACGTATTTACGCGAAGCCAACTTATTGACTTATTAAATAAGGGCAAAGAAGGGGAAATTATCAGTAAGATTATTGACAAGTATAAAACCCTAGAAGAACAGTTTGATTTTATCTTGGTAGAGGGTTCTGACTTCTCTGGAGAAAGCTCTATTATTGAGTGGGACATCAACGTTTTGATTGCCAAAAATCTTGGAATCCCTGCTATTATACTAGCTACCGAAACAGGAAAAACCATAGATGAGCTTGCAGGTAATTTGCAAATGGCTACAGACTCATTTAAAGGAAACGGCGTGTCTGTTTTGATGGCCATTGCCAATAAGGTCTTGCCCGAAAACCAAGAAGCTGTAAAACTGGCTTTGCAAGAAAAATTGCCAAACAGTGTTTTAATTGAGGTCATTCCAAGAAATACCAGCCTCTCTCAACCCTCTGTAAAGGAAATTGTAGACGAACTTAATGGCAAAGTATTATTTGGCGAGCAATACCTAAATAACCAAGCGGGCTTCTTTAGTGTAGGTGCCATGCAGCTTAGAAATTACCTGAACCATCTTAAAGAAAGTAGTCTGGTAATTACCCCAGGAGATAGAGCAGATATTATCCTTGGAGCACTTCAAGCAAACCTTTCCGCTAATTATCCGGCTATATCAGGCATTGTACTTACTGGTGGTTTAATCCCAGAAGAATCTATTTTGAAGCTTATTGAGGGGCTTTCTGATGTAGTTCCTATTATTTCTGTAAATGAAGGCACTTTCTCTATTACCAACAGGATTGGTGACATTAGGCCTAAGGTATATGCCGAAAACAGTGAGAAAATTAGAACGTCTATTCGGGTATTTGAGCAAAATGTAGATATAGAAAGCCTTGCAAATAGCCTCATCACTTTTGAGCAAAACGGCATCACGCCTAGAATGTTCCAATACAATTTGGTCAAAAGAGCTAAAACCCAAAAGAAACACATTGTGCTGCCGGAGGGTTACGATGAAAGAATACTGAACGCCGCAAAACAATTACTCGACCTTGATGTGGTAGAAATAACCTTATTGGGTCAGCCTGCTAAAATTGCCAGTCGTCTAACAAGTCTTGATATTCAGATGGACCTTTCAAAGGTGAACATTATAAACCCTGTGGACGCTCCTAAATTCGAAGCCTATGCCGACACCCTTTATGAATTGCGTAAGCACAAAGGCCTTAATCAGGATATAGCAAGAGACTTGATGGAAGATGTGTCATACTTTGGCACTATGATGGTTTACATGGGAGATGCAGACGGCATGGTTTCTGGTGCGGCTCATACCACACAGCATACCATAAAGCCAGCTCTTCAGTTTGTAAAAACTAAGCCTGGTGTTTCGGTGGTTTCTTCTGTGTTTTTTATGTGTTTGCCAAACAGAGTGACCGTCTACGGTGACTGTGCTATTAACCCAAATCCTTCCGCAGAAGAACTTGCCGAAATTGCCATTTCTTCCGCAGAAACGAGTATTGCTTTCGGTATTGACCCTAAAATAGCCATGTTATCTTACTCTTCTGGAGCATCTGGCGTGGGTGCAGATGTGGACGTGGTACGAAAAGCCACCGAAATAGTAAAGAGCAAAAGACCCGACTTGAAAGTAGAAGGCCCTATTCAGTATGACGCCGCTGTGGATATGGAAATAGGTAAAAGCAAGTTACCAAATTCTGAGGTGGCTGGTCAGGCGAGTATCTTTATATTCCCTGATTTAAATACGGGAAATAATACCTACAAAGCTGTACAGCGAGAAACGGGTGCACTGGCCATTGGCCCAATTTTGCAGGGTTTAAATAAACCAGTAAACGACCTTAGCAGAGGATGTACTGTTAATGATATTTTTAATACCGTAATAATAACCGCAATTCAGGCTCAAGGTCAATAAAATATGAATGTTTTAGTATTAAACGCTGGCAGTTCTTCTATCAAATACCAACTAATTCAAATGCCCTCTGAAAAGGTGCTTTGCTCTGGTTTACTAGAAAGAATAGGTGAAAAAGATGCCCAACTAAGCCACAAATCTATTCATGGAAGCAAGCTCATAGAAAAGACGATAGAAAACCATAATACTGGCCTAAAACTAATAGCTGAGCTAATTGTAGATAAAGAAGTAGGTGCCATTCATAATGCCGATGAAATAGCCGCTGTAGGCCATAGAGTGGTACATGGTGGTAGCAAATACGGCGATACTACAGAGGTTACCGAAGAAGTAAAAAAGGAAATCAAATCACTTTTTTCTTTAGCTCCTTTGCATAATCCTGGAAACTTAGAGGGCATTGAAATTGCAGAGCAAATTTTTGATAAGGCTGCCCAAGTGGTGGTTTTTGACACGGCATTTCATCAATCTATTCCTGAGAAAGCTTTTAAATATGCTATCCCAAATCATTTACTAAAAGAAGGAATAAGGCTTTATGGTTTTCATGGTACCAGTCATAAATACGTGGCTAAAAAAGCCCAAGATTATTTAGGCTTAGCCAAAAGTAAAATCATTACGCTGCACCTAGGAAATGGCTGCAGTATGACCGCCATAGAAAATGGTAAAAGTATAGACCACAGCATGGGTTTTACGCCATCCACGGGTTTAATAATGGGAACCAGAAGTGGGGATATAGACCATAGCCTCATCTTTTATTTGGTGAATACTTTGGGTTATGATTTAGATAAAGTAAACCAGCTTTTGACCAAAGAAAGCGGCATGCTAGGCTTAACTGGCTTTATGGATTTAAGAGACATTCAAAAAGCTGCAGAGTCTGGCGACACAAATTGTATGTTGGCATTAGATATGAACGCCTACCGCATCAAAAAATACATAGGTGCTTATACGGCCGCCATGAATGGTCTTGATGCCATTATTTTCACCGCTGGTGTGGGAGAAAACTCCTGTGTTTTGAGAGCCAAAGTTTGTAAGGATATGGACTACCTAGGCATGGAGATAAACGCAGAAACAAACAGCCAAAAATTGGATGGTCTTTTAGATATCAGCTCTAAAACGGCAAAGGTTAAAACCCTTGTTATAGCTACCAATGAAGAGTTAGAGATTGCCAGTCAGGCGTATCAATTGCTTAGTTTGAAATAGGCTTTAAAGTTTTGTATTAGTAAGATTCTTCTTTCGGCGACCACCACCTCGTAACTACCGAAAAATAAGTGCTTTTGGCATTACGCATTAATTTCTCCAATTTCACTTATTAAACGGGCACAATTAACCGAAAATAAACGTTTACAAACGCTTACAAGTACATACAATAACGATATAGACGCTACTCGGACAGAAACTTGCGTCTACACTAATGTTGTGTTTAATAGCGAAAAACAATAAAGAAATTCAAAATTTGCTATAATGCAAAATATGCATTACCTATATTTGCATTAAAATATATGCATATGAATAATGTGAAATTACAAAAAGCTATAACTAATATATATAATCATCTTTACGCAAATTCAGAAAAGAAAACACCTCATGGTATTTCTAAAGAAGTTGGAAAGATACTTCATACAGGAATGTATTTAGAAGAATATACATTGAACAAACCTGCTTTTGTTTTTACCAAAACAGAAGAGAAAAACACATTAGAAAAAAACAATAAGACTTTTAGTAAATCTATACATCTTCATTTCAAAGATATGAATGATAAATGGGCTATCTATGACAAGTCCGACACAATAAACCTAAAAGATTTTGATATTGCATACACTTGTATTCAACTAAATGGAATTGAAATAACTGACCCAAAGAAAGATGTATTCGGTGATTCATTGGAAATTTTCAGAAGTCAATGGGCAAAACAAGCTGGAGGGCAATTTTTTACAGATTCACTTGTCACAAGGTTATCTATGAAGCTTTTGGAGTTCGACCCTCGAAAAGGAGATGACTTAATAGACATTTGCTCTGGAACGGGTGGATTTCTGTTAGCTGGTCTAAATCATATAAAAAGTCTTCTAGATATTGAAAAAGTATCTAAAAAGGATATTGAAAAAGAAATTGTTGAATTAGCAAGAAAAAGTATTTACGGACAGGAATTTGACAAGGAAGTTTGTTCAATTGCTAACTCTACACTAAAATCCAGAACTGGTGATAATTCACATACGTTTGTTACACAAGGTGACTCATTAGAAAAGGAATATTTCAATAATTCAAAGAATAGAATTAAGTTTAATTCTCACAAATGTATTGCTGGCAATCCACCATTTGGAACCAAAATAACAATAAAGGATACAAATGTGCTAGAAAATTATGAGTTGGCAAGGGTAAAAGCCAGACAAAACGATAATTCCCCATCAAAAATCACAGCTCGAGCACCAGATATATTATTCTTGGAGCAAAACGTAAAACTTCTTGTTCCTGGCGAAGGAAGATTATCATTAGTTGTTCCTTATCAAATACTAAGTGGACCACAAACATTATATATTCGTAAATGGCTTCTTAAAAATACAATAATAACATCTGTTATTGATTTACCTGCAGACACATTTCAACCTCATACAGGGACTAAAGGCTGCTTACTAACACTTGTAAGAAGAAAAGAACCAATAACTGATATTGACGATTTAGATGATTATAATATTTTTATGTCTACCCCAAAATGGATTGGTCATGACAGAAGAGGAAATCCTGTATTTAAAAAAACTATTGAAGGAATAGCTACAGATGAGATATTAACAGATTTTCCTGAAGTTGAAAAAGCTTATTCGTTATATTTAAAAGGTGAAAATTTCGAAAAGATACATCAAGAATCTTTTATTGTCTCTCTTAATGATATTCTTGAAACCTCATTATTTCAACTTAATGCACAATTTCATAAAACTTCACACTTTGACAACAAACAATTTAACAAAAAAGATTGGCACACATATAAATTGAAAGACTTAACAGAAAAGATTTTTTATCCTGGAAGATTCTCAAGAGGTTATGTAGAGTATTATCCAGGTGCAATACCTTTTTATGGTGGTAAAGAAATAATTCAAATGGTTACCGATGGAACAAAGTGGATTAGTCACAATCACTACAAAATAAAAGAACTCGAGGTAAAAATTGGGTGGATTTTAATCACCAGAAGTGGTACAACAGGAGTTGTCTCAATCGTACCAGATGCATGGAACGGATATGCCATGAGCGAACACGTAATTAGAGTAGTTCCAAAACAAGGTAAAATTAGTCCCTTCTATTTATTAGCATATTTAAAAACTAAATATTGTCAAAATCTTATTGCAAAAGGTGTTTATGGTTCTGTAATTGATTCAATAACACCTGAATATATTGGTAATATTGAAATAATGGTACCAAAGGATAAAAAAATATATGAAAGTATTGTAAAAAAGTCTGAAATGTCAGAATTGGAAAGAAATAATGCATTAACACATAGTCAAGAAAGTATTAATGCATTAAATGATATTTTAGTCAACTAAATCACATTGTGCTTATGAAGGATATTACCCATCAAATCAAGAAGTTCTTGAACTGTGAGATTTCCTTGCAATTGATTGCTCCTTGCCAGCATTAAAAATGTATTTGAAGGTTCATGCATTCCTCCTCTGTCTAATGGAATAAGGTGTCCTGATTGAATTATCCTAGCACTTTCAATTACATCACTTAATAATATAGGTGTTTTTTGAATTGGGTCAAGATACAATCCAGGCTCAACATTATGCTCAAGGATAAATGAAAAGCATGTTTGAATGTCATTATTCGGCAAGACAGGAGCTCCTTCCATACTTAAACATTGCAAATAATATTTAATCTCAACTAAAGTTGCAGTTATTTCTGTTGCATAAAATTTATGCTCAGACTCTAATAACCAACGATTTATACGGTTGCCATCAGCACCATCCTGTGGTCTACCGGGCACTCGTTCAGAATGAGGTTTCCATGGTGGAGAGCGTCTTCCAGCATCTCGTAACTTTGTAGTTAATCTAGTAATTTGTCTAGAATCAAAACCATTATCAATTAAATGTTTTTTAAATGTTCTTGACACTAATCCCATTAATATTCTTACGTCTTCAACTGATATATCAAGACCATTTTCTGCAAGTGTTTTAATTCTTGCAAGATTCGCAACAACTGTCATAAGTTTTTAAATAAGTCTTCAATTGGTAAGTCAAATGCTTTAGCGAATTTCTGAATATTTAATAGAGAAAGATTTCTTTCTCCACGTTCAATCATTCCAATATATGTTCTATGAAAATCGGTTTCTTCAGCAAGTTTTTCCTGACTCCAATTCTTTTGATTTCGCAACTCTCGTATTCTGTTACCAAAAATTATTAATAATTTATCTTTCACATTACAAAAGACACGTATTGAATACAATAAGTCTACATACATAGAGTATCAAAACTAAAATTATAGCTTCATAAATACTCTGAAAATAAAAACTACTAAACACAACAATTAGGCTCGAATGCAGCGAAGTAGGGCTTCGGTTCATTCGAGCCTCTGTTGAGCTCAAGCACCTAGATATTTATGGGGATTCCGTTTGTTATTTGTGTTTTAAGAAGGGGTTTCTGTAACAATAATTTCTATTTTGCTTCCTTGATTTCGCCTAAGTTTCCGACTATTCCTGCCATTTAAATACTCGTCTTTAGTTAAAATGTAAACCATAGACATACCTCTCCTAGCTCCTTTTGGGAGTGTCTTTTTTGAACCATCATTTTACCATTTTGTTAAGTTTGGTTTTATATTTCTTGGTGGTTTGGCCGGGTGGCGAACCGCTCACTTCAGATTTCAGTCACCCGACCCACCCTTGCCACCTAATAGCTTAGGGTAAGAACTCCCCCGCTTACAGGACGGGGACGCCCAGTCTTTCACCCTTTGGATTGTTCTTTTAAAGAACTAAATTCGTCATTCAAGGCACACACACGGTGTATAAAACATAGCTAATAAGTGCTTAACCGAAAGGTTTGTGTATATTTAAAAAGTCCGCCAAATTATTATTTTGGCTTTTAAAAATGATAAATTAAAAATAAAATATAAAAATTCGGCTCTGTGTTAATCCGAAAAGTTAGTGTCTTTTTGCACGCTACGTTCCATACACAAGTCCGTTAGTGGCAAGTAGACAACCGAACTGCAAATAATGAATTAACTATGAAAATTGTATTTGTAATTATCGTTTTATTGCACGGGCTAATCCACATGTTTGGATTTTTAAAAGCATTTAATTTTAGTGATTTTAAAGAGTTGACTCTTCCAATCTCAAAACCAATAGGAATTATATGGTTAGTCACTACTATATTATTTCTGATTTATGGGGTTATATTCTTTACAAATGCTAGACATGCATGGCTTTTGGGAATCATAGCAGTGATTATTTCTCAAGTAATTATTTTTCACTTCTGGAAGGATGCGAAATTTGGAACCCTGCCGAATGTAATTATATTATTAGTGTCTATAATCAGTTTAGGCTCATTTTTGGTGAAAAGTGAATTTACATCGAAAGTACAAACAGACTTTTCGAATAATAATACTTTTTCTACAGATATATTAAGAGAAAATGATATCGCTCATTTACCTTTAGCAGTTCAAGAATATCTGCGTTACACAAAATCGGTTGGTCAGAAAAAAATTAAAAATTTCAAAGCGGAGTTTACTGGAGTTTTGCGTTCTTCAACAGAAGATAAAGGTATGAATGTGCAATCAGTTCAATATAATTTTTACCAGAATCCATCTCGCTATTTTTATGTTTCCGCGATTAAAATGGGATTACCTGCTATCGCACTGCATTTATACCAAAATGAAACTGCCACATTTCAAGTAAAGCTTCTAAATTGGATTAATATGGTTAATGCCAAAGGAGAAAAAATGAATCAAGGAGAAACAGTTACATTATTAAACGATATGTGCATAATAGCCCCGGCTACACTAATTGACCATAGAATAGAATGGGAAACAATAAACGATACTGTGGTAAAAGCATACTTTACAAACGGAGATATTCGAGTAAGTGCAGAGCTTTATTTTAATGAAAAACATGAACTTATAAATTTTATAAGCAATGACAGATATGAAACTGATGGGGTAAATTATAATAATTACCCTTGGTCGACTCCTGTAGAAAACTATAAAATGATAAATGGGTATTTATTACCAAGCAAGGGAAAAGTAATATTTCATAAACCAGATGGCGATTTTACTTATGGTGAATTAGAATACAAAAGTGTGAAATATAACTTGACTGAAATTGAAAAAGGAGAGAATTAAAAAAGGAATTAATAAATGGAAAGAACTAATGCCAGCCACTAATAGAGTAGCTGGCCGTAGACTTTAAAGCCACGGTACACCTCTCACACCACAATTCCATTGTAGCCCACATTCGGTACTAGCGTGCCCGTCTGTATACGGCGGACTAGGCTCCCTGTTTTTAATCTCTGGTTGTAAGCGTTGATAATAATCCAGCATACTTTCATCCCCTACCCTAAACCTCAAAATCCTTAATTTTTGCTTTAAAATCTGTAATAGCACTATTGACTTGCCCGCTTCAAAAATCACAGTCGTTTTTGGTACTGGTGCCGAATGACCTACGGTATTCAGATGCCATAATGCTCCTTAATAAAAGCTTAGAAAAAAATTGACATCATTGCATTTCACCTAAGCCATGTCATAGGTGTACGCATTTACACAAAATGTCGATACAGCATCAGTAAATTAATGCTTTATAGCTAGTTTTGCGTCGTGAAAAAGGTCTTCAAATATTTCGCCGCTTTACTCTTTGCAACAGTTTACTGTTTTGCCGTAGGCCGTGTGAGCACTTCAGACGTTACTTACCTAGCTCTGAAGACCGAAAAAGGTAAACACATTACCTCCGTTTCTACTGACCTTTTTTCTGGTTTAGTCTCTTCTTATAGGAGCTTCTCCCCTTCTCAAAACCTTACAAATCCTGATTTAAAAGATTCACTTTGTGGACCTTGGATTTTAGAAAAGACCCACAAAGCGGTTTTTATTAGCAAATACTCACAGTATGTGAGTGCTGCCAAAAACCTGCTTATTAGGCATAGAAAAGCAGACATTATTTTCCCCTTCCATTATTTCTGGTAATCCATCTTTTATTTAATCAGCTGCCTTAAAAGGCATTTTGACAAATATTTCATGGGCTTTGCACACCGCAATGCCCTAAAAAACTATATAAAAAATAAAAATGGATTTAGACTTAGGAACTATCATAGTGGGCATAATATGCACCGCCATCTGTGTGGCACCATTTCTTTTAATGGGAAAAAGCCGCAAGAAAAAAGAGCAACATAAACTACAGTCGCTCATAAACACCGCCAACATACACGAGGGGCGTATTACATCGCACGAGTTTTGTGGCAACTTCGCCATAGCTATAGACGACAAAAAAGGTTTAGTTTTCTTTCATAAAGAACTTAATGGAGAAACAGTGGTAGAGGCAGGAATAGACCTCAACCATATTCAGGAGTGCAGACTTAGAAACACTAGTGTTTCGGTCACTAAGAATAAAGAAAACTATAAGATGATTGAGCGTTTAGAGTTATGTTTTACTCCGCTCAGCAAAGGCGAAAAAGAAGTAAAATGGGAGCTCTTTAGTAGAGAAAATAACCGACAGCTTTCTGGAGAGTTACAAGCTGGCGAAAAATGGAGCAAGCTCATTAATGAGCAAATTCATGTTAAGGTTTGGTAAAAAAATAAAGCCCTGTGGAATCACCACAGGGCTTTTTAATGCTCTCAAATATGTTCTAATCTATATTTTATGCTCTCAATACAAAGTTTTGCTTAGGCTGATTCTTTCTAAAGAAAACTATTCCGAGTTGGAAAAAGTCAAGGCTGATAGTCACTTCTGAATGAGCCTTTATCTCTTCCCAGGCCTGTTTCATGCCTTCTGACCAGTAAATGTCATCAAAAACAAAGCAACTGTTTTCATGCGATTTTTCTAGACATCGTTTAAAATAACGCATAGTAGGTTCGTACTGATGATTGGCATCAAAAAATACAAAATCTAAAGATGGAAGTTGGCTAGAACAATTCTGTAGCGAATCATCTATATCGCCTAAAAGTGGGGTTATATTATTTAAACCTAAGGTTTTAAAACCCTCTTTAGCTACGGTCATGGTATTCGCACAGCCTTCAAATGTATATACTTTGCCGTATTTGGTAGCTTTTGCCAGCATGGCGGTAGTTACTCCTAAAGAAGTACCAAGCTCCACCACGGTCTTAAAATCATACTTGGCAATGATTCTAGCCAAGATACTTGCCCACTTCTTTGACTTTTTAGCTGTCTTGGCTATATCTGCTACTTTTTTATGGCTTTTGTTAGAGTGTTTTGAGCCGGCACCTAAGTCATTAATCTTAATTTCTCTTTGGTCAGAAAGAAGTTGATTTCTCAGCTTTATAATATCAGTATCATCAAAAGGAAGTGATTTGTCTTTTATAACATCACGATAAAACTCGAATAAAAAAGGAGAGTGAAGACCATGCTCATTGGTAGCTTTTAAAGCATGTTTCAGAAAATCAGCAACCATTAGTTTTGAGAAAACGGTGTCATGAGATTAAACTCAGGAATATCCACTTCTATGCGTTTTCCATCAAGCTGTCTTTCCATTAAGAAAGTACCGTACATTTTGCCCAACATGGTGGTAAGATTACAGCCAGACACATACTTATGGTTTTGCCCTGGCTCTATTATTGGCTGTACGCCAATCACGCCATCACCTTTAACTTCTCTTTTATAGCCATTAGCATCCACTATGTGCCAGTGTCTCTTTAGAAGCTGAATGGTATGCTGGCTATTATTTTCAATAGATATTTCATAAGCAAACACAAAGTTCATCTGACGCACACTTGAGTAGTACGGTTGATACTTCGTTTTTACGCTCACTTTAATACCTTCTGTAACTGCAGTAACCATTATTTAATAATTTCTAAACACAAAAATAACTAATTTAGCTTATTCAAAAAACGTACCCAACATACCATTAGTATGGATGTAAAAATAGAGAGCTCTTGGAAAGAGGCTTTAAGTGAAGAATTTAAGAAAGATTACTTCGAAAATCTAATCCAATTTGTAAGACAAGAGTACGCTCAAACTCGCTGCTACCCGCCCGCAAAATTAATCTTCAATGCCTTTGACAGTTGCCCTTTTGAAGATGTAAAAGTAGTTATTTTAGGACAAGATCCTTACCACGGACCCAATCAGGCTCATGGGCTATGCTTTTCTGTAAATGATGGCGTGCCTTTACCTCCTTCTTTAAAAAATATTTTCAAAGAACTAAAAGACGATATAGGAAAGGAAATTCCGGATTCTGGCAGTTTACAAGCTTGGGCAAATCAAGGGGTTTTACTTCTTAACGCTACCCTTAGTGTAAGAGCAAATCAAGCAGGTTCGCATCAAAAAAAAGGTTGGGAAAGTTTTACCGATGCCGTTATTGACCACATAAACAAAGAAAAAGAAGGTGTAGTGTTTATGCTTTGGGGCAATTATGCCCAAAACAAGGGAAAACTAATTGACGAAACTAAGCACTTGGTTTTAAAAGCCAGACACCCCTCCCCTCTAGCTGCCAACTTTGGTGGCTGGTTTGGTCAAAAACACTTTTCGCAGTGTAATACCTATTTGAAAAACTCAAATAAGCAGCCTATCGTCTGGTAATTAGCTCAATACTTAGCAATCTAATATTGTATAAATTCGGCTTTAGCGAAAATAATACCCAAACATTTGCGTAACCAAACGATTACATATAAATTTGTAACCAATTAGTTACATAAAATTATGCGAAGGGACGTTTTTCAGGCCATTGCCGACCCTGTTAGAAGGGACATTATAGAACTGCTGGCAGAGGAAACACTTTCGGTTAATTCCATAGCCGAGAAATTTGAAATTAGCCGACCTGCCATTTCTAAACACCTAAAGATTCTAAAGGAATGTGAAATAATTGATTATAAAAAAGACGGCAGAGAGCGGTTTTGTTTCATCCAGCCTAAAAACCTAATTCCTGCCTTTATGTGGATAGAGCAATACCGCAAATTATGGGAAGGCAAATTAGACTCTTTTGAAAACTATTTATACGAACTACAATCCAAAACTAAAGAGAATGGAACAAGACAGTAATAGAACAATATCAATCAATAGAACCTTTAACGCCCCTATTGAATTGGTTTGGGAAGCATGGACACAGGCAGAACACATTGCCAAATGGTGGAGTCCGAAGGGAATAGAAACTAAGGTCATAGAGCACGATTTTAGTATGGGCGGAAAATGGAAATACATAATGCCAATGCCAAACGGTCAAGAGTTTACTGCCGAAGGCCAATACACTGAAATAGTAAAACTGAAGAAAATTATTTCATCAGCGAACTTTAGACCTATGACAGAGGGAGTGGAAATACAATCGCTCTTTAAAGAGAATGGCGATAAAACAGACTTCACTTTTAATGTGATTCACCCTACTGAGGCGTACAAAATCCAACAAGAGAAAATGGGCATCATGAACGGTTGGGGTTCTGTATTTAACAGACTTGACGAACTATTAAAAAACACCAAACATAAAATATAAGAATATGAAAACAATGACCTGCAAACAGTTAGGAGGAGCGTGCGACAAAGAATTTCAAGCCGCTACATTTGAAGAAATTGCCGAGATGAGTAAAGCTCATGGTACTGAAATGTTCCAAAAAGGTGATAAAGTACATTTGGAAGCCATGAACCAAATGGGAGAATTAATGCAATCGCCCGATGCAATGATGGAGTGGTTTAGCAATAAAAGAAAAGAGTTTGACGCTTTACCTGAAAACTAAAAACTCGCTCCATCTTTTAACATAAAAAAAACGACCTCTTTTGAAGGTCGTTTTCTGTATAATTTGATATCAGTTTTACTTAATCAAACTGAATAATCTTTTCCATCTGATTTTGTTTAGGAAGCTTCCTTCCGCATCAATAGACATCCAGATAAACACTGCTTTACCCACTATGTGGTCTGCAGGTACAAAACCCCAAAAACGGCTATCGTCAGACTCATAACGGTTATCACCCATCATGAAGTAGTAATCTTGCTTGAAAGTGTATTCTGATATAGAAGAACCATCAATATAAATTTTACCGTCTTTAACCTCCGCATTATCGTTGTGGTCAAAAGTGGTGATTACGCCTTTATAAAGAGCAAAGTTCTTTTCGTCGTTAAGGTCTATAGTCATTCCCTTTTTAGGAATAGTCACTGGGCCAAAGTTATCTCTGTTCCAGTTCATCAATTCTGGCTTGTATGGGAACGTTTTATAAGGTGTAGTTTCATCACCTGCTTCTATGATATCTGGGTAGATATTAGAAATAAAATCAAGTCCGTTAAGATTATCAACAGCACTTTCCGTAGCGTTTATAGCGTAATAGTATTTGCCATCTTGCGTTCCTGAGCCACGCTCCGTAACATCATACTTTTTCCAAAGATTAGGATTGATATTGGTATTACTTTCTACGGTATACCATTTTTGAAGCCCGTCTGGATCCTCCACAGCTTTATCGTTAACGTAAACCTGAGCATCTTTTATGCTTACCACATCTCCAGCTATTCCAATACATCTTTTGATATAGTTCGTTCTTAAGTCTACCGGGTATTTGTCAAAACCACCAAATTGGTCTGGTCTTTCAGGGCAACCTGGGTAGTTAAAAACCACCACATCATTATTCTTTACGCTGGTAAAGCCTGGTAGCCTGTAGTTTGGTAATTGTATTGCCGTAGAATACGAAGGGATGTCTGTAAACCAAATTTTTTGGTGCGTAAGAGGAACTTGTAAGATAGTACCTGGCGTACGTGTACCGTAATGCACCTTGCTCACAAACAAGAAATCATTAACCAACAAGCTTTTTTCCATAGAGCCTGTAGGGATGGTGTATGCCTCTAAAAGCAGCCATCTTATTAAGGTGGCGGCTACTACCGCAAATAATACAGAATCAAACCATTCTCTGATTGGACCTTTCTTTTTCTTTACTTCTTCTGTTGCCATTTAGCTATTAAAATTTGGGCGAAACTAATTTAATTATTTCAATAATACTTTAAAAATTGTAGGAAGGGTCAATATTGAGGCTAAAAACCAAGCATTTCATCCATTCCCACTACACCTTTCTGATTTTTGACCCATTCTGCCGCAATCACAGCACCCAGTGCAAAACCCTGTCTGCTCTTGGCTTCATGCCTAATCTCAATCTCGTCTACATCAGAAATATACTTGATAGTATGTGTTCCCGGAACCTTCCCTTCACGCAAACTCCAGATAGGAACTTCGTCTGCTTTTGGAATGGCCTGATTAACCCATGATTTTTTAGAATCATTGTTCTCCATGATGCCTTCGGCCAATGTGATGGCGGTTCCGCTAGGTGAATCTAATTTTTCTGTATGATGAATTTCGGAGCTTGTAATTTCATACTGTGGCTGCCCATTCATCAGTTTTGCTAACTGCTTATTTAGCTGAAAGAAAAGGTTTACCCCTACACTATAATTACTGGCGTAAAAGAAAGTGGTATCGTTTGCTTTACAAAGGCTTTCAATTTCTGTTCTGTGTTCTAACCAGCCCGTAGTTCCTGAAACCGTTTTCAAACCCTTTGACATACAAAACTTCAAGTTTTCGTAGGCTGATGCCGGTGAGCTAAACTCTATTACCACATCCGTATTTTCAGGACTCATTTTTTCCCTATCGGTCAAATTAGAAACATCTATTTTAAAGGAAATTTCATGGCCACGGTCTAAAGCTATTTGCTCTATAACCTTTCCCATTTTCCCATAACCTAACAGTGCAATTTTCATCTTTTATATTTTCTAAAATTCTAAATCAATCATCGTCAAACAACCTTACTCAGGCCAAAACCCGAAAAGATTTTATTTGAAACTAAAAGCCACTTTAACACCAGAAGCATGCATCCCGAAGGTTTCTGGCCCTGCTGGTGACACTCGCCATGATATATCATCAGACACATCAAAAGACTTTAAATGAGCTGCCACATTAGCCTCTAAAGCAAAAAACAACCAACCTGCCGCAAAACCTATGATAGAGGCATCTCGCCATCTTCTATACTGGTCTTTGGCCGATTTAAAAGTGGCAGTGCTAAACGCACCAATCACATCATCATTTTCCGTGCTTTGGGCAATATAATAGTCTTCTACAAAACCGTCAACTTCTCCATTTTGAGCCAATAAGACAAATTGGTTTCCTTCGGTATCTTGTAAGTAAAAAGTACTGTTGTCGGCATCATTTGATAAGAAAAACTCAAAACCAGCAGACGGTACAGCATTCTCAGAAGTTATGGTAGTTCCTTCATAAAAAACCAATCCCCTACTAAGAAGCGTAGCACGACTATAGTGCCCTAAATACTTTTGGTATCTTATATTATTAGTATGTGCTCCAAAATACCAACCAGCTCCTGCTGCTCCGTATACCAAACCCATTTTCCAGTAATCTCTATTGGTGTATTGTCCCCATCCAGGTAAAAACAACGAACGAACAAAAGCAATCTTTGGCTTTTCGTCTGGCTCATAAGGCTGAAAGCCAAAAGTTTTAGCCAATGTTTTCAGGAATACTTTTGAGGTATCTTTCGATTTTAACTCCACATTTTTAACCAGTGAATCTAATTGAATCACTGTAGAGTCTTTTTGCCCAAGGGCAGCAAAACTCAGTAGAAAGAAAAATAAAAGATTAAAAGACCTCATAGGGGTATAAAACGGAATAGCAGACAATAAAATTCTACTTCTTTTTCAGTCTGTTTAATATTTCTTCCAATTGCTCTGTAGATTTAAACGGAATCTTAATTTCGCCTTTGCTTTTTGCATCAGACTTCACCAAAACTTTAGTTCCAAACCACGAAGCCAAACTCTCCTGAAGATTTAAGTGCTCATTTCTTAAAGCAGACACTTTCTTAGGTGCTTTTTCTTCTACTTCTTTTTGATTAATGGTTCTTACCCACTCCTCTATTTTTCTCACCGAAAGCTGGTCTGTCACGGCCTTTTTAAAAACCTTCGACATCATGGCCTCATCATCTAAACCTAAAATGGCTCTAGCATGCCCCATTGAAATAGCTTTTTCTCGCAATCCTTCCTGAACCTCCGCTGGCAATTTCAGCAAACGCAGGTAATTATTAACCGTAGAGCGTTTCTTACCTACTCTATCGCCTAAGTCTTCCAAGTTTAAACTACAGTCCACCATAAGTCTTTGATAACTCTGAGCTATCTCTATGGCATTTAAGTTTTCTCTTTGAATATTCTCTATCAATGCCATTTCTAGCATCTGCTGACTATCCGCTGTTCTTATATAAGCAGGAATGTTTTTAAGGTTAGCCAATTTTGAAGCCTGCAAACGTCGCTCGCCAGAAATTAACTGATATTTTCCCTCCGAAATTTCTCTCACCGTAATTGGTTGAATAATTCCTTGGGTTCTAATAGAATCGGCCAACTCTTGTAAAGCCTCCTTATCAAAATGTGTTCTTGGTTGGTAAGGGTTAGTTTCTATAGCCGTCAAAGCTATATCTGTACTGAGTACCGCTTTCTCTTCTCCTCCCTCTTTCTTTTCTTCTACTTCCTTTTCAGGTAATAACGCTCCTAAACCTCTACCAAGTCCTCTTCGCTGTTTCATCTGTTTATATCTAAAAGGTTATTTGCTAAATTTAAATACGTAACGGCCGCCTTCTCTGTCATTTTACTTTGAGAAAAGGTCTTAAAATCTTTTTGCCTTGCCAAATAATAATTTCGCTGAATAGCTGGTTCAAAAACGGATGTACCAAAATACTCGGTCAAATTTAATACCGCATTCTCACTCGGTTTTGAACCCTTTCTTAACATTACTGGAATAATTCCCTCCAGCTCAATGCCTAAGTCCGAAACTTTTTGAAAGAAAGGTTTCAAACTATTTAAACCATAATACTCTGCTTCTACAGGAACAATAAGTTTGCTTTCTGAACCCAAACGCTCTGTTACTTTATCAAAGCTATTAATGCTTGCATCTACCAGAATAAATTGAAACTCATCAAATTTGACGGTATCAAAAGCATCCATTTGACAAAAGCTCATAAACGGTGAAATGTATAATACAGCATCACTATTTTTAGGATTAAGCAGGCTGTTAACCCAGCTTTTATCTGTGCCTACAAGTAAGGTCTTTTTGCCCATTGCTCCAAAGCACAAAGCCAAATTAAAAGCTGTGGTGGTTTTGCCAGATTTACTGGCATTATTAGAAATAATGTATGTTTTCGCCATAATTCACCACAAATTTCTTCTTTAAAGATGGCATTGCAAACTTTTGTTCCACGATTTTTCGCACAAATGTTCCACGGCCGTGAATATCAGGTAAAAAGCATTTTTAGAGGCTTTAATCTAAAACCGTTTAATAGTAATTTAAATTTTGAAGTCATTTTGTATATTGCTTAAACCTATCCTATTTTGTTAAACTATTTTTGCCTTTAATAACTTAATTTAGAGTAAAACTATAATTAGAGTGAATAATTTAAAAATTAGCAAAACCAGAACTGTAGCCAAAGGTGAGATACTTTTAAGCAAAGGAGACATTTGTAAACAAGGTTTCATGGTAAAAGAAGGTTGCCTAAAAAGCTACGTTATTGACAATGCTGGCAAAGAACATATTTTACAATTTGCCCCTGAGGGCTGGCTAATTTCTGACTTAGGTAGCTTTACAAATGAAGAACCTACCATGATTTTCATAGACGCTATTGAAAACAGTGTGGTAGACGTCATTTCTAAGTTTGACTTTGATGATTTGAATAACCTAGATAAAGAAACACTGATTAGCATGAATATTAAGTATCGTAACAACTTAATAGCCTCTAATAAAAGAATTATCAACCTCCTGAGTTCCACTGCCGAACATCGTTATAATGAGTTTACGCAGTTATACCCCACACTAGTACAGCGTCTCTCGCTCAAGCAAATCGCTTCTTTTATAGGTATCACGCCCGAATACCTGAGTGATATCAGAAGAAAATTATCAGGCAAAAAGTAGAAAAAAGCATTTCTTAAGATACCTTAATTTTTATCTTACTGCTAAGCCCGAGCTTTGTCTCATTCTTAAACAATAAAAAAAACAAGAAAATGACAAAGCTTAAATTTATCGCAATTATTGTATCCGTTTTTGCTCTAGCTGCATTCACCGTTAAAAATGCTGTTTCATGGAAAATAGCCGAAGGCTACTCTATTAAATTCACTAGCGACGACCCTTCTGGAGTATTCACTAAACTAGCTGGAAATGTTGAATTTGATGAAAACAACCTAGCTTCTTCAAAGTTTGATGTAAAAATAGATGTGGCTTCTATTAACACTGGAAATGGCATGAAAAACAAACATGCAAAAAGTGACAAGTGGTTTGACGCAGAACAATATCCTACTATCAACTTTACATCTAAAAAGTTTGCTAAAACTGCAAGTGGCTATACTGTAACAGGTACTTTAGACATGCACGGTGTTCAAAAGGAATTGACAATGCCCTTCACTTTTAAAAACAATACGTTTGAAAGTAGCTTCACGGTAAACAGACTTGATTATAAAATAGGAACCACAAAAGGAATGTCTAAAAAAGTACCTCTTGACATTAAACTTGATATCGCTGTTCCTGTAACTAAGTAATCTTACAAACTAGAAAATCATGAAAAATCTAATCATGCATGGCTTGTTAGCTGGAATTCTCGCAAGCGTGGGTAGCATTATTTATCTCAACATCTACCAAGAAGCATTTGGAGTTGATTACAGCGAAATAATCAACATAGGCTCTATAGCAGGTTCATGCATGATTGGATGCATACTTATGACCGCTGCTTATGCAGTATTAATACACTATAAAAAGGCAAAACTAATAGGCTGGTTAAATGTAATTATTGCGGTACTTTCTTTTGCAAGTATTATAGGGCCAATAGGCATGAGTTTGCCACTAACTATAGAGTATCCTGAGTTATTCCCAGGCTTAGTGATACCCATGCACTTTTTCCCTGCTCTTGCATTTTTTACTATCTATCCGTTTTTCTTAAAACAAGAGAATCCAGTTTGATTGCTTTTATGCGTTGGAGATGAAGCTCGAAAGTAGCTTCATTTTCAATGTTTAATTTCAGGAGTTCTAGCTTACATAGAAGTAACTTTTGAGTTATAAGCTGTGCAAACAGTGGTAGATGAACACTTTTTAGTGAAGCTGCTTAATTATTCAAATCACTAAAGACTTTAAAAATTAGGCTCCTGCCAAATATTCCTCGTTAAATATAATCTTCCCTTTTACCAGACATCTTTCACCCTTAGTATTAGCGAAATAAGAGTTTCTACCATGTAACAGTCTGTCGTCATGAAAGAACACAGCCTCACCCACCTCTAAAACGGCCGGTAATACTATTCCTGCAGGAACAATTCTTGTCTCTAAGTATTGATGAAAATCCTCTACTAATTTAAGAGCTTCATCTGTGTTATCTTTATCTATACAGTAGTAGTTCCAGTTTGACAAGTACCCACGCTCATCCTTATCTAAAATTTTCCTAACTTTTTTGCTTCCTTGTTTCTCAAAGTTAACATCCGTAGAAAAAAGCCTATCCATTAGTTCTTCTTCCCCATCAAGTTTAAAGCAAGCTACTAATTGGTCTAAATCAAAAAATGTAGTGGCCCCACCTAAAGGAGCTTTTGATTTACAAAAAAAGAACTGGACATTTTGCTGACCATAAAGCTCTGCATAAGAATCGTCTGTATGAAGGGGCTGCCTAGTTTTAGCAGTTCTATATCTATCTTGAATAGCTGGGTCAAAACTTATCTCAATCCATCTATTTTCTACTCTTTTTCCTGTAAGAATATCCTCATTTACATTGTAAGGAGTACCTATACTATCGGCAAATTTTTCGTAAAATTCATCAATTGGAATATCAAGATTATAATTAGCAGCATGAACCACTTTATTATCTCTAAGGGCTTCAGAAAGCTCCTTTTGAGTTTGCTCAGCGTTAGAGAAAACAACCTTTTTGTAGAAATTCATTAGTATAATTAAAAATTGAAAGGATTCATGACTTAATACCTTTTATCAAAGGTAGAATAAGTATAAATATAACAGACCTAAACTAATTTTATTATTAAAAGGGGCCAGAAGATTAAAGTCGCAAATAATCAAACTGATTCCTTAACTTTCGTTTTTAAACTCATCAATAAACCCTAACAATGAAAAAGACCTTAATTATTTTACTAGCATTAATCGGCATTGGTTTCGTTTTTTATAAAAACGGCCCAAAACCTGAGGCTCCAGACTTAAACCAAACTTACAATTTCAAACTTCCTTCTAACCTAGAAGATTTGGAAAGATTCATTTCGGAACGTGAGTCTGCCATACCAGGCATAAAAGCTGATAACGAAGCGGAATTTGTTTGGGCTAATGACTCTGTAAAAGCCATTACACCTTACGCTATAGTTTATATTCATGGTTTTTCTGCATCTCACGTAGAAGGGGCTCCTATTCATGAAAATTTAGCAAAAAGATATAATGCCAATTTATACAAAGCTCGCCTTTCAGAACATGGTATAGACCTTGGCGACGAAACCATGGCAAATATGAATGTTGATGATTACATAGCCTCGGCTGAAGAAGCCTTAGCTATTGGAAAGAAAATAGGTCAAAAGGTTATTTTAGTAGGTACATCGGCAGGTGGTGCTTTAACTACCTACTTAGCTTCAAAGCACTCGGAAATAGAGGCTATAGTTCTTTATTCGCCTTGCATTAAGATATATGACGATAATGCCGAACTTATTGACAACCCATGGGGAAGAGATTTGGCTGAATTAATTCAGGGCAAACCATTTAACGACATTACTCCAAAAAATGATGACCAGCCTAAATACTGGACCATGCATTACAGATTAGAAGGGGTGGTAGCTTTGCAAAACTTCCTTACACACGCCATGACGCCAGAAACTTTCAACGCTGTAAAGTGCCCTGTGTTTATGGGTTATTATTACAAAGATGAAGAGCACCAAGACAATGTAGTTTCAGTACCAGCCATGCTAAAGATGTTTGAGGAGTTAGGAAGTACAGATAAGACTAATATGGCTTTCCCAGAGGCTAATAATCATGTACTAGCCTCATGGGTGCTATCTGAGGGTTTTGAAACTGTTCAGCAAGAAACAGAGAAATTCTTGGACAGAATTATAAAGTAAAATATCAAATTTTGACAAAACGTGAGAAGGAATAAGAGTCGTCTGCATTTCTTATTCTTAGAATATAAGCTCCTGCCGAAAGCTCTGAGATTTTAATTATTCGTTGCGTTTTGTCAAAATACAATTTGAACTGCTCACCTGCCGTATTGATAACAGAAACATCTTTAATGGTAATATTCTCAGCATATTTAAGTACTTCTGATGCTGGGTTAGGATAAATCTTTAATCCTAGTGATGATTTCTCTACTCCTAAAACTTTTCTTACTGTAACTTGGGTACTTGCTAAAGAAGAGCATCCAGCATTTGTACTTACTGTAACTTCATAGCTTCCGCCATTTGCTGTAAGAGCATTAGGAATACTTGGGTTTTGCAAGTCGGATGTATAACCATTTGGCCCAGACCAAACATAAGTATCTCCACCAGAAGCACTTAATTCTATCGTTTGACCTTCGTTATACTCGCCTGCACTATTGGCTTGTGCATTTACAGTAATTACATTGATATCAATATTTGTTGGTTCTGTGGTTTGACAGCCTTCTAAGCTACAAGTTGCTGTAAAGCTAGTTGACGCCGATGGCGATACCTGTATCTGATTAGTTGTTTCTGCAGTAGACCATAGTAAGTTTCCTCGGTCACATTGTCCATTTAAGCTTAATGTGTTATCAGTTTCCGCACATTTCTCTAAAACATCACCTGAAAGGGTTGGTTTAACTAATGCTTTTATTTCGAAAGAAATTGGGTCTGAGGCTAATTCGTCCTGATTTATAAATACCAGAGAATATTCTCCATCTGTAAATTCAGCACCTAAAACAAACTCGTTGTATGCTGTTCCTTGAGCGAGGGGGAAGGAGTTTTCATCCTGCTTGGCTAGAGCAACATAAGTTCCTTCCTCCAAAGTCGCTACAATGGTTTCTGCGGGACAATAAACATCTTTATTAATAGCGGCTTCTAATTTCTGGTCTAAACCAAACTCTCCATTCGCCGAAATATAGTTGGTATAAAGATTATACTTTTCGTTCGCATTTATATCTCCATTAACACCAGAATACAAAGCAATAACTCCACCATCTTCATGCGGAAACACTCTAAAAACCCCATACCAGTCAAATGCCGTTATAGCTAAACCCGTTTCTCCATAAACTTGATTTCCATCGCCATCTAAATGCTGAATTGACAAATCAAAACCTCCCGATTTTTGAGTAAACCATAGATTATAAAGTCCATTTTTCCCATCAGAAGCATATTTATTAGGTGTAAAATAGCTTTTGCCAGTTTGACCTATAAATACCGGCTTTTGCCATAAAACATCACCATTAGTATCAAACCTCGCCGCCATCATTCTGTTGGTATTGTTTGGTTCTATCCACGCTACTGAGCCTCCACCGTCTTCATTTAAACTAACGTGAATATCAAAACCAGTTCCTGAGCCTAACTGAACTCCTCCTGCTCCCCAAATACTATTTAAACCCTCATCTAATCTATGTGCTATTACTTTTCGTCCTGCATCTCCTGTAAGAGTTCTACCTATAATAACTTGACCATTAACTACGGTAAAGTCATCAAACCTTGAATCTCCTGAAAAAGGATTCTTTAGAAAGTCTTTATTTGAAAACAACTCATTTCTATTGCTGTCATAACTTGACAATTCATAATTTCCGAAACCTTTATTTAGCAAAACAATCATTCGCTTGTTAGTTTCATCAAAAACAACCTTAGAACCTTCAAAGTAAGACTCATTTATCAAGAACCAGTTATCCTGAATTTTACCATCAAAATCCATATCAACGCCAACAATAGAGTTACTTCCTGAACCTCTCCCCGTATTGAAAACTACACGAATTTTATTTTCTGCTACTTCTGAAATAGCTAAAGTTCCTAGTGTAACATCTGAATTAGTAATAGCACGGTCTACATTTATTCTTGAAAAGGCATCTGACTGTACCTCTCCTTCCCTAGAAATAAAGTTATACCTAACTTCCTTTTGAGCAGTAGAACCAGGATTAACCACCTTATGCCAAGCCACCATCACATCCCCATTACTTAAAGGACGAATACTTTTTAGTGTGAGAGCATAATTAACCGCATCTATAACTGTTCCTACCTTCACACCGTTTGCTTGCCACTGGGCTTCGCCAAATTTATTTAGCTTTTGAGCATATAGCTCTCCCTTGCCATTTCTAAAATCTGTCCAGCAGTAATAAGTGTTACCAGCATCATCAGTTGCGAATTCAGCATCAAACTCTAAATTACTCTCTATACCTAAAGGGCTAGGCGAATTATCTGATTTGGTCCATTGAGAAAAGCTTGTAAGAAATACAAACTGGAATGCTAAAAGGAGTAAGTTTTTCATTTCTTATCTATAAAACTGTAAATGGTTAAAATGGCCGCACAAATAATAAGGCCTAAAGATTCTCTTCCTAACTCAATATTAAGTGTTTTCATGCCTACTTGGTCCAATAAAACTCCCTCCCATTCTGGTGGAAATTGATTAATTCCCCAAATGAAATAAATCAAGGCAGCAGCCCAATAAGAATCTGAAGTATTTCCTCTAATTTTTCTAAAACCGAGAAATGCAACTAGCAAATACGCCGCTATCCAGGTAATGGGATCTGGATCGTTCAATTGGACTACGGCAGAAAGCACCATCATAAGAACTGAGAACCAGAGTATTATATTTTTGTAAGTCATATTTAATATCAATTCTAAAGCGAAATTAGTAAATCCAACCCTTTGAAACTTCAAAATCCTGAGTTTTAATCAATTAAAGGAGTCCCAAAATTGCATCTAAATATTTTTATAAAATTATCTAGTCAATCATTGGGCTAGATAATAGAAAGTACTACTTTTGTGGCGGCAAATTACCAGCTCCTGCTGAATCCCCCAGGGCCGGAAGGCAGCAAGGGTAGGTGGTTGAGCGGTGAATTTGCCATTTTTTTTTGCTCTACTTAATTATTTCAAACCTATCATATTTTTCACATGAAATTCTTTATTGATACCGCAAGTTTAAAAGATATTCAAGACGCTCAAGACTTAGGAGTTTTAGATGGTGTTACCACTAATCCTTCATTAATGGCCAAAGAGGGAATTGGCGGAGCAGAAAACGTTAACAATCACTACAAAGCTATTTGTGAAATAGTAGATGGTGATGTAAGTGCTGAAGTTATTTCTACCGATTTTGAAGGAATAGTTAGAGAAGGAGAAGCTTTAGTAAAACTTCACGAGCAAATAGTAGTTAAGGTTCCTATGATACCAGAAGGAATTAAAGCTATTAAATACTTCACTGAAAAAGGAATTAGAACTAATTGTACTTTAGTATTCTCTGCAGGTCAAGCTCTTTTAGCTGCCAAAGCAGGTGCTACTTATGTATCTCCTTTTATTGGACGTTTAGACGATATTTCTACTGATGGTCTTCAGTTAATTGAAGATATTAGATTGATTTTTGATAACTACGGCTACCCAACGCAGATTCTTGCTGCTTCTGTTCGTCACCCAATGCATATTTTAGAGTGTGCTAAAATTGGTGCTGATGTAATGACAGGACCACTTTCTGCTATTATGGCTTTAGCCAAACATCCTCTTACAGACAGCGGTTTAGCTAAGTTCTTAGCTGACCACGCTAAAGTAAACGGATAGTCTTTATAAGATTAAATTCTTAAGAAGGTTCAAGAAATAGATGCCAAAGTTTATCTTTGTGTCTATTAAACTTGAACCTTTTTTTATGGTAATTTCTGTAAGCAACGCCGACATCTATCAAAAAGAGAACTTAATTCTTTCTGATGTTAATTTAAATATCAACGAAGGTGAGTTTGTATTTATGATTGGTAAAACTGGAAGCGGAAAATCATCGCTTCTGAAAACCCTCTATGCCGACTTATGGCTAGAAAAAGGCAGAGCTACCGTAGCGGGTTATAACCTTCATGAAATTACTAGAAAAGAAATTCCGATGCTGAGAAGGCAAATAGGAATTGTATTTCAAGATTTCCAGCTTTTGACCGACAGGAATATTAAGAAGAATTTAGTATTCTTTATGAAAGCCATGGGCTGGAAAGAGGAATATCAAATTAATGCTAGAATAGCTGAAGTAATGGTTTTGGTGGGAATGCCAGATATTCTAGAAAAAATGCCTCATCAGCTTTCTGGTGGAGAGCAGCAGCGAATTGCCATAGCAAGGGCTCTATTAAACAACCCTCAAATTCTTTTGGCCGATGAGCCTACAGGAAATTTAGATCCAGAAAAATCGATAGAAATATTGAAACTGTTCTTAAAAATAAATCAAGACTCAGGCACGGCCGTTTTAATGGCTACTCACGATTTAGAGCTTATTGAAAGGTTTCCGAGAAGAACTGTCTTTTGTGACAACGGAACACTAAGCGACCTTACAGAAAACCTGTAAAACCTAGTTTGACCTGAATAGTAGTAGGCTTTATTATGGTTTCTTCATAGTCTGTAGTACCATCAGAAAGTATATAAGCAGAGTTTCTTCTTATGCTTCTCACCTTTTCGGCATACTGATAATAAAGTCCAATATCAACATAACGAAGCTCGCCGTTTCTGTTTTCTCTTTTAATGCCTAAACCAGCCCCTAGCCCATAGTTTTTAGTAGTTTTAGCTACTTTAATAATATTGGTAGTTTCGCCTGAAGATAAAACCTCTGTAATGGTAGAATTTACAAACTCTGGCCCAATAAATAAATCAAAGAAAGGGTTTACTTTACTTGCCGCTAAAATAGGTCTGTAACGAGCCACACCGTTTATCCAAAACGACCTATGACTATTACTGAAACTACCTCCTATTTGACTGTCAACCGGGTCTGTTCCCCAGGGCATAAAACCCACCTCTGCTCCTATCTGCATAGGAGAGTTAACACCAGATTTTCGTTGAAGGTTAAAAAGAAAACCTCCATCAAATCCTATTTTGGAGGTTTTCCTATTATAATTATCTAAATACGTTTTGTATTCGCCTGCGGCAGAACCTGAAACTAAATGGACGTACCAAGAGCCTTTATCTACTTCTTGAGCATTTGATTTAAAACAGATAAACACCACTAGTACTAAAAAATAACGCATTACTTAGCTTTTAAATAAACAAAGGGGATAATCATTTCTTCCATAGAAACACCTCCATGCTGGAACGTGTCTTTATAGTGGCTTACATAATAATTGTAATTATTTGGGTAAGCAAAGAAATGGTCGTCGGTAGTAAAAAAGTATGAGGTGGAAACATTTGGACTTGGTAGTCCAAAATCATCAGGTCTTCTAACCTCTATTACGTGGTCTTTTTTATCCGTAAGATTCAAGTTTTTCCCTTGCTTATAACGCAAGTTGGTATTGACATTTCTGTCTCCCACAATCTTCTTAGGGTTTTTAACTCGTACCATACCATGGTCTGTTGTAATTATTAAACGAGCTTTACTTTCTGATATCATTTTCAATAAATCAAGCAGCGTAGAGTGCTCTAACCATGATTTAGTAATGGAACGGTAAGCTGCTTCATCTGGAGCTAGTTGCTTAATCATAGCAGAATCCGTTCTTGCATGAGAAAGCATATCCACGAAATTATAAACAATACAGTTCAAATCGTTTTGAAGCATATTATTGAAATTATCATTCAATGACTTGCCGTGAGCATTGGTAATAATCTTATGGTATGAGTATCTAATTTTCTTATTAGCTTTTTTCAATTGCCTTTCTAAAAACTCTTTCTCATTTTTATTAAGTCCGTCCTCATTATCTCCCTCATCATTTACCCATAAATCAGGATGTTTCTTAGACATTTCCAAAGGTGTCATACCAGAGAAAATAGCATTTCTGGCATAAGAAGTTGCCGTAGGCACAATAGAGTAATACGTTTCTTCAGTTTCTACAGTAAAATACTCCGTCAAAACATCTCTAATAACTTGCCACTGGTCGAGCCTAAAATTGTCAATCAAAAGAAAGAACAAAGGAGAATTATCTTCCAAAAGTGGAAAAACATTCTTCTTCATCAAATGATGCGACATCACTGGCCTATCAATGTTTGGATTACAAATCCAATCTTCATAGTTTTCTTCAATAAATTGAGAAAACTTATTATTAGCTTCCACCTTTTGCATCTCAAAGACCTCTTCCATAGACTTATCAGAAGATTTCTCTAACTCTAGCTCCCAATAAACAAGTTTCTTATAAATGTCAGCCCACTCGTTATGGTCAATGTGGTCATTGTACTGCATTGCCAAATTTCTGAACTCTTGGGAGTAACTCGAGTTAGTTTTTTCAGAAACCAATCTCTTATTATCTAAAAGCTTCTTAACCGACATCAAAATCTGATTTGGGTTAATTGGCTTAATTAAGTAATCCGCTATCTTAGAGCCAATTGCCTCTTCCATAATGTGCTCTTCTTCAGATTTGGTAATCATCACACATGGTATAGAAGGCTTAATTTTCTTAATCTCCGCTAACGTATCTAGGCCACTCATTCCGGCCATCATCTCATCTAAGAAAACAATATCGTAATTGTTATTTTGAACCTTATCTAATGCATCAGAGCCACTTGGTACTGGAGTCACATCATATCCCTTGCCTTCTAAAAAAACAATATATGGTTTTAGTAGGTCTATCTCATCGTCTGCCCACAGTATCGAATATCTATTCATAATTTAGTAGCTTATTTACTTTAGTTTTCCTGCTATTAATAATGCCTAAAACTGCCGTTTTATTGCTGCTCAAAGCCTAAACCTTTCAAATCTTCTGGCGTGTCAATTCCAACACTATCATAATCAGTCTCTTTGACCATAATTTTATAACCGTAACCTAACCATCTCAGTTGTTCAAGTTTTTCGGTATTCTCCAAAACATTGGTTGGTAACTTAACTATTTGCTCCAGCACGTCGTTTCTAAAAGCATAAATTCCTATATGCTTAAAAAACTCTCCATGCTCTAGCCAATCTGCTTTTTCCACACCTCTGACAAAAGGAATAGCTTGTCTACTAAAATAAAGAGCTTGCTTTCTCATAGTAAGTACAGCTTTTACCACATTGGGGTCATCTAAAGTCTCTAAATCCTTTATTTTTTTTACCGCCGTTGCTATTTCCGTTTTGAAATCTAAAAGGTCAATAACTTCATCTATGAGCTCCGTTCGTATAAAAGGTTCGTCACCTTGAATATTTAGGATGTAGTCATAGTCATTATCAATTTTCAACTGAAGATACGCCTCAGCACAACGGTCGGTTCCACTTGGGTGAGTTTCCGATGTTAAAATAGCTTTTCCACCAAAAGACTCCACATGGTCTTTAATTCTAATATCATCTGTAGCCACCACCAAGTCTGCAATAAGCTCAGATTTGACACTCTGTTCATACACCCGCTGAATGAGTGTTTTTCCCCCTACATCTACTAATGGTTTTCCTGGAAATCGGGTCGATGCGTATCGTGCTGGAATAATTCCTAGTATTTTCAATATTCTTTAAATTTGGAAGTTTTAAATATACAAGATTTGTTTTTTTTCGGACTCCTACACCACCTTAAATGGATAAATTCTTTACATTTGTTACAATAATGCTTCCTAATAAAATGAAAACACTCACTGCAACGATTTTGAGCTTACTGCTCTGCTCGCAAGCTTTTGCGATACTCACTATTCCTAACGATTCTTTGGTGTCTCAAAACGACAGCAATAAAAAGTTTCTTGAGCACAAAGTTAGTTCGGATGAAACACTTTATAGCCTGCTTCGCAAATATAATTGCTCGGCAGATGAAGTTTTCAGTGCAAATCCTTCGCTCCACGGCAGTAGTAATATATATGTCAATCAAATTATAAAGTTCCCTACCGCTGACCCAAACACGGCCATAGTAAGCAGCAGAAAAGCTTCTGAGGTTAATGCTGAGGAAGAAATAAGTACTGTGCACCATGTTCAAGCAAAAGAAACGCTATACAGCATTAGTAAACGGTACAATGTTGATATTGAAAAACTAAAATCTATCAATAAGATTCAAGAAAACGAAATCAGTATAGGGCAAACTTTGATAATTAGAAGTTCGCTAAAAAATTACGAAGAGCATATTGCAAAGAGTGTCCCAAGTAGATTTCCAGATAATAAAGTACCAGACAGGTTTGTGGTACCGAATGCTCCTGTGGGTGAAAAAATAAGTGAAATTGGCATTGCAGAACTTATCTCAACAGACAGAAGCTCTACCAGAATGCTTGCTTTACATAAAACAGCTCCTTTAGGCTCACTTATGACCGTAAAAAATGAAGCTACTGGTGACCGCATAGTGGTAAAAGTGATTGGTAAACTACCCGACACTGGAAATAATGCTAATACTATTGTTAGGCTTTCGCCAACGGCTTTTTACAAGTTAAATCCTAAAGACATTAAATTCAGAGCTGAAGTAGCATACTTTGTGGCTCCTAACGTCAACTAATTGGAAAAATTCAAGCGTATTATTTGGAACATTGTTTTTGGATTATTCTATCCTATCATTACCGTATTTTCTTACATTTTAACAGGATTTCTATCTGTATTTTCTAAATTGTCTAGTGTAATAGCTAAACTCTTAAGCTCTAAAGAAAACAAGGATTAATGTCGCCATTTGAAGAATTAAAGGCCCTTTTAGACGAAAAGTATATTCATTTCAATCGTCCTAACTTTATTCCAAACGACCCTGTTTCTATCCCTCATAAATTTTCTAAGAAAGAAGACATCGAAATTGCAGGCTTCTTTGCATCAATATTAGCTTGGGGACAGCGAAAAACCATTATTAATAAATGTAATGAACTTTTAGAACTGATGGATTATGCTCCGCATGAGTTTATTATCGGTTTTGAACCTCAAGATTTAATTCCCTTAGAAGCTTTTAAGCATCGTACTTTTAATAGTACAGATTGCCTCTATTTTATGGAGTCCTTGCGAAATATTTACGAAAACCATGACGGCTTAGAAGGGGTATTTTCAAAAGCAATAAAAGAAAGTGATGTATCTATAGAGAATGGGCTCATTCATTTCAGGAAAGCCTTCTTTGAGCTAGAAGACTCCCCTGCCCGAACTACCAAACATATAGCCTCTCCTTTGAAGAAATCAGCCTGTAAAAGAATTAACATGTATCTCCGTTGGATGGTCAGAAAAGACAGTAATGGTGTAGATTTTGGCATCTGGAATCAGATAAAACCTAGCCAGTTAGTGTGCCCATGTGATGTACATGTAGAACGTGTAGCCAGAAAGCTCGGATTAATCCAATTGCCCAAACCAAATTGGAACATGGCTATGGAATTAACAGATAATCTGAAACATTTTGACCCAAATGACCCTGTAAAATATGATTTCTCCCTTTTTGGGCTTGGTGTAGAAGGTTACATGTAAATGACTTAAAACCATACCATTGAAACTTCAAAAAACATTTAAAGTCTCTTGCTATAAAATTTAAATTGTCCGCTCTTCCTTTTTAAGAAGATTTTAAGTTTCTACTAAGGGGATTATTTCTATTTTTGCACCGCAAAAATACTTACATGGCGAATCTAATACTTAAGAATAAAACAGGAAGTACAGTAGAAATAGACCTTTCACGAGGTGCTACTATTACTGGACTCCATCTTGGCGGAGAAGACGTAATAAAATATCCGCTTAAAGAAGACGACCCAAAAAAGGGCTACCCATCCGCACTCTTGTTTCCATTTCCAAATAGAATTAAAGACGGCACTTATACTTTTGAAGAAAAAGAATACTCCTTAGAGTTAAATGATATTGACAGTCATAACGCAATTCATGGCTTTATTGCTTTTGAAAGCTTTGACTTAATTTCTCATACAGCAAGTAAATTGGTTGCCCAGTATAATTATGATGGTTATAAAGAAGGCTACCCCTTCCCTTTCCAATTTACAGTTACCTATACACTGAAAGAAAACACTTTAAACCTTACGGTGGATGTGCTAAACACAGGTGATGGTAATATGCCAATGGGATTTGCTTGGCATCCTTACTTTGGGTTTAACAGTGGTGCTATTGGCGATATGACTGTAAAAGTGCCAAGGAGAAGAAAAATAGAACTTAGCGATAGATATATTCCAACAAGTGAATTTGAAATTGAGCGTTCTGAAGTGGTCAAATTAAAGAACACCATTTTGGACAATATCTATACTTTTGACAAAGACACCGACGTTTCTGAAATAGAGCTTCGTTGGAAAAAGAAAAAGCTTAAGGTAAGCCAAAAAACAGGAAAGAATAAGTTGAATTACTTTGTATTATATACTCCAGCTAGTAGAGACTGTATAGCTATTGAGCCACAATCTTGTAATACCAACGCTTTTAATAATGAAGAAGGCTTAATTATTCTTAAAGAAGGCAAGAAAGCTAAATTTGAAATCTCAGTTTCAGTAGAAGGTTAAAAGAGTATTTTTATATTTGTGCAGTGGATAAAATAAAACTAGAAATACTCGATATATCACCTAGCCAAGTTCAGGCAGGTTCTTTTACTATGGTACTAGGCGAAGAGGGAGGAAACCTACGCTTACCTATTATCATTGGTATGTTTGAAGCCCAGGCAATAGCCATTGCTTCAGAAAACATTGAATCAAAAAGACCGTTAACCCATGATTTGTTTGTGTCATTTTCTAGTTCTTTTGACTACACAGTCGAAGAAATATTAATTACAAACATTGATGATGGTGTTTTTTATTCAAAAATAGTTTGCTCTGACGGAATACGTCAAAAAAATATTGACTCTAGGCCTTCGGATGCCATAGCCATCGCATTAAGATTTAATGCCCCCATATATACTACGCAGCATGTACTAGATGAAGCTGGTGTAAATACAGAAGATATTAGGGACGAAAGTGAGCACGAAGAAAAACCTAAGAAAAGTGTGACGGTAAAAGTTGAAGGGGCTAAGCCACTTTCAGAATTCACCATGTCTGAGCTTACTTTAAAACTGAATGAGTCTCTTGAAAATGAAGAGTATGAAAATGCTGCTAAAATTCGAGATGAAATAGAGCGTAGAAATTAAACTACGTACAATCTCCAATTATTTAGCTATTATTGGAGAATAGAAAAACCATATGTTAAAAATCTTAAGAAACTTCTTGCCTTTTAAGGCTATTGGTGATAAGCCATTGTCTAGGATATTGAATTATCTTGATATTTTTGGTTTGTTCCAGTCCGACCCTTTTGGCTACCCCTTGCTTCTTAAAAGGATTGTAATTTTTGTGGCAGGCTGGCCCACTTATTGGCGATTAGCTGTGGCTAATAAGCTGACAATAGAAGGAGGTAATTATTTAAAAGAACTGCCTAACACCAACGTTCTCTTCATATCAAATCATCAAACGTACTTTGCTGATGTAATTACGTTTTATCATATTTTCTCTGCCGCTAAATGGGGAATGTTTAGAAAGCTTTATCCTTTCTACCTATTCTCACCAAGAGCTAAAACCTTTTATGTGGCTGCCCGCGAAACTATGAAATCTGGTTTTATTCCAAAATTATTTGCCTTGGCTGGTGCCATTATGGTAGATAGGTCTTGGCGAGCAAAAGGAGAAAACGTTCAGCGAGATGTAGATACGTCTGCTGCCGATAATGTACAAAAAGGGCTTAATTATGGCTGGGTTGTCACCTTTCCACAAGGAACCACCACCGCCTATGCTCCTATTAGAAAAGGAACTGCTCACCTTATAAAAGATAATAACCCAGTGGTGGTACCTGTGGTTATTGATGGCTTTAGAAGGGCTTTTAATAAAACTGGCTTAACTTACAAAAAGCGTAATACCAACTTAAAAGTCAGGTTTAAGCAACCCATATATTTTGATAAAGATCAACCTCTGGAAGAGATAGTTGCTATGGTCACTAAGATTATTGAGCAGAACGTTCCAGAAAATATTGCGGAGTGGAAAGCAGAGGCTGAAAATTTAAATTCTTAAAAAAGCCTAAACCCCTATTCCTTTTCCATTTACAAGATTATCTTTGTTTAACCTTTTCAAATAGATGAAGTCAAACAAAAAACTAGGTAGTTATCCCGGAATCCTTATCACTCTAAGTCTTACAGTGGCACTTTTTCTTATTGGCTTCTGTGGATGGGTGGCATTTTCATCCAAAGAGCTTATTAAATACATTAAGCAAAACATAGAGGTACAAGCATATCTTGACAGAAACCTTAGTGAAGCCAAGATTGATTCTATTCATCAGGTTATTGCCTCATTCCCAGAAATTGAGAAAAAAGGAGATGCGAGTTTAATAACCTTTATCTCTAGTAAAACTGCAGCAGAAAATTTCTTAGCTGAAACGAATGAGAGCTATGAAGAAATTTTAGGGGACAATCCTTTTAGAGATGCCTTTAACCTAAAGGTCAAAGAGGAATTACTTACTGATGGCGAATTAGCCATTTTGAAACAAAAGATAGAAGCGGTGTCAGGTGTTTATGAGGCAGATTATGCTAAAGACTTTGTCAATGGCATAACAGAAAATGCTAATAAAGCCTATTTGATTCTCTCGGCTATTGTACTCATATTCTTAATTGCTACTATATTATTGATTAATAATACCATAAAGTTGGCACTATACTCGCAGCGTTTTATTATCAGAACTATGCAGCTCGTGGGTGCCACAAATGGCTTTATTCAAAAACCATTTGTTTCAAAAGGATTGCTCCAAGGTTTTATTGCTGGGGTGATAGCATCAGCTCTTATTTTGATAACGCAGCAGCTAGCATTAAAACAAGTAGATGGTTTAAGTATAATTCAGAACCAGCAAATGATGATTTATGTCATTGTTATCATGCTAATTCTTGGGCCGCTAATAGGTTTAGTAAGTACTTTTCAGTCGATAAATAAATATTTAAACGTAGATTTAGACGATTTATATTAATAAGCAGACCTCATGTCAAAAAATAAAAAAATAGCCAATAAAACATCCGTTGATGCACCACCAGCTGCAAAAGCGGCACAGACTTCTCCAGCTTCTGGCTTGCCATTTGGTAAAAGTAATTTCCAATTTATGTTAATTGGAATCGGAGTAATTCTTGCGGGTTTTATAATCATGACCTTAGACAAAGAAGAATTCGGTTTCGGATTTTTGGGAATTACCTTAGGGCCAATAGTGGTCTTTTGTGGTTTCATGATAGAACTATATGCCATCTTAAAGAAAAAAGCGTAAGGAATGGATTATATACAGGCCATTATTTTGGCTATTATTGAAGGTATCACTGAATACCTTCCGGTTAGCTCTACGGGGCATATGATTATTGCATCCTCTATTATGGGGATTGATAAGGATGATTTTACTAAGATTTTTGAGGTGCAAATTCAGTTTGGTGCTATACTCTCTGTGGTAGTGCTTTATTGGAAACGCTTTATACAGTCTTTAGACTTTTACTATAAGTTGTTTGTTGCGTTTATTCCAGCTGCTGTCATTGGTCTTTTGCTTAATGATTACATAGACATGTTACTAGAAAATGTAATTGTAGTTGCAGTTATGCTAGTTCTAGGTGGAATTGTCCTTGTTTTTATTGATAAGGTTTTTGAGGACAAGCCTCAAAAAGATGATATCAGTTACGGTACGGCTTTAAAAATAGGTTTCTTTCAATGTATCGCCATGATTCCTGGCGTGTCAAGGTCTGCTGCATCTATTATTGGAGGTATGACACAAGGTTTAACTAGAAAGTCTTCAGCAGAGTTCTCTTTCTTTTTGGCTGTGCCTACCATGTTTGCAGCAGCTGCCTATAAAATGTTAAAAGGTTATCTTGATGGAAACTTAACATTTAGTAATGAACAGATTAAACTTTTAATCATTGGTAATGTAGTTGCCTTTATTGTAGCCTTAGCTGCCATAAAATTCTTCATTGAGTTTCTTCAAAAATATGGTTTTAAAGTATTTGGCTATTACAGAATAGTAATTGGTCTAATAATTCTAGGCATGTTAGCCATGGGATACGACTTAAGCGTTTAATGGATTATTTCGACGAAAACGGTACTGTACTACTTATTGACAAGCCGCTAAAATGGACTTCTTTTGACGCAGTAAAAAAAATAAGATGGGCGGGAAAATTTAAGAAAGTGGGCCATGCCGGCACTTTAGACCCTTTGGCTACTGGTCTTCTTATCCTATGTACAGGAAAAAAGACTAAGCAAATAGAACAATATCAAGCTCAAGAAAAAGAATACACAGGCACTTTTACTTTGGGTACTACCACGCCATCGTATGATTTAGAAACTGAGTTTGACCAAGATTTCCCTACCGAGCATATCACTAAAGAGGCTCTTGCAGAAGCTGTCAGTAAAATGACAGGGCTAATTGAGCAAACTCCTCCCATCTTTTCTGCTGTTAAAGTGAATGGAAGAAGGGCATATGATGCTGCCAGGAAAGGGGAAGAAATTAAATTGAAAATTAGGGAGGTGGAAATCAAAGCTTTTGAAATTGATGATTCCAACTTCCCTGTAATTGCTTTCAGAATTGTTTGTTCAAAAGGAACCTACATTAGAAGTATGGCCAATGACTTTGGCAAACTACTTAATTCTGGAGCCCATTTATCAAGCCTTAGAAGAACTAAGATTGGCGATTTTTCTGTTGATGATGCGGAAGATGTCTTGGCTGTGGCTGAAAAAATTAGAACGATACGTGAAAGTTTATAGAGAGTTAAGCGAATTTACCCCCTTAAAAAATGCGGTGGTAACCTCTGGTACCTTTGATGGTGTACATATAGGTCATCAAAAAATCATTTCTAGGCTTTTACAAGCCGCAAAAGAAACCCAAGGCGAAAGTGTGGTGATAACATTTTGGCCCCATCCTAGGCTTATTATTTCTCCCGACCGTGAAAACCTAAGGTTGCTTTCAAACTTAGATGAGAAAATTGTTTTATTAGCCAATTTAGGGGTAGACCATCTTATTGTTTTACCTTTTACCAGAGAGTTTTCCGAGTTAAGTTCTGAGAAATATGTAGAAGATATTCTAATCTCAGGAATAGGTACAGAGACTTTAGTGATTGGTTATGACCACCGTTTTGGAAAAAACAGAGAAGGTGGTTTTGATTACCTAAAAAAGAACTCAGAACGCTTTAAAATAGATATTGTTGAGATTCCTAGGCAAGAGATTGACAGTTTAACTATTAGTTCTACCAAAATTAGAAATGCCCTGCAAAAGGGAGAAGTTAAGGTTGCCAATGAGCTCTTAGGAAGAACTTATTCTTTTCAAGGTTTGGTAAAAAAAGGACGTCAATTGGGTAGAACCATAGGTTTTCCTACAGCCAATGTTAATGTGTCAAAGAAGTATAAGCTTATTCCTGCTACAGGTGTTTATGCGGTCAAAGTGCACCTTAGAGGTGAAATTTTAAACGGTGTAATGAATATAGGTAATCGTCCTACCGTAGAAGGTACCGGGATTACTCAAGAAGTACATATTCTAGATTTTGACGACGACATTTACGGTGAAACGCTCAAAGTAGAAACTATTGACTATATCCGTCCTGAACTAAAATTTGACGGTGTAGACGCATTGGTAACCCAAATTAATAAGGATTGTGAGGCAGCTAGGAGCATATTGAGCTAGTTTTTAAAATAGCTCAATATGCTAAGCTTTTAAATATTCTTCACATAACTACCCAAAATCTTAATCTCTTTAGGATATTTAGCTAAAACATCCGCTAGGTTTTTCTCTTTGTAATTACCCATTACTTCAATAAAAAACCAGAAGTTAAACTCCTGACTACCTTTATAAGGACGACTCTCTATCTTAGTAATATTGATTTCATTCTGCTTAAACTCATTTAAGAAATCAGCTAAAACACCCGAAGTCTCCGTATTTTGAAGCCTTGCTATCATTGTGGTCTTATCATTCCCGCTAGGCTGATTTTCAAATTCCTTGGCAAGAATAAAGAAACGTGTTCTGTTATTACTATTATCTTCTATGTTTTGAAAAACCATAGGCAGACCAAAAAGTTTAGCCGCTATTTCAGAACAAATTGCTGCACTTTCAGGGTCTTCAGAAGCCATTTTAGCAGCTTTTGAGGTTGACTCTACCTGAATTTCTTCAATATCTTGTTGTTCAAAATACTTGTTTAAAAATCCACGGCACTGTCTAAAAGCTATATCTTTCGAATAGATTCTTTTGATATCAGTCAGTTTATTAGCCATAGAACCCAATGCAAAATGAATGGATAATTTTAATTCAGCTACTATACTGACATCCATTTCATTGAGCAAATCAACCGTTTCGTAAACTATACCAGCCTGATTATTTTCAATAGGAATAACCCCAAAGCGAGCTCTTTCAGTATCTACAGCTTCAAAAACAGACTTAATAGAAGGCAGCATGATGTAATCTCCCAAAGCTCCAAATCTACTTTCGGCGGCTTGATGTGTAAAACTACCCTTTGGCCCCATGTAGGCTATTTTCTCAGGAAGCTCTATGTTTCTAGCTGTAGCAAAAATCTCTAAAAAAATGGCTTCAATAGCCTTAGGGCTAAGAAGACCATTATTCTCCGCAGATAACCTTGAGATAATTTCCTTCTCACGTTCTGGTCTGTAAACAACTGTGTTGGTCTGATGTTTTAATACACCTACCTTTTTTACCAGTTCCATTCGCTCATTAAGTAGTTTGAGCAATTGGCTGTCAATTGTATTAATGCCTAATCTAAGTTCGTCTAAATTCAATTTAGTCTTGAGGTTTATAGTGGTCGTCCCAGTTTTTGACATTTGGGTCTTTAATTTTACCCAAACTTTTACCTACTAGCAAAGCTACGGTAGCGTCACTGGTAACATTGACAGCGGTTCTTACCATGTCTAAAGGTCTGTCTACCGCAAATATAAGAGCAATTCCTGCTGGATTAACACCAATGGATTCCAAAACTATCACCAGCATCAAAATACCTGCACCAGGCACGGCAGCCGTACCTATAGAAGCCAAAGTGGCTGTAAGTACTATAACAAGCTGGTCGGAAAGTGTCAAGTCATTCCCAAAAACCTGGGCAATAAATACTGCAGCAATACCCTGATAAAGGCTGGTACCATCCATATTGATGGTAGCTCCTACCGGGCAAACAAACGAAACTACGTCTTTTTCTACACCCAAATGCTCCTCTACCCTTTCCATAGTAACAGGAAGCGTAGCTGCACTAGAACTAGTAGAAAACGCCAACAACTGAGCTGGCGAAATTCCATTTAAGAAGGTTTTAAAGTCAATACCAGTAAATATTTTTACCACAGAAGGATAAAAAACAAATAATAAAAATGCTAAACCAAACACTACCGTTAATGCATATGCACCAAGTGCAATAAATACATCTGACGAAGGAGCTTCCACCATTAAGGTGGCTAGCAATGCAAAAACACCAAATGGAGCAAAAAGCATGATGATGTCAATCATCTTTAATATCACCTCATTAAGACCATCAAAGAAGTCTTTGACCGGCTTAGATTTACTAGGCTCAATCAAGATAATGCCTATTCCGAAGAATACAACAAAGAAAATAATCTGCAACATATTGCCATTAGAACTTGCAGCAGCCACTATATTATCAGGAATAATGTCAACTAGGGCGTCTAGTGGTCCTCTTTCCTTCGTTTGATTTGCAGATGCTATTCTAGTATCAGCTTCTCCCGCAAAACTCTGCATCATTTCTACGCGAGTACTTTCTTCAATAAAACTACCTGGCTTTACAATGTTAACTAGTAAAAGTCCGATTGATATCGCAAAAATAGTAGTTAGGATATACATCCCGATGGTTCTAGACCCCATCTTAGACAGTTGACGAATATCATTTAAATCTGAAACACCTTTAACTAGAGAAGCAATGATTAAAGGAATGGCTATTAATTTAAGGGAATTAATAAATATGGTACCGAAGGGTTTTATCCAATCGACCACAAAATCTTTTCCCCAAGGAAACATAAGAAATAGAGCCCCAATAAGTAGACCCGCGAACATTCCAATAATAATCTGCCAATGCAGAGCAATTTTTCTCATAGATATAATTTTTTCAGAGCTTAAACAGTTTCTAAATCCTCTGTTGGAATCTGGTCTTCTTCTACTATATCTTTTTCTACTTTCAGGTTTTCAATGATGAACTTTTGACGTTCAGGAGTATTCTTTCCCATAAAGTATCCTAAGATTTTAGCAATGCTAGATTCTTTTTCGAGTATTACGGGATCCAATCTAATATCTTTTCCTATGAAACCTTCAAATTCGTGCGGAGAAATCTCACCAAGCCCTTTAAATCTAGTTATTTCAGGTTTTCCTCCAAGTTTTTTAATTGCATGCTGTCTTTCATCGTCAGAATAGCAATAGATGGTTTCCTTCTTATTCCGTACTCTAAACAGGGGTGTTTGAAGAATATATAGGTGTCCACCCCTAACCACATCCGGAAAAAACTGTAAAAAGAAAGTTAACAGTAATAATCTAATGTGAGAACCGTCAACATCAGCATCTGTCGCTATCACCACTTGATTATATCTAAGACCGTCCATGCCGTCTTCTATATTCAGTGCATGCTGCAATAAGTTAAACTCTTCGTTCTCATAAACTACTTTCTTACTCAAGCCAAAACAGTTCAAAGGTTTCCCTCTCAAACTAAATACGGCTTGCGTTTCTGGGCTTCTAGCTTTCGTAATACTACCGGAGGCCGAATCACCCTCTGTAATGAATAATGTTGTATTTAACCTGTCTTCATATTTGACATCGGTCAAATGATACTTACAGTCTCTTAACTTCTTATTATGCAAACTTGCCTTTTTAGCTCGCTCATTTGCCAATTTTTTAACACCTGCTAATTCCTTCCTTTCTCTTTCAGACTGCTCTATTCGCTTCTTTAAAGCATCTTTAGTCTCAGGATTCATGTGAAGGAAGTTATCAAACTGCTCCTTCACAAAATCATTGATAAAAGTCCTTACCGTTTGAGCATTATCTTCTGGCGAAATAGTAATAGAACCTAATTTCGTTTTAGTCTGCGACTCAAAAACTGGTTCTTGCACTCTAATAGATATTGCACCTATAATAGACGCTCTAATATCCTCTGCGGCATAATCTTTACCGTAATGGTCTCTAACCGTTTTGACAATGGCTTCCTTAAAGGCGGACAAGTGCGTTCCTCCCTGTGTAGTATTTTGCCCATTTACAAAAGAAGAATACTCTTCTCCATACTGGTTACTATGCGTCAGAGCCATTTCAATATCAGCTCCTTTTAAATGCACAATTGGGTATCTAAGATTTGCCTCTTCCGTTTTTCTAAGAAGTAAATCCAAAAGTCCATTCTGAGAAATAAACTTCTTTCTGTTAAAGTTGATAGTTAATCCTGCGTTCAAATAGCAGTAATTCCATATCATACTTTCAATGTACTGCGGTATGTAATGGTAATTTTTAAAAACTGAATTATCAGGCACAAACTCTATCAGCGTACCATTCTTCTCTGTCGTTATTTCTAGTTTTGATTGCTCTTTAAGTACGCCGACGTTAAATTCAGCCCAAGCAGTTTGACCTTCACGAAAGGCCTGAACTCTAAAAAACGAAGAAAGTGCATTCACTGCTTTAGTACCCACACCATTTAGACCAACAGACTTTTGGAAGGCTTTACTATCATACTTTGCCCCTGTATTAATCTTTGACACCACGTCTACTACCTTTCCTAAGGGAATTCCTCTACCATAATCTCTCACGGTTACACTCCCGTCATCAATTACAATATTTATGGCTTTACCGTGCCCCATCGCATATTCATCAATGCAATTATCCATCACCTCTTTTAGTAATACATAAATGCCATCGTCTGCAGATGCTCCATCACCTAACTTTCCGATATACATACCTGGTCTAAGTCTTATGTGCTCTTTCCAGTCTAATGAGCGAATACTATCCTCATTGTATTGCGGTTCTTTTTCTTCAGCCATTGTTAATCTATCAGCAGTAGTATAATTATTAAATCATTAAGCAATATTTAAAACCTATTTGAGTTCTCAAAACCAAAAATCTTCCGTTATTTTGCAGGAATTTAATACTAAGAGAGACCCAAAAGTGGTTTACAATATATTTAAATGTTTGTCTATGAATTTGTCCAAAGTTAGGAATTCAGATTTAATCTCGAAAGTTCTAATTGGTATTATACTTCTTACTTTTTATTCAGGCTCTAGCTGGGCTCAAACCTATCCAGTTTATCCTCAAACTATCCCCAATACTGGTACTACCATACCAGGCTATCCACAGCAAGGTTACCCAACGGGTCAAACCCAAGGTAAAACTATGCAGCAAACGCCACAAGATGGCTTTAGAGCAAATGGGCTTACAGATGAAGACACTGAGGCCATGACTCATGAAGACTCTGTAGCCTTAGTTATGGAAGAAAGGGAAATGGAAGACATTGCTATTGAAACGCTAAGACGAAAAATATTTGGTTACAAGCTTTTCAATCTTCAAAACTTTGACCCAAACGCTGTTCATAACATTCCTACACCAAACAATTACGTTTTAGGAACAAATGATCAACTTATCATTGATATCTATGGTTATTTGCAAGAGCACCAAGAAGTAGTGATAAACCCTGACGGTTACATTACTTTAAGTAGAGCCGGTCTTATAAAGGTTTCTGGTCAAACCATTGAAGATGCTACAGAAAGTATCAAGAGAGCTCTCACTAAGATTTACCCAGGTATTAGTAATGGCACCATGAAACTTAAGATCTCTCTAGGAGATGTCAGAAGCATAAAAGTAAGTGTCACAGGTGAGGCAGTTGCTCCTGGAACTTACACTATGAGCTCTTTAAGTACAGTTAGTTCTGCTCTTTACAGAAGTGGCGGACCTAACGAGATAGGCTCTTTCAGGCAAATAAAGGTCATTCGTAATAACTCAACTGTAGCTACACTTGACCTTTACGATATACTCATGAAAGGCTTTTCAAAGGATGATATTCTTTTAAAAGACCAAGATGTTATTCTTATAGGACCATTTGTAAATAGAGTTATTGTAGGTGGGGGAACTAAGAGAGCGGGCTATTTTGAATTACTTCCAAATGAAACCTTATCAGATGCCATCTCTTACGCTGGTGGTTTTGGAACAAAATCATACACACATAGGCTAAAAATTTACCGAAACACGAGTAAAGAAAAAGAGATTGTAGATGTAATGAACACAAACTACGATAGCTTCGCCATGACAAATGGTGACTCTGTTTTTGTCAATGAAGTTTTAGAGAGGTTTTCAAACCTTGTAAGCGTAGAAGGTGCGGTTTACAGACCTGGAGAATACTCTCTAAATAGCAACCCAACACTAAAATCACTAATAGAATCTTCTGATGGACTTATGGACGATGCCTTAATGGGAAGAATATCCATAGTAAGAACTAACGCTGATTTGTCTACAGAAAACCTTTCCGTAAACTATAGAGACATTTTATCCGGAAACACGGCGGATGTAGTGCTAAGGCGTGAAGACCTAGTTATAGTTCCATCAATATTTGACTTAACAGAGGTGGCTTTTGTTAGAATCCAAGGTTCTATTAATAATCCTGATGCAGAAGCTGGCGTAGAGTTACCTTATGCCAAAAACCTAACTTTAGAAGATGTTATAGTTAGAGTAGGTGGTTTAACAGAAGCGGCAAGTTTATCAAGAATTGAGATAGTTCGAAGAAAAAGAAACGTGGATATAACCAAAGTAAATGCTCAAATTTCTGACATTATTAGATTAGACGTAACGCCAGATTTAGAAGTAGTAAGTGGAAAAGAGAATGTAATTCTTCAACCATTTGATGAAATCTTTGTTCGTTCTTCTCCTAACTATGAAGAGCAAACTTATGTTAAAATTGAAGGTGAAGTTTTTTATCCCTCTACTTACGGAATAGCTAGTAAAGATGAAAAGATATCTGATTTGATAAAAAGAGCGGGAGGCTTGACTTTACAAGCTTATAGCCCAGGAGCTACGCTTGTTAGAACGGTACAGCTTTCGGAATTAGAGCTAGAGCAAAAAAGAAAAACACTGGAAGCCCTAAGTACTGGAGGAACAGATACTCAGGTAATTGAGATAGACGAGGTGGAAGAAACAAGAGAAGAATCTATTGATATTGACTTAGCTGAGATTATAAAATATCCAGGAGAGGTTGGAGATTTAACATTACAAGATGGTGATTTGATTAAAGTACCTAAACTTCTAGAGACTATTAGAATTCAAGGCGAAGTACTTTATCCTACCACAGTAAAATATATGAAAGACTCAGCCTTTAAAAACTATATATCAGGAGCAGGTGGATTTACTAAGAAATCTTTGAGAAGAAAATCATACGTTCTTTATCCAAATGGTTCTGTTGATAGAACAAGAAAATTCTTAGTTTTTAATATTTACCCAAAAATAGAACCAGGTTCCGAAATAATAGTACCACAAAAAGCACAGAACAATGCTGACCAATTAGCTAGCTTTGCAAATGTATTAGGAACACTTAGTGCTACCCTTGGTACAATCTTCAGTATTTATGGATTCATTAGTCTAGGTAAATAGTTTAAACAGCCCTTATGGAATTAGAAAGTAACACAGAACGTCAAGTATCCACAAAAGAACTGATGAGTCAATTTTTTGACTTTTTAGATCTTCTGGCTAGTAAATGGAGAATTTGGCTTGCAGCCCTTTTAATAGGTGCTTCTCTGAGCCTAACCTTAGACTTATTTGTAGAAAAAGAAAGCCTTTATAGAAGTACTATAATTTTCAACCTAGAGTTAGGTGGAGGAAATGGCCAAAGCCAATTAGGTGGCCTTGCAAGCACCTTTGGTATTTTCAATCAAAATACAGCTTCTGGTGGTGACCTTTTCACTAGTCAAAACTTTCCAACACTCCTTAGGTCTAGAGCGGTAATGGAAAGAGCTCTAATGAAAACCGTAGTAGTAAATGGTGATTCACTTTTGATGATAAACTACATAGCGGATAGTAGTAATATCAAAACGAACGAATGGGGAGGCAGTTTATTCAGAAAACCTTTTCAAGCAGCAATAGACCATAAATTTGAGGATAAGGATATAAATGAGTTTTCTCAATTAGAAAACTTAATGGTTAATGCCATTTATGATAAAGTGAAGGAAACTACCTCAGTAGAGTTAGTTGAAACCACAAGTAGTATCATGGTTCTTACCGCTAAACTTACCAATGAGATGTTGGTAAAAAAATGGGTAGAGGCTGTGCTTCAAACTACAGAAGAGTTCTATGTGGAAATGAAAACTAAGAAAACCAGAGAACTCCTGGAAACACAGAAAGAACAGTTAGTAAAGATAGAATCGGAATTATCACAGACCGATGGTCGTATGGCTAGATTAACTTTTGAGAACCCTAATGTGGTAGACCCAAGAGCAAGTCTTTATCAAACCCAAACCCAAAGAAAGAGTAGCTTTTTATCAACACAATATTTAACCCAGTTAAATACTATAAAAAGCTTAGAAAGAGTGATTATAGAGCAAACACCAATTTTCACTATCGTGGAAGAAACAAGATTGCCTCTAGAAAGAGAAGATGCGGAAACAGGTTTGAACCTAAAATTAAGTAGTTTAGCATTTCTTGTGCTTACCATCATTGTTATAAGTTTGGCAGATTCTTATAAAAAAATCATGCAAGACCAATAAACCGGAGTATTTTGGACAATAAGAAAGTAAAAGTTATATCTTCATATCCCTCCTTTTGGGATTACTGGAAAGAAGTATTTGATTATCGCGAGTTATTTTGGATTCTTGCTAAGCGAGACATCATGGTTAGGTATAAGCAAACCATTTTTGGTGTTTTGTGGAGTATCTTAAGACCTTTAATATCCTCCATGGTTTATGTTTTTGGAGTAAACAGAATTGGTACCCTTGGGGAAAATTCAGAAATACCGTACATCCTAGTTATTTTATCTGGTAATATACTCTGGCTATTTTTCTCACAATCACTAATGACTATAAGTTTGAGTGTGGTGACTAATAACAACCTCGTTTCTAAAGTCTTTTTCCCAAGAATTATTATACCATTTAGTTCCTTCTTTTTAGGCTTATTGGATGTCATTATTGGTTTATGTGTCTTTATTGGTTTTTGCTTTTACTACAGCTACATACCAGACTATAAAATAATTTTTGCTCCGCTATTTATCATTCTAGCTTATTTGGCAGCAAGTGGTATTGGGTTATTTGCGTCAGTACTAAATGTGAAATATAGAGATATTGGTCAGCTTATTCCTTTTGTCATAAGTTTTGGTTTGTTCATCTCTCCAGTACTTTATACCACAGATACTGTAGCATCTCACTGGACTTATAAATTATTTGTTCTTAATCCTGTCACTGGCTGTATTGATGCATTCAGATGGGCTCTTTTAGGAGATGCTTTTACATTTAACTGGGATAGTTTCATTCCCCTCTTAGTATTTTGTTTTGTTACCCTTTTTGTGTCAATTCGCTATTTCAGAAAACACGAAAGTTCGTTTGTAGATTACATCTAATATTTTATGCCTGCTATAGAAATAAAAAATGCTTCAAAAAGCTATCTTATTAAACACAAGCTTAGTAAGACTAATACGCTTAGAGAAGATTTAGTCAACTTTTCAAAGTCGGTTTTCTCCAAAAAGAATCCCTCTGAGAAAGAGCTCTTTTGGGCTTTGCAGAACATAAACCTGACTGTAGAGAAAGGTGATAGACTAGGCGTAATTGGTTCAAACGGAGCAGGAAAATCAACATTACTTAAAATACTCAGTAGAGTAACGGCACCTACCACAGGTGAAATAAGAATTCAAGGAAGAATGGCCAGTCTCTTAGAAGTAGGGACAGGCTTTCACCCAGAACTTACGGGACGAGAAAACATCTACCTGAATGGCTCCATCCTTGGTATGAAAAACCATGAGATAAATGCTCAATTTGATGCTATTGTGGAATTTGCAGGTATTCAACAGTTTTTAGATACTCCTGTTAAAAGATACTCTTCAGGAATGTATGTAAGGTTAGGTTTTGCTATTGCAGCACACCTTGAACCTGAAATCTTAATTGTAGATGAAGTTTTAGCCGTAGGTGATGCCGATTTCCAAAAGAAAAGTATTGGAAAAATGCGTGACGTTTCAAAAAGCGGAAGAACAATTCTGTTTGTAAGTCACAATCTAACTGCCGTTCAAAACCTTTGCAATAAAGGTGCATTTCTCCGAAAAGGCGAATTGATTGACTCAGGCGACATAAATTCGGTGATTAATAACTACGTTCAAAACGTGGCTTCTTTTCAGGTTAAACAAGAATGGACAGACCAGTCAAAAGCTCCTGGAGACAATGGGATTTTGGCTAAAAGAATTGAGCTAAAATCTAATGAGGAACTAGAAACTGGTACACAGCTTACCACAGCTACTCCACTTAAAGTAGAATATGAGTTTTGGAATGACCACGATGATGTTAAACTGAATGTGAGTATTTTCCTTTACACCATGACTGGCCAATGTATTTTCAACATAGCCAATGAAGGTAAAATATATAAAAAAGGACTTATAGCTACCGAATTTAATATTCCTGGAAACTTCTTAAATGATGGTTCTTACTTTATTTCCATGATGGTGGTTAAAGATGAGTCTAAGCCTTTATTCTTCTTTGAAGAGGCTCTTATGTTCGATATTCAAGACTTTAGAGAAGACGTAGAATGGGTAGGTAAATGGCCTGGTGCTATTAGACCTTTAAACCTAAAATTAAAAACTTGGCAAAAAGAGTTTAATAAGTAGTATTTTGCTTAAAGCCTTTTATTAATTTTAAGAAACTTCATAACCCCATTGAATTGAGCATTTTTGTTACCCAAGCTTTTTTACCGCCTAAGGAAGAGTACCAAGCCTACATAGATAAAATCTATGAGACAAATTGGTTAACGAATAATGGTCCATTACTTCAGGAGCTAGAGGGTAAACTTAAAGACTATCTTGGTTTAGAAAGTTTGATTTATGTATCAAATGGTACTATTGCTCTTCAACTTGCCATAAAATCTCTTGAGTTATCTGGTGAAATAATTACCACGCCATACTCTTACTGTGCTACCACTACTTCCATACTTTGGGAAAATTGTAAGCCAGTTTTTGTTGATGTCAATTCAAATGATTTCAATATAAATCCAGAATTAATTGAGGCTAAAATAACCGATAAAACATCAGCAATTTTAGCTACACACGTTTATGGAAATCCATGTGATGTTTTGGCTATTGAGAAAATCGCTAAAAAATATAATTTACCCGTAGTTTATGATGCTGCCCATGGTTTCAATGTTAAACTTAATGGGAAATCGCTTTTATCATATGGTGATATCGCTACCTGTAGTTTCCATGCTACTAAAGTTTTCCATACGGTAGAAGGCGGTTCTATATCTGTCAACGGAAAACCTGAACTGGCTAAAAAGATATGGTATTACAGAAGTTTTGGCCATGTTAACGACGATTATGTTAGCCTAGGTATCAATGGTAAAAATTCTGAGTTTCATGCTGCCATGGGATTGACAAACCTTCCCCATGTAGAAGAAATCATCAAAAAGAGAAAGGTCATTTTTGATATTTATGATGCACAGTTAAATTTTGACCATATTTTCAGACCGTATACAGAACAAAAGAACTTTGAATACAATTATGCTTACTACCCAGTAGTATTTGAAAGTAAAGAAATCACTGATGAGATAATAGCTAAACTAAAGGAAGCTGATGTATTCCCAAGAAGATACTTCTATCCTTCTCTAAACACATTGGGCTATGTAAATAGCTCAGATAAATGCCCAGTTTCTGAATCCGTTTCTCATAGGGTACTTTCTCTTCCTCTCTTTCCTGGATTGCCTGAAAGTGATGTAATCAGAATTAGTAAGATTATTAACGAAGTGCTTCAAAAAAATGGCTAGCAAACCTAACATACTATTTGTAAGTCACGATGCTAACCGTGCTGGTGCTCAGCTATTTCTTCTAAATATAATGAAGGATTTTAAAGCTGCCGGATATGGTGTTCAGCTGCTTTGCCTTCTAAAATGGGGACCACTTTTAAGTGATTTTGAGTCTATTTGTGAAGTAAAAGAATCGCCTAAAAAATCGAAAAAGAAATCTAAAATTCTCTCAAAAATCATAAAGACCGATTCTAAAAAGGACTTTAAAGATTTTATTGAAGAAAGTTACCGTTCTCAGAAAATTGACTTTATATATGCTAATACAATAGCCACCGCGTGCTCTGCTACGCAAATTAAAGAGGTACTTCAAGTTCCATTGATTTCTCATATTCATGAACTTCAGTTTTCTCTTGACCTTTATGCAGGAAAATCTGAGAAAGAAAACCTTCTTAAATCATCCGATGGCATCATAGCATGCTCCCAAGCAGTTAAAGATAATTTAGTAGAAGCTGACCCCTCTTTAGACTCAAAAACTACTGTGATTCATTCTTTTGTAGATAATGAGTCAGTACTGAAACTCTTCAAAAACTCTATTCCCAATAGCATTAAAGAAGATTTCAACCTTCCTCAAGATGCTTTTTTGGCTGGGGCTTGTGGAAATGCAGAATGGAGAAAAGGATTAGACATTTTTATTAGCTTGGTTAATGCTATTAAGCAAAAGAATACCTCTCAAAAGATTCACTTCGTTTGGATTGGACTTAAAGCAGAGGGAAAGTACTACGAGCAAATTATGTATGATGTTCGTAAAATGGGCATTGCTGATTATGTAACTTTTATTAGCCCCACTTCTAAAGCTGTTGAAATTATAAATGCACTGGATGTATTTGTGGTAAGTAGCAGAGAAGATCCATTTCCTTTGGTAATGTTAGAAGCGGCACTTTGTCAAAAGCCCATCTTAGGTTTTAAAAACACGGGCGGTTGTTCTGAATTTGTGAAAGATGAAGCTGGTATCTTAGCTGAATATCTTGATGTCAATGGAATGGCAGAAAATCTTCTTTTTTTAGCCAGTAATAAAGAGATTAGAGAAACAAAGGGGAAAAACGGACATAACTCTATCCTTACAAATTATAGCTTTGAGCACTCTGTGGAGAAACTAAAGCAATATTTAGATAAGTTTTAGTTCTAAGCTCAAAGGTGATTTAAACAGCTATACATCACGGATTCCAAGCCCAAATTAGCTTATTTTATACTTTTTCTTCTTCTGAAAAGAAATCACTTTCTTCTTTTGTTAGAAGCCTAGACTTGATAATAAACCTTACTCCCAAAGGTATTTCCAACGAAAAACTTGAGCCTCTTCCTTCTGTCACATCTAAAGTAAGGTGTGTATGTTTCCAATACTCATATTGGTCGCGAGCCATATAAAAAGGATAGCCTGCTACTTCCCCTAATTGAATATCGGTTTCATTAATATAGAAGTCTCCAAGCGGATAGCACATTGGAGCAGAACCATCACAGCATCCTCCACTTTGGTGAAAAATCAAATCACCATACTGCTCTTTCAGTTTAGAGATAAGTTTGATTGCTTTGTCGGTTGCTATTACTCTTTTTGATTCCATATTAAATAAGATTAAACTGAAGTAAGGAGACTCAAATGAGCCTCCTTATTGCTAATTTTTTAAAAGAAACCCATCTTCTTTTTGTCGTAAGAAATCAACATATTTTTAGCTTGTCGATAGTGTCCTAGCATCATTTTATGGTTTTCTCTACCAATACCAGACTTCTTATACCCACCAAATGGAGCATGAGCTGGATAATTATGGTAGCAGTTTACCCACACGCGGCCTGCTTCTATAGCCCTAGACACTTTATAAGCTTCATGTGTATCTCTGGTCCAAACGCCAGCACCTAAACCGTATAATGTATCATTAGCAATTTCTATAGCCTCTGCCTCATCTTTAAAAGTGGTAAGGCAAACCACAGGTCCAAATATTTCCTCTTGGAATATTCTCATCTTATTATTCCCTTTGAAAACCGTAGGTTTGATATAATAGCCTTCAGCCAAACCATCTATAGTAGCTGCGGCTCCGCCTGTCAAAAGCTCTGCTCCCTCCTCTTTTCCTATTTCTATATAGTTTAAGATTTTCTCATACTGGTCTTTTGACACTTGTGCTCCCATCATGGTTTCAGCATCTAACGGATGTCCTAATTTAATGGCCTCCACACGCTCAATAAACCTTTCAATAAAGGCATCAGCAATAGACTCGTCTACCAGAATTCTGGAAGGACAGGTACATACTTCACCTTGATTAAGAGCAAAAAGTGTAGCTCCTTCTAAACACTTATCAAAGAAATCATCATCAGCTTCCATGATGCTTTTGAAAAACACATTTGGAGACTTCCCTCCTAGCTCCAGCGTTACTGGAATAATATTCTTCGAAGCATATTGCATGATTAACTGCCCCGTAGTGGTCTCACCAGTAAAAGCAATTTTATTGATTCTAGAGCTAGACGCCAAAGGCTTCCCTGCCTCTAAACCAAAACCATTAATTACGTTTAAAACACCAGATGGAAGAATATCTTTTATCAAATCCATCAATACCATGATTCCTACCGGAGTTTGTTCCGCTGGCTTTAAAACCACACAGTTCCCTGCTGCTAAAGCTGGTGCCAGTTTCCAAGTAGCCATAAGTAACGGGAAGTTCCAAGGGATAATTTGACCAACTACACCCAATGGCTCATTTATAATAAGCGAGAGTGTATTAGCATCTAACTCTGATGCTGAACCTTCTTCTGCTCTAATTACTCCTGCAAAATACCTAAAGTGGTCTACCGCAAGAGGCATATCTGCCGCTCTAGTTTCTCTAATGGCTTTTCCATTATCCCATGTTTCTACCCTTGCTAATAAATCTAAGTTAGCTTCTATAACATCAGCTATTTTAAGGAGCATGTTGCTTCTTTCTGTTGCCGATGAATTATTCCATTGCGGTGCTGCCGCCCATGCAGCATCAATAGCGAGGTTTACATCTTCTTCTGTAGAACGGGCTACTTTAGTGAAGTCTTTACCATCTACTGGAGAGTTTGCACTAAAATATTGACCTTTTAAAGGAGCTACCCATTTACCTCCTATAAAGTTATCGTATTGCTCTTTAAACTTTGGCTTACTAGCGAGAGTCTTGCTTATCATTTGTACGTCAGACATAATCTATGTTAGGTTTGTTTAAATAAAATATTATAGTACAAATCAATCATAGAAAATTTACATTAAGTAGCACAATTCTCTTAGTTCATTTCAAAATCACGCCAAGCTATGTCATTATCCTCCCAAAGCTTTCACTATACTCTTAAATACTAGCACAAAAGCCATTCATAAAGTCATATTTCTTGGTAGAATTTTACAATTTAAGTACATTTATAACACAAGAAACAGGAAATATATGCTCTCATTATCATCTTCTTTCTCTTCCAGAAGAAAACTGGAAACCTTGGTGGAAAACAGAACCATCCACACGCTTAATAATGCGGAGCTTAATATTTTCGAAACTCATCAACAGGCTAATGAAGTACTTTTGAAGTTTCCTGACCCTGTATTAGCGAGCATGTTAACTGGAAAAAAGATAATGCACTTACAAGGACTTGAATCCTTTGATTTTCTTCCAGGTGAGTCTGTGATTTTACCACAAAATGAATTGATGTGCATTGACTTCCCGGAAGCTACCGCTATTAAGCCCACACAATGTTTGGCTTTGGCATTTTCTACTGATTTGATAAAATCAACGATTCAAATTCTAAACGAAAAAAGCCCGAAGCAGGAGGGTAAAGAATGGAAAATGACAGACTACAATTTCCATTTCACCAATGACATTGCCATACAGCAAATACTTCAACGTTTGATTTTCATTTTTGCAGAAAACCATCCTTCTAAAGACATTTTTGCAAATTCATTATTACAAGAACTCCTTATAAGAATAGTCCAAACCGAGTCAAAAGGGCTTCACCTTAAAAACGCGAACGCCAACTGTACTGATGACAGAATCTCTTATATTATTAAGTTTATCAAAGAGAATATCACAAAACAACTTTCTGTAGAGAACTTAAGCGATAAAGCTTACATGAGCGAGTCTAGCTTTTATAGAATTTTTAAAAACGAAATGGGCATTTCGCCAAACGATTTTATAATAGAAGAACGTATCAAAATAGCGGAAGAAGTACTTAAAAGAAAGAAAACAAGTATAAAAGAAGCCTACTTAGCGAGTGGTTTTAACAGCTTTTCTTATTTCTGTCGTGTATTCAAAAAGAAGAAGAAAATCTCTCCTTCTCAATATAAGGCCAAAGAAAATTCACTGGCCCAGTGGGTTAATTAGGTTTACTCTTCAAAACCGAAACTGTTACTAAAAGTTGGCCCAAATGCCGCTGTGCATGTTCGGCAGCATGAAATAATAATCCAATAACCGTGGATGGCAATTGCTTTCTACCTACTCCCCTTGCTTCTATAAGCTTGGCTACATCTAAAGATTTGAAGTAAATAAGAGCCTCATTTACTTTAGCTTCAAAAGCATTTATCAGTTCCTCTTTTTTAGGTATAGGCTCCATAGCTTTCTCATTCCTTAAAAAATCAAATTGCTCTTTACTTAGAGATTCTCCTTTAGCATAGGTGAGCATTCTATCTAAAACCCCAGTTAAATGTTTCAAATGAAATGAAGGCGTAGCTCTGCCAGCTATTTCTTCTATCAAAAGTTCATTAGGAACATCCTTTAATATCAAGTGAAGTTCTTCTGCTGTTTGGAGTAAAGCATGAGCCGCTGGCTGCAATAAGGCCGGAATTTCAGGAATAGAACCTCTAAGCCACACTTCGGGTAGTTTTTCTTTTGACAATGTTCTTGGTTTTGATTTGACTAAAATAGACAAACGTAAATTAGTCTAAAGCTTTTTAGCATCCTTAAATTTGTACTTTTATTACAAAATAGCCTTGTTTTACTATAAACCAATAATAATCTAGACATGATAATATCTAAAAAAGTAAGCATTACAAGAATCATTTCTGGTACTGGAAGGCACTTCCTTTTTGACTTAATTACCTGTGTTCTTACTTTTTTTGTTTTTAGCCGCTTTCAAGCTTTTGGTATAGAATTACCGGTTTTAATTCCATCTGTATTGGGTACTGCCTTGGCTTTCTTTATTGGTTTTAATAATAACCAAGCGTATGATAGATGGTGGGAAGCCAGAAAGATTTGGGGTGCTTTGGTTAATGACTCTCGTACTTGGGCTAGGCAAGTACTTTTCTTTTATAAAGACAAGCCTGAAATGTCTAAAGTGGCTATTGACAGGCATATAGCCTTTATATATGCTTTAAAAGAAAATCTTCGTGATAGTAATGCTAAAGAATATTTGAAATATTTAAGTGAAGAAGACCAAGCTTATATAGCTAACGAATCCAACAAGGCTAATGCTATTTTATCAATCCAGACTAGGGAGCTTAACGAGGCCTACAATAATGGAAATATTGACGGTTTTAGATTTTTAGAACTAAATAAAATGTTAGTCAATTTTTGTAATGAAATGGGAAAATCAGAGCGAATTTCTAATACCGTTTTTCCTACTACTTATAATTACTACACCAGTATTTTCATTTGGGTATTTATTGTCACGGTGACAGCCGTTGCTTCGCAAAGTGTAGGGGTATTGTCTATTGCGGTAGGTACTTTAATAGGTTATGTATTTCTAACCACCCATAAAATTGGTCAGTCTTTGCTAAATCCTTTTGAAGAAATTCCTACTGGTATTCCTATCACACAAATAAGCCGAACCATTGAAATCAACATGCTGCAAACTCGCAAAGAAACAGTTCTTCCTCCAGCTATTGAAAGTGTAGATGGTGAATATATTATGTAAATGCTAAAGCTATATTTCACTTAGGTAAAATGGCAATTAGAAAACCGTAATCCTATGAAATAAAGGCTAATACCTAGATCATCAGAGCTAAAATTTGATAAAATATTTCAAGTAGTTATAAAAATAGAATCCATTTAAACCTATATAATCTATAGACTTTAAGTATAAGTCTTTAAACTCCCTTTCTTCATGGTTTATTTGACGTAACATCCGCCAATCCTTCTTAATTTTGGGTACAACAAAACATACAATTCTTAAAGTAAATTTCCAGTTTATATAGCTAATATTAAATGCTTTAAGAGCTTATTACTTCGTGGTAAAAAATAAACTTAAGCGTGGGCTTAGATTGTCTCGGTATGTCATTTACAAAGAGACCTTGGTTGACACTAGAGAGCATCTTTGGTCGTTTCTTGGAGCATTTATTGGCATTGCTATTATTGCCTTTTTGCAAAGCCACTTTTTAACAAAAGACGAAAACATCTTTTTAATTGGCTCTTTTGGAGCATCCAGTGTCCTTATTTATGGAGCCATCCAGAGCCCCTTATCTCAGCCAAGAAATTTAATTGGAGGTCATTTGATATCTGCAGCTCTTGGTGTAACGGTTTATAAGCTATTTCCTGATATCATTTGGCTTACGGCACCTTTAGCAGTTTCTCTGTCCATTGTGCTGATGCAAATAACCAAAACATTACATCCTCCTGGAGGTGCCACCGCCTTAATAGCGGTAATGGGTTCTGAAAAAGTAACAGAACTTGGTTATATTTATGTGCTATCTCCGGTACTCACTGGAACCTTAATACTCTTTGGAGTAGGGCTCATATTTAATAATATAACGCCTTATAGAAAATACCCTACAAGCAGGAGGTTTACTAATTCCATCAAAAAAATATTCAGAGGAAAACTTACCAAGTCTATTTTTAGTCGCTCTTAACAAAGCTCATATTCCCTTAAGCTCATAATATTATTTTGTCTCCATTCTTGCTAATAGTATCTTCGCAGAAAAAATAAATTACAGTGATAGAAAAAATCAAAAACAATCCGCAAACTGTTCAGTTCAAAGAGGTAATAGACTTCATAGAATCTAATTATAACTTCACTCCCACTGCCTTCAAAAATGGTAAAACCCAAAATGAAGCTGGTCAAAACAATGGTTCTTGCAAAGTTTTTGCTTTCAGTCTATTAAACCAATTAAGTAAAGATGAAACACTAGCCTGTTTTGGTGATTACTATCGTAAAGACGTTTTAGAAAACCCTGAAGCTACTGACCACCAAAACATTAGAAATTTCATTAATACTGGCTGGGAGGGTGTTGTTTTTGAAAGCGAGGCTTTAAAGCTCAAGTAAAAATATCCTAATCCAAAAGACTGAAGCTTAAGGTGTGCGAATAAAGTTAGTTTAAAATCTTTTTTCGGCCATTCTTCTTCGTGTCCTTTAAATTCTAAACCACTAGAATGAAGAGGCATAAAACACTCACGCTCAATAAATTTAGAAAAAAGCTATTTAAGCATATTCTTATATAGCTTTTTTTCGTTCGGACAATATTTACAGACCTTCGGACACTATTTAGGGTCATTGGGATAAGATCGGTTGCATGTACCCGAACATAATTGGTATTTGGGTTTACTTTTTAACTAAACCCGTGCTAGTCAGCACTATAAACATAGACCGAATAATCATGAAAAAAATAACTATATGTCTATTGATGCTATTGCCTTTTGTAGGCTTTAGCCAAAAAAAAGTAAACGGAACTATTTATATCGAGCACCCAGCACTAGGAGTAGTAGATGCTTTTACCAAAGCTTTAGTTAAAGGAGATACCACCGCCATGGCTAAACTCATGACAGATGACTTTAGAGCCTACAATCCAGTAACTTCTAGTCGTTTTGATAAAGGTGAAAGTAAATCAAATTTCCTACAAACCGCCAGGATTTGGTTTGAGGAACTTAACTATTTTTCTATTGAATCAGCAGAAGGATCCTATCCAGATGCCTTTGAATATACTAAAGACCCAAGTGACAATAATGCCGTAACTGTAGATAGCTGGGATATTCTAAAAGGAGTACATAAGAAAACAGGTGTTAAAGCTGATATGTATGTACACCGTTCATTTTCGCTTACAAAAGCCAACAAGATTAGAAGGGTAGCTAATTATATTAACCCTGAATTTGGAAACGAAATTAGAAGAGGATATAGTGAAAGGAAAAACGGAATCATTTATAACCAACATGAAAACATCAATTCTCTAAGGTTAATGATGGCAGCGGCTGAATATGTAGATAAAGATAAGTATTATAGTTTTTTTGACGAAAATGCCACTTATACTGACATAAACAATCCTTCAGAGGAGCCAATTACGATTGATGAATTAAAGGAGAATAACACGAAATTTCTAGAGGCTTTTGAGATAGTACAAATAGAGCAAATTGGTTACCCTGACTATATGGAATATGAAATGGGAGGTACTGGGGTGTTATACTCTTGGTGGGATTTTCACGTAATAAGAAAATCTGATAAAAAGGAGATTACCGTTCCCTTTCATTACCAGCATAATGTAAATAAAGACGGTAAAATTGTGCATACCATTGTTTACTACAATGGTGCATTGTTTAGGTAAAATGTAAAGCACAATTCAAATGCCCTTCGGAATAAATCTGAAGGGCATTTTATATCATAGCCATTACTACCGACCAAAGAGAGAAATCGCTCTTACCTCAATCCAAAGCAGCCATACATTCTATCTCTACTTTTGCCCCTAAAGGCAAGTCGCCTTGTAGGGCACTTCTTGCTGGTTTATTTTCTGGAAAGTATTTCACATAAGCTGCACTCATGACTCCGAACTCAGCCATATCGGCTAGCATACAAGTGCACTTGATAACCTTATTCATGGATGTACCATTTGTTTCCAATATAGCTTTGAGGTTTTCCATAGTCTGAATAGTTTCAGCTTCTATGCCGCCTTCTACTATTTTTCCATTTGGTAAAGCACCTATTTGACCAGAAACATAAAGTATATCATCATAAGCCACTGCCTGCGAATAAGGTCTATTAAGTTTTGCAAACTCCTCTGTTTGTAAATATGTCACACCTTCCTTTTCAGGGCTCTCGCATGACCACATCGAAACTATTAAACCAAGAACCACTAGCCACTTTTTCATTCTAAATATTCGTTTTAATTAAATCACTACTTTCTCTAAACTTTCTAAATATTCGATTTTGACAGTCACGCCTAAACCAATTTCTTTTCCTAAACTTATAGCCCCATTTTCACCATAAGTCATACCCAATAAAACTGGGTCTTCCTCAAACATTAGTGGGGTGTCAAAGTCAATATGCTTTACACTTAAACTGGTCATTGCCAAATGAGCCGATGCAGTAAACCCGATACGAGACTCTAAAAAACCACCTATTTGAAGAGCTATTCCCGCTTTTTCTGCCTCTCCTATAATTTTCAGAGCCTTGAATATCCCAGAAGATTTTCCGAGTTTGATATTGATGGCATCACAAGCACCTAAATTTATTAGCCTCTTGGCATCATGATGGTCTAAACAGGATTCATCTGCCATAATAGTAATTGGGCTCTCCTTTTTAACCTTTGGCAAAGCCATAAACTCCCACCTTGGTATAGGCTCTTCACAGTGCTGAATGTTATAAGAATCCAAAGACTGCAGCGTTTCTATAGCCTCAGCCACAGCCCAACCTTGATTTGCATCTAAACGTAAAGGAATTTCCATTCCAATAGCTTCTCTTATGGCTTTAATCCGCTTTACATCTTCTTTCCCATTTTTGCCAAGCTTTACTTTAATTACCTCAAAACCTCGCTGCTTAATATCTAAAGCATCTGCCGCCATTTGGGTAGCATCACCTATACTTACCGTATAATCCGTTTTAAGTTCACGCGTTTCTTTGGCCCCTAAGAATTGGTAAAGTGGGAGTTTAGCTTCTTGCGATGCAATGTCATAAAGAGCTATATCAAAGGCACTCTTTATGCTGGAGTTCCCATAAATAGTTCTATCCATTACGGATGAGCAATGGGTCATATCTAATGGGTTTTTACCTTTTAAAACTTTAGCCAAATACTGACCAACCACAAAACAAGTATCCATACTTTCACCATTGATTGGCAAAAAAGGACTACACTCCCCTATTCCTTCTAAACCTGTGTTAGTGTATATTTTGACAATAATATTGTCGGCATACTTCATTTCGCCCAAAGAAATTATAAAAGGCTTTTTGAGTTTTATTGGAGATTTATAAATCTCAATTTTACTTATCTCCATCATTATCTTTTAAAGCATTGTACTCTTTCATAACCTCTAAAACCATATCAATAGGCAAAGCCTTTATTTCATGTCCATCTCTTCCTTTAGTGGTTTCTGCTGCAAATAGCGAGTTATAAATGGCCTCTTGTGTAGCCTCAATGGTAGCGAGGAACAACGGTGTCATGGCACCATTATCTAAAAAGCTATTTTGTAAAATGGGGGATGAACTACTATTAGGAATTAAATTTTCTTTTGCGGTAGACACGGCAATCACATAATCACCACTCCCATTAGAAGCTATTCCACCTGTTTTGGCTAAGCCCATAATAGCCCTTTTCGCCATTCTCTCCAAGTTTCTAGCATCCACAGGAGCATCAGTCATCACCACCATCATACAGGAGCCGTCTACATCATAAGTATAAGCTCTTGGATAGTTGTCTAAAGCTTTCGCTATAGGCACGCCATTTAGTTCAAAAACGCCACCGAAGTTAGTTTGTACCAACACGCCTACGGTGTAGCCTCCTAGCTTTTCAGGTATAACCCTTGAAGATGTCCCTATCCCCCCTTTGTATTGAAAACAAATAGTACCTGTTCCCGCTCCTACATTCCCTTCCGTTACCTTTCCTGTTTGAGCATTTTTAATGGCTGCTAAAACGTGTTCCTCTTTTACATGCCTTCCTCTTATATCGTTAAGGTAACCATCATTAGTTTCTCCCACCACAGCATTAACGGACCGGACGTTTTCATTACCAGGCTGACTAAGAGTATGGCTTATCAAAGCATTGGTAGCTGCCGCCACACTTAAAGTGTTTGTAAGAACTATAGGCGTTTCTATGTTTCCTAACTCTTTCACTTGGCTATATCCTGCTAGCTTTCCGTAGCCATTGCCTATATAAATAGCTGCCGGCAGTTTCCATTGATAAATATCTCCCTCATGAGGAAGTATGGCTGTTACACCTGTTCTTATGCTGTCGCCAATAGATAGTGTTGTGTGTCCTACCTTCACGCCTTTTACGTCGGTAATGGCGTTATACTTACCAGGTTTTAAAACACCTACCTCAATACCATATTCTCTAACACGAGGTTTCTGAGAAAATGCAGAAATAGAAACGAGTAAAAACAATAGAAGTAAATGCCGCATACCTTTTGGGAAGTTTTTTCTTTGAAAATAAGCCGCTTTGTGTAGAATATCGTTTTGAAATAGAGCTATTTTAGAATTTAGCGAAAACTATCCAATTAAAAATAGAAGTAGTACAAATAAAAGTTTGTTGATATAAAACAAAAAAAATCGGCTCGGAAACACTATCCAAGCCGATTCTATTATAAACCTTAACCCTAAACTATGAAAAAATATATCTTTAATTTCTTCTAACTGTTGGCTCATTTACGTTCAAAATCTTGAACTCTGTTCGCCTGTTTAATTGATGCTTTCGTTCGCTACAATCCACTCCATCTGCACATCCATTAACTAACATTGCCTCTCCGTAACCACTTGCTAAAAGTCTACCTTCTGATATTCCTCTTTTAGATAAATAAGCTACTACAGCTTTTGCTCTGCTGTCAGATAATGCTTGATTAAAATCAGCTCCTGACCTGCTGTCTGTATGAGACCTAATTTCAATGGCCATGTTTGGATACTTTTTCAAAATTGGTAAAACCGTATTGTCAAGTTCCTTTCTGGCGTCTTTCCGAATCTCTGATTTACCGTAGTTATAGTAAATGTTTTCGATTCTAAATATATCACCTTCAGCAATCATGCCAAGATTCTGTTCGTAAGTTGTATTCTGTTTTCTTTTTGCTTTTACTTTACCTATTTCTTCAGTATTTGTAGCATAATTATCTTTCACTGCCGATACCACATACTTACCTCTTTTTATAGGCTGAAACTCGTATCTACCATCTTTTCCTGTAATTACCGTCTCTGTAGACTCGTCTCTTGTGTTAGTCAAAACCACGGTGGCACCAGCAATTGGCTCATTTGTTAATTCTGACCTAATTACTCCTTTAACCAGCGGTAATTTGGAGGCTATTAGGTTAATTTTAAGTTCTGCATGACCTTCTTCAGTAACATACATATTCTCATACCCTACAGAGTTAGATTCGTAACCTTCCATGAAGGCATTAAAATTAAAGTCTATACCTGTACCCATACATATATTGACCTCTCCCTTACCATCCGTTTTAAATAAATCTTGATTTACCCCGTTTTTGATAAGCCTTATTTCTGCACCCGGTAAAAGCTCATTTGTACTTGCGTCATAAACCAAAACTTTAAGCTCACGACACTTTCTGCCAAAAGCATAAATATCATCATCTGAGTAACCCATCTTTCTGTTTGAAGCAAAGAATCCTGAGTTTCTAGCCCCATCAGTAATTAAACTAAAATCATCTTTTTCAGAGTTAATAGGTGTCCCCAAGTTTTCAGGAAGCGAAACCGCTTTATCATTATCTAACTCAACATAGAAAATATCTAAACCTCCTAAGCCAGCATGGCCGTCAGATGCAAAATAAATATTATCAAACTCATCAATAAAAGGAAACATCTCATTCCCCTCAGAGTTTATATCCCTACCCATGTTTTTAGGGTTACCCCAGTTTCCACCGTTATACTCCACCACATAAATGTCTGTGCCTCCATAACCTCCAGGCATGTCAGAAACAAAGTATAGCTTCGTATTGGCCATATTTAATGATGGATGCCCACATGAGTACTCGTCAGAGTTAAAAGGCAGTTCGTCTATATGGTCCCACTTATTTCCGTCAAATTTGGCAGAGTAAAGTTTCAGCTTATTAATACCATCTTCACTTTTCTCTGATTTGTTTCCTATGTAATTATTTCGTGTAAAAATGACCTGTTTTTGGTCACTAAAAAACGTTACTGGTCCTTCATGATACTTTGAGTTTAGCTTTTTACTGAAGCTTTCTAAGCCCTCGCTTAATGCCGAAATAGCACCACCGCCTTTACTACTTTTAGATAAAGAGGCTACCGTTTTTCCTTTATAATTTATAGAAAGCTTAGTAGTATCAGGATATTCAAACAAATCCAAGAATGGCGTTTGATTATTCATAAACACTCGCTTAATAAACTTATCTTCTTCTCTCGCCGAAACAAAAACTAGCCCTTTACCAAAATATACAGGACTAAAGTCTGCTTGGCTGGAATTTATGGCGTCTAGATATTTTACTTGATATAAAGATGAGTCTCGTGCAAATGTTGACCTGTCCATGTAGGCCACAGTAAAGTTTTTAGCTCTTAAATCACTGCTTTGTCTTTCTCCATAAAGCGAGTAATATTTCTGAGACTCACGGTATTTAGAGTTACTAGCCAAAACTTGTGCAAAGTTTAGGTACTCTTTACTATCTAATATACTCTCATGATTTTTGAATAGGATTCTATAAACCCTCTCGGCATTCGTATGATCTTGTAGCTTCTTGTAGCAAAAAGCTAATTTTGATAAACCTTCAGGAAGGTCTTCATCATCTGCCTTTGCACTTTCTACAAAAGCTTCGTAATTCTTAATGGCTTCCACATAACTTAATCTCTCAAAGTTACGGTTACCCGCTTTAAGGCTAGCTTGCGAATATGACTGAAAAACTATTAGCGTAAAAAAGATTAATAGTCCAGCACATTTCTTCAACATGGACGTTCTTATATTCATTTTCCTATTAGGATTTGCACAACTACTTTCACCCAAAAGCCGTGCCAAAGTCTTTTCCTAATAAGATACACTAGAACTATATCTAGCTCTAAAACTTACAATATGTAACTTGTACTACTTGAGAAGCACTTTTGTCAATTTTAAATTTTTCCGAAATTCTTTGTCCCACCAGCCAAACTATCTCTTTATTGGAGCATAATACCATCATTTTTTCTTTATCAGAAATTGGTATTTTTTCATCAATCAGGTAGTCGGAAACCTTCTTTTTCCCTCTCATTCCGAAGGGTTGAAAAACATCTCCTTTTTGCCAATTTCTTAGTGTTAACGGGTAGGATAATTTTGAAGCATCTAGAAAAGCATTGTCCGCATTCATCAAATCTTTTTTAGCAGGAAATTCCGATAGTTCTCTAAATTTCAAAGTTCCAAAATCAAATTTCTGCTCTTTAGAATCTGCTTCAATTTCTATATTAACCTTTTCTTTAATCTGTTTAAGCAAAGTAACTATCACCGTTTCACGGTCAATTAAAAGGCGATGACTAGCACTCAAAAATTGGCTTCCACTTAAACTTTCTTTAGAGCCCAAAATAGAAGTAGTCACATCATAATTAAAACCTAGTTCTTCCAGCCAAAACTCTATTAAAGCTCTTTTCTTTTCATCGTAGAAAACCTCAAAAGCAATGCTGATACTTTCATTTTCAACTTCTAAATACTCCTTCTTAAAGGCTTCTAACTCGTTTTTGATATAATCTAGAGCACTATTTACCCTTACACTAGTATGATGAAAATTCTCAACCAATTTAGGGTTTAACTTTGCTAATAGTGGAATCACATGATGCCTCACGTGATTTCTATTATACTTGTCAGAAGCGTTAGAACTGTCTTCTCGCCATGGAATGTTATTTAGCTCCGCAAAAGCTTTAATATCATCTTTCTTAGCGAATAGTAAAGGTCGAATCAAATTGCCAGACTTTGGCAGAATCCCTTTTAGGCCACTCAAGCCCGTGCCACGGGTCAAATTCAAAAGAGCTGTCTCTAGAGAATCTTGTGCATGATGAGCTGTAGCCACCCACTTAAGATTATGCTGCTTTAAAAGCTTTTCAAACCAAGGGTATCTTAGGTCGCGAGCAGCCATTTGAGTAGAAATCTTATGCTGGCTAGCAAAACCTAAAGTGTCAAACTTTATGGTTTCAAAAGGAATTCCTCTTTGACGACAGTAAGTTCTTACCATTTCTTCATCGCCATCTGAATGTTCCCCTCGCAGAAAGAAATTACAATGAGCCACCACTATCTTATACTTTGTAGCCTCAAAAAGCCGTAGCATGCACATAGAATCTACCCCACCACTTACGGCGAGTAAAATCCCATCAGAATCTGAAACTTTGACACTAGTCTTAAGGTATGTTAAAAAGGGAATATCCATGGTTTTATAGGGCGTAATGCCACAAAATTACACTAATTTTACGAAGCAATTTCTTAACAATTCTGCACTTGAGGTATATAGTTTTTGTATTTGTACTATTGAGCTCTAGCCAACTTTGGGCTCAGAAGCCACTGAACCCGGCTATTGACAGAGGTCCAAAATCTACTATCCAACTTATCAAAGCGGATTCATTGGTAGTGAATTCTGGCGAAAGTCAGGTTAGAACATTCTATGGTGATGTGCAGTTTCTTCACCGTGGGGTTTATATGAATTGTAGGCGAGCCATTCATAATTCAGGTACCAATAACCTTGTGGCCTACGGCAAAATCAAGATTAACCAGGGTGATACATTGACTATTACGGGTGATACCCTTTATTATGATGGTAACACTCGAATTGCCAAGATTCAAGGTAAAAGGGTTATCATGACTGATGATGAAATGACTTTGGAGTCTACCAAAATGAATTATAACCTAAATACGGATGTGGCCTACTACCCTACTCCTGGAGTGATTCATCAAGACTCCGTTCAGTTAAGTAGTAAAACTGGTTACTATAATACCACCACTAAAATTTTCAATTACTTCGGTGATGTGGAAATTCTCCACCCAGACTTTGTGCTTTGTACAGACTCCCTAGATTATAATAGTTTAACTAAAAGAGCCGATTTTATATCATTCACCACAATAAACTCTCCTGATGGGAATCTTTCTGCCACAAGAGGATATTATTACACGGATTCCCGAAAGTCAAAATTTTATGGTCGCTCGTTAGTAGAAAACGAAGAATACACCTTAGAGGCTGACACCCTAAACTTTGATATGCTAACGGAAGAAGGTTTTGGTGTGGGCAATGTTGCTTTCTTTAGCAAAAAGGACAGCATGTATTTAAATGGAGATTATGGGGAAAAGATAGCTTCGCAAAGGCTAACCAAAATGATTGGAAATACCCTCATGCGTTCTGTTACAGGTGGCGACACACTATACTTAAGAGCGGATTTTATTTATGCCTACCAAAATATTGACGACGTTATAAAAAAAGCATTACCTACTGATAGCAGCGTTACATTTTCAGATAGTCTTTTGACAGATTCTCTTCAAGCAGTTTCAATAAACGATGGCCTCTTAAAAAAAGAGGCTTTGGTATTGGCAAATACATTAATTGACAATACCGCCTCTGAAGATTCCTTAAACATTACTATTCAAGAAATAAACTCAGAAGACACTACACAGACTCAAATGGCGGCCAGCTTAATAGATAGTAGCCAAAACATCTTACAAACCGACACTACCAATATTTCAGCTGCAAATACAGCTATTAAAGACACAACAAAATCAGAGGTTGATAAAATACAGTTTATCATAGCTCACGGAAATGTCAAAATCTATCGCAACGATTTCCAGTCGAAATGTGACTCGCTAAATTATAATCTAGTAGACTCCGTCATAACTTTTATAAGAAGCCCAATTATCTGGAGTGGCGATAGTCAATTAGAAGGTGATACCATCACGGCTAACATGGTCAACAATAAGATTAAGAACATGTTTCTCAATCAAAACAGCTTTGTAGTAGCTAAAGACTCTGTAGGGAATTTCAATCAAATAAAAGGACGAGAAATTTTAGCCTCTTTTGATAATGAAACCAGCATAAAACAAGTGGACGTAGACGGAAACGGTGAAAGTATTTACTACACCCTTGACGATTACAATAAGATGATAGGCTTAAATAAAGTGCAATGCAGTAAGATGCGATTGAACTTCATGGACAGAAAAGTCAAAAGAATAGCCTTTATGGGTAGTGCTGAGTCAAAATTGATTCCACCGTTTGAAATTAAAAGCGACCAACAAAAGCTACCAAACTTCTCTTGGAAAATAGACTCAAAACCCAGCAAAGAAGAAGTGCTTGGCTCAATTTTTGCAGTTATTCCGGTAGACAGTTCTCCGAAAATAGAGTAGTCAAACTCGGTTTTTGAAAAAATATTGTTAAAAAACTAAAAAAAACTACTTAACGGACAACCTTTTGATTCTTTTCTACGTCTATTAGGGAAAGATTGATACTTTTTTATATATTTTTGTAGAAACAAATTTTACTGAATGATTTAAAGTTTACCAAGGAAATGCAAATGTCTAAAAATATAAAACTGTTTTCCTGTGCAGCATTAATGCTTCTAGCCTCTTTTGGCTTGGCTAATGCCCAAGGTAATCAGTCTAGACTTAATATTGGTAAAAATCCAAGTCCTAGTAAAATTTCTACACAACCAGTAAGCTCTTACATTAGTAAAGGCGTTCTTCCTTCTGAAATTTCAGTAAATAGTAACTCTGTAATTAATGAGTTTTATAAAGACCTTTTACTAAAAAATACCAGCAAGGTGATTTCTCCTAAAGCTGTGTACGAAGCAGAAAGTCTAAGCAAGGATAAGCTTTTTGTGGACCAAGAACTTTCAATCTCTAACATCTATCCAAACCCTGCAAATGACTTTGCTTATTTAGATTTTAAACTAAACAGTTCTAAGAAGGCTGCAAAAGTTTCTTTCTATAATATTTTAGGTGGTCAAATGGGAGAGTTTAGTTTAGATTCTTTTGATAACAAACTTACCATTTCTACCAGAACATGGGATAACGGGGTTTACTTTTATCAACTTATTTTAGACGGGAAAAAAGTAGCTACAAAAAAACTACTGGTTAGACACAACTAAGTGTTAATTCTCCTTAAATCAACAAGCATATATAATTATTAAGAAGGGCATGTCGTTCTACTATCGAAGCCTTTTATTACCTTTGCCGAATGAATTTTAAACACCTCCTGAAGCCGCTTTTTTTTCTAGTTGCTTTAGCCCTTTTCACTTCCTGTAACCGTGAGTTTACCAAACTTCAAAAGTCTGGAACTACAGAAAGTAAATACGCAGCTGCCATTAAATATTATAATGAAGCAGACTACTTTCACGCTGGATTACTTTTTGATGAAATAACTCCATTACTTAAAGGAGATTCTACAGCTGAAAAGTCGCAATTTTATAATGCCTACTGTAACTACTATCAGGGTCAGTTTCAGCTAAGTTCATATTTGTTTAAAACCTTTTATGCTACTTATGCCAATAGCCCATATGCAGAAGAGGCTTTCTACATGCACGCCTACTCTATGTTTAAGGATTCGCCTAAATATAATCTAGACCAAACGAGTACTTTAACAGCCATTGAAGCCCTTCAGACTTTTATAAACACATTTCCTAAGAGTCAGTATGCAGAGAGCTGTACACAAAACCTTATAGACCTTAGAGAGCGTTTAGAAAAGAAAGCCTATGAGAAAGCGGTACTCTATTATAATACCAGTGGTGTAACCATTGCTAACTATAAAGCCGCCGTAATTACCATTGATAACTTTAAAAGAGAATTTCCAGACTCTAGGTACAATGAAGAATTAGGCTATATTCAAGTTAAATCTGAATTTGAATTAGCAGAGAACTCTTTCTTCAGAAGACAACATGAGCGTTATGAAAAAGCGATAGAATTTCATGAAGCTTTTGTAGATGCTTATCCTTCTAGTGGCTACGCCAAAGAAATGGCCAAAATATACGAGCAAGCTCAAGCCGCTCTCGCTAAAGTTATAGAACAAGAGGAAGAAATAGAGCGTTTGAAAGAGGAAATGGCAGAAAAGAGACTAAAGGCCGCTGAAGCAGCTAAAGAAGAAGCTCTCCTTACTCCTAAATTAAAATAAACAATCAAAGGGCAATTACAATAAAAATTGTATTTTTGCAATTCGTTTCACAAATAAAGAATAAAAAAACATGGCAGTTAATCCTTCAATAATTACAAGAGATACCGACAAATTGGCGGCCAAGACTGGTAATATATATAAGTCAGTGTTTATTGCTTCTAAAAGAGCAAGACAGATTGCTTTGAAAACCAAAGATGAATTAACATCTAAATTGGCTGAATTTGCTTCTACTGTAGATAATCTTGAAGAAATATTTGAAAACAGAGAGCAAATTGAAATTTCTAAGTTTTATGAGCGTCAACCTAAGCCTACTAGCATGTCTTTGGAAGAGTTTCAAAACGACGAAGTAATATTCAGAGATAAAACAGAAGATAACTCTGAACTAGCATAAGTCTAGTCATTAGCATATTTACAAAAAGCCTGCAATTCATAGAATTGCAGGCTTTTTTATGCTCTGGCGTTCATATTACAAATACCGGAATGTAAAGCATAAGCATAAAAAAAAGCCCAAAGGGCTTTTCTCTATTTATTTCTTACCTGCTTTAGGTGCGATAATAATGGTTAATCTTTTACCTTCTAGCTTTGGTGGGGCCTCTGCTTTACCAAACTCCTCTACCTCTTCTAAAAACCTTCCGATTAATTCGTAACCTCTATCTTTAAAAACTATCTGTCTTCCTACAAAGTGCACAAAGGCTTTAACCTTAGAACCTTCTTGAAGGAAATTTTGAGCATGTTTCAACTTAAACTGAAAATCATGGTCATCAGTATTAGGACCGAACCTAATTTCCTTAATGACAGTTTTTTGCTGCTTAGCCTTAAGCTCTTTTTGCTTCTTTTTCTGCTCGTACTTGAACTTAGAGTAATCTAATACTCTACAAACAGGGGGCTTTGAATTAGGTACAATCTCAATTAGGTCCAACCCTTGCTCTCTTGCTAGTTCCTTTGCTTTATCTATTGGATAAACGCCTTGCTCTATGTTTTCACCTACTAATCTTACCTCCGGAACACGGATTCTATCATTAATTCGATGCTGGTCTTCTTGCCTTACCGGTCTTCTATAATTTTTCCTAAAGTGTTTTGCCATTCAGCAGTATATAATTGAGATTTAATATTTAAAACAAAGAAACCCCTTGTTTCTTAAAAATTTCTTTAAATTTTACCAAAAGTAGGCTTTGCGTTACTTTGCACCAAACTTCGGAATATTTTTATTTATTTCTTTATTGGCAAATGCTACAAATTCTTCAAAAGAAAGCTGGCCAATATCACCTTCTCCTTTTTTTCTAACAGAAATCTTACGCTCTTGCTGTTCTTTTTCTCCAACAATTAGCATTAAAGGAATCTTGTTCATTTCAGCATCACGAATTTTCCTTCCAATTTTCTCATCTCTATGATCAACATAGCCTCTAATGTCTTGCTCCTGCAAGTCAAGGAAGAGTTCATTGGCATAATCCTCATACTTTTCAGATATAGGTAATATGGCAATTTGTTCGGGAGATAACCAAAGTGGGAAATTTCCAGCTGTGTTTTCAATTAGAATAGCTATAAAACGCTCCATAGAACCAAATGGTGCTCTATGTATCATTACAGGTCGGTGTTTTTGGTTATCAGCACCAACATATTCTAATTCGAATCGATTAGGTAACTGATAATCTACTTGGATAGTTCCCAGTTGCCATTTTCTGCCTAATGCATCTTTCACCATAAAGTCTAGTTTAGGGCCATAAAACGCCGCTTCACCATACTCTATCACGGTTTCAAGGTTCTTCTCTGCAGAGGCATTAATAATCGCTTGTTCGGCCTTATCCCAGTCCTCATCATTACCAATATACTTACTCCTATCTTCTTTGCTTCTTAAAGAGATTTGAGCACTAAAATCATCAAATCCCAAAGATTTAAAAACATAAAGCACAAGGTCTATAACCTTTTTAAATTCTTCTTCTACCTGATGATTGGCACAGAAAATATGAGCATCATCTTGCGTAAAGCCTCTTACACGCGTTAAACCATGTAATTCGCCTGACTGCTCATACCTATATACCGTACCAAACTCAGCTAACCTTAGTGGAAGGTCTTTATAACTTCTAGGTCTGGTTTTGAAAATCTCACAGTGATGAGGGCAGTTCATTGGCTTTAGCATAAACTCCTCCCCTTCTTCTGGTGTTTTTATAGGTTGGAATGAATCCTCTCCATATTTCTCCCAGTGGCCTGAAGTTTCATAAAGCTTTTTACTACCAATATGTGGTGTAACCACTGGTAAGTAACCTGCTTTTAGCTGAGCTTTCTTTAAAAAGTTTTCAAGACGCTCACGGAGCATAGCACCCTTTGGCAACCATAATGGCAAGCCCTTTCCTACTTTCTCAGAGAAAGCAAATAGGTCCAGCTCTTGACCAAGTTTTCTATGGTCACGCTTTTTAGCTTCTTCTACCATGGTAAGGTATTCCTTCAGCTCACCTTGCTTAGGGAAAGTTATACCATAAATACGTGTTAACTGTTTATTTGACTGGTCACCTTTAAAAAAGGCACCCGCCACGTTTGTTATTTTCGCAGCTTTTATAAATCCTGTGTTAGGAATATGTGGTCCTCTACATAAGTCTGTAAAGTTACCTTGCTTATAAAATGTAATGCTACCATCTTCTAAACCTTCCAAAAGGTCTAGCTTATACTCGTCATTCTTTTCTTCAAAATAAGACTTCGCATCAGCTTTTGACATAGGAATACGTTCAAACGTGTTCTTTTGTCTCGCTAATTCTATCATCTTAGCTTCTATCTTGCCGAAGTCATTTGATGAAATTGACTGTTCGCCTGCATCTACATCATAGTAAAATCCATTCTCTACAGGTGGTCCTATCCAAAACTTAATGCCAGGATATAAAGCCTCTAATGCTTCTGCCATTAAGTGAGCAGAAGAGTGCCAAAACGTAGATTTCCCGTCCGTGTCTTTCCATGTTAAAAGCTGAACACTTGCGTCTTCATTGATAGGCCTGTTTGAGTCCCAAACTTCACCATTTACTTTTGCAGAAAGCACGTTTCTTGCTAATCCCTCTGAAATCGAAAGAGCCACATCCATTGCAGATGCTCCCTTTTCAAACTCCTTTACACTCCCGTCTGGCAGCGAAATCTTAATCATAAATCTATTTTTATATATCTACCGAGCGATATATCCGCTCTACTAAACTTGTCATTCTTTGATAGGACGTTTCAAAGTCCTCATCTCCAGGAAAAACCCTTTGAGCTTTCAAATACAATTCCTGTGCCTGTTTATACCTTTGAAGGCGTTCTAGGCAATATCCTGCACGAAGATAAATACTTTTTTCCTTTGAAGATTTATCTATGGCTAATTGAAATGTTTCATAGGCTTTTGTGAAATTCCCATACAGCATGTAAATATTGGCGATGTCGCCATTTACAAAACTAGCTTCAGGAGAAATTTCTAAAACCTTGCTATAAACCCTTAAAGCACTATCCTGCTTACCTAGGCGTTCCATTATTTTTCCTCTATTGTGCCAAAGGCCTATATTTTTATCAGAACCTTCTTGCAAAAAGCCTCTTTCAGTCACCTGAACGGCCGAGTCTAACCGACCATCTGACTTCAAATATGCTTTTGCTAAATAATCATAAGACTCAGGGTTAGCCTTATCTAACAATAAAGCCTGCTGTAGCACATTTACCGCAGCTCCTAGGCTATCTTTCTTTAAAAACCAACTACCCTTAATTCTTAAGGCTTCAGCATTTTCTGGCATCACCTTGAGAGCTTCATCTATATATTGTGAAGCCAAATTAAGGCTATCTACCTCTAAATACAGTTTTGACAGGTGTGTATAAAACAGTGGCGATTCTAAACCTGCCCCTGCCGCTAATTCAGCAGTTAAAACACTTTCATTTAACTGATTAAGCTTAAAAAGAATTTGAGACTTTAAAAACGTAAGCTGTTGATTATTTGGTTCTAAACCACTCGCTTGTTCTACATCTTTTAAGGCCTCTTGCTGCCTACCTAATTTGTAAAGAACTTTAGCTCTTTTAAATAGAGCCTCTCCTGAAATAGTATTCTCGGCTATCACACTATTTAATTTAGTGAGACTTAAGCTATCTTGATGAGCAATGTTTATCTCGCCAATTTCAGCCAAGGCGGTGCCATTCCTTTGGTTTTTGGCACAAGAAATAAATAATAAAACAGCAATGAGTGGAAGGAAACGCAATTCTATTCTTAAAAATGAACCACAAAGTTGTGAATTTTTTATGGCTGATTAAAGTAATTTCTAATAAGGTTTTTGATTAACCTCCACTGGCTATCTTAGTTAAATAAATGGTCTTTCTTATTTGAGTGAAACTAGCAGGTGTATCTTGCCTTTTTTTGCCGAAAAGTCCACGCTTTTTCTTTGTCTCACTCTTAACCACATTATCATTGACAGACATGGCTTCCATCTTGCTTTTACTTCCTTCTGCTATGAAATAGTTTCCGTACCAAAACTGCACTTCAGAATAAGAAGGTAAATAGGGCATATTTTTCACGCCCTTCTCTTCATCAGAAAGTTTATAGAGCAAGGGTTTTGTTCCAATATTAAAATTATTAGCCGCTAAATCTCCCTTTAGACAGTAAGACACCGCCCCTCTTTCATTATAAGCCAAAGCTTGCTGAACTTGACCCGATAAATTATTGATGTCAATTCTATTGGAAGTAATCAAATCGCCTTCTGGCGTCAATTCCATTACAAAACCAGTAGGATAATGATATCCTCTAAATACTTGCCTTGTAGTGCTGTTTCCTCTTTGATTATAATAACCATACCTACTTCCATATCGGCTACGGCCATAACCTCCACCATACGGTGAGTTATAAGGGTTGTATGGGTCTTGCTCGGTTATTGATTGATACTGTGCTTTAAGAAAAACGCCGCCAAAAATGATGCTCCCGTTTCCTTCAAGTGGCTTATTAGATAAGAAATTATATGATTTAAGTATTTCTTGAATGTTTTCAACCGACAAGCTTCTGTTTCCTTTTAAGAGTGAAGTAAATGAATAGGTTTTCATGTCGCCCCCATCTGAAAGGTTATAAACATAAACGCCCTTATCTCCTATACTAGATTGATACGTTCCTAGCACAACTTTTTTGCCATTGCTTAATCTAACTAGTTTTCCGTCTAAAGGAAACTTACCACCTTTTTGTTTAATCTCTGTTTTGAAAAGAACTGCACCTGTGGTATCTAAAATGGCATGTGTAACAAATGCATCTTTGATAAACTCTCCTTTTTTCTTCTTTTCATTAGAATAGCCTTTCTGCTTTACAGACCAAAGGCTCTCTATTTGGTTCCTTTCTGGTAAATACTCAAACAGATTGACCGAAACGGAACCTAGAATGGTACTGTCTTCTTTAAGTTCACCAATTTCCGTATTAAAATTATGTTCAAAAAATGCAGCCCCTTTGGCGTTAGCTCCAGCCATTAAGACTTTATCGTTTAGGAAAACATAATCTTGATCTATAAAATATTCGCGTAGCTCAAAGCCGTCTTGATTTACCTCCCCAGATGTTAAGTTAAATTGAAAAACTTGGTAATACATACCACTGGTTTCAGAGAAAAGCAGGCTTATGCGGTCATTTGCAACAGTATAAGCTTTAGGTTCATCCTCGGCATCTAGAAAAACCTCTTTCTCCCATAGTTTTTCTAAGTTTTTATCAAACCTAAAAACGGCCGCCTTGGTAACATCTGTTTTTACAATAAGTATCAAGCCCTGCTCTTCTAAAGGGATTAGCATTTGCCAAGTAGGTCTTCCTAAAACCTCCACTTGAACGTTTTTCTCTAACTGAGCAAAAACAGTACTAGTAGATAGAAGCAAAAACAAAAAAAGATATTTCATAAAATGACAATCTGGTTTTTGAAGCAAACCCTGCTTTGTTATTATTTTTCAGACATTTCAATGATGATGTGAAAGGCCTCTCTTGGTACTGGCTGAACAGACAAACGCTGTAGCTTTACCAAAGCAATATCTTTCAAACGTTCATCGTCCTTGATTTCTTGTAATGTAACGCCTCTTTGCAGTTTTTTTACGGGTTCTAAATCTACCACCACCCAGCGGTCATCATCTGTGGTAGGGTCTTGATAAAATTCTTTAACCACTTTAGCTATGCCTACTACGTCCTTTCCTTTATTAGAATGATAAAAAAGAACAAGGTCGTCTACCTTCATATCTTTCATATGCTTTCTGGCTGCATAATTCCGCACGCCATCCCAGTGGTCACGTCCTAATGTCACAAAATCATCCCACGAATAAGTATCGGATTCTGTCTTTACTAACCAATAGTTCATAATGTGTTCTTTTAAAGTATTCTAAAGATTATTGAGCTTCTAATACCGTTAACGAATCTCCAATACTAATAATGCCGTCTTCCAAAATTTCTGCTGTGATACCTCCATGACCTCGCATGGCGTTATAGCCTCCTTCACCTAAATTCTTCTCCATTCTGGAGCAAGGATGACAGTAGCCCGTCATTTTCAACTTTGCTGTACCCAATGTAAAAGTAAGGTCTTTTAGAGCCAAAAGGTTGGTTCCGGAGATGACAACATTACGGCGGAGTTCCTGAGGATTGATAGATTCTAGCCCCAAAATGTCAGCAACAGCTTTAATATGCTCTACCTGAATCAAGGTTACTTGTCGTTTCTTGTTTTTGCCTTTGTAATGGTCGCCAGTTAAGCCTTTTGATACCGTGGCAGTAACTTCATTAACTTCTTTGAGAGCTACTGCTCTTTCCTCCCTTTTACCTATCCACGTTACCTTACCCGATTTTGGGAAGCTTCTCATCAACTGCTTTATGTCCATATTTTTGAATCTTAGGGTATGATTTGCACAGTGCCGTAATTCCGCAGGCCTCACATTTAGGTGTTCTGGCCAAACAAGTATAACGACCGTGTAATATTAGCCAGTGATGTGCTTTAGGAATAATTTCGTCAGAAAACTCTTTGACCAATTCTTTTTCTACCGTTAAAGGTGTTTTGGCCTTCAAAGAAACCAAACCTAAACGATGAGAAACTCTAAACACATGCGTATCTACCGCCATGGTAGGCAAATTATGTATAACAGAGGCTATTACATTGGCTGTTTTGCGACCTACGCCTGGAAGTTTAACCAACTCCTCTATAGTGCCAGGTACCACATCATTAAACTCGTCTATTAGCATTCTCCCTAAACCTACTAAGTGCTTGGCCTTATTATTAGGATAAGAAATACTTCTAATAATTTGAAAAACGTCTTCCTGAGTGGCTGCCGCCAAAGCGTTTGCATTTGGATAAGCGTCAAAAAGATATGGGGTCACCATATTGACACGTTTATCTGTACATTGTGCTGAAAGCACCACAGCTACTATTAATTCATAAGGATTGGTGTATTGTAACTCGGTTTCTGGATTAGGCTGATGTTCAGAAAAATACTCAACAATACCTGCGTAACGTTCTTTCTTGGTCATTAATAGTAAATCTTAGGGCGTTTATCTTACGTTTTTTCTTCTGTTCTTTTCAAAGTCTTCCAATACAAAACCACCAAGGCCATCTAAATTAGAATAATAGGCTCTTCCATTATTCACTTTGGTAAAGTCTCTTACAAATTGCTTTAAATAAGGATCAGAAGCAATCATAAAAGTGGTAATAGGAATATTCAGCCTTCTTGCCTGTGCAGCAATAGTCAGTGTTTTATTGACAATCTTTCGGTCTAAACCAAAAGCATTTTTATAATAATTGATACCTTCTTTAAGACAAGTAGGTTTTCCATCAGTAATCATGAATACCTGCTTATTCTTGGTTTTTCTTCTTCTTAATAAATCCATGGCTAGTTCAAGACCAGCCACTGTATTGGTATGATATGGGCCTACTTCTAAATAAGGGATATCTTTTAGTTTGATAGTCCAAGCATCATTTCCAAAAACTAGAATATCTAAATTATCTTTCGGATAGCGTGTTTTGATAAGCTCTGCCATGGCTAGAGCTACCTTTTTTGCTGGTGTGATTCTATCTTCTCCATATAATATCATAGAATGACTGATATCAATCATTAATACGGTAGAAGTATTTAGATTAGTTTCGGTGTCTACCACTTCTAGGTCTTTCTCTGTCAATCTAAAATCATCTCCTAAGCCACTGTTGACCTGAGCGTTTTTCAAACTCTCCGTCATACTGATTTGCTCTAAACTATCGCCAAACTGGAAAGGCCTTATATCGCTGCTCTTCTCTCCCCCTTGTCCAGGAAACTTTGATTTATGGTTTCCGCCGCCTTTTGACCTCTTAAGTTTACCGAAAATCTCATCTAGGCTACGCTTTCTTATGCTTTGTTCACTCTTAGGTGTCATGGTCATACCTCCGCCACCTTCTTGCTCTTCTTCCTTTATATAGCCATTATCTTTTAGGTCTTGGATAAAGTCTGCCATGGCATAGGTATCATCCGTAATATTATAACGTCTGTCTAGCTCATTCATATAATTAAGAGCTTCGCTTACATCGCCCGCAAAAATCAGAAGCAGTTGCTGAAAGATGTCTAGTAGTTTTTCAAAACTAGCACCACCCTTCATTTCTGGTTTAAAATCTGTAAAACGGAATCCTTTCATAATTTCAATTTATATTAAAGGTACATAAGAATGTATAACCTTTTATTTAAAACACAGCCCTACCCTTTTTGGTTTTCCTTCTAACAATTTATTAGTATATACCTAAAAATAGTAGATTCAGACCTAAAACAAGGCTTACCCTTCCTACACTTAAAATAAATATTAGTCCTTCGAAAAACCTCGTTAATATATAACTACACCATTTAATCACTCCATTTTCTAACAAATCTTCCGTTTATCGAAAAGTCATGACCGTTTATCGAAAAATATGATGAACGTCATCTTTCACTATATATCTTTGAATTACTAAAGCACGGAGGAATTATCTAAAACACTCTAACGCTTCTAAAGAACAAGGAAAATGAAAAAAGTATTATTGTTAGTTTCGGTTTTGATTTTTACTGCTCAAGCAGCTTTCTCATTAGATAATAAGAATGGCGGAACTACAAACAATAGTGCAATAAGCGTTTCTAACTTTTCTTTAAACAAGTTAGGCTCACAAGTTAAAGTTTCTTGGTTTTCTACAGAGGGTAGTGATTTTGAATCAATCGTTTTAGAAAAGGCAGAGAACATTGAAGATTTCAAGTCTTTACAATCTTTCAGCAGCTACAATTCTGCAAAAGCTCTTAGATATATATCTGTAGACCTTAAGCCAGCTATTGGTCAAAACAATTACAGACTTAAAATAGTGAACAAAGACGGAAGCGAAACCTACTCTGAAGTTATTTCAATAGGTGTAAAACCTGAAGTAGAAAAAGAAGTAGCTCCTGCTCCTGTTAAAAGAAAAGTTCAAAATAATAAATACGGTTTAGAAACTTTAAATTTATTCAGCTCTAATCAAATTATTAATGCTGCATAAGTCTTTAGTACTCGCTCGCTAGAATGCTTACTTAGAATACTCGCTCGCTAGAATGCTTACTTAGAATACTCGCTCGCTAGAACGCTTACTTAGATTTACGCTCGCTAGAACGCTTACTTAGATTTACGCTCGCTAGAACGCTTACTTAGATTTACGCTCGCTAGAACGCTTACTTAGATTTACGCTCGCTAGAACGCTTACTTAGATTAATGCTCGCTAGAATGCTTACTTAGATTAATGCTCGCTAGAACGCTTACTTAGATTAATGCTCGCTAGAACGCTTACTTAGATTAATGCTCGCTAGAATGCTTACTTAGATTAATGCTCGCTAGAATGCTTACTTAGATTAACGCTCGCTAGAATGCTTACTTAGATTAACGCTCGCTAGAATGTTTACTTAATCACTGAAGAGACAATTAAGCTTAAAAACCTTCCTCTATTTTAGAATATTAAGCTTTTCTAAAAACTCTGATTTAGTTCTTCTGCTAATTGGAATTTCTCTACCACCTGCTATAAGATTATTGTCATCTACGTCCTTTACCTTACTTAGATTGACAAGAAAAGAACGATGCACTCTAAAAAAGGCATCGCCCAATTTTTCTCCCAAACTCTTCATGGTAGCATGCACTATATGAACATTTGATTTAGTATAAATCTTAACATAGTCACTAAGATTCTCTACATACGTTATATCATCTATTGCAAGCCTAATATGTTTCTTATCTGATTTGATGAAAATGTCATTATCTGCAGCTTCAGTTTCTTTAGGATTGTGTTTCTCTAAAGACATCACTTTTGTCACAGCCGAGTTAAACCTATCTAGGTTGATAGGTTTCAAAATATAATCAACAATATCATGCTGATAGGCTTCAAAAGCATAGGCTGAGCTAGAGGTGGTCATAATAACAGAGGGCGGATTAGCCAGCCTCTTTAATAAATCAAAACCATTAAGTTCCCCCATTTCTACATCAAGCCATATTAGGTCAACGTCTATGGTTTCTAAAAAAACTAGAGCATCCTCTGCAGACTCAAAGGACTGCAAATGCTCTAAAGAGTCATGCTTCACGCACAAATGCTCAAGCATTTTTCTAGCTAAGATATCATCTTCTACTACAATACTTCTTAATTTCACTTCATAGGCTTTTTAAGTGAGTCGTGTAATTTATAGTCCTGACTAAATTTAGTTTTCTTCCAAAGCTAATAAAAAAGCATATCTCAATGCAACATCGTGCAAATAATCAAACCTTCCTGATGCACCACCATGCCCAAAATCCATGTTAGTTTTTAGAAGTACCACATTATCATCAGTTTTTAAGTCTCTTAGTTTTGCAACCCATTTAGCTGGCTCAAAATATTGCACCTGAGAATCATGTAAACCTGTGGTTACTAATAAATTCGGATAGTCCTTTGCCTCAATATTTTCATAAGGAGAATAACTTTTCATGTACTCGTAAGCTTCTTTCTCATTTGGATTACCCCACTCATCATACTCATTAGTAGTTAATGGAATATCTTCATCTAACATGGTATTGACCACATCCACAAAAGGAACATCAGCTATCATACCATGATACAAATCTGGAGCCAAATTAGCCACAGCCCCCATTAACAAACCTCCAGCAGAACCGCCATTGGCATAAAGATGCTCTGAAGAGGTATAACCTTCGGCTATTAGGAATTTACCACAATCAATGAAATCATTAAAAGTGTTCATCTTTTTCATCAGTTTTCCGTCAAGATACCAATGTCTTCCCATTTCTTGCCCTCCTCTAATATGAGCTATCGCAAAAGCAAAACCTCTATCTAAAAGACTTAGACGACTGCTACTAAAAGAGGCATCCATGCTGTAGCCATATGAACCATAAGCATATTCTAGTACAGGAGATTTGCCATTTTTTTCAAAGTCTTTTTTGTAAACAATAGAGATAGGCACCTTTACACCATCTCTTGCGGTAGCATAAAGTCTTTCTGTAACATATTCAGATTTATCATAGCCTCCTAAAACCTCTTGCTGCTTAAGCAAGGTCTTCTCTCGACTATCCATATCATAATCAAAAACCGAGCTTGGCGTAATCATAGAGGTATATCTGTACCTCAGAAGATTAGTATCAAAGCTTCTGTTTCCTGCCAAACCAGCATCATAAGTGGCTTCATCAAAAGAAATAAGGTGCTCTTTTCCCGTACTAAGGTTTTGAACATTTAATTCCGTCAAACCATTTTTACGCTGCTGAATAACCAAATAGTTTTTAAATTCATCAATTCCTTCTATTAATACCGCCGTATCATGAGCTTTATAAGATTTCCAATTTTCTTTGTTGGTAGCCGTAAGTGGCGATTCCATCAGTTTGAAATTCTCGGCACCATCGGCATTTGTTCTAATAATAAAACGGTCTTCTAGTGCAGCCACGTCATAAAGCACATCTTTGATTCTCGGCTGAAATACTTTAAAATCGGCATTTGCCTCATTGGCATTAATAAATCTAGCCTCTGACGAGGTAGTAGCCATGGAGTAAATCCAAATCCACTCGCTGTTTTTACTCTTATAAACGCCTATATAATTTGATTTATCCTTCTCCTCGTAAACTAGTTTGTCTTTTGACACTTCAGTACCTAGCTTGTGACTGTATATTTTCTCTGAAAGAAGTGTTACAGGATTCTTAGCTGTGTAAAATAGCGTAGAGTTATCATTTGCCCAAACTGGGTCACCTTCAGTATTAGCTATCTTATCTTTGAGGATTTCACCTGTTTGTAAGTTTTTAACATATATGGTGTACTCTCTTCTGGATATTTCATCAACAGCATAAGCCAGCAAATTATTATCTTCGCTGATACTCATGCCAGTGGCTGCAAAATATGCTTTACCCTCCGCCATAGCGTCCACATCAAGTAGTATCTCCTCGGGAGCTTCCATGCTTCCCTTTCTACGGCAATACTTATAGTACTCTTTACCTTCTTCCGTTCTAGAATAATAGTAATAGCCATTTTTAAGATAAGGCACACTTTCATCCTTCTCTTTTATTCTGCCTTTCATTTCATTGCAAAGCTCTGTTTGAAGGGCTTCCGTTTTGCCCATCTTAGTTTTCAAATAGGCATTTTCTGCTTCTAAATAGTCTACTACATTCTGGCTATCAGGCCCTTTTCCAAAATAATCATACATCCAGTAATAAGGGTCGGCCACCGAATCGCCATGAATAGTTCTAATATGTTCTTTTTTCTCTGCTATGGGAGCTTTGGCGTCAGGCCATTGATAAGGCATTTTTTCAGATTTTGGTGTACAAGCTGTCAAAACGGCAAAAATAAAGATTAGGTTCTTCATGGTCTTATGTTTAAAGTCATTATCCTTTAAATGGATACTCAAATATAAGCCAAGAAAAAGGTTTTTTATGCTCAAAGTATTGGCGAAATTGCCCCCAGTTTTGTCAAACGCTACAATCAAATAATTAAATGATAGTCATTACTCCGGTAAAAAACTCCTTAGAAACTACCAAGAAGACCATTCAGCATATTTATCAGGCCGAAGGTAATTTTGAGTATTTTGTGTTTAATGACTTTAGCGATGAAGAAACTACCTCTTTTTTAGATGCTAATGCCGCAAAGTTAAACTATAAGCACATAAACCTAGCTGAGCTAGTCAATACGCCTTCACCAAACTACATAACGGTTTTGCGAATGGCTCAAAAAATGGCTTTAGAAAAGAACACGCATTTGCTATTAATAGAGTCTGATGTGCTGGTAGAAAAAAATACCATTTCTGAATTAGCTAAACTTGCCGAAAGTCTAGAAAACGTTGGTATGATTGGTTCTGTTACTGTAGACCAAAATGGAGACATCAACTTCCCATATAAACACATCAAAAAGAGTGACGGCGACTTATTTATCACCAAAAGAAGTTTGAGCTTTTGCTGCACTTTGCTTACGAATAGTTTCTTAAAAGCGTATGACTTTGACACTCTAAACCCTGAAAAAGACTGGTTTGACGTAAGTATTACTAAAATGTCAAGACAGCTAGGTTTTCAAAACTACCTTTCTAATGCCCTCCCGGTGTTACACCTGCCCCACTCTAGCAGACCATGGAAAAATGAAAAATACTCCAATCCGCTGAAATACTATTTCAAAAAGTACTTTTTAGGCAGAGATAAGATTTAAGGGCTCCTTATTCCTTCTTGTACTGAAGTAACCAATCATAAATATTAAGGTTAAATGGGCTATAACTTATCCCCGTCTCTCCAAATTGATTGCCATAAGTTCTAGTCCAAGCGTCATGACCTGCATTATCAAATACTGTTACTTTAGCTATTACTGCAGGGCTATTTCTATTAATTTCATTTACCATCGTTACAGAACCATAATTATTTATCGGTTCCACTGTTTGGTCTTTCGCTCCATGAAAAGCCCATATTGGTGTATTGGTCAAATTTGAAACTATAGAAGCTTCACCACGAGCACTAATTGGGATTATAGCTGCGGCATGACTCTCCTCCCCTTTTTCGCCTACATAATACCAGCAACCTCCGCCTCCAAGGCTTAAACCTGTTAAGTAAATTCGATTGGTATTAATATTATATTTTTCAATAATGTAGTCAATAAAAGAATGAACATCAGCAGATGCCCAATACTGCCCTTCTAACTGAGGAGAAGCCACTATAAACGGAAAAGATGGATTCCATTGCTTCTGTTCTATTAATGCAGGAGGTCCATGCTCTTTTACCACATTTAAATCGGTTCCTATTTCATTTGTTAATTGTCGAGGTCCCCAACCGTGTAAAAAAATCAAAAGCGGATAGCCTTCACCCGACTCCTGATACCCGCCTGGCGTATAAATCATGTGGGCATAAACTGCCTCGGTTTCGTTTAAGAGGTAGCCTTTATGAATCCCTCCTGTATCTTTAGGAAGTCCAAGCAAATCAGTTGAATCGATTTTTAAAGTTGGCACAAAAACCTCATCTGTGATTCTTTTTTTAGCAACCGAATCCGATTCTTTAGCACAAGAAAAAAACAAGAAGACTAGTAAAGCTATTAATAATTTATTCATCGAAATGGTTGGTCTCTTTAAACATGAGATAGATGTAAAAATACCTAAAAAGCCTTAAACTACGATTTGTCATCTCTAAAAGCACATTTATCTATTTATCGTAATAGTTTTTATTCGTAAAATGGCGAGTAAAATAAAATCTGCTAGCTTTACTGTCTAAACCCTATAATTGAAATGAAAAAAATAACGATTGTACTTTCGCTAGCTTTGCTAGTAAGCTTTAGTGAGCTGTCTGCTCAAAAACTTAAAAAGATATTTAACGGAAAAAACTTAGATGGTTGGGTAGTGCCGCAGCCAAATAATGACAACTGGGTGGTTTCTAATGGAATATTAATGGTCACTAGTGACGAAACCCGTAAAGGTGGAATACTGTGGACAGACAAACAATATGAGGACTTTATAGTAGAAGTAGAATACAAGAACGTAAGTGGAAACATAGATTCTGGTATTTTCTTGCGTTCGGAAATTGACCAAATTCAAATCGGAATTTCTGGTTCATTAAAAAGAGATTTAACGGCTTCCCCATATATTCCAGGAAAAAGCTACCCTGTAGAAGCCAGCCTAAAAAGTCTTAAAAAAGATGACTGGAACACCATTAAAGTAAAAGTGGTGGGTGATACTTACACGGTATGGCTAAATAACGAAGAGGTACTTACCTACACATCAGAAGGGATGAAGAAAACTGGCCCAATAGGTATTCAACTTCACCCAAACAGAGACATGAGCATCATGTATAGAAGCATTAAGGCTAGAGAGATTTAGGCTTTAAAAAACTTCTTGAATTTAAAACCACCTCTTTGGGGTGGTTTTCCTCTACATTCAACTAATAATAATCCTAACTTTAAACAAAAAAGCTCCACACGTAGTGCGGAGCAGAGAAAAATCTTCGGCTTATAGCCTTGTTGTGAATAGTCTTTCAATTGCAATAATAAAGAATATTAACTTATAAACACACACCCATGAATAAAACTTTAGGAATTGACCTAGGAACAAACTCAATTGGTTTAGCATTAAGAAACGAAACTACTTTTGACTGGTATGGAGTTTACACTTTCAATAAAGGTGTTGGCGTTGGAAAATCGGGCGAATTTTCATTTGCTGCCGAAAGAACAAAACACCGCTCTACAAGGCGTCTTTATAATGCCAGAAGATACAGGAAGTGGGAAACACTAAAACAACTAATTCAAAACAATCTTTGCCCACTCAAGAAAAATGAACTTGACGCTTGGAAAAACTATACTAAAGGAGTCGGAAGAACATTTCCATTAGATAATGATAATTTTAATAATTGGATAAAATTAGACTTTGATGGAGATGGAACACCTGACTATACATCACCTTACCAATTAAGGAGAGAATTAATCAATACACCTTTAGACTTGTCAAAAGAAGCAAATAGACAAAAAGTTGGAAGAGCGTTATACCATATAGCTCAAAGAAGAGGATTTAAAAGTAGTCGTAAACTCGGAAAAAATGAGGAAGCTGCGATGTATAAAGGAAGCCCAGAAACTAATACAATAGGTAGAAATGAGTACGAAGACTTAATTACCCAAAATGGCTCTTTAGGAGCCGCATTTGCTCACTTAGAGGATTTAGAGGTAAGAATAAGAAATAGATATACCTTAAGAAGTGATTATGAAAAAGAGGTTTCCCTTATTCTTCAAAAGCAAGGTTTAATTGGAGACTCTCTTGAAAACGATATAAAAAATGCGATTTTCTATCAGAGACCCTTGCGTTCACAAAAAGGTAATATAGGAAACTGTACTATGGAAACATCTAAATCTAGATGTCCAATAAGTCATTATGAATTTGAAGAATTTAGAGCTCTAAGTTTCATTAATAACATCAAATATAAAGACCCAGAAACAGGAAAAATGCAAGAACTTCCTGAGTCAATTCGAAAGAGCTTAATGACTGATGTATTCTTAAGGTTAAAATCTTCTTTCCCTTTTTCTGACATAAGAAAGCATATCTTAAAAAAAGGCAATAAAAATTGGCAACTAAACTATAAAACCAATGCAGATAAAGTCAGTGTTTCTGGATGTCCAGTCTCAGCAAGATTAAAATCTGTTTTTGGTGAAAATTGGAAAGAAACGAGAATTCAAACAAAGAAAACCAATATAAAAAATAGGACTGTTGAGTTAGATATTCATGACATCTGGCACCTTCTCTACAGCTATGAAGATGAAGAAAAATTCAACGAATATTTATTAACTGTTCTAGAATTAAACGGAGAACAAATAAAAGGCCTAAACATTCTATGGAACAGCTTTCCTGTCGGCTATGAAAAGCTAAGTCTAAAGGCCTTAAAAAACATCAATCGATTCCTTAATCAGGGACTAATATATACTGAAGCCGTTTTCCTTGCCAAAATCCCTGAAATCCTAGGAGAAAAAACACTTGTCAATAAAAAGGATTTAATCCTAAATGGTTTGAAAGAGGTAATTAAAAATAATCGTATTACTAAACAATCTGTTTCCATCGCAAACCTCTTAATTTCTAATTACCATTTACTGGGTTACAATAAACAAACAAGAACTAACGAAAAGTTTGCATACAAAGACTTTGACTACGAACTGGACGATTCCGACCTTCAAGATGTCTTAGAAGCTTGTATTGAGTATTTTGGTTTAAACTACTGGCAATCATTTAACGAAGACAAGAAGAATGACTATCTAAATTCGGTAAGCTCCCTTTATCAAGCATTCTTTAAAGAAATAAAAAGAAAACATATCAAACCCTCAAAGCTAATAGAGGATATAAAAAAATGGTTAAAATCTAATTTCAATGAAATTAAGCCAACTAACTTTGAAAAGTTATACCATCCATCTCAGATAGACATTTATCCTAGCAATGAGGATACTGAACTACTAAAGAGCCCTAAAACTAGAGCGTTTAAAAACCCTATGGCTTATAAAACCCTCTATCATCTTAGAAGATGTATTAACAATCTAGTAGAGATGGGCAAAATAGATAATGATACCCGAATAGTTGTTGAAGTAGCTAGAGAGCTAAATGACTCCAATATGAGATGGGCTATTGAATCCTATCAAAGAAATAGAGAAGCCCAAAACAGAGAATATTCAATCGCGATTGCTGAACTTATTAAAGACCCCGAGTTTATCGGAAATGCTCACCCCGAGAATGAAACAGATAAAACAAAGTTTAGGCTTTGGCACGAACAATTAGAAAACAGTGATGAAATTTTGAGAACTGTAAATGTGACTAAAGATGCATTAAAAAAATATAGACTTTGGAAGGAACAGCAATGCTTTTGTTTATACACTGGAAAAGCGATCAAACTAACTGATTTGTTCAACAATAACATTATTGATTTTGAACATACCATTCCAAGGAGTCAATCTTTTGATAATTCGCTTGCCAATCAAACTGTTTGCTTTGCCGATTACAACAGAAAGGTAAAAGGCGTTAAAATCCCAACGCAGCTTCCAAACTATTTAAAAGATACAAAAGAAGGTTTAGCTATTTTACCTCGATTGCAGGCTTGGCAGAAGAAAATCGAAAATCTAGATTTAAGAATCAAAGCAACGTTAATTCAAACTAAAAATGCTCAAGACAAAGAGTCAAAAGACCGAGCTATTAGGCAAAGGCATTTACTTCAAATGGAGCACAAATATTGGTACAACAAGGTTGACCGATTTACAAGGGTTGATATTCCAGAAGGTTTTAAAAACAGCCAATTAGTTGATACGCAAATAATTTCGAAATACGCTTTTCATTATCTCAAAACTATTTTTAAAAGAGTTGATATACAAAAAGGTAGCACCACATCAGCATTTAGAAAAATTTACCAATCTGTACCAAAAACAGAGAAGAAAAGTAGAGATAAGCATCATCATCATGCTGTTGATGCTGCCATTCTAACATTAATCCCAACTCCTAAAAAAGCAGGTGAAATACTAAAAAAAGCCTATAAATATGAAGAAGAGAATAGAGGTGCTCAATATCATGAGTCTCCTTTCCCTGGTTTTAAATTCAGTCTCTTAAATAACATAGAAAAAAGTATACTTATAAATAACTTAGCCGATAAAGACCAGTCTCTAACTCCAGCAAAAAAGAAGATCCGAAAAAAGGGACAGATTGTTTTATTCAAAGATACTGAAGGAAACGTCAAGGAAAGAATTATGACAGGTGACTCCATTAGAGGTCAGCTTCATTTAGATACTTTTTATGGGAAAATAAAGGTGGTTCAACGGGATGAAGAAGGGCGACCTATAAGAGACCAGACAGGGGAGTTTATGATCGAGCAAAAAAATGAGGGTTTCAAGTATGTACTTAGAAAACCAATTGAGACTATAAAAAAACTAGATGAATTAGTCGACCCACATTTAGCAAAAATGATAGAAAGGCAATTAATGGGTAGAACATTAGCTCAGACTATAGCCGATGGTGTCTATATGCTAGATAAAAAAGGAGAGCGTGTTAATAAGATTAGACGAGCTAGATGTTGGTCCGCAATATCCGAACCTCTTGAAATAAAAAAGCAAACATACCTGTCTAAACACGATTATAAACATTTTTATTACGCGGCAAATGGAGAAAATTATGCCTATGCTCTCTATGAAGGAATTGTAAAACAAAAAGTTATTCGTGACTTTGAAATAATAAACCTTTTTCAATTAGCTCAACTTTCTAAAATAAATGATAATAATTCAATTGAATTAGAAGAAACAAAGCAAATTAATAAAAGTGGAGATAAACTCAATTTAAGAGCCATACTTAAACCACAAATGAGAGTTATATTCTTTATTGAATCTAGAGAAGAGGTTAAAGAATTATCAGAAGAAGATTTATCTAAAAGGTTGTATTCGATAGTTAAGTTTATGAAAGACGGAAGAATGACTTTTGCCCATCATTTAGAAGCCCGAACCGATGAACAACTACTAAAAGCATTTCCTGAGAAAGAATTTGGTAAAAGAGGTAAAAATGGTTTTTCGCAATTCTCTCAAGATTTTACGGCTCCTAAATTATTACTTGCTAAAAGTAACTTTAACTTTCTAATTGAAGATAAAGACTTCCAAATCACACTTGACGGATCCATAAAGTACCTATTTTAGTTTGGCGTGATATTGGCTAACATACTGATAGCTAACATCCATAGCCATGATAAAACGTACCATTCTTTTAGAAAGCAAAGCTTACTTAAGTACCAAAAACGAACAACTAGTTATTACCTATCCCAATGAGGAACGCACTTCGGTAAGCGTTCCCATTGAGGACTTAGGACTTGTGCTTATAGAACATCGGCAAATTACACTTACTAGCGTTTTGCTAGAAAAACTGATGGAAGCTAAAGTGGCTCTTATAAACTGTAATAGCCATCACATGCCCGCAGGGCAGCTTCTTCCCTACGTAGGTCATACAGAACAATCTGAAAGGTATCGATGGCAAATAGAGGCTAGTTTACCCTTAAAAAAGAACCTTTGGCAGCAAACTATTAGTCAAAAAATACATAATCAAGCCGTATTACTTGAAAACAACGGAGTAGCCACTGAAAACATGAAATACTGGGCTAAATCAGTAACATCTGGAGATGCTCAAAACCACGAAGCTAGAGCGGCCGCTTACTTTTGGAAAAATATATTTGGCAATGTTGGTTTCAAAAGAGACCGTGATGGTGAAGCTCCAAATAACCTCTTAAATTATGGCTATGCTATACTAAGAGCCATTACAGCCCGAGCTATAGTTTCAAGTGGTTTACTGCCTAGCCTTGGAATTCATCATAAAAGTAAGTATAACGCTTTCTGCTTGGCAGATGACCTCATGGAGCCTTACAGACCTTATGTGGATGCAGGAGTGCTAGAACTTATGAATAGCACTAATGACATTTCGGAACTCACCAAAGAGCATAAAAAAGCTTTATTATCCATTCCTGTAGTAAATGTCTTTATAGATGGGAAAGTGAGCCCGCTTATGGTGGCCATGAGTAGAACCACCAATTCGCTGGTAGAATGCTTTAAAGGTGAACGTAGGAAACTTTTAATCCCCGAATATGGAAAATAATTTCTCAAGACTAAATCAGTATAGAAGCATGTGGGTACTTGTTTTTTTTGACTTACCAACAGAAACTAAAAAAGAAAGAAGCATAGCAGCTAAATTCAGAAAAAGTCTGATTAAAGATGGTTTTGACATGTTTCAGTTTTCTATTTACACCCGTTTTTGTGCGAGTAAAGAAAACGCTGTAGTACATGGAGAAAGAGTAAAGAAGAAATTGCCAAAAAAAGGAAAAGTAGGTATCTTAAAAATTACGGATAGGCAATTTGGTCTAATGGACTTATTTATTGGCACTAAACTATCTGAATTAGAGAAACCTATAAATCAATTAGAGTTATTCTAATTTCACTATCCATTTTTCATCCCTAGAAAACTTCATAGACCACAACAGACCAGCCCTTTATAGGCAGGTCTGTTGAGAATCACCTCTAAAAATAGAGAATTGAAAGCTATTCACAACCACGTGTAATTCCTTAACTCTTTTATTAAGTTGAGAATCACCTCTAAAAATAGAGAATTGAAAGCTATTCACAACACACTAGAAGTTCCCCTTATTTGATATTTCGTTGAGAATCACCTCTAAAAATAGAGAATTGAAAGCTATTCACAACTGTCTGTTTTCATGTCGTTATCCTGTATAAGTTGAGAATCACCTCTAAAAATAGAGAATTGAAAGCTATTCACAACTTTGCAGGCTTCCAATTCTTCCATTAATCGTTGAGAATCACCTCTAAAAATAGAGAATTGAAAGCTATTCACAACTTCACTGTACCCTCCTGCTCCACGGCAGGCGTTGAGAATCACCTCTAAAAATAGAGAATTGAAAGCTATTCACAACAAAGCCGTAGCACTCGCCCTACTTACTAAAGTTGAGAATCACCTCTAAAAATAGAGAATTGAAAGCTATTCACAACAGAGCTATGAAAAAAGTATAAAACCATTAAGTTGAGAATCACCTCTAAAAATAGAGAATTGAAAGCTATTCACAACTATGAGCCACTATAGTGGTACTCTCGTGCAGTTGAGAATCACCTCTAAAAATAGAGAATTGAAAGCTATTCACAACACGGCGAAGTTCCATCCTGCATTGCCGGGTGTTGAGAATCACCTCTAAAAATAGAGAATTGAAAGCTATTCACAACTCTGGCTAGTTCTTTGTTCTTTTTTGTTACGTTGAGAATCACCTCTAAAAATAGAGAATTGAAAGCTATTCACAACTTCTTGACTTGGTAGGGTTGGCTTTAATGGTTGAGAATCACCTCTAAAAATAGAGAATTGAAAGCTATTCACAACTTTGGCGTGGTTTGCCAAGCAAAACGAGTGTTGAGAATCACCTCTAAAAATAGAGAATTGAAAGCTATTCACAACACCCTGAATTTATAACTGGCCTGTTTAGTGTTGAGAATCACCTCTAAAAATAGAGAATTGAAAGCTATTCACAACACCTACAATATCAAGGGGATAATGTCTAGGGTTGAGAATCACCTCTAAAAATAGAGAATTGAAAGCTATTCACAACTATAGATTTGTGCACAAATCTTATCAACAGTTGAGAATCACCTCTAAAAATAGAGAATTGAAAGCTATTCACAACATAGGCTCAGTTACTAGTAAAGGTTCTTATGTTGAGAATCACCTCTAAAAATAGAGAATTGAAAGCTATTCACAACATATTGACACATCAGGATATACACACATAAGTTGAGAATCACCTCTAAAAATAGAGAATTGAAAGCTATTCACAACTCCTCTATCTTGTTTAGGTAAATTCCATGGTTGAGAATCACCTCTAAAAATAGAGAATTGAAAGCTATTCACAACTCGCCAAGGCATTCCGTTTTTTTATCCATTGTTGAGAATCACCTCTAAAAATAGAGAATTGAAAGCTATTCACAACAACAGAGCCAGAAGGAGAAAGAAGGAAAGAGTTGAGAATCACCTCTAAAAATAGAGAATTGAAAGCTATTCACAACTCAACTGCGGCTATTATACCTCCTATACTGTTGAGAATCACCTCTAAAAATAGAGAATTGAAAGCTATTCACAACTACTTTTTTCATCTTAATAGTTGGTTTGAGTTGAGAATCACCTCTAAAAATAGAGAATTGAAAGCTATTCACAACTTTAGATTTAGGTGTGATGTTCTGGTTCTAGTTGAGAATCACCTCTAAAAATAGAGAATTGAAAGCTATCAATATAAAAAACCACCCTTGAAGGTGGTTTTTTTATTGATAATCTGTGTAAGGCACCTGCATTAGGTGTTCCGTATTTTACTTCTTATTCGTAAAAAACTACTTCACCATTATTTATATCATACATGGCACCAACTATTTTTATTTCACCATTTGATTCCATTTCTGCTAATACAGGGCTATCTTTTCTGATATTATCTATAGTCAACAGTACGTTTTTAGCAGATACATTATCCACAAATTCCATATTTTTTGAGTTACGTATGCTTGGGTCTTTAGGCTCTGTAATGGCGTCAACAGCAGGTTTTATTTTAGCCAACATTCCAGTAAGGTTACCAAGCTTTGCATCATCACATGCTCCCTTTACGGCACCGCAGGCAGTATGACCTAATACTACTACTAGTTTGGTTCCTGCCAGTTTACACGCAAACTCCATGCTACCAAGAATATCTGGATTCACAAAGTTTCCGGCAATACGTATGCTAAAAATATCACCTAAACCTTGGTCAAAAACCAACTCAGCAGAAACCCTAGAGTCAATACAGCTCAAGATAGTAGCAAATGGAAACTGTCCATCGCTCGTATCGTTTACCTGCTCTAGCAAATTTCTATTTGCTTTTAGATTATTCTGAAATCTAGCATTTCCTTCTTTAAGGTATTCTAATGACTTTTGAGGCGTCATGGTAGCCTGTGTCTCTTTTGTATGTGCTTTCATATTATTTTATGTTTTTTAGTTTACCTGTTTTTCTTTTAGTTATGAAAAGTTCTCTATAGCTAGGTGGATTATGGATAGTCCCACTTTCTCTAATTAGCTCTATACTTATGTCTCTTTCTTTAGCTTTAATAACAAAATCTTCTAAAATTTCTACAATGTCATAGTCTAAAAACTTTGTTTGCCTAACGTCTAATTCTAAATGTGAATGATGCGGTAGGTTCTCCAGTTCATATAAGATAGCTCCTTTATTAAAAAACGTAACTTCTTCGGCAAGAGCCATTTTGATTTTCCCACCTTTCCCGTTTTCCTCTTTGTGTAAGAAATGTGAGTTTTGATAGCTTCTGAAAAGGATAACAATAACACCAACTGCCAAACCTAATCCAATACCAAAAAGTAAATCTGTAAGGACAATTCCTAATATAGTTACGATGAAAGGAACAGATTGGTGCCAGCCAAGATTATACATTTGTTTAAACAAGGCTGGTTTAGCAAGTTTATAACCTACCACTAAAAGTATAGCGGCCAATACAGAAAGCGGAATCATGTTTAACAGCCCTGGAATTACTATTACCGAGGTAAGAAGTAAAAAGCCGTGAAGTATAGCCGACATTTTTGATTTACCGCCAGATTGAATATTGGCAGAACTACGCACAATCACCTGTGTAATAGGCAAACCACCTATTAAACCAGATATAATATTTCCTGTACCTTGGGCTAAAAGCTCTCTGTTGGTAGGAGTTACATTCTTATGTGGGTCTAGTTTGTCTGTGGCTTCCACACTTAATAGCGTTTCTATACTTGCCACTAGTGCAATAGTAAAAGCAACCACCCAAATCTGATGGTCCGTAATGGCAGAAAAGTTTGGAAAGCTAAACTGCCCTAAAAAAGAAGCCGCATCTTCAGGAATAGGAACACTTACCATGTGTTTTCCTCCAATAGACAACACTTCACTGCCTTTGGTTAAAACATAAAAGAGAATACCTGCAGCTACCGCTACAAACGGCCCTGGAATTATTTGAAATATTTTTCCTTTTTTACTAAGTACGCTATCCCAAACAATTAGAATAAACAAACTCATAACGCCAACTAAGGCAGCTCCTGGATGTATGTTACCAAGCATGGTAAACAGTTCTGAGAAGGTGTTACCACCATCAATTTCAAAAAACTCAAGGTCCCAAGCCGAAGCTTCGTCATATCCAAAGAAGTTAGGAATTTGCTTAAGGATAATGATTATACCTATACCTGTCAGCATTCCTTTAATAACAGAGGAAGGGAAATAATGGCCAATAACCCCTGCTTTCAAAAAACCAAATATTAACTGAATAATACCACCAAGAACTACTGCCACAAGGAAGTTTTCATAGCTACCTAAGGTACCAATGGCTGAAAGTACGATGGCTGCTAGACCAGCCGCCGGGCCACTCACACCTAAATTAGAACCACTGAGAGCACCCACTACTACACCACCCACTATACCAGCTATCAATCCAGAGAAAAGAGGAGCACCACTAGCAAGTGCAATACCAAGGCACAAAGGCAAGGCCACAAAGAAAACGACAACACTCGAAGGGATATCGCTTTTTAAATTTGAGAATAGATTGTTCATTTTTATAAAGTTTGATAAAAAACCTCGGCAAATATACTAACACTATTTAAAATGATAGTAATACTATCTAAAATAATAGTATTTTTTTTCCTTAGATTTGCAATCGCAAAAAAATGAGCCTTACTTATTCTTTTGAAAGCAATAAAATGAGCGTAGAAATAAAAATATCGTTAAATAAGGGTTTATACATCAAAGAACCCCAAGATTCCAAACTTGGTAGAAAAATCATCCAATACAGCATAGTTATGATTGAAGAGTTTGGTTTTGAATCTTTTACTTTCAAAAAATTGGCTCAGAAAATAAACTCTACGGAGGCTTCTATTTATAGGTATTTCGAGAATAAACACCTATTACTAATCTATCTAGTAAACTGGTACTGGGAGTGGGTTAGTTACCTTATCAGCATAAATACCCTTAACATAGATGACCCTAGAAAAAAACTTAAGATTATCATCCATTCCTTTGTTTCTGCTTTTATAGAAAACCCTAATGTAGCATATGTGAATGAGAGTAAACTGCACAACATCGTAATTTCCGAAGGTGTGAAAGCATATAGGACTAAAGAGGTTGACAAGGAAAACTCTAAAGGTTTTTTTAGTGGTTATAAAAATCTAACTAATACGGTTTCTCAGGTAATCTCAGAGATTAACCCAAACTTCAAATACCCTTTTGCATTAGCCGCAAACCTATTTGAGATGTCAAACGATCACATCTATTTTGCAAATCACCTTCCCAGCTTAACAGATATTTCTGTCCAAGAAAATGACTTCAATGAGGTAGAAACAATGATGAATCATTTTGCCGAAAAGTTATTAAGCGAATAGTTAAGGGTTTAAATCCTCTATTAAAAGCTAATCACCCAAGAACGTCATCTTATATTTGCCAATGTCTATCCTGCTCGCTTAGGTCAGTTTTAGATTAAATAGTTCTGAGACGAAAGCCTCCATTAATATCTTCCCTCAGCAAAGTCTCTCTGTCTGCCGACAAGAAGGCCTTAGGAAAGTCATCACAATAGGTAATTTTAGTCCTGCATCTTAAAAACAAAAATAACACATTCTGTATATCCGCCTGCTCAGAACTAAGATCTTGATATTGGCTCGGTTTCAAATAAATATTATCTATGAGATAAATTAATGAAGTATGGAGAATTTTATATTAAAGTAAATTCCGTTTTCCAGCATAAGCCTCAATTCGTTTATTCATAAAAAATCAAAGAATAATATGATTATTCCACTCCTTTTGAAATCTTATTCTTAAATTTTGCCTTCTTATAATAAACATCAACAAATGACAAAATACCCTAAACTCCTAGAACCTTTAGACTTAGGCTTTACTACGCTAAAAAACCGTGTTTTAATGGGCTCCATGCATACTATGCTGGAAGACCTTCCTGGCGGCCATGAAAAACTAGCAGCCTTTTATAGAGAAAGAGCAAAAGGACAAGTGGCCCTTATAGTAACAGGGGGAATAGCCCCTAGCAAAGAAGGTTTGGCATTGCCTTTTGGCGAAGCTTTAGATACCGAAGAAAAAGCAGAAGAGCATAAAATAGTAACCTCCGCAGTGCATGAAGAAGGCGGAAAAATCTGTATGCAGATACTGCATGTAGGCCGTTACGGTTATACAGAAAACAATGTTTCTGCCAGTGATACCAAAGCTCCTATTTCTCCTTTTCCTGCCAGAGGTTTAACTGGGGAAGAAGTAGAAAAAACCATAGAAGACTACGTCAACTGTGCAAAAATGGCTCAATATGCCAATTATGATGGTGTTGAAATAATGGGTTCTGAAGGTTATTTGATAAATCAATTTATAGTAAAGAAAGTAAATAAACGAACCGACAAATGGGGAGGCTCTTATGAAAACAGAATTCAGTTTCCTTTAGAAATAATCAGAAGAACTAGGGCTGCGGTAGGCGATAACTTTATCATCATTTATCGTCTTTCTATGTTAGACTTGGTGAAGGACGGCAGTACTTGGGAAGAGGCTGTGCAACTCGCCAAAGAAGTAGAAAAAGCAGGAGCTACTATTATTAATACAGGTATCGGTTGGCATGAGGCTCGCATTCCTACCATAGGTACGGTTGTACCAAAAGGTGGTTTTGCGTGGGTTACCAAAAGAATGATGGGCGAAGTAAATATTCCGCTTATAGCTACCAACCGTATCAATATGCCCGATGTGGCAGAAAACATTTTGGAAGAAGGCTGTGCCGACATGGTTTCTATGGCTAGACCTTTTTTAGCAGACCCTGAGTTGGTCTTAAAAGCCATGGAAAATAGACCTCAAGAAATCAATACTTGTATAGCCTGTAATCAGGCTTGCCTTGACCATACGTTTACCATGCAGGTTTGCTCTTGCATTGTTAATCCTAGAGCATGTCATGAAACGGAGTTAAATCATTTGCCTACTACCCAGAAAAAGAAAATAGCTGTGGTAGGTGCTGGACCTGCAGGTTTGGAATTCTCCACAACCGCGGCTAAAAGAGGACATGAGGTACATTTGTTTGAGGCGGAGCCACAAATAGGCGGTCAGTTTAATATGGCTAAAGAAATTCCGGGGAAAGAAGAATATGCTCAAACCATCCGCTATTTCGGTGAAATGCTAAAGAAGTTTGGCGTCAATGTGAATTTAAATACCAAAGCCACTTTAGAAAAGCTGTCAAATGCTAATTACGACGAAATCATTTTGGCAACTGGCGTGAGCCCGAGAAAGATAAAAATTGAAGGTGCAGACCATCCAAAAGTATTAAACTACGCCGATGTTCTATATAAAAAGAAACCTGTAGGAAAACGTGTGGCTATTCTGGGTGCAGGAGGAATTGGCTTTGATATGGCAGAGTACCTCGCTCACGACATGTCGCACGATTCCGTAAGCCTAAATGTAGAAGATTACATGAAAGAATGGGGTGTCGACATGACCTATCAGCATGAAGGTGCTTTGGCAGAAGCTGCCCAACCACTACCCTCGCCTCGTGAAATTTACTTATTAAAGCGTTCGTCAGGAAAGCACGGAAAAGACCTTGGTAAAACCACAGGTTGGATTCACCGCTCTAGTTTGGCCATGAAAAAGGTAAACCTTATTGGCGGAGCCAAATACCTAAAAATAGACGACGAAGGACTTTATATAGAAGTAGATGAACAAGTACAAGTTATCCCTGTTGACAATGTGGTAGTTTGTGCCGGACAAGAGCCGCTGAGAGCTATGTTTGAAGAACTTAAGGCTGCTGGTAAATCTGTGCATTTGATTGGCGGAGCCAATATAGCCGCTCAGTTAGATGCCAAACTTGCTATTAAAGAAGCCGCTGAGCTGGCCACAAGTATTTAAATTTCGTAGTAAACACTTTGTTTCAAAAGACTCTATATACTTTATATGGAGTCTTTTTTATGAAAACTATACTATTTGGTCGTGATTTAGACGAAAAATTGCGACTTAATATGATTTATCCCTACCCACTAAGGTCAAATTAATATTAGTAAGTATAATTGTAAAGAAAATACTTTTTGTCAATCTATTGACCTAAAAAAATCTACTCTATTCAACCCAAAACGAACTATGAAATACTTAAGCCTAATCACTCTCTTTATCTTAGGGTTTTCTTGTAAACCAACAGAAAAACAAGCTCAACTTGTTGACTACGTCAATCCGCTAATTGGTACTGCCGCAGCTACCACCGAAAGTGCTCTAGAACATGGAGAAAACAAAGAGAATAATGCTCAAGTAGTTCCTTACGTTACCACTCCTTTTGGTATGACCAACTGGACACCACAGACGAAAGACACAGAGAAAAAATGTTTGGCTCCTTATTACTACACAGATTCCCTTTTTCAGGGTTTTAGAGGAAGTCACTGGCTAAGCGGTTCATGTGTTCAAGATTATGGCAGCATGACCATTATGCCTATTTCAGGCCCCTTAAAATGGCTACCAGAAGAAAGAGCAAGCACTTTTAGCCATGATACAGAAAAAGCGAATCCTTACGCTTATGAGGTGTATTTAAATGATTATGGGATAAAAGCAGAACTAACCGCTACTAAAAGAAGTGGTCTTTTCAAATTCACTTTTGAAAAAGAAGGTGAAGCACATTTAGTGCTAAACCCAAACTCTGATGAAGGAGAAGGCTATGTCAAAATAAACAAAGAGACCAATGAAATAGTAGGTTATAATCCTGTACACAGAATATACCAAGGCTGGGGTGAATCTGCTGGTTTTAGCGGTTATTTTGTAGCTCAAATAGAAAGGAATTTTGACAAATCTGGCGTTTATAGTGGTAGTGAGGTTTTAGAGAATCAACTGGAAATAAAAGACCAAAAAGACATTGGTGCTTATGTTTCATTTTCTGCCGAAAAAAACGAGGTTGTTTATGTTAAAATAGGTACCTCATTTGTCAGTATTGAGCAAGCTCGCAAAAACCTTGAAGCTGAAACCACTTCCCTTAATTTTGACCAAGCCCAAAAAAACCTTCAAGAAGCTTGGGAAGGCCTATTATCAAAAATTGAAGTAGAAGGTACCGTAAAAGACGACAAAGTGAAGTTTTACACGGCATTGTACCATAGTTTTTTACAGCCACGAACCTATAATGATGTGGACGGCTCCTACCCTAGTTTTGCCGGAGGCTCTCAAATACTTAACAGCGGAAAAGGCGATTATTTTAGCGACTACTCTATGTGGGATACTTACCGTGCCTCGCATCCGTTATTCAGTATTTTAAAACCAAAAGCCAGTGCTGATATGATGCAGAGCCTTTTCTCTATGGCAGAGCAAGGCGGCTGGTTGCCTATTTTCCCATGTTGGAACAGCTATACCAGTGCTATGATTGGCGACCACGCCATCACCACCATAGCTGATGCATACATGAAAGACCTAATTGACATTACTGATGAGCAGTACAGTTTCTTATTAAAAAATGCTTTTGAGTCGCCTGAAACCATTGAAGAATATAAAAACGGTAAAGGAAGAAGAGCTTTAGCGTCTTACTTAAAACATGGCTACATTCCTTTAGAAGATAAAGTATTGGAGTCTTTCCATAAAGGTGAGCAGGTTTCTAGAACCTTAGAATACTCGTTTGATGATTTTGCTTTGAGCCAAATTGCCAAGAAAAAGGGCGATGCTAAAAACGCTGAGATACTAAGAAAAAGAGCGTTAAACTATGCTAACGTATATAGCCCTGCCGACTCTACGGTGAAAGGGAAATTTGCCGATGGTAACTTTACCGATAATTATAATAAGTATACCAGAATGCCTTATATCACTGAGGGAACGCCTTATCAATACACTTGGTATGTACCGCATGATGTAGCTGGTTTAATGGAAATTATGGGTGGTGAAACGGAGTTTAACGCTAACCTAGATAGATTTCATGCAAAAGGGCAATACTGGCATGGAAACGAGCCTGGGCATCAAATTCCTTTCTTATATAACTACTCAGGTCAAGCATGGAAAACGCAGAAACTAGTGTCTGACATTATGCGAAAAGAATATAGTGCTGAAATAGGAGGGTTGAGTGGAAATGATGATGCCGGTCAAATGTCGGCTTGGTATGTGTTTGCGGCTATGGGTTTTTATCCTGTGAGTCCATCTGTACCTGAATATGTCATTTCAGGACCAAGATTCGATAAGCTTACCCTAAGCCTTGAAAGCGGTAATAAACTTGTTATTAATGCACCAGGTGCTAGTGAAGGTAAAATCTATATTAAATCACTTACCTATAATGGTAAAGAAATGGACAAGACATTTTTAAGTCACTTTGACCTAATGAATGGCGGAGAACTAAACTTTGAGATGAGCGATGTACCAAATAAAGAATGGGGTACAGCTACCAGCACAAGGCCTTTCTCGCTAAAAAATGATTAAAAATTAGGCTCTGCTTAAATCCATTTTTTTCAAAACCTCTTCGGCTTCCATGAATTTGGCATCACTCATTCGTCTATTAGAGCGAGAAAGATTTCTGGCTTCTTCTAGTAATGACATGTACTTGCCGTAGAGTTTTTCTTCTTCCGTTTTCTTTTTGAAAATGCTAAACATATTTTTAAAATTTAATGGCAGATAAACCGCCGTCTACATGTATAATTTGACCAGTTACCCAACTGGATTTATCACTAAGTAAAAAAGCTGCTGCTTCCGTTATATCGTTTACCGAACCTATCCTCTTTAAGGGATTTTTCTCGGCCTGTGCTTCTTTTTTAACAGCTGTATTAATCAGCCTATTGGCCAATGGCGTTTCTGTTAGCGACGGAGCTATTGCGTTAACTCGTACACTAGGAGCTAGTTCTGCTGCCAAGGCTCTTGTTAAACCTTCTAAAGCCCCTTTTGAGGCCGACACTTGACTATGAAAACTAAAACCTTGCTGCACCGCAATGGTTGAAAAAAACAAGACGGATGCTTTATTCGATTTTCTAAGATGAGGTAAAATTGACTTCAGTATCTCTGTTGCCCCCACCACCTGAAGCCTATAATCCTCTAATAAATCTTCCGCACTAAAACGTGCAAAAGGTTTCAGATTAATACTGCCTGGGCAATATGCAAAACCATCAAGACTTTCAGGCAAAACATCTAAATCTAGCGAATCACTTAACACATCTAGCTTTCGATAAATGACATTGTCAAAATCCTCTTTTTGAGTAGTATTAAATGTACTGTAAACCGTATGCCCTTCTTGACTAAGCTTTGTAACCAAAGCCAAACCTATACCCGAAGAACCACCAATTACAAGAAAACTTGACATCTGTTTCTTTTTGTTTAATCAAATGTACTATTTATTAAACAATAATCTATTCGGAGTTCTCTTTTTTTTCATTTTTTTATTTTCTATTTCAAACCTGCCACCTTTTTGTTTCAAAAATCTATCAATGTTTACTCTAGCAATAGTTAATTTGCGATTATGAGAAGTTCCAAAGAATCACTAGTAGAGAAGGAAAAAAGCAGAGAAGACCTCGGTTTTGGAACTAAAGCGACCAGCGAACAAGCTCGTTTGGTAAATCCAGATGGTCAGTTTAATGTTAGAAAACTTAATCAATCTTTTGAAGCCAAAAGCAATATCTATCATCGCTTGATTAGAATGCACTGGCTAAAGTTTGGGATATTGATAATCCTATTTTACCTCTTTGTCAATCTTATTTTTGGAGCCATTTACTATGCCATTGGTGTAGAAAAACTACATGGTATTTCGCAGGAAGATGGTTTATCCGATTTTTGGGAAGCCTTTTTCTTTTCTAGTCAAACACTCACCACAGTAGGTTATGGTAAAATTAGTCCCGCTGGTTACCTCACTAGCTCAGTAGCCGCTGCTGAAGCTATGTTTGGTTTGATTATTTTCTCCATCATGACAGGTTTGCTCTATGGTAGGTTTTCTAGACCAAATCCGAAACTCATGTTTTCTTCCTCGGCCATTATAAGTCCTTATTTAGATATCAATGGTCTAATGTTTCGTATTGCGAATGAAAAGCACAACCAACTAATGAATGTGAAAGTAAATTTCATTTTCTCTAGAAACGAGACAAATGAGCAGGGAACAGTAAGAAGATATTACAGTCTAGACACTGAACGGTCTACTGTACTCTTTTTACCTACTGCCTGGACAGTGGTGCATCCTATTACCAAAGAAAGTATACTCTATGGAGAAACTGCCGAAAGCCTGAAAAAGTGTGATGGCGAGTTTATAGTATCTATAGAAGCCATAAATGACACCATGACCGACCCCGTACATGTCAGGAAATCTTATTTATACTCAGAACTAAACTGGGGAGCAAAGTTTAAAACTATGCTTAAGCCTGTGAATTCAGAATATGTACTTGACCTATCTAAAATAAACGAAGTGGATGATATGGAATTAAACGTCTATTAGTTATTCGCCAGCTCACTTACCGCATTCCAAGCCATTAAGCCCATTCCTATTTCTATGGCGTTTTCGTCTACATTAAAAGTAGGTGTGTGTACACCAGAAACTATTCCTTTGGCTTCGTTTCTAGTACCTAATCTATAAAAACAAGAGTCTACCACTTGAGAGTAAAACGCGAAATCTTCCCCTGCCATCCATAAGTCAAGGTCTACCACGTTTTCTTTACCCATATAAGCCTCCGCTGCTTTTCTAATTTTTCTTGTCAACTCAGGATTGTTTTCTAAGTATGGATACCCTCTTATAACTTCAAATTGACAAGTAGCTCCCATAGACTCAGCCATGGTTTCTGCCATTTTTTTGATAAGCCCTAGGCCTTTTTCTCGCCATTCTTCATTCATGTTTCTAAACGTACCGTCAATCTTGACTTCGTTCGGAATAACGTTAGTAGCACCTAAACCCACTATTTTACCAAAGGTCAAAACAGACGGATTGGTAGGTTTTCTGTTTCTTGAGACTATTTGCTGCAAAGCAACAATAATGTGCGAAGCCACTAAAATAGGGTCAATGCATTGGTCTGGGGCTGCTCCATGTCCACCCTGCCCTTTCACTGTCAAATAAATTTCATCTGTACTAGCCATATACATGCCCTCTCTAAAACCTATTTTCCCTACAGGAATATTAGGAGCCACATGTTGCCCAAGCATACCATTAGGTCTTGGGTTTTCTAAAACACCTTCTTTTATCATGATAGAAGCTCCGCCTGGTGCTTTTTCTTCAGCAGGCTGAAAAACCAATTTGACAGTTCCTTCAAATTCGTCTTTTAGAGCTGTCAATATCTTAGCTGTGCCGAGTAAAGATGTAGTATGTACATCATGCCCACAAGCATGCATCACACCCTCATTCTTCGATTTATAAGAAATATCGTTTGCTTCAAAAATCGGTAAAGCGTCCATATCAGCTCGTAAACCCACTACTTTCTTAGAAGGGTTTCTGCCTTCAATAAGAGCTACTACACCTGTACCTGCAATACCATGCTCAGGCTTTAAGCCCATTTCAGTCAATTTCTCAACAACAAAAGCAGAAGTTTCATGCTCATGAAAAGACAGCTCAGGATTAGCGTGTAAATGCCTTCTAATGGCTACGGAGTCTTCAAATTGGTCGGCGGCTAAACCTTTGATTTTGTCTATCAGATTCATAAAACTTAATTTTTGCTATGCAAAACTACTGGATTTCTTCCCAAAGCGGAATCTATTGCAGTATTCTTAGTTAAAAAAACTATGTTTTGCTTTCTTTGCTCAAATTTAGCATTTCACATGATAGTATTTATAATGGGGGTTAGCGGTTGTGGAAAATCTACAGTTGGAGAGCTATTGGCAAAGGAGTTAAACGTTCCGTTTTATGACGGTGATGATTTCCACCCACAAGCCAATATTGATAAGATGAGTGAAGGCACTCCCTTAAATGATGACGACCGCCAAGGTTGGCTAGAGTCTATCAATAAAAAAGCTCTTGCGTCCAAAGAAGGTGGCGTTTTTGCTTGCTCCGCCCTTAAAGAAAAGTACAGAGAAATATTATTCAAGAATACGGGGAACGACGCCTACCTAGTTTACCTAGAAGGTTCTTTTGACCTGATAGATGGTCGCATGAAAGCTCGTAAAGACCACTTTATGCCACCCGGCTTACTTAAATCACAATTTGAAACACTGGAAGTACCGAATTACGGACTTCATATTTCTATAGACCAAAACCCTGAAAACATTATAAAAGACATTACAAATCAAATGGCAAAACCTACTCAAGAATTCGGATTAGTTGGATTAGGCGTAATGGGAAAAAGCCTTGCAAGAAACCTTGCAAACCACGGTTTTAACCTAGCTCTATATAACCGTTACTTAAAAGGAAGTGAAGAAAAAGTAGCAGATAAATTCATAAATGAGTTTGATGAATTAAAAACTGCGAAAGGTTTTGAAGACATGCGAGGTTTTGTACAGTCGCTAGAAAAGCCAAGAAGAGTTTTCTTAATGGTGAATGCTGGTAAGGTAACAGATTATGTAATCAGTGAACTTTCCGATTTATTAGATGAAGGTGATGTAATTATTGACGGAGGAAACTCCCACTTTACCAATACAGAAAGACGTGGTGCAGAATTAGCCGAAAAAGGAATTCAATTTATAGGCACTGGTGTTTCTGGTGGAGAAAAAGGTGCCTTAAAAGGGCCATCTATCATGCCGAGTGGAGATAAAACTGCTTATGACAAAATTGCTCCTTATTTAGAGGCTATCGCCGCAAAAGACAAAAATGGAAAAGGCTGCTGCACCTATGTAGGCAAAGGTGGTTCAGGACATTATATAAAAATGGTGCATAACGGTATAGAATATGCCGAAATGCAGCTACTCGCAGAAGTATTTGCTGTGATGAGGTATAATAATGGCTTATCGCCCGATGAAATTTCAGCCATCTTAGAAGAATGGAATAAAGGTGAACTAAGCAGCTATTTGTTAGAAATTACCTACAAACTTCTCAAGAAAAAAGAGGGTGATAAATACATGGTAGATATCATTCTTGACCAAGCTGGTAATAAAGGGACTGGAAGCTGGACCACAGAATCTATGGCTACGCTGGGTATTCCTGCCACTATGATTTCTTCTGCTTTGTTTGCCCGGTATATATCTGCTTTTAAAACCAAGCGAACTGAGATGACCGCTAAGTTTGACTTTAAAATTGAAAACCAATCGAAAGCCAAAGTAGATGATTTGAAAAAAGCTTATTTACTGGCAAGATTGGTCAACCATCAGCAAGGTTTTGAACTAATAGCGGAAGCTTCTTCAAAATACGAATGGGGTTTAAACCTTTCTGAAATTGCTAGAATCTGGACCAATGGCTGTATTATTCGTTCTGAGCTAATGGAAACATTGATAAATACTTTGAAGAACAGTACTTCGCTGCTGCTATCGGAGAATAAAGACAAATTAGCAACAGAGCTTCAAGCGTTAAGAAATATAGCCACAGCCGGCATTAATTCAGGTATTTCGATGCCTTGCCACTTATCTGCTTTAGACTATTTGAATGCTAATTTATATAATCACCCTACCGCAAATATTATCCAAGCTCAGCGTGATTTCTTTGGTGCTCATACCTATAAGCGTGTAGATGATGCTAGTGGTAAATCGCATCATACTATTTGGGAGTAGATTTAAGCAGATTAGAAAGCCTAGTCTATCTGGCGTGCTTTCTTAGCTTGTTTTGTAAATAACTAGGTAGATAAAAACCTACGATTTTTTCAAGTTCGTTGCCGTTTTTATCTGCCACTATGAGAGTAGGAAAAGACTCCACACCATATTTACCGACAGCCTCTAATCCATTAAAAGAATCTGCATCCAGCTTATACATGTTAAAGTTCTTTTTTATGAATGAATCTAGAACATGGTCTGAATATGTTTCTCTTTCCATTCTTATGCATGGAGCACACCAGCTTGCCCAAAAATCAATCAATATTGGCTTCTGCTTTAATTGCCCCTCCTGTAGAATATCATCAATGCTTCCTTCATAAAGAGCTATTTCATTCTTAACCTTTACTGGAGCCTTTACGGTACAGCCAATAAAGAAAAGAACCAAAGACAAAAACACTAATGTATATTTCATAAGGATAAATTTGAGCGATATTTAGGTATTAAAAAAGGGGACAAGCCCCTTTTTAATGATTCATATTTATAATTCTTACTTAGTAAGCAACTCCAAGAGACTTCAATGTCTCTAAGTTCAAGTTTCCTTGAGGAAGCTTCTTATCTAACTGATATCTAAGAAGAGCTGCTTTTGTTTGTCTTCCAAATACATTATCAATAGGACCTGGATTGTATCCCTTGTCTCTAAGTGCAATTTGAATAGACCTGATTCTATCTGTAGTAATTTTTGATTGACATAATACTTCTACCCAGTCATTGTACTCAATTTCGCTAGACAGACTTGCAAAACTATATGCATCAAATTCAGCATCAATCTTAGACTCTTTACTAGTAGCAGGAGTTTTCACAACTGTCTTATTAATATTAGTAAATACCGCTGGAATTGTACTTTCGTTAGTAGAAGCAATCTTATCAACAGATTGTCTTGTAATAGTAGTGAAAGTAGCAGGAATGGCTACCTCTCTAGTAGTAGGCTGCTTATCAATCAGGTATTTAGTCACAGTTGCATATTCTGCAGGTACATCAAGGCTAGTAACTCTTGCTCCACAGCCATTCTTATTTGAAGCCAATGCATTTGAACCGTCCAAATTACCTAAATTATCTTTACAGTTGTACTTTTTAACTGTTCTATACTGAGCTGGTACTTCTATTTCTCTTGTACTTGCTGGCTTAACTAAAACTGTTCTACTTTTTGCTACATATACTGCTGGTATTGCTACTTCACGAACAGTAGCCTCCGTTGCCAAAACATCTACGCTGTATGTTTGATACTTTTCAGCAACCGCGTTTGTAGCCACTGATGCTGATTTATCAAGTACCTGACGCGTAATGGTTTCATAAACCGCAGGAACCGTATATTCTTTAACCTCCGCATCTTTTACTAAAACTGTTTTGGTAACTGTAGTATACTGAGCAGTATTAACACCATCTTTAAACGCTGCTGCTCCCGAAAGAGAACCCTTTGCATTATCTACGTAACCGTCAAAAACTTGTCTAGTTACCGTTCTGTAAACAGCAGGAATTTCTTTCTCAACTACTCTTGAAGGTGTTGCAAGAACTGTTCTTGTGATTGTTTTGGTTTGAGCTGGTGAAGTAGTTTCAGATACACTCGCAGCCTTTTTTAAGACTTTCTTAGTAATTGTTTTATAAACCGCTGGTACTTCTACTAAACAAATGATACTACAGTCATCTGGATTTGCAGAAAGACATGAAGGGTCTTTTCCTTGCTCATACTTTGTAAAAGAATCTTTTACTTTAACTCTTTCTGTTACAGTTTCATAAACTGCTGGTGTACTTCTAAGGTTTTTAATTGCCTCTCTTACTACTATAGTTTCCGTCTCCGTTTTATATGTAGCTGGTACCACTTCATAAGTCTTACTAGCTGCCTTTACTAAAAATTGCTCTGTTACTGTTTTATACTTTGGCAATTTAGCTCCACTAACACTAGGTGCAGCATCTCTAATTTTGAACGTTTGCTTTTCAGTTTTAAACTGAGCAGGAATAACCTCATACTTAACGTAAGAAGGCTTCACCATAATTCTTTCAGTTTCTGTTTTAAAACTTACTCTATTATCAGCATTTAAAACACTATATCCTTGATTTGTAAGAAATCTTCTTGTTTCCGTCTTGTAAGTGGCAGGAACTACTTCTAACCTTTTGCTCGCCTCTTTTACTAATACATTTTCAGTAATAGTCTCAAAGGTGGCTGGAATAACCTCAATGGTCTTATACGCCTCTTTTACTAATTTGGTTTCTTCGATAGCCGTAAAACATGGCTCGTTAAGTTCTCTTGCATTAAGAGCTCTACCATTTACACTTTCGCCAGCACATGAAAGAATTGAAAAGCTTTTATAAGCAGGAGAAGACATGTATTGTTCTGTAGCCCTTTTGTATGTTCCTGAATTAGGTACTAGCTCCACCCTGTTGGCAGCTTCTCTAGTCATAAAACTTTCTTGGGTACTTTTAAAAACAGGCTGATTTACACTAAATCTTGAACTAGCCTCTTTCACAAGTACGGACATGTTTTCTGTTCCTAAAGATGCTGGAATCACTTGAAACGCATTTGCTGCTTCCTTAGCTGTAAATTTTTGAGTTTCTTCATCAAAAACCATTGGTTTTAGACATTTGGCGTAACATTTACCTGGAAGAGCGTTTGGTGGTAAATCCGTTTGACCGAAGGAGTAGCTCGCGGTAAGTAACAACGCACTAAAGCTTAGTACTATTTTTTTCATTTTATAAGGGGGTTTATTAAGTAATTTAGATAACCATCCTATTCGTTTAGTAAACAAATATTCAAGCTTCTTATACTTAAGACTATATGTAGGTCAAACGTCACATTTTCATCTACAAATTCCCCCAAAACGTCATAATAAAACGCAAAAACCAAACTTTATGACAACAAATAAAGCCACCGAGTCAGGTAGTTCATTACACTCAAAATGTAGGCCATTTACTTATAAGAGCCGATTTATCATATTTGGAAATATTGCCAAAACAAAAAAATCACGATCCATGGAAATATTTTTCCATAAATCGTGATTTCGATTCAAAACTTTGCGAAAAGCTAAGTCTTACACCGCTTTAAATTTACCCGGTACTGGAATTGGATAGAAACCATTTGCATCAGGAAGCGACTTCGGAAGTGTATCCCAAGTAAAGCTTTCTGGAGCCAAAGAAATCTCTGATTTAAGAGCTTCTTCCATGGTGATTTTTTGACCAGAATACGTTGCCATTCTACCCAAGATAGAAGTCATGGTACTCATAGCACCGTTATAGGCATCGTTCACCGAAATATTATTCACAATATTATGGAAAAGTACATCATGCTCTACTTGATAAGGGTTCTTATCTTCTCTACCTCTGTGTCTCCATAGGCTATTACCTTTTAAATCTGTTATTTTACCCTCGGTAGCACGGCCTTTTGTTCCTATAAGATGTTCAGAAACATTGGCAACTGTACCAGGTTGGTGACGGCATTGGCTATCTAATATCATTCCGTCGGCATATTCAAACTGAACCACATGATGGTCAAAAATCTCACCGTATTCTTTACCTTTTCTTACTTCTCTACCACCAATGCCAATAGCTTCCGTAGGGTATCCTCCTTTAAACCAGTTAATAACATCAATATTATGAATGTGTTGCTCAGAAATATGATCGCCACATAACCACACAAAATAATACCAGTTCCTCATTTGGTATTCCATTTCGGTCATGCTGTCTTCACGTTTTTTGACCCAAACACCATCATTATTCCAGTAACATCTTGCCGATACTATATCGCCAATCATTCCTTGGTCTATTACTCTTTTATGAGTTTCTAAGTAAGACTTTTGATAATGTCTTTGAAGTCCTACTACTACTTTAAGGTCTTTCTTTTTGGCAGCTTCAGCAGCATCCAAAACTCTCCGAATTCCGGGAGCATCTGTAGCTAAGGGTTTTTCTATGAATGCGTGCTTATTTTGACGAACTGCCTCTTCAAAATGAATAGGTCTAAAACCTGGAGGGGTGGTCAATATTACCACATCTGCCAAAGCTATTGCCTTTTTATAGGCATCAAAACCTACAAACTTGTTTTCTTCAGGTACTTGTACCCTACCAGCTACTTCACCTTCTAAAGCTCTACCTGATGTTAATTTTTTATAGCAATCATCTAATCTATCACGAAAAGCGTCTGCCATGGCCACCAACTTAACGTTTTCTTTAACTGATAATGCTTGGAATGCCGCTCCAGAACCTCTACCTCCACAGCCTATAAGAGCTACTTTTATCTCGTCAGACCCACTATAAAAGGCTGATGACATTAATGGGCTGGCTATTAAGGCCGTTCCTCCAGCTAACATGGCTGAGTTTTTAATAAAGGCTCTTCGATTTAAATCTTTCATTATTTCTTAGGGTATTTAATTGGTTGAATATTTAAAGCTAAAGAAAACAGACGGAAAAAGGAAAATAGATAGCCCAACCGCCATTTTCCAACGGCTATTTGTCCTTAGGCGGTGGAGCAAAGTACTTTTCAATCTCCGCTTTTGATGGTTGCACGGCAGGTCTCAATAATCTAAAGCCTAAGAATGGTGCATCTGTAAGCCACCAATCCGACTTTGGTATTTGAGGGTCTGTCCTTTTTAATCTTTCCGTAGAACCTGTCCTTGCTGCCGAACGAAGTGCATCTGCATCATCGTCCCAGTTTCCGCCTTTTATAGTATGAGGGTACAGTAAAGTTGGTTCAAAATACGGGTCTTTTACACCGTTCTTAAGCTCCGAATGAACATTTTCCTTGTATTGGTCAGACGTCCACTCTGATACATTACCATACATGTCGTAAAGACCCCATTCGTTTGGTTTCTTCTCTCCTACCAAAGCGTAGGCTCCATCAGAGTTAGTATAAGACCAAGCGTAATCATCTAGCTGACTAACATCATCTCCAAAATGCCATGCCGTGGTACTTCCTGCTCTTGCGGCATATTCCCACTCAGCCTCCGTAGGCAAACGATAGAAAACACCTGTTTTCTTATAAAGCCACTCACAAAAAGACCTAGCAGCATACTGCGTTACATTACAAACCGGAAAACCTCCATTTTTACCTTGTCCAAAAGACATTTCCACATAAGGTTTAGTAGGTCTTGAAATGCCATCAAGTACCAAATCCTTGTCAATTTCTAATTCACTGTTTTGATAAATCAAATACAAATCCCAAGTGGTTTCATATTTCGCCATCCAAAACGGGCTTACTTCTACTTTGACCTGTGGTCCTTCATTTTCACTTCTTAAATCCTCACTTTCTGGACTTCCAAAAAGAAATTCGCCGCCGGGTATACCAACCATGTCAAAACCTTGGTGTGTATTAGGAATTTCTTGGCGGTAATCTGCTAAATCCTTTTGATTAGTAATTAGCGTAAAAAGCAGGATAAAACTTAAAATAATTTTCATTTACAATTTTTCAATTTCGGGTTTCAATAGTCTAAAAGTCATTCTGTGTAGGTAGGTTACGCCATGCTCTTTGATGGCTGCTCGGTGTTTTATGGTAGGATAGCCTGCATTGGTTTCCCATCCATATTGCGGAAATTCTTTGGCGTAGCTGTCCATAAGTTTATCTCTATACGTTTTAGCTAGAATACTTGCGGCAGCTATGCTTTGAAACTTTCCATCACCTTTTATAATACAAGTATGCGGAATAGATAAATAAGGAACAAATCTATTTCCATCAACTAAAAGATGCTCTGGCTTCACTGAAAGAAGCTTTACTGCCTTATGCATGGCTAAAATACTCGCTTGCAAAATGTTAATCTCGTCAATTTCAGTTTGTGAACAAATACCGACAGCGTAGGCTAATGCATCTTTTTCTATTATTTCGGCCATTTGCTCTCTAGCTTTCTTATCTAGCTGCTTAGAATCGTTTAAATATGCGTTGTCATAAGCCTTAGGGAGTATCACAGCAGCTGCTACCACAGGGCCTGCTAAACAGCCTCTTCCGGCCTCGTCTAGTCCAGCTTCTATACAATCCTTATTAAAATAGGGTTTGAGCATGTGTGCAATTTAAATAAAGAACACAAAAAAGCAGTCCCTTTTCAGAGACTGCTTTAAAGTATATTAAGTTCTTATCGACTATACGCCCAAATAAGAAGGTGAAATCATAGAAACAGCTTTAGCTTCTAAGAAAGACTCACCCATCAGGTACTGGTCTACCGCACGAGCAGCTTCACGTCCTTCTGAAATAGCCCACACTACTAATGACTGTCCTCTTCTCATATCACCTGCTGCAAAAATTTTCTCATTGCTAGTTTGATACTTAGGAGCGTTAATATTACCTCTTTGGTCATATTCTACACCTAAGTCGTTTAACAAACCTTCTTGCTGAGGGTGTAGGAAACCAGCTGCCAATAAAGCTAATTCACAAGGAACTTCTTTTTCTGTTCCAGGAATCTCTTTCATGGTCATACGGCCATTATCTTTCACCCATTCAATATTCACCAACTTAAGAGCTTTTAGGTTTCCGTTTTCGTCACCTACAAACTCCTTGGTGTTAATTTGCCAATCTCTGTCACAGCCTTCTTTATGCGAAGTACTGGTACGAAGCTGCATAGGCCACATAGGCCATGGCGTGCTTTCTGCTCTCTCTTTAGGAGGCATTGGCATAATCTCTATTTGATAAATAGCTTTGGCTCCGTGACGGTTAGATGTACCCACACAGTCAGAACCTGTATCTCCACCACCAATCACTACCACGTTTTTACCTTTTGCAGATAAATCGCCGTTTTGATATTTAGCTCCTTGGTGGTCAACAGAAAAGTCAACTTTGATACCTTTGGTATCTGCCACTCTTTTATTCTGCTGGCTTAAAAATTCCATTGCAAAATGAACACCTTTAAGCTCTCTTCCTGGAATATTCAAATCTCTAGGAACGGTAGAACCTCCGGTCAAAACTACAGCATCAAAATCTCTTTCTAATTGCTCCGAAGTTATATCAACACCAACATTTGTATTGGTTTTGAAAATAACACCTTCTTCTTCCATCACCGCAATTCTACGGTCAATGATGTCTTTGTTCAATTTAAAATCTGGAATACCATATCTTACCAGACCACCTATTTGGTCAGCTCTTTCAAACAATGTAACAGTGTGACCCGCTTTATTAAGCTGAGCCGAAGCGGCCATTCCTGCAGGGCCTGAACCTACCACAGCAATATTCTTACCTGTTCTCACTGAAGGAGGACTAGCTACTACCCAACCCTCTTCATATGCTCTTTCGATAATTGATTTCTCAATGTACTCAATAGCTACAGGAGGCTTGTTTATACCTAATACACAAGAAGACTCACAAGGTGCAGGACAAATTCTTCCAGTAAATTCTGGGAAGTTATTAGTACTTGCTAAAATCTCATACGCCTGTTTCCAGTTTTCTTCATAAACGGCGTCGTTAAACTCAGGAATGATATTCCCAAGCGGACAGCCATTATGACAAAAAGGTATTCCACAGTCCATGCATCTAGCTGCCTGTTCGTGGGTTTGCTCTTTGCTATATTTTTGCTCTACCTCTTGGTAGTCTTTTTTACGTTCATCTATACTTCTATACTTCGAAGCTTCTCTCTCAAATTCTAAAAAACCTGTTGGTTTTCCCATTATCGTGTTGTACTAATGTTCTAAATTGATTTCCTTATGCCGCTTTTGAAGCTTCTTTTTCACTTCTTTCAGCTAAAATACGCTTATAATCTCTTGGATAAACTTTCACGAAGTTCTTAAACTCTTCTTTCAAGTTGTCCAATATAGATTTAGCTACTTCGCTTCCAGTAGCCTTCAAATGCTTTGTAATCATACCTTCTAATAAGGCTTCATCATCCGTAGTAAGCCCTTCTAGGTCTACCATTTCTTTATTACACTTAGCATCAAATACTTTTTCCTTATCATAAACATAGGCTATTCCACCGCTCATACCAGCTGCAAAATTCCCACCTGTAGGTCCTAGAACAATTACGGTTCCACCTGTCATGTATTCACAACCATGGTCACCTATTCCTTCTACTACTACTCTAGCACCAGAGTTTCTTACCGCAAAACGTTCACCAGCTAAACCGTTAATAAAGGCTTCACCAGATGTAGCACCATAGAAAGAAACATTACCTACTGCCATATTTTCAGAGGCTTTGAAAGTAGCATTTCTGTCTGGATAGACGATAAGCTCAGCTCCGCAAAGACCTTTCCCGAAGTAATCATTAGAATCTCCTTCAAGTTCTAATTTCAAACCTTTGGTAGAGAACGCCCCGAAAGACTGCCCTGAAGTACCTCTATATTTAAAATGAATAGTGCCTGCTGGCAAACCTTCTCCCTTATAAATTTTAGAGATTTCATGCGAAAGCATAGCTCCAATAGTTCTGTCAAGGTTATTGACCTTATATTCTGCTGTTACAGCTTCTCCTTTTTCAAGGGCTGGCTTAGCATCCTTAATCATTTGCCTATCTAGAACCATAGAAATACCATGGTCTTGCTCTTCTTGCTTATACTCTGCTACTTCTGCAGCTATTGGCTCTTTGTAAAGAATTTTAGAAAAATCTAAATCTTTATACTTCCAATGCTTGATATCAGACCTCTTCTCTAATTTCTGAACCTGACCAACCATTTCGTTGACAGTTCTGAAACCTAGTTCAGCCATAATTTCACGCATTTCCATTGCTAAGTAAGTAAACATGTTTACCACGTGCTCTGGCTTACCGCTAAATAAAGCTCTTAGTTCTTTTCTTTGCGTAGCAATTCCTACTGGACAAGTATTCAAATGACATTTTCTCATTAAAATACAACCTGCTGCTACTAAAGCAGCAGTAGCTACTCCAAACTCCTCCGCACCTAATAAAGCTGCTATGGCAAGGTCTCTTCCTGTTCTTAATTGCCCATCTGCCTGAACCACAATTCTTCCTCTCAACTTATTTTTGACAAGCGTTTGGTGTGTTTCTGCAAGACCAAGCTCCCAAGGAAGACCTGCATGTCTTAATGAAGATAATGGAGAGGCTCCAGTACCACCATCATAACCTGCTATCAATACCACATCTGAGTGAGCTTTTGCTACACCCGTAGCAATAGTACCAACACCAGCCTCAGAAACTAATTTCACGGAAATACGTGCTTCTTCGTTGGCGTTTTTAAGGTCATAAATCAATTGAGCTAAATCCTCAATAGAGTAGATATCATGGTGAGGTGGAGGAGAAATAAGTCCTACACCAGGAGTACTGTGTCTAGTACGCCCAATCCAATCATCTACTTTATGGCCAGGAAGCTGTCCGCCTTCACCAGGCTTGGCACCTTGAGCCATTTTAATCTGAATCTCTTTGGCATTTGATAAGTAGTAACTAGTTACTCCAAATCTACCTGAGGCTACCTGCTTAATATTTGAAGACATGCTGTCTCCATTTTCAAGCGGCGTATATCTTGTTTCATCTTCTCCACCCTCTCCTGAGTTAGAACGAGCACCTATACGGTTCATCGCAATAGCCAAGGTAGTGTGAGCTTCCCAAGAAATAGAACCAAATGACATGGCTCCAGTAGCAAAACGTTTGAATATTTCCTCTACTGGCTCTACTTCGTCAATAGAAATTGAATCAGACTGCTTAAAACGCATCAAACCACGAAGCGTAAGGGCTTCTTTAGATTGGTCGTTTATTAGCTTAGAATACTTCTTGAATAATTTATAACCAGCCTCTAAATCTTTGTCGCCAAGTTTAGTTGACTGCTGAAGAAGATGAATTGACTCTGGATTAAACATGTGTTTTTCACCACGCTGCTTCCATTGATAAACACCACCTACTTCTAATCTCTTAACTGAATCTTTTTCGATTTTTGGATAAGCCACTCTGTGTCTTACAATAACCTCTTTGGCAATATCATCGATGCCTAAGCCACCAATTCTTGATACAGTTCCTGTGAAGTATTTGTCAACAACAGTTTTATTTAGACCTAAACATTCAAAAATCTGAGCCCCTTGGTAAGACTGCAATGTAGAAATTCCCATTTTAGAGAAAATCTTCAATAGCTCTTTATCAACAGCTTTGATATAGTTCTTATAAAGTTCTTTATCTGTAAACTCCCCGTCAATTTGACCAGAGGCGTTCATTTTGGTCAATGTTTCGAAAGCCAAGTATGAACATATGGCTGACGCTCCAAAACCAATTAAAGCTGCATAATGATGTGTTTCCCAAACATCGGCCGCCTCTACTACGATACTCGCCTGACCTCTTAAACCTTTACGAATTAAGTGGTGGTGAATAGCTGAAGTAGCCAACAATGAAGGAATGGCTGCATGCTCCGAATCTACTGCTCTATCAGATAGAACAAGAATTTCAAAACCATCTCTAATAGCATCTTCTGCGTAGCGACAAATTCTTTCAATAGCGAAAGCCAAAGCTTTACCATGATCATCTGAGCTAGTATAGAAGTAAGTATTAATAGTTTTAGCTTGGAAACCATCATGGTCAACAAAGCGAAGCTTATCAAACTCTTTAGGTGTTAAAACCGGCTGCTGCAACTGTACTTGACGACAATGCCTTGGCGACTCCGTCAAAATATTATCAGCAGTACCTACAAATGATATCAAAGACATGATAGAACGCTCTCTGATAGAATCGATAGGTGGGTTAGTTACCTGTGCAAATAACTGCTTAAAGTAAGAAGATAGATGCTGGCTTTGACTAGATAAAATAGCCAAAGGAATATCAATCCCCATAGACCCGATAGCCTCTTTACCTAAAGAAGACATTGGTCCTAATATCATTCTCAAATCTTCTGAAGTATAACCTGCAGTGATTTGTCTTTTGATAAGTTTCTCTGGACTGTAATGAGTATATGGACGAATTGACTTTGGAAGCTTTTTGATATTAATCTTATGCTTATCAATCCATTCTCCGTAAGGCTGTCTTGAACAAATATCAGCTTTCAACTCTTCGTCAGGAATAATTCTTCCTTCCTCCATGTCTACCACAAACATTCTACCTGGCTGAAGACGGCCTTTTGATACTACTGTAGACTGGTCAATATCCAAGACTCCTGCCTCAGATGCCATCACTACAGTGTCATCATTAAGTACCCAGTATCTAGATGGTCTAAGACCGTTTCTATCTAAAGTAGCACCCACCATTTTACCATCTGTAAATGATATAGAAGCTGGGCCATCCCATGGCTCCATGATAGTAGCATGATACTCATAGAACGCCTTTCTTACTGGATCCATGGCTTCGTTTCCGTCCCATGCTTCTGGCACCATCATCATCATTACATGCGGAAGAGACCTTCCTGAAAGATAAAGCAGCTCAATGGCGTTATCTAACATGGCAGAATCTGAATTACCTTTATCGCAGATAGGCATTATCATCTCCATTTCTTCTTTTGTGAAGAATTCAGAGTAGAAAGACTTTTCTGCCGCTCTAATCCAGTTTACGTTACCTTTTACCGTGTTAATCTCTCCATTATGAGCGATAAACCTAAATGGCTGAGCTAGTTTCCACGATGGGAAAGTATTAGTAGAGAAACGAGAGTGTACAATGGCAAAAGCCGAAACAACTCTAGAATCTTGTAAATCAGGGAAATAATATTTTAGTTGGTCTGTAGTTAACTGACCTTTATAAGAGATAGTACGACAAGATAAACTTGAAATGTAGAATGTTTGACTAACGCCTTTAACTGAGTCTCTAATAACCGCAGAAGCAAACTGTCTTAAAACGTATAACTTACGTTCAAAGATTAAGTCATCTTCAACTGCCTCTGGCATTTTGATAAACAACTGCTCAACCCATGGTTCAACTTTAAGAGAGCCTTCGCCTAATGTATCATTAAGTGTAGGCACTTTTCTATATCCAAGAAGGTCAAAACCTAGCTCTTCAATTTTTCTGTTAAGTATCTCACGACACTCTTCTCTTGCTATTTCTTGGTACGGGAAGAAAATTTGACCAACACCATACTCTCCTGAGGCTGGCAACTTAAAGCCTTTTTTTCTACACTCGCTTACAAAAAATTCATGGGGAATTTGCAACAACAAACCTGCACCGTCACCCGTATTAGGGTCACAACCGCAGGCTCCTCGGTGGTCCATTCTTTCTAGCATCTGTATGGCATCTGTAACAATACCATGCGATTTACGGCCTTTTAAATGAGCTCGGAAACCTATTCCGCAAGCGTCATGCTCAAACTCACTGCTGTAAAGACCCAAGTTTTCTTCTGTTTCAATCATTCCTTATAGTACTCCTGTTATAATAAATGTATTTCGGGAAACTGCATTGTATTAGCATTTAGATATGTTTCCCTTACGAGAGCTAAAACAGTGGTTGTATTTTTAGCTCTGCCTTGCAATATAATAACAAAAAAAGTTGAGATTGACAGGTAAACTCTGATTTTAGTACTCAGCAACCAATAAAATATCTTAATGTAAACTTAACATTAGAATAATCCAATTTAGAACATTTCTAAGTGCTATTTTTACTTGTCTTAACAAGTAAGTACCTCCAATTTCACTGATTATGTCTGCAAAAACGAGTCAATTGCAGCCATTAAACAAAAAAAAAGAGGTAAACATTACTGCTTACCTCTTCATATTGACTAAATGAATCTGCTTACATTACAAAACCTAAACCTGCCGTAGTATTTGACATTGGGTCTATGAGTATAAATGCTCCGTTAGAAGGATTTTCTGTATAAGTATCGGCGAATATTTCACCTGCTGTTTTCAAATTAACTACACCAATTTCATTCAATTTGATGTCTGTTCTTTCATCTGACTCCACTAAATGCTGTACATCTAAAACAGAATCAATAGAAATTGACTTTGCTTTTTGTGTATTGACACCGTGCTGAAGAATGTACGTTTTGCCCGCTGAAAGCGGCGTGCTATCCATCCAACAAACAGTAGCTTTTAAAGCTTTTTTACCTTCAGGCACTACATTAGAACGCGTTAACATGTTTCCACGGCTAATGTCAATGTCAGTATCTAAAGTAATAACAACCGAATCTCCAGCAATAGCCTTCGTTAAGTCTGTTTCGAACTTCTGAATGCTTTTTATGGTAGAACTTTGACCGCTAGGTAAAGCTGTAACTTCATCTCCTACCTCAAATTCTCCACTGCTTATTCTTCCTGCATAGCCTCTGTAATCATGGTATTCTTCTGTTTTAGGTCTTACCACATACTGAACACCCATTCTGGCAGGGATAGCATCTGCACCCGTTCTCACTTGCTTATTTTCGATGCTCTCCAAAATATTCAATAAAGAACCACCCTCATACCAAGCCATTTTATCTGACTTTGTGGTAATGTTATCTCCATATAAAGAAGACAGAGGAATGAAAGTAATTTTTTGACCTTCAAAACCTGCTTTTCCTACGGTAGTTTCAAAATCCTTTTTGATGGCTTCAAAGCTATCTTGAGAATAATCTACCAAGTCCATTTTATTAACAGCAACTATTACGTTTTCAATTCTTAATAATTGACTGATGTAATAATGCCTTTTGGTTTGCTCAGAAATACCATTTCTAGAATCTATAAGAATTATAGAAACTGAAGCATTACTAGCACCTGTAATCATGTTACGCGTGTACTCGAAATGACCAGGAGTATCTGCAATAATATACTTACGTGTAGGTGTATTAAAATAAATGTGAGCTACGTCAATGGTGATTCCTTGCTCACGCTCGGCTATCAAACCATCTGTTAATAAAGAAAGGTCTGTAAAGTCTAAACCTTTTCTTTTAGATGCTGTCTCTAGAGCCTCTATTTTATCTTTTGTAATAGATTTTGTTTCGTAAAGTAAACGGCCTATCAGCGTACTCTTACCATCATCTACCGAACCTGCCGTTGCTATCTTTAATATGTCCATTTTTGTAAATTCTCTTCTTTCTTTAAAACTGCTCCAGTTAGACTTGGAGACATTAGATGTAAGACTAAAGACTTGCTTAATCTAATTATTTAAAATTCGTTTTTATAATTCATGAGTTTATCAAGGACTAGAGCACAACTAAAGAAAAGTAATCTTGTGTCTTGTGTCTTTGACTAATCTGTACGCTCTAAAAATATCCCTGTTGCTTACGTTTCTCCATTGCTGCTTCAGAACGTTTATCGTCTATTCTGGCACCTCTTTCAGAAATTTCTGCACTTAAGATTTCATCTATAATGGAATCAATATTATCTGCGGTAGACTTTACGGCTGCTGTACAGCTCATATCACCCAAAGTTCTGAACCTTACAGACTCTTCGTAAACCTCCTCATCGTCAGTTTTATTAACAAACTCAGACTCAGACCAGATTAAACCATCTCTGTCAAATACTCTTCTTTTGTGAGCAAAATATACAGAAGGTATTTCAATTTTCTCTTCTTTGATGTAATTCCAAACGTCTAATTCTGTCCAGTTAGAGATAGGAAAAACTCTTACATTTTCTCCCATGTCAATTTTTCCATTCAGCATGTCAAACATTTCTGGTCTTTGCTTCTTAGCGTCCCATTGACCGAAATCATCTCTTACTGAAAAGATTCTTTCTTTGGCTCTAGCTTTCTCCTCATCTCTTCTAGCACCGCCCATACAAGCGTCATACTTTCCGTTTTCAATAGCCTCTAAAAGCGTTACTGTTTGAAGAGCATTTCTACTAGCATATTTTCCAGTTTCTTCTTTTACCTTTCCTTCGTCAATAGACTGCTGTACGCTACCAATCTGAAGGTCTAGCCCAAGTTCTGCCACAAGTTTATCTCTAAACTCGATGGTTTCTGGAAAGTTATGTCCGGTATCAACATGTAAAAGTGGGAATGGAATTTTACCAGGATAAAAAGCCTTTTGAGCCAATCTAACAAGGGTAATAGAGTCTTTCCCACAAGAGAAAAGTAAAACAGGCTTCTCAAACTGAGCAGCCACTTCTCTCATGATGTAAATTGCCTCGTCTTCCAATTGTCTAGGAAAACTCCTATTGCTATCTTCTAAAATCATTATACTATCTGTACTATTAAAACTAAATTCTTTATCAAAAAAACATGCTATTTAACGGCATGTAAACCACATTCTTTTTGAGAGGCCTCCCAGTACCATCTACCTGCTCTTGGGTGCTCCCCTTCTACTATAGCTCTGGTACATGGGCCACAACCTATGCTTATAAAACCTTTTTTATGAAGGCTGTTTTGAGGCACTTTATTCTCCTTTAAGTAATCTTCCATTTGTTCAAATGACCAATCTATTAAAGGATTAAATTTATGAACCTGATTTCCTTCATCCCATTCCCACATTTTCATGTCGTTTCTGTTTTCAGATTGGTCAGCTCTTAAACCTGTAATCCAAACGTCGGCACCCTTTAAGGCTCTTTTGAGTGGAACTATCTTTCTTATGAAACAACATTCTTTTCTATCCTCCACAGAGTTAAAGAAGCTATTGAAGCCTTTAGCTTTCACTAAACTCTCCACTTGGGCTGTCTCAGGAAAATATGTAGTAAACTCTTTTTTATAGCGAGCCTTTGTCTTATCCATCACTTCATAGGTTTCCTGAAAATGACGTCCAGTATCTAAAGTAAAAACCTCAATAGGTAAATCTTTAGAAAAGATAGCATGTGTAATGGCCTGATCTTCTTGACCGAAGGAGCTAGAAAAAACTATGTTTGAATGATTTTCAACCACCCAATTAAGTCTTTCTTCTAATGTTTTATTAAATAAATCTTCCATGTCTTTTTAAAAGAATAACCCTACCACATTTATCAAACTGACTAATATTACCACGACGGAAACTACAATCATCAAGATTTTTTGAGGGATAAATTTAACTAAATAAGCTCCTAATGGAGCGGCAAAAATACCACCAATAATTAAGGCGGCAATAAGCTGCCAAGCTTTTGTGTCTACGAAGAGCATGAAAATACCCGTACTAAAGAAGGCTACAAAAAACTCGGCCGTATTAACTGTTCCAATAGTTTGTTTAGCTGGATTACCTTTACTTAACAAGTTTGATGTTACTAAAGGGCCCCAACCTCCACCACCAATGGCATCAAAGAAACCACCATATAAACCTAAAATACCTAGGTTTTTATTGACTGGAATCTGAGGCTTCGCTTTAAAGGCTTTCATGAAAATCATAATCCCTAAAAACACTAAGTATCCTGATATATACGGCTTTATAAACTCACCATCAATCACTTCTGAAATAACATAGGCACCTATCATAGAACCTATTACGCCAGTAATCACTATTCGGAAAAACATATTCTTATCAATGTTTCCTAAGAATATATGAGACAAACCAGATACACCTGCGGTGAAAACCTTAGCAGTATGTACACCAGCAGTGGCATAAGCTGGCGGCACACCCACACTCATCATTAACGAACTACATGTGGCACCGTAAGCCATCCCTAAGGCTCCATCAATAAGCTGAGCTATAAACCCAACAAAAACGAAGTAATAAAAAAGTGAATCTAATGCAAAAGTGGCTGAATCAAAATCAACATATACCCGATAGACCAAAACTGCTGCCAAGCCTACTTTCATTAAAACCATCAATATGGCGATGGACTTAAATCTAACATTGTCGCTTAGCGAAAGAGCCAGTTTTTTCATTAATTATGCTACTCTTTGATAAATGGAAATTTGTTCTTTTAAAGCTTCTCCAAAACCGTTTTTGAGAGCATTTACTACTTCGCCTATAACTATTACGGCAGGGTTTGTCAACTCGTTTTCCTCTGCCAAAGCTACTAGTGAGCCTACCGTTCCTATAGCTAGTTTCTCGTTCTGTGTAGAAACATGCTGAATAATGGCTACAGGAACATTGGTCCTTCCCTGTGATGAAAAAATAGCTTCTATTTCAGCAAGCTTACTCATTCCCATTAGAATCACCAAAGTAGAGTTTGACTGCGAAGCCAAAGCAATATCGCTGCTTAAGCTACCATCCTTTTTATGACCAGTAATAACCCAGTAACCATCGGCACTGTTTCTATCTGTAAGTGGAATTCCTGAAAGGCCTATAGAATTAACGGATGAAACACCCGGGATATACGAAGCTGGAATACCTCTTTCAGTTACGAAATTAATTTCTTCTACTCCCCTACCGAAAACAAATGGGTCTCCACCTTTCAACCTTACTACATGACCTTTTTCAAAAGCTTTCTCAACTATCAACTCATTGATTTGCTCTTGCGAAATACCTCTCTTATGCCCTCTTTTTCCTACATAAACCAGCTCTGCGGTTTCTGCATATCCCAAAAGGTCTTGAGAAGCTAAGTGATCATAAAGTACCACATCAGCACTCTTTAAAGCTTTTATAGCTTTGAGCGTGATTAACTCCGGGTCACCTGGTCCTGCTCCCACCAATGTTAATTTTGGTGAATTCATTAGGCCAATTTTAAATTTTGAGCGTTTCTGTAAGTCATTGCTTTTTCTAAGAAAGCTTTTCCTTCAGCTAAGTATTTATTTGCAAACTCTAAAGAAGGTTCGTTCTTATTAATTTGAAGAATTTGCTCTGCCACAAGTCCACCAAACTCTTCTTTATAGTTCTCATCAAAACCTGCAATCACACTCATTTGAGTATTTGTCTTAACGCCTTTATCTATTAAAAGCCCTTTAGCTGCATTGACCTGAGAAGAATACGTATGATAAATAGCATCCGCATACCTTTTCTCTTCAATAGCCGCTTGAGCATTGTCTAATTTTTCCTCAGACTCAAAGAATAAAATTCCAACTAAGTCAACAATTACAGAAGCACACTCACCTACACCAATTTCTGTCTTAAACTGCTCTTCACGTCCCCAGTCAATAAAATCAGTCTCTACTAAGTTGGTAATATCAGCCAATGGTTTCAAGACATCGTAGAAGTAGATTTTCCCTTGACGGTCGTAGTAGTCGTTAAAACGCTCTCCTTCCGTAGCATTCTCAGCATAATCTTTTAAGACATATCTTAAAACATCTGGTCCTTTTTTACTCGGAACCTTAATTACCTTATCTGCAGCTCTGCCTTCTCCATCTCCAATGGTTCCTCCACCAAGAAGCACTTGAAGAGCAGGAAGCACTCTTTTATCTTTAGTACGCATGCTACTACCATGGAATCCAATATTAGCCACACCATGCTGACCGCAAGAGTTCATACAGCCAGAAATCTTAATTAGGATATCATTATTCTTAATAAGCTCTGGAAACTCGCTTTCAATAACTCCTTCTAAAACCTTAGTAATTGCAGTACTATCAGAAATAGCCAAGTTACAAGTATCAGTACCTGGGCAAGCTGTAATATTTACTACGCTATTAGCACCAGCTTCTGCATAACCAAACTTTGCTAAAACAGAATACACATAGTCAAGGTTAGCTTCTGGAATATTTCTAAAGAATAAGCCTTGGTTGATAGAAATACGCATATCATTACCAATATACCCTTCTAAAGCATCCAAAAGGTTTCTAGTCTCTGTAGTGGTGATATTCCCTAAAGGAACTCTTACAAAAACACCAAAAAGACCTTCTTGACTTTGTTCTATAACATTCGTTGCTTTCCAATTCTCATACTTCTTAGCATCAGTAATTTCTACATTTCCTTCAGCTATTTTGTAAGCTAATTCAGGAGCGTCGGTTGTTGTGTTAATCTCAAACACTTTTGATTTTAAAGCAGCTCTCTCCTCTTCCAACAATTCCATAAAGGCCTCAAAACCTATTTTGGCAAGAAGGAATTTCATTCTAGCCTTGCTTCTACTGTTTCTTTCACCATGGCGGTCAAAAACACGTAGGATAGATTCTGCTAAAGGAATAATCATATTCTCAGGCAAAAACTCATAAGCCACATCTGCCATTCTTGGCTGAGCACCTAAACCTCCACCTACTACAACTTTAAAACCTCTTTGGCCATCTTTAACTTTGGCTATAAAGCCAATGTCATGCATGTAAGCCAATGCCGTATCTTCATCTGTATTTGAGAAAGAAAACTTCATCTTACGACCCATCTCTTGGCAGATTGGGTTTCTCAAGAAGTACTCAAAAGTAGCATGAGCATGAGGTGTCAAATCGAAAGGCTCATCTTTATCAACACCAGAAGTCACAGAACCAGTAACATTTCTAACTGTATTACCACAAGCTTCTCTTAGCGTTACATTATCCTTTTCTAGTTCAGCCCATAACTCAGGAGTCCTATCTAAGCTTACATAGTGAATCTGAATATCTTGACGTGTTGTAAAATGCATCATGCCGGTAGAGTACTCGTCAGAAACGGTACATATTCTTCTCCACTGGTCAAAAGTCATTTTACCATAAGGAAGTTTAATTCTGATCATTTGAACACCTTCTTGACGTTGGCCATAAACACCTCTCGCCAAACGAAGACTTCTGAATTTGTCATCATCAATTTTTCCTTCCTTAAACATTTGGATTTTTCTACCAAGATCCAAGATGTCTTTTTCCACTATCGGATTTTCTAATTCTGTTCTAAAGCTTTGCATTATTATGATTTCCTTTTATGAGAACTGACTGCAAATATATTAATAGTCTACTAAACTAATAGACTTAGTAGGTTAAAAGTTCAAAAAAAAGCAATTAAATCTGATAAACTGCTCCTTGAATAGCCATTTCAACGTTAGAAGACACTTTTTCGGCCTCTTCTAAATGTGCATCTGTGGTCTTATATCTGGAAGAAAGGTGACCTAAAATCATCTTTTTCACCTTGGCATCCTTGGCTATTTGTGCAGCTTGTTCGGCTGTACTATGCTGAGTTTTGGCAGCTCTATCTTCCAGCTCTTTTGTAAAAGTAGCCTCATGATATACCAAATCTGAACCTTCAATTATTGGTACTATAACAGGATTATAGGCAGTATCTGAACAATAAGAAAAGACTTTTGCAGGCTCCCCTCTTCGTGTATATTCTAATGATTTAAAAACTTCTTGTGTCAATGGGTCAGTCACATCTTTCCCATCTTTCAATAGATTGATAAAGGCTACTGGAAAGCTTTTAGGTAATTTTTCAGGAATCAAATGCCTTCTTCCTGCCTTTTCTGTGATTTTGAAACCAGTGCATGGCACTCTATGAATTAAAGGAATGGTTTCTATGGTAAAAGCTTTATGCTCTAAAAGGAGTTCTGATTTAGAATTATCTGTTTTGATGAGGTTTAATTCAAAACCTAAAGAAGTGTTTGCCGCCAAAAATTGAATATTTAAAATATCTAATAGCTGTTCAGGCCCTATGAGCGTCATAGGATCTGTACGACCGCCCAGATTCATGCTAGAAAGCAAGCCTATCAAACCGAAATAATGATCGCCATGCAAATGACTTATGCAGATTGTCTTTATCCTACTTACTTTAATTGATTTTTCAAGTAGCCTATGCTGTGTACCTTCTCCACAGTCTACTAAAATATGCTCATTATTAAAAGAGACTAAAAATGCTGACGGATTTTTACCCACCTGGGGTGATGCCGAACCAATACCTAAAACAGTTAACTTCAAATGCTTTTTCCTTTTATTCCCCCATTTCTTTTAGAAACTGGTTCTCTAAGTCGTTCATAAAAATAGCCTCTTTGGCTTCGTGGAAGGTTGGTAAAAAAAGTACTCCTTCTACTTCTGTACGCTCTTCTCCTGTTAAAACGAGCAGACCGTCATATTCTTTTATTCTTTCATTCCATTTTTGAAGAATGCCAAGATCGGAAACACCAAACTTGTAAGTAGCATAATCTACAATTACAGATAGCTTCTCCAATGGAATTTCAGAAGTAAGAGCAGCTAGTGACTTACCCTTCTCCTCATAAATGACGCTAATAATTTCCTCAGAAATATCTAACTTAAAACTCATTCTTCTTTTGCGTTTTTTAACTCCCAAATTTTGGCATCAACCAAAAATCTAAACCAGAACCCTTGTAAGAAGTGAAAAATTAAACCTGGCACTCCTTCTCTAAATCCACCTTTAAGAACAAAACGGTGAAAGAAATAAAGAAAAACTCTTAAAAAAGGAGGGTAAGAATAATACTTCATCCTTTGATATCTCCTCTTTTCCATCTCGTTCCCATCTTTTAAAGCTTGCACTCTCCCGGCTCCATGGTTACTCTGATAGTCTATATAATCTTGAGCTTCTAACGTAGACCACTTATTATGCCGCTCTGTAAAAACCGTTAAAGATTCGGTAATGATATCAATAACATTAGCTTTAAGAACAATACTCTCACCTTCTATAAGAAAATGCTGATCGTACTTCTTTAGTTCACACTGACCAAAACCCTTTCTGAAAATAATGCCATGATAAACTGGAAAATGGCCACCTCTTTTAATCCATTTCCCTAAAAACATGGTTCTTCTAGAAGCCATGAAACCATTAATATTTTCTGGAATTCCCTTGTCAAAATATCCTTTCAGTTCATCCACTAATTCAGGCATCACCCTATGGTCTGCATCTAAATTTAGAATGAAATCATTTTCTATTTCTAAATTGTCAAAAGCCCAGTTTCGCTGAATACTGTAATTCTCAAAGGCGTTTTGAACCACTTTGACCGAAGGGTATTTCTTAAGAAGAGAAAGCGTGTTATCAGTAGAAAAAGAATCTACCACATATATCTCCCCTACATAATCATAAATGCTATTTAAGCATTCTTCAATGTTCTTCTCTTCATTAAAAGTAAGAATTATGGCTGTAATGGGAAGTTTATTACCTAATGCAGTTTCGGTCATAGGGCAAAGATAATTTTTTGTTTTTCGCATTCGCATTCAAAGTCCTATATTTTTATTCCTAAATTTGCCTATACACCGAAACTTAAAGTTCATAAATGCGGATTTTACTGATTCATCAGTTTCTTTGGTCACATTATAAAGCAGGAATTTTTCAGGAGCTAGAAAATATTGTCAAAGGGAAACCTGAAGACTCGCTTCACATTATTCAAACCGCTAAGTATGAAAAATCTCGCTTAGATTTTGGCGAAGCTGATACCTCTATTCATACATACGAGTACGAACTACTTTATGATGATGTTTATGAAAACACAAAGTATTTTGACCGAGTAAAGCAGGTATTTAAAAGACTAAGGCTTTTAAAACCGACGGTTATTACACTACCTGGCTATTATGAACCTGCCATGGTGACGATACACTTTATTGCCAAATTAATGGGAATCAAGGTGGTACTGGCGGTGGATTCTACAGAATCAGACAATCCTAATAAATGGTACGCTGAGCTCATTAAGAAAATCATTGTTTTTTTTGCTGATGGCTTTTTTTGTTACGGTAAGAAGTCTGCTGACTATATGTTAAAGCTCGGTGCTCCCGAAAGTAAAATTTTGATGCGACGCAATTCGGTCAACAATAACCTCGTTGCTGATATTCATAGAAAACATAAAGAATCAACGGAATTTAAAGAAGAAAGAACAGGGTACGCCAAGCACAATTTCATTTTTGTGGGACGTTTTTTGGATATCAAAAACCTCAACCGTCTTATAGAATCTTACAAGAACTTAACAGATGCTCAAGACTGGGGGCTCATTCTTGTGGGTGATGGGCCTTTGAAAAAAGACATTCTGGCGAAATATGGCAATTTGAAAGGCCTATTTATTTTGCCACCGCAAGAGTGGCACGGTGTTCCCAAGAAACTCGCACTTGCAGATATTCTTGTTTTACCAAGTTATTCCGAACCATGGGGTTTGGTTACTAATGAGGCTATGGTTTGCGAAATGCCAGTGATTGTCTCAGAACAATCAGGCTCTTCTGCTGATTTAGTGAGAAACAATGAAAATGGATTTACCTTTGATGCTTACTCTGAAAAGGAGCTAAAAGATGCCATGCAGTTCTTTGTAGACAAGCCTGAAAAAATATCCGAATTTGGATTAAAATCCAAAGAAATGATAGCGAGTTTTTCTCCTAAAAATGTGGCTAAAGAGATGTATGAGGGTTATTTAAAATTGCACACCGCTTAATGAGATTGCTAAACTTCATATTAAAACATAGAGATGCATTTGCTATTAGCATGGTTTTCTGTAGTGGTCCGCTTAATTACGCCATAAGAGATGGGATAGGCCTTGCTCCTAACAGCACTGCTTTCTCTACATTATTCATGTTTGGGGCTATTTTTCTAGCACTTCCTTTTAGAAACTTCAAGTCACTTTACATCAATGATACCCCTTTGGTTTTTCTAGGTATATCTTTCTTGGTTATGGTCATATTGTACATGATCATTTATCCGGCGTATCGATATATGTCGATTATGTTATTCATCTACGACTACTTTGTTATAGGGATTGTGCTCTATTTCTACTTTTATCTTATGACGGTTCGGGAGTCCTATTTAAGAATGAACTTCTTAAAAATATGTATCGGCCTCTCTATTCTTGGCTCCATAGGTCTTGTCTATTTCGTTATAAAAAACCCTAATTATTCTTTAGGACAGCGTTTCGCTATCTCCTATGGTGATTCTTCTGAAATGGAAGCGATGGGTAATCCACATATATTTGGAAGGGGTGCTTTTTTTGGAATTGTAGCTGGTTTTATATTTTTAAAACACGAAACACGAAAACTTTGGAGGTATGCCACATATTTTGCTTTGATAATCTTTTTTGCCGTTTTGATATTGGCTCAAGCAATGTCTTCTATCATTTCTGGTTTTCTTTTTGTGTGTTGTTATGTTTGGTTTAACAATGACGCTCGATCTATCTGGAATAAAATTAAATTCCTTTTTACCAAATGGTACGTTTGGATTATTGTGATTTTTATGTCAATGAAAGGAATTGATTTTATTCGGCAGAATGAAGCAATTCTTGACCTAGGATATCGATTTATCCAGCGAAGGCTAGAAAAGTTAGTTAATACATTCATACCGGAAGAGGTAGATGATAAGTGGTATAGTAAAGGCTCCGTACAGGTTGACCTCTCTGCAGCGGGAAGAGTAGAAATACTGAACACAATGGCGGAGAACTTAGCAGAGAATTTTGACGAAGGTAAATACCTCAATCTAATTTTTGGAAACGGTTATTATGCCTTTTATGTAGATGTTCCAATTGTGGAGGTTTTTAACTCATATGGCTTAGTCGGCTTTCTTTTATTTGGGGTCTTTTTCTACCTTATGCTAAAATACTGCTATATAGAAATTAAGAAACCCACCAGCATCATTAGTGAATTTGCGGCGTACGGCTTTATCTACTTTTTTGTTTTTACATTTACAAATGGGCTAATCATTGATTACAATAGGTGGACTTTCTTTGCTTTAGTTTGTAGATTTATGCCAGCCATAAAAAACACCATCATCAAACCTAAAACTGCTTGAAATCAGTCAGAGTAAACAATTTCGACCTTATTAGACTTGTGGCAGCATTGCAAGTCTTAGTTTATCATGCCCTTACTCATTTTAATCTCAACAGTATTTATCAAGAGAAAATAAGAGCCGCAATTTCTTATTTCCCAGGTGTGCCTATTTTCTTTACTATTAGTGGTTTTTTGATTTATAAATCAATTGAAAGGAATAGTCATGACCTAAAACGATACTTTAAAAATCGCTTAATTAGAATCTTCCCTGCCCTATTTGTCTGTCTGATTTTTACAATTGCTTTACTCCTGTTATCAAATGAATTAACCTTTTCTGATTTCTTTTCAGGCTCATTTTGGTTATGGATAGCTGCTCAGCTTAGTATTTTCCAATTTTATAAAATGCCTTCGCTTGCAACTTGGGGTGTAGGCCATCCAAACGGTAGTTTATGGTCTATCTCCGTAGAGCTTCAATACTATTTTTTCTTACCACTCCTATTCCTTTCTGTTTTTAAATGGCGTAGAACAAGGCTTGCACAAAACCTAACTTTCCTCTTTTTAGGTTTACTTTCCTTAATTTATGCTAGCTATCAAAAAACTATCATTTTAGAAAGCGAAATGGCGGGAAATATTATGGGCGTTATACTCTTTAACTACCTGTATTTCTTCTGTATTGGCATTTTGATTTATATAAACTTTGATATTATTTCAAAGTTCCTTAAAAACAAGGGGCTTTTATGGTTAGTGCTTTTTGTAGCCTATATGCTTATCTTCAGAAATTGGCTAGGTCTTTTTGATAACATATATGAAGTATCTACGTATGGCGTTTTAGGAGCTACTCTGTTAGCCTTAGCTACTATTTCATTGACCTATACAGCTCCATCAGTAAGCAATAAAATATTGCGAGGAAACGACATTTCTTATGGCATGTATATTTTCCATATGCCCATATTTAACTATTTCATAAATCAGCAAAAAGAAATTAGTTGGGAAAAACTCATCTTTATATGTGCCATAGTTATTTGTGTTGCTTATCTTTCATGGCGTTTCATTGAGAAAAAGATGTTACAGTTTAAACTCTAGAAGAATCCCTATTCAAATAATATAACTTAAAACCTTTAATTTATGTCCTTTAGCTTATTATCCGATTATGATATTCACCTTTTCAAATCCGGAAAACACTACAAGCTTTATGAAAAACTAGGCTCACATGTAGTTGAAAACGATGGACAAAAAGGTACTTATTTCGCCGTTTGGGCTCCAAATGCAGAAAAAATTGCTGTAATAGGTGATTTTAATGGTTGGAATAAAACTTCACACGAGCTAAACCCTAGATGGGACCAATCTGGAATATGGGAAACGTTTATACCTGATATTGGCAACGGTCAGGTATACAAATATTTCATCAAATCTAATACAGGCGAAGAACTAGAAAAGGCAGACCCTTTTGCTCTTATGTGGGAAAAACCACCTAAGACGGCCAGTATTATTTGGGACACTTTTTATGAGTGGAGTGATAAAAACTGGATGGATATAAGGAAAGATAAAAACTCTTTAGATTCTGCCTACTCGGTTTATGAAGTTCATTTAGGTTCTTGGAAAAGAGACCCTGCTGACAACGACAGAAGATTAAGCTATAGAGAAATAGCAAGAGATTTAGTGCCTTATGTTAAGGAAATGGGTTTTACGCATGTAGAACTTATGCCTATTATGCATCACCCTTATGAGCCTAGCTGGGGATATCAAATTACTGGATACTTTGCTGCCAGTAGCATTTTTGGCAATCCTCAAGACCTAATGTTCTTGATTGAAGAGCTTCATAAAAATGATATAGGAGTCATTTTAGACTGGGTTCCTTCTCATTTCCCTGGCGACGCAAACGGTTTATTCAGATTTGATGGCACTGCCTTATATGAGCACGAAAATCCGCATGAAGGATATCACCCAGACTGGAAAAGCTATATTTTCAACTATGGTAGATTTGAAGTAAGGTCTTTCCTTATCAGTAATGCTCTTTTTTGGCTTGATAGATTTCACGTAGACGGCTTGAGAGTAGACGCAGTAGCTTCTATGCTATACAGAGATTACTCAAGAAACGAAGGTGAATGGATACCTAATATACATGGTGGTCGTGAAAACCTTGAAGTGATATCGCTCTTAAAAGAAATTAATGAGGAGGTTTATGCCTCTTACCCAGGTACACAAACCATTGCCGAAGAATCAACAGCTTTCCCTGGCGTTTCAAGACCTACCTACAGTGGTGGTTTAGGCTTTGGCATGAAGTGGATGATGGGTTGGATGAATGACACTTTAGCCTACTTTGAAAAAGACTCAGCCTTCAGGAAATTTCACCAAAAAGATATTACTTTCAGTACAGTATATGCTTTTACTGAGAATTTTATGTTACCCCTTTCTCATGATGAGGTGGTATATGGGAAAGGCTCTCTGTTAGATAAAATGCCAGGAGATGATTGGCAAAAGTTCGCAAACCTAAGACTACTCTATACTTACATGTTTACACACCCTGGGGCTAAACTTCTCTTTATGGGAGGTGAATTTGGCCAAAAAGCAGAATGGGACTTTAAGAATAGCTTAGATTGGCATGAGCTGGACAACCCACTTAACAAAGGAATGACAGAGCTTATAAAAGGCTTGAATAACATTTATAAGACTGAAAAGTCTTTGACCTTAAATCAGTTTAGCCATACTGCCTTCCAATGGATAGACACCACAGATGAAGAAAATTCTGTATTGTTTTATAAAAGAAAAACAGAAACGGAAGAAGTTTATGTAGTTCTTAATATGACCCCAGTACCTAGAAAGTCCTACCAACTCGGTGTAGACAATGCTGGAACATATGAAGAAATCCTTAATAGTGATAATGGGCTTTACGGAGGTTCAGGAGTTGGTAACGGGTCTTTTAAAGCTAAAAAAGCTCCTTACCATGGTCTAGAGCATTCAGTTATTATAGATTTACCTCCTTTAGCAGGTATAATTTTCAAAAGAAAGTAACGTTAACATTTTATATCAAAAAACTGGTTCAAATTTTGAAAGCTCATTAATGAGCTTTTAAAATTTGTCTTATAAATGTTACGAATACTTATAATATCCTTTTGTATTTCTTTGTCCAATTTAGCCTTCGGCCAAACACTAGAAGAGCTTGTTGACACCTATATTGAGAAAAAGGGAGGCAAGGTCACCTTGACTCGACTTAATAGCATGAAGGAGGTGAAAAAGGTAGTTACAAACGACGTAACCTATCAAACTACTACACTACAGAAAGGTCCTGCCTATAAATCAACCCTTAGTTACGAAGGTATAGAAATAACGGCTTGTTATGATGGTCGACAAGGTTGGGCTACTAACCCCATTACTATGAAGTACGAGGTGCTTCTGGAGGAGGATATGGGTGACCTGCTAAATACTATTGAAGATTTCCCAGACCCAATTTTCAAAAGCTATAAAAACCAATATGAGCTATCAAAAGGAAACGATACACTTATTAATGGAATTCAATGCTATGCCCTATCAATTCTTAAGCCAGACCATATTTTCATGAAGAACAATATAGTAGGCAAAAAGGACTTTTATATCAACAAGAAAAACTACCAAATGGTAAAAAGCGTTGAATTTAACGCTAATGGTGAATTGTCAATCTATTATTCCGATTACAAGGAGGTCGACGGTGTACAGTATCCTCACACACAGAAAGCTGAAATAAACGGCATACCATCTTACACATCAACTGTGGAAGAAATAGAATTAAACAAGCGTATTAATAGTGCCCTCTTTTCTTTAGACCGGCAGTAAATACTAGATTAAATCATCCAAGTAACTTCTAAAAACCTTATAATCCGGCTTCATTTCTAAGGCTACTTTCGATTTATCCAACAGTTCTTCCAAACGCTCAGGAACTGGTAATCCTGCACCAAGTACTTCTTCCATATCAGGAAGGAATTTAGCGTAATGGGCTGTTGACAAGAAAACACCAGAAACCGGTTCTTCAATAGTTTCTAAATACTTAGTTAAGCCTAAATAGGCAATTGCAGTATGCGGACAAACCACATAGTCATACATTTTCTTAACTTCTAGTATTCCTTCTTTCGTTTCTTCATCCGTGTAAGAGTACCCTGAAACAGACGCTGCTAAGTCTTCAAATTTATCACCAAACAAAGCTTTTAATCTAGGGAAGTTACTTGGGTTCCCTACATCCATCGCATTTGAAATAGTACTAATTGAAGGTTCTATAGCCTCATAATTTCCAGATTTCAAATATTCAGGTACTACCTTATTAACGTTAGTCGCTGCTATAAACCTATGAACGGGCATTCCCATTTTATGAGCAATAACACCAGCACTTAAATTACCAAAATTGCCGCTAGGCACACTAAATACAACAGGTAAATGCTTCTCTTTTAGTCTAGAATAGGCGTAAACAAAATAAAAAGCCTGAGGTATTAGTCTGGCAATATTAATAGAATTGGCTGATGCCAAATGTAACTTCTCTCTTAATTCTTCATCTAGGAATGCCGTTTTGACCAATTTCTGACAATCGTCAAAAGTTCCGTCAACTTCAATAGCTTTAACATTCTCACCAAGTGTGGTTAGCTGTTTCTCCTGAATGTCGCTTACTTTTCCGCTAGGATATAGAATATGAACATCAATATTGCTTTGACCGAAAAAACCTTGAGCCACCGCTCCTCCTGTATCACCAGAAGTGGCAACTAGGATATGTACCTTCCTATTCTTCTTCTCTAAAAAGTATGACATCACAGCGGCCATAAACCTTGCTCCAAAGTCTTTAAACGCCATAGATGGGCCATGGAACAACTCAAGACAGTATAAATCATCTCCTACTTTTACTGAAGGAGCGTCAAAATCCATTGAGTTTTGAATAAGGCCCTCTAAGTCTTCGGCTGGAACTTCCTCTTTGAAAAAAGCATTAGCAATAACAAAGGCTATGTCTTGGAAAGAAAGACTTTCACAGGTTTCCCAGAATGTATCTGGTAGTACAGGAACTTCATCTGGAAGATAAAGTCCATTATCTGGTGGTAATCCTTGAAAAATGGCTTCCTCTATTCCTACCGATGGGCTTGTCTTGTTTGTGCTAAAAAGTCTCATTGTATTCCCTAAACTGCTTTAATTCGCCGCAATTTTAGGAAAATTATCACCAAGAGACTAGAGAATTGACAGAAATGAGGATATTAAATTTAGCTTTGCAGCATGGAAAACTATCAGATGATTGCCAAGACTTTGGCTGGACTAGAAAACGAACTATTTGCGGAGCTAGAAAACCTAGGTGCGGTAAATATTCTAAAGAGAAAAAGAGCAGTGTCATTTGATGGCGATGACGCCTTAATGATGAGGGCCAATATGGCCTTACGAACATCCATTAGTATTCTGATACCTATTATGGAATTTGAGGCAAATGATGAATACGAATTATACGACCAAGCATTTGCAGTTCAGTGGGAAGAAATATTTGGTTTAAGAGATACCTTTTCGCTCACCGCAACTGTTAGCGGCGAAATTTTCACCCATTCTAAGTATGTAGCTTTAAAAACTAAAGATGCCATTGTAGATAGATTTAGAAAGAAATTTAAAAGCAGACCAGACGTAGACACCGTCGATGCAGATTATCAGTTCAATGTTCATATTCAGTATAATAAATGCACCATTTCTTTAAACTCCTCCGGTGATTCACTTAACAAAAGAGGATATAGAACATTTTCAAACGAAGCTCCATTAAACGAAGTACTGGCAGCAGGAATCATATTAAAGTCTGGATGGAATGGAAAAGATGACCTATATGACCCAATGTCAGGTTCAGGTACTTTTGGTATTGAAGCGGCTTTAATAGCAACAAATAGAGCCCCTGGCTTAAACCGAGGATTTGGCTTTCAAAGATGGTCTGATTACAACCAAGCTTTATTTTATGAAGTAAAGGAGAAGCTTGAAGCAGAAGTCATAGAATCTGATACTAATATCTATTGTAGAGACTTGTTGACAGAAAATATTGACAACATCTCTACCAACATAGAGAAAGCCAATTTAGAGGAAAATATTAAAGTCAGAAAAGAAGATTTTTTCCAATCAGAGAAGATTGGCGAGAAAGGAGTTGTATTTCTAAACCCTCCTTATGGTGAAAGGCTTCAAATCGACGAAATCAATTCGTTTTATAAAAACATTGGCGACCAATTAAAGAAACACTACACCAATCACGAAGCTTGGATAATAAGCTCAAACTTAGAAGCTCTTAAGTTCTTTGGACTTAAACCTGAATCTAGGCACCAAATGTTTAATGGTGGCCTAGAATGCAAGTTAAATCATTATAAACTCTATTAGCCCTTGGCTAATAGAGAAACAAAATCGTCAAATAGATACCTCGAATCATGAGGTCCTGGAGCAGCCTCAGGGTGATATTGTACAGAAAAGGCAGGCTTATCTTTAACTTTAAGTCCTTCTACTGTTTTATCATTTAGGTTTATATGCGTAATTTCTACAGAGTCAATACCAGCCACCGAATCAGCACTTACTGCAAAACCATGGTTTTGAGAAGTTATCTCAGATTTACCTGTTAAAAGGTTTTTGACTGGGTGGTTTAAACCTCTATGTCCATTGTGCATTTTGTATGTTGTAATTCCACAGGCCCTACTTAAAATTTGATGCCCAAGACATATTCCAAATAACGGTTTTCCAGTTTCCAACATTGCTTTTACGGTATCTACAGCATAATCCATAGCCGCTGGGTCTCCTGGACCATTAGAGATAAAGAAACCATCAGGATTCCACTTCATTATCTCCTTTAAGTCAGTCTTAGCATTAAAAACCTGCATATAGCAATCTCTTTCAGCAAAACTTCTCAAAATATTGTTCTTACACCCCAAATCAAGAACAGCTAGTTTATACTTGCTAGATTCATTTCCAAAGAAATAAGATTCTTGAGTACTAACGGTACTTGATAACTCTAAACCTTCCATAGAAGGGCATTTATCTAACTCACCTTTTAAAGCATCTAGATCTTCAATCTCTGAGCTTATAATACAGTTCATAACTCCTGCATTTCTAATGTGACGTACTATCTGCCTAGTATCAACATCACAAATACCTACGATACCCGCATTTTCTAAATATTCTTGCAAAGAACCGTCAGCTGTGTTTCTAGAATAATAGTTATCAGCATAGGCATTACATACCATACCTTTAATTTTCACACTTGAAGATTCCTCTTCCGAGTCCATTTTTACACCATAATTACCAATGTGCGAGGTGGTGTTAATAATGACTTGTCCAGAGTAAGAAGGGTCGGTATAGATTTCTTGATATCCCGTCATACCTGTATTAAAACAGATTTCTCCAGACGATGTACCTTTTTTACCTAAAGCTTTCCCTTTGAATACAGTCCCGTCCTCTAGCATGAGGTATGCCCCATGTGCTTGCGTTTTTTCCATCAATGTTTAAGTAGATTTCCGATGAGTAGAATGAATTATCGGAGTGTAAAGTTAGAGGAAAAAATGGAATTTTCCATTCTTGGAGATGTGAATAAAACAGAATTGCTTTAAAACAAAAAAAAGGAAGACCTTACGGTCTTCCTTTTTTAAATTTCTGTACTCTTTATTAAGCTTTAGGCTCTTCAGAAGAAGTATCTTCAGCAGCAGTTTCTACCACCTCAACAGCTTCCGTTCCAGCTTCATTTTGAACTTTATCAGCAGAAGCAGTTTTCTTACCACCTCTTCTTCTTCTTGTAGACTTACCTTCCGCAGCAGAAGAATCTTCTGTATCAGCAAGTAAAGTCTCATTAAAGTCAACTAGTTCAATCAAAGCCATCTCTGCGTTATCACCATAACGAGTTCCTAATTTGATAATACGAGTATAACCACCATTTCTTTCAGCTACTTTCTCACTGATAGTTCCAAAAAGCTCCTTAACGGCCTCTTTGTCCTGTAAGTAAGAAAAAACTGTTCTTCTAGAGTGCGTTGTATCATTCTTTGCTTTAGTGATAAGAGGCTCTGCATACTTTCTCAAAGCTTTCGCTTTAGCTAGAGTAGTAGCAATTCTCTTATTAAGAATTAAAGAATTTGCCATGTTGCTCAACATTGCAACTCTGTGGGATTTAGTTCTCCCTAAGTGATTAATTGTCTTTCCGTGTCTCATTTTCTAATTTAGTAAGTAGCGGTAAAGGCTGAAATAATCGCGTCTATCAGCCCCACCTATTACGTTTGTTTATTTAAAATTGCGATTATTATTCTTCGTCCAACTTGTACTTCACTATATCCATTCCAAAGTGAAGGCCTTTTTCAGCTACAAGCTGCTCTAATTCTGTAAGAGACTTTTTACCAAAGTTTCTGAATTTCATCATATCAGCTACTTCTAATCTAGCTAAATCTCCTAAAGTTCTTATTTCCGCTGATTTCAAGCAGTTATAAGCTCTTACTGATAGATCTAAATCTTGAAGAGATGTTTTAAGAAGCTTTCTCATGTGTAAGAACTCTTCATCAACCATATCATTGTCGTCATCACCTTTGGTATCAAATACCATATTCTCATCAGTGAATTTCAAGAAATGCTGAATAAGAATATTCGAAGCATCTTGAAGAGCTACCTCAGGGTGAATAGAACCATCTGATTTAATTTCTAATAAAAGTTTTTCAAAGTCAGTTCTTTGTTCTACTCTTGTATTTTCAACGCTAAACTTAACGTTTTTAATAGGAGTATAAATAGAATCTACAGCTATGAAACCAATTGGTAAATCAGTGTTAGTTTGCTCCTCAGAAGGAACATAACCTCTACCTTTATCAACCACAATTTCAAACTCTATTTCTTTCTTAGAATCAAGACGGGCAATAACCATGTCCGGATTTAAGATTTCAAAACTTTGTGTAAACTTAGAAATATCACCAGCTGTAAGCTCAGTTTGGTTTTTTACCTTTACGGTTATTTTGTTATCTACATAATCTGATACCTTTTTAAATCTAACTTGCTTAAGATTCAAAATTATTTCAGTTACATCATCAACAACACCTTCAATTGATGAAAACTCATGAAGTACTCCTGGAAACCTTACAGCAGTAATTGCATATCCTTCAAGAGAAGAAAGCAAAATACGACGCAAAGCATTACCGATAGTTACTCCATAACCTCTCTCAAGTGGTTTAAACTCAAAAAAGCCATGGAAGTCGTCTGCTTTTTCCATCACGACTTTATCGGGCATTTGAAATGCTAATATTGACATACTATGGTGTGTTTTTTTCGTTAACGAAAGTAGATTTAGGGATTTCCTAAATCAAGAAATGCTAATCACCCTAATGTAAGGTGACTAGCTAATTATTTATTTATTGTACAACTCGACTACTGCCTGATCATTGAAATTCTCAGGAACAAGGTCTCTTTCAGGAAAGGAAATGAATTTACCATTCATATCTGTACCATTCCATTCTAACCAGCTATACTTAGTAGCTGAATTAAGGCTAAGACTCTCTACAATAGAATCCATTGCTTTTGATTTTTCTCTAACTCCAATCAATTGCCCCGGCTTAACTGTATAAGAAGGGATATTTAATATCTCACCATCTACCACAATATGCTTATGAGAAACTAATTGTCTTGCTGCTCTTCTTGTTGGAGCTATTCCCATTCTGTAAACCAAGTTATCTAATCTTGATTCGCATAATTGAATTAAGTTAGTACCTGTTCTACCTGGTCTAACAGCTGCAATTTGGAAGAAACGAGCAAATTGCTTTTCAAGCATACCATAAGTATACTTAACTTTTTGCTTTTCTTGAAGCTGAAGTGCGTATTCCGACTTCTTGCTTCTTCTTCCCTTACCGTGTTGTCCCGGAGGATAGTTCTTTTTTTGTAAGGCTTTGCTTGGTCCCATTATTGGTTCACCAAACTTTCTAGAAATCTTTGCCTTCGGACCTGTATATCTTGCCATTATTATATGTTACTGTCTAAAAAATACTTGGCCCCAATGTCCAAACCAGCATTTAATAAACAAGTGAAAAAATTAAACTCTTCTTCTTTTTGGAGGACGACAACCATTATGAGGTAATGGAGTCACGTCTGTAATACTAACCACTTCAATACCTACACTTTGAATAGTACGTATTGCTGATTCTCTTCCAGAACCTGGCCCTTTTACAAACACATCAGCCTTTCTCATTCCAGCATCGTATGCTTTTTGGCAACAATCCTGAGATGCAGTTAATGCAGCGTAAGGTGTATTCTTCTTAGAACCACGGAATCCCATTTTACCTGCAGATGCCCAAGATATTACTTGACCAGTACTGTTGGTTACAGAGATAATGATGTTGTTGAATGATGCTTTTACATGAACCTGACCATGCGGTTCCACCACTACAACTCTTTTTTTTGCTTTGTCTTTTCTTTTAGCTTGAGCCATTATTATTATTTTAAGCTATTCGGCGGGTAACAAACTGTTACCCCTGTTCTAGTTTTTTTTACTTAGTAGCTTTCTTCTTGTTAGCTACAGTCTTACGTCTCCCTTTACGGGTTCTTGAGTTATTTTTTGTTCTCTGACCTCTTAAAGGTAAACCTTTACGATGTCTAAGACCTCTATAACATCCGATATCCATCAAACGTTTAATACTCAATTGTACATCAGATCTTAATGCACCTTCCACCATGTATTCGTTGGTAATGACCGCACGAATTGCATTGGCTTCATCATCAGACCATTCTCCAGCTTTTTTGTCGCCAGAAACTTCTGCTTTTGCAAGTATCTTCTGTGAAGTACTACGACCAAGACCAAATATATAGGTCAAGGCAATCTCACCTCTTTTGTTATCCGGAATATCTACACCTGAAATCCTCATATCTTATTATCCTTGTCTTTGTTTAAATTTTGGATTCTTTTTGTTGATAACGTAAATCTTACCATGACGGCGAATTACTTTGCAATCAACACTACGCTTTTTTACTGATGCTTTGACTTTCATGCTCTGAAAATTTAGAGGGAAACACCCTCAGTATTATTTATATCTGTAAACAATTCTCGCTTTAGTTAAATCATACGGAGACATCTCCAATTTAACTTTATCCCCAGGTAAGATTCTAATGTAATGCATTCTCATCTTTCCTGATATATGAGCTACTACCTCATGCTTATTCTCAAGTTCTACTCGAAACATTGCATTTGATAATGCCTCACTAATAATTCCATCTACTTGTATATTAGCTTGTTTTGCCATATTTATACATAAAACATTTTGCGTTCTTTTAGTACCTCTTCGAGATACTCAAACGTGGTTAAAATATCATACCCTGTTTTTGTTACTAACACGGTATGTTCATAATGTGCGGCGGTCTTTTTGTCCTCGGTTCTGATAGTCCAACCATCATTTTCTTGGACAATATATCGTTTTCCCAGTGTTACCATAGGTTCTACCGCCAAGACCATCCCTTTCTGCATCCTCGGTCCATTTCCTCTTCTTCCGAAGTTCGGTACCTCAGGTGCTTCATGAAGACTTTTGCCTACTCCGTGACCTACAAGCTCACGAACCAAGCCATAGCCCCTATCTTCATTATATGATTGTACTGCATAACTCAAATCTCCAATTCTATTACCGGGCTTAATTTTGGTAATTCCTTGATACAAGGATTCTTTTGTCGACTTAAGTAAATCAGAAACATCATCCGTAGTCTCCCCTATAACATAAGTATAAGCACTATCAGCATGATATCCATCCTTCAATACACCACAATCAATGGACACTATGTCACCATTTCTAAGAACTCTATTGCTCGGAATCCCGTGCACAACGACATCATTAACCGAAATACATAATGATGCTGGAAAACCTCCATAGCCCTTAAAGGATGGGATACCCTTGTTATCTTTAATAAACTCTTCAGCTACTAAATCCAACTGCTGAGTAGTCATTCCTTCATCAAGGACTTTTGCCACTTCAGCATGAGTCTTTCCTAAAATCACACCATTCTGACGAATAATCTCTGCTTCTTCCTCAGATTTTAGTATAATTCTTCTCTGACTCATATATTCCTTATTGAGAGACAACACCAGTTTGTCTGTTTTGTAGACGCCCTGACTGCATTAAACCCTCATATCTCTTCATTAACAAATAGCTCTCAATTTGTTGAAGAGTATCCAATACTACCCCTACTAGGATAAGTAAAGAAGTTCCTCCAAAGAACTGAGCAAATACATTACTTACTCCAAACAGACTAGCAACAGCTGGGAATACGGCAATAGCTGCTAACAATATCGAACCTGGTAATGTTATTCTATCTAAAATTGCTGCTATGTAATTGGCAGTGTTAACTCCTGGCTTAACACCCGGAATAAATCCGCCTCCCCTCTTCATATCGTCAGCCATCTGATTAGGATTAATCGTTATAGCCGTATAAAAGAAAGTAAAAGCAATAATCAAGAATGCATAAAGAGCATTGTACTGCCAAGATGTAAAGTCGGAGAAAACAGTTTGAATGTTTGCCCAAAAATCACTTTTCTCAGCAAAGGCACTGGCTAACGCTGCAGGTACAAACATTAGAGCTTGACCGAAAATAATTGGCATTACACCAGAGATATTCACTTTTAATGGTAAATATTGTCTCTGACCTGAAACCATTTTATTTCCCACTATCTGCTTAGCATACTGAACTGGAACTCTTCTTACCGCTTGTGTGACAGCTACAGCAAACACAACAACCAAGAAGAGAATAATCATTTCAATTATGAAGAACAAAATCTGACCTCCATTGGCTCTAGCACTAAATTCTTGTACTAAACCCGCTGGCAATCTAGAAATGATACCAATCATGATAATCATTGAGATTCCGTTACCCACACCTTTCTCTGTCATTCGTTCCCCTAGCCAAACGCACATCATTGTACCAGCTACAAGCATAATAACAGATGAGAAATAAAATAAACCTTGACTTACTGTAATTGCTTCAGTAGGTATCGTTGTTCTTAGGTATGTAAAACCTTGCATTGCCGTTACAGCAATAGTTAACCAACGAGTTATTTGATTTATCTTCTTTCTTCCAGACTCTCCTTCCTTTTGCAACTTACTAAAATACGGCAATGCAAGCCCCATTAGTTGAATTGCAATAGAAGCAGATATATAAGGCATAATACCTAAAGCCATGATGGAGGCATTACTGAATGCACCTCCAACCAAAGTATCAAGCAATCCCAATAATCCATTCCCGCCGGTTAAATCCTGCAATCTTGAAGGATCTACACCAGGTAACACAATAAATGACCCAATTCTGAAAATCACGATAATCATTATCGTATTAAGAATTCTATTTCTTAATTCCTCAATGGACCAAATATTCTTAAGAGTGGTTATAAGTTTATTCATTGCAAAGTACTTGCTAGCTTATTCTGGCCTTCCGCCGTTCAATTTATCTTGTAATTCTTTCAATTCTTCCCACTTGTCTGCGGCTGCTAAAGCTGCTTGCTCAGGCCAAGTAGTTGGATTATGAGAGGCGTATCTTGAACCTGCTTCATTTAAAATGTTTTGCAAATCGTCAACATTAGCTTCTGATAATTTCGCAAAGGTATCGAATCCTCCCGTAGAAAGCAATTCTGCTATTTTCGGTCCAATTCCTTCAACTTTCTTTAAATCATCACCTTTAGCTACTTTCTTAGAAGCGGCCTTTTTAGGAGCTTTTTCTTCTTTTACAGCGGCAGCTTTCTTAGCTTCCTTTTTAGGAGCAACCTCAGCCGTAACTGTCGAACCTACTTTTTTACCTTTCAAGCTAATAGTAGCTTCTGGATTAAAAGTAGCATCTACAACAGCCGAACCACCTGCCTTTTCAATTGCTGCAATTGCAGACTTAGAGAAAGCATTTACTTTTACTTCTAAAGAAGCTGTTAACTCTCCTCTACCTAAAATCTTAACTACATCAGATTTTTGAATCTGACCAGTGTTATATAACAAGCCTAAATCAATAGACTTAGCTCCAGTACTATCTGCCAAACTCTGTAAAGAGTCTAGGTTGATAGCTTTGTAAGCAACTCTATTGATGTTATTAAAACCAAACTTAGGAACCCTTCTTTGAAGCGGCATTTGACCACCTTCAAAACCTCTCTTCTGAGAATACCCAGAACGAGATTTAGCTCCATTGTGACCTCTTTTGGCAGTTCCACCGCCTCCAGAACCTTGGCCTCTACCCACTCTGCTGTTTTTCTTAACAGCACCTTTAGCAGGTTTTAAATTTTCTAATTTTATCATTTTTGAATTCTTTACGCAACCCTAAAAAAGAGTTACTCGGTTTGCCCTATTATTTCTCTACTCTTACTAAATGTTGAACTTTGTTAATCATGCCTTGAATAGCTGGATTTAACTCTACTTCAACCGTGCGATTCATTTTCCCTAATCCTAAAGCTTGAATAGTAAGCTTTTGTCTTTTAGGTCTATCAATTGTACTCTTAATCTGAGTGATTTTTACGCTTGCCATTTTATTTTCTATTAAAATAAATTCTTATTATCCGTTGTAAACTTTGCTCAGTTTAACTCTTCTCTGTATTGCTACTTCATGAGGTGCTCTCATTTTTTGAAGTGCTGCAATAGTTGCCTTAACCACGTTATGTGGATTAGACGAACCTTTTGATTTAGCTAGTACATTATGAATACCAGCTGCCTCAAGTACCGCACGCATCGCACCACCAGCAATTACTCCTGTACCAGGTGCTGCAGGTTTAACGAAAACATATCCGCCTGAATATTTCCCGTGCATCTCGTGAGGCACAGTATCATTCACTATAGGAACTTTCACCATATTTTTTCTGGCGTCATCCATTGCTTTAGAAATAGCATCTACTACTTCGTTAGCTTTTCCTAAACCTTGTCCAACAGAACCTTCGCCGTCGCCTAAAACGACAATCGCTGAGAAACTAAATCTACGACCACCTTTAACCACTTTGGCTACACGGTTAATCGCAACTACCTTCTCTTTAAGCTCTGACTCGTTTACTTTTACTCCTTTGCTCATTATGATATAGTTCTGATATTAAAAATTAAGGCCACCAGCTCTGGCTCCGTCCGCCAATGCTTTAACGTTACCGTGATACAAATATCCGCCTCTATCAAAAACACAAGCTGATATTCCATTTTCAACTGCCACTTTGGCTAAGCCTTCTCCTACTTTTTTGGCATTCTCAAGGTTAAGACCACTCAAACCTAAGCTCTTTGCCGAAGCAGCTGCTAATGTTTGACCTTTTACATCATCAATTAATTGAGCGTAAATATCTTTATTGGAACGGAATACAGATAATCTTGGTCTTTCGGCTGTGCCGTTAACCTTTCTTCTGATACTCCACTTAATCCTTTGCCTTCTTTTCGTTCTAAAAGTTGACATTATATTCTTTTTAAATCGTTATTCAATAATTTATTTCTTAGCAGCTGTCTTACCTGCTTTTCTACGTATTTGTTCTCCAACAAAACGAACACCTTTACCTTTGTAAGGTTCAATTTTTCTAAGGCCTCTTAATTTGGCAGCAACCAAACCAAGCAACTGCTTATCGCAACCTTCAAAAGTAACCATCGGGCTCTTACCCTTAACCATCTCGGTAGATACTTTGATTTCGGAAGGAACAACGAAATAAATATTGTGAGAGTACCCTAAAGATAAATCAAGAATATTTCCATTATTAGTGGCCTTGTATCCAACCCCTACTAATTCTAATTCCTTCTTATAACCTTCAGATACACCTACAATTAAATTATTGATAAGTGATCTTGAAAGACCATGAAGAGCTTTGTGTCTCTTTTGCTCTGATGGACGAACCACCTTTAACTCAGACCCTTCGATAGAGATAGTCATATCTTTATCAATAGCCTGAGTAAGCTCGCCCTTAGGACCTTTTGCAGTAACAACATTATCGTTGCTTACTGATACAGTAACCCCAGCTGGGATTACTACTAATTTGTTTCCAATTCTTGACATTATTGTTTTGTTTAAGGCTTATTTCTAAGCGGTCAACTTTAAATTATTATTAGTAGATATAACAAAGAACCTCTCCACCAATATTCAATGTACGAGCCTCCTTGTCAGTTATTATACCTTGAGAAGTCGACATTACTGCAATTCCTAGTCCATTTAAAACTCTTGGAAGAGAAGATGCTTTAGCATACTTTCTCAAACCTGGCTTAGAAGCCCTTCTTAAATCAACTATTGCAGATTCTTTAGTTTGTGAGTTATACTTCAATGCTATTTTGATTTGACCCTGAGGACCTAAATCTTCAAATTTATAGCTCTGAATATATCCTTTGTCATAAAGTACTTTAGTGATTTCCTTCTTCATGTTTGAAGCAGGAATATCAACTACTCTATGTCTCGCACTTATAGCATTTCTAATCCTAGTTAGATAATCTGCTATTGGATCCGTTGTTACCATTCTTTTTAATATATATTATAGGATACCTTAGCCAACATTGAGGAGTATCACAGGCGTGACTTTCTCAATTGGGCTGCAAAGATAGTTATTTCTAAATTAATTACAAAATTTTACCAAGAAGCTTTTGTAACTCCTGGTATAAGACCAGCACTGGCCATTTCTCTAAAGGTTACACGGTTAATTCCAAACTTACGCATATATCCTTTTGGTCTTCCAGTTAACTTACATCTGTTGTGCAGACGAACCGGTGAAGAGTTTTTAGGAAGGGCATCTAAACCTTTCCAATCTCCAGCAGCTTTTAAAGCAGCTCTTTTATCTGCATAACGCGCTACTAGTTTCTCTCTTTTACGCTCTCTTGCTTTTATTGCCTCTCTTGCCATCTTTGATAGAAATTAATTATTACTTTTTTTAGAACTTGCGAAAGGCATACCCAAAGCTTTAAGTAATTCGTAGCTTTCTGCATCCGTTACAGCAGTAGTCACGAAAGTGATGTCCATACCTTGAATTTTCGCAATTTTATCAATTGAAATCTCTGGAAAAATAATTTGTTCCGTTACACCAAAAGTATAGTTACCTCTGCCGTCAAAACCTTTATCACTTATTCCTTGAAAATCTCTTACTCTTGGAAGTGCTACAGATGTTAATCTGTCCATAAACTCATACATGATTTCTCCACGTAAAGTTACTTTAGCACCAATCGGCATATTCTCTCTTAACTTAAAGTTAGAAACTGCCTTCTTAGACAAAGTAGGTACAGCCTTTTGACCAGTAATAATTCCTAATTCTTCAACACTAGAGTCTACCAGTTTTTTATCACCAGTTGCTTCTCCAACACCTCTGTTTACTACGATCTTCTTAAGACTAGGTACTTGCATTATAGATTTATAAGAGAATTTCTCTCTCAATGCAGGTACTACCTCCTTAATGTATTGTTCTTTTAATCTTGCCATTTTCAAATGTGGATTTCCGACCCACGTTTATCTTTTAAATGAATTTGCCGCTTGACTTTGCGAAGCGTTGCAATTTTCCGTTTTCGTTAACTTTTCTTCCAGTTCTAGTAGCATCTCCACTTGATGGATCTACTACCATAACATTACTGATATGAATAGTTCCTTCAGTTTCCTGGATTTCACCCTGTGGGTTTTGAGCGTTTGGCTTAACATGTTTCTTAATCATGTTGATACCTTCCACTATAATTCTATCTTTAGCTACGATTACCTCAGTAACTTTGCCTTCTTTTCCTTTAGAATTACCCGCTATTACTTTCACTGTATCTCCAGTGCGTACATGACGTTTTTTCTGAGTACTCATAATTTCTTTCTTTACTAATTAATTATCCAAAAGCCTATTAAAGAACCTCTGGTGCTAATGAAACAATTTTCATAAACTGCTTCTCACGAAGTTCACGTGCCACCGGTCCGAAAATACGAGTTCCTCTTGGCTCATCATTATTAGTCAAAAGAACTACTGCATTCTCTTCAAAACGAATGTAAGTACCATCTTTACGTCTTACTTCCTTTTTGGTTCTCACCACAACCGCTCTAGAGACTGTACCTTTCTTCATATTAGAAGACGATAGAGCCTGCTTTACAGTAACTACTACCTTATCTCCAATACCAGCATATCTTTTCTTAGTACCGCCTAAAACGCGAATTACTAATACTTCTTTGGCACCGCTATTATCAGCTACATTCGCTCTTGATTCTTGCTGTAACATTATTCTATTATTTAAACTTTATTATAAAAAGACCTATAATTAAGAAGCTTATTTAGCTTTCTCAAGAACTTCTATAAGTCTCCAGTTTTTTGATTTACTCAAAGGTCTTGTTTCCATTATTTTAACAGTATCACCTATTCCGGCCTCACCATTTTCGTCATGAAACATGATCTTTTTTGTTTTGAGCATGAACTTACCATACTTCGCATGCTTTACTTTACGAACAACCTGCATTACACCAGATTTATCCATTTTGTTGCTTGTCACAACACCTACACGCTCTTTTCTAACTTTTCTTTCCATTTTGATAACAGATTTGTGGTTCCACCACGTTATTCCTACTTCTGTACTATTATTTGAATTATCTAGCAGCTATTTCAGTTGACAACCTAGCTATCACCTTTCTAACCTCTGTAATTCGTCTTGGATTTTCAATAGGAGTAATCGCGTGTGCAAACTTCATCTTTTGCAACCTTTGTTTCTCCTCGGTCAATTGCTGAGCTAACTGCTCCGCACTTAAACCTTTCAAATCTACTTTTTTCATCTTCGTCTTTTTTATATTAGAATCAATGACTCCAAATATTTATCTATAATTAAGCTTGATAATCTCTTCTTACAACAAACTTCGTTGTCATAGGTAACTTTTGAGCGGCCAATCTAAGGGCTTCTTTAGCTACTTCAAGAGAAACTCCACCTGCCTCAAAAAGAACAGTACCTGGAAAGATATTAGCTACCCAATACTCAGGAGCTCCTTTACCTTTACCCATACGAACCTCAAGAGGTTTTGCTGTAATAGGCTTATCAGGGAAAATTCTAATCCACACTTGTCCTTCACGTTTCATAGCACGTGTAACGGCAATACGAGCAGCTTCAATCTGGCGAGAGGTTATTCTACCCGGCTCTAATGACTTTATTGCGAATGAACCAAAAGCTATTTGATGACCTCTAGAGGCTAAACCTTTTATTCTTCCTTTTTGCTGCTTACGAAACTTAGTTCTTCTCGGTTGTAACATTACTATTCGTATTTATCTGAGGTGTATACCTCTTATCTTCTATTTCTATTTCCACCTGCGTCTCCGCCTCTTCTACCTCTTCCACCGTCTTTTCTACCTCGGCCTCTATCGTTTCCTCTTCCGCTTTCTTTGCTTTCTTCGATAGCACCACTTGGTGTCAAGTCTCTTTTACCGTAAACCTCACCTTTGAATACCCAAACTTTGATTCCGATAATACCATATACTGTAAGAGCTTCAGAGATTGCATAATCAATATCAGCTCTAAGTGTATGAAGAGGTATTCTACCTTCTTTGTACATTTCAGTTCTCGCCATTTCAGCTCCACCTAATCTACCAGAAAGTTTAATTTTTATACCCTGAGCACCTACTCTACTTGCAGATTGAATAGATTGCTTCATTGCTCTTCTATAAGAAATTCTAGCTTTAAGCTGCTGAGCAATAGTTTCACCTATCAACTTTGCATCTAGCTCAGGTCTTTTGATTTCAAAAATATTTATTTGAATATCTTTTCCTGTTAATTTCTTAAGCTCTTCTCTTAACTTGTCAACTTCCGCACCTGCTTTACCAATAACAACACCTGGTCTCGCCGTATGAATCGTTAACGTAATCCTTTTAAGTGTTCTCTCGATAACAACTTTAGATATCGAACCCTTTTGAATACGGGCTTTGATGTACTTTCTTATTTTGTTGTCCTCTACTAGCTTGTCTGAAAAGTTCTTTCCACCATACCAGCTAGAGTCCCATCCTTTGATGTAACCAAGTCTAAGACCTATAGGATTTACTTTTTGTCCCATGTTTTGTAATCTAAATTAATTTCGGGGTATAAATTATTCCTCTGTTTTTACTTCTTCCTCAGCTGGGGCTTCTACTGGTGTTGCCACATTGTCAACAACCAAAGTCACGTGATGAGAACGTTTTCTAATTCTGTGAGCTCTACCTTGAGGGGCAGGTCTCAATCTCTTTAGCATTCTACCGCTATCCACAAAAATAGTTTTAACTACCAATTCTGCATCATCAATAGTAATCTCTGTGTTTTTTTCTTGCCAGTTAGCAACCGCCGACATTAAGACTTTCTTAAGTATTGGTGCTGCAGCCTGAGGCTGGTGGCTTAGAATTCCAAGTGCTTGACTAACTTTCTTTCCTCTAATAAGGTCCGCTACCAATCTGGCTTTACGAGGTGAGGTTGGAAAATTGTTAAGTTTTGCTACTGCTTCCATTTTTATATTATTTTACCCAAGCGTTAAGGATTTCTCCTTATTATCTACGCCCTTTATCTTTTTTATTAATGTGCCCTCTAAAGTTTCTAGTAGGAGCAAATTCTCCTAATTTGTGACCTACCATGTTGTCTGTTACATAAACTGGAATAAACTTGTTTCCGTTATGTACCGCGAAGGTAAATCCGATAAAGTCAGGCGAAATCATTGATCTTCTAGACCATGTCTTTATTACTGACTTCTTACCTGAGGCAGCCATGTCGACTACTTTCTTCTCAAGGCGAAAATCTATATAAGGTCCTTTTTTTAGCGAACGAGCCATTATTTACTTCTTTTGGAGATTATTAAACGATTAGAATACTTGTTTTTAGATCTGGTCTTCTTTCCTTTTGCCATCACACCATTTCTAGATCTTGGATGACCTCCAGAAGAACGACCTTCACCACCACCCATTGGGTGATCAACTGGGTTCATAGCTACACCACGAACTCTTGGTCTTCTACCCAACCATCTGTTACGCCCTGCTTTACCAAGGTTAACGTTCATGTGGTCTGGATTAGATACTGACCCTACAGTGGCAACACAAGTACTTAATACAAGTCTCATTTCACCAGAAGGCATTTTCAAAGTAACGTATTTACCGTCCTTTGCTAGAAGCTGTGCATATGTTCCAGCACTTCTAGATAACTGACCACCTTTTCCAGGAGTCAATTCAATATTATGAATAATAGTACCTAATGGCATATTACCTACTCTTAAACAGTTTCCAACTTCAGGGGCAACACTGTCACCAGCTTCAATCTTCTGTCCTACTTGAAGACCTTGAGGAGCGATGATATATCTCTTCTCGCCATCTTCATATTTTACTAATGCAATTCTTGCAGAACGGTTTGGGTCATACTCAATAGTAGCAACCTCTGCAACCATATCTCTCTTGTCTCTTTTAAAGTCAATGATACGGTATCTTCTCTTGTGACCACCTCCGATATATCTCGAGGTTCTATGTCCTTCATTATTTCTACCACCAGTTTTCTTTACTACCCCAATAAGACTTCTCTCAGGTTTATTGGTAGTAATGTCGGAGAAATCAGGGGCAACCCTTTGTCTCTGACCCGGCGTAGTTGGTTTTAACTTCTTAACAGCCATTCTTCTTAATTTTGCAGCTTCCAAACGGAAGCTATACGTATTATTTAATATTTATTATAAATCAGCGTAGAAATCGATCAAGTCTCCTTCTTTCACTGTTACAATTGCTTTTTTAAATGTAGATGTACGTCCTGTTGACACCTTTGATTTAGACATTCTAGATTTTGTAGTTCCATATTGACGGATAGTAGCTACAGAAGCTACCGTTACACCATACATTTCTTCTACTTCTCTAGCAATATCAATCTTATTTGACCCCATTGATACCTCAAAAGTATATTTACCTTGAGAATTTAGTCCTTGAGACTTTTCTGTAATTAATGGTCTTTTTAAAACACTCATTTTTGTATAAGTTTTAAAACCCGATAGGTTTTATTTCAAAATTGATTCTAAATGATTTAATGCATTTTCAGAAATCAAAATGCTTTCTGCATTTACTAAATCAAAGATGTTCACTTGATTCTTTTCTGTCACCATTGTCTTAGGAAGGTTTCTTGCAGAAAGGTATAAGTTATTCTCAATACCGTCTACTACAAATAAACTTTTTCCTGAAACACCTACCGCATTGATAAATGCAGAGTAGTCTTTTGTTTTTGGTGCATCTAATGCAAAATCTTCAACCACAAAAACTTTTCCTTCAGCAGCTCTAGCAGAAAGGATAGACCTTTTAGCTAAAGTTTTAACTTTCTTGTTAAGCTTAAATCCGTAGTCTTTTGGACGAGGACCGAAAACTCTACCACCACCTACAAAGATTGGCGATCTTTTAGAGCCATGACGGGCTCCACCAGTACCTTTTTGTCTGTGTAGCTTCTTACCAGTGTAATTGATTTCAGCTCTTTCTTTAGACTTGTGAGTTCCTTGACGCTGATTAGCTAGATATTGCTTAACATCCATCCAGATAGCGTGCTCATTAGGCTCAATACCGAAAACCTCATCAGAAAGTGTTACTTTCTTGCCAGTCTCCTTACCGTCTTTGTTTATTATTTTTAATTCCATTTTAAGTTTCTATTTTTTCGATGTCGTTAGAAGTCGACCTTATTTTATTTATGTAATGTTATCACAGAATTCTTAGGGCCTGGTACTGAACCAGAAACAAGAATTAAGTTTTTGTCAGCCATAACCTTCATTACTTTAAGGTTTTGGATAGTAATATTAGTATTACCCATTCTTCCACCCATCTTAAGGCCTTTAAAAACCCTACCTGGATAAGAACAAGCACCAATAGCACCTGGGTGACGAGCTCTGTTATGCTGACCGTGAGTAGATTGACCTACACCACCAAATCCGTGTCTTTTAACAACACCCTGAAAACCCTTACCCTTAGTTTTTCCACTAACGTCTAAGAATTCACCAGCAGCAAACACATCTTCAACCTTGATGACATCACCTAGATTGAACTGAGCTTCAAACTCTTTAAATTCAATTAATTTTCTCTTAGGAGTAGTGTTAGCCTTCTTGAAGTGACCTTGAAGTGCTTTAGAAGTACGCTTCTCTTTCTTTTCTCCGTAACCCAACTGTATAGCTTTATAGCCATCAGTCTCTTCAGTTCTTACCTGAGTTACTACACAAGGACCAGCCTCAATAAGTGTACAAGGAACAGCAGCACCATCTTCAAAGATGGTCATCATGCCAATTTTTTTTCCAATAATTCCAGACATTGTCTTTTTATTTTCGCTTTTAAATTCTCTATTCTCTCAAACGGGCTGCAAAAATCGTAATTAATGCATTCCTATCCAAGCAAATAGGTTAAAAATTATACTATCAGAGGTTGAACTAACGTCAACATAAACTTTGCGTCTCAAACCTTTTCAGGTAAGGTATCATTTTACTAAGGGTGATACCTTGTTGCCTTGTGACGATTCCCAATTTTTATTTCACGCGAATCGGAGACTGTTTAAATACTTAAAAAGAATTCTTACATCTTTTTCTCACAGTCGGAATCAGAATGGTTTCGCGAGGATGCGACTTCATCTAATTCTTTAAAGAGAGATACTCTCCGTCGAATATGCCGCAAAGGTAGAATAAATTTTGATACGAAAAAATATTGACTCAATTATTTGTAGCCTTTTTTCAGCAAAACCTAGATTTTGAGGCGATTAGCCCAACCAGGACCAGCCCCTTAACGAAAAAAATACTGCAGTAAAAGAACTTAATGTGCTCTATATTGACGAAGAAAGGAAACTGCCATTGGTTTGGCCATTTTATGCACCTTAGGCAAAATACCACCATGGCGATATTTATTATCAGGGAAATACTGTGCCACATTCATAAGAACTTCACAGTCGCAGTGCCCATCATGCTCTTTTAAGAATGCTAGGTTTTCAGGTGTGTCTAAATTATGAGACGTAAGAAACGCTCTGGTGGTTCTGAAGTCCATTTTACATGGCTCCTCAGAAAGTTCGGCCTTCAAATAGGCAAACATTTCATTAAATAAAGGTTCACTAAAAGGTAAGCCATCTAAAGTACTCTCCCCTACAATATTTTCTGAAACATCATTGGACTTAGAATTAGTATCCTTCCATAGATAAAAGTTAAAGGCTAAACTCCCTACCAAAAGAATACTGGCCGCCATCCTAAAAATATTGACCGCTGAGAAGCTAAATATTGATTTCTCCTCTACCTCATCGAATACAAGCGAAGCTATTTCATCTCTTACTTCTATAGGTGGTTCCACAGCATTTTCATTTGAAGCTAAAAAGAGAACACTCTCTATTTCTTCGTACTCTGCTCTCAATACCTCATTCTTCTCTAAAAGTAAATGCAAAGCTCGCTCTTGCTCTATGGGCAAAGCACCCATAGCCAAAAGTTCCAAATCACCAGTTTCAAATATATACTGTTCCATTACTCTTTCTAATCAAACTGTTTCCTTAAGGCCTTAATGGCTGCTCTAACTCTTGTCTTCAACGTCCCTAGAGGAATATCTAATTCCTCTGCCAAGTCTGCTTGGGTGTAACCTTCAAAATAAATCTTTTGAATTAATACTTTTAGTTCCGGTTTCAATTCGGACACTAAACCCTTCAAACCTATACTGTCTGTCTTTATAACTGAGCTATATTCCGAATCAGTTACCCTAACATTATCATCTCTTACGAAATTCTTTAATGTATGGTTTTTATAGTCAGCTGAACGAATTCTATCAATGACAAGGTTTCTAGTCAAATTAGCCATCCAAGTGAAAAGCCGTCCCTTCTTTCTGTCATAGCTGTCTATTTTATTCCATATCTTAACAAATACCTCCTGAAGCATATCTGTTGCTTCTTCTTCTTCACGGAGCATTCTTATTATAATTCCGTAAATGGCACCAGAATAGTTTTGATATAAAATATTAAATCCGTTTCTGTCTTTGTTTTTCAACAATTCCAGAAGCTCAGACTCCTCAATATGTAGTTTTTTTGATTGGTTCATTTTCCGGTCGCCAATATAGGGTGATAATTTCAATTTTTATAAACGACCAAACATAAAAAAAGACGGAAAACAATATCTTCCGTCTTTCTACCAATCATTTATTCAACCACTCTTACGTGAACATGTAATGCTCACAGTAAAATGTTATGCATGCATAACACTTGCAAAATAAATAAAACATTCTTTTATAAACAAATAGATTCCAACAAATTAAATTTGTCGACCAAATCAAGAAATACAAAAACGAATGCATCCAAAAGAAGACGGTTTCAAATTTCCAGCAGAATGGCTACAGCATAAAGCAACATGGTTAAGTTTCCCTTGGAACGTAGAAACTTGGGAAGACAGACTACCGAGAGTGTACCCCTCCTACTTTAAATTTATCAAAGAAACTTCTGAGGTGGAGCAGGTCAATATAAATGTGGGTAACAGTCAAGTTAAAACCATCATTGAAAAACAGCTGTCTCTCCGAAACATGGAAAATGATAATATCCTATTGCATGACTTCCCTACCAATGACTCTTGGTGCCGAGACCATGGTCCAAGCTTTGTGGTAAATACCACGACTAAAGAGAAACGAATAGTGGATTGGCAGTACAATGCTTGGGGTGGCAAATACCCTCCTTATAACGATGACAATCAAATACCTTTAAAAGTAGCAGCACTATTAAACCTCAAAACATACAAGCCTGGTATTATTATGGAGGGCGGCTCTATTGAGGTAAATGGTGCTGGAAGTCTTTTGACTAGTAAATCTTGCCTTTTAAATAAAAATCGTAATCCTCATTTAAACCAAAAGGAAATAGAATCTTACCTAATGAATTATTATGGTGTAGAGCAGATTCTTTGGATAGAAGATGGTATAGTGGGAGACGACACCGACGGACACGTGGACGACACCACAAGGTTTGTTAATGAGAATACGGTATTGACTGTAATGGAGTCGAACAGGTTAGATGACAACTATGCTATTCTAAAAGAAAACTTAGAACAGCTTAAAATGATGAAGCTCCTAAATGGTGAGAGCTTAAACATTATAGAACTACCGATGCCTACTCCAGTTATTGATAATGAGCTAAGACTTCCTGCTTCCTACGCCAACTTTTACATCTGTAATAATAAGGTCTTAGTCCCTATATATAATTGCAAACAGGATGATGTAGCATTAGAAATAATAGGCAAATGCTTTCCAAATAGAAAAGTGGTCGGTATTGATTCTACTGAAATAATTTGGGGTTTAGGTAGTTTACATTGTCTATCTCAACAAGAACCAGAAGTATAATATTTGTTAAAAACGATTCTTTTTGGCAATAAATACCGACTTTTGCGGCTTATTTATTACAGACTTATCTCTGGCACTTATTTTATGCCCATTAGCAGACACTTATATTACGTCTTATTCCTTTTAGCACTAATTTCTTGCAAAACCGAGCAATTACCTACGCTTACAGAAAAAACTGTGACAAGTACTGCTATAAGTGAACCTATACTCACTTTAGGCATAGAGAAATTTGATACTACCTCCTTTGATAAGGTTTTAGACACCTACTTAATTACTGACTCTAGCAATTTTGATGATGTGATTGATGAAATTCTATTTCAAAAAAGAGTATTTGCTTTAGCTTCTGAACAAGGCTTTACTAAGGATGAAGCAATTAATGAGGAATTCAATTCTTACCTGAAAATAGTAGCTCAAAGTTTTATTGTAGACTCCGCTTTAACAAATAACTTAGCTCGTATCACGTATGACAGAATGAAAAAAGAGATTAACGCCTCTCATCTGTTAATACCAATTTCTGAATTTGCAAATCCCAAAGACACCTTGCTGGCTTTTGATAGGATTAGCCTTATTAGAGACATGTACCTTCAAGGAGTTCCTTTTGACTCTCTAGCTCGTGTCTATTCAGGTGATGCCAATACTAAAGCAATTGGTGGTGAAATGGGTTGGTTTTCTGCTTTACAGCTATTATACCCTTTAGAAAATGCTGCTTACAATACTTCGGTAGATTCTGTATCTCAAGTTATCAGGACTAAAGCAGGTTATCATATTCTAAAAGTAAATGGCACCAGGAATTTTAGTGGAAGGCTATTTGCAAAGCATCTCTTAAAGGTAGTACCCAAAGAAAGTACTACGGATTTCGTTTCCTTTCAACAAAACAGCATAGACTCCTTATACAGTTTGGTAAAGAAAGGAGTCAGTTTTGAGAGCCTATGTCAAAAAAACTCTGACGACGTTTACTCGAAAGACAATGGCGGCATTCTAGAACCTTTCTCTGTGGGTAGTAGAAAAGAGAAGGCTTTTGAAAAAATGGCTTTTTCTCTTAAAATTGGTGAAGTATCAGAACCTGTCAAAACTGAAGTTGGTTGGCATCTAATAAAACTGGTCAAAAAAGAACCGTTAAATTCATTTGAAGAGATAGAACCTACTATTTTAAAGAAAGTAACCACGGACTCCAGAGGTGAATATTTAAAGAAACTTAGTTTTAATAAATACGCCTCAAAACTTAATATAAAAGAAAATAAGGCGGTCTTAGAGGAAATTGTTCAAACCGCTAATCAGGACATTCTAGAAAGAAACTGGAAAGTCAACAAAAACGGGATAGCTCTAAAGATTTTATTGACCGTAGCTGGTGATGATTTTACTAATCTTGACTTTTATAGGTATGCAGAAGACAAGCAAACTTTTGAAAAGGAAGTAGAAGGATTCACTCCAGACATGTACATCAGGTCTTTTTACAAAGACTTTAAAACATCAAAAGTGGAAGAGGCTATTGTAAATAACCTTTCTAAATGGAACAGCGACTTTAAACTAATGTCTCTTGCTTACAAAGAAAACCTAGTTAATAGCAGCTACCTAAACAAAGAGATTTATGAGAAATCTGTTTTAGATAGTCTAGGCTTAAGAAACTACTATAACAATCACCTTGCTAGCTATCAACTCCCAAAAAGAGCCAAAGCCCTTATTTTAAAATCAAAAAATAAAGCTCTTTTAGATAAGTATTTTGAAACAACTAAAGGAGAAGGCCCGTATAGACTAAAAAGAGGTATTCTTCCTGCTTACTTTGACAAAAACGTTTCTGCCTTAAACGAGGATTTAAAACGAAAGCTAGTGGGTCTAACGGTTATAATGCAAAACAACCCTAATTACGTGGTGGAAATAGGCGGTCATAGAGATGTGAATGAAGAAGTGGAAGCCTCTTATTTACGTATCCAAGAAGTTGTCAATTTCCTCAAGAAAAATGGTTTGAAAATAACTCAAATCAGAGAATATGACTACGGAACTTCCCATTTGTCAGACCGATTTGATTGGACTCAAAACCAAAGAGTGAGTTTTCAATTTTTCACTACTCAAAAAATTGATGTTGCTCATACTATAAAATTAGAGAATGACAGCTTGACTGTAACACAAGGCGAATTTTATAAGGGAGAAAATGTTATGGTGGACGCCACAGCATGGGAAACAGGCTCTTTTGAAGCAGAATTTGACGATGAATTTTATAGAATTGAAATTGATAAAATAAGTCCGGCTAGAGCCAAAACTTATCGTGAAGCTTTTGGTTCTGTAGTTTCTGATTATCAAAATGAGCTAAAAGAGCAACTTAGCAAAGAACTGGCCGTTAAATATCCAGCCCAGCTCAACCGACAAGAATTATTAAAACTTTATACTGATCACAAGAAAAAGAATCTGTAAAATTACATTTATGTTAAAGAAAGTACTCCTTTTATTACTACTTCCATTTTTAGGGCATTCGCAAATGGTAGGCGTCAATTTGGATAAAATTATAGCCAAGGTTGACAACTATTATATCTTACGCTCAGAAGTAGAGACCCTTTTGGTTCGTTCACAGCAGCAAGGACAGGCACTAGACAAGTGTCAAGCTCTAGAATCTCTAGCTGTTCAGAAATTATTAGTGGCTAAAGCTGAAATTGACTCCGTCATAGTAGAGCCAGTTATGGTAGAAAGCCAGCTTGACTCCAGAATGGCTGAAATGGTTAGAATTTATGGTAACGAGCAGAACATTGTAGAGCAGTTTAATAAATCACTAGAGACCTTAAAAAGTGAAGTTAGAAAGCAGGTTAGTGAGCAGCTTACAGCTCAACAAATGCAAGAAACCATCACGGAAGGCTTAACGGTTACTCCGCATGAGGTTAAAAAGTTTATATCTGCAATTCCTAAAGACAGTTTACCTACTATTCCATCTGAAGTAGAAGTGGGTCAATTAGTTAGATTAGCCAAACTTACTGTATCTCAAAAGGGAGAATTAGTTACCCGCCTGAACAATATTAGAAAACGAATAGAAGCGGGTGAAAAGTTTGAAAAGTTAGCAGAAGAATACTCTGAAGACCAAGGCTCAAAAACCTACGGTGGAGACTTAGGATGGGCAAAAAGAGGGCAAATGGTACCTCAGTTTGAAGCTACAGCAATGAGGCTAAAGCCCAACGAAATGAGTGAAGTAGTAGAAAGTGATTTTGGTTTTCACTTAATTCAGCTTTTAGAAATAAGAGGTCAAGAATATCATGCTAGGCATATTCTACTAAGACCAGAATACAGCCGATTAGACATGACTGATGCTACCAATTTCTTAGATAGTTTAAGAAACTTTATAGTGATGGACAGTATCAAATTTGAAAATGCTGTGGCCCAATTTAGCGAAGATGAGAACAGTAAGTACACTGGAGGTAGCTTGACAGACCCAAATACTGGAAGTAATAAAATGGCTTTAGACCTTTCTATGGAGCCTAACTTATATTTCACTATTGATACGATGAAGGTTGGTTCTGTTACAAAACCACTACCCTACCGTAGCCCAGATGGTAAAACGGGAATGAGATTACTTTATCTCAAGAAAAAATATGCTCCTCATACCATCAATATTAAAGATGACTATGAAAAAATCAGGGAATTTGCTCTGATGAACAAAAGAAATGTTGAAATTGAAAAGTGGTTTGGTGATGCAATTAAAGAGGTGTATATAAAAATTGACCCAGACTACGACGTTTGTAGATTATTCGAACAATAAACCCTTAAAATGGCAAAAATAGAATTCAAATCTGATGTAGAAGCGGCAGACGCTTTAAAGGTAGCATACGAGAAACTAAGTAAAGAAATAGGACAAGTCATAGTTGGACAAGAGGAAACCGTAAGGCTACTTCTTACAGCCATATTTTGTCAAGGTCATTGCCTACTTGTAGGTGTTCCTGGTTTGGCTAAAACATTACTTATTCAAACCATATCTGATGCTTTAGATTTAGACTTTAATAGAATTCAGTTTACACCAGATTTGATGCCTTCTGACATTGTAGGTTCGGAGACTTTAGATAATGAACGAAATTTCAGATTCATAAAAGGACCTGTTTTTGCTAATATCATTTTGGCTGATGAGATAAACAGAACTCCTCCAAAAACGCAGTCGGCTCTTTTAGAGTCAATGCAGGAGTATTCTGTTACAGTAGCTGGTCAAAAGCACCAATTAGAAAAGCCATTCTTTGTATTGGCTACGCAAAACCCGATTGAGCAAGAAGGTACTTATCCGCTTCCTGAAGCACAGTTAGACCGTTTTATGTTCATGGTTTATTTAGATTATCCATCTTATGACCAAGAACTGGCAATTGTAAAAAGTACTACATCTGATAAGAAGAAAACTGTTAAAGAAGTTATTACAGCAGAAGAAATACTTTACTTCCAACAGTTGGTAAGAAGAGTACCAGTGGCAGATAATGTCATAGAGTATGCGGTTAATTTGGTACAGCAAACAAGACCTCAAACAGAAAGAGCCTCAGAAGTAGCAAATAACTTTTTAGACTGGGGAGCTGGACCTAGAGCCTCTCAAAACTTGATATTGGCAGCTAAGTGTAATGCATTAATAAACGGCAAATACTCTCCAGACATTGAAGATGTAAAAGCCGTTTCAACAGCCGTACTTCGCCACAGAATCGTTAGAAACTTTAAGGCTGAAGCCGAAGGGATATCGGTACAAAATATTATTGGAAAGATGCTTTAAGCCTTTCTGCTTTTAAGAAAACTTTCTAATTTATCTAAAGACATGGCATTAAAAGTCATGTCTTTTGTCAATCCAGCCTTTCTAGCCACAGCTACTCCGTAATGCATATCTTGGAAGCCCTCTATTTTGTGAGCATCAGGGTTAATTGAAAGCATCACTCCTTTCTCCAAACAATAAGGAATCCATCTCCAATCAATGTCTAACCTATATGGGCTAGCATTAATCTCCATTATTACCTTATTGGCAGCACAAGCATCTATAATCTTCTTAAAATCTAACGGGTAGCCTTTTCTTGAAAGTAATAATCGCCCTGTTGGGTGCCCCAAAATAGTAGTATAAGGATTTTCGACAGCCTTTAAGACTCTATCTGTAGCTTTCTCTATGCTCATATCAAGATTAGCATGAACAGAGGCTACCACATAATCAAAAGTCGCTAAAATCTCACTTTCATAGTCTAAACCACCATCGCTAAGTATATCCGACTCTATACCTTTCAATACCTTAAAAGGTGTCATCGCTGCATTTATCTCATCTATTTCGGCCTGTTGCTGCACTACCCTACCAGCAGTCAAACCACCAGCATATGTGGCTGTTTGAGAATGGTCTGCTATACCGAAATAATCTAAGCCCAAATCTCTACAAGCTTCCGACATTTCTTTCAAAGTGTTCTTACCATCAGAATATTTCGAGTGATTATGCAAACTTCCTTTTAAAGCATCCCAAGAAATAAGGTCGTCATTTGAGTTCTCTTTTATCCAACCAAACTCAGATAAACCCTCTCGCATTTCAGGCAAGATATAATTTGAACCAAAACCAGCATAATATGCCTCAGAGGTATCAAATATGTTTGACTTCACATAGTGATAAAAGTTTTGTTGCCCTTCGGGCAAAACAACCTTCAAATGGTCTTCCGAGGCATTACAAATTAATTTCTCCCTTTCAAAAGTGTCTGCTGACTCAAATTGAACTTCAATCAAAATTTGATTCTCGCCATAGGTACCACGCCAAATAAATGGCGAAGAGGCTTTCATATTTTCTACAAAGCCCTCTGGCATCTTAGCCTTATCTGTAAAATCACCAGCCACTAAAAAAGAAAGAGCGTCTACTGTTTCTAACTTACGGGGAATGGTCCCTACTTCTTCCACTTTGCTATAAATACTAGAAAGTTCTTTCAAAATTACTGCAGAAAGCTCTGCCGCTTGATTCATTCTTAACTTACCAGACTGCTGACGTAAGAACAAAAGAGACTCCAATATCTTTTCTTGTGTCTTTTGACCAAAACCTTTTGTCTCAGCTATTTTACCACTTTCACAAGCTATTTGGAGGTCGTTTAGGTTATCAATTCCTAACTCTTCCCATAAGGTCTTTATTTTCTTGACACCTATGCCCTTGACCTTAAACATTTCCAAAACCCCTTCCGGCGTCTTGTTGATTAATTCTTGTAATTCTGTGGTGATTCCAGTAGCAACTATTTGAAGAATATTAGCCGCCATAGATTTCCCTACACCTCTAATCTTCATCAACTCCTCTTCCGACATTCCAAAGAGGTCATCTTCTAACCTGTCTAGATTGAAAGCAGTTCCTCCATAAATCTTGGCTCTATTTTCATCTTCACCATGAAGAATCATTAGCTTACTAGTAAGCTCTATTACATCAGAAATTTCCTTGTTACTCATTTTACTTAGGGTCTTTTGCGATTATTTTTTATCCAAAATCATTCTTATCTTGATACTAAACATCGCAAAGAATAGTGTCATAAAAGGACTAATAATATTGAAGAAAGCATATGGGATATAAGCCATAGTGTCTACACCAAGTACATTTGACTGGTAAGCTCCACAGGTATTCCATGGGACTAAAACGGATGTTACCGTTCCGCTATCTTCTAAGGTTCTACTTAAATTTTCAGGAGCTAGTCCCTTTTCTTTGTAGGCATTTTTAAACATTTTACCTGGCACCACAATGGCTAAATACTGGTCTGATGCTGTAAGGTTTAAAGCTAGACAACTTGCAACGGTACTGGCAAACAAACCAAATACACTTTTAGCAGCTTTCAGCAATGAACTAGAAATTTTATCTAAAGCACCTATAGCTTCCATAAAGCCACCAAATGTCATAGCACATAAGATTAACCAAATGGTATTTAACATACCTGCCATGCCTTTAGACTTGAACAAGTCTACCAACTCAGCATTTGAAGTATCTATCCCTGCTGGACCAGAGATGGCATTAATAATTCCTTTATATGCCGCCACAAAAGACATTTGCTCTTCGCCTGAAATCTTGACTACTATATCTGGTTGAAAAAACAAGGCTAATAAGGCTCCACCCATAGTTCCTACAAAGAGTGCAATTAGTGGCTCTGTTTTCTTAACAATCAAGAAAATCACCAATGCTGGCACTAAGAACAACCAAGCATTAATATCAAAAGTAGTGGTAATAGCCTCTTGCATTTGAGAAACATCGACATCACCTTTTGAACTTTGCATCAAACCAATAATTGTGAAAAGAATTATGGTTATCACAATGCTCGGAACGGTAGTAAAGAGCATATACTTAATGTGTGTAAAGAGGTCTGTACCCGCCATAGCCGGAGCCAGATTAGTGGTATCAGACATTGGCGAAAGCTTATCGCCAAAATATGCTCCTGAAATAACAGCACCTGCCACCATGCCTAATGAAAAGCCCAGGGAGCCTCCAATAGCAATTAGAGCAATACCTACCGTAGCCGTGGTGGTCCAGGAGCTTCCGGTAGCCACAGAAATTATAGAACATATAATCACGCAGGCAGGTAAAAAGATAGAGGGGCTCAATATTTCCAAGCCATAATAAATCATGGCAGGTATAATTCCACTAATTAGCCAAGTTCCGGACAATGCACCTACAAAAAGTAAAATCAAAATAGCTCCAGACGTAGTTTCAATATTACTGGCCACATTGGCAATCATTTTTTCAAACGATATCTTCTTTGTAAAACCAATAATTGCGGCTACAGCCCCACCCAAAAGCAATGCAAATTGATTTGACCCTGAAAGGGCATTATCTCCAAAAACATAAACATTAAAGCCCAAAATAGCCACCAGAATAACGACGGGTATCAAGGATTGAAAGAGTGAAATAGAGGTCTGGGGCTTGGTCATTTATTTGTTGATTAGAATTAAATTCAAATATATACCTTAATTAGGCTTTAATTTCCTTTTAAACGTGTTTTGACAAGTTCTAAATTTCTAAAAACAAAGTGTGAAATGTAAGTTCTAGAGCAATTATTTCCCCATTAAATTAAAATCACTTTACTTTGTGCAAAATTTTACGCCCATGTTCACTTTGATTGTTCGCTAACACCAGCTCTTTTGGTGTTCTATTTCCCCTGAAAAACTTCTTCAATTTCTGTAAGAACAATCATTTCTATGTCAAAATATATTCAATTATTTAAAGACGCCCTTAAAGGCGACGAAGAAAGAGACTATACCTCTTTAAGCATTAACAAAGGCATTTTCTTATTATCAGTACCTATGGTAATAGAGATGTTTTTTGAAGCATCTTTTGCTTTAGCGGATGCATTTTTTGTAGCACGTTATGTAGGCACTTTAGGCGTAGCTGCAGTAGGACTTACAGAATCAGTTCTGACCATTATATACTCCATGGCATGGGGTTTAAGCAGTGCAGCAGCAGCAGTAATAGCCCGACGAATTGGTGAAAAAGATAACCAGAAAGCTGGTTTGGCCTTAGCTAATGTTATTTTGATATCCGTTTCGCTCGGTTTAATCATAGCAGGTTTCGGGTATTATTTTTCTACGGACATTCTCCGCTTAATGGGTGGTTCCGAAGAACTAGTTCAAGAAGGACACTGGTACACAAGAATCCAATTTCTTAGTTCGCCTATCATTATCCTATTATTCACTTTAAGTGGGTCTTTAAGAGGTGCTGGTAGTGCATCTTTAGCTATGAAGTCTGTAATTATTGCCAATGTGCTAAACATAGCTCTTGATTACTTGTTTATTCCAGTAATGGGCTTGGGTATTAAGGGGGCTGCCATAGCAACTATGATTGGTAGGACGGTAGGTGTTTTATACCAACTTTATATACTTACCAACGCCAGCAGTAAGCTTCAACTAATTCTAAAAGACTTCATACCCAAAAAGACGATAATTATTAATGTCATAAAAATAGCTGCAGGTAGTACTGGCCAATTTTTAATACAATCTGCCAGCTGGGTATTTATGGTAAGAATCTTATCGATTTATGGCAGCGAGGTTATTGCGGGCTATACCATAGCTTTAAGAATAATCATCTTTACCATTTTACCTTCATGGGGTTTAGCTAATTCTGGTGCTACGCTTGTAGGTCAAAATCTTGGAGCCGGAAAACCAGAAAGAGCTGTCAAATCGGCTTGGACTATCGCTTATATGAACATGGCCTTTATGACATTCATTGCCATTTTCTTCTTTCTTTTTGCCAAGCCCTTTATTATGTTTTTTGACAGTACACCACAGGTTGTAGAAACAGGTGTCAGTTGTTTAAAGATTTTGGCCTCAGGCTATATCGTCTTTGCATTGGGCATGGTAATTACGCAAGCCATTAATGGTGCTGGCGATACCCTCCCTCCTACTATTTTCAATTTGGTGTGCTTCTGGTTTATTCAAATTCCTCTGGCTTATTACTTAGCAGAGACAGTAGGTTGGAGAGAAACTGGAGTATTTGTATCCATTGTGGTAGCTGATTTTGTACTAGCTATATCTGCAGTAGTTTACTTTAAAACAAACCGCTGGCAAAAGAAGAAAGTCTAAAACCAAAAAAAGGAGCTTTTACCCGGGTAAAAGCTCCTTTAATATTTGATTAGGATATTTTATCTATTAATCACAAATCTTTTAGATTGTACGCCTTCCTCTGTCTTTAATTTAACAATGTAAGAACCAGCATCATAATTATGAGTATCAATTCTATGCTCTAAAGCATTATCTTCTAAGTCCAAGTCCTTATCATAAACCTTCACACCATTAATCTGGTAGATTTCTACTTTAGCCTTGTTGGCTTGAGCCATTCTAGCTTTCACATCTATGTGATTAACCGTAGGGTTTGGAGATAAAGTCATGTCAAACAAGGCCGCTTCAGAAGCCAAAGCTTTTTCTACAGGTTTTTGGATTGATAAATTATCTATAGCCCAACCCCAGCCATTAACCCATTGGTCAGCATTTAGTCTAAATCTTAATAACAATTCTTCACCAGCAGCTTCAGCTATCAAATGGTCGTAAATGTTAATCTCCCTAGTTCTATATAATGCTGGTGATGGAATCCCAATTGAATTAGGCACGTCAACACCAGCAGGTGATAAGGTATTATTAAATAACTCAGACCATGAATCATCAACATTAGAATCGTAACCATCCATGAATGCATACCAACTCACTCCATCATCTAAAGAATATTCCACTATAACATAGTCCCAAAATCCTATTTCCCCAAAAGGAATACCTAGCTCCCCTCCTTCTACCAAAACAATTTCATCAAAAGTAATTGTAGAAACATCTTCACTTATTATAATAGGATGTCTATAAAGAGCAATTGCATTGTATTCAAAATCTAAGGCTACTGTTTCTCTTGCTGGGTCTGTCGGGTCATACAAACCTAAGCCATTTTTATAAGGGCTTTCCGTCTGAAGTGCTCCGTTTGATAATCCAGAAGGTGTTAGGATATTGAAACCAGTTGTCGCAAAAGCGTCTGTATCTTCCTCAAAATCTAAAAAATCTTCTGTTACTGGTTCTAAAAGTGAGGTCGCCACAAACTCATATACATCTGCCACTACTGGACTCTCGTAGCTCGTTCCTCCAGTAGTAGTAGGTATTGTAGTTTGATTTCCAGATTTATCTATTGCCGTTATACTAAGTGTTACCACATCATTATCTTCCAATGCCGGAATTCCACCTGGCATGAGAAAGGCTATTAAATCATCACTCCCTTGAGAAAACAAAGTATCTATTTCTTTATCGAATCTTCTTAACCCAAAAGGCAATTGACTTACCCCATTGATAGTATAGTTGACATAAACAGTATCAATTCCAAGGTCGAAATCATCTTCAACATTGGCCACAATATTTACCGGCACCCCTGAGCTCAATATTGTCGGAGGGTAATATTCGATTGACGGCCCTGCAACATCAGGACTACCGACTTTAAAAAGGTAAGTGAATTCTGGTGCTGAGGATGGTTTTACTAGATCTTTTCCAAAATTGTCAGAAACCGTGAAATAGTAAAAGATATATGACTTCGGGTCATCAATAGGAATTACGGCCGTATACTCATTTCCTTCTCCCTTTATTAATGGTATTTTGTTTGGATTTAAAATTTCTGCATCTCTTTTTTCTATAATTTCTGCTATCGGAATCTCCGAATTTATGGCTATATAATTAAGAACTGCAGACCCTTCTACCAAAGTTGTATCAGAAAAAATAGAAACAGTAACGGGTATTTCAGTAGCAGCAGCAACATCTTTTAAGGGTGTATGTACCATTGATGAGTTCCTCCAACCCATCTCCGTAAAAATATCTAAAACGATAGGCCCTACTTCGTAATTAATTTCTCTAAGACCTGCACTAGGAGTCATTAAAGAATTTATTGTACCCGCCGGGTACGTATTATCATCTAAGTGAGAAATACTAGAACCAATATCATAAAACGTAGGTGCATATAATTTAATCTTATCTCCGTTGTTTTTGCTAACAGCTAATGGGGAATTGAAAAATAAATTTTCTGAAATTAGTTCATTCCTTAAAGGATTAGAGGGATTCGGAAAAAGGAGCGTATCAATTAGAGTTTGGTCTTTTTCGTTTTGAACGTAAGCATCATATATATAGGGTCTAACCATTCCATCACCTCCCAAACTACCATAAAAGCCCTGTGAGCCTTCGGCTCCAAAAGAACCAACAAAACCTAAGCCATGACAAAGCTCATGAAGCACTACAGATGTAAAATCATACTGACCTACAGCTGGTGTACCAGTAGTACCATAATACCAGTTTTGAGCTGAACTGAAACGAGCTAAAATATCAAAATCATTGGGTGAATTTAAATCATGCCCTACCATCTTCTCCGCCAAAGCCACTGGATACCAAGTATTTGCCCTTTCCGCACCGTCAAAATCTCTATAATACGTAAAAGGAGAGGCCGACCCTAATACCCCAGGCTCAAGTTCTTGCCACAAGGCAACAACATTAATTTCTACTTCAGAAGTTAACAGTTCAGACCATATATTCACAGCCCTTTGAAATGCTTCTCGAACAATTTCTGGCATATTTGGGTCATATACCACTTTAAATTTAGCAGCAGTACTCGTGGAAGCCCTTGACCTATTCTTCACTTTAATTGCCTGCTTGATTTCTTCAGGAATATCTCTAAAGGTATTTTCATCTATATGGCTCGCGGGACAAACGACCTCTTTACCTTTGATCCATTCCATTTTTGGATTATACTCTAAATCACTAATCTTTTGCTGACCAAAAGCAGTAAGAGAAATAAATCCGATTAAAACAGATAAAACTTTTCTTTTCATATTTGTAGTACAGGATAGGTTATTTGGTAAATATAAATGATATTTCACCGTTTAATTGGCTACAATAGCATTTATTTCATGACTTTTATGCCACTTCCTAAATCTTATACGTAATCGGCAGGTAAAAGGTATGGTTTCTCCAAAAGAAATTCTTCAAAAATATTGGCAATATGACTCCTTTAGACCACTTCAGTTTGAGATAATTTCGTCTGTTTTAGAGAAAAAAGACACCTTAGCACTAATGCCAACTGGCGGAGGTAAGTCTTTATGTTTTCAAGTTCCGGGCTTAATCTTAGATGGGGTAAGCATAGTAATTACGCCACTCATTGCTTTGATGAAGGACCAAGTAAGTCAATTAAAAGACAGAGGAATTAGAGCTGCCGCCATTTATTCCGGCATGCACAAAAGTGACATAGACCGAACCTTGGATAACTTTGTTCTTGGCGACTACAAGTTCCTTTATGTCTCTCCTGAAAGGTTACTAACGGAGATGATGATAGAAAGAACCAAGAGGATGAATGTTAGCCTTTTGGTAATAGATGAAGCTCATTGTATTTCTAAATGGGGACATGATTTTAGACCATCATATTTAAAAATCAATAAATTTAAAGAGTACTGCCCAAAAGCAACTGTTATTGCCCTTACAGCTACTGCAACAAAAGAAACACAAAAAGACATTTTAGCACAGCTTAAGCTTAAAAAGCCTGAAGTGTTTAAAATGAGTTTTAAACGTAAAAACCTTGCCATTTATGCCAGCGAATCTTCCAGCAAAAACTTACAACTAGCAGATTTACTAGCCAAGATTAAAGGCTCCAGCATAGTTTACTGCAAAACACGAAAAGACACACAAGAAGTAGCTCACTTCCTTAAAAATTGTGGATTATCGGCCGACTTTTACCATGCCGGCCTTTCAAACGAACTCCGTTTCAAAAAACAGGAAGACTGGATACAGAATAAGACGCAGGTAATAGTTAGCACTAATGCCTTTGGAATGGGTATTGATAAGTCTGACGTTCGCTCAGTTTTTCACCTACACATTCCTGAAAATATGGAGTCCTATTACCAAGAGATAGGTAGAGCAGGAAGAGACGGTGCACCATCGTCGGTTTTTCTATTATATAATAGTCAAGACATTGAAAAGTTAAAGTTTAATTTAGAACAGGCTTTTCCGCCTATGGAGGCTTTAATAAAACTCTATCAATCGCTTTGTAATTTCTATAAACTAGCCTACGGCTCAATACCTGAACCGTATTATGAGTTTGATAGTTATCTATTCCAAAGCACTTTTGGAATGAAAGCTATTCCAACGTACTACGGCTTAAAAATGCTTGAAAATCAAGGTATTTTAGAGCTTAATGACTCCTATCAGGCTCCATCTAAATTCCATTTTTTGATAAGTAGTTTTGAGCTTGCAGAGCTTCAAGAAAAAAATAGAGATTTAGAAAAATTCACCCAAACATTGCTCCGCATATACGGTGGCGAGCTCTTTCTAAATCCATCAATCATTTCTGAAAGTGAAATTTCAAAAGCCTATGGGGCAGGTAAAATAATAGTGGAACGTATGCTTCGCAGATTAGAAAAGCTAAACATTGGCAGCTATTTCCAGCAATCTGGCAAACCCACAATAAGCTTTTTAGGTAAAAGATACGATGCCGAAAAGCTCCCTCTTAACCATTCGGAAATAGCACGTAAAAAGAAAAGCGAAAAAGCCGCTATTGAAAGAATGATTAGCTACGTTTCAGGCTACAAAAGGTGTAGAATGGCACAGCTGCAAGACTATTTTGGGGAAGAAAACGCCGAAGACTGTGGTGAATGCGATATCTGTCAAAGCAAACAAGAGGATGTCCTACGAATTCAAAACATTGAAAAGTTAGGAGCCGAACTAGCAAAACAGCTCCCTAAACAGCTCACAGAATTGACTTTAGATACCAATGTGAATATTGAAGAAATAGTGCATCATTTTATTGACCGAAACTATTGGATTCTTCAAAATGGAGTACTGAAAGTCAAGTAGTTTTCTCTGCTTATATTAATGTTTGAGTTACCAAAGCCACTTCTAGGCTTAAAAAGAGAATCACAATCTATATAATTGCCAAAGGTAAATCTCTTATACGCCCTTTTTAGTATTTTTGCTTTTATTACGAAATAGCTAAGACTGTGAATAGAAACGAAAAGAAAATAGCTCTCAATAAGCAGATAAACGATTTCACGGAAGACTTGAAATCAAAAGCTGGTGGTTTTAAAAACCTTGGTAAAGATGCCTTAGTTATAGGTGGAATTATAGTGGCTGGTTATTCGCTAATGAAACTTTTCACTGCTGATGAAGATGAAAGTGAGGACGTATCTTCTAACCTAGAAACACCTTCAATATTCACATCGGCTATAAAAGGTGCTGCTTCTTCCATATTATTGGCGGTAGCTAAAAGCAAACTAACAGATTATCTAGAAGGTTTAAACGAAGAAGAGAGTGAGCAAGATTCTTAATAACATAAAGGGTTTAAAGCACAAAGGTTTGGCTATTCTTATTGACCCAGATAAGGTCAATGAGGCTTCTCTAAACGAACTTATCATAAACGCCATTCGGGCTAACGTTGACCTCTTTCTAGTGGGTGGAAGTCTTATTAGTTCTGATAACATGGACATGGTACTTTCTAAATTAAACGACGTAGAAAATATCCCAAACGTACTTTTCCCAGGAAACAGCTTACATATAAATAATAAAGCGGACGGTATTTTATTGCTCTCTCTTTTGTCTGGAAGAAACCCTGATTTTTTAATTGGTCAGCATGTTTTGGCAGCTCCCGCTCTTAAAAGGTCTAATCTTGAAATTTTGCCAACGGCCTATTTATTGGTAGATGGCGGTAAACAGACAACAGCTTCTTATATTTCTAATACCACCCCTATTCCTAATGACAAAGCGGATATAGCAGTAGCCACGGCAATGGCAGGTGAAATGTTGGGTTTAAAATTGACCTATTTAGATGCTGGCAGCGGTGCTCAAAACCCTGTAAGTTTAGCAATGATAGAGGCCGTAAAGGCCAATATAGAAACTCCACTTATAGTGGGAGGTGGTATCAATTCTATTGAAAAGGCTAAAAATGCTTATCAAGCTGGTGCAGATATAATAGTGGTGGGAAATGCCACTGAAAAAGACCCAAATTTCATCATGGAATTAGGTGCCTTAAAAAAAGAACTTTCTAACCAAAAGACTGTTTGATGTATCAAGTATTCTTGGGCATCGGTTCTAATTTGGGAGATAGAGAAACTTCTATTTCAAACGCTATAGACAACATTGGAAAAAGTTTAGGCAAGGTTATTAAAGTAGCTCCTACCATTTCTACCAAAGCATGGGGTAAAACAGATTCGCCCGATTACCTTAATACGGTTGTTGAGATTCAAACCGACCTTCTTCCTCTTGAGTTAATTGAGAAAGTTTTAGCTTTAGAAGCAAGACTAGGACGTACTAGAACTGAAAAATGGGCAAGCCGCCTTATTGATATTGACATCCTATATTTCAATGACTGGCATTTCAATACGCCAAATTTGATAGTTCCCCACCCATATATTGCTGAAAGAACTTTTGTTTTAGAGCCTTTGGCCAATATCGCTCCAGACTTTGTGCATCCAATTCATCGTAAGACCAATTTAGAACTTCTTAATACATTGACTAATGGAAATTAGAAGAGCAAATAAGGAAGATATTAAGCCTATCATAGCTATGTGGGCTACTGACAAAAACTCTATTGGTTTAGAAAAACACGAGCCGGGATTATCACCAAACTATTTGGAAGCATTTAATGCTATTTCCGTAGATTCAAATCAATATTTGATGGTGATGGAAGATAATGGAGAACTGGTAGGAAGCTTACATCTCAGCATTATTCAATACCTCTTTAGACATGCTAGAAAAGTGGCTTTGCTAGAAGCCGTAATAGTTAAAGAAGAAAGAAGAGGTCAAGGAATAGGCGAGCAACTTATTCAATGGGCTGTGGCTAAATCAAAGGAAAGAGGAGCTTATTTAATAGAACTAACCTCTAATAAAAACAGAGACAAAGCCCATTCATTTTATAAAAAACTGGGTTTTGCCCAATCACACGAAGGCTTTAAGCTAAAATTGACGTAGATTAGAAACATGCCAAACAAAAAACCTGCTGTAAAATCTGAGTTACACCCCAGAAATAAGCACAACGAAGGATATAATTTCACCGTTTTAACAGAAGTTCTCCCTGAGTTAAAGGAGCATGTTTTTGTCAATAAATACGATACAGAAACCATAGACTTCTCAAACCCCAAAGCTGTAAAACTACTCAACAAGGCTTTGCTGAAAAGCCATTATTATGTTGACGACTGGGACATACCCGATGGCTACTTATGCCCTCCAGTACCCGGAAGAGCAGATTATATACATTACATAGCAGATTTAATTGGAGCTGATGATGAGAAGCAAATCAAATGTCTTGATATAGGAACAGGGGCAAATTGCATCTACCCTATTATTGGCGTAGCAGAATATAACTGGCGTTTTGTAGCAACAGATATTGACGAAGACGCTCTAGAAGTTGCCTTTAAGATTGTTAATAATAACGATGCACTAAGAGGGAGAATAGAACTTAGACGTCAGATAAATCCAAGGTTTATATTTAGAGAAGTTCTTGGTGTTGATGAGTACTTTGATGTAAGTATCTGCAACCCTCCATTTCATGCTTCTGAAAAAGAAGCTAGGCTAGGCAGTTTAAGAAAGACCAAAAACCTTGGCAACAAAAAGCCTTTACTCAACTTTGGCGGACAAAGCAACGAACTTTGGTGCGAAGGCGGAGAAAAAGCTTTCTTAACTAACATGATTTACGAAAGCAGACATTTCACCAGACAATGTGGTTGGTTCACGTCTTTGGTTTCTAAAAAAGACAATATCAGACCATTAAAAAAGCTTCTTACCAAGTTAGAAGCCAAAGAAATCAAGGTCATAGAAATGGCAACCGGCAATAAAATAAGTAGAATTTTAGCTTGGCGATATTGACAACATTGGTTCTTTTTCCATTTTAAGAATCATAAATTTGTACTTTAGTAGGTAATAGCCTTAAGAACAGAAAATTACCTACTGAAATATGATTTCAAAACTCGGAGAAAAGTTCACGGATATTTTCCGTAAGAACATGCCAGATGCTTTCGTTTTTGCACTGGTCTTAACCCTAATAACGTCAATCACCGCCTTTTTCTGGGTGGGAGCCACACCACTAAAAATCATTCAATCTTGGTATGATGGTTTCTGGTCCATGCTTGCCTTTGGTATGCAAATGGTCTTATTAATCATAACGGGCTACAGTATTGCTCTATCGCCTTTTTCATCTAGAGCTATAGATAAAGTGGCCAAGTACATCTCAACACCTAAGCAAGTTTACTTTATCACAGTTGTATTTGGTATGCTGGCTGGTCTAGTAAGTTGGGGCTGGGTGGTTATTGCAGCTTTACTGGGCAGAGAATTGGCTTTAAGGGTAAGAGGAGTAAATTATGCTTACCTAATTGCATGTGTTTACTTTTCTTCTATTTCTTGGGTATCAGGATTGTCTAGCTCCATCCCTTTACTTTTAAACACTGAAAAAAACTTTCTAATAGAAGCTGGAATACTGGATAATATACTACCAACATCCTTAACGCTAGGCTCTACTATTAACATGTGTATGATAGCACTGTTTGTACTTTTAGGGCCTTTTCTAATGCTTTGGCTCGCTCCAAAAAAAGAAAAAGGCATAGAGATAATTGACGAATTAGGGAAAGAAGAACAAACACTCAACAAAAGCATTTCGCAAGAAGCAGAAGACCTAAAATTGCCAGAAAAGTCATTTTCTGACTTCATGAACAATACCTCTATCTTTCAATATATCATTGTCTTCATGGGCTTCTCCTATGTTATTTATCATTTTTACACAAAAGGATTAGACCTTAACCTGAACATTATGATATTCTTCTTCATAATGCTCGGAATGCTATTGCATAAAACTCCAATGAGATATAGCATCTCCATGAAAAGGTCTTCCACCAATATCTCAAGTATTTTATATCAATACCCTTTTTATGCCGGCATAATGGGAATCATGACATATTCTGGACTAGGAGATGCTTTAGGACAGGCCATTGCAAATATTGCAACAGTAGATAACTACCCATTTTACGCTTATGTATTGGGCGGTATTGTCAATTTCGCTATTCCATCTGGTGGCGGTGAATTTGCCGTTATAGGGCCATCCATCATTGAGGCTGTCAATCAAATTGGGGCTGGCTTAGCTGAGGCTCAATTGACAGAAATGACTGCAAGGGCTTCTCTGTCTTTGGCCTATGGCGAAGCTTTAACTAATCTGCTTCAACCATTTTTCTTATTGATAGTGGTGCCTATTATGGGTGCAGGATTAAAGATTCAGGCCAGAGATGTCATGGGTTATTTAGCCATCCCTTTTCTAATTTACTTTGTTCTACAAATTCTAATGGTTCTTTACCTTCCTATTTAATTAGCGATTAAGTTTAAACAGTTTAGCTGACAATATTAAGATTGACTCTTACGCTCTATATCGCTCAGGTTTTCCATTTTCTTATTTCTTAAAAAGCCATTGATGTCTTCAAAATGTTCTTTGATGCGTTTGTTACCAAACTCAAACACCTTTGACGCAAGCCCGTCTAAGAAATCTCTATCGTGAGATATAAGAATTACCGTACCCTCAAAAGCTAAAAGTGCATCTTTTAAAATGTCTTTCGTTCTTAAATCAAGGTGGTTAGTAGGCTCATCGAGAATTAGAAGATTGACAGGTTCTAAAAGTAATTTTATCATCGCAAGTCTTGTTCGCTCTCCACCAGATAAAGCTTTTACTTTCTTATTCAAATCATCACCACTAAACAAAAACGCTCCTAAAAGGTCTTTGATTTTTGAACGAATCTCCCCTACCGCTACATTATCTACCGTATCAAAAACTGACAATTCTCCATCGAGCATAGAAGCTTGATTTTGAGCAAAATATCCAATTTGACAGTTATGCCCTACTTTAAGCTCACCTTCAAAATCAATTTCTCCCATAATGGCTTTCACCATGGTTGATTTCCCTTCCCCATTTTTACCAACAAAAGCCAATTTCTGACCTCTTTCGATTGTGATATTGGCATCCTTAAAAATCAGATTATCACCGTAAGACTTACTCACTTGGTCTGCTATAACAGGATAATTACCAGAACGTGGTGCCGTAGGAAATTTGATACTAATGCCAGAAGTGTCAATCTCATCAACCTCCACTATCTCCATTTTCTCCAGCATCTTGACCCTAGACTGCACCTGAAGCGTTTTTGAGTATGTTCCTTTAAACCGGTCTATAAAGCCTTGAATATCTGCAATCTCCTTTTGCTGGTCGCTAAACTGCTTTTGTTGCTGCTCTAGTCTTTCTTTTCTTAGCTGTAAGTAATGACTGTAGTTTACTTTATAATCGTAAATCTTGCCTTGCGTTACTTCAATAGTCCTGTTTGTGATATTATCTACAAAAGCCCTATCGTGAGAAATCACAATGACACCCTTTGCACTATTAATCAAAAAATCTTCTAGCCACTGAATAGACTCAATGTCCATGTGGTTAGTAGGCTCATCTAAAAGAATCAAATCTGGTTTTTGAAGGAGTATTTTAGCCAATTCAATTCGCATTCTCCATCCACCACTAAATTCACTAGTTGGTCTTGTAAAATCGCTTCTCAAGAAACCTAAGCCTTGAAGTGTCTTCTCCATTTCAGCGTCATAGTTAACCTCTTCTATAGAATAATACTTCTCGCTTACATCAGAAACCTTTTCAATGATGGCCATGTATTCGTCCGACTCATAATCTGTTCTGGTTTCTAGCTGCAAGTTCAGCTCGTCCATTTCCGTTTTGAGCTTCAGTACATCCGCAAATGCTTTTGATGTTTCCTCAAAAACAGTAGCAGTATCATCGGTAAGTAAATGCTGTGGTAAATAAGCAATAACAGCGTCGTTTGGGGTTGATATTTTACCTCTGGTAGGTTTATCTACGCCTGCTATTATTTTAAGAAGTGTTGATTTCCCTGCTCCATTCTTGCCCATTAGGGCTATTCGGTCAGTGTCATTGACATTAAAAGTCACATCACTAAATAGCGTTCTTCCGCTAAACTCCACTGCTACATTATCTACCGATATCATATTTTTTGCTTTTGAAGCCGCAAAGGTAGAGAGAGCTTTTGCATTATGATAGGGTCTGCTGATAAATATCGGGGATTGTTGTTTTTGGATTAGAAAACTTATTGCAATTAAAGTACTGCTATCGGGTGCTCACAAAAACTAAATTCTAATTCGTTGCTGTCCTGCCGGACGGGCAATCATTTTTGTTTCGGCAAAAACGATTCAAAAACCATGTAACCAAATAAACTTGTACAATTGGAATTCTTAATAGCTTGACTCCTCTGAAATAGACGTTGTAGTCAAGAATTACAATCGTACTTCAAACAGTATTTGATTGATAGGGCTTTAATCCTTTTAGCTCCGTAGGAGCGATATATTGGTAGCAAGGGATGAAATCCCTTGTAAAGAGACATAGATTTCCTTTCGTTTGGCGGGATTTTGGCCTTTTGCCAAAATCATGACAAACCATCCTTTAAACGGCCACCTTGCCTTTAATCAAAGGATATGGGTCGTAATCTTCTATTTTGATATCGTCGGCTTTGTAGTCAAAAATAGATTTAACCTCTGGGTTAAGCACCAGCTTAGGTAGTGCTTTTGGCGTTCTGGTTAATTGCTCATTAACCTGCTCAAAATGATTAGTATAAATATGCGTATCGCCACCAGTCCATACAAAATCGCCAACTTCTAATCCACATTCCTGAGCTACCATGTGTGTCAATAAAGCATACGAGGCTATATTAAAAGGTACGCCCAAAAAAACATCAGCACTACGTTGGTATAATTGACAAGACAGCTTACCATCAGCTACATAAAACTGAAAGAGAGCATGACAAGGCATTAGAGCCATTTCAGACAATTCTCCTACATTCCACGCAGAAACTATAATTCTTCTTGAGTCTGGTGACGTTTTAATTTGTTCAATAACCGTTTTTAGTTGGTCTATTGAGCCGCCATTTGGTGTAGGCCAAGAACGCCATTGCTTTCCATAAACAGGTCCTAAATCACCGTTTTCGTCAGCCCATTCATTCCAAATCCTTACTTTATTATCGTTAAGGTATTTGATATTGGTATCGCCATCAATAAACCAAAGCAATTCATGCACCACTGACGGAATGTGAATCTTTTTGGTGGTAACCAATGGAAATCCTTCCTGTAAATTAAAACGCATTTGATACCCAAAAACACTTTTTGTTCCCGTACCCGTACGGTCGGTTTTCATAGTACCTTCAGCAAGAATATGTTTAAGTAGGTTTTGGTATTGTATCATTTTTTATTGTTTGTTGGGTGCTCGATGCCCGCTGTCAGTTGTTTTTTTATTTAGTAAAAATATAGAATTAAAAATAATTTAAAACCTCGGCAACAACCATCACCAGACATCCGACATCAAATTCCTATCCTCTCACTATCTCAAAACTATGCGTAATCTCCGCAGAACTTTGAAACTGAGCGGTGGCAGAGCAGTATTTCTCCATTGACATAGAAATAGCTCTTTTCATCTTTTTAGCGTCAATCTGTCCTTTAACTTCAAAGTGTACATTGATACTTTTGAAAGGCGTCATTTGAGTTCCCTCTATCTTTTCTCTTTCACCAGAAATAATCACATTAAAGTCTTCAATAACTTGTTTTTGCTTCTGCAATATAATTACCACATCTATAGAAGCACAGCCACCTAAACCCATCAAAAGCAGCTCCATTGGTCTGCTACCAGCATTATGACCACCTACTTTTTCAGAGGCATCTATATGTACTAAACTATCTGAAGAGCCTTTTCCAGTTAAATGGAAGGCGTCGTCTACTCTTGTTAATTGTACTTTCATTATTTATCTTTTTTAGACATTAGACTCGAGATTTTTACACGACAGAATTGAGACTTGGGAAAAAAGTCTTTTGTCTTTAATCTTTTGTCTTAGAACTATCTTATTTAGAACCCAATATCGCCTGCTTAAAATCAGCTATCAAATCATCAACATCCTCCAAACCAACGGATATTCTCATCAAACCTTCTGTGATACCTAACTCATCTTTTATTTCCTGAGCTACTTTTGAATGCGTAGTGGTATTAGGATTAGTGATGGTAGTTCGGGTATCTCCTAAGTTTGAGGTTTTACTTGGTATAGTTAACAGCTTAGTAAAACGAATAATTCGTTCAAAGCCACCTTCTAAGTCTATAGTGACTAAAGCACCTCCACTTTTCATTTGTTTCTTAGCTAATGCAGATTGCGGATGTGAATCTAAAAAAGGATAATTGACCTTTGATACTCCCTCAAAACCTTGAAGTGATTCCGCAAGTTTCAATGCATTTTCACAATGCTTTTCTACTCTTAAATGTAACGTTTCCAAGCTTTTAGATAACACCCAAGCGTTAAATGGAGAAAGTGCAGGCCCAGTGTGACGACAGAAAAAAGTAACTTTCTCCATATGCTCTGGCGTTCCTACTATTATTCCACCCATTACTCTACCCTGCCCATCCATAAATTTGGTGGCAGAATGTACTATTAAATCAGCTCCAAACTTGGCTGGTTTCTGAATGACTGGTGTTGCAAAACAATTATCAATGTAATATATCAAATCGTGCTTTTTAGCCACTTTGCCTAGCATCTCTAAATCTACTAGGTCTAATCCCGGGTTAGATGGTGTCTCGCAATAAAGCATCTTGGTGTTTTCTTGCACAGCATTATTCCAATCCTCCTCCGTAGCGTTTACTTCCAAATAGGTATGTGTAATACCCCATTTAGGTAGTATTTGTGTAATGATTTGGTGAGCTGAGCCAAAAAGTGCCTTACTAGAAATAATATGGTCACCTGACTCTAAGTGAGCGGCAAACCCAGCGAAAACCGCTGCCATTCCTGAAGCTGTGGCAAAACCAACCTCTAAACCTTCCAGCATACAAACCTTATCAATAAACTCCTGAACCGAAGGGTTTGAGTATCTTGAGTAGATATTTCCTTCTACTTCATTGTTAAAAAGAGCCTTCCCATGTCCGGCATCTTCAAAAGTAAAACTTGACGTTAAAAACAAAGGTGTGGCGTGTTCACCATGCTGTGTTCTTTCCGTCTGTATCTTGATTGATTTGGTTATGTCTTTCATTACTTATTAGACTAAAGCCTCAAGCTTTTGCCCTCAAGACCTCCTTAAAATTGTACTGTTATTAATTATTAGGCAAATATCCCATTTTCATAATTTGTAAGCCAGTCTTTTTTAAGATTATGTATGGTCTTAAAAAATGGTACAAAATACTTTTGCATATCCTTTTCAAAATCGCCAGTCGGCATAAAAGGTTCGCCAACGATTACCTCTTTTTTCTTAAAATCAAAACCTACAGGAATTATAGGTATTTCACCACCTAAGGCCATGAAATAAAAGCCTGTTCTAAGTTTACTTACATTCTTGCGAGTCCCTTCAGGAGCTATCGCAAAAAGCATATCTTTAGTATTTTTGATAGTAACAGCATAGCTTTCTACCATATTTAGGTTTTCAGACCTTACCACTGGAGTGCCTCCGAGCCATTTAAAAAGAAAGCCTACGGGTGAATTGAATAATTCTGCTTTTCCTAGATAACCAATCTTACGTCGCATAGCACCTCTTGCCATTAGACCAATTGGAAAGTCAATCCATGTATTATGAGGGCATACCGCTAAAACTCCCTTTTTAAGGTCTTTAGGAATTTCGCCTACCAATTTCCATCCAAACAGAGCAAATAAGAATCTAGCTATCACTGATTTAATAAAATGGGTAAGGACTCAAGCATAGAACAAAAATAAGAAGACTTATCCATCCTAATACTACCCTTGTGGTATTCAAAGGCTTTTTATCTATCACCGGTGGGTGATAAATACCTAAAAACCTACCTATAAGCACTGAAAACGCTAAAAATCCAGAATAGCCCTCGGCGTTTGGAAATAAATATGAAACACAAAACTGTAGTAGAATAACCGATAGAGCTATAATCCAATTAGTCTGCATACTTTTAGTCACCCTGCTAAAGCATACATAAATAGCCAAAACATAAATCAAAAAGTTTAACAAAGCAGAGAAACCTTCTTTATAAAAAAGCTCTTGCAGTTCATTGACTTTGTAAAAGCCTAATCCTGCAAAAAACACAAAGCAGGTAAATAAAATGGGAGAAACTTTATTGAAATTCTTCTCTCCTATTAGCGAAAATAAAATATGTCCTCCGTCTAATTGCCCTATGGGCATCAAATTTAAAGCGGTAAAAAACAAGCCTAGAAAACCTGCCAAAATAAACGGATAATGAGCAAGTTCATTAGGGTGTGGCAATAGTTTTTGGTCTGCAAAAGTGTCTTTAACCCACTTGCTTAAAATACTGTCTCCTAACTTAAAAGAGCTTACCTCAATTAGCTGCGTACTGTCTATTTGACCGAAGGCGTCTTCCCCATAAATAGGTTGATAGGCATAATCAGCATAGTTTTCACCAAATTGCTCATACTCCGGGTGAATATCAAACACAAAATCTTTGTCAGGTAAATTGGCGTAGCCGTATGCTAAAAAACCAAAAGCAGCTACAAACCCGGCTAGCGGCCCTGCAATACCTATATCGAAGTAATTAACCTTAGTTTTTATCACTTCTTTGATACGTATTAAAGCTCCCATGGTTCCAAAAGAAATCCCTGGAATCCACATAGGAATATAATACGGTAAGGTCACTTTTACTTTACGCAATTTGGCCATAAAGTAATGACCAAACTCATGCACCGTAAGAAAGCCTAGAAAAGGGAAAGCATACCAAATGAAGCCCTTTTTCAAAAGCTCCCAATCAAAGCCCTCCATCACAACAGTTTTACCGGTAACCCACTCCATTCCTGCGAAAGTGGTTACGATTACTGTGACTAGAAATAATACGAGCTGAATTAAAAGCGTTTTATGCTTCTTCATTAAATTTTAAAATGGTTGATGACATCGTCGTTTTTGGGGTCCATCAAAATAGTTTGAAAGCCCATTTCTGCCGCCGAAGCTATATTGGAGGCATTGTCATCTATAAACAGAACATCCTCTGCTTTTTGTTCAATATCGTCTAAAACAGTTTGATATATTTCTTTATCTGGTTTCCAAAGACCCATTTCGTAAGAATAAAAAGCTTTGGTAAAAAGAGCTTTGACATTAGGAATGCCAAATTGGTCTCTAAAAATTTGGTCACATTTTTTGATATGTAAACTGTTGGTATTGCTTAGCAAATAAACAGGATACTTATCTTTCAACTCTAGAATTAGGCTTATTCTATAGGGCGGTAAGTCTTGCAAAAGAGCGTTCCAAGCGTTATCCACCTCTTTATCACTAAATGGATAACCGATGGTTTGACGCACTATTTCTCTAAACTCCTCATCCTCAAAAAGCCCTGTCTCATACCTCCTATTAAGCTGGCTCATTTCCAGTTTGTCTTTTACTCTCGCAACAGACTTACCGGAAATTTCAGAAAAAGCCTTTAAGGTAAGTTCAGGGTCAATGTTTATGATAACATTACCAAAATCAAATAGAACAGCCTTGTAATTCCCCATGCTTACTCAACCACTACTCCCATGGAGCAAAATTTATCAATTCTCTTATTAATTCTTTCTTCTGGCTTAAGCTTACTAAGCGTTTTAATTTCAGAAAGTATCGTTTTTTTAAGTGTTTTACCCATCGCCTCAAAATCAAGATGAGCACCTCCACGAGGTTCTTTCACTATTCCGTCTACCAAACCAAAACCTTGCATATCTTCAGCAGTCAGCTTTAAAGCATCAGCAGCTTGTTCTTTAAAATCCCAGCTTTTCCAAAGAATGGTAGAACAGTTTTCTGGTGAAATTACAGAGTACCATGAGTTTTCTAACATCAATACTCTATCACCAATTCCTATTCCTAAAGCACCTCCAGAAGCACCTTCACCTATTACTATACAGATTACCGGCACCTTAAGTGTCATCATCTCTTTCAGGTTTCTGGCAATAGCTTCTCCTTGACCACGCTCCTCGGCTTCTAAACCAGGGAATGCACCAGGGGTGTCAATTAATGTTACAATCGGAATATTAAACTTCTCTGCCATTTTCATCATTCTAAGAGCTTTTCTGTAGCCCTCAGGATTTGGCATCCCAAAGTTTCTGTATTGTCTTTCTTTAGTTTTACGACCTTTCTGCTGACCTATAATCATCACAGATTTGCCATCAATATTAGCCAATCCACTTACAATAGCCGGATCGTCTCTTACATTTCTATCTCCATGAAGCTCGTGAAACTCTTCACATAGCAACTCTATATAGTCTAAAGAATAAGGTCTATCTGGGTGACGTGAAAGCTGAACTCTTTGCCATCTTGTCAAATTACTGAAAGTGTCTTTTCTTAACTCCTCTATACTATTTGAAAGGTTTCTTACCGCCGAACTAACATCTACATTGTTTTCAGACGCCAAGGTTTTCATGTCTTCCAATTTAGATTCAAGCTCCGCTATTGGCTTTTCAAATTCTAATAATGTTCTCATTCTTTATTATAAGTTCACTTTATTTTCTAAACGCAATTTATGCATACAAAGGTTGCCTCAAAGACTTTTGGCAACATTTCAAATTCAAAATTAAATCAAATTTCAAAGACTTCCCCCTTTTCGGGAATTTCAATGTTTTTAAAACCTTCCGATTCTAGCACAGTTTTAAAATTTAGCATGGAATCTATTTCTCCATGAACCAGAAATACTTTCTTCAGCTTTTCTGGATTTTGTTGCTTCGCAAAATGCACTAAATCTTCTAAATCACCATGCCCACTAAACACATCCGTGCTTCTAATGTTGGCATTCACATCTTTTCTAGTTCCGCGAATAGTAATCTCCGAAATCTCTTTATTTCTAAGGCGGTAGCCAATAGTCCCTTCTGTAGCATAGCCTATAAATAGTACTGTAGCGTAAGGGTTTTCAATATTTTCGGCTATATGATGCTCTATTCGTCCACCTGTAATCATCCCTGAAGACGATATAATAATACAAGCTTCATTATGATAAGCAATACTCTGTGACTCTTGATTGGTTTTTAGATAATGTAAATTTTCAAAATCAAAAAGCGTATCGTCTAGGCTTTTTATTTCTCTAGCTTCATCATTCAAATACCTACTGTATTTTTCATGTATTTCTGTACTTTTTCTTGCTAACGGACTATCCGTAAACACTTTGATAGGTTCTATCTCATGTTTGTCGTAAAGCTTATTAAGGGTATAAAGTAGTGCCTGTGTTCTTCCCACACTAAAAGTTGGGATAATTAACCTTCCTGGCACATCAATACAGCATTCTTGAATAATCTCTTTCAGCCTTTTCTCGGCATCTTCATTATCTTCATGCTGCCTATCACCATAGGTAGTTTCACATACCAAATAATCGACCTCAGGAACTGGGAATGGGTCTGGCAATAATGGATAATTACGCCTTCCTACATCACCAGAAAAACAGATGGTCTCCATTTTTCCGTTATTTTCTACCTCAATCAATATATGAGCAGCTCCTAATAAATGACCTGCAGGCAAAAACGTAACCCAGCCTTTATCTTTAAACTTAAAACGGTTATTATAAGACAATGGAACAAAATTATCCATCGCATGATTAACCTGGCTAGAAAGATAATAAGGTCCTGATTTTATAGCTTTCCTCTTTTTTGAGTACTTCTTATTCTTCTCTATAGCCTTAAGCTTTCTTTGATAAAGTGAAGCCGCATCATAAAGTAAAATCTCAGAAAGCTCTAAGGTAGGTTCAGTACATAAAACCTGCCCTTCATAGCCTTCACGGTAAAGATTAGGAATTTGACCACTATGGTCTATATGAGCATGCGTAAGCATTACCAGATTTACCATACTAGCGTCAAAGGGAAATAAACCAAAAGAATCTTCATGTTCTTCTTCGGTCTTTTCTTTTCCGCTTAAATCAGTACCACAGTCTATAAGGATACGGTAGTCGTCGTCTAGTTCTAATAAAAAAGTACTTCCGGTGACTTGTCTGGCCGCTCCATAAAAGGAAAGTTTCATCAAATTATATATCGCTTGTTGAAGGATTGCAAGAAAGCAAAGGTATTGATTTAAGTTTTAGTAAATTATTTATTGCATCAAGTATTATAGACAGATATGCCCTAAAAGAGCGGATAAATTCTTTATTCTTAAGCAAAAGTGATACCTGACAAGTATATTTAGGCTTATTACAAAGCTTATCAAACTGATAAATGACATTTTTCGCATTAATTCTACTTCAATTTTCTGCCATCCAAAGCGAGCTTATTACCGACCTTAAAAGGTTTCAAGTGAGTGATGGAATAGAGCATGGTATAGTAGCGGCATCCATACACCGTGTTTCTGACAATAAACCTATACTTTCATTTAATGAAGACAAAGGCGTTAACTCCGCCAGCACATTAAAACTGATTACTACGGCCACTATCCTAAACAAACTTGGCTCTAGCTTCCGTTATAAAACCGACATCCTTTATTCCGGTGAGATTAGAAATAACATATTGACAGGTGACCTTATTATAGAAGGCAATGGCGACCCAAGTTTTGGCTCTGAAAGAGGCCGAAACCCTTATAATCAGATTTTAGATGATATTTATCAAACACTAAACACATTAGGCATAAAAGAAATTGACGGTAATATCATTATTGATGACAACACCGCCTTCGAATTTGATGCACCCGACTCTTGGATATGGGGCGACATGGGAAATTACTATGGAGCCATCCCACATAAATTCAATATTAATGAGAACTTCTTCAAAGTTTATTTTGACCCAGGGAATTCCATTGGAGCCAATACTACAGTAAGAAGCCTAATTCCATTTGACCCAGATTGGCAAATAATAAATTTGGTAAAAACGGGGCCGTCAAACAGCGGCGACCAAGTTTATATTTACAGCAACCCAAACTCAGAAGTACTTGTTTTGAAAGGCACTGTGCCTTTAGGAAAAAGGAATTTCCCTGTAAAGGGTTCTATCCCCAATCCTGCAAAACTTTTTAGAGTGGAGCTTATAAGAATGTTAAAAAAAAACGGAATTGAGGTGGCCGATAAACATTTGACACCTTTAGCTGTAGACCTACCCAGTCCGCAAACAGAAAAACATCTTATTAAAAGATTTCTTTCTCAAACTTTAGGCGAACTAAGCCAAGACTGCAATTTTTCTAGCATAAACCTTTATGCAGATGCGTTTCTTCACACCGCCTCTTTAGCTGATAATGGTTTTGAGAATTTCAATGACGCTTTAAAATCCTTGAAGTCTCACTGGCAAACACGTGTGCCAGACTTGGCAGGCTTTAACCCAAAAGATGGTAGTGGCCTCTCCCCTTCTGGCTACATTACAGCATCCAACATGACCAACATTCTGGCTGCCATGAGTAAAGAAACGTCTTATGAAGCCTTTCTAAATACTATTCCGGTTTTAGGAAGAGAGGGAAGCGTAAGATATAAAGACCGTCAAAAAAGAACTGGAGGAAGAGTTAAAGCAAAAAGTGGCTCCATAGAAAGCACCCGAGCTTTTGCAGGTTATTTCACAGACAAACAAGGGGTAGATTATGCCTTTATGATAGCAGTAAACCGATATGAGCCAGATGCATCTTCTCAAGTTCGTAGCTTTCTCGATAATTTTTTAGTCAAAATGGGTTCTAAGTAGAAAAATCTTCTCCAGAAATCAACATTTCTTCTATTCCCACAAGGGTTAAATCAAAAGAAATAATCTAGCTTTGCATTTTATTACAATTCATCAATAAAGCACCCTAAATTAGGTGCAAGCTGTTTCATAAAATGCTAACTAACAAAGAAATGCAAGAGGTTCTTCTTTTGGCAGAGGAACTTCAAAATGGCTCTACATCGACAGAGAAAAATGATTTTGCTGAAAGAATGGAGCCTATTATTAAGACTCCATCGTCAAAACATTTTCTTATTCGTTTGATGGATGTAGCCTTTAGGTCTAATAATAACAAACGAGTTTCAGACTATGTCTTAGGGCTTTTTAATGCAGGAAAAGACCATAAGGGGCTTTTCAATACATTTGAGCGTATTCTGGTTAAGCTTTATAGGAGCATTGGCCATTACTTCCCTTCTATTAGTATGCCTTTGATGCTGTCTCAAATTCAGCAAGTGACAAACTCCATTGTGTTCTTTGTAGGTAAAAGCAGATTTACTAAACATGCTGCTCAAAGAAAAAGTGAGGGTATACAGCTTAACGTCAATCTTATTGGCGAAGCTTTAATAGGAGAAAAAGAAGCAGCAGAAAGAATTCAGCAATACAAAAACTTACTTCGTCAAAACGATGTAGACTATATCTCTATAAAGATTTCTACTATCTATTCTCAAATCACCTCATTGGCGTATGAGCACTCTGTCGCTCTTTTGGTAGAAAAGCTTTCTACCATTTATGATGAGCTCTATTTAATTCATCAAGAAACCGGTGTATGGAAGTTTGTCAATTTAGATATGGAGGAATATCGTGACCTTCAAATGACGGTTGACACCTTTACAAGAACACTTTCTATAGAGAAATATAAAAACCTTAGAGCTGGTATTGTTTTACAAGCTTACCTTCCTGATACGTTTGATGAGTTAGTAAAACTTCAAAACTGGGCTACAGAAAGGGTGAAACAAGGAGGCTCGCCTATCAAAGTAAGATTGGTAAAAGGAGCCAACATGGAAATGGAAATGACCGAAGCTTCGCTAGAAGATTGGGAAGTGGCTCCATACACCCAGAAAGTACATACGGACGCCAATTTCAAAAAACTACTTCTTCAGGCTCTTTCTCTGGATAAGCTAAAGGCTTTAAACCTTGGTATTGCTTCGCACAATATCTTTGACCTAGCTTTTGGCCTTCATATTGTTCAAAAAAACAACCTTTACGATTATGTAGATTTTGAAATGCTAGAAGGCATGGCCAATGAAACTGTAAAGAGTTTAGCTTCGCAAAAAGCACATATTCTACTTTATACGCCTATTGTCAAAAAAGAGAACTATAACTCTGCCATGGCTTATTTGGTGAGAAGATTAGACGAAGGAACTCAGGATGGCAACTTTCTAAAAGAAGGTTTTGGCTTAGAAGTTAATTCTGACAAATGGAGTGAAATTAAAAGACAATTCTTAAGCTCTGTTGAACTAATAGAAACTGTGTCAACTGCTCCAAAGAGAAGTCAAAATAGAAACACAGAAACATTTACGCCACAAGATAGTTTTCATAACGTAGCCAACACCGACTGGACTTTACAGGTGAACAGAGACTGGATAGAGGGCGTTAGAACAAACTGGCATGAGAATCTGCCAAGTTTAATTCCTGTAGTGCCAAAGAGCGACAGTAACGATACTGTTCAGCTAGAAGGCTGGAACGGAATGCCGAACTGGTCATACCAAATGGCATCAGAAAATGATTACCATAATTTTCTAAAAACAGAAACCAACTGGCATAATGAATCTGTTCAGAAGAGGGCAGAAATGCTACGCAAAGTGGCGGTAGAAATAGAGAAAAACCGTGGATTACTAATCTCTGTAGCAATAGCCGAATTAGGAAAAACTACCGCGGAAGTAGATGTAGAGGTTTCTGAAGCTGTAGATTTTGCTAATTATTACGCTGAATCTATTTTGAAACTTTCTGATGAAATTGAAATCACTCACAAAGAAGGTGTCAATCTCATACTCTCTCCTTGGAATTTCCCTGTTGCTATTCCTATAGGTGGAGTTTTAGCATCTTTAGCGGCTGGCAAAAGAGCAATTCTTAAACCTTCCTCTAACGCTACAGCTACGGCCTATTTGACCAGTAAATGTTTATTTGATGCAGGTATCTCAACGGACTTTTTTGCCTTTCTTCCTACTGAGGAGAGCAACCTTGACCCTTTCCTAGCAAGTGGAAACACCTTTGACGCAGTCATACTTACAGGAAGCACTGATACTGCCCAGTTTCTCTTAAACCGAAACCCTACGCTTAACCTTTTTGCTGAAACTGGCGGAAAAAATAGCACCATAGTATCTGCATTGGCAGATAGAGAGCAAGCTATTAAAAATGTGGTTCAAAGTGCCTTTGGAAATGCAGGTCAAAAATGCTCTGCCACTTCTTTACTTATTTTAGAAGAGGAGATTTTTGAAGATGAACATTTCAAGACTCTTTTAAAAGATGCAGCCGAAAGTAAATTTCATGGCAACCCTTGGAATTTAGAAACTCAAGTTGGACCATTGGCTGTTCCAGTTCCAGAAAAAATTCTGCACGTTCTTGAAAACACCGCAGATGAAGATTGGTTGGTAAAGCCAGAAAGAAAAGGAAACTTCTTTTTAAGTCCTGGTATAAAATGGGGAATTACTACAGAAAGCTATGAATATCAAAATGAGCTTTTTGGGCCTATCCTATCTGTAATGAAGGCAAAGAACCTAGAAGAGGCTATTGACCTAGTAAATGGAGTGGACTACGGTTTAACTTCTGGACTAGAATCTTTAGACAAAAACGAGGTGGCTATCTGGAAAAGTAAGATAAAAGCAGGTAACCTTTATGTAAACAGACCTACCACGGGTGCTATAGTAGAAAGGCAGCCATTTGGTGGCATGAAGGCCTCTAACTTCGGTTTTGGAATGAAAGCAGGTGGACTAAACTATGTGCTACAATTTTTAACTCCTGCTAAGAAGGAAGCAACTTTGGCGGAAGCAGAGAAAAGTTATAAAAAATGGGCAACCGAGCTTTTCGAAAAGGAAATAGACTATGCCAAACTAAGAGGTCAGTATAATCTTAACAGTTATATGAAGCCAGAAAAGGTTCTCATATTGACTGATGAAAAAACTAGGGAACACGATTTAGAATTAGTCAAAACCGCATGTAAGGTGCTTGGTCTGAAAGTGGAAACTAAAGATCCTTATGACCTTTCTGAAGATGAAATAAATCACGATACGGTTATTCGTTCTTTAGCTACAGAAAACATGGACCAACTAAGATTATTATGTCATGAAAAATCTGTTCAGATTTATGAAGGAACGCCTAGTCCGAATGGAAGAATTGAACTTTTGAACTACCTGACAGAGCAAAATTTCTCGTTTAATTTTCACAGATATGGTAATTTATTGGGCGAAGCTTAATAATGAATCGTCAAAAATGATAAATTGCACAAAAAACAACAAAGTCACGTATGGAGTTATTTGGAATTGATGTAGGAGGTTCGGGAATTAAAGGTGCACCTGTAAATGTAGAAACAGGTGAATTAATGGCAGAAAGATTTAGAGTAGAAACTCCCAGACCAGCACTTCCAGGAACTATGGCCTTGGCTGTTAAAGAGGTACTTGACCACTTTAATTGGAAGGGTCCAGTTGGTGTAGGTTTTCCTACTATTGTGGCAAATGGACAATGTAAATCACAAAGTAACCTTCATAAAGACTGGGTAAACGTACACATTGACAAGCTTTTTAAAGAAGTTTGTGGAAATGATTTCAAAGTAATCAATGACGCTGATGCAGCCGGATTAGCCGAAATGCATTATGGTTCAGGAAAAGGAAAAGATGGCCTAGTGGTAACTGTTACGCTAGGTACAGGCATAGGCTCAGGTGTCTTTTATAATGGACAACTGATTCCTAACTTTGAACTAGGTCATTTACGATATAAGAAGAATACGCCGGTAGAAAAATATGCCGCGGATTCTGTAAGAAAAAATAAAAACCTCAGTAACGATGAGTGGGCAGAACGTTTAAACTACTTTTTCAAATATGTAAAAAGAGTTTGTTCGCCTGACTTAATTATAGTAGGTGGTGGGGCCAGTAAAAAATGGGATAAATTATATCCTCATTTCTCTGACGACATAAACTTAGTAGTGGCCGAAACCAGAAACGAAGCTGGTATTATAGGTGCTGCTATGGCCTCCATTGGGATGGCTAAAGACGCTTAAGAAGCTTAGAACTCCTGCTTCTTATGGCAGGAGATTCTTCTCCATATTTTAACATTAGTTCTTCTAACACTAATTTAAACTCTTGCTTTAACTCTGGGTACTTTTGGACTAATCTATTACAAGCATACATGGCATGTGCCTTAATCCCTATGCTAGATTTATCTTGAAGGTAATTTAAGCACACATCATATACCTCACCTTCTATACTTTCAGGGAAGCCATAATCTCCCCAATGTCGGCAAATAGATCGAACCACGGCATCGTGAAGGTTTTCTTCCTTTAATTTTTCAAGAAAGTCTTTTTGATAAATCTCCACCATTTCTGGTGTTTCATCGGTAATGAAATGTAAAACCCAAGCCGCTTTTTGACTTAAAATAGAATTGGTAGAAAAGAAACAGTCTGCCCATTCTTGACACTTTTGAGTATCATAGTCGATATAAGCCACAATTCGCTCACATGTCGCCTTTGACCTATCTCGCAGTAATGTTTCTTTAATCTTCATCTACTCTTCCTCATCTGATGGTTCTACTATATTATGAAGGTCCATTAAATGCTCTAAAAGGGCTTCATTACTTCGCCAAAGAATCTTATAAACTTCCTGAAAAGCTTCATGAGACTCATAATAAGGATCTGGCACTTCCTGCACACCTCTTACTTCTGGGTCAAAGTCTCTAATCAAAAAGAGCTTCTCCGCTGGCGGCGGCATATTTTTGGCTTTATGATACATGTTATGTACGAATTCAAAGTTAGCCTCATCCATCACCGCAATATGGTCAAAGCCATCAAAGTCTTCTTCCGAAAGTTTACGACCAATATGGTTTGTCACCAAGTCATTCTCTTCTAAAACCTCTAAACTTCTCCTATCTGGACTTTTACCTATATGATAACCCGCTGTTCCTGCAGAATCGACTTCAAAAGAATCTGAAAGCCCTCTCCTTCTCACTATTTCTCTGAAAGATGCTTCCCCTAAAGGTGACCTACAGATATTCCCCAAACATACAAAAAGTACTTTTACCATAATTGAAATTTAAAACGTTTAAAATGTAGTGCGGAAAGCCGTCAATACGATGTTAAAAGAGCATTTAAAAAAATAAAGAATTAACATATTCTATGGTCGCTCTAAATTGTTCCAAAGTTTTACTTGGCTCAAGAAGCAAGCTTGTCAAAATTCGCGGAATAACTCCTACTATTTCAAGAAATATAGCACATAATGGAAGTATTAAATAGGCCCAAACAGGAAATCTAAACTTGGGCTTCACATTTTGCGATAATTCTCTCACAATAATTTTTATCCTTTCTTTGTAATGCCATAATATGAGTAAATCTAAAACTATATAAAATGACAGCCTCCAAGCAAAAGCATTGGCCATATTGGCGGGCATAAAGGTCAAGTCAATTACTAGAATATTGATAACAATAGGAAGAAACAAAAAGGCTCCCAAAAGTGTGGTTCTATTAAAAACTAAAAGAGCACCACATATTATCTGTGAAATTCCAATAAAAGTTTTGAAAGGTTCGTGATCGAAGAGATACCAACTTAATTGGAACAATGAGATATCTTTTATTGAACTAGATAGCTCCGATTCTGTAATTCCAAATTGATTTCCAGTTAACTTGGAGTAGCCGTAGTTTAAAAAAGTAAATCCTAATAAACAACGAGCAATTAGAACTAAATAGTCCAAATATTGCTCTTTAGAAACCCGCTTGATTAAACCTATCATAAGCAATTAAATTCACTCCACTTCTTCCATCAGTTCTCCATCTCCATCTACTAGTACGAAAACAGTTTCGCCTTCTTTCTTCATCAGATACTTTTCTCGACCAAATTTTTCAAGGGCATCCAAATTATTCAAAATACCTTTTTCCTTAGCTTTAACCTTGACCAGTTCATCATTGTAATACTCAATTTGGCTTTCGTAGCTCTTTAATTTTTGCCAATATTTGAATTGTGTGATTAGGTTGGCACCGTCAAAAAAGGTTAGCCAAACAAACAAAAAGCCGAAGCTATACACGTAGAAACTATTCTTTTTAAAGAATTCTGGTAATTGAAAATTCATTGCACGTATTTTTTATTAGGAAATCAAATTTACGTAAAGAATTACAAATGCGTAAAACCACCTTATTTAATTTAAAGTCAATCTCACTCTCCAATGAAATCAAAGATATATTTCTCCTGATAATCTATGTTAAAGCTCTTTAGAAATTGAAGGTATTCCACTTTGAAAGTTTTATTTGAATGATGTTCGTCTTGGTTTTGGGCACAAAAAAAAACCATCTGATTTCTCAGATGGCTTTTCTATCAATTTGAATTTGTAATTCGTTTACACGAATTATCCTCTAAATTTCAAACCTGGGAAATTAGCAGAAGCTCCTAATTCCTCTTCAATTCTTAATAATTGGTTGTATTTCGCCATTCTATCAGAACGAGAAGCAGAACCAGTTTTGATTTGACCTGTATTAAGAGCTACAGCTAAATCAGCAATTGTAGAATCTTCAGTTTCACCAGAACGGTGAGACATTACAGATGTATATTGGTTTTTATGAGCCAAGTTTACAGTGTCAATAGTCTCTGTTAAAGAACCAATTTGGTTAACTTTAATCAAGATAGAGTTGGCAATGCTTTGCTCAATTCCAGTAGAAAGACGCTTCACGTTTGTTACGAACAAATCGTCACCTACTAATTGAATTTTCTTTCCAGAAAGTCTAGTATGCTCAGCCCATCCTGCCCAGTCATCTTCGTCCATTCCGTCTTCAATAGAAACGATTGGGTATTTATCAGCCCAACTATCCCAATAAGCCGCCATTTCTTCAGAAGTCAATTTCTGACCAGAAGATTTTTTAAACTCATAAAGACCTGTTTCTTTGTTATAAAACTCAGAAGAAGCAGCATCCATAGCAATGAATACATCTTCACCTGGCTTATATCCAGCTTTTTCAATGGCAGTAAGGATAGTTTCAATCGCCTCTTCGTTAGAACCGATATTTGGAGCAAATCCTCCTTCGTCTCCTACGTTAGTAGAAAATCCTTTTGCACTTAAAACTTTCTTAAGGTTGTGAAATACTTCAACTCCCATTCTTAAAGACTCAGAGAAAGTATCTGCCTTTGCTGGCATTACCATAAACTCTTGAAAGTCGATAGAGTTATCAGCATGAGAACCACCATTAATGATGTTCATCATTGGTACTGGTAATGTATTAGCATTAACACCACCTAAATATCTATATAACGGCAAGTCTGCTTCTTGAGCTGCTGCTTTAGCTACTGCCAAAGAAACACCCAAAATAGCATTTGCACCTAATTTTCCTTTGTTGGCAGTACCATCAAGGTCAATCATCGTTTGGTCAATTAAATTTTGCTCCAAAACGTTCATACCTAAAACAGACTCCGCTATCACTGTATTTACATTTTCGATAGCTTTCAAAACACCTTTACCTACGTACGTGTTTTTGTCGTTATCTCTTAGCTCTACAGCCTCATGAACACCTGTACTCGCTCCAGAAGGAACAGCAGCACGGCCCACATATCCATTAACAGTTCTTACGTCTACCTCTACAGTAGGATTTCCTCTAGAATCCAAAATCTGTCTGGCATGTACTCTTGCAATTTGACTCATTCTTATTATTTTACTTTAACAAATACAACTTTATATTGGAAAGCTTCTACTTAATAGCGGCATTTCCTTAAATCTGCACAAAGTAAATAAATAATTATTAATGCACATTACATAATAAGAATTGAGGAGCTTTGTTGTTAATTATTTAATACTGTCAAATGAAATATTCCATTATTATACTTCTGCTGAGTTTAAACAGTTTTGGTCAAGACCTAACTGGCTTAAATCCTTCCATTTTTCAAAAAGCTTTTAAAGAGAGTCCTGCGGCTTCGCTCATAGATCTTCGTTCAGAAGACCTATTCCATAGAGGTCATATTAAAAAGGCTCAAAACTTAGACTATGGACGTGTAGATTTTGATGAGCTGATGACAGCTCAATTTGATAAAAAACAAGCCTTATTCCTTTATTCCTCCACCACCATTGATGCTAAAAATGCTTCTATCTTCTTAAAGGATTTAGGTTTTCAGGAGGTTTACTATTTATCAGGTGGTTTTTCTAACTGGACCGCTTCTAGCAAACCTTATGTCTCTTCAAGGCCAGATACCAAGCCTATAGCAGCTTTCACTTTAGATAACCTTATGCAGGTCATAAATACCGATGACAAGGTTTTTATATTTTTAAGTGCTCCATGGTGCAGTCATTGTAAAGTTATGGAGCCCATTATTAGAAAAAATACAGGTAATAAAAGTGGGATTAAACTACTTAAAATTGACGCTAGTAAAGAACTCGCCATAACCGAGCATTTTAAAGCCACGGAAACCCCAACCTTCATTTATTTTAACAAAGGCAAACAGGTTTGGAGGTATTCTGGTGAAATAGAAGAAAATGAACTTCAAAAGGTCTTGTTCAAGTCAGGGAGATAATTGACCTTACATTTTCATTATATTTGTCGTTCATATATTAACTGCTTTAAATGATTGCTTTTCTTAACGGTCGCTTGGCACACAAAGACCCCACACATGTTTTAATCGATGTTGGAGGTGTTGGTTATTTTGTCAAAATCTCTTTACAGACCTATTCGTCTTTAAAAGAAACGGATGAATTAGTAAAACTTCATACACTTTTAATAGTAAGAGAAGATTCTCAAACGCTTTTTGGTTTTTCTAAACATGCAGAAAAAGAGCTTTTCGAGCATTTAATTTCAGTTTCTGGTATAGGACCAAGCATAGCCATTGTAATGTTATCCTCTTTATCATCCGAAGAAATAGTGCAGGCCATAGTTTCTGAAGATGTTAAAACTATTCAAGGTGTGAAGGGGATTGGTGCTAAAACCGCTCAAAGAGCCATTATAGAACTAAAAGACAAATTGAAAAAGGAGCTAGTTGCTACGGGTGTAAACCCAACAGTCTTTGCTTCTCAGAACTTAACTTTAAGAGGTGAAGCTCTAACTGCACTTGTTACATTGGGAATTCCAAAAAGTGCCGCGGAGAAAAATATTGACACTATTTTACGTAGAACCGGGGGTGATGTTTCGCTCGAAGAATTGATAAAACTTGCCCTTAGATAAAAAAGCAAGGCAAAAGTCCCATTTGAAAAGAATAATGGCAGGATTTTAGTCGTTTAAACACCAAACATAGCAGGCTGACCATTTCTGTATGCTCAAAAACTATACTTCTTTAATAAAATTTATTTTCATACCTCTAGTAATACTGGCTTTAGGAAGTTCTGCTTTTTCTCAGCAGATAAACCGAAGCCCGGCTGCCGCAGACACTAGTATATACAAAACAGGAACTAAACCTGCTTTTAGGTGGAAAGACAGTTATCTAGACAGATTTAACTTTGACCTTCCTAAGTCACCCTTATTAAATCTATATCCTAAGGCTGTTCAAACTTCGGTTATTTATGAGCCTGAGAGCGATAAAATAAACGTTGACGAAAAAATAGGAGAAGATATAACTTCCAAAATACCAACCTCCATGAGCTTTAATGAATACTCTAGTATTCAGAATGCCATGGTGAGAAAAAGTATTTTGCGTGACTATGAAAGACTTCAAGATGGGAATAGTAATACGAGTGGACGTGGCTTATCCCCTCTTTTGAAAAAATCACCTTTGGTAGATAAGCTATTTGGAGGAAAAGTACCTGAATTTAAACCTAACGGTTTTATATCAATTGATTTAAGAGCTGGGAGCCAATTTTTAAATAACCCTGAAACTCCTCTTTACCTACGAAAAAGACCAATTTTTGATTTTGACCAGCAGATTTCTATCAACTTTAATAACAATGCCAACGAGGGCGAGAATGACCTTCAAGGAGGGCAAGGTGGTTTTGGTGGAAACAACCAAGGCGGTGGATTAAGTGAACTAAAGAAACTAACGCAAGGTGCAAATGCCCTGGAAAACAGAAACCCGTATCGAGAGAAGATGGGTATTTTAGGGAATTTTGACACTAAGTCAGCCTTTAACTTTGAAAATCAGTTTAAACTTAATTTCAAATCTGACCCAGAAGATATTCTTCAATCGCTAGAAGCAGGTAATGTAAGTTTCCCTGTCAATAGCCAATTAATTCCTGGCGTAGAAAACCTCTTTGGAGTAAAAGCAGGACTACGATTTGGTAAGCTAAACGTATCTACTGTGGTAGCACAACAGCGTTCTCGTACCGAATCTATTACTATTAGTGGTGGGGCTCAAAACAGGCCTTTTGAAATCAGAAGTGATGAATATGATGAAAACCGTCACTTTTTCCTATCTCATTACTTTAGAGACCTGTATGAGGCTAGTTTAAAATCCTTACCAATGGTAACTTCTAGGATTTTAATTACCCGAGTAGAAGTTTACGTAACTAACAGAACTAACTCTGTAAACAGTAATAGAAACTTGGTAGGTGTTACTGACTTAGGAGAGCCTAAACCTTACAATTCTGTGGCTGCTGTTTCTAACGGTGAAGGAAAGCCAGCATCTAATGATGCCAATTCATTAAACGCTCTAATAAAAGATGCTGATTACCGTCAAATAGACAATACCAATACCGCCTTAGAGGGAAGAAGCCTTAAAAAAGGAGAAGATTTTGAAATACTAAGAGGTGCCAAAAGACTTACCGATAGAGAGTTCGACTTCAACCCTCAGCTAGGTTACGTATCTCTTTTAACTCCTTTAAGAAACGACGAAATCTTAGCAGTTTCTTATGAATATACTTTAGATGGTCAAAGCTATAAGGTAGGAGAATTAACAGAAGATTATTCCATAAGAACGGAAGATGAAGTCATCTTGATGAAACTTCTTAAATCCTCTACCATCAGGAATAAGCTGGACCATCCAATGTGGGACTTGATGATGAAAAACGTGTATTCTTTGTCACAAGGACAGATTGACCGTGAAGGTTTTGAACTTAGGATTGTTTATAAAGATGACAAAACGGGCATGGACACCCCTAGTTTACATGAAACCAAGATAAAGGACAAGCCGCTAATAGCTGTTTTTGGTTTAGATAAACTGAATTACAATAATGACCAACAGTTTGATGGTAACTTTGACTATGTAGAAGGCGTCACTATTAACGAAAACAGAGGTACAATAATCTTCCCGGTGCTAGAGCCTTTCGGTTCGTTTTTAGATACTCAAATAGAGGATATTACGCTAAAGCAAAAATATGTTTTCAGTGAATTATATGACCAAACAATATCTGATGCTCAACAAGTTAACTCAAAAAATAAGTTTTATATTTCCGGTTCTGTTCAAAGTAAAAGCTCTGAGATACCGCTTCCGCTTGGAGCTTCTGGAGCTTCTGTAAGAGTTTACTCTGGTGGTACAGAATTACAGCAAGGAACAGATTATATGGTCGATTCTCAAATTGGGAGAATCAGGATAGTAAATCCAAGCATTTTAGCTTCAGGTAGGTCTATCAGAATTGATTACGAACGTCCCGATTTATTTCAAGCTCAAATTAGAAGACTTTTTGGCTTAAGATTAGATTATTCTGTCAATCGTTCTTTAAGATTAGGTGCTACCATGATGGACCTAAAAGAAAATACACCAGGTTTTCTAACTAGAACATCTATTGGAAACGAACCCGTTAATAATACACTTTGGGGTTTTGATGTAAACTTTAAAAGAGAAGGAAATGGCTTCACAAGGTTGCTGGACAAACTACCATTAATACAAACTAAAGAACCCTCTTCTATTATTCTTAGTGCTGAATTTGCTCAGCTAATTCCTGGCGTAAACAATAAGAAAATTGATGGCAATGCAATGATTGATGATTTTGAAGCTGCCAGAAACATCAATGATTTAACACGCCAACCTAGAAAATGGAGACTGGGATCTACACCTGATAAGTTTAAAGACCTTACTGTGCCTACTTACGGTTATAACTATAAGCGAGCAAAGATGTCGGTGTATACCATTGACCAGTCTACTTTTATAACCTCTGGGTTTGGTGGTGGAAATGGCTTAGTCCCTGAAGAAATCACAACAGCAGCTCAAAGCAATTTATATGAACGCTCTTTTCAAATACAAGATATTTTCCCTGGTCGCTCTAGAGCTGTTTTAGGTCAAAACCTGCCAACAGCTATTTTGGACGTTTCATACTTTCCTGAAGAAAGAGGAATGTATAATTACAATCCTAACCTAACCCCTGACGGGCTACTTGAAAAGCCTGAAGAAAACTTTGGAGCTATTTCACGAGGTATCACTTTTGATGCTGATTTTGATAATTCTAATGTGGAGTACTTAGAATTTTGGCTTTTAAATCCTTTCCAAGACTCTGTAAGAGATGGTAGAAAGCCAAATGGAAATGTTAACCAGACTGGTGGAGTTTTAAGCATACAGTTGGGCGACATTTCTGAAGATGTAATACCTGATAGTCGATTCAACTTTGAAAACGGAATCCCAACATTCTCTGAAACTGCTTCTCAACCAGATATTACCAATTGGGGTAAAGCACCTACCATCCAGTTTTTAACAGACGCCTTTGATAATTCTACTTCTGAAGAAAATAGTTTACGAAAACAAGATGTTGGCCTTGATGGACTGAGTAATGAAGAAGAAAGAAACTTTGAACATATCAAAGAATACCTTGACAAGGTCAAAGGTACAGTTACAAATCAAGAAGCCTTAAATGAAATTATAAACGACCCATCTGGTGATGATTTTAAGTTTTTCTTAGACAATGGTTATGGTACAGACCAGTTTATAGTAGAGCGTTTTAAAAATTACCTAGGTATGGAGAATAACTCTCCTGCCATTAACCAAACCGACGTGGTTACACCCGCCTCTTCTGCTGTAGCAGACAAAGAAGACCTTAACCAAGATAACACCATTAGTGATGTAGAAAGCTATTGGAACTATGATATCCCACTTGCCGACGATGGCTTGTCTGTGGGTAGTGGCTACATCATTGACAAAGTTTCTTCTGGAAATGCTGATTGGTATTTATTTAGAGTTCCATTGAGAGATTCCACCAAAGCTAAAGCCGTGGGTCGCATTACAGGCTTTAAGTCTATAAGGTTTATGCGAATGGTCATGTCTGAATGGAAAGAGCCAGTAGTCTTGCGTTTTGCGGCATTGCAGTTAGTTTCTAACTCTTACCGTGCTTACACTGAAGATTTAAATAACAACTCTTTTGTAAATATTCCTGAGCCAAACAGTAACACTACAGGGTTCAAAGTGAGTACAGTTTCAATAGAAGAAAATGGCTGTACTGAAGATGGAGACTGTAATATTAAAGATGGTCAAACGCCCTACGTGGTTCCTCCAGGTTTCCAAAGAGATAGAGATTTCTCTCAACAAAGTTTCCGTCAGTTTAATGAGCAGTCTGTAAGTTTGGCTGTAGAAGCATTAGAACCAGGAGATAAAAGAGCTATCTTTAAAAACACCAATTTAGACCTTAACATGTACAAGCGAGTTCAGATGTTTGTACATGCTGAAAACGACCAAAACCAAGATAACTACGCTGGAGCTTTCATGAGATTGGGTACAGATAGTAAGAACAATTACTATGAAGTAGAAATTGAAAATCTAAAAGCAACAACATTAGGCGACAACACACCTGAAGATGTTTGGCCTGTTGAGAATGAATTTGATATCCCTCTTGACGAATTTAGAAATTTAAAAATAAACCGAAACTCAAAATTAGGTTCTGACCTAAATGTGGCCCTAGATAAACCCTATTGGGAATATGTAACGGTAAAGAGTATCCCAACCGATGCTGGAGAAATAATCGAAAGAATTTATAAAATTACTGTTGTCGGGAACCCCGATTTAAGTAACATCTTAGTAACTATGTTAGGGCTTAGTAACCCTAATGGCACACAACCTGCCAAGTTCACCGTTTGGATGAATGAATTAAGAGCTAACGGTTTTGATGATACAAAAGGAGAAGCCGCTGTTTTAGCTGCAGACATAAAACTAGCTGATTTAGGAACCGTTTCAGTAAGTGGAAATATTAGAACCTTTGGCTTTGGTGGCGTACAAGATAGAATATCTAGCCGCTCACAGGAAACTTCACAAGGTTTTGGAATTGCTTCAACTTTAGAACTTGATAAATTTTTCCCTCAGAGCTGGGGTTTAAGCATACCTCTTTTCATGAATTATGATATTCAGGAAGTGGTTCCACATTTTGACCCACTAGACCCAGATATAGTTTTAGAAAACGCCTTGGCTCAATTTGATACGGAAGCTGAAAAAAGGCGTTACAAAGATTTAGTAATTGACCGAAATGTAAACAAGGGTTTTAACCTAGCTAATGTTAGAAAAGTCAAAACTAACCCTAATGCTAAAAATAACATTTACGACATTGAGAACTTCTCGGTATCCTATGCTCAAAGTAGTATAAGTAGAAGTAATATTCTTATTGACGAATATTTAGCAGAGCAAAAAACCGGAGCCTTAACCTATCAGTTTCAACCTAGAACCACTCTTTGGGAGCCATTCAAGGATAAAGAAGGCCTTACTAAGCCTAAATATACTTGGATAAAAGATCTAAACTTCTCTCCTATTCCTAACCTAATAGCATTCCGTTCAGACTTTAATAGAAGTTTCACTAAAACTGCGTATAGAAGTGCCGAGCAGACAGAAAACCCAGGTGAAGATTTAGACCCTTTAGACCCAAACTACATAAAGTACTTTTTGACCAACAGGTATTATGATTTACAATGGGATTTGACCAAATCGATTTCCATGACTTATAATGCGAGGATGAATTCCATTATTGATGAAGAATATGGGGATGCTCAAGAAAGTATTTGGCAAGGAATTTTCAATTCTGGCAGAGCAAAGAATTATACACAAGGCCTACAGTTGACCTATAAACTCCCGCTTGATAAATTCTTCTTCTTGGACTGGATAAATGCCAACAGCAGGTTCAATACCGATTACAATTATAGAGCAAACTCTTATGATTATGAAACGGGTCAAAGTTTACTGGATAGCGATGAGCAATCATTCGGAAACTTTATAGAGAACGGAAGGGAACTAGCTATCCAAGGAAGAATAGATCTAGTAAAACTGTATAACAAACTTAAATATCTGAAGTTTGCGAATTCGCCAAATCAACCAAAAGAGCGATTCACAAGAGCACCAGGAGATGACGAAGAAATAGTTTTGCCTACCTCTGATTTCCTAAAAACTTTCACTCGACTGTTAATGACAGTTCGTGGTATTAATTTCAATTACTCCATAGTAGAGACTACTATTTTACCAGGATTCTTGCCAGAAGTTAACTTCATGGGTCTTTCTAAAGACGGTGCAGTCCCTGGATTACCCTTTGCTCTTTTAGGAAGTCAAAAAAGAGATATTCATAGAACCGCAGGTGCGGAAGATTGGCTTTCACGCAGTGCCATAAGAAACGACCCTTTCACTCAAACTCGTCAAAAGAAGTTTGACTTTAGCACGAATCTAGAACCTTTCAAAGGTTTTAGAATGCAAATAAGAGGAAACTATAGTAAAGGAGATTCTTACCAAGAAATATATAGACCAGCAGACGGAGGAGGTGATTTTGAAGCAATGAACCCTTTCAGAAATGGTACTTTCAGTATGTCTTTTTGGTCTTTCAGGACTGGCTTTTACAAAATGAGTAAGGACCCTGAAAATAATTACGAATACAAAGTTTTTGATAGGATGATAGCCTACCGAGACCAAGTTAAAGCAAAACTCGATGTCATAAACCCTTTAGGTAATGGAGAAGAAAGCGGATATGACATCAACTCTCAAGACGTACTCATTCCCGCCTTCTTTGCTGCATATAGCGATAATAGAACAGATGCTGTCGATAGACTTTTTAATAAGGTCACAAAAAAAGGTCAAGACACTTTTAATCCTTTTTTACAATTCCCAATGCCTAACTGGCGAATAGATTATAACGGCTTAGAGAAACTGCCATTGTTTAATAAACTTTTCAATAACATTACATTAAGTCATAGTTATACTTCTACTTATAGCGTAGGAAGCTTTACTAGTTCATTATTATATAATGAATACGAGACCATAGGTTTAGGCAATAATGAATACTCTTTAGGAAACCAATTAAGCCTATACCAAAATTTCTCTCCTATATTTATCATGAGTAGTATCACTATGGAAGAGCGTTTTTCTCCTTTGATAGGTGTGCAGTTTACTACCAAAGCAAACATTAGTGGTAGAATAGATTACAACCGTGAAAGAAGAGCTGCCCTAAATCTAGCCAACGCTCAGGTGGCAGAGTATAACTCAAACGACGTAGTTTTTGGTATTGGTTTTAAGAAAAACAATGTCAAGCTACCATTCAGAGGACGTGACGGCAACAATATTATTCTTACCAATGATTTGAACTTCCGTTTTGATGTGACTATTAGAGACGTAACATCACTTCAAAGGAGATTAGGTGAAGACGAAGCTGGCGGTGACGCTGTTCCTATTCAAGGAAACTACAATTTGCAGATAAAACCACAGGTACAATATCAGTTCAACAAGAAACTTAGCATGGGTTTCTATTTCGAACGATTTGTCAACAAACCTTTCACTTCCCTTTCTTACGAAACCAGAAGAACTGTAGGTGGATTGAATATGAAATTTAACCTAGCTGATTGATAAGTATTTTTTTGTCACAATTTTGGTTTAATGACCAAAATCCCACCATATAAAAGGTTAGGTCAATTATATCATCTCCCACGGCTTTCACCCGCAGCTACCTATATTTTTATTTTGCCCCTAAGGGGCATGTAGCTTTTTAAAAAAAATAGCATGTTCCGTGCGGGCACATTGGTAAAAATGCAAACTCCCCACAACCCGTTTTGGCGTTTTTTTGCCTTTGCAAAAAACATGACAAAACATCTTTGTCAAACATCCATTACACGAGCCTCCCAATCCTTAAGATTTAAACTCTAAAACTCTTTTGCTCAAAACAGGAATTGACGTAAATTGCGACTCAATATTTATATCAACAGAATTATATGGAATTCCCATCGGAACTGAAATACACGAAAGACCACGAATGGATTAAGTTGGAAGAAGGCAACATCGCAAAAATCGGTATCACTGAATTTGCTCAAGGAGAACTTGGCGATATAGTTTTTGTGGAAGTTGAGACTGTTGGCGACGAACTGGCTGCAGAAGAAGTATTTGGAACTATTGAAGCTGTCAAAACAGTTTCTGATTTGTTTTTACCAGCAGATGGAAAAATAATAGAATTCAATGAGTCACTAGAAGACGAGCCAGAAAAGATAAATGAAGACCCTTATGAAGAAGGTTGGATTATCAAAATGGAATTAAAAGATGTTTCTGATTTGGACAGTTTACTGGACAGCGAAACGTATAAAAATTTAATTGGTCAATAAATCATTTAGCCCTTAAGGGCTTTTTTTTTGATTAGTATGAAGGTTTTAATAAAGAAAGCCAAAGTAATAGCTCCAAATTCTGCTTACCATTTAAAGGTAGTTGATATTCTTATTGACAAAGGTGTCATCAAAGAAATTGGCAATATCAGCACAACAGTCAGTAAAACCATTGAAGCCAAAGGCTTACATGTTTCTGTAGGTTTTATGGATATGCGAGCTTTCAGTATGGAACCAGGCTTTGAGTCTATGGAAAGTCTGGAAAGCCTTTCAGCGGCAGCTGCTAAAGGTGGCTTTACTGAAGTGGCTATTATGCCAAACACCACTCCAATCATTCAAAGCAAGGAGTCTATAAAGTACTTTCAGCATTTTTCAGAAAGAAGCCTGACTAGCCTGCTACCTACAGCAGCCGTAACCAAAGACACCGCGGGAGAAGATTTTACAGAAATGTGGGATTTATTGGCCGCAGGCGTAACAGCATTTACAGATGGCTCTAAACCACTCTGGAATTCTGACATTCTTTACAAAACACTGCAATACCTATATCCAAAGAAAGCTCTATTAATGAACAGAGCAGAGGAGCCTACCTTAGCAGCTTTTGGTCAAATGCATGAAGGTATCACCAGCACCATGATGGGTACAAAGGGAATTCCTTCTGAGGCAGAAGAACTAATGGTGATGAGAGATTTAAAACTCTTAGAATACGCCAACTTAGCACATGATAATTCGCTGCTTCATTTCTCCTGTATATCTACCGCTGCGGCCGTAAAACTTATTAGACGTGCCAAACAAAAAGGCTTACCCGTAAGCTGTGATATAGCTGCACATCAATTAGCTTTTACAGATGAAGATGTAGCAGGTTTTGATACCAACTTAAAAGTTAGCCCGCCGTTCCGGTCAAAAAAAGACATCAAGGCACTTCAAAAAGGACTGGCAGACGGCACCATTGACGCCATAGTTTCTGACCACCATCCACTAGACGAAGAACATAAGAATATGGAGTTTGACCTTGCCAGTTTTGGTGTAATAGGTTTGCAAACCGCTTTTGCGGCAGCCCTTACTCATAGCGACCAAGATTTAGAAACCATCATAGCCTCCTTCACGGAAAACCCAAGGAAGCTATTGAATAAAACGCAACCAAAAATAGCAGAAGGAGAATTAGCTAATTTGACCGTTTTTAATCCTGAAGAAAAAACAACCTTTGAGTTGAAAGACATTATTTCAAAATCGAAGAATTCGCCTTTTATTGGGAAAGAATTAAAGGGTAAAATATACGCTACCTTCCATAAAGGCTTCTCTGAAATCTTTTAAAACCAAAGCACTTGAATAAAAAAGTATACCTTTTCAGTTTGATTTTTGGCGTATCTGCCGGAATTCTCTGTTTCTTATTTTTCTTAATGCTTTATGCAGGAGAGGTAAACCCTCTTCAAAATAGAAGGCCTGATATTGTAATTAATGTTCTAATCATTTTCTTGGCCATTTGGTTTTACAAAAGCAGAAATAGCGGTTTCATTCACTTCTACGAAGGTTTTACCATTGGTTTTTTGACTAATATTATAGCTGCTCTAGTTACTGGATTAGCCATTTACTGTTTTATAAAATGGGTAGACCCTACGCCTTTTGAAAGCTGGATTTCTGGAGGTAAAGAATTTTTAATTGGTCGTAAAGAAGAGCTAAGCAAATTTTTAAACGAAGAAAGTTATAAATTGCAATTAGAATCTTTTGATAAAGCTAAGCCTTATCAAGTTATTCTAGACGACTTGATGTTTAAACAGTTTGCTATAGTAGCTATCATGCTTATATCTATGGCACTAAGAAAACAAAGAGACGCCGTATCTTAAACCCTTTAAAACCTTTTCAGACATGGAACAACAACCTTCTTCTGCTAGAATTGCCCTTAAATGGGGTGTAATTTGTGCTCTAGCCACCATCATTTTAAGTACTATTATCAATGTTACAGGCCTGTGGAAAAGCACTGGTGCTTCTTTACTTTCTGTAATCCCATTAGTAATCTTCCTGGTTTTGGCCATGAAAGAATACAGAGAAGCCAATGGCGAATTTATGACTTATGGTGAAGGCCTAAGTGTTGGTATGCTTACAGGAGCTATATCAGCCTTAATTAGCTCATTATGGGGCATGCTTTATACCACAGTAATAGATAGTACGTTTTTAGAACAAGTAAAAGACTTCCAAATAGAAAAAATGGAAGAGTCAGGTCTTGGTGAAGAACAAATAGACCAAGCTATGCAAATGACAGAAAAGTTTAGTGGCGGCGGCATGATGTTTATCATGGGCGTATTAGGCTCTATCTTTTTTGCTTTCTTAATTTCGCTAGTAGTGGCAGCCATCATGAAAAAAAACAAACCAGTTTTTTAATTTATGTTTTCAATATTTAGAAAGGAGCTCAATGGCTATTTAAATTCGCTTATCGCGTATATAGTCATTGTGCTTTTTTTAATTTTCACAGGACTAATTCTCTGGGTTTTCCCAGATTCTAACATACTAGACTATGGCTACGCCGAAATGGGTTCATTCTTTAGTTTGACGCCATTTATCTTAGCCATTTTAGTCCCAGCTATTACCATGCGTACTTTTTCAGAAGAGTACAAAACTGGTACCATAGAATTTTTAATGACCAAGCCACTAAGTAGGTTAGATATAGTACTAGGGAAATTTCTAGCGGCATGGGTTTTAATCATACTTGCTATTCTTCCTACACTCGTTTACTATTTTTCTATATCTAATTTAGGTATTCCACAGGGCAATATTGACACGGGAGCTGTGATGGGCTCATATTTCGGTTTGATACTCTTAGCGGGCGTTTTTACTGCTATTGGCCTAGCCATTTCCTCATTTACAGAGAATCAAGTAATTGCCTTTATCATTGGAGCTTTTATTTGCTACTTTTTCTATGATGGCATTCATCAATTATCGCAATTGTTAAAAGGAACTACACAATACTTTGTAGACTTCATAAGCTTACAGTTTCATTATTCATCTTTAGGCAGAGGCCTTATTGACTCTAGAAATGTAATATACCTTTGCTCTTTAGGTGCTTTGATGATTTATATTACCACATTCAACCTAAGAAGAAAATGACACTAGATATCTATCAAGTAGACGCTTTCACTTCAAATCTATTTGGTGGTAATCCCGCTGCCATTATCCCGCTTGAGTCTTGGCTTTCAGATGCTATTATGCAGCAGATAGCTCAAGAAAATAATCTTTCTGAAACAGCCTACTTTGTCAAAGAAGGGGAACATTTCCATATCAGATGGTTTACTCCTGTGGTAGAAGTGGCATTATGTGGGCATGCTACCTTAGCAACTGCTCATGTTATTTACGAGCACCTTGATTTTAAAGAAGACCAAATAAAATTCATGTCTAAAAGTGGAGAGCTGTTGGTCAAAAAGAAGGATGGCTTTTTAGAAATGGACTTTCCATCCACTCCAGTAATTGACACCGACGTTCCTCTAGGATTTTTAGAGGGTTTTAATATTAAACCCACAGAAACACTTAAAGCGGGCGAAGATTTCTTCCTCCTTTTTGATTCTGAAGAGAAAATAAAGGGCTTAGAACCTAATTTTGCACTTTTAAAGAAGATAAAGTCCAGAGGTATTATTTGCACCGCACCGGGTACTAAAGCCGACTTTGTAAGCAGATTTTTTGCCCCAGCAGCAGGTATTGACGAAGACCCAGTTACTGGTTCTGCCCATACTTCCTTGATACCTTTTTGGGCTAAAAAACTAAATAAGAACAGTTTATATGCTGAGCAAATTTCTAAAAGAAAGGGAGAGCTACACTGCCAACTAATGGGCAATAGAGTTCTGATGGCTGGGAAGGCTGTATCTTACCTTCAGGGCAAAATAAAAATCTAATCCACTTTTTCAAACTTTTTTCTTCAATATTCGATTAAATATAGCCTTTTCCTTGACAACGGCTATCCCCATATCGTACCTTTGCACGCTGATTATTAAAACAGTAGTACCTCTGGCAATCCAGATTAAACTTAATATATAAGAATGACAATGTCCAATGTAACGCGAATGAAACTTTCGCAATTCAAATTTGATCTTCCTCAAAACCTTATTGCGATGCATCCCGGCGAAGAAAGAGATGGAGCAAAAATGATGGTAGTTCATAGGGACAGTGGTAAAATAGAGCACAAAATGTTTAAGGACATTGTTGACTATTTTGGCGAAGGAGATGTCATGGTAACTAATAATACCAAGGTTTTCCCAGCAAGACTATACGGTTCTAAAGAAAAAACTGGTGCCAAGATTGAGGTTTTCCTTCTTCGTGAGCTTAACAGAGAAATGAGACTTTGGGATGTTTTGGTAGACCCTGCCAGAAAAATCAGAGTTGGTAATAAATTATATTTTGGTGAAAGTGATTTAGTAGCCGAAGTTATTGATAACACTACTTCTAGAGGTCGTACTATTCGTTTCTTATTTGACGGCGATCATGAAGAAATGATGCAAACCATCCATGAATTAGGCGAAACACCAATTCCTAAGGAAGTTATTAACAGAGACGTTACAGAATTAGACAGAGAGCGTTTCCAAACTATTTTTGCAGAAGAAGAAGGTGCTATATCTGCTCCTACTGCTGGAATGCACTTTACTAAAAACGTAATGCGTAGAATGGAAATTGAAGGTGTAACCTTCTCTCCTATCACATTGCACATTGGTATTGGAACATTTAGAGGGGTAGACGTAGAAGATTTAACTAAACACAAAACAGATTCTGAAAACTTCGCTATTCCACAAAAGACTTGTGATATAGTAAATGAAGCTTTAGATAATAACAAGAGAATATGTGCTGTAGGAAGCACAGCTCTTAAGAGTTTAGAATCTTCAGTGTCTGCTAAAGACAGGCTAAACCCAATAGACAATGGCTGGACTGATAAATTCATCTTTCCACCGTTTGATTTTAAAATAGGGAATGCTTTATTGACCAACTTCCACTTGCCTCAGTCTATAGTACTTATGTCTGCCTGTGCTTTTGGTGGATATGATTTAGTAACTAAGGCTTACCAAGAAGCCATAAAAGAAGAATACAAATTCTTCACTTATGGTGATGTAATGTTGATCATTTAAGAAGATTTTCTTTTTATATTTGATAGCCTGCTTTTTACGAGCAGGCTATTTTTTTACATAAAATGAGCAAATCTATATTTTCGGTTATTGTAGCGGGCGGTTCTGGCAGCAGAATGAAGAGCGTTATTGCCAAACAATTTCTCCCTTTGTTTGACAAACCTATATTATCTCACACCATTGAGAAGTTCCTTCAAATACCTGATAATAATATCATTGTGGTATTACCAGAAAGTGATATGTTTTTTTGGGAAGACATTATCCAAAGCAATGATACTTTGCTAGCTGCTGTAAATACAGGTCAAATTAAAAGCGTAGTGGGTGGAGCTACTAGATTCCAATCGGTCAATAACGGTTTAAACGCTATCGCCGAAACAGAAGGTTTAGTGGCCATTCACGATGGTGTTAGACCGCTAATCTCTGTAGAAAAAATCAAAGATTCTTTCGCTCAAGCTCAAACCTCCGACTCCTCCATTTTAGCCGTAGCCGTCAAAGACTCTGTAAGAGCAGTTAAGCCAAATGGAGATAGTAAAATAATAGACCGAAGTGCCTTACAATTAATTCAAACACCGCAAACTTTTAATCTCAAACTGATTAAAGATGCTTATGCTTTAGGTGAGTTGGCACATTTTACGGATGATGCCTCCGTTTTTGAACAAGCCGGACATAAAGTCAACTTAATGGAAGGCGAATATAAAAACATCAAAATAACCACGCCTGAAGACCTAGCCGTAGCAGAAGCCCTTTTAAATAAATGAAAGTAGTAGTAGCCTCTAAAAATCCTGTTAAAATATCAGCCGCAAGAAAAGGTTTTGAATTGAATTTCCCGGGTGTGAACATTAATTTAGAAGGCGTCTCCGTTCCCTCTGGTGTGCCAGACCAGCCGATGGGTTCTCAAGAAACCTATGACGGGGCCTATAATAGAGCCGTAGCTGCCAGAAAGCTAAACCCTGAAGCAGATTACTGGATTGGCCTAGAAGGTGGCAACATAGCCCACGGGGAGGAAATGGAAGTGATGGCTTGGATAGTTATTTTATCTAAAGACAAACTGGGTAAAGGCAGAACCGCTGGATTCTTTCTTCCTCAAAAGACAATTGACCTCGTAAAACAAGGCTACGAATTAGGCAAAGCAGACGAACTGGTTCACGGCATTCAAAACAGTAAGCAGAAAATGGGTAGCTCAGGTTTACTCACCGACAACCTAATTGACCGTGAGTCCTTTTATGTACCTGCCGTTATTTTTGCCCTAATCCCCTTCAAAAAGGTTGATTTGTATTGATATAAGAGGTCTTTAATAGCCAAACTATCATTTTTTCGTACCTTTGCAGCCGTTTTAGAAACCTAATCACGGACTGTTTGCATGTCTTCAAAAAAGAGATTTCCTTTTCTTCAAAACTTTTGGGAAAAAGTAGCTGATATAATTCTAAAAAACAGAATTGCTTGGCTGGTGGTAATCAGTATCATCACTGGCTTTATGGTCTACATGGCCACCCAATTGCAGCTCTCCTATGAGCTTCCCAAAATACTCCCTCAAACGGACGAGCATTACCAACGTTACGAGGCCTTTAAGGACCGTTATGGCGAAGATGGGAATGTGATGGTGATTGCCATTAAAACCGACGATATCTATAGTTTAGATACTTACAATGCATGGTATGATTTAGGTAAAGACCTAAAAAAAATAGATGGTATTAAGAATGTAGCTTCTATTTGTAACCTTTTTGAAATTAGGCCAGACGAGGTAGAAAAGAAATTTAACTTCATAAAAATATCGCCAGAGAAACCTAGTTCTCAGGCAGAGGTGGACTCGATAAAAACCAAGATTAATAAATATCCTTTTTACAAAGGCTTCTTATTCAACGAGGACGGCACCTCCCATTTAATGGCCGTAACATTTGACCAAGAAAAGATGAACTCTAAAAGCAGAATGTCTATCACAGGAGGTGTGGCAGAGCTAGCGGAGGCTTTTGGTCAAAGTACTGGCATAAAACCACATTTCTCTGGAATGCCTTTTGTGAGAACTAATTTCATGTCAAAAGTGAGTTTAGAGGTTGCAAAATTTATGATTTTGGCATTTCTGATTACCGCCATCATTCTGTTCCTGTTTTTTAGGTCTTTCCGTGTTGTGTTTTTTGCACTTCTTGTTATTGCTATTTCGGTGCTTTGGTCGGTTGGTCTAATACAGATATTTGGTTATAAAATCACCCTTCTTACAGGACTGGTTCCTTCTATTATTGTGGTTATTGGTATTCCCAATTCTATCTTCTTGATAAATAAATATCAAGAGGAATACCTCAAGTGCAAGAATCAAATTACCGCACTAAAAATATCGATAGCGAAGATTGGTAAAACCACTTTCATTGCCAACCTGACTACATTTATTGGCTTTTTTGTGTTCTACTTTACTGGTAGTCCTTTGCTTTTAGAATTTGGTTTAGTGGCTTCTATAGCTGTTATGGCCACTTGGGCTTTATCTTTAATTCTTATTCCAATCATTTTCTCTTACAACCCAAAGCCTAAAGCAAAGCACGTAAGACACTTGGAAAACAAGAACATCTCTAAGTTTTTAGAGAAGGTTGATTTCATAGTACATAACAGAAGAACTAAGCTTTATTGGATTATTAGCATTCTTGTGCTTTTATCGGTGTTTGGGATGACCAAAATCAAAAGCATTGGCCACTTGGTGGATGATTTACCTGCTAACGACCCAGTATTTACTGACTTAAAATTTATTGAAGAAAATTTTAAGGGAATAGTCCCGATAGAAGTTAGCATAGACACCAAAACCGAAAACGGTGCTTTAGACCCTGAAGTACTTACTAAAATCCGCTTAGTGCAGCGTGAGTTTGCTAAATACCCTGAACTGACCAAACCTATTTCAGTGGTAGAGGCTATCAAATTTGTATATCAAGGATACCGTGGTGGTGATGAAAAGTATTTCCGACTTCCTGGTGCCTTAGAATTAAACAAACTGGCAGCTTACGCGGGCATGGCTGATGGAAATGAGAAGCTGATGAGTTCTTTCATGGATAGTACCAGAAGATATACCAGAATTAGCTATCAAAGTGGCGATGTAGGTACGGTAAGAATGGGAGAAATGATTGCAAATCTTCAAGCCAAAACAGACACTATCTTCAATTATGATTCAGAGTTTGAAGAATGGCTGCCTGAAGAAGAACAAATTGACGCGAAACTTACAGGAAACGGTGTGGTATTCACCAAAGGAAACGATTACCTGTTAAGCAATCTTAGAGATAGCACCATCTTGGCTATTATTTTGGTGAGTTTAGTAATGGCTACGCAGTTTTTAAATGCTCGAACTGTCCTTATTTCTACCATTCCCAGTATTATCCCTTTGGTAATTACGGCAGGTGTGATGGGCTTTTTTGGCATTCCATTAAAACCCACCACTATCCTAATATTTAGTATTGCTTTTGGTATAGCCTCCGATGGTACCATCTATTTCTTAACGAAATACAAGGAGGAAATAGAAAGCGGAAAAACCATCTCAGAAGCGGTAAGCGAAACTATCAAGCTTTCAGGAATAAGCATGGTTTACACCGCCATCATACTTTTCTTTGGCTTTGGCATTTATGTAGTTTCAGGTTTTAAAGGCACAGTGTTCTTAGGTCTTTTAGTATCAATGACCCTTCTAATTGGAATGATATCTAATTTGATATTGCTGCCTTCGTTTTTGATGACTTTAGATAAGCGTCAAAACAAAAAATTACCGAGCTAAGAAAACAAGAAACTCCATTTTAGAAGAATAGGTTTACAAACGCCTATTCTTCTATTACAGTATATCCTACCAATTGTTCCGATTTTGCCCCTGGTGGTTTGTGGTAAACAAAGATTTCATAACTGTTTTTTGTATTCGAGAAGTTTCCTTCAAAAGCTGAGAAATCAGCTTTCCCAGATTGGTCTACCAAGGCAAACTGAAAATCATACATGCCTTGTTTTAACAAAAAGGTAGTTTCATATGCTCCTATTTCAGGATTGTAAAACAACTCTCCCGAGTTATTACAATCAAACTGATTAAAACCGCCTAATAAACATACTTTATCTCTTGTGCCTAACTGCTCCATGTTAAACGCTGCATGCACATGCATATAGTCGGCATTTATTGAAGGCTCAGCTCCATCCAAAGTTTCCACCACAAACCTTCCATTTAAATCTACAGCTTCAAGATAGGTTAGTTTTGCTCTACTCCGCTGAGGTATCAACCAAACATTATCTTCATAGCCTTGCTGAATTTCGGCAATGTTACCGCCTTTATTAAAATTGCTTCGTAAGTCAACATACCGAAATTCATTTCCCGCGGGGAATATGTTTTCATTATTGAAAAAACGATACGCCAGAGTTCGTGTTCCTGCATTAACCGAAGTTGCCTTAAAATTTGTTCTGGTAGTTTCCCCTCTATAATTCTGTCTTATGAAAATTTGAAAGTCGTTTCTTGGGTTACTAACTTGATAGTTTCCATAATTTAACTCAAAGTTAATCTGCTCGTGAGATTGCCATAAAGCGGGGTCTTGAGCAGTTTGAATGTTTGCAGAAATTCCAACTTTAGGATTAACCACCGAAAACTGTAAACTAGCTAAAGGTGAATCTGAAAGGTAATCTTCATACAGTAACAACGTATAATTTCCCGATATCTTCAGCTCTGGCAAAATAAAACCATAGTGAAAATATGGAATCTTAGTATTTTGAGAAATTTGGTAATCATTGATAATAAAGTCATTAAAATCGTTTAAAAACTCTAAATCGCTTAATCTAGAGACTGACCAATCTAAATTGCAGTGTTGGATTTTAACATGAAACTGCCTGTAAGAGCCACTTAAATCATCAAACTCTAAGACCATTCTGTCGTTATTATTGAGGTTTAAAACTCTTGAGCTTAAACCGGGCATTTGGCCACCATTTCCAAAGGCATATAACTGAACCGTTTTTATATCGGTATCATAAACCTTATTATCTGTAGGCTCGTATGTTTGGCTAATAGTTTCAAAACATATAATTTTGAGAAATAGCAGTGTGATTACTTTTTTCATATTGCTTTTAAAACCCCTTTATTTATGAAAAAGTGCTTTATACTGTTTTTTCTTTATTATTTGACAACTTTTGATGTTTCCGCTCAGCTTGATTGGAGCAGTGATACTCCCTCATATCCAGATGCGGCCACGAGCCACACATATACAAATGTAAGTGCTCTTTCTCCCGCTCGATCTGTTTCAGTTTCTGTTTCGAACGGTTCGACGATGGCCTTTTCTAGCAATTACCCAAGGGTTGTTAGCACAAATTTAAGTTGGGGAGTAAATGCTAGTAGTAATTCTACATCGACTAGTACTTCAACTTATACAATCACTTTTTCTCATCCGGCTTGTGGGTTACAATTTGACTTGAATGATATAGATTTAAGCGGTTCCACTGCTCCGTATGATTTTGTAGATGAAGTTGAAATTACTGCAATAAATAGTTCCTCTACTCCAATCTCCAACCCAAGTATTTCCTCAGCAACAGAAAACTCTGTTTCAGGCAACGTAATTACGGGAACAGCTTCAGGTTCACCAGTTAATACGGTAACTTTTGGAGGAAGTTCCGCCAGTGATTGTGTTAAAACCCTCACACTCACATTTAGAACTGGGGCTAATGTTAAATCTAACCCGAATGCTCAAGTAATAGCCATTGGGCCCATGACGAGTGCCTCTGGAAGCGGTGCTCCTTTCGCTGTTAATTACACTTCTTTCACTGGTAAGCTAAAAATTAACGCCATCAACCTAAACTGGCAAACTTCCACAGAAACCAACAACCAAGGTTTTGAAGTACAAAAAAGCAGAAATGCTATAAACTTTGAAACCATTGCTAGAATTGATGGGGCAGGAAATTCTCAAGACCCTAATAACTACGACTTTGTTGACGCCAGACCATTTGAAGGGTCAAATTACTACCGCTTAAAGCAAACAGATTTTGACGGTACAGCAGACTATTCAAAAATCATACAGGTTTATTATGAAACTGATGGCAGTTACGTTAATATATACCCTAATCCATTAGCCGCGGGTGAGACTTTGAACATTCAAAAGAGCGAATCATTAGAGCTAAATGCTATTAAAAACACTATGGGCCAAAGCTTTCAAACTTCTTCTCAGTTAAAAGAAGGTTTGTATTTCTTACAATTTACAAGTTCAAAAGGAGAGAACATTACAAAGAAGCTGGTGGTTAATTAATCCTCCAGCTCTAACATTTTAGCTTCCCAACTTTCATTAGTCTGTTTAAGGTTAAATTTAACCTTATCATACTTCTTATTTTCTTGAGCCAATTTTTCTGGATTGCTAAAGACTTCTTCTGTGGCAAGGTTTGCCTCTATTTTCTTCTTTTGCTCTTCTAGACTCTCAATTTTTTCTTCCAGAGCTTCCACTTCTTTTTCTATTTTCTTGATATCGTCTTTTGACTTATCTCTGTGAGAACTCTTTTTCTTTGATAATTCAGACTTTATCTCTGTAGCTGTTGGCTCCGAAACTAAGCCGTTAGCCTCTCTTTCAGCTATCCATCTGTTATACTCAGCTAAAGTTCCTGGGTATACCTTTATTTCATTCTCGTCAATGTACCAAATCTTATTGGCCACCTGAGAAACAAAGTGCCTATCGTGAGAAACTACCACATAAGTACCTTCGTATTGACCTAAGGCCTGCACTAAAATATTGACAGACTGCATGTCAAGGTGGTTGGTAGGCTCATCTAATAAAAGGAAGTTGGCTTCAGATATTAATACTTTTGCCAAAGCTACCCTAGATTTCTCTCCTCCAGAAAGCACTTTGATTTTCTTAAAAACATCTTCACCACTGAATAGGAAACAACCTAAAACAGACCTTAACTCTGTTTCTGATTTTGATGGGTCAGCATATTTAAGCTCCTCTAACATGCTTTCATTAATATGAAGCGACTCTAATTGATGCTGTGCATAAAAAGAGAAATTCACATTATGACCAAGAATTCTCTTGCCTTCATGATTTTCAGTACCTGCTATAATTCTTAGAAGCGTAGACTTCCCTTTTCCGTTGGCACCAATCAAGGCAATCTTATCGCCTCTTTCTATATGTGCTGTAGTATTTTTGAGAATAACCTTATCGCCATATGCTTTAGAAATATCATCTAAACGCATGACATGCCTTCCTGGCTGTGTACCAAACTTGAATCTAAAATGTACTTTGGCGTCATCACTTAGTACTTCGTCTATCACATCCATTCTTGCCAAAGCTTTCACTCTTGACTGTACTTGTCTAGACTTGGTGGCTTTTGCCTTAAAACGCTCAATAAAACGCTCTGTCTGTCTTATTTCAGCTTGTTGGTTTTCATAAGCACCTTTCTGAATTTCATTCCTCAGCTCTTTTTCTTCTAAAAAGAAAGAATAATTACCTGGATAATGAACCAGCTTTGCTTGCGAAACCTCCACCGTAGTGGTGGTCACATTATCTAAAAATGCTCTATCGTGAGAAACCACAATTACCGCATTTTCATAATTTAATATATACTTTTCAATCCACTCAATAGTAGGTAAATCCAAGTGGTTGGTAGGCTCATCTAAAAGAAGTACCGAAGGTTTTTGTAATAAAAGCTTTGCTAACATTACACGCATTCTCCACCCTCCAGAAAACTCTTTAAGTGGTTTATTTAAATCGGCTGTTTTAAAGCCTAGCCCCTCCAGAATAGCTTCTGCTCTGGCATGAATGGTATATCCACCAAGAATATCAAACTCTTCCTGTAAATCGCCCAATTTCTCTACGAGTTGGTCAGAATAATTGACCTCCATTTCATGCAGTACTTCGTCAATCTTACTTTGAAGCTCTAACTCTCTTTCAAAACCCTGCATAGCCACCAGTAAGATAGATTCTTCTGATTCATATGACAATAAATCCTGATTCAAAAAACCAAAAGTGACATCCCCAGCTTTTGAAATACTGCCACCATCTGGCTGGTACTCCCCCACTATAAGTTTTAATAATGTAGACTTACCTTTTCCGTTCAGCCCAATCAAACCTATTTTGTCCTTAGGTTTAACTTGTAAACTTGCTTCTTCAAAGATGGCACGTCCTCCGAAATAAAAAGAGAGATTGTGAATGGTTAACATTCGCTAATATATTTTTTGAAATGAGGGTGCAAAAGTAGGTATACAGAGCTGTAATAAAAAGCTCTGTATTTCTTTAACCGCTAATAAGCCTGTTACTCGTTAACTTTTGTAGGAATATAAAGGCCAATAACCCCTGGGAAACTTTTATTGGTATTGATTTCAACCTCTGGATATAAAAAACGCTGAGGTATGTTAGGAGCCGTACTGCTTTTTACCGGCACTCCCACCAAATTATTGGTTCTTCTGAGGTCGTTATAGACCTGTGGAGAACCCACCATGGTAATGTACTTTTCTTCTAAAATAACCCTCAATAAGGTATTTCCTCCAATAGATATCTCTGGAAAATCTGCATTATATTTTACAGCCAATTGACGCCTTACTGCGTTGAATGCTTCTTTTGCTCCTTCTTCGTTTCCTAATCTGTATTCGGCTTCCGCCAAAATCAATTGGTTTTCATACCAATCTACAATTGGATAAGATGCATCTTTTGCAAAATATCCGCCCTCATTATAATTCAACTCGTTTCCTGAGAAATAATGAGCCGTTCTAGCTTCCTCTCCAGGGGTATACAAAAGGCGGTCAACAGAAATATCTGAAAGGTTTATTAGCTTTCTTAAATAAGACCTAGTAGCTGTCAAATACCCTCCACGCTGCTCTATACCAAATTGATAATAAAGATTTTCCTGTCCTGAAATATCGGAATGAAACGACAGTAAACTTCTTTGATTACCAGAAATCCCAAGTTTGGCTTCATCACGTGCGGCTGCATAGTTTTTTGTAATCAAATAATATCTTGCTTTTAATGTATGAGCTACTTCTGCCCATGTAGCATTATTTTCCACAAAAATAGGGCTGCCATATAAATCACTCACTTTGGCATTGCCTACATTCTCAATTCCTAAGGAAAGTAAATTTTGAGCAGCTTCAAAAACAGCCAATTGGTCATCAAAAGCTGGGTCTGGAAAATCTACTGGCAAAGCACTTTGAGAAAAAGGTACATCGCCAAATAATGCCGCCAAATCAGCACCCATCACAGCTTCCACTATTTGAGCTACGCCTAACAAACGATTATTACCTGCGGCAATCGCTTTTTCCTGAACAATTCTAGTTTGGGCTATTCCTCCAGCATAGTTATTATTCCAGATTCCGTCAAAGTCAGATGATTTGACATCATACACATTGTAATTAATAAATTGATTACTGAAGCCTGTGTATTGGTCAGAAAAGATACCTGCCATTCTAGAAGCTTCTCCCTCCGTAATGAGTACCCAAGTAAGGTTAGCTTGCCCAATGATAGACTCTCCAGGTGCGTCTGTAAAGTTATTTGGGTCCACATTCAAACCTTCCGAATACTTTTCACAGGAAAAAACAAATAAACTAAGTGCTATAATTATTAATTTCTTCATCTCTTAAATTCCTAATTTTAATGATATAATGTACGAACCCGTTCCAGGGTTGGTAAAGTATTCTAAACCTCTTCCTTTTGAGCTACCTGTTAAGTTCACCTCTGGGTCAACGTACTGCAGTGGAGACCATATAAATAGGTTTCTACCAGATAAGGACAATGACGCTCTGCTCAATTTTGCTTTTGAAATCAAATTTTGCGGTAAATCATAAGCCAAGGTAACTTCCCTTAGTTTTGTCCAGCTTCCGTCCACAATAAATGGCTCCGACACCGTACCAAAACCACCACCTACACCTGTGTACCACTCCGAATCAAGAAGTACATTCCCTGCTCCAAAATCAGTCACATTACCTCTTACTAAAGTTCCGGCTGCCACTATTCTGCCATCTACTGTTCTCATGTCAGTTTCTGTAAAAAACTCATTAGCCGTTTCTGGATGCACTCCAAAATATTTTAAGATGCTTTCTGTACCTGCCCAAATGTCATTTCCTTGAAATGTTTCAAATTGAAAAGACAAGCTCAACCCTTTCCAGCTGATATTTGAACCTAAACCACCTTTCCATTTAGGATTTGGGTCACCTATTACTCCTTCTTCCTCCGCTACTTCTGGAAATCCATTAGCGTTAAGAACAATATTCCCTCTATCATCTCTTGCCCACTTACCTCCCCATAGAGCTGCAAAAGGTTCTCCTTCTACCACTCGAGACGATGTTCCTGTAAAACCGTTTAGCGTTACAGATTTTACACCACTAAGCGATTCTACCATATTTTTATTGGTAGAGAAATTGGCATCTATTCGCCATTCAATGTCTTTAAACTTAGCAATTCTAAAGCCCATATCCACTTCTAAACCTTTATTGGAGATTACTGCCGCATTATCCCACACACTGGTAAAACCTGTAGATGGAGCTAAATCAACTGCCAAAAGAGCTTTATCGGTCTTTCTATTATAATATGTTACTCCCAGTGAAACTTTGTCATTGAAAAAACGAACATCAGTTCCTAACTCATACTCTCTTACTCTTTCTGGTGTTAAGCCAGGGTTTCCTGAATTTGAACTACGTCCAAATGGATTTCCGTAAACTGCGGCCGACAAGGCATCACCCCAAGAACTTCCTCTGTCAAAAGCAGCATAAGAAGTTTGGTTGGCATAAGAAATAGGTTCAATTCCCACTTCACCGTATGAAGCTCGCACCTTACCAAAGGTTACCAAATTCCTATTAAACTGTTCAGTAAATACCCAACCAAGCGAAGCACTAGGATAAAACACTGGTTTTGTTAATGTAGATGGCAACTCGTATCGACCTGTTAATTCAAAATAAAATTGATTCTTAAATTCAGAGTTTAGTACTGCATAAACACCTGATTTTCTTTGACGAAGTCTGGTTAAACTTGGTGTTTCGTTGGCAGCTTCTGCATTACCAAAAGTTCTTAAATCTCCTACAAAAGGATTAGTGAAGATGGTTGAGTTACCTCCTAAGCTTGTGTAAAAACCATCTTCAAACTGCACACCAGTAATCCAAGAGAAGTTTAAATCTGAATTAATAAGATGTGTTCCGTTCAGGAAAGCATTGACAGAGGTATTTCTTTCGGTGGTTTCGCTTCTACCATAAGAACCTGCAAAAAGGTCTCCCGAAGAGTTTACAGGAAACCATGAATCCCTTGTTTGGTTATAATAATCAAAACCATATCTGGCGGTGAAATTAATTCCTTTCATAATATTCCAATTAAACTCTGGATTAAAAAGGAAACGATGTAATTCACTAGGGTTCTCTTGCTGATTAACTACCCAACCTGGATTTGGATAAAATGGAGCTCCCTCTCCCAAGTAAGTTAAGTTTCTATCATTGCCAATATAAGAACGATGAGCATTTTGCGTAGCCACATTATCATTGTCATAATAAGTTCCTATGTAGTCACGGTTGTCAAAATCTGCTGGTGTTCTTAAGTAACCTAGATAAAAACCATTCAAATTAGACCCTTGCTGAATTCTGTTAGAGGTAGAGTGCGTCACACTACTATTCACTCTAACTTTAATTTTATCCGTCAGTTTAGTTTCATTATTTAACCTAGCCGTAGTTCTGGTATAATCAGAATTGGCTTTTAATATTCCTTTTTGGTCCCAATTTGAAAAACTCATAAAAGTGGAACCCGAGTTTGTATTAAAGTTTAAGCTTACAGACTTATTCCATGTAAAACCTGTTTGAAAAACTTGGTCTCTGTTTGAGTCCAAATACGTATTTGTTGAGTTCTTGGTAAGAATAGGGAAATAAACATTGCCGTCTGCCGCTTCAAAACGCTTGTTCCCTACCCTCACATCATCATCTCCTCCTATACGGTCTGCTATTCTATCTCCCCAAGAAAGTCTTGACGTAGGATTCCATATATACGTGTAAGCATCCCTTGCTCTTCCTGTTTCATGTAGTAGCGGATTACCTTGTCCAAATTTATCTTGACGCTCAAACTCTCTATTGATGACATCAAAACTTGTCATATTAGTAAAGTCTACTGTAACTTTCTTCCCTCTAGGGTTTCCTCTTTTAGTTTGAATCACTATTACTCCATTGGCAGCTCCAGTGCCCCAAACTGCGGCAGCCGCAGCACCTTTCAATACTGTTACATTAGCGATATCATCTGGGTTGATATCATTTAACCTTGACTGACCTACTACGCCATCAATGCCTCCTCCAGAACTACTGTTTGAAATAGGAACACCATCAAGAATAATTAAAGGAGAAGAGCTCCCCGAAATAGTGTTTTGTCCTCTTATTTGAATATAAGCTCCGGCTCCTGGGTCTCCTGAGTTTCTCACAATGGTAAGGCCTGATGTTTTTCCTGAAAGACCCTGAATCACTCCAGACTCACCAGAACGTTTAATAGCAGCGGCATCTATTAAGGTAGATGAACTAAGGTCATCATCTTTTTTTCTTTCTAAACCCAAAGCTGTTAAAACCACTACTTCATTTAATTGATTAGCCTGCTCCATCAGAACTACATCAATGACACTTTGATTTCCTATCAAAACCTCCTTTCTCTCCATGCCTATGAAAGAGAAAACTAAGCTCTGACCTTTACTAGCCATTATCTTATACTTTCCTTCAGCGTCAGTCTGTGTTCCAGTTTGTGTACCCTGAAGCTGCACTGTAACTCCAGGTAAGCCAAAGTCGTCGCCTTCGCCTTGAACCGTCCCGGAAATCTGTGTTTGACCATACAAATGGCAAAACGGTAGAATCAAAAAGCTGAGTAAAAGTTTGTAATTCATAGTTTCTTGTTAAGTAATCGTCCTTAAAAGTACGTAGCTGCATTAAAAAAAGCTGTATCCTAACTACCATTTTTTGAAATTTGATTTTTTTGATATGCTCCATGCTATCCTTTTTAACCTTTCATACAATAATTGGGTTGTATAGACTGACATTCTGTCAGCCATTTGTATCTTTGCATTTGAATTTGGAAAAGAAGGATAAATGGAAGATTTAAAAGGAAAAGCGAAGGTGCTCTCTGAGGAAGAAAAAGCTGGTTTAGAACAAGCTAAATTTTCTGTGGATGAGGAAACTGTAGGGACTAAAAAGCTCTTTATTGAAAGCTATGGCTGTGCCATGAACTTTGCAGATAGCGAAGTGGTAACCTCCATATTAAGAGATGAAGGCTATACCACTACTTCAAAAGAATACGAAGCGTCATTAATATTATTAAACACCTGCTCCATTAGAGATAATGCTGAGCAAAAAGTCAGAAAAAGACTTGCCCTTATTAATGCTAGAAATAGAGGACGTAAAGGAGTAAAAGTGGGTGTTTTAGGCTGTATGGCCGAAAGATTAAAAACGCAATTACTAGAAGAAGAAAAAATAGTAGATATGGTGGTAGGCCCAGATGCCTACCGAGATTTACCAAATCTTATTAATGAAGTAGAAGGTGGTCAAAAAGCTGTCAATGTTTTCTTATCCAGAGAAGAAACCTATGCAGACATCACTCCAGTAAGACTTGGCTCTAATGGCGTAACGGCTTTTGTATCCATCATGAGAGGTTGTGATAATATGTGCAGCTTTTGTGTAGTTCCTTATACTAGAGGAAGAGAAAGAAGCCGAAGTGCCAGCACTATCATAGCAGAAGCTCAAGACCTTTTTGACAAAGGTTATCGTGAAGTAACACTTTTAGGTCAAAATGTGGATTCCTATAAATGGAAAAATGAATCTGGCGAAATAGAAACTAATTTTGCTCAGCTTTTAGCTTTAGTAGCCGATATTGACCCATTACTTAGAGTAAGATTCTCTACATCGCACCCAAAGGATATTACAGACGAGGTTTTATACACTATTAAAAAGTATGAAAACGTATGTAACTATATCCATTTACCTGCTCAAAGTGGTAGTAACAGGATTTTAAAACTCATGAACCGTACCTACACAAGAGAATGGTACATCAACAGAATTGACAAAATCCGTGAAATTTTGGGTACCGAATGTGGTATTTCTCATGATATGATTGCTGGTTTCTGTACAGAAACAGAAGAAGACCATCAAGACACGCTTAGCCTAATGGATTATGTAAAATATGACTACGGTTATATGTACTATTACTCTGAGAGGCCTGGTACCCCTGCGGCCAAAAAGTTTGAAGATGATGTTACCCTTGAAGTAAAGAAAAGAAGACTGGACGATATCATTCAAAAACAACGTGTCCATGCTCTAGAAAGAAACAATCTTTCATTAGGTACTACACAGAAAATATTGATTGAAGGTGTAAGTAAGCGTTCAGATGACTTTTTACAAGGTCGTACGGACGACAACAAAATGGTTATTATTCCTAAAGATAATTTCAAAAAAGGTGATTATGTACACGTAAAAATTACCGAGTGTACATCTGCCACTTTAAAGGGCATTGCCTTAACTGAAGAACTAGTTTAATATGACAAATAGCAATACCCCAGAAATACAAGCTGTCAAAAACAGATTTGGCATTATAGGTAATGCTCCATCGCTTAACTACGCTCTTAACATTGCTGTTCAGGTAGCTCCTACCGACTTAACAGTTTTAATAAGTGGCGAAAGTGGAAGTGGGAAAGAGTCTTTTTCAAAAATAATTCATGGCTTAAGCCCCAGAAAACACGGACCATTCATAGCTATTAACTGCGGAGCTATTCCAGAAGGAACTATAGACTCAGAGCTTTTTGGGCATACCAAAGGGGCTTTTACAGGAGCTTTAGATGACAGGAAAGGTTATTTTGAAACTACAGATTCAGGAACCATATTTCTGGATGAAATAGGTGAAATGCCCATAGGTACACAATCAAGGCTTTTGAGAGTACTTGAGAATGGAGAGTTTATTCAAGTAGGGTCTTCAAAAGTTAAGAAAACCAATGTTCGTGTAGTAGCTGCCACCAATGTTAACCTCATGGAGGCTGTGGAAAGAGGGAAATTTAGAGAAGACCTTTATTATAGACTTAATACTGTGCCTATTTCTGTCCCTCCGTTACGTGATAGAGGTTTTGACATGGAGTTGCTCTTTATAAAGTTCACTTCTGACTTTGCCGAAAAAAATCATAGCGAGCCTGTAGAATTGACAGAAGCGGCTAGAAAGGTGCTTACATCTTTCCGTTTCCCTGGCAATATTCGTCAATTAAAAAACATTGCAGAGCAAATAACACTTTTAGAACCTTCCCGTATTATCAATGCTGAGGCATTAGAAAAGTACATCCCAAAAAATCAAACGAGTCGATTACCAGCTTTAATAAGGCAGTTTGGAGGGCAAGAAGGTAGTGATATATCTGAAAGAGAAATACTTTACAAAGTACTTTTTGACATGCGTAAAGACGTAACCGAGCTAAAAAAACTAGTACTTGGTATGTTAAAAGGTGGACATGTGAGTGATGAATTTGTGCATGAAAACGCAGGGCTTTTTCAAGAATTACAAAGTGAAGGCACAGGCCTTGCCACTGTTTCTACTGAAATAGAAGAAGAAAGTCCTTACCCTTTATATACTAAAGAGGACGATAAAACCGTAGTGACTATTGACAACCTGCAAGGGAAGCGTGACAATATTGAAGACATTACGCACGAAATGGAAGAAGAGTCGCTTTCGCTAGAAAAAAATGAGAATGAAATGATTCTGAAAGCATTGCGTAAAAACAACTTCAAGAGAAAATATGCCGCTATGGACTTAGGTATATCTGAGAGAACACTATATCGTAAAATAAAACAGTATGATATTGAAGATGAAAAATAGTATTACTAAAGCATCAAACTTGCCATTAGTCAAAGTTTGTATTCTGCTATTCTTCTCGTTTTGTTTTCAAAGTTGTGGTATTTACTCTTTCACAGGTACATCTTTATCTCCTGACTTAGAGACTATTACTATTCAAAACTTTGGCGTAGCCACTGCCGGTGGGCCTCAAAACTTGGCCATAGATTTTAACGAAGCTCTAAAAGAGTATTACCAACGAAATACTAACCTTAAGTTAGTTCCGAATGATGGTGACCTATTTTTGGCAGGTTCTATCATTACTTATGAAATGACACCTGTAGCTACTAGTGCCACTGACCAAGCGGCTTCAAACAGGCTTACCGTTACAGTAGAGGTGACTTTCCAAAATACCCAAAACGAAGACGATAGCTTTGACAAAGAATTTTCTTTTTACCAAGACTTTCCGCAGGAGCAATCGCTTACCGATGTAGAAGGGCGTCTTGTTCCTACTATTATTGACCAGTTAGTTCTTAATATTTTTAACGACACAGCTGCACAATGGTAAATAGTAATGATATAGAACTACTTCTCAAACTATGTAAGGAACCTAATAAAGCTACACCACTTGATTTTGAAAAATTGGCAGAGCTATTAGATAGATTCCCTGACTTTGACCTCCTGAGAAAGGCCTTTATTTTGGTTGGTGAACAATTCGGTGCAAGTGGAGAAAACTTTGAAAAAGAACGAGCTATCTGGAATAGTAAAAGGATATTTTATGAACCAGAAGCAGTAAAAGTAAAATCTGTTAGGCAAGAAGAGATAGATAATTACAGCCTAGAAGAAAAAATCAAGCTCTTTCTAGAGCATTATAAAGCGGTATACTCCCCTTCTTAAATCATTTCAGATAAGTTATGGCTCAGGTGTAATGCTTTTGTAAGAAAAAAGTATTTATTTTGCAGCCAGTTTTAGAAAAACGAGAATTATAATTTTAGAATAGATGATAAATACAATCTTAATTTTGATGGTCATTGCAGCTTTGTTGCTGATAGTGGTAATTTTAGTTCAAAACCCAAAAGGTGGTGGATTATCAAGCGAGTTTGGTGGCGGTGCTACCTCTCAAATGTTTGGTGTTCAAAAAACCGGTGATATCTTAGAAAAACTTACTTGGGGTTTCTTCACATTTATAATTGTGGGTTCTCTCTTTACAGGTTTGTATTTACAAAACGCTCAAACCGCTACGGGTAATAGTGCTCTTGATGTAGAAAGTTCGCAAGCTGCTCCGGCCGCTCCTACTTTACCAAGCACTACGCCTGCTCCAGGTTTAACAGCTCCAATAGAAGCTCCGGCTGAATAGTCAAACAAAAATATTTTCTGAATAGCTCAAGCCATGCTTGGGCTATTTTTTTTGTCATATACCGTATAAAATATGACATTATAGCATGAATCTATGTCCTCATAAAGAAGGCTGTCAGGTCTATATCAAGAAAGAAAGTACGCAACCTGAAAAAATGGCAGGAAAGTATACCTTTGTCACCCTTTGGCAGATAGTTTGTTCATCTGTTGATGTGTTTATAACCGATAAAACAATTTAAAACTTAATAAAAACTATGTCAGTAAACGTGAAACCCTTAGCGGACAGAGTATTAGTAGAAGCTTCGGCTGCTGAAGAAAAAACAGCATTCGGAATCATCATACCTGATACTGCAAAAGAAAAACCTCAAAAAGGAGTTGTAGTGGCTGTAGGCCCAGGAAAAAAAGATGAACCAGTTACTGTAAAAGTTGGTGACAATGTACTTTACGGAAAATATTCTGGCACAGAGCTTAGTGTAGAAGGAAAAGAGTATTTGATCATGCGTGAGTCAGATATTTTCGCAATAGTATAAGGTTTAGACACCGTTATAACCTGACCCAAAGGAAAGGAATGAAAAGTCGACCTAGCTTATAGGCTAGGAAACTAAATTATTCAAAACATAAAATTTTAAAGAAATCATGGCAAAACAAATTCACTTCGATACCGAAGCTAGAGATAGAATGAAAAAGGGAATTGACACCCTTGCCAATGCTGTCAAAGTAACATTAGGACCTAAAGGAAGAAATGTTATCATAGATAAAAAATTCGGTTCTCCTGCTATCACTAAAGATGGTGTTACAGTAGCAAAAGAAATTGAGCTTAAAGATGTTATTGAAAACATGGGAGCTCAGTTAGTTAAAGAAGTTGCTTCTAAAACTGCAGACCAAGCTGGTGACGGTACTACTACTGCCACTGTATTGGCTCAAGCTATTTACACTATTGGTGCTAAAAACGTAGCAGCAGGTGCTAACCCAATGGATCTTAAAAGAGGTATTGACAAAGCAGTTACTGCTATCGTAGCTAGTTTGGCTAAGCAGTCAAATGCTATCTCTACTTCTAAAGAGGTTACTCAAGTAGCTTCTATTTCTGCAAACAACGACGCTGAAATCGGTCAAATGATTTCTGATGCGATGGAAAAAGTAGGAAAAGAAGGTGTAATTACTGTAGAAGAAGCTCGTGGAACTGAAACTGAAGTAAAAACAGTAGAAGGAATGCAGTTTGACAGAGGTTACCTTTCTCCATACTTTGTAACTAATGCAGAGAAAATGGATGCAGAAATGGAAAACCCATTCATCCTTATTTCTGAGAAGAAGGTTTCTTCAATGAAAGAACTTCTTCCAGTTTTAGAGGCGGTTGCTCAAACTTCTCGTCCTTTAATGATTATTGCAGAAGATGTTGACGGTGAAGCTCTTGCTACACTTGTAGTTAACAAAATCCGTGGTTCATTGAAAATCTGTGCGGTTAAAGCTCCAGGTTTTGGTGACAGAAGAAAAGCAATGTTAGAAGACATCGCTGTTTTAACTGGCGGAACTGTAATCTCTGAAGAAAGAGGATTCAAATTAGAAAATGCTGACATCACTTTATTGGGTCAAGCAGAAAAAATCATCGTAGACAAAGACAATACAACTATTGTTAACGGAAGTGGTGATAAAGAAGCTATTGCTGGAAGAGTTAATCAAATCAAAGCTCAGATTGAAACTACTACATCTGACTACGATAGAGAAAAACTTCAAGAGCGTTTAGCTAAGTTATCTGGTGGTGTTGCCATTATTTATATTGGTGCAGCTACTGAGGTAGAAATGAAAGAAAAGAAAGATAGAGTAGATGATGCTCTTCACGCTACCCGTGCGGCAGTAGAAGAAGGTATTGTAGCTGGTGGTGGGGTTGCCCTTATCAGAGCTCAAGCTGCTCTTGAAGGTCTTGAAGGTGCTAATGCTGACGAGAAAACAGGTATTGCTATCATCAGACAAGCTATTGAGTCTCCATTAAGAACTATCGTTGCTAACTGTGGCGGAGAAGGTTCTGTAGTGGTTATGGAAGTTAAAAACGGCAAAGGAGCTTATGGCTACAATGCTCGTGAAGACAAATACGAAGATTTAATTAAGGCGGGTATTATTGACCCAACTAAAGTAACTCGTTTGGCTCTTGAGAACGCTGCTTCTATATCAGGTTTATTATTGACTACAGAAGCTGTAGTTTCTGATATTCCAGAAGAGAAAGGTGGAGATCATGGTCACATGCCTCCAGGTGGAGGAATGGGTGGAATGATGTAATTCATTCTCACTTTAAGACTTATAAAAAGAGGGGTTGGCCAGCATTGGTCAACCTCTTTTTTATTTTTGGATACTTTAGCACAATATTTGCATGCATCTTTCAAGATGAAAATGGATCACTTGCTTAAAATGTACAAACTCGTATTATTCTTTCTGCTAACCACCATTATCGGCTGTAATAAAATAGTCGATTTGAATATTATTCCTTTCGATGGAAATGAAGAGGAAGGTCCTTTACTGAGTGATGATTGTAAAATCAAAACACTTGACAGTTCAGACGGTTTAACTTTTGCGATAGAGTATGACGAAGATCGTGCTCTTACTATCAAAGGAAACTTACCGAGTTTTGACAAATTCTTATATAACGGAAACCTTCTCACAGGTGCCGAATTGTCTGTTGACCCGAGCTCAGAAATCATATTTACTTTTGATGGAAAAGGTAACCTTGCTAGAATAAACTTTAAAGGGCAAGATGCAAGAGGACCATTTGACTACCCTACCACCATGACCTATGATGCAAAGAATAGATTAACTGCACTATCACTTAGCTTACCTATTTTCAATCAGCCAGCTGATGTAGTCTTAGAATACAATGAAAATGACAATGTTACTAGGGTACTCAGAAAGACTGATTTTACAAACGAGGTATTGCTAGTCAATCATACTTTTGACGATAAGAAAAGTCCATTTTTAGACCAACAATTAGGACAAATATTATCTTACTTTATGGTGTATACCTTAATTCAGGGTGATAATAACTACACTAACTTCGTTAATAAGAATAATGTTACTTCTTCTACCATTACAAATGATAATGGCAAAACGGAGTTGTCTACAGAATACACCTACAACCAAAACAACTACCCAACAAAGGCCGACATTGTAAAGGTTTTTCAAGGTAGAATCAGACAGGCATCTGCAAATTATACTTATCGTTGCGATTAAAACAGGAAAGTATTATTCCATTCCTGTTTGAATAGCAAGATTACAAACATATCTATTGCTATCGGTTTACACGCTTAGGCTCCATTAGGGAAGCAGTTAAAACGTGCATTGTTAAATTATCTTTTCGTTTCAACCTCGTTTACTACTCGCTTTATTCCTAATTTAACCTAATGGTTATTTTTCAGGTCTTCCTACTGTATCTTTTTACATTTTGACAGAAAGCTACTTAGCTTTCTACATCATTTTACATTTAAATCCTAGACCAAAAACATGAGATTATACATCCGTTATATGGTCAGTTTGCGTTGCAAAATGATGGTAAAAGAAGAACTCAAAAAGCTAGGTTTAAATGCCGTAATAGTGGAGCTCGGTACTATTGAAATTCTAGAAAACATCAGTGCCACACAACGAAAGCAACTAAAAGAAAGCTTATCAAAATCAGGATTAGAATTGCTAGATGACAAAAAGAGTATTTTGATAGAAAAAATAAAAAATGTAATCACTGAAATAATTCATTACTCCGATGAGCTTCCAAAAGTAAATTACTCTGACTATATCGGCGAAAAACTAGACCACGATTACACCTATTTGGCGAATACTTTCTCGGAGGTTAAAGGAATTACCATTCAACAATTTATAATTCTACATAAAATAGAGCGTGTCAAAGAATTACTTATTTATGACGAGCTAAGTCTCACTGAAATTTCCTTTAAAATGCATTATAGCAGTGTGGCTCATTTATCAAATCAGTTTAAAAAAATAACTGGGCTCACTCCCACATTTTATAAGCAACTTAAAAATAAACGAAAAGCCAATTTGGAAGATTTATAAACTCTAACTCTTCTTTCCCATACAATATTAAACATGGGATATATGTAACAATACCATTTCTCCGTGTAACATATGTAGAGGTAATTGTAGTAAGCTTTGTGTATCTAAAAACCATCTAAATAGATAGTTTTAAATTATCAAAACTCACAAATCATGTCTAAAGAAAAAGAAGGAAAAGATAAATCAGGAAAGAAAGCACCCGCTAAAAACCTTAAAGAAAAACGAGCTGCGAAAGCCGAAAAGCGTAAAGAGAAAAACTCCAAACACGAAGCTTAACATAGCTATTTTCATCAAAAACACTACCCCTAAACTGGCTCGATAGCCTAAAAAAACAAAACTACCTCCCAGAAAATACAATGAGGTAAGAAGTTTTCAAACATAAATTATGGAAGAAAGAGAAAACAAATACGAAGCAGGTGATACTATATACACCAAAGTACATCCAGATATTAAAATGCTTGTAAGGCGATACGTTAGTAGAATTTACTACTGCAAATTTGCTGATGATTTAGAGAGAAAAGAGTTGGCCCTTTTTGAAAGAGAAATTGTAGGTAGCTAAAATCAATGCCTTAAGAAGTTGTTAAGAAATAAGGGGAAAGCTTCATAGATCAAAACAAAGAACCTTAGTTGTTATTTCAAACTTCTTATACCTAAAACATATTTTCGTGTCAAACTTAGTGAGTTCATATTACTGTTAAGTCATCTCAAGAAACAGTTTAATTTCAAGCATAACTCTTATTTTAGTGCTTTAAAGTGTTTCTTGATTTTTCTTTATCCTATAGAATGACGCCAGCCCATTTCTTAAATAATATTTTTAAAGGTTCTGACCTAAGTTCAGAAGAGCTTGAATCCATAATTCCTAAGTTCAAAAAAGTCACTTTCATTAAAAACGATTTTCTACTACGCGATGGTCAAACTGCTAATTACTACTGGTTTGTGGAGAGTGGTTTTACTCGCTCTTATGTCATTGATACTGAAGGCAATGACATCACCACCAATTTCTTTTCAGTGGGCGATATTGTTATAGATTGGCCCTCTTTTTTCTTCGAACACCAACTCGTGAGCATATACAGGCTCTTTCAGATTGCGTTTGTTGGCAGTTAGATTTTGACACATTTCAGCAACTATTTCATAGCATTAAAAGTTTCAGAGAACAAGGAAGAACCACACTAGTGGGCAGTTACTTTGCTCTAAAAAGACATAGTATTTCTATGATTGCCGACCAGGCGAAAGACCGATATATAAGACTACTAGAAGAAAAACCGCACATTATTCAAAATGTATCTTTGAAACAAATAGCCACCTACCTAGGCATTACAGATACTTCTTTAAGTCGCATCAGAAAAGAAATAGCTGGCAAATAGGTTTTCTTGCCATATGACAAGATTTATGATTTGTTGAAACATGACCTTTGATTCATCATTAATTAATAAATTTTCTTATGGAACAGTTAAAAGAATTCATGTTGCTTTTTCGCTCCGAGCCTAGCCACGAAGTACCTACACAGGAGCAATTAATCCAAATGCAAAAACAATGGGGTGATTTCATTGGCAGTATTGCTATGCAAGGCAAGCTTGTCAGTACACATCAATTAGGTTTTGACGGTAAACTAATTACTCCCGACCAATCTATCAAAGATGAAATTCACATCTGCAAGAGTCAAACTATGAGTGGAAATATGATTTTAAAAGCCACCACCATAGAGAATGCTCTTCAATTGGCAAAGAAATGCCCCATTCTCCTGACAGGTGGTACGGTAGAAGTTAGAAATATTATTCCTATGAACATTTAACGCAAGGCTAAAATGAAAACAATTTTTGATACAAATACACGTGAGGAACTGATTCTTAGAATCAATAATTTATCAGAAGAAAGCCCAAACCTTTGGGGAAAAATGAATGCCTATCAAATGCTAAAACATGGCACAGTAGGTGAAGAAATGTTTCATGGAAAGAAGACTTACAAAAGGCTCTTCATAGGCCGACTATTTGGGCCTATGGCCCTAAAAGGCATTTTAAAAGACGATAGTCCTGTTAAGAAAAACCAACCCACTCATCCTGCTATGGTCATAAAAGATTCGGGCGATTTTAAAACCGAACAAGCCAAATGGATTGACTTATTGGAAAACTACAGTTCCTTCACTACCGATATTTTTGTGCACCCTTTCTTCGGTAAAATGAATAAGGACCAAATTGGTGTTTTTGTTTATAAACACACCGACCACCATTTAAGACAATTTGGTGTTTAGCATAAATTGCGAGACGGCATAGCTTCATTTTCAGATAGTAAAACCGTCTCTCTCTTTTTTAGGTAACAAGCTAAATTCCCACATAGGCTTTTGTTCTAATTTCCATGAGCTTAACAGTACCCATCACTTTATTCAGTTATTATATAAAATTTAACATTTTAGAAATATTTTAATAATAGAGAATTAATTTTCATTGGAATACTTAGTTAAATTGACATAGTAAATTTGTCACAATAAACTATAACGAAACAATGGTTAAGCTTCCCCCTTTTATTAAACCATTTAGTACGCTCTTATGTATTCTACTAGTGTTAAGTCAAATATCCACCTCTGCTCAGCAATTAGTAGGATGGGATTTTAATACTACCAGCGACTATGGCTCATCACCACAAGCTGCCAGTTCTATAAACGCTAACCTCACCAGTTCTGGCTTAGTTCGTGGCAGTGGCGTAACCACCAGTGGTTCGCCAGCTAGTAGAGCATGGGGTGGAAAAGGCTGGTCAGCTACGGAGGCTGATGCTATCACAAATAATGATTTTATAACTTTTACATTGAGCCCAGCTTCAGGCTATGCAGCTTCCTTATCTGCTATAAATCCAATTACCTATAGACGTTCTGGTACCGGGCCAGATAGTTGCAAACTACAATATAAGGTAGATGCCAGTGCTTTTATTGATATTTCAATACTTGACCTTACATCCTATTCTAGCAGCGGTTCCACCATTCCCTCTATTGATTTAAGCAGCATTCCTTCTCTTCAAGATATCCCTTCTGCCAGCACCATAACTTTCAGATTGATTCCTTATGGAGGAACATCATCCAGTGGAAGTTTCTATTTATTTGATAAAAGTAATAATACAGATACCGACTTTGGTATTGAAGGACTAATGAGTAATGAAGGTGGCATACCAAGTATTAGTGTAGGCGATGTGAGCATGGCTGAGGGTAACGCTGGTACTCAAACCTATCAATTTATAGTTTCTCTGACTGGCCCCGCTCCCGCAGGAGGTGTTACTTTTGATATTAAAACTACCGACAATACCGCAACTGCCCCATCTGACTACACAGCTGTAAATCTAACAGGTCAAAACATCCCAGAAGGGAGTCAAACGTATACTTTTGATGTATTGGTAAACGGAGACACAGACTTAGAGTCAACGGAAAGTTTCTTTGTAGATATTTCTAATTTCACAAATGCTAACCCTATTGATAATCAAGGACTAGGAACTATCATTGATGAAGACACCCCCATTATTTTTACGAAAATTCACGACATTCAAGGTACTGGAAATACGACAGCATTGACTTTAGACAGCACACTATCTGTAGAAGCAATAGTCACTCGAAACTTTAGCGGCTATAGTGGTTTAAGCGGATTTTATTTACAGGAAGAAGAAAGTGATTATGATGCCGACCCAAATACTTCTGAAGGGCTCTTTGTATATGACCCTTCGGGCCTTTTTACAGGAAACCAGGGAGATAAAGTAAGAGTAAAAGGGAATGTAGCGGAATATAGCAGTGGAGCCTCTTCTAGTCTAACCCAGTTAAATAATCTTACAGAGGTTATTATTGTTTCGTCTGACCATCCTATGCCTGCCGTGAGTGATGTGAGTTTTCCTATCAATAGTTTAGACGACCTTGAGAAATTTGAAGGAATGCTGGTAAAAGTTACTGCGGCTTCAGGTAGCCTTACTGTGACAGATACGTATAATTTAAAGCGATATGGGCAGGTTCTTTTAAGTACAACGGCAGCTACAAATCAGCCCGGTTCAGATGGGAGAATAGACCAATTTACGCAGTTTAATGCTCCTGATGTAACGGCTCATGCGGCATATCTTGCCGAATTACCAAAAAGACAATTTTACATTGATGACGCTAGTGGCTCTCAAAATCCAGAAAATATCATCTTTGCCAGAGGTGGTAATCCACTTTCTGCCACAAATACTTTAAGAGGCGGCGATACGGTAGACGAAATTATAGCGGTTTTAGACCACCGTTTTGAAGGTTATAGACTTCAAACAGCAGACCCTATTAATTTCCAAGCAACTAACCCAAGATTAAACTCACCTAGCGATGTAGGCACATTAGCTACACTAAAAGTGGCCAGTTTTAATGTGTTAAATTATTTTAATGGCGATGGATTAGGTGGTGGTTTCCCTACTTCTAGAGGTGCAGATAACCTGACAGAATTTAACAGACAGAGAGCTAAAATAGTAAAAGCCATCTCTGAATTAGATGCCGATGTAGTAGGTTTGATGGAGATAGAAAATGATGGTTTCGGCAGTAATAGTGCTATTCAAGACCTTGTAGACGGGATTAATGATATGGTGGGGGCTGGTACTTATCACTTTATTGACCCTGCTGTGGTTACCGCCGAAGATGTCATCACGGTTGCCATCATTTATAAGCCAGCTAAAGTTAGCCCTCAAGGTGCTTCGGCTGTTATTCCTGATGCTTATGGTCATGCATCTTTTGACGTTACGGGTAGAAAACCTTTGGTGCAAACCTTCATGGAAATTGCCAATTCAAAGACATTTACTATCAGCGTTAATCATTTCAAGTCTAAGGGGTCTGTTTCGCCAGGTGCTCAAAATGCCGACCAAGGTGATGGCCAAGGAAACAATAACTACCTTAGAACACATCAATCTGAAGATTTACTAAACTGGCTAGCCACTAACCCTACATCAGCAGCAAATACCGACATATTACTTTTGGGTGACTTTAATGCCTATGCATTAGAAGACCCACTTACTCATTTAGAAACCAATGGTTACGTAAATCTATCTCCACATGAAGAGCATTCCTATACATTTTCAAGCATGTGGGGCTCATTAGATCATGCTTTTGCCAGCAGCTCTTTAAATACCAAAGTAACGGGAAGTACTATATGGAACATTAACGGTGCCGAGCCCACTTCATTAGATTACAATATGGAGAATAAGTCTGTTACTCAAATAGCTAATTACTATAACGCCGACCAGTTTAGAGCCTCCGACCATGACCCAGTTCTGATAGGCTTAGACCTTTCTGGTACACCTTGTGTTGCAAATATTGTTTTAGAAAGTACCTTAACTACAGCTCAAGTAGCAGGAGAGACTATTACAGGAAAAACAAGTAATATTATAAGCAATGGCCAATCCATAGTGTATGATGCTGGAAATTATATTCTTTTGGAGCCCGGCTTTTCTACAGAGTCAGGAGCCATTTTTGAAACAAAACTTATAGGGTGCAAATAAGGAGAATAGGCTGTTACTTAAAACAGCTACTTAGCCCAAGTAAGACTTAGACAAATCGTTCGAAAAGTAGCTTTCATATACGGAAAAGCTTAAACCAGTAATGTAGGCTTCATTTTTGTAAATTAAAACTACTATCTTAAATGGAAAACCTGTCTGCACCACTAATGAAAAAGCTACTTCTCTTGATATCCTTATTCCTTTTTTCAATAATTGGAAATGCTCAAATTTCCTTTGAAAAAGGCTACTACATCACTAATGAAAATCAAAAAGTAACTGGATTGATAAAAAACCTAGATTGGAAAAATAATCCATTAGAATTTGAATTTAAACTTTCAGAAAATGCCGCTAGTGAAATAGTAAAAATTGAGAATGCTTCTGAGTTTAGTGTTGAAGGTATATCCAAATATGTAAGAAAGAATGTAAACATTGAGCAATCTAGCGATGACATAAACCACCTCTCAAGTAAAAAAGAACCCATCTTTAAAAATGAGAAACAATTTTTAAAAGTTTTAGTAGAAGGAAAGACTTCCTTATTTTTTTATGAGAATGGAAACCAAAGACGATACTTTTTCGACCCTAATGAAGGACAAATAGAGCCGCTCATTTACAAACGATATAGAAATCACCAAGAAAATGCCAAACACATTTTAATTAACAATAAGTACAGACAACAGCTATATGTACATCTTAGATGTTCTAGTATTGAGCAAAGGCAACTGGAAAACCTTAAATACTCCAAAGACGATTTGGTAAACCTTTTTATAAAGTATAACAAATGCCAAAATACTGATATCACAAATTACAAATCTAAAGAAGTGAGAAAGGTTTTTAATCTTAATATCAGACCAGGACTTAATAGCTCTTCTTATATACTCAGAAACACTTTCTTAACAAATAATAACATTGATTATGGCACAAAAATAAACTTTAGAATAGGAGCTGAAGCTGAATTCATTCTACCATTTAATAAAGACAAATGGGCCATTTTAGTGGAACCCACTTTTCAATCTTTTAGTGCTACAGAAGAATCAGAGACTATGTCATACTCTTCCGAGGTGAATTATAAATCAATAGAATTACCTGCAGGTATTAGACACTATTTTTTCCTTAACAAAAAGAACCAAGTATACACTAATATTCTATTCGTTTATGACTTTCCTTTAAAGTCAGATATCACCTTTTCTCCTGGCCCCATTTTAAACATAAACTCAAAAGAGAACTTTGCCTTTTGCTTGGGTTTCAAACACAGTAATAAACTAAGTGTAGAACTCCAGTATCGTACTAAAAGAAGCATTACTAAACTACATCCCCAATGGCCATCAGAATATAAAACACTATCTATGGTTTTAGGTTATAATATTTTACCATAATACTAATATTTCAAATGGTCTAGAACTTCTTTTTATGAAGAACAGAATTATAGGCTAATAATGATTTACTAAACGCCATATTTATATATATGAATCCTAAACCCACAGAAACAATCCCCATTCATTAAAATAAAAGTGTTTTAATCAACCCGCTTCTTTCCTTAAAACCTCAAGCGGTGGACTGTTTAAAACACTTCGGCTGTTACTTAATCCTATTAAAAGAACAATGCCTGTAATTCCAGGAAGTAGCACTAAAAACGGCACTAATGATGGCACAAAGGCAGCTTTAAAAACAAAGATTGCTAATAATTGACTAGCCACTAGCGATAATAAAATCCCGATTCCTGTACCTAAAATACCCAAATAGAAATATTCTAAGGCCGTTATTTTTAGAATTTGATTGCTCTTGGCTCCTAATGTTCTGAGTAAAACACTCTCTTTTATACGTTGGTATTTACTGGTTCTTACAGAACCTATTAAAACAATAATCCCAGTAAGAATACTGAAAAATGCCATAAAATTAATCACCCACGATATTTTGTCAAGAATCTCCTGCACGGTGGTTAAAACTTGCCTTAAATCTAAAATGGTCACATTAGGGAAGTTACTCACCAAATCTTGTTGAAGATTAGCCGAAACTTGTTCGTCTGGAGCATTGGTAGTCATAACGGTAAATTGTGGAGCTTGCTCCAAAATACCTGATGGGAAAACCACCGAAAAGTTTAATTGCATTCTTTGCCAATCTACCGTTCTTACGCCGCCCACATAGGTTTTCATCAAAACCCCTTGCACATTAAAAACCAAGGTGTCCCCTACTTTTAAATGAGCATCTTTGGCTAGATTGTCCGACACTGATATTGGAATTAAACCTCCTTGCTCCCCTTTTACAGGCCATTCGCCAGACTCTAAAGCCTCCGAAGCTATCAGCGAATCTCTGTACGTGGTTCTGAACTCATGGTTGACTATCCATTTTCCTCTTTTAGAAACGGTATCTTCTCTAATAACATCTGCCGATACGCCATTTATGCTTTGCACACGCATGGTCACTATCGGAATATTGTTTATCACCTTTAAATCCTTGCTTTTGATGGCGGCAGCCACCGCATCCTTCTGATTTGTTTGAATATCTAAAAGAATGACATTTGGGCTGTCAGCACTATTTTCTAAACTCGTTTTTGACAATAATATGTCTTTGGTAAAGTATAGGGTACTTATCAAAAAACTCCCGACACCAATCGCCAGAATCAAAACCATGGTTTGGTTATTTGGCCTAAATAAATTCAGCAAACTCTGGCGTGCCGAAAAACCCCAAGAATGCGGAAAGTATTTTTTAATCAATCGCATGAAGAGGTATGAAACTCCTGCCAAAATAGAGAAAGTCACCAAAATACCGAACACAAAACCTAAGGCATATTTCCAGCTCTGTAAAAACCAAAGAGAAAATAGAAAAATGAACAACATGATGCTTGAAATCACCCATGCTGTTGCTTTTTTGCTGGCTCCACTTTCTTCGTCCTGAATACGTAAAGCCTGTAATGGCGACACAAACCAAGTGCTTAAAAGTGGTAAAAGAGCAAAAAGAACCGACATGAAAACACCCAAAAGGAGTCCCATGACTATAGGCTTATAACTAATGCTAATTTCAACATCAAAAGGCAATAGGTCCTGAATAAATATTGGGAAAAGGCTTTGTAAAGCTAAACCAACCAAAGTGCCAAGAATACCTCCTAAAAGCCCCAAACCCGCTATTTGAATAAGATAAATAAGGAAAGACTGCTTTCTGGTGGCTCCTATACATTTCAGGACGGCCACTGCTCTTAGTTTTTCTTTAATATAAATATGTACCGAACTTGCTATACCCACACAGCCTAGCAATAAGGCAATAAAAGCCACGAGGTTTAAGAACTTAACAAAGTTCTCATAGTTTTTACCCAAGCGTTCGCTAACCGAAGTATGCGAATCAAAATCTGCATTTTCGGCATCCAGACGAGGGTCTACCGCATCATCTAAAGCGTCGATATCTAAATCTGGGCTTGCTTTGAAATAATAATTATACTCCACGCGGCTACCCAATTGTAGCAAACCTGTTCCCTCCATGAGGTCAAAAGGTAAAATAACGGGAGGAGCCATGGTGGTAGAAAAAGCATTACTACCCGGTGCTCCTTTTAACGAACCAAGAATAGGGAAAGTGGTATTACCAATTTTAACGCTATCGCCCGTTTTTAAATCAAACTGCAGCATCACCGTGGCATCTACCAATGCTCCTTGCCCTTTTTGATAGGCAGTAGCGGCTGATTCAGGAACTGTTTCTAGCTCGCCATAAATAGGAAAAACTCCGCCAATACCACGAACCTGAACCAGTTTATTGCCATTTTTGCTAGGAAAAGCTGCCATAGAAACAAAACGCACCTCTTGCCCAGCAGGGCCTAAAGAGTCAATAATAAACTGAACACCTTCTGTAGGAATTTGTTTACTGTCAATCAGATAATCGGCTCCCATGAGGGCCTTAGATTGCAAGCCAATATTGTCTTTCAGGTTTTTACTAAAAGACTGAATGGAAACCACCGCCGCAATACCCAGAATAATGGACGCCATAAAAAGCAGCAGCCTTTTACCACTAGCTTTTCCATCTCGCCAAGCCATCTGAAGCAGCCATCTAAAATTTGCTTTTGAATGCTGCATTAGGCAATTATGTTGGTTTCGTTTGATAAAATTTTACCGCCTTTAAGTCGTAGCACTTGTTGGGTTCTTTTGGCTAATTCTAAATCGTGCGTTACTATAACCAAAGTGGTACCTGCCTCTTTATTTAGTTCAAAGAGCAATTTAACCACCTTCTCCCCTGTTTCTTCGTCAAGATTCCCCGTAGGTTCATCGGCAAATAAAATAGAAGGTTTGGTAGAAAAAGCCCTTGCCAAAGCCACTCGCTGTTGCTCACCACCAGAAAGCTGTGAAGGATAATGATGCACACGGTCTGCCAAGCCAACTTTACTTAGCAATTCCAATGCTCTGTCTTTTGCCGCTTTAGAACCTTGCAACTCTAAAGGCACCGATACATTTTCAAGAGCCGTTAAAGTGGGTAGCAACTGGAAATCTTGGAAAATAAAACCCACCTCCTTATTTCTCAATAAAGCTCGTTGGTCTTCATCTAGGTTTTCTAAAGCCTCGCCACAAAGTTCCACAGAACCTGAATTGGCTTTATCTAAACCGGCACATAGTCCTAAAAGTGTAGTTTTCCCACTTCCAGAAGGTCCTACAATAGAAAATGTAGCTCCTGCACTTACATCGAATGAAATATCGTTTAAAACTGTTAGCTGTTTGGAGCCGCTGTTATACCACTTCCCCAGCTGGCTAACCTTTAATATCTTTGTCATAATTATTTTTTAAAATAAAACTCAAACGGCCTTTTGATTTGGCCAATTTTAAATTCTATGAATAAGCTACTTCCTCTTTTCTTTGTTTTGCTCATGGCTGCCTGTACTTCTGAATCTAAAACGGAAACAGAAGAAACTGAAAGTCAGTCAGAGAACATCTCAAAACCTGAGAATAATTCCAAAACCATCCTGTTTTTTGGGAATAGTCTAACGGCAGGCTATGGTGTGGGTGTAGAAGAGGCTTTTCCTGCTAAAATACAGAGTACCTTAGACTCCTTAGCATTAGCCTATACGGTAGTAAATGCAGGTTTAAGTGGCGAAACTACCTCGGGGGGCTTGAATAGATTAGACTGGGTACTTAATCAGAATGTTGACATTTTTGTACTAGAACTTGGAGCCAATGACGGCCTAAGAGGTATTCCTTTGAAAGAGACTAAAGCAAACTTACAAGCCATTATTGACCTAGTTTGGAAGAAAAACCCAGATACCAAAATCATATTGGCAGGCATGCAAATACCACCAAACATGGGGCAAGACTACACCACAGAGTTTAAAAACATCTGGACAGATTTGGCTAAAACTAACGATGTTAAACTAATTCCGTTTCTGTTAGACGGTGTAGGCGGAGTACCTAGCCTAAACCAAGCAGATGGCATTCACCCAACCATAGAAGGACATAAAATCTTAGCTAAAAATGTTTGGGAGGTTTTGGAGGAGGTGATTTAAGAGCCTTATCTCGCTTTTTGAATTATCAGAGTTCTTGTAAGACTATTCTCGGCTGTCGCTCCCTGTCTGCCGTGACAGGCAGGGAGTTGACATAAATTAGATTTCTCTCAATACACTTGTTAACGCAAGCGATACCTTATAACTATTTAGCCTTCACTTTTTTCAAAGCCGCTATCACTTCTAGTGCAGACATTCTTTCTGTATAGTTTGCCTCGACATGGGCAGCTACTATCTTTTGATTTGAATCTATAATAAATGTGGCTGGAACAGGAAGTGTTTTAGAGCCATCACCGTTTTCCTGTGTCAGGTCACGACGTTGATGATAATCTTCTCCTGGGTCAAACTGTAGATTATAAGCTTTTATTACTTCTTGATGAGCATCACTGAGTACTTCGTAGCCTAATTCATTCTTTTGTGCAGCGGTAAGTGCACCATCTGGACTTTGTGGACTAATGGCGAAAACTGTAGCTCCCAATGCCTGAATCTCTGGCAAATGCTTCTGTATTTCTCTCAGGTCAAGATTACAAATAGGACACCATTCGCCACGATAAAACTTAATAATGACAAAGCCCTCTTTTAAGGCATCCGACAGGGAAATATTATTACCAAAAGCGTTTGGCAAGGTAAAATCTGGAGCGGTATCACCAATTGACAAACCTTTTACCTCTGATGCATTGGCTATTACTAATTTTTGAAATTCTTGAAGGGCACTCATTGCTAATATTTTTCTAATTTGATTTCTGTAAAAAGATTACTGACCTATAAACGCGATATAGAGCTTCAAGGTTTTAGTTTCTACCATAAAACGCTTATCTGGGCAAACTTAAACTACACACTCGCCTCATATGCCTCCCTAATCCAAGAAACCAACTCTTCATCTACTTCTGGGACGTCTGTTAGTTTCAGACGGTGCGTGCACATGGTACCAAAAGGGCCAGAGTTTCCTAGTCTTTCTGTTTCTGGCTTTCCTTTTAACTTAAGGCCTAAATCTATTCGGGTTTTGGTGGCTGGTTTTATGAGTGCAAACTGCCTTTTTCTTATCAAACTAACTGAGTCCTTTTTGGGCGTTTTTGTTATATCATCACCAAAAGCTAAAATCACTTCTAGCAGTTTATCATAAATAGGCTTTAAGGCTTCTTTTCCTGTGTATTGTTTAGCTACTAAATCTTCTGGCGTTTCTTGATTGTCTTTTGACAATTGAATAATAGTATTCGCAAAACCATGTGTAACGCCATGCTCTTTCTTTAAAAAAATCATGGCTTCACCGTGCTTCGCAAAGTTTTTAGCCGCCAATATGGTTTTCCATTCCGCTAATGACTTACCCGTTTTCTCAGGCATATTGTCAATCATAGTTTGTAGTGCTTTCTCCATGGTATTTGAATATTACTATCTAAATATATCCATAAAATGCTTGCCTTTCTTTGACTGACTCTAATACCGCATGTACTGTTAAAACTATCTCTGGCGGGATTTTTAAGTCTAAATTCTCTTCTACCGTTTTGGTCAGTAATTGAGCAACATAATATACTACCAAATATTTATCTTTCAACAGCTCTCCAAATTCTTGGCTACTAAAAAACTTAAGAACCAGGTTCTTTTGTTGGTGGTTTAATAATTCTAGTAGAAAAACCTGCATATCCCTCCCCTTTGCAGCGACTAAAAGCCGATTAGCTCTTTCTTCCAAATCATCAAATACACCATTCCATATTTCAATTAAGATTTGCAAGCTCTTTCTAATATCATCCGACACTCTTACATTACTTTCCCTAACTAATTCTAAAGATTTTGCTTTCGAAATATTATTAAGGTAATACATCAAAGCAAGGTTATAGTATGCATTATTATCTTTCTTCTCAATCGCCTTTAAATAGTATTTTTCAGCTAATTCTATTCCCCCATTCTCCTCGTACATCTTTGCTAGATTAAACAAGGCCACAGAGCATTCACCTTTAATCGCTTTTAAATAGAACTTTTCTGCTAGCTCGAACTTCCCTTGCCTACTATATAAATTTGCTAAATTATTTTGAGATTCGAAACGTTGATTCCCCCTAGTCATCAGGTAATACCTCTCTGCTAGTTCATGTTTACCTTTTCTATCATAAAGCAGTGCCAAATTGTAGATGGCATCCTTGTCCTTGTTTTCTATCGCCTTTAGATAGTATTTCTCGGCCAAGTAAAATTCATCTTTATTATCGTAAAGTATTGCTAGATTATTAAGAGAATCTAAATCCTTATTTTCTATTGCGATCAAATGATATTTCTCAGCCAATTCTACATCTCCAAGATCTTGATAAATTAAAGCGAAACGAGAAAAAGGTACTTCCGAACCATTTTCAATGGCTAGAATATAATATTTTTCAGCTTTTCTGAATTCTTTTAAGCCATGATAAGCCAAGCCTAAACCTAAAAACTTAACTCCTCCAGCTTCATTTTCTACTTCTTCTAATAGTTTAACTACACGTTGGTAATTTTCAGCTGCAAATGCTTTTGAAACTTCCGTACCTATTTCTCCAAACTTTCTAGGTAATTCGAGGAAACTTGACTGTAAGGTCGGTTCCTTTAAATCTTCCGTTAGCATAATAATTGAATCTCTATCCACTACAGAGATATACTTACTTTGACTTAGTGCCTTGGAATGAATGAGTGCCTTGTTCCAGTTTATATTCTTGGATTTCAAATTTTTTATATGCTCCTCTGTCAATTTCTTAAAGTCAGCTGCATCGTACCAATTCTCTAAAAATATACTTAACCATTTAGCCTTCCTTTTTTGCTCAGGGTTTCCTTGGGTTATTATCAACCACATGTTAAAAAAACGCTCAGAAAGCCTGTAGAGGTTTTGTTTCTTAGCTGTGGGTACTACATCAACTATCCCTTTATCTGCCAATGTCTTTAAATTGGCTGATATTAGTTTGCTCTGCATTTTGGTTTTAGACACCAGTTGCTTCGTACTACAAGCCTCCCAAATAAATGCCATTTCCAATACCGTTTTTCTTAATTGAGGCGTCAAATAATTTAACCTTTCTTGGTACACTGGGCTAACATTATCCATGACCTTTTTAAGGTATTGATAAGAAGTATTTTCAGTCTTTTGTAATACTATCTGTATAAAAAACTGAAGCGTACGTGGAAGACCGTCCGTCAATATTCTTATATTTTCTAGTTTTCCAGGACTTCCTAAAACAAACTTTCTTAGCTCACTTATTCCTAAAGAATCACTCCAATGGAGTAAAAGTAGCTGCATCTCATCTCGACTCAAAGCCTCTAATCGGTGTCTGCGAAAAAACTCATAAAACGGTTTATCGTATTGCCAAAAATGCTCATCCATTCGTGTGCTTCCAGCTATTATTTGTACATCAGAATAATTTATTAAGGTCTCCCTCAACAAATTACCATCATCAGTAAAATTCTCTACAATCCTGTCAAAGTTATCTAAAAGCAGTATGATCTTCTTTTTATGCTTTTTACAAATTGCATGTATCAATGCATATAGACTGTGTGTATATTCTTGGTCATCATCAAAAGTCGAATAATCGGGTAGCGTAATTTGCTCAGTTAACTTAAGCCTTAGTTCGTCCAATACATATTCCCACAAATCGAACAAACGGTAGACGCCAGCCTGCTCTTCAGCTAGGTTAATAGAGATAAAACGCTTGCTCAACTTTTCATTCTCACAGATTTCAATTTCTATTCGCTTTAACAGAGTAGATTTTCCGCTACCACGTCTGCCTAAAATCAATTCATGCTGAATAGGGTCATTCGCTTTTTTGGTCTTCATGGAATCTATAATAAGCTCAAACTCTTCTCGCCTAATGATGAAGTTTTGTTTGATAGACTGAGCATCACTATTAGCTGACTGATATACATTCAATTGGTCGATAAACCAATTCCCTAAATTTGTATTCTTCTTATCCATTATAAACTGGGTTATTTCTTTTCCAAAAAGCTTTTAATAAGGGAGAAATGAATGTGTAGCTACTTTCTATTTCTACCAAATATCCATCCTGCTCTAGATCTGACATAAAATCCATGTAGTCGGTCTCTTTTTCATGTGCTATAGCTTTATCATAGATTTCTTGAATTGAAATATGCTCTCTATGTGCTACATGGGTTAAAACCTCACCAACAAAAGCATAGTCCTTCTTAGGCAGGTAATCAGATAGACGTTTCTTCCAGTCTATAAAGTGGTCATTATGTTTGACCACAATCTCAAAAGCCTTATTTAATGTGACCTCTGAAATATCAGACGATTTGGCTTTCCTTGCTTGCTTATCTACCTCTTCAAGTAAAATATTAATGAAATATGGTGTAAAATATGGCCCTATTTTGGTGAGAAATATTGCTACTAAGTCTGGGCTATACTTAACTGTGGATAACTCAGTTGCCCATTGAATGTAGTCCACTGCTTCAGCCTGTTCAAAAGGAGAGCATTCTACATTCTTTAAATCATTCAAATCTGAGTTTCTCCCTTCAATAGCATTGACCACATAATGTATACCAATGGAACCGGCAAGTACAAATTTCAATTTATCAATATTGCCTTGACGCCATGTTCTGAGTTGTTTTAAAACCTCAATAGCTTCCTCTTTTTTGCCTGACTTATTTAGGTTGTGAAGTACTTCGGGAAGTTCATCTAATAAAATCAGGATGGTCTCAGAAGACTCATCAAAATTATTAATCTCCTCGAAAAGTGTTTCAATTTCAGAAACGAAGTCTACTTCAATATTCTTAAATTTGACAGAGCCTTTTATGTCAATTTCTGCTATTGACTTAGATAGAAGATGTTTCTTTAGCCATTTCTTAACTTTAGTACTTTTACTAAAACCTTGTAATAACAGTTCATATATCTTTTTGTAAAATTCTTTAGCTGACTTTATGGACTGAATATTTTTAAAAATTACTTGAAATCCAGGATTTGGGTCTCTTTCTAACTCCCGCATGATGGAAGTTTTACCCACTCTTCTGGGTGCTGCAATCAAAACATAATTCCCCTTTTTCAACTCAATCCAAATTTCTTTCACTATCTCATTTCTTGGATAGAAATACTTACCAGTAGCCACATTGCCTACAATTGTTTTAGGAGCTTTCCAATCATTCATACTTAACAATACTTTTCGTGTCAGATTTATTTGACAGTAAATGTACTGCTAATTCTATTTAACAGCAAATGCACTGTCAAAACTAAAAGCAAGATGCGTATTATTAATACGACCAACCACTTTTAATAGTAGTGATTTCACAAAAAAAGACCCTTCAGCTGTGCCAAAGGGTCTTAATCGGCCAATATTCGAAGATTGACATTATTCAAGTAGACTAGATTTTCATTATTTATTCACCAAAACAGTCACAATAGACTGAGCCGGAATGCTCAATTTGCCAGTCTCTATTATTTGCATTTCTGCCAAATCCGCAGTTTCAGAAGTGACATAAGCTTTAGAAGTGTTTGCCTTATTTCCATCAGTATTTAGGGCTATATCCATGGCTTTGGTAGCAGAATTGACAAAAACATAGACCATTTCTTTAGTTTCTGGCTGCTCGTAAGCAGACACTAAAAAGTCTTTGTTCTGCGTAAACTTACCATCTAAAGAAACCTCCACTCTTTCAAAACCCGGACGTATGAAACGACTGTAGTTTCCTAAAGCCCAAAGCATTTTGGAATCAGCATAGTTGCCGTCCGTATTATTCTTATCTACGTAAACCAAGCCGTCTTTATAGTCGTAGCCAGAAACTGCCGTCCACCAATTCCAAGCAGAAGCATTGGCCACAGCCAAATCATTATGAATGACACGAGCCACATATAAAGCTGGTGTTATACCTAAATCTTTTCCGTTACCCTGTATTTCACCGCTATTTCCTCCTAAAATGCAGTACTCACTCATCCAAAGCGACAAACCTGGTACTTTCGCTATTTCGGTTTTAAGCTTGCTTCTCATCTCCACAGAAGACTCAAAAGGCGAGGTAGTAAAATAACTGTGAGCAGAAAGGTTGCGAGCCACATGTTTCAGATTTCCAATATAATCGGCAGAACTTTCATTGAAAAAAGCCTGAATTTGACTTCCTATTCCTGGCTTATCAGCATCCTCAAAGAGATAATTGATTTTACCTGCTTCTGCCAAATCAATGGTTGTATTTAAGCCATCAGCTTCTAAAGCCGCATCTAATGCTCTAATGACACCCGCTATTTCATTATTGTAAAACGGCGTTCCCTCTTGATTAGGCTTAGACCAGTCCCACTGTGGCTCATTAATTGGGCTAATGTAATCTATCTCTAGCCCTCTTTCTTTTAGGTTTTTCAGAACTGTGCTCAAGTACTTCGCAAATTTCGGATAGTTTTCTGGGGCCAAATTGGTTTCACTATTATTGGCGTAAGCCTTACCATTTCTGGTCATAGAAACCGGCGGACTATTAGTAAAAGCCAAAAGCTTTTCTACCCCATGTTTCTTAGCTTCTTCTGCAAACCACACTTGGCCTGCTTGCTTATTCCAGTCATAAGAGCCATCTACATTTAAAAAAGATTCTCCTCTTCTCCATTCGTCTTTAATGTCTGATGACTCACCTTGTTCGGCACTTCCTGCACCCAAATTGAATCGCCAAAGCGATAGACCAATCCCTTTCGGGTTTCCATTATTGTCTAATTCTTTGCTAAACAAAAGCTCCGCAATGGCTTCTTTTTTTGCCGAAGGCCATTCTCCCACAAAAGCACATGCCCATGCATCAGATGCACCAAAGTTTTCAATTTCTTGAAATCTCCTATCGGTCAATGCATTCACATTAATGATATTATCTATTTCAGGGTTTATTACTGGGCTGGTCTGTAAAGAATCTGAGCCACAGGAGGTAAAGCTAAAAAAAGAAAGAGAGCTTAGCAGTATGACACTGTGTGCCGAAATTCTAAATTTTCTAATAAGTTTTAACATAAAATAAATTTATAAAAAAGGAGGACTTTCATCCCCCTTTTCTTTTTTTAGTTATATCCTGGATTTTGCTGCAACTGATTATTTGAAGCTAAAATTTCTGCTCTAGGAATAGGCAACCAATAATGCTGCGTACTAAAGCTTTTTCCTTGTAAACTCACCATTCTGTTATACGTCAAGGTACCATCTTCAGCTTTCACTATTTCAATACCATAAGCTGGCGTATTTTCTACTTGGTCAGCAATCATCCAACGACGAACATCATAGAATCTGTGCTCTTCAAAAGCAAGCTCAATTCTTCTTTCACGCTGAATTCGCTCTCTCATTTCATCTTGACTAAGTCCTTCTGGAAGGTTTGGCATTCCCACGCCACTTCTGCTTCTAATACTATTTATAGCATCATAAACACTTGCGTCTGGGCCTACAGTCTCATTTTGAGCCTCAGCATAGTTTAGCAAGATTTCTGCATAACGGAAATAAATCCAGTTTTGCGTTCCTGCTACGTTCCATGGGTTTTGAATAGGTAAACGCTCATCCACAAACTTCTTTAGGTAATAGCCACTTTTGGTGGTATTCCAGTTTGCAGGACCGTCTTTACTATCTCTTCCACCAGGAATAAACGTTTCTACTTGTCTGTCTCTATAGTCTGCACCGTTATAAAGCACAGTCTCATAAAATCTAGGGTCACGGTTTTCATAAGGAGCGGCTGCTTGCTCTGGGTTATCCCAAGAGAAATCGCCGCCATCCATCATTTCATAATCATCCACTAAATTTTGTAATGGCACATTACCTGCCCAGCCATCGTATCCGTTAGGACCATTGGCTATTTCTAATGCCGTATGTCTAGAATTGATGTTGTAATATCTCGCAAAAATTGTTTCCTCATTGCTATTAGGCGTTAAGAAAAGTTGACCGTAACCACCTTGGTAAAGGCTATACTGCTGCATATCCATCACGGCTTTGGCTGCTTGAGCAGCTTCTTGCCATTTCTGTGTATCGTTTTGACCACCGGTGTATAAAGGACTGGCTGCATAAAGTTTAAGACGAGCATTTAATGCCAATGCAGCACCTTTTGTAGCTCTACCTTCTTTCCAGCTATTAGAGTTTTGAGCTGGCAAATCTGCCGCTGCTGCGTCTAATTCTGCCGTAACATATGCCAAACCTTCTTCTATTGATGCTCTAGTGAAAAAAGCTGGGTCAGTAAAATCTTCTCCTAGTTGAGAAACTTTGTCGCCCATTAATACTACTTCACCGTAATTTCTAATTAAATCGTGATAACGGAAGGCTCTAATAAATCTAAGCTCTGCTGTTAAAATCTTTTGATAAGATTCACTCATTCCTACTTGGTCAATATTAGTAAGTGCATAATTACACTCTCTAATACTTCTGTAAGAACGGCCCCACAAAGTACCTGCAATACCGGTGTTTTCAGGAGAAAGTTGCCCTTGCTGAATAAACCAAGTATTGTCGTCATTGTTATAGATAGACTCATCTGTCAATGAACTCCAAAGTGCATATTCAAAACCTCTACCAAAACCAGGTACGTTTCCATCACCCTCTTTGTTGGTCAATCTTACGCCTAAGTACCTGTTAATTACATAACTTTCAAAAAGCGTAGAATCATTTAATATAGACGCATCCGATACTCTGTCTGTAGGAACCACATCTAAAAAGTCTTCCTTACAGCTGATGGCTGTTATCGCTGAAAGCCCAATGGCCAATAGCGGTATTATAATTTTTTTATTTTTCATTTCTAATTATTCTAAAATTGAATGTTCAGACCTAGGTTAAATATTTTCTGTTGCGGATAAAACTGACCGCTTTCGCTAGAACCCTCTGGGTCAAAATCTTTAACACCTGTAAGTGTCAACAGGTTAAAAGCATTGGTGTAAATTCTTAGAGAACCAATATTTGCTCTTTCTAAAATGCTTTCAGGCAAGGTATAACCAAGCTGAATGTTTTTCAACCTTACAAAAGCAGCATCATTTAACCAGAAGTTATTTCTGTAAAGACCACCACTAATGGCAGATGAAGAACGCTCACTTACACGTGGGTAAGTTCCTTCCGTATTAGAAGGGCTATAACGGTTGTCTGCCCAGCTACTGTAATAGTTACCGATGGTTCCTGACTCAGGTAAAACATACTGATTAACCTGTGCTTGCCCAGAAAGTATAGCAGAGAAATCGAAGTTTCTGTAAGCCGCTTGAAGCGTTAAACCGAAAGTCATTTGAGGAATATTTCCGTACTCGGTACGTACTTGGTCGTCTGCAGAAATGTTTCCGTCACCATTATAATCTTCATAAATCAAATCGCCTACTTGAGCTCCTGCCACATGAGGGTAAGCATCTAACTCTTCTTGGCTTCTGAAAATACCTATAGCGTTATAAAGCAAATAAGTATTTAATGACCTTCCAGTTTCTCTTTGATAATCTAAAACACCAGGGGCTTCATCTTTAAATACTAGCTCATTTTTAGCATATGTAAAGTTTGCGGCTATGCCGAAACTGAAATCACCACTTTTATTATAGCCAACAGAAGACTCTATACCACTGCTTTTCACTTCACCAATATTCTCTGCAGGAACTAATGTTTCGGCATCATAAGGATTTACAATTCCTGAAGTACCTGGAATTGAAGCGTTTCTTGTAGTCAAAATATCACTTCTGTTTTGTCTAAAGTAAATGACCTCCGTAGTGAAGTTTTTCAACCAAACTGCGTTTAAAGCGATATCGGTTTTCTTAGCTACTTCCCATGTGATGTTAGGATTTCCTAATCTAGTTAGGTCAATTCCTGTGCTAACCACATCACCTATCAGGTAACGGTTATTGAAAGAATAGTTATCATAGTACTGAAACTGACCTACATTATCATTTCCTAGTTCACCGTAAGAAGCTCTGATTTTTAAGTCATTAAAGAAGCTTTGGTTGTTTTGAAACCATGGCTCTTCAGAAATTCTATAACCAGCAGAAACAGATGGGAAGAAACCATAACGACTCTCTTTAGGAAAGTTAGAAGACCCATCAGCTCTTAGCTGAATCTCGGCCATGTATTTCTCATTATAGTTATAAAGAAAACGTCCTAAATAACTCTTTCTGGTAAAGTTATAGCTGCTTCCGTAGTTATTATAATCAGAGGCTGCAGCACCACCTTGTGATAGTTCTGGAGTTTCTGTAGTAGGAAAATGAAGCCTTGAAGCTCCTAATGTGTGCGAGCTGTTTGAGCTTTGCTCATAACCTACAAACACATCTACATAATGACCTGCGAAGTAATTTTTATAGTTTAACTTAATATTACTTACGCTCATTGATTGATTATAATGCTCTTCAAACAATGCCGCTTGCTGGTCTGCATCGCCACCTACTACCACAGGGTCATAAGCACCTGAACCGCTGTTATAGTTATACAAAGTATAAGGCGTTAAGAAGTTGCTTTTTCTATTAGAGTTTTCATCAATAGAGTAAAACCCATCTACAGAAAGACCATCTAAAAATGGCAACTTATAACTCGCTCTTAATACCCCGTTAAATACGTAGTTTGGGTTTTTATTAAGTCCTGCCGTTTCTGTAGCCATTACCACTGGGTTAGAGTTCTCTATACCAGACGATGGCAATCCATTAGGATATACAGCCGCTTGCGTAGGATAGGCTCTATAGATATTACGGAACAAATCATTTGCACCTGATGTAGGGTACTGTCTGTCTTCTTTTCTACCAGAAAGTGAGAAACCTACTTTTAACCTTTCGGTTATATCGGCGTCAATATTGGCTCTGAAGTTATATTGATTATACTCAGTTGCTCCATTCTTATAAAGTCCTTCTTGACCAGATTTACCTAAAGAAAGGAAATAACTCACGGCATCAGTACCACCTCTAACACTTAGGTTATGCTGATTTTGAAGAGCTACATTTTTTAAAGTGGCTGCCGCCCAATCCGTATTTGGATAATTTACTGGGTCAGAACCATTTGCAAAGTTTGCAATTTCTGATTCAGAATACACTTGATTTAAACCGTTAGCATTATTGTTATAATAAGCTATTTCGTTTCTTATTTGACCGTAGGTAGCTGCATCCGCCATGTCTGGAAGACGTGTTGGCGAAGAAAAACCTTGGTTAAAGTTATAAGACACTGTTGGCTTTCCGCTTTTCCCTCTTTTGGTAGTCACCAAAATAACACCATTGGCTGCTCTAGAACCATAAATAGCCGCAGATGCATCTTTAAGAATAGAAACACTTTCAATGTCGTTTGGCGATAGTCTTTCTAAACCTCCTATTTGACCAGGAACTCCATCAACTACCACTAACACATCATTATTTCCCGTAGTAGCTAAGCCACGAATGGTAAAGCTAGAACCATCATAACCCGGCTCACCAGAACGGTTATTGGCAATAATACCAGAAAACCTACCTGCTAAGGAGTTTGACAAGTTAGGCTGCGGGCTACTTTCTAGTGCCTTACCTTCGATTTGAGAAACAGAACCTGTCAAAGTAGCTTTCTTTTGCTCACCATAACCTACCACTACTACCTCACTAAGCGTTTGTAAATCTGATTCTAAACTAACCTCTAATTGGGTTTGACCATTAAGTACTACCTCTTTCGCTTTAAACCCTATATAAGAGAAAAGTAAAACAGGGTTTGCTGTTCCAGATACGTTTAGCTGAAACTTTCCATCTTGGTCTGTAATAGTACCAGTGGTAGTACTCTTAATTAAAACAGAAACACCCGGAAGTGTCTCCCCTGTTTCGTCTAACACTGTCCCGCTAACGGAGCTTGTTTGACCGTGCACATCTGGGCCTCTTCCTAAGAGTAATGCAAGTAGCATTACACAAAACGGCCAGACTTTCAATCGTAATCTTGTTGGCATCTTTTAATACTTTATATGTTAAATAATATTTGAGGGTCTTTTAAGTCCAAATATTCCGTTATCATTATTTGAAGAATATTTGTGCTTTATTTCCTACTGCAATATTAGAAGGCTTGGCAACGGCAGAGAGGGTACAAATCGTTATTAAAAGAGGGATAAATCGTTCATCTTTGCATTATTCCTAATTTTAGTAGGATTTTTGACAAGCAAAAGGGCATTAGAGGCGTATGAGGGTTTTAGTTAACATTTTACTTTTATTGATTTTTCAAAGCTCATCCTTTGCTCAGAATCATAGTAACTTGTTTAGCACAAAGGGGCCGTCTGCACTCACGTTTTACCTGATGGATGTAGAATCTGGCTTATCACATAATGTGGTAAACGATATAGAGCAAGACGCTCTTGGTTTTATGTGGATAGCTACTTCAGAAGGGCTTAACAGGTATGATGGCAAAAGCTTCAAAGTGATTTTGAAAAACAATACGCTTCCTAGCAAAGGTCCTTCAGATAATTTCATTGAACGAATTGTCAAAAACAAGGAAGGTCAACTGCTATTGACCGGAGGAAATGGGCTCAATATTTTTGACCCAAAAATCAATCACTTTTATCAGCTCGACAAGAATAATGGACTCATAGGAGATAATATAAGCACAGTTATTATTGGGCAAAACAATGAATTAATACTTGGCGTTTATGACGATGGACTTCAAATTATAAAAGATAACAAGACCCTAGCCACTTTCAGACCAGAGCTTGGTAATAAAAACAGCTTATCTTCTAGTGAAATTTCTGACCTCAGCATGCAAGGTGACAGTATCCTTTGGGTAGGTACTTTTAATGATGGATTGAACAAAATAAATCTTAAAACACAGCAGGTAAGTAGAATTCCTTTTGAAAGAATAGATGAGAATGTAAACTGCCTATATACCGACAAAGAAGGAAACCTGTGGATAGGGACTGCCAAGGGCATTCAAATACTAACGGTAAACGGTAAACTGATAAATATTGACAAAACCAATAGCTCTAAAACTGGACTAAGCGACGACAATATCCTTTGTTTTGAAAAAGACAATGCTGGAAATCTTTGGATAGGAACCAGAAATGGAGGTCTAAACATACTGAAACCCGAAAGCATTTTAAACCATAAGCAAGCTTATCAAATTAGATGGTTTCTTCCTGAAACAGACGGCTCTAGTGTATTTAACAGAACGGTTTCTGCTCTAAAAATGGCTGTGGATGGTAATATGTGGATTGGCACCAGCACGGGTGTGAATTTTGTCAATCCAAATGGAGAACCTATTAAACTACTTACTAGAAACCTATCAAATGCAAATACCCTCGCTCATAACAGAATTGCCTCTTTTGATAAATCAAATAATGGAAATATTTGGATAGGAACAGATGGCGGTGGACTAGATTATTATAACCCTTCAAAAGGTGTGGTTAAGACCTATCAACAAAGGAAAGACAAGAAATCGCTTTCAAATAATTATGTATTAACGGTATTAGAAGATTCAAAAAAACGCGTTTGGGTGGGGACTTATCAAGGAGGACTCAATCTATTAAACCCTGAAACAGGAACCTGTCAATACTTTCTCCAAGGTTTACAAGCCGATGGAAGTGATGTAAGGAAAATTATAGAAAGCAAAAACGGAAGTATTTGGGTTGGAACTAACCGAGGAGGTCTTTATAGATTTAACGAAAAAAATGAAAGTTTCGACTACATAGAGGAGCTTGGCAAACTTGATATCAGAGAAATATTAGAAGACATAGAACAAAACCTTTGGCTTGCGACTTATGGCTCAGGAATTGTCAAATTTGACCCAAAAGACAAGTCTAAGGAAGTTTACACGCATGATACGAATCACGATATTCCGGGTTCGGTGATTTACAGCATGTGCTGGCTGAGGGAGAACGAATTATTAGCTGGAACCAGAGATAATGGACTTTTTAGATTTGATATCAACACGAAAAAAATAGAGCTATTTACTAAAGAAGACGGGCTTAATAATAATACCATCCACAGTCTTACACCAGACAAAAATGGACTTATCTGGATTGGCTCTTTTAACGGCATCTGCTACTTTAACCCCGAAAGTAACCATATAGGAAACCTAAATACCTTTAATAATATTCAAAAAAGCGAATTCAATATTGGAGCAGGGTACTGCGACCTAGACGGTCAAATTTATATGGGAGGAAATAAGGGTTTAAACATTTTTGACCCGAAAACACTGCATCAGCAGTCGTATAATTATCCACTGGTATTTACTGACCTCCGAATTCTAAACAAAACCATCATAGCAGGCGATTCTAGTCAGGCTACCTTTCTACCAAATGACATCTCCTACCTCAAGTCTTTAGAACTTGCCTATAATCAAAGTCCTTTTTCGATGGATTTTGTCAATCTGAAATACCCCCGAATTACCAATGAGAAATATGCTTATAAGCTAGAAAACTTTCATGAGCAGTGGATAGAAACCAATGAAGTAGGAACTGCCAACTTCTCCAACATTCCGCCAGGAAACTACATCATGAAAGTGCGGTCTTTAAATAATAGCGGAAGCTATATTGAAAACAGTATTAAAATTAACATCAAACCGCCTTTTTGGAGAACCATGTGGGCTTACCTGCTTTATGCACTTATAATATTGGCACTAAGCCGAATGATTTTCAGGTATTATAATGAGCGATTAAAGCTTAAAAACTCACTGCTTTTTGAAAAGAAACAACGACAATTAGAAAGCGAGTTGAACGAAGAAAGAGTTCGATTCTTTACCGGATTCTCGCATGAACTTAAAACCCCATTAACCTTAATAATGGCATCTGTAGATGACCTAGCCGAAGACCCAAAAGACAATATTCAGCAGAAGAGCTTTAAAATGGTACAGCGAAATGCTCGCTACCTGTACGATATGATTAGCAAGCTCCTCGAATTTAGAAAAACAGAACTAGACCTGAGTCAGCTTAAACCATCCAATTATTTCATAGTGGAGAAACTTAGTCAGTGGGCTGAACTCTATCAACCATTGGCCAATCATAATAAGATTAAACTAAACACGCATTTCCCTGAAAAAGACTTTGAAACGGCGTTTGACTTAGAAAAAATGCAAATTGTGGTAAATAACTTGCTGTCTAATGCATTGAAATATTGTACCGCTGGGCAGGAGGTCAACTTATATTTAAATGAAAAAGAAACAGCCTTTGAAATCATAGTACAGGATAATGGACCAGGAATAGAGCTAGCTCATCAAAGCATGATTTTCGACTGGTATTATCAGGCTGGCTCAAAAAATACGCTTCAAAAAGGTACTGGAATAGGACTTGCACTTACCAAACGCTTTGTGGAAGAACATGACGGAAGTATTGAGCTAGTTTCAGAAAAAGGGGAAGGCTGTACTTTCACGGTAACTATTCCAAAGTTTTTAGCCACAGAAAATCTAAGACAGGAAACTGAAAACGTACAAGCTGATTTATGGCTGCCTGAAATCACGGAGAATGATGAAACAAACTTTGAGAACTTACATCAGGATGATGGAAGACCATTGGTTTTACTTATTGATGATAATCCGCAAATACTCTCCTATTTGGCTGGACTTCTAAAGACCGACTTCAACTTAATTTTCGCAGAAAACGGTAATATTGGTTTAAAACAAGCTAGCAAATACATACCTGACCTCATTGTTTCTGACGTGATGATGCCAGAAAGAAACGGCATAGATTTATGTGGGGTTTTGAAAAGTCAAGCAGCCACCACGCATATTCCAGTGATATTGCTATCTGCCAAAGACAGCGAAGAAAGCATCACGAGTGGCTTAGAAAAAGGTGCTGATGATTACATTACAAAGCCATTTAGCAGGAAAATTCTGTTAGCCAGAATACACAATTTACTAGATGCTAAAACTCGCTTAAGAACTTATTATAACAAAACAGAGGAACCTGATGATACATTGACCGAAAGGCAGAAAAATGACATTAAGAGAGAGCAACAGTTTTTAAGCGGCCTAGACAAAATCATTTTGGAGCAAATAGCCAATCAAAAAGCTGATGTAGACACTATTTCTCAGCTAATGGGTATGAGTCGCACCTCGATGTTTAGAAAACTGAAAGCCATAACGGGTCAAAACATTAACCAATACATAAGAACATATAAATTAAAGCGTGCCGCCAAACTCATTGTTGACGAAAAACTGGGTGTAGCACAGGCCGCCTTTGAAGTTGGTTTTAATGACCAAAAATATTTCAGGAAATTATTCAAAGAGCAGTTTGGTGTATTACCCTCCGAAATGGCAAACAAAGGACATTGAGTTAGCTTCTTGATGTCTCAATTAGGTATTCAAATGTCTCATTTTACTCTTAATCCTTCTTTGTCGAAAGATGTAAATAAGAATCAAAAGTTTCATTTAGAGGCAGTAAAGCTATATTTCTGACCTCACATCCTTTATTCTTGGCAAAATACGAGACCTCCATTTTGCGATATATTGTATTAGCTTAGTGTTTAATACGCATATATCAACCTCTCATTTATCAATGAAAATCAACTGTCTGTTATTACTTTTTCTAAGTATTCTAACATCATGCACCAGTGCTCAAAAAAACACGGAACAACCTAACATCATTTTAATCTATGCCGACGATTTAGGAATTGGGATACTAGGGCATGAAGGACAAAAAATTATTAAAACCCCAAACATTGATAGACTGACGGCTGAAGGTATGCGTTTTGAAAATGCTTACGCCAATATGCTTTGTGCTCCGTCTAGGGCATCGCTCATATCTGGGCTGCATGATTGTCATGAAAACAGATTTGAGGTGACGCATGGAGGAATCTATAAAAAAGCTACCCAATCAAATTTAGCCGAGATAGAAAACACTATCAATAGTGTGCTTTCGCCTATTCCTGAAGAACAAGTGTTTTTAGGTGAAGTGGCTCAAAAAATGGGGTATAAAACAGCTCAATTTGGTAAACTAGAATGGGGTTTTGCGGCTACCGACATGCAAATGAAAAGACATGGATGGGACCACTATTTTGGTTACTTAGACCATGAAAGAGCCCATGGCTTTTATCCGCCATATCTTTTTGAAGATGGCAAAATGATAGAAATCGAGGGTAATACGCTCCTAAATGCTGGTAAATCTGCCGAGCCAGAAACTCCCGAGGCTTTTGAGGAACGCTGGAACATGGACGGCAAAAAAGTCTACTCGCAAAACCTCTTCATGGATAAGGTGCTAAATTTTATAGAGCGTAATCAGGAAAACCCTTTCTTCATGTACTTCCCTACACAGCTGCCGCATGGCCCTGTTTCTATTCCTGAGGTACATACTGACTTCATAAACGACGACCGTTTAACGCAGATAGAGAAAGAATACGCCTCCATGATAAAAATGCTGGATGATAATGTAGGTCAAATATTGAACAAACTAGAAACTACAAATCTTGATAAAAATACCATAGTCATGTTTGCAGCTGATAATGGCCACGAGATTTATTACGGACTAGAAGGGCGTGTGCAAAAGCCGTATACCAACATGAAAACGGGAAAACGCTTTAATGATTTAGATAATAAATATTATAGCGAACTTGGCGGAGATGTTTTTAACGGAAACGGTGGCAGAGCTGGAATGAAAAGGAGTAATCTGCAGGGTGGCATTAATATCCCTTTGATAGTAAGATGGCCTGGAAAAATTGAGGAAGGAATAACTAGCAAAAGATTGGTGACCAACTATGACATTTTACCAACAATAGCCGAGATAACGGGCTTTGATAAAGATTACAAAACCGATGGCATCTCTTTCTTAAAAGAATTGCTTAACGATAAAACCGAACAGGAGCATAATTACATCGTCTACTCCTCTTTTACTGGACCAACTTTACTCACAAATGAAGGCTGGAAAATCAGAACCGACCTCAAAAGAGATGCAATAGAGCTATTCTATCTACCAGATGATTTTAGAGAAGAAAATGACCTTTCAAAACAAGAACCTGAAAAGCTAAAAACCTTACAAGCACTCCTTCTTAAAGCCTGTGATGGAAACCTAGACAACGGTCATTTTCAGAACAAGAATAATATAGGGTACGGGAAGTAGGATTAGCATTTCTTATCGAATGATTCTAAGAAAGACTTCTGTTCTTCCTTTTGAAGAGTTAGCAGCATTGGAAGAAACTTAAACCGAAAACATGCACAGCATTCTGTAACAAATCTTTTACTTTGTCACGGTTATGGTTTTCTGATACAGTTTTGACCAAAACCTCCGCTTATTTTCAATTTTATCAATTACCGTATGTCTGTATTACGCCTAGAATTACCAACTGACCCTCGATGGGTTAATATTGTTGAGAAAAACATTGAAGAGATTCTCTCTGACCATGCTTGGTGTGAACAAAAAGCGGCTACTAATGCCATTACTATAGTAGTTAATAATCCAGAATATCCGGATTTAGTTACAGACTTGCTGGCTCTTGCCAAAGAAGAAATTGAGCACTTTCAAATGGTGCATGAAATAATCAAAAAGAAAGGTTTAAAGCTTGCCAAAGAACGTAAAGACCATTACGTTGGCGAACTGGCTCAATACATGAAAAGAAGCAATAATGGCACTAGAGTATCTGGTTTGGTGGAACGGCTGCTATTTTCGGCCATGATAGAGGCTCGTAGCTGTGAGCGATTTAAGGTGCTCTCGCAAAATATTGCTGACGAAGAATTATCAAAATTCTACTGGGAATTGATGGAAAGCGAAGCTGGTCATTACACCACGTTTATCACCTATGCTCGTAAGTATGGAGTAGGAATTGATGTGGAAACACGCTGGAGAGAATGGTTGGCTTTTGAGTCAGAAATTATTGCCAATTATGGTAAGTCGGAGGGGATTCATGGATAGGTTTTAGCTTTGGGCTGTTCTTACTCTACTGGCTTTAACTGGCTTGGCAAATAACCCATGGTTCTCTTAAAAGCAGTGGTGAAATGTTGGGGATGCGAAAAACCTACTTCATAAGAGGCTTGAGCTATTGGCACACCTTCTTCTGTTATTAATTTAATAGCAAGCTCCATTCTTAAAGACGTGATGTGCTTAAAAATAGTAAGACCATATACCTTCTTAAAATCTCTTTTCAACTTGGTGGCATTGAATCCTGCTAATTCAGCCAAATCTATAATTCTAAGCTGCTTCTGAAGGTTTTTCCTAATATAGGTCTCCACTTTCACTAAAGCCAAATAATCCGAATTTGGCAGCTTTGCTCTATCCTTTGTTACAGTTAATGATTCCCTTCCGAGTAAAAACTCAATTAAGAGTAAGGTTAAGCTACTTTCTATATATCGCTTTCTGACCTCGCCTTTATAAGGACACTGAAGAACCTCCAGAATCCTATTCCGTATGTGAGGTGGTATAAATGTACTTTTATCCCAGTGTAAATAGGTATTGGAATTCTTAATCGCCTCGTTTAATTTCTCCAACGAACGTTTATATCCCGTTCCTAAAAGTACCTTTAAAGCAGAAGGCTTTATATATAGTTCAAAAGCTTTTGTATTTTCTTCATTATAAATCTCTCTACCCTCTGTGGCTGGGTAATAAAACATGTTACAATGGTTCTCTGGAATTTGAACCAGATACTTAATATGCGTCAATGGCTGATAGCTGTAGGTACCTTCTAATGAGAAATGAATCTTAATTAAAGGTTCATCACTAGCTATACTTATAGCCGTATTTGGCTTAAAAGGTAATTTGTTTGTGGTAAAGTCTACTCCGCTTATATATGCCGCATCTTCTTTTTTCAACATTTCTACCGTGTTAAACCTTATGCAGTCATCTACATAAGAATCTTTCAAAAGCTTCTCTACGCATATCTCTCGATACATTATACGTCTACCATCTTCTTCTTCTATCCTCATTACTTCCTTTTGCGTACTTAAAAGTTCCTTTCGCGGTATTACACCTACCATTCTTCAGCTACTTTTGCAAAGTTATTTATTTAGACTTAGTATAAATAAGAATACTAGCGTTTTTTATTCAAATGAAAGGACTTTTTACAGTTATATTTCTCCTAATCTTCTGGAATGCTCACGGGCTAGAAGCTACAGGAACTATCTCAGGCACCATATATGATGCTTCTGGAAAGCCAATGCCTTATGCTACGGTATTGATAAAGAAACTGAACATTGGGATTAGTTCAGACGACAATGGCGTTTACTCCATTGACAAAGTTCCTTTTGGCGAGCATACCGTTCTGGTCAATTTTATTGGCTATAATACAGTCACTAAAACTATTAGGCTTAACAATAAAAACTTTGACACTAAGCTCAATTTTGTTTTAGAAGAAAAAACAGAAAGCCTTAACGAAATCAACGTTATAGGCAAAACAGAGGAAACTGAAATAGAGACTCAAGGCTTTGCGGTTAACGTAATTAAGACAAAGGAAGCTAGTCTCAGAAATATTCAAACAAACGAATTACTAAACACCACAGTAGGTGTCAAAATTCGTCAAAACGGTGGATTAGGCTCAGAAGTTCGCTATAGTTTGAATGGATTATCTGGAAATTCGGTACGTATTTTTATTGACGGAATTCCTATCTCTATTTACGGTTCTTCATTTAACTTAAATAGTATTCCACCTTCAATGATAAAGAACATTGAAGTTTACAAAGGCGTGGTTCCTGGCCATTTGGCAGACGATGCATTGGGCGGAGCCATTAATATAGTGCTTCATAAAAGTGCTCAAAGCAATTTTAATGCGTCTGCCTCTTATGGCTCTTTTAATACCTTTCAAACCAGCGTTAATGGACTATATCGATATAAAGAATCTGGCTTTACGGTAAAAGCCTCCGCTTTTCATAATTACTCCGACAATGACTATAAAGTCTCTGGAAGAAGCGTGGTGGTTACTGGTTTAGGTGGAGTGCAAACACCTGTTACAGCCAGAAGGTTTAATGATGCATATCGCTCCACAGGCGGAATGGCTCAGATTGGTTTTACAGATGTAAAATGGGCAGACCAATTTCTAATAGGCTTAACTGGATCTGATGATTATAAAGAAGTGCAGCATGGTGCTTTCATGACCATCATTCCTTATAAAGGTAGATTTTTAGAATCAGAGGCTTTGCTAAGTACTTTAACTTATCAAAAGAGAGATTTCCTTATTGATGGCCTTGATGTTAATGTGAACGGCACGTACGGTAAGAGAAACCGAATTGTTAATGATACAGTAGCAGCAGCTTACAGCTGGAATGGTCAAAGAGCCATTGATTTTAGAGGCAATGAGTATAACTACTCTTGGGGTTCTCAGCAAGAAGGAGGACCAACATTGACTAAGATTGATAGAAATGTGGCATCTATCAGAACGGGGCTTTCTTATGCTATCAATAAACATCACAAATTCTTGGTAAACCATGTTTACAGCGGCGTAGATAGAGAAGATAGCGATGCCTTGCGTTCCGTTTTAGAAAATACCTTCAAAGGAACTAGAGACCTAAACAAGAACATCTATTCTTTAACCTATGAGCTGTCTGCATTAGATGACAGACTAAAAGCAAGCTTATTTGGAAAGTACTATCAACAAGAAACCATAAGCATTGACCCTACTATTGAAAAAGGTGCTGATGGCAAAAGCAAAATAGTGGATGAGACGGTAAGCAGCAATAAAAAACATGACGGCTATGGTTTTGCCCTTTCTTACGCTCTTAACTCAAAAATCACCCTTTTAACTTCCGCAGAAAAAGCGGTTAGGCTACCTAGTGAAACCGAAGTATTTGGTGATGATGGAGACAATGTTATAGCCAACTCAAGCATTAATCCTGAACAAAGCCGAAACTATAACGTAGGATTTCGATTAGGAACCTTTGCGATACGCAAACATAACTTTGTGGTTTCTACAAACCTGTTTGCTAGAAATATTAAAGACCGCATAGGCTTGCCTATTGAAACGTCATTAAATGTTGATGATGAATTAATACTCTATGTAAATCAAGGTACTGCTACCTCTAAAGGAATAGATACCCAATTAAACTACAGCTACAATAAAAACTTTGGGCTCAACTTTAATGTATCCCGTTTTGACTTAAAAGTGATTAATAGAGGCATAGAAATAGACGTTCCTAACACGCCATTTTTTACTATGAATGGAAGCTTACGCTACTCGTTCAAGGATTTAATCCAGAAAAACTCTCGACTAAACCTTTTCTACACCATGTACTTTACTGATGACTTTTCATACATAACATCGCAAGGGACTAACACCGTAGGTAATGATTTTTTCAACGTTCCTCAGCAATTAGCACAAGACTTTGGACTTAGCTATGCCTTCCCTAAAAACAGGGTTGTAGCGAGTTTCGACATTAAAAATATATTTGATAAACCTGTATATGATAACCTATCTGTACAGAAACCAGGAAGAGCTTTTTACTTAAAACTTAACTATTCGATTAATAAATTTTAATATTCTAAACAGAGATGATAAAAACAATTTTGAACAATAAAACACTGGCTTTACTACTAACATTTGGCCTTTTAAACGCTTGTACTACGAACGACGAGCCAGTTGTTGAACCAGAGCCAGAACCTGAAGAATCTAGATGGATAACTGTGGCTGCCGCCAAAATGGGAGAAAACCCTGGTGATGGAAACGGAGGAACGCTTATTTATTCTATAAGCAGCGAAGATGCTAAAAATCCAAACTTCTCAATAGACCCATTTAACAACGGATTTATAGCACCGTCAAACAGAACTGCCAGATTACAATCTTCTGAAGATGGTAAAACTATTTTTAACATTAGTTATGCTGGTGATACTGGTGGAAACTACACTAAATACACCGTAGAAGGTGGTCAAACCTTCACACCAACTGGCTCGCCAGTAAGTATTGCCCCTTACGTGGGTTCTGCTCCAAGATGGATTAAATTATTTGATGGCGACAAAACAGGTGCTGCGGTATATGTATCTACCGAGCATGAAATCAATGACAACGGTACGCCAGATGACGCATCAGATGATACTTATGTACGTACCGATGCTAAAATTGGTGTGGTTACTTTAGATTTAGTGAACTCTGCAATTAAAGAATTCCAAGAGCATAGCGTGCCTTTAACGGCCGAAGAAGAAGCAAATGGTTACTATATCTCAAGAATTGACATGCCTACTTTAAATGCAGCAGGGAATAAATTATACATTGGTGCACGTTTAAGCAAAGTAGACCCGAATACAGCTGAAAGTGATAGCGGTTTTGAAGTTTTAGGTTCTAAAACCATTGTATTAGATTACCCATCTTTATTAAACCCAACGGTAATTACCTCTACTGTAGGACACGGAAATACTAACGGATACCGTAGTATCAATGCTTTTGAGTACAATGGAAGTGTATACCAAGCTAACCAAAGCGACCCTGAAGGTTCTCATATCTTAAAAATTGATGCAAATAACGAGTATGATAACTCTTATGACTTTAACCTTGATGATGCTTTAGGTGTAGATGGTGCTTACGTTTTAGCATGGAGACCAGCTGCAAACGGAAAAGCAGTGGTAGCCTACCGTCATAATGGCTCTGCAGATGGTGTAGCAGGTGCTCAAGGATTTTTTGCTTTAGTAGACCTAAATACTAAAACTGCTCAAAAAATTGATGCTATTCCTTACGACCCTGATTTCTACTTATTCCAATACCAAGGTTTTGTGGTAGACGGAAATGACATCTACCTAACGCAAGCTGCCGTAGGTCAAAACGGAAACATTTACGTAGTAAACACAGAAACTGGCGAAGTAACCAAAGGTGCAGAGCTAGTAAACATAGAAGGAAGTCACTTTATAGGTGTGTTTTAAATTTAAATTAGTGTTTCTTAAGATTACTACAACACTAGTTTTAAACCGATGTCAATTTATTTTGGCGTCGGTTTTTTAGTTTAATTGGCTTTGCACGGTGAAATGAAAGTGCTAAAAGACCCTTCTATTGAAAAGCTTAAACCCATGAACTATAACAAGTCCTCGGCTTACCCGTTCGGGAGACTAGGGACTGACAGTTATTAAGGTGGGTTATTTTTCTTATCTGGTACTCTATAGTCAATTGGATCAAAACGACTATTGTCAGTTCGAGCGATAGTCGAGAACAGTCAATTCTCTAAAAAGATTCAAATTATAACAAGTCCTCGGCCTCGCTCCCTGTCTGTTCGGCAGACGAGGGACTGACAGTGAGAATCGTCACTAACCTGAGCATACTCATACTCCTATACATCCTTAATATCAGTGGAGTACTTACTATTCAAAATGATACACAAAAGTGGGCACCGTAGTTTTGGCAATAATGCTTTTACTTACACTTGGCTTCAAAATACCATCTAAAAAGCCTCTATGATGTGATGCCACCACTAAAGCAGTGTTTTCTTGATTCTCAGAAAGCTCCAGAATGGCATTTTCTACCCTGTTTGACCTAACTGATTTCACATCAAATTTCTCATTTGGGAAAGTCTCTTTTATTCCAGCTATCAGTTTACTATTGTCTACTAGGTCTAATTGCTTGTCAGACGAAACATTGACCAGGTCTACACCAGCTTTGAGTTTTTTAGCTATACCAAAAACTTCCGCCAATATTTCATTTTCATCATACTCTAATTCTGTAGCATATTGAATTCTATCAATTTTAACAGACTTTGCCATTTCGGGTACTACCAATAATGGAATTTTAATATTATTGATAACATATTCTGTAGTGCTGCCTATTAGTTTTTCTAAAAAACCTGTAGCACCTGTTTTTCCCATGATTACGAAATCAGCTTCTTGCTCTTCTATTAAGCTTTTGATGCCCTCTGTAACACTTCCTGTACTTTGCTTATAGCTTGTACGAACACCTTGCTCTTGAATACTCCTAGCTTTAGCCGTAAGTTTATCTTCAAATAGCTTTTCATTTCCATCATCTAATATGACTACCATTCCGCCTGGCATGGTGGGGTCTACATAGGTTGGTGTGGAGCAGTAAAGAAGAACAATTTCTGCTATATGTATTTTAGCTATCGCAATAGCCATTTCTTCTGCTTTAGCAGCACCTTTAGAAAAGTCGGTAGCGAGTATTATTTTTTTCATGTTAGTATCCTTTTGTTAATCCCAAGTTTGGAAATTATATAAACATGAATTATGATTTCAAACAGCTATTTACATGACCTTCATTAGCTATTATAATTTACTAATTAACACCTAATTTAAATTCTTTTTAATGGACTCACTAATAGAAAAGAATAAAACAATTAATAATTAAACTCTACTGTTTACCAACAGTTTACACACTGATATTGCTCATGATATTATGGAAACACATTTCATTACTTTGTTCTAACAAAAACAAATTAACAAAATGGAAAAGGAATATTTATTAGACCTACACAAAGCACATAAAACATGGCAAGAAGAGTTAGCATTTTATGCTGATGATTTAACAATTCTTAAAAACCGACTCTCTGAGGTAAGTATTCAAAATACTGCTCAAGAAATCAAAAAGTCTGTAGAGCAATTCCAGAATCAATTTGTCATTCAAAAAGAACAAATTGATATTCTAAACCATGACATTCAAGTTTCAGAAGATGCCATAGAAGAAAACATTAAGGAAAATCCAGTAGCATCTGACCATAGAAAAATGGCCGAAAAAACTGATTTGACTGATAGAATGGAAACATTCAAAAAACTATTTGTTGAAATGAAAGACTCTTTCAATGATTTTGTTGGGAAAAACCTGTAATACAATTCACTTCAATTGCTAAAAGAGGCTGTTTCATAACATTGAGACAGCCTCTTTTTATTTATGTTGTTCCCTCCTAGAGCTTATCAGATGGATGCTGAACTGGCAGCTAAAACTTCAACCTCCTAAAACTCCCAATTTATCCTTAGCTAGAAGGAAAGACTGGTTTAACCTCGTATATTAGGCGATATACCTTTAAATATCTTTTTGACTCATATATTAGTCAATTAAAACGTAGTAACAATTTCTGTTAAGATTAAGAAAACAGAATGGTATAGCATCAAACAAATACAATGAAAAACATTCAATACTTCGCCATACTCTTGACCACGATGGTAGCATTAGGTTGTAATAGTAGCACGTCAAACAAGGAACAAACCCAAAGAGAAGTAACACAAGAACAAATAGACACTCTTGAAAGTCAGTTAACTGCAGAGGGGTATTTTTGGCAAAGTAAAAATAGCCGAGCTTGTAATGTTGAAATTTTATTTAGGAAAGATGGAAGTGCCACCGTTTTGGCAGAAAACAACCAGACTTACATAAAGGGAAATTGGACTTTTAACAAAACCACCAACAAACTACAAATTGCATGGGAGGGCTCAGACCAAGTATTAACTGAACTGACCTCCATCAATGCGGAAGGCACAGAAATATCATTTACTAAAGACGTTTACTTTGTTTGTGGCAACAATCTTAAAAGATTGAATCTTTTAGATAAGCGTTTTGATGAAAAGGTGGAGTGAGATAAATGTCATTTATTTAAACTCCATAATTTGTAAAAACTTTTAGAAGGCTTTTAATTAGCACTAGACATATCATTTCCTATATACCAATGCCCATCCACAAGTCTCCACTGTGTTAAATAGGTGCCAGAAAAGCTTCCGTTATTAACACCCTTCCAGACCCCTCTTTCTACCGCTATAGAATCAGATTTGATAAGTTCCTCTGGAGTAAGGCTCGTCATACGAAACCCCATATCATAAAGGTCTTGATGGTAATTAATAATCTCCTGCCTTCCCTGAACTCTTTCATGGTCTATTGGCATAATGTATGCATCAGGTAGATAAACAGAACCTATTGAATCCATTTGCCCAGCATTAAACCACCTTACAAAATTCGGATTCATATTAGTAGAAGTGGCTTGGTCCACTCTATTTATACCAGAATTTCGAAACTCCGCTATCCCAAAAAATAAGGCTGCCAAGGCCACGCATAAGACGCTAACATAAACTATCGCTTTCATTTCCTTTGTTTTTAAGTTAAAAGTGCTGTCAAATTTTTCAGAAAATGACGCTAGCCCGTTTTGCGTTTTCTTTTTCAATGTCTCAGACTTGACAGGAGGCTTGAAATAATCAAAATCTAGGGTTTCAAAAATCAGTTTTATGGTATAGCTTCTTGGCATTACCTCAGCAGCTTCTATTCGTTGAACAGTTCGCAGACTAACATTACATTCATCTGCGAGTTCGCTTTGGGTTAAGCCTTTGGCCAATCGTAATTCTAAAATTTTCTTACCTAAATCTGGCTGTTTCATCATTTATCTAAAATTCGCTGCAAAGGTTATTTGAACTTAAATACTTTTCAAATTTACACATTGTATTTGATACGTCATTTGATAAATGGGATATGACATTTGGGTGACATGGCACTCTAAAACACTCACTAAAAACAGTTTACGGAAACATAAACTCCAAGTACTATAACGAGCCCGCGACTTGCCCGTTGGACAGACGGGGGTTGACACAGTTAAAATGGTCTATAACCTCTCTGTATTTGAATAATTCTATTGTCAGTTCGAGCGATAGACGAGAACAGTCTATTCGCTACCAAAAAACTCAAGTCCACGTACTGTAACAAGTCCTCGGCTTCGCTCGGACTGACAGTTATAAATCACCTTTAACTGCTCTATTTCAATACTTCTATTGTCAGTTCGAGCGATAGACGAGAACAGTCCATTTACTACCAAAAAACTCAAGCCCATGAACAATAACAAGTCCTCGGCTTCGCTCGGACTGACAGTTATAAATTACCTTTAACTGCTCTGTATTTGAATACTTCTATTGTCAGTTCGAGCGATAGACGAGAACAGTCCATTCACGCCAAAAGATAGGTCCGGAGACCAAGGAACTATTTTCTTAAAGTTTGTAAAGACTTTGAAGAGCTGAGCGAAACTGAATTATATTGTTATTAGCCTACAAATCGAAATTACCCTTTAAAGGTTAATCTTGACTAAAATATGTATTAAATTGTGTAGAAATAATCTAAATCCAAGTTAAACACAAGGCCATATGAAATCAAAAAAAATCATTACAACTATTCTCGAGCTCATTCTTATCCTAGTGATAATAGCGATACACAGGAAATTTAACAATTTTTTCACAGTAGTTGGAGGACTATCCCTTGCTATTGGATACTTGTTATGGAGATACCTTTCTTTAAATCCTGAGCAAAAAAAGCAGGAGTTAAAATGGCTAGCATTAAAGGCTGTTTTAACAATTATTTTAGTACTTCTTGTCAGGTATTTTTACTACTAATAAAGCACTCCTGTATTCTAGTTTGCTGAACTAAGCTAACAAAAAAATAGTAGTCCGTCCGAACGAATATTCTGACTATCTGCTATGAATTATAAAACTAAAAATCCGCACACCAAACGGCATACGGATTCTAAAATCTTAACAAAATTCCTGTCCTCTAAACCACACTCAAATCCAAAGGCAGTTTCCTGTGTCTTTCGCCTGTCAGATTGAAAATGGCATTTCCTAGAGCAGGGGCTATTGGCGGTAAGCCTGGCTCTCCTACTCCTCCTGGTGCTTCCTGGTTTTCTATGATATGAATGTCCACTTTTGGCATTTCGGCCATTCGCATGAAGTTATAATCATGGAAGTTACTTTGGTCGCATTTGCCATTAGAGAAGGTTATTCCACCTTTTACCGCTGCAGATATTCCCATCACTATATTTCCTTCTGTTTGTGCTTTTACGTGGTCAGGATTTACGTATTGACCGCAGTCTATTACAGACGTCACTTTGACTATTTCTATGCCGTTTTCTCCTTTCTTCACCTCCAAAGCCGCTGCACTCATGGTTTCAAAAGAACGGAACATGGCTACGCCTCTTTTATGTCCTGCTGGTAATGCACCGTAAGTAGCTAAAACATCCTCCAGTTTCTGGATAACCTTTAAGTCTCGCTCATTGCCTTTTAGTAATTCCTTTCTGGCGGCTATTGGGTCTTTTCCTGCTTTGTGAGCCATTTCGTCTATAAAACATTCTTGTCCCCAACCAAAGTTAGACGCATAAACAGACCTCCACCAAAGAATCGGGATTGGCGTTTCTACACGGCTATAGGTTACTTTATGTGTTCCAAATTTGTATTTATGATTCTCTTGAGAAAGCTCTCCACCTAACCAGCCATCTGCTTTATAAGGTAAAAGTGCGTTCCAGTGCTGGCCTTGAATAGACTCGCCAATGGCTTGGTGACTCAAAGCATCTAGGGTATTTCCATTACCTATCACACCTTGCATTTTACTCAGCATGGCAGGTCTATAAGGTCCCTGAGCCATATCTTCTTCTCTTGGCCAAATTAACTTCACTGGAGACTGAACTTGCCTAGAAATATCAATGGCCTCTTTCATGAAATTCATAAAGGCTTTACGCCCAAAAGAACCTCCCAAAAGTGTGGCATTAATTTTCACTTTATCTGGTGAAATACCCAAAACTCCTGCGGCATCTCCTATGGCTCCGTCTGGTCCCTGAATAGGTGCCCAAACTTCCACAGAACCATCTGGCTTCACATGAGCCGTAGCATTCACAGGCTCTATGGCCGAGTGAGATAAAAATGGTGTTTCGTAAATCCCTTCTAAAGTATTCTCCGATGCCTTAAAATAGGCATTAAAGTCACCATCCTCTTCATAACGCACTCCTTCAGACTCAGCAGCTTTGTACATATCAGCCACATATTTGTCTGAGTTTAGTGTTTTGTCTAAATCGCCATTTGACCATTTTATATCTAATAATCTGCTGGCTTTCAGAGCCGACCAATAATTGGTAGCCACTGCTGCCACAGACTCGTTTTCTCCTCCAGGGAAAAAGCTTTTTGACCTTACAATTTTCTTTACACCCGAAATTTTAAGAGCAGCACTATCGTCAATACTCACAATTTTTCCTTCAATAGACGGAGCATGCACACTGGCAGCATAAAGCATATCAGGCACCACCACATCAATTCCGAAAACAGCTTTGCCCGTTACGCGGCTAGGCACGTCAAGACGTTTGTGAAACTTGCCTAAATATTTAAAGTCTTTAGCATCCTTAAGTTTAGGATTTTTAGGTACTTCTAGTAGGTTTGCTTCTTCAGCCAATTCACCATAGGTAAACACTTTGTCAGAACCTTTTAAATGGACTTTCCCTAATTCAGCATAGCACTGGTCTATTGACACTTTCCACCGTTTAGCAGCAGTTTCTATCAACATCTCTTTGGCGGCTGCACCCGTTTTACGTAAGCTGGTCCATAAACCTCTTACAGTACTACTTCCGCCAGATTGCTGCGAACCGTATTTGGCTTTACCGTCAGACTGTATAATTCTTACTTTCCTTAAGTCTACCTCTAGTTCTTCTGCCAAAATAGATGGCACCGCTTGAGTAGAACCTTGCCCCATATCTGGGCGACTATTCACCAGTGTAATGGTGTCGTCGGTAGAAATAATTATGAATGGATTTATCTCCAATTCCAGCACTTTGGCTGTAATTTTCTTAACAGAAGCAGCATTAGCCAAGGTGTTTACACCTAAAACCAATCCTAATCCGCTTAGTGATGAAACCTTAAGGAAGTCTCTTCTTGTATTTTTATTGCTCATGATTTTCTGTGCTTATTTTGATAATTGACCTGATGCTCTATTGATAGCTTTTTTGATTCTATCATAGGTCCCACATCTACATAAGTTTCCGTTCATGTAGCTCGTAATATCTTCTTCGTTTGGCTTTGGAGTTTGCTCCAAAAGAGCTACTGCCGACATTATTTGACCCGACTGGCAATAGCCACACTGCGGTACTTGCTCTTCTACCCATGCTTCTTGTACAGCATGAAGGGTTTCTTCAGAACCTATTCCTTCTATGGTCGTGATTTTCTGTTTCTTTGAAATAGAACCTAATGGCATTTGGCAGCTTCTTACAGGCATACCATCCAAATGAACCGTGCACGCTCCACATTGAGCTATTCCACAGCCATATTTAGTTCCTTTAAGACCTACGAGGTCTCTGATAGCCCAAAGAAGGGGCATATCTTCTTCCGCCTCAATTTTATAGCGGGTGTCATTTACAGTTAAGTTGTAATTCGGCATAATGTTGTAAATAGGTTCTTAGAAAGGTAATGTATGTAAATATACAATGCTACTATCACAAAAAGACCTAGCCATTAGTGCATTGTTGCACAAAGACTTTAATCTAGAAAGTTTCTAAAAAAGCAAGCATAGCTATCTTATTAAAAAACGTTGGATTGAATTAAAAGAACCTCTCAATACTTAGAAAAGGCATCCCCCTTTCTATACGCTTGCTTTCTATACGCTTGCCTTCCGGCAGGGATTTCATTTTTTTATTGTAAAAAAACGAAACAAAAAAATCAACACCCTGTAAACTCCAACAGTCAAAATTCTTATATCATACAAACATATCAAAGCAACTAAAGGTAGAATTTTAACCGTTCTCAAACAGTACAGGGCGGTATAAAGATTAATTATATTTATGCTTTTATTAGCATGAAGTAAAAAACTCCTACTCTAAGGTTGGTTGTTTAATTTCAATGGTCTCCACATCTAAGGCTCTGAACTCATCTCTACGTTGAATCAGCAGCGAGTCCTGATTGACCGCTAGGCTATCCGTAGCTGTAGAATCTTCTACCACAGGTACAAAATGACAATTCAACAAAGCACTATCAAAATCCTCTGGTTTTGTAAAGGTGGTCTTTTCTAAACCTATTTCTTTATCAGCATAAGAAGCCTGCAGAAACTTACCAAAAATGGGTAAAGCAGCCCTTCCTCCTGCCCCATTGCCAGAGGTAAAGTGAATTCGGCTATCATCACAACCTACCCAAACGCCAGTCACTAAATTGGCGGTTACGCCCATAAACCAAGCGTCTACATAGTCATTTGTAGTGCCTGTTTTTCCGCCAATCTCATTACCATAAGGTATGCCGTAATTATACAGTCGTCTTGCTGTTCCGCCACCTTCTTCTACCGCACCGCGTAAAAGGTAAGACATTTCATAAGCATGCTCAGGGGCTAAAACTTGCTTTAAATCTTGCTTATGCTCGTAAACTACTTCGCCAGTTTTATCTACAATTTTATCAAACAAAACCACATCGCCACTCAAACCTTGATTAGCAAATGGCAGGTATGCTCGTGTCAATTCCAGCAGCGTAACATTACTAGTCCCTAAAGCTAAAGAGAGGTTATTATCTAGTTTTGACTGAATACCCAGCTTCTCGGCCGTTTTTATCACCTTACTAGTTCCCACATCTTGTAACACTCTAATGGCAACAGAATTAATACTAGTTCCCAAAGCTCTTCTAAGATTAACGGGACCAAAAGTGTAGGTTCCTCCTGAGTTTTTAGGAGCCCAAGTGGTTTGCTTGCCACCTATACTAGTCTCCATGCTAAAAGGTTTATCTATAATAGTGGTACACGCAGCATAGCCATTTTCTAATGCAGATGCATAAATGATAGGCTTAAAAGCACTTCCTGGCTGCCTGCCGGCCTGCACCACGTGGTCATATTTAAAGTAATCATAATTACTCCCACCCACATAAGCCCTCACATGAAGGTTAGTAGGGTCAATACTCAAAAGACCTGCTTGCAAAAACTGCGACATGTACATGATGGAATCTAACGCCGAAATGGTCATTTTCTTTTCACCAGTATGTGTTGCCAAAACTGTAGGATGTGGTTTTGTCATGGCTTCCAGAGCCTCGGCTTCTGTCAATCCTGCACTTCTGAAGTTTTTATAAGAGCCAGACTGTTTAATCAACTTGTTTAGTACCGCCTCCGTTGGCATTTCAGGAATTTCCTTTTCTCTTGGATTCTCTCTTTTAAAAGCTGCTTTTTCCTCCGCTATCTTTTTCTTAAACCAATATTTGTAAGAACCCTGCTCATAATCTAAGCTTCGCTGAATTTCTGTCAAATGGCTTTTCACCGCTTCCTCGGCATTGGTCTGCATTTTGGAATTGATGGTGGTATATATTTTTAATCCGTCGGCAAACAAGTTATAATCGTTTTCCTCACACCACTCTATCAAAAGTGGCCTAAGCATGGTTCTGAAATATGGAGCACTAGATTCTTCTTTGTTAATCTCTGTAATTTTTAGCCCCAATGGTTTTTTGATGGCTTTTTCATAGGTCACGCTGTCAATGTCATTATACTTCAGCATTTGTTCCAGCACCACATTTCTTCTCTCTAATGCTCTTTCAGGTCTTCTTTTGGGGCTGTAGTAGCTCGTCCCCTTAAGAATTCCTATCAGCAGTGCCGTTTCATGCAGTTCTAAATCTTGTGGTGCTTTTGAAAAGAAATGCTCACTTGCCAGCTTAATCCCAAAGGTATTATCACCAAAATCCACCGCATTTAGGTACAATGCTAATATCTCATTCTTCTCAAAGAACCAATCCAATTTAATCGCTGTATCCCACTCCTTAATTTTAGCTACTAGCGTAGAAAGACCAGGGATGTGTCCTAACAGTCCTCGTGAGTTCTTATGACGTGTATTGTAAATATTTTTTACCAATTGCTGGTGAATGGTACTCCCTCCTCTTTTATCTCCTGTTAATGTTGAAAATATAGCTCCCGAAAGAGATACTAAGTCCAAACCATTGTGTAGGTAAAACCGAGCATCCTCTGTTGAAATAAGTGCTTTTATGGTCAATGAGTCAATCTCTTCAAAAGGAATAGGACTACGATTTTCTACATAAAATAAACCCAGTAGCTTTTCGTCTGAAGAATATATTTCAGAAGGAACCGCCAATTTAGTATTTCGGGCTTCACTCATGGTAGGCATATCGCCAAAGAGCCATAAGAAGTTACTTTCTAAAGCAAAAACAAAAGCTACTAGAAGTAAACCGAATGTGTAAAGCAGTCTAAGAAATTTGCTTTTTAGTGAAGCTGTTTTGAACTCCGTTCTGTTAAACACACTAAACTTAAAAACCTTTCGATAAAGAGCTATGGAAGCCTTGCGGAACTTCTGCAAATATGGATTCTCTTTAACTTTAGTAAAAAATTCGTTTATCAATTTATCTACGTTTTAGTATAATTTTCTCTAATCGACTATCAGTCAAGCTTTACATTACTACTTACTTCTTTTCACAGAAATAGATCCGAAATATAAACTCTTTTTTAAAATTAAGACATTCAGCCCAGCATGATTAATTTTGCAGCAGATTTATATAATCAATAATAATGATAGCAGACTTTAGAAGCGACACCATCACCCAGCCTACCGAAGGCATGAAAGAAGCCATGTTTTCAGCACCGCTAGGCGATGACGTTTTTGGTGACGACCCCACGGTAAATGCGTTGGAAGCTAAAGTGGCTAAATTATTTGGCATGGAAGCCGCTCTTTTTTGTGCCTCTGGCACCATGGCAAATCAGCTAGCTATAAAAGCACAAACATCTCCAGGCACGCAGGTTATTTGTGCTGATAAGGCTCATGTCTATTTATACGAAGGTGGCGGAATAGCGGCAAATGCTTTAGCCACTACCAAAACAATTCAAAGCGACTCTGGACTTTTAAAAGCAGAGCAAATTATAGATGCCATAAACCCAACAGATGATTTTCATTTTCCTCCTTCCGTCTTAGTATGCTTAGAAAACACCATGAATAAAGGCGGTGGGGTTTATTATGATTTTCAACAAATAAAAAAGATAAAAGCCGTTTGTGAAGAAAATAACCTAAAACTTCACCTTGACGGTGCAAGGCTTTTTAATGCTTTGGTAGAAACTTCAGAAACACCACAAGATTACGGTCAAGTGTTTGATAGCATTTCTATTTGCCTTTCAAAAGGGCTTGGCTGCCCTATTGGCTCTGTGCTCATTGGTTCATCAGAACTCATAGCTAAAGCTAAAAGACAAAGAAAAGCTTGGGGTGGTGGCTGGCGACAGGCAGGGCTTTTAGCAGCTGCAGGAATTTATGCCTTAGACCATCAGGTGGAGCGTTTAAAAGAAGACCATACAGTGGCAAAAGAGATTGGTGAGGCTCTAAAGGGCAAGTCTTGGGTGAAAAAAGTGTACCCTATTAAAACCAATATTGTAATTTTTGAGTTAGCCAATAGTATTTTGGCCAAAGACTTCGTTACTGTGCTAGAAAAGCAAAATGTAAAATGTGTTACCTTCGGTAAACATTTGGTACGTTTTGTGACACACTTAGATTTAAGTCAAAAACAAATAACATATACCAAACAGGTTTTGGGTCAATTAAACTTCTGAGTTTTGCGTAAAATCATATTTTTTCTTTGTGCTTTTCCTTTATTCCTTTCTGCTCAGTCAGACTTCAAAAACAGTATAAAGGTAAATGCCACTGGTTTAGCCACTGGTATTATATCTGTGAATTACGAAAGGGCTTTAACACCAAATTTATCTTTCAGTAACTCATTCATTTACCGTCCTCAAAAATCAATTCCTTTCGGTGACCAATTTGACAAGCTTGCAAAAAAGCATGGTGTTGGTATCACTGGTGTCGATTTTGAATACATATTTGTCAATTTGGCTCAGATAGGTGTTAAAAGTTATTCACCAGAGTTGAAGTACTATTTTGGTGAAAAAAGAAATCGCTTTTTCGTGAGTGTTTTTGGTCAGTTTGAAGACTTTGACGCGTTAGTTCCTGCATCTTTAGAAGCGAGGTATGATGGCACCGTTTATACGCTTGACAAAGTACCCATTCATTTCGATATTAAAACCATTTCTGGTGGATTAATGGTGGGTAAACAATTTAAGTTAGGCGAAAGATTTGTCCTAGATTTTATTTTGGTAGGCCCACATTTTGGTGCCGCTAAAAGCGTTTATGCTAAAGTAGAAACCTCTATATTATCAAGGTTAGACGAAAGCGACAGAAAATACCTAGAAGATAAAATAGTAGACCGATTTAGATTAAGTGAAACCTATTTTGATGTGACTGTAGGAGAAGAAAGAGCCGAAATTACCGCCATTAAGTCTGTTCCTTATTTAGGTGTACGTGGCTTCATTTTTAACTTAGGCATGTTCTTTTAAGCTTAATCATCTAATGATAAGCAGATAGACTACTTTTGTGTTAATTAATTTCCACACTTGATTAACTTATATAAAGAAGAAGTACATTTTAGGGGTTTTCCTGACCATTGGTTTAATTTGTCTCAATCAGCTCCTGATTCAATATGCCCTAACTACCATTAAGCAAGATGCCAAACAAATTAACATAGCAGGTAGGCAAAGAATGCTTAGCCAGCAGCTTAATCTTCAATTCTATCAACTTTCACAAAAATCTATAGAACTTAACACCCTCAAAGAAACTTTTGACCTAGCTAAAACTTCTCATTTAGCACTTATTCATGGCAGCCAAGAATTATCACTAAGTGGCATTAAATCTCCTGAAATAGTTCAAATGCTTCAAAAGCTCAATGAGCGATATACTTTTGCAGATAATATCATTTCAAATTTTGAACAGAACGGTGAGCTAAATCTAGAAGGCGTTAATAATAATCAGCGATTATTACTGGAAGAAATGGATGCCATTGTTAATGCTATGGAAATGAAATCTCAAGAGAAGGTTTCGGGAATAGTTTTATTAGAAATCATTTTAGCTTTAATCTCTATTATTATAATTGCTTTAGAGGTACGCTATATTTATTTCCCTCAGGCCAATTCCTTAATAAAATCTAGAAATAAGGTGCTAGAGCAAAACAAGGCTTTGAAAAAAATAGCTTGGCAGCAAAGCCACGAAGTAAGAAAGCCTGTGGCTAACATTCTGGCCATCAGCCATCTCATCAAAACTGACCCTACACTTATAGACAGTGAGAAAAATCAACTTCTAGACCATTTAGAAGAAAGCACGCATGACTTAGACAAAATCATAAAAAGCATTGTAGATAAGGCCTACGAAATTCAGCGAGAAGACGAAGTCAATAAAGAATCTTTTTAACAGGAATATATTTCATCTACACAAACCACATATACGTTATAGTCAAACCTCCTTTACTATATTTTTCGTCCTATCCGATTGGCATAACTAGGAAATAGCCCTACTTTCATATCAAATACTGATAATTATTCAGGAAATAATTCTATTTATTTTTTATTTATCTGTGTTAATAATATTCAACCTATTCCTATAAAGCCATGAAACCAATTGTCCAAATATCGTTGGATTTAACTAATATTGATGAAGCTCTAGAAACCGCCGCTCTAGCCTTGAGAGCTGGTGTAGACTGGCTTGAAGCCGGTACGCCCTTAATTTTGGCCGAAGGCCTCCATGGCGTCAGAAAGCTTAGAGAAGCTTTTCCTAAAATACCTATAGTAGCAGATCTAAAAACAATGGATGGAGGCTACTTAGAAGCCGAAATGATGGCAAAAGCTGGAGCCACACACGTGGTGGTGATGGCCAGAGCCCATGAAGAAACCATAAAAGTGGTGGTACAAGCAGGTAAAGATTACGGTGTAGAAGTGATGGGAGACAATTTAGGTTGCCCTGACATGATAGCCGGAGCTAAACGTTTAGAAGACCTAGGCTGTGACTACGTGATACACCATATAGGCTATGACGAAAGACGCGGCATAGCTGCTCAAGGTCTTAAAATGCCAAATCCTCTTGACCAACTAAGAGAGGTAGTAAATGCCGTCAATGTGCCCGTTCAGGCAGTTGGTGGACTATCACTTGAGCAAGCAATAGCTTGTCCATCTTATGGAGCTCCATTAGTAGTTCTTGGTGCTCCTCTAACCATTGATGCAGACGCATTCAAAACAGCCTCAGGTGACTTAGAAAGTTCTTTAAGGCTTATCTGTGATAAAATTCATGCCTACGGCAATGTCTAATAAATTCAACCCAAAACCATAATACACCATAATGAAATCAGCAGCCGTTGTTAACTTTTCTTCAAAACAAGGAAGTGTAGAAATAAGAGAAATAGAAAAACCCATCATTGGAGAAAGTGATGTTTTACTAGAAGTAGCGAATGTAGGCGTTTGTGGTAGCGACTTACACCAATGGACTTCAGACCACAGTTGGCATGTAAACTATCCAGTAGTTCTTGGCCATGAGTTTGGCGGAAGAATTATTGAACTTGGAAAAAACGTCACTAACTGGAAAGAAGGCGATAGAGTGGTAAGTGAAACTGCCGCCCAAATCAATGAGGCGAGCCCACTAAACAGACAGGGACTATACAACTTAGACCCAGACAGAAAAGGTTTTGGCTATGGCGTAAACGGTGCCATGACAAAATACGTAAAAGTACCAGCCAGATGCCTCCATCACGTACCTGACAGTCTTCCTTTTGAACAAGCTTGCTTAACAGAGCCATGCTCTGTGGCTTACAATGCCGTGGTAATGAACTCTAATATTCGTCCAGGAGACCGCGTGGTGGTATTAGGGCCAGGTACCATAGGTATATTATGTGCTGCTATGGCTCAGCTATGCGGTGCAGATGTAGCTTTGGTAGGCTTAGAATCTGACAAAGGCAGGTTAGAAACAGCTAAAAGCTATGGTTTCACCACTATTATTGGCGATGCCAAACCTTGGGCAACCGAATATGATGGACTAGGTGCCGACTGTGTGATAGACGCAGCAGGAATTAGCCAAACACTCAAAATAGCACTTGATTTAGTTAGACCTAAAGGTCAAATCACGAAAGTAGGTTGGGGACCACAGCCCTTAAACTTTTCAATAGATGCTTTAGTCCAAAAGAACGTAACACTTCAGGGAAGCTTCAGTCATAACTGGCCTATTTGGGAAAAAGTGCTTGCCCTGCTTACTAGCGAAAAACTAGATGTTAAACCAATTATTGGCGGTGTATGGGAAACCACAGACTGGCATGAAGCATTTGAACAAATGCACTCTGGAAAAGTAATTAAAAGTGTACTAAAACCTGTATAAAATGAGACTAAAAAATAAAGTAGTCTTAATTACAGGCTCCTATACCGGTATTGGCAAAGCCATAGCCCAAATGGTGGTTAAAGAAGGAGGAAAAGTAACACTAAATGGCCTTGACCACGAACTGGGAATTGAACTAGTTAAAGAGCTTGGGGCTGAAAATGCCCTAGCCCTTACCATAGACATTACAGCCCCTGATGCTCCAAGCCAACTCGTAAAAAAGACGCTTGAAGCTTATAAAAAAATTGACGTTGTCATAAATAACGCTGCCACCATAGTATCCTCGACTCTAGACACAACAGACAGCACTTTCCTCAAAAATGTTTTGGAAGTTAATACCATAGCACCTTTGGCTATTATTCAAGCCGCATCAGAGGAGCTGTCAAAAAACGGAGGTTGTGTATTAAACATTGGTTCTATCAATGCTTGGGGTGGAGAGCCCGATTTACTGGCCTACAGTATCTCTAAAGGAGCTTTAATGACCTTGACAAGAAATCTTGGCGATAGTCTTTTTAGAGAAAAAGGAGTAAGAGTAAACCAGATAAACCCAGGCTGGGTATTGACAGACAATGAGAAAAACATAAAGTCTCAACAGGGCATGAAAGACGATTGGTATAAAGAGCTCCCATCTATTTTTGCTCCGTCTAAACGTCTTTTTAAACCAGAAGAAATTGCGGCCGCGGCTTGCTTATTGATTTCTGATGACTGTGGTCCGCTTAGTGCTCAAATATTTGATTGGGAACAATTTCCCATGATTGGAAGAAACTTACCAAAAACCTGGAACGGTTCTCATAATTAAACTAAAAAATAAAAAAATGCCCAAACTCGCAGCTTTCCCAAAAGCCTTTATGCAAGAACTTTGTAAAGAAGGTACTATGAAGGTTTCTGAATGGATAGAACTTGCCGTCAAATTAGATATTAGTGGTTTAGAATGGTACGCAGGTTTTCTAGAAATGGAAGACGAAAGCAACTGGCCTAAATTTAGAAAAGAAGTAGAAAGCCATGGAAAAACAATTCCTATGCTCTGCTGTTCTCCTGATTTCACGCACCCTGATGCCGCTTTTCGTGAAAAAGAAATAGAAAAACAGAAAAGATGGATTGAGATGACTCACATTCTTGGTGGGTCTTACTGCCGAGTATTAAGCGGACAGCGAAGACCAGAACTAAGTATTGACGAAGGTGTGTCTTTAGCTGCGGCTTGCATAGAAGCCTGTTTGCCATTAGCTGCAGAAAAAGGCATTACCCTCATTCTAGAAAATCATTACAAAGACGATTTTTGGGAGTACCCAGAGTTTGCTCAGAAAATGGACGTATTCTGTGCACTGGTTAATAAAATTGACCATCCGAATTTTGGTGTAAACTATGACCCTAGCAATACCTTTTTAGCAGGAGAAGACCCGCTAGAGTTACTTTACAGAGTTTCTGACAGAGTGGTGACCATGCATGCCAGCGACCGATACTTACTCTCTGGAACCATAGAAGATTTGAAAAACGAAGAAGGTGGCTCCGTAGGTTACGCAAAAAGACTAAGCCATGGCGAAATAGGAAAAGGCTTAAATGATTATGACGCTATTTTCACTGAACTTAAAAGGGTAGGTTTTGATGGATGGATTAGTATTGAAGATGGTGTAGATGGTATGGATCAGTTGGCACGAAGTGTTTCCTTTCTAAGAAAAAAAATCAAAAAATATTGGCCAGAATTCCAATAAACAAAAACAAGAGTTTTACTTTTTTTTGCCAAAAATAAGAGATGACAAGCCTCTCTTACCTACCGAATAATAAATAAAAGTAAAACTTAATGAACACGACTAGTGTAGGTTATATCAATATTGTATAAAATTGATTTAAAGGATAGCGATAATCTCAGCATCCTACCATATCTACCAGAAACAAACTAGTCGTGTCAACAAAAAAAAATACCATTTGCATATTCATTCACTATAGTGAACGGAACTGCATACCACATAATGTTCAGGTTTATGTGAATGAACTTGCTTCTCATTTTGATGAGGTAAGGTTACTTACTAATAAAAGAGACATTGATGTAATAGCTAATTTCAAAGAAAACGTTCGTCTTCATTTCGGAAAAAATGAGGGCCACGACTTTGGCATGTTTTACAAATTTGCCATTACTAGGCGTTTAAATAAATACTCCGAAATAGCTATTGTAAACGACAGCAATATCCTATTACAGAACCTTGGCAACATTTTTAAAGACGGCAGAAAACAAGAAGTGGACTTTTGGGGTTTGCTAGATTCAAACGAAAAGCCTTTGTTCCCCACACAAGATCGTAATTATCATGTCCAAAATAATTTTATAGTACTGAATGAATTAGCCATCAATGCTCTTTCCACATTTCTAGAATACTTTGATGCAAATCCAGTTTTTAAAGAAGAAAACCAAAAAAACTTAAAAAAACTTATTTTCAATGAATGGGAAATTGGTTTTAGCCAATATCTCTTGAAAGCCGGGCTAAAGCCATACGTTTACATAGAAACGGAAAATAACTATACTAAAAACCTTGCTCATACTAAACCTAAAGAAATAATCAATAAAGGCTACCCTTTACTAAAGAAGAAAGTTTTTTACGATGCCTCTTCCAGCGAAAGAAAAGAATGGGAAAACACCCTGAAAATGAAAATCCCTAAAGAATGGAAGAGTGATTTGATTCTGGAAGAATTAGAGAAAAATAGTAAATCGAGAAAAAAATCATTTTTCAAACGAATATTGCCTTTCTAATAAAAGCTCTTTTATCAGAAAAATGAAGCGTTTTTGCAGTCAAAGACATTAGCAATATTAAAGTATTCATCTTTCATTTTCGCCACAGCCCTCTCCTCTCTCAAGGGGAAGAGCATATCAATTTACTTTTGGTAACCAGAACAGCCGCTTTCTTAGTCAAGGTTAATCAAATATCGATTTCTTGGAGTATGCATTGGAGCCTGACATTTCAGTAAAAACATCAAGTTAAACATACAATCAGACTTATTTCTACCGCATTTTAGGCTTTCACCATTTGACCTCGCTTAAACATTGTTCCGTTTATGGCAAATTATTTTTGGTAGTTAGTTTTTCCAACCTCGCAGCAAACCCTTCCTTAAATATGGTGGTTTTACTACATTCTCTTTACCATAATGAAAAAGCATATAACCGTCAGAAAACTCTGTTGAAAGCTTTAAAGATTTCAACTTATTTCCAAGAACCTCTGCATCTTCCTGATTATGATAAGTGCAAACCGCAACACTTATTTTCTCTTGGTTCGAAATTGTTTTTTTCCCTCCTTTTAAAACCTTGAACTCCGCACCTTCAACATCCATCTTTATAAAATCTACTTTCTGGTTTTCATTAAAAAAGTCATCCAGCCTAATATGTTTTTCATCAGTAATATCTGATACATAGTTCGTGATAATTTCCACTTTATCCTGCCATGGAGCAAAAGTGGCGTTTAAAGCTTTTACCCATTGAGGATCCATCTCAAAAACATAGGCCTTTTTAATCGTTTCTATGGCACTTAAAGTAAAATTTGCTTCCGCCGCCCCTACGTCCACTAACACATCACCTTTACTTAGTTTAAAGTCTTTGGTTAAATACCTATGAGGCGACTCCACATCTTGCTCTAGCAGCAAGCCATTAAAGTACTTTTGAGCCCTGGTTTTCCTAATCCCATCTTTATAATAGAGTCTTTTCCCTTCCCAAATCATATAAAAAAGACCATTTTCATCGTCTTTCTCTACATTTATAGTTCTGTAATCATATTTGAGAATAAAGTCATAAGGAAAAACAGCAAGCCCATTTTTCTTGATATGATTTAAAATCATCGTCTTTTCTGAATCTAACTCTTGATTAGATAAATATTCGACTACTCTTTTTTTCAATAATTCTAGTCTAATAAATTTCGGAATTATCTTGTACAAAGGATTAACTTTCATAAAGTAAAACTACTTATAATTTCACAAATTATGGGAGGAAAGAAAATAACTATTGCCGAGTGAAAAAACACTTATATTAGCTGAATTTGAGAAAATTTAAAGCAATTTTGCAGTCAAAGACATTAGCAATATTAAAATATTCATCTTTCATTTTCGCCCCAGCCCTATCCTCTCTCAAGGGGAAGAGCATATCAATTTATTAGTTGGTAACCAGAACAGAGCTTCCGTCACGGATTTCAAAACTGACGACACTGGCGACAATATTTCTAATAAGAACAAGTATTACAGCGAACTTACTGGCTTATACTGGATATGGAAAAATCAAAAAGCTGATATTGTTGGCAGTACTCACTATAGGAGGCATTTTACTGCTAAAACAGAGCCTCTTCTTTATAAGCTTAAGCGACTTAGTTATTATCCTGCTGGTCTATTCAAAAAACGCTATGGCTTAATTTATACAGGAAATGTCAATTTCTGGAAAGATAAAATAATTACCCCTACTGAGATTAAAGCCATTTTAGAGCAGTATGACGCTATCATGCCAGTAAGGCGTAAGTTTAGATACACTATAAAAGAGCATTATAGACGTTATCATAATCTGGAAGATTTAAACGCTATTGAAAGAATTCTAAAAAAAGACTATCCAGACTATATACCAAGTTTTGAAAAGGTATTAGAAGGAAACCGACTTTTCGCCAATAATATGTTCATTCTAAAGTATGACACTTTCAATGAACTAATGACCTGGCTTTTTGATATACTTTTTAAACTAGAAGATACATTTGACCTCAAAAAATATACAGGCTACCAAGAAAGAATTTTCGGCTTCTTATCCGAACGCCTTATCACCATCTGGATAGAGCACCATCAGATAAACTATAAGGAGCTGCCGCTTATTTATTTTAAGAAATTCAAGAAAATGAAAGGCTAAACAGTCTTCAAAACTTCTTCTATCACTCTTGGAAAATGGTAATGCTCTAGTTTAAGCACATTGGCAGCTACTTGTTCAGAGTTATCACTTGGTGAAACTCCACAGGTGGCTTGAAATATAGTTTCGCCCTCGTCATAGTTTTCATTGACATAATGAATAGTAATGCCGCTTTCCTTTTCTTTATTGACCACTACAGCCTCATGCACATGATGCCCCCACATGCCTTTACCACCATATTTAGGTAGCAATGCAGGATGAATATTGACAATCTTATTTGGGAAAGCCTGTATCAAGGAGCTTGGAATTAACCATAGAAAACCAGCAAGAACTACTAAATCAATATTTTGACTCTTCAGAAAATCGACAACCCGCTCCGACTCTACAAAATTTTTCTTTGAAAAAACGAGCGTAGGAATATTCAATTTCCTTCCTCTTTTTATAACTCCAGCGTCAGCTTTATTTGTCAAAAAGTAGCTAATTTCTACTTCCTCATTATTCTTAAAATAATCAACAATGGCCTCTGCATTTGACCCTCCTCCTGAAGCAAAAATTGCAATTTTCTTAGTCATATAAAACGCTAAATTCAAACGATTCTTAAACAAACATCATACTCAAAATCCCCAAAATCATCACCACTTTAGACCAGAAGCTTAATTGAGCAAAATGCTTTTTTCTGTCTGCAAAATAAAGACGATATGCCATATAAAAGAAGGGAATTCCCAAAAGAACAAAAGCGATAAGCAGTTTTTTGTTTTGCAAAGCTACGCCCATAGAAATCACAGCAGTCACAAACCAAAACATAAATATGAAAAGTAAATACTTGGTTCTTCTGATTCCCCAAATAATAGGAAGCGTGGTACTTCCAAACTTCTTATCGCCTCTTATATCTTCTATATCCTTAATTATCTCTCTAATAAGCGTGATTCCGAAAGCAAAAAGGGCATAAATGTTTATGAGCAAATCATTATCGGTATAGTAAACGGCCATCACCACCAAAGACGCTCCTGTAAGCCCAGCCACCATAAAATTACCTATAAATGGTTTTTTCTTAAACACACTGGCATAAACCCAGAGTAATGTCATGGCCAAAACATTAATTACAAAAACCTTAAAACTTATGGTAAAGGAAATAACCGCTGCCGAAATATTTAAAAACTGGTGTGCAAACATGGCATGCCTGCGACGTATAAAACGGCCTATTACCACCTCTTCTGGCTTATTGACTTGGTCTATTTTAATATCAAAATAATCATTAATAATATAACCTGCCGCAGCTACCAAAACGGTGCAAAGCGTAATCAGAAATTGTTTTTCATCTAAAACAGCCTCCATAACCGCTTGCCCCTTCCCTACTAAGAAGATTCTGGCTGCATATTGCGTAAGCACAATAATCAGCAGGTTTTTCCAACGAATAAGCTCAAGAAATTTTAAAACTAGGAGCATTAGAAACGGTTAGCTATTGATTTAAAACACGAAATTGATAATTTAATACGACTAACGTGCAATTCTTGGAATTAATTGAATGTCCTCTAACGTTAGTACAGCATGAATAGATGAAGAACTTAATTTTTTAATCGCAAGTTCATTCATCTTCAAGGCTCAAAACAAAAAAAATGAGAATAGGTATAGTTTGCTATCCCACATTTGGTGGAAGTGGTGTAATCGCCACAGAACTAGGAAAACAATTAGCACAAAACGGGCATCAGGTTCATTTCATGACCTACACCCAGCCCATCAGACTAGATTTCTTCAATGAAAATCTTTTTTATCACGAGGTAAACATTTCAGATTACCCTCTTTTCCAGTATCCGCCTTACGAGTCAGCTCTTGCCAGCAAGATGGTAGATGTGGTTAGGTATGAAAAATTAGACCTGCTTCATGTACATTATGCCATTCCGCATGCTACTTCGGCATTTTTGGCTAAAGAAATTCTTAAAACACATGGTATAAAAATTCCTGTAGTGACGACACTACACGGTACTGACATTACAGTGGTAGGTAGAGATAGAACCTACAAACCAATGGTTAATTTCAGTATTAATAAATCTGACGGTGTTACCGCTGTTTCTGATTCATTGAAACAAGAAACGCTTAGCACTTTTGACATTACCAATGAGATAGAGGTTATTCCAAATTTTGTGGATATGACGCGTTTTCACAAACAGCAGAAAGACCACTTCAAAAAGATAATTTGCCCCGAAGGAGAAAAACTTTTGGTTCATATTTCCAACTTTAGAAAAGTTAAAAGAATAGGTGACATTATTAAAACCTTCGGTAAAATCAAAGGAAAAGTACCTTCCAAACTACTTCTTATAGGCGATGGCCCTGAAAGGGTCAAAATGGAAAAAATGTGTAGAGACATGGAGCTATGCGACGACATTAGATTCATAGGAAAGCTAGACGCCATAGAAGAAGTACTTTCTGTAGCTGATTTGTTTTTTATGCCTTCTGAAAAAGAGAGCTTTGGATTGGCAGCATTGGAAGCTATGGCTTGTCAAGTACCTATTATCACGTCTAATGCAGGTGGTATTCCAGAGGTTAATATTCAAGGTGTAACAGGTTTTATGAGTGAGATTGGCGATGTGGATGATATGGCAAAAAACGCGTTATTTGTATTGGCTGACGAAAACCTCGACACGTTTAAGGCAAATGCCTTAGCAAAAGCAAAAGAGTTTGACATCAAAAATGTGGTACCACAATACGAAGCATATTATCAAAAGATAATTGACAAGGTAGCCGCAGCCGACCTATAAAACCAGAGAATAAAGTTTAGAAACAGATACGCATTTATGTTTGCAAATATTCCAGAAACTAATCAAAAGCGAGTTGTCATAGTTGGAGCAGGTTTCGGAGGATTGGCTATTGCTCAAAAACTTTGCAAAAAAGATGTGCAGGTAGTCTTGATTGACAAAAACAACTACCATCAGTTTCAGCCCTTGTTTTATCAAGTAGCCATGGCAGGTTTGGAGCCTAGCTCTATTTCTTTTCCGCTACGCAAGATTTTTCAAAATCAGAGTAATGCTCATATCCGAATTACTTCGGTAAACTCGGTAGACACTGAGATAAAACAACTCAGCACAGACATTGGCGTTATAAACTATGATTATTTGGTATTGGCCATGGGAGCCGACACCAACTATTATGGCATGGAAAACATCATGAAAAATGCCATGCCTATGAAATCTATTTCGGAGGCTATCTACCTTAGAAATAGAGTGCTGCAAAACTTTGAAGAGGCTCTTTCTGAACCCAATCGAGAGGAACAAGAAGGAATGATGTCTGTAGTAGTGGTAGGCGGTGGTCCTACTGGCGTTGAGATTTCTGGAACATTGGCAGAAATGCGTAAAATTATCCTTCCAAAAGATTATCCTGAGTTAGATTTTGAAAACATGAAAATCTACCTCTTTCAATCTTCCAAAGGCGTTTTACCGAGCATGTCTGACCAAGCCGCCGAAAAAGGAAAAGATTACCTAGAAGATTTAGGGGTTGAACTCCGAATTGGTGAGCGAATAGTGGATTTTGACGGCAGATATGCCGTTACCAATAAAGGAGCAAAAATAAGAACTAACAACGTGGTTTGGGCTGCCGGAATTAAGAGCAACAAAATTGAAGGTATAGAAGAAACGTCTTACACCAGAAATGGAAGACTTACCGTCAATGATATTAATCAAGTAGCTTCTTATGATGACATTTTTGCTATTGGCGATATAGCCCAAATGACTTCTGAAGAACTGCCTTATGGCCACCCAATGGTAGCTCAGCCGGCTATTCAGCAGGGAGAGTTATTGGCAGATAATCTTTACCAAATCATAAAAGGAGAAAAAACAAAACCTTTTAAATACAAGGATTTAGGCTCTATGGCCACAGTAGGAAGACATCTTGCAGTAGTTGACCTTCCTTTCTGGCGTTTTCAAGGTACTTTTGCCTGGTACGTTTGGATGGTGGTGCACCTTTTCTCTATCCTAGGTATAAAAAACAAACTTCTGATATTTATAAACTGGGTTTGGAACTACGTTACGTATGACCAGTCGCTCCGTTTAATTATTAAGCCAATTATGAAATTTGGCAAAAAGAACATTTTTAGTAGTACGCAAAATCCTGAATGAAAAACCTAGCTCATCTTAATAAATACCTTCTTAAGTATAAATGGTACCTCATTTTGGGTACGCTGTTTACGCTTATATCTAACGTTTTTGGTGTAGTGCCAGCACAGGTAGTACGTCATGCTTTAGATTTGGTAAAAGAGAATATTGACATCTACTTTATGTATAGCGGCACCCAGGTGCAAAAAAGCATGTACGATGTTTTCATTTACAGCCTTAGCGTATACGGTTTCTTGATTTTAGGAATGGCCATTTTAAAAGGTCTTTTTCTTTTTCTGGTTCGTCAAACGTTAATAGTGATGTCGCGTCATATTGAGTATGACATGAAAAATGAGATTTTCCAACATTATCAAACATTGCCACTCAGCTTTTACAGACAGCATTCCACGGGAGATTTAATGACCCGCGTGTCTGAAGATGTAGGAAAAGTGAGAATGTACATTGGCCCATCTATCATGTATTTACTTAACATGGTGACTTTGGTGGTGCTTATTTTGAGCTATATGTTCTCTGTAAACGCCAGACTTACTTGGTGGGTTTTGTTACCAATGCCTATACTCTCTATCAGTATTTTCATGGTGAGTAGTAGGGTAAACAAACGCTCTGCATTGATTCAGAAAAGTCTATCTAAATTATCAAATTACGTTCAAGAAGCCTTTAGTGGCATTAGAGTTTTAAAAGCTTTTGCCATGGAAAAGAGCTCTTGGGAGCGTTTTAAGGTAGAAAGTAACATGTACCGCGATAAGCAATTAGACCTTACCAAGATAGACGCCATGTTCTTCCCATTGGTTATGTTTTTGATTGGTTTGAGTACCGTTATTTGCGTTTTTGTGGGTGGACAAGAAATCATTGCCGGAACACTTACGCCAGGAAATATCACGGAGTTTATCATGTATGTTTTCATGCTAACATGGCCACTGATAGCCTTAGGCTGGACTACCAGTCAAATTCAGCAAGCAGCTGCATCACAAGAGAGAATTAACGAATACCTTGCTATTAAAAACGATATAGTTTCAGAGGTAAACCTCAAAGCAGACATTGAAGGTGCTATTTCTTTTGAAAATGTAAATTTCACTTATCCTGATTCTGGCATTCATGCCTTAAAAGATTTCAATCTTGAAATTGCCCCAGGAGAGTCTGTTGCTATTCTTGGAACCACGGGTTCTGGTAAAAGTACTTTGGCAAACTTGCTTTTACGTATGTATGACACTTCCTCGGGAGACATCAGCATTGACCATAGAAACATTAAGGATTATAATATCCAAAACTTACGTTCTCAAATGGGCTACGTACCGCAGGATGTATTCCTATTTTCGGATACGATAGCCAATAACGTTAGGTTTGGCAGCCCAGAAATAGCTCATGAAGCTATCATACAAGCCACAAAAGATGCCGATTTATATCAAAACATTATTGAGTTTGAGAAAGGTTTTGATACTGAAATTGGCGAACGAGGTGTAACCCTTTCTGGTGGTCAAAAACAGCGATTATCCATTGCAAGAGCCATAGTAAGAGAGCCAAAAATCTTAATCTTAGACGATTGTCTTTCTGCTGTAGATACCAATACAGAAAATATCATTCTAGGGAATCTAGAGCGAATCATGCAAGACAGAACGTCTATCATTATTTCGCACAGAGTTAGCTCCGCCAAATTGGCTCAAAACATCATAGTACTAGACGAAGGTGCTATAGTAGAAGAAGGTTCTCATGAAGACCTTATGGCTAAAAATGGCGTTTATAAAGAGCTTTACGACAAACAACTAAGCACTGAAGAAGCATAAAATATGGCTATTGATATCTCAAAAGTTAAAGCTGTCATATTTGACATGGATGGCTTATTGGTTAATTCTGAACCTTGCTGGCACATTGCCGAGAAAGTTGTCTTTGGCAAAGTAGGTTTAAATCTTACCACGGAGCAGTGCATTGAAACCACCGGAAAACCTGTTAAAGATGTTATTCAATACTGGTACGCCATAAAACCTTGGGATAATCCAGATTTCATGGGCATGGAAACTGAGTTATTTGCCGAAGCCACTAAAGCCATCAAAGAAACAGCTCCTCTTATGCCCGGCGTTTTAGAAACGCTTGCTTGGGCTAAAGCCAAAGGCTTTAAAATTGGCCTAGCTTCGGCTTCGCCAATGGATATGATTAAAATGGTTTTAGAAAAATTTGAGCTGACATCTAAGTTTGAATTTTATCATTCTGCCGAACTAGAAAAGTTTAACAAACCTGACCCTGCTGTTTATTTGACCGTTGCTAGAAAGTTAAATACGCCTATAGAGCATTGTTTGATTTTGGAAGATTCTTTTAACGGTGTTAAAGGTGCAGTAGCATCTGGGGCACAAGTTATAGCAGTACCTGGAAAAGAAGAATTTGAGCAATCAAAATTTGACATAGCCAACCTGAAAACTTCTTCGTTGGAAAACATATCAGGACTATTTAATAGTTAAACAAAAAAACAGGCAACCCAAAGGGCTGCCCGTTTAACATTTACTCAAAACTATTACTCAATTCTTTAGGCCCGAATTACCTTCTGTAATTCACTCCTCTACTATATCTATTATTTCTATCTACGTTTGCCACGTCTCTATCACGTTTTTCTCTTCTTATCATTTTATTCAAAGAATCAATATCCCTTTTAAGCTCGTTGCTCTCACGCCCTGTCAATCTGCCATTTCTTAGAAATTTATTTTCCTTTGCCTCTATTTTTTCAGCTACCACCAAAAGCTTTCTAGCTTCATTCGAATTTATAGTTCCTGCCACTATTCCTTGAGCAATGCTTTCGCGGGCTTGCCTTTGGAAGGAATCTATTTCTCGAGCATTGCTTTTATTATTATTGCCATAATTCTTTGAATATTTATTACTGGCATAGGTGTCGCCTCCTTTGTAACCTTTGTTTTGATACTGTGCCATACTAGTACTTACTATCATGGTCATTACGGCGATTAGTGTTATTAGCTTTTTCATAATTGTAATTGTTAAAATTGAAAGATATACCTCTTAGATGCCTGCTGACTAGGAAGGTTTGCTTAGCCTATTGTTAACGATTGTTAATAACTCAACCGTTAAATAAAATATAGGATTTCATACAACATCTCACCACCCTTTCTGCGTTATATGCATGTAATTCCAACACAGATTATACATGGGTTAAAAACCTAGCTATATAAAATCTTAAAATAGTGGTTTATTTTAGGGGTTAGACAAGAGCTTCCGAGACTTCGGAAGCTTTTTCTTGTTTAAAGCGGAGCAATCTCAGCCAACCTATGACAGTCCTTGTCAATTTCTTTCTTAATTTTAATCACGTAATACCCTATGATAAAAATTAATGAAAAGTTACCTCGCCTTAGTGCTTCTAATTGTTTGTAGTACTCAGGTCAATTCCCAAATAATTAAGAAAGAGATTCCAGATAAGTTAGTTGTCCTGACCTTTGATGATGGTCCTGCAAGTCATTATGGTGTAGTGGCTCCTTTGCTCAAAAAGTATGGTTTTGGTGCTACCTTTTTTGTGTGTGAATTCCCTCCAAACTATCAAGACAGCAGCAAATACATGAACTGGCGTCAAATAAAGGAATTAGACCGTATGGGTTTTGAAGTAGCCAATCATACACGTACACACCGAGGCGTCAGCAAACTTACAGAAGATGAATTCATAACAGAGCTAGACTACATCGAAAACAAATGTAAATCTTTGGGAATGCCTATTCCTAAAAACTTTGCCTACCCCGGTTACAGTTTAAGTCCAGCCTCTTTAAAAACATTAGAAAAGCAGCAATATGTATTTGCCCGTGCAGGCGGAAGCAGAGCCTACGACCCAGAAACAGACCATCCTTTTTTAGTGCCCAGCTGGGCAATGGATTCTGAAAACAAATCAGAGATTTATGAAGCTTTTAGTAAAGCCAAAGATGGGAAAATAGTGATTTTGACCATTCATGGAGTACCTGATATAGAACACCCTTGGGTCAACACCCCACCAGAGCTTTTTGAAGAATATTTAGACTACCTTTCCAAAAATGATTTCACCCTTATTTCAATGAAGGATTTAACAGCATACATTGACGTCAAAAAAGCCAAAGAACTTATTCAACCAGACTTTTCAAAAAAATCAAACAATTAAACCATGAAAAAAACGCTTCTCTTATTCCTTCTTCTTGCAGGATTTACGGCAATTTCACAAAACGTAATTTCGCTTTATAATGGAGAAATTCCTAACAGCAAACCTTATAAAATGCAAGAGGTAAAAAGGAGTGACAAAGGACTTTTTGTGGGTTACTGGAAAGTATCAGAACCTACCTTAGAAATTTTCCTACCAGAAAAACCTAATGATAAAAAGGCTGCCGTAATCCTTTGCCCCGGTGGTGGCTACGCCATGGAAAGCTACAGAAGAGAAGGCACGGAAATAGCCAAAGCCTTTAACGCAGAAGGCGTAGCTGTTTTCTTATTAAAATACAGACTACCTAGCGATTCTATCATGCACGACACCTCTATAGGGCCATTGCAAGATGCTCAGCAAGCTATAAAAACGGTAAGAGAGCGTGCCGCCGAATGGAACATTGACACAAACAACATCGGTATCATGGGTTTTTCAGCCGGTGGACACTTAGCTTCTACAGCAGGAACACATTTCAATAAATCATACATTCCAAATATGGAGAAAACTTCACTAAGACCTGACTTCATGATTCTAATATATCCTGTAATTAGCATGCAAGATGGTTTAGCACATGGCGGCTCTAGAAGACTACTACTAGGAGAAAATCCTGGCCAAGAAAAGCTAGACCTATTTTCAAACGACCAGCAAGTAAATGAAAACACCCCTCCTACTTGGCTAACTCATACGGGCGATGATACCGTGGTGCCTGTGGCAAATAGCATCAGGTTTTATGAAAACTTGGTAAAAAACAAAGTACTTTCAGAAATGCACCTTTACCCTAAAGGAAATCATGGTTTTGTACTCTCAATTCCTCCATCGGAGTGGATGCAGCCATTGTTTCAATGGATGCAAAAAAGTGAATACATCGCTAAATAATACCCTAAAAAACATTTGTCTAAACATCATTTCATGAAAAAATATCTCGGTTATTCTCTCCTCCTGCTCAGTATCATTTTCGCTTCATGCGAGCCTATCAAGAGGACAGGCGACTTTAAAATCCTGCCTTTACCACAAGAATTTGAAATTACTGGAGTAAGTGCTCTAGCCCATAATAGCCTAAAAAATGTATACGCTGTAGATGGTGCCAAAATGCCAATTGTCAGCAAGGTTTTAGGCGAACTGGCTTCTACGCAAAACGAAGCCGAAGCTCAAATCACCTATGCTATTGACAATACTTTGGACTTAGGTGAAGAGGGCTACCTCTTAAATATTTCAGAGAATCAAATTGAAATAAAAGCTAAAGATGATGCGGGACTTTTTTATGCTTTCAAAACTTTGGAGCAACTCGTGATTGACGCTTATGAGCAAAAGGTCAATCTGCCTATTTGCACCATAAAAGATTATCCAATGCTTTCTTATAGGGCTGTACACCTTGATATCAAACATCATACGGAAAAGCTGAACTACTATTATAATCTGATTGACAAATTAGCTTCCTATAAAGTCAATGCCATTATTGCGGAGCTAGAAGATAAGCTTCAATTTCCGAGTCAACCAAAAGTGGCTTCTGCCGATGCATTAAGTACCGAAGAATGGCAAGCTCTGAGCAAATATGCTTTAGATAGACACATAAAAATCAGCCCATTAATTCAGGGTTTGGGTCATGCTTCTTTCATTTTAAAACATGATGAGTATAAGCACCTCCGCGACGACCCAGAAAATGACTGGGCTTTTAATCCACTTAATCCTAAAACCTACGACCTACAGTTTGACCTTTACAAAGATGCCTTAGCGGCTTTGCCAGACGGAAAATACCTCCATATAGGCGGTGACGAAGTGCATACCACAGGAAGAAACAGTGGAAAAACGTCCCTAGAACTTCAGCTTATTTGGTTAAACAAAGTCTGCAAGTTTGCGGAAGAAAATAACCGAATTCCAATTTTCTGGGATGATATGCCTTTGAAAGATTCAGGCGTATATGAATCTATGTTTGACTCTGACCTTAGCCAAGAAGAAGTAGATGAAATATGGAAAGAAAACGAGCATAAGCTTTCCGCTTTCCTTGACCAACTTCCTAAAAACTGTATTTACATGCGATGGAATTATAGCAACTCTGATGCCCTTGGAAATAGTAAAGCCATGAAATGGTTCCTTGACCACGACTTACAAGTAATGGGTGCCACCGCAGGACAAACAAGGTGGGTTTTGATGCCGCAGCAAGAAAGCAACATGCATAATATTAGGTCATTTGTCAATGCTTCTATTGATAACAATCTTAACAGAATTCTATTAACTCTTTGGGACGATGATTCCCCACATTTTGAACTGTACATGCGTGGCATTTTGGCTTTTGCAGAATACTCTTGGGCTGGTGATAAAAGAACTATGGAGGAAATAAAAACCGCACACAGACAGCGTGAGTTTTCGCATGAATTAACTCAACCAATGTATGCTTTTATTGACGATTTAGAAGTACAAGTAGGACTTTGGAAAAACATTTTGTTGAAAGGAAATAAAAGGAATTATCTCAAAAAAATGGAGAACCCGCTAGAGGAAGGAGTCATTTCGCTACCAGACCTAAAAAATAAGGGTGTTTGGACTTCTGAAAACAAAGAAAGGCTGGATAATGCTGAAGAAATACTGATAAGTTATGAGCAAGTGGCTGACCAGATAGATGAGATGAAATCAATGACCAGCAGAAACCTTTATACGCTTGAAGTATATGAACAAGTTAATGAACTAACTGCTTACCCCGCAAAAGTGTTAATGGCCTTTAAAGAGCTTGACAATAGTAATAACGAAGCAGGAAGTTTGAGTAAGGTCAAAAACCTTGAAGAAGAGTTTAACAAAGTCAGAAACGAACTAGAAGCCGTTTACAGCAAAACCAGAAACTTAAACAAGCCAAGCGACTACATTTTAGACCAAGACCATCATGCACATTTGGCTAACCAAAGCATCAATTTCGATTGGCAGTTTTATGCTGAAATGCTACTCTTGGAAAAAATAAAGAAAACGTACTAAGCCCTAAAAATTGAAATGAAATTATTTAATACGCTATTGCTAACACTGTTAGCTGGATTCTTCATGGCCAGTTGCCAACAGAAAAAACCGAACGTGATAATAAGTACCGATGTTGGCGGCAGCGACCCCGACGATTATCAATCTTTGGTACACCTTTTTGTATATACAGACCGTGTAAATATTAAAGGTTTAATAAGTTCACCGCCACATCAAGGCAGAAAAGAGCATATTGACGAAGCTATAAATGCATACCAAAAAGACTATGAGAAACTGCTCATGCATAATGACGATTTTCCTACGCCTGAGTATCTATATAGCATCACTAAACAAGGAGCTAAAGAAGTTCAACTTACTACGGAGCCAGAAAACTTAAGTGAAGGTGCACAGCTAATCATCACCCAAGCCAAAGAACTTTCTAACGAGCCACTTTATGTGCTAGCATGGGGCTCTTTAACAGATGTGGCACAGGCCGTTCATGCTAGTCCTGATATAAAGAAAAATATTCGCGTGTATTCTATTGGTTCGTGGAATACAGTGCAGGACACAAGCTCCAGAAATTACCTTTATAATGCACATCCAGACTTATGGTGGATAGAAAACAACACCACTTTTAGAGGTATGTATATGGGTGGATTTAAAGAAGGTGATTACTCAAACGTTTCATTTCCGAAAGCTCATTTAAAAGACCACGGAGCATTGGGGAATTTGTTTTGGCAGAAAAAGGAAGATATAAAAATGGGTGATACACCTTCTTTACTTTATCTGCTAAACGGAGACCCAAATAATCCCGAATCTGAAAGCTGGGGTGGTGCTTTTGTCCCTACAGACCATGGTGCCAATTTTTGGACCGACAATCCTGTAGATTCTCTTTACGAGAACGATAAAGCTGGAGCTAAAACGGTGAATAAATTCAGAAAACAATTCCTAGACGACTGGGCAGAAAGAATGTCTTGGATAGGAGATTAAATCTTAATATCATACCCTACTATGAAACTTTTAAAACTTGGTCTGCTATGTTTACTATTTTCCTGTACTAGAGAACCTGTACAAGAAAGTAAGAACGAAAAACTGTGGTTTGAGTACCCAGGGCAATACTGGAACAGCCAAGCCATGCATCTGGGTAATGGTTATTTTGGGGCAAGTTTTTTAGGCGGAGTAGACGAAGAAATAATTGCGATAACAGACGCCAGCATGTGGACAGGAGCTCCCGCTAATGGCGAATGGGAAAAAGCAGGGGTGAATCCGAAAGCTAAAGCTAGTATTCCGAAAATTAGAGAAGCTGTGGTAAATGGCGACATACCAAAGGCTGATAAACTAATGATGGAAGAGTTTATGGGTGACTCCAAAATGTATGGCTTTTTCACAAGTATTGGCGAGTTGAAAATAGAGTTCCCAAACAATACCAAAGAATATAGCAGCTACAAAAGAGAGCTAAACTTAGCCAAATCATTAGGTACCGTAACTTATCAAAAAGCAGAAACTAAATACGATAGGGAGTACTTCTGCTCCTACCCTGACAAAGTTTTAGTACTCAAATACACCGCCGATAAAGAAAACAGCATTGACCTTAACTTAGGCAGTAGCGTCATTCAAAAAACATCTTCTGTACACATAAAAAACAATGTATTTGAAATTAAAGGTTTCATCAATGGCAACGAACGCCCTTTCAATGTATTAATTGAAGTTAAAAATGACGGTGGCGTATTAGGCAAAGAAGGAGACAAACTTACCCTAAGAGGTGCCAATTCTGTGGAGCTTTATGTTACCATGAGTACCAATTATAAAATGGAATACCCAAGGTACATTGGCGAAGACCCAGCACTTAAAAACAGAGACGTTCTGAACCTTGCTCTTCAGAAAAGCTACACTGAACTAAAAAACGACCATATAAAAGACTATCAAACACTTTACAACAGAGTTAAGCTAGAATTAGCTACCAATAAGGAATTAGACCAACTTCCGACCAACGAACGTTTTGAAAAGCTAAAAGCTGGTGGCCAAGACCCAGGCTATAAAGAAATGGCCTTTAATCTGGGCAGATACATGCTTATTAGCTCTTCTAGACCTGGCACTTTACCTGCCAATCTTCAGGGTGTTTGGAATGCTTTTGATTTTGCCCCGTGGGCAGGAAACTATCAAAGCAATATCAATGTCCAAGAAATTTACTGGTCTAGCGGCCCTCTGGATTTATTGGAATGTCAGCAACCTTATATTGACTGGATTGAAAACCTAAGTATTTCAGGAAAAGAAATAGCTAATCGCGTTTACGGAACAGATGGCTGGGTGAGCCATAGTATAGGGAACATTTGGGGTCATGCCGCTCCTATTGGAGGCATTAGGTGGGGCATGTATCCTATGGGCGGTGTGTGGCACTGTCAGCATGTATGGGAGCAGTATTCCTTTAGTCAAGACCAAGCTTATTTAAAAAACCAGGCATATCCCCTACTAAAAGGACAAGCCACTTTTTGGCTTCAAAACATGGTGCCTTATAAAGGTTACAACATTACCAGCCCAGCAGTTTCGGCAGAACATGGAGCCTTAATGACCAAAGATGGCCTAAATCCTGCCTTTCATGATTATAAAAGTGAGGATTATCAGTACAACCTGCCCGGAGTTTATCAAGATATGGAAATGCTTTGGGATTTATTTACCAATACCGCTGAAGCGGCCAAAATCTTAAACGAAAATGCTTTTGCAGATTCACTTCTGGCAGCTAGAGAAAAACTGCTTCCCTTAAAAATAGGAAAACACGGACAGCTGCAAGAGTGGTATCAAGATATTGACAATCCTGAAACACATCATAGGCACATAGCTCATTTATATGCGGTAGCACCCGGAAGACAAATACATCCTACGCTCAATCCAGATTTTGCGAAAGCCGCTAAAAAATCTTTAGATATGCGTGGCGATGGTAGGTATATGGAGCAAGAAGACGCCTCTGGCGGAAACTGGGCAAGAGCACATAGAATGTGGGCTTGGACAAGGCTTATGGATGGCGAGCGAGCTTCAAAAATTATGGGAGAACTCTTAACCGAAGAGGGTTTTGAAAACGGACTTACTTACCAACATGCTCCCTACAGCGGCCAAGGCGGACCAGAAATGCATACGGAAGAAGATGGCATGCACTGCAATTGGCAATTAGACGCATCGGCAGCACTTCCCGGCTGTATAGCAGAAATGATAGTGCAAAGTCATTTGAATGAAATTCACCTATTGCCAGCACTCCCTGAAGAGTTTAAAACAGGAAAAATAAGTGGTGTAAAAGCCAGAGGCGACTATACTTTAGATATTGCGTGGAAAGATGGAAAGCTTATTAAAGCTACCATTACTGGCAAAAATGGCGTAAAACCGGTGGTAAGATTAAAAGACGAAATTATTGATATAGAAAAAGACAGCAGAATTAGTTTTGTCAATTGAGGCTATATCTATGAGAATATAATTATTCGGAACATTCAACATATTTAGTTTTATCAGCCTTTGTAAAGGCATACTTCGGAATAGTATGCTCATAATAAAGAATTAGGCCATTTCGCTTTTCAGCTTGTTCTAAATCTCTCACACATATTTCATCTATATAGCTGCCTTCAGTATGTAATTCAGTCAATTTTTTTGCATCAGAAACATCTAGATGTTTCAAGTAAGTATTGCCTGTACAGTACATGCGTTGAAGGCTTGTGCAATTTTCAAAATTCATTGAATTGATATGAAGGTTCCCTAGTATGTTGACTTCTCTAAGCCATGATGACCCATTGGAACATGCAAAATCAATTTCCTTCATTCGTGCATTTTCAATATGTAAATAGTTCAAAGAGGAGGGTAGACTTATTTGTCTTAAATCTCTAGAATCTGATATCCACAAATAATTCAAATGTTCCATATCTTTTAAGTCAAGCGAATCTACTTTCCATAATTGAAATGTTAATTCCCTTAAACTTGGGATGTTTAGAACCACATTTCCGCTATTTTCATAGCCTCCATTAAGATGAAGTTTTTCCAGAGATGTAAACTGCTCCAAATCTTGCCAACCAATTTCAAAATTCGAGCTCAAATAACTTAAATGTTTGAAATGAACTCTATCGGCCTGCATACCCTCTGATAGAAAACCTTGATAATTCAAACTATCTATACTTAGTATTTCTAATTCTAAAATTCTCCCATTAACCATCCCATCTGAATCAAGTCCCTCGTCTACAAGATATTTCTCAAAATCAGCATTGCTTAGCGTTACATAGGGACCAATATCCTTTTCCTTACAAGATGTAAAAACAAGGAATACTCCGAAAACCAAGTATTTTAATGTGCTATTTTTCATTTTGAGATGTAGATTTTAGCACCATAAATGGACTCTTAAAGTATAGTGAACAGTGCTTTTGAGCTTAAAAATAAGGCTTTGCTAAAAAAAAACTAGCAAGAAGCCAAACTTAAAAAAAATCATTCAAAAGCACCATTGATAAATAACCTAAACAGCCCCCACCCCAAGCTTATTCAAAACCGTAAAGTGGCTTTTCAAAGCACCGTAAAACGTTTTGTGGTGATTGTAAGGTACATCATATTCTAAAGCGGTAGCTTTCACAATTTTTGAAATTTCTTTGTAGTGCACATGGCAAATATTTGGAAACAAATGATGCTCTATTTGATAATTAAGTCCACCAATAAACCATGAGAAGAAGGTACTTCCATTGGCAAAGTTTGCCGTAGTTCTCATTTGATGAATAGCAAAACTATTCTCCAAGTTTCCTGAGTCATCAGGAATAAAGAAATCTGTTTCTTCTAGCACGTGGGCACATTGAAAAATCAGGGCTAAAACTTGACCACAAATGGCGTGCATCAAAAGGAAACCCAAAAGCGTTTGCCACCAAACTATGCTCGACAATGCAATAGGCAACACAATGAATATTATCAGATAAAGCGATTTTGCAAAGAAAATCTCTATGGCTGCTCTCCTGATAGAAATACCTTGCTCCTGCACTAAATTTTCCTTCCCGTATTTGATGGTTTGCTCTATATCTTTTCCCAAGAACCAATAAAGCGACAACAAACTATACAAAAATGGAGCATAGAAAATCTGAAACTTATGAAAAGCAAGATGCTTTTGATGAGGCGAAAGCCTCAATGAATTGTTTTTTGAGATATCGTCATCAAAGCCTTGAATATTGGTAAAAGTATGATGAAGCACATTGTGCTGAATTTTCCAGTTTACATGATAGCCACCCACAAAATTTATGATAAGCCCTACAAAACTGTTGACATTCTTATTCTTTGAATATGAACCATGGTTAGCATCATGCATAACAGACAAACCTATGCCCGACATGCCTAAACCCATCTGAGCCCAAAGCCCCATATTACCTGCTACGGAAGTCACTACACCACTAAGAATAAAGCCATAAGGGATAAAATACAGGCCACACATAAAAATGGTTTTGAGGACCATGTTAGCATTTCCTTGTTTAGAAATGTTGTTGGTTTTAAAATGAGAATTGACTCGTTTTACCACTTCCCTGAAAAATTCTGGTTTACTGCGGATGTTAAATTTCACTCCCTCTCCTCTCATTCTTATTCCTTTAGTTTGTTATGAAGTCTACAAAGTAGGCAATAACAAAGACAGTCTACCGCATTTGGACTTTTATAATTTTTAATATTTCGAAAGAAAAACTGTGATATTCAGTCAAAAACCGAATTCTATTATAAAAACCTCGCTATTACAGAAGGAAAATAAGGTGGTAAGACTAGCAAAAATGGATAGCTTTGTGGCATGAAAAAAGAGCAGCAAGAAATCATTGACAAACTAGGCATAGCCAAACTAAATGAAATGCAGATAGCAACCCAAAAAGCTATCAAAAATCATAATGAGGTAGTGCTGCTCTCTCCTACTGGTTCTGGTAAAACTTTGGCGTTTTTGTTACCGCTAATTGAGAATCTGAACCCAGAATCTCAGGAAATCCAAGCCCTAATTTTAGTACCTTCTAGAGAGTTGGCTATTCAAATAGAACAGGTAACTAGAGAAATGGGCAGCGGTTATAAAATCAATGCCGTTTATGGTGGACGCTCAGGCTCAAAAGACAAAATGGAGTTAAAACACACTCCTGCCATATTAATAGGTACACCAGGCCGAGTAGCCGACCATATTAGAAGAGAAAACATTTCTACTGAGTTTATCAAAACCTTAGTTCTAGACGAATTTGACAAGTCCTTAGAAACCGGTTTTGAAAAGGAAATGAAGGAGATAGTAGAAGCTCTTCCTTTCTTAGATAAGAAAATATTGACATCTGCTACGCAAAAAGCTGAAATACCAGATTTTTTAAGATTGGTAGAACCTAAAGAAATCAATTTCTTAGGTGGAGCTAAAACTAAGCTAAAGCTTCAATTAGTGGTTTCGCCCACTAAAAACAAATTTGAAACGCTAGCTAAGCTTTTGAATCACATAGGCAATGCCAATGGTATTCTCTTTTGCAACCTCAAAGACACCATCAATGGCGTAAGCACTTTCTTGGAAAAAAGAAGAATTAACCACGAGTGCTTTTTTGGTGGTATGGAGCAAATAGACAGAGAAAGAGCTTTAATAAAATTTAGAAATGGTTCTAGCAAACTTTTAGTAGCTACAGATTTAGCAGCCAGAGGAATTGACGTACCTGCATTAGACTATATCATTCATTTTCAGTTGCCACCTAAAGAAGACGAATTTACCCATAGAAACGGACGTACTGCCAGAATGAACAGCGGCGGAACTGCCTATATTTTAAGAGGAAAAGACGAAAAGCTACCAACGTTTATCAAAGGTGTTCCTCTTTTAGAAGTTGACACCGAAGAAAAAGAAGTGGAATTAGATAATTGGACTACGCTTTTCATTTCTGGTGGAAGAAAAGATAAGATTTCTAAAGGTGATATAGCCGGCTTGTTTTTCAAACAAGGAAAACTAGAAAAAGAAGAGCTTGGAAATATAGAATTAAAACAAGATTGTGCTTTTGTAGCCGTACCAGCAGCCAAAGCTCACAAGCTTATAGCTTCTCTAAATAATACAAAACTAAAAACCAAGAAAGTGAGAATAAGCGAGTTAAATTAACTCGCTTATTACCTGTCAAATAAACTGCATCTTAGCCTAAATTATATATAGGACATCGGCCCGTCAATACACCGATACGAATTTAGGATTATCTTTTCCTAAGAAAAACATTTTCACAAAGCGTCTACTTTTCACTTCCTTTAAATCAAAAAATGTGAAAAATGAGTTTTTAAAGATTCTTTCTCCTTTTATAAAAAAAGTACAAAGGTGAAACTAGCAAATCATTAATTTTGTCTTTCTATAAACTTATAACCTTTTCACGAAGGTCGTCGCGATAATACATTAATGAGATTCACTTTAGTTTTAGCTCTTTTAAGCACTTTATCTTTCCAGAGCATTGCCCAGTCACCGCATTTAAATAATCAAAAAGACGAGTACCACCGATTCTACTTTTATGGCGGATGGAACGCTGGTCGTTATTCAAAATCTGACATAACTTTTTCAGGGGTAGATTATAATTTCCTTTTGAAAAATGTGATAGCCAAAGACAGGCAAACACCTTTTAGCGTAGACACCTATTTAAACCCTAAGAACTTCACTATTCCTCAGTATAATTTCAGAATTGGCTATTTCATCAAAAAGAACTGGGATATTTCATTTGGTATAGACCACATGAAGTATGTTATGCAAGCTGACCAAACTGTCAAAATCTCTGGAGAAATAGCTAACTCTAACACACCTTATGATGGCAGTTATGCTGATGCCGACATTAAGTTAACCGAAGACTTTCTGAAATTTGAACATACAGATGGGCTTAATTATGTAAACACGGCAGTAAGACGTTCTCAACAATTGTTAGACTTTAACAAAGTTACTGTCAACGGCGTTTTGGGGGCAGGCGTGGGCGTTTTATATCCAAGAACCAACACTACACTCCTTAGCAGAGAAAGAAACGATGAATTTCACCTTTCTGGCTTTGGCTTAGATGGCTCGGTAGGTCTGAATGTCACCTTCTTTGATGGTTTCTTTATTCAATCTGAGTTGAAAGGCGGTTACATTAACATGCCAGACATTACTACTACCAAGTCTGACTTAGACAAAGCTAGCCAAGACTTTTTCTTTGGACAAGGTAACATCACTTTTGGTGCAATTATCAAAATCAAAAAGTAGTTTGTGACTATGCTCATGTTTTCATGATGCATTAAATGACAGTAGTCATATTGGCTATTCTTTAATAAAAATTGACAAGTTTCTAGACTTGCAAATAACTAAATTTACGTATTGTAATTTCTTAAACGCAATACATGAAAATAGCAGTTTTTAGTACACAATCTTACGACAAAGAATACCTCGACAAATTTAAAGAAGACCTTGACCTCACTTATTTTGAAGCGTCTTTAAATACCTCTACTGTTTCCTTAACCAAAGGCTATGATGTGGTTTGTGCTTTTGTTAATGACAAACTAGATAAGGAGACTATTAACACGCTTGCTAAAAATGGGGTAAAAGCCATAGCCATGCGATGTGCCGGCTATAATAATGTGGATTTGACGGCAGCTGCCGACAATAACATTATTGTGATGCACGTGCCTGTTTATTCACCACACGCCATTGCAGAACATGCTGTTGCTTTAATTTTAACATTAAACCGGAAAACCCACAAAGCTTACAATAGAGTGAGGGAAGGTAATTTCTCTTTGCAAAACCTGACCGGTTTTGACCTCTACAATAAAACTGTGGGCGTGGTTGGCACTGGAGAAATTGGAGCTATATTCTGTAAAATCATGCTTGGTTTTGGCTGCAAGGTTCTAGCCTTTGATATGGTAGAATCTGCGGAACTCAAAACAGCTGGAGTTCAGTTTGAAAGCATGCAAAATATCCTTAAACAGTCTGACATCATTTCTTTGCACTGTCCACTTACTCCTAAAACATTTCACTTATTTGATGAGGAAGCTTTTACCAAAATGAAAAAAGGTGCTATGCTCATTAACACAAGTCGTGGTGGGGTAATTGACACTTCTGCAGCTATTGAGGCTTTAAAAAATAGAACTTTAGGGTATTTAGGCATTGACGTTTACGAACAAGAAGACAAGCTCTTCTTCCACGATTTGTCTGAAAGTGTTATTCAGGATGACCAAATTCAGCGACTTATAAGTTTTCCAAATGTTTTGATCACTTCTCATCAAGGTTTTTTCACCAAAGAAGCCCTGGATCAAATAGCGATTACGACCTTAAGAAACATTACAAACTTTGCTTCTGGAAACTCGATTGAGAATGAGGTAAAATTGAATAAATAATAGTGGATAATATCATCCATTATTATGATTTTATACTTAACTTTGCATAGCAAAAGACAATAATTTAGATGTTTTCGAAATCTTGTGAATACGGTATTAGAGCCTCCATTTATATAGCCGAACAATCTGAGCTAGGCAGAAAAGTGGGACTAAAAGAAGTGGCTAAGGCCATTAATTCGCCTGCAGCGTTTACTTCTAAAATTTTACAACAGCTAACTAGAAGTGATGTACTCATCTCTGAAAAAGGCCCTCATGGTGGTTTTTCTGTACTTGCCAATACACTAGACACAGTTACCTTAAGTCATGTGGTAGCGGCAATAGATGGTGATAAAATCTATACGGGCTGTGGCTTAGGTTTGGAGCAATGCAATGAAAAAAAACCGTGCCCAGTTCATGACCAATTTAAGGGAGTAAGAGATAGACTAAGGGACATGCTAGAGACTACCACACTAAAGTCACTAACCACTGAATTGTCAGAAGGTTTGACATTTTTGAAAAGATAAAAATTTGAATAAATATTGGATATAAACATCCATTACTAATTATGAAAACTACCGAAAAAGATATTCTAGATATATCAGACATTAAAGTTTTGGTGGATACGTTTTACGAAAAAATCAGGCAGGACAGTGCTTTGGGGCCTATTTTCAATGACCGTATAAAAGACAAATGGCCTGAGCACTTAGACAAAATGTATCGCTTCTGGCAAACTGTTTTGCTCAACGAGCACACTTATCATGGAAGTCCTTTTGTACCACATGCAAAGCTGCCTGTAGATAAATCACATTTTAACCAATGGATAAAGCTCTTTTATGAAACCGTGGACGCACTTTATGTAGGCGAAAAAGCCGAAAGAGCTAAATGGCAAGGAGAAAGAATGGCCGAGATGTTTCATTCTAAAATAGAGTATTTCAGAAATAACCCCTCTTTTAAAGTATTATGAGCACCGTCAAAAGTCCTATTACCGTCATGGCCACTTTCCTCTGGATTGGCTTTGTATGTGCCATCAGTTTTTTAGAAGCTTGGCTGAAATTTCAAGCTCCTGGGATTACTCTTTCCTTAGGCTTGGGTATTGGCAGGCTAGTTTTTAACGCTCTAAATAAAGTAGAATGGGTGTTTGCTATAGCCATTTTCATTAATCTAATCATTCAGGCAAAAGAAGGCTTCAAACTACCCTATTTAGTTTTTATTATCCCATTGTTATTACTGCTTATTCAGACTCTTTGGTTACTTCCAGCTTTAGACGCTAGAGCTGAATTGTACATTCAAAATCTTCCAGTTCCACCGTCAAACCTTCACTTTTACTATGTAGGCGTAGAAGCCCTAAAAGTTACTTCACTTGTCTTATTTGGTATTTCACAATTCAAAAAGGAAATAATCTGAAGGCGTAAAAGCAAAGTGTGCTAATAGGAAAACAACCACCCTCTACTTTTTGACAACGTTAAATCAATAGAACTGAATAAATAAAACATTATGTTTATACAGTATAATCTAGAGCTATAGGTGTCTGTCTGTTAATATTCTATAAATATTATTAAATTGCTTTGAAAAAAAATTCCCGATTTAAACCTTTTCAAAACTGACTTATTTACTTGTTTTCTTATTAACTCTGCTTCAAACAAATGCCCAATCAACATCTATAGATCTAGAGAATGTTGAAATTAGCTTTGATGATGCTTCTTGGGCTACCTATCATAGAGACTCGCAAACCATATACCAAGGTGATTTTAGTTTAAGGATACCCCTTCAGCAATATAATCTGGAGCTAAAAAAATATATACTATACCTAGATGAATTGCAGGAGGTAGGCGTGTCTCTTGATTCCATATTTATAGGAAAAACTGGAACATTAATACCACTTAGCTCCAGAAATTTACCCAATGGTTTTTTGATTCATACCATAGGGAATTCCGTTCAAGAGGAAATCTCAATAAGCCCAAATACGCAGTTTATATACTTAAGCTGCACCCATCATATTGAAAAGAAGATAGTATCAAATTTCAAGCTATACTCGCCTCAAAATTGGAACTCGCTCACATTCCAAAACCGTGAAAATAACTTTCTCATACAGGGACTTATAGGTGGGGCACTTATTCTCATTACACTCTATCATTTCTTAATTTATATAATAAGGAGAGACAAGCCCTACATGCACTACGCCGTTTACACGGGTTTAATGTTTTTTGTTCTCTGGAACGAAACAGGCTTAAGCCAGGCAATTCTGTTTACCGACTATCAATTTGCTCATAATTTCATTGAAATGAGCCAGATACTCCCTATGCTCTGCTCCCTATTATATTTCTTATTTATGCGGAGCTTCATTGAGCTAGATAAACTGGTCCCAAGACTTGACACTTTTATAAAATGGTACTTACGCATATCTATTCCTGTAGGTCTACTTTTAGATACAATCTACTTTTTTGACCTTAGAAGAGTCTGGCTAAGTATTGGTCAAGTCTCCATTTTTGGTACGCTAATTTTGGGTTTAGTTTCAGTAGTATTAATATTTAGAAAAAGAAACAAGCTAGTCAATTACTTCCTTATAGGCAGTCTAATACTTTATGTCTTCGTTTTCTCAAACACCATATTATCAATTTTAGAACACAATGATATAATAAGAAACTTACCTTTTGACAGAATGTATCTTACTGAAGCTGGTGTTATGATTGAAATAGTCATATTCTCCTTAGGGCTTGGCTATAGAATGCGTTTACAGCAAAAGGAGAAATTAAGATTACAAGAGTTAGGTACGTTAAAAACAAAATTCTTCACTAATATCTCTCACGAATTCAGAACTCCATTAACACTAATCTCTGGCATGACCGACCAAATAGCCGGACATGCAAAGGAAAAGGAACTCATAAAGAGAAACAGCAATAGTTTACTTAATCTAGTTAACCAATTGCTAGATTTATCTAAGCTAGATACCCACAATATGTCGCTCCAAAATATTCAAGGAGACATCATTCCTTTTTTACAATACCTTACAGAGTCATTTTACTCTATGGCTAATGAGAAAGGGGTTAGGCTTACCTTTTACACGGAGGTTGATTCGCAAATGATGGATTTTGATGAAAACAAACTCCAACAAATAATCTTTAATCTAGTGGGTAATGCTATTAAATTCACTGGAGAAGGAGGCAAGGTAATAGTACATATTACAAGTATTGAAAAAGAGCAGTTACACTTTAAAATAAAAGACAGTGGTGTAGGGATGACATCTACCACTTTAGAGAAAATATTTGACCGATTTTACCAAAGCAATAACGCTATTGACCTAGGCACTGGCATTGGGCTTTCATTAACACATGAACTTATTAACCTAATGGACGGCGAAATATCGGTAAAATCTGAAAAGGGAATTGGTTCGGAGTTTATTGTCCGATTACCTATCAGAAGGAACGCCCCTTTGCAAGATATTCACTTCAAAACAGTATACCACAACAGCCTTAAAGCAGTGGAAAATGAAGAAAATCTAGAGCCCATAGGCGAAAAACCTATACTATTACTGGTAGAAGACAACTATGACATAGTAACTTATATTAAAAGTATATTAGCTAACGAGTATACCATCATAGTTGCCAAAAACGGTGAAGAAGGAGTTTCTATGGCTCAAAACCACATTCCTGACATAGTGGTTTCCGACGTAATGATGCCAAAGTTAAGTGGCTTTGAACTCTGCAATATTCTTAAATCTACTGAAAGCACAGACCATATCCCGATTATTCTGCTTACCGCCAAACATAGCCATGAAGATAAAATCAGTGGCCTTAGCACAGGTGCAGATGCCTACATCACCAAGCCATTTGACAAGAAAGAATTACAACTACAAATAATCAACCTGCTTGAACTTAGAAAGAGAATTCAGCTAGAATCAAACCTTAAAAAAACTGGAACCAATCCAGAAAATGATTTTTTAGCAAAGGTCATAAACTACATATCTGAAAACATAGCGGAACCAAACCTAACAGTCAATAGCCTCAGCTTTTTTCTTGGATTGAGTAAAATGCAGGTAAACAGAAAAATCAAAGCTATAACTGGAGAAACTCCCGCAGCCTATATTTCAAACTATAGACTGACCAAAGCCATAGAGCTATTGGAAGAAAATGAACTGACTGTGTCCGAGGTAGCCTATGCTGTAGGTTATTCAGACCCTAATTACTTCTCAAGAGCTTTCTCTAAGAAATATGGATTTGCCCCAAGCCAGATTAAAGACAAAGACTAGCACAAAAATGTTACTCATAAGTAACTAACTATAAACGAATTAAAATACACAACAACTAAGCCATGTTACTTTTGTCTAGACAATATTAGCTGGGCTGTTACTAAAATGCTAGAATCTTAAGCTATTATGAAGATGGCCTAAAACCTCTTCTCCCATCTTGCTAACTCAAAAAATAGTAAGATATGAAAACACCTAAAATATTAGATCAAGTACCTATTTCAGAGATAAGTCACTTGAAGGCATCTGCCAATTACACCTTGCTTTTTGATAAAGAAAACAATCAGCATATCTCCGCATACTCACTAAAGTACTTTGCTCAACTCTTAGTAAACCAGCCTTTCATTCGCTTAGACAGGTCAACTTTAGTGCGGCACAGTTTCATTAAAAAAGTAGGTGAGGCTAATACTGTTTTGCTTCAAAATAACCAGCTCATAAACCTTCCTAGAAGAAAAATAAAAGTGCTTAATCAAGAGCTTAGTCTTATTGCCTAATGCCATACCTAGCTATTTTATTTATTCCATAGAAGTATCAAACTAAACGCCAGTCAATATGAAAAAATCAATTTACATTATCCTATTACTTTTCACACCTCTCCTGATATATGCCCAAGGGATTTCAATGGGAGGAGGAACCGCTACGGGTACTAACTCTTTTGGATATGGAACCAACACTACCGCTAGCGGAGAAGCATCTATTGCCGGTGGAATTGATTCTGAGGCTACACATACGGCAACCATTGCGATTGGTGCTAATGCAAAATCTTATGCTGACTACGGGATTTCAATAGGAGATAATACCTATGTGGATGCCCTAGGTGGGGTCGCCATAGGAGCGTACTGCTATGCACTAGCAGATCATTCATTATCAATTGGCTTGAATAATGTTATTACAAGTAATGCCTATTATTCAACTACGTTAGGGGCAGGTAATAGAGCGGAGGCCTATGGTTCCCTAGCTTTAGGTGTTGATAACAAAGCCAAAGGGACTTTTAGTGCAGCCTTGGGAACAAAAAATATCGCTCTCTCATACGGTGAGCTGGCACTTGGTACATTCGCTGATACTACGGGTTACTCGGGCTTTAACCCTAACTACTGGGTGGCAGATGACCGCCTTCTTGTACTAGGAAACGGGTACAAAGACGGCCCCACTATAAATAGATCAAATGCACTGGTGATATTAAAGAGTGGAGACGCCTCATTTCAAGGGGGATTAACCATAGGCTCCTTAGAAACCGCCATAGACGCCGATGAAGATACAAAGCTAGTTGTATATGGAGGTACTATTCTTTCTGAAACGGAAGAATTAGAGGAGCAAGTGCTTATTGGAACCAACGTGCGAAATAATGAGGCCAAGTTGATTGTACAAAACGCTGGCTACCCTCATGCTCTTAAAATAAAAGGTAGGCGATCTAGCTCAGGTACGGCCGTTGTGGTAGAAGGAAACACTAGGTTAGAAGGAAACCTAACCATAACAGGTTCTGTAGCCAAAGGCTCGGGTACCTTTAAAATTGACCATCCTTTGGACCCCGAAAACAAGTACCTCTACCACAGTTTTGTGGAAAGCCCAGAGATGATGAATGTTTATAACGGTAATGTCACAACCGATGCCGAGGGCAAAGCCCTCGTTCTACTCCCAGACTATTTTGAAGCCTTAAACATGGACTTTAGATACCAGCTTACTCCTATTGGGCAATTCGCTCAAGTAATTATTGCTGAAGAAGTCACTAAAAACCAGTTCAAAATCAAATCAGACATTCCAAATGTCAAAGTAAGTTGGCAAGTTACTGGAGTTAGAAACGACGCTTATGCTCAATCTAATAGGGTCAAAGTATCGGTAGAAAAACCTGAAAATGAAAAAGGAACCTACATGCACCCTGCTGCTATAGCAACTTTAAAGAATAAAACCTTAAAAAACCTAAGTCATGCTCAAAAATAAAACCATATTATTTCTTTTTGTCCCATTTTTCTTTTGCTCCTTTATTTCTCCCCCACTCATGGAGAATAGCGAAAATTGGAATACACTAAGTATTTACCTTAGACTGGATGGAATTGACGGTGAGTCTCAAGAAGCCAATCACTTAGACTGGATTGAAGTCAGTTCTTACAGTTTTGCTGCACAGAATTCTAGAATAATAAGCAATGCTCAATCTCAATTAGGAAAGGGAAGGGCTGAAACACTAGCTATTACTGCGATGATTGCGGACAAGTCTCTTACTAGTTTAATTAACAAATGCTTAAAGAGTGAACACATAGGGAGCAGCACATTTAATGCAAATGCTGAACTTCATATAGCTAGAGCCAATGGCTCTTCAATGGAAAACCTTGAAGAATCAAAATTTAAGCTAGTGTATGTCACCAATGTAACAATTCAAGGATTTGACCCTGTAAATGGTACCGTAATAGTGAACTTTAATCTAGACTATGGAGCAATAGAAAGAAAAATTATAGAATATGATAATGGAGGAACACCTAGCTTCCAAACCATGCAATGGAGCTATATAAAAAATAACAACTCATTCGATATAAACTAAAATACTATGAAAAAGAATATATTTATTTACATGACTATTCTTGCATTAGCATTGTACTCTTTTCAGAGTTATGCCCAGCAACGGTATTTCATGAAAATTGAAGGTCCAGTATTAAATGGGCAGGCCACTCTACCTGCTCATAGTGATGAATTTGAATTACTGAGTTTCGAATTTGGCGTATCCAATCAAATTAGGGCCATAAATCCGGCAAATACAAGTAGTCCTGGTGGGAAACCTCATTTCACTGGTTTTGCGATAAAGTTAAAACAGACTAAGAATATAGCTGAACTTTACAAGCGTATCCATAGTGACGATAATATTCAAAAAGCCACTATCTCCATTATGAAAAACTTTGCTAGCGGACTTGATGATTATCTAGTACTTACCTTAGAAAATATTCAATTTACCGAAATACGAAACGGTGCTATCGATGGAGAAACCGATATAGTTTTAAGTGCTAACCTTTTTGCTAAAAAAGTTAAAGTGGAGCATTATACCACAAGCAGTAGCAATATGAGACAAACACCTCCTCTTGAAGCTAGTTGGGACATAATTGAAAATAAAAGTTTCTAGCAAATGCATTTGAGGCTTTCCCAAAGGGAATTGTATTTGGTATAAATAACTAAATATGCTCTTGTCTATGTTACCGCTTATACTGTTTAACGAAAAACTAACTGGTCTTGTATTCGCAAGCTCCATGTATTTCACTAAGCACCTGATTGGTATCAACGGCAAGGCCTCAAAGTACAGTACACGTATCAGGGCTTTTTACTTACTAATACAAGTAGCCCCCAGTCCAAAGAAAGCTAATAACTCAAGTCAAAACCTTTAACATTAAAGTAATAACACTTCATAAAATTCATCAAACGCCAGCCATTAGGTTTTCAATAAATTGCGATAATATTCAATATGAAAAAGAAACTAATTCTTCTCCTCAGCCTGATATACAGCCTTTCTCTATCCGCTCAAATTAAATACGTTACACCAAGCGGCTCTGGCTCTAAAGATGGAAGTTCATGGGGAAACGCAAAAGACAGTTCTAGCTTGAAAAGCGTTCTTGATGCATCATCATCTGGAGACACCATTTGGGTAGCGGCAGGCACCTACTGGCCAACCGGTGGCACTAGCAGAAACGAGTATTTTGAAATCAAAGACGGCGTAAAAGTATTCGGTGGCTTTGCAGGTTATGAACTAGTAGGCTATAATTTGGCTTTAAGAGATTTTGGTACCAACCAAACTATTTTGAGTGGAGATATCGGCACCCCAGGTGTTGCCTCCGATAATTCATATCATGTAGTTTATACCCAGAATGTAAGTGCTACTACCGTTTTAGATGGCTTCACTATCCAAGACGGAAATGCCAATAACAATACTTTCCCAGAAGAGCGTGGTGGTGGCTGGTTTAATACTGGTAGACATGTATCTAATAATTCAAGCCCCACTATCAATAATTGTATCTTTAAGAACAACTATGCTCTTAACAAGGGCGGGGCTTTATGTAATGATGGCTACGAAGGTGATGCTAGTCCTATCCTTAGCAATTGCTCCTTCATTAACAATTCCTCAGAAACTAGTACCTCGGGAAAAGGCGGTGCCATATACAATGAGGGACTTGCGGGTAACTCCAACCCATCATTCACCAACTGTCTATTTTATAACAACACGGCCTATCAAGGTGGAGGTGTTTTTAATGATGGAAATGCCCAAAGCCAAGACGGACACTCCAATCCTACATTTTCAAATTGCACCTTCTACAATAATGGCCGCACAAATAGTGATTTTGGAGAAGCCATCTTTAGTGAAAGTGCAGATAATGGCTCTGAGGTAGGCGAATCAATCACTAATTTTAAGAATACAATTCTATGGGGTGAAAACACTTTTTATAAAAGCTTTAGTATCGTTGGCAGTTCAAAAGCAGAACTATACAGCTCGCTTGTGAGAGAAATAGATTGTGCCGCCTTAAACACTGATGGGGTTGCTACATTTCATGGAAGCGGTAACTTATTTGCTCAAAACCCAATATTTGTAGACTCTACCAATGGCAATTTAAGACTACAAAACATAAGCCCAGCTGTAAACATGGGGGACAACAGTCTGGTGAATTGGAAATCCGACATTGTAGAAAAACTTAGAATTAGAGGGGGAACTGTAGATATGGGAGCTTTTGAGAATCAAAACAGCACCACACTCATGTATGTAGACCAAGGCCAAACCACCGGTAATAACAATGGCTCCAGCTGGGCAAATGCCTTCACCAACTTACAAGATGCATTAACATTAGCTATACCAAATGACAGTATTTGGGTGGCCGCTGGCACATATAAGCCTACCACTGGCACGGATAGAACTATTTCCTTCCATATTCCAGATAATGTTAAAATTTATGGTGGTTTGGAAGGTAATGAGGCCATAAACTACAACCTCGCTAATAGGAACTACACAAGCAATGAAACCATCCTAAGTGGAAACATAGGACTATCAGATAGTACGTCAGACAACTCATACCATGTAGTTTACACCATAAATTGCAGTCCTAGCACAGTTATAGATGGTTTTACCATTAAAGGCGGAAATGCTGATGGCAGTTCTATAAACGGCTATGGAGGTGGTTGGTATAATGATGGTTCTTCCGGTTATAATTCTTCACCAAGCCTCATGAATATTGCTTTTTCAGATAATAATGCGAAATACGGTGGTGCAATGTATAATAATGCAAATGGTGATTTTTACTTTATTATATATTATGGCATCTCAAATCCGACTTTGACCAATTGTTCTTTCTCAGAAAACACTGCTAGTTTCAGTGGTGGTGCAATGTTTAATGATGGATATTATGGCACATCAAGTCCGACCTTGACTAATTGTTCTTTCTCAGAAAATACTGCTAATGTCAGTGGTGGTGCAATGTATAATTTTGGAAATTATGGCACCTCAAGTCCGACCTTGACCAATTGTTCTTTCTCAGAAAATGCTGCTAACAACCTTGGTGGTGCAATGTATAGTTATGGAGATCATGGAGATATAAGCTGCATCCTTAGCAACTGTATTTTTGACAGCAATGGTAATGACCATATCGGATATGACGATGGCAATGCGAACACCCAACCTCACTTTATCAATTGTACTTTTACGAGAGCAGATAGCTCCGCAATAAATATAGAACATTGGGATTCAGGAAAAACCCCAATTGATTTTACCAATTGTATTTTTTGGAATAATGAAAAAATTTTAGGGGGGAATGCAGGAACAGACAATGCCCGTTTGAATATTATAAACAGTATTGTAGAAGATGCTGCCTTTGCTACTTCTAATAATAATAATATAAATCAAGACCCACTCTTTTTAAATGCCGCCATAGGCAACTTTAACCTTCAAGCCACCAGTCCGGCCATAAATACGGGCCTTAGCGACTCCGTAAAAGTAGCGACCGACTTGGCAGGAGCACCACGCATAAGAGGAAATGATGTAGATATGGGAGCTTTTGAGTATCAAAATGGCACCACACTCATGTATGTAGACCAAGGCCAAACCACAGGTAATAACAATGGCTCCAGCTGGGCACATGCCTTCACCGACTTACAAGATGCATTAACATTGGCGACACCAAATGACAGTATTTGGGTGGCCAAAGGTACCTACAAACCAACTTCAAGCAGTGATAGAACCATTACCTTCCAAATACCCGACAGTGTAAAAGTTTATGGAGGTTTTAAAGGAAATGAATTAAAAACAACTAATCTTACGCTAAGAAACTTTAAAGAACATGAAACCATTCTTAGTGGAGACATAGGACTATCAGATAGTACGTCAGACAATTCATTCAATATTGTGCTTCTAGAGAATGTTTCTGAGCAAACTGTCATTGATGGATTCACCATAGCGGAAGCTTACGATAATTCATATCAAATCCGCTCAGGAGGCCTTACTATAGTGGCTGAAGGCCTTGGAACAGCCTCTAAACCAATAGTGACTAACTGTCATATCACAAAAAACGAAACCGACATAGGAGCCGGTATTACTATTCTAGGTTATGCCCACGCTGAAGCTAGTCCAGCTATTAGCCACTGTGTGCTAGATAGCAATAAAGCAACTTTAATTGGTGGTGGCTTATATGCCAAAGCTTTTGAAAACGGGATAAGTCACTTATCTATTTCAAATTCCACATTCAATGATAATAATGCAAATGACAGAGGAGCTGGTTTATTCCTTTCTTCACGTTTGGCTTCAACATCTTCTTTTAACTTGTCTAATAGTTTTATTCAGGGTAACAAAGCTAATTCATATGGCGGTGGAGTTTATATATCAGCTTATGATGCTAAATTTAACCCAGCGTTTAGAAACTGCGTCATTACTGGTAATTATGCATACTCCAAAGGAGCTGCTATCTTTCTAGATGCCACTAAATCATATGAAGATGACCCCGAAGCTAAGCTTGAGTTAATAAATTGCACTATTGCCATAAACGCTGCGGATCCGCTCGCAACGAATTCTTCATCTGGTATAGATATTAGCGTTGGTGAAGGTGTGGACGCCCAACCAACCATAACAAATACAATTATCTACGAAAATGGCACTTCCGCTAATGACAATTTCAAGATTTCATATGGCCAAAGTCCATCTATTACCTACAGTTATATTACAGGACTAACCGTGGCGGGCACTGCCGACAGTAATATTTCATATCAAAACAACCCTTATATACAATTTGTAGATCAATCTATCACCGCTCCTTCTTCAAAAGGTAATTTTGCAATCACTGGCTGTGAAGCTACTTGGGGAGCTAATACCTTTAATAAAGGAGACAATACGGCGGCGGGCTCATTCGACATCCGAAATAAAGCTAGAATATTTAATTCGAGAGTAGACCTGGGAGCCTATGAATACAATGGAGAAGGCCTTCTCTCTCATGATGACATTCAATACTTTGATTCCTTCGAAAAACTTCAGGTAAACAGTATCCAGCATGCACCTAATGACTCACATCTTAGTGCTACCAAATCAATTGAGCTATTGCCCGGTTTTGAAGCTGAACAAGGTGCCATCTTTAAGGCTGAAATTAATTCGGAAATGTGTATTCCCTAATAGGATGAAGAGCTATGCATGTCCTATTCGCATTCTTAGTTCATGTTGACCAAAATCAAAAGAGCGTTCATACTAAATAAACCACTATGGACTGAAAGTCCATAGTTTTGAGTCCAGACTGAAAGTCTGCCTATTCGACGATAAAATTAGTATTATTACTCTCATTTGGATTTCTATGATGATCCAAATACTCGTTAACCATTTCATCGGTAATATTTCCAGTACTCCAACAACCAAAGCCTATTGCCCAGAAATGGCGACCCCAGTAACGCTTCTTCAATTCAGGAAACTCCATTTGCAACTTCCTCGATGAACGTCCTTTTAGCAGTTTAACCAATTGACTTATCGACTGAGAGGGACGGTATTCCAGGTGCATGTGTACATGATCTTTTGAAACGACTCCCTTCAATATTTGAACTCCTTCTGCCTCACAAATCTGTATCAACAAGGTACGACAACGAAGCTTGATATCCCCACTTAGAACTGCATGGCGATATTTTGTTGACCACACTATGTGAACTGTAAGTCTGGAAATACTATGCCCGTTTGATCTTTGAAAATCCATATACCAAAATAGCACATTTTTAGAAGCTGAAAGCGAAATGCAATAAATTGCATAGTTTTAACTATTTCTGAGACCAATAAAACAGTTTCAATTTTGAATGATATATTAAGCAATAACGTTATCAGTTCAGAAAAAACCATATTTAAATGAAAAAGCTCCTTATACTAATATTTACTGCGGTATTATCTTTTAATCTTCAGGCTCAAAGCATTGATAAAACTAAGTCTATTGTCAATTTCAAAATTGGCAACATGAAAATAAGCTCTGTAAAGGGGACATTTTCAAACATGAGCGGAAGCATAAAGTTTGATGAAAGCAACTTGAAAAACTCAAGTTTTGATGTTTGTGTAGACGCCTCTACAGTAAACACAAAAAACAAAAACAGAGACAAAACCCTTACAGAAGCAGGATTCTTTGATGTAGAAAATTATCCTAAAATATGTTTCGTGTCAAATGACATCTACAAAACTCCCGAAGGCTATGAAACAAAAGGTAAACTAAGTATGCACGGAGTCACAAAAGATGAAACAATTAGCTTCACCTATACAAACAATCACTTTAATGGCAAACTGGAAGTAAGCAGAGAAGCCTATAAAATTGGTGACAGCATGGGTAACTTCCTTATCAGCGATACTGCCAAATTAGAGATTGATTGCTTTGTGAAATAGGGTTTTACTTTTTGAAAGATTAAATGTAAGTTTATCTAACAAAACAACTCAAACCCATGAAAAGTAAAACATACAGCAACAACGAGGTCACCATACTTTGGCAAGCAGATAAATGTACACACGCAGGTGTTTGCGTTAAAACATTACCTAATGTTTATGACCCAAAAGCCAGACCTTGGATTAAACCAGAGAATGCTTCAGGTGAAGAACTGATAGCTCAAGTTTCTAAATGTCCATCAGGTGCTTTAAGTATTGTCAATGAGTAATGACATTGAAATAATACGAACCGACACCAGCGAACGTAAAGGAGTTTTCACAGCTTATCTTAATGGATTACCTGCTGGCGAAATGACCTACACTTGGGCAGGCACCCAGAAATTTATCATAGACCACACAGGCGTAAATGATGGCTTTAATGGCAGAGGGATAGGCAAAGAACTAGTAAAAGCTGGCGTAGCTTTTGCCAGAAAGGAAAAAGTCAAAATAATGCCCCTTTGCCCGTTCGCTAAAAGCTACTTCGACAAGCACACGGACATTCATGATGTGCTTTATAAGGTTGGGGGCTAAAACGACACACAAATCTGCTTTAAAGGCTTTTCTAAATATGTCATTTTTTTGAACTAATGTCATCTTAAAAAGGAGGTGTTATTAAACCTCCATTTAAAGGAACTAATCAGCTAAAACTTCATTTTATACTTATATAAAAACAGGCTTTTCTAAGCCTCCAGTCATTACAAAAATCAACAGAAAATGGATTTAAGAATAAAAGACAAAATAGCATTCATTAGTGGTTCTACAGCTGGTATTGGATATGCTATTGCCGCTAGATTACTAAAAGAAGGTGCCCATGTTATTATTAACGGAAGGTCAGAAGAGAGCATTAACAAGGCGATTGCTTCATTAAAAAGCAATAACCCTAATGCGGTTGTTTCTGGCATAGCAGCTGACTTTTCAAAAGTAGAAGAAGTTAATAATTTGATAACTCAGCTACCAAATATTGACATATTGATAAACAATGCTGGCATTTTTGAGCCGAAGGCTTTTACTGATATTCCGGACGAAGATTGGTATAGACTTTTTGAGGTCAATGTCATGAGCGGCATCAGACTTTCTCGCCATGTTTCCCCTAAAATGTTAGAAAAAAACTGGGGAAGAATCATTTTTATCTCTAGCGAATCCGCCGTGTTTATTCCTAACGAAATGATTCATTACGGTATGACTAAAACAGCACAGTTGGCCGTTAGCCGTGGATTAGCGGAATTGACCAAAGGAACAAAAGTAACGGTCAATTCTATTTTACCAGGCCCTACCAAGTCTAAAGGCGTTGAAGAGTTTTTAGAAAAACTAGCTGCGGAGAGTAATACTTCTGTAAACGAGGTAGAAGAAGGCTTCTTCAAAAAAGACCGTCCTACTTCACTTATCCAGCGTTTTGCGGCTGTAGAAGAAGTAGCCGATACCGTAGCCTATTATGTAAGTGACTTGGCTTCTGCTACCAATGGTGCTGCCATAAGAGTAGAAGGTGGTTTAGTGAAGTCAGTTATTTGATGTGTGTTCAATGCAAATCTAAAGAGATAATTGACAGCATTTCAGTCAAAACATTTGTCACAATTTTGGCTTTAAACGGCCAAAATTCCGCCAAATAATACAGCCTTACCTCTTTTCAAGGTTTTCTGTTCATTTTATACCCCGCTAGGGTATAGATTATTTCGAGATTACTTTGCTCAATCTCAATCAGACCATGGAGTTTCAACCCTCCATGGTCTAATTTTTATACCTCAAAAACCACTTCTTCATAAGGCAATCTAAGCCTTTCATTAGTTACTCCTTCTGGCAGTCCTTTGCCGCAGGCTACTATTATACTTACGTCCGCCGACTTTGGTAAATTCAATATTTTGCGAACCCAAACCGAGTCAAAGCCCTCCATGGGGCAGGTGTCATAATCTTGGTCTTTCATGGCTAGCATAAAGGTTTGGGCGGCTATCGCCAACGATTTATTAGAAACCACTTTGCTGTCGTTCCTTCTAGTGAAACGCATCATTGGTTTGCCATTTACCACTCGCCAAGCTAAAACCAGTTGTCTAATAATAGAATTAAGTGGCCAAAGCGAATTGTCATAGAAGAGTTTCATCATGCTTTCGTAATAATGAATTCCTCTTTTTTCTCGCTTGCTCAGCTCTGTCCGCTCCCCTATTTTGTTCTTAATCTGCTGTGCGTTCCAGTTGGCTCGCCGTTTCCATAGGTCTTGCCTACTCACAAAAACTACCATCTCAGAAGCTGTTCGTGCGGCTCCCTGATTGAGGCAGGCATCTGAAAGGAGTTTTAATTTATCCTCCGATTTCACTCTGTAAAACTCCCACGTTTGCAAATTTGAAGAGTTTGGAGAAAGCAGAGCTAAACGCAATGCTTTTTCCACCGTTTCATGCTTAAACGCATGTTCCGTGTCAAATTTCCTGGTAGACCTGCGTGCCTCTACTATTTCCTTAAAAGTCATTTTGTTTATTATCATTTTAGAGATTCTCCTCTATAAAACTCACCACTTTATCCATAAACTCCTTACTTGAAAAATCGGCTCCACCATGCCCCATATTTCCTAGAATCTCAAATTCAATTGGTACACCAGCTTCTTTTAATTTGAGCCAAAGTTCTATCGACTGATTTATGGGTACTTGATTATCTTGGTTTCCGTGAGCTATAAAAAGAGGTGGGTCAGTGGCATCTACATGAAAAACGGGACTCGCAAGTTCCGCCATTTTTGGAGCCATTTCTACGGGCATTCCAAACATGGTGGCCAAAGCGGGTGCTCTCACTCCCACCCCGTGCGGTGTAGACTGTGCTAAAATGGTTTTGAAATTGGTTGGACCAAAGAAATCTAAAGTAAGATTGACATCAGAACTTTCATTTAAATAATTGCCAATATTTCCTTCCAAGCTTTCATTTCCGTTAGTCAAACCTGTTAAAGCTACCAAATGCCCACCTGCCGACGAACCCCAAATAATGATTTCCTCTTTCTGATAGCCGTATTTTCCAGTATTGCCACGCAAAAACCTGATAGCCGCTTTAATGTCAAATAGCATGGCAGGAAAACGAGCTTCGGTACTTAAACGATAATCAATACTGGCCAAGGCGTATCCTCTTTTCAGTAAGTCTAAAGGAGGATTTTCTTTACTGCCTGAATGCCACGCTCCACCATGTACCCAAACCACCAAAATAGGCTTATCTGTACCTTTTGGCATATAAATATCCATTTTTAGCTCTCGCTCAGCTGTTAAGCCATAAGTGATGTTTGTATAGTTTTGGGCAAAGCCCTGTATTATAAAGCAAGAAAATAAAAGAGCTAATAAGTATCTTTTCATTCAGATTGAATTTGGATACTCAAATTAGATTTAATACTTAGAAAGAACAACCTTAATGTAAAATTGATTAGCTAGTCAAGAATTTGATTGAGCTCGCTCCAAAGTGCATTTTGAAAGGTAAGACCAATTTGACCTCCCGGTGAATCCCCCATTCTCACCACCACTAAATTTTGAGATGGCACTACATTCAATAACTGACCATTTAAACCCATTGCCGCTACCATATCACTCGGAGCATTTGGACTTAGCATGCTCTTAAAAACCGTTTGTAAACCTGGCACCATACCCGTTCTCCTTTCCATTTAGCCACCATAAATACCCGTAAGCTTCATTAAGATTCTGAGAAGTATTGACCATTTCATTAAAGAAGGTTTTATCTGCCATGATAACTTCCTCTCCCCAGTCTCCTTTATTTAGTACCAATAAGCCAAACCTTGCAAAAGAGCGTGCATCAGAAAAATATACGTGGTCATTGTCAACAAATCGCCACACACCATTCATGCCTATTTTATCTCTTAGGTTTTCTTCAAAATAAGTTTCAAAGTTTTTACCACTGGCACTCGCCAAAACATCATGCAGCAAAGTATAAGGGCCATTATGATAATCCCATCGCTGGCCAGCATCCGCTTTGTATTGTAAGCAAGATGGCTCAAAACAGTGTGAATCGGCCACATCTATATCCAAGCCTGCCGTCATACTTAATTGATGTTTGACCGTAATTAGGTCTTCCTTTTCTTTTGTGAGCGTGGTCCAGTTCTCCCCCAAATAATCAGAGGTTTTATCATTAATATTCAATAAACCTTGTTCTTGGGCCAAGCCAACCGTAAAAGCTGTCAATGATTTCCCAGCAGATGCCCAATACCAAAGACTCTCTTGCTGAAAATATGAGCCATTTAATATGTCTTTCCCGAAATACTCTTCTACTACTATTTTGCCATCCTTTAAAATCAGAAAGGCTCTAGTATCATTCGTTTCCAAAAAGGATTTCAAATCGATTAACTCCTTGTCTGTAATGCCCAAAGTTGATTTATCTTGCGTTTCCCATGCTGTGCTTGATGGAAAATAAAGACTGCCGTCCAATGTAGTTTCAGGAACAGCGTCATCAGACTTACAAGCAAACATAAATATTAAAAGAAGAGCCGTAAAGAGTGTTTTCATGCGTCAATATAAGTTTTGGAAACAAAGTCAATTTCCTCGCCAAAATAACGCCAAACGCTTTTAAATTAGTATCACATTTCTTTCAATCGTTTTAAGATTCACAGCAATTTTCCATTCCGCAGTCTTCATTTTCGTATTCCATCTCAATGGTTACATGTTCTACATCCATGTGTTGAAGCTCATGCCTTATTGCTTTTTTAAGTACAGCACGGTTGGTGTTTTCTTTTACCACGGCATGTACGGTCATCACATTAAACTCTCCATCTATAGACCAAACATGTACATCATGAATATTCAACACCCCTTCAATAGTCTTGAGCTTTGGCTTAATATCATCTATATCAAAATTTTCTGGTGCACCTTGTAAAATCACTCTAAAAACGCCTTTCAAGTTTCCATAAACGTTATAAAGGACATAGCCCGTAATACCAACAGATAACAGTGGGTCAATGATTTCCCATTTGAAAAAGTACATCAAAACAGCTCCTATCAATACAGCCACCCAGCCTAACACATCTTCCATCAGGTGCAGCATAACCGCTCTTTCGTTTAGCGAGGTACCTTTTTTCAATTTGAAAACAGCTGCTCCGTTAACTATCACACCAAAAATGGCAAGAATTATCATTCCCTGAGCATTTGAGGATTCAGGATTCATTAGCCTTGGAATGGCCTCTGTCAACATAAAAACAGAACCAATTACGAGAACAATTGAGTTTACTAAAGCACCTACTAATGAAAAACGCTTGTAGCCATACGTATAAGTTTTATCTCTTCCCTGATTAGATTTCTTCTGAAAATACCAAGCTAATCCTAAAGAAAGGCTATCGCCCAAATCGTGTAATGCATCAGAAAGAATAGCAACCGAATTTGTGAATACTCCGCCTATAATTTCAATGATGGTAAACGATAAGTTCAGCCAAAATGCTGTTGATATATTTTCGGTGCCATGTGAATGGCTATGCGAATGTCCGTGATGGTGGTGATGTCCTGACATGATGTTTTTGTTTGATATCTGATACTGGGTGTTCGATGTTTAGTGTTTGATGTCGGATGATTACTGTCTCTAATCTATTGCCTAACATCTATTGCCTCTCCTAAGTCCCGTCTTTTGTCCAAAAGTCTAATAATCTACTAATACAAAACTATGCTCTAAAGCCATGCAACAGGGCTGCAAAGGGCTTTTTGATTAAAAATCATGGCTTGTTCTAATCAAAATCAATTGCCCTAGCCTAATTCTTAAAACTGAATTATTATATTCACGGCATGCAAGAAAAACCAGACCTTATACTGCGAGACAAACTAGCCATTGAAAGAACACATTTGGCTAATGAGAGAACCTTTCTGGCGTACTTTAGAACATCTTTTGTTTTTTTAGTCACTGGACTTACCTTTTTAAAACTTGATTATTTTACAGAAGTCAGTTGGCTCGGCTGGACTTTCATCGGGCTTTTTCCTGTCATTTTAATCTTTGGCGTCATTCGACTTTTTAAGGTGAAGAAGAATGTGAATGGGATGTATATTTTTGATTGAAGCTTTAGTTATTCCGTCAGTATAGCACACGGATTCTAAGCGATTAAGTTCTAAAACAAAAAATCCGCATCCCAGACTTATCATCTGAAATGCGGATTTTTATTTGATTGATGCTCTAGCTTATTTCTTCAAATTAGCTAGGTATTCTACCACATCTCTCATATCTCTTTTACTCATAATACTGCCCATTGGAGGCATACCTGATGGCATATTTTCTCTTTTTGCTATTCTTGAAATTGGAATTTCAAGTGGCTCTGCATCACCCGTAGTAATAATAAGCTCCTCCGCCCTTTCTTCCGCTAAAATACCTGTTACCTCTTGACCATCTTTTAGAGTCAAATAGATGGTACCATAACCAGGAGAAAGTCTTGCACTTGGGTCTACCAGTGCTTCTACTATTTGCTCACGCGTAAGTGTTTTACCAATACTGCTTAAGTCAGGTCCTACTGTACCACCTTGACCATTTACCACATGACATCTGATACATTGCCCAGTAGAGTTATTATTAAAATACCTGCCACCTTGGTAGCGGTTTCCTCCGTTTAGCACACCAGCATATTCATCTAAAATATTGCCTTTAGGCATAGCCCCTGCTAATTTTTCTTTCAAGGCTTGTGAATCACCTGCTTCTACAGCTTCAGATAAATCAAGCGTAAGTGCTGCTGGTAATTCTTTAGCAATTAACTTATCTATCAAACTACTTAATACCTCTGATGTCTTCTCTGCTGGCATCATACCCAAACTTTGAATTAACTTCTGCTGCTCTCTTTGGCTTCCTTTTTCCAATACACTGTTTACCATTTCTGGTAACAACTCCATGGAGATATTCACTTCGTTTAGCATACCTAAAGCCGTTGTTCTTACCGCTCTGCTTTTATCGGCCAATCCTTTATTAACCATGTCGCTAATTTGAGGGTAATTCAATGCAGCCAATGATGTCAAAATACTAGATTTAACATCACTTGAAGAAGTGTTGTTAAAAATATCAGCTAGAGAATTATTAAAACCTCTAATGCCCAAGTCTTTCAATAACTGAGATGCAGCTTCTAATACCGCAGGGTCTTTAGAATCAAGGAAGCTGGCCATTTTAGGAATTACCAGATTTCTAATTTTCTCTCCATCTCTTTTTACTTCGCCTCTATACCTTCCGTCTACTCTATCTAAAACAGATGGTTCTGCCCAGTTTCCTAAAGCAGCTAAAGCTTCTGCTTTCATTGCCTTTGGTGCTGTAGCACTTTGAGCGTAAGCTAACACATCATTTAGTTGTTTATCTCCTCCCACTCTCAAAGCAGCATTTATAGCCCTTCTTAAGATTATCTCCGATTTGATTTTCGGGTCGTTTATCAGGTTAGCAAGTGCCGGCAAAGCACCTTCTATAGAGAAATCATCATTAATGGCTCTAGCAGCTTCAGCTACTATATACTCATCAGAGTCAGATAGGTAATCTACTATTTCCTCGTCTCTCCATTTACGTAAAACCAAAACACCCGCTGTCCTTAAAGCTTTTGAAGGGCTTTTTTGTAAAGCATAAACGGGAGCTTTATTTTCAATTCTGCTCAATGCTAAAACACCTGCATGTCTCAGGTAGTTATCTTCATCATTATTTTCTGCCAACATTTTTATAAGTTCGTCAGCTGCGTTTTTATGGCCTATTCTACCAACAGCTTGAGCTGCAAAAAACTTAACGCGAGGATTGTTGTTTGACAAAAGCTCTGTCAATTTAACACCAGCTCCTTCAAATCTCACATCACCTAATACTTTGGCGGTTTGGGCTATTATTTCAGCATCTGCATCCCCTAGATATGGCATCAAATTAACACCACCAGAATTCGATTTAGCTATTATTTGACCCATTCCCCATAAGCCATGAATTCTAGTTAATTGATTTTCCCTTTGAGCAATAGCTTTCAATAAGGTTTCTGTATTATTGGCTTCTGCTAAAGCAAACTGAGCTTTCTGACGAATTCTCATGTCCTGATTGAAAAGCAACTTATATAATTGCTCTGGCGTTTGGCCCGCGTAGTCTAGCGTCATCAATCTTTTAGTTTCTGCTCTTTCCGCTTTTAAATCAGTTTCTTTCGTGTCAATTTTCCAAACACGACCGTAGTTCTTCGTATCCCAACCATTTATCCAATCAGCCGCATACAAAGCTCCGTCTGTTCCAAATCGGATACCCGTAGCCAAAACTCCACCAACCATATCAACCTCAGAATTGAAATCAAAACTAGCTCCTTTAGGTTTCAAGTCAAAAGACCAAATATGAGCCCTAGAAGGTGTACCAGGAAACTCTACTAAGAAAAACTTGTTAAGCCATTTAGAGCCAAGAGCTGTACCTGGGTTAAACTGCATTCCTGTAGGACCATTATGATAATTTCTGATTGGAGGCAAAAAGTACGCAGCTTGACCATCCCATCTTGGTTTGTACATTTCTTCGTCCATCCATACTTTGTAGCCGTTGTTCTTATCGTCGGTGTATTTACCAAACTGCCAGTTAATTCTCCATCCAGAATCACTTCCCTCTACTATATGTACCAATCTTTCAGACTCTCCTTTATGATCGCCGTCGTTATCAGAACTGATGATATTACCATAGGCATCAAAAACAAACTCATGTGTATTCCTGTGACCGTGCGAAAAAACTTCAAAGTCAGAACCATCTGCATTACACCTTACTATCACTCCTTGATTAGGATAGTGATGCTTTTTACCCGTTTGGTCTGTAAAACTTAAACCAGGGTCACCTATTCCCCAATATATTTTCCCATCAGGACCTTCTATCAAACCTGACATTCCGTGTCCGCCAAAACCAATATGAATATTAAACCCAGTAGCAATAGACGTTTTCTTATCATAAAAGCCATCATTGTTGGTATCTTCTATTCTCCATAAATCAGGTCCAATTCCAATAAAAGCGTCATTTCTTCTAATTAAAACGGCACCGGCCACGTCAGTGATTTCTTCATGAAAATCTCTTAGCACTTGTGTAGACACATCTGCTCTTCCGTCACCGTCGGTATCTTCTAATCGCCAGATTTCATCTTTCTCCACGGTTAAGTCACGCCAGTCGTGAACACCATCTTCATTCAAATCTTTTAGCCATTCATTTTCTTCTGAGTTTTCTGCCGAAAAAATTCTACGTAAAAAAGCTCTACGCTCTTCTACAGACTGTAAAGAGATTGATTCTGTCATCCAGTCGCGATGCCCTCTAATATCAAACTCAGAGTTCTTTTGACGGTTTGTCCTTGTCAAATAAATTCTATTCTGGTCATCTATTGACATCGCAATAGGGTCAGGTGCTAGGGAATCTGTAGCCCACAGGTTTATTTTCAAACCTTCGGCCAATGTAATAGGTGTACTGTTTTCAATATCCTCCGTCAACTGTCCATTAGAGCTATCCGCAATTTTGGAAATAATACCGCCTGGTTTATTGGCGACTTTCATGCAAGACCACACCAAAACGGCGGCAAATGCAAACAAGGAAACTCTAAAAATATTCTTCTTCATAAGGGTTGTTTAATTTCTAACATCAATACTACGCATTTTGAGCTTATTTTGACAGTTAGGCCTTTAAATTATCGACAAATAAGAACTTTAAGATGTACGTATCAATACTACTTAACATTATCCATTAAGCTCCTCACAAAGCTTTTTACCACGTACGGATACATGTATATGATAATATTAAAGCGATTTCAGATTCTTTCTTTACCGATTCGGCATTTTTGAATGTGCTTATTTTTAATAGTCAAATACAATCCCTAATTTTTGAAATGAAATTCAACCATAACCTAAATTTTATAAAGTCTAGGTTATACTAATTACTTATTACAATGAAATCAAATCTTAACTCTAGAAGAAAATTCCTTAAAACCTCTGCTCTAGGGGCGGCTGGTTTAGCTTTTTCAGCCAAAAGTTACGCCCGTATCATAGGTGCGAACGACAGAATCAACATGGCAACCGCCGGTCTTCATGGACGAGGTAGAGCCCATTTAAACATGGCAAAATCATTAAGCAAATCGCTAAATGTGATTGGCTTAATAGACCCTGACGCTAGAACCTTTGCCAGAGTTCAGTCTGACTATAAAAGCATTTTAGGCAATGCAAAAACTTACGAAGACTTTAGAAAAGTTTTAGACAATAAAGATTTAGACGTTTTAACTATTGCTGCCCCTGACCATTGGCATGCCCCTATGGCTATTTTAGCTATGCAGGCAGGTAAAGACGTTTATTTAGAGAAACCTTGCTGCCATAACCCAGAAGAGGGCTATTGGCTAAAAGATGTAGTAGCTAAAACTGGGAAAACGCTACAAATTGGTAATCAACAACGCTCCGCTCCTACTTCTATAAGCCTTGTGCGTGATTTGCGAGAAGGAATAATAGGCGATGTATATTATGCCAAGGCATGGTATGAAAACAACCGTGGAAGCATAGGCACAGGAAAAGTAGCACCAGTACCAAGTGAGTTTAACTGGGATTTATGGCAAGGGCCGGCACCTAGAAAAGAATATAAAGACAATTATGTACATTATAATTGGCATTGGTTTTGGCACTGGGGTACGGGTGAAATAAGTAATAATGGTCTGCACGAAATGGACATTGCTAGATATGCTCTTGGTGTAGACTTACCGTCAAAAGTTTCATCAGCAGGTGGAAGGTTTACTCAGAAAGACGATTGGGAATTTTACGATACTCAAAACGTATCTTTTGAGTTTGCAGAAGGTAAAATGCTAAGCTGGGAAGGAAAAAGTGCTAACGGCATGGACGTACATGGCAGACCTGGAGGAAGGGGAACTTGGATTTACGGTACCAACGGAACTGCTGTGGTAGATAGAGGCGGTTATATTATCTATGACAAAGCCAACAACATCATAAAGTCTGAAAACGAGCGAAACAGTAGCTCTTCTGTAGATACTTTAGGTATTACAGGAATGGACAATTACCATATGCAAAACTTTGTGGATGCCATTCAAAAAGGAGAAGCCCTTAACTCGCCTATAGACGAGGCCGTAAAAAGTACATTGCTTTGCCATTTAGGAAACATGGCTCAAAAAACTGGCAAAACACTTACATGTGACACTACTACCGGAAAACCAAATGATGCCGAAGCCATGAAGCTTTGGGGTAGGTCTTATGAGAAAGGTTGGAAACCGGTGGTTTAGAAATTAAACATTAGCAGTATTTAATTGGAAGCAAATGGGGAAACCTATTTGCTTCTTTCTTTTATAAGGTCTTTTGTTTTATTATCGGCTCTTAATTTAAGAATAACCTGCTTTATGACATCAATAATTAGAGCTACTACAGAGCATTGCTCACAAATATTACAAATTGGGAAAGTGGCTTGGGTAGAGGCTCACGGACATAGTGCACCAAAAATTGACATTGACCATTATTTATCAAAAAACTACACCGAAGCTGCTTTAAAAGACCAGCTTTTAGATAAAAACAACATCTATCATATCATCTACTACAATAATGAGCCCGCAGGTTTTTCTAAAATAGTGCTTAACAAGCCAAATATTAACTTAGCAGCAGAAAACACAGCATTACTAGATAGGATATACTTACTCAGTGCTTTTCAAGGAAAAAAATTAGGTTTAGAACTCCTTGAATATAATTTGACCTATGCTAAAAAACATTCTCAAGCCGGCATTTGGCTAGCCGTATGGGTAGAAAATCCAAAGGCAATTAGCTTTTACTCAAAAATAGGCTTTACCATAGTGGGAAAGTATGACTTTCAAATCTCTGCAAACCATGCCAACCCTAACCACATTATGTTTCTGGGCTCTTAAACAAAAAAAGAGGAAGTCTCATAAGTAAAAAGTAAGCTCTGAGAATTGCTTATTTGAAAATGTTCTCAGATAGGAGTCCAAATAAAAAGAGGCTGTCTCACACTTTTGAGACAGCCTCTTAAAATACATTATATGGCTATTATTCTTTTACAAACTCACCCGAAACTACTATCTGAACTTCGTGACTTAATCCAGAAGCAGGCATATCACTAATGCCATATACAGTACGGTCTACTTCACCAATTCCCTTTAAACCAATCATAAGTTTCTTATTTCTTGGGTGTGTAACTGGTCCGTTTATAGTCACAGCTAAAGTCACCGGAGCAGTTTTGCCTTTCATAGTAAGGTCGCCCACCATAGTGTATTTCTTACCAGAAAGATGCTTAAAAGAAGTACTTTTAAAAGTTACTTTAGGGTGATTAGCAGCATCAAAAAACTTTTCTCCTTGAAGGTGTCCGTTTCTCATTTCGTTGTCAGTATCAATACTTGCTACATCTGCACTAAACTCAAAAACTGCATCTGAAAAATCTTCTTTTGCCGAAGTTATTTTAGCGTCATATACTTTAAACTTTCCACTTACATCAGAAAGCATCATGTGGGTAATTTCAAAACTTACACTTGAGTGTGATTTATCAACATTCCAAGTTTGAGCACTTGCTGCAAATGAGCAAAAAACAAAAAGAGCTATTAGCGAATAATTCTTCATAAAATTTATCTTGTAATTGTGAATTACAAAGATGTCTAATTCTTCAACAGTTGTCTTCAGTTTTATACAATTCACCACTTTTTCTCGACCATTAGGCAAAAAAACTTCTCGAAAAGTCATTTTTTTTCAATTTCAACCGCAATCGATTGAAATTGCATATTGAATATACATATGTATATACGAAATACCCTTCATCAATTCCAACAAACTGTTTCGTCGCTTTTTTTACCTATTTCGTCGATAATAAAAATCATTATAACCTTGTTTTCAGGCACTTAAAAGACTAGCTTTAAGTATACTCACATTAACTATTATGTCAAACACAGTAAAATTAGCCCTCTACACCGACTTTTCTGACGAAGCCCGAGTTGCCCTAAATACCCTTATTTTTAATACTTGGGGATTTGATTTCGACTTAGATATCTTATGTATTTCAGAAGACCATAATCTATTCGAATCTAAGTCAAAAATGGAAGATTTAGAGAAAGAACTTCACTTTCATTTAGAAGAAGGACACAACATAAAAACTGAAATATTTCTTAAAGGAGAAGAAGATAAACTTATAAAACATATCAATACCGAAGCATACTTGCTTTTAATGTTGGGTATATCTGACTCTAAAGTCAATTGGGAAACAGACTCTATCTATAATAAGATTTACTATCAAGCAAAAACAGATATTGCTTTAGTGCCATTACGTCATCAAATAAAAATTGAGAATAGAGGTATAGTAGCATTAGAATTTGAAAATCTTGAAAAGCTTCATACACTTAAAAAATCTGAGGAATTCTTTAAATTCTATTTTGCCAAGTTAAAACTTGTCATTATTTCTGATAATTTATTATCAGCGGATGACAATAAAATGATAAAAGCATTCACCGAAAAAGTCTTACCTGGCTTAGATATTGACGTTTCCAACTTTAAAAAAACGGCATCTGAAGATGGTATTTTACTTACTGTATTAGAATTTCCTATTGATTACTTTATCTATTTTGCTGACGACTATTTAGAAAACCTGGTTCAGGAAAAGCTAAGAGCTGCCCGCTTACCTGGCATTCACAAGTTTACTCTATTAAAAATGGATGTTAGCTTGAAAAAGCTGAATGCACTAAAACATAACAAAAAAGAAATTTCCATATTAAAACTAAGAACTCTTCAGGAGCAATACTCTTCAACAAATAATAACTAAAATACAAATAACATATAGGTTTCCAAGGCCTATATGTTATTGCCAAAGTTCAGGACTCCACCATTGGTTTTCTAAATGAAGTTAACAGCTCTGAGAAAAATTCTAAACCATTATTACTTTATTCAGTTACTACTAAGCTCTCTTTCAATGCACTTAATTTCCTAAGTTAAATTCAAGCTGCTTTGGAAATGAAAATATCAAAATAATACAATTACTTCAACCCGAGCTAATATTTCAGTCAAAAAAACAAAACATTTTCCCACTCTTAACCTACAAATTGCACAAAATTAAGAATTTTATCATAAAAAAGACACAAAAAGAATGTTACCGCTAAATAATTCAAGATTGCGAAATAAGCAAATCAGACAGGAAAAGTCAAATACACAGATAACAGACCAAACCTAGGCAAGCGGACAAAACAACTCAAACTAATTGAATATTAGCAGTTTGTAACATATCTTTGCATTCAACAAAGGCAACAAGCCGCTTTACCTAATAATTAGAATAATACACATTCACCCTCTCATGTGGGTATGGTTTACTCTGCATTATTTAGAAAGTCAATTTTTACTTTGTATTTTCATCAAACGCTAAGGGTTCTTAAAAACCATGTCAGAAATTATAAACATTGCTTTTTGCACCAATTTTTCGGATGTATCAAAAGCTTCGCTAGAGAGTATTATGTTTAATACTTGGGACTTTCATTGTAATGTCCATCTAATTCATTTTGTTCAAGATGAAGAGGAAACTGAAGCAAGGGAAAAATTAGACAGGCTGGTAGAAGAAACTCAATTAGCCTCCAGTGAAGGCCAGAATATCTTCAGTAAACTTTTCGCCAAAGACGAATTTGACCAAATGATTGACATTTTGAATAATTCGAATTATCAAATTATTGGTTCAGGAATGCCTTTCAACGTTTCCGGAAAAAAGAGTTCTTTTATTTCTCTACTTACTGAAAATGTCAATAAAGACCTTACACTTATACCTCAGGGACATAAGATAAAAATTGAAAACCGCTCAACCATAGTTGTTGATTCAGAAAACATTGACAACCTTTATTTGACAAGTCTTTTCGAAGAGTTTTATAAGTTTTTACATACCAAAATCACCATTTTCCTTTTATCAGATGTAGTTCTTGAGAAAGATGCTCTAGCAGAGTTTCAGGAGAAAATAAAGACAATCATGCCGGACCTTAATTACAGGTTAATTAACCATGATAGAAGTAACTGCTTAGAAAACCTTAAGACAGAAATAGAAAAGGATGGTATTGACTATCTTATCGTTTTTAAAGGCGATTACTTTGAGCAGTTTATGCTTAATTTGATCAAAAACAATGACCACAACTTGAAATGGAATTTTTCACTTTTCAGAAGCTATGTCAATCCTGAAATTATTCAGAACATCAAAAATGGGGTTGCCCCATATCCTAAAATCAAACTGAATTATGTTATCGCATGAGAAAAGCTGTAAAGATTGGTTTCTGTACAGACTTTTCTAAATCTTCCAAAATATCGCTAGAAACGCTACTGTTTAACGTATGGAGCTTTGACTGCGACATTCATCTTTTTCATTTGGTAGAAGACGACAACCGTGATGATTCTTATGCAAGACTATGCCAACTTCAAGAGGATTTAAGTAGCTCCCTTGATAGTTCTCAAAATGTAGAAGCCTTCCTTTTTGAAAAAGGCGAATCAAGGAAATTAATAGAATTCCTCAATAAGGGAAATTACATTTCTGTATCTATTGGAATCTCCTCCTTTAATAGTGATTCGGTTATGAGTGATTTCATAAAAGAGCTCTATCAAAACTTAGAAATGGACTCGGCGGTTATTCCTATTAACCATGAGGTCAAAATAGAGAATAAAGGCATGATAGGCATGCAATATGACCATTTACACTACTTATATGCCTTGAGAAAATATGAGGAATATTTCAGGTTTCATTACGCACGCCTAAAAATACTAATCCTTTCAGAAACAGATTTTTCTGACACTAAACTCTTAGAAGTAAGAGAAACTATAGACGGCATATTAAAAGACATTAAATATGAGCTCGTTATTATCAAGAAAAGTGATGCAGATAAAGGCATCTTGCACGAATTAGAAAATACGCCTTTAGACTATTTTCTCTTCCCTACTGATGATTATTTCTATTCTTATATCAGCAATTCCATAGAAAAAGACAGTCTTCCTGGCGAATTGAAATTCTCTTTAATAAGACTCTACATTACGCCAGAAAACGTCAAACAGGAATCTTCTTTTCAACGGATAGAATTGAAACCAGTCTAGGCTTCGTTTTTCTTTAACTCAAAATGGAAAGGAAGAAATTCCTGAACATCATCTGCCATAAAAACATCTTCTTTACCATCCCACATCCATATTTCAATGGGTTGCTTTTGACGGTTTCTTATATCTGAAATAACCTGCAAACATCCTGCACATGGCACTAAAGGGTTTGGTACTTCATACTTTTCCGATTTGGCGTGCACCACTATTCTTATTACTTTATTTTGTAAATCTTTAGCACACTGAAAAAGTGCCACTCTTTCTGCACATAAGCCTGATGGAAAAGATGAGTTTTCTTGATTAGCCCCCAAAACCATTTCTCCATCTTCTAGCTCCACAGCACAGCCAACATAAAACTCTGAATATGGGGCAAATGATTTTTCTGTGGCGTTTACAGATAAACGTAAAAACGACTGTAAATTCTCGTCTAAGCTTGAAAAATTTAATTGTTTTAATTCTACTGTTTTCTTCATTAAGTCTTGATTCTATTCTTATAAATCGGTCACTCTAACCACCGATGTATAACGGCCAAAAACATCCACAGAAACTTCTTTCCCGTTTAGTTTGACCTTTATTTTTTCCTGTTTTAGTGGGTCATTCCATGCATCATAAACCAATACTAATGCCTCAGTACCTGCTTCATTATACTTTACAGCTACTAGCTGACTCTTATCATAAAGCGAATAAGAAGGTAACACAGCATCACCCGCCGTAAATCTACCGTTTTCTCTGGCAGATGGCACAAAATCCCAGTCAGTTTTAGCTTCAATAATATCTTTATTCATACTTACTGCCCACTTTCCGCCTTCCCATCGGTCAATATTCCTATAATTTTGAATAGCATACTGCCCTGTAAGTTTAGGCGAAAATGATGTCGCTACTTTATTCCCTTGTGTATCATAAACATTTGTAGCTGCTCCTAAATAATCATTTTGGTCTCTTCTACTATATGGAGATGACCATAACTCTCCCCCATCACAAAAAGCAAAAGCCCAAACAGCAGCATTATGCATAGCCGATGGAAACACCATAGGTTTAGCATCTACAGAAAGTGCTCTTCCTTTACTATCGGTAAACCATTCTTTACCCATTTCAAAGCCTCCAACATATTCTTGATTATGCCACCACATCAAAATACTCTTTTTATTAGGCTGAAATTTCTTATTCATCATGTGCTGTATGAGCATATGCTGTACGTAGCCATAATTGGTAGGATAATTTAAATAGCCTCCCACATAATTGATATCAGAATTATTCAGAAAAAAACTATTAATGGAAAAAGGGCTTTTTTCATTTTGCTGCGAATCCCATTGACCTAAATTACCGGTAAATTTAATGTCGTCGGTTAACTCATACTTATAATTATTCCCTTCCACATTTACTCTATTGAGAAAGAACAATCCATGTGGCCAAATTGATAAAGTAGTATTCGGATATTTAGCTTTAAAGGCATTCAAGCAACGTTCTAACTTATAAATTGATTTGCCGTAAGGGCTACGCAAAGCCTCCCAATTAAGTACTAAATGCCCTACATTTTGATATCTGTTAAGCACATGTTTTTCAAAATTCCTGTACAGTAAATCCTCATCTACCTTATCTAACCATGCATTTACTTCTTCTTGTGAAACCGAATAGGCTGGAGGTGCTCCACTTTCATAAAGCCAAGCATCATAATCATAATAAACTCGCTGCTCTTTTGGAGACACAAAACTGTTGGTATAGGTATAACCTTTCCTCCCGGCAGCATTGCTTTCGTCGTCGTTTATCATAAAACTAGTCATGCCTAATTTATTTTTAGGCAAACTGTAATCAGGAAAATACTTATAAAACTGAGGTAAGTGTGTATTTCCTATGTCATCAGGAAAATCATCTGGCATAAAAAAGTACTCCAAATTTCCGTCTTTCCAATGGTTTCTATTTTCACCTGGAATATGTACAAAATGTTGCACATAAGGACCTCCATTCCAAGGTAAGATATTCTCCATTTGTAATATCACAGGAGCAAAGTCAAAACCTCGCATAGGCTCCACATTGGCGTCTTTGAGCTTATTATCTCTTACCTCTTTAAAGTGCTCAGTTTCCCAGAAAACAACCTTGGTATTATTCAGGTCGTCTTTCCAAACATCATCCCACCGAGTATCTGTCAAAAGAAGATTCTCACGAGCGTCAATTTTAAAATTTAAGAGAGAAGCCGTTTTCAAACCCTTATCAAAGTATTGTTCCCCTTTGGTAAAGGCTTCCTGATTGGTTTTAAGAAGCCCCTTCCCTACTTTTAAATTTTCATAGGAAACCTCTTCATCCATAATTACTTCCTCTGCAGATTGCTCGGTATTCCCAGTAGACTGAGTCTGTGGGTATATACAAGATTCCACAAACGGGATAAGAAGGAAAACACTTAAATGGTAAATTTTCATAAAGTAAATCTTACAAGTCTAAAAGTGAATAGTATAACAATAACGCACTAAAAGGCTCTTAGTTTTGTAAAAATAGAAGATTAATATGGAAGCTAAACTTCAAATACCCGTTTTAGGCATGACCTGTGCCAGCTGTGCAGGAAGTGTAGAACAAATTTTAAAGGAAACACCTGGCGTAAAATCGGTATCGGTCAATTATGCCAACGAAAAAGCTTACCTAAGCATTGATGAAGATATCACAAACCTACCATTACTCCAGAAACAGGTTCAGGCGGTGGGATATGATTTAATAATAGAAGAAGACAGCTCTGCCGAAGAAATCAAGCAAGACCTGCTTAAAATAGCTAAAAAGAACACCATTTGGGCGGGTGTATTCTCTGTGCCCCTCTTAATTATAGGAATGCTCGGTATGCACTGGCCTTATGCCAATTATATCATGATGGCCTTAGCCACTCCTGTGCTTTTCATTTTTGGCAAAAGCTTTTTTATCAATGCGTATAAACAAGCAAAAGTTGGTAGCGTAAACATGGACACCCTAGTGGCTCTAAGTACTGGAATAGCCTATACTTTTAGTCTTTTCAATACTTTCTATCCCGCCTATTTTGAAAACAAAGGACTTGAAGCTCACGTTTATTATGAAGCTGCAGGCGTAGTGATATTCTTTATTTTGATAGGAAAGTGGTTGGAAGAAAAAGCAAAATCTGGCACTTCAGATGCTTTGAAAAAATTGATTGGCTTACAGCCAAAAACTGTAACTGCTATCAGAAATGGTGTTGAAGAAATAGTTGCCATCAAAGACCTTATCATTGGTGACATTTTGGTGGTAAAACCTGGTGAAAAAATACCCGTAGACGGCACCGTAAAAAAAGGAGAATCCTATATTGATGAAAGTAGCATTAGCGGTGAGCCAATGCCAGTGTTTAAAAGCAAGAAGTCAAAAGTTTTTGCAGGCACTATAAATCAAAAAGGCAGTTTAAGAGTTTTGGCAAAGAAAATAGGAAGTGATACTTACCTCTCGCAAATCATCAGCTTGGTAGAAGCTGCACAGGGAAGTAAAGCTCCCATCCAAAAAACGGTTGACAAGATTGCAAGTGTTTTTGTGCCCGTAGTCATTGGAATATCCATCCTAACTTTTGCTATATGGATGATTTTAGGAGGCGAAAACAGGCTAGCCTTGGGTATGCTTTCCGCCTTATCAGTTTTGGTGATAGCTTGCCCTTGTGCTTTAGGACTAGCCACTCCTACCGCCATTATGGTGGGCGTGGGAAAGGGAGCCGAAAACGGTTTCTTGATAAAGGATGCTGAGAGTTTAGAAATCGCCCAACACATTGACACCGTAGTTTTAGACAAAACAGGTACCATTACCGAAGGCAAACCTTCCGTGGTAGAAACATTGTTTTACAGCTCTTTTCCTGAGCAAAAAGCTCTTATAAAAAGCTTAGAAGCTGTTTCCGAACATCCTTTAGCTGATGCCATCGTTGATTATTTTAAAGACGAAGAGCGTCTTGATATTACCGATTTTGAATCCATTACGGGTGTCGGTGTAAAAGGAAACTATAAGGGCAAAACATACCTTGTCACCAAACCATCCTATGTAGAAAAGCTGTTGACTAAGAACATAAAAGAAAATGTGAGTAAACTGCAAAACGAAGGTAAAACCGTAGTAATACTCTCTAATGAAACCGAAATACTAGGCATTATAGCCATTGAAGATAGTATAAAGGAATCTTCGGCGGCAGCTATCTTAAAAATGCAGGAGCAAAACCTAGAAGTAATAATGCTCACTGGCGATAATGAAAAAACAGCGGAAGCCGTAGCAAAAGCCGTTGGCATAGAAACGTTTAAAGCGAACTGCCTCCCATCTGATAAAAGCGAGTTTATTCAAAAATTACAGCAAAAAGGTAAAAAAGTAGCGATGGTGGGCGATGGTATAAACGACAGTGTTTCCCTAGCCCAAGCAGATGTGGGAATAGCCATGGGCTCTGGCTCCGACATTGCTCTTGATGTAGCTAAAATGGCCATCATCTCAAACGACCTCATGAAAATACCAACCGCCATAAGGCTGTCTAGAAAGACCATGAACACCGTAAAACAGAACCTTTTTTGGGCGTTTATTTATAACATTATTGGAATTCCGCTGGCTGCAGGAATTTTATATGCTGTAAATGGTTTTATGATTAACCCCATGATAGCAGGAGCTGCCATGGCGTTTAGCTCGGTGAGTGTGGTGCTTAATAGTTTAAGACTTAAAACCACTAAAATTTAAATAATAGAAAATGAAAGAATTAAAATTCAAAACGAATATCAACTGTGGCAACTGTATCAAGTCTGTAACACCCTTTCTAAATCAATTAGATGAGGTAGACGAATGGAAAGTTGACACCGAAAATCCAGATAAAATATTGACGATTGAGGGCGATGATATTACGTCCAAAGAGATAATTGAAAGTGTAGAAAAAGCAGGTTTTAAGGCGGAAGCTATTTAATCGGCAATTGCAGAGAGATGTTTGTCATGATTTTTCATTAAAAATCACGACAAACAAATTGAACATTCGGTATTTTACGAGGGGTTTTCACCCCTCGCTATTAACATGTCGCTCCGCTGGAGCTTTGGTTTCAAGACACATTTGCCCTTTCTCAAAACGCCATAATGGAATTAGCTTCTTTGCCTTTTGCGAGGGGTTTGCACCCTCGCTATTAATATATCGCTCCGCTGGAGCTTTGTTACCACGACATGTTTACCATGTCTCAAAAATGCCAAAACGAATTAAGCTCTTGTTTTTTTACAAGGGGTTTGCACCCCTCGCTATTAACATATCGCTCCGCTGGAGCTTTGTTACCATGACATATTTACCATATCTCAAAACGCAAAAACGAATCAAACTCTTGCTTTTTTCACGAGGGATTTCCACACCTCGCTATTAACATATCGCTCCGCAGGAGCTTTGTTACCATGACATGTTTACGCGGCCTCAAAAACGCCAAAATGGAATTAGCTTCTTTGCCTATCACGAGGGGTTTCCACCCCTCACTATTAACATATCGCTCCGCTGGAGCTAAAAGGACAACTCCTTTAAAGCAGCATATTGCATACAAAAGGGGAAAATACCCCGGAGGGGTATAAAATGAATAGAGAACTTCTCCTTGACCACAATAATCCATTTGGCGGAATTTTGGCATAAAAAGCCAAAATTGTGACAAATATTTAGAAGAGAAATAGCAATCAATTAGACAGTCAAGCCCATTGATTATTATACCCAATGTGTATCAAACAAACCTAAAAAGCATGGTGCAAACTCAGCTGAATTTGTCTTTTCTTAACGCTATTGGTAGTTTGGGTCATGAATGCTCCTTGCATACGCAGATTGTCTGCTAAAGAATAACCTAAACCTGAGTAAAACCTATTTCTGTCGAACAATTCTACGGAGAAATTATTGCTTGCTTTTCCTTTTTGACCGTTCACAAACAACTCATTATACAGGGCTAAGTATAAAGCACCTTTCTTAAGGTCCGTTTGGTTAAGAGGTACATTTAAGAAAAGGTTATAACGGTATCGTGTTCTCGTATCTAGGTCCGCCACCCAACGCTGTTCAAACCTAAAACGATGCGTAAAATAAAATCTTTTTCCTACTTTATGAGGCATTAGAGCTTCTTGATAAATTCTACTTTCTGTGCTAGTAGATTTATCATCTTTTCCCATGGCACCAGATGTGATATGGCCATAACCCAGTGTAAATTTTACATTATTGTTTTTAGGGGAATATGTAAATCCTCCTCTCAGAAGAAGCTGTTCCAAATCACCGGCTACTGCCCAGTTTCTATGTTGAATATCTCCTTGGAGCCCAAATTGAGAGTTTTTAAACTTGGTATTCCAGAAATACATGTACCAGCCCCCTACATCAGGATTGAGGCTCTGGCCCATTACAGAAGTACTGAAGAATAAAAGCACGAAAAGAATACGAACCATTTTTAATTGTTTTGTTGTGCTCAAAAATATCATTCTTGAACTGTAATGACAAAGGCGGATAGACAAAAGGCTATTTGTCGGGTACTTAGTGTTTTAGTATCTCGTATTATTAGTGCTCATTAAGAAAGCATATATTACCGAGACTAACTATAATTCTTTCATTGGCCTTCCGGCCAGGATTTGATTTTTTGCAGGTCGCCGCACCATTTGAAAAAAACGAATCGGAGAGGCGTTCCTCCAAAAAAAGCAAAACCCTGTAAACTCGCACGGTCAAAATTCCATAACCAGTATACAAATTATAACCTTGTAAGTGGGAGTTTTGACCGTGCTCAGACAGTACAGGGCTTTATAAGGAATGTCCTTTTTATTAATCTATTGACAACAACTACTTAATCATCATGCGGCTTTGCTGTCTTTTGACAGCAGTCTGGTAATCTATCGTGAGCTTTTTGGTCTGCTACTACTTCATCTGCATCATAACCTATTTTAGTAATGGCAGTCTTGATTTTGGCAGCATCTGTTTTCTTTGCATTATAAGCTACCGTCACCACCTTATCATCTAAGTTAAGTTCTGCTTTTTCTACGCCTTTTGTCAGGCTTAAATCTCTTTCTATTCTGTCTTTACACATTTTACAGATAGCCGAAGTTTTGATGCTTACTACATTATCATAATTTGCGAAATTTTGAGCTTTAGCTCCAAAACTCATCAAAAAGCCGAGTACTACAAATCCTATTATTTTTTTCATATCTCAATTTAATTAATTTTCAAATATCTTTCTACTAACAAACTGTTAATCAACAGCATCAGAACTAACTTCTGCCAAATCCATTTTACAAACAGGGCATTTGCCGGCCTCTTCGTACGTTTTATCGCCTTCGCACTCCATAGGGCAGGCATATTCTACGTGAGCTACTTCCTCAGCAGCTTCTGACGTTTCTGATGTACCTGAATTACAAGCTCCTAAAAAGCCTAAAAATAGTACGCCTAAAACTAATTTACTTTTCATCATTTTTTATCTTGTTAATTTATATTTTGTCTAGAGCCTTTCTAGTTCCTATTGTTTTAAAATGGCTAGGTGTCATGCCCGTAATTTTCTTAAACTGGTTTGATAAATGAGCCACACTGCTATAATGCAAACTATCAGCTATTTCACTTATTGACAATTCATTATAACTTATCAATTCTTTTACTCTTTCTATTTTTTGAGCTATCACATAATGTTCGATAGTCGTCTCTTCTTTCATAGAGAACAAACCGCTGAGCCATTTGTAATCTTTCCCCACTTCGGATTCAATATACGCCGAAATAGTATATTTCATCAAAGCATTTTCTTGTTGATAAATCAGTTTTGTGATGGCATTTTTCACTGCCTCCACATATTGACTGTCTTTATCTTCTAATAACTCAAATCCCAAATTTGACAAATCTTTTGACAATTGAGCTTCTTCTGCTTCACTTAGCTCTTTTTCTAAGGCTACCGTGCCCAGTGTTATATTGCCATAGGCTATTCCGGATGTATCCAAGAGCTGTTTTACACTCATGATACACCTATCACACACCATGTTTTTTATTCTAAGTGTCTGCATTATCTAAGTTTATAACGAACTCCAAGATAAACTGTTCTACCTACCACCGGTCCCCAAACTTGCCCTGCATCAAAGGTAGCATCATCAGGGTTTCCTGCTGAAATTATTGGGTTATCTTGTTTATAATTTAACAAGTTTTCTGCTCCTAAATAATACTCCCAGTTTACAAAGTTTCTGGCTACCTGTGCATTTAAAACGACAAAGCCATCGGCATATTTGTCAACATTCAAATCTGGAATTCTTTGCTTGCCTTTATACGTCAACGTACCGTCTACTTTCCATTTATTATAGGGCATAGAATACGTAGCATTCAACAATGCCAGTGATTTAGGAACAAACATTTTATCTCTCAAACTAGCCTCATCAGGCGTCGCATAAAAGGTTTGCTTCACGCTAATCCATCTGTACGCCGCTTTAAGCTCCCAACGGTCGTTAGGCACTAAACTAAGCTCCGCCTGTGCACTAGTAGAGAAAGAACGGTTGGTAGTGTTATAAAAGAGCAATTGACCTACCTGCTCCATATCCATCATTAAATGCTGACTAAACTCCGTGTGATAAACATCAAATGTCAAGGAATTCTTCCCAAAATCTTTGGTCCAACTGGTACCATAATTCCAAGAAATTTCAGGAGCTATAGGCTCATTAAAAATCACTTCTCTGTTACTCACCAGTTTCCCAAAATTCTCTGCCAATGGTGTAGGCACTCGCATACCTTTCCCTATTGAAAGTCGCCAAGTATTGGTTTCTCCCACATCTTGTTTAAAATGTAACCTTGGAGTTACCTGCGTACCAAAAAGGTTGTGCTGGTCTACTCGCAAACCAGCTACTAAAATGGTTTTATCAAGCTTATTAAAGGTATACTCCGCGAAAACTCCAGGGACTAATTCTTGTCTATTAAGCTCTATTGGATTTTGAAAATTTTCGTAGCTTTCTTCATACTGGTCTGCTAAAAAGCTTAAACCCGTTTTATAGGTATGATTAGTGTTGCCTATCATATCTTGATAAATCAAATTACCATGTAAAGTATTCTCTTTGGCTATGTAAGGGTTGACACCAAAAACAGATTCAGAGTCATAAAAATTGGCATTCAAAATCAAACCCAAACCTCTGTAAGGAGCTTCAGGAAAAAGCACCGCCGTTTTAGTAAAAACCGTCAATTTTTTGCTATTATTTTCAAACACATAAGGATTTGAAAAACGCCCGTCGGTCAGTTGCCCACCCTCTCTATTTTCCGTTAAGAAGTTGACACCAAACTGGGCATTAAATCGCTCTCCGCTATATTTCCACCTGTTTAAGAAATTGACTTGGTCATATTCTGGAAGGTCTTTAAAGCCGTCATTGTTTCTATCAATTTCTGTTTTCAGAAAAGAACCATGACTCAGTAAACCCACCGACCATTTATCACCTAATTTCTTAGCAAGGTTAAGATTGACCTCTCCCCTACCTAATTCATTGGTATAAAAATTCAAATAAACAGGGTCTGCCAAATCTGGTTTGTGCAGCTCCACATTAATGGTACCCGACATAGACTCGTAACCATTGACAATGGATGATGTTCCTTTTATTACATCTACCGACTGAATCCATGTTCCTGGCACATAATTCATCCCAAATGGCACCGCCAAACCTCTAATACCAGGCATGCCTTCAATATTGGTTTGGACATACCTACCCGCTAGGCCAAGCATTTCTAACTGCCTAGAGCCCGTAATGGCATCTGCAAAACTCACAGAAACGGAGGCATTGGTTTCAAAACTCTCCGAAAGGTTACAGCAAGCCGCCTTTGCTAATTCTTTGGTGGTAATAATTTGGGTTTGAACTGACGCCATCTTATCAAAAGTGGTACCGCTGCTTTTGACCACCACCTCATTTAAAGTACTGGTGTCAGGCTTTAAAGTAAACTTAAAAGGACCTGCTCCATGAGCCATCACAGTATCTGTTTTAAAACCCAGATAGCTAATAATTAACTGATGTTGTCCTGTGTTTTTTGGAATGGTGAATTGACCGTTTACGTCGGTCATGGTGGCGTTTGATGGCTCTGATAGCCATTTGACCACTGCTCCTATTAAAGGTTGGTCTGCTTTTTCTAAAACAGAACCACTTATTTGTTGGCCAAAGGCCGAAGTATTAAAAACTAATACTGTAAAAAGTATGATATATTTCATAAGATATTTTAAATAAACAATTGACTAACAACCGAATACTAAAATTATCTTATAGCAAAAATGTCTGAATTTTAATAAGGAGTTTCCGGCCAGTATTTGGCGGAGCATTGGCTAAAAAATCAAATGCCTTTTGCTCTGGAAGAGCATCAAAAATAGCATGGAAATTAAATACCCTTGGAAGAGCCTCCATTTTCAAAACAGGCCAAGCCACATTTTGAAAAGATGAACTAGTTTCTAATTCAAGATTTTTGAAGTGAGCATGCGTTTCGCAGCATTCGTTTTGCTTAAAACTTAGCTCTCCGCTATTATTTTCTACGGTGATGGACTCCATAGAGCAGGAGTCTTCCTCGGAAAAACTACTAGTAGTAAGGCCTATGGCATGACAAGTATGCTCAAACATGGCAAGCCCCGTAGCACTAAAAAGGATAATTAGTGCCATAAAAACGGCCAGTACTTTGAGCGATATTCTCATGATGTTGCAAAATTAACGAAAAGTTTCACGAATTAGTTACATCTAAATCCTTGCCAATTGTAAGATTTGCAAGAAATGGCATCTTATTTGGAAATAAAACCATGAGATATATCGTTTTTACCGTGTTACGCCTTTCCAAGAATAAATGATAATTAGACTACTTTTTTGCTTCCTTCTTTTTAATACGGCTCAGGCCCAATTCTTTAGTCAAACGGATAATACCCTGGAGACTAACAGAAAGAACCCCGTTTCGTTTTCTCATCAGCCATTTTTACTGCTGAAAGTTACGCCTACGGCAGTTTTAGGTAGAGATAATGTGCTTCAATATGGTGTAGAATTAGCTCCGCCTTTTGGTAAGTTTAGTTTTGGTTTTGATTACGGAAAAGGAAAAGGCGACTGGTCGTTTAATAAAGAGCAGAAAGCAAATCACCCTGAGCAAGAAACCCGAATTATACGTGGAGAAATTAGAGGTTATTTTTCTGATTGGTATCCTTTTTACGCTTTAGACAAAAAGCCATTTGGTAGGTATTACTCGCTGGAATATGTTCAGAAAGATTTAAAATATGCGGCTTCGCCAAACCTGGAATCATACGGTGGCACGCAGGTAGAAGGTATAGGTCCTTTTGATGTCAATTACATAGAACGAGCTTTGCATGTAAAATTTGGAAAGCATTTTATCATTACAAAGTGGTTTTTTATTGATGGTTTTGTGGGAATTGGTGTAGGGCAGTACAGCTCTCAATCTGACGATTTAGAGGCTGTTCAGGTAAAAAATAGTTTCAGTTTTAAAAGACCAACTAGAGATTTAGCATCCAAAGGTTTGTTTTTAAGTAAAACCGCTGGAGTAAGACTTTGTTTACCGCTTTAAGAAATAAAATATTATGATTAAGGTTATAAAATATTCAATATCACTTTTGTTTTTGGTAGGTATGTTGGCATCATGCTGGGCTCCTAGATGCCCTATGGACACCTGCAGGTCAAAATACGAACATAGGCATAACGACCAAGTGGCAGGCGTCTTCTCTCCTAGATACGGGCTGCCTCACCGCGTGCATTACTTATGGGATAAAGACAAAGGCGAGAGTAACCCGGGTACAGATTTTGTCCCTGGTGAAGGCAGCAAGAAGAAAAAGGCCAAGAAACGATACCCTTGGGAGAGGTGGTAGGGGTTTGTTTAGAAGTCTATCACTAGCTTGGTCGAAGGGTCTTAATCGCTGTAAGCGAGCCTAATTGTTAGGTGCTGTTTTTATTTTTTTTAGCCCAATCCATTCGTGTTCAATATCTTTCATTAATAATGCATTGTCAAATTTTACAGAACCTTTTGGAAAAATATTTTCATTTTCAAAGAAACTTGATTTAACGCTCTCAACTTCTAAAAGTGATACTTTCCAATTATATGCTTTTAACTCAAGTACATCAAAGTCATTTTTGTCAGGTGAATATCCAATAGAGCCATTTTCAAAGAATTTAGAAACACATTCTAAGTTTTCAAATACACTCTCGGTATTCCAAGAGTTTGTTTCTTTTGCTTTTATTGATAGTGAAGTTTGGTCATCGCTGATAAAACCAACTTCGTAGTTTCCGCCTTTTTCTATTACTTTAAAATCTGCTAAATGATGAATTCCGGGAAATATAGTTCCGCCTGCTAAAGAATTTAATTTAGAAGAAGTGTCTCTTCTTGGAATATAAACCCCTTCTTTTTGCTTTCCGTTTTCAGTCCATTCAACAGCAATTCTATGAGCTCCATTTTCAGAGGAAATTCCGATTTGTTTCGGCAAACCTTTCGGTCTGATTTCTTTTAATCTTATCAAACAGATTCCTGCAATTCCTTTTCCGTTTACCAATTTTGGTTTAAAAGGTTTCGGTAGATAATTTTCCAAGACTTCTTTATCAATTTGGTAATTGATAAAAATTCGTCTATCTATTATTCCTTTTATTTTCGGTATTTTCATTTGAGTGAACAAATTGCACCTAACGTTTGAGCTATGAACAGTACGGGAGCAAGCTGGCGTTTGCTTTCCGCCACGCACATAGCGAAATCTTTTGGTTTTCTTTTTTTCCTTGTCCCGCTAAAAAGCAAAATCCAAAAGATTTTGCGGACTTTAAAAAGTACAATAACCTTTCGATTAAGCCCGAAGCCCGCATAGTTTATAGGTTTTGTTGTGCTTTCGATATTTTTTTACCGTTAATATTATGTCCTCGAATTTTCTGTCAATATGCAATTTTAAAATGTGTTTTACTTCATTCCAATCTTGCGAATCATATTGAATGTCAATTTTTTCTCCATACATAACAGAAACTTTCTGACGTTTATTAACCTCAATTACATATTCTTCGTCATTATCCATTAGTATTGATATCCAAAAAGCACCATGCTCCTCATCCATTTCCTGAATATACTTTATCGCTTTATCAATATCCTCAATCGTTACATTTCCTTTATCATATCCAGCTGCGTACTGGATGTAAGAATCAGACAGCACAACTCCTTTAGATTCATGAAAATAATTAATCAGTCTCTCATGAAACTTTTTAAAGGATGGGATTCGCCTTACAGATAAATAATCCAATAGTCCTTTATTGTCATTTTTTGACAATAAGTAAAAGTAAATCGCATATGTGATTGAGAACCCATTACTTAATCCAACTGTTTTTGAATCGGAGTTGTCTTGTTTGTCGTCTTCTGGATTAGGATATTCCTCGACAAGCTCAATCTTTGATTCTTTTGAGTAGCTATAACAAGTGAATTTAATCAAGTCATCTTTCTTATTCTCATATATTGAGAGTAAATCTGAAGATGCTATGCCGCTTTGTTTTTGTTCTTCCTTAGATAATCGTTCCAATATTTCTGAATCAGAAGTTATCAAGTCTGCTTTCAAAATTGATGATAGCTCTTTGTCAACCTTTTCAATTAATGGATGATTAAATAATTCTATTTTCTTTTTAAACCACATTAATTTTTAATCTATCTTTTTTACTCATAAATTGACGCACCTTTCATAATAGTCATGAAATTCTCCCAGGTGGCTTTGTCTGCATCAATATTCAATTTCATATTATCGTAATAGCCTTGTACATCTTCGGTATACCTTTCCATAGCTTCTAAAAAATCATCAAGAGTCTTATTCTCCCATTTTGAATCATTGTTTGTCAGGTCTTTTCTAAACTCTTTAAGAAACTCTATAAAATCTAATCTTGTCATGGTTGCAGGGTGTTTTTTATAATGAAGCACAACATTAGTACACGCAAATTAGCCGTTTTTAACGGATAAAAATGGCTTAAAAGAATAAATTGATTATCCGGTAATCCGTCCTTTAAAACGCAAAAAGCCCACCTAAGAAAACCAAGATGGGCAAATGTTAGCTAGAATTTTAGATACTCAATATTCTTACCAGCATTGCTGACATCCGTCTGAAGGCTGAAAACTATATTTCACGAGGTCAAAAAGAGCTTATGGAGCGGGGCTAGCAAATATCTGGGCTTGAGCTCAACATAGGCTAAAACGAACCGAAGCCCTACTTCGCTGCATTCGAGCCAAATTGTTAGTGGTAGTCTTTATTAATCTATTAGCCGCCTATGATAATTTATTTGTCCAAGATGATAAGTCAAATGTTTTAATAAATGAACTAGTAAGTATTCATTTGTTTCTACTTTGGAAAACTTCAAAATTGGATAATCGTTTTTCAATTCTTCCTTTGTAATAGATAACAGCGATTTTTTAACCATTTCTAAGGTGGTATTTATACTGTTAATCAATTCAATTCTTGGTACATTTTTTTGAGTAAATTCAAGTTCTCTATTCCTAACATAGTTTGTTTTTCCAATTTCTTTTCCAATAAAAGTGTGTAAGTTCCCAATTAAATGCAAAGTTAAATTTCCTGCTGAATTAGAGATGCTTTTTTCTATTCGCCAAATATTCTCTTCATTCTTATAAAGTTCTATTTCAGTGATTAAGTTGTTCAGGTCACTTTCAAAAAAGGTTATTAACTCGTTTCTATTCATTTGTAAAATCTATTAATTTTCATTAGTATTTAAGACTTATTTATCTCGAAGTGTAAATCAGATTCTGATGTTGTGTAATTACCACTAACATTAGTATACACGCAAATTAGCCGATTTTAACGGATAAAAACGACTTGAAATAATAAATTGATTGTTCGGTAATCCGTCCTTTTAAACGCAAAAAGCCCACCTAAGAAAACTTAAGATGGGCAAATGTTAGCTAGAATTTTAGACACTCAATATGCTTATTCACCAATGCTGACATCGGTCTGAAGACCGAAAACTGTATTTCACGAGGTCAAAAAGACCTTGTGGAGGGGGGACGCATAGTCGATATCTGGCGAATTTGGCGAAAGCCAATTGAACGTGTTCATCGCTTGTTACCTTTCGTTAATTAATTCACTTCATATTATTCTTTCATGGCGAATCTTTATCCACTTTCTATAAGTCAGGCTACGCCAAATCCATTCTAAGGGGCCAAATTTGAAATATTTTAACCAGATATGGCTAAAAATAATTTGCGATACTAAAACAAGAATAGCAATACCTGATGTATGTAATAAACCGATTTTACCAATTAAATTAAATCCAAAATTGTAAAATATAATAATCATGATTATGGTCTGAAACAAGTAATTGCTCAGAGCCATTCTCCCCACAGGGATTAAATATCTAAATGCTTTTCTACCTATCGAAGTTTGAACAATTTTAGAAATGGAGGTTATATAGAAAATGCACATAAATATCTGGCCAGCCAATGCTAAGAGCTTATAAAGAATGTTTAATGGAGTTGATGGGAACATATAGAAACTTCCACCAATTGTTTTAGCTGAAAAAGTAGCCAAAAGACCTACGATTAAACTGGTTATTAACAATAAAGTTGATTTTGATTTTTTTGTAAAGAATTCAATTGAAGCGAAATAGTAACCAAGAAGAAAAATTCCAAGGAATTTAAAATATCCTCCTGATGGAATATAACCTAAGTATTTCCAGACAAGATTATGAATGTTTAAAAAGAATATGTCTGCAATTGAACCATTCTGGAATGTATTGATAACTGCTTCAACGGTCATATCTGGATATTGAACATGTGCAATGGCAGTCGTTTTTTCAGGACTAGTAGAACTCAAAGCCTCAGAAAATGGCAAGAGAGATAAATCGATTAAAAGTGGAAATAGCAGGAAAAATAACGACCAGAGAATAAGATTTTTTGACTTGACATTCCGGAATAAAATGAGGATAAAACCAAATATGGAATAGGCAAGTAAAATGTCTCCAAACCAAATTAAACTGTGCAAAAACCCTATCAATAACAGAAAAAAGAGTCTTCTTCGATATGTTTTTAAAAAATCAATAGAATCTTCTTTGTTCTTTTCATATTGAATATAGAACCCAACAGCAAAAAGAATTGAGAAAAGGGTGTAAAACTTTCCTGTGACTATAATATGTAAAAATGAATATAATTTTTCATCTAACTGAAAATCAGTTATTTGTTTAAGGTCATCAAAGGGCATAAAAACGTATCCGCTAAAAAATCCCATGTTCATGAAAATGATTCCAAGTAAAGCGAAACCTCTTAGGATATCTAGAATTTCAATTCTTTGTTTAGGTTCTATTGGTTGATTAGATGTCATGAGTTCAATATTCTATTTGAAAGAGAAATTATATTCTCAGCAAAAATTTCAATAACGTGGTTTTGACCTTAATGCATGGTAACAATAGTAAACATGTAAAATGGCCGTTTGAAAAAGATAAAAAACGGCTCAAAATAATAAATTGAATTCGGTAATACGTCCTTTAAAACGAAAAAAGCCCACCTAAGAAAACTTAAGATGGGCAAATGTTAGCTAGAACTTTAGATACTCAGTATGCTTTTTCACCAATGCTGACATTGGTCTGTAGGCTGAAAACGGTATTTTACGAGGTCAAAATGAGCTTATGGAGCGGGTGCTTATTCGAAGGACCTTAATCGCTGCATTCGAGCCTAATTGTTGCACCTTTTATTTATTCATCCATTGAAATCCATGCAGTCGAAATTCACCTCGCTCCTTCAAGTCAAGAAGTATAGGGGTTGAATAGGGAAAAGCCCTAAAATCAGTTCCTTTTATGGTGATTTTTTTAGAATTTTTGTCTTCTCCTAAATGAATCTCTTTGAAGTTGTCACCATTCAAATCTTGAATCAATATCAATGATGAATTTAAGGGTTCATCCAATTCAAAACTCTCTTTCAAAGGGTGGTTCATAATTATTATGAGTTTGTTAGAGTTCAAGTTAATGGTGGAATCAAGCTTGTTACCGAACATGAATTCGATATCGGAACCTGGAGTTTCTTCCATTTCATCAAAATCATAGTTTAGGTAATCTGTCGAAATCATCTTGGATTCAGAAACCCTAAAGAACTTATCAGTCCAGAATGTTCCAGTTAGATTTTGTTCAAGAATTGTAGATGCTTCTACATCAGTTAGACCAAATCTGATAAGGTCTTCGACACTTGATTGTTTAGTGTCTGCTGGTCGATGAACAAGACAAATAATGTCGAAATTCTGTTGTTCTGCTAGAGCATCTTTTCCTCTGTCAACTAGTTTAATAGTTAAGATTGAAATTCCAACAATTCCAAATACAAAGAGTAGATGACGGATGTTGAATTTGCTTTCTGATGTTGTTAGCAAGTAGAGGTTGGCAAGTCCAACTCCAACTATCCAAATTATCTGGAATGGAAAACTGATTGCACCAATCCAAGGTCCGAACACAAACCAAAGGAGTAATACGAAAATTACGGTTTGTATTGTTGTAAAGACAACAGACAAGATAAATCCAACCACAAAGTGTACTCTCTCAAATGCCTTGTTATAAAGCCTAATCAATAAAAGAGAGATAGTTGAAAGAATAAGAGTATAAACAGCAAAAGGTGCTACATCCCCCTTACCAAATCCATCGTTCGAAAGGACGTATAGATATGCTATTAGAGTTGAACAAGCAGTTAAGATTAATATGTAAATAATTTTCTTCAATACAGAGAATTGGTGCTAACGGTTGGTATATGCAAAGTAGGCGATTGCGGGCTTCAAACTTATCAAACCGATATGATGTTGAAGCGGGCTACAACCCTTGAAATTACTGCTATCACGCCTATTTTGTATATACATTGTTAGCGGTTGTTATTCCTTTTCTGCTTTCAATATTTCTGTTAATTCCAGTTTCAATTTCTCAATTGTTGTTGCAGTAATAAAATAAATTCGTCTACCTGCAAGTCCTGTACTTTTCCTAAAATCAGAAAGCATTGAAAAGGTAGAAAAGTCAGCCATTCTATTTGTTACAATAATCAATGCATCCAAACCTGAATTATCAAATTGATGCTTAATTTTCATTAAAATGTCTTGTCGTATACGAGATTTTACTTCGACACCAATTTTCCTATTGTTATGTTTAATCAAGAAGTCAAATGAAAAGTCTTTAGCATTTTTGGTATAATCTTCAAATTCTAATTTCATTTGACTGATAGCTTCGCATACAAGAGACTCAAAATTCCTATAATCAACAATAGATTCAGGTCGCGTTTCTTGTATTTCTTCAAATTTCTTTTCCAACTCATCGGTAATCTGTTGCTTTCTCTTAGTTATTAAACCATAAAACAATAAAACACTAATTACCAAAGAAAGGATTGAAAGAATATATGTAAGTATTGAGAAAAGCGATTTTTTGGTCTCTGCTTTTGAAGTAACAATCTGGTCAACAGGGATAAATAGTTTTAAACTATCAATTTTATCATATAAAACTACACGTTGTTTAAGAGGAATAAATTTATCACTCATAAACGATTCTTGAACTTCAACGAGAACTTCAATATTTGACTTTGGATATATAATGTTGTATTTAATCTCTTTTCCCTTTATTAAAGTGGGAACAAGCAAGCTGTCAATTTTATTATCCGAGAAAAGTATTTCTTTAAGGTCAGTAATAATTTCATTACTTGCTGTTTCCTGCCTCTGTCTATTAGCGTCCATTACATAATCAGGAATAACAATAAGTCCATAGATACCAAAAAACAAAGTAGCAATTGTTCCAATTACACCTATTATGTTCCAAATATTTTTTCTCAATTTATCCATATTGCTTGAGTGTTTTTTAATAACCGCTAACGATTGGATATAGCACATATTAACCATATCCATCTTGTATAATACACTAATCTAACCCGTTTTTTATTGATTTAAGGTCTCTAGGAAACACTTTAAGGCAAATAATTATCCGTTTGTAAACGATTAATAATGCTGTTAATCTTCTCAAGGTTAGCAATGAGTCAACTTACGAGATAATTTTCAATAGCCCTTTCAACGTCTTTAAACTCACTCAATCCTACATTATCATCTCTTATTAACTACTGGTTTAAATTCGCATCAAGGCATTTGCTTTATTCTCAACGTTATCAATTTCCTCAAAAAAAGGAATTAACTCAGGTTCTATCCATCTAATCAGGTTGTATAGTTTAGTTCTTATGCCCAAGGCTTTAGAACAATCTATAGCAGCCCCCACAAAACATAGTGGTTCACAATGATTCGTTCTATTCCGAAATGCTCTAATATCATCAAGCTTAGCATAAATCTTTGCTCTATCTTCACTTGCAGGCTTATTCGCAAATATTTGAATAGGTTCTCCTCCAATTAATCTATAATGATGAGCCAAATAAAGAGCCACCCAGAAACCAAAATTTTGGTCCGATACAATTTTACCACTTGTAATAGGTATCCCTCTATTTCTAAGCTTATTTTCCGTTTTTTGTACCGACCTTTTAAGAAAGTAATTAGAATTTCTCAAGGAACTATTACTCATAAATCCAAGCCTTTGATTTATTATCCAATCAGTATCTCCAAAATGATGTGAAAGCTGTTGATTTAGGCTATTTCTAAGAATAACTTCAAACTGAGTCAATATTGGATGAAATGCTTGAGCTAATCTAACATTAGCATTGTATAGCCTTTTAGCCCTTAAATTATCATTTCCCGTTGCCAAAAGGTATCGATTAATTCGTGGTCTTGATAGGTATTTATTTCTAAGTTGTATTTTCATTCTATTGCAAATATTATAAATAAGTGGTACTTTTGTAGCATATAGACTTGTTAAAGCCTCTTCTCCTCGTGAGAACGTAATCAAGTAGAAGATTAAAGGGAACTCATTTTTGAGGTCCCTTTTTTTATGTCCTTAATATTGCTAACTAGAGAGCCCTCAACAGTTTCACAACCTTAGTCTTCCACGGTAGAATCTCATTTTTGTAGCCAAAAACTATCGTTCATTTTTCTACTATACGACCTTAAAGATACTTATGCGAGCCATCACAAGTCGGCTTTCTTTTGGTATGACCGCATACACAATCATTTATACCTATTCCGTTCTTAATTCTGTCGGTATATTTCTCAATTCTTGAAAGACGAGTAGCGGATTGTTTAGCACCTGTAAAATGCAGATTATAGGCTCGCTGTCGGCCTGGGGTTAATGCTTCAAAAGCTGTTTTAAAAGCTTTGTCTTCTTCAAACTTCTGTAATAACTCTTCCGGAAACTCTAAGTTCTTACTTTTGGGCTTATCTATTTTTAGACCTGCTTTTTCTACTTCTATGGCTTCATAGATATAGGCTTTGAGCGTGGCTTCTAAATCTACAATATCTTGTAAACTGGTAAAGCGAGCCATTTTTACCGACTGTGAGTTTTCACCAGGCGAAACTAAAATGCCTTTCGCGTCATTTAACAACACTCCTTTGAAAAAGCTAAGGGTACAATACTCCTTAAAGTTGCCAAATAAGGCAATGTTGCTCCCATTAAAAGTATAACAAGGCACACGCCATTTGTACTCTTCTGTTAGGCCACAGTCTAAAAGAATGGTTCTTAACAGAGCAGCTTCTTTTTGCCACTGCTTTATTCTGCCTATATAGTCGTCTACCTTTGGATTCATTTTAATGGTTTTTTCTTGTGATAAAAATAAGTATCAAATTGCTTTAAATGCTACTTAATTACAGTTCTTCTTCTCAGATTCACATTTTATTCCGTTGGCCTTCCAGCCGGGATTTCATTTTTTGCGGGTCGCCGCACCGTTTGAAAAAAACGAACCAAAAAAAGCAACACGGCAGCGGCCGACCGTCCTGTAAACTCACACGCTCAAAATCCTGTAAAGTCAAGTTTTAATTTAGCTTTATGGGTTAAATTTTGACCGTATTCAAACAGTACAGGGCGACATAAGGAATTTACATTCTTTTACTATTACTATGAGTCATTTCTTGTAACTATAAGCCAAGCCCATGGCCACACTGTTAAAGTTATCGCCTGATTTGATTTTGGCTTCGCCAAATTTCTCTAAAAACACATTTTGCAAAGCCCTAACCATCGATGTACCACCCGTCATAAAAACAGAATCGATGGATTCATAAGTAGCATTGTTTTTTAATAAAAACTCATCTAGGTAAGCACTGATTTTTTGAAGCTCTTCTGCTATAATTTCCTCTTCAAATTCTTTGACTGAAACTTCTTCTTTAAAATCAATTTCGTCTTCCTGATAAGCAAAAGTTGCTGTATCTTTCTTGGTCAGGTCTATCTTTGTTTTTTCTACTTTTTGAAACAGGTAATAGCCTAAGTTTTGCTCTATCAAAGTGAGTAGGTTCTTTACTTTTGGGTTATCGCCAGACCTGAAATAAGATTTGCGAATAGCCTCACGCATCTTATTGGTATTTAAGAAGTTCATTTTTGCCCAAGTAGTGATATTGACAAAATATGAAAGCGGTAAAGGCACCAATTTCTCAAAAAACTTCTCTTTTACTCCTCTGCCAAAATGTGGGGTTCCTTTATGCCACATGAGTTTAGAGTCAAAATTATCTCCTCCTATATAAATACCCCCCTGCACTATTTCGTCATGCGATTTATTTGCTCCTAAATGCATCAGTGTAAAGTCGGATGTACCTCCGCCAAAGTCTGCCACCAAAACCAATTCTTCTTTTTTAAGGGAGCGTTCGTAGGTAAATGCCGCCGCTATGGGCTCCATCTGGTACTTCGCTTCCTCAAATCCTGATAATTTAACCGCATTTTCTAAACGCTTTTGAGCGATAGCTTCTTTCTCAGGTTCTTCACTAAAAACTACGGGTCTTCCTATCACCGCTTTTGTTACTATCACGCCTAAATAGTCATCTGCCTGTTTCTTTAAGGCAGTTATTATCAAAGCCACCAAATCTTCTGGCTTAAACACTTTGTTGGCTATTATAGTATGCGTGAAACTCTTAATCGGCAATACAGACTTTATGGATTTCATCAATCGCCCGTCAGACCTACTTTCCACATATTTCTCAATAGCCTCTTTCCCTGTAAAAAAGGAAAAGCCATGTTCCATATTTGGAAAAAAAAGCACAGAAGGCATGGTAAATACTTTGACTACCTCATTTTTGTCAAGGTCTAAAATAGCTAGTGCAGAATTGGTAGTTCCAAAATCGACACCATATATAAAGTTGGGCATGAGAGGAAATTAAAAATGGGCTGCAAAAGTAGCCTTTCAGATTTTAAACTCTCCCATACCTTTTGAAATAATCGTAAAAAGGTTTCAATTTTAGAATCATAGGGGATAATACATTTGTCATGATTTTGGCTTTTTAGGCCAAAATCCCGCCAAATGCTCTTTGGGGGACTGTGTTCATTATGGATTAGTCCTTTTTACCGATGTTTCGCCCCTAATGGGGCTTGCCAAAATCTCGCCAAGTGCTCCTTGGAGGGGCTTTGTTCATGACGGCTTACACCCATTTTTTTACCAATGTTTCGCCCCGAATGGGGCTTTGCTCAATCATGACTTTGGCTTTAACTGTCAAAATCCCGCCAAATGCTCTTTCGGGCTCTTTGTTCATGACGGGCTTAACCCTTTTTTTTACCGATGTTTCGCCCCTAATGAGGTTTTTCTGAGATTAGTTTATATCTAACCACATCAATTCTAGTTTCCTGTATAAAGCGTCACCACACCTTTGGCAGGCACTATAAAGATTTCTTCTTTGCCTATTCCAGCTATTTCCTCCGCATCACTTTTTTCTCCTGTTCTAATTAGTCTATAATTATTAGCACCACCCCTTAGCTGCACAGCTTTACCTTCTTCAGAAACATTAATTAATACTACGGTAGACACGCCCTCATTTTCAAAAGCGAGTGTCAGAATATCATCCGTGGAGCTAGATGCTACTCTGTAGGCATTTGGTCTTATGTATTTATAAAACTGCTTACTCACATAATATCTTTTTGACTTTTCGCCTGCCGCATTCATCAGACTGTAAGCGTCTAAGTTTTGCGTACTCAGCGACCAGAAAACCCAAGCTGAAACTTGCCCATATTTTAAAGCCGTGTACATGGCTTTTGCTAAATCATTTGCTCCATTTAAAGAGTTTTCATAGCCAGAAGTTTCTGTCATCCAATGTGGTTTTCCGTATGCCGCACCCCAGCCGTACATGGTTTCCCAGGTGGTCGCATCTACACTGCCTGCCGTAATTCCATCAAAAGCATAACCGTGGGTGGCTATAATATCCACGTATTCTCTGGTTTCTGGGTCATTTAACATAGGCAGCGTCATAGATTTGACTCCGTCAAAATAGCCTACATCTTCGGGTGCAAATAGTTTGGTAGTTAGTTCCTCTTTTTTAAATCGTTTTCCTACGGTAATTATCAAATCTTTTAATGCTTCGCCATCATACACGCATGACTGATAAAACTGTGAAAATCGAGGTTCGTTTTGAACACTTAATGCATATAAATCAACACCAATTTCACGTTTGAAAATTTTGCAATAAGCCACCATAGACTCCGCAAATTCCTCATAATTTTCTTCTTTCAGTTGGTTTGTAGTTTCATCAGGCGTTCTAGTATAAGCAGGTGCCGAATTATTCTCTGTTCCATTATCAATGCTGTTGTTCCATTTCATCCATGGAGCAGGAGACCAAACCGAGGCAATAAATTTCTCTACACCTGCCTCTTTTAAAGCCTTCAAATGTGGTATTCTGCCGGCAAAAGGTTCATGATGTCCGTCTATTTTCTCATTGATATTGAACTTACTTAAGTCGGTATCAAAAGGGTCGTCATTATCATTTACGATTTCAAAATTGGTAGGTACATCATCTCTAATAATAGTTATGCCTAGGTCTTCTACCAAGTCTTTGACAAACCTATCTGACGTAAAAGGTCCAGCTCGCCAGTACTCCGTTTGCCCACCAAAACCACCGAAGCCTTCCATCTTTTGAAACTTGGTAGAAGGGTCTACCGTAACAAGGTCAAAATTGGTATTTATATTCACCTGAGCCTTCACAGGGCTAGAATTACCATCTGTAACCGAAATACTTACCGTATAAGTATTTCCTGCCTCAAAAGTAGCCATTTCTATAGCTGCTCCTGTTTTAGTAGTACCATTTCCAAAATCCCAAGTGTAGGTAAGTGGGTCAAATTCTTGGTCTAAAGCATCTGCCGAAAACTCAAAAGTAAAGGGATTGGTACTTACCAATTCTGCTTCAAGCTTTACTATGGGAGCCAAGTTTGGTTTTGCATCTTCTTTAGAGCTACAGCCCAAAACAAGAAGTGTGATTAGTAAAATATTAATTCTATTTAATTTCATTTCAATCTTAGTTTTCAATTTCTTTTAAATACCTGAAGACGAGCATCATTATTGCCTACCAACAGTAAGTCAGCATCCTTCTTTGTCTTAATTTTTTCAATAAATTTAGCTTCTTTATTTGCCAAGAAACCACTGTTTTTCAGGAGGGTAAAACCACCTTTTTTATCATTCAAAAGGCAGGTTCCCAAACTGGCATCATACCAGCCGCCAATGGTTTCTGATGCTGTGGAGTTTCCTACCAAAAGTGCATCTGAATAGCCATCGGCATTAAAATCGTCAATCAAAATGCCGTAAATAGGACTAAATTGAGTTTCAATGGGCAGCTGATGTGCCACAAATGCTGAACCCGTATTCTCAAAATAGAGTGTTCTTAATTCACTTATTTCAGCATGGTAAGCAGATTGAATTTCTTCTTTGGTAAAAGACTCTTCAAACCTAGCTTCCGCATATTTTCTATAATCAGGAAATCGCCTTTTCATAGACGGGATTTGAAAAGTCAAAATATCTCTGGTAGCCAGCATCCATTTTTCATGATGAAGATATCGTGTGACAATAGGGTCTAATGAGCCATTTTGGTCAAAGTCTGCCGCATATATTTCAATGGGTTCATATTTAGCCGTTTTAAGGTTGGTATTTAAACCAAGGTTTCCTGCCATGATGTCTAAGTCGCCATCTTGGTCAAAGTCTGCCACAGCCAAACTGCTCCACCATCCCGTTGGGAATTTTGTGTCAAAATCACTTTTAGAAGACAAAGCGTATGCTCCTTTTGAGTTTTTAGTGCCAAAGAATATTTTTAGCGGCATCCACTCCCCTGCTATCGCCAAATCTTGCAGACCATCTTGATTAAAATCTGCCGCAACTGCATCATTTATTAAGCCTATTTTCAATAATTCAGGAGCTTGCTCTCGGGTGATGTCTTTAAATACGCCTCCTCTGTTTTCTAGTAAATAGCTATTTGCAGGAATAGGATATTGCCCTGAAACACATCTACTTCCTCTAAAAATGTCTAAATCCCCATCTTGGTCAAAATCAATAGCTACCACAGCGGAGCCACTCACATCCATTTTAGGCAATAGGTCTTTCTGCCATTTAAAACCTCCCTTTCCGTCGTTTAAATAAAGACGGTCTTGATATGCTTGTGAGTTTCCTTCTAAATGACTTCCTCCACTTACCACATATAAATCTTGGTCACCATCCCCATCTGCATCAAAAAACAGAGCATCGGTATCCTCAAAGTAGGCTTCTTTGGGTACTTCAACATTTGTAAAAGCACCATGCTGGTCTTGAAAAAAAATGTAGGACTTTTGCCCATAATCAGAGCCAATGAAGAAATCTTCCATCCCATTTCCATCAGCATCTTTGACCGCGATAGGCGGCCCATTTTCAGATTGCTTATTGATTAAAAGTGGCGTTCTGCCAAAATCATTAAACTCATTTTCAAAGTGAGTAAAATCTAAATCAGTTTTGAACAATTCGGTAAACATTGGAGCAGATTCCGTTTGTTCCTTTTTCATTTTCTCATTTGGCTTATAAGCTACATCATAAACCTTGTTTATAGGGATATCCTTTTCGGTTTGACATTGACCGTCCGGCCAAATAATCTCTACAGAATCTACCTTATTTCTTTTCCCTAAGCCAAAATGAACAAATGGCTCCACCGAAGACACAAAACCTCTGGTTGGGCTAAAATGAGCCGTTTGAACTAAAGAATCTGCATACACTTTAAGTTTTGCACCCTGCACTAGCTTGTGCTCTAAACTTATTCTTAGCCAATTGTTCTCTTTCGAATTGTTCTTATAAATTCCCGCAGGGCTATCAATGTTATTGACCACCAAATCTAAGTCGCCATCGTTATCAAAATCAGCATAAGCAGCTCCATTTGAGAAACTTGGTGTATTTAATCCCCAACTTTCAGACACATCTTCAAAAGCTAAATCCCCTTTGTTTTGATAACAAAAATTAGGAATCTTAACCTCTGGCAGGTTCATGAGTTTTTTATAGGCATCCTTCCTTTTTTGTGTTGGGTCACCAAAACCTCCGGCATGTAACTCTTGTAAATAAGCCGTAAAATCTAGATTGGTTACATCTCTCCTATAGCCGTTAGAGATGAAAAGGTCACGCTGTCCGTCATTATCAAAATCGGCAAAAAGAGGAGCCCAGCTCCAGTCAGTTTTCTCTACACCTGCTAATTGCGATATTTCGCTCCACTGCAATTGACCTTCTTGTGCCATTTGAAGGGTGTTTCGCATGTATTGTGGCTGATAACCCATTTTGAGGTCCATCTTAAAACGCTCATAATTGCTTCCTGGAAGCATCATTTTTTGCCTTACATTGGTATTGGGTAGCATGTCTACCACCATTATATCCATTAAATGGTCATTATTGAAATCAGCAATATCAACACCCATGGCATTATGCGTTTGATGCTTTAAATAGCTAGCAGCCATGTTTTTAAAAGTGCCATCTTGCTGATTTACCCAAATCAAATCGTTTGACAGAAAGTCATTAGAGCAGTAAATATCTTCCCAGCCGTCATTATTTAAATCGGCTATGGCTATGCCCAAGCCATAACCTTCGGTCAAAATTCCAGCCTCGGTAGACACATTTTCAAACAGTGGCTGGGCTGCTCCATTGTTTCTATAAAGTCTATCGTTTGAAGCTCCTTCCCCATTGACTTTTTTAGGCCGCAGTGCGTTTCTGTTATATTTTTCTAAGGCATTAGTTAACACATAGGCATCTAAATCGCCATCATGGTCATAGTCAAAGAAAGCCGTTTGCGTACTGTAGCCCATATCGTCTAAGCCATATTCCCTAGCCATTTCTTTGAACGTTAGTTCTCCACCGTTTACACCTGATTGGTTAACAAACAAAAGATTAGCCCTTTTCATAGAATCTTCTACAAAACCTGCGACAGAGATGTAAATATCAGGCCAGGAGTCTTGGTTAATATCTACCACGGTAACACCTGTGCACCAAGCGGAAGTACCAACATTTGCCGTTTCCGTAACATTTTCAAACTTAAGCCCCTCGCCAGTATTTAGATATAACTGCGAGGAAACCTGATTTCCCGTAAAAAACATATCCAGAAAACCATCTTTATTAAAGTCGCCAATGCCCACTCCGCCACCGTTATAGACGTATTCAAATTCTAGGACATTGAAGGTTTCACTTTCTACTATGTCGTTAGAAAAAAGGACACCAGACTCTTCAGGAGAAATGAGCTGAAACCGCTTTTCGGGTGCTGGTTTACAGCCAAACAGTAAAGTCAGGCCAATAATTATATACTTACCTCTCATTTTAAAGCGAATTCCTTTTGATAAGAAGCATCGGAATATTGACACTTTGTTTTTGATTCTTTGTGATTATTGAGCGAAGCGAGTTACTTACAGCTTCCGTATCGGTTTTTATAACTGAAATACCGCCTGCTATCAATTCTTTATAGATAGAATCTCCAAAAGAAACTAGGCCTACATTTTCCCCAATAGTTAAGTCTTTTCTTTTTAAATCTTTGACAATAGACACCAAATGTGCATTATCAAAAACCATAAAAGCGACTCCGTCGGTCACCTCTACTTCATCTGGCGAATCGATGATGCGAGCATCTAAATTATTCAACTTAGCAAAAAGCAAGAATTCGGTGTACCATTCTGCTGGAATGTATTCATTATCAGTGGTTACAAAGTAGAGCGTTCTATACTTTTGAAATACCTCCGCATTTTTAAAGAGCACATTTTTGAAGTTAGCATAGTTGCTATAATTGATGCTAGAGCAAGCTGATAAGGCATCTGTCTGTTCCGAATCAATGAAAATAAGTCTTTCATTAGGTATTTTACTGAAGCCATCTTTCATGTCATTTGCTTCATTAAGATGTGATGAAACCACTACAAAGTGATGATAGTCTCCCGCTTGTTTTTCTAGTCGCTCTAAAAGGTATTCTTTTCTATATTCATGCAGACAGATATCAATCTTATAGGTCTTATCTAACTGCGACGATAAACTATTATAAATGGCTAGGGTGTTCTCTGTTATTTTGCCAAATATCAATAGCACTCGCTTTACTTTCTTTTGCTCTGTAATGAAAAAACCTTTCCGATAAGTAGACTTCACGTGGCCACTTTGAAAAAGTTTTTTGTATGCTTTTTCTACCGTTGCTCTTGCCATCAGAAACTCTTCACTGGTTTCATTAATGGAAGGTAATCTATCGCCAGGTTGGTAAATACCATCTTCTATTTGCGATAAAATCCTATTGGCTATTTGTAAAAATTTTGGAGTTTCGCTTCGCTCATCAATAGCAAAGCATGCATCGTTAGTGTAGGCTAATTCTCTCATAATTATTAGTTTTATTTCTTTCGAAATTGACTGGTGATAAAGCTTACAATCTGATATTATAAAGCTTCCTAGTCAATTTCAATTCGGGTTGTTTTTCTATGGTTCAAATGTACTTTGATGGCCTCCAAGCTATTAGGACAAATCGCACAAAAAACAGGACATTACGCACAAGGCTCCCATAACCAACTGATAATAAAAGATAAAGCCCAGTCAAAAGACTGGGCCATATTCAAGAAAATTCACTTTACTTACTTAAACCTTATATTTTAGTAACCCGTATTTTGCTGCACATTCGGGTTTAAATCAATTTCATTTAACGGTATTGGGAAATAAAGATTTTTAGAGACGTCAAAGGAAACATCATCTCTAGCTGAGCTAAAATCATAGCCTGCTCCTAAGTTGATTTTTCCTGCCATGTGCCATCTTCTAAGGTCTAACCATCTGGTGCCCTCTTCACCTGCCAGCTCCATTAATCTTTCTTTATTAATCCAGTCAAAAACTTTAGCTTTATCAGACTCGGCTGTACTATAATTAGCAGGAGCAGTTCCTTCCGGATTCATATTTCTAGCTCTAGTTCTAACCTCATTAATTAAATCTATAGCTGCTGATGCCGAACCTCCGCTTTCTAAAATAGCTTCTGCTTTTAGAAGTAATATGTCAGCGTATCTTAAAATTCTTGGATTGTTTGCAGAGCCTACACCTGTATTAGTTTTAAGGTCGCCTGTGCTCCAATATTTCTTAAAGCTCAAGTCTGATGGGTCAATAGTAGACGCTATTCTAGGGTCACCTTCTTCAAAGGCATCCATTAGTTTCTGTGTACCTATAAAAGGAGCTGTTCCAAATAAAGAATAATGGTTTTCATAAAAACCCCAATAAGCGGAAGTAGAACCTACACCACCAGCTTGGAAATCATTTGGTAACCAAACATTATCATTATCTGGCTGAGAAGCTTGAAATTCAAAAAGTGACTCTGAATTATTCTCGGTTTGAGCATTAAAGTTATCGGCATAGTCCGCAACTAATTCTCTATCAGTTATTTTATCCAAAGCAGCCAAAGCGGCAGCGAAGCTTTCAGTACTTTGCGTAGCACTTCCTTTAAATATCAAAGACTTACCCAACATACCGTTAGCAGCACTTTTGCTCACTCTACCTAGGTTATTATTATCCCAAGAGCTTGGCAATAGATTAGCAGCAGCCGTAAAATCTGCAATAGCTTGGTCTAATAAGTCTGTTCCGCTTGAACTAGGAGGCGTAATCTTATCAGAAGACTGAATTCGCTCATCTATCAAAGGTGCCGTTCCAAAGTAATTCCAAAGCAAGAAATTACCATAGCCTCTAAGAAAGAGAGCTTCGCCCATCATGTTATCCTTATAACCAGCAGTAGTAATTATTCCAGACTCTTCATTAAGTTTTTGAATGGTCGTATTTGCTCTATTGATAAGCTGATACGTTACTTGATAGAAACTATTAAGTTTACCATCAGCGGGCTGCAAGGTTCCGAAGAGCTCAAAAGAAGCAGTACCTGTGGTGGTGATATCATCACCTGGCAGTTCCCATAATGCATGAAGGGAGTTTCCGCCATTATACCAATAAAGGTCCGTCAGTTTAGCGTAAACACCAATTACTGATTTAGTATAATGCCCTTCCTCGGTAAAGTAAGATGCCTCTGTAGGCGAAAGCGGGTCTAAGTCTATTCTAGAATCATCACAGCTGGTGTAAATCAGCATAGAACAGCACAAAAATGTAAAAATGAATAATGCTCTTTTTTTCATAGATCTATTATTTAAATCGTTTTGAATTTCTTTTTAAAAGGATGCCGTTATACCTGTGGTAAATGACCTAACTGGAGGAATTAAGCTTCCACCTGGGCTTGTATCTTCTGGGTCAAGACCAGTCCATTTTGAAGCCACAAATAAATTAGTTCCTCCCACATAAATTCTAGCTCCATTAATAAAGCCTACGCTTTCTAAAATATTGGCCGGTGTGGCATAGCCTAACTGTACATTTTTAAGGCGTAAGAATGCGGCACTTTCAATAAATCTATCGGAGTATCTATTGTTTCCGGCTGGGTCAGACCTTACCGCTCTTGGCATGGTGGTAGAAGGATTTGCTTCTGTCCATCTATCAAGGGTTGTAGTCCACTGGTTATTACCAGCACCAAGCATTCCTTCTCCGTTTGCTCTAAAGCCATTATATCTATAAATATCACCTACTCCTTGGAAGAAAACAGATAGGTCTAATCCCTTATAATTAGCTCCAACATTAAATCCATAATAGAAACCAGGAATAGTATTGGCTAAAAATGTACGGTCTTCTGCGTTTACTACGCCATCAGGCACACCATCTGGACCACTTACATCTTGGAAATACATATCACCCGGTTGGAAATTATTATTGTTATTTCCATCCGTCATTGTGGCTGTCCAAGCATCTATTTCTCCTTGGTTTTGGAATATGCCATCTACTTTATAACCCCATAGATAATTCATAGGCATTCCTACTTCAATACGTCCACCACTGCCACCAAAAGGTTGGTCACGGAAAGTTTTCTCTACCGTATTATCAACCGTGGTAAGGTTACCACTAAAGCTATACTGTAAGTCGCCTACGTTTCCGTTATACCCTAACTGAAACTCCATCCCTTTGTTTCTTACTGCAGCAATGTTTAGAATTGGTGCATTTTGATTACCAACACTTGCTGGTAATGCCGCAGCTTGTAGAATCCCAGAAGTTAATCTGTTATAGTACTCAATAGTAGTGGTCATTTTTCCTTTGAAAAACGACGCATCAAAACCTAAACTATACGTTTCACCAATTTCCCAACTTAAATCTTCTACAGGAAAATCAGGTAAGGCTGCACCATTTTTTAAAGTTCCGATAGCGTTTCCGTTTCCAGAACCAAAGGCATAATCTGGAGTATTAGAAATAAGAGACAAGTAAGCAAAAGAACGTGTCTCTTGGTTTCCTAGTCTACCCCAACCAGCCCTTACTTTAAAATCGTCAATAAAAGTCAAGTCTTTCATAAATGGCTCTTGACTAAGTCTCCATGCAGCTGAAACCGCTGGGAATGTTCCCCACTTATAACCCGGAGCAAATCTTGAAGCACCGTCTCTTCTTACCGTAGCGTCTAAATAATACTTACTTTTGTAATGATAACTTACTCTTCCTAAATAGCCTTGAAGTGCATTTTTCTCTCTAAATGAGGCCGAAGTAACATAAGGCTGTACTGTATTAATATTCCTAAAGGCTTCTTCAGAAAACAATATTTGAGAAGAATTTCCGCTCATGTATTCGTAAGAATAGTTCTGGTCCATGGCATTTACCAATAAATCTAAATGATGGTTTTGGTTAATAACCTTGGTATAGTTAATACTAAACTCTTTTATGATATTCAGATTCTTAGTGTGACGTTCTCCGTAACTACCTTTTGACGTTCCGTCTCCTATAGTGTACGGGTTCCCGGCAGTTTGTGAGAAAAGATAATTATCAAATTCTGTCCAAGAATTTCTTCTATTATAAAGCCAGTCAACACTCATTGTACCTTTTATTTTCAAACCAGGAATAGGCTCTATTTGTGCAAATGCTGAACCCATATTTCTAAGTAAAGTGTACCTATTATCCGAAGTAGCCGCACGTCCAAAACCATTTGAATTAGTTTCTGGGCCGTAAAGAAGATTTACGTCACCATCAAAAACATAAGGAGGAATAGATGGCAAATACTGTGGACGGGTAAAGTTTTCAAAAACTTGTCCTAATTCAGGATTAGGAATAAAGTTAACACTGATTGATGGAGCATAACCATAAGGACCATTTGGGTCATAAATTGGTTGCCATGGAGATGTTTCAGCAGCATATCTTAAATCGCCATAAGCTCCTTGGTCAAGTACTTTATTATGCGATAATCTGAAATTTACGCCAGTAGAAATATATTTATTGACTTTACTATCTATATTCATTGCCAATGAGAGCCTATCCATAGCATTTCCTTGAAGCGAACCCTCTGTGGTACTGTAACCACCAGAAACGTAATATTTGGTAAACTCATTTCCTCCAGACACTCTCAAACTGTAATCCGTATTTGGAGCATTCGAATTTATAAGTGGCGTTTGCCAATCATAGGTTTCCCTATTGCCAAGGTAGTTAGGACTAGAAGCATCAAACTGGTCAGGAAGATTTCCTGCCTCATTAGGATTATTTGCATAAGCTTCTCTGTAAAGGTTGACATACTGATTTACATCCAACATATCTAGCTTCTTTGTCACATTCTGAACACTATGTGATATAGACATGTCAATCTTTGGAGCACCAGACTTACCTTTCTTAGTAGTTATCAAAATAACACCATTGGCAGCTCTAACACCATAAATAGCTGCAGCCGAAGCATCTTTCAGCACAGACATAGACTCGATGTCATTAGGATTTATCATGGCCAAAACATTGACACTACCTCTAATATCACCAGTTAATCCATCTGTGGTACCGCTACCATACTCCGTTAACGGAATTCCATCAACTACATATAGGGGTTCGGCGTAGCCAAATGTACTTATCCCTCTGATTCTTACTTGAGGTCTAGCAAAAGAACTTCCACCTGGTGTAGAAACAAAAACACCAGCCATACGACCTTGCATAGCTAATTCAGGAGACTGTGCTACACTTTTTGAGATGTCTTTAGAAGATACCGTGGATATGGCACCAGTTAGGTCTTTCTTTTCTCTAGAACCATAACCTATAACCACCACTTCATTAAGTGTACCTTCCTCAGCATTTAATACAACATTGTATTCGCTAGCACCAGTAATGGGAACATTTTGAAGAACATAACCTACATAAGAAAAAACAAGTGACTTAGCTGACGCAGGTACTGTCAGGCTAAACTTTCCATTCATATCGGTAATAGTTCCTACGGTGGTTCCGCTTACCAGAACACTAGCCCCAGGTAGTGCTGTGTTATCCAAGCCATCAGTGACGGTACCATTTACCGTCTTTGTTTGAGCCTGCGTTTCGAGGCAAAGAAAGAACACGATTGCCATCGAAACCAGAAATTTAAAACAGGAGTAATTTTGGTTCATAATCTATTTTACTAGGTGAGAATAATTGATTGAAATGCTAAATTTGTATCTTTCGAGGATTTTTTTATCCTATTCTGTCTGTTTAACCATGTCGTTTTTGAAGAAAGTATTGCTCTTAAATCTACTCCTTAGCACCGCTTATGCTCAGATAGATTTTAAGCATCTCACCACGGCTGACGGATTATCCCAAAGTAATGTTTGGCAAGTAATTCAAGACAAAAAAGGCTTCTTTTGGTTTGCTACCTCTGATGGGTTAAATAGGTTTGACGGCTATGATTTCAAGGTTTTTAGGCATGACTTAGAGAATCCAAACAGCTTACCCATCAATGACATCACCAATGTATTTGCTGATTCTAAAAACAGCATTTGGGTTTCTACCCGAAACAATAAACTATGTAGACTAAATGATGATGGAAAAACCTTTCAACAACACTCTATTTCAATAGGAGGAAATGAAGTAGAGAACTTAAGTATTTCGACATTTGCTGAAAGCGAGGGCAAATTATGGATAGGTACCATGGAGTTTGGCCTTTTCTATTACGACTACCAAACCAAAGAAATTAATAGAACCAAGGTAACTAGTTTAAGAAAATCAGTAACAGCCCTTTTCAAAGATGAGCAAGACCTCATGTGGGTGGGTAACAAACAGGGAGAAGTTATGATTTTCAACCCTACATCTAAGGCCATATCAACGTTTAAAATACCAAAAAAATCAAGTGAAAAACCTTTCCATTATTCTATCACCTTTATAAAGAAAGATTCGCAAGGAAGAATATGGGTAGGTACAGCAGGAAGCGGTCTTTTTGAATTTAACATTCAAACTAAAAGCTTTAGACAGGAATTACTAGACCCAAACTTATATGAAACTGTTAATCTAATTACAGACCTTATAGAAGACCATGATAGAAACTTATGGATTCTTACAGACTACGGTGCATTTTTCTATCCTAATGGAGACAGCTCTAAAAAGGTCTATTTATTTCCCGACCCTGATAATGACAAAGCTTTAAGTACACATGCTTTAAAAAAAGGAATATGTGATAGAGATGGAAATATAGTAATAGGCACTTGGCAGGGTGGCATCAACATAAAATATGCAGAGACCGAAAAGTTTAACTCATTTAGGCATCAACCTTTTAACGCTCAAAGCTTACTGACCGACCGAGTTACAGCCCTTGCCCATGATGATGCTGATAATATTTGGGTTAGTTCTACCAAAGGTCTTACCGTCATTTCTAAGAACAGAAAGAAATTCCAACGCTATACCACCGAAAATTCTTCTTTACCGAGTAATGACATCAATGACCTTTTAGCTACCAAAAATGGAAACATTCTGATATCTACATGGACCGAAGGCTTTTCGCTTTATGAAACTAGCTCAGGAAAGTTTATTCCCTTTAAACTGAAAGGAAGTAAATCAGTCAAAACTTTTGCAAGAGCAGGAGATGGAAAAGTTTGGATAGGCACCATGGAGAGAGAATTATATCTCTTTGATGAAAACACAAAGTTGGTAGAAAGAGTAACCCATACCACTCTCGTAAAAATCCTAAAGGAATATGACATTAATCTCCTTTACGAAGACTCCAATAACAATCTCTGGATTGGCACTTATATATCTGGGCTGGTAAGGTGGAATCTAAAAACCGATGAAGTAAAGATTTTCACAGCAGATGAAAAGGTAGGCTCTTTGCCATGCAATGCTATTTCAACCATGCATGAAGACCTTCAAAAGAGAATATGGATTGGTACCAGTGGCTGCGGACTCTTATTGTTTGACCCAAAAACAGAAACTTTTCAAACCCATAACAAACAAGATGGTCTCATAAACAATAATGTATCTAGCATTTTAGAAGACCGTCAACAGAATTTATGGATAGCCACTAATTCTGGCATGTCACGATACGACCCATTTTCTGAAAAGTTCGAGAATTATAATCAGTCTGACGGTTTAGTAGGTCATGAGTTTGTTAAAGAAGCTGCATCTCAGTTGCCAAATGGTGACTTGGCCTTTGGAAACATGCAAGGCATGGTAGTTTTCAAGCCAGAACAGGTCAGAAAAATAACCTCAGCCCCTAACCCATATCTAACCGACTTAAAGATATTTAACGAGTCCATAGACCAAGAAAGTAGCAGTGCACCTACAAAACTTGATATGACCCAAGCCACGGAATTGGTTTTCACACCTTCTCAAAACATTTTCTCTATTGAATATACCGCTCTCTCTTTCCACCCTTACCATAACATAAAATACGCCTATAAGCTATCAGGTTTTGATACCGACTGGAATTATGTGGGTGCTCAGCGTACAGCTCCGTATTCTAATTTGACCGAAGGTACCTATACGTTTATGGTAAAAGCGGCTGAAGGCAATAGTCCATGGAGTGAGGCAAAAATGGTCAAAATTATAGTTTTACCACCATGGTACAGAAGCTGGTGGGCATATGGACTTTATACTATTTTGTTTTTAGCGGCTATAGTAGCTTGGCGACAAAACATTTTAATACGAGAGCGTTTAAAAGCAGACATTAGGATTAAGCAGTTAGAAGCGGAAGCCATAAAGGCACTAGACGATACTAAATCTAACTTCTTCACCAACATCTCACATGAATTCAGAACGCCGCTTACTCTTATTTTAACACCATTAGATAAACTCATAAACGACAGAAGTCAAAAGAGTCAAGTCAAACACCAATTTTTGGTGATGCAGCGAAACGCTCAAAGGCTGTTAAGACTTATTAATCAAATATTAGATTTATCTAAAGTAGAAAGTCAAAGTTTAAAGCCTGAAATTACTCAGAACGACATCATTGCTTTTCTAAACAGAATAGTAGAATACTTTGAAGATTTAGCGAAGAACAAAAACATCACCCTCACTTTTCAGTCAAACGTAGCATCTCATCAAGGTTATTTTGACGCAGACATTGTAGAAAAAGTCATTTATAACCTATTATCAAATGCCTTTAAATTCACTAATGCTGGAGGCGACATTAAAGTTAAAGCTAACGTAGACCAAGCTACGCAGCAATTAAGCTTAGTGGTAGAAGACTCTGGAATAGGTATTTCAGAGCAAGATATGTCACACCTTTTTGAACGATTTTATCAAACTCAGGGAGAAACTAGACAGAAGAAAACAGGCTCAGGAATAGGGCTGGCACTTACCAAAGAGCTGGTCGACTTACACCTTGGAACCATTAAAGTAGAAAGCCATCAAGAGGTAGGTACAGCATTTCACATTCAACTACCCATGGCAGCTTCACAGTATCCTAAAGACTGGCTTAATGCAGCCAAAGGCTTGGATATACCGAAGCTAAAAACAGTCAAACACAGCATAGAAACCACTCAAAGCTCTGATGTATATACTAACACCTTAAAGCCTCTTTTACTCATAGTAGAGGATAACGAGGAGTTACGCCAATACTTGCAAGAGTGCTTCTTAGAAGACTACAGAGTTATTACAGCAGAAAACGGTAAAAAAGGAATAGAAAAAGCTAAAAGTGAAGTTCCTGACTTGGTAATTTCGGATTGGCTTATGCCTGAAATGGACGGAACAGAGTTTTGTAGAGCTCTTAGAAAGAGTGAAAAAACAAGTCATATTCCGTTTCTACTTTTAACTTCTAGGTCTGCTAATACCAGTCAAATAGAGGCTTTTGATATGGGAATTGATGATTATATCACCAAACCATTTAACCTGAATATTTTAGAAACTAAGGTCAAAAGCCTTATCAAAAACCGTCAACTGCTAAGAGATAAATGGAGTAACAAGATTTTAGCATCGCCATCTGAAATAGAGCTACCAGTAATGGAAGAACAGTTTATTCAGAAGGCTGTTGATTTTATTGAAGCCAATATTGACGATGCCAACTTTGACTCAGAACAGCTAGAACTGGCCATGAATATGAGCCGTATGCAGTTTTACAGAAAGCTAAAGGCCATTATGAATCTTTCTGGAACAGAATTTATTAGACAAGTCAGACTAAAACGAGCCATCCAGCTAATGGATAGTGGTCATTTCAATGTTTCGGAAATAGCTTGGCAAGTTGGATTCAATGACCCCTCGTACTTCAGTAGATGTTTTAAAAAGGAATTTGGCGTGTCTCCTTTAAAGTATAGAAAAGAAGGAAAGGACGTTTAATCTACGTTAAAGGTTTGAAGCTCTTCAAACACCGTTACAAACAAAGGATACTTTTCTCCAAGTTTATTATACTCGGCGTTTTCTTTATTAAGTCTATGTTTGGTCACTTTAGCTTTCAAAACGTAAGTCCCTTTTTGATTTATGTCCGTTTCAATTTTGAAAGTTCGTTCTTCGCCAGGAAGCATGTTATTATCAGAATTTTTTTTAGCCTCAGGGTACCATTCCCACTCCTCTCCTATTCGGTACTTCTCTGTCTTTATTAGTTTTCCGGTTTCTGTTGAAAGTGTTAATTCTATCAAGAAAAAGCGTTCTGGGTCTCCTGTTGGTACTTTATGACCTGCGTTCTCGTTTTTTAACCTTAGTTTATAAATGAATGCTTCCTCATTCAAATAAGATTTAGCCAGTTTATCTGGATAGAAATTATAACCATTCAGCATGGTGGTTTTAACTGAATCAAACTTTGGAATTCCTGAACCTGAAAAGAAATGACGATGACTTTTTCTTACAGGAAAACCAGGCACTATACTTCTTTCCACATCTTCCATATGGCAATCTTTGCAGTTTTTCTCTCCATAAAATGGCCCTGCTTTCCACTCATCTCCTGTTTCAAAAGTACAGGCCAACGTTGGCGTGATTACGGCATTAGCATTATGACAAGAAATACAAAGATTCTCAGATAGTAATTCAGGAGCCACCTTCACTTTATGTGGAGCCATTCCTGTGCCTTGTGTTCCTATAATTTCATTATTCCGTACATGACAGCTAGCACAGTTTATACCTTCCTGCTGAAGTACTGGGTCAAAGAATGGGTTTCGCTCTTTTACAGGTCTATAAATGTCACCATTGATAAGTCCTGTAACTATTTCTTCTTGTTGGTTTTGAAGCGGAATATGGCAATTAATGCACATAAAAGGGCTTGACTCTTTTTGAAGTTCTGCCTGAAACTGAAGGTCTGTCCATGCATGAGCGTGGGTCGCTAATTTCCATTCAGCATAATGCTCTTGGTGGCACACACCACAATCTTCCGACTTTAAAGAAACCAGTCCTTCTGGAATTTCTTGATGTGGTATAGGGGTTTCCCAAGACTGGGTCAAAGGCATTACCTTATCTCTAAAAAAGATGGCATAAACGGCGGCAGCTACAAAACCGACGAAAATAAGAACGTAGATTATTCTCTTCAATAATTTCTATTTTAACAAAAATACATCAAAGGCTTTTCACTTTAAGTGATTTTTGTCACAAGATTAGCTCACTCTTCCTCTTTAAAAAGAGCGTTTGGCATATTATCAGAAGAACTAACTTTCATTATACCCGATTCATCTACTTCCGTTTTTAGAATTGGCATTCTGTCAATTTTACTTTCCTGAATGCTAAACTCCTTATTAAAAAAAACTTTAGCCGTTGGATCTTTTAGTGCTTCTCCATATTGAAAATCCTTTATCAAAGAGCCCTTTTGAGAATAGGGTATTTGAGCGGTAGCGGCAGCACTTACCAGTATTAAAAGAGAGCAGAGATATTTCATAAATCTTGTGTTTAGCCTTTAATTTAAATCAAGTGGCTTATAAAGAGCAAATTATTTAACATTTGATTTTAGAAATACCCCAGCCACCAATTCAAAAATCAAGCTTACAGTTAACCCATTCTTCGTCAAACTTAGCTCCGTATTTTTCGTAGAAAGTTATGGCAGACTTGTTCCAGTCTAAGACTTGCCACATCATACCGGTGCAGCCTTCTTCTTTACCTTTCTGAATAACGGCTTCAAAAAGCATTTTACCAGCTCCTTTGCCTCTTAATGATTCCTGTACCACTAAGTCTTCTAAATATATTCGCCTGCCTTTCCAGGTAGAATAACGGTAATAATAAATAGAAAGACCTACTACTTTCCCATCAACTTCCGCCACAAAAGCACCAAAAATAGGATTGTCTCCAAACCCATCTTTAAGCATCAATTCTTCCGTATTAGTTACTTGCTCTGGAGCTTTTTCATAAAGGGCTAATTCTTTTACCAAGCCCATCATAGCAGGCACATCAGCCGCTATGGCCTCTCTTATCACCGTATTCATTCTTAAATATTCTTAGTTATGTTGTACGTAATGGTCCCATTTAGCTATCAGGTCTACCATATCTTCAGGTAGTTCTGAGTCAAACTGCATCCACTCTTCTGTTTCCGGGTGTTTAAAACCAAGAGACTTAGCATGCAGAGCCTGACGCGGCATAATTTTGAAACAATTGTCAACAAACTGCTTATACTTTGTAAACATATTTCCTCTTAATGCTCTATCGCCACCATAAGTAGTATCTCCAAAAAGTGGATGCCCTATATGCTTCATGTGAGCTCTAATTTGGTGCGTACGTCCTGTTTCCAAATTGCACTTTACTATACTCACATAACGCATTCTTCTTATAACCTCATAATGCGTAATGGCCACTCTACCGTGGTCCCCTTCAGGAAAAACCTCCGATATTCTTCTATCCTTAAAACCTCTACCAAGGTTCGCATTAATAGTACCTTTATCATCTTTAGGCTCGCCCCAAACCATGCAATAGTACGTTCTCTCTGTACTATGGTCGGCAAATTGCTTTGCCAAATATTGCATAGCATATTCCGTTTTAGCAATTACTAAAAGGCCTGTAGTTCCTTTGTCAATTCTATGAACTAAACCCGGCCTGATGGTTCCGTTTTTAGACGTAGGAAGGTTCTTAAAGTGAAAAACCAATGCATTTACAAGCGTTCCATCCCAGTTATTAAAACCAGGGTGCACCACCATGTCAGCATCTTTATTTACCAATAAAACACTATCGTCTTCATAAATAATATCAAGCGGAATATCTTGTGGGATAATTTCAGATGGCTCTTTCGGAGGTTTTGCCAAAGAAATAATGATATTATCTCCAGGCCTAACTTTATAACTTGATTTTACTAGGTTTCCATTAACTTTTACAGACTCACTATCAATAGCGTGCTGAATTTTATTTCTAGAGCTATTAGTATGATGTCCTATAAACTTATCAACCCTAAGTGGCGTTTGCCCTGGGTCTGCGGTAAGATTGAGATGTTCGTACAACTCATCGTCTTCCAAATCGTCTTCTATATGTTTCTCTTCCAAAAAGATGTAATTTTAGCCCGCAAGTTACCTCTTTAAAATTGGTTTTTGAAAAACACATCCTATATCCTACGCCATTAGAAAAACTATCTAGTCCAGTTTTTGACAAGAAAGGACTGGAAATATGGGTAAAAAGAGACGATTTATGCCATCCTGAAGTCTCAGGCAACAAATTCAGGAAACTGAAATTCAACCTTTTAAGAGCTAAAGACCTAAAAAAAGAAACGTTAATTAGTTTTGGCGGAGCTTACTCAAACCACATTTATGCTTTAGCGGCAGCTGCCAAATTATTTAATTTTAAGTCGGAAGCTATCATTAGAGGTCAAGAGCTTAATGAGACATCTAGCCCTACGCTGGCATTTGCTAGTCAAAAAGGGATGAAAATGCATTTTGTAACACGCTCTGACTACAGAGAAAAGGAAGCTTTAAGTTCTAATTTCTCCGATGAAAGCAAGTTTTTCATTCCCGAAGGGGGAAGTAATCAATACGCATTACCCGGCTGTGCTGAAATCATTGATGAGGTTTTGACCGAAATTACGCCAACTCATTTTTGTTTGGCCGCAGGCACAGGAGGCACTGCAGCTGGTGTATTATCAAATAAAAATTTTAAGGGTGAAGTCTATGGATTTCCTGCACTGAAAAACGGAGGTTTCCTGATAGATGAAATTCAAGATTTGCTTCAAGAGCCAACTGACAGACTTAGTTTTTTTGAGAATTACCATTTTGGCGGCTACGCCAAATACAATGACAAGTTACTTAGGTTCATCAAAGATTTTGAGAACGAATTTAACATTCAGCTAGAACATATTTACACCGCAAAACTATTTTACGGAGTATTTGATTTGATAGAGAAAGGGCACTTTCCTGCTGGCTCAAAAATAGTTATCTATCACTCTGGAGGACTTCAGGGGAGATTAGCTAGCCTTTAAAACTACCTTAAGCTAAACTCAAACCAGAACTTTATAAGGAAAGCACTCCGATTAACTTTCTCCGTTTAAGCGAATGTTAAATCCAATATTTTGTATTAATTTCGTTAGCAACACATTACAACCTTTTAAGGACAAAAAAAATGAAGACCTTTCTTTCTCTTAGTTTGCTTTTAGTATCGTTTTTTTCCTTCTCGCAGGACAATGTTGCCTACTTTTTAGACAAAATATCTACTGCCTCCTCAGGTTCTAGGATAGATGTAAATGCTGAAGGAGATACTATACTTGTTTCTGAATATGATGCCAAAAATGTAAGGTTGAACACTACACAGGCTTTTGAAAAAAAATATTTGGGCACACCCTATTTTAAGAATGGTTGGTTTAAAGAAAAGGTGCTTTTAGAAGGAGGAGAACCCGTAGAAGGGCTAATAGCCTTTAATCTAGAACAAAACACGCTTTATTATTCCAAAAACAAATCAACCCCCTCTGTGGAGCTGAAACCTCTAGAGTTCAGAATAAACGGGCATAATTTTTCCCGATACGAAGATGAGATAAAAGGAGCAGGCGATTATTATTATGAAACACTGTCTTATTCTGAGCCAATGCTCTTAAAACTATATGACTGTAAATTTACCCCATCTAGCTCTGGAGTTAGTACTGGTTATGGCTCTTCTAATTCCAGTATTTATGAAGGGGAATTTGAAAAAAGAGAACGTTTTTACCTTGTAGTTGACAATAAAATGATTTTAGTAAGCCATAAGAAATCCTTCCTTAAGAATTTGGGAAAGTATAGTGAAACGGCCTCTACTATTGTCAAAAAAGATAAGCTTAACATGAAAAAACAAGGAGATATTGTCTCCTTGTCTAAATCTCTAAGTAAAATATGATTTGAATCTATTACAAAATGTACTGGCTCAAATCTTTATTCTTAACAAGGCCAGATAGTCTTTCTGTCACTTTTTCTTTATCTATTAACAATTTAGAGCCTGGTTCTATCTTATCTGGAACATCAAACAGGATTTCATTTAATAAATGACTCATAACAGTTTGAAGTCTTCTGGCTCCAATGTTTTCCACCTCGCTATTCGCTTCAAATGCTATTTTAGCGAGTTCTTTGAGGGCTTCATCATTAAATTCTAAGTCTACCCCCTCCGCTTTTAGCATAGCCACGTATTGCTTTGTAAGAGCATTTTTAGGCTTACTAAGTATTTGATAGAAGTTTTCTTCTGTCAACGACTCTAGCTCTACCCTGATAGGGAAACGACCTTGAAGTTCAGGAATCAAATCAGATGGTTTTGACACATGAAAAGCACCTGCAGCTATAAACAATATATGGTCTGTATTAATAGAACCATGTTTTGTATTCACTGTAGAACCTTCCACTATTGGAAGCATATCTCGCTGCACACCCTCACGGCTTACATCAGGACCACTTTTACCTCCACCTGCTGCTATTTTATCTATTTCATCAATAAATATCATCCCAAGGTTTTCAGCTTTCCAAATAGCTTCTTCTTTTACCTCATCCATATCAATAAGCTTAGCAGACTCTTCTTCTAAAAGAATCTTTCTAGCTTCCGAAATAGGCAATTTCCTTTTCTTGTTTTTCTTTGGCATCATGCCACCTATCATTTCCTGAATATTCATCATGGAAACATCATCAATAGGTCCACCCATAACGCCAATTGGCGAAGCTGAAGAATTTTGAACATTGATTTCAATCTTCCTTTCGTCTAGCTCACCTCTCTTCAGTTTGCCCCTAAAAGATTCTCTTGTTTTCTCATTCAGTTCTTCATCTTTTGACGAAGTCATACCTTCAGGAATTCCAACTTGAGATTTCTTTGACATTGGTGGAATAAGAATATCCAATATCAATTCTTCTACAGTATCGGCTGCTTTTATCTTAACTTCTTCTTTTTTCGCTGTTTTGACTAGATTGACAGAATGCTCTACCAAGTCACGTACCATGCTTTCCACATCACGTCCTACATAACCTACTTCCGTAAATTTTGAAGCTTCTACCTTAGTAAAAGGGGCATCCGCTATTTTAGCTAACCTTCTAGCAATTTCGGTTTTACCCACACCGGTAGAACCAATCATCAATATATTATTAGGAACTATCTCGCCACGAATGTCTTCGTCAGCATTCATTCTACGCCACCTATTTCTCAGAGCGATCGCTACGTTTTTCTTAGCGTCTGTTTGACCAATGATATATTTATCAAGCTCTTCTACGATTTGGCGTGGAGTGAGATTCTCTATTTTTTTTGACATCTAGCTTTATCTTTAATTTGGAGTTTGCAAAGCAAATCAATCTTTCGGTCTTTCCAAAAGAAAGGATTCTGGAATGGAAGAACATCAAATGAGGGGGAAATCATTCCGCTTAAGAAGGAAATTTAGAGGCTAATTTAATGACGAACCACAAAACGCTGTGTAAGCTTCTTTTCGCCATCTACAGCCACAGTAAGGATATACAATCCATCAGGCCATGAAGATACATCAATTTTCTCTGTGTCTTTAGTCAAGTCCAGAACGTAAGAGCCCAATTGTTTTCCATTAATACTAAATACAAACATATCGGCACTTCTAGCTGTCTTAGGAACTATATAATCTATGTTTAAATCATCCTTAACTGGGTTAGGATAAATTTTGGCTACCGTAATAGCTTCTGAAGTACCTGTTGGTATCATGGACGAGCTTTCACAATCACAAACACTGATGTTTACAAATTCACCAGGAACCTCATCTACTAAGCTTTTAACTTCGGCTTCTACCAAAGCACTTCTTGAATCCTTCTTTTTATCATAAAAAGCAACAAAGTACTTCCCTACTTTATCTGGTCTAAAAGAGTTTCCTTTTCCAACCTGATTAATACCAAGCTCGTCAGAGTACCAATAAGTCTTAACTTTTTTACCTCCATCATTCTCTACTTTGAGCGATGGCATTACTCTAGCCGGACTGTAATACTCCACCGTACTTGCCAGTTCTGGCATTTGCATTAATTGCCCATTACAATCTGGAGCATTTACAATTTTGAAAGAACGACATTCTCCACTCATATCAGTGGAGACCAAGGTTACATTAGGCATAAATGCAGGTATATTATCTACCCTATAGTATCCTCCTCCAAGAGAAGTTACATACCCAGAACTTGAGGTTAACGGTAGAATATTTAATCGCCTTAAAAAGTTTGTCAATACAGGAAAACTAAGGTTAGATAAGGCATAGTAAACCTTCTCTACTACACTCCAGTTATCATTAACTAGATGAACTACCATGCTATAACTATCTACCGTAGTGTTACAGTAAACAGAATCTACCACAATCGCAGGCCCCTTACAGCTCTCTACTAAAATAGGGCAACAGGAATTAAACGTACATTCGCCTATCTGTTTAGTATACGTATATTCGCCGCCTTGTTTAATGCTTAAGGAGCTGTCGGCATTAATTTCTGCAATCGTTGAATTTGTTGTTTCATTAATGGCCGAAAAGTTACCTGCAGCGTCTTTGTAATACCAAGTAAGGTTAGCATAACTATCTAGAGTCACTCTATACACTTCGTCCTTTTTTATAGCAATGGGTACAGATACACAACTGGTAGCAGCAATAGCATGTGAATTATCTTGTGTCGGCAGTTGCTGTCCGTAAAAAATTGTATAGCTATTTGCCTTTGAAACATAAGAGGTAAGGTATGATAAACCTTGCTCTTTAACTCGAGCCCTTATAATAAGCTTTGGTTGCTGGCCAGCTTTCAAATCCCCAATTTGCCAAACATTGCCGATAGGCGTAAACTCCCCTATATCTGCAAAGAAGTAAACCAACTCTAATGACTCGGAGAAAAATTGCTTTAGTTCAAGGTTAGTAGCAGCTTGCCCTCCATTATTTTGAACTATGGTAGTGAAGGTTATAATATCGCCAATTTCAGGAGAAGGATTATCCACCCCTTGTATTACCTCTATTTGCGTGTAATCTAGTTTTTCGGCAAAATTAATATGAGAGAGATGAACAGACTGCTCTGTAAAACAATCCTCTGTTTTATTATAGAGCTTTATTTTATATGCGGCATCAAGACTTGGATTTTTTAAACCTTTTATCTCAACGCTTGATTGACCTTCCACAAGCTCAGATGCCAGTGAAAAATCGAATGGTGTGTTGTTTTCTAGGATTTCGTAGTGGGTAGCATTTTCAATGCCTGAAATGACAATTTTACCGTCATTAGTTGTAGCGTTTGTTACGTTTTTACCTCCAACTCTGTAGGTAGGAACTTTACAGCTATTTATTTTGATGGTATTAGCATCTTGTTGAGAAAAAACTGGAATAATACTTAGAAGAAAAAGACACCCAATAAAAGCTTGTTTTATTGCAGTGAGGGCGGAACTCAAAATATTTGGGTTTCCATGATTCATTCTAATTCTGTATTCTATCAGGAAGTTTTATTAAGTAAGTAGTAGTAAAAAGGCAACCTTAAAAGAAAGGCTTTAAAGAAAGCTAGCCCAGGATTCCTCCTGGACTAGCTTCAAAGTATAATATAAATATTAAAGTGTTCTTGTGATGCTTGCTGGCTCACAATACCCTCCTGGGCACACACAATCTTTTTCTGTCAAGTCAACCGTTCCAGTTTCTACACATCCAAACTCATTAGTAATTTGGATAGCATATGAAGTTGGACCAGAGCCTACAGTAGGATTTGTTAAGTTTGAAGCAAATGCTCCACCATTTGCTCTCATGTCAGTTCCAGTTTGAACCGGTTCTGTAACTGAGGCAGGATTAAAGGTAGCTCCCGCATGCCATAACAGTTCATCAGAGTCACGATAGTCTGTAATATACAATCTTGCGTCATCTTGAGCTGCGTCACCCACACAAAGTGCGTTAACCGCTATAGGCTCAATATTCGGCTTAGGATTAACAATTACACGAAGGTCTTCCATTGGTCCCTCACAAGATAAAGTAGAAGCGTCTGGTGCAATATACTGCCACTCTTCCCAAACTAAACCATAACTAGAACCGGCGTCATCTGTAGTTGGAGTTGGTACCGCTACTCCATCATCTGTAAACGCTGGATAAGTCCAATGTGTATAAGTATTTGATGGTGAAGTAGTACTAGCAGTAGATGGTGTCAAATGATTATCCAATGAAACAGCCGCATCATCTAAACAGTATACTGGGTCATCAAAACCAGGTCTGTCTGGCGTATCTTTTATATACACTATAAGCTCTGCATTATAAGATTCACAACTTGTAGTTCCGAAAGTCTGCGTAACATAAAATCTTAAAGTATCTACCGAAGAGGCATCAGGAGTAGGAATAACGGGGTCGGCAGGTGTTCCACCAGCACCAGTGGCTAATGTATCATCATACCATGTTAGCGTATAAGCTGCACTTAAAGGTGTTGCGGTTAAAGGTACTGTAGTAGTAGACCCTTCACAGTAAGCCAAATCTTCCACTACAGGTGGCTCTGGCAATGCATTAATATTCACTACAAAAGAATCTGGATAAGACTCACAGCCATTTAAATCTGTTTGCGTAACATAATATGGCCCAAATTGTCCTGCAATAGAAGAATCTGGTTTATCCCATAGACTACTTGTATAAAAAGGTGTATCTCTTACCGGTGTTTGGTACCAGCTAAGAAACCCTGTAGCTCCAGTACCTGAAGAATCCACTACGTGCTCAATAAACTCAGCAATCTCATCATATTGACAATACGTGCTATCTTGCATAACAGGAGGCTCAGGAAGTGGATTCACCAACATTGTTACAGTATCAGTTTTAGCACAGTAAGTATCAACAGAACCCGAAGTAAATGGACTCGTAAAAGTTTGAGAAACTTGAACTACGTAATCACCTGAATGTGCTACAGGATCCGCATCTAAAATGCCAACACTGTCGCCTATAGCTGCAAAAGTAGTTGCGGAGTCTGCCTCATACCACCAATTAAAATCATAATCAGTACCTGGGAAATCCGTCATATTAGTAACCGTCAACTCTATCTGCTCTTCTTCACAAATAGGAGTATTAGAAGAAGCTATTGGCTTTTCTATATCCGTAATAACAAATTCAAATGTAGTAGAGTCTATACATGTTGCATGAAGTTCATCTAAAGCTTTTAGTTTATAATAATATGTACCAGCTGTTTGTGGCAAAGTAGACAAGTCTAATGTTAAGGCTGTTTGCCCTACAATAGTATCTGTAGTTGGGTTATCAGTTCCGTTATCGTTAAACCACTGATATACTACCTGCCCTCTATCAGAATCATAATTTCCAGGAGGTGTGTTATCTTGTGCTATTACTGTAGGAAGTGTTTCATTCAAACAAATAGCGGCAGGTGGCATAGCTAAAAGCTCTGGCCTTACACCTTGAACTATATCAATAGGACAACATCCTACTGCATCACAACTAGCATTAGTTGGATGATCGTATCTAAAGTTATAAGAACCCACTGATAGTATAGTTAATGAACCATCAGCATTAAGTGTATATTCACCAGGAACAGATGCAGTAATATCTGAACCATCTTTTTGCCATGTAATACCTGTATAAACATCACTAATCAAAGTGAAGTCAAATGAATCTGTAGTACACCAATCCCATGGAGTAGAAATACAGGTAGAACTCTCATCATCTTCATCTTCAAAAGCACTTCCACCCCCTTCAACCAAAGGCATAGAGTCTAACTCATCCACTGAACCGTCACCGGCAGTATTAACCTCTGCTCCTATTTGAAAAACACCTCTTTCACTTACAACATATGTTAATTGTAAGGTGTAAGTTGCTCCCGCGGGTACTGTACCTACATCCCATAATAAAGTTCCTTCATTATAAGTACCATTCCCTCCTGTGTCAGACGAACCTCCAACTAATTGCAAACCTGATGCCGGCTCATTAACAATAATTTGAACACCAGTAGCATCTACTGTGTTAACTCCCGCATTCGTATTATCATTAAATACAGAAACAGTCACCGTTACTGTAGCACCTACGGTAGTGGCATCACCACTTTTAGCTACAGTGACGTCTAGATCAGTATAATCTGGTTCCGCAGACCAGTTTACTCTTGGTAATACAATAGTAGAGTCAGAATAACAGCTATTATCAGGCATTTGAACCCTAACTGTGTATTGCTGCCCTGCTGGGGTTGCTGGATTAGCCAAACCTGTAGCGATATATCGCCCTAAGGTATTTGTCTCAGTAGCCGCTGTAAGCGTTCCATAAGTTGCTGAAGGCGTACCAGAATAGGTGGTACCTGAAGCGTAGTCTACAATATAATCATTGGCTGGTACACCAGATAACACTAGTTTAGCGTCACCTACTCCTTCCGCAGATTCATCAATAGATTGGACTGTGAATTCAATTTTTTCGGCACACTCTATTTGGGCGAAGGTTTTAGTATTCGCTAAAAATAATAAGCAAGCAGTTAAAAGAATGAATCCAAACCGTCCAAGCCCTTTCATGGCGAGCTTTTCTCTGTTTTTAATCAATAATTCCATTTGATTTGATTTGAATTAAATAATGTTTAAAATTTATTTTATACATGGGGGGGTTGCAAAACCTTTTAGGTGTGTGTGTCTCTTTAAAAATCTATATTGTAGGTCTCTCGACGTCAATTTTTACTTTACTTTATTAATACTAGCTGGCTCGCAAAACGGTAAACAATCGTCACATTGTCTTTCGAACTCAACCGTATGGTCAACAGGGCAACCATCTCTACTTAGTATCCTTACGGTATAATAAGTGGTAACTCCTGATGGGTTATCTATTGTTTCGTACATTCTACCATTTGATGGTATTACTGCTGGTGTTGCTGGAATTGCGGTAGAAGCATCAAAAGTGCTGCCTTCGCTAAAAGAGTAGGTTTCTCCTTCTCTAAATCCTGTTGCTATTAAAATTCCATTATCTAAAGGAACTTCACCAACACATGTACTATTTACAGTTATCACCTCCGCATTAGAAGTTTCCCTGATTTCAGCAACTGCTAATGCTCTATTAAAGCTTTCACAATTACTTGTTGATGTACAGCTAGCAAAATAATTCGCAGTGGCCACCAATGATTTAGTCTCAAATGTTGTGCCAAATCCCACAATTGAATTAGAAAATTGATTATCAAACCAGGTGATAGTTCCTGAACATCCTGATGCCGTGAGCGTTAACACCCCAGGACCACATCTATCAGCATTTGTAACAATTGGTGCCTCTGGAGCAGGGTTCACAATTACATTAACAGAATCAATAGTTTGGCACGAATTTAAATCCGTGACTTGCACTATATAAGAACCACTATTCAATGTATCAACATTACCTATGCTAGGATTTTGCAAACTAGAAGTGAAACCTTGTGGACCTGACCATGCATAAGTATCACCTCCGTTTACCGTTAAAAAGACTGAATCTCCTTCACAATATTCGCCTCCAGTCATTGAGATTACTGGTAATGGATTAACCGTTATAAGAATAGTATCTTCAGAAGTACAACCATTAGAATCAGTGGCCACCACTATAAAACTTGCGTCAGCAGCTGGAGATACTGTATGAGAATTCCCGTCTGGTAAACCATTATTCCAAGAATATACTATTGGAGCATCTCCACCTGTAGAGCTTGCTGTTAACAAGGCTGTAGAGCCAAAGCAAATAGTAGTATCAGCAGAAACCGTCAACACTGGACCAGGGTGGTCTGTTAATGTTACATCTGATAAGTCTATTGGACATTCGTCATTCTCCCATCTTACCCATAAATCATAGGTGGCTGGAGCTAAACCAGAATAACTTACGCTTCCCGCATTATCGTTAACCGCTGTTTCATAGGTAACACCACCATCTAAACTAAATTCTATTTGTGTTCTGGTAGCTTCATCTGGGAAGGTGAAAGTTATTTGACCATTATCTGTAGTACATGTAGGGTCTACATAAGTTACTGTAGCGGTTGGAGCTGGACGCTCTTCTAAGTCTACGTCCCCTAAATCAATAGGACAGCTATTATCGCCCCACCTTGCAAAAATCTGATAAGTGCCTGCACTAAGCGTATCAATACTATAAGTATTTAATGAATCATAAGTGAAGTAAGGATAAGTTAGCCCTCCATCAACACTAAATTGAATAGTATCTTGATAAGGCTCATTTGAAAAACTGAAGGCTATTTGACCATTATTTGGTATACATAATGGGTCTACATTGCTCACTGTAACATCAGGAAAATCGTTCACAATTAAAATAGCTGGTGCCGAAGATGCGTCTGTACACCCTACACCATCCGCAAAACTGTTAATTCTGTACTGATACTGCCCAGCGACAGCTGTGGATGGACTGTAAACAGAATCCGTTTCACTACCAATATTTTGCCAAGTGACACCATTAAATGCTTGCCACTGATAGGTAATATTTCCAACACCATTCTGAGGACTTCCCTCAAAAGTAACTGGAGTTCCAAGGCATACTTCTGCATTACCTGGAAGAACATCAATTGACAACTGCGGTAATACTGCAACACTAGCAATATCAGAAACGGCAGTTCCGCAGCCAACTCCTGAGGCAGTAGCCTCTAATCTGTAATATAAAGTATCAACTGATGCTGTACTTGGAATAAGCTTAGCTTCAGTAGAATCTGCTATTGGATTAAAAGAACTTCCATCTGAAGAACTAAACCATTGATAAGTCACGGTACCTGTACCTGTACCTGATGTAGTATCAGAGACTAACTGTACCAAACCATTTTGGCAAACTATATTATCATCCAAAGACACATCTACTTCAAATACTGGAAGTACCTCCACTGTAGCAGTAGCCGACCTAACGGTACCACAGCCAGAACCAGATGCTGTGGCTTCTATGTAATAATAGGTAACTCCTAATGAGGATGTATTAGCTGTTAAACTTGAATCTGTTTCTCCAGGTATTAATGTAAATACACTATTATCAGAAGATTCAAACCATTGATATGTTACCGTTCCTGTACCATTGGTGGTATCAGCCACTAAATTCACATTACCGCCCACACAAACTGTATGATTTGTCAAAGCTACATCCACAGAGAATATTGGTAAAACCTCTACGCTTGCCGAAGCGGAAGTAACCGTACCACAACCCGAACCACTTGCTGTGGCTTGAACTTGATAATAAGTTATACCTTCTGAGCTTGTATTTGCAACATATACTGAATCGGTAGCCCCACTTATTGGACTGAAAGTACTGTTATCCGTAGATGATAACCATTGATATGTTACTGTTCCTGTACCATTAACCGTATCTGCCTCTAACTGTACAGCTCCGCCAATACAAACTACGGCATTATCAACATTTACATCAACATCAAAAATTGGTAAAACGGTAACCGTAGCATTGTCAGAATCAACTGTTCCACAACCTGAGCCACTTGCTGTGGCTTGAACTCTATAATATAATGAGCCTACTGCACTCGTGTTAGGAATGTAAGTAGAATCCGTTTCTCCGCTAATTGGTGTAAATGTGCTGTTATTTGAAGACTCATACCATTGGTAAGTAATAGTACCGCTACCTGATGTAGTATCGGCAAATAGTTCTACAGCTCCGCCAATACAAACAGTGTTGGATAATAATGTTACATCAACCTCAAAAACTGGTAAAACTTCTACAAAGGCTGAATTTGATGTTACCGTTCCACAACCTGAGCCACTTGCCGTAGCCTCAATTCTATAATATGTAATTCCTACAGAAGCAGTATTTGCTGTCAAATTGGAGTCTGTTTCTCCGCTAATTGGTGTGAAAGTGCTATTGTCTGAAGATTCAAACCATTGATACGTCACTGTTCCTGTTCCATTTGTGGTATCGGCTATTAGCTCAACAGCCCCTCCTACACAAACAGTGTTATTTGCTAAAGAAACATCAACAGAAAAGACAGGTAAAACTTCAACCGGAGCAGAATCCGATGTTACTGTTCCGCAACCCGAACCACTTGCCGTAGCTTGAACTTGATAATAAGTTATACCTTCTGAACTTGTATTAGGAACGTAAACTGAATCGGTAGCCCCACTAATTGCACTGAAAGTACTGTTATCTGAAGATGAAAGCCATTGATATGTAACCGTTCCCGTTCCGTTAATAGTATCTGCTTCTAATTGCACCGCTCCTCCAATACAGACAACTGGATTATTTACAGAAACGTCAATATCAAAAATTGGCAAAACGGTGACGGTCACATCATCAGAAATAGCGGTTCCGCAACCCTCTCCGCTAGAAGTGGCCTGAACTTGATAATACATGACTCCTTCTGATGAAGTAACTGGTACAAATGCGTTTCTGGTAGAGTCTGTTACAGGACTAAAATTTGAACCATCTGTACTGCTAAACCATTGATAAGTTACTGTTCCAGTACCAGAAGTAGTATCGGTAATTAATAAAACCTCACCACCAATACAAACAGTATTTGACAACAAACTAGCGTCTACTTCAAAAACGGGTAGAACCTCCACTGTTCCAGTAGCAGATCTTACTGTTCCGCAGCCAGATCCTGAGGCTGTTGCCTCTACATAATAATAACGTGTTCCTACTACAGCGGTATTGACATTCAACAAGGAATCTGTTTCTCCATTAATTAAAGTAAATACACTATTGTCGTCAGACTCAAACCATTGATAAGTTACTGTGCCTGTACCATTCGTGGTGTCAGCAAATATTTCAACAGTTCCTCCGACGCAAACAATATCATCACTTACTGTAATTTCAATTGAGAATATTGGTAAAACTTCAACAGGTACTGAAGGTGAAACTACTGTTCCACAACCAGAACCATCTGCAGTAGCCTCTACTCTATAATAAGTAATACCTTCAGTGGCTGTAGATGCAACATAATTAGAATCGGTAGCACCAGAGATGGGGCTAAAGCTTACATCATCTGTTGACTCAAACCATTGATAAGTTACTGCTCCTGCTCCATTTGTTGTATCGGCCACTAATTCTACAGCCCCACCAATACATACTAGCGGGTTGTTAACAGTAACATCTACTGAAAACACTGGTAACACTGTTACTGAGGCATTTGCTGAAGTAGCCGTTCCACAACCAATTCCACTAGCGGTAGCCTCTACTTGATAATACATTAAGCCTTCTGAAGAAGTAACTGGAGAATAAGTGGAGTCTGTAGCTCCGCCAATTACACTAAAATTAGTGCCGTCTGAACTACTTAACCAGCGATAGGTAATATCTCCTGAACCAGAACTAGTGTCGGCAGTAAGCACTACAGATCCATCAATACAAACAACATTATCAATCAAGGAAACATCAACATCAAATACTGGTAAAATTTCTACCCTAGCATCGTCTGATGGAGGAGCATTACATCCATTTCCATCAGGTATGGTTGTTAATCTATAATACTCTACTTTAACCACATCAGAAGGTACATTTAAAGTAGCGGTGGTATCATCTGGTAAATCAACCCATGGAGCATTTCCATCAGAAGAATATTGCCATTGGTACTGATACTCTCCTGTTCCCCCTGTTATGGTTGGTATAAGTTCTACATCACCATTTAGACATAGACTTATATCTGTAGTGTTTAAATTGATAACGGGATCGTCTACCACATGAAATAATACAGCATTAGAAAGAGCATCATTACAGTCAAATGTTAAATCTTCAACAAAGACTCTATAATATATTTGATGAGCTACAGACGTTTCTGGATGATAAACAGAGTCTTTTTCTCCTACTATTTCGGTCCAAGTACCAGTGGTATCATAAGTAGAGAACCATGTAAAATCAAAATCACCAGAACCGCCCACTACCTCTGCCGTAATAAAGGCCATACCATCAACGCAGACTGAGTCTGGGCCAATTGATACCGTAAGGGTAGGCTGATCTTCAACGGCTACATTAATAGTATCTGTAACTGGACATCCTGAAGAATCTCTTACAGTTACTATATAATCAGTAGTTACACTTGGATTAACATTTACTGTAGCGGTGGCAGGCAAACCATTATCCCACTCAAAAGTATAAGGGGCATTTCCTCCAGAAGGAATAGCTTCTAGTGTTACTTCGCCAGAACCTATACATTTAACCTGATCTTCTGTTACTAGAACTTCAATAGGCGGAACTATAATTTGGGTCAATGCACTGTAGACAGAACACTGCGGGTCATCAATAGTACCTGCGGTAGTAGCAAGTCTAATTCTATAAATTCTCCCACTTAAAGCAGAAACTATTGGTGTTGGCAAAGTTAAACTCACATCCATAACTCCAGAAACGTAAGTTCCTTCAGCTACTGCGGTAACTTCATCCCATGTAGCTCCGTTATCATCACTTTTCTGCCATTTGAAGAATGTGTGCTCCGAATATGGGTCACCAATACTGGCATTAATTTCTTCACTATCTCCTCCAAGGCAAGCTACCGTGGTACCACTAAGTTCAATTTCTAGTGGACACTTGCTCACTTTAATATCATCCAAAATCCAGTTATTACCAAAACCTCCAGGAGCAATGTTTCTAAGAGCAAAAAGAGCTGATGTAGTATTATCACCAGTTTTAAAGGAGAAACCTACTTTTTGCCAACTGGTACCTCTTACTTCACCAGACCTCGCCATTATGACACCATCAATAATAAATGCAGCATCAGGCTGAATTGGTGAATCTGGGGAGATATTTCGCATCCACGCAGTAAAGTTATACTGCGTATTTGGACACAAATCACCAATTTCCTTTTCAATTACAATGTTAGGTGTATAACCAGCATTGATAACCATCATATAGCCCTGAGTATCTCCAGGAGTATGATCTTGACTTAAAATATCCCACCAACCTGTGGCTTGAGAAAATTGAAAAGCTTGATGATTATTATTATCACAATCTGTCTCGTATACTATGGAATAAAAACTATCCCAAGGAGAGTAACAAGTATAGTTAGAATAGCCATACTGCGTCTCTGTCAAAACTGGACCGTTTTCATCTGTTCCAGAACCAAAATCTCCATTTGGAAATAAGTTTGGAACCGAATCATCATCACAGAAAACGTCACTTGTACAGTCTGCACCATTATTTGGTACTTCAATATATCTTTCTGCGTAACAGAATTCGTTTGCCCTAGACACCTTAACATAATATAAACCAGGGGTTAGGTCTTCTATTGTACTATTATCTAATGTTGATATTGGTACGGAGGCTCCTTTTAAAGTGGCCAGCCAAGTAACATCATCAGATTGGCGAATTCCTTGTAATTGTATTGAACCATTAGCAGCATAACAATCTGAGGCTGCCGTAACATTTTGCCCAGTAAAGTAAGACGAAGTAGTGGATACTAAAGTGTTATTAACATTCTTACAGATATTCTGTGTACCATAATCTCTTACATAAAAGAAATAATTACCAACTCCTAAACCACCAAATGTATGAGACCCTCTATACCAGTTGACTCCATCCAAACTTGTTTGGTATTCGTTGGTAGCGGAAATCGTAACCTGCCCTGTATTCGATGTACAGAAAGCTGGATTAGAAGGAATTATAACATATTGTTGGTCACAAATATTATTACAATTATTAACCACCGTTAAATTTGTAGTAGCTGTAGCTGTACAGCCATTAGAACGTGTTGTGGTAATGGTATAAGTTCCCCCATCAGAGTTTTGCGTCACCAAAAATGTAGGAGATTGCGAAGGACTAGACCAACCCGAAGGACCTGACCAACTATAAGCACTTACGTTATTTCCACCACCAGTAAATTTAGCTGTAGAGCCTTTGCAATGCCTTTGTGTTACTGAAGCCGTAGCTGTAGGTACAGGCAATATATCAACAAAGACCTCGGCTCTCGTAGAACTAGGACAAGTAAACTCTGTACAGTCAACATAATAATTTCTATCACTGCTTAAAGAAGGGCTAGTAAAAGATTCACCAGTTCCTAATACTGTAGAACTACTAGAAGTGCTATACCAACTATAAACTCCTGAACAGCCAGAAGCCGTAATGGTTACTGTACCAGGCCCACACCTCTCCACGTCACTTACAATTGGTGGGTCAGGAATGGTATTTACAGAAATTGCCACTGTAGCACTTGCTGTACAGCCTTGAGGTACCGTAGTCACTACCAAGGTATAAATACCTGTCATATTGGTAGTACCGTTGGTTCTATTAGGGTCTTCCTGTGAAGAAGAAAAAGAGTTAGGACCGGTCCAAGCGTAAGTTCCACCGCCACTACCTTGTAAATTCAAGGTTTGTCCTACGCATATATCTGCAATAGTGACAGAAGCTACTGGCGTTGGTGCTGGATTAACGGTTACATTCATGGTAGAGATAGATGAACAATTATTGATATCAGTTACCTGAACGGTATAAATACCATTGGCTCCAGCAGGAACACTAGCTATTGTTGGGTTCTGACTTGAAGATAAGAATCCATTAGGTCCTGCCCAGCTATAAGAATTTCCTCCACTGGCAGTCAAGTTAAGTGTTTGACCTTGACAAGTAGGCCCATTATTTGAGGTTGCAACTGTAGGTAATGGATTTATAACCACATTAACAGAAGCTGTAGCTGTACACGAAACTGAATCTGTTACTGTAAAAGTATAAACACCATCAGCTGCTAATGTTACATTGTTTATTTGTGGAATTCTAAGACTTGAGGTAAATGAGTTTGGTCCAGACCAATCATATTGGTCTGCAGTAGATCCATTTAATATTAGTGTAGCTCCTTCACAAACCGGCCCATTACTAGTAGCACTCGCGGTGGGAATTGAAACTACTATCTCGGTTGTTGCTGTACCTGTACAGCCATTTGCGTCTGTAACAGTCACTGAGTAAATGCCAGCATCAGAAGCGGTCATGCCACTTATTACTGGATTTTGGGCATTTGATGTATAACTGTTTGGTCCTGTCCAGGAATAAGTAGAACCGCCAGTTGCGGTCAAAGCTACATTTTGCCCTAAGCACGATATTCCACTATTATTTGCTGTAGGATATACAATAGACACATCTACATCATGTGTGGTAGAGTCAATACAGCCATAGGTATCTATTACAGATAATGTGTAAATTCCTTGAACCAAACTATCCGAAACGGAAAGTACGGGATTTTGAGAAGAGCTCGTAAAACTATCTGGGCCTTTCCAAGTATAAGTTGATGCCGAACCTGTACTAAGATTCAAACTAGAACCGAGACATACTGGTTGATTACTTGAAATTACCGGTACAGGTAATGCCCTAACCGTAACAGATGTAGTAGCGGTGGTGGTACAGCCTGCTACATCTACAGTAACACTATAAACTCCAGAATTAGATGTATTAGAATTTACTATAAACGCATCTGCATCAGATGAACTAAAACTAGATGGACCCGTCCAAGAATAATTGGTCCATCCTGGCATCTCTAATTTCAATGAGTCTCCGGTACAAATAGATGGTAAGGAGATTATAGGATCTGAAGTATTAAGAATCGTTACATTAATACCCGTGGTAGCAGTACAACCCAATGAGTTATTTACGGTTACTGTATAAACTCCACCTTCTGAAGAGCTAGCACTTGGGATACTGATACTAGAAGAAGAGCTTGTAAATGAATTTGGACCAGACCAACTATAGCCTATACCTCCAGCTGCTTCTAAACTTATTAAACCACCTTCACATAATGCAGTATCACTAGAAACCACAAGGCTTGGGAATGAAAGTGATAATTCTGTAGTGGCAGATGCCGAACAGCTAGAAGCATTAGTTACAGTTACTGTATAAATACCTGTTTTGGCATTGGTAATATTATTTACTGTCGGGTTTTGCTGATTTGAGCTAAAACTATTTGGACCTACCCACGCGTAAGAAACTCCACCAGAAGCCTGAAGTTGGGCATCATCATATTGACAAATGGTTCCGGGGTCGGTTACGGAAACATTTGGCAAGCTATAAAGCGTAAGTTCTGTAGTAGCAGTTTCAGTACAAGCATCATTAATAGAAACCGTGACGGTATAAATACCTTCATTACTTAGTGCAGTATTTGAAATACTTGGATTTGCTGAAGAAGAACTAAAACCATTTGGTCCAGCCCAGCTGTATGTATCTCCTCCTGAGGCCGTTAAATTAATAGTACTTCCAACACATTTAGGACCGTCATTACTAGCAGTTCTATTATTAGCAACTACATTAATAGACACGGTAGCTGTAGCTGTACATGAATTAGTATTGGTACCAGTTACTGTATAAACGCCCGTATTAGAAACAGAAGGACTGTTAATTGTTGGGTTTTGACTGTTTGAAGAAAAACCATTTGGACCAGTCCAAGTATATGAATTACCTCCAGAGGAGTTTAAATTCAATGCATATCCAGAGCATATTTTTGAATCTGGTGTACTGGCAGTTACTGTAAGGCCTGAAGTGACTGAGACATTAACAGCGGCATTGTTTGAACAACTATTAGCATCAGTAACTGTCAAATTATAAACCCCTGCATTTGATGGAGACACCGAAGCTATGTTTGGATTTTGATTAGTTGAGCTAAAAGAGTTTGGACCAGTCCATGTGTAATTATTACCTCCGCCTGACGTAAGGTTAATAGTACTTCCTGCACATACTGGAGAATTAGAGCCTATACTTACTGTTGGTAAATTATTAACCACTACAGCAATAGTATTAGTAGCAGTACAGCCTTCGCTATCGGTAGCAGTAATACTATAGGTGATATTACTATTAGGGCTTACATTTTTACTACTTCCTGTTCCTAAACCATTACTCCAAGAGTAACTAACGCTTCCTACTCCATTCAATAGTGAAGCTCCTAAAGTAGAACTTTCACCAAGACAGATGGTAGGGTCACTATTAGTAGTATTCAATGTTCCAGAAACCCTAGCAATATTAACAGAGCCTAAATCTACGGGACACTCATTATTCCCCCATCTCGTCCAAACTTCGTAATCACCAGGACCAAAACCTCCAATGGTAGTACTCCCTACATTATCGTTTACATTATTTCCGTAAGAGCCGCCATTATTAGTACTAAACTCTATTCCTGTTCTACCACTTTGGTCTGGGAAGGTAAAAGTGATTTCACCATTATTCAAACCACAGTTAGCGTTTTGACTGGTTACAGAAACATTTGGAGCCACATTAACAGTTACATTGGTTGACGCCGTGGCTGAGCAACCTGAATTAGTGGCAGTTACCACATAATTACCAGAAACAGCTGAACCTACATTTGCGATAGTAGGGTTTTGCTGAGAAGAACTGAAACTGTTTGGTCCAGTCCATGTATACACCGCACCAGAACCACCACCAGAAACACTTAAGTTTAATGACTCTCCTGTACAAACAGCCGAATTAGAAGTAGCCGTGAGATTACTAATGGCACAGTCATCTATTATAAGATCAAAATCTGCAACATCACAGACATTCCCATTGCCCCCTGACTCACTATACTGCGTAACCTTGATACTATATGTTCCTACTCCCCAGTTTAAAGATACTGCATCAGTTGGCATTCTATATGGAGAAGCACTTTCAATATTACTTTGATTCGCATCTCCTGTGACCTGGAACTCCATACTACCAACGGAACCAGTTCCCGTGGCTTCAATATTCCAATTATTGGGCAATTGACCTGTGTAAAGAGTAGCTCCGCCAGTAATGTCAATATCAGAACTTCCGCCCAAATCATTAATCATAACCTGATCAATATCAGAACACGAAGGGTCTGGAACGCAGCTTATATTTGCTATCCAACCTGATTCGTTCACGGAATAATCAGATGTAAACCTTATAGTCAAACAGCCTTCTGTAGAGGTAATTGTCCCTGGGCTTGAATTACCAGTGTAGTCATCGAACAATTCGTCTGAAACAGAAGTACCATCATAGATTCTTAGATAATCATACCTGTCTTCAAGGCTAAAACTGCTAAAGGTAAAACGAATATTATTCCCTGGGCTAGCACAGTAAGTTCTTGTGTAGTCTTCATAATTAGAATAATTCCCACCGCTTCCACCAGTATCTGTAAAAGTACCAGAACATGTAGAAGGTAAGTCTGTTAAGATAGAGACATCGTCTATAGCAAAAATATTTCCTGATGACTCTCGAGTAAACTCTTTTATGGCAAATGTTACCGTACCCGTAGAAGTAGCAGTATAAACCACCGTTATCTTTTGCCAAGTATCATTGGCAACTGAGGTACTACCTATCTGAGAACCATTGGCTGTCCAGCCCAAAGTAGAAAAATTTCCATTATATGCATTCCTATACCAAAAAGACAAGGTGTAAGTCTGTCCGTTGGTTACAGAAATATTAGTTTGCCAAACATCATCATTATTAGTACTTCCATTAGCTATTAGCATTTCGCCAGCACTAGTACCTACAGTGTGATCATAAAAATCGTAAAAGGCATTATTTACATCTCCGGGCTCATCATCAATATCATAGTCGCCATTACTAGAGCCATTCCAATCGTAATCAGAAGAAAAACCATTTCGGCCATCATTGAAATCACCGTTTGTAACTAAATCAATAGGAAAAGCAAAACTTTTAAACCCTATCAGCATGAGAAAGGCTAAAACACCAAAAGCCCTGCAGTATTTAGCATGAAGGGCTAAACCTTTACAAGGCTCATCTATCAGTTTTTGTATTTTCCTTTTAGGATTACTCACTTATCGGTTTTGGTATTCAGCAAGATTTGCTATTAAAGACCTTCAGTCTTCCAGCATGACTTTACACTTCCTTGTGCAGAATCTCTTATATAGTACCAATCACCGTGCCAAAAGGAGGTAAACGAAAACCCAACAAGCATTCAAACTGAGACAGGAAGCTCTTTAACAATAAATTACCTTCAATAATAAAATATTTAAAAAAGCTAAGCCGCTTCAAAAAAGCATACTGAAATTCTATTTAAAATAGAGCTATTTATCATTCTAGTGTTGGACGTGTAAAAAGCCCCCAACAAGTACAAAAAGCTAGTATTAAGGCCTAATCGCTCTGTTTTTATCCTTGAAAAAACTTAATTCATATATCTAAAACCTTATTTTTTGATAAAGAAATGGCTAACTAATCACAAAAACTGTTATAACTCTAATGCCAAAGAATGAGATGGAAAATATTTTTCCCGACATTTGAGAAAAATAAAATTTGATGAATTTCTACCCAGGTCCTTCCAAAATTTATCCTTCTGTAAAAGGTTTCATGTCTGAGGCCTTTGACTGCGGTATTTTAGAGAAAAATCATAGAAGTGATTCCTTTATGGACATGCTAAAGGAAACCATTGATTTGTTTAAGACAAAAATGGCTGTCCCGCCAGAATACGAAGTCTACTTTACCTCATCTGCCACCGAATGCTGGGAAATAGTGGCACAGTCGGTACTCTCTGGAAATGTTCAGTTTGCTTATAATGGAGCCTTTGGAAAAAAGTGGTTTAAATACACCGTTACTAATCCTAGTCCAAACATTGACAGAAGCATTGAAACCATAAATGGAATTAGAGGTTCTCGTTTTTTCTTAGACCAAGAGCTTTCAGAAATACAGATTGCCGAAAACTATGACTGTTTTTGTGCGGTGCAAAGTGAAACCTCAAATGGAAGCTACATTAACAATGAAAACCTCAGAAAACTTCCTGCTCACTTCCTTAAATGTTTTGACATAACCTCATCTTTAGGAGGCTATGCTATTGATTTTTCTGCTGGTGATGTTTTCTTGGCCTCTGTGCAGAAATGCCTTGGGCTTCCTTCTGGAATGGGTCTTATGATAGTTTCACCAAAGGCAATAGAAGCAGCCATTAAGCTTAATGAAAGAAATCATTATAATAGCTTTCTTTTTATTCGAGAAAATTTTCAAAAATTCCAGACCCATTACACACCAAATATTTTAAATATTTTCTTGCTAAACAGAATCCTTGGAGAAGTTGAAAATATAGAAATAGTTTCTTCAAAGCTAAAAGATCGTGCAGACGACTTTATTGAACATGTAACGTCTTTGAAAGGAATTAATCCATTGATTAAAAACAAACTAACCCAGTCTCCAAATGTCATTGCTATTGACGCTGAAGAAAAAATAATCACCATGATTAAATCTAAAGCCAAGCAAAATGAAATACTTTTGGGGAATGGTTACGGAGAATGGAAAAATAACACCTTTAGAGTGGCCAATTTCCCAGCTATACCAAACCAAGATTATCATCAACTAAAAGCTTTTTTAAGCGACACTTTAAGTAATGCCATTTGATTTTAAAGAAATTCTATCTGTAACGTTAATTCTATTTTCCATCATTGATATTTTGGGCTCTATACCTATTATATTAAATATTAGAAAAAAGTCTGGCGGTATTGAAGCAGAAAGAGCCACTATTATCTCTGGGGTTTTAATGTTTGGTTACCTCTATCTTGGAACAAAAATCTTAGCATTATTTGGTGTTGATGTTAGTTCTTTTGCGGTAGCAGGTGCTATTATTCTCCTTTTAATGGGTTTTGAAATGATATTAGGAAGAGAAATCTTCAAACATAACCCTACCACTGGGGCACGTTCCAGTTCTGTGGTGCCTTTAGCATTTCCTATGATTGCTGGAGCCGGAACCATGACTTCGCTTTTATCGCTAAAAGCTGCCTATCATGTTGAAAACATTATTGTAGGTATTCTAATTAACCTTGTCCTGGTTTATATAGTACTTAAATCATCTTCTTGGTTAGAAAGAAAAATAAGTCCAGCCAGTATAGAAGTCTTACAAAAAGTATTTGGACTTATACTGTTGGCCATTGCTATCAAACTTATCAAGGCCAATCTCCTTTTATGATTTCATAGGTTTTCATGAATACTTTCCTGCTTTTAATGCGTTAATTAGATGAATCCCTTATTTTAGACCTATTAAATTTAAATCATCTCAAAGCTAGATTACATGGAAAAACTTGTTTCAACACCAAAGAAAAAGAACACTTTAGAGCGTAAAGAATTTATGAAACAGGTAGGAATAGGCTTCGGCGGAATTCTACTGATGAATTGTCTTCAAGCTTGTTCGGACTCAGAAATACCTGACCCAATGCCAGGAGGCAGTGGAGATAAAGTAGATATAACATTAGACCTTAACTTAACTGCAAATAACAAACTGAACACACCAGGAGGTTACGTGGTAACAAATGGCGTTATAGTAGCACGAACCTTGGCCGATAATTTCATAGCGGTTTCTGCTAAATGCACCCATCAGGGCACTATATTAGAGTACAGACCTTCTCAAAAAGACTTTTATTGTCCACTTCATGAGTCTGAATTTTCTGAAGCGGGTGCGGTAGAGAAAGGACCTGCTACAGGTGCTTTAGTGAGATATAATGTTACTTCTGACGAAACGTCCAATACTGTCCGTGTTTTTGAATAAATGATAATAAGAGCACAAGACGGAGATTTATTAAATACAAAATCAGACCAAGAATACTTCAAAAAAGTTAAAGCTTTCATAGTAGCTTGGGAAAATGGGCAAGAGTATATTGAAGTTAAAACTTCAGGTTCTACAGGCACTCCTAAAATCATTTCTCTCTCAAAAGAACAGGTATTAGCATCTGTAGATCAGACTGCCAAAGCATTTCATTTAGACCAAGATTGTATTTTCTTGTGCAATCTTTCTGTAGATTTCATTGCGGGCAAACTCATGATAATTAGAGCCTTAGAGCTTGGTGCCGAACTTATAGTTTTATCGCCAGAAGGTGACATACTAGAAACTCTTGGTCAACACAAGTATCTTTTGACTAGGAATATGGGCAAAAACTTCTTTGCTTTTGTGCCTATGCAGTTAGAGAAATTGCTAATTAACCCCCATGCCTTCGAGGTGCTTAATACGGCAAGAGCCATCATTCTAGGAGGTGCGTCAGTTGGTGAAAAGTTATTACAGAAAATTCAAGAAATCAGAACACCCGTTTACGCCACCTATGGCATGACCGAAACGGTAACTCATTTAGCTACCAAAAGACTAAATGGCGATAAACCAGATAAATATTTCAGAGCTTTCTCTGATACAGAAATCAAACTTGACGAGCGAGGCTGCCTGTGTGCTAAAAATAAAGCTACAGGAGACAAATGGGTTATCACCAATGACTTAGCTACGCTCAAAAAAGGTAATCAATTTCAGTTAAATGGGCGTATTGACGGAGTTATAAACAGCGGTGGTGTCAAACTTAATTTGAGTGAGATTGAATCAAAAATTGACAAATTAGGTTTAATCACAAAACCATTTTTCTGTTTTGGTATTCCTGATGAAAAGCTTGGTCAAAAATTACATCTCTTTGTAGAAGATTCTTTTAAAGATGATGCTCTGGTAAACCATCTCAAAAGGAAATTGCCTAAATTTGAGGCTCCAAAGCAGGTTGTTTTTGTTAATTCATTCTCAAAAACTGGTTCTGGAAAAATAGATAAAATAAAAACTGTAGATGCATATTCAATTTCAAACAAGTGACCTAGTTCCCCCTCCCTACGCCTATGCTGTAGAAATACACCTAGAGAAAAAAGAAAATGGAGAACAACACCTAGATTTTGAACTAAGCTATTTAGACCGTGATGGTTTATCTACAGACGAAATATACGACGAAGGTTTCTCAGAAGACGACGACTTAAAATGGTCTGGTGATTTAAATGAGGATTGGTCTGAATACATTGAGAGCATAAAAAGCGATTTGCATCTTATCAAGAAATCAGAACTCCGCTCAGGAGATAATTTCTGGCAAATAACGTATAATAAAAGAACAGGATACCCAGACGAAACTGAACACCTTTCTATTTTTATTCAAGAACTACAGCAAGCCGCTTTTGAAGCCGCAGAAAGAGAATCTCCTTTACTAATCAGGGTTTTACGAATTTCTAATGAAGAAAGAAAAGACTACAGTTTTGAAGCTTCATTCAAAGAAAGATCATACTCTGAAACCCTAAATGGTCAAAAGAAAAGTCACCCATGGGATGATTTAAACATTTTCTTGAAAGATGTATTTTCTGGAGATTTCAGACCAGAGCAGGCGAGCAAAAAAGCACCTAGAAAATCTGGCTTATATCTTAGCATTGGAGACGAACTTTGGTATGAGTTAGGAAAAAGCTATTTAATTCAGCCTTCTAAAATTCAGCAGTACTTATCCTAATCGCTTTAACTCTGCTTGTAGCTTTTCTACTAAATCATTCAGTGTACTTAGGTCTTTAGTTGGCTGCGGAAGCGTTTTTGAAAAGAATGCTTTCACCTCCCATAGTTCCTTAATTTCAGAAACTGGAATTTCTATGGTGTCTATATCGCCAACTTCGGCACTTAAAATCACCGTACCTTTTCTCCCTATTTGACTAAAAACTGTGCGGTATAATATTCCGTGTGTTTTTGACACCACCAAGTACCTATCGCCATCTTCTAAATCACTAAAGTTTTCAATTGGTGATACAAACAATACACTTTTAGCAAAAGGGAAATCCTGACCCGTTTCAAAAGCCCTATAATTCTTACCCTTCGGTAAGTCGAAAGATACTTTTTTAAGCTGGGGTTCTAAAGATGCCCAAGAGCTATTTAGATATTTGGCGAAATACTTTAACTCTACCAATGGAATAAGTGGCAAACCATGCTTGCTCTCACCACTGTCTGTCAAGCTAATATTAAGCGAGTGTAATTGTTCTTCCAGAGTCGCATCGCTCCCCTCTTCTCTTAAAATTATATCTTTTTCGTCCTCCTCTTCCTCTATTTGCTTTAAACGCTCTATCTCTTTTTCTAAAGGACTGCCCCAAAGCTCATCTTCTGTCATAGTTTCTACAGAAAGATTAAAATGGTCGGCTATTCTTTTAAGTTTTGGATATGGCGGCATGGCTCTCCCGTCTTCATAGGCATCCACAGATGCTCTGGTAAGACCTAATCGCTCTCCCATATCTGTTTGAGAAATATCTATTTCCTCTCTTAGAAACCTTAAATTTTTAGCAAAAACCGACGCCATAAATCACTTAATAATTAATACGCTTGAAGTTAAGAAATTAAGCACCAATTAGTCTAGCGTTTCTATTACTAAATTATGATTTGTGTAAATACAGATATCCGCCGCAATGTGTAAACCTTCTTCCACCATCTCTTTTGCGGTAAGCTGCGAAGCATGTTTTTTAATAGCAATAGCCGCCGACTGAGCATACATACTCCCCGACCCTATTGACGCTATTTGATTATCTGGTTCTAGCACATCACCTGTTCCAGATATTATCAGCATTTCATCTTTATTTGCCACTATCATCATGGCCTCTAACTTTCTTAAATATCTATCTGTACGCCAATCTTTAGCCAATTCTATAGCCGCTCTCTTCATATTTCCGCCATAGGCTCCCAATTTCTCCTCAAACTTTTCTATCAGCGTAAAAGCATCAGCCGTACTTCCTGCAAAACCTGCTAATATCTTACCATCAGCTAGTTTCCTTACCTTTCTCACGTTTGATTTAGCTACGGTATTTCCCATGGTAGCCTGACCATCTGCCCCTAAGGCTACTTTGCCATTATGAATTATTCCAAGTACCGTTGTTGATTTTATCTTTGTCATCTCTCTTTGTCTCTATTTTAAGCTTCGCAAAAGTAAAAATTTATGTACTAAGTTCTCTTTGAAATCATGCTTTGCTCCCAAAGCTTTCGCTTCAAAAAACGTAATCTTGACTTAGTTTCTTAATTAAAACAATCTTGATACGCTCTAGTAAGTTCAAAAGCACTAATATTAAATTTCAATTGCAGGAATTTATACCTTTGAAATAGAATAATCAGCCAATCTCATGTCGTTCAAAAACAAAACATTGATAATAACCGGTGCTGCTCAAGGCATTGGATTTGAAATTGCGAAGCAATTAGCCTCAAAAGAAGTAAACATTATTTTCAATGACATGGACAATGATTTGGGCTTAGCCGCCCAAAAAGTTTTACAAGACTTAGGAAATTGTCGTTTTGTACAGGGCGATGCGGGAAATTTAAATATTATAAAAAAGCTTATTGACACCGCTATTAATGAATTCGGCTCTTTAGACTTTGTTATTGCCAATGCGGGTATAACCACTTCTTGCCCATTTTTAGATTATACCAAAGAAAAACTAGACCAGCTCCTTCACATCAACATTCAAGGCACTTTTTTCATAGCTCAGCAAGCTGCCAAACAGATGCTAAAGCAAAACACTGGCGGTAGAATTATCATGCTTTCTAGCACCACTGGTATTCAACCCCATGATGAATTAGAAGCTTACGGCATGACCAAAGCCGCTATCGCGTTCTTAGCCAAATCTTTAGGCACCAAACTAGCTCCACATGGCATTACAGTAAACGCCATTAGCCCTGGAGCCACAGTTACCGAAAGAACAGTATCCGTAGAAGGGTATGAAGAAGGCTGGGCAAAGCTAATTCCTACCAGAAAAGTTTCTAAAACTAGTGATATTGCCGCTACGGCACTCTTCCTTCTATCTGATGGAGCGGGGCAATTAACAGGTCAAAATCTCGCTGTAGACGGAGGCTGGCTAAACGTAGGACCCATGCCAGATGCTATATAAAAAATGGGTATAATTTAGCTATCAAGGGCTTAAGCTGAGCTAACATCAAACTTGATATACGCCTATTATCCTGTTTTATCTCACATAATCACTTTTTACTTCTCTCAGGTCAAAGTTTTTTCCGACTTTTGCGGAAATTTTGTTTCAACAAATATCCTCAATGGAAAAATTCGATAAAAATTATATTATAGGTTTTGTATTGCTGTTTTTGATGTACGGTTCGTACATGTATTTTTACCCAGCGGTACCTAAAGAGCTTCCAGCTACAGAAACTACTCAAGAAGTTCAAAATTCAAACACCACCACCAATGCTGCTGCAAGCACTCCAGTAGTTTTAGATTCGGCTGCTGCACAAGCACAGTATGGAAGTTTTGCATCTGCAGTTAATGGTGAAGCCAAAGATGTGGTTCTAGAAAACGCAGAACTTAAAGTAACCATCAGCTCTAAGGGTGGTGTGGTTAAAGAAGTTGCTCTTAAAAACCATAAGACATACGACGATTTTGATAAAGGTATAGATGCCCCAATGGTCATTATTGATGAGAGTAACTCTGATATCGACCTTGAAATTAAAACGCCTTCAGGAATTGTAAATCTTTCTGATTTATACTTCACAGTAAGTAGTCAGTCATCAAATGCTGCAGTTCTTGAACTTAAGTTAGCGGATGGCAAAACAGTAAGACACTCTTATAGCCTTCCTGAAACTGGTTATGTTTTAGATTATGATTTAGCTTTTGACGGAACTGCTGGTTTGATTAATAATGAAGCTGTTAACTTTAAATGGGAAAACAAGCTTAAAAGACTTGAGAATGATTTAGAGGAAAACAGAAAAGCTGCTCAAGTTAATTATTATGAAACGGATGGCGATTTTGAAGACATTGGTTTAAATAGTACAAGCGACGAAGCAGAACAAGCAGAAAGTCCAATTAGCTGGTTCTCTTTCAAACAGAAATACTTCACCAGTGGTTTTGTAAGTAAAAATGAAGGATTGGATAATCTTAGCGTTAGCTTACTTACTCCAAAGAACGATACGACTATAGTTAAAGATGCCACTGTTTCGGCTCTTATCCCTATTTCTGCTCTTACTTCAGGAAAAGGTAATTTCAGATATTACTTCGGACCTAATACTACAAAAGACCTTAACACGGTAGCAGACGGATTTTCTCAAAACCTTTACTTAGGTTATGACATCATTAAACCTATTAACAAGTACGTTTTTGTACCATTGTTTAACTGGTTAGAGCAGTTCTTCACAAACTACGGTTTCCTTATCATCGTGGTAGTTTTGATTATCAAATTAACATTAACTCCACTTTTATATAAGTCTTACACAAGTTCAGCCAAAATGAAAATTCTGGCACCTGAAATAGCAGAGATTAAAGAGAAAGTAGGTGACGACTCTGTAAAGGTTCAGCAAGAAACCATGAAGTTATACCAACAGGTAGGCGTGAGTCCACTGAGTGGTTGTATTCCAATGTTGCTGCAAATGCCAATTTTGATGTCGGTTTTCTTCTTGTTTCCAAACATGGAGATGTTCCGTCAGAAAGGCTTCCTTTGGGCAAAAGACCTTTCTACCTATGATGCTCCACTAAGATGGGCTACAGATTTACCAATAATTGGAAATCACTTAAGCCTTTTCGTGGTTTTAATGACTATTTCCAGTTTAGCTTTTACATACTACAATAACCAGATTACCCCTGCTCAGCCAGGTCCGGTAGATATGAAGAAAATCTCTTATATCTTCCCATTGGTATTCTTCTTTGTATTGAATAGCTTCCCTGCTGCATTGAGTTTTTACTACTTGGTTTCTAACTTAGTAACTATTGCTCAGCAGCTTACGGTTAAAAGATTTATCGATGAAGATAAGATTAAGGCCGTTTTAGAAGAAAATAAAAAGAACTACGCAACTAAGCCTAAGAAGAAAAACAAATTTGCCAATTACATGCAAAAACAATTGCAAGCTCAAGAAGAGGCAAATAAGATAAAAGCTCAAGAACTTAAGAAGCGTAAAAACAAAGGCAAATAATAATAAAGATGTTCTGTGTTGATTAGCACAGAACATTTTCGTTTTTTTACCGAAGAACCTAATAAAAACATATGCGATATCTAGTAATTGCTTTACTATTCATGGCACAGTTGACCTTCGCCCAAAGGTCTGACCAAGAGTATCTTCTAGAATATAAGGAAGCTGTGCAGCTTTATGCCAGCGACGACTTTAGTGGTGCTTTGCAAAAACTTACGCCCTTATCTTCTAAAACTTACACTAATTCTGTAGTGCCTTACGCTCTTTACTATTACGCCTTGGCCTCACTGAAAGAAAACAAAGCATATCAGTCTAGAGGAGCTTTAAGAGACCTTTTTACAAGATTTCCAGACTGGGACAAAATAGAGGAGGCTTACTATTTATATGGAGTGGTGAACTTTGAAGACAAGTATTACGCTGAAGGTATCCCCTATTTAGAAAGAATTACATCAAAATCTTTAGAGAAGGATGTTTACGGATTGATGCAAACAAATATTCCTACTATTGAAAATGTAGTTTTACTGAAGGAATTAAACCAAAAATTTCCAAATCAGAGAATTGTTGCAGAAACATTGGTCAACAGAATTCAAGCAAGAAAATACAATACTAAGGCTGACCTAGAGCTTTCAGACCAATTGACAAACCTTTTTAACCTAGTTCCTGAAGAAGTTAATGGGTCGGGTTCAAAAGGTGGAGTTAATTATGAAAGAGCTTTTGACGACCATACCATGGACTTTGGCGTTTTGCTACCATTTGCCTTAAAAGACTTCAATTTAAAAGAAGCTATTGGTGAAAATAGGTATGTATATGATTTATTCATGGGCATGAAATTAGCCGTAGAAAAACTTACTAAAGAAGACATTCCAGTAAGACTATACGGATTTGATGTTGACAAAACTTCTGAAAGTTTAGAGGGATACCTTAAAGACAAAAACTTTAAAAAGATTGACCTTATTATTGGACCACTTTATGGTAGACCTAATAAAGTAGCCGAAACCTACACTGCAAAAAATAAGATTTTCCAGGTGCACCCTATCTCTAACAGTAGGAGCCTCATATCAGACGAAGAATCAAGATTTTTACTTCAATCATCTAACGAAACCCAAGCCGAAAAGTGCTTAGATTTTGTGGAAACACTTGATAGACAAAAATCAGTAAGTGTGTATCACGACGGTTCTAGAAAAGACTCTCTTTTAGCTCATATCTATGCTGAAACAGCAAGAAACAGAGGATACAAAGTAATAGAAGAGAAAAGATTCATCGATAAAGAATCAATTTCAGCGAATAAAAATCCTGGCCATGTTTTTATAACAGGTGACGCTAAATTTGGCCCAAAAATAATTAGGGCCCTTGGTCAACAAAAATCTGATTCTACTGTGATAGCAACAGATGCTTGTTTTAACATGGAATCTTCTACAAGAGATTTGTTATCAAAAAACCTCTACTTGGTATATCCACAATATATTGATGGGAAAAAGAGTGTGGTAAATAGTTTCAGAAGAACCTATATAGATAAAATGAAAATGATTCCATCTTACTACGCCTACCTTGGCTATGACATGATGCTCTTTTATGGCAGAATGTTAAAAGATGGAAAAGAAATATTTAGACTTAACCTAGACGAAAGCCCAAAAATGGATGACCTTCTTCTTAGTGGCTTTGACTATTCTGATAAGAGTTTTGAGAACAAAGTAGTACCAATAGTTAAGTATAACAGAGGACGATTTGAAATAGTAAATAGTAATGACTAATAAGAGCAGCCAACTTTTCAACGAAGCACAGAAATATATCCCTGGTGGTGTAAATTCTCCTGTAAGAGCCTTTAAAGCCGTAGGAGGAAATCCAATATTCATGGAAAAGGCAGAAGGTGCCTATTTATATGATGTAGATGGCGGAAAGTATATTGACCTTATAAACTCATGGGGTCCTATGCTTTTGGGTCATGCCTTTAAACCTGTTGAAAAGCGAGTTCAAGAAGTTCTTAAAAACTCATTCTCATTTGGAACACCTACTTCTTTGGAGGTAGACATGGCCAAATTAATAACCGAACTAGTTCCATCTGTAGAAAAAGTAAGAATGGTAAACTCTGGTACAGAGGCTACCATGTCGGCCATTAGACTAGCTAGAGGATATACAGGAAGAGATAAGTTCATAAAATTTGAAGGTAACTACCATGGTCATGGTGATTCTTTTTTAATAGCCGCTGGTAGTGGTGCTGTTACCATGGGCGAGCCAGATAGCCCAGGTGTAACTAAAGGCACAGCTAAAGATACGCTTCTAGCTCCTTTTAATGATTTAGAAGCCGTTAGAAATTTAGTAAACGCTAACAAAAACGAAATAGCGGCCATAATTTTAGAACCCGTAGTAGGTAACATGGGTTGTGTGCTACCTAAAAAAGGTTTTTTAGAAGGCTTAAGAAAAGTCTGTGATGAAGAAAAGATAGTTCTAATCTTTGATGAGGTAATGACCGGCTTTAGATTGGCTTTAGGTGGTGCTCAAGAAAGGTTTGGTGTAATACCAGACATGACTACTTTAGGAAAAATCATAGGAGCAGGAATGCCTGTAGGAGCCTATGGTGGAAAGAAAGAAATAATGGATTTTGTAAGTCCAGCTGGCCCAGTTTATCAAGCAGGTACATTGTCAGGAAACCCTATGGCTATGGCTGCAGGACTTACTATGCTTCAGCATTTGAAAGATAACCCAGCTATTTATCAAACTTTGGAAGAGAACGGAAACCAAATAGTAGCCGGAATCCAAAAAGATTTGAAAGAAATGGGACTACCATACACCATGAATCATGTGGGTTCTATGTACAGCCTATTCTTCACATCGGAACAGGTAACAGATTTTGAAACAGCAAAGACTACTAATACCGAATTATTCGGTAAATATTTTAGAGCAATGATAGAGAAAGGTATTTACCTACCTCCTTCTCAATACGAAACCGTATTTATATCAACAGCTTTAAGCTCTTCTGACATCAGCACTATTCTAAAAGCTAATAGAAAGAGCTTAGAAGAAATATCAAAGTAGGATTTGCTAACATCTACGGTCAGTAGTTCGAACGAAAACCGTTAGTATCGGGTTTTAGCATAAGACTATAAAAAGCCAAATCTTGCAAGAAGAAAAAGTTAGCGGAAAAATATTTGATAAGGCCGTCCTTAAAAGGCTATTGACTTTCATTGTACCTTATAAGTTTAGGTTCATTTTATTAGTGGTTTTGATTTTAGTAGGAGCAGTACTCTCTCCTATTATGCCACTACTGATAAAGTATACCATTGATGGACCTATTACTAATGGAGACTATCCTGGGCTAAGCAAAATGCTTATGCTAATGATAGGCTTGCTTTTCACCTCTTCTATTTTAACTTTTTTCAATACTTATCTTGCTGGTTGGCTAGGACAACATATTATTAGAGACATTAGAGTTCAGTTATATGATAAGATTCTTAGCCTAAAACTCCGCTTTTTTGATGAAACACCAATAGGAAGGTTAGTTACTAGAACTATTTCCGACATTGAAACCCTGTCAAACGTTTTCAGTTCTGGTTTTGCCGCAATAGCGGGAGACGTGCTACAGCTAATCTTAATTATGGCCGTCATGTTTTATACAGATTGGCGACTTTCTTTAATTAGCTTGAGCACTATTCCTTTTATGCTCATCAGCACCTATATTTTTAAAGAAAAGGTTAAAAAGTCTTTTAATAAGGTACGAAATGCGGTTTCAAACCTGAATAGCTTCATGCAGGAGCAAATTACGGGTATGAGCTTGGTTCAAGTTTTCAATTCTGAAGACATCTCTTTCAAGAAATTTATTGAAATCAATAAAAATCACCGTCACGCCAATATTCGTTCTATATTATACTATTCCATTTACTATCCAGTAGTAGAAGTCATATCTGCTTTAGGAGTAGGTTTAGTGGTTTGGTACGGAGCTAGAGAGATTTTAAACCCGGCGGCAGACGTTACTTTCGGTACCATCACTGCTTTTATTATGTTTATCAATCAATTCTTCAGACCAATAAGAATGATTGCCGACAGGGTAAATACCCTTCAAATGGGTATAGTAAGTACTGATAGAATATTAAAGGTTTTAGATAGCGAAGACTTTATACAAAACAATGGAAGTATTACTGCTCCTATAAAGGGGGAAGTAAGCTTTGAAAAAGTGTGGTTTGCGTATAATGATGAAAACTATGTGCTAAAAGATATTTCATTTGAGGTAAAAGAAGGAGAAACAGTAGCTTTTGTAGGAGCTACGGGAGCTGGGAAAAGTTCTATTGTCAATCTTTTAACTCGCTTTTACGAAATTAACAAAGGGCAAATCAAAATTGACGGCATTGATGTCAAAGATTATGAAATGTCTCATTTAAGAAGACAAATAGGAATGGTATTGCAGGACGTATTCTTGTTTTCAGATACCATCCGAAACAATATCACACTGGGTGATGAGAACATTACAGACCAACAAATTATAGAAGCTGCAAAAATGGTAGGGGTACATAATTTCATTATGCAATTACCTGGCAACTATGATTACAATGTTATGGAGCGAGGTTCTACTTTATCTGTAGGTCAGCGTCAGCTTATTTCTTTTGTTAGAGCTATGGTTCAAAACCCAAATATCATAGTTTTAGATGAAGCCACCTCTTCTATAGATACAGAATCAGAAGAATTGATTCAAAAAGCGATAGAAAAATTAATGAAGGGTAGAACAGCCGTGGTGATTGCCCACAGACTGAGCACCATTCAAAAGGCTCACAAGATTGTAGTGGTAGATAAAGGTAGAATAGTAGAAATGGGCACCCATGACGAGCTATTAAAAAACAAAAATGCCTACGCAAATCTTTATGAAATGCAGTACGCTGCAGCATTAGCATAAGGTATTTTTTTATTTACTCTTTTAAACCTAATTCTAACAACTTCAAAAAAATAGCCATTTAGACTCTTTAAATGGCTATTTTACCAATCAATAAAAGTCCACTTCCCGTCCTATAGTTTTGGCACGTAATTTGTAAAATACTAATCAGTATAAACTCAACAAATTATGAAGCCCCTAAATAATTTTTACCGCATCATCCTAACCACACTAATTGTAAGCCTTGCGTTGAATGTAAATGCGTCCTATTTTGACAATAATCAACCTCCATATGAACTTTCTGCTGGATATATTTTCAAGGATGGCCTTTCTAAAATCAAGATCAACGGAAAATTTGGTTTTTTAGATAAAACAGGAAACGTAGTGGTCCCATGTGATTATGACCAAGCTTCTGATTTTAATAATGGCTTAACCATTGTTAGAAAAGGTGAAATGTATGGTTTTGTATCTACATCAGGAAAACAATTAACTGCATTAACTTATCAAGCCCTTGAACATTTCAATGGTGACCGTGCCTTATTTAAAAAAGATGGCAAATACGGATACCTTGACCTTACGGGTAAAGAAATTATACCTAATAATTTTGAAGCAGCATTGACTTTTGAAGGAGATTACGCTGTTTACACAGAAAACATGTTAGCTGGTTATATGGACCGTAATGGTAACACTGTAATAGAACCACAATTTAACTTCGCCCTTAACTTCACTGAAGGTTTAGCTCCAGTAATGAAAGATAGCAAATGGGGTTATATTAATACATCTGGTAAAACTGAAATAGACTTTATTTTTGACTTTGCCTCTAATTTAAAAGAGGGAAGAGCTACCGTAAGAAAAGACGGAAAAGCGGCTATAATTAACAGTAAAGGTTCATTTATAACCAAATATGACTTTGACAATGTTTCTGAATTTATAAACGGATATGCCATTTTCATTCAAGATGGCACTTTTGGAATTATAACTAAAAAAGGAAACATAAATCTTTCAGGTTTTAACAGAATTGTTCAGTCTGATAATGGAATTTATGCATTCAAGAGAAACAACCTTTGGGGTTTTATGGATGCAGATGGCGAGGAACTAGTAATACCTGTATTTAATAAGGTAGGTGATTTTAAAGAAGGTTTTGCCAAAGTACAGAGTAACGGAAAATATGGTTTCATTAATGAGATGGGAAAAATTGTAATTCCAATCATTTATGACTCAGCAAATAGTTTCTCTGATGGTATAGCATCTGTTCAAATAAATGGAGTCTACCATTTTTTAAACACTCATGCTGAAAACGAACTTACCGTAGCAGTTGATAAGACTTCAAACCCGGAAAGCATTGTTATTCAAGTTAATAACAACAGAATGATATTCACTAATGGTAAATTTCAATTGGCTAGTAACTATTAATTAGATCTTGTTAACATTAAGTTTTAAGCCCTCCCTATCGGAGGGCTTTTTTTTGCCTATTACTTCCCTACTTTATTCACCCTTAAAATTCAACAGTAAGTACATTACTGTTATTCGTATAGAGATTAGAAAAAAACACTTTTTTGGCATGGATAAATGTATTCTCTTTTGATTTAATCACGTATACCCATCAACTACACTTTCATAATTCCAATTTCAGTATTCATACCTTAAAACGTCAGAAAATACGCATTTAAAGCCTTCTGGCATACATTTAGCATCTCATTAAGTATAAACTTCAGAAACTATGAGAAAGCTATACACTTCATTACTAATTACTTTTTGTTTAAGTCAATTCTCTTTATTCGCCAATCCTATTAAGAATTTTAATGCTGGCTATTCCTTTAAAGAAGGAAGGTGCAAAATCAAAATTGATAACAAATTTGGTTTTATGGATAAAGAAGGGAAAATAATCATTCCTTGTCTATATGACTACGTTTCAGACTTTCACATGGGCCAAGCCATTGTCAGACAAGGTAAAAATTTCGGTTTCATTTCAAAAAACGGAAAAGCCCTTACCTCTCTTATTTACGAGTCTCTAGAAGGCTTTCAGGGTAACCGAGCTCTTTTTAAGAAAAACGGTAAATACGGATACTTGGACAACAATGGTAAGGAGACCATCCCTGCACAATTTCAAAAATCTCTTGGCTTTGAGGGTGACTATGCCGTCTTTTCAAAAGAAAATCTGTCTGGGTTTATAAACAGACAAGGTGAAGTGATACTAGAGCCAAAGTTTGACTTTGCTATGAACTTTACAGAGGGTTTAGCACCTGTCATGATAGATGGCAAATGGCTATATATAGACATAAAGGGACAAACAGTTATTAATGAAGGCTATGACTTTGCTTCTAACTTTAATGAGGGAATTGCTACTGTTAGAGTAAATGGCAAAGCTGCCATTATAAATAAACATGGTCATAAGCTTACCGATTTTGATTTTGACAATATCTCTGAATTCATAAATGGGTATGCTCTATTTATCAAAGACGGTAAATTCGGTACCATGAACAAAAAAGGGAAAATTGCAATCTCAGGATTAGACAGAATCGTTCAATCATCTTCTGGTATATTAGCCTATAAAAAGAATGACCTATGGGGCTATATAATGCCTAATGGCACGGAGGTAATTACACCCGTTTATACTGAAGCTGGTGATTTCAATAACGGCTTAGCTAAAATAAGCATGAACGGTAAGTTCGGATTTATTAACAAGTCAGGTAAAATAGTAATACCAGCTAAATATGAAGCTGCAGGTGACTACTCTGATGGTCTTGTTTCTTTAGAACTGGATGGCTCCTACTACTTCATGGATAACAAAGCTTCAGAAAAACTTCTCCTTGCCATTGAAGAGAACGATGCTTCTGAAAGAATTACCGTTACAGTTAATGAGAATCTGATGGTCTATAATAATGGAAAATTAGAATTCGCTTCTAGTAAAACCAGTAACGACACCGTTAGATAATTAAGCATTAAAATTTGCTAAAAAAAGCAAAATTGGCACGAAAGATCTACTAAGTATATACGATAAAATGTATACCGCAAAACCTAAAAAACATACCGCAAAACCTAATACTCATACTCCGAAATACCCTTATTCATACCCGTACAAATACTCTTGTAATATTCAATATGTATTTGGCACGTATTTAGTACTGTTAGTATATATACGTTAACAAACTATGAAACTAAAGATTACATTAACTCTAACGCTTCTAGTTCTTGGAAGTTTCTCTGTACAAGCAGAGAAAGCAGACAGCAATGGTCTTCCTGCTTCGAGCTTTAACGCTAGTTATTCTTTTAAAGAAGGAAGATGTAAAATAAAAATCAATGAGCAGTACGGTTTTATAAATACTGATGGCAGTATAGTTATACCATGCAAGTATGAATACGTTTCTGATTTTCAAAACGGGTACGCTATTGTAAAGAATAATAATAAGTATGGTCTCATCTTGAAAAATGGTACCACGTTCACTGAAATGACTTACGATTATCTAGAACCATATAATGGTAATAGGGCTCTTTTCAAAAAAGACGGTAGATACGGTTATCTAAACTTATTAGGAGAAGAGGTAATCGAAAATAAATATGAATTTGCTAGAACTTTTAAAAATGACCTGGCTATTATCAAAATAAACAACAGAACAGGGTTTATTAATAGAGAGGGTAAATTAGAAATTGCACCACAATATGATCTGGCAAATAGTTTTTCGGAAGGCTTAGCTCCTGTTATGAAAGACGGAAAGTGGGGTTACATAAATACAAAAGACGAACTAATTATTAAGTTTAAGTTTAAAGCTGCTTCGGCATTTAAAGATGGATTAGCCACTGTAATACATGATGGCACTACCCAAATAATTAACAAAAAAGGAAATTCTAAAAGCAGAAAGAATTTTGACAATGTAACAGAATTTATAAAAGGTTACGCTCTATGCTTTAAAGATGGAAAGTACGGCATCATCAATAAGAAAGGATATGTTACTGTTTCTGGTGTAAATAGAATGAAACAGTGTAGCAATGGTTTATATGCCTTTACTCGAAATAACCTGTGGGGTTTTATCACAGCAGAGGGTGAAGAAATTGTTACTCCTACCTTTAGTCATGTTGACGATTTTCATAATGGGCTAGCCAAAGTACAGATTGACCAAAAATTTGGTTTTATAAATGAGCTAGGAGAAGTGGTTATTCCTCTAATTTACGATTCAGCAAACGACTATTCAGAAGGTATGGTGTCTGTCAAAGTTGCAGACAATTACTTCTTTCTTGACCAAAATGGAATGGAGAAATTAGCCTTTTCTTTGGACGCTAGATCTGTTGCAGAAAACATAATAATTACAGTCAACGAAAATAAATTATTATATAATGATGGCAAACTAGAAACTGCCTCATTAAAATAAAGATATCAGTTTTTTAAGTAAGCAAGTTAGCGAGCAGACCCCTCTTCTGGAGGGATTTTGCTTTTTAAACCACCCCACTTTTACAACCCTATTCGTATTTTAAAGCCTGAAATAAATTCGCTCAGATTCCACAAGGTATAATGAGTAATAAAAAAGTTTTCTCTCAGGAACATATCAGAATGTATTTCAATAATATCCTTCATCATTAAAGTTTTAATACTCTTAAAAAAGTTCTTCGTCCACCTATTCAATTCAATCAAGCCTATATACGCAAATATTTTATTGAAAAATAGAAAATTGGCACGCCAGCAATGGTTTCTACTCATTTCTTCAGGTATTTATACGTATACAGAACAAATTCTCATTCATACATAAGAAAAGCCAAGTTCATCCAAACCGCACCGCTTAATCACTTATGCCTATACGTTTTGGCATGTATTTGGCAACTATCTAAGCGAATCTGTAAAAATCTCAAACTCATGAAATTCAAAGTATCAATTGTAATATGTTTTCTTCTAATTAGTGTGGCCACTATTGCGGCTTCACAAGAAGACAAAGGCAATTACTTGCCGGCATCAAGCTTTAATGCTAGCTATTCTTTTAAGGATGGCATGTGCAAAATAAAGATCAATGGTTTATATGGTTTTATGAATAAGGAAGGACGTATTCTAATTCCATGTAATTATGAGTACGCTTCCGATTTCAAGAATGGCTTTGCTATTGTTAGAAACAATAACAAATTTGGTTTTGTTATGAAAAACGGAACAAAGCTTACTGAAGTAAAATACGAACACCTTGAGCCATTTAACAGCGAAAGAGCCTTGTTTAAAATGGATGGTAAGTTTGGTTATCTTAATAGCAGTGGTGAAGAGGTAATTGCAAATACCTTTGAAACCGCAATGGGTTTTGAAGGTAAAACCGCAGTAATATCAGTTAATGGTAAAGCAGGTTTTATAGACAAAGTAGGAAATCTAGTTATCAAGCCAGAATATGATTTTGCACTAGGTTTTGCAGAAGGCCTAGCTCCAGTATTGAAAGATGGAAAATGGGGCTACATAAATGAAAACAATAAGGTAATTCTAGATTTCAAATATGACATAGCCTCTACATTTAAAGAAGGAATAGCTACCGTCATATCAGAAGGCAAAACTATTATCATAAATCAAAAAGGAAATAGTTTAACAAAGCAGAGCTTTGACAATGTTTCAGAATTTGTAAACGGTCATGCCTTATGTTTTAAAGATGGAAAATTTGGCATCATTAACAACAAAGGAAACATTAAAGTATCTGGTTTAAATAAAGCCTTTCAATCTAACAACGGCTTATATGCTGTAGGTAGAAACAACCTTTGGGGTTTTATGTCTGCCGAAGGTGAAGAATTAATAGCTCCAACATTTACTAGCGTTGGCGATTTCCACGAAGGACTGGCTAAAGTTCAAATGGACGGTAAATTTGGTTTCATTAACGAATTTGGTGAAGTAATTATACCATTGATTTATGACTCTGCTAGAGACTTTTCAGAAGGAATGGTTTCTGTAAAGCTTGGTGATACTTATTTCTTCCTTGACGATTTTGGAACAGAAAAACTAGCTTTCACTCTGGACGGCAAGTCTTCTGCTGACAACATAATAGTGAAGGTTAATCAAAATGAATTACTATACAATGATGGCCAGTTGATTACGGCATCATTAAAAAAATAAAATCAGTTTTTTAAGTAAGCAAGTTAGCGAGCAGACCCCTCTTCTGGAGGGATTTTGCTTTTTTGGGCATTTGAAAACGTTCTAAACGTTTAGTTTACATGCAAAGTATAATAAGCCTCCCCTATTCAATTCTCTAAATCTGGATATGAATGATGCTCCTTAATTGAAATTATTCAGCATAAAACTTGGTTATAATAGCATCAGGCTTAGGAACTAGACCTATAAATAGTTAATTTCGCCGCACATTTAGAACACTCAAAATCATATTATATGGCATTCAATATTGATATCATAAAGGCTCTTTATAGTCAATTGGCTGGTAAAGTAGAGGCAGCAAGAAAAATCACAGGGAAACCTTTAACCCTATCTGAAAAAATATTGTACTCTCACCTTTCTTCAGAAGAAACTCCAAGAGCTTTCAACAGAGGGAAGGATTATGTAGACTTTGCTCCAGATAGAATTGCATGTCAAGATGCTACTGCTCAAATGGCTTTGCTTCAGTTTATGCAAGCTGGTAAGCCACAAGTAGCTGTTCCTACTACGGTACACTGTGACCACCTTATTCAAGCCAAAATGGGTGCTGATAAGGATTTGCAAGCTGCATTGAACTCAAGTAATGAAGTTTTTAACTTTCTAGAGTCTGTTTCTAGAAAATATGGTATCGGTTTCTGGAAGCCAGGTGCAGGTATTATTCACCAAGTGGTTTTAGAAAACTATGCATTCCCTGGTGGAATGATGATTGGTACAGATTCTCACACTGTTAACGCCGGTGGACTAGGAATGGTTGCTATCGGAGTTGGTGGAGCTGATGCCGTTGATGTAATGGTAGGTATGCCATGGGAGCTTAAATTCCCAAAACTTATTGGTGTTAAATTAACTGGAAAACTTTCTGGTTGGTCTTCTCCTAAAGATGTTATTCTTAAAGTAGCTGGTATCTTAACGGCCAAAGGCGGTACAGATGCTATTGTAGAATATTTCGGCGAAGGAGCTGCTTCTATGTCTTGTACTGGTAAAGGAACTATCTGTAATATGGGAGCTGAAATTGGAGCTACTACATCTACATTTGGTTATGACGACTCTATGGAGCGTTACCTTAGAGCTACAGGAAGAGACGACGTAGCTGATGCTGCCAACGAAGTTAGAGAGCACCTTAATGGTGACCCTGAGGTTTATGCTAACCCAGAGCAATACTTCGACCAAGTGATTGAAATTGATCTTAATACCTTATTACCACACCTTAACGGTCCATTTACGCCAGATTTAGCTACGCCAGTAGGTGAAATGACTGAAAAGGCTACTAAAAACGACTGGCCTTTAGATGTGGAGTGGGGTTTAATTGGTTCTTGTACTAACTCTTCTTACGAAGATTTATCAAGAGCAGCTTCTGTAGCAAAACAAGCTATTGATAAAGGACTTAAAACTAAAGCCGAATTTGGTATCAACCCAGGTTCTGAGCAAGTAAGATTTACCGCAGAAAGAGATGGTCTTCTTCAAGTATTTGAAGATTTAAATGCTACTATCTTTACTAACGCATGTGGACCATGTATTGGCCAGTGGGCTAGAGCAGGTGCTGAAGATAAAAAGAAGAACACTATTGTTCACTCGTTTAACAGAAACTTTGCAAAAAGAGCTGACGGAAACCCTAACACGCACGCGTTTGTTGGTTCTCCAGAATTAGTAGCTGCAGTAGCTATTGCGGGTCGTTTAGACTTCAACCCTATCACAGATACACTTACTAACGATAAAGGAGAGCAAGTTAAATTTGAAGAGCCGACAGGCCTTGAACTTCCTCCAAAAGGTTTTGATGTAGAAGATGCAGGTTATTTAGAGCCAGATGCAGACGGAAGCGGAATCACTATCAATGTGAAAGAAGATTCTGAGCGTTTACAATTACTAGAATCATTTAGCCCATGGGATGGCAAAAACATTTCTGGAGCCAAACTTCTTATTAAAGCATACGGAAAATGTACTACTGACCATATTTCTATGGCAGGCCCATGGTTACGTTTTAGAGGTCACTTAGATAACATTGCAAACAATACGCTTATTGGTGGTGTAAATGCTTTCAACATGGAGACAAACTCTGTTAAAAGTCAAATCACTGGCGAATATGGTGCTGTGCCTGATACACAGAGAGCTTACAAAGCCGCTGGTATACCTACAGTGATTATTGGAGACCAAAACTACGGTGAAGGTTCTTCAAGAGAGCATGCAGCCATGCAGCCAAGACACTTAGGTGTTAGTGTGGTGATGGTGAAATCTTTTGCTCGTATTCACGAGACTAACCTTAAGAAGCAAGGTGTCTTAGCATTGACTTTTGCTAACCCTGCTGATTATGACAAAATCCAAGAAGATGATACTTTCAACTTCGTAGATTTAGCTGATTTTGCTCCACAAAAGCAAATTACAATTGAGGTAGTTCATAGTGACGGAAGCAAAGACACTATCTTGGGTAATCATACATATAATGAGGCTCAAATAGAATGGTTTAAAGCAGGTTCTGCTCTTAACCTTATCAAGCTTAAAAACAAATAAGAAGTATTCAACACTTCGTTTTAAAATGACTCGCAGAAATGTGAGTCATTTTTTTTGTCCTATATGTTAACTTTCAATTATTATTATGAAAAGGAAATAATCTTTAGATAATAGATAAGTCTGGAGAAAATTAAAACTTATATTCATTTTTGCTTCTACAAATCACCAGATATGAAAAAAGTACTACTCTCTTTACTATTCTTTTATATTTCTCCTGTATTCGGTCAAAAGCAAAAATGCCTCTTGGTTCTTCTAGACGGTATTCCGGCAGATGTTTTAGAAAAGACTGCTACGCCAAATATTGATAAAGTTTCAAAAAAAGGTGCCTACGCTAGAGCTTACGTGGGCGGAGAGAAAGGGGGAACTTCGGAGTCGCCTACCATTTCGGCCGTAGGTTATAACAGCATGCTTACTGGCACATGGGCCAATAAACATAATGTGTGGGGCAACAGCATCAAAAAACCAAACTACTCCTACCCTTCTATCTTTAAAGCAGCTAAAGACGCAAACCCTGAAATAAAACTAGGAATATATTCTACCTGGGAAGACAATAGAACGAAACTACTGGGCGAAGGTTTACTAGAAACCAATAAACTTCATTTAGACTATGTTTTTGATGGTTATGAACTTGACACCACTACTTTCCCACACGACAAACAAAGAGAATATATCAAAAATATTGACAACCTGGTAGTAGCGGAGGCTGCTAAAAGTATCAAAAAAGATTCTCCTGACCTTTCTTGGGTATATTTAGAATACACTGACGATATGGGGCATAAATTTGGCGACAGCCCTGAAATGACTGCTGCCGTAAAACTCGCCGACCAACAAATTGGTCAATTATATGCAGCCATTAAAGAACGAGAGAAAAAGCATAAAGAAGAATGGCTTCTAATTGTCACTACAGACCACGGTAGAAGCCCGGAAAACGGAAAAGGACACGGAGGTCAGTCTGACAGAGAAAGAACCACCTGGGTAGCCACAAACAAGTCAAACGTAAACGAAAGGTTTCAAAATGGTCTTGCTATTGTAGACATCTTCCCTACTGTAGCTCAGTTCTTGGAAATAAAACTTGAAAAAAGTGTAGAAGAGCAGTTGGACGGGATTTCGTTTTTGGAATAAAGTTTCTTGAGCAATATTCTCAAAGTACTCGTTCACAGAGAAGCCCAAAAAATCTTCGACTTTATAACAAATTTCTAGAACCTCACTATTCTGATATTGTATATATCACATTGATTGAATATGCTTTTACTGGTAATAATACAGACACTCCTCTGATTTGGTACTGAATAGGAACATGCCTGCGTGTCCCTCCTTTATTATTTATTCCTGAGTAAAGGATTTCTCCTGAATCGGTTACCTGCATAAAGGTAGTTCCACCACTTACTGTGGCAAAGGGGCTACCATTACCCTCGCCTGTTCTCCTTACCCAAAGACTTAAACCATCTAAGCCATTGTCATTTTTTTGTACAGTGATATAATAAGACTCTGGCATTTTACCTCCATTAAAGTTAATAGTTGTTTGGTCTGCAGAACTTGTAATAGTTCCAGAGTAATCTAAACCTGCTTCAATAATTTCACTAGACGAAACGGAGGTATTCCAGCCCGACTTCACTTGAACCCGCTGTGCATGGGAAACAAAGGAGCTAACTATTAACACTAAAAAAACAAATACCCTCATTAATTGTCAGTCATTGTAAAGACTATTGAAAACGTCTTTGATGCATTTCTTAACTTACTAAAGTCCACCACTTTCAAAGAATAAATTAGGTTATAACCATTATATACACCATCTCCCGTATATGCTCCACCAATACCATTAATAATCGTTTGTGGTGTATCTCCTAATATTATTGATGAAGTAGAATAACCTAATGTACCTGCTCCGCTCCCTGAGTAATGAGAAATATCGAGTTTCAAATCAAGTCCACTTAAAGTTCCTCCTGACAATTGTGCTGATATTTTCCTTGATGTATTAAGATCTACAGCCGAGGTGAAGTTTATCCATTTAGTAGAATTCGTTACTTGATTCTTAATACCATCTCCTGCTTCATTAGGAGCAGATAAATCTAAGTTGAAACCACTATTATCAGGTTCAACATCCATTTTCGAAACACTTGACAAATTGAGATTTACCAAAACACTCGATTGACCGTAAACGGTACTTGAAATAATGAAAAATGTTATTAGGTACCTCATTTATTGGAAGATGATAGGTGAAACTGTTGACCCGTATTTTGAATCCTTCGGTCTATTGTTACTAAGGTGAAATTAACCATTTCTACCTTACTAGATTCAATTTTAACACTGGATACGTTGTTTAATATCTCATAATCCTTTTGATTTCCTGGTATATACACCGTTAATTTCCAATCGCCTGGCTTTATTTCTTTAAAAGAATATTTATCGTTCTTGTTGACGGATGTTACGTAAGTTTCTTCTCCATTGGTCAGTTTGGCTAACACTACTGGTTTAGACTGATCTTCTTTGGTATATTGATATTTATCCGTAATCCTAAAGTCTAGTTCGCCAGTAACTGCACCTGTTTTTACTAATGGTATCTCTAAGAAAACAGTACTATCAGCTACAATATCTACCTCTAATGGGGTTTTCTTTTCAGATTTAATTCCTGCCAATTCAAAAGTTGGGGGAATGGTAAAAATGTATTTATCTGGAAAAATATTATTAAAATGGAAGTTACCCAAAGAATCCGTTAAGGTTTGATAAGCCCCCAACTTTACCATGATGCCCTTTTGTGGAATACCCTCACTTTTTCCAACTAACTTACCTCCTAAGTGTCCAATATTCTTATTTTTTGCTAGCCTAGGATTTAGCTTAACAGTGTATTTTATACTAAAAAAAGAGGTATTCTGAATATCTACAGATAAGCCTGGAGAAATAGATCTAGCTCCAACTAGTGAAAGTGAGTGCTCTTTGAAATTAAAGGTTAGGGAGGCATTGGTAAAGTTTCTTTTTTCATAGAACTCATCAGGAGCATAGTTATTTCTATACATAAAATTCAGACGGATAAAGTCTTTGTAATTCAGGTCAACATTGCCGCCGTAATAAAAAAGGTTTTGATTTGTATTATCTGCTGAAAACTTACTAGTATGCTGATACTCCAAATATCCACCAATTACAAACCACGGCGTCACTGTTATATTAGGTTGAAGAGTGGATGCATAAGATTTCATCTTTTCTTGCGTATCAGAGACCAAAAGGTTTGCTGACTTTCCAAAACGACCTTGAGCACTGATTTCAAGTCTTGGCGAATTGTACGTATATGAAAAGTTGGTGAAATTCTCTTTATAATGGAATGAAGCAGGTTCTAATCTATCTTCACGCTCTTGGTTGGTAAAGGTTAGCACCCCTAAATGTTTCGAATTTAACTTATATGTAAGAAGAGCCGAATGAACTTTACTTAAGGGTGAAACAGAAAAGGAAGTGATATCAAAGCTCCTATTTAAGCTCGAAAAACTGCTATTAAGTCCCAAAAATATCTTAGAAGTAACCTGATAGTTTACCGAATTGAAAAAGAAATTACTGTTGTTATAAAAACCATGATAGTTTTTACCTGCCCTAATAGTCCTATTCTGAATTCTTAGTTTTCCTACTCTATAATAAGCTTGGCTGTAAATAGCCATATCTAATTTACCTTTTGCCAAACCAATACTCACTTCGGCATCGAGATCTAACTTTTTCCATTTAAAATAGCCAGAGGTGCTAACTAAGTTTGATATAAAATCGCCGTTCTTATCCGATAGCTTTTTTGTTATCTGATTTAGTTTAATTTTGGTTCTATTTCCAACAAGTGTCTCATAGCTAGCCCCAAATGCATAGTCCTGATTTAAAGCAAATCTCGCTTTTTGAAAGAATAGTGAAATGTTACTATTTCCCGTTTGATGTTCTAGTTTTATTCCTCTACCAGCCCTTCCAAATTCTAAGAGGTTAGAAACCCTGTTGGAAAAATCTCCTAGTATCACATTGCTATTGCCTTTATATGTATAACTCAGCGTATACTCATCATAACTGCCGAGATTTGGAACAGAGATGTTATTTGGGCCGTTGGCTACAAAATCTATAAAGTGTTTATTATCCCAGTCTAAAAAACCTCTTCCAGCTACATCAAAACGAAATGCCGTAGCCTTCTCATTTCCAAAAGAATAGTTTAAATGATTAACACCAACAGTTATAGGCAACCTTAAATGGTTGTCTATTTTATTCTCCCTGTCGCTGTAAACTGGTATTGAAACTACATTATAAACAGGTTTTTTACTATCAGAAAAGACAGTTATGTCTGACGAAATTTGCCAACTTGATTGATTAGTAAAGGGTATTATCTGGGTAACTTTTACCGTTTGACTACCGTTAGCCTCTACTATAATATCGTCAAAATCTATTGTTCCTAGGGTGGTTGTTAGTTTAAGTCTTTCAGCCGTATTTCCTAAGTTTTGAATCAAAAAAGGAGTTATTAGGGTATCTCCTTCTAAAACATGATTTGTCTTCTTGAGGTTGACAACTTCGATATTATAATTTTCGGAAACCTCTACATCAATGCTCTTAAACCCAATTATTTGGTCTCTTACGAAAAGACCAAATTCTAAATTATACTTCTGGGATGGTGTGTTTTTGGCAGTAGAGATGGTATACATATACCTCACTCCAGTTTCTCTGATAAATTTCTTCTCTGAGAGAATACTCCATCCCTCTGGCAGCTTTAAGCCACCAACATTTTCAGGAAATGAATTATGAAAATTCTTATTAACTTCTAAAAAAAGGGAGAAATAGTTGCCGGGTTTTATTTCTTCTAATTTGTTGACAACGCGTATTTTTTCAAGATTTTGACCGAAGGAACAAAAACTCAATAGAGTAAAGAGAAGTATGTAAACCGCGTTTTTCAAAGTTTACTTTAACGAAATTTTCGTGTTGCAAGGATGTTTCAATTAATATCAAGAGTGATATTTGAGGCAAAAAGGTCTTTGCTATTATCCATTACTAAGACCGTTTCATAGGTTCCTTTAGGTAAATCCTTTAATTCAAGAATGTAGGAAGAACACATTTTCGGATATATTCTTCTGTTCAAACATACAAAGGTTTCTACTTTCTCTCCGTTTTCATTGTATACCTCAAGATACAACCTAACTTTTTCAGAAAACTCGCTGTTATTTTTTACCATAACGTTCATCTTCTTTGTGGTACTGGTTGAGTCCTCCGAATCTTCCATGGCTAAATCGCTAACAAAGAGTTCAGATTTTTCCATGGAACCATTATCTGCAATTATCTGGACAGCGTATCGCATGATTGAATTAACACTTACTCCACTGGGCTGAATCTCATTGACAGGATCTGCTGCTTCAATCATCAAAACCGACCAATAAGAACCCTTTTCTAGCCCTTCAGGCAGTTCTATGCTGTAAAAAAGTGTATATTCTTCGCTTGGCTCTAATGTTTTTTCATCTATGGTTGTGCTTAACCATTCAGTGAGTGACCTTCCTGTTTCTGCATTATCAATGTATCTTATGCTTTCGCCGCAGTAGGCAGTCAAATCTTTCTTATAGAAAATGACTCTTTTAGCTACAGCAGACTCATTACGAAGAATAATTTCTCCAGTAACTTGTTGGCCTGAAGAGGTAGTATGAACATGTGTAAGACCGTTTAAAATCACTACGGCAGCCCACAATGAGTTACTGGAAATAACCAGCAAAGTTATAAGTACAATTTTTTTCATTAGGAAATCGGTAAGAATAAGAAACTGACGGCCGAAACCGTCAGTTATCTTTTATTAATCGTCTGCTAAAGTATAAGTAACGGTTACTGCATAATCCTTTGCTCTTAAATCAGCATAAGAACTATTTGGAGCATTAAAACTATAGGTTAACCGGTGACCTTTACTAGCACCAGTCTCTGTATATGCACTTCCAATTCCAGCAACAGCTACCTGATCAACCGTGCTAAGTGTAACCCTTCCTGCTGTAGAACCCAAGGTACCTTCACCAGTACTTGCGTTTCCAGCTTTAACTTTAATAGTTATACCAGGCACTAATTCGTCAATTTTCACATCAACGTGTCTTGAACTAGCCCCTCCGTCAACGAGAATAGAAGAGTAATTCAACCAAGTATCTGAATTGTCTTGAGCTTTAGTGATTTTCTCACCAGCTTCTAATGGTGTGGCTTGTGTAAATTCTGCATTAAAATTCTTTGATGCTGTCGACTCTAAATCTAGAAGTGCAACATTTGGTACTTTTACAGTAATTACGTGATTGTCAGTTTGGGTATCTTGAGCCATACTAGTTACTGACATTAGAGCACCAACTGCGAAAGTCATGAATGTTAAATTTCTTTTCATCTTTTTGTTTTTTGTTTAATTTTCCTTTGGCTCGGGAATATGGCAATTTCAGTTTTCTAAGTACCAACGAGCATTTGCTCAGTACGTACCAAACACCATGCCAACTGAAAAAATAAAAGGCAAAAGACACAATAACCACAAAAAGCTACTAATCAACTATTTAAAACAAAATACACACTCCTACAATAATCAGAATACCCTTATTGGAGCTACATCTTAACCGCTTATTATTAAGCGGTTACATAAAATGTTAACACAAAAATAATTCATCTCCACATTTTTTTATTTTATCGATAAAAAAAACATTTTAATCAAAAAAAATACCCTCTTGCGAGGGTATTTCTTAAAAATGAAGAACATTTTATCGTTTATCTTCTAAAATTCTTTCTTCCACCAGAAGCATTTCCGTCTCTACTACCTCTGTTATTCGGTCTTCTATTATTCTGTTTCTTATCAGCTTTTGGCTCCGGCTTATCTACAGGTTCATAACCTGGTATAATTTCACTTGGCAATTTCTGATTTAATAATTTCTCAATTCCGCGTAGATATTCGTACTCATCTATACATACTAATGATATAGCGTTTCCGCTAGCTCCTGCACGCCCAGTACGTCCAATTCTATGTACGTAATCTTCTGCTATATTAGGTAGCTCAAAATTGATTACATAAGGTAGTAATGGAATATCCAAACCACGTGCAGCTATATCTGTAGCTACCAAAACTCTTATCTCTCCATTTTTAAAACCTGCTAAGGCTCTAGTTCTAGCATTTTGAGTTTTATTACCATGAATGGCAGCAGAAGAAATACCTTTTTTACTAAGTTTTTCACTTAGTCTATTGGCTCCATGTTTGGTTCTAGTAAAAACTAAGACCTGTGTCCAGTTTCCTTCAGAAATCAATTTGATAGTTAAAGCAGTTTTATCTCCTTTATCTGCCAAGTATATTTTATGTTCTACTTTCTCTGCAGTGGTGTTTTCTGGTGTAGCCTCTACCAAAACAGGGTTTCTTAAAAACTCACCCGACATTTTCTTTATCTCTTTAGAAAAAGTAGCGGAGAATAATAAGTTCTGTCTTTTAGAAGGCAACAGAGCCATAATCTTTTTTATGTCTCTCAAGAATCCCATGTCGAGCATTCTATCGGCCTCGTCTAAAACCAGTATCTCCACATTACTTAAAGAGAGTGCTTTTTGATTATGTAAATCAAGCAGCCTTCCTGGCGTGGCTATTAAAATATCAACGCCTTGTCTCAAAGTTCTTACTTGTGGATTTTGGTTTACCCCACCAAAAATTACCGTAGACCTGATATCTAAAAACTCGCTATACTCTCTTACGTTATCGTAAATCTGAGCTGCTAGTTCTCTTGTAGGTGTTAGAATTAAACTTCTAATTGTTCTTTTTCTTGGTTGCTCCCCTTGCGAAAGCAGCTGTAAAATGGGTAAAGTAAACCCTGCTGTTTTTCCTGTTCCTGTTTGAGCCGAAGCTAAAACGTCTCTTCTATTTAAAACTTCTGGAATTGCTTTTTCTTGAATTGGAGAAGGTTGTGTATAACCTTTTTTATCAATGGCCTGTAATAATGAATCAGACAAGCCTAATTTTTCAAATGACATTAAGAATTGTTTATGAAACAACAATTCAAATTTTAAAAGTTGTTTCGGATTAAGCCGCAAAGGTACGTCTAAATTCTCACTTGGTTAATTTTAAAAGTAAAACAGATAGTTAAAGCACCATTTAGCACCGTTCTAAGCTAAAAAAAGAACCATTTAAAATCATTATTTACCACACAAAATAAACTTTATAAACGTTTAAGCTTCAAGCAATATATTTAACTAGCTATAACTTATAATATAAATGAACGAAAACAACAGCACCAAGCTGGACAGATTCCTATGGACGCTATCCGGCTTTAAGTCTAGTATCATATCCTCTTGTGGTATTGACAAATTTCACGCAAAAATAATTAGCGTACTCCTTATCATAGTTGGCTTATATGCCGCTCTTGCTTGGACCTTTTTTTTCCAAACCTTTAGCGAAAGCATTTACATCCCTGTTTTGGCAGGACTCTTCATGGGTTTCTTTATCATTGCTTTTGATAGAGCCCTTATTTCTTCTTTATCTTCTGGTAAAACAAACTACTTCTCCTTAGGCTTCCGATTTCTGTTAGCCATTTTATTAGGTGTGTTTTTATCTCAACCAATGATTTTAAAGTTTTATCAACCTGAGATAAGCCGTGAGGTGGAAATACTGGCAGATAAAAAAGTAGCCGAAAGAAAAGTAGAGCTAGCCGCACTATATAAAACAGAGCTAGAAAACCTAGAAAGCCAAAAGACTACACTTCAAACTCAAATAGACGATACCCAAAACCTCCTATCTGCTGCCGAAAGTGATTTCAAAATAGAAATGGATGGCTCTGGTGGCACAGGGAAATACGGATATAGCACCGTAGCAAAGCAAAAAGAGAAAATATTAAGACGCTACGAGCAAGATTTTAACAGCATAAGGCAAGCTAATATCCCTAAAATAGAAGCTATTCAAACGCAAATAGACGACTTCAATAATAAAATATCCAGTGAAATAGGCCTTTATCAAAGTGAGAATAATGTTTTTGGAACATTGATTCAGGCGGAAGCATTAAAAGCAATTATTGACAATGACGCCTCTGGTACTTTGAAGTTTCGTTTCTACCTGCTCTCACTTATTCTTATTTTAATAGAGCTATCTGCCCTCATCGCTAAAATGCTTTTTAAAATGGAAAGCTATAAAGGAAAGGTGAGTTTGATAGAAATGGAAGAAGTTAAGACCATAGAAAACGAAAAGGAAATTCTATTGACCAAAATGGATGAGCTCAAAACTCTCCGATTAGAAAGTGAAGTGGCTTTGCAAAAGCAGTACTTTGAAAATGCTAAAGAAGTAAATGATTCAAAACTGGCTGAACACCTTCAATCATGGAAAACTGACGGCGAAGGCACCGCAAAACAGTACTGGAACTCCTTTAAGGATAAATTAACTTTGGAAAGAAATTTTTAGATAATTGACAGTATATCTTTCATTCCTTTTTTGAATGTCAAGAAATAAATTTACTATTCCTTAAATTGAAAGAAAAACCATTTTCTATGTACAGATTGTTTCTCTTGTTCTTTGCCTCTTTAGTGTTCACTAGCTATACTCCCATCTCAGATTCTTATAAATCAGAGAACTTGGAAATTGAAAAGCTCACAGAGAACACCTACGTTCATACTTCTTTCTTTCCATATAAAGGAAGCAAAGTAAGATGTAATGGTTTGGTTTATGTACATAAAGGAGAGGCTTTTATCATTGACTCGCCTACTGAAAACGTTTCTTCCCAAGAATTGATAGATTGGCTAGAAAATGAAAAGCATTTAAAAGTGGTGGGTGTGGTAGGCACACACTTTCATGCAGACTGCCTTGGCGGATTAGAAGTGTTTATGGAGCGTAACATTCCCTCCTACTCTACAGAATTGACTAAAGAACTAGCGGTGGGGGAAGAAATGCCACAAGCCGAGCATACATTCAAAACCAAAAAGTATTTCATGGACAAAACGCTTCTTCTTAAATATTACGGTGCTGGGCATACCAAAGACAATATTGTAGCCTATATCCCCTCTGAAAAAGTACTATTTGGCGGATGCCTAATAAAAGAAGTGGGAGCTTCTGAAGGCTATACGGGCGATGCTGATGTAAACGAATGGTCAAATACTGTCAGGAAAATTAAGAGTAAACTACCTGAAGCAGAATACATAGTACCCGGACATGGTAAGTCTGGTGACGTTAGCCTTTTAGATTATACCATTGAGCTTTTTGATAAATAAGCCAAAAAGAAAGGTCTCCATTATAAAATAGAGACCTTTCAAATCAAACTAAGTTTGTTTTATCATTTAGTTAATGAAGCATAATAGATATCATACCAATCTTCTTTTGATAATTCAATATCCGTAGCGGTAGCTACATTCTTAATTCTTTCAAGATTAAGAGAGCCAATAATTGGCAACACACCTAAACTTATAAGCCAAGCCACAGCTATTTGCTCCAAATTAGCATCATGCCTTTTGGCCACTTCCTTCAAGCTCTTTCTTAATTTAATAGCCTGCTCAGAGCCGCCTTCTAAAATTTCACCACCTGCCAGCGGAGACCAAACCAAAGGTTTAGCATACTGCTCTTTGATAAAATCTATTCTTCCGTCTCTTATTGGGCTGGTATCTAACAGGTTTAATTCTATATGGCTAGTTACTATAGGTACACTCAAGTGCTTTGCTAATAGTCTATGCTGGTCGCCCGTAAAATTGGCAATACCTATATGTTTCGCCTTTTTAGTATGAATTATTTGCTGCAAGACCAAAGCCGTTTCTTCCGGATTTGCTGTATAGTCAAAACCATTCAACAGAAAGATATCTAGATATTCTGTTTGTAAATCGTTCAAAAACTTATCTACCGAGTCTAGCAAATAGCTTTTTGAATTATCAAAATATGGTTTGCCAGAACTCAATTCTCTGATACCACATTTTGCAAAAATCACAATATCCTTACGCTCTAATCCTTTTCCACTTAAAACAGAGTTAACAATCTTCTCTGTCTCTAGCTTCTCCGAAGTATCACCAAAGTCAAAAGTGTTGATACCTAAGTCTAAGCATAAATTTATAATCTCTTCAGCCCTTTTAGGGTCTGCCATCTTCTCATTTTCCCACCTCCAAAAACTGTAAATAGCTTTGGATACTTTAGGACCACTATCGCTTAAATATACTTTTTCCATCTCTTTCTGTTTAGTAGTACAAAAATAGGATAATTTAAGACTCCACTATGTAAATGAGCACAGCACAAATTTATTTTTTTGCTTTAACCTTACAAGTGCTTATTCTCAAGACCTTGTATAATGGACAAAAGCTAGCAGTACTGGTCAATAAAAAAACTACAGAAACCGCAATTAATACTAAAGCCAAAGTGCCTGTAATGATATTTTGCCAGTAAAGTAGGGCTATTACTAGTGCTACCGCAATTCTGAGCATCTTGTCTGTACTTCCCATGTTCTTTGTCATATCTGTAATCTTAATTGGTTATTAATTAATCAAATGTACCTCGGCATAAAGTCTTAAAAAGTGATAAAAATCACAAAGTCAAATGATTTTGATAGGCTCGACCTTTTCTGCTATTTTTGCAGCCTAATATTTATCAAAGAAAAGATGGCTTTAAAAGTAGGAATTGTTGGCTTACCGAATGTTGGAAAATCAACACTTTTCAATGCAGTTTCCACCAGTGCAAAAGCTCAAGCGAGCAATTACCGTTTCTGTACTATTGAGCCTAATGAGGCTCTAGTAGACGTTCCAGACGAAAGACTGGTTAAACTAGAAGAACTGGTAAACCCAAACAAAGTAATTCCTACACAAATAGAGGTAGTGGATATTGCTGGATTAGTAAAAGGTGCTAGTCAAGGTGAAGGCTTAGGAAACAAGTTTCTTGGAAATATTAGAGAAGTGGATGCTATCATTCATGTAATTAGATGTTTTGAAGACGACAACGTTCTTAGAGACGAAGGAGACATCAACCCAATTTCCGATAAAGAAATTATTGACTATGAACTTCAATTGAAAGATTTGGAGAGCATTGAGAAAAAGGTCAAAAGAATAGGCAAAATGGCCCGTGTGGGTGGTGACGCCAAAATGAAATTTGAGCTTGACGTAGTAGAAAAATGCGAAGCTTGGCTTAAGCAAGGAAAAAATGTAAGAGAACTAGAACTTAGCAAGGAAGAACTTCCTGCCATAGCAGATATGTTTTTACTTACCGTAAAACCTACGCTTTATGTAGCTAATGTAGACGAAGCCAGCATGCATACTGGTAATAAATATTCTGAAGCTTTACAAAAAGTAGCTGATGCGGAAGGTGCACAAATGATAGTGCTTTGTAATAACATTGAAGCAGATATTTCAGAAATGGAAGACCCTGATGATAAGGCAATGTTCTTTGAAGACTATGGCATGAAAGAAGCAGGTTTAGATAAATTACTTAGATCTGCTTATAAACTATTAAACTTAAAAACTTATTTCACCGCAGGTGTGCAAGAAGTAAGAGCTTGGACTATACAGGAAGGATGGACTGCTCCTCAAGCTGCTGGAGTTATTCATACAGATTTTGAGCGAGGATTCATTAAAGCTGAAGTAATGAGCTATGATGATTTCACAAAGCATGGTTCTGAGCAAGCCTGTAAAGAAGTAGGACGCTTAAGAATAGAAGGAAAAGAATACATAGTGAAAGATGGTGACATCATGCACTTCCGTTTTAACGTTTAAGTTTTAACGTTTTCTATAATTATCAGGAAGCTTAAACATTTCAAATGTTGGCATAATGAAATTATAACTATCCCAATAATCGGTACCTAAACCAACCGTGGTTCTGAAATTTTCGGTAGTGATGGGCACTTCTGCGTCTTGAATCATTCGAGCTGCTAGTTGTCTTGTCTCAGTTGCCAAAAATTTCAGTTCCCATCGGGTATTTACATCAAATCGTTTATCCAGTTTCTCTTTGTATTCAAGGTCTACTGTGATACTATTTTCATGTAAAACCCATTTTTTACCTGCCCTCCTGTATTGACTCACGTACTTTAGGCTTTCTCCTTTTAGCTTAACAGTACCATTCCCCCCTCCTATCACATCAAAAAGCCCTTTAGGCGTTAATTCATATTCTAACCTAATAATAGCCTTGCTATACGGCTCTATCCATATTTTTCCTGTTCGACCGCCCCTTAACCTAGAAGACCTGGGTTCAAAACTAACCGATAGTATTTCAATGCCATTAAAAGACGTTTGCATAGAGTCTACCCTAAACTTATAGCTTCCCAGGCTTCCTTTGGTTAAAAATTCTGGGAGTTCGGTCTCTAAGCTTCGGCTGGCTATAGGCATTCCGTTCACAAACTGCCACGCCTCTATTTTAGAGCTCTGCCCTTTCCAATCTATATATCGAGATTTAACCACTCTTATTTTGTCATTAAACACCTCTTCTTCAGGAAATCTTTCTACCCTAAGCACGGCTTCTTTTACTTTAACCACACCAATACCTTGAATAGTGGCTACTTCTTGATAAAATCCATTTTGAAAAAAGTTAGTATGTATGTTATTCTTTTTGATAGAATCAACTGCTGCTTGCACCAAAACTTTTGCTTCAGCTATACCTAGGGTACTCTTAATCAAGTCGGCTTTCTCTAAATACACTTTATACTCACTAAGTTTCAGTAACTCTCTGGCAGGCAAAATTCTTGTCTTATAACCAATAGCAGAAAAAGAAACAAAAGAGGAGTCTAACACCAAGTTTGGGAATTTAAAAACAAATTTTCCTTCAGCATTTGAAGTAGATGCATAACCACCATATTGCATATCAATCACCACCGAAGGTAATCGCTCTAAGGTCGTTTTATCCTCCACCACTCCTACCACCGTCGCCACTCCCTGAGCCCATAAGAAACAAGGCATCAACCAAAACAAAATAGTTTTTATCATACTTATCAAAAACCTCAAACTAGTTCAAAATATTATTTACCTAACCAACTGAATTAATATTTATACCAACTATAAAGAATTACTTACCAATCACACAATTTCTTGGTATCTCTTCTCAAAAAAAAGTAAATTGCTTTAACCTTTTATGTGAAAACTTAATTTTCCAAACTGCAAAAATGAAAAAGATATTTAAACTTTCCTTAGTTATAGCCTTAGCATTTAGTAGCGTATTTAGCTACGCTCAAATCTTAAACCCTAGAAGACTTGGTAAAAAAGTGGCAGACAGAGCTGCACAAAGAGTTGAACAAAGAGCCGAAGGGAAATTAAATGAGGGTATTGATAAAAGTGTAGACAAAGCTTTTGATAGTATCTTCAATTCCTCAAAGAAAACGACCGAAACTACGTCAAACACAGAAACTAAAGCAAGTACGCCTTCTACTGATAACTCTTCTGCTGATATATCTCAAGAGCAAGCCATGGGCATGCTAAGTGGTTTATTTGGCGGAATGGCTTCTACCCCTCCACCATCAGATAGCTATAGTTTTAATTCTTCTTATGTAATGAACATTAAGACTAAAAACTCTGATGGCGACTTTGACATGCAAAACAAGTACTACTTTACATCTAATGGCAATTATATGGGCTCTAAGATGCTAAGCGGCTCTAACCCTCAAATGTCGAAACAAGCACAAGGACTTGAGGCTATCATAATTGACTTTGAAAAAGAAAGCATGTACACTTTCATGGAAGCAGAAGGTAACAAAAGCATGATTGGGATTTCTATGAAAGCAGCCGGAGATATGGCAACTAAAATGGCTCAAGAAGAGAATTCAAAAACAAGTATTACTAAAACAGGTGAAAGCAAAACAATTGCAGGATATGCCTGCGATGGATATCTTTTAACACAAGGCAAAGACAAAAACCTTATCTGGATTAGTCGTTCTCGTGTTCCCGTGGTTTCATCCTATTATAAATCTTTTCAGAAAATGGCTTCATCAGGCAGCACTAGCCTATTTAAAATTGATGATACCGCTAATGTGGAGATGATGAAGTTTGCAGCAGAAGGAAGAGCCATGCTAGGCATGGAAAGCAAAACCGATGGCAAAGAGCAAATGTCAATGGAAGTAACAGATATCAAAGAAAGTGACAATTATACTATCCAAACTTCAGGTTATGAAAACATGATGGACTTTAACAAAATCATGCAAGATGCTCAAAAGCAGCAAGAGTCTGAAGATTAATCTAGGAAATGCCTGATAGCTAATTCATAGCCTTTAAGCCCTAAACCGCATATCATACCTACACACCTACTAGTTAGGTAAGAATGATGGCGAAAAGTCTCACGAGCATGAATATTGGAAATATGTACCTCAATGGCTGGTGTAGTGACAGATGACAATGCATCAGCCAATGCTACGGAAGTGTGTGTTAAGCCTCCCGCATTTATGATAATACCATCATAATCAAAACCTATTTCATGAATTTTGTCAATAATAGCTCCTTCATGATTACTTTGAAATTGACTTAAAGCTACTTCTGGAAATAGCTCACTTACCACTTTGAAATAATCATCAAACGTTTTATTACCATAAACCTCTGGCTCTCTTTTTCCTAAAAGATTAAGGTTTGGACCATTAATAATGATGATTTTTTTCATGATTAAATTTTAGTGAGTTTTAAATTATGACAAATGTAGGTTTTTAGATGTGATTAAGAAATGCCCAAAACTTTCGATTTTTCAAATAGTTTAAGTCATTCTCATAACAATAAGACTCCTTCTCAAAAGAAATCATCCTATACGCCGTCCAAAAGTTCCGAACTTTTAAGTAATGTAGAAACCACTCTAAGCCATACCAAATGTAAAAAAACACAATAAGTAATTCTAGCTGTTGCCTAATATGAATTTTCTCGTGATTGATAAGTGTAATCGATGGTTCCTTTGAACGGATTATAATAAAAGGGAAGATGGTTATTCCCGATATTTTTGGCAGCTTTATTCCTTTAATAGTTATCACTTATGTGCGAAAATGTTCTTCTGCAAATTAAGTATTTAGATTTACTTATTGGAATGTCTTAAAACATCTACCACATTATTATAAGCAGGTTTATAGGCTTCATTCCCTACTGTAATTTCAACATCTTTAGAAGATTTACAACCATCCTTATCTACAGTCAAGCGATAAACATATTTACCTTCTTTTTTAGGAGATATCCATAAGTCCTTCGACTTAGAGACAACTTTCTTGTCAATATTTCTCCACTCATATTTAGTATCTAGGTAAACATCGCCTGCCTGTAATTGAATAGCTTCGTTTTCATTAAACCTTTCTTTATTGATTTTGGCTTCTGGCGTAGGCTTTACAATAAGCTTAATTCTACCTTGTACTACCTCCCCATCTTTAACAACATTAACCGTATAAATACCATCATGATTTAACTGCACTTTCTCAAATTTCACTGCAGCTGATTTGCTTATAAAGCCATGTGGCCCTTCCCAAGTATAATCAGCACCTTCTTCATAATTAAGAAGAGATAAAATCAAACTTCTTCCTACACAAGTGTTTACATAAGACAGACCGGTCTCCTTCAAAAGCTCTTGATACTTAATGGTTTTTTGGTGCTCAAAAGAATAATATAGCATGCTAGAAGTGTCGGCCAAAACACTTTTATTCGGACACTTTTCAATCAAAGGGTCTATTCTTATAGCCTTCGCCTCTGCAAAAATTGCAATAAGAAACGAGCATATAAGCAAAGACTTATAGGTTAGAATAGATATCATTATAGGATGGTTGAGTAACACACTTTACCAAGCAAATTCCATGCTAAAAAATCCCCCAACAGCTAAACTGAAGGGGGATTCAAAAAAAATGTCCATAAAATATTACAAAATAGTAAAGCCTAAAGTAAGCTGCCATCCACTGGCTCTTTGGCTAAATTTATCTTCGTTTTTAAAGCTTAATGCGTTTATATCAGTTAAGCTTCCTTCTTTTCTTAAATCTAACTCCACTCCAAAAACTTTAACACCTACTCCTACTTGATAACCCCAAGTAGCGTTTTCAAATGCAGCATCCGTATTGGTGGTATATTCGGTCAAAGACTCTTTTAATTTTTGATCTTCAGACAATTTAAGAGAAGCTACTGGACCACCCATTACTCTTAAAAATTTAACTGGTTTAAAACCCACCAATATTGGTATGTCTAAATTTGTATATTTCACATCTACCACTTGTACTGGTCCTCCATTTGCTGGTCTTACCTCTACTTCTCCACCTTTAGTGGCTATTAATAACTCAGGCTGTAAGTATAGTTTTTGCCCCAAACGCCCCCAAACGCCAAACACAAATCCGGTTTTGGTATCAAGGCTCTCGTTTATATTATCTTTAAGCGAACCCGCCTCTGTAGAAATATTGGTTAAGTTAACTCCACCTTTTACCCCTAAAGCAGACTGCGAAAAGCCAACCGAACTAATTAATAATAAGGCCAATACTACTGTAATTCTTTTCATAATTCTTTCTTTTATGTTCTTAAATTCGCGTAATGTTCTGGTCAATAAACGGTACTTGCTTTTATCTTAGTACAATATTTCTAAATATTACTCGTCTCTGAAAGTTTAGATGTAAGGTTTTATTTATCGGTTGCACTAGTGAACCTTTTTCTTCATTATTTCTTTAAATACCTACCCTCACAAAAGGAAACTCAATAAATGGCAAAACAAAAAACTGCTTATTTCTGTCAAAAATGCGGTTATAACGCTCCAAAATGGTTAGGCAAATGCCCATCTTGTTTAGAATGGAACTCCCTGGTAGAAGAGTTAATTACAAAAGACGAACCAGAAAAAGGAAATTGGCGATTTGGAAGTCAAAACACTAAGCCAAAATCAAAGCCAAAAAAGATAAATGACATTCACACTACGGAGCAATACCGTATTATAACAGAAGACAGTGAGCTGAATAGAGTTTTAGGAGGTGGTTTGGTACCAGGTTCTTTGACACTTATTGGTGGTGAACCTGGCATTGGAAAGTCAACACTGATGTTACAAATTGCCTTAAGTCTTAAAGATTACAATGTTCTTTATATTTCTGGGGAAGAAAGTGAGCAGCAACTCAAAATGAGGGCGACTCGACTTAAGTTTGAAAACGACAGATGTTATATTCTAACAGAAACTTCTACCGACGCCGTCTTTAAACACATAGAAATGTTAGAACCAGATGTGGTGATAGTAGATTCTATTCAAACCATGGTCTCGCCATTGATAGAATCAGGTGCTGGCTCTGTTTCACAAATTAAAGAGTGTGCCGCCGAGTTCATGACTTTTGCCAAAGAGTCTGACGTTCCTGTAATAATGATTGGCCATATTACTAAAGAAGGTAGCTTAGCAGGTCCTAAAGTATTAGAACACATGGTGGATACAGTATTGCAGTTTGAAGGCGACCGTTACATGGCATACAGGATTTTAAGAACTACAAAAAACAGATTTGGTAGCACCTCAGAATTAGGCATTTACGAAATGCAAACTGATGGACTGAGGGAAGTTAGCAACCCTTCAGAAATTCTATTGTCTGAAAGAGCAAGTGAAATTAGCGGAATCAGTATAGCCTCCATGATGGAGGGAAACCGCTCCTTAAACATAGAAATCCAATCATTGGTAAGTACTGCCAATTATGGTACGCCACAGCGTTCTAGCAATGGTTTTGACGGCAGAAGACTTCAAATGCTATTGGCCGTTTTAGAAAAGAGAGGTGGTTTTAGATTAGGAACTCAAGACGTTTTCTTGAATGTGGCTGGTGGATTAAAAGTAGAAGACCCAGCCATTGACCTAGCTGTATGCGTTAGTGTGGCATCTTCCTATGAAGATTTGGCGGTAAGCCAGTCCTACTGTTTTGCGGCTGAAGTAGGTCTTGGTGGTGAAATTAGAGCCATTAGCCGTATAGAAGCTAGAATATCAGAAGCCGAGAAATTGGGTTTTAAAAGAATTTACATTTCGCAGAATAATATGAAAGGTCTTGATAAAGCGAAATTCGGAATTGATATAATAGCTTCGGAGAAACTTGAAGACGTTTTTCGTGACCTTTTTGGCTAAAATTTCTGATAAGCTTTTAAGGTTTGACCCTGATTAGGCCTTTTAAAAATTGTAACTTTACAGCATTAAAAACAATAAGATTTGCCAGATAACTATATTGACATTTTACTTTGGGTTATTGCATTCCCAAGCGGTTGGTTTGTAGGAAAACTTATAAAGTCAACTATCTTCCCGCTGCTTCACAGAAAAGCAAGAAAGACTGAAAACAGCATTGATGACGCAGTTATTGACCTATGTGCTAGGCTAGTTATTCCATTTTTCTGGGTGGTTGGTATTTGGATAGCTTATCACTTCAGTAATCTTTTTGCCGAATATAAGCCTGATATCAGAATTGCTATTTTGGTGTTTAACATCATTATTTTCACTTGGGCGTCTTCCCACTTTATTGCAGAGATAATTCAGCTCTATATTTTCAGAAAAGGAAAGGTATTTCCTAACACTTCTATATTTACCAACATTATCAAAATATTGGTATACTCCGTTGGTATTCTCTTTGTGATGCATGTTTTGGGCATTCCTATTGCCCCAGCATTGACCGCCCTTGGAGTGAGTGGTTTGGCAGTTGCTTTAGCTCTTCAAGACACCCTGAGTAACCTTTTTGCAGGTTTGCAAATGCTAGCCGCCAAAAAACTAAAACCTGGCGACTATATTCAACTGGATAATGGCGACGAAGGTTTTGTAGAAGATATAGCATGGCGTAACACTACTGTAAGAGCTTTAGGTAATCACATTATTATAGTACCAAACAGTACTATGGCAGGTAGTATTGTCAAAAACTTCATTCTGCCAGACTCGCAAAACTCTGTACTAATACCTGTAGGCGTATCTTACGCCTCCGACTTAAAGATGGTGGAGCGAGTTACCATAGAAGTAGGAACAGAAATTCAGAAAACTGTCCCTGGTGCAGTAGAAGACCATATTCCTTTTGTAAGATACAATGAATTCGCGGACAGTAGTATAAACTTTAATGTGATACTGAGAAGCAGTGATTTCACAAGTCAATACCTCATAAGACATGAGTTTGTAAAAGCTCTACATGAGCGATATAATAAAGAAGGAATTGATATCCCGTTCCCCATCAGAACGGTTTATATGAAGAAAGAGGAGTAAAATTTCAAAGCCAAAGAATTAAAACTCTTTGGCTTTGAAACTAATATGCTTAGGAAACGTCTTCAGAACTATTAATCCATGTCATAATACCTGCTATGGCGGCAGGTATAGCAAAAATCAAGAAGTTGGTTCCGATGGTTAAACCCATACCTATCAACAAACCTGCTAAGGCTGGCCCAGCTATTCCGCCAAATCTCCCGGCTCCCATTGCCCAACCTATTCCTGTGGTTTTTATTTCCGTTGGGTACATTCTAGCGGCAAAAGCGTAAAGACCAACAAAACCGCCTTGTATCCCAAAACCTAAGAAGGCAAACACTAATAATATAAAGTCAGAACCTACAAACAAACCAAAACAAGCCATTAAGACAGCTGTCAAAATAAGTATCACGCCAATGGTCTTCTTTAAGCCATATTTGCTAGAAAAATACCCCTGTGTAACTATACCAAAGAAAGCTCCTACATTAAATACTGTACCTGCATAAATTGCCAATTCCATAGATAAACCGGCATCAGTAGCTAATTTAGGTATCCAACTCGTCATAAAAAATAGTGCTCCAAATGCCATAAAAAGTGCTAACCACAGCTGTAAAGAAGGTATCTTATATTTCCCTTCTAAAAGCTTTCCTACCGCAATGGCGGATTGTGGTTCGGCTTTAGGTGGCAACGCTTCTATTTCATCAAAGTTCATTTTCTTCAAAATAGCGTTTACCTTATTTAAAGCATTCTTAGGCTGCTTTTTGATATAAAAATCCATTGACTCCGACAAGAAAATAATAATTAAGGGTATAGAAACCAAAGATGCATAACCTGCATAGTGATACATCTCTTCCCAGCCTTGTGTAGGAATAACTTTAGCTGCCACTAAACCTGAAATAACAGCCCCAACAGGATACCCAGAAATCACAAAACTTACCCAAAAATTACGAGACTTGTTTGGTGTATATTCTGATGTTAAAGCTGCGGTACTTGCTAGCATACAGCCAATTCCTAAACCAGCAAAAAATCTATAAACCAACAATTCGTCAACACTGGTGGCAAAGCCTGTTAAGTAAATAGAAATACCCATCAAAACTCCACTAATAAGAATCATATTCTTTCTTCCTATTCTATCTGCAAATGGAGCTAAAAATAAAGTTCCGACGGTCATACCAGCCAAACCAGCACCAAAGACCACTCCTAAAGTTTGAGGACTAACAGACCATGCTTCTGCTATGGCGGGGGCTGTATAAGAAATTACCAAAACGTCCATGCCGTCTAGCATGTTCATTAAAAAGCAAATTAAAATGGTACCGTATTGTAGTTTTGTTAATTGACTCTTGTCAATTAATTCAGATGGGGAAAAATCCATTATTATTTTTTATAGGGTTGTAAATGAATGCCTAAAATAAGACCAAAAATTGAATTTATGACCTTAAACTAGCTTATTTAACGCTTTTCCTTTTTAAACAAAAAGGCATTGAATAATAATGGGAATAGTGAGCACGCAGCAAATGAGCTTATACCGACTAGTAGTTAAGCTTTTACACGTAATACCTTTTCCATATTGAGTATACCCGTCAGGAAATCTAAAAACCAAACTATAGATTCTGATTGATAATAAGCCGCTAGCTTTTTAGTTATCTATCATTGATAAAACTAAACCTCAAACGTAAAGCCCTTTTCAATGAGCTTATTATACATGGCTTCATCAAACCTGTATAACATAGCCGCACGGTGAGAAACGTCTTGCTCTCTTTCATTACAAGACACCAAAAGGTTCATTTTTGAGAACTTGCGTCTAAAGTTAGACTTGTCTAGTTTTTGGCCAAGGATGGCTTCATAAAGCTCTTGAAGTTGTAAGAGCGTGAACTTCTCTGGAAGTAGATTAAAACCTAGCGGTTCGTGCTGAATTTTATGCTGAAGATGAGCGAAACAACTATCAAGAATATGCCCGTGGTCAAAACTCATGCTAGGTACTTCTCTCACATTAAACCACTGTACATCTGTAACCGAAGGTCCTGCTTCTAGCTCAAACTTATCAATATTTACCAGAGCATAATAAGTGATGGTAATAACTCGCTTATCTGGAAATCTCTCTAAATCACCAAAGGTTTTGAACTGCTCTAGAAATACATTTCCTAAGGCTGTTTGAGAAGATAATATTCGACTAGCGGCTTCATCCAAACTCTCGTTATACTTAATCCAGCTACCAGGAAGTGCCCATTGACCTTTAGTAGGACCTTGTCCGTGTTTTACTAAAAGTGCATACAATTCAGAGTTTTTAAAGCCAAAAATGACACAGTCAATAGATAAAGCGTCAATTATTTCATCAGAAAGTTTCAAGAGCTGTTTGGGCTAGGTTAAGGCACAAAGTTACACTAAGAATAGCTACTAGCAAATTTGAGAAAGAGCATAAAAAAAGATTGGCTTGTGCACCAATCTTCTTTTATCGTTTTTAAAATCGTTTAATTTTTAGGCTGATAGTTTTTATCTGTAGTTAAGATAAACTTATCCATTTTGAAGCCATCTTCTCTCATAGAAAACTGAATGGTATGCTTTCCTGCTTTTTCAATGTCTAAATAAATTAGATAAGGCACCCCACAGTGTACTTCTTCCGTACGCTGCTTACTTTCATAATACCATTGATTTTTTCCGTCACACCACTGTAATCTTGCTCCAGTTTCTGGCCATGTTCCGTCTATTCCCACGTGCACTCCATTATCTTCTGTTCCTGTAGAAAGTGCCCTAGCCCAAACATAATACCTTCCTGCTTTAGGAATTTTGACATCATAAGATACTATGGCAAGCACTCCTGGCGTATTAGAAAAACTAGTGCCCACTACCAGCTCGTCATCATGTGTAACTCTGCTGTCTGGCAATATTTGAATGAAACTTTTACCAGAAGCATTTGGGTCAGATTTTACGTACCATTTTCTAACATCGTCTTTGGTTTGCTTAGAAAAGCTCTCTGCTTCTACCTCAATGGTTTTCTGAGCAAAACCTACGGTCATAGCCGCGGTACACAGCAAACCTGTGATTAATACATTTTTTAATTTTGTCATTTTTATTGTTCGTTTAATAGGGTTGAATACTGTTTTGATAAATCATTAAAAGGGCCTGGGTAAGTGAGTGTCTTTGTTTTAAGGTTGTTCTTAAGGTCTCTGTCTACTTCTTTAAGTCTTGGTACCAAAGGTGGATTTTCCGCAAAAGTCCAGTCAAAATAAAGTCCGCTTTGCACAAAGTCCCCAAAACCAAACTGATGCGTACTGCTACCACGTTCACCGGCAGCCTCTAAAGCCTCAGCCGTAAAAAGGTCTGGCTGTATGCTGTTTACATAAAGGTTATTTTCTTGAATAGACGACTTACTTATATGCGAAACCTTACCATTGATAAAGATATTATTTGCCACATGATGGTTTTCAGAAACTAGCCTTTTGCCATTCAATGACCTATTGGTAGGTGCCACACCATGTACCGCATTCCCAGTAAAATTGGCAATCAAATTATGATAAATCTTCACAGAATCTGCGTCGTTAACAAAAACGCCATTACCATCCACATTCCAAATGAAATTATTGTCCACCATGTTTGGGTATTGCGAAGCTTCAATAAAAATCCCCCCCTGCACCGTAGCTATATCATGAATAATGTTTTGACTCACTCGCGAGCCATTATTATCCCAATCTAGCCAAATAGCATTTCCGCCAGTAATATTATGAATGTAATTTCTTCTTATCAGGCTGTTGGTTACATTTAAGATTTTAATACCAGCCACTTCCCAATAGTTTTCGGCGTCTTGCCAGCCGCAATTATAAATGTGATTTCCTTCTATTAAAGCATCATGCACCACATAACTACGCATTCCTGCAGTTCCACAGTCTGAAATCGTATTGTTTCTAATTATCATTCCGCCTATGGCATCAGGCTTTTTTCTTGGAGATTTTACGTTTAAAGGATTAGTGTCAATTTCTTCAAAAGCATAATAGCCAAACTCCAATGCAGACGAGTTCATTTGCTTGAAGGTGTTGTTTTCAAAAATCCAGTGGTGCCCACCCAAAGCCGTAACCGCTCCGGTGCTGGTACGAAGAAAACCATTGGCACAGTGCTCAAAAGTCAAACCCTTTAATTGGATATAATTTAGGCCAATACTTTGTGGAATAAATAGATGCTCGGATACGCCAATTTCTACCAAAGAGCCATTAGGATTTCCACTGTCAAAACCATGAATGTGTAAGGTCTTTTGGTCTTTATCTACCCAAAAACTGCCTGAAACTCTAGCTAAATCACCATAAGCGGCTAGTTGTGTCAATCGCTTTCCGTTTTGAAATACTAAACCTCTGGTGTTGTTATAAGGTGTAATTTTCTTAACTCCTTCTGCCCAAGGCATCATTGGATATTCGTCTGGTTCAATATTCATCAGCTTAAGCGGAAAATAGTTATCGCTAAAAAAAGAGTCATCCAATGTAACCATCCACGTTTTACGCGACCATGTATAACTTCTAGAAGTGTCTCTGGCGGCATCCGTATAGATAGAGCGTTGAATCCAAGGTTGATTAATCACTTTTGAACCTTTGATAATTACCTCGCCATCGTTCGCAGCTTCATATGCTATCATTTTACTTTCAGAACTTCCTCCATGAAGAAGTTTGACAGTTTCTTTATAAACACCAGCATGAATAAGCACTTTCTCCCCTGCTTTCACCACCTGAGCCGCTTTATTGATGGTTTTAAATGGAGCGTCTTCCGTTCCTGCATTGCTATCAGACGCCTTTGGGTGCTTCTGATTTACTACATATACTTTAGAATATTGGGTAGTATTTTTCCATTCTGGATTAAAATCCCAATCGGTTCTTGACCTGCTTTGCCCAAAGCTAATTTGCGTGCAAACGCTCAGTAAAAGGGCTGTTAAAATTGTTTTATACATAGGGTTGAATATTATAAGGTCTATTTATTATGTAGCTTTTCAAAAAGAGTATCAGACGATTTAAGGTACTTTTCTTGGTTAGTTTCCTTAAGCCACTGGCTTTTCATGTATTCGTTTTCTGTTAGCCTAGCGTCAATATTTTTGAAGAAATTATTGTTCTCCCACATTGGTCTCGACTTCCAGTTTCCGTTGATATAGCTTATTGCTTTTATCACGTCTGGATTATCATTTATAGCTTTGAAATAGGGCGTAAACCATTCTTTCCACGCTCTTTCGGCATCTGCTGTTTTAGTCAAATCAAGATGCTCGCTTACTCCGTTTGAGTCTAAAAGCACTGGAGTGGATTCTGCAATAAACAATGGCTTTTTATGGTCGCGGGCAAACTGAATCATAGGGTGATTAGCATCATCTGGCGTGAAGAAAGAATAAGCCACCCAGTCCACATATTCATCTCCCGGGTAAAACTTATCAAAGGTCTCACGGTTGGCTCCTTTGCCTTTTGACTGCCAAGTGTAAGCCACATTAGTCACACCCATGCTGTCCAGTTTATTTTTGACACGTCTGTAAGCAGGAATGTAATGTTCTGATTTGTAAAAATTCCACTCGTAACCATCAAATTCATAACCAATTCTTAAGAAAACGGGACGTTCCCCAAGTTCTTTCAACCAGTTTCCTAAGCGGTGAATTAATTGGTCGTGACCTCCAATAGCCGTTACGCTGTCATTTCCTTGGCTCATATCTAAACCTATGGCTAGACATGAATTGTCAAAATCTGAATCAGAAAGAGCTAGCGACATATTTTCTGGGCCATCGCCCCAATCATCTGTAGTGGTCAGGCCATCTAAACCTTTATGCATAAAACCAAAAGATTCATGTCCTGTCAAAAAATCGGTATAGGCCGTGTATCCACCTGGAGTGGGCAAATAGTCATAATAACCGTCTGAATAATTATCTAAGCCACCTACAGCTTCTAATTCTTGACCAGCAAAAAGAATAACCTCGCCATCAGCTGGTTCAAATTTAGCTAGTTGCTCAGTTTCTTGCTCATCCGTTGGTTGACTAGTGCAAGACCAAACAGCAAATAAAACAAGTGGTAATATGGTTAATTTAAACATGTTCATATCGTTGATTCTTAATTCTTTATTTTTTTGATAGGTATGTAAATAATGTATCTGAAGCCATCAGATATCGCTCTTTGTTAATTTCAGATAACCACTGCGTTTTCATGTATTCGTTTTGGGTTATTCTGGCGTCAATGTTTTTAAAGAATGGATTGTTTTGCCACTGCGTACGCGTTTTCCATGGGGAATTGATGTAGTGAATGGCTTTTATCACATCAGAATTTACCCTCACAATATTAAAAAAAGGGGTAAACCATTCGTTCCATGCCTTTTGAGCGTCTTCCGTTTTAGTTAGGTCTAGATGGATACTGGTGCCCGTATTGTCTAAAATCACAGGACTAGCTTCGGCTATGAAACAAGGTTTTTTATGGTCGCGAGCAAACTCAATCATAGGATGATTAACCTCTCCCGTGGTAAAAAATGAAAAGCCAACCCAGTCTACCACATCATCTCCAGGGTAATATTCTTCCATGTTTGCTCTGGTAGAACCTCCACCTTTCGACTGCCAAACGTAAGCCACATTTTCAATACCCATTTCTTGAAACTTTTGATGGATGCGTCTGTATGCTGGTTTGTAAAACTCACTTTTGTAATGATTCCAGTCATGGCCATCAAATTCGTAACCGATTCTCAGAAAAACAGGGCGATTGCCCAAGGCTTTTATCCATTCGCCTAGTCTTATAATCAAATGGTCGTAATCGCCTTTTGCTGTTTTTTCATCTCCGCTATTGGCAATGTCAAGCCCTATGGATAAGCAGGAATTGTCAAAATCGACATCGTCCACCAATAGCGACATATTTTCAGGACCATCACCCCAATCTGCAGTAGATGTTAATCCATCCAAACCATTTCCACCAAAGCCAGTATAAGCTGTAAAGCCCGCGGGAGCATGGAAATAATCGAAGTAACCATCTGAATATTCATCCGTGCCGCCAATAGACTCTAACTCCTGCCCCACAAAAAGCAAGACTTTTCCAGTAGGTGGTTCAAACTTGGCTAAGCCATCAGTTTTAGGTTCAAACTTAGGCCCGACTACTATCTCTGGCGATTTTTGAGTACAAGCCGCAGATAAGGCTACCGCAATAATTCCTAGTAAGATATTTCGCATGACAGGTTCTTTTTTATGGAACTTGGAAATTGAAACTCTTCCTCCTTGTATGTGAAATAATCAAAATAAGCCGGGCGTTTGTGCCCCTCTAAATCTTGACAACAAAGACCTACAAAAGCACCCGTAAAAGCTGGCATATAGCTAGGTCCACCGTCTCTCACGTGGTCGTCAGACATAATAGTGGCGTCTAACACCTCTCCTATTGCTAACCATTTATCAGCTTCTAAAGCATAGAAAAACTGTAAATCTGCACCATTCATTTCTACTTTTAGATAGATATTGGCACCTTCTTCTATATCCAAAATAAGCGGTTCGCCTAATGCTTCTGACTGCTCAAAAAGGTCATGAGAGGTAAGCTGAACGCATAGCTGCCCTGCCTCATTTCTACTCACATTTAAGTAGTGATAATGTGAGGTATTATAGTAGCAAACCAAACCTGCCATTTGCTGAAAGCTCTCAGGATTAAACTGAAGGCTAGTGCTTGCGGTCATTTTATAACTCTGAATTCTTCTTGCTATCAAACTCTGCTCATGGGTAGAGTTCAAAGACTGCCTGCCATAAAGACAAAGCTTTCCTTTTGGCTCATTTAAGCTTAACCAATCTGAACTTACAGGAACTCTGAGCGACTGAAATTCTATATCTAAAATCTCCGAATCAAATGAATAAACCTCATTAACTTCTCCTACTATAGGCTCCGCATCAGTTTCTATGGGTACTTCTACTCTCGGAATGCACGAGCCACTGCCTAAAGTAGGCCATTCGCCATCTGCCCAATTAATGGTTTCAATAGAGGTTTCTCTTCCTAAAATACACTTCCCTTGTGGCGTTAAAGGGCGACCAGTTAAGAAAACAATTATCCACTCACCTGTTTTGGTTTGCACCAAATCTGCATGTCCGCTTTTTTGCAAATAATAGTTTGGCTCATTTCTACAAGTTAGCAGAGGTCCATTTGGGCTGATTTCATACGGGCCAACTAAGTTTTTTGAACGAGCTATAGAAGCCGCGTGACCGTATTCTGTACCACCTTCTGCTGTTATCAAATAGTAATATCCATCCTTTTGATAAATGTGTGGACCTTCTGTAAGGCCAAGTTCTGACCCTTCGAAAATGTAATGCTTTGGGCCTATCAGTTTCTTTAATGTTTCAGAGTATTCTTGAAGAATAATACCACCAAACATTTTGCCTTTTCTGTGGTCTACCAGTAAACTTGTGTACCATTTGCTGCCATTATTATCATGAAATAAGCTACCATCAAAACCAGAAGCGTCTAAGAAAATAGGCTCCGACCAATCGCCAGAAATATCGGTAGTGGTCACAAGGAAGTTTGGCGTGTCTTTCCACTTTCCTGAGAAAGATTTCACGTTGGAATATACCAGATAAAATACACCATTATCATAAGAGAGGCATGGAGCCCATACCCCACATGAGTCCGGTGCTCCTTTCATATCTAACTGAGAAATTCTGTTAAGTGGTCTACTTATTAATTTCCAATTTACAAGGTCTTTTGAATGGTGTATTTGAACACCTGGAAACCACTCAAAAGTGGAGGTGGCAATGTAATAATCATCTTCAACACGAATGATAGAGGGGTCTGGGTTAAATCCTTTTAGAATTGGGTTTTTAACGAAAGTCATTAGTCTATTAATTGTTTTTCTAGTTCTTCAAGCGATTTACCTTTGGTTTCTACCACGTATTTCCAGGTAAAAATCAAACAGAAGAACATAAAGCCGGCATATATAAAGTATGTGGTACTGCTACCAAAATTTGCTAATTGGACAGGAAAAAATGTGGCTACTAGAAAGCTTGAAAAAGCATTGATAGTACCTACCGCCGAAATGGCGAATCCACGAATTCGGTTTGGGAATATTTCTGAGAATATAGCCCACATCACTGGTCCTAAAGAGATAGAAAAACCAGCGATAAAGCCAAGGATGCTTAACAGCACCAAAAATGAATTAATCTTAATGCCGTCTTTTAAAAGAGCAGGCTTATAATTCCCAGAAGCGATGCCGCTAGTAGCCAGTGACTGGTCAATGGCACTGTAAAATTCAAGCTCGTCTAAGAATGATTTATCCTTTATGGTAGAAACTGCATTGATGAACGTATTCTTTTTATTAATCAAAGCCACCGCATTGTCATTTGACAATGTGATGCTAGAAACTTCATCTTTCCCACTGAAGAAAATGGCATTATCGGCTTCCAATTTAAAACCATCATAATTGACAAGTTTACTGTCATTTGCTTTGGCTAAAGCCCAAAGGTCATTTTCAAGAATGCTCTTAGCAGAAACGGCTATTTGCTCTGAATTGACAATGTAGCGAGCTTTCTTGAATTGAATTCCTGTAAAAGTCAAAGAGAAAGCCATCAAAGATATCCCTGCATATAGGAGAGGTTTTCTGCCTATTCGGTCAATCAAGAACATGGAAACAATGGTCATCACCAAAAAGACCAAACCAAGAACTGCTGCCTGCATAAAAGCTGCATCTCTACCTCCACCGGCAGACTCAAACACCATGGGAGCATAATAAAGAATGGCATTTATTCCAGAAAACTGCTGTAAAATGGCCAGACCAAAACCTATAATTAAAACTAGTCTCATCTTCTTTGAGAAGAAGAAAGAAGCCTGCGATTTTAAGCTTTCTTGTCCATCAGGATTTATCGTTTTTTTGATTTGCTCAAGCTCCGCTTTAGCGTATGCTTCATCTCCCACTTTCATAAGCACATCCATGGCCTTTGACTCTCGCCCTTTCATCAGCAGCCATCTTGGGCTTTCTGGAATGATGAAAATACCGATGAAGTAAATAAGTGCTGGAATGATTTCAATGCCCAACATATATCGCCAGTTGGTAAGTGGGTCTTCAAATGCTTTTAGCACAAAATAGTTAGAAAAGTAGGCGGCAGATAAACCAATCACAATCAGTAACTGGTTAAAAGAAACCAACCAACCGCGGTCTTTGGCAGGGGCTATTTCCCCTATGTAAACTGGTGCAACAAGTATAGCAACTCCCACGCCAAACCCACCAATAATTCTTCCGAAAATGAAGAAGTTTATGTCTGTTGCTAATGCTGAAATTAAAGCTGAAACAGCAAACAGAACTGCGGCTATAAGTAAGGAGGGTTTTCTGCCTATTTTATCGCTCATAGGCCCTGCTATAAAGTTACCAAGAATGGAGCCCCAGATAATACAAGAAACAGAGAACCCTAAAAGGAAAGAACCATCTTCAAGGTTAAAAACTGTTTTGTAAAAAGGCACCGCCCCAGATATCACCGAGCCGTCAAAGCCCAATAGAAACCCTCCAATGGCAGCCGTGAAGGCTATTAAGGTTATATAAATTGTATTTTGTTTCATTTATAATTTGTCGTCAAAGTCTTCATTTTAATTGTTCTATCACCTGAACATGGTTACTGTTTCTTGCGGCTATAATTAGTCTTCTGTTCTGTCCTTTTATTTGAATAATATCGCGTATATCTCCATTAAGATTCAAACCCGTTTTCTCTTTACTTATTGGCACAAAATTACCTTTGCCATCTCCCTTTAAAAGACAGCCTAAACTAGCATCCATTCTACCTTGCTGCACTCTAAATGGAAAGAAGTTTCCGGCTATTAAAATGTCCTGAATGTTGTCTCCGTCAAAGTCATCATAAATGATTCCTGAGGCCACGCTAAATTGAGCTTCTTCAGGTAATGCTTTTACCGTGAAAGTGCCGTCTCCATTATTTATAATTAAGGAAGAGTTGATATTATGTATGTTGAATTCCTTAGAAGCCTGAATTTGCTCTTTTGAGAAAATATCTTGAATGGTAGCATTGCCAAAATCAGCATATTTGATGAACCTAGAATTTAAACTTGGAATTTGAGCGGTTAGCTCATCGCGAGAATTAAAAGGGTAACTTTTACCCTGCAAAAACCAAGTCATTACGGGGTCTATTCTACCATCATTATCAAAGTCATTCACATAAGTGGTTAAAGGCTCTTCGGCTGTTGGTTTAAACTGGGAATTGGTGCCCATATTTCCTGCTATAAAATCAATATCACCGTCATTATCAATATCTGCAGCTACTAGTTTGCACCACCATCCATCATTTTCGTTTAGGCCTGTAGTTTCCGTAATTTCGGTAAACTTCCCTTTGGTGTTTTTGAAAAACTTGATAGCCATCCAATCACCAGAAAGTACTAAGTCTGTCCAGCCATCTTTATCAATATCTGCCCAAATGGCATCTGTTACCATTCCAGCATTAAACAGTGCCTCATCACCTACCTGATTAATGACATTTTTAAAACGAATGCCGTTTTTATCCGAGTCGTTTCTTAGGATGATGTTTCCACCATTAAGAGGGTAATTCCCAGGAACAGCTCTTGCTCCTACAAATAAATCTAAGTCACCGTCTTTGTCAAAATCTTCTGCTTTTACGCAGCTTCCACTGTATATTTCTTCTGGAATAGCTCCTTCTACTTTCTTGAAGTTTCCTTTTCCGTCGTTTTCATAAATGCGGTCTTGCAATTCAGGAACGGGGTGTAACCACTCAGTACCGCCACTTACCACATATAAATCTTGGTCGCCATCGCCATCAGCATCAAAAAACAAAGAACTGATATCTTCATGCGATTGGTCAGCTAGCCAAGGTTGAGATTTTGATTTAGAAAAGATTCCTGACTTATTTTGAAGGTAAAGAATTGCACTTTGACCTACTGGAGCACCTATAAATACATCTTCCAATCCATCCCCATTTACATCTGCAGATGCCATTTTAGGCCCTTGTTTTGACAGTTCATAAGGAATTAATGATTCCCGTTTAAAGTCAACATACTCGTTTTCTTTTTGAGTAAAATCTATACCTGAATCCTTTGTGATTTCAGTAAAAAGCGTTTGATGAATTCCTTTTTGATTAGAAACTTCTAAAGCGTCTTTCTCATAAACTTCTGTCAATTTATTGACCGCAACATTTTCTAGTATTTGACTTTTTCCGCTAGGCCAAATGACCTCTAAAGTTTCGATAGATTTAATATCTCCTAATCCAAAATTGAGCGTATAGTCTACCGAAGATTGATAGCCTCTTACTGGATAAAGTTCTTGGTACTGTGCTCCCATTTTGGTTCTGATTATAACTTTAGCACCTATTCCAAAAGTATTATTTCCTGAGCCATGTAATTTTACTTTCAGATAAGCATTCTCATTGATGACCTCCGCATTATTTCGGTAAACCCATACTGGTTCGTTGTTATTACAAACGATTAAATCTAAGTCGCCATCGTTATCCAAATCAGCATAAGATGCTCCGCTAGATACTCCTGCTTCAGATAAACCCCAAGAATCTGAAACGTTTTCAAATTTCAGATTACCCTTATTTTTGAAAGCATAATTACTCAGTTTGGTTGAAGGCATTTTTTTGAGCAAGTCGTAAAGCGGCATATTTTCCTGATATTTCTCACGAGTAGAAATGTCTTTACCATCTTTTATGGCTTGCTGCATGGCGGCTTCTACCTCATATTTCACAAAGTCAAGGCTGGTATAATCTCTTAAAAATCCATTGCTCACAAAAAGGTCTTTCCAGCCATCGTTATCAAGGTCTGTCAATAAAGCACTCCAACTCCAATCGGTGTTTGAAACGCCTGCGAGTTGCCCTATTTCACTAAATACAGGAAGCTTTTCTTGGTCTAAACCTTGGTTTAGCTGTAACATGTTACGGGTGTTTTGATGCCCATAACCACTTTCTACCATTAATTGGTACTTGTCGTATTGGTCTGCTCCTTGTACTGTTTTTTGACGGAGATTAGTCTCAGGAAGCATGTCTAAAGTTACCACATCTGGCTTGAGGTCATTGTTATAATCTGCAATGTCAAGCCCCATGGTGCTTCTGCTGATGTGAGCAAAAACTGTTTTAGCTACTTCTTTAAAAGTGCCATCGCCATTATTTAAATAGCAGAAGTCTTGTTCCTCAAAATCATTACTAACATATAGGTCCGGGTAGCCGTCATCATTCATGTCGCTGGCGGCAATACCCAGGCCAAAGTTTATTCCGCTGCCATAAATGCCCGCTTCATCACTTACATCGGTAAATGTATTATTGTCGTTCCGATAAAGGCGATTGCCAAATTGCGGGTGGCGAAGGTTTCTTAGTTTATTCGTATTAAAAAATGGCGAATAAAATCCGTTAGCGTGATTTAATAAAAATAGGTCTAGGTCACCATCAATGTCGTAATCGAAGAATAATGCCTGACTGGTGTAGGTTCCAAATGCGTCAATTCCGAAGCTTGCTGCTTGTTCTGAGAAAATCGGAATACCGTCCGGATTATTTCCTTGGTTTATGTAGAGTTCGTTTTTGCGTTCCTCATCTGTACCAAATCCTGAATAACAAACATAAATATCAAGTTTGCCATCTGCATTAATATCCGCAAAAGAAACGCCTGTTTTCCAATGTGCTCTTCCTGCTACATTGGCAGTAGCCGTTACATCTTCAAACTTTAAACCTTCCCCTTTATTGAGGTATAGTTTTGACGGCACTTGATTTCCTGTGAAGTAAATATCAGCAAAACCGTCATTGTTTAAGTCTCCAGTAGCAACACCTGAGCCGTTATAATAATATTCGTAGGTTAATACGTTTCTTTCTTTGGTTTCTGTAAGTTGATTTGTGAATGAGATTCCTGTCTCTTGAGCTGATAATTTATCGAACAGCTTTATCTCTTTTTCAGAACATGAAAAAAGTAAAAAGAAAGAAATAGCCATACCGAAGATCGGTGTGGCTATTTGGTTCAAAAAATCAAAAAAAAGATTTCTCTTGTTCACTTTTTTATTCAATTTAAAAAAATACAACAACCCGATAAGTATCAGGCTGCTGTAATCGCTCTTATCTATTTATTAATATCCTGGATTTTGAATCAGTTTAGAATTTTTGTCCATTTCAAACTGAGGAATTGGGAACACGTTTTGATGCTCTTTAAAGCTTCTTGGTTCGTAAATTTTCTTAGTATAAACATCTACATCACCTTCTCTTTCTATTTCCATCATATACGCTGGCTGATTAAAAACAGCCATTCCTTCTTTCCATCTTCTAACATCCCAAAATCTATGCTCTTCAAAGACTAATTCTACACGTCTCTCATTCTTGATTTTCTCTCTCATCATATCCTGGGAAAGACCTGCTTCTAAATTTGGCTGACCAGCCCTGTTTCTTACTCTATTGATAGCATCATATACACTAGCATCTGGACCAGCTGCTTCATTTTGTGCTTCAGCATAATTTAGTAAAACTTCTCCAAGTCTGAAGAATATCCAGTTATTGTCTTGCCCTTGGTAGGTTTGAGAAGAAATTCTAAGGTTATCGTCTAAGAATTTTTTCAATCCATAACTAGTTTGGCTAGAAGCATTGGCACCATCATAGGTATATACAGTAATACCTTTCCATTCCGAGCCATTTCTAATGATAGTTTGGTCCATTCTGGCATCTCTATCTGCATAAGGGTTTTGAGGATCATATCCAGAAGCTGGGTCCGTAATTGGCTTTCCGTTGGTCATTTCATAAGTATCTACCAAGTTTTGCGTAGGTGCAAAACCCGCCCAGGTACCATCACTAAGTCCTACGCTCATACCTAACATATAAGATGCAGGATGCACTACGTCAGGCTTAACAAATTGTCTTGAAAAAATAACTTCTGAGTTATTGTTATCAATAAACAAACGGTAATAATCAGGAAACAATGTAAACTCATTTTTGTCAATTAGTTCTTTAGCAACACTTGCTGCATCCGCCCATCTTGACGTTTCGTTTCCTGGGTTATTTAATGGACTCGCAAAGTATAATAAAGTACGAGCCTTTAATGCAAGAGCAGCGGAACTAGTAGCTCTTCCAACATCATTTCCAGTAAATTTGGCTGGTAAAACAGCTGCCGCGGCATCACAGTCTTTTAAGATTTGTGCCACACACTCCTCATACGTATTTCTTGGAAGCTCTAAATCATCAGTAATTTCCTGAACATTCGTGATTAAAGGAACAGCACCAAAAGTTTTGATAAGGTCGGCGTAGCTAAATGCTCTTAAAAATAGAGCTTCTGCCTTATATCTTTCTTTTACTGCTTCGTCTCCAGGTACTTCATCTATTCTAGATAAAAGTACGTTTGCTTTACGAATGGTAGCATAGTTCATTACCCATAAATCTTCTCCATAAGGAGTGAAAGATGGCGTAATATCCGCCGTATTAAACAGTTGAACTTTAGCATCTAGTTTACCATCAGCATCATCAGAACCTGCTCCTAAGATTGACATTCCTCTAGACCAAGAGTTCCCACTTCCATAACCAAAATCTTGACGGTTAAAGCCACTCTGAAGACTACCGTAGATATTGTTTACAAATTGATTTACCAAGTTAATGTCAGACCAAAGTGTGGCATCCGACACAAAAGAGGTTGGTTTTACATCTAAAACATTATCGTTACAGGAAAGGCCAGACAGCAAGACTAGACTCAATCCAAATATTTTTATTTTATTATTTCTCATTTTTTTCAAAGTTTAATCTTCACAAATATTATTTAGAATTGAACACTTAGGCCTACGTTGTAGACTTTCTGCTGCGGGTAATACCAGCCGTCAATATTTGTGTTTTCAGGATCTACATTTAGTAAATCTGTAAAGGTTAATAGGTTTTGACCAGAAGCTGAAACTCTGATGTTTTGTGCTCCAATTTTAGTTAAGAAGTTAGGTGCCAAAGTATAAGCTACCTCTAGGTTTTTCAATCTTAAATAAGAAGCGTCTTTAATCCAGAAGTCAGACACTAATTGGTTGTTTTCTGCTATCACAAGTACTCTTGGCAAGCTAGCATCAGTATTAGTTGGCGTCCATCTGTCTAACCACTCGTTGGTAACTTTTCCACCATTATAAAATGACCAAACAGCATTTGATTTCAACTGCTGATACACTTGTTCTGCTCCTTGAAACAAGAAGTTCAGTTCTAAACCTTTATAAGCTACACCACCTGTTATTCCGTAAATAATTCCTGGAATATTGTTTTTACCTAGGTAAGTTCTGTCATCATTGTCAATTTTTCCATCACCATTGATATCATCATATTTGATATCACCAGGTCCTAAGTTTGTATAGGCCGTTTTAGGAGAATTGTCAAAATCTTCTTGGTCTACAAATAGACCTAAAGAACGAAGACCATAATAGCCATTAATAGCTCTTCCTGTTCTTCTTAAGTCATCAGAAACTCCTGGAGACTCATCTGCAAATATGATTTCATTTGCCGCTTTAGTAATGTTACCGCCCAAATGGTATGAGAAGTCTTTTGTCAATTGCTTCTCATGATTTAAGCTAATCTCAAAACCTTTGTTTACCACAATACCTATATTTTCTGTAGGCAGGTTAGCACCAAAAGAAGTAGGTACAGATAAGTTTCTTTGAGCCAAAATACCTTCTCTACGCTCGTGGAAGTAAACCACATCTGCAGTTAAGAATCTATTTAAAAGGCTAAATTCTAAACCAACATCCGTTTTAGTTGACGTCTCCCATGTGATGTTTGGGTTTGCCAAGGGTCCTGGAGCTAAACCAGAATAATACTGACCACCAAAAGCATAACCACCGAAATTAAACGGAGGTCCACCAGCGTAACCACCAGAGTTGTTAGCTAAATCGTATCTGGCGTAATATCCAAATCTTGAAGAAATTTGGTCGTTTCCAAGTTTACCATAAGAAGCTCTAAGCTTTAAAAAGTCAATTGCCGCTATATCACGAATAAAAGACTCTTCTGAAGCTATCCAGCCCACAGATACCGCAGGAAAAATACCCTTACGCTTACCAGGAGCAAAGTTTTCTGATTGATCTTGACGAACACTGGCTTGTAATAAGTACTTGTTTTTGTACATATAATTAAACCTAGCTGCAGTACTTAATAAACCATATTCGTTTCCGCCACCACCAAGGTATTGGTTAAGCGATGGACCCGCGTTTATCACATCTAATGCAGAAGTAGTATAAGTGTTTCTACCACCATTAAGGTACCTGTCATAATTAGTCTTTTGAAGAAAAAGTACTAAAGCAGATACTTCATGGTCTTCATTCAGTTTTCTGTTATAGTTAATATGCCCCTGTAATTCAGTACCAGAAGACTGGGTAAACTGCTCATTAAGACTAGGATTAGAATAAGGCGTAGGAATAAGCGTGTTATCCAGTTGTCTTTCATAAAGTGTAATGTTATCATTCCACCTTTTGTTATATCCTGTAGTTTTGTCAAAAGCCAATACTCCTTTCAAAGAAAGCCCCTCAATCCATGGAATATCTTGGGTCAATTGGAATGTAGTCAAAAGCACATCATAGTTATTTCTATTATAACCAGCCTCTTCTTGAACGAAAGCAAAAGGATTTGGATATGGTCTTGGATTAGCTAATTTGCCATCAGAATACTGATGTGGGAAAATTGGAGGGTTTCTAAACGCCTCTTGCATAATGTTTGTACTTCCTGCTACAGGAGCATCTTTATCTTCAATTCTACCAGATAAATCTACAGACAACTGTGTAGTTTTAGTAAGTTGAAGGTCCAAATTAGCTCTTGCATTATATCGCTTATTGCTAAGTGTTTTGTACAAACCTTCCTGATTTAAATAACCAAGAGATACGAAATACCTTGCTTTTTCATTCCCTCCATTAATAGAAAGATTCTGCTGAATCATTGGAGCAGAACCTCCTAAAAGTATTTTACCCCAATCTGTGTTTGGATATAAATCTGGGTCAGAACCGTCTTTATATTTTGTAAGTTCTTCGTCTGTAAAAAGTGGCTCACGACCATCATTTGCTAATGCCTCATTATAAAGTGTGGCATATGTATGAGAGTCTGAAAAATCTGGTAAACCTACCGCAGACTGCGAACCATAATTAATGCTATAATTAACACTCAGTTTTCCAGCTGCACCACGCTTTGTTGTCACCAAAATAACACCATTAGCACCTTTAACACCAAAAATAGCTGCTGAAGATGCATCTTTCAAGATATTAACTGACTCTACTTCATTAGGATTTAAGAGGGCAAAATCATACTGCGACCTAACAATTCCGTCAATTACAAAAAGTGGGCTAGATGAACCATTAAAGGTAGACACCCCACGCACTAAAATTTGTGAACCATCACTACCCGGCTCTCCAGAACTTTGTTTAGCAATAACACCCGTAACTCTACCTGCAAGCGTATTACTAAGGTCTGCTACTGGATTACGTTTAATTTCATCTGATTTAATAGTACTTATAGAGCTAATCAAATTCTTTTTTGACTGCGTTCCATATCCTACTACTACCACCTCGCTTAAATCTAGATTTTCTGGCTCAAGAACAAAGTCAATAACACCAGCATTTCCTACTAGTTTTTCTACGCTTTTCATTCCGATGTAATCTATTACAAGGGTAGAACCTTTGGTAGCTGAAATTTTGTACTTACCGTCTTTGTCAGAAATAGTAGCAACGGTAGTGCCCTTTACTGCAACAGTAGCTCCGGGCAGGACCTCCGAAGTACTCATGTCTGTAATAGTACCCGTGAGCTGCAGGCTCTGGGACTGTGCTAAAAAGGGCTTAAAGCCCAAGATAGCGAAGAAGCAAATGAATGTAAAAATTTGTTTCATAGTTAAATAATTGGGTTGATTTTGATACTGATTTTCATAAAATTTCACACCTAAAACTCTCCAACCTTTTGAGACCCAATTTTGAGCAAGCCAATTCTTAATGAAATCAGCTTTATAAGAACAATACAGGTTTAAAGTATTTCGAGAACTCGTGATAGAATCATTATGCATTTAACTTTTGGTCTTTTTTACTAAAAGCTTATAGTTAAATCGACCACAAGTTAAGTAGGGTTTTCAATAAACCAATTATTTTTATAAATATATTTATTTACAAAAGTATACTAATGAACCATAAACGCTCATTTTCAGACACTTACAAAAACAAGGCTAATTGAAAATAATATTGGAATTTTCATGGACACTTAGCTTAACACAAGATTTTAGCTAAAAAAATAGAGCTGATTCCCCCTATATTAAAAGCGTTAAAGGGGCCTAAAAAGATGAGTGAACTTTCGAGCAAGTTTATAGCTCAGCTCCGCTAAACAAATGACAGGAAGGTGTAAAATAGGCAGGGTTTAAATCATTCAAAGCTATCGCTCGAACTTTTGAACATCATTACAGAACTATTCTTAATTATTTTGATAACAGAAGCACCAATGCTTCAGCGGAATCCTTTAATGCCAAGATTAAAGCATTTAGGTCCAGATTTAGAGGTGTCAGGAGTATTGATTTCTTCCTTTTTAGGCTATGTCAAATTTATACTTAAAGAACTCATTCCCCAAGTTTTGTGCTTGACCCAACAGAAGTACCAATGTTCATGGGAATCTTTCAAGCTAGGCGTCGCACAGTGCCAAAGTAAAAGCTTTTAGGAGAAGATTTAGAGGTGTCAGGAGTATTGATTTCTTCCTTTTTAGGCTATGCCAAATTTATGCTTAACAAATTCATCCCCCAGATTTTGTTCTTGACCCGTTCTTTTCAGAAGAAACGTAAAAGTTTGGGCATAAAAAAAGCCTGAGATTTCTCTCAGGCTTTCTGTCGGGGTGGCAAGATTCGAACTTGCGACCTTCTGCTCCCAAAGCAGACGCGATGACCGGGCTACGCTACACCCCGAAAATTCCGAACACACAAGCGACAAAATTAATTGTCAATAACAACGTGCGGAGGGAGCGGGATTCGAACCCGCGGTACCCTTTAGAGGTACGGCAGTTTAGCAAACTACTGGTTTCAGCCACTCACCCATCCCTCCTTCGTCCGAAACGGAGTGCAAATATACAGCAATTGTTTTCTAGAAATCAAATAGAATTAGAAAAAAGTGTAGTTTTTTTTCAATAAAATTTCAGCCATAAACATTACCTCCTCTTTTTCAATGAATTACGAAAACAATAAAATTTCACGGTCATAATTACCATTATTAGCCGAAGACAGTCTTTTATGAGTATAATGCAATGAAAGAAATCAATAGTGGTCACATTTCTTAGAATAGTATAATTTCCAAATTCAATTTAAATCCTTAAATTTGTGAACCTTTTTATATAAGACCCAATTGGGCAAACAATAAATTAACTCTAAAACCAAAGGTTAATGATAAAAGATATCTTTGAAAAAGTAGTAAATAATATGGGACCGATTGGCTCGGAAGCCCATTACTCTCACCACTATTATTCATTTCCGAAACTTACTGGCCCTCTTGGACCATATATGAATTTTGGTGGCACTAGAATGCTTAACTGGTCTTTAAATGATTATTTAGGATTAGCTAACCATCCAGAAGTATTAAAAGCAGATGCAGAGGCCGCTGCAGAAACAGGCTTAGCTTACCCAATGGGAGCTAGAATGATGACAGGTAATACAGACCTTCATGAAGAATTAGAAAAACAACTGGCTGAATACGTAGGAAAGGAAGATGCCTTTCTTTTAAACTATGGTTACCAAGGCGTTATGTCTGCGGTAGAAGCCATGGTAGATTCTAAGGATGTAGTAGTTTATGATGCAGAAAGTCATGCATGTTTAATTGACGGTGTTCGTCTTCACAGAGCTAAAGGCGGTAAAACATACACCTTTAAGCATAACGACATGGAAAGCCTTGAAAAAAACCTTATTCGTGCTACCAAAATAGCAGAAGAGCAAGGTGGTGGTATCCTTGTAGTTACTGAAGGTGTTTTTGGAATGTCAGGAGCTGTAGGTTCTTTGGATAAAATAGTTGCCTTTAAAGAAAAATTCCAATTCAGATTATTAGTAGATGATGCTCATGGTTTTGGAACTATGGGTAAAACTGGCTCTGGAGTACCTGAACATCATGGTGTTCAAGACGGTGTAGATATCCATTTCTCTACTTTTGCTAAGTCTATGGCCATGATTGGGGCTTTTGTAGCAGCCGACCATGATATTATCATGTATCTAAAGTACAACATGCGTTCTCAAACTTATGCTAAGGCTTTGCCAATGGCTTTTGTTAAGGGAGCACTAAAGCGTCTTCAATTAATCAAAGAGAACCCACAGTTTAAAGATAACCTTTGGACGGTAGTAAGAGCTCTTCAAAATGGTTTTAAAGAAAGAGGTTTTGATATTGGTGTAACAGAAAGCTGCGTAACGCCTGTATTCTTACATGGAGACTATAATTTAGGAATTGTTACTAATCTAATTAGAGACATGAGAGAAAACATGAATGTGTTCTGCTCTATTATAGTTTACCCTGTGGTACCTAAAGGTGTAATTCTATTAAGAATCATTCCTACGGCATCTCATACCTTAGAAGATGTAGATTATACAATGAAATGTTTTGAAGAAGTTCAAAGCAAATTGAAGGCTGGAGCTTATGCAGAGGAAGCAAAAGTTGGTGCTTAAATTTAACTCTTTCGTATAGGGAAAAAACCGATAAATGCCCTCTCATTGAATGAGAGGGCATTTATTTATTACTTTTTTTCTATTAAATCTTAGAATTATTAGAGATTTAACATATCTTGCGTTCAGTTAAACTTAATTATAACAAAAAATAACCCTTTTTTCTATGAGTAAATTTCAAGAACTATCGGATTTAGTAGCATCTATGCAAGATGATTTTGACAAGTTTTATGACAAGAAAAACAAAGCTGCTGGCACAAGAGTAAGAAAAGGAATGCAAGACTTAGCTGTATTTGCAAAAGCTACAAGAAGTGAAGTACAAGAGATGAAAAACTCTGGAATGTAATTCGCACAAGTGAATCTTACAACGAAATTCAAGAAGTTCCGAAGCAATGCTTCGGAACTTCTTTTTTATACACAGTTTAGTACAATTCCGTATTTTTCAAGGTTCCAGTACCTCTAATGGTGATTTTCTTAGTTTCAGGATCGTAAACTTCAGTAGCTATTTCGGCAATATGCTTACCCTCACGGATATTCATTACCTTGAAAACTACTTCGTATTCTTTATCCACAAACATTGGCCTTAGGTACTCAGTTTCTTGCTTTAGATAGATAGAACCAGGACCACCCGGCTCATTCATTCCTAAAAAACGAGTAAAAACACTGCTACCTAAATGACCATGAATAATACATTTACCAAAACGAGATTGAGCAGCGTATTCTGGGTCAGTATGAATAGGGTTATGGTCTCCAGTTAGCTCAGCAAAATCATTCACTTGCTGCTGATTAAAGCTAAAAATAAATTTATATTCGGACCCTACAGGGATTTTCTTAGATTCCATTCTTATTATTGTTAAAATTTCTTGAGCAAAATTAGCCTATCAAAATTGTCAAAACAAGACATACTTTTTGTAATTAATCCGAATTCGGGAACGGATAGAAAAAAAAGCACCCTCGAAAATAGCATTAAATCTCATTTATCAACTGAGAAGTTTAATGCCATCATCGTATACACGGAAAGACCACTTCATGCACAAGAGATAGTTCAATCTTACCTAAAGAAAGGTATCAAAGAAATAGTGGCTGTAGGTGGAGACGGTACCATTAATGAAATAGCGAGTCAATTGATTGGGACAGACGTGGTACTTAACTTGATATCAAAGGGTTCTGGAAATGGTTTAGCTAGGCATTTAGGCGTTTTTGAGAGTGAGAAGGGCTGTATTGAACGTATTAATAGTGGAGAAGTAATAGAGATTGACACTGGGCTAATAAATAACATTCCATTTCTATGTACCACAGGCATAGGTTTTGATGCCTACGGAGCAGAAAAGTTTGGTAAAATGGAAGGACGAGGCTTTAAAAACTATGTAAAAGTTGGGCTTTCCTCCTACTTTAAATATAAACCACTCAACGTTGAAATTGATGGTGTAAACCATAAAATATTCTCAGTAACCTTCGGAAATGCTTCTCAATACGGTAACGATGCCTTTATAACGCCTTCTGCTAGTATAACTGATGGGCTTTTAGATTGCTGTATTGTAAAAGAACATCCAAAAAGTGCCGCATTCGGTTTGACTCAAAAGCTATTTAATCGTAAAATTGAAACTTCTAAGTATGTGGAATACTATAGGGCAAAATCATTTGTACTGAAAGTACAAGAACCAGCCCTTATTCATTATGATGGTGAGCCCATGCAATTAAAAGACACAGAAATTAAGGTAGAAATCAGACCAAAATCCTTAAAAATTAAGATATGAGTAATAAAAGTAAGAAAAGAAGTGGCGTGGTATACTCTACCAATCCTGATTATAAATACGATGAAGGAAACGCAGACCTTTTTAAAACAGATAAAGACAGCCAGAAACTAAAAGTGTGGTTAGACAGGAAAGGTGGCAACAAAGTAGTCACCCGTGTTGCGGACTTTGATGGAAATGACTTTGACCTAGCTGTTTTAAAGAAAAAGCTTCAAAGTGCCTGTGGAACGGGCGGAGCGGTAAAAGATGGTGAAATACTGATTCAAGGTGACCACCGAGATAAAGTGGTAACGCTACTAATTGCCGATGGCTATGCCGCAAAAAAAGCGGGAGGTTAACCTCCCGCTTTTTCTTTAAACAAAACTTTTTTTTCAAGTATTACTCAATTCCTCCCATCCATTTTTTAATCTGTTTCTGGAAGAGAATCATTAATAATCCTGCCACGGCACCATACATGCAGAATTGCATAAACAAGTCTGGCATAGCAGCTACATTACCTTCATCAAAGTTTCCAGCAAATAGACCTGCAATTAAATTACCCAATGAGGCTCCTACAAACCATAAACCCATCATCTGGCTATAGTACTTTTTAGGAGCAAGTTTTGTGTATGAACTTAAGCCCACCGGACTTATACAAAGCTCACCTAATGAATGAAGAAGGTAAGTGAAAGTTAACCAGCCCATACCTGCCAATGTACCATCTAATATTCTCTGTGCAGCAAAATACATCACCAAGAAACCAAGACCTAACTGAATTAGACCTAAACCAAACTTTACGGGTACATTCGGATTAAGGTTTCTTTTGTTTAACCATATCCAAAGGGCTGCAAAAGGTGCTGAAAAGACTAGAATAAAGAATGAATTGGCATTTTGAAACCATGAAGCTGGCAAATCCCATCCAAATAAATCACGGTCTGTATGCCTATCGGCAAAAATGGTAAAGGTGGTGGCAGCCTGCTCAAAACCCGACCAAAAAATTGCTATCGCAACAAAGAGTATAAATAAAACCCCTACTCTCTTTCTCTCTACTATAGTTAAAGACTTATCTAAAAACCCTATATAAAAGAAATAAGCAATTGTTATTCCTGAAATAATGTATTTCATAGAATTGGCCAGTTGAATACTATCAAGCATGCCTGTAGTAACAGAAAGTGCAGCTAAAACTAATAAACCAATTACCACATATAAGTAGGTATAAGAAGATTTCTTGAGTGGTTTCTCTCCTACATTCTTCAAATACTTACCATTAATTCTGAAGTTTATTAGACCAAAGAACATGGCGAATGCGGCAGCTCCAAAACCATAATGCCAACCTACTTTCTCACCTAAATACCCTACTATAAACATCCCAAGGAAAGAACCAAGGTTAATTCCTAGGTAAAAAATACTAAAAGCCGCATCTCTTTTGGCTCCACCCTCTGGGTATAATTCTCCTACTATAGAGGAAATGTTAGCTTTTAGGAGTCCAGTTCCTACAGCTACAAATGCCAAACCTAAAAAGAAAATGGAAGGACTAGCCGGTAAAGCAAGTACTCCATGACCAATCATGATACAGATACCTCCCCACCATATAGCTTTTTTCTGGCCGAGAATATTATCGGCAATCCATCCACCAGGAAGCGTAAGTAAATAAACTGATGCCGCATAAAGACCATAAACGGCTCCTGCAGTGTCCTCAGGTAAGCCTAAAGCTCCTTCACTTGCACTTTTTGTTAAATATAAAAAGAGAATGGCCCGCATACCGTAGTAGCTAAATCGCTCCCACATCTCGGTAAAAAACAGGACGTACAATCCTTTAGGATGCCCAAAAAGGGTTTTCTCGTTTGTTGACATATATTATAGGTTAGTTTGTTTTTGTTCAAAAATAGTGAAAATTTCTATTGTTTTTACTTATCGCTTCCCCAGAGCCTATCGTTATAGCTGACTTTAGCAAAAGAAAACTTTGTACCTATCTCATTAATGAAAAATTAAAAATAACTAACACTTTAGTTTGTAAACTACAAGATTAGTTATACATTCGAATATCGATAAATAAAAACCATTATGGAATTAAGAGAACTTACAAAAGCAGAAGAAGAAATAATGCAGCAACTCTGGACCTTAGAAAAGGCCTTTGTGAAAGACGTGATAGCACGCCTACCTGTACCCAAACCAGCGTATAACACAGTATCTACTATCATAAGGATTTTAGAACAAAAAGGTTTTGTAGACCATTTGGCCTACGGCAAAACCTATGAATATTTTCCTTTAGTGAGTAAAGACCAATACCGAAAATTTGCATCTAATAAACTAATGCAGAGCTATTTTAATGGCAGTGTGGGCCAGATGGTCTCTTATTTTGTGGAAGAACAGAAAATAGATATCAAAGAAGCCGATGAGCTAATGAAGCTTATTGAGAAAATGAAAGACTAAAGCACTCTTTAAAGTCAAAACCTATTAATGCATACATATGAATTGGATAACATACATATTGCAGGTCAACCTATACTTAATTGTCACTTTTGGCTTTTACTGGTTGCTGCTGAGAAAGGAGACTTTCTATAATGCTAATAGGTTTTACTTATTGACCGCTTCTATTTTGTCTTTCGCTATTCCCTTCTGGCAGTCTGGCATTATCCAGTCTTGGGCTATTACAGCACAAGTCTCCAATGTGGTAAACACCATTCCACTGGAAGGTTTTACTGTTACTAATTTAGCAGAATCTCCTACTTGGGACTGGAACCTATTGCTTGCTAATATCTACTTCTTGGGTTTTGGCTTTGGTTTATTACGCTTTAGTATTGGTCTGTTTAAACTTCAGCAGCTTTTTAGCCTTAGTAATTTAGATGGGCAGGCCTTCTCTGTTTTTGGTAAAATATTTATTGACAAGAAGCTAGACCACTATGATGTCATAAAAAACCATGAAGAAGTTCATAGCCAACAATTCCATTCTCTTGATGTATTCTGGTTTGAGTTATTAGGAGCACTCTGCTGGTTTAATCCGATTGCTCATATCATGCAAAAGGAGATAAAACTAGTGCATGAATATATTGCCGACGAAAAAGCATCGGAGCAATTAGGCTCTAAAAAAGTTTATGCTCAAGTGCTGGTAAGCTCACATTTTAAAACAAACACCAATGTATTAGTTAATCATTTTTATAATAAATCAATCCTAAAAACACGCATCATGATGTTATCAAAAGAAAAATCGAAGAAAAATGCTTTATTAAAGTATGGCTTTACCGCCCCCCTATTCTTAGGAATGCTGGTACTAGCAGCCGCCTGTGTAGATAATGACGCAACACTTCAGCCAACTAAAGATTTAAATGAAACTGGAGTAACAAGCTCTTTACAAGAAAAATCAGTAACCAAAGGTCAAATTTTTAATTCCGTAGAGATCAAACCTGAATTTCCTGGAGGAGTCTCTGAAATGTATCAATTCATTAATCAAGAGATTAAATACCCTGAGGCTGCACATAGAGCCAATATCTCTGGTAGAGTTTTCGTCAAATTTGTAGTAAGAAAAGATGGTACTATTGGTGACGCTGAAATACTAAAAGGAATTGGCTTCGGATGTGACGAAGAGGTTTTAAGAGTGATTGAAGCCATGCCACTATGGAAGCCAGGAATTCAAAACGGAAAACACGTTAATACTTACTTCACTATGCCTATTTTCTACCAATTAGAATAATAGATTATCGCTAACTAGCCAATCCCGCTACATCCAAATAACAATAAATAGACTTAAAGCTATTTTAAGTCTAACCTTAATGATACCTAGAAAATAGATATCAAAAAAATGATGAGCAAATCAAGCTTATTAAAAAAATCAAAATACTAAATCAATCACAAAAATTCATTTAGAGTAACTCATAAAGGAAAGCCTATGAACTGGATAACATACATACTGCAGGTCAACCTATACCTAATTGTCACTTTTGGCTTTTACTGGTTGCTACTGCGAAAGGAGACCTTCTATAATGCTAATAGGTTTTACTTATTGACCGCTTCTATTTTGTCTTTCGCTATTCCCTTCTGGCAGTCTGGCATAATCCAGTCGTGGGCTGTTACGGCACAAGTTTCTACAGTGGTTAAAACTATTCCTTTAGCAGGTTTCACCGTGACAAACCTTGCTGAATCTCCTACTTGGGACTGGAACCTATTGCTTGCTAATATCTACTTCTTGGGTTTTGGCTTTGGCTTATTACGTTTTAGTATTGGTTTGCTTAAGCTTCAGCAACTTTTTAACATAAGAAATTTAGAAGGTCAGGCTTTCTCGGTTTTTGGTAAAATATTTATTGACAAGAAGCTAGACCACTATGATGTCATAAAAAACCATGAAGAAGTTCATAGCCAACAATTCCATTCTCTTGATGTATTCTGGTTTGAGTTATTAGGAGCACTCTGCTGGTTTAATCCGATTGCTCATATCATGCAAAAGGAGATAAAACTCGTGCATGAATACATTGCCGACGAAAAAGCGTCGGAGCAGTTAGGCTCCAAAAAAGTTTATGCTCAAGTGCTGGTAAGCTCACATTTTAGAACAAACACCAATGTATTAGTTAATCATTTTTATAATAAATCAATCCTAAAAACACGCATCATGATGTTATCAAAAGAAAAATCACAACGTATGGCCATATTAAGATATAGCCTAATTATCCCACTTATTACTGGCTTATTAATTTTTTCCGCTGGCTGTGTTGACAAAACTATTGAAGTAGAACAATCCTCGGACGAGGCTACATCACTTAACGATATTGTAGTAGTTGGTTATAAGAATTCTGAGCAAAAGGCAAAAAAGGAATACATAAAACCTGAAATCAATGCTGAGTTCCCAGGTGGAACTAGTGCCATGTACAAGTTCATAGCAAGCGAAATTCGTTATCCTTCTGAAGCTCAAAGAACAAATACAGAAGGTAAAGTATTGATAAAATTTGCCGTTTGGGGAGATGGTACTGTAGGTGATGCTGAAACCATAAAAGGTATTGGCGGTGGCTGTGAAGAAGAAGCTATTCGTGTGGTTAGTAAAATGCCCAAATGGACACCGGCCAAAAACAATGGTGAACCTACGCTAGCTTATTACACAATACCCGTAGTATTTGAGCTAGAAGAAGAGTAAAAGAACTTTTTAAATATCCATAAATTTTAATACTATGAACTGGATAACATACATATTGCAGGTCAACCTATACCTAATCGTCACTTTTGGCTTTTACTGGTTGCTACTGCGAAAGGAGACTTTCTATAATGCTAATAGGTTTTACTTATTGACCGCTTCTATTTTGTCTTTCGCTATTCCCTTCTGGCAGTCTGGCATTATCCAGTCTTGGGCGGTTACCGAACAAGTTTCTACGGTGGTTAAAACTATTCCTTTAGCAGGTTTCACCGTGACAAACCTTGCTGAGACTCCTACTTGGGATTGGAACCTATTGCTTGCTAATATCTATTTCATGGGTTTTGGCTTTGGTTTATTACGCTTTAGCATTGGTCTGTTTAAACTTCAGCAACTTTTTAGTCTTAGTAATTTAGATGGGCAGGCTTTCTCGGTTTTTGGTAAAATATTTATTGACAAGAAACTAGACCACTATGATGTCATAAAAAACCACGAAGAGGTTCATAGTAAGGAGTTTCACTCTTTAGATGTTTTTTGGTTTGAGTTATTAGGAGCACTCTGCTGGTTTAATCCGATTGCTCATATCATGCAAAAGGAGATAAAACTCGTGCATGAATACATTGCCGACGAAAAAGCTTCGGAGCAGTTAGGCTCGAAAAAAGTTTATGCTCAAGTGCTGGTAAGCTCACATTTTAAAACAAACAAGAACGTATTAGTTAATCATTTTTATAATAAATCAATCCTAAAAACACGCATCATGATGTTATCAAAAGAAAAATCGAAGAAAAATGCTTTATTAAAGTATGGCTTTACCGCCCCCCTATTTTTGGGAATGCTGGTACTAGCAGCCGCCTGTGTAGATAATGACTCAACACTTCAGCCAACTAAAGATTTAAATGAAACTGGAGTAATAAGCTCTTTACAAAAAAAATCAGTAACCGAAGGTGAGATATTCATGGCTGTAGAAAAAAAACCTGAATTTCCTGGGGGAGTAAATGAAATGTATAAGCATATTTCTAGAGAAATAACATACCCTGCCGCGGCTCAAAGAGCAGGAATAGAAGGTAGAGTATTTGTCAAATTTGTGGTAAGAAAAGACGGGTCGGTTGGTGACCCCGAAATATTAAAAGGTTTAGGTTTTGGATGTGATGAAGCCGCTCTTAAAGTTCTTGAAACCATGCCTACTTGGAAACCAGGCACCCAAAACGGCAAACCGGTCAATGTTTATTTTACTATGCCTTTCCTTTTCGGACTAGAAAAAGAAGCTAAAACTAGTCAAACCCCTCCCCCTCCTCCCTCCATCAAAAAGGGCACTCCTTTATACTATGTTGACAATAAGCTAACAAGCTTTGAAGCAGTAAAGAAATTGAACATGAATAATGTCAAGACCCTTACTGTCTTAGAAGAACAAGATGCCATTGACAAATATGGTAAAACACCTCATGGTGTAGTAGAAATCACAATGAAGTAAATTCACTAATTCCACCCAACATTATTGAAATGTTAAAATTGATTAATAGGTATGCTACCTATTAATCAGTTTGTTATATTTATACAACGAAATCAACCCAAGTACTCCTATTCCATGAAAAACACAACTTTGCTATGCATAGCTTTATGCTTTGCTTGTACATTCTCCAAAGCTCAATCTAATCGTATAAACATTAGCGGAAGCCTAATTGATAGTTCCAGCAACGTATTAAGCTTTGCTTCTGTGTTGCTATTAATGCCTGAAGATTCAGCCTTAGTCACCTACACGCTCTCTGATGACGACGGAGCATTTTCTTTTAAAAACCTTCCTTCAAGAGATTATTTGGTAAAAGCTACTTACATAAGTTACCTTCCTCATCAAATGCTTGTGCAGCCTGGTGAGAGTAAAGATATTAACCTTGGTCAAATAATACTTAAACCCATTTCCAAAGAACTCTATGAAGTGGTGGTTAAAACTGCCCGAGCTCCTATTAGCATTAAAGGAGACACTATTGAATATGACGCTAGTAAATTCAAAGTTCCACCAGGTTCGTCTGTAGAAGATTTATTAAGAAAACTTCCAGGTATGGAAGTGGACCAAGATGGTAACCTAAGGGCCCAAGGAGAAAGCGTACAAAAAGTAACGGTAGACGGCAAAAGATTTTTTGGTGGAGACACTAAAATGGCTACTAAAAACCTGCAGGCCGATGTAATCAAAAAAGTACAGGTTTTTGATGATAAATCAGAAGCATCAAAACTGACAGGAATAGATGACGGAAATACCGAAAAGACGGTCAACTTAGAACTTAAAGAAGAAGCAAAAAAAGGAGGGTTTGGAAAGGTTACAGCTGGCTTAGGAACAGACTCGAGAGCCATGGTTAGTGGTAACTATAATAAGTTTGATTCCAAAAATCAATTCTCCATATTAGGCTTTGGAAATAATGTAAACCAATCAGGAATGTCTTATGAAGACTATGAAGAATTTAAAGGTTCTAACTCCTATAACTGGGGAAACAGTGGCGATTTTGGATTTACAAGAACAACAGGATACTCAAACTTTTTTAGCACAAGCGACGACAGTTTTTCTATTCCTGTAGGAGGGGGAAACGGAGATGGTTTTTCAAAAAATGCCGCAGGTGGCATAAACTATAACTACAATCATAAGAAAGATGAAATAAGTGCCAACTACTTTTACAATCAAACTTCTCAAACCTTAGACGCATTCCAAAACCGTCAAAACTTTATTACCAACAGTCTTTCAAACGAAACTACAGACCAGAGCAATCAAAACAACTTTAACGGCACCCACCGTGTAAGCCTAAGAGCTCAAAAGGAATTAGACACACTAAACACCATTACCTTTATAGGAAATGGAAGAGTTGGAAACAGAGAGGTAAACTACCAAAGTTTACAAGAAATTTTCAAGTCTGATGGCTTTAAAGCCAACAAGTCTGATATTAAAAACTCTTCCGAAAGGTTTTCTTATGCCCTATCTTCTACATTACTTTTTAGACATAAGTTTAAGAAAAAAGGAAGAAATTTTTCTTGGAGCGGTGGATATGACTTAAGTAATAATGATTCTGAGGATTTACAGAAATCTATCAATGAGTTTTATTCTGCAACTGATGCCAATGACGTAATCAAAAGTATCAATCAGTTAAATGCAACGCAAAATAAAACCGACCAACTAAAATCAAGTGTCCTTTGGATAGAACCTTTTGCCAAAAAATTTGCATGGGAAACTTTTTATAATTTCAGTATAAATGGCTCAGAAGTAGACAGAAACGTTACAGATAAATACCCAGACAAACCAGACGAAACAAACCTTAATTTAACAAGGCTTTATGATAATGAGATAATGTATAATCGTGTAGGAACTAGCGTACGATATAGTCATAAAGGGGTAAATTTCACAACAGGTCTTGCAAGAGTATTTTATAACATTGATGGAAAACTAATAGGGCCTCCCAATATTGGAGACGGCATAGTGGACAAAGATTATCAGGCATGGACACCGTACTCTGCTCTAACTCTTAGACTTCGAAATAATAAATCGTTCCGTTTTAATTATACCATGGGGTTAAATGCTCCATCTACTAACGACCTACAGCCTATTGTAGACAACAGTAATCCTCTTTACATAAGAGAAGGAAACCCAGATTTGCTCCCTGAAGTAACACACCAAGTGAGCGGAAGCTTTAACATGTACAACCCAGTAAGTTTTGTCAATCTATACTTACATGCAGCGTATAATTACAATGTCAATCAAATCATTTATAATCAAAATATAGACCCTGAAACTTTTATAACCAGCACTAAACCGGTAAACGTAACTGGAGGTTCTTCCACAAATTCCTACATGTACCTTGGTTTTCCATTGAAAAAGACGAAAATCACCATGGGTATAAATGCAAATGTGAGATTCAGTAAATACTTGGCCAATATTAATGATGTTTTAAATGAAACTAAATCTGATAATTATGGAATAGGTACTAATTTAAATCTTACGCCAGTTGATTGGTTTACATTTTATGGCTACGCAAACTGGAGCTTAGGAAACACCTCCTACTCCATCAATTCTCAACAAGACTTAAAAATAATTAACAATAGTTATAATGGAGAAATGAATATTAAACTCCCAAAAGATTTCTTTTGGAACTCCAATTTGAATTACAGAATTTACACCAATGAAAGATTAGGCTTTGATCAAAAAGTACCAATACTCAACATGTCGTTTTACAAACTTTTAGGCGAAAAGAAAAAGGCTGAAATAAGGCTGTCTGCCTATGACATTTTCAAAAAGAACTTAGGCATTAGTCAATACGCCAGCCAAAACTTCATATCAACCAGAGAAGTACAAACCCTCTCTAGATACTTTATGCTGAGTTTTACATATAACATGAGAGGAGTATCCGATAAAATAACAAGACGCTAAACCCAAATATGAAAAACCTAATCATTCTATTTTTACTCTTTTCTTGCACTACCACCTTCGCCCAAAAAAGGTCAGGCACAGTACAGTATAAGTACACTATTGATTGGAAGAAAATCTCTCAAGAATTATCCTTTCTAAGCCAACAAGAAAAGGATAGAATTCAACTTGTTTACACCAAATGGGAGAGTACTTCCACTAATATGGATTTAATATTCAATCCATCTGAGAGCCTTTATACTTATGGTACTTCTGAAGAAGTAGCTCGCTATTCCCAACGTGAGACGGACTATGTCATTTATAGAAATTTTGAGGAAAATAATATTATGGAATTAAGAGAAACACTTGGTAAAAGCTACTTGATTGAAGAAGCTATGCCAAATCAGCAATGGCGAATCATGAACGACCTCAAAGAGATTCAGGGGCACTTGTGCATGAAAGCAGTAAGAACAGATACCATAAAAAATCAAGAATTAGTGGCCTGGTTTGCGGCGGATATACCCGTACCTATGGGGCCCGAACTATGCTATGGTCTACCAGGCTTAATATTAGGCCTAGATATTGATGATGGAAACGTAGTCATAGAAGCTGACAAATTGGAACTTTTTGATGAACCAGCTGAGGTAGAACTTCCTAAGAAAATGAAAGGAAAAGCCATAAGCACAAAAGACTTAAATGATAAAATAATGGAACACATAAAAACTAGCACAGAAGCTAAAAACAACCCTTATTGGTCAATGCGATATTAGGTTTATTTGTCAGAGATTTGAAATTAGAACGCAACATTTGATTTTCAGCTCACGTCCTTATTTCATCTAACACCAAAACTCTTGATGAAAAAACTCTTTGTATTATTACTTTGCTTTTCTTTCGGTACATCCATGGCTCAAAAAGACGACTATTTCTATCAAATTCCAGAAGCTCCAGAATCCTTTTCGAGTGCCAACATATTGGCCAGAATGATTGATGGCTTAGGTTTTAGATATTACTGGGCATCATACGGTTTAGAAGAAAATGATTTAAGCTTTAAGCCAAACGAAGAATCACGAACCACTTTAGAAACACTTCAGCATATTCAGGGACTTTGTAATATTGCCAGAAATACGGCTTTAGGCAAACCAACGAATTTCTCAACACGCACTACGCCTGATAATTTCACCGATTTAAGAAACAGGACACTTGACGACTTGGAAGAGGCTTCTAAATATTTAAGAGCCAACTCACTTAGCATAGAGCAACAGAAAATGGTTTTTGAAAGTAATAATGGTGGCTCGGAATATCCTTTATGGAACCTCATAAATGGACCAATAGAAGATGCTATTTGGCATATTGGCCAAGTAGTTAGCTTTAGGCGTTCTTCGGGAAATCCTTTGCCAAAAGGAATTAATGTGCTAACGGGTACTAAGAGAGACTAACTTCCAATGCTTAAAATCACTCAATTAAATACGGAGAATAAAGCGTATTTCAAAGAGCTTAATATTGCTTGGCTTGAAAAATACTTTTATGTGGAGCCCAAAGATATTATTCAGCTCAATAATCCTGAATATGAGATTCTAGATAAAGGCGGCTACATATTTATGGCTTGTTATAATGGAAAAACAGTGGGAACCGTTTCACTATTAAAAGTAGATAATGATACCTACGAGTTAGGCAAAATGGCTGTTGACGAAACTATGCAGGGCAAAGGAATAGGAAAGCAGCTGCTCGTTCATGCTATCACTCATGCTGAAATATTACGTTTAAAGAAACTGGTACTTTATACCAACTCCATCTTAAAACCCGCCATCTCTCTTTATAAAAAAGCAGGTTTTAGGAATATAGAACTAGACAATAGTCTTTATGCTAGGTCTGATATAAAAATGGAGAAATTGCTTTAAATATTGAAGACTTCTTTTGAATCTTTGCTCTTAATTTAAAGCATCAGCATGTACGCTAGTATTACTCCTTTTGACCTAGTTCCAAGTAATTACATTACACTCGATTTCAGTAAAGAAAATAAAGAACTAGAGCATGTTAATTTTGAAGACATGGAAAGCTTCAATGCTTATGTTTTTGACAAACTAAAAGCTAAAAATGTTAAAATGGGCATTGGTGGCTGGTTAGAAAACAGAGTAGTTTATAACCAAATAAGCCATTTTCAAGGCACAGAGCAGCGTTCGCATCATTTGGGTGTTGATATTTGGATGAAAGCCTATTCACCAATCTTCTGCCCAGAAAACTGTACCATTCATAGCTACAAAAACAATGAGGGGAATGGCGATTATGGCCCTACTATTGTTTTAAAATCAATGGCAGCCAATGTGTTCTATCTTTTTGGTCACCTTTCACTGGAATCTATCAAAGGGCTTCAAAATAGAAAAGTGATAAAAAAAGGAGAGCATTTTGCCGAAGTTGGTCCTTATCCTGAAAACGGTAACTGGCCGCCACACCTGCATTTTCAAGTTATGAACTCAATGGAAGGTAAATTGGGCGATTTCCCTGGTGTATGTGCCGCTTCCGAATTAGACCATTATAAAACCATCTACTTAAATCCTCATCCTTTTTTAGGTTTACCTGAAATGGACTAGGCTCCACCTTTCATTATTCTATCTGCTATACTTGGGCTTATCCTATTGATTAGCCTGAGCAGCTTTACTTTGCCTACGCTAATCTCGTATTTATCTTTTTCAAAGCTCTTGAAAAATGTATTTACCAAAGATTCTGGAGAAATCTTCCCTTTTCCTCTCCCTGCTGTCATCTGCGTATCTACCAGCGGTGGAATCAGCTCAAAAAGTTTCGTATTATTTAATTGATAGCGAAGCGATTTGCTAAAAATATGTAAGCCTGCTTTTGAAGCACAGTAAACTGCGGCATTTTCCTTTGGCACTATTCCCAATACCGAACTCACATTTACAATAGCAGCATTTTCATTTGACTCTAATACTGGCAACAATGCTGTAATTAGATGGATAGGTGTCAAAAGATTGATGCGGAGCTCTTCTTCTGCTCTATTTGAAAGCTCACTTTCTTCTAAAAAGCTATAATTATACTGTATCCCAGCATTATTGACTAAAATATTTAGGTCAGGATGCTCTCTCTTGATAAAAGTTACCAAAGCTGCCACAGCTTCATCCTGAGTTAAATCAGCTTGATAAATTATCAGGTTCGGATTCTCCTTTTTGACAGCTTCTAGGTCATCCAGATTTCTAGCTACTATGATAACTTCATTATCTAAAGCCAAAAATTTTTGAGCCATAGCCAGACCAATTCCCTTACTTCCGCCTGTTATCAAAACCTTGTTTTTACTTAGTCTCATTTTCTTCAAAATCTTTAAAGCCATTTTCAAGGCCTATGATTATATCATTTAAAACAATGTAAGGCTTCCCAAAAAGACTGGTATCTCTAAGGTGCTCAATGAAGTAATAGTAGTGGTTTAGCTCCGAAGTTTCTACAATGATAAAATCGGAAGTTTCGGCATGAAATGCCTCACTATCAAAAAGACGAACATTTAACGTTTTGCTAAATTTATTTAGCAAAGGAGCTAATTCCTTTTCAAAAACGTCCGCTCGTTCTTCACGGGTAAGACTAAGCCAAAGATTAGTGGCTCTGTATAAAATTAGAATCGTGTATGTCTTTTTCATGCTGCAATATCCACCCTGAATATTTGCCGCACATTTACATATGTAAAGAAATTACCGCTTTCGCCTAATTCTACTTAGCTGCGTGGGTGTAATGCCTAAATAAGAGGCTATATGATATTGAGGAATTTGTTGTTCTAAATTAGCAAACTGCTTCTGAAAAATAGCGTATCGCTGGTCGGCATCTAAGAGCACAATTTCTACCTCACGCTGCTCTTTTTGAACAAAAAAGTACTCCGCCAACTTTCTCGACATCCTTTCTAAATCGGGGTGATTGTCATACAAACCTGTCAATTTTCCACAATCTACCACCCAAATCTCACAATCTGTTAGTGCTTCCTGAATAATTTGATTTGGCTGACCTGAGATAAAAGAAGCGTAACCGCCAATGAAACAGGGTTCTTGAAAAAAGTGTTTGTTATACTCTTTACCATCTGCAGTTCTGTAAAATGCTCGTAAAATTCCAGACTTTAGAAAACCCATTTCTCTAGCATAGACACCAGCATCAATAAAAATCTCTCCTTTTTTAAGATACTTTTGCTTAAAGATATTTTCAAAGACATTTTTTGTCTCTGCCGAGATTGGCGAGATGTTATTAACAAACTGAAACAATGATTCTAAAGCGTGCATTTTAAGTTTTATCTGCCTATTTCCAATTCCAATTGACGTGAATATAATAGTTTCCAAACATTAACTATCAGAAAATCAAGATTCGTCCATTAAAGCAGTCTTTAACAAATCTTTTGACATCCATATACCGTTCTTATTCTTTTATCAATATATTCCTAAAACCAAATGTTAACTTCAATCAAAACAGTCTTATTTTCAATATTCACGTTTGCCATATTGTCTTGTCAAAATGAACAAACGCAAGAAGAAAAGCTTAGTCCAGAAGAAATAAAAGGACAAGAACTATTAGACAAAACCATCGCTGCACATGGTGGTTTAGATACTTGGAATAGTTTTAAAGGCCTTTCTTACAACTTAGCAAATAGTGGAAAAAGCATTTATCAAATAACCCAATTACAAGATAGACGCACTTACACTAAATCTGATGTTTTTGAAATTGGCTTTGACGGGAAAGTAGCTTGGTCACTTCCAAATGCAGAAAAAGTACCTGGAAAATCAGCTGCTTTTTATTACAACCTTGACTTCTATTTTGTTGCTATCCCTTTCGTTTTAAAAGATAATGGTGTCAATGTATTTTATGATGGCGAAACCACCATAAATGAAAAAACTTACGAAACACTAAAAGTAACATTTGGTTCTGAAGTAGGGCTTACACCGGAAGATGTCTACTATTTATACATTGACCCAAAAACTTCTCTTCTAAGCATTTTAACCTATTCGGTTTCTTTCTTTGATAAGGAAAATGCTGGAATAAATAGTGCAAAGGTATACTCTGATTGGAAAAATGTAGAAGGAATCAAGATGCCAGGCAGCATGAGAAACTTTGCTTGGAAAGATGGCGTAATGGGTGAAGAGAACACTAATTATGAAAGAATTTTCTCGGATTTTAAATTCCTAAAAGAAATTCCAGACGCTCAGCTATTCGAGGTACCAGAGGGAGCAGTAACAGAGAATATCTAACACTTGAAATAAGCTAAGAGTCAGACATTCAACATGGTTTTCACCAATATCACACCCCTACTGGGTATAAACGAAAAAAGGCGAATCTCACGATTCGCCCTTTTCATTTTACATTAAATAGCTCTCCTAATTCTTATAGAAAACCCATTTTGATAGCTCTTTCCAACTTACCTTTTTGCCGTACATTAAAATCCCAACTCTATAGATTCTAGAAGCTAACCAAGTGGTGAAAATAAAGCCACCTATTAGTAAAGAGATAGAAAGTACAATTTCCCAAACAGGTACTCCAAACGGAATACGAACCATCATGAGAATTGGTGAAGTAAATGGTATCATAGAACCCCAAAAAGCCAATGGTCCGTGCGGGTCTTTTATAACAAACTGAGCCATTATAAAGGCCGCAATAATAGGCAGCGTAATGGGTAGTATAAATTGCTGCGTATCCGTTTCGCCGTCTACTGCAGAACCCACCGCCCCAAACAAGGAGCTATAAAGCAAGTAACCTCCTAAAAAGTAAAACAGAAAAGAAACGATAATGGTAGCCAATGGAAGAGCATTGATAGCATTCATGACATCAGGCATCATATTGTTTGCTGCCTCATTTCCTTCCATTTGTTGCTGCACTGCGTCTCTTGCTTCAGGTGGCAAACTTTGCATTTGCGAAGTAGCTACGGTAGAAACATTATCCATTTTAGATGCCATAAACTTACCTGCCACCGTCATTAAGGTAAAAACCAAGACAATCCATAGCGTAAACTGCGTCAAACCAACCAAAGCCACTCCTATAATTTTCCCTATCATCAGCTGAAAAGGCTTTACTGAAGAGATGATAACCTCCACTATTCGGCTAGTTTTTTCTTCCATTACGCCACGCATAACCTGCACACCGTAAATGAAGATTGACATATAAATAAGAAAAGCAGAGATAAAGCCAATGGCTGTGGCCCCTCCCGAGCTACTCGTTTTCTCCTCTCCTTCTTTGATACTGATAGTTTCAGAGCCTACATTAATTTTGGCGTCTCTTAAAACAGACCTCGCTATTCCAGCTTCTGAAAGCTTAATATTTTCAATTTCTCTTTCTATGCTATTCTCAATTTTTTGCTGAAGCTCAAAAGAAATTCCATTTTCAGCATAGATTTTAACACCGTCTGGATACTCCAAAATATCTTTAGGAATATAAACAAGAGCGTCTGTACCTTCTTCTACAAAATCCCCTTTGGCTGTTTCTAAATCTTCACTGCTATAAGTAAAAGCGTACTCTTTGTTGTTTTCAATTTTATCAACAAACAAACCACTATCATCAATCACTGCAATGCTCTTTTGGTCAGTACCACTCAGAGCTGCATAGATTATACCGGCATACATTCCGAAAACCAGAAGAGGAACTAGCAATGTCAATAAAATAAAGCTCTTCTTTTTAACTCTCGTTAGATATTCTCTTTGAATTATTAGTAAAATATTCTTCATTTTCCTTAAGATTTTTGACCGTTTACGGCAGCAATAAAAATATCATTCATAGAAGGTATTCTCTCGTTAAAACCCTTCAACTCCACTTGATTAATAAGATTACTAATCATGGCATTGGTAGACACCCCTTCATGAAGCCTGATTTGACCTCTTTTTTCTCCTGCCACACCATCCTTAGAACTCACTATACTGAAAAGTTCCTCATTTGCAGTTAGCTCGCCAAAGTAATTTATCTCAAAAGTATTGGTCTTAAACTGTTCTTTCAAAGCCTCTTTTGAGCCATCTAAAATCTTCCTCGAATTATTTATAAGAGCCACATTATCACATAATTCTTCTACAGATTCCATGCGGTGAGTAGAGAAAATAATGGTACTCCCTTCTTTTCTTAATTCTAGAATCTCGTCTTTAATGATATTGGCATTAATAGGGTCAAAACCACTGAAAGGCTCATCTAAAATCAACAATTTAGGCTTGTGCAAAACCGTAGCCACAAACTGTATTTTCTGTTGCATCCCCTTAGAAAGGTCTTCTACAGGTTTATCCCACCAGGTTTTAATATCAAACTTGATAAACCACTCCTTGAGCTTATCCATGGCTTCTGATTTTGACAAACCTTTAAGCCTAGCCAAATAAAGAAGGTGTTCACCAACTTTCATTTTTTTGTACAAACCACGCTCTTCAGGTAAGTAACCAATATCATAAATATGTTTCTCTGATAATGGCTCCCCATCAATTAATACTTCGCCAGAATCTGGAGCGGTAATTTGATTAATAATTCTAATTAATGATGTTTTCCCTGCACCATTAGGTCCTAAAAGGCCAAAGATGATTCCTTTTGGTATAGAAATACTGACGTCATCTAAGGCAAGGTGGTTGGCGTAGTTTTTAACTATATGCCGAATATCTAAAATATTACTCACGTGCTGTTTTTTTATAGTTGTCTTCTCAAAAATAGTTAAGGTTTAACTAGCATTTAAGGGATGTGGGATAAAAGGAGAGAAATTGATTTAATCGGAATTTTAACTTTTTTTGTATCCGCTTACAACCATTCTTCATCAGTTTGAGTCATTAAAGTATAATTCGACCAGAACCTTTCCATAGACTTACAATGATGACATCAGAAATACGATTAATAGGCAAAAGACATGTGAAACCGAGTCAAATTGTTCGTTTGAAAGCAGACGCCAATTATACTGAGATTTCTTTAGAAGACGGAGAGCAAATAATTATCTCTAAAACCTTAAAGGAAATGGAGAAAACCTTTACACAGTTTTCTTTTTTCAGAACACATAAATCCTACATGATAAATCTAGACCATATTGCCAGCATTCAGATGAATGGTGGAACAAAAACGGTTAGACTAATAAATAATTTAAACGCAGAGATTAGCAGAAGAAGAAAAGACGCTTTTCTAGATGCTGTGCGTTCTCGAGCTTAAATACTTGAACCTTAGATAAATAAGAGGAGTGGCCAATTTGGTTACTCCTTTTTTGTTTTTAGCCTCCTGACTAAAAGGCATAAAAAAAGCTTTCAAGTATTAAACTTGAAAGCTTTTTAATGAAATCAATATTCAGAAATTATCTATCTGCAATATCAACAAAGGCTCTTTCTTTAGGACCAGTGTATATCTGACGTGGACGACCAATTGGCTGACCAGCCTCACGAAGTTCTTTCCATTGTGCTATCCAACCTGGAAGACGACCAATGGCAAACATTACTGTGAACATGTTAACTGGAATACCTAAGGCTCTGTAAATAATACCTGAGTAAAAATCTACGTTAGGATAAAGCTTTCTTTTGATGAAATATTCATCATTCAATGCTGCTTCTTCTAAACCTCTAGCGATATCTAAAATTGGATCATCAATTCCTAAAGCTTCTAACACTTCGTCAGCTGCTTTTTTGATGATTCTAGCTCTTGGGTCAAAGTTTTTATAAACTCTGTGTCCAAAGCCCATTAATCTGAAAGGGTCTTCTTTGTCTTTTGCTTTGTCAAGGTATTTTTGAACACCTCCGCCATCAGCTTTAATAGCTTCTAGCATTTCTATCACCGCTTGGTTAGCTCCACCATGAAGTGGTCCCCAAAGGGCAGAAATACCAGCAGAAATAGATGAATACAAGTTTGCTTGAGAAGAGCCTACTAGTCTTACTGTAGAGGTAGAACAGTTTTGCTCATGGTCAGCATGAAGAATCAATAATTTATTAAGAGCCTTAGCTACCACTGGATTAATCTCATAATCTTCAACTGGTAAGCCGAACATCATGTGAAGGAAATTAGAACAATAGTCTAATTTGTTTTTTGGGTAGTTAATTGGATGCCCTTGAGACTTTTTGTAACACCAAGTAGCCAAAGTAGGCAACTTAGCCATTAATCTTATAATATGAAGGTCTACATCCTTATCGTTGTTACTTCCGTAAGACTCTGGATAGAAACCACTCATAGCACTAACCAATGAAGACATAATGCCCATTGGATGTGCGTTAACCGGGAAGCCATCAAATATCTTTCTCATGTCTTCATTCACCATGGTATGGTGCGTAATTTCATGAACAAACTCGTCATATTGAGTTTGATTAGGAAGCTCACCATATATTAATAGGTAAGAAACTCCTAAGAAATCTGCCTTATCAGCTAATTCTTCGATTGAATATCCACGGTATCTTAAAATACCTTTCTCTCCATCTAAAAAAGTAATATCCGAAGTAGTGGCTCCAGTGTTTTTGTAACCTAAATCTAAAGTTACATAACCAGATTGCCCTCTCAACTTTGAAATATCTATGGCACTTTCATTTTCGGTGCCCGTATATACAGGAAATTCGTACTCTTTGTCTCCTAAAATTAGCTTAGCAGTTTCGGCCATTATGCGTTTTTCTTTATAAAAAAATGAATTCGATAATCATAAATCAGGCTGCGAATTTAATAAATAAACAGCATAATTTGAAGTATAAACTTAATTTGTGTAGGAGATTTTCCTACTTTTTCTCAAAAATATAGACACTACTACTAATCTTGTTGAAATATCATCAGAAAAGCAGAAAATACTACATAAATGAGTTCTTAATCTTTGTAAAGCTCTTTGCCCGCAGCCTCATATTTATCTCCAGAAACCCATACAGGTGTATCTTTTTTGTTGGCAATTAGCCTAGCGGCAAAAGCATAAGATTTACAAAACTGCGTACAGTATTCAAAATCTAAACTCTCTGCTTCATCGGCTTCTTTATGATAGTATTTGGCTATCTCATCATCAAAAGATGTAAAACCAGGTGAAAACGATGGTGCAGGAATTCCCTTTGCTGCCAAACGAACATTATCAGACCTGTCAAACAAACCTAACTCCGGTGTTGGGTCATCTATCAAGGTTAAACCCACAGCCTCTACAGCTTTAGTAATTTCGGCTTCTGCTCCTGTTCTGGCTATACCTAAGCCAGTAACTTTGGTTTTATCATTATAGCCTGCTCCGTCAATATTCAGGTTAAAAACACATTGCTTCAAAGGAATTAAAGGATTTTCGGCGTAATACCCACTCCCTCTAAGACCAATTTCTTCTCCTGTGTATGCTATAAAAAGCACCGACCTTTTACCTGGCTTAGCAGCCAAACTCTTTGCAGCACTTAAAAGCCCTGCTACACCAATGGCGTTATCTCTAGCTCCGTTAAAAATATAATCTTCGCCTTCTGCCGCATTTTCATTAATACCTATATGGTCAAAATGAGCTGTCAAAACCACGAAATCTTTACTCAAAACAGGGTCAGAACCCTGTACCATGCCTATCACATTTTGACTCTTAGCCGATTTTTTAGACAAGGCATTTATTTCAATATCTAATGCGTCTACCAATCCTTTTGATAGCTTCTTTGCTGTTTCTGACGAAACTAGAATCCTTGTAAAATCTGTAGCATTATCTTCTTTAAGACTAATACTGCCATCGCCAAAGTTATTAACCAAAGCTCCCCAAGGAATAGGTGCACTAAATATTTCAATTAAAGCCACAGCTCCTTTTTCCTTCGCTATTTCTTCTTTTCTTTTTGACACACCCAGCATTTCTCTAAAGCCCTTAGAGTCTGGCATGCCTAAGCTTACTACCACTACCTTGCCTTTAACATCAATTCCTTCAAAATCATCATAAGAGCCATCTTCAGAAACCCATCCGTAAGGCAAATGTACTTTTTCTACATTCTTTTGGTGCACACCTCCACCGTTCATTAGAAGGAAATCTTCGCCAACTTTTAGCACATTGTCTCCCGCCTTTATGGATGCATTTTCTGGTTGATAAGAAAACTCAAAGGGTACTTGCTGGAAAAAAGAACCAGCATTGACATCAGATAGGCCATAGCTTCTAAACTCTTCGGCAATGTATCTGGCGGCGGCATTATTTCCTGCGTGCCCAGTTTCTCTACCCATTAACTCGTCCGAAGCTAAAAAGCGAATATGTTTTTCCACCTCACTGGTTTGTAGTTTTGACTCAGGTACTTTTTTGAACTTTTGAGCCTGCAATCCCCCAATGCTTAGCAGGGATAAGAAAAGTATACTGTATTTCTTCATATTAATATCGGCTGTCTCTATTTGCCAGCATTTTAAGTTTAACAATTATCTCTTGAAGTCCGTTATTCTTTATTTCATAGGTTGTCGACATTAGCATGCCTAATTTTCCTTCAGGGAAACCACCTTTTCTTAAAAACCACTCTAAATAATGTATGGGTAAGTCACCTATCAAAACACCCTTATATTTCCCAAAAGGCATTTTCATTTTAACTAGTTCTATCAGTAACTTCTTATCAAACTGGGGTGGCTCTTTATAAGCTTCCATGCTATTTTCTTATTATTTATTTCAAACCAAGACTATGTCGTCGGCATGAGCCACTATCACATTTTGAGCCTTCTTTTTAAGGGCAATAGAAGCTTCTCTGCATCTAGCAATGGCTATAACTTCACCTTGGCTATCTGTCAATTCTACTACTTCTCCACTTCCAAAAGTGCCTAAAACCTCTGTAATACCAACCGCTAAAAGACTCTTTCGGTTCTTTATAGCCTTCACAGCACCTTGGTCTAACTTCACGCTAGCAGTAGTAAGACCTCCGCTCATTAACCATTTATTTCTAGCAGAAAGATTAATAGCCTCCGGCTCAAAAGTGGTTCCTTCTTTCTGTTCAAAAGATTTCAAGATACCGCCCTGCCCTGCTTTTATACCAAAAATGGTCACTTTAATGCCCATCTTGTTTGCCAATTTAGTAAAAGTCAATTTAGAAGACATTCCGCCTGTACCAAGAGAAGATTTACTGGTATCTACCAACTCCATGACACTTTCGTCAATTTTGGATACATGGCTCACCACTTCTTTATTTGAATCTAATAATCCACCTGATTCTGTAGCAATCATTAAATGCGAAGCTCCAAAGCCCGCAGCTATCAGCGTGGCCAACTCATCATTGTCAGAAAACTTGAGCTCTCTGTCCGAGACCACATCATTTTCGTTTGCTATAGGAATAATGTCATTTTCCCATAGCTCTTGATAGGTTTCTTTCAGCTCTAAAAACAATTCACGGTTAGCAAAGTGCCTGCGTTCGCATAAACTCTGAGCTACCTGAATGCCGTGTTTTTCAAAAGCTTCATTGTACTTTATAATCAACCTTGGATTCCCAATGGCAGCAGCGGCTTTTCTTTTTGACAAACTACCGTCATACTTATTGATAAACTTCTTTCCTGCTCCTACAGCACCAGAAGACACTAAAACTATGTGGTGGGTCTTTTGAAGTTGACTTACTTCTTGGGCTATTTGCCCTATGATATTCTCATCTGGTTCGCCATTTTTATTACTTATGGCCGAAGTTCCAAATTTTATTACAAGAATGGGTTTTGTCATTGCTTAATCTAGAGACTTAGGTAGTTTTAAAAGAGTAGCCAAGTACTTAGTTTCAAAAGTATGCAATTGCCATAAAACCTTATCCATTCTACTTACAAAATCAATACGAAAATCTTCATGAAGGGCATTAATGTATTTAATTACCGCAAGAGCTTTTCTTACCAAATACGTCCTTAAGCTATCTGCCTTTTTATGGGTTTTAGCTATTTGGTTTTGATGATTTGACAAGGCTTTCTCTAACAAAGTTAAAGCCAAATCTACCTCTCCATATTTATCTTTTGTAACTCTTCTATGCCATGTAATTTTGGCACTAACCATTCTAATATCCTTTAATAAAATACCTATGTAGGAATAAGGCTTATCAAACATCTGCCCCATTAAGTCTACCAATTCTTCTCTACGCCATCCCAAATCACTCTCATCTTCCAATAGCGTAAACTGCATTTGCTCTCTCAAAAGCTGATTCTTGGCAATAAGACGCAGCAAATGCCTGTCCTTCTCTTTTTGAGTCAGCGTAAGTATTGCATTTTCTAATTCTTTGGAGATGTTTTTTGGCATGGGTTCTTATTTTCTTATTAGCGATAGCTTTTTGATAAAAAGAATAAATTTCTAAAAGCTCTGCTCACATCATTCCCCAAGGGCAATTAATTGTCGATGAAACATTAAACCGTTTTCGAAAGAGAACAAACAACTCTCTCCTCCAAGCTCATCACTGTAAAAAGTGTAAATAATGCTTTTCTCAAACTCTTTGGATAATTTATTATATACTATGGCTTTACCCTGTAATACTAATTCTCTTAATAGCCATTGGTCAATAAATCCAGCAAAATTATTGTCATTTAAATTAAAAGCACTCCTTTTAGCCAACCAATCAGCAACTAGTTTTTCATCTTGAATTAATTTTAAACTATCACGATTGCCCCTTAAATCCTGATTTATATCTTTATCAAAAAAAGGATGTAACTTTTTACTTGTCAGCAACTTATCAGTCAAAGAAACTGCGTCATCCTTTCCAATATAAATTATTGCATTTTCCGTTTCATAGCCTATTCTTATTTGATTCAAATTTGAATGTAACTTAACATCTTTCTTTCTAACAATCGATTTGGAAGTGGCACAAGAAAAAACAAGAAGCAATGAAAATAAGCCAATTAATAAATTTAAAAATGCAGTACTTCTTTTATTTAGCCAAAACATTACAATCTGATTAATTAAGAAATCAATAAACCATAAACACCCTCCAAATGGTAGAAATAAGAAGCAATACCAATAAAAAAGGAGTCAATATCTTCCAGCAGAGATACATCAATTGGTCTATTCTTAAACGTGGAAGTGTCCATCTAATCCACATCATGACAAAAATGGCTGCGTAAGCTTTTGAAAATAACCAAAAGGCTCCCCACGCATAAGATGCAATACTTCCAGGCTCACCAGTAGTCCATAATGCCAATTTCAAACTTCCAATATTTGGCAAGGCCGAATTCCAACTTCCTAAAAACAAGACCGCCCCAAGAATGGATACAAGTAACATAATGCCGTATTCGGCTAAGAAGATGGCGGCAAATCTAAAACCACTGTATTCTGTATGATAACCTGCAATTAACTCAGATTCTGCCTCTGGCAAATCAAAGGGTGCTCTGTTGGTTTCCGCCAAAGTGGCAATAAAGAATATCACATAAACTATCAACAAGAATGGATTCCTGAAAATGTTCCATGTCAAAAAGCCTCCTACCTCGCTCACATCAATGCCTAACTTCTTAATACCAAAAAGATAATTTGACTCGGAAGAAAACAAACCTTGCTGGAAAGAGATTTCTTGTAAGTCAAGTGTTTGTGTAACCACTACCACACAAAGCACGCTTAAGCCTAAAGGGACTTCATAAGAAACTATTTGAGCTACTGAACGCATAGCTCCCAAAAGCGAATACTTATTATTAGAAGCCCAACCTGCCATCAAAATCCCTACAATATCTAAACTCACAATGGCGAGAATAAAGAAAACACCTGTTTGAGCAGCTGAACCTTGCAAAGTAGAAGTGACAGGCAATACTGCAAAACCAGCAAAAATTGCCATGAAAATAAGCTTTGGAGCTAGCTTGAAAAGGTGTTTATCTGCAGCTGCAGGAATAATATCTTCTTTCTGAAGCAGTTTCACCAAGTCAGCAAATAGCTGCAAAAGCCCCCACTTCCCTACTTCCATGGGTCCTAGTCTATCCTGAATAAAAGCAGACACTTTCCTTTCCAGATAAACACTGATAATTACGTTGGCACCTATTAAGGCAATAAATATTAGTAGAGGGATGAACATTTAGAAAATGATAAATATTAAATGTTAAATTTTGAATGCTAAATTAACTTACTTTACGCTTTTCCGCTGTAATTACACTTTTGTTGAAAATTGCAATAAGCTCACTTGTTTCTTTCTTAGCACTAAGGTCTGTTAATAAATTTCTTCTTTCAAGAATAGTTAAATTAATCTTACTTTCTCTAAGCTCTTTAAGAACAATTTTCATTTTGTGAATAAAGTCTCTGATTGATTCAGCAGACTGAGCTTCTCCATAGTTTAATGCTGGAGATGTTCCAGACCTCAATAATTGCCCTCCAAGATGAATTGCCGATTTTGTATTCGGGAGGTTTTCAACTACATCAATAATTTGTACTGCATAGTTTATCAATCGCTCTTCAAGATCATATGTTCGTTTGTCACTCAAATCTCTTAACCTTTAAACTTCATCATTCGAAATTCAACATTCATTATTTAAAATTAAAACATAAAACTGAATGCAAATTAGAAACATTTAAAACTCAACATTCCCCGGTGTTCTTGGAAAAGGAATCACATCTCTGATATTACCCATTCCAGTGACAAACTGCACTAATCTTTCAAAACCTAAGCCGAAACCTGAATGTGGTGCGGTTCCAAATTTACGGGTATCAAGATACCACCAAAGGTTTTCTTCGTCAATATCCATTTCAGCCATTCTTGTCTTAAGCTTTGTCAAGCTTTCTTCTCTTTGAGAACCACCAATCATCTCTCCTATTCCTGGGAAAAGCACATCCATGGCGGCTACCGTTTTTCCATCATCATTTTGCTTCATATAAAACGCTTTGATGTCTTTCGGGTAGTCAGTCAGAATTACAGGCTTTTTGAAATGTTTCTCTACCAAATATCGCTCATGCTCAGATTGTAAATCAATCCCCCACTCTACAGGAAATTTGAATTTCTTCTTTTTATGAGGTTTTGAATTAAGAAGAATATCAATGGCTTCGGTATAGGTAATTCTTGCAAAATCATTTTCTAATACAAAATCCAATTTCTCTAAAAGCGTATGTTCGCTTCTTTCTAATTGAGGTTTTGCCTTATTCTCATTTTGAAAACGTGTATCTAAAAAGGCTAAATCTTCTTGGCAATTTTTGATAGCTTCATTTATCACATATTTGATAAATTCTTCTGCCAAATTCATATTGTCTTTCAAATCATAAAAAGCCACTTCTGGCTCTATCATCCAAAATTCGGCAAGGTGTCTTGTAGTATTAGAGTTCTCCGCTCTAAAAGTAGGACCGAAAGTGTAAATTTTTGACAAAGCCATAGCTCCTAATTCACCCTCCAGTTGACCAGAAACAGTTAATGACGTTTCTCTTCCAAAGAAGTCTTCTTTAAAATCTACTTCACCTTCCTCTGTCAAAGGAGCTTTATTTGGTTCAAAAGTAGATACCCTAAACATCTCACCAGCACCTTCGGCATCAGACGCTGTAATTATAGGTGTATGAAGATTAAAAAAACCTCTTTCATGATAAAACTGATGCACCGCATAAGAGAGAGCATGCCTTACTCTAAAGACAGCAGAAAAAGTACTCGTTCTGAATCTTAAATGAGCTTTCTCTCTCAAAAACTCTAAACTATGTTTTTTAGGTTGAATAGGAAATGACTCGTCGGCCTCACCGTATATTACAAGCTCCTCAGCCAAAACTTCCACGTTTTGACCAGAACCTGCAGACGCTACTAATTTTCCTTTAACAGCTACGCAAGCTCCACAGCTTACTTTCTTCATCAGTTCTTCCGGAATTTTCTCCCCGTCCATAACTGCCTGAATATTATTAATGGTAGACCCATCATTAATACTCACAAAAGAAAGTGCAGACTGCCCTCTTTTAGTTCTTACCCATCCTTTTACTTCTATGTTTTGCTCTTCTGGAGTAAGAGCGAGTATTTCCTTGATTTGCATCTCTTAAAATTGTTGATTTTATCGGTGAGTCAAAATTAAGTATTAATCCTTTTCAAACTATAATTAGAGAATTTAAAGGTATTACAGATATTTCACCTAAAATCATAAAAGCATCATTAACTTGCGGACAATCGGCTTACTGAACTATAGACATGTCTAAAATGAAAAAATGGCTTTTGGCCTCTTCCTTATTAATATTAGGTAATACTATTCTTATGGCACAGCATGATTTTGAAATTCAAGGGCACCGTGGTGCTAGGGGTTTAATGCCAGAAAACACCATTCCAGCTTTTTATAGAGCTATTGACGAAGGAGTTCATACTTTAGAACTAGATGTAGTTATATCAAAGGACAAAAAAGTAGTGGTTTCGCATGAAAACTTCTTTAACCCTGCCATTACCACTGACCCAGACGGTAATCCAATAACTCAGAAAAACATAGGTAACCTATACGAATTGACGTATAAAGAAATTAAACTTTATGACGTAGGACTTAGAGGGCATCCAGACTTTCCTGAACAAGAAAAAATGGCGATTCACAAACCTCTTTTAAAAGATGTGATAAAAGCTGCAGAGAAGTATGCCAAGAAAAAGGGTGTAGCCCCCTTAAACTATAACATTGAGCTTAAAAGTTTAGTAGAAGACTATAGAGTGTCTCAACCTGAAGCTCCAGAATTTTCAGATTTAGTTTACGATGTTATTTTCGAAAAACTAGATGCAGAAAGAGTTACTATTCAGAGCTTTGACTTCAATATTCTTAAATATTGGTATACTAGAATGAATGCCGGTGAATATGAAAAAGTAGCCTTATCTGCATTGATAGAGCCCTATAATGATAATGATATAGATTTAAACCTAAATATAATAGGCTTCAAGCCTGATATATGGAGTCCATACTTCCATCATTTAAATAAATCTAAAGTCAAAAGACTTCATCAATTAGGCATTAAAGCTATCCCCTGGACGGTAAATGACCTTAAAGACATGAAGTCTGTAAAGGAGATGGGATGTGATGGTCTTATCACAGATTATCCAAACAGAGCAAAAAGTTTGTAAAGACTTTAAATTCTATTTTCTTTGAACAAAAAATAATCTATTGAGCGTTTTAAATGACATTCTAGGTTTCTTTATCAAAAGGCGAATTGAGCGTATAAACGAATTTAGAATCAACCCTCATGATACTCAAATTCAACAGTTCAAAGGTTTAATTTATAAAGCCAGAAAAACCGAATTTGGGAAACTTCACGGCTATGCTGAAATAAGCAAGGTATCTGATTTTCAAAACAGAGTTCCGATAGTTTCCTATGAAACATTCTATCCTTATATAGAGCGAGTTTTAAAAGGAGAGCAAAACATTATTTGGCCTAGTACCATCAACTTTTTTTCTAAGTCTTCCGGTACCACTAATGCCAAAAGTAAATACATTCCAGTTTCAGATGAGTCTTTAGAAAGCTGTCATTATAAAGGTGGAAAAGACCTTATTACATTATATTTATCAGAACATCCTGAAGCTAAATTATTCGAAGGAAAAGGCCTTTCTATAGGCGGTTCTTTACAAGATAACCCTTTCAATAGCAAAACTGAAGTAGGCGACATTTCGGCTATTATTATGCAAAACTTACCCCAGTGGGCTGAGTATTTGCGTACGCCCCCAATTGAAATAGCTCTTTTAGATAATTGGGAAGAGAAACTTTCCAAGATGATTGAGATATGTCAATCAGAAAACCTCACCAGTATTTTAGGTGTACCTACCTGGACCGTAGTATTTCTGGAGCGACTTATGGAAGAAACCGGTCATGATAATTTACTGGAGCTTTGGCCTAATTTTGAGTTATTTGTACATGGAGCTGTCAATTTCCAACCCTACCGTGAGTTATTTAAAACCAAGTTTTTCCCCTCTAGCGATGTACGTTATTTAGAAACCTATAATGCATCTGAAGGTTACTTTGCCGTTCAAGATGACCTTTCAAAAGAAGGCGAAATGCTTCTAATGCTAGATTATGGTGTTTTCTACGAATTCATCCCGATGGAAAACATAGAAGAAGAACACCCAAAAACCTTAACCATTGACGAAGTAGAATTAGATAAAAACTACGCCATCTTAATTTCGACCAATGCTGGACTTTGGCGTTATAAAATTGGCGATACCGTCAAATTCACATGTAAAACGCCTTATAGAATAAAAATATCAGGACGTACTAAACATTTTATCAATGCCTTTGGTGAAGAGTTAATTATTGAAAATGCTGAGAAAGGAATAACGGCAGCTTGCGAAGCCACGGGTTTATCTGTAAAAGACTTTACCGCTGGTCCTGTTTATATGCAAGGAAGACAAAAAGGCTCGCACGAATGGATAATTGAATGTAATTCTAAACCAGAAGACCCTTCTCTTTTTATAGAAAAGCTTGACAATACACTCAGAAGAGTAAACTCAGATTATGACGCCAAAAGACGTGGTGATTTGGCTCTTTGTATGCCCAAAGTACATTTTGTAGATGAAGGCACTTTTTATAATTGGATGGAAAAGAGAGGTAAACTTGGCGGCCAAAATAAGGTACCTAGACTGAGCAATAACCGTGAGTTTATTGAAGATATTCTTTCTTTTATGAACTAATCTTCTTCCACATCACCTAATAAAAAACCCCAAGGTTTCAGTTTGTCTACCGAGTCAAATATAACTTTAATAATGGCTGTAAGAGGCAAAGCCAAAACCAAGCCACCTATACCCCACAGATTTCCAAAAAGAATTAAAGCGACTATAGCGGCGAAACTATTGATACTAACTTTAGAACCCACTATATAGGGTGTTATGAAGTTACCTTCCAAAAACTGAATCACTCCAAAACTTAAGGCAACACCCACCGCATACCAAGCAGAATCCTTAGTAATTAAAGCTAATATGATAGGTAAAACAGAGCCTATAGCTACTCCGATATAAGGCACTAGAACTAATACAGCCGCAAAGAAACCAAAGAAAAAAGCATTGTCAATTCCTAATAGTAAGAGCGACAGCGTATTTAAAGCCCCAATAATTAATATCACTAAAAGTAAACCAGACATGTAATTTTGAGCAACATCCTTAATCTTGTTTGTCACCGTGTTCACTCCTTCTTTGCTTACTCTTTTGAAAAGTTTAAAAAGGAACTCTTGAAAAAAATCGCGATAAAGAAGCATCAAAAACACATAAAGTGGAATAAGTGCTAGATTAGCCAAGAAACCAGTGGTGTTAGAAAGTGTTCCAGAAATAAGTGAGCTACTACTTTTTAATAACTCGGTCAAATACTCTCTTCCTTTGGTAAGCTGTTCAGCTTGCTGCATATTCAGTTTTTCTGATAACAGCGTTTGCCCCACCTTCAGCCACTCTTCTCCTTTTTCCAGCATTTGTGGCCAGACTTCGTCCAAAGACCTAATTTGGCCTACCATTAGCGTAATTACCAAAATGACTAATCCAAAAACGATTAAAATTGTCAATGTAATAGCCAGTACTCTTGGAAACTTTTTCCTTTCCAAAAACGCACAAACGGGCAAAAGAAGTATCGCTAAAATTCCTGCAAAAGCTAGCGGAACCAGCACATCTTTCAATACCCAAAGGATAAAAACTAAAATTACGCCTATGAGTAAATTGGCAGCAAGTACTACCGAAGGTGAAGTCTTTGTGTTTGACATATTTTAATAGCTCTTTTGTCAAAAATAGAGTTTTTTACTTCCAAAATACTTTTTCAGAAGTAATTTTATCTTCTATAAAAAAGCACCTTCTCTTATGTTTAAATCTCAGTTAGCCATATTATACTTCGCTTTTAAAATAGCGACATGCTCCTGTGTGCCAGAAAAAGAAAAGGGGCTCGAAAACTATAGAGATAAAAGTAAAATCACGAAAATTGGAAAACTTGACCAACAGGTAGCCGAAAGCTCTGGCTTAGCAAAAGCAGAAGACAATACTTATTGGACAAATAATGATAGTGGCGGTAGCAATAAGCTCTTTAAAATAAACAGGAAAGGACAGGTTACCGACAGCTTGGAAGTTTTAAAAGCTAGAAACATAGACTGGGAAGAACTTGCAAAAGATGATAAAGGCAATATTTATATTGGAGACTATGGTAACAATGGAAACAGTCGTACCGATTTGATTATTTATAAGGTAAACGGCACAAAAACAGAAGAAATAAGATTTAAATACACAGACCAAAATAAGTTTCCTGCCTTAAAAAAGAACTTTGACTGCGAGGCATTCTTTTGGTTTAATGGCCAACTTCATCTTTTTTCTAAAAGCAGAGAAGAGCAGAACCGTGTTACCAAACATTATATTTTACCAGATACTGCAGGAAGTTATTCTATAAGTCCTCAAAATGAGTTTCCAATAGAACAACAAGTCACAGCGGCAGACATCAGCCCAGACCAGCAATCGTTTATCCTTTTGACCTACGGTAAATTACTTTTCTTTGGAATTGAAAATGAAACCATTGACTTCAAAAATCCTTTGGCTTGCATCAAAACTAAAAGAAAACAAACCGAAGCTGTGATTTTTGACACAAACCAATCAATTTTGTTTACGAACGAACAAAGAGAGCTTTTTAGAATAAAACTTGACCACCAAGTGGTTCTTAACAATTAGTTAATATTCAACTTCTATCTTTGCATTCAATTAACATAGACCAAAGAAATTAATGGCAGGCAAGATACTATTAGTAGATGATGACGAAGACATCATCGAACTTTTAACCTACAACTTAAAAAAAGAAGGTTACAAGGTAAAGTCAGCAAATAATGGTCTTAAAGGCATTGAAAAGGCTGCTTCTTTTATGCCAGACATAATCCTGATGGATATAATGATGCCGGTTTTAGACGGTATTGAAGCTGGAAGACAAATAAAAGAAGACCCTAATTTAAAAGACATTCATATCATTTATTTGACCGCGAGAGCGGAAGAATTTTCTGAGATAGCTGCTTTTGAGGCAGGTGCCGATGATTACATTACAAAGCCTATTAAACCAAGACCTCTTATTAGTAGAATTAAAGCTCACTTTCGAAAAGGCTTTGACAAAAACAACGAAGAAGATATTCTTGAAATAGGTGGTCTTATTATTAATAGTTTAAACTACTCGGTCACAAAAGAAGATGGCGACGAGATTGTACTTCCTAAAAAAGAGTTTCAATTACTTTTCCAACTGGCAAAAAAACCTGACAACGTACATTCTAGAACTGAGCTTCTTCATAAGATTTGGGGAGCTGACGTATATGTGGTGGAGCGTACAGTAGATGTTCACATTAGAAAAGTTAGAGAAAAGCTTGGGGATAATGTAATTAAAACCCTAAAAGGGCTTGGTTACATGTTTAATTCAAAATAAACCTAAATTATCTGTAGAGATTTAGGTGGCTTTTTTGAAAAGGCCATATAAAATGGTCAATTTTGTTCTTCTCCAAAACTGACATGAAATTATCTCCAAGGTGGATTGCGTTTTTATTAGCAGGGATAGTATCTTCTATCACCATGCTATTTCTGAGTTTTATACCAGAGTGTACCACTAATATTCTTTTTGTGGCGGGTGCTGGTTCTTTCCTCACGGCCTTTTTTACGGCTTATGTCATGCTAGACATTCTCTTACTTAAAGAGGTCAAGCAAATTTACGATACACTTCAAAAACTTAAAATTGGCGACTTAGACATAAAAAAGAAGTCGGTCTTTAGAAGCTTCAATCCTTTCAATAAGCTTAATAACGAGATATCAGATTATGTAAATGCCAAGCAAATTGAGATTGACGAATTAAAAAGAATGGAGGCTTTCAGAAGAGAGTTTTTGGCCGACGTTTCCCATGAGCTAAAAACACCAATCTTTGCCGCACAAGGCTTTGTTCATACACTTTTAGATGGGGCAAAAGACGACCCATCTGTAGCAAAAAGATTCTTAAAAAAAGCTGCAAAAAGCTTAGATGGATTAGACGCATTAGTTAGAGACCTTGTAGTACTTACCCAAGTAGAAACCGGTGATATTAAAATGAACTTTGAAATTGTTGACATAGTCAGCATAACGGAAGACATTTTTGAACAACTTGAAAACAAGGCAGATAAAAGAGGAATTCACCTCAAAATAAAACCAAAAGGAATTGAAGAATGTGCTGTGGTGGCGGATGCTCAAAGGATTTATCAAGTGTTAACTAACTTTATAGACAATGGCATAAAATACGGCAAAGAGAACGGAAAGGTGAGTGTTGAATTTCAAGAATTTGACGAGCACTATCTCATTGTGGTAGAAGACGATGGTCCAGGAATTTCGGCAGACCACCTTGCAAGAATATTTGAGCGTTTTTATAGGGTTGACAAAAGCAGAAGTAGAGAAACTGGTGGAACTGGATTGGGCTTGGCTATTGTTAAGCACATATTAAATGCTCACAAATCTACTATTAATGTAAGCTCAACGGCCGAAACCGGCACTAGGTTTTCATTTACTTTATCTAAAGGAATATAATTTGATAGAACTTTCTAAATATAAAAAGGCTCCTAAAAACATCAATTTTGAAGACCTTATAGTTTTTCAAAATGACGACTATTTATTGATAAACAAACCTCCGTTTGTTTCATCTTTACCAGAAAGAACTGGTGACAGAAGCTTGAGTATTTTAAAATTAGCCAAAGAGCACTTTGAAGACATTCAGCTTTGTCATAGACTTGATAAAGAGACTTCTGGCATTTTGTTACTAGCAAAAAATCCTGAAGCTTATAGAAACGCCTCCATGCAGTTTGAGCATAGAGAAATAAAAAAAGAATACCATGCCCTAGTTAATGGTGTACATGATTTAGAAAGCATTTCTGTTTTCCTTCCAATAGCAATTTTAAAGGATAAAACTGGTGTTAAAATTGACAGAAAAAGAGGTAAAATAGCTGAAACAGTATTCTTCACTGAGAAAAAGTACAATCAGCATACCCTACTAAGATGCTACCCTGTTACAGGAAGAATGCACCAAATACGTGTTCACTTATTATGCCTAGATGCTCCCATTGTATGTGACCCTACCTATAATGGAGAATACATTTTCTTGTCTAACATCAAAAGGAAATTCAATCTTAAAGAAAGTGACGAAGAACTTCCTTTAATAAAAAGAGTAGCCCTTCATGCTAAAAAAATATCTTTCAAGGGTTTAAACGGAGAGGTAATTGAAGCAGAAGCCCCTTACCCTAAAGATTTTGAGGTCTTAATTAAGCAGCTCGACAAATTCAGTAGTTAAACTATACACCCATTTTCTACATAGTTTAGAAAGATTTTTTATAGATTGTAGATTAAAGAAAGTGTTCAATTAATTTAAGTTAAAGTTCTCTTGTTTGATTATTCAATAATTACCAAGACCTTTACCGCTGAAACATTTCATCTAGGGTTAAACCCTTTATATGACATACCAGATAAAAACAGAAGGAAAATATAATTATGTAGATGAAGGCAATGGCCCCACTTTGCTGGTGCTTCATGGTCTTTTTGGTGCGTTGAGTAATTTCAATGACGTGGTTAAGGGTTTTAAAGAAAACTACCGTGTTATTATTCCACTCATGCCCATTTATGACATGCCTATGCGTCAGGCTAGCCTAGAAGGTCTATTGTCTTTCATAGAAGGTTTTGTAGAGCAGACTAAGCTAAAAGACATGATTCTTTTGGGTAATTCTTTAGGAGGCCATGTTGGTTTACTTTACACACTCGCTCACCCAGAAGATGTAGCAGGGCTAGTTTTAACAGGTAGCTCAGGACTCTTTGAAAACACTATGGGGGGCTCTTTCCCCAAAAGAGGGAATTACGACTACATTAAAGAAAGAGTAGAATATACTTTTTATGACCCAAAAACAGCCACTAAAGAACTAGTGGATGAATGTTTTGAAATCACAAGTAGTATTCCGAAATGCATGAATATTGTTCAAATTGCCAAATCGGCTCAAAGAAACAATATGGCTAGCGAGATAACTAACATCAAGGTACCCACTTGCTTAATATGGGGTTTGAATGACACTATTACTCCTCCACATGTTGGACATGAGTTTAATAGGTTAATTCCAAATTCGGAGCTGCATTTTATTGACAAATGTTGCCATGCTCCTATGATGGAACGTCCTGTTGAATTCAATCAGTTTTTAGAAAAGTTTTTAGTCAAAATCAATAAACCAGTTGTTGCCTAAATGCTTGCCAGAGACCTCATAGAGAAAGACTTACCTGCTTTAGACATTGATGATAAAGTGGGCACCGCTTTGCTGTACATGGAAGAAGAAAACCTTAATCAGTTAGTACTTGTCCATGAATCAGAGGTTTTAGGAGTTATTGAAAAAGATATTCTTTTCAATTTTGATGACGAAACCAAACTCTCTCTAGTTCCTATCAAATTTAGCAATGTAGAGGTCAAAGAGAATCAACACTTATTATTGTTAGCAGAACACTGTATCAATAAGGATATAGAAGTGTGTCCAGTTGTTGATTTCGAGAATAAATACCTTGGGAGCATAAAAACTGTAGACATCTATAAAAAAGTAATAGCTGGTCAATTCTCTGGAAATGGAGGCTTAATGAGCCTAGAAATCAGTGAAAAAGATTACAGCCTTTCAGACATTAGCCGAATTATAGAAACGGAGGGTTTAAGAATAGAGAAACTATACCTATCTCAAGAAAACCAAAACGACTATCACTTTATTATTAAGCTGAATAAAAAGGAGATAGACCCTGCTATAAACAGCCTTAAACGCTTTGGATATAAGGTAGCTCAGATAAATGAACGAGCTAACAATTCTTATCCTGACTTAGAACGTTATGAGCAGTTGATGAAATATCTTGAAATTTAAAATCGGAAATTTATGAATATCGCAGTCCATGGAAGGGATTTCAAACCTGAGGACAAGCATTTAGTTCAAATGGTTTTTGAGGAACTGGCAGAAAACCAATTAAACGTTCAGGTTTCTGACTCTTTCAGAAAAATACTTTCCGCCGCCGAAATCTCACCATTAACCGAAAAAACAGTCTCTTTTAACGGTAAGGAGGATATTGATATCGTTTTAAGTTTAGGAGGAGATGGAACATTTCTAGAAACTGTAAGTAAAGTAGGTGCTAGCGAAAAGCCAATTTTAGGTGTAAATTTTGGTAGACTGGGTTTCCTTACTTCAATTCAGCCTACTGAGATAAAATCAGCAGTTCAAAAACTACTCAAAAAACAGTACAAACTTGATGAGCGAAGCATGCTTCATGCCGACTCTGAAATAGAACTTTTTAAATCAGGCACGAACTTTGCCTTAAATGAAATAGCAATCTCGAAGACTGATACTTCTTCTATGATTATTATTCATGCGTTCATAAATGGAGAGTTTTTAAACTCCTATTGGGCGGATGGTCTTATGGTGGCTTCTGCTACTGGCTCTACAGGTTATTCATTAAGCTGCGGTGGTCCATTAGTAATGCCTCATTCGGACAATTTTATTATTACACCGATTTGTCCGCATAATTTGTTTGTAAGACCAATGATAGTACCTAAATCAAGTATCATTTCTTTAAAGGTGGAAAGTAGAAGTAATAACTACTTGGTTTCAATGGACTCACGTGCAAAGGTAATAGGCGATGTAGATAGCGAAATTACCATTAGTAAAGAGTCTTTTAAGGCTAAATTAATTACACTAGATGGTTCCGACTTTCTAGACACACTAAGAGCCAAACTTGGCTGGGGCAGTGATGTTAGAAATAGAACCAAACTTCCAAGTTTAGAAGAGACTTCTTGATTGCCTAGCAATAAAAAAACGAAAAATTACGTTCTGAAAACGAATTTTACTCAAAGCATGGCAAAGTCTCAAAAAATAACATTTGGCTTCCTAATCTTATCAATGATTTTGATAGGTAGAGCTGCGAATTCGCAAGGTCTTTTCTCACCTAAAAATGTGGTAAATCAATATACTACCGTTGGTTTTGGTGCAGGTTCTGCCCACTACATTGGAGATTTAGCTCTCCCCTCTCATTTTTACCGTTCATTATATAAGAACGTGAGATTTAATTTAAACGCAAATTATACAAAGTACCTTACGCCTAACGCTGCTATACGCGTTCAGCTATCTTGGGTAAGGTTATTAGGAGATGATTACACATATGGTGTAGATAACCTTGACTTATTTTATCAATCCTTTATCCGAAATCTACACTTCAGAAATGATGTAAAGGAGGTAGCCCTAAGTGGTATATTTAATCTTATACCAAATAATGGCAAAGGTGGAGCTAGAAATAGAAATAAATTCACTCCTTACGCTACTATAGGCATCGGGCTAATAGCTCATGACCCAAAAGCAACGCTTCCAGTCGGTAGTACAACAACATCAGGGAGTAAATGGCAATCATTAAGACAGTACAATACTTCTGGACAAGCAATACCCAATAGTGGAATTAAATCATACTCTTTAGTTCAAGCAGTAATTCCATTGGGTCTCGGCATACGAATGAGGGTCAACGATAAAATTGACATTACATTAGAGGGTAATTTAAGAATCACGAATACAGACTACCTTGACGATGTAGGGCCAGGTAATTATGCAGACATAGCACAATTAGAGAATTATGGCGGAGAAATGTCAAAATTGCTTTCATATAGAGCAGGAGAAGCTATTAGTTCGAGAAGTGGCATAAATAGACTTGAGCAAATATTGCAGATTTACGGCGACCCTGAGAAATTAAATGCATCTGCAGGACCTGAACCCTTGAAAACCCTTGCATCATTCTATGGACCCGAAGGTTCTATAAGTAAACAAAGAGGTTCTAAAGGATTTCTAAAAGACTTATACGGCACCACTCAAATCACTATTTCTTATATTATAAGTGATAAAATAAAGTGCCCTGTTTTAAAATAATTTAGCAAAATCAACTTGAATAAAACCCATTTAATCGGCTTCCTTTTTCTCTTTTCTATCGCCTGTCACGGGCAAGCTTTAGAAGTTGGTCTTGGTACGGGTGCTACGTTTTACAGGGGAGATCTTAATCCAAATTTTAATCCATTACTCGCTAGACCTGCGGCGAACGTGATGGTTCGCTATAATTTCTCTAGAGCTTTTTCCTTAAAAGGCCGAAGTATGTATGGTTTTATCACGGGTAAAGACGGACTAAGCTCCAACCCATTAAACAAGGCAAGAGACTGGCATTTCGATGGGCAAATAATGAACTGGGGATTAGATTTAGAATATAACTTCTTAAACTTTCGAGCCTCCGGCACCATAGTCCGTTCTAAATGGACCCCCATTCTTTTCTTAGGAATTGAGCAATATAGAATGCCTAAAAGAAACTTTCATGCAAATGGCCTCACATTCTCTGATGAAGTAGATTCTCCAAGTAAAGCTCTCTCTTACGGCTTTGGTTACAAAAAAGAATTAAATGCCAAATTGAATATAAGCGGCTCATTCGGCTGTAAATTAGCTATGGAGAAATCCAACAGTGATTACTTTGACGGTTTCGGATATTTTGATGACGAAACTGAACCCTATAAAAACACATATCCTGATATAGTGGGAGAGCCTTTAAAGTATTCAACCCCTAACGCACACGTAAGAGATAGATTTTTCTATGCCAACGTAACCTTAAGTTATGTTTTCTCTGGTGTTAGATGCCCCAACCCAAGAAGGTAAGACTTATCTTTCTATTACTACCTAATTTCCTTACATTTGCGTTCATTTTCAGAACAAGAATCTCATTAGATACCTGTGTCAATAGATAAAATAGATAAAAGCAATTTGCCCAAACACATCGCCGTTATAATGGATGGGAATGGTAGATGGGCTAAAAAACAAGGTGCTATGAGGATATTCGGGCATCATCATGGCATTAAAGCAGTTAGAGAAACTGTGGAAGCCTGCGGTGAACTTGGCATTGAATACCTAACCCTTTATACTTTTTCTACTGAAAACTGGAATAGACCAAAACTAGAAGTTGATGGTATCATGAAGCTTTTGGTGTCAACCATAGCTAAAGAAATCCCAGATTTAAATAAGAACAACGTTCGCTTAAAAACTATTGGCGATTTAGATTCTTTACCTGCATCAGCAAGGGAAGAAATGTTAAAAGGTATAAAACTCACTGAGAACAATACTGGTTTGACACTAAATTTAGCCTTAAGCTATAGCGGAAGATGGGACATTATACAGGCGGTAAAAGAAATAGCTTCAAAAGTTAAAAAAGGTGAAATTAATATTGATAATATAAACGAAGCCTCATTTAGTCGTTACTTAGCTACTGAAGAAAGTCCTGAAGTGGATCTATTGGTGCGAACTGGCGGAGATCATCGTATTAGTAATTACTTACTTTGGCAGTCAGCCTATGCGGAGTTATTATTTTTAGACGATATTTTTTGGCCAGAGTTTAGAAAGAAAGATTTATTTAATGCTGTTTATACTTACCAGCAAAGAGAAAGAAGATTTGGAAAAACAGGAGATCAGGTTAAGAAGCCTTAAAACAGCATTTATGCTCAAAAATATAAAATTCAGTTTTATTACTGCCTTAATGCTTCTTTGCGGAAGCACTACTTACGCTCAATTTATTGGTGTTGGAAGTAAAACACCAAAAACTAATCCTATTGATGAGATTAGATACGACAATCCTCAAGAATATATTATTGGTGGAATAACCGTTGTTGGCGTTAAATTTCTTGACCCAAATACACTGATTTCCGTATCAGGCTTAAGCGTAAACGACCAGATTTCAATTCCTGGTGAAGCTATTAGCTCTGCGATAAGAAGATTAATGGACCAAGGTATTATTGAAGATGCTTCTATCAATGTCACAAAAATTGAAGATAAAAAAGCCTATCTAGAAATTGATCTTAAGGAAAGACCAAGGTTAAACAAGATCACACTTACTGGTATAAAGAAAAGTGAGATTGAAACGGTAGAAGAATCTATCAGTGAAAACAGAGGTAAAGTTATTACCGAAGCACTTGTTAAGAATATTCAGCTAACAATTAAAAAATACTATATAGAAAAAGGCTTTCTTAATACGGCCGTTCAAGTTAAGCAAATTGACGATACGTTAAGAGTTAATAATGCCACGCTTATTTTTGACATTGATAAAAAAGACAAAGTAAAAATTGACAATATTTATGTTACTGGCGTAGAAGAAGTACCGGAATGGAAGCTTTTATCAAAGTTCAAGAAGACTAAAGCTAGGGCTCCAATGAGGCTTTTTAGTCCATCAAAATATATTCCTAAATTATACAAGGAAGACAAAAAAGCTGCAGTGGCTTGGCTAAACAAGAGTGGTTATAGAAACGCACAAGTAGTTTCTGACTCCGTGGTAGCAAATCCTTCTGGAAATGTTGACGTTTACATCGACATTAATGAAGGCCATAAGTTTTATTATAGAAATATTACTTGGTCAGGAAACTATCTGCACGCTTCTGATACGCTTGCCATGATTCTTAATATTAAGAAAGGTGATTTATACAATCCAGAAGACCTTGATAAAAAAATAAACGGTATTCCTCAAAACGATGTAAGTTCGTTTTACATGGACGATGGTTATCTATATTTTAGCTGTCAGCCTGTAGAGGTAGCTGTAGAAGGAGATTCTATTGACATTGAAATGAGAATCTTTGAAGGTAAACAAGCCATCATTAATAGAATTATTCTTAACGGTAATACCAAAACATCTGACCACGTGGTCATGAGGGAGTTACTTACTAAACCAGGACAGAAGTTTAGTAAGACTGACCTTATTGAAACTACTCAAATGCTTTCTAAGCTTGGATACTTCGATCCTCAAAAGATAGATCCAAGACCAATTCCTCAAGCTGATGGAACTGTTGATATTGAATATAATGTAGAAGAAAAGTCTAATGACCAGATTGAACTTTCTGGTGGTTGGGGTGGTCTTCAAGGTTTTGTAGGAACTTTCGGTATTGTCTTTAATAACTTTGCCATTAAAGATGTTTTAAAATTTGGCCAAGGGCTATACAAGCCACTTCCTAAAGGTGATGGTCAGAGCTTTGCCATACGTTTTCAAGCAAATGGTGGTTTCCAAAACTATTCTATTTCCTTTACTGAGCCATGGTTAGGTGGTAAAAAACCAAACTCTTTCTCTGTAAGCTTCTTCCACTCGGTTCAAGATTATGGAAAACTTCTAGATAGATACGAAAAACTATACGGTGGTGGTGCTGGCGGTCTTTTAGGAGGTAGCCTCGGATTTGGAGGTAGCAACTCTTATTACTCTGGATTCTTTAAAAACACTGGTGGCTCTGTAACTTTTGGAAAAAGACTTAACTGGCCTGATAGAAATTTCAGTTTCAGTAGTAGCTTATCTTACCAGTACTATGATGTAGAGAATAGCTTCTTATTAGCTAACTTTAGAAACGGTCAAGCTCATGATATCGCCTTAGCATTGAACCTTTCTAGATATAGTTTAGACAACCCACAATTTACAAGAACAGGTTCTTCGATAGTTTTAAATGCTACATTCAACCCTCCTTATTCTGCTTTTGGAACCAAAAACGACGATGCAGAAGTGAAGTGGATTGAAGGACATAAGTGGATGTTAGACGCAAGCTGGTTCTCTCCGGTGGTTGGAAAGCTAATTTTCCATGCTAAAGCTAACATGGGTTTCTTAGGTCGTTACTCTCCTAATGTTGATTATAGTCCGTTTGGTAGGTTCGTAGTTGGAGGAGCAGGTATGGGACTTCAAAATACCCAAAATATTGGTGTGGAACTTATTGGCCTAAGAGGTTACGAAGAAGGAATTGTTCATGAGAAAACACTTGCAGAACAAGCTGCAGATGTTACTGGTGAAAGCAGTTCGAACGGACAGCTTAGCCGTCAAGGTGGTATCATTTATAACAAATTCACTACCGAGTTAAGATACCCTATCTCTTTAAACCCTCAAGCCACTATTTATGGACTAGCCTTCTTAGAAGCAGGTAATAGCTGGGGAAGTTATAAAGATTATAACCCTTTTAAACTTAGAAGAACTGCTGGTGTAGGTGTTAGAGTATTTATGGCTGCCTTTGGTTTACTTGGCTTTGACTACGGTTATGGCTTTGACCCAATTCCTGGTGTAGCAAACAAAGGTTTGAAAAACTTCACTTTCAGTATTGGGCAGCAGATACGTTAATATGTTAAGCAGTCGTTAATTAGACAGTTTGAAATTGACTTTTCTCTATTTTGCTCGTCAAAGAAAGCGAATAGGAAAAACCAAAGAATAAAATTGTCACATTTGAAAAATAATCTAAGATGAAGAAGACATTATTTTTTCTATTTTTGTCGCTAATCTCGATTTCTGGCTTCACTCAGAAATTTGGATATGTTGATTCTGAGTTTATTACAGGAAAAATGCCTGAATATAAAGAGGCCATAGAAGCTATGAACTCTTACTCAGAACAATGGGTAAAAGACATACAAGTGAAGTATAGCGAGGTTGAAGATTTGAAAATGGCCTATCAGCAGGAAGAAATTCTACTGACTGATGACATGAAAAAAGAAAGACTGAAAGCTATTAAGACTAAAGAAGAAGAAGTAAAAGCTCTGAATAATAGTATATTTGGGCTTGAAGGGCAGCTCTTTCTAAAGAAAAAGGAAATTATGCGACCTATTATGGACGCCATTTATAATTCTTGTGAGAAAGTTGCTCGAGATAAAAAACTAATGTTCTTGTTTGACAAAGCGTCTGACATTAGCATGATTTACACAGACCCGCGTCATGATTACACGGACTATGTATTAGAAGAACTAGGAATTCTAGAAACTAAATAAAATGTTATTAATTAAATCTAATAAGTATAAAATGAAGATTAAACTTTTCGCAACCCTTTTTGCAGCATTAATGCTAGCAGGTATTGGTGCCAACGCTCAGGTGAAAATTGGGTACACTAATATTGATTACATCCTTACAAACCTACCAGATTCTAAAGAAATTCAGGAAAAATTGACTACTGAGAAAGCTCAGTACGATAAATTACTTCAAGAAAAAGTAGCAGAATTTCAAAAATCTTACGAAAGCTATCAAAAGAATGCCGCGACGATGACTCCGGTAATTCGTCAAGATAAAGAAAAGAGCCTTCAAACTGCTCAAACTGGTATTCAAGAATTTCAACAAAATTCTGAAGTAGCTATCCAAAACAAACAGCGTGAACTTTTGGCTCCAGTAATGGACAAAATTCAAGTTGCTATTGACGAAGTAGCTAAAGCAAACGGATATACACACGTATTAAATTCTGATGCTGGATATGGTACTACTCCTGTAATTTTAGTAGCTCCAGATTCTGATAACATCACGAACTTAGTATTTAAGCATATGGGTGTAACAGTTCCTGAAGAAACTGAAGGAAACTAATTCTCACTCCCAAATTATGGCCTCTTTGAGTAAATCAAAGAGGCTTTTTTTATAGATTACATTCCAAACGATTGCTCTTTACTGAATGAATTATTTAATAGTAGATTTAAATATTCAACTGGATGGCCACAAAATAGGTTTTGTTCAGCAAACACTTAACTGGCTTGCCAGAAATCAACCAGAACATAAAGGGACATTTCATTTTTTGGTAAATGCAGAGCTGCAAATACCTGAAAGCTCTAATATTAAAGTAGAGGTAATAAAGCCTCATACATCTGCTAATTTTGAAGCGAAAACCGCTTTAAAGAAGTATAAAAAGCAATGGGATTTCATCAAATTAAAAGCTAGCCAGTTTGATGCCCAAAAGATAGTTTTGATGGAATTTGATATTTATCAAGTTGCCATAGGTAATGACTCCAAAACGGGTTTTGATGTTTCTGGAATTTGGTTTAGACCTTATTTCAGACAGGTTTCTTTAAACAAATCCATTATTCCTACCATTAAGTTTAAAATAGCTAAATGGAGAAAGCAAGCCATGTTTAGGCTAGCTCTTAGAAACAAAAAACTTCAGCAAATTTTCATTCTGAATGACAGAGTCACCGTAAACGCCATCAATGAAAAACATGGTAAGAGACTTTTTTACTTACCCGACCCAGTTTTTGATTACCATATCACCGAAAGTATTGATATTAGAACTAAATACGGTATTGATAAATCAAAGGTTATATTCTTAATTTTTGGCCATATTGACGATAGGAAAAACGTAGTAAACATTTTAAAATCGCTGGAAGCTCTCCCTAAAGAAATGCAATCGGAGCTAGTACTTCTGATGATTGGCAAAGTGGCTGCAGAATACAAATCAACACTAGAAGAAGCCTTAGAAAAAAGTAGATGTGCTTATCAAATCTTACAGAACGATAAATTTGTGAGCGACGATGAAATGGAAGCACTTTTTGCCCAGTCAGACTTAATTCTAAGAATGAATGTTAATTACTTTGCGAGCAGCGGAATTATTGGAATGGCTGCTAAGTATAACAAGCCCTCTCTTGTCTCTGATTACGGAATAGTAGCAGATTTGACTAAAGAATATAAACTCGGCTTAGAAGTAAATCCTGAAGACACAGGAGCTATCACAAAGAAATTTGCTGACTTTATTAATTCCGAAAATAAATGGCAAATTGATGGTCAAGCTTACTATCAAGACCACGGCACGGAAGCTTTTGTTAAAACACTTCTTGACTTGCCTTAGCACTTAAAGCCTTGTTTAAAAGGTTTTCCCAAACAAGCTTACCACGGCAGTTCCAGTGCGTATCTCCTTTGGCAAAGGCTGAAGCTCCTAATTTATTTAATGCTCCAAAAGCATCTATAAATTCTATATTAAGTTTGGGATGATTTTGGACTCTAGTAATGAGTTGATTATACGTTCCCAAATCTCGTCCTAAAATACTAGTCTTATTAGGAATAACACTTAAAATCACTTTATCAAAACCAAGAGCCTTATATTTTTGAGAGGTTTCATTGACATAAGTTACCAAAGTCTCTATTTCCTCATCGCTTATCTTGTCAAAGGCAGAACTTATTCCCGGCTCCGAGGGCAAGTAATACAGTAAATGCTCTCCAGTTTTATTTAAACGAACATTATCGTCCACTCTATCGAAGAGTTTATAATTCAAGGCTGCCTTCCAATCTTTAATGGTCATCATGAAATCATAACCAAAAAGAACACCCTCATGAAGCTCTGTAGAATATGGTAATTCGAAATCAACTGCTCTTTTCAAAAAGCTTTCTTTTACTAACTCCACTGGAGAAGAATCATTGCCTTCTACTACATTGACGCCATTCCAAACGCTTGTAAAACGTTCTCTAAAATGACGTTCTACAGTTTCTATCACCAATACATTAAACTCCGTAGTATCTAATTTTATATCCGTATTTCCATCTACTCTTATATAATCATACTTTGAGGCTATGAAATTACTAGAGTCCATACGGCCAAACTCTGTAAAGCTATCACCTGCTAATACCAGATGTACTCCTTGTTCTTTCTCTAGATTTGAAGTTTCACAAGTTTCCTTTAATTCTCTAAAGTCCGCAAGATTAGAAAGTCGATACAAATCTCCATAGCGGTAATCATCTTTAACCAGACCATGTTCAAAAAGCCAGGTAGACAAACCACTAGAACAACCCTCTAACCATAAGAAAGCCGCTAAAACCAACGCTATGTATTTAAGTATTTTCAAAATTGGAAATAGATAAATTGATTGGAAGTGAACACGCCAAAGAAGTAGCAAATAATCATTATCCCCACAAATTTGACATAAAAGGCGGATGTTTTACTCGTATCTATAAAAGGAACATAAATCTCTTTCAACATTAGAATCAGAATAACCGCCGCACAAAACCATAATTCTGTAACAGAGAATGGGCTACTAAAACCAGCATAAGTATCAAAATTGACAATCTTAGAGAGTATAGTCAAAGCATTAGATAGTCCTTGTGCTCTAAAAAACACCCAGCTAAGCGTTACTAAAGAGAAAGTAAACGCCACCTGAAGTATAGTACTTAAGCTATTTTTAGGGAGTTTAAAGCCAATATGTTTTTTCCAATACATGGCCATAACTAAGAATATACCATGCATAGCTCCCCAAATAATAAAATTCCAAGAAGGTCCGTGCCACAGCCCAGAAATAGTAAAGACAATAAAGTAATTAAGATACAGCCTATACTCCCCTACTCTATTTCCTCCTAAAGGAATGTATAAATAATCTTTAAACCAGGTAGATAATGAAATATGCCACCTACTCCAGAACTCAGATATTGATTTAGATATATAAGGCACATTAAAGTTTTCCATCAAATTGAAGCCCATTAGTCTGGCACAGCCAATAGCCATATCTGAATAACCAGAAAAATCACAATAGATTTGGAAGGAATAAAATACGGTAGCCAACAGTAAAGTAGAGCCACTATGCTCCAACGGACTATTATAACAATAATCTACCATGATTGCCAGCCTATCAGCCACCACCACTTTTTTGAACAGACCCCAAGCTATTCTTATTAAACCTTGCTTGATATTTTCAAAATTGTACTTAAAATAGGTATGAAATTGACCTAATAAATTTTGCGGACGCTCAATGGGCCCAGCCACCAACTGGGGATAAAACATTACATAAAGCGAATAAATAATAAAGTCTTTCTCTGGTTTTTGATTTTTCCGATATACCTCTATGGTATAACTCATGGCCTGAAAAGTATGAAAAGAAAGTCCTATGGGTAATTCTAAGCCATAATTAGGAATTGGGTTTTCAATACCCATCAGATTTAAAGCAAAGCTTATGTTCTGATTGATAAAATTGAAATATTTAAAAATAGCTAAGAAGCCAATATTTGCCACTAAGCTAATACCGAGCCACCATTTCCGCTTTCTCCCTTCCGCCTTATCTATTAAAAACGCTGCGTAATAATCTACTATTATGGTAAATAGTAATATGAGAATATATACAGGCTTAAATGCCATGTAAAAGTAGCAGCTAGCCAAAAGCAGAAGCCACACCCTACCACGGTGCCTCAAACTGTAGTACAAAATTGAGACTACAATGAAGAAAAATATAAACTGAATGGAATTAAAAAGCATGTAAGCTACTTGTAATACCGGTTTTGATTGTTGCTCTTATTCAATTTGAGCCCAAAAATACTAAGAATAATCTACTGAATCTGTATTGAAATTTTATGTTTTGAATTAGAGCTTTAACGTTTTAGAATTAGAAAGAATTAACTTGCAAACTTATGATTCATCAACAAGAACCCATCTGTGCTTTAGCCACCGCTCCAGGAGTAGGTGCTATTGGCGTAATTCGTGTTTCAGGGCTAAATGCCATTCAAATAGTAGATGCTATTTTTAAAGGTAGAAAGCTAGAAAATGTCAAAACACATACGGTACATTTTGGTACTATTCAAAAAGGAGAAAAAGTAGTAGATGAAGTTCTATCGGCTGTTTTTAAGTCTCCAAAGTCTTTTACAAAAGAAGACACCGTAGAGATTTCTTGTCATGGAAGTTCTTTCGTCATAAAAGAAATATTAAAACTTCTTCTAGACAATGGCTGCCGCCTGGCAAAACCTGGTGAGTTTACGCAGCGAGCATTTATGAATGGTCAGTTTGATTTGGTACAAGCAGAAGCAGTAGCAGATTTGATTGAGGCAGATTCTGCAGCGGCACACAGTTTGGCTATTAACCAATTAAGAGGTGGTTTCTCAGATAAACTAACTTCTCTAAGAGATGAACTCATTCATTTTGCTAGCATGGTGGAACTTGAACTTGATTTTGGCGAAGAGGATGTGGAATTTGCGGATAGAGATGACTTAAAAAAGTTGATAGAGAGTTTACAATCTCAACTTACCCCCCTTATAGAATCCTTTGATGCAGGTAATGTTATCAAAGAAGGAATTCCAGTTGCCATTATTGGGCAACCAAACGTTGGAAAATCAACTTTGCTTAATGCTCTTTTAAAAGAAGAAAAAGCGATTGTAACGGAAATAGCCGGAACCACTAGAGACTCCATAGAAGATACCATGGTGATACGTGGCATGAAGTTTAGGTTTATAGACACGGCTGGAATTAGAGAAACGGAAGATATAGTGGAAAGCATCGGAATTGAAAAATCGAGAGCGGCTTTGCAAAAAGCCCAAGTAGTGCTTTTCTTATTTGACGCTCCTGAAGAAAGAGCCTATTTAGAAGAAAACTACACCAGTTTAGCAAAGGATAAGAAGGTATTTTGGGTAAAAACAAAAGCTGACTTAAGCACAAATAAAAGTGATGCTGACCTTAACATTTCTGCCAAAACAGGAGAAGGCATAAGCGAATTAGAAAATACACTTTTTGAATCAAGTGCTGTCAAAACCCAAGGAGACACGGTTTTAACGAATCTAAGGCATTATGACCTCCTCATAAAAACCAATGAAGCCTTAAACGAAGTATTAAATGGTTTGGGACTAAACATCACAGGTGATTTCTTGGCTCAAGACATTCGTTTGGCATTGCTTCACCTTGGTGAATTGACAGGTACCATTACGACGGACGACTTACTAAAGAATATTTTTGGGAAGTTTTGTATCGGAAAATAATTGTTTTTACATTAAATGTAAATTAAAAAATCATCCCTATAGGTCTTTTAGTAATCCACCTTATTTTACTTTTACACCCTAAATAAGAAAAAATCACATCACATAACTTTTAGTTTAAATTTATGTCTACTTATCTAACAACAAGATGTCCAAACTGCAATAATTTAATAAAGAACTTGCAGCGTCAAGAAATAAATAACTTTGGCGACTATATTGGCAATCCTGTAGAAAACTGTAACTTCTGCAATCATCCTTATTCTACCTCAAAAAAACTTTGGAAAGACCATAGTTTTGGGGACAAGTCCAAACGAATCCTCCAACTTTTATTTTCCATTTTATATTCAACTCTATCTTTCTCAGCAGTTTTACTTGTACTAATGGTGGCAGTTCAAATTTTCTCAGAATTTAAACTTATTGATACTACCAACTTCTTTTCAGATAAAATTACTATCATAACTATATCATTAATGTTTTGTTTTGTTTCCTTTACATTGATTAGACATTTCTTAAAGCTAGTAAGGCTTAAATAAAAAGCTACCATTATCTTCTTTGCCAAATTTTGCATAGGGAAATAACCTTACTATTTCCCAATACCGTAAAATTCAATAATTAGTTTACCTCAATCTCGTCCACAAAAAGCCAAGCATCTGCACCAGCTCCTATGTGCCCTTCGGGAAGTTTGCCAAAGCTGTCCGCAGTTACTTTAATGTACCTTGCTTTTTTACCATCGAGATTTACTTTTATTCTTTCTACAAATTGAGATAATTCTCCGCCTTTATTAAAAGACTGGCTGCTCAGCGTCTTAAACTTCTTACCTTTTTTAGAAACACTCACTTCTAAAGTACTAGGAAACATTATCCAGCTACCCGGTGAATGGAGGAAGCCAATAGTCAATTCTGACAATTCATTCACAGCAGTTAAATCAATGATAAGGTCTAATTTACCTCCTTCTAAACCTACCCACGTTTGAAGGTTTTTCTCATTTCCTATTTGGCCATCTGTTAGGGCCATTTCTGTATTACCTGTGTACTTGGTTTTCTTGGAGCGGTATTCATAAGACTTTCCGGTAGCTTTATTAATCCTGATATCGGCTTCAAAAGTATTACCATATTTTTGACCATTTTCATTAAACAAACTAGCTTTTACTGTGGTCTGCTTTTTGACAAGAATGCCAGTTTTACCGTCATACTTATTCGACCTCCTATTCGGTTCAGAACCATCCAAAGTATATAAAATACTAGGTGCTGTTTCTATATTATTAAGATTTACCTGCACCTCTCCTTTATTGGTAGTTTTTAAGGCTGCTTTGATATTATAAATAGACTCAGCATAATTCACTTTAAGCTTAGCCAGTTTTCCAAAATGGCTCTTAACTCTATTTTCAAAATCAGAGTATTCCTTATTTTCCGCTGTAGACCAAGCTGTTTCCGCTACCGCCAATACCCTAGGGAAAAGCATATATTCTACTTTTTCAGGTGTCGAAATGTACTCCGTCCATAAGTTAGCCTGCACTCCCAAAATATGCTTTAGTTCTTCAGGAGCTAAAGCCTCCGCTAATGGTTCGTAAGAATATACTTTATCTAAAGGCAAAAATCCTCCTATCGCTAGGGGCTCAGAAACAGGGTCGCCCTGATAATAATCTAAATAGTGAAATGAATTAGGCGACATAATTACGTCATGCTTTTGCTTAGCAGCTTCTATTCCACCCTCAGTTCCTCTCCAACTCATTACTGTAGCGTTTGGCGAAAGTCCACCTTCTAATATCTCATCCCAACCAATCAGTTTTCTACCTTTTGAAGTTAAAAAGCTATCGATTCTAGAGATAAAATAGCTCTGGAGTCCGTGTTCATCTTTGAGACCTTCTTTTCTAATCAAGTCTTGACAAAATTCCGATGCCTTCCAGCTATCTTTTGGGCATTCGTCACCTCCAATATGAATGTATTTTGATGGGAAAAGTGTCATTACTTCTGTCAACACATCTTCCAAAAAAGCAAAGGTCTTTTCAGTAGGACAGTAAACGTCTTTTGCCACACCCCATCTGGTTCTTACTTCATAAGGTCCACCACTACAGCCCAATTCAGGGTAACTAGCCAAGGCAGCCACCGCATGACCCGGCATTTCTATTTCCGGAATTACATTTATATACTTTGATGTGGCGTAAGCCACCACCTCTTTCACTTCTTCCTGTGTGTAAAATCCACCATAAGGCTTTCCGTCTCCTCTGTTCTCGCTATCATGTCCTAACGGACTCTCCTTTCTATAAGCTCCTACTTCTGTTAATTTCGGATATTTCTTTATCTCAATTCGCCACCCTTGGTCCTCGGTCAAATGCCAATGAAATTGATTGAACTTATACATGGCCATTAAGTCAATAAACTTCTTAATAAAACTTACGGGCATCATGTGCCTTCCTACATCCAGCATCAGACCTCTGTAAACAAAACGAGGCTCGTCTTTTATGTTACACACCGGCAGACTTAGTTTAACCAATGCACTATTTCTATCATAAATTTCATCACTAAGAAGCTGCAAAAGTGACTGATAAGCATAAAAGAAACCTTTATTTGAACCGGCCTTTAATATCACCTTACTAGTCGAAATGTTAATTTCGTAAGCCTCTTGTTTAAGCTTATTATCATGTATAAAGGCTATTGAGTTTTCGTTCTTTTTCTGAACAGGAACTCCGAAACCCGAACTTGCTTTTACAGCCTCCTGAAGATTGGCAATTATTTCCATGAGCCCTTTATCAAGAGAATTAACTGAGACAGAGGTATGTTCATCAAAAACAAATCGACCATCTCCTGCGGTATATGAAACCGGTTTTGGAATGATATCTTGAGCAAAGCTCAAACTAGAAAGGAAAATAAAAGTTAGTGTTAAAAACTTATTCATCGAGAAAAACAGATTTGGATAAGAAACAAAAATATCAATTCTTAGCTCTTACAAATCATAATTATTAAAATATTTTAATAATTAAAGTCCTATAAATGTCTTTTAATAGACTAAAATCTTATAAAGCCTAAGACAGATTCATCATTTTCTAATTTTGTAACTTGCCCTTCATTAAACTCAGTGAGTGAATTTTGAACAAAGACAAAGACATAGAAGTATTTTACCCTAAAAGCCAAACAGAATGGCGAGCCTGGTTAGAAGAGAACCATGCATCTCAGCCATCTGTTTGGCTTATTTTTTATAAAAAGAGCTCACCTAAGCCATCTATTTTATGGAGTGACGCTGTAGATGAAGCCCTTTGTTTTGGCTGGATTGACAGTAAAAAACAAACCATTGATAAAGACTCTTATAGGCAGTTTTTCAGTCGCAGAAAAGCAAATAGTACTTGGTCAAAAATCAATAAAGAAAAAGTCAAAACGTTTATAGCCAATGGTCAAATAACATCCGCAGGCTTAAAGAGCATTGCTATTGCCAAGGAAAACGGTTCTTGGTCAATCTTAGATTCTGTAGAAGCCCTAATAGTCCCAGATGATTTAGAACAAGAATTCAGTAAACATGCTGGGGCAAAGGAATACTACCAAAGCTTAAATAAATCTCATAAGAAACAGGTTTTATACTGGATAGTGGCACCCAAACGGGAAGAAACTAGAATGAAAAGAATCTCGGAAATAGCCCACCTTGCAGGTCAAAACAAAAGACCTAAACATATTATCTAAGCACTAAATGATTCCGTAATCTCCAAAATCCACTTTTCTACTACACTTGCCTCTACCCTATCTGCCTGTCCGAAGAAAAAATGCTTCTTAATCTCCAAACCTGAATAAGTAAAAATTCCAGTATCGGAGGTTAATTTAAGAGCAACGTCCATTCCTATTTCTTGATATTCCTCTTTTGACTTACCATGCGTATTAAACACATAAAGTGATTTGCCAACCAGTAAACCTTTCTGCACGCCTTTATCATAATGGTAAGCAAAACCATAAGAAAAAACTCGGTCAATATATCCTTTCATGATAGCTGGCATCCCTGTCCACCAAATAGGATAAATCATGATAATAGCATCTGCCCAAGTGATATATTCCTGCTCTTTTTTAACATCCTGAGACACTATTCCTTTCATTTGTCCCACTATATCATCGGCCGACAAAACTGGATTAAATTTTAGCTTATTCAAATCTCTAACTACCACTTCATGCTTCTCATTAGAGAGTTTTTGCTCCACTACAGTCTTCAAATGATGATTTAAACTATTCTCTAGCGGATGGGCATAAATTATAAGGTATTTCATGTTCTTGAATTTTGATTAATTGATGGTTCAAAATTCTAAAGAAGTCAGTCCGTATAATTGTAAGAAAACGAAGCTTTAGTCTACCTGACAGATATCTTGTTGAAATTTCAAATATTGACTCGGTGTCAATTTGATGAAGTGTTTAAAATCATGGATTAATTGGCTTTGGTCATAAAATCCACATGCTAGTATCACGTCAAACCAAGATTCAAAAGCTCCTGTTTGAATTATTTCAATGGCTTTGCTGAAGCGTTCAAACCTAATTTTCTCTTTAGAAGTAAAACCGTAATACTGTTTATATCTCGTTTGAATAGCTCTTTCCGACTTATTCGTTTTTTGAGCGACAGCTTTTATAGGACTCTCTATTTCTCCAGACTCATGTCCTTTAAAAACATTGTCATTTTCTTTTAAATATGGTTGACAGAAAGATAAAATCACCTCGGTTCTTTCTTTTGAATTCCTATTTTTCAATAAACCATGAAGGTTTTCAAAGCAATTATCATCAACCAACTTCTCTGGGTCAACAGGATTACCCTCCAAAAAGATTAAGGGACCAAAAAATCGGTAAAAAGCATCATCCACAAAATTGACCACAAACATTTCCGCCTTTGGTGAGAGCGTATATTCTATAGATTTCTTAAGAGGACCTATCACCATGCAGTCGGTTATCTCTATCACATTAGCACCTGAAGTGTTTAGCTTAATACTTCCACCAAAACTAAAAACCATGAGCGTTTGAAAACTAGGCATCAATGTGCGTGCAATGCTCTCATCAGTTTTATTATGGGCCATATAGAAATGAGAAAACACGCCATTAAACTCTTCAGGAATACTTACTCTTTCTTCTATTAAAGCCATATTTCAGTTAAAATAAGATATTCAAATTTAAGTAAAAATTCACTACAACTCTTACCAAATTCTGGTTGTTCAAAACATGCTTCTATCAGTTTTAGCCTATCCATTTATCACTTTCAAAAGCAATATTGCTAAAACACTATTTCAATTAATCATTATAAGCCAATCAACTATCTATTTAACATCCCATTATTACTTGGAATACTCTCACGTTTAAAGTGCCATACTTTTCGCAATTCCCTTAACTTTGTGTTTTCTTATTTCAAGATAAATCCTTGCTCAAATGATTCATTTTTTTGGCGGTCAAGCCAATACCGTTTTTGCTGTTCAAACAGAAAGCACTATTTCAGACGAAGACATCAAAAAATTGATTTGGCTTTTTCAAAGTCAAATAGACCATAAACACACCAAAACGAATGATAGCAAGGCTATTCTAACAGCCTCTTTTGTTGGCCCTCGTGCTGCTATGATTACACCATGGAGTACTAATGCCGTAGAAATCACTCAAAACATGGGCATTTCTGGGCTCATTAGAATTGAAGAATTTAAGGAAGTAGAAGGTGATGAGGTGAGTTTTGACCCTATGCTTTCGCAAAAATATAACAGCCTTACTCAAGATATTTACACCATAAATATCAAACCAGAGCCAATAATAGAGATTGAAGACATTAATGCTTACAATCTTTCTGAAGGATTGTCTCTTAATGAAGAAGAAGTTAATTATCTGGTAGAACTTTCTAAAAAACTAGAAAGAAAACTAACAGACTCAGAAGTTTTCGGTTTCTCTCAAGTGAATTCTGAACACTGCCGTCATAAAATTTTCAACGGTACTTTCATTATTGACGGTGAAGAAAAACCATCTTCTCTTTTCAAACTGATTAAGAAAACGTCACAAGAAAACCCTAACGACATAGTTTCTGCTTATAAAGACAATGTAGCTTTTGTAAAAGGGCCTACTGTAACACAGTTTGCTCCAAAGTCTGCTGACAAGCCTGATTTTTACCAAGAAAAAGATTTTGACTCCGTAATATCTTTAAAAGCAGAAACACATAATTTCCCAACCACGGTAGAGCCTTTCAATGGTGCAGCTACGGGTGCAGGTGGAGAAATAAGAGATAGATTGGCAGGTGGACAAGGTTCATTGCCATTGGCAGGAACTGCGGTTTACATGACTTCTTACTCTAGATTAGAAGAAAACAGACCATGGGAAAACGCTATGGACGAAAGACCATGGCTTTATCAAACGCCTATGGATATTTTGATAAAAGCGTCAAATGGAGCATCTGATTTTGGAAATAAATTTGGTCAACCATTGATTTCTGGCTCACTACTTACTTTCGAGCACATGGAGAATTCTCGTAAGCTAGGTTTTGACAAAGTTATCATGATGGCCGGTGGAATAGGCTACGGAAAAGCATCTCAAGCTATAAAAGCTGTTCCTGAGAAAGGAGACAAAGTTGTAATTCTTGGTGGAGAAAACTATAGAATTGGAATGGGTGGTGCTGCTGTATCTTCTGCAGACACTGGAGAAATGGCTTCTGGAATTGAGCTTAACGCTGTACAGCGTTCTAATCCTGAAATGCAAAAAAGAGCAGCCAATGCCATAAGAGGTTTGGTTGAAAGCGAGCATAACCCAATAGTTTCTATTCATGACCACGGTGCGGGTGGACACCTAAACTGCCTATCTGAATTAGTAGAAGAAACTGGCGGTGTGATAGACTTAGATAAATTGCCAGTAGGGGACCCTACCCTATCTGCAAAAGAGATTATCGGAAACGAATCTCAAGAGCGAATGGGCTTAGTAATAGGCGAAAAGGATATTGACACCCTTAAAAAAATAGCCGACAGAGAACGCTCACCAATGTACACCGTAGGTGATGTAACGGGAGAACATCGTTTTACATTCGTTTCTAAAACTACTGGTGCAAAACCAATGGATTTTGCCATAAGTGATATGTTTGGCAGTTCGCCAAAAACTATCATGGATGATAAAACGGTAGTGAGAAACTATGCTGATTTATCTTATTCCAAAGACAAAATTGGTGAATATTTAAATAAATTACTTCAACTAGAAGCTGTAGCATCAAAAGATTGGCTAACCAATAAAGTTGATAGATGTGTGGGTGGTAAAGTGGCCAAACAACAATGTGCTGGACCGTTACAATTACCTTTAAATAATGTGGGCGTAATGGCTCTTGACTTTAAAGGGAAAGAAGGTATTGCCACATCTATAGGTCATTCCCCTGTTTCAGCACTGGTTAATCCAGATGCTGGCTCTAGAAACTCAATTGGCGAAGCATTATCAAATATAGTTTGGGCTCCATTACCTGAAGGACTGAAATCAGTCGCTCTTTCTGCCAACTGGATGTGGGCGTGTAAAAACGAAGGAGAAGACGCTAACCTTTACAAAGCTGTAGAAGCTTGCTCGGAGTTTGCGATTGCTTTAGGAATCAATATCCCTACTGGAAAGGATTCGCTTTCCATGAAGCAGAAATATCCTAATGATGAAGTTATAGCTCCTGGTACCGTAATTATCTCTGCAGGTGCATCTTGCTCGGATATTAAAAAAGTGGTAGAGCCTGTACTTAAAAGAGACGGTGGAAACATTTATTACTTAAACTTATCAAAAGACAGCTTCAAATTAGGAGGAAGTTCTTTTGCTCAAATACTTAATAAAGTAGGTAAAGAGGTACCAAGTATTACAGATGCTGCGTACTTTAAAACAGCCTTCAATACCCTTCAAGACCTCATAAAAGAAGGAAAAATCAAAGCAGGTCATGATATAGGAAGTGGTGGATTAATTACTACTTTGCTTGAAATGTGTTTTGCAGATGTAAATCTTGCAGCTGATTATGACCTAACAGGTTTAGGTGAAGCTGATTTTGTAAAAACCTTGTTCAATGAAAACATTGCGGTTGTTTTCCAAGGAGAAAGCGAAGTTGAAGCTGTTTTTAAAACAAACGGGATTGACATAATCAAAATAGGAAAGCCAAAAGAAGGAAACGAAGTCCTTATCAAAAGTAATGACGACCAAATTAGCCTTAACGTTTCTGACCTTAGAGACACTTGGTTTAAAACCTCATTCCTTTTAGACCAAAAACAAGCATTTAACGGAACTGCAGCAGAAAGATATAAAAACTATAAAAACCAAGCACTCAATTATACTTTCCCATCTCACTTTGACGGTTCTGCTCCTATTATTGACAGTAAAGCTGTACGACCTAAAGCAGCCATTATTAGAGAAAAAGGTAGCAACTCTGAAAGAGAAATGGCAAATGCCATGTTCTTGGCGGGTTTTGACGTGAAAGATGTTCACATGACCGACCTTATTTCTGGACGTGAAACCTTAGAAGACATTCAATTTATAGGAGCCGTTGGTGGTTTTTCTAATTCTGATGTTTTGGGCTCTGCCAAAGGTTGGGCAGGAGCATTTTTATACAATGAAAAAGCAAATACCGCCCTTAAAAACTTCTTCAAAAGAGAAGACACACTTTCTGTAGGAATTTGTAATGGTTGCCAACTTTTGATGGAATTAGAAATGATAAACCCAGACCATGAGATTCATGGTAAGTTGATTCATAATGACTCTCATAAGCATGAAAGCATATTTACATCGGTTACTGTTCAAAAGAACAACTCCGTTATGCTTTCTACTTTAGAAGGTACCACACTTGGTGTTTGGGTTTCTCATGGAGAAGGTAAATTCAATTTACCTTACGGTGAAGAAAAATATAATATTGTAGGAAAATACGGTTATGAAAGCTACCCCGCTAACCCCAATGGCTCTGACTTTAACACAGCCATGATGTGCGACAGCACAGGAAGGCATTTAGTAATGATGCCGCATATTGAGCGTTCTACATTCCCTTGGAACTGGGCACACTATCCAGCAAATCGTGAAGGAGATAAAGTTTCGCCTTGGCTAGAAGGTTTTGTGAATGCTAGAAAATGGGTAGAAGCGAAAAATAAATAATATTGATTTGGTATAGAGGTGATACCTCTATACCAAATTCAAATGCTCTTCTAAAGATGCTATACTTCTATCAATTATCAAATGGTAAAATGGCTCTGGATTATTGTTCATCTGAACATTTTCTAAAGCCTTATAGTATTTTATCCTTGACTCTGGGTCTCCTTTTAAAATAGCAATCGTATACCCATTTTGAAGAAGGATAAAATTCATTATCAAACGAGAAGTACGCCCATTCCCATCCAAGAAAGGATGAATACTCACTAATCTTTCATGCATTTCGGCAGCTAAAATAACAGGATGCATACCTTTTCTCTGCCTATCATAATGAATGAAATAATCTTCCATGAACTTATCTAAAAGAAAAGGCTGCGGAGGCAAAAACTCCGAACCACCTATGGTAACGGGTACACTCCTATATTTTCCTGCATTTTCAGTATCAATACTTTTTAAGACTAAGCGATGCAAATCAAGAAGCGTTCTTTTATCCAAAGGCTCTTTCTCTGTAATTAGCGTTTCTAAAAACTGAATAGCCTCAGAGTGGTTAATAGCCTCCAAATGCTCTTTCATACTTTTCCCACTAATAGTAACCCCTTCTGCCACCACGAGCTGAGTTTCTTGCAGGCTAAGCGTGTTACCTTCTATTCTGTTACTATCATAGGTGTATTTGGTATTAAAATAGCCTAAAAGCTTACTAAGTTGTGTAGAGTTTAATGGTTTAGACTCTGCCCAACTTTCTTTTAAATGGTCTAACCTTTTTAGTTTACCTTTTATATCAGCACTTAGTTCAGGTACTTCTAGGCTGCTAGTACTCTTTAAATATTCTACCCTAGACTCACAAGCCATCATTATCTCCATTGGCTGATGTTCATATTTGACCATGTCAACTATCTTATCAACAATCAGCTCCCTTTTCAAGGTGCTATAAGAGATTTTATAGCCATCTGCCAACCCATATAGGTGCTTTTGAGATGGCAGTCTTTTCCCTGACTCATACTTTGAAAGCAAGGCCTGGTCTATTCCTGTATTAGCTGAAATCTCTTGAATTTTCAATCCCAGCTCTGTTCTACGCTGTTTTAATATTTGATTTACCATCTTGACATTTTTTGTCATGTCAAATTTAGTCATATACCCTTGGAAAAGAAAACAGTCTCGAAAAAAAAGACTATTTTCTCAACGTATCCTTATTACTATTCGGTTACAAACCTAAAACCTACTCCGTGAACATTCTCAATTTTCAATGACTCATCCGGAGCTAACATTTTCCTAAGTCTGGTGATGAATACATCTAAACTCCTACCTAAGAAGTAATCATCTCTACCCCATATTTTGGTCAAAATGTCTTCTCTTTTGATAACGGAATCTCTCCTATCACAAAGGTATTTGAGCACTTCTGCCTCTCTGTGTGTAAGCTTTTTAATACCATCGTCAGAATCCAAAATAAGTTGTGAAAAGCTGAAATTATATTTCCCTATTTTATATTCGTTTTGCTCGTCCTCTATATCAGAGACAGTGCTTCTCTTTAAGAAAACTTTAATTCTGAGCATAAGCTCTTCAATACTAAAAGGCTTCGTGATGTAGTCATCGCCTCCAATTTTAAGTCCTTCTATTTTATCTTCTTGTAAAACCTTTGCTGTCAAGAAAATAATAGGAATTTGCTCGTTTTGTTCTCTTATCTTTTCTGCTAACGAAAAGCCGTCTAGTTCAGGAAGCATGACATCTAAAAGGCAAAGGTCAAATTTCTCTTTTTGGAAGTTCTTTAAGGCCTCTTTTCCATCCGCATAATGCGAAATTTCAAAACCCTCTTCCTCTAAGTTATCTTTGATGACATAGCTTAAATTCTCATCATCTTCTACATACAGTATCTTTGCCATTATTTCTCTTGAGGTATATTAATTCTGAAAACGGTGCCTAAACCATATTCACTTTCCACATTTATTTTCCAATTGTGAGCTTTAACTATTTGCTCCACATAATTTAAACCAAGACCAAAACCCTTCACATTGTGCACATTACCAGTTGGCACTCTGTAAAACTTATTAAATATTTTACCTAAGTATTCCTCTGGTATACCTATTCCCATGTCCCTAACTTCAAGTACCACGCCATTATCATCATTTCTGGTGACCACCGTTATGTCGGCTGGCTTTTTAGAATACTTTATAGCATTCTCTACCAAATTTCTCACAACACTCAAAAGGTGCACTTTATCAGCATAAATTGACGTCTGTACAGCATCTAACTTTAACGTTAAACCATTACCTATTTCTAATTTAACACTCTCTAATACTTCAGATAATAAAAAGTGAAGTTCTTGTAGCTGAATGTTTAACTCCAATTTCCCCTTGCCTACTTTCGCAGTGGTCAAAACTGTTTCAACCTGATTTTTTAATCTTAAATTCTCTTGTTTTATTATTTGAACATACCTCTTCATTCTTTCAGGCTGTTCCATAATTTTATCTTGTGCCAACACATCAGTAGCTACCCTTATAGTAGATATAGGCGTCTGAAACTCATGCGTCATGTTGTTCACAAAATCACGCTGAACCTCACTTAATTTCTTCTGCCTCAAAATCACGAACATCGCATAAACAAAGAAGCCAGTAATAAGTAACGTTATAAAAGATGACAATATCCAAAAATCAAGATTTTGAAACAAAAAGCTGCCTTTTGATGGGAACCTTACACCAAAATAATTTAAAAATTTATCAGTCTTTGGTAATATGGTTGGCTCTATATGGTCTATTTCAAAATTGGCATTAACACTCCCTCCATATCTTATTTCATCGGTATCACAATCATAAATACCATACTCAAAACTAGTATTCACATCATGCCTTTTAAACTCTTGTCTTAGATAATGCTCTAATACCGCCGCATCTAGAGGAGTTCTAAGATTAACTACATAGTAATCATCTTCAAGCCGCTCTACGGGAGCTTCTATCTCTGTCAAATCATAAATTCTCGAAATATTATTTGCAACCTCGTTTAAGGCCTCTACTGCAGATTGTCTAAAACGGTCATTCTCAATATCATAAGCCCGTTTGACCCAAAATATTTGGATCCCAATTATGGCAGCAATAGCTAAGCTACCAGTAATTATGATCAGACGTATAGCGTTACGTGTCAAATGTAGTTTTTTTATGGAAAGTCTTTATTAAGACAAATATAAGATAAAATGGCATAAACTAACTCTAAACTAGCTTTCTACCTTTTTCGGTAAACTAAAATCACCGCTTTTTTGTTAAAGAACAAACATCATCTAAAAAAAGCAATATGTCAACAGCTACAAAATCTGCTCTATTAGTAGGTGCTTCAGGCCTAGTAGGTCAATCACTATTAAAGCTGCTTTTAAAAAGCAACAATTATAACAAAGTCACGATTTTAGTACGACGCAAATTAGATTTAGAGCATCCACTTTTAGAACAAAAAGTTATTGACTTTGACAATATAAACGAACTAGAACTGAAAACCGATCATGTATTTTGCACCTTAGGTACCACTATAAAAACAGCTGGTTCTAAGGAATCTTTCAAACGAGTTGACGAAGATTATCCCTTTCAAATTGCAGAAAATACATTCAAAAATGGGGCAAGCCTATTTGCTATTGTTAGCTCCATGGGTGCAGATAAAAACTCTAGCTTCTTTTACAATCAAGTGAAAGGACAAATAGAAGAAAAATTAGAAAACATTGGTTTCCCTCACTTGGGTATTTTCAGACCATCAATGTTATTAGGAGATAGAGGCGAAACTAGAATTGGAGAAAAAATAGGCAAGATTTTCATGAAAGGTTTTGACTTCCTTATTCCTAAGAAATATAAAGCTATTCATGTCGACAAAGTAGCTCTGGCAATGCTTGAATACGCAAAAAGACCCAGTAAGGGTCTTTCTATAATTGAATCTGACAAAATGTTCTAGCTATTCCCATTTTAACTCAGATCCTCCAAAAGCATCTGAATCTATCTCTTTATCATTTTTAACTGCTTCCGCCACAGGAGCTATCTCCACAGCTTTTTCAGTTTCATCTTTATTATCAAATTGCTCAAAATCAAAATCGGGCAACAGTTCCGTTTTGATGTGGTCTACTGTTTCTTGAAGAGCATCAACAAACTTGTTAAAGTCCTCCTTATAAATAAACATTTTACTTTTCTCGTAGAAAAAGTCTCCGTCTCTCTGCTGCCTTCTACTTTCAGTTACCGTTAAGTAATAATCATTTGCTCTGGTTGCTCTTACATCAAAAAAATAGGTGCGTTTCCCTGCACGTACTCGCTTTGAGTATATCATTTCTCTCTCTTCGTTTTGCACTTTACAAATAGGGTTTTAAGGTTAAAATAGAAGTCAAAAATACTTTTTTATTCGATATAGCCAAAAAAATCAACGACAAGATTAGATTCAGTAACATCACACAAAACTCATAATCGGAGTTTTCATAGCCTTTATAGAATCTATTACTTATTTTCAATAATCATTTTAACAAATATTAGCATCGATAATTAACCACCGCTCGCAATTTATTTAACTTTGCATTTGGATCAATGCCCAGTAATGTGAAAATCATCTCATTCATTTTCATACTTAGCTTGTTTTACTCTGGAGAGCCAGCGGTAAAAAACTATGAACCTTTTCTGGGAACAGAATTTAAAGGTCAAGCCTCTTTTTATGGTCCTAAGTTCCATGGAAAAACCACAGCCAATGGTGAAAAAATGGACCAAAATGCATTTACCTGTGCTCATAAAAATCTACCTTTCGGCACGATGTTAGAAGTTAGAAATCCTGAAAACGGCACCCAAGTGGTGGTAAGAGTAAATGACCGTGGCCCTTTTGTTAAAGGGAGAGTTTTAGATGTTTCAGCTGGAGCAGCAAAAGCTTTAAAAATGAGAGACAGTGGCGTTATTGATATAGAGGCTACGATAGTAGGGCAAAACGGCAAAGTATACATAAAATCTACAAGTCCATTTTCAAGAATTTTAAATTCGGAAGTAATGGAAGAAGTTGCCGACTGGCTCAAATAATATTATGGAGAAACTAGATTTAGGAAAAGTAAGAGAATATGGTAATCTGGAGCTCTTAGCCAGACAAATGGTGGAAGGTTTTATTACCGGTTTACATAAATCTCCGTTTCATGGTTTCTCTGTGGAATTTGCCGAACATAGACTCTATAATGCAGGCGAAAGCACAAAACACATTGACTGGAAGGTTTTCGGAAAAACCGATAGGCTTTTTGTAAAAAGATATGAAGAAGAAACGAACTTAAGATGTCATCTTTTGATTGACAGTTCTTCCTCCATGTATTACCCTGCAAAAAATAATGGGAAGCTAACTTTCAGCTGTTTGGCGGCAGCCACACTCGCTAACCTTATGAAAAAGCAGCGTGACGCTGTGAGCCTAACGGCATTTTCTGATAAAATTGAGGTGCAAACCGCAGTAAAGTCAACGGGTGGGCATATTCATCAAATATATCTGGAGTTAGAAAAACTCATGACGCAGCAGCAGACTAACAAAACCTCTGCAGTAGCTGAAACCTTACATTTAATAGCCGACTCTATTCATAAACGCTCTCTGGTAGTTATCTTCAGTGACATGTTTGAAAAAATGGATGATTTAACCGCTATTTTTTCTGCTTTGCAGCATCTCAAGCATAATAAGCATGAAGTGCTAATTTTCCATGTGACAGAACACAGCACTGAGCGTGACTTTGATTTTGACGAGCGTCCTTATGAGTTTATTGATGTAGAAACAGGCGAAAAAGTAAGAGCCCAACCTTCTCAAGTAAAAGACCAATACCAAACTGCCGTTCAAAGCTTTTACAAAGACTTAAGATTAAAATGTGGTCAATATAAAATTGACTTCGTAGAAGCAGATATCAACCAAGGTTTTGACCAGGTTATGGCTGCTTTTTTGACCCGAAGGGCTAAAATGAAATAAGTAACTCTATTTCAAATAAGATTCTAACTCCTCTTTTTGAGTCAGATGATGCCTAAAATGAAACTCCGTATTTAATAACCACTCTTTGGCGTTAAGCATACCAAAATAAAAGTGATTTGTTCTATACTCTCCTGTGTCATTTTCTACAGCTTCAATAATAGCCAATAGTGCTTCCTGTAACTTTTCAAAACCCTCTTTATACTTAGCAATACTTTGCCCAGTTATTACAGGATTCATCTCAGTATCTGGTCTTTTAAATTTCTGGTTTAAAGGAAAACCATTGTTTTTCAAAACAGCATAACCTGATTTGCTAGGTGTTCCACCTAATTGTCCTTTACGATGCTCTAAGCACCTATTAATATTGGCCAAGAAAAACACAAAACCAGTCACTTGAAGATGTTCATACATTTGAGCCAATGACCAAATATCAGGCGATTGCTTAAACGCAAATTGCTCGTCAGAGTACGACTCCAAACTTTCTAAATATGGCTTAAAACTTTCAATTAATTCGTCTTTCATAATGACTTAATGTCTAATAAAAATAGGGTCGCTTTCCTTATTCCATCTATTGACGGCAGTTATCATATAAATATAAGGTGTATTTGTGCGTCTTGTCTTGTCTATATATTCGCTACTTAAAGTAATTGCCAAAATATGTTCGGGGTCTCCAGCATTCAACTCCTCCCCTTCCCTAAATCTATAAATTACGTTTTTAAATCCTGTTGGAGTTTCATTTGCCCAGGTCAATTTTACGCCCTCCTTTATATTAGTCAGCAATAATCTTTTGGGTGTTTGAACTATCCCTTTAACTACACCATTAACTTCAGGTACTAATGCAGGGTGTTTATATCGAGTGGCTATAGAATCTGCCAAACCAAGATTATTCTTAATAAAAGTATTAGTGTTATAAAATATACTCCCATCTACACCTGAGCTATACCTATTATAATCAAGCTGACGTGGAATTTGATTTGGGTCTTTCCAGGCTCTCGTGCTTGAGTTTTCCTCTACTCTATAAACCCCATGACCAATATATAATTTGGCTTTGCCGTGGTTTTTAGTCCACCAATCCGTCAGGGTACCGTAAGGAACTAAATTATGTTCAAAAGGAAAATAGATTTGCGGAGCTATATAATCAATCCAACCCTCCATGGCCCATTTTCTAGTGTCGGCAAATAGTAAATCATACGACGGCTGCCCACCCTTAGTTTCTGAACCCAAAGGGTCATCTGACTTGTTCCGCCACACACCAAAAGGACTTATACCAAAGCTAACCCAACTCTTTTCACGCTTGATAGCATCCGAAATACCTTTGATAATTAAGTCAATATTGTTTCTTCGCCAATCCTCTATATTTCTAAAACCATTAGGATACTTCGCAAAAGCGGCATGGTCTTCCAACTCTAAACCAGTGACTTTATAAGGGTAAAAATAATCGTCAAAGTGAATGCCGTCCACATCATATTCTCTCACAATATTCATTACCACATCAATGATATATGACCGCACCTCCGGCAAACCAAAATTGTAAAGTTGGTAATCACCATACCCTATAAACCACTCTGGCTTGGTATAAATCAAATGATTATTCATTACAGAGCCTGCTAAACGATGCTTCCCTCTATTAAGATTTAACCATGCATGAAATTCCAAACCCTCTTGATGAGCTTCCTCAATCATAAACTCCAATGGGTCATAAAATGGTTGAGGACCTTTTCCTTGCTCACCCATCAGCCACTCAGACCATGGCTCTTTACTTTTGGCATAAAATGCATCTGAAGCTGCCCTAACTTGCACTAGCAAAGCATTGATACCTCTGCGTTTATGATGTTTTACAATATCCTTAAACTCTTTTTTCTGAACCTCTGAGCTTAATCCTTTCTGGCTCGGCCAGTCAATATTAGCAATAGTGGCTACCCAAGCACCTCTAAACTCTCTTTTAGGAATGCTCGTTTTGATATTGACAGCCTTAAACTCAGGAACTTCCACTTCATTTTGAAATGATTCCAGGGGCTTTTTAGAGCAAGAATAAAATAAAACGATGAGTAATGTAGCCGAAGCAAGCAGTTTTGGCATTAAATGCACTATTTATTTCGGCTTAAAAATACCACAAAAAGTATGATTAAAGTATTTTTTGCTACATTTGCTTCGTTAACATAAGAGAGAATACTCTCTACAAAGTTTTATCGTTTTGAACAAACGAAAATTTCCCAACAGTAAAGTATGAAAGAATACGGAAGCAATATCCAGAAGCTGGTGGAGCATGTAATTTCTGTACCAGACAAGGACAAACGCACCAAACACGCACATATACTAATAGAACTTATGCGTCAGATTCATCCTCAAATGAGAGATGGAAATGACTATTCAAAAAAACTATGGGATGACCTCTATATCATGGCAAATTTTGACCTTGATGTGGACAGTCCTTTCCCACCTCCTCCAAAAGAAATTTTAGGTAAAAGACCTCCTAAAATGCCATACAGGCAGAGCAATCTTAAGCACAAATATTACGGAAGAAATATTGAGCTTTTAGTGCTTAAAGCAGTAGCTACTGAGTCTTTTGACGAGCGTAAGGCATTTGTTTCTTACTTAGTTAAGCTGATGCAAAACTCTTTCTTAGCATGGAATAAAGACAATATTCAGACAGAAACTGTTTTACAGCAAATTCTTCAAATGTCTGAATTTAAGCTTCAGACAGAAATAGATGCCATAAGAAAAGACGGCTTAGTTCCTGATGCCAATCCTAAAGATGGAAACAGAGTTCCGAACCGATTTAATAATGCCCAAACTTTCCGTAAAAATCAAAGTAGCGGAAATACCAACGGTGGCAAAAGATATAAAAACAATAAAAATAAGGGCGGTAAATTCAAACAACGCCGTAGGTACTAATCGCTAACTAATTTTTCCTAATCAATGTCTTCATTTAAAATAACAGGTGGCAAAAAACTTCAAGGAGAACTAACACCACAAGGAGCTAAAAACGAAGCTCTTCAAATTCTTTGTGCCGTAATTCTTACCAAAGAAGTGGTAGAAATTCATAACATTCCTAACATTAGGGATGTAAATAAACTCATGGAACTCTTAGAAGACATGGGTGTAAAACGTACTAAACTAGGAGAAGGCTCATATAGATTTGAAGCATCTGAGGTTAACTTTGATTACTTCGAAACTGACGCATATAAAGAAAAGGCTTCTTCTTTAAGAGGCTCCATCATGCTTTTAGGACCTATGCTAGCTCGTTTTTCTAAAGGAAAAGCACCAAGACCAGGTGGAGACAAAATAGGTAGAAGACCTCTTGATACGCACTTTGTAGGTTTTCAGAAACTGGGAGCCACTTTTACTTACGAAGCCGATGACGCTTTCTACACCGTAGAAGGTGAAAACATGGAAGGTGGCTACGTATGGATGGATGAAATATCTGTTACCGGTACTGCCAACGTGGTAATGGCGGCTGTTATGACCAAAGGAATCACTACTGTATATAATGCTGCATGTGAGCCTTACTTACAGCAGTTATGCAAAATGCTTAACCGCATGGGTGCCAAAATAACGGGCGTAGGTTCAAATCTACTTACCATAGAAGGTGTAGAAGAAATGGGTGGCTGTGAGCATACTATGCTTCCTGATATGATTGAGATTGGTAGTTTCATTGGCCTAGCGGCAATGACAAAATCAGAAATCACCATCAAAAACTGTCAAATCAAAGAATTAGGAATTATCCCAGCTACTTTCAAAAAGCTTGGAATTGAAATGGAATTTAGAGGAGACGATATTTATATCCCTGCTCAAGAAAATTATGAAATCAGCACTTTGATTGACGGCTCTATATTAACTATTTATGATGCTCCGTGGCCAGGATTTACGCCTGACTTAATATCTATCATTTTGGTTACTGCTATACAGTCAAAAGGAACACTTTTAGTACATCAAAAAATGTTTGAAAGCCGTCTATTCTTCGTAGATAAGCTGATTGACATGGGTGGCCAAATCATACTTTGTGACCCACACAGAGCTACTGTAGTAGGACTAAACCGTGCTCACAATTTGAGAGGAATCAGAATGACATCTCCTGATATTAGAGCTGGTGTGGCACTTTTAATAGCTGCACTTTCTGCTGACGGAACCAGTATTATTGACAACATTGAGCAGATTGACCGTGGCTATCAAAATATTGACGAGCGTCTTAATGCTATCGGAGCTGAAATAGTTCGAGTATAAAGTATTTCAGAAAATATACCCTAAAGGAGCGTGCTACCACGCTCCTTTTTTTATGGCTAGACTTTCAAATTGATTTGTCTTACATTTATAAGTTCAACCCTTATCAAATGAAAAAGACATTTACGCTACTCCTATTTATACTTTCTATAAACTGTTTCTCACAGGAAAATTGGAAGCTTAACTTCCCTAAGCTCGAAGAAAAAGCTTCAGAAATACCAAACAAAAGTAAAGTCTGGGTATTCATCATGGCTGGTCAGTCAAATATGGCAGGAAGAGGTTTTGTAGAACCCCATGACACCTTAAGTCATGAAAGAATACTTTCTATTAATTCCAAAAGTGAAATTATCTTAGCCAAAGAACCACTTCACTGGTACGAGCCTAATTTGACAGGACTTGACTGTGGAATGTCCTTCGCCAAAAACTTACTGCCTAACATCCCAAAAGATGTTACTGTATTGATGATTCCTGTGGCTATTGGCGGTAGCTCTACAAGCCAATGGCTCGGAGACTCCACTTATAGAGGGGTTCAACTACTTACTAATTTCAAAGAAAAAGTAGCTCTCGCAAAAAACTACGGAAACATTAAAGGCATCATTTGGCATCAAGGCGAAAGTGATGCTAATGCTAAATACCTACCTGATTATGGCAGCAGAATTGAAAATCTTTTCAAACAATTCAGAAAGGAAATTGGCAATAAAAAACTGCCGATTATTATGGGCGAAATAGGTGGCTACTCTAAATCAAACGAAAATTGGCAAAAGATAAATTCTAAAATTCATACCTACACCGCCACAGACAAATACACCGATTTTATTAACACCCAAGACCTTAAACATAAAGGCGATTTCGTTCATTTTAATGCAGAAGGACAGCGTGAAATAGGTAAAAGGTTTGCCGAGAAATATCTAATGATGGCTCAATAAGTCTCTCTCAATTTATTTGAACTTACTTAAACCCTAAAAGGAGCCTTTTTGATATCAAATTCATCAAATTTTCCCTAATTTTGAAGACTTAGTGAATCTATAAAACATTTGTTTTCAAAATATAAATGGCCAAATCCAAACCCAAAAAGGAAACCCCATTAAATAAGCAGTTTAATCAGATAAAGGCTAAATACCCAGGTGCTTTATTGCTCTTTAGAGTGGGAGATTTCTATGAGACATTTGGTACTGATGCTATAAAAACTTCTAAGATTTTAGGGATAGTTTTAACCAAAAGAAACAATGGAGGTTCAAATCAAGAATTAGCTGGTTTTCCTCATCACTCTTTAGATACCTATTTACCTAAGTTAGTTCGTGCGGGTGAGCGAGTGGCCATTTGCGACCAATTAGAAGACCCAAAAACGGTCAAAGGAATAGTAAAACGTGGTGTTACCGAACTGGTTACGCCTGGAGTTTCTTATAATGATAACGTACTAGAAACCAAGCAGAATAATTACTTAGCTTCTATTCATTTTGGAGCCAAGGAAAATTACGGTGTTTCTTTCTTAGATATATCCACAGGAGAGTTTTCATGTACGGAAGGTTCTGCCTCATATATTGATAAACTATTACAGAGTTTCGCACCGGCAGAAGTTCTTTATTGCAAGCAGCATAATGCTAAGTTCAAAGAAACTTTTGGAGACAGGTTTAACACCTACACTTTTGACGACTGGGCCTATACCTACGACTTTGCATTCCCTATCCTGACAAAGCACTTCAAAACTACAACCCTAAAGGGCTTTGGAATTGAAAATCTTAAAGATGGTGTAACAGCAGCAGGTGTAATCTTACAATATTTAGAAGACACTGAACACCGCGACATTAACCACATTTCTAGCTTGGCAAGGCTAGATGAGGACAAATTCGTGTGGTTAGATAAATTCACCATTCGAAACCTAGAGTTGGTTTTCCCACAGCATGAAGGTGGTGTACCGCTTATTGATATTTTAGACCAAACCATCACTCCTATGGGAGCTAGATGTTTGCGAAAATGGGTGGTATTACCGCTAAAAGAGCTTAAACCAATTCAAGACAGACAAGATACGGTTGAGGTTTTTGTAAAGGAACCAGAGCATCTAGAAGAAATCCAGAGCCTTTTAAAGCCAATTGGTGATTTGGAAAGGTTAATTTCTAAGGTAGCCGTAAGACGAATTAGCCCAAGAGAGATAGTCCAACTGAATAGAGCTTTAAAACAAATGGCTCCGCTAAAAGAGGTTTTAGAAAGACTCAGCGACGGAAATCCGATATTTAAAAAGTACGCCGACCAGCTCGCTGATTGCAAATTCTTGTTTGACTTAATTTCTAAACAAATAAAAGACGATGCCCCTCATGTAAGTAACAGAGGTGGTATGATAAAAACAGGTGTAGACCCTGTGCTAGACGAATACCATGAAATAGCTTTTTCAGGAAAGGATTTCCTTTTGGGTATTCAAAGAAGAGAGTCTGCTAATACAGGAATCACTTCTTTAAAAATAGCTTACAACAAGGTTTTCGGATACTATTTAGAGGTTTCTAATGCCCATAAAGATAAAGTTCCTACGGAGTGGATTAGAAAGCAAACACTGGTAAATGCTGAAAGATACATCACCGAAGAGCTCAAGGTTTACGAAGAAAAAATCTTAACAGCAGAAAGTAAGATTTTTGACATTGAGTTTAAAATTTACAATGAATTGGTGATTGCTGCAGGCGAATTTGTCCCTCAAATTCAGCAAAATGCTAGGGTTATTTCTGCTTTAGACGCTTTGGCTTCATTTGCGGTAATTGCTAATCAAAACCACTATTGTAAACCTGATTTAGAAGACAGCAGTATTATTGACATCAAAGACGGACGTCATCCGGTTATTGAGAAACAACTTCCTCCTGGAGAAAGTTATGTACCTAATGATTTAATACTTAACGATGATGACCAACAAATCATCATTGTCACTGGACCCAATATGGCAGGTAAGTCGGCTTTATTAAGACAGACGGCCTTGATAGTTTTGATGGCTCAAATAGGAAGTTTTGTTCCTGGCGAGGCTGCCAGAATAGGATTGGTAGATAAAATATTTACACGTGTAGGAGCTAGTGACAACCTCTCTAGAGGCGAATCTACTTTTATGGTAGAGATGACAGAAACTGCTTCCATTCTTAATAATCTAAGCGAAAAGAGCTTAGTAATCATGGATGAAATAGGCAGAGGAACCAGCACTTATGATGGTGTGAGTATTGCTTGGAGCATTTCAGAATACTTACATAACAATCAGAAATTCAAGCCTAGAACTCTTTTTGCCACCCACTATCACGAGTTAAATCAACTTACAGAAGATTTTGGAAGAATTAAAAATTTCAATGTAGCCGTAAAAGAGGTCAATGGTAAGGTAGTTTTCTTACGTAAACTTAAAGAAGGTGGTAGCGAACACAGTTTTGGTATTCATGTGGCCCAAATAGCCGGAATGCCTCAGTCTATAGTACTACGAGCCAGCGAAATTTTACTACACTTAGAAAAAGATAATATCAAGGAAAAAAACAAAGAAAAAATTAGAGAAGCTCCTAAAGATAATTTTCAGCTAAGTTTCTTTGACGCCCCTGACCCTAAAATGCAGGAGTTAAAAGAGAAAATGGAAAATATTGATGTGAATACCTTATCCCCTATTGAGGCTCTATTAAAGCTTAATGAGCTAAAGAAACTGTTGGAGTAAAATAATATTCCTCCTTTAAACACTTCCTAGAAAGCCTTGATTCCCTCAAGGCTTTTTTTTCATACGCAATTCGAAAAAATCTGCATAGAGCTATTCCTACGCCCCAAATCTCAACAAAATATTAGTTCGCTAAAATTGACTTATACTGTGTTTTTTATTTTAAGTTTTTAACAAAAGCCAATATTATAATTTTTCATATTGGATTTTAAAGAATTAATATTCTTCATTTACAACGTATTTATACTTCAGACCTACGGAAAAATACTGGACCGCTACAGTGTTTCCTTCTAGAGGCATTAGTCAGCATATTCCGCATAGCTTTTACCATTTGTCAGGTGTTACATGAAAATTATTTAATTCTAAACCGTAAAAGTTAAACTGAGTATGAAAAAAAATTACGCTATCGTATTCGCGATATCATTTCTAGGTTCCAGTCCTAGGATGTTTGCCTCAAACAAAAGTCACCCAAATCTTGAAAAGGAAGACATTTCGGGGGCTACACAGAAATTAAATGTCAAATCAATTTCAGGAAAAGTATTGGATGGAGACTCCAACTTCGGAGTTCCGGGAGTAAGTGTGGTATTAAAGGGTACCTCCGTAGGAACCTTAACCGACGCCGAAGGAAAATACCAACTAAACATTAATGTAGATGCTGGAATTCTGGTTTTCTCATCTATTGGCTATGAAACCCAAGAGGTCAACATTGGAAGCCAAACCATTCTAGATGTTAAATTAAGAGAATCTAGCAAAACACTGTCTGAAGTAGTGGTAACTGCTTTAGGTTTTAAAGAAGAAGCTGACCGTTTGGGTTCTACAAGTAGTAAAGTCGCCGGAGACAAAATAGTAAAGTCAGGCGAATCAAGCTTTATCAATGGACTTGCAGGAAAGGCCTCTGGTGTACAGATATCAAGAGCAGCTGGTGACCCAGGTGCAGCTTCATTTATTCAAATAAGAGGTCAAAACACCCTAACAGGAAACTCTCAGCCCCTTGTAGTGGTGGATGGTGTACCCATCAGTAGCACTACAGAAGGTGGTAGCTCTGGAGGAGTAGTTCCACAGTCAAGACTAAATGACATTAACCCAAGCGATATAGAATCTATGCAGATACTGAAAGGTGCATCTGCAGCTGCACTATGGGGCTCAAGAGCGGCAAATGGTGTCATAATAATTACCACTAAAAAAGGCCGTGACGAAGGAAAAATGGCTGTTTCGTTCAGTTCTACCTTCTCTATGGACAAAATCAACAAGTATCATCCTTTTCAAGACACCTTTGGACAAGGCTCCAATGGAGTGGCAAGTGCAACAGGCTCTTCTGCATGGGGTGATAAAATCTCAGACCGAAGCGGTGGACCTGACGAAGTGAATACAAGTGGAGAGTTCTTTGAAGCCGAAGACGGAACATTATACTACCCGATTCTAAGCAAAAACTCTACAGAAACTTATAATGAGTCTAACTATGACGAAGTTTTTAGAACAGGAACATACTTAGACAACGCCCTTAGCCTTAGCGGTGGAGACAAAAAAGGAACATTCTTCTTTAGTATTGGAGATGTTCGTCAAAAGGGTATTCAACAAGGAAACAGTAATTATAGCAGAACAGCTATTCGCTTAAATACTGAGCGTCAATTTACAGATGAATTTAAATTGAGCATTAATGCTTCTTATGCTAAAAGTTTCTCTGACAGAATTCAAAGAGGAAACAACCTTTCAGGTGGAATGGTTGGTTTGGCAAGAAACCCTGCTGATTTCGACATTTCAGATTATAAAGGAAACTACTACTCCAGTCCTTTGGCCTCTCCTATTGAAAATAGGCAGCGTGGCTATAGAAGTTATTTAGGAGCAAGAGCTAACCCTCCTAACAATAACGCTCTTTGGGCTCTTTATGAACAAACTAACTCCACTGATGTAGATAGATTTATAAACAGTGCGGAACTTAACTATGAGCCGGTAAAATGGTTAAACATAATTGGGAGAGTTGGCATTGACACATATACCGATAATCAAATTTCCTATTTCCCTGTAAATGATATTAGAGGGGCTGGAAACGGTGAATACAATGACCAAATAACAAAAGAAACACAGTTTAATACTGATTTATTAGCAAGAATTTCGGGTGACCTTACCCCTGATTTGTTTTCAACCTTGATAATTGGTGCTAACTATAACAGCCGTGATTATTATAATATTGGAGCCACTATTTCAAACTTTCTGATAGCTGATGCACCACCTAATTTTTCGAATGCGGTAACTACCAATAAGAATCCAGTTAACTCTAGAAGTACTGTAAAAACGGCTCGTACTTACGTCACTGCAAACCTTGGCTATAAAGATTACTTATTCTTGAACCTTTCAGCCGCAGCTGAATCAGCTTCGACTTTTGGTAAATTGGCTGATAAAACATTTTATTATCCATCTGCTGATGTGGCTTGGTTATTTACAAACCATGACTTCGCTAAAAGCGTACCCTTTCTCAACTTTGGAAAACTAAGAGCATCTTTCGGAATCGTAGGTGTTCAGCCTTTGCCTTATTTATCAAACACAATCTTCTCCTCCACATCTTTCTCTGCTAGCCCATGGGGAGATAACTTGGTTGGCTCTCAGTTTGGCAATGGTGCATTTAGCCAAGGCAGCTCATTGGGAGACCAATATTTAAAGCCTGAAAGAAAAACAGAATACGAAATAGGAGTTGACCTAAGATTATTAAAAAGTAAGCTAAAACTGTCTGCCACATATTACTACAATAAAGTGGAAGACGTACTAGTGCCAGTAACCCTTGCCCCTACCACTGGCTTCTCTACCAAATATACTAACGCAGCTTCGCTTCAAAACAAAGGCCTTGAGATGGAATTAGGTTATGACATCCTTCAAAAAGGCAATTTTGACTGGAGCATGAACGTAAACTTTACCAGAAACAGAAGTTTGGTTCTTGATTTAGCAGGAACTCAATCACTATTCTTACAAGGCGGTATCAATAACTTCTTTGACGCTAGAGCGGTTGTTGGTGAGCCAGTAGGTGTATTCTGGAGTAGTAAATACGCTGTAGACGAAGGAGGAGAAAGAGTTTTAGATGCCAATGGTTTCCCTACTGCCGACCCAGTAACTGGTGTGGTAGGAAACCCAAACCCAGATTGGATTGGCGGCCTTGGAACCACAGTGAAATATAAAAACTTCTCGATGAACGTACTTTTTGAAACTTCACAAGGTGCAGATTATTTTAATGGAACCAGAGGAGTAATGTACACATTTGGAACACATGCCGACACTGGGAACGAGGTTACTTTAACAGAAGATACCAAAAACTATGCGGGTCAAGTTATTCCAGCAGGAAGTACCGTAAGAGGAAATATCGAAGATTTTGGAGCTGGAAATGTTTTATTAGACCAGTCATGGTACACTACTTTGGGTAGTGGATTTGGCTCTTTAAAAGAACAATTTGTGGATGACGGAAGCTGGACCAGATTAAGACAACTATCTATGTCTTACGCTTTAAACTCCGCCAAGTTTAGAGAAAAAACCAAGCTTCAGTCTGTTGAGTTTACCCTTACTGGCCGTAACCTTTTATTGTGGACAAGGTAGTCGGTATTGACCCAGACACCAACATTTCAGGTGTTCCGGCTGGAAGAAACATGGATTATTTCAATTCCCCAGGAACACGATCTTTCATATTCTCATTAAGAGTTAATTATTAATAAAGAAATTAGAGATGAAAAAGAATATATATATCAAAACACTTTTACTCTGCTTATTATCAATCAGTTTCTCATGCGAAAAGCTTGTTGACGATCTAAATACAGACCCAAATAACCCAACAGATGCTTCAGCTACTTTGCTTCTTACAGCAGCTCAATTAGGAAATATTTCTGTTCAAGAAGGTCATTTGGCCAGAGTGGCCTCTATGTGGTCAGGTTATTTCACTGGTAGTGATAGACAATACAAAGACGTTGGCAGCTATAACGTAACAGGTTCAGATTTTAACAATGTTTGGGGTTTTGTTTACCAAGGTGTGGTAGAACAAACTAAATTGATAATTGAAAAATCGGAGAGTAATAATAATCGATTAATTCAAGCAATAGCCAAAATCACCAAAGCAAATGCCTTGGGAACTGCCACTGCTTGTTTTGGAGACATCCCTTACTCGGAGGCTTCAAACATTGATTTATACCCAAACCCTGCTTTCGAATCGCAGCTATCTGTATATGGAAGTTTACAAACCCTATTAGATGAGGCCATTGCGGATTTAGAGAGTGGCGTGGGGTCTTCGCCTGGTGCAGCCGATATTCATTTTAATGGAGACGCGAACAAATGGTTACAAACAGCTTATACACTAAAGTCTAGATTCTATTTAGAAACTAAAGAATACGCCTTGGCCGAAGCGGCCACTCAAAAAGGAATAGCTTCATCAGATGCCTCCTTAAAAGTTATACATGGTAATTCTTTAAATGTAAACGAAAACTTGATGTACGCCTTTATAGGCCGAAACAGAGTGGGAGACGTTAACGCAGCTGATGCATTACCGCCAACACTGCTTGACCCAGCCTCTCCTACCTATAAAGGAAATGCAAAGACTGATGAAACAGCTCGTTTTAATTATCAGTACACCACGGTTAACGCCACATTAATGCCTAACCTTAATAGTACTAGCACTTCAAGAGGCCTATTTGGTCAAACGGCACCTTACCCGCTTGTTACTTTTGAAGAGAACATGTTAACCACAGCCGAAGCTAATGCAAGATTAGGAAAAACCGAAGAAAGCCTAGCAGCCTTAAACGCATATAGAGCCTACCTAAATAGCGGCGGCGGCTTAGACCCTACTTATTTATCAAGTGGTTATACTTACAAATACGAACCATATACTTTAGACGACCTAAGTACCGGTGGAATTTTAAACACTTCAGATTTGAGCACAAATGATGCTCTTTTAAAAGAAATATTAATGGAAAGATATATCACTTTTAACGGGCAAATATTGGGCTTTAACGATTTAAGAAGAACAAGAAAAGAGTCGGTAGGTGTAAGCCTCACTCCTACTTCAGGCGATATTTTACCAGAAAGAATGATTTACAGTGAAGCTGAAATTAATTCAAATACCAGTGCACCAAGTCCAGTACCAGGGGTGTTTGTGCCAACTCCAATTAATCAATAAGCAGGAAATACACTACCCAAAACAATAGAAATAAATGTTTAAAAATCACTCATTTGTGGAGCAGGAACCCTGCTCCACAAATAAATTAATAAAGCTAAAATCATACATCGCTTGCCTTCTTATCCTCTTACTAAGCGGAGTAAGTAAAGCTGCTGTATCTGGAGATACCACTTTGGTAAGCATGACTGAAGGTACTAACATGGCTGCCGAACTCTCCCCAAATAAAAAGAGTATCACCATTGACCTGCAAGGTACCATCTGGACTTTGCCCGTTAGCGGCGGAAACGCAAAGAAAATAACAGACGGCATGGGCGACGACCGTCAACCTACATGGTCACCAGATGGGTCAAAAATAGCTTTTCAATCTTTCAGAGATGGTTATTATCATATTTGGATGGTAAACAGTGATGGTACAAATTTGACACAAGTAACTACTGGAGCATATGATGAAAGAGAGCCAGATTGGTCTCCTGATGGGAAATATATAGTGTATGCCAGTGATGTTTATGACAACTATGATATATTCAAAATTAACGTAGAGACCAAAGAAACCACCCAATTAACAAGCAACGAAGCCAATGAATATTGCCCTGCATACTCACCAGATGGTAAAGAAATAGCTTATGTTTCTGAGCAGAAAGATGCACCCGGAATTTACAAAATCAATGCTTTAGGAAAACCAACCTTAGTTTCAGAAAGAAAAGGAGCTTTATCCGCCCCGTCTTGGAGCTTTGATGGCAAGTTTATGTACTTTACCGAGTTCACAGGTTCGTATAGTGGCCTAGGGGAAATTGATTTAAGTTCTGGCGAAACGAGCATTTTAACCGGCTCTGAGATAGATGTGTTTCCTTTTAGAACAAGCTGGCTAAATGCCAAAGAATATATTTTTATGGCTGACGGAAAAATTAAGAAAGCCATAAAAGGACAAAAAGGCCTATCAAACATAGAATTTAAAGCGGAACTTATGGTGGTAACACCAAACTACCCGAGAAAAACTTATGATTTTGATGCAGGAACACCTCAAAAAGTAAAAGGAATTAAGGGCCTAAATGTATCACCTGACGGTCAAAAATACCTTTTCACTGCTTTTAGCGACATCTATGTTTTAGAAGATGGTAATTCCATACCTAAGCCTTTGATTGAATCTCCATTTATATGTTCAGACCCTGTTTGGTCTCCTGACGGCAAACAAATTGCCTATTTGACAGACAAGTCTGGTAATATGAATCTTTGGCTTTATGAAATTGCCTCTGGCAAAAGCACCCAAATATTAAAGTTAGATGAAGATATCAATTACCCTAGCTGGTCTCCTGACGGAAAAAAAATAGCCTTTTATTTAGCCGACCCTCGAAACATCTGGGGTAAAGGAACATTACAAGCCATTGATATAGCCACCAAAGAAGTGGAGAAGCTCCATGAAGCCCTTTTTGTACCTAGCCAGCCTAGCTGGTCTCCTGATGGCGAAACCATTGCTTTATCTGCATTAGATGTCTATTCTAGTAGGTTTAGAGAAGGTATTAATAAAATACTTTTGGTTTCATTAAAAGATAAATCAGAGAAATTCATCTCTCCTGTAGAGCAGCGTTCCTTAGGTATGCGAGCTAAAAATGGCCCACTTTGGTCGCCAAATGGCAAATGGATGACCTATGTGATGGATGGTCTTTTATGGATTATAAATGTGGACAAAAAAGGCAACATTGTAGGGCCTCCAGTAAGATTAACAAATGAACTCGCAGAAGTTCCTAGCTGGACAGCCGACTCTAAAAGCATAGTTTACTTAGCTACAGATAAAATCAAGAAAGTAAACATTGAAGACATGTCTATAAAAGACGTACCGATGGACTTTACTTGGGACTATAGCCAGCCAACCACTAAAACGGTTATTCATGCTGGAAAAGTTTTTGACGGGATTTCAGAGAGCTACCTTACCGATGTAGACATTATTATCGACAAAAACAGAATAGAAGCCATAGTAAAACATGAAGAAGGACGTTCCGGAAAATTGATTGACGCATCAGACAAAACTGTTATTCCAGGCTTGTTTGAAATGCATACACATCAGCATGCCATGGTAGGAGAAAAACTAGGACGCCTTTGGCTTTCTTATGGCATTACTTCACTAAGAGAAACAGGTTCTGACCCATACGATGCTATTGAGCGAAAAGAATCTTGGAATACAGGAAAACTTACTGGTCCAAGAGAGTTTTTTACTGGTGGACTTACTGATGGAACACGCATTTATTATGGTTTGGCAAATAGTATCCAGTCTTCGGCTCAGTTGGATTTAGAACTTGATAGAGCTGTAAATTTAGAGTACGACTTAATCAAAACTTATGTAAGGATGCCTGATATTTTACAGCGAAAAATCACAGCATTTGCTCATAAAAATGGAATTCCGGTGTCTTCACACGAAATTTTTCCTGCTATGCGATATGCTGTGGACGCAGTAGAGCACATAGGTGGAACAAGTAGAAGAGGATATTCTCCGAAGATTTCTAAAATGAATCATACCTATGAAGATGTGATTCAATTATTAGTAAAATCTCAAATGAACATAACCCCTACTGCATCCCTTCAAGGTGGTTTTTACACTATGGTGTCAAAGTATTCATGGTACTTAGAAAACAAACAGTTATTGAATTTCTTTGGAAAAGAATATGTAGACGGTCTGAAAGCAAGAACTAGTCAAATAACTACCATGTTCCCCGGATATCTTTCAAACTTCTCTAATATTCAGACTACCCTAAAGAAACTAATTGTAGAGGGTGCAAGTGTCACAGCTGGTACTGATAGCCCTTTTATTCCTTATGGTTATAGCCTTCATTCAGAACTTCACAGCTGGGTGGACTCAGGAATTTCACCATATATTACCTTAAAGGCCGCTACCATGGGAGCAGCTAAAGCAGTTGGCGTCAGTAAAGATTTAGGTTCTATAGAAAAAGGAAAGTTGGCTGATTTGGTGATTGTAAAAGGTGACCCTCTTAGTGAAATCACGGATGCATTAAATGTAGAATATGTCATCAAAAATGGTATCACTTATTCTATTGATGAGCTTATGAGTTCTCCAAAATAAAAACATTATTTTACCACATAAAAGAGGCTGTTCCCATTTTGGAAACAGCCTCTTTTAGTATATAGAATTATCATTAAATACTATTTCTCAAACACATTAACCTCGGCTATTAAATCCGCCACTAGGCCAGTCCAACCTGTTTGATGAGCGGCACCACAGCCTTCTCCATTATCACCATTGAAGTACTCATAAAACAAATGATGCTTTTTAAAATGCTCGTCTTTGTCGTATTGCTCGTTTATTTGAAGAGCTGGTCGTTGACCTTTTTCATTTTCTTCAAAAATACCAATTAAACGCTTCGAGATTGCATTTGCGGCATTCGCAATAGTAGTAATCTTACCAGAACCTGTAGGGTACTCTACCTCATAATCATCGCCATAATACTGCGAATACTTATGCAAGGCGTCTATAATAAGATAATTAAGCGGAAACCAAATTGGCCCACGCCAGTTACTATTCCCACCCATGATAGAGAGTTCTGTCTCTGCTGGGCTATAACTTACTTCTAATTGCTCACCATTTAAGTCAAAAGAAAATGGATGCTCTTTATGATATTTTGAAAGCGACCTAATACCATAATCAGAAAGAAATTCTGCCTCATTAAAGAGTTTTTTCAAAACCATCTTCATTCTGTGCCCTCTTAAAAGAGAAAGCAAATGTGTTTCGCCTTTCCCTGGCTCATGCCATCTAGAAATCAGAGAAGCTAAATCTGGCCTATTATTCAAAACCCACTCCAACCTTTTCTTAAACTCTGGTAATTTATCTAGAAGGTCTTGATTAATCACCTCTACTGCACAAAGCGGAATTAAACCAACCAACGAACGAACCTTTAGGAAAATAGTTCTGGCATCTGGAGTCTGAATCTTATCATAATAAAATTGGTCTTCTTCATCCCAAAGCCCCATATTACCATCTTCGAGGTTATTATTAATGGCTGCTGCAATATGAAGAAAGTGCTCAAAAAACTTAGAAGCCATGTCTTGGTAAACCGGTCTTTCCAGTGCTATTTCACAAGAAATCCGAAGCATATTCAAGGTAAATATCGCCATCCAGCCTGTAGCATCTGCCTGCTGAAGTTGAATTCCTGGTATTTGAGCATTTCTGTCAAAAACACCAATATTATCTAAGCCTAAAAAGCCACCCCCAAAGATATTATTACCCTCTTCGTCTTTCTGGTTAACCCACCAAGTGAAGTTTAAAAGCAGTTTATGGAAAATTCTTTCCAAGAAAGCTATGTCTCCTTTTCCTCCACGCTGCTCCTTATCAATCTCATAAACTTTCCAAGTAGCCCATGCATGAACTGGAGGGTTAACATCTGAAAAATTCCACTCGTAAGCAGGTATTTGACCGTTAGGATGCATATAATACTCCCTCAAAACCACAGCTAATTGCCTTTTAGCAAAGTCTGTATCTATTCTGGCTAATGTAACCGTATGAAAAGCTAAATCCCAGGCCGCAAACCATGGGTATTCCCACTTATCTGGCATAGAAAGTATATTATGCATGTAAGCATGCTTCCATGTGTCGTTTCTAGTAAATGCTCTTCCTGTAAATTTGAAAGGCATTTTAGGGTCACCATTTGCCCACTGGTCCATGTTATAATAATAGAACTGTTTGTTCCACATCATACCAGCAAAAGCCTGACGCTGTATTTCTTTTTGCTCTTGTGATTTTACTTCTTTTTGAACTTCACCATAAAAATCGTTGGCATCGTTTTTTGATTGTTCAAAAATTTGGTCAAAATCACCAAAAGCATCATCTAGATGAGTCTCGTTTGAGAACCTCAATCTTATTTCAACATTACCTGCGGCTGGAATTTCTTTATCGTAAAGACCCGCCATTTTGGTCCCTATATTATTCTTATTAACGGCTTTTTTGACACCATCAACCACATAATCGTTAATACTATCTTTTACAAAAGGGGTTTCATTCTTCTTTCCAAAAACACGTTTCATGTTAGTCTCATTTTCAGAGAACAACAGTTCATCGGCACCCTCTAGGTACAACTTCATGTTATCAAAAAGCTTATGCCTTACCTCTACTTGACTACCGGCTATACCGGTCAACATAGGTTTTTGGGCAAAATCTTCATAACCCCATGACCACGTATTTCTAAACCAAAGTGTAGGCAGAATGGCCAATTTAGCAGCCTTACCAGACCTATTATGAGCCGTGAGCTTTATTAGAATATCATTCTCCGACTTTTTAGCGTACTCAATATAAATATCAAAATATTGATTATCGTTAAACGCTTCGGTATTTAGAATTTCAAATTCCTTGTCTTTTTTTCCTCTTTCACGGTTTCCTTGAAGAATTTCCTCATAAGGAAAAAGTTTGATAGGATACTTGTAAAGCATCTTCATATAAGAATGTGTAGGCGTACTATCTAAATAATAGTACAGCTCTTTCACATCTTCGCCGTGATTACCCTCGGCACCAGTAAGACCAAAATACCTCTCCTTTAAAATGGGATCTGCATGATTCCAAAACGAAAATGCAAAACATATATGTTGTTTATTATCAGATATTCCTCCTATGCCGTCTTCTCCCCACCTGTAGGTTCGGCTTCTTGATATATCATGGCTTACATAATTCCAGCTATCGCCATAAACACTATAATCTTCTCTAACAGTACCCCATTGTCGGGCAGAAAGATAGGGACCCCATTTTTTCCAGCCTCTATTGTCCGGCCTTTCTTCCAGTCTCTTCTTCTCTAAAGTATCTTGCATAAACTACAATTAGGTCCTTCGCAAAAATATCCAATTCACTCACCGTGGTAGGATATAGATTTCACTTTTTAATAGATATATTCAAATTCTTTTGTTCCAAATTGCTTTAATCCAAATTTGGTCTCCATTATTAATTTACCTGACTCTGTTACTCCTCTTATTTTCCCCTCAAACGCTCCTTCCTCCCCTTTATATTCACTCCAAACGTCCCTTCTAAATAAGTTTTCGGTGTATTTATCTTTTAAAAATACGTCTTTTCCCAGCTTTATGTTCAAATATTGTTTCTCAAGGTTTTCCAACAAACTTGTTAATAGCTCTTCTCGCTCAAAAAGGCCATTTTCGGTCAAACTAGAAAGCGAAGTAGCATTTGGCAATTCAAAACTTCTTTGATTTACATTTAAACCTATGCCTATAAAACTATAATTAATAATTCTATTCGCTATTAAACTTTCAATCAAAATTCCCCCAAGCTTTTGATTCCCATAAAGAATATCATTAGGCCATTTAATTTTTAGTTTTTCATCTAAAAAATCATCGAGCGTATGGTATACCGCTAAAGATACAGCCATATTTAACCTAAATTGCTCATTAACAGGAATAAAGTCTGGCTTTAAAATTAAGGTAAAAGTTAAATTTTGCCCTTTTTCCGAAATCCATGTGTTACCTCTTTGCCCTTTGCCCCTTGTCTGATTGTCAGTTATGACAATGGTACCCTCCATAATCTCGCCATTCTGAATTATTTCAGCTGCGGTTTCGTTAGTTGAGTGACAAGTTGGCAGGTAAATAGCATTTTTGCCCGTAAAAAGTGTTTTGGGCTGAATTTTGTTCAAAATATTATAATTTAGCTGTTTGAAAAACGCAATTACTAAATGGCTTGTTAAAAAGCATTTTAAAGGAATGCAAAACTATCGTAAAATATACTGAATGAAAAAAACTAAGCAACTTTCAAGCACTGAACTAAGTCAATTTATAATTGAAGGGATGCACGAAAAGAAGGCAAATGAAGTTGTCTTAATGGATTTACGTAAAATCAACAACGCCGTTACCGATTTTTTTGTCCTATGTTCGGGTAATTCCGATACTCAGATTGACGCTATTGCTAAATCTGTAGAAGGACTAGTTTATCAAAAAACCGGTCAAGACCCATGGAACAGAGAAGGAAAAACTCAAAGAGAGTGGATCCTTTTAGATTATGTGGACGTAGTAGTTCATGTTTTTAAAAGCGACAAAAGAGGCTTTTATGATATTGAATCACTCTGGGGCGATGCAGACATCACGTATTTTGGTGACGACATGAAACCGACCAAAGAATTGGTCAATTAATTGAAATTAAAGAATTAACCTTATTAATATGCCAGAGGAAAAGAGTCCTTTACCTAAACAAAAGAAAAAATTACCGATTGGAAACGGACCAGGTTTTCAAGGTTGGATAATAGCCGCCTTGATTTTAGGAATCGTTGGAGTAATGTATTTTTCTAACAACAAATCGCTTTCTGCTATCAAATATAAGAACCTAGAAGAAATGGTTCTTAAAGGAGAAGTAGAAACCGTAGCTGTAGTAACTGATGCCAATGTGGCCGAAGTAACTTTATCTAGCGAAGCTCTTCAAAAAGATGAGTACAAAAACCTTTTAGGAAATAACAGATTTACATCTGGGCCACACATGAAAGTGGATATAGTTTCTGAATACGCCTTTATGGACGAATTCACAAACTTTCTAAAGGGAGCAAATATTGACGATAAAAAGAAAGCAGCCCTTTATCCAGAGCCTATTCATAGAGAAGACATCATGAATTCTCTATTCAATTGGCTTCCTTTGATACTGTTCTTTGGTCTTATGTATTTCTTAATGACCAGAATGGCTGGTGGCGGAGGCCCAGGCGGACAGCTTTTCAATATTGGAAAATCAAAAGCCTCGCTTTTTGATACTGATAACAAAGTAAAAATCAGTTTTAAAGATGTAGCCGGCCTAGAAGAAGCTAAAGAAGAACTTACTGAGATAGTTGAATTCTTAAAGAAACCAGAAAAATTCACTGAATTAGGGGGGAAAATACCGAAGGGTGCACTTTTAGTAGGCCCTCCAGGTACTGGTAAAACTCTTATGGCAAAAGCTGTAGCAGGAGAAGCTAGTGTTCCATTCTTTTCTTTATCTGGTTCTGACTTTGTAGAAATGTTTGTGGGTGTGGGTGCTGCTAGAGTACGTGACCTTTTCAAACAAGCAAAAGAGAAAGCACCTTGTATCATTTTCATTGATGAGATTGATGCAGTAGGTCGTTCAAGAGGAAAAGGTGGTATGCCAGGCGGAAACGACGAACGCGAAAACACATTGAACTCTTTATTAGTAGAGATGGACGGTTTCGGTTCTGATGCTGGGATTATTATTATAGCAGCGACTAACAGACCTGACGTTTTGGACCAAGCTTTGCTAAGACCGGGTCGTTTTGACAGACAAATAAGTGTAGATGCTCCAGACATTAATGGTCGTGAGGCTATTTTCAAGGTGCACATGCGTCCTTTAAAACTTAATGACGAAGTAGATGCAAAAAAACTAGCTACCCAAACTCCTGGCTTTGCAGGAGCTGAAATAGCTAACGTATGTAACGAAGCTGCTTTATTAGCTGCCAGAAGAGGCAAGAAGTCTATTGAAATGCAAGATTTCATGGATGCCATTGACAGAGAGATTGGCGGACTAGAAAAGAAAAACAAGCTTATCTCTCCAGAAGAGAAAGAGATTGTAGCTTATCATGAAGCTGGTCATGCTGTAGCTGGTTGGTTCTTAGAGCATGCTAATCCATTAGTTAAAGTGAGTATTGTACCTAGAGGTGCAGCAGCTTTAGGCTATGCCCAATATTTACCAAAAGAGCAATTCTTGTATAGAACGGAGCAGCTTTTTGAAGAAATGTGTATGTCTCTTGGTGGTAGAGTAGCTGAAGATATTGTCTTTGGTAAAATTTCTACTGGTGCATTAAGTGATTTAGAGAAAATCACCAAAATGGCTTATGGTATGGTGACGGTTTATGGTTTGAATGATGAAATTGGAAACATTTCTTTCCATGACTCTAAACAATCTGACTACGCATTCACCAAACCATATTCTGAGTATACAGCTCAAAAAATTGACCAAGAGGTTAAAAAACTAGTAGATAAGGCTTATAAAATGACTAAGGAGCTCCTTAGCACAAAGCGTAAAGAGTTGGACATTTTAGCTAAAGCGTTATTAGAAAGAGAGATAATTTTTCAAAGTGATTTAGTAGGCTTAATTGGTGAAAGACCTTTTGAAACATTAACTACTTACCAAGAGTATATGGATAAAGAAGATATACCTGAGGTAGTTACAGAGAATGTTGAAATAGCTCTTAATGCTGACGGAAGTACTCCTAGCACAGACCTTAAGACAGATGAAACAGAAGAGTTGAAAAACTAAAAATCTGTTAGCCTTATATAGAAAAAGCCGATGCGTTTAAAACGACATCGGCTTTTTTAATGATAAATATTGGGGTTTTACTTTCCAAAAAGTCCACCAAGCAATCCGCCTAGTCCACCTTTCTTTTGTCCGCCAGCACCACTAAGAAGCATTCCTGCCAAATCGTCAACTATGCTACCGTCTCCATCAGCATCTAAGAAAGACTCGATTAAGCTCTGCTGCTTACTTCCAGTACCTCCGCCTAATAAACCGCCTAATACGTTTCCAAGGCCATTGCTGTCTTGAACGTTTGATTGGCTCACTTGCTTACCTATAACTCCCATTAAAATAGGAGCAGCTACTTTCAAAATTTGAGAAACAGTACCCATATCTAAGCCTGATTTCTGGCTTAAAGCACTTTCTACACCAGCCTGCTTACCTCCTAAAACGTGTCCTAAAATCCCAGCACCGTCATTCACAACGCTTTCGTCTACTCCACCTTGGAACAAACCTCCTAGGTTATCTAAAATGCCTCCACCGTGTTTTCCTGTTACTGCACTAAGTAAGCCAGCAGCACCGTCAGGTGTTGATGCATTTCTTTGCATAGCACCCATTAAAACAGGTAGTGCCATTCCTAAAACATCAGCAGTTTTGTTTGATGGTGCACCGGTTTGCCCGCTAACACCAGAAATAATCTGCTTCCCTAAATCACTACCTAATAAATCTAATATTCCAGCCATTATTGTTGGTTTAAAGTTTGAAAGCCACAAAATATGCAAAAAGAACCACAATAAAGAAGATAAGAGACTTTTTAAATCTTTTAAAACCCGCTTTAACAATTAGTTAATAAATACAGTGTATTATTTAATTAATCCAATAGAGAGAATAAACTGGTCTGTGGTAAAATTGAAAATTTTAGGATTATTAGAAGGACCTAATGTTGTTTGAGCATAGTTTTGAATACCTGCTTCATACCTAAAATCAAAGAAAAAATACTTGAATTCAAACCCTAAACCCACTATGCCATTGATTATAGGTTTTTCAAGAAAATCCTTTGAAAGGTTCTCATTGGTATAATGTGCTAGTCCCTTTTCGAAAGCATCGTTCTTGTTTAGTGCATAAGACACTACTGGCCCTGCAAAAAGCCTAGCATCTCTAAACCTTATTCCTATTAAAACAGGAACATCTATTGCTGTGAATTTTGCATCTACCCTATTTAATAAATTCCCATTTTTGTCAAGGAAATCAAACTTGCCTCCCTTTAAGCCGTAAACTACTTCAGGCTGCAAATAAAAAGAACCACTAATAAATCTCCCAAAAATGGCTCCTTGATAACCATTCCCAAAGGCTGAATTTGATACTAACTCATCTCTAACTACACTACCATTGGCTATTAAAGGCGTACCACTAGGCGTAATTTGAATAACATCGCCGCTGGTTGTATTTATTCTAGTTTTACTTAAACCGCCCCTTACTCCCCATGAAAACTGAAACCTATTCTTTTTGTAAAGTGATTTATCTATTGGAATTGCAGGTTTACTTTCCACAGTATCTGCCTCTATGACCTGTCCATTTACCGCTAAAAATGAGCAAAGGAGTATTAAAGTAAGTAAGTTTTTCATCCCTAAAATTGTTTCAAAAATTAAGCCAAAGGCTCTATTATCATAACCGTAAATCGGCAAACACATACTAGTTTCTTTGACTCATTTGTAATGTCAATTTGCCATACATGTGTTTTCCTTCCTAGATGAATTGCCTTTGCCATACCATAAACCAACCCCTCCGTAACTGGTCTTAGGTGATTGGCGTTAATTTCTAAACCTACTATTTGCTTTCCGGAAGAGGCTACCATAGAGTATGAAGCTACACTCCCTAAAGTCTCTGCAAAGGCTACAGAAGCACCACCATGAAGAATACCAGCTGGCTGTTTCGTTCTTTTATCAACAGGCATTGTACCTTTTATGTAGTCATCGCCCACTTCTGTTATTTCAATTCCCAAATGCTCACTAAGGGTGTTTTGCCCTATTTTATTTAAGTTTTCAGGTTTCGCTGTCAATTTCATACTGAATATTCTATTTTTGGTCGATTTTTTGAGATTTAAGACGCTGGACAAAAGTATTTAAATGAAAAGTAAAACTATTTATTTAATAAGACACGGTGAAACCGACTATAACAAACGAGGTATAGTTCAAGGGAGCGGTATAGATTCTGAATTAAATGAAACCGGACATGAACAGGCGGCAGCATTTTATAAGAAATACGCCGATACACCTTTTGACAAAGTCTACACCTCAGCTCTTCAAAGAACGCATCAGAGTGTAGCTAATTTTATTAAAGATGGCATTCCTCATAAAATTTTACCTGGTCTAAATGAAATTTCTTGGGGAAAAACCGAGGGTAAAAAGCCTAATCCGGTAGAAGACAGCTTTTACTGGGATGTAATTGAAAAATGGAAAAGTGGTGAAACACACCTCGCTATGGAAGGTGGTGAAAGCCCTGAAGATGTTATAAAGAGACAGAAAACTGCTTTTGAACACATTCTGAAGCAGGAGCATGAAGAATTAATTTTGGTAGCCATGCATGGCAGAGCTATAAGGATTTTGCTTACACTACTAAGTGAAACTCCTGTATCCGAAATGGATAATTTCAAACACTCCAATTTGTGCTTATATAAATTAGAGTATTCTTATCTTACAAAACGTTTTAAGATTTTAGAGCACAACATTACAGACCACCTTGCTTTAATTTCTGCATAAAAAATCACCCATTCATGAAGAGATAATTCCAACGGTGTAATTAATTACTTTTTGTGGCCAATTTCATATACCTTAATTTTCAATTCTAAGAAATGGAAACAAAAAAGTCATATTGGATTTATCAAATTATAGGGTGGTCGCTCTATTTCTTCTCCGATCTACTTAACTATTTTACCATTTTTTCTTTTGATTTTGAAGAATTCAATAAGCTAATAGGAAACTTAATAGTCAATGTAGCTGCCGGTATTTCTCTAACTCATATTTTCAGAATAATTTTCAAAAGGTACGGATGGATAAAACTTCCAGTTACGCAACTTGTGATTAGATGTGCAGCTGTGGTGGGTGTTATCACTTTTGTATTGGCCGCTATCAATATCCCAATGGATAGAGACATTATCAATACAGAAAAGATGAACTGGGCTTTAAGAGACATCTCTTATTTGATAAACCTGACCAAGCCTGTTTTAATCTGGGTGCTGTTATATGTTTTTTACAGCGTTGCCGATCTTCGTAAAAATGATGCCGTAGAGCGTGTTCAGCTAGAAGCTTCTGTTAAAGAAACTGAAGCTAAAATTCTAAGAGCCCAAATGAACCCGCACTTCATTTTTAATGCACTAAACAGCATTAGAGCCTTAATTACCGAAGATCCTAAAAAAGCGATGTCGGGCATTACGCAGCTTTCAAATTTGCTAAGAAGCTCTTTAGTTTCACATAGAAAAACCACCGTAAGTCTTAAAGAAGAAATAAAAACTATTCAAGATTACCTGAGCCTAGAGAAAATCAGGTATGAAGAAAGACTTCAAATAAAGTGGGATATTGCGAAAGAAACCGAAGGTATACAAGTACCACCCATGATGCTTCAGACGCTGGTAGAAAATGCGATTAAACATGGTGTTCAAAAAGCTCTAAGATGGGGTTTCATAGAGATTTCATCTCAATTAGAAGGAAAAGTATTAATCATTAGAATTAGAAATACCGGTAAGCTAGAAGGGACAGATTCAAAATCTTCTTCAGGAGGTTTTGGTTTGGAAAACACAAAAAGAAGGCTTCATTTGCTTTACGGTAACAACAGCGACTTTAAAATATTTCAAGAAAACCATTTGACGGTGAATGCCGAAATAAGGATTCCGTTAGATCATCAATTATAAACATTATGAGGGCAATAGTAGTAGATGACGAAAGACTAGCACGTAACGAGCTAAAAAGGTTATTAGAAGAGTTTCCAAGAATTACTGTAATAGGCGAAGCAGCTAATGCAGACGAAGCTATTCCGATGATAGAAGAAATGCATCCTGACTTATTATTCTTAGATATTCAGATGCCTGGTAAAAATGGTTTTGAACTTTTGGAAGCTCTAGAAGACAGTGTTCCAGAAGTTATTTTCACCACCGCTTATGACGAGTATGCCTTAAAGGCTTTTGAATTTAATGCTCTTGATTATATCATGAAGCCTATTGACAGCCCTAGATTGGCCGAGGCTATTCAGAAGATAGAAGAGGTAATTGAAAAGAATAAGAAAGAAGACGAAAGAGAAACCGAGGCTGAATTAGCCGTACATGACCAAGTTTTTGTGAAAGATGGAGAGAAATGCTGGTTTGTGAGACTAGGAAAGGTAAGGTTATTTGAATCTATGGGTAATTACGTCAGATTACATTTTGATGATCAAAAACCAATGATTCTGAAATCGCTAAATAGTTTAGAAGAACGTCTTGATTCTAAAGTCTATTTTAGAGCAAACAGAAAACACATTATTAATCTCAACTATATTGACAAAATAGAACCTTGGTTTTCAGGTGGTCTATTAGTTCATCTAAAAGCTGGTGAAATAGGTCCAGGCGGCGAAAAAATTGAGATTTCTAGAAGACAGGCTATTAAGTTTAAAGATTTGATGAGCCTTTAAGGAAGAATTGTTCCAAATGTCATATCGAGCGAAAACGAGAACCTCTTATATTATCTCAAACAGACTGGTCTCGTCTTCGCTCGACCTGACAATTGGAGTGCTTTTTTAGATAGAATTCCATTCACCAAAAAGCCTAAACACAAAGAAACCGAATCAGCTATGATCCGGTTTCTTTATATATTCTAATTAACTTGCTAATTCTGTTCTGTTGCTAACACCATCCTAATCCTGAGCCTTGCTCCCATTCCCATTACATCCACTAAATCTTGGATGGTAAGGCTTGATGCTGCTCTTAATATTACAGTTGGTTCTTCCATTCCTTCCGTTGACTCTAAAAGTGCTTGCTCTAAAGCAGGAAACGGAACCGCACGGCGGTCTATATAATATAATTTATCTTCTGTTATTGACAGATTAACGGGTGCCTTACTCACATCATGCGTAGAATCGTCAGATTGCGGCAGCATAAGCTTAATAACATTAGGACTACCCAATGTGGCCACAATTAGAAAGAACAATAACAAGAAGAACATGATATCATTTAATGCAGAAGTTTGTACCTCCGCATGAAATCTTCGCTGTCTTTTTAGTTTCATGTTGTCAGTGTTTTAAGATGCAGGCTCGTTCAGTGTATCTAAGAAATCCATTACTGTAGCCTGAAGGTTAATACTGAATTTATCTGTCATCATGTTTATACTGTGATAAGCAGCATAGGCTATTAAACCTACCACCAATCCAGAGAAACTTGAAATCATTTTCTCATAAAGACCATTCGAAATGGTTTCGATAGAGAAATTTCCTGTAACAGATATTTCGTAGAAAATTCTAATAATACCCGAAATAGTACCCACAAAACCTAAAGTAGGGGCCACACCAGCTATAAGTCCTAAATAGCCCATGTTTTTCTCCATTTTAGAAATCTCTAAGTTCGACTGTATTTCCATCGCACTTTCGATATCCTTAACAGGTCTTCCTATTCTCGACATTCCTTTTTCAAGAATTCTAGAAATAGGTAAGTTGGTACTTTTACAAAGAGAAATACCCGAACGCATATCGCCTCTCAGTATATTGTCTTTAAGCGACCTCAAAAAGCCAAAGTCTATCTTAGAGGCACTTTTGATAAATAAATATCGCTCTGCCATCAGATAAAATGTAGCAAAAAGCAATATCATAATAGGATAGATAACTACCCCACCTTTAAGCAGTAATTCAAAATAATTGATACTATCGACAGAAGCCGTAAGTGTAGAGTCCATTCCTACTTCCGCCGGAATTTGAAGTAAAAGCATTTTCAGCATTTAAAAAGGATTTTTAAGAGTTGGTTTACTAACTGGTTACTTTCAATAATTATTATGCAAAATACAAACTTTTACGCTTTGTAGATTCTTTTCACAAGCTTTTCGAGGGTTAGACCCTGCACTATTATCGAGAATAATACAACGCAATAAGTTATAAAAACAATATACGGTTTGGCCTCCCATTCTGCTGGTAAGGATAATGCCATGGCTATTGACAAGCCACCTCTTAAGCCACCCCATGTAAGTAATAGAGGAGCTTTATCTACCGACACCCAGTTTTTAGAGAATTTTAATAAAACGCTAATAATTAAGTATCTTGATAAAAGCACAATAACAATGGCTGCAGCACCTGCAATGAAATAATTAGTATGAAATTCTAAAATCAAAATCTCTAAACCTATCAAAACAAAAAGCACTGCATTCATCAATACATCCACAAGCTCCCAAAATTTATCAACGTAAAGTTCGGTGGTTTCACTCATGGCATCTTGCTTTAAGCCACTACTTCCCATAAACAAACCTGCCACTACCATAGCCAGCGGGCCAGAAGTATGCAGCTGCTGAGCTAAGAAATAGCCACCCATTACCAGTGCCAAGGTTATCATGACCTCTACTTCGTAATCGTCAATACTTTTAAGAAGTTTAAACATCAGAAAGCCTAAACCTAATCCGAATAAAATACCACCTATGGCTTCCTGCACAAATAGTGTTGCCACATCCATAACCGTAACATTATCAACGCCAAGCCTAGCAATCTCTAAAATGGTAAAGAATATCACTACACCCACACCATCATTAAAAAGCGACTCCCCTACTATGTTGATTTCTATCTTTTTAGGCACATTGGCTTTGGTCATAATTCCTAAAACCGCAATTGGGTCTGTAGGTGAAATTAATGCCCCAAAAAGCAAGCAATAGACCAAATCAGTATCTAAGCCTAAAGCCATTGACAGGTAATAAAATGCTCCTCCTATTAAGAAAGTAGAGATAAAAACACCCACCAAAGCAAACATTCCAATGGTACCTTTCTCTTGTTTTATCATGCCCACATTGGTATGCAGTGCTCCCGCAAAAAGCAGAAAAGACAGCATAACATCCATGAGGACGGTAGTAAAGTCAATTTCGGCCATGATGTCTCGTGCATAATGAACCAAATCAGGGTAAATGAACTGAAGCAAAATCATAATAAGCGAAAACACCAGTGCCATTATCATCAAACCGATGGTAGTGGGCAACTTCAAAAAACGAACATTGATGTAACCGAAAATTGCTGAAATAACCACCAGCATGGTCAGTATCTTAAATAATTCCATTTTTACTATTATGATTTAATTGACTAATTCTTACAATACTCCTTTAGTACTTGGCAGACTATCCATGGCATTAATATCTCTTTTAACTGCCATTTTAATCGCTTTTGCCCATCCTTTAAAGATAGCTTCTATTTTGTGATGCTCATTATCACCCTCGCATTTAATGTTTAGGTTACATTTAGATGCATCAGAAAAAGACTTAAAGAAATGCATAAACATCTCTGTTGGCATTTCTCCCACTTTTTCTCTCTTAAAATCGGCATCCCAAACTAACCATGGTCTTCCTGAGAAATCAATAGCTACCTGAGCCAAAGCCTCATCCATTGGTAATAAGAAACCATAACGGTTAGTACCTCTTTTATCTTTCAATGCTTCTAAATAGGCCTCTCCCAAAGCCAAAGCTGTATCTTCTATGGTATGATGCTCATCAATATGTAAATCACCTTTTACTGTAATTTCAATATCCGCACCTGAGTGCTTCGCCAGCTGGTCTAACATGTGGTCAAAGAAACCTAAGCCTGTATCCATCTTAGCCTTACCCGTTCCGTCTAGATTCAGGTTGACATAAATTTTAGTCTCTTTCGTATCTCGCTGTATGACTGCTTTTCTTTGAGGCAACCTCAAAAACTCATGAATCCTATCCCAGTCACTGCTTATCAAAGCAATGGCGTCTTTTTGACTATCAGTAGCTTCTTCTTTCTCTTCATCCGCTATCAAAATACCCTTTGCTCCAAGGTTAACAGCCAATTGAATATCAGACAATCTATCGCCTAATACGTAGCTATTCGCCAAATCATAATCAGGGTTATCAATATACTGCGTCAAAAGCCCTGTTCGAGGCTTGCGAGTCTCGGCATTTTCATGCTCAAAAGTTCTATCGATAAAAACCTCTTTGAAGTGTATTTCTTCTCCTTCTAAAGTGGTCATCATTTTTTGATGAGCTGGCCAAAAGGTATCTTCAGGAAAAGAATCTGTTCCTAAGCCATCTTGATTGGTAATCATCACCAATTCATAGTCAGTCTCATTCGCTATTTTCCTTAAATTAGATAGTGCTTTAGGAAGAAACTCAAGCTTTTCTAAAGAGTCAACTTGAAAATCAGTTATCGGTTCCTTAATGATGGTACCGTCACGGTCAATAAATAGTACTTTTTGCATGCAATTATAAATGTATCAATAGGCAGCAAATGTAGGCATCTTACTTTTTAAATCCTTAGCTTTGGAAACGCATCTATTCTATATGAAACTTTTTTTTTCAAAGTCTGCACTTATTATCCTAATTCTATCGCTACAAGCATGTGGAAGATTAGAACAACCAGAAACTGGTCAAAAGCCTCCGGTCAAATTGACAGAACCTTACACTAAATTTGATTTGGCAGATATAAAAGCCGTAGTCATAAACTGTGATTTAGGAAGAATGAAAGTCAATATCAGGCAGTACATTAAGCCTAGCATTGAAATTCATAAAACGTATCAAAAATACGTACATCTTGAGCCTAGGGAAGATACACTCTTTATTTATACAGATAAAACTCCTCGTACCACAGACAAATTACGCGTCAGGAAAAACATTAACCTCTTTTTACCCTCTCTGGAATATATAAGGAGTAATGTTTCTCGAATAATCATGGCTGACTTTGAGCAACGAAATATGACCATTGAAAATAACAGCAATGCTTTAAGGCTGTATAATTGTAGAATCCAAAACCTTGACATTCTTAACAAGGGACTCTGCAATATTCAGCTTGATGGAAATAATTATTTTGAGAGCCTAAAGGTCAAATTAAACGAAGAAAGCTACTACAACAGCGATGCCATGGTTTTGAAAGGTTTCACCTTAGAAACTAAGTCTTTAGAGCATATTAACTTCACCAATTTGCCAGAAAACGGCTTTAATTGGATTAAAAACTAAAAGAACTGCACTTAAACAAGGTCTTTCGCTACAGGTTTGTGGGGGCAGAATTAAAACCTTACTTTTGCACTCGATTTATGACTCGTTCGAGTTCTCTGACAGCGGCAGTACACAAGTGATGTACCTATTTTCGTCCAAAAATTCCTTTCAGAGCAGGCAACGGGTTTAACCGTGATGTTCACGAAAGGACGTGTCGCAATCGTCTCCAAAAACAATTAAAAATATAGGCTGCTAGCTGGGCAGTCATGCAAAAAGCGTATGCAAACTGTAAAGTTTAACGAACTTCCTGTGTCTGATTATATATTAAAGGCAGTGGAAGAAATGGGATGGACTGAAGCCTCCCCAATACAATCGGCCGCCATTGAGGTGGTAATGAAAGGTACTGACATGATTGGTCAGGCACAAACAGGTACTGGTAAAACAGCTGCCTTTGGTATTCCGGCTATTGAAGCCATTGATGTAGAAGATAGATTCACACAAGTATTAATCATGTGTCCTACTAGAGAACTTGCACTGCAGGTTAAGGAGCAGATTTATCAATTATCAAAATATAAGAAAGGCCTTTTAGTAAGTTCTATATATGGTGGAGAGTCTTATGAAAGACAATTCCGTGACCTTAAAAAAGGTGCACATATAGTAGTAGGTACTCCTGGTAGAATCATGGACCATATTGAGCGTAAAACGCTTAAACTGGAAACATTGAAAATGCTCATCTTAGATGAGGCAGATGAAATGTTAAACATGGGCTTTAGAGAGGATATTGAAAAAATATTATCTTTTGCTCCAGAAGAAAGACAAACTGTTCTTTTCTCTGCTACAATGTCTCGTGACATTATGAGCATTACTAAGAGATTTCAGAATAACCCTGAAATTATCAAAATAACTAAAAAAGAGGTTACTAACGACAACATTGAGCAGCTTTACTATAATGTAAGACGCGATTCTAAAACAGAATTGATGTGCCGTTTGATTGATGTTAACGACTTGAAATTGATGTTGGTTTTCTGTAACACCAAAGCTATGGTGGACAGAGTAACCATGGAACTTCAAGACAGAGGTTATAAAGCAGAAGCTATTCATGGTGATTTGAGCCAATCGGCTAGAAATCAGGTGATGAATAAGTTCAGAAACAAAAATTGTACTATCCTATGTGCTACAGATGTGGCAGCTAGAGGTATTGATGTTAATGACGTGGATGCAGTATTTAACTACGATGTGCCTTTAGATACAGAGTATTACGTACACCGTATTGGTAGAACTGGCCGTGCTGGTAAAAAAGGACAAGCATTCTTATTTGTTTCAAACAGAGACAGAAACAAACTAAGAGAGCTAGAAAGATACACGAAAGTGGCTATCACGGAAGGTAAAGTACCTACCAAGCAAGACATGAAGGAAATTCAAACGAAGAACTTCATGGACAAAATAGTTTCGCATATTTCTGAAGAAGGAAATAGCGAATATGAAGCTATCATAGAAGCTCTTGGAGAAAACGGACATAGCACTGCTGAGGTAGTTACTGCCTTAATGAAAATGCAACTAGACCTTAGCAAAACAACCCAAGGAGGCGATGACCTTTCTGACGGACGTGGCAGAGGTGGAAGAGACAGAGATAGAGGAGACCGTGGCGGCGAAAGAAGAGGCGGCGGACGCTTTGAAAGAAGAGGAGACCGTGAGCGTGACTTTGAAAGCAGAGACCGTGGCGGAAGAAGCAGAGATAGAGGAGACAGAAGAGGTGGCGAAAGAAGTGGTGAAAGAGAAGGTGGCCGTAGACCTCACAGAGGGGCTAATGGTTCTGGAGAGCCAGGAATGGTTCGTTTGTTCATCAACCTTGGAAAGAAAGACCACGTATCTCCAAACCATATTGTAGGAGCCTTAGCGGCCGAAGCAAAAATACCTGGTAGAGTAATTGGTCAAATCGACATGTATGACAAATTCAGTTTTGTAGAAGTACCAGAAAGGGATGTCAACAAAGTTATCTCTGGAATGGACGGTAAAACTATCAATGCTCGTCAAGCTGCGATAGAAGTAGCGAAATAATTAAGATAAAATCTTATCTAAATCAAGTCAGTCGATTATCGGCTGACTTTTTTTTGTGCCTTTTGCTTACTTATTTCTAATTTCGAGCTATGAATTCAATCCTGACCTACACCCAAGCAGAAAATTTTCTATTAAGCCTTTTTAAAAAGGTAAACTTACCAAGCGACAAAGCACTTACTACCACTAAGATACTCTTAGAAGGAGAGCTTTTAGGTCATAGAACGCACGGCTTGCAGCTAACTATGCCCTATATAGAGCATATCAAAAGCGGCAGCATGGAAGTAAACGGAAGCTATGATGTACTGAATAGTGCGGCTAGTTCTGAACTTTGGGACGGAAAGTATTTGACAGGTCCATGGCTAATAGAAAAAGGAATTAAGAAAGCAGATTTAATGGCTGAAGAAAACGGTGTGGGTACCGTGGTTATTCAAAAGTCTTCTCACATTGGCTGCCTAGCAGCGTATTTAGAAGAAGCTACACAAAATGGCAATATGGCCATCATTGCTTGTTCTGACCCAGATAATAAAACAGTGGCTCCTTTTGGTGGCACTACTGGCGTTTACAGCCCAAATCCTTTAGCTCTTGGCATTCCAACGGAAACGCAGCCACTCATTATTGATGTAAGCATGTCTGCCACTTCAAATGGTTTGATTCATCAAAAAAATAAAACCAATGAGCCTTTAGAGCACCCTTGGCTTATCACAGCAGATGGTGAAGCCACTACAAATGCGAAAACATTCTTTGAGGATGACCCTTCCACTATTTTACCTTTAGGCGGACTAGACTCCGGTTATAAAGGGTTTGCTTTGGGAATAATGATAGAAGCTATGACTTCAGCCCTTGGTGGACATGGAAGAAGCAGCGAACCTGGCAGATGGGGTGCATCGGCTTTTATTCAGGTTATAAATCCAAAGAAGTTTTCTGGTGAGAGCTATTTCAAAAGAGAAATGGAGCGTTTAAAAGAACAGTCTTTGGCCAGTAAAGCAGCTAACCCTAATCAGCCAGTAAGAATGCCTGGCGAAAGAGGACTAGCTCTTAAAACAGAACAAATGAAGTCTGGCTTAACGCTTAGGAACGATACTTTTGAAGGATTACAGAAATTGGCAGAGGAGTTTGGACTAAAACTTTAAGAATTAGTTACCCCACTTTTCTGGGCTACGTTTCCATTTTTTGAGCGAAGCTATGTCTTCTTCTTTAACATACTGCTGCTTGCGAGCTTCGTCTATTAAGAAGTTATAATTACTCAGTGTCACTAAAGGTACATCCGCTTCTTGAAAGTTTAGGCCAGCTACTTTTAAGCCATAGGTAAACACCGATATCATTCCTATCACTTCAATACCTGCTGCTCTTAATGCTTCCACAGCTTTTAGCGAACTTCCGCCAGTAGATATTAAATCTTCTAAGACTACTACTTTTTGCCCCTTTACTATCTTACCTTCTATCTGGTTTCCCATGCCATGCTCTTTTGGCTTTGGTCTAACATAAGCAAAAGGAACCTTTAAGTAATCTGCCACCAAAGCACCTTGAGCAATACCCGCTGTAGCCACACCAGCTACCAAATCCACTTCCGGAAAATGCTTTTTGATAGCCTTAGCCAATGCCTTCTTAATAAACGTACGTCCTTCTACATCAGAAAGCGTTATACGATTGTCACAGTAAATTGGCGACTTCCACCCCGAGCTCCATGTGAATGGTGCATTTGGGCTAAGTTTTACAGCTTCTGTTTCTAATAAGATGTTGGCAATTTTTCTGGCAGTAGTCATTCAGTAGTTCTATTCTATTTCGTTTATTAAAGTCACGAGAATTTTGTCAACTCGGTTTTTATCCATGTCAACAATTTCAAAACGGAAATTTTCCCAATCGAAATGGTCTCCCGTTTCTGGAATTTCTTGTAATATTTCTAAAGCAAAACCACCCATGGTATCAAAACCTTGGTAGTCTTTCCTGTTATTTATCTCCACCTCAAACTCTTGTAAGAATTCATCAAAAGGAAGTGAGGCATCAATTAAGAAAGTACCATCATCTCTTTTGAAAATTTCAAATTCAAACTCGTTTGTTTCTGATATATCTCCTACTAAGGCATCCAGAATGTCATTCATGGTCACTACGCCTTGAACATTTCCGTATTCGTCTACAATGACCCCAAAATGGCGTCTTTCCTGCTGGAATTTCTCTAAAACTTGATAACCAAGATTATTCTCAGGTATAAACAGACACTCTCTAAGGCTTGATTCTAGGTTCTTAAGTTCCGTACTTAAAGATTTCCCTAATAAGTCTTTCACATAAAGCAGACCCACCATATTATTTATACCATCATTACAAACCGGATAAACAGAGTGACGAGAAGCTATAATCTTCTTTCTGTTTTCATGAGGTGTATCATCTAAGTCTAAGAAGGTCACCTCATTAGTATTTGTCATTAAAGAAGTAATTTTTCTATCTCCAAGATGAAAAACGTTTTGAACCAACTCATGTTCTATTTCTTCAATAGAGCCACCTGTGGCACCTTCTTTTGCCATTGATTTAATCTCCTCTTCTGTAATAGAATTATCAGATTCCTTTATTCCGATAAGACCAAAAAGGAATTTAGATGTTTTGCTAAGTAACCAAATAAAAGGAGAAGTCACCTTAGAAAGGGCCATCATAGGAGCAGCCATTGTCATAGATATACTTTCTGGGGCAGCTAAGCCTATCCTTTTAGGCACTAACTCACCTAAAATTAAAGATAGGAAGGTTACCAATATAGTTATGACCACCACCGCAATGGTGTCTGCATAAACCTCTATACCTGGTATTTGCTGAAGTACAGGAATAATATAGGCCCCTAACCTATCACCAGAATAGATACCAGTGAAAATACTGATTAAGGTGATGCCTATCTGAACTGTACTTAAAAACTTATTTGGTGAATTAGCAAGACTTAAGGCAGACTCTGCCCTCTTGTCACCATTTTTTGCGGCAATTTCTAATTTAGTTTTTCGGGAGGAAATCAGAGCAATTTCCGACATCGAAAATACTCCATTGATTAAAATCAGAATTAATAAAATTACTATTTCCATTAAGCTTCATGAAGCCCTTTGGGGGCGTAATGCTCTGTTATTGAATTGCAAAATAATACAAATGTGAACCGCTTTACTAGATATAAATTAAATATTTTAGAAATAAAGCTTGCACTAATATACCAAACCCTATTTTTGCACCCAAACAAAAAGGAACAATGGTCATATTTATCAATGACAGACCTATACATTTAGTAGACGGTCAAGAGGGTGTCAATAAGAAGTTTGACACTATTATTAGCGATATCAGCATGATTAGCGGCCTGAAAGAGTGGCGAAAAAAAGTATTGATACCTGATGCGAACGCAGAAATAATTACTGCTTTCTTTAAAGCTATTAAAGAAATTAAAAAGTTCGACTTTAAGAGTGTCACCTTTTTTGTTAACAATATTGAAGAAGCCAAAGAGACTATTTTTGCCGAATATAAAATAGTAAACGCCGCTGGCGGCCTAGTGCTCAACAAGGAAAACAAAATCCTTATGATTCACAGACTAGGTAAATGGGATTTACCGAAAGGCAAAGCAGAAAAAGGCGAAACCATAAGAGAAACCGCTTTAAGAGAAGTAGAAGAAGAGTGTAATGTTAAGGTATCTCTTATTGATAAGTATTACATCTCTTACCACACATACTTACATAAGAACCAACGTGTGTTAAAACGTACCTACTGGTATCAAATGAAATTAATTTCTGATATCAACATGGCTCCACAAGAGAATGAAGGAATAGACGATGTAAGATGGATGAATGCTTCTGAAATGTACAAAGCACTTAACAAAAGCTACCCTTCTATTTTAAATGTTGCTAAGAAAATGATTTCTCAGGAGTTGAGTTTTTCTAAAGGGTAAGGAACATAGTTACTAACATCTACCCCAAAAGAATGTAGCTCTCTCACAATACTAGAGCTAATAGGAGCTAACTCAGGCGAAGTAATAAGGAAAACCGTCTCCAAACCGTCCACTATTTGCCTATTTACTTGAGCTATGGTGTTTTCGTACTCAAAATCGGTGGTATTTCTCAAACCCCTTATTAAAAACTGTGCACCATAGTCTTTGGCCACTTTTGCGGTAAGGTCATTATAGTTAACCACTTTGATGCGTTCATCATTATTAAACGCTCCTTTTATTACACCCACCATCATTTCCAAAGGGAAATACCTTTTTTTAGCAGGATTATAACCAATCCCTATCACAATCTCGTCAAACACTTTTAATCCTCTCTCTACAATATCGGCATGCCCTTTAGTAAAAGGGTCAAAGGAGCCTGGAAAAAAAGCTATTCGTTTCATAGGGTTTGTTATTAGAATGGCTAAAGATTGAAATGTTTTTAGTCATTTCAAAGTCCGTAATTATTTTCTCTTGCTTTTTATTCAAACCTCGTACCCAGAATCCTTTAACCATATCAGCAAATGAAAGACTAAATTCAAAGGAATGTTTAATTTGAAATTGGCTAAACCTTAGATTTTAGAAGATTAATATTATGTTTGTTTATTCAAAAACAGACGAAATAATAAGGAGATGGAAAGATATTTATGGGGTGTTGACCTTGGAGGTACTAAAATAGAAGGCATTGTGATAAATGCTAAAACTGACGAAATTCTAATTAGAGAGCGAGTTCCTACCGAAGCCAGCCAAGGCTACGACCATATTTTATCTCAAATAAAAAAGCTTATAGACGGTTTAAGTAATAAAACGGGTGTCAAACCAGAAGCTATTGGCTTCAGCACACCTGGCACACTAGACCCAGGGCTTCAGACCATGAAAAACAGCAATACCACTTGCATGAATGGTCAACCTATGAAAAAAGATTTAGAAGCTTTGCTAGAAGTGAAAATAGAAATGGCAAACGACGCCAACTGTTTTGCTTTGGCAGAAGCTACCATGGGCATCGTACCTGAGAAGTATCCAGATGCTCAAGTAGTTTTTGGTGTAATAATGGGCACAGGTGTAGGTGGCGGCGTGGTAGTTAATGGAAAAATAATTGGTGGCAAACACGGTATTGGTGGTGAGTGGGGACATAACGTTTTGGGTGACGACCAAACACCATGCTACTGTGGTAAAGTGGGCTGTAATGAAAACATATTTTCTGGACCTGCTTTAGAAAGATTTTATGCCAGCATTTCTGGTGAGAAAAGAGGCTTAAAGGAAATAGTAGAACGTTATAGAGCAAATACTGACGAACATGCTACAGCTACGCTTCAAAGGCTTTTTAAATCCTTTGGTAAGGCTATTCACTATATTATTAATGTACTTGACCCTGATGTGGTGGTACTAGGTGGTGGTGTCAGTAACATTGAAGAAATTTATACGGAAGGTGTTAAGGAGATTGAGAATTTCATCTTTAATAAAAGAAAGGTAGAAACGGTTTTCTTAAAACCTAAACTAGGCGACAGTGCAGGTGTTTTTGGAGCTGCTGAGCTAGTGCGATAATGCTTAACTTCAACTTTTATCCCACGCTTTTAAACGAATATCATAGATATCTTAAATATCCATCAGAAGAAAGCAAGAGGAAACTTCTGAACAGAATCAATAGAGTTCCTGAAACCGACCCTGCAATATTGGCAAAGTTTAAAAAAGGTATTTCTTTTGAAAGTGCTGTGGTTAAAAATAAACCAGGAAGCTTTGAGCCAAAGCTCATAGAAGAAGCTGCTTCTTTACTTCCTAAAAGACGTAAAACACAGCAGTTGCTTTCCTTTAAGCATAAGAACATCAAGTTTTATGGCTATGCTGATGTACTGGGAGAAGCGAGGGTGATTGACCTAAAATCTACAGCGAATCATAAAGCTGGCAGGCATGATTTCAATTATCAAACGCTTTATCTCTACAGCTTGATTGACGCTGGATTTAAAAGCATGGAATACATCATCTGTGATTTTGAAAAAATATATGTGGAAACGTACAAAGCTTCCACCTATGATTTTGACAGCATGCTCTTAGAGATGGAAAGCTTCCGAGACTTTCTTATTGAAAACAAATCTCAAATAAGAGACAAAAAGATAATGGTAGAAAGGACACAATCCTTGTTCGACTAGCTATTTATCATCGTTTCCAAAACCATTTACGTCATCAAACTTTTTCAAGTTTAAAGTCCAGCCATTTTTAAATGATAGATACCTAACTATAAAGACAATGGCCATAGACACCATGACATTTAGATTCTCAATAGGACAGAACCGCTGCATAATGACATAAATAACCGCTCCAAGAAAACAGGCTGCTGCGTAAATTTCTTTTCTAAAAATCAATGGAATCTCATTGGTCAAAACATCTCTAATAACGCCACCAAAACAAGCAGAAATTACACCCATCATAATACAGGTTTCTACTCTAAGGTTATATTCTGCAGCTATTTTTAGTCCAATAATAGTGAATACGCCTATTCCCAATGTATCAAATAGAAACATCCCTTTTTTTAACCTTAAAACGCGTTTGTAAAAAACATAGGCAATGACGTAGCCTATAAAAATAGCTAAAATATAGTTTCGGTCATTAAGCCAACCCACAGGCGAACGCCCAATTAGTAAGTCTCTAAGTGTACCTCCACCCACTGCAGTTACAAAACCAATGATAAGTGTACCTACTAAGTCAAAACGCTTTTCCATAGCCATTAAAACTCCTGAAATAGCAAAAACAGAGGTACCAAATAAATCTAAAAAGTATATCCAAGTCATAGGCTACTAAAATACGGGCATTGCTTAATTATTTCAGGAGCGACAATACATCTATTATCTAGAGACCTATGCTCCACAAAATTGCTAAAATCAATTCTGCTCAATGGGCTCTATCAAATCCCAAAGGTTTCCAAACTTATCTTCAAAGACTAATACTTTGCCATAAGGTTCTTCAATAGGCCCTCTAATGATTTTGACTTGATGCTTAGTTAGGTTCTGGTATTGCTCTTCAAAATTATCGGTATAGAGAAACAGGAAGACCCTCCCTCCTCCTTGACTTCCAATCACTTTAGATTGCTCTTCATTAGAAGCTTTAGCCAGTAACAGTCTGCATGAGTTCTCTCCTTTAGGAGAAACAGTTACCCATCTTTTAGTTTCAGATAGGGCTGTATCTTCCAAAAGTTCAAAGTCTAAAACACCGGTATAATACTCAATGGCTTCATCATAATCAGCCACTACCAATGCGATTTGATTTAAAGAAACGCTCATTTATTTTAAAACGGCTTTCAGTGGTGTTCCTACAGAACCATTTGGCTCTTGAATATTTAATAACTGACTAACTGTAGGTGCAATATCAGATATATAAGTAGGGTCTGTAGTTTCGCCATGCTTTATGCCATTTCCAAAAAACAATAAAGGCACATGGGTATCATAAGCCCACATGCTTCCGTGCGTAGTTCCACGTGTTCCGTAACCGTGAAACCAAGCTGGCTCCACTAAAACCATTATTTCACCGCTTCTTTTTGGATTATAGATATTTTGAATTTTCTCTTTATAAAAAGGAGGAATATTATCGTTACCGAAGCTTTCTAAATTAATTACTGAGTAAATTCCATCTTGCAATGAAAGCACAGGAGCTATCAAATTCTTAATCTGATCTACAGAAATATTTTTCTCTGCCATTAAAGCTCTGTTAAGGTAGAACTCATAGTTTTTCAAACTCAATATCCACTCCCCTTCTCCGTAAGCTTTTGAAATTAAAGCATTAGTCTCTTTTTTAACTTCACCTCCTAAAAACAAACCAGCAGGCACATCATGCTTTTTCAAAAATGCTGGAATTTCAGCCACCGCATGGTCAGCAGAAAGGAATAAGGTATATGCTCCTTTCCCAACCTCTGCATCTAGCGTATTAAGCAAACGCTCCATTTCTAAATCTAACCTGATGTACATATCTTGAACTTCTTTTGACTGAGGTCCAAAAGCGTGTCCAGCGTAATCTGGTGAAGAAAAACTAATGGCCAAGAAATCTGTAATCTCATCTTGACCAAGTGATTCGTTCCTTAATGCCTCTAAAGCTATGTCAAGCGTCATGGTGTTTCCCCATGGCGTAGATGCTATAGAACCTACCGTGAAAGTATGCGGAAAAATAGCTTCCTCTTGACCATTTAAACGGTTTTCATATGGCTGCTTATCTTCTTCAGAATCTGTATAAGTTTCTATCGGGTATAATGTTTCCCAGGTTTTAGTGGCATATTCTTCCGCCACATTTTTATCATTAAAAGCCTGTACCCAAGTTGGCAATGTATTTCCGTAATGTGTACTGGTAATCCAGTTTCCGGTAGAAGAGTCATACCAATAAGCATCACCCGTGTGACCTGCAGGCAGAATAGCTCCTCTATCTTTTATAGCTACTCCTACCACTTTAGACTTAAACTGACTTGATATTCTTAATTGGTCTGTCATAGTAGTAACCTTTAAGTTATTTGGAGACATCCTTCCAGCTCTTTCTGAGCCCTCACCTACTGTAGACGCTGTACTATCCGCAGCTACATACATATCTTTACCACTTGCTTTGTCAAACCAATCATTACCAACTATTCCTGAAACAGCTGGTACGCTACCCGTGTAAACATGAGCATGACCCGGTCCCGTTACGGTAGATGCATAATGGTAATTATTGTTTTTACAATTAAAGCCTTCTGCCATCAATCGCTTAAAACCACCCTCTCCATACTGTTTTTGGAACCTATACAGGTATTCATACCTCATTTGGTCCACCACAATACCAACCACCAGTTTTGGTTTAGCAGTATCTGTTGAAGATAATTTTGGAGACTGAGCAGCACAACTGCTCAAAACAAGGAATGCGAAAAGGGCAACTAGTTTGTTCACGGATGATTATTTTTTTTTGCAAATGTAAAAAAAACACCGTGACAATATCTATAAAGTGATTGATAGGCTCAAATGTGTAGACATAATTTTCACTAATTATTGAAAGTTTAAAATATTCAATCTACTTAGTCCTTTCAATTGTAAATTGAACCAAGCCCATTAAAGCAGTTTTATACTCAGAGTCTGGGAAAGAAGCTAAAATATCATTGGCCTCATTCATGTAATTCATCATGGCGTTTTGCGTATAGCTTATTCCACCACTTTGTTTCACAAATTCTATGACCTCACTCACCTTAGCAGGTTTATTAGAGTGTCTTTTTACTAAATTGATAATCTTGCTCTTAGTGCTTCTATCTGCATGATTTAAAGCATAAATGAGCGGAAGCGTCATTTTCTTTTCTTTAATATCAATACCTGTTGGCTTACCTATTTCAGCATTTCCGTAATCAAAAAGGTCGTCCTTAATTTGAAAGGCCATACCAATTTTCTCACCTAAGAGTCTGCATTTTTCTACTACCTCGGGCGAATTACCCGCTGAAGCAGCACCCACGGCACAGCATGAAGCTATTAAAGAAGCTGTTTTTTGACGTATCACGTCAAAGTAAACTTCCTCTGATATATCTAATTTTCTAGCTTTCTCAATTTGTAACAACTCCCCTTCACTCATTTCTTTCACGGCGGAAGAAACCAGTTTCAGCAAATCAAAATCCTCATTATCAACACTTAAAAGCAAACCTCTAGATAATAGGTAATCACCTACCAAGACCGCTATCTTATTTTTCCAAAGTGCGTTAATTGAGAAAAAACCACGTCTGTAATTAGAATCGTCCACCACATCGTCGTGCACTAAAGTGGCTGTATGAAGAAGTTCTATTAAAGAAGCTCCTCTATAAGTGGCCTCTTGTATGCCACCACACATTCCTGCAGTTAGGAATACAAACATTGGCCTAATTTGCTTGCCTTTTCTATGAATGATATACTTCATGATTTGATCAAGAAGCATCACGTCAGTCTTCATAGAATTCCGGAATTTGCTTTCAAATTCCTTCATTTCGCTAGCAATAGGAGCCTGGATGTCTTTGATGTTTATAGACATTTATGAGAGTTCAACGGAATGGAATGGTTCGATATAAGTCAATGCATTGCAATTTTACAATTCAAAAGTCTAATTTTACGGGTAGACTTATTTTTTAAACAGACAGCAGTCAATTGGTACAATTTTTTCTTCTCTTAATCCTATTAATCGCAAAGTTATAATATGAGGGCATTGGTACTTGGTGGAGGGTCATTAAAAGGGGCTTGGCAGGCAGGAGCTATTCAAGCTGTTTTAGAAACTGGCTTTAAACCTGAGATGATTTATGGAATTTCTGCAGGAGCTCTTAACGCCGGCTTTATGGTTAATGAAGCAGGACGTCAACATATAGATAATAGCACAATCAACTGGGATGTAGTAAACAAAAAATTGATTCAATTCTGGATTGAGAATATTACTAAGCCCGACGACATTGGTCTTTTAAAATCTCGATTTCAGTTAGGAATTGATACGCTTTTAAGTCGTTTTGACGGACTTTTAGATACAAATCCGCTTCATGAGAAGCTAAGGAAATACATTAATCTAACAACTTTAAGACGTAGCCCAGTAGACCTTAAAGTGGGTGCTGTAAATGTTAACACCGGAAAAATGCACTATGCTGACCCTATGGAACAGCATTTCTTAGATTATCTAAGAGCCAGTAGTTCTATTCCTATCATGATGCCTGCTATTCAGATTGGTGGAGACCACAGGCAAGCATATTTAGATGGAGGCTTACGTGAAGTAGTTCCATTGAAAAAAGCTATTGAAGACGGTGCTACGGAGATATACGCCATTGCAACGCACCCAAAAACAAGAGAATTAGAGCCTATAAACTACCGTTCATTCTTTTCGATGATTGAAAGAATCAAAGATATTTCTGTCAATCAGTTTGAAAACAACGACATAGAGTGGGCTGAAAATTATAATGAAAGTTTAGTTTCTATTGCGGGTTTCACCCTCAATAAAAAAATATCACTTAAAGTAATTAGACCTATAGAGCCTATCAATATCAACCTAACGGGTTTCAACTCAGATGATATCAAAGAGGTCATAAAACAAGGTTATCAATTTGCTTACACCGAATTACGCTAATTAGAAAAACTTAATTTTGGAAGATAAGTAGGCTGACACAAGTGATAGCAATATCACAATGGAAAAAGCCCAACTTAAACTGGTGGCTTGTGACACAAAACCTATCAAAACGGGACCTGCCATAAAGCCACCCATGGCAAAAGTGTTCATCACCGCTAAACCAGTACCTTTAGAAACGCCTGGCACTCTGGCTGAAGCTCCATAAAGAATAGGTGCTGCAAAAGAAACTCCCGCTCCTACGATAGAAAAACCGATAATAGTAAATAAGGTGGTAGGAAAAAGTAGGGCAATAGCGACTCCAACAGAAGCCATAAAGCCTCCATATATTAGAATCTTATTGGCTCCAAATTTCGGAATCAAGCTATCTCCAAAAAACCTACCCAAAGCCATAAAAAGCGAATAACCAGCCAAGCCCCAACCCACAAAGTAAGGACTACTATTCACCACATTTTTCATAAAAACAGAAGACCAATCAGCCATAGTACCTTCTGAGATATTACCACACACACCTATCAAAATCATTACCAGGAAAGTGCCCTTTGGTAGTACAAACTTTGACTGCGGAGCAGTATCTGAAACCACTTCGTCTTGAATTTTAAAAATAGTAGGACGAATCAATAAGGCGAAAATGATTATCATCGCAGAGAATCCTATCATATATAAACCAGGATTCCATTCAAAACCTCTTGCTAAACTGGCACACATAGAACCCACCATCAAACCCACACTAAACATACCATGGCAAGTACTCATAATTTTGATATCATGATGTGCTTCAATACAGGTCACGCCCATATTCATGGCAATATTAGTAATAGAAATCCCCGAGCCACATAAGTATAGCCCAATAGGCAGCATATAAACCGAAGAGCTATTTAAAGGAATAAGAAAGGCTAAACTCATGCCTATCATCCCTAAAATAGTGGTGGTTTTCATACCAATTTTAGCTACCAACCACGCTCCTACCAAATTCATGGTAACGGAGCCTATTGGCATACTTAGTAAAATCAAACCTAAGTCGGCATCGTTAAGGGCAAATTTCTCTTTTATAAAAGGAATAAATGTAGCCCAAGTGCCAAACAACAGCCCTACTGCAATAAAAGCAACGGCAATAGCTCGGCTTTGTCGGTTTCCAAAAAAGTCTTTAGTGAGGTGGTTTAGCAAACTATTTTTCTTAATCGATACTTAAATTGTAATCTCTAATCTATTTCCTTCTGGGTCTAAAACTACACTTTCATAAAAGCCATCACCTGTCCATCTCACTTCTCCTGCTACTTCAAAACCGTCTTTTCGTAAAGTTTCTGTCAAGTCATTGACCTTTTCTTCTGAACCTACGGAAAAAGCAAAATGCGTCAAACCTAGATATTCAGCTGCCACTTCATTGGCTGCCGCAATACCCGTTTTTGTCATAATTTCTAAACTAGCACCTCCTTCAAAACTCAAAACGTAAGATTCAAAGCCCTTTTTAGCATTGACATATTTCTCATTGCTTTTGGCTCCAAAGTACTTTTGATAAAAAGCCCTCATTTTTTCGATGTCAGAACAGTATAATGCTATGTGTTGGATAGAAGGCATTAGCGTATTTTGTTTAAAATATCAAGACTAATTTCAGAATAATCATTGATATGAAAATCACATGGAGGTAATTCTTCTTTGGTATGGCTACTTAAAACGCCCACCACTTTCATTCCTGCATTTATAGCTGCCGAAACCCCAGAAAATGAATCTTCAAAAACAACACAGTCCGCAGGTTCAACACCTAAATTATTAGCCGATTTTAAATAAACTTGTGGGTCTGGCTTATGAGCGGTCACATCTTCCGAAGCCAAAATTGACTCCATCATAGGTTCAAAGCCTAGCCTTCCCATTATTAATTCAAGGTTTGCTTTTGGTGCTGAAGTAGCTACACCGGTTTTAAAACCTTCAGCTTTTAGCATTTTCAACCAATCCATATAACCTGAAATGGTTTCTATGTGCTCTGCATATATTTCTCTAAAGAGTCCTTCTTTCTCCTCTTCCATTTGTGTAAACTCTTCTCCTTCTATGATTCTGCCAAGAAAATGCTTTAAAATATAACTATTGCTTTTACCAAACATGTGCTTTGCAAATTCTTCATCAGTAGGATTTAGGCCTCTTTTTTCAAAAAACACGCGAAAAGCTTTAGAATGAAAAGGGTTTGTGTGGCAAATCACACCATCCATGTCAAAAATGACTGCTTTGTTTTCCATCTCACAAAAGTAAATTAATAGTTTAAATATGAGGAGATAATTAGCAATACCTTACTTCAAGTTTTTGTTATCCCTATATTTGCAAATCCTGTCAAAAGATAGGGAATGACCTCATTTTATTGCAAAAAAAGCATGCCTGAATTTCAAGATATTGAAGCCTTAGATCCTAGAACACATATAATTATCAAGGGAGCCAGAGTTAACAACCTTAAGAACGTTAATGTAGCATTCAAAAGGAATAAGCTTACCGTAGTTACTGGCTTATCAGGAAGTGGCAAATCGTCTTTGGCATTTGATACGCTTTACGCAGAAGGTCAAAGAATGTACGTAGAAAGCCTCAGTAGCTACGCCCGACAGTTTTTGGGCAGAATGGAAAAACCTGAGGTAGATTATATCAAAGGAGTTTCTCCGGCCATTGCCATTGAACAGCGAGTAAGTACTAAAAACCCCCGTTCTACTGTAGGAACCACTACCGAGATTTACGATTACCTGAAATTACTTTTTGCCCGTGCAGGAACTACTTACTCCCCTGTTTCAGGAAAAGAGGTCAAAAAAGACAGCGTCCATGATGTAAGTAATTTCATACACAGTTTTGAGGCAGGACAGAAATTAATGATTCTGTCTCCGCTAAACATTGCCGAAGGCCGAAACCTACCCATAGAGCTAGACTTACTTCTAAAAAAAGGCTTTAACAGAGTTTCTATAAATCAAGATATTCATCAGATAGAAGATGTTTTAGAAAGTGATGACTTGTTAAAAGCAGCTCATGAGAATGTCTTAATATTAATTGACAGAGCCGCTGTAAAGTTTGACGAAAACGGAGAACCTGACGAGGACAACCTTTTTAGAATTTCTGATTCCGTTCAAACAGCTTTTTTTGAAAGCAATGGAGTTTGTATTGTTCAAATCATGGGAAAAGAGCAGAAGTATTTTTCCGATAAGTTTGAACTAGACGGAATTGTTTTTGAAGAGCCTAGCGTCAATCTTTTCACTTTTAATAACCCTTATGGAGCCTGTAGAGTCTGTGAAGGCTTTGGAAAGGTTTTAGGAATAGATGAAGACCTGGTAATTCCAGACAAATCTCTATCTCTTTTTGAAGGAGCCATAGCCCCTTGGCGTTCAGAAAGAATGAGTGACTGGCTGGCCCCTTTGCTAAGAAATGGCATTCACTTCGACTTCCCTATTCACCGAGCGTTCAAAGACCTTACGGAAGAAGAACAGCAATTAGTTTGGACAGGAAATGAGCACTTCCAAGGACTAAACGCTTTCTTTAAAGACCTAGAAACTAAAACTTACAAAGTACAGTATCGCGTCATGCTCAGTAGGTACCGAGGCAGAACGGTTTGCCCAGACTGCCGCGGCTCTAGGCTTAGAAAAGATGCCTCTTATGTTAAAATAGATGGTTACTCTATTACAGATTTAGTGTTAATGCCTATAAATAAAGCTAGAACACTTTTTGATGGTCTGAAACTTGAAGGCAATAAGGTTGACATTTCTAAAAGAATATTGATAGAGATAAAAAACCGTTTAGAGTACCTTGACCGAGTTGGCTTAGGCTATCTTACCCTAAACAGATTAACCTCTACCCTATCTGGTGGGGAATTTCAAAGAATCAAACTGGCGACCTCTTTGGGTTCCGCTTTGGTGGGCTCCATGTATATTTTAGATGAACCCAGCATTGGTTTACATCCTAGAGATACCCAAAAGCTTATTTCGGTATTAAAATCGCTACGAGATATTGGCAATACCGTTATAGTGGTGGAGCATGAAGAAGAAGTAATGCAAGAAGCCGATGAGATTATTGACATTGGTCCAAATGCTGGAAATTTAGGTGGCGAACTGGTTTTCCAAGGAACCTTTGAAACTATTAAAGCCCATAAAGGAAAGAGTAACACATCACATACCATCAATTTTCTTTCAGGTCAAGACAAAATTTTAGTACCAGAAAGAAGGAGAAAAGCGATTGACTTTTTAAAGCTATCTGGGGCGACAGAAAACAATCTTAAAAATGTTGATGTCAAATTTCCACTTGGCGTATTATGCGTGGTAACTGGCGTTAGTGGCTCAGGTAAATCAACCCTGATTAGAAAAATCCTTTACCCTGCCATTTCAAGACAAAAAGGGGAATACTCGCAAGATGGAGGAAAACATGAGTCATTAACAGGAAGCTTGAGCAGAATAAATCAAGTGGAGATGGTAGACCAAAACCCTATTGGGAAGTCTAGCAGGTCAAACCCTGTAACCTATATAAAAGCTTATGACGCCATAAGAGCCCTAATGGCAGACCAGCCTCTGGCAAAACAGCGTGATTATAAACCCGCTTTTTTCTCTTTTAATGTAGATGGAGGAAGATGCGAAGCCTGTGCAGGAGAAGGTGAACAAACCATAGAAATGCAATTTATGGCCGACGTAAAACTCACCTGTGAAAGCTGTAAAGGAAAACGTTTCAAACAAGAGGTTTTAGAAGTAAAATATCAGGAAAAAGATATTTCTGATATACTTAATATGACCATTGACGAGGCTCTTGCCTTTTTTGAAGATAACCAAAAGAAACTCTATGAAAGACTACTTCCTCTGCAGGATGTAGGATTAGGTTATATCAAATTAGGACAATCTTCAAACACACTTTCTGGTGGAGAAGCACAACGTGTGAAGCTTGCATTCTTCTTAGGAAAAGGAAACTCAGACAAAGGAAAAACACTCTTTATCTTTGATGAACCGACCACCGGGCTACACTTTCATGATATTCAGAAATTATTGAAAGCTATGAACGCCTTAATAGAACAAGGTGATTCAGTTATCATCATTGAGCATAATATGGAGGTGATAAAATCTGCCGACTGGATAATAGACCTAGGTCCAGAAGGTGGTGAAGGCGGCGGAAATCTATGTTTTGAAGGAACGCCAGAAGAAATGGTTAAGATTGATGGTAACTATACTGCTGACTTTTTGAAAGGGAAGATGTAGATAAGAAAACACTTAATCAAAATCCCAGAACCCTTTGTCATGATTTTGGTTCATTTTGACCAAAATCACGCCAAAGGAATTAAATCCTCAGCTAAATACGAGGAATTAGCACTATTAACATACCGCTCCTCTGGAGCTCTCTTGATCCTTGAAAACTTAATGCCCAACGCGTGAACTCACAATAGCAATAAGTTTCATATATGCCCCAGAGGGGTATTATATTAATAGAGACGGGTGAAACCCGTTGTAAACCAAAATGCCCACCTGCTTCATTTGGCGGAATTTTGGCCACTAAAAGCCAAAATTGTGACAAATACATTCACTACAAAATACTTGGATAGCCTAAAACACATACTTTCAGTCTAATATTGAATTAACGATAAACAGAATTGATAATCTAACCCACCCATCTCCACATTAAACCGCACATCAAAAACTCACAAACTAATCTTTTCCCGACCTTCAAATTCTTAACTAGGCTTTCTATTTTTAACTAGTAAAATTATCCGAAGCTATGAAAGCCCTTGTTTTTAACAAATATGGAAAGCCTGAAGAGGTTCTTCAGGTCAAAGAAATAGATAAGCCAAAACCCAAAGAAAACGAAGTTTTGGTTAATGTAAAGTCGACCAGCATAAACGACTACGACTGGGGCATGGTAAGAGGCAGACCAAAACTATATCAATTACTTTTCGGGCTTTTTAGGCCTAAGTACACTATTCCAGGCATGGAGCTATCTGGCATAGTGGAGGAAGTTGGTTCTAAAGTAACAGAGCTAAAATTTGGCGACCACGTTTACGGTGATATTTCAGAAGTCTGTTTCGGAACTTTTGCAGAATACATTGCCATTGATGCGAAAGCAATAGTTACAAAGCCAGCTGGTCTAAGCTTTGAACAAGCCGCCGCTCTTCCTCATGCAGGTCTTTTAGCTTATCAGGCTTTAAAGGAAATAAAAGAGCATCAAAAAGTATTAATAAATGGAGCAGGTGGCGGTGTTGGCACCATAGCCATACAAATTGCCAAACATTATAATTGTGAAGTTACCGGTGTAGATACATCAGCTAAATTCGATATGATGAGAACCCAAGGTTTTGACCATGTTATAGATTACCAACAATCCGATTTTACCAAAACAGGTGAGAAGTATGATGTCATATTAGACTGCAAAAGTAAAAAATCCGCATTTGCTTACTTGAAAGCTCTAAAACCCAATGGTACTTACGTGACTGTTGGTGGAGATTTGACAAATCTAATAGGTCTTCTTTTTTGGGGTAAATTACTTTCCATATTCTCCAAAAAGAAGCTCCAAATACTAGCTCTAAAACCCAACGAAGGACTTGATGAATTAAACAAGCTTTTTAATATCAAATGCCAAATTGATGGCCCATACAAACCAGAAGAAATACCAAGGCTAATTCAATATTTCGGCGAAGGGAAGCATAAAGGTAAAGTGGTCGTGAATTTTTAAACTCACTAAAATAGTATCGTTTCTCACCAATCAAAAAGCAAGCTATTTTATAAAAGCTTAATATCTTCGTAAGTATTCAAAACCTTCGACAATTTAACCCGATAATGAAAATAGACGCCCATCAACATTTCTGGAATTATAACGCTGAAGATTATTCATGGATTGATGATTCTATGTCTAAAATAAGGCGGAGTTTCCTCCCTCAAGATTTAGAGCCTATCTTACAACAAAATGGCTTTGATGGTTCAGTATTAGTTCAAGTAAACCAAAACGAAGAAGAAAACGAAGAGTTTCTTCAGTATGCAGAGCAAAATGATTTCATAAAAGCGGTGGTAAGCTGGGTTGACTTCAAATCGTCAAAACTTGAAGACAGATTACATTATTATTCCACTAAGGCAAAACTTAAAGGTTTCAGACATATAGTTCAGGGTGAACCTGACGATTTCCTTTTAGATGAAACATTTACGCAAGGCGTAGCAAAACTCGCTCCTTTAAACTTCACTTACGATATTCTCATTTTTGAAAGACAACTAAAAGCTGCGTTAAAATTTATCAGAAAACTGCCTGACAATAAATTAATCATAGACCATATAGCCAAACCAGAAATCAAGCATCAATCGGTTAACAAATGGAGTAACTATATGAATGCTATTTCTAAGCATGAAAATGTTTATGTCAAAGTATCTGGTATGGTGACCGAGGCCGATACTAAAAACTGGAAAAAGGAAGACTTTTCTATCTATTTGGACAATGTATTAAGCTCTTTCGGTACAAAGAGAATAGTTTATGGCTCCGACTGGCCTGTTTGCCTAGTTGCTGCCACCTATGAAGAGCAGCTTGACATAGTTCAAAATTATTTTTCTAAACTTAGTAAAACAGAGCAAGCCGACATTTTTGGTTTAAATGCTCAACGATTCTATAATATTTGACGCTTTTTTTGATAAGCATTTGCTGATTATTGATGTCATATGAAATTGGATTATTAAATTACATCCTATAACATTTCACATTCATCAATAAATTAAAATGGAAACCCTATTTACAACAGATAAGACTAGGAAGCTCATCCCCGTTATAAAAGATTTTATAGAGACGAACCTTTATCCTTTAGAGAACCCTGAAACTTTAAACGGTAATTTTTCGGCTATAGAGCCCACCTTAATAAAGCTAAGAACACAGGTAAAAGAAATGGATTTATGGGGGCTTGCTCTTCCTGAAAGCTTAGGAGGAAAAGGTCTTACCCTATGTGAATTTGGTCAAATAAGCGAAATATTAGCTAGCTCACCTTTTGGACACTTTGTGTTTAATTCTCAGGCACCAGACATAGGTAATACAGAGTTACTCCATAAGCATGCTAATAAAGAACTAAATAAAACCTACTTAGACCCTTTAAGCAAAGGAGAAATCAGAAGCTGCTTCTCTATGACAGAGCCCGCTTATGCAGGTTCTAATCCTACCAGAATGGGCACCACGGCCGTTAAAGATGGTGATGATTACGTCATAAACGGTCACAAATGGTTTACCTCCTCTGCCGATGGTGCAGCCTTTGCCATAGTAATGGCAGTCACTAATCCGGACGCAGCACCTCACAAAAGAGCCTCACAAATCTTGGTTCCTCTTGATACACCTGGCTATGAATTTGTTCGTAACATTCCTATTATGGGTCATACGGGAGACAGCTGGGCCAGCCATGCCGAAGTTAAATACCATAATGTACGCGTACCACAAAGTAACCTAATTGGTAACGAAGGCGAAGGTTTTCTCCTTGCACAAGAAAGACTAGGACCAGGCAGAATTCACCACTGCATGCGTTTTATTGGCATAGCCGAGCGTAGCTTTGACCTGATGTGCCGCTATGCGGTCAATAGAGAAATAAAAGATGGCGTTACACTAGCCGACCAACAAAGCATTCAAAATTTCATAGCAGAAAGCCGTGTGGAAATAGACGCTTGCCGTCTTATGGTTTTAAGTACCGCGACCAAAATAGATAAAGAAGGAAGTAAAGCCGCTCGTGCCGAAATATCTGGCATTAAGTTTTTTACTGCCAATATGATGTTACGCGTAATTGACAGGGCTATTCAAACGCATGGGGCTTTGGGTATGACAAATGACATTATTCTTTCTTACTGGTATGCCCATGAAAGAGCATCAAGAATTTATGACGGTGCAGACGAAGTACATAAAGTTTCACTGGCAAAACAAATCTTAAAACCTTACAGAAATGCTTGATTTTGACGAAGCCAACAAAGTTAGGAACGACGAAGAATTGCCCTTAGATGCTTTAAATCAATATTTGTTAGCAAATGGATTAGAAGAAATCAAAACGGTCAAACAGTTTTCTGGTGGCTACTCTAACCTTACTTATTTAATAGAAGCTGATAATATCTCTTATGTATTAAGAAAGCCACCCAAGGGTGCAAAAGATATAAAAGGCGGTCATGACATGGCTCGTGAGTTTGGAATTTTAGCCGCTCTTGATAAAGCTGGTTTTAAACAAATTCCAAAACCACTATTACTCTGCGAAAATGAATCAATCATTGGCTCTATCTTCTATATCATGGAGCGTGTTAAAGGAAGCATTTTAAGAGCTGCTGACGCAAAAGGTTTCTTAAAAGAGGACAATAGTGCATTGTTCAAAACACTTTCGGAGGCCATTTGTCTAAACCAAGTAGCTCTACATAATATTGATATTTATGAAACAGGTTTGGCTAATATTGGTAAACCTGAAGCCTATGTAGAAAGACAGGTCAAAGGCTGGCATAAGCGTTATTTAGCATCGCAAACGGATGATATTTCTGAAATGATTACGGTGGCAAATTGGCTAGAAGCTAACATACCTGAATCAGCGAAAGCCACCTTAGTGCATAATGATTATAAGTACGATAATCTGATTCTAAATCCAGAAAACCCGAAAGAGATACTCGCCATTTTAGACTGGGAAATGTGCACCGTAGGTGACCCATTAATGGATTTAGGAACAACTTTGGCCTACTGGGTCGAATTTAAAGATTCGGACTTTGGCAAAGCTTTTAACTTGTCTTGGTTGCCTGGTAACCTTACAAGGCAAGAGTATGCTGACCTCTATTCTGCCAAATCTGGTAGAGATGTTTCTAACATCCTCTTTTACTATGTTTTTGGCCTATTTAAGAACGCGGTTATCATTCAACAGATTTATGCCAGATATAAGAAAGGTTTGACAAAAGACCCTCGTTTTGCAGGATTGATAGAGGGTGTCAGGGTTCTTTCTAGTAAAGGCAAAAGTTCTATTAAGAATGGAAAGATGGTTTAAAACAGTTTGTCATGATTTTGGCAAAATATCGCCAAACAAATCAGCGAGGGGGTGAAACTCCTCGCTATTAATTTTTCGCTCCGCTGGAGCTAAATTTCTTTAAACAGGAATGCAAATAGAAATCCAAAACGCTAAAGAAAGCGACTTAGCTGAAATCCTAAAACTTCAAAAACTTGCCTATATCCAAGAAGCCGAGATTTATAATAATTATGAGATAACGCCGCTCACGCAGAACTTAGAAGACTTAAAAGCCGACTTTAAGACAAATACTTTCATAAAAGCCACTTTCAATTCAAAGATAATTGGCTCTATAAAAGGCTTTGAAGAGAACGGTAATGTGCTAGTGGGTAAATTGATTGTTCATCCAGACTTCCAAAACAAAGGACTAGGCTCTAGGCTTATGCTAGAGATAGAAAGTAGGTTCCCTAAGGCCAGCAGATTCTGGCTATTTACCGCACACAAAAGCGAGAAGAACCTTTATCTCTATAAAAAGCTAGGCTATCAGGAGTATAAAAGAGAAAGCCTCCCTCCAAACCCCATCATGGTATTCCTTGAAAAATTTACATAAAAAAAAAGGCTTCCGTTTGGAAGCCTTTTTCAAATACTATATTCTAAATTCTTATCTGTTAAGAATTAATTTCTCAGTCATTACTTCGTCACCGTTAATTACTCTAACAGTAAGTTCTGTAGTTACTAAACCAGTAGGAAGTGAATAAACTTTTCTTAAGTCGTTTACCGAACCTTTCATGCTCAATACTCTACGACCATCTTGATTAGTAACATCTACTGTTACAGCATCACTGTCGTTCATACCTGTAAGTTTCAGGTTGAAGTCACCCTGCGTAGGGTTTGGCCATACGCCAATGTCCTTTTTAACAAACTGACCTCTACCCGACGTGAACATTACACCTTTCTCAATACCACTTTTCTTGTCAAAAGCAGCATCTTCAGAAATGTTCCATGTTCCTTTCTTTAAGTAAGCAACGTTGCTTTCGTAAGTACCTTGAAGTCTTACGCTAGCTATATCATTTTCGTCTGAGCTTTTTACTACCCAGTACTCGTTATTATTAACTGACTCTACTCCATTTGCTAATTCACCAGAAACCTCTGATGGATTTTGAGATTTGTACTCTGCAGAAAGAGCACTTCTTTTAGTACTAGTAGCTACAAAACCTCTGTAGTTAGTACCGTCTCCTACTGGAAACTCAAAATTGTTAGCATCTACTTTAGTTACCACTCCTCTAGAGTGAGAAAAATCAGAAGCACCATTATAACGTGCATCTTCAGTAAATACTAAAGGATTATTCTCCGAAGAAGAAACTATACCTTGATTATAATTTAGCTCTTTATTGATAACCAATGCAGTATTTAAATCAACATCGTTTTCAATAACAGCCTTAGAAAGAACTACATCGTTCGTTCCAGAAACAGTTTGTTTGGTGTAACCATCAAAAACAACATTACCTTCTGATGATAATGTACCATCGTTAGTAAGGTTTTGACGTAAATGTAATTGACCTTTGTTTGTCAACTCTCCATTGTTTTGAAAATCCTGACCTATGCTAAGGACAGCTCCTTCTGAAACATGAATTTGTGTTCCACTCACCATTTGTGCTGAAACAGAACCGGCTATAAGGGCGGCACTTAATGTATAGATTACTTTCTTCATAAGAATGTAGTATTTATTTGTTTTCCTGATATAAAAGTAACGAGACTTATTGACATCAGAAACTGCTAATCACCTTTTTTATTAAATGGTTTGGTGTCTAAGGCAATATTGCAAAACGCAATTATCGTACCTTTTTACGCTCGAAGTCTACTTTATTTTAATAGCTCATTATTTTTAAGCCAATCCTGAAGTCTGTTAGACCAAGTAGAAACAGGATTTTCTTGGTCGTAAGCCAATCCAAAGCCATGTCCGCCTTTTTCATATAAATGTAACTCTGCTGGTATTTTAAATTGACGCAAGGCCTTTACATATGCCAAACTGTTTTCCATAATTACACCATCGTCATAGGCATGCACTAAAAACGCGGGTGGCGTACTTGGTGTTACTTGAAGCTCATTTGAAAAATGCTCCATTTCTTCTATTCTTAATTCTGGACCAATCAAATTTGCCCTAGAACCTGTATGTGCCAACTTATCACTAAATGATATTACAGGATACATTAAAATACTAAAGTCAGGTCTTAAACTAACTTCGCTATTTTCATTTACGCCAACACCCTTATCAAAATGTGTAGAGGCCGTAGCAGCCAAATGTCCTCCTGCAGAAAAGCCCATTATGCCTATCATTTCAGGATTAACACCATATTTACTGGCATGCTCTCTTACGTACTTTATGGCCGACTGAGCATCTTCCAGTGGTCTTATTTGTTTTTCTGTAAACATTTCAGGCTGTGGAAGTCTACTTTTTAGTACAAAAGCCGTAATACCTCTTTCGGCAAACCACTCCCCTATTTTATAGCCTTCTTTATTGATGGCCAAAATATGATAACCTCCACCTGGACATATTATAACTGCAGCACCTTTACTCTTGTTTTTCTTTGCTGGATAAATAGTAAGACTTGGGTCTGTAACGTTTCTTAATCTTATTACACCATCGTCTCTTTCCGAGACATCAGCCTCTTTAAGACCATGACCTGCAATAGCTCCTGGTACGCCATCAGGATATAACAGTACTTCCATAGATTGTCCGTAACCTTGAATTGAAATTAATAATAATAGAATGAATATTTTTTGCATAAAAAAAGCCTGATTTAATCAGGCTCAATTTACAATTTTTTAAATAGAATCAGTTCACTTCTTCGGTAGAAGTGCCAAGGTCTGTCACTTTAAATTCTGTTCTTCTATTAACCTGATGCTCTTCTTCTGTTTTAGCAAATTCTACTATAAGTTCTTCTTCGCCATAACCTTGAGCGGTCAATCTTCCTCTTTCTATACCCCTAGATATAATGTATTCTATCGCCGAATCAGCTCTTCTTTGAGATAAACGCAGGTTATACATGTCTGTACCCCTCACATCTGTATGCGACCCTAATTCTATTTTTATTTTAGGATTATCAATTAGAATTTGAACCAGTTTATCTAATTCTACAGCGGCATCTGCTCTAATATCTGCTTTGTTTAAATCATAATAAATATTCTCCAACACAAAGGTTTTACCCACAAAAAGCTTATCCACTATTATTTCGGTGGTAAACGTAGTATCTGTCACGGGTTTTCTTAAAAGTATTTGAGGGATAGTTCTTCCATACATGGTAAAGCCCTCTCTCTTCGTCAAATATTCAGGTTTCTCTACTATAATAAGGTAGTCTGTATCTTCCGATAAACGTATAGGTCCAAAAGCCCCAGCAGCGTCACTCTTTGTCTCGGTATCTAATTCTTCAAAACCTCCACTAATTTTATAAATTGATATTTTGGCATCTGCCACTAGGTTAGCTTCTTTTTCTTTAATAGTTCCTTCTAAGAAGTAGTTCACCGTTTTCATGGCAACTTCATTCTCTCCATTTTCTCCATCAGAATCTCCTTTTAATGGGTCTATATTTTCAGCCAACTCCTCTTTTGGCGGAGCTTGATAAAAATAAATATCATCATCGCCCATTCCTCCTCTCCTATTTGAAGAGAAAAATAGATTGCCGTTTTCATCTGAAGAAAGTCCAAAATCATCCATAGAAGAGTTATAAGGTAATCCCATATTCTCTACCGAAATTTTACCAGACCTTCTTTCTGCCACAAATAAGTCTAATTTACCTAAGCCAGGATGCCCGTCAGAAGCAAAGTACAACTTCCCTTCTTTTGAAACATAAGGAAACATCTCATCACCAGGTGTATTTAGTGCCTTACCCATATTAGCAGGATTCCCAAACCTTCCAGATGCATCCATATTAACTCTATAAAGGTCCATTCCTCCCGAGCCTCCTGCCCTATTTGAAGCGAAATAAAGTGTTTTACCATCACCAGAAAAAGCAGGACATCCATCCCAACTTGCAGAATCCGATGCGGAAACTAAAATAGGCTCTGTCCAGCCGGTGCTTGGTGCCAACCTACTTATATATAGATCTACATCTGGCGAAACGTCTTTTCGTTTTCCAGAATTACTTCTAGCAAAAATTACCGTTTTACCATCAGGCGAAAAAGCAGGTGTTCCTTCGTTTCTTTCAGAATCAAAAATGGCATCACTAAACAAAGATGCTTCTCCAATACTGGTCAAATCAGCATTAACCTTAGCTCCGTAAATCCCTAAGAATGGCAAGCCATTTGAATAAGTTTTTTGTTTCCTAGAAGCAGAAAACACTAGTTTACCTTTATATATAAGGGGGGAAAACTCTGAACCTTCTGTATTTATCTCTTTCAGGTTTCTAAAGTTCAATTCAGCATTCTTCTCTTTAAGGAGGTCAACTATTTGAAGCGTATTAACTTCTCTGTTTGCCCATTCGTTATACGTCTTATTTGAAGTTTTGAGACCAATATACTTCCTGAATTGGGCTAAAGCTAAATCGTATTGCTCATTAGCTTTAAGAGCATAAGCATAATGAAAAACCGCATCTGGGTCATCTACGCCTTTGGCAATAGCCTCTGCATAAAAAGAGATAGACTCAATCCATCTGTTTGAAAGCCTGTATGACTCCGCAATGGTGTAATTAAGTTTAGCCTCTTGTGAGGCGTCAATTTCTTTGACTTTTAATAAATCATTTACTGCCAAATCATAATAACCCTTTTCAAAACTTGCCAAACCTTTTTTATAAGCTTGCAATTGGGCAGATGCCGCAAGGGAAAAAATGGACAAAAATATTAATAACAGGGAGCTTTTTCTCATTCGTAAATCGGCTTCAGCTTAAGGAATTTGCCCTAATTTAAGGCTTATTGTTATAAATAGAAACGTTTTGAATCAACAAGTATTTTATCGTCAAAGAAATGAGCTGTTTCATTTGATTAATTTCTTAAAAACCCTTGTCACTTCACTTCCATTCCCAATCCAGTATCCACCAACCAATCCCCTAATCTATCAGGCCATTTGCTAATAGCATTCAATTCGCTACGATAGCCCATATTAAAGCCATGACCTCCTTCATTATAAAAATGAGCTTCTATGGGTACTCCTGCTTTTCTATAACCTTGCAGTAATTTGAATACAGGTTCAGAACAACACTCATCATCGTTCGCTGCCAAAACAAAGGCAGGAGGTGCATCCGATGGAATAGTTTCTGGAACGCCTAAAGGTCCAGGATAAATACCTATTTGAAAGGTTGGCTTGGCGTTTTGATTATCAATTTCATCTACTTTATTAATCACCGTTTTCCCATCTTCATAGGCCATCCAATGCATCACTTCTCCACCGGCAGAAAAACCCATTACACCTATAAGAGCCTCATGTACTCCATATTCTTTTGCATTTGCCCGAATTAACCGCATAGCCCGCTGAGCATCTTCTTTGGCGTGAACGCCTAATTCATAAGGAGAATCTGGCTCTCTTGCCATTCTGTATTTTAAAACAAAAGCCGTAATACCATATTGATTAAGAAACTTAGCAGCATCAGTGCCTTCGGCATCAATCACCAAAAGCCTATGACCTCCACCCGGAAATATTAGAACCCCTACCCCATTAGCTTTGCCTTTTTCAGGTGCGTATACCGTTATAGTAGGATTATGAACATTTTTAACCCAATATTCTTTCGCTTCTTCTTTTTCATTTTTCAAATGCTCAAACCCCGGAGCACCGTTTTCCCATAAATGAATGACTTTCGGACTTTCTTGAGCTTTGACCAGAATTGGCAGCAATAGGGCGATTAGAACTATTCTTTTGAACATTATAATAAGTAAGGGTTGAATTAAAGATTGACAAACTACGCAAAAAAAACGCAAAGCCTTTTAGTATCCAGAGCAAGCTGAATAACACAAAAGACTTTGCGAAAAATATAAACCTACTCGGCTTCTACTATTAGACGAATACCATCTACTTTCTTAATCAAAACTGTGGCACCTTTCGGAATAGCAATTTCATTAACTGCTTCTGCTATCCAATCAGAGCCTCTGTAAAACACTTTCCCTACACCTTTGGCTGGTATTTCCTTAGATACATTTGCTCTTTCGTTAATCAGCTCGGTATAGCTTTCTCCACTTTTGTTAAAAGCCGATAAAATTTGTTTTCTAAAAACTAAAAGTGAACCCAGAGAAACTACCAAGAAGGCGATTACTTGGGTAATCAAATCATTGGTAAATTCTAGGTAAGTCAACAATGCTGTAACTAGGGCACCCACGCCAAAGAAGACAGCAAAAAATGACACCGAGAAAATCTCAACAATAAGAAAAATCACGCCGAGAATAACCCATATTTCTAAACTTGATAATTCCATATTCCTTTACTTTTTAGGTGTTGTTTCTTTAATTACTGTCATGGCAGAAGCTATCATAGAACCCATATCACCCAAGTTTGCAGGTAAAATCAGAGTATTACCTTCTTTAGCTAGGTTCCCAAACTGCTCAATGTACAGTTCAGCTACCTGTAGCTGTACTGCTTCCATTCCACCTTTTTCGCTTATGGCAGCAGCCACTTTCCTTACAGATTCTGCTGTGGCATCGGCGACAGAAAGAATTGCGGCAGCTTCTCCCTCTGCTCTATTGATTTGTCTTAACTTCTCTGCTTCAGATTCTAAAACTACACGAGCTTTTTGACCTTCGGCGGTATTTATGGCAAACTGCTGCTTTCCTTCAGACTCTAAAATAACAGCACGTTTTTCACGCTCCGCTTGCATCTGTTTTTCCATCGCCATTAACACTGTTTGTGGCGGTGAGATATTCTTGATTTCGTAACGTAATACTTTTACCCCCCAGCTAATGGCCGCTTCATCAATGGCTTGAACCACTGCTTGGTTTATGGCCATTCTTTCCACAAAGGTTTTATCTAAATCAATTTTACCAATTTCAGAACGCATGGTGGTTTGAGCCAACTGTGTTACCGCAAAAACGTAATCATTTACACCGTAAGAAGCTTTATGAGCATCTATTACCTGAAGAAAAATAACACCATCTACTCTAACTTGAACGTTGTCTCGAGTGATACACACCTGCTCATGAATATCATAAGCTTGTTCTTTAAGACCATGCTTATAGGCTACACGATCTACAAAAGGAATTAAAAAATTGATTCCTGGCTGAAGTGTGGCATAATACCTCCCTAAACGTTCGGCAATGTAAGCTCTTTGTTGTGGTACCACTTTAACACCCATCATCACAACCACGATGACCAGAAGAACAACAGCGGATATAATTATCATATATGTATTATAGTTTTGTTTTGACTGTAAGTCTAAATTGACTTAAATCTTATAAGCAAATTAGCTTTATACCCTTGATTTAACAAGGCAATTGGTATAAATAAATCCGTGGTCTGAGGAATGGTGAGAAATCAATGTCAAACGGAAATGCAGACCTAGTTTGTAAGATAAATTGTCTTAAAACAAGTATTAGCATGTCAAAACTCAGCCATATCAAGCATTTCTAAAAAGTATTGATAAAATAAAATTACCTTTGCTTATATTCAGAATATCAAATAATTACAGCAGAGATGTTGCAAAGCAATGGCAAATTTTAGAAAATTCGGTAAATCCGACAATGAGGGTTCTAGAGAAAATAGAACCGACAGACCAAGTCCTCGTCCATCTAACGACAGAGGCGATTCCAACAGAAAATTTAACAGAGACGACAAACCTTCATTCAGTAGAGTGGACAGAAGAGACGATAGACGTGATTCTGGAAGAGGAGATTCTAGACCTTCTTTTAACAGAGATAACGACAGACGTGACTCTGGAAGAGGTGATTCTAGACCTTCTTTTAACAGAGGTAGCGACAGACGTGACTCTGGAAGAGGTGATTCTAGGCCTTCTTATGACAGAGGTAGCGACAGACGTGATTCTGGAAGAGGCGATTCTAGACCTTCCTTTAACAGAGGTAGCGACAGGCGTGATTCTGGAAGAGGCGATTCTAGGCCTCCGTTTAATAGAGATAACGACAGACGTGACTCTGGAAGAGGCGATTCTAGACCTTCTTATGACAGAGGTAGCGACAGACGTGACTCTGGAAGAGGCGATTCTAGACCTTCTTTTAACAGAGACAACGACAGACGTGACTCCGGAAGAGGCGATTCTAGGCCTCCGTTTAACAGAGATAACGACAGACGTGACTCTGGAAGAGGAGATTCTAGGCCTCCGTTTAACAGAGATAACGACAGACGTGACTCTGGAAGAGGAGACTCTAGACCTTCTTATGACAGAGGTGGGGACAGACGCGACGCTGGAAGAGGAGATTCAAGACCTTCGTTTAATAGAGACGATAGAGGAGAGGAAAGACATTTCAGAAAGCCTCCTACAGGTAAGGGAAAGACTGAAAAATCAGGATTTTCGAGAGAAGAAAGACCTAGAAAAGGTAGACCAGAAATAACTGCTTTCAAACCAAACTTGGATAGACAAGTTGGTCCAGAAAGACCGCCTCGTTATGATGCAGCTGCCCTTAAGTCTAAAGCTCCTGAGCGTATCAAAGAAAAGATTATGGAAGATGCCCCTTCTAAGGAGGAGGAAATCAGACTAAATAAATACATAGCTAACGCTGGTCTGTGTAGCAGAAGGGAGGCTGATGAGCTAATAGAATCGGGAACGATTAAGGTAAACGGGAAAGTAGTCACAGAAATGGGCTACAAAGTGAAAGACAGCGATACCATTAAATATGGTAAAGATGTTTTGAACCGTGAAAGAATGATGTATATCCTTCTTAATAAGCCAAAAGACTTCATAACCACAATGGACGACCCTAAAGAGCGTAAAACTGTTATGGACTTAGTGGGGGGAGCCTGTAAAGAAAGAGTTTATCCTGTTGGCAGATTAGATAGAAACACCACTGGTTTATTATTATTGACGAATGATGGAGAGTTAACAGAAAAGCTAACACACCCTACCAACGATATCAAGAAAATTTATCAAGCAGAGCTAGATAAGCCTATTACTACAGAGCATTTTGAAGCTATAAAGGAAGGTATAGAACTGGAAGATGGTTTTGTAAAACCAGACGAACTAGCTTTAGTAACTCCTGACGCTTTTGTGGTAGGAATAGAAATACACTCTGGTAAAAATAGAATTGTAAGAAGAATATTTGAAAACTTCGGATACGAGGTTACAAAATTAGATAGAACGACTTTTGCAGGTTTAACAAAGAAGGATTTGCCTAGAGGGAAATGGCGTTTTCTTAATGAAAAAGAGCTAATTAGATTGAAATATATGATCTAATAGTTTTTTGCTAATCCATTGAAAACCTACTATTTTAGTACAAATAAACCTTAAACCAAATATAGAAATGTTAGACAATTTGAAAAATAAAGCGGGCGACTTAGCTAATAAAGCTAAAGACGCTGCTGCTAAAACTGCAGATGCAGCTACCGATGCCGCTGGAAACGTAGCAAAAGGTGCTGCTGATACTGCTGGAAAAGCCGCAAACGCCGCTACGGATGCTGCGGGAAGTGTAGCAAACGCTGCTACTGATGCTGTGGAAGGCACAGCAAATGCAGCCAAAAATGTAGCTGGTGAAGCCACAGGTGCTGCTACTGCTGCTGCGGGCAAAGCAAAAGGTGCAGTTTCTGGATTAGCAGATGAAGCCGCTGAAGCTACTTCAAAAGCAAAAGCTGCCGCTTCAAAAATGGCAGACGAAGCTTCTGAGAAGTTTGATGATATAAAAGAAGACGCTAGCGAGGCATTTGATGACGCAAAAGCAAAAGCGAAAGAATTAGCTGGAGATGCCGAAGAAGCCGTAAACAAAGCCAAAGAAAAAGTTAAGGATTTTGTAGACAGCGAAAAGGTTCAAAATCTTAAAGCAGAAGCTTCTGAGAAATTTGAAGATATGAAAGATGATGTAGAAGAGGCAACTGCGAAAGCAAAAGCGAAAGCATCTGAATTAGCTGATGAGGCAGAAGAAGCGGTAGAAGAAATTACGAAAAAAGCAAAAGGCTTTTGGAGTAAGCTCTTTGGTAAATAAGAAATACGCAATCATGAAAAAAGCCTCTCCTTTTAAAGGAAGAGGCTTTTTCTTTGCAACAGCTCTAGATATTAATCTAAAACTACTCTACGGCTAATTCCATCTTCTCCCTGGCTCACTATTACAAAATGGGTTCCCTTTACCCCTTTCTTTAAATCGATTTGACCTACAAACTCTCCTTTAAAAGCCTTCGCTTCTTTTTGAGCTATCACTTTACCTTTGGTGTCAATTACTGAAATATTCACATCACCTTCTTGTGGAGCAAAAAACTTCACGTTAATCACATCGGAGTTAGGCTTGTTTGGAAAAACATCTAAAGAACGAATAGGACTATTGCCAACCTCCGCCAATACATTATCAGACCATGCATAAAAACGTGGTAGGTGCTTTTCAATTCTGTAAGGAATTTCCTCACCAAGCATTTTCATGTTATCACCAAAACGCTCCATTTCTATTTCAAAATCATCTTTCCAGTCGTTTCCACCTTTTCTATTTTTCTTATAAATACTTACCTCATTGTCATGCTCACTGTCATAATGTTGCCATACACCGTTTTCATCTTCTAATAGCTCCAGCTCTTCATCTTGCTCTCCCATGAAAACATCTCTATCATCTTCTATCACTACTTTCAGCCTTCTCTTACTGTTAACATCTCCTATAAGAGAGTCTTGAACATTTTCAATCACAGCGTCTCTTTCTGCATCTGTCATGCCTGCTGTGTTAATTTTCCTTACGGTTACTTCTTTTTCGCCGTCTACTATTTTTTCAACACGAATGGTAACCGTTGACGACTCACTTTGAGCGTAAACCATCGAACTCATGAAAGCCAAACAGGCTAGTATTGCTAATTTTTTCATAATGTTAAGTTTTAGTTTTTTATAATTTGTATTGTAGTGCTTTAGCACCTTTAGAACACAAATCTATATTATTCATTTCTTAATTTTTGTTAAAGAAACTTAACGTATCTCTCCTTTGCACTTCAAAAAAATAAAGGTTTAGAGCTTTCGGAAGGATAATTGTAGTGCATAGTCTGAACAATTTTCTATGACTTCATCGTTGTTAAAATATGATACGTAAAATTTGCTTTACCCTTAGTTTTTTATTCATCGTTCAATTCTCTTTTGCGTCAGCTCCTGTCACCTCTCCCGAGAGCGTTGAGGTAGTTGTCAATAAAAAAGGGAAAAGAAAGAAAAACGGTCGATACAAAAAACGTCGTGGTCTTTTCAAAAGAATTTTCAAAGGAAAAAGCGATTGCGACTGTCCTAAACACTAGAAATCAGTTACAATAATGCCCCTTTAAAATTTCTATATGGGGCTAGGTCAATACTTAAATTAGGATGTTTTAAAACATTAAAGAGTTAGCCATAAATAAAGTGAATAAAATCATTTTGTAACTAAGGCTCATTAATTAGCACTTTACAAAGTTCAATTTCTAGGAAAGCATGGTTTATTCAGTTTATATTTAACTTTCCGCAAATAGCTCCTAAATCTTTTTTGTATTTTTCTAATTTCCAAAGTACATTTGACACCCGTTAGGAGATGCCACATTTGTGGGAAATCTTTCATTCAAAACTTAAGCATAAAAACGATTCAATGAGCGTACTTGTCAATAAGGATTCAAAAGTTATAGTACAAGGTTTTACAGGAACAGAGGGAACCTTCCATGCAGGTCAAATGATAGAATATGGCACTAATGTAGTGGGTGGTGTAACCCCAGGCAAAGGTGGTCAGACTCATTTAGACAGACCTGTTTTTAATACTGTAGAAGAGGCCGTTGAAAAGGCTGGAGCTAATGTATCCATCATTTTTGTACCTCCAGGGTTTGCAGCTGATGCTATCATGGAAGCTGCTGATGCGGGTATTAAGGTAATTGTTTGTATCACGGAAGGAATTCCTACTAAAGATATGATTACTGCCAAGTCTTACATCAAAGGCATGGATTGTACATTAATAGGACCTAACTGCCCAGGTGTAATTACACCAGGCGAAGCGAAAGTTGGTATTATGCCAGGTTTTGTATTCAAAAAAGGAAAAATCGGTATTGTATCTAAATCAGGTACTTTAACATATGAAGCTTCTGACCAAATTGTAAAAGCTGGTTTAGGAGTTTCTACAGCGATCGGAATTGGTGGTGACCCTATCATTGGAACATCAACTAAGCAAGCTGTTCAATTATTAATGGAAGACCCTGAAACAGAGGCTATCGTTATGATTGGAGAAATTGGAGGAAACTACGAAGCTGAAGCTTCAAGATGGATTAAAGAGCAAGGCAACCCTAAACCAGTAGTTGGTTTTATTGCTGGTCAAACTGCTCCTAAAGGTAAAAGAATGGGACACGCTGGTGCTATCATTGGTGGTGCAGACGATACTGCAGAAGCTAAAATGAAAATTATGGCAGAATGCGGAATTCACGTTTGTAAGTCTCCTGCCGAAATCGGTGAAGTGATGCTTAAAGCTCTTGGCAAATAAGCCAAACGATTTAAAGTCTTAATGAAGAGATTGTCCTTGCGGACAATCTCTTTTTTTGTGCTCTTTTAAAATTTAAATGAGAATCAAGCACAATTATCTTATATTTGTTTAACTAGAACTATATTTAAGTGAACAATATAAAAGATTCTTTCACCATCAATGACCTCGAGAACATCTCAGGCATTAAGGCACATACCATCCGTATTTGGGAAAAACGCTACGATTTACTCCAACCCGAAAGGCTAAATAGAAACGTCAGGTTATACAACCTTGAGAGCTTACAAAAAATTCTCAATGTTGCTTTGCTCAATAATCATGGAATAAAGATTTCGAAGATTGCTAAACTTTCTGAAGAAGAAATAATCCTAAAGACACGTGAGTTCGTAAATCAGGAGTTCAAAAACGATAAAGCTTTAGTACTCCTAAAACTCTGCATGTACAATTTTGACACCACGCTTTTTAACGAAATTTATGCCGAGCAGTTACAGACCAAGACCTTTAGTGAAATATTTATTAACCTTTATATACCTTTCTTAGAATTTGTAGGTTTAAACTGGCAGACAAACTCCATAAACCCAGCACATGAGCACTTCATAAGCAATTTGATTTATCAAAAGATTCAGGTAAACATTGAAAACCTTGACTGGAATACAGAGAAAGATACGGACGCTACTTATGTGATTTACTTGCCAGAAGAGGAAATGCACGAAATAGGTATTCTATATTTTAATTATGAACTACTACTGCGACATAAGAAAACTATTTACCTCGGTAGAAGTGTGCCTATTTCAGATTTAGTTTCTCTCCAGAATCAGTTCGAAAAAGTAATTTGGATAAGTCAGTTTACTGTATCGCCCAAGTCTGACCAAATAGAGAATTACCTTGAACAAGTTAAAGAACTCTTAATAGGTAACGGAAATGAATACTGGGCTATTAGCTATCGTATGAAAGACCTAAATATTAGTGCAGACCAAAAAACGCTTAAAACATTCACTTCAATTAAAGACGCAATTAAATGTTTATAATTAATTACACTTTGTTTAATTAATTACTACTTTTGTTAAACAATATGAAAAAGACATCAATCATCGGTTCAGGCTTTTCTTCCATTGCGGCAGCATGCTATCTTGCTCAAGCGGGTCACGAAGTACATATATATGAAAAGAACAAAACCATAGGAGGGCGAGCCAGAAGGTACGAAAAAGATGGTTTCACTTTTGACATTGGCCCTACTTGGTACTGGATGCCAGATGTTTTCGAAAAATTCTTTAATGACTTCAATCAGCATCCTAGCGATTTTTACACACTTGAAAAGCTAAATCCAGGATATGAAGTTTACTTTGACAAAAACGACAGTGTAAAAGTCTCCGGTGATATTGAAGAGATTTATCAACTTTTTGAAGAAACAGAAAAAGGAAGTGCAGCTAAGTTAAAAAGCTTTTTAAAGCAGGCTAAAAGAAATTATGAAATAGCTGTGCAAGATTTAGTTTACCGCCCAGGCAATTCCCCATTAGAACTTATCACTTTAGAAAGTGCGACTAGACTACGCTTACTTTTTGTAAGTATCCAATCTCAAATACAGAAAAAGTTTAAAAGTCCTAGGTTAAGAAAGCTGCTCGAATTCCCTGTACTATTTCTTGGAGCTAAACCTAGTAATACTCCAGCCATGTATAATTTCATGAATTATGCAGATTTCGGCCTAGGCACATGGCATCCTAAAGGAGGCATGTACTCCGTCATAGGAGGAATGCAAAAGTTGGCAAAATCATTAGGAGTTACGTTCACTACAGAAGCCAACGTAGATAAGATTTTAGTAAAAGATGGCAAAGTTGAAGGCCTAATGGTGAATGGCGAAAAGATAGAATCTGATTACGTATTATCAGGAGCCGACTATCATCATACAGAAACTTTACTAGATGAAAAGCACAGACAGTACTCTGAAAAATATTGGTCAAAGAAGGTTTTTGCACCTTCTGCCCTATTGTTTTATATCGGTATAAATCACAAACTTGAAAACCTTTCACATCATACTTTATTCTTTGACACAGATTTTGAACCGCACGCTGCGGATATCTATGATAACCCACGCTGGCCAGAAACACCTTTATTTTACGCCAGCTTTCCTTCTATGACTGATGAGGCCTTCGCCCCTGAAGGGAAAGAAGCAGCTACTTTTTTAATCCCACTTGCTCCAGACTTAGAAGATACAGAGGAGCTTCGCCAAAAATATTTGAAATTAATTTTAGAGCGATTAGAATCTCTTACAGGACAAGATATTCAAAATAACATGCTATTTTGTAAGTCATATTGTGTAAATGATTTTAAAGAAGACTATAATTCATATAAAGGAAATGCTTATGGATTAGCCAATATTTTAACTCAGACGGCTTTTTTAAGACCAAAAATCAAGAGTAAAAAAGTGAAAAATTTGATCTTCTCAGGCCAATTAACCGTACCTGGACCAGGAGTTCCTCCTGCTCTTATCTCAGGAAAAATAGCCGCGGAGCAAATACTCCTAAACGTTTAAACTATGAAGCATCTATTTGACGAGCTCTCTTTACAGAGTTCAAAACTTGTTACTAAAAAATATAGCACTTCGTTCTCCTTAGCTGTTGGGCTTTTGTCTCCAACAATAAGACCTGCTATCTATAACATTTATGGTTTTGTTCGTTTGGCAGATGAGATTGTCGATAGTTTTCATGATTATCCTAAAGAAGAATTATTTAACAAGTTTGAAGAGGATTATTACAGTGCCTTAAAGCATGGCATCAGTTTAAATCCAATTCTTAACGCTTTTCAAAAAACAGTAAAGGAATTTGACATTGATGCAGAGCATGTATCTGCATTTATGAGTAGCATGCGAGCGGACCTAGAAAAACAAAAATACGAGACTCGGAAAGAGATTGACACGTACATTTATGGTTCGGCAGATGTAGTTGGGCTTATGTGTTTGAAGGTTTTTGTAAAAGGAGACCATGAAAAATATTTGCTCTTGAAAGACTCTGCCATGCGTTTGGGCTCCGCCTTCCAAAAGGTAAATTTCTTAAGAGATTTAAAAGACGATTATGAAATTCTTAATCGTTCTTATTTCCCAAACATTGATTTAAGAAATATTACGCAAGGGCAAAAAGAAGAGATTGTAAGGGAGATAAAAAATGATTTTGAAGAAGCATATAAGGGTATAGTAAAACTACCATTAGAAGCTAGAATGGGGGTATATGTAGCATATAGGTATTACAATCGTCTGCTGCATAAGTTAGAACAAACTCCTTCTGAAAATATCATGAATGAGCGTATTAGGGTTTCTGACTTAAGAAAACTAGCTATTTTGGGAGATTGCTATATACGCTTCAGACTAAACAGATATTAAAATGAAAGCTTTCTTATTATTACTATCACTTTACGCTTTCCCTCTAAACGATGTAAAAAGTTTGTTAAATGACTTTCACCGCATTAATTCAGAAACAGAGGAAAAAGCTTTTATAAAAAAGTACGGCGTAGAAAACTCCGCTACTTATCAAGCTTATGTGTGCTCTATGGAAATGAAGCAAGCTGAGCATGCCTTTAGTCCTATTAAAAAGCTAAGTATTTTTAACGACAGCAAAGACAAACTAGAGAAGCTAATAAGTAAAAATCCAGAAAATATTCATCTCAGATATATTAGATATTTAGTACAGTCCAATGCTCCATCTTTTCTAGCTTACAACGATAACTTGGAAGTAGACAGAAAGATGTTGAAAGAGTATATTAAGTCAAATTCTTCTGACGACACTCTGAGTAAATACATTAAGATAAAATGCTCCTTATGATTTTTGCATTAACCACATTAGTAACTTTTTTAATAATGGAAGGTGTCACTTGGTGCACTCACCGTTTTATTATGCATGGCCTGTTATGGGTTTTACATGAAGACCACCATCAACCGCATGATGGTTTTTTTGAAAAAAATGACCTCTTTTTTGTCATATTCGCTATGCCTAGTATTGCCTTATTCTATTTCGGTGTAGAAGGAGGTCTTAATATCCTCTTTTTCATTGGTCTTGGAATTATGCTTTACGGATTAGCTTACTTTTTAGTTCACGATGTATTAATACACCGTCGCTTTAAGTGGTTTGACAAAACCACGAATCCATATCTTAGGGGATTAAGAAAAGCTCATAAAATGCACCACAAGCATCTTGGTAAAGAGCATGGTGAGTGTTTCGGAATGTTATACGTACCTCTTAAATATTTTAAAGTACATCAATCAGCATGACCTGGCTATACTTCCTACTTAATATTGGGTCTTTGAGTATTCCTTTTCTATATTCCTTTCACCCTAAGATGAACTTCATCAGACACTGGAAGGCAATATTTATATCGTCTTTTATTATAGCCGTCATATTTATAGTATGGGATGTAATTTTCACAAGAAATGGTGTCTGGGGTTTTAATGAAAAATACCATTTGGGTATTGAGTTCTGGAGTCTTCCATTTGAAGAAATACTATTTTTCTTTTGTATTCCTTATGCTAGTATTTTCATCCATTACTCTTTAGAATATTTTGTTCCTAAAATAAGGCTGCGTCTGAGTTTGGTCAAAACCATCACTATCCTCCTCGCCATATTAGCATTAGTGCTAAGCATTCAGTTTTCAGATAGGGCTTATACTTTTGTCAATTTCACCTTCTTCTTGTTGGTATTAATTATTTCATGGTTTACAAACTTGGAGCTTTTAAGAAGGTTTTATATTTCTTTCCTCATTATTCTCATTCCTTTTTTCATTGTCAATGGAATACTAACGGGAAGCTTTATAGAGGAACCAGTAGTGTGGTATAACAATGCAGAAAACTTAGGAATACGCCTTTTTACTATTCCTGTGGAAGACACTGCCTATGCTTTCAGTATGATTTTTTCTAACCTAATGCTCATGAAGTATTTTCATCCAAAAATCTCAAAATGATAACATTTAAAAGCCATTCTGGAATACATACTTTAAAAGCTGAGCAAATATTACCTATCTCTCTTGAAGAGGCTTGGTCATTTTTCAGTTCTCCGCTTAACCTTCCACGAATTACACCTTCAGACATGAGTTTTAAGGTAACTTCGGAAGTTGACAAAAAAGCTTATCCAGGTCAAATAATAAGTTATAAAGTGGGTATACTTCCTGGTGTTAGAGTCAATTGGGTTACTGAAATAACTGCAGTAGAAAGACTAAGTCATTTTATAGACGAGCAACGTTTTGGTCCTTACACCATGTGGCATCACGAGCATTTTTTTGAGGCATTGCCAGATGGTAAGACTTTAGCTATCGACAAAGTGTCTTACAAGATACCCTTGGGTCCTATCGGCAATCTGATGAATATTCTTTTTATTAAAAGTAAACTAAAACACATTTTTAGTTTCCGAGCAAAAAAGCTAAACGAGCTATTCCCAAATGACTGAACCTATAAACATTTTCTGGTTTAGACGAGATTTAAGAATTGAAGATAATCATGCTCTTTATCAAGCTTTAAAAAGTGGCAAAACACTTCCTATATTTATTTTTGATATTGGTATTATTGAAGAACTAAAAAAAGATGATGCCAGAGTAAGTTTCATTTATCAAACATTAAAAGAACTTCATACGCTATTTCAAGGAACGCTTAAAACATATATAGGTAAGCCAATTGAAGTCTGGACGCAAATTTTAGCTGAGTTAAATGTAGAAAACGTTTTTCTTAATAAAGATTACGAACCATATGCATTAGAAAGAGATAAACTAGTTTCTGAGCTATTAAAAAGCAAAGGAATTACTACCCATCAATTTAAAGACCAAGTAGTTTTTGAGAAAGACGAGGTGGTAAAAGATAATGGTGAACCTTATACCGTTTACACGCCATTTAAAAACAAATGGCTGAGTCAGTTTACTGACAATTTGATACAAGCACACCCAAGTGAAGAAAACCTATCAAACCTTTCATCTCTGAAGTTTGACTTTCCTAACATAGAAAATATTGGTTTTAATAAATCCAGTATTCAGGTTCCTGAATATACTTTTGACAACCTTGAGAACTATGAAGATGTAAGAAATATTCCTGCCTTAGGGCAAACCTCCTACCTCAGCACGCACCTAAGATTTGGAACAGTTTCCGTACGGAAAGCGGTAAAATTGGCCAGAGAAACCAACCAGACGCTCCTAAGTGAGTTAATATGGCGAGAGTTTTTTATGCAAATCCTCTTTCATTTTCCTCATGTGGTTACTCAGAGCTTTAAGCCAAAATATGATAATATCAAATGGCGAACATCTGAAAAAGATTTCAACAAATGGTGTAATGGAGAAACGGGCTACCCAATAGTAGATGCTGGCATGCGAGAGCTAAACCAAACTGGACTGATGCATAACCGAGTCAGAATGGTTACTGCTAGTTTTCTATGCAAACACCTTTTAATAAACTGGCGAGAAGGTGAAGCATACTTTGCCGAAAAACTCTTAGATTATGACCTATCCGCAAATAACGGAAACTGGCAATGGGTGGCTGGTACTGGATGTGACTCGGCACCATATTTCCGAATCTTTAATCCTACCTCACAACAACAAAAATTTGACCCGAAAGCTGAATATATTAGAAGATGGGTTAGCAATTTTGATGATCTGACTTACCCTGCCCCTATGGTAGAGCACAAGTTTGCCAGAAAAAGATGTCTAGAACTCTATAAGCGTTCTTTATCTTAATTTTTATAAATTGCGGCATGCACTTCGATGAAATAAATTGTACTATTTAGTCATTTTTTTGACTAATTATTTTACATATTTAAGTCTGTAATCCATTTCATTGCATCCTAGGTGTATTTAGAAACATTTTTACACTCTTAAAATATTTTAAAATAGCAAGCTTGATTATAAAAATATATTCAAAACTGTCAGATTTTTTCTGTGTCTTGGCAAAGACTCTATTAAATAAAATGAAGCTGACCTCTGGTGGTATTTTTCTTAAAATGATACTGCCTTTGCTTGCTATTTGTTACTCCACAGCTTTTTCTCAGCAGTATGGTTTAGGTTTTCATGGCAATGAAAAGAACAGCGATCTAAGAACATCACTGATTCTTGGTGATAAGAAAAATATAAGTAGTAATAATGACTTTGAAATAGACTTTAAAGTCAAAACTGATTCCCACGACAACAATTTTTATGGTTATATTTTCAGATTAATAGACGCTGACGACAATAACATTGACCTAATTTTCAGAAGTAGCACTTTTCAATTAATTATTGACCAGCAAAACTTTGATTTAAGTGACAAATCTAAAATACCAATCGAAACTGAAAAATGGAATAACCTTAAATTAAAGGTAGACCTCATTAGCTCAGAAGTATGTTTCTATGTAAATGAAGTTCTTTTAGTAAAGACAAAAAGTACCTCAAAATTAGCAAACGATTTCACTCTCTATTTTGGTCAAAGTCATCATCCCGGATTTAGCTATAAAGATGTGGCGGCCATGACCGTAAAAGACATTAAGATAAGTTCTGAAGGAAAACTAAGGCATCATTGGCCACTAGACCAAGTATCAGGGAGCCTTACTACTGATAAAAAAGGAAACCTAAATGGGAAGGTGCTTAATCCGAAATGGGTCAGAAGAAAAAACTTTACGTGGGAGCTAGTCTTAGATAGGGATTTTGATGGTATTATAACCACCTCTTATAACAGCTCTGAAAATAAGCTACACTTATTCTCAGCGTTTAATCACTTTTTATATAACCTTGAAGAAAGTAGCTCCAACATAGAAACCTATAAAGGTGAAATACCAAAAATTACCTTCGGCGATACTGGTATTAGCCTAAAAGATAAGAATGGCTTTGTACGAGTAAACAAGCATCAACTCTTTATTTATAATACTCAAGAAAGAAATTTCTTACCTAAAGTTCCTGAGCCGGATACCCTTACAGAATACTGGCATCACAACACTTATATATTTCCAGAAGACACGGCTATTGCAACCATTGGTGGTTATGGCATGTTTAAATATAAAAACTCTTTTCAGAAATATTCATTACAAACTGGCATATGGGAAGACCTGAATATGAAAGGAGATATTCCCGCACCAAGATATTTAGCTGGTTTTGGGAATTCTAAGGGTGCCTCCACATCCTATTACATTGGTGGTTATGGCTCTGATTCTGGAGACCAACTAATTACTCCAAAAAACTACTATGATTTCTATAAAATTGATTGGTTAAATAATTCTGTATCAAAAGTTTACACACTTCCTGAACCTAGCGAACCTTTTGTTTTTGCTAATAACTTAATTCTTCAAGAATCTAAAGAACGTTTTCTTGGCATCATTTTCAATCAATTAAAGCATAATTCAGAACTTCAACTTGTACAAGGTTCTTTACTAAAACCTGAGTTAATAGAAATTGGAGAAAAACTACCTTTCCTTTTTAATGATGTTCGTAGCACGGTAAACCTCTTTTATAACGAGATTGACAAAAAGCTTTTTCTGGTATTAACTCTTCATGATATCAACCTTAATAGCACCAATGTTAAAGTTTACCAAATAAGTGCTCCTGAAGAAACTGAGGCAGAAAGCCCTTTCGCATACATATACCTCATCCCTATTTTCATTATTGGCCTTTTGATTTTTCTAAGAATATACTTCAGAAGAAGGAATAAAGTAATCCCGACTTTAGCAGCCACACCAAGTGGAAGTATAGATAAAGAGCCAATTAAACAAAAGGAGTTACTTATTTCAGAACAGAAGAGTTCTGTCATCCTTTTTGGTGAGTTTCAAATTATAAACCAAAACGGAAAAGATTTAACAAGAGCTTTAAGCCCTTTACTCAAAGAAATATTTGTCTACATTCTAATGCACAGCCTTAGGTGGAATAAAGGTGTTAGCACGTCCAAACTTGATGAAATGTTTTGGTATGATAAAAGCAAGGCCAGTGCCAGAAACAACCGAGCTGTTAATATTCGTAAACTAAAAAGCGTTCTGGAGGAAGTAGACGGAGTGTCGCTTATTAAGAAAACGGGGAATTTAGAAATCGAATATGATGAGAGCTTAGCCTGTATAGATTATGCCAAGTTTTTAAAAATTGCTCTTTTTGAATCTGAAAACACGAAAGACCAAATAGACCAATTATCAAAAATAGTTCAAAGAGGAACACTCCTGCCTAATCAAGATTTTGAATGGCTAGATAGCTTTAAAAGTGAAACATCCAATAAAATAATTGATAAGTATTTGCTCTATGCTGAAACCTTATCACTGACAAAGGATAACGCTAAAGAGCATATAGAGATAGCTAACAACATTTTCCTTTTTGACCCACTTGATGAAATTGCAATGAGTATGAAATGCAGAGCTCAGCATATACTCGGAAAGCACACACTAGCAAAAGAGACCTACGAAAAATTTATAATTAATTACGAGAGTCTTTTCAACGAAAAATTCGGTAAAACCTATCAAGAAATACTTGAAGAGTAGGCCTGCATTTACCTCATTACAGTTAAATATCAACCTTGCTATTTAAGGTCTTTCGGTGCCTTTATGACCATTAATTACACTTTCCAAGAATGACACAAGTTTAGATTCTGGAGACCAAAACTGTTTTAACATATCATTTCTCAGTATATAGTAATTGTTAGACATTATTATATTTTTCTGCAAAATCTAGCAACTGTTAAGCTTTTGTTAAGCTTTTATTAACAAACATTCCTTATAATTACAATTATTAATTTTTTTTAGTAATGCACTGTTACTTTTAAAAAGTTATTAATTCTTTAACCTTTTTAAACCCATAGAGATTAATACTCTTTAAACCCTTTCATTACTTAATATTCAATTTTTCAAAACTAATTTATTACATGAGAAAAAAACTATTCCGATTGTTTCTTGCTCTGATGGCTGCTGTAAGCAGTACGGCCTATGCTCAAGACGCAACAATTTCAGGTAAAGTTACTGACGCCTCAGGAGAAGCCCTGTACGGTGTTAACGTAACTGTAAAAGGTACCACTAAAGGTACTATCACGGGCGAAGGTGGAGCTTACAAGATAGCTGCCGCTTCAGACCAAACTTTAACGTTTAGTTATATTGGTTTTGATTCTAAAGACATCTTGGTAGGCAACCAAACTACTATCAACGTTTCTTTGTCAGAAAATGCAAGTGTTCTAGGCGAGGTTGTAGTTACAGCATTTGGTATTGAGAAAGACAAAAAGAGCCTTGGATACTCCGTTACGCAAGTAGAAGGAGACAAGTTTACGGAGTCAAGAACTGCCAACCTTGGTAATGCATTAACAGGTAAGGTAGCTGGTGTTAATGTATCTACTCCATCTACGGGTGTAGCTGGTTCTAGTAGAGTGGTAATTAGAGGTGGTTCTTCTTTAAGTGGAAACGACCAACCTTTATATGTAATCAATGGTGTACCTATGGATAACTCAAACCTTGGAAATGCAGGTTTATGGGGAGGAAATGACAGTGGTGATGGTTTGAGTTCTATCAACCCAGATGATATAGCGAATATCTCTGTATTGAAAGGTAACACGGCATCTGCACTTTATGGCTCTAGAGCTGCCAATGGTGTCATCCTTATTACTACAAAATCTGGTAAAGGTGCTAAAGGACTAGGTATTAGTTATAATACTAACTATACCATGGACAAAGCCATTGACAGATCTGACCTTCAAGAGGTTTATGGTACTGGTGTTGACGGCATAGCACCAACTAGTTTGCAAGAAGCTTTAGACTACGGCGGTAGCTCATGGGGAGCAAAGCTTGATGGCTCTAATGTTATGCAGTTTGACGGAGTAGAAAGACCATATTCTGCTACGGGAGAAGGCATCAATGATTTCTACAGAGTAGGTAACACATGGACAAACACATTGGCTTTAGCAGGAAGCAATGATGTAGGAAACTTTAGATTCTCGGCATCTAATCTTCAAAATGAGGATATCATGCCTAACTCAGGATTTGACAGAACTACTTTCAATGCAAACATTAATGGTAAGTTTGGGAAATTTGACCTAGCGGTAACAGGACAGTACAGTTTAGAAACTGCAGAAAATAGACCAAGACTATCTGACTCTCCTGGTAATGCCAACTACACAGTAATTACTAAAGCCCCAAATATTTCGTTTTCAGACTTGATGGGCGATCCTGATAAATTAGGAGCTATGTCTGACGGTTATGAGCTGGGACATACAAGCAATGTTTATGCTACCAACCCTTACTGGGCTGCTTATCAGTTTTTACGTCTTGACGACAAAAACAGATTCTTCGGAAATGCATCTGCCACATATCATATTACTGATTGGTTATATGTAAGAGGTAGAATTGGTACTGACTTTAACTCGGTTCGTTTTGAATCAACAGAGCCTTACGGAACTGCTTATAAATTGACTGGTGATTACAATATCACAAATCGAACAATTCGTGAAGACAACGCCGACCTATTCATAGGCTTTAATAAAGACTTTGACCAAATCAGTATAGATGGTATTATCGGTGGTAATCGCATGAGAAGATCTGACGAATCATCAAGAGTTGGCGGGACAGGACTTAACGTACCTTTCTTTGGTAGTGTTAATAACGTAGCGGCCACTAGCTATTCATATGGTTTCTCTGAATATGGTATTAATTCTATCTTTGGTTCTGCAAATATTGGATATGGAAACTTCCTTTTCCTTAACTTAAGCGGAAGACAAGACCAATTTAGTACACTATCTCCAGAAAACAACACTGTTTTTTACCCATCTGTAGGACTTAGTTTTGCGTTTTCTGATGTTATCCAAAACCAACCTTCATGGTTAACTTTTGGAAAAGCTAGAATATCTTTTGCACAAGTAGGTGGTGGAGCTCCTAATCCTTACTCAAACAATCTAACTTATGCGTTACAAGGTTACCAGCATAATGGAGCCGTTTTAGGAAACATAAACAATGGTTCTATTCCAAATCCAAATCTTAAACCTTATATATCAAGTGAAATTGAGTTTGGTATGGATTTAAGATTCCTAAAGAATAGATTGGGTCTTGATTTCGCTGTTTACAAAAGAAATACAGTTGACGACATCCTTAATACTTCTATCTCTGGAACTTCTGGATACGGAAGTACTTCAATTAACGTAGGAGAGCTAGAAAACAAAGGTGTTGAGTTCTTGATTACTGGTACGCCAATTAAAACAAACGATTTCACTTGGGACTTATCTCTTAACTTTTCTAGAAACATCTCTAAGGTTCTTAACCTTGGAACAAATGCAAAAGGAGAGAACATTGAATTTCTTAACTTAGAAGAAGCAAGGTCAAGACAAGAAAGAATTCGTCACTATGTAGGCGAGCAGCTAGGTGTAATAGCTGGTTACAAGCAAGCAACCGTTGATGGTGTACCTGTTTATAGTGATGCTGGATATCCAGTTAGAGGTGATTTTGAAATGTTAGCTTTAGGAAGACATCCTATTAGTGCTGGTTTCTCAAATACTTTCTCTTACAAAAACCTTAGTTTGAGTTTCTTAATTGACATGCGTCAGGGTGGAAACATGATGTCAGGTACAAACCTTGGCCTTCACTCTGCTGGCCTTCATAAAGGTACATTGGAAGGAAGAGAAGATGGACTTACGGTTACTGGTGTAACAGCTGCCGGCGAAGCCAAAACATGGCAAATTGCCCCATCTGACGTAGATCAATATTACCAAGAGTACAGAACTATTACTGAAAACTTCATTTATGATAGTTCATTCGGTAAGTTGAGAGAGCTTTCTTTAGGCTACAGCCTTCCAGCTAGCTTACTGGCTAAGACTCCTTTTGCATCAGCAAAAGTATCTGCAGTTGGTAGAAACTTAGCTTTATTATGGTCTAGTGTTCCAAACATAGACCCAGAGAGTGGTTACACAAACATTGGTGGAGCTCAAGGTCTTGAGTACTTCTCTATGCCAACCACAAGAAACCTTGGTTTTAACCTTGCACTTTCTTTCTAATTCAAAACAATGACTTTTAAGATGAAGATAAATATAAAACAAATAGCTCTTTTCACTCTAGCTGCATTCACTTTTGCATCTTGTGATGAAGACAAACTCACAGAGTTAAACATTGACAAAAACTCTCCTACCTCCATTGATATGAGCTACCTTTTAGCTTACAGTCAATTAAGAGTGGCAGGAAGTAGATACGAAAGCTGGAGAACTAACCTTATTTATAGTTCTACCATGATACAGCATAATGCAACCTTACAAGGGTATTGGAGTGGAGATAAGTATTACTACAATTCTTCTTATAGTGGAGCATTTTGGGAAAGTCATTACACTAACCCAATTAAAAACCTTACAGAGGTAGTAGACAAAACAGCCGGAATACCAGAAATGGCAAACATTCACGCTGCTGCTCAAATAATGAGAGCTTTTGACTTACATAGAATGACTGACATCTATGGTGATATACCTTACCTACAAGCTGGTCGTGGAGTAGCAGACCAAGCTAACTGGTTTCCTTCTTACGATAGCCAGGAGGTTATTTACCAAAACCTAATAGCTGATGTTAAAGCTGCTAGAGATGAGTTTTCTGAATCGGCAAACGCTTTAGGTAACCAAGATGTTTTATTTCAAGGTGACCTTTCAAAATGGAGAAAATTTGCCAACTCTTTACTGATGAGAATTGCCATGAGAATGAGCAATGTGGACGAAGCTACAGCAAGTTCAGTTTTTGCTGAAGCAGTTGCTAGTGGAGCCATTGATGGTAATGAATCAAATGCCTTCTTAGTTCAAGAACTAGGAAACGGTGGAGATACCAACTACAATGGAACATCATTAGTTTACGCTAACCACTCAGGTGGTGGTGGAGATGATAATGCTAGAATCTCTAAGACTTTCATGGACTGGATGAACGCTAACAATGACCCTAGAAAAATGATTATTGTAGGTGGCGTTGGTAATTTTTATGACAGCAGTACTTGGAATACAGATCCAGATGCTCAGCAAGGTTTGCCAAATGGTTATACTAGTACTACCATCAAAAACATTCTCCCTGATTTTGGTACTTATAACGATTACAGTTTCCCAAATCCTGAGATTTTAGATTTAGATGACCCTACACCTTTCATCTCTCATGCAGAAGTTGAATTTATGAAAGCTGAAGCTGCGGTTAAAGGATGGATTTCTGGTAGTGCCGAAGCATATTTTAACGCTGGTGTTGCTGCTGCCATGGAGTCTTGGTCTTGGTTTGGAGTAGAAACTCCATCTCCAGAAGCCGTGAGTGCTTACATTGACGGTCTTGGTTTTGCTACTGCTCCTAATCAATTAGAATTAATTGGTGAGCAGTATTGGGCGGCTACTTATTTGAATCATATTGAATCTTGGGCAAACTACAGACGTTCTGGTTTCCCAGCGTTAGTACCAACTTCAGATCCAAATAACGTAACTGGCGGAACTATCCCTCGTAGATTAAGGTATTACGAAGATGAGGCAGGAAGTAATCCTAGTAGCTATACTGCTGCTGTGGCTGCTCAAGGCCCAGATTTAATGACTACTCGTATGTGGTGGGATAAATAATCCTAAAGATTAAATCTATAAAAAAAGGCTGTTCCGGTAATTGGAACAGCCTTTTTGCTTTTAAAGGAAACCAACTTTAGTTCAATTCCTCTATGCGTTGATCATACAGCTTTTTACTTTCTTCTACCGCCACATTAAGCTCATCCATAATACCATCAACCCTACCCTCGATGCTTTCTAACTGGGCGTTAATGTTATCAAAAGAATTTAAGGCTACCGCTACTTCCAAAGCCTTTACTACATCTACAGCATCGGTATGAAGTAGTCTTAATTTGTCAATTGCTTTTGAAGTATTTACCAGCGTACCATTGTATTTCGTTCTGGCTGTTTGAATCGCTTTTGAAAGGTCTGCTTTACTTTTGGCGTCAGACAAACTATTGGTTTGCTCTTCCATGGCAGTAAATAATCCTTCGGCTTTTGACTTTAAGTCTTCATACTCTTTGGTTAAATCCTTTACTCTTTTATCCACTTTTTCCCAGTTGCCATATACCTTGGCAAATTCCTTATCCTCATTTTTAGCATCTGCTAAAGCTGCCTGCAAGCCACTTAAAGAACTTAGGCCTTTGGTAACATTTTCGTTTGTGGTGTTTTTATCTTTTTCAAAAGTCTCCACTTGTTTTTGAAAAGCGGCTTTTAGTCTAGGTAAATCTTCCGGACTTTTATTTTTCCAGCAAGAGCTTGCTATCAAACTCAAGAGAAATAAAGGGGCAAGTATTTTTTTCATTTGATTTATTTTTTTGAACAATCTCCAAAACTAACATTTTCAAAACATAATCCAATTTGACCTGACTAATATCTATTCGTTTCAATGGCCTTTATTGCGTAAATTTGACCTATAAATTTTAACCATTTTAGTATGCCTCGTTTAGCACTTTTACTTTGCTTATTCCTATCACTAAGTTTCAGCACTTCAGCTCAAGAAAAACCAGCTTTTTTGACCAACTATAATGGAGTTTGGGTTGATTCTGTTTTTAATTCTTTGACTATAGACCAGAAAATAGGTCAACTTTTAATGCCAAGAGGTAATTTCTCTGGCCAAGGGTATGAACCAGAAAAACTAAAAGAATGGGTTACAAAATATCAAATAGGAGGCTTAGCCATGTTTGCCGGTCAGCCAAGTGTTCAGGCTCAAATAATTAACGACCTTCAAGAGCTTTCTGAAGTACCGCTATTGATAGGAATGGACTTTGAATGGGGCTTAGCCATGCGACTAGACAGTACTGTTAGGTTTCCTTACCAACTTTCTTTGGGGGCTATGGATGGCGAAACCAACCTCATAGAAGCTATGGGAAGAGAGATAGCTCTTCAATGTAAAAGACTAGGCGTTCATGTTAATTATGGACCCGTGGCGGATGTCAATGTTAACCCAAATAATCCTGTCATTAACTTCCGTTCTTTTGGTGAAGATAAATTAGACGTGGCAAGAAAAGCCATGGCATACATGAAAGGGCTTCAAAGTGAGCACGTGATTGCTACTGCAAAACATTTTCCAGGTCATGGCGATACAGGTGTAGATTCTCATTATGATTTACCCGTAATTCCTCACAATAGAGCCAGACTTGACAGCATTGAGTTATTTCCTTTCAAGACCATGATAAACAATGGCTTAAGTGGCGTTATGACGGCCCACTTAAGCATACCAGCATTAGATGACACGCCCAACCTAGCGGCCACACTTTCTCCTAAAATTATTACAGGCGTACTAAAGAAAGACCTAGGCTTTGAAGGTTTAACCTTTACCGATGCCATGGATATGCAGGGAATTACGAAGCATTTCCCAAATGGAACGGCTTTGGTGCAAGCCATTATAGCAGGAAACGATATTCTAGAAACGTTCATTGATGTCCCTACTGCGGTAAAGGCCATAAAAGCTGCTTTAAAAACTGGAGAACTCACCGAGGAAATATTGAACGAACGTGTTTTAAAGATTTTGAAAGCTAAATCATGGGTAGGTTTAGAACATTACAAGCCTACGGAGGTAAACAATCTCATTACAGATTTAAACACAAAGAATGCCGATTACCTCAATAGAGAATTTGCCGAAAAAACACTTACGCTGGTTAAAAACGAGAACAACATTTTACCAATAAGAAACTTACAAAGCAAAATAGCTTTTGTATCTCTCGACGACCCTCAGACCACACTTTTTCAAGAAATGGCGAGCAACTATACCAAGGTTGATTTTTATAATATGCCTGCCAAGCCATCTGAAAGCCTGATAAAAGTTATTCAAAACAAAACCAAAGATTACGAACAACTGGTAGTAGGTGTACACCTTCAAAGTATCAGGCCTTACAGCAATTATGGCGTAACAGAAGGAAACCAAGCGGCTTTAAATGCTCTCTTAGAAAACCCGAACGTAACCGTAGTACTTTTTGGAAACGCTTTCGCTTTGGATAAAATTAATGGCTTAGAAAAAGCCAAAGCCATAGTGGTGGCCAACCAACTTTCGCCTTACATGGAAGAGGCAGCTACCCAAGCTATTTTTGGAGCAATTCCTTTCTTAGGTCATTTACCCGTAACCGTAAATAAAATGTACCCATACCGCCATGGTCTATACCCTGCGGCTCTAAAAAGGCTTGCTTACGGTGTTCCTGAGCAGGTAGGACTAAATTCAACAACACTTAATGCTAGAATTGATTCTGTAATATATCATGGATTAACGGAGAAAGCATACCCAGGAGCGGTAATGCAAGTAGCCAAAGACGGAAGGGTGATTTACCGAAAAGCAATTGGTTTCCATACCTATAAAGATGCTAAAAACGGTGTAGTTTTAGAAGAAGAGCAAACCTTTGAAAAAGGCAATAAAGATGTTATGGATAATTATGACCCATTTGAGCCAAATAGTCAAATAGGTTCTCCTATACTTATTGGAAACAATGAAGCTAAAAAACTACGTGGTTCGGTTCAATTGAACGACCTCTATGGTCTTGCTTCGGTTACTAAAATAAGTACCTCCGCCCTAGCAGTAATGCAACTTATGACCGAGAATAAGTTTGAGTTAGACGCTCCATTTGGTCAATATTATGAAGAGTTTAAAGGCACCAACAAAGAAAACTTGACTTTCAGAGATATGCTTACGCATAAAAGTGGTCTCAAAGCTTGGATTCCTTTCTGGATGGACTGTATTGACAGCCTAACTACCATAAATAAGGGATTGATAAAGCATCCTGAGTTATTATCAAAGTTTGAATATTTCCCAGAACCTGAATTGAACTTTTTTCAGCGAATATTTAGGAAAAAGACTCCTCCTGCTATTGACTACCAAGGCTCTGTCTTGAGAAATAATGATTTATGGCTAAGCTTGATGGATACCGAAACCATCACCTGGAAGCCCAATATTTTTTCAAACGCCCCTTCTGATACCTTTACTGTGCAGGTAGCAGATACACTTTGGCTTCATAAAGATTACAAAAAGACCATTTTCAAGCAGATAGAAACGTCTAAAGTAAAACCAGAGCAAGGCTACGTATATAGTGATATGCACTATTACTTTTACCCAGAGATAGTACCTAGAATAACAGGAAAACCATGGGAAGCATACTTAAAAGAAACGTACAAAGACCTAGGAGCAAACTCGCTAACATATAACCCTAGACGTTTTTATCCTTTAAACCAAATAGTACCAACAGAACTAGATACGCTTTTCAGAAAATCTCAAATTCATGGTAGAGTACATGATGAAGGTGCGGCTCTATTAAGTGGAGTATCCGGTCATGCAGGCCTTTTTGGAAACGCTAATGACCTGATGAAGCTTATGCAAATGTATCTTCAAAACGGCTATTACGGTGGCAAGCAATTCATTTCGCCAGAGGTTATCATGGAATGTACCAAATATCAATTTGACCCCATAGAAAACAGAAGAGCGATAGCTTTTGACAAACTTCACCCTAATAAAGAAATTGCCAACGGCCCTCAAAAAGGCTCTGACTTAAGTTACGGCCATAGTGGCTACACGGGCACTTTTACATGGATAGACCCACTTTACGACATGGTTTATGTATTCCTTTCTAACAGAGTTTACCCGACTAGAGACAATGGAAAAATAAGCCAAATGAACATCCGTACGGAAGTGGGAAATCAAATTTATAAAACCATTCTAGGGGAATAATCCCCTAGAATAGCCTTTCTTATTTACTAAGAATTTCTAATTCGGCTTGGTATAACTTTGGCTCAAAAGTAGCTGAGTCGTTTAGAAACTGTACACCTCCATTGTTATAAGCTTTCCATTCAGGCAGCCCTTCACCATTAGGGTTGCCTGTTTTTATGAAGTTCAGCCAATAAGAAGATATTAATGTTTCCGCATTGCGGTCAATGTCTCTCCATGGTCTGTCCCATGTATGTAGGTTGTGCAATGTCAATGGCACATCTGAAGTATGAAAAGCCCCATAATCAGGAAAATCTGGCTTTTCTACAGGAACGTAACTTATCTCATATACATAGACAGGTTGGCTATTATACTTTGCCAAAAGATGCACTGGTAAACCAGCAAAGCTTAACATGTTTTTCTTGCTAATACTTGATTGCAGTTCGTCCGAGTTATTTCCTGGAAAAAGGCCTAGGTAGTCTTCTGCTTTTTCACCAAATTCTTCTGTTATTTCTTTTTTGTACTCCTCAGGAGAAATCTCTGGAGCAGAAAGTAACTTACCATCGCCAGACACCCATCCTCCTAAAAAGGGTACACTATTAAACTCTCCAGATTTAAAAGAACCTTCCAAATCATTTGCCAGCACTACGTCATCTCTTACTGGAGCATAACTTGTATAACCTACCTTATTTACCATTCCAAAGAGTTCTTCGGCAGGTACCTCACGTAATTCTCGCATGCTTTTGCCATCTAATTTATCAAAAAGCTCTTTCCCCTTAAGCTCAGCTTCTTCTAAAGTCACCGCTCTGTTTCCTCCAAGGAAACCTCCACTTTGACCAATAGCTTTATGGAATAGTCCTTTTGCTAATGGCGAAGCCACCAAAGAATGAACGCTCATACTTCCTGCTGACTGTCCTGCTACCGTAACATTATCAGGGTCGCCACCAAAAGCTTCAATGTTCTTTTGCACCCATTTAAGAGCTTGAATTTGGTCTAGTAGCCCATAATTCCCTGAAATTCCTTGCTCATTTTCACTGCTTAATTCTGGGTGAGCGATGTAACCGAACATATTTACACGGTAATTTATGCTAACAAAAACCACGTCTTGTTTGGCATATTCTTCTCCGTCATAAATAGCACAGCCCGCAGAACCAGAATTGAAACCTCCACCGTATATCCAGACAAAAACTGGTTTCTTTTCTTTTGATTTTTTTGACCAAATATTTAAGTAAAGACAATCTTCACTAAGCGGTTCTGGAGGAGAGATAAACTCTTCCGACCACATTCTAAAAGGCCTTGGTTCAGACTGAATTGGGCTTGCAGAAAATTCTTTGGTCTGTAGTACGCCATCCCAAGACTTATGTTCTTGCGGTGCTTTCCATCTTAAATCTCCAGTAGGCGGTGCTGCGAAAGGAATGCCTTTGAAAATATTAATATCGCCTTTCTCAAATCCCTCTACCGTTCCTTTATCGGTTTTAACAATAAAACTCTGTTCAGGTTTACAGCCTAGGGCAACAAAAAGAATGCATAAATAACTAAGTAATTTCATGAGGTAGGTATTGGGTTGAAAGCTTGAAATTAAGTTTTTCTTTCAATTTCTCTATCCTACCTTATAATATTAGTTATCTCTTTCGAAGTCATCTTCAAAAACCACATGGCCATCTAAATCAGAGATTTTAATATTATCTACCGCACCTCTTCCTTTGATGAAGTATTGAATACCACATAAATCGCCAATTTGTCCTTCATAAGGACTTTCAAAAATGAGCTCTTCATCTACAAACATCTTCGCTACTTGGTCTTTCATGATAACTTTAACATCTCGCCAATAGGATAAGTCAATCCCCAATTTCCTTAATTTAGTCCTCTCTTCAATGCTTTTAAAGTGCGTATCAGCAATTAGCATATTTGCATATATAGTGGCATCTGGCGACAATAAGTTAAAAGCTAGTTGTTTTCCCTCTAATCCAAATAAATTCAGACTTACATCGTAAGCCCAAGCACTACCCATTTCAGGAGAATTTTTAACACGTGTTTCGAAAATTAAAGCATCGCCTTTAACATTGAAATCCCTAAACATTTGAAAGTTACCGTAAACTTCTTTAACATCTGGTGGAGCCAAGGCCGCCGGTAACCTCATAACACCCTTGTCTATAAACGGAATATTGTATATAGGCTTATCTAAATTTACACTACCCCACCAATCTCTTGTTTTCACAACGAGTATTTGAGTCTTAATAGGTTTACTATCTACCATAAGCCTAACAGACCTCCTCCCTGGTGTACGAAACTTAAATTTTTGATTACCTTCTCTTTTAAGAATAGGTTCGACCTGTCCATTAATATCAAATAAGGCTCTACTGTAATCTAAATTTTTTAGGTCATAATCTATATCAACCTCTTCATCAAAAAAAAGCTCTGAACCATTATTAATTCTAAAACCAGGCTCCGAAATCTTAGATTGTCCGCCGTAACTCCAATAAATAAAAGCAAGACCAAAGACTATCACTGCAGATAAAGTCAGATACCATTTTGGCTCAATTCCCACCAACCCTTTGCTGATTTTCTTGCTATCCGTATTTTTCAGACAAAAATCTTTGAAATGTTCGTAGCCAAGATAAACTGAAAATGCATCTTTATTCTTATCACTAAAAGACTTGTTATAGCTAAGATCTAAAAATCGCCTTATTGAATCTTTTGAAACACTCCTTCTACTGGCTATAGCTAAACCAAACTTCTTGGATAAAGCTTCGTCCACCTCATCCTTTATCTCATTGTAAAAACCATCCTTATTGTTAATGGAAACTAAGCCTTCGTATTTTTCTGCAAAGGTTACCTGCTTTTCTTTATCCCAATTCTGTCGAATTTTAAGATGAACAGCTTCTCGCAGCTTTCGGGTATATATTCTTTCTGGCGTCATAAGTGGTTTGTAGTAGAACACTGCAATTTAATAGTTTAATGTCATTTGCAAAAGGTTTGCAAAGACCTAGAAAAACTCTTGCAATCGATTCTTAACTGAAAATAGTGATTTTTGGCTTATTAAGAGGTATCAGAAACCATCCTTTCTCGCTTACTTAAAATCTACAAACTTATATGAACTACTTTTCTACAAAAGTTGAAAAATTAATAGGTAGCAACCTAAAAGAAGTTTCTCACTTCAAAGCTGATATAAATTATACATGTATCCATTTAAAAAATGGAGAAAAGCACATGTTAAGTTATACCCTGAAACGCTTTGAAGAAATGCTTGAGGACTCTGACAATTTTGTTAGAATACATAGAAGATATATTGTCAATTTCGATTTTGTCTCACAAAGTAATAAACATGAAGTTCAATTAAGGAGTGGCGAATTTCTTCCTATTGCTAGGAGAAAGAGAAATTTAAGTAATAGTCTTTAAAAGACTATTAACTTCTCTTTTACCTCTTTACTTTTTTCAGGTAAATTCACCTTAATCTCTTCACTCAAAACCTCTACTAATCGTTTCTTCACAAAATCCCTTTTGGTAACTAAACTTATCTTTCTAACTGGTTTAGGTTCAGCAAACTGTTTTACATTTTTCAGTTGCTCATCTGTTAAATGGAGGGTAGCCAGTTCTGGCAAAATAGTAATGCCCAAATGTTTGTCTGCCAAATAACGTAAGGTTTCTAAACTGCCTGAAGTGTACTCCACTTTATTGGTTATCTGCTTACGCAACTCGCAAAACTTCATAATTTGAGACCTAAAACAATGCCCTTCTTCTAAAAGAAGTAATTCATTAACATCAATATCTTCCGCTATCAGATACTCTTTTTCAAACTCTCTCGGTGTATAAACCACAAAGGCTTCATTATATAGGTGTATCTCTTTGATAGTTTTATCATTTTCAGGTGGCACCAAAATACCAACATCTAGTTCCCCTTTGTCTAGTTTTAAAAGAATTTGCTCGGTTATGAGCTCACTAATTTTCAGTTTGACGTCCGGATATTTATCTACAAAAGACTGAATAAACAAAGGCAACAGATACGGAGCAATTGTCGGTATCACTCCTGCTCTTAGCTCCCCTCCTATATAGTTATTTGCCGTACTTGCTATTTCTTCAAATCGCTTTACTTCCAATAATATTTGACGAGCCTGAATAATTAAGCTCTCACCAGCATCTGTAGGGCAAACGGGCTGCCTACTTCTGTCAAAAACTTTAAGGCCTAACTCCTCTTCAAGTTTTTGAACCATCATACTTAATGTAGGCTGCGTAACGTGACAGGCCTCTGCGGCACGTGCAAAATGCCTATGCTGATCTACCGCCAATAAATACTCCAACTGCTGTATATTCATTCTTAAAATTTGTAACTTGATTATCAAATCAACTAATACCTTTCTATCCAAAGAACAAAGATACGATATAAATAAAATCTATCTATTCATAAATATTATCAGTTTGACTTATCGACCATATCCATCTACTTTTGAATAACATTTAAAAAGAACATAAATCAATCCGAATAAAGAAATGGCAAAAAGACTTACCACTTCCGCTGGAGCACCAATAGGAAGTAATCAAAAATCATTGACCGCAGGAAACAGAGGACCTGTTTTACTTCAAGATTATCAGCTTATTGAAAAATTGGCTCACCAAAACCGCGAGCGTATTCCAGAAAGAGTAGTGCATGCCAAAGGTTGGGGTGCTCAAGGTACTTTCACAGTAACGCATGACATTTCTAAATACACAAGAGCCAAAATATTCTCTGAAGTAGGAAAGCAAACGCCAATGTTGGCAAGATTTTCTACCGTAGCCGGTGAAATGGGAGCCGCAGATACAGAAAGAGACGTTAGAGGTTTCTCTTTGAAATTTTATACAGAAGAAGGTAACTGGGATTTAGTAGGAAATAATACGCCTGTTTTCTTTATTAGAGACGGTTACAAATTCCCTGATTTCATCAGAACCCAAAAAAGACATCCTAAATCTAACTTACGTTCTCCTGAGGCTATGTGGGATTTTTGGTCGCAAGTACCAGAATCTTTACACCAGGTAACTATTTTGATGTCAGATAGAGGTATTCCTAAGGCTCCAATGTTTATGAATGGATACGGTTCTCATACGTTTTCTTTCTGGAACAATGACGGAGAACGTTTTTGGGTAAAGTTCCACTTCAAAACAATGCAAGGGCATCAGCATTATACGAATGAAGAAGCTGCTGAAGTAATTGGTCAAACGCGTGAAAAGTATCAAGAAGAGCTTTTCGGAGGAATTGAAAAAGGAGAGTTTCCTAAATGGGCTGTAAAGGTTCAAATCATGCCAGAGAAAGAGGCGGAGCAAACACCTTATAACCCTTTCGACTTAACTAAAGTGTGGCCACATGGAGATTATCCATTGATAGACGTTGGAGTAATTGAACTAAACAAAAACCCTGACAACTATTTCCAATACGTTGAAAACGCTGCCTATTCTCCTTCTAATGTTGTACCGGGTATTGGTTTTTCTCCAGATAAAGTATTGCAAGCGAGAATTTTCTCTTATGCAGATGCACACAGATACAGATTAGGCACCCATTACGAAGCCTTACCTGCAAATGCTGCTCTTTCAGAAGTAAACCATTACCACAAAGATGGTTCTATGCGTTTCTTTGATAATAACTCTGCAAATCCAGATGCGTACTATGAGCCAAATACAAAAGGCGGCCCAATAGAAGACCCATCTGTATTAGAACCACCAATGAGTATTGATGGCGACATTCAACGTTATGAAGAAAACGACACTTATGGTGAGTACAAACAGCCAGGTGACCTTTTCAGAATGTTTAATGATGACCAAAAAGAAAGACTTTTCAATAACATAGCTGGTGCCATGCAGGGTGTTTCTATGGAAATAATTGAACGTCAGTTAGTTCATTTTGACAAAGCTGACCCAGCCTACGGAAATGGTGTCAGAAAAGCTTTAGGAATAACACCTTTAGGAAATTATTAATTTTTAGACTTAAAATCATAATAAAAGGATGGCCGAATAGGCTGTCCTTTTTAAATATATCACATGGATTTTTTCGATTTAATCAGGAAAGGAGAATTAGAACAAATTAAAACTGAATTAGCTGCAAACCCAGCTTTACTAGAAACTAAAAACGACCGTGGGTTTCCACCCTTGGTTTTAGCCACTTATTCAGAGCAACTAGAAATTTCAGAATACTTCTTAGAACGCGGTGCAGATATTAATGCTTTAGATGCTGCTGGAAATACAGCATTGATGGGTGTTTGTTTTAAAGGTTATAAAGAGATTGTAGAAATGCTATTGAGCAAAAATGCCAAAGTAAACATTCAAAATAGTCATGGAGCTACTGCTTTGATATATGCAAGTACCTTCGGTCAAACGGCTATTGCCAAATTACTTTTAGATGCTGGTGCAGATAAGACATTGGTAGACGAAAGAGGCAACACTGCTTTTATGCATGCCAAATTTCAGGGAGTTAAAGAGCTTCAAACACTTTTGGAAGAAGCTTAAACACCTTTTCTTTCATAAAAAAATCCGTGTCAATTTCTTCTCAAGAAGATTTCAACACGGATTTTTCTTTTTTATTCAATACTCAATAAAGGTTATCACCTTCTTCGTCGTCATCAGACAGAAACTTATTTGGGTCAAAAAGATTGTCAAGTAAGTCATTAAAATGAAGTCCTTTATCTAGTGATTGCTTACTAATTAAAGAGAACTCTGCTAAACCATGAAGAGCAAACTCCATCATAAATAGCTGCTGTTTTCCTTTTAATTCTGGATGTAAAAGCACCACTAATTCTTTAAGACCATCAATGGTTCTTAACCTAGCTGCATACTCCTTATCGGTAAGGTCGTTTAGTATATCAATCTCATTTCCATTGGCAAACCAAGAAGTAATTTCCGTGTAAGGATTTTTAATACTCTTCTTTTTCTTAATAATTTCTGGGTCAGGAAAGTACTTTAAAAACTCTGTTCTCACCGCTTTTCCTATCAAACTCTGAGCTACATAAACCGGTCCTTCTACTTCGCCTTCATATACCAACTCTATTTTACCATTGATAGCCGGAATAGCTCCGTAAAGGTCTCCTAACCTAGCATACACGTCTTTTTCACCATTGATTAATGCTCTACGCTCCGCAGAACTTATCAAGTTTTCAAATGCAGAAATAGTCATTCTAGCAGAAACTCCAGACTTAGAATCTACATATTCACTTTCTCTAGCTTCTACGGCTATTTGCTCTACTAAATCTTTTAGAATTTCGTCTGCTTTAATTTTCTCTTGCCCTTTCTTTAAAACAGCTTCTTGTTCCGTAATTTTTCTACCAATCTCAATAGACTTAGGATAATGTGTCACTATCTGCGAGTCTATTCTGTCCTTTAGAGGGGTTACTATACTTCCTCTATTGGTATAATCTTCAGGATTGGCTGTAAACAAGAATTGGATATCAAGTGGCAATCTTAATTTGAAACCTCTGATTTGAATATCACCCTCTTGAAGAATATTGAAAAGAGAAACCTGAATTCTTGCTTGCAAATCTGGTAACTCATTGATAACAAAAATACATCTGTTAGAGCGTGGGATTAATCCAAAGTGAAGTACACGTTCGTCAGAATAAGGTAATTTCAAAGTAGCAGCTTTTATTGGATCCACATCACCAATCAAATCGGCAACAGACACATCTGGCGTGGCTAATTTCTCATTATATCGCTCATCTCTGGCTAGCCAGACTATCGGCGTATCATCACCTTTTTCGGCAATCAAATCATGTGAATACCTTGAAAGTGGCTTTAATGGGTCGTCATTTAGTTCAGAACCAGCCACTATTGGAATATACTCGTCTAGCAAATTGACCATTAATCTTGCGATTTTGGTTTTAGCCTGCCCTCTTAGTCCCAAAAGATTGATATGATGTTTTGAAAGAATAGCTCTTTCTACATCAGGTATTACGGTATCCTCATAACCCCAAATCCCTTCAAAAACCTGCTCTTTATTCTTTATTTTTTCAATCAAATTATCTCTAAGCTCATCTTTGATAGACTTGCTTTCATATTTGATTTTCTTTAATTCCCCGAGTGTTTTAACTTTTAAATACTGCTTGTCAAAAGACATAATTATATGACAGGTTTTAATTTCTTGAACTATTAAACGAAAGTTTTTCAGTCTAAGCCCTATTAACAGTAATAAAACCAAACGAATTCCTAATTTTGAAAAAAACAATTCGGTAGATGAATTCTAAAACCCTTTTAGCAAGAAAAAGAGTAGCCCTAGTAGCTCATGATAACATGAAAGCACAGCTGGTAGAATGGGCTAAGTATAATAAAGCCACACTCCTGAAGCATCAGCTTTTTGCCACAGGAACCACAGGAACACTTCTTGAAGATGCTCTTGATGTACATATCACTAAACTTATGAGTGGTCCGTTAGGTGGTGACCAACAGATAGGTGCATTAATAGCCGAAGGTAAAATTGACGTATTAGTTTTCTTTTGGGACCCAATGTCCGCCCAGCCACACGATCCAGATATAAAAGCTTTATTAAGATTAGGTGCTGTTTGGAATATTCCGATTGCTTGTAATCGCTCTTCTGCAGATTTCTTACTAACGTCGCCTATTATGAATCAAGAATATGAAGCAACACTTCCAGATTATGCCTCATATTTGAATAGAAAAGTTTAATATCCAGTTCCTTATCAATACTTTTGCAAAAAAAAGCCTTCTTGAAGCTTAAAATACTATTTCTCCTCCTATTCGTGCAAACTGCCTACGGTGCTAAAACTGGCCCCGAAGATGGATACTTTGTGGTATATAACTTATCGCAGGATCTACATGTTTACAATGAACAAGAGAAGGCCTACGAACCATATATAGAGGGTATTACTCCCCCTAATTCTGCTCACACCGTTTTCTTTGAAACCGCCAAATACCAGTATGCTACGCTCTTGATTAGAACTGACGTACCTAAGAGTTATGTGTTTATCAATGGCTTGCTCTACAAAAATCTAGCAGAAGACGAATGGTTAGAAATTCCTATCAAAGAGCTCAATAGTTATGGTGAACAAATAGCTCTATCTTTTTACGGAAGCACAAACCCTCAATATAAAGAGATGATTATAGGTAGCAAAGTGAGTAAAGCTACCCTTTCTTCTAAAATTATTAGAGATAACCTTTTTAACATGAAGCTAAGAGAACAACTCGCTAACTTCAATGTTTACATCATACTCCTGCTCATAATTTTCACGTTTTTAACACTTTTAAGTGTAATTAACCCAAAAGCATTTAATGAGTACTTTAATTTTCAAGACCTACTCACTGTCAAAATAAGAGACACTAAACTACTTATTAGCAAGCCCCTTAATCAGATAAATATCACTTTTTTGGTGCTTTTAAGTATGCTCAGCAGCTTTTTCTACTTGCTCCTTAGAGGAAAAGGGATTTATATGTTCCAAAATCAATTCCCTCATACTGAGGTACTGAGTAGTTTTTCGTTCTTATTTATATTCCTCAAAGTAACTCTTCTCTGTGTAGCAGGCTACTTAGGAAAATACTTCCTCCTAAACATTGCAGGAAACCTTTTCGGTTTAGAAAAGTCTATCAATATTCATTATTTCAAAGTAATTCAGTTTAATCTTTTTGCTTTTTTTATAATTGGAATTGGGCTTTACGCCTATTTTATAACACCCTCATCCCTTAACCTAAACTTAGGTTTTACTTTACCTTTAATGGGCTTTTTGATTTATGGATTGCGTACCGCACTCGTTTACTTCACTATTTTAAAAAGTACAGGTATTCAAAGTGTTTATTTATTTGCTTACCTTTGTGTCGTTGAAATTCTGCCAGTTTTTATAGGTATCGGATTTGCTTTTTAAATTAAAATTGATAGACTAACAATTTAGAATATTTTAAAATTTAAAGGTTTAAATAGAACATCTGGAAATTTCCAATAGACTATGAGTGATGTAGCACTCAGGTTTTCGTTAACCCAATTAACAATCAAAATACGCTACTCTAGAATGAGTCAAAACTTAGAGCAAGATCTTGGGAAGGAAAGAAAGAAAAAGGTAGAAAGTGTTTTAGTCACCTTATCTGACCCATTAAAAGCAGGGAAAAATAATACGCCTTACGACAAATTGAAGGAAACATATGGCATCAAAGTAGACTTTAGAAACTTTATTGCTATTGACGGATTGTCTTCAAAAGAGTTTAGAAAGCAAAAAGTTGATATTCTTAGCCATACGGCCATCATTTTTACAAGTAGAAATGCTGTTGACCACTTCTTCAGACTTTGTGGAGAGTTAAGAATAGAAATGCCAATTGACATGAAATACTTCTGTATTTCGGAGCAAACGGCTAACTACCTTCAGAAATACATTACCATTAGAAAGCGTAAGATATTCTCCGGAACTAGAACCGCAGCCGATCTTGAACCATTCTTGGTTAAGAATAAAAAAGAAAAGTTCTTATTTCCATGTTCAAATATTAGAAATGACAGTATTCCTGATATGATGGAGAAAAACGGAATTTCTCTGACAGAAGCCATCATTTACGAAACTGGGCCTGCAGATTTATCTGACTTGACCGAGGTTTTTTATGATGTCATTTGTTTCTTTAGTCCATCTGGTGTTCAAGCATTAGTCCAAAACTTTGAAGGTTGGCAGCAAAAAAACACAAGACTTGCAGCTTTCGGATCTACTACGGCTCAGGCCATAAAAGATGAAGGTTTAATTTGTGACATTCAAGCACCGCTACCAAATGCCCCCTCTATGACAGGAGCATTAGAATTGTATATTAAAGAAGCTAATAATTTATAGATTTCCTAAGTAAAAACGACGGTCAAACTTCCAAATATTAAGACGATATACATCCTAAAGAGATTTTATATTGATAAAATTTGTTATCCTTACATAATTGGAATTAATTCGGTACGTTTTACTACAAACAATTAAATCTTTGGATAAACTCGTCAGCATTAAAAACTTAATCTTGGTAAGTACCTTGAGCCTCTTTGGTCAATTAACTTTTGCCCAATCAGACCCTCAGTTTACTCAATACGTTTTTAATAGATTTTATCTTAACCCGGGAGCTGCTGGCTTAGGTGGTCAAACAGATATTACCGCGTTTTACAGAACGCAATGGTCTGGCTACACAGGAACTTTTGACCCAGGTGGGGCACCACAAACCCAGTTAATTTCAGCTTCAGTGCCCTTTTCGCAATTAAAGGGAGGTTTAGGCCTCTACTTTATGAACGACCAGATTGGAGGAGGGAGTGGTAACAGAGAAATCAACTTTTCTTACGCCTTTCATAAAAGAGTAGGAAACAATACTTTAGGCATAGGAGCTTCTGCTGGATTATTTACAAGAACACTGGATGGTGGTGAATTTAGACCAAGGGAACCTGATGATGATGTTATCCCTACTTCAAAAATTAGCGAATCTCAAATTGACGTAAGTGCAGGTGTTTATCTTTATAACCCCTCATATGAACTTGGACTTTCTGTAAAACATATTAATCAGCCCTCTTTTGGGTTTTCAACATTAACAGGAAAAAACCCATTGAATAGAAGTCTCTATTTAAATGGAAGTTTCCTTATTGGCATATCTTACACATTGGACGTACGTCCTATGTTTGTCATAAAAAGCGATTTTAAAACAGTGTCACCCGAAGTTGGAGCTTTAGTCTCCTATAACTCATCCTACTGGGCAGGGTTAAACTACAGGTGGCAAGATGCGGCATCTTTCCTAATAGGTGGTAATCTCCTGAATAAGAAGCTTAAAATAGGTTATGCTCTTGATTATGTAGTTTTTGGTGAATTAGCCAAAGCTACCACATCTCACGAGCTAATGCTTTCCTATACTTTAAGCCCTCCTCGTTCTGGAAAAAAATCTATTATTCGTACTCCGCGATATAGATATTAACATTGATTTACAGTCTAGTTACCAGCAAAATGCGTAATTGATTAGGATCTATATTAATTAATGAATTTGATTGGCATGATTTATGCAAATTGAACTCTTGAAATAAGACAAAGGAAACAGAAATGTGCTTTCCGCATTTTCTGCGAACTTTAATTTATTTTCACAATAATAAGGAAACAGACTACGTTTTTAGTCTGTTCTTTAGGACTAACAGGCTTAAAATACTAATAATTAACATCTTGTTTATATGAACAGGTTTCAGTTTCAAACATTATCAAAAACTTTGCTTATCGTGATGCCACTATTGGTGTTGCAAAGTTGCGGCTTCCTTAATAAGACCATGGAGAAAGTGGGGATTGGTAAAAATGGCGGAGGAGATATCGCAGGTGATGGCTTAGACGGTCTTACCAATGGTGAAGTGGTGGCCACGGCTCGAAAAGGATACAAACAAACCGCACCTACGGGCATGGTTTTAATTCCTTCAGGCTCATACACCATGGGACAAGCAGACCAAGATATACTTTCATCTAGAGTTTCAATGAATAAAAGGGTAACGATTAACCCTTTCTATATGGATGACACTGAAATTACCAATCATGAGTACAGGACTTTTGTAAATTACATGTTTGCCGACTCTGTATCAGTATTAGGCGAAGAATACATTACTTCAAAACTTTCTCCTGACAGTACCGTATGGAGCAGAGATTTCTCTTATCATAACGGCGACCAAATGACTGAATACTATTTCTCAAGCCCTGCTTTTGACATGTACCCGGTAGTAGGTGTTAGCTGGGATGCAGCACAGTATTTCTCCGATTGGAGGTCAAAACAATACAATGCATTTAGAGAAGAAAACGGTCAATTTAAGTCTCCTAGATTTAGACTTCCATCAGAAGCTGAATGGGAATGGGCTGCTAGAGGAGGTAAAGAAGGTGCTAAATACCCATGGGGTAACCCGTATGTGGCAAATGGAAAAGGATGTTTCCTAGCAAATTTCAAACCTTACAGAGGTAACTACAGAGCGGATGGCTACTCTTACACTGCCCCAGCTAATTCATTCAACACTAACGATTTTGGATTATACAACATGGCCGGCAATGTTTCAGAATGGACTCAAGATGCTTACTCAGAGTCTTACATGCCAGTAACATGGGATTTAAATCCAGTATATGATGATCCTGATGAGCCAAGAAAAGTTATTAAAGGTGGTTCTTGGAAAGATGTAGCTTACTTTTTAGAAACTGGTACTACTACTTTTGAGTATAGAAGTACTACTCGCTCATACATCGGATTCAGAAACGTAATGGACAGACTTGGTTCTATACCAGGTAGAGAGTAAAAACAATAAGCGGTTTCACAACCGCTTTTCTAATTCATATAAATAAACCAATCAAATTATTAAACTAATTATTCATTCTAATGGCAGCAAACAGAGAACCTAGCATTTTTTGGGATAAAGTTATTCCTTTCTTTTATGGACTTGGAGCGGCAGTCGTAATTGTCGGTGCATTAGGTAAAATTCAACATTATGACTGGGCTGGTATTGCCCTGCCAATTGGATTAGGAACAGAAGCTCTTATCTTCTTACTTTATGCATTCCAAGTAGTACTTAGACCCGATGTTGAGTACAAATGGGAAAATGTATACCCTGAACTTTCTGATGACTTTTCTGGAGCTCCTAGAAAAGCTGTTTCTACTGAAAACGTTGGCCTAACATCTAAAATGGACAACATGCTTGCTGATTCCGGAATCGGTTCTGATGTTTTTGACAACCTTAAATTGGGTTTCAATAAATTGACAGAAACGGTAAGCGGATTAGGTGAAATTTCAGATGCTACAGTAGCAACAAAAGAATATGCAGCTAACGTAAACGCAGCTTCTCAGAAAGTAGGTGAGATGAATAATGCTTACGGTGTAGCAGTTACTGCTATGAATAGCATGGCTGATGCCACTAAAGATGCTCAAGATTACAGAGACCAATTTCAAAAAATCACTCAAAACATGGGTGCTTTAAACGCGGTTTATGAATTAGAACTTCAAGACACAAACAAGCACCTTAAAGCGATGAACTCGTTTTACGGTAACCTTTCTTCTGCAATGGAAGACATGTCTGAAGCATCTAAAGACACACAGAATTTCAAGCAAGAGTTAAACAAGCTAACGACTAATTTAACTTCTCTTAATTCTGTTTACGGAAGTATGCTTTCAGCAATGAAAGGATAAACATCCTAGCTCTTTAAAGAAATAATAAACCGTTTAAAAATAAGATATTATGGCTGGTGGAAAAGAATCACCTAGGCAGAAGATGATAAATGTGATGTACCTGGTGCTTACAGCAATGTTAGCTTTACAGGTCAGCAATTCGATTCTTCAAAAATTCCTTACGATTGACAATAGTTTAATAGCTTCTAACATTCAGGCGAATACTTCTAACGAAAGAGTTATTCAGTCTATGAAAGAAGCTGTAAAAAAAGCTGGCGATAAACCAGAGTACGTACAGTTACTTTATGCTGCTGACAGCGTAAGAAGTGCTACTGCTCAAATCAATAGCTACATTGAAACATTGCGTAACAGAATTGTAGAAGAAGCGGGTAAGGGTATTGACCCTGAAACTAATCAAATCGTCAATCTTGCAGAGGAAGAAAAAGTTTCAAATATTTTTGTTGGCCCAGCCGACAAAAAAAATGGAGAAGGTTACGTACTTCAACAAAAATTAAGAGCATACACCGCAGGAATTTCTAAATACGCCAAAGGTGCTGTTGAACTTTCTGACCTTGCTCCTGATGCGAAGGATGATCCCGCTTTTAGCGGAACTAAAGACCCAGGTGAATTGAATAAAGATTTTGCTCAAGTAATGTTTTTAGCCACTCCTGTTCCTGCTGCACTGGCTTCTTTAAGCCAAAAACAGTCTGAAATTAGAAGACAAGAAGCTGAAGTATTAAGTCATCTTGCACAGCAAGTAGGTGCTAAAGAAATTAAGTTTGATAAGATTTTTGCTGTAGTTATTCCAGATTCTAGAACCGTGGTAGCTGGCCAAACATACAAAGCTGATGTAGCTATTGGAGCTTATTCAAGTGCTATAACACCAAAAATTAGCATTAATGGTTCTCCATTAACAGTAATTGATGGTAAAGGTACTTACGAAACAAGGGCCCAAGGAGGAGAATATGATAGCAACGGACAATTGAAAAGGTCTTATAAAGCAACTATCTCTTATCCCAAGCCTGATGGTTCTACAGAATTAGTAGAACAAGAAGAAACTTACACCGTATTAAAACCATCTGTACAGTTAGAGTCGGCTTCATTGCCAGCACTTTATTTCAGATGTGCCAATAAATTACAAACTAGCTCACCGGGTCTTGGGCCATTATTTAAGCCTACATTCTCTGGACAAGGTGCTGACTTTATTGCCGGTGGTGGCGGAAACGTAACCGTAGTACCTAATGCAAGTAAAGTAGTGTTAAATGTTAATAATGATGGAGTGAACTTACAGTCATTCCCTTTCAAGGTGAGACGTGTACCTAAGCCTACTATTCAGGTTTTAGCAAATAATGCTCCCGTAACAGATAATGTTAGTCAAAAAGGTCTTGCTGCATCTTCTGTAAGAACAATTAACGTTCAAGCAATTTCAGACGAAGACTTTAAAAATAATAATCCTGAGGATGCTAGCTTTAGAGTTACAGACTACGATGTTTTCTTAGCTTCTGGTGTAAGACCTAAAGGAAGATTAAAAGGTGTAAGCGGAAGTCAAAGTTTAGGCTCTATTGCACGCGATGCAGAGGCTGGTGATCGTTATATAATTACTATTAATAAAGTAATGAGAAGAAACTTTAAAGGAGAAACGGAAGAAGTCAATGTAGGAGAGATGACTGTCCAGATTCCTTTGAGATAATTTTAAAAGAAAAAGACAATGAGAAAAATCAAATCGCTAGCTATTTTGACTGGTCTTGTGATAAGTCAAATGGCTGTTGGTCAGGAAAAATCAGACAATGGTATGAACCCTTTGTCTCTTCGCCCGATTCACGAATCAAACGTAGCCTATAAAGTAGGTCTATGGAGAAGAGTAGATTTAAGAGAGAAGCAGAATCAACCTCTTTTTGCCAATAACAATGAGATTACAAAATATCTTATTGAAGGTGTTAAATCTGGTATTTTAGATGCTTACTCTGATGATCAACTTGAAGAAAGGCTGACCTTAAACGAATTTAACGAACGAATGTTCAAGCGTTTTGAAGGCGGTGGTTTATCTCAAGAAGAACTAGACGCAGGTTTTGGTACAGATGATGCTGGAACTGATGACGGATGGGGAGAAAGTAGCACTGGTGGTACAGATGATGGCTGGGGTGAAGAAACTACTACAGAAGATAATTCTCAAGATGGAACGGTGGCTGCTGCCAGCACACAAGCTCCTTCAGACGGATATGAAATGTTTCCTAATGAGTTTTATCTTTTAGAGCTTAAAGAAGATTGGATTTTTGATAGACAACGTTCTCGTCAATATTTCGATATTCAAACCATAAGCATCAAAATACCAGCAGAAGCATCAAATGATGGTTTAGAAAAAACTTTAGCTACGTTCAAATATACTGATTTGGAGCATTTCTTTAGAAATAACCCTAATGCAGTATGGTACAACGAAGCTAACACGGCTAAGCATATTAACTTGGCAGATGCATTTGAACTTAGACTTTTCCATGGTAGAATAGTTAAGAAATCTAGCTCCTCTGACAGGTATCTTGACCAGCAGTACAAGTCTCCAAAAGAGGCTTTGAACAAATCTCAAGAATTGGAATATGAGCTAATCGAATTTGAGCATAACCTTTGGGAGTTTTAATTCCATAAGAATTTCATAAATATAAGCCTCGTATCTTTTATAAGTTACGAGGCTTTTTTATGTCCTTACTAATATTCTAAAACAGACAAAACACATTCCTTTTTGATGTAATAAATCTCCTATTACCAAAGGACTCCCCTATTTAGCCCACTGAATCTCCTCTGAAACCAGTAAAAACAAAAGCCCCGCATCTTTACTAAATGCGAGGCCTAGATATATAAGGAGTTAGTTCTTATATATTAAACTTAAAGTCAAAAGACACCTTAATTTCGTCATCCGTCGACATACCCATCAGGCTAGGTGGTTCTACACCAAACTCCGTCATGTTTACATCAAAATCACCCGAGATTGACAAAACACCTTTGCTTAACTTTTGTACACCAACCACAGTAAATGGTTTAGTTTGGCCATGAAAGACTAATTTACCTTTTGCAGTAACCTTATCACCTAAATAAGAAAGCTCTTCCGCAGTAAAAGTTACACTTGGATATTTCAAAGCGTCCACAGTCTCTATAACATGAGAGTCTCTGTTTGAGTTACCACTATCAAAACTATTAACAGCCACCTTTACAGCAATAATTTCTAACTTTCTAGAATCTTCATTATAAACACCAATTCCGTTAAAGTCTTTACTTACGGCCTCAAAGCTGTGTAAAGGATGATGTAAGGCGTACATAAATCTGGAAGAACCTGTGTCGACTATTACCTTCTTTTTAGCAGGCATATTAGTCGCAAAACTTCCAAGACAAAGGATTACTCCTAATGCCAATATTAAATTTTTCATAATAATTGATTTCTTAAAATTCCAACTTGATTGTTACAATAGAAGCTGTGTAAACCACGAAAGTTCCTACTGCGGCAGCTCGGTGCCATTTTTTATCCACTTTCCCCCCACTGGCTTTTTGAGCCAAAATATTGGTAGCTATCATTCCTGTGAAATGAGTAATAGCCATAAGTTTATGTAATTTAATATTATCAAACTTCTTCCTGTTCACCATAGGTGGCGGTGATGTTAAAGCCATTAAAGCGGTAGTTCCATAGGCTATATTCGTTCCCAAAGCCACTCCCCTATGGGCTTTTCTAACGTCAAAATTAGTTCCGTCTTTATATAACTTTGGTCCTAGAATGGCCTGACCTATCATGCCTGCAGCAGCCAAAAATCCAGTAGCTTGATGTATTTTAAACATGGTACGCCTAGCTTTTAACTCTCGCTGTCTGCTTTCTGCGGTTAATTCTTTAGGAGCAAAACCCACCTTTCTGTATAAACCATTTTCGCCCCAAAGCATTTTTTGTGTAAAGAGCATCTTTTCTGGTAAATAAGCAGGCTCTACCTCTTCTGAGTCAATATCGCCCATTAAGTCATCTAGCGAAATTTCCTGAGCAATAGAAATCGAAAACACTCCGAAAATCAAGGCAAAAAACAACGTCCATTTTTTCATGTACATATCTTTTAATAATTACTGCTAAATTAAGCCCTTACGGTCAAACTGTTTTTATCATCGGAAAGAACTGCATTAAAAACGGTAAGTCCTGAAGCTGCGGGTGACTTAGTAACTGCTCCCGAAGTAGCAAATTCAGAACCATGATTAGGGCATCTAAAATCATTATTATCTAGACGATACTCCACAGAAGTACCTTGGTGTGGACATTTCTTCGAGAGAGCTATATAACTTTCAGAACCAATATTAGCAATAATCACATCGCCTGCATAAGCAAAAGCTCCGTCCGTTTTAAGTTTTGAAAAACTGGAGTGAGTTAAGTCAGCTGTAAAATTAATACTAGAACCTGTAGAACTTCCTACTATGGCGTCACTTGCCCCTTGCTGACCACTCGGGTTATTATTACTTTGAGGTTCTACGTCGTCATCTGAACTACAAGCGGCCAAAGTACCCATGCAGTAAAAAGCCATAAGAGCTTTTGAACTCATGCCTAATTGTTTCAAAAATTGTCCTCTGTTTAATTCGCTCTTTTGCATATTTCTAAAATTTTTAAGTTTGGAATAATATGCAGTTAATACGAGAAGCAAACAGAAAAGGTTGATTCCTTAATTTCTTAAAGGAAGCTTTGTAGAAATAAATAGGCCTGCTGTGGCCAATTTGACCTTTCCGTAACCAACTTTTCCTACCGGAACTTTGAAAAATGGTTCTATCTGAATAGACATTTTCTTAAATATCCTTCTTTCCAATCCTCCAGATAAATTGACTACTCCAGCAGGGTAAAAACCAGTTTTCCCTTCCCACGATTTCCAAACCTGGTCATTATAATTGCTAGCAAATATATAATCGTAGTTTTCTTTGAGCATTAAATAACTGGTAAGACCTGCCTGAGCAAACCATCTGTTTCTAGTAGTTGTAAAATCGTACCGTATATTGAGAGGAATATCAATCATGCTGCAGCGAGCATCAATTTGATTTAACTCAGCAGGTGCGTCTCCCCAAGCTTCTGGCCATTTGTACTGAGCAGGGTTAGCCTGATAGTACTTTAGAGATTTAATTACACCCGTTTGAATACTCCACTTATTATTAAACCTATATTCTAAAAGTGCCGCCCAATTATGCCCTATTTTAAAGAAAGAGTTTTCTGGTACCACACTAAAATCTGGAGAAAATGCTAGTCTTAAACCAAAACCCTTTGCTGGGTTTTCTATCTCGGCTATTTCCATTGTTACCTTTTCAGGAGCCACTATCATTTGTGTGTTAAAACCTACATTTAAGGGTTTAAAATCCTTAGCAGCCAGTTTAGACAATAAAACCATCTCACTTTTAAAAGACTGTTTATTTACTTGTTTTTGGTTTTCTAATGTCAATTCATTCTCGCCAGAAGCTTTTGAAAATTCTACTCCAAAACCTTCTTCAAACAATACCTCTCCCCTGTTCATTTTCACCGAACTACTTTTCACTCTTTGTGCAGCATTCAGGTTTACACCCTTTTTGGAAGCCGTAACTTCATCACCTAACACCTCTCCTAATCTACTCTTTTCTTTTACTAGCTCTCTATTATTTGAGTCAGAAGCTTTCCTCTTTACTTCAAACCTATCTTCTACCATTTTTTCATGAGTCAGTTTTGGCACCCTTACTTCCAACCGCTCGGCTCCTATCACAATCTCCTTTTCAGTGTTTTCATCTAAAATATTACGAGTACTTCGTTCTCCTTTTGGAGAACTTAGAGCGTTTGACACTTCTCCTAAATTTGACTCTCCCTTAATGGAATCCACTTCTGTAGTTTTTAAAATGGAATTCTTAACCGCTTCTTTATCAAACACTTTAATACCTACATATGAAATAGACAATAAAAGCAAGATGATACTGGAATAAATCAAGGGTTTCTTCCACCATGTAGCTACTGGTCCTTCGTTATCATCTAATAAAGCGGCCATTTTATCCCAGGAAGACTCCTTAAAATCAGGCACAGACTGGTCGGCAGACTCTTGGAAGAGTTTGTCGAGGTCAGCATCCTTCATGTTTTTAAAATCTTTCATTTTATAATATTCGAACGCTCAGCTATTGACACTAATTTCTCTCTTAAAACCTTCCTTGCTCTAGATACATTTGATTTTGATGTACCTATACTAATGCCAAGCTTTTTTGATATTTCATCATGAGAAAAACCATCAATGGCAAACAGACAGAAGTTTGTCCTATAAGCCATTGGTAATTCATGTACCAGACACATGAGCTCATCATGGCCTAAATCGCCTTCTGCATTTTGGAGGTTGCTTTTAAGAGAAAAAGCAGTATTAATATCCTGATGGTAGTAATGTTTTTGCTGACTTCTATAAAAGTCTATAGAAGCATTTATCAGAATCCTCTTAAACCAATTCTTAAAAGAATGGGAGGAATCATACCTTTCTAGGTTTTTAAAAACCTTCAGAAACGCATTATTTAAAACCTCTTCTCCTTCTTCTTTGGTTTTACAATATCTTAAACATATTGACATAGCAAAGCCATAGTGACTGGTGTACAGTTTTTTTTGTGCACCACGTTCACCCTTCTTGCATTTTTCGATCAAGTCGAAAAACTCGGAATTGATAGCCTTACCGTTCATTCTAAGCCAATACGTATGAAAGAAAGGAAAGGTTGCCCTTAAATTTTAATTTATTATCACCCCAGTTTAGTGGTGTTCTTGCGAAGCATTATATCCCACAGCAAAAACTATGGTTTCCAAAATAGTCCCAAGAATAAAGATGAATAAATCACCAAAAATTGCCAAGACTGCTAGTATTGCAAGATAGACAACAATCATTAACCAACTAGGAATTTTTGTAGATACGCTTTCAGACATTTTTTGATACGTTTAAATTTGTCACGAAACTACGAAATTTACTATTTCCAATGAACTCAAATAATCTTTTTTTGTCTTAAACTTCTTAGCTTACTTTGAAGCTATTATTAAAAAAGCAGCCAAATAATCTGATTTTCCGTATCTGAAAATGATGAAGAAAGTTTATACGCCTGTCATTCTTCTTGGTTTTCTGTTTTTGTTCCAAGGGCTTTCCTTTGGACAAGACTCCCCCTATTATCAACGACCTACCGAACGAAGCCTTACTAATAATGAAATAGCTTTACCTAATCTAAAAACCGAAAAGGTTTACTGGTATTTTGGTGGAAATGGCGGTTTAAAACTAGCTTCTCAAAAAACAAATAATGACTTTGCAGGTAATCTTACAGCAGACAAAATTGATGCAACTTATGGTGAAGCATACTTTGGTGTTAACCATGATGACCGTTGGCAAGCTGAATTAGGTTATATTAACAACCCTTTAAAACTACAATGGCAGTTGTACGAAAGTAGTTTAAGAGCTCCTATCCAGTTTACTGCAAACGAAACAAGTCATGGGGTAAGTTTAAAATTCAAGAAAAGACTTTTCACTCTTGACAAAATCACCAAAAACACAAGAATAAATCTCACTACAGGTATAACTTATGCTATTGACAGAAAAAATACTACACTCTCAGAATACGGGTTTAGACTACCCACTGGATTAAGTCAAAACGGCTATACCGACACTTTGACTGTTACTGGTAATTTTACACAAAAAGCTGCCCCTTTTTCTGGAGAGCTAGGCTTAGAGCTAATTAACCGTTTAGCTAATCCTATAGAAATAGGCGTTTTTGCAAAATATGTGATCAATGCCAAAGGTATTCTCAGGGGAAACATGACTGTGGAAAGCAATTTCACTGAATCTAAAAGTTCTGAATTAATACTAAACGGAAGTAATTTCATGTTCGGTCTCACTATACGTTGGAATTTCTTACATGGAATTCGTTACTTACCAGAAATAGAGTAATATACGTACCAAAAATGCCCTAAAATTCATGGTAAGGCAAAATAAAAATGTTAACATTGTATAGAAAATAACTCCCTTAAACTTAACAATACAAGCATGAGTAAATTTGCAGAATGTGTGGAGCTTTATAAAGCTCAAAATGCCGAATTAGGATTAGGCCTTAGTGAATCTCTTTTAACCAGTGTGGCTAAAGGACTGGGCCCTTCTATTTATAATCCTGATTCTTCAAAAGTTTCTGGTTCTGACCAGTCGGAATTAGACCGCGTAAAAACAAACTTCTTAATTAAGAAATTAGGATTGGCTGATAGCCCTGCTTTAGATGCAGCTATAGCTGAATGCATGGATAAATTAGGTAGCTCTAACAGAAACAAATATAGAGCAGTAGTATACGCATGGCTAACCGTAAAATTCGGAAAAGAAAGCGTTTATAATTGATAATCGGCACTTTCTCTAGCAAGCCTTGGTTTAACTAATAAATCAAGGCTTTTCTTTTTTATGCGATACATAGCCATCTTTATTGTAAGACTTTACCAAGCAGCCATTTCTCCCTGGTTTCCACCGGCATGTAGGTTTGAACCCACGTGCTCAGAATATTCTGTTCAGGCCTTTACCAAACATGGTTTCTTTAAAGGCTTTAGACTAACTATTAACAGATTAAGAAAATGCCATCCTTGGGGAAGTAGTGGCTATGACCCCGTCCCTTAGATTTTTGCATTATATATAGTTAAAACTTAACTAATCTAATGTTTTTCATTTTTGAATCTGCTGTCACTTAGGGAGATTAGAAATGTATTTAACTTTGAACCTTTCAATCACAAAAAACCGCTTTTTACTGTGGCTAGTACAACACCTAAAAAATACTTCATAATAGATTTTGATAGCACTTTTACTAAAGTAGAAGGCTTAGATGAACTTGCAAAAATTGCCTTAAAGGGCTCCGCCAATCAAGAGGAGACTGTTGCAGAAATCAGAAGATTGACCGATTTAGGCATGAGTGGTGAGCTAACCTTTGCAGAAGCCCTTTCTAAAAGATTGGCCCTGTTAAGTGCTAACAAAACTCATATTGACGAATTAGTAAGTTTCCTGAAAGATAACATTTCAGATTCCTTTGCTAGAAACGAAGTATTCTTTGAGCACTGTGCTGACCAGGTAATAATATTATCAAGTGGTTTTAAGGACTTTATAGTTCCTGTAGCTACAGGCTTAGGCGTTAAAGAAGAAAATATTTACGCCAACACTTTCACTTTTGATGCCGAAGGCAATATCACAGGTGCTGATACTGAAAACGTTTTGGCCGGTAACGGCGGAAAAGTAAAACTGGTAAAATCACTTAATCTTGATGGCGAAGTTCATGTAATAGGTGACGGTTTTACAGACTATGAAATAAGACAAAGTGGTTTAGCTGAAAAATTCTATGCTTTTATAGAAAATGTAAAACGTGATAAAGTAGTAGCGGTGGCCGATGAGGTGGTTAAAAGCCTTGACGAAATACTGTGGATGAACCACATGCCAAGAAGCCAATCTTACCCAAAATCTAGAATAAAAATTCTTTTATTAGAAAACGTACACCAAGCGGCTGTAGCGGCTTTTAAGAAAGAAGGTTTTGATGTTGACTTTCATGTAGGAGCTTTGGACGGAGAAGAGTTGATTGAAAAAATCAAGGATGCTTCTATCGTTGGACTTCGTTCTAAAACAATGCTTACAGCTGAGGTTTTAGAGCATGCAGAAAAATTAATAGCGGTAGGTGCTTTCTGTATTGGTACTAACCAAATTGACTTAGAAAAATGTACTGAAATGGGTGTGGCAGTTTTTAACGCACCTTACAGTAATACACGTTCTGTGGTGGAACTAGCCATAGCAGAAATGATAATGCTTATTAGAAAAATTCCTTCTAATAGCGAAAGAATGCACAGGGGTGTTTGGAACAAATCTGCCACTAATGCATTTGAAATTAGAGGCAAAAAGCTAGGATTGATAGGTTACGGGCACATTGGTATGCAACTCTCTGTAGTGGCAGAAGCCATGGGTATGGAAGTTTACTTCTATGATGCTATGGACAAAATGCCAATAGGGAACGCTATCAAATGCAGAAGCATGGAAGAAGTTTTTGCGGTGTCTGATGTGGTTAGTTTACACATTGACGGAAGACCTGAAAACAATGACCTCATTACTGCGAAAGAGTTTGCTCAAATGAAAGACGGCGTTATCTTCCTTAACCTTGCTAGAGGTTTTGTGGTAGAAATACCTGCCTTGGTAAATGCTCTTAAGTCTGGAAAAATAGCAGGAGCTGGTGTGGATGTGTTCCCTAAGGAGCCTAAAACCAACAAAGAGCCTTTTGAGAGTGAATTGATGGGTATGGAGAACGTTATTTTGTCTCCGCACATTGGTGGAAGTACAGAAGAAGCTCAAGAGATGATAGGTCATTATGTGCCTGAAAGACTCTTAGAATATATGAATAACGGAAGTACTACAGGTAGTGTAAACTTCCCTGAAGTGCAGCTGCCTATGTTGGGTGAAAGCCACAGACTAATGCATATTCATAAAAATGTACCTGGTATCATGGCTAAAATCAATAGCCTATGTGCCAAACATGACATTAACGTTTCTGGTCAATACCTTAAGACTAATGAAACCATAGGGTATGTAATTATGGATGTAAATAGATCTTATTCACCTGAGTTCTTAGAAGAACTTAGAGAGATAGATAACACTATCAAGTTCAGAAAGCTCTTTTAGAGCTTAATCGTCATCTTTCATTACATTTATGTTTATGAAAAGAGATTGGCGAGATAAAATGCACGAAATTATTTACGAAGCCGACACCAAGGAGGGAAAACTCTTTGATGTCGCTTTGTTATGGCTAATACTGGCATCTGTAGTATTAGTTATGCTGGGCAGTGTCAAAAGCCTTGATACTCGCTATCATAATGTATTTAATATTGCCGAATGGACCATCACAATTTTATTTACCATAGAATACATTTGTCGTATTATCTGCATTAAAAAACCCTGGAGTTATATTTTCTCTTTTTATGGCGTAATAGACCTCGTGGCTACTATTCCAAAATACCTTTCTATGGTCTTTGTAGGTTCTGGGGCATTATTAGCCTTCCGTTCACTTAGACTTTTGAGAATGTTCAGGATTCTTAAGCTAGGTACTTACATAGGCGAGTCTAACAAGTTAAGAGTGGCTTTGATAGCCTCTAAAACTAAGATTGCTGTCTTTCTTTTTGCCATCATCATCTTATGTACCATTTTAGGAACAGTCATGTTTTTGATAGAAGATGAGGCGGCTGGATTTACTAGTATTCCGAAAAGTATATACTGGGCTGTGGTAACACTAACCACCGTAGGCTATGGCGACATAGCCCCTCAAACGGTATTAGGCCAGTTTATTGCAAGTTTGATGATGATATTGGGTTATGGAATCATTGCTATTCCAACAGGAATAGTGAGTTCGGAAATAACACGTCAAACTTTAAAGAAGGAAGATATTAAAACAGTTTCATGCATACATTGCTCCGCAGAAAATCATCGTAGAAACGCTACATATTGCTATAAATGTGGTGAGGACTTATCAAGCTAACGCCTCTATTTTACTCGTCTGAAGTTGATGTGATGTGAGTTTTTAAAACCCTATTAAATTATACTGTTTAACAACTCATCCTCTATATTTCTAAAATAGAAAAATTGAACGCTTTGATTTTCCCACGGCACCATTATAGATTAAGCTTTACAGTTTAGATTAAATGCAATTTCTCGGAATATTTAACTCAACACCATTAGCAATTTTCTTAAAAAAAACTCTCCAAGCCCGAAATACCGTTAACTAGAGCCGAATCTTCCACTATGTCAACTGACATACTTGTAGCTTTAAATACTACTGTTATTGTCCATTATTTGATTCATCTGTAACCCGAACAGTAGTTGCATCGGAAACATCACCTGAACAACCTCTAAATGCCCAAATAGCTACTAAGACAACTAAAACAGGCACTAGATAAACTAACCAACTACTTTTACCTAAGCTTAATCCTGGTTTTGTCCCAGCTAAGCCCACTTTAGATGCAGCTATCTTGTCAAAATTCGACACGCTAGCCATACCTTCTGGCATAGCTTCTTTTATATGTTCTTTTTGACCCATTAACATATTTGCGAGTTCAGAAAGGTTAAGCCCGTCAGATTTCACCTGCTTGCCAATGACGCTCATTAGCAAAGGAGCTACAATGCTTAAGAGAGATGAAGAAGATGTTTTTTTAAGACCACTAAAAGAGGCAATAGCGTCAGCTGTAGCACTCGCTTTATTTCCTAAAATAGAAGAAACCAAACCAGACCCATTATTCAAGAGCCCTTGAGACTGTGATTTATTACTTAATAGCCCATCTAGGTTATCCAAAACCCCAGAATTAATTCCTAGATTAACAAGCCCCATTAAGGAACCTAAACCTTCTTTGGTAGAGCTAAGACTCATTACGCCACCAAGAATGGTTGGTAAAGCCACCGCTAATCCTTTAGACACTGCTTCAGAATCTTCTCCAAGAAATTCTGAAACTTCACCGATTTCTGAGTTTGAAAGATAACCATAGGCTAGCTTTACTAAATTAACTGACATATAAAGGGGTTTTATTCTAAAAAACTAATTCGCCATCCCAAGATGTTCTTATTGATGAGTCAACTTATATTAGACTTAAGTAAGCTAACAAGTCACATAAATAGTCTGCTCTCCATCAACTTGATATAGACAAATCAGTTCATTATCAATCGCCTAAAATACTAAATTTTCCCAAAACAATCCTACAAAGTATAACTTAGTCTTAGCAAGGGCATTATCGATTAAAACTTAGCGAGTCGGCCTGTTTATACTTACTAACAAAACTCAGAAAGGAAATCGACTTACTCTCTCTTGATGTTCATTAAAAATAGTGGTCATTAGAGTTAAAGGAATTATATCAAGATTCCACTGTTTAAGCTGTTTAATAAAATTAGCCGATAATGGGTCAAACCTTAAATAGGAAATATATCGAAACAGTATCATACACGTATTGCTCCGAAAAAAAATCATTGGGTAAACGTACTTTTTGTTATAAATGTGGTGAAGACGTATCGAGTTAAAGCTAATTCCTCACAGAGCTATTTTTTACAAGGCTCTATATTAAACCCATTTCAAACCTAAATTCAATATTTCTCGAATATAAATATTCATCTTATTCTATACTTTCAATATATACTGAACTGTCAATACAAAACAAAACTCCAACTTGATGCTGGAGTTTTATTCTTAAAATCGAGGCTTACTTTGCAGTAATTCTAACAGCTATTCTTCTATTCTGAGCTTTACCTTCTTCTGTATCATTGCTAGCTACCGGATGGGCAGAACCATATCCTTCAGCAGCTAATCTTGATGCGTCTATACCATTGGCCAAAATTGCAGCCATTACTTTGTTAGCTCTATTTTGAGAAAGCCTCAAGTTACCATCAGCACTTCCTGTGTTGTCAGTATAGCCACCTAATTTCAATTTCACTTTAGGATAAGCCACTAAAATATCTGAGATATTCTTGACTTGCTCCGCAGATTCAGCAGTTAAAGCTGAACTACCCGTGGCAAAATTGATTCTATCAAAGTTAAACCACGTAGTTTCATCTACAGTACCATCAGATATGAAACTCAATAACTTTGACTCAATACCGTTTGCTGGAATATTTAACTCAATACCATTTGGCAATTTTCTTTTAAAGAAATCACCTAAGGCCGAAATACCATTACCTACTGCAGAAACAGCATTTCCCGCTGCATCAGTAACAACACCTGCCGCTCCATTAGCTACATCTGTAACCGCACCTGCCGCTCCGTTTGCCGCATCCGTTACCGCACCTGCTGCTCCATTTGCCGCATCTGTAACCGCACCTGCTGCATCGCCTGCCACATTAGTCACAGCATCCGTAGCATTTCCAGCTGCATCAGCCACATCATCTGAACAGGTTCTAAATGCCCAGATAGCGGCTAAAACAGCCAAAATAGGCAACAACCATTTCATCCAGTTTCCTCCGCCAGTACTTCCTGTACTTACATCTTCTATTGCCGCTTTAGCGGAAGATACGCTTCCTTTATAATCTCCTAGTTTACCAAAGTTTAACATGTTACTCACACCAGATAGCCCTGCTGGCATAGCTGCTTCCACATTTTCTTTCTGACCCATTAGCATACTTGCCAAACCAGAAAGACTCAGCCCTTTAGATTTTACTTGTTTTCCTATCACACCCATCAGTAAAGCTGCCACCAAACTCATAATAGATGATGATGATGATTTTTTAAGACCACTAAATGAACCAATAGCATCTATAATACCACCAGAGTTATCTCCGAAAAGTGTACTTAAAAGGCCAGAACCACCGCTTAGCAAATCCGCTGCTTTAGATTGATTTCCTAAAACTCCACCAAGATTGTCTAAAATACTAGAATTTCCACCTTGATTTAAAAGGCCCATTAAAGAGCCAAGGCCATTCTCTGTAGATGCTTGATTCATTATACCTCCCAAAACTGTTGGCAGTGCACCACTTAAGGCTTTAGCAACGGAGGAAGAGTCTTCTCCTAAAAATTCTGAAACTTGTCCTACTGCTGCGTTTGAAAGATAACCTTTGGCGAGATCTAGTAAATTAATTGACATATATAAAAGGGGTTTTAATGTAAAAAAAATGTTGCCATCTAAAGCCATATACTTGTTGATGGAATACACTTATTAGACTGAAGGAAACTAACAAGTCACATTAATATTACACTCCCCTTTTAAGCCAACAACTTAATAAGTTAGCTATAAGAACATTACCGGCACTACTTTTCTTAAAAAATTCTTAAAAAAGAACATATATTGGAATAAAGACATTGCTGTATTGAGTGTTTTTCACTCAAATATTCTGCAGGATGCTGTATTAAGCCTAACTAAAAAACGCAAATATTTATTTGACCCTTTCTAAAAGCCCTTTAATGATGGTAGTCATTTGAGGTTCTGCGGCGTACGCAGCATTTAAGATATCCTCAATCTTGGCTTTCTTTAATGTTTCAGGAATACAAAGGTCTGTAATTACAGAAATAGCAAAAACTTTTAAACCTACCTGGATAGCCACCAAAGCCTCAGGCACGGTGCTCATTCCTACGGCATCTGCTCCTACTAGTCTTAATAGCCTATATTCTGCCTTACTTTCTAAAGCTGGACCACTCACACTAACGTAAACACCTTGCTGTACTCGGTCAAAGGAGTTTTCTGAAGCTATATCCTGAGCCAACTGAATCATTTCTGCATCATAAGGTTCCGACATGTCTGGAAATCTGTCGCCTTTTATGCACTCCCCTACCAAAGGACTCTCTGGTAAAAACAACGATATATGATCGTCTATTATCATCAAATCAGACTCCGCATAGTCTGGATTCATCCCACCAGCAGCATTAGAAACAATAAGCCTCTCAATACCCAAACTATCCATCACTCTTACAGGAAAAGTAACCTGCTCCATGCTGTAGCCTTCATAATAATGAAACCTCCCCGACATGCAAACCACCCTTTTGCCAGAAAGCGTACCAAAAACAAGTTTACCAGAATGAAACTCCACAGTAGCCTCTACAAAACCTGGAATATCTGAATAGGCAATTTCGAAAGCTACTTCAATATCTTTCAGTAAACCTCCAAGGCCTGTTCCTAAGATAATCCCTATTTGAGGTTTGAAATAAGATGTCTTTTCTTTTAGAAAAGCGGCGGTATTTTCTACTCTTTGAGCTAAATTCACTGAATATCGGTTTTCAATTTTTAAGAGAATTCTTACAGAATCTTAAACAACAAAAAAAGGGTCAAACCTTACGGTCGACCCTTCCTTTCTTATAAAATATCTTTTACAAAGAAAGAGTACCTTTCTTAGCTGCTTGTATTAAAGTAGCTTCAAGACCTTTCTTGTTAATAGTACGCATAGCTTGTGTAGAGACTTTAAGCTCTACCCAGATACCTTCCGACTCCAAGAAGAATTTCTGCTTCTGAAGATTTGGGTAAAATTTTCTCTTCGTTCTATTATTCGCGTGAGAAACGTTGTTTCCAACTCTTGTTCTCTTACCGGTGATTTGGCAAACCTTTGACATAATCTCTTTCGTTTAGTATAATTCTGTTGCTTTCACGAAGCAACTCCTCAATTGGGGTGCAAATATCTTAAATCTTTTAATCAATTGCAAGAGGGCGTTTTATTTTTTCAAAGTAATTTCAATCAAGGTCTAAAGCCTTTAATTTAAGCTACAAATCAATGTTGGCTGTTAGAAACTATTGTGTTGATTTGCATGTAAAAATACACATTTCGAAAAGGTGTTTTCCGAGGCTTGACATCATTTGTTATCAATGTAACGTCCCTAAGGGACTAAAGGCTTGTTCCGTTGTTTTTTTTCTACCGATGTTTTCGTCCCTACGGGACAAATTGGATGTACCTTTTGATATTCTTGTTACCCATGTGGTGTACCTATGGGACAAATGAAATAGCTCTATTGATGTTACTTCGTACTAAACTGATGTTCCTTTTCCTTAAATAGAACATTAAAAGAGGTCATGGAACCGTAGCAACGTGTAATGTATTGCTGACAATCTACTTTGGCTTCGTCAGACAAATCACTGGCATTTACCTTTTGCTCTAGCACACGCAGTTTATCACGCATCATCACTATCTTATGAAAGAAGGTTTCTATTGGCATTTCTTTAGAAGTAAGGTTTTCGTCAGCTGGTTTTAGAACAAGTGTTCCGCCTTTCCATCTATCTCCCAAAGGCACCGTTTCTGTTTGTCCATTCCATTTTTGAAGCAATTTTATCAGTGTTTGCTCCACATCAAACATAGAAACCATGTCATTCTCTGCTCCTACATACTCTATAATTTCTAGTTCTTCTTCTAGGTCAACTCGCTCGCTGCCCTGATTATAAAAAGTGATATCATAATATGTAGAATGTACATTCATAACTACGCCTAAGCCATATTCTTCATGTTTCACTCTACTTCCTATTCCTAAAAATTTCATTTTATCAGTTTTTGTTTACTACCTAATTTCAAAGGTTATGCCACATTTCTAAATTTCAAGAGCAAAGTTTTTTGCACATTTTTAGACTAGCCTAAATTTTTATTTATATTTGCATATAATCTTATTAAACATTAAACTAATTTAATTATTTGAAACACCTACTTTTCATTTTAACCTTCCTCACTCTTGGAAACGTTTTTGCCCAAAACAGCACTCTAACAGGCAAAATATCAAATGAGAAAGGGGAAGCTGTTTCCTTTGCTACCATACTTATAAAAGGTAGTTCGCAAGGTTCTCAGGCTGACGAAAACGGGATATTCAGTATTTCTAATTTAAAAGCAGGGCAAATAAACCTAAGTGTCAGTTCTGTTGGTTTTCAAAAAAAAGAGCTTGATTTAGAATTAGTAGCAGGTGAAACCACTTCTATAGAAATCACTCTGACGCCACTGGCATCTTCCTTAGACGAAGTTGTGGTCACTGGAACCATGAAAGAGGTTAGTCGATTGGAAACGCCCGTTCCCGTAGAAATATATACGCCTCAGTTTTTCAAAAGAAACCCTACTCCGAATGTTTTTGAGGCTTTGCAAAACGTAAATGGCGTACGTCCGCAGTTAAACTGCAATGTCTGTAACACAGGCGACATACATATAAATGGATTGGAAGGTCCCTACACCATGGTGCTTTTAGACGGCATGCCTATAGTTAGTGGCCTGTCTACCGTGTACGGCCTTTCTGGAATTCCGAACTCGCTGATAGAGCGTGTGGAAGTGGTGAAAGGTCCTGCCTCATCTCTTTATGGAAGTGAAGCCGTGGGTGGACTAATTAATATCATTACAAAATCGCCGCTGAAAGCTCCCAAATTATCGGTAGATGTAATGGCTACCGACTGGCAAGAGCTAAATGTAGACTTAGGTTTTAAGAATGCTATTGGGACTAAGATTCAAACTTTGACGGGCGTCAATTACTACAACTATCAAAATCCACTCGATAAAAACGGCGATAATTTCACCGACGTCACTTTACAGCACCGCGTTTCATTATTTCATAAATGGAGCGTAAAACACAGCGGCAACAAATACTTTAACATAGCAGGAAGATATTTTTATGAAAACAGATGGGGAGGTGAAATGGACTGGACAGAGGCCTTTAGGGGTGGTACAGAAAAGTATGGAGAGAGTATTTATACAAAAAGATGGGAGCTTTTAGGTAAATATGAATTACCTACCACCGAAAAGCTAGCTCTTACATTCTCTTATAATAATCACGACCAAGATTCCTATTACGGCGACCTGCCTTTCTTTGCTAAACAGAATATTGGTTTCGCCCAACTGACATGGGACAAATCTCTCAAAAACCATGACCTTCTTTCTGGAATAGCGGCTCGTCATACATTTTATGATGACAACACCCCTGCCACAGCTTCCGCAGAAAACATTGACATTACACAACCCGAAAACAGCCTTTTACCAGGTGTTTTCATTCAGGATGAAATAACGATAGATGAAAAACAAAAGGTGCTACTGGGTTATAGGTTTGACTACCATCAAAAACATGGCGGCATAAATACGCCGAGAATAGCTTACAAATACAACCTCAACAAATGGAACATTGTCAGGCTGAATGTAGGTACAGGTTTTAGAGTAGTCAACCTCTTTACAGAAGACCATGCCGCCCTCACAGGAGCTAGAAAAGTTGACATACTCAGCGAACTAGAACCTGAAAAGAGTATAAATGCCAACCTTAATTATATGGGTAAGTTTTTTACTAAAAACAGTGGCTTTATTGGACTAGACTTCACCGCTTTCTATACGCATTTCAATAACAGAATAGTACCTGACTATGACACAGACCCACAAAGGATTATCTACGATAACCTAGACGGCTATGCTGTTTCAAAGGGTATTTCGGCCAATGTTGATTTTAACTTTGCCAATGGTTTGAAACTATTGACCGGGGCCACACTCATGGATAATACCCTGATAGAAAATGGCACCACTACCAGACCTCTTTTAACAGAACATTTTAGCGGAACATGGTCTGCTTCTTACACATTGACTAAACTTAATTTAACGCTAGACTATACAGGAAACCTTTACAGTCCTATGGAACTTCCAGTTCTTGGAGATGCTGACCCAAGACCTGATACCTCACCATGGTGGAGTATTCAGAATGTTCAGTTTACGTATTCGCCTAAAAAAAGCTCTTTACAGCTTTACGGTGGTGTAAAAAACCTTTTAAACTTTAGGCCTGCGGCAAATAGCATTGCACGCTCCTTTGACCCGTTTGACAAAGAAGTCACTTTCAATGATGCTGGTGATGTGGTACCTACGGTCAATAATCCTTACGGATTGACTTTTGACCCAAGTTATGTTTATGCCCCAAATCAGGGAATAAGAGGGTTCTTTGGTCTTAGATGGGCATTGGATTAACAGATTTATTCATCCACGATGTGGGAAAAACGACGAATGAATTCTCAATAAAAACAACATATCACCCCTACGGGGTTTCTTAATTATTTGACAACATTTTTCATCTACCAATGTTTCGCCCCGACGGGGCTTAGCCAACATTTTGAAGCCTATTCTTCGTCCCCATTTCTTGAAAAACAACATGTCTCCCCTACGGGATATGTCGATTCATTGGCAACATTATTTATCTACCGTTGTTTCGCCCCGATGGGGCTTTGCCAACATTTCGACAATTATTCTTCGATTTCATCTCTTGAGAAAACAACATATCACCCCTACGGGGTTTGTTGATTCTGTGACAACATTATTTATCTACCGATATTTCGCCCCGATGGGGCTTTGCCAACATTTTAACAATTATTCTTCGTTCTCATCTCTTGAGAAAACAACATATCACCCCTCTGGGGTTTGTCGATTCTTTCACTACATTATTTATCTACCGTTGTTTCGCCCTGATGAGGCTTTGTCGATTCTTTGAAAACATTACTTTATCTACCAATGTTCGCTTTGATGGGGTTTTGCATTAAGATGAAGTTGTGTTCTACAAGTCCCATATAAAAGTAGGCTTGGGTCATGACCCAAGCCTACTTTTAACGACAAAAACAAAGATTATTCGTTTATAATAACAATTTCGACACGTCTATTTTTTTGACGAGTCTCTGTTGAATCATTGGTTTCAAGGGGTTTTGTATCTCCCCAACCTTTGAATGTGATACGCTCTGCTTCAATCCCTTCCGAAATCAAATAATCTCTTACGTTTTTTGCTCTATCAATGGACAAAATCAAATTCAAACGACTGTCTCCTTGATTATCCGTATGACCGTCTACCCTTATTTCCATGTCCGGGTTTTCGTTCATCATCTTCACCACTTTGGCCAACTCTTTATGAGACTCTTCCAATATATCTGCTTTACCAAGCGGGAAATAAACGTTGTTTAATCTAAAGGTATTTTCATCCACCGCTTCTAATTCTTCCTCTTCCACAGGCTCTTCTATCACTTCAACTACCTCCTCTTCCTCTGGAGTTTCTTCTACCAAAGGCTCTAAAAATATGTCTCTATCAAATGACTTAGTCACCTTGCTAAGATTCATATTTTCTGTAGTTACAGCGTAACCCTCTGCTTCTATCTTATACACATAGGCATCAGGTTTTACCAGAAACTCATAGTAACCAGTTCTAGAGGTCATCACCGAATCAAAAGGAACATTGTCACCATCAATAGTACAAGTAATTTTTGCCGAAATAGGCTTTTCTGTGGCGGCATCATATACCTTTCCGCTCATGATAAACTCTTTGGTAGAGGGCAACAGAGCCATAACTTGCTCTTCCTCTCCTTCGGCGGGATTATTAACCTCCACACCATAAAAATTCCAATATTGAAAACCGTCACGCTCGTCGTTAGGTCCTTCTACCAAGTCTACCGACTTAATCCCTGGGCTTAACTTCTCAAAAAACACTTTGAAAAAGTATTTCTTATCGGGTTCTACATTTTGTCTTTCTGGTGCTACTGGAATATTACTGGCTTTTATAAAATCAAACTCCTTTCCATCTTTGGAACGTAAAAATGACGTAGGCTGAATACTAATGGTACTCCCTCCCATTTGCCCCATCATCTGCTGCAAAATCATGTTACGCATCATTGGATTCATCCTGCCTAGCTGCTCCTTTTCGTTGGGATTGTTATCCAAATATTCCTTTAAGGCTTCCTTCGGCGATTTGCTTACATACTGCATAGAGACCACAGTATAGTCTTCCGTAATTTCAATTTTATTAATGAAAGTATCTTGGGTAGACTTCTTAGTGACTTTTGGGTTTGGCGTAACTTGTGCCAGTGCATTTTGTACGCCAAACAAGAAAATGATTGACAGTATCTTATACATATATTTTAGTTTATTAGGTTCTAAATGTCCAACAATACCCCTAATTTATAAGTTTATTTCCAATGTTAAGAAGTGTTAAATGCTGTGACAGCAGCTTAGCGTAAATCGTAGAATATTTTGTCACCTTTTTTGTTCAAAAGACAAAAAAGCCGCCAAAACAAGAAAAAGAATAAGGTGATGGTGATGAGTTTTCACTCTTTTACCAATGTTTCGTCCCTACGGGACTTTTAAACCTCATAAAACTCTAATGGTAAACCATCAGGGTCAGCAAAGAAAGTGAAACGTTTTCCTGTAATTTCGTCAATTCTTATTGGCTCGCAGCCTACTCCTTTTGATTCCAATTCTTCAATTGATTTTTCTATATCATCAACTTCAAAAGCCAAATGTCTTAAACCAGCAGCTTCCGGCCTTGAAACTCTTCCAGGAGGATTTGGGAAAGAAAATAGCTCAATTATGTATTCGCCGTTTAGCCCTAAATCTAGTTTATAAGAGTCGCGGGCTTCTCTGTAAGTTTCTTTGATAATTTCTAAGCCAAGTATGTCTGTATAAAATACTTTTGACCTTTGATAATCTGAACTTATGATGGCTATGTGGTGAACTTTTCTTAATTGCATATTAACCTAAATCGCTTCCAATCATTTTTTGGAAATCTTTAATATTACCCATCATTACCAAAATATCTGATTCGTCAAACTCATGGTCTGGGTCTAAATTCATATCAACCGTGGCAAACTTACTCATCATACCAATAATGTTCTTTTTGGTCTCAAAACGCTTTACAGCTATCAGTTTCAAACCGTAGGTGCTAAAAAAGTCAATATTATCGGCTGTTCTACCCAGGTACCTTTTCGGTACTTCAATTTCCAAAATACTGCAATGGTCAGACAAATCGAAAGATTCTAAAACTCCACTAAGTTCTAGTTGCTTCGCAAACTGTTCAGCCGCAATTTTCTCTGGATTAAAGATAGTTTCAATACCAATAGACTCTAAAACCGTTTGGTGCAATGGATTTATAGCCCTGCTAATAATAGACTTGGCATTATGCTGTTTCAGAAGAGCCGTGGTCAAAATTGATGCTCCCACATCTTCCCCAATAGCCACTATAATTTGGTCTGCCTCTTGAATAGGAAGCGAGTTTAATGCACCCGGTTTTGAAGAATCCAAACAGATGGTATGGGTAATTTTATTCTTTAATTGCTCTACAATCTCCAAGCTATTATCTACCCCAAAAACCTCATGACCTATGGCCGTCAATCGAGTGCTAAGCGTTGACCCAAAATTCCCTAAACCTATAATAATGTATTTCATTCTTTTCTTAAATTTTCAATTGTTGAATCCTTCTCCCTATTTGTCGCAAGTTTGATGTCCTATACTTTAAGCTTTCATCAAACCTCCGACATCCAGTATTCAAATACCCATCATCAAATAATCAAAACGTTTTCCTTAGGATATTGATGAGAACTGCTGTGAATTTTCTTAAAGACTCCAAACAACAAAGTAAACATACCAACTCTCCCTAAAAACATGGTCACAATCAAAACAAGTTTTGAGGCGGTGCCCAACTGAGGTGTCAAATTCATGGATAAACCCACCGTACTATATGCCGAGAAACACTCAAAAGCAATCTTGGTAAGTTCTTGCTGTGGTTCAAATGTACTTATCAGAAAAACTGCCATACCGATAATTAAAAGCGAAAGAAATATCACAGCAAAAGCTCTGTGAATAGATGAACCAGAAATCTCTCTTTTGAAAAGGTCTACCCTCTCTTTCCCTTTGGCTAAAGCCACAATATTAGAAATGGCAATGGTAAACGTGGTAGTTTTAATACCTCCACCAGTACTACTTGGCGAAGCCCCAATCCACATCAATAAAAGGTAAATCAAGATAGTGCCTTGCATCAAACCTCCCATATCTACGGTATTAAAACCAGCTGTTCTTGGTGTAACAGAACCGAAAAACGACTGCACCAATTTCCCAAACATAGTAGGGTGCGGTTGCAATGAATTATTATACTCCGTGATAAAGTACAAAACCGTTCCAATTGCTAGTAAAATCCCTGTAGAGGTAAGCACGAGCCTAGAGTGCACATTCAGGTTTCTGGCCATAAAAATGAACCGCTTCTTAAAAAACAACCAACCTATCAAACTCCTTAAAAGCTTCTTGAAAGTATCATAAAGGTCTATCACCACCGGGAAGCCAATACCACCCAAAATAACTAAAGCACAAATAACGAGCTGAAAGGGATAATTAAAACGAAAACCACCATTAAATAAACCATCAGGAAGGGTACTAAACCCTGCATTACAGAAGGCCGAAATGGAATGAAAAACAGAGAACATCCAAGAATCATAAGAACTCGTAAAGAAAGTTTCATTAGTGGTAAGGTGTATAAAAAATACACCTATAAGCTCAATCACAAACGTGTAACTAACAATTTTAAGGAGCGTTGAGAATAATGAATTTGGTTTATCTGCCTGAATAATATCACTTAAAATAAGGTGATTCCTAAAAGACATCCCTCCTTTAAAAAGGATAGCAAAAAAGTTGGTAAAGGTCATTAAGCCCAAACCTCCAATTTGAATCAAAATCAAGAGCATATCTTGCCCAATGGCCGTAAACGTAGTGGAAGTATCTACCACCGTAAGCCCTGTTACGCACACCGCACTGGTAGCGGTAAATAGAGCGTCAATAAAAGATATTTTTTGAGAAGAAACGTCTGGAATTAAAAGAATGGCGGTTCCGACCAAAATTAACATCACAAAACTCACTACAAAAAGCACAGAAGGTGTCATGCCTTTTCCTCCGAAAATGGCACCTTCTCGCATAAGTCTCACCACAAAAAAGATACTCAATAAGATATAGAGAAACCAGTTTTGATTTATCAGCTCAAAATTTCCTTTCAGATAAAGAAACAGGTACAAAATACCTGCAAAAATCAAGTCTGGCAGATGTGTTCTATCAAGAAGCTTAATTCTTTTTCTAATAAAGTTTTGAAGAACCCATTTGATAAAATATAAAAACATCACCGCAATTGGGATATCTATCAAAATGGTATCTACCCAGTTTTCTACGGCTAACTCTTTTGGAAACGCTATTTGATAAATTACCAATGCAAAGCCCAAAAGCAGGGCACCAAAAATAGCCCAGTCCATCCTTTTAACCACTTTTTCTCTTATGAGAATAAGCTTATCCCAGAAATCGACCAGGTAGTGTTTTAATTTCACTTAGTATAAGTCTTTGTTATCAAGCTTCTAATTTAGGAATTCATTTTTCAAATCTATGAATATCAAACAATCCTATGTTTTGAGATACGTTTTTTTCAAGAATTAGTTCACTCACCATTTGACCCGATATAGGGGCTAAACTAATGCCTAACATAGCATGTCCAGAGGCTACCACCAAATTATCAAGGTGCTTTGCCTTCCCTATATACGGTAAACCATCTGGTGAGCATGGTCTTAATCCGTACCAAATGTCAGCATCTTTTGGCATTCCTACTTTTACTTGACCATAAAAACTTTCACCCGCTTCGGCTATGGCTTTCACACGTTTCTTTTTGATGATGGGGTTAATTCCTGCCAACTCCATTGTTCCTGCAAAACGTACTTTATTATCCATAAAAGGCGTTACCGCCACTTTAGCTTCACAAAGAATAGACGGATGTTTTATATTCTTATTGGCTTCTTGCTCTTGCAGAAAACTATAGCCTTTTCCAGCCTGCATTGGCATTTTAAGTTTGAATAGCTCTGCCAAACCTTCTGACCAGCTTCCTGCGGCCACTACTACTTTTTCTACTTTTATTTCCGACTGTTCTCCTTTTGCGTCTTCTAATTTAAGTTTGTCAATTTTGTTCCCGTTAAAACTAGCGTCAATCACTTTGGTATTATAAGAAAACTGAACTCCCTTAGTAAATAAGAACGTCTTAAGATTTTTGACCAATTTTTGAGGATTACAATGGGAATCATCTGGGTAAAAAACTCCTCCTAACACATCTGGCAAGGCTTCTGGCTCTAATTTATGGACGCCTGCCCTATCCAATACCTCGGCTTTCATTCCCAAATCATGTGCTTTAGCGGCCACCTGAATTTCGTCTTCTAAAAGATGCTCGGTTTTACAAAGCAACAAAAGTCCTTTCTTTTCAAAGTCAAAATCTAGCTCTTGGGATGCCTCCAAATTAAGATACATGGCTCGGCTGGCTACCAAAAAATCTCTTAAAACAGGCATAGCTTCATCTACCTTTCTTTGATTGGCAGCTTGCATAAATTTCCAAGACCAGTTAAGCATTGATAAATCTAATCGCGGTTTAACATAAAACGGACTAGCATCATCCAGCATCCATTTCAGTGCTTTCTGCACCATTCCTGGAGCAGCCAATGGGATGAAGTGACTTGGCGTAATCATTCCTGCATTTTGAAATGAGCATCCGTCTGCACCATCATATTGTTCAATAATTTCTACCTCATGCCCTTCCTTAACTAGGTAGTAAGCCGAGAAGAGGCCTATGATGCCAGAGCCTATTATGTGAACTTTCATTTTTTATTTTCTTACGCTGATTTTATATTCATTTCTTTTTCTTAATCCCGCCTTTTTGACAATAACCTCTTCTTTCGCTGCCTTATTCAGGCGGAACCTACCTTTTTTCATCTGGAAAAAAGTAAGCAGACAGGATTTAAACTCACGAATCTAAAATTGACTTTGTCTTTTTTTTAACCTAATCAAACAGTGCAAGGCAAAACTTGAATCTTATTTAATATTTCAGCTTCGTTCAAACAGTAAATTCTGATATAACGATTGTCACTAAAATCTTTTTTTTTACCTAATCAAACAGTACAAGGCAAAATAGGAATTTATTAAGATCCAGCTTCGCTCAAACAGTAAATCATGATGTAAGGATAAATTACTTTTTTCAAATCACTTGAAAGCCCTCTGCGTAAGGGTCATCTTCTTTGTTTATCGAGATTAGGTTTTCTCCGTACACTTTTGCCCACCCTTCTATGGAGGGTGTAATGGCATCGTAATCTCCTAGTTTCGTTCTTCCTTCTATTCTCCCTTCGAATTTACTGCCTATTATACTTTCATGAACAAACATCTCGCCTTCTTTCAGTTTTCCTTTTGCTGCCCACTGAGCCATTCTTGCTGACGTTCCTGTGCCACAGGGAGACCTATCAATCGCTTTATCACCATAAAAAACAGCGTTTCTTGCTGTTGATTTTGGGTCAATCGTTTCTCCCGTCCACATGATATGGCTTAGTCCGTTAATGCTGCTATCTTCTGGGTGTGTGAAATCATGCGACAGCCTAAGCAATGCTCTTAATTCCCTCGCCCAGCTGATTAATTGCTCTGCTTTATAATGCTCTAAGCCCTTAAAGTTTTCTTGCCGGTCTACAATTCCATAATAGTTGCCTCCATAGGCTACATCTAGTTTTAGTTTGCCTAAAGGCGGAAAATCTACTTCTATATTTTCCTTTGCCAAATAGGAAGATACGTTTGTCAATCGCACACTTTTGACTTTCCCATTCGCATCTTCTGAATAAGAAATCTCCACCAAACCAGCAGGGGCTTCCATTCTTACTTTACCCTTAACTTTTGGTTTGATAAGCCCGTATTCTAAGCCCATGGTAATAGTACCTATGGTACCATGACCGCACATCGGCAAACAACCCGAAGTCTCTATAAAAAGTACCGCCACATCATTTTCCGGCTTATGAGGCGGATAAAGAATACTTCCCGACATCATATCATGGCCACGTGGCTCATACATCAAGCCTTTTCTTATCCAGTCATATTTTTTAAGGAAATCTTGTCTTTTTTCAGACATGTTATTTCCTTCTAATGCTGGCCCACCATGTGCTACCAAACGAACTGGGTTACCACAAGTATGGGCATCAATGCAGTAAAAGAGGTTTCCTTCCAATCTCTTTTTTACAAGGAAACTTTCAGAAACCTCTAATTCTAATGGGTGTGTTGCCATTCTTAAAGTTCAGGTAAAACAGGTCTGTTAGCCAATGATTTTTCAATAATCGCCATTACTTCTGCTCTTTCCTCCCCTACTAAAGGAAGTCTAGGCTCTCGAACCCATTCCGTTCCCATATTTACAGCTGCTTCGGCAAGTTTTATTTTTTGAACAAACTTGTTTCCAATATCTAATGCCAACAGAGGGAAAAACCATCTATAAATCTCTCTTGCTTCCTCTATTCTTCCTTGTTTTACTAATTCGTAAATCACTACCGTCTCTCTTGGGAAAGCATCTACCAAACCAGCTACCCAACCATCGGCACCCATAATAAGGCTTTCCATGGCTAAATTATCTACACCAGAAAGTATCTTAAACCTATCGCCGAATTCATTAATAACCTCCGTCAAATAACGAATATCACCAGTACTCTCTTTCATGGCTTCAAAATGTGCATTCTGAGCCAAATCTTTAAACATATCAATGCTTATGAAATTTCCGTAAGCTATTGGGTTATTATAAGCCATCACTGGCAAATCTGTGGCATCTGCCACAGTATGAAGGTAATGAAGTGTTTCTCTATCATCTGCTTTATATCGCATAGATGGCAATAACATAAATCCTTCTACACCAGACTTTTCACAATCTTGTGCAAAAGCTACCGACTCCGATGTGATGCATTCTGCAATACACATTATCAATGGCATTTTACCAGCAATAGCCTCCTTAGAAGCCTCTACCAATGTCATTTTTTCTGCAGTGGTCAATGTACCATTTTCACCTAGCGAACCGCAAATAATAATGCCATGAACACCAGCTTCTATTTGTTTTTCAATATTGGTTTTGAAAAGGTCTAAATCTAAGCTTTGGTCTTTATTAAAATTAGTAGTTACTGCGGGGTATACACCGTTCCAATCTGGCTTCATAATATTTGGGTTTTCTAAATGAATGTTTGAGCTACCAAATTAGAACTATTTATTAGAATTAATTGTCATTTGGGCACTGATAATTTCGAAAATGACAGAGAAAAATACACTCGTTTTAGGTGCTAGCACCAATCCAACCCGTTACTCCTATTTGGTAGCCAATAAATTAGCCCAACATAAGCACCCCATAACTTTAGTAGGTATAAAAAAGGGCGAAGTAGCAGGAAAAACAATACAAAACAGCACCGATGGAATAGAGGACATCCATACCGTGACCATATATTTAGGGGAGCGAAATCAGCTTCAATACGAAGACTTTCTTTTAGCTTTAAAGCCTAAACGCGTAATCTTCAACCCTGGAACAGAGAATCCATCGTTGATGAAGCGTTTAGAAGAACAAGGTGTAGAAACTTTAGAAGCTTGTACGCTAGTAATGCTTTCTACTGGGCAGTTTTAAACTTTAATAGCCACATTACCTGTCTTCTCTCCTGAGAAAACATAAGTAAAAGCTTCGCCTACTTTCTCTAGAGGATAAACCTTATCAATTACTGGTTTCAAGTCGCCTGATTCCATCAATTTTTTCACAAAAAAAACATTCTCTTTAGTATTTAAAGGCAGCGGAAATATCACTTTCTTTCCTTTTGAAAACTTTCCAATTATGGGCAAAAATAAATTCTGTGACCAAGGGCCTAATTCGGAGGACATGTAAATACCCTTTGGTTTTAAAAGTGGCTTACACTTAAAAAATGTGCTTTTGCCTACGGCATCAAAAATGAAATCAAACTGCGTATCTAATTGGGTAAAATCTTCTGTTTCATAATTAATCACCACATCTGCTCCTAAAGACTTAAGTAGCTTCAAGTTTTTAGTATTACCTACGGCAGTCACCTCCGCCCCAAAATACTTAGCAAACTGTAAAGTAGCCGAACCTATGCCGCCCGTAGCACCATTAACCAGAACTTTATCACCAGCTTTCAAATCAACTTTATTTAAAAAATTAAGCCCGTAATGAGCTCCTTCGGTACAGGCTGCGGCTTCTTCAAAAGTTAGTTGACTTGGTTTTATAGCAAAAGCTTCCTTTTCTGAAAGAACCAGATACTCGGCATGGGCTCTTAATCCATTGGTGTTTAATCCAAAAACTTCATCCCCTTTTTTAAAACTTCTTACGTCTGCACCTACCTCCTCTATAATTCCAGAGAATTCAGTTCCTAAGGTTATGTTTCTTGGCTTAAAAAGCCCCGTCATAAATCGCATAAAAAAAGGTTTCCCGTAGAAAATGGCACAGTCGGTTCTATTAACAGAAGCTGCTTTCACTTTAATTAAAACCTCGTTTGGTTTGGGGCTAGGTTTATCTACCTCCTCCAATTTAAGATGTTCTGGCGAACCGTATTTTAACCACTTTATAGCTTTCATGCTTAAAAATACATCTTCGTAAATGATGTTTAAACCAATAAATTATCAATGGTTGAAATGCACTATAAAAGGCTTGGCTAAAATAACATTGGCTATTTAAGCTTAGTCATATAGGCTTACACTAAGCATTCCCGCTCCTTTTAGCTAATTTTGCGGCAGAACTAATTAGTGTACATGCTTTACCCGAAAAATTTAGAACAAAAACTCGGTTTTGATACCATTAAAGAACTGACTTCCGAACGCTGTGTAAGTGACTTAGGAAGAACCTTCATAGAGAAAATTCGATTTTCAGACAATTACTCTTTGGTAAAAAAGCTAATTGGTCAAACCGCCGAATTTAAGCTAATCATGCAACTGCATTCTGCTTTTCCTGAGCAGAATTACATTGATGTGACTCAGTCACTCATGAGTGCTCAAACTCCGGGGTCCTATCTTTCAGAAGAGTTATTTTTTGACATTAAACTTTCATTAAATACCATTCTTCAAATTCAACAGTTTTTTGAAGGAAAAGAACCACAGTTTCCCTTATTGGTAGACATGGTCAAACAAGCTATTTCGGAAGATTTAGATTTGGTTGACATCATTGGCAATATTGACGGTATTATTGACGAGCGTGGAATTGTCCGCGATAACGCGTCAAAAGAGTTATTTCAGATAAGAAAGAAAATATTATCGGAGCAAAGTTCCGTAAGGCGAACGCTAGAACGAATCTACAAAATGGCCAAAAACTCTGGCTGGATTGGCGAGGATATGTCATTGACCGTAAGGAATGGACGTCTGGTAATTCCTTTATTATCGGAGCATAAAAGAAAAATGAAGGGCTTTGTTCATGATGAGTCAGCCACTGGTAAAATGGCTTTTGTAGAGCCTTCGGAAGTACTGGAAGCTAATAATGAGATTCGTGATTTAGAGATTAAGGAACGTAGAGAAATCATAAAAATCCTCAGAGATTTAACGGCAGATATTCGTCCGCACATTGCTGAGCTTAGACGTGCGTATTTCTTATTAGGTTTGACCGATTTTATTCGAGCTAAAGCCAAACTAGCCGTTGATTTAGACGCCACAGCACCATTACTGGTCAATGAAAGACTCATGGAGTGGACTTTTGCAAAGCACCCTATACTTTATTTGGCTCACGAAAAACTAGGTAAAGCTACCATTCCTCTGACCGTAGAGCTTAATGATGAGAATAGAATATTGATAGTTTCTGGACCTAATGCTGGAGGTAAGTCTGTTATGCTGAAAACTATTGGTCTTATTCAGTATATGGCTCAGTGTGGCTATTTAGTACCTGTTTCTCCTGATTCAAAAATTGGAATTTTCAGAAATTTATTCATTGACATCGGTGATGAACAAAGTATTGAAAATGATTTGAGTACATACAGTTCTCATTTGACCAACATGAATTTCTTTTTGAGCAACGCCAATAAGAATACGCTCTTTTTGATTGACGAATTTGGAACAGGAACTGAACCTAATTTAGGTGGTGCTATTGCGGAATCTCTTCTAGAAGACTTTGTCAAATCAAAAGCCAAAGGGGTTATCAATACACATTATACCAACTTAAAAATCTTTGCCGATAAAAATCGTGGTTTGCAAAACGGAGCCATGAAATTTGATGGAGAACAGCTGGAGCCCATGTATATTTTAGAAATGGGTAAGCCGGGGAGCTCTTTTGCACTGGAAGTAGCCAGTAAAATAGGACTGCCAAGTTATATCACTAAAAGAGCCAAGAAAAAACTAGGAACGCAGCAGGTTGATTTTGAGAAGATGCTGAAAGAACTAGAAATAGAGAAGAAAGTCTTTGCCGAAAAAAATCAAGAGTTCTTAGAACAGAATACGCTCTTGAAACAAAAAATGGAGCAATACACAGGGCTGAAAGCCTTCTTAGATGGTGAACAAAAAAGAATAATAAACGACGCTAAAGCAGAAGCCAAAAGACTGTTAAAAAACAGTAATAAAGCCATAGAAACGGCTATTAGAGATATAAAAGAGAGTAAGGCCGAAAAAGAACAAACGAAGGTTATTCGCAAAAAACTAGAGGTTCTTAAAGAAGAGACTTTAGAGGAGGAAGCCGCCGTTGCCGAACCTAAAGATGTTTGGCAAAATGAGCAAGGGAAAATAGAGATAGGCTCTTTTGTAAAAGTTAAAGGTCAAGAAACTATAGGTGAGGTGATAGCCATCAGAGGTAAAGATTTCGAAGTGGCCATAGGTCAACTGAAAACCAATATCAAGGCGAATAGGCTGGAAAAAGTAAGTAAGAAAACATTCAAAACTGCTACCAAGGAAAAACCTAGAGCCAAAGTAACAGGGGTAGACATGAGTGAAAAGATGGCCAACTTCAGCTTTAACCTTGATATTAGAGGTAAAAGAATGGAAGAAGCCATGTTAGAGCTTGATAATCTTATGGATGATGCCATTATGCTAGGATATAATGAGCTTAGAATAGTACACGGAAAAGGCGATGGTATTTTACGAAATTTGGTAAGAAACCATCTCAAAGAATACAAACAAGTAAAGGGCTTTAAGGACGAACACGCTGACCGAGGTGGGCATGGGGTTTCATTGGTGAGTTTAGTTTAATTATGAAATCAGACAACAGGCAAGAAATAAAGAATTTTTGGGCTTGGTTAGTAAAAAACGACCAGCTGATAAGAAGAGTATTGGAAAAAGGTAGTGAAGCCAAAAAGAAAGAGCTGAGTAATTACTTTGACGAGAAAATCTTATCCTTTGGGCACTTCACTTGGGAAATAAACGATGGCTTTTCAAAACCATACCAATTAGTTATTTCTCCAAACAGAGAATTTGAACTGCTCCAACTTTCAAAAAAGATAATAGCAAGTGCTCCAGAAATGGAAAAATGGGATTTTGCTTATGCTAAAGCTAAGGTAAACTACATTGAACCCTTTAAGATATACGACGAGAATTTAGACGCACATTTGATAAGCACCAACGCATGGGAATTTAAAACAGAGGGCGACACTTTCTATGCCTACGCTCCCAATTGGGTAGAACTAGACAAAGAAACAGAACAGCACATACTGGACTTAGTGGGAACAGCGGTACTGGGAGAAGAATATAGAATATTGAATATTAAGAATTTGATTAGGGTTGAAAATACAGAAGGTGGCGATTTTACCAACCTTTAGTCTTCTCTCATTTGCAAGGTTTTTATACCATAATGATGCCCTGCATCCTCTTTAATGAGCATATAGATTTTGAACTGCTTGTTTTTACTCTTATAGTTTGCCACCGAATAACGTAAGGTTTTTGATGTAGTTCCTTGGTATACGTAGCTAAACTCTACCGGCGGATTAGTTTTAAAGAAAGATGATAAAATATAACCTGCCCTATCTTTAGAGATTTTTGCAAATTCTATTTTTTCAGAGTCTATAACTAATTCTAGCTCATCCGCTAATAAGTCTCCAAGTAAATCTGCATTTCCACGGCTAAACGAACTTTCTATCAAACCCGCAATTTCATTTAAAGAGGCTTGCTCTCTATCGTTGTGATTGTTAAACGCAACTGAATTCGTCAAAAATAGACAAAGCAGTAGACCGTAAATGTATTTCATGTGTTTTATGTGAAGTTTAATACTCCTGACAATTTATATATTGATTAAATTTGCATAAACTGTGCCAGAAACACCGATATACGTAAAGAATATGTTAGATATAAAAGAAGTCCAATTGCTACTAAACCCTGAACAGACCAAACAGAAGATCAGGAGGATGGCCTTTCAAATATTTGAAGACAATTTTAAAGAAAAAAAACTGGTCATAGCAGGTGTTAATGGGCAAGGATACCATTTGGCCGAAGCTATTGTCAATGACTTAAAAGAGATATCTGATAAAGAGATTTTTCTTGCTAAAATCATATTAGACAAGCAGGCTGAAAGCCAACCAGATATTCAAATTGAATGTGAAATAGATACATTCAAAAAGAAAACTGTCATTTTAGTAGATGATGTCTTAAATACTGGAAGGACTTTAGCTTACACTTTTAGACCTTTTATGTCTATTCCTTTAAAAAGACTTCAGGTAGCAGTACTGGTAGATCGAGACTATTTAAATTTTCCTGTTAGAGCTGACTATGTCGGTTATAATTTGGCTACCACACTAAATGACCACGTAAAGGTTATTTTAGATAACAAGAAAGAGTACGGGGTTTACCTGTATTAATAAAAAGCATACATGAAAAAACTACTAAAAGTATTAACACTACTTTTAACATTGCTTTGCTGTCATGGCAAAGCAAATTCTCAAGTTATAAAAAACCTTGGACTTACTGTGAATTACAATTATGGCGTTAAGAATGCTGGTATTGGTTTACGCTATTACGTAGCACTAACTGAAAAGCTATCTCTTGTTCCCCAACTAAGGTATCAGCCGGCCTTTAACACCATTCATGAGGCGTATGCTGGGCTAATGTTGCATTACTCCATTTATGAAAACAGCTCCCTCGGGATTTATGCCTTGGCAGGTGGTGAGGTAAACTATTGGTTAAATTACACCCCTACCCTAAATCCTAAGGCAAAGGAAATGAATGCCTTACCCGAGCTAGGTGCTGGAATTCAAATTCCTTTTAACAAGTTTATTATTTTTACTGAATTGAAATACAACCCTATTTGGAATGAAGCCTTCTCCGAATTGGGCATTAGGCTTACGCCTAATAGAAGACGTAAAAACAAACAGCTTAAATGCCCTAAATTCATTTAACAAACTCATTTTAATCCGATGAAATACAAAATCACATTCTTCCTTTTTTTCATAATTACTTTGGGCTGCTCTGATGACCGACTAAAACCTTTAGAGAAAGAAACCGATGTTGAAGTTGAAATTCCAGAAATAGGCTCGGAAACTGAAGGTGAGCCTGAACCAGAGCCAGAAGAAATTGATTTTAAAAATAATACGGAGGCATCTAATCTCTTTTTAGCTCAACCCGCAAAAATCCCTGTCAATATAGATAACAGCATGCCATTTGTCAGTGTAAATGGCACTCAGGTTTATGTAGAGGTAGAAAAGTTTGTCAAAAAGAAAGATAATTCCCCTGTTAGTTTCCCCGTAAATATAGAACTGATTGAGCTTTTTAGTCCTGGCGATATTATATTAAATGGAAAACCCACCGTTTCTAATGGAAAGCTTCTGAAAACTGGTGGTGAAATATTCATACGAATCACAAAAGATGGTGATGAAGTAATTCTTAAGGATGACCATTACCTTAGAATAAAAATTCCAACAAAAAGCCCTGACAATAAGATGAGGCTATTTACCGGCGAAGAAGATGTGGAGGGAAACTTAAACTGGGAAGAAGAACCTCAATGGATAACCTATGAATGTAATTATGACAAAGAGCGACCAGATATCGGTATTGATAGCAATTGCTTTAATACAGAGAGATTGTCACTAACCGTAAATGACAATAACTATGAATTCTTTACTGGTGATTTAGGATGGATTAACTGCGACCGTTTTCTTAACGATGAAGGCCCTCTAACTACCATTAGCTTTGAGGCTAAAGACGCACCATTGAATGCTATCCTTTTATACTTGTATTTTCCTGATATAAATTCAATTATAGCAGTAAGAAATGGAGTGTCTCTAGAGGTACCAATAGGCCAAAATTACACCTATGTAGCTTATGCTGTATCAAGTAATGACCTAGTGTATGCCGAATGGAAAGAGGATTTAGTAGTAGCCGAAAACCAAAAAATCGAGTTAAACTTGGTGGAAACTACGCCCGAAGCCTTACTCGATTTTTTAGATAATTTATAATTCTTACTTATCAGCCTTAGCTCTTAAGTAAAAATCAACAAGCACTAAGGCAGCCATGGCTTCTACTATAGGTACAGCCCTTGGCAGTACGCATGGGTCATGTCTTCCCTTGCCCGATACCGTTACAGCTTCACCAGCGGCATTTACACTATCTTGGTCTTTCATGATAGTAGCTGTAGGTTTAAAGGCTACGTTGAAGTAAATATCTTCGCCACTGCTAATACCGCCCAAAATACCTCCAGCATGATTGGTTTTGGTTTTAACCTCACCAGCTTCATTGGTATAAAATTCGTCGTTGTGCTCTGAGCCATACAGTTCAACACCGTCAAAACCACTGCCGTACTCAAAACCTTTAACGGCATTGATACTTAACATGGCTTTGCCTAATTCGGCATGAAGTTTATCAAAAACAGGCTCACCCCAACCTACAGGCACTCCTGAAGCTACGCAGGTAATTACACCACCAATAGAATCACCTTTTTTACGGGTATCATCTATATAATCAAACATCTCTTGAGCCATAGCGGCATCAGGACATCTTACGGCGTTATCGTAACGCGTGCTTAAATCTAACTCCGAATAAGGCTTATCCAGTTTTAACCTACCCACCTGTTTTACGTATGCGGCTATTTCTATGCCCATGTCACTCAAAATAGTTTTGGCTATGGCTCCTGCAGCTACTCTAGCAGCGGTTTCACGAGCTGAGCTTCTTCCGCCACCTCTATAATCTCTGTTGCCATATTTAGCAGCATAGGTATAGTCTGCATGAGAAGGTCTAAACTTATCGGCTATGTGGCCGTAGTCTTTGCTACGCTGGTCTTGATTGTTTATTACCAAAGCTATTGGTGTTCCTGTGGTTTTACCCTCAAAAACTCCTGACAGCACATCCACACTGTCTGCTTCTTTTCTTTGTGTCGTAATTCTGGACTGGCCAGGCTTTCTTTTATCTAATTCGGCTTGTATAAACTCCTCATTAAATTCTACACCTGCTGGGCAGCCATCTATCACTACGCCTATGGCCTTACCATGTGACTCTCCGAATGTAGAAATATTGAAAATTTTACCGTAAGTGCTTCCCATTTTTTGTGGTTTGTTATTCGCGTCGCTGTCTTCTAAAATCAAAAATAAAGAGCATTCCTACCAACATCAAAAAAAGTAGCACATTGATAGAAACTTTTACAATGCTTCTATAATTAATACTACGCTCAGAAATGCTTCTTTGCTCTAAATTATCGTACACTCCTTTTGAGTTTACTGCCGATGTTTCTATCCTCTCTCCTGTCACTATAAGGCTCTGTTTAGCCTTTAAGGTATCATATTCCTGTTTTTGAGTATCGTAATAAACCCAATAGAAATAGTTACCCATGTCAAAATAGCCCGAGTCTTTAGGAAAAACTTTAAAGGTGAATGTTTTTTCACCTGATATATAGCCTTCTGTTTGGGTATATTCTGTTTGTGGTGGATAGAAATCAAAATTCTTATCGTTTTCGGGTTTATCAAAAAGCATGGTTTTGACATTCCCTTCTCCTTTGATATTGATGCTGTAGCTTAATATTTTCCCTGTTTTAACAGCACCTACTTTACTCAATTCTTTCAGCTTAAACTTTCCTACCGCTACTCTGTCCTTTAAAGGATGCTCGGGTAATGCAGATACATTCACCGTATAACCTCTACTAAAAAACGACCGAACCTCCACCACCCTGCTGCTATCTGCTCCTATAGAAACTTTATCCATATTTAATCTGGCAGAAGATAATTCAATGCTTTTTTGTGATAATGGATAGTAGACACTTTCAAAAAACTTATACTTGATATAGTTTTTACCCTTTACCACCGCTGGTTCAGGTTTAATATCAATTATCTCTCTTCTGCTTTCCAAACAATTATCTGGTTTCAGTTGATTGCTAATTTGATTGATTTGCTGTGTCAAATTCTTTGGAAACTCCCAAGAGGCTGTATTGTCATCAGAAACATAAAAAGCCAGATTTACCCTAAAGCCCTCTCCTACTACAATGTTTGATTTATCTACAAACAAAAACAAAAGAGCGTCTTCATTAGTTATCAGCGTATCTACCAATTCGGTATCTAAAGGATTTTCAGAGTTACTAACTGTAAGCTCTTCGGCATCTAGCAATAGTGCTTTCCCATTGACCAAAAACTCATATTCAGGTAGGTCAAAAGTACCCCACTTTATGGCTCTATAGTTTTGAGTGACAATGTGCTGCAAAATAGTTTTGTCATCTATTTTGACATTTGCATGAGAAACAGACCTTCCTTCTTTTTGAAAACCTTCTATTTGAGGAAAGGCTTTTACGTTGGAGTTTTGAGAACCTTTGATGTTGATTTTTATACTAAAAACATCACCCACTTCCATGACCTTTGAAGACGTAGATATGCTTATATCGGCTTTCTCTTGGCAAATACCAGAAAGACCAATTAGAAGTAAGAAGCACGTATGTATCCAACGCATCTCGCAAAATTAGTGAAAGCCTTAAAAATCTATTACTTTAAAAGTTTTAATTGTGCATTTATAACGATACTGCTCTAAAAGCATGTCAATTCTTTACAAAAAATGAAATTCAAGTTTCTACTTCTCTGCCTTCTAGCCGGTCATGTTACTTTTTCTCAATGGGAAAAGCTTGATATTGGCACCTCTGCGTCGTTCCGTTCTATGGATGTATTTAGTAAAAAAGTAGTTTGGGCTGGCGGCTCAAATAATACAGTAATAAAAACACTAGATGGAGGAAAAACCTGGCAACAGTATACTGTCAACCCAGAGATAGCTTTGGATTTTAGAGGCATTAAAGCCATTGACAAGAAAACTGCTATCATAGTAAGTGCGGGTTTAGCCGAAGAAGGGCAAGCCAAAATATTTAAAACAGTGGATGGCGGAATAACATGGCAACTCGTTTTTGAAACAAAAGAGAAAGGCGTTTTCTTAGACGGCATTGCTTTCTTTGACAAAATGCATGGCCTAGTAATAGGCGACCCTATTGACCATCAGGTTTATATTTTAGAAACCAAAGACGGCGGTAACACTTGGCAGCGAATGTCAAGCAATTTGTTTCCAAAGACAAAGGAAGGTGAAGCATCTTTTGCGGCTAGTAATAGCTGTTTGGTAACTTATCAAAACGAAGCTTGGTATGCCTTTCAGAGTAGGATACTTCACACAGCAGACCAAGGTAAATCTTGGGAGATTTTAGAGAGTAAATTTCCTTCAGGAGCTACTAGTGGCATATTTGGTTTACACTTTTGGTCTAAAAACGATGGTGTTCTTTTAGGAGGCGACTATAAAGATGACAAAACGAAGCAAGTCAATTTTGCTAGAACCATAGATGGTGGAAAAACTTGGAAAACTCGAGAAATCAATCCGCAAGGTTTAAAAGAGTCGGCCGCTTTAAGTGGTGAGAAATTAATAGTAACTGGTACTTCTGGCACTTCCATTTCTCCAGATTATGGTAAGACTTGGAAAACCATTGACACAGAAGCCTTTCATGTGGTTCGCTGTGCAGGGAAACACTGTTATTTTATTGGAGCAAAAGGGAGCTTTGCAAAGATGCGTGTAAAATAAAACCGAGACTAAGGTCGTAACAACCTAAGTCTCGGCTATGAGGATATTTAAATCCTAATTACTTATGAAAGTTTATCCTTAAAGAAATCAACTGTTCTTTTCCAAGCTAAATCCGCCGAAGGCTTATCAAACCTTGGTGTGGTATCATTATGAAAACCATGATTAGCTCCTTGATAAACAAAGGCACTATAACCTTTACCGTGTTTCTTTAAGGCCACCTCGTAATCTGGCCAGCCAGCATTCACTCTGGTATCCAAACCTCCATAGTGCAATAGTAAAGGAGCATTTATTTTGGGCACATCCTCTTTATCTGGCTGTCCACCATAAAAAGACACACTTGCAGCTAAATACGGCACTTTCACCGCCATCATATTTGCCACCCAACCTCCAAAACAAAAACCAACTACACCTACTTTACCATTACAGTCTTTATGACCTTTTAGATAATCTGCGGCAGCAATAAAGTCTTCCAACATTTCGTCTCGGTCTCTTTGCTTTTGCAATGTTCGTCCTTCGTCATCTGTTCCAGGATATCCGCCTAATGGCGTCAAAGCATCGGGTGCTATAGAGATAAAACCTGCCAAAGCTGCTCTTCTTCCTACATCTTCTATATAAGGATTTAACCCTCTGTTTTCATGCACTACCACTACGCCACCTAGCACGTCTTTGGCATCAGCAGGCATAGAAAGCAAAGCCTTTATTTCTCCACCTCCTTTTGGTGAATTATAGGTTATAAAGCTTGATTTAATTCGAGGGTCGTCTGGCTTTATTTGTACCTGCCCTTTATAGTCAGGCATCAAAAAACTCATTAAAGACGCTACCGTAACTGAACCTACAGCATATACGCCCAACTGCTTCATAAAACCTGTTCTGTCTATTCGGTTATGAGCATAATCGTCATAAAGGTCAAATACTTCCTGCTTGATATCTTCTTTTTTTATCTTTTTCATAAGGCTGTATGTTTGATATAAGTAATATAATGATTTTCAAGCTATAAGACAACAAAAACGCAATAAAGTGACCACCATATCATCGGCTTAAAAAAAATATTTTCAATCTACAGAGCAAGTTTTCTTTTCCTTTTTCATCAAAGAATTAGAACAACAAAAAAATCAAGATCTATGAAAATATTCATAAGTGCCATCTTCTCATTAATCTTAATGGCGAAGTCATGCAAATCAGACTCCACAGCCGAGCCTGGTGAAACAGCACAAGAAGTAGATGCCTCATTATTTTTAAGTGATGCTATTTCGGTAACGCTAGTAGACTGCATATTATCAGACGGTTCTAGTGCAGAATGCTACCAAATAGTTTCAAACGGTTTAGCATCTGACCATGAAATGGGTCCATGGTGCCCTACCACTATAACAGACGATGCCGATGCGGGCGGAATTTGGTTAGAAAACGGAAACGTATACGATGTAGACGGTGAATTTGTGAAAAATATGGCGACATTTTACAATGATAATACTTGGAAAATGTATGATGCCGATGGTAAGATTTACAAAACAGAAACTTTAGAAGACTGTAATAATGCCGCTAACCCAAATGTGGGTGCGGAGTATGCCAACTTTTGTGTAGAATGTTTGCCTTCCTACATCTCAAACGTGAGCCAAACTTACCTAATACCTAAAACTCCAGTAATGACAGCCGAAGCTACCCTATTTGGAGGAGCTGGCGGACCACCAGACGGAGGTGCAGGCGGACCTCCTCCAGGTGGAGACATGGGTGGCGAACCACCACTAGATGCTATAGGCGGCCTTTCTGCTCGTGGCATCGCCTTTAACGGAATTCCTTTTGACGCTCCCGCTCCTACTGATGCTATTCTTGGTGCTTATACACTTGCTCCTTTTGATGATGCTGGCGGCCATATTAATCTAAATGCGGGCTACCATTACCATGCTGCCATGGGTAAGACTACTAAGTTTAATCAGCCTGACGGGCATGCAGCCATGATTGGTTACGCTATGGATGGCCATGGTATTTATGAGCAATTAAACGAAGATGGTACCGAACCTACAGACCTAGACGAGTGCCGTGGACATACCGATGCCACCAGAGGTTACCATTACCATGTTTCGTCTCCTGGAACAAATAATTTCTTCAACTGCCTAAAAGGTGCTTACGTTAATTGATATGAAATTGACAAGTTTAAAATACGCCTTTAAAAGTGCTCTTGTCTTGGTATTATTGTCAATACCAATGACTACATGGGCACACCAGCCTGACATTTCATCCACTATGTTGGTTGAAAACGAAAACAGCGAATGGATTTTAAGAATTACATGCTCTGCCTCAGCTTTAGAATATGAAGTAAAGAAAACTTTTGGAGCAGATTCTTATAAATCAAAAGAGGAATTTGAAAGCTTGGCTCTTAAGCTTGTTAGAGAGAATTTAGAGCTAGTAGCAAATGAGAATGAAAAACTAAACCTAAGTGCCGACATGGTGAAAATAGGTCATGAGACTCAAATTCTTTTCAAAGTTTCAGAAATGCCTAAGGAGTTCAATTCTATTACGGTTAAAAACAGCTCTTTTAAAGATATTCATCATCACCAAAGTGCTTTGATGGTTTTAAGAAAGGGGTTTGAGAAAAAGCAGTTTTTACTCAACAATGAAAACGGTAACACCCTAAAACTAAAAGCCGAATCTAATAAATGGGTAATGACATCAAATCATGACTTTCAGATAGCAGACACTCTGAAATTAATGGGCATTGCTTTTATTTTATTCGTCATGATATTTATGAGCTATAAAGTTTATAAAAGTCGCCATTACACTCTATCAACAAACAAAACAATTTAATTACACTCATTATGAAAATGACAAAATCGAAAATAGCATTTTTAGCACTACTAGCTTTAGGAGCCTGTAAAAGCACAGAAAAGAAGCAAAAAAGCACGGGAGCGAATAATCAAGCTGAGAAAATGTTCTTACAAATGGATGCTAACAAAGACGGTAAACTTTCAAAGTCGGAAGTAAAAGGTCCTTTAGCTAATGACTTCTCTAAAATTGATCTTAATAATGATGGTTTTATTTCAAAAGAAGAGCTCAACAAAGCACCAAAGCCCAATAGACCACAGCAAGGAAGCGGCAGACCTCAAGGCCCTCCAAGGAATTAATACCTACCTAAAAAAGAAAAGCCCAAGGCGTCGGAATGACATCTTGGGCTAAATTTATTATTGGAGGCTTCTTAAGATTTACTCTTCTTTAAACGCTTCTCCTCTTTTTTCTCCTTTGGAGTTTTAACTGCTACTTTTTTTACGCTCTTTTTGGCGTCTTTGCTTTTTGCCATAATTTTTCAATTTAAAATTGGCTCAAAGGTGGGAATTATTCTCGAATTAAAACTAGAATCATTTCAGCTTTATTTTTCAAAATAACTCTAAAAGCAAAAGACAATGTCTTAATAAGAAGACTAGAAGACTCAAAAATGCCTTATCAATATGCTAAGAAACTCCCTTTTTAAACTTTGAAAAGCTAAAGGGGTTAGCACCTAGTATTAGTAGCCAAAGACATATTCCAAACTCCCCTATTTGAGAAGGCAAGCCCGCTATATCGGACAGAACGGTATCAAAATAATTTTCTATAAATAATCTTCCGGCAAACTCCACCAGATAACCCACACAACCCAGCATCAGAAATACACCCAAAAGCTTTGGCAAAAATCCCGATTTAAAAACTAAATAGCCAAATGGGAAAAGCCATAAACCCCAGAATACAGAATTGACATGAATTCCGTTTCCATAAGATTCTAAATGAAGCATAATCTGGGTTTGAAGGTTTCCCTGATTAAAGTATTCGGGTTTTGTTATATGATTATAAATGTTTGGGTAACGGAAGAGCCACAGCTTAAGGGATATGGATTTGACCTCTGGATAGTCTATGGAATTTGGATTCTGCTTATTATCGGACTTTTCCCATTATGTAAATGGTATGATAATTATAAGCGAAACAATAGAGACAAATGGTGGCTAACTTATCTGTAGCACCCAGAGCAAGTTCTAATTTCCAGCAAAGCTGAAAACAAAAAAGTCGACTCTCCGATAATTATCGGAACTGAGTCGACTTTTTCTATAGAAATAAATCTAATTCTTAACTAAGTGCCGCTACACCTGGCAATACTTTTCCTTCCATGTATTCTAATAATGCTCCACCACCAGTAGACACATAAGATACACGCTCACCCATACCTGCATTATTAATAGCAGCTGCAGAGTCACCTCCACCTATTAATGAGAATGCATTATTTTCTTCAGTAGCTTGAACTACTGCATCAGCAATAGCCTTAGTTCCTTTAGCAAAATTCGGGAATTCAAATACACCCATTGGTCCGTTCCAAAGAACAGTTTTTGATGTTTTGATAGTTTCTGCAAATAACACAGCCGACTCAGGTCCAATATCTAAACCTTCCCAGTCTGCAGGTATTTCACCTCTTTTAACCACTTGCGTATTAGCATCATTGCTAAAGTCATCAGCTATTAGGTTATCCAAAGGCATTATGATTTTAACACCTTTCTCTTTTGCTTTTTCTAATATAGAAAGAGCCAACTCTTGCTTATCGGCTTCTAAAAGAGAATTTCCTATTTGACCACCTAAAGCTTTAGTAAAAGTATACGTCATACCTCCACCTATTATAAGGTTATCCACCTTATCAAGTAGTTTTTCAATAATTAAAATCTTGTCAGAAATCTTAGCACCACCCATTATAGCAGTGAAAGGTCTTTCAGCGTTTTCAAGAATATGCTGAGCATTGTCAATTTCAGCCTGCATTACATAACCACAAACTTTATCGGTAAAGAACTGACCTATTACAGCTGTAGAAGCGTGAGCTCTATGAGCAGTTCCGAATGCGTCATTAACCCAAACATCACCTAGTTTTGAAAGCTTTTCAGCAAAATCAACATCACCCTTAGTTTCTTCTTTATAGAAACGAAGGTTTTCTAACAATAGAACTTCGCCAGGCTTAAGTGCTCCCGCTAATTCTGAAGCTTGCTCTCCGATACAATCATCTGCAAATTTTACAGAGACTCCTAAAATCAAAGATAAAGCCTGAACGATATGCTTTAAAGAATACTTTTCAGTAGGTCCGTCTTTTGGTCTACCTAAGTGCGACATCAGAATACAAGAACCACCATCTTCTAGAATCTTTTTGATAGTTGGTACAGTAGCTTTAATCCTTGTGTTATCCGTTATTTCAAATTGATCATTTAAAGGAACATTGAAATCAACACGAACTAAAGCTTTCTTGTCTTTAAAATTATACGAGTCAAGTGTTATCATATTGGATTAGAAATCTTGTTTTGTTATACTCTTTTTTTCGAGGAAACAAATATAATTCTATGCTTCAATCTTGAAGAAGATTGCTATGGCTAATTAACCTTACTACACTAATTCTATTTATATTGTGCAATAAATTGTATAGAAATTTCTACTTGCTACCCATATACATAAACGACATAGCTATAAAAGCTTAGTAATAAATAACTAAATGATTGCATTCGCGGTAAAAAGTCGTACTTTTGCACCTCATTTTTGAAAATAATTAATAACAAACAAAATTATCATGTTTCAAAACCAGTACGAAGCAGTGTTCATTTTAACTCCCGTTTTATCTGAGATTCAGATGAAGGACGCTGTGGATAAATTTAAGAAAGTGCTGACTGATAATGGAGCTGAGTTAGTTAACGAGGAACATTGGGGCCTTAGAAAACTAGCATATCCCATTCAGCATAAATCAACGGGTTACTACCAGTTGTTTGAATTCAAATCAAACACCGACTTAGTGGCTATTTTAGAATTAGCGTATAAGCGTGACGAGCGTATCTTGCGTTTCCTAACTACTAAGTTAGACAAACATGCCATAGACTACGCCGATAGACGTAAGAATGGTAAAATTGGAAAGAAAAATCAGGACGCACCTAAAGAAACTCAAAACGCTTAATTATTATGTCATTAGTAAACGAAAGAGTAGAACGTAAAGATAGAGTACAAAAAAAATACTGTCGCTTCCAAAAAGCAGGTATTAAATATGTAGACTATAAAGACCCAAATTTCCTTTTGAAATTTGTGAATGAGCAAGGTAAAATACTTCCTAGAAGATTAACTGGTAACAGTTTGAAATTCCAGAGAAAAGTATCTGTAGCTATCAAAAGAGCAAGACATTTGGCTTTGATGCCTTATGTAGCTGATGGCTTAAAATAAGATTAGTCAAGAGAAAGTCTGATTAGACTTTTCGCTTTTAAAAATTTTTAATCAAGTATTACAATGGAAATTATATTAAAAACGGATATTGCGGGTCTTGGCTACAAGAATGATGTTCTTGACGTTAAGCCAGGTTATGGTCGCAACTATCTTATTCCTCAAGGTTTTGGTGTTTTGGCAACTTCGTCAAACAAAAAAATCCTTGCTGAGAACTTAAAACAAGCTGCTCACAAAGCAGAGAAAATACAAACTGCTGCTGAAGAAATAGCTACAGGTATCGGCGAAATGGTTATTACCATTACAATGAAAGCTGGTGAGTCTGGTAAAATCTTTGGTAGAGTTACTAACACGCAGGTGTCTGACTTCTTAGCTGAAAAAGGCTTTGATGTAGACCGTAAGAAAATCACAATGGATGACGTTAAAAGCATCGGTGAATACAAAGCGGTTTTAGACCTTCATAAAGAAGTAAAACATGAAGTTAAAGTAGCTGTAGTGGCTGAAGCTAAAGCAGAAGCTTAAGTTTTATTTACCTTCTTATTAAGAAAGACGAATCGAAAGGTTCGTCTTTTTTTGTGTTCAATCTCACATTTTCTCTCCTTTTACAAGTATCGTAGATTTTATTGATTCGTTTTTTAAGTGTATAAATTTCAATCGGCTATCATCGTTCATGAAGTTGTTCAAATCTTTATCTGACTCAAACGAGATGAAATGAATTTCATAGGGTAGCTCTTCTTCGCCAGATATGAAAGCTTCTTTGCTGGGTCTTATTCTATAAATGATTTTCCCAGTGTATTTTTCCATTAAAGGAATGGCATGACTCTCAAATTCTAGAAAAGTATCTTCCTTACCCTCTTTTACAAAAATCAACATAGTGATATATATCATTCCCAAACAAAGTTTAATTTTTACCAGCCTAAAGTAAATAAAAAAGTCGGACACATTAAGTATCCGACTTCCAACGCCAATCATCTTTCAACAGACAGTTGACAAATATTTATTCTAAGCTCTCGCTTACTTCAAACTAGCAATCCATTTTGCAATGATAGCTGCTTCGTTTTTAGGCACCTGAGACATTGGAGCCATTGGTGGGTAACCAGGCCAGTTCTTAGGATTCGGCTTGTAGATTAACGCTACAATTTCGTCTGCCTTATATTTCTTTTTCTTCATCACCTCTTTATAAGCAGGTCCCACTAATCTTTTATCAGCATTATGACAAGCTAAACAAGTATTTTTCTGAAGCAATTTCTGAACATTTGGTGGTATACGCGTTTGACCGTGAGATAACGTTGCAATACTTCCTATTAACAATAAGGTTGCTATTAATTTTTTCATTCTGAGCGACTTTTTAAATTTTGTGATGCAAATATGGTTGATAATTCCTTAATCCAAAAACTTGTGTCAAAGATACCAACGCTTTTCAAATATTAGACGCCAAAACTGGGCTCTGGGTTGTTAAGAGGTTGTTAAGGAGCATTAACTTCTACCCATTAAAAAGCTTAGCGTACTTATGTTCATCCCACAGCTGCCCTTTTTTGAAAATAGCTTTTCTAAAGATTCCTTCCTTAACAAATCCATTTTTCTCTAATACTTTCATGGAAGCTGCATTGTATTCAAAAACACTGGAGAATAGTCTATTCACACCTAAACTTTCAAAAGCATACTTAGTAATTAATTTAACCGCTTCTGTAGCTATTCCCTTTCCCCAAAATGGCTCCCCTATCCAATAACCCATTTCGGCCGACTTTCGATAGACGTCGGTCTGCACATTGGCAGAAATAACTCCACAAAAAGCTCCATTATACGCAATAGCAAAGTTTTCATTCACGGTCATTGCTAAACTATGGTTAATAAACCACTCCGCATCTTTCTCTGTGTATGGAAATGGGAAATAATCTCTCACGTATTCCCATATTTTCTGGTTATTGGCTAAACTAGCTAAATCTGAAACGTCGGTTTGCTCTAGTGGCCTAATTTTTACTTTCACGCTCAATTTAAAATTAACTATTCCTCATAAATCTTATTTTCTTGCTCTGCTACTCTTATAAAGGTAGTTCTCTTTGTCAACTCTTTCAACCTAGCCGCACCCACATAAGTACAGGTACTTCTTATTCCCCCCAGAATATCTTGGAGCGTATCTTTAACTTTTCCTTTAAAAGGCACTTTTACATCTTTCCCTTCACTGGCACGGTATTCTGCTACGCCACCTACATGCTTATTCATGGCCAAAGCAGAACTCATTCCATAAAAGCGTTTGTAGGTCTTTCCGTTTTCTTCTATCAGCTCTCCCCCACTTTCTTCATGACCAGATAGCATTCCTCCTAGCATCACAAAGTCTGCACCCGCACCAAAGGCTTTTGAAACATCCCCAGGCGTAGTGCAGCCTCCATCACTGATTATCTGACCACCTAAGCCGTGAGCCGCATCAGCACACTCTATAATAGCCGAAAGCTGAGGATACCCCACGCCAGTCTTTACACGTGTGGTACAGACAGAACCAGGACCTATTCCCACTTTTATAATATCTGCTCCTGCTAAAAGGAGCTCTTCCACCATTTCTCCAGTCACCACATTTCCAGCTATAATAACCTTATCAGGATATGTCTTCCTAGTTTGCTTCACAAAACTCACAAAGTGCTCCGAGTAACCATTTGCTACATCAATGCAGATAAACTGCAACTTTGGATTCTCTTTAATCACTGCCGCCACCTTAGCAAAGTCTTTCTTATCTGTGCCTGTGCTGATGGCTATAAAATCATAAATACTGTCTGACTGGCTTTTAAGAAAGCTATTCCATTCTTCCACAGAATAATGCTTATGAATGGCCGAAAAAAGCTTCTGTTCACTCAATACTTTTGCCATTTCAAAAGTACCTACCGTATCCATATTAGCAGCCATAATCGGTATTCCTTTCCATGGAATTTGGCTATGCAAAAAAACAAAATCACGTTCTAAACTCACCTGAGACCTACTTTTAAGCGTTGAACGCTTTGGTCTAATCATCACATCTTTGAAACCTAATTTGATTTCATTTTCAATACGCATATTTGTTGATTTTTAAATTCTTTAGAATCAGAAATAAATTATTTCACGAAACCCTCTTCTCAAAATTAAAGCTGCCTGAATATTTACTTATTCATCAACTGCATTTTTACCACCATTTGAATTTCCCACATCTCTTTCATAGACACTGCTTTCCTCTCTAACTTTTCTAGGTCCACATATTTGGTCCAGAGGTATGGCGAAAAACTCATTGCTTTATCTGCTCCCATCGCCATAACTTCCTCTTCCCAGTTCTTCCAGCGAAGCCCATTATAAAACTGACCAATATCGCCAGTAAAAGCCCAATAGATAAAATCTGAATATTCAATTCCCAGCGGTTCCCATTCTATATTATCTGGAGCGAAATAAAACACCTTCCCTATTCCTTCCTCTCCAAACTGACCACCATTTAAAGCGTAAAAACCTCCTATGGCGTCATCCGCAATTAAAATAAAGGACATGCCTTCCCCATACTCATCAAAAGACTTTCCCTTATTCCATGCTGGCAAGCTTCTTTTTAGTTTATCAGAACCTGAGCCCAAAATTCTAATCCAGCCATTGTCCACCAGTATTCCACCCGATTCATAAACCACCGCAGCCATTAGTGAACTTGTGGTCATTTGTAAACGGTATAAAGCTGTATCTGCTTTAGTAGAATCTCTTTCCAGAATTTCTACATCATTTTTTGCCTTACCAATCCACTCTTCTACTAATCGCCAACTAGATTCTTCTTGACTAGTCAATTCTTTCAACGATTTCATTTGACTAAATGCAGCTTGACTTACTACTAAGAGAATTAATAATTGGAAGTATTTCATTTTGTATTTTTCAGGGTGTTAAAGTATACCATAAACATATAAATTCGCTCCTCAAAAAACATACAAAGCCGTTTGGTATTTATTCCTTTCTCTACAAAATAGTTGAATGAGTAGAGTTAGGGGTTTGAGCGATTGTCGGTGGGTGATTTTGTTGAAGAAAAGTAAGAAAAAAATCACCACAGAATCCCTGACGCCTGCCTGTCGTCAGACAGGGGGCTCTCTTAGTAGGAAATAAAATAGGTTTTGGATAGGCTCAGATTTTCTGGCAAAAGTTTACTTCCTGAGCTTAATTTTTGGAATTTCTGCATTTCCAACTTCAACTATTAAGCTGTTTTTATTCAACTTCAACTCTTCAAAAAAGGCCCCAATTTCTTCTCCATATGCTCTTTGGCTAATACCAAAGACAAGAATCCCATTACCTTTAGATGTCTTAATTTTCTGATAGCGATATACATTTCTCTCCACGACCAATAACTCTTGTCCGTCCTCCGAACTTGCACTTATCAAAAAATCAATCATTACTTCATCATCCTTTTCCAAAACAGTAAAATGAACAAGTGGATTTGACTTCTTAGCATTTTCAATTTCCCGCACTTTTGCACCTACGGCATCCTGGACAGAAAAGTCTCCAACAACTAAATCAATCAAAACCATGGAATCATAACTTTCTAAAGTCTGCCCCTTAATTAAATACTCTTGCTTATAAAAGCTTTCATTAGGATGAGAGCTCCATGCTAGTTCATAGTTGTAATTATCAAATTCAAGAATTAAATCAGAATTAAGAAAATTCTTAACGGTCTGAGAGTATCCTATAACTGAAACTAATAGTAAAAAAGTCGTTGTGAGTAATCTATTCATCTTTAATTCTTTTATTTCTAGTAAATGTAATAATCACTCCTCAAAAAACACCCTAAGCACCTTGGCATTAATGCCTTTTTCTTCAAAGTAGTTTAGCCAGTAAAGCTGGCGGTTTGAGAGGTTATCGGTGGGTGATTTCACTTCTACAAACTCATAGCCGTTTTCGTCCCAAACAAACAAATCTGGAAAACCTCTGGAGTTTTCTACGATGTCTTGACAGATATGTACTAAAATCTCTTTGATGGGCTCTAAGCCTATGTATTGTGTGGCTATCCTGATGCTCTCCCACATTCCTTCCATCCATATCACAAAAGGATTTGCTATGCCCTCATGGTCAGTAAATTTCCTTCCCATAAAAAGCAGCAAACTTTCCATATCCTGAAAGCTTTCTAAATGCTCATGAATATGTTCTTTACGTTTTAGGTAAAAATCAGGCAAATGTAAATCGGATGGACGTCGCTGAAAAGGATGGTGAAAAGCCACCAAACTTGGGTCAAAAATGATATCCCAGAAGACTAGCCCAAAAATGCCCCGCCAAAGATGGTTTTCGGAGAATATAGCGTATTTCCCTTCTGCCATATAATGCTCTATGGTGCCTAATTCTACATTTCCTCTGTAAATGGCATTGATGTAAATTCGCTCTGCTTCGTGTAATTTTTCGGTGGTGAGTTTCTTCTTTCGTTTTGATTTTGACAGAATTCGCTCTGAAAAGTCTTTGGCAAAAAGATGTTCGTCGGCATTACTGCTATTCGCCATCATGTCTTCACATAAGGCAAGAGCCTCTTCATTGTGCTTTAGCTTTACCAAACAGCGTACTCGCCTTTCTTTTGCCATAGGCAATGCACACATTTTAAAAACCTCCACAGCCAGTTCTTCTGACTTTTGACGCTCTAAATGCCTACCTACTTTTAGCGTCAACCGCTCTAATGATGGTTTGGCTACTTCTGAAAGGTCTTTTAGACTATCTACCATGGTGTCAAACCAATCATAAATAGCTTCGGGCGTTTCTTCTTTCTTTAGCTTTTCAAAGAGGTCGGTTTGGTCAGAAATCATCCATTTGTCTTCCGCATCTTTTCTAGTTTCAAACCTGGCCACCAGTTTATCTTCATCATGCGAGAAATACTGAATAAAACCTAAGTCTCTCACCACAAACTCCGTCATATCCATATAACGGTTTCCGAAAAACAGGAATTTGAAAAAGGTTACTTCGTATTCAAAGTTAACTTTGACCAAAGGCTGCCCCAAAGCTATTTCTTCCACTACTTGGGCTGGTTCTAGATTATCTTTAATCCATTCAGATACTTCCCCTTTAGACTTTGTTTTATAACCTTTTTCAGGAACAAGCTTTAGAAGTTCTGGCTTTGTACTTAAGTGTAATAATTCCAAAAGAAAATCGGCATGATTGACCGACAGGTCTTCCACAAAACCTCTTGACAGCAATTCTTCTAAGGCTTCTGGTAAGTTTTCTATTTCCTCGTATTTGAGCCGCTGGCTCCTAAAAAAAAGACCTTTACGGTTAGTAAACCGAATAAAAAGGCACTGAGCATCTTCAGAAAGGGCGTAAAATTTCCTAAGGAAACGCCACTCCTTTTCTTCCAAAATATGCTTGTACTTGTCTTTGACGAAGTCAAGCAAGTAATTAAAATAATCGAGGTAGTACTTTGGTGGAAGTACTATGTTTTCATTTTCTGACACTGTGCAATTTATGGTTTTCAGCCGAATTACGCATTAGAAAATTTAGGGTACTCCTAGTTTAGGTTTGTCACAATTTTAGCATGAAGGCCAAATTTCCGCCAAACAAATTATGCCTTTTACTTATCTAACAAGGGGTTTCACCCCTTGCTATAGACATATCGTTCCTCTGAAGCTTGTATTAAATCTGAGTTTGACTTGAATGCTATGCGAAATTTACCTGCGACTTTTCTAAAAATATTAGCAATTAAAATGTTCTTAGAAACGTCTTCTAGCACCTGAGTACTCCATGGCTTCTCCTTTTCCGAAACCGTAACTAAAGCCTAAAGCTATAAAACGACCTCGCTGCCTGCTGCTGTAAACGTAAAACTCAGGCTGTACCGTTTCTGATTTTCCTATTCTAGAAGCTAGTACATCTCTTACGCTCAAATTAACCACACCTCTTCCTTTAAGAATCTTCTTTCTTACACCGAAATCAGCGTAAACTTGGTGAGATTGCTCGCCTTGAAGTGTTCTTACTTTTGAGCGGTAATTACCGCTAACTTCCACATCTATGTCTTTTGGCAAGCCAATTTTCGCATTTAGCCTTGTACTCCATCTATCAGCACTAAAATCAAACAATACAGCTTCTAAAGAACCCTCTCTTTTAAACATGCTATAGTTAAAGTCACCATTAAAAGTTAACCATTTTGCAGCGGTTAACTTTCCGTTTATTTCTAAGCCGGTAGACTTGTTGGTACCAATGTTAGTAGGTTTGGTGTAGGTAACGCCATCTTCAAAAGTAGAAATACGTTCTACCACATCATCCGTCATTCTATAATAAATGGCTCCGTTAAGCGATAGCTTATCTAATAAGTAAATAGCAGTCAGCTCATACGAATCTGTATATTCTGGTAATAAATCTGGATTACCTGTACGTACATTAAAATTATTCCTGATGTTAAAGAATGGATTCAAATCCCATAAACGCGGTCTATAAATTCTGCTCGAATAACCTGCCTGTACAGAAAACTCTTTTGACACCTTAAGGGTGGTGTGTAAACTTGGAAAAAGATTATTATATTTCTGAGCGTTTGAAACATCCGTAGTAGCTAAATAAGTATTTAGGTCTGTACTTTCCATTCTTAAACCTAGTTTCACGCCCCATTTCTCTCCTTCATAGGCTCCTGTGGAGTAAACTGCAAATACTTTTTGGTTGTATTCAAAAAGATTCGTTAGAGCTGCATTTTCTACATAAGCACCATCTATCTGGTCGCTTACAGAATAGTCGTTACTCACATCATTAATAACGTACTGCGAACCCAACTCCCAAGTAAAGGCCTCTGAGAACGGATGCGTATAATCAACCTTGAAAAGGTTTTCTGCCTCTTTAAAATTAGTTCTGGTTTGTTGATCGTTTAAACTACCGGTACCAAAAGTATAGGTATTACCAAACTGAGACGATTGGTCTTTTCCAAAAAAGCTACCTACTGCAGATGCTAATAGCGTGTGGTCTTTATGGTCTTTGAAATCTCTTTTATACTGAAAATCGTACTGATACTTTGGGTTATTGGCTTCTGTAGCTTCTTCTCTATACCATTCTGACACCACTTGATTCTGAGCATCTAACATGGTGAAATCTGTTTTGGAAGGTCCCTCTTCTATCTCGTAAGCGAAGTTTCCCGAAAGTGTGAAAACGTTATATTCATTTAAGTGATAGTCGGTTCCTAAAATGAAGTTATAAAAGGTTTCGTTTCTATACTCGGTACCTTTACTGTTAATAATCTCGTTGTTTATTAGGTCTTGGTTGATGTTTTCCATCTTATTTGGCAATGACCTATACCCTGCTCCAAGCTGCGAAAACAAGTTAAACTTTTCTGTTCTTCTGTTCAAACTAATACCAATACTATGGCTATCTGGAATACCCGTATTTAAAGACACAGAACCATTAAAACCTTTTCTTTCATCTTTTTTGATAATGATATTGATAATACCGCTGGTACCTTCTGCATCGTATTTTGCCGAAGGATTAGTAATTACCTCAATTTTTTCAATCATATCTGCCGTGATAGTACCCAGAGCGTTTCCTTCGCCAGAGGCCATTACAGATGGCTTACCGTTAATAAGGATTTGAACTCCTCCACTACCTCTCAGGCTAATTTCACCTTCTATACTAACATTAACCGAAGGTACATTATTCAGAATCTCTAATGCACTAGCTCCCGTGGTAGACAAATCTTTCCCTACATTAAAAACTCGTTTATCAAGTTCAAATTCTGTTTGAGATTTTTCGGCTCTAATTACCACCTCTTCCAGCAGCATATTGTTTTCTTCCAGCTTAATCTGACCTAAGTCAATCACGCCATCTTCAATACTAAAATCTTTGATTAATTTATTATCAAAACCAATAGAACTAATCTCCACCACAAAAGCTTTAGCAGCGGTTTGGATTTCAAAGGCTCCTTCTAAATCGGCTGTAGTACCTGTGATAGGTTTCTTGGTAGCTTTTTCTAAAAGAGCTACAGAGGCAAATTCAATGGCCACGCCTGACTTACTATCTAAGACCTTTCCTTTTACAATAACTCCACTCTCCTGCCCTTTTAAAGTGACTAAGGAAAGAAAGAAGACAGAAAGACTAAGTACGGTTTTGTGCAGAAACTTCATAGGCGAAAAAAATTACCCTAAGGGGCAACAGCTTTTTTTTGTTATAATATCAACTACAAAGAAAAGGCTTATTTAAATCCCATGTTCCCCGAATCGGCAAATGCTTGTATATAAACGACAAATGGGCTCGATTATCTAATCAGTAGGAATTTGATGTAGAAAAATGTAGATAAAAATAGGACTAAAGAGAAAAACTGAGTCCGTCATAAGCAAGAGCCATACCTTCTGGTAGCTCTTTATTTACCTCATCATGAAGACCCATTTTATGAGAAATATGGGTAAAATAGGTTTGCTCTGCTCCTACTTCTTTTGCTACTTCAATAGCTTTCTCTAAAGTAAAATGAGAAATATGTGGTGTTTTTTGAAGTGCGTCTAATACTAAAACCTTTGAGCCCTTGGCTTTTTCTAGTTCCTTTTTAGAAATGTAATTGGCATCTGTAATGTAACTGAAGTCTTTAATACGAAAACCAAAAACGGGAAGTTTATGGTGCATCACTTCAATTGGAATTATCTCTAAATCGGAAATAGAGAATGGTTTATTCTCTATTTTGATAGTATTTATGAGCGGAACTCCAGGGTAAGACTCCTCTAAAAAAGCATAATGAAACTCTCTTTTGAGCTGTTCTAGCACACTTTCTCTTCCGTAAATATTGAGGTATTTTTTACCATTCAGGTAATTAAAAGGCCTGACATCATCTAAGCCTGCCGTATGGTCTTTATGCTCGTGTGTAAAAAGAAGAGCATCTAGTTTTGAGATGCCTGTGGGCAAAAGTTGCTGCCTAAAGTCAGGACCTGAGTCTATAACTACATCTAATTCAGCGGTTTGTACCAAAACTGAAACTCGTAGTCTTTTGTCTTTAGGATTAGTAGAGGTACAGACATCACAGCCACAAGTAAGTACTGGCACGCCAGATGAAGTACCAGTACCTAATATTGTGAGGTTCATATTAACAAAAACACTTATTCTTCAGTAAGGTCTTTAACTACTTTCACTAGTTTGTCAAAGTTCAATGGTTTCATTAAAACTTCGTTAAAACCAGCTTCTTTATACTCTTCTTCGGTATAATTTCTAGCATTACCTGTGATAGCTACCACTGGCAATTTAGCTGTAGCTTCGTTTCCTCTGATAGCTTGTACACACTCAATACCGTCCATTACTGGCATATTGATATCTAACAACACTACATCAAATGGCTCTTTTTCAAGTAATTGAATTACTTGTTCGCCATTTTTAACAACAGTGATTTTGAAATTTTGAAACTCAAGAATTTTTCTTGCTAAGTTTTGGATAACTGATGAATCCTCAGCAATTAGAACGTTTTTTGGTGACGACATATTAATTTAAAAAGATTTCGCTTTAACTTGATTCGTAAATATAGAACAGAAGTGCTTTACTTCATTTCTAATACAAGGTTTTTTCTATAAAGTTCCCAAGAATTTTTAAAAACTAAATAGTTATTCCTCAAAAGAAACCTAGAACCTCTTAAAATTGGGCCTACTTTTTCAAATTCTTAGCTGAAAAGCACTTCTTAAAATTTTTCCGCTAAAACTTATAGAACGCCAAAATAGGCATTCTGCCAAGAATTGAAATATTGTTCGGTATTCTTCCTAGCCTTTTCTATTTTTGCAGCTTCATTAAAAGTGAAAAATGATAGTTAAAACAAAGAAATTTGCCCTCGATAAGAAAAAGTACATCAATTTGGCCTTTACTCGTCAAATAAAGAAAAGCTGGCAGTGGCTACTTATACCACTTGCTGTTATGATTCTAGGTGTGGTTTTACATTTCTCCGGTGTTTATAAAAATTGGTGGATTTTAATCACGGCCTTTATTGGAGGTTTGCTCTATATAGCTTTTTGGTATATCCAATTTTATGCTGCTACACAAATGGAGCAAAACGCCCAGATGTTTGACAAGTTTGCTTACGAGATAGATAGCAGACAAATCATGATTAAGGTTAATAAAAGAGAAGGTGGCGTAATTAAATGGGATACCATTCAGTCTGCCGAGAAACTTGAAGATTCAGGATTCCTATTAAATATAGCTCGTGGACAGTTCTTACATTTTCCTAAGAATGTATTTAACAGTGACCATGATTTAAAACTAATGGATAATATCCTTAGACGTAAAGGACTTATTGATTAACAAAGGATGGTTAACAAACCATTCTTTTGTTAAGCTCAGCAACTTACATATCTACTAGATAATCTACCATTGACATTTCAATGGCTTGCTGTGCTGTTACACCTTCTTTTAGATAAAAAAGGCAAGACTTTAAAAACTCCAACTCTTCATCCTTGGTGAAAACGTCTTTGCTCATTTCCATTACTTGCTCTATGTATTCTGCAGGGACAAAAGTTTTAATTTTCATTCTTTTTAAGTATTAAGTTTTGCTTTATACGCAGCAAAAAAAGTGCCAAAATAGTACAATTTATTTTTGAGATTAAATTAGTCCTATTTACCATCAAAATGCTTAAAAAGACCTAAATACATATCAGCAAGGCACTTTTGGCATGATTTTATTTTCGCACCAACCCAGCATATACAAAAGGCATACTATTGGAATAGTACAATTAAAACATTATCACGATAGTTTTCAAAAAACGTTGATAAAACATTCGTACGCAAGCTTATGCATCCCGCATGATACCCTTTAATAATTTATCGACTACAAACAAATCCTTGTAAAAATCAAATATGTACCTAGTAAGGCACACTTTAGGCATACTATTTACTTCACTACTCGCAAATGCTCAAATAAACCAAAAGAGACATGTTCTTTTAGTCATTGACAACTCTTTTGAAGTATTTAAAATGGGGACAGTTTGAAATTAAAACCTACCGTGAAAGCAGATTACTTCTTGTACTCAATTGTCTTAAACGAAGAGTTCTGGAAATGTGGAATATAAAAAAAGTCTATGGATAAATGCATTAAGGGTATTTTTGAAAAGACCCTAGCATTATATAAAAAAACGTATTAGCTCATACGAGTTAAAAGATGAATCTCATTGCTATTGCTTAGACTCCTTAAAGTTCTATCCGGATGGTGGCATCTCTCACTGTACCGTATACGCACCCTCCATGGTTAAAAGGAATGACTCTTGGAATTGCCAGTACTCTTGATATGCGTCTAAAAAACGCGTGTTTATAGCTCATATACAACTATACTCAGCAATAAGCTTACTCTTTGTAGATAGCTTTTTGTAAAGCTCGTTTCAAATCCTTTGGGTTAAATGGTTTAGTCAGATAATCATTCATACCACATTTTATTACTTCGGTTTGAGAATCTACAGAAACTGAGGCTGTTAGTGCAATAATGGATGTCTCAACGCCCATTTTTCGAATGTTTTTAGTAGCTGTGAAACCATCCATAACGGGCATTTGTAAATCCATCAGAATGACATCATAGGTATTTTCTGCTGCTTTATCTACCGCTATTTGACCATTTTCAGCTAAATCTACCGTCATGCCCCAGGCCTGAATCATTCGTTGAGCTACTAAAACGTTAAATTTGACATCCTCTACCAGCAATACAGTTTTACCATCTAAAGGATATTCTATATCCGAATTTCCACTAATAATTTTGGTTTCATCTTCCTTCGTAAGGTTTGAGAAAGCTAGTGTAAAGTAAAACCTTGCCCCTTTTCCATATTCACTTTCTACATGAATTTCGCTGTCTTGAAGATTTAAGAGCTTTTTAATTATGGTTAAACCTAAACCTGAACCACCAAACTCTCTGGTGGTGTTAGAGTCGGCCTGTGTAAACCTTTCAAATATTTTCTCGATAGATTCTTCTTTTATTCCTATACCTGAGTCTTTGACAGAAAAATTTACAAAAACTTCGGTTTGCTCTATGCGGTCTAAAGACACATCTAAATATACATTTCCGTTATGCGTAAACTTTAAAGCATTAGACATCAAGTTATTAAGCACCTGATTTAACCTTACATCGTCTCCTAAAAGTACTGCTGGAATATCTTCTGAGACATTAACTATAATCTCGTTTTCATGCTCAGAAGCCTTAAATTTATTAGTTGCCTTAACTGTTTCTGCAATGTTTTTTAGCGAAATAGGCTTTTTGACAAAATTGACTTTTCCTTCTTCTATCTTACTAAAATCCAAAACATCATTTACAAGACTTAAAAGGTTAAAAGCTGATACCTGCAAAATATCAATAAAGTCTTCTTGGGAAGGTAAATGAGGCTCCTGCTTTAGAATATGAATATTGCCAATAATAGCATTCAGAGGAGTTCTAATTTCATGACTCATAACCGATAAGAAATTAGACTTAGCTAAGGCTGCTTTCTCGGCATTATCTTTAGCAGCAATGAGCGTAGCTTCTAATTCATTCTTAATATGAACCTGCTCTTGCAAGAAGTCAATAATCTCAATAAGGTCTTCACTTTCACGCAAAAAAGGAGCATTTCTACTATCCAGCTCTATCAAGGTCTGCTTGACTTTCTGAATGGAGGCTATCTTTAACTCGTTCTCCTTTTTGAGATTATCCATCACCTCCTGATACTCCCTTTCACTTACTTCAAAGGCATGTTCCGTGATTTTTTTATCTCTATCAAAAGAAGCATAGCTGTTATTAATGGCCGTTAAGAAGTCTTCTAAACCATCCAGGCTCACCTCATCTAAGTCTACATACTTCCTAATTTGCTTCTGCAGTAATTTATGCCTTTCCATTTTAAATCTCAGTTAAAGTGGTAATTGTCATGGTTTGGTTCATAAGCTCACATTTGGCTCTTTCTATCATTGGAGAAATTTCGCCGTAGGAATAAAATCCAGTCAAAAATGCGTCATCACCAAAAATACTTTTAGCTCTTTCCAACTCTTCTTCTACTCTTTCGTTCAATACTAATTTTCTTCCCACACAGCTAATTAAGATGGCTAGTTCTGGTTTAGTTTTAGAAATATCAAGAGCACTTTCTGCCGCTCCTGAAGCCGCATCAATAAGCTTATCAAAATTGGCTTTCATAAGCCTTACTTTACTACCTACTGGCATATTTCCTGCAAAAGTCATGGATTGATTCTCTTCATCAATCGACAGAATAGTTCTTACATTCTTAACTGCATCTCCTTCCGCTCCTATTGAAAGTGGAAATAAAAGTGCAGAAGAAGGCAATTCTGCGGCATAATCTCCAAGGTATTCCTTGTATAGTTTCAGAGCACTTTTACCATCTAATTCAAATAAAACGTTTTTCTCTGCTTTGGTAATAGTTCTCTCGTGCCCAAAGGCATCCCAACCACCAAGTGAACCGTGCCCCACTCTAATACTTTCGCCATAAAAGCCAATGAGCACTACATTACCTTCTTTTATATCTTCATTAACTCCTACTAAAGTTGATTCAAAACGTGCACCGTCACCGGCCAAACCTCCTGTTATTAATACATTGGTACTATTACTACTTCTTATTCCTTCTACTAACTCAGAACCATTAATAAGGTTTCCATCAGAAATAACCATGACATACTGAAGACCTTCTTTGTCTACCTCCGCCATTAAATTTGAGCCAAGTTCATTACTGTTTTTATAAGAATTAATATTACCTAGCTTAATCTTAATTTCAGTTTTTTCAAGCTCAATTGCGGTAAGAGAAATACTACTATCATACATGCAGTCGTCAAAAACTTCTCCAGATGTGGTAGCCGATATTACAGTGGCATTGGGGTACTCTTTTATAAGACCATCAATGTTTTCAGAATTTAGCAACTCTTTACCGCAAAAAGCCAGCACTAACTGTGCCTTTTCATTGCTAAAGCCGTCCTCTTTCCTTTCGTCTTTCCACTTATTTTTTCTAAATAACTTTTGAAGAATCTTCATAATATTACATCTGTGTTAATTCCCTTTGAACAAGGTTCTGATACCCCGGAAGCTTAGCTAAAACCTCGTTTATTAGCATTTCTAAACTTTCGTTTATACCATCCGTTTTTATTCCGGCTTCTATTTTTCTTAGCTCTTCTTCACCTTCAGACAAACCTACCATTCCAAATGCAGGTTTCATTTTATGAGCTAATTGACCTAAATCAGTCCACCTTTTTGATTCATTAAGATCCACTAATTCTTCTGTTTGAGATGGCAATTCTTCTACAAACATTTCGAAAACCATTTTCTTAAAATCCATATCATCGCCATAAATTTCTACTAGGCGAGCATTATCTAATTCGGTCATATCTATTTCTATTTCTTTCGGTTTTGCTGGCTCATCACGCTTAGCAATGTTCAAGTATTTATTTAAAACCGCTTCTAGTTCTGGCGGTGTAAATGGTTTGGTCAAAATATCGTTCATCCCAGCATCTAAAGCCTTGCTCTTTTCAAAAGACATGGCAGAAGCGGTGATGGCTACAATTGGTGTATCTTGATTAGGATTTGCCACATTTCTAATTCCTATAGAGGCTTCATAGCCATTTAAATTAGGCATTTGAATATCCATCAAGATGAGGTCATATTTTCTCTTATTTGACATACTAATGGCTTCTAAACCATCATTGGCATCAAAAACAGTTAGATCCCACTTCTTAAGTAAAGTGCTAGCATAACGCCTATTTAAGATATTATCTTCTACTAATAACACATTCAAACCTCCATAAGTAGCACTTTCTTTTTGGCTAATATCTAAAGATTCTGACCTTCTAATATCAGTTATTTCGAAAGGTATTTCAAAAGAGAAGATGGTGCCTCCTTCTGGGTTTTCTGCCACTTCAATGGCTCCGCCCAAAATATGAACCAACTCTTTTACAATAGCCAAACCTAAACCTGTGCCTTTGGTTTTAGAATTCTCTTTGGATGTTACTTGTTTAAACTTTTCAAAAATTAGCTTTTGCTTCTCTTTATCTATTCCAATTCCTGTATCAGCTATTAAAAACTTAAACCAAGCCTTATTACCCTCTTTTTTTACTATTTCAGTTTCTAGTTTTATATAGCCTTTCTGGGTAAACTTCTCAGAATTACCAACCAAGTTTAGTAGAATCTGGTTTAGAAAGGTTTCATCTCCACTTACTAAATAATCAATACTGGTATCATACTTATTAAGAAGCTCAATAGGCCTATCGCCTAGTTTTAGCTGATAGGTTTTCTCTACTGTTTTTAAAAGACCAACGAGGTCAAATGGCTCATTTTTAGCATCCATTTTACCCGCACCTATCTTCGCCATATCTAATACATCAGAAATTAGGTGATGTAAAAAGTTGGCAGAGTTATTTATAACCTCAAAATACTCTACTTGCTCTGGCGTAGGTCTGGTATCATATAACAAATGAGACATACCAATGATAGCATTTAGCGGCGTTCTAATCTCATGGCTCATGTTTGCCAAAAATTCTTTCTCTACTCGCTCTGCTTCTTCCGCTTTTTGCTTCGCTTGAGAAAGCTCTTCTTGCACTCTTTTTTGCTCTGTTAAGTCAAAATGAATACCTACAGAACCCACTACTTTACCACGTGTATTATAAACAGGACCTCCGCTTATTAATACCCATAAAGGTTCTCCGTTTTTCTTACGAATTTGAACCTCATAGGAATTTGATAAACCGTCAACCCTCGCCGTCTCGTTTTTGTGAACTACATTCTTAAATTCATCTACTGCTAAAACCTCCAATGTAGTTTTGCCTATAAGCTCACTTTCCTCATAACCGGTCATAACACAGAACCTATTATAAGCCCTCACTATTTTTCCGTTTAGGTCTATCTCAAGAAAACCTAAATCCATATTTTCCATGATACGGCGATACTTTTCCTCGCTGAGCTGTAGCTGCTCTTGTGCCACATGCTTTTCGGTAATATCTCTGGCTATGGCTCTAGCACCTACAAAAACATTTTCGCCATTTAAATCAACAAAATCATACTGGGTACTTTGACCAAGCCATATCTTTTCGCCACTTTTTTTGACAACTTGATATTCTATATAAGCTTGCTTAATACCATTTTTAACGCAATGAACAAAAGAATCTATTATAGGCTGTATATGACTTTCCTCTAACAGGGAAATAACAGATTTACCTATTAATTCTTCTTTACTTACTTCTAAGATTCTGTAAGCAATGGGATTGGCGTAAAGTATTTTCCCATCTGCGTCTAATTCGTAAATTATCTCGTCAGCCGACTCTACTAACTGCTGATACCTCTTTTTACTTATCTTAAGGTCTTTGGTTCTTTTATCAACCTCTTTTTCCAGAGCTTCATTTAGCCCTTGAAGTTCGGCATTGGCATTGTAAAGTTCCAGAGCTTTTTCTTCTAAAATAAGCTCAGCAGCCTTTCTAGCATCCTTTTCTCTCTGAATCCTTCTTTTTAAAAGCTCTATTTCTTTATGGCTTTCCATACGCTGCTTACTTAGAAACTATAAATCGAACTTTAGAACCATCTTCTGATAAACTCTCCATTTTAACTTCAGCATCTTCTTTGAAGTGATTTAGGCAGCCTTTTATAAGACCTAAGGCTAAATCTCCCATTCTTCTCTCCGAGGAATAATCTAATACCAATTTATTTTCACCTTCTCTCTCTATCTTAAAATGAGGCAACTCAGCATCAGGATAAAGCTTTCTTACCTGCACATGAATATACCCCTCTATAGATTCTAACATATCAAAGGCGTTTCCAATGTCAGAAAACATGCTGCCGTAAGCTTTGAAAAGGCCATGAAATAAATACTCTCCAAAAGTTTCTAAAAGAACGGGTAAGGGTATTTCTGTTTTTTCATGAAGGTTGACCACCAGCGTGACCATTTCAGTATGAGAATAAGTACCAACGGCAGAATAAATACCTTTTGATGGAAGCTCTTTCATTGTAAGAATATCGTCCACCATTTCATAGGTAAACTTCTCTTCCACCATTTCCAAAAATTCTGTGAATACTATCCCCTTCATTTTATTAAAGTTTGATTGACTTAAAATATCTATTTTTTTTTCTTCTTCTAAAATATTAGAGCTACAACTTTCTAAGCGGTAGCACCCATTTAGTTTTTATACCCCACTCATTATACGTGAAACCTTGAACACTGGAAGCGGCCGAGTTAGATTTCATGTAATAGCCCATCAGCATAAATCTTGGTGAAAACTTCCAACCCGTTTTAACGTCAAAACGGTAAATGCCTTGTGACTTTTCAGTACTAATTTGCTGTAATCCTCCCGCAAAAATTGCCTGATAAATCCACTTAGCATTTTCTTCGTTTACGTTTTCGGCAGCTACAAAAAGCTCATAACCTCTGAACACATCAGGACTAAAATAAACAGCAGGCAGCTGCTTCTTAAAAGAAAAGTAACTGTAATTAAAACCAGCTTTAACCACTGGAGACTGCTTAATATCATAATAAAGTGATGCAAACCATAGGTTACGCACATTACCGTCTGAAACCTGTGTATGAATCATTTGAGAGTAGGCTCCAATTTTTGAAGGCAAACTCAAATTATAATTAAGTGTAATATTATCTAGCTTAAGGTTTCTGTCAATCAGTTCTGAAGTAAACGTTTGCATTTCCTGATTATACCTTAACTGAAACTGCTGAAACTTACCCACATTAAGGTCGGCTTGTAACATACCTAATACTCTTTCATATTGTGAAGTATTAAGAAACCCTACCTCTCCACTTACCTTCAGTTTACCATTTACTTTGTAAGATAGCCCCGGACTTATGGTAGCAACCGTGACACTTTGATTCGCTATTTCAGAAACTGAACTTTTGGCGGAACGCTGGTAATATGTAAGCGATGTTCTGAATCTAGGCGATGGGTCATAAGTAGCAGACACTTGATAATTTTCTGAAGTATTACCGCCATTATCCCTACTAAAATAAACATGAGAGCTTATAGAAGGGTCATGTGCTACATGAAGCTTTTCTAAAAATTTAAGAGCGTCACGCTGCTCATCATAATACTCTAGTGTTTTCCTTACGTACTTAAAAGCTACATCATCCAGCCCCTGAGCATGATGAGCATCTGCATAACCTAGATTACCGTCAAAAGAACCTGGTTTGTCTTTCAGTAACTCTTTAAAATAACCTGCACCTTTTGCGAAGCCTTTACTCCAAATATTAATTCTCCCAAAACCAGCCAATACATCTAGGTTATCAGGATATGCTGTTTTTAAATTATTCAGCAGTTCGAAGGACTCATCAAATTTCTTATTCCAAGCCAATGCGTTTACTTTGCCTAAGCTTGCTTTTAAAACAGTACTACTATCTGTAAAGGCCATGCCTTCTTCTATTATTTTGAGAGCATCTTTGGGCTCTTTTTGAAGATTGGCTATTCTTGACATTCCTAAATAGGCATCTACTTCTTTTCCAGAAACTGTTTTTAAGGTTTCGAAAACTTCGTTAGCCTCTTCATACTTCTTTAACGAAATTAAAGCCTGAGCTTTATTAATAAGAGCATCGGGGTCTTTTGCATTTTCAGCCAAAATCAAATCGAAATAACTAATAGCTTCTTCAAACTCACCTACATAAGAATACTTAGATGCCTTCCCTAAACGCATATACTTTCTACTTACCATGGCGTTAGCATTACCAGGCATTATTTCTAAAGCTTTTGCTATGTATTTAAGAGCATTGTCATATTCATTATTCTCAGAATAGGCATTTGCAAAACCCAAAACGGCCGCAAAACTTGTACTATCTCGTTTTACCAAATCTGCGTAAAGCTCCAGTGCCGTTTTGAAATCTTTGCTCCACATATGAGCTTCTGCCATATTAAGGTCAATTTCATAATTCCCTGGATACCTTTTTTGAAGTTTACTAAAAACCTCTTTAGCCTCCACCGTATTACCAGCCAGGCCTGTTCCTCTACCAAAACACAAAAGTGCAGTTTGGTTTAAAGAATCTGTTTTAAGATAATCTGCGAAAAAGTCACGAGCCTTTTCAAAGTGCCCACCCTCTAGCATTTTAAAACCAGGGTCCATAGGAGATTGGGCATAAGTTATGGAGTAACCTATGAACAATAAAACCGTATAAAATCCTTTAAGTCTGTTCATATTTTAATAGTTGTGATATCAAGCTAATACTAATTAGCAAAGCACTTATTGAAACTACAATAATCTGTCCAATTGGTTTTTCTTCAGGCACCCCTATAAGGTATCTAATTACTATTACAAGACAAAAAACTACAGATACCCAAACCCAATACCTTAACCTTTTAGTATAGGCTAAACCGTTCATATTGCTATCTCGTGGCATATTTAGCATAAAATACACAAAATATAGCATTCCAAAAACTGAGCTTAAGACCTGTAAAATACTATATAATGGTATCGCTTTTCCATTCAATAAAAAAACATGAGAAAGATCATCAAAATAAAACGGGAATGTATAATTGGGCTCATGCGTGAAATTATCCCATAAAAAGTGCGTTAAAACTCCAATTAAAATTGAAAAAATTACTTTTAACCAATTAGCCTTGAAATAAATATACCAATCTAAGTTCTTATATTTAGCAAGACGTTGATGTAAAAAGGGCGGCAGGTGGTCTATTAAGCTTCTTTTCACATAAATATGAAAGAAAAGACAAAGTAAAATGGAGACTGGCAAGTTGAAAAACAATACACCCCACCAAGTATGCCCCCATATACCATACAGCGTTACCCTTAAAAAAAACTCAAAATCTGGAGCCATGCTACCCATTAAAAGACCGGAAATGGAAAGGTATTTTGACAAAAAACGACGAAAGGGTAAAATAGCAGCAGTATGTGCAAGGGTAAAGGGCATTTACGGTATTCTTTTTGCTTACAAATTTATAACACTCAATCTATATAACATATATGAGAATTCTTACGGCGGATGATCAACCAATCATTTTAAAGTCTATAAAGTACAAACTGGAACAAGTTGGTTTTGACGTAATAGCCACTTCAAATGGCTTAGACGCCATTGAGATGTTTGATCTTAATAGTCCTGACCTGGTTATCTTGGACTTAAACATGCCTCAAAAATCAGGCTTTGAGGTTATGGAATATATACGAGTTACTAAAAAGTCGAAAGTTCCAATCATAGTAATGTCTGGAAACGATGAGGAAACTGTTATTGTAGAAGCCTTTGAAGCAGGAGCCGACGACTATATAGAAAAGCCTGTAGGATTAAACGAAGTAGTAGTCAGAGTAAAGAAATTGCTAAAGATTTCGCTTAAAAACGAAGACTTTAAAAAAGGGAGCGAGAGTTCCTCTGGAATATTACAGAAGAATGGCGTGGGTGTGGTTATCCCCTGTTATAATGAAGAAGAAAGATTAAAAACTGGCGAGTTTGCTAGCTTTTTAGAGAGTAATAAAGGTTATCTATTATCTTTTGTTAATGACGGAAGTACAGATGGTACCTTGGACGTTTTGAACAAATTCCAGAAGCAATACCCCGATAGTATTAAGGTTTTCAATTGCCCTCAAAATGGCGGAAAAGCTGAAGCGGTAAGGTTAGGAATGATAGATTTGCTGCAAGACCGCTCTTTAGATTACCTTGGTTTTTTAGATGCCGACCTTTCTACCAACTTTGCAGATTTTGAAGATTTAGTAAAAACACTTTCTGGCTCCGAATACAAATTAGTGGCCGGCTCTAGAATTCAACGAATAGGTGCTTCTATTTTCAGACAATCTTCAAGAGGAATTATTAGTAAAACGGTCAATTGGGTGATTAGAAAAATTCTTGGAATGGAGTTTCAAGATACCCAATGTGGTGCCAAAGTAATGCGACGAGAAGTAGTAGAAAATCTTTTCAATGAGAAATTTCTAACCCGTTGGATTTTTGATGTAGAGATATTCTTAAGAATGAAAAAATTCTATGGAGCTGACAAGGTTCAATCCATGATTTGCGAACAGCCATTAAAAAGATGGGTGCATGAAGATGGCTCAAAACTATCTATGAGAGACTCGATAACAATTTTAGGGCAGCTGCTTCAAATAGCTATTAAATATTAAACGGTACAGAAATGGAAACAATGATAATAGAAGGTGATTTCACCACTGAAAAAGCCTTAGAATGGAAAAAACTGCTTAACAAAGCAGCTCAAAGAACATCCACACTTCACCTAGACCTTAGTGCTACAGAAGATGCGGACATAGTAGGTGTAAATGCCATTGCTACCACATTTAAAATGCTTCAAGATAAAGATGGAAGTATGAAACTAAAAATAAACGAGGATAGTACTATCTATAAACTACTGAGCCAAACCAAGTTTTTAGATATGATTAAGAAGTCTTAAAAGAATTAAGATTTAAACCACATTAAAATCAATTAGGATGGCATCCACACAGAAAAAACTTGTTACCGATGGCAGTATACTTTTTGCGAGTACTTTACTGGTAAACGCAGGAAACTATGCCATTAATTTAGTTTTTGGAAGGTGGTTGGGTCCTTCAGACTTTTCTGAGGTCAGTCTTTTAGTAACCTTAATTCTTATGGTTTCGTTTTTTGCTTTAGCTTTCCAGCTTACCGCTGCAAAGTATGTAGCCTCTTACGAGGCCGAAGGAAAACAAAGCTTAATTACAGGAATAAGTGCTTGGTTAAATAGACGTGCTGTTATAGGTGGAATAGCCATGATGGTGATTGTGGTATCAATGTCTGTTTTTTGGCAAGACTTTTTCCAAACCTCCTCTTACCTCCCTTTTGCCATTTTAGGAATAGGAATGCCATTTTATATGCTCATGAGCGTAAATAGAGGTATACTTCAAGGTAAATTGAATTACAAAAAACTGGCACTTACATATCAAAGCGAAATGTGGGTACGACTAATAGTCTCCATGGCTTTGGTCTATTTAGGTTACCGTGTAAACGGTGTGGCCTGGGGACTTACACTTTCCCTTATAGCTACCTGGTGGATTTCTAGAGTAAAAACAGAGAGTTCTACTAGCGAAACCACTTTTGACCAAAAAGATGTTCTGAAGTTTCTTTTGATGATTTTGCTTTATGAGTGCAGTCAAATATTGATAAATAATAGCGACATCATTTTGGTTAAACATTTCTATGAGCCAGAAGAAGCAGGTCTTTATGCTGCTATGGCTCTTATTGGCCGTATCGTTTATTTTGGAACGTGGACGGTAGTAACCCTACTTTTCCCAATAGTGGTAAAACTAGAAAAAGAGGGGAAAGACCATACTCTTTATTTTGTAGGTGGTTTAGCTGTAGTAGGTATTATAGCAGCTGGTATAGTGCTCTTCAGTTATCTATTCCCTGAAATGATGGTTAACATACTTTTTGGTGAAGCCTATATCTCTATAGCTCCTTTGCTTTGGAAATACGCATTGGCTACTGCACTATTTGCCCTTTCTAATGTCTTTGTTTATTACCATATTTCCCTCGACAGAGTTTTACCTGTTTGGATTACCATTTTAGGTGGTATAGCCCAAATTGTACTTATCACACTCTTCCATGCTGATTTTGAACAAATTATTAACGTTCAAATTTACTTAATGATGGGCTTAATGACTTCTATGATTCTCTTTCACTTCGGGCATACGTTTCTTAAAAGCAGTAAATCTTAAAACAAAAAAAATGCACACCTAAAGGCATGCATTTCAAAATCAATCAAAAAAAGTGCTAGTCAACCAGCAACTTTTGAAAATGGAGGTAGTACCAGTCTACCAAATCTTCCATAGGAAGTGAAGCTGCCGCAAAGTAGTTTCTTCTACCCAACTGCAATCTATATTCCTCATTTTCTAAAACCTTTTGAATGGCATCGGCTAAACTCTCAACAGAATCTGGCTCAAAAAACTCGCCTGCATAACCTTCTTCTTCTACCAGCATGGCCAAATCGCCAAGCATAGGCATCACCACGGCGTTACCATAACTACCAGCTTGATGAAGTACCCCTGAGCTACCTGTGGTAGATGTGTAAGGAAATACTGAAACAGCAGACTCGCCAAAAATCACTGGCACATCTTCTTCTGCCACATAACCGGTAAATCTTAACTGAGATACCTCTTTATATTTTTCTTTGACACCCTCTAAATACCCTGGAGTATTAGGACTGTCTGTTCCCGCTACCACAATTTCTATGTCTAAAGATGTTCTTTTTCTGATAAGCTCTACAGCTTCAATCATCCCTTCCACCTTTTTATAGGTTCCAAACTTACCAAATGCCATTACTTGAAGAGGCCCTTCTGGTAGTTTGAACGTAGGCATGGGAGGAACTTCAAAACTTCCATGTGGAATAAGGGCTACATTTTTAGCTCTATATTTCTTCTCTAAAATTTCAACATATTTTGGAATAGTTACTGCCAAAACATTGGCAGAAAGAATAAAACGCGTAAGCATGGTGCCTATCATGTTATAAATTCCTGAAACCAACTTATTTTTTGTAATTCCTGCCTCGTTAAGATCTACCTGCTCTAAAATATTATGCAGAAGCACCACAGACGGCACACCACTCATTCTAGTAAGTAGCGGTGTCAAAAGCCCTAAAGCTGCAGGTATTTTTTTGTCTCCAAAAGAAAGAAACTGAATATTATAAAGTACAATATCAGCCTGTGAGCGTTTTACCGCTTTCAATATTTTTAAGGGATTAGTCCACCAGTTAAAATCCCATACTTGATGATCTTCAATAGGTACTGGCTGGTCTAAAAAGTCAAACGTTTTCCCATCAGGAAGTTGGTCTGAAAGAAGGATAATTTTCTCATAATCTTCCGGCTTATTCCTAAAATGATTTATGAGATAATACCCATACTCATTTAAGGTACGCTTACCCGGAGGATAACTCGAAACTACTGCAATTTTAAGTTTCTTTTTCATTTGTTAAATCTCTTTATCGTGCGAACAATGGATTTCCTAAAAATCAAAACACTCGCAGCTAGTACAGAAAAGATGAGGTATACAAAAACAAATTTTGGAATCTTACTCAATTTAGAAAACTGATGCGTTTGTTCTGGATTTACCAGCACCTCATACACTTTCTTAGGCTTCCCTTTTTGATTCAATACACCAAAACCTTTCTGAGGACCTTTTTGCCAAGGCATACTCCCAGCCACATCTCCTGCTACTTCTGAAAAGTCGTAGAGTGTCCAATACATGTATGGAATATCACCCTTACTTTTAAGAATATCTTGAACGCTCTTTAAATGCTCTGCTTGTTGACTTTGTGTTTTACCCAGTGGCATAATGCTACTTTGATAAGACGACAAACCGAATTCCTCTAAAAGAAGTGTTTTTTGATTGGTTTCCTCTTTTAATCTATCAATATCCTTGCCTAAATTCTCTAAATCTCGATAATAATGGAAAGATACAAAATCTAAACTATCTGCCAGATACTGAGCACTTTCCGGATATGCCCACCCTACAGTGATAGGATGACTTGGGTCATACTTTCTCGCTTTGCTAATTATAAACCGTAACCACTGCTTCACATCGTCAGGGTTTTGATAGTGATAATCTATGTCTGGCTCGTTTTTTAAGTCATAAGCCAATATCGCTGGATGATTTTTGAATCGCTTCATTATCACCTCCAATTGCCTATCTGTGTTTGCGAAGTTTAAAAGGTTGTAATTAGAGTTAAAATCAAACATTGTGACCAATACTTGAAGCTCATTTGCCTCCGCAGTGTTTAATAAATGCTCTAACCTTAAAAGCATTTCTGGCACTACCACACCTTTACCAAACTGCTCATAATTGATAAAAACACGAACTGTGTTTAAGTTCATTTCTTTTATCAACTCAAAATCACTTTCTACTGCCGAGGTGTCATAATTTATCCAAAAATCTTTAAAAGGATGGTCTTTGGGGTAGTAGTTAATGCCTTTTATTTTAGGCACTTTGGCCAATAATGAATCACGATGTTCTTGAAATATCACTAATGAATCCTGTACAAAATCTGGATATAACTCTTCAAAAATGCCTCTTTCTAAATGCTTTATTCGCCAGTAACCATCATCTAGCTGCATGATAACTTTATAAGAAGACGTATCTGCGGTAGAGAGTATACGTTCGTTTTTTGAGGTATTTAATCGTTTTAAAGTTTGAACTTCATAATCGGTAAAAGAAACGATTTGCCCATCAGCAGAGTAAAAATGAAGTTTTAGATTATGATTGAGTTCTACTCGCTCCACACTCATCTTTTTCTCATTCACCAAGCTTATTTGATGAAAGATTTTAGGACGAGCTTCTCTGGTATAATACTCTTTTACCCCATCTGAATTACCTGTAAACAAACTCAAATCTCTTTGATATAATGCTCTCACATAACCTCCTGCTATAATATCACGACTAAAAACCTCCATAGGTCTCCCAGTATTAGCATCATCAGGAAGCCAATTTATTTCTGGATTTATTTCATCTGGCAAAACCTCCGCTAGTTTCAAAAGGTCTTCCCTATCCCCTCCAGAATTAAAATAGGCTAAGAATTTAGCAGCTCCACCTGCCAAAAGCCCAAGCAAAAGCATGACACCAATGGAGAACACTATTTTGAAAAATAACTTATCCTTATTCATTGGTTTTTAATTTAATATCAACTTCGCTTTCCAGTCCTCCAGAACTTACTAACCCTTTATAGTTGCCAGCCTTCATGTCTGTCAAATCAATTTTGGCGTAGCCATTTTTCACCACGCCTATTTTCAGCATGTCCAAAGATTCTATATACATTTCTATTTCGGCTCCGTCAGACATATATTGTTTCAGTGGTCCTACTAATGGTCCTACTATTACCGCTTTTTCCTCGGCACTAAATCTCACAGGCAATATGGCTAAATACTTTTTGAAAGAGAGCTCAAGTTTGTTGCTTTTAGCATCACCATAAATACTTCCATTTATTGATATTTTACCTGCTAGAGAAGGATTTTGGATATCTAATTCTGCCACGCCATCCATGGTATAGCTGGTCAATATTCTTTTTGAATTATCACTATCAGTCACATCAATATTTAAGAGTGTTCCATCAGCCACAATATTTCCGTATTTGTCTTTAATCACGGAAGTCTTTAAATGAAAATTCTGACGTTTATCAGCATACGAATACACCCGTTCTGCATAAATTTTAAAGTTTACAGGAAAGCCTGGCATCTCTAAAAGCTCCTTTTCTTTAGCAGTGGCTGCCCCAGCCCTTACTCCTATAATCGTCTTCCCTACCTTGCTTTTACTATAAATTTTATGATAAGCTACACCATGCTCGGTATTCCTATTAAGCTTTTCAAAACGCTCATCTGGCCTATATAAACTAAAATTTACTAGCGTTTTATCGGCAGTTAAGTTTTCAAAAGTATCGGTAGGTATAGCCAATATCATAGCCCAATGCCCTCCATTATCTGCCTCTATAGATTTGGAACCTATAAATGCCTCAAGCGGCTCAGCTGGCAAACCACTAAAAACCTGCATCTGCTTACTTTTTATAAGCCTGCCTGCACAGGCCAAATCCAAAATATAAACACCAGCCGTTTGCGTTAAACTATCTTCAATCGCAAAAAACCATTTATCATTTTCTTGCTGCGGTTCTACCACATAATTACCCCATGATGTACTTAGTAACAAATGACAATTAGAAGCATCAAAACCCACCTCATGCCTAAGTTTTCTCCCCACAGAAATACTGTCTGGAAAACTTAAATCCTTTATTTCGCTCGGAACTAAAGTTGGCTCCTCCACATGCCCACCTTTGCTAAAAACAAACAAATAGCAAAACACCATCAGTAAAAATGATGCTATAAAAATGGTCGCTATTTTTAATTTCTTTGTCATTAATAAATGGTAGGGCTACCCAAATAGCCGTCTATTCTTAATCCTAGTTTATCATTATTCCCTAGTGGTATTTTATGCGTCATTTTTTGGGTTTGCGGCACGCTTATATAGGAAATACTTGGTAAGCCATTGACATAAAAATCGGCCTCAGTTCCTTCATAGATTATACTATAGTCTGAAAAATCAGCGAGTTTATGCTTTAGCTTTCGCTTTCTCTGCTGTCTTATTCCCTCTCTCATAAAGAAAACCTCCACCCATTTCACTTTTTCATCATTATCATAATAAGACACCAGCACCTTAGGTACACTCACCTCTTCTGTACCATAATTAAAGCCTTCTCCTTCCAGTATATTATCATGAATCTGCACGTTTTGTAAACCTACAGAGCGGTATAAGTCATTTTTGTCAATTACGGCTCTTGCCAATATTTTAAATTTGACGGGTGCCATAGGAAAATCATATTCCGTAAACTCTTCTGGGTTAAACTCCCCTGGGTCTAAATCATCGGTTTTTACCCAGGCTGTTGATTCAAAATTGATTCTGAAAGAAACTACCTCCTTTGGCATAATGCGGTGAATACTGCCATATTTCACATTATAACTCACCAGTTTTCTATTGTACTCGTCATACAAATCTGCCAATACAGTTATATGAGCAGGATAATTATCAATATTTTGAAGCTCACCCACCACCGTGTAGCTGCTATCCTTTTTTACCAATCTCGCATTTAAAATCTTAAGCTCTGGCCTGTCCATTACGTCATCATGCTGAGTTGGGTCTGTGCCCGTTTGCCTCTTCCCCTGACTGTGCATGCTTAATAAAGACTCCTCCACAAAAGTGTCAGGCGGAATACTGTTGTCAAATTTCGGGGCTATTATATACCACTTTCCTTTTACTTTGGTAACTCTATGCTCGTTATGCGTCATGTATTGCTCCACAGGCGTAATCCACTCGGCATCTACTTTCGCCAAATAATTATTCTTATCAATTTTCTCTGTAGATATGACCATGTTATCCAGTTTGGCGTATGACGCCACAATACCGTCTTCTACCGAAAGCTTAATAAAATAGTCTTCAAAACTAGGACGTGTCTCGGGCTCAAAAAACTCATAAGCTGCTCCAAAATATTTAAAATCAACAGCATCATAGTAGGCCTCCACCACACTTTCAGGGTCGTCATAAGGCGAGTGAAACAAACCTTTGATAATTACTACACTAGTCACTGTCACAATTACTCCTATCCAAACTCCCAAGAAAATAAAAGTCCATTTGCTTAATGGAGCTATTAAAAAATTGTCGTTCCGGTATTCGTCATCAAACTCGTGATTTTTCTTTATTCGAGTATACCATACATAAACGAAATTAACCCCAAAAGCTATCAAAAGCGAAAGTACCGGCATAATACCCCACCAAAGTTTCATGATTTTAGGTAGCTCTTTTTTCTTCAAAGCAGAAGGCAAGGGAGGCACGTCTTGTTTTTGCCAAACCATAATTCCGTTTTCTAAACGCTGCACTCTTTCCCAGCCTGAAAAGTATAAAATGGGGTCATAGAATTTGTCGTTTGAAAAAACGTACTTCAAATAATATTTTTCTGGCACCGTGAGAAATTGCTGCAAAGAACCTAAACCTTGAACACCTTTAAACTTTGAATTTTCTAACCTTTCTAAGGGTCTTGTGGTCATTTCTGGCAGTCGCCTTGCCGAGTGATAATTTCCATCTACGGATTGTGCTTTGGTCTGAGCAGAAAGCCAAGCCATTTGGTCACCAAAACCCAAAGTCATGTAACGCCATTTGTCATGCTGGTCTCTTTCCAGAAACTGAAGCATTGGTTTTGTATCTATGCTTTGGGGCTGTAAAGGCCTAAATGTACCTAAGTTGATAATAAAAGTAGTCAGTATACTTAAAATCCCCGCCAACAGAATCCAAGTTAATCGATGTGGCCAAACACCTAACTTTTCTCTCAAATAGTCTTTTAAGTCAGCTTCTAATAAGCGATAAAAAAACTCGCCAATAAACGGAATACTAATTATGGTAGCCCAAAAGGTAAACCTATCAAGCGTTAAGATATTAAAGGCATTTTCGCCCAACATTAGCTTAGGTAAAGGCGTGGTTCCTCCGGTACCTAAAAGCACCATGAGTGTAAAAGAAAGACCAATGAAAAAGTTTCTTCTGGTCCAAACCCGTATAAAGATGTACGGCATGAGGAGCAGGATAATTCCCATGGGAATCAAAAAGAACATTAAGCCAGAAGATGTAACCTCAATAAAAGAATCACGAGAGCCATGCGGAATAGAAACCTGATTTATTGGGTCGGTGGCCGACCAATAAAAATAAGGAAATATCAGCATCATAATTAAAGGAACACTACCCACAAAAAGCACCAGCTCTTTCCTTTTATTCCATGTCTCTTCCAGAAACCCTCTAAGCGTAATTTTGAATTTTGATACGTTCTGCTCCACAAAACTGTAATACCATTTATCAGCCCCTTCTACGTCCTTATTTTTAGCAATAATAGTATCTACCACTGCCAAACCCATTACAGGGGCAATGAAGAAGACCATTCCAAAAATAGTAGTTACATGGTGAGAGGTAACTCCCACTCCCATGATAGACAATGCAGTAGCCAATCTATAATACTTCCCATACCGCATCCATCTATAAACTTCTGGTAAGGCATTAAGAAGACAGGCAATACCCATTAGCGTGGGTAGCTGGCCAAAAAGATGTAATGCTTCTACTATGGAAGAGCAGAAACAAGCAAAAATAGCAGCATAACCTGCGGCTCTTGGGGTCGTCCACAGTTTTGAAAATCGATACGCCCCTACTATAAGAAGTTGAACTATGGCTGCCGCCAAAAACACAAAGGCGTATTTTAAACCAACTATCTTAGAAAGTAAAGCCGTTAACTGATGAACTAAGGGCGGATAGCTGGTTACATTAAAACCTGTGTACCACCGATTATCCCAAGGTTCAAACCACGACCGAGAATAATGGTCTGCAAAGAAAATATGAACGAAGGCGTCGTAAGTAGAATCAAACGTAAAAAAGAAAATAGTGCCATGGAAAACCAGGCCAATAAACATGGCAATGAGTAAAAGTTTGTCGGGCTTTTGTATCATTCTTATCAGGAACTAGGCACTTTTTTATTTGTCCTAACTGTATTTATCAGCTAGTAACATCTAATATAATACAATAATTAAGCCGTTTACTGTTTCACTACCTTTCTATACGCATCTCCCTTATCAGTAGTTACTTTAATAATATAAACACCTGCATTAAAGTGTCCTATATTTATCACTTCCTTATCCGAATTTAAAATAGACTTACCACTTGTGTTTCGTATCTCAGCAGACACAAAACTGCTTCCCTTTGGAACGCTAATTTTGATTTCGTTTTGAGCAGGATTTGGGTAAACATTTAAAGCGGCTAATTCACTCGGTTCTGTACCCAAAACTCTTTGAAGCTGTAATTGTATTTGGTTTGAAAACCCACTTAAACAGCCGTCGGCTGTAGCTGCTTTTACACTGTAAGTTCCATTTCTGTCAACTACTAGTTGGCTGTTTGTGGTTTGACCGCCCAGCGGATTTCCATTAACATACCATTGGTATAAACTGGAGTTTGAAGCAAAAACTGTTTCTCCGTCTGATGTAATAGACAAAGCTTGTGGATTTAAACAAAAACTTTGCTCGGCACTGGCCGAAGTAAAGTCACTCCCTCCTACTTGAAAAGCTTGTACTGTTATTAGACCAGGAGTACTCCCTACCACTACAGTATTACCCTGAATAGTAGCATCACCCGCTATTACAGAATACTGAACTCCAAAACCAGAACTTGCCACGGCATTAAGATTAACTGTGGCTCCTGCGTTTTGGTCTGAAAGGCTAGGAAATGAAATAGTTTGTGCCTCTTTAGTAGGTAACTTACGCTGCCCTTGAGCATAATAAACAACCCATTTGTCTTGTCCATCCCCAAAAACCCTTCTGCCAGAAGTAGCATTCGTAGAAATTCTATCTGCATTTAAAGGAATAGTCTTAACTACCTCTCCCACGGCTTCCTCCGCTGTGTAAGCTAGCTTTTTATCATCTATAGAATAGTCTGGATAGCCAATAGCATTATTTTCAATCATCAGGTTTAATCCACCTGAATAAAGGTTAACGCCAAGAATGTAAAACTTGTCTTCCCGAGCATCTAAGTAATCAAATGCAATAATATTCGGATTCGTTTTTGACAAAGCAGGATTACCAATATTATCTCCCTCATCTAAATCGGAAAATATTTTTTCAATATCACCATCGCCAAAACTATTGGTACTTAAATCCCAGGCTCTTAGCAAACCTACATCCCAATATTCTAAATCGCCGAACAAACTACTGACTCTGTTAAAAGCATCATAAACCAGATACTCTCCAGAATAATCCCACTCTAAGGCATCTGCATATAGCACCTCCCCAGTAGATATTCCTTGCGAATACGTAGGATTAAAAAGTTCAAAACTAGCTTGCTGGTCAGTTTCTAAATTAAAGACATAGATTTTTCCATCTTCTGAAGAGGTAAGTGCTGCCAGTAAAATTCCATTTTTAGAAATAGCCACATTTGACCAAGCTCCATTGGTACTTAACGCCTGTGCAGTAGCATTAGATGCCGTTAAATCCACATAGTAAATATTGCCATCATCACCCACAAAAAACATAGCCGTACCATCATCCGAAATACTTGGCTTTCTTTGACAGCCTATACCATCTGAAATTATATCATAGTTTTGTCCGCCCTCTAAACCTCGGTAAATACTCTTTCCTACGGGCTCGTAAACTACTAAAAACTGGTCACCCGGATTCACGTCAATAATTTCTTCTTCTATTTCAGGAACCTGCTGTCCACTTCCTGGTGCTGTAATTCCTACTTGGTCAAAAGCTGAAGCAGCAGCTGCCGACTCCTGTCCTTCTCCATAAAGGTCTTTTGCCGCTTGAATTACTGCTAATCTTAAATCTACAAATTTGGAAGTTCTGGTAATGTAATTAGTTAGCGTATGGTAATAAACACGTTCAGCTTTATCCTTATTCATCCCAGTACCTGTAGCAAAAAGATAAAAAGCATGATTAGGTATGCCTGAATTAATATGAACACCTCCATTATCCTCACTAGGAGTATCTCTTAAGTAAACATATTGACTCATGTTTTTGGGTTGATATCCTGGGTCATTTTTCCCTCCTTGGTTAGGGTTTTCTAAACTCCTTAAAGCACCCGACGGAAAAACGTTAGGTTTCACCACATCTTCACCCAAAGTCCAATCATCTCTATCTATTAAAGCCCCAAAAATATCGGCGAATGATTCGTTCAGTGCTCCTGATTGATTTCTGTATTCTAAACGAGCTGTATTTTCAATAACCCCATGAGTCATTTCATGGCCTGCTACATCTAAAGCCCCTGCTAGTGGTTTAAACCCTTGTGCTCCATTTCCGTAACCCATAAACTCACCATTCCAGTAAGCATTATCCATTCCTTTACCATCTTCATCCGTAATGTTAATTACCGAAATGATATTCCCACCTTTTCCATTCAGGGAGTTTCTGTTAAACTTAGTTCTATAATAATCATAGCAGATAGAAGCATTATTATGAGCCGAAACCGCAGTGGGGCTCCATGTTGTTCCATCATTTGATGTAACGTGAGCAAATTCCATTTCTCCACTAATCCTTGAATCCAAAGCATCAATAGTCCATACAGCACCTACAGGAGCATCTGGCAGTTTTGATTGATTGTTATCAAACATCGGTTTTGAAGGGTCCACCATGAAGTAATTTGCACCGCTCTGAATAATATTGAAGCTCCGTGTAAAACCATTCAAATCTTTTGCGGAAGTTTGAAAAACACCATCCAGCGTGCATGTATGATTGTATTTGTCAATTATCTCTCCTGACTGAGCATCCATAAAAACTACCCACCTCTCCAGCAGATTCGGTTTCAATGTCATTTCATAAGCTAAAACTGGAGTCTTTTCATTATAATATATGATGAGGTCTGCTTTGTCTTGAGCTATCTCAAAAAAGCCATTCTCAAAACCATCTTTCCGTAGAATAGAAGATTTGGCCAATTCCTGTAAGCCTAAACTAATGGCTTCTTTTTCATTTATCTTCGGTTTGATATTCAAATTGCTTGGTGTTGGAAAAGCTTTCCCATTCAAGCTCTTTACCTTTTTATCATCGGCATGCGTGACTATTTCTGCCCCATAAATTTTAATTCCTTTATATTCCTGCTGAAACTTAAGATGGCTCAAACCCTGCTCATCGTTAATACTAGAAATAGCAGTAAACTCCTTTTTAGGATTCTCTACGTTCAACTGTCCTTTAACATCTTCAAGGAAATCGTAAGCCTGAGCACTTGCCGTTTTTCTTTGCTGTTTACCAGAAAGACCTTCTTTATTGTTTTCAATAAAAATCACTGAACCAGATTCTGAATCTCTATATGTTTTGTAATCTATAGAAGAATGTAATTCCACACTAGATTTAACAGGTCTCTGCCTCAGTCTTGAGCTGCTATTTTGAGAACCATCTATTTCCTTAAATACATGTTCTAAATTGGGTACACCTTTGTTTTTCTTAGTTTTTGCGTCAAATCCAGATTGTGCGAAAGCACCAAAACTAAATAAACTTATAATTACAAAATATACAATTCTTTTCATATTTTCAATACTTATTGAAACTTTAGGATTTAAAATCGCGTTCTTATTTTAGAGCCTGTCAAAGATAATTAAAAAATAAACTGGAATAACTCCTAAACTTAGAACATATCTAGAAGTAATCACTTTCAGTAAGTATCTGAGCACAATAAAAAAGGCGATTTCGAGTTAAATGACTTTAAAAAGTGCAAATTTTTGTAAGTTTGTAATTGGACAAAATTCCTAAACGGAATATGTCAAAGAAACCTCTTTCTAAACCATTTTGTTTTAATAAAATATGGCAATCACGCATGAAAAAAACTTGGCCACCAAGCAAAAGGCCTTAAAATTAAACCTTGATAAAAGGATTTATGGGTCATTTGCGGAGATTGGTGCAGGTCAGGAAGTAGCTGCCCAGTTTTTTAAATCAGGTGGAGCTAGTGGAACCATCGCGAAAACCATGTCGGCCTATGACATGACATTTTCTGATGCCATTTATGGAGAGGTAAAGTCAAAGAGATACGTAAGCCAGGAGCGTTTATTAAGTATGCTTGATCACGAGTATAACCTTCTAGACGAAAGGCTGAGTAAAAAAAGAGGTGAGAGCACTCATTTCTTTTCTTTTTCCAATACGGTAGTTGCTCTTAATTACCATAAAAACAATAATGCTCATGGCTGGATAGGCTGTAGGTTCCAAACCGAACCATGTGGAAAGTATAATGATGTTATTATTCATATCTCTATGCATGATAATGATAACCTACTTCAGCAGCAAGCTTTAGGCATTATTGGCGTTAATCTTATTTATGGGTGTTTTTATTATTATGAAAACCCTGAGGTTCTTTTAGTTTCCTTAATGGATAATCTGGATTCTGAGCGTATCCAAATTGACATGATTAGGTTTGACGGGCCAGAGTTTAAAGATGTTGATAGTAGGCTTATGAGTCTACATTTAGTTAAGTATGGTTTTTCCGATGTTGCTTTATTCGGACCTGATGGAAAAAATCTTCAACCTTCAGACACACTTTATAAAAAGCATATAGTAGTGTTAAGGGGTAGATTTAGGCCTGTTATTAATGTACATCTTGACATGCTTGATAACGGTGTTAAACAATATTTAAGAGAACCAGACGTAGATAAAGAGAATGTACTGGTGGTAAATGAGCTTACCTTACAGTCGCTCCAAGAAGATCAAGATGGTGACATTATTGATGAAAAAGATTTTTTAGACAGGGTAGATATTCTGTGTTCTTTAGGTCAAACTGTGATGATTACCAATTATCACGAGTACTATAAATTGGTTTCATACCTCTCTAAGGTAACACAGCATAAAATTGGTTTAATCATAGGATACCCTAACTTAGAATACATTTTTGAAGGCGAACACTATAAGAGTCTTCCGGGAGGTATTCTTGAATCTTTTGCAACCCTCTTTGGCAGAAAAGTTAAACTTTATGTTTACCCAACCCGAAGAGACGACGACATACTTAACTGTATGAAATTCAATCCAAGAATGGAGCTCATTGACCTTTACAGGTATTTGATTGCCAATCACAAGATTGAAGACATTTATCATTACAACCCAAAAAATCTAGACGTACAAACCGACAACATGCTAGAATTAATCAAACAAGGCGAAATTGGATGGGAAGAAAACGTCCCTCACGAAGTAGCTGAAATGATTAAATCAAGGTGCCTTTTCGGTTTCCCATGCGTAGTTTTTCCTAAAAAAGAAATAGCCCAATAATGCGATTAGCAATTTCAACAATCTTTCTATTCCTATTTAGTATTTCTTTGGCTTCAGCCCAAACAAATTACAAAATACTAACTCCTTATGGCGACCATTGGAGTAAATTCCAAGAAGGTTTAAATGGGGAATTCAAGCTTGGTATATCTGGTAATACAGATGACCGCGGCTTTACTTTCAATATTAGTCAAGGAAAGCAAATTGGTATGTCTTTAGACTCTGCTGGTCTTTTTCAGTGGGCTCCAGACTACAATATGGTAGACCGCATAGAGAAAGAGAAAATATTCCAAATTTTGGTAGAGGCCAAGTCTGACTCTGGTGATTTTGTATCTCGCACGCTAGACATTTATGTTAAACATACCAATAGGGCTCCTCAAGTAAATGAGTTGACTCCATTTTATATTCAATATAATACCCAAAATAAGTATCAAGTAGATGGCTCTTTGGTTTATGATGAAGATGGTGACCCACTAGTTTTCATACCTTCTATAGAGGATTTACCAGAAGGAATGAACATTAACTCTCGTGGAGAAGTTACTTGGTCTCCATCCTACACGCAGTTTAAAGACTTGCAAGAAGGACCTAGATTCATAAGCTTCTCCGTAGAGGATCAGCCTAGCAAAAAAAGGTCTGAAGGGCGAATTAAACTTATGCCAACCAAGCTAGACCTCCCTCCTGCTATTACGGTTTTACCAAAGGTGGATAGAATTGTATTGAAAGAAAACGAGACTATTAATATTGGTTTTTACCTATCTGACCCTAACGGCGATGAAGATATTGACACCTTTGATTTCTTGGCAAATAACCCAGAAGTAAAAAAGCAGAGCTTGGTCAAAAACACCCAAAACCAATACGAGTTTTTCTGGACTCCAGATTATAATTTCGTTAAAGACCCAGCTGACTCGGTCAACTTTTATATCGACTTTTTCGTGATTGATAAAACGCAAAAAAGAGAAGTAAAAAGAATAGTTTTTAGGGTAGATAATGCTATCAACGAAGAAGAAACTGACCAGAAAAACTTCAACCTATATAAGGGAACGTTAACACGTGCTTGGGAATTACTAGAGCAGCTTAAAGAGAAAGAAGAAGAACTCAAAAAGTCTTATAACAAAGCTAAAAAAGGAAAGAAAAACAGGTCTGTAATCAATGCATCTTTAGGTGCTACTACTGGCTTATCGAGCATTTTTGCCAAAAATAAACAAAACCTTCAAACCACTATCTCTACTGTAGGTGGTACCACTGTTTTGACCATTGGTACACTAGAAGCCACAGAGGTTATAGGTAAATCAATGAAAGACTTGATAGACCGACTAAACTATGTGATTGAGAAGAAAAACGAAATTCAAACCAAAGGAGACATCTTTGCCCGAGATTTTGCTTTAAAGTCATCTCGAAGAGAAAACGGTTTCAATAAATCCATAGACGGTTTCATGACAGCCATGAACCTTAAAGGGCTGGTAGCCTTAGAACTGGATGCAAGTTGGGAATCGAAGAAAAAAGCGTCTGATGCCAACATCAAAAAAAGTTTTAAAGATTATAGGACTTCTGATTGATTTTATTGTCAAATATACCTACATTCATTCTATAGATAAGGGGCTTTAAAAAAGCAGCATTTATCTAATAATTGGTCATATTCATAACATTAAAATCCAAGAGAAATATGAAGCTGAAAGTAAATGCAGTTCGTTTTACCGCTGACAATTCGTTAGTAGATTTCATCCAACGCAAACTGAATAAGTTAGATCAATTTCATGACCGAATAACTGGAGCAGACGTTTACCTTAAACTAGAAAAAGGTGAAAAATCAGCTGTCCAGAAAAAACTAGTAGAAGTTAGTTTACACGTGCCAGGAAAGACGATTTTTGTGAAAGAGCAAGGTGATTCCTTTGAAGAAGCAACAGACATTGCACTTGACGTACTAACACGTCAGGTAAAAAAAGTAAAACAAAAACAGAACGACGTAAGTCATAAAAAACCAGAACTTGTTATTGAGTCTTCAGACGAAGATTAAAAGTCAAAAACAAGTTAATTTTAAGTCACGGTCTTAGGCCGTGACTTTTTTGTTTTTAGAGGGTGTAGTGCCCACAAACTCTTTAAGATAAAAAGGTTCAAAATCTGAAACGTTTTCAAAATATCCCTTCTCAAATTTAGCGAAAGCCGCTTTGCCCATATCAGAAGCTTTTGGCCTTACTTCAGTCCCTAAAAAAAGAGCATTTTCATGCGTAATTACATTCTTAATCTTTTCAGCTCCTTCGCCACAAAAAAGCACTTTGCCATCTTTTAAAAATTCACCAAACGAAGTTTCATTCACCACCACAGCAGTAGTTGCCATTTTCTCTGCACCAGTTGAATCTATTACCTTACAGTAAACCTCCATTCGCCTAGCATCTAACATAGGACATACTAAACCCTCAAACGTAGGTTTAATCTGATTTGCCATAATGTCTAATGAGTTAATAGAAACCAAAGGTAAATCAGTAGCGAAACAAATCCCTTTGACCGTACTCACCCCTATTCTTAAGCCTGTATATGAACCCGGCCCTTTAGATACAGCCACTGCATCTAAATCAGAAAAACCCTTCTTTAAAACCTCTAAAGCTTGCTCTATCAAGACGGTCAGCATTTCTGCCGAAGAACGTTCTTCGAATAGTTCAAAATTTGAGCGTACCACTCCATTTTCATGAATAGCCGCAGAACACCCATTTACAGACGTTTCAACACTTAGAATTAAAGCCATTATTTTCCAGCAAGAATAGATTTATAGCGAGGCATATCTTTAAATAATTTTAATGCCTCTTGAACCTCTTGGTCCTTTTCAAAAGAAACAAACTTCATGGCATTATCATAATGATATCTACTTAGGATTTCTAAGGCTAGTTCATCCCTAATTTCATTTTGATAAGTCACCAAATCCAAATTCTTCTTTTTATTCAATAAGGCTCTCAAAGGACTTAAAGTAGATTTAAAATCAGCATAGCCCTCCTCTTCATTAGCCAATGCTTCCAAATCAGCTAGAGCTTCTTCTGCATCATTCACATACTTAAAGCCTGAGGTCTTTACATACTCCTTAAACGCAGCATACAAATCATCTGAAGGCGTAAAGTTATCGCCTGGAATGTTCGTTTGATTACTGAAATAATATTGCGTAGCAAAATCAAAAATGAAACCTTCGCGAATTAGTTGCCTTGTTAATTCTGAAAGCTCTTTCGGTTCCAGCTTAATATCAGGGTCAACTCCCCCGCCATCATAAACAGGTCTTCCATTTTTAGTATAAAAAGTAGACTTCAAAGAGTCAGGCACTTTACCTACACTTCCATCCTCATTTCTATGACTATAATCAATAGCCTGAATACACCTTCCCGAAGGGATATAATATTTAGCTGTAGTAACTTTAAGTTGCGTATTAAAACTTAAAGGTCTAGTAGTTTGCACTAAACCTTTTCCAAAAGACTTCTGCCCTATTACCACACCTCTATCATAATCTTGCAGTGTTCCACTCACAATTTCAGATGCAGATGCACTTCCACTACTTATCAATACCGCAATAGGCATTTCTAAATCCAGTGGATTAAATCTAGCAGAGTACTTTTTATTCCATTGCCCTACTTTCCCTTTAGTTTCCACCACCAGTTTACCTTTTGGAATAAAGAAATTACAGATATCGATAGCCATATTTAAAAGCCCACCAGGGTTGCCTCTTAAATCCAAAACCAAGCTTTTCATGCCTTGCCCTTTCATTTCTTCAAAGGCTGTTTTTATTTCCGCAGCCGCCGTAGCACTAAAATCGTTCAGCTGAATATATCCAACCTCATCATTTATTAATCCATAGTGAGGTACATTTGGCGTTTTCACCACGGCTCTTTTCACACTTAAATCGAGCGGTTTCTTCTGACCAAATCTCTTTATAGTTAAGTCTACCTCAGTATCCGTTTGGCCTTTTAATAGTCTACCAAGCTGTTCACTGTCTCTTCCAGCTAGGCTAACGCCGTTTATTTTACTAAAAACGTCTCCTATTTTTATCCCAGCTTTATCTGCAGGTGAACCTTCATATATCATCACTACAGTATGCTCACCATAAACATTACTCACCGTGGCACCTATACCATTATATTTCCCAGTAGCCATAGTTCTGTAGTCTTCTATATCATCTTCTGGGTAGAAGTTTGTATAAGGGTCTAGCTCCTTCAGCATTGAAGTAATGCTGGTACGCATAGCCTTATTAGGATTTATTTCATCCACATAGAGAGCATTTAACTCTTTAAACAGCGTAGCAAAGATGTCTAGATTTTTAGCGATTTCGAAATAGCGGTCTTCGTACTTAAAACCAACCAAAGCCAGTGTAGAAGCAATAAGCCCAATTGTCAGAAATCTAAAGGTCTTTTTCATTAATAAGAGTTGACAGTAATTTAGTTATACAACGCAAAATCCAATCCAGTCTTTTATAATCAAAGAAATCAATCTTTAAAACTAGTCAAAAGTTTGACCATAGCCTTTTCTAATTGCCCATAATCATGAATTTCCTTTGCAATATAAAGGAAGGCAATATTATAATTCTGATTTTCTGGAATAAGGTTTTTATTTAAGCGATAAGCCTCCTTTAACCTTCTTTTTAAAAGATTTCTATCTACCGCATGCTTAAATTTTCTTTTCGGTACAGAAAAAAGGACTTTAGAGTGGTTTAACTCATTTAAGCTATAAATCATCAAAATAGGAAACGAGCTAAAACTCTTGTTTTGCTTATTCTTCCTATCGAATAAACCTTCAATCACCTTTACGTGACAAAGTCGCTCTGTTTTTCTGAAAGACCTATTCAAAGTAATTAAAGTTAAATTAGCACTTAAAGATAGTTATAAAAAGGCCACGATGAGCACAAACAAGAAAAGCCACCCAGAATGGTGGCCTCACAAAGTCCGTAAATGCTATAAAAATTACTTATGCGTCTTTTCGTCAGAAACGGTCAATTTCCATCTTCCTCTGGTACGACGAGCCTTAATAACCTTTCTTCCACCTACTGTGGCAGAACGCTCGCGAAAACCATGTTTATTTTTACGCTTTCTATTTGACGGCTGGAATGTACGTTTCATTCTAATTCAATTAATTTTGTCCTTATCTTAAATTTGGGACTGCAAAAGTAAAAATTTAATTCTTTATTTCAAAAGCAAACGCAAGAATGAATTACAAAATTTCATACAAAGAACCTGACACCAAGTATCTTCACATAGAAGCTACCTTTTCAAACATAAGCCAAAAGCTCTTAAAGGTAAACTTACCCGCTTGGAGACCGGGTCGATACGAAATACAAAACTTTGCAAAAAACATCCGAAATGTTTCATGCAAAGCATTAAATGGCGAAGACTTATCTATCAAAAAAGTCAAAAAAGACATTTGGCAAGTAAAAACTGAAGGCCATTCTGAAATAATTATACACTATCAGTTCTATGCCGACATTCAAAACGCGGGAGGGAGCTATGTAGAACCAAATTTTCTTTACCTCAATCCTATCAACTTCTGCATGTATCTAGAAAATCAGCAGAATGAGCCATGTGAGTTAAATATTGATTTTGCCGCCAATACCGACATAGCCACTGGCATGAGTTTTCAAAAGAAAGGCAACACAAGCACCTTTACCTGCAACAGCTTTCATGACTTAGTAGACTCCCCTATCATGATTTCCTCGGCTATTCAGCACAAAACCTATATGTGCCAAGGCTATAAATTTCATATATGGGTCAAAGGAAAGATTGAAATTCCATGGGACAAAGTACTCTTGGATTTTGAAAAATTCACTTCTGAACAAATTGACGTTTTTGGCGAATTCCCTGTAAAAGAATATCACTTCATGCTTTGGATGATGAGCAAACCTTATTATCACGGTGTTGAACATCATAACTCTACCATGATGACACTTGGCCCCGATGCTCAAAACTTTGATGAAATTTACGTAGACATTTTAGGCCTTGCTTCGCACGAATTGTTTCACACTTGGAACGTCAAAAAAATCAGACCAAAAGAACTGCTGCCATACGATTACAGTAAAGAAAACTATTTTGAAACATGTTTTGTAGCCGAAGGCTTAACCACTTTTTATGGCGACTGGATTCTGTATAGAAGTGGCGTTTTCAACAAAGAACAATATCAAAAAGAACTTGAGACAACACTAAAAAGGCATTTTGAAGCTTCAAATAAAGCATCTCAATCTTTACTAAACTCGTCTTTTGATTTATGGCTTGATGGATATGAGAAAGGAGTTCCAGACAGAAAAGTATCTGTTTATCATAAAGGAGCCATAGCTGCATTAATATTGCATCACCTTATTCAACAAAACTCAGACAATAAAAACGGACTGGATGACCTCATGCGAGAACTTTGGATAAACTATGGAAAACCCTTCAAAGGATACTCTTACAGGGATTATCAAAACATTTCTAAAAAATTTATTGGCAAAAATGCTTCAAATTACTTCAAAGATATTATTGCAGGAAACCAAAGCATTAAAAATCAAACAAAAGCGGCCCTAGAGTCTTTGAATTTTCAATTTGTAGAAGAATCAAAAGACACTATCTCATTAGCCTATTTAAAGCCCTATTCTGACTAATTTTCAAAGGTTTAATTAGTCTTTGAAAAAAGCAAAAGCGAATTGTTTGGGAAAGTTTAGTTTTTTTTTTAGTATCTTTGCACCCTAATTTGGAAGCACCTTCCGCATATTTAACGAAATATTGTCTTTATGAGCAAAATCCGAATTCTCTATCTTACGAGCGAGATCGATCCTTTTTTAGAATTATCAAAAATTGCTACTCTTACTAAAAAACTACCTCAAGAAATGCAGGAAAGAGGCATGGAAATCAGAATACTGATGCCACGTTTCGGAACTATCAATGAGCGTAAAAACAGACTTCATGAAGTTGTTAGACTTTCTGGAATCAATATTACTGTAGGCGACGAAGAAAAACCTTTAATTATTAAAGTTGCTTCTATCCCGTCAGCCAAATTACAGGTTTATTTTTTAGATAACGAAGACTATTTCCAAAGAAAAACTGTTTTTACTGACAAGCAAGGAGCTTTTTATGATGACAATGACGAACGTGCCATTTTCTTCTGTAAAGGTGCTTTAGAAACGGTCAAAAAACTAGGATGGGCTCCTGATATTGTACACTGTACAGACTGGATGACAGCTCTTGTTCCTCTTTATTTAAAAACAACTTATAAAAACGACCCAATATTTAAAAATACGAAGTCGGTTTTCACCGTTTACAATAATGTATTCGAACATAAGTTTACAGAAGACATGATCCCTAAGGCTAAAATGTTAGATATTTCTGACGAAAACTTAGCTAATTTAAGATCAAGAGATTTTGCTGGCTTTATAAAAATTGGTTGTGAATACGCTGATGTGGTAGTTAAGGCTAATGAAAACCTTAGTGCGGATATCAGTAATATAGTTAACGAAATTGCTGAAAAGAAAATTGATGCTCAAATTGAAGATGAGAACATTGCAGAAACATTTTTCCAACTTTATACAGATTTGGCAGAATAGTTTTATGCTTAATAAAATAGATCTAATGCGGAATTCAGTACTTGTACTGGTTTCCGCTTTCTTTTTATCCTGTGAAGAACCAGGTGAAATTGGCTTTACTGGAGAAGAAGGCTTGGAACAAACTTTTTTTAGCGATACGTTAAGTGTAGAAACGAGCACATACCTCATGGACTCGGCTATTACTAGTGGTCAAGGTGCTGCTTTAGTAGGTTCTTTTAACGATCCTATCTTCGGAAAAATCACTTCGGTGGCTTACCTACAACCTGCGTTATTGGCTAACTCATTTGCAACAGGTGATTCTCCGCTAACAACTCCTGCTGATGCAATTTTTGATTCATTATCAATTAGCCTTATAAACAGGAGTCTACTTTTCTTTGGAGATAGTTTAGCAAATATGACCATTCAGATACACAGGCTTAAAGAGCCTTTAATATCTGGTAGAAATTATAACTATGATGACGTACAAGCTTATGATGCAACACCACTAGCGACTAAAACAATTAGTCGTGAAGACCATTACAATCCTGCCGATTCCTCGATCCTTTACATTAACTTAAAGCTTCCAGACGCTGTTGGACAAGAGTTAATGGCTTTGGCAAATAAAGATGAATCTGCAACGAATGAAGCTTTCTCTAAAGCTTTTAGAGGATTTAGAATATCTGCTCTATCTGGTACAGAAACCATAGCCACATTTAATTTAGGCTCTGCTTCTGCCGGCGGCTTCTCTACTATGAATCTGTTTTATCACACCCCTAGTAGTACTACCGCGGAGGGTAATATTTTTGATTTCACCACCACACGTTATAACCAAGTTACTAGTGATAGAACCACCACTGATTTAAATCTCTTAACTCAGAAAGCATCTAGTTTAAGTAGCTCTTTAACTAATAACAAAACTTATGTTCAGGCTGGAACAGGAATAGCCACCAAGCTTACCTTCCCAAGCTTAAATGCATTAACTAGGCCTCAGATTGGCAGAGCTGAACTTTTTTTCAAAGCAGATTCTCTTACTTTTAATAGCGAAACACCTTTAGCACCATACATAACCTTCTTGACCTTGGATAACAGCCAAAAAGTCACTAGAAGTAACAATACGTATGGTTTTGTAAATTATGCTACAAGTCCTACTTCAGGCATTCTTAGCACTTATGTAGACTCTACTAATTTATTTGTAGCAGACATTACACCATACTTGCAAGGAATAACTGGTCAAAATAAGCAAGATAATGGTATAATTTTAGTTGCAGGTGTACCTGCTGGAACTGCGAGTTCTGGTGCAGTTTTTAATGCTGGACTTAATAGAATTGTTTTAAAAGATTTCAAATTAAACCTTTATTACTCAGAGAAATAAAGATTTAGTTCTAAAATGATATTCTTAAGAATCCTTATCAGTAAAACGTTAAGGATTCTTTATTTTTGACCTAAATATAAAATTCATAAAAACTTATGTGCGGAATAGTAGCTTATGTAGGGCATAGAGAAGCAGCCCCTTTAATTATCAAAGGACTTAAAAGACTAGAATATAGAGGATATGACAGCTCTGGAATTTCTCTTCTTAACGGAAACGGTCTTAAAGTTTATAAAAAGAAAGGGAAAGTAGCTGACCTAGAAGCCGAACTTAAAGACAAGCCGCTTCATGCAACAATAGGTATTGGACATACAAGGTGGGCCACACATGGCGAGCCAAATGACATAAATGCTCACCCTCATTATTCTCAAGGGCAAAACTTAGCAATCATTCATAATGGTATCATTGAGAATTATGCTTCAATAAAACAGTCTCTTATCAATAAAGGTTACACTTTTGAGAGTGAGACAGATACCGAAGTTTTAATAAACTTCATTGAAGATATTAAAAAACATAAAGGCTGTTCTACCGAAGAAGCTGTCAGATTAGCCCTTCTTAAGGTTGAAGGTGCTTATGCCATTGTCATTATTGACAAGGACCATCCAAATCAACTGATTGCCGCCAGAAAAGGTAGCCCTTTAGTTATAGGAATTGGAAAAGATGAATTCTTTTTCGCCTCTGATGCTACGCCAATTATTGAATATACCAAAGAGGTGGTTTATTTAGATGACCTTGAAATAGCCGTAGTTTCTAATGGAGAGCTAGTTGTCAAAAATCTTGAAAATGTAGAAACAGGTGCTTTTATACAAACCGTAGAAATGGAGTTAGAATCCATTGAAAAAGGTGGTTTTGAGCATTTCATGCTTAAAGAGATTTATGAGCAGCCTAAATCAATTGGCGACTGCATGAGAGGACGACTAAATGTAGGTACTTCTCATATCCAACTTGGTGGTTTGATAAATCACTTAGAAAAGCTTTCAAAAGCTAAAAGAATTATTTTTATAGCTTGTGGTACTTCATGGCATGCTGGCCTGGTAGGTGAGTATTTGTTTGAAGAACTAGCTAGAATTAATGTAGAAGTAGAATACGCTTCTGAATTCCGCTACAGAAACCCAATTATTAAAGAAGGAGATTTTGTTATAGCCATTTCGCAATCAGGAGAAACCGCAGATACCATGGCAGCTTTAGAACTAGCCAAACAACGTGGTGCCACTATCTTAGGTATTTGCAATGTGGTTGGTTCTTCTATCTCTAGGTTAACCGAGGCAGGAGTGTACACCCATGCTGGCCCAGAAATAGGTGTAGCTAGTACCAAGGCATTTACTGCTCAAGTAACCGTTTTAGCTATGATTGCAATAGCTACTGCCAAACAAAAAGGAACCATTAACGATGACGTTTACAGAAGACTACTTTCTGAATTAGCTGCCATACCTAAAAAGATAGAAGATATACTAACTAAGGTAGATGAGATAAAAGACATTGCTAAGCTCTTCACTTTTGCTTCTAACTTCATTTTCTTGGGTAGAGGAATCAACTTCCCTGTAGCCTTAGAAGGAGCTTTAAAGCTTAAAGAAATTTCATACATCCATGCTGAGGGATATCCAGCTGCAGAAATGAAACATGGCCCTATTGCCCTTATTGATGAAGATATGCCTGTGGTTTTCATAGCAACTAAAGATAGTTCTTATGAAAAAGTGGTTTCTAATATTCAGGAAGTAAAAGCTAGAAAAGGTCGTGTGATAGCAGTAATTAACGAAGGTGATGAAACTTTGAAAGCAATGGTTGATTTTGCCATTGAAATCCCTGAAAGTCATGAAATGGTTTCACCATTGTTAACGTCTATTCCACTGCAACTTTTGTCATATTATATAGCAGTGTTAAGAGGAAGAAACGTAGACCAGCCAAGAAACTTGGCTAAATCAGTAACGGTAGAATAAAGAGTTCAATGCAGGTTCTAAACACTATTTCAGAGACAAAGTCATTTCTAAAGTCTCAAAGAAAGCTTGGTAAAAGCATAGGTTTTGTTCCTACTATGGGGGCATTACACGAAGGTCATACTTCTTTAATATCAAGAGCTAGGGAAGAAAATGATGTGGTGGTTTGTAGCATTTTTGTCAATCCAACGCAGTTTGGAAATCCAGAAGACCTAAAAATGTACCCCAGAACATTAGAAGCTGACAGTCAGCTTCTAGAGCCAGCTGGTTGTGACATAGTTTTTGCTCCAAATGCAGATGAGATGTATCCGAGCCTCCCTAATCTTACCCTGGATTTTGGAAACTTAGAACATGTCATGGAAGGTAAATTTAGAACAGGACATTTTAATGGTGTAGGCATTGTAGTTTCTAAGCTTTTCCATATTGTCAATCCTGATAAAGCCTACTTTGGACTGAAAGATTTACAACAAGTAGCCGTTTTGAATAGAATGGTGAAAGACCTAAGCTTTGACTTAGAGCTTATCCCCTGTCCCATTGTTCGTGAAAAAGACGGTTTAGCTATGTCTTCAAGAAACAGAAGACTTTCTCCTGACGCAAGAGGCATTGCACCCGTTATTTCAAAGACATTAACTAGAGCCAAATCTTTACTATTAAACGGTAAGGATAGTAAAAGTGTTATTGCCGAGATTACAAGTCATTTTAGTCAAATGCCTGAATTTCAATTAGAGTATTTTGAGATTTCTGATTTTGAGCACTTAGAGCCTATTGAAAAGCAAAACGAAAGCGGAAAAACTGCTATCTGTATTGCTGCATATCTTGACAATGTAAGGCTAATTGATAATATAGTTTTTTGATATGAGTTTTTTGAAACTTTTGATATCCAAATTGACGTTAGGCTCAAGTAAAACATCAGCAAAAAATAAGATGAACTGGACTCCATTAAATCAAGAACAACAACTTCAAACTATTAAAGAGGAATCTCAAGAAAGACCCGTTTTAATATTCAAACATAGTACTACCTGCCCTATAAGCGGCACTTCTATGTCTAGATTAGAAAGAAACTGGAACGAGGATGAAGCTAAAAATATAAAAGCTTACTACTTGGATTTGTTACAAAACAGAAGTTTATCTGCTGCAGTAGCGGAAACCTTTTCTGTGGAGCATGAATCACCACAAGTACTACTGATTAAAGATGGTAAAAGTATCTATACCGAATCTCACTTTGGAATCTCTTTCTCTGACTTATTAACTGCGGTTTAAACAGTCCAGACTAAGATATAGTCTTCAATTTTTTCTTGAAGAATATGGTGTCTTTTGTGATAGTTCGGCATAATAATTTCGCCCATAAGCCCTTCTGTACTTTCGTGTAATCTGAGGTTTTTGACAAAATCAACGCCTCGTTTTCCGTAAAGTTTATATAAGGCTTCTTTGGCTGACCAATACACAGACAATGTTTCCAGATTATTGCCTACGGCTTTAATTTCAGTTTCGGAATATAACCTTGGCAATATCCGCCACATTTTAGTTTGTGGTTTTTCAATGTCGATACCTACCGGTAAATGTGGATGCATAATTACACCAATAAAATTCTTGGAGTGTGTAATTGACATTTCCCATTTGGTATTAACCAAATAAGGCTTGCCGTGTTCGTCTTTTTTGACACCGTCAAAAGAAATATTTAGGTATTTGGCTAAATGCCGAATAGCAACTCTACTGGTAAGCATTTCCAGTTTTTTTCTCGGTGTAATAATTTTCTCGAGCTCAGCATCTGTCAAAATACTTGAAGGCAACTCAGACATTAACTGAATTTCCTCCTCTATTGACTCCCATACTAATATATGAGCTCCACTTGCACATTCCTTTTGAAACCGTACTGGCATAATCTATCTTTGAAAATCAAATATCTCCTTTTTAGAAGTCTATATGAAATATGAAGCCGAGAAATTAGAATCTTACACAGGTCATAGGGATTGCGTTTATAACGTCACTGGCCACTCCGATGAAAATAAATTTATTTCTGCATCTGGAGATGGACTCTTAGTGGAATGGGATACCCGGAACTCTGATTTGGGCAAGCCACTTGCTCAAATGAAAAACTCAATCTATGCTGTGCATTTTGAAAAATCACAAAATAGAGTTTGGGCCGCTCAGAACTTTGAAGGTTTACATTTAATTGACCTAGCTACCAGAAAAGAGATAGCGACATTGGCCTTAAACAAAGCCGCAGTGTTTGACATCAAAACGTATAAGAACTTGGTGTTTGTAGCTGGTGGCGATGGTGTCATTACTGTGATTGATAGTGAGCTCATGGCTTTTAAGAAACATATTAAATCATCTGCAAAAAGTGTCCGATCCTTATCAATTAATCCCGTTGAAAGGGAATTGGCCGCAGGCTTTTCAGACAATACCATCCGAATTTTTGATTTACAAACACTAGAACTCAAAAAACAAATAAACGCTCACAGGAATTCTGTTTTTGCGGTGAAGTATAGTGCCGATTATCAAACGCTTTTAAGTGGTTCTCGAGATGCTCATTTGAAAGTTTGGAATATAAATGATAACTATAAACTAGAAGAGCAAATGGTGGCTCACATGTTTACCATCAATCATATTGCGGTAAATCCTTCTGGAACATTGATAGCTACCTGCAGTATGGACAAGTCAATAAAGCTATGGGATGCTCAAACCTATAAGCTCTTAAAAGTGATAGATCAAGCCAGACATGCAGGACATGGTACATCGGTAAACCGACTGCACTGGTTATCAGATGAAAAATTCGTTTCGGCAAGTGATGATAGAAGCTTATCTTTATGGAAAGCCACTCAATATGAGCCTTAAATAGTCGTTTTATTTAAAAAAGGGCAATAAATTCCCTTTTTGGTAAAAGTGCTGTAATTTTGCGTTTTACGTTTCCTGATTAAAAAAAGAAGAATGAAAATAACTGCTTTAGAGATAAAACAACACGAATTTGAAAAATCCTTTAGAGGATATAACATTGAAGAAGTAGATATATTTTTAAATAATTTAGCCTCTGAGTGGGAAAGAACGAGCAATGAATCCAAAATGCTTAGAATGCAGTTGGAAATTGCGGAGAAGGAAGCGGCTAAACTTAGAGAGGTAGAAATGTCTCTTATTAAAACACTTCAAAGTGCTGAAACTACAAGCAATAAAATCACAGAGCACGCAAGAATAGAGGCGGAAAGAAAACTTGAAGAAGCTCAACTTTCGTCATCAAACATTGTTGAAAACGCGAAAAAAGAGGCGGAAATGATTTTGGTTAAAGCCAAAAGTGAATCTGAAACTATATTATCGTCTGCCAATAGTCAATCAGAGAGTATTCTTTCAAATGCAAAAACTGCTGTTAGTGAAAGCCAACAGGCTTTGATAAATCAAGAATCTAGTCTAAAAACAGAAATAGCAGCTCTAGAATCATATAAACAAGAGGTTGTAAATCAACTACAAGCAATTAGCTCGCTTACTTCACAAAAAATTGAAGGTATTGCTATTGCTCCGCCAGTAGCTTCTCCTAAAATTGAAGCTAAACTTCCGGAAGTGATTGAAGAAAACACTCCGGAAGTTGAAACTCCTCAAGAAATTTATAAAGAAGAACTTCAAACTGAAGAGCCTGAAGATGTTCAAGGTTTTGCTTCCTCTGCAAACAATCTTGTTTTAGAGAAAAATGACCCTACTCCGGAGTCAGCAGAGGCTGAAGAAGAAGAAATCCCTCAAAAAGAGGATGATTTAACCGTAATTGAAGGTATTGGGCCAAAAATAGCTGAGGTATTAAACGCCAACGATATTAAATCTTATAGAGACTTAGCCACTAAACCAGGTTATCAAGTAAAGGAGATTTTAGGTTACGCTGGCTCTAACTTTGCCATGCATGACCCTTCTACATGGGCTGAGCAAGCTATGTTAGCCGACTCAGGCAAATGGGACGAATTAGAAGCTCTGAAAGAAGAATTAATTGGTGGTAAAAAAGAAGCACCAAAGGCTGCTGAGCCAAAACCAGATTTCGAAGCTACTCCTACGCCAGAACAAGCTACTGAAGAAATGCTTGATAGAGTAAACAAAGTAAAAGCCGCTCTTAAAAAAGCGATGGTTGAGAAAGAAGGAACGAGTATTGCAGAAACAGCTCCTAAAGTAAAAACTATCAATGACATGGTTGCCGATAAGACTTCGGAAGAAGGTAGTGGCTCATTCTTCGATAGTTTAGGATAAGTAAAAACACAAATTATGGATTTAATTTCCTTAGAAGGAATGGAGTTTTTCGCTTATCATGGTTATTATGATGAGGAGCAGAAGATTGGCAACAAATATTCGATTGACCTTAGTATTGAGGCTGATTTAAGCAATGCTGCCGAATCTGACAAGCTAAAAGACACTATCAATTACGAAGAACTTTATCAACTTGTGCTATCTGTCATGCAGACCAAGCACAGACTTTTAGAGCACGTAGCCCATGATATTATAGAGAAAATAAAGGATACCTACAGCTCTGTCAAAAAAGTGACCGTAGGCGTTTCAAAATACAATCCTCCTATTGGTGGAATTTGTGAAAGGGCAAAAGTGATTATCACCAGATAATTGCTTTTATCCTATCCAGAATAAGAAGGCGGAAACAAAGTGCTGTAGCCAAAATAAAGCCTTTGTATTATACTTCGCCAAAAATGTATCTGAGGGCTCTACAGCATATTGATTATTAATCAAATTCAAATCCATTAGATTTTTCTTTTGCGGGTCAATTTTGACAAACTTCAACGATTTAGTATAATCGAACTGCTCGCTATACTTTTCACTCTCCCAAACAAAAGCTTCCTCACTACCATCTTCAAAGCCTACTAAAACTTCTACGGGGAATTTAAATTTGCCCTTTCTTTTTAAAATGAAATATGATTCATTCTCTTCATTGCTCAGGGTATCTACGGAGTAATCGCATGAATATGACTTTTCAAAAGCTTGGTTAAAATACCAGTTATAATCTTCACCCAAGACCTCATTCACCTCTAACACAAAATCGCTCAATTTAGGGTGTTTAAATCGCCACTTTTCATAATAGCTTTTCAATACCAAATCCATTTTTTCACGACCTACTAAATTTTCAAAAGACATTAAGATAGTAGCAGTTTTGGTATAGGTTAACTCACCGTAAACACCTTTTGGGTATTTCCATGAAGGTTTATTTATACTTGCCATTTCTGGATATTCCATAGTAACGTATGAGTACCTAGAAGATTCCGTATCGCCAATTTTAAAACCAAAAAGGTCAAACTGTGCTCCGGAACCATAGCTTTCATCCATTATTCTCCCCTCCATATACTGGTTAAAGCCTTCATCTAAAAAAGACTGTTCAAACTCATTACTCGCCAAAATACCTTGGAAATACTGATGCCCTAGCTCATGCACCGTAACCATCTCTGCCATTTTTAACCACTGCCCTACACCCCAATAAGAGCCACAAGTAATAAAAGTAGGATATTCCATTCCCCCTGAGCCGCTACTCTCTACAGGAGGGTCTACCATGGTGAGCGTGCTATATGGATATATCCCCAGTGTTTTTTCAAAATAAGCCATAGACTTTTCTGCAGCATCAAAATACCTTTTAGCCTGTCCAGCATGCTCGGGCTGCATCATGGCTTTCATAGTCACGTGCTTCCATTTTTTCTCAAAAACCTTAAATGTAGGGGAAGCCGTCCAAGCAAAATCATGCACATCATCTGCTTCAAAAACCACAGTTTTTAAACCATTTTTAAGTCGAGTACTTAGTACTTGCTTGCCAGTAGCTCCCACTTTTAAAGACTCGGGCAGCGTAATATTAACTTTGTATTTGCCAAAATCTGCATAAAACTCAGAGTTAGCATGAAACTGATGGCAGTTCCAAGCCCATTTACCCACAGCGTTTTGTTCAAAAACACCAATTTTAGGAAACCACTGCCCTACTAAATAATAATCGTTGGCTCCATAACCTGTTCTCGCAAATACTTTGGGTAATTTAGCTTTAAAGCCAATAGTTAAAACAATAGTCTCTCCCGCTTTCAATTCCTTCTTTAAAGGGACAGAAATTACCGTACGGTCATCTTTATTAAAATCATCTGGCTGAATATATTTTATACCACCTAGCAGTTGCTCTCCACGGTCAGATTTAAAATCAGTAATATAAATATTACCATAACCCGATTTTTTGAAAGTGTTGTTTCTTAGTCTACCGCCAGACTCTTTCATCAAAGTAGATTTCTTATCCCTAAAAGCATTTAAATAGAGATGAAATTGAAGCTCATTGACAGGAACCGGACTTGTATTAGTCCATGTTAAAACTTGCCCACCAAAAAGGGTTTTAGTCTTAGTATCTAAACTGACAGTAATGTCATAATTGGCAATCTCAGGTGCTAAGTTTTGAGCGAAAGATGAACTCGAAATAAAAACTAATAATACTATCCAAACTTTACCCATAAGGCTTATGATATCAATTTAACTGCGTTTTCACTTGTTTTGCTTATAACCTCTTCCTTTTCTATTGTCATAAGAAAAGCCACCCTGTCTGCCACTAAATCTATGTAACTCACTTCGTTTCGTTTTCCCCTATGAGGCACTGGAGCTAAATAGGGAGAATCCGTTTCTAAAACTATGTTTTCCAAAGAAAGGTAAGGCAAAACCTTATCTAAACCTCCATTTTTAAAAGTAGCCACACCGCCAATACCTAATAAAAAATTAAGACTAATTACCCGTTTGGCTTCTTCTAGGTTTCCAGAGAAACAATGAAATATACCTCGTAAATCCTTCCAGCCAAATTCCTCTATAAGCTCGCAGCATCTAATGATAGCGTTATGCTCATTTTTCTTCGAGTTTCTAGAATGTATACAAATTGGAATGTTATATTTCTTTGCTAAAGCTAATTGAGCTAAAAAAGCATCTTCCTGCTCTTTGACAAATGTTAGATCCCAATAAAAATCAAGACCAATCTCGCCAATCATTTTGAAGCTTCTCTTCTCTAGCCAAGAGGCCACTAAATCAAGTTCTTCCTGATAGTCGGCTTTAACATAACAAGGATGCAAACCCATCATAGGCCTACAGAAATCAGGATTTTCCTCCTCTAAGCTAAGCATCCCCCCTATAGTTTCGCTATTGCAGTTCGGCATCCAAATCTCTTTAATTCCCACAGCTCTAGCCCTCGCCAGCATTGCATCTTTGTCTTCCTTAAATTGCTCATCATAAATATGAGCATGCGTCTCTATCATTCTTCTTCACTTATTTGGTTGCAAGTTACCAAATACCCTAGGTTTTAAACAGCCGTTTAATAGAGAAATTCTGATTTTGAATACCTCTCTTTCGTATGATTAAATGTAACTTTGCATTTTACATCACAATAAATTTTAGCAGTGCTTAAGCCTAAAAATAAAATACTTCTTACCGATAGCAGATTCTTATCTCAACCTTCAGAAACCCTTTTCATAGCTATTGAGGGCGACAGGCACAACGGACATTTATTTATAGAACAACTTATCAAAGAAGGTGTTGGAGAGTTTGTGGTACAAAAAGAGTGGCTTGAAAAACATAGTGATTTAGAAAAAAAGGCTACTTTTTGGCCCGTCGAAAACACCATTCAAGCCTTACAATCTTTAGTAAAAAAGCATCGTGAATCCTTTGATTTACCCGTAGTAGGCATTACTGGAAGTAATGGAAAAACCATAGTAAAAGAATGGCTTTCTGTAATTCTTCAGGGAAGTTTCTCTTTAGTAAAGAGTCCTAGGAGCTATAATTCACAAATTGGCGTTCCACTTTCGGCTTGGCAAATAAATGAAAATCATAATTTAGGAATTTTTGAAGCAGGTATTTCGCAACCTGCTGAGATGCAAAAATTACAAGACATTTTACAGCCAGATTATGGGATTTTTACCAATATTGGCTCTGCCCATAATGAAGGCTTTAGAAGTAAAAAACAGAAGATAACCGAAAAGCTTAGGCTTTTCAGGCATAGCAAAGTATTGGTTTACTGCCAAGATTATTTAGAGCTTCACGAAGAAATAAGAATTTTCTTATCTGCTGTCAATCCTAAAATAGAACTGATAGCTTGGTCTAAAAACCAGAAAGGAACTACGCAAATAGAAGTAATAAAAAAGAAAGACTTCAGCTTATTATCTATCTATTGGAACGGTGGAGATTATGCTCTTAGAATACCATTTATTGATGATGCATCTATAGAAAACGTAATTCACTGCTTTTTCACAGCCTTTACACTTTTAAAAGAAAATCATTCCGACAAAGAATGCCTTTCTATCATTCAGGCTGGCATTGACGGTTTAAAACCCGTAGCAATGCGATTAGAGCTGAAAGAAGGTATTAGAAACTGTTATTTGATTGACGACAGTTATAATAACGATTTTGGCGGACTAGCCATGGCTTTAAACTTTATGAACCAACATCACATAAACAGACAGAAAACTGTCATACTTAGTGATGTACTTCAATCTGGCTTAAACGAGCGTGCCTTATATCAACAAATAAACGATTTACTCCTTGGTGCTGGTGTTGAAAAAGTAATAGGTATTGGTCCTGACATTTCAAAAAATGCAGCTTTTATCCGAAACATTGATTGTTACCTATCGGTCAATGAGTTTTTAGAGAAGCATCCGCTCAAATCATTTGAAAACGAATTGATTCTTATCAAAGGAGCTCGAAATTTCTCTTTTGAAAAAATAGTCAAAAAGTTGGTCAGCAAGGCTCATGGAACTGTTTTTGAAATCAATTTGGACGCTATTACTCATAACTTAAATTATTATAAGAGTAAGGTTAAACCCGAAACCAAAATAATGGCGATGGTAAAAGCCTCGGCATACGGCAGTGGCAGCACTGAAATAGCTAGTTTGCTACAGTATCACCGGGTTGACTATTTGGCAGTAGCCTATACAGACGAGGCGGTAGAGCTGCGTCAAAATGGTATAGAATCGCCAATTCTAATATTAAATACGCAGCCAGAAAGTTTTTCGAAGGTTTTAGAATACGATTTAGAACCAGAGCTTTATAGTCTTAAAAATGTAAGAGAATTTTCTGCATTTATAGATGCAGCCCATGTAAGTGACGTCAAGATTAAAGTGCATTTAAAACTGGACACCGGGATGAATAGACTTGGTTTCAAATCAGATGACATTAAGGAGTTAATAAAGTTATTAGAAGCGAACAGTAAGTTAGAAGTGGCGTCTATATTTAGTCACTTAGCTGGAGCAGATAATAAAGCTCACGACTCGTTTTCAAAAGAGCAGATAAATACGTTTAAAGAACTTTCTGATGCAATAATTGAAAAGTTAGGCTACCAGCCACTCCGCCACATTCTTAATTCTGCAGGAATCATTAGATATCCTAATGCAGCTTTTGATATGGTTAGGTTAGGAATTGGTCTTTACGGCATTGAAGCCAATCATCAATCGCAAGAAGACTTACAGACCGTAGGGACTTTAAAAACAACTATCTCTCAAATAAAAACTGTTAAAAAGGGAGAAACTATTGGTTACGGTAGAATTGGGATAGCCAAGTCTGACATAAAAGTGGCAACCATAGCCATAGGTTATGCAGATGGTTTTGACAGACATCTTTCTAACGGAAAAGGCAAGGTATGGGTTAATGGCACCTTATGCCCAACTATAGGCAATGTATGCATGGACATGACCATGATAGACATTACAAACGCCATAGCGGCAGAAGATGATACCGTAGAGATTTTCGGAGCAAATCAGCCTATTTTCAGCATTGCCGAAACTCTTCAAACCATACCTTATGAAATACTAACAAAAATTGGTCACCGCGTTAAACGAGTATTTTTCAAAGAATGAATTCTCTGACTAAAATATTATCAAAAATGGCACTCCTTTTTGGGGTGTCACTTTTATTTTTTTGGCTAGCATTTCAATCTATGTTTGAAAAGGGATACCCTCCAGAAAAGTGTATTTCTACTGCTTCTGGCGGAAATATTTGCTTTAAATTTAGTTCCCTTGTTCTTTTAGGATTTATAGCACTTTCAATCATGGTATACTTTATGTCTAAACTGGAAAAAAGATAAAGCAAGCTTTTTAAAAAGCCCGAATTATTCGTAAATTTCTGATGAGTAACCTACTAACTCATCTACATGACAAAAGTAATTCAATTTCTCAAAGACTATTTTGAGGTTAACAAACACGAATCGTTAAGAATCCTTTGGGGAACTTGTGCTGGAATACTACTCACTTCCGGTGTCATCTTCTTTAATCATTATTTTAGCAACAATGAGATTAAAATTGTGCTTTCCGAATATAACAATCTCGATAAGCCTTTAAGCGAACTTAAATCAAAGGAACGGGATAGGTTTAAATCCAAGATTCCCTCATCTAAAAACTTCAACTACTCCATTTTCAATCCAAATACGGCAACAGAAGAAACATTGCTAAAAAATGGGATACCAAAATATGCGGCCAAAAACCTCATAAATTTCAGAAACAAAGGAAAAGTGTATAAGACTAAAGAAGAATTACTCAAAGTATATGGTCTTAGCGAAAATGTATACAAGCGAATAGAACCCTACATAGACTTACCATCGCAAGAAGATGATAGGGATTACAATAACTTTGAAAGAATTTATGAGGACACCACGAGTGTAAAAATTGCATTTAAAGCCCCCGTCATAGCTCCATTTGATGTAAATTTGGCTTCCATTGAAGATTTAACCCAAATCAGAGGGATTGGCGAAGTTTTTGCCAAAAGAATTATTAAATACCGTGATGGCTTAGGTGGCTTTTATAAATTAGAACAAGTAAAAAACACCTATGGATTATCGGACAGCACTTATAAAGAATTAGTCAAATTTGCTTTTCTTAATGAGCCCCATAAAAAAGTAAAAATTAACAAAATCGAAGCTATTGACTGGAAAATCTCTCTTTTAAAAACCTATCAGAAAAAAGCGATTATTGCCTATAGAAAGCAACATGGTAATTTTGAAACGATAGAAGACTTAAAACCCATTAGAGTTTTAAATCCTGAATTAATAAGAGAACTTTCTCCATACATCGATTTTAGTATCGAAGATTAAAATGAAAAAGAATTTAACCTACCTCCTTGGCATTTTATTATTTGCAAGTTTTCATGCTTGTAAAGAGAAAACCCAAGAAGAAATTATTCCTGAGCCAGAGCCAGAACCCGTAGAACTTTCTATTTCCCCCGAAACGGCATTAAGGTGGTCTGAAGTAACACTTGCGGTGGTTAAAGGGTCGCCTGACAACTCCCCTACTTATGCTTCTAGATGTCTTGGTTACTTTGGATTGACCATGTATGAGTCTACCGTAAAAGGTAGTATTGTTTTCAAGTCTATTACCTCAGACTTAAGTGGTTTAGGGTCTACACCAGACCCAGAAGAAGGCCAAGAAATGAACTGGGAAATAGCTCTAAATGCGGGTCAAAAAGAAATCATTCATGCTTTATATCCCCATGCACCTACCCAAATCAGTGCAAAAATTGATTCACTTTATGACCTAATAATTGCAGAAAAGTTAAAAGATTCTGTAACTCAGGCCACTGTCAATGCTTCTGACCTTTACGGAAAACTAGTGGCTCGTCAAATCTTTGAATGGTCTAAACTAGATAAAGGGCACGAAGGCTTTTTAAAAACCTTTGATTTTGATTATGATTACCCAACAGGTAGAACGTATTGGTCACCACCAGTTGCTGGTCAATCAAGCATTGCCGCCCCTATGCACCCATACTGGGGAGAAAACAGAACTTTTGCCCCAGCAAATTCAGAAATGGAGATACCTGTCTTCATGGAATCAGACAATGATAAAGACAGCCAGTACTACAAAGATATGATGCTGGTTTACGAAAAAAACATTTCGCTTACACAGGAAGAAAAGGAAATAGCATTATGGTGGGGAGATGACCCTGCCGTTTCTTCAAGCCCTCCAGGTCACTCTTATTATTTAACAGCTGGTTTGATAAAAGAAAAGCAAAATAACCTTTTTGAGGCCACTTCTGCTTTTGCTAAAGTAGGAATGTCTACTGCAGATGCTTTTATTAACGTATGGAAATGCAAATACTTTTACCATGCAGAAAGACCTAAAAACTTTATTTCAAGAAATATAGATGGCAGGTTTGTTCAGTTTTGGCCAGAGCCACCTTTCCCAGCTTTTACATCAGGGCATTCGTCTCAAATAGCTGCTACTGCTACTGCTTTAATTGATGTTTTCGGCAACGAAAATAAAATCTCAGATGATTTCCACACAGGAAGACCTTGGGATAGTATTAGAAAAGTGGAATTCAAAACTCGCAATTTTGATACTATCTGGGAACTAGCCGAAGAGTGTGGATATTCTAGAATTCTAGGCGGCATTCATACACCTCAAGACAACATAGTTGGATTAGATGAGGGTAAGAAAATTGCCGAAAACATCAATTCTTTTGACTGGAAATACTAAGCTTAGAAGTTAGGTTTAAGCATGTATTTGTCATAAAACTCTGTAATAACATTGATGGCATCGTCTGGTGAATCTACTAGTTTTACCAAGTCGATGTCTTCAGGACTAATATTACCACCCTCGTCTCCCATCACATTTTTTATCCATTCTAAAAGGCCTCCCCAGTAAGAAATACCTACAAGGACTATTGGAAACCTTCCAACTTTCTTAGTTTGAATAAGTGTTAAAGCTTCAAAAAGCTCGTCCATAGTTCCAAAACCACCAGGCATCACAATGAAACCCTGAGAATATTTCATAAAGCAGACTTTACGAGCAAAGAAATAATCAAAGTTGATACTCTTATCTACGTCCACATATTTGTTAGGAACGGCCTCAAAAGGCAACTTAATATTCAGTCCAATTGACTTTCCTCCACTTTGCTGAGCACCTTTATTACCCGCTTCCATAATCCCAGGCCCGCCACCAGTTATAACACCATAGCCTTTCTCCACTAATTTCTCAGCTATTTCTACAGACATCTTGTAATATTTATGGTCAGGTTTTGTTCTTGCCGAACCAAAAATTGATACGCTAGGACCAATTTTGGCCATTTTATCATAACCTTCTACAAATTCCGCAATAGCCTTAAATATCTGCCAGCTGTCTTGGCTCTGAATCTCGCTCCAATCCTTTTCAGCAAAAGCCTTTTTGATTTTTATTTCTTCTTCGTTATTATTTAACATAGTTCGTTGATTGATTTTATAAAGTCTTGTACTTTTACCCGTGAAACGTAAGTACGCTTTAAAAATAGATAATTCTAAGATGAAAATAGCAATTGGAGGAGATCATGCAGGTTTTGATTACAAAAAGTTAATTCTTAACTGGATGCAAGGGCAAAACTTTGAAACAGCAGATTTTGGACCTTACTCTACAGACTCCTTTGACTACCCTGACTCTGTACATCCATTATGCGATGCTATTGAAAAAGGCGAATACGAATTTGGTATTTTAATTTGTGGTAGCGGTAACGGCGTTTGCATGACTGCAAATAAACATCAAGGCATAAGAGCTGGCTTAGCTTGGGATTTAGAGGTAGTAAAGCTTATTAGATTACATAACAATGCCAATGTTATCTGTATTCCAGCAAGATTTGTTTCAGAAGAAACTGCTCTAGAGTTTGTCAAAACGTTTCTTGCTACCGAATTTGAAGGCGGAAGACATGGCAGAAGAGTTGATAAAATAGCTTGTGCCTAAATACAACTTATCAATAGCACTTTAGCCTTTATAGCAAGACCATATAAATTTGTAGCGATTATAGTTCGTCCATTTTTCAATAAATGGATGCTGATTTGTTGAATACTCTAAGGCTGGTTTTTAATATATTCTGAATACTCGATTGATTACTTCTACCAAAGGGTCTTGCATCTTATTGAGAAAAGGAAAAAAACGATGTAAAATGGATTCTTACCAGAAGATGCTAGGAGGATAAAATCAGGCAAATTAAATATCTAATACTTAGTCTTTCAAACGGAAGTTTCGAGTGCCTGCTACTCGCTCATACTTACGGCCTATTTCAGGTATTCTTCTGAATATTTCAGGAAAAACCTGCTCATTATCAATGATATATTCTGGCATTTCTTTCTGAAAAATAGCATCTATATTTATTAAACTCTCATAGATATCAGCGTGGTCTAAGTCAAATTTAGAAACGCTCCAGTTCAAATAAGGCGAACCAGATTTGGCTTGAAAATAATCATCGTTCTTAGACCCAGTGATTAGGATAGCTTTATCTATTATGTATGACTTCTCTGTTTCCTTCTCTATTCGCAAGTCGGCCAAATGCGTATAACCTTTACCCACAAAAGGACTAACACCAAAGTTATTTATCAAAACCACTAGCGTTAGAAAAACCAAAAACAAGATTTCTGGAAAAGCAGTACCCTTCAGATGCAAGAAATAGCCAGCCATAAAAAAGCCTAAAAAGGGAGAAATACATAACAGCTGATAAGTAGCTAAATTATCAGAAAGTAAGAATGCTAATAAGGCAAAAATGCCTAAAAGCACCATTATTTGCTGTTTCCTGTTTTGAAAGTTAGAATAACGAGTATTCCCAAAAACCTTAAACATTCCGAAAATGGCGAGTAGCAGAGGTAGTCCATAGACTAATAACACCTCAAATACTTCTATTCTTTTTAAGAACTCTAGGCTAGCCCCTTTTTGAATCCAAAACCCGTAAAACTCTGGAAAAGCCCCTAGCACATAAAAGAAAAGAGCTGAGACAAAAATCGGTAAAACAAAACCTAATACTAATAAAAGCACTTGGTTAAATTTAACAGGTGTAAACATTATCAAACTCAATAAAGCCCAAACTAAAAAGACAGGAAAAGGATACCAGAATAAAGAACCTATACCCAAAAACAAACCCATCTCAAAAACGGGCTCTGAACTCCCATCATTATTTTCAATATGACGGAAAATACTATTTATGGCAAGTAGCAAAAATGTGGTAGCTAATAATGCTGGAGAGAGCTTATTGGCGTCAAAAGAAAGAGATACTGCTATGGCATAAAATAAACCAGGCAGATAGTTACGCTCCACAAAAGCCTTATTATTATTTACTATAAGAGTAAATAAGATAGTTTGAATAAAGACCAAACAGAAAGCCACTATTTCCTGATAAAACTGCCCTCTACCCAATAAAAAATGAACCAGGCCATAGAAATAAGCACTTAGTGGTCCAGTATTGGTCCAAATCTCGCTGTACAAACTTTTATCTGAATTTAAGCGTTCGCCTATCAACAGCCATTCTAACTCTGTATTTAAAACTGGTAGCACGTTTAAAATGTAAAGCATCTTAAACAGCATCAGTAATACTAGAATAGAAAAAACGTGGAAAAAGGTATTTGCTCTAAAGAAGGTTATCAAAAGCCTTGTTTTTTATCAATTGAAAAGGCAAAATTATACTTTTGACAAGCGATTAACCAAAATAAACCAAGATATTTGCAAAGAATTAGCATAGTGCATTTTACACTTCACATTCATGGAAAATAAGAGACCAAAACAAATAGCCCGTCAGATTCAAAAAGACCTTGGAGAAATTTTCCAAAAAGACCTCAAGGATGTCATTGGCAGCTCTTTTGTAACCATTACTGATGTTCAAACTACACCAGACTTGGCCATAGCCCGCATCTACCTAAGCTTTATGATGGTAGATAATAAGGAGGAGCTTCTTGAAAAAATCAAAGATAACGGAAAGAAGATTCGTGGACTTTTTGGAAACAGAGTAAGAAATCAGTTTAGAATAGTACCAAACTTTCAGTTTTATATTGACGAAACGGCAGAGTACGCTCAAAAAATGGATGAGCTTTTCTCCACTTTAGATATTCCTTCAGAAGAAACTGATTTAGACGAAGACGTCTACCCTAATTAAGAGCTCTACATGAACTTGTCTTTTCACATTGCGAAAAAGTATTTTTTCTCTCGAAAGAAAAGGAGTTTCATTCATTTCATTTCGTTGATTTCGATGCTGGGCGTATGCGTGGGTACAGCCTCGCTCATCATAGTTTTATCGGTTTTTAATGGCCTAGAAGAGCTTAACAGAACTATTTTCAAAAGTAGTGACCCCGACGTTAAGGTTAAATCTGCCAATTCAAAGGCTTTCGATTTTGACCCAGAAGCATTTCAAAAAATAGTAGAACTTGATAATGTAATCAATGTGATTCAGGTTATTGAGGACAATGCCCTGGCCAGAAGAGAAGATGACCAGATAATAGTTCAGGTCAAAGGCGTTGACAGTACTTTTGAAACGCACTCACAGTTAAAGGAAAGTGTAATTGATGGTGAAATTCTCTTAAAATACGAAGAAGAGAATTATGCCTTTGTAGGTGGTGGCGTTTATAACACCCTAAATCTTCAAACTTTCAACTATCTCAGGCAGCTCGAACTTTGGTATCCTAAGAATCAAAAAATGAATGTTCTTAATCCAGAGAGTAACATCAGTAAGGTTACGTTACCTGTTTCTGGTGCCTTTGTTTTAGAACAACAGTTTGACAACTTGGTCTATATCCCAATAGAGCTAATGGCGAAACTCACCGAAATGGAAGGAGAAAGAACCAGTTATGAAATTCAGGTTGCTAACGAAAACCAAATAGCTCAAGTCAAAAAAGAGATTAAATCTATTTTAGGCGATAGCTTCGAAGTAAAAGATAGAGATGAGCAAAACGCTAGTTTATACCGAGCCATTAAAATTGAAAAACTATTTATTTTTATTGCCTTACTTTTTATTATCGGTATTGCCAGCTTTAATATATTCTTTGCACTCACCATGCTTGTTTTAGACAAAAAAGAAGATATAAAAACGCTATCTGCTTTAGGAGCAAGCGAATCATTGGTAAAAAGAATATTCTTATCAGAAGGAGGAATAATAGCTCTTACTGGAGGAATTATTGGTTTAATAATTGGCGTAGGAATTTGCTGGTCTCAAATGCACTTCGGTTGGTTAAAAATGGGCATGCAATACGCTATCGTAGACGCCTACCCTATTTTATTGAAAACGTCCGATGTAATTATCTCCATTATTGGTATTAGTTTAATTGCTTTCTTGGCCTCGTACTTTCCAGCGAAAAAAGCCGTTAAATTTATGAACGAAACAATAACTACTATTTCTTAGAAAATGAAAAAACTCCTTTTTATAGGGTTAATCCTATTTGGTAATGCGGCGTCTGCTCAGTATTTGCAGCTTTTAGACGCATCCACAAATTGGATTCTTAAAACATCAGACATTAAAGACAACTCTTTGGTATTTGTCAACTATGAAAAAAAGAAAGTTGACCTAAACACCATGATTTGGAAATTTTTACCAAACGGACGTTTGGAATACGATTATCAAAGCAGCGAAACTATTTACGCCTGTGCTGGGGTCAATTTTCTTGACATGGATGTAGACGAATGTCGCTGGACGTATAATCCTTCTACCTTGATTTTAACACTTCAGATAAAAGGCGGCTATGCCAGTTTAGATGATTTTGTTTTTAAGCGAGATTATAAGGTGAGCATGTTAGACGAAAACGACGAGTACGGCTATACCTTGACGCTAGACAAGGAGCAGTATTTTAATGACTTAAATAATTGAAACTATATTCATGAAGAAACTTTCAGGGAGCTTATTTTTTATAATGTTTTTGGTGAGCATTTCTTATGCTCAACAAAATTATAATCCCTCAGAAACAAAACTCTTTGACCTTATTCATACTAAACTTGATGTTAAGCCAGATTGGTCTACAAATCATTTGGAGGCACAGGCTGAATTGACCTTAAAGCCATGGTTTTACCCACAGGAAAACCTGATACTTGATGCCAAAGGTTTTGATATAAAAAAAATAGCCTTAAATAACCAAACTGTTGATTTCAAATACAATGGACTCAAATTAGAGATACCATTGGGCAGACCTTTTAATGCCAAAGAGACTATCAACATAAAAATAAACTACACCGCAAAACCGGACGAACTTGGTAAAATCCCAGCTTTAAAAGACTTAGAATATAAAGGTTTGTATTTCATTAATCCTGACAAAAACAAGCCACAGCAAATTTGGTCTGAAGGAGAAACTGAATACAACTCTTGTTGGTTTCCCACTTTAGATTCGCCAAATCAAAAACATACACAAGAAATTTCTATCACTGTTCCTAAGCAGTTTACCACGCTGTCAAACGGCCTGCTAAAAAACAGCAAAGAAAATGCAGATGGCACCAAAACCGACACTTGGTCTCAAAACATACCACATTCTGTTTATTTGACCATGATAGCTGCTGGTGACTTTAAAAAAGTCACCGATTCGACCTATAAAGCTTTTGAGCTTAGTTATTATGTAGAACCTCAATATGAGAAATACGCCTATCACATTTTTGGTAGAACACCAGAAATGATAAGGTATTTTGAAGAGCTTCTTCAAACCAAGTATCCATGGCAAAAATATGCTCAAATAGCTGTAAGAGACTATGTGAGCGGAGCCATGGAAAACACCTCAGCCACCATTCATGGTAGCGGCATTCAGAAAAACGATAATCAAATAATTGACAATAATGACGACGCCGTAATTGCTCATGAGCTTTTCCATCATTGGTTTGGTAATTTAGTAACGGCAGAATCTTGGGCTAATTTACCTTTGAACGAAGCTTTTGCCGACTACTCTGAATATTTGTGGGCACACCATAAATATGGAAAGGATGAAGGTGATTGGTTAAATTTTACTGCCTTAAATCAATACCTGGATGAAGCAGAAGATAAACAAGAGCCCGTTATTAGATATGGCTATGCCGACAAGGAAGACATGTTTGACAGCCACTCCTACGCTAAAGGCGGTCGTATTTTACATATGTTAAGAAATGAAGTGGGCGACCAAGCCTTCTTTGAAGCTCTAAGGCAATATCTGGAAGAGAATAAATTTGAAAATGCTGAAATAAGTGACCTTAGAGTAGCTTTTGAAAATGTTACGGGTAGAGACCTCAATTGGTTCTTTGACCAATGGTTTTTAAAGAAAGGGCACCCAAGGTTAGCTATCGACTATTCCTACAAATCGGAGGTTTTATCTCTTAATATTAGCCAAACTATTGACTCCTTAAATGACTGGGTATACCAACTACCGCTAGTGGTAGAAATAGGTACAGATGAAGGTTTGACACATAAAAAAGTTTATATAAATAAAGAAAGTCAAACGTTTAGCTTTCAGTTAGAAAACAAACCTACTTACGTGGCTATAGACCCAGACGGATATGCTCTTGCGGTAATTAGTCAAAACCAGAAAACGAAAGAACTAATTAGCCAATTTGAAAATTCTAAATCTGCTATAGCTAGATTTAAGGCCTTTAAAGAAATAACAGCAGAAAAGGAATCAGACAATAATATGGGTCCTAACCCGATGTTTGACAAAGCGAAAAGGAACTTAGCTTTAAAAGCAATGGAAGATGATTTTTGGAAAATAAGAGAACTAGCGGCTCACAAGTTTTTCAATTATGATGGCGACGAGTTTTTAAAGGTTGAAAAAAATCTACAGTCCTTAATTCGGATTGACCCTAGGTCTCAGGTTAGAGGAGCGGCTATTTTAGCCATGAAGAATTTCCTAAACCCTCAAAATGACCTCCTCTTCAGAAAAGCACTAGAAGACACTGCCTATACGGTAAGGGCTGCTGCTTTAGAAGCTATTTTGATTAACCAGCCACCTGATGCAGATGAATTAACAGCGAAATTTGAAAACATTGACGACGTAAATATTTTTTCAGCCGTGGCTGGCTACAAAGCTTTGCAAGGAAAACCTGAAGATTTAGATTGGTTTAAGAATAAATTAGGTCAACTTAGCAGCGGAGAGCTTTACCAAACTATGGGGATTTTTGGTTCCTATCTAGTAAGCACTGATACCGCTACACAGATTGCAAGCATTCCTTTCTTAAAAGATATTGCTGTTCATAACTCTGAATGGTATGGAAGATTTTCTGCCACACAGGCCTTAATGCTTCTAATGGACTTAAAAGATGCAAATAGTGCCTTAAAAGAAGTATTTGCATCAGAAACCGAAGAACGTTTACAATCAATTTATAGTCAAATCCCATTAGATTAATGAATTTGAAAGACCAACTAAATTTTGCAAGCAAACTCACGCCTAAACGAGTGTGGAACGGTTTGTCGATTTTAGGAAGTTACGGCCTTTCAAAACTCACCAAACGTCCAAAAATAGCGGGGCTTCCTTTAGCATTAGGTTTTGAACCGACAACCAGTTGCAACCTCCGCTGTCCTGAGTGCCCCAGCGGGCTTCGGTCATTCACTCGCCCTACTGGCATGCTTCAAAAAGACCTTTACGAGAAAGCAATTGAAGAGCTAAAGGATACATTGATTTATATGACCTTTTACTTTCAGGGAGAGCCTTACCTACATCCAGATTTCCTAGAAATGGTGAAATTTGCTTCAGAAAGGAAAATATACACAGCCACCTCTACCAATGCTCATTATTTGACACCAAACGTGGCAGAGAAAACAGTCAAGTCTGGTATTGACAGAATGATAGTTTCTATTGATGGCACTACCCAAGAAACCTACCAACAGTACCGTGTGGGCGGCAAACTAGAGAAGGTTTTGGAGGGTACGAAAAACTTAATTGAAGCTAAAAAAAGATTAAAATCTAAAACACCCCATGTTATTTTTCAGTTTTTGGTGGTAAAACCAAATGAGCACCAAATAGCCGATGTTTACAAGCTTGCAAATGAATTAGGGGTAGACGAAGTTAAGCTCAAAACTGCTCAAATATATGAGTATGAAAATGGCAATGAACTTATCCCGACCATAGACAAATACTCTCGATATAAAGACAATCAAGACGGTACTTTCAGTATTAAAAACAAACTGCTGGACCACTGCTGGAAAATGTGGCATAGCTGCGTAATCACATGGGATGGCACTTTAGTACCTTGCTGTTTTGACAAAGATGCTGAGCACCCAATGGGTTCTTTGCAAGACCAGTCTTTCAAAGAAGTCTGGAATTCGTCTTCTTATACTAATTTCAGAAGGGCCTTAATTTCATCTCGCTCAGAGGTGGAAATATGCAAGAATTGCAGTGAGGGGGCTTTGGTTTAAGAAGCTTTCAAACTATCTTAGTCAAGCCGACCAAAGGCTGAAATTAAACTATGATTTTCGCAATACATACATCAATATTGGCGATATGAAACAACTTTTATCTCTTCTTCTATTTCTTTGCTTTTTGTCTTCTCCTGTTTTTGCTCAAAATTTCATCGACCAGACTAAGAAGAACACTTTAGATAAAATTTCAAAAGTCAATCAAATAGAACATGCCGATTTTAACCTGGATGGGAATATGGATTTAATGATGTCTGGTAAAGAAATCCTTATTAATGATGGTTCAGGTAATTTCAAAACTCAATTGCTCCAAAACGACCTTGATGACCCTTTCAAGGTTATAGATTTAGATAATGATGGAGATACCGATATTGTTTTCTTGACTATTCTATCCTCAGAGGAAGACGTAAAAAAGTTTTCCTATATCAAGTTCATTAATGATGGAACGGGAAATTTTTCTAAACATTCTATCGATTTAGATATCCCCACACTTCATAATTCCAATTTTGAAATTGGTGACATTGATTCAGATAATGATATTGATCTGATTGTCTCAGGTAGAACGTTAGAAATAGACTCATCAATAAGTATTTATGCCTCTAAAAGCTATCCTCTTACATATCTTTTAGAAAACAAAAATGACACTTCCTTTATTTTATATCCAGAGCAGAACATCTTTGGATGTTATGATGCCAATTCAAAATTAAACGATATTGATGGAGATGGAGATATTGATATAGTTATTGGAGGAAATATTCAATGGCACCCAACATGGCCATCAGCTTATGTCACAAAATTATACATGAATAATGGAACAGGAGTATTTCAGGAAAATATAGGGGCCAAGTTGATTGGGGCTAACAGACCTAAAATAAAGATTAAGGACTTGAATTTAGATGGAAATAAAGATATTATAATCTCAGGTCCTAATGATTATTCCTATTTAACTGAAACTTATCTCAATGATGCAGTAGGTGGTTTCGAAAAGGTAAATAATGAACCTTTTCAGGGCTATAATTCCAATATTGATTTCATTGACATCAATAATGATGGCTTCCCAGATATGTTATTATCTGGCTACAAAAACATCACTAGCCAATTATACCCTCATATAGTATCTGAGCTGAATTTATACATTAATCAAAAAAATGGAAGGTTCTTAAAAGATACTGTTCAGAACCTTGTCAATGTGACGGGTGAGTTGAAAGTCGTAGATCTGGACAATGATGGTAATTTAGACTTCATAGTTAATGGATATCGTAATGAAGCTCGTGGGTCTTGGTATGAAAATTATGTATACAAAAATGGTGGTAATGGTAGATTTATCTTGGAGAGAGGAAAGCTTTTTGGAGAACTTGTAAATCCAGCAAGCAGCTTCATCCATTTGAATAATGACCAATACCCTGACCTTATATTATCAGGAGAAAATCAGGCAGGAGACCCACAAACTTTATTGTTTTTGAATAAAAAAAACGGTGAGTTTATGCCTTTCAATAATACCCAATTTCCTAATTTAAAAAATGCATTTTTACTAAATTCTGATTTTAATAATGACAAAAATGACGACCTTTTTATGTCTGGAATCGACGCTGATGGTGGTAGTTTTTCAAAAGTATTTATTAAAACTGACTCTGGAAATTATACAGAACAAGCTTTTCTAGGCTTCAAGGAAGAAATAGTGGAAAGAATAAAAATGGCGGACATCAATGGAGATGCCATCAATGACTTTGGAATTTCGGGCATGAACAATCAAAAACCATTTCTCTATTTATACTTAGGATTAGAGAATGGCACCTTTACCAAAGTTGACTATTCAGAGTTATTGTCTGGTTTGCAATATCAATTTGATTTCGGTTTCATCAATGATGATCAATTACCAGATTTATTTTTGAGCCCATCCATTTGGCTTTCAGAAGAGGGATACAATACCAAAGCATTCTTTAATTCAAATGGCTCCTTTAGCCTCGAAGACATTGAATTTTATGATTTGCAACTAAGTGGAAGTCCGACGGGTTTGAAAACTTTAATTGATATTGATGGTGATGGCGATCATGACATTTTTAACGAAAGACATTACGGTTGGCAAAGTGAATCTACCTCCGCATTTTTTAGAAATGACGCCGGCCAATTCAAAGCAATAAGTTCTCAGAAAAGCTTCGGTAATGCTGGTACAGCTGTAGCTGACTTTAATAATGACCTAACAAATGATCTAATAGCTATTGGTCGTGGAAAAGGGAGTTATAGTAGGGTTCATGCAAATATTACCTTTTATGAATATAATTCCAGTCTTTTTATTAATGTTGAAAACAGAAGATTCAAAGAAACCTGTGACAATTTTAAAACACTTGCAACCGCCAATATCATTGCTAAAGACATTGATTTAGATGGAGATATTGATTTATTTGTTTCTGGAACAGATTTGGTAGGTTTACCCGATGCCAGAATATATTTAAATGATGGCAGTGCATCACGCTATTCCATTGATGAGGTAAAGAGCTGTGACTCTAGTTATACCTGGATAAACGGAGAGACATTTTATAGTAGCAATTACAATGCTGAATATATTGCAACTGGTGACAGTATTTCCCCCCGCTCTGAATGTAATCCAACAGTTTTACTCTATCTCAATCTGTTCAAACCTTCATTCTATTCAGACACTGTAAACGCCACAGGCGAATACCAATGGATAGACGGCAATACATATTATGAAAGTAATAACACCGCCACCTACACTTTAACAAATCAGTCTGGCTGTGACTCTACTGTTAGCCTAAATCTCACACTGATTCCATTAGCAAATGAGTTGGAATCATCAATAGTACTTTATCCTAACCCAAGCGGAGAACATCTAAAGCTTGACCTTGGGTATGAGCCTGAAGAAAACTTTGAATATCAGATTTTCAATGCTTCAGGTTTAGAGATAAAAACTTGGGAAAGCAGTCTCAAAGAACAAGTGATTGACATTAGCAGATTACCTTTAGGAACCTATATTATCAAATACCAAGAAGGACTTAAGAGTGAGTCTTTGAAGTTTGTTAAGCGATGAGTTTAGATGGATAATCTTTTTAGTAATAATTTACCTGAATTGTGAATCATTTAATTAGAAGGGATTATATTGGATTCAAATAAACCCGAATCCATGAATCTTTGGCAAAAAACTCTTTTACTTCTCCTATTATTTGCAACTACTAGCCAAGCACAAACTTTCACAGAGTTAGCCCCTTCCCCTTTTACTGCTACTACGTGGTCATCGATAGATGTTTCAGATGTCAATAATGATGGTAGAGAAGATGTCTTAATTTCTGGTGTAGCTCCTGGAGGAATAAACGTTTCAAAATTATATTTAAATAAGTCTGGAGGAAACTTTACTGAACAGGCTGACAGCCCGTTTGAAGGGGTCTATCGTTCTTCAGTATCGTTTGCAGATATCGACATGGATAATGATGAAGACTTACTCATCACCGGAATGAATAGTGACGATATTCCAATAGCTCTAATATATATAAACGACGGCCTTGGAAACTTCACTTTAACTGAAACAAACAACTTACCGGGAGTGTATTTCTCTTCTGTGGCTTTTGCTGATGTAGATGCTGACAATGACCCCGACTTGTTTATAACAGGCAGTAAAGGTCAAGATAATAGTATTGCCAAACTTTTTATAAATGATGGCTCCGGTTTTTTCGAAGAGTCTTCCCAAAACTTATTTGAAGGCGTTCACCAATCTTCTATTGCCTTTAATGATATCGATCTTGATTCAGATTATGACCTCATCATAACGGGTCATAACGGAAGCGGAGGAAGTACTAAACTCTATAAAAATGATGGAAGTGGTAACTTTTCAGAAGATTTAAATATCCCTTTCGATAATGTTTATGCATCGTCTATCGCATTTGGAGATATTGAAAATGACGGAGACGACGACCTTCTTATTACAGGCTTTAGTACCGAGGCGAATAAACCCATTTCCAAACTTTATACCAATGACGGATTAGGTAACTTCCTAGAAGACACAATGTCAACCTTTCAAGATTTCGTATTATCTTCCATAAGCTTTGCTGACATGAACTCCGATGGTTTTCAGGATATTTTGATGAACGGGTTTAGTCAATCAATTGGAATATCAACAGCCTACTATTATAGAAATAATAAAAATGGAACTTTTGTTTTTGCCAGCGAAATTAAACCTTCGACTACTGATATAAGCCCAACCTCCATTATCAGTTTCGATGCAGACAATGACGATGACCTAGATATTTTCATAACGGGTCCGGTAGACTCGACAGGGAAAGGGAGGTTTTATATTTCAGAAGGAAAAGGGTGTATAGTTTATAATGAATATGATTTTATAAATGCCTGTGATTCTTTAAAATGGATTGACGGTATTACTTATTATGAAAGCAACGCTACAGCACAGCTTAGACTTAGGAGTGAATTTGGCTGCGATTCTATAATAAATTTAAGATTAAACCTAGGCCATACTGCATTCTCAAATAACACTTTCACTAGCAGAAAACCCCTTTATTTAAATGAACACAATTATATTGAGAGCTCATATGGGATAAGTGACACGCTTATAAATACCAACGGCTGTGATTCGATAGCAAATATTGACGTTGAAATAATTCGTGAAATCTCTGGCGGTGGATTTACACGAGACACCGTGTTTTCATTTATTTCAAAAAACAGAGAAAAGTGTTTCGCCGATATAGATAATGACGGAGATTTAGACATTATAACATACATTACGGGTTCCCTTTCTTCAGATTTAAGAGTTTATTTAAATAAATCTAAAGGAATTTACGAGTTAGATAATTCATTCTTATCATTTTTGGATATTCGGACGAACCTACTTGTCTTTGAGGATATTAATAATGATGGCTTAGATGATTTTTTAGTTTATGGCTATAATCCAAAGAGTTTTACTTCGGAGTTTAGATTATATCTCAATGATAAAGAGCAAGGCTTTATTCGCCAAACCGAACTAGAGGGAGATTTCCCTGAGTTTCGTATGATTATCCCATTTGACTATAACTCCGACGAATTAATCGACTTTTTGGGTTTTGGAAAAATCCTAGTAAGGCAAGATTCTTTTATAACATATATCGCAAAAACTGTTTTAATAAAAAACATGGGCTTCGGAAAGCTAGAAATTGTTGATAGCAATTTACCAGATTTACAATACGCCCAAACTTCTTTTGGAGATGTTGACGGTGATGATGATTTAGATATTCTTCTTAGAGGTTTCGGCGAAACTTTTTCCGACAGAACAGAAACTCTTTTTATAAATAACGGTTCCAGCCAATTTGAAGAAGAAAGAAGTTTTGTGTCCGATTACTATTATATCGGGTCTGGAAACCTAGAGGATATTGATAATGATGGCTTTGACGATATAATTATTCATGGAAGAACTATTGTAGACTCTGTTTATTCCACCACCATCTTCTCAGGTTCAAGTGACAATTCACTCGTAAGAAAACCTTATGATTCCTCCTCTCCATTCATTCAGTCACAAATAAGCAAATATGGAGACTTTGATAATGATGGAGATCTAGATCTAATCGCCAGTAATTATCCATGGCCTTTTGTATATACTAATGATGGAACAGGAAACTTCACAAAAGCTATTGACAGCCCATTTTTAGAACACATGGGATATAACCCTGACTTAATAGATTTAGATGAAGATGGTTATTTGGACATTGTTTCTTATGATAAAATTTACTTTAATGATGGCTGTACCCCTAATTATGTGGTAGATAGCATAGTTTCATACTATCCTTATACATGGATTGATGGTAAAACTTATGATGAATCAAATGACTATTCCAGAGTCATTTTTAAAAACCAATATAATTGCGACTCAATTATTGCCCTCAACCTAGAAATCCGAAACACTCCTAGGGAGGGTGGATTTATAGAAGTTACACCAAAAGTCTTTGAAGCCGCGAAGTACGCTTCTATAGCATTAGGAGATATTGATGGCAATAACAAAATAGATTTAGCCATCTCTGGTATAGCGAATAATTTAGGATCAAACATTTACATAAATCAAGGCGACAGAAAATTTATCAACCATTCTCAAAGAGGCTTCCCAGATGGTTACAATAGTCAAATTGAGTTCATAGATATTGATGGAGACAAAGACAAGGATTTAATTATCCTTAATGACCTGATTACAATTTACATAAATACGGGTTCAGGGTTTTTCAAAAACACAAATCAATCAATTGCACCTAGTTTATCCTCAGCCGCTATTGAGTTCGGAGATCTTAATCAAGACGGTTTTCCAGATTATGTCTTAAGTGGCTATGATAGTGCTTTTCAAAGGTATTATTCAAATATTTTCATAAATAATGGTAATGGGTTATATAGCACCACTAATCAAGCTATAATTGATCCATTTGTTGGCGATGTCAAACTAGTGGATATTGATGGTGACATAGATCTCGATATAATTATTGTGGGAGAAAACACTAGAGAATCCTTCTTCAAAGTTTATAAAAATGATGGACTGGGCTCTTTTGATTTATTTGACTCTAAAATCCCAATTATTATAAGACCAAACTGGGGCTTTCAAGACCTCGATGGAGACTTTGACTTGGATCTTGTAATTTCCGGATGGGATAGTGGCTCGAATATCAGTTTTACTAGAATCTACCAGAATAACGGTAATGGCGAATTCACACAAATAGACAGCTTAGACGATGAATATTTTTTCTGGGCTATGGACTTCGCAGACCTAGATAGAGATGGAGATTTTGATTTTATTGTTAATGAAGAAGATAATTCAGGAAATCTATTTACCTCCATTTATAGAAATAACGGGAGCCTAAATTTCTCTAGAAACCCAAATAGTGCCATGGTCGGTGTACGCTATTCAGACATAAAAGTGGCAGATTTAGATGGAGACACTGCACCCGATGTGATTATTACTGGTATTCTTGAGTCGGATAAGGCCGTAACTAAAATCTATTATAGCGAAAACAAAGACAATGAGTGCTATACTACATATTCGTCAGATTTAATCATTTCAGATGCTCCGGTAAGTTGGATAGATGGAAATACTTATTTTGAAACCACAAACTCAGTAACGCATACACTAATCAATGCAATGGGCTGCGACTCGATAGTTACTTTAAACCTTCTTTTAAAAGAAAAAGTACTTTCTAATGAAAGTATAAATATGGTAATTTCGGTATATCCAAACCCATCAAATAATCTTTTAAAGATTAAAAATAAAGGAGTTATTCAACCGCATGATTACGCCATTATAAACTCCCAAGGTCAACTACTGGTCAATTGGAAGAGTGCGAAGCAGGAGCAATTAATTGACATTAGCCCATTACCTTCTGGAACTTATATACTCAAATATCACGAAGGACTTAAGAGCGAGTCTTTGAAATTTGTTAAGCGGTGATTTTAAGAAATATGAACCGGTAATTCCCCAGGTATCCCCCACTCTGCCCAGCTTCCGTCATAAACTGCGGCGTTTTTATAGCCTGCTATTTCGGCTGCTAGAGCAATAACCGAGGCTGTTACGCCAGAGCCGCAGGTCATTACTAGACTTTTATTTTCTAATTGAAAGTTATCAAAGATTGCTTTCAACTCCTCTTCAGATTTCATGTAAATGCCATTTTGAACCGAAGGGAAAGGCAAACAAACGGAATTAGGTATATGACCTCCTCTTAAACCAGCTCTTGGTTCAGGGGCTGTTCCATCAAATCGTCCTTGTGACCTTGCATCCATTATTTGGAATGTCTTATTATCAATAATTGTCAAGACATCTTCTGCTTTATAAAACAGGCTTTTATTGGTTTTAGCTTCAAAGTCGCCCTTCTCCACTTTTGGCCATTCGGCTTTCACCGTTTCAAAACCTGCTTCTTTCCAAGCTGGATACCCTCCACTTAAGACGTAAACATGCTCGTGCCCCATGGCTCTAAACATCCACCATGTCCTTGCACTTCCATAAGTACCCACTTGGTCGTAAACCACAATAATAGAGTCTTTATTGATACCAATATTTTGAGCGGCAGCTGTAAAATATTCTTCCGTAGGCATCATGTGTGGTAAGTCGGTATCTAAGATGCTAAAATCCGCATTTATATCCATCATTACCGCTCCAGGAATCTTAAAACCTGACTCCCAATCTTCAGCCGCTTTTACAGGTTTCATTTTAGCTTCTACTATTATAACTTTAGAATCATCCTGCTGAGTTGCTAGCCATTTTACACTTACTAAAGGAATATTTTGCTTTTGCATGTTAGAGTTTGTTATTAGTCACCATCAATTAATCGAAATTTAAGAGCATTTCCTTAGTTTTGCGATGCATTTAAGGGATTTAATGCTTTACGAAGAAAATTCAGTTTCAATCTTCCTATTAAATAGCCCTATATTCAGATTTTCTTAGAACAAAAAAGGATACAATCATGTCGGCACCAGCCACAACTCTTCAGGATATCATTGCTCACGCAAAAGAATACGGTTTTGTATTTCCATCTTCAGAAATTTATGATGGCCTTCAGGCTGTTTATGATTATGGACAAAACGGTGTAGAATTAAAAAATAATTTAAAGAATGTATGGTGGAAAGCCATGACGCAGCTTCACGACAATATTGTCGGGGTTGATGCGGCTATTTTCATGCATCCATTAACGTGGAAAGCTTCTGGTCACATAGATGGTTTTAACGACCCTATGATTGATAATAAAGACAGCAAGAAAAGATACCGTGCCGACCAACTTTTAGAAGGCAAAGCGGAACTGCTTGCAAATGCCGGTAAAGAAGACGAAGCAAATGCTCTTTTGGCTAAAATGGGTAAGCTTTTAGGCGATGAAGATTTAGAGGCTGTAAGAGAATTGATTATTTCTGAGAACATTGTTTGTCCTGTTTCAGGAACTTTAAATTGGACGGAAGTTCGTCAGTTCAACTTGATGTTTTCTACAAAAATAGGTTCTGTAGCTGATGACTCTAGTACCATTTATCTTCGCCCAGAAACGGCTCAAGGTATTTTTGTCAATTTTTTGAATGTTCAAAAAAGCGGCCGTATGAAAGTACCATTTGGTATTTCTCAAATTGGTAAAGCTTTTAGAAATGAGATTGTCGCTCGTCAATTCATTTTCAGAATGCGTGAGTTTGAACAAATGGAGATGCAATTCTTTGTTCGCCCTGGCACAGAAATGGAGTGGTATAACAAATGGAAAGAAACTCGTTTGAGCTTCCATAAAGCTATTGGTCTGCCAGCAGAAAGTTTGAAATATCACGACCACGACAAACTGGCTCACTATGCTAATGCCGCTGTAGATATAGAATACAAATTCCCATTTGGTTTTAGAGAGATTGAAGGTATTCACTCAAGAACTGACTTTGATTTGAGTAACCATCAGGCACTTTCTAAGAAAAAGCAGCAGTACTTTGACCCAAGTATTGACCCAGAAACTAATAAGCCTTACGGAAACTATATTCCTTACGTGGTGGAAACCTCTGTAGGTGCAGATAGACTTTTCTTAGCTACTTTCTGTAATGCATTTACCAAAGAGATGGTAGGTGAAGGCGACAAGCAAAAAGAAAGAACCTACATGAAGCTTCATCCGGCTCTTGCTCCTGTAAAAGCAGCTGTACTTCCTTTAGTGAAGAAAGACGGACTTGCAGAAATAGGAAAAGAAATAGCAGACTCATTGAAGTCTTCTTTCAGAACTATCTATGATGATGGTGGAGCCATAGGAAAAAGATACACACGTCAAGATTTGATAGGAACTCCGTTTTGTATCGCAGTAGATTATGAAACAAAAGATGATAACTGCGTTACGATAAGACATAGAGATTCTATGGGACAAGAGCGTGTGCCGATTTCAGAATTAAAAGAAAGAATAGGCAAAGAAGTAGCTATAGAGCGTATTTTGGAAGCTATTTAAGCATAATTTCATTGATTCTAAAGAGGGAGCACGGCGTGTTTCCTCTTTTTTTTGTTAAAAAACTTGACAATTGTCAAAAAAAATACGACATTTGAATAAAGGAGAATAGAATGGTAGAAGATAAAAAATATAAGGTTCCCGATGATAACAATAGCCTAAACATTGCTGAAGAAGCTTTGGCAGGTTACGGTTATGCATATGTAGCTAATTTGCCAGTAAGCCAGAGTTTCACTCAAAAAGACTGGTCAAACTTCCTTCATATTTCAGAGCGTACCATCATAAGATACCGGGAGCAAAACAAGAAATTTGACCCGCTTCAAACTGACAGAATAATACTCTTAGAGCATCTTTATGATTTTGGTTTAAGCATTTTTGGTAATGAAAATACCTTTAACCAGTGGCTCATTAATAAAAACCTCGCTCTCGGTGGCCGCACTCCCAAAGAGCTTTTAGTTACCTCGTTCGGAATTAGTATGGTCAAAGATGAAATAGGCCGTATAGCTCATGGTGTGCTCGCATGATAGTCTATCGTTTAGCTTCTGGGCCCTATAAAGATGACATTTCTGGTACAGGGGCTAGACTATTTGGTGGAAGATGGAACAGCAAAGGCATGCAAGTGCTTTACACCTCCTCTTCCATTGCACTTTGCACGGTAGAAATTGCGGTTAGAACTCCGCTCCATAGTTTACCATTGGATTATTTCTTAATCAAAGTTTATATACCAGACGACTTAGCCATTTACCAGATACCAAACGAAGTTCTTCCTGACAAGTGGGATGTACTTCCGCATGGAGATTTCACTCAAAAACTTGGCGATAGCTTTTTAAAAAAAGGTAATTATCTCCTTATGAAAACACCATCGGCGTGTGTAGCAGGTGATTTTAATTATCTTATTAATCCTTTTCACCCTGACTTTGACAAAGTAAAAGTTATTGAAATGCAACCCTTTGAATTTGACTCTAGACTTTTCAACTAGGATTCTTTCAACTAAAGTCAAGCTACATGACTCCAAATCAACATTTTGAAATAATCATTACTCATAAAACGCAATATTTTTCTAATTTTAATAATCATTAAAACCAACCCAAAATGAAATCAACCCTTTTACTAGCTCTACTTCCTTGTGCATTATTTTTTAGCTGCTCTAGCCAACCCGAACAAACAGAAGAGCAAGCAGAAACTGCAGTTAGCTCTGCTCCTACCTTAAGCTTAGCTTGGGAAACCGATACCACGTTAATTACGCCAGAATCTGTTATTTATGACGCTGCAAATGATGTTTACTATGTAACCTGTATTGGTGTAGGTCGTGCGGCCGACTTTGACGGAGACGGCTATATTGCTAAAATTGGCCCAAATGGAGAAATTATTGACAATCATTGGGTTAAAAACCTAGACGACCCAAAAGGTTTAGCCTTAGTAGGTTCTACACTTTACGCTACAGACCTTAATAAGCTGGTATCAGTAGATGTTAACACTGGCGAAACCACCATAGAAATAGTAGAGGGTGCTCAATATTTGAATGATGCTGCCTCTACTCCAGATGGCGATATCCTTTTGACAGATTCTGATTTAAACATGGTGTTTCAAATATCTGATGGTGTAACTAAAGTAATCATTGCCGACACTACACTAGGTCGTCTTAACGGCGTATTCCATGAGAGCAACAGAAATTTATTAGCAGGTTTTAACTCTGGAAAAATCTACGCTCAAAACGGTTCAGAACTAAGTGTACTTGCAGACGGAATGCCAAAAGCAGATGGTATTGAAGCCATAGGTGATGGTTATTTCATTTCTTGTTGGAGTGGACATATCTATTATTTGGATAAAAACATGAATAAGACTTTACTAAAAGATACATCAGCCGAAGGAATTGGTGCAGCTGACCTTGACTATATTGCTGACAAAAAACTTATGGTAGTACCTACATTCTTTGGTAACAAAGTAATGGCTTATCACGTAAAATAGGCTTTAGCTCCCCTTTCAAAACCAACCCTATATAATGACTACAAGAAGAGAATTTCTTACTAAAGGCTCTTTAAGCCTTTTAGGACTAAGTGCTATGCCAGCTCTATTAAGTCAGTGCCAATCTTCGGATAGCAATGACTTAACAGATGCTTTCAGTTTTCCTAGAGTTAGCCCAGAGTCTGAAGGGATAGAATCCGAGGCTATTATAAACTTTCTTTCGGCTGCTCAGAAATCAGGTTTGGAATGGCATAGTTTTAAAATTCTTCGTCGTGGAAATGTATTGGCAGAAGGGCACTGGGCACCATTTAAAGAGGAATACAAGCACACCTTGTATTCCTTAAGTAAAGCTTTTACCAGTACGGCCATCGGTTTGGCTGTTAAAGAAGGACTTATTACCGTGGAAGATTCTGTTATTTCATTCTTCCCTGAAGAACTGCCAGATATTATTGATGCTAAACTTCAAAACATGAAAGTCAAGCATCTGCTCACTATGAATTCTGGTCATACCAATGGCACTATGGATAACATGAGAACCAAATCTGGAGAACAAACTTGGGTTAAGTCATTTTTGGAACAAACCCCTGTTCATGAACCAGGAACTCATTTCTTCTATAATACGGGAGCTACCTATATGCTAGGAGCTATTATTCATGCAAAAACGGGTCAAAATTTAGAAGAATACCTTAAACCAAGATTCTTTGACAAACTGGAAATAGTAGGGTACGATTGGGAAATTTCACCAGAAGGATTAAATACTGCCGGTTACGGACTTAGACTAAAAACAGAAGACATAGCCAAGCTTGGCCAGTTTTATCTTCAAAACGGAACATGGAACGGGGAAGAAATACTCTCTGCTGAATGGGTGGCTGAAGCCAGCAAAAAACATACAGAATCTCAAGAAGGTGACGGAGACTGGTCGCAGGGCTATGGCTACCAGTTTTGGCGATGCAAACCAGAGCCAGGATTTTATAGAGGTGACGGAGCCTTCGGTCAATATTGCATCATAATTCCTCAGTATGACATGACCATAGCGGTTACATCGGAGTCTTTTGACATGGGAAAATCTATGCAGGTGATTTGGGATACCATCTTGCCTGCGGTGGAAGGTGAGCCCTTAAGAGAAAACAAAACTGCTTTGCGAGAACTTAGGTCTTTATGCGAAAACCTAAGTATTACTACGCCTTCCGTTAATGCTAGTTCTGATAATGTTAGCGAGATAAACAAACAAGTTTTTAAAGCTACAGAGAATAATTATGGCATAAAAAGTATTCAATTTGATGTAGCTGACGACCAAGGTACCCTCAATTTTGACACCATAGATGGTAAAAACACCATGCATTTTGGTATAGAAAAATGGATAACCAATGATGTTTACACGGTCAATAATTTCCCCGTTGCTAACAGAATTCATATGCCATCACTTATAGCTGCCACAGCCACTTGGCTAGATGACAATACGCTTCAAATCACCCGGAAATTTGTAGAAGCGGTACATGGCGATACACTAATCTGTCATTTTGAGGATGATAAATTAGACATTAGCTTCAAAAACTCTATCTCTCAAAATACCCATAATGGAGAGGATGAACGAGCTAACTTAATTGGAACAATCTAACTGACTTAGTCATGTTATGATACGTAAATAGATTCCATAGGAAACAATCAATTCCAAAGTCCTAAAAGAAAAAGTGCACTATTTGATATTCTCAAACGGTGCACTTAAACTCCCACTTAAAATTTCCAAAATTTTTATTCATATAAAACAGAATACATCTCATTAAATATTCTGTTTCTTAGTTTACTATTTCGTTCATTTACAAAAATGATAATACCTAAGTCCTTTTCACGGTCATAGGCAAATACAGATGACTGCCCCATCGTATCCCCAGTTTTAGCAAAAAGCTTGCTTTCTTCGCTTCCTATAATATTAATTCCCAAACCGATTGACCTATTCTCATCTTCATAAAATACCTTTTCTTGTAATTTAGCTGCTTCACTTATTGATGTCTCGCTACTTAAAATAGCTAAAATATAAGTTATCATATCCTTAGTAGTTGACTTTACCAATCCCGCTGAGGCAACGCAATTCCATACAAATGGCTCTTGCTCCCCACCATCTGGGTTATAGCCTTGAACAATTTCTTTTGGGTCAAAGTCACTTAATCTTGTATCCTGTAAGTTAATCTTGTCAATAATCTTTTGGCGGAACAAAGACTCGTAAGAAACCCCATAAACCTCCTCAAGCATTTGACCAATTAAAACAAAACCAATGGTTGAATACCTATAATTTCCATAATCAATAAGCGAATCGCTACTATTCACTATCTCTGCTAAGAGTTCCGGTGTAACCTGAGCAGTAGGTTGTTGAGCATTTTCACTGATAAGGGCTGGAAAATTGATATCTACCAAGCCGGACTGGTGAGAAGCTAAATCAGACACTCTAATGGTATTAAGAATAGCATTTGGAAGCTTATAAGCCTTCGGTAAATATGTTTCTATATAGTCATCTAATTTTATTTTATCTTCCATGACAGCTTGAGCCAGAAGCTGGCCCGTAATTGCTTTAGTGATGGAAGCTATTTCCCATATAGACTCCTCCGTAACCTTTGGAGACTTTGCTTCTCGAGCGATTCCGCCAAAGTTAAAATATTCTGTATTCCCCTTTTGAACGAGACCCACACTTATAGAAACCTCAGGATTATCCTGATGAATAGTAGAGATTAAATCTTCAAACTGAGCTTTTGTACTTTGAGCACAAATAGAGAATGATACAAATAAAAGAGCGATGATAACCTTAATTGAACGTGACATTTGCTTGTTGTTAAATTGAAAACGGAATACGTTTCCGTTTGATGAAACAAATGTGCGAAATCAAAACAAAGCTCACGACCGAATGATAAAAGTCGAACGCATTTCTTAAAGTTCGATTAATTCACCACGCGTACGACTACTTACAAATCACTCTATATATGCAACTTACGATACAAAGTAGGCGTAGTACCTGTGTGTTTTTTAAATGCTGTATTAAAGGAAGATTTAGAATTAAATCCAACTTCGTATAGTATTTCAAGCACGGTCAGTTCCTTTTGAGAAGGATTTTGAAGTATTTTTTTTGCCTCGTCTATTCTGAACTCATTAATATAATCAAAGAAATGTTTTTTTAAGCTTTGATTTAAAAGCAAAGACAGCTCACGTCTTGGAATACCTACAGCCTCAGAAACATTCTTAATCGTAATGTTGGAATCTAAAAAAGGCTTTTTATTCTTCATATACCTCTCTAGTCTATCCAAATTCTCTATAGGTATATTACAATCTTGATTAGTATTTAAGATCTCCAAACTCGAATCTATACCCCTAAACAGAGATGGATACTTGAGAGCTTTAAACAAATACCAACAAATAACCACTAATTCAAATACTAATAGAACCACCCTCAACATTTCACTTACTTCAGGACTTGAGGAGAACTTAAAAATGTTCTTAATTAAAGCTACGCTAAAAAATAAGCTTAAAGAGAAGGTTAATTGAAACAACCAAGAATATGCTTGCAACTGCTCACCAGCATAATTTTCTACATACAAGCGTCGTGTTTTCAAAAGAATTCTGAAACAAGCAAAAAGATAAGCTGCAATCTGAACATGAAGGAGAACAGGAAATACTTGAAAAATATTTATTCCTTGGCTAGCATTTAAAGCCATTGCCTTTTCTTCAGTACTTAATATAAAATAGCTGGGAAAGAGAATCATAATTATACATAAGAAAGGCAAAAAATGGAAAAGGTCTTTTGTTTTTAGCCTAAAGTCTGACTGACAAACGGAGAGAATATAAAAATAAAAAACAGGAAGTTGCAAATAGATTAGCATAACTCTAAACATGCTTACATTCCTAAAAAAGTTGGTGTCAGGTAATCCTATTACTCCTGATACATCTATCGCTGTAAGGACAAGAAAAGTTGCAAAAAGTGAATTACTAAGCCTTTTCTCTGTTTTCAGAGTTAATAGAAATATCGCAAGTAATAAAGATATCGCTACGGTAAAGAGCGTTAAAGCACCAACTGTTACATTAAAATTCATTTAAACCAATTTGCATAAACGTAAAAATAGTTTTTTATGCACTTGATTCTATCCTAATTGGAAAAACAATACTATTCTGGTGCCAGACTACCTATAAAAATCCAGCAAGCATTTAACCCAAATTTTAAATAAGAGCCATTCACTATATTCATACTACTTTTCTTTAGTAGACTGGTCTGGAATACGAGTTGCATTATTGACGATAAAAAAAATACAAACATTTTTGTACTTTTACTTTTCAACCTTATACCTAATATGAAATCATTCAACCGATTGCAAGGCCTATTCTTGCTCTTTCTTGGACTTTTAGCTTGCCAAGAAAAAACAAATTATCAATTCCAATTTCAAGACCCCGATTTACCCATTGACCAGCGTGTTGATGATTTGGTGAGCCGAATGACTTTGGAACAAAAAGTCTCCCAAATGACCAACGCCTCCGTGGCGATTGACTCCTTAGGAATTCCAGCTTATAACTGGTGGTCTGAAGGTTTACATGGAATGGCACGTGCTGGAAAGGCTACCGTTTTCCCTCAAGCTATTGGCATGGCGGCTACTTGGAATGAAGATTTGATATTTGACGTAGCTACGGTTATTTCAAATGAAACAAGAGCCAAACACCACGATTTTGCTAGAAAAGGAAAACGCTTTCTTTACCAAGGTTTGACCCTTTGGTCGCCCAATATCAATATTTTCAGAGACCCACGCTGGGGACGAGGACAAGAGACCTATGGCGAAGACCCATTTTTGACAGGTTCATTAGCAGTACCTTTTATCAAAGGTTTACAAGGCGACAATCCTGATTATTTAAGAACCGTGGCTACCATAAAGCACTTTGCGGTACACAATGGTCCAGAACCAGACAGACATCTCTTTGACGCTAAAGTAAGTTTGAAAGACTTTAGAGAAACTTATTTACCACAATTTAGAATGGGCGTGCTAGAAGGCGGAGCCTACTCTGCCATGTGTGCTTATAACAGATTAAACGGCGAGCCATGCTGCGGTAGCAAAAGCCTTTTGACAGGAACACTAAAAGGTGAACTAGGTTTTGATGGTTTTATAGTTTCTGATTGCTGGGCAATAACAGACATCTGGAAGTATCATAAAGTGGTAGCATCTGAAGCCGAAGCGGCTGCGTTAGCCGTTAAAGCTGGAACTGATTTAAGCTGTGGAGAAGAGTATCTTTCCCTAGTAGATGCGGTGCAAAAAGGCTACATCACCGAAGAAGAAATTGACATATCTGTCAAACGACTTTTCAAAGCTCGTTTCAAACTCGGCATGTTTGACCCGATAGATAGAGTGGCTTATGCCCAAATCCCTTATGACATAGTTGACCAAAAAGAACACCAAGAATTGGCTCTTAAAACAGCTCAAGAAACAATGGTGCTTTTGAAAAACGAGAACAATACGCTTCCACTAAAAAAGGATTTAAAGAAAATAGCGGTGATAGGTCCAAATTCTGACCAATGGCTCATGCTACTTGGAAATTATAACGGTGTGCCGTCAAAAGCAGTAACACCACTAGAAGGTATCAAAAACAAACTGGGTGCTAACACTGAAGTGGCTTTTGCCCAAGGTTCTGAATATGCAGAGGGTCTACCAATGTTTTATACGGTACCTGAAGAAGCTATAAACGGAGACATAAAAGCCTCTTATTTCAATAATAGTAAACTAGAAGGCGAGGTTATTTATGAAGAAAACATAAAACACTTAGATGTAAACTGGAACGACAAAGCTCCTCGTGAAGATTTAGATGATGACAATTTTGGTGTGCGATGGGAAGGAAAAATCACCGCTCAAAAAACTGGTTACCATCAGTTAGGTGTGATTACTACTTGCAATACGCAACTCTATTTTGAAGGAAAAGAAGAGGCAAGAACGGTGTATCATTTCGGTGACGAATATGGCGACCCACGTTTAAGAAAGTCAGAGCCTATTTATTTAAAAGCAGGTCAGACGTATTCCTTTAAAGTAGATGCAGGAGAAAACTATGCTGACGCCATGGTGCAGTTAGTTTGGGCCGAGCCAAAACCAAACTTAATGAAAGATGCCATAGCAGCAGCCAGCAATGCAGATGCCGTTATTATGTGCATGGGACTTACGCCTAGAATGGAAGGTGAAGAAATGGACATTAAGGTAGATGGTTTTAACGGTGGCGACCGTACCAAATTAGGTTTGCCAGCAGCTCAGTTAAATTTGATAAAGAAAATTCAGGCTCTTGGAAAGCCAGTGGTTTTAGTCCTACTAAATGGCTCTGCTCTGTCTATTCCATGGGAAAATGAGCATGTGCCTGCTATTTTAGAAGCATGGTATCCTGGTCAAGCAGGTGGTACTGCCATAGCCGATGTTATTTTTGGCGATTATAATCCTTCTGGGAAATTGCCTGTAACTTTCTATAATTCGGTAAATGATTTGCCTGCTTTTGCAGATTATCAAATGACCACCCAAACTTACCGTTTTTTCAAAGGTGAAGCTCTTTACCCATTCGGGCATGGGCTAAGTTATACCACTTTTGACTTCTCAGATTTGACCATTCCTGTGACAAGTAAACCTGGTGAAGAGGTTGAAATTAAAGTTACTTTGACCAACGCAGGTAAAGTGGGCGGGGACGAAGTGGTGCAACTTTATGTGGCCAATAAAAACAGGCCAGCAGATGCTCCTATTAAGAATTTGGCAGCCTTTAAACGCGTTCATTTAAAAGTGGGTGAGAGTAAAATTGTCAATTTAATAATCAGAAAAGAGGCTTTTCAAACTTTTGACGCAGACTTTAATCTTGTCAATGTACCTGGTGACTTTGAAATTTCTATTGGTAACTCTTCTGCTACAGATGCTTTGAAAGGTGGGATTAGTGTAAAAATCTAAGTGGCTTATTCATATCATTGGAAAAATTATAAAGGGAATGGCATACGCCGTTCCCTTTTATATTGATTTAGAATTAGACCTTCGCTCATAGCCAAAAACAAGTCTTTTAAAATATATCAAAGAACACCGCAAGTTTTTTGAGTAACTTTCATCTAAGTATTAAACAAAGGATATTTAGTATGTGAGTTTGATGTCTGATACACGATGATAGGTGATACTTAATTTTGTTCGTGGAGAATAAAACATCGAGCATCCTACATCAGACAAACACATTAACTATCTAAAAAACGAGACTTTTTTGAACGAAAAAGACATTATACTTCAGCTCCAAAATGGGCAAGAAGCTGCTTTTCGACATGTTGTGGAATTGTACCAAGACCGTGTATATAATACCGTGGTCTCCATCACCCATAATACTGCCGAGGCTGAAGATATATGTCAAGAGGTTTTTATAGAAGTGTATCAGTCGGTGGCAAAGTTTAGGGGCGATGCCAAACTTAGCACATGGATTTATAGGATAGCATCAAATAAATCTTTAGAGTTTTTGCGAAAAAATAAGACACAGAAACGCTTCGCCTTTGTCAAAAGTATATTTGGAATAGATAACCAAGTGCAGCATCAATCTGTTGACTTTCAGCACCCAGGAGTGCAGTTAGAAGACAAAGAAAGAGCTAGTAAATTGTTTGAAGCTATTGGCAAACTGCCAGACAACCAACGTGTAGCGTATACCCTTCATAATATAGAAGGGCTTAGCTATCAGGACATTTGCGACACTATGGAGCTTTCAAAATCGTCTGTAGAATCATTACTCTTTAGAGCTAAACAAAACTTAAAGAAATTATTGGAGAAATTTTACGAAGAAGAATATGGAAACTAACAAGAACGAAGAAATAGAAAAAATACTAGCAGTGACAGACCACATGCAAGGGGCCGAAATGCCTGCCTTTTTCTATACTCGATTAAAGGCTAGAATGGAAAACGACTTGGTGGCTAATCCAAAATTCAACTGGATTTTGAAACCCTCTTTTAGTATTCCTCTTATAGCTGTGGTCTTAATGATTAATGTATTCACTGTGGGGCAGTTGCTTCAAAAAAACACTGATACACAGTCTTCTGTAGAGTCTTTCCAGTCGGAATATAACCTTAACTCCGATTACGGATTAGAAATATACTAGGCTAACCTTAAGCTTCATGGGGAGCTTGGTTTGTAAAAAAAAGAAATTTAGAAAAATGAAAAGAATAGATGTAAAATGGCTCTGGCTTTTAGGCTCTTTATTGGTCCTAAATCTAGCTCTACTTATTTACCTTTTGCTAGGTAATAGTAAACCGCCTTTAAGAGAAAATCATCCGCTTTTAGAACAAATCCTAAACTTTGATACTTCACAAACGGAACAATTTGAAGAGCTAAGGATGGTTCATCATGAAAAGGTAAGTAACAAAAATGAGCAAATTAAGACTTTGAAAGGGAGGCTTTTTAGTAAAATTGAGAATAGTAATGAAGAAGATGATACCGCTGCCATAGCTCAAAGAATAGGCAAATTAACCGGAGAAATTGATTTATTGACACGTCAGCATTTCCAAGAAATCAGAAAAATATGTAATGAGGAACAGCGAATTGCTTTTGACAATTTTTTAAAAGAAATCTTAAATGGCAATAGACCGCAAAATCCTCCTGCTTTAAATGGAGACAGACCGCAAGGGCCACCTCCAGGCGGAAGACCACCGATGGAAGGAATGCCACCTCCACCAAGATAGTTTTAGCTATTAACTTGCCTTAAACCTTCAAAAACAGCCACTGCCACGGCATTGGCCAGGTTTAAACTTCTAATATGCTCGCTGTATAAAGGTATTTTGTAAAGTTGCTCAGCGTGAGCGTCTGTAATCTCTTTCGCTAAGCCTACCGACTCTTTCCCGAAGACGAGAAAAGTATCATTTTCATAAGGCAAATCCCAATGGCTTTTTTCTCCATGTGACGAGAAGAGAGCCATTTTTTTATCTGCGTTCACTTTGAAAAATTCTGCCACATTTTCATAGTAAATCACCTCCAAATGCTCCCAATAATCTAAACCAGCTCTTTTCAATCGCTTATCAGAAATTTCAAAACCAAAAGGTTTTACTAGGTGCAATGTGGAACCCGTTCCTAAACATAGTCGCCCTATGTTTCCTGTGTTATTCGGAATTTCAGGTTCTATCAAAACTATATTGAATGCCATTTATAAATGTTTGAAGCTATAAAAGTATATAGATTACTTGAGCAATTTCCCAAAAAGTACCAAGCTAAAAAGTATGGCAAAAATTACATAGATAATTGTAAGAATTGCCAAGCCTCCAAATTCCTGCGATTTCACAACTAACTTAAGCAAAGCAATCCCTGCAATAGCAAAGTGTGAGAAGTTCCCCAAAGCCACAGGCCTGCCATAAATCCCGCCAATAAGACTTGATTTACCCATCCAGTTTACCATGGCAAAACCAAAGTAAAGAGCTCCTAAAATTTGAAGAATGATAGTGTTTCCCATTTCTAAGCCCAAGAAACCAACTATTTCACCAGGAAGAAAAGTAAAGACTATAGCAGCCAAACCTAAAAACATTGCCGAAGAAGTCATGATTAGTTTGGAATTCATATGCTTAATTAAATGATATAGAGCTCAAAGGTAGCACATAATAAATGTCATAAAAACACTTCATTTCGTGTTCAAATATTATCTTTAACCAGAAAATTTATTCAAACCTTTTAAAACTATTGAAATGCTAGATTCTAAACTTAAAAGCAAGGCTATCTTCTTGCTGGTCTTTTCCTTATGCCAAATAACACTGAGTTCTTTTGCTCAGGAAAAACCCAGGATATTGGTTCTTACAGACATTGAAAATGAACCAGATGATGCCATGTCTTTGGTAAGGTTCCTTACTTATGCTAATCAGTTTGACATTGAAGGTTTGGTGGCCACCACTTCTATTCATCAAAAAACAGAAATAGCTACTTGGCGAATAAAAGAGATAGTGAAAGCCTATGGTGAAGTAAGAGATAATCTTGAAAAACATGAAAAGGGCTACCCTACCGAAGCTTTTTTAAACACGCTCATTACGGAAGGTAAAAAAGCCTATGGCATGGATGCCGTAGGAAAAGGAATGGACTCTCCAGGTTCTGAATTAATTATAAAAGCTGTTGACAAAGCCGACGACAGACCGCTTTGGGTAACTGTATGGGGCGGACCAAACTGTTTGGCACAAGCCTTATGGAAAGTGCGTGAAACGCGTAGCTCCAAAGAATTAGCCAAATTCGTTTCAAAAATCAGAGTATACACCATATCAGACCAAGACAACAGCGGCCCGTGGATTAGAGAAAACTTCAAAGAGCTCTTTTACATAGCCAGCCCTGGCTTTCACTCATTTGGAGGTTACCATAACGCCACCTGGACAGGTATAAGTGGAGATAAATTCCATGGTCGATTTGCCGGGGCTGATTTTGAGATTGTGGACAACCCTTGGCTCGACACACATATTAGAACTAAAGGCCCTCTAGGTGCCCAATATCCTCACATGGATTACCTAATGGAAGGAGACTCTCCAAGCTTTATGTACTTAATAAACAATGGATTGGGTAGCTTAGAACACCCAAACTGGGGCAGCTGGGGTGGTAGATACGAGTTTTACCAACCACGTACAGAAAGATGGTTTATGCAGCCTGAAACACGTCCGCTATGGAACAATGCTCAAGATGAAGTATTTGGTAATGACGGAAGCTGGCATACTAACAATAAAGCAACTATTTGGCGATGGAGAACGGCTTATCAAAACGATTTTGTGGCCAGAATGGACTGGACTATTAAAGATTATAAAGACACCAATCACCCACCAGTGGCTAAGCTTAACTCACCTGCCAGAGTCACTGCAAAAAAAGGCGACAAGGTAATACTAAGTGCCACTGGCTCTACAGACCCAGATGGTGACCTACTTTCTTATAATTGGTTTTACTATCAAGAGCCGGGAGAATTCAATATTTCAACTGCCCGAACAGGCAACCCAATTAAAATTGAAAACCATAACCAAGAAAACGCTGCGATAGTCATTCCTCCTAAAGCTCAAAGATTAGGTGACCTTCACGTTATCTTAGAAGTAACCGATAATGGTACTCCTGCCCTAACTAGATATCAGCGAGTAATTATTAAGGTAGTGGAGTAAGATACAACCATTCTGAGAATTAAGACGTTATAGTATAAAGAGTCAGCTTATGAAAACTATTATCATCTTAATTCTCAGTTTAGGTTTTATAGAATCCTGTTCGGAAGAAACCATTTCATCTAAAACCAGTACAGATTTGGAAGGTAAATGGTCTTTAGAATCAGCAGTTTGCTTTTGCTACTTTGAAGATGATTTAGACTTTAGTGAGCACACTGTAAGTTTTAATAACAGTTCACAAAAACTCACCATCACTAATCCAGAAAATACTTTTTTCGTCTCTAAATCCGATGAATACAATTATAGCATAGATGGCAACCTAATTACCATCGAAACTGTTGGTGGCTATTTTTATGAGATAAAAGATGGCAAACTTATACTTACCAGAGACGACAATCCACAAATTGCAGATGATGAATTGACTTTAACTTATATTAAAGATTAGGTCATTATTTGCTATAATTCCTCCATACACAAAACTTGCTCCTAATCAAGTTTTCAATGTTTTAGGCTCTTCTTTTTTGCTCAAAAAATGATAAACTCCAGATAACCCTTTTTGGTCTTTTCTTGGCTCAAAATCATGCCGATTCCCGTGTAAATATCAACGTTTTACCCGAAATTAGGGATAAAGAGATTCATTGATAAACACGACAACAAAACATGATAAAAGAGATATTTCTCACACCCTTTCAGAAATTTGCAAAAATCCAGAGTGCCAGTGGTATTTTACTATTCACCGCCACCGCTATTGCCATGATTTGGGCAAACTCCGCATTTAGTGAAACCTATCAATCTCTGTGGGAATATAAAGTCGGAATTAGTTCAGAAGACTTTGAACTTAAAAAGCCGCTTATACTCTGGATAAACGACGGTCTCATGGCCATCTTCTTTTTTGTAATAGGCCTTGAAATAAAAAGAGAGCTTCTGGTAGGTGAGCTAAATTCTATTCGCAAAGCCACCTTTCCGCTCTTTGCAGCCATTGGTGGTATGGTCACGCCATTTGCCTTATTTTACTTTTTAAATGATTCTCCAGAAACTGCCAACGGTTGGGGTATTCCTATGGCCACCGACATTGCTTTTTCTTTAGCCATTATTAAATTATTAGGAGAAAGAGTACCACTTAGTTTAAAGATATTTCTGACCGCCTTTGCTATAATTGATGATTTAGGTGCGGTCTTGGTAATTGCCATTTTCTATAGTACAGGAATTGACTGGTATTTGATACTTTATACCCTAATTCCATTTTTACTTTTATCATACCTGTCTTTTAAAGGCTACTATTCTGGTATGATAACTTTAATCTTGGGTATCATCGTTTGGTATTTATTCTTAAAGTCAGGTATTCACCCTACTATCGCAGGTGTGCTTCTAGCTTTCACGGTGCCTATAAGTCAAAAAATCAACATCGCTTCTTTTAAGCATAGGTTGCTTCAGATTGTGAAACGTATCAGCAAATCTGAAGACCCAGATGTGCCAGTGCTGTCAAAAGAGCAAATAGTACAGATAGAAGAGCTACAAGAGGTAGCAAATAAATTTAACTCTCCACTTCAAAAGCTCGAACATCAATTGCATGGATGGGTAGCCTATTTTATTATGCCTGTTTTTGCTTTGGCCAATGCTGGAGTAATCTTCGGGTCCAACATGGTTTTAGATGTACCTCTAATTGTAAATCTTGCTCTAGCACTCTTCGTTGGTAAGTTCGTTGGTGTCTCTTTATTATCTTACATCAGTATTAAGCTGAAACTAGCAGAGCTGCCAGAAGATGTTAATTACTTCCAAATAATAGGGATTTCTATTTTAGCAGGTGTGGGTTTCACTATGTCAATATTCATAGCAAACCTGGCCTTTTCAGGTAGCCCAACCTACATGGACTCTGCAAAAGTGGGAATTATAGCAGGTTCTGTAATCTCAGGTATAGTTGGTTTCATTATTCTAAGAATTAGCAAAAAAACTACCTCAGAATAAATGACGGTCAAGCCTTAGACTATGCTTTTTCATCAATGAATTTCCAAACCAAATATAGCATTAGGCCGAAAAGTAACAACACTGCAGATAGGGCTAAGCGTAAACCAAAAACATCTGATAGAAAGCCGATGCTTGGAGGGCCTACAAAAAAACCTGTATAACCTATGCTGGTAGCCATGGCTATGCCTACCGCGGGTTTTACGCCTTTGGTGTTTCCTGCTAAAGAAAAGATAATAGGAACAGCTGTAGCAACGCCTAAACCTACCAAAAAGAAGCCTAAAAATGCGGTAAAGACTGAAACGTGAGCCAAAGCAATCCCTAGACCGATGATTGCACAAATGGCATCATATTTCAATAATTTTTTCCTGCCGTAGTGTGTGGTTAATTTGTCACCAAATAACCTACCAAGCGTCATTCCGCCAGCATAAACCCCAAACGCTATCGCACTAAAAGTAGGCTCTTGCCCCACTACTGTATTCATGTAAATAGCAGACCAATCGGTCATAGAACCCTCCCCTATCATGGAGCATAGAGCAATAATCCCTAAAGGAATAATGGCTTTTGACGGCCACCTAAAACCACTGGACTCTTCTGATTCGTCTGTAGCTTCTTTATCACTTATCAAATAAAAAGAGGCTAGCAATACAATGAAAAAACAAGCAACACATAAAACAGTTAAATGTGTTAAAAGACTAATACCAAAGTGTGAAAATATACCACCGCTACCAGCTCCTAAAGCCATTCCAATACTAAAAACGGCATGAAAAGAAGAAATAATAGGTTTGCCCCATAATCGCTCTACATAAACTGCCTGCCCATTAGCACATACGTCCATAGAGCCCGTGGCGGTGCCCAAAAGGAATAGAAAAACACCAGCAAAAGCTACATTGGGATATAGAACTATAAAAGGCGTAAAAACACAGAAAAGTATACCTGAAACCCTCGTAATACCATCAGAACCATATTTTGTAGTTAGCCACCCCGTAAAAGGCATAGCGGTCATGGCACCTGCAGCTACCAAAAAAAGTAGTGTTCCTAAAACGCTATTACTAATATTGAAAAAGGACTGTAACTCAGGGAGCCGAGCCATCAAATTGGCATATAAAAAGCCATTGACAAAAAAGAAGGCAGACACTGCCATTCTACTATTTCGCATCTCTGAAACCTTTGGGTTGTAATTTTGAAATGCCAAAATTAAGAGCATATCTCAGGAAAGAACATTATTTTTGATTAAGATATTCAACCAATCATATAATACCCTCTTAATATGAAATTTAAGCAAGCCATACTTAGCCTAGCATTACTTTTAATAGGCATTACTTCACAAGCTCAAATAAAAACGCTGATTGTAGATGGTCAAAATAATCATGAACAGTGGCCTAAAATCACGCACATGATGAAAAATTACCTGGAAGAAACCGGCAAATTCAAGGTAGATGTAAAAAGAAGTGCTTTCACTTGGCAAGGCGAAGAATTCATAAAAGCCTTTCCTATTCCTGGAACAGAAAACACCGAAGCTTTGCCAAAATCTAAAACAGACCCAAACTTCAAACCTAACTTCAAAGCATACGACCTCGTGATATGTAATTTCGGATGGAATGCCGCTCCATGGCCAGATGCTACACAAAAGGCATTTGAGAAATACATCAAATCTGGTGGTGGCTTAGTAGTCATTCATGCTGCCGACAATTCTTTTCCTGAATGGACCGCCTATAATGAAATGATAGCGATAGGTGGCTGGGGTGACCGTACCGAAAAAGACGGGCCTTATGTTTACTATGATAATGACGGCAAACTGCAAAAGGACATGACTCCTGGAAAAGCCGGCCATCATGGTGCACAGCATGAATATCAAATTCAAATTAGAGACACCGAGCATCCTATTACCAAAGGAATGCCCCTAAAATGGCTTCATACTAAAGACGAACTTTACGATAAATTAAGAGGGCCAGCAAAAAACATGAACGTACTGGCCACCGCATACTCCAGCAAAGATTTTAGTGGAACAGATAGACACGAGCCTATGCTAATGACTATTGATTACGGCAAAGGGCGTATTTTCCATACTCCTATGGGCCATGTAGATTATTCAGTTTCTTGCGTGGGCTTTATCACAAGCTTACTAAGAGGTTCTGAATGGGCTGCTACTGGGAAAGTGACTATTCCTATTCCAGCGGACTTCCCTACAGCAGACAAAACTAGCCAGAGAGCGGAATAAGTCTAGAACAGTTAAGGACGGTTTAATAAACTATTCAAACTAAGTTTGAATAAGGCATTTTATGCCCTAACCCTATTAAAAGACTATAGTATCTATGTTTGGTATTAAGAGTCTTCCTAGAAATTTATGTTGAATTTAATCTTACTTTTCTTAACAGAAAGTGCCGAATCATCAGAGCCTTTTTGGTTGTTTTCCTTTTTTGGAAGACTTCACCCCATGCTGGTTCATTTTCCCATAAGCCTTCTATTACTCGCTGCTCTTTTTGAACTCTTAAGTTTTAAGAATTTCCATTCAAAACTTAGACCTAGCATAAACCTAATTCTTATTTTGGGTGCTGCAAGTGCCATTGTATCCGCCGCTTTTGGTTTACTGTTGGCACAAAACGAAAACCTTGACGGTGAAGTTTTATTTATTCATCAATGGGCAGGAATTAGCACCAGTATTTTAAGTCTCGTGCTTTTGTTTTTAATGCATCAAATACTAAGAAAAAACGAAGTCAAATTCATTTTACCCTACCGTATAGTTTTATTCTTAACAGCTATTGGTGTTTCTGTAGCAGGACACTTTGGAGCCAGTATGACGCATGGAGAAACTTATTTGACGGAAGTATTACCTGGTCAAAATGCTCATTTAGCAAGCACTGGAAATCTTTTAGCTTATCAAGGCGATACCCTGAGCGAAGCAAATCAGCTTAAACTTACCAATGAAGTCAGAGCCATTTTTGCTCATAATTGTTATAAATGTCATGGCTCCGCCAAACAAAAAGGAGAATTACGTTTAGACGAAAAGGCTTTCGTTTTTGAAGGTGGTGAGTCTGGTAAGGTCATTATTCCAGGAAACGCCAAGAAAAGCGATTTATATCAACGAATCATATTACCAAAAGGACATGATGATGTAATGCCTTCAAAAGGTAAAACATTGACTGAAAACGAAATTGCACTCATAGAACTATGGATTAACAAAGGAGCTATTTGGCCCGATGGTGCTTTGCAATCCTCTATTTTCAGAGTGGCAGCATTAGCTCCAAGAAATCCAGCATTGCCAGTCAAATCAGAAAACCTTAGCAATCCTATAGACTTATGGGTGAATGAATATTTCGAAAAGAATAAAATTAAATGGGAACAGCCAGTAGATGATGGAACTTACCTAAGACGCTTATACCTAGATATAGTGGGGCTTATTCCTTCAAATGCCGACCTCAATGAATTTACAGCTGACACTCGCCCTAACAAGAGAGAGATTTGGGTTCAAAAACTGCTTGACAGAAAAGATAGCTATGCCCAGCACTGGCTCACCTTCTGGAATGATGCCCTCCGAAATGACTATTCAGGAACGGGCTACATAACTGGCGGGAGGTATAACCTAACCGATTGGCTTTATAAATCTTTACGTCAAAACAAGCCCTACGATGCATTTGTCAAAGAATTACTTAACCCAGATGATGCCTCAAAAGGCTTTATAGCCGGAATTCAGTGGCGAGGCACTGTCAATGCCAGTCAAAGAACAGAAATGCAAGCCGCTCAAAATGTAGGGCAAGTACTTCTTGGACTTAACCTTAAATGTGCCTCTTGTCATGACAGTTTTGTGAGCGACTGGAAACTGGAAGATGCTTATGCATTTGCCAATATCTTCTCTGAAGAACCTTTAGAAATTAATCGATGCGAAGTTCCTATGGGCAAATTTGCTCCTACTAGGCTTCTTTGGCCTAGCTTGGGAGAAATAGACGGAGAAGCTAGCCGAACAGAAAAACTAAAGCAGTTATCAGAAAAAATGGTGCAGCCTGCCAATGGTAGACTTTACCGAACCATAGTCAACAGAGTTTGGAAACAAATGCTAGGCAGAGGCATGGTAGAACCCGTAGACGAGATGGATAATGAACCTTGGAGTCAAGATCTATTAGACTGGCTTGCTGTTGATTTTGTAAATAAGGGTTATGATATCAAAAAGCTTATTTACCTCATTTCCACTTCCAAAGTTTATCAAATGCCATCTCAAGGTTTTGAAAACTCCACTTTAATGGTAGATGATGCCTATAAATTTAAAGGCATGGTCAGAAAAAGAATGACTGCCGAACAGTTTTCAGACGCTGTAAGTCAATTATTTGCTCCAGTTTTTAAGGTGGATGAGGTAAAATATGAACCCTTTGAATTAGTAGCTTACCTTCCAGAAGAAAAGAAAGCAAGAGCGTCTTTGGTTCAAAACAACACTTTCCTGACAGCCTTAGGTAGACCAAACAGAGAAGTGGTAAGCACCAGCAGAGATTCGCAAGGAAACCTGCTTCAAGCCTTAGAAATGACCAATGGAGAGCAATTAAACGAAGTACTAAAAGAAGGTGCCAAAAATTGGCAAGCGAAATACCCTGAAACAAATACGCTTATTTCTGAAATGTTTAAACAGGCTTTGGCCCGAGAGCCAAGTCAAAAAGAAAGGGAGATAGCCCAAACATCATTGGGGAGCAAACCAACAATAGAAAGCATTCAAGACTTTATGTGGTCGGTGGTTTTACTACCAGAATTTCAACTAGTTTATTAAGTATGAAAAAATATTGGGACAGACGAGATTTTATCAAGCAAAGTGCTGCAGCCGTGGCTACCATGGGCATGGCATCACCTATTTCCAGCTTACTATCCTCTTGTTCGCCAAATAAAGGATTGACCGCTACAGCGGATTCTGTCATATTACTTTTTATGGCTGGTGGCATGGCTCATACAGAAACCTTTGACCCAAAAAAGTACACCCCGTTTACCAAAGGCATGCAGTCAGACAGTGTATTGAGCACTTTCAAATCTGTACCCACCGCACTTGATGGCATCCACTTCTCCGAAGGTTTGGAGTCTATCGGGGGCATTATTGACAGAGGCAGCTTAATACGCTCTTACGTAGCAGCAGACTTAGGACATATTTTACATACACGTCATCAATATCATTTTCACACCTGTTACGAACCTCCGCAGTCTGTCACCGTGCCGCACATGGGCTCCTGGATTTCCAAGGAATTAGGACCTCTGAACAAAGTCATTCCTTCTTTTATTAATATTGGGCAACGTTTTGAAGTAGGCGAAGGCGAGGAACTGAAAGCCTTTCATAGTGCTGGTTTTTTGGGTAGTGAACATGGTCCATTTCTTATCCCCGACCCCACTTCAGGTTTGGATAGCGTGAGGCCACCCGTTGGCATGTCTACCAAAAGATTTGAAAGTAGAAACCAACTATACAATCAACTTTTAAGCGAATCTGCCATGGGTGAGTTTGGCAGCGATTATCAAAAAGAGTCTTTAAAAAGGTCTATGGAGCAGGCTTATATTCTGCTTAATTCTCCAGAAGCTAAAGCCTTTGACATCAATTTAGAACCTAAAGAAAGCTACGACACTTACAATACTGGGAAGTTTGGTTTAGGCTGCCTAATGGCGAAAAGATTGGTGGAAGAGGGAGCCAGATTTATAACGGTAACCTCAGAATATGAGCCTTTCATGAACTGGGACACTCATGACAATGGACACACCAGAATAGCAGAAATGAAAAAGCGAATTGACGCTCCTATTTCTCAACTCATTAAAGACTTAGAAAAAAGTGGCAAATTAGATAGCACTATTGTGATAGTGGCGAGTGAGTTTAGTAGAGATATGCTCACAGAAGGTAGACCAGACCTAAAGGTGAAAGACCAGGTGGAAGTTCCAGATATTATCAATGACATGAAAAACTATGGCATGCACCGCCATTTTACAGATGGCTGCTCTATGTTACTTTTTGGTGGTGGTATAAAAAAAGGACACGTTTACGGCAAAACAGCAGACGAAAGACCTTGTAAATCTATTGAAAAACCTATCAGAATTGACGGCGTTCATCAAACCATATATCATGCTTTGGGCATTTCTCCTGACACGAACTACGAAATAGAACAAAGGCCATTTTACACCACCCCAGATGGTAAAGGCTTGGCGGAGCTGGATTTATTGGCGAAGAAGTAAGTGGGTTCATTGGTATACACCCCCTAGGTATCTATGATTTTAATCCCCTACCCAAAGCATCTTAAATTTTATAGAAACAAAGCAGCATTTACTGTTTATCTTAGTCATATTATTCTTTAACTCTTAAAGACATTCATCATGACTACTTCTAAAACGTCAATTACTTTCAAACTAGCTTTAATGCTGCTTTTAGGAATTACGCCATTACTAAAAGCTCAAAAGGTTTATCAGTTTTCTACAGAAAATAAGCAAGGACAAGAAGAAATACATCGCCTTTTTGTGGATGACCATTACCTCATCGAGTCTGTCTTTATAGCTTCGCCAGCTACTTTTATAAGTACTAAAGGTGGTTTCTATAAAAAAGAGAAAAACACATACCTTGTCAATTTTGAATTCAACTCAGAGTTCGAAAAAGATGGACAGAAATCTCACTCTTATAAAGAAGACGCTTCATGGAAACTGCAAAAAGAAACAAATCTAGCCTTAAAAGGAAAATGGCTAATGGGTGGCAGAATAAATGAAGAAGGGCTTAGCAGAAGAGATACCAGCGGTACTCGGAAAACAATGAAAGTACTTTTCAACGACTATTTTCAATGGATAGCCTATGACACCAAATCCATGAAATTCTCTGGTACTGGTGGCGGTAAATACCTGATTGACAATGGAAAGTACGCGGAGAAAATAGAATATTTCTCACGTGATAACTCAAGAGTAGGAGCTGAACTTAGCTTTGATTATGAAATAATAAACGGAGAATGGCACCACAAAGGATTAAGCAGCAAAGGTGTTCCCTTTCATGAAATTTGGATAAAAAGAAGGTAAAATAGCAAATATTTTACGCTTTCAAGGACAGTCAAGGACGGTTCAAAAACTTTGATATATTACATTTGAACATCGAATTATGACAACAAGATATTTAAGATCTATAACATCAATTTGATTTATTCAACCCTATAAAATTTCGAGTAAAGGCATGGTTGTGGCGTTAAGTCATAGCCATGTTTTTTTTATTTAAGCTCAAAAAAGTTTTTCTAAAATCACAAAGTCAATACCTCCCTTTGTGTACCTCTTTTCTGTTTCTATCAAACCAAACTTCTGATAATATGCCGTCTTATCTACACGAGCATTGCACCATAGTTTTTCTATAGCCCGCTGTTTACATAATACCAGTATATGCTCCAAAATCTGTGTTCCGAAACCCTGCCCCTGTTCAGAAACCTTGGTGGCCAGTTTTCTAAATTGAACTTCATTCCCTTTAAAAAACAATGAAACCACTGTCACTAGGTCTTTATCTTTAAAAAGGCCTAAATGCATTCCATCTTTATCTTCCTCAAGTTTGACATAATCAAAAGGCATATTTGGCCACATGACGGTATGTCTCAAATCCCAAGTTTCGGATGCCTCTATTTCTTTAATTTTTATTTCCAAAGTCGCTCAATTGAATAATTCCCAAAGCCTGTTACTCCAGTGATTATACCTTTCGTTATAAAACTGCATTAAGGCATCATTAGTCTCGTCTGATAAATCTACTGGTTTGGGCAAAAAAGTATAGTTAACCAGCCAGTCAAAGTTAGTTAACAATTGCTCTAAGAAAACCCATTCTGTATCGTCAAAGCTACCTTTCCCTTCATGAATTTTCAAGGCTAAATCATTAATGGCAAGCCCTCTTTGAACGTAGTCGTCACCCACATTAAGATACCAGAAATTTCCCGTAATGATAGAAGGCAAATATGTAGGTGGATAATATTGCCCCAAGGGCTTCTCGGTATTTTCTTCTAAAAAACCATCTAGCGAGTTAAAAAGATAACAATCTACATCAGTCAAAAGATATAGCGATTTAGGACAATTTATTCTTTCTAACCATTCTTCTTGAAGCAAGAGTCCTTCGGGATTAAAAGATTGGTCAATAACCAAAGTCTCAACATTTCCCTCTTCATTATACGCTGTAAAATATGGAGCTACATGATAACCCCAGTCTGTAGTTTCTGAAATGCCAAATGGGTCTGGGATGTTAAATAACTCATCTGACAAGAGCGAATATCTAGCAGGAGCAAAATTCCATATTTTACCAGTAAAAATCCCCTCCTTTCTGAGCAGTAAACAGATAAAGTGAGCTCTATCTTCACAAGAACCATTAATGTAACGATACTCAATATTTTCAGACTTAACCATTTCAAAAATCTTCGCCCTCATTTCAAAAGGTAAAGGCTCTAAAAACGGAACATAGGGAGACGAAGCAAGAAGTGAGCTATAATCCTCTGGACTAATTAAATCGCGACCTTGGTCTGAAGTAAACATTTATTGTTAAAATATTTCGATGATTATCTAATTATGTAAAGCCTTGAAATTTGAATACGAAACTAAGACTTAAACAGATTATATACCCGAATCCTAAAACAATTAAACCAACATTTTTTCAGAATATAATGATTGCATTTATAAACTTGATTTTGACAAGATTTTAAATCATTTCAAATAAAGCCTCTGAACTTGTCTCTGTAAAATAAACCACTTAGATTGGTTCATTAAGATTAAAAACAGAAATGAACTGGTACGTATTATACACCAAACCGAGAAACGAAAAAGTGGTAGCCGAAAGGCTTCAAAACATTGGATTGGAAACATACTGCCCTGTTCTTAAAACAGAAAGAAAATGGTCTGATAGAAAGAAAGTGGTAGAAGAACCACTTTTTAGGTCTTACGTTTTTGTAAGACTAGAGGAACATTTACGGAATAAGGTTTTTGCAGTACCTGGAGTGGTACGTTACCTTTTTTGGCTAGAGAAACCTGCTATTGTAAAAGACAAAGAGATAGTCGCCATAAAAAACATGCTTAATGACTTTGAACACTCCGACATTGTCACTGAAGAATTTGAGGCTAACGACAGAATAAAGCTTAAATCTGGTCCGCTAATGAATATAGAGGGACGTGTAGAATATCAAAACGGACACAAAATTGAAGTACTATTGCCTAGCCTTCAACTCAAACTAGTGGTGGATACTCGCAGAACCAAGGTCAGTAAACTAGGCAAGGGTTCTTAAATCGTGAAATAGCACTGGTTTCCTGCTTAGTTTAGGATTTTTAAGTTTATCAATAAGCCCTACATCTTCAAACTTAATTTTGGGTGCTACCCTCAGTTTTGCTCTAAAATGGTCTTTGATTTCCTTTTCAAAACGTGGTGAATTGTCTTTACTACCTACTTTCACCACTATTTCGTCCGTTCCTAACTCATTGGTAAATACTTCAACCAAATAGTTTTGGATGCCATTAATGTCATTCAAAATATCATATAAAGCAGGCGGATACAGCGTGGTTCCTTTATACTTTATCATTTGTTTTTTACGCCCTATGATAGGCCCTAGTCTGATAGTTTTTCTGCCACAGCTACAGGCATCTTTATAATGGTAACATATATCGCCAGTTTTAAACCGTAAAAGCGGCATGCCTTCCACACCCAAAGTGGTAATCACCACTTCTCCTGCTTCGTCTTCTTTTACAGGCTGGTTCTGCTCATCTAAAAACTCAACAATAACCAACTCTGGATGGTGATGCCCTCCTAGGCCAGCTTCACACTCGGTAAAGGCTGTACTCATTTCTGTAGAGGCGTAAGTCGAGTAAAGTTTGATGTCCCATTTCTCCTTAATTTTTTCACCGAGCGTACTCAATGTAAAATCCTCATTTCGTAAAGATTCACCTATACAGATGGCCTTATTTATCTGCGTAGCTTTATAGTCAATGCCATTTGCCTCCGCATACTCAATAAGCTTTAAAAGGAAAGACGGAACCGTGACAAAAGCCGTAGGATTAATGCGTTTCAGGGTATCCCACTGTAATTCTGGAATGCCACCTCCTACCCTAACCACACCCGCTCCCAATTTACGGATGCCCATAAAATAGGCTAAACCTGCCATAAAACGCTTATCCATGGTGGTCATTAGTTGGTAAATATCGTCTGTGGAGCCCTGAGCACAGGCAAATGAAATGTACTCGTTATAGGCCAGTCGCTCTAAATCTTTATCGGTCAAAGGAAAGGTTACAGGGTCGCCCAGTGTACCAGAGGTAGTGATATAATCAATAATTTCACGGGGTGTAACACATACAAAATCCTGATTCCTAATTTGTAAATCTTCTTTATTAGTCACCGGAATACTTTGAAGAGCTTCTAAGCTATTGATGCTTTTAATATCAATATTGTGCTCCGCAAATAACTCTCTATAATAAACCGACTTCTCGCTTAAATATGCCAATAAGTCAGGAAGTTTTCGCTCTTGAAAAGCACGCTGTTCCTCCAATGATTTCAACTCTATTTCTGGAATCATTCCTCTTCTTTAATTTCTTTTATGGCTGCCAAAACCTTCTCTTTCTCATAGCCAGTGGCTATTTCTTTTGTCAATGCCTTATTATAATATGCCAAAGCTCTTTCTCCCTCCCCTCTTTTATTTAAATAATCTGCTATTAAAATATAGGTATCAAAATACTCGGGATTACTCGCCTCTAAAAGCTTAATTTCTTCTTCTGATATGTCAGTTCCGCTTTGCACTTTAGCCTTTAGCTTTTTGAAGGTTTTAAATTTTTGATATTGTTCTGATTTTAAAAATGGGTCTTCCGCAATATTCAAGGGCTTTTCATAAAGCTCAACTTTAGTTATCAAAGTATCTGCTAAAGCAAAAATCTTATTTAAATCATAACAAACGAATTCACCTAATTGATAAGGATTGGTAGAAACCCAAACCTGCAGTTTCTCTGGTTTAAAAACTACCGAATGGTGGGCTATCAATTGATTAATAGCCATTTCATTCCCCATGCCGAGGTTTTTACCCTTAATCCCTGTTTGATTTCTTAATATAGAAACGGCATCTGGAACCGTCAGTTTTGGACGTTCATTAACCAGTTCCGTCATTAAGTCAAATCTATAAGCTGATGAACTTTGGCTAATGTTGTTCAGGTTGATTTTATCATTTTTAAACACCTCACCTTGAAAGTGGTTAGAGCATATTTGATAGTCATTTGCCCTTCCTTCGTACAAATCTGTTTTTGTTGGGCTTACTTCAATAATCGCCGTTTTACCATCTTCTGCCGAACCTATCAAAATAGACTCCGAGACAAATACTTTTCTTTTTTGAGCGATAGCGTAGGCTTCTTTGATGTTCTTGGCATATTGCAATATTTCTCTTGCCACTAGAGATATTGGCGTAGCCGCCGTCGTAGGAATTTCAGATTCAGAGGCGTTTAAAGTAACCGTCAATCCTTTTTCATTCATGCCAGAAACCGCACCAATCATTCCGGCCCAAGAAACCATCATGAGCTTGTATCCTTTATTCGGATTGACAAAATTGACCACCTTGTTTTTGGCGAACTCTTCGCCCACAAAGAAATCAAAGTTTCTTCCTACCAATAATGTACTATCCGCTGTTCTATCTCCCCAAGCCGCAAAAGAAGTACAGCCTACTTTAAAGTTTTTGCCTTGCAAAGCATGCCCAATATCATGAGCGGCATGATAATTCAGCATTCTATGATACTTTGGAGCTATATAATCGTATTCGTCAGAGGCAAAAAGCGATTCTCCGTATATCTCTTCTTGATACTCTTGTGTAATATGATGGTCAAGGTCTTTATTAAAATAAGCAATGAAATATTTCATTTGACGCAGTAAAAACTGAGACGGAATCATTTTGTTTATTTGATTCACAAAGGCCTCTTCTTGCTGAGCTGCTAGTTCTTTTTGGAGCTTGCCCTCCATTACGCCACGCTCAAAACCACCACCTTTTACATATAATTCCCAAAGACCAGTCTCACTTTTCTTTAACCAGTTATCTCCTATTTTGTAAAAGTCTTTGTCTATTTTCTCTCTGTCTTTCTCTAAGTAATTTGAAAATTCTGGTTTGGGTTCATCTATTTTGACCCAAAAATAAAAGCATAGCATCAGCACCGCTAGTAAAGCAATCAAGCTCCCTAGTAGATAGGCTCCTATTTTCCAAAACTTCCTCATTTTGTAGGCTTATTTCGCATTTCTAAAAATGAAATTAGAGAGTTTAGTGCCCTCTTTGGTTTTCTAACAAAAGGGTTTTCCATATCCCATACGTACCCTGCCAAAACAGAACAAATCTGACGTTTTATATCAAAATCAGGTTCGGGAGCAAAAAAAACCTTTTGTAAATCGCCACTATACCAAGCGTCTACATAAGCTCTAAAAACCTCAATACCCTTCTTCATGTAAGTGCTATAATCTTCTTCCCAGTTCACCTTTTTCCCTTCTAAAAAGTCCGCAACCAAATCGCCTGCTAAATGACCAGACTCCACCGCAAATGTTACTCCAGATGAAAATATAGGGTCTAAAAACTCCGTGGCATTACCAACTAAGACAAAACCGTCCCCATATAGCTTTTTACAGGAAACAGCATATCCTCCTAATTTTTTAGGGTCAAAAATCAACTCAGCATCACCAAAACGAGCTTTCAAAAAATCATTGCTTTCTATGATTTCATGAAACTGTTTTAGAGGCTCTCCCGAAAACGAACTGAAATATTCTGCACCCGAAACTATACCTAAAGACGTGCTTCCATCTGAAAATGGTATAATCCAAGCCCAAGTATTATCTTTTAAAATAAGAGCTATGATTCTGGTTTCATCTGTTCTTTTCTCATCCTTAACATGAGCAAATAAACTTTGCTTTGGCAGTAGTGTAGATGCTTGTTCTAAATCAAGCATTCTTGGAATAACTCGTCCATAGCCACTAGCATCCACTATATACTTAGCCGCTATTTCAAACTGACTTCCATCAGCACAATCTACTTTTGTCACCGAGGCTGTTCCAGAAAACTCTATTTTTGATACCGCGGTTTCATAGAGCACATTTACACCCTTTCTTTCAATTTCGTCTGCCAGAGCTTTATCAAAATCGGCTCTCTTTACTTGCCATGTCCAATCCCAACCCGCTGTAAATTTCTCACTAAAGTTAAATTCACAAACTTCATCTCCATGAACAAATAGAGCACCATTTTTTTCTTGAAAACCAACTTCCTTAATAGCATCTAAAAGTTCTGCATCATCTAAATGCCCCATAATTCTAGGCAATAGACTCTCACCTATCACAAAACGTGGAAACTTCTGTTTTTCAACCACAGTAACCTCAAAACCACGCTTTTTAAGAATAGCTGCCGCCAAACAACCCGCTGGCCCTGCTCCTATTACCAGCACATCTGTCTGGATTTGGCTTAACATCTATTGATTTTCTTAATCAAATAATCTTGTCCTAAAATAGCTTCACAGGTTCTAACTGCTCCCACTGTCACACCTAAAATGCCATGCATATTTAAGTTTTGACCTGTAAAAAACAGGTTTGGTATTTTTGTGATTGGTGATATAAACGTTTTCAATGGTTCATTATAATCCTTAGAGATTCCATAAAGGCTACCATCATCTGTTCCTATATAATCTCTATAAGTTAGTGGAGTTCCTGCGGTAAATGATTTCACACAATTTCTAAGCTCGGGAATTCGCCTATAAATCACATTTAAGAGCTTTTCTGCCCTTTGTATTTTAAAGTCTTCATAACTCTGTCCTCTACTTTCGCGAGCATGAGGTATGGTACTAAAAGTATCTTGCCACGCTGCCACCTCTTCAAATTTCATATAACTCAGCACGGTCAAACTATCGGCATACTCTGTAGGTTTTGAAGACCTTGGCACAAACACACAGTAAGAGTCGGGCCACATTTCTCCCTTTACATTCACACTATGCCATACATCCTCTCTTGAGAAATGATAGTAGTTATAATTCTTATACTTAAAAGTGCCTGGCTTAAGCACCACATCTAAAACAAAAGCTGAAGATGAATTCTTCAAATTTTCAACCCTTCCTCTGTAAGCTTTTTTAATACGACTAGACACCAGCATTTTCATGGTATTAGCCGGATGAATATTAGAAATAAAGTTTTTCCCTTCTACCTTTTCTCCGTCTGCCAAGAGCACATATTGTACCTTACCATCTTTCTCTACTATTTCCGTTACATGGGCATAATTTCTAACCACCCCACCTAGCTTTTTGACGTTTTTGGTCAAATATCGTTCAATTTGTGAGCCACCATCTATGCATTTAAAAGAGCTTTCTATGTAGGTATTCACCACCAAAGCATGTACGTAAAGGGGTGTTTTCTCGCCATCTCCGGCGTAAAGCGGATTAGAACCCGCCAATACCATTTGAAGCTTTTTGTTTGCAGTAATTGACGCTATAAAATCCTTGGCATTTACATCCAAATACTTAATTCCTAAGCCTCCATCGATGTTCGCTTCTCTTAGCCTGTACATTGGAAAGTAATCACATACCTCCCTGATTTTCTTTGTATAAAGCTCTATGGATGCCCTTTCTTCAGGAAAGTCTACAGCTAGCTGCTCCACAAAGTTTTCATAACCCTGTGCATGTTTATATTCTTTAGGGTCATTATCAAACGAGATTCTGTCAAAGCCATTCTCATCCATTTTATGGAGATTAAGCTTATCCATTATCTCAAAATACTTGAAAAACTGGTTAAGATTTTGCCCTTCCTCTAATCCTCCTAGATAATGAACGCCTGTATCAAATATGGCCTTATCTCTCACAAATATCTGGAGGCTACCGCCAAATTGACGGTTCTTCTCTAAAACGCAAACGCTGAAACCTTCTTTACTTAAAATGTAGGCAGACTCTAAACCTCCTAAGCCGCTTCCTATTATTACGTAATCAAATTGTGCCATTTATTTTCTTAAAACGTAAATCACGTTTGAGGTTCTTTTGGTATTATCAATTCGCTCAAAAGTCAAATTGTTACGTTTTGCTATATCTTCAATAAATCTTCCAGACAAAAAATCTAATTTATTGCTCGTCTTATTAAAGCCAAAATTGGTGGAGAAAAACTCTGTCAACTTGGTTCCTTTATGTCTTTCTTCAAGGTCACTATCGCCATCTCTAATTAATATTAAACCATCAGGATTTAAATTTTCTATGGTTTTAGTCAACAGTTTTTCTTGTTCCGCATTTGGCAAATAATGCAGCATATCACTCAAAACAAAAGCATCACTTTTAGGAAATTCACTCGTGGTAGCGTCTGCCGTTTCAAATGTTATTTTGTCTGTTTTGGAGAAACAATTATTAGCTACCTCTATTTTACTTTCGTCATAATCGGTAGCATAAATTACCCGCTCGCTGCTCCTAAAGCCGAGCATTAAAGGCAAGAAACCATAACCACAGCCTATATCTGAAATCACGCCTTTCTTGGGTAAAATTTCATCAAAAAGCCTATAACTATCTTCCAGTCTCACTTTAATTTTCATGTACCATTCTAAAACTGGTCCTTTATAGATGTAGTTGGTTCGGAGTCTGTCAAAGAAATAATCGACGGTTTCTCTTTCCGCTCTTAAGTTAGCGTATTCTTCTTTAAAATAAGCACTTATGAGTTTTGTTCTTTGACCGTAACCTTTTCCGAACTGTTCATCATCAGGGCTTATTCTTGGTAAATACTTCACCGTAATTTCACCAGGTTTTAGTAAGAAATTGTCTTCTCTCCCTTGAACGTAGGCTGTCCCGTGAAAAATAATGGGAACAATGTCTAACTCTAATTTCTCTGCTAAGAAGAAAGCACCCTTATGAAATCTTCTCAGTTTTTCTGAAGGTGACCTAGAGCCTTCTGGAAAAATAGCAATGGAATAACCCTCGGCTATCAATTCACGAATTTGAACCAAGTTTTCGTCATATCCTGCCTCCTTCGGAATGAAACCGCCCATTCTAACAATTGGCCCCATGAAAGTATTATTCCAAACCCAGTCGTTCACCATCAAAATAAGCTTTGGACTTAATGACTGCATGAGCAATGAATCAATCACCGAGTGATGATTAGTAATCACCATGGCAGGTTTTTCAAAAGTCTCTTGTAAAGGGTTTACTTTTCTTTTGGCCACATGCACATTGACATAAATCATGGACTTGGCTCCCCAATGTCTAATTTGGTGAAACCAACGTTTTCTTACTTTGAGCGGAAGCGGTAAAAGCTTTAAAATGATTAAGCCGACCAACATCACTATGATACAGCCAACTGCGAAGTAAACAAATGCAAAAATGGAACGGATAAGACTTAAAAGTGTGATAGGAACACGCTTCTTATTGGTTCGTTTGGTAATCAAAAAATTATACAATGCTGGCTGAATGGTATTTGAAACCAACAGTACCGAGAACATCCCAAGTACCGCAATTAGACCTATCGATTTTAAAGCTGGATGCTGTGCAAAAGCCAAAACGCCAATACCTATAATGGTGGTAAAAGCAGATAAGAAAATAGAAGACTTATAGTTTGAGAGGTTCTTCTTACCCGTTTTATATTCATTGCTAAGTGCATCGGTAATGAAAATACTGTAATCATCTCCGAGCCCAAAAATAAAGGTGGAAATGATAATATTGATAATATTAAACTTCAAGCCAAAGAGCCCCATCAGACCCAAGATTATAAGCCAACTCATTATCATTGGAATGTATGTTATGAGAGCCAACTCTATTCGTCCGTAAGAAATCAGGAGAAACGCGAAAACTAGCAGCGAGGAAATACCTAAAATGAGATTAAAATTGTTCCTGATGCTTAACACAAAACTATTGGTCAAATACTTTTTGCTAAAAATCTCAATATCATTATTGCTTTCAAAGGCATCAATAATCTCTTTCTCATAAGCATTTGGAGCTTTAATAGTAGTAATTACAGCATTTCCATTAGAGATGTAGTTCTCTAAAATACCGCTACCAGAAGCCCCATAGGTATCTTGATTAATAGGTTCAACAGGATTATCTAATAATTGATAAAAGGAGTCAAAAGCATTTGAATTGAATTTGTATTTACTGCCTTCCGCTATTAAACTTTGTTTGACTTTCGCTTTCTTTTCTGAAGTCCAAAAGCCATTCCAACGGTCTATTCTTTTGAGTTGCTCCGTTTCAGAAAGTAAGAGAGCATCTACTTGGGTATATTTATTAATCTTTCCTTCTTCTTTTAGCTTTTGAAGAAGCGGCATACTGGCTTCGGTATGAAAAAGAGCTTGGTCGAGTTTATCTGCTTTGGCAACTAAATAAATGGTAGCTGTACCATAATCATGACTTAAACTGCTTAAATGCTTTTCGGCATTTCTAGTTTCTTCAGACATGTAATTCATCTTCATCATGTCTGATTCAAACGCCACCTTTTTAGAAGTAAAAAGAGACATAACTGTCAACAAGATAATAAGACCAATCAGCCATTTATTCTTCTCAAAAGGGTATTTACCAATCTTAGATATGAAGTTTTCTTTTAACTGAAAATGCTCACTTTTCTTATACTCGGTAAGCAAATGCGGATACAGCACCAAAATAAATAAGGCCGTCCCACCCAAGGTCAATGCCGCAAATATCCCAAAGTCCTGAAGAGCCTCTGAATCAACAAAAAGTAGGCTTAAAAATGCCCCAATGGTGGTAAAGCCACCCAATGTAAGCGGAAAAGCCAAGTCTTTAATGGTAGCTACCGCGGAATTAGTATGCTTAAAATGAGCATAAAAATGAATGGCAAAATCTACCGAAATACCTAGTACCACAGAACCCGCCCCAATAGCAATGACGGATACACTTTCACGCAGTAAATAGAGAATTCCAACTGAAAAAAGAACACCAAACAGTACTGGAATAAAAATCACAAAGAAAGAACTCCACCTTCTGAAAAAGTAGGTTATCAATACAAAGAGAGCAATTATAGTAATACTCAAAGTGACAACAATGTCTTGCTTTATTCTGCTAGCATTTCCTGTAGCCACCACTGCAGTTCCGAAATACTCTGTTTCGATACTCTCCTCCTGAAATTGACTTTGAGCAAAAGCAATGGCTTCATCAATATGCTCCATCAACTTCTTATTCTCCGCCGTGTTTTGAGAAAATACGTTTGGTTTAATAAAGCAAAGTAGGTTTCGCTTGTCTTTGGTAAAGACAAAACCTTCATCTAATTCAAAATTGTCTTCTACCTGGAGCGACTCTAATTTCTTTAAAACTGGCCCAGAAATGCCCAAAGGGTCTTTAAGAATATTCTGTTTTATTGCCATACCAGATGGCGACATCAAATTCTTGAAATTATTCCCCATTGACTGTGCAATGGCAGCGGGCTGAATTTGCTCTTCTAAATGAGCATAGTCCTCCTCTTCAAGGAAAACTGGAAGGTTATCAAGGTAAACTTCATTGACCGTCAGTAAGCTCTCATCTTCCATTTTGACCGACACTTCGGCAATCAAATTTTCTGAAGAATCAAGACTTAAAAGTTTCTCTGAAAAAACTTCGGCATACTCCTTTAAAATGTACTCTTGGTCTGTAATTGTAGAGTCAGAAAAGAAAATATTGACGGCTATATTATCTAAGCTTTTTAGATTTTTGAGCGTCTCATTGATGGTTCTTATTTTCCCTGTGGAAGGCATCATTTTGGTGATATCCTCTTCCAGTTTTATTTGCGAAGCATTATATGCTAAAAAGGCTGTCAGTAAACCACAGAATACAAACAAAAGACTTCGATGCCTTCTGAAATACTTAAATAAGGATGTAAAAAATAAACCCATGCTGAACTTATGACTTACTGCGTCTACTAACTTTTACCGCAATAAGCGTGGTGATACCAAACAAAAAAGCCATCAAAATAGCAAAAACAAAGCTACCAAAAATATAGGCAGGTAGCTGCTCTTTGACCGTATCTAAACTTAAGGCTGTACTAAAAATTGGTTTATTCTGACCTAGTAAGATTTGCCCTGTTTTTAGGCTCCCAATTAAAATGAGCGGAATGAAAGGCGGAATACTAATATTGGCCGCTAAAATCACAATGGCTTTATTGAGTTTTAATAAATGGGATAGGAAAATAGCAGTCATTAACTGATAACCCCATATTGGAATAATGCCCATAAAAACGCCGAAAGCCACGCTGAGTGCCTTCCTCATGGCCGTTTCCTCTTTATTCAGCAACTTCTCTTGAATAAACTTCCGTATAGTTTCTTTGTTCAGATTTTTAAAGAAACGTACTGGGATATACCAAAGAAAAGCCAGTGTTACCAAATATGTATTCAGTACACTTATTCTAAAGAAGTCTTTAAAAGGTCTAAAATGAGAAACACGCTCATCACCTTTGGCATAAAAAACTTTGATAGGAACGGGTAAAACAGGCACATTCTTCCAAGCCATTTTCACCATAATTTCAATTTCAAACTCGTACTTGGTGGTAAAAAGCTTCATACCCTCCAACTCCTTTAATGGATATAACCTGAAACCCGACTGCGTATCTGGCAAATCAATACCTGTTTCGAGATTAAACCAGAAATTTGAAAACTTGTTTCCAAAGGTATTTTTCTGAGGCATATTTTCCTCTTGCAAATTCCTAGCTCCCACCAGCATCGCATTAGGATGCTCTTCAATAGCCTCTAAAAAACGAGGAATATCATCAGCAAAATGCTGACCATCAGAATCTATAGAAATGGCATATTTAAAACCTCTCTCTTTTGCTCTTAACAAACCCGTTTTTAAAGCAAAGCCCTTGCCTTTGTTTGGACTGTATGAAATATTCTCTATCTCCGAAAATGTGTCTAATATAGCTCCAGTGCTATCTGTAGAGCCATCATTTATGACAATAATATTCGAGGTGTATAGTGAAACGTCTTGAATGACAGTGGCAAGCGTTTTCTCATTATTGTATGTTGGAATCAACACACAACAAGACAATTCCTCCATTTTTAAAGTATAATTCACTTTAGAGAATAGGTACTTTTGGTTGAAAAAAACTTTGTGCCGTTTGCCCTTAAAGTACCACTAGCTTTCAGCGAACCATCTTCTTGGCTGCTATACTTAAGTTCAAAACTTAAAACAGCATTTTCAAGCGGATTAAGCACCGACATGAATTTTAAGTTAACGTCTTTGACCAATTGTAATTTAGTCTCTGTCAAAACCTCCAACACCTCTTTAAACATTTGCACTTGACATACTCCAGGCACCACGGGCATATCAGGAAAATGCCCTTTATAAATATCGTGGTTAGGGTTTAATTCAATATCCACTACAGTGGTTTCACCCTTTGCGATGTTCTTAATTTGAAAAAAACTATCTAAAAGCATTTATGATTTCTTGAGATTAGTCAAATCTATTTTAAGCCTAAATCCATAATGTTGGATAGAAATATTTTCAGAAAAACCATTGATATGATTATCCAGTGTGAATACAATTTTCTGCTTGTTATTCTCCGTATGCTCTATTCGCATCAAATCCTCCTCTTGAAAATAGTAGTTCGCCTCTTCTCCGGTGCTAAACTTATGCACCAGCCTTCCTTCTTTATCTTTAAAAATTTCTGGTGTTTTATTTTTCAATCCGTTCATTAAGAGCAATTCCATGTCTTTCTGAATGGTCTTCATAAAAAGTGGTCTGTCAAACTGAGGAACAGAATAATGAACAATAGTCTCTTCTTGATTTATCTCAAAGTCAAAAAGCTTCATTCCCATTTCAGTGGTAAAAATCACGCGGTATGTTCCTTGTTCTGTTTGCTTAGTAAGTAGCAGTCCGCTGAAAGATTTGGTATAAAGTTTAATGTTTGCCTTAAAGAGGTAAGAGTTGTATCTATCCTCAAAAATAGGTTTCAAAACGGGCTCCTTATCGCCTTCATAAGGCTTTAGCCCATTATAATGTCCTACTCGGCAAGCCGTCAAAAGGAGTAAAAGCAAGATTTTATTAAACCTTAAACTTGGCATCCGATATTGGAACGTTGTTTTTTCTATTGATGAACTTAATATTGGTATAGTCTCCTCCCGGCTCTGTCATTCTTACATTTTCAATTTCGTAAGATGATTTATCTACCTTCATCTGAATAGTTTTCAGAAACTTTTGTGTGGTGCTATTTACTGGAGTGAGTTCTAGTAAATAAGCCGACGAACTGCTATAGTATTTGACCTGATACTCAGGATTCTCAAAGAGATTTCCATTAACCACGCTCATCATCATGTCATTAATGCCTTTAAACATCTTGTTAGAATTGACATTATAGCGGCTCACTTTGCCATCATTTTTGATGTACATTTTACCACCTGTAAGCACTATAACATACTTAAAAGGAGATGTGTATTCCCAGCGAAGTTCGTTTTGTTTTTTGAAAAAGAAACTGCCTTTACTCTCTATTTTTTCCGAAAGAACACTCAAATATTTTTCCTGAATGAAATCACTTTCGGTCGTGTTTATCTTCTTATTTTCGGTCAATAAGTTCTTTTTAAGACTACTTGGGTCTTTTAAAACATTAAAACCAGCAGGCACTTGGGCGGTAGCCGCTAGACTTATCAAAATCCAAAAACTTGAAAGGTATATTTTAATTTTTCTTGACATATGCTTTTTCAGCCAACATTTTATCCAAAGGTACGATTTCAACATTTTGATTCTGACAATAAATCAAGATGTTTTCTAAAACCTCCCTTGTTTTCAAAAACGTATCATGTAGCAGTATTATTTCTCCTCCTTTTATTTGACTCAAGACCCTTTCCGTAATTTTCTCTGCCGAATCAGACGTGGTATCTAAAGAACGAATGCTCCAACCTATGGTTTTAAAACCTAGTTTATTGGCAGCCTGAGCTATTCTTGGCGATGTTACACCAAAAGGTGGCCTAAAAAAAGCTGGTTCTTTTCCCGTGATTCCAGCTACTAAAAGGTTCGTGTGTTTTAACTCATTCTTAACAACTTTGACTGACTTAAAAGCAAAAGTATTGACATGCGAAAAGCTATGGTTTCCTATCAAATGCCCTTCCGAGTGTATCCTATCTAAGACTCTTGGATTTTCTGGAATGTTTTTACCGATGACAAAAAATGTGGCTTTGACTCCGTACTTTTTTAGCGTCTCTAAAATCAAAGGTGTTACCTCTGCATGTGGACCATCATCAAAAGTCAGGGCAATCTGCTTTTTGGAAGCATCTCCTTTACAGTAAATCTTCATAAAAAACTGCGAAGAAATATTTGAAGAGCCCCAAGCTATCATTCCTCCAAACAAAAAGAGCGGTAAAACCGCCCAAATCCATGCTAAACCCGTGTAAAAGTGCAAAGCCAATAAAAGCCCAGTCAACACTAAAAAGAAGGCTCTATAAAATTTAAAACCCAGACTTAGCATTTTTCTAAAAGGGTCAATGAATAATTTTCATTTCTAGAGCCATTTAAAATCAAAACTCTATTTAAAGACCTTGGCCTTATAGCCGATGTCAAAACATAATCAGGAACTAATTGCTTTTTAAGCATATTAGCCACCAAATACATAGCAAAACTAGTACTAGTGGCATATTCTCCAGAAAGGTGCTTAAAATATCCGCTGGCTTGTCTAGCAAATACAACTTCTTTTACTTCTTCAAAAATTGGGTCAAATCTACTATCCCCATTAATTCCATAAAGCACTAAATCAATTTCTGAAGGCTCTATATTTTTAGCATCTAAAAATGCTCTTACCCAGCTATTAATCTCGTCCGTATTCCTTGGCTTATAGAGCATGTCAACTCCCAAAACTTTAGCGTATGATGTGGAAGAACTTTTACTCGCTAAAGTAAAAAAAGCTGCTCCTTCTCCACTATAGGCTCCTTTTGATTTTGACATCAAAAGGTCTTCTCCTACCTCTTTTTTCCAATAGCCTAATCTATCATAAAGTGTATAAAATCCGCTTGTCATATCGTCATGTCCTCCTATGAGCACATTCTGGGCATCACCTTCCGACAGTTTCATCAAACCATCCAAAAGAGCATTTTCAAATGAAAAAGCTCGCTGAACATAAGTGAAATTATAGTTATGACAGGCTAAAAGCAGGGCTATTTGTGCCCCAAGCGTATTATGTGTCGATTGAATAAAGGCCGTTGGCGTGAGTAACTGTTCGTCGTTATCAATAATGGCATTCAGAAACTTCTCTGTGTCATCCAAACAGCCCATGGCCGTGCCCGTAATGATGGCATCTGGCATAGCAACCTCACTTTCTTGCAATGCTTTTAAAGCAGCAGTCACACCCATCTTCACCATTCGCGACATTCGTCTGGCTTTTCCTGGGTTTATGTAGTTTTTGTAAACTGGCTCTATGCACTTAACTTCAGAAGAATTGACCAAAACGGGCAAAGCTTCCACATTTAAACCATCAAGAGAATCTTGCGGAGAAATAGCACCAATACCGTTTATAAATACTTCCACTTATACTTTTGAAAATAATAGCGATGTGGTGTTTCCACCAAAGCCAAAAGAATTAGATAACACAAGATTCACCTCAGCATTCTCTACCAATTTAAGATTAGGCTTAAAGGTCAATTCCTCCATCTGGTTTTTATAATGCAAATTGGGATATATCAAACCATGTTTAATAGCCAATACCGAAAATACTGCTTCAATACCTCCACAAGCCCCTAAAGTATGTCCAGTAAATGATTTGGTAGAACTTATTGGCGGTACGTTTTCACCAAAAACTCGTTCAATGGCAGTACCCTCACTTAGGTCGTTTACAGCTGTTCCTGTTCCGTGAGCGTTAATATAACTTACATCGGAAGGTTTAACATTTGCCAATTTCAATGTTTCTGAAATGGCTAAATAAGCTCCTTCCCCCGTTGGAGAAGAGGCTGTTTGATGATAAGCGTCATTGGTATTGGCGTAGCCCACCAGTTCTGCTAATCTTTCTTTTCCGGCTGATGCTTTTTCTGATTCTAAAACCACAAAACCAGCACCTTCGCCCAGATTTAAACCCTTTCTATTTTGGTCAAATGGCTTGCAAAGTTCTTCATCCAAAATCATGAGGGTATTAAAACCATTCATGGTAAATTTGGAAAGAGCATCCGTTCCGCCTGCCACTACCCTATCCAAGAAACCACTTTTGATAAGTCTAGCTCCTAATAAAATGGCATTGGAAGAGGAGGAACAAGCTGTGCTTATGGTATTCAAATAGGCTTTGATACCCAAGCTATCTGCTATTTTCTCGGTGCTGTACCCTCCTTCGTGTGATTCAATTTCTGATAAGAATGCACCCGATTTAGATAAGTCTAGGTAGGCCTTCCAGTTTTGCTCGGTGGTGCTCATTCCGCCCACGCTAGTTCCAGATATTATGCCTGTTTTAAATGCAGAAACATCATCTATTCCTGCATGCTTAAGAGCTTCTTGTGCTGCAATAAGGCCTAATAAGTCTGTTCTAGAATGAGGGATTTCGGGAGAAACACCTGCTTTAACTTTTAGCTCTTCCGTAGTGAATTTGACTTCGCCTACGGGCATGTGAGCCAACTTTGTTTCTATGTTTTTAAGCGTTCCTATTCCAGTTTCACCTTGCAACAAACTGCTCAGTGACTCCGCCACATTGCTACCTATGGCAGAAATGGCTCCTAAACCAGTAATAAAAACTCTTTTTGACACGCTATGAATTTACCGCGTTTTCTTCAATGTATTTCGCCATCACATTGATAGACTCAAAAATGGCTCTTCCATCTTCTGGGTTTACCACCTTGATACCATAATTTCTTTCTAATAAAACTATCAACTCCAATGCGTCAATAGAATCAAGTCCTAAGCCATCACCAAAAAGAGGTGCATCATCTTGAATATCCGCTGGACTTAGGTCTTCTAGGTTTAAGGCTTCAATAATCTGAAGTTTCAGATTTACTTTTAAATCGCTCATATCTTACGTTTTATACTATCTTTTCTAAGAGGCCTTTTCTATGGTATAAAGAATAGCCTTATAATTATTTTCATAAATCTCAACCCAACCCGCTATAACACACTCTGCTTCGGAATTATCTAAAAGCCCATGGGCATAAGACTCCAAAAAGGTGGCGTCATAATCCTCAAAAATAAAGAAACTTTGCTCTCCTGTAAATTTAAATTTGATGGCAATTTCGCCCAAAACAATGTTGGCGAGGGTATAAACAAAAACCGCAGGACTCGGAAAATAGGCGTCCTTGTCACTTATAGACTCTTGGTGCTTCGTATCTGTTGACAGCGAAGAAGAACTGTTTGAAAGAATCAAGGCTACATCTTCTGGCTTATAGTTTTGGTCTATTGCTTTGCTACGCATCAAATACTCCGCAGCTAAAACACCCAATTTGCAAAGCTCATCCATCTTATAAAATTTAGGATAAGCCAAATCTAAGTCCTTGTAAATCTCTTTTAGAAAAACACTATTTTCTGGGGTGTCGTCAAATTGAAAAACTAACTCATTATTGACACGCACCTTTCCTTCTGCTATAATTACTTCCGCCGTTTTGATGTAATTACCCATTTTTTCTAAAAAGAATAGAGCCGTTAGAACCCCCAAAACCTGCACCTAATTTGATACATGTTTTTAGATCTCTTGATTCTGTTTTGCTAATGATATTTATTGGCTGAGAAACACCGTTTTCTTTATGCCTCAAAGTACCCACCAAAGTGTTTTCTTGCATAGAATGAAGCGTTATAACAGATTCTAAAACACCCGCAGCACCTAATGTATGTCCAAAGTAGCTTTTCAAACTATTCATAGGAACCGAAGAAAGTCCAGCCCTCGAAACTGCAAAAGATTCCATTTCATCATTATATGGCGTGGCGGTACCATGCCCAGAAACATAATCAATTTCTGAAACGGACACTCCTGACGATTTTAATGTTTTCTGAATACTCAACAATAGGCCTTCACCTGTTCTGGATGGGCCTGAAATATGGTTAGCGTCATTGGTAGAGCTTCCGCCCAATATCGCTAAATCGCCTTCTCCTTTTTTGAGAATTATGGTAGCACAGGCTTCCCCCAAGTTTATACCATCTCGGTTTTTATCATAAGGTTTGCAAATACCAGGGCTTAAAGCTTTAAAAGACTGAAAACCAGAAACTATAAAAGGTGAAAGTATATCAACCCCGACTACGACCACTTGCTCATATTGACCTGCTTTAATAAGACGCTTCGCCAAATTAAGAGCTAAAATACCTGAAACACAGGCGTTTGAAATAATGTACGTTTGATTCGGATTCTTGAAATATGATGCAAGCATTGCTCCAGTATTCCAGAGATATTTCTTTTCAGGAGCAAAACCTTTAGTGTTTTCCGTATCAAGGATATCTACATTTCCTTTGGTAGTAGAAAGTACAATCGCCGTCTGTTTACTGGTAATATCAATGCTGGTATCTTGACTTAAAGCTTCCTCAACAGAGAGGATTAATAGCTGCTCTAAAAAAGTATAATGCTCCGAATCTGTAATTTTCTCGGCTACAGCTGCTCTATCTATCTTCGCTCCGAAAAAAGGCTCTACATAAGGCTTTTCATCTACTAGCCTTACGCCAGATTTCCCTTGACAAATAGCATCAAAATTTGCTTTGCTAGTAAAACCTAAAGGTGAAATGATATTTTTAGCTGCTACAAAAACGCTCAAACCAAGCCGTGTTTAGTTTTCCATTCTTCAAAAAACGGAGGATTGGTAATATGTAACTGCCCTGCCTTCGTCATAAAAACCTGCGTAGAACTTCCGGTGGCCACTATTTCATCTGTATCCACTTTGAATATCTTAAAATCAAAAACGATTTTTGCCGCAGGCGTAGGTTTAAAAGTAGTTTCTATGCGAATACTTTCGCCATAACTTACCGTTTTCTTATAGTCTACGTTTAGTTTGACTATTGGCGTAGCAAAACCCTTTTCGTAAACATCCATATAACCTAAGCCATGCTCTGAGCCAAAGGCCTCTCTGCCATCTTCAAAAAACTTAACATAGTTGCCATGCCATACTATACCAAGAGAATCGACTTCGCTAAACCTTACCTTTACTTCTGTATTATTGACTAAGGTTTTCATTCCTCTTTTAAAAATATTTTCATCTCGCAAGACGCGACACATTTCTCTTTTGAAAACACTTTGCCTTCAATAATGCTAACACCAAAAACCACATTAACAACCTCCACAGTCGTTTGGAGCACCTCTCCTACTTCTGGTAATGCATCAATGCTTAGTTTTTTTATACCACCTATAAAACCAATGGGTGGCTTTACATCTTCACCATTTTTATTCTTTTCAGAAACTATATAACCCACTCTTAAAGCCGCTGTTTGGGCAATATTCTCAATCAAACCTGGCTCGGTAAAAAAGCCGTTTTCTACAAAAATGTTATTGGATGCTATCTTAAAACCTGAAACCGTTTTAGTATCATCATTATACCACAGCGTGTCCACCATTTCAATAGGCGGTTTCTGCGGAATAAGTTTTGACACCTGTTCTCCTTTTAGGATAGGATTTGAATTTATTAGTTCTGTTTCCAAAATGGGTAATAGTTAAACCACTGCGTGGGGTATTTTTTGACCATTTTCTCTAATTCTATGATGTAAGCTCCTAAAAGCTCATGAAGCACTGGACCGGGCTTCCTTTCTCTTTTTACCTCAATAGGTTTCGAGGCATAAAAATGATAATGTTTATTAGTCTCTTTCATGGAAAAGGCAAAAGTCACAGGAACACCAAATTTAGCAGCTAAGTAAAATGGCCCTTCAGGAAAATCGGCTTCCTGACTCATAAAAGTAGCATTTAACACTGGAGCACCTTCTCTAAACCTGTCGCCGTGCAGCACTAAAAGCTCATTATTTTTAAAGGCATTATTAAGAGCAATGATATGCCCCATATCACCATCTTTTATCGGAATAATATTGACATTTTTATTCTTCTGAACGCCGTCAAGATAGTTTTTGATATTCTCATGCTCATTTTCATACATCAGAATATTGAACTTGGTATCCAGCCTATTTAAAAGTTGCCCTGCAATTTCCCAGTTTCCTACATGAGCACTTATTAAAATGCCTCCTTTACCACCTGCTACAATTGCATCCAAGTTATCAACCCCGTCGTGGTCAATGCTAAAATTAGTTTTTACACCAGAAAGTAAAGCTACTTTATCAAGCAAGGTTTGACCAAAAACATAATAGTTTTGGTACATGCTAGAAAGTGTTTTAAGCTTCCCAAAGCTCAGAATCTTATGGAAATAAAAGAAGCTACTCCTATTTGATTTCCAAGCAAACAAGAAGTAGTAAAGAGCTACAAAACGAAGGATAAAATAAGCAAAACCAAGACCTACATTATTCAGTACGAATACAAAAATCTTAATCCCGAAAAGGTTAGCATTGGTTTTACCTTTCCACTGACTCATCTTTTATTAAGCTGCTTCTTTTTCAGCCACTTTAGACTGTGCGTAGGCGTAAAAATCTTGGAACGTAACAATGTTCATAAAGTCTTCTGGCACTACTTTAAAACCAAACGCATCTTCAATGACCACCACAAGGTCAACGTAATCTAAACTGTCTAAATCTAAGGTCTCTTTCAAATTTGCATCAGGCTGAATTTTCTCTTCTTCTACCTCAAATTCCTCCACTAAAAAACCATTAATCTTAACAATTATCTCCTTTTCGGTCATTTTTTCTATTGGTCTATTTTCTTAATTATCAAGGAGGAATTAGTTCCTCCGAAGCCAAAACTGTTGGACAAAAACAAATCTATGTTTCTTTCTGTGGTTTTGGTAACAATATTTAGTTTTTCTGATGCTTCATCAGGGTTTTCAAAGTTGATATTTGGAGCTATGAAGTTGTTTTGCATCATCAAAATAGAATAAACTATTTCGCTGGCTCCTGCCATCCAGCACTCATGCCCAGTCATAGATTTGGTAGAACTAACGGGTGTTTTATAGTCGCCAAAAACTGCCGCAATAGCTTCCGCCTCCGCATAGTCACCACCTGTGGTAGACGTAGCATGTGCATTTATGTAATCTATTTTTTCTGCAGAGATGCCGGCATCCTTTAATGCCATTTCTAAAGAACGAACTTGGCCGTCTACATTAGAATTAGAAATGTGCTGACCGTTTGAAGAGAAGCCATAGCCTACTACCTCCGCCAAAATAGGAGCACCACGTTTTACCGCACTGTCATAATCTTCCAAAATCAAGGTGGCCGCTCCTCCACTGGGCACTAAGCCGTCACGGTCTTTATCAAAAGGTCTTGAAGCTTTGGTAGGGTCATCTTCTCTTATGGAAAACGCACTCAAGCCATCAAAACTACCAAAAGCAAAAAGATTGACCTCTTGAGCACCTCCACAAACTATATGTTTCTGCAGCCCCCATTTAATCATTAAATAAGCAAGCCCTATTGAATGTGAACCACTGGCACAGGCTGCACTTATGGTAAAATTGATTCCTTTAAGTTTGAATATGGTAGACAGGTTCATGGTCACGGTACAGTTCATCGACTGAAAAATTGACCCAGAACCTACTAGCGTAGTATCTTTTTTCTCTCTTATAATATCAACTGCTTCTGTTACCGCTTTGGCGGAGCTATCATTTCCGTACAGAATCCCGACCTCGTTTTGGTCTAAGAAATCCATATCCATTTTAGCGTTTTCTAGAGCTTCTACGGTAGCCATGTACGCATACTCGGCTTCTTCCGAAAGGCCTTTTCTGGCTCTTCTGTCTAACAGCCCTTTGAGTTCAGGCTTTTTCACCACGCCTGTAAGACCAGACCTAAAACCCCATTCTTTTCGTTCTTGGTCTAATCCTATGCCTGATTTTCCCGCAAATAGCGATTCTTTAACCTCCTCAATATTGGTTCCTAGGCAAGACCAAGCTCCTATTCCCGTGATGACTACTCTGTTATTCATGACTGTTTGAAGATGAAATACTTATGCAAATTTATCAATAAAAACGGTTCTCTATCAAAATCAGCTATACAAACCACCATTTATCGACAATACCTGACCCGTTATATACGATGCTTTTGGAGATGCTAAAAAGCAAACAGCGTCTGCTACTTCTTCTGCTGTTCCAAATCTATTTAGCGGAATGAGCTTTTTGAAATCCTTTTCGTCAATATCTTCGGTCATGTCTGTTTTGATAAAACCAGGAGCTACCGAATTTACGGTAATTCCTCGTCTTCCCACTTCCTGAGAAAGGGCTTTGGCGGCAGCTATCATTCCTCCTTTGGCAGCTGAATAGTTGGTTTGGCCAGGCATTCCTTTTATTCCAGAAAGAGAAACCACGTTTACTATTCTACCATATCTATTCAGGTGCATGCCTTTTAAGACCAATCTGGTTACATTATAAAAGCCACCCATGCCTATATTAATGACAGAATCCCACTCTTCGCGGCTCATAAACATCATTAATTGGTCTTTTCTAATTCCAGCATTATTAATTAAAACTTCAATGCGTTTGTCCTTATTTTCTTCAATCCACTTCTCTAAAACTTGATTAACATCTTCTTGATTAGCCACATCAAATTTCATCAATTCTCCATCACTTCCTTTTTCTCTAACCAAGGCTAAGGTTTCTTTGGCAGCTTCTTCGTTTGATTGAAAATTTATTAAAACGTAATAGCCCATTTCAGCCAGCTGTACACTTACCGCTCTTCCTATTCCCCGAGAGGCTCCTGTTACCAAGGCATATTTTTGTTTCACTTCCGTCATATAATAGCTGGATTATTTACCTGAACAAATGATATAATTTTATTTAGTTTCTGATGCAAAGTACTGTCTTCAATGAATTTAGGCACCAAAGTCCTTACTTCGTCAAATACCTTTTTCGAATTTTCAGAAAGTTTATCTTCAATTTCTAAAGCGTCAATGGCTTGAGCAATGGAAAGCAACTCAATAGAAAGCACCTGCAGTGTATTATTTATAACCTTATTACATATCAAAGCCGAATTAGTCCCCATGCTAACCACATCTTGATTGTCGTTATTGCAAGATATGCTGTGCACGTACATCGGATTAGATAGTGTTTGATTTTCTGCTGTAGTTGAGGTAGCCGTAAATTGTGCTGCCTGCATCCCCAAGTTAAGTCCAAGCTTTCCTAGATTGACAAAAGGGGGTAAAATACCATTAAGGTTCTTATTAAACAGGAAGTTAAGCTGCCTTTCAGACAAAACACTGAGCTTGGTCAAAGCTATTTTCAGCTTGTCCATTTCTAGCGAAACATAGTCGCCGTGGAAATTACCTCCATGCCAGATATTTTGATTTTCTTTATCTACTATCGGGTTGTCATTGACCGAATTAGCTTCATTTTCAATGACCGTTTTGGCATACGAAAAAGTATCTAAAATAGGTCCTAAAATTTGAGGAATACATCTGATAGAATAGTATTCCTGCACCTTATCTTTTAGTACCTCTTGTTTTGTTATTTCTTTATTGAAAAGGTGTTCTTCTCTTTTTCTTATAAGCTTACTGCTGTCAAGGCTCTTTTGCATGGCAGCAGCTACGGCCTGCTGTCCTATATGTGGTTTTACGGCATTCAGTTCTGTAGAATAATGGTCGCTGTAAGACTCCACCATTTCTATTATTTGTAAGGAAGAAACCAAACTCCAATTAATAGCCCTTTGGGCCAAAATCAGATTAAGCATACCTATTCCCGTCATTACAGAGGTGCCGTTTATCAAAGCAAGCCCTTCTCTAAGATGAACAGAGATTGGTTTCAAACCGAGTTCATTATAAACCTCAGCCGTTGGTCTGAAAGTACCTTTATACTTTACTTCACCCTCTCCTATTAAGTTTAGGGCTAAATGAGCCAATTGCACTAAATCGCCACTGGCACCTACCCCACCATGTTCAAATATTTGAGGGTAAACCTCATTATTAATAAGGTCTTTAAGAAGAATAACCACTTCTGGATGTACACCAGAATAACCTTGAATTAAAGAGTTAAGGCGACATATCATGGCCGACTTCACCTTTAAATCATCCAATGGCTCACCCATTCCTGCACAGTGACTCCTTATAAGATTGTACTGAAGGTCTAAAAGGTTTTCTTCGTCCACCTTATATTGTGCCATTGGCCCAAAACCTGTATTTATACCATAAATGAGCTTATCTTTTGAAAACCCTTTTAAAAACTCATGGCTTTCATTGACTTTCAGGATTGCTTTTTCATCCAATTCAATTTTTTCATTCTCGAATAATATGGATTCAAAATCCTTTAAAGTCAGCTTTCTAAAACCTATTTTAATCATATATTATTTTGGGCATTTGGCATGGCTTCGCCCGGTCAGTCACATTATTTTTTTTTGACTTACGCGTAAAATGCGAATCTAAATAAAAACTAAAGTATCACATTAGGAAATCGGCATTTTATAAACCTTAAGCATTTCCAAAAAGAAGATAATCAGACAGGAAACAGCCCTTTAAACCCTTATAATATGACCATTAACCGTAAAATAGATAACTCCGCCCCGTCTACCTCTTTTCAAGAGTAATTTGTACTTTTGACTCAAACGAACCAAACTTATCAAATGAAAAAAATCGCACTGTTTTTGTTATTAACAAGCTTTGTAGGCTTTACTGCTCTAGCCCAAACTCCAGCAAAAAAGGGTAAATACAACTTCCTCAAAGGAGAGAAAACACTGAACTTGGAATTTGAATATGACAACATGAATGTTGGCAAAAAACTAACTGAGGAGGAGTATGTAGCTAAAAAAGTGGCAGAATATAATGAAGACGAGGCTGGAAGGGGTGAAAAATGGAAGGCAAGCTGGTTTGACTCAAGAGAAGAACGTTATGAGCCTAAATTTGTGGAGTTAATTAATAAATATCTATTAAAGGTTAATCTAGAGGCCGATAAAGGTCTGGATGCCAAATATACGCTCATTGTAAAATCTGTTTTTACAGAGCCTGGTTTTAATGTTGGCGTAGCAAAAAAGCCAGCTTATGTAGATTATGAAATGACATTTGTGGAAACAGCGACCCAAAAAGTGGTTGCCTCTTATTCCCTTTTAAAGATACCTGGCTCTCAAATGATGGGCTTTGATTTTGATGCTGGAAGCAGAATAGCGGAGTCTTATGCTAAAAGCGGAAAAATGATGGGTGCTTATATTTCAAAAGCTCTTTAGTAGAAATACTAACAAATTTAGTCTAAAGTATGATTTCCAATGGCTTCTAAAACAAGCTTTTGGAGATCATACTTTTTTATTTAAATAAGGCTAGCATGCTGTTTATTCAAGAAGACTGTCGTTTTTTTGTAAAAACGAAGAGATTAGATCTAATTTGAAACAAAATATTTTCCAATAATACATGGATTTCGACTTAAAAGAAATGAGCCCTTATACCGATAAGGATGTTTCTGAAGTATTGCCAAAAATACTGAGCGATCCTTTGTTTGCCCTTATTTCAAACTACCTATGGCCAGAAACTAGTCTGGAAGCACAACAAGCCAAAGGGCAGAAGATAAAAACTGTGCTTGATTTTCAAAAAGAGTTTATGCACTCGGCTATCAGAACTATTACTAATCGTTCTTCTGATGGTTTGACGTATAGCGGCATTGAAAACCTAAAGCCTGATGAGTCTTATTTATTCATAGCTAATCACCGCGATATCCTTTTAGACTCCGCTATTCTTCAAACTATTTTGGTTGAAAATGGTTTTGACACCACAGAAATAACCTTTGGAAACAACCTTATGAAGGAAGGTTTCATTACTGAGTTAGGAAAGTTAAATAGGATGTTTACGGTAGAAAGAGAAGGTACAGCCAGAGAGCTTTATCAAATATCTCAAAAACTATCTGCCTACATCAGAAACGCCTTGCAAAAAAAGAAAGCCTCTGTTTGGATTGCACAGCGTGCTGGAAGAACTAAAGACGGCGATGACTTAACTCAAACGGGACTTTTGAAAATGTTAAACATCAGCGGAAGTGGCACATTTGAAGAAAAAATGGCTCAGCTTAATATAGTGCCACTTAGCATTTCTTATGAGTACGAACCCTGTGTTGACCTAAAAGTACAAGAAACGTATCTATCCTCTTTACATGCCAAATATATCAAAGCTCCAGATGAAGACCTACACAGTATAGCCTCTGGTGTGATAGAGAATAAAGGTAGAATTCACCTAGCATTTGGTAACAAAATCTCTTCTAGAGAACTCGCTTTTGAAACCACAAAAGAGAACGAAAAAATTAAAATACTGGCCAACAAAATAGACCGCCAAATATATACTAACTATCAACTTTGGCCTGTTCATTACATAGCGTATGACACCTTATTAGACCAAAACACGTATAGTAATAAATACTCCGTTGCTCAAAAGAAGGATTTCTTGAGCTATGCCGAAGAAAAATTAGACAAACTTGAAGGGGAGAAGAGCTCTTTGAGAAATATTTTTTACGCTCTGTATGCTAACCCTCTTATAAACCAATTAAAAATAAAGAATGGACTTTTTTAAGGAAGACAAACTAAGTGCCTTAGAATCTATAGAATACGCCCAGTGGATAGCTTTTGCTCCCATGGTTTTTCAAGCTAGTAGACTTCTCCGAGATAAGGGTATTTTGGAAGTGATTCAAAAAAACAAAAAAGCAGGACTTAGCCTGGAAGACATCTGCGAGAAACTCTCTTTAAAGGTTTATCCAGTTAGAGTGCTATTAGAATCAGGCTTAGGAATAGGTTTAGTGACCAGAAATGAAGGAAAATATAACCTTACCAAAACAGGTCATTTTATGCTAAACGACGGACTGACAAAGGCCAATATGGATTTCACACATGACGTGTGCTACCAAGCTCTTTTTCACCTCGATGAATCTTTAGAAACTGGAAAACCTGAAGGTTTAAAAGTACTGGGAGACTGGCCAACCGTGTATGAAGGTCTTTCAGAATTACCTGAAAAAGTGGCAAATAGTTGGTTTGCTTTTGACCATTTCTACTCTGACAATGCTTTTTCAAAAGTATTACCATTGGTATTTAAAGAGAAACCGAAAAAGTTAATGGACATTGGTGGAAACACTGGAAAGTGGGCCATAAGCTGTGGAAACTATGACAGTGATGTAAATGTAACCATTGTGGACTTGCCTGGGCAAGTGACCATGGCAAAGAAAAACATAGCCGCCAATGGCCTTTCTGACAGAATATCTTTTCATCAAACTAACTTATTAAATCCTGCTAACGCTTTGCCAGAAGGGCATGATGCTATCTGGATGAGTCAGTTTTTAGACTGTTTCTCTGATGAAGAAATAGTTTCAATCTTAACCAGATGCCATGAGGCAATAACAGATGACGGTTTTGTGTTTATCATGGAACCTTTCTGGGACAAACAGAAATTTAAAGCAAGTGCATTTTCACTGCAACAGACCTCCCTTTACTTTACTGCCGTCGCCAACGGAAACAGCCAAATGTATGATTCGGTAGTGTTTCTTGACTTTATAAAAGCAGCAGGTTTAGAAGTGGTGGAGCAGATTGACAATATTGGTGTTTGTCAAACTTTATTAAAGTGTAAAAAACAGAAAGCTTAATGGACTTAGGTCTAATATAAGTGCTGCTGAATAAGGTATCTTTGCAAAATGAGGCATTTTTTAGTCCTACTTCTTTTACTTTCAAACATGGCCCTTGGTCAGTCGCTATATCTTAGCGGGAAAGTAATGGAAGTAGGTTCTCAGAAACCTCTTCAGTATGTGAATGTAACCATTCCAGGCACAACCATAGGTACCGCTACAGACAGTTTAGGTCGTTTCTCTATTGACATAGATGGCTTTCAAAATAAAAAGCTACGTTTTTCCATCATAGGACATCAGACTCGGAATTTAAACATAGCTGACTTACTTAGTCCTGTCAATGTTTATATGCTGCTCAGTAGCACTGCACTTAATGAATTTATAGTGCGACCAGATGAAAACCCTGCATGGGCATTGCTCCGAAAAGTACATAAGAATGCGGACGCCAATAATCCTCTAAAATACAGGACTTTCAAAGCCGACTTTTATGCAAAAACTAAAATGCATATTACGGACATAGAAAGAAATCCGGAAAAGCCTAAAAAAGACAGCACAAAAAAAGGCTACATGAACCTACTGATGTTAGAAAACATTGGAGGATTTTATGCCAAAAATGGGCAGCAAAAAGAGGTGGTAAAGCATACCATTTCTAATTTACCTAAGATGTTTCCCGTAAACCTAGTTTTTATCAATTCGCTCAACCCTTTAGGCTTTTATGAACCTTATTACCGTTTCAGGCCTACGTTTAGCTCTTCATCTGGTAACAAACCAGTTTTTGAAAGAAACTACGTTAATCCTATTAAACCCGGTGTTTTCAATCAATATGATTTTCAATTGACCGATACCCTTATCACAGGTCAAGACAGCACTTTCTTAGTGAAATTTCAACCAAACCAAGGCAAGGCTTTAGATGCCTTAAAAGGTTATTTAAAGATAAATTCTGACGGTTACGCCCTAAGTTACATAGAAGCTCAGCCTGCCGATACTATACAGGCTCTTCAGTTTAAAATCACCCAAGCTTATAGCAAAGCAGGCGACAAATGGTATCCGACTACTAGGAAAATAGATTTGGACTACCCTTATGAAGACAAGGGAAGAACCGCCATGCTTCGTATGGACTTCTCTACTTACTTCTCTAATATTTCTGACAACATCCCAAATGGTGAAGTATACTTTGACGGAACAACAAGGCAAATTGGTAATACTGCTCACGAAATAAGCAAGAAAGAATTTGACGAAATTAGACCAAAGGAGCTCAACGAAAAAGAGAAAACAACCTATGCTAAATGGAGCTTTGACAATAAACCAAAGCTAAAAAAGACGGTAGAGATTATGGAGTGGCCGTATAAACTCATAGCTCCTACTGGCCCCGTGATGCTGATGTTTGACCAGTTTGGTATAAACTATCATGAAAAACTAAGGCTTGGTCTAGGTATTCAAAACAATCTCACTAAAAACCCAAGGATTGGCTTAAGAGCCAGTGCTGGCTACGGTTTCGGTGATAAATCTTGGAAATACAGAACCTCCGCTTCTTTTCATATCACAAAAGACAGGTATAATAAAGTCACGGTTTACAAAAGGAAAGACATCAGCCCTCCGGGCCAGCAGACCTATCTTGGTCATAATTATCTAAGTCCATCTGCTAGGTATATCTATTTTAACCGCGATGGCTATTTGGTAGACCAATTTGTAAAAACAGGCGTAGCCGTTTACACCAGACCTGTACGCTGGACATGGATTAGATTTTATGCTGAAAACGACGATAAAAAAGCTCTGAATTATCAAATTGACGAGAATACAAGTACCGAAACCAATTACAGAACATACGGTTTTATGCTCCGCTTTGCTCCAAGAGAAAGCTATGTAAGACAAGGTATTTTTGAAACTTTAGGTAACAGAAACTATCCTGTAATAAACATCAATGCTCAAAAATCCTTTGACCGGAACGGCAACTCTTCTTTCATAAAAGCCGACTTTGGTATCACGCAGCAGTTTCGCTGGAAAAAAATTGGAACAGATATTCTTACCCTTTCGGCTGGCTATGCTACGGGTCAAATCCCATACTCCTACCTTTTTAATAATCAGGGAGTGGAAAGAAAGTTGTTTGGAGGAAACACCAATAGTTTTGAAGCTGGTGACTTAACACAATACGCTTACGATCAATCTATCACACTAAACTGGATTCATAGTTTTGGTAAGAATATTTTCCGTTTAAAAACCAAATGGTCGCAGCCTGAAATAGCCATAGGCCACAGATTTGCCTGGAGCAGATTAACCACCGAAACTAGCTCTTCTGAAATTGACCTTAAAGACTTCTCCAATGGAAATTTTGAGGCAAACCTCTACCTCTACAACCTAGTTCGTTTAAAAGTATTCGGCGTTTATTTCGGCTTGGGAGCTAAAACAGCTTATAACTACTCACAAGACTTTATAGGCACTAGAAGGTTTGTGGTAAGGCCTACTTTTAGTTTAGCTTTATTTTAAGAGGAATTTGACACAAAGCACGAATCTCTGGATAGGTAAAATATGGAATAATTTCTAAGATATATTTGTCACAATTTTGGCTTTGAATGGCCAAAAATCCGCCAAATGAAGAGTTAATCTAAACCTGTTTTCTATTCATATTATAGCCCGCTGGGGTATGAAAGAATACTTTTCATATCAAACTCACCTAAATTTAGGTTTACTTCTATTGATAGTACTCGGCAAGCTTTATCTAGAAAATCGCCCGTTTAACATTTTTTAGACCTATTTAAAGCTTTGATTTCCTAAATTTATCACCTTTCGAGCTTCAGAAGCTTTAGACTCTTATTAAAAAGGCATCTAGAAAAACTTGAAAAACCTTAAACGACATCGAGACTGATGATTATCTTTAGACTATTAAAAACAATTAACCTTTATTAAATGAAAAAAGAACCGACACAATTTAAAAAAATGAGTGTCTTGTTTACCGCTTTACTCCTCAGTGGTTTGAGCGTGGTACAGGCACAAAGCAAACAAGAACTAAAAATATCTAAGCTTCAAGCTAAGATTGACAAGATTCAGGCTACCATGCCTGCTGCTCCTGAAGAAATTAAGGTAGAAATGCCTAAGGCTAAGAAGGTAGTGATTCCAGCACCTGTCAAAGGAGCATCTGTAGAAGGTATTACAGAATACACTTTAGGCAATGGCATGAAGGTTTTACTTTTTCCAGACCAAACCCAGCAAACCGTTACCGTAAATATTACTTATATGGTGGGTAGCCGTCATGAAGGATATGGCGAAACTGGTATGGCTCACCTTTTAGAGCACATGGTTTTTAAGGGCTCTCCAAGACACACGGATATTCCAAAAGAACTATCAGACCATGGTGCTAGGCCAAACGGAACCACGTCTGTAGATAGAACGAATTACTACGAGACATTTAACGCCACTGAAGAGAATTTAAAGTGGGCCTTGGATTTAGAATCTGACAGAATGGTGAATTCTTTCATCAAAAAAGAAGATTTAGAGTCGGAATATTCGGTAGTGAGAAACGAGTTTGAAATGGGTGAAAACAACCCAAACAGTGTACTTTCTCAAAGAATAGTTTCTGCGGGTTTTGTATGGCATAACTATGGTAACTCGACCATTGGTTCGCGTGAAGATTTGGAGCGAGTGCCGATTGACAAACTTCAAGATTTTTACAAAAAGTATTATCAGCCAGACAATGCTATTTTGATAGTAGCCGGAAAAATCGACCCAGAAGCTACTTTGAAAATGGTCAATGAGTATTTTGGAGGCATCCCAAGACCTACCAGAGTACTGAGCGACACCTATACCAAAGAACCTGCTCAGGATACAGAGCGTAACATTACACTAAGACGTGCAGGTGATGTACAGTTTTTAGGTGCTATGTACCATGTACCTCCAGGAACACATGAAGATTATGCTGCAATTGATGTTATTTCTGACGCACTGGCTTCTGCTCCGTCAGGTCCTTTATATAAAGCGATGGTAGACACCAAATTAGCCTCCCAAATTTTTGGCTATGCAAGGTCACTTAAAGAGCCAGGTTACAGTTATTTTGGTGCGGTAGTACCTAAAGATAATGACATTGCGGAAGCTAGAGAAGCATTCTTATCGGCTATTGACAAAGCGGTAGAAACAGGCTTCACACAAGAAGATGTGGACAGAGCTAAATCTCAAACCGCAAGGTACTTGGGTCAAGTAACTAGAGATTCGGAAGCTTTTTCTAAAATGTTGACAGAGTTTATTGCCAAAGGCGACTGGAGAACTTTCTTCCTTTTTAGAGATGCGGTAGAAAATGTAACGCTAGAAGATGTAAACAGAATAGCTAAGAAGTATTTTAAAAGCTCTAACAGAACGGTGGGTCAGTTTATTCCGACTACAGCACCAGATAGAGTAAATGTGCCTGAAGCTCCAAATGTGGCTGCTTTAGTAAAAGACTATAAAGGAAAAGAAGTAGAAGAAATTACAGAGGTTTTTGAGGCTACACCTGATAATATTGACAGCAGAAACACCACCGGAAAATTAAGCAACGGCATGGAATACGCATTGCTTTCAAAAGGAACTAGAGGTAATGTAGTGTCTGCCAGTATGACCATAAGAGTGGGTACTAAAGAAAGCTTAACCGGCATAGGTATGACAGATAACCTTACGGCATCTATGCTGATGCGAGGCTCTAAAAGCTTAAATCGCCAAGCTATCAAAGACAAACTAGGCGAAATGGAAAGTTCGGTAAGTATTGGCGGTGGAGCAAATACCATTTCAGTAGGTATTAATACCACCAAGGCTCATTTATCTGAAGTACTGGCTATAGTAGAAGATGTGCTTAAAAACCCAGCTTTTGACGAAACTGAATTTAGTAATCTTAAAACAGAGATGAAAACGGGTTTAGAGTCGCAGCAAAATGAACCGATGCCATTGGCACAGTTGGTTTTCAGAAAAACTATGAATCCTTATCCTAAAGGGGATGTACGCTACGTACCGTCAATTCCTGAGCAATTAGAAATGCTGGATGATGTAACTATAGATGGCATGAAGGATTTGCACAGCAAACTATACGGTATGTCTAACGCTACAGTTTCTATTGTTGGAGATTTTGACCAAGAACAAACTTTGAAAGAATTAGAAACACGTTTTGGTACTTGGAATAACGCAACGCCTTTTGTACGAATTGCGAACGACTATATTCCCAACCCATCTGGTGGCACTAAAATAGAAACACCAGACAAAGCGAACTCGCTTATGCTAGCTGGTATCAATCTTAAAATGAATGATGCCTCGCCAGACTACCCTGCCCTTTACATAGGAAACTACCTTTTAGGTGGTGGGTTCTTAAACAGTAGACTGGCCATGAGACTGCGTCAAAAAGATGGAATATCTTATGGTGTAGGTTCTCAGTTTTCAGCTTCACCTTTAGATGAGACGGGCTCTTTTATGACATACGCCATATTAGCCCCAGAAAACTCTGAAAAAGCAGAAGCTGCCATCAGAGAAGAAATAAACAAAGTAAGAAACGAGGGTTTCACCGCAGAAGAACTGGAAAAAGCGAAAGAAGGACTGTTACAAAGTCGTCAGTTATCAAGGTCTAAAGACGGAGAGCTGGCAGGTAAACTAAACGGCTACCTATACCTAGACAGAACCATGAATTATGATGCAGGTTTTGAAGCTAAATTAAATGCTCTTACGCTAGACCAAGTAAATAATGCTTTCAGAAAGCATATAGACCCATCAAAGCTTACGCTAGTTAAAGCAGGTGATTTTGAGAAGAAATTTGCAGAAAAATCAGCCGAAGAGTCTGCACCAGCAGGTAAGGTTTCTGGAGCGGAGTAAGGTTTAATATTTTATAGATTTTAAGAGAGACTGCCTTTGGGTGGTCTCTTTTTTTGGGTAATGCTGTCATATTCTGAGTTACTGAGGCCCGCCTGTTCTCCATTAGGCCAACAAACCGGTACACAGGGAGACTTCGAAATAGAAAAAGTATTAATTCCCATGCCTTTACCGTAAAATAAAACATTCTTTACACGAGTCTGTTTTTATATTAGTTTGCAAAAAAAGTCATTATGAAAACAATACTTACCTCCTTTTTTCTATTTGTCATCATAAGTTCAATAGCCCAGAATGTCACCATTACCCCAAATGGGATTACTCCTGCTTCTGGTGGAATTCAAAAAATGACTTACGAGCAGATACTAGCTATATCAGACCCTGAAATTGGTGATATCGTGATTGATATTAGTAATAAAACGCTAAGGATGTGGAATGGTACAGAATGGTCATATTTTCTATCAGCATTAAGTCAGAATAATGTGATATTAACAGGCTCTAGTGTTGCAGGTGACAGCCTTGAATATATAACAACCATAGATTTCGATTCTAACAATAATAGATATATCACAGGAGTTTATAATGGCTCCGTAATTTTCGGAACAGATACGATTTATCACTCTGGAGGACCGTACACTACTTATCTGGTTAAGCAAGACTCCCAGGGTGTAATACAATGGGTTAAAACCTCTACAGGTACTGGAAGCTTAATTCCTTGGGAAATGACAATAGATTCAAATGATAATATATTCATTGCTGGTGATTTGAAGGGCGGAATAAATCTATGGGATGCAGGTGGTACGCTCATCAGTGATGGATCCAACGAAGATGTAGCTGTTATTAAACTAGATAAGGATGGCATTCCATTATGGAATAAAGTTTTTGGCGGCAGTGATGAAGACAATGTAAAAGCCATAGATTTAGATGGCCTTGAAGACCTGGTTATAACAGGGTGGTTTCAAGACAAGGCAGACTTCGATGGTAATAGTTTAACCAGTTTGGGAGGTCGGGATACTTTTATTGCCAAACTTAGTAATAGTACGGGTAGTGTTTCCTTCTTAAAACAGCTAGGAAATGCGTATAATGTAGGTGTTTATGATTTAAAAGTAAACTCGGAGGGACACTATGTAATAGCTGGAGAATATGGAGACGTTTTGAGTGCAGGCAGTTTTACCTTACCAGCCCCAAGCTTATATAATAACAACTTCTTTTTACTAAAGTTAAACCCGGTACTGAATAGCTACCTTGAAGGTGAAGGCTTTGGAAACAGTCATGGCAGTGAAGGTTCATTAGTTATTGACGATGAAGATAATATTTATTTTAGCGGAGTTACAGAAGATTCTTTAAAAACAGGAAATTATCAAACTAATATTCCATCGAGTTCAAATACTAAGACCGAGCCTGAAATTGCTTTTATACTAAAACTAGCAAGTAATTTTGAACATCAAGACATATTTTACTATGAAGGTGCTTCACTTTCATCCATTCGTATGACAATGAATAATGAAGGAAATATCATGACGGGATTTCTGACTAGTTCTTTTATAAGGCTGGGTAACAGTTCTTATTTTTCAAATAAATCGGCTAAATCTATACTAGGAGAAATAGATCCAAATCAAGGCATATTACTTTGGTCAGATGAAATAATTGGTCAGTCAAACACGCTCGATCTAAAAATAGATACCGATGGGAATGCATGGGCAGTGGGAATAAATGGTGGAGACCTGAGGTTTGGGAATACTCATTTAATTGCACCACAAAACTATTTTGAAGACCCTAATCAGATTGATGGTTTTATAATTAAGGTAGTGAAATAAATAGCAATCTTGGTATATGTCTAAGCTATACCACAGTGCTGATGTTCACTACACTGTTATAAGATTTCTTAAGGTGTGTTCGCTTATCGTTTTTTGAAGAAAGTTGGTAGGCAATTTTAGAATGCATGAAACCTGTATATACACCATTCGGTAGAAAAAATCAGGAAATGGAGTTTCCATTCCCCTAAAAAGCTAAAAATCTCCCTACCTATGCTGGTCTATCAGAATATTGTTTCCGTCTGGGTCTGTTAAAGTGATATGAGCTGGACCTGTGGTATTTTCATCAGCTTCCCCAGTAAGTGCTATACCGTGTTCTTTGAGTTGTTTTTGTATAAGTCTAACATCGTCAAACTCCTCTAAATTTTGTGCATCGCTATCCCAGCCGGGATTAAATGTGATGATATTGTCTTTAAACATGCCTTGAAAAAGACCTATGACCGCATGCTCATTTCTGAGAACAATCCAATTCTGGTCTATGTTTCCGCCCTTATAGGTAAACCCTAGTTTCTCATAAAAGGCCTTAGATTTATGAATGTCTTTTACGGCAAGACTTATTGAAAATGCTCCTAATTTCATGGTGTTTTTATTTATGATGGTAAACCTATTATGGCTCAGGAAGTACTGAGCTTTAGCTATACAAATTCACCACTTTATTTGGGTTTTGCAAGTTGGGGATTGGGTGTTACCCTCGGAGTCCGTAACGGAGACTCCGAAAGAGGGAAGCAGTTATCTTGAGCTCGGAGAAAGAGTTATTGAAAAAAAAGGCTCACGCATTATATATTCTAATTGAATTTTATAAATCCTTCCATTTTCATAGTTTCTCCATTCCACGTCTGAAATAATAACAAAATCCTTATTAAACAATTTCACAAACTCATTCGCTCCATTTTCCATTTCCGGTATAAGTGTTTGTCTGAAAACTTTATCATTAGCATCTAACATCCATATCATTTGATATTGATTTTCATATAGTACTGATATTCGGCTTGTAGAGTCCGTTAGTTCAGATTCAGTAAATTCTGTATTATTACTTTTTAAACCAGATATTACGTTTTCTTTAGTATCTCCAACAGAGAATTGAGAATAACCAAAAGTGAATTTGATTAAACAAAAAAATAGAATTGTCAACCTCATTTTATTGATCGTTTTTTTAATCTCATTACTCCCACCGTCTGATATATGACAAATACGACAGTAAAAATGAGAAAATTTTCAATTTTTACTATGCCCGGCTATGTCTCTTATGTAGAACTACAAAAAGGAAAACCCTTGGTTTAAATCCTCTTTAATGCGAGCCTTTCTTAAACCTACTATCAATCTAAAGATTGACAGACATTCCTATAAATTCAAAAAGACTTCGTAGAGCGAGATTGAACTTTCGTTCTACATCTCAATATTTAGTTTTCATCCTCAAAGTCTATAATACCTTCTTTCAATTCTGGAAAAATTTGTGTTGTGCTAATTTCATCCAAAGTTTCAACATCTTTTAATTTTCTTTGAATAGCCCTTGTCCTTTTACCCATTACGTCATCTAATTGGTTTAAACCTGTTCTAATATTGTTTTGAGCTTTAGACATCATACCCCCAAAATTTTCAAATTCTTTTTTAACCGCTCCTAAAACGTGCCAAACCTCACTACTTCGTTTCTGTATGGCAAGTGTTTTAAAACCCATTTGTAGGCTATTTAAAATGGCTGCCAATGTTGTCGGACCTGTTACTATAATTTTATAATCTTTCTGTAAAGTTTCAAGCAAAGATGCCTTTCTTACGACTTCTGCATAAATTCCCTCAAATGGTAAAAACATAATTCCAAAATCAGTTGTATTTGGTGGGTCTATATATTTTTCGCTAATATCTTTAGCCATTTTTTTTATCGTATTGTCCAATTCCTTTTGAGCAAATTGAATTTTGTCCAAGTCTCCATCTTCATATGCATCTTGAAGTTTTTCGTATACATCCTTTGGGAATTTTGCATCTACTGGCAGCCAAACTACAGAATCATCTTCATTTTTCCCTGGCAACTTTATAGCAAATTCAACTGTTGCTGAACTTCCTTTTTTTGTTTTCACATTGGCTTCATATTGGTCTGGTGCAAGTATTTGTTCTAAAAGCATCGCAAGTTGAACTTCTCCAATTCCTCCACGCATTTTCACATTGCTAAGTACTTTTTTAAGTCCACCAACATCAGTCGCAAGGTTTTTCATTTCTCCCAAACCTTCCTGCACAGATTTCAACTGTTTCCCTACTGTTTCAAATGATTGAGTTAAGCGTTCATTTAATGTCTTTTGAAGCTTTTCGTCAACTGTCTTTCTTACTTCGTTAAGTTGTTTGGTATTATCTTCTCTAATCTCTTTAAGTTGATTTTCAACAGTTTCTTTTACTTCTTTAATCCTTTTTTCTGATTCGTGGTTTATTTCGGTTTGTTGCTTGCTAAAAGCATCAAATCTATCTTTTAATAAGTCGTTAAGTCTTTTTGTATTTGTTTCAAACCCTTCCTTAAAACCATCTAAAGATTTTGATAATTCTTCTCTTTGATTTTTTGACAACGAACTTGACTCTTCTCTGTTTCTTTGGAATTCATCTTTCATTGACCTATCTGTTCTATCCAATGATGAATCAAATTTCACAAGTGTTTTTTTTGTTTCATTGAAGTTTCCCTCAATATCAAAATCAAGTTTTGTCCTTTTAAAAAAAGTGACAATCAGATTTACGGCTAGTAAGGTTATCAGTATTATAAGTAGAATTATTTCTGTCGTCATATTTAATTTTTCATATTAAGCTAACCAAATAGCTTCATTTCATATTATCGGCAATTGTTAGACGTCTTTCAGACTTTTGAAAACGATTAAATCAATGATTAGGAAGTTGCTTCAAAGCACAAATTCAAAACTTAATCCCACTAAAACAATACCCATTTATTATACGGTCATTATGGTAGTAGAGATATTGAGAAAAAGAGCAAGTTAGGCCGGCAGTAGATTTTTAAAACCCAACGTCAATCTTAAGAGACTCAACAAATGAACCGAAGCCTTACTTCGCTGCATTCGAGCCTAATTGTTGGCAACTGGCTTTTAATTCCCTCCGAATATTTTGTTACTTATATCGTTCGGCATTGCTGGTCCAGAATCTCCTTTTAATAAACCAGTCTCTGCTCTACTAAACAGCGACTGCATAATTAAAGATTTTTCCTTTTCATCTACTGCAGAATCTTTAATTAGTGATAAATAAACATATGTCAGTTGCTCTCTTTCTTCTGCATCTCTCGCAAGGTGAAATGAACTAAAAGCAACCTTATTTAATGCCCGTATTCCAAATGCTAAAAACGAAATAAAAGTTACATAGATAATAGACCATTTAATAGCACTTGCCTGTCCTTTTATAAAGCTCAACAACATTCCATCTGGTGTTAACCACAGTAAAAAATACAAAGTGAGACAAGCAAAAGCAACCAATCCAACAAGCCAATAAATAGCTTTCCACCCTTCTTTATTGAGTTTTGTAGCTCTTTGATTCCAATATTCAGCAGGCTTTTTAAGTCTCAATAATTCCTCATAAGTATGCTCTAAATCTGCAATTTTTTCCTTTGATGAATTATCGAATTCAGTAAATTCTTTTTTAGAATTACCAAACCAGTCCTCAAAATTAGTTTCTTTTTCACTTTTTAAATCGTCAATTTTGTGTGTGTAATTATCGAATTCAACATTCGCAGATTTTAGGTGTTCCGATAATTGAGTCTCGCTTTCTGATAGTTGACTTCTAAGGTCATTTCTTAAACGACCGATTGAAGACTTCTCTTTGTTTCTACGCTTTGTTAATTCCGAATAATCTTTTAGTTCAAATTCATAAGCTAAAAGATGTCCAATCATAGAATCTTTATTGGAAATACTGTAATTTCCCAATACAAAATTATAGGCTCCAGCATAATATTTAGGAACTTCTCTGTAAATTTCAATTAAAAAATCAGTTTGTGGTGCGTCGTAAACGAAAAGATTTTTATTGTTTTGAATTTGATTTTTTTCAGAATTCCAATAGCTGTTTAATTGACTTTCGTTATAACTCGAGTTAATAACGTAAGTGTTAATATAGTTTTCAAGTCTTGTTTTAAATGTTGAAAACTGTTTTTTAGAAGCTTTTAATTCAGTTGGAATATTTTCTCCAAACTTTTCCCAACCATTAATTTGTTGTTCTAAAAATTTAAAAACACTACTAAATCCAGTCAAAGTTTGGTCAAAGTCCAAATGTGGATATTCAATTTGTACGTTTACTGCATTTAACCAATCAGAATATTCGGAATCAGCAATTATCTTTCTTATTTCGGTTGTTGTCATTCAGTTAGTGTTGTTTTTCAGCTTGTTGCCAACATTAGTATATATCTAGCCTTTACCTAAAAAGTGCGTCTATTTCTTTTATCTCGGCAATACTAACCAGATTGTAAATGCTTGTAATTGGTTATTCATTTGCTATGCAGCCACAAATTCAAAACTTTATACCACTAAAACAAACCCATTTATTATACGGTCATTTGGGTTGTGGAGATACATCGTAACAGTTTATTCCAGACTTTCTACTACATCACTTTTTTGATGATTTTTATCTTCCTTTAGCTAACTAAATCACCACCACATTCTTTCTGGCAACCAGCTATAGCCTTTTCCTTTTTTATTGATATAACCTAGCCCCGGCCAGGGAATATGAAAGCCAAAACATCGCATCCTTTTTTCTGCTGCCATAGAAAATATTCTTTCTCTGGACGCAATAGCCACCGCTGGGGAGTGGTCTAACTTAATGGACCAAGCAGGGTTTTCAAACATTAAAACACCATTATGAGATAAATCCACTATATGAAGTAAGGAGTCTTCACCAGAGCTTATTTTATAAACAGCATGGCCGGGCGTATGCCCAAAACCATTCTCTACGGTTACCAAATTATCAAATAAAACACTTCCTGTTTTTACTGTTTGTATTTGGGGAGCGAGTATTTCAAATTGCTTTTTAGCATGCTTAACCATGCCAGGAATCCAAGATGGGTTTCTGTTGGACTTAGAAAAATCTGGATTTTTTTGTCGCCAAAAGTTAAATTCTTCTTGTGTGGTAAAAATAGCGGCATTAGGAAACATGGGTTTATCATCTGGCCCTACAAAACCATCAATATGGTCTCCATGGGCATGACTTAAAAAACCTGCCGTTACATCATTTTTATCAATGCCAATAGCACTTAATCCTTCCTGGAACCAGCCTCTTTCAGCATTGTTTACTATGCCATATCCCGCATCAAAGATGATGACCTCTTTTCCCTTTCTAATGACCAAAATATTAATGTACATGGGCAAAAAACTAGGGTCTTCATGGTTTGAGAGCATGGCTTCCCGCATTTGGCTATGAGAACTGGTAGGCTCCATAAGGTCTAAACCCGCATCAAAAAGCATAAAACCATCACTGATAGACCATGCTTCCAATTCACCTATCCGAAAAGAATAAATGTAAGGGTTACGCTTAATTTCCAAACCATTACTCGCCAAAACAGGAGCCGTTCCCATGGCCATACCTCCGGCGGTAAGTCCTATTTTCTTTAATAGATTCCTTCTTGAGATATCTTTATTCATAGTGTTTAATTCTTGATTAAGCTTTAAGCAAGATACCTATTATGTAAGCGATGTCAAATTTGTAAGACTAATTTGAGAGCTAGCAGCAGATTTTATGACAAGCAGTATTATAAGTAGAATTAGCTCTGTGGTCATATTAAGTTCAACAAGTATTCCCATTTCCAACTATCAGCCATTGTTAAACGCCTTTACGGCTTTTGAAAACCATTATATAAGTAAATAGCAAGTTGCTTTGCAGCCAAAAAATCAAACTTTACGCAGTAAAACAAACCCATTTATTATACGGTCATTTGGCTTGGGTAGAAAAAGCAAAACATATATAGCCAAAGAGCCCGCAGTTATACGGGTTCTTTCTATTTAAACTTTGCAGCATTTACTTTGGATAGCTCTTATAGCATCTGCTGTACCCAGTCTGAAATCATACTTCCTTTATCAAGGTAAATTAGGGTTATGCCTATACTGTCTGTAATACCATGTACTAGCACTAGCAAGAAAAGATTGTTCCTATTCCTGTTAAATATCAAAGAAACGCAGAGCGACCATATAGTGACAGATATGACTCCTGACAAACCTTGGTAAGCATGCGACACGCCAAAGTAAACCGACACTAAAACCGCAGAAAGTAGCCAGCTTCTTTGACTATTGCCGAGTAGTTCTGCCAAGCTTTTCATGTAATACCCTCTAAAAAGTAATTCTTCGCCAAAGGCAGCAAAAAACCACATAATAATCATGAGGATAATATAGCCTACCAGATTTCCTTTAATATCTTCCACAGATGATAAATCAAAGGCACCAAAATGTTTCTCCAAAATAGGGTCAATCACAGAAAACAATAGGAACAAAAGGAGGCTTATTACTAAGGCTTTGCATACCGTTTTAAGGCTAAGTTTTTCTCCAAAACCAAACTTGGGCCAGTCATACCTACTTCTTTTCAGGAGCAAGAAAACCACGCCCAGGCCACAAAAGAAAACGAAATTCCGGTCTATAAATCCTAGAAGGGGTGTTAAGAGCATCACCCAAACTACGGCGTATGGCTTCTCTAAAAGCCTGTATATTTTTTCCATCATGACTAAAGTTCTATCTTATTTCCATTTGCCAATACCCTATAATACTTCCCTCCTGCTATCAGAAGACCTTCGGAGCTTTTATTTGGCCAGTTTTTATTATAATCTTTTGGGTGTTTTACATCAATGGCAAACACTTTTCCATCATAAAGTTTTTTAACCCTCCCTTTCATGGTATGGCCTACCACCACGGCTTTTCCATTAAATTTATCAATACCTTTTTCTACCTCGGCTTGTGATAAATCATCTTTAAAGTAACCTCTGTACCAGCAAATCCCCTTTTTATTAGAGATGATGAGCTGCTCCAGCGTTTCTTCTGGTTTTGGAAAATAAGATTTGTAATAGTTTGCTCGGTTAATAGCATTGACCTCGGCTATGCTGACGTCATAATTAGCGATATCAGGATGAATGCCACCATGTGTAAATAGGTTTCCGTTAATCAGCTCCAAGGTGTTTTTAGAAGCCATCCATTTGCCTATAAATGAGTTTTGGTTATATAGATCGTGATGCTGTTTTCCCAGAATGGAGGCCACGCCATAATACTTATAAGAGGCAGATTTGAATTTGCCTTGCATATTATACAGCTCATGATTTCCTATAATAAAGTGTACCGTACCGCCATGTTTTGCCGCCTCTTGCTCTAATTTATAAATAAACCAAAGCACCTGTGTGGTAGAAAAACCTCTGTCTACAAAATCGCCCACTAAAACCAAGTGGCCCTTGCCAAATGTCCAATTCAGCTTGCTATCTATCACCTTACTCTGAATAAGGAAATCTCTAAACGTGCTGTAGGCACTCTCTATGTCAGAAATGGCGAGCACAGGCTGCCCGTCGTCATAACTTGCCGCAGGAATTTCAAAACTCGGCTTTATGCTAAAGTCAAAACTTGTGGAATCTAGCGGAAAATAACAATAGGCAGGAATGCTGTCATCGGCTTGGTATTCCTGTTTATCCAGATAAAAACCGTCTGTTTTATTTCCTCTAATATAATTGACATTTAAAGTACTGTCATTTTCATAAAACACATAAGGCCCTTCTTTCTCTAGGTTTATGTTCTGAGGATTCTCCCCGTATTCCACGCTTCCATTCAGCGATAATAAGACAATAATTCCAATGCCCAGTAAAACACCGATGGTGCCAAAAATGTGTTTTAAATAGCGGTATACTCTTTTCTTCATATTATATAGCTTTTTTGTTTATGATGAAGGCAAAACTATGCTGCGGTTTATAGCGTCCTAAATTATTGTGACGGCCTTCAGCTATTTCATGGCATAAAACCTTTCTGCAGCTATAAAGTCATTTTGACCAGTTTTGGTGACTTTATAAACCCAAAACTGACCTGTTCATCACTTTTATTTAAGGGCTAGCCTAGTATCCCCTATTTTTGGGCTATGAGTTCAATTTTTAAAAGAAACCACTGGTTGCTCACCAAAGTATTGGTACTAATCAGCATTATTATTCCCGTGGGAATTACCGTTTATGAGTCCATCATAAATGGTCAAAATTCGGTGGTCTTCTTGGCAGATTATCCTTCTGCTGTCGGCATTGTCATCGTTATTTATTATGCCTTCCTGCTAGTTGCAGGCATAATCTGGGTTATTGTTCAGCTGAAGTCGCTACTGGTTTTGAGAAATGAGAAAATGAAAAGCGAATTGCTGCATTTGCAAAGCCAAGTAAACCCTCATTTCTTCTTTAATATGCTAAACAACCTTTACGGCATGGTGGGCAAAGATGTTGAAAAATCGAAGGCTCTTATTTTAAAACTCTCGGATTTAATGCGATACAGCATTTATGAGGGCGAAAAAACAGAAGTATCTTTAAAAGAAGAAGTAGCCTATTTGAAAAACTATATAGAACTGCATCAAATGCGTTATCAAAAAAAGATAGACGTAAGCTTTCAGGTCTATTTAGAAGACGACAGCCTTAAAATACTCCCCCTTTTATTTATCATTTTATTAGAAAATGCCTTTAAACATGGGGTAGAAAACCTAAGAGAAGATGCTTATATTCACATCAACTTAAATGCTACGAAGGAGGCTATTGATTTTGAAATTGAAAACAATTTTGACACCAGCCAGCTTCCAGCACAAAAAGGAATTGGGTTAAAAAATCTAAAACGTAGACTAGCATTAAGGTACCCGAAAAAGCATACGCTTGAAATCACGAATAGCAATGCTATTTTCAAGGTCAAATTACAGCTTCTAAAATGACAAAATACCTCATCATAGACGACGAGCCCATCGCTCATGATATCATAAAAGACTATTGTGATTTGTTACCTAATATGAAGTTAATGAAGCATTGTTATGATGCTTTGGAAGCTTTAGATTATTTGAGAGGTGCTTCTGTCAACTTGATTTTCTTGGATATTAATATGCCAAAACTAAAGGGCTTCGATTTCTTAAAAACCTTACGAAATCCGCCCAGCGTTATAGTCACCACAGCCTATCAAGAATACGCTTTAGAAGGCTATGAATTAGAAGTAACCGACTATCTTTTAAAGCCATTCAGCTTTGAACGTTTTTTGAAGGCTGTCAATAAAGCTTTTCAAGTTCAAACAAACATTTCCACAGAAAACCCTGTGAGCAGCTCTGGCCATGTTTTCTTTTATAGCGACAAAAAATACGTTCAGGTAAAGCTAGACGACATTCTCTATGTGGAAGCCGCCGGAAATTATGCCAAAGTGGTTTTAAAAGATAACACGCTGCTGGTCAGAGATAAAATTTCTGATGTGCTAGAAAAGCTCTCGTCCGACAGCTTCCTTCAAGTACATAAATCTTTTGTGGTAGCTAAACAGCATATTTCTAGTGTAGATGGCAACAGAATTTTTATAGCTAAAAATACCATTCCGATAGGAAAGCTCTATAAAATGAACGTTAGTGCTTTGGTAAAAAGTTGAACTTGTCAATCATGATTGCTAGCTCTCCACAGAGTCACTACTCCGAAACATTCTGAATTAGCTGATGATAAAAACGGATGGCGTTTTCAAATTCACTTACCGGAAGGGCCTCATTTATTCCATGAAAAGACTTGATGTTTTGCTTATGAAGTTTGACCGAACCAAACCTATAAATATCTTCTGTAATGTCTCCATAATGGCGGGAGTCTGTTCCGCCTATCACCAAATAAGGGCTTACCACCGTACCCGGAAAAACCTCTAAGATAGTTTTCTGGATGGCCTGAAAACCCATGGTTTCTGTACCCGAAATTTTTGATGGCTCTGTCCCGAAATTCCCGCCTATTTCTATTTTGATTCGCTCGTCGTTAACCGTTTCTTTTACTCTTTCCAGCACAGAAGTTGAGCTTTCACCAGGAAGTATCCTAAAATTGACAGAGGCATTTGCCACGGGTGGTATCACATTCTCTTTCACTCCACTATGAAATATGGTGGGGGCTGTGGTGGTTCGCACGTTTGCATTACCCTGAGGTGTACTTTCAGAAGCCGCTATAAACAAAAAGCCTAAAAGCTTCTGATTAGCAGCTACCATTCTGGTGGTAAACGGAAATTCAGACCCTAAATATTCCAGCATCTTACCCACCACACTGGGAATTTTAGCAGGAAAAGGGTTATTTTTTAGTTTCACAATAGCATTTGCCAGTACATCAATATTGGTTTCTTTATCAGGCTGAGATGAATGCCCCCCTTCCAAATCAACCGATAATTCTACGGTAACAAAACCTTTCTCTGCCGTACCTATCAAAGCCACATCTTTATCTATACCAGCTACTAAACCTTGTGAGATGGTTCCTCCCTCATCCATCACAAATTCCAAAGAAACGCCTTGCTCTTTTAAATACTGGGCAATGAACGTAGCACCATTAGGTCCGCCAATTTCTTCATCATGACCAAAACCTAAGTAAATGGTTCTTTTGGGCGTATAATTACTTTTCAGTAAAAGCTCCACCGACTCCATTAAGCCTACCACACCAATTTTGTCATCAATAGTGCCTCGTCCCCAAATGGTATCATTCACTATTTCGCCTCCAAAAGGAGCATGCTTCCAGTTTGGCAAATTTTCTTCCGCCACAGGCACCACATCTAAATGGGCTATAAACAAAGCGGGTTTTAAACTTTTATCTGAGCCCTCCCATTTGTAAAGATGACTATAGCTGTTAAAGATTTTCTCTTCTAAAAGTGAGTCAACAAAAGGATACGTTTTTTGAAGAAAAACATTGAATTTGTCAAAAGCCAAAGAGTCAAAATCAGCCGCATTTTCAGGTGAAATGGTCTTTATTTTTATGGCATTTGAAAAGTTCGTTTTTGACATTGGGTCTACCTCTATTTGTTCAATAGCATCAAAACTGAGTTGTTTAGATTTGAGCGTTAAGGTATTGAAAACCAAAAATGCGATGAAGAGTAGGCATACTGCCAATAAGCCTAGAAGTGTCTTTTTAAATAGTTTCATGGAGAACAATGTTAATTGATTAATCAATACATTCTAAAAATACTATTTAAAACTAAATGCAGAACTATCTCAGGCCAACAAAGCTCTTATGCTAGTTAATTTCCTGCGTGGTACTGCCAGTTCTTTTTGATTACTGAGTTTGACAAATGTAATTCCCGAGCGAGAATCTATGCCTTTGATATAAGAAATGTGTACTAGATGTGAGCAGTCTATTCTGATGAAATCACTATTGGCGAATAGCTCTGCAAAAAATGATTATTCCTTTTTCCTACGCTTATCCCACAGGATATAAAGCCAAATTAAACCTCCAAGAAAAAACAATAAAACTGGCCAAGACATAGACTTAAGATTTATAAATTTCGGTTAATGCGTCCTCCAAGATAGAGAATTTGAAACTGAAACCAGTAGCTTCTATCTTAGATGCACTCACTTTATTTCCTCCCAGCACCAGCTGTGCCCGTTCTCCTAGTATTAGCTTCAATACAAAACTTGGTACTTTAGGAGCCCAGATGGGTCTGTGCAATACTCTACCTAATACTCTCACCATTTCCTTATTTGTTACCGGATTAGGAGCTACGGCATTATAAGCACCTTGCTTACTTTCATCTAAAGAGCACTGATAAAAGAGTTGGCATAAATCTTTGGTGTGAATCCATGAAAGCCACTGCTCGCCATCACCCAAAGCAGAACCTACGCCTAATTTTACAGGTAAAGCCAATTGTGGCAATGCTCCACCGTTTTTATCTAAGACGATGCCTATTCGTAGTTTTACGGCTCTACTCTTTGTCAAAGCAGCAAAATCATTCACCGCTTTTTCCCATTTTATGACCACTTCAGAAATGTAGTCTTTCCCTTTTCCATCATCTTCCGTAAGGTTTTTGTTACCTGTATCAAAGCCATAAATACCAACGGCAGATGCCGAGACAATGCTTTTAGGAAACACACCTATCTCCTTAAATTTTTGGGCCAGTAATGTCAAAGGCTGCACCCTAGAGTTAATAATAGCTTCTTTTCTTTCATCAGTCCATTTTTCATCAGCTATGCCTGCACCTGCAAGATGAATCAGGCAATCTACCTTTTGTAAAGCTTCCGTTTCAATCTCTCCTTTTTTAATATCCCATTGATAGAACTTAACCTGAGAGTCTTCTCTTTCGCTTCTTGTCAAAATGGCAACCTTATGGCCATTAGCAAGCAACAATTTTGAAAGTTGCTTTCCTAAAAGTCCTGTTCCGCCAGTAATTAGATAATTCATATTTAAATATACGCCATACGGCTCAAAGAGATTCCAAAAAATAATAAGCCAAAGCAGCTTCCATACACATCTGAATTAATTCTACCTATTTGTGGTTATGAATTCAGTCAAGGATTGCTAATTTTGTAGTCCTTTTGGAGTAAACAAAACCATAGATAATGTTAGTCAACGTTTTCAAATCTAAAATTCACAGAGTAAAAGTTACTCAGGCCGAGCTAAATTATGTCGGAAGTGTCACTATTGACGAAGACATGCTGGACGCGGCCGGAATTAAAGAAAATGAGAAAGTGCAGATTGTAAACAATCACAACGGCGAACGCCTTGAAACTTATGCCATCAAAGGCAAAAGAGGTTCTGGAATTATCTGCCTTAACGGAGCTGCTGCCAGAAAAGCACAGCCTGGTGATATAGTGATAATCATTTCTTATGCTTGGATGACTCCAGAAGAAGCCGCAGCACACAAACCGATTGTGGTTTTCCCTGATGAAAACAACCGCGTTGTTAAATAATATAGGCATTCTTTTTGAAGGTCAATTTCGTGTACATTTGTACAGAAATTGACCTTTTTACTTTCCTGATAATGAACATCAAAAGCATTCTTAAATATCTTATTTCTATTTCAATAGCAGGTTTCTTGCTATGGTTTGTTTTAAAAGGAATTGATATCAATATTCTCTGGGAAACCATCAAAAACGCCAACTACTTTTGGGTAGCACTTTCGGCTGTTATGGCTATTTTGGCTCACTGGAGCCGTGCCTACCGCTGGAAACTCATGCTACAGCCGCTAGGTTATGACCCATCAGCTTTTAAAAGTACCATTGCTGTTTTGATAGGTTACGTTACTAATTTGGTTTTGCCTCGTGCAGGTGAATTTGCCCGTTCGGCTAGTTTAAAAGATTTAGAAGATATTCCTTTTGAAAAGTCCTTTGGTGCTGTGGTGGCAGAAAGAGTCATTGATGTTTTTGTCCTATTATTCTTGATTTGCCTAAACCTCATCCTAGAATTTGACCGACTTAAAGAGTTTTTTATAGAGTTGGTTGGAGACAAAATTGGCAATCCTTCTGTCATTATAGGTGTCTTAGCATTCCTAGCTTTAGGAGCTTTCTTAGCATGGAGATGGATTCTTAGAAACGACACTATTTTAGAAAGCAAGTTTCCTATTTATGCCAAAATAAGAAAAGTATTTTTAGGTTTATGGGCTGGCTTCACGAGCATTAAAGACCTTAAAAACCCAAAGGCATTTATAGCTCACACCGTACTCATCTGGACGCTGTATTACTTCATGACTTACTTCCTTTGTTTCGCCATTCCGCAAACAGCGAGTATTAGTCCTCTAGCAGGTTTAACCATTTTAGTGATGGGAACTATTGGTATGGCTGCTCCTACTATTGGTGGCATTGGTTCTTACCACTTCTTGGTTGGGAAAATAGTTGGGCTTTATGGCCTTAACCCACAAGACGGTATCACCTTGGCTACTTTCTTGCACACCATGCAAGGCATAATTTTCGTTCTAATTTTCGGTTTGACAGCTCTTGCTATCTCTTTTTTCATCAGGAGAAAAGCCCAATAATCCTGATTTTAAACCATTAGCCATCAATTAATATATCAAAGGGAATTTCATGATTAAGATTTTCGTTATCTTCATGTAAAATAGAATAAAATTATACTATCAATAAATTATTAAAAGAACGCACATGCACCCAATTATCATTTTAAGTTTTGTCTTTATGGGAATTAGCTGGTTAGTCTCTAGAAGGCTAAAAAGTAAATTCAAGAAGTACTCAAAAGTAGGTCTGAGCAATGGACTCAGCGGAGCTGAAATAGCTCAAAAAATGCTTAACGACAATGGTATTCATGATGTAAGAATAACACAGGTTAATGGTCAGCTGACAGACCACTATAACCCTCAAAATAAAACAGTGAACCTGAGTACCGACGTTTATAACGGGCGAAGCACTGCATCTGCCGCGGTGGCTGCCCATGAGGTAGGTCATGCTGTTCAACACGCGACGGCTTATGCCGCTCTTAGGTTAAGGTCTACCCTAGTTCCTGCTGCTAGTGTGGCTGGTAAAGTAATGGGCATGTTAAACATGTTTTTATTTATGGGAGGTTTTTATATGATTACGCAAGGTTCAGCCATGGGTAATATCCTTTTGATGGTGCTTATAGTGGCCAACTTAGCTATTACGGCATTTTCTTTAATCACACTTCCTGTAGAGTTTGATGCCAGTAACAGGGCATTAAAATGGATGGAGAGTAGAAACATAGTAAACCAACAAGAACACGCTCAAGCCAAAGACGCTCTTAAATGGGCCGCTATGACTTATGTAGTCGGAGCTTTAGCTGCTGTGGCCAACCTAGCTTACTATGTAATGATTTTCTTAGGTAGAAGTGATGACTAAATAGCATTTCATTTCTGATAATTAAAGGAAGGCTTCGGCCTTCCTTTTTTTGTGATTCGTTTATTTTTTTACTTCAGCATTTATATTTCCGTCGCGTTCTTAGCTACACTTTTACGCATGCAGATTACTATTTAAACAATCTGTAGATCCCCTACTATTTCGTAGTTCACTCGAAGTGTCAATTTTAATGATGGTACTAGTCTTTTTTGGATTTGTGTAAAAGCCTACACTTTACTGCGTAACGTCATCCTAAGTGCTAAACCTCTTAAAATAAATCAATCGTTACAGTCTTTTATTTCAGTTTTAAAGACCCCTTCAATTTCAATTTTTGTCTCAAAACCAGGCTCTAACAAAATAGATTTTCCGGCTTCCCATTGATTAATTGTTTTATCATTCTGAATATTTGAAGCAGTAATAAAATCGACAGATTTTACGTAGGAAGATTGACCACTGTATAAATCAAAACTAGGAGAAACCAAACTCACCATAGATTGACATGGATTACTTGGATTAAAAACGATCTTTGAAAAAACTCCATTCCCATCGTCATTTGCAGCTATTTCATTTAATTCACTATCATAAAGTGTCATATAAGTATCCGAAGTCAAGCCTCCTGAAAACACATCGGTTTGTAAAGTAATCTGCCCTCCTGATTGTGTTTTGCTAAATTTATATGAACGCTCTCCTATACTAGTACCAGAAGAATATGGCCTTATTTCTACAAAATATGCTCTCCCATTCTCAACAAATTTAAACCAGTCAGAATCTGTGCTATTGATAAAACATAAAGGAGAACTTACATAGTTTAAACTATCTATAAGCCCACTTTCTGCTGGTAAATTATTAGGTTCATAAATATCCGTACATAAAAAATCTACCGCTTTGACAATCTCTTTACTCACACAGCCATCAAAAGACTGACAGTAAGCTCTAAATGTACTTCCAGGATAAGAGTAAGTAGAAAAACTATTTTGAGAATACCCATTAGACCAAATCGCGTGACTTGAACCACAACCTGATAATGAGACATTCACCACTTCCGAACCCGCTATAGCGGGAGGAGTAATAGCTATAGTTGGATTTTGTGCAATAGCCTGTGGTAAAATTTCCAAAGTGCTTTGAGAATCAAAAGTTTGAGAAGTATTTTCTACCAACATTCTCACTCTGTATTCTCCTGCAGGAATAGACATAGGCAACGTAACAGTAGATGTTCTATCACGCCAATAATTATCCAATATGCTATTAAATAAATCAGATTCTACTACAGCACCGTTTGATACATTTACTAGCTGAAACTTCAAAGTATCATCAAACTCACCGTGATATTTTAGGACTAAAGAGCCCCCTGTGCATATTTTTTGAAATTCTAAATCAATACCTCTATTGCAATAAAACTCTTCCATTAACTCACACCCTAGTTTTTCCGACTTCAAAAGATAATAACCTCTTTGACTTGGTGTATGAGAAAAGGCATTCGCACCGTTAATTTGTTCGTATCCAAATCCACTTTCGGCAAAGTACCATTGGTATCCCGAAGAATATTGAAAATAACTGGTAATCGTATTTAAATCACAAAGATTAGAATTCCTTTGTTCATAAAGACCTGTTGATTCCCTTTGAGCTACAGTTATAGCATTAGATAGTGAATTATACGTGCCTATTTTTTCAACTCTTGCCGTAAGTTGACCTGATGCCGAGCCACCAAAACTAGTATAAAGAATAGGGCTTGAAGTTGTTTGGATAAAAGAGCCATTGTAATACCATTTATAAGCAGCACCATCCACACTAGGGTAAACTTCGTAATAGGAAGAATTAGAGCATTTGTCTCTAACCCCCTTAAATTCTAACCTAGCTGTAGGCAGCGAGCAGCCACTACTAGATACATTGATTTTAAAAGTACTTTTAACATGATTAAGTAAATAAGGAGATGATGTATAAAAATTGAGATAATAACTACCAGGGCTTATATTGTTCCGTATTTCATAGTTCAAATAACTAGACGACCCAGGATAAATCCTCCTCTCAGAATTATTTATGTAATTGCCATTCTCGTCTGTAAGGTAAGCGAAAAAAAGTCTTTCACTTCCCCATGTTCCAAAAGTGGTATATGGTACAATTACCCTGCCTCCAGGGCAGTAGTTAAGGTTTGATGGTTCCACTATATCAAAGCTAGTAGATGCTCCCACATTAACTTTGTAGTACTGATAATCACTTTCAACACCACAACCAGTCGACAACAAACGAAATTCATAGTTTTTGGTGTGCTCAGGAGAGATAGCCAAAGTGTATTCCGGTTGATCTGTATTTATATATTTTCTTATATCATTCTGAATATAGTAAAGAAAGTAAGGAGCCTCCCCTTGAAATTTAATCTTCAAATATGCCGTTCCTCCAGGGTTTATAGTTGAACTTGATTCACCTGAAGAAGCATCAGTAATTTGAATGCCGCCTGACTCTAAAATCTCTATAGTATTTGATTCGGTGATGCACCCATCAGCGGTACTAGTTCTAAGCTTAAAAAAACCACTAACGTTCGCAGTATAAGTAGACGAATTTGCATTTGGTATTTCAAATGGTGTTCCGTATGAATAAGGACTATAAAGCCATTCATATTTCAAAACCGGTGAAACACTCGGTGTGCTTTCTATTAATGCTCCAGCTGTGGCTGAACAGAGCGAAGGATTTAAACTCTCAATCGTAGGAGCTCCACCTTTTATCACTATTGGGTAATTAATTGATGTCTGATAATAACTTTCTCCTTGATTAGAAACTTGTACTTTGTAATTACCTGTTTCTAGAGCATCATACTGTGAGGCGTTTGCTCCACTTATTATATTATTATTTTTATACCATTGATAAACATTTCCTGTACGTGACTCTGTAATCAGCCTAACCGCACCACAAGATTCATTAGAAGGACTCACGACAATAGTGGGCCTTGCTGTACAACCCTCCGAAGTTACATTTAGAAATACATTTACAGATTGACTTGCTATAGCCGGATATTGAACACTTAGGTATAACCTATAGCTTTTTCCTAATTCAAGATCATTTGGCATTTTTATTTCTAAAGGACTATTGTAAAGACCATTCTTCCCTGTAATATAGGAACCTGAATTCTTCTCATAGATAGAATAATAAATGCTTCTAGTATTACCCCATTCACCTTCTAATGTAAAAGGAATCTCTAGCAATTGTCCAGAACAAACATTCGAATTCAAAGGTATCTGATACTGAATATCTAAGTCTTCATCCACAATTGCCTTAATCTGACCCTGAAAGTTATAACTCAAGCCACATTCCGATTCACTTCTTGTTAGATAGATATTGACGTTTTGATAGACAGGAACTTTAATTTTAAAGGGGCTCACTTGAGAAGCAAATTCGAAGTCGTCAAGCCCTACCCTAAGTCTAACACTCAAGGGGCCCGTTTGGCCCAATGCTTCTACATTTAGCTCCACCGAGTCTCCAGAAGTAACATTTAATGTGGAATATAAAGAGCCGTTTAAGTCTGTCAACCTTGTAATAACTTGTGAAGAGACACTGAAAGGGGATGAGACACCTGGTGCATCTACTCCGTCCTCAATCATAACTTTGTAATAACCTGTTTGATTTACTGAAATAGAATCGCTGGTGGAATCTATAATAGTTTCATATACCCCCGAATTGGTAGAACTATAATACCATTTATAAGAATACTCTGTTCCTTTTGGCGAAGCATTAAGTACTACCGAACTAAGTTCACCACATAGGGCATATCCTTTACTACTTATACTAGCGTTAATGAGATTGATATTGTCAGAGTTATCATTTTTGGAAAGGGAAGAAACGTCTAAGTCACATTTAGAAATGAGAATGGTGTTGGTTCTTACTTCAGTATCACCTAAATCGACTATTGCGAAATAATTCCCAGGTAAGAATACTTCGGTTTCACTGCTAGTTACCTCTAAGTACAGTTCATTATTCCTTACCAGTCGAAAAGAATAATCTTTGTCCGATTTTTTAATAGATAGAACCACTGGATTTCCTTCACAAGAAATCGTAGTCTCATTATTTAACGCATACAGTTCAAAGGAGGGCTTTTCATGTTGCTGTGCTATGGAAAAAATTGGAATAAAAAACAATAAGATCCACAGACTTTTAAAGCTAGTTTTCATTGGTTATGGTTGTGTAATGGCTGTATGCTTGAATAATTTCTACAAGAATATTGCTTTTTTTATAAAACACCATTCTTTTTATTGTAAAATTAATTTACACGTAATTTAACCAAGATTCCACCTTTTTAAGTTTGATCTCGTCTCCGAAAGTATTCTGACTGAGGATTTCTAAAAAGATTTTATAGCAAAAAAACTTCCGTCTTGTTTCCAAAAACTAAATAGTTCTAGTTGTAAATCTACCTCATAAAAAAGATCAATCACTTTTTATAAGTTTCTATCTGAAAGACTTTTACGCATGACTAATTAGCATAACCTCACTCTACTCAGTTTGATTTCTATACCGCTCCCCCAACTCATTAAACTTCTCAAAAACCTCTCCTATGGAAGGTAAGTAGTCGCTAATTTTGTCCACCAAACTTGGAGCAAAGCCTTTTAGAAAGGGATAAACTTCTGACTCAGCAAGAAACCTCTCTGGAATATTAATACCAATGGCAGAAGCCAACCAAAATAAAACACTCAAACCAAAAATCCAGAGAACAGCACCAAGTGCCGCACCGCCAAGTCCGTCCAATACACCTAAAAAAGTTAGTCGGAGAGCCTTTCTGAAAATCCAGCCGATTTTATTAATAGCGAAAACGGTAGGAAAAAAGATGAGCAAGAAACTCATATAGGGTAGCATTCTTCCTGTTAAATCATCGCCTAAAAGGTCTGACACGAAAGCCATACCTAAACCCAAAAATCTAAAACCAAAAATTATGGCCAACACAAAAGCCACGATTCCAATAACCTCCACCAAGAGTCCTCTCTTATAACCGTTAAAAGCCCCCATTACTATGGGAATAAGAAGTAAAAGGTCTGTGGTAGACATGTGTTGATACGATTTAAAATGAAAATTGGCTGAACCCTTACGAATTCAACCAATCTTAAATAAGGATTATTGTTTTAGCTAGCCAAAAGCTTCTTTACCATGGTAGAGATAGCTCTTCCGTCTGCTTTTCCTGCCAGTTTTTTAGTGGCCGAACCCATCACTTTACCCATATCAGAAGGCTCCTTAGCTCCTACTTGTTGGATAATTTCTGTAATGATTTTTTGAAGTTCTTCTTCAGACATCGCTTCTGGAAGATAAGCCTCAATCACAGCTATTTCTGCTTCCTCTTTAGAAAGAAGGTCTGCTCTGCTTTGTTGTTTAAATATCTCGGCCGAATCTCTTCTTTGCTTCACAGCTTTTTGAAGAATCTTCATTTCGTCCGTTTCGCTAAGTTCGTCTGGAGCTCCCGGCTTAGACTCTTCTATAAGAATAGCCTTTTTTATATCTCTCAAAGCCAATAATTTGACTTTGTCTTTGGCCATCATGGCTGCTTTAATATCAGCGTCAATTGTAGATTTTAATGACATGTTTATCTTTTATTTGGGCATAATCAAAGTATCAAAAACTCTTTGATGAATTGAAATGCGGAATTCTTAAATTGCAAAAAACAAAAAGCCCTATAGGCTTCTGAGAGCAAAAATGACGAAATTATCTGTCAATATCAATAAAATAGCCACCTTACGAAATTCAAGAGGGCATGACATGCCGAACCTGGTAAACACGGCTTTAGACTGTGAACGTTTTGGTGCTGAGGGAATCACGATTCATCCAAGGCCAGACGAAAGGCATATAAAATATCAAGACGTTTTTGACTTAAAGAAAATAGTTACCACCGAATATAACATTGAGGGTAACCCTACCGAAGGACGTTTTGAAGAAGTGGTTTTGACCAACTTACCTACGCAAGCTACTTTGGTGCCTGACACATTAAGTGCCATCACCTCCAATGCAGGCTGGGATACCATTACGCATAAAGACCGACTAAAAGAATTGGTCAAAAAATACCAAGACGCTGGTATCAGAGTATCCATTTTTGTGGACCCAGATATTAAAATGGTAGAAGGTGCTGCCGAAATAGGCACCGACAGAATAGAACTTTATACGGAAAGCTACGCGAGCGAATATGCGGCCAATAAGGAAGCGGCGATTGCCCCTTTTGTGAAAGCTGCAGAAAGAGCACAAGAGTTAGGCATTGGGCTCAATGCAGGACACGATTTGAGCCTTGACAATTTGGCTTATTTTCATAACAATATCCCCGGATTATTGGAAGTATCTATTGGTCATGCTTTAATATGCGATGCTCTTTATTTAGGATTGGAAAACACTATCCAACTTTATCTAAGACAGTTGAATAAGTAAGTAGGTTTAAGTATTAGAATATAGAAGCTTCTGTTTCCGTCGTAAACATTTCCAAAAACATCATGCCTTTATAGGAGTTTCCTTTTGGATTTAGTTTAGGACTCCAAACCGCTATGCTATAGTTATTTGGATAAACAGCCACTATTCCGCCTCCTACGCCACTTTTACCTGGAAGTCCTACCTCAAAAGCGAATTCGCCGGACTCGTCATAAAAGCCACAAGTCTGCATTAATGCATTAATCCTTTTTGTCTCACTTTTAGTTAGCATCTCTTTTCCGTCCGACACTTTTTTCCCGCCATTGGCTAAAAACAAGAAAGCTTTGGCTAACTCTTGACAAGTCATTTCTAAGGAACACAGACAGAAATAGAAGTCTAAAACCTCCTCTGGTTTGTTTTCAATATTTCCCAGCGACTTGATAAAATTACAAAGGGCTACATTTCTGTAACCAATTGACTTTTCAGAATCGGCTATTTTTTGACAAAATTCTAATTTCGGATTATCAGAAACGTCTCTCACAAAAGCTAAAAAATCTGCTTTTGGTGTTTCAAGCTTACTTATCAAAATATCACAAATCACAATAGCCCCAGCATTGATAAATGGATTTCGAGGAATACCATTATCAGCCTCTAACTGTACCAGCGAATTAAAAGGATTGCCGGAAGGCTCCACATCTACCCTTTTCCAAATAGACTCACCCACCATTTTATAAGCTAAGCAGAGCGAGAAAACCTTCGCAATACTCTGAATAGAAAGCTTCTCTTGATTATCTCCAATACCTAAATCAAAATTATTTACCGTAGCTAAATGGACACCCAGTTTATCAGGATTGACATTCCCCAATTCTGGAATATAAGTTGCCAGTTTCCCTAAACTTTCCTCCGCCCTTACACGCTGCATCACCTTTTCTAATATCTCCTTATAATTCATGCTAAGAAATTTATTCGACCGCAAAAATCTACTAAATCATTGACCTTTCAGGCATAAAAAGCGAAAGTCTCTTAAGAAAACAAATCTTCATTAATTTCAATATATTCTGAACTTTCAATATTAAAAACTATCACTTAACTAGTATTTAAACGCTCCAATCTTAAGATAATTTAATAATTCTAGGTTTTGTCCAAATTTTGAACCTCGAAATTCCCTGATATGCCTATTGAATAGTATACTTGGCGGATTCTATAAGTCCTGCCCCACTTAGAACACTTACCTTTAAACCTTTATGTCAGGTGCTAACCGAAAAAAAATCATTGATGCGAAGCAAATATCTCATTGTCCTATTCTTAATAACAATTTCGTCTGCTCTAAAAGCACAAGATAAACCAAAATTATACATTAACTGTCAGCAGGCTAGGTGCTTTACTACCTACCTACTTACCGAGCTAAGCTACTTTACATTTACAAGAGACCAAGCTCTGGCAGATATACAAATATTGATTACCGACCAAGGTAATGCTAGTGGTGGAAGAAATTATCAATTGAACTTCATGGGGCAGCATGCCTTACAAGGATGTGACGCTTTGGTAGAGTTTAAAACTGGACAAAATGATTCAGAAGCCATTGCTAGAAAAAAAGTCCTGAATAAAGTAAGCCAAGGTTTACTAGTTTACATAGCCAATACAGAAATGGCAAAAGATGTCAAAATTAGTTTCCCAAAAGGTGTTCAACAAGCTTCGCAAGACCCTAACTCAGAAAAAGACCCGTGGAATAACTGGATTTTTGGTGTTGGTGGCTCAGGAAGTTTTAGAGGAGAGAGTAATAAAAAATCAGTGCGATTGGCTGGAAACCTCAGAGGCGGCCGTACCACAGAAGATTCTAAGTTTAGTTTCTACACGTACCTCAACCAAAATAACAGTTCTGTTACCTTAGAGGAAGAAACGGAGCATGTAAAAGTTAATAGTTACGGTTTTAATATGCTCTATGTTTCCACTTTTGCGAAAAACTGGAGCGTAGGAGGTTTAATGAAAGGTTTTCACTCTGTTTACTCCAATATTGATTTTTCTGGAAGTTTAGCTCCTGCATTGGAATACTCAATTTTCCCGATTGAAGACTTTAACAAAGAGCAGTTTAGGTGGATATACCAGGCTGGCTACAGAAGATTAGATTATTTAGAAAGAACCATTTTTCAACAAACTTTAGAAACAAAGCCATACCACCAAGTCACCGGAATTTTGGGTTATACCAAACCTTGGGGCAACTTCTCTGCCGAACTTAACGGTTATCAATATTTAGATGACCCAAGTAAATATAGATTAAGCATGGAGGTGGAATTAAGCTGGCGTGTGATTCAGGGAGTATCTCTTCGTCTTTATGGTTACGGTGCTCAAATAAAAAACCAAATCTCACTAGCTGAGTCAGCGAGTAGTAATGAAGAAATTTTATTAGGAGGGCAGCAGCTTCCTACCACGTTTAATTATTACACCTCTTTTGGCTTGAACTTCACTTTTGGTTCAGTTAATAACAGTATTGTTAATCCTAGATTTTCTGGTGTAAACTAGAAATACAGCAAGATAAAACCAAAAGGGCTTCGCAATTTTTGCGAAGCCCTTTTTTTAATTTTCTACAAGCCACCCTCCTATTTATGATCATTAATGAATTCTAGCATTCGCTGATACACCTCTGTGTTTTCATAAATACCTTGCAGCTTTTCAGCACCTTTGCCGTAAGCGAATAGCGGTACCAGAATGCCCGTATGGTCATTTGAATGAAACTGTATTTCCATTTCTTCACCTGTGCCATGAGGTAACGTAACACCCCCCGTTTCATGGTCTGCCGTGATGATTAATAAGGTTTCAGGATGGCTGTCTACATATTGCATTACAAGTCCAATGGCCTTGTCAAAGTCCCGCACCTCTGCCGCCAAAGCTTTTGCCTTATTGGCATGCCCAGAACCATCTATGTGCCCGTTTTCTATCAACAAGGCAAATGGCTTATTCTTCTTCTCTAAAAAGTTTAAAGCCTCCATAGTAGCTGTAGGCAGATAATCTCCCCTACCTTCTGTAATAAATGGCATGCCGCCATCAGCTCCGAAAAAGCCAACTTTCTTATTAGAAACAGTTCCTATTTCTGACAAACTCTTTACTATTTTTCTATTATCCCAGGTTGTGTTTTTAAAAGCTTTACCTCCGCCAGCTACAAAAATATCTAGTTGGCTTTTGGTTAAATATTCCCCTATCTTTTTTGAGCTATCTCTATCTGCCACATGAGCATAAAAAGAAGATGGCGTAGCTCCAGCAATACCATCGGTGGTTACTATTCCTGTGCTAAAGTTTGCGTTTTCGGCTGCATCAAAAATGGTTTGTAGCTCCTTTCCATTAGCATCTAGGCCTATATATCTATTGTTGGTTTTCTTCCCTGTGGCTAAAGCGGTTCCGCCTGCGGCAGAATCTGTGGTAAAATCATCGGCAGATGCAGTTTTGATAAGTCCTAAGCTCTTTATTCTTGCCAAGTTTAGCGGAGCCTTCTGGCTCAATATCCCTGCTGAAATCTGTGCCAAGCCTGTTCCATCTCCCACCATTAATATCACAGCAGGCTGTTGATATTTGGCCGTAGGCATTCTCACTGAGCTCTCGTCATTTTCTACTATTTCTACCAATCTTTCAGACAACGTTTCCAAATACGCATTACATGCAAATGGTTCGTCGGTATTAATAAAATCTATGCCCAATTGGGAAAGGGTAAACCAAGCTGTTTTTGAATCGGGCGTAGCCCAAAACCTTACTTTTTTTCCTTTGGCGTGAATTTGGTCAATAACTGTTTTAAGTTTCGCCTCATCCCCACTTGTCAACCTTCCTTTTCCGTTCCAGCGGGTATATCTATAAAAAGGCAAACTTACCAAAGCCACCTTATCCATATTTGCTGGCCATACATCTACTGTTTGATAGTCGAAATTGATATAGCTTGGGTAATTTCCGTATTGCTCTGCATCAGGTCTGTTTCCAGAAATAACAAAGGACACTTTCTTTGCCGTATTCTTTCCATTTATAAGCTCAGGATATTTTTCGAGCTGAGCCATCAAAACCTTTAAGGTAGGTTCTGCTGCAGTTTTTAGGTCTATCAATATTTGTAAATCAAAAGCCTTATACTGCTCGGAGTTCATAATCACCTGCAGCGGTTTCAAATAAAGGTTTTCGAAAGTATTGCTCTCCTTAATATCTGGCACATTATGAGCCACCATAAGTTTACCTTTTTGCAATATTAAATCAGACTCAATGGAACCACAACCAGCCGAGAAGGCCTTCCAAAAAGGTACATCTTGAGCATAATCATTGTGCGAATGCACTTGAAAATCTTGGCCATAAGAAAGCCCCGAAATAAGAAGAAAAAATAGTAAAAATTTGTTCATGTACAATTTTAATAATTTTCACGAAGATAAACCTTCATTTCCACCCTACTTGTACCTGTAACATTAAAATAACATCAATTTTTCTAAGCATTGCTCTCCTAATCTCTAGCCATATTATGTTACCGTTAAGAAACTATTTCCCTTCTGTTCTAAATATTTCATATCTTAGTTTTGCAGCATCATTCTAAAAACCAACAAAATGAAAACTTTAAAAATATTGACCCTTCTGCTAGCTAGTAGCAGCCTTTTTGCCCAAGAAAAACCTAAAAATGTAATCTTACTAATAGGAGACGGCATGGGTTTAAGCCAAATTTCAACAGCCTTTTACTATAAAGATGGCCCTTCTAACTTTGAGCAATTCAAAAGCATTGGCTTTATCAAAACTTCCTCTACCAGCAGTAAAGTAACCGACTCTGCAGCAGGCGCTACTGCATTTGCCAGTGGTCATAAAACATATAACGGAGCTATTGGCGTAGATGCCGACACGCTTTCCATACCAACTATCGTAGAAGAGCTAGACGTCAAAAATTACAAAACTGGATTAATAAGCCTAAGCACCATTACGCACGCTACACCGGCCTGCTTTTACGCTCATGTTAAAAGCAGAAACATGCATGAAGAAATAGCAGAACAGCTAGCCAATTCAGAAGTTGATTTCTTTGCAGGTGCAGGCCTCAAATATTTCACAAACCGTTCGGATAATAAAAACCTTTTTGAGGACATGAAATTAAAGGGATTTGAAATGGACTCTATCAGCCTTAGCTCTACTGTTGACATTAATAAAAAGTATGGCTTTCTTTTAGCAAAAGAGGCCATGCCAGCAAAACATATTAGCCGTGACGATTTCCATTCAAGAGCTACGCAACTGGCCTTAGATTATCTTAGTCAATCAAAAGATGGATTCTTTTTAATGTCTGAAGGTTCTTTTATAGACTGGGCAGGACATCAAAACAATGCTGAAATGCTAGTGGCTGAGCAATTAGATTTTGACGAAGTTCTAGGTGTCGTTTTAGATTTTGCTAAAAAAGACAAAAACACCTTAGTGGTGGTAACAGCCGACCATGAAACAGGTGGAGTGGCTCTTACAGGGGGAGAAACACCGGACAAACTAAGCCTCAAGTTTAACACCAAACACCATACTGCAGCCCTAATTCCTATTTTCGCCTATGGTCCAGGCTCTGAAACATTCCAAGGAATTTATGAGAACAATGAGGTTTACCATAAGATTAAGCAGCTTTTAGCTCATTAAAGACACTTTTAATAACCTATCTATGGAGACGTGGGTAGGTTATTTTTTGAGCACTCTTTTATTTTTCATTTATTTCTGAATATCCAATAAATAAAATACCACCTAAAATTGTAGAGTAATTACCACAGTTTCATTCCAAAAGACTTGGAACAATTATTTAAGACTTTCAATTACAAATCAAACAAATACTGCGATGAAAGACTTACAAGTGATTAACAAGAAAATCAATGATTTAACGCTAGAAATAGAACAAAACTACCCCGAGTTATATCAGTATTTAGAGGAAAACCCAATTACTTTACCTTCTCCTGATACCGAGGGATTGAGTACTAAAGCTTTTCAAGAATACCTAGAAAGCTTAGAAGAGCTATTAGCAAATCATAAGGAGAATAAACTATATTCAACTATTTCTGAAACTTCAAAACATTCAAGCACTAACGAATTTAGGATACTGACAGATAAAAACTAAGTATTGAGCAGCACTATGTGCTGCATCCTATATAATTCCTGAATCATCTGAAATTGAAAAGGCCAATCAAAAGGTGTTTCTGAGAACTTGAGAAGAAGTTTATTAAGAAGGAAAATGGCAAAAGCTATTGGCACCTTGATTAGAAGCCATTAATAGCGATACTTTTCGCCTTATATCACTTTCGAAAAATATGAAGAAGTGAAACTAAAAGTACCGCCCTATTACATCTACTAGGCCTTGCTTTGTCAATGGCTTGGTAATAAATTCCAATACCTGCCCAGTCGCCATTGCTCTCTCCTTATCAGACTCGTTATCGGAGGTAGTCAGCATGATAATTTTAGTTTTATCACGCTCTTGTTGCTCTTTGTATTCTTTTAAAAAGCCCCAACCATCCATGCCTGGCATGTTTATATCAAGAAAAATAAGCTCTGGAACAGAAAACTCTGGAGAGCTATCAGTAGTTAAATAATCAATAGCCATTTGACCATTCATCATGGTAATAACATTATCTACAACATCAGCCTTTTTTATGACATACTTATGAATATAATTGACCGCGATGTCATCGTCAATTAACAGGATAGTTCTCAATTTTTTCATCACCTAGGTATTAAAATTATACTGGTATTGTAAAATAAAATGAGCTTCCTTCGTTTTCTTCGGATTCTACCCAAATATTACCATTATGAATTTCCACAATTTTCCTACAATGTGCAAGTCCTATCCCAGTCCCTTCATACTTCTCTTTCGCATGAAGACGCTGAAAGATAACAAATATTTTTTCTAGATACGCTTTATGTATTCCAATTCCATTATCATTTACACAGAAAACCCAATGGTCAGATTCCAAAGTAGCGGATATTTTCACAAAAGAACTGACACCTACTTTTCTAAACTTTATGGCATTAGATATTAAATTTTGAAATAGTACCCTAAGACCTATCTCAGTGCCTTTTACCTTGGGCAAATCACCCACTTCTATTACTACTTCAGAATCACTAATAATTAAAGACAAGTCGTCCAAACAACTTTTCACCACCACGTTAAGGTCTAACTCTTGAAACTCTTTGGTCTTACCTAGCTTAGAATAATCTAATAAAGCTGATATAAGGTTTCGCATTCTAATGGCGGCCTCAAATATAAAATTGACATACACCTCGCCATTACCTTCAAGCTCTTTTTCGTATTCTTCTTTTAAGATATCAATAAAGCTTGTGACTGTTCTTAGTGGCTCCTGTAAATCGTGTGAAGCGATATAAGCAAACTCTTCGAGCTCTTTATTCTTTAAATTAATCTCAATATTATTTTCTTCAATTTCTTTAAAACTTTCATTTAAAGAATTCGCCATCATATTAAACGATGAAGCCAATCGTGCTATCTCATCTTTGCTATCTATATTTACAGACACCTCATAATTTCCTGCACTAATTTCAAGTGCTGCATCTTTCAATTCCTCAATAGGTTTTGAAATGGATTGGATAACCTGAAAAGCCACAAGCAAACCAAACAGTACTCCCAAAATACCCGTTATCAAAATAATATTGGACAGCCACTTTAAGCCTTCTGTAAATTCATTCTGGTAAATTTCTAACAATTCATTATAGTGAATTAATAGCTTCACTATTTCGGTGCTTAAATCAGAATAAAAGGCTGGAATTCCTTCATCATAAATGTTTTTTGCCTGAGCCATTTTAGACGCATTCGTATAATCCTTTTTGGTAAGAAGTAGACTATTAATTCTATTAGCCTTCTGTATTATTCCATCAGAAATTTCTATAATCTTATTAATGCTTGTGAGCTCAGATTGAGCGTTAGAACTGCTTCTTTTCAATAGTGCAATTTCACTTTTTAAATACGGCAACTCTACATCCAATATTCCATTCAGACGATTCTGCTCTTCAAAACTCGTTGTGCTATTGAAAGTCTTTGTTGAAATTAAAAGAAACAACTCTCTATTTATGGCTTCATACTTTTCAAGCGTTTTCATTGCCGGAAAAGCTTCTTCCTTTAGTTTTTGATAAGTTTTAGCGGCATCATTACTTATGAGTTGGTTCAAAGTAATTTCAACAACTAAAATTCCAATTAGTAGCCCAAAACTTAAGATTAACTTATTCCTTATACTCATATTTCAGCTTATCTATTATCGCTTTACTTTCAAAAGCTTCCCTTTCTCCTTCAGGCGATATAGAGAAAAGTATATACCACGCGATGAACCATCTTCTGTAATTGACAAATTGCCACATATACCTTGAAAATGCCTCACGCCATAGAGCCTTCTTCTAAGCCAATCCACAAATGGCTCATCAACACTGTTTTCTACATTCGCCATTTTGATTTCATTCAAAACTAAATTCATGGCATCATAAGCTTGCATGGGTGGCCATACGGAGAATGGCTCTTCGCCAAATTTCTCTTGAAAATCCTTCATAAATTGATGTGCTAAAACATAATTACCATCTGCCTCCATAAAAAATGGACATTCGGTATTCACGATAGCTCCTTCTGAATTATCAAAAAACTCAGGGTCTAATAATGTAGTAGAGCCATAAAAAGGAGCAGTAATACCCATGTCTCTTGCCTCTTTCATTGCATAACCAAATTCTTTATAACCGAAGAAAACGTAGGCATCCACCTCCTCACTTTTCAAATTTTCGAGAATTTCTTTAAAATCAGTTTGGTCTGCTTCCACAGTGATTACCTTATTTTTCACATCCCTATCAGATAGTAACTCACTTACCGCCTTACTAGCAGTAGTCATGAAATCATTAGGATAATGAAGAATAGCTACATTTTTAAGCCCCAGCTCAATAATTCTTACTCCTATGACCTGATTAGCCTCCTCTGTTAACTTCGCTATTTTAAAGGTATTTTCGTTCAAATTCGACAGCGTCGCGTCATTATTCAATGGATTTACTACAAGCACATTATCTTTTAACACTTGTTCTTGAACAGCCACTGTTCCATCTGTATTACTGATGAAAAGAACATCAATCTCATGCTCTGCTTTTAATTTCATGTAAGCAGGTAAAGCTTTATCCTTTTCCCACTGGTCATCTTCAATATAAAGATTAACCATAGGTTCATCAGCCTCTTTATTAGCATTATACTGTTCCACCGCAAGTTGCATGGCTTGAGACGGTGCAATGCCTAAATCAGTAGCTCTACCAGAGAGTGGTAAGATGGCTCCTATGTTTATTACATCCACTTTGGGAGTATTACAGCCCAAAAGCACGCCCATCAAAAGCACTAGCATGAGGCTTCTATGACGTTTTATTAAAAATTTTATATTCAATATCATTGTATTATCAGTCTCAAGTTTTCGCATTCGGCATTCCTAAAAACGACCCGACCATAAAACCTCTAAAATAAAGTCTTTTTTCTCTTCATTGCTTATTCTGCAATGATAATATGTTCTCAAAACTGAAGTTTTTTTTTCGTAGGGAGCATTTTGTTCAAATAAACAAGGCTGCCAGGGACAAGTCCTCTCTAATATACTAACAATTAGATTATTGATACCAATTTTAAGTACGCTTGACTTCACTGGCGTTATTAGGGTAAATTCCTCATGAATGTAACTGGTCAAATCATACCATAATAGATGATTTACCTGGTGGCAAATAGAATAAAAATGTCTTAACACGTAGTCTTTAATTTTGATGAAGTATGAATTTTATACACCTCAAGAAAGGTTGTCAAGAATTAATGGTGAAAGAATCAAAATCACCTTCAAAACTATTTTCCTTGATTTTACTAATGTATTTTGACAATAAAAATCCCAAGAACCCTGCCATACTACGTAAAAAACACGATTATACACCAACAACGGGAATACCTATTCGTAATACCGATTCTCTCTTTACCAAAAAGGCGTTTTCAAACACTAATTCTTAGTTCCGAACCCCTTATTCATCTAAATACTCGTTTTAGACATCAAGCTTAATCAAACCTAAAACAACATAGGTTCACTTATTATTTTTACATAACTAAACTACAAAAACCCTACATCAAATCTCGTTTATTATCAGTATCTTAGACACTATGAAAAGGATACAAGTAATTACCAACGAAATAAATAAGCTCACACTAAAAATAGAGGAAGAGTACCCTGAGCTTTACAAATACCTAGACGAAAATCCTATCACGATGCCAAACGCCGAGCATCCTGACATGGGGAACAAAGTCTTTGCAGAATACTTAGCCAGTTTAAAAGACCTTTTAGAGCATCATATAGAGACCCATCAGAATGAAAACAATAAACCTAAGTAATGATATCCCCCTCATTTCTTAAGGTATCTTATTTTTCGTCGTTTTCTAATACCCGAATTTTGTAGTCTAATTTAAACACTAATAAAATGACAACACAAAACAACAAAGCAATCAACATAGGACTTTGGATTGCTCAAGTATTACTAGCACTAATGTTTCTAATGGCTGGAATCATGAAAGCTTCACAACCTGTAGAAGCATTGGCCGAATCTCTTCCGTGGGTTACCTCTACTCCTATTGCCCTAGTAAGGTTTATCGGAATTAGTGAGATTTTAGGTGGCTTAGGTCTTTTACTTCCTTCTATACTTCGTATCAAACCCTTCTTAACTGTTTGGGCTGCTCTAGGCCTAGTAGCCGTTATGATACTAGCAGCTATTTTCCATGCTTCAAGAGGTGAATTTTCAGCTATCGGAATGAATGTAGTTCTTATCGCTATCGCTGCGTTTATAGCTTGGGGTAGAAGCAAGAAAGCACCTATCCTTTCAAAGTAAGTATACTTAATCTTGTCAAAGATGCGTTTGGTTTACACCTATCACCAGCATCTTTGACAATTTGAATTCAAATATGGTTTAAACCATTCGTCTTTCAGTAAATATGAAAGGCCAGCGAATGCATAAAAAATAATTCAAATTGCCCAATCCGAGTAGATTCACATGAAACTGCTCTTCTTAGATAGTTGGTATTAAAAAACTAAACACTACAGTGAAAAAAAGCATCATCTTAGTATTACTGGCGTTAGCTAGTTTCAACGCAGTATTTGCCCAAGATTGGCAAACCGACTTTTCTAAAGCAAAAGAAATAGCTACGCAAGAGAATAAACCAATCATTTTGGTCTTTCAGGGTTCTGACTGGTGTGCACCGTGTATCAAGTTATACAGAGAAATTTGGACCACAGAAACTTTCCAGAGCTATGCAAAAGATAATTTTGTTATGCTTCAGGCAGATTTCCCTAGAAAAAAAGCCAATGCATTGTCTGAAACCCAGACCAAAGCGAACGCTGAATTGGCGGAAGCCTTTAACAAAAACGGCATTTTCCCTTTTGTAGTTATTTTAGATAGTAAAGGAAATGTACTAGGTGAAACAGGCTACAAGAAAACTACACCTACGGCTTACATTGATGAATTAAATAGTTTTATCGAATAACATGAAAAGGCTATTCACCATAGTTTTAGTATTACTTGTTCATGTATGTTCTGCTCAGCAGCCTTATAAACGAACCTTAAAATTAATGGGGAGTCGTTTTGACATTACGGTAGTGGCTGAAGATTCTAGCAGAGCAAATAATTATATCGACGCGGCAGTATCCGAAATAAGTAGAATAGAAAAACTAATCTCTTCTTGGGACGAAAACTCCCAAACGTCTGAAATAAATAGAAATGCGGGCATTAAGCCTGTCAGGGTAGACCATGAACTTTTTCAGCTTATAGAAAGAGCCATAAGTTTATCAAAACTGACCGATGGAGCCTTTGACATTAGTTATGCTTCTATGGATAAAATCTGGAAATTTGACGGCAGCATGACCGTCATGCCTTCAGCAGAAAACATAAGAAATTCAGTAGCCAAAGTTGGTTATCAAAACATTGAACTAGATAAGAAAAATAGCACCGTTTTTCTCAGAGTCATAGGAATGAAAATTGGCTTTGGAGCCATAGGAAAAGGTTATGCAGCAGATAAAGCAAAAGATTTACTCCAGTCTAAAGGTGTTTCTTCGGGTATAATAAATGCCTCTGGCGACATGAACACCTGGGGAAAACAAGCCAACGGTACCGACTGGAAAGTAGCTATCACTAATCCACTAAATAAAGATAAGGTTTTTGCCTTATTACCCATTAATAATGCTGCCGTAGTCACTTCTGGCAATTATGAAAAGTATGTAAACTTAAACGGTAAACGATACACCCACATTATTGACCCGCGTACGGGCTACCCTTCCTCTGGTATTATCAGTGTTACAGTTTTTGCACCAAAAGCAGAATTAGCCGATGCACTAGCCACCTCGGTTTTTGTCATGGGAAAAGAAGCTGGTTTAGACCGTATAAATCAACTGCCTAACATTGAATGTATCATTATTGATGAAGAAGGCAACATCACAAAATCTAATCATATAGCGATAGATAAATTATGAAAAAGACAATTTTAATAGTCGTATTAATCACTGGCTTTTTAAGCAGCTGCGTAGTAGTGAAAGAGTACGAAAAAGTAAACATTAATGACCCTGACATGGCACTTTCTGATAAGAAATATGACCGGAATGTGAGCACCATGCATGCTTACAGGGAAGCTGCTGTGGGAGCAAATGGAGGAAAAACAGGAGGAGGCTGTGGCTGTAATTAAAACTCAGATTATGAAAACTTTAATAAATATTCTTTTAGCTGCATTCTTCCTTTCTAGCCTTGGCAGTTTTGCTCAAGAAAGTCCAAAGCCTTACAAAAAACGAGTTCTTGAAACCACTGAAATAGACATACTTACAAGCTACTTCAGTCAAGATGGTGATAACGCTGCCGTGAGTGGTGGAATTGGCACCGAAGAGTTAACAGACTTTACCGCCACATACATTATTTCTATTCCACTAAATGATGATGATGTACTTAGCATAGATGCGGGCATATCCGCTTACACATCTGCCTCTTCTAGCAATGTAGACCCGTTTGACCAAGGTACGGCAGATGCTTTCCAAGCTTCTTCTGGTGCTTCTAGCGGTGATGTTTGGGTGAATCTGACCGGTACCTATAGCCATAGCTCTGACGACCGAAACACCGTTTGGTCTACCAAGGCTTCTGTGTCTAACGAATACGACTATTTTTCTCTTGGCCTTGGTGGCTCGTTCACTAAACTCTTCAATGAAAAAAACACCGAATTTAGCATCAATGGGAATGTATACTTTGACCAGTGGAAGCCCATTTACCCTTCAGAGTTAAGACCTTTTGAGAATGGCGGAAATGGCCTAAACAGTGGTTTCTTTAGAAGTAACACCATTACCGTAAACGCAAATTACAGTCCTATCTTTAGCGAATTTGATAGCAAAGTGCGAAACTCTTATGCTCTAGGGTTCGGCTTTTCTCAAATTCTTCACAAGAACTTACAAGGCTCTTTGGCTTTAGACTTTGTGCAGCAGCAAGGTTTACTTTCTACTCCTTTTCAAAGAGTCTATTTTAGCGATGTGGCAGACTCGTATATAGATAACTTTCAGTTGGCCGATGCCATTGAAACACTGCCTGACAGTAGATTTAAAGTAGCTGTGGGAGGAAGACTAAATTGGTATTTGAATGAGGTATTTACCCTGAGAACTTTCTATAGATACTATTCTGACAATTGGGGCATTTCTTCTCATACTGCCAGCATTGAAGTGCCTATCAAAATCACTGATAAGTTTACATTATATCCTTCTTACAGGTTTTATAATCAAACAGCTGCCGATTATTTTAGACCACACGAAACGGCACTATCAACAGATACTTTTTATACCTCTGATTATGACTTGTCTGAATTCTCAGCAAATCAGTTTGGCTTTGGCGTATCATATACCGACATTTTCACCAAAGCTCACATTTTGAAATATGGCTTAAAGAGCATTGATTTGAAATTTTATCAATATGACCGAAGTACTACTTTCAGTTCTAGTATGATTTCGGCTGGTTTTAAGTTTGTAAAAGATTGATTTAAAACTTAATCAGATGGAACGAAACCAATTTATTAAAACAATTTTAGGCACCACAATTTTAACAACAATGGACGGATTTTCTTCTTTGGCAAACGCTATTTCTCAGGATGACGCTGGTAAGTTTGCCTCCTTTGGGGCTATACACCTTAATAATACCAGTTTAGAGAAATCTACCCTTTTCTGGACCAAAATAGTAGGCATGAAACTGAGAAAAAGCTCAGCCACTATTGCCGAATTTGGAACTGAAACTAAAACACTGGTGGTGGTTCATGAAACGGCTAAAAAGAATTTTCAGAAAGGTTATAGCGGATTATACCATTTTGCCATTCATTCACCTAATAAAGAGGAGTTTGCCAGCATGGTGCACCGTGTGGCGGCTCACAGATATCCTTTCTCTCCGGTAGACCATACCATGTCAAAATCTATTTATTTAGACGACCCAGACGGTATCAATATTGAGTTTACTTTAGAAACTCCAGAAAGATTTAAAAGGGTAGTTACTACTGGTGGACTCAAAATTGAAGATGCCGACGGTAATGTGCGAAGTGCCTCTGACTACCTGAATATAAACGAGGTATTGAACGACCTAAAAAACAATGACGTCAATAAAATCATTGACGAAGGCACTTATATAGGTCATTTGCATTTGTATGCCAATAATGTTCAAAACTCGAATGAATTTTATCAGGAGATTGGCTTTAATTCATTCAACTATTTGCCACAGTATATGTACGCTGATTTAGGTGCAGGAGGTGCTTACCAGCACCGTATAGCTCTAAACTCATGGCATGGCATAAACAAACCTTTAGCTCCCAGCGAAAATGCAGGAATGAAATATTTCCATATACATTTTAATACGCCTCAAAAGTTAAAAGAAGCCCTAAATAATGTGGCTGAGTATGAAGAGAAAGATGATGGCTTCTGGTTTAAAGACCCTACGGGCAATAATATACTTTTAACCTCCTCATAATTTTAAGAACGCATAATTTACACAAAATGGGAATTTTAGATAACCTGGTGAAACGCTTTTTAGAGCAGGCCACCATTATACTTAAAGCTAAACTTTCTGATGCCGCTTATCATATCCGATTACAATCAGAAGGTATTAAATCTGCCGAATTTACGCCTGGCTACTTTTTACGTTTAGGCGTAGGCGTGGGGAATAATGAAGCATCTTTAAAAGACAAAGTGAGAAGCTATACTGTTTGGGATATTGACAAGGCAAATGGTATCTTAGATATTGCGATAGCTACACACAGTAATGGTATTGGTGCCAACTGGGTTAAAAACTGTGCAGTTGGTACTACTGTTTCACTCACTTGGAAGAAAGGGAAGTTTCTTATTGATAATTCTGCCGATAGTTATTTGATGATTGGCGATTTATCGGCTTTATCTCACCTCTATATTATTAACCGTCATTTAAATACAGACAAACAGCTTGAAAGCATTATTTACAGTCAGGCTAAAGCTGAACTATTTCCAGATGTAGATGGCAAAAGTCCTTTCCATTTTTATGAATTGCCACAAAACCCTTATGAAAGCATCATAGAAAAAGTAGCCGAAATATTGCCCAAAATGAATGGCAATAAGATGGTGTACATAGCTGGCGATAGCCGATTATGTGTTGCTTTGAACCAATATTTCAGGAAAGAACTGAACTGGAATAGCACACAAATCAAAACAAAACCTTTCTGGAATCCAGAAAAGAAAGGATTAGAATAAAATAAAAACCTGTCTGAAATAATTATTTCTTAAGACCTTTTCACCGACAAACTACACCTTAGCATTAGGCCTAAATACGGCATTAAACAAGAGAGATACACTTTTTTCTCATTATCCCCTTTCTCATTCCTTGCTGCTGCACCAGCAAACTAAGGCTTGTTCAAATATTCTTTGACAACTATTTGTTTAAACAAAGTGAACTTTAATTAAACAGAAATGATTTACTGTTTAACTATCCTATAATTTTGTTAAACAAAAATCAATTAACGATGAACAGTTTCAAAACCTTAAAAAAATTTGCAGCCATAATATTTTTAGCTGCCGTAGGATTCTCCTGTAACGAAGACGACGAACCCGTGGTCATCTCAGGTCCTCAAACAATTGTAGAAACGGCAGTGGCCGCCCCGAACCTTACGAGCCTAGTGGCAGCCCTTCAAGCCGCCGATGGTAATTTAGTAGGTGTGCTTAGTGGTACAGGACCATTCACCGTTTTGGCTCCTACTAACACCGCCTTTGAAGCATTTTTAAACGCTAAAGGATTTGCCAGCTTAAGCGACGTACCTACAGATGTGTTAAGTCAGATACTTTTAAATCATGTAATTAGCGGAACCGTAAATTCTACCGACCTTGCTTCTGCAGGCTCGGGCTATGCCAAAACAAATGCCGATGGAGCTGGAAATCAAAAAGTAGACATTTTCTTTAACACAGCTAGTGCCGTAACGTTTAACGGTGTTTCAAATGTGGTAACGGCTGATGTAGCTGCTTCTAATGGTGTGGTACACATTGTTGATAATGTAATTGACTTGCCTACTATTGCCACGCATGCCGTAGCTAATCCAGGCTTATCAAGCTTAGTAGGTGCTTTAACAGCAGGCGGAAATACCACCTTCACAGACCTACTTTCAACGCCAGGAAACTTCACAGTATTTGCTCCAGATAATGCTGCTTTTGCAGATTTCACTAATGCCAATAATAATGATTTGACCAGTATCCTTGCCAATCATGTTATAGTGGGGGCTACTGCTCTTTCTACCGATTTGAGTAATACTTATGTAAAAACTGCGGCTACATTTAAAGGAACCGACAGTGCTTTAAGTCTTTACATTAATACGGATGATGGTGTAACTTTAAATGGAATGTCTGATGTGGTAGCAGCAGATATAGTGGCTACTAACGGTGTGGTTCATGTGGTCAATAAAATTATTGACTTACCTACTGTGGTAGACTTTGCTTTGGCAGACCCTAACTTTCAGACGCTGGTAAGTGCTTTGACGCGAAGCGACTTGACCTTTGATTATGTCACTACACTTTCAGGTCAATCTGAATCTTCTGCAGCACCATTTACTGTTTTTGCTCCTATTAACGCAGCTTTTGGAGACCTACTTACAGAGCTAGGAGCTGGTTCATTAGCAGATATTGACGAGCCTACTTTAAGAGCCACACTAAACCAACATGCGGTGGCTGGTGCTAATGTACTTTCGTCGGCACTTACAGATGGCATGACCGTAACTACGCTTGGTGGTGATATAACTGCTAATGTTTCTGGTGGGGCAACCCTCACCGATTCAAACAACAGAGTAAGTAACATAATGGCGGTGGATGTACAAGCTGTGAATGGCGTAATTCATGCCATTGACAAAGTACTTTTACCAACTTTATAAGAGAAGAAATTTGGCCGACAAATTTTTATAAATCTACCTAGAAAAGAAGCCTCTCAATTCATTTTGAGGGGCTTTCTTGTTAATAAGCCTTATTCCGTCCTGAAATAGTTTTGCAAAAAAAGTGTCTTTAAATTAAACTACCGGCTCCTCATTTCTTAAGGTATCTTATTTTTCATGGCAACTTAATAGCCGAATTTTGTCCTATTCTTTTACAAGTTGTAATTGAAATAGATTTTAGAAAAACAGCTACTTTAAATAAGAGCCATTAAACATTAAGAATATGATTATTGATACTTCAAACTCGACCGTAAACTTCGCTATTAAAAAACTATTTTTCCTGACCGTGAACGGCACGCTACCCGAAGTTAAAGGAGAAGTAAAGTTCGATGTAGATACGCTTTCAGAAGCTAGCATAGCATTAAGAATTCCTGTGGCTGGATTAGACACAAAAAATGCAAAAAGAGACGAGCACTTAATGCAGGCAGACTTTTTTGATGTTGAGCAATACCCAGAAATACAGTTTATAGGAAATGCCATCAAAAACGAAAACAAAGCCTTTTTAGTGAAAGGAGACTTAAGTATTGCGGGCAATACAAAGACCGTAGAAATCCCTTTTCAATTCAATAACAACAGAGCCACAGGCAGCTTTAGCCTAAATAGAGCTGACTTTAATTTTGGAAAGATTCCGACTTTTGTAGCAGCAAATATTGTAGACATCAGTTTCGATATTACATTGAAATAAGTCTTAACTAAACAAGACCACACATTCCTAATAAATGCATTCTCTAGCTAATCTTTCAGTATGCTAAGAAAGATGGTGGAGCAAATGCATTTATTCGTGTAATGCTTTTACAGATTTATAGGGTTTATAAAGAGTGATTTGCAAAGTGAGGGTGTAATTTTAGATCATTTTGCTGAGCGTATTTCTTTCAAAATAAATGATACCAAGAATCGTTTGAATAATAGAATCGGCAAAATAGACTAAAATTCCATCTCTTATGAAAGCACTAGTATCTATTCTAATTATTCTCGCTTTTACTTCATGTAAAAAAGAAGAAGAGGAGCCTATTCTTCCTGATAACAGCTATATCAACTTTGAATTAACGGCCGCATCTGATTGGCAAAAAGTGCAAGAGCAAGGTTATGATACCAGTGTGGGATACTTCCAAAAAGATGATTATAAGATTAATTATGACTTCGGCCACTTTGCCTTTGGCAGTTTAGAAAGCATTCAAAATACTTCCGATTTACTGTATTACGAAGAGCTAGAAATAGATGGCAACAAGGCGAAAATTATAGAGAAAAATAATGAAGGTGAGCCTGTTTTATTAGCATACATCATAAAAGAAGATGGAATTAACAAAAACAGACTTTACACTTATAATACATCTAAGCATCAATTATTTATCGACATAGTAAAGAGCCATAAATTTGTGAAGAAATAAACTTATACGAATCACATCTTAAAAGTGGTAAGCTAAACACTTCTCCAAAGGTGGCTCCTCAATTTCAACATTGATATCTTCCCCTACATTAACAGTAATTGCGGGATGTAATGGTTCTGAAAAATCATCTTTTTCAAGTGCTGTTACTGCGAAAAACTCTACTTCCTTTGATTACGACAAGGTCTTTCTTGAATCTTACAAACCCCTACTTGATTCATAATTTCGATATTTAATGGCTCATAATATGGCTAGAAAAGCTCTGGAGGATACTGTAAATAAGTCTATTGCTAATAGGACAGATTTCACATACGAGACAAACTTCAATTCTACCCCACTTCATTGGCCAGAAAAATTCAAAAAAGCTGGGTTTAACTTGAGACTAATATTTTTCTGCTTAAATACAATTGACGAAGCAAAGAGACGTGCTCAAATCAGAGTAGAAAATGGAGGTCATTATGTTCCTGATTCAGAAATTACAGAAAGGTACAAGTTGGGCTATAAGCATCTTAATAAACATTGGCAATTCTTTAATGAAGTCTACCTTTTTGACACAAGTGCTTACAAAGAAAAACCTCGCTTTGTTCTTTCAATTCTCAATAAAAAACTTTCAGAGAAGAAAGATTTCCCAAAATACTTAACCTCACTAATTCCAAGCATCGGTATTTTAGAATAATTCAAATTATTAGCCCATAAAACTTCCCTAAACTTCTAACCTAAATTCTCCTTTTCATACCACTCACATCCGCCACCCCAACCTACCAAAAAACAAATACCTTTAGCTGTACCAAACCACTTCTTAAACTTCACTTATTAAATCTTATACTAAAGCGAAGAATAATTAAAACTTAGGCATTTAGCTTATAATTAGGTAGTTACAGCAAACTAACTAAAACTATCATCCAGGCACAGACAGTATCTTTTAACGTTAACCAAACTCTAGCAGCCTAGATTTTGGCATTTCCTTAATAATCAACCAAAAAGTATACGACATTCGAAAATGCGTATAAGCTGTATGACCTACCATAGACCGACCTTTGTCTTATTCTTTTCAACAATAAAAACATAGGCAATAATGAATACAAATCAGTTTGGTAAAAAAGGTTGGACACCAGATAGAATTGAAAATTTAAAGAGTAAAACTTTCGTCATTACAGGTACCACCAGCGGAACTGGTTTTGAAGCAGCTAAAATTTTACTTTCGAAAGGTGCTAAAGTGGTAATGCTTAATAGAAACCCAAAAAAAGCCGAAGACGCCATTAACATCCTAAAAGAAGAACTAGGAAATGATATAGATGTATTAGCCATAAAAATGGACTTGGCATCACAATCTTCTGTAAAAAAAGCTGCCGAAGAAGTTTTACAAACAGTTTCTCAAATAGATGCACTTATCTGTAATGCGGCCATAGCCCAAGTTCCTAAACAAACACTAACAGTAGATGGCTGGGAAAGCCAAATGGGAACTAACTATTACGGAAATTTTACACTTCAAGCATTGTTATTTCCGCTAATAGAAAAATCTAAAGGCCGAATAGTAACGGTAGGAAGTTTGGGCTATGACATGGGTATCAAAACCATCAAATTTGATGATTTAAACTGGGATAAAGATTACACCCCTAATAACGCCTATAGCCAAAGCAAACTGGCACAGATCATGACTATTTATGAGCTGCAAGATAAATTAGCTACAGCCGGCAAAACAGACGTTAAAGCATATGCCTGTCATCCTGGCTCTTCTAGAACCAACCTTATCAATACAAGTGGTAGTTTTATGATGAAGCTTATCTTTAATCTTATGAAATTATCGCCATTGACACAATCTGCCGAAAAAGGGGCCTACCCACAGTTGATGTGTGCTACAGAACCAAACTTAGACCAAAATGATTTTTACGGCCCTACAGGCAGAAACTTCTGGACTGGCCCAGTAGGAGCTCACAAATTGGAGGCACACGCAAAAGACAAAACTGTAGCTAAAAGACTGTGGGAAGTTTCAGAAAAAGAAACGGGAGTAAAATGGAATATTTAATTTAGAGCTATGCAACACTTTAAAACATTGTCGTCTTATTTAGACTACCTAGAACTTCCTAGCCCTGAGCATCCTATGCTTAGTGTGTTTAATTCAAAAGGCGATGGGTATTTGCCTTGTCCAAGAGAAAGCTCTCCGCCAATTACAAATGACTGCTACTCCATTAGTTTAAAAAAATATGTGGAGGGAGATTTAAACTACGGACGTACAAAATATGATTTCGCCAATGGAGCCTTAATCTTCATTGCACCAAGACAAGTCTTGCAATGGGACAACAGCGTAGTGTTTGAACAAAAAGGATTTTCAATAAACTTTCACGAAGACTTTTTGAAGGGAACCGAATTAGCCCATCAAATAAAGAAATATGGGTTCTTTTCGTATTCGGTAAATGAAGCCTTGCACCTTTCTCCAAAAGAAGAAAAGCAAATAGAATCAATAGTAGAAAACATTGAGATTGAATATCAAAATAATCAAGATGTCTTTAGTAAAGAGATTATTATTTCTCAGCTAAACACCTTGTTAAAATATGCTAATCGTTTTTATGAGAGGCAGTTTTTACATAGAAAAGAAATAGCCAACGATTTATTACAACAATTTAACCTACACCTAAACGGTTATTTTGAGTCAGGACAATTGCAAGAAAAAGGTATTCCAAGCATAGAACAAATTGCCGATAAAATGTCGGTTTCTAAACGTTATTTAAGTGATACCCTGAAAAAAGAAACGGGTAAAACCACCACGGAGCATTTACAATTACTTTTAATTGATGAAGCAAAGAATATTCTATTGCAACCCAGCAAGAGTATTTCAGAAGTGGCCTATGAATTAGGATTTGAGTACCCCCCTTATTTTTCAAGATTATTCAAAAAGAAAGAAGGCATAAGCCCTACCGAATTCAGAGAAAAATATAAATTAAATTAAACAATGGAACTATTAAAACTAGCCACAGAGTGGGCAAAAGCCGAAGTATTCTCAACACGTTTTTTCATCATTTTTGCCCTATTCTTTTTAATTGCAAGCATCGGTTTTTGGCAGTTAGGAAAAACAGATTTAGCCAAGTCATACATTATTCCAACCTTGGTAGCAGGTATACTACTTATGACCATTGGGCTGGGTCTTTTTTATACCAATAAATCTAGAGTCACCCAATTTGAAAAAGCGTTTAATGTAGATACACCTGCCTTTTATCAGTCAGAAATGGAACGAACCGAAAGTACCCTAAAAGAGTACTCCGTGGTATTTAAGGTCATACCAATTCTAATAATCATAGCAGCCTTACTAATTCTTTTTGTTCATGCCCCTCTATGGAGAGCCATTAGCATTACTTCCATTGCTATGTTGATAGTAATTTTACTGGTTGACGGCACTGCACACGGAAGAATGGAAGTTTATCAAAAAGAATTGAAATTGGTGAATTTAGAGGCTGAAATTAATAAGTAAAGCACTCCAAAAAATAGCATCTCTATCTCATCTGCAACTCTCTGGAGCTTTTGGTTTCGGAGTTTTGTTTTTATACCGCTAGCTTGAAATGATAGTAAAGGCTAAAAATTATTAAAAGAGCCAGAACCCCTACTCCACCGCCCTCAACTTAGCAAAGCTAAGCAGAAGCGTTTTCTCACCTACTGTATCAAAAACCACAGTGGCCTTATGGCTATTGCCCATCATATCCATGGCGGTTATTCTTCCAAAGCCAAATTTGGCATGTTCCACTTTTATACCTGCCTTTAACTCAGAAGGGTTACTCGGCACAAAGTTGCTAGAAGGCTTATGCTCCACCTGTGGCACTGCTCTGCTCACAGGTTTTAACTTATTAATTACCTGCTCTCGCTTTGAGGCTGCTGAGGTATTGCTACTTAATGGCCTTGTGGCTGGCATCTTATTGCCAGTATCTGCTTTTGTTCCAGTATTGGTGTTAGACTGAAAAGAGCGTAACACATCACTATCGTTACTAAAATGCTTTACCGTAGGCTTATTTTCCTTTGGCATGTCTAGGTATTCCTCGTCAATTTCTAACAAGAAACGGCTAGGCTCGCAGTAAGTCAGTCGTCCCCAGTTATAGCGGCTTTCGGCATAACTGAGTGTTAGGTCTTGCTCGGCTCTGGTAATGGCCACGTAAAACAGACGGCGTTCTTCTTCTAAATCTGCTCGGTTATTAAGCATCATCTGCGACGGGAAAAGGTTTTCCTCTAAACCCACCACAAAAACGTGCGAAAACTCCAAACCCTTACTCCCATGAATAGTCATCATGGTTACTTTGTCGCTATCGCCATCTTCGTCATCGGCATCTGCAGTACTGTATAAAGACACCGTTTGCAAGAAAGCAGTAAGACTTTTATCTTCCGTTTCGTCACTGTCTACAAACTGCTTTATGGAGTTAAGCAACTCCTGAATATTCTCATACCTCGCTAGCCCTTCCACCGTTTTGTCGGCATAGAGTTCACGTAAAATCCCTGTAGTTTTAGCTATATGCGTGGCTAAACTATGTGCATCTTGGTCTTTTTCCAGTTCTAAAGTATAACTCTGAATTAACTCACCAAAACCTAATAATTTAGGCACCACAGCACCCGTCATAAACTCATTTGCATGACATATCACCTCCCAAAAAGACTTTCCTGACTCGGCAGCGGCCACCATTACTTTGGCTACGGAGGTAGCTCCTATCCCTCTTTTTGGTAAGTTTATAATACGTTTAAATGCTTCTTCGTCTTGCTGATTGACCGTAAAACGGAGATAGGCCAAAAGGTCTTTAATTTCCTTTCTTTGATAGAAAGATAAGCCACCAATTATCCTATACTTGATATTTATCTTTCGCAGAGCTTCCTCAAAAGCCCTCGACTGAGCATTGGTTCTGTAAAGGATTGCAAAGTCTTCGTTTTTTAAACCATTGGTAAGTTTTGAATCAAAAATCTTATTAGCAATGATTCTTCCCTCCTCATTATCAGAAGCGGCTTTTAAAACCTCAATCTTCTTTCCTGAGTCATTATCTGTAAATACATTTTTATCTAGCTGCTCGGTATTCTTTTTAATAAGCGAGTTGGCAGCATTCACAATGTTCTTAGTAGAACGGTAATTCTGCTCCAGTTTCACCGTAACCAGTTCTGGATAATCCTTCTTAAAGTTCAGGATATTCTGAATATTGGCACCACGGAAAGCATAAATACTCTGGGCATCATCACCCACCACACAGATGTTTTGATGCACCGCAGACAGCTTTCTGGTAATCAAATACTGCGACACGTTCGTATCTTGAAACTCGTCTACCAGCACATGCTTAAACTTATGCTGATACTTGTTTAATATATCTAAATGGTCTCTAAAAAGTACATTGGTATTATACAGTAAATCGTCAAAATCCATGGCATTTGCCTGAAAACAACGCAATACGTATGTTCTATAGATTCTCCCTATTTCGGGCATTCTAGCTCCTGCATCTTCCTCTCTAAAAATAGGGCTCTCATTATACATTTCATGCGACACCAAAGAGTTTTTGGCATTCGAAATCCTATTCAAAATAGGCCTAGGCTTATACACCTTATCGTCAAGTCCAAACTCCTTTACAATGGTTTTCACCAGTGATTTGGAGTCGTCAGAATCATAAATAGAAAAGTTAGACGTATAGCCCAATACCTTTCCTTCGTACCTCAAAATTTTAGCAAAAACAGAGTGAAAAGTACCCGACCATAGGTTTCTGGCATTTGGTCCAATGATTTTTTCAATCCTTTTTTTCATCTCTTCGGCGGCCTTATTAGTAAAGGTCAAAGACAAAATATTAAAAGGGTCTACACCTTGCTCAATAAGCCAGGCAATCCTGTAAGTCAAAACACGAGTTTTTCCTGAGCCAGCACCTGCTATTATCATCAGAGGTCCATTAGGATGGACAACGGCTTGCTTTTGAGGCGGATTAAGTTCTTCTAGGTATTTATTATTCACTGCAGTCTAAAAAATGACGAATTACAAAGATAATAATGATTGACGATTCCCGTCATCTGATAAAAATATAAACATCATAATTTCATTATATCAATTCTAGTTCATAAAGTATAAACAAATAGACTAGTCATACGCTATCTTTTTACTCGGCTCGCCTTCCGGCGGGGAGTTCATTTTTTTTCGAAAAAATATGAACAAAAAAAAACAGCACCCTGTAAACTCGCACACTCAAAATCCTAATTATAAATTTGATTTATAACATCATGAGAACGCATTTTGACTGTACTCAAACAGTACAGGGCGATATAAAGAAGTCATATCATATACTTTTCTTACACAGGTGATAATAGTTTAAAATCAATTACCCTAATTATGCAACCAAAGCCAAAACCCATATATTGCATATACATCTTAAAGCATAGATAAAGCTTAAATCAATTTGTCAAAATACCTCCATATACAGCAGTTTAATGGTCCTTTAACGCATCCAGACCTTCAGCCGATGCTTCGCAAACTGGGTTATACCATGCTGGGCAATGGACAATCTTTTCAGCAGTTTGGTCAAAAACCAAAAGTGGTAGACAGGGCAAAAGAAAGTTGGCTTTTAGATATTTACCCCGAAAGAAATTTCTTTAGTATTGACAATCTAGACGAAATAGAAGGCGACTTCTCAGGCCTTTATTTTCATAAAATGAAATATTCGGTAGACCTCTTCCGAGATGTTTTTGGGGTCAAATGCCTTTACTATTATTTCAAAGATGATTTATTAATAGCCTCCAATGAGCTAAGAGCAGTTTTGGCGAGTTTGCCAAAAATGCCCGATATCAACAACAGCGAAATAGCCGCTTATTTTGACCCAAATACCAACGATGACTTCATCAAAGAAAACACCTTCTTTGAAAACATTAAAAGAGTTTTACCCGGTCAAAGATTACACTTTAGAGCAGGACGGATAGAAAGCAGTTTTTTCTGGCAACCAAACTTCAACAGAACAGAAAGCCCAGAAGAGCTAGTGAAAGCATTTAAAAATCGCCTTCAAAAAATCACCTTACAGCGAACCGAAAAGCAAGAAAAAGTTGCAGCCAATTTGAGTGGCGGTTTAGACTCCTCTTCCCTTTGCTCCATCATCAGCAAAAAATCAAACGCTAACCTTAAAGGCATATTCTTTGACAGCGAAGGCTCAGCTTCTTTTGAAAAGAAATATGCGAAAGAAGTCGCAGATTCCGGAGCGTTTAGCATGACCGAAGTGGTATTGACAGAAAACATGTATGATGCCATCAAAAAAATCACACGACTGACTTGTAAACCCGAAAGCATGATTATTCCGTCTGCCATATTTTTACCCATAATGAATGCTGCAGCTTTGCACGGCAGTCAAATCTTGGTTTCGGGACATGGCGGCGATAGTACCGTGGGTTATGGCCACGTGTATTTAAAGAAGTTAATTAGCCAGAACAAGTTCAAAAAAGTAAGAGAAGTACTTTTAAAGAAATGGCTATTAAAAGACGAAAACGATGCCGAGCCTTTTGAGGAATATTTGATTCAGCAAGTTTTTACTCACTCCGCAGCATCAAAACCATTTTTGACATTAAAAATGCTTTTGTCAAATGCTTTTAGCAGGCATATTTTATGGGAAAAGATAAAAAAGAACCTTCAAAAAAAGGCTAAAAACGAGGCTACTATTCCAGCTATTCTAACAGATTTTGATAAGGTCAATACCAAATCAGACGAACTAAGAACTTGGTATAAAAGCGTAAAAGACCCGCATCATTTCAGCTATATCAAAAATAGCTTATTGGGTTTAGGAACGCATTCCATGGAAACTTTAGATGCCGTAGGCAGGCAGTTTGATTTAATTTCTACCTACCCATTTTTAGACAGAGAACTCTTAAGCCTAGCGGCCAATGTTCCGCCAGAAACCAACTTCCAAAATGGCTACTTACGAGGTACGCTTAGAGACGCCATGGAAGGCATTTTACCCGAAAATGTAAGATTAAGAACGCGTAAAGCAGCTTTTAACGACTTTGCTTATAAGAACTTTAAGGCCTTAGAAGAAGCCAGCACACCCATTTTCATGGAACAACATATACTTTGGAAGTACGTTAAAAAGGATGCGTATCAGAAACATTTAGAAAGAATTAAAAACGAAAACATTCCACTTAATGAAAAAGGCGAAGACCTTTGGAAAAGCTTTAAAGTGATATATCTTGGCATATGGTTAAACGAATTTTATACGTCTTAGGCATTTTATTTATTTACGCTTGTAGTGATAATACAGAAAGTGTGCAGTCTGCCAATTACTTACCGTTAGAAGATGGTATGTTTTGGGAATATGAAATAACAAATGTGCAATACTCTCTCACAGAAGCACCTAAGTCAAACACTTCCTTTTTAAAAGAGAAGCTAAGTCAGTTAACTGAAGATGAGTATAAAATAGAACAATACATTAAAGCTAGTCAAAGTGATAACTGGACACTTCAGGCCACAGCTGTTTATAGCGTTAATGCCAATAAACTTATAAGAACAGACAACGGAATTTCTAAAATCGTTTTGTTTACTAATCCGAGTGAAGGAATGTCTTGGAATGAAAATGAATTAAACGGCCTAACCGAGAAAACGCTTTACACAGAAGGCTTAAAAGCGAATTTTCAGAACTACGCAAATACTGTACAGGTGGTAGCAAGAAAGTATTCATCGCTAATTAGTAAAGACTGCATCTACTCCGTGTATGCCAACAAAGTAGGCTTAATCTACCAAGAAAACACCAATATAGAATATTGCCAAGCTTCTTCAGACTGTATTGGTAGTAGTCAAATTGATTCTGGTTTTAGTCATAAAGCCATTTTAATTAATTCTGGAAAAGAATAAAGCCCCGTAGGAACGAAAAATAGGTAAAAATACATCAAACCCTATATCACCATTTGTCATGATTTTGGTTAAAAACACCAAAATCTCGCCAAATTACTAACACTCCCAAATTGTAATGGCGGCTTCCCTTTAATATCTATTCATCTTAAGGCCCTCTAGGGCTTAACTACTCTTTGATATTTACACGGCCATATACATAAGAATAAGTCCGATAGGGACGAAACATCGGTAAAAAGAAAAAGATAAACACCGAAAAAGAGTTCCGTAGAGACGATACATCGGTAAAAATGCACCAAACCCTATATCACCATTTGTCATGATTTTGGTTAAAAACACCAAAATCCCGCCAAATTACTAACACTCCCAAATTGTAATGCCGGCTTCCCTTTAATATCTATTCATCTTAAGCCCCTCCAGGGCTTTATTACTCTTTGATTTTTACACATCTATATACATATAAACCTAGAGTGAAGGAGTCCCATCGGGACGAAACATCATTAGAAAGAAAACGAAAAGGCAATGAAAAGAGTCCCGGTAGGGACGAGACATCGGTAGAAAGAAAAAAAATAAAACACCAAAAAAAGTCCCGTAGGGACGAAACATCAGTAAAAAGAATAAAAGATAAACACCGAAAAAGAGTCCCGTAGGGACGAAATATAGGTAAAAGACCCTCGTCTATCTATCGCCTTTTTGCCAAAAAAAAGACAAAACTTATCGATTAAGGTATCACAAACCTACTGCTCAGCGTTTCCTCTTTTTGTAGCCAAACCAACTCCAATTTCACTGTATAAACTCCAGCTGAAAAGCTTTGAACTCCCAGTGTTTCGGTGTTCTTGCCAACTGTGGGAGTCACCTTTTTGGCATACATTAAACGCCCTTGATTATTATAGACATGAAGCATGCCTTCTTTAGGACTTTCTGGTGACACTAACTGATAAACAACATAGGCTTCATTGCTATTCACCACAGGATTAGGATACGTCACTATGGTACTTTCAGCCTCCTTAGCAGCTACCACAAAACTCGCGGTATAAGTAGCAGCCTGATTCCCAGAAAGGTCTTGTCCTGTTATTTGTAATTGATAATTACCCGGCTGTAAATTTAAAAGAGCATTGGCAATTAATTCATTCCCATTATTAAAATCAACAGAATTCAGGACGACGGACGTTTCCTCACCAGAAGACGAAATCAAATTAACCGTCAAAAGCTCAAACTGCGAATTAGCTAAAGAGTTTTCATCAATTAACTTCACCTCCAAACCAGAAGAAGCGGCGATATAATCACCACTTTCTAAACGCTTGTTATTCACTCTAACCAAAATCAGTGGAGCCACATTATCAGCAACAATCTGTGCAGGGTAAACACTAGAAGTTCCAGCCGCCTGCCAATTGTCAAAAACTAAGCTATAGTCATTATTTGCAAAACTAAGCTCATTTAATCTAGCTGCTGCATTATTAAGTGATAAACCAATTTTGGTAATGCCTGACAGATTCGGAATTTTGAACATTAAAGTGTCTTTTCTACCAATGGCTGGAGTCGGGAAGTCATAACTATTAGACTCCTCCCCTCTTTCTACGATAAGTCTGGTATTAAATACTGTATTCTCATCATACCTTCCATAATTACTTACAACCGCTTTTATGTATATCGAGTCACTTTCATTGATGCTTTTTGAGGAGTCTTCTGAGTTAATTGAAAAACCATCATCGTCCAAAGCAAAATCCGGTGCTTCCATAGCAAACATCTTAATGGCAGGGTCACCCTGCAAAATCATTTGATGCATATTGGCTTTGATAAAAGTATTTCCTTTTAAAACATCTAAATCTCTATTGACAGCCTGTTGAATTTCTCCCAAAGTCAATCCAATAGTCTTTGAATCTACAAATAGCTTATCATAAAGTCTATTTAGATATAATTGGGTTGGTAAAAGGTAACTCCAAAAAGAATTAGCAAAGACCGCGATAGCTCCTTTATTTGGCGTAAGTAACCAATCAGTAGTCAAAGGGTCGTATCGGTAAAAAACATTCCCTACACCACAGCCATTAAAAAACATCAGTGGGTATTTTCCCTTATTATCAAAGTTTCGAGTTACGTCTGAGCAATAACCAATGTTTAGGTCTATTACATTTGCGGAACCGTGCCCTGCAAAAGTTATCATTCCTACACCTTCATTAAGTTCCTCTGAAATATCAATATCTTCTACCTCTTCTAAGCTTTGCTTCCTTGCTGATGAAATATCTGCAGCCCAAAACTTATCCTTTGCTTGCTGTTTAATATTATCCAAGGTTCTGGCCAAAGAGCTTATTTCAAAAGCATCTTTACCTCCTGATAAATGCAGAATATTTTTTTTCCAAGGTTGTCCTCTAGGGGCAGCTTCTGTTTCTTTTACCTTATCGAGGTAAGTCAATATTTGAGCGTTAGTAGTTACATTTAGTCGCCCAGTAGGCATTCCAGCCACATCTTCCGACTCCCCACCCGTACCTGCGGTCAATAAAATATCTGAACCTGGGTAACCGAAAGTAGGCACTAAATCTAAATCCTTGTTTGCTTTAAGTACATCGGGAAAAGAAACTCCACGTCCTAAAAGAAACAGAAATTTAGGAGCTGAACTACCCTGTAAAACTAAATCTGCCATCCGTGTGATAGCAACAGGGCTTCTTAAACCGTAAGTAAATTGATTAAAAAGTTCGGCAGGACTTATCACCAATGTTTTATAAGCTCCACCTTCCGCACTTCCCCTATAGACGGCATACGCCTCAGCTCCTTCTCCTAGACTTTCAGGACTTAGAATAATGTAGTTATAATTACTCCCTATTATTTCCTTGAAATTTATAGCCTCTATTTTATCTACACTTTTTGAACTGGTAGCATAATAATTGACAGCATCTTTTTCCGAAGAAAATACTCCCTCCTTACTTTCATATGTACCAACATTCCACAAGTCTGTTATATTCCAAATGCCATTTTTAACGGGATAATTAAAGCCTGATTGGCTTTTAAAGCTTACCTCACTTTTCACAAAGGCTATTTCACGGGGATAGTAAAAGTCTAAATAGGTTACCGAATACCAGTCAAAATCACCTTGAACTATAGGATAAAAATCTATTGTCAAATCCCCTTCAAAAACCTCGGTAGAAGCAAACTCGATTTCTTTGCTTACTTCTTCAAAGGAATCAAATATTAAGGTATCTGATTGTATAACTCCATTAAGAGCATAAAGTATTTTATGTGGCGTTCTTGAGCGACCGTTTAATTTAAAACTAAGTTTTGGGGCATGATTCGTCCCTTGAAAAAAGCCACTAAGCGGAATATTAAAAGACGAGCTAGAATCAGCACTCATAATAGGACCCGACCAACCCTCACCTGACTCAAAATAACTTTGCTGTAAAACAGGAAGTAAACCAAGGCTATTATTAAAAGAATACTGCTCTTCAAAGGAAATCAACGCTCGCTTTATGTAATAGTTGGCGTTTAGGTTTTCAGAGTAGCCAAGTACCTCCATACGTTTCCCATTGTTTCCCCCTAAGGTCAAAAAATAAGACGATTCGTCAGAGAACAAACTTTGATTTGGATTCATTCTAGCATCTGAAGGTCGATAAACCAAGGCATCTAAATCTCCTTTATTCCGTTCGCCATAAAAAACAATCTTTTCAGACGAACTACCTTCTGCTTCTACCACCTGAATAGCCATTTCTTTACCCATATAAAACAGCTGAACATTAGCTAGATTTACATTAGCATCAAACCCATTAGCCACTAAGTCCTCCACCGGCAACTCATAAACGCCATCAGCAGAAACTGTAATTTTCCAATATTCTTGGTTATAGTTTATCCAGTCATTACCAAACTGGCTTTGACCGAAAGAAGATAAAACAGGAAGTATTAGAAGTAGGAAAGTTTTTCTTAGGTACATAGATTCGTTGAAAGCTTGGTACTAAGATACGAGTATTTCAAAAAAATAGCTTTGTTAGATGTCTAACTTGTGCTTTGGTAAATACATAAACAAAAAAAGAGCCCTTTGGAGGGCTCTTTACTCTTATAAATCAGAGAAATCAAATGTGTCTAAGAAACTGGTAGTAAATATACCCGACTTAAATGTTTCATCCTCCATCAATTTCTGATGGAATGGAATAGTGGTTTTTACACCCTCTATATAAAACTCATCTAAGGCTCGTTTCATTCTCACAATTACCTCTTCGCGGCTTTGTGCAGTCACAATAACCTTTGCTATCATAGAGTCATAATGTGGTGGAATAGTATAACCTACATATACGTGGCTATCTACTCTTACACCATGTCCACCAGGAAAATGCATTGATTTTATAGTCCCAGGGCATGGTCTAAAACCATTCTTTGGGTCTTCCGCATTAATACGGCACTCCATTGAAAATTTCTTTGGCTCATAGTTTTTACCAGAGATAGGAATACCAGCGGCTACTTTTATTTGCTCTTTTATAAGGTCAAAGTCAGTAACTTCTTCCGTAATAGGATGCTCCACTTGGATTCTAGTATTCATTTCCATGAAATAAAAGTCACCATGTTTGTCTACCAAAAACTCAACCGTACCAGCACCTTCGTACTTAATGGCCGTAGCTCCTTTAATGGCAGCTTCTCCCATTTTCTTACGTAATTCAGAATTAACTACAGGAGAAGGCGTTTCTTCCAGAAGCTTTTGATGTCTTCTTTGGATAGAACAATCTCTTTCAGAAAGATGGCAAACTTTACCATAGCTATCTCCTACTATTTGAATCTCAATATGGCGAGGATCTTCTACAAATTTTTCAAGATAAAGGCCGTCATTTCCAAAAGCAGCTCCTGATTCCATTTTGGCATCATCCCACATCTTTTGAAATTCAGAATCCTTTCTGATAATTCTCATTCCTCTTCCACCACCACCTGCCGTAGCTTTCACTATTACAGGATAGCCCATTTTATTGGCAAGAACAATACCTTCTTCTACAGACTCTAAAAGACCATCAGAACCAGGTATTACAGGAACACCAGCTTTTTGCATGGTTTTCTTGGCCGTAGCCTTGTCTCCCATTTGGTTAATTTGTTCTGATGTAGCACCAATGAATTTGATACCGTAATCTTCACAAATTTTCGAGAATTCCGCATTCTCAGAAAGGAAACCATAACCTGGATGAATAGCATCCGCGTTAGTAATTTCTGCTGCTGAAAGGATGTTTGGAATACTTAAATATGATTTGGCACTTTGAGGAGGCCCAATACAAACCGCTTCGTCAGCAAATCTCACATGCAAACTATCTCTGTCTGCCGTAGAATAAACTGCCACAGTTTTAATGCCCATCTCACGACAGGTCCTCATTATCCTAAGGGCTATTTCTCCTCTATTGGCTATTAATAATTTCTTAAACATAGATATTATTTTAATAGAACATTAAGAAGGGTCAACTAAGAATAGTGGCTGGTCAAACTCTACAGGAGTAGCGTCATCCACTAATACTTTTACAATTTTTCCGGTAACTTCAGCTTCAATCTCATTGAAAAGCTTCATTGCCTCTACTATACAGATAACATCACCCTCTGCCATGTTATCACCTATTTCTTTAAAATTTGGTTTTCCAGGGCCGGCTGAACGGTAAAAAGTCCCAATCATAGGAGATTTCACTTCAATCAGACCTGCATTGGCATCTACTGCCGGTGCAGCGGCTGCTTCTGGTGCGGCTGCCGCAGGGGCTGCAGCTGGTAATGCGGCTGGAGCTGGTGCGGCTACTAACTGCGTTGTTTGTACCGTTGCTCCTGTATTTCTTTTGATATGTAATTTCAATTCGGAAGTTTCGATATTCACTTCATCCAAATCCGATTTTGAAATATAATCTATTAGTTTCTGAATCTCTTTTGTCTCCATTTCTGTGAAAAGGTATTTTTTGAGTGTTACAAATGTAAAAAGAAAAAGATATCGTCAAAATTAGGAAAATCGCCCGAATAGGCGATTTCTCTAGTTTTCTTTGACGCGTGAGTCATACTCGTAGGTCCCAGTATTGACTTTAATTAATTCGTCGTTTTCAATAAAAAGAGGCACTTTAATAGTAGCACCTGTTTCCACCTCTGCAGGTTTCATTGGGCTGTTAGCAGTATCGCCTTTAAGACCTGGCTCTGTGTAACTTACCCTTAATTCTACATACATAGGAAGTTCTACCATTAAAGGTGTTTCTTCTTCTGCATGAATTAAAATGTCTACATTCTCCCCTTCTTTCAAAAGGTCGTTTGAAGGCACCATATCAGCAGGTAGATTTATCTGCTCAAAAGTCTCTGTATTCATAAAGTGAAAACCCATGTCGTCACTATAAATAAATTGATGCTTTCTTCTTTCAACCCTTGCTGTTACTACAGAAACACCTGCCGTAAAAGTATTGTCTAATACTTTACCAGTTCTGATGTTTTTAAGTTTAGTTCTTACGAAAGCAGGGCCTTTCCCCGGTTTAACGTGCTGAAATTCAGTAATAATACAAAGACCGTTATTGTATTCTATTACCAGTCCGTTTCTAAAATCTGACGTAGTAGCCATATTATAATATTATTTATTTCAATTTAATAAGCCCATTTGATATAGACCGAGCCCCAAGTAAACCCTCCACCAAAAGCTGCTAAAACTATATTGTCACCTTTCTTAAGTTTTGACTCAAAATCAAAAAGACATAAAGGAATAGTAGCTGCGGTAGTGTTTCCGTATCGGTCAATATTCATCATGACTTTTTCAGAACCTATATCCATTCTTCTGGCAGTAGCGTCTATAATTCTCTTATTGGCCTGATGAGGCACTAAAAAAGCTATATCGTCACCAGTTAAATTATTATCTTTCATTATTTCGGCAGCGGCATCAGCCATTTTGGTGACAGCAAATTTAAATACTGCTTGTCCCTCTTGACGAATATAATGTAAATCTTGGGCTACACTCTCTAAAGAGGCTGGAATTTTACTTCCACCACCTTTCATTATCAAATGATTTTCGCCTGTACCGTCAGAATGTAGTTTAAAATCCAATATGCCTTCACCATCTTCATTTGGTTCTAACATAACTGCTCCTGCACCATCTCCAAACAGTATACAGGTAGTACGATCTTTCCAATCGACAATAGCCGACATCTTATCAGCACCTACCACAATAACTTTCTTGTATTTTCCAGTTTCAATGAACTGGCTACCCGTAGAAAGGGCATATATAAAGCCCGAGCAAGCAGCCATGATATCAAAACTACCAATAGAGCCAATGCCCGTTTGTGTACAAACTAAATTAGCTGTAGATGGGAAAAAGTAATCTGGCGTAACCGTAGCTACAATAACCAAATCAACTTCAGAAGCGTCTGTATTAGTTTTTTTCAGGAGTCCTCTAACAGCTTCTGCTGCCATGTATGAGGTTCCTAAACCTTCTCCCTTTAAAATTCTTCTTTCTTTGATTCCTGTTCTACTAACAATCCATTCATCGTTAGTGTCAACCAATTTTTCTAAGTCAGCATTGGTCAGAACATCTTCTGGAAGGTAACCATGTACCCCCGTAATTGCGGCTTTCAAGCTCATAAAAGATTTTAGGTTCTTTTGATTAATAGCAGATTAGTCTCCGAAGACTTCTGCAATTTTAGCATTTACTCCGGATTCTACCTGCCTTTGAGCAAGTAAAATCATATTTTTTATTGCCACCGGCGAAGAAATACCGTGTGCTACAATAACATTCCCTTTCACTCCAATAATAGGGCTCCCACCTACTACTTCATAATTCATTCTGTCAATAAGAGGGTCTTTTATATTTTTACTATTAGCGTATTCATAAAATGATTCGCCCATTTTAAAAATCACATTTCCAGTAAAACCTTCCGTAACTACTACGTCGGCCACACCTTCAAAAAGATCTCTACCCTCAATATTACCAACAAAATTAATCTTATCGTTTACCTTAAGTAATTGATGCGTAGCTAATGCTACAGCAGAACCCTTGGTTTCCTCTTCTCCTATATTAAGAAGAGCCACCTTAGGACTTTCAATCCCAAAATAGAGTTTTGCATAAAGAGAACCAAGCTCAGCAAACTGCACCAAAACTTCTGGTTTACAGTCGGCATTGGCACCAATATCTAACATCAAACTTGACTTACCATCCTTCATAGGAAAAAAACCAGCTATAGGTGGTCTTTGGATGTTTCCGTAAGTTTTTAAGATAAAAAGTGAGTTCACCATCATAGCTCCAGTATTACCGGCACTACATATGGCGTCAACTTGCCCAGCTTTTAAAAGCTTAAACCCAACACTAATACTAGAGTTGGGTTTCTGTGAAAAGGCTTTTGTAGGATGCTCATGCATCTCCACAACATCCTGAGCATGCTGTATAATAATTCTATCATCAGAAACACCTCTTTCATTAAGTGCTGCTGAAATTTCATCTTCTCTGCCTACCAAAGTCAACTTAACAGAAGATGGAAGTTCTGACAAAGCCAAAAGTACGCCTTCGATGGCAACTTTTGGGGCATAGTCTCCTCCCATTACGTCTACTGCAATATTCATTTGGTTAGCGAGCCCTGAAGTAGTTAAGAAACTGATAAGATATTACTTATAGTCTTCTGCCACCAATTTACCTTTGTAAAAAAGGTTGCCTTCATAAACGTGAGCACGGTGACGTACATGAATTTCACCTGTAGTAGCATCTACAGACAAAGTCTTTGTTGCCAAGTTATCATGCGTTCTACGCTTATCTCTTCTCGTTTTCGAAATTTTTCGTTTCGGATGTGCCATTACTTACCTATTTAATAAAACTTATAAATCTTTTTTCAAACTTTGAAGTGCTGCCCACCTTGGGTCAATCGCTTCGCTTTTGGGAGTATCTTCTTTTTCTTCAGAATCAGAAAAAACAAACCCGCCCTCATCATCATCGCTTCTTAAGCTCGGATGAAGCCTTTTCATTGGCAAGGCTAAACCAATATACTCAAAGATGTTTCTAGCCAGATTAATTTCGGCAGTTCCAAATGGAATCACTTCCATATCTTCAGATACTACTTCATAATCGTCACCAAATTTATACACGTATTTCTCGTATATTTCAAATGGCTCTTCAAACTCCTCTAAGCTTCTATCACATACTAAGGTTAAAGAACCCGTTATATGTAAGTCTAGCCTAATCATTGTCAAAGACTTGTCAAGCTTTACATCAGCTTTAAAGTTCCCTTTTTCAATGAGTTCTTGCTCAAAAGACTCAAAAAAGGCATCATCTCCCTCAAAGTCAAATTCATGTCTTTTATTCTCAAGACCTTGAATATTTATCTGATATTTTGAATGCTCTTTCATTTCCTCGTTCTCAACAAGGCTGCAAAGGTACAACCTTTTTTAATTAAAGGGAAATTTTGATAATATATTTCTAACTAACCAAAGCCCCTTCCCTTCCCTTTCTAAACACAATGTAATAAACTAAAGTGCCCCAGCCAAAAGTTTGTCGACGAAGTGTGGGTTATTTTTATTCTGATTTAATGCTTAATTTTCACAAAAAAAACTAACCTGTCTATGCTTGTAGCAGATATTGGCAATACCGACATTCTTTTTGGGATATTTGAAGGCGACCACCTAAAACATACTTATCGGATTCCTTCTAAAAAAGATGAAGGAACTATGTTCTTTGAATATGGTTTGCATAATTTCTTTTTGGAAAATAATATTTCAGCCAGCCAATTCCAGAAAACCGTCTTAAGCAGCGTAGTACCAGAGTTAACTCATCTTATTGAAGATATTTTAAACAGATTAAGTACTGCCAAAACTATTGTGGTAAAGCCGGGGATTCATCCTGAAGTTTCTGTCGATATTGAAAACCCAGATGAACTTGGTTCAGATTTATATTGCAATGCCGTTTCTGCTTTTAAAAGTTCGCAGTCTGCTTGTATTGTGGTTGATTTCGGCACCGCACTTACTTTTACCGCTGTAAGTAATAAAGGGGAAGTGCTGGGAGTAGCCATTACACCCGGCCTTAAAACCGCCGTGCATGCCTTATTTTCTAAAACTTCACAGCTGCCAGAAGTTCCTTTAGAATTGCCGGAGAAAGCGATTGGTAGAAATACATTAAAATCTATACAGTCGGGTGTTTTGTATGGCTATGAAGGATTAGTCAGAAATTTACTGATACACTTTAAAAAGGAAATAGGCACGCCATGTAAAGTATTTGCCACAGGTGGCTTATCTTCTATATTAAAGGGATTGCAATCGGAGTTTGATGATGTAGATATTAATTTGACGCTAAAAGGCTTGAAAGTAATTGGCGAGGAAGTTTAGGCGTAAAAACCTTTCCAAGCGATGTATTCTTCCACTTCTTCTTTCACCATATACTTAATGGACTGCCCATTTTTAATACATTTTCTGATAAAAGTGGCAGAAATATCTAAAAGTGGTGCTTCTACAAAAGAAACCGCTGGGTGGTCTTTGAAATTATGCGGTGCGGTATTAGGTCTTTCGTAAACGTATAGTTTATAATACGCTAAAATCTTATCGTAATTTTTCCATTTCTCAAACTGTACCAAATTATCCTCTCCCATAATAAGCACAAATTCATGCTGTGGGTACTTTTCAGCTAAAACAGTTAGTGTGTCAATGGTATAGCTCGGCTTGGGCAAATTAAACTCCACATCAGACACCCTAAGTTTAGGGTTATCGGCAATGGCTTTTTCCACCATAGTCAGCCTGTCAAACTCGTGAAGTAGGCCCTTATTTTTCTTGAAAGGGTTTTGAGGAGAAATTATATACCAGACCTCACCCAAATCTGTATGGGTAGCCATGGTGTTTCCAATAATCAAATGCCCTAAATGAATAGGATTAAAAGAACCGAAAAACAGACCTATTTTCATTCTTAAACTCTTAGTGGTTGTTCATCCAGCACTAAATCACCACTTTTAAAATCGGCGTAAAGCTTTTCTGCTTTCTTTTGAGAAGATTCTAGTTCATCATTAAGCAGTACTACATCAAATTTGTCTTGAAAAGTCATTTCAAATTTGACTTTGTATAACCTTTTTGACAGGCTCTCTTCTGTTTCAGTACCTCTTTGACGAAGTCTTTGCTCCAAAACCTCCTGAGATGGCACTTTGACAAAAATAGCTAGGGCCTTTTCACCAAAATACTTTTTGAGCTGTAAGCCCCCTTTTACATCTACATCAAAAATTACGTTTTTGCCTTCGGCCCAAAGTCTTTCTATCTCTGTTTTTAACGTACCGTAATAGCCTCCCGGGTAAACCTCCTCCCACTCCACAAATTTATCTGCCTCTATACTGGTTCTAAATTCGTCAATAGTTAAGAAGTAGTAATCTTGTCCGTGTACTTCATTTCTTCCTCTCTTGTCTCTAGTACAGGCAGATATAGAAAACCCCAAATCATTATTATTAGCAATTAGATGCTTTACTAATGTAGTTTTTCCAGATCCAGAAGGTGCACAGAATATGATGGCTTTGCCCATTGAAATATTTTTGGTTGCACAAAAATAAAAAATCCACTGAAAATCATTCCAGTGGATGCCGTTATACTTTAGTAAACTATTTTAAAAAACAGCTTGAATAACTTTTATTTGAAGTATTGCAATTGCTATAATCATGGTAGCAAAGCCTAGCTTCTCTCTGATAGATGAAACTGTAGCTTTAGGACAGCATTTTTTCTCCAATTTGACGCTAAGAGCCTCTTTAATACTCTTCTGGAGCTCATGCCCTTCAATGCATGGCAGGCATGTATCCATTTCGTTTTTAAAATGCTCCACTTCTTCCTTAGAAGCCGAACCATCTAAAACCGCCTGAATCATCTCCATACATCGCTCATGGTTTTGGCAATTATGTTTTACTTCAGAAATTTTCTCCTCACTCATCTCAAAAATTGATTTTATAATACTTTTTAGTCAATGGAATAATTAGCGTAACTCCTTATATCCCATGCTTGTAGCGTAAGAACGCAATTTCTCTTTCAATAAGTTCCGAGCTCTATGTAATCTAGATCTTACAGTTCCTATTGGTATGTCTAAAATCTTAGCCATTTCTTCGTATGTGAAACCTTCTATGTCACATAAAATTATGACTGTTCTGAAATCGACCGGTAAACCATTTAAAGACATAGCTACCTCATCTCCAATGAGATCGTGCACCATTTCTGTTCTTAAATCTACCGTTCCGTTATATTGAGGTTCGTCTGCTGAGTTATATACAGACTCCACTTCTTGGTAATCTACCTTTGCAGGTTCTTTGCTCTTTTTTCTATAATCATTGATAAAAGAGTTTTTTAATATTCTAAAAAGCCATGCTTTGGCATTAGTCCCTTTCTGAAAGGAATTAATAAACCTGAAGGCCTTTAAATATGTATCTTGAACCAAATCATTTGCCCCGTCTTCATCATTGGTCAAACGAAAGGCAAAGTTGTACATGGAATCTATGTGTGGCATAAATTCGCTGTCAAACACCTTATATTTTTCGGTCTCAGAGTACCTTGGTTTTTTATCTACAATTTCTTCTTCTTCTTCCATAATTTCACAAATTTGCCCTTAGTCAAAACTACGATTCTTTCACAATTAAAGATCCCATCAGCCATTTCAAACTATTTTTTATTTAAAAGGCTTTTATAATTGACAAAAGGATGCCAGCTTAGTTGCTTAAACAACAAAAACAATACCTTATGACTCAAAAGTGGTCTGACATGCCAGAATTACCCGATTTCTTTGATAGATATATCAAAAAAGTGGACGATTTGCCCTTAAACGAGGCATTCGAGCAAAACAAGCCTCATGACATAATGGCTGATTTGGATAAATTAAAAGCACTTAAAGATAAAGTGTATGCTCCCGAAAAGTGGACTGTCAAAGATATTTTACAGCATATTATTGATACTGAAAGAATATTGACCTACCGAGCTTTGCGGTTTGCCAGAAATGACAAAACAGTTTTGCCAGGTTTTGAGGAAGATGATTTTGCCAAAAATACGACTACAAAAGACAGAACAGTAGACGACCTCATGGAGGAATGGGAAATACTGAGAATGTCTACCGAGCTTCTTTTCAAATCTTTTAACGATGAAATGCTTTCAAGAAAGGGAAAGGCATTTACAAGCCATTTGAGTGTTTTGGCTCTAGGCTTTGTGGTTATAGGTCATCCTATTCATCATTATAAAGTTTTGGAGGAACGTTACTTTCCACTCTTAGAAGCATGAGTTTAAGCTATCACATACTAAATGGAGACATGCTTCGGCAGCAATTTCCTAAAAACATTTCTGGTGAAACAATTATTTGCAGAGAGGCTTTGGTAGATGGCGAAGTAAATGCAGGCAGCTTAGATGAGCTATTTAAATCAAGAGCCGCCTATCTGAGTCAATATGAAGGCACCAACACCGACTATTACAAAGATGTGGTTCCTGAGTTTCAAAAAATTATTAACATCCCAGAACATGCCGAAGTCAATCTTTGGTTTGAGTTTGACCTCTTTTGTCAGGTGAATTTGTGGTTTGTCATTTCCTTGCTAAAAAATCAACACATAAACTTAGTTTTACCTCAAAGTGAGCAGGGCTTTGGCATTATGAATGAGAAGGAATTGAGAGTGGCTTTTGAATGTAAAAAAGGTCTTTCGCAAAGTCAATTGATAGCCTTAAAAGAACTTTGGCCTGCATATCAGTCAAATAACTTGTCAAAAATAGAGGAGCTTGCCGCTAGGCAAAGAAACGCTTTCCCTTTTCTTTTAAAGGCGGCTAAAGCAAACGAAAGAGTGCTAAATGGAGATTTGAGAAATACCATAAAACAGATTTTGGCACAAACTAATCCGGCAGATTTTAATGAGGTATTTAGACAGTTCTGCCGCCAAGAGCCTACTTTTGGATTTGGAGACCTACAGGTCAAAAGAATTTACGACGAATTCATTTCGAATAGATAATGGCATTAACTAGAATAAATAAGTTTTTAAGTGAAGCGGGCTACTGCTCCAGAAGAGCGGCCGACAAACTCATAGAGGAAGGACGCGTGACTATTAATGGCGTAGTGCCAGAAATGGGGACAAAAATAGACGAAGGTGACGAAGTAGCGGTAGATGGAAAACTTATCACACGACCTAAAGAGGAATTTATATATATAGCTCTAAACAAACCTGTGGGCATAGTATGCACCACCGACGTAAATGTAGAGAAAGACAATATCATTGACTTTGTGAATCACCCGAAACGTATTTTCCCTATTGGCAGGTTAGATAAACCTAGTGAAGGTTTGATTTTTTTAACCAATGACGGTGACATGGTAAACAAGATTCTGCGTGCTAGAAATAACCATGAGAAGGAATATATAGTGAGTGTCAATAAACCTGTCACCAATAATTTTATTCAAAGAATGGGCATGGGTGTGCCAATTTTGGAAACCATCACCAAGAAATGTTTCTTAGAACAAATAGGTAAATATGATTTCCGAATTATTCTAACACAAGGTCTTAACAGACAAATTAGAAGGATGTGTGAGCACCTAGACTATAGGGTAACCAAACTAAAAAGGGTACGCATCATGAATGTAAAATTAGATACGCCTGTGGGTAAGTGGAGAAACCTGACAGACAATGAATTAGCAGAAATTAATAGGTTGGTGGCGGATTCGGCTAAGACTTTTGATTGATTGTTTTTGTTGTGTTTTTATCTTCGGGAATTTACCGATATATCGCCCCTAAGGGGCTTTATTTGTAGGTAAGCTCTTGTTTTTCTACCAATATATCGTCCCTATGGGACTTTTTTTTGACGTCTATTTTATTTCTTTGCTACCGAGGTATCGCTCCAAGAGGCTTTTCTTTATTTGTAGGTAAGCTTTTGTTTTTTCTACCGATGCTATGTCCCTATGGGACTTTTTTTGACCTCGATTTTATTTATTTGCTACCGAAATGTCGCTCCAAGAGGTTTTTCGTATTTGTAGGTAAGCTCATGTTTTTCCTACCGATGTTATGTCCCTAAGCGACATCTTGGATTTTATTTCTTTGATATTTACATGTCGCCCCTATGGGGCTTTGAATACTCATACATTTATTTTCTACCGATGTTTCGTCCCTATGGGACTTTTTTTGACCTCGATATTATTTATTTACTACTGAGGTATCACCCCTCTGGGACTTTTTAAGACACATCAATTAAAGACCTTCGAGTTATCAATCGTAAATATGCTTTGATGGAATTCTCATTAGTAATAGAAAACCTATCACAAAAAGCACCAAGATTAACAACACCGAATTTCGCATATCGCCCGTTTGCTGAATAATGAAACCAAAGAAAAATGTTCCGATAGCTGTAGCAGAACGCTCCACCACATCGTACAGACTAAAATAAGAAGCTACATCTTTTGTACCTTCTGGAATTAATTTGGCATAAGTAGACCTAGAAAGCGACTGCACGCCTCCCATTACCAAACCTACTACCGAGGCTATTACATAAAACTGCTCGCCGGTGGTGCATAAATATGCAGCTAAAGGCACCGTAGCCCAAATAGCCACAATTACCCTCAGAGCTATAGTATTCCCATACTTCTTTGATAAAAAGGATGCAAAGTAGGACCCTGGAATAGCCACTAACTGAATTAAAAGTATGGTTATAATTAAACCTTGTGTAGGAATGTTTAGCTCCTTATCGGCGAATAAAGCCGCCACATAAATCACAGTCATCACACCCATATCATAAACAAAAAGTGCTGCCAAAAACCTTTTGATAAGCTTTTTAGTCTGCATCTCTTTATAAACCTTCTTGAGCTCTAAGAAGCCTTTCTTAATCCATTGCATCTGAAAAGGCTTACTTTGGTCTTTAGGCAAATAGTAAAATGGGATTTGAGCAAATGCCGCCCACCAAATACCTACGGTAATAAATGCAATTCTTGAAGTATAACCAGAATCCGAATCTGCCTGTGTAAGTCCGAATAATTCAGGCTTCATAATCATGGCTAGATTAGTAATCAGTAATAAAACCGAACCTACATAACCATAAGCGAAACCCGTGGCAGAGGTTTTGTCAAACCTATCTTCTGTAACAATATCTGGCAAAAAGGAGTTATAAAACACTACAGAACCGCCCCACCCTACTAAGGACAAGCCAAAAGCTATAACTGCCGCCGTAATATTATCTTTGGTGAAAAAGAAAAAATACATACAGCTGGCCGCTCCTAAATAGCAGAAAAACTTCATAAAGAATTTTCTGCGACCACTATAATCTGCAATTCCCGTCAAAATAGGACTTAAAATAACCAGCGAAAGCGTAGCTAATGAAAGCGTGTAGGAATACAAAACATCATTATTAAGTTCAAAACCTAAAAAGTTGATGACATCTCCCCCGTCTGCATTTACGGCAGTGGCATGGAAATAAATAGGAAATATAACAGATGTAATAACGAGGTTATGAACCGAATTGGCCCAGTCGTACATGCACCATGCACGAATTACTTTTTTTTGATTTTTTATAAAATCCATAAAGGAAATATAGTCTTATGGTTTGAAAAGGGATGGCAAGATAGGTCAATTGATTTAAAATTGACCTAAAACTGCATTAAGACAATTATTCAGGTATGAAAAAACCATTTCTCTTTGCTGAAAAGTGACCTCGAAGGGCTAAATTTCCTAGTTGACAAAACTCATACAACTCAAAATAATGTTTGCTTCATTTCATTATTTACAAACTTTTAATAATTACTTCGCCCAATTCGCATATTTAAATGAATTTATCTATATCTTTTCCATTCATTCAATTTATAACATGGGGCTAAAAACAAAACAAGATACTTCTAGAAAACTAGGAGCGTTTGCCATTTGGGCAATTGGCGTAGGTTTGGTGATTTCTGGGGAATCTTTCGGATGGAATATCGGCTGGGGTATCACAGGGCCTAAACTATTCTTCATTCCGGTGGCATTAACTGCCATTATGTACTACGCCTTAATTCAAGGACTCATAGAGCTGGCCTGCGTATATCCAGAAGCGGAGGGACCGCATACTTATGTTAAAAATGCCTTTGGAAAACCACTCGGAAACTTCATTGCCCTTGCCATCCTTTTTGAATTCTTATTTGCCACACCCGCAGTGGCCAGTTCTCTGGGCGAATACATTGGCTTTTTGAACGATGATTTAGAATCCGTGAACTGGGTTGCCACCCTATTTATAGGTCTATTTTGCATTGTTAACCTTTTCGACCTCAGCATAAGCATCCTTTTCACCATAGCACTTACCCTCTTGGCCATAGTAGAACTCATGATTTATGAAAGCTCGGTCTTGACGGCTTTTAAAGTCTCCAATTTTGTTGATAACCAATTTGGCGAATATAGTTTTGACGCCATTATTAGGGCCATGCCTTTTGCTATCTGGCTACTCTTGGCTATTGAGGGTATTTCTCTAATGACTAAAAATATCAAAAGAGATAATTTTAGAAAACATTTGACACGAGGCTATAATGCGGCCTACTTCACTTTAATAATCTTAGCAATTTCTGTATTATTATTGGCCGGAGGCGGAATAGCCTGGACCACCGAGACTTGGTCTGTTATCAGTCAAGACAATCACCCAATGCCCGCTTCTTTGGCATTGATTTTATCTAAAGACAATGCCATTGTTCAAATTTTCACTTTCATTGGCCTGTTTGGCTTAATAGCCTCGCTTCAAGGCGTTGCTTTAGCGGCTACCACGCAGTTTGAGTTCTTCTTAAACTTTAAAGGTTTGAAACCCAAAGCAAAAAGAGCATTAGCTTCTTGTTTAGTCTTTATCATTAGCACTTTTGCCATTTGGGGTAGTCATACTTCTTTTTTGATAGAGCTCTCCGTTTTTGGGGCAGTATGTATGTATTTTGGCGTCAGTGTAGCCTTGCTTAAAACAAGAAAAAGCAAAGACCAAGAAGGTTTGGAAGGCTTATCAAGCGACCCTGTTTTAAACTTTAAGCATTCCGATTTCAAAAGTTCTAAATCTAGCTTTTTCGCTATTCTGGCTGCTTCCGTTTCTTTATTTTGTATAGCGTCATTAAGTTATCTTCAACCCATTGCATTCGCATCTTTCTTAGGTTTGGGTGTTATTTACATTGGTGTTATGTATCTTAGGAAGTCAAAAAAAGCCTCTTAACCATGAGCTTTAAGTTTTCGATTGGTCATATCACCTATGCGTTCTCAGATTTAAAGGAATTGATGGCAAAAGCCACCCCTTTTAGAACTGGCGATGCCTTGGCAGGCCTTGCTGCTGAAAGTAATCAAGAAAGAGTGGCTGCACAGTTTATATTGGCAGATTTGCCTTTAAAAACCTTTCTAAACCAAGCTCTCATTCCTTACGAAAAAGATGAAGTAACAAGACTCATTTTAGATGAGCATAATGTAGCTGCATTCGCTCCTATTTCTCATTTCACCGTGGGTCAACTGAGAGATTGGCTACTTTCCAATGAAGTAGACAATGCCGTTATAAAAAGTATAGGAGCCGGTTTAACCCCAGAAATGGTAGCCGCCGTTTCAAAATTGATGCGTAATCAGGATTTGATAGCTGTCGCTCAAAAATGTGAAAACATCAGCAAATTCAGGAGCACAGTAGGTTTAAAAGAAAGGCTTTCTATAAGGCTTCAGCCTAACAATCCGACTGATAATGCGAAAGGAATTGCTGCCAGCATTTTGGATGGTTTAATGTATGGCTGTGGCGATGCTGTCATAGGCATAAATCCGGCTACCGATAGCCCAGAAAGCACATCAAACCTCCTCAATATGTTGGAGGAAATCAGGGTCAAATTTGAGATTCCTACGCAAAGCTGCATTCTATCCCACGTCACTACCACCTTAGAAATTTTAGATAAAGCTCCTGTAGATTTGACTTTCCAGTCCATTGCCGGTACCGAAAAAGCAAATACTTCTTTCGGTATTAATCTATCTATTTTAAAAGAGGCTTATGAAGGTACAAAAGCCTTAAAAAGAGGCGAGCAAGTCATGTATTTTGAAACGGGACAAGGTTCGGCCTTATCGGCCAATGCACATCATGGTGTAGACCAGCAAACCTGTGAGGCAAGAGCTTATGCGGTGGCAAGAAAGTTTGACCCTTTTCTGGTCAATTCTGTGGTAGGATTTATTGGCCCAGAATATTTATACGATGGCAAACAAATTATAAGAGCAGCATTGGAAGACCATTTTTGCGGCAAAATACTAGGCTTACCTATGGGCATGGATGTGTGCTACACCAATCATGCGGAAGCAGACCAAGACGATATGGACAACCTTATGACACTTTTAGGCGTGGCTGGCGTAAACTTTATAATGGGTGTACCGGGAGCAGATGATATTATGCTCAACTACCAGTCTACCTCCTTTCACGATGCCTTTTATCTGCGGAAAGTTTTGAACAAAAAGCCTGCACCAGAATTTGAAGCTTGGTTGCTAAAAATGGGCATAACAGACGAGCAAGGAAAAAGGCTAGAAATAAGCAAAACGCATCACCTTTTAAATAGCTTCTGATATGGAAACCAAAATCATTCAAGAAGACCCATGGGATAAACTAAGAAGCTTTAGCAAAGCTAGAATAGCTCTTGGCCATGTGGGTGGCAGCCTTCCTTTAAGAGAAGTTTTAGATTTTAAGCTTGCTCACGCCAATGCCAAAGATGCAATAAAATCTGAACTGGAAGTAGAAAAGATAATGGCACAATTGGCCGTTTATCAGCTTCCCATCTTTCAAGTCAAAAGTCAAATAGAAAATAGAAATCAATACCTGAAAAGACCAGATTTAGGCAGAAAACTATGTCAAGAATCTGTTGATATTTTAAAGGCTAGCCAAGATTCCTTTGATATTGTTTTCATACTGGCCGATGGCCTTTCGGCAGAAGCCATTAACAGTCATGCGGTAGAGGTTCTTAATCAAATTTTACCTGAACTAGCAGTCAACTATAAAATAGGAATAGTGGTAGCGACTCAGGCTCGTGTAGCTTTAGGCGATGAAATAGGGGAATTATTAAACGCCAAATTCACAGCCATACTGATTGGTGAAAGACCAGGACTTTCTTCGCCAAAAAGTATGGGAATATACACTACCTATGCTCCAAAAATGGGCTTAACAAACGAAAGCAGAAACTGCATTTCAAACATTCATGAAGATGGCCTTAACTACAGCGAATCAGCCGAAATTCTACATTATTTAATAAATGAGTCTTTTAGGCGGCAGCTAAGTGGGGTTAATTTGAAGTTGGATTTGGCTAAGTTAAATCTAGACGAACCGAATAATCTACCAAAATGAGATTAACAGTGAACTGCTTATTCAATTCTTACTTTATATAAAGTAGGATTACGGAGTCTCTCGCGAAGACTCCCTCAGCAGGAACTTTATTCACTCTCTCTGATTAACACTGCAGAGTCCGCAAGCGAGACACTGCTAAGGGAAAAATTCGCCTGCTTGAGCTCAACAGAGACTCAAATGAACCGAAGCCTTAATCACTGCATTCGAGCCTAATTGTTGGCGGTAGTATTTTTTTAATTCCATTCTTCCAAGTCTTTATTATATGTCCTTTCCTTATTTAACAAATTAATAGTCCGTAATTCGTAGTTGTTGACAGTTACTTCGTATTGAACTCTATTTGCAAAAAACCCTTCTATCAAATTTAAGTCTGTATTTTCTTTAATTGATTTGAAGTCAGTCGGATAAGAAGAGTTCACTTTTATGAAGTGGTCAATTTGCCGTGATAGTTTTCTTCCTGCACTCTCGGAAACATAGTCGTAGGTTTTCAAAGTAGCTAAACACAAGACCATATTTATCAAACCGAACCATGTAACTATTCCTGCATATTTCCTAATTGTTGACTTCTCTGTACTTCCCCAATGCCATCGTGCAGTTATAGCTCCTATTCCCATTATTATCATAATAGTCATAAAAGCAGTAATGCCTGTCAAGGATAATAGTAGTAAAGCGATAGAGATTGAAATGTAGAGAAGAACCTTGAGAATACTTGAAAGAGAAAATCCGTTTCTTCTAATCTTAAAGGACTGAATAATGTTTTTTCTGCCTCTCTTTTCGGCTTTGGCTAAACTTTGAATCAGTTCAGTCAGTTTGTGCTGGTCAATATTGATTTGTCCTAAATGAATGTTTAGGTTTTGAGCTCCAATTTCTTTGTTAATCTTAGCAGCCCACTTATAAGGCTTTTTCTTAAAAACGAAGGAATCGTCTGATACTATTGAAACAAATTTCTGGTCAAATATGTCGAGTGGATACGCATCTATAATTTGTTCCCATTTAATTTGGTCTTGGTTTGTCGTCCTGTCCCAAATCCCGATTTCATTAATTATAATTTGTGGTCGTCTATCAAATGTTTGGAAAAATCCAACAGGTATTCCGAGTCCGAAAAAAGAAGTACAAAGCCAACCCATTATGTAATTCGTTGTTCCTACTGGCTCTTGTGCTATCATCCAAATCCCAATAACAACAAATGGAATGGACATCCCGATAATTTTCAGTCCTTTCGTTGTTGTCTTATGTAGTTTGAGTTCTGTCACTTGATAAGAAATTCTATCTGTCGTTTTGGTTTTTCATATTGCCGCTAACGTTTAGTATATGGCAAGTAGGGCAGTAGAAAGCGATAAACTTTCAATTTTGCACTGAGCCAAAACGTTGTATTTTGTTTTTATCTTATTCATTTTTAAAAGCCAAATCAACGATTTGGCGGTATTTGTAAATAGCACTGAACTTTCATAAACCACTGAACGCCCTATTTGCTATATACAGTGTTGTGCATAGTTTATTATTCAAACAGCTCTGGGTAATATTTTGGTGAAATATGTGTTACCCATTCTTCGTAATCTTTACTAATGTATGCTTCCAACTTTTCTTTTTCAATTGTCCGTTCAATAGCCAAACAATTGTTGAAATCTGTTTCTGTCACTTCATACCTGTTCCCGTCTTCAGCTCCTGAAAGCGATAAACTTAGCTTTCCATTTTCAATCCAGCAGAAACAAGGTATAGATGAAATTGAGATATGAGAAGGTTGTTCGTACTCAGGGAAATCTTTTATCTCATTTTTAAATTTATCGAATTCTTCAGAAGAGTAACTCTTACCGTGGACTGCTTTAGGATAATTGTCAGGTATTCTATTTAATACAATATTAAAGCCTTCTAAAATTCGGAACAATTCTTCCTTTGAACTGTAGTTTAGCCAAATTCCAAATTCGTCACCATCATTTGCATGACCACCCCAAGCTCTTTTATAAAAACCGAATTTCAAGTCATTAACCCAACTTCTAATAGTTGAACGAGGATGTGTTCGAAATAGATAAGAATCTGAAAGCTTTTGCTTATTAGGATTCTTTTCTTCTTCCTTACGGCCAAATATTTTATTTAGTAGGTTCATTTATTCAATTATGCACAACAATTGGCTATGCGTCACTAACCTTACCTAAAAAAACGGAAAACAAGGATAATTAACTAACATACAGCAAACTACTCTAATATAAATTTTCCGTTCCTTAACGGTTAAGAAACGTTTACCTTTCCTTTTGCTCTTATTTAAAGAAAGCTAACCTTTTGTTTTATTTCTTCCAATTTAAGGCAGAATTAACAAAACTATTCACGCTCCTCAATGATTAATTCAATAGGCAGGTGGTCACTGAATCCTGCTTCATTAAAAGTGCTTTTACTGCTTGGTCTTCCAAACCTGATAGGTGTATTATAATCTCCTTTGACCAGTTCTGGGTAGGTTAGAAGATTGGTAGTTTCTACCTGAAAAGGGTAATTGGAAGAATCCACAATAAGCGATTTTGAAACTATAAACTGGTCTAATATAGACTGCTCACTGCCATAAACGTGCGTCCCGTATTTTGAATTAAGAAAAGGAAACATCAAGTTAAATAATAAATGACTTCTCGCATTCTTAACCTTTTGAAGGTTCCCAGTGGCTCTTAAATAGTCGGTAAGTGACCGGTCATATGGGTTATCATTAAAATCGCCCATGAGCACAATTGCAGGATTTTTGTCATTATTATCCTTTAGTTTTATCTCGTGAATTCTATCAATCCAGTAACTCAGCGTTTCGCCCACCATCATTCTATAGGGTTCTGATTCAAACTTCCCTCCCATTCTTGATGGCCAGTGATTACCTATCAATACTAATTCGTTTCCGTCTTTGGTACTTAAACTAACTTGGAACAAATCTCTAGTGGAGTTTCGTTTCATAATTTCTAAGGAGAAAACTTTACCATCGCTGGTATACATATCGGCATCATATATAATGGCAATATCAATACCTCTTTTGTCCTGCGTATCTTGGTGTAGCACATTATAATTTCGGCCTGTAATTGCGGTAACTTTTGCCATTAATTTCACCACCACAGCTTCATTTTCAATTTCACAAACTCCAAGAATATCAGGTCCTTGGTTTTGATTCATTTGACTAATTATCTGACATAAATTGGTCAATTTCTTTTCTAGGACTAAGCTGTCCCATCCTTTCAGTTCATTCTTAATAGTTTTTTGAAACCAATCTGGTCGGTCAGGTGAATTTTCAATATCAAAAAGGTTCTCCAAATTCCACCAATAAATGTGATGCTGTTTCATGGGTATTTTTTTGTTATGAAGTTAATGTTTTCAATATTAAGAAGCTGTTAATTCACTGTTTTTTAAGGTGGTATTTTATTATTCGGTTAAAAGGGAGTAACTGCGTTCTAAACTACTTCCTCATTCTAATCGCCTATTCTTCGCTTGCCTTCCGCCTGCCTGTCGGCAGACAGGGCAGGGAGTTCATTTTTTAGCGTAAAAAACGAACGGCAGCGGCCAACCGTCTTTAAACTCCCACATTCAAAATTTTATAAAGTTCCCCCTTGAAATAAATTTAGTTTTAGAATTTTGCTTGTGCTCAAACAGTACAGGGCGATATATTGATTTCTCTCAAAACTTATATGTACGCATATTTGACAACTTAAATTTCTTGATAGAATTTTGCTAGTGCTCAGGCATTACAGGGCGAAGTATGGAATATCTTTAATTGCTATTTCTCAAGCCTGAGAAAAAAATCTACAAATACTTGGCAGGAAAAATCTATTATCGTAATATTGCAATGTAATAATTCAAATAATGGGCATAACCAAGACAGATCTATTCACAAAAGAGCAAAACGAGCTAGCCAAAGTGGCTAAAGCATTTTCGCATCCTGCTCGCGTGGCTATTTTGGAATACCTTTTAGCTGCCAATGCCTGCATTAATGGTGATTTGGTACAAGAATTGGGATTGGCTCAGGCCACCATCAGCCAGCATTTAAGAGAACTTAAAGACATTGGGATTATTCAGGGAACTATAGAAGGGGTTTCTATGAGCTACTGCATTCATCCAGAACGCTGGGAGGCCATAAACCAATTATTCAGTAACATGTTTGGCAAGTATAAGGGAAGCTGCTGCTAATTTTTTTGGACCAATCCATCGCAATATTGCAATAACGCAAATAAAAATATAAAACAAAATGAAACTATCAGAAGTACAAAACAGCCTTAAAGGCATCTCAGATTTACAATTCAAATTAGCTGACGGCACAAAAGTTCCCGAGCATTTCCATGTAACGGAAGTGGGCATGATAACTAAAAACTTTATAGACTGTGGTGGCACGGTGAGAAACGAAAAGGTTGCCAATTTTCAGCTTTGGTCTGCCGAAGACCATGACCATAGATTGGCTCCTAAAAAACTAAATGACATCATTGACCTATCGCAAAAAGTGTTAGGAATGGAAGATTTAGAAGTAGAAGTAGAATACCAAGGAGCAACAATCGGAAAGTATGATCTTGATTTTGATGGCGAGCATTTCGTTTTAAACTCAAAGTTCACCGATTGCCTGGCGAAAGACAACTGCGGTATTCCCGAAGGAAAACAAAAAATAAAATTGGAAACCATAGGAGCTGCTACAGAAAACGCCTGCACGCCAGGTGGCGGATGCTGCTAAAATGCAAGTACGGTCAATGTTAAAAGAAGACTGGAAAGTGGTGAAATCCATCTACCAAAAAGGGATAGATACGGGCATAGCTACTTTCCAGTTACATGCTCCTGAATGGCAGACGTGGGATAAGAGTCATCTTCAAATTGGCCGATTAGTCATTTTAGAAAATGGCATTATTCAAGGTTGGGCGGCTTTAAGCCCTACCTCACAGCGAGAGGTTTATAAAGGCGTATGCGAGGTAAGTATCTACATTGACCCGCAAGCGGCCGGTAAAGGTTTAGGCACTTTATTGCTAAAAAAACTCATAGAAGAAAGTGAGACGCACGGCATCTGGACTTTGCAATCAAAAATATTTCCACAGAACACCCCTAGCCTCGCTCTTCATAAAAAATTAGGTTTTAGAGAAGTAGGTGTTCGAGAAAAAATAGGACAACGAATGGGCATTTGGTATGACAATATCCTTCTAGAAAGACGAAGTCTTTTATTTTAAATGATGGAATTGGTTACTTATAAATCTGATTCAAGGAATATTCCGTTATTTAAATAATAATAACGCTCAATAATTCTTAGTCATGTCAAAACTCGAAATCCCAAACTCAAAAGGTTATCTTTTAAACGCCTTTTTAGAGCTTCCAGCAAATCAAAAACCAGCACAATATGCCATTTTTGGACATTGCTTTACATGCAGTGGCAGCTTAAACGCCGTCAAAAACATTAGTAGAGAGTTAACCAAGCATGGTTTCGGTGTTTTACGATTTGATTTCACTGGCTTAGGACTTAGTGAGGGTTCTTTTACAGAAAGTCATTTTTCGGCAAATGTAAACGACCTAATGGATGTGCATGCATACATGAAAACCAACTATGCCGCACCTAGTCTGCTCGTAGGACATTCCTTGGGCGGTGCTGCCGTTTTAGTAGCAGCATCAAAATTAGATGATGTAAAAGCTGTAGCAACTATTGGAGCTCCTTCTAATGTAGAACATGTCAAAAAACTGTTTACTTATGATAAGCCAGATTTTGAAAAGAAGAGTTTGGTAGAAGTCAATATTGGCGGTAGGCCTTTTAGTATCAATAAAAGTTTTGTTGAGGATTTTGACAATACCGATTTGCAAAAGATTGTGCATGATCTAAAAAAACCATATTTAAATCTTCATTCACCTCAAGACACTATTGTAGGCATAGAAAATGCTCAAGAACTGTATCAGCAGGCTTTTCATCCTAAAAGCTTTATTTCTTTAGATAAGGCAGACCACCTTCTAATGAATAAAGAAGACAGTGAATATGCAGGCAGTGTGATAGGCTCTTGGGCTAAAAGGTATATTCCTGATACGGAGCCTAAAGTTATAAGCACGGAGGGAGAACAAGTGGTAGGGCATTTAAACTTAAAAGAAGATAATTTTACCACCTCTATTCAGACTAATAAACATAGCCTTACGGCAGACGAACCTAGCTCGGTAGGTGGTGACGATTTTGGACCTTCTCCATATGAACTTGTAAATGCCGGACTTGCAGCATGTACAGCCATGACCCTTAAAATGTATGCGGAAAGAAAAAAGATTCCGTTAGATGAAGTTTATGTGTACTTAAGTCATTCTAAAAAGCACAGCACCGATTCAGAAAAAGAAGGCTACCTCGATATTATTGAGAAAAAACTAAAACTAGTGGGAGACTTAAGCACTGGCGAAATTGCCAAGTTAAAGGAAATAGCCTCTAAGTGCCCTGTGCACAAAACGCTAGTAAAAGGAGTTGTGATAGAAACAGAAGTCCTATAATATAAAAGAGGGGCTTTCGCCCCTCTCCTTTCAAGTAAACACTTAAACTAAAACCCCTTTTTGTTTTCTATGTGTACTTAAAGTCTAGTTTTCAATATTTGGCTAAAGCAGAATAAAAGCCCGATACAAAATTCCTAAAAAAAGCAGTTTCCCATTAACTCATTTCGAACAATCTTTGACTCATTTCAGGCAAAAATCCTAAAAGAGGGTTGTAGAAGGTATATTTTCAGAAACATGACATTTCTAACAGAATTACGATTTCCAAGTATCTTTTTTCTAAAATAGCAGTTACAAGTAAACTCTTATGTTAATAAAAGTGAGGCTATAAAAGCCCCACTCTCAACTTTACCCCTAAAGTTTAACTAATACTTTTTGTGTTGAGATTTAAAACTCACATTAGCTGCCACAAGGTTTCTAAAAAAAACTAGTTTCTATTAACGCATTTCGAACAATCTTTAACTCATTTCGAGCAAAAGCCCCTCAAAGCAAAACTTTTGAGGGGCTTTTTTACATTTTCACAACTTGAACGAAGTTTATCGGTTCAAAACAAACACTTCGTTTTACATGTCAATCCGCACATACATTTTCAATTTTCGCACTGAAAACTGTCCCAGATTCTGCAGTAAAACCTGGCTCTAATAGGACTGCGTTTCCTGCTTTGTATATCACATTGGAGTTACCCTCTATCTTGTTCTGAGCAGTGATACTTTGGGTAGCTTGTTCTGTTCGGCTTCCGCTCAAAATGTCATTCGTTGGTGATAATAAACTCACGCTTGAAGAGGTGATTGACAAACTAGCTGAAGCTCCTGATGACACCATTGGTGAAGACGAACGAACTATTACTTTGTAGTTATTTCCGCTTGGCAGATTGTTTGGAATACTACAAACAATGTTAGCTGGGTCCGAAGAGCTTCCTATCAATGTTTGATTACCAAAGTTTCCGTTTTCGTCAGAAAGGTATGCCAGAAAGACATTTCCTACATTGAAGTCAAACACTCCAGATTCTGTTGATGAAACTGTTAAGCTAGTTCCGGCACAAATTACATTCGTTGAGAGTGTTGGAATTGAAATATTCCTATCTCCATGAACAATTGAGAATTGAATATTATCAGGACCCACTACCACAGTACCCTGTGAATTATCTTGACTAAAACCTCTAGAAATAAAAGTATAGAAGTTTGGAACAAAAACATCCCCAGATATTACTCCGTTTTGCTCATAGAGCGAATATGGCAAATTATTATCAATATAAAATTGAGTATTACCTGTTCCTGATAATTGTAGCCTTGCACTCTCCACTAATGGTAGCTCACAGTTAGGAATAGCTAAAACCGTCATTGGTCTATTAGAAACTTGAATATCCATTTGAGGTACCAATGGCGAAAATACCTCTGGCACTGCCCCATCTGTATACGCTACATAATATGACATCCCAGGAGTACTACATGATATCACCACGTTGGTAGTGGCGGTACCAGTACATACACCGGTATTTACAGTAACAGTGTATATTCCAGCTTTAGCAGGAGTGGCATTTGAAATATTTGGATTTACAGAATTACTGGTAAATCCATCAGGCCCAGTCCAAGAATAACTTGGTCCGCCTGTTCCCATAAAGTTAATAGCATCTCCTTCTTCATAGGGACCATCATTTGATGCTGTTACTACTAAGTTATTATCAAACACCACAGAAGTAGTTGCAGTACTGTTGCAACCATTGCTCGCTGTTAGGGTAACTGTATATGTCCCAACACTTGCTATGGTGGCTGTTGCATTGGTTCCTAAACCATTTGACCATTGATAAGTTCCTGTGCCAAATGCTGTTCTCGTTACAGCGTTTTGATTACAGTTAAGGCTATCTGTTCCTGAAATACTTAAACTAGGTAACGCTATATCTTGAGTAACCGCTGTGGTAGTTGTAGCTGTACAGCCATTTGAACCGGTAATGGTTACTGTATAAGTCCCTGGTACACTCACATTAAGTGTTGCATTATTACCTCCATTTGACCAAGAATAAGACGTTCCACCAGAAGCGGTTCTTGTAACGCTGGTAATTGCACATGTTAGATTATCTGAACCTGTTATAACTACTACTGGTAAGGCATTAATTACTACTGTGGCAGTTGAACTATTCGGACAAGTCCCTGCCGTGGTGTACGTAACAGTATAAGTTCCTGCGGTACTTGCTGACATATCTATGGCTCCAGTACCTGAATTGATTGACAAACCTGACGTACTTGAAAATGTTCCTCCGGTCAATCCTGATATTGTTGGACTTGGGTCTGTGGCATCCGCACAATAATCAGATTCACTATAAGAGAATGAAGCGTCATCTAAAGCGTTAATAGTTACACTTGAAGTTGAACTATTTGGACAAGTACCTGCGGTGGTATATGTAACCGTATAAGTTCCTGCCGTACTCGCTGAAACATCAATAGATCCAGTACTAGAATTGATTGACAAACCTGCCGTACTTGAGAATGTTCCTCCGGTCAATCCTGTGATTGTTGGACTTGGGTCTGGCACATCAACACAATAAGCTACCGCATTATAAGAGAATGAAGCATCATCTAAAGCATTTATAGTTACACTCGCAGTTGAACTATTCGGACATATTCCTGCAGTAGTATATGTAACCGTATAAGTGCCTGGGGTGCTCGCTGAAACATCTATAACTCCGGTACCAGAATTGATTAACAAACCTGCTGTACTTGAGAATGTTCCTCCTGTCAATCCTATAATGGTTGGGCTAGGGTCAGAAGCATCAACACAATAAGCGGATGCAATGTATGAGAATGAAGCATCATCTAATGCATTTACTGTTACACTGGTAGTTGAACTATTTGGACAAGTACCAGTGGTGTTATAAGTAACCGTATAAGTGCCTGGCGTACTCGCTGAAACATCTATGGATCCGGTACCTGAATTGATTGATAAACCTGCCGTACTTGAAAATGTTCCTCCTGTCAATCCTGTAATGGTTGGACTTGGGTCTGTGGCATCTGCACAATAAGCTGATGCACTATAAGAGAATGAAGCATCGTCTAAAGCGTCAATAGTTACACTTGAAGTTGAACTATTCGGACAAGTACCTGCAGTGGTATATGTAACCGTATAAGTTCCTGGCGTACTCGCTGAAACATCTATAGCTCCGGTACCTGAATTGATTGACAAACCTGCTGTACTTGAGAATGTTCCTCCTGTCAATCCTGTAATGGTTGGGCTAGGGTCAGAAGCATCAACACAATAAGCGGATGCACTGTATGAGAATGAGGCATCATCTAATGCATTTACCGTTACGCTTGAAGTTGAACTATTCGGACAAGTCCCTGCCGTGGTGTACGTAACAGTATAAGTTCCTGCGGTACTCGCTGAAACATCTATAGCTCCAGTACCTGAATTGATTGACAAACCTGCCGTACTTGAGAATGTTCCTCCGGTCAATCCTGATATTGTTGGACTTGGGTCTATGGCATCTGCACAATAAGCTGCTATACTATATGAGAAAGAAGCATCGTCTAAAGCATTCACCGTAACCGTGGTAGTTGAACTATTTGGACAAATACCTGCGGTGGTATATGTAACCGTATAAGTTCCTGCCGTACTCGCTGACACATCTATACCTCCTGTACCAGAATTAATTGACAAACCTGCTGTACTTGAGAATGTTCCTCCTGTCAATCCTGTAATGGTTGGACTAGGGTCAGAAGCATCAACACAATAAGCTGCTGCACTGTATGAGAATGAGGCATCATCTAATGCATTTACCGTTACGCTTGAAGTTGAACTATTTGAACATGTTCCTCCCGTAGTGTATGTAACCGTATAAGTGCCTGGGGTACTTGCTGAGACATCTATAACTCCCGTACTTCCGTTTATCGACAAACCAACTGTACTTGAGAACGAACCTCCCGCTATTCCAGTAATAGTTGGTGTTGGATCCGTAGCATCTGCACAATAAGCTGAAGCAGCGTATGAAAAAGAAGCATCATCTAATGTATTTATTGTTACAGCAGCTGTTGAACTATTTGGACAAGTTCCTGCCGTAGTATAAGTCACCGTATAAGTGCCTGGAGTACTTGCCGATACATCAATCGTTCCCGTTCCAGAATTGATTGACAAACCTGCCGTACTTGAGAATATTCCTCCTACTAGACCTGTAATTGTTGGACTTGGGTCGGAAGCATCTACACAATAAGCCGATGCACTATAAGAGAATGAAGCATCATCTAAAGCGTTAATAGTAACACTTGAAGTTGAACTATTTGGACATGTTCCTGCTGTAGTATATGTAACAATAAAAGTTCCTGGAGTACTTGTTGACACATCTATAGCTCCGGTACCTGAATTGATAGCTAAACCTGCCGTACTAGAAAATGTTCCTCCTCCTAGACCTGTAATTGTTGGTGTTGGGTCAGTTGCATCTACACAATAAGCTGCTGCAATGTATGAGAATGAGGCATCGTCCAAAGCATTCACTGTTACACTCGCAGTTGAACTATTTGCACAAGTTCCCCCGGTAGTATAAGTAATCGTATAAGTTCCGGCTGTACTTGCTGAAACATCTATAGCTCCCGTACCAGAATTGATAGATAAACCTGCCGTACTTGAAAATGTTCCTCCTCCTAGACCCAAAATAGTTGGTGTTGGGTCTGTGGCATCTACACAATAAGCCGATGCACTGTATGAGAATGAGGCATCATCTAAAGCGTTAATAGTAACACTTGAAGTTGAACTATTTGGACATGTTCCTGCTGTAGTATAAGTAACTGTATAAGTTCCTAGCGTGCTCGCTGAGACATCTATGGCTCCCGTACTTCCGTTTATTGACAAACCTGCCGTACTTGAAAATGTTCCTCCGGTTAATCCCGTAATGGTTGGACTTGGGTCAGAAGCATCAACACAATAAGCCGATGCACTATAAGAGAATGAAGCATCATCTAAAGCATTCACTGTTACAGAGGTAGTTGAACTATTCGGACAAGTACCTGCCGTGCTGTATGTAACAGTATAAGTTCCGGCCGTGCTAGCTGAGACATCTATAGCTCCCGTACCGGCATTGATTGACAAACCTGACGTACTTGAGAATGTTCCTCCTGTCAATCCTGTAATAGTTGGGCTTGGGTCAGATGCGTCTGCACAATAGGCTGATGAACTATAAGAGAATGAGGCATCATCTAAAGCGTTTATAGTAACACTTACACCTGAACTATTTGGGCAAGTGCCTGCTGTGGTGTAAGTAACCGTATAAGTTCCTGGGGTACTTGTTGACACATCTATAGCTCCGGTACCAGAATTGATAGATAAACCTGCCGTACTTGAAAATATTCCTCCTGTTAAACCAGTGATAGTTGGACTTGGGTCAGAGGCATCTGCACAATAGGCTGCCGCTCCATAAGAAAATGAAGCATTGTCTAAAGTATTTATAGTAACACTTACATTTGAGCTATTTGAACAAACTCCAGAAGTGCTATAAGTAACCGAATAGGTTCCAGCCGTGCTTGTTGAAACGTCTATGGCTCCTGAACTAGCATTGATTGACAAACCTGCTGTACTTGAGAATATTCCTCCTGTTAAACCAGTGATAGTTGGACTTGGGTCTGCGGCATCTACACAATAGGCTGATGCACTATATAAAAATGAGACATCGTCTAAGGCATTTATGGTTACGCTTGCCGTAGAACTATTTGGACATGTTCCTGCCGTGGTATAAGTAACTGTATAGGTCCCAGGTGTACTTGCGGAAACGTCAATGGCTCCTGAACCTGAATTAATAGATAAACCCGCCGTACTTGAAAATATCCCTCCTGCTAAACCAGTAATTGTAGGTGTTGGGTCAGAGGCAGCTATACAATAACTTGAAGCCGAGTAAGCGAATGAGGCATCATCCATTGAATTAACCGTTATACTTACACCTGAACTATTTGGACAAGAACCTGAGGTTGTATATGTAACCGTATAAGTACCTGGCGTACTTGTTGATACATCAACTACTCCAGAACTTGAATTGATTGACAAACCTGCTGTACTTGAGAATGTACCTCCTGCTACTCCTGTGATAGTTGGAGTAGGGTCTGCTGCATCTACACAATAAGCTGCCGCACTATAAGAAAATGAAGCATTATCTAAGGCATTTACTGTTACACTAGCGGTTGAGCTATTTGGACATGTGCCAGCTGTGGTATAAGTAACAGTATAAGTTCCTGCCGTACTCGCTGAAACATCTATGGCTCCAGTAGAAGCATTGATTGACAAACCTGACGTACTTGAAAATGAGCCTCCTGCCAATCCAGTAATAGTTGGATTTGGGTCTGAACCATCTATACAATAAGCTGCTGCACTATAAGTAAATGCAGCATTATCTAAAGCATTTACTGTTACACTCGCTGTAGAACTATTAGGACAAGAGCCTGCTGTGGTGTAAGTAACCGTATAAGTTCCTGCCGTACTCGCTGACACATCAATTACTCCTGTACTTCCATTTATTGACAATCCCGCCGTACTGCTAAATGAGCCTCCTGCCAAACCTGTAATAGTTGGGCTTGGATCTGAATCATCTGCACAATAAGCTGCTGCACTATAAGAAAAAGAGGCATTATCTAAGGCATTTACTGATACACTCGCTGTAGAACTATTAGGGCATGTTCCTGTGGTGGTGTAAGTAACAGTATATGTACCTGGCGTACTTGTAGAGACATCTATGGCTCCAGTGGAAGCATTGATAGATAAGCCTGCCGTACTTGAAAATGAGCCTCCAGTCAAACCAGTTATCGTTGGACTAGGGTCTGAATCATCTATACAATACGCCGCCGCACTGTAAGAAAATGAAGCATTGTCTAAGGCATTCACTGTTACACTAGCGGTTGAGCTATTTGGACATGTGCCTGCCGTAGTATAAGTAACTGTATAGGTTCCTGCTGTACTTGCTGAGACATCTATGGCTCCTGTTGAAGCATTTATTGACAAACCTGTTGTACTTGAGAATGTTCCTCCTGCCAAACCGGTAATAGTTGGTGTTGGGTCTGAATCATCTGCACAATAAGCTGCGGCATTGTATGAGAATGAAGCATTATCTAAGGTATTAATAGTAACACTAGCAGTAGAGCTATTTGGACAGGTGCCCGTAGTGGTGTATGTAACAGTATACGTACCTGGCGTACTTGTTGAGACATCTATAGCTCCAGTGGAAGCATTGATTGACAAACCTGCCGTACTTGAAAATGAGCCTCCAGCCAAACCAGTAATAGTTGGACTAGGGTCCGCAGCATCTACACAATAAGCCGCCGCACCATATGTGAATGAGGCATTGTCTAAAGCGTTTATTGTAATACTTACATCTTCCTCACCAGCACATAAACCTGAAGTAGTATAAGTAGCTGTTCTAACACCTGGTGTCGAAGCTGAAAGGTCTATCACCCCTGTTATAGAGTTTATTACCAATCCGGTGGAGCCAGAGAATGTTCCCCCACCAACGCCTGTAACCGTTGGGCTTGGATCTGACTCTGTCTGACAGAAGCTATTTTTTGAATAAGCAAAACTAGCATCTTCTCTAGCAGTTGTATTTACCGTGACGGAGCCACATGAGCCTGGAGTTACTCCACCACCTTCTCCTCGAATATAATAGGTAACACCTGGTAAGGGGTGTGGACCAACTATAATTGTAGAACCTCCTGTAGTACCTTTTAAAGTGCCTCCGCAAGAACCTGTATAAACATGCCATGCGGTCGCATCATTTTTAGCTCCCGAAATAGTTAACAGTGCCGAATTTCCCTCACAAATTATCCCAGGTGCGGAAGTGGCTGTAGGAATGTCAGGGTTTTGAATTGGTGCTGTTAAAGTGGCAGTGGAATATTTTAAAGCCCTAGCATTCCCTGAGCCACAACTTCCTTCAGCTTTAGAGTCATACAAATAAGTTATATTACCTGAAGCACTCAAATTCCCTGAATAAAAAGACCCAGAATTTCCGTCAGCAGTTACCACAGTATCAACTGTCCAATTTCCTGAAGCACCATTTGCAAGATAGGCATAAAAAAGCCCTGAACTTTCTTGAAAAGCTAAGAATTTATTACCAGAAGGTAATATTTCAAAACCTGAATGATCCACATTTCCACTTAAGTTCGAATTTAAAGTACTACTAGTAAAACTACCTGAAATATTATTCACATATTTCACTAAACCATTAAAATCAGTATGCATTATATGAACTTTATCTGCTGCATCTATGGCTATACTGGCACCGTTTCCTTGAGTATTATAGAAAGGTGAAGTAGCGGGTGTAGCGGCCGCCAGTTCTATAGGAGCGGACCAAGAACCAGAACTATTTGTTGTATACCATAAACCAGCATCAAAACCACTGTTGTTAGTTTCTTTTTGCATCGCAATGTGTGCATCATCATTACTATCTAAGTCAAAGCTAAATCCATTTATTTCATTACTCGCACCTGTTTGAGAAAACGCATATTCGCCGCTAGACCAAGAAGTACCATTGTATTCAAAATATCTAATCCCATATAATCTACTGCCACTTGCATCCGAATATTCGAAGGCAATTCTAGGATAATTATCCGAACCAACTTTTACCTTTGGACTACTAGTATTTTTAAATCCATTTGGGTGAGCAAAGGTTTCAATCTTTGTAAACGACCAATTAATTGCGTCAGATGAAGTACCGTACCAAACACCCCTCTCTTGTCCGCAACAACTACCAGATTTCTGACCTCCAAATACTACATGAAAATCCCCATTGCTTCCAATAGCGATATCAACGTCATCCGTAGCTAGGTCAAACGGGCTTGCGATATCACTAGGGTCAAATGTACTCATGGAAGTCCAACTAGAACCTCCATCATGCCTACTTAATTTATAGGTGGCAGACGCCCCTGAAGCAATTCGAAAAAAAGCATACTGTTTTCCATCAACGGGGTTGGTTGTAATGGAATTATAAGGCCAATTGCACTCATTTCCTGCATCAAGTTGACCATGTGTAAAAGTCTGAGCTCTTAAATGGTTAAATGAGAGACCTAGACAAAACAAGAGAATTAGTTGTATACGTGTTTTCATAGTTTATTTTTTTTTAATTCAATAGTATTAAGGCTAAAAGGTTCATTAAAAAGCTTAGTCATAAGCTCATAATTAACCTATATTATTAAAGTCCTATTTTTAAATCATGGTACATCTGAGAACATCGAAAAATCTCATTATTGAGAAGCCTCAAATTATACGCTGCGTTTTGATAAAAAATGATATTCTAGGGAATCTATATTTATGGTCGGACTGCGATTTACTCTTGCAAACCCTTCTGTCATCAAAACCGCCGGAATTTTACATAAACTTAACGCTTCGTATTGATTACGGTTGTCGCTTTTGGTAAATACAGTAGTATAATCACTGTCGCTTTCTAAATAAATCATATCCTTTAAAGCTAGGGATGTTTTTCTAGCGAGGTAAAGTGTTTTCATATTTTTTATTCCATAGGTTCATGATAGTAAACTGTCAGTAAATCAACCCTGTAGACCTTAAAACACTTCTTCCATTCTTTAGCAAAAAAGGACAATACATTCTTCTAAGGTCTTTTATTTTCAACTACTTTTAGGCTGATAGCCGATACTAGACGGTGCTGTGTAAACGTCAAAATCACTCCTAGTTTTAACCTTAACATTTGTCTTAAAATTAAAAATACCTAAAAGTACCATAATACTTTTACTTTAAAATAAAAGTGTTCAATATTTTCGAAAAGCTAAATATTGAACCATCGTACTTTTCTCGTCACAAACCTCGCATTTTTATAACCATTCCATTAACTCATTTCGGACAATCTTTAACTCATTTCGAGCAAAAGCCCCTCAAAACTGAATTCCTGAGGGGCTTTTTAAAAAAACTGGCTATCATGTCAAAATTATGGACAAGCCACTAGGTCAGCTTTCCCAAGAAAAACGGAGCCATTTTCTACCTCAAAACCAGGAGCTAAATTGATGGCTTTGCCACTTTCATATACCACATTTGCGGGGTTAATAATTTTATTCGTGGCATTGATGTATTCTATGGCTTGTTTGGTGTCTGTCCCAGTAATATTATTGGTCAATGTTTGGTTCATGGGTATACCGCCAGAGCTTGGTAATACTGTTACTTCTGCAGTGGCTACTCTGTCGCTAATGCAAGAGCCATCTTCACAACTGGCGTAATATGCTGAGGTAGCACTAACGTTATAGACTAGACTTAGACCTGAACCTATGCTGCTTCCACCTGAGGCTTGAGTATACCATATAACAGTACCAGTTGAGCAATTTGCAGAAAGAGTAATGTCTGTATTGGCACATACTTGGGTATTGTTTACGGAAACGGAAGTTGGCAAGGTTACGGCTTGTCCTACGACCACCTCATCAGTGGCTATTCTACTGGAAACGCAACTGTAATTATTACTCACACACTCTGCATAATAAGTAATGGTACTGGTAGGCGTGTGATTAAAGGTGTTGCCTGTACCTAAAAAATTGCCACCACTAGCGGCATCATACCAATTGGTTACAGTTCCTCCTGCGTATGAAGTACAGTTAGCAGTAAGTGTTACCTCGGTATTATTTGATGCACATAGTGCGGTTTCGGAAACTGTAACAGATGGTGGGGCGAAGTAAAAATAGGAATCGGCAGACACCCTGCTGCTCGAGCAAGTTCCATTGGTACATGATGGGTAAATTCGATAATAACTAGAAGTTCCATGGGAAGGGGTAAAGGTATAGGAGTTTCCCGTACCAATCGGGTTACCACCAGAATAACTGTTATACCACTCCACGGTGCCTACAGCACAATTGGCAGTATAGGTAACTTCCTGCCCCGCACAAATATTACCAGGACTAGCATTGTCACCAGTAGGTCTCGCCAAGACCTTAACAGTTATTTCTTCTGCTTCGCTTAAACAACTTCCATTTTTACATTTCACAAAATATGTACTTGTGGTATTTGGGCTAACCTGGAAAGTAGCACCAGAACCTATCACTGTCATAGAATTATTATACCATTCGGCCGTAGTACTGTTTACACAAGAGGCCGATAGGTCAACATCCGTATTTGGACATATATCATTTTGGCTAGCAGCAACTCCCGTAGGATTGGTAGGAAGGCTTACGGTAATATCAGGTGTAGCTACTCTTTCTAAACTTACACATGTGCTACTGGTTTCGCAGGATGCATAATATTTTGAGGGATTATCTAAAGGTGTTACGATGAAATTGGTACCTGTACCAATACTACTTCCACCACCTGCTTCGTCATACCATGTGAGTGTTCCCTGTGCACAGGAGCCTGAAAGATTGACAGTTTGCCCACATGTAATGCTATAGCTGCTTGCTGCCACGCTAATAGCATTTGATGGCAAAGTAGATGCTCCTTGGAACTCATACGCTCCTATATCATTTTGCCCGTCTATAGGCCGGCTTTGGTTCGCAATATCTTTAGTTAGGCCAGCAGCTGCATTATTTAGCAATGGTGAACAAGAAATGGGTATGAGCCCATCATCACTTGTAAAGTACTTACCATCTGCTCCAGCTATATTTCCTGCATTGGAAAACTGAGGGGCTAAATCTAAATTATTCCCTCCATCAGTTCCAAAACCGCCGTTCCAATCAGAACTTCCTCCTGAACCTTGTATTGAAGAATTAGATACAGTCAAACTATGAGCTGAATTGTTAATCACAGCATTGTTAGCCTCTACCTCTTTCCATAAAATTGAGTTCTTGATTTGAACAGTTCCACCCTGAATTATAAAGAAATTTGAATATTGACCAGGAGAATTATTAAATGCTGAGATATGATTATAGATGATACTATTACCATCCGGCATATTGCTGGAAATATACAAAACTGAACTGTTAGTACTGTTTGATGCAAAGACGCTGTTAGTAACTTCAGTTGGCCCTCTATGTAGGTATAAAACTCCATTGTAAGCATAGTTTCCTACCCAAATCAAATTTTCTATAGTGGTAGTCCATCCACCAGAAGTGTTCTGATTATTCTGATATAAAACACCGCTATATCCACTATTTCCGCTAATTACGCAGTTTCTAATTTGCGGAGCAGCTCCAGAACAGTACAAAGCCGCACCTCTAAAAGAGCTAAATCCATAACCACCGGCATATTGTGTTGTGTATCCTATAGAAGCAGTATTCTTCCCACCTGTAATTATAAACCCATCAAACTCAGTGGTTTCTCCTGTTCCTGGAAATACAAATACGTGATACGCATTATCACCTTGTATATCGGTATGACTCTCATTGATAAAGTTACCATCTGTATTGGTGTCATTGTTGTCAATATCACCTGAGAGAATGGTTTTATTTGTTGCGAAATCTCTTTGTGTGAGTACAGTTTCTGTCCCTACAAACCCACCGTAAAGCCTCACCCCGTCCTTCATATAAAAGAGTTTGTCTCTACTATCTGCAGGTGAGCTATCTCCTGAGCCATCCGCCAGAGGTTTATAAACACCTGCTGCCACCCAAACCTCATCTCCACTGCTAGAAGCATTTATCATGGCCTGCAAATCTGCAGAGGCATTTGCCCATGAAGAGCCATCACCAGATCCACTTGATGCAGGTTTTACATAACGTATGGTGGCAAAGCCCAAATGAGCTATTACACTAAATAAAACGGTCAATTTAACAAGTCGCATCGTTTTCATAATTATTGACAATTAATTTTCAAATTCTTAATTAATTAAAATCCTTAAGGGCAGGTAACTATATCTGCACGGGCAAGAAAAACAGAACCGTTTTGAGACTCAAAACCTGGGTTTAGATTCACTGCTTTACCACTATGATAAATAACATCTGCTGGTGACATAATCTTATTGGTAGCATTGATGTAATCATTTGCCAGTTTGATAGTGTCTGCGGAATAATCTGTGGTAAGCGTTACCGTATTTTCTAGGTCTGCAGCATTTGGAAGTATTTGAACTTCTTCCGTAGCCGTTCTTGGACCTTCACATGCTCCTGAATTACAAGCTGCATAATAAGTGGTATTTTCTGTTGGGTTTTGTGTAAACGAAACTCCTGTTCCTAATGCTGTGCCGTCTGTAGCCACATCATACCATGTCAATACTCCACTACCTTCGCAGCTTCCTGTCAAAGTAACCGTACTTCCAGAGCAAACATCAATAAAATCTACCATGACATTTGAAGTCACAGCTTCTAAACCACTGACACTTTGATATTCGTAAGCTCCTATGTCTGCAGTACCAAGTCTGGCATTGCCCAGTATATCTGTGCCAGGAATCCCTGACGAAGTACCTGCATTTATAGCCTGAGAGCAAGCAGTTAATGAAAAGCCATCATCCGCTGTAAACCAAGTGTCATCTGCTCCGTCGGCATCTGAATTGTCTAAAAACAAAGCTGGAACATTTATCCTATTCCCATTTACACCATTCACTAATCCACCAGCATTTGCACTTCCTACTAAGTTATTAGTGCTACCTGCCCCTAGGTCTGGCGAACTATGACTAATATCCTTATAGTTGTTCCCCGCAAAAATGCTATTAACTATAGTAATTTTGGCCGCCGAGCTACCTATATCGATACCCTTGGAAGTATTATTGGCAAATGTACAATTGGTCACACTAGAACCTGCCCCACCACCAAAACTCACTCCATTTTCACTATTATTTACAAAAAGGCAGTTGTTCAAGTTAATCACCACACTACCATTGTTTGTCTGTATTCCGGAGCCACCATTATTTGAAAATATAGTATTATTCGCTGTGGTAGAATCGCCATACATGGTCATAGCATTTCCATATTGGTTACCATTATTGTCGCTAACATTACAGTTATTAAGAACTATCACCTCGTCGTTTTGAATAGCATTCCCTTGTGGTGATTCATTGCCAGTGATATTGCAGTTATTAAGTGTTAGGTTTCCACCATTTTGAATTCCGCCTGCTTGGTCGGTTGTTTCACCGTTTGTGATATTCAAATTGTTTAAAACCGCCGTAACATTGTTTACGGTGAATATTCTAAACTTAGATGCCGAACCTCTGGTAATGGTCACTCCACTTCCACCATCAATAGTCATGTCTTTATTTATCAATAATGGTCCGGAAGTTAAGGATACTACACTTACACCACTAAACGTAATAGTATCACCTGCCGAAATACAATCCATGGCTGCTCTTAAAGAGCCAGCACCGGCATTGTTTCCATTGGTTACCACCACATTTTTTCCTTCATTAAGGCTTATTTCATTTGATGTCACTATGCCACTTCCGTTTGAAACTTTGCAGCGATACATATAACTATTAAGACCTGAAGAGTTTGAAATTGTCAGCGTAGCTTCATCCTCCCCACTGTAAGGAGAGCTATTTGGAACGTCAAGCCATCCGCCGCCATCATTCACTTGCCAAAGGTAAATCTCCACATCACTGGCCACTATGGTGGCACTACCAGAAGACGAAGGACAAACATTGATATCTTGAGGCTGACTAGAAATAACTGGTGTAGGAGGAGGAGGAGAGTTTAAAGTTGAAAAAGTAAGAATATCTGTAGCCACTCCGCAAGCATTTGACACACTTACGGTGTATGCCGTGGAAGGTGAAGTGGTAGTGGGAGTTCCAGAAATAATACCAGTAGAAGGATTAATAGAAATACCTGTTACTAAAGAAGGAGAAACTGTAAAGTTAGCACTAGGGCTACCACCACCAAGTACAGGATTAAGAGGCGAAATAGGGTCACCTACCAAATAATAATTTGAAACTCCAGCATACATTAAGGTCATTGGGGCATCTACTGTAAGAATCGCCTCATTTGACGTGGCACTGGCATTATCGGAGTTGTAAACTAAACATCTAAACTTGTAAGTATCAAGACCCGTTACATCGCTTATATCTAATGTCGCAGTGGTTTCTCCAGTATAAATGCCACCTGAGGGCACATCTGCCCATGAAGCACCGGAGTTAAACTGCCATTTGTACGCAACTGTATAAGGATCTGTAGTTACGGTGAATTGACCCGCCGCACCATCACAAAAAGCACTGTTAACTGGATGAATGGTAAAAGTAGGCAAAGGTTGAGCTTGAGAATATTCATAAGCCCCTATATCGGCAGTTCCGCTGTTATAAGGTCTTGTGTTTCCTAAAATATCAGTAGCTAAAACACCAGAATTGGTTCCACTATTTAAAGCAGGTGATAATGGATTCAATCTAAATCCGTCGTCAGTAGTTAGCCAAATATTGTCTACTCCATTTCCATCTGAGCTATTAAAAAAATCTGCTGAATGATTCACAATATTACCATTCACTCCATCTACTAGTCCACCTGAATTTGCACTTCCAATCAGATTATTGGTAGCACTACTACCTAAATTAGGTGTTCCTATATCAATATCTTTTGAACCATTTTCTGTGAAAATATTATTAACTAAGATTACACTTGCAGCAAAGTTGCCAAGGTCAATTCCATCGCTATTATTTTTAGCAAATGTTGAATTATAGATATTTGCAGACCCAATGGTAATAATTCTTAAACCATACCCAGGTCTAGTACCACTAGATGAGCTATTTCCACTTATTATACAATTATTCAAAGTCAAATTACCGCCGTTGGCTTCTATTCCAAAACCTCCATTATCTGAAAAAACACAATTGGTGGCAGTGGTAGACGTACCACCCGCAATTAATCCACCGTCATAAGTATTATTGATAATAAGACAGTTATTAAGAATCAAAACTTCATCATTTTGAATGCCGGCTCCCTGAGCTGAGTAATTGCCAGATACGGTACAGTTTTCTAATGTTAGTATAACATCATTTTGAATACCACCGGCCTGACCATCGTTACGGCCATTGGTAATATTCAGATTTTCCAAGAAAACTTCATTTGAGGCCGCTCCATTAAATTGGAAAATGCGGAATTTGACACTTGTAGACCGAGTAATAGTAACTTTTCCAGCACCACCATCAATAGTCAAGCTTTTGTCTACCGTAAGCTGTCCTGAGGTGAGAGAAACGGTAGTCACTCCTGAAAATTCTATAATATCTCCATTGCTAGCATCGGCAATGGCTTGCCTAAGCGTTCCTGCACCGGAATCACCACCACTTGTAACAGTTATAGTAGCGGCAAAAAGGCTTTGACCTAAAAAGGTCATTGTTAAAAAATACAGTATCGGGTAAAGGTTACTTTTTTTCATATCTCTATAGGGCTAATTGAGTTTAAAAACGAAGAGGTTCTTCTTCTAGAAGTTTTAAATAAGTCACCATTGAAAATCTCGATATTGACCGTATCGTTTTCTTCCCAGAAATTGGTAATACAGGCAATGTTTATAACTTGCTGGCGATTAATTCTAACAAAGGATTTGGGGTTCAAATCCTTCTGTACGTAGCAAAGGCTTTTGGCTGCAACTACCTTATTTGGCAGTGAGGTCTGATGAATTATTGTGTAGTTACTATCGCTCTCTAGATAAACAATTTGTTCCGATTCAATAGTTTTCTTTCCTGGTAATACAAGTGTTTCCATGATGTAGCTAATGGGTTAATAATTGATGTGTAAATATCAATTATAGCTAATCATTCCATTAACGCATTTCGGACAATCTTTAGCTCATTTCGAGCAAAACCAAGTTATTTTAAGCTTAAACGTACTCTGAGGGCAAACATCCGTACTCTTGCTGAAATATTTTGGAAAAATAAGAAAGGCTTTCATAACCAACCTCAAATGCAATTTCAGAGACAGACTTTTCACCTTCTTTTAGGAGAAGCTCCGCTTTTTCAAGCCTAAATTTTCGGAGATATTCATTAGGCGAATAAGAACTTATACTTTTCAATTTCCTTCTTAATTGAGTGTCGCTCATTTCTAAATATTGGGCAATAGACCCAACATTCATACTAGAATCTGTGTAGTATTTTTCTAAGAAGGCATTCACCTTATCTATGAATTCTTTTTCCAAGATATTGACCTCCAATTTATCATCATTCTTAACGGTCAAAACATCTCCTCTAAAAATTCCACGAAGGGCTTTCCTATTTTCTATACAGCTTTTGATAGCACTGCTTAGCTCATCAGTATCAAAGGGTTTTGTCATGTAAAGATCTATCCCAATTTCTAAGCTCTCTAACCTACTTTCTTTAGAGGCCTTAGCCGTAAGCATTATAATAGGTACATGACTTGAAGCCGCATTAGCTCTAATTTTTCTACTAAACTCAAAACCATCCATAATGGGCATCATCAAATCACAGACGATGAGGTCTGGAACTTCTTGATTTGCTTTTTCTATACCCTCTGCCCCATTAAAAGCCTGAATGATATTATACTTATCTTCAAAAAGAATTTTCAAGTATTCCTGCATGTCAGGATTATCTTCTACTAGCAGTAGTAGTTCTTTCTCATCGTTTCTTACCACTGCTTCGGTTTCCTCCTCTCTGAAATTTGGCTGTATTGGTTCTTCAAGAACCTCTTCTGAAATATGCTTGCTCCATGTTTCAGCATCCACCGGAATAGAAACCAGAAAAGAGGTTCCCTCCTTTTCCTTACTTTTTACATCTATCGTTCCTTTCAGAGCAGAAACCAGTTCTTTTACCAAAGAAAGTCCAACACCTGTACCTTCTAAATTGTTTTGATGTACTTGAAAAAATTGGTCATAAATAAACGGTAAATCTTCTTTTGATATACCTACACCAGTATCTGCAACGCTAAGTTTAAGCAACTCTGGTTTCTCTTGATACACTATTTTGACTTTTACTTTCCCCCCTTTAGAATTATACTTTATGGCGTTAGAAATGAGGTTATCAATAATCTTGTCAAGTTTGTCTTTGTCAAAAAAGGCATAAAATTCATCAAAGTTTTGCTGAAATTCCATTTTTATCCCGTAAGAAGCAGCTAAAGACTCAAAAGAAAATACATGAAGTCTAAAGTACTTTGCTAAATCATCTCTTATGATGTTAAAATTGACCTTTCCGGCTTCTAGTTTCTGAACGTCTAATATTTGATACATTAGCTGCCTCAGCCTTTTCACATTTGGTTTTATAAGTTTAAAAAGCCCTTCTTCAGGATATTTCTTATTCAACTCATTAATTGGACCTTCTATAAGTGTCAATGGAGTTTTTAGCTCATGCGACACATTGGTGAAAAAATTGGACTTCAGCTCATCTAATTCGGTCAGCCTCACCTTCTCTTTGGCATTATAAAACACCTCTTGCTCCAGCCTAATTTGTTTACGCTGACCTTTTAAAAAAAGATAAATGAGAAAGGCTGTTATTAAAATATAGACCAAAATACTCATCCAATTCCAATACCAAGGTGAGCTTATTTTAAAGTTTAAAACAAGCGGTTTTTGTCCTTCGCCAAAATCTAAGGATGAGCTTGTTAACTCAAAACTATACTTCCCTGGCGGAAGCATGGTATAATTGACAGTTCCGCCTGCCCCCATTTCTACCCAAGTATCACTTGCTCCTAAAAGCCTATATTTCAACCTATTTACACCTTTGTTTAAATCTGTAAATTCTAAACCAATATTATTTTGGTCATGGGCTAGCTTTATAAAAGGTGTGTACTCAATAGATTCGGATAAAAGACCCGTTTCATCAAAAGGGCGTATACTTTTATTATTGATTTTGAGATCTACAAATTTTAGGTTTATCTCACTTTTTGCCTTATTTAAAACACTAGGTTCTAATACACTTACCCCCCTTATTCCTCCAAAAACAAACTCGCCATGCTTCCCCTTAAAAAAGGAACCCATGTTAAACTCGTCAGAAATTAAGCCATCTTTGGCATTAAAAAGTTTTGATTGTTTCAATTCTAAATCATAAACTACCACACCTAAATTTGAGCTTAACCATACCCTTTTTTTAGACTCCGGAATAATACCAGCCACGTTATTAGAAGGCAAACCGTCTTTAGTACTTATACTCTCAAAAACATCCGTTTTCTTGTTAAGTTTGAGCATTCCGTTACTATGCGTCCCTATCAATAGAAAGTTTTCAGGGTCTGCCGGAAAATCAACGGCACAGGTAGTAAAATCACTTGGAATGCTTGCGATATTATCTGGGTCATTATTATACCCAATAAATGAATAAGCCGCTGACTTGGGGATTACTTTCAGTAAACCAGACTCCCCAGAAACCCAAATATTACGAGACACATCTTCATAAATATGTAATGCACCTCTAGAGCCAAAAATAAAGTTCTGCGAAAAATTAAAATAATTAAAGTGTTCGGTAGCTGGATTAAAGCGAACAAGCTCATTGCTAAAACCCACAAAAACCAAATTGCCATTAAAATCTTCTAAAAACCTAATATATGGAATACCAGCAGCTCTTTTAAAGTCATATACCTTGAGACTTTTGAAATTTTCATCTAAATGTTCTAGATAAATATTAGGACTTACCTTTTGGTTTCTTATCAACTTCCAATACGTACCATCTCTGGCTTCTATCAATGCTCCTTGGGCTATCTCTGGCTCTATCTCAGAAACATCTAGCCCACTCCTATCACTTTTAAAAAGTCTGTTAAAATCCCAAGAATATAGATTCCCTTTAGAATCAAGATAGACTTGCCAAGAAGACCACCGCTCTAGGTAATTACTGGCTCGTTTTCTTTTATGCTTTATTTTTACAATTCCATAACCATTTGTGGCTAACCAAAAATTACCTTGACTGTCTTTTTTTATTAATTTAATTCTCGCGTTTTCAGATACTTCTGCTTGAAAGTTAACTGGCTCAAAAATATTGTGAATATTATTGAGACTTGTTTTAAAAATATCATTGTTTTTTATGCCCCATACATCGCCAGAGGCATCCATACTTATAATATAGCCTTCTTTAAAGTTAAATTCATCAATTATCTCAACCTTGCCATTCGTTATTTTAAAAACGTTTTTATTGGTCAAAAAAAGTTTCTCCTCCCCTTTTTTAAAAAGGCAGGTTAATAAATAATTTCTACTATCATAAGTGCTATTATCAGGAATATCTATGTAGGAAACTGTATTTTCTTTGATATCAATATCAATGTAATAGCCATTTGACAAGGCCATTATTTTGTCTTCGCTATCTTTTGAAAAAGAAAAAATACTATTGTCTTCGCCCCTTACAGACTCTATTGAAATTATATTCAGCTCATTACTTATGTCTGGTTTTAGTCCAGCTAAGCTTTCGTTCATCCGAGCTGAAGTTTCAATTTTCAGGATTTGACCTTCAGAACTTCCAAACCAAATATTACCATTAACATCTTCATAAATTGCATTTATTAAATTATTCGGTAAGTCACTTGAGACTCCTTGGTCTAGATTTGAATAATAAAACCGCTGTGTTTTAGGCTCAAAAACAACCAACTTCTTTTCCCCTGTCCCAATCCATATTCTCCCTTTACGGTCTTGTAACAAGGCTGTAATTTGATTTGTAGCTATACTGAAAGGGTCATCTTTGCTATGAAGAAAAGTTTTGAAACTGGTGCCATCATATCTATTTAAACCGTACTTAGTAGCCACCCAAATGAAACCTTCATTATCTTCTAAGATATCAAAGGCCATCCCCTGCGAAAGCCCCTCGGATACAGAAATATTCTCAAAAGAACCAGACTGTGCAAACAGTAAATTGGCACAAAATAAATTTAGGAGAGCACACTTCCAGCCAAACTTATAAGCCTTGATAACTTTTTCAAAAATCATTTACCATTTTTTAATAACAATCAATGCACTAACTACCTTTTACTAAACTCTTATTTTTTTCAAAACCCTTCTGATGCCTCACTAGAGGAAACAAACTCCGAAGGTAAGCATCCATATTCTTGATGAAAGATTTTGGAGAAATATGAGAGGTTTTCAAAACCAACCTCAAAAGCGGCTTCTGATACCGATTTTCGTTGAACTTTCAATAAATTTTCGGCCTTTTGCAGTCTAAACTTCCGAAGGTATTCATTTGGTGAATAAGAACTTACCACTTTAAGCTTACGTCTTAATTGCGTATCACTCATACCCAATGAATTTGCAATATCGCTAACTTTTAAAGCTGAATCTTTGTAATTATCATCCAAAAACTGTTTCAAAGACTTATAAAAAGTGAGCTCTATTTCACCTACTTTATCATCATTGCTTTCTGTTTCAAAATCACCTTGGGTGAAAAGAACCCTTAAATTCTGTCTACTTTTTAAACCACTTTTAATAGCTCCTTTTAATTCGTCGGCATCAAAAGGTTTTGTCAAACACCTGTCTATTCCTATTTCAAAGCTTTCTAGCCTACTCTCTTTTGAAGACTTGGCCGTGAGCATAATAATAGGTACATGACTTGAAGCTACCTTGGCTCTAATTTTCCTACTAAATTCAAAACCATCCATTACAGGCATCATCAAATCACAAAGTATTAAATCTGGTACCTCTTCATTTGCTTTTTCTACACCCTCTAAGCCGTTAAACGCCTGAATAACTCTGTAATCACTTTCTAGTATACTTTTAATATACTCTTGCATATCAGCATTATCTTCTACCAGTAAAATCAGCTCTTTATCTCCTTCTTCGGTATGCACTACAGGCTCTTCATAAACCTCACCCTTAGGTTCTCCCTTGGCTATTACATTTTCATTTTCTATCTCCTCTTCATAATCTGGCCAAGTAGATTCATCGGCCGGTAAGGTCACCTTAAAGGTGGTTCCTTTTTCCAGTTCACTTTCTACTTCAATAGTCCCTTTTAACAAACTCACTAATTCTTTCACCAAAGCCAAACCTACTCCTGAACCTTGGTAATTAGCATTACTAACTTGGTAAAATCTATCAAAAATATAAGGTAAATCTTTTTCTGAAATACCAAAGCCCGTATCAGACACAGAAATCTCAAATGCTTTTGGTTTATCTCTAAAGACCACATCAACATTTACTTGCCCACTACTACTGGTATATTTGATGGCATTAGAAAGCAAATTATCTACAATCTTATTTAGCTTGTCTTCATCAAAACGTGCCTCAAAGTTTTGTTTATTTTGGTTAATAGTTAATTTAATTGCCTTCGAATCTGTCAATGACTCAAAAGATAAAACATGCCTGTTCAGGTGCTTCGCCAAATCGCTTTTTATAATATGAGGCGTTTGTTTGCCTGCTTCCAACTTCTGAATATCCAAAATCTGATTAATAAGCTGCTGCAGCCTATTAATATTTGGACGTATCATTTTAAGAAGTTTTTCGTTTGGGTATGATTTCTTTAGCTCTTCTATAGGGCCAGAAATCAAGGTCAATGGCGTCTTTAACTCATGAGAAATGTTAGTAAAAAAGCTAGTTTTTAAATCATCTAACTCTCTTAACCGCTCCGACTGAAACTCTTTATTTTTAAGCTCCTGCGTAACCAAAATATTCTTCATCTGAGAATCTCTAAATATTCTGCCTAAAAAGAATATAAAGATGAATATCTCAGCCGCAAACAGAAAGAAAGCAATACTTGAAACCAAGGGAATTTGGACTTGAAACAGAATCCTAGCATTCATAAGGATGTAACTAACTAAACCCATTAAAAAAGGAATGGCATAATACTTCTGAATAGGAAGCCTTTTCAAAACCGAATAAGCAAAAACAATGACAATAAATAAACCAGAAAAGACAGAAACTCCCACGCCCATTTTAAGAAATTCCCAACTATAATTTATCTGGACAAGAACATTAACACCTATGGTAAGAATTAGGAAAAAGTATAAAGCTTTCTTAAACCAAGATGGAAGCCCAAAAAATGGTAAAACTGCCAATGAAAAAATTATTGTTCCTATAGGCGTACCCGTGTAAAAGAGAAAATTTAACTTCTGAGCTACTAAAGGACTTTCTACAAAAGTGGGTGTCAAGGCATTAATTAAACCCCAATACCCCAAAGTTTTAATTAAAATCAAAAGCGAATAGGCTCTAAAAGGGATATCTTTTATTACAAAAAGACCAAGTGTTAAAACCAAAAGAAGCCTAAAAATGAGAAGTCCGTTTACAAAGGCACGCTGACCAAAAAGACCCATAATGACCTTGGATTTTGCAGCACTAGGGCCAACAGAAAAAAGCCCTGTTAAAGCTCTCTGTGATTCTAATTTAAGATACACCGTGGTGCTATCTCTAAGTTTAAAATCAAAAAATGGTTCTTGTCCTTTAAAAAACTTATTTCTAGAACTCAAAAGGTCCCACTTCAAACTGGGTATATATTTCCCATCCTCTAAACTATATTCATATAATTCAAGATTCTCAGTAAGCTCGTTTGTAAACCAAATAGTCCAATCATCAGAAACCTCCTCCCCTTTAACAAAGTCCATTTTAAACCAAAACACATGGTCTGAAAAAGGCAGAATCAAATTATTATTACCCGTATTTTGAACAAACTCTTCATCAATCACTTCCTCCAAAGACATTTCTCCAGTTCTGTCTTCAAAGACCATTACACTGGAAGAAACATTTTTATTTGACTTTATTTCTTTGGTAAGCAAAATAGGCTGAGCACTCAGAGGAGTACCAAATAATAGAAATATTACTGATAGTATACTTTTCTTGAACAAGCCTGACATTTAAATTACTTATGGGTTTCCAAATATATTGAATATTGATTTATTACCCATCAAAAATTGTACCTCCTAAACTATCACAAGCACAAACAACCTTATAGTAAACACCTTACCATAAAAAAAAGCCACCCTATGGTAGGGTAGCTTTAAAAAATTTACGCAAAAAAACATCAATCTGCACATACATTTTCAATTTTTGCACTGAAAACGGTACCTGATTCTGCTTTAAAACCGGGCTCTAATAGGACTGCATTTCCTGCTTTGTATATCACATTGGAGTTACCCTCTATCTTGTTCTGAGCAGTGATACTTTGGGTAGCTTGTTCTGTTCGCGTTCCGCTCAAAATGTCATTCGTTGGTGACAATAAGCTAACGCTTGATGAGGTAATTGACAAACTAGCTGAAGCTGCTGATGACACCATTGGTGAAGACGAACGAACTACTACTTTGTAGTTATTTCCACTTGGCAAATTATTCGGAATACTACAAACAATATTAGATGGGTCTGAAGAACTGCCTATCAATGTTTGGCTGCCAAAGTTTCCGTTTTCATCTGAAAGGTATGCTTGGTACATATTACCTACATTGAAGTTAAACACGCCAGATTCTGTAGAAGAAACCGTTAAACTAGTTCCTGCACAAATAACATTGGTAGAAAGTGTTGGAGCCGTGATTGCTCTATCGCCACGAACTACTGAAAAATGTAATTCGTCCGGACCTACTATCACATTTCCTTGAGAATTGTCTTGATCAAAACCTCTACCAATGAACGTGTAATAATTAGCTTCAAATACTTCTCCTGTTGCTACGCCATTAGTCTCATATAAAGAGAATGGGAGTTCATTATCAATATAAAAATGATTATTTCCTGTTCCTGAAATATGAATTCTAGCACTTTCTATCACTGGTAATTCGCAGTTCGGCACTGCCAATATGGTCATTGGCCTGTTTGATTCCTGAACTTCCATTTGCTCTACTAGTGGTGAGAATACCTCTGGTTCTGCTCCATCTGTATAAGCTAAATAATATGACATGCCTGGCGTACTACAAGAAATTACCACATTTGTAGTGGCTGTGCCTGTACATGAGCCGTTATTTACTGTCACCGTATAAACTCCAGCCTTGGCAGAAGTAGCGTTTGAGATACTTGGATTTACTGTATTACTACTAAAACCATTTGGACCAGTCCATGAATAGCTCGGACCTCCAGTTGCCATTAAGTTGATACTCTCCCCTTCTTCATAAGGGCCATCATTTGATGCTGTAACTATAAGGTTATTATTGAAAACAACTTCCGTAGTAGCTGTAGTACTACAACCGTTTTCTCCCGTAACAGTTACGGTATAGGTTCCTGCTGCTGTCATTGTAGCTTCTGCATTGGTCCCTAAGCCATTTGACCAGCTGTAACTTGTTCCGCCTAAAGCTGTTCTTGTAACAGATGCTATTGAACAGTTTAAGCTATCGGTTCCTGTTATGCTTGCTGTTGGAACTGTGGCATCTTGACTGACAACTGTCGTTGCAGAATTAGAACAACCATTTGCTGCTGTTACCGTTACTGTATAAGTACCTGGGCTTGTTATGTTAGCCGTAACATAACTTCCTAGTCCGTTCGACCAAGAATAAGTACCTGAACCTACAACTGTTCTTGTCACAGATGTGGTGTTACAGCTTAGGTTTTCGGAACCTGTAATGCTCAAACTTGGTACTAAATCATCTATCGTTACTTCGGTAGTCGCTGAATTGGTGCAGCCATTTGCCGCAGTTATGGTTACGGTGTATACTCCTGCCACATCAAGGGTGGTTTCAGCTGTTTCATCACCATTGGACCATAAATAAGTACCTGTTCCTACGGCGGTTCTTGTCACACTTGTGGTGGTGCAACTTAGGTTTTCCGCTCCTGTAATCACAGGACTAGGTAAAGCGTTTATGGTTACACTAACATTTGAACTGTTTGAACAAGCACCTGCTGTAGTATAAGTTACTGAGTAAGTGCCTGGCGTGCTTGCTGATACATCTATTACTCCTGTTCCTAAATTAATACTTAATCCTGCGGTGCTGCTGAATGTTCCACCTGATACACCTGTAATCGTTGGCGTTGGGTCAGCTGCATCTACACAATACGCCGCACTGCCGTAACTGAAACTGGCATCGTCTAGTGCAGTAATGCTTACACTTGCCGTTGAACTGTTTGAACAAGCTCCTCCTGTGCTATATGTTACCGTATATGTGCCAGGAGTACTTGCTGATACGTCTATTACTCCTGTTCCTGAATTGATGCTTAATCCTGCCGTGCTACTGAATGTACCGCCTGATACGCCTGTAATTGTTGGGCTTGGATCAGATGCATTTACACAATACGAGGATGCTGCATAATTAAAGCCACCATCGTCTAGTGCCGTAATGCTTACACTTACTGTTAAAATATTTGAACACGTTCCTCCCGTGGTATATGTTACGGTATAAGCTCCCGGCGTACTTGCTGATACATCTATTGCTCCTGTTCCTGAATTGATGCTTAATCCTGCTGTGCTACTGAATGTACCGCCTGATACGCCTGTAATTGTTGGGCTTGGGTCGGATGCACTTACACAATAAGAGGCAGATGCATAATTAAAGCCAGCATCGTCTAGTGCCGTAATGCTTACACTTGCTGCTGAGTTATTTGAGCATGTTCCTCCCGTGGTATACGTTATGGTATAAGTCCCTGGAGTACTTGCGGATACATCTATTGCTCCTGTTCCTGAATTGATGCTTAATCCTGCCGTGCTACTGAATGTACCGCCTGATACCCCTGTAATCGTTGGGCTTGGGTCGGATGCACTCACACAATAAGAGGCCGATGCATAATTAAAGCCGGCATCATCTAAGGCCGTAATGCTTACACTTACTGTTGAAGTATTTGAACATGTTCCACCCGTAGTATATGTTACGGTATAAGTTCCTGGAGTACTTGCGGATACATCTATTGCTCCTGTTCCTGAATTGATGCTTAATCCTGCCGTGCTACTGAATGTACCGCCTGATACCCCTGTAATCGTTGGGCTTGGGTCGGATGCACTCACACAATACGAGGCCGATGCATAATTAAAGCCGGCATCATCTAAGGCCGTAATGCTTACACTTACTGCTGAGTTATTTGAGCATGTTCCTCCCGTGGTATATGTTATGGTATAAGTCCCTGGAGTACTTGCGGATACATCTATTGCTCCTGTTCCTGAATTGATGCTTAATCCTGCCGTGCTACTGAATGTACCGCCTGATACGCCTGTAATTGTTGGGCTTGGGTCGGATGCACTTACACAATAAGAGGCAGATGCATAATTAAAGCCAGCATCGTCTAGTGCCGTAATGCTTACACTTGCTGCTGAGTTATTTGAGCATGTTCCTCCCGTGGTATACGTTATGGTATAAGTCCCTGGAGTACTTGCTGAGACATCTATTGCTCCTGTTCCTGAATTGATGCTTAATCCTGCCGTGCTACTGAATGTACCGCCTGATACCCCTGTAATCGTTGGGCTTGGGTCGGATGCACTCACACAATAAGAGGCAGATGCATAATTAAAGCCAGCATCATCTAGTGCCGTAATGCTTACACTTGCTGCTGAGTTATTTGAACAAGTTCCACCCGTGGTATACGTTACGGTATAAGTTCCTGGCGTGCTTGCTGAGACATCTATTGCTCCTGTTCCTGAATTGATGCTTAATCCTGCCGTGCTACTGAATGTACCGCCTGATACCCCTGTAATCGTTGGGCTTGGGTCGGATGCACTCACACAATAAGAGGCAGATGCATAATTAAAGCCAGCATCATCTAGTGCCGTAATGCTTACACTTGCTGCTGAGTTATTTGAACAAGTTCCACCCGTGGTATACGTTACGGTATAAGTTCCTGGCGTGCTTGCTGAGACATCTATTGCTCCTGTTCCTGAATTGATGCTTAATCCTGCCGTGCTACTGAATGTACCACCTGACACCCCTGTAATCGTTGGCGTTGGGTCAGCTGCACTCACACAATAAGAGGATGCTGCATAATTAAAGCCGGCATCATCTAAGGCCGAAATGCTTACACTTACTGCTGAATTATTTGAGCATGTTCCTCCCGTGGTATATGTTATGGTATAAGCTCCTGGAGTGCTTGCTGAGACATCTATTGCTCCTGTTCCTGAATTAATGCTTAATCCTGCGGTGCTGCTAAATGTTCCTCCTGATACGCCTGTAATAGTTGGCGTTGGGTCTGTTGCACTTACACAATACGCCGCACTGCCGTAACTGAAACTGGCATCGTCTAGTGCCGTTATGCTTACACTTGCCGTTGAGTTATTTGAACAAGTTCCTCCTGTGCTATATGTTACCGTATATGTGCCTGCTGTACTTGCTGATACATCTATTACTCCTGTTCCTGAATTAATGCTTAATCCTGCGGTGCTACTAAATGTTCCTCCTGATACACCTGTAATCGTTGGTGTTGGGTCAGAAGCACTCACACAGTAAGAGGCACTGCCGTAACCGAAACTGGCATCATCCAATGCGGTTATTGTTACACTTACATCCGAATCATTTGAACAAGAACCAGCAGTTGTATAAGTAACTGTATAAGTCCCCGGTGTACTAGCTGATACATCTATTACTCCTGTTCCTGAATTAATGCTTAATCCTGCCGTGCTGCTGATTGTACCTCCCGATACGCCTGTAATTGTTGGTGTTGGGTCTGATGCACTTACACAATACGAAGCTGAACCGTATGAGAATGAGGCATCATCGACAGCGTTTATTGTTACGCTTACACTTAAACTATTTGGACAGCTTCCTGCAGTTGTATACGTAACTGAATAAGTGCTTATCGTACTGGCTGATACATCTATCTGACCTGTTGAGGCATTGATACTTAAACCTCCTGTACTACCGAATGTACCGCCTGATACGCCTGTAATCGTTGGGCTTGGGTCGGATGCACTCACACAATACGAGGCAGATGCATAATTAAAGCCGGCATCATCTAAGGCCGAAATGCTTACACTTACTGCTGAATTATTTGAGCATGTTCCTCCCGTGGTATATGTTATGGTATAAGTCCCTGGAGTACTTGCGGATACATCTATTGCTCCTGTTCCTGAATTGATGCTTAATCCTGCTGTGCTACTGAATGTACCGCCTGATACGCCTGTAATTGTTGGGCTTGGGTCGGATGCACTTACACAATAAGAGGCAGATGCATAATTAAAGCCAGCATCGTCTAGTGCCGTAATGCTTACACTTGCTGCTGAGTTATTTGAGCATGTTCCTCCCGTGGTATATGTTATGGTATAAGTCCCTGGAGTACTTGCGGATACATCTATTGCTCCTGTTCCTGAATTGATGCTTAATCCTGCTGTGCTACTGAATGTACCGCCTGATACGCCTGTAATTGTTGGGCTTGGGTCAGATGCACTCACACAATAAGAAGCAGATGCATAATTAAAGCCAGCATCATCTAGTGCCGTAATGCTTACACTTACTGTTGAAGTATTTGAGCATGTTCCTCCTGTCGTATAGGTTACGCTATAAGCTCCTGGAGTGCTTGCTGAGACATCTATTGCTCCTGTTCCTGAATTAATGCTTAATCCTGCTGTGCTACTGAATGTACCACCTGACACCCCTGTAATCGTTGGGCTTGGGTCGGATGCACTCACACAATACGAGGCAGATGCATAATTAAAGCCAGCATCGTCTAAGGCGTTTATTGTTACACTAACATTTGAACTGTTTGAACAAGCACCTGCTGTGGTATACGTAACTGAATAAATGCCTGGAGTACTTGCTGAGACATCTATTGCTCCTGTTCCTGAATTGATGCTTAATCCTGCCGTGCTACTGAATGTACCACCTGACACCCCTGTAATCGTTGGGCTTGGGTCGGATGCATTTACACAATAAGATGCTGAACCGTATGAGAAAGAAGCATCATCTAAAGCGTTGATAGTTATCGCAGTAGTAGCGTTAACTGAGGGGCAATCACCTGATGCAGCAATTGTATAAGTAACCGTATAAGTACCTGCAGAACTGCTAGAAGGAGTTATTTGACCAGAACTACTATTCAATGTCAAACCAGTGGGAGACGAAGTAAACGTCCCACCAGAAGTACCTGTCAGACTCACAGCCACAGGCGAAGCCGAACTACAATACGGTGAACCGGAATAAGAAATTGAAGCCGAATTGTCACATCCCGTTCCACTAATATCAAAAGTATAAGGATTCTCATCTAAGTCATTATTGGCTATACTAACAGTGGCTTCTCTTAAGCCAACTGCTGTTGGGTCAAAAGTGATTTGGAAAGTAGTACTTCCGCTAGCCGCTACTGGTGAAGTTGGTTGCTGCGTAACTGTAAAGTCTACGGCGTTTGCTCCGGTAATAGTAACTTTATTGGGTGTTCCGGTTAAGCTTAAGGCACCCGTTCCGGTATTTTCAATGGTAAATGTTTTAACTATAGTCCCTGAACTTACACTTTGAGTTCCAAAATCAGTATCATCTGCTAATTCTGGTGAAGTATCACCATCGGCAATATTTTGACCCTTTCCGGTAAGGTTTATTTCGGGTGAGGCTGCTTTGACAAAAGTAAATGGGACGAAATAAGTACATCCACCTCCATTCGGTGTTATTTTGGCATAAAGTGTTTGCGAGCCAGAAGGCAATGAACCCGATGGAGTGAACGTGTTGGGTGCAGAGAATGTACCCGCTGAAGTTACTGAATCTGCTATGAAAATTCCATCAATGGTTCCATTAAAAGTGCCGCCGTACGTGAAAATAGGTGTTGGGTCGTCATTGACAATAATTGAAGAGTTGCTGGCATTGGCGATAGCATTACCTGAACTCGAACCATATTTTATAATTCCACTGTTATCAAAATTGCCCGAATTATTGATGTTATTGGAAATTAGAATTAATCCTGCATTGGTAGTCGTACCAGGATTAACATATTCGCTTCCAGTACCAGTAACTATTATTTCGCCACATTGATTATTTGTAATGATTGAGCCAACCGTAGTAACTATTCCTAAAGAACCCGAGCTATTTATAGTTCCATTATTTGTCACAAATAAGTTGCCAGTCGTAACAATGGTCAAGCTTTCTAAAGCACTATTTATTACGCCTGTGCTTTCATTAACTATTGTAAGATTACCAACTGTATAAATACGCCTTGAAGGTTCAACATCTATAATTCCAGTATTAGTGATACTAGTAGTTCCAGAAAATCTAAGTGTGTTAATACCAAAATCGATTCTTCCGTTATTGATAATTGACCCATCGTTAATATAGTTAATTGTACTCCCAGACAATTCCAATAAACCTCCATTTGCTACCGTTAGAACTGCACCATCATTCAACTCTATCTGATTTAAATTAGCCGTACCACTAATAACTGGTTGATTGGTTTGTAATCCTATAACTGCCAAATTTGAATTATCAGGCACCCATGCCGGATTCCAGTTACAGGGATTGTTCCAATCGGTACTCAAAGCACCAGTCCAAGTGATACTATAACCAGGACTAGAAGCCAAAGAAACACAATCTCCATATCCTTGAATATCAAATGTATAAGGGTTTTCATCTACATCATCATTGGCAATGCTTACGGTGGCTTCTCTTAAGCCAACTGCTGTTGGGTCAAAAGTGACTTGGAAAGTAGTACTTCCGCTAGCTGAAACTGGCGAAGTGGGTAGTACACTAACAGTAAAATCACTAGCATGAGAGCCTGAAACATCAACGATTGGACTCCCATCTAAAGTTAAACTTCCTGTCCCTGTGTTTTCAATGGTGAAGGTGTTAGTGTTAGATTCTCCAGTTATTGCTAGAGTTCCAAAATCTGTAGAATCGGTTGTTGATGGGCTGTTGGCACCATCCGCTATATCTTGACCGTTTCCTTTTAGGTTTATTTCGGGTTCTGAAGCGGCGGCTGTAAAATTTCTATGAACAATACCATAACCATCATTATCTTGAGAAGACACCGTATTCCTTCCTCCAGATTGCCAAACCGCACTCAATTTCCCCGTTCCCTTTTGCCAAGCAATGGCTGAAAACTGTTGAAAAAGGTCTGTGGTGCTGTTTAATTGTGTTTCTCCACCTGCTTTTGCTCCTGCTGCGTTATAATGTTGAGCATATACTCCTTCAAAAGAACCGTCTTGTCCATAGCTATTCCATGAAATTGCAGAAAACCCAGTGCTATCTGCACTTATCTGCGGATCTTTTTGAGCACCAGTAGTCGTAGTATTCACCAGTACTTCAGCCCCTCCTACCGTGGCAAAGGAATCATCAAAAGTCCTTTTATAAATACCTTCTTGGCTTCCGTCTTGACCATAACTTTCCCATGTTACAGTCACCACTTCGTCACCACCTACTGCTACCGAAGGTGCTATTTGATTATTCGTTTTATAATTATTAATCTCAACTTCGGCAATATTGGACGTACTAGGAAAGGTATAAACTCCTCCTCTTATGTCTATATCTCCGGCACCTCTCAACTCCTGCCAAACGAAATAATATTTATCATCATTTTTAGTACCAAAAGCCACATCAGGCTTCTGTTTTAAATTAATATTGCTAGCTGGACTTATTTTGAAAGCTGAACCAACTAATGTATTATTTTCACCCGTTCTGGCGTAAATTCCATCAGAACCTTCCCAAACAATGACGAACTTACCATCTGGTTTACTACTAATGCTCGGAAATTTTTCATACTCTGCAGAAGAAGACACTGGGGTGTCATTTAAGGTACGAGTGCCTGACTTATCAAACTTGGTTACATATACATCCCAGGTTGCGTTATAAACCATCCATGTGACTACAAAGCTACTATCTTCAAAAATGGCGACTTTGGGGAACCGTTGGTCTCCGAAAGCATTAGATTTAAACAAAGTATCCGCTATAATCACAGCTCCGTTAGCATCTATTAGTTTAGCATAAACGCCGTAACCGTCGCCAGCTTGACTGTAACTTTCCCAAACTATAGCCTGCACGCCTGTAGCATTTACTGCAATGTCAGGATTTTGCTGATTATTTGCAGTTTCGTTATTGATTACTAATTCGCTACTGCCTGGGGTCAACTGGGCGGTTGATAGCAGATAGCCTAATATAAAAAACGTACTCAGTATTATTTTTTTCATAGTATTTTATCTGGCGGTTATCAGTATTATCTCACCATTTTTTCCGATTGACGAAGGATTTACTTCTAATTCTAAAAGCTCCAATTTAGATTGAAGAGTCACCAATTCTCTTGACAAACTTTGTACATGCTCCCGTTGTGCAGCTATAAGTGTCATACTATTTGAAAGTTGATTTTTTTGGTCTGTAGAAACCGAACTCAACTCTTGTATAGCCTTTACAAGTGGCACGGTAAATTCTGCATACCTAAGTCCGTATATACCTTTAGCAGTATCTGAAGGTACTTTGACGCCGCTAAAATCATAGGCTATTTCTACTGCAGCCTTTTCTACTTCTTGAGCAATAAAACCTGAGTAAACCTGAATACCTTTCTCTACTAAATCCTGAGCATTAGCTCCTAACACCGAGGCTAACTTATTTACATCAAACTGATAAGTGACAGGGCGAAGCTTATTTATAAACTCAAGTCCTGGAATGTTCTCTTCTACATTTTTCTTAAAACGAGCGTCTGAAGTAGCGGTCCAGTTTACACTAGAACCTATAGTGGTGGTAGCGGCATTGCCAATAAAAACTTCATTATTAGCGGCAAGAATCAGTTTACTTCCTATAGCTATACTGTTTTGGCCATTTAGCTGTATGCTATCTCCTATGGCCACACTATTATTCTTTAGGGCTGAGGTTTTTGAACCAATAGCTACCGTTTCTGAAGAGCTAACTTTTATCACATTCCCTATACCTATGCTCTTACTTTTACTAAGGCCTGCTTCGTTAAAATCAGCTAAATACCCAATAGTTATACTATGCTCAGTATTTGTGTTTCTTGAACTGACCCCATGCCCTATTGCTATTGCACCAGTTCCATTACGTTGGTCTTGCTCGTTACCTATACCAACTCCGAATTGATTATCAACGAAACTGTTATACCCTACAGACAATACATCATTCTGAGATACGGTAAGGTTTGCTCCTATAAATGTGCATTTATTACGAACATTATTATCATAATTTGCTAAAGCCCCTAGGCCTACATTGTCCTGACCTTGTCTATTTGCGAAACCTGTGGCAAAACCAGCATACGTATTACGATTAGCATCATTAGTATTGTTTGTTCGGTTATTATCCCATCCAGCTATACTACCTATAAAAGTACCGTAATCTGCATATTCAGTATTTGCTCCAGCACCCTGGCCAATAGCCACATTATAAATACCATCTCCTAAATCTGTCTGAGCGGAGTCGCCGAGGGCCGTGTTATGATGCCCCTCATCTACATCCCATAAGGCCTCCCCCCCAATTCCTACATTAGCATAATTATTAGCAAAACTTTGACCTGCTTGACTACCCACAAATACACTTCTAAAACCAGAATATTCGCCTCCATCGAAAGCATTCTGCTCTCCGATGATTGTGTTTTCGTAGCCAGTAGTAATGTAGGCACCAGATTCTTCCCCAAAAAAAGTATTAGAGTAAGCTGTAGTAAGTATAAACCCAGCTTTTGTTCCTACTACGGTATTATCATTACCATTCATGGGTGTACTTAAGGATTTACCTACTCCTGCTTCTGTACCAATGAAGGTATTGTACTCTCCTGTAGTATTAAAGTAGCCTGCCTTATACCCTATAGCCACCAAATCATTTTGGTCATTAAATTGCCCCGCCTTATAACCTATAAGCGTAAGTCTACTAGCTGTGGTTCCTGCATGGCCGGTACTATCACCATACATGGTATTAAAACTCCCAGTGGTAATATTTGCACCTGCACCTACACCAATTATTTGATTAGAACTTTGTGCTTTAGCAACTAAAAAACTCCCTAGCAGCCATAAAACTATCAGTATCTTTTTTTTCATTTTACTATTGTTTTGTTGGGTGAATTATTTCTGAGATTTCGATGCTATGCTTGCTTTAAGAAGTTCTAAAGTAGAAGCATAAGCTTCCAAAGTGGTCTGTTGCTGTTTTATCAACTTTTCGTTTTCTGCCAACAACTCATGCTGTTCATCAATTATTTTTTGCTGATTCACTGCCTGCGTACTTAACTCCTGCACCGCCTTTACTAGTGGCACCACAAACTCAGCATAACGAATACCATAGGCATCCTTTGCGGCGTCAACAGGAATTTTCACTCCACTAAAATTATAATTAGAAGCTACAGCTACTTGCTCCACTTCTTGAGCTAAAAAACCGCTAAACCTTGTTTTCTCTTTATCACTATTTACCGAAATAGGCTGACCATAAAACTCATCCATTTTTTTAAAATCAAATTGGTAGCTAACTGGCCTTAACTGGTTCACAAAGCTTAATCCAGGAATATTCTCTGTTACATTGGTTTTAAAACGTCCATCTGATGTGGCTGTCCAGTTAACGGCCCCTCCTATGCTTGCAATAGAGCTGTTCCCTATTTTCACTTCATTGGCATTACTTACACTCACACCTTCTCCTATAGCTATAGCATTGGCCGCCGTAACCGTAGTATTAGCACCAAGGGCAATACTATTATCTCCCTGCACTGTGGCAGATGCACCAATGGCTACCGCTTTGGTATTATCCACATTTACCTGATAACCTATACCAACCGCATTGCTTTGAGAAATATTACTTTCGTAACCCATAGCCACGGAATAATTACTGTTAGCGTCCATATTTACGCTTCTGCCTATTCCAATAGCTCCTTCACCTCCTATAGAATGATTATTTCCAACACCTATGGCATATTGAGCAGAAACGGCACCATCATAACCAAGTAAAATAATATCACTAGCACCTGGTCGAGTATTCGCTCCAATGAAAGTGGTTCTATTAAAATTCCCACCTGTTAAATCAGAAAATGCACCCATACCTACATTGTCTTCGCCAGTTTGATTAGAAGCACCGTTTGAAAAACCTATGAAAGTGTTTCTATTAGCTGTAGAGGTACTATTATCTAGGTTATTATTAAATCCAGCTCTTGCCCCTATAAATGTATTATGGTTTGCATAATTGGTTAGAGCTCCTGCACTTGAGCCGAAAAACGCATTATACCTTCCATTAGAAAGATTGATGGCTGCGGAGTCTCCCATAGCAGTATTATGGTGACCGGTATTGATAGCCTTCATCGCATCCGTTCCTACTGCCGTATTTCTATTTCCTGATTGACCTGACACTCCATATCCCGCATCTTTTCCTACAAAAGTGTTATCACTAGCTGTAGTCACATAATAACCAGCACTTTTACCTAAAAAAGTATTATCATCGCCTGTAGTAGTTGAATAACCCGCTTTACTTCCTAAAAAGGTATTATCACTTCCATACGTATTCGACATTCCTGCAGAGTGCCCTATGAAAGTATTATCTGTATCTGTATTGGCATAACCTGCTTTAAAACCAATAAAGGTATTATCTAGACTTGTGGTAGTAGAAAAGCCGCTTTCAAAACCTATGAAAATATTCTCAGTAGCACTCCTGTTTTTTCGACCTGCCCGATAGCCAACAAATGTAAAATTATAACCAGATGTAGCATCATGCCCGGCACTATCGCCATAGGCTACGTTAAAATCTCCCGTAGTTATATTAGCCCCTGCCCCTTTACCTGTAAACGTATTCCCAGTTTGGGCAAAAACCCCTATTGAAAAAGTAAAAAACAGGGCGGTGTAAACTGTTTTTAGAACATGACTTTTCTGATTACGATTATCCAAACTTTTAAGGAAAAAGCTCACGTGCTTCTTAAGAATCTTGTCTGACTTAATAAACTTTTCGATTTTGTTTTGAGCTAATAAAGATGCTTTCATATAATGAGAAATTTTATGGTACTTCTGATACCACAAACCTCGGATTTCCATCACCATTTCATTAACGCATTTCGGACAATCTTTAACTCATTTCGAGCAAAAGCGGACTAATTCCATCAAAATAGCCCCTTTTTTGACATGTATTCCAAAAAGCTATTTTTCAGGCTTGATTTTTAAAACCAGAAATTTCTAAAGAAAAACTAAGTTAAAACTCAAGAAAACTGATAGCTTTTAGAGGGCTTTTGTCAACCAATTATTCAATAAAATCGTCTATCACCAGATGCTTATAGTTGTTCAATAATCAGGTAAAAAGAAGTCTAAAATCGCTGTCTTTTTAAGCATGGACTTCCGATCATTTCATTTTCATAAAATGAAAAAAGTAGTCTTGAAAATTAAGTATACAGTGGACACAAAAAAGCCTACTGCATGTCTTTGAAAAGTACACAGTAGGCTTATCAGATATTATCTCAATACCGAATTCATAATCAAATCATGAATGGCTGTAGGGGCAATATTAGCATCATGCTTTTGACTGCTAATAAAAATGGCTTTGTCTTCGTCTTGTAGATTGACAGCACCGTGCGAGCCTTTCACTAAAGTGGCGTCTAAAGGAATCACATCCATCACCATTCTAAATCCCAGTTTTTTCTTAAGCACCTTAAAGATGATTTTTGGAATAATCAGCTTTTGCTTTGGGTCTAAAAGCATTTCGGCAGGGTCGTAACCTGGCTTTTTATGAATATCTACCATTCTGGCGTAGTCTGGTGCCTCGGCATCATCTTCCCAGAAATAATAAGTAAACCAGCTTTTATCGTCGCCTACCAATACCAAGTCTCCAGAGCGTTCATGGTCTAAGTGGTATTTCTTTTTACCTTCTTCATCTAAAACTAAAGCCACACCAGCTTCTGCTTCAAATCGTTTTTTGACAGCGGCTAGCTCCGATTTGTCATTGACATACACATGAGCTATTTGATGGTCGGCCACCGCAAAAGCTTTTGACGCCCCTGCGTCTAATAACTCTAAACCGTTTTCTTCCCTAATTCCTAACAAACCCATATCACGTAAAACACGATTGGGGTGAATAGGCCTTTCTACATTTGTAATTCCATACTCTGAAATCACAGAAACCTCCACACCTTTTGCCTCCAAATAGGTAATCAGGTCTTCACATACTTTGTCTATTTCGGCAAGGTCTTTTGGCAAATGCTTTTCATCATGCCCATATTTCTGCAGCACATAATCTAAATGCGGCAAATAGACCAACATCAAATCTGGATTATGCCATTCATGCACTTTCTTAGAAGCATCGGCTATCCACTCGCTAGATTTAATGGTGGTTTTGGGTCCCCAAAAATGAAACAATGGAAAAGTACCCAGTTCTGCCTGCAAGCGGTCTCTTAAATCTGCAGGATACGAATAACAGTCTGGCACTTTTTGACCATCTGCCCTATACTGCGGCCTTGGCGTTACGGAGTAATCGGCAGTAGAATACATGTTATACCACCAAAACATATTAGCACAGGTAAAATCTGGATTTGTCTTTCTGATATTATCCCACACATTAGGAGCTTGAACCAGCTGGTTTGATTGCTTCCAAAACTGTACTTCTTGGGCTTCTTTTGAAAACCAACCGTTCCCTACTATACCGTGTTCGTTTGGCCATTTCCCTGTCAAATAGGTAGTTTGCACAGCACAGGTAACCGCAGGTAAAACAGGCTCTACACTTGCTATATTTTTCTTAGCAGCCCATTTAGAAAGAAATGGTGTATGCTCGCCTAAAACTCTTTTTGAAAGACCAATTACATTAATTACCGCTACTTTTTTCATGCTGTTGCCACTGTTCTAACCCAATCTAATTCCCTCACCACACAGCTCACTATATCGGTTTGCATAGCCTCTGGCAAAACATCCCAAGTATAGGTTTCTACCTCTAAATGATTGGTGAAATTTTCTTCTTTCCAAACAGCTAGCGTATCTATAATGTCTTGCTGCGTAGATATCAATTTCTCATATTTCTCTGTAAAAACAGGCACATGAAAATGCGTTCTTATTTCCTGAAAATCTGCCTGCTGAATATCCGCTAAACCAGGCCCTAAATCTTTAAATCTTACTAATGCTCCGTCGGTTTTTCTAACCACGGCTTGGTGCAAATAAGTAGGCTCGTCAAATCTTTTTAATTGCTCTTGAACAATCGCTCTATCTTCTTGGCTACCCAAAATACCACTGCTTAAAGCCGCAGAAATCTGAATTCTACCTATTTTGATATTGGCAGCTTTCACTTTGGCTATGGCCTCCGAGGGTTTTTCAAAGCCTACGGCAAAATGACAAACATCATAGCAGAGCTGAAAATGCTCTCTGATAATCTCTTCTGCTTTATCGAGCCCTATGCCTAATGTGGCACTTAGTTGATTTTTACCTGTTGGCAGCAAATCATCATTAAAGAAATCAACAAACTCATCGCTAGTTTCTAAAATTCCGTCTGGCTCTGGCTCCATGTCTAGGTGCAAACTTTTACCCGTTTTGGTCTTAATTTCTGCCAGATGAATCATCAGTTGTGACAATTGACGTACCGCCACTGCCTTCACTTCTTTTAAGGCAGCTTCATCTTTATGCCAAAACCTGTAAGAAATAGGCGAAGTAGAAACCCCACCATCTAAACCTTCGGGAAGTAATGCTGCCAAAATATTAAACAAACGAATGGTATAAACCAAACGCTCAGGTGTACTCCAATCTGGCGTATGCACCTCATCTTTCACTACTTGATTATGAAAACCACCGTAAGGAAAACCATTGACGGTAAACACATACATGTTTTCACTTGCCAGCCAATCTTTAAAAACTGCGAGATTGTCTCCTTCAGAAAGTTCTAAAGAAGCTTCGTTTGACAATCGTAAACCAATGCCAAAGCTTTCGGTTTTTAAACCGTCACGTACTTTGGTGGTGTACTTTTTTAGATTCTCAAAAGTAGCTGTCCAAGATTCGCCTGCATGAATATTACTGCAGTAACTTAAATGAGCCTGATGTTTATTAATACGCATAGGTTTCTTGCTTTTTCAATAGTGTTAGAGCCGATTTTTCAATCCAATCGGTGTTCATTTCGTGCACATCAAACTTCTCTCCTATTTTCTCTACCATAGTGATGGTCAATTCTCCACCCAAATGCTCTCTAAACTCTTCTAAACCTTTTAAGAGTTCAGGGTTTATATGCGTGCCCGCCTCATTAAGAAGCACAGGATGAAAAGTATCAAAGCCTAAGTTTGACAGCACTTTTAAGATACGGTCTGCCGTGGCTTCAGTCATAAAACCAGCGTATGTTCCGTAAACGATATCTAAACCGATACCTATGGCTACCGCTTCACCATGTTTTATTCCAAAGTTGGTAAGCTGCTCCATTTTATGAGCCGCCCAGTGGCCAAAATCTAATGGCCTAGAAGAGCCCATTTCAAAGGGGTCGTTACTGTTAGAAATGTGGTGCGTATGTAGCTTAGCACAGTCAAAAACCAGTTTTTCCATGGCTTCCAAATCTCTGTTATTTAGAGCGATGGCATTAGTTTCTAACCAATCAAAAAAGACAGCATCTTTAATCAAAGCCACTTTTACCGCCTCAGACATACCTGCACGCCAGTCTCTTTCGTCTAATGAAATCAAAAAAGTAAGGTCGTTTATCACCGCGAAAGGCGGAGCAAATGTTCCTAAGAAGTTCTTTTTACCAAAGAAATTGATACTATTTTTAACACCTACGCCAGAATCGTTTTGAGACAAAACCGTCGTTGGGATTCTGATATGCCTGATACCTCTATGCCCTACTGCTGCCGCAAAACCTGCCATGTCTAAAACTGCACCTCCACCTATAGCTAAAAGAAAAGAATGACGGTCTATTTTGGCCTCGTTTATCATCGACAAAGTTTTCTCAAACTCCGCCATGGTATTTTTAGCATCTTCTCCACCCGTCACGATGATTGGCTTACAGGCCAATTTTAATTTAGGAAAAGCGGCCACATATTTTTCAATGTTGTTGATAAGCTCGGGCTGGCAATCATTCAAACCTGAATCTATCACAAAAGACACTTGAATGGCTTTAGAAGATTCCTTATTCTCGTTTAGTGTGTCAAAAAGCTCTGTATTTGACGTATCAAACATGTTTCTCGTGAAGAGAATTTGATATTTATAATTTATCGAGAAGTTTTGCTCTATATTCATTTTATTTCTTTCCGGACGTATATTAATAATCAGATTCTAGCTTTTAAAATTCAGGTAACCGAGAATTTCTTTGCCAGAAAAATAGAAATAGGCAGCAAGCATAAAACCGCTAAACCGTATTTCCAGTCGCTAAAACCTGCCACATAACTGGCATTTAGCGGTATCAGCGAGAGTACTCCCATCTTCACCGCATTCATAATATTTTTAGGTTCGTTATGCCGAATGGCTTTGAATTTGGCGGAGAAATTAATCCCAATCCATAACAGCACAAATGGCAGCACCATCCATAAATTCATAATGCCTTTAAAGGCCAATACTAAAATAGTAGCGGTCACAAGCAAATCTAAAACCAAAGCGAAAGCGACCGAGAGTTTATTATTTCCTAAAACCTCGCCTTGACTAGTTAAGGTAATAGCAGCTATAAACACGATAGGAATAAAAGCCATCATCCACATTTCTGGCAACTGACCATTAGCCAGAATACTCATCCCCAAGGTTAAATTCAAACCTCTACAAAGCCCCATGGTTAATGGCCCAGCCACTATATGATGCTTTGCAAATTTGTCATACAAAACCGCACAAAGTGCCACCAAAGCTGCTATAACGCCACTCTGAATACTCACCAATGAAGCAAAAAATATAGCACATATAAAAAGTGCCATTCCAAAAAATATGGCTTGACTAGAAGTCAGTTTTCCGCTCGGTATTATTCTTTCGGGTCTTTCTACTTTATCTAACTCTAAATCAAAAACATCATTAAAAACAATGCCTCCTGCGTAAAGTCCTGAGGTGGCTAAAGCCAAAAACAGAAACGATGTCCATGGAAAAGGGCTTAAAGCAAAAGCTCCTGCTATAGCTACGCCAGCCGCAATATCTGAAACCGCAGTAATGACATTGGCGGGCCTAGTTAAAGCCAAATAATAAAAAAGCTTCATCAGTTTTCTATGATATCGGAATCTGCAGCAGTTCCTTTTACTGGTTCTTGACCACGTAAAACACTGTTTCCTCCATAAAGAACCGACTGGTCAAAGGTCACACCGTTTTCCCAATCGCTTTCATTCATGTTTCCACTTTGAGCATAAGCATCTAAAGCATTTTGGTAACAGGTCATATGTACATCTTCTTTTGAGATGCCATTTGCCAACATAAGATTGGCTGTTTTAGGCACTGCAAGCGGGTCACTCACACCCCAGTCGGCAGAGCTATCCACGATTATTCTTTCAGAACCATATTGTTTTACAACCTCCACCATTCTCTCGCTACCCATTTTTGTTCTTGGGTAAATGGTAAATGCTGCCCAATAGCCTCTATCCAAAACAGCTTTTGCCGTTTCTTCATTATTATGGTCTATGATGGCCATTTTAGGGTCAATGCCATGCTCTTCTAGCACATCCATGCTGCGTAGCGTACCGTTTTTCTTATCTCTATGCGGTGTATGAATCAAAATAGGAAGATTCACTTCTTTTGCCAGCTCTATTTGAGCTCTGAAAAACCTATCTTCTGCTTCGGTTTGGTCATCATAACCAATTTCGCCTATTGCCACCACATTATCTTTCATAGCGTATAATGGTAATAATTCCATTACCTGCTCCGCTAAAGGCACATTATTGGCTTCTTTAGAGTTTAAGCCAATAGTACAGTAATGTTTGATACCAAACTGAGAAGACCTAAACGGCTCCCAACCCACTATACTGCTATAATAATCTTTAAAAGCACCTTTTTCTGTACGCGGCTGACCCAACCAAAACGCTGGCTCTATAATGGCCACAATTCCCGCTTTTTGCATTGCTTGATAGTCGTCCGTGGTTCTGGATGACATATGCACATGAGGGTCTATAAATTTCATATTTCTAAATATTAATGTTCGTATTTTATCTTTTCTAAGCCTCCCAGATTTCTTTGCCTATTTCTTCCCAAGTAAGTTTAACAGGTTCCAATCCTTGACTTTTTATCCATTCCGTTTGACCTGCATCTTCTAATACCTTTTGAGCGGCAGCTTTACCTAAATCAGTATCGTTAAGCACCGCTTTTTTCAAATCTTCGATGATTGATTCTGTGGTAAGTCCACTAATCATTCTCCATAGCTCGGGTGTGACGACTCTTCCAGCAGCCCATCTTTCATGCACAAAGTCTTGAAGTATGCCTGCTAGCTTTCCGTTTTTACGTTGGTCTATGCCATGAATTCTATAAATAGGCCTTTCCATGAAAATGGCTTTCAAAACCATGTGGTTCCAAGCATCTTCACTGAAATACGTAAACGCATAATTGTTTTCTAAGGCAATGGCATCAAAAACATCAATCATATTGGTACGGATACCGTCAATGATATTCAATTTAAAATCTTCTGCATTTTCTAGGTATTGCAAAGCTTTATAGATAATCACCTGCTCTTTTATATCAGCAGAGGCGAGCAGCGTCTCTATTTTCTCTTTATTCTCTGGCGTATTTAATTGAAGCAAAAAGGCAAGCCGACAGAAAGAAACTAAATCCCAATCTTCTTCCGAAAAAGCAGGATTAGCACTTTTCAAATTACTTTTTAAAGATGTAGAAATAATGACAGAGCCATTTTCCACTTTCCTTTTTAACATACCAAAAGCAAGAAAGAAAGCCGAAGCAGTCTCTAGGTTCTTAGCTTTTTCGGTAAACCAGCTTAGGGAAGCCTGCTTCGCTAAATTATCTAAACAACAGTTAAATACGTCTTCTTTTAAACTTGTATTTCCACTCACAATACTCCTGATGCTTTCAGCACTTTATTCATTAATCAAGGACAATTCTCAATAGGTTGGACAAAATTAGGGATTTTAAGGTTCAAAATAGCCTGTTTTTGACCTAATTCGATGGGTTCTGACAAAATCAAAAAAAATATGGATGATTATACGAAATCTGGAGTTCTAATCAAGAAAAGAGACTTTCTAGAAACAGTAAATGGGAAGAAAAACTGTATTTAATTTTCCATTGACTAATTTTAGGGTGCACTATTGAAAAACTTCAAAACAAATTAAATGAACAAACAAATCTTATTGAAAGAACGTCCAGAAGGATTGCCAACGGCATCAACATGGACTTTAAACAATGCCGAAATTCCAGAATTAGCTGACGGCGAAATTTTAATCAAAAACGAATACATTTCTTTAGACCCTGCCATGCGAGGTTGGCTTAGAGATGTACGCTCTTACATCCCACCTGTTGGCATTAATGAAGTGATGCGTGCTGGCTCCTTAGGCCGAGTGGTAAAAGCCAATAATCATCCTAAATTTAAAGAAGGTGACTTACTAGTAGGCACCGGTGGTGTGCAGCAGTATGTGGTCTCTAACGGAAAGGGATTTTTAAAAATAGAAGAAGGCAACAGACCTTTAACAGAATATCTCGGCGTATTAGGCATGCCAGGTATGACAGCCTATTTTGGAATACTAGAAGTAGGTGAGTTAAAAGACGGTGAAACCGTAGTGGTTTCTGGTGCTGCAGGTGCCGTAGGAAGTGTAGTGGGGCAAATTGCCAAAATTAAAGGCTGTAAAGTCATAGGAATAGCTGGCGGCAAAGCCAAATGCGATTACCTCGTCAACGAACTAGGTTTTGATGCCGCCATTGATTATAAATCTGAGAATATTTACGCTGCTATAAAAGAACATTGCCCAAAGGGAATTGATGTATATTTTGACAATGTAGGTGGTGAAATTTTAGATGCCGCTCTTTCAAGATTAGCAATGCACGCTAGAATTGTTATTTGCGGAGCCATCTCCCAATATAACAACACCGAAAAAGTAAGCGGGCCTAGCAATTATATGTCGTTACTGGTCAACCGAGCTTCTATGAAAGGTATGGTGGTTTTTGATTATGCCAGCCGTTACCACGTAGCTAGAGAGCAAATGGAAATTTGGCTAAACGAAGGCAAGCTAAAAAGTAAAGAAGACATTTATGAAGGTATTGAAAACTTCAACGATACCTTGCTAAGGCTATTTGATGGCAACAAACAAGGAAAGTTAATCTTGAAAGTTTCGGAAGATTGATAAAACGAAAAGCGGCACAATTTCAAATTTTGTGCCGCTTTTATTTAATGGCTCTGTGTCTTTTCTAAAACTACACCATCTCTTCATGCACGGTACTCACATGTACCAAAGCATCGCCTTGATTAACAATAGGTGAATGATTAGAACCTATTATATAACCAGTGTAAGTTGATTTCACCTTCTTTTCAAAATCACCGTAAGGGTCAGAAATACTGCCGATAGTATCACCTTTTTCTACTTTTTGACCAATACTAACCACCCTTCTATACATACCAGAATGATTGGCTCGTAGCCAAGTAGATTTTCGAATATATATCTGTTCTTTGGATGCTGGTTTGGTTTCCAGTTCTTTGGAAAAGTCTCTTAATCCCAAATACTGCATCACACGCATGGTGCCATTAATGGCTTGTCGAGTTACCTCTTTATCCAAATGGTGATCTTTCCCTCCTTCAAAAAGCAATACCTTTTTGCCTAAAATACTGGCAGATTTTCTAAATGACTTATCACGGATAGGTGCGTCAATCACAAATTTGACCCCAAAAATCTTTGCAAGGGCTATACACTCCTTGTCTTCGCCATCCATTCTGACTTGAGCATAATTAAAACGACTACTACTTCCTGTATGGAAGTCGATGCAATAATCTACATGTGGAACTATATCATGCATAATGGCATGAGCAAAACGCCCTGCCAACGAACCTTTGGCAGAACCAGGGAAAGTTCTATTCAAATCTCTTCCATCTGGGAAGTCACGTGTTTGATTCAAAAAACCAAAAACATTCACCACCGGAATGCAAATTACGGTACCGCTAGTGGGCTTACTTATTTTCTTTGAAATGATTTGGCGGACTATCTCTACGCCATTAACCTCGTCTCCATGAATTCCTGCAAGCAGCAACAAAACGGGGCCATCAACAGCAGAGCGTTCAATAATCACAGGCACTTCTAAACTAGTACGCGTGTGTAATTTGGCTATATCAAGCGATAAAACTGTCTTACCTACACCAATATCTTGACCAAGAATTTGTAATGATTTCATTAATGCAAAATATAAAATTTTGCAAATAACGCTATATATTGATTACTAACCATCAAAAAACAGTTTGAAGCTATTTTACTTGGAAACCCTAGTTCCAATAGCCTCACCATGAACAATATCAATGATAACGTTCTCTCTTTTTCCGTTTGCTATTACCGTAGGAATATCTTTTCTGGCAGTGGCTTTTGCCATATTTAATTTAGAGCCCATTCCACCTCTTCCTTCGCCTTCTCCTTTTTCTTTGTCGTCTACGTATTTTTCTACGTTTTGACCTACCGAAACATTTTTAATTAGCGTGGTATCTTTTGACTCTGGGTCACCCGTAAAAAGTCCGTCTGTACTTGTTAATATAATCAACAAATCTGCATTGATAAGTTCTGCCACTAAAGAAGCTAACTCATCGTTATCAGAAAACATAGATTTGGTTACTGATACGGCATCATCCTCATTTGCCACCGGAATAACACCCTCTGCCAATAAACCCTCGTAGCAGTTTATCATATTCTCACGGTGCATGCCTGGATTAAAGTCTCTTTTAGTAGCCAAAACCTGAGCACACTTTAAACCATACTGGCCAAAAAGAGTGTAATAATGGAACATCATTCTTGGCTGCCCCACTGCGGAATAAACCTGTCTTTTTTGAGCTTTATCCTGTATTTTAATTCTTCCTAAAACTTCTCTTCCTGCTATCACAGAACCTGAAGAAACCAACACGCAGATGATATCTTCTTCAAAAAGTGTCGCAATTTGCTTTACCAAACTCTCCAACACAGGCTTTATAATCCTTTTGGACTTATTCACCATTACGTTGGTACCTACCTTAATTACTATTCTTTTTTTATACATAAAAATTGAGCGTTAATCGAGAAGACTATTCCCGATTATTATTAAATAAAATTTCAAAGATGGAGGCTAGCCTGACTGCTACCCCATAAATTGACCGACATAGACCTACCGTCAAATGCCCTAAGACACAAGCTAGGTGTCTTAAAATGAGTGAGGTACCTGAACTCAGATACCTCAATGCGTTTATGCAGAGGGAGCGGGATTCGAACCCGCGAAGCCATTGCTGACTTACACGCTTTCCAAGCGTGCTCCTTCAGCCACTCGGACACCCCTCTGTATCGGGCTGCAAAGTAAACGTTTTAAGTTTAAATTGACAATAGATATTAGTCGTAAGATTTACGAACATATTCGCTATTAAGTTCCAAAAAGCTCTATTAACTCGAATAGCAAAATTTGTAATTTCTTATAGTACAGCTCACTAATCCACCACTTCACCTCTCAAATTCTCCTGAAGCAACCTCTTCGTTTCGGAAATAGGATTACCCATGGCCAGTAAATACATCAATTTACAAACCGCGGCTTCGGTAGTAGTATCCTTTCCACTTATTACACCAGCATTTTGAAGCCCCTTACCAGTATCATAGTCTCCCTGACGCACCTCTCCCCCACTACACTGCGACACATTATAGATGATAATACCTTTATCCGAAGCAGCTTTTAACAAGTTTAAAAAGCCTTCGTCTGAAGAAGCATTTCCTGAGCCGTATGTTTCCAAAACCACAGCTTCTAGATTCTCCGTCGCCAACATTTGCTTCACAAAAGCATTTGAAATCCCAGGAAAGAGTTTCAAAATCAAAACATTAGGATTTAAAGCTGTGTAAACTTTAAAATCTCCCGCCGGCTTAGAAAGCATGTAGGGCCTATTATAAACACAGTAAATGCCAACCTCCGCCAGCATAGGATAATTTTCTGACTGAAAAGCGTCAAACTGTGAGCTTTCATACTTCTTAGCCCTATTCCCTCTTAATAACCTGCCATTAAAATAAATACACACTTCGTGCAAAATGGTTTCGCCGTCCACTTTATCAGCTGCCAACTCCAGTGCGGTCATCATGTTTTCTCTAGCATCTGTCCTCGTCACTCCTATAGGTAACTGTGCCCCTGTAAGTATGACAGGCTTTGTCAAATTTTCTAACAAAAAGCTCAAAGCAGAAGCTGTATGAGCCATAGTATCGGTACCATGAAGTATCACAAAACCATCATATTTTTCATATTGCTTCGCAATCAATGCTGCCAATTCTATCCAAATAGCTGGACTCATATTAGAAGAGTCAATAGGTGGCTCAATAGGAATAATGGTCAGCTCTGACTCAAACCTTTCTAACTCTGGAATGTTCTTTTGAATCTCTTCAAACTTTAGCGGAACCAGCGTTTTCTTAAGCTTATCATAAACCATCCCTAAGGTTCCTCCTGTATATATCATCAAAACCTTTGACACGGCAGCTTTCCCTTTAGTATCGGTATCTATTTTAAACGATTTATATTTCACCATTCTTCCATTTCGTCTTTTAACATTTGATAAGCTCCCTCTAATTCTTTTTCAATTTTCAGGTTCTTTTGGGCCTTGGCCAAAGCAATTCCCGCTTTGTAAACCTCCGCAGCTTTCTCTAAGTCATCTTTGTCAAAATACAACTGAGCTAATTGATAATAAGTGGGTAAATACTCAGGAAAGTCAGCAGCCAAAATCTCTAAATGTTCTATGCTCCTTTGAGCATCAACCTTTAACAACTCCATAGCCACCGCATATCTGTTAAAGGGCAGATTAGGTTCTTCTTCCAAAAATTCTAATAATAATTTCAAACGGTCTACTTGCATACTCCTAAAAGCCTATTTACATTTGTAATGTTATGCATGCATAACAATTTTATGAGTTTAAGACTCAAATATCAATATTTCAATCAAACAAATTTTATAAAGCATGAAAATACTGGTTTGTATATCAAGTGTTCCTGATACAACTTCCAAGATAAGTTTTACAGATAACGACACCACTTTCGACAGTAATGGTGTGACTTATATTATTGGACCCTATGACGATTACGCATTAGCAAGAGCTGTAGAATTAAAAGAGCAAAACGGAGGAACGCTTACCGTTTTAAATGTAGGCACTGCCTCTTCCGACCCACAAATAAGAAAGGCTTTAGCCATTGGTGCTGATGATGCCATCAGAGTAAATGCAGAACCAACTGATTCTTATTTTGTAGCGGAACAAATAGCTCACATAGCAAAAGACGCAGGATATGACTTAATTATGATGGGTAGAGAAACTACCGATTATAACTCAGGCGTGGTTCATGGTATAGTAGGAGAACTTTTAGAAATCCCTTCTTTATCACCCGTAATGGAATTGACCATTGATGGCGACAAAGCCAATATCTCAAGAGAAATAGAAGGAGGAAAAGAGAAAATTGAAGCAACACTTCCCCTAGTTTTAGGCTGTCAAGAGCCAATAGCAGAATGGAAAATAGCAAGCATGAGAGGTATCATGACTGCTAGAAAGAAGCCTTTAAATGTAGTAGAGCCCGTAGGCGACACATTGACAAGCATTTCTTCTTACTCACTTCCTCCGGCAAAAGGAGCATGTAAAATGATTCCTGCAGAAGAGGCGGAAAAGCTTATTGAACTTCTAAGAACGGAGGCTAAAGTCATTTAATTTGTTAAGTGCCCGAAGTCGGGTGTCTGATGATTGATGTTTTTTTAAGCGATATGAAATTTAAATTTGAGAAATTAAATATTTGGCAGAAAGCAATGGATTTTGGTGAAGAGATGCACTCGGTAGCTCAATCCTTCCCGAAATCAGAAATTTACAATCTGTCTTCTCAAATTTTAAGAGCAGGTGACTCAATAGCTCTAAATATTGCTGAAGGTTCCATATTTCAATCAAAAAAGGAGTTTCATAAATTCCTTGGATACTCAATCAGGTCCTTAGCAGAAGTGGTAACATGTTTACACAAAGCCAAAAGAAGAAATTATTTAAATGAAGAAACTTTCATCAAACACGAGGCAGAAGCTTTTCACTTGATGAATATGATGATAGCATTTAAGAAAACAATAGATTAAAAACGCTGAACAACGAGCATCTGACAACGGACATCAAACACCCGACATCAAACATCTATTACTCAGCATCAAACATTAAAACAAAAACATCATGTCAATTTTAGTATTTGCAGAATTAGCAGATGGAGCAGTAAAAAAGACCTCTTTAGAGGCTGTATATTATGGAGCTAAGGTAGCAGAAATGCTAGGTAGCACCAATACTGTAATAGCCATTGGAAATGCATCCGAAACAGAGTTAGCCAAACTGGGTAACTACGGAGCTAGTAAAGTTTTACATGCTGCCGACAGCAAATTAGAATCTGCCAACATCATGGCTTATTCGGAAACATTAACCGCTGCAGCCAAAAGCACAGGTGCTACGGTAATAATTACCGCAAAATCATCCCTAGCTGATGCTGTAACAGCAAGAACAGCGGGAGCTCTTAAAGCAGGTGTAGTAGGAAACGTAACAGAATTACCAAAGCTTGACAATGGCTTTAGTGTAACCAGAAGCATATTTACAGGGAAAGCTTTCGCTGAAACCACTATCAATACAGACGTTAAAGTTTTGGCTATTAAGAAAAACGCCATTACTCCAGTAACATCTGACGCATCTGCTCCAGTAGAAACCTTTCAAGCAGAAATTAATGATGCAGCTTTCGGAGCAAAAATCACTGAAACATTAAAAGCTACTGGAACAGTTTCGCTTCCAGAGGCAGACTTAGTAGTATCAGGAGGAAGAGGAATGAAAGGCCCTGAAAACTGGCAACCATTATTAGACCTAGCAGAAGCATTAGGAGCAACCACAGCATGCTCTAAACCAGTGTCTGATTTAGACTGGAGACCTCACCACGAACACGTAGGACAAACAGGCGTAAAAGTGGCTCCAAATCTTTATATAGCTTGCGGTATTTCTGGAGCTATTCAGCATTTGGCTGGTGTTAACTCATCAAAAGTTATTGTGGTTATAAACACAGACCCAGAAGCACCTTTCTTTAAGGCAGCTGATTACGGAATAGTAGGAGACGTTTTTGACGTACTTCCTAAGCTTACTGCCGCTGTAAAAGCAGGTTAATAAGCTAAATAGTATTTTATCAAAAAGGAGGAAGTCTCATAAGTAAAAAGTAAGCTCTGAGAATTGCTTATTTGAAAATGTTCTCAGATAGGAGTCCAAATAAAAAGAGGCTGTCTCACACTTTTGAGACAGCCTCCTTTTTTTATGCTTTACTAAGGTGTTTATCTATCCAAATCAAATATCATCCGCCTCTTTTCTTACTTTCAATATTTGGCGAAGCCATGCTTTTTTGAGCTCTACTTCGTCTTCATTACTTTCAAATTCAAAAACGCCTAGCCCATCTAAATCAGGCTGTCCGGCATCTACCCAGCAGGTATACCAAAAATTCCCGACCATTTTGACAGAAGAACGCATCCGTTTTTCTACCTGACCTTCTAGCATTTTATGATATTTTTTTGAGAAGTCTTTAGAATACTGCTTTACGGTTTGACCGTTTCGCTCTCCTACTGAATATTTCTTATCGTCACTCATTTTGAGCGTAAGCTCTCTTTCAAAAGCAAATACCGAATCTAGAGCTGCATGAGAGCTTAAAACCACCTCCCAAATGCTTTCATGAACATTATTTAAATAAGTAGCTTGGCCTATCCAGAAGGAATAATTATTAGAAAAAAGCTCTGGTAAGCGTGACTCCCAAAAGCCATGAATTCCTATTTGATTAGTCATTTGACCATTATAATTTTCTGTAGTATGTAAAGGCACATGAGCATCTGCTATATAATGCCCTACATCAGCAGATAGTCTTAAAATATTTGGCAAATCACGTTTGACAAAAGCGTCAGTAAGTTGATACTTCATTCGTACCACCTGCCATGGCACCACACCATAGGCCATCAGCGTATCTTCCGAATATTTTTCTACCGCTTTTGACCAGCTTAAACTAGCCAAATCTTCTTGCACCTCCTTTGGGTAAATATCTAAGTCAATATAATGCCTTGGAGCCTCCCCTTCTACCGCATACCTCCTTCTATCAGGATTTACGGCATTTTCTGTAACATAATCAATATTCTTTTTATAAAAACCCAGCATTTCCTCAGGCAGGGTGTAAATTGCTAATCTATTGATTTGCTGATGGGCATAAAAGCCCCAAATAAATGAACTAAATGCCCCTAAAGACATTAAACCAACAATGAGAATAACAAAAGGCCTTATTTTTTTCAATACGTAACAGTTTTAAAATGACTTCATTTTAGTCAATTTAAAGGACTCCCACATAAATTTTTCAATTATTTTATATCTGTTCTACTTTTTTTTAAGTAAGACTAGTAAATTATTTTCTTTCTCTTTATCTTTGCAGCCCGAAAGAAGAAGAATCGTACAAATATTTAGATATAATGGCAAATCATAAGTCAGCATTAAAGAGAATTAGGTCTAACGAAAGCAAGACTTTAAGAAATAAGTATCAGCACAAAACTACACGTACTGCTGTAAGAAAATTACGTGCTGCAACAGATGCTAAAGAAGCTGCTGAGCAATTAAAAGTTGTTTCTGCTATGCTTGATAAATTAGCTCGTAAGAACGTAATTCATAAAAACAAAGCTGCTAACATCAAGTCTTCATTGACTAAGTTAGTAAACGGACTAGCGGCGTAAGCCTCAAGTTTTTGTTTTTGAAAAGATACAGGAAGCTGTACTCGGAAGAGTACAGCTTTTTTTTTGTGATAATTGGCTGTATATTTCGCTATGACACATAACGACCGCATCTCTATTTCTTACTGGGCAGAAGAAGACCGACCTAGAGAAAAACTTTTATTAAAAGGCCGAGGTGCATTATCTGACTCTGAACTCATAGCAATATTGATAGGCTCTGGCAGTAGAGATAAATCTGCCGTAGAGCTTTCTAGAGATATTTTAGCTTACTATAAAAACGACATCAACCTTTTAGCCAAAGCCAGTATCAAAGAACTGACAAGCTTTAAAGGAATTGGCGAAGCTAAAGCCATCTCCATAGTCGCGGCATTAGAATTAGGAAGAAGAAGAAAACCAGAAAGCACTGAAGTAGTGGCTAAGATTGATTCGCCAGCTAAGGCTTACAACTACTTCAAACCATTTTTAATGGACCTACATCATGAAGAGTTTTGGATACTCTTGCTAGATCGCTCTTTAAAGCCCATCAAGCACTTTAAAATAGGACAAGGCGGTGTAGCCATGGTCATGGCAGACCCAAAGCTAGTTTTCAAACATGCAATAGACCACCTAGCCACTTCTATCATACTTTGCCATAATCATCCATCTGGAAAAAAGATACCAAGCCATGCGGATATGCAGCTCACCAAAAAACTACAGCATGGAGCAGTGCTACTAGACATGATAATTTACGACCATATAATATTTACCGATAACGGCTTTTACAGCTTTTCTAATGAAGACAAACTCAAGTGAGATAAAAGAGATTAGTCAAAAGGAACTTCAGGAAGTTCTTGACAATCAAAACGCAGTCATAGTAGATGTGAGAGAGACGTCGGAATTTAATGACTTCAATATTGGCGGAATTAGTGTTCCCGCACATTTGCTCAATGAGCACCTTAATGACTTGGAAGAATTTGACACACTAATAGTAGCATGCTCAAATGGAGCTAGAAGCTATATTCTAGCCAGAGTAATTCAGAAAAAATTACCAGAAAAAAATGTCCTACACTTAACGGAAGGCGTTTTCTAGAAACCTTTATACTTTCTATCATTCTTTACCAACCACTTACCTACTACGTAAGAGCCAGCTAAAAGAACAACGAAAAATAAGATAGGTAACCAAGTAGGAAACTGATAATCAAACATGCTTTTTTGCTTTTTTAAATTACTCCTACAAAAGTACAAAGCTTTCAAATAGAAGCTAAATATTTTAAAAAAAATATCCCAAAATAGTCAAAAAGAGAATATTTGGCGTCCACTATTGATGTATCTACAAACATTCCTTTGGTCTATGCAAAACTTAGCTCTATCCATATAGCTAAAATTGTATTATTCTTAGGATGTAAATTCAATCAGATTTAATCCTTTTCTACGCTAACCAAAAACACTTGATTTAATATGCGACCACTACTAATAGTCGGTTTACTTTTGGTTCTTTTAATCATCGGTAAAGTTTTTTTCTGGGGCAAATCAGATGATACACCCACTTCCTCTGGTGTTTCCAATATACCTACAGCCACCTTTGTAAGCACTATTTTAGTTTCTTCAGACAACTCTGACCAACTGGTATATTCATCAGGTACACTCTCCCCCAATGAAGAGGTAGAGTTAAGAAGCGAATACGCTGGAAGGCTGGTAAAACTTAACCTTAGCGAAGGCTCTTATGTTAAAAAAGGAGCATTGATAGCCAAAATAAAGGATGACGACATTCAGGCTCAATTAAAGAAAGTCGCTATTGAAGAAGAACTAGCAAACCAGATTGAGGCACGTCAAAAGAAACTCTTAGAAATAGAGGCTATTAGCAAAGAAGAGTACGAAATATCGGCTAGTAGAGTAAGTACACTAAACGCAGATAAAGAGTTATTAGAAGTTCAGCTAGCCAAAACCGAAATTAGGGCTCCTTTTTCAGGACGAATTGGCCTTAAAAACATATCGGAAGGAGCTTACGTTACGCCAAACACGCTTATAGCTACCTTGGTACAGATTAATCCACTAAAGATAGACTTCGCAATTCCTGAGAAATACCTAACCAAAGTAAAACCTGGCCAACAAGTTTCTTTTGAGATTGACGGCACAGCCGAATCTTTTAATTCAAAAATTTTAGCGATTGACCCAAAAATTGATGCTACCCTTAGAACTCTAAAGATAAGAGGTTTAACTAGTAACACTAATGGCAAACTCCTTCCAGGAATGTTTGTGAAAGTGAAATTAAATTTAGGCAAAGAGCAATCACTTATGATTCCGTCTGAAACTATTATTCCAGTATTAGAAGGTAAAAAGGTTTACCTAAAAAGGAATGGTGTGGTAGAATCAGTTTTGATAGAAACTGGCTTAAGAAACGAAAAAATGGTACAGGTTTTAAGTGGATTGAACGAAGGCGATTCTTTAATCACAACCGCATTACAAGTTTTAAAACCTGGTATACCGGTAACATCTAACTAAGATTATTATGTCAATATCAACCCTATCCATCAAAAGGCCGGTTTTAGCGATAGTAATGAATCTGCTGATTCTACTTTTTGGAATAGTTAGTTTCCAATATTTGGGTGTTAGAGAATACCCATCTGTAGACCCTCCTGTGGTAACAGTAAGCACAAGTTATCCTGGTGCCAATGCCGACATTATAGAATCCCAGATTACAGAACCATTAGAGAAAGCCCTTAACAGCGTAGAGGGTATTCGTTCTGTGAGTTCTTCTAGTAACCAGGGGTCTAGCCGAATCACCATTGAATTTAAGCTAGGCCATGACATGGAGCGAGCCGCTAATGATGTGCGAGACAAAGTATCTCAGGCTGTTAGGCAGCTTCCAAACGACATTGATGGCTTGCCAAACGTAAGTAAAGCGGATGCCGATGCGGAAACCATACTTTCTTTTACACTGCAAAGTGATAAAAGAGACATGTTGGAAATTTCGGATTATGCCGAAAATGTAATCTCTCCTAGATTTGAGACTATTGAAGGCGTAAGCTCTGTAAGAATATGGGGCTTTAAAAGATATGCCATGCGTTTATGGATGGACCCAGACAAAATGGCCTCGCAAGGTGTAACCACGCAAGACGTAAAAGCAGCCTTAGATAGAGAAAATGTAGAACTCCCTTCTGGTAAACTTCAAGGAGACAATACCGAACTGGTGGTGAAAACCATTGGGAAGTTTGTGAACGAAGAGGATTTCAACGACATGATTGTTAGAAACGAAGGAGAACAAATCATTCGTTTCAAAGACATTGGCTTTGCCGAATTAGGCCCAGAAAACCCAGAAACCTTATTAAGATGGAATGGCGTACCCATGGTAGGAATAGCCATCACCCCACAGCCTGGCTCTAATTACCTCGACATAGCCAAAGAATCACACAATAGAGCCGACCAAGTCAGAGCCATGCTTCCAGACGATTACTCTATGGAAACCATCATGGACAACACAGTTTTTGTGGAACAATCTGTAGAAGAAGTGGCCGAAACCATCTTAATAGCCATCTGCCTGGTGGTGGTGATTATCTTCTTATTTTTCAGGGATTGGATAGTGGCTATTAGGCCATTGATTGACATTCCTGTTTCCTTGGTAGGAACATTCTTTATCATGTGGATTTTCGGTTTTTCTATTAATGTTTTGACACTACTGGCCATAGTGCTTGCCACTGGACTGGTGGTGGACGATGGTATTGTGGTCACGGAAAACATTTATAAGAAAATAGAAGGCGGCATGAATCCTATAGAAGCTGCCATCAAAGGTTCTAATGAAATTCTCTTTGCGGTACTTTCTACTTCCATCACGCTGGCTGCGGTATTTTTACCTGTAATTTTCATGGAGGGTTTTGTGGGGAAATTATTCCAAGAGTTCGGTATTGTCTTAGCCACTGCAGTATTGATTTCTGCTTTTGTTTCATTAACGCTTACGCCAATTCTTAATGCCTATATAAACCGAAAGGTTATCAGAAAAACTAAGTTCTGGACTGCTACAGAGCCATTTTTCAAAAACATGGAAACAAGCTACAACACTAGTCTTGGCAATTTCCTGAATAAAAAAATAGTGGCTGTATTTATTCTAATTGGCACTTTTGGCTTGACTTACTATTTTGGAAGTAGCCTTGATTCTGAGCTTGCTCCTCTAGATGACCGAAGTGACTTAAGCCTTCGAATGACCGGTCCAGAAGGCTCTTCTTATGAGTACATGGATAATTACATGCAAAAAGTTTCTCAAATGGTCATGGATTCCATTCCTGAAATTAACGGAATACTTAGTGTTACCTCTCCTGGTTTTTCGGGCTCTGGTGCCTCAAATACAGGGTTTGGAAGAGTTAAATTAAAATCAAAAACAGAACGAGAGAAATCCCAATCTGAATGGGGCGATTACTTAAATACTCAGCTAAAAACTATACCAGAGGCCAAGGCTTTTGTAAGTGAAAGGCAGACCATTGCTCTAAATAAGCGAGGTGGTCTTCCTATACAATATGTAATCCAAGCTCCGGGTTTTGAAAAACTCAGAGAGTATTTACCAAAGTTTACAGAAGCCGTTCAAAACGACCCAACCTTTACCATTATTGACCAGGATCTTAAATTTAGTAAACCTGAGCTCTCCATTAGTATTGACAGAGAAAAAGCGAAGAGCATGAATGTGTCTGTGGCAGATGTGGCTCAGAGCATGCAGTTGGCCTTTGCAGGACAAAGATTCAGCTATTTCAACATGAATGGAAGACAGTATCAAGTGATTGGCCAGTTTGACAGAGGAAACAGAAATGAGCCAATTGACCTGAGAAGTATGTATGTCAAAAACTCCGATGGCGAATTAGTGCAGCTTGATAATATTATTAAAACCGAAGAGCAAAGTAGCCCTCCTCAGTTATATCATTATGACAGGTATATGTCTGCCACGGTATCGGCTGGTTTAGCTCCTGGAAAAACTATTGCCGACGGCATAAAAGCCATGGACGATATTAGAGACAAGATTGGCGATGAAGCTATTCTTACTTCGCTAACTGGTTCTTCTCGTGATTTTGAAGAGAGTTCTAGTAACACCATGTTCTCCTTTATTCTTGCTTTGGTTTTGGTTTATTTGATTCTTTCTGCTCAGTTTGAAAGTTTTATTGACCCACTCATTATCATGCTTACCGTGCCGCTAGCCATTGCAGGAGCTGTAATTTCCTTGTGGTTATTTGACCAAACGTTAAATATTTTCAGCCAAATAGGTATTATCATGTTGGTAGGTTTGGTGACTAAAAATGGTATTCTGATTGTGGAATTTGCCAATCAATTAAGAGAACAGGGCTTAACAAAAACCGAAGCAGTGATACAGGCCGCCACTTCCAGACTAAGGCCTATCTTAATGACCACACTTGCCACATGTTTTGGTGCTATGCCAATTGCTTTAGCCTTAGGTTCAGCAGGAGAAAGCCGCAGGTCGATGGGAATAGTGGTGATAGGAGGTTTAATGTTATCACTAATGCTTACCCTATATGTGATACCTGCCATGTATTTATATTTAAGCAAAAAGAAAGACATCAAACGCCAACAAGAGATTGATGAAATGGCTTTAGAATACGCTTAAATCCTTTTTATAAATTGCTTCAAGAAAGCCGTATGCAGACAAAAAATACTTTTCTTCAAATATTCAATTCTCTTCTTCAGCCCTCTATAAAGGGGCTCGGAGTTTTATTATTGCTTTCCGTTTCGGCACAAGGTCAAAACGTCATGACGCTAGAAAAAGCTATCTCAGAAGCTTTAGAAGGCAACTTTGGTATTCAGATAGCGGAAAGACAGCTGGACGCCGCCGAAAACCAGATTTACAAAGGAAACGCTGGCATGACTCCGACTATAGACTGGAATACGAATGTAAATGGTAACCTAAGTCAGGTAAACCAAGTTTTTTTAGACGACAGAAAGATAAATCGTTTGGGTCAATCTTTTGCTCCTAGTACCAATGTGGCTCTTAGCTGGACGCTGTATGACGGCAGAAGAATGCAAACGAGGTATGAGCGATTAAAGTCGGAAGGACAGCAAAGTCAGATAGAAAAGAAACTGGTAGTGCAAAATGCGGTGGCAAATGTCATGCAGACCTATTATCAAATATTGAGACAAAAGGAATCTGTAGATTACCTTACTACCATTATTGGCTATTACGACGAGCGACTAAAAATCACGGAAGAACGCTGGCAAATAGGACGAGGTTCTAAACTAGATTTTTTACAATCAAAAGCCGACCTCAACACCCAGAAATCTAGTTTGGTCAATGCCAAAAACGAACTTAAAAATGCTAAAATCAGACTTAACAATATTTTAGGAGCTGCAGCGGAGCGAGATTTTAATATAGCAAACATAGCCTCGCCAAAAACGCAGTACACACTAGCCGAAATGCTAGACCAAGCCAAATCATCAAACCAAGATTTAGTACTTCTTAACAAAGCTTTGGAAATAAGCCTGCTAGACCAGCAAGAAATGGAGTCTTTCCGTAAGCCGAGGATAGCTTTAAATTCTTCTTTTGGTTACTCATTAAGTAAAAACAATGCGGGTTTCCTTGCTCTTAATCAGAGTTTAGGACTTAGTTCCGGAATTTCTGCAACTTGGAATATTTTTAATGGACAGGCTACGCAAAGAAATATTCAGCTGGCTAAAATAAATACCGACATAGTTAACAAGCAAAAAGAAAGTCTTCTTAACCAATTAGATGCTGATATAGCCACTGCTTTTTATCAATTTCAGACCGACCGTGAGCTTTTCAATTTAGAAACAGAAAACAAAGACGTGGCAGAAGAAAACTTGACTATTTCTTTAGAAAAATTTAAGCTTGGTAGTAGTACAATCTTGGAGCTAAACGATGCCCAAAGAAGGTTTGATGACTCACTAAACAGGCTGGTCAATGCTCAGTATAACGAACGAGTTTCTGAATTAGAATTGCTTAGGCTTAGTGGGGCTTTGGTGGAGTAGATTCTTCCTTAAGTTAACATTCTACTTGGAAATCTTCGCGGCAAAAAAAGACAATCGCTAAGACGACAAGCTTATTCTTTGTGCCTTTGCCTTATAGCGATAGAAATACCTGACGGCCATAAAGCTAAACTCCCTCATGATTATTCACAGAAGCACCTGAACTATGAAAAAATCAATCCTAAATATGTTCCATAGCCAAAGAACTTAAAACTATTTTTGATGGATTGGCGTAGCAGTATTTTGTCATTATCAACTAGTTGCCATTTCTAGGCTACTCTATTCTGAATTGTATTATTTTCATTTTCATTCTTCGCCTTGGCGAACTCTGAATTGTTACATACTTTTATGCAATGCCGCCTTTTGACATATTTAAAGCACTATCCTTTCTGGATGAACCAGACCAAGACATACTCGATGAACTTGCTAATGCTTGTAAAAAAATAAGTTTCAATAAAGGAGAGGAAATCACTACACAATTTGCTTCAAGTACCCATTTCTATTTATTACTGAATGGCGAGGTGTCGTTTTCTATTCAGTTAGAGCATGAAGCAGCCCAATTTGAGGTTGGATATACCACAGGGCCTCTAACCCCATTAGGTTGGTCTGGATTCAGAAGTCCTTATAGATACGCCACCACAGATACGGCATCAACAGATTGTGAGGTTTTGCAGTGGAGTCATGAGTTCCTTAGAAACATGTTCACCAAGCACCCAGACCTGGGTAGTAAATTTCTAGAATTTGTACTTGAACATGCCGTAAAGTTACTATCCAAGGTAAGAACGGAATTAAGTACGTATCACATTGCGGATTGGGACTCTGACCAGTTACTAGAGAACATTGAAGACCGACAGTCAACCAACTCCCCTTCTCTAACCGACTTATTGAGAAAGTCCCCATTCTTTGAGGTATTTAGTGACAAGTATTTAAAAGAGCTTGCAAAAATTGGTAAGCGAAAAAAATTTACTGCGGGTGAGGTCATTATGGAACAAGGAGAAGCAGCAATAGGCTATGACATCCTAGTTTCCGGAAAGGTTTCTCTAAATTTCACGCCTAAAGAAGACATTGGTAAAAAATTAGCCCTGATGCGTACTTTAACGCATGAGGGATATACCATCTCATGGGCTGGATGTTTAAAAGACAAATCGAACGTTTCCACCGCCATTGCCCTTCAAGATTCTGTAGTCTTTCACTTTCCTAAGAAAAAACTTCTTAGCCTTATAGAGCAATACTCAGACTTTAAATTATCGCACCATTATAGGCTCCTATGGCTGATTGGCAATCAATTAAGGTCAGCAAGGTCAAGGCTTATTTCTCAAAAATTTGAAAAGGAGATACTTGCTATTCGGAACTTAATAGAGCAGAACTCTACCCAGCTAGACGCAAGCTCTAAGCTTCATAAAGTTCCATATTTACTGAACAACATTCTTACGTTAGAAGATGCCTTTTTATGTTTGAGAACATTAATAAAAAACGGTAATACCTTAGAAAAAGGTTTAGCGAACGTATGTCTTGGTGTGCTAGGCAATGTAAATCAAGAAAATAAATTCTACAAAGCCTTAGTCAATGTGTACGAGTCCGTGGTTAAATCACCAAGTGATGAGCCTAGTTCAGCTATCCGAAAAAAATGTGCTATCTGTTTTCAAGAAGCTTTTGAACACTCAGATTTTGTGATTGGTGGCTGGGAAAATTTACCGGACCAAGCAGGACATATTTTCATTTATAACCATTTATTAAATCATCCTTATAATACGCTTCCTAATAATTTTCAGCTAACGCTAGACTCGCACTTTGTAAGTTCTATGATTTTGCAAAAGAAATACGGAGACCCTGGAATTAGGGTAGTAAGAGTGAGCAGAAATGTAGAATATGGGCATCAAAATTACTATGACCGCCTTGGGCATATTAATGTACATACTCCAGAGTCCGTAAGAATTAAAGAATCTGATGCTGAAAAAAAGAACAGAAAACAGCAGTTTTATGATGAGGCACAGGCCTATATTCAGGGTGGAATTAATATCATGATAAGTCCGGAAGGAACAAGCCGAATTACCACTCAATCTCCGGGAGCATTAAAACCTGGGGCATTTAAACTTGCTTTAGAAATAAGTCCAGAACCATTTATAGTACCGATTTCCGTTGCTAATTTTGACAAAAGATTAAGCCATAACGTACTATCAGCTTATATTCATAAGCCAATGCGAATGAGTGATTTTATAAAAGATAAGGATAACAGAGAAGAGCTCTCTACGTTTTTAATAAACTTAGAAGCTCAGTATAAAGATTATGTAAAACAGGCTATAGATTTAGCTGACGATTATAAAATAAAAATTTCTCAACCGGCCGTTTTTAAGAAAAAGATATGACAGAAGAATACGAAGTATTGGTTGAAGAATTAGAGAGCAAATTACAAGGTAGTAAAGTAGAAACAGGCAAAACTGTGTTTTATGGCTCGTCTTCTTTCAGATTATGGGAAAGTGTTAATTCAGACTTAGCTGACGACCAAATTATTAATCTAGCATTTGGTGGCTCTACTATGGAAGCCTGCCAATACTATTTTGAAAGAATAGTGCTTCCTTATGCACCTACTAAAATGGTGATTTATGCTGGCGATAATGATATTGGCAATGGAAGTACACCTGAGGAAATACTGGAGTCATTCACGAAATTATATCATAAAATACGAGCTAACTTTAATGACATACCTCTTACCTTTCTTTCTATAAAACCCAGCCCCAGCAGATGGGACCAAGTAGAGAAAATCAAAAAAACTAACCGTCTAATCAAGCATTTTATTAGTGCCGATATCCATTGCAAATACATTGATATTTTTGAGCCAATGCTGGATGAAAACAAAAAGGTAAAAGAAGAGCTTTTCATAGAAGATGGGCTACACATGAATGCCGCAGGTTATGCTATATGGAGTCAGGTAATGACAGATAGCATTTGATAATTGGACATTTCTCTAATGAAACATCCAACTATCATTAAGCTTAAATCCTCGTAAACTGCACGCTATACTTCGAAAAGTGTGATAGTCTTGGGGAAATACTATGCCAAAAGCTATAAGAAGGTACATTACGCTTGACGGTTAACCTCTTCTACTTTATAGGCTTGTATCTCTGTTACGTACACTTTTTGATTGTCTTTGTTCATGTAGTTTCTGTAAACCAACTTCCCTTCTACTTTCACAAATTTCCCTTTGGAGATAAGTGCTTCACATTGCTCTGCCATTTTTCCCCAGGCTATGATATTGTGCCAGCTTGTAACCGTTTTCTCCTCGTTGTTTTGCTTGAATCTTTCGTTGGTGGCTAAACTAAAACTCGCCTTCTTAGACTTGTCAAATTTTAATACTTCTACATTTCCACCTGCGTTACCTACTAATGTTACTGTGTTCATAATTGATAAGTTATATTTAAATTAATGTTTGATTATGATGCCGATATACTTTGTTTCAAATCGACGATACAAAGGTGCGGCGGCTGTCAAGCATTAATCGGTTAATAAGCGTTTGTATTCGAATAAAAGCATTTGTAAACGTTTGTTGTCGGATAATTATTTCTATATTTGATTGAAACACAAATATTTATATAGATAGGTGCGTATATCCAGATGTTGTGTTTCATCCAGAACAAACTGCAAAAAAAAGATAATCATATATGAAAAGAGCCTATTACTCGAATAACATACAAGACTTCTTAATAGAACCTGATTCGAGTATCTTGGGTGAATTAACGGCTAATCATAGTAATAGAACTCTTGAAGAATTACAAGTAAATGCATGGCGTAAACAAATCACCATTCTGAAAGATCAGCTTAGGGGTTTTGGAGGTCAAATTTATTTTGAGTTTGCAATTCCGAGAATGGGAAAACGAGTTGATAATATCGTAATCATCAATAATGTTGCCTACATAATAGAATTTAAAGTTGGTGATGGTGGTTATGAAAAACATGCAATTGAACAAGTAATTGATTACACAATTGACTTAAAAAACTTCCACGAAGGAAGCCATAAAATTAAGCTTATACCAGTTTTGGTTGCAACAAATGCAACAAGTGTTACTGAAAAGAATAGTCAAATTGTCGCTCATGAAACTGCTGCTAAATCCAATCAAAATGATTTAGCCGAAACACTCAAACAATATTTAAATGATGATGGAGAATCAATAAATATTGAATATTGGGAAAATTCGATTTACAAACCAACACCAACAATAGTAGAAGCAGCACAAGCTCTTTACAAGGGACATAATGTTAAAGAAATAACTAGATCAGACTCTGGCACCATTAATCTTTCTAAAACTGCTGACTGCATTAATTCAGTAATTAATAAGTCCAAAGTCAGAGGTGTAAAATCAATTTGTTTTGTGACTGGTGTACCCGGTGCAGGTAAAACTTTAGCTGGATTAAATATAGCAGTAGAAAGAATGAAAACAGATGAGGATGAACACGCTGTATTTTTATCTGGAAATGGACCATTAGTTGACGTTCTAAGAGAGGCACTTACAAGGGACGAAGTAGTAACAGCTAAAGAAAACGGAGAAAAACTAAGCAAAAAGCAGGCTTCTATTAAAGCAAATGCGTTTATTCAAAACATTCACCATTTTCGAGATGATAATCTACTTTCAGATAAGGCCCCAATTGAAAAAGTTGTAGTTTTTGATGAAGCTCAAAGAGCTTGGACAAATCACCAGGTTAGTAAATTCATGAAAACCAAGAAACAGGTTGAGGATTTTAATAAATCTGAACCACAATTCTTGATTGAAGTTATGGATAGGCATACGGACTGGTGCACCATCGTTTGTTTAATTGGCGGTGGACAAGAAATAAATACAGGTGAAGCTGGATTGGAAGAATGGATTAGTTCACTTAAAAATCATTTCCCTAATTGGAACATTCACTATTCTAGTTCAATATTGGAAAGCGACAACTATCTAAAATCGGAAGAATCAAGAAGATGGTTAGTTGAAAATGGATTAAGTGAAATTGAATTGCACCTTGCAGTTTCTGTAAGATCATTTAGATCAGAAAAATTATCAAGTTTTATACATGAATTACTCAATGCAGAAATTAAAAAATCAAAACAAATTTATTTAGAAATAGAAAAATTATATCCTATAGTTATAACTAGAAATCTTAAAAAAGCTAAGGTTTGGTTACGAAATCAGGCAAGAGGAAGTGAACGTACTGGGTTACTAATATCTTCAGGAGCAAAAAGGATTAGGTCAAGCGGGATCGATTCAGAAAATAGTCTGCGATCTAACTCAGGTTCTGATAAAATTTCTAATTGGTTCTTAAACGATAAGCGAGATGTGCGATCATCATACTTTTTAGAGACTGCTGCTACAGAATTTGTTGTTCAAGGACTTGAAATAGATTGGGCATGTGTTGCCTGGGGTGGTAATTTCCACATGAATAAGACAGATTGGAAATATCAGAATTTTAAAGGAACTAAATGGCAAAATATTAACAAGGATATTGACAAAGAATATCTAAAAAACACATACCGGGTTCTTCTTACAAGAGCAAGACAAGGAATGGTAATATTTGTTCCTGAAAGTAATGAACTTGACCATACAAGGCCCAAGGAATTTTATGACAGGACTTATGAATATTTAAAGGAAATTGGAATAAAAGAAATTGATTAAATAAAACACGAAAACACAACAATGTGTTTAATGCATAGCACCCTGCGGGATGCTAAGACACCATACACGGAACGTCCGATAACTCCTATGAACCAAAAATGCCTAGTATGTGAAACGCCATTTTCTGGCAGAAAAGACAAGAAGTTCTGTTCAGACTTATGTAGGAATACATACAACAATCAGCAAAATTCAGACGGTGTAAACTTGGTAAGAAACACCAATAATGCCCTAAGAAAAAACCGCAGAATACTGGCTAAAATATGCCCAGAGCAAAAAGCCAAAACAAGGCGAAACACCTTATTAGATAAAGGCTTTGATTTTAACCTTATCACCAGTGTAAGAACCACTAAAAAAGGCAGCACGTATTACTTTGTCTATGATTATGGCTACCTGGAGTTAGATAATGATTTCTTCTTGGTGGTTAAGGATAATAGAACTGAGAGTTAGTTTTTAATTTAGCCTAGCCTCATCGCGTTTAATTTTCGACCTCAAAGACGCAAAGGCACGAAGACTTCTTTCGAAAAACTTAGCGTCCTCGCGTCTTGGCGATTGTCTTTTTAACCACGAAGAGGCGTCCCAGTACCAAAAGCTTAAATACTCACCGCAGTATCGTCATCATATTTCACCACCAATCTTTTCAGTTCATTTTTCAACTCCTCCGTTATTTCTTCATAGCCAGCTTTTCCGTAAAGATTATCCATCTCATTAGGGTCTGTCTCTAAATCAAACAACTGCCAATCATCAATATCATAGAAGTGCATCAGCTTGTACCTGTAAGTGCTCACACCATTATGCCTAGGCACATGATGCCAGCCTGTACCCTGATAGTAATGATAGTAAATAGATTTTTGCCAGTCTACATCAGGATTATCAGTTAGCATGGTTTTCAGGGAAGTACCTTGCATATCTGCCGGAACAGTTTCACCCACAAAGTCTAAAATGGTAGGTGCCAAGTCTAAATTTTGAACAAGTTTTGAAGTTTTCTGACCTGCTTTTATTCCCGCAGGGTAACGCACTACCAAAGGCATCCCGAAAGATTCTTCGTACATATAACGCTTATCATACCAGCCATGCTCTCCTAAGTAGAAGCCTTGGTCTGAGGTGTAAATTATCAGTGTATTTTCGTCTAAACCTTCTTTTTTAAGGTATTCCATTAGCCTACCCACGTTATCATCTACAGACTGTACCGTTTTGGTATAATCATTCATATAACGATTAAACATCCACTGGGCTAAGTCTTTCCCTTTTGGCTTAGTTTTGTAAAACTCTTCTATAATTGGCTGATAATACTCATCCCAAGCGGCCTTTTGGTCGGGTTTTAAATCATTATAAGCCCTTTCCCAGCTACCTGCTCTATCATTTCCTGCCATACCGCCAGTTCCTGGGTCGTCTTTTTTATCAAAAATCGGAAGTTTCATATCGCCAGACCAATACATATCCGTCACTTTCATGTCTTGCCCTTGGGCTCCTACCCTGCCCTCGTAATTATCAAAGAAATTATCAGGCATGTCAAAATGCTTTTCTTCATACGCTTTCAGGTAAGAACTATCTGGCATCCAGTTTCTATGCGGAGCTTTGTGATGTAACATCATGAAAAATGGTTTCTCTCCATCTTTTTGTTTGTCAATCACATCAATAGCCATGTCTGTTATCAAATTAGTAGCATAGCCTTCTGTTTTGGTGGTATCACCATTTGACCCAACAAACCTTGGATTATAATATTCTCCTTGGCCTATTAAAAGCTTATATTCATCAAAACCCTGCGGCTTAGACACCAAATGCCATTTCCCTAATACAGAAGTATGGTAACCGGCTGTTTGTAGATATTTGGCAAGTGTGGCTTGGTCTCCATTAAAAGTATCGTGGTTAGACATGAAACCATTCTTATGAGAGAATTTACCTGTCAAAAACACTGCCCTACTTGGCCCACATATAGAGTTAGTACAGTAAGCCCTATCAAACAATACGCCCTCAGATGCCAACTGGTCAAGATGTGGCGTTTGCATCACAGCACCCTCATAAGCACTCATGGCTTTTTTGGCGTGGTCGTCAGTCATGATAAAAATGACGTTAGGTCTTTTGGCTTTTTTCTCGGTTTGACAGGAAAAAAGAAATGCCGTAAAAATGAGTATTAAGAAGGATTTGGTTGATATAGTCATAAGGTTAGGGTTGTTTTCAGCAACAGTAAATTTAAGGAAAAACTTAACCATTGACCATAAAAAAAACCTCCATGCTTTCACATGGAGGTCACCGTCCTTGTTGATGAAAAGTATTACAACAATCCGTTAAGTAGATTCAGTGAAGTTCCTAGTTTCTTTGAAACAGCTTTCTCAGCCAAATTGGCAAAGATTCCTGTATTCTCCAGTTTACTACTTTTCTTAGTAACTGCTCCTAAAACACTTGATAATTTGTCAACAGATGAACCAGAACCTAAGGCTCCAAGACCCGATTGAATCAAACCAACGTTAGAATTGACTTGAGAGCTTTTACCCAAAAGACTGCCACCTCCTAAAAGGCTTTTAAGTCGCTGAGCAGCTACCAATGTTTTAATAGTGCTAATTACCTTCTGCACTAAATTCATATCTGCGTTTCCTTTTTGGATTGATGGAATTAAACCACCTAAGGCAGTAGCCTGACTTATTAACTTTGAAGAAAAGTTGTTATCTGAGCTTTTGGCTTCGTCTTTAAGACTCATAACCGCATCACCCAAAATCCCAGCCACTTTTGTGTTATTGTCGCCACTTTTAATCATGCCCATTGCATTATCTAGCATACCTAAATCAAAAGATTGAGCTTGAAGGTTTCCGAAAGTAAAAAGTGTGATGAAGCTTAGTATAAAAATCGATTTTCTCATTTGTAGAAGTTTATGTTTTGTTTCTATTAAGACCTTGAAATCTTTAGAAGTCACAAAAAATCTACATTGTTTTTATACGCTCGCCTTTTGACGTCTTTGTTTGATAAGCTTTCGCCATATCCAAACCACAAAGTATAAGACTATTGCCCCTATAAAAATAGGTAGCATTAAAGCCACTATAGAAAGCACAGCCGAAAAGCCATTTTCTACACTTGCGATTAAATTATTCCCTAAACCACCGGTAAACTTAGTGCTACCTAGACGTAAAAGCGAAGTACCTGCCTGAATGGTACCTGCCACACCTCCACCAGCTACGAGTCCCAAACCCCACTGAAGCATGGGGTCGTCAATTTGTAAAAAAGAAGAGGTTAAAATAGTACCTGCCGCTACAGCAACAGGCATAGCAATGGTATCTAAAAGATTATCGACTACAGGAATATAATATGCCGCTAGTTCAAAAACCGCAGCCACAGCCAAAACTATGGTGGTGGTAGAATCTCCCATCCATGCCATATTATCAGCTAAATCATAAACACCAAACTTACCTGCCAAGTTACCAACCAACAGTGGCAAAAACACCCTAAACCCTGAAGCGGCACTGAGACCAATACCGAGTAAAAGGGCGGGAATAAGCGTAGATATTTCTTCCGAACTAAAAGACATGCTGTAAAAAGTCTAGCCTCAAAAAGCTGACAAGTATTTATTAAACAATATTTAAAGTTTGCTCTTTAATCTTCTCCAACTCATCTTTCATCTGAACTACAAGTTTTTGAATAATAGCATCATTTGCTTTAGAGCCAATTGTATTTATTTCTCTTCCTATTTCTTGAGAAATGAAGTTTAGGCGTTTTCCGTTGGTGCCTTTTTCTAATTCAGCCACAAAATAAGTCAGGTGATTTCCTAATCTTACTTTCTCTTCTGAAATGTCATATTTCTCTACGTAGTATACCAACTCCTGCTCAAACCTATCTTGGTTAAAATTGTCACTTTGAACCAATTCAGAAATAGCTTTTTCTATTCTTTCTCTGATAACTGGAATTCTGTGCGGGTCTTGCTCTACCACTGCCTCTAGGTGCTTGCCTATGTTGGCTATGTATTCCTTAAATTTCTCTGCTGTTACTGCTCCTTCCTGACTTCTAAACTCTTGACATTTTGTAATGGCCTGCTTTACCGTTTCTAAAATCAACTTCCATTCTTCTTCTCCAGCTTCATCATTTACCACATTGGTAACATAAGCGTTTGGCATCATGGTAGCCATTCTTAAAATGTCTGTAGGTGCCGCATCAAAATCCAATTCTTTGGCGGTAGCCATCAAATCTTTAAAATATGCTTTAACCAGTCCTCTATTCACACTGGTTCCTGCTACGCCTTCATCTTTAGAAACTACATTAAGAGAAAGCTCCATTTTACCTCTAGATAACTCTGTAGAAAGCAAATTTCTTAGCTCTACCTCTTTATCGGAGTAGGTTCTGGGCATTCTGCAAAAAATGTCTGTGAACTTTGAATTAAGTGTTTTCACCTCTGCCGAAACAGCAAGTTTATCGTTTTCTATGGCGGCCGAGCCGAAGCCCGTCATTGATTGCAGCATTCTCTTTTTATTATAATTTACTTTCCAAAATTATGAAATGTATGGCGTCTATCACTACAAAAAGAATATAAGTGGCTCTATTTCCGCAAATTAGATTCTTTTAAAGTTATTATACTGGCTTGCTACTCTCGTTTTAAGAGACCAACTACTCCGTTACGAACACTTATCTTGTGGATAAAAAGAACAATAAGCGGGTAGTCACGCTATTCAATTTTTGCACCTAACATTCGCAAAAATATCAGTCTTAAAACCATCTGCCTAGAATTCTCTCCTTAAAAGTTCTAATTTTGCGGTTCATTTTCAAAAACCTGTACTATGAACATTGAGCAGCAGCTTCAAAACGACATTTCTAAGGCTTTAAAATCGCTTTTTGACGAAGAAGGCGAAGTAAGCTTACAGCCTACCAGAAAAGATTTTGAAGGAACTTACACTTTTGTGGTTTTTCCTTTAGTCAAAAAACTTAGGAAAAAGCCTGTAGAGATAGGTGAAAGCTTAGGAAACCATTTGGTTGAAAACTCTGCCTTAATTTCTGGTTTTAATGTGGTACAAGGTTTTTTAAACTTGGTATTGGCAGAAAGCATTTGGTCAGACCTTTTCAATGCTCAACTTTCTGAAAGTGGCACTTTTGAAAAGAAAAACGCCTCTGTCTTAGTAGAATTCTCTTCTCCTAACACCAACAAGCCACTTCACTTAGGGCACTTAAGAAATAACTTCTTAGGAGCTTCTGTTTCTGAAATATTAAAAGCTAATGGTTACGATGTAACTAAGGTTTGTTTAGTAAATGACCGAGGCATTCACATTTGCAAATCTATGATAGCCTACCAATTATTTGGCAATGGCGAAACGCCAGAAAGTGCTGGAATAAAAGGTGACCATTTGGCAGGAAAGTATTATGTCAAATTTGACCAAGCTTATAAAGCTGAAATAGCCGATTTGATGGTCGCAGGCCAAACAGAAGACGACGCCAAAAAGAACGCTCCTTTGATGAAACAGGCACAAGCCATGCTCATAAAATGGGAAAATGGCGATGCGGAAGTCATGGAGCTTTGGAAAAAAATGAACACTTGGGTTTATGATGGTTTCAATGCCACTTATAAGCAAATTGGTGTGAGTTTTGACAAAACCTATTACGAGTCTGACACCTATCTATTAGGCAAAGACATTGTAGACGAAGGATTAGAAAAAGGTGTATTCTTCAAAAAAGACGATAACTCTGTTTGGATAGATTTGACAGAGGAAGGTATGGACGAGAAGTTGGTACTCCGCGGAGATGGAACTTCGGTTTATATCACGCAAGATTTGGGAACTACAGAGCTGAAATTTAAAGATTACGACTCGGAAAAAGCCATTTGGGTAGTTGGAAATGAGCAAGATTACCACTTCAAGGTACTTTTTGCTATTCTCAAAAAACTAGGCAGAAAATATGCAGAGGGCTGTTACCACCTTAGTTATGGTATGGTAGACTTGCCTACCGGCAAAATGAAGTCAAGAGAAGGTACCGTGGTAGATGCGGATGATTTGGTTGCTGAAATGATAGCTACCGCCAAAGCGTCAACCGAAGAAAAAGGCAAAGTAGACAGCTTTACAGAAAGCGAAAAAGAGGAGTTGTTTGAAATGCTTGCTTTGGGTGCATTAAAGTACTTCTTACTAAAAGTAGAGCCTAAGAAAAGAATGCAGTTTAATCCTGCCGAGTCTATTGACTTCCAAGGAAACACGGGTCCATTTATTCAATACACGCATGCTAGAATCAAGTCTATTTTGAGAAAGGCTGCTTCTGAGAATATTACTACACCTTCTAAAATTGAAGCGGTAGAAATGGCAAGTATTGAGACTGATTTGGTTTATTTATTAGGCGAATATAAAAACAGCGTAGATAAAGCCGCAGCTGACTTTGCCCCTTCTATTGTGGCAAACTACTGTTATGATTTAGCGAAGACTTTCAACTCTTTTTATGGAGAGTTAAGCGTCATGAACGAAACTGATTTAGCTAAAAGAGACTTTAGATTGGCCTTGATTCAGCAAGTAGCTCAAACATTGAAAAATGGCATGAAGCTATTGGGAATTGATGTTCCTGAGAGAATGTAAAATTTGAGCTTAAAGAAAACTCCCCAACTATGAAGATATATCATAATAGTAGATGCTCTAAAAGCAGAGACAGCTATAACTTATTAAAAGAAAAAGGCGTCGATTTTGAAACCATTGAGTATTTAAAGAACCCTTTGACGGAAGTAGAATTAACTGAGTTACTGGCTAAGCTAAATATTCCGGCAGAAGATTTAATTAGAAAAGGAGAGGCTGTTTATAAGGAAAACTTTAAAGGAAAGAAACTATCTGAAACAGAATGGATAGCAGCGATGGTTGAATTTCCTAAGTTAATAGAACGCCCGATAATTGTTAAAGGAAATAAAGCTGTAATAGGAAGACCAATAGAAAAAGTGATTGAATTGTTAGCAGAATAATATCACTATCTCCAAAGTAAAAAGGCTGTGTACTTTTTGACTAAAATTTAATCAACTTTAGAAAACACATAAACCTTCTGAAGGGAGGTGGCATTTCTAATATCGCTTTCTGGCAACTGCCCTTCTAGCATAAAAACGGCATCTTGAATAAGATTTCCTTCTTCTGAGTTATGCGAATAATCAAAAGATAGGTCTGTCAATTCTTTAGAGCTGGCTTCTAAATTCCCGTTAGAAAGTGTTAGAAAGAAAGATTCTGTGAATAACTTATTTCCACTAATGGTAATGCTACTTTGTTTGCTATTAAAGTCATAATTATGACTAAAAGTCTTAGCATTTTGACGCTCCTCTAAGATAAACTCGCTCCTAAAATTCCATACCAACTGGCTGAGATTTGCTAAATATAACTTTGAAGTACTAGCTGTATAACTTTTACCATCAATTTTAAACTGTACCTCCTCAATCTCCCAAGTACCTATAAAGTTTATGGCTTTAATATCTTTTGACGAATCTGTTTCACAAGAAAAAGTAAAGAAAACTAAAAAAACAAGAAGGTATTTAAACACTCGTTGGGGGTTTATTAATTACTGCAACAATAACAATTAAGATGCCACTTGCCCGCAAATATCAATAAATAAAGCTTCATTTTAAAGTTTCTTATTTAGCGGAAAGAGATAGCTCAGAATGTTCAAGAGCCTATTATTTTTGATTAACTTCGAATTCAATCAATTAACTAAAATGATAAAGAAAAGTCTATTTACTCTAGTATCCTTATTTATAATCACTTTGGGAGTTTCTGCTCAAAATAATTTTAAAACCGTGGCGTATTATACTCCTAACACGCCACCGTCTGCTATTCCTTTTGAAAACATTACGCACCTAAATTATTCTTTTGCCATTCCAGCAAAAACGGGAGATACCTTAATACCGCTTAAAGATGACAGTGTACTTAAAGAACTAGTACCATTGGCCCATAAAAATGGTGTGGAAGTATTTATTTCTGTAGGCGGCTGGGGCATAGGCGATGGCGGTGGAGAAGATGGAAGATTTCACAGAATGGCTGAAACCGCAAAAGGAAGAGCCACTTTTATCAAATCTACCATGGATTTTGTAGAAAAATATAATTTAGACGGCGTAGACCTAGACTGGGAATACCCAGACCCTGACCATCGCTCGGCAGATGATTATATTTTATTATGTAAAGACTTACACGCTGCTTTGCACAAAAGAGGAGGCAAACTTACTGCCGCAGTGGTTTCTAAAGGAAAACAAGCCTACGGTATCAAAGAAGAAGTATATCCTTACATGGACTGGTTAAACATCATGGTTTATGATGGCGACTATGGCCCAAAAGAATTAAAGCATCATTCTCCTTACTCTATGGCTGTTACCTGTATTGACTTTTGGTTAAATGAGCGTAACTTACCTGCTGAAAAGTGTGTTTTAGGCTTGCCTTTCTATGCCAAAAAAGGACATGGGAATTTTGGTTTTACGTATAAGCAGCTGCTAGAAGCTGGGGCAAGTCATTATGACGACTATTGGAATGGGCACTACTATAACGGTACCATCACCATTGCAAACAAAACTAGACTAGCCATGGATAAAAAGCTAGGCGGTGTAATGGTTTGGGAATTAAGCTGTGACACCACAGATGAATATTCACTTTTCAAAACTATTCACGAAACTATAGAAAAATGAGATTTGGGTTCTTTTTGGTTTTTGTAATTCTTTCTTGCTCAAAGAATAATCAAGAAGAACCCACCTCTGCACCTTCTGAGAACTGCATCAAGGCACACGACTTGTACGCAACCTACGATTCTTTAAGTGCAGAAAATGACTCATTAGCTCAGGTAAGCCTTCACGAGGCTATAGAAACCATACAAGAAGAGCCAAATGCGGTAGATAGCCTCTTCAAATATCTAGAACCAAGAATCACTTATTTAGGCGATAATTTCGGATATGACACCACTCAATATTACTTTGAAAAATATCAGCTTGAGAAGAAGAAAGACTTAGGCACACCTAAAAGTAAAGCCCTTTATTATTATTTAAAAGGCTACAGTTTATATCACAATCAGGATTATAACGGAAGTATTGATAATCATAATACGGCCATTGAAATTCTTGATAAAAATGGAATTGAAGACGACATTCTCCTCCCAATAATTCTTGGTGAAGCGGGTTTTGCCTATTGGCAAATAGACATAGAACATAAGAGCAAAGCTTATAATACACGAGCTCATGACTTACTCTGGAAGTATCATCAAAAAAATGAGCCAAGTGCCATGGTTTCGTCTTTTATGAATTTACTTCAAAACATGCAGGAGTACGGAGACTGGGAAAATGGCCAGCAAATTCTTCACAATTTCGAAGAATATTTTGCTCGATTACAGTCTGGCGAATTTGACATCACAGAAGAGCAGCTTCAAATATTTGGTTACAAGTTTTATTACTCCAAAAGCTACTTTCTAGTACTCAGACCTGACAAAAAAGCATATACCCAGCTTTTAGCTGAATTTACCGCTTGGCATCAAAGACATCAACTAGATAGCTATTTTGACCATTATCTGTATGCGTTTGACAGCATGGGATACGGCATGTTAAACGAAAAACATTTTGACGAAGCCAAAGCCTATTTTGACAAAATGCTGGAATTGGCAAGGTCAGACCATAATAAAATGAAGGCCCTTTCTAACTATGCCTCACTGTATTATGCCCAAGATATGCCAGATTTAATGCTAGAATACACACGGAAAAGTTTAGCAGAAAAGAGCTTTGAGAACAATGATATAAGCTACTTAATTCTCAAACTTACGGAGGCCAAATTGATGGCAAAACCAGAAAACGCAAGTGAGGTTCAGAGCATGGTCAAAAATGCTATCGAGCGATTTCTTGACAAGGAAATTGATATCAAAAACATGAGCCTTGATGACATCAATAATTCCATTTCTAATAGATGGATGTATATATTAAATTCTGCATCTGCAGTTTATAGGAAATCGGCCGGAGATAATAAAGAATACCAGCAAACGGCTTTAAGCCTCTCTCAGCTTTCGCTCAAAATATTTCTAATATACTACGAAAAAGGCACCTTCAATTTTCCACTAGACGAAACACATAAGACTATCAATGAGGAAATCCTTTTTAATGTAAAAGCTGCCAATTTTAGCCAGACCCAACTCTTAGATATACTTGAAAAGATAGAAAATGGCTCTTCACAGCACCTCTGGAACTCCTTTTTAAATAAGAACATGGAGAACCTAAACTTGCCAGAAAATCTTCTTGAAGAGAAAAATAGGCTCCAATTAAAGCTAGCAAACATTAAGAAGAACACCCCAGAAGAAACGGCTATAAAAGATAGTATTAGCACCGCAGAACTAGAAATAGCCAAGCAAAATAAAAGCTTTGACAGGAACAGTTATCATGAATTCTCTGTCAAAAAAATCTTAGATGGGCTTAAAGAAAACCAATCTATATTGAGGTATTTCGTGACAGAAAATGAAGTTTTTGCCACCTACGCACATAAAGAAATGGTGGAGCTTTATCATCTCGGAGATAAAGATAGTTTGAGCAGAAGTATAGATACCTATATTCAACAAATTAGAACGCTGGATGCTTCATGGGAAGAAACCTCCACCTATCTTTTTGATAAACTTATAGCACCAATAGCCGAAAACTTAAAGGAGCAAATCATCATAATTCCTGAAAGCTTTTTACAAGAATTACCTTTTGAAACTTTGACTTCAAATGGAGAGCCAATTGGTCTTAAACATCAAATAAGTTATGCTCACGGCATCCAATTCTTGCAACATGAAAGCCAGAAAAAAGCCTCTGGCTTGCTAAGCATTGCCCCTAATTATCAAAATAGCAAATACCTGAATATCCCCGAAAATGTGGCGGAGACAGAAAATATAGCACAAATAACACCCACTTATGAGTTATTAAATAATGCCGCAACCAAAGCGAATTTCTTAGCATCACTAGGTAAATACAATGCCTACCACCTGGCCATGCATGCCCATATGGACACCACTAATTACGAGTCGTCATCGTTAGTTTTTTCTAATGACGAAGAACTAAAATTCAAAGAACTCTATAACCTAAACTTCCCTGCTAGCATGGTGACTTTAAGTGCATGTAACACGGGGGTGGGGCAAGAACTGGTGGGTGAAGGATTGATGAGTTTGTCTAGGGCTTTAACTTATGCTGGTGTAGCCTCTGTAGTACATAGTTTATGGCGAATTCCTGATACAGAAACCGCTGAACTGATGAAGCATTTTTACCAGAACATGAAAAATGGTGAAGCTAAAAATATAGCCCTAAGTAATGCCAAAAGGCAGTTTATCAAGGAAAACCCTTTAAAGCAGCATCCCTTTTATTGGGCTGGTTTTGTGACTGTGGGTGACAATTCGCCTGTAGATTTGGAAGCGAATAACTATTGGTGGCTATTGCTCCTACTTTTGCCAATTGGCTATTTGGCATTAAGGTCTTTTAGGAGAAGTTGAACATTTTCAGACAAAGCAAAATCTTCCTTTTCTAATTCTTTTAACAAACGCTTTGCTCCTGTTTCATCCTCTATTTTAAGCAAAGAAAGAGCCATATACCACTTGGCATATAAGTTAAAAGTAGAGTTAGACAAATCATCCAAACTCAGTATAGTAACTGCCTTTTCAAATTCTTCCCACTCCATCAAACTTAGGGCAAGGTAGAAAGAAGCCGTGTCTGATTTCAATAATTCCAAACCCGAAATAGCTAAAGCATAATCTCCTTTTTCGTAGTCTTGGTACAGCTTTTCTTTTTCAGAAACCTCCGCTGCACTTCGTGTCAATGGTGAAACTACATTCGGGTATTTTTGATAATAGGCGGCATATAGGTCTGGCTGAGTTTCTGTTTCATTTAACATCCAAAACGAAAAGGCAGCCACACAAAGCATAGCTGCAGCTATGGCGTAAGGCCACCAGGGCTTCTTGGGCTCAGCAAGCTCATCTTCTTCTGCCAGAAATTGTTTGAGCTTTAGCCGCTCATTTCTGACAATCGCTTTTTTTATAATTTCGTCCTCTTTATCCATTCTTCTTCACCAAAGCCTTCAGCTGTTTCATACATCTTGACTTTTGGCTTTTTAATACATTTTTGTCTTTATAAGTCAGTATTGACATTATTTCATCCAAACTTTTCTCTTCATAGTAAAACAGCCTCAAAACCTCTTGGCATTGCCCTCCTAGTTTCACAAAAGCCGCTCTCATGCGTCTTTCTTCTAAAGTTTCTTCCTCTTCAAATGGGTCTTCAAAATTGACTATTTCTATATTTTCTAAGTCAACCGTTTTTGCTTTTTGCTTAAACCGTTTGAAGATTAAATTCTTTCCAATACCAAACAAATAGGTTTTCAAACTACTGTTTATGTCATCTAATTTACCTGCCTTAAGCTTTTCAAAAAGCACTATACAGGCATCTTGGTAGACATCTGTTAATTCCTCTTGGCCTAAATCATATCTATTACCAAAAAACAGAAAAGCCGATTTATGTTCTCCATAAAAAGCCTTTAAGGCTAATTGGTTTCCAGACTTGAGTAAATCTATTTGCTTCAAATATTAGTGCTTGTACTGACTTAAAGGTAAACATAAAATCAAAAAAGATTAATTTCTAATAGCTCAGAAATTGATTTCAAAAAAATGCACGGTCTATGTTTACTTTCTTCTGTGAGCAGGCACTAAGTCATAAAACTTATAGCCATGAAAAAGCTCATCACCATATTTTTAATATGTTTTAGCCAAAGTGTTTTTAGCCAAGAGTGCTACATAGCAGACTGGGAAGCTCTGAAAAGCCTCTACCTTAGTACCAATGGTGATAACTGGACAGACACTACTGGCTGGAGCAATATCAAAAATGGTATAGGCCCCACGGTAGACTGTCCAGCATCAGATCTTTATGGTGTTGTTTTAATCGAGTCTGATTTCTTTGAGATTGAAGGTAGGGGGACTGTAAGTATACAGTCGGTTTATGAAATCAATCTACCAAACAACAACTTGACAGGCACCCTAGACGCCAGCATTGGCAATATTCCAACCTTGCACTACCTAAGGCTAAATCAGAATAACCTAACTGGAAGTATTCCAGCAGAAATGGGCGACCTAGAGTTCCTTGTTGACCTTAACCTAAGCCACAATGCCTTTTCTGGGACATTACCTTCAGAAATGAATCAATTATCAGTTAGAAAACTTCATCTCTCTCATAATCAATTCACCGGAAACCCCTTTAATAACTTACCAAAGCTTTATTCACTTACAGAAATACTTTTAGATAATAACCTTTTTGAAGGAGATATTATTGGTCTTTATGAGGCAGAATCAGAGTTCGAATTAGTCAATCTATCTCACAATAATTTTTATGGTATTTTACCTATTAGCTTGGCAAACTCAAATAACATAATTGACTTAGATTTTAGCTATACAAACATATCTGGCTGCCTGCCAAACACCTTTTACAAGTATTGCACTGTTTTCAATCCAATTTCGCATTCTAAAATAACCGACAATAATGACATAATTACCAACTGGTCAGACTTCTGTTTGAATCAAAAAGGACTTTGCAAAGGCTGTAGCGGAGACATTATACTTAGTAGCTCTAAAGACGACTTTGATAGAGGTAAAGGCACATTTTTTACGTCAATAGAAGAAAATATAACCGCCTCAAATGAATTAACTGGTGATGTCAATATGACTTATGACGCAGGCTTTGTCATTTTAGAACCAGGCTTTAAGGCAGATACAGGAACCGTTTTTGTTGCAAAGACTGGTGGTTGCGGAATTACCAACTAAAATATTGCCACGGGTGTTAACCTTTAGGAGCTTTTATGAACTAATGATAAAAGTTCATGAAAAAGATACTCTCCTGCCTACTATTAAGCCTGATTATTCATAAGGCTACCGCCCAAAGTGTTTACTATGTTGATTCACAAAAACCTGACAATGTTCTATCCGGACTGAGCTGGTCAAATGCTTTTAAAGACTTGCAGTATGCCATAGACCTAGCCACGGTCAATGATGAAATATGGGTAAAAGCTGGCACTTATTTACCTACAGAAACGCCATCGCCAGCAGACCCAGGACTAAAAGAAAAGACCTTTCACTTCAGTCATGATGTCAAAGTATTTGGAGGTTTTAATGGCACGGAAACCGAAAGGAACCAAAGAAATTGGCATTCGAATTTGAGCATTTTAAGTGGTGACATTTTACAGAATGACTCCATTGTAGGCATAGCAGAAAACGTAACATTTTATCATTCTGGAGATAATGTTTACCATGTTATCACTACGGCAAATTTATCAAACGCTGCCATAATAGATGGGTTTGTCATAACATCAGGGCATGCCAAAGGCGAGAATGACTTCACTTTTGAAACCTATACATATAATCATAATACCGGAGCTGGTTTAACTAACTACTCCTCCTCCCCTACTATAAATAACTGCGTTTTTGAGCATAATAGAGCCACTTACGGTGGAGCCATTTATAATACTGAAGAAAGTCACAGCGAGTATGACAGCTGTACTTTTCAGCACAATTACGCCTATGATTTCAGCTCTGCAGAGCAAAGTACTTCTGAATCCAACACGGATTCAGATGCCGACGTGGGAGCCAGTGCTTTAGCCTATGGTGGTGCATTCTATAATAATCGTGACGCTGCACCTCACCTAGAAAACAGCATTTTCAGGTATAATTATGCGGTTACTAAAGCCACTACCTCTTCATACGCTCTAAGCGATATTAACTTAGGAAGTTCGGCACAAGATATTGAAGCGACAGCTTACTCAGAAGCCAGTTCCAATAGCAAAGGAGGTGCATTTTATAATTATTTTGGAAGCTCACCTGTATTTGAAAATGTCACGTTTGAGTTTAATCAAGCTATTTCCAAAACCAATACCCGAGTGGAAGCTGTAGTTCAGGCACATTCTCTGGCAGATGGCGAAAGTAGTGCTTATGATGAGGCCTATGCTACCTCTTTTGGTGGGGCTGTATTTTCAAGAATTGGAGGAAATCCTGTATTTAATAAATGCCTCTTCTCTGAAAATAGTGCTATTTGTGAATTGAACAGTGAAACTATTGCCACCGCTCCTTTGCATGCCAACTCAACTTCGCAACCTTATAGTGAATCTGAAGGAGAGGCTGAAGCATTTGGTGGAGCTTGTTACTTTGAATCAAGTTCCGTTCCTCAAATTACCAATTCTATCTTTTATAAAAACTTAGCAAAAGCAAACACCGATTCGGATGCTCAATCTAGTGGTGCCGGTGACTATAATACAGCTAGTACAGAAGCCAATGCAGATGCCTACGGTGGAGCCATTTTCATCAACAGCACAAGCCTAGAATATGCTATACTTAGAAATGTTCTTTTTAGTAATAACACTACCGATACAGATGCAAGGGCTCACTCAAATGGCAAGCTAAGTATTTTTGAAGATGCCGATGCCATCAGTAAAGGTGGAGCTCTATGGTCTTATAATGCGAGAACCGACCTATCAAATGTAACACTAGTGAATAACGAATGTTTGGCAAACAGCGTGGCAGATATAAACAGCTCAGATTTCACAGCAGACTTAGAAATTGCGACTGGTGGTGGCATTACCATTGGTGGTGGGTCTAGCAAAACAAATGTGCTTAATAGCATTATTTGGGGTAACCTGGGAGACACTTTACCAAATATTGAGCTTACGGGAGATAAAATTGATAAAATGGCTTATTCCATCATGCAAGGTTCTGGTGGAAGTACCGCTTGGAACTTTGACCAAGCTATTGACGGTGGACATAACCTAGATACTATTCCAAATTTCAAAAACATGGCTAATCCAAGAGGTTTCGATGGTCTGTTTTTCACGGCAGATGATGGACTAGGCTTAAGCTTCGGTAGTCCTGCCATTGACAAAGGTGATAGTAGTACAATAAGCTATAGTACAGACATTTTAGGAACAGCCCATTTTGGTAAAACCGATATAGGAGCTTATGAATTTTTCTGCGAAGCTCCCGCAACTTTAGACATTACACAAGATATCAATGGGGTCGATACTAGCCATGAAGCCATAGAATTTATTACTGCCACTAACTCCCTAAACCCCGCAGCTAACATTAACTATAATGCTGGTAAATCAATCATACTAAACCCTGGTTTTGAAGTTAATAATGGTGTTGTATTTGAAGCTAAAATAGAAAACCCATGCGGTTCAAATTAAACTTCCAGCAATTAAGCAAACACAAAAAGAGCTTGGCAAAATGGCCAAGCTCTTTTCTTCTGAAATACTGAGAGTTATTTATAATTATAACATAGCTGCTACTTTACCAGCCATGGCCTTTGCTTTTTCTAATGCTTCGGCTTTATCACCTCCACAATAGGTGTTCACAAAGAAAACTTCAGTTCCTTCTAAAACGGTCAATTGTGATGTTTTGACACTCCACATAGCCTTATCTCCTACTCCATCTACTTCAGAAAATGTTTGACCTTTCACGCTTACACCATCTTTTAAGACTCCGCTTAAGTCCGTATCTATTCCCATTTCTTTTGCCTTCTCTTGAATGGCTTCATTACTAATTTTCATACCGCCAGTCATTCTAGAGATAATCAAATCAAAGCCCTTAGCTGCTTCTTCTTCAGAGGTAGCATTTAGGGTACTAAAATTCATACTTACGGAGTAATGGTTAGATGCTGGGTCTACAGTAGGGTCCTTTTTCCAATCCAAACTACATATCCCATAACTCTCATGTCTTCTGATTTGATTTGATTCATCAAGGCCATACACTTCCCGCACATCATCATCTGTCAGGTAATCACATACTTCACCTTTGGCTTTTACTTGTTCTTCTATGTTTTCTTTCAGAGTTTCGCTGTTGCTTTCAGACTGACATGCGGCTAAAGCAAATATGCTTAGGGTACTTAGGATTAATTTTCTCATTGGTATTCTTTGTTTAATTTTAGTTATTCTGATTTTGAGCATCGCTCATGATTTTACTTATGTCCATCATGTTTTCGTAACCTGTGGTGTTAAAAGTAAAATCATCCTTTGCCTTAATTTCTTTAATTCTAAGCTGGGTTTCTGCTCCTTTTTTGTCCTTACTATCCATTCCTAAAACGGCCCTTCCTTCCCTAACTAACTTGTTCATTTCAGCATTTCCTGCATAAGGATTAGCTTTTGCATTCTTGTCGTTTCGCATCATTTTTTGAAAGGTTTTATAATATGCCGCTACCTCAGGTACTGCTTTATCGCTAATCCATGTTTTACTCACCGTACCCTTCTCATCCGTCATGATATAGGCGTGTGTGTTTCTGCCTGCTATGGTGAGCGTCTCGTTTGTCTTCACAAAACTTCCATGTTCGTTTCCTTCGTTAACCAGTTGTTGTATATCTTCTTGGGTTTCTTTTCCCAGCGAAACACCTATCATGCTTTTTTTGCCATTCATATTCATGAAAGAGTACATGCCGTTATTTTTGGTATCCATCACCATAAAGTCAATAGCCTGAGCTTCTTTATTTAGGTTTTTACTACTTGACATTGAAAGCACTTTTGAACCTACATGCTCCCCATTTTTATCAAAAAAATACTTAGTAGTCATCTCTGTGGTCTCTTTTTTCTCTGACACTTTAATTTCCATCACATAGGAAGACTGAAAAGTATAAGTTGAAAGTGGTGTTGGGGCATTGCCCAATCCTCCAAAAAGCCCTCCCAATAAATCAGCAGTTTGAGCCTCCGCTGGTTCTGGTTTCTTTTCCTTTTTAGCTATAGGTTGGTCCACTTTTCTAAAGACTCCGTCCAAAACTTTATCTACCCCAGAATCTACTTTATCATTTACTTTTTGTTCGGTTCTGTTATTTACTCGCTCTTTTGCTCTTTTCAAAAGGCGTTCTGCACTGAATATTTGAGAATAACCAACCGTCGAAGCACTTAAAATGGTTAAAATCAATACACTTATAATTTTATTTTTCATGATTGCTTATCTTTAATGGTACTTTTAACTGTTTGTTCAGTAATCATTATAAAAGTTAACATCCGTCTAATTATTTTTATCAAAAAACTTTATCAGCCATTAAAATGAAATACCTTATAACCCTCTTTTTCTTAGTCAATACCATATATGCTCAGTGCCAAGAAACCTATGCGGAAAAACTAGGCTACCCAAAAGGCAGCAAAGTATTAATCTTACATATTGACGATGTAGGCATGAGTTACGACTCTAACCTTGGAACCATAAAAGCTATGGAAGAGGGAGTAGCGAACTCCTTAAGCATGATGATGCCCTGCCCTTGGATTCCTGGTTTCTTTAAATATTTAGATAAAAATCCTAACACGGATGCAGGATTACACCTAACCCTCACCTCTGAATTTGGCGATTATAGATGGGGACCTTTGGCAGGCAAACCAGCCGTGCCAGGACTAGTAGACAAACAAGGAGCCATATGGCCTTCTGTAATGGCTACCGCTACACATGCTAGCCCAGACGAAATAGAAACAGAGATAAGGGCTCAGCTAGAAAGGAGCCGCACCATGGGATGGGAACCTACTCACTTAGACTCTCACATGGGGACGCTTTTTGCCACAAAAGGTTTCCTAGAAAGGTACCTAAAAGTTGGAATGGAAGAAGGTATTCCAGTCATGTTCCCAGGAGGACATAACACCATGATATCTAAAACAGCTGCTTCTGCTGGTCTTACTCAGGAAGTGACAAATGCCATAGGAAAACAATTATGGGATGCCAATTTACCTGTTCTAGATGATCTTCATAACATATCTTACGGCTGGAAAGGCGACGAAAAGATGAGCGACACTGAACTGCAAGCGTATAAAACAAAGCGATATATCAAGACCATAAAAAGCCTAAAACCTGGCCTTACCATGGTTATCATGCACTGTACTTGGACTACTGAGGTTTTTCCAGAAATATCAGGTTCTGGCCCTACTAGAAAAGGAGACATGCTAGCTATGATGGATCCTGCTTTTAAAGAGTATTTGGAAGATAATAACATTATTCTCACCACATGGAGAGAAATCAAAAAACGAAGAGAAGCTTTAAATTAAGATTTGCAGAAAACACTAAAGCATAAATCAAACCTTAAGATAACCCTTAATGGTTTCTTTTATGCTTTTAAATTTGGTAGGTTTTTCTTCATGAATATCTAGTTCCCAATCCATAGAATTGGCAAGCTGCTTAATGATTACGCTAATCTGTTTATTGGCAGAAGATGGCAAATCACTTTCTAAAGCTTTCTCTTTCATGAGGTCTTTAGCTTCACCAATAATTTTGGTGTAGTCTTCTGGTTTAAACCTACTCATTAAGCCCTGGTTTATATCGTAAAATTTGTATTGAGGGTCAATGGAAAGCACCTCAGCTTTAGGGAAATTTTCAATCACAATCTTCTTTTTACCTTCTTCCAGTCGCCAAGTCATTTTTGAAAAATCAAAGCCAATAGAAACTTTGGCTTTGGCCACTATCAAAGCCTTTTTATGGGTTTCAAACAAGCCCCAAAAGTCTTTCTTATGGCTATGATCATAAATTTCGGAGAAGTAGCCTTCGGCCAATATCACCTTAAAAACTTTCTCAATACGTTCCAAAAGTATAGTTGACTCTGTTTCTAACAGTTCTTTTTTCTTGCGTTTGCTTACGCTGTAACGCCACACAAAAATTTGCCATGCTGCTATGGCACCTATCGCCAGAGCTAATATAAAAAGTAAGGACTCCATGTTATAATATAAAATTTAAAAATGCATTTAGCTATTTTTGTGACGGTAATTTACACCTTTGGTCATTGAAAAAACAGAAATATTTAGTTTTGATAGTTGGTCCTACTGCTGTAGGAAAGACAGATTTATGTTTGGCCTTGGCCAAAAAACTGGATGCAGAAATATTCTCTTGTGACTCCAGACAGTTCTATAAAGAAATAAGTATTGGCACCGCTAAACCAACAGCTGAAGAGCTTGCACAGGTTCCACATCATTTCATTAACAACCTCCATATTGACCAAAACTACACCGTTGCTGATTTTGAAAAAGGAGTTTTAAATAGTTTAGAAATTTACTTTCAAAACAAAGACATCGCCATCATGACAGGTGGTTCAGGTTTGTTTGCAAAAGCCATAACCCACGGTTTTGACAACATTCCGGAAGTGCCTTCCAGCTTCCGGGAGGCATTAAAACAAAGATTAGAAACCGAGGGTTTAGATGATTTAGTAACAGAATTAGAAACATTAGACCCAGAATACTGCACCGAAGCCGACCTTTCAAATGCCCAAAGAGTCATCAGAGCCTTAGAAGTTTCGCAGTTTACTGGCAAACCATTCTCTTCTTGGCAAATTCAGCAAAAACAAATCAGACCTTTCGAAATCATAAAAGTGGCTTTAGAACGCCCAAGAGAAGAACTTTATCAAAGAATAAACCATCGAGTAGACCTTATGCTTGCTGCAGGACTCATTGACGAAGTTAAAAGTGTAAGCCAATACAGAGACCAAAATGCCCTCCAAACTGTAGGCTATAAAGAAGCCTTTAGCTTTCTAGATGGTGATATTGACCAAAACACTATGGTAGAGTTAATCAAAAGAAACTCACGCCGTTATGCCAAAAGACAGATGACCTGGTTTAGAAATCAAGACACTTTCAAATGGTTTAGTCCCACTGACTTTGGAAATATCTTTACATATATCTCAAACGAAATAAAATAAATCCTTCAAACAATAAACTTTTTTGACTTTAAGTTGTTTATGCAATTGTATGTAAGAACATACAAAAAACATTAAATATTAAAAATATGAAACAAATTACTCTTTTAGGCCTTGCATTTATGGCCGCTCTTTCTTTCCAATCATGTACTTCTTCTGAAACAACTGAAACTGAAGAAGCAGAATCAGCAATGCTTGAAGATGGAACAGTTAATTTAGACCTTGCCGCTAGTTCTGTAGAGTGGAAAGGTGTTATGCTTGGTGTTAAAGAGCATACTGGTAATGTAACAATTACTGAAGGTTCTGTAGATATTACAGGTGGAGCCGTTTCAGGTGGAAAATTTGTAGTTGACTTAACTTCAATTGTTCCTACTGACACTACGTATGACGAAAACAGCACAAAAGAAAAATTAGTAGGTCATTTATCTTCTCCAGACTTTTTCAATGTTGAAGAATTCCCAACTGCTACTTTTGAAATCACTGGTTCTACTGGAACTACTGTTACTGGTAATCTTACTGTAAGAGGTATTACTAACGAAGAAACTGTAGAAGACGTAGCAATAGTAACGGTAGGAGATGTAACTAACATCACTGGTAACCTTACTTTTGACCGTAAGAAATACGATGTTTCTTTTGACGTTCCTGTGAAAGAAATGGTTCTTTCTAACGACGTTCAATTAAGCATTAACCTAGTAGCTGCTCAATAAGCTTCGCTAGCTCTTATTTTTAACAAAAACCACTTCCAAACGGAGGTGGTTTTTGTTTTATTAGGCTCTTAAATAGTATCCACTTATTTTTGAACAAATAAATCTGAATGGAGAAAATCATCATAGCCATAGACGGCTATTCTAGCTGCGGAAAATCAACTACTGCCAAAGGTGTGGCTGCTAATTTAGGTTATGCCTATATTGACACAGGTGCCATGTATAGGGCTGTTACGCTTTATTTTCATGAAAAGCACATTTCACTGACCGACCAAAGCGATATAAACAAAGCTTTAAGCGAAATCAATATAGAATTTAGGAGAAATAAGTTTGGTGAAAACCAAGTACACCTGAACGGTCTTAACGTAGAAAATGAAATAAGAAAGCTTTATGTGGCCAATAAAGTTAGTGATGTAAGTGCCATAGCCGAAGTACGTGTAGCCTTGGTAGACCAACAAAGGAAAATGGGTCAAAAAAGAGGTGTAGTTATGGACGGAAGAGATATAGCCTCGGTAGTTTTCCCAGATGCCGAACTTAAAGTTTTTATGACTGCAGACCCTATCATTAGAGCTCAAAGGCGTCAGATAGAGCTCATGGCAAAAGGTGAAATGATAAGTTTTGAAGAAATCATTGCCAATATTGAAAAAAGAGACAAAATAGACACTACGCGAAAAGAAAGCCCTCTAATTCAGGTAGAAGATGCCCAAATAGTGGACACGTCTCACATGACACTCGACGAACAAATAGAGATGGTATGCATTATGGCCGAACTAACCATGTCAAAGCGAAAAGCCTAATATGGAAGCTGATTATCTAATTGTAGGTCAAGGATTAGCAGGAACGTGCATAGCACATCAACTTCTTCAAAGAGGTAAAAGCATAAAAATTATTCAAAATCAAGAGCTACCTAGTAGTTCAAAAGTGGCTGGAGGCATGTTTAATCCAGTTACGGGAAAGCGGTTGGCTAGAACCTGGAAACAGCAAGAAACCTTTTCTTATCTTAATACTTTCTATCAAGACTTAGAAGTTTCCCTAAATACCAAACTACTTCATAAAATACCATTATTTAGGCCTTACAAAAACGAAAATCAGAAGTCTCAATTTCTTCGGGCAATTGAAACTAAAGGCCTTTCAGACCTTCTTGAAAACAAAGAAACTAAAGAGGAATTAAAAGACATAATTCAAGCTCCACTTGGAGGTATTTTAACCTCAGAAAGCGGCAGACTTGATGTACCATTATTTATAGAAAAATCTGCTCAATATTTCCATAAAAAAGGAATCTTAGAACAAGGTAATTTTGATTACGAAAGTTTAGACATAGCTAAAGAAACAGCTGAATACAAATTAGTTAAATATTCAAAAATTATTTTTTGTGAAGGTTTTCATGTCAAAAACAACACCTTATTTAACTGGCTTCCTTTTAACCCTGTCAAAGGAGAAACTTTGGATGTAACATTACCAAAAAACATCAACATAAAAGAGATCATAAACCAAGGGGCTTGGCTGATGCCTATGGGTGGAAACAAATACAAAATGGGCTCCACCTATGACTGGGATAACCTAGACTTTGAAACTACTCAAAAAGCAAAAGAGGATATCTTAGAAAAGTCTAAAAACTTCCTAAGTCCAGTGCCTACAATATTTGCTCAGTCTGCCGGTATTAGACCTGCCGTAGATGACCGAAGGCCTATACTCGGAGCACACCCAAAATACCCCAACATTGTCATATTTAATGGCTTGGGTACCAAAGGTGTTTCCTTAGCCCCATACCTTTCAAAACAATTGGCAGAACACCTTACAGAAGGAAAAGAAATTGACGCTGAATCAACTATTGAGCGGTTTTATACGTTATATTCGTAAGCATTATTTTTAAGTCTTTTACTATGAAAAAAGTTTTTACGCTACTTCTATTCTTAGGAAGTTTGACGGCCTTTTCCCAAGGGTACTATTCCGTCACTCAAGAAACCTTTGGCAGAAATAGAATCCAGCTCCGTAAGCTTGATTGGAAAACGATCAATAGTAATAACTTTGAATTTAATTACTACCGTGGCGGACAAGACATTGCAATGAAAGCCGCGAAAATAGCGGAAAAGGAATACCAGAAGATAACTGACATTCTTGGTTACACGCCTTTTACCACCATGAAAATATTCCTCTACAACACTCCACGCCAAATGGAGCAGAGTAATATTGGCTTAACCACACCAATAGAATATGATGGTGGCATTCTTAATCTCTCAAGATCTCGTATTGAAATTCCTTACACAGGAAATGATAGCATTTTCAAAACTCAACTGGTAGAAGAAATCTCTGGTCTTTTTGTTTATGATATGCTCTTTGGCGGTTCTTTAAAAGAGGTACTTCAAAGCTCATTACTTCTTACTGTTCCCGAATGGTACATGAGTGGAATAGCAGCTTACATAGCTAAAGATGGCATGACCACCGAAGACATAGCTAAAGTAAAGGAGACCATTTTAAAAAACGATGGTAAAAAATTAAACCATCTTAGTTCTGAAGATGCGGAGATAATTGGACAATCTATTTGGCACTACATAGCAGAAAGGTACGGCAGAGACAATATCTCAAACATTCTTAATCTTACCAGAATCATAAGAGCCGAACAAAGTAGCATTACTAGCACTTTAGGAATCTCGTTTAATAGATTTTTAGAACAATGGAAAGCCTATTATCTAACGAATGGAGCTACTCCTGAAACAAAGAAAATTGCGGTATCTTCGCCAGAGGACCAAAAACCAAACTTCAAAAAAACAGCTAACCAGGTTCCTAAATTAGCCAATCTAAAAGACGATGAAGTTGACACCGAACATTACGAATTTGATGAAGTCAATGTTCTAAAATCTAAAGAATTCTTAAGTGACGTACTTCCAGAGCAAACCAGTACTTTTAACAGGAGTAGGCTTTCAAGAACCACAGAAGAACTAAAGATATCCGCCCCTAAGGCTTATCAAAATTTACTTTTAGCCCAAGAGCTTAAAACAGATATTTATAACGACCCTATTCGCCGTTTAGGTTTAAACGCAGGTTTAACGTTAAATGATTTACTAGAAAATCATGTTATCGACTTTAATCTTTTCATTACCCCTACTGTAAAAAATCATGATATTAAAGCGAGCTACTTTAATTATGAAAAAAGGGTGGATTGGGGTCTTACTTTTGAAAGGCGTTCTGTCATTCTTGACTCCCGTTCAGAGAAACAATTTTACATTCTCAACCCCCTAAATATCGCTTTAAGGAGAGAAACCCTTAGTAGGAGAATACTTCTTCACAAACTTATGGGAACAGTAAGTTACCCATTAAGTCAAAACTTAAAAGTAAATCTTTTACCATCGGTATTTTTCAATAATGACATTGACTATTACGAGGTGGCAAACGAAATTAAGAGTAACTCATACGCTGGTTTAAAGGCAGAAATAGTCTATGACAATACCAAAAAATTACTAGGAGATGGCTTTCTTTCTGGAACGCGTGCTAAGGTTTCGTATCAAAAGAACCTTGCATTCTCCAATCCAGACGAAAACTTTAATGGTCTTAATATAGACCTCCGCCATTATCAAAACATTACATCAGGCATTCAGTTTGCTGGAAGGTTTAATTTTGGAAACTCATACGGAATGAGCCCTAAATACACATTCTTGGGCGGTATGGAAAACACTCTAAACAGAGATATTTATAGTAATCTTAGTCAAACAAGTGGTACTTCAGGAAACTTGAAAGACATCGTCTTTTATAACTATGCAGGAAATCTTCGAGGGTTTGATTTTGCTAAATTATATGGTTCAAAGCACATATTAATTAACTTAGAACTTAGATTATCTTTAGCTGGATACTTCTCTAAAAACACAGTAACATCTAGCATGATAAGAAATCTGCAACTGGTTCTTTTCAATGACATAGGTACAGCTTGGAACGGAGACAAAGGACCTTGGAGTCGTCAAAATAGCTTAAACACTCAGATTATTGGGGGCTCTAAAGTTCAGGGGGACAACAGCCCGTTTTACGCCGTTGTCACTAACTTCAAAAACCCTTTTCTTTCTGGATATGGAGGAGGTATAAGAACCACGCTATTAGGCTTTTTCGTAAAGGCCGACTATGGCTTTGGATTAGAAAATAAAGAGTTTGGCAAAGGTAAATTTTACCTGTCTTTAGGCCACGATTTTTAAGAAAAAAAACACCTACCTTCAAGGCAAACCCCTTTTCATTTAGTTACTAAACCAATCTGTAAACCAGAATGGTGTATTCTTTTGGCACAGTTTTAGTGATACCCTTTCCTAGCGATTCCTATTAAAAAATGGCTATTAGAGGAGATTTACACCAATTTGAGCAAACAGAAGACACCACAATGGAAACAACTGAAAATAAGCAGATTACAGCAACCCTTAAGAAGGAGCCTGTGAATAGTTCAATCAGTTCATCCTTGTGGCATAATTTTCGTTCCATTATTAATGGTTCGGGAAAGATCTGTTTCAAAAATTGGCTAAAATCAATTTTTGCTTTTTTTCTTGAACAAAATCTGATTGCAGATGACACAAATGTTTACTTTAAAAACTAGAAAGGATAACGAAAGTTCTCCGACGTATTTAACAGGCACCAAGGTTAAAAATAGTACAGCTATTTTCGGTCTTGGATTTCCCCTTTTTAGAGATACAGATGAGTCTTCTCCGATTCATGGTTCAACGAGTTTCAAAGAGTCTGCCTCTTTAAAACTGAAAAACACTACTGCCATCGAAAAAACTATACTTACTTATGAAAACCAGAGGAACCTTGCTTTCAATTACTTCAACTCGTGCAAAATCCTAAATAATATGACTACTTCACTATCACTTAAAGCTGGCTCGTTGAGACTAATGACCTCCTTGATCATGTTTCTAACGCTCTCTGCCTCAAACCTATTCGGACAAGATATTGATATTGCTTTGACGCAAACTATTGATAAATCTTCTCCCATGCTTGGTGAAACTATCAATTACACGATTTACGTCAAAAACGAGGGAGCTACCAATGCCACTGGAATTACGGTCAACGACCAAACTCCATTTGGTGCACTTACTAATGTAGCCTTAACACCAGAAACTGGAGGGATAGCAAATTACAATGCAGCCAATGGGCTTATTGATTGGACCATTGCTTCTCTTGCAGCAGGTGACTCTATTAAATTAGACATTAGTGCCGAAGCAGTAGCTCAAGGTATTTACTTCAGTGTGGCTGAAATTGTAGCTGCCGACCAAAATGATATAGATTCTAGCCCGGGTAATAATTCCTTGTATGAAGACGACATGAGCAATTCCTGCTTTACTATACCCCTCACTTGGTATCCCGGAGAAGCATATGAAATTAGTATTCCTGCACCATTTAATAGCGGTGTAGGAATTAGGTGGTTTAAGGATGGTATAGAGGTTGATAATAACACAGTAGGTGCCAGCATTAACCCTGATAGTACTTTGAGCATATTCAGTGTAGGTGCTTATACTTTTGAAACTAGTAATACTATTTGTCCTGCCAATGGCTGCTGCCCAGTCATATTAGAAGAAGGTCCTTACGGGTCTATTGGTGATTATGTATGGCAAGATGCTAATGAAAATGGTGTTCAAGATTTTGGTGAAAGTCCAATAGCCAATATATTGGTAAGACTTCTAGATAATTTAGATAATGTTATAGACAGTGCCTATACTAATGGAGACGGTCTTTATCTTTTTGACAGCCTTATAACAGGCGATTATAAACTACAATTTGAGGCACCATCAAGTTATGCCTTTTCACCTACAGGTGTTAGTAATGATAATGTTAATAACGACGCAGGGTCAAATGGACTTACAAACCTAATAAGTATTGACACTTCATTACCACTAGGAAATAAAGGAAGAAACAATAATGATGTTGATGCTGGTATCTATATCAATGAAACTTGTAGCGAAATTATTTCTATAGCAGTAACTGATGATAATTTATGTGTAGGAGACTCCACTTTTGTCATGGCTAGTTCTACAAACGCTAGCGACATTTTATGGTATTATAGCTCAGCTGGAGGGTCGCCTATTTTTACCACTCAAAGTGGTGTTCAAGAATTAATTTACCCTACCACCACCACTACATACTATGCGGAACTAGCTTCAGTGCCTTCTTCGTGTGTTAATCCAAGAATACCAGTGGCTGTTGTGGTAAATGCAAGACCGTCAAACCCTTCATGTTTTAATGTAATTGAAGTATGCGGCAGCGAAACTATTAATCTTGATGACCTTATTATTAATGGAATTACCACCCCAGGAGGTGTATTTGAATGGCATTCAGGTCCATTGCCTAGTTCGCCTCTCATGACCAGTACAGACGCCGTTGGCGAAGGAAATTATTATTTGTTTGAAAAGTCAGGAGCTGGATGTTACAGTAATCCTGCTGTGGCAGAGATTGTTCAAAAATCTTGTGAGCTATTCGTTGATTTAGACCTAATTAAAGTAGCTGATAATAGAGTGGTATCCTTAAATGATATTGTAAACTACACTATTAGAGTTTCTAACAGTGGCCCAGATGCTGCTACCAATGTAACTGTCCAAGACATATTGCCAGAAGGTCTTGAATTTGTATCAAGTAGTGACTTGACTAACTCGGCTGGAACTTTAACAGCATCTATACCTAGCATTGCTGTTAACCAGACTATCTTTTTAAGATACGCTACTAGAGTTACAGGTACTGGAACTATCATTAACGTAGCAGAAGTAATGAGTGCAGACCAAGTAGACTTAGACTCTACTCCTGGTAATGGCTTAACAGCGAACGAGGATGATGATGATGATGAAGTTATTAGAGTTATATCTGACGACCCAATTGCAGACTTAAGTCTTCAAAAACTTGTTAGTGATAACAGCCCATCTCAAGGAGATGAAATAAGCTATAGTATTAGAGTAACCAATAACGGCCCTGATGCCGCTACCAATGTAGAAGTTACAGACGTTTTACCAACAGGCTTAAGCCATGTTTCATCATCTGGAGCTAGTAGCATTTCTGTAAACGATAATTTGATTAAAGCTAATTTTGATGTAATTGGCGTTGGTCAAACCTTACAATTCTCTATAAGAGCTAGTGTAACTGCTGAAAGTGGCACCATTTCTAACAGAGCCGAAGTTACAGCCTCCGACCAAGGCGATCCTGATTCAAACCCTGCTTCTGGAGTAGGAGAAGATGACGAAGACACTGTGGACATAATTGTTACACCAGCATGTAATCCACTTACACCTATTGTTTCCGCAACCAATATGGCTATTTGTAATGGTCAAAGCACCACTTTGGTGGCTGCTGGGTGTACTGGAACAGTAGAATGGTCTGATGGTTCTGTGGGAGCTTCTGTTCAAGTAAGCCCTAGCACTATCACTAATTATACTGCTATATGTAGAGTAAACACTTGCGTTAGTGAAGAGTCTAACCTTCTAACTATTATTGTAAGTGCTCCTACTACGCCAACAGTGGCAGCAAGCAATACCAATATTTGTTCTGGTGAATTGGTTACCTTAACTGCAGCTGGCTGTAATGGTAATGTAAATTGGAGCAACGGTATGACCGGAGCAAGCATTAATGTAACACCAAGTATTACTACTACTTACTCTGCCATGTGTACAGTAGGTACATGTACTGGTGACGCTTCTGGGACTGTCACTATAGAAGTAGGTACTGGACAATCTCCAGTCATTACTGCTTCGTCAAACAATATTTGTTCAGGTGATGATGTAACTCTTACTGTCACGAACTGTACTGGTAATGTAACATGGAGCACAGGGGCTACTACTGCTAGTATTACCGCTTCACCTACAGCCACTACTACATACTCTGTCACTTGTGGTTCTAGCTCTTGCTCAGGAACTGCCTTTGAAACAATTAATGTAGGCACAGGTCTTAACCCAACAGTTTCAGCTTCATCTTCAGAAATTTGTACTGGAGAGAGCACGACTTTAACCGTTGCCAATTGTTCTGAAGCTATTTTATGGAGCACAGGAGCTACTACTGGTTCAATATCTGTAAGCCCAACAGCGAATACTACTTATACCGTGACTTGCGGTTCAGGTAATTGTTCGGGTGAGGCTTCTATTGACATTAATGTTGGTACTGGTCAAGCCCCAGTTATTGCAGCTTCTTCTTCACAAGTATGTGAAAACACAGACATAACATTAACTTCAACAGGCTGTAATGGAACAGTGAATTGGTCAAATGGTCAGTCAGGTGAATCTATTACCGTAAATATTTCAGCAAATACTTCTTTCACTGCTACATGTTCTACAGGAACTTGTGTAAGTGGAAATTCAAATACAATAAACATCACTATTGGTGACATAGACTCTCCAAATATCACTTCTAGTGGTACAGTGGTTTGTTCTGGCTCTAGTATTACGCTTACTGCAACTAACTGTAGCGGAATCGTAAGATGGTCAGATGGTCAAACAGGAAATGAGATAACCGTCTCACCAGTTTTTGAAACCACATACACAGCAAACTGTGAAGCAGGCAGCTGTCTTTCTGATGCTTCCAATGCAATTACTATTGAAATTTTAAACGCTACACCTACTTCTCCAGTTATCAGCTGTAGTGCATCAAGAATTTGCCCAGGCGAATCAATTACACTGAATGGTTTAGGATGTGAGGGTACTGTTTTATGGAGCGACGGTTCTACTGGCGAATCTATCACAGTAAGCCCTACAGTAACTACTGTATATACTGCTTCATGTTGGATTGGAACTTGTGAAAGTGAAATTTCAGCTCCAGCTACTATTAATGTAGGTAACCCATTCCCTCCACAGCTTAAGTGTGAAAACACTCAAATCTGTTTAGGAGCATCTACTACATTAGAAGCTGCTGGTTGTGTAGGAACAGTAGTATGGAACACAGGTGAAACTGGTTCAGTAATAAATGTTTCTCCTACCACTATGACAAGTTACTCTGCCTTCTGTAAAGGTAGCACATGCCAAAGTGAAGAATCTAACGTAATCACAGTGGGTGTTACTAATAATAGTATTACCCCTCCTACTGTAACTACACTTTCAAATGTGTGTCCGGTAGAAACTGTAAACCTTAATGACGCTATCACTAGCACCATAAATACATCAGGAGGAAGCTTTGTATTCAGAATGGAGAATTCTCCAAACTCTGCTGAAGTTTCTAACGCTACGGCAATTGCCACAAGCGGAACTTTCTATGTTTTCGAAAATGGTGGAAATGGATGTTATAGTGCAGGTGCACAAATTGACGTAGGTGTTATAGCCTGTGAGTCACCTGTAGATTGTCAAATTAACCCAGCAACTGCTTCAGCAGGAACAGATGCCACGGTTTGCTTATCTGGTGACTCTTATACCTTAACGGGTAGCATAGGAGGCTCAGCCCAAACTAGTACATGGACTACTTCTGGCTCTGGTACATTTACAAATGCAATGAGTCCAACATCGGAATACATGTATAGTGCTGCTGATATAAGCAATGGTTCTGTAACACTTACATTAACCACTAATGACCCAGATGGAGACGGAGCTTGTACCGCAGCAACATCATCGGTTACTATCACTGTAAATGGTATTGATGTAATACCTACAATTGATACAGACAAATCACCAATCATTTGTGAAGGTGACTCTGTAACTCTTGAAGCAAATGAAACAGCCGCAGGTTACTTATGGAGCAATGGCGAATCTACAAAATCAATAAAAGTAGGAACACCAGGAAACTATACTGTTAAACTTATTAATGCTGATGGATGTAGCTCATTAAGCTCAGAAATCATGGAAGTGACTAACATGTCTGGTGTGACTGGACCAACCGTCAACGACCTAGCTAATAATACTTGTCCAGCGACTACGGTAGACTTAAACGACCATGTTTTAAGCTCACCAAGCACCGTAAATGGAACTTTTGAATTCCACACTGGTATCACTTCTGACTCTCCAATGTTAGGCAATGTTTCTGCAATGCCAACTGGAGACTACTATGTCTTTGAAAGATCGGAACTTGGCTGCTATAGCAATCCTTCTCAAATCAAAGTCATCATAGAAGACTGTGATGTACAAACTGAAGAAGCTGAAGTTGGTATCTTAATAGTAGGTAGTGAGTCTGCGATATCAATTGGAGACGAAGTAACATACACTATTACCGTAACTAACAATGGCCCAAATACGGCTACAAATGTGAAAATTGAAAATGTAATTCCTGACGGAATTGACATTGTGAGTTCCACTCCAGGTTTAACTCTATCTAACGGTAATTTGATTACTACCATTGATAGCATTCCTTCTGGAAATTCTAGAACATTTATTTATACGGCTGAAATCACAGAGTCCGGTATCTTATCAAATGTTGCAAACATCAATGGTCTTGACCAAAACGACCCAATACTAAGCAACAATTCAAGTCACTTTGACATTGAGTGTGCTACTTGCCAGCAAGTATGTATTGCAACAGCTTTAAATGCTGATACTCTTAGACAAAGCGACGGAACTTACAACATACTATTCACTGCTCTTATTCAGAACTGTGACAATGTAGTTAACCTCTCTAAGGTTGGTCTTAAAACTAACTTGAACAATATGTTTGCTAGCCCTGCTACTTATACTGTGATTCAACAGCCTACTGTAAATGCAGGAAGCGCCTTAGTGCCAAATCCTAATTATGACGGAAATTCTGATGTTGAATTATTAGATATAACAAGTGCACTAGAAGGTGGCTTGACTGATACGGTAACATGGATGGTTAATTTAGTACCAAATGGTACCGAAGGTCCATACAGCACCAACGCTTTTGCATCTGGTTCTGGTAAAACCATATTCGACCTCGACATTGATGTATCTGATGTATCAAATGACGGTTTAATTATTGAGGCTCCTAGTGGAGACCCAACAGTGGTAAGGCTTTACAAAACACCGAGTATCGGACTTGCTTTAGCCATCATAGATACATTAAGTGAGTTTGACGGTTCGTTGAATGTAACTTACCAAGCTTTGGTTAAAAATAATGGTGCTATTCCATTGAACAACGTAGTGGTGAGTGATACATTAAGTAACACTTATGCCTCACCTGCATCTTATGCAGTATTAGGTACACCAACAGTGAATGCTGGAAGTGGTTTAGTTATTAATACTAATTTTGATGGAAATGCAAACCCAGAACTTACTCTACCTAGCAGTACATTAGATTTGGGTGTAACAGACACAATAATTTTTAAAGTCAATGTTTTACCAAACGACGTAGAAGAGTTTATAAATCAGGCCATAGCTCAAGGCACAGGAACGCTGAATGGTGGTGGTACAGAAACCGTGGTAGATGTATCTAACACAGGTTACAACCCAGATGCACCAGGAAGTGCACCTACTATGCTTGACCTTAAAAATCCTGACAATACACAATCTACGCAGGATCCATGTTTAGGTGTAGCTTTATATGTTTCTGATACTACTAAACTAGAAAATGGTTCGTTTGACATTACTTATACAGCTCTTATTTCAAACTGTGGTAATGTAAATCTTACTAACATAAGCCTTTGCGATACACTGGCAAGTGATTTCCAATCACCTTCGGTGGTAACATTGAAAAACGCACCAAGTCTAGGACTTAATAGTAGCCTTGCGTTAGATGTTAACTATGATGGCGAAACCAACACTTGTATGCTTACTAGTGCAAGTACCTTGGCTCCAAACAAAGTAGACACCGTAAGATGGACTGTCAACCTAACGCTTAACAGCAATAATGGCCCATTCCGTAAGAATGTAACTGTAGCGGCAAATGCCAGCGACAATGAGATTATCTCCGATGTTTCGAACGACGGGACCAATCCATCACCAGATGGTGACAATCCAACTGTACTTAACTTCAATAACCTTCCAGATGACCTAATTGGATTATCTAAAGAGATGGTTAGTATAGTAGAAGTGTCTGACAATGTTTATGATGTAGTATTTAAATTCAATGTTAAAAACTACGGTATCCTAGACTTCACAGGTGTTCAAATTCAAGATAACTTGGCCGAAACCTTCGGCAGCGATGTCATGATTGACAGTGTAAACATATTTGATGTATCTGACGGCTTTGTAGTCAACCCTAACTTTACAGGTAAGGGGATTTTGATTGACATGTTAGTAGACAGCTTAAGTACACTTCCTGTCAAAACCACGAAGAGTCTATCATTATTAACTCGCCTTGACTTGTCGCAAACAAGCTCTACATACCATGAGAATATGGCATTGGCAATAGGTTACCAAAACGGAACGTCAACAGATGACTTGTCAGCTGTTGGAAATAATCCTGACCCAGACGCAGATGGTACGCCTGCTAATAATAGTGACCCTACGCCTATTGTATTCCCTGACTTACCAAATAATGTAACACCATTAGGTATTTCAAAATCAATTAGCGATACGGTATCAATAGTGGATGGTAGTTATCAAATCACTTACACCGTTATAATTAAAAATTATGGCGATGAAGATTTGACTAATGTACAATTGACGGATTCTCTGTCAACGGTATTTGGAGACAGTACAGATTTCGCTTTAATAGGTAATCCTACATTGAGCGGAAACAGTACACTTGAACTTAACCCTGCCTTTGATGGAGTTACTGAATTAAGTTTCTTAAATATCAGCAACAGTACTTTGACTGCAGGAGGAAGCGACACTTTAACTTTCAAAGTGAAAGTTAGAAATAACAGTTCCACTTCTAAAAGCTATAATAATACTATTTATGGTTCTGGAGACAACAGTGCCGGTACAGTAACAGACATGTCTACAGAAGGCATTGACCCTGACTCCGACAATGATGGTAACCCAGGAAATAATAATATTCCTACGGCCATAGTTCTTGAAGGTGGTAAAAGTAATAATCCTACCAACTTAGCATTCTCTATTCCTGGAGGTATATCTCCAAATGACGATGGTGTCAATGACAACCTAGTTATTACGGGAATTACAGAAGATGACGAAGTAGCACTAAGAGTTTATAACAGATGGGGTGAGCTTGTTTTTGAAACGGCTAACTACAAGTTACTCTTCCCTGGTGCAACGGACGGTTGGAATGGTACAGCTAACACAGGTATTAGACCAACTAAGCAAGAAACTAAACTACCAGACGGTACATACTTCTTTAGTGCAGAAAGTAGCAATAGTGAATTGTTTGAGGGTAAGGCTTATTACAACTTCCTAACCATAGCAGGTGGTAGTAAAAAATAAGTGACAAATTGAAATGAACACGTCTCATAAAGAGACTTTGAATAAATAGTTTAAAAATTAGAAAATATTGACAATCAGAAGCTTACTGATTTCAAAAGTTGAATCTATAGAATAATAAAAAATGAGAGGTTTAAAATTATTTACTGGAAAGATGGCGTTACTGCTAGTTGGTATTTTATCAGCACTACAGTCCAATGCCCAGCAGGAAGTTATGTACTCACAGTACATGTTTAATACATTGGCCATTAATCCCTCCTACGCAGGTAGTAGAGATGTATTGAGCCTAACCGCTCTCGGAAGATATCAGTGGATTGGTGTCAATGGTTCACCTACTACCTATTCTTTCACCCTTGATATGCCTATCAAAAATGAAAAGATGGGATTAGGGTTAATGGCTTATACCGATGCTATTGGAGTTAGTAGAACTACCGGTATTAATATCCCGTATGCCTACCGTCTTAAAGTGGGAACAAAAACCACATTAGCCTTGGGTGTTCAACTTGGTCTTGATTACGTCAGCAATAACCTCTCAAGTGTTGCCAATGTAAGTTCAGGTGATAATGTATTCGATGGCTCCAACGATATCAACAAAATGTTTCCAAATGCTGGTCTTGGTTTATTCTTAAGCACAGACCGTGGTTATATAGGAGTGTCGGTACCTAAAATTATAGAAAACCAACTCTCATCTTATGTTCAAAATGGTGAGACTTACGAAAGTAAGCAAAGAAGACATTACTTCATGATGATGGGTTTTGTGTTAGGAAAAGGTAATGTCAAAATAAAACCATCGACTATGCTTAGATATACTAAAGGAGCACCTTTAGGAATTGACGGTAATATCAACTTTTGGTTTAGAGATAAAATTGCGGTTGGCTTCTCTGCCAGAAAATCTCAAGCTACCCTCTCTGGTCAAGATGTTATGGACGCACTTGTTGGAATTTTCGAATTGCAGCTTACACCTCAGTTAAGACTAGGTTACTCATATGACTATAACATGACCTCTTTAAATAATGAGGGCTCAGGCGATTTCAAAAACAGACTAACAGGTACGCCTACCCATGAAGGCTTGCTACGTTATGAGTTTGGATACAGCAAAAACAAAATCCTTACACCACGTTATTTCTAATCACACTATTACATAAAAAACTGACCATTAATTGGTTTATAAATAAAATAATCATGATAGCCAGAATCAAAAAAACTACCCTTTTGGTGATGCTAGGCTTAGTAGTCACAATGTCCGCCATAGCCCAGCAGTCCCTGCTAAAAATGGCCGAACATCATTATGACAATTTATCTTTTGTCAAAGCCGTTGAAGCTTACGAACAAGCTTTAACTAAAAAAGGTATTGACCCAGAAAATGCTAAGCTGGCCAGAATAAAACTTGCAGATAGTTACTGCAAATTAAAAGATAATACAAATGCCGAAAGAGTTTTTAATGAGCTTTTCAATGGTGATACCGATATTAACGCTGAACCAATAGTATATCTAAAATATGCACAAGTGCTTGCCAGCAATGGTAAATACCAAGAGTCGCAAAACATCTATAATATTTATAATGAAAAAGCTTCTAATGACCCAAGAGGAGAAGAATTTTCAAAACTTTATAGTGACGTTTCTGTGCTTTCTAAAAATGCAGACTGCTACAATGTAGATTACCTCTCTATAAACACCACGGCATCAGACTTTAGTCCTTCTTATTTCAGAAACGGACTAGTTTTCGTATCAAACAGACAAAATACAGCTGGGGTAAGCAGAGTATTTCAATGGAACGAAACACCCTTTCTTGATTTATTCTTTTTAGAAGACTTAGCAGCCTTAGGCGGAAGCTCTTCGGCAGCAGGATTGGGCGGAAGCTCTTCAGAAGAAACGGCTAGCTCAAAATCTAAGAAGAAAAAGGGCGTAGGCCTTGTTGGTTCTGACGAATACACAGCACCTACAGCGAACGACTCTGAAACCTTGGGCTCTTTTGGAAGAGGAATTTCTTTAGGCCATGGCTATGGTGACAGTCCAGAAACAGACTCAGAAAGATTTGATGGCGATATCAACTCTAAATATCATGAAGGACCTTCAGCCTTTTTCAAAGATGGGCAACGTGTTATTTTCACTCGAAATAACTTTGTAAAAGGGAAAGCGGAAAAAAGCTCAGACGGTATAAATAAGCTTAAATTATACATTGCCAATGCTGACAAAAATAGCTGGACAGATATAGCAGAGCTTCCTTTCAATAGTAGCGAATACTCTACTGGTCACCCTACCCTATCTCCAGAAGAAGATTATCTTTTCTTTGCTTCTGATATGCCAGGTGGGTTTGGTGGAACAGATATTTATGCAGCAAAAATTGACAACGGAAACTGGTCTCAACCTATAAACTTGGGACCACAAATCAACACAAAGGGTAATGAGATGTTCCCTTACATTGATGAAAATGGCGACTTGTACTTCTCATCAGAAGGTCTTCCAGGACTTGGTGGATTAGATATTTTCTTTGTTAAACTTAATGCGACAGAAGCTATAACTACTCCTGAAAACTTAGGAACACCTATTAACTCTAGTCAAGATGACTTCGGAATGTTGACAGATGGTTTGAGAAAATCTGGTTACTTCAGTTCTAATAGAAAGAGAGGTGGAGATGATGATGATATTTACAAATTTGAAAGAGAATGTGAACTTCAGCAAGGTTGCGATTTAATTATTGCAGCATATGATGCTGAAACAAAAATGCCTCTTGATAATGTGGTTATTGAATATACTGACGCTAAAGGAAACATTCAAGAAGGAATCACAAATGAAGATGGAAGTTTAACGTTAGAAAATCTTGATAGCAATACAGAATTTGCTTTCTCTGCAAGTAGAGATGGTTACAATCCAAATATCATAAGCCTAACTACTGAAGAGTGTGATGGGGAGCCTACTCGTTTAGAAATCCCAATGACCACTCCGACTGATAAAGACGCTTTAGCTGGCAATAATTCAGGCCAATCAGGTGGTGTACAAGGCCCAGAAAGTGGCCTTTCTGAAAGTGGTTTTTCAAATAACACCTCTTGTACCATTAGAGGTCGTGTGTTACTACAAAACACTAGCAACCCTATTGATGGTGTTCTAGTGACCTTAAGAAACGAATGCGACGGAAGCACTCAAACCGCTTATACCGACAATTCTGGATATTATGAATTTATAGTTGCCGAAGGCTGTGATTATACTCTTAGTGGCTCCAAAGCCGACCTAGCCTCTCATGATAAAACAGTATCAAAGTTAAGCTGTGCTAATGGCGGTATAACGGCAGATATTATGATGTTTGGTTCTGGTGACATTGTAGCTATTGAAAACATTTACTTCAATTATGGTAAATGCAATATTAGACCAGACGCTCGCGAGGGTATTGATAAATTAGTAAAACTGATGCGTGAATACCCTGGAATGAAAATTGAGATTGCCTCTCATACAGACAGTAGAAGCCCTAAAGACTTCAATCAGAAACTATCTGAAGGAAGAGCTAAAGAATCTGCAGAGTACCTATTTAAAAGAGGTGTTAGTAGAAACAGAGTTACTTACGCTGGATATGGCGAGTCTAAAATTACTAATGGCTGTGTCGATGGTGTAAAATGCTCTGAAGCTCAGCACCAAGCAAACAGAAGAACAGAATTTGAAATTCTTCAAATGCAATAGTTAAAACAATATTTCTAAAGCCGCCTGCTAACCGCTGGCGGCTTTTTTGTTTTCATAGCATCATATTTGACCTAATTTCGTTAGGTTTGATTTTGAAACAATCACATGAAAAAAATACTCTTCTTATTTTTACTATTCTCCCAAACTGCCTTCTCCCAATTTGGCTTAGCAGACCAATATCAATTTAATTTCCTTGCCATAAATCCTGCATTTGCCGGAGAAAGAGGGAATGTTGGGGTAACAGCTATGCTTGGGAATCAATTTAGCGGCAACTTTAGGCCAAACTTAATTTCTCAAATCGTTTCGCTAGAAGGAAAACTAGGTACTAGTAAAAGCTCATTAGGTTTTCAGGGGTATAGAAATACTATCACAGGAAACACTAGCAGTGGTTTAGGGCTATCTTATGCCTATACCATTGACACCGACGCTGCCAAACTAAAAATAGGCTTAAATGGTGGTTTCACTGTATCTCCCAACCTTATAGGCTCCCAAAACTTCACCCAACAGCTCAGCCCTTTCTTTGGGCTAGGGTTTGCCGCCTTTACCGAAAATGGCTTTTTGAGTATCTCTAGTCCTACCCTATATGCAAAAAGCAATTTCTTTACTGCCGTTTACCAACCCATAAATCTAATGCTGGGTTACCGCCTAAAATTAGCAGAGAACGTTAACCTGAACCTTAGTACGCTTGCGGGCTTAGACCTGAAATATGAAAATGCAAATTTCTTTCATGTTAACCCAAAATTATGGCTTGGGGAGAAATTAGCACTTGGTGCTAGTTTAAGATTTAGAGACAGTAAAGAGTTAAATGCCATAAGCTCTGCCGAATTAAGAATTGCCGAAACTGCAACCGTTGGCATTTCCTATGACCCAAAACCTTTGAGGCTCTTTACTTCAAATACAGGGTTCATAAATTCTAATGGTTTGATACAGCTCATGTTCAGATATGATGTCTTTGGTTTTCATGAAGAAATTCCATTATTGAATTCCTTCTAGCAAAAAACGATTAGAATAATCCAATTTGATCAAGAATAACTGTACGATAATTAACAAAAAGTGGTAATACCTTGACCTAATTAAATAAATAGGTATAATTCGCAGAGAAAAAAGGGTTAATGTTACTTCATTTTAAAAGCAAATTTTAACTTTGCCTTTCCTATCTTATCAGAGCTTTAAGCATTATAAAAAATTAAATGGACCAGTACTCTTACTTGGCAAATGCAGACGTCTCAGCTATAGAATCACTCTATGAGCAGTTCAAAGAAAATCCTGAATCAGTAGATGAAAGCTGGCGTAATTTCTTTAAAGGTTTTGAGTTTTCCGAAACCTGGAAAAGCAACGGTACTACCAATACCGGAACAGACAAATCAAATGAACACGTTCGAAAAGAAATCGAAGTAGTTCATCTTATCCGTGGGATTAGAGCCCGTGGCCATATGGCTGCTAAGATCAATCCTCTTTGGCCGGAGCGAAAACACAATCCAAGTTTAGACTTAGAAGATTTCAAACTTTCTGAGGCTGACTTAGACACGGTTTTTGAAGCAGGAATTGAGGTACTAGGCCGCCCTGCTACCCTAAGAGAAATTAACGACAAGCTAAGAAAAGTCTATCTTGGACCTATTGGTTTTGAATATCAATATATAAGAGACAGACAGATTAAAGGCTGGTTTAGAAGAAAGATTGAAGGAGAGTACATCGACTTCAAGCCTTCTCCAGAACAACAAAAAAGAATTTTAAAGAAATTAAATGAGGCTGCGGCTTTTGAAAATTTCTTACATACTAAATACCTTGGAAAGAAGCGTTTTTCTATTGAAGGTGGCGAGTCTACCATCCCAGGTTTAGACGCAGCTATTCTGAAAGGTGCCGAATTAGGCGTAGAAGAAGTAGTTATAGGTATGGCTCACAGAGGTAGGCTTAATGTTTTAACTAACATTATGCAGAAACCCTATGAGCAAATTTTCAATGAATTTGAAGAAAACATTGAAGAAGAAGAATATAGCGATGGTGATGTAAAATATCACATGGGTTATACCTCTCAGGTTCTTACACCTGCAGGAAAAAGAGTTAGTCTTAAACTAATGTCAAATCCTTCTCACCTTGAAGCTGTAGACCCTGTGGTTTTAGGCTATGCAAGAGCTCGAGCCGATGGCCATTTTGAAAGCCATGGTAGAAAGATTAATGACTTTGATGATATCTATGACAAAATTTTGCCAATCATCATACATGGTGATGCATCTTTAGCAGGTCAAGGTATTGCTTATGAAATAGCCCAAATGTCAAACCTTCCGGGGTATTACGTAGGAGGTGCTATACATTTCATTATCAATAACCAAGTAGGTTTCACAACAGACAATGACGACGCTCGCTCAAGCCTTTACTGTTCAGATGTAGCTAAAATATTAGATACACCTATTTTCCATGTCAATGGAGATGATCCAGAAGCAGTGGTTTATGCCATGCAATTGGCTATTGAGTTTAGACAAGAATTTAATAAAGATGTGTTTATTGATATGATATGTTACCGTAAATACGGTCATAACGAGGCTGACGAACCTAAGTTCACTCAGCCTGCCATGTATAAATACATTAATAAGCATAAGAATCCTCGTGATGTCTATTTGCAAAAACTTAAAGACCAAGGAGAAGATAACCTTGGTTTAGCGAAGCAATTGAAATCTTCTTTTGATAGCAATCTTCAAGAATTACTTGCAAAAGTTAAGCAAAGACAATTGCCTTATGAAGTGCCAAAACTTGAGAGAGATTGGCAAGAGCTTCGTAAGTCTAAAAAGGAAGATTTCTTAATTTCTCCTGAAACTGGAATTGATAAAGATGCCATAGCCCTAATAGGTAAAGCACTATCAAATATCCCAAAAGGTTTTAAGGCGATTAAGCAAATCACAAAAGTGCTTGCTGAAAGAGAAAGTATTTTTGCGGGCGAAAAAGAATTCAACTGGGCGGCGGCCGAACTAATGGCCTTTGGTTCAATTTTGAATGATGGAAAATGGCTAAGAATGACTGGTCAGGATGTACAAAGAGGTACATTCTCACACAGGCATGCTGTTTTGCATGACACCGTCACCAATGAAACATACAGCAACCTAGAACACATCAAGGAAGGGCAAGGAAAAATAGAGTTGTACAACTCGCTTCTGTCTGAATATGCTGTAATGGGTTTTGAATACGGTTATGCACTTGCTAACCCTAACGCGTTGGTAATTTGGGAAGCTCAGTTTGGTGATTTTGCCAACGGTGCACAAACCATGATTGACCAGTTTATTTCGGCAGCGGAATCTAAGTGGAAAACTCAGAATGGTTTGGTACTTCTTTTACCTCATGGTTATGAAGGACAAGGGCCTGAGCACTCAAATGCTAGACCAGAAAGGTTTTTACAGCTAGCTGCGGAGTATAACATGTATGTATGTGCATGTACTACGCCTGCCAACTTCTTCCATATGTTAAGAAGACAGCTGGCACTTCCTTTCAGAAAGCCATGTGTGCATATGTCTCCAAAATCGATGCTCCGTCATCCTGGAGCTATTTCTAAAATGGAAGAGTTCTTACCTGGTACTAAGTTTAAAGAGACTTATGGTGATGATTACGCCGACCCTAAAAAGGTGAAAAGAGTATTATTATGCTCTGGTAAAATTTACTTTGACTTATTAGAAAAGCAGCAAGCAGATAAGAGAAAAGATGTGGCTATACTTCGTGTAGAGCAACTTCATCCTTTCCCTAAGCATCAGGTAACAGAGTTATTGGCTAGTTATCCTGAAAAAGTACAAACGATTTGGGTTCAAGAAGAACCTCAAAACATGGGTGCTTGGTCGTTTATTCTTCGTGAGTTCCCAGAAATTGGAATCTCTGATTTAATAGCGAGAAAGAAAAGTGCATCCCCAGCTACTGGATATACCAAATATCACCAGCAGGGACAAACCAATATTATTAATAAAGCATTTGATTTGACTAATAAAGAGAATATATAGATCATGGCAGTTGAAATGAAAGTACCTTCAGTAGGTGAATCAGTAACGGAAGTTACGATAGCCTCGTGGGTAAAAAAAGATGGTGATTTTGTTGAAATGGATGAAATCATATGCGAACTAGAGTCCGACAAAGCAACTTTTGAATTGCCGGCAGAAGCCGCAGGAATTTTAAGGATTGTAGCTCAAGAAGAAGAAACACTTGAGATAGGTGCACTGGTTTGTAGAATTGAGGAGTCTGCAGAAGCCACCTCTACTCCTGCTCCAGCCGAAACACCAAAAGTAGAAGAGTCTGCAGCCCCTGCGGCCGCACCCGCTGCTGCTAGTGGTTCTGGTGAAATAATAGAAGTTACCGTACCAAGTGTGGGTGAGTCTATTACCGAAGTAACTTTAAGTTCATGGGTTAAGAAAGATGGTGATACCGTTGAAATGGATGAAATCATCTGTGAATTGGAATCAGATAAAGCCACTTTTGAATTGCCTTCTCCAAGTGCCGGGGTAATAAAAATCATAGCTGAAGAAGGTGCTGTTATTCCAGTAGGAGATTTAGTTGCAAAAATAACTGCAGGTGCAGGAGCTAGCTCAGCTGCCCCTACCCCTGCCGCAAGTCCAACAGCTGCTAGCACGCCAGCCGCCGGAAAAGACACATACGCTTCTGGTCATCCATCTCCATCAGCTGCTAAGATTCTTGCTGAAAAAGGAATTGACGCTAGTGCGGTTAAAGGAACTGGTGTAGACGGAAGAGTAACTAAAGAAGATGCTCAAAATGCTCAGAAAGCAGCCCCAGCAAAAGCTAGTCCTGCTCCTGCCGCTGCCGCAGCTCCTGCTGTTTCTGAAGGAGACAGAGGTCAGCGAAGAGAGAAAATGACTTCACTTCGTAAGACTATTGCGAAGCGATTAGTTGCTGTAAAAAATGAGACAGCTATGTTGACCACCTTTAACGAGGTTGACATGAAGCCTATCATGGACTTAAGAAAAAGCTATAAAGAGAAATTTAAAGATATACATGGCGTAGGTCTTGGTTTTATGTCTTTCTTCACCAAAGCTTGTTCTATTGCTCTTCAAGAGTTCCCTACTATCAATGCTTACATTGACGGTAACGAAATAGTTTTCAATGACTTTACAGATATTTCTATTGCAGTTTCTGCTCCTAAAGGATTGGTAGTACCTGTGATTAGAAATGCAGAGAAGTTATCTTTTGCAGGAATTGAGTCTGAAGTAATTCGTTTGGCTTTAAAAGCAAGAGACGGAAAACTTACTATTCCTGAAATGACTGGAGGAACTTTCACTATTACAAATGGTGGAATATTTGGCTCAATGCTGTCAACACCTATTATCAATGCTCCGCAATCAGCTATTTTGGGAATGCATAATATAGTAGAAAGGCCGGTAGCCATAAACGGACAGGTTGAAATTAGACCTATCATGTATTTGGCTCTATCTTATGACCACAGAACTATTGACGGAAAGCAGTCTGTTAGTTTCTTGGTAAGACTTAAGCAGTTATTAGAGGACCCAATGAGAATGATGCTTCAAGTTTAAGTTCTTGAAGAATTTTATTAATACTAAATATTGAAAGGCTCTGCCTTTATTAAAATATAGACTTATGGATTTTGATGTAATAGTAATTGGTTCTGGCCCTGGAGGATATGTAGCAGCAATACGTGCAGCTCAATTAGGCAAAAAAGTAGCTATCATTGAGAAATATGATGTTTTGGGTGGTACATGCCTTAACGTAGGTTGTATCCCTTCAAAAGCACTTTTAGATTCGTCTGAACATTTTCATAACGCAACTCACCATTTTGCGGAGCATGGTATCAAAATCAATGCTCCAAAAGTTGATCTTAAAACCATGATTGGTAGAAAGAACGACGTGGTAAGCAAGATGAATAATGGTGTTCAGTTTTTGATGAAGAAAAACAAAATCAAAGTTTTCAATGGTTTTGGTTCTTTCATTGACAAAAACACTGTAAAAATAGCAAAGACAGATGGTACCGAAGAGCAAATCAAAGGAACCAATGTTATTATAGCTACGGGTTCTAAACCAACTATTCTTCCGTTCATGAATTTTGACGGAAAAAGAATTATCACTTCTACCGAAGCTCTAAACCTTACGGAAGTACCTAAAAACCTTTTGGTGATTGGTGCTGGTGTAATTGGAGCTGAGTTAGGTTCGGTTTACGCTAGACTTGGAGCTAAGGTTACTTTTATTGAGTTTGCTGGAGGTATGATTCCTACCATGGATGGTACTTTAGGAAAAGAGCTTCAAAAAGTACTTAAGAAACAACATGGTGCGGAGTTTAACTTCAACACCAAAGTGACCAACATTTCAAACACTGGAAAAGAAGTAGAAGTTACTGCGGAAAACAGCAAAGGCGAAACAGTGACCTTTAAAGGCGACTACTGTTTAGTATCAATCGGAAGAAAAGCATATTCTGATAATCTGAACTTAGCAGCAATAGGCATTACTCCTGATAAAAGAGGAATGATAGAGGTAACCGATGGTACGTTAGAAACATCGGTACCGGGTATTTATGCCATAGGTGATGTTATAAAAGGAGCTATGCTAGCTCACAAAGCAGAAGAAGAAGGTGTTTTAGTGGCAGAAACCATTGCTGGTCAAAAACCACATATTCATTATAACTTAATACCGGGTGTAGTTTACACATGGCCTGAGGTAGCTTCTGTAGGTGCTACAGAAGAAGAATTAAAGGCTTCTGGTAGAGCTTATAAAAAAGGTCAATTCCCATACAAAGCCTTAGGTAGAGCCACAGCTAGTGGAGATACAGATGGTTTAGTAAAAGTATTGGCAGATAAAGAGACCGACGAAGTATTAGGAATGCATATTATAGGTGCAAGAGCGGCAGATATGATAGCCGAAGGTGTTACTGCAATGGAGTTTAGAGCCAGTGCAGAAGACTTAGGAAGAATATCGCACGCCCACCCTACTTACATGGAAGCTGTTAAAGAAGCGGCATTAGCTGCTACGGATAACAGGTCTATTCATTCGTAATGATAGGCAATCATATATAAGAAAAAGGTCAGCATCTGCTGGCCTTTTTTATACCTTTAACTCAACCGTCTCTTTTAGTTTCTCCTAACTATCTTTCGTGTAAATAGGAGTCTACTCGCACTATCATAGAAGTGTAACAGGTAGATTCCATCGCTTACAGCGTTCAAATCAAGCTGGCCTTCATTACTGTCTAGTTTATAGCTTTTCAAAAGCTTACCATTCATGGTATAAAGTTCTGCTTTGTACAAGTCTTTGTGAGTTGAGATATAATTTATCCTATATTGAGTTGGTATTGGATAAACTATTGAACTTAAATCCTCCTGATTTCCAAGAAGAACAACCTCGTCTGGAGTAAATACTCTTAAAGCTTCTGAAACAACGCTATTACAGCCATTTTTATCCGCTATAAACACTGCATATTCTGAAGAATCTCGCACTATATATAAATTATCATTTGTAGTCTCGCTGAATGCTCCATTTACAACCCAATGGTATTGAGTGGCAGATAAAGATGAATAAATTTTATTTCCATCTGTTATAACTAATTGCGGCTTTGGCGGATTAGTCTGAAACAAACAATTATCTTCATCATCAGGTACTAAATCACCATCGGCATCTAAATCACAGGTATCTCCTACTCCATCCTTATCAAAATCTGTTTGCTCAAAATTCTTTCTTTCATTACAGTTATCCCAGTTATCTGGAATACCATCTTCATCTGTATCTAATACCTCCTCCCCATTCAAACTGTAAGCCATGGGTGCAGACTCTGACAGTGAATTGCTGTATCTCAGGATTAACATATTAGACTGCGTCAAGTTTTCAAAATCAGCCTTTGGCAAATCTACTTTTAAGTTTTCGCTAGCCACAGATTTTAGAAAAACACGACCATTATTTGTCAAATAACTTATCTCAAGTTCACAATCATTACACTCTTTAGCCCTAACTTCATTAATGAAAAGTTGAACTACGCTTCCATCAGAAACGGACTTATCAATTATTGGTTTTGGTAATTCATCCTGAATTTCCACTTCATAAAACGTGAGGGCTGGGGTACCCAGCCTATTTTTAATAAAAGGTCCTCCATAAGGCTTACCCTCTGGGTCACTAAAAAAGCCAGGTAAATAAGTCAAACTATTAGCTGGTAGATTGTCATAACTTAAATAAAGGTTTTTTCCTTCACGCTCTATACCATTTATAAAACCAGATACACGACCTGCATAGAAATGGTCTTTCATCAGGCTTGAATAGTACCCAAAATTGATACTATCTCTTACCGTTATTTCTTGATTAAAAACGAGCTTTAACCTTTGCTCACCATTTAAATTTATAAGTTTCTGTAAGTCTGGTGTCTCAAACTTCTTCTCTCCTTTTTCAAAAGCTAAATAACTATTATAAAGCCACTTAGCAATAACTCCGTAACCATCTAAACTATAATGTAAGCCATCGAAATCCCAAAAGCCAAAACCTGTAGCTGGCACCACAGAAACATTGTCATAAACTCTAGTTAGCTGTCTTTTAAACTCTCTAAGCTTTCCTGCCTCCCAGAGAGCATGCGTATTCATTACACCTAATTGATATACATAATACCTATCTATTGGAGGAACATCCAAACTTAAATTATTCTTAAAAGTATCAAACAATGCTGGGTATTCATCTACACTTTGAAGGCTAGTGTTTGCCTCAGACTCCCCTTGTAGAAAAATAAAACCTTTGATAGATTTCACTTTACTATCAAAAACCCTTTTCAGCATCAAACCATATGGTGTGTGAACGTCATACAAAAAATCCGGATTTCTTTGAGACAGATACTTCAGGTCTGTCCCACCCAATGCGGCGTTAATCACCAAAATGGGAATTTCCTCTTTTTCTGTAAAGTTTTTGATAAACCATTTCCCTAGAGTACCCACTTCAGGAAAAGTGGCATCATGCCATCCATCGGTACTGTGAGAATTATTCAAATAATGCGTATAATTTCTGGTATACTTCTTTGAAATACTATCATTTAGTACCAAGTAATTCGCATAAGAAACTGCATTGGATTGACCGTAGATAATAAATGCATCTCCACAAAGTACCTTTTGGGCAGATTTAACCAATAAAGAATCATTTGACTTTTTTAACCAAAACTCTAAAGTATATTCGGTCAATTGAGCTTCAATAGGAATCTGAAAGCTAAGGTCTAAACCAGCTTTCAAATCATCTACAACAAACGTGGAAGAAAGATTATCTTCCGAAAATAGCTTAACTACCGCTTGTTCATAATCTGAAGTCTGAATTGTTCCAATTATATCTACTAATGCCTCATTATTTCTATTTCTTGAATAAAGCTGCATGTTCTCCGGAAATTCAGTAAAAGTTACCTGAGCAAAGAGTAGGTTACTTTCTAAAAACAAAAATAAAAAAGTCAGTATATGTGGGAGCTTCATTGCTAATATGTCTAAATTCAGCTCAAAGATAGTCATGCCAAAATATTTCAGAAATAATTTACCGATAGTCTCTCAGAATATTATTAATCGGTCAATAATTCTAAAACTAAGTTTGCAATACCTATATAAAAAAACAATTACAAGCTTAATAAACGACAAAAAAGGCTGATTAGTAGATAATTAAAAACTATCCCTCTAATAGATTCATGTTTGTTTATTTAAATCTCTATATTAGAATTTCAACCCATACGTAAAAGTAAAATCTTAATGAGCCTCAAAATATTATCCTTTCTTAAAAGGGCATTTTTGGCCATCATGCTAACGGCTATTTCTTGTGTAGAACCATTTGACAAGGCCTTTCCAGCTAGCGAAACCATTTATATAGTAGATGGAAGATTGACAGACAATAGCTCCAGTAATTACGTCAAACTAACAATTTCCAAACCCGTTTCATCGTCATTCCCAACTTATCAACCCGTGTCAGGAGCAAGCGTGAAAGTAATAGTTAACACTGAAACGGAAGTGCCATTAACAGAGACAACTCCTGGTCTATATTCCTTTCCATCAGAATTTAAAGGAGAAGTAGGCAGTTCCTACCAATTAGTTTTCACTCTTGCTAATGGTCTTCTATTTGAATCCAATTTGGAAAAAATGAATCCCGCTTCCAAAATCAACAAAGTTTATCATGCTTTTGATGAAAGGGCTATAAAATTACCCGAAGAAACGCTTCCGGGGCAATATGTATACATTGACACTAAAGACGAAGAGTCTACTATAGACTTCTATATGTGGGACTGGATTCTTTATGAACAACAAGTTTACTGTAAAACCTGTGACAGATCTTTATATTATAATGATGCAAGCACTGGTCCACTAGGAGAATGTAGACCATTAAGTAGAAATAGAGACGTCATTTATGATTACAGGTGCGACATACCTTGCTGGGAAATAATTTCGGCAGGGAAAATAAACGTCATGAATGATGAATTTTCTAATGGAAGAGAAATTATTGGACGGCAAGTTGCCGAAATACCGGTTTATCAAAAAGTAGGAGCCTTAATAGAAATTCGACAATATGCTATAAATAATAATGTTTACGACTACCTGAGGCTTGTAGAATCGCAAGGCCAAAATACTGGAGGACTGGCAGACACCCCACCAGCAACATTAGCAGGAAACATTAATAGCAAAGATGACATTAAACAAGCCATAGGTGGGTATTTCATTGTAGCTGCAGTTGATAAACAACTATACTGGTTAGATAAACAAGATATCCCTGGAACTCTTCCAACGGTTGGCCTTTTTGGTGGACGTAGAGCAAATCCAGAACCGGTGAATCCTGCTGATACCAGCAGACCCCCTTTAGCTCCCTGCATAAATAGTGACACACGAACTAGCACCCAACCTGAAGGCTGGTTTACTGCTCGCCAAAATTAATCCCATGAAATACATAATCACACTATTACTCTGCCTTTCACTCGGTATCGCTCATTCTCAAGAAACTTACATACTAAAAGGAACAGTAACAGATGATGTAGAAAAAGAGCCTTTAATTGGGGCTACAATAAGTATTGACTACGGCGACCAAACAGATTTTACAGATATAAATGGGAAATTCACTTTCGTTCTACCTCGAAAAACGGTAGTTATTACAGTAAGGTATGTAGGTTATGTACCTTTTAGAAGGGAACTAACCCTTCCGCTTAATGACCTCAATGTAGAATTAAAATTAGTTGAGAATACGCTCCAAGAGATTATAGTAAGTGGAATCGAAAACCAAACAGTCAGAAGGCCCATTATGGGTGTGAGTACTCTGAGCATGAAAACTGTAGAAAAACTACCTTCAGCTCTTGGTGAAGTAGATTTACTAAAAGGTCTACAAATGTTGCCAGGTGTATCTAGTGTAGGAGAGGCTTCTAATGGTGTAAACGTAAGAGGAGGCACCACAGACCAAAATCTAATGTTGCTGGAAGATGCACCTATTTTCAATCCTACCCACATGTTTGGTTTATTTTCGGCCTTTCCTTCAGAAGCAATCTCATCGTTTGACCTCTATAAAGGAAATGTTCCAGCAAGGTATGGGGGAAGAACAGCGGGCATTTTAGATATAAAGTTGGCCACACCTTCTATGGACAAGTTTAAAATGCAAGGTGGAATAAGTTTTGTTTCCAATAAGCTCATGGCCGAAATTCCAATAGTAAAGAAAAAGCTATCCCTTCTTGTAGCTGGGAGAGGCTCTTTTAATGACTTCTTGTTCCCTGTAGTCTCCGACCAATTGAAAGACCTTAAAGCAAAATTTGCAGATGGAGCCGCCAAGCTATTTTATCAGGTTAATGACAAAAACACGATCTCGCTATCTGCCTATTATAGTTATGACTTTTTCCAAACAGAAATATTAGGAACCATAGGGAATATCAATGCCTCTTCTTCTCAATTTCAATATGAAACAGCCAATTTCTCCGGCAAGTGGTTTTACAATATAAGCAGCAAAGCCAATATCCAAACCACCTTAGTAAGCTCAAATTACCAACCAAACACCTTACTACCAGAACTTAATAGCGATAACGTAGTTAAGATAAAACAGAATATAGATTATAAACAGATAAAATCTAACTTGAACCTCTACCAAGGCAAGCATAATTTTGAGATTGGTGTAGATGCGATTAGATACGCTATAAACCCCGGCGAAATAGTTCCTGGTACTAGCGAAAGTGTCTTGGCTATTTCCACACCCATTGAAAACGGGATAGAGCTGGGAGCAAGTATTGAAGATGTAATAGATCTAAATTCTAAAACGAAGATTTCCTTAGGCTTACGATATTCTCATTACCTATCTATGGGGCCTTCTAGTGTAAATACTTACAAAGAAAACGAACCTAAAAATCAAATTTCAGTGCTAGAAACAATCCAATATAACAAAGGTGAAGTAGCCCAAAGTTATGGAGGATTAGAGCCTCGAATAGGCTTTAGCTATTTACTGAACGAAAGCAGCAGTATAAAGGGAGGCTATAATTTGGCTAGACAATACTTACAAGTGATTTCCAACACCACTACCCCCATTCCTACTTCTAGATGGAAACTTTCAGATTTGAACATAAAACCCCAAGTTAGCCAATTGGCTTCATTAGGCTACTTTAAAAACTTATCAGGGAGCGTGTATGAGGTTTCAATGGAAGCTTACTACAGAAAAACCAAAAACATAATTGACTACAAGCCTGGAGCCGATTTTCTATTAAACCCAACACCAGAAACTGAAATACTACAAGGGGTTAACTCATCTTATGGCACAGAGCTAATGATATCAAAAAAGAAAGGTGAATTTACTGGATGGATAAACTACACCTATGCTCGCTCACTAAACCAAGTGGATGAGGGGCCACTACTTAGTCAAAGGGTAAATTTTGGTCAAAAATACGCCGCAAACTATGACCGACCACATACAGTAAACGCCGCATTGATAATTAACCAAGGAGTTCATCATGACTTCTCTTTCAATTTTACATATTCTACAGGAAGACCCTTTACTTCTCCTGAAGGGTATATTAAATACAGCAATCAGGTTTTACCTTTTTACTTTTTAAGAAATAACAATCGTTTACCAGATTATCACCGTCTTGATTTCGCTTGGAACATTTACAACCCGAACATGAGAAACAGGAAGTTCAAAGGAAATTTTGCTTTTACTATTTATAATATTTATGCCAGGAAAAATGCCTATTCTATATTCTTCCGACCTTTAGGAAATGCTTCAAAGCCATATAAACTAACCATTTTTGGAGCACCAATTTTCTCTTTAGCCTATAAATTCAAATTCAACCACTAAGCATAAAACGTTCTCCTATGATTAAGGTTTGATAGTATTTTTCAAGAGGTATACCATCTTTTTCTCCTTATCTCCTCCCCTATCAAACCCTCCAAGAATGATGTCTTTATAGCCATCGTCATCCAAATCTCCTATATCCATAGTAAGCCATTTTTCTTTAGACAGAGTTGGCTCAGAATAGACCTGAAAACCATTATCATCAGTACCTTCAAAATATAGGAAGCCCTCATTTTTAACAGCCTTCGGAAAATACGAAATAACTGCTAAGTCCAGTTTGGAGTCTTTATTGAAATCTTCTACACCCACTTTAGAGGCACCATTAATGGAGTAAAAATAGGTCTCCTTAAAATTGCCGCCCGTGTTGGTATAAATATGTACTCCATGGTAATACTTAAACACTATTGACAAATCGGCATTGTCACCATTGGTATAAACTATGTCTAAGTCACCATCAGCATCCATATCTTTTAGTAAAAAATAGCTGCTACCATGATAAGGAGGAAAAGTAAGAAGCACCTTTTCTTCATATCTCCCACCACCTATGTTTTTATAGAAAACCACTTGTTCCCTACCCTGCGTCATTAAAGTTAAAATATCTTTCTTTCCGTCTTTATCAAAATCTATATAATAAAGCTTCCTGGCACCTGATTCATTTGACAGTATATGTTTCCTGAAGTCTCTCCCATCATACCAGCTCAAATCACCTAAATGATAGCCAAAGTTTGCAACTAGAAAATCATCTACCCCATCATCATTAATATCTTCTATTAAAAAATCTACAGGCCTTGCTAAGTTTTCAATTAAAACTTCTCCAGTATCTGCCACTTTTAAAGCTCCTAATGGTAAGTCTTTAGGGTTTAAGTGTCCTATTTCTAAAAGTACTTTGCCATAGTCTTTATGATGTCTATATTTTACTATTGGGCTTTTACTTTCAGCCATTTCTTCCTTTACTTCATTATTGCCCCCTATTGAAAATAGCTTGTCATAGGTTGCCACATAGAATTGTTTCTCCGAACTGTCCCATTGTGTCATCACTATGTTTTTTGAATCAATGGACTGTTGTTCTGCTTTAAAGTAGGCCAAACCACTTAGCATACTATTTTGCTGTATGGTAGAGTCAATACTTTCAGGAGATTCTAACTCATAATATTTTACTATTTTATCCCAATCCTCCTTAGTCATCATTGGCTTTTGAGGGTAAAAGCCAGCTTGCAGCATATACATTCTATCTTCGTCAGATAAGGAAAGTAACTCTTTCATTAAATCTCCATTACCCGTTCTCAAAGCCATATTTGGCAGTACTTTACTTAGCCAAATATTTTTTGGCAACATTTCCGGCTTAGGAAAATCATGGCAACTAGTACAATAGATTTTCGCTAGTTCTTCGCCACTTTTGTCGGAGGTAACAGGCTCGCGTTCCTCATTTTCCTTTCCGCAAGACACCAATAAGAACATTAAAACAGCTGCCAGAACCTTACTCATATACCTTGACATTTTGGGCTCCTTTAGGAAGAGAAACACTCCTACTAGATTGACTCAAATAAGAAGAACCCGCGTAAATTTCCTTCTTCACTGTTTTTCCATTTAACTCATAGATTAAATATTTATGCTTTGCTGTTATATCTACACCATTCCTTTCTACTTGCGTTTTAAAAACCTTTAATGGTCCTCTATTTTGCGAAGCTAACAGTATCATTTTACCAGAAGCGTCAAACATATAAGCCGAAGCTTTAGCATTCTGAGCTACATAAAAACCTGTGTTCATTTTTTCATCAAAATTCCCATGACCGTCTCCTTTTAAAAACAAACCATTTGAAGCATCATAACGTCCTCCAATAGGTTCGTTACCATAATTATTTCCAGATAAAACTATATCTTCATAACCATCTCGATCAAAATCTTGAATCAATATTCCAGTAACTTGACTAAACTGAGCTCTTCTTGGAAGTTTTTTATAATTAAATTTCCCATTGCCTAGGTTCTCTATATATATGGAAGAAGAGCAATTAAGTGACAAAATCTGAGCATCCTTTTTTTCTTCAGCCGTCAGTAAATTGTCCATATTAGCTAAGGTGAAATCTTTATAGGACACAAAACGAGTCCTAACAACATTCAGCTGCTTATTTACATCATCACGCCCATTATATGGCACCAATTTTCTTTCTCCACTTTCAGTATTGAAATACACAAAAGGAATGATATCATAATTACCATTATTGTCAAAGTCTTTTGCCACAATCATGGTGGGCTCCTTCTCTGTACCTTTCATCAATGAATTCTCCCCAATATTCCCAACCACATAATCAATGTCGCCATCTTGGTCAAAGTCTGCTCCGTTAATAGAAGTCCAAATACCTTTTAAACCTTCTAATCCGGTATTCTTAGCTTTAGTAAATTTCCCATTGTCATTTTTCATGAAAATAATTTCGCTCCATTCTCCTAATAGAATGGCGTCGGTTTGACCATCATTATCAAAATCTGTCAATAGAATATCGCAGATTAGCCCTACATTATTAAAACCTGGGGCTATTTCATCAGTAACATCGGTAAAACTTACTTGACCTCCTTTAGAATCATTTCTTAGAATTTTTGAAGTTTCAAATTTCGGATATTCCGATGGTACAGACCTACCTGCCACAAAAAGGTCTAAATCACCATCATTATCATAATCAGTTCCTCTTACACATGATGTGCTTATTTTAAATTCGGGTAAGCCACTAGTACTCAAAGTAAAATTTCCGTTACCATCGTTTAAAAACAATTGGTCTTGATAGCTTGATTCATACTTTGTAGACTCTGTTCCACCTTTGCATATGTACAGGTCCAAATCACCATCGGCATCCGCATCAAAAAGTAGACTTCCTAAATCTTCTCCAAGTTTAGTCGGTACTTTCATTTCGTCTAATAAGTATGTACGTTCAAAGTCTCCATTAGCTTTTTGTGTCATAAAGACTCCACTTTGTCCTTTTGAACCACCTATAAAGAAGTCTTCTAAACCATCGTTGTTTATATCTCCTACAGAGAGACCAGGGCCAGATTCTGAAAGCTTAAACGGGATAAGGTTTTGAAGGTTAAAGTCTATAAAATCAGCCTCAAAATGAGTGTACGCTATATTTAAACTATCAGAGATATCTTCAAAATACCTAGTTACATTTAAGTCTTTCGAGAAATCTGATGTAAGATTAGCTTCTGATATGTTTACCTCCAACACTTGGTTCAGCACTGGATTAGTAATTTGCTGCATTTTGCCATTCGGCCAAAAAACCTTTAAGCTTAGCACTTTCTTATCTCCCAATCCAAAATGAAGGGTTGGCTCCACACTAGAAAGATACCCTCGCTGAGGCATGTTTTCATGAATCATCTTTTCTCCAGAGGCTAACTCTAGTAGCACTACTGCTCCAATCCCGTTAATATTTAAGCCATCACCCTTACATTTGATACGTAAATAGTTACGAACCTCTTCCTCCTTATTTTCAATTAGATTATTACGGAATACGAAAGCTTCATCATCTATATTATTAACCACATAATCTAAATCACCATCATTATCTAAATCAGCATACACTGCTCCACTTGAAAAAGAAGGTATTTCCATACCCCATTCTTTGGTAACATCTTCAAATTCTAAATTGCCATTATTCCTAAAAGCGTAATTACTAATCTTAACTTCCGGCATTTGCCCCAACAAATAAGGTCTTGAAGCTAAAAACTCAGCTTCCTGCCTGTAAGCCATAAAATCCCTATCGGTTACATCTTTAGGAAAACCATTTGTAACTATTAAATCACGATAGCCATCATTGTCAAAATCAGCTAAAGAAGGTGTCCAACTCCAGTCCGTTTCAGCAAAACCAGCCAAAAGGCTAATTTCACTAAACATCGGTTTATTATATTCACTTATGCCATTATTTAACTGCAAGGTGTTTCGCATATACTGATATGTATAGCCAAATTCATTACTAAACATAAACAGTTGATAGTTCATTGGCCCAGCCAAAACCTTCTTTCTTTCATTATCTTTTGCCAACATATCCAAAGCTACCATGTCCAAATAGCCATCATTGTTTATGTCTGCTACATCATTTCCCATGGCAGAGTTACTAGTATGCTTAAAATATTCACTCGCCATATCTTGAAAGGTTCCATCTTTCATGTTGATATAAAGTAAATCATCCGCAGCATAGTCATTGGTAACATAAATATCCTTCCAGCCATCTTTATTTATATCACAAATACTTAGTCCTAAACCGTAACCTTCAATTGTTATTCCCGCTTGCTTTGAAATGTTCTTATAAACTGGATGACCCAAACCTTCACTCCATGTACACTCGTAAAATCTATCTGTATTAGGATATGAGCCATCAGTAATCTTCTTCCTAAAGCTATTAGGATTGCTATCAGCTATATTGGTTAAAACATATAAATCTAAGTCTCCATCATTATCATAGTCAAAAAATGCAGCGTTTTCTGTGTGGCCAGAATCATTAACACCATACTCTACTCCCATTTCTTTAAACCTCGGTACTCCTTCGGTCAAACCTTGATTGACAAATAGTAAATTTTGACGCTCTTCGGCTGTTCCTTTAACTGTAGCAGCTACATATACGTCCATCAGGCCATCGGCATTAATATCTACTGTTATTACACCAGCACTCCACCTTTCTTTTCCTTCTATACCTGCCAGTTCCGATATATCTTCAAACTTGAAATCACCCTTATTAAGGTACATTTTATTGGCAACTTGATTACCACTAAAGAATATATCTTGGAGACCATCATTATCAAAATCAGCAATTCCGACACCTGAGCCATTATAGAAATACTCGAAGTCTAGAATATTCAAAGTGTCACTTTCCACCAATACATTTGAAAAAGTAATATTAGAATGAGTTGACTCAATCTTTTCAAAGAGGTTCTTCTCTTTACATGAAAGCAATAAGCTAATTAATATAAAAAAAGGCAGATTTTTTAGATTCATAAGAGCATCAATTTTCATCAAAAATATCAAAAAAAGTGGAGGTTTAATAGATAAAAGACCTTGCAAAAAAGTATAAATCAAATCCCTTTAAAACAAAAAAGAGGCTGTCCCAACAAAGTGGAACAGCCTCTAAATATAGATACCTAATCCTAGTTATAATCTGGATTTTGTACTAAGATATCACTTCCTATTAAGTCAATTTGACCTTGAGGAATTGGCAATAAAGCATGCTTTGCTTCGTATTTACCTTCGCCTAAAGCACCTGGCAAAAACTGAGAATCGTATGCTAAATACCTAGAAATCTCATCTACATCAGTTCCCCAACGAACTAAGTCATAAAAACGGTATCCTTCCATTCCTAATTCAAGCTTACGCTCAAATCTTACTGCTTTTCTTGCAAAATCCTTATCTGGGAAAGAATCATACAGTCCAATATTGTAATTTGCTGCAGGGTTTCCGTCTTCGTCCATAACGAAATCAGATGCTACACTAGCTCTACTTCTAATCATGTTAGTATACTCTAGAGCTTTCGCTAAACTTCCAACTTCAATTTCTGCCTCAGCAGCCATCAAAAGAATATCAGCAAAACGAATAATTGTTACATTATAAGCATTGAAAGTTTGGTGTCCCCAACCTCCAGTCTCTGTTAAACCTGACTCTTTCTCAGCTTTTGTGAAAAGATACTTCTTTGGAGAATATGGACCACCATTAGGTTGGTTACGAATCATACTCTGACCTCTGTGCACTCCCCAATCCATGAAAGGTATTCCTCTACGACCAACTGTATGATCCAATCTTGGATCTAAGTTACCCGTATCTAGACTAAAGTCAGTACTTGACTCAATACCCATGTCATTCTTCACAGCATTAGCATCATCATTGTAAGACTCATCAAGAAGAGGAAGGCCATTAGCATCCGTTCTGAAAGAGTTCACAAAAGTAAAACTAGGCTGGAAAAAACCACAACATGTTCCTGGGTCACTTCCTTGGATAAAGTTCAATTGAAGATCCGCATTTGCATTGTTTGCATCTCCAGAACCAACAGTTGCTTGAACAGCAAAAACTGATTCTGAGCTGTTATCATTTGCAACTCTGTAAATACCAGAGTAAGTAGGCAAAAGACCATACTTCACACCTGATGTAGTTACACCGTTTGCAATAATTTGGTCAAAAAGAGCCTTTGCTTCAGAAAACTTGTTTTGAAACATGTAAACTTTAGCCAAATAACTCATAGCAGCCCATTTGTTAACACGACCCGCACTACCAAATGTTTCAGGTAATCCACTAACTGCAGCTTGTAAATCAGCCTCAATTTTAGGCCATAAGTCCACGTTATTAGCTACTAATTCAATACCGTTAGTTACATCATTAGTTTCATCCACATAAGGAACCATATTAAAATTCCTTTTAAGCTGGAAGTAATAATGAGCTCTTAAGAACTTAACCTCTGCCGTCATTCTAGCGATATCTTCCGCTTTTACATCTGGCTGAGCCTCTGATAAAAGAATCAAAGCGTTGTTTGCTCTTGATACTCCATCAAAATGACCTCTATAAGCATCAGCTATAAAGTTTAATGTTGGCGTATAAGCATACGTTTGAATTGGATTGATATCAGAGAAATCCCCTGGATCTGTTCCTTTGTTGGCATCTCCACCACGAATACTACCCCAAACCCAGTTAGATGGGCCCGCTGCGTAGTTACTAAGACCACTTAATTGGGCATAGGTGGCAAGAACCGACCCTTCAAGACCCGCTAAAGTAGTTAACTGGTTTTTAGAAAGTGAACCCGTAGGCAACACTTCTAAGAAGCTCTCCTTGCAAGCGTAACTTCCTAAAAGAAGTACACTGAGTATTGCTAATTTTATTTTTCTCATTTTATAAGTTTCTTCTTAAAGTTTTATTATAGTCCTAAGTTAACACCAAAAGTAAATTGACGTGTAACTGGGAAGTTTCCTAAGTCAATACCGAAACTTGTATCTGCACTACCAGCAACTTGAGGGTCAAGACCATCATAACCAGTAATTGTAAACAAGTTATTTACAGAACCAAATACACGTAGCTTACTTATTTTCATTTTGTCTAAGATGTTTCCTGGAAGATTATATGCAAGAGATAAGTTCTGGAATCTTAAGTAAGAACCATTTTGTACATAAAAATCACTTGCCTGAGAACCAGTACTGAAACCATCATTTCCTTCAAAAATTGGAATATCAGTATCTCTATTATCAGGAGTCCAAGAATCTTTTACTCTTTCTGAGATAGCTGAACCTGCAAACAATGGATAGAAATCAGTGAATCTTCTTGAGATATTAAAGATTTCATTACCAATAGAAGTATAGAAGTAAGAAAGTAACTCAAAATTCTTGTACCTAAGTGTAAAGTTCAAACCACCTGTAAAGTCAGCTACTGGACTTCCTAAGTAAGTTCTATCATCTGCATTAATCTTACCGTCATTATTAATATCTACATATTTAAAACGACCTAAGCCAGCTCCATCCTGTGTAGGTGCAGAGTCAATTTCCTCTTGAGTTTGGAAAAGACCAGCTACTTTATATCCGAAGAAAGAAGACAGAGAATGTCCTAACTGGTTACGGATAGGGTTTACACCTCTAAATCCAGGATTAACATCTGTAAGGTATGTTTGACCATCAGCAATATAAGTAATCTCGTTATCTAAGAATCCACCTGATAAATCAAGTTCAAATCCGATTTCTTGAGAAATATCACCTTTAGTAGAGATTAAGAAATCAATACCTTTATTAACCATTGTTCCAATGTTAACAGAAGGAGGGCTTGCACTTCCTGCTGTTTGCGTAATTGGTAATGTATAAAGAAGGTCTCTTGTATCTTTTTGCCAAATATCTAATACGATATCTAACTTTCCTTTTAAGAATGAACCGTCAAAACCAATATTCTTTGTAACACTAGTCTCCCATTTTGCATCTGGGTTACCAATTCTTGACTGTCTAAATCCATTAACAATACCACTGTTAGAACCGTTGATATCATAACCAGAGTTACTAATACTCTGAGCATATAAATTATACTGGTTAGCAGGGTTTACGTTATTTGAGTTACCCATTAAACCATAACCTCCACGAATTTTAAGCTCCTGAATCCAAGAAAGATCTTTCATGAACTCTTCTTCAGAGATTCTCCAAGCAGCAGAAACCGCAGGGAATGTTCCGTACTTATTATTAGCACCGAAACGAGAAGAACCGTCACGTCTTACAACTCCAGTAAGAATATACTTATCATTGAAGTTATAAATAGCTCTACCGAAGTATGAGTTAAAAGTAACACCATTATCCTTTACACTAAAAGCAGGGTTTCTAATATCCAAGGTAGAAATAGTGATGTAGTCAATATCTCCAGCAAATGGGTTTCTACCATCAGCTCCTATGTTTTTACCACTACCAGTATTCAAGGCTTCTTGACCAGCAAGTAACTCTATACCGTGAAGACCAAATTTCTTTTTGTAATTAATGGTATTTGTGAATGTCCAACCAAATCTATATCCACCACCTTCATTATAAGACCATCTAGTTCCTTTATTTTCTAAAGTCTCATAAATTGGTCTACCATAACCCCAGCCATAAAAGTTATTAAATGTTGCACCTATAGAGGTTCTTACAGTTAAATCTTTAATGATATCAAGCTCAGCATAAAGGTTACCCATGCCTAAAGCGTTAAAGTTTCTATTTCTCTTTCCACCTTCTTGGTTTGCAATTGGGTTAGAACCTTGACCAAAACCTAATGCTGTTGTACCAGCAAATCCACCAAACTCATCATAAACTGGAAGTATAGTTGGAGATCTAAATGCTCCAAGAATATCATTCTCATCAGATGAACTAGATAAACCATTATTACCACCTTGTCTTCCTAAGACCTGGTTATAAGTAATTTGCATATTCTCTCCAATTCTGAAGTTTTTGAATACGTCAAATTCAGTATTTACTCTCAAAGCATATCTAGTAGCCTCTTGGCTAGGTAAAATACCTTTTTGATTTTGAGCAGACATACCTACATAAAATCTAGAACTTTCTGTTCCTCCACTAAAGCCTAATGAATGACGCTGAATTGGAGCATTTCTTGTTAACTCTTTGTACCAATCTGTTCCTTCTTTGTTTGCTTTAATTACTTGGTAGAAATCAGAAATTTCTGGACCAGTAATGTTATATTTTTCTCTTTCCGCTTCTAAATCAACAGTTCCGATAACACCACTTTGATCACCTACTTTCAAATAATCTGGAATAATTGGAGTTTCTCCAGAACCATACTGAGGGTGAGTAAGCTGGCTACCTGAATTTCTTAGTGCATTCCAAGTCCAAGTAGCTTGATCTTGAGGATTCATCATTTTCTGACCTTCGCCTGGCGTAGTAACACCATATAATCCGTCATAAGTAATTTGAAGCTTTTGAGCTCCTTTTTTACCTCTCTTAGTAGTGTAAACTATTACACCATTAGCAGCTCTTGCTCCATATATAGACGCAGCAGATGCATCCTTTAATACGGTAGTAGACTCAATATCGTCAGGATTTAAGAAATCTGTAGAACCAACAGGATAACCATCTACAATAAGTAATGGCTCATTTCCTCCAAAAGCTCCAAAACCTCTTACCCTTACTTGGCTACCCGCACCTGGCTGGCTATTAGTAACTACTGTAAGACCCGCAACTCTACCTTGTAACTGCTGCTCAATATTAGCAGAAGGAACTGTAGTCAAATCTTTAGGCTTCACAATAGAAATTGCACCAGTAGATTCCTTTCTACTATCAACAGAGTAACCAGTAACGATTACCTCTTCTAAGGTAGATATATCAGATGCTAAGGATACATTAATAACAGACTGATTCCCAACTGTTACTTCTTGAGATTCATAACCCACAAAACTAAATACCAAAACGGTATTTGCATTATTGAAAGAAAGTGAATAATTTCCTTCAACATCCGTACTAACACCGTTCGTAGTGCCTTTAACTACGACAGATACACCTGGTATCTCAAGTCCGTCATCCGCACCTGTAACTTTTCCACTTACAGTTTGATTCTGAGCGAATACCTCACTAAAAGAGAGAGATAAACCCATCAAAACCAATAGTAAGCCTTTCGAGTAAAGTTTTACTTTCATAAAAAAATGGTTAATGGTTTAAGTAAATAAAAGTCAATTAAACATTGACAGAGTGCAATATTAAACATTCACACCCTGATAATCCAACTATATCTACACAAAATCTTTTTTTACGGTTAAAAAAGTGCAAATGATTGCATAGTCAGTGCAAGCCGAGTGCTATTTTCTGCTTTTGTCGATAAATGGTTGTGGCTGTTCTTAGCTCTCCCAAGACAATATAGTAACCTGCAGGCATAGCTTCATTTGAAGCACTATAGCCGTCCCAAGTTATTTCAAGACCATTTGTAACATATTGCCCTTGAGATAAAGAAGTAATATGTCTGCCGTTTGCATCATATATGCTAGCGTCTAAATTACCTGTTTCATCGATTTTAAAGCTAAACAATGCTTCATCATCTATCCCATCATCATTTGGAGAAAATACTTCAGTTAACACAATAATTTGAAAACCTGTATTCTCGATATTATTCCATTTTTTATACCCTGGGCTAGCGTAATTTTCTGAGGAAGATACAGACACCCAATCAGCAAATTCGCTTTCAAAGCTTTTTCGTTCTAAAGAAACACCATCTACTATATCTAAAGAAGGGTGATGCATGTCTTCGTTAAACGCAAAACGATCCAGCTCTAAACCATCTGCTGAAACTAGCACCGCAATACCTTCTCCATTATTAAATGAAGGAAGCTTACTTACCTCTATTATATTATTTACTATCGCTTTGGGATAAAATTCTACTAGTGCATCTTTATCTGTTGTAAAGCACAGAAAACCTTTCGCTTCTATTATTAAATTTGTTGAACTAAGTACTACAATTTCTTCATCTCCTCTTGTTAAACCAATGCCTTTCAGATTAATACCTTCATCTGAGTAATTATAAAGCTCAATGAAATCTTCGCCACCTGGCTTTGGATTAAATAGTATTTCTGACAGAAAAAGACTCCCTACCACTGGTCTTGGCAAATTTCCTATAGAAACCTGTATAGGAGCAGACAGATTTCCTGAACAATCTGCAATAGTGTTAAAAGTAATATCAAAAAGCCCACTCTCTGGTAGTGGGTTCTTAAGTTTGATATTTATGGTATTATTCGCCTCAGAAAACGAAACTTCTTGAATTTCGAGTTCTTCGGAATCAATATCAAGAGTTTCCGAATTCTCACTAAGTTTTTCTGAAAAAATAAATTCATACGTATTTTCACCTAAATCATTATACGAAACAAAGCTGGGTCCTTCTAAATCAATTAGGCTTTGTGCTGAGGCGTTTACCGCACCTGGCGTACCTCCTTGCTCAGAAGCGGAAGAGGTCCAATTATCCCCATCACGACATGGATTACTCAAATCAATCATTTCTAAAGAATAACCTTGGTCTCTCCCTGGAGCATACCAATCATCAGAATAAACAACCTCATGAACTAATTCGCCATCAGCACTCTCCAGTCTTAACCTTGTTCCTCCATTTAATAGCGAAAATTTACTAAGACCAAGCACATTGCCGTAAGGCTCCAAAAATGAAACATTATTCTCTCGGCAAACTATAAGATAGTTACCAGGTTCGATCTCCGCACTTGGGAAAGAGACTTCAGAGGTATTATAGAATAATGTATATGACCTGAGATTAATTGAGTTATTCGAATTGTTATATAACTCTATATACTCTTTTTCAGGCAAACCATGGCTAGGTGTAGGGTCTGCAAAAATTTCTGTTATTAAAACACTGTAGTTTGCTTGTGCAAAAGCAAGATTCTGAAAAAAAAACAAGACAAAAAAAAGGACAATTGACTTCAAACAACCATTAAGCTTATAATTTCGCATATCGTTATTGCACTTATATATCGCAAATAGTAACCCCTTGTTTAAGAGAAGCTAACTTATTATCTCTTTTTGGAATAAATTCTTGTCCTACAAAACCTTTATATCCTGTCTCCAAAATTGCTTTAATTATGGCAGGGTAATTAAGTTCTTGGGTATCATCAATTTCGTTTCTCCCTGGTACTCCCCCTGTATGGTAATGAGCTATATACTTATTGTTTTCTTGAATAGTTCTAATGACGTCACCTTCCATAATTTGCATATGGTAAATATCATATAGAAGTTAAAAATTGTCGGAATCTAACTTTTGACATAATTCTACACCCCAACTAGTGTGGTCACACATATAGCTTGGATGATTAACTTTAGAATTCAACAATTCCATCACCAAGTTAACTTTTTTCTTTTCCGCATAAGCCATTACCTTCTTTAAGCCTTCGGCACAATTTTGAAGTCCTTCTTCATCTGAAAGTTCGGTTTCTCTATTTCCAGAAAAGACAATAATATTTTTCAAGCCGGCTTTAGCCACCTCATCAATCTCGTGGAGATAAAGTTCAATCAAACCTTCATGGTTTTCCTTTTTATTCCAACCACTGCTTATCCCATATTTACTTCCTGATGCCGAAACCATAGCACAGGTCAGACCGTACTTCTGTATCTTTTTAAAATCTTTAATACTCAGCAGCTCTATAGAACTCAACCCTATTTCTACTGCTGCTTTTGCTAAGTCGTCTAATTCTACCCCTTTGTAACACCATCGGCATACAGAATGATTAACATCCCCTTTAAGATTCTGAGGTAACACTTTATCTGCAGCCGACAGCCTAGACGATAAACCAGAAACCAGACTCAAACTGGCAACACTAGTTAATGCTCCCAAAGCTTTTCTCCTTGAAGTATTTTTTCTGTTCATTTATTATTTCATTTGCGATAGGTAAGCTAAATAAAATTATTTAAAATATTAAATAAATGAAAAAACTACTTCTTTTTGTGTTACCATTATCAGCCTTTATTTTGACACTTTGCTCATCATCACATACAGTGGAACCAGAAATTATAATTCCGACACCAAAAACACCAGACCCCATCCCTGTTTATGGCTTCCAGAAAGAGGTAAGCTGGTCAGATGAGTTTGACATAGATGGAAAACCAGACACTAATATTTGGGCTTATGATTTAGGAGGAAATGGCTGGGGAAACAATGAAGCTCAGGTTTATACCAACGAACTTGAAAACGCTAGTGTAGAAAGTGGTAATCTCATAATTGAAGCTAAGAAAAAAAATGCAGCCTATACTTCTGCTAGACTTGTTACAAAAAACAAGAAGGACTTCTTATACGGACGAATGGAAGTTAAAGCACTGCTTCCTGTGGGGAGAGGCACATGGCCTGCCATTTGGACACTTGCCTCGGAAAGCAATTACGGCGAAAACTATTGGCCAGACAATGGCGAAATGGACATCATGGAACATGTGGGAATGGACCAAGATAAGGTACATACAAATATTCATACCAAAGCATTTCATCACTCAATTGGCACTAATAAGGGTAATAGCAAAACTGTAGATAAGGCTTCAGAGGAGTTCCATATTTATAGATTGGACTGGTATCCAAACACCATTCAGTTCTATATTGATAATGAACTATTGTTTGAGTTCAAAAAAGAGGCTGGTTACACTTGGAAAGAGTGGCCTTTTGACAAACCGCAACACCTCCTTTTAAATATTGCTATTGGGGGAAACTGGGGAGGTCAACAAGGTATTGACGACACCATTTTCCCTCAAAAAATGCTTATAGATTACGTTAGATTCTATGATTTAGTAGAAATCAAATAGTATTAATTGATTGCTGGGCGTTTCACCTTTACAATAACTCTATCATTTATGGTGTGACCATGATAGGTTTTTGCAGCAAATTGGTAATCACCATCAGGTAAATATCCTAAGTCAAAAACATTTCCGAACTGTTGAATATTATAGTAAGATTGGCCTGTACTCACGTTAACTAAAATTTGGTCTGTGTCCCAGTTTATCCCTTGAGCTGAAACGGTCACCCTTCCATCGTGCCTTGTCATGGTTGTTACTGTACTCCAGTGACCACCTTGATAATTTCTATATACAGTATAACGGGAGGCTGTTTGATAGCCATCATCTGAAATATCAATAATAAAATCTTTCTTAACGTTAAGAGATGACGTTACCATCATATCTCTATTAGGTCTAACTTGGAAAAGTGGATAAGAATAAGTCTCAAAACCGAAAAAATCTCTACCATTTACCCTAACATTAAGGTTAGGAATATTTCTATCAGCATATAAATTATATACAGGAATATCATTCCATAATGGCCTTCCTTCTAACTCTGAATTAACCATGATATAATAATCTTTAGTAGAAGGGTTAATACTTGGCATGGCATAAGTAGGCAAGCCATACCACTCTTCAAGGGTGTTTGTATAAACCTTCTGGTTTCTTACATCTCTATATTCAGGACACCCTGCCTTTGTTCGTAAAAGTGTATTTCTTTCCCAGCCATCATAAGGCTCTTCATAATATTGATAATTTATATCGGAATTAGGAATAACTGGACCTGCTGTGGTCATTAATTTCCAATCTGTTAACCCTTCTATCTTATACTCAGGAGTGTACTTAGAAATCAAGTTACCGACAAATGAGTTTGAGGAAAAATTAGCATAAAGGTGAGGGTTGGTAGGGCCATGATTAGAAAAGTCTTCACATTGCTTTTCTGTATCAGGAGTTGGGTCAACCGGTTCTGGATCTGGATTTGGATCAGGATCTGGATTTGTGCCTGGAATTTCACTAACAATCTGAGCATCAAACGTGCTACCATACTCTGAGTCAAAAAACTCATCAAGATCAATATAGTCTGTAGCCTTAATTTCTAAACAACCTTCTGAAGAACCGTTAATTACAGTATTAACAACATTTACCTCGTTTCCATACTCTGTCTGACAGTTTGGATCATCTACCGTTCTAGAAACCTGAATTTGCTGATTTGAAACAGCCACATTTTGGGCTTCATTATTTTGTGCTTTGGCTTCTGATAAGGTACTTTGTGCTTGTACCTGATAAGCAAAAACTGTGAGAAGTATTATTGATTTTGAAACACGCATATAATTTCTTTTCCTGTATAAACCAAATAACTCAATTATTATGCCATCTACTGAAATCAAAAAAACAAGTATGGAAGAATTAGGGCGAATTAGCCCTAAGCAATTCAAAAAAAGTGATAAAGCTCCTATATGTTTAGTGCTCGACAATATTCGAAGCCTTCAGAATGTTGGCTCAATTTTTAGAACCGCCGACGCCTTCAGAGTTACCAAAATTTATCTTTGTGGAATCACAGGGCAGCCACCAAATAGAGAAATTGAAAAAACAGCTTTAGGAGCAACCGAGTCTGTCGATTTCGAATACTTCAATACAACTTTAGAAGCAGTAAAAGTCTTGAAGGAGGATAATTATAAAATTATTTCTATTGAACAAACCAATAATAGCACCTCTCTAGAAAATTTCAAAACACATACTGAAGGGAAATATGCCTTTGTTTTTGGAAATGAGGTATTTGGAGTAGAAGATGTTATAGTTCAGGAATCTGACGAAGTCGTAGAGATTCCACAATTTGGTACAAAACACTCTTTGAATGTAAGTATTTCTGCCGGAATTGTCATTTGGGACTACTACTCAAAAAACAATTTAAATCTTTTCTCAAGCCCATTGTAGTCTAGCGTTAAGAAGTAAATTCCAGAAGGCAAGTCTGAAGAAACTTTAATTTTTTGAGGGTAACTCAGTTTCTGAATAGCGAAAGGATTCATCAGTACTCTACCTTTAGCATCTTTAAGTGAAATTATGGCGTCAATAGGAACATCAGATGTTAAAGAAAACTCGCCATCAATTACTGGATTAGGGTAAACAATTAATCCATTATGTTCTGGACTTCTTTCGTATCTAAATAATTCTGATTTATCTGATGCACAAGAAGACGCATAAGGTGCAGGATGAACTTCAATACCTTTAACAGAATAAAAGCCATTTTCACTAGCCAAAACTTCGGAATCAACCTGACCAGCTAACTCCCTACCTTCAAAGTACCATTGAAAACTTTCATAATTTTCAAGTTCTGAAACGCCAACAGAATAAGGACCTGATTTGAATAAAGAAGGTGGCGTTGGTTTCTCAAATATCCTTATAGCTACTGGTTCAGAAAATTCTGAGTCACAACCATTTTCGGTAATAGTTAGAACTTTATACTCTCGCTCTCCTACTCCATTAACCACTAATTGCTCGCCCCATTCACCACTACTCCACCTAAATATTTTATTTTCCGAATTAGCCTTAAGTACAATGGATTCTCCATCACAAGCACCAAAACTATTAAAAAGACTAGTTATGGTTGGTGGTTCAGGTGTAAGGGTAAAAGACGCTCTTAAAGTAGAAGACCTATCAGAGGTACACCCGTATTGGTCTGTTTGAACAGCATACACCGGATTAGTATTCTTGGTTAAAAATTCATATCCTAAAGTTCCATCCGACCACTCCACTTCATTCGCTGTGCTATTAATATAAAACCTAGCGTCATCACCTTCACAAGCCACGCCATCATTTTCTGCAATAACACTCGGTGCAGGTGGTATTAAACCATTTACTGTTACTTTTTCCGACAAATGATAATTACCAGCCTGATCTCTTAATATGCCGGATGCATCACCACTGATAATTGACATTGAACTAGAAGTAGAACCATTAGACCATTTATATCCAGTAAAACCACTATTAATAGGTGTAAGATTTATGGTATTTCCAAAACTGCATGTGTATTTTAAAGCTTCAATTTCTGTTCCTAATGTAGGTGACATGGACTGAATAACATTAAAACTAAGTTCTCTATCAAATGCGTGTGCCAATTCTGTTATTCCATCATAAGACAAGTGTACCCCATCCGTTCTAGGATTTTGAATTCTGTCTGTAAAAGGACCAGAAAATACATTACTATTATCAGCCACAACCTCATTCTGAGCAGCTATAATTTGACCATAGGTTCTATCAAAAATATACGAGGTTCTACTTACCATCCAATTGATATTTTTCCCAGTATCTGTAGCAACTTTTTTTACTAGTGTATTTAATCCGTTTTTATAATCTATTTGTTTGGTATCAAAATCATTCTCCCCTTGCATCCAAATGATAGTTCTAAGTCCATAAACTGAAACATGGTTCTGCAGAGTAACCCTCATAAAAGAATAAGGAGCACCATTTTCAAAAGCGGTTCCTAAACCATCATTATAAGTAGGCAAACCAGCTGAACTACTCACCCAGTTTTCAATAGTAGTACCTTCATAAGCTACATTAAAGAAGAGTATGGGAACGTTAAGTTTAGCTGCTAATAAATCACCTAGCATGCCCCATGCCCAAGCACTTTGACCATGAGGTCCAATGTTTAGCTCCCTATCTAAATGACGAATGTCGGTTAATGTAGGGTTTTCGGGAATTGAATTTTCATTATAATATCCATAACCATTTACTCTATCGTCAAAAGCTCCCACTGGAGGATTAAAAAACAGAAAACCCTGAGCATTTGACTGACCAGCTACCATTAAGACCTCACCAATTCCTACTTTATAAACCGTAGAAGACGATGAAATATTTCCGTTTACTATAGCTCTTACCTCTAATTTATACCAGCCACCTACCCCCTGAACTTTACCAGAGTAAGCCCCATTAAGAAGGTTTGAATCAATAATTTGCCAGTCTGTAGCAACACCTTGACCTGAAGTTACTGGAATTAATCTAGCCTCAATAGCGTCTGCATTTACCGGGCCTATCCCATAAACAGGAATAGCTCCTTGATTAGAATTATTGCGTTGAAATATAGCTCGTTCAGAAGGAAAAGCTATGCTTAATTGAGCATGCCCGATTTGAACAAAACCTAATAAAATAAATAGTAGTCCGAAAAATCTTTTAATAGTCATTCTTACGCAAACAAATTACAATTAAGCCCCTTGAAACTGCTTTAAGAATCTAACATCGTTGTCAAAAAACAATCTGATATCATTAATATCGTATTTTAACATAGCAATTCTCTCAATACCCATTCCAAAGGCAAACCCTGTATACTCTTCAGGGTCAATATTGGCACTTTCTAATACATTTGGATCTACCATTCCAGAGCCTCCTATCTCAACCCAACCCGTTTTTTTGCAAATATTACATCCCTTTCCTTTACATATAAAACAAGAAATGTCTATCTCGGCACTTGGCTCAGTAAAAGGAAAATAGCTTGGTCTCAGTCTAATTTGAGTATCCTTACCAAACATTTCTTTTGCAAAATGAAGCAAGGTGTTTTTCAAATCTAAGAAACTAACATTTTTATCAATATACAAACCTTCAGCTTGATGAAATTGACAATGTGCTCTAGCAGAAATAGCCTCGTTTCGATAAACCCTCCCAATCATAATCGACCGAATAGGTGGTTTATTGTTTTCCATCAGCCTTACCTGCACATTTGAAGTATGCGTCCTTAATAAAACGTCATCACTTTGCTGTTCTCCTTTTGAAACGAAGAACGTATCCTGCATCTCTCTTGCTGGATGATTCTCAGGAAAGTTAAGAGCCGTAAAGTTATATCTATCAGTTTCTATTTCAGGGCCATCCTCACTGCTGAAACCCATTCTTGCAAAAATCTCCGTAATTCTTCTTTTAACTAGAGTTAGAGGGTGAAGTGCTCCCAAGTCATTATTTAAGTCTGGCAAAGAAAGGTCAAAAGCATTGCTCACACTCTTCTCTTCAACCACCTCAGCTTGGAGCTTTTGAAATTTTTCGTCTAAGTTGTTCTTTAACTTGTTTAACTCCTGTCCAAATTCCCTTTTCTTTTCTTTAGAAACAGTTTTAAACTCGTCAAAGAGCTCATTTAAAGCCCCTTTTTTACTTAAAAATTTTAAACGGTATTTTTCCAAGTCATCAGAATTCTTGACTTTCCACTCTTCCGCCTCTTGTAGTATTCTATTTATTGAGTCTAACACTGAACTTTGGTTTTAATAAAAAAGTCCACAAAGATAAAAAGAAACTAAGAATAGTCTCAATCCTATCTAACAGAACATCTTGCAAGATAAAACACCTCTAGCGAGCTAAATCATCAAAGAGAATCTACGCAAAGCACTACGTACTTCTACGTTATAATCTCTACCAAAAACAACCTTAAACACTAATTATAAGCAAAATACGTAAAACAGGGATTCCTGAATGAGTTGACTCTAACAACATTATGACCTAACATTGTAAACGAAAACTAGATTTACAATAAAACAAAAGCCAGATAATGTTACAGTATAATGAGGCTAAAAACTTTAAAGTATTTCTTAAAAAGAAAAGTAATCAGATAAAGCCAGAAAACATTTTACGCCTAGAAGCCGAAGCTAATTACACCTATGTCTACACAAAATCTGGCAAATTCATTTTTGCCAAAACTTTAAAATCATTTGAGACCGCACTAGACTCAGCTCAATTTATTAGAGCTCATAGGTCTCATTTGATTAACAAAACGCATGTTAAATCTGCATCCTCAAAGGGCCAAGGATTAGTCTTAAAATTAGAATCTGGAATTGAAATTGATGTATCACGAAGACGTCAAAGAAAAGTAAGAAAGTTCTTCGCGTCTTAAAAGACCCAATTAGATTTAAAAGTCCCTTTAAAGCAGCTATTCTATTTAGTGAGTAGCTGCTTTTTAATTTATCAAAGCAAAATCTTGCTTAGCTCGTAACAAGGTGGTGCTGTTAAAATGCCACCACTCACTGGTAATTGGCATAAAACCCGCCTGTTTCATCACAGATCTTAAAATCTCTCTATTAGCTATTTGCTCTTTATTCAATAAACCTTGGGCTAGCATCTCCATTTCTTTTCTAGGATATGCTAAATAACCAAAATAGTCATATTTCGTACCCATATCCAGAAGACTGTCCTTTGCCACATCATAAATACTCAAATCTATAGCACAGCCATAATTGTGTAATGAACCCACTGTTGGGTCTGCCACATAGGCTTTTCTGATATTTACTGGAATACTATCAAGAGCATCCCACAAGATTTGCTGAACACTGTGCGGCCTAACAGCATCAAAAACCATTAATCTAAGATTAGGAATTTGGCTTATCAAACTATCACTCGCTACTCCAAGCTTAGTAGCAACATTTTTTGGTAAAAAAGCCTTTTCAAGTTTCCCGTAAACATCCTTACCAAAAAAGTTATCTGTAGTAGAGTACTTCAAATCGACCAAGATTAGTGGTGATTCCTTCTGAATATCAACCAAGCCCTGAGCTATTAAACTTTTTTCCATTGCTCCTATTTCTAATTCCTTTATAGTAGGCAGTACAGAAAGTTTTTCTTTTGGAGGACTGGATATGGGTTTCTCTACTTCAGAAGTACAAGAAATGGTTAGAACCAATAACACAAACGACGATAATATTTCTTTCAAAAAAGTCTTTAGAATCATTAAAATACGATACTTAATAGAGTAATTTGCTCTAAATTTCGTCAATTAATTTTTAGACATCTTCCTTTTATGGTTTTAAATTACGTTTGGTCTGGGTTCTTTATTATTGCCATGATCGTGGCATTATTTAAATACTTCTTTTTAAACGACCAGCTAATTTTTGAAACCTTAGTTGCTGGAATTTTTGATTCTGCAAAAACCGGATTTGAAATATCATTGGCTCTAACGGGTATAATGACCTTATTCCTAGGTATTTTAAAAATTGGCGAAGCCGCTGGTGCCATACGATTCATGTCAAGAATTGTTGGCCCTTTTTTCAACAAACTCTTTCCTGAGGTGCCTAAAGATCATCCCGCTCATGGGCAAATGATTATGAATTTTTCGGCAAATATGCTAAACCTTGATAATGCCGCTACTCCCTTTGGGCTAAAAGCCATGGAAAGTTTACAAGAGCTTAACCCAAAAAAAGACACCGCTTCAAACTCTCAAATTATGTTTTTGGTTCTTCAAACTTCCGGTTTGACCCTAATTCCAATTAACATTATGACCTATAGAGCTTCCATGGGTGCTTCTGACCCATCTGACGTATTTATTCCGCTTTTGATAAGTACTTATTTTGCCACGGTAATAAGTCTTATAGTTTTAATGTTTAAGCAGAAAATAAAAATCTGGGATAAAACCATTATCGGCTGGATTGGCGGAATCTCTGCCTTCATCTTATTATTACTTTGGTATTTGTCTAAGCTTAGCCAGGGTGAAATAGAAGGGTTCTCTAAAGTTTATAGCAATCTTATCTTGTTCTCCGTTATAGTGGTTTTCATCATCGGAGGATTAAGAAAGAAAATTGACATTTTTGATACTTTTATAGAAGGAGCTAAAGAAGGATTCCAAGTTGCCGTAAAAATCATTCCCTACCTAGTGGGCATGCTCGTCGCCATAAGTGTATTAAGAAACTCAGGCGTACTTAATGCTATTACAGATGCTTTGGCCTTTATCATAGGCAGTATGGGAATTGACACTAGATTTGTGGAAGCTCTTCCTGTTGCCATTATGCGTCCATTATCAGGTAGCGGAGCTAGAGGTTTGATGTTAGAAGCTATGGCTCCTGAAAATGGTGGACCAGACTCCTTTATAGGAAGGTTGGTGTGCATATTTCAAGGAACCACAGATACCACGTTCTACATTGTGGCATTATACTTTGGTTCCGTGGGCGTAACCAAAGTAAGATATGCTATCCAATATGGTCTTCTTGCCGATTTCATAGGCATAGTAGCAGCCATTTTGATAGGTTACATGTTTTTTGCCTAGTGCCTTCTTCTATAGTTAAACTGTGTAGGTTTTCTACAGCTACCGCTGCTACAACCTACATTAAGTAAGGTTTGAATTAAAAAGCCAAACCCTAAAACATATAGAAAGAAACTATGATCATAAAAAAATGCTAGGCCAATAAAAACCAGAGAGACCACTAAATACGTAAATCTGACAAGTGTCCAATTTTCTTTAAGATTTTTCATAAGATTGTTGTTTACACTTATTTACGTTTTTTCTCTCATCAAAGTTCTATTTCAATTATGAAAACCAAAATATTACTTTCTCTAGCCGTCTACTCTTTTTTATTTACAGCATGCAGTAAAACTGATGTAAATCCACCTGAAATTATAAGTGATGAAGAGATTGCTATGAGCAATGATGATATTGAAGTTTTATACAATGGCGACTTCATGGATGCGGCTCACCCGACCTCAGGAATGGTTCAGGTTTATGAAGAAAATGGTGTAAAGAAATTACGCTTCATCAACTTCAAAACTGATTCTGGACCAGATTTAAGAGTTTATTTGGCCGAAAACGATGGTGCTTCAAACTTTATAGAGGTTAGCAAAAAGGTTGAAAACGGAACTTTAGAATACACTTTACCCGCAGATGCTGACCTATCAAAACAGAATCATGTATTAATATGGTGTAAATTATTCAAGGTTAATTTTGGTACCGCAGTGCTTTCTATGCCTCAGTAAAACCCAGTGTTTGAAACCGTTATATAAATTCCTTTCCTGATTTTAATAATTTGTTAAGACCTTCATTAATTTTGATTTTCAAAAACAATAACTAGTAAATTGATTTTGAATTCTTTATTAACCTTAACTTATACTATCATGAAAGCTATATTTATTAGGTCAATTTTCGTACTGACCACCGCTATAATATTTGTATCCTGCAGCAAAAGTGGGACAAAAGCTCTTGACAAAGGAGACTACTACAACGCCGTCCTTCAGTCTGTGGACAAGCTAAAGAAAGACATTGACAACGAAAAGTCTTTAGCCGTTTTACCGGAGGCTTATACCTATGCAAGCCAAGATTTATTAGCAGACATTAGTTCTGCAAAAAATGCAAATCAACAATTTAGATGGGAAAGAGTCTTAGAAGACTACTCTAAATTAAATAAAATGCATGACCTTATAGCTCGCTGCATGCCATGTAGAAGAGTTATTAGCCCTACCTCTTATTTCAAAGAAGCAGAAGAAGCGAGAGATTTAGCTGCCAATGAAAGATATATTTACGCCAACGAAATGCTTGAGAGAGGAACTATTGAAGCCGGAAGGGCTGCATTTGACTCCTACGAAGAGTTATTTCAATTTGCTCCGAACTATAAAGATGTAAGAATTAAAATGGATGAGGCCCTAAATGCAGGCTCTTATCATGTAGTGGTAGAGCAACCGACTATTAACTCTAGAACTTACCAACTCAGTCATGAATACTTTCAAGAGCAGATTGATGAATTTCTTAGAGAAAACAAGCGAGTAAACAAGTTTATTAGATTCTATAGTCCATCAGAAGCAAAAGCTACTAATGTAGAACCAGACCATATAGTTAGACTAGAATTTGCCGATTTTGTTGTAGGTGAAACCTTCCTTGAAAAAAAGGAAACTTCGCTAACGAGTGTAGATAGTGTAAAAACAGGAACCGCAACCATAAAAGGTGAAAAAGTAGATGTTTACGCCAAAGTAAAGGCCAAGTTTTATGAGAATAGAAAAGTAGTAAATTCGAAAGGCCTGCTTGTCATGCAAATAATTGATTTCCAAAATGATAAACTTCTTAAAAAAGAAGAACTGCCAGGCGAGTTTACTTGGGTTAATGAGTGGGCTAGTTTTAATGGAGATGAACGTGCTTTAACGGATGAGGAATTAGCTTTGACCAAAAACAAAGAAGAAGTACCTCCAGCACCGCAGCAGTTATTTATAGAATTTAGTAGACCCATTTATGAGCAGTTTACTTATAAGATTAAAAACTTTTACGACGACTACTAAACCTCTAAAATCAAAAAAGTCCTGTCGGTGTTAAACCAACAGGACTTTAATATAATCTTTTTTCCAGCTTTAGTTAAGCTCTATTTCTTCTCCATGTGAATTGATAAAATGGAAATCTGTAACTCCTAAAGACGTATCTTTAGTAAGCTTTATCCATTTCTTATACTTCATAAACCACTTCATCTGACGTGATATTAAACCTTCTTTGTAATAAGCATAAATAAATGGGTGAAGAATCATACTTACACCAGATTCATTTTGCTTCTCCATCAAATGCTCCAAGTTGTTTTCGATAGTATCCGTAACCGCAATACTAGCTTGAATATTACCAGTTCCACTACATGTAGGGCACTTCTCTTTGGTAATAATATTCATTTCAGGTCTTACACGCTGACGAGTAATTTGGGCTAAGCCAAACTTGGTAATTGGTAGTATGGTATACTTTGACCTATCACCTTTCATCTCAGCTTTCAAAACATCGTTTATTTCACGTCTGTTTTGAGCCTTTTTCATGTCAATGAAATCAACTACCACAATACCACCCATATCTCTTAGGCGTAACTGTCTAGCTATTTCTTTAGCAGCTTCCTTATTAACATTAATGGCTGTGGCTTCTTGGTCTTCCTCTTTGGTCGACTTATTTCCACTATTAACATCAATAACGTGCAAAGCCTCTGTATGCTCAATAATCAAATAGCCACCGCTAGGTAAACTAACAGACTTACCAAAACATGATTTTAGCTGCTTTTCAATACCATATTGCTCGTAAAGCTTTGATTTGGTACTGTTATGGTATTTTAGAATCTTAGCCTTTTCTGGAGCTATGCTTTGAAGAAACGAACTGATTTTGTCATGGTTTTCTTTATCATCAACCACTATATTGTCAAAATCATCGTTCAGCATATCTCTTAAAAGAGAAGCTGCACGATCCATTTCAGTAACAATTCTATCACGAGATTTCGCATTTTTCAATGCTCTTATCCCAGCTTCCCATTTCTCTATACACTCTTCTAAATCACGTTGAAGCTCTTGAATGTCTTTATTTTCTGCTACTGTACGAACAATCACCCCAAAATTATCTGGTTTGACAGAGTACAATAATTTATGAAGTCTTTGACGTTCTTGCTTACTAGTAATTTTCTTTGAAATATTAACAGCATTCGCAAATGGTACTAAAACCACGTAACGACCAGCTATTGATATGTCACAAGAGAGTCTAGGGCCTTTTGATGAAATTGGCTCTTTAACTACCTGTACTAAAATAGGTTGCCCTTTAGTTAGTACATCAGTAATTTTACCAAGTTTATCAATTTGAGGCTGTAGCTTAAAACCTTTTAGTTTTGTGCTAAAGGGCTTTTTATTCAAAATACCTTTAGTATAGGCATTTAATGACTTGATGTTCGGGCTTAGGTCATGGTAATGAAGAAAGGCGTCTTTCTCATAACCAATATCAATAAAAGCGGCGTTTAGACCCGAAACAACTTTTTTCACCGTCCCTAAATATATATCTCCAACGGCAAAGTGACTCTCTGCGTTGTCGAAATGATATTCAATAAGACGTTTGTCCTGCAAAAGAGCTATCCGCTCACCTTTCTGCGTGGAACTTATAAATAATTCGTTGCTCAAATTTGAGTTAGAATTAAGGGTGATAAATTATATTAGATAAAACTAAAAAAGCAGTAAACAGGTAGATCTATATGAATAGCTCCTCTGCTCACTGCTAGTTTACTTAAGAAGATTGAAATCTATAGTTGCAAAGAAGACTACTTCTTCTTGTGTCTATTTTTTCTTAAACGCTTCTTTCTTTTGTGAGTAGACATTTTATGTCTTTTTCTTTTCTTTCCGCAAGGCATAATTTATAAGCTAAATACCCTATCCCACTGGGCAATTTTAAAAATAATTTCTTTGAAAACAACCCCTTTGGGAAAAGGTCAGTTATTATCGAATCGCAAAAGTAGAAATTAGTTTAAACTTTTCAAAGTGTTGTCGATTTCATTTTGCAATACCTCGCCAACATCAAATTTTGAAACTTCTAAAAGAATCTCTTTCGCTTGGTCTCTCTCTCCAGTTTCTATCAAACTGTAAGCAAGACCCAGCTTTGCATTAATATTAGTAGGTGACAGACCTAAAACCTGCTGAAACCTAGACACAGCCTTATCATATTGCCCAGACTGCATAGATAATGCACCCATACTCATAATGGCTGGAATAAACTTCGGGTCTTCGTCAAGCACCTGTCTTAACATCAAAATAGCCTGCATTGGCGAACTTGATGTAGTATAAGTCATAGCAATATTCGTTTTTGCCTGAAGTTGATTTGGGTTAATCTCTAAAACCCTTTGATAAACTTCTCTGGTCTTTTCTGCCATCTCCTCTCTTTTGATAGGATTTAGCGTCAACGAATATGCTTGGTAATAAAAATCTGCGGTTTGTAACCAACTAGCTTCTGTATTGCTAGTTTGAGCCAAAACGCCTGAATAGTAAGCTGCACTATCAAAAATGCTTTGTTCACTAAAGAAATTAACCAATGACTGGTTCATCTCTTCCTCGGTCAGATTTTCCGAGTTTTTAATTGAAGTAAGTGTTTGTTCTTGCTCTGGGCTAAGAACTGTGTGACTTTCAGTATCTTCAGATGAAGAAATAGTACTGGCGGATTGCTCCTTTGAATCACCGTCGGTGCTAATAACAGTTTTAGGTAGAAAATAAAGCCCTGCTGTAAGCATAGCTCCTACCAATAACATAATACCAAAATGGTTTTGAGGTTTCAATCCGCCAGACATAAAATTACTTGATGTTAGTTTTGATCATATCAACAAACTCCTTAGCTGGTTTAAAGCTAGGGATATGATGCTCGGGTACTGTAACCGTTGTTTTCTTTGAAATATTCCTGGCCTTTTTAGCGGCTCTTTTTTTGTTGACAAAACTTCCAAACCCTCTAACGTATAGAGCTTCTCCGCTTCCTAATGTGTCTTTTACTGTTACGAAAAAGGCTTCTAGTGTTGTTGATACACTGGCCTTATCAATACCAGTTTTGTCAGATATCACTGCAATTGCTTCTGCTTTAGTCACTTTATTAAAAAATTTTAGTTATAATTAAGAGATTATTAAGATGATTTATCATCTCGAATACTTTAATGGGCTCGCAAAGATAGCCCAATAGATTTTACACACACAAATTAATAATGATATTTTCGTCTACTCAATTTACTACAAGAGAGTTATCAAAACAACATCTTAAACAATAATATTTAGGCATTTATGCTTTCAACAAAAATTATCGGGTGGTATCAAAAAAACAAACGCGACCTGCCATGGCGAAAAACTCTCGATCCTTATAAAATATGGCTATCCGAGATAATTTTGCAACAAACAAGGGTTAAACAGGGTTTACCGTACTATAACGAGTTTGTTAGAAAATTTAAAACCGTCGAAGATTTGGCGAATGCCAGCGAAGAAGAGGTACTAAGAACATGGCAAGGTTTGGGCTACTATTCACGTGCCAGAAACCTCCATTTTACAGCTCAATATATTAGTAAAAATTTAAAGGGTGTGTTCCCAAAAAACTACTTAGAGCTCTTAAAACTAAAAGGAATTGGTGCTTATACCGCTGCAGCTATATCATCTATCTCCTATGGTGAGAAGAGAGCTGTGGTTGACGGAAATGTTTACAGAGTCCTTTCGAGGGTATACGAAATTGCAACTCCCATAAATAGTTCAAAAGGCATAAAAGAATTTGCCACATTAGCCCAAAAACTAATTACTTCAGATAACCCAGCAGACTACAATCAAGGAATTATGGAGATTGGAGCTAGAGTCTGTCTGCCGAGAAATCCACTTTGCCTAGAGTGCCCAATATCGGACCATTGCGGGGCTTTAAAAAACAAGAGTCATGACAAATACCCAGTGAAGCTAAAAAAACAAAAGAGCAGGGACAGGCACTTTAACTATCTAGTCATCAACAATAAAGACAAAACATACTTAGTTAAGAGAGAGAAGAAAGACATCTGGATTGGACTTTTTGAATTTCTGCTTATTGAAACAGAAACACCTATCGAAGATATTACTGCATTAGAAAAAAGTTTTCCAAATTGGCTAAAGAACATTAAAAATATTGGTACTCCCATAAACTCAAAACAAGTACTCAGCCATCAGAATATCTTTGCTAGGTTTTGGCCAATAGAAGTGGATAACCTGGAAGAACTACCAGCAAAGGACTTCTATTCTAGCTACAATATTGAGCAATTGCCAAAGCACAAGCTCATCGAGAAGTATTTATTGGACAATATTAAATAGAACCGTATCTTTAATTTTCATTAAGTGAATCGAATACCATGGCAGGATTAAATAAAGTATTACTTATAGGCAACGTGGGTGGAGACCCAGAAATAAGAACGCTTCCTAGCGGAGCTAAAGTGGCAAACTTTTCACTAGCTACCACAGAAAGCTATACCGACAGAACTGGTCAAAAGCAAAGCCAAACAGAGTGGCATAGAATAGAGATATGGGAAGGGCTAGCCAATGTAGTGGAGCAATACGTTAAAAAAGGTGACCCGCTGTATATTGAAGGAAAAATAAAAAACGAGAAATGGACTGACCAAAACGGTCAAGAAAAAACTGGAATTAGAATTAGAGCCAACTCAATGCAAATGCTAGGTGGAAGACCTTCTTCTGGCAACAATAGTGCACAAGAAAGCAGCGGAAACACTTACGGTAATCAGAACACTCAAAGCACAAGTAACAAACCTTCTGAGCCAGCTTCTCAGATGATTACTGGTTCTGACGAAGATGACCTTCCTTTCTAAATTCTTTCTATCTGTAATATCTTAAATTCGGTTCTTCTGTTTCTGCGATATTCAGCTTCAGTACATTGAACGCCGTCTTTGCATTTATTGACAGGGTATTTTTCTCCCATACCTACTGCCTTAATTCTAGAAGATGCAATCCCTTTTCTTACTAGGTAAGCTTTCACGTCATCTGCCCTGTTTTGAGAGAGAAGTAAATTACTTCTGGATGTGCCTCTAGAATCAGTATGAGAAAATATTTCTATAACCATATCTGAATATGATTCCATCACTAGAATTAATTGATCTAAATCCTGCTGAGCACTAGACGCCAATTTGAAATCTTTGGTTTCGTAATAAATATTATCAAGCTTAACAAAATCACCTACCTTGAAAATTCTTGGGTCAAAAAACGAGTTCGACTCTCGTTTAGTTGTATTTGAATTTGAAGAGCCTGTATTCGATTTACTTCTCGAAGTTCCTACCCCAGAAACTCCAGAGGCATCACTATCATTATAGCCACCACTCCCAGTACTATTACCTCTCCTATTGCTACTGCCAGTACCCGTGCTTGATACCGAAGGATTAGCTCTAATAGCACTCCTATCTTCCATAGGAACAAATTCATAGTTGGTTGCAAAACCAGCCTTTATCGCGATAAATTCATAATCACAAGCAGGGTCTCTGTTAAAGCTATATTTACCATCATCAGAAGTAACAACTTCTGACGCCCTTCCCGTGCACTTATTAACAAAACGAACCCTTACCCCTTCTACTCCCTTATCTACATCCCCCAAAAAGATAACACCTCTATACTTATCAATTCTAGAAAGGTCCCGCTCTCTTCCCATTACTAAAACCTGCGGTCTGAGAATATTGGTTTCCTGAGGCTTTTCTAACACTATGTCAATAGGGTTTACACGGTAGTCAGAAATACCTTTGGTATCAATATATTTCCCGGCACTCACATAACTTGTATCTGCAAATTCAAAGTAATAAACAGACTCTGCATTTAGGCATAACTCCATCTGCCCCTTACTGTCCGTTTTACCTTTCTGTACATTGTCTTTATCACTCAGTTCGTAATAAATGAATGACAAATCAGCTACAGGCCTTTCATCTGCTACTACCGAAAGCAATGCATCTTTACAGCCTAATTTCTCGCCAGTTCTAGTGAATCTATAAATATCATCATCAGAACCTCCTCTCTTACGATTACTACTAAAATATCCTTTCTTAAAATCCTTATCACTAAGAATTCCAAAGTCGTCAAATGACGAATTTAAGGGCTCTCCTAAATTATGTAGCCCACTCTCTACCTCTCCATTTTCGTTCAAAGTGATAGTAAATAAGTCTAAGCCTCCTAAACCAGGGTGTCCATCAGAAGAGAAATAAAGATTATAACTTTCGTCAATAAATGGGAACATCTCATTGCCGTCCGTATTAATTTCGGGACCAGCATTCTTTGGAGTTTGCCACTCTTCATTCTCCAGTTTTGAATAATAAATATCTGTACCGCCATATCCACCTGGCATATCAGACACAAAGAAGAGTGTTTTTTCCCCTGGCATAAATGCGGGATGACCAGTAGAGTAATTCCCATCATTAAATGGAAAGCCTTCTAAATTACCCCAATTTTTACCTATCTTTTTTGCCAAATAAAGGTGCACTCTATTTAAACCATCATCTGACTCGTAAGACAAGTTTTTGATACCGTTTCTAGTAAAAATAACACGCTCACCATTATCAAAAAACTGACACGGCCCCTCATGATATGTAGAATTTAACTTCCCACTAAATTCATCGGAAGCTAACTTTGGTTTGGTTTGAAAACCCATAGCAGTTTTAAAACTAAGGGTTGGACCATCATTGGCTGTGTGTTGCCTATAAGAATCATTTAAACTTGCAGTAGCATCAGCATCATAAGAACTTGAGCTTAAACCGGCACTTGTAGAACCATCTTCAGACTCTAGCTGCCCCTCATCTTCTATAAAGAATAAATCTAAAAAAGGAGAGTAATCCCATGCAAAAACTCGTTTTATTGGAGAGTTTTTAGAACGAGCAGAAACAAAGACCAAACCGTCGTTATAAGCGGTTGGGCTAAAATCAGCATTATTGGTATTGATTGGCAAAAAGTAGGTTTGATAACTACTTGAATTTCTTTTTAAGGCTTGGATATTTGATTGCAAGGCTTTAAAATCACTTGCTCTGCTATTTGGACTATTTTCGCCATATTCTGACCAAACTTTAGAAGATTGTTCATATTTTCCATTCCCAGCCAATACTTTGGCATACTTAGCCAGAACATCTTTATCTGCTTCAGAATTGCCCCTCACTAATGATGCCAAAAGTGAAAAGTACTCTTCAGCCTGCTTGTAATCATTGATATTATACAGTGAATAAGATAACTTAGTAAGCACCTCTTTCTTCTGAGATTCGTCTAGAGAGTTATCTCTCTTCAAAATGTTTTTAGCATCGCTAATCACCCTCTGGTAAGATAGTTTGGCATAATCCTTCGCCAATTTATCTACCTGCCAATTGCCACTTTGAGCAAAAGTCATGCATGAGATAAAAAGTAATATTATAGTAAGTAAGCGATTCAAACGAACAGGTTTTTTAAGTTAAGACCTTAACGCAAAACTATGCAAAAATCGTGCCTTAGATAACCTAAAATGAAAAAATATGCCATCAGGTTCTGATGGCATATTTCATATATCGAGAATGACTAGCGTCTATTTAGGGTCTAAAGCTAAAGTCACTCTTTCTAATAAATCTTTATAATGATAAGAAGTCAATTTATCGGAAGTACGCTGAGCAGCAGTAAGCCTCGTTTTTAACAAAACTAAATGCCCCCTAGCAATAGAAGGAAGATCTGTTTGATTTAAATCAATAGTGCTGCCTTGAAAGCCATAAGTAACGCCTACAGGAACGGTTCTAAGAACCGCTTTCCCTGGTTTTAATAAGCCTATCAACTCTGATACATAAACTTTATGTAGGTTTCTTCTGTATTGGTCTGCTACTGTTCTGCTTTTAACTTCAGAAAGAATTCCATTTTCCAAATCTGTCAATAACTCATCTACAGAATAATTTCCTGCATCCATAGCACTATATTCCATAACTCTTGCCAGTCTTTCGCCATTCAGTATTTGACCAAGCACCCTTGCCTGCGTGCTCTTAATTTCCTCTAAGCCTGTTTCTGCTTTGGTCTTGCTATAAATAGCCGAAGGATAAAGCCATTCAGGAGTTTTGAACAGTTGCTCATTTAAAAAGGCTACAGCCTCTTTTTGTTTTGCCTTTGGCACCACCACAAATTGCTCACCCTCCATATCGTAGGTTTTTTGCGTATCATAAACACCACCAATATTCTTGGTTACATGTCCCATGTATCTTTTAAACTGGGTGGCTACTTGGCCATGTAATTCACCAAGTTCCTTGTAAGATTCTGCATCTTTTGCACTCCATTTCTCCAGATTAGGAATTATTCTTTTTAGATTTTTAATTCCATAAGAAGATGCTAGCATGGCATCATCACCTAAATCTTCTGTTTGATATCTTGGGTCGTAAGGGCTTATTTCTGTACCAAATCTTAAGTTTGGCGTCTTGTAGGCCTCTTTGGTCCATTCGTTTAGAATCAGCTTTTCTTGTTCTTCGTTTTCTGTGTCTGCAAAATAACTGTAACCCCATTTTATAGCCCATTTATCATAAGCTCCAATACCTGCAAAAAGGTGCGTAACACTATCTTCTGGCTGAGCCACATAGTTAAATCTGGCATAATCCATTATAGAAGAAGTATGTCCGTTTTCCGCCAACCATTTATCATCACGAAGCCTTTCTACTGGTGTGGCAGATGACGCTCCCATATTATGTCTCAAACCTAATGTATGACCAACTTCATGAGATGATACAAACTGAATTAACTCACCCATCAAATCATCATCAAACTCCATTTCCCTAGCTCTTGGGTCTACGGCTGCTGTTTGCACCAAATACCAGTTTCTTAACAATCTCATGACGTTATGGTACCACCCAATATGACTTTCTAGTATTTCGCCACTTCGCGGGTCGTGTACATTAGGCCCATAGGCATTAGAAATAGGTGAAGCAAAATACCTAACAACAGAGAACCTAGCGTCTTCCAAACTCATAGTGGTATCACCTTCTGGCCAATATTCTCCTCTAATCGCATTTTTCCAACCTGCTTGCTCAAAAGCTACATTCCAGTCGTCAATCCCTGCTTTGATATAAGGTTTCCATTTATCTGGCGTAGCTGGATCCACGTAATATACAATTGGCTTAGCAGGCTCAATCAGTTCTCCTGCTTTCTGAAGTTCCGCGTCACTTTTACTTTTTGGCTCCAATCTCCAACGAACCGCAAATACATCTGAATCAGACTTTTGAGACTCTTCTTTGAAAACATCATATTGATTAGCAAAATAACCAACCCTTGCGTCAAACAATCTTTTACGCATTGGTACTTTAGGAAGCACCAAGAAAGATGTATTAAACTCCATAGTTACCACACCCGCATCTCTTGAAGCTGGTAAATAACGGCCAACCGATGGAGATGGCTTTAGTTGCAACCTTGGAGTAGAAACCCCAAAAGTTTTAACGGTTCTTATTTCTGTATTTATCGGGTACGTTTTTATATTTTCAATATAAGACCTGTCTTTTTTTATACTCGTAATATTGAGCCTTTGCTTGTCTATTGGACTCAAAGAGAAAACTTGCTCATCTCCATCAAAGGTCGATGTCATATCAATCACGTATGATTTAAGACCAGAAACCGTATCATTCTTTATTGCTTTTATTTCAAAAGCTCCAATGATAGGGTCGGCACTAGAATTCCTAACTGCTGTTGCAATAGGTTTGGTACTATCAGGACTCATGATGATGTAAGAAATAGACTTCATGAATAACTGGTCTTTAGGACCTTTTTCAAATTTCACCACCTGTCTATTCACCAACTCTCCTCCATAAATAGAACCACCAGCCGCCGTCTGAGAATAACGAGAAACTGTCATTATCTCTCTACCTAACAAAGTATCGGATACTTCAAAATACCACTTATCATTCATCAAATGGACACTAAAAAGTCCATTTTGACTCACAGCGGTGCTATCAATAAAATCACTAAAGTCTTTTGGACCTTTCTTTTTCTTTTCTGGGGTTTTAGCTTTCGCCAAACTATCGGAAACAGTTTGGGCTATGGCTTCCATTTCTTTCTTCTTTTTTTTCTTTTGAGCGTTAGCTCCAAAAAACACGAAGAAACACATGGCAAGAAGTATTGCCTTTTGAAATTTCATTTTATAACAGTTTAAGGTTTATATGATATTTGATTGACAAGAGCTTTCAGATAAAGCTGCATCAATAACTTAAATCGCAATATAATTTAGTCTTTACTCGCATTCAATATTCTTGTATTTTTTAACGTTGCTATTCATCAAAATACTGGTCAATTGACAATTGAACTAGGCTAAATTTATATTAGCTTTTGGTTTTTTTGAATATTTTGAAGCATATTGCCACCGAGTCAAAAAATACCCTATCTAGACCTTTTATTGATGCCCTTAGAAAGTACTATAAGTAATATCTCTTCCGAAACTTTGATTGACCAAAGTAAAATAAGCTCGGAAGAAACCATTAATTATCTTAAAGATAATAAACTAGAAACACTTGGAGACCTAGAAGGCATGAATTCTATGTGCTACATAGATGGTGTTGATAAAGACTTTTACTTACACAGTAAGTCTTATGATCTAGACTTTGATATTGAAACTGTTTGGGATGGATACATGACTGTACCACCTTCTACCTCTTGGTGTGGCAGTAAATTATCATTCTCTTTTGCTTTTGACTCCAAGCCTAGAAATATTTCTTATGCTGGAGAAAAATACGATGGCTTAAAAGATGACCAGTTAATTTTCATAGTGATAAAATTACTATTTGGCTTTTTCAAATTAGCTGTAACGCACTATGTAAGCAAAGTCTCTCCAAAAGAAAAAATGGTCAAACTATGCTATGTGGAGGGCGGAAAATCTTCTGGTTCACAGTATATTAGGTTTGAAAAATTAGAAGAGAATAAAACGAGGGTTATTCATGATACTCGCTATAAAAGTGACTCAAAATTCAGAGATGAAAAGCTCTACCCTTTTCTTCATGAAATGATTATTAATCAGTTTCATAATAATGTTAAAAAGTATTTAATGTCAGATTACAGACCCCAACTGGTCAGCTAATTTCTGAACAAGCTTTTTGATTTTCATTGCCTGAAGTAAGACCTCTTCCTGCTCATCGGTGTCTTCTAAAGACTCAAGTTTTTCAATTAATCTTAGATAATCATCTTCAAAACGTTCCTTCTTTATTCTAAGAATATTCCGATAACTCAAATCATCAAGGCTATCCACATAGTCTCTAATGAAAATCTCATATTTCTTCCAGCTTTCACTCAACTCATACGGAGGCGAAAGCCAATCAACTACCTTTTTCTGAACTTGCTCATCAGGGTGAGAAGTAAAAAATGACGTTTCTGGCAATCTTCCAGCCTCATATTCTTCCCTATATAGTTCGAGTATTTTATTTAACTGCACCGACTGGAATTTAGCATCTCCAATTTCGTGTAAAACGTAATCTGCCAAACGAACCTCCTCCCCTGTTTCTGGGTCTTTTTCTATCACTGCACTTCCGTAGCACACTAAATCTTTAACAAAAAGCTCTTCTTTATAAGAGACTGAAGATGATAAATTATGTTCTTCGTTGCCACTTGAAGAACCCGAAGAATCATCTGGAGGATTTATAAAAAAATCATCTGGTGGCAAATCTCCATCTGAAGGAGGGCCGGGAAACCTATTCTTAGCTTTGTTTTTATCGCTAGTACTTTTTCTTAAAAGCTTATTTCCCTCGTTTATTAAAACAGTTTCGTCTATCTGTAAGAGTGTCGCTACTTCTTTATAAAAAACTGCTCGCTTTATAGCATCAGGAATTCTAGTAATAGTCTCTACCAATTCACTAATCAAACCCGCCTTAGCTACAGGGTCGTTGCCTACCTTTTCTAAACTAACTTCCGTTTTGAAACGAATAAAATCTTTTGACTTTTCAGTGACATAAGTTTTAAAGGCTTCCGAACCCACACTTTGAACAAAACTATCAGGGTCTTCTCCGTCAGGAAAAACTACCACCCTCACATTCATTCCTTCTTCTAGAATAAGGTCTGTTCCTCTTAAAGATGCATTTATACCGGCAGCATCTCCATCATATAAGACCGTAATATTAGTACTGAATCGTCTGATTAGTTGAATTTGCTCTTTGGTAAGTGAGGTTCCAGAAGAAGCCACCACATTTTCAATACCAGATTGGTTTAGAGAAACTACATCTGTATATCCCTCCACCAAATAGCAGTTGTCCTCATTTCTAATACCATTTTTAGCGGTATAGATTCCATAGACAATTCTACTCTTATGGTAGATATCTGTTTCAGGTGAATTAAGGTATTTAGGAGATTTTGGGTTAGGTTTTAAAATTCTCGCTCCAAAAGCGATAGGCTTCCCTGCCACATTATTGATAGGAAAAATCACCCTACCTCTAAATCTATCAATTGGGTCTTTACCTTCTTTGATAATAGTTAGACCTGCCTTTTCTAAGATTGGAAGCGAGAAACCACTCTTTAATGCGTGTTTAGTAAAAGTATCCCAAGCATCTGGACTATAGCCTAAGCCAAATCGCTCTATAGTGGCATCATTAAAGCCTCTTTCCTTAAAATAACTATAACCTATACTTCTTCCCTCATCAGATTTTAACTGCTCCGCGTAGTACTTTTGAGCAAACTCCGAGACTATAAAAAGACTATCTCTTTCATTTTGAGCTAAGAGTTCTTCATCGGTATACTCTTTCTCTTTTATTTCAATTCCGTATTTTTTTGCCAGCCATTTTAGAGCTTCGGGGTAACTGAGCCCCTCTAGGTCCATAATAAACCTAACGGCATCTCCTCCTTTGCCACAGCCAAAACATTTATAAATCTGCTTGGTAGCCGAAACAGAAAAAGAAGGTGTTTTTTCATTATGAAAAGGGCAACACGCAATCATGTTGGCACCTCGTTTCTTTAAAGAAACAAAATCGCCAACTACATCTACCACATCTGCGGCTTGCAGAATCTGCTGAATGGTATCCTGAGGAATCATACCCAAAATTAGTGTTAAACATCCTCAGATAAAATGAAATCAAGAAATCATATAATTCTTAATGCTATAAGCCACAATTAAATGTCAAACTGGCAAGGTATTTGCCTAGTTTTTGCCGAATTAAACTAATAGTTTATGACTAAAATACAATCATTCCTACTCGTAGGATTGACCATTATACTTGCTACTTCATGTAATAAAGGCACTGATGACGCCGAACCAATTCAAGAAGAAATTTCAACGCCAGTTTCTAATTACTCCGCTGCTATCTTAAATGATTATGCAGGACTTCAATTAGAAGTAATTAAAGCTACGCCAGGCTATGAAGGCCCTGTAGCTGCCAGAAGCATGGCTTACCTTGCACTTGCCGCTTATGAATCTGCTGCACCAGGAATATCTGGAAAACAGAGTTTAGCTGGAAAATTACAAGGTTTTGATAACATCCCGGTTATTGAAGAAAACCTAGAGTATAACTGGCCAATCGCTGTGAATGCTTCACAGCACACCTTAATGAAACTCCTTTATGGAACTACCAGCGATGTTTACAAAACAAAGATGGATGACCTTAAAAAGGAATATGAGCAAACTTTAAAGGTTGGTATTGGAACGGATGCCATAGAGCGTTCTATTAGGTTTGGAGCTGAAATGGCAAACGCTATTTGGAACTATGCCAAAACAGACGGAGGTCACCTAGCTTACGATAATAATTATCCTCTTAGTAATTCTCTTTTCAATTCTGTTTCTTCATGGAAGCCAACTGGAGACAAGAATAGACCTCTTTTACCAAAATGGGGAGACGTAAGAAGTTTTGTCTCAGCAAATAGCTCTTTCCGAGCACCTGCAGCTGAAGCCTTTTCTTTTGACGAAAATTCAACCTTTTTTGCTCAAGCATATGATACATATGTTACAGTAAACTCACTAAGTGTTGGTCAAAAAGAAATCATGGATTTCTGGGAAATGCCCCACGGCTCGGTTACACAAGCTGGAAATCAGTTAGCCTTAGTTTCAAAATTAATTACTAAGGAAAATTATAAGTTAGACCAAGCTCTAGAACTGTATCTAAAAGTTACATTTGCTATGCATGATGCTCTAGTAAGTTCTTGGAAAAGTAAGTTTGGAAATAATTTAATGCGACCAGAGACATACATTAATCAAGCGATTGACCCTAGCTGGTCTCCACTACAAGAGGCTATAGCCGCTCCAGATTATACATCTGAAGAAGCTTCTTTAGTTTCGGCCGTTGCTACCATTTTAGCAAATGAATTTGGTGAGGAGTATACATTTGAAATTACTAATCAAAGCTCATCTTCGAAAAGAGCATACAAAAACTTTACAGACTTTATTAAAGAAGCTAAGGTAGCTCCAGTTTACGCAGGTATACATTACAGAATGTCTACCGAAAGTGGGACAAGCCAAGGAATTCAGATTGCAAATAACGTTTTAAACATTAATCTTAACAGTATGCCAGCTACAGATAGTACTGCAGTTAGAATAGCTTTTTAGAGAAAGTTTGACATCATAAAATAAGGTCTTGCTAAGAGATACAGAGTCCAATCAAATTAAAATTCGATTGGACTTTTTTATATAAAAACTCTATAAAAAAAGGGATGCTATTTATTAAAATGGCATCCCTTACTCTTTAAAGACTTTGATTTATTCTTCTACACTCATTCGTTGACGGTTGGTTTCATAAAGTAAAACACCGCAGGCCACAGATACATTTAATGAGCCTACCTTGCCTAGCATTGGTATTTTACCTAGCATGTCACATTTCTCCATCAATTCGTCAGAAATACCATCTTCTTCAGAACCCATCACAATAGCCAAAGGCCCTGTAAGGTCATGTCTAAAATAAGTATCTTTTGTTTTTTCCGTACAGCCTATTACCGTAAACCCACTCTCTTGAAGCTCTTTTACCGCCGCTGTAAGTTCATTAACTCTACAAACCGGAATATGCGTTAAAGCCCCAGAAGAGGTCTTCATTGCGTCCGAATTGATTTGTGCCGCTCCTTTAGTTGGAATCACTATGGCGTTCACTGCAGATGCCTCAGAAGTTCTGGCAATGGCTCCAAAGTTTCTAACGTCAGTTATTCTATCTAAAATAAGAACGATAGGTGTTCTACCAGTTTCAAAAGAAGTAGCAATAACATTACTAAGGCTAGCATAATTAATGGCAGACACATAAGCTATCACTCCTTGGTGATTCTTTCCTGTTACCTTATTAAGCCTTTCTACTGGCACACGCTGAATCCCGATATTCTTTTCTCTTGCCAAGGTTTCTACCTCGTCATGCGAAAAGCCTTTCTGAATCAATATCTTTTCTACATCTTTTTCAGAGTTTAAAACCTCCAAAACAGACTGAACACCAAACACAAAATCATCTGTATTTTGTTTAGGTACTGGCTTATGAAATCTAGTTTTTTGCTGAAATGAATCCTGCTTTACTCCAAAACGCTTCCTGTTCTCCATGCTTCTACAAACGGGTACCAGTATGCCCCATATTCTGGGTATCTTACTAGCTCATAATGGTCCTCGCTAAATTGATTTTGTTTACGATAAAATGTAAATATTATTTCAGAAAAATTGGCACTCTGTGCATACAACCACACCTCTCTCTGACCCGACCTTTGAATTCTGGACGGTGACCCCAAAATTAGGTAAATCATTCCTTTATCTGTCTTCCAACCCTCTTTATATGTTGTAAATAAATCATTTGCCTTTTCTACTCTTCTGTAGTAAGACTTGATTATTTGCTTCGCCAAAGACTCTTTCCCTGCCGTCATGGCTAAAAAATATAAATCTAAAGACTCCTTAAATTCTTCTGTTTCCTTTAAAGCTTTTATCTCATCATTGGTACTCATGTAAATAAGCGGTTCTACCAAATCTTCTACTTTGGTAAGACGTGGATATCGATTATTTACTACCAAAAATCCAAAACCATTTTTAACGCCTTCATTGCTATCTAAAAGTACATAAGTACCTTCTTTTGACAAATTCAGCGTTTCGCCAGACATAAAACTTATTAGTTCTTCTTCTTTAAAACCAGTAAGTTCGTCTCTTTTAGAAGTGCTCATAGGAGAAAGTGCCGCCAAACTTTCTGAAGAATACCGTTTCAAATAAAGTGGCTGCGGCTTACCATTCATGCTTTTAAAAGCAATAGGTGTACCCGCCAAAACAAAAGATTCAAAAGTAGGTCTATCGCTACCATTGACAAACAAACCGTATCTATGATTTGGCCTTATGCCATTAAAATCAATAAGCGTTTGATTTGTAAACTTTCTAGACGCTGATAAGTCAATAAATTCTAAAGCAAAAATAGCTTCTGCGTATTCTCTTAATCTTGGAATTTCTAATTTAAGATAAAGTCTGTTGCCATCTAATTCCGCATTGTTGGCATCCATTTCTACTCGGCCAGATTCCAATTTTTCTTTGATACCTGCAGATGGATTATAAGCCCAATTGGTTTTAAATTTCTTATTTATAGCCGCTACCGAGGTTAAGCCGCTTCCTGCTAAGTTTTCAAAATCAACCTTCAGATACATTACTATCATGGAGGAATCTTTCAGGATGTAGTCCGTTTTTATCGCAGAAATTAATGGTTCCACGTCTTTTTTGACATTTCGTTGTAATGCGGAAGCATCACCATTTACAGCGGTTTTCTTTTGCACTTTGCACGCAGACAGAAAGCCCAACATCAAAAAGACCAATAATGTATGTAAGTAGCTCTTTTGTATCATAACTTTATCCTCAAATATAAACATATACTAAAGAACGAATAGTTGGGCTCATAATTATTTTATGAAAGAAATTGAAAATAGAACCGATATTATAAACCTTGTCAACAAATTCTACGAATACGTTCATGACGACCCTAAAATGGCTCCGGTTTTTGTGATGCCACCCGGACAATGGGAGCGTCATTTAGAAAGAACTTATAATTTTTGGGACAACTGGCTTTTCCAAACAGGAGGCTACAAAGGTGGATTAATGTGGGTTCACATAGAGAAAAACCAGAGCCACCCTATCACTACCGAACTATTTGAGCATTGGCTTTCGCATTGGTTTAGAACTGTTGACGAACTTTTCATTGGCGAAAAAGCAGAATTTGTAAAGAGTAAGGCTTTAGAATTAGGTCAAATGATGAACGCAAGATTAAACCGTCAATGAATTATCAGAAGATAAAAATAGAGCGAACTGCACGTTATATTTTACTGGGTGAAGTTAGCCAAAAGACTAAAAATATCTGGATATGCCTGCATGGCTACGGACAGTTGGCCTCCTATTTTGGAAAGCGATTCAAGTTTATGGAAGATGAGGAAACGGTAATTATCGTTCCTGAAGGTTTATCAAGATTCTACCTAAATGATAAATATGAAAGAATAGGTGCTAGCTGGATTACCCGAGAAATGAAAAAGGAAGAGGCGGAAGATTATATTAATTACCTCAATGCTCTTTTGACGCAAGTCACCAGTGAAATTAATATTGACAATGTAAAAATTAGCGTTCTTGGCTTTTCGCAAGGCTGTACCACAGCTTGTCGTTGGCTAAATCAAACTGAATTTACAGCTACCAATCTTGTACTTTGGGCAGGTTTCTTCGGAAACGGAATTGAGGATGTAATTGAACCCCAAAAGCTAGCGTCAACGGATTGTTACTATGTTTATGGCAGTAGTGATTTCTATTTTGTCAATCATCCAGAAATGAAGAATAAAATGCTAGTCAATCTGACTGATAAAATTTCACCAAGCATCATTGAATTTGATGGTGATCATGTAATTCACCCAAGAGTTTTAAAGGAATTAATGGCTAAGATTGCCAAGTCTTAATAACGTTGGTCATTTCCTCAAACTCTATCAAAAAGCCATCATGCCCATAGGTAGAGTCTATTTTCGCAAAAGTAGCATTAGGAATTAAGTCACCTAAACGCTCCTGCTCAGAAATAGGAAAAAGCATATCCGAAGAAATTCCAATTACCAGCGTTTTGGCGGTAACCAAAGATAAAGCATCGGCAATGGTTCCTCTTCCCCTACTCACGTCATGCGAATCGAACATTCTGCTCAAAACCCAATAAGAATAAGCGTTAAATCTTTTCTTGATTTTTTCGCCTTGGTAACTTTGATAGGTACTCGCTCTAAAAAAGTTTATTTGTCCCTCGTCTCTCGACTGCGTTCTATTATATGTTTCGTAATTTCTGTAAGAAAGTAGAGCAATACTTCGTGCTACTTTCATACCTTCTTTTCCAGCATTTTCATGCGGTTCTTGCCAAGTTGGGTCACTTGCAATAGCCATTCGCTGGCTTTCATTAAAAGCAATCCCCCATGGCGAATGAATAGCATTGGTAGAAAACAATATTACATTCTCAAACAAATCTGGGTTACTTACCGCCCACTCAATAGCTTGCTGACCTCCTAAAGAACCACCCATTAAAGTGTTAATTTTTTCAATACCTAAGTCTTCTCTCAGTAACTCAAAACATTGAATCACATCACGAATAGTAAGCATTGGGAAAGAGAAGAAATAAGGTTCTCCCGTTTCTGGGTTAACACTCAACGGATTTGAGCTACCATAGTGTGAACCGGGCACATTGACACAAATCACAAAGTGCTCTTGCGGGTTAAAAAGTCTGTTTTCACCAATCAGACCTGCCCACCAATCAGAAGGGTTTGCGTTACCCGTAAAAGCATGACACACCCATACTACATTGCTTTTTTCTTCATTAAGCTCACCATACGTGGTGTAGCCTAATTCTAATTCTGGCAAAAACTCACCATCTTCTAAGTGAATGGGAGCTCGGTGATTAAAAGTATGATATTTTAACATAAATAGACTTAAGTACGAAAAAATGCACGGTCAAAATATTTGACCGTGCATTAAAAATTAGACTTCTAAAGCTTGCGTAATATCAGCTTTGATATCATCTATGTGCTCTATACCTAAAGAAACTCTTAATTGATTTGGTAAAACATTAGCTTTTAACTGCTCTTGCTCATTAAGCTGCGAATGCGTAGTACTTGCAGGGTGGATAATCAATGTTTTAGCATCTCCCACATTAGCTAAATGCGAAATCAATTTCAATGAATTCACAAATTTCTCAGCTCTAGCTCTATCTCCTTTCAAGTTGAAAGAAAGTACACCACCAAAACCTCTTGTTAAGTACTTCTTAGCTAAATCATGTGTAGGATGACTTTCAAGACCTGGGTAGCTTACACCTTCCACTTCTGGGTGAGCTAATAACCATTCCGCTAAGCCCATTGCATTTTCACAAGTTCTTTCCACTCTTAAAGTAAGTGTTTCAAGCCCTTGTAATAACATGAATGAATTAAAAGGAGACTGTGCAGGACCAAAATCTCTAAGGCCTTCTACTCTACATCTGATAATGAATTGAATATTACCAAATGGTCCACCGATTCCGAAAACGTCATTCATTACTAAACCATTATAACTTGGAGATGGCTCAGTAAACTGAGGATACTTACCATTTCCCCAGTTAAAGGTTCCTGCGTCAATAATTACACCACCCATGGTAGTACCATGACCGCCAATCCACTTAGTAGCCGACTCTACCACCACATGAGCTCCTAATTTAATAGGTTGAACCAAAGAACCTCCTGCACCAAAAGTATTATCAACAAATAATGGCAAGTCATGCTTTTTTGCCAAAGCTACTAAACCTTCAAAATCAGGTACATTAAGACCTGGGTTTCCAATAGACTCTACATAAAGTAATTTCGTTTTCTCATCAATCAATGCTTCGAAACTGTCAATATCATTTCCGTTAGCAAACCTTGCTTCTACACCAAGATTTTTGAATGAGTTTTTGAATTGATTAAAAGAACCACCGTATAAGAAAGAACTACTTACAAAGTTATCTCCTACAGTAGTAATATTATTAATAGCTAAAAACTGAGCTGAGTGACCAGAAGCCGTAGCCAATGCTGCCACTCCACCTTCTAATGCAGCCATTCTTTTTTCAAAGACGTCATTAGTCGGGTTCATAATTCGGGTATAAATATTCCCGAATTCTTTCAAAGCAAATAGATTAGCTCCATGCTCGGAATTCTTAAATTGATAGGCAGTAGTTTGGTGAATAGGTACTGCTCTTGAAAGAGTAGTTGGGTCAATTTCTTGACCTGCGTGTAATTGTAGCGTTTCAAATTTTAAATCAGACATAACCAATTTTAATTTTTAATAGTTTTAAATCATATACCCCAAACACAAGGCATAAGCTCCCGAATATCGGAATAAAACCAACAGGATTGTTTGAAAATCACAGACTGGTTTATAAGTCCCAAGGGCATTTATTGCACCGTTAGGTAGGTATTGGCACCTTATCGCATTATGCGGGACAGGTTGCCCGAGGTTCGTAGAGCCTATTCTCTCCCCTCATCTTTATAAATCAATCTTTACGCGGGAAATCCGCTTGAAGAATGATGTCGCAAATATAAGTTCTTGGTTATTTAATTTCCAAGACATCTAATGACTTTCTTAAAGCTTACCTCTTAATGAGGTTAAAATCACAAAAATTAAAATGAAAGCTTATTAATGTCTCCTAACAAACCGAAGTGTCTGCTCTCCCTCACCACTAATTTCTAAAAAGTGCCAAGTAGGACTAGCCAAAACATCAGGGTAAAAATAGAAGGTTCTACCATCAGCTAAGGCTTGCGTATAATCAATAAACCCTTGGTCATTTACCACATCTCGCTGTAAATAGCCTAAAGCCATTCTATATCTAAAGCCTTTTACAAAGCCTATGGAGGTATTCAGTATCTCATAAAAACCCATAAACTTCCCATTTTTTAAAACACCATTAAGTTCTCCTTTCTCGATATCTATATCAAGAAAGTTATTTGACGTTATAGCAGCTTGGTACGCCGTTTCATTATTCTCCGATGAGATAATCAAATAATATCGTTCCTGACCAAAAGCACTTAGACTGAATACCGTAATCAATAAAAAGAAAGTAAATTTCATACGTCTAAAGTAAGGTGAATTTCATTATTTAGAAGAGAAAAGCTATAAACCAACTCAAAATCACGCATGGCATTTATGAAAGCAATTTTGTGATAGCTTGACAAATCTGATTTTGACACCTCTTTGACTTTCAAGAAGCCTGTATTTATCAAAAATTGACGTTTGACACCATTAAGTAAATATGTTTTGGGCGTGAGCCAATTTTTCCCATCAAATAAAGCCAAATTAGAATAAGAAGCATCTGTCAAATAGCCATTCTTTAGAAAAATAATATCGTCTGCCTTTGACGCTGATACAGCATTATTCAAAAAAGAGCGGTCACTAGATTTATAGCTATAATCATAGTCTCCACAGTCTTTTAATAATACTTTAGAATGCTGAGCTGCCTCGTATGGATAAAATGAAATTTTGGATATCTCTTTATCATAGTCAATTCTGCATCTATAAAGACCATTATCTTCTGGAGCTCCTTTCATAGCCGCTGCTATGTTTAAGGAATTACTTAATCCTAACTTTTCAAAACGGGTACGGTTCAGTCTTTCGGCATGATAATCAAGCAAAAAAAACTCTCCTTTCTGATATTTGACCGTTTCAAAAAATAGGGACATAAATTTTACTTAATAATTCTTCGTACTCTTTTTCGGCACTGCTTCTAGAGGTAATACCTCCCCCACTCTTGAATACCAAGCCTTTAGATGTTTCTTCAATAAAGCGAATCATTACTGCAGAGTCAAGTTTATCCCCATCAAAAACACCAAAGACTCCTGTATAAAAGCCTCTTTTACCACTTTCAAAAGTTTTCCTCTCGGCTTCCTTTATTATTTCTAAAGTTTTAGGTTTCGGTGCTCCTGATATTGACCCAGCTGGGAGTAGCTTAAATATTATTTCACCAACACGTTCTTTCCATAAAGTCCCTAACTCTCCGCATATTTCAGAGCTAACTTGAAGCAATTCGGAACCATCTTCCTTTTTTATCTTCTCAATATACCTAAATCGTTCTACCCAAACCTTATCAGCAACCCTACTAAGGTCATTCCTAATCAAGTCTACAATGGTGGTATGCTCATATTTTTCTTTCTCATCTGCCAAAATAATAGCTTCCGCTCCATCTATTTGAGCATTGATGGTTCCTTTCATAGGGAAAGAAGAAATTTTACCAGATTCCCTTATTTGAACAAAAGTCTCTGGAGAAAAGCAGATGAATTTGCCTTTGACAAAAAGCTTATACTTGGACTTACATTTATGAAAAAGTGTTTCTAAAGACCAATTGCTTGAAATAGCTGTTTCGGCCGTCAGGTTTGTCAAAAAACTATTTCCTTTTTTAAGATTGGCCAAAACTTGGTCAAAAGCTTCTTTAAAAGCCTTTAGTCCTATTGGCTTCTTAATTATCTGAAGGGGTTTTAAATCTTTAAAATTGATAGGATTAAAGTTCTGATAACTAACAAAGTTATCATTCATGGCATAAAATAGCTTATTATTATCTAAATCATGAAGTGGAATAACCATTGGGGCTCCCATCTCAAAATCTACCATAAAAAGAAAAGGAGTTTGGCTTTTGCCAAACTCATTCATCTTTTCTATTACTTCTTGATTTTTATTAAGCTTCTGCATAAGCTTCTAGTGGCAGACAGCTACACACTAGATTTCTGTCGCCGTAAGCCGAATCAATTCTGCTTACTGATGGCCAAAATTTACTATTCTTAACATACTCCACAGGAAAAGCCGCCTTGTTTCTAGAATAAGGCCTCTCCCAAACGTCCGCCATCACTACCTCCATGGTATGTGGTGCATTTACCAATACATTATCTTCTGCTGAAGCTTCACCTCTTTCTATCTCAGCTATTTCTGCTCTAATAGAAATCAATGCATCACAGAATCTATCTAATTCTTGCTTAGATTCCGATTCTGTAGGCTCTATCATTAAAGTACCCGCTACTGGAAAAGAGACTGTAGGTGAATGGAATCCATAATCAATCAATCTTTTAGCAATATCCTCCACTTCTACTCCTGTAGAAGCTTTGAAGGCACGACAATCCACAATCATCTCATGAGCACATCTTCCATTTTTCCCAGTATATAATATAGGATAATGCTCTTCCAATCTTGCTTTGATATAATTGGCATTCAAAATGGCATATTGCGTAGCATTCTTTAAACCTTCTGCACCCATCATCTCTATATAAGCATACGAGATAGGCAAAATACTAGCACTACCCCATGGTGCTGCAGAAATAGCATGCGTAGACCCAAATGAATAACCACTAGAATCCGTCTCAACACTTTTCCTACCTTTCATCTGAACATGACCTGGCAAAAAAGGCTCTAAGTCTTTTACTACACCAATTGGTCCCATTCCTGGCCCACCACCACCGTGAGGAATACAGAACGTTTTATGAAGGTTCAGATGACAAACATCTGCCCCAATGGTACCAGGTGAAGTTAAACCTACCTGTGCGTTCATATTGGCTCCGTCCATATAAACTCTACCGCCATGCTCGTGAATTAAGGCACATATTTCTTTTATACCTTCTTCAAAAACACCATGAGTAGAAGGATACGTCACCATCAAACAAGCTAAATTTTCAGAATGCTCTTTTGCTTTAGCTTTTAAATCTTCTATATCAATATTTCCATTTTCATCACATGCGGTCACTACCACTTTCATACCTGCCATTACAGCAGAAGCAGGATTAGTACCATGTGCCGATGAAGGTATAAGTGCTATATTTCTATGTGTATCTCCTCTGCTCTCATGAAAAGCTCTAATAACCATCAAGCCCGCATACTCACCTTGAGCACCAGAATTGGGTTGAAGAGACACTGCGTCAAAACCAGTTATTTCGGCCAGCCAATCTTGAAGGTTTTTGAAAAGTTCGTGGTAACCTTCTGTTTGATTTGCGGGAGCAAAAGGGTGCAACCCTCCTATTTCTGGCCAAGTTACAGGAATCATTTCTGCTGTAGCATTTAATTTCATGGTACAACTACCTAATGAGATCATAGAGTGCACGAGCGATAAATCTCTATTTTCTAACGTTTTCAAATAACGCAACATCTCATGTTCTGTATGATGTGTATTGAAAACTTCATTGGTCAAAAACGCCGAACATCTTTTCAAAATACTTGGAATACCAGACTCTATTTCGCCTTTCAGGCTCATCAAAACTCTATCGCCTCTGGTCTCAGCAAAAATCTCTAATAAATCGCCTACATCACTTAATGTTTTAGCTTCATCAAAGCTTATACAAACAGTATCTTCGTCAACATATCTAAGATTGATGCCTTTGGCTTCTGCCAATTCTTTTAACTTATCTGTTCCATTTACCTCTACAGATACCGTATCAAAAAAGTCTTCATTATTGATTTTGAAATCTAAGCCTTGCACAGAGTTGGCAAAAAATCGAGCTAAACCGTGTACTCTTTCCGCTATTTTTGTCAACCCCTCCGAACCATGGTATAAAGCATAGGCAGCAGAAAGTACCGCTAATAACACCTGCGATGTACAAATATTTGAAGTTGCTTTTTCTCTTCTTATATGCTGCTCTCTGGTTTGAAGTGCCATTCTATAGGCATTATTTCCTTGAGCATCTTTTGACATCCCTATTATTCTTCCAGGAATTTGTCTTTTGTAATTTTCTGTAACAGCAAAAAATGCTGCGTGTGGACCACCAAGTCCCATAGGAATACCAAACCTTTGGGCAGTACCTAAAACACAATCTGCTCCCATTTCACCAGGAGACTTAATAAGCGTTAATGATAACAAATCTGCGGCTACAGCTACTTGAACACTTGCTGCATGAGCTTCTTCAATAAGCTCTGTATAATCTTTTATTTCTCCATCTTTTCCGGGGTTCTGAATCAAAACGCCGAAAACCTCTTCTGAAAACTCCATTTCTGATTCAGAAACCACTTTTACCTTCAAACCTTGAGATAAGGCTCTACCTATAACAATATCAATAGTTTGAGGAAGACAATTTTCAGAAACTAAGAAAACATCGGCTACTTTCTTTTTGGCTCCTTTTCTGTTTCCATAAAACATTGCCATGGCTTCTGCCGCTGCCGTACCTTCATCTAATAAGGATGCATTGGCCAAAGGCATTTGTGTTAAATCACAAATTACTGTCTGGAAATTAAATAGCATTTCAAGTCTTCCTTGAGCTATTTCCGCCTGATAAGGTGTATAAGCAGTATACCATGCCGGATTCTCTAAAATATTTCGCTGAACTACATTTGGCAATACCGACTCATAATAACCTAAACCTATAAAAGACTTGAAAACTTTATTCTTGTCTGCTAGAACTCTGAAATCTTTCAAAAACTGAGTTTCTGTTTTTGCTTCAGGCAAAGAAAGTGACTTCTTTAATCTGATATCTGCAGGAACCGTTTCTCTAATTAGTTGGTCTATATTTTCAACACCAACTTTCTGTAGCATTTCTTCTAGGTTCTTTGACCTTTTCCCATGATGTCTGTCTTCAAATTTTTCATGAGTGTTAAGACTTATTGTCATATGATTTCAATACTTTATTTAAGGTAAATTTCAGCGGCACAAAAGTACTAATAATGAATTGTTTGATAAAGCGAAACCTTTTACCTTATTTAACTATCATTTAATAACCATATCAAACACCATTTTCTGAATGAAAACTCCTTACATCCTAATATTGCTCTTCAGTTTATTATCTATTAATGAGGCAACATCCCAAAAAAAACCAAAGGTTTATGCTGAAACTATTACTACCTCCGACTTGAGAAAGCATTTAGAGATTATCGCCTCTGATGATATGGAAGGCAGAGAAACTACCACCAAAGGCCAATACAAAGCGGCTAACTACTTGGCTGGCGAATTTGAGAAACTGGGTTTGGAAAGAATAGTAGACCTAGGTGAATATAAATCATATTTTCAATGGTTTGATGTAGCCGTAAAAGGTAAATCTCAAAAACTCCTAGCTTCCGATGCAGAAGTGCCGCCAAACTTTGAAAGACGTTCAACCATGAATACCTTAGGTTTGCTACCTGGAAAATCAAAGAAAGACGAAGTTATTATCATTTCTGCTCATTATGACCATATAGGAATTGATAGTAATGGAGAAATAAATAATGGAGCTGATGACGATGGTAGTGGTACTGCAGCTATTCTTGAAATTGCAGAAGCCTTTGTCAAAGCTAAAAATGAAGGGCATGGCCCAGAAAGAAGTATTCTTTTCTTATTAGTTGCCGGAGAAGAAAAGGGATTACTAGGTTCTAGATACTATACAGATTACGCTCCGGTCATTCCACTTGCTAATACAGTTTGCAATCTTAACATAGATATGATAGGAAGAAAAGACGAACATCATAAAACGGACAAATACGTTTACCTAATAGGGGCAGACAAACTATCCTCCGATCTAGATAAAATAAGCAAGAAGGTTAACAAGAAATATATTAAATATAAACTCGACTATACCTATAACGATGAAAAAGACCCAAATCGGTTTTATTACCGTTCTGACCATTATAATTTTGCAAAAAATAATATTCCCGTAATATTCTTTTTTACGGGCGTTCATGAAGATTATCACAAACCCGGCGATGATATTGAAAAAATATTATTCCCTAAATACTCCTACATTACAAGGCTTGTTTTTCACACTGCATGGGAAGTCGCCAATAGACCAGAAAGATTGGAAGTTAATCGTTAAATCAAACCCAATTGTCTTCATTCGATTATAGTCCATCTACTTAACCTACATTTCTGGCCCTAAATTAACCTATCCGTTAAATAACAAAATATGAGTTCATTGCATAAAAAAGGCTTCCAACGACTCTAAAGCGGCCTGAGGTAAAAACACAAAAAAATGAAGCGGCCGTAAAAAAAGGAATCACAAATGTTTTAGGTTCTAAGGTATTTTCCTTAGAATTGCCAAAGTTTTGTTTAGAATCTGACTACTTAAATCAGTTTTAGCGTTCTTTCGAAACCAATTAATATTTTTTTTATAACAAACGGTTTTATTAAATCAAAAACCCCAAAAATTCTAATCTAATGGAAAAAAAGACTACAGCTCCTGCGGCAAAGAAACCCGCACCAAAAAAAGCGGCAGCACCTAAAAAAGGTGGAGGACTTAATGCAGGTATTATCATTCCAATACTATTGGTAATTGGTATTTGTATTTGGAAATTTATTTTAGGTGACGGTGCCAACTTTGACGATCCTGAAGTAAAGCATCATCCTTCTAACATGCTAGGAATTGTTTACTCTGGTGGTGTTATTGTACCAATCCTTATTACTTGTTTTTTAATTGTAGTCGTTTTCTCAATTGAGCGTTTTATCACTATTGGTAAATCTTCTGGAAAAGGAAACTTAGATGCATTCGTTGCAAAGATTCGTTCTCAGGTTTCAGCTGGAAACTTAGAAGATGCTATCAAAGAGTGTGACAAACAAAGTGGTACTGTAGGAAATGTTGCTAAAACAGCTCTTGCTAAGTACAATCAATTAGTTGGTGAAACTCAATTAACTAAAGACCAAAAACTAGCTGCTCTTCAGAAAGAAATCGAAGAAGCTACTTCTTTAGAATTACCTATGCTTGAGAAAAACCTTACTATTCTTTCTACTTTAGGTTCTGTTGCTACGCTTATTGCACTTTTAGGTACAGTACTTGGTATGATTCGTTCTTTCTTCGCTATTGGTGAAGGTGGAGGAGCTCCTGATGCTGCCGAGCTAGCTCGTGGTATTGCAGAAGCACTTATTAACACAGGTCTTGGAATTGGAACATCTGCTGTTGCAATTATCATGTACAACTTGTTTACTAGCAAAATTGACAGTCTTACATTTAAGATTGACGAAATTGGAATGAGCTTACAGCAAACATTCTCTGCGAATAATTAATCAACTAATTCTTTAGTTGTTAAGAATAATTGTTTAACTTTAAGCATTAAAAGAAAAATATATGGCAGCTGTAAAACCAAAAAGACATGGTCCTTCAATGGACATGACTGCGATGTGTGATGTGGCGTTCTTGTTATTGACATTCTTTATCATGGCTAGTTCATTTAAGAGTGAAGAAACAGTAACTATTGATACTCCTTCATCTATATCGTCAGATTTAATCCCTGAAACTGATGCCTCTATGGTGTCAATTGACAAGGATGGCAGGTACTACTTCGGAATTGTAGATCCATCTCAAAGAGATGATTTTGCAAAAGTTTTAAGTGATAAATATAATCTTGGATTATCAAATCAAGAGATTATTGGCTTCACTACGCTTTCTGAAGTTGGTGTACCAATGAAACAATTGAAAGCTTACATCAATCTGACTGAAGAGCAAAGAATGTCTTATGATCTAACTGGAATTCCTTTAGATTCTACAGATAACGAATTAGTGGATTGGGTTAAGACTTTCGGAGAATCGTTCTCTGGTTCTAAGATTACGGTAAGAGGTGATGGTGGTACACCATACCCTTCTTTAAGAAATCTATTTAAAGAGTTCAGTGCGGCCGATTTGAATAAGTTTAAACTGATAACCAAAACCGAGAAATAAGATGGCTGAAGTTCAAGTAAAAGATTCCGGTGGAGGTAAGGGTAAATCAAAAGTAAAGAAAGGTGCAGGTAAACCAGATATGACACCAATGGTGGATTTAGGTTTCTTACTTATTACATTCTTTATTTATACTACTACCTTCAGTAAACCGAATACAATGGTGTATAACACACCAAAAGAGTTGCCACCCGAAGATAGAGTAGAGCAGGAACTTGATATTAAAGTTTCTAACACTATTACTATTATTCTAGGCGAAGACGACAGAGTATTCTGGTACCAAAAACCTTTAAAAGAGGTTACTGCAGATGATTTAGTGGAAACTGATTATTCTAAAGATGGTATTAGAACTGCTATTCTTCTAAAGAAAAGCAAAGCTCTAGATCAAGATAACTGGACGGTGATCATCAAACCTAGTGATGAGTCTACCTGGAAAAATTCAGTAGATATCTTGGATGAAATGGCTATTACTGAAAGTAATAAGAAAGCCGTAGTGGAATTGCAACAAGTAGAGAAGGAAGCCTATTACACAAAAATAGGTAAGCCAGTACCTGCTGAATAAATTTAAATTCCTTAAGAAATGGATAATAATAAAAATAGCAGTCCAGCAAATTTGGATGATATAATTTTTGAACATAGAAATAAGACCTATGGTGCTTATTTCTTGAGAAAGAATTATTCCAAATTTCTGACAAAAGCAGCAGTATATGGCATTAGTTCATGTCTCTTGCTTATAGGAGGTGCTTGGGGATACCAAAAATTTGTTGTTCCTAATTTAGCACCGGAAGAAATAACCTCTGTAGAGATTGACTTATCTGCACTGGAAGAGGAACTGGAAGAGGAGGAGGAAATTGATATTCCGCCTCCAGAGGAGGAGGAACCACCACCACCACCACCAGAACTTAAACAAGTTCAATTCTTGCCTCCTGAGCCTAAGGCTGATGAAGAGGTGATTATTGAGACGCCTCCTCCAGAAGATAAAGACTTGGAAGACGCCATTGTATCTACACAAGATGTAGAAGGTGAAGATGTGACTGATGTATTTACGCCACCACCTCCACCACCTCCAGCTATCACAAAACCAGCTGGCCTTGGTAAACCAAAAGAAGAACAAATCTTTACTGCGGTAGAGCAGAATCCTGAATTTCCAGGAGGAACCTCCGAAATGTACAAGTTCATCGCTTCTAAAATTAAATACCCACCTGCAGCTCAAAGAGCTAATATTTCGGGTAGAGTGTTTGTGAAGTTCGTTGTTGAAAAAGATGGTTCAATTGGTAAAATTGATGTTCTTAAGGGAATTGGTTTTGGCTGTGATGAAGAAGCGATTCGTGTAATCAAAGCAATGCCGAAATGGAATCCTGGACGTCAAAACGGTAAGAATGTTCGTGTATTCTTTACCATGCCAGTATTTTATCAACTTGAGTAATGCTTGGGCATAAGGACCCTAAAAAACTATGGGAACTAACGAAAGTTATTCTCCATGTTACTATGGGCTTGTTATATATAATCATTGGTGCCTATATTATAGATAAACAATGGTTTATGTCAAGCCTACCTCCTAATGTAAGTTACGCTTTAGGAGCAGTACTCATAGTTTACGGGCTATTTCGAATTTACCGTATTTGGAAAAACAGGTCACTTTAAGTGACCTGTTCTTTTTTAAAGCCTCCGTAAAACCATTTGCGTTAATTATCGTATCTATTATAAATACACTTCTTATGAAAAACCTACTTATAACAAGCCTTGCTCTTACCTTTTTAATTTCCTGTTCACACCCTAAAGATACCGCGACACTATCAGTAGCAAGAGGAGAAATCACGATAGCCGTTGATGAATCTTTTCGACCTATAGCAGAAGCTGAAATGGGTGCTTACCAAGCACATTATCCTGAAGCAAAGTTTAATGTTTTATATGTACCCGAGCAAAAGGCTGTCAATTACATGCTTTCAGATTCTGCTGACCTCATTATGATTTCTAGAGAATTAACTTTGGATGAGCAGCAATACTACACTCAAAGAAATAGAGAATATCACCCTGCCACCATGGCCTTAGACGCTGTTACACTAATCACCAACAAAGAAAGTGACGTAAATAACATTGACATTGAAGAGATAGAAGCTATTCTTAAAGGAAAAGAAACCGATATTAAATTAGTTTTTGACAACAGTAGCTCTAGTAATCTTAACTTAATGCTATCAAAATTTGACATAACAGAAATTAATAAATCCAACATATTTGCAACCAACGGAACCCTCGAAGTTTTTGAACAAGTAAAGAAGAACAAAAATGCGATTGGTCTTATAGGACTCAATTGGATAAGCGATGAGGATGATAAAAACTCAATGAAACTAAAAGATCAAATTAAGATTCTTGGCGTAAACACTAGTACTTCATCTGAGCCCGTACTACCAACTTTAAGTACTCTAAAAAACCAGGAATATCCTTTTGTTAAGATAATCTACCTTCACACCACTCAAAATGGTTGGGGAGTAGCTATGGGTTTTGTAAGGTTTGCTTGTACGCAAATAGGTCAACTTGTGGTGGAGAAAATGGGACTTCAGCCTTTTTACCTTATTCCTAAGAATTACCAACTTACCTCAAGTGCCCCTTTTCAAGTAGTAGAATAATTATATTTTCTATTAACAAATCGTTTACAATCCTATTAATCTTAAAAAAGTCTAAATAAAACATAAAAAAAACATTAGTTTGTGCAGATAAAGGCTTTTGGTTAAGCCACATTTTTATAAATTTGCAGACTTTAATTTAACAGAAATACAAACCTTAACTTGGAAGTGAAGATGAAGAAGATTATGAAAACACTGTTATTTAGCTTTTCAGTTTTAATACTGACAGCTTTAAATGGCAATGCCCAATCAATAGATGAAGGCCTTAAACATTTAAATGCCGAACGTTATCTCAAAGCTGGGGAAGTATTTAACAAATTGGTTAGTTCAAATCCAACGGCTGAAAATTATTTTGAGTTAGGGAGATACTATTTAAGCACGCCAAATGCTAAAGAGAACCTTGACAAAGCTCAAGAAGTATTTACAAAAGGGAATGCCCTTGACAAAAAAGGTAATCCATTAAACAACATTGGTCTTGCCATGGTAAAAATTGGCAAAGGAGATTTAGCTGGTGCTAAACTTCTTATTGACGATGAAATTGGCAAAGGAAGAGGAGCAAAAGACTCTGAACTAATTTACAGAGCAGCGGAAGCTTATACTATGTTCGACTGGTCAAACGACCCTGCCGAAGCAATTATGTTAATTGATAAAGCTTTAGAGGTTAAAAAGATTGATAATCCTCAATATTATGTAGTTAAAGCAAAGGCTTACGACATAAAGAATGAGGGTGGTGATTTGATGAATGCTTTGAGAAATGCTGAAAGACTTAATCCTAAAGATAAAGCAGCTATCTATTCTTTCATGGCTAAGATTTGGCTACAAGGTAAAAACTACCCAGAAGCACAAGAGGCCATTGACAAAGCTATTGCCGCAGACCCAACGCATGCTCCAGCTTACTACTATAAGTCTTCTTTACTTCAAACATACCAGAAATGGGGTGAAGCTGCAGGAGCTGCAAAACAATACCTTCAAAACGGAGATGGTGATTGCTTGGCCAACTTAAGATATGCTAAACTTGCATTTACTGCGAAAGATTTTGACAATGTATTAGCCAAAATTAAAGAGATTGAGTCTTGTAACACTGATCCAATCGTTCATAGACTTTCAGGTATCTCTAAATTTGAGCAAGGTAAGTATGACGCAGCGATTGCTGACTTAAAGAAATATATAAGCGTAGCTTCTAAAGAAGAAATTTTCGGCCTTGATTATGGATTTATTGGTAGAGCATTTTTAGCTAAAGCTACTGACGATGAAGAGCCTGCTGCAAACGAAGGTTTGGCCATTCAAAACATTGAAAAGGCGGTTTCCTTGAACGATACTACTTACGAGTACTATACAGAATTAGGAAGATACTTCCAGGAGAAGAGAGACTACGACAACGCATTGGTTTATGTAAAGAAATCGATTGACACTAAAAAGAAACCAAACGGACAAGACTTTTGGACTTTGGGTTCTCTTCAGTATATGACGAAAAACTTCGAAAAAGCTGATTCTACTTTTGATAAGGTAAAGGCAGCCTATAAGGACTCTTGGCCTATGCCGTATTTAATGAGTGCTAGAACTAAAATAAACATTAACAGAGAAGATACTACCTTTATTGCTGCGGAAATGTATGAAAAATACATCTCTCTAATTCCAGAAGAGCAAAAAGCAGCTGATGCAAGGAATCTTTCTGAAGCATACAGCTACCTAGCTGGTAAAGAGTGGTTGGTTAATAAGAATACAGAGAAAGCAATGGTTTATGTTGACGAACTTCTTAAATATGACCCAACTAATCAAAGAGCAATTGACCTTAAAAATTCAATCTTAGGAATCGAGCCTGAAATTGAAGAAATGGAAGGCGATAGCACGGGAACAGATAGCAATGCTACTGAGTCTGGTAAATAAGCGACCTTAATAATATATAAGCCTGGCATAGCCAGGCTTTTTTTGTTTACATAAGTTTATATCTTCTCATTTGACAAATAGTCCTAAATTTGTCAAACGTTAATCTAAAAATCTATTCATGTTTAATCTTGTTATTTTTGGGCCTCCAGGGGCAGGAAAAGGCACACAGTCTGCCAAAATTATTGAAAAGTATAATCTAGCTCATATTTCCACAGGAGATATGTTCAGAATGCACATTACACAAAATACTGTGCTAGGCCAAAAGGTAAAAGAACTACTCTCAGAAGGAATTTTAGTACCAGATTCTATCACCATTAATATGTTGGAAGAAGAGGTAAATAACAACCCTGACGTTTCTGGCTTTATTTTTGATGGATTTCCACGAACGGTAGCACAGGCCGAGTCTCTTGATGTTTTTCTAAAAGCGAAAAATGAAGAAATTAGTCTTGTGTTGCAGTTAGATGTGAATGAAGACGAAATAAAACAAAGAATTGCTGAAAGAAAAAAAGTAAGCGGCAGAGCCGATGACGACGAAACAAAACTGATTAGACGAATAGACGAATACTTCCAAAAAACTGTTCATGTACTTCCGTACTATGAAAAACAAGGAAAGCTTATTAAAATCGAGGGAGTTGGAGCAATAGATGATATCTTTGCAAATATTACCAAAGCCATTGATAATCAGCTGAACCGTTAAATCATTTTCTAGCTTCTGGCTTATTTTTTAAATTATTACTTTCTAGTTTTAAACTATTCTTTCAATGACATCGAATTTTATTGATTATGTAAAAATTCACTGCCAATCCGGTGACGGAGGTGCGGGTTCAGTTCATTTTAGAAGGGAGAAAATGGTTGACAAAGGTGGACCAGATGGAGGTGACGGCGGTAGAGGCGGTCATGTGATTCTAAAAGGGAATCGCAATTTATGGACATTAATTCATCTGCGATACCAGAAACACATTAAAGCAAGTAAAGGAGTTCGTGGAAGCGGTAGTAGAAGTACTGGTGCTCAAGGTCAGGATGTAATGATAGAAGTTCCAATGGGAACAGTTGTTAAAGACCCTGAAACCGGAGAAATACTAGCTGAAATCACCGAAGATGGTCAAGAAGAAATTCTTTTCGCAGGTGGCATGGGAGGTTTGGGAAATACACATTTCAAATCTTCTACCAAACAAACCCCTCATTATGCTCAACCTGGGCAACCGGGTAAAGACGGTTGGGTTATTTGTGAGTTAAAAGTTTTGGCTGATGTTGGCTTAGTTGGTTTTCCAAATGCTGGAAAGTCTACATTGCTCTCAGTAGTTTCGGCCGCAAAGCCTGAAATTGCCAATTATGCTTTTACCACACTTACACCGAATTTGGGTGTTGTAGCATACCATGATTATAAGTCATTTATAATGGCAGATATTCCTGGAATCATAGAAGGTGCTGCAGAAGGAAAGGGGCTTGGGATAAGGTTTTTGAGACATATAGAGCGAAACTCTATATTACTCTTCTTGGTCTCTGCTGAAAGTGAAGACGTAGAAGCCGAGTACAAAACCTTATTAAACGAACTAAAAAAATATAATCCTGAATTGTTAGATAAAAACAGGATTTTGGGTATTTCTAAGATAGATACTCAGACAGATGAAGACCTTGAAAAAATAAAGAAAAAATTACCTCAGGATATTCCAGTGGTTTTCTTTTCATCCCTAAACCTAAAAGGAATTAATGAGTTAAAGGATATTCTCTGGGATAACCTTGCTTAAAAATTCCCCCTGAAAAAATGTGCTTTTTTATAACTGATTTTAAAAATAAAAAACCGTTTTGGTTAGATGGGAATTTTAAAAAAAGGACTTTTTATTCTTTTAGCTTGCTGCTATACAAATTCATTTGGACAGGATATTGATATAACCTTCCCTTCTGAGAGAGCTGTTTTTCAGAGAAATAATGGCAATGCTACTATTGTTTACATAGCTGGCAACTACAGAAAGAGAATGGATAGAATTGAGGCTAAACTCATTCCTATTCAAGGAGGGCAAGCTATAGACTGGACCTCCATAGTTGCACAACCTTTTTTTGGTAGCTACCGTGGCTCTTTAGTTGTTCAAGGTGGTTGGTACCAACTTAAGGTTAGAGGTATTTTAGAAGGTCAGGTTGTTGCTGAAAACACAATTAACAAATTTGGAGTAGGCGAAGTCTTTTTGATTTCTGGACAATCAAATGCTCAAGGCTATTACGGTCGTGGTCAAAGAGGTGCCTATGACGACAGGGTCAATGTAGTTTCAAATTTCTTTAGCGAAGGCTATAACCAACCCATATTCCCCTCATTTGGTCATCTTGATGCTGGTTCTTCTATTGCTCCCACAGGTAAAGGAGCTTGGTATTGGGGAGAGCTTGGTGACTTACTCGCTACCAAACTAAATGTACCAGTACTTTTCATGAATGCGGCTTGGGAAGGTTTTCAAGTTTCTCAATTTGTAAAATCATCTCAAGGAGGAAAAGGTACCAACCCCTACTCCTATAATCAAGCACCTGCTGGTTATCCTTTCGGAAGTATCACAGACGCCCTACATTACTATACTAACTTAACAGGTTTAAGAGCAATCTTATGGCATCAAGGAGAAAGCGACAATTACTTGAACACAGGGTTTCAATCATATTACAATGACTTGAATCAAATTGTTTCTGAAACTAACAGCAGAACAGGTAAGAATATTTCTTGGATGGTGGCCAGAGTATCTAAGGATCAGAATAGATTTTATCAACCCGTTATTGACGCTCAAAACGCAGTTATTGCAAACAACTCTAATGTTTTCCCCGGACCTAACACCGATGATATTTTAGACAGAGTAGATGGCGTGCATTTCTCTACCACCGGCTTTTCCAAAGTAGCCGAGCATTGGAATAACTACATGTCTTCTGAGTTTTTCGCTTATTCTAATCCAACCTATGGCAATCCGCCTGTTCAGTTGGAATCTTATTGTGGAAACGAAGACCCTAGCAAACCTATGAGCCTTAGAGCTCCTTTCGGTTATTCTTCCTACCAATGGAACAATGGCTCGCAAGACAAAGATATTCAAGTAGGTCCTGGATACCATCAAACAATGGCTAAAGACATCTACGGGAACGTATACTACTCTGCTCCTATCCTGTTTGAAAACTCGCTATATCCCGTTAAACCAAACATTCAAGCCTTAGGAACAACAGAGTTTTGTCAAGGACAGTATGTTGAACTTAAAACTGACAAGCCTTACTGGAATTATTGGAACACTGGTCAAAATGCACAAAGTATTTACGCTAGCCAAGAAGGCAGTTATTTCCTGACACATGTAAACCTTTACTTGTGCGGAGCAGAAAGTGATAAAATTCAAATCAAGAACTACCCAACCCCTGTTCCAGAAATAATAGCATCCGGACCATTAGATATCTGTTCTGACGAAGAATTAATACTTCGTTCTAATCTTAATAATGGAATAGAGTGGAGTACAGGCTCTACAGAGCCTGAGCTAAAAATCAATACCTCTGGTACATTTACATTAAAGGCAAAGAATAATTTCGGATGCCAAGGGGAATCCAATCCCGTTAATGTCACTATTAAGCCAGCGGCTCAAAAACCAACCATAGAAAATCTTGGTTTAGATGTCCTATGTCAAAGAGATTCTACCATTTTAAGAGTCCAAAATGACCAAAACATGAAGTGGAACCTTGGTGCGACTTCTAAAGAATTAGTCATAAAAAACACAGGTGAATACTTCGCAATTAACACCAACGAGTTTGGCTGTACATCTGCATCAAACACCATCAATGTTTTAGTAAACCCTATTCCGAGCAAACCTACAATTATATCTGAAGGTAGTTTAGAAGTATGCGATGACGAATCAGTTATCCTTAAAGCCACACCTGCTTACGCCTACAACTGGAGCACAGGCCATACTAGTGAACAAATAGAACTAACTAATACCCGAGAAGTATACCTTAGAACCAAAAATGAATTTGGCTGTATGTCAGTACCGTCTGACATCAAAGAAATAGTGGTTTTAGAAAAACCGAAAAATCCAACCATTATTCAAACGGGTACCTTTACATTGAGCTCTTTGTTTACTTCAGATACATCTAATGTGATTTACCAATGGAGTGTTAACGACACTAAGATTGAAAGTAATAAAGCATATATCAAAGCTGTTAGAACTGGAGATTACACACTGCAAGGATTAAAGAGCTACCAGCTTAAAAACGGTGGTCAAAAAGTTTGTGTATCAGATAGCTCAGATGCCTTTCAGTATTATTTAGATGGCAGTAAAAATGGCTTCAGCTACTATCCTAACCCTACTACCGACAAAAAAATCACTATAGAAACTCTAGAAGATGTGGATAGAGCTACAATAACTATTTTTGATTTACATGGCAAACCACGTTTCTCAGAATATGTTGACGTATTTAACGAACCAAAGACGTTTGAATTCCTGAATTTACCCCAAGGTAAGTACATTTTAAAGGTCAAAAACAACCGAACCAAATTCACTGGTAAAATCATGGTTGAATAAAAAAACAGGCATTTTCCCTTATTATTAAATACTTTCTCCCAAATATTCTATTTCTAGCCGTCTTGAATATTTCAAGCATATTTTTAAGTTCAATTTACCTTCTGTTCAATTTTGAAAACACTCTTAGTAGTGGTAATTTTGCGTCTTGATTACAAGACAAAATGAACAGTAATTTACCTCAGGAATACCTACCGATAATATTTCAATTTGCTTTAGCCGCAGGTTTTGTAGGCTTTACAATTGTGATAACACACCTTATTGGCCCTAGGCTAAAAAGTAAGGTTAAAGAAAGTCCATTTGAATGTGGTATTGAATCAGAGGGTGATGCTAGAGCTCCACTTTCTGTAAGGTATTTCTTAATAGCCATTTTGTTTGTATTATTTGATGTAGAAATCATCTTTATGTATCCATGGGCTGTAAACTTCAAAAGTTTAGGTTGGTTTGGTTTTATGGAGATGTTACTTTTTGTCACCTTTCTTATGGCAGGTTTTTACTACATCATCAGAAAAGGCGTATTAAACTGGGAGCGAGATTAGATATACTAAACAAAACTCATGAGTACAGTAAAAACAGTAGAAGCACCAAGTGGTTATGAAGGTTCAGGCTTCTTCGCTACTTCATTAGACCAAGTTATTGGTATAGCTCGAAGTAATTCATTATGGCCTCTTCCATTCGCCACATCTTGTTGCGGAATTGAATTCATGGCTACCATGGGTTCACATTATGATATTTCAAGGTTTGGTTCAGAAAGACCTAGTTTTTCGCCGAGACAAGCAGATTTACTAATGGTAATGGGTACTATCGCAAAAAAAATGGGTCCTGTAGTTAAGCAAGTTTACGAACAAATGGCAGAACCTAGATGGGTGATGGCTGTAGGTGCTTGTGCTTCTTCAGGTGGAATTTTTGACACCTATTCTGTTTTGCAAGGTATTGATAGAATTATACCTGTGGATGTTTATGTACCAGGTTGCCCACCTAGGCCAGAACAAATTTTAGATGGTTTAATGCAAGTTCAAGAACTAGCTAAAAATGAGCCGCTAAGAAGACGTGAATCTGACGAATACAAAGCCCTTTTAGCCTCCTACAATATATGATTAGCCACCAAGAAATAGTAGAAGAACTAGTTGGCCATTTTGGTACAAAGGTTACGGAGTTTGACGAACCTCATGGTTTACTTACGTTCACGTGTCCATCAAATGACATCATCGACATTCTTACTTACCTTAATAAAAGTGACCGCCTTAAGTTTCGTTTTTTGACAGACATTACGGGAATTCACTTTCCAGATGCTAAAGGCAAAGAGTTTGGTGTGGTTTACCACTTACATAGCTTTGAAAATGCCGTTAGACTAAGAATTAAGGTTTACCTTTCAAAAGACGACATAAACATCCCTACGGCTAGTGAGCTTTATGCTGGAGCCAACTGGATGGAGCGTGAGACCTTTGACTTTTACGGAATTAAATTTACTGGTCATCCTAATCTGACTCGTATTCTAAATATGGATGAAATGGATTATCACCCAATGCGAAAAGAATACCCATTGGAAGATGCCACCAGAGAAGATAAAATTGATGCACTATTTGGAAGATAAAAAATGGCAGAAGAATTAAACGTACCAAAAATAACTTCCGACGCACTCGCTCTCAATCTACCAATAGTAGAAGAGAACGAGCACACTACGCTTAACCTTGGTCCTACCCACCCAGCCACCCATGGTATATTTCAGAATGTACTTAAAATGGACGGTGACAAAATAGTTTCTGGTGTTCAGACCGTTGGGTACATCCATAGAGCGTTTGAAAAAATTGCAGAAAGAAGACCTTTCTATCAAATTACTACACTTACCGATAGACTAAACTATTGCTCATCGCCAATAAATAATTTTGGTTGGCACATGACCGTAGAAAAGTTATTGAATGTAGAAGTTCCAAAAAGAGCACAATACATTCGTGTAATTTTGATGGAATTGGCTAGAATTTCAGACCATCTAATTTGTAATTCTATTTTAGGTGTAGATACTGGAGCGTATTCTGGTTTCTTATATGTCTTTCAAGAAAGAGAAAAGATATATGAAATTTATGAAGAAATATGTGGTGCTAGACTAACCACAAACATGGGTCGTGTGGGTGGTATGGAAAGAGACCTCTCTCCTACTGCTTTGGCTAAAATAAAAGATTTAGTTTATAACTCCTTCCCGAAGGTACTTGCCGAATTCGAAAATCTACTAAGTAGAAATAGAATTTTCATGGACAGAACTATCAATGTAGGAGGTATAACAGCCGAAAGAGCCATGGAATATGGTTTCACTGGTCCTAACCTAAGAGCTGCGGGTGTAGATTATGACGTAAGAGCCATGGAGCCTTACTCCTCTTATGAAGATTTTGAATTTGAAATTCCAGTAGGTCACAATGGTGACACCTACGACCGTTACCAAGTAAGAAATGCGGAGATGTGGGAGAGCTTGAAAATCATAAGACAAGCACTAGAAAACCTTCCTGAAGGACCATATTTCGCAAATGAAGACCATTACTATTTACCTCCTAAAAAGGAAGTTTATAGAAGTATGGAAGCTTTAATCTATCACTTCAAAATTATCATGGGAGAAATAGAAGCTCCTATTGGTGAAGTGTACCATGCTGTTGAAGGTGGAAATGGAGAATTAGGATATTACCTAGTGAGTGATGGTGGTAGAACACCTTACAGACTTCATTTTAGAAGACCGAGTTTTATATATTATCAAGCCTACTCTGAAATGGTACAAGGATTAACCATATCAGATGCCGTAGCAATAATGAGTAGTTTAAATGTAATCGCTGGAGAATTAGATGCCTGAGTTAACAGAAAATATCGTTTTCAGTAAAGAGAGACTTGCAAAAGTTGAAGAAATAATAGCTCGATACCCAGAAGGTAAGCAGAAATCAGCATTACTGCCTATTCTTCATTTGGCTCAAGAGCAGTTTGGTTGGTTAAGTTCAGGAACCATGAACTATGTAGCCGGACTTTTATCTATCCAGCCTGTTGAAGTATACGAAGTAGCTACTTTTTATACCATGTTTCACCTTGAGCCAGTTGGTAAGCACGTTATAGAGTATTGCCGAACTGGTCCTTGCTGTGTGATGGGTGGCGAAGAAGTTTTTGCTCACTTAAGAGAGAAACTCAATATAGAAGCAGGACAAACTACGGAAGATGGTTTAATTACCCTCAAAGAAGTAGAATGTTTAGCCGCTTGCGGTTGGGGACCTTGTTTCCAAATAAGAGAAAAATATTTTATGCACCTTGATAATCAAAAAGTTGATGAGATTATCGAAGACCTGAGGAAGACTAACTAATGGCAAACAATATCAAAATATTGACCAAAGATATAGGTACTGATGGTCTTGAAGGCATCAGTGTTTATAAAAAACTTGGAGGTTATTTAGGCGTAGAAAAAGCCCTAAAGCAAATGTCTCCAGACGAGGTGGTAGAAGAGGTCAAAAAAGCCGGAGTAAGAGGACGTGGTGGAGCTGGTTTCCCAATGGGTATGAAATGGGGATTCTTAGCAAAACCAGAAGGAGTTCCTCGTTACTTGGTATGTAATGCTGACGAATCTGAGCCAGGTACTTTCAAAGACCATTACCTAATGATGAAAAACCCTCATCTTTTGATAGAGGGAATGATTATATCCAGTTTTGCTCTCGGAGCCAATAAGTCTTTCATCTATGTGAGAGGAGAGCTAATGTATGTAATACATATTTTAGAGAAGGCTATAGAAGAAGCCAAACAAGCAGGCTACTTAGGAAAAAATATTTTAGGAACAGGTTTTGACTTAGAACTTATCGTTCAACCTGGTGGTGGAGCATATATTTGTGGTGAGGAAACTGCTCTTTTAGAATCTTTAGAAGGTAAAAGAGGTAACCCAAGAAATAAACCTCCTTTTCCTGCGGTCAAAGGTTTATACCAATGCCCTACTGTAGTAAATAACGTAGAATCAATTGCCAATACCCCATGGATAATCCAAAACGGAGGAGACTCTTATGCAGGTATTGGAATTGGAAGAAGTACAGGAACAAAACTTATTTCGGCATCTGGCCATGTTAAAAATCCAGGTGTTTACGAATTAGAGTTAGGACTTCCAGTAGAAGAATTTATTTATTCTGATGAATATTTAGGAGGAATAAGAGATGGTCATCATTTGAAAGCTGTGGTAGCTGGGGGCTCTTCTGTGCCAATTTTGCCAGCAGGACTTATTCTAAAAACTGCGGAAGGCGAACCAAGGTTAATGACTTACGAATCACTTTCAGAAGGTGGTTTTGTTTCAGGAACCATGTTGGGTTCTGGTGGCTTTATTGCTATGGACGAAACAACTTGTATTGTTAGAAATACATGGAATTTCACCCGATTCTATCGTCATGAGTCTTGTGGCCAATGTTCTCCTTGTCGTGAAGGTACCGGCTGGATGGAAAAAGTGCTTTACAGAATAGAGCATGGTACTGGTAACGAAAGAGATATTGACCTTTTGGTAGATGTAGCTAAAAGAATTGAAGGCAATACTATATGCCCACTAGGTGATGCCGCGGCATGGCCAGTAGGAAGTGCGATTCGTCATTTTAGAGATGAGTTCGAATGGCATATTAAACATCCTGCTCAGGCTACAGCAAAGGGGGCTATATTTTCAAAATCATTAATGGATGTAATGGCATAATGAAAAAAGTGGTTTACAGCTTAATAGTATTTGTTTTTACGCTTCTGTTAGCAGAGGTTGTATTACTGTTCTTTGTAAAACTACCTGACCCATATGCACATTTAAGGGTGAAATCTTATTCCACAGGTGAAGTAGTAAGGCTTCAAAATAGCCGAAACTCTGATTTCGCTTTCCTTTTTAGACCAAACGAGCTTTTCCCAGCAGATTCCAGCGTTGTTAATGACATCCATATAAATAACTTTGGTTTTAGGCATAATGATGATGTGGATACTAGCCGAAATGAGTTTAGTATTTATGCCATTGGCGGCAGCACTACTCAGGGTTATGACTATCCCTATGAGCAAAGCTGGTGTCAGGTGGTTGAAAAAAAGTTAGAAAAACACACTAACAAACCTATCAATATCTATAACGGAGGTACTGCTGGAGCAGCCATGTTTGACCATATAGCTTTGCTCCAAAACAGGGTAATTCACCTTAACCCAGATATGGTTATTCTTTTTTCCGGAATTAACGATTTAAATGTTTTGCTTGGTGATAATAATTTACATCGTTTTGATGATATTAATGAATCAAGTGAACTCGTAAATTGGCCGAAGCTTTTATTAGGGAAATCTGCAATTTTCAGATTAGCTCATAATGCTAAAAATAGATTTAAAAGTAACTCTCCCCTCTTAAAAAACCTTCAAGAAAGAAAGCATAGGCCAATACCAGATAGTATCCCTATCCATTTTTCTGACCATTTACTTCCGCCACTCATGACCGAAAAGCTTCCTTTAGGAAAACATGATTCGGTAAACTTTGATTATTACAAAAAAATGGTCACTTCATTTGTTGGTATCTGTAAGGCAAATGAAATTCCAGTAGTGGTAATGACGCAGCCTACCACATGGGCTTCAAAAGATACTACGCTTTTGAAATACCACTGGATGAATAAGAACAAAAATTTTAAGTTCCCTAAAGAATTTATGCAAGCAGCTATGGATAGGATGAACAAAGACGTAGTTCAAATAGCTTCCAGTTTAGAGATACCTGTCATTAAACTTGACGAAGAAATCCCAAAAACAGGCGAATTCTTTTATGATGATTGTCATTTCACACCAAAAGGCTCTGTGTTTGTTGGAGAAACAGTAGCTCGATATATATCTGAGAATAATTTAATACCCATTAAATAAATGGAGAATAGTATAAAAGTAACAATAGACGGTGTAGAAACTGAGGTTCCTCAAGGCACCACAATTCTACAAGCCGCAAGGCAAATAGGACCAGAAGTGGCTCCTCCGGCAATGTGTTACTATAAGCCACTAGAAAAATCTGGTGGTAAGTGTAGAGCATGTTTGGTGAAGGTAACGCAAGGTTCTGAAAGAGATAAAAGACCTATGCCAAAGTTGGTAGCCTCGTGTATAACACCTGCTCAAGATGGCATGATAGTAGAAAACTACACCAACGAAGAGGTAGTAGACACTAGAAAAGGAATCGTAGAGTTTTTATTGATTAATCATCCGCTAGATTGCCCAGTATGCGACCAAGCAGGAGAATGTCATCTTCAAGATTTTTCCTTCAAACATGGTACAGAAACCCAACGATTTGAAGAAGATAGAAGAATTTTTGAGAAAGAAGATATAGGTTCGAATATCCAATTACACATGAACCGCTGTATTTTATGTTACAGGTGTGTTCACACTGCCGACCAAATTACGGATGGTAGATGTCATGGTGTAATGAACAGAGGTGACCACGCCGAAATAAGCACATACATTGGCCAAGCTATTGACAATGATTTCTCCGGAAACATGATTGATGTTTGTCCAGTAGGAGCTCTTACAGATAAAACTTATCGTTTCAAAAACCGTGTTTGGTTTACCAAACCAATGGATGCACACAGAGACTGTGACAAATGCTGTGGCGAGGTTCATTTATGGTACAAAGGAGAAGAGATAATCCGTGTAACTGGACGCAAAAATCAATGGGGTGAAGTAGATGAATTCATTTGCAACACCTGTAGATTTGACAAAAAAGAAACGGCAGACTGGACCATAGAAGGACCAGCTGTAATGACACGTCATTCGGTTACTTCGGCAAATAAGTACCGTAAAGATTTAATAGCCAAACCGTCTTTTGCGGTAGACTATGCCAAACATCATTACAAGAACATTAACGACGACAGACCATATGATAAAAATCTAAAAGAGGTTAAAGCTTCTGAAGATTATAAGGCATTAATGGAAAAGAATAAGGACTTTAAATTGCTAGAAGAATAATTTAATGGAAGGAGCAATCATTATAAAAGGTTTAATTATTCTGGGCATATTCGCTATTTCTTTAACTATAGCAGCCTATGAAACCTACTTTGAGCGTGTAATAGCCGCCTATATTCAAGATAGAGTTGGACCAGATAGAGCTGGGCCATTTGGTATCTTGCAACCATTGGCAGATGCAGGAAAGCTATTCTTCAAAGAAGATTTTGTGCCAACACTGGCCGACAAATGGTTATTTATTTTTGGGCCATCTTTAGCCATGCTAACTGCCATGATGACCAGTGCGGTCATTCCTTTTGGCGATAGTATTTTATATGAAGGAAAAGAGATTTTCGTTCAGGCTATTGAAGTTAATATCGGTATCCTGTGGGTGTTTGGTGTTGTGTCCTTAGGTGTGTATGGCATTTTAATTGGAGGCTGGGCCTCTAATAATAAATATTCCCTTTACGGAGCCATTAGAGCAGCTTCGCAAAATATCTCTTATGAGCTAGCCATGGGCGTTTCTATCATTGCCATTGTAATGATGTCAAGTTCATTATCCTTAAGAACTATTGTAGAAGGTCAACATGGTGGAAACTGGAATATCTTTTATCAGCCACTGGGCTTTTTGATTTTCTTAGTGTGTTCTTTTGCAGAATGTAACAGAACTCCTTTTGACCTTCCAGAATCTGAAAACGAGTTAGTAGCAGGATACCATACAGAATATGGTTCTATGAAACTAGGTCTTTATCTTTTCTCTGAATATGTCAATATGTTTATCACTTCGGCAGTAATTGCAACCTTGTATTTAGGTGGTTTTAATTACTTCGGTATGGACTGGGTTTCTTCACAACTTATAGGTCAATTTGGAGACACCGTTGGTCATAACTTAGCTACCCTATTGGGCACTATAGTATTCTTTGGAAAAATATTCTTCTTCATCTTTGTTTTCATGTGGGTAAGATGGACACTTCCACGATTTAGATATGACCAGTTAATGGATTTAGGTTGGAAAGCCCTTATACCATTATCTGTTGTAAATTTGATAATCACAGCAGCCGCCGAACTTTCTGGTCAAGCCCTAATAGTTAACTGGCTTGGCTTAGCCATTTTTATCGGTTTAGCTTACGCCTACTCCTTTTTGTTCACAAAAAATAAAGCAAGTATCTAATATGCAACTTACTAATAGAGCAAAAAAAACAGATAAGACGCCTTTAACGCTTGCCGAAAGAACATATCTTCCAGGTATCGCAAAAGGAATGGGAATTACGTTAAAGCATTTCTTTTCTAAGAAAGCAACCATACGATACCCAGAACAAAAAAGATATTTAGGTCCTATTTTTAGAGGCCACCATATTCTTAAGCGTGACGAGGAAGGTAGAGAAAGATGTACCGCTTGTGGTTTATGTGCTATAGCTTGTCCTGCTGAGGCCATTTCTATGGTTGCTGCTGAAAGAGAGCCTGGTGAAGAGAAACTATATAGAGAAGAGAAGTACGCAGCAGCCTATGAAGTAAATATGCTCCGTTGTATCTTCTGTGGCTTATGTGAAGAAGCTTGCCCTAAAGAAGCTGTTTATCTTAGACATGATAAATTTGTACCTATATTTACTAGCCGCGACCAAGTCATTTATGGTAAAGACCAGCTGGTGGAAGACATGAACGAAAGGTATGAACGCGATGCATGGACAAAAGAAGAAATGCAGAAGCTTTGGGAACAACAAAAACCAGTTAATTACTAATATCGACGTCAAAAATGGACTTTATAAATAATATACAAAACATGACTTCGACGCAATGGCTATTTTATGTCATTTCGGTAGTTACTCTTTTTGGAGCTTTGGGTACCATTGCTTCTAAAAATGCCATTCATAGCGTCATATACCTTATTCTGACCTTCTTCTCCTTGTCTGCTCACTATGTGCTGATGAATGCTCAGTTTATAGCGGTGGTTAATATCATTGTATACGCAGGAGCCATCATGGTTTTATTTCTCTTTGTGGTTATGTTTTTGAATATCAAAGAAGAAAACACACCAGGCTTAAATAATAATAAGCTTATGATAGCCGCTACCATTGTAGCAGGTACTATCAGTTTGATTCTTATATCGGCTATTAGAATGACCGATATTCCTAGAACTAACCCAGCTACGTACCAAGTTAAAACAGGATTTATTGAGACTTTAGGTACCTTACTTTATAGCAAATACCTACTTCCTTTTGAATTGGTGTCTATACTGTTTTTAATAGCCATGACTGGTGCTGTAATGCTAGGTAAAAGAGAAAAAGGCGAACGTCATTTCTAATGCTAACCTCAGGTAGGTTAACATATAGACAGATAAACACTGAAGACGAAGCGGAATCTTTAGCCATGGCTCAAAGTAAGGAGGTAATGACCTACATTACGGGAGCGGCTTTAAGCCTCAAAGAGGCAAAAGAAAGGTTTCAATATCAATTAGCTGTCAATAAAGAGAATCAATACTTAGGCTTTATCAGAGCAGAATCTATAGACACGGGAGAATTCGTGGGCTATGTTAAAATGACGCCACTCACCTCCAAAGATTTAGAAATAGGCTACGCCATTCTTCCTGAATTTTGGGGCAAAGGTTTTGCCACGGAAATGCTTAAAGCCATGGAAGTATTTGCCAAGAGCTTACCTGAATTTGACAATTTGGTAGGAATAGCTAATACTTCTAACCAAGCATCCATTAAAGTTCTTCTTAAAAACGGTTTTAGCTTTCTAAAAGAAGGCGAAAGACAAGACGCTCATTACATTAAAAACATCCGATAATATGGCAACTATTCTTCCAGTAAAAGGCATAAGTCCTAAAATCCCAACATCAACTTGGCTAGCACCTAACGCCACAGTGGTGGGCGATACAGAAATGGGAGAAGATTGTACCATTTGGTTCAATGCAGTGCTCAGAGGCGATGTAAATAGTATTAGAATAGGCAACAGAGTCAATATACAAGACGGTGTAGTAATTCACTGTACTTATGAGAAGACCAAAACCATAATTGGCGATAATGTAAGCATTGGTCATAATGCTATACTTCATGGCTGTGTAGTAGAAGAAGAAGTTTTAATAGGCATGGGAGCCATAGTTATGGATGGAGCAGTCATTGAGAAAAATGCCATTATTGGAGCTGGAGCTGTAGTTACATCAAATACTCGCGTTCCTTCTGGTCAAATTTGGGTTGGAAACCCTGCCAAATACCTAAAAGATGTTTCTGAAAAAGCAGGCGAAGTTTTTATGCGAACTGCCGATAATTATCTCACCTATGCTAGTTGGTTTGGGAAAGAGAATAAAAAATAATTTTACTCGCCAAACTTAATTACTCCCACGCATAATAGCATCTCTAGAACCTTCCGTTTTGGGTATATAATCACCCTTTTTCCAAGCTTTGTTGGTAAATGTTCCGTCTTTGATTGATTTGATAAAACTAGCCCAAGCAAACGGACTTGTAAGCGGATTGGTAGTAATAGTTCCTCTACTCTGAATATGCATGAGTTGTTGATTCATGGCATAACGATAATTGGCGTCAGCACTCATTCCTTGCATCGCAAAAGCCCTATCAAGATTTTCACGACTAAGGTTTTCTTCCATATTTGCTCTTTCTCTAGCGTCTGGAAGCTCCATTTCTATCAGGGCTAATTTAAATTCTTCTTCTGTGCTAAAAGGATAAACTTTAACTTCTTTTAACATGGTGGCGTCTTGCCTAAGCTCCACAACAGCCGAATATGACAAACTTACGTCAGACGGAATGATGTGAAATTGTTTCTTAAAACCTAGGTAACTAAATATCAAACTATCGCCCGGAAAAACATTGATTAGGAAGTAACCCTTATCATTAGTCAAAGTACCTCTACCGGCACGTTCATTCACAATATATGCCCCTGGAAGTGGCTCATCGTTATCTCCATCGATAACAAAACCACTAAAGGTGACAAACTTCTTTTCCCCTTGAGCATAGGTCTTCCCTACCGCTAAAAAGGCTATTAAAAACAATAAAACGAGTATCTTCTGTTGACGCATTAAGCGAATATTTTGAGAAAAGTAAGAATAAAAGGCATTGAAAGCAACAAGCCATCAAACCTGTCAAGGAAGCCACCATGACCTGGAATAAAACTGCCAGAGTCTTTGATAGCGATACTCCTTTTAAAAAGAGATTCTACCAAATCACCTAAAGTACCCGTTACCACTATTATTCCAGCAATAACTATCCATTTCCATGGGTCTATGACATTGTAATACTTAGAAAAAACTAACGCCGCTATTAAAGAGCTTATTGCTCCGCCAAACAGCCCCTCCCAAGTCTTCTTCGGAGATATTCTTTCAAACAATTTACGCTTGCCCATCATAGTACCTACGAAATAAGCACCGCTATCGTTGACCCAAAGGATAACTAAAATACCCAAAACCAAAAGTGGTTTATAATGATGAGCCTCCATAGCTACTTCATTTACCAATGCAAAAGGCACTGCTACGTATATAATCCCTAAAAATGTATAGCCTAAATTCTCAAAAGGTTTGGGGTCTTTCCTTTTATAAAGTTTAATAAAAAAGGTAATGGCTAAAAGTGGCACTATTAAGTAATAGAACTTAAATGGCCAGTCTCCTTTTTCTATAAAAAATGTGAGAGCGTTTAAAACAGTTCCGCAGATAGTTCCATAAATGGATAATGGCAAATTCCCGTTGAGGCCTACAAGTTTATAAAACTCGTATTGCGTCATTACCGACAGAAATAAAAACACCAACCAAAAAGTATAAGCAGAGAAAAATATACCTGTTATAATAATGGCTACGCCTATTACCGCCGCTATGATACGCTGGGTAAGGTTAGAATACTTATCCAATCTCTGATTCATTCTTATTCAAAAAAACTTCAATGATAACCTTAGCCACTTGTTCATCGTTGGTTTGGGTATATAAAATATTAGCTCCAAAAATAGGGTACATCGTATCCTTCTTGTTAACAATGAAACATTTTATCTCATTATTTTCTAATTCATTTTTGAGCAATTCTGCCTGCATGGCATTTTCTGTCTTATAGACAATCTGCCAATTTTCGGATTCTGTAGATAGTATCATTCAGTCCATTTTAAGGTTTCTAAAAGATGCATACAATCATCTTTCATATAATTTACTAGCGGTCTTAGAGAATCGTTTAAAGTAGGTTCTATAAGATAAACCGCTCCTCGTAAATAGTGTTTTGAGGTATCTGTCACATAAAACTGAAAGTGACTAGGCACCTCTCCTTCTAACTCTATTACTACTGCTCTTTTTCCATTTTTAAGCTCTATTACCTTCTCTACCTGAGAGTCGGCTTTTACATGATGTCTTCCAGCCAATTTGTAAGCATCGTCAATATGTTTTGACAGCTTATTCAAATCACCATTTAATGGTTTATAGGTAAGCTGTATACGTGCCATCAAGTCTTTATAATGTAAGATAATCCAGTGAGGTTCAGCACTTCCGAAGGTATCAGGCTCTATAATGGCGTTTACATTATGCTCAAATGAATAAGGATGTTTCTCTTCTAATTGCAAGTATTTATGTGCTGGCAAATCTAAACGATTATACCCCTTTGGTTTTGGGAAATAATCAGAAGAACCTCCGCAAGAAATTAATAGCGAGGTAAACAAAACAATAAGCACATTTCTTTCTTTAAGGGGCATAGGGCTCACTTTGTGATTGACAAAGATACACAATCAATTTTCATGTACCATACTCTTTAAAATGCGGATTTAGGCAAACCTAAAAGCTTGAAGGAATAAAAAAATACAAAAAAGACGAGTAAGCGGTTACAAAATAAATATCGACTCAGATACTATCAAAACGAACGCTTATGAATGATTTAAAACAACCCGTGTTTTTAGGAGCACGCACCAGCCTTCTTCCCGCCGACGTCACACACCTTGAAGCAGAAGTCAACTATACCATTGTGTATAGTGCTTCTGGAAAAAATGAAATACTTTCTAGCACCATGAAAAAAGTTTATGAATGCCTAAAAGACCATGGAAACTTTATCCGAATAAGTAGAAAGTATGTGGTAAACATGAAGTTTGTCAAAACCAGTAATGAACAAGAGCTCATTCTGTCTTCAGGAAAAGAACTCCGCCCCTCCAGGCGAAAGAGAAAAGAACTGGACCAAATCTTTAGATAAAAAAACAATCATGAAAAAACTCTATTCTCTGGCAATACTAATGTTCCTCGCTAGTCTTTCTATAAATGCTCAAATCACTGCATCTGGTATCCAAAACCCTTCCTATATGGGAAATATGAATGTATCATATAGCCTAAACCCTGGATATGTGTGGCACGATTTACAAACACGTGACATTGGAACGGACTATTATGGAACAAGCACTAACAACACCTATACACCCTATTACTTTAGAAAAAATAATACTTGGCTGATTAAAACACATTGGAATTTCGAGTCATATTATGGTTTTCTATATCTCTTTAAATTAGTAGAGCCTGCCGTAAGCAATGAGACCTCTCCCCCTTGTTTCGGCAAATGGGAGTCTCTTGACGAAAATAATGGAAACCCTACTGGCAACTTCTTTTACATGACTCTTACAGGTACATGCTCCACCTTAAATAACGCCTCCCCTCCTCCAGTTAATGCAATCTTATTGAGTCCAAATAGTATTTCACTTCCTCAGCGTGACAATACCTCAATAAACGCAACTCTTAACCCCACCACCGGTTCAATGGTTTGGAGTATTGATGATGCTTGTGTAAAGGTATTTAATGGGACTAGCTGGAATTGTCTTTGAGATAGAGTCTATGGGTTGAGAATTTTATTCTATATTCAAGCATAAAATTTTCAACGCTATGCATTACTCCCCTGGAATCAACAGTCTCTTACCGCTATTTTATGTTGGTTGGGCCGACTCAGTATTAAGTCCGTCAGAAATGAAAATCATTCGTCAACACGTGGACGCCATGGATTTCCTAAGCTTTGCTGACAAAAAACAACTTATAAAATGGACAGACCAAGCCAATCCTCCATCAGAAGAAACATATAAAGAATGGCTGGCCGACATTCATGCTGGAGCCATGAAACTTGACCTTGACAAAAAACTTTCTCTGGTACAGTTAGGGATTAACATTGCCAAAAACACTTCAAAATCTGACGATAATAAAATTTGGGATTCTCCAAAAGTCAAGGCTTCTATAGAAGGTTTAGAAATAGCTCTTGGTGTAGACAATCAACTGTCAAAAGTAGCTTTTTATACTACCATCAAACCTGAAGATGATACACAAATAGAAGATATAGCTGGCTTTGACACAAAAAAAGTACAGGCCATTTTAGACGGAAAGTTTGCTGAACATAAAAACCGTACTAAAAAACTCATTATGGACTCCTTCTTTGAGGTTCCATATGATTTAAGAGAAAAAGACACCTTAAGGAATTTGATTTTAGAACAATGCAAAGAACTTGGGAAACAAGGATTTGGAGCACTAGCTTTTCCTGAAGAATACGGAGGTGAAAATTCGCCTGGTGCTAGTACCGCCGTTTTTGAAACCATGGCTTTAGGAAATATAAGTTTGCTCATAAAGTTTGGGGTTCAGTTTGGGCTTTTTGGCGGGGCCGTTTTACAGCTAGGCACTAAAAAACATCATGACAAATATTTGACCAAAACTGGTTCTTTAGACCTTGCGGGTTGCTTTGCCATGACCGAAACAGGTCATGGAAGTAATGTGAGAGACTTGGAAACTACCGCTACTTATAATCCCGAAGACCAAACCATCATCATTCATTCGCCCACACATACTGCTGGTAAAGAATACATTGGAAATGCCTTGCACTCTAAAATGGCAGCAGTTTTTGCTCAATTAAAAGTAGGTGAACAAAATTATGGTATCCATGCTATTTTGGTACCACTGCGTGACGAAAAGCATCAAGAGCTACCCGGAATAACCGTAAAAGACAATGGATATAAAATGGGATTAAATGGTGTGGATAATGGTAGAATTTGGTTTGACCAAGTTAAAGTGCCCTTAGAAAACCTATTAGATAAATATGGTGGGATTGATGCCGAAGGCAATTATCAAAGCAGCATAAAAAAGGAATCAAAACGCTTTTTCACCATGCTTGGAGCATTGGTTGGGGGAAGAGTATCTGTAGCCCTAGGTTCAAACACCGCAGCTAAAAAGGCTTTAGACATTGCTATTAAATATGCCTTAAAGAGAAGGCAATTTGACTCGCTAAACGAAACGACGGAAACCTTGATTTTGGACTATCCGAGTCATCAAAAACGTCTTTTCCCACTTTTGGCAAAGTCATATGCACTCAGTTTTGCCTTAGAGAGCCTTCGAGATAAATTTATAGAACAATATAACCATACCGACAAAAGAGAGGTGGAAACCCTAGCGGCTGGTTTAAAAAGCTATGCCTCATGGCATGCCACAGCCACCATCCAAGAGTGCCGTGAAGCCTGCGGCGGAAAAGGCTATTTAGCAGAAAACGAGTTTGCTGATTTAAAAGCCGACACCGACATTTTCACCACTTTTGAGGGTGATAATCATGTGTTACTCCAATTAGTAGCCAAAGCCCTTCTGACTGACTTCAAACAAGAATTTAATGATGGAGGTTTTATGGCCGTGGCTCGCCATGTCATGAAACGCGTAGGCACTACCGTTACAGACCTCAATCCACTGACCGTAAGAAATACCAATTCCGAACATATACTGAGTTATGATTTTTTAGACAGTACTTTTGAGTTTAGACAACAAAAACTACTGTTTACCCTGTCTGACAGAATGCGAAACTTTCTTAAAAAGAAACTACACCCTTCTGAGATATTCCTTCGTGTGCAAAACCACATGATTACGCTGGCACTGGCTCAGGTAGAAAATTATATCTACAAAGAATTTAAGGCTAAAGTAAAAGCCATGCCTAAAGATGCAGAAAGAGAAGCTCTGGAAACCATGCTTAAAACCTATAGCCTAGATGCCATACTTCGAGATAATGGATGGTTTTTAGAGAATGATTTCTTGACGGGAGAAAAGTCAAAAGCTATAAGACGTGTTCAAAACAGCCTTTACCGTAAAATAAGACCACTAGCAGGTAGCTATGTCGATGCTTTCGGTATTCCGAAGGTTTTAAGAAGGGCAGATATAGTGAAGGAGGTTTAAGAAACCTCCTCTTCGTTCTTATCTGCAGAATACCTTGCTAAAAGTTTGCCAGAAACCTTATACGTAGCTGCATATAGCAAGCCTTCCTCACGGTGCGTATAAGTCAAAAAGGCCTTTTTATACCATTTAGGGTCTGTAGCTTTTTTCTTGAAAGTTTCATGCACGGCAGTGTCATAAGCTTCACCATTAAGTCTAGGTGTGATTTTATAAATACCTATGCCAAAATACTCTGCTTTTTCAAGAACCTGCTCAAAATCGTCTTGAGAAAAATAATAGTTTTCACTATCGTCAAAACCGTCATTACGATTTTCTAAACCCAAAAACACATGTTTTTCTAAAAACTCCGCTTGCTCCATAATTTTCTAAAAATAAATTTCCGCAAAGGTCGCTTGTTTTTTGGTGATTGGGTTAATAATTCATTCGAAAATCAGTAATTAATTAGCAATAAGATATTGCAACGCAACGTATTCCTCAAATTCAGCTCAAATAGCGTCAATTGAATTATTCTATTTAAGAAAAAATAGTCCCTTTGACTTTATCAAAATCCTATTCACCGCAAAATATACGGCGAATAGGTCGATTATTCGCCGCACTAGTTAGAAATACACTTCAAAATCAGTTCTTAGTAAACACCTAAGCATATTAAATACCCGCTAACACGCTACTAATAATAATAGCTAAGCTAAATTTGCGGCATGAATTATCTATCGGCAGAAAATATAGGCAGAGACCTAGGGGAGAAATGGCTTTTTAAAGGTTTGACCTTTGGCATACTCCAAGGAGAAAAAGTAGCCTTAATTGGCTCTAATGGCTCAGGAAAGACCACATTACTAAACATGATAGCTGGTGTCACCGAAACCGACGGTGGCGAAATTTCTGTTAGAAAAGATATTCGTGTGGGCTACCTACCACAGGAACCAGAAATGAAAGATGAGCTTTCTGTTATGGAAACCATTTTCTATGCCGAAAATGAGATTACCACCGCCATTAAGAATTACGAACTCTCTATGGAAAATAACGACATTGAATTGATGTCGTCTGCCATAGAAACGTTGGATGCTTTACAGGCTTGGGATTATGAAGCCAAAGTGAAACAGATTCTAGGTAAACTAGGTATTCATGATTTTAACAAATTGATTTCTCAGCTTTCTGGTGGGCAGAAAAAACGTGTGGCACTTGCCAAAGTTTTGATTGACAATCCTGATTTCTTAATCTTGGATGAGCCTACCAACCACCTTGATTTACAGAGCATTGAGTGGCTAGAAGGATTTCTTTCTACGTCTAATACTACTTTATTCTTAGTTACGCATGATAGGTATTTCTTAGACAAAGTAGCTAATAGAATTATGGAATTGGCTAATAACCAAATTCATAAGTTCACGGGTAACTATGCCTATTTCTTAGAGAAAAAAGCGGCTCGTGAAGCAAATGATGCTGTGGTGCATGAGAAAAACCAACAACTTCTTAAAAAGGAACTGGAATGGATGCGTAGGCAGCCAAAGGCCAGAACCACCAAAGCTCAGTATAGAATTGATGCTTTTAATGATTTAAAAGAGAAGACGGCAGCAGGATTTAAGAAAGACGAAAAGGTAGAGCTAAATGTCCGTACTGAAAGAATGGGCAAGAAAATCATTGAAATACATGATATCAGCAAGTCTTATAATGATGTCACTTTTATAGACCATTTCAACTATGTTTTTAAGCGTGGCGACAAAATCGGTATTGTTGGTAAAAATGGAATGGGTAAAACCACCATGTTGGACATTATCATGGGCATTACCAAACCAGATAGTGGCTCAGTGATTAAGGGGGAAACCATCAAAATAGGGTACTACTCACAGGGTGGCTTAGATTTTAGCGAAGACCAAAAGGTGATTGACGCTATTAGGGAGTACGCAGAGTTTGTAAAACTGGGAGATGGCAGAGAGCTTTCTATCTCAGCTTTTTTGACCATGTTTTTATTTCCTCCTAAAGTACAGTACAACCCTATTTACAAGCTTTCTGGTGGAGAGAAAAGGCGTTTACAGCTTATGAAAGTCTTAGTACAAAGCCCTAACTTTTTGATTCTGGATGAGCCTACCAATGATTTAGACATTGACACGCTAAACGTTTTAGAAGACTTCTTAGAGAGCTTTGGCGGCTGCCTATTAGTAGTATCTCACGATAGATACTTTATGGATAAAATCATTGACCACGTTTTTGCATTTGAAGGCGAAGGATATATCAAAGATTTCCCTGGCAACTATACGGAGTACAGAAACTGGAAAGATGAGGAAGAAAAAGCTGCACTTTCTGTAAAAAAAGAAAAAGTAACCGAAGTGGTGATAGAAACACCTAAGGCTGCTCCCTCCGAAAAAAAGAAAATGAGCTTTAAGGAGAAGAAGGAGTTTGAGGATATTGAAAAAGCCATGCAAAAACTGGAAAAACGCAAAACTGAGGTATTTGACCTTATGAATGGTGGAGAAAGTGATTTTGAAAAACTGGGTGCTTTAGGCCAAGAATTGGAAGAAATCAAAAACGAATTAGAAGAAAAAGAACTCAGATGGTTAGAGCTTTCGGAAATTGAAAGCTAAGGAAATGTGAAGTTTTTATAAAAAGATATTTAAAATGATCAAAAGCATTTTCATTTAATGTCATAAGCTTTAATTTTACGGTATACCCTAGTCAAAATGGAACAAATCGCAGACTTTTTCCAGTACCTCACTAATTCTGAAGAAATCATTCAGACAGGGGGATTGATAGCGATTGTCTTGATAGTTTATATTGAAAATGGCTTATTCTTTGGCTTCTTTTTACCGGGCGACTACCTCCTCTTTTTATCTGGCGTATTCTGTGGTTTAGTCTTATTAAAGGTAAATATCTTCTTATTACTTATTTCTGTATTTCTGGCAGCTGTACTTGGCTCCTTTACGGGCTACATTTCCGGTTATTACTTTGGCGAAGCCCTAGAAAATAAAAAGGAGAACCTGTTTTTTAAGAAGAAGCATATCAAGAGAACTAAACGCTACTTCGAAAAATATGGTAGCCGTACCCTTATCATTGCTAGATTTCTGCCTATTGTAAGAACCTTCGCTCCTATTATGGCTGGTTTGGTCAAAATGAAAATTGTGCGTTTCTGGATTTATAATATTATCGGTGGTGCTATTTGGGTATTAGTTTTAGTAGGTGGCGGTTATTACTTCGGTGTTCATTTTCCGTGGATAATTGACTATGTACACTACATCATTATCTTCTTTTTAGTGGTAACATCTTTCACGGTTATCAAAGGTTATTTTTCTGCCAAAGAAGAAATAGAGCAAGAAAAATAAAAAACCTCACCACAGTTTTCACCATGATGAGGCCAAATTGAACCAAAACTCAGATGTTATTTTGATGCTAAATCAGGATTAAGCAAATCATAAAACTGATTTAACTTTGGCATTAATATGATGCGTGTTCTCCTGTTCATTGCCATGTTTTGAGGGCTATTATTTGGAGCTAAAGCATTGTATTCGCCTCTTCCTGCTGCTATTAGTCTATTTGGGTCTACGCCATATTTGTTTTGTAAAACACGTATTACAGCAGACGAACGCTTAGTACTAAGCTCCCAGTTATCTTCTATGCTTCCTGATATTGGTTTATTATCTGTATAACCTTCTACCATCACCTCTAGGTCAGGTCTAGCCTTAATTACTTTTGCTATTTTACCTAAAACCTCATTTGCTCTTGGTGTAAGTTTATAACTTCCTGAGCTATACATCATGGCATCAGAAAGATTAATCATAACCACAGTTTTGTCTACCTTAATGTCTATGTCCTTATCGTCCAAATCTAAACCAATGCTACTTTTCAGGTTTATGGCTAAAGCTAAGTTTATAGAGTCTGTTTTTGTTCTAGCCGCATGCAATAATCTGATGTACTTATCCTTATCATTCATTTGGCTTAAGGTTTTTTCAATGTTGCTATTCGCAGCTTTTGAAAGAACTGTCAAACCTTCTACCTGCATTACTTGCTGGTCTCTGTTTTTTTGTAAGTCTACCACCTGACTTCTTAGGTCTTTTAGTTGGTCTTCTCTTAATTTTGAAGTATTTGAAAGCGACATATTAGCAGCGTCCAAATCGCTTCTTAGCTTTTGATTATCCTGTTTTGCGGTAAGTAGCTCATCGCTGCATTTCATCAGACTGGCGTCAGATGTTTTGTACTTTGACTGCACGTCTACATATTTTTTCTTACTAACACATGAAACAAAAGTTCCTGCAAATAAGAGAGAAACCAATATCCATTTTAAGCTTTTCATTTTCGTTTTTTTGATTTTGATTATTTGTAAAAATCAAATAGGTAGCGTTTTTCTATCCCTTTGACGAAACAAAGTAACTGCGATATTCTTTATTAAAACTTAAGCGTACCTTAAAAGAAACTTAAATTTTAAAACCTATCCTAAAACGATTTAAAAGCGAAGATGGCGACTCATAAGAAAGCTCGGCTCCGTGAAACTGAAGTATGCGTTTGGTAATTCTAAGCCCTAAGCCATAGCCATTAACTTTAGCCGAATTGCTGCCTCTCATAAAAGAGCTAAAAAGTCGCATTTGCTCAGGTTTTGAAATAGTTTCACCACTATTTTCAATGAGTATTTGCAATGAATTTTGAGGTTCCGAAATTATTTTAACCTGAATAGAATTGTCGGAGGCATACAGAAAAGCATTTTTTATAAGATTATTAACCGCTATCTGAAGCAATGGCTTAATTCCCATCACTTCCATATGATATTCGCTGCCAATGGTTTCCACTATTTCAAATTTCATATCATAAGCAGGGTCTTGCTTTTTCATTTCTTCATAAGCCACAAAAATCAGTTCGTCTACCCTAACTTTTTCAAAGTCTTTCCCCTTTTCTTGTTTTTCTAAGCGAGAAAGTAAAAGAAGCGTATTTATCAAATCAGACATTTGATGTGCATCGTTTTTGATGCTTTTAAGATAATCTAATACCTCTGGAGGGTGCTGATAGTTTTGCATCATGCCCTCTAACTGAAAAGCAATTCTGGTCAATGGCGTTTTTAACTCATGCGAAGCATTGGCGGTAAATTCTTTTTGAGACTCAAAAGCACCATCTATGCGTTCTATCATGCTATTGAAAGAATTTGCAAGGGTCTCTATTTCGTCATTCCGGTTATTCCCCGTTATTCTATGATTTAGCCTGTTTCCGGAAATATTGACAATCTGAGCTTTAAAGTTTTCCAGCGGGAGCAATAAGTTTTTGATAAGAAAACCTGTAGATATCCAGACCAAAATGCTTCCGCCCAAAAACGTAACTAGGAGAATATACATCAAATAGGCTAGCTTCCTTCTTCCATATTTATCTTTTGCTGAGGTAATTACAAAATAATCACGCTGCTCAAAATCATAATACATACCCACCACTTCTGTATCATTCTCATTTCTATAGAAAAAGCCGTCCTTCTTTAAAAGGTCTAAATCGCTTTGATTCCAACGTATTTCTGTATCGTCAAGGCTGCTATAAATTAAATTTGAGGCATCGTCAAAAACAATAGTCTTTTCATCCAGCAGCTTGTAAATGGTATTTTGGTCAATAAGCTTTAGCAGCTGCTTATCTACTTCCTTTACTTCTAAAAGAAGCTTTGCGGTGGTGAGGGCCTTATCTTGAAGCCTGTTGATAAATTCGGTTTTTCTATACTGGGCAGATGTACTGTAAATAAGAATACAGGCTAAAGCCAAAAACATCGAAAAAACGGAGGCCACTCCTACCGATATTCTTCTTCTTAGCGTCATGATTCGTCGGCGGTGAGGTAATATCCAAAGCCGGGCTTAGTATGAATAAGCTTTTTTGAGAAACCCTTGTCAATTTTATTTCTGAGAAAATTGATATAAACCTCAATGGTATTTAGGCTGGTTTCAAAATGAATATCCCAGATTTGCTCTGCAATAGTCTGTTTTGAAACTACTCTACCTTTTGCTTTTGTCAAAAACACAAGCAGTTGATACTCTTTCTTGGTAAGTTCTATGGTAGTAGTTGCTCTTTTCACCACCATGTCGGTTTGGTTTATTTCCAAATCGCCCACAGTGAGTAAATCCGCATGTACTTTATCCGTATTTCCTCTTCTTAGAATGGAATTGATGCGTAGCAATAACTCTTCAAAATGGAAGGGCTTTACCAAATAATCATCAGCACCAAAATTGAAAGCATCTTTCTTATCTTGAATATCGCCATAAGCGGTCAGCATAATCACGGGCGTACTTATTCCCTCTTTGCGAAGCCTTTTACAAACCTCCAAACCATTTAACAAGGGTACATTGATGTCTAATAAAAGAACATCATAAGTGCTCTGGCGAATTTGTCTGAAAAGAAGTTCGCCATCAAAAACTACGTCACACTTAATATCTCTAGAATTCAAAAAACTCTTCACCTCTTTCACTAAAGTTTTATCATCTTCTAGCAAGAGGGCGTTAATTTCCATCATGGTTTCATAATCATTACTTTAAGCACCTGTACTAACTCAAAATCTGCTCTGATATTGCGACACAAATCTCAACAATATTTCTGATTTCAAAACATTATTTCAGGAAGCCCGTTTTCCCACATCTATTTGCTTAAAAATCTGCAATTTAAACACAAAAAACCGCACCACAATTTCTTATGGCACGGCCTAAATGTTATCCTAAAATGTTACTTAGAAACCATATCTGGGTTCAATAAGTCATAAAACTGATTAAGCTTTGGCATTAAGATAATTCTTGTTCTTCTGTTCATGGCCATGTTTTCTGGTGTGTTATTAGGCACCATGGTGTTATACTCTCCTCTACCAGCTGCTATCAACCTGTTAGGGTCTACGCCATACATATCTTGAAGTACTCTAATAACCGAGGTCGACCTTTTAACACTTAACTCCCAGTTATCTTGAGCCACTGCATTATTTATAGGCTGATTATCTGTATAACCCTCTACCATCACTTCTAAGTCAGGTCTCGATTTGATGATTTTCGAAATTTTCCCTAAAACTTCTTTCGCTCTTGGTGTCAAATTATGGCTACCAGAATTATACATCATGGCATCAGAAAGGTTAATCATCACCACTGTCTTGTCTACTTTGATGTCAACATCTTTATCATTCAGGTCTAAGCCTATGCTTCCTTTCAAATTAACTGCTAAAGCAAGATTGATTGAATCCACTTTGTTTCTTGCAGATAAAAGTAAGTTGATGTACTTATCTTTTTGACCAAGTTGTGTCAAGGTCTTATCTATATTACTATTTGCCGCCTGAGAAAGCACCGTTAAACCTTCTACCTGCATTACTTGCTGGTCTCTGTTTTTTTGTAAATCAGCAATTTGATCTTTCAAGTTATTAACTTGCTCTTGTCTAAATTGAGTTACATTACCCACTTCCATTTGGGCTGCCGCCAAATCGCTTTTAAGCTTCGCAATATCTTGATTCGCCGAAATCAAATCGTCATTACATGCTAAAAGGTTTTCACTGGCCGACTTCCATTTTGACTGACTGTCTACGTATTTCTTTTTGCTTACACATGAGGTAAATATACCCGCAAGCAATATAGGCACTAACACTAGTTTCAATTTTTTCATATTCTTATTCACATTAAAGTTTGTCCAATTATTCATTTACAAACAGTAAGGTTAAATAAGTATTCCCAAAGCTCTACAAAGGCATAAATCACTCAACATAAGAATATTGAACAATTTTAAGCTTGTAACAATTTGAGAACTGTAGAATTAAGTCAACAGTTTAGTGTAGAATATTAAGGCGTTTAAAACCGCTTTAGCTCTAAGGTCTCACCATCAAAGACTCCATAAGAATTAAATCTTATCCAATCGCCCAGGTTAACATACTTGGTGTGCTCATTAAGTTGGCTATCCAATGCAATGTGCCTATGGCCAAAAATATAGAAATCATGGTGGCTTCCTGATTTTTCCATCTCCATGATGTATTGATACAGAAACTCTTTTTCGAGCACTATTTCGTCAAAAACCACATCTTCCGCCCTATTTTTCTTCCAAGAGTTAAGCGACCAGGCGTTCCCTAAAAACATACCTAGGTTAGGATGCATTATTCTTCCGAACAAGAAAGTACAGATAGGATTAGTAAACAGAGACTTCTTTAAAAACTTATAGGCTTTATCTCCAGGCCCAAGGCCATCTCCATGACCCACATAAAGGGTTTTGGCTTGGCTAGAAAAAGTAATAGGTTCATGAATCACTTCTGTACCTATTTCTTTTTGAAAGTAGTCCGCCATCCAGAGGTCATGATTTCCTGTGAATATTTTAACTGTAATTCCAGCATCTACTAATTCTGCTAGTTTACCAAAAAAACGAACAAATCCCTTAGGAACAGCACGCTTATACTCAAACCAAAAATCAAACAAATCACCAACTAAAAATATCTCTTGGGCATCTGCTTTGATTTGGTCAAGCCATGTTATAATACGCTTTTCACGCACCAAACTTTCCGCATGGTTAGGTGCTCCTAAATGAAAATCAGAAGCGAAATACAACTTTTTACCTGGCTCTAGTGCTATGTGAGGAATGTCTTTTTTCATGCGTGCACAAAGGTAGGTCTTAAAATTAAAATCTTAGGTCTTTTAAGACAAAGTGCGAATACAATTTCAAGCTAGTGTCGTACCTTAATTAGATAAAACCAAAAACACTTTAGTTCAACAATATTCTAAAATCGAAATTAAAGCATGAAAAAAATCATAACATTCATTGTATGCCTTGCCATTCCGCTAGCGGTAGGTGGCATTTCTGGTTTTGCCACAGTTACAGGTATTGAATCTTGGTACAGTACTATAAACAAGCCTTTCTTTAATCCGCCAAACTGGATTTTTGCTCCTATGTGGACCACTTTGTATGCCATTATGGGTGTTGGACTGTATCTAATTTGGCAAAGTCCAAAAAGTGAAAGCAGAAAAAATGCTTTGAATATTTTCGGCATACAGCTGGCTCTAAACTTCCTATGGAGTTTCTTATTTTTCTACTTTGAAAGCCCAGGATTAGCTTTAATTGAAATATCCATACTTTGGATAGCCATACTTATGATGATAGTGTTTTTCAGAAAAGTCAATAAAATTGCTGGGAACCTTCAAATTCCTTATCTGCTATGGGTTTCTTTTGCTAGCTGTCTTAATGCTGCTATTTGGTGGCTAAATTGATTAGTAAACACGGTTTCAATAAGACTCTACTCCCTATTATTTCTTAAAATTGCTGTATGAAAATGCAGCCTTACAAATTTAGAGATGTAGAAGAAATGCTAGATTCTTTGCCAAAAGAAGAACGCAAAATCACTGAATTCTTAAGAGCCTTAGTTTTAGACACATTGCCGCAGGCAAAAGAAAAACTGTCTTTCAATGTACCATTTTACGCTATCCGTAAAAGTGTGTGTCATATCTGGCCTGGGTCAGTAGCTTGGGGAAAGAAAACCTACGAAGGAGTAAGCTTTGGTTTTGCCTATGGCAATTTACTTTTAGACGAAACCAGCTATTTAGAAAGCGGTACTCGAAAACAGATATTCACCAAGAAATTCCTCAATCTATCGGAAATAGATGCTCCACTCCTTAAATCTTACCTTTTTGAGTCTGCTTTGATTGATGAAGAAATTTATCAATCAAAAATGCTGAATCGATTAAGGAAACACTAAAAGTCAAAATATAGGGTTCTGTATACCAAAAAAGACATAATTGTCTATATGACTATAACTTTATTAAATCATAGTGTTCCGATTCTTTCTGAATTGTTTAAATTGTAAAGGAATTCAAAGAACCCTATATGAAAAAAATAAACTATTTGGCATTACTATGCCTTGGAGCTATCATGCTCTGCCCTAAAATTGGGCTATCTCAGCAAATTTCAAAAGACTACATGCTGCTGCTGACCAGAGAATGGAAAGGCGAAAGGTTTGATGATGGACGTCCTAAAGTATCTGACGACATCTTAAACAGAATGAAACTAGTGACGCTAGAAGAGGCTTGGGCCGTGCTGCGTAATCATAATTATAAACAACAATTTGAAGGCAACTGGCAGCTTATAAACCCTGACTCTGTCATGGTAGGAAGGGCATTAACAGCCACATTTATGCCGGGAAGACCAGATATTCAAAAAGCGATTGATGATAAAGGTCATAATGAAGACGGACGTGTTCAATCTCAAAACTCTTGGCCTATTGACCTTTTACAAAAAAGAGACGTTTATGTAGCCGACCAGTTTGGTGCTTATAAAGATAGTCCAACTATTGGTGATAACCTTGGCAACTCTATTTACGCTAAAAGTGGAAACGGTATAGTATACGATGGTGCCATTAGAGATATTGGTGGTTTAAAAGAGATAGGTGGTTTTACCTCTTTCTTTAGAAGTTATCATCCCTCCCATCATTTAAACAATGCCGAAAAAGCTCTAAACACTACTTTAGTGGGCATAAATCATCCAACCAGAATAGGAGACGCTACTTGTATGCCTGGTGATGTGGTATTAGGAAGAGATGGTGGTGTGGTTTTCATTCCGCCCCATTTAGCCGAGGAAGTGGTGAAAGTATCTGAAGTGGTTCGCTTAAGAGATATGTTTGGTCACCAGCGTTTGCGTGAGCAAAAATATACGCCAGGAGAGATTGACATGCGATGGTCTGATGTAATCGAGAAAGATTTCTCTGGCTGGTTAAATGAGCATATTGACGACCTACCAGTTTCTAGAGAACAAGTTCAAGAAATTTTAAGCAAAAGAACTTGGTAAAAGCTATCGCCTAAGGGCTATAAACGCATTACAAAAAAGTACAATTCAACCCTAAATCATATAAAATGAAACGTAGATCGTTTTTAAACAAAGCTGCCATTACCTCTGCACTCACGGCTGCACCCCTTTTAAATTTTGGCAGAGAATACGAAACAGCTATTAAGCGTACTCCCAAAAGCTCAATGCCCTCCGATTTAAAAATCACCGATATAAAATGTGGTTATATAAGAGGTGGACATAGTCTGTTTGTAAAAATTTATAGTAATCAGGATATAGTGGGACACGGTGAAGGTGTAGATGCCACGCCGGGAACCTACCATTTGGTCAAAATAATGGGCCAGCGAATTAAAGGTCAAAACCCTTTAAATGTTCATAAGCTTTTTGAAACTATCCGTAAGTCTGGTTTTTTTGAAGGAGCTCAAGCTGGAATGTACGTTGCTGTGCTAACAGCTGTTGAAACTGCTCTTTGGGATTTGGCAGGTAAAGCTCTTGGCTTACCTGTTTATCAGCTTTTGGGTGGTAAATTCAGGGATTCAGTTCGGGTTTATATGGATACTGCTTTATACCAAAACAGATTACCTAAACCTCAAGATTTTGCAGAGGCAGCTAAAGAAGCGGTTGACATGGGTTTTACTGCGGTAAAGTTTGACTTAGACCAAGCAAACGACCCAAATAAATACGACAAATTCAATTGGACGGCTAGTCCTGCAGAAATGCAAAGAATGTACGACCAAATGGCCGCCACACGTGCTGCTGTGGGTCCTAATATTGACATCTGTGCGGATATGCATGGAAAGTATGATGCTATTACTGGTGAGCGAGTGGCTAAGATGCTGGAGCCTTTAAACCTAATGTGGCTTGAGGAGCCAATAGCGGCTGAAAACGCAGATGCCTATAAGAAAATAACAGAGTCAACCTCCACGCCTATTTGTGCAGGAGAAAATCACTACCTAGCTCATGGTTTCCGCCCATTATTAGAAAATGGTGCTGTAGATATCATTATGCCAGATTTGCAGAAATGTGGTGGATTAGGCGAAGCCCAAAGAATAGCCAACCTTGCTAATCTTTATTATGTGCCGTTTGCACCGCATATGGTGGCGTCTTATTTAGGAGCTATGGCATCTGCCCATGTATGTGCTTCTGTGCCTAATTTCATGATTATGGAGTGGCAAATCTATTTCCATAAAAATCCGATGTATAGAGAGATAGTAACGTTTGAAGGCGAAGCTGTAGAAAACGGATTTATCAAAGTTAGGGACGTGCCTGGCATAGGCGTAGAGATAAATCAGGAGGCTATGAGAAAATATGCACCAGAAGGTGTCCCATTTTTTGAATAAGAAACGTCTTGGTAAAGAAGGGTGTCGAACCTCGGAAGTTATATTTCCGTTTATATAAAACGACACCCTTTTTAATCTTTTACCAAAATTCTTATACAATGAAAAAATTATTGACTCCTCTAAACCTTTTGATTACGCTTTTTATAGCGTCATTTTCTAGTGCAATGGCCCTAGAAAGCCCAACTGCTTCAAAAGCCGAAATGCTAGCCGATTTTGAAAGAGCTAAAGCTTTCTCACTGGAATATCTAGAAGCTATGCCCGCTGATGGTTATGCTTATAAACCTACAGAAGATATTCGCTCTTTTGCTGGTCAGTTTTTACATATAGCTGACGCCAATTTTGGTTTAACATCTATGATTGCTGGGATAGACAACCCAATGGGTGATAAGAAACTAGAAACGGATGAGAATTCTCAATCTAAAGAAGCCGTAATAAAAGCTGTAACTGCTAGTTATGACCATATCATAAGTGCCTTATCAAATTTAAATGAGGAGCAGCTAAACGAAAATGTAAAACTTTTCAATGCTTTTGAAATGACTAAGGCAAAGGCTTTCTCAAAGGTTTTTGAGCATGCTACTCATCATAGAGGTCAAACTACTATTTATCTAAGACTTAAGGGTGTTACACCACCAAACGAGCGTTTATTTTAAGTTTGAAAAACGTCCATAAAAATCTCAAGCCAAGCGGTTTGAGATTTTTTTTTGTTAAGTGTGAACATATTTAGACTCATTTAGCGTTAATCTCCTGCCTTCTAAAAATAAAGGAAACCAGTGAGACAAATTTTCGCCATTATTTTATCATTATCATTCACCACTAATGCGGCTCTTCCGCTCACAATTGGTGATAAATTAGGTGATAACCCGCCACCAAGAATCATCAGAACTTGCTGTTCTTTTGGCTCTGATGTTAAGGTAACCGGAATTCCGTTCTTAAAAATTTCAGATGTTACTAGCATTGAAAAATTAGGTGCTCATACTTATTTAGGTAGTGAGTTAGAAAACAATGGTATCATTTACACCAATAAAGGTGGCTTTATTGATATTGGTCACTTAAGAGACCAAGCAGACTGGACAGCTTATTTGTATCAACAAATATTGAACTCCGATAATCAAGACTTTGTAATAGAGTTAGGTAGAGAAGGTGGTCAAAAGAAACTAGAAATATACCCGAGTGAGCTTAAAACTACTGCAGACAAAATAGCTGTGGCAGGAAAAATAGCCTATAACCTATCTGTATGGCATGAAATAGCTACGTTTTTTGGAGCATCATACATTCCTATGGTACCAGAAAGATACTCGGCCTTTAGTCTGGAAGATGCTTACTCAAACCTTTTAGGAGTGCAGTTGGGCATGAAAGCTCTTCAAAGCAAATTGCCTTTTGAGCAGGCCATGACTATCTTATTGACAGAAAAAATGGCAGAGCTAGACGCCGTAACCGGAATTGACCCAACCTTACAGGCCATGGAAGCCGTTAGAGACATTTGGTGGACCAGAGAAGCCAAACTACCAAGTAAAAACATTTTGCTCCAAAGAGAGTTTGGCATAGAAAACTGTCTAAACCCTTGGCTGATAGAAGATATCAATAACGAGGCTAGCGACAAACTACAAATTTGCCCTCCTACTCAGACTCAAAGCGGAGCAAATTTAGAAGACTTCTATCAACTGAGCATACAGTTAAATAGCAAGTTTCCGGTGAGGCGTGTACTTCCAAAAGAATTTAATAGGGTGATTACCCAGAAAGACTTCAACCTTCTTATAGCTGAAGCAGAACGCAAAACCGAACTTAGAGACAGCCGAATAAAGCTCTAAACAGCTCCTGAAAGACCTTTCAGAGCCTATTACCAAAATCCAAGGCAGAATTACCATTCTTCATTTTAGAAAACCACTCATGTACTATGCATTGCAAAGTACCTTGCCGTAGTGTAAGTTTGTATCATCAAGTCAGCGATAAAGCGGCGAATTGATACAAATTGAAAACTTATAAAAACAAAATATTATTATGAAAAGGTTATTTAGAATAAAAGGATCGGAGAAAATGTTAGGTGGTGTAGCAGCAGGTTTAGCTCGTTATATTGATTTAGACCCTACTATAGTTAGAGTTTTACTTGCTATCGGTTTTTTCTCTCCTGTGCCTGTAGTGCTTATCTATATCATATTGTGGATAGTAATGCCAGCCGAAGAAACATACCAATTACCAGCTGTAACAGAAGCTACAGCTTAGTAAAAAGACATTCAGTTTAGATTAGGGTTACCCTTCGGGGTATAACAAATAAACCCGTCCGGTTTTACCAGACGGGTTTTTACTTTTTAATACGAATGTGAGGTATTAAGCTAACTCTTTAGGAATAATAAACGCCATAACTAGGTAAATAAGAATAGGCGAACCTACTCCTAGGAAGGTGGCTACCACCCATAACACTCTAATTAATGAAGCATCTAGGTTAAAAAACTTTGACATGCCACCGCATATTCCAAAAAGCATTGCCTCTTTACCAGTAGTTCTCCTAAGTTTTTTATCTGCATTCATATTTTTAAATTTTTATACGGAGAAACTCTCTCCACAGCCACATGTTCTAGAGGCGTTTGGATTTTTAAATTGAAAACCCTTACCATTTAAACCGTCAGAAAAATCTAACTGAGTTCCTATCAGGTATAAAAGACTCTTTTTATCAACAAAAACTTTTACTCCATTATCAACAAAAACCTGGTCGTTTTCTCTTTCTTCTGTATCAAATTCCAAATCATACATCAAACCTGAGCATCCGCCTCCTTCTACTGCCACTCTAATGCCATCCATCTCGCTTTTGCCTTCTTTTTGCTTAAGCTCTGCGATCTTATTCTTTGCTTGCTCTGTTACTGTTACCATAAAATAACTAATTTGCTCTTAATTCTAATGTACTCAAATAACCCCTCAGTCCCTCCAAAAGTTTCATGGCCATTCCCATATATAATAAACTCAAGTTGGAAAAACTCTTTAAAAGAGAAGACCGAGAAACTAATGTACAAAATTACAACAAGATTAGGTCAGAATTAAAATCTGGCGATCTTCTATTTTTTTCGGGAGACCACTGGTTATCAACACTTATTAGAGGTAGGTCTCGCTCTGCCTGGAGCCACATGGGTATAGTAGTGAAATTAGAACAAATGGATAGAATTTTTCTTGTAGAAAGTGTACTGGGCAATGGTGTTAGAATGGTGCCTATGTCAAATGTATTTACCGACTACGATGGAAACTACAAACCTTATGTGGGACGTGTAGCATGGGCTAGGCACAAATCACTAAGTCAAGATGAAATTAAAGTTAGAATTATAAAGGAGTTTTGTTTAGACAACCTTACCAAGCAATACGACAACTGGGAATATTTTAGAATAGCGTGGAGAACACTTTTAGGTAGTAAAGAGCTATTTCACGATGATAAATATACCTGTTCCGAATTTGTATGGGAGGCTTTTAAATCTGCCGGCATTACCCTCCCAAAAGAAAGGGGGTACTTTATAAGCCCCGGTGCTTTCTGGCGACTAGATGATGTGGAGATGAAGGGGATTATGATTTAGATACAAGGTTTATAATTAATTTTTCTTAGAATTTGTTTATTTAGATAGTTATAATTTTCCATTCTTCCCTTTTTCAAATTTTCCTCGGGTAAATATTGAACATTCACTTTTGGAGGCCATTCAATAGAACCTTATCCATTACCTTAAATCCCTCAAAGTGTAAACTTCAAGTTGCTTTAATTCTACTATAAATTTCTTAGCTTTCTTATACACATTAGCTTGAAACTTCTCTGTAATAACCGCATCTACATAAGGTGCCATTGCACTTAACTCTATATCGACAACATCATTAGCCGTTATTCTCTTCTTGGTCAAATGAACTCTACTAAATTGTGAATACTCCATCATACGTGCAGCTGGAAATCTTATGAAGTCAGAGGCTACATTTATACTAATACCTCGCAACTCTAAATCCTTACTAATTGTAGCTTCTTCCTGTATTCGATAATATTTGTCATTAATCATATCCAATGGATAACCCTTTGTTGTAAGCAATTCTATAGTATCATCTCTTTGCTTATTCCATGCATCGGCGACTCCTCGAAGTTCGTTTAATCCTTTTTCTATGTTCTCCCGAAACCCTTCATCCTGAAATATTTCAGTAAGAAATTCTCTAAAGTTATAACTCGCTTCCTTTCCTGCCGAGCTAAATGCATTAGCAATACTATTATCAATTTTAAAATCCAAACCAGTATTATAACATTCTGCTTCTTTCTTTAATATTAAGCTATATGGAAAAAACATTAGAGCTGGTATCTGGCAAAAGAACTCAATAAACCTCTCAAAGATATCTTTATATGGTCTTAATTCTAATACATTATAAATCGAAAAACAGAATGCATACTTCTCTTTAGATAAAATGAACTTCTCAAAAAGACGCTTCTTATATTCCTCATTATCCATACAAACTTCTCTAAGCACATTAGTATCTAAAGCAATTAACTTATAGTTGTTCTTACCTATTAGCATATATTCTTTTTTATAAACTCAGTTATGATTGTAGCCTAACACGTTAAAATAACTAACACATTAGTCACCAAAAAGACATAAAAGAAGTAAATCCAATAATTTAACAACTTAGAAATAAGGCATCCCTTCTTAAAAAACAACCAATCGCTTGGTCCAGCTATTCTCTTTAATATTCAGCTTAAAAAAATAAACTCCAAGGTTTATGTGCTCTTTTAATTTGGTGGTATTGGCATCCGCCTTAATACATCAGTACCCCTCTCAGATTATAAGCTTAAAGCTCCTTGATTTTAATATTCTTAAAAGAAACCCCTTTTGCCCAATCCTGTAAAGCTAGATGACCGGATGTGCTTTTGCCGTAGGCTTCAAAAGTTTTGAAACCGCTATTCGCTACCATTTCTTTCCACTCTTCTCCTTTTAAGTCTTGCTCAGCCGTTTTGACATCATTAAGCCAAAAGCTAACTACACCATCTTTTTGCATGATTCTAGAATAATTCCATTCTCCAGATTGGTTTGGCGTTACAGGGTTAAGGTTTGGCTTAAAGCCATATAAACATGCCGACCAGTGGGTCGTATTTTCTAAGTATTCTTTATGTATTCCTAAATTATCAAGCAGCTGATATTCTGGACCAGTGGTCCAAGCGGTAGGATATTCTTCACCTTCCTGCACATTAAAGAATACACCAGAATTACCTGCTTCAGATATTTTCCAGTCAAATTTCAAATCGAAATTACTGTATGATTTATCAGACAATAAGTCGCCATGCTCTACTTCAAAAGTGTCTGGTTTACAGTATAATTCGCCATCCACTACAATCCATGCCGAAGGCACATCTCCCCTATTATATAAATGCCAACCATTTGTAGTTTCACCATCAAATAACAAGCTCCATCCTTCTTCTATTTCGAGTTCACTTAATGTATTTTCTTTATTTTCAGGCTCTTTACATGAAATAAAGGTAATGCTTAATAAGAATAGGAGAGTAATTTTCTTCATTATTGGGTTGTTTTTTGATTGCAAGATAGGATATATTTTTAGGTTAAATAACCGTCCTTTCCTTAACAAGAACCAAAACGAGCGGGAATTTCCTAAATCAAATAGTAGATCAACTCTTTCCTGCCCTTGTCAGGCGGCACTAGGCGTGCCCGCCTACTTTTGTTTGGGCAAAAACTAAGGAAAAACCATCTGCCAAAATAAACTTGCACAATCAAAATTCAGTAACCAGATGGCTTCAATAAAACGAGTGCATTCCAAAATTTTGAGTGTGCTTCGGACAGTATTTTGACCTATAGGAATTCATTCATATTATACCCCTACACTTTTTACTATTTTACTAAACCTGCTAGCATATATTGAAAATTAAAGACCCTAGAAAACTTTGATTTCTTTAATAAAACACTCCTTAAAAAAAGTTAATTACGAAAAATATCGTAGACAAGTTTGCAAGTACGATATCTTTCGTACTACATTTGATACGAAATTAATCGTAGACAAATTATGGCATTGGCAAAACCTACAGAATCAGAACTAGAAATATTACAACTACTATGGAAGAAAGGACCGTCTTCAGTAAGAGAAATAAATGATGAACTAAGCAAAGCTAAAGAGGTAGGCTATACCACCACTTTGAAAATGATGCAGCTTATGCTGGGCAAAGAACTGGTTACCAGAACAGAGCAGGGAAGGTTTCATATTTACAAGTCTGCCGTATCACAGAAAAGTATGCAAGAGCAACTGCTAAACAAGTTTGTGGATGCTGCTTTTGGCGGTCAAGCCATGGATATGGTGATGCAAGCTCTAGGAAACCATAAGGCTTCTAAAGATGAGCTAGACCAAATAAAGAAACTTATAGAAGGACTAGAAAGCTAAGTTATTACGAATACAAATTATGAAAAACGGAAATTGATTGGTGCTTCGGCACCAGTCAACTCCAAAAAACAAAAACTATGAAAAACCTAACATTACTATTTGAAACGCCCCTGGCCGGTACTTTCGGGAAAACCATGCTGCACTCCCTCTGGCAAGGTGTCATTATTGTCGGTATTTATCTAATTGCTGTACGCTTTATAAAGTCTGCCAATACCAAAACATGGGCCGGACTAACCGCATTTGGATTACAGTTTCTAGCTTCGGCCATTACCTTTTCTATCCTTATGCCTTCTGATAGCATTTTGGCTGCCGAGGGTGCTACGCAAGTATTAACGTTTAACGGTGTGCTAACAGAATTAGTCACTTCGCCAACATCCCAATCTTACATTGACCTTATTCAAGAAAACGCTCATTGGTTATCTGTCGGATGGATTATCGGTTTTGTCTTTCTTTTTATTAGACAAATGGGCGGGCTTTTTTATGTTCAATTCCTAAAAAGCACTGGAATATCTGAGCTTTCGCAAAAAGCGGAAAAAGCCATTGAAAATGTTCTGATGAAAGTAGACGGAAAAGTACCTAGCTTCAAAGCATTCCACTCCAATAAGGTGGATACGGCCATGGTTTTAGGAGCCTTAAAGCCGGTAATACTTATCCCCTCTTCTTTAGTGAGTGGTTTAAGCTCCGAGCAGTTAGAACTTATCATTGCCCATGAAATAGCCCATATAAAAAGGAATGACTTTCTAATTAATTTGATACAGACCTTACTGGAAAACCTGTTTTTCTATCACCCAGTTTATTGGCTCGTGAGCCATCAAATAAGAGAAAACCGTGAGCATGCTTGCGACGACTGGGCTGCAGAATTGACAGGAAATAAGATACTTTTAGCCAAGACTCTTGCTCAAATCCAATTAGCTAGTCACCAACCAAGTTTAGCGATGGCTTTTGGCAAGAAAAGAATGCCAATGCTCGGGAGAATACAGCGACTACTTGGTGTTAGTCCAGAGACTCAAAAAGTAAAGTTTACCGCTCTCTTATTGATGCTTACGTCTATCTGTACGCTTGGTTTTGTGCAGGCTGAAAATATTGTGGAAGAAGAAACACAAATGGTAGCCCCCATTGCAGAGGAAGAATCAATCATTAAAGAAATTGACACTAATACAGAAACAGTAACCACGATAGAAAACTCTACAATTTCTGTAAGTGAAACTACCACAAGGAAAGATTCTGGTGACATAGACCAACATTATCATTATGACCTTGGGGACCGCAATCTGAACATTCAGACCAATGATTATAAAGTTAAAATAGACCCAAGTAAGATTGTCATTAACGGGAAAGAGCAAGCATTGACCCCTGCCGAAAAAAAGGAGCTAAAAATGCATTTTGACGAGATGCAAAAAGCCAATTTAAACATTGAAAGTATTTCTAAAGAAATAAATGTTGAGGTAAAGAAAATTACAGACTTACAGCAAAACGCCATGGCTGATGTAGATTTCAACCCTCAAAACGACCCCGCTTTCAAAAAGTCAATGGAAGTGATTCAGAAAGAATCTCAAATGATAGCTAAATATGCGGTGGAGTTTCAAAGCGATATTGCGAAGCTAGACTCCAAGGCTAGTAATTACGATGCTGAAATAGCCAAACTAGAAAAGGCTTTTGAAGCCAAAGTAAAAGTGCATGAAGACAAAATGGAAAGCTTTGAAGTAAACATGGAAGGTTTTGAGGCTAAAATGAAGGATTTCGAAATTAAAATGGAGAAGGAATTTGAAATTCCTGCGAAAGAAATAGAAGCTGTTTTAAAGAAAAAAGAGGTTGTGATAGACAAGCATGCTGATAAGATGGAAAAGCACCATGAAGCCATCTTGAAAATGTTGCCTAAGGAAGTACAAGACAATATTGGTATGGGAACGAGAGAAAGACCTGAGCGACCAGAACGTCCTGAAAGGCCGGAACGCCCAGAGAAACCCGAAAAGCCGGAGAAAGCTGAGAAACCACAGAAACCTGTAAAACCAGCCAAGCCAGCTAAAGCTGCAAAAACACCTATTCCTCCTAGAGTAGATTAATTCTAAAAAGAGGAGGCTGTCTCAAAAGTATGAGACAGCCTCTTTTTTTTAGAATGGGTGAGCAATAGCCAAATTGAAAATGAGATTGTTTTGTCTCCATACCTTTTGGTCAAAACTAATCTTATCTAACACCCAAGGGTCATCAAGCCAAGGTTTCCTGATAGGTATTGCGAAATCGCCACGTAGAACCAAATAGGTAAAATCTAAACGTAGCCCCACACCCATATCCACCGCCAAGTCTTTCACGAAATCTGCTGTGAATTTAGCTTTCTCCCCATAAAAAGTATCGTCGCGGTAGGTCTAGATATTACCAGCATCTATAAAAGTAGCCAGTTCTATATAACTTGAAGCCCTGCACCTTAATTATGTGTTTTAGTCTAACTTAATATCTTCTTGAAAATTAGCCAAAAAACTATAAGGCAAGCCTTCACTTCATAAAAGGGTACGAACAATCACCCTACCAAGGATAGACATTGTTATAAACTAAATTACTAGTAACCATATTCTGTGGAGAAATACTATTCCATCTTGAAGATTGCGGTATACTTGTTCTCCATCCTGAGCTTTCACCTTCACCCTCTAATTCAATAAACCTTGACACTTTACAATTAAAATGCATTTCATTATTTGAATCTAGCTGTCCATTATACAGTTCTAACTTAGAATATTGAACTAACTCACCATATGTTGGATATCCGTTAAAATGCAAATAAAGCCTCTTGGCATTTAATAAGCCCCAGTCTGATAGGCTCTGAAATGCCATTACGGGGGCTAAAGCAATGAATGACAGAACCCAATCTTCACTATCAAAATCTAATGCCACACGATCCACTATAACTTCACGACTATAGTATGTACCTAATTGTAATTGGGGTTCCAATTGGAGAGATTGAGTTTGTGTGACAGGCACACTAAAATCTCGAAACCTCTTTGCAGCAGCGGGATTACCAGCTCTTGTATCATAACTAAATATATCAACATTAACAATGCTAAGGTTTGTAGGTTCACGACTAAAATTTAAAAGATTAACATAAACCCTATCATCAGTATGCCATGTGCCTTCAATATTTGTTATAAAATTAACAATCGGTAAAGAAGATTGACCTATACCACTTCTTGTGTTACTTAAATTGGTGCCTCCAATATCTTCTTCAAGGGGAAAAGAGGAATTATCACTCTCTGAAATATTGTTATCAAATAAAGCTGAGACTTCATCTAAACTATGTAAATTCCCTAGTTCTGAAATAAGATCACTCGAATTCTTAGGAGAAGAATATGCATTCGGTACAATATCATTAGTATATTTTTTTGAGCAAGAAGTTATACCAATAAGAACAAAAGCTAACAAGGATTTTAAATTCATTATAATTTGTATTTGTTAAAAACAAATTTACAAAAAAAAACTTCCAACAATATAGCTTATAAAGCTTATTTTTTTGAAGGGCATTTTCAGAATAAAAGTCTATCAAGACGTATAACCCTTTCAGGCTTCCATAGTTGTACAAAACTCCAAACTACGTGACAATTAAAATGGATGAGCTATAGCCAAATTAAAAATAAGATTATTTTGACGCCAAGATTTCTGATTCAAGCTAATTTTATCGAACACCCAAGGGTCGTCAAGCCATGGTTTTCTTATAGGAATAGCTATATCCCCACGCAAAACCACATACGTGAAGTCTAAGCGTAGGCCAATACCCATATCCGCCGCCAAATCTTTCACGAAATCTTTTGTAAACTTAGCCTTCTCACCATAGAAAGTATCGTCACGGTATGTCCAGATATTTCCCATATCTACAAAACCCGCTACCTCTATATAGCTAGAAAGTTTTTGACGTAATTCGGTATTCAATTCTAATTTGATGTCGCCTTGCGAATTAGCACCAAAAAGCTCCTGACTAATATCTGCTGGAGCTACCCTTCCTGGCCCAAGACTTCTCCCTCTAAAACCCCTCAAACCATTACTGCCACCAGAAAAATACTGTTTTGTTTGTGGCAGCATTATGGAGTTTTTATAAGGAATACCAAAACCTGTAAAAAGCCTATTGGCCCAGGTGGTTTTACCTATGGTTTTAAAATATTTCCCTTCAAAATCAAATTTCACAAATTGCTCATAAGACACTCCAAAAAGCTGTTGATAGCCACCTGTTCCTCTTTCTGGTTTTTTAGCAATTAAGGAAGCTCCATTACCTGAAATATCAAAGCCAAAATTAAATAAAACCTTATCCCTGCTGCTTTGAAGAGATTTTGGAGTGTAGTTGAGCTTATATTCTAAACCTAGTAAAAGCTTGCTTTCTATAATCTGAAAATACCTTTCTAAATCACTTAGGTTGTCACTATAATAAACTTCATTCAAAAACTCATCTGAAAAGTTACTGGCTTTGATTAAACTAAAATAAACAGGCGTAAGCGTGTGCTCATACTCCGAATTTTTTCTCCAGAAATAAGAAAAAGCTGCATTAGAACTGGCTAGTGTATAAAAATCTTTTCGTCTAAGAATCTCATACGAGATATTGATATTGGTTTTAGGCACACCAGAAGAAACCTTGGTTCTTTGTTTTATAAAAGGAATCAAAAAACGAGGAAAAGTCAGGTCGCCTGCTACACTTAATCTTCTATAATTATTCCCATATTCTATTTGCCCAAACTGTAAATCTATACCTCCGTTTACTTCAAATTTCAGAATCTCGGCTCCATGAAATATGTTTCTATTTTGCCATGAGATATTAGCCTCCGACCCATAAAGCCCATTACTCTTAGTTAAGCCACTTAACTGCCCTTTTAAAGATTTTTTCTTCAGTGGCGTTAAGAAATAATTGACATCTAAATACGTAGAATCGGCCGTTCTGTGAGGTTCGTACCTATTCCTTATGTATTGGAAATTTTTAAGATTAGAAAGCCTATTCAAACTAGCCTCTTGTTTTGACCTGCTATAAAGCTCGCCCGGTCTAAAAATTATTGACTCGGTAAATACCTTTGGCTTATAAGACTTATCATTTTCAGCTATCGCAAGTCCGCTTCTTTCTAGATTTTTGAACGTAGTTTTAACCTCTTTCTCTCCTTGTTTGGCAGAGCTAAGCACATTAATTTCTCTGATGTAATATTTATCTACCGCAGCATTACTATAATCTGGAGAGAGCATTGTTTTAATGGTCAGCAAATTTGCATTAAGGTTAGTATCCACCTCTAAAATAAACTGGCTGGGACTCATATAGAAATAGCCCTTTTCTTGTAATACATTACTCAGTCGCTGCCTTTCTGCTATAAGCTGGTCTAAATTATACGGTTTCCCTTCTTTTAGAACCGTTCCTTCTCCCAAAGCCTTAGCATCTTCCCCAAAAACTTGTAAACCTAAAGTATCTATGCTTACTTCTTTAATAAAGTACTGAGGAGCTAAACTTACTTCATATTCTACCTTGGTTTTGTATTTTTTTGTTACAGACTCAGAGGTAGCGGTACTTTTAAAGTATCCGTTATTTTCTGCCACGTTAACCAAGTTAGCTCGGTTAATTTTTGGATATCCTACCTCATAAAAAACTGGTTTTTGACCTACCTTGTTACGAAGAAAATTCCTGATTCCTTTTGGCTTTTTAGGCTCTCCAATATTATAATAAAGCCAGACTTTATATGGAAAACCCAGCACCATGCTATTGGTTCTTGGAGCAAGTACCTCCTCCATATCCACCACTAAATTATCCTTATTCTTTTTAGATGTTTCGCCCACCACCTTTACGCTACCTCCACCGTAAATGGTTTTTCCTTCTGGAAGCTTTTTTGACAAACTACATCCACTCAAGAAAAGTACTAGGGCAATATATAATCCTAAATTTTTCATTTACTCTCTTACCCCCTTTTTGAATAAATCCTTAACTTTTTCATACTCTGCCTGTAAAACAAAACTCACTCCGGTCTCTAATACAAAACCTTCCAAAACTGTTTGAAACTGACTAGTTCTATACACTTTTACGGCATATCGTCCGTCGGCGGTTATGTTGTAACCAATTTCAATATTATCTAAAATCTCCGCTGAGTTTTGGTCAATACCAGACCCGTTTTCCAATTCAAAGTTCTTTCCTACCGAGATTTTGACTCTATCATTTAGAAAGCTTTTCTTGAGACCAATATTAAGGTCTGTTCTGTATGCACTACTTCCTCCAGTACCAATTTGCTCTGAGTTTAAACCAAAATTTAAACCCACCGAACCTATGATATCGCCCGCTAAAGCATTGAGCTGCTCTGTCAATAATTTACTTACACTTTGCCTAGCAGACTGGCTTCCTAGCACTTCACCTAATCGAAAATCATCTGTATTAAACAAAAACTGATTTAATGTCAACAGCACAAAAACCTGCTGATTCATAATATTTGCATCTTTGCTTAAAAAGGATAAAACGTCATTACTTTCTAAGAGGGTTTTAGTGGTGCTTGATGCTTTATCAGACACCTCCATATCAAAACTTATAAGTGGATTTTCAATGGTTCCATCTATTTTCAAAATTACATCAAGTGGCACTTTACCTAGGTCTTTCAAGAGTATCCCAGCCTCCTCAAGTAATGGGTTAATATCTGGGTTTACCTGATAAACCGCTTTTAACTGTAACGAAGCTCTCATAGGGTCGCCAGACCAAATAATCACACTGCCAGGCTCTATCAAAAAGTTCTTTTTCAAGACCTCTACCAGCGTAGTATTATAAGAACCCGAAGTGATTTCATAAATACCAATACAGAAAATCTCCCCAGTAGGATAAATCCCAACCGTCAAGTTTGCGGAACCTTTAACGCTTAACTTGTCGCCAGTAAGCTCGTCTAATATGATGCTCAACTCCGCCTTTGGATCCGTTTCTATATCTAAAATAACTTCCGAATCTAAGCCCGTACCCTTTGCCAGTTTTGTGGTAGGTATTTCCAAAGTTTCAATTTCCTTATCGCTCGGTGGTGGCACAAAAGTAACTACGCCATTTGACTCCGCGGTTTCTACCTCGGTTGGCATAATAACGGTCACATTACTTTGCTCATTCACCCTTATTTTACCGTTCATACTCGGGCTAGCTCCTACTCCAGAAACGTTCAAGTTTGCATTAACATTTGCCTTCCCATAAAAGAGCTCATTACTTCCTCTTTCGGTATTTATTAAAAGGAAATTCTTAGTATCTAATTTTAAATCATAAGAAACCGCATCCAAATTTGACCAGTTCACCTTTCCATTCACAGCCATTTTTTGATTCAATGAATCTTTAACCACAAAATTCTCAAAACTGACATCGTTTCCTTTAAAATAGACTTGTTGGTCTTCAATTTTTAAAGGAATACCCAAATAGTAAGGTGTAACATTATAATCTACAAAAGACAGTTTTCCGTCTGCTAAAGGTTTATCAGCATTTCCAGATAATTTGACTTTTCCAGTTACAAAACCCTTTGATTTGGTCAACTGACCTCCGCTTAAACTTTCAATTAATCTCGCATCTACTTTTGTAATATTAGCTGTAAAGTCCACAGGAACGTCACCTGTTAAACCTACATTTCCTTTAAAATCAAGCTTGCTATCTTTCCCATCCAAACCACCACTAATGGCAGCGTGAGTAGCATTTACTTCTTCTATGTTAAGTGTCAAATCTCCTCCCGCTATACCACCTACCTCAAAACCCTTTACAGCTAAATCACCTTTGACATTGTAGTCTTCCATATAATCTACCACCACCACATCGCCATTTAGCTTACCTTTCACCCCTTCTGATTTATAACCAGCAAAATTGGCAAATGGATTAATAGCAATATCTAGCACGTTAGCATTAAGCTGCTTTTTGGTGGCGTTTATGGTTAGCATCTCATTATCTTTTGAAATGGTCAAGCCATTGATAAGAATGCCTTCATCACCGTAATAGATGGGTGTCTTACTTATTTTGTATTCCTTTTTATCAACGGTAAGGTCGTTTAAGGCAATTTTGTACAGCGGTCCTTCTGTTTCCATCCTCAAGGCTAAACCATGTCTCTTATCTTCAGAAAGGCTATCCTTTGATACAAAAATGGCGTCCAAAATGCTGTTAGAAAGCTTAAGGTCAAATTCATTTTTAGCCAATACAAAACTACCAGAACGTAAACTTTTCAATTTGGCATTTCCCTTCAATTCTTTACCATTTCCAGTCAATTCCAATTGAAAGTCTTTCAAAAGCATATCTCCATAAGTAAGATTCCCGAAGTTCATTTCCCCTTTTAACTTGTCTTCATTCAGTGTAGCATTAAGCCTAATGCTTCTGTCAAAAGCCAATTCAGGAACAAAAACCTGCCAAATAGGATGTTCCAATACCTCCGCTTTTAATTCAAAATCTCGCTTTCCAGAAATCTCCTGAAATTCCACGGAATCTGGCTTAAAATAACCATTAACCTCTGCCGCGAGAATGTCAGGCAATGCATAATAGTCAAACTCACCTTCTAAATTGACTTTCAAAAAGGGTGACTCTATTTTAGCAATGTGCTTATTTTTCTCATTTATAAAATCACCAGAAAGCTCCCCTACATTTAGAGTTCCTAAAGCCAGCTGCTTGACCTTAAAAGTACCAGCCAACTCCTCGGGCTTTAAAGAAGTCATGTTTAAATCAAAAACACCTTTTATGTCTTCTTCAAAATCAGACAGTCCTAAGGCTGCCAAATTCAACTTCGTTATAGAAACATTGCCATTTACGGGATATTCCTCTTTTCCTAAATCAACAGTAACCTCGGTAGTCAAACGAGCGTTTGGGTCTTCAGACGAACCCTTTAAATTTAAGAGACTATCTTCCATGGTAGCGTCAATCTCCAAACCCTGATAGGTATAGCCACTGTAAACAATCTTTTGAATCTCTCCTTTAGCTTCAATTGTCTGAAAGCTTGCGTCAGATTTGAGGTAAATATCTGTAGAAAGTAAACCGAGGTCTTGCTTCTCTTTGAAGAACTTATCTACCGCCAAATCTTCTGTATGAAGGTTTCCTTCATAAGACATTAATGTGGAGTCTCCCAAGTTTCTCACTACACCGTTTAGCTTTAAATCTCCCAAAGTACTGGTCACATCCGTGTCAATGTTTAAAACACCAGCATCTCCTTTTATTTTGCCTTTCAGGCTTAACCTTTCAGGAATATTATAGTCTGCCAACATCTCGGCGTCTGAAACTAATAGATTTACCAAGCCCGAATTAACCGTAAACTCTTGAATATTTAAATCGGCTTTCAGATAATCCAAATTATCTAATCGAGCTACACTTCCAGAAACACTAACCTTAGAATTTTGTAAGCCCTCCATCTTTAGCTCGTTTATCTGCAAGGCACTCATGCCGCCTTTAATGGCTGCTTTTATTTTTATTTTCTGGTTTCTTTCACTTGCCACTATTTGGTTAGAATCCAAGCTCGGACTTAGCAAAAGCATATCGCTAACAGCCAGAAAACTGTTATTAATTTTTAAATCAAGATTTACAGCGGGAAGGTTTTCTGTTAAATCATCAATGCTGTTATAAGTGACCTTTGTATCTGTTTTAATCTCGGAATATGGTGTTCTTAAATCAATGTTTTCAAGCGTAATTCCAGTATCAGAATATGTAACTTTTCCGCTTAAACGCTCTAAAGTAAGTTTTGACTTATCTCTAAATTGCACATCGTTTAAATTCACCTTGATGCCCGACTCTGTATATGACACTTCACCCAAGTCTATCTTGGTGCATTTAAAATCTAAGTGATTATAATCAAAGCCTCTGGCCAAACGTGGAGCGTTTTCGTCATCGTAAACCACATTGGTATTGTCTATCAAAAGTTCTCCTAATGAAATGTTCCAAGGTGTTGATGGTTCTTCGGTTTCTGTTGATGTAGATGTTGAAGAAAATGAACCTGCTCTAAAAGCTACCTGTACTTTAGAATCTATTAAGTTGACAAAATCAATTTTGACCAAGTTTTGGTTTAAGTCTAATTCATCAAGTTCTAATTCAAAGTTTTTGAAGATGATTTTATTATCTATTCCGAGGTCATCTCCTATCAACTTCCAAGCTACATTATTTACTCTTACCCCATTTAAATCTAGGTCAAGAGCACTGGAGGCTTCATCCACGGTACTGAGAGTTTTGCCTTTGAAAGTTTTCAAAACAGCATAACCGTCGTTTACATCAATATTATTAATATGGTATTTATTAGTGTTCAGGTCTATCTCGCTAAAGCTGACTCTAATGTCGTCCAGTTTTCCTTTAAAATTAACTCCTCCGTATTCGTCTTTATAAGCGAGGGATAATCGGTTAGCTTTTACCTGATTTAATGAAAAGAATGGTCCCGTTGTAGGCTCTTCTTCTACTTGATTTTCAACAACTGTGGTGTCTGATGCAAAAGCATCAATCAAAAATTGATAATTAAAGTCTTCATTAGGGGCATTTCTATAAACATTGACATTGGCATCTTCTATTAAAATTTGGTCTATATCTATAATACCTCTTACCAGAGCCCAAATAGAAATATCTACCCTAAATCTCTTGGTGCTAAGCAGTTCGTTTTGTTCTGTGTCTTCCACATAAACATCTGCCACGCTTATATAATCAGGAATTTCGTATCGGATGGCTCCTATACTAAATGGTGTGTCAATCTTGGATTTTAGAAACTTATTAACCTCCGTAGTTACTAGCTTTTGACCACTCTCTGTGCCCACATACCAAAACACGAAAAGCATCAGCGAAACGCTGATGCCTATTATCCAAGCCAATACTTTTAAAGCTTTGGTCATAAAACTATTTTACTTCAAACTCGTCGTCTGGCACATTATTGATTTTTATATCTGTTTTCACAGTTCTGGTTTTTCCTTGCTCTGTCATTACACTTTCAGAAGGATACCTAAGGCCGTTTTCTAATTTATCATAAGCTGTATGCTTATAAGTGATTTTATCACCATTTGAATACGTTAAATCTTCCTGAACTATCAAGTTGGTTTTTGTCGAGAAATAATAGTTTCTAGTTACATCATTGTTTGACAGTTCTACCTGAGTGGTATTTTCACCTCCAATGTTTTTAGGGCCTACCACTTTAGCTCGGTAGCCTTTGGCTTTATAGTTCATAAATGGCAAATACTTGTCATTCAATTCTACCTGTAACTTTGACTTCTCAAAATCGCTCAATTTTTGTGTTTGGAAAGAGTTACCTCTATTTAAACCGCCTGTAGGCACGTGAAGGTTAGCATTATTGCCATTCAACTCATAAAGGAAATTTCTTGATAATACCGTTCTAGAGCGAAGTACTTTGTTGTTTTTGACAGATACGGCTAAATTAGACTCATAAGGTACTTTTGCCTCCTCATCTGATTGATGAATGGAAAATGCCTCTATGCTATTGTAAACTTCCTCGCCACCTGTGGCTTTCACGTAATTGTCAAAAATGGCGTCTGCTGTCTGAGCAAAAGCCCCGAAAGACATTGCCATAAAACCTAAAATTATTAATGCTTGCTTTTTCATTGATTATGTTGATTTATTCTTTTCTAAACGAAATCTATTTTTACTTATTCCAGACCTGCAAAGTATTTTAGAATAACACTATTGACAAATCTATACTAAGATAACGTTGATTTTAGTCAAAAAGATCCTAAGAAACTGTTAATAGATCATATATATTTAGGCATGCAAAAACTTCTCCAAGAGATTTCCAATTGTCGTGTTTGTGAAAGTTTTTTATTGACAGGTTGTAGGCCTGTTATTCAAGCTAGTAAAAAGAGTAAAATAGCCATAATAGGCCAAGCACCAGGCCGTAAAGTACATGAAAGCGGTATTCCATGGGATGACAAAAGCGGCGGCAACCTAAGAGCATGGCTTGGAGTTTCTAAAGAAATATTTTACGACCCAGATATTTTCGCTCTTATTCCTATGGGGTTTTGTTATCCCGGAACAGGTAAAAGTGGGGATTTGCCACCACGTCCTGAGTGTGCTCCTCTCTGGCACCAAAAACTTTGGGATTTTATGCCAGATATTCAATTAAACTTACTTTTTGGGCAGTATGCCCAAAAACATTACTTAGGAAAAAGTACAAAGAAAACCCTGACAGAAACGGTTAAAAATTATGAGGCATATTTGCCAAAATTCTTGCCACTTCCACACCCTTCACCTAGGAATAATATTTGGATGAAAAAGAATGAGTGGTTTGCCGAAGAAATAATCCCAGAATTAAGAAAAGTAGTTACTGCTGTTCTTTAAACTCCCTCGCGATTTATCAAGAACTTGATGCTATTAAACTAAAGCCTCTGTGTACTTTTTAAAATTGTCTAAAATAGCTTGCCAACCCGCCTTTTGCATTTCAAAAGGATTTTCAGATTCAGGCTCGAAAAGCTCAACTACTTTAATCACATTATCTAACTGCATAAACTCTATCCTAACTTTTCTGCCGTCTTCTAAAGTATAGGCTATCAATTCTTTTTCTACCACAGCCGTATACACACCACCAAAGTCAAAACTAAAACTGCCATCTTTGGCAGCCATCGTATAAGTAAACTTCCCCGACACTTTAAGATCATTAGAAGCTGCAGGTGTATGCCAGTCGTCTGAGGCGTTATTCCAATTCATGATGTGTGAAGGCGTAGTCCAACTTTCCCAAACCTTTTCTAAAGAGGCACTTACTATGGTTTCTACTAAAATGGTGTCTTTATTCATCTTTCAAAGGATTAATTAACCTTCTAATTTAGATATTTCCCATAATTCCAGCACCAGTAACATCATAATTATCAACTTGCCAAAGCAGGCATATTATCCGCTCCCAAGGGCTTTTTATCTTTGAGCTCTACCCTAGTTTTTGGTAAACTTTCTGGATAATTATTTTGAATAAACGCAATCATTTTTTCACGAATGAGGACCCTTAAGTCCCATGCTGTTGGTGAGTTTTTGGCACTTACTAAAATCCTAATTTCTACTGAAAACTCTTTTGAATCTGTCACCTGAAGTACATTCACTTTTCTATCCCAAAGGTCAGTTCCTTCCAAAAGCTTAGTTAGTTCTGCCCGCAGGGCATCAAAAGGCACATTATAATCAGTATAAAGAAAGACCGTTCCGATAATGTCTGCCGAGTTTCTAGTCCAGTTTTGAAAAGGCTTATCTAAGAAATAAGTCGACGGCAAAACAAGTCGTCTTTTGTCCCAAATCCTGACAACTACATAGGTCAGGTTTATTTCTTCTATCCAGCCCCACTCTCCTTCCACCACCACGGCATCTTCAATTCTAAAGGGCTGAGTAATGGCTATTTGAATACCCGCCAATAGCGTTCCCATTATCTTTTGAGCTGATAAACCTAGAATAATACCAGCCACACCTGCCGAGGCAAACAAGCCAATTCCTAATTCTCTAATTTTATCAAAAGACAGAAGGATGAGACCTATCCCAAAAAGTATGACTATAAAATTGGCTATTTTTTCAAGCAGATTTATCTGCGTATAGACCTTACGAGATTCTAGATTATTTTCTTGATTCATGTCATATTGGCGAAGCAATAAAACCTTTAATCGAGCTATAAGCTCAATCACAAACCAAGTTCCTCCCACAATAATTAAGATATAGCTGTAGTCCTTAATGAAACTAAGAAGCTCACTCTCAAAACTAACAAACTTGTTTAAGAGAGGTTTAATAAAGATAGTTGCTAATGTGAACACAATACTGACGTAAAAGCTCTTTCTGTTTTTTCTCATAATTTTCTAATCTTATTAAATGGCTTTTGATAAAAGATTTACGACTAGAGCTATAAGCTAGTTTCCAGATTTATGTTTATCCGGACAATCCCTTCTTAAAACACAATCTCATCTTTAATATCTTATCACAAAGCATTCTTATCTATACATTACCTCCTTAACTTGTTTGCTAAAGCCCTTTTTAACAACTTTGATACTTTACTGACTCAACCATTATCAAATGAAATTCAAAAAATTAGCAATTGCTGTATTGGCCTTTACAGCATTCTCTTGTCAACAAGAAGAGCAAAAAAAGCCCAACATTCTGTTTATTATGTCGGACGACCACGCTTATCAGGCTATTTCTGCTTATGATAATACGCTGATAGAAACTCCGAACATTGACAGGATAGCGAACGAAGGCATGTTATTTACCAACGCCTGTGTCACTAACTCTATCTGTGCTCCTTCTAGAGCAGTAATTTTGACAGGAAAACACAGTCATTTGAATGGAAAAATTGACAATAACTTTCCTTTTGACACTACTCAAATGACCTTTCCGCAATTACTCCAAGAAAATGGTTACCAAACTGCCATGTTCGGGAAACTTCATTTTGGAAACAATCCTAAGGGTTTTGACGAATTTCAAATATTACCTGGTCAAGGGAGGTATTACAACCCAGAATTTATAACCAAGAAAGAAGGCAAAAAGACTATCACCGGTTATGTGACAGATATCATCACAGACTTGACTATAAACTGGCTGAGTAAAGAAAGAGATGCCGAAAAACCTTTCTTCATGGCTTATCTTCATAAGGCTCCACACAGAGAGTGGTTACCTGCAGAAAGACATTATAAAGAGTTTACAACGAAAACTTTTAAAGAGCCTGCTACGCTTTTTGACAATTATGAAGGTAGAGGTTCTGCCGCAAAAGAGGCTGAAATGAATTTACTTACACACATGAACTGGGCTGGTGATTCTAAAATTTATCCTGATGTAATGGACGAATTAGGAATAGCAGAAACGTCAACATGGGACAAAGGTGCTTTCAAAAGAGAAGTGGGTGCCATGAACGCAGAACAAAGAGCTGCTTGGGATAAAGTATACGGCCCAATGAATGAAAAATTCAAAAAGCTTTATCCAAATATGACACAGGCAGACAAAATGAAATGGAGATATCAACGATACATGCAGGATTATCTTGGTAGCATAGCTTCTGTGGATGAGGGTGTAGGTAAGGTTTTAGACTATCTGGAAGAAAGCGGACTGGCTGAAAACACGATAGTGATTTATACTTCTGACCAAGGTTTTTACTTAGGTGAGCATGGCTGGTTTGACAAGCGTTTTATTTACAACGAATCTTTCAAAACGCCTCTTTTAGTTAAATGGCCAAACGTTATTAAGCCAGGAACCACGAATACGCAGATGGTTCAAAACTTAGATTTTGCTCAAACCATTTTAGCTGCCGCTCAAATAGAAGCTCCATCTGACATGCAAGGCGAAAATCTGATTCCGCTATTTAAAGGAGAAACAGAGAACTTTAGAGAAGCCGTGTATTACCACTACTATGAATACCCTGCGGTACATATGGTAAAAAGGCATTACGGTATTGTGACGGAAGATTATAAGCTAATCCACTTCTATGATGATGTGGACGAATGGGAGCTTTACGACCGTAAAAAAGATCCACAAGAAATGAAAAGCGTGTTTGACGACCCTGCTTATGCAGAAACCCTAACAAAACTAAAGTCTGACCTAGCCGACCTAAGGGTAAAATATAAAGACTCTGAAGACCTAGATAAAAAATACATGGAAATGTATAAAAACAAAAACTTTATGCCTTCTGGGGGTGGGAAGTAGACCTGTTCTTTTTATTTAACAAAGGAAGGGCTTTGCCCTTCCTTTGTTGCGTTTAAGACTCTGGTAATTAACTCTTTGAAGTGGTTTTCAAAACCACACTTTACCCAAACATCTCTAAAACTTTCAAACCTAGGCTGAAACAATACAATCTAAAACAATTTTTAATCCCTTATCTTCATGGCACAATTCTCGCTTTCTGATAAGCACGTGCTAACTGATAAATAAATTTCGATGTTTTACTCTTTCATCATTCCGGTCTACAACCGTCCAGACGAAACACAAGAGCTTTTACAAAGTTTTGAAGCTTTGGAGACTGAAATCCCTTTTGAAATTGTCATCATTGAAGATGGCTCTACCAAATCGTCAAAAACGGTTGTAGAGCGTTATAAGGACAAACTGAACATCACTTACTTCTTTAAAGAAAATTCAGGCCCTGGAGATTCACGAAATTTTGGAATGCAGAATGCTAAGGGTGATTATTTTATCATTTTAGATAGTGACTGTATTGTACCGAAAGATTATCTAAACAAAGTTGACGCTAGTTTAAACGAAGACTATGTAGACTGCTTTGGTGGACCAGACGCTGCACATCAATCATTCACCAGCCTCCAAAAAGCCATTAATTTTTCTATGACTTCTTTTATCACCACGGGTGGTATTCGAGGTGGCAAAAAGAGTGTAGGGAAGTTTCAGCCAAGAAGTTTCAATATGGGGCTATCAAAACAAGCTTTTGAAGCTTCCAAAGGTTTCGGTAGCATTCACCCTGGCGAAGACCCAGATTTGTCTATTCGCCTTTGGAACTTAGGTTTTAAAACGAAGCTAATTTCAGAAGCGTGGGTATATCACAAACGACGAATTTCTTGGAAAAAATTCTATACGCAAGTGAATAAATTTGGAATGGTACGTCCCATTTTAAATAAATGGCATCCGTCAACTAAAAAGGTAACATATTGGTTTCCTTCGTTATTCTGCCTTGGTTTTATAGCCTCCATTATAGGCTGGCTTTTAGGCATCAAATGGATCTTATTTGGCTATATAGCTTACTTCTTAATTGCGTTTGTCTCAGCTTTAATTTCAAGCAAAAGCATAAATGTAGCTATACTGTCCATCATGGCCATTCTAGTGCAGTTTTGTGGCTACGGCTTTGGGTTTTTAAAATCTACTATTGCTATTGATTTATTAAAGAAAAACCCAGAGAAGCAGTTCCCTAAACTGTTCTTTAAATAATCGACTCTACTTTAAAGTGCAGCCTTAAACTTATCTAGCTCCACAAAGAGCTGCGTTTTTAGTTCCTCATTTGTTATTCCTTCACCTTCTTTAAAATTCTCATAAAAAGAGGGCAAAGAGAATTTTGTAACCAAATTCTTATTGGCGAAGCTATAGGCATCAAAAGCAATGTCGAGTACTCTCATCCCCCCTCTTGGCCCTGGTGAAGTAGCCAGTAAACAGAGCGGCTTATCATAGAAAAAACTTTTCTCTATTCTAGAAGCCCAATCATATATGTTTTTATATGCTGCTGAGTAAGCTCCATTATGCTCGGCAAAAGAAATTAGAATACCATCGGCACTCTTCAAGTGCTCTTTAAACTTAAAGGCCAAAGAATGAATCCCGTCTTCCTTTTCTCTATCGACACTAAAAATAGGCATCTCAAAATCATTGAGGTCTAAAACTTCTACCTCCCCACCTTCCATGGCATTCGCCGCATAAGTTGCCAAGGCTTTATTGATAGATGCTTTACTGCTGCTAGCCCCGAAAGCTACTATTCTTTTCATAAAATGCTTAGTTATCAGAAGGTTCTCCAGCTTTCACCCCATCATAGACCGACTTTATTGACGACATTTCTTTTATTAAAAAACTTTGAAGTGCCTCATTAAAAGCTGGTTTTTCTTCTTCAGGAAGTTGAGCATAATAGTCTTTCAACTCTTTATTTATTGCCGCCTTTTCTTCATGACTGGCAGCATTCATTGCCCTCACATGATATTTTTTAAAGTCAAATGCCATTTTATTTTTTAAGATCTAATTCTAAAGATTGATTAATAATAGCCTCTAATCTAATACCAAAATCTACTAAAGCTTTCACTTCCGCTACTCCGCTATGTCTTTCTTTGTCCATTATCAAAATACCACCTTCTCCATTGGATTCAATATGGTAATAACTATTACTTTCAAAAAACAAAATAAGTTCATCAGAGAAAAATCTTCTAATCCCCAATAAGTTTTCACCACGAAGTGTAAACCTTCTAGCAAAGTCTCTAAAGGTCTTAAACTTAATTTCTTTGTAACCTCCTAAGTAGTGCATACGCTCATAAAAGTCTCCTTTATCAAGCGTAAATGCAGGTATTCTATTTCTAGTATTAATATAAAGCATAGTAGCATGAAGTTGCTCTTCCAAGATAAACGCACCTTCGGAGTATTCTACATCAAACAGCTTAAAGACCTTACTCTTATCACTGGCTTTATTATAAAGGTGATCTACCTGTCTTGTTCTAAAATAATTAAAATGCCTCAAAAAGAACATGTGGTAATCATTTTCTGTGCTGAAATACCAACCCAAACTCTCGACAAAGCTTCCAATCTCCTTTTGACGCTTTGTTTGCACATCTGGAGCATTCACAAAAGGTACATATTTCAATGCCCTTCTTAATGCAAATGGATGGCTAGATTCGGCACTATGAAGGTCTAATCCTATAACCTCAAATTCTCCACCATTTTTGTCAAATGTTTGCTCATAATCCCACAGGTTTTCCATTACCGTATGGTCCACAAAATTACATTCCAACAAATCAACCACTACTCTTTCGCTTGGTTTGATACCATCTAGTACATTTTTAAGTCTAAAAAAGTTAAGGAAAGTGCTGAAGTATTTGACTGAAATATGTTGTTTCCCATCTTCTTCTAAATACTTTGTAACGTTGTTGTTTTTAATATTTGAAAAGAATAAGGTCATACTCCTAGTCAATATCATATGAACTAGGAAAGTAGTCAAAATACCAACCGCTATACCTATTATCAAACTGGTTAGAAGCGTAGTGATTAGAGTTACTAAAAATATTAGAACCTGCTCTTTTCCTATCTCACGTATTTTCTGAAGAATAGCGGGAGATGCCAGTTTATAACCGGTATAAACCAAAATAGCCGCCAATGCTGGGAATGGAATATTCTCTAACTGGTCTTTAAACAACCAAATGAACAATACTAAAAAGATAGCATGAAAGAAGTTTGCACTTCTATTAGTGGCATTATTATTAACATTTACCGAGCTTCGGGCTATTACGGTCACTACGTTCAAACCACCTAAAAAACCTGAAATAACAGTGGCTAAGCCAAGGGCTTTCAAATCCTTATTTACATTTGACTGTCTACGCCTCGGGTCAAGCTTATCTACCGCTTTAATAGAAAGCAATGATTCTATACTTGCTATTAATGTTATACTGACCACAGCCAACATAAAGTCTCCAGAAAGCACTTTTGAAAAGTCTGGTCTAGGAAAATTAGAGAACACATTATCAGGAATACTGACAAGATATTCGTCTGAAATAGGATTATCCATCCCTAGTTTATTGGCATAAAAATAAGCTATCCCTACAGATAAAAAGACAATCCACATGGGTGCCGGAATTAGCTGAAAATACTTATTTCTAACTCTAGAATAAAAAATCATAATTAACAAAGAACACACTCCAGCAATAGCCGCAGGGTGTCTTTCTGGAGTTCTAAAACACTCCATAATAGACTTAGGAATGGATGCTAAAAGTCCCAAAGGGGAACCAGATGCATCCAAATTACCTATCATAATATGAAACTGCTTTGCCAATATAATGATACCAATGGCCGCCAACATTCCCTGAATGGCAGAAGAAGGAAAGAAATTTGACAACTTCCCTAAATTCACAAAAGCTAAAAGTGTAATTAATGCTCCAGAAATAATAATAGCAGCAAGCGTGTAAAGATAGCCTTGATACATATCACCTTCTCCTAAAGTAGTAATGGCGGCTAAAACAGCTACCACCAAACCATTACCAGGACCAGTAATAGTTACATTAGAACCACCTAAAATAGAAACCAATACTCCACCGACTACCGCCGCAATTACACCTGAAATGGGTGGTGCTCCTGAAGCTAAAGCCAAGCCTAAGCCCAACGGCAAAGCAATAAGGGATACAACTAGGCCAGAAAAAATATTACTGGCTAAGTCTTCTCCAAAAACTTTTTTAAAAGACATAAATTATATTTAGTGGTTTCTTACACTTGGATACGTAAAAACACTTAGTCTCTCACAACCATTTTCCACCGACAGTGGTTTCCGTATTCTCCAAGAATCCTCAAAATATAAACCCCTTCCTTTAAATCCGAATTTATATTCATTTTTTGAGGCTTCCCTTTTTCTCCATAAAGCGAATTGGACACACTTTGCCCTTGCGAATTGAATACTTCTACACTTTCAAAAACTAAATTTTCAGTATACAAATCAATGCTTTGACTTGGCTTAACTGGATTAGGATAAGTTACACAAACAGGCTCGCCTTCCGCATTATTTACTACTACATTATCTTCCCCTTCCACTGGTGTGTCTGCTTCACAACTCTCTACTCTCACAATTATTTCCGTTAATGGACTTGTACAGCCATTCTCGTACTTTGTTTCAAAAAGATAGGTTCCTTGCTGAGCTTCATTAAGAACTACGCTTAATGTGTCTCCTAAGGCCGTATGAAGACTATCTGCAGTGTACCAAGAATAGTTTGAGACACCTTCAATATTTAAAATAGCAGTGCTATCATCTGTACAAAAAACAAACTCATTATTCATCAAGAAGACTGAATCCACTGGTAATACTTCTAATAGCAAGGTATCTTTTTCGCTGTAGCAGCCAGTTATTGAATCTTGATTAGCATAATAATATTCAAACACTCCCGTGCTGTCTGAAGGAATCATAGCGAGCAAAGAAGTATCATTCTGAGTTTCAAACCACACATAATTTAAAGAGTCCATAGCTGGCAATTCAATTTCCGAATATTGACAGATTTCTTCTGTCAGCTTTTCTGGTTTCTTAGGGCGTTCATCTAATCGGAAATTAAACTCATCCGTACTTCTAGCACATGTTCCACCATTCTCTGCTTCAAAAACCATCCTTATTCGGTAATCTGAATCAGTAAAGACACTGTCTTTCAATCCATAAAAACTTAATATCCTAGTGGAGTCAAGATTAAAAACAGTATCTAATGTAATCCAAGACCTTTCAGGCTGTACCTGAAGTTGATACTCATTAACCTTTCCTTGAATATTCAAACTATCTAGATTTACTCGCCAATTATCATCTGTACAGTAATACTGAGCATTAAGACTTCCTGTAATTTCATTGACCAATAAATACGCAGCATTTGAAGTTTCTACACCCGTGCTGTCACTCACTTTTACTCTAAACTGAGTTTTATGCGGATTATCTTCAGAACCAATTTTTGATACTAATAAAGTGCTTCCCGTTTCACCTTCAATTTCTCTAAACAAAGTATCACTTGGCAATTTCCTTTCCCAGAGATATTCTAGACTTCCTAAACCTTTTCCATTTGCCACAAATCGCACACTATTGCCATCGCAATCCGCTCTATCTTCTAGCTCCTTTTTAAAGCCTAGCGTTCCTTGAATAAAAGAGACTATTAGTGTTCTGTCGCTTTCGCAACCAAAATCATTTGATTGAGAAACATAATGCTTATACTCGTCAATTTCCGTATAAAATGGTTTCTCAATTTGAAATTTCTTACCAGTTCTTGAAGTAAACCAATGTAAGTTTTCGCCATTGGCGTCAAAAAGCAAGGTATCTCCCTCATTGACAAACTGCGGTGTAGTGCTGGCAGGAGCATCTGGCTTAGCATGTATAATGACTGTATATTTTGCCTTTGGGCTTTCACAGTTTTCGTCTGTAATTTCTGTAAACCACCAAGTAAAAACTCCTGCTTCATCAGAGCTTGGTTTTGGTGCTTTTTTGAAACCTATAGCTTCCTTATTTTCATGTGTGTACCATAGTTCATCATTTGGTTTTCCATTAAAAGAAAGTGTTTTCGTTGTTTTCCCTTGACAGTATTCTGCAGATAAATCTGGCGGCCTGTTTGGATATGAACCGACTTTGAGAATGGTTTGGTCGGTATTTTCAGTACACTGAAAGCCCCCAGTATTAAACACTAGGCTACATCTATACTTCCTATTATCATAAGTTTGGATGTTTTTGATAGTCATATTCGCTGTCTGCGAACCGGAAGTTCTAAAATCGTCCGAAATATCAATCCACTTGTCAATCACATCGTCTCTAATTTGCCATTGAAATGACATAATATCACCTGTAGTTCTCACAAAATCGTACAGTCTAAATTCAAAATCATTTCCAACACAAGCTTCTACATTTGGTATGGTACCATCAATAACATTAGCGTAAAGCACTCGCTCATATGTTTGAATATAGCTGAGCGAGTCGCTCATTCTACACCTATACTCCGATAATACAGGATTGTCATTATCTCCAACTGCCGAGACTCTTAGGTCAGCAGTAAGAGGAAACTTAATTCCTTCATCACCATCCTTCAGGTCTGTAAACTCCGTTTCTCCGGGACGCTTTCTTTGCCATTGATAAAAAATAGTCCCAGCACCTATCGCTTCTACAGAGAAATATACCGAATTCCCCTCGCAATCAAATTGGTCTGTTGGCTGATTAACTATTGTAAGAGGACTGTAAACGGCTGCGTTTATCTCAATCCTAGGACTTTCACAAGTGCTGTTTGATTGACTTACATAATAGGTATATTCTCCAATTTCCGATTCGGTAGGTGCCGCATATAAACTAGTATCAACGGTGGCCGAAGCATACCATGTCAAATTAGTACCAGCCGCAGAAAATGTTAGTATATCTGGCTGAATAGCACTTATTGGTGTGGTGTTTACCGGAGGTTCAAAACCAGGAATTGCATTAAGATTTGCGGTAGCTGTATAAGTTCCGCAGGCACTAGTACAGGTAGCTGTATAAGAAGCGGAACCTGTTATCTCAATGTTCCTCGAAACACCTTCTCCCCCATCAGACCATGTCAAAGTACCTCCGCAGCTAGACGCCGTAAGCAATACAGTATTACCGATACAAACGGTAGAATCTGAAATATTCAAAGCAACTTCTGAAGATGGTAAAACCTGAACTTCAAAAGCGTCGGAAGTAGCTTTATTACAATTGGTCAAATCACAATCATAAATTGCTCTATAGTAAACCGAAATAGTAGTGACCTCGGTGTTTTCTAAATCAGAAATAGTATTGGTCAATGCTGTACCAGGAATATCTTCCCAAAAAGATGAACCAGAGGCTGAAGACTTTAAGTTTCGCTGCCAAATGGTATTACACACGCCTGTACCGCCATTGACAGTAGCCGTGAGCGTGAAACTTTGATTTGAGCAAATACTGGTTTCTGTAGAGCTTACTATTACCGATGGGTCATCCACAATTTCGATGGTTGATATATTGGAATAAACCTCAGTACCACATTCATCTACCCCCTTTCTTCTGTAACAGGTAGTTTTTTGAATCGTTGAAGGATTAAAGGTCATGCCTGTTTCGTCAGGAATGGTTGTCCATATAGGGCTAAGGGCAGAACAGTCTTCTGACATTTCCCAAGAAATACTTAAAGCTCCTTTTCCTCCAACCGCATCATTTTCACTGCTAATAGTTGCTGGATTAAAACCTGCACAGTTTACGTCACTATAAATCCCGATACTCCCTGGAATTAATTCTGGGTAACCTTGAACATCGATGGTATTTGAAGTAGGGCTAGTACATGAATTTGCAGAGCAAGTAGCCGAATAAGTCACTAAGCTTGTAGGTTTCACTATTATTTGAGCAGTAGTTTCTGCATTACTCCATAATACATCACCTGAGCAGCCCGCAATACTTAATGTGACAGAATCACCAAAACAGATTTCTGATTTAGTTGCCATTATGGTAGGAGTCGCAATTCCGGGTCTTACTGTAATTTCCACAGAATCTTTCGCTGCCGTAGCACAAGCAGAAATAGAGCAAGTAGCCACCAAATATCCTGATGTAGTTGGACTTAAAACTCGAAGAGAATCTGAACTGGTGTCAAACCAAGTCAAATCACCATGACAGCCTTTGGCGGAAACATTGATACTTTCTCCCTCACAAATATCATTCTTATCAGAACTTACATTAACTACTATTTTAGGAGCAACCTGAACTTCAAAAGCATCTGAGGTGGCTTTATTACAATTAGTCAAATCACAATCATAAATAGCTCTAAAATAAACCGAGATAGTAGCTGCTCCGGTGTTTTCTAAATCAGAAATAGTATTTGTCAATGCTGTACCAGGAATGTCTTCCCAAAAAGATGAACCAGAGGCTGAAGACTTTAAGTTTCGCTGCCAAATAGTATTACATACACCTGTACCGCCATTAACAGTAGCCGTGAGCGTGAAACTTTGATTTGAGCAAATACTGGTTTCGGTAGAACTTACTGTTACCGATGGGTCATCCACAATTTGGATAGTTGATATATTGGAATTAACCTCCGCTCCGCACTCATCTACCACCTTTCTTCTATAACAGGTAGTTTTAGTTAGAGCTGTAGGGTTGAAAGTTTCACTGGAAGCACTTGGCACTATTGCCCATGTTGGGCTTACATCAGAACAGTTTTCTGACATTTCCCAAGAGATAGTTAAGGCCCCCTTTCCTCCCATAGGACTTGTTTCATTTGAAATAGTGGAAGGATTAAATCCAGCACAATTCACATCTGATGATTCTGAAATACTTCCTGCTAGCAATTCTGGATAAGATGTGATATCAATTGTATTAGAAACAGGACTAGTACAACCTAAATCAGAGCAGGTGGCAGAATATGTAACCGTACCAATAGACTTGGCAATAATTTCTGTAGTGTTCTCACCCGAACTCCAAAGAATGGTCCCTCCACATCCTGAAATGGACAAAGTAGCCGAGTCGCCAAAACAAACTTCTTTAATAGGAGCCGTTATAATAGGAGCTAAAATGCCTGGTTTTACAGTTACCGTTACATTATTTGATGCAGGGACGGAACAATTATTTAAATCACAAGTGGCCGTGTAAATTGTAGTTTCGGAAGGAGAAACTGAAATGTTTTCACCTTCCTGGGTGTCAGACCAAGTTACGGTTCCGTTACAGCCAGTTGCTGTTAAAGGAGTGCTTTCTCCTTCACATATTTCTATGGTTCCTGCAAGTGTAGTTTCTGTTACTTCCGTAACGTTTAGTGTGCCGCCATCAGAAGTTTCTAAGCAAGTTCCTCCTGTTTTTTCAAAGGTGATTTTGACACGGTACTGGTCAGCATCTTCCCCACCTGTCACGGCATTTATTTCATAGTTTGGTGAAGTTCCAGACTGAACCAACACAAAACTTCCTCCTGAAACTTTTCGTTGCCATTCATAATTTTGAATAGTCCCTACTGTAGCTGGCGGAATCCAGGTAACCAAATCGCCAGCACACACATCTTGACTTGCCAAGTTTTCCGTAAAATCGTTGACACTTAAAACTACTTCATCAGAAACAGTGCTACAGCTAGACGATGCAGCTGTTGCCCTGTAAGAAGTGCCGTGCGGGTTGGTAGCATTTCCTACATTAGTAAGTCTTAAATCAACGTCCGTTTCTCCTACAATTACAGTCCAATCTCCATCAGGTATTTTCTTTTCCCATGACATGGTATAAGCTGCATCTGTTATGGTTTCAAAAGTTACTGTATTACCATCGCAATTGATTTGACTAAGAGGTTGCGTAGTAAAAACGGGTGCCGCACCAGCAGTCATATTAAGCGAAGTGGTGGCCGAACAGCCTTTATTATCTTGTAAGGTAATTTGATAGGCTTTCGCCGTTAGGTTGTTAAAAATATTGCCTGTTTGAAAAGAACCGTCATCTAACTTAAACTGATAGGGTACATTACCCGTTTTCGGAGCTAAAGAAAAACTTCCGTCTCCTTCTCCAGGGCAACTTTCTGGTGTTATTGTTTCTACAATAGCAGGAGTATCATAAACCGAAATACTAACTGGCGTTCTTTCTGTTTCACAAGTGGTCAGGCCATCTGTTTGCTGTACAGCAGCATAATATGTTTTGGCCGAAAGTATGTTGGAAATATTATAAATGGCAGAGTTGTTCAAACTCGCATTCCCTGTTGGTGATGCATACCATTTATAGTCAGTACCAGCTGTATTTGTAGTAGCACTAAAAGTAGCATTGCTACCCGGACAAACCGTATATGGTAGCACCAAACCAGAACCCGAAACCGTAGGACCTTGACTAGCAGATGACAGTACAGAAGTAATTGCCGCTGTTTTGGTAACATCACAATAGCCCGAAGTTACCTTGACGTAATAGTCTCCTGCACCAGAACCCGTATAGGTCTCATTAGTTTCACCATCAATATCAACATTACCTTTCCCCCATTGATAGGTGTAATTTCCATCTCCGTTTTGACCAGCAATAGTAAACAGTACCGTTTTGTTAATTTCGCCATGAGCACAAACCGCTGATGTACTTGTTGATAAATTTGCCGTTACGGCATCAGTAACTTTTACTTTTATTATTGCTCTATCACTTTCGCAGGAGTTCGCATCGGTTTGAGAAACATAATAATTTACCGTTCCTGATGCAGATGTGCTTGGGGTCGGTGCTACAGAGGATGCTGTCCCTCCCGTTTGGCTGTTGCCATACCAGTTTAATTGATTGCTTCCGCTTGCCGTAGCAGTTAATGCACTTGGTGTACTATTTAAACAGTAACCAGTATCTACCACAGTGGGTGCAAGCGGTAAAGCATAAACCGTCAAAGTGGCTTCTGCAGAAAGGCTGTCGCCACAGTCGCCCTGAACCAAACAAGTTATTTTAGCTCCATTGTCTGAGACAGAAACATCTGTTAAACTCAGCGTATTTGAATTAGTGCCAACATTATTTCCGTCCTTTTTCCATTGATATGTTAATGTACCTGAGCCAGTAGCTGTTATTGAAAAACTGACATCCGAGCCTTCACAAACTGTTTCACTTACAGGCTGAGTGGAAATTTTAGTTTTGGGTTTTACCGTCAAAGCTACAGCTGAAGAATTCACAAAACCGCAAGTAGCCGTTACTTTACAATAATAAGAACCTCCATTTGAAAGAGCGGCATTGCTAATTTGGTTGCTGGCACTTTCTGCTCCTGAAATCAAATTAGTCTCAAAATACCATTGGTATGTTACAGTTCCTTCGCCCTCACCAACTACAGAAAATGTATGAGATTCTCCTTCACATATTTCAGCCACCATTGGCTGGGTAGTGATACTGGTAGCTTTTTGAATGTAAAGATTGATAGGAATCACCTCTGATAGACATTCCGTTGCTGAGTTTTCTAAAACTAAGTTAAAGGTATAGTTACCGTTTTCAGCAGTAGAAGGTAATGCAATGATTAAGGCTGTGGCGGTAATAGCCGCGTCTGAAATAGCTACAAAGTCAGGCATAGTACCAGAAGATAAGGTCAAAGAAAACTTATCTGCTCCTGCCGAGAGGTTAGTATAAGGAATTTCAAAAGTGCTAACACCTGGGCAAACTGGAGCAATAGTACCTAAAGTTAAAGTAGGTAATAGATTAACCGTGGCCAAAACCGAGTCTGGTCCTGATTTACAATTATTGGCATCTGTATAGCTTACATAATAAAATGCACTTGAACTCAAACTTGGTGTCACAAAAGTTTTTCCTGTTCCAAGTACAGCACCATCAGCCGTGGCTGACCAATTCCAGTCTGTTCGCGAGTCTGTCACTTCTAGGTTTACCACGCCACTTCCACAAACTGAATCTGCCGCAATAGCCGTTGGGCCTACTGGTTTTGGGTTTGTGGTGTAATAGTTACTTCTATCTCTAGAATAAGCACAAGTTCCTGCGAGCAGAGAACCATTTGACTGCATTAGGCTATTGGTAAATTGTAGCGTCACCTCTACTCCTGTTAAACTTACAGGTACTTTATTGACATTAAAACTCGAGGCAGACACTTCTTCAAATTCACTACCTGAAAAGTTTGAGGTTCCGTCATTCGCTGTCCATTGATAAGAGTCAATAGTTCCATTTACTCCACTTGCATTTAATGAAAAATTGGCAAAGCCATCTTCACAGAATTCCGTGGAGCTAGTAGGCTGAATGGTACTTGTGCTGTTTATAGAAATTGTTCCAGCATTGGAAGTGTTTTCACAGCCATTTGCATCGGTTACTTTACACCTAAATGAATCATTTTCTTCTGCTGAATTGGCACCATCTATCCAGAGTGCCGAAGTATTCTCATTTTTTATTTTTGATGCGAAGCCCGAAGTAGAAAAGGCTGCTCCATTATTAGACCGCTCCCATTCATAGGTATTTCCTGCCACCTCGTCCACGTAGAAGTAAACATCTTCACCAGAACATTGAACTTGATTTTGGGGCTGAATAGTAAAAGTTGGTCGTTGAGCAAACACTTGAAAATCGTCTGAATTAGTAGTTCCGTTAGCATTGGTAAAAGTTACGCGTAGCGTTAACTCTTGTGTAACATTGGCCAAATTAATGGTAATAGCACCCGCAGTTGCGTCTCCAGTATATCCTCCAAAATCTGAATATGTATTTAATACGGTATTTTTGGTTTGAAGTTGATAAGTATTGGCATTGGTAACATTCGCCTTAATTTCAGCATCTGTTCCGTAGCACACAAAACCTCCATTTAAGTATGGCTGAGTAGTAATATTTGGAGGAGATTGAGCTAAAAGTGTGGCATAAAACAAAGAACAAATTACAGTCAAAAAAGCAAGTTTCATATGTAGACAAATAAGGTTTCGTCTACAATATAACACACATCACCCTTTACATCAGCATCTTAATGAAAAAATCCAGCCGAAAAGCACGACTGGATTTTGAATTAACCCTGAACTCGATTCTAATAACTAATGTCTTTTGTAATAATTAAAATTGCTCTTTTTCTCTTTAATGAAGAGCGTTTTGCCTAAATAGCCTAGTAAGGCAGGAATGATGAAAATTAGCAGCATGCGAACTAAGGTAAAAATCAACTCTGATGCACTCATGTCTTTATAGTTTAGATTCAAAAACTAAATTTCCTAACTATAACGAAACAAGACCAGGGTATTATTACCCTATTTGTGACCGTAAAATAAAAAACATGGTAGCTCTTGCATTTCAAACTTAAATTACTGAACTTTAGAGAAGTACAGTTTATAAAGTTGGTGAGCATTTTATGCTCACAATTAATGGTTTGAAAGAATAACCCGATTCATATGAGTCGGGTTATCTTTTTTCAAAGATCAACCATACACTATTACACCATGTACCTCTTTAGCCAAGCCTCCGGTAAATTAAATCAGGTTAAATGTGACTTATTTGACTTTACTCAATCTAAAGAGAAAGATCAGCACTCTACCTAAACTACTGATTTACAATAATTAACTACGACTACTTATTAATTACTCAAAACAAAAAGAGATATGGAAAATCAACTTCAAGAATTCATGAATTCAAATTTCGGTTCACAGCTATCAGGAATGATAGGGCCTGGGCTATTAAGGGCATTATCTGCTATGCTTATCTTTTTTATTACCTGGATAGTAGCCAAATTCATCTCAGGACTGGTTACTAAAATTGCTAAGAAAGCACCTTTTGACGAAAGAATGGCTGAAAAAGGAAATACAAAACCATCAAAACTCATTGGTAAACTAGTGCATTACCTCCTTTTAATAATGGGCTCACTTATAGCCTTGGAGATACTAGGCGTTAGCAACGTTTTAGAGCCATTAAAAGACATGCTTTCAAAATTCATGCAGTCTGTTCCTAACATTATCGGTGCAGGAGTTATTGGTGTTATAGGCTATTATTTAGCCCAATTTGTTTCAGAACTAGTTTCTATGGGAGGTGATTTTATAAACAAATACTCCTCAAAACTAAATCTAGGTAATCTAGACTTAGGTAATATCTTAAAAAAGATTGTTTTTGTAATTGTCTTTGTTCCAATATTAATGGTGGCTTTAGACTACCTTAAAATGGATGTCATCACAGACCCAGCCAAAGTACTTTTCACTAATTTACTAAGTGCTATACCCAAAATAATACTAGCTGTTGTTATAATGGCAGTTTTTTACATAGTTGGAAAATACGTAGTTCAACTTTTAGAAGGTATCCTTGAAAACATCGGTATCAACGAATACGCATCAAAATATAACTTAGACTCTATCACTGGAGACAAAAAGCTTAGTTCTCTTATAGGAAACGTGGCTACTTTTATGATTCTGCTTATTGGGGCTACCACCGCAGCTGGTGAATTAGATTTTGAGGCACTTACCACTATTTTAAATGAGGTTTTAGTTTTAGCTTCTAAAGTTCTATTTGGACTTATCATCCTTCTGCTAGGGAACTTCTTAGCCAATACGGCATACAAATTCCTTAATAAATCTGATGAAAATACATTGATTGCTAATATTGCGAAATATGTTATTCTATCGTTGTTTATTGCCATATCATTGCGTCAAATGGGCATTGCTAATGAAATTATTGAGCTCGCTTTCGGACTTACACTTGGAGCTATTGCCGTAGCTTTTGCTCTAATGTTTGGCTTAGGTGGTAGAGAAGCTGCGGGCGAACAGGTTCGTGAATTCTTTAAGAAATTCAAAAAATAAAGCATAATTGCCAGTCTATAAAAGCCACCTTAAAAATGAGGTGGCTTTTGTTTTTTATAAGAACAAACTCCTTCTGTTTGATTAAAATATCAATTGCATAAAACAATTAAAATTTAGCTAACACAAAAACTGCACTAAAACAGCTATTGTTAAATTAGCTATTGAAATCCACCTTTAAAATGCTTATATTTAGAAGCCTACAAAGTAGACCATCTAATAACGTTTCAATATTAAACAGCTATTATGAATAAATCTGCATTAAAATTTGGCTTTATTTCGGGAGGAATTCAAGCTGCTCTTATGGTAGCATTTGCCCCTGTAATATTGACGAACGAATCGTCTTTAAATTCGTCGCAAGTAGTAGGCTACACAAGCTTGGCAATAGCCCTAAGTCTTATCTTTTTTGGAATACGCGAGCGTAAAATTATCACCTTAAAAGGAGAGATAACCTTTAAAGAAGCTTTTAAAACTGGGGCTTCCATAGCATTAATAAGTGCCTTACTTTATACCATAGCTTGGATGATAATGTCTGACTTAAACCCCGAACTAAATGAAAGTATAGCTAATATGTACAAACACAGTTTAAAGGACAAAAATCTATCTCCTAGCGAATTATCTATAGCGTTGGAAGATATTGACAGGAGAATGGAGAACTACCAAAATCCATTTGTAAAATTCGGCATGACCATGTTAGAAATATTCCCCATAGGGCTTTTCATTAGTTTATTAGCCTCATGGATTCTAAGGACTAAAAAAGATTAATAAAGATAAATCTCATCAATAAATAGCCAGCCGTTCTGTCCTGCTCCGCCATGCCATTTTGGTAGTTTACTAATGGGCTTACCTATTACTTTAATGTATTTATAACTTTTATCTAGTTTAAAGTTAAGTCCATCATAACTCACGGGCTCTTTTTCCATCATAGTTTCAGGACTCTTTTTGGCTATCAGCTTTAAATTACTACGACTATCTCCAGCCCAAACCTGAATTTCTTGCGGTGGCATGATATAGCTTGGAGAAGCTTTCAAGTAACTTACTGTAAGTCCTTTTACTTTATCCTTCGAGTTGGTTTTTAATAAAATTTCGGCATCACTTCCTTTATATCCTAACCATGCAAAATCTTTAAAGTTGGCTTTATCACCCTGTGCTTGGTCTATCACTGTGCTACTTCCTACCCCAGGATACTGGCTATTTGTTTCAGTTAGCAGCCATGCACTATCTGCTTTATAATTGCTTCTAAAAAAAGAGAATTCTCTTACATCAGAAACGTACCAACCTTCTTTTGTTGCCAACGTTTTCACCTTGGCAAAGCCTTCTAACTCAATCTCACCTTTGTAAATATTACCATTGACAGAATCTAGTTTAGAACCGTCAGTAACGTATCTGATTTCAACATTTGGCAGCCCGTGTTTTAATTGCACTTTTTCGCCTGCTTTCAGAATCACAGACTTACTTAATAAAGTAGGTGGGTTGATTTTGAGCATATCTTCACTAGTAGGCACAAAACCCCTAGAAACAGCTACTTCCTTATTTGATTTTTCAAAGGCGTCTATTTCTGATTCGTCCAAGCCTGTATTCCAGACAAAAAGTTGCTTCAAGACTGGAAACCTTGCCAGCTTCTCTAAACTCCCTTTCTCTAATTTACATCCGCTTAAACTTAAGCTTTCTAGCTTTTCAAGCTTGGCTAAAGCATCAATATTTTTCCCAGTAACGTCAGAACTGTTTAGCACTAATTTCTCTAAGTTTTCAAAACCAGCAATCAACTTTAAATCATCATCAGAAACTGGCATTTTAGCCAAATTTAACTCTACTAATTGCTCCGAGACCTTAGCAAGCTTTGACAAAGCCTCTGGGTCATATCTTTCTATCACATAAAAATTGGCCTTTAAGGCAGGAGAATTTAAAGCCAAAGCCTCCACCGTACAGAAAGGTGTATTGACATCGGCTAATGTACTTTCAGAAACAGCCGGAAATTCATACGTTTTTTCTTCTTTGACACTGCCATATTGTTTCATCACCAATTGACGCAAAGAATCTCCCTCTGTTAAATCTGCCAAACTTAAATCCGTTTTAGCACCTTGATTTATCCAACGTTCTAAAATTTCAATTTCCATAGCAGTAAGCTGTGGTTTGCCCTTAGGGGGCATATGCTTTTTATCATCTAAAGGCAGCTTGGCACTTTTAATAATGTGGCTATTTAAAGCATCGCCTGCTAACCAAAGTGGTCCATCTTCGCCACCTTTCATGATTTTTGAAAGCGAAGCCATATTAAGCTCCCCTTTCATTTTTTTGTCGTTGTGACAAGACAGACATTTAGCCTCTAAAATAGGATTTATAGCTTCCGCGAAAATAGGCCCGTTTGGGTCAAAAGGCTTTTTAGTTTCTTTTTGAAGCGGAGCAAAAACATAATTTTCACCATGTGTAATTTCTCCACCCAAATGCCCTGTAATCAAAATAACAAGGGCAGCTACGGCTGTCAATGGTTTACTATATTGCCACGTTTGCTCTAAAGAAAAATAAGCTCCCCAGAGTATCAAACTAGTTAAAACACCAAGCCATTTATGCCACTTTAGTTGCTCTGCAGCATAACCAGCCTCTTGCCCTAAAAAGAAGCCAAAAAGTGCTGTTAAGGCTGCAGTAAATGCAGAAACAAGAAAAAGGAAGCGAAGGAGCTCGTCAAGTTTAGTTTCTTTGAAAAACTTAGCTCCCAAATGTAAGAAAGCTGCCACAAAAAACACACCTATAGGAAAATGTAAGAACAAGGGGTGCATTCTACCAAGCGGGGCAAAAAGGAGCGGCAAATCAACTTTGGACTCAAATATTAATAAAAAAACGAGCATCACATTGACCAAAATCAATATGGACGAACCTACTTTCTGAACTTTATTCATTTACCAAACACTCGTTTGTTTTAAGCAATAATATCATTAATAACCTTACCAGCCACATCTGTCAATCGATATCTCCTACCCAGATGCTTGTAGGTTAATTGTTCGTGGTCTAGACCCATTTGATTCATAACAGTAGCATGAAAATCATTAACATGTACCGGGTCTTTTATAATGTTATAACCCAAATCGTCGGTTTCTCCATAAACCATTCCTGGCTTAATACCTCCACCTGCCATCCAGATACTGTAGGCTCTTGGGTGATGGTCTCTACCATAATTATCTTCTGTAAAACCACCTTGACAGTAGTTTGTTCTTCCGAACTCGCCACCCCAAATCACCAAAGTCTCGTCTAACATACCCCGCTGTTTCAGGTCTGTCACCAGTGCTGCAGAAGCTCTATCAACCTCTTCGGCCTGTAAAGCCATTTCGTTAGGTAAGTTTCCGTGCTGGTCCCATCCTTGATGATAAAGCTGCACAAAACGCACACCTGACTCCGATAGTTTTCTGGCCAAAAGTGCATTTGCCGCATAAGTTCCAGGCACTAAACACTCAGGACCATACATTTTGATGGTGGCATCAGATTCTTTAGAAAGGTCTGTAAGTTCTGGCACCGCAGTTTGCATACGGTAAGCCATTTCATATTGCTGCACTTTAGCCTGCACCTCTGGGTCTCCGTTTTGGTCAAAACCCATGTGATTTAGTTCTGCCAGTTTATCTAACATCTTTCTTCTAGATGCCTTACTCATGGCATCAGGGTCGTTCAGGTATAAAATAGGGTCTTCGCCACTGCTAAAAAGAACACCTTGGTGCGTAGAATCTAAGAAACCGTTTGTCCACAGTTTTGAATAAACCCCTTGCCCGTTTCCTCTTCCTCTAGAGAGAAGTACCGTAAAAGCAGGTAAGTTTTGATTTTCACTTCCCAAACCATAACTCATCCAAGCACCCATACTTGGTCGGTTTCCTATCTGAGAACCCGTCTGCATAAAAGTGAGTGCTGGGTCATGATTTATAGCCTCCGTATTCATGGAACGAACAATACAAAGGTCATCCGCTATTTTGGCAATGTTAGGAAACAAATCACTTATCCAAGCTCCTGACTTTCCATATTGTTTAAAATCATAATAAGAGCCTACCAAAGGAAACTTTGTTTGACCTGAAGTCATTCCAGTCAGTCGCTGCCCATTTCTAATAGATTCTGGCAAATCTTGCCCTGCCATTTTATTAAGCTTTGGCTTATAATCAAAACTCTCTAGTTGGCTAGGTGCACCGTTTTGAAATAGATAAATAACTCGCTTTGCTTTGGGTGCAAAATGAGGAATTCCTACCGGCAAACCTTCGGTCAATCCTTTACCACCTTTAAATAAATCAGGCATTAGTAAAGAACCGAGGGCTATTCCACCTATTCCAGCAGCTGCTTTCCCAAGAAAGTGCCTTCTATTAACATTAAACCTATTTTCTAAGAAATCTTTATCCATAATCTTATACTTTAGTAATGGCCTCTTCCATGTTATATATCAATTGAATACAGGTCATCAAAGCCGCTTTTTCGGCCGTATTTTCGTCAATATTGTTTTTAAACTCCCCTACTTTCAGCGTCTCTTTAGCACGCTCAGGATTCTCTTTGAAAAAGGTCAATTCCTCTTCAAAATACTCTTCTAAAAGCTCGAGCTCATCTTTCATCCCTTTTCTACAAAGCACCATTCTGAAAGCCGTTCCTAATTTGTCTTTGGCACCTTCATCCACCAGTTTTTCTGACAAAACCCTTGCGGCCTCTAAAACCGTTGGATTATTCAGCATGGCCAGAGCCTGCAATGGCGTGTTAGTCGTTATTCTTTGCACTTCACACTGGTCTCTATTGCTAGAGTCAAAAATTAGCATAGACGGTGGAGGCACTGTTCTTTTTATAAAGACGTACATTCCTCTTCTATATAAATCATCACCATGGTCTTGCACATATTTGGCCAAAACACCTCTTCCAGAAGTAGCTCCTTCCCAAATACCATCTGGCTGATAAGCTTTGACGCTAGGCCCTCCTATTTCATCATTTAATAAACCTGAACTTGATAAAACTATATCTTTTACCAATTCGGCAGAAACACGTTCTCGGCTACTTCTAGCTAAATAAATATTCGTAGGGTCAGTTTGAAGATGCTTTTTCTCCACTTTAGATGATTGCTGATAGGTAGCCGTCATCACTATTTGTTTTACCAAACGCTTTATATTCCAGCCGTTTTCCTTAAAATCTACAGCTAACCAATCCAACAATTCTGGATGAGATGGTAAATCGCCTTGCATTCCAAAATCACCAGTAGTTCTCACTATGCCCATACCAAAAATTTGTTGCCAAATTCTGTTGACATATACCCTAGCGGTCAAAGGATTTCCATCATCAATAAGCCATTCTGACAAACCCAGTCTATTTTTTGCAAACTTGGTGGTATCAAATTCCATGATACTTTTAGGTAGACCAAAAGGAACTTCATCTCCATGAGCATCATAATTCCCTCTTTCTAAAAGGTAAGTAGGGCGTAGCTTAGGCTGGTCTTCCATAACCATCACTTCTAGCTTAACCGTGTCTTTTTTGTTAATAAACTTAAAGATGTCATCCACCTCTTCGTTTGTTATTTGCATTTTGGGTGGGTCAGCCAAAGAGCCCAAACTAATATCTCCTACCAAGCCTTTCTCAGGCACCTGATTAAAGAAGGCAAAAGAACTGTAATACTCCTTTTGTGAAATTGGGTCATACTTATGATCATGGCAGTGGGCACACTCAAAAGTTAAAGCCAAAAAGCTTTTCCCGAAGGTATTCACCCTATCTGTTACATATTCTATTCTATATTCTTCGTCTATGACGCCACCTTCTTGGGTAATCTTATGATTCCTGTTAAAGCCTGTGGCCAAAATAGATTCTTTAGAAGGCTTGTCGATTAAATCTCCCGCTAGCTGCCACTGCAAAAACTTATCGTAAGAGTAATTTTCATTATAAGCATGAATCACCCAGTCTCTCCAAGGCCACATAGTTCTCAATCCGTCATCTTGATAACCATGAGAATCTGCATAGCGGGCTACATCTAGCCAAGGCAAAGCCATTCTTTCTCCGTAGTGCTTATTTGTCAATAATTCATCCACCACTTTTTCAAAAGCGTCTTCCGAATCATCTGCCAAGAAGCTCTCCTGTGCTTCAATACTTGGTGGCAAACCTATTAAATCTAAATAAACACGTTTCAGCAATTGTTCCTTTGACGCCTGCTCACTAGGAGAAAGACCATTTTCTTTCATTTTAGCGTAAACAAAATAGTCGAGCTCATTTTTCACCCAGTCCTTATCAGCCTTTGGCAATTCTGGTTTTTCAGGAACAATAAACGCCCAGTGTGGTTTGTATTCAGCTCCTTGTTCTATCCATTTTTTAATGAGGTCAATTTCAAATTTGGTCAATTTCAAATTAGACTCCACCGGCGGCATCATCTCAGTGCTGTCTGTGGTGATTATACGTTGATAAACAGCAGACAATTCTGGTTTACCTGCCACTATAGCATGAGCATCAGGGGAGTCTTTCAAAGCAGCAAAAGCACCTTCAGGCGTATCTAAACGTAAGTCAGCCTCACGAGTATTTGCATCTGGACCATGGCATTTAAAGCATCTGTCAGAAAGAATAGGTCTAATATGGAAATTGAAATCGACTTGGTCAGGAATAGTTGTTTTAGCCGCTTCAGAAGAATTACAAGATTCAAAAACGGCTATACTAAGGCATAGGCCAAAGGCCAATAAGACAAATTTTATTTTAACATTCATAGTAATAGGTTAAAGAAGTGATTTAACACTCTAAGCAAATATAGGTTTTTGAAGGACAAAAAGAAATTATCAAATGAGCGACCTAAAAACACATAATAGACGAACAGTCCAAAAGAAGAGCCGTAAAGGCAAAAATGAGAATTCTACAAATTAAACATGAATAAATAATATCACTAAATGTCAAGTGAGGTCAAGGAGGTCTTTTAAGGGTCAAAAACTGTTCATTTCAAAGGCTCACAAGCCTAATGCTAGTCAAAATATGTTTTGACTAGTGTCCTTAGAAACTTTTCTTGCAACACTGTTGCATTTAAAGAACCCCTATTTATATATTTGCAACATTGTTGCATCTAGTTATATGCCCATAAAAAAACACCAACCGAAACCACTTTTACTTTTGCTGCTTTACAGCATCAGCATGGCTTGCTTATGGTTTCATGGGCATGAGTCTGGTCATACTTCTGATAATTCAAACTATATCCAAGAAGAATCTTGTAAAGACTGTAATCATCGAGCCCATTTCAAAGTTAAGATTCTTAGTTGCAATTGGTGCCAACTACATCAGAAGCTAACACAAACTTGGAATAAAACATCTTTCTATTTCAAACCCTATCTTCTCAATTTCATATTTGAAAAAGAACTGGAAGACCTCGTATCTCACCTAGTCTTTTTTAAGCCAGCAAGAGGCCCTCCTGTCCTTTAAATCGGTCAACTATTTCCAATTATACTTAAAAACATCACTAATGAAGACTGGGCAAATGCCCTAGTCTCAATAGAGAATGATGTATTACCCAAACATGTCCAATAAAATGAAAAATATATATTCAAAATACTCTATAATATTACTATTCACCTCTTTAGCTATCCTCTCATGTACAGACACTGAAAATGAGATAGCACCAGATAACTCAACTGAAGAACACAAATACCTACGACTTTTAGTTTCTGATGAAATAGAGAACTCCTTATACTTGGTGGCACCTCTTAGTGGAGAGGTCACAAGCTTTGATGCTAAATTTCCAAAATCAGCTCTTTACAGTACTGATGCCGGAAGGTTTGCAGGTATAGTGCATAGAGAGAATAACCTAACAGAATTTTTTGACAGTGGATTTGAATTTCATGGCGACCATGTAGATGTAAGAGGAACACCGAAATTTGGAGCTCTACTAGGTGAATCATTACAACCAACTCACTTTAAAAGTAAAAATGATGAAATATTAACTTTCAATGATGGAGACGGCACACTTTCTTATGCTAAAGAATCGGAGATTCACAACATAGGCGTAAAAATGGAAACTATCAATGCTGGCTTACTCAAACATCATGGAGCTATGGCTATTTTTTCTAACGGAACCTTTGCTGTAACAGAAAAAGATAACAGCATTGCTGGTGTATTACCAGAAAGGGTCAAGATAATTGACAAGCAAGGAAACACACTATATAACTCTCAAATAGCTACGCAAGGCATACATGGTAATGCCACAGACGGAAATTATGCTGTTTTCGGCTCAGCCAGTGGAATACTTGTGGTTGAAAGCAATGGCCAACAAAAGCTCATTCCTCATCCTTCCGATTTTGAAACCGCTTGGTTCGGAAGCATTTTAGAAACGTCTATTGCGGGAAAATTTGTAGGATATACTGCTGCAAAGGGTGCTTACTTAATTGATGTAAACACAGACTCAGTGAGCCCGATTTTTGAAAGCACCGACATTATGCAATGTAAAGTAAGCTACAATAGCTCTAAGCTGGGGATATTGCTGCATTCAGGAGACTTCAAACTTTTCGATTTAGGTACTTCTGCCCTGTTAACAGAAGGAACAATAGTAAATTCGACCGAGAGCCCTTCTACACAAAAACCTCAAATAGAACTGACTGAAAGATTTGTATATGTAACTCAACCTTTATCCGGTGAAATAGTAAAAGTTATGCTTTCAAACATTTCTAATAAGGTCAACATAAAAGTAGGAAACACGCCATATAGAATAGCCCTACTAGGTCACGAGAGTAGCGAAGACCATTAAACAATAAACAAAACAGTAGTGCATCATACTTATGGTGCACTACTCCTTTAAGTTTGACAGTCTAAAAAAGGATACTGCAAAACGAAAAAAAGCCCAACCTTGCGGCTGAGCTTTTTGTGATCCCAGAACGATTCGAACGTTCGACCGTCTGCTTAGAAGGCAACACTTATGTGGAATTTATATAATTCAACATGACACTAATACACTATATATAAATAGTTTAACTTATATTTGAAAACATATAGATACATATAAAACCTCAATTTGTTTGAAAATTGTTTGAAACTTAAACCAACACATCAATCATGAGTCTTACTACAAAAGTATTTCTAGACGGAAGGTATACTAAATCTGATGGCAAACAAGTCATTAAAATAAGAGCAATAATTGATAGAAAACTAATTGAATTCACAAGCGGAATTGCCATTTCTCCCGCTTGTTGGAATCCTAATAAAATGGAAATCAAACCATCTTGTAAAGACTTTAAAAATGTCACTCGCCTTAATCATTCCTTAAAACGCCAAAGGCTAGATATTGAAGACAGGCTGCTTGAACTAATTAGTAACCAATCCATAACCACTATGTCTCTCAAAGATATAAAAGCATTCGTCTTAAGAGAACAAGTAAAATTTGGTCTTCTAGAATACAACCAAAAACATATTGACCAACTAAAAGAAGCAAAAAAATTCGGTAATGCTAGAGTCTATACTACATTGTATCGTAGCCTTAAAACATTTCTCAAACAAAAAGACATCGCCATTGCTACTCTTTCCTATTCTTGGCTTACCAAGTACCAATCTTGGTATCTTGGCAAAGGAAACTCTGTAAATGGCCTAAGTGTTCACCTAAGAACACTTAGGGCACTGATTAACAAAGCAATTGCAGAAGGCTTAATTTCAAGGGAACAATACCCTTTTGAAAACTTCACAATCAAATCAGAAAAAACTAAGAAACGAGCTATTTCAGAAGAAGATATCCTAAAAGTAAAGGAATATCAGCCCACCACCAAGCAAAAGGAAAGAGCCAAAGACTATTTCCTAATGAGTTTCTATCTTATGGGAGCTTCGTTCGTTGATTTAGCTTACATGAAAATGCATCAAATTCAAGATGGCCGCATAGAGTACCGGAGAAAAAAGACACATCAGCTATATAATATTAAAATAACTCAACCGCTTCAAACTATATTAGATAAGTATACTTTAGGAAAAGAGAAGGACGACTTCGTACTGAACGTTATTAAGTCAAAAAACGAGAGTAAACAATATCAACAGGTTCGTGAAGAGCTTGACCGGTACAACAAAAAGATAAAGGAAGTTGGCAAAAGTTGTGGCATTACTAAAACAATGTCAAGCTATGTGGCTAGACATACTTTTGCTTCTGTAGCTAAATTCAAAGGTATATCTACATCAATAATTTCGCAAGCACTGGGACATGAGAACTCTAAAACGACAGAGATTTACCTAGCCCAATTTGATAATGAAACTATGGATAACTTTAATGAACAAATCCTTGGATAAGTTATAAATAATAAGTACTATATTTATAGTAATTATTTAAGAAATATGCTATAATTATTCTTATAATGGTATTTATCAATTCAAAAGACATCATGGGACGCCTCCCTGCCCTGCTCCGTGAAAGGAGGGTCGGCTCAGGTTTGACGCAAGCTAATCTTGCCGCAAAAGCCAATGTAAGTTTAGGGGTGTTGCGTAAGTTTGAACAAACTGGTCAGATTTCTCTGGAATCATTTATCAAATTGGCCTTTGTTCTAGATTTGGCTGAAGCCATTCTTAAAGCCATCGAGGGCAGTGTTGAAATACCTAAAACCATTGAAGAGGTTATTAAGAAAAATGCCTTAACCAATGACAAGACTAACACAAAAAAACGGGTACGCAAATGAAACTCAATCATAAGCCAGTCAAACTATTGCATGTCCGTTTGGACTTTGGTAACCGCCCTGCCCTGCCAGTTGGCCGCTTGGCTTTAGACGAGGACAAGATATATTTTGAGTATGATGCTGATTTTCTTTCTTCAGATCTGCAAATCTCCCCTTACAAACTGCCTTTAAAATCAGGGATGGTTTCGTTTGAGCGGCATTTGTTTGACGGCCTTCCTGGGGTTTTCAATGATAGTTTGCCGGATGGATGGGGACGATTGTTGCTTGACCGACTCTTGCGGTCAAAAGGAATTTTACCCGAACAGTTCTCTGCTTTGGATAGGCTAGCCCATGTAGGGCATACCGGCATGGGAGCCTTAATCTATGAACCAGATTATGCACCCTCCTCCTCCAATGAGGCCATTAATCTCGATACGTTAAGCCAGCAGACGGAACAAGTGTTGAAAGGCCAGCCCTCGGAGGTATTGGAAGAGTTAATTAACCTCAATGGTTCTTCTGCCGGTGCAAGGCCAAAAGCCATGATTGGGTATGCTAAAGACACAAATTCAATTATTCATGGAAACGAACACATTCCCTATGGGTTTGAACATTGGATTGTTAAATTTAGCAACGCAAGTGATGGCTTGGATGCTGGAGCCATAGAATATGTTTATAACCAAATGGCCATTAAGGCGGGTTTGGAGCTTCCTGAGTGTCATTTGTTTTCTGGGACGCGTAACGCAGGCTATTTTGCCTCTAAACGTTTCGACAGACTTGCAGGTGGAAAAAGAATGCATGTGCTAACGGCTTGTGGGCTTCTGCATTCTGATTTTAGGGCCCCTACTCTGGATTATGAGGATTTGATTAAAGCTACTTTATGGCTCACTAAAGATCTACGAGAAGCACGGAAAATTTTCCGTTATGCGGTATTTAATGTTTTAGCACATAACCGAGACGATCACTCAAAAAACTTTTCCTTTATTATGGATGCTAAAGGCCATTGGAAAGTAGCTCCAGCCTATGACCTAACATTTTCTTCCGGACCGAGAGGTCATCAAAGCATGATGATTGCAGGTGAAGGTGAAAATCCAAGTTTGAAAGATTTAATAAAACTGGCCGGTCATGCCGATTTATCTGAATTCGAAACGAAAGAAATTATAGAACAGGTTCAAGAAGCTTTGTCTGAATGGAAAGTTCTTGCTAAAAACTATGGCGTTTTAACTGGAAACATGAATTTAATCTCTGGAAAAATTAATTAGGTTTTAACAACTTTAAAGTTGTAAATAACACCGTGTATACCTCAACTTCCCCTCTTTCCTTAATGCACCAATCTCAACTAACACCTGAAGATCGCGTGTGCCGATGCTCTTGATGTTTGGGATATCCTTATAGGTAGCTCTCCGCACTCAAACCTCCTTTCTGATGTTCCCAAATACATTTCATGAGGTATAACTCCAATTTCTATGCATCAATAATAGTATAAAAATGAGCTATAAAAAGAAGTTCTATAACTCATTGCAAACTTTCTTTTTTTAATATTCTTCAAGAGCATCTTTAATATACTATTTGGTAGCTGCATCCGAAAGAATAACCCCTGAATGGTCTTCCAAAAGAAATCTTTACTTGACGTAAGTCTATGTTATATGATACCACTACTGCTTAGGGAGCAAAAATGTCATTTATTCTATCGCCAGAAAATAAAATCATCCTTTATAAAGTTGCTGGCTGGTCGGGCAGTGTCTATAATTATGTGGAAATCGAGTTAAAGGCTTTGTCTGATTTGGACAAAGTTAGACTGCGTTGGGAACTTAACCGTTGGCAGGTCAAAAAGGCATTTAGCCAAAACCCCTTTAGATGTATAGATGATGATCTTGCTATTCTTATAATTCAGTCTACGAAGGAAACAATCCCTAAGAATGAACATATTAAATATTCTGTTAGGTTATTTAATTTTGAGAAAAATATAATAAGAATTAATAAAATTTTATCTCCTTATATCCCTAAGTCCGACAATAATCATTCTTTTAATAAATGCTAATTCCATTCTTCCGGAGGTAACCAAGAGTAGTGCCGGCAAACTCCACGATGAATCTTGGCATTTTCAATAAGCCCCTGCATTAAGCCATCTTGACGTCTAAAAATATCCTCAATTATTACTTCGGGTTGGTTTAAAGAAAATTGTTCCAGACGTTCATCAAATTGGTCAAAATACATGGGTAATTTTTCAAGGATATACGCTAAATCCAATTTGTTTCTTTCTTTCATTCTTGTGATAACAGCATCCTTAACATACATCGCTCTTAGTAGAGGATGAGGATGTTCAGACATAGCATTATATTTCAACTCCCCTCGTCCTTGAATATATACAAACATCGCATAAAGAAACATTAGAGATAGCATCAGGATATCTTCCTGTAACTTCCCCTGAGAGATTACCTCTTTAAATATTTCTTGATGACGCTTATTGCTTTTTACGGATTTGCTTAGCTGCTCTATATATTGGGGTAAAAGAGCCGAGGCCACAATGTCTGCGTCGTACTCCATGGCCTGCTTTAGTTCAACAGTTATATCCTTGGAAGTCGTAATTGAGAAAAAATCTAAACATTCCGAATTAAAGAGGGTCTTAAAAAATGCGGTATGGCCACAAATAATATGGCCTATCTCATGACAAAGAATAAATGTCGCACACATATCAGCCATTAAATCTGAAAACAAAAGCCGGTTGGCGTTATCGGGAGCCTCACCCTGTAATTGGAAGTTTACCTCAAATGGATCAGCCAGAAAATTGGGAATATTCTCACGCTTGGCATATTTATCAGAACCAACAATCGTTGGTAGAAACCCTTCATTAGCTAATAATTGATCACATAGTGAGCGAACCATATAGATGGTTGGAGAGGAAACCCTAATTTTATCATACTTCCAAATGCTCGTTGTATAAGCCCTAAGTTTATCTCCTTTTATGTATTTATAATCCAAGATACGTTTTTTACCTCTTGGATAATGAGCAGAGAAGGAACTATAAACCTCATTGGCCCTAATTGCCTGATAGGTGTAAATTCTCCTTAAACTTTCTTCTTGTATGTTTTCTGGATTAAAATCACTGGACTTCCAAAGCATAGCATTCTAGAATTTTCGGGTGGAATATCTAAAATTTTAGGCGTACAAACTAGCCATTTCGATTTCTTTGGTAGGAATATAAAAGAGCCTAAAGAACCCATGGATAAAAAAAATGCTATTAACATCCTGGTTTAATGGTTCATTTAAAATGAACAAATCTCTTGTCGTAAAAATGACAGGCGGTTTATTAGGTAGTAATGGAGACACTATCTCCTTCATTAAATTTGACGAGCTATCCCACAAAGAAAGCTCACAAATTAATAAAGAACTCAAAACCCTTGGGCTACCATTCGCAAGGATAAACTCCAACGTGGTAGGTGATTATGCCTACGAAGTGCAACTTATTTTGCTTAAAACAAATTTTACCATTTATCGTGGTAAACCATTTTGTCCAATACCGCAGGCCATGTTTAACCTATTGGACAAACTGGAGGAAATTGAAGGCAAGCAGAGAGACACTGAATTTTCTCTTAAACCGAAGTGAAAGGATAATACCATCCTTTATCACGGTATTTTCTATTATACTTCAAACGCTGACTTTCAAGGCGATCAACGACCTTAAAAACACTTTTCCAACTAGAAAGATCTTTAAAATTGGATGAGTCTGATAAACCCATGTCCCCCCAAGCACTATTTGCCACTAGAATTCCTTCAAAAATCGTGTTTCGTAACCGTTCTCCATCGGAGAAAGTATTTTTCTTATGCTCGAGCATAGAACTTATTAATTCTTCACTTATGGCCGCAATTCTAACAAATGGGTGAGGGTGAACTTTTGAACTCATTATTGATTTTTGGCTTGCTTGTGAAAACAAATGAAAGACTCCATAAATCGCCAGAGTTACTAACCCCATTATTTCGTAAGGTGATTCTCTAGGATCTATCTGAAATGAGTTGTAGAAGGCATCCGAATTTTGCTCTCTCAGCAAATCTGATACAACCATAATAGAGGCAATTTTATCGGCTTCATATTCCCATACTCTTCTTATTCGTCTATGCCTCCATTCAAAGAGGCTCCCTCCTCCCAGTTCAAGAAAAAAAGATGACCCATTGCTATCAATCAAAGCGTTAACATGGCCAATTTCGATGTGACTTAATTCATGATAAACACAAAAAGACATAGCTATTTGTGTAAGCCGACTGGCCGCTTCGGCCCTGACATCTTGCTTGGGTCTTGAAGCACCGATTATGCCCGGAATAGCCTCTTCAATTGCCAAGTCTTTTGGTAAGGAAAGGGGTATTCCATTCAAGCTAAAGTCCCTGTAAAAATGCTCCTTTTTAACATCGCCAAGATGATCTAAAAGCATTGGCGACCTCATTAGGTTATTAAAGTAATAGTGGAGAATGCAAGGTAGAGCAATGTGTATACCAATTACGAACTTATCTTCCGCTTCCTTTTTAACCCTTGCATTAATTCTTCTGTCATCCAAATATTCTGTTCTCACAAATGGCTTCGGCTTGTTAAAGCTTTTTTCCTTCCCCTCAGAATCGTACCAGAAATTGATGAGTTCCTCGTAAAATGCTCCATATTCCTTGGGCAATAATGTGGTATCAAATCTATGCCAATCTTTCATTCGGATTCATTAAGCCTTAAGGTCGCCTTTATAAATGTATGGGACTACAAATACCCATACGGCCATCATCAGCGTTGCTATCCATTTCTCATGCCAGCCAAGTTTCACAAATAACTGACCTATGGAATACACCCAAATAAAAAATGAAATTAAAGAAATAAAGATAGCCGCCCATTGTGGACTCTGGCCGCCTCCTTCACTTGTTAATTGCATCCGAGTAAGAACCAACAAAACAGAACATACAATAGTAAAAACTAGCAGTGCGTTTACGTTCTCATCAGGAATAGTATTTTGACCAAATATATATAACGCTAGAATATCTGAGGGGATTAACTTCAACAATCTGGTGACATAATTATCCCCTTTATCATGGCTAGAATCATCAGCAAAGTTCAGACCATCGGTTGAGCTTCGCCATATTCGGAGTGTTCCTTTCATAATCTTTTTTTTTAAAGAAAAGTTACTCGCATTTCGCCACTTGTCAAAGAATATGTCATTGAATTACCAAATGATTTTGAAAAGAAGCCACTATCTCATCAATTTTCAAAGCTTTGGGTTTCCCCACCGCCTTTGCTTAATTACCGCTATATCCATGAGCGGAGTCACCTACTCTGTCCAAAAAGCATGTTATCTAAAGAAAAATAAAACCTCGTTTCCTACAAAATAAACTATAATGAAGGATAGCTTTTCATTAAAACTTTTGAGACTTATCCATTGAAGAAAGTACCAAATAAATAAAAAAGCCTGCTAAAAGGCAATTAACAAAAGAGGCCATTCTGTGAACCTTTGGGCAAACCGCCTAAATAAAAACCTAAATAATTGAAAAAAGCCAAACAAAGCCGTAATTATTGCGGCAGCGGGTAAAAAACTCACGAATGTGTTCATTTTAGAAAAATTTTAAGTTGTGCAAACAACAAAGGTAAGTGTTTTTATATATAAATTTAAAACCTGACATTTCGGGCAATCCCCTATTGGGTCGGGCTTTACGCTTTTACGCTTCTCAACCAAAAGCGTGCTGCAGGGTAACCACTTCAATCCCTATTGCGGTATGCCGAACATTTAGGCTCCCTACTCTCATACGCACCATACCATCCGGTAAAGCAAAATCGTTTGGATATGCACTCATTGACCTTGGCTGAAAAGGGGCTTTCCTATGATGAAACATTATCTCTCGTTTCTTAAACGTTCAGAAATGTATAAAGGAAGTTGAAATTCCTAGGTCAAAACTGGAAGGGTACATTTTTAACAACTGGAGAGTGTTAATATACGCAAGAGGTGTAAAAGCAGGATTCCACTTTAATTTTAACTGGGTACGACCTAAAACATAGTTTAGGCCAAGAGAGGCACCTAGGGTGAGTTTATTAAAACTAACCTTGTCAGAATTAAAACCTTGGCCAAAATAGTTATTATGTTTATAAGTTCCTGTACTATTAGAGGTGAAAGAATTAAAGGATGTTAGATAGTTAATTGTAGGTGCTCCTTCCAGGTATGTATTTTTTAGTATCTTGAATTTTCTGTTTAAGGCAAGTCCAAGAGTTGAGAACCTTTCGTATTGTCTTATTGAAGGAAATGAATTTGGCCCTTCAATTCCAAAATTCTTAAAAGTGATTAAAACTGACCAATTATCAAGTAATGATTGGGTATTTGCTTTCTGCTTCTTTGACCATTGGAGCCCAATATTATAACCATTTACTGATTTGTATCCCGGTCTACCATTTAGGACATTCCAAGACTCTTTAATTGAGGCATTTCCTTGTACATAGCTAATGTTTAGGTCAATTAGATTCTTCTGACCCAGACATGGAATTGTCTGAGTCAGAAGAAATAGATAAAAAATAATACGACTCATTGGGTTATGGGCATTTATACCAAACGCTAGCCCCACTTAAAGATGAGGAAGATAGCCTTCCAGTGCCTTCGGTAAGGCTGACGGTATATCGGTCAAGCTCGTCTTCCAGCAAATATATGAGTGGTGAGCTTTCTTCATCAGTAAATACCCTGTTTTCATAGCTGCCGTTAATTGTACTGACCGCATCTTGAGGCTCGTTTATAACCTGAACGCCATCTAAATAGGCATTAATTGTATGGTTTCTATAAACAGTTTTATCTGTGTTTTTGTTATGCCAAATCCCAAAGGTCTTCTTCCTGACCTGTCCCCCAGTATTCGTAGAGACATTCATGCGATACTGGTATTTTCCATTTATGACGAGCCCTGTAACATTGCCCACAGAATATGAATTAGCCCAAGAGATCCCTTTGTAATTATTATGTGTTGTAAAAGAGGCTTCCATATATTGACATGATGCATTAATGGCTCTAAATTTTGAATGTGAGCCTGAGATACGAGCTCTGGCTACAGATAGAAGGTCCTTTTCTCCAGATAAAACAGGTTGAACTTTATTAAGATCACCATCCATAATGGTGATTTGTTCTCCATTTTTATATATCTGAATCATCTCACCAATGTAGAAATATGGTCTATCTATATCTGGGATAAATCTATCATAAATTGTTTTATCCGCAATCTCAATCTCATCGCCAACAAGCTCTACAGAATTACTATATTTCTTTAAAAGCTCATTGAATTCTTCCCGTGAGGTTAGCTTCTCACATGCTTCGTTCATTTCTATGTATTTCTTTTCTTTCGAGTCAAAATTTATATAATCAGAACTTAGTTTATTTAATTCATCTATACTTTTGGTCGATAATTCACGAAAAGTATCCATTGATTTAAAATGAATTATTCCTTCTATGACTGTCAGGTCTTCGGTTTGCCCATTAGACCGTAAATTGTGGCTGTAATCCTTCTGTTTCCAAAGGGGCTATCTCTTGGATATTAGTGGCTTCATTCGACCCTTCTTTTTCGCAGGAAAGAAAGAAAAACATGATTAAAATAAGTGCATAATGCGAAAGTGTGAAATGATTTCTCATGATGGATTAAATTGATTTTAAAATTGTGAATTAACTTAAATGACATTTGTAAATACGCTCGAAGGTAGAAAGAAAAAAAAATTACATGTAAAAAACTTATTATACGGCTAGTCTATATTTTTTGTCACTATCACTTGTTTATCAATAAGTTACATGTTATTTGCTGTTGTTTTTGAGATCGAATAACGTAATTGTCAATATGAAATGCTGAATGATAGATATATACAGGAAGTTTTTTTTCAGACAGAAACTTGAGTAATTCCTATTGCGGTATGCCGAACATTTAGGCCCCCTACTCTCTTCGGCACCATATCATCAACTCAAAGCGAAATCCTTTGGATATTCACATTTGACCATGCTGAAAAGGTGCTTTTCCGTGGGATACATTTTGGGTAGTAAGCGGTAACTAGAATATTGCTCGATTGCATCAGATCAATACCCTCGTTTTAATTTATAATTGTGGCTTAGGAAAAGGGTTTGCTTCCTTTAACTGTTTACGCAGTAGTGCAAAGTCCTCTAAAGCTACTTTTTTGTCCCGATTTGAAAACTTTTCGAATTGGGCGGAAAGTGTTGTTAATTGGTTGAGCTCTTCAAAACTGGCTTCTGTATCAATGAGGAAGCTGAATAACCCACATCGTTTGGAGGGTTGTTTTTCGAGAAAATCAAAATCCTTTAACCTTGTATTGCAAATTAACTCCCGTGCCTTTGGATGAAGTTGATTCGTGAAAGTTGGATCATTGTGCCAAGCAATCAAGGTATCCTTTAGATTCCAATCATACTGCTCTAACCATGATCTATAATAATTATAGCCATCCAGGCAATCAAACCCGACATATTCAATGGAATAGCCCTTTGTTGAAAAATGACCAGGAACATGACTATAGCAAGCCAAAGCACATCTAGATAAATTAACGACCTGAACCACTTCTTCTAATGGAGCAGTATCAGGATACGGGATTTCAAATATGATGGGGCTATTTATTTTTTCTAATGGGGTCATTCTTATCACTGAAATTCTGTTTGTGAGGTGTTCTATTGTTTAAATCTTGCTATCCAAACAATTTAGAAAAGAAGCCCCTACTCTGCTCGACTTCCAAAGCTTTGAGTTTTTCTTCACGTCTTCGCTTAATTGCATCCTGACGCTCTTTTTGTCGTGCCTTCTCTACATTTAGAAGCTCTTGTACCTGTTTGGCCAAATCATCATTTGCTTTTTTCAGATGCTCGATTTCAGAATCATTCTTTTTGCCGGAATGGTCTTCCAGTAAACGCACATAGGTTTCTTTGTCCTTACGACCTTCTTCCACAGTTCTAGTCAGAAGCTCAATTTGCTGGTGTAGGGCTTCTCGCTCTTTTTCACGGGAATCAGCTATCTCATGACGGATCGCTTCAAGCTGTTTTTCCCAATCTGACGGCTTTACTGTAACCTTACTGTCAGATTTTACACTATCTGACTGTTTCTTTACAGCATCAGGTTTGTTGATTATTGAAAAAACACGCTCCAATTCTGACACGTCAATGACTTTGTGCCCTCTGGCGTTCTTCTCAAAACTTAATGTACCATCCTTGGTAGCATCATTGATTGTTTGTCTGCTTTTATCCGTTAGTTCTGCGGCTTGTCGTACGGTTACCTTACTCATAACTTGCTCCTTATTCTTTACTGTAAAAAGTCTACCCTATATTTTTTCTACTGACAAGTGTATTCAAGCCCCCTGCTCGCTTATCCTCAAGTCTTACTGTAAGCTTACAGTACGGTCAGTGTAAAATCTGACGGCTCTTTACAGTCAGATTTCGCTGTAAACCTGACAATCACTGACTGTAAGCGTTTGTAAGATTTGACAGTAAGGAAGAGGCTACTTTACAGTAAGGTGTGGTTAAGTGCTTGTTTTTATTGATTTTTCAACTTTACTGCTTTACTATCATTGAACAAATCTGACAGTTGTGTTACTGTAAAGTGCGATTCTTATAGAATCACCCCGCCCTTCTCACTTTTCAATGGTGAGAAGACCACATTCAACCAAAACTCAAGAAGGAGCAGCCTTAGCTTTAAATAGGGAACTTAAAAAGCAAAAACCCCGATCTCTAAAACCGGGGCTTTTATTGGATACACACCTGTACCTCTTAATTCGCACTTAAAAGTCTACAGCTTTGGTCCTTTCAATGCAAGCATAATTATGCTTGCAATGCCTTTTTGTATCTTATTTTTAGGGCAGGGCGGTTAGACAGCCATGCATTATCCAAAACTTACTTCACCAAGAAAAAGAGAAGCCTCGCTTCAGGGCTTTGCCCAAATTGGAGCAGTTGCTCTTATAAGGACATTTGACCCATATTTAGAAAAGCCTGAGATATCTTCTGACCAGCCAAAGCGTAAATCCTTGCTGTGTCCAGAGGATAACGGCACTTTCGTTAAACCTATAAAACAAAGCTTCGTTCGTAATCCACGCTTGATGCCAATGACCAGAATGATGCTGACCTTACTTGCTGGATGGAACGGTAAAGGGCAGGGGGCTATCAAAACCACCACGGGAATTTTGGCTAAACATTTAAGCCGGTCAAACAGGATGGTCTATAATTACCTTCAAGATGCTATGGAGGAGGGGTATCTGACCTATTCACGCATCAAGGATCGTATGGGCTATTATATCGGTATTAAGATTACGCTGAATTTCGGGGCTATCAGGAAGGTTTATAAGCCAAAACATCCACAAGAGAGGCAAAAAAATCAAGAAACACGGGATCGGAAATTTACTTCCGAGATAAAACCCAATTTAATTAATACTAAAGCTTTAGATGAGCAAATAATGGATACTTTGGCACGTTTTGCCCTTAAAGCAGGGTATTTGGATAATACAGTGCCCAAAATATCACCAAGTTGATGTAAATTAGGATGCTCACTGAAAGAATAAAAAGGCAGGAGAAAGGGTGAATCCACTCCTGAAGTTGAAAATATGAATTGTAAACAAGCCAATAATACTATCCGTATGACTGACCTGATGGAAAAACTAGGCTATGAGGTTAAAAAGAAAGAGCGGGGCGGTAGTGAATGGCGATATCTAAGCCCGTTTCGCTCCGAGGCAGAACCTAGCTTTTACATCAATGTTAGGGATAATTGTTGGTATGACCATGGAGAGGCCGAAGGCTCTCGCTCTGTGGTAGATTTTGCCATGAAATACCTACAAAGCAGTGGCAAGCCCTCTGCTGTAGCAGATGCACTCGCTTTTCTGGAAGATGTTGGTTTGGGAAGCACTATACCTACGAAACCTCTTTTTCCTTCTGCAAGCTCCTTTGAAGAAATAAAAGAAGAACTCCCTCGTGATTTGGAATTCATCAGAGCAAAGCCGGTTGCTCATCCAGCCATATTTCAATACTTACAGGGCAGGGGGATTCCAAAAGAATTGGTCAATAAATACCTTATTGAAGTGCAATACCGCAATCTTAAAAAGGATAAAGTATTCTTTGCCTTTGGTATTGAAAACAGAGCAGGGGGGTATGAAATCCGTTCTGCCTCTGATACGCCAGTATTCAAATCAGCCCTTATTAAAAGAGATATTACCATTATAAAAGGAAACGATACTGCCCGCTCTCTTAATGTCTTTGAGGGAATGCTAGACTTCCTTTCTCTCCTAGTGCTTTTCAATGGCTCAAAGCTTCAGGGAGACACCATCATCATGCACTCCTTGTCCTCTTTTCAAAATACTTTGGGACACATCCAAAACGGAGTGTATCAAAATGTAAACCTTTGGCTAGACAACGATAGAAGCGGAAAAAAGATGGTTGCGAAATTCGTGGAGGAGGGGGTTGAAAACATTCAGGACAAATATGATTTGTATGGCAGTTCTAAGGACTTGAACGATTTGTTAAAAAAGAGGCTAAGTTCAGAAAAAGAAATTGGTAAAATTGACAAACCAACGCTCAATCAAACCTAAACATACTTCGTACTCCTAAAGAGCCAATTTATATACCTAAAACATATCATAACCAAGGCCTTTTTAGCCAAACAAGCCTCAAAGCACTTATAACCAGCACAGTAAATATTAATCGACAAAATTACTCATTTGGTCTTTATTCTTCAAGCAAGCTACACGGGCTAGTTACCTTTGAATGAGTATAATAAGCTAAATTTATACGTATAAATCTTATCGTTCACAATGAATAACAAATACATAATGACATTTCTCGCAACTGCTTTTATTACCGCTTCCATGATAAGTTGTAATTCCGCTGATTTATTACCCGAAATCCCTGATTTATCATTCTCCGTTATTGATGGAGACACTATTGATAATAGGATTGAAAAGGTTTACGAAATAAATAAAGATAAACTGCCCAATTCTAGGTCTTATATATTTCTCGGAGATACTCTGGTACGCTACAAACAACCACTTTCTTCACCAAAAAGCACAGAACCTAGGAAACTCGGAAATATTAAAAACCCGTTAGATTTAGATACAGAAGTGAAAATGGCCGCATTTGGAGGAGGAGCCGCCGCGGGTTTTAGAGATGGTGGATATTTCAACGAAGGAATTGAAACCTCCTATCCAGCTTTAGTCGCCAAACAAATGAATATAGCGTTTAAGCAACCTAAGTTTTTCCCTTCAGACTACAACGGGGTTGGGAGAATGGTTAGATCTAAGGAAAATTACACTGGAGGTCCAACGCCCAAATTTAAATTGGCAAACAATAATACTGGAATTACAGCTAGTGACGAAATGGGTATAAAATTAAAGGGCTCTGAGAATACAGAAATAGATAATTTCTCCTATCTTAATATGACAGCCGGAAAACTATTAGTTGCAACTATGACATCGGACTATAGTTATTCAGGAGAAAATGTTGTAAACGAACCCATCCACTATTTAGAATCTCAACTTTATAGAAGAATTTTTATAAAGGAAAAAAAGAGTACCATACTTGAGAAACTTCAAACCAAAAAGTATGACCTTGTTTTAATGAATTTCGGCGAACTTCGTAAAGGTAATCTACCTCAGGCCTATGATATCCCTTTTGGTAAAGGTGAATTTATTAATCAAAAAGAATACATCTTTACTGAAGATAAGTTGGATCCAGACCAGTACTCTTATTCAAAAATTGATTCCGATGTAAAACTTTTGAGAACACTATTCGAAAAAGAGTTGGTTCATAAGGGAGTAGTATATAACATGCCAAATTATTGGGAATTGCCATATTTCAATTCGATAAACCCTCTTGAAGTAGAGAAAATTTTTGGTTCTCAGTCTGTTGTAATTCAAGATATTGGGCCATATCCAAGTAACGCAGAAAAAGTTCATTTAATGCCCGTCTCTCAGATAGATTCCTTACTTAGTCCCAAAGTGCATATTTCATTAAAATCAGGAATCCCGCCTAATCCACCTATTTCAAGGCAAAGTTATGTTTTAGCTAGAGCAAGGGATTATGATAGATTTATAAAATACGACGAAAAAATAGACATGATGGCTGAGCGTTATAATTTGGCCAAAGTTGACCTACTTACTCTATATCGCAAAATACTAGAAGGAAAATATGTCACAAACGATGGAGTCGCTGTAAATCCTAGCTGGCCTGAAGGCAACTTTTTTTCCTTAGACGGAATTTATCCAACAGCTTTTGGCCAAGCCATAATTGCAAATGAAACTATAAACGCAATTAACAAGAAATACGAGACAGATATTCCTCTTATTGAAACTCGATTCTATTTAGAAAATTAAATCTTCACTTAAACCAACTTAAAATGAAATTTACGCTAAAAAGTAGTTTAGCAATACTTGCTATATGCCTAAATTCCGTAATCGGGTTTACACAAACCACACGCATTACTTTTCCTTTAAATGGAATGGTTTTTCAACAAAACAATGGTTCTGCGGACATTCCTTTTTCAGCTATAGTCAGTGGTATTGACGCCACAACATATAGTGGATTCGGATATTATATAGAGACTTTGAACAATCAAAATGGACAGGTCAATACTAGCATACCTAAAATTTATGGTTATGGCTTTAGTCCTGGCCTTCAGGCGGGCTATTACAAATTAATTAATGATTCCATATCCAATCTATCAAAAGGATGGTACAAAATAACTTTTGGACCACACGTAGGCTTGAACGTGTATCTTTGCCATCAAATCACCTTTGGTGTTGGGGATGTGTATTTAATAAGCGGTCAATCTAATGCTTCGGGTTACGGAGGAATAGATGAGGATGAAAGTGAGGAAGAAGCGAATATCTTACAATCCTACACTCTTGCTGGAACTCAACAGCATGATGCGGTAAGGGGTTTGCCATCTAACTCCGGTACTTTAAATAATACTAATATCAAAGGTCTGCCTACTGGCGTAAGTTCATTTAACCAAATTGGATTTTCGAAGCTAGAAAATAACACTGCTAGTCAGACCGGCTCTGGAATTTTCCCAAATGGAAGAGATTCGTGGTCATGGGTTCCTTTTGCAAACAAAGTGGCTTCAACAGGAACCCCTGTAGCGTTATTTAATGTAGCTAAACCGGGCACGGCTATAGCAGATTGGACCGGAGATCTAACCTCCACAGGAATCTCGTATACCGATAATAACAAACCCACTTTCCAAATAATGCGAAGTCTAATTCAAACTTTGGGAAAGGCGACAGGTTTAAGAGCCGTTCTTTGGCAACAAGGTGAAGATGACACAAAACTGTTTTCTGGTCGACAATCAACAAATAATTCTAGTACCTACCTCACTGACTATACCGGTGCATTAAATCAATTAATAACATGGAGTCGAGCTGCTACTGGTTCTAGTAACAGTACAGATTTAAATTGGGTTATAGCTAGAACAAGTTATAGAACACTAGGATCGAATAAATTTTGGGCCGATCCTGATCCTACTTTTTCCGCTGAAAACGCTGATTACCCGGCAATAAGAGGTGATCTATCGCATATCTCCACCTCCCCTGGGATAATTAATTCGCAAAACTCAGCAGTTCAGGGTATTCATGTATATGCAGGTCCTGAAACTGACTTATATAAGGAATCATATCGAGCTAAACATCAGAGAATTCATTTCTCAGGAAACGATTCAGGTAATACGAATTCTGAAACTTCTACTGGCTCAGATGGTCTTTTCAAATTAAGTGATCTATGGTTTAACCAATTGTATAATGGGAACGGTACTCATAAGTTTGCGGCAACAAATAATTTAAACCCGATAAGCTCTCTTGAAACTCTTACTGTTAGTTCCATATCGGGGGGGTACAAAATAACAGCACCGGCTGGTTACTCTAAATATTTTTGGTGCAAGAATGGTCAGGGGATTGGTGAGGTTACTCCTACGACAAATAACTTTAAGGAAGTTTTAAATTCCAACGACCCCGATACATATATCTGTTACATGACAAATGATACTGATACAGCAACAGATGGCTGGGATTTGCCTAATTTAAAAATTTCTCAACCATTTATTTCAAGAAATAATGCTGACGCCTTAGCAAGAAATGTCTCGCTTTCTCAAACATCACTAAGTTTCCCTTCCTCTAATTATGTTAGTAAGGACATTCTGGTAGAATCTAACGGGGTGGTTTGGGATGTAATAAACGCACCTTCTTGGGTAACCATTAATACTCAGGAAGGGGGATTTGGAACGACTCCCTTAAATCTTAATCCATCACCTAATACCTCCACTTCTACCAGATCTCATACCCTAATTATTCGAGACAGAAGCAACACTGTACCAGACAGGAATTTGACAATTTCACAAACGGGAACCTCCGTTTCAGAAGTCTCTTTAACTACTCTTACGCCCGTCTCCTATTCCCAAAGCTATCTTACAACTAACTTTAACGGAACTAATATCGCTGGCAATGATATGTACATTAACGGAATTCAATATACGCAAGGCATAGGAACTTCTGCTCAAGGTAGTATTGTTTATAACATTCCTTCTGGCTATAGCTTTTTTAACGGTAAAGTGGGAAGAGATGATGGAGCTGATAACTGTGCCTGTGGACCAATGAACTGTAGCTTTCAAATTAAACTGAATGGTTCTGTAATTTGGTCTAGTGGGATACACAGTATAAATTCAGCCGCAGAAGATTTTTCAGTTAATGTATCTGGTGGTGGTACTTTAGAATTAATTTCTAACGAGACAGGAGATGGCCAGTGGGGCGATTGGGCTGATTGGGTTAACGTTTATCTAAGTGGTTCTGGAGGAGGAGGCTCAAACAATGTTCCTGAACCAACCAATTATTTTGCCAACCCCACACCCGTAACTGCTAATTCACCCTCAAGTTTATCTGCCACATGTAGCCAAGGGACTGTAACATGGAGTACTAATCAGACAGGTTCTCCTGTGACTGTATACCCTAGTACAACTACAAATTATACTGTCAAATGTGTAAGCGGTTCACAATCAAGTGCAAATAGAACTGTAACCGTTACCGTTACTAATTCAAACAATTGTGCTCCATTATCAAATAATCTTTATATGGGAGTTTGGACAGTAACTGGAGATTCTTTCTTCGCTCGATTTTTCAATAATCAGTATTGGTTAACCCAAAAAGTTAATGTGAATGGCTCACAGTATGACGAATTTGTAGTTAGAGCCTCAGAAATGCTTACAAGAGGCGATTTCACAACCTCCTACAGCAACGACTTCAATAATTCCTGTTGGGGCATGATTTATTCCCAATACGGTGGTCTTGAAGGTCCGAATAACGCTAATACGCCTACCTTTAATACGCCACCTGGTTACTATTTATATCAATCAAATGGTACACATTACTATTCTACGTATAACAACAACAGTTCTGGCCCAATAACGAATGGAGCATGTTACACGATTAAATCAAACTCTAACAATAATTACCTAACGGCCATTGGAGGTGATTTTAACGAATTCCAATCTGGTAATTCTGGGAGCAATAAAATTTGGAAATTTACCAGTTCGGACAATGTAAATTGGAAGGTGACTTCTGGTGAAGGGAGTGGCAAGTTTCTTTACGCTACAGACATGTATTGTGGAGCAAGAATAAAACGAACTACCTCCAGTGGTCAATCCAACCAACTATGGCAGTTTGACATGAATGGGAATGATTTCAGATTCTTTGCCTCGAACGGTACTACTTGGGATCATGAAGGAGCTGGTTCTTTGAACAATCTTCAAATGTGTGGAGATAATACACAAGGGTTTCAGCCTTACCGTTTGTTTTCTTTAGCAAGTGCAAGTTGCCCTTCTGGTGTAAGAATGGGTAATTTGGAAGAGGCTAGAGAAACGGAGGAAGCGGAATTACCTTTTATTACCGTAAGTCCAAATCCAAATTCAGGAAGGTTTAAGGTACATATTAACTTAGAACAAGAAGAGCTGGTTACGCTTAACCTATTAGACCTTCTTGGAAGAAAGCACTTTGAGCATGCCTTTACAGGACAAGCCGGACTGACCGTTGAGGATTTAAATATTAAAAACATTAATCCCGGGACTTATTTTATTCAAGCAGTTACGAATGGTAAAACAGGAAGTACAAGAGTCGTTATAGAGTAAGAATGTAATCTCTGAGCAACAAGAGGCTGTCTCTCCATTTTGAGGCAGCCTTTTGTTATTTTATACAACAGCAACAGAGCTTTTGGAACACATCCAAAACGGTTCGTATCAAAATATAAACTTTACCTCGACAACGATAGAAGCAAAAAAAGTGGGTATCAAATTCATGGAGGAGGGGGGTGAAAATATTCAGGACAAATATGATTTGTATGGTAGTATCAAGGACTTGAACGATTTGTTAAAGAAAAGGATTAAGAACCCTTCACTTTCTAAAAGCCGTTTGTCTTTGTGAGCCTACCGAATAATCAATTTATTTCTAATTATTTGGAGAGATAGGAAGTATTTAAATAACTTACTTCCAGAAAAATAATTTGCGAAAGCACCTAACCCAATCCATTTGTTAAATGTCACATGGATTAAAGCTTAAAATTCACCGATGCCTCCATGCTACCGCCCCATATCATATCTAGTTCTTTGATTGGTGGGTTGCCAAGAGGATAATCGCAATCACAACAATGATAAAGAAAATCCCAATTCTTTTACTGCTCTGCTGTATTTATGACGGCTCTTTTGCTCAAGAGATTAGACACCGGGTTGAGCCCGTACCTTATTACCCGCCTTTAGAAGAACCTATTTCTATCTTTGTTAAGAACAGTTCTGAAGACCCGACAACCGCTTCCGTTGGTGTTGGTTATAACATTGCTAGCCCATCTCCAGAAACAAGCCGAGCTAATGCGATTCAGGACATCCCTGTTAATTTATATACAGGTACGCCCCAAATCAACATTCCCCTAACAGGAATGTCCGAAGGGCGGGTAGGCGTTTCCTTAGGCTTAAATTATAACCCTAGTACCATACGTACACATGCTTTATCTGGATGGACAGGTTTGGGATGGGAATTAAGCGGAATACCAACGCTTTCTAGAATAGTCAGAGGCTTTCCAGATGAAGGCAGCTTAAACAACAATGTAGGACGAAAGGGTTATTATTTTTATGGTACATCTCTAACTCTTTCCGATATCACGCAGGATAAAGAGGCGGACATTTTCTTTTTGAATACACCTTCGGGCACATATAAATTCATGTTTGACCGTTATAAGCGGCCACATTTTTTCCCTGAAGCTGATATTAAAGTAGAGGTACAATGGATCAACAATCCAAATGAAAGTGGGTCTAACCATTATGCCCGTAAATTCACGGAATTTAAGTTCACCATGGCTGATGGCTCTTTGCTCTATTTCCCTATTGCGAATGTAGAAGAAACGACCGAAGTAGAAGTCAAGGATGCACAAAACAATGGTTTTTATCCAGGTGGTAGTAATTTCTTGAGCTTTCTAAATAACAGCTTATTAGCTAGTGCCTGGAATTGTTCAAAAATAGAATCGCCATATGGTGAAGTTATCAATTTTGAATACGACCGTATTGCTTACACCTATTATAAATTGGCTGAAAACCAGGAAGAGGGGTCTTGTCCTTCCAGTGTTAGCAAAAAACTAAATAAAGTTTATGTTCGTGGAGCTCAAATTTCTCAGATTTCTAGCCCGCACATAAAAATTGTTTTCAATGCTGGATTGGAAACTTGTAGCACAGATTATTCGGTTTCTCCGCCGGACACAGTTTGCACAATTACAGGTGGGGTCCGATACGATATAGACAGTTGGGGCAATGCTCCTACCAGTCAGTCAGCGGCTAAGATACTATTGAGCATACAGGTTTCCGACAATGAGGCCAGTCCGACCATCTATTCAAGCTACCAATTTAATTACGGTTATTTTAATGGAGAAGATACTCAATCCTTACCGTCTGGCTATGTCAGCGGTGATGTAGGAAGCACTCATAAAAAGCGGTTAAAACTAAGTTCCTTGTCCATGCCTGACAATACCACCTACAATTTTAGCTACCTGAACGAGTCAGATACATTGGCCAGTAGATTTAGTTATGGTGTGGATCACTGGGGATATGCCAACGGAAAGGAAACAAACACCAAAGGGTTAATTGGGGTGGATTATTTGAACACAAACACCAGCTGTAGCAGCGATCGTTCGGTTGACTTTGCTTTTGCCCCAAAACATGTACTTTCCAAAATTGCTCATACGGCAGGAAGTGAGACCAGTTTTACCTACGAAGCCAATGAAGCCTATAATTATAGTCCACCAGTTGGGGGATTGAGAATCAAAGAAATTCATTACAAAGATTTAGTTCGGAATCAGGAGACTAAAAAAACATATGAGTACCTAAATGCCGCAGGCTCAGGCTCTTCTGGATTTCTTTTTATAAAGCCCATTTATAGAGTTGTTCAATATCCAAATTATTTTACCCACTCAGAACTTTATGCTTCACTTTTGGCAGAATCAGGCAGGCCATCGGTTGGTTATAGTCGGGTAACGGAAAAAACAAGTTCTTCTGACAATACTATTCAAACAGGGAAAGTAGTCTGGTATTTTGATCAGGACGAAACAGAGGGAAGTATTAAAGTTCCTTCCTGTAGTGGTATTTGTGATTACAACCCAGTCTATTTTAACCTAAGTCATGATTTTAGTTTAGGACAGCTTTTAGAGAAAGAGGTTTACAATCAAAGCAATGATACACTTCAAATAGAAAACTATGGCTATACCGCCAATGGAGGCATAAAATATGACAGCACCTATTCAGCTAAGTTTTACCAACAAAACTTTAGTAGTGGTTACTTTACTACCACAATACCTTACTACGAAGTTTTTAGAAAATATCGCCCTGAAAGCCAGCTAAGCAAGCAATTTTCAAGGGATGGGACGGGTACACCAATCGTTCAAGAGGTGGACTATACCTATAAAGATGAAATGCCCACGGCGTATAAAAACACCTACAAGGGCAAGCACAATATGCCTGTTAAAATTACCACCAACGATGAAGCGGGCACAGCCATTGAAAACCTAACTAAATACACCGCTGATTTTAACTTCGATTCCTACATCATTAACTTCTGCGACCCTGAATGTGAAGACAGAGTTTGCCCGCATCCCTTATGCTATAGAGATTCCATTGTAACCATTGTTCCGCCCATGAACTATGAGTCTAGAGGTATTTTTGAAGCAATCGAAAAACACATTTATAGTTATTCGGTAGAAAGCCTGACAAAGATGAATGACCAGACCGTACAGGCCATGTATCAAAACTATTATCCGGCAAATTCAGCCTATAATACTTTGCCCAACAGCTCCTATGCGTTGAGAAGTATTCCTAAAGCTAGTTTTCAGGAGGTGACTTATAATGAGTCCAATTACCTGATGGACAAAGACAGCGATTATGGCACAGCTCGGACGGCTACCCTAACTTACAATACAAAAGGTATGCCCCTCAGCTCAGAAATTAAATACGGAGCAAAAGCAATGCAAACCTATGATGCTACGGGTACTTTGGCTTTAAGTGGCACTTCTAATAGTGGTAAGAGCGACTCACTTAGACAAACGGTAGAATATGGGAAAGTTTTTCAAGGGGTGACTAAGAAGATTAGCCCTAACTTAATGGAGAGTCGTTATACGTATCAGGCGGGGACTAATCGTCTACTGAATGTCAGAGACCATAATAATAGGGTAATCAGCACACAAGCCTATAATGTCAATGTTACCCCTCAAGTCTCTAACTTATTATGGGATAACAGCCAGCGTTCTAAACTTTGTTCTGGCGGACAAATTAGCCTAACAATGGGCGTATCTGGTTTAGAGCTAGGCTCGACCGTTGAGTTCAGCACCAATGGTGGCGGCTCCTGGCAAGCGGCCAATTCGGGAGCAACAGCCTACACGTTGACCCTTAGCCCAACGAATGCCTATCAGAATTTCAAGGCTAGAGCTTCTGACAATTTGGCCACGGTAATTTCTCAGGATTATCATGCTTCTTGCACCACCAGTCCCCCCTTAACTTGGAGCAGTAATTCTTGCACGAATAATGCAGGTAATTGTGATTTTTTTGTTTCAGTGAGCGGCTTGGCGACAGATTCTTATGCAGAATTTTCAGTTGATAATGTGAATTGGTATAAAGCCAATGTTGGTGATAGTGGTTACAACGTGACCGTGCCTTACGATACGGGCGGCCCACAAGGCTTTTGGCATCGAGCGGCAGAAGACCATACACAATGGAGTTTCGGTTCACTAACTAAATGTCCATAACTATGAAAAGGTTACTGTTTTTCTTCCTTCTCCTTTCCAGTTGGGCACATGCACAGTTACAGCCTAGCACCAGTAAATTGTATATCCAAAGCAGTAGAGCACGGATTGCTACGACCAATCCCGCTGACCTGAGCGACCCTACAAAGGGCATCACAACCATAAGCTATCTTGATGGCATGGGCAGAGGTATACAACAGGTATCCTTTGGAACAAGTCCTGACAGCCTTGATATGATTCAAGGCACATCGGAACTGGATGCACTAGGCCGGCCGAAATATGGCTATTTACCTACACAGGCCAGTAGTCAAAGTGGAGCTTTTCAGAGCGGTTATGCCGCCTTAGCTCAAAGTTTTTATGACGATATTGCTCCCTTTAGTGAGGTGGATAGTTATGATGCTTCTCCTTTCAGTAGTCCCATCAAAAGTATTGCTCCGGGTCAGGCTTTTCAGGCAGGGAGTAAAAAAGGGGTGGTACAAAACTATGAAACAGCCGGAGCGGGAATCCGTAAATATGTGATTCAATCAAACGGAACGATTGACGGCACACAGACCTACAGCAATGGTGACTTGATAAAAACCACACTGGTAGATGAAGATGGAAATACCATTTTGGAATACAAAGGCGGAAAATCTGGTCGTTTGCTGTTGGTACAGCAAAAAGACCGTAACAGCAGCACCTATTTAAGTACGGCCTATGTCTATGATTTTATAGGACGACTTTGTTACATTGTACCGCCAAAGGCCTTTAACAACCAAAATACCTTTACAGAAACAGGCAGTTATTTTGAGGAAGGTATCTATGCCACACATTACGACGGAAGAGGGCGAGCCGTAGAAACGCATGTTCCTGGCGGAGGATGGACATACAGCATCTATAACGAATTGGATCAGCTGGTGCTATCACAGGATGCTCGCCAGCGTGAATCAAACCTATGGGTATGGGTTAAATACGATGGCCACGGGCGAACCCTCATGAGTGGCACATATACCAGTGCAGACAGCCGCAGTACTATTCAAAATGCGTTTTTAGCCTTTACGGCCAGCGAACAGTTTGAAGAGCGAAGCACGGCAGGCGGTAACCTGTTTGGGTATTCTAATCGAAGTTTTCCAAGCAGCATTACCCTTGCGTCTACAGATGTAAATAATGTCATTTACTATGATGATTATACTTGGGTCGGCAATACGGCTCTTAATTATCAGACTTATAAAAGCAGCCAATGGACAAGCACCAAAGGCATGACCACAGGAAGCTTGGTTAAAAACCTTGGTAATGGGCAAATGCTCAAATCGGTGGTGTATTACGATGATCGGGGCAGACCTATTCAAACACACACCGAAAATCGCTTTGGAGGAATTAACCAAACCGATGCCGTACTCAATTTTGCAGGGGATCTGCTGGAAGAACGCAGTATCTACAGAAAACCTAATGCTGATACCTTACAAATCCGTAAATACTATGCCTACGACCATGTAGGGCGATTGTTACGGGCGTATCATCAGGTGAATAATGCTGAACCAGAAGCCATAGCGGGCTATGAATATGACGGTATCGGCAGAATGGTAGCCAAGAAATTGAATGCCGGAGGGCAAACAAGCATTATTCGCAGTGCGGCTATTCCTGATCAGACTTTTGACTTAGCCGGAAAATCAGTTAACCTTTTACCAGGCACATACACGGCAACAAATGGCGTTTACCTAGCGAAGGTTGCAGGGGAATATATCCAAAAAGTGGACTATGCATATAATATCCTTGGGCAACTCAAAAGCATCAATAATGGCTCTTTAGATACTACAGAACATGACCTCTTTGCACTGAGTCTAGATTATTTTGAAACGGCTCAAACTTATAATGGAAAACTGAATAAGCAGCGTTGGGAAACCGTTAATACCGCTACAAGCACAGCAGAGGCTAGGTCTTTTACTTATGCTTATGATGGTTATGACCGTCTGAGTGCGGCTTCCTACACAGGACAAGGGGCAGAAAACTACAGCTTACCCGCTGTAAGTTATGACCCCAACGGGAATATCAACAGTTTGCAACGAAACGGACTTACTGCGGCCAGCACTTGGGGCGGTATAGATAACCTTTCTTACACCTACCTTAACAGCACCATAGGCAATAGGCTTCAGGGTATCACAGATGCGGCAAGCACAAGTCTTGGGCACAAAGACAATGGCAACGCAGTAGATTATACGTATTACGATGATGGTAGTATGAAGAGCGATGCCAATAAGGGTATTACGCTGATTGAATACAACTACTTAGGTTTACCAAACAAGATACACTTTGGTCTAAGCCAACTCATTGAAAACATCTATGATGCTGAAGGAGGGAAACTAAGCCAGTACCTAATTTCAGGAACAGATACCGTTAAAACAGATTACATAGGGGATCTGATTTATAGGAATGATACTTTAAAGACCATCTTTCATGATGAAGGCATTGCCTTATACAAGAAAGACACAAGCATTTTTACATGGTCTGACACTTTAGGGAATTCTTACTCCGACACCACAATTTTTGATTCACCTGATTATCAGTTTTTCATTACCGATCATCTAGGAAACACAAGGCTTATTCTTCAAAGGATTGATGACAGTACCGCCATCGTACAAGAAACCCATTATGGTGCATGGGGTGAAGCATTAACGGGTATTGGTGTTACAGGAGATTGGGACTTTCTCTTTCAAGGAAAAGAATATGTAGATGCCTTTGGTTATAATACCTCAGATTTTCATGCACGGCAGTACGATGCCTTTACGGGTAGATTTAATTCCATAGACCCCAAAAATCAATTTGCTTCTGGATATGTGGGGATGGGGAATAGCCCCGTTAATGGTATAGATCCAGATGGACAGGTTTGGAATTTTATTATTGGCGGAGTATTAGGCGGTTTTAGCGGTTATCAAATAGGAAAATCTCAGGGTGCTAAAGGCTGGGGAATGGCGGGATATATCTTAGCAGGGGCAGGCATTGGTGTTGCTACAGCTGGAATAGGACAAGGTGTTTTAAATAGTTTTTCAACTGCTGCTACAAGTGGCGTGAATCTAGGGCAAGCGGCTGTGGCCTATGGTACTGCCGGAGCGGCAAGTGGAGCATTTGGAGGTGGAGCATTTGCCGGACTGGCTGGTCAGGACATTGGCCGAGGTGCTTTGAATGGCTTACTTTGGGGTAGTATAAGTGGCGTAGCTGCAGGTGGCTTGCAGCATTTGGCGGCGTCAAGGTATGTTCATGGTCAGCCATTTTTAGCAGAAATAGACCCCAAAGGCTCAAGTAACAATCCTATTGATTTAGCGGGTGTAGTTGTCAAAGGTCAGCGTTTGGCTTATGCAGGTACTGGGGCAGTACAGCCTAATTACTTTTTTGAGGAATTGTTAACAGGAGAGGCAATATTTAAGGGCTTAGGGGTTGGACTTAAATATGGTGCTGGTTTCTTTGGTAGTCTTTTAAGAAGGGGGGCAAAGCAATCTTCAAAAGCTTTTACACATGGGTTTAAATATGCAGAAAGAGTAAGGTTAAGAGCACTTGAAGACCCTCTTAGCCACAATTTCCCTTATTCTTTTGACGATGCTATACTAAAGGTCGAACCTTTATTAAAGAAAAATGGGTATAAAATTTTTCAACAAGCAGGAACAATGAATAATAAAACAGGGGTGTTCGAAATAGGATTAACAAAGAGTGGAATAATAGATCACAGATTTTTTAGACCAATAAGGTAGAATATGAAATATTTAATAATTGATGGCTATTCTGGAGGGACAGGAATTAGGGACAAATATGAGGGAGGATATATAGAGCCTGAAAAATTGAACCTTAGTAAGAAGTTTTTAAAAAAATTACGTAGTTGGTTAATCGCATACGAAGAGGAAAAGTACTATGAGTACTCTAGGGAAGATAAAGTATTAGCTCTGGATGAAAAGGGAAAGGAGATAGCACATAATCTAAAATGGGAAATTCCTGATATAAAAGTCGAATATTTTTCGGATGCGACATTAACAAAAATTTTTATTGATTAAATTGTAAATTATTGAATCATTCAAAATAATTCATGTGATGAAACTTCAGAAATTTTTAATAACTATTCTGTTTCTATTTTTTTCATTTTTAGGAGTACTAGCACAAGAAAGGGTTGTGGAAAACAGAGTGATTTGTACTGTTGTTACCGTAGGTCTTCTTGAGGGCGGCGGGTCACTATTGGTGCAGATTTAGAAATAGTTACACCAGGAGGTTTTGGAGTTCAAGGCGGAGTCGGGATATTAGGCTATGGCTTTGGTATCAATGTACATCCTAAGAAGACACCCGCTTCTTCGTTTTTTTCTTTATTATATTGGCACCAGGGATTTGGGTCTGAGGCTTCACCAACTTCTCAGTCGGCAATTGGGCCAGCGTTTATATGGCGAGCGAAGAAATTGCTTACCGCCCAACTAGGACTCGGATTTATAACCTATAGAAACCCAGAAGTTTTTTCTCAATATAAATGGTATAGAGAGGGTGGAAATACTCCTGTTATGCTTACCTACGCTATCGGCTTATATTTTCCTTCAAAGCAACAGAAAATTGGAAAATATTAAAAGAATTAAAACAATTGAATAAAATGATAAATTCATCAACTCTATTTGCACTCTGCTTTATAATGGTAGTACCTTTTTTATCCCATGGACAGGAAGCGATTTATTTAAAAGGAGGAAAAGTTTCAGTAAATGGGTTAGCATTAAAGACGCCCAATGAAATAAGCCTTGCACTTAATACGGAAAATTCACAAGAATTAACCACAACGTTCAACAAATATAAATCACAAAGAGGATTTGCAAATGTTTTAGCTTTTGCTGGAGGACTCGCTACTGGCTATTCAGTAGGTGGAGCAATAGGTGGTGGTAAATTGAACGGCGGCCTACTTGCAGGCGGCCTGGGTGTTCTTGGTGTCGGTTTGATTGTAAATTCAGGAGCTAATAATAGTTTGAAGACTTTGATCTCCGAGTATAATAAGAATATACAGAGTAGAAAAGTTTCCATGCGAGTAGAGCTAAGCTCTAATAGGGTGGGAACAATAGTGAGTTTTTAGCCGATATACTAAAAGAAAGCGGTAGAGGTTATCAACACTAACACGATGAATCAAAATTCCTAACTTTGTGCTTATTCAAATGAAAAAAATGCATAAACGAATTGTAAGCAATAATCCGCTAAATCACACATTTATTCTATTATCTATATTGTTTGCTAGCATTTCGTTAAAAGCACAAGATTTTTCTTTGGCCGACCAAAAAAACCAAGTTGGCATTTCTTACAAGCTCTTTATACCAATTAGAAATCAATATGATTACATCATAAAGAATTCCAACGACCTCGGTCTATTCTATGGTCGAAAAATTGGCAAAAAAGGCTTCTTAGTTGTCAATCCATATTACCTAAGAAGTGAGCTGTTTCACAATATGCTCGGCGTTGAGTTGGATTACAAAAGATATTTTTTTGATCTTGATGTGAGAAACAATTTGTACATTTCTTTTGGCGGAGGTTTTCAGACTTCTTTCAAAATCAATGCTTTGCAATACGAAAAAACAGAAACCAATAACGGGCTAGTCACTTATTCAACTAATACTTGGTACACAAAACCTAAGGTAGTGTACTTCCCTTTAAGACTTGGATACTCATTGTTAGTCCTAAAGAAGTATAAAATAGAAGCCTCTATGGGTTATTTTCTGTCTGTGAGAAATTTCAAAAATAAAAGTTTGGACGCTTTCTTGCAGAATATTACTTTTCAAAACAGTAACACCTACGAGACTAACTCTATTAATTCAAACTATATAGAGCCTACCAATTTCACGGCTGGAGTAAAAGTCTTTCGAAGTTTCTAGCTAAATCTCTCTTTTAGTATCTCGCATCTCAGGGTATTTCACAGAACAATCTCTCAGCAAGAGAAATAGGATTTAAGAATCCTAATAAAGTTCTCAAATACCTGATTATGAGATAACCAACTCAGTCCTCTTCATCCCACATCTTTTCTGCCCATTCACGTTCTTCTAGGCCGCTTACCTGTAAATATATGCCAGTAGTCTCCACAGAGGAATGTCCCATCCAGATCTGAATCTGGGTTAAAGGCACTTTTGTGACACCATGAACAGCAAAGCCGTGCCTAAGACCCTTTGCTGAGGCACAAATGCCATATACTTTGGCCTGATTCATTGCTGTTTTTACAATTCTTGAGGCCGTCCTTACGGAAAAGGGCCATATTTTTTGATTGCCAAGCTCATACTGTCCTAGCTCTTTTCGGCTAATGTCTAGAAATGCAAGTAACCGGCCTAAAAGATGTTCTGGCAAAGGAATCTGTCTGTAGACATCATCCTTTCTTTGTTTCAGCGTACGCAGAATGACCGTCTTGTCGGTAAAATCAATCTGTGGAACACGTAGCTCTGATATCTCGCTGATGCGGGCTCCAGTGTAATACAACATTTGACAAAAAAGGCTCTTTTCAAGAGATAATGATAAGATAACTTTATAAAACCTTTGCCGTTCAGCGGCATTTAGATACTTACGTTGACCCCTTCGGTCAATCAAGGAAAAACTACGATAGCCTTGCAAAATTTACTCCTTTATTGGTGCGTGGATATAACCGTCCGAGTATTCACTATTCTCGGTCAAAATTGCAAGCGATTTGTACAAATATTCTCTTAAAACGGGTAGTTTCTACCGTTTTCAATCAATCACCAAGCCTATTCATTCCTAAAAATGCAAAAAATAAGCAGGTGTTGTCATACTATAGTGAATTTTCGGACAGCTAAGCGATGAGTTCCCAGTAACGCTTCACAATAAGGCTGTTGCGTGTTTGCAACTAGTCAAGTGGGTGCATGTGAATATTTATTGCTTTTTGGAGTCAAAGAATGATATAAATAGTCCCGAAAGGGCATTATGGTATGAAAAGCCTGAAAAACATATTCGATAATTTGAGCAACGCACCTGCCAAGGCTAAAGCTTTGGGGGCAGGGATGTTGTTTGGTGCAGTTTCCTTTTTGCCTTTTAATTCCTTTTCTCAAACAGCCTCTACAGACAATTCTTATAAAGAAACGCCAACAGCGACAATCAAAGCCAATACAGCTTCGGTGACAAATGAAAAAGAGCCTGAAAATGCCGCACCAATAATCTTGGAAGGTGATGCCTTTACTGCTCAAGACGCCTCATATAAACCGAATAATCGTTCTGTGGGTGTTTATATGATAATTGATAAGGGTGTTTCGGTTACGCCAGAACATCTAATAAAGGGACTGAAAGAGTATTTTGATCATTATGGATTGCCAGTAAAGTTTGTGAAACAAGCCGTCCCAGACGAAGGCGATGGGTTTACAATGAGGTTTTATGTTGGAGGAGAATCTTACGATGGGAATCTTTGGAATGGAAATGTGTCAATGAAAGAAGTGATCGAGAGTCATCCAAAGGTTTTTGGCAAATTACAGCAGATGTATCATGATAAAAATCCTGAAACCGCACCATCAATTGGGATGAATTAAGGTTTCGGTATTCCTATTCCTGAATTCGGAGATCTAGATAAGCCGAAGCTTGCCTCGCTAGAGAATTTCACTTCGTCTACATATTGCTTATCAGGAGCTCCATCATTTTTCATGACATTACCCATGTGTTCTCGGTGTTTCTCCAAATCTTGTACACTATTATTGTGAATGTTTTCATTCTCCGCCTTCTTTGCTTTCTGTCTGGCGTCCAATTCCTGACCGGCTTTGGCTTTTTCTTCAGGATCTTCAATTTGTAAAATCTGCTTTTGCTCAACCTCAAAACCTTTCATTGCTTTTTCAGTATCTAAAGCTAAATCCAGTTCATCTTGATGAATACGAGATGTGCCATCAGCAATACGTTGATAGCGAGGGATAGCTACAGTTTCTACGAATTGGTTTTGTTCTGTTAAAATGTCTAGCCATTCCTTTTCTGTTTTAGGTGTTTCGGTATTCGGGTGGCGTAGTTGATAATCCCGCAACCACTGCATCATAACGGGATCCGTTGTACCGCCATCCTTGTTTAATTTGAGATTTTTACTTTGGATAACATCTGAAATATGTTGGTGACCATTTGTATAGAAATCTACTTTTTCCATGGCTTCATTCATAAGATCTAATGCCGCCGCCGCCGTTTCATAAGCTTTATTTGCTAAATCGGCCAAAGCCTTATTATTTGCATTGATACTCTCATTGATTTGTTGAATAATTTGTATCCAGCTTAGGCGTTCACGATTTTCTTTTTTTCTGACATCCGCACTTTTCTTTTCAAGAGCGACTGTGTGAGAAAAATGTGAGGCGGATGGGACATGAGAAGCGGTATCAGGGTCAGCAATATTCGCTCTTTGAATATTCTTATACTCTTGGGAGTCAGGGTCAAGAATAGGGTCTTGTGCCGTGGTTTTTCCACCTGCGGCATCATTAAAAACCAGTCTGTAATTATCGCTTGTCATTGCCTTATCCTTGTCCCTGTAACTCAAAGTGTTTCCACTCTATGCCTATGTTTTGGCGTGACGGTTTATCCGTCTTATATAATAGTATAGAGCAGGGTGTTTATGATTCTGTAAATTATTGGGAGGATTTATCTTAAATTTTAGATATTAAGACATACCCATTTTTTATAGGCATGTTTGACGCACATAAATAATAGTGTTAAAATGGAAAAAGTAGAAAAGGAGAAAACTATGCTCGAAATACACACAGAACAAAAACGCCGACCTATAAATTTAACCATAGATGAAGGCATATTAGCACACGCAAAATCACTGAAACTCAATACCTCAAGAGCCGCAGAAATTGGGATTTTAGAGGCTATAAAACAAGCTCAAGCGGAACAATGGAAGGAAAGGTATAAGTCTTCCATTCAGGCCTATAATGAAAGAGTTGAAGGCACAGGTGTACTTCTTGTGCCCGAGTGGGATAATAGCTAATGGCTAGATTTGATGTTTTTGAATTTAGTGGGGAAGCGATTAATTATGTATTGCAAATTCAGGCCAATTTATTCGCTGATTTCTCTACCGTGGTAGTGGTTCCTCTTTTGCCATTGGCCAAAAATGAAAAGGAAATATTAGGAGAACTGACACCAGTTTTTCTTATTCAGGGCAACAAATACCTCATGCAAACCGCTAATATTGGTACGATTAAAAAAACTTCATTGGGCAAGTATGTTGCAAACCTAGAAGGAGAATATCGCCTAGAAATAGTGAAAGCCGTAGATTTTCTATTACAAGGATTTTAATCAGGCGTACCACCAAAGTTGACGGACTCAATAATTGTATGATAAAATCATCATATAAGGAGTATGATAAAATGTCACACAGAACCACTATAACCCTCGATCAGGAAGCTTTTGGTTTTCTAATTAGCGAAGGCGAAGCCAACAGAAGCCGGTTTATTAATGCATTGCTTTTGGCCGAGAAAAAAAGAAAGCTCAAAAGCTTACTTTATACGGCTAACCTTGAAGAGGCAGAAGACCAAGAGTATCAGCTGGAACTAAAAGACTGGGATACCACTGTAGGGGATGGACTTTAATGTTTTATCAACTGGATATTCATTGGATAAACCTTGAGCCTACGGTTGGAGCTGAAACAAGAAAAAACCGACCTTGCATTATATTACAGGCCACTGACGTCAATAATGGGTCAAAAACAATTATTGTTGCTCCCTTACTTCCTAATCATAAATATTGGCCTTTTGCTATAAATGTTATACCGACCGCTAAAAATGGTATTGATAAAGAACGCCATGTAAATGCAAAACAACTTCGGGCTGTTGATATCTCTCGCATTGGCAAGAAAATTGGCCGTTTGGAATCTCGTTATCTGGGTGGTATTCATGAAGCAATAGAAACTGTTTTTGGTTTGAAGTAACTTAAAAAAATTGTATCTAAATGCCATTATTACGAATGATTTCAAGGGGATAATCGTGTTAGATAATCAGATACAAGAACTCTCCAAACAAATGGAAAGAACCGGAGTAGGGGCAAATGCCATACTTAAGAACCGCCGGCATGAAATGCCTAAAGGTCTTAATTCGCAATTAATCAGAGAATGGATTAGAGGCAATATTCTAACATTTAAACCAGAATACATGAATTACCTTCTATCCCTATACGCACCGCTTCCCGATAATCAATGGATAGAACTTGATGATGCTCTATTGGCTAAGTTGGAATGGAAAAGGAAATTCCTTAAAGGACAGCTACGATCTTTATATCGGAAACTACCTCCTGAGCATGAGGTTGGTTATCCCGTTTTGCTTAATATCTTGAATGGCCATGTTAGCAAGGCTAGAAAGCTTAATGTTGAGTATTTACTTAATCTTTAATTTTTGTTTGTTCATCCAAAATAAGTAATGTTGTGTTTCTATAAGATTCATTATTAGAGTCGGTATCAGCAACAAGTTCGTTATTGACCACGGAAAGAAAAACTTCCGAAATTAATTGGATGTTTCTTTTTAACTCTTCATCCGTAAAACAATCTTCATTCTTATCGTTCATGTGGACAAACTTCACTCTGGTAGCCCGTACTTTTTTTGCAAAACCTTTAACCTCATCTGGCTGAATTTTAACATTTGACGCCGTGATAAGTTCTGCAACTCTGTCCTGAAAACTTATTTCACGTTGCTTTTCGGCCACCTGAGTTCTGAACCATTCATAATGTGATGTTCCTTTTAACTTTTCCAAAATTCCAGAGATTTGTTTTAAGCGTTTTTCTGAGTAGGATTCTGTCCTTTTAAAGAACTCTCGATGAAATAGCTCCAATGAAAAACAAAATGCTAAAAATTCGTTTCTGATAGGAACTCCTTTCTCAACGTATGCTATATGGAAGTTCTCCAAAGCAAAACCAATTCGGGAACACAGGTTAAACCAGTTTACAAAAAGTCTTGAAGAATTTCTTACAAGAAAATTTAAATCATAAGAGTTTAAACCATGATTGTATTTTTCCTTTATGCCGAAGACTAAAAAATTAACTTCGCCCGATCTTAATTCAAAGAGATCAAATGACAGCATATTTTTTGACAAAATTGTAAAGAATTGCTCAAAACTATTTTTAGTTTTTAAACATGCGTCAAAGCTTTTGGGTGCTGAAAATTCAATATTTAACCATCCATCTTTCTTGATTGTAATTTCTCTTGAATTCCCCAAAGGAAATCTAATCCTCCACCACAGATACAACTTAAGCTCGTCATTACTATAAAGGGGGTACTCTTTTGAAAAATTGGAGAGATAATCAATATTGCCATTATTCTTACGATTGACCACTATGTCATCAGTGACCATGCTCTTCTGAAGAGATTCGCTGGAAAGCATTATCGTGTGGAATTCTAGGCCATTCTGAAGGTTAACGTCTCCCTTCCCAATCAATGCAAATTGGTATTTAAAGGAATAATTGTATCCTCCCCCCAATACTGATTTTGTATGCCTACCATTTATTAAAATAATAGCATATGCTTTCAAAGAAGAAGTTTCTGTAAAATCGCCGTATACTACATTCAACAGCTTTTCATTCATGGATAAAATAATGGAAGAAAAATTAACAATATCCAGCCTCGCAGAACCATCTGGATTCAAAAAGATTGAGCCAGAATGTTCGAGTGTACCGTCTTCATTTTTCCAAATTCCGACAAAAGTTTTACCCAACAATTCACTTTCCATACTTTTCAAGGTGTAATATTTCGAAGGGAAATAAGATAATTTAACATTTAATTGGTCTTTATAATCAATGCTATATCCTAACTCTTGAAGGTTCTACATGAACTATAAAGTTAAGATTTTCATCCCCCAAAGCTACCTTAAACTTGCTGTATTTAAAATGCAGACTTAAGGTCTAGGCTCAATCCCTTGTTATTAAATGTTTTTCCACTTTGCGTGACTTGTTCCGTTCGACAAAGAATATTTATTAGGGCGTAATCTGAGGGCTTGCTTTGTGGATATCTCCATTCAGAGCTCTTGAACCTTTGCTTTCAATTTGAATAACTAAAGGTTGAGCTGGTTATAGGATGTGCGGCTTAAGATTGCTATCCCTGGCGAAGCCCCCTTACGGCTTCAAACAAATAATTTCTCTCTGGCAATAGAGCCATTCACTCGCTCACACAAATTATTTGTTTTCGGGGAAGCAAACACAAGCCTGATGCACATCCCTTTGGTTTAACCAGCTTTAGTCATTCAAACCAAACGAAAGGAAGACCATCATGAGCGATAACACAGAAACCAAGAAAACCCCAGATTACAACATTTTTGTAAAAGTACTTGTAGGCAATGAAACCCAAATTGGCTCGCAAATCGGAAGGGCATGGAAACATAGTAAAGGAAACGGATTAAACCTTGTCCTCGATGCCCAGCCCATTCCGCTAAATGGCAAGATTGAATTGGTAGCGTTTGAAACCTCAAAGAAATCTTAATATAAAGCTGTTGTCTTTCTCTGGCTTCATGCCTGAGGAAGATAACAAATGAAAGAGAAATCAATGCCTAAGACATATCAAATTCATAAATCCACATGGAGGAACATTCCTATAGAAGTACGTTTCTGTGAAATCTGGTCAAATGCCGTATCCAAAAACTACGGTGAAAATTTCTCTCATCTGGAGGTTCGCCAAGCGGATAAAATCAAACTACCCATCACCGAAACGGGATATATCTCTCATTTTGTATTTGCCGCAAGGGTATATCAAGAAGGAACTCCCTTAGAATACGTTCACAAATGGCTCGATCATGATGCCCAATCCAGCGAATGGAAACGTCATGAAAAGGAATCCAAACAACTCAACCTGTTTTAGAAAGGAAAATAAAATGTCTACCAATGAAATTTATGACTATGTAACAAACACCATTATTGATTTACTAGAGAAACATCAGACCGAAGAATTCAGTATCCCTTGGGTTCGGCTTGATAGCGATAATAAACCTGCCAGAAATGCAATTTCGGGTAAGAAATACCGGGGTGTTAATCAATTACTTCTCTCTATTGTGTCTACACTTCAGGGTATCCCAGCCAATCAATGGTTGACTTTCAATCAGGCAAAAGCCGCCGGTGGAAGCGTCCGTAAAGGTGAAAAGGCTTTACCGGTTATTTATTACAAGTCAGCCTTCATTGATAACAACAAGAAATATTATAAACCTGAAACCATCAAGAAAATGAGCAGGGCAATCATTGAAGCCAAAGGTATTCAATCCATTCCTATCATGAAGCTCTACTCCGTCTTTAATCTAACGCAGACAGAAGGTCTTGAACACCTTCGGGAAGCACCGGAGAAAACACCTGACCTGAATGAGCACTTTGAACGTCATTCCAGAGCAGAACAGCTCATGAATGCAACCCAAGCTGATATACGTATCAAAGAAAGTAATAGGGCCTATTATAAACCAATAGAGGATTATATCACTTTGCCATTGCGTGAGCAGTTTCAGGAGGTTTCTGATTTCTATGCCACTGCTTTTCATGAGCTCGCTCACTGGACAGCGGCTGAAAAACGCTTGAATAGAACTTTTGGTAAATCATTTGGAGATAATGACTATGCCATGGAAGAACTTGTCGCCGATATTTCCAGTGCCTTTGTTATGGCCTCATTTGGCGAAACGAAGCGTATTTCAAAGAATGCATCCTACGTAAAGTCTTGGCTTGGCGTTCTGAAGCAAAACAATCGGGCTGTTTTACAAGCCGCACAACAAGCTCAGAAGGCGGCCGATTTCCTTCTTGAATTCCAAAAGGAGTAATTCTTTTTTCTTCAGTTAAGCAAAGCAATTTGATTCCATCTATTTAATCCATTACAACCATTTAACAATTAGGAGATAGTGCTAAATGACCTATCAAGAAAAACATAAAGCATTTGAGGACGGTTTACTGCAACTTGGTCGACGCTTTGACCTTTCAAGGGTCTTTGATGATTTTCTGACCATGGGCATGTGTAGCCATCATCAAACAAATATTTCAAGTAGACTAAGTGAGATAGATGAAGAGAATGAAGCAGAGTATATGAAGGTCATTAAGCCTTACTCCAAAGAAGAACTAAATCAGTTTGCTAAATTATTGGCTAATTTTCAGGAAGGGATAAACCACCGGCAATATAGTGACATGTTAGGCCAGTTCTTTACACAGCACATTACCCAAGGCCACAACGGTCAATTTTTTACGCCAGAACCTATATGTGATTTGATGGCAAGAAGTTTTGGGATCGATAAATCCGTGAAGGGCCAAAGAGCCTATGACCCTGCCTGTGGTTCAGGAAGGCTTTTGTTGGCATTTGCAAAGGTTGCTCCTGATAACGCTTTCTATGCCAATGATGTGAGTCTTACTTGTGCCAAAATGACAAGTCTAAATTTTATGTTCAATGGTCTTCGGGGGGAAGTTGCTTGTATGAACACTCTTTCCATGGAGTGGACAAGGGGTTGGAGAGTCAATTGGCCCACTCTTGGCATTAAGCCCATAGAGAAGGAAGAATCCAAAATATGGACTGCACCGTTCCAAAAACCAGATCAGGGGAAACAATTAGGACTGTTTTAAAATAGGTTTTCAGAAAAATACATCGAAGATTAAAATCAACGTTTAAATGCTCTTTAAACGCTATTTAAACAATACGAGATAGCAACTGTATGAAAAGTTTTCTGTAATTTTACCCTCGGTCTGTTTCGTGTTTTTTTAAACCATAACAATAAGATAATCAATGGATTATGTAGACTTTTTTTTCTAACTTAGGTTTTGACTTCAATATGGATTTGAAGCCAAAAGTTATTGATATTGAGAAAGAAGCTACTTTATCTCAAAAACTTAAAAATTCGGTTTTTTTTTATAAAAGTCCGAATAACACTAATACCTCTTTTTACCTTATTACTTCTTCTTTAGAACCCACAGAACTCGAACATTTTAGAAAATATGTTTGGAATAAGAATGATGCTGATATAATTTTCTATTATCCTAATGATGCTGATGAAATAAGAATGTTGTATGCAAAATATTCTCCTAAAGTTTCAAATATCGATAGTGTTTTAGAGGTCTTTTCACCTACTGAAAAAGATTTAGATACGATTGAAAAAATCAGGCACTGGCAGTTTGATAGTGGAGTATTTTGGTTAAATTATCATTCGTTTATTGATAAAGCGAAGTATAAAGGAATTGATAAAGAGTTAGTTGCAACTTTGACGGCATTAAAAAAGCAATTAAGCAATATTTTAACCCAATTAATTTCTGATGATAGTAAGAGAGATGAAGTAGTTCAGGCATTAATTGATAGAACACTGTACATTAAATACTTAGAGGACAAACATATTATTAACTCGTATTTTTTTAGTCATTATTTTAATGATGATAATGTTAATTATGTAAAATAAAGCGATAAGGTTTAGTCCAAAGTAAGAATGTTAAAGTCTTTAGGAGTGTAGGAGTTAACTTTCTTAATCTTTATATTATCTAAGTTTTGGCTTTTTCCGTTGAATTCTCGTTGAATTTTATCTTGGCAAATCACAGCTCTTGCTTTGGGGTGTATGATATTAGATAGATTTGTGTCATTATGCCAAGCTTTTAATACGGACTTGATGTTCCAGTCGTATTGCTTAAGCCAGTTTTTCATGTCGTTATAGTTCTCAATAGAATCAAATCCAATATACTCTCCCGAGATATATTCTAGGTCAAAAGACTCCTTAATGTTAGTGTAAAACAAAAGGTTACACTTGCTAAGATTAATTATCTTTTCAATTTCTGACTTAGAGTCTCCATCATTAATTGGCAACATAATTTTTGGATTCGACATTAAAACTCTCCATATCTATTTATTCAGAAAGCTGTTGTTATCAGTTTTCAAGAAGGAAGTCAATACTTTCTCCTATTTGAACCTCTATTGCTTCGGACATTTTTTCTGATAAATTTTCTACTGGAATAAAAGTGGTGTTTTGAAGATTCCTTAATCTTAATATCCCCTTCGAAAGCTGATATGGGTCACATATAATTATTGCTTGCTGGCAATAGGATAAGCTTTTTCCAGTTTGGATAGTGCTAAATGAAGCCAAATCGGAGCCCATATAGAACCAGACAAATAAATTGCATCGAGTTAAGCCAGAGAGGCTTGGAGGGATAATATGTTTGTTTTTGAAGCTTTTTTCTCTGCTAATAATTCTATTAAACTCTGCTCGGTCATTATATTTATCTTTTAACGATTTAATTATGGAGTCAATTTGAGGTTTGGTGCTTTCAAATTTTTCGTCAGAAATAGCTGTATTAGGGATTGCAAAAAAAACCTGAACCTTATGTGGAACGAGTGATCGTACACCCCAGCTTTCTTTATAGTCCTCGGTTTGTTGTTGTAGTGTTTCTAAATTGAATACAGTGTTTGGTGTTTTATGATAATTTAGCCATTTCTGTTGTAGGTACTGGATTATTTCAGATGGTATCTTGAAGTACTCATCACGGTTGTGATTATGATAAAAATATCCCACTGAGATTTTTTCAAGTGAATCAACAAACACTCTTCTTAAAACTAAAGATCCAGATTCTATATGAAATAACTCTCCGCCTAGATATTGTCCAAGAACTATTTCATCTCGTAAAAAGTCAGAAGAAAATAGTTGAATGTTTATTTGCTTGTGCGTTTCGTTATCAACCAGATTAATTGAGAATATTTTTGGATTCCAAGATGGGTTAAGTTTACCAGAGTAATTTCTAGAATCTACTTCTCTAATGTTTTGTAATCTAACTTCATTGTTATCAATAGAGATTGCCGCCCTTCCAATTCCCTTCTTTTCCTTATTAATATAGAAGAAGTATACTTCAAAAAAAGCTTTTGGAATACGATGAGTTAGTCTTTGATTTAGAACAGTTTGCTTGTTTTCTTCTAGAAGAAACGTTTCTAAGGCCTCCACCGACCTTTCGGCAGCTTGAGTAAGTTTATTAGTATCTTTTACTAGCTCCTTCCTTTTATCCTCAGTCAGCGTTGCGTTTTTAGTTTTGGATAGATAATCCCAGTTTCGACCTTTTGATGTTTCTATATGGGTTTGAAAATTAAACCAATCTGACTTGTTTATGCCAAACCTATCCTTTGTTACATACTTTGCTTTGACCCAATTTCTGAATTCTTGATATGTAAAATCTGATTGACTAAGCCTTTCAATCAATTTATTAAGATCGGCAAATAGCTGCTCCATTTCCTCTCTAGTGTAGGACAATTCTTCATCATTAAACTTAGTTGCCATAATAAACTGTAGTTATTTAAAATAAACCAAAATAAGTATTTAGTACAAATATAAGTTTATTTTGAATAATATTTGTTTTTTTAGGAATGTTTGTATCGTCTTTAAAGTAAAGACCTTATTAATAAACCTTTCTAATGAATACAAATGAAAAATTTACATCCAAACAAACTAATGGTTTTTCAGGTGCCTCCTCCAATTGAATTGCCTCCCGTTCAAAACTACCTAGCCCATCTGGGTTCGCTGGCAATCAGAGGTAAGGCTACTGAATCAGAATTGGTGAAAAAACTTGAACACTTTAAAGAGCAAGCATATTTCAAGGAGGAAATTGAAATACAGGCCAAACTATCCATCTGTAAATTAGAAATTAAACGGATAGATGAAAAATTGAATCGTTCTCCCGATGAAAGAGCAAATGAGCTAGTTGGCACCAAATACTTACCCGATTTTCAAGGTATGCGTGAAAAATTGGATTGCCAATACGAAGACAGTGAAAGAGAATTAAGACTAACTCGCCCAGATTACGAAGAGGCGGTCGATAATTTGGAAGCCGAAAAATTCATTAACCCACAATTCCGCAAGAAGACATTTTTGGACTCCGCTTTCCTTTATACTATGGCTATTCTTATGGGAGTCTTAGTAGAAACTTTCTTACTTGGACAGGGAATAGCCCATAGCGGGATAGTAAGCCATTGGTTTTTTTCTTATGCGGCGGCATTTGGAATTGGATTGTTATACGCGGCATTAATTGAGGCTTATACCGAGAAAATATAAACATTCAAAATTATGAAAGGAATAAATAATCGTAAAAACAGGATACTCTTCGCTCTGATTGCAATTCTGGCAACCAATACTCTTATTAGGTTATATGCTAAAGAAAAAACAGACGTTCTGCTGCCTACTGTTATAGGAATAGCCTTAACAATTGCACTTATTCAACTTGGCAAAAGATTCCATATGAATGGGAATTTGCTTTTCTGGAAGAAAAGGGAAAGAAACATTCGGAGAAAGAAAACAAATCTTGAATTCGAGCTTCAGAAGTATGGTCCAAGATTAGACAAGTCAAAGCTCATTTTACATGAAAAAGCTCTAAGTGATGTTGTTGAAGAAGGCAACAATCTTTCGGATAACAAAGAGAACTTAGAATATAGCCTTGATATTGGACAGAGTTTACTCGCTAAGATCGAACAATTCAGGAATGAGATTTACCAAACTGGGGTAACACGTATTAAAAATGGCGTAGAAAATCGCGGCAATTATCCTTTAGATTAAAAACTATTCATTAAACAAATTACTTATGAAACTAAAATATATACTCTTTACATTAACCATACAGCTCGTTTCGGCGAGCTCCTGTCAGCCTGAGTCCTCTAGCCTCTTTAAATTACAAGAAAGGATAGAGGTTGCAGAAGTGCTAGTAGACCATAGTGAAAGTGCGGATAACAATAGTTCGCTGGCTACAGCAAAGAACCTCATGCCTTATATAGATAGTAGAATTTCTGCTATCGAGAGTCAGAACACAATGGCACGAATCTATTTCGTAATAAGGGTTGCAGAAATTGGACAGACCGATATCAAACCATATAAGGAGTTTTGTTTGCCGGCAATTGTTCCCTCACTGATGAGAGAGGTCGTTTACCCTGAAAAGCGAGATGAAAAGCTACAAGAACTAGAGGCATATTTGACTCAAATGCTTGAAAAAGAGAAAAACGAAAAATACACTTTTCTTGCCAGTGCACTTAATGAAAGCCTTAATAGAGTAGCTGAAGCGGATAAGGCCGTAATTATTGTAATTACTGATGGCCAGGAGGACGATACCAAAGTTGCTTTTTCAAAAGAAATGGCCAAAGAAAGTGTAAATTTTGAAACGCTCGCCAGTAAAGTTCGCTTCGAGCCATTAGAGAGAGTTTTAGAAGCAGAAGTTATTTTCCTTAATGAGTCTAAAATATTTGACCCCATTTCTGCCAAATCCTTTGAATTCTGGAAGTTTTTATTAACCCCATCTGTTAAAAATGGGGTACGGGTTACAGCAATGCTTTAAATGACACTAAACACCTACGCAATGGAAAGAATTTTATCACTTCTAATCAGTCTTGCATTAATTCTTGGAGGCTTCTACTTCTGTCTTTGGGTATTTCGTTCACTAGTGAACTGGCTATTTGAAGACAACTCCTCGAAATTCATCCCAAGAACCCTCAGTTTGGGAATCATTGTTTACCTGATCTATTACTTCATATGAAGTCCGCTAAAATGCGGTTTTAGTATTGCAAGCGGAAATGGCGTGTCGGGTACTGCTAAGAAATAGGCCCGACACCCTGATAATCAATTTAATAATTTACGTCGATGGCAAATTATAGAAGACAAAAACAGTATATCTCTGAGTCTGAACTCGATGCTGCTAAACATAAGAACTTACTCCTTTATCAAGCCCAAAGGTTTGGGTGGCCTATAGGTTTTAGTATATGGCTTTGTAATACCTTGTTGAGGAGCATTGAGTTAAATGGGATAGTTTGGGTTCGGTGGAAGATTGGAAGAACATCTCATGGGTTCATAACTATAATAATTAACTATATACTATTGGCTCTAATTTCCATCTGGGATATTGACCTTTTGGTCGGAGTTACTGAAGAGACGCTCGATTATTACGTATACTATTTAGGGGTAGCGAGTATGAGTTTTATAAACCCAATCTATATGGTAGAGGCAAATCCAATCCTTGGCATGTTCAATTTAATGGTAAGCGGTCTTGCAATAAGCAACAAGGCTTTGGAACAAGCACTTCCGGTAAACAAGAAACCTGCTCTTTACTCCAGAGGGGAGAGCATCCTAATGTCATTAATCAGTCATTTTATAACCTCTAAACCTCATGGTTTTTATGCCTTTCCTTTTGGAGTGATAGAATCTATCCAACATTACGGTCGAGCGACTGATTTAATAGGGATTTATCACCGGATCTTACAACCCATAATTCTAGGAGGCCTTGGTTATGGTATTTATAAATATAGTAAGTACAGCTTGTGGGGACAGGATTGGGAAGTTATAGGGTGTTTGCTGATAGCCAGTGGGTTCATGATTTTTACAAGAGATCTTGCCATCTTTTCTAGCGACAGAAAGAGCCGCTAAAAGCTATTGTGGCGTCGATAGTCCAAGTTCTTTGCGGATATCTCCTTCCAGATCAATGGCTTTAACGTAGTTTCTAGGCCAAATAGAAAGGTTTTGGGTCAGAGCGGCAAGACTAAGGGCAAACGGTAGAATTTCCTCTGGCTGCAAAACCTGATCGGCGATAAACTTCTGAAATATAAGCGATTCAGCGACTTTTAAATGACGTGGAGCCCCTTTGTGAAAAACAGAGATGAAGATTTCCACGGCTGCAATAAAAGTAGGTAAGCCATGAAGTTCAATGGCTTCCTTGCGTAGGTAGGATTCAAATTCAAAATCCTCCGGTGGTAAGTCCAGTGTGGTTTCATCGAATTTGACAATCTGCGGAACAAATTTGAGTCCAATGGATTTACGGATGGCAGCATCAATACGTGCATGATCAGGTTGATGCCCTTTGGCATAGGCTCTGTAGTGAAGCTCGCAGACCCACATACAGGCATTCCAGAGGTGCTCACGCTCTAAGGACCAGTCGTCCAAAAAGTCATGAGTAATACGGCCGAGAAAAACAACGAGTTTTTCAGGTGCATGGGTTTGAAGCCAGTCAATCAAATAGTGGTAACCGCTCTGAAAAGTCAGCGGGTATTTACGGACGCATAGTTCCATCAGATGAATGCCGGTAATAGCTCCAACGACTTTCTCTGCATCGTACATGCCTTGCTCCTTTTTACATGTGAAAACGAATTATCAGTGTATCATAAAATTCAATTAAAGTCAAACAATTATGCCAAATCAAAAAGACAATTCTGAGGTTAAGAAAAACTTTCAGGAGCGAATTAAAAAAGAAGAATTAGGCCAATTCAAAACGCTCAGAGATGTTGAGGTTTTCACTTCAAAGCTGAAAGCCAAAACAGCTGATAATGGAATTGGAGAAAAGGCCTATAGTGCATTGAACAAAAGGCAAACCACCGAGCGTGAAGACCTTAGAGAAACGCAAGCAGGGCAAAAGCAGAATGCCCAACGAGCCAACGCTGATGTATCAGCTCCAAAGGTTGATATGAAAGAACTTGAGCAAACGCTTTCGACGGCCGAACACAATCTTTCTCAAAATCAGGGCAAAGAGTTACTGTCCTTTAGAGATAATTATGTGACGAGTAAAGAACAATTTTCCAGAAATGCTTCTGAAAGCCTTGCTCCCGATAAAACAATTTCCAGTCCGGTAAAAGAATAAACATAGAAAATTATGAAAAAAATATTTGAGGTTTTACGAAACACCCAGACACAGAGCTGGTCATTAGATCAGGTTGTTACAAAAATTTCAGGAACAGACCATCAAGGTATTTCTGGTGAATTTCCTTTTACCATTGGTGATAGCTGTGAAGGGGTTTTAACCCTTGGTGAACCTGGTTCTGGTAAAACATCAGCCATAGCACGGGCATTTATCATGGCCTATTTAAAAGCCCAATATGGAATGGTTTACATTGCTGTAAAACCAAAGGATAGAGACTGGTTTGAAAGCCTTGTTAGAAAAGCAGGACGGGAAAGTGACCTTGTCATTTTTAATGAGAATTCAGGTTTTAAGTTTGACCCCCTGCTCTATGAAATGGAGCGAAATTCTCGGGGTGGTGGGCAAGTCAACTCTATTGTAGAGACCATTGAACTGCTGGATTCACTGGTGAACCCGTCTGGTTCAGGCATTGAAGACGCAGGGTTTTGGAAAAACAGTAAACAGCGTTTGACAAATGCTGGCTGTACTTTACTTTTTCTGTCAGGCGAGGACATAAATATTGAAAACCTTAAGGAACTAGTGATGCTTGCAAATGAAAGCGAGGGCATCATCAATCAATACAAAGATTTGGATGCTGTACTGCACGATATTACAATCCCTGAAAAGGAGAAGAGAATAGCACTCGATGAAATGGCTGAATTGATGGAACGTAATTTCCTGATTAAATGTATCATGCACGCTGATGACAATACCTATGAGATGGAGGAAGAACATGGAGAGTTTAAAACGGCATCTGAGTACTTCTTACGGCAATGGAACAGGATTGCCGATAAGACTAGATCCAGTGTCATTGAAACTTTGCTGGGCCAAATGGAGCAACTCAACGGCAGAATTTTAAAACGTTGCTTTACGGGAGGTATTTCAGACGAAATTCGTCCTGAAAAAACCATTGAAGGGAAAATAATCTGTGTAGATTTTTCAAGTCAGAATTTAGGTTTGGCCGGAAAACTGGCGGCGGGATATTATCGCATCACCTGGGCAAAGGAAATGCTCCGTAGAAAGTGCCCGCCCTCCTCCTCAACGGATAGGCCCGTCGCCCTGATAGTCGATGAGTACCATGCCTCGATGTTCCCAGAATTCGACCCATCATTTCAGAATACAGCAAGGTCGGCCCGTGTAGCGACCCTTGCATTAACCCAAGGGGTAAATGCAATCAAAATGTCACTTGGCAATTCCAATGTGGAGTATAAAGCTAAGAACCTGATGAGTTGTTTTACTACCTCTATTTTTGCCTCAAATTCCTGTTCAGACACAAACAAGCATAGCAGTGAGAAGATCATGGAAACACCACAGGAAAAAAAATCCAAAAGTGTTACCAGCGGTTCAAAAACAGAGAACACTTCAGAAGAATATGTTCCTCAGGTTCGCCCGATTGAGTTCACTAAGCTAAGACGTGGGAGCAAGGCTCATGATATGAAAGTTGATGCCTTTGTGGTAAAGGCTGGTAAGTGGAGAGACTGGCGAGGCGGTAATTTCATTCGGGCCACATTTAGCCAGTAAAGTATGCAATCGAGGGTTGTGGAAAAAAGAAAATTACCCTTTGTAACGAAGATTTGAAGCCGCTAATCTAAAGGCATCAAATCTGAGTGTCTAAATTCTTAGACGAGTCGTCTGTATCCTAATTTCTCTTTACTTATTCACCAGGAAAACCTTCTTTTTTGAAGGCCTTATCATTTCAACACTGTCTTATGTTACGAATAAACTCCTTAAAGAACGCTGAAAAAGCAGTAACCTACTACGATGATGGATTAGCTCATGGTGATTACTATGCTTCAGGAGAGAAAACAGCTGGTTATTGGCATGGTAAGCTTGCAAAAAAACTAGGCATACTGGGTGAAGTTCATCGAGAACAGTTCAAAAATATTGCCAAAAACCGTCATCCCATAACCGGAGAAAAGCTCAAACCCCGTGACAAGGCCAATGCTCGCATTGGCTATGATTTTACATTCAATTGCTGTAAGTCGGCTTCTCTAATTCACGCCATTACCAAGGACGAGGACATTCTAAAAGCTCATGAGTATTCTGTTCGGTTTGCTATGAATGAGGTCGAAAAAAACATGCAAACGCAGGTAGGTCAGGGAAGCGATAAGCATTATGCAGCTACAGGTAATTGCCTTTATGGAGCTTTTACACATTTTACTACGCGTCCTGTAGCCACAGAAGATAAAGGGGAAGTGATAGCTGTCCCAGATTGCCACCTTCACACACATGCCGTTGTTCAAAATCTAACCTTCTATCAAGAAAGCAATAGCTACAGGGCTATAGAAGTCTCTATCATAAAAAGAGAGGGTTTGTATTACGAAGCTTTATATCAATCAAAATTTGCAGAGCTGCTCCAAAAGGCAGGCTATAAGATACAAAGCCGAGGCCGTTTTTTTGAAATCGCTGGCATTGAAAAGCAAACCTTGGATAAGTTTTCGAATAGAACAAAGGTGATTGAGGCTCTTGCCAAAGAGCGAAAAATCACCAATCCAACAATCAAAAGTAAGGTAGGAGCATGGAGTAGAAAGAAAAAAGAGGAAGGTCTAGCCACAATTGATTTAGATAAACTCTGGTTAGATAGACTTACTCCTGAAGAGCATACAGCCATCTTGAACGCTAAAGGCATGCATAGCCAAGAAGAAAAGGAATCGAGAACCGTTGAAAAAGAACTTAATCTGGCCTTGGAGCATTTTCTGGAAAGAAAATCAGCCATTCCTGAAAAACTGGTATTAGCTAGGGCAATAAGTAAAGGAATAGGTGATTTTTCTACTGAAGACGTCAAAAATGCCCTGAAAGAGCGAACTGACATCGTTGGTGCTAAGAGAGGAAATACCAGAATAATCACCACCAAAGAAATGATTCGGCTGGAGGAAGAAAACTTAAACTTTGCAACTGAAGGAAGAAATTCGCAGAAGCCTCTTAATGCTAACTTTCAAGCCACTAATCCCATTTTGAATCAGGATCAAGTGAATGCCGTCCACCATGTTTTAAATAGCAAAGACAAAGTTATTTTGGTGGGTGGTGATGCCGGTGTTGGAAAAACCACCTTGATGAAAGAGGTGAAAATAGGTGTTGAACTCGCAGGTAAAAAAATGCTCGCCCTTGCTCCTTCAGCAGATGCTTCTAGAGGGCAATTACGAGACAAAGGTTTTGAGAATGCTACGACGATTGCAGAATTCCTGCAAAGCGACAAAATGCAGGAAGACTTCAGAAATCAAGTCTTGTTGGTAGATGAGGCCGCCATGGTTGGAACACGAGACATGAACGCCCTCTTCAGGGCTTCTGATAAATCCAATTTACGTGTCATCCTTGCCGGAGATTTCAAACAAATACAGGCTGTTCAAGCCGGAGATTCCATGAGAGCAATTGAGCAGAAAGCTCAGCTTCCGATTGCTAGAGTAAAGGAAATCGTTCGGCAGAGGGACAATCCCCAATTAAAGTCCGCAATACAATATATGGCAAATGGCGAGCAGTTAAAAGCTTATAATACCCTAGAAAAACAGGGTGCTGTTAAGCAGATTGAAGATAAGCAGGACAGGGAAAAAGCCATTGCCAAGGAATTTGTAAAAAACCTAAAAAATAAAACCTCCGTCATGTTGGTTGCTCCAACGCATAAGGAAGGCGAACAGCTTTCTAACCAGGTCAGAAGTACAATGAAGGAGGCCAATTTGATTAGGGGAGAGGAGCGAAAATTTGAAACCCAAAGGTCTTTGAATTGGACGGAAAGTGAGAAACAGGAGGCGGAAGGATACAAAAACGGAATGATTGTGCAGTTTCATAAAAGAACGGAGCATTACAGGCATGGCTACCAGTATAAAGTCAATGGACACGATGAAAAGGGCAATGTCCGTATCAAACGCGGGGAAGAGGAGGCCACCCTAGATCTGAAAACCCATCAGAACTTTCAAGTATTTGAAAAAAGGGAATTACCCATTGCCAAAGGTGATCACATAAGAATAACGGGCAATGGCAAATCCATTGATAGTAAACCTGTCCATAATGGCCAAATTCATAAGGTGGAGGGTTTTGACCCAAGCGGAAATATTCAACTGGAATCGGGCAAAACGATAGGTAAAGACTTTGGTAGTTTTGCTCATGGGTATTACCGCACGGCCAATGCCTCTCAGGGCAAGGACGCTTCTGTTCTATTGCTTTCCCAAACCGTCCAATCAGCTCCTGCGATTAATGAGCGTACATTTTACGTCAGTATTAGTCGTGGGGTGAAACAGGTTCAGGTTTTTACTGATGATAAACAAGAACTCAAAAAATCTATCTTAAAACAAAGCGACAGGATGGACGCTCTTGATGTAGCCAGTGAGGCGGCGGAACAACGAATGTGTAGCAAAGAACATGAAGCCATAAATCAAAAAATCAGGGAGCAAAAATCATATACCCATGAATCAAAGCAAACGAATAGAGGATTTACGCCAAAAGTGGCGGAACGAGAACACAATCCAACCCGCTAGCGAAAACGAAACGAAGAAAAAACTTTATGAAACTACTTTTGTAAAATGTTTGACCGATGGCGATGCTCTAAAGCGTTTTTCCCTTCATCTAAAAAACGGGAGACAGCTTGCAATTCCCTACGCCCTGCTCCCTTTGTTTGAGCTAGAAGCAGATGGTTGTTTGAATGTTGTCTCTGGTAATTTTAAAATTACCATCAAAGGAAGAAATCTAAGAAAACTCATGGATTGGTTTTGTAGAGAGGTGGTTATAAGTATTTCCGAAAGCAAAACTGGTATGGATACCGAACAAGAAAATGAGGTCTTTGTCTCCTCCATTACCATAGAAGGAAGAGCATTTGAATAATTTACGCGATTTCTTAAAAAATGCTTGCTGACTGAAAGAAAAAGTAATGTATAGGGTCTTCTATTTTAAAGCTTTCAGGGATAGTCCTTTTAGTTGAATACAAGGCTTTTATAGAGATTCTCAAGGTATTGGAAGATAACTATCGGTGTTAGTTACTTTTGGGGAATAAATCAAAAAGCAAATGGTGTATTGTAAATTCTGTATTCAGGCGTAAGTGTAGGCTGTCAAAAGTAAATTGATTTTCTTCTATTGAATTATCTTTCGTACGAATTAAATCGCCCTCGGGAGAAATCAGAAATTTATCACTTAACTTTTTCAGAATTGCAGTTTTTATGTTATTACTATCGCCATCTATAATAAAACCAATCATTCCGCCAAAGGTTAGATTTTGAGCATACTTTCCATTGAAATAGCGTAAAACCCCACCATCGAAGATGTTTTCATTGTTAGCGTCTTTTTTATAGGTATTGTAGCAAACATACTTATCTACCAAATCTTTACTACCATCTAAATTTTTGCATTCAAAATAGAAGTCTTGATTTTTCCAATATGTATTATGAATGGTAATGTCATAATTACCTTCTACATCCTCATCATTAGTTTCTTCTCCCTTCACAGAAAAATTTAAACCAAATTCTCTGTTCGCTTTCAATTTGAGGCGAACAAATTTTGCTATTTCCCGTTCAGTTCTTGGATATTGCTTTTTCTTTTCTTCTTCAATTTTAGACTTTAATTCAACACTATCATAATTCTTATAGAAGTCAAGCAAATAATAAAACACCCACTTTTTCCAAAACTCATCATCTAAAGTTTTTAAACGATTAGTGTTTTTTGGAAATGGAAGTGACGGTCTTTTAATTCTAATGTATTCCCTCTCCATCTACATTAGGTATTAAGCGTTTTAAAATATCCTGCCCATCTTCAAAGGCTTTTGTTTCTGTCCAGTTTTTATTTGTATCTTCTTTAATGATGAACACACAGTCCTTCCCGAAAATCTTTTCCTGACTTGCTAAAAAGTTTGCATTAGGGTTTTGCTCAAAAATTTCATTAAGCAAATATTTCTTTGCTTTAGTAGCAATTGGACTATTGGAGTTATTATTAAAAGATATTTTTACAACGATTAAATTGAAATCTGTAGGGGTTTCTTCAATGGTTATTGAGCTTTCAAAATAAAATCCTACTATTTCCTTTAAAGTATTCTTATATCCGTCTAAAGCTTTTCTCTTTCTTCCAATTCTTGATTTTGGAAGAAAATAATCATTAACTCTCTGCTTTTCCCAATATGACAGCTCGAATAAATCATAAATCAACTCATTCAATTTCTGTTCTTTTTTAATATATTCACACTGTCCTTCCGACAAACCTTTACTTATATCTGATATTTGTTTTACAATATCTTCATTTAGTTCTCTCGGTACAGGAATATTCAATATTGCATCATATCCTATCTTCGTATAAGATCCGTCAACCCTTTTTCTAAAAGACAGGTCAATCACATAATTAATAAGATGTGAATTGATTAATGCAGTATATAGATAGATGTTTTCATTTTCTTTTGGAAAAATGGAATATACATCAAAATTGTAGAATATTTTATTTAAACTAACAGTAGCTTTTAATTCTTTTCCTGTCCTATTGATAAGGATTTTTGGAAGGGCATAAATATTACTATTTCTTGTTCTCTGAAAATTAGAAATATCTCCCAAGTACATTCTGGGGCTGTTATTATACCCAAATCTATATAGATCCCCAGGTTCTAATAACGGAGTAGGAAATTGTTTAACATATGATGTGTTTGTATATTTTTGTTTGAATTTATTGGAATAGGTTGTTCTTTGTTCTTTAGTTAGTTTTTTGTATTCACTTTCCGAAATGTTGAACTCTGATAATATTTGTTCTTTACCTACGATTTGAAGTCCATTATTTATTTTGCTTTTAGAACCTTCAAGAGTGATAATACGATTATCTAAAATATCATTTTGAAAATGAGTTTTATTTACAAAATCTAAATCAAATTGATTTCCTACCAAAAAATTTCTTAGTCTTATTTGTTTGGTTTTAAGTTCGATTTGAACAATTTCAATTGCTTTGTCTTCCTGAATTATAAGTGATTCAAAGGGTTTTTCTGAAAACAGCCCCAAATCCACAGGATAATAATCAATAATACTATCTTCAAGATTATTTGTAAAAATAATAGCTACAACGCTCTCTTTCGCCTTTTCAAACAATATCTTCTTTACCCTTGACAGCTCATAAATTTTTTCAATTCCATAGTGGGAATAAAAATACTCTTGAAAAACCTCCGAATAATCATTGTAAAAATTAGAGCTGTTTGAAACAAATCCAAATCTTGTATTCTCATTGCTCCAGTCTTTGATTTTTAAAAAAAAGCATTGAGATATTTGAGATTTGCCTACGATGTTCTTTGCAACTTTTTTAGTATCATCAGAAATAGCAACCTGATAAGAATTTAGAAAAGATATTTCATTCTGAAATTCTTCTGTATTAGGTATTTTAAAAAATGGCGGGTTCCCAACTATATACGAAAATACCTTGTCTTCAAAAGGTTTGTCCGAGGCTTTAAGCGTATTAGCGTGTTTTATATTCTGAAAAAACGAATACTCTGAAAAAAGATTAATTTTTTTGCTCTCTTTTAGTTTCTTTGCTATAAAATCTTTGATTTCTGAAGGGTTAATCCCAATAAAAATCTGTAATGAAAGAGAGAACAATGTAAATCGCTGAGCTGTTAATTCTTTTTCTATTCCAAATATATTTTCAGACAAAAGTTGTGTTCGATACTTTATCTTTTCAATACTATCTTTCGGCTCTAAATTCTGCTTTTGAGCTATTTCTAAAAGCCTTTGATATCCTGTAATCAAGAACATCCCCGAACCACTCGAAGGGTCTAAAATCGAACCTATTTTATCTTCTTTTATTACATCATCTACAATTAATTGTGCTAATTTTTTAGGAGTATAAAATATACCGTTATCCTTTTGCTTATCGGATAAAAAGACTTCGTAAATGTAACTTATAAACTCAACAGGTAAAACATCAAACCTAAAATCGAACAACCTTAACTGACCTGTATTTACATTGTGATTAAAAGAGCGTGCTATCAGTTTACGTACCTCACTCGTCAAATACTTATCATCTATCGTTGGCTGGTCAAAAAGTGCATTGTTAAATATTTCGTGAATGATTTTATAAAGCTTGTTGATGTCTGTATTAGAATTGTTTTCTAGTAACTTTTCGTAATTAACATTATCACATTAATCGTGAAAATTTCAAATAGGGCTTATTGGAAGGAAATCAAATAATAAGTCCAGCTCTTTTTGTGTTTCCGGCCTCCTCCCAAAAAATATAATATTTTGACTTTCAAGTGTTCTAGTAGTCATTGATATATTGTTTCCTTCTTCATTAACGATGGTTCCATCCCAGTACAAAGTTAAAGATAGGTTACCCATTAGGTATGAAGATCTCTCGTCTTTGCCACAGTCTAAAGAGAACCCTTTGTTACATATTGCCTTTTCTATATCAAACGACTCTTGGCCTAAATCCAATTCTGACTCCCAAGCTGTTATAACTTTATCTGCTAATTCAAGAGTTTCGAGATTATCTACAAGGAAAGTTTTTAAATCTGTCTTGCCGTCTGCCAAAATTTGAAAGCTCTTTCTGTATGTTATGGCCGAATTTGCTAAAGAACTAACTGAATGATACGAATCACCGGCAGGCAAATGTGGTATTTCTGGTACACTTCCCATTCTAAATGATTAATTAGGTTCAATTGTTTTGTTTTTTTCAGAACTCCTTCCAATTCTCGAATCTTTTTCAAACTGCTTCACTCCAGCCCCAAAATATTGAAAAGATGAAACCTTCTTACCGTTTATATTACTAAACAGGCTCTTAGCTAGTTTCTGGTCTCTCTGAGCTAATTCATATCCAAGATTAAAGTATTTTATTTCCTTTTCGTCCGACATAATGTTTTATTTTGATGCATGTAATTCAAGGTACTCATTTATTGATTCACAATCGTAAAGAATCAATTTATGCATTGGTTGAGAAAATCTTATATCCCCTTGATCCCTCAGTCGTTGCAAAGTGCTTTTTGATTTTATTCTTAATAAACGCATTGCTTCTACATCACTGATCCATCGATCTTTTTTTTCTTCTCCTTCCGGCCGTAGTCGTTCAACTGTTAGCTCGACAAGGCGGTAGAAAGCCATTTCCTCCAGACAAATTACTTCCATCCAATTAAGTATTATTTCCTACACGGATTTCCAAAGACTCAAACACCTCTCTATGGAAAAAGCCAGCAGTGAGTATGTCCTCCTTTTTAACAGAAATATCAATTTCAAATTGCCTATTTTCTTTAGTCAATCTGGAATGATTAAAAACTCTATCCACCAATTTAACTAAGGCTCCTCCAAAATTTCGTTTATCTGAATCTCCATTCTGCCTTGCAGGGCTTTCAATGTCATATTTTTCGATTGCTTTCATGTAGAAGACGTTTAGACAAATCCTCTTTTTATCATCTCTGTATCCACTTATAAGTGGTTTAAACTTTAAATATGTAGATTCCTTTGGAACAGGAACAATACTTCCAAAACCTACAAATATCTTATCATTTCTTAATGTCATATATATAGGTTTGCCTTCTTTCACAGAACTACTAAACAACTTCTCTAATTCGTCTCCATGTTTTTCAACGGATCGAATTATAGACACCTCATAGCCATCATCTCCCTTCAAAAAACTAGTTAACTTAGTATAGCCATTTAGTACAGATGTTATTAGTATGGCTAATATAAACGATATTATAGAAGTCCATAAATAACTTATGTGACGTATCGGAAAATGTGATAATTCAGTATCTAAAAAGCTGACGGTTGAGAAAAAATAAATCTGGGCAAAATGCCTAATAACAAAAGATGCCCCAAGAAGAAATATTCCGACTATTATTGAATTAATAAGAATTCTTTGTGAGCTTAATCGCTGATGATTAAACTTAAATATAAGGCAGTTCAGTAGAAGATAATATCCTCCGCATAAGGGAAATATAAGTAAGTTATATGGTAACAACTATTATTTGAAAGTCAAATTCATTTCCAATTTACTTAGTAAAATCCAGCGACTGCTCCGATTTGTTTTGGTTTAAAATTTGCTGATAAACCTTCATTTGCTTAATACTATTAATAGCTTCCTTCACTTCCTTTCTATTGTAAAAGACAGCGTCTTCTACATACAATTCCCCGTCTGAGGTACCCCTAACCCCATCGTCCTCTTTTTTCCTAAAAAGCGTTGTTAGATACATATAAAAATCCTTGAAAGGGTTAAGTGTTTTTTTAATGATGCGACGAATATAAGTTATCATAACAGAAAATAAAAAGCAATTTGACGAAATAACACATTTACCATCTAAAATAAGATATAGGCAATACAAAGTAAGAAATCGGGAAATAAATCACCCGTGTCATAAAATTTTAACTTCAAATTTGTTGCCAAATTTCACAGAAAGGAGAATAGAATCATTTAGCAACACTTTTCAACATTAAACTATTGTTCCAATTAACTATTAAATTTTCCGGAGACATATTGTAAATAATATTCCTCACTAAGGGTTACAAAATCCTCAAACAAATTTAATCCTTCTACTTGGTATATTCAGTTAACAATTTTGTTATTAATGTAATTCCAGAACGATTAAACTATTCGACGGACACCTTATTAGCGAGATTATGTTGGTTTTTCAGTATACAATAAGTGAGCTACCGCAGTAGCCTGAGCGGTTAGACCCCGAAATTCATTACCAAGTTCAATAAACGAGCCTATGAGAATAAAAAAATATACCTTATTAAGCTTCTAAAGAAAATAATTAATCCCGCTATATTCACATTTAATTAGAAAAGAGTACTCAATTAGCCATTAATCTAGAGTTAATTAAAAATTAAAATAAAGCATAAAAAACATATGACCCCACAACAAGAAAATTTTATTAGCGACTATTTAAAACATCTTATTAATGGAAACGCAGCAATTTTTGCAGGAGCTGGGCTTTCTGTAGGTGCCGGATTTGTAGACTGGAAAGGTTTACTTCGTGACATTGCAAAAGAGGTAGAGTTAGAAGTTGACAAGGAAACAGACCTTATATCACTGGCACAGTTCCATGTAAATCAAACGGGAGGCAGGGGTAGGTTAAACCAAAAGATAATTGATGAATTCACCGAAGAGGCTGAATTAACAAATAATCATAAGATACTTGCTAGTTTGCCTATACGAACTTTTTGGACTACAAATTACGACTCTCTTCTAGAAGATGCTCTTGTAGCAGCAAATAAACGGGTAGACGTAAAGCACACCCCTTCTCAATTATCAAATGCAAAATATAAACGTGAAGCTGTAGTCTATAAGATGCATGGAGATGCTAGGCACCCCGAGCAAGCAACACTTACAAAAGATGACTACGAACAGTATTATAAGAAAAACGAGGGTTTTATAACAGCCTTAAGCTCAGATTTGATTTCTCAAACTTTCTTGTTTTTAGGTTTTAGTTTTTCTGATCCAAATCTAGATTACATTTTAAGTAGGGTAAAACTATCTTTGGACGGAAACACACGTCCTCATTATTGCATAATAAGAAAGGTTTCTAGAAGTAATTACAATAGCGATGCTGATTATGAGTATGCTACACGCAGACAGGTCTTAATGATTGCTGACTTACGAAGATTCCAAATACAATCGATAACAATTGATGAATTCTCCGAATTAACTGAAATATTAGCAGAAATAGAAAAACGATATAAACAAAATACCATATTTATATCAGGAAGTGCTGTTCATTATACACCACACAAAGAAAAAGAGTCTTTGGAGTTTATCCATAACCTAAGCAAGGAGTTAATTAAAAAAAAGTATTCGGTTGTAAATGGTTTCGGTCTTGGCATTGGAAGTGCTGTGATCAATGGAGCTTTAGAAGCAATCTACAGTTCTCCTAATAAATATAGTGAGGATCAACTTATAATGAGACCATTTCCACAAAAGAAGACAGGGAACAAAGACCTCCCTGAATTGTGGAATGATTATAGAGAAAGGATGATCTCATTTGCTGGGATAGCAATTTTTGTTTTTGGTAATAAGTTGAGTGAAGATAAAAAGGAGGTAGTTTCAGCCGGTGGTGTAAAAAAAGAATTCGACATTGCTTTATCGCAAGGGGTAATTCCTTTACCAATAGGTATCACAGGAAGTATTGCAACAGAGCTATGGGAAGATGTTGAGAAAAAATTTCCCGTTTTATTTCGCGATAATAGTGAAGTGAAAAATGATTTCATTCTATTAAATGACCCAAAAACCACACTCAAAAAATCTATTACTTTAGTTGTATCTATCATAAATCAAATAAACAAGAGAGGATAGATACTAAGTAAATTGTTTATCTAAAAGCATTTGTTTCTAAATAGTATGGATTTAAACGAATATCAAGAAAAAGCCAAAAGTACTGTTCAAAAATATAATTCTCCTGATCAAGAAAATTTCTTTCTTGGATACCTTGGTTTGGCAGGGGAAGCGGGGTCTGTTTTGACTACTGTAAAAAAATTAATTAGGGACGGGGACGGTTTTGGAAGCTTTAAAGAGAAACTTAAAGAAGAACTAGGAGATGTCTTGTGGTATGTCTCTGCTATTTCTTCCCACTATGGTTTTACTCTTGAAGAAGTTGCTAAGTTTAATCTAACAAAGGTGCTTGATCGTTACGAGGAGATTGCTCTGGCCCAGATCCCAAGGTTCGACATAAATTATGCAGAACAATTTCCAGATAATTTTATTGTCAACTTTATTGAAGAGCCTGGAGAACACTTCCCATCCGTTAAGATGGTTTGGGAAGAATCGAACTCAGGTCAAAATACTGACTTAGGAAGTCCACTAACAGATAATTCAAAAATAAAAAACGACTATCGCTATCATGATGTTTTTCATTTGGGATATGTGGCTTACCTTGGCTGGTCACCCGTATTAAGAGACCTTATGAAATTAAAACGAAAAAGCGATGCCATTACTCTAGATACCGAAGACAGAGGGAGACCCCAGGTCGCAGAAGAAGCTGTGACCTTGATTATATATAATTACGCCAAAAGCAACAAGATGCTAAAAGAGAGTGATAAAATTGATACTGAATTATTGAATTTCATAAAACAACTTGTAATGGATTTAGAAGTTGCAACAGTAAGTTCGTTTCAATGGGAACAAACCATTATCCAGTCTTATAAGGTCTTTCATCAAATTGTTGAAAATAATGGTGGTCGCGTTCTAGTCTCTCCGGGCAACAAGCAATTGACTTATTTAGGTAAATAGGCTCAATAAATTAAAGAAGCATCCTCAGATTTAGTCAATAGAATTAAACCAACTTACTTGCTTAACAGTCAAAGTTTGCAATTACAAAAATGATAAAGCCTAAAGAAGAAATATTTTATTACTATTTTTATTTCGTCCAAGAAAGAATGAATATTTTTTGGAACAAATACAATCAGCAACTCCCATGGACTGACGATGATATAATCCAAAAACATAAATTTACCAATGTTTACAGAGCATCCGATAGAGTAAGCCAGTATTTAATAAAAAATGTAATTTATCAGGAAACTAGCTTTACGCAAGAAGACATCTTACTGAGGATTATTGTTTTCAAAATATTTAATAAGCCTGAAACTTGGGAATATTTAGAAGATCAAGTTGGGGTGATCACGCTTGATAACTTTGACGTTCAAAAAATTAACAAAGTATTATTAAAACGCAAGAGTAAGCATCCAATATTTAATAACGCTTATATGATGACGGGCACTCATTCTTTATATAATCATTTACGTTACAAACATGAAAAATGGCTCGATATGGTTAAGAAAGAGATGGTTGGAAATTCAGTCCTAAAAAAAATACTAGATTCAAATTCTTTATCGGAAGTTTATGAATTATTGAGGGGTTGTTCTTTTATTGGTGATTTCCTTGCTTATCAATATGCAATTGACATTAATTATTCTTCCGCAATTAATTTTAGTGAAAACTCTTTTGTTAAAGCTGGTATTGGGGCAATTAGGGGTATAAAAAAATGCTTTGGGCCGTTAGATAAGGGGTACAGCTATGAAGATGCTATAAGATTTACGCAAGATAATTTCGTCGAATATCAGGAGAAGTTTGGATTTACTAAGTTTGAGCCTCTTTTCGGAAGGTCTCCGGCTCTAATAGATTTACAGAATTGTTTTTGTGAAACAGATAAATACTTACGTGCCAAGCTTCCAGAGCTTCAAGTTGGTAATAAAAGGATTAAGCAAAAGTATAAAGAAACTAATAGGCCAATTGAACTCTTTTTCCCTCCCAAATGGAATTTAAATAATAAAATAACAACTCCATCTATAAAACCAAGTATGACAAGCTTAACACTCTTTTAATTAACGCTTAAAAAATATTTCAACTATGAACGAGGAAAGTATAAAAAAAATCACTGACGATATTTCAACCATTCTTTTAAAGAAGAATCAGGACTATGGTGGAGCCAGTTTTGATTTAGGTCTTAATGGAAACATGGTTCATTTATGGGACAAAGTAAGTAGGTATCGCAACCTCGTAGAAAAAGGACGGATGGAACCAAACTTTGAAAGTGTTGAAGATACATTGAAAGATATGATTGGATACGCAATTATAGGCCTTCATATACTTGCCGATAAGACAACAGAAGATAAAATTTATGGCAAAAACTAACAATGTATTTATAAGCCACCACGGTAAAGATGATAGCCACGTACAAAATTTAAAGCAGCGGTTAAAAAACGGTGGTTATAATATTAGAAATAGTTCAGTTGATAGCACAAAGCATCGACCTACACGTCCAAGTGATGAAGTTGTTTCACGACACCTTAGAAAAGGTATTAGTTGGGCTGGAACATTTATTTGCCTTATAGGTGAAAAGACACACACCAGACCTTGGGTAAACTTTGAAATACGGCAAGCCCATCTTCAAGGCAAACAGATTATTGGAGTCTATAAGTACGGCTGTGCAAACTCAGTTATACTGCCGGAACCATTCAAAAAATATGGTGGCCCAGTAATAGGATGGAATTCTTTGGATAAATTAGGAAAAGCCATTGCTGGTGAAAATATTCCATCGGAAACACCATCGGGTAATACTCGAGAACCCATTTATAATATTACTAGAGTAAGTTGTTAAACATAAGAAGTATGAATCTTTTTTCTTACAAAATTGAACACGATTACGGCCTTGCACCTAATCCATTTCATGGTTATTGCACTTTAGCGGTGTGTAAATCCCAGTTGAGAAACAATAAAAATCTTGAAATTGGAGACTGGGTGATTGGAACAGGAAGTGTTGCTTTAAAAAACCTCCATAAACTCGTTTTCGCTATGCGTTTGGAAGAAAAAATCCCTTTTAACGAATACTGGGAAGACAAACGGTTCAATAAAAAGAAACCAATTGTAAACGGTAGTTTAGTTCAGATGTATGGTGACAATATTTATCACCAAATCAAAGGTTCTGGCGATTGGTTTCAAGAAAACTCTGCACATTCTTTATCTAATGGCATAGCAAACAAAGGCCATTTAAAGCGTGATATAGGTGGTGAATTTGTTTTGGTATCCGAAGAGTTTTACTATTTCGGTAACGAATCTCCTTTAATTCCTGATGAGTTTAACGAAATTTGCTCCAAAGGAAGAAGCTTTAAGAGCTCTGCCATACCTCCAGATATAGCTAAGAGCTTTGTAGTATGGCTAAAGAATAATTACTCGAAAGGTATACATGGCGACCCTGTAAGTTGGAAAGAACATCTTGAATAAGCAATGGGTAGAGTACCATTCAGTTCAATATAAGTTTCAATTAACTCTCAAAATCCATCAACAAACCCTGTAAAACCCTCTCTATAAGATACATACGGACACTACATCTCAATTTACATCAACTTATAACCTGTCCCAACCTCTGAAAAAAATAATTCCATCAGTCTCAAATCCGAAATCAAATAAAATTTGAGAAAGAACAAATTCCGTCCTTACAAAGCAAACAACTATTTCACCTATTAAACAGTGTAATTTCATTACAATTTTTGATAAACCTTTGCTCTTAAAGTACTACTTATTCATCAAGTCTTTGTTTGAAAATTGTTTGAAAACAAAAAGACGTTAGAAAGTTAAACCTCCTAACGCCTTGTTTACTAAGTGATCCCAGAACGATTCGAACGTTCGACCGTCTGCTTAGAAGGCAGATGCTCTATCCAGCTGAGCTATGGGACCCTCATGATTAAAAACAAACATGTTTGTTTCAAATCGGAGTGCAAAAGTAAGTGACTTATTATTTTTATGCAATACTCACAGCAAATAAATTATTAAAGTTTTTCAAAAACTCTCCGAAAACCTAAAAATTAGCCCAAAATGCAATTATCAAGAAAGCAATCCTCCTAAAATATCTTTGTTTTAAGACTAATAAGTAGATTTGCATATCAACAAAAAGAAAGAAATGAAATTTTTCCCAGCCCAAACGTACATTGACAGAAGAGCAAAGTTAAAATCTGATGTAAACTCTGGACTTATCCTTCTTATGGGTAATAACGAAGCTCCTATAAATTATCCTGACAATCATTTCAGGTTTAGGCAAGACAGCAGCTTTCTTTACTTCTTTGGTTTAAACCAATTTGGATTAAACGCTATCATTGATACTGAGTCTGGCGAAGAAATTATTTTTGGTAATGAGTTTTCTGTTGAAGACATTGTATGGGTTGGCCAGCAAGAAACTATTGCAGCGAAAGCTGCCCAAGTAGGAATTAGCGATGTAAGACCTAGTTCTAAAATTGCTAGCATACTTTCTGCTGCAAAATCTAAAGGTAGAGACGTGCATTTTCTACCACCATATAGGTTTGACAACAAACTTCAGTTAATGGAGTGGTTAAACTTAGGTGCTAATGAGATTACACCAAGTGTTTCTACTAAATTAGTTAATGCAGTTATTAACCTTCGTTCTTATAAATCGGCTGAGGAAATAACAGAGATGACCCATGCTGTGAATATTTCAAGAGAAATGCACATCAACGCCATGCGTACCATAGCTGCTGGCAAGAAAGAATATGAGGTGGTTTCTGAAATTTATAGAACAGCTAAAGCAAACAACTGCTACTTGGCATATCCTGCCATACTCTCCATAAACGGACAAACGCTACATAATCATGGACACTACAATACCATGACTGGCAACAGACTAGTTCTTAACGACTCTGGTGCTGAAAATGAGATGTGCTACTCGGGTGATATCACGAGAACTGCTCCTGTTTCTGGTAAATTCTCTGACAAGCAAAAAGAGATTTACAACATTGTACTGGAAATGGAGGAAAGCTCTATTGCCGCATTAAAGGCTGGCATAATGAACCGTGACCTCCACATTGACGCGAATAAATTAATGTTACGTCGCCTAAAAGAATTAGGCTTAGTTTCTGGAAACACAGACGAACTAGCTGAACAAGGAATGGGTGGCTTATTCATGCCACACGGTTTAGGCCACCAAATAGGCATGGACGTTCACGACATGGAAGACCTTGGTGAAACCCTTGTAGGTTATGGCGAAGGCTTGACCAGAAGTACGCAACTAGGTTTAAAATCATTGCGTTTAGCTAAAAAACTTGAGGCTGGTTTCGTGATTACAGTAGAGCCAGGTCTTTACTTCATTCCAGAATTAATAGAGCAGTGGAAGGCTGATAAAATGTTCGCAGAGCATATCAATTACGATAAACTAAAAGACTACTACGACTTTGGTGGTATTAGAATAGAAGATGATATCCTAATCACTGAAAATGGACATCAGATTTTAGGTGACAAAATCCCGAAAACGATAGAAGAGGTAGAAAACGCAATGGCAAATTAAGACATGACTAACAACGATATTTTAAGAAGGCTCCGATATACTTTTGATTTATCTGACGACCAAATGATGGAAGTGTTCAAACTGGCCGATTACCGAGCCAGTAGAGCCATGGTGAGCGAATGGTTAAAGAAAGAGGAAGATGAAGACTTTCAGCCGATTGACGACCTCCTTTTAGCTACTTTCTTAAATGGTTTCATCACAAAGAACAGAGGCAAAAAAGAAGGCCCAGCACCAAAACCTGAGCGATATTTGAGCAATAATGATATTCTTAGGAAATTAAAAATTGCCCTTAGCTTTCAATCTGGAGACATGCTTCAGGTATTCCAATTAGTGGACACCAAATTAAGCGAGCATGAGCTTAGTGCTTTTTTGAGAAATCCGAAGCAGAGCCAATTCCGTAAAATGAACGACCAATATTTACGAAATTTCTTACACGGATTACAACTAAAATACAAGCCCAAATAGGTCAGGGACATTTATAAACCATAGCCTCTTTGTCATAGATAAAAGTATCGGTTCCGTAATTCTCTAAATCGGGTCCAACTAGCATAGTCAGTTCAAGTACACCATTTCCTAAAAGCTCTCCTGACACTTTTGCAGGATTGGCTTTATAGTATTCAGGGTCGTCAAACTGTACGCCAGATTCTCTAAAGTACTCGGCAGCCGCTTCAAACTTACCATTGGTAAATTCGACAGGCTCTTGTACTGTGGCGTGAGCACAGTCAAACTCTATATACCATGAATCTTCTTGGACTGCTAAGCTCGCATGCTCTGCTCCCCAATTTCCTAATTGAAGATTACCTAATTCTTCTTTTCCACATGAAAAGAGAAACAAAAGGAGTATTAGACTGAATACTTTCATGTTTTTATCTTTTGACTACTTCTTAATAAACGTATATTCGTCAGCACTTTATATACCGTAAAATAAGTATATGAAGCATTTTTAACCCTAAACACTACAAAATATGGACTTTTCAAACATTAACTTTTTAGCTGTCTTAGTTGGAGCATTAGCCGGATGGATGTTTGGCTCATTATGGTACAGCCCTATTCTTTTCTCAAAAGCTTGGCAAGCCGAACTTGGAATGACAGAAGATGACCTTAAAAATGCCAATATGGTCAAGATTTTTGGTGGAAGTTTTATCATGATGTTAATCATGGGACTTGGAATGGCCATTATGCTGAGAGGACATGAAGACGGCGACATCAACTGGCAAGTTGGAGCAATGCATGGCCTTTATGTAGGTGTCATGTTTCTTGCTACCTCCATGGCTATCAACATGCTTTATGAAAGAAAATCCATTAAACTTTGGCTTATCAATGCAGGCTACCAGATAATTATGCTGATAATTATGGGTGCAGTAATTGGAGCTTGGGCGTAGAAACCAACAAAATTGACATAAAAAAATCCCCAAAACGGAACCGTTTTGGGGATTTACTTTTAATGAGGCTTCTACAGCTCAAACAAAACCTTCCCTGAAGACATTTCGGTAGTGTAAGTTCCTATTGCTTTTGCAAAGTCTTTTAAATTAAACTTCGCATTGATATCTGTTTCAAAACCATCTTTCAGCATGGCTTGTACTTTTCGGGTATCTTTCATGGTTTGGAAAAAGCTCTTTCTAGAAGCTGTTTTGCTCAACCAATAGCCAGAAACTTCGTACTCTTTGAAAATAAAATCCCTTCCGTCAATTATATTATCATTCTCCAAGTCTAGCTTTCCGTAAATCACCATTTTTGACATAATCGGTAGCGTTCCTAAAATTTGACTTGGCAATAGTCCTCCACCAATCGCATCTAAAAACAGCATCTTGCCCTGTGGTTTCGCCCAGTCAGCAAGTCCTTTTTGCCAACCTTCTTCTGACGAATTTGCAATATAATCTACCCCACGAGCTTTTAATTTATCAACTTGCTCTTGCCTACGAACCACACCCGCAAAACTCAGGCCTTTTTTCTCTGCCTGATATTGCACCATCGCACTTAAAGCACTTGCAGCTGCCGACATCACAATTCCCTTATAACCGCCTCTAAGTGCCGTTTCTGATAACTCTATGGCCGTTAAGGGGTTCACAAAAGACATAGCTCCTTGCTCCAATGCCACACTATCGCCCAAAACCACACATTTGGTGGCGTCGGTAAGCATGTACTCTGCATAGGTGCCATCACCTTGTTCTGACGCCACACAGGCCACTTTTTTCCCTTTAAGATAGTTGGCGTAAAAACCTCCACCGGATTCTATCACCTCGCCACTACCTTCAAAACCTGGTACCACTGGAAATGGCTTTTGAATACCATATTGACCCGTCAAAAAAGCTAAATCGGCTGGATTGATTGGCGAATACGCCATTTTAATTAATACCTGCCCCTTTTTAGTGGCTTTTGGCGTTTCTAATTCCACCAATTCTAAGGTGTTCGGTGCTACTAAATGTAGTGCTTGCATGTTTTATTGTTTATTGAAAAGTGCTATTAATTCTTCGTGAATCATTTTAGGATTTTGACAATTGTCAGTTAAAGTGATAATCTCAACTTCTCTTCCCTTAATTCTATAAAAGCAACTGGTTCTTCTCGTTACGACGCATTTATAAACCCCTGAAAAGTTAGGAAGCTTTATGGAAGACTCTGGAAAACGCTCTATTTTATCAAGAGATGCGTTAAACTTTTTTAGGAAATTGTTTTTAGCGGAAATGCCCCAATTCTGTTCGATGAAAGGAATCAATCTTTCCAACTTCTCAGAAGCAAAAACAGAAAAATATACCCTGTATTTCATTTAAGAAAATTTCTGTAGAAATTCTCTTGCAGGTACTCTCATACCCTTATCTAATTGCTCTATCCCTATTTGAATCTCCTTTTCCTCAATTTCTGTCAATGCGAAAGCATCCTTTTCTTCTGACTTAAGCAAATCAAAAACTCTTTGAATTAAAGATGGATTCTCAATATTCAAGATTTCTTTGACCAGTTCTATTTTTGAGGTTTGTAAATCCATATTCAAATCTAACAAATATTTTCGGTCAATCAGCTATACAAATCACTACTCAAATAACGGTCTCCTCTATCGCAAACGATGAAGACAATATTACCATGTTCCAGCTCCGAAGCAAGCTCAATAGCCGCTGAGGCTGCACCTCCACTACTCATTCCCGCAAAAATAGATTCTACTTTTGCTAAGTCTCTAGCCGTTTTAGCAGCTATTTCTGTAGAAATATCAAAAACTCTATCTACTCTAGTCTCGTCAAATATTTTTGGCAAATACTCCTTTGGCCAGCGTCTAATTCCTGGAATTGAAGAGCCCTCCGTTGGTTGACAGCCTACTATTTGAATATTAGCGTTTTGCTCTTTTAAATACATCGAAGTACCCATAATAGTACCTGTGGTACCCATAGCACTCACAAAATGCGTAACCTTACCATCTGAATCTCTCCAAATCTCAGGCCCTGTAGTTTTATAATGTGCTAGATAATTATCAGCATTGGCAAACTGGTTAAACTGAAAATAGCCATCCTCTTTGCCTTTTTCGTCGGCATAATCTCGGCATGTTTCTATACCGTCTAATAGCGTTACTTTTGCTCCGTAGGCTTCCATCGTTTTGGCACGCTCCACCGTGCTGTTCTTCGGCATTACTAGCTCAATATCTAAGTCAAATTGACAAGCTATCATCGCTAAAGCTATACCCGTATTACCACTGGTCGCTTCTATTAACTTATCTCCCGGCTTGATATCTCCTCTTTCTAAGGCAGACTGAATCATATTTAAAGCCGCTCTATCTTTTACAGAACCTCCAGGATTATCCCCTTCTAATTTGGCGTAAATCTTAACCTTAGGGTTATCACTGTTTTTATAATGTGGGTTGAGCCTTTTCAGCTCTACTAAAGGAGTATTTCCTACTAAATCTATTATGGTAGCCATATTATGCTAATTCTCTTTCTTTAACTTCAATTTCTGGTTTGTGGTACACGATACTGTTCGCAGGGACACTTTTTGTGAGCCAAACGTTACCACCAATAATGCTATTAGCACCAATGACCGTTTCTCCTCCTAAAATGGTGGCATTGGCATATATTACCGTTCCGTCTTCTACCGTAGGGTGTCTTTTTACATTTGCCAAAGCCTTATCTACACTCAGTGCTCCCAAAGTAACACCTTGATAAATTTTCACGTTTTCACCAATGACAGACGTTCCTCCAATTACTATTCCCGAACCATGGTCAATGAAGAAGTTTTCTCCTATCTGTGCACCTGGGTGTATGTCAATTCCGGTTTTAGAGTGCGAAAACTCTGTCAATATTCTTGGAATTAATGGGATGTCCATTTTTAAAAGCAAATGAGCCAACCTATAAAATGAAATAGCATGAAAACCCGGATATGCTCTAATGATTTCAAACTCGCTAGTAGCGGCAGGGTCACCAGCCATTATAGCCTTTACGTCGGCACTTAATAGCCTAAAAAGCTCTGGAAGCGACTCTTTGAAAAGCGTTGCTCTTTCGTCGTTGTCACAATCTTTGCATTTATCTGTCGCATTCAACATGATTTTTAACTCATTTCCCAAGTTCCAGATTTCACCCTCTATCTCGTCTACACTAGGGAAAAAATCTTTAGCCTGTTCTGGAAATAAAAGATGAAAAACCTCAGTAGCCCACTCCCCTATTTTCTTGGTTTGTGGCACAGCTTCAGTCTTTTGATGCTTTTCGTAGATATGTTGCAAAAACTGCTTTTCCATTTATTTAAATTTTCATTTCACTTTTAACGAACAATTTGCCTGCCACGTTCAATTTAAAAGACCCTTTTAAACATAAAGCGTCTACTCAAAAGTAAAATTATATACCAAGGAAACTATTGGGGCTCCTAAAATTTGAAGCTTATAAGCTTTTGTTTGACTGTCTTGGGTCTTAAAATAAACCGAATAGACATTTTTATGAGCATATAGGTTATAGACAGAAAAAGCCCACCTGCCTTGCCATCTTCTTTTCTTCATAGAAGGGTTATAAATATTCCATGAGAAATCAAGGCGATGATAATCTGGAATTCTTTCATTGTTTCGCTGGTCATAAAAAGGGTACAGGCTGTTCAAATAACTTACAAAACCAACAGGCTGCGTATATGGCCTACCTGTACTATACACAAAGTTAAACGTGAAAGAATTATGATCGTCTACATTAAATTCTAAAGACGTATTGAAGGTATGTGGTTTATCATAATTGGCAGCATACCAGTCACCGCCGTTTACTAGCTCTAACTGATTGACACTGGCGTTTACTTTATTAAACGTTCTAGCATAGGTGTAATTTGCCCATCCAGTCATAACTCCTTTTTTCTTTGATACCATCAGCTCCATACCATAGGCTTTGCTTTGTCCCTGAATCAATTGCGTTTCTGGATATTGCTGCAGCAAAAAATCGGCACCGGGTTTATAATCCATAATGTTTTGCGTAGTTCTATAATATCCCTCTATCGTAGCCTCGTACACATCGCCTTCAAAGGCCTGATAATACCCAGCCGTAAAGAGATTACTAACTTGAGGTTTAATGTTGGTATCTGCGGTTTTCCATCTAGAGGTTGGGATAGGTGTGGTGGTGTTTGATACTATTTGGAGGTACTGTCGCATCAAATTATAACCAAACTTAATCGAGCTTTTAGGGCTAATAGAGTATCGTAAGCCAAATCTCGGCTCCAATCCGCCATAGTTTTGAATCTTTTCACCTTTACCGTAAGTGGTAACGCTTTCTACTGAAAAGTCATCCCGTGGCTCACCAGCTCTGTAAGAACGTACACTGGCCGCTCCGTAATTATAGAAGTAACTGTATCGGAGCCCCATGGATACTGCAAAATCATCACTTATTGCAAATTCATCATCTATATATGCCGCATACTCATTCCCTTGTTCAAAAGGCGTTTGAATTTCATTGACACTTGTGCTGTTTCCTGGATTTAACCTTCCCGGATTTAGCGAGTAATTTGTAAAAATAAGTCCGCCCTCTGTTTTATGTTTCTGAGTTTGATAGTAAAAGTTTGTTTTGATTTGCTTCTGCAAAATCCCAGATTCTAGTTTGACATCATTATTGGTATCAGCTTCCTTCGTCGCAATATTCGGTTTATAATCCGCCACTATTACAGCTGCTTGTAAGTCTAGTTTGTCATTGAAAATATGCGACCATTTGGCACTTCCATTTAGTGTATTATGCTGAAAGTAGGTGGTGGTGCCTACTACGTTTGGCAAATTTGCAAGTAGGTCTGTTTCAAAATAATCTGAACTATAATAGCCCATGGCAGTAAATGTATTTTTATCATTCACTCGCCAAAATGCCTTCCCTACCAACTCTCCAAACCTAGTTTTGATACTTTCTAAATCGTCAGAAATGATTGGCAATATCACATCATGATTAGAGCCTCGGCCGGCAATGTAAATCCCAGCACGGTCTTTCACTATGGGCACATTTAACATGAGTTTTTCAGAAATAAGGCTTATGCCACCCTTAGCTGTAAACTTGGTCAAATCAGGATTAAGCAAGGCTACATCTAAAACAGAAGCCGCTCTTCCTCCATACCTAGCAGGTACATTCCCTTTATATAAATCAAGGTTTCGAACAGCGTCAGGCGGTGTCACAGAAAACAAACCAAACATGTGTGTTGGATTGAATACTGGGGTATCATCAATCAAAATGAGGTTTTGGTCAGTTGTACCTCCTCTAATATTTACTCCATTTGATGCCTCACCCACGCTGGATACGCCCGGCAGCATCTGAATACTTCTAAATAAATCAACCTCACCAAAAGCCGCAGGAATTTTCTGCAAGGTTTTCATATTGATGCTATTTGCTCCCAAAACTGGCTTTCTAACATTTTGGTCAAAGCCTTTGGTGGAAACTATAACCTGCTCTAAGGTATTAGAAACCTCCTCCATCTTAATGCTTCCATCTATCAGCGATACACCTTTCTTCAGATATATCCATTTGGCTATATATCCAGTATATCTAATCTGAATAGCATTGTCTGCGTAAGGTAATTCTATATAAAATTTGCCATCGGCGTCAGACTTCACTCCAGTCTTTTTACCCTGATGATTAAGCAAAACAGAAGCTCCTTCCAGCGGCATATTAGTCAAAGAATCTAAAACTTGACCCGAACAAAAAAGCTGTGCATTAGCATTCATGCCACCAATGATAAACAACAGTATGTAAACTACTTTCTTCATAATTTATAAGCCAAACTGCCAGTTTCTTGGTGCTATAGGTGTTCTGGTTTCAGATGCTACGCAGGGTGCCAAAGGAATAGGAAAACGAAAATCTATATCTGATTCAGGAATAGGGTCTCTGTTATTTAGGATAGAGAAAAGGTTGTCTTTTTTTAAACCGGAAATACCCTCTCTGTTTAGCATGTGCCTAATTTCTTTGACGGCTGATGCCGAAAAATAGCCTAAAACCAATTCTTCTTTTTGGTTTACATTAAGCACATTACTTCGGATAGGTGCTGGCGGTGTATCTGCCAGCGATCCTGAATTGATAGATTGGTCTTCTATCAATTTTAAATACCTAAAAGCTCCTGCGGTCAATGACTTTTGCTGAATTGTTACCAAACAACTGTTTGACTGAAAAGCAGGCACCTGAGCCACCAACTTTCCTTTCTGGTTTTGACCATTGGTAAATACATCAGAAAAAATCTGAATATCTTCTCCTTCAAATAACTCCCAACAAAAGCCCTGACAGTAATAGTCGTAAATGTTATTTGGATGTAATAAATCGTCGGTAACGCATTTGCCAGTGGCCGTGCCTAGCTCATCTTTAGAAAAAAAGCGACCTTGCTGACAGCTATGACAAATGTTTTGGATTTCATAATCTGTCCAAGACCAACTGTAAAAATTAACCTCGTCTGCAGGGTCATTAAAATCTAAGTAATAATCGTGTGTTGGAATTTTGAGATTATAAAGCCTCGGTTTTGTAATACCCTCTTCATTATACTTCACTTCAAAATTGGCCACATCAGCCACCGGAAGCATTTCTTCTATACTCGATTCGTAACTATCGCCACTAGTCGTAGTAAACTTCAATTGATACGTGTTCCCAATTTTTGCAAAAAAGCCATTTGGCATTTCATAAACACCTGGACTACGCTCTATCAAATCATAAACCGTTTGGTCGTTTTCATACACTTTAACTGACAAGTTTTCTAGAGGAACCGCCTCATTGTCGACAGAGAAAATGGTTTTAGAAAACTCTGTGCTATTGAAATCGCTTTGGTCGTCAGTCTCAAATATCTTAACTATCTGCTTTTGGTCGGAGACATTAGTAATAGTCCCTTCCACTATCAAGTACTTCTTACTCCCCTCTATACTAACCGAATAAGTATCAACACAAGCCTGACATAAGAAAATCAGACAGAAAAGCATTTTTATATTTCGCATGAAAATTTGTATTCCAAAAGGCCGGACACCATTTTATAAATGAAAAGCAAGACTAAATTAACCCAAAATACTATAAGACCACGTCAAAACTGTCAATCTGTCAGCCTTTTGTCAATTGGAATATCCTTTGTTCAGTCCTTTGTGCCGAAAGGCAATTCAAAATAGAATGTTCAAAACAAAAATATAAGATAACATGTCAACTGAAAAAGGTAGTATTTCCATTAATACGGAAAACATCTTCCCGATAATCAAGAAGTTTTTATACTCTGACAATGAGATTTTCCTAAGAGAATTAGTTTCAAATGCCGTAGACGCCACTCAAAAAATCAAAAAACTTGCTTCAATGGGCAAATTTGATGGTGAGTTGGGCGATTTAAAAATCAAAGTAGCGGTAGACAAAGAAGCTAAAACCATTACCATTTCTGACAGAGGTTTAGGAATGAGTGCTGAAGAAGTGAAAAAGTATATTAACCAAATAGCTTTTTCTGGAGCTAAAGACTTCTTAGAAAAATATAAAGATGTAGATGATAAAAACCCGATAATTGGTCAATTTGGACTTGGTTTTTACTCAGCCTACATGGTGGCTAAAGAGGTAGAGATTCATACAAAATCTTACCAAGACGCACCTGCAGTAAAATGGTTATGCGATGGAACTACGGAATATGAAATCTCGGACATTGAAAAAGCAGAAAGAGGTACAGACATCATTCTTCATGTAGCAGAAGACTCTGAAGAGTTTTTAGAAGAAGCTAGAATTGAGACCATCCTTAATAAGTACGGCAAATTCTTACCTGTAGAAATTGAGTTTAAAGAAGAGGTTATCAATAACCCTGCTCCTATTTGGATTAAAGCACCTTCTGACCTTAAAGATGAAGATTACATAGCTTTTTACAAAGAACTTTACCCTGCAGGCGAAGACCCACTTTTCTGGATTCACTTAAATGTAGATTACCCGTTCAATTTAACTGGTGTACTTTACTTCCCGAAAATCAAGCAAGATTTCCAATTAAGTAGAGAAGGTATTCAGTTATATAGCCGTCAGGTGTTTATTACGGATAATGTGAAAGACATTGTTCCTGAATTCTTACAGTTACTTCATGGTGTAATTGACTCTCCAGATATTCCTTTAAACGTATCTAGAAGTTACCTTCAGGCTGACGGAAACGTTAAGAAAATCAATAGCCATATCACTAAAAAAGTAGCTGATAAACTTGGCGAACTTTTCAATAATGACCGTAAGGCGTTTGAAGAAAAATGGGATAGCATTGGGCTCTTTGTGAAATACGGAATTATCTCTGATGATAAATTCTACGACAGAGCTCAAAACTTCTTATTGTTCAAAAACACGGAGAATGAGTACTTCACTCCAGAAGAATACAAAACGAAAGTAGAGGCTCTTCAAAAAGACAAAGACGAAAACACTATTATTCTTTATACTTCTGATGCAGAAAAGCAAGATGCATTCATTAAAGGAGCTAAGAAGCGTGAGTTTGATGTTATAGTTCTTGATGATGTGCTTGACCCTCACTTCATAAACACCATGGAGCAGAAACTTGAAAAAGTAAGCTTCAAACGTGTGGATGGAGATTCTTTAGACAAACTAGTGGACAAAGGTTTAACTACGGAGTCTGTTCTTGGAGAAAAAGAAAAGGAAAAAGTAGAAGGTCTTTTCAAAGAATTAGCTGGAAACAACGTGGTTCAGATAGAGGCTCTTCCTGCTGACGATGCTCCTGTGAGCATAGTACAGCCTGAGTTTATGCGTAGATACATGGACATGAGCAAGCTAAACGGCCAAGCTGGCATGATGGGCAACATGCCTACTATGTATAATTTGGTAGTAAACGGCAACAGCCCAATTATAGCGAAGATGCTTAAGATGAAAGGTGAAGACAGAAGACAGACTTACGCAAAACAACTGCATGATTTAGCTCTTCTTTCTCAAGGCATGCTTTCAGGTGGTAACTTGACGGACTTTGTAAATAGAACTTTTGAGGAGATGGCTTAGTATTTTTTTTGATAAAAAAAACAACAAATATGGGGAATTCAGCAATGGTTTTTGAAGATATTATAAGTGGACTTCTTTTTAATAAGCCCCATCAAACTGGTCATTATTATGCCAGCTTTTACAATGACTTTCACCTTAAGGCAAAAGCTCTTTTGTTTGCACTTTGTGTAAAAGAATTAGATTTTAATTCTGAAAAGTATAGTGCTGAACAGATTGAGAAAATTGAGAAATTTCGAGATGAATTATTAGATAACACAGAAGATAACGATTCTGTAATGATTAGCTGCGTTAAGTTCTTTGGAGATTTAGAAAAAAACAAAGAGTAATATATTGACCTAGTTGATACAACTATGTCGCCGATATTAGGGAGTTACGCTTTATTATTAGACCTCGTGGATTTGTTCTGCGAGGTTTTTTATTGTTTTTTTACTAAAATAAGCATCCCTACACTTAATTTACGAACACAAAATTCATTCGACTATTTATCCTTTTATTCCCTCTAATTTCATTTCAACATTCTTTTGCCCAGTGGACAAAGAAAAGTGATTTTGTAACATTAATGACTTCGGCAATAAATCAAAATTCCGCTTTTGCTTTGGTGGGTAAAAATAACAGTTGGCTTGGCCCATTTGAAATAATAAAAACAAATAACAGAGGAGAAACATGGGAAGATTTCATAAAGATTGATTCAGCGACAATCATTAATATGCAATTCTTAGATGATAAAACTGGCTTTGTAACAATTAAGAGTTATAATAAAACATATCACATTTTATCCTCCAACGACTCTGGACAAACATGGACTAGTATTTTCTCCAATGATTATTCTCCAGATTTTCAATTTATATCTTCCAAAATAGGGTTTGTTGAATTAAAGGATGAAATCATAAAGACATCGGATGCTGGTCTAACATGGGATCCTATTTTTACAAATGATGATAAGCTCATAGCCTCTTTTCATTTTTTGGACGAATCTACTGGTGGAATATTGCTTAATAGTAAAGACTTCAATAATGGCTTTCTTTCACTTACAACTGACGGTGGTAATTTTTGGAAAAGTATTGAGTTAGATAATGATGCAGATAAAATTAAAATATCAAACCCAGAAGAAATTCTAATATCATCTGGGTCTAGTAGATTGCTATCATCTAATGACGGAGGTGAAAGCTGGACTGATTTATGGGATGGTTCAATTGGCTGCTTGGTGGGCGATATGGAAATCATTAGACCAGGGGTTTATTTTGTTGCCTGTACAACTGATGTGTTTAAAGTTCTAAACACCTATGATCATGGCTTAAACTGGACTCAGACTATTGATAGTAGTTATACGATAAATAATAAAAATCCAGGGTTGTGGGACATCGAATATAACAGTGGTACAGTATGGGTATCTGGACCTTTGGGTATCTCCGCATTCAACGAAGAAGGTGCTTTGAATGAGAATCCAATTTTGGGAATAAAAGAAAAAACCAATTTAAACCCCTACCCAAATCCTGCAGAAACACAAATTTATATTCCAGAACTCACGCACGGGCAAACCGTTAGAATTTATAGTTTGACAGGACAGTTCTTAGGAAAAAGCAAGTCGAACCCCATAATACTAGACAATTATCCTTCTGGAACCTATTTATTAATTTCAACAAACGGACAAACAAGAAAAAGATTTATTAAAAAATAGACGGGCTAAAAGACTTTTCCCAAGATACCCCGCAATCAAAGACTGCTTTAATTACTCAAGGTTAATTTGTGACACATATGCTTTTATCCCTTGAAACTCGATACAAAAGTATCTACTCCTTCAAAAACTCAGCTTCCACCCTATAGTCCTCATACTGGTTTATAAATTGAAGCTATCATTATACGCTTCTTCAGAGAGCCAAACTTTGTTTTTTTTCAAGACCTGCAAGAGTCAATGATTTATCTTAGTCTAGACCTAATTCTTAGTAAAATAAGCCTGCTGGTCATATCTCGTATAAACTGAAATGGCGGACGTCTTGGTTTCGTAAGCTTCTGTTGAGAGTGCTGTTTTGCTAGCCTCCAAACTTTCTTTTATTAACTCTTTCGTCAAATTTATTTCAAGTTCTGTAACATTCGCTATGCTAGCGGTAAAACTGTGCTTTACACCCGCTTCCGTGGTTAAGGTTACTTTATTTGCTATCAATGTATAGGTTCCATTGATAGTACCTGCTCTAAAAGAATCAAAGCCATAATCTCCTATGGAGAATTTATTCATGGTGAAAGTACCATCTTTCATAAAAACTATTTGACTGCCATCTGGTGAGTTGATGGTAGAATTCAGAACATTAGCACCACTTTTTTGACTAACAGTAAAAACATAATCCGATTCCCAAGTACCCACAATATTTAACGTAGACTGTTGTTCCGGCTCCATCTCCGAATCAGAATCCTTTGAACATGAAAAAGTGAAAATTATCAGAAAGGCGAAAAGTAGATTTTTCATCGATGAATTATTAATCGTTTTTTCATAAAACTTATTCAATAATCATACCTAAATCTAGACTTTGAAATTTAGGAGGCTTGCCTCTCCTTAAGATTAACTATCATCTTACTAAAGTAGAATTTAAAGACAGTTCTAAAATCAACTTAGCCTCATTTAATAAAGGTCAAATAATTATCCTTAGAAATCACTTCAAAAACACTTTCAGGATATGCCTCTCTAAAAGCTACAGGAAACTTTGCTTTGGAATTACTCCATTTAAACTCAAAGGCATACAACTTTTCAGAATTTACTTCCACACAATCTATCTCTTGCTGGTCATAAGTACGCCAAAAATATGTTTCACTATATGTTTTATCATATTTGATCTTTTTGAGTCTTTCAGTCATTAGATAATTCTCCCATAATTCTCCTACATCATTTCTGCTACTAAGCGGTCTAAAGTCACCAATTACGGCATTTCTAACACCATTATCCCAAAAATAATACCTTGACGTTTTAGATATTTCCTTTCTCAAATTTCGGGAGAAACCTCCAATTCTCTTAAGGATATAAACCTTTTCAAGTAGGTCAATGTATTTTTCAACGGTATTTTTACTCATGCCTAATTGTTTCCCAAGCTCCTGCAATGAAACTTCTTTTCCCAACTGAAAAGCCAACAATTTTAGTAAGTCCATTACTTTCCCAGAATTTCTTATCCCATCAAAAGCGATGATATCTTTTAACAAATAAGCATTAGCCAAGTCTCGCATGTATTCCTCTTTTTTTTGTAAGCCCTCCGTTAAATACAACTCCGGGTAACTACCATAAACCAAACGTTCTTCTAACCTTTGCTTAGTTTCTATCAAATTTTCAACTTTATCAAGTTCCATTTGTGCCAACGGAAACATTTCATACCAATAAGCTCGCCCCACAAGCGGCTCACCCAGATTATTATTTAAGTCGAATGCAGAAGAGCCACTTACCAATATTTTCACTTTAGGAAACTCATCTACCATCAGTTTTAGAGCTTTGCCAATATTAGGCACCTCTTGTGCTTCATCAATTATCAGAATCTCCTTATGGCTAATTAAATTCCTATACTCGTTTAAGTTTCGAGCACTAATTATCGTTTGCGTTTCTGGAACTTCCCCATTTAGCCATATATAATCTAGATTAAGTTCGGCCATTAAGTGCTTCATAAAGAATGTCTTCCCTACGCGTCTGGCACCGTAAATAACATTTACTTTTCCTTGAACAAGTGTATTTTTAATAGATGCTGAGAGTTTTCTTTCAATTATCATACTCAATAGATTTGATGCAAATATAGCTTAATTGACACAATTTAGCTAAATACCGTCATTACACTGACGCAATTTAGCTAAATACCGTCATCATACTGACGCAATTAACGAAAACGGGTTCATAAGAATCAAAATCACTCCAGCTCCACAAACCTTAAATCCAAAACGGCCTCTTTGACCTCTTCAAGAAGAGAAAGTCTCACCTCAATGGTCAATATGTATTTATCCGTATAGTCCTGCGATAAAATATTGAGTTCATATTTTTTGATTATCCGCATCACCTCATTCATGTATTGAATATTAAAAGAAAGTTGAAGTGACTCGTTGATGGTTCTTTCTTCTAGTTTGACCTCCTCCAATGCTTCCATACTCGCCATTTTATAGGCATTGATAAGTCCGGGCACGCCTAAAAGCGTTCCGCCAAAGTACCTAACCACCACTATAAAAACATTTCTTAGGTTTTGCGACAGCAAAACATTCAATATTGGCTTACCTGCCGAACCTGACGGTTCTCCATCATCATAGGCTCTAAAGTTGTCATCATTGGTTCCCAAACGGTAAGCAAAACAATGATGCCGTGCCTTAGGATGAAGCTTTTTGGTCTCATCTAAGTGAAACTTAATATCATCTTCATCTTCCACCGGAAAAGCAAAACCATAGAACTTGCTCCCCTTATCTTTAAATAAACTTACCGATGGTTTAGAAATAGTGAAATACGTATCAGAAATAGACATGTTTTAAGGAATTCTTAAGTATTTTTGCCGCCTTATAAAGTCAAAATTAGGCTTTAATTTTAAAGTTAAAGACCAAATAAGGCATACTCTCGTATTTAAGAGAAGTAAGCAAGGAGATAACACAATGGCAAACGAGGAAAAAGAAAAAAGCTTAAACTTTATTGAGGAGATAGTTGAAAACGACTTATCCTCCGGGAAACACAAATCTATACTTACTAGGTTTCCACCTGAGCCAAATGGCTATTTACATATTGGACATGCAAAGTCTATTTGTTTAAATTTTGGTTTAGCAGAGTCTTATGGAGGAAAAACTAATTTGCGTTTTGATGATACCAACCCAGTAACGGAAGACACCGAATACGTTGATTCTATTAAGGAAGACGTAAAATGGTTAGGCTTCAACTGGGCTAGCGAGCATTACGCTTCAGATTATTTTGATACTCTTCATGAGTATGCCGAAAAACTGATAAACCTAGGATTAGCTTATGTAGACGACAGCAACTCAGAAGAGCTTGCTGCTCAAAAAGGAACACCTACTACTCCTGGCACCAATAGCCCGTTTAGAGATAGAAGTATAGAAGAAAACCTTACGCTTTTCAGAGAAATGCGTGATGGAAAACATGCGGAAGGTAGCAAAGCATTGAGAGCCAAAATTGACATGGCCTCTACCAACATGCTTATGCGTGACCCTATCATCTACAGAATAAAATTTGCGAAGCATCACCGTACTGGCGACAAATGGTGCATCTACCCTATGTATGATTTGGCTCATGGCCAGTCAGACTCTATTGAACAAATAACCCACTCTGTATGTACACTTGAGTTTGTCCCTCACAGAGAGTTATACGACTGGTTTATTGAAAAACTAGAAATATTCCCTTCAAAACAGTACGAATTTGCCCGTTTAAACCTTGGCTATACCTTAATGAGTAAGCGTAAGCTTAGACTTTTGGTAGAAGAAAACCATGTAAATGGCTGGGACGACCCAAGAATGCCTACTATTTCTGGACTAAGAAGAAGAGGATATACACCAAAATCAATTAGAGATTTTTGTGATAGGATAGGCATAGCAAAACGCGACAACATGATTGACGCGAGTTTGTTAGAATTCTTTATCAAAGACCATCTAAACAAAATCTCTTCACGAGTAATGGCAGTAACTGACCCATTAAAAGTTACCATTACAAATTTCCCTGAAGGTCAAACAGAAGATTGCGAAATTGACAATAATCCTGAAGATGAAAACAGCGGGAGCCGAATGGTGCCTTTTGACAGAGAAATTTTCATTGAAAAATCAGACTTCTTAGAAGAAGCTCCTAAAAAATATTTCCGTCTAAAACCAGGTGGTGTAGTAAGACTTAAAGGAGCCTATATCATTCAGTGCGACGACATTATCAAAGATGAAAATGGTGAAGTGATAGAGCTAAAATGTAGCTTTATAGAAAACAGCAAAAGTGGACAAGACACATCTGGTGTAAAATGCAAAGGTGTAATTCACTGGGTAAGTCAGAAAAACAACGTTCCATTAGAACTTCGCGTTTACGATAGACTTTTCAAAGAAGAAGATGTAGCTGGTTACGATGGCGACTTTAGAGATATTCTTAACGAAAACTCTTTAGAAGTTTTAAAAGCTTACGGCGAACCGAGTTTGAAAGACGCTACACTGGAAGATAAATTTCAATTTATACGTAAAGGATATTATGTACTGGACAAAGACAGTACGGCGGATAAAATAATATTCAACCAGACTGTGGGCATGAGGGACAGCTGGAAAAAGAAATAGAGACAATTTCTCTAACAAAAAGGCGAACTTCGGTTCGCCTTTTTTTATACCCTACTCTTTTGCCTTTAGCTATTTCCTTAGCTTTGTAGCATCAACCATTCATTTACTCATTCAGAAATGAAATTTAAAGCTATAATTCTATTATTATTCTGTCAGTACATTGCCACAGCTCAAACGCCATCTGATAGTACGCAAAACTTAAATCAAGTAACTGTAACGGCTTTTGAGGCTCAACGAAACATTAGCGAAGTGGCTGCCCCAGTGCATGTGATAGATGCCAAAAGCATTGAGCGTTTTGACAATAACGGCATACTGCCAATTCTAAATCAATACCCAGGGGTAAGAATGGAAGAACGCTCGCCGGGTAGCTATAGGATTTCTATTCGTGGCAGCTCTGTTCGTTCTCCCTTTGGCGTAAGAAATGTAAAAGTATATTGGAATGAAATTCCGTTTACAGATGCAAACGGTGTCTCGTATTTCAACCTTCTTGACATAAACAGCCTTGGCAGCATGGAACTTCTAAAAGGGCCGTCAGCTAGTATTTATGGAGCTGGTATGGGTGGAGTTATCTTACTAGATGGTAAAGCAGCTCAGGTAGCCGACCAAAAAAGAAACAAACTAGAGCTAAAAACACATTTTGGTTCCTTTAACACTCAAAACCGAAGCCTAAGCTTCAGTACTGCTTCAGAAAAAGCAAACACGTATTTGAGCTACTCACATGCTAGAACCGACGGCTACCGAGACCATTCTAAAATGCGAAGAGATGTTTTAAACTACAGAACCAGCCTATACCTCACTGATAAATATACGTTGCACCTAAACAGTTTTTATTCCGATTTATATTATCAAACTCCGGGCGGACTAAACCTCGACCAAAAAAACGAAAACCCAAGATGGGCAAGGCAGGCAACCAATTTCACACCAAGTTCTGAAGAACAAAATGCCGCTATTTATCAGAAACTGTTCTCATTGGGAGTATCGCAAGAGGTAAAATTTAACGATAGATTTACTTCGACAATTTCCTTGTTTGGGAATGCCACAAAACTTCAAAATCCTTTCATTACCAATTTTGAAAAAAGAGACCAAAAATCAATTGGAGCGAGAAATAAAAACGTATTCGTTCTTTCAGAAAACCGAGTAAAAACGAAAGCTGTATTGGGCTTAGAATATCAAAAAACATCTTCAAAGTTTGAAGTTTATGACAATAATGGAGGACAAACTGGAGATGTTCAATTCATAGAATCTGTAGATGCTTTTCAGGGTTCTATTTTTGGGCAATTAGAAGCGGAGTTACCGTCTAAAGTATTTTTGACGGCTGGCCTTAGTTTAAATAAACAATCTTATGATTATGACCGCGAAGGTGGCTTGAAAATAAAGAGCGAAACAAGTGGCGTACCAGTAATGCCAAGGTTCTCTATTTTAAAATCATTTAATCCTGCTCTTTCTATTTTCGGGAGCATTGGAAGAGGCTTCTCTCCTCCTACTGTGCAGGAGGTTGTTACCATTTTTCATCCATTAGCTAATATTGCGAGACTTAATGCAGAAACAGGCACTAATTATGAATTAGGCATCAAAGGCTCCAAAAGTGGTTTGACTTATCAAATCAATGCTTATTCACTTCAATTAAATGACGCTATAGTAAGAGGAAGTATTGATGATGAAGACATTTTCACCAATGCCGGTAAAGCAAGCCAAAAGGGTTTAGAGCTTTTACTTGATTATGAAAAGAGCATTTCCACTAAGGCCACTTTACACCTCCTATTTTCTGCCGATTTAAAGGATTATGAATATCTAGAATTCACAGATAATGAGAACATTTTTGACGGAAACCTTATTCCATCTGTCCCTAAAAAGACCTTTAATTTCTCTGTAGACTATGCTCACGCTTCTGGTATATTTTGGAACAACAATTTGAACTTCACCGATGAAATCCCACTGAACAATGCCAATACAGTATACTCGGAGAAATATTTCTTACTCAACTCAAGAATAGGCTGGCAAAAGAAGATTGACACATGGCTATTAAAGGTTTACGCTGGCGGAGAAAACCTTTTAGACCAAGATTACAGCCTAGGAAATGACATCAACGCTTTTGGGAGTAGGTATTATAATCCTTCGCCTAAAAGAAATTGGAATGGTGGTGTCTCTCTTGCCTTTAGTTTTTAGGTCAAATTGAACTAATTTCAATTATATATGTTGTAACATTAAATACAAATAAGTATAACAATGAACAGCATATATCACGCATCCGATAGCAGAGGCCATGCAAATCATGGTTGGCTAAATTCTCATCATTCATTCAGTTTTTCAGGATACCATAATCCTGAAAGAATGCACTTTGGAGCATTGCGAGTATTGAATGACGACCAGGTTTCTGGTGGCATGGGTTTCTCAAAACACCCACACAGTAACATGGAGATAGTCTCTATCCCTTTAGAAGGTGAATTAGAGCATCAAGACAGCATAGGAAATAAAGCGGTTATAAAAACAGGTGAAGTTCAGATTATGTCTGCCGGAACAGGTGTAGAGCATTCTGAGAAAAACAAGAGCAGTAAATTACCTGTCAAGTTTCTTCAGATTTGGGTGTTTCCAAAAGAGCAAAATATAAAACCAAATTACGACCAGCAGGAATTCCCTTTAGAAGAGCGTTTAAACCAATTTCAAAAAGTGGTTTCTCCTGATAACAGCTCAGACAAAGGAGTAAAAATTAATCAAGATGCTTGGTTTTCAATGGCAGATATCGAGCTTGGGAAGAGCATTCCGTACACATTGAATAAAAAAGGGAATGGCACTTACTTTTTTATTTTAGAAGGTGAGGTTGAGATTAATAATCAAAAACTATCCAAAAGAGATGGATTCGGTGTTTGGGAGTTTGACGCACTTGATGTTAAAGCTTCCGTAGACAGTAAAGTATTAGCAATTGAAGTTCCTATGACATTTTAAAATGGTACAGCAATGAAAAAAGAAATCAAAAGAATATTAAGTACTGGAAGGCAACAAGTAGGTGAGCATTACATGCATCAACCTATACCCAACCATGATTTTTCTAGCATTGACCCATTCTTACTAGTTCATCATCATGGCCCACATGAGTTTCTGCCTTATAATCAAGGACTGCCATTTGGTCCGCATCCACATCGTGGTTTTGAAACACTCACCTTCATTTATGAAGGCTCCATAGAGCATGCTGATAGCCAAGGTTTCAAATCTGTGATAAATCCCGGTGGTGTACAATGGATGACCGCAGGTAGAGGAATAGTGCACTCGGAGAATATTCCAGAAGCCATGAGAGAAAATGGTGGTAAAATGGAAATCATCCAGCTATGGATGAATCTTCCTGGAAAACTAAAAATGACCGCACCAAGCTACCAAGGGTTTCAAAAAGAGGAGATTCCTGTATTAAAGTCAGACGATGGTCTAATAAGTACGCAGGTAATTTCTGGTCAATTGGAAGATATCAATGGCCCTTCCAAATCTATCACGGAATTGACAATCCTGAATATAGAAGGAAAGAAAACAGGAAAGCAATCTTTCATGATACCAGAGAATGAGAACCTACTTTTCTATGTATTAAACGGAGAAATATTGGTTAACGGAAAGCTTGCTATCAATAATCAGTTGGTCGATTTTGAAAACAAAGGAGAGGAAGTTGAAATAGAAGCTCAAGAAAACAGCAGGTTAATTATGGCCTATGGTAAACCGTTGAATGAGCCAGTAGAAAGCCATGGTCCTTTTGTGATGAATACCACCACAGAAATAATGCAGGCTATGCGAGATTATAAAATGGGAAAGATGGGTATCATGTGATACCCGTTTTTTTACCTAAGGTTGGAACTGGTTAGCACCAAAATCTGAAACAGAACCTGTCTTAAGCGTTAACTTATTAACCGCACCAAGTTTTGTAACAACTGGCTTCTTATATTTTTTCTTTACACGTATTGTCATTTGTCTTGAAGTAAGCTTTTAAAATAAAAAAGTACGCCCTTTAGACCTACTTAATATCTATACGTCACAAAAGTGATTTTAGATTTCTCCCTCATTTATACACAAATGTAAATAAATTATTATTCCAAAGATACTAAGTAAGCACATTTCCCACTTTCATAGACTAAACACCACAAATCAGCATTATGTAAACTTTTCCAACTGAATTAATTTAAAGAGAGCTTAATAAATTGGAACATATCATCGAAATTTACGTTACTAAGTTTGAAATGATTTATATACAAGCAATGACGATAAAAAAGAATCTTTTAAAAGTTTTTTCTGGAACATTCCTATTTCTAGCACTTTTTAGTTTTTCCTGCAACTCGCAAAACAACACCGACTCTACTACCGAGGTAACTACAAGCAAAAGCCTTCCGATAGTTATAAACGGAACGTTAAAAAACAATTTGGTAGATAAAGTTTACTTAGAGCGAATGAGTGAACGAAATATTCCCACTAGAGTGGATTCCTCAGATATTAGCTCAGACTTAAAATTCCACTTTGACACCACAATTCCTGAACCAGGCATCTACCAAATCAATATGGAAGGTCAGCAAGTAATCGGCTTAATTTTAGATGGGGGTGAAATTCTTGATATAGTTGCGGACGGTATGGCTGCTCCTGATAAAATGCCAGAATATAATATTACTGGTTCTCCAAAAATTGAAACCTTTAATAAAATCATGACGGAGGTTCAAAACTTCGGTCAACTTCGCCAGTCATTAGAAGCTGATTTTCAAAATGCTAAAAACCCAAAAGCACAACAGGAATTAAGAAGTCAATATCAAATGGCGTTGAATAATAACAGAGAAACTATTAAACCATTGATTTCTGAGTTAGGCACTTCGCTTTCTGGCATAATTGCAGCGAATAATTTTTTAACGCCAGAACTTGATGGTGTTTACTTGGCTGAGTTAAAAGACAAATTAGTAGCTGAAGGTCAAGACCATTATTTCGCCAAGATTTTCATCGAGACTATTGACAGACAATCAGCAGGAATGGAAGGTTCGCCCGCTCCAGATTTTGATTTAGTTAACCTAAAAGGTGAGCAGGTAAAACTTTCTGATATGAGAGGTAAGACTGTTATCATTGACTTTTGGGCTACTTGGTGTGGGCCATGTATTCGTTCATTCCCTGGAATGAAACAAGCTCAAGACAAATATGCTGACAATCCTGATGTAGTCTTCCTTTTCATCAACACTTTTGAAAGAGTAGCTCCAGAACAATGGAAAAGTCACGTACAAAGCTTTGTGGATAAAAGAGGTTACCAATATCTTAACCCTCCATTAGATTTAAATAACAACACAGCACTAGCTTATGGTGTAGAAGGCATACCTGCCAAGTTCTGTATTGATAAAGATGGAAACATCAAACATAAAAGCACAGGCTTTTTAGGCTCTTCAGATGCCGTTTATAACGAAATGGTAGAATGGGTTGAAGGCAAATAGGTTAAAGATATAATTATTTAAAAGGGAGCTTTGCTCCCTTTTTTTATGCCTAACACTTTGACCACAGCAAAGTATAAAACAGCTCCTATCAATACGCCAATTCCATCAGCCAGAGCATCCATCAAATCATAAGAACGGTGAAAATACTCTGGCAATGCTCCTTGAATAAACTCTACTACTAAACCAAAAAGAGCAGAAAGTATAATAACTTTCAAATAGCTTTTTGACACCCATAACCATAAGAACGAAATGCCAGCGAAAGCCACAAAATGGGCTAATTTATCATTGACATCACCGGGTAACTCTTCACTTGGCATACTACACAAACCAAGAATTAAAAGACTAAATAAAACTGCTAAATAAGGCTTTTCAAAAAAGCCAATAATACGTTTAATCATTTAATTGCAATGTAATTAGTGCCATCAGAAAAAAGCTCAATGCTGTATGCTCCTGCTTTGTTAGTCAAAGTATCTCGGGTTTCGTTTCCTTCATAATACGGCTGCGAAAAGGTAATTAACCCAGAACCGATATTGACAATTTTCCAAGTCTTGCCCGTTCTAGTATTTGCCGCTGGCAACGTATAAACTACATCTCCGCCTTTATGCACATAAAGAAAAGTATTATCATCTAATGTTATAGCCGTCATTACTTCCATAAAATTCTCATTCAATGACTGTAAAGACTTTGAATGAACCACGCCAGCAGCATCTACACTCATAAGCGAAAGGTCTGTACCTGCTGTGTCAACTTTTAAACCAGAAAGACTTAATGGATTTAATGTATCTGAAACTATACTTAAAGCTGCAGTGGGACTATCAACACCAATACCAACCTTACCACCAAAGTAATTACTTAGCACATTGGGTTTCATATAAATACCCCAGCCATTTTCTATCATACCAACATTTAGACCTCTAAAATCCTCCATTCTTACAGCGTAAAAATTAGTAATAGTTGCCAGATTCCCTGGAGTATTAGCTGTAAAAAAACGAAGGTTTAAAAGGTCATACTGATTATTAGAATACGCTCTTCCATTATTTCCAAATGCACCTGAAAGCCTCAGGGTGGCTGCTCTTTCCATAGCCCCACCGTCTCTAAAGCCATACCCTTCATAAAAACCTCTGAAATAATTAAACTCGGAGGTACTATTATGCACATCTGTATTTGTCACAGATTCATGAAAATTAGCATAGTTATTTGCCACCAAAGCTGCATGACTCTCACCATCATCTAGCACCAAACCTACACGTGTACTATCGCCATCTTCATTAGAATAATCATCTGGCTCATTAAGAGAAATAAAAACTCCCCTATTATTGGTAGAGTCATATTTAGCCACAACTCCAAACTTGTTATTTGCCGGATTTTTTAAATAATCTGAAATTAAAACTGGCCCACTACGCCAAACGGTATCTGTTACATTTGAGTTTGGGGTAGCACTATCTACCTTATTCCAGTTCTGAGCTACTGACTCCAATCCTACTAAGAGAAATGTGGTTATGAAGAATAGTTTATTCATAGCATATAATTTGTATGTAAATATAAGGCATAAAAAAAGTAGCGTCGTTAAACGCTACTTTCAATATCTCTTAAAAAGTATTATCTACTAATCCAACTAAACTCATATTCTAGCTCAGGAACTTTACTTCTTTCTGCTAGTCTTCTTAATCTTGATGGTAACTTAACCACGTAGTCTCTTGCCTTTTCTGCTTGCTCTGTAATATTGGTAATATTCTCAATTTTCCAGTCTGCTATCAAACCTTCCATGATTTCTATGTAATCTATGGTAGTATAAACACCTAAACGCTGAGCAGCATCAGAAAAGTGAGCGAAGGTATCACCCATTTTCACACCAGACTCTCTTAAAAAGTGAGCAGGCATTACTATTTTCTTACGCATCATATCCTCAAAAGCAATCATCATTTCTGATGGGTCAATTTCAAATATTCTGTTAACAAAAGACTTATACGCTCTATAATGACGCATCTCATCTGCAGCTATTACTCCACACATTTTAGAGAGTGTTTTGTTACCATGTGTTTTGGCAAGTGAAGCTGTTCTTCTGTGCGAAATATTAGTGGCCAACTCTTGAAAAGAGGTATAAATGAAGTTTTTATAAGGGTCGGCACCTGTGCCAATATCATAGCCATCAGCTATTAAATATTGAGTTGAAGTTTCCATTTGCTTCATATTCACTCTACCAGAAAGGTACAAGTACTTATTAAGCAAATCTCCGTGACGGTTTTCTTCTGCGGTCCACCATCTTACCCATTTGGCCCAACCTTGTGGGTCGTTTACAGAATCAACGCCATCTAAACCCATAAGCCAAGCTTCGTAGGTAGGCAGAGCCTCTTCTGTAATGGTATCTCCTATTAAAACTGCCATGTAATCATATGGCAATTCTTTACACTCTTCTTGCAAAAGTTTAATATCTGGTAAAAAGTCTGGTGAGTCTGACTCTGGAAGAAAATCAGACGGCTGCCAGTTAGAATCAATAGGCTTTAAAAATTGACCGATTATCTCGTCCATTTTTTGTCCTATAAAATTCATTACTTCAATACGTGAAGCTGGTAAATTCATATAAATTTTCTTTATGGTTCATCACTATTTCCTATTAAGATAGCGATTTTTCTTGATATGATTGGTTTCTTTACAATATAACCTACGTAAATAAACGCAAATTGTACTACAAAGATAAGTAATATTAGATGAGTGAAAGAATGATATAAGTCATGCCAAAAAATTATCTTTGTGTTCACTCTTATTAAAGTATGAAAAAAGCGATCGATTACATTCTAAGCGTTGTTTACTTAGCCTACTTTTCCATAGTTCTAATATTCTTTCATGGCTTACAATGGTTGTGTTTTAATATTGGTGGCCAGAAAGCACACCAATGGTCAGTAAACGGACTCAACTTCTTTATAGTCAAAGGTTGGTTATTGACTGGTTCTACTACCAAAGCTATAAAAAGTCACCCATTGCCTACTGATAAACCTATCATTTTCGTTGCCAATCATAGCAGTATGTTTGACATCCCAGGCATCATCTGGTATTGGCGACAGCACACTCCATTGTTTGTTTCTAAAAAAGAATTGGCCAAAGGCATCCCAAGCATTTCATATAATTTAAGAAAGAGTAAAGCCGCTTTAATTGACCGCAAGGATGGTAAAAAGGCCGTAGTAGAGATTGCGAAGCTTGGAAAATACGTGCATGAAAATAATTTTTCTGCTGCCATTTTCCCAGAAGGCACTCGCTCTAAGACAGGAAAGCTTAAAGAATTTCAAATTGGTGGCGTAGCCGTACTCTTAAAAAGATGCCCAAATGCCTTAGTAGTACCATTGGCCATTAAAGGCACTGGCGTATTTAACCCAACCGGTGTTTTCCCATTGACATCATTCACACCGATGATTTATACCTCATTAAAACCAATAGAACCGAATGGCTTAACGCCAGAAGCTATATTGGAAGATGCCAAAAGTCAAATAGAAAATTGCTTAGCTAATTTGTAGCAAAGCGACTAATAGCGGAAAATTGTAGTCCGTCAAACGGCAATTCCTTAATTTTGCAGTCCAAAATTTTATTTCAAAAAGAATGTTAAGAACACATACCTGTGGAGAACTAAGACTTTCTCATGTTAATCAAACTGTTACACTATGCGGCTGGGTGCAAAAAACCAGAGATAAAGGTGGCATGCTATGGGTGGACTTGAGAGACAGATACGGAATTACACAGTTAATAGTAGAGGAAGGTGTTTCTTCAGATGCTATAATTGAAAGCCTTCGTGGTGTAGGAAGAGAGTTTGTGTTACAAATCTCAGGAACTGTAAAAGAAAGAGAGGCTAAAAATGACAAAATAGCTACGGGCGAAATAGAACTGCTGGTAGAAGATTTTAAAATTTTAAACCCTGCCAAACTTCCTCCATTCTTAATAGAAGATAAAACTGATGGCGGTGATGAGCTTCGAATGAAGTATCGTTACCTTGATTTAAGAAGAAATCCGGTTAGAGAAAAACTTAAACTTCGTCATAAAATAGGAAGTGCAACTAGAAGTTTTCTTGACAAACAAGACTTTATAGAGGTGGAAACGCCTGTTTTGATAAAATCAACACCGGAAGGTGCTCGTGATTTTGTGGTGCCAAGCAGAATGAACCAAGGTGAGTTTTACGCTTTGCCACAATCACCTCAAACATTCAAACAGCTTTTGATGGTTTCGGGTTTTGACCGTTACTACCAAATAGTAAAGTGCTTTAGAGATGAAGATTTAAGAGCCGACCGTCAGCCTGAGTTTACACAAATAGACTGTGAAATGTCTTTTGTGGAGCAAGAGGATATCCTGAATATGTTTGAAGGCTTGATTCGTCACCTTTTCAAAGTTGTTAAAGATATTGACCTAGCAGAAGTTCCAAGAATGGATTATGCTGATGCCATGAAATATTATGGTTCGGATAAGCCTGATACGCGTTTTGAAATGAAATTTGTGGAGCTAAACGATTTAGTTCAAAACAAAGGTTTCGGAATTTTCGATGCAGCAGAATTGGTTGTTGGAATTAACGCTACTGGCTGTGCTAGCTACACCAGAAAAGAAATAGATAAACTTACTGAGTGGGTAAAAAGACCGCAAGTAGGTGCCAAAGGCATGGTTTATCTTAAATACAATGAAGATGGTAGCACCAAGTCTTCGGCAGATAAATTCTACTCAGAAGAAGATAAAAAAGCCATCCTAGAAAGATTTGATGCCAAACCTGGCGACATGATTTTAATGCTTTCTGGTGAAACCAATACCGTAAGAAAGCAACTAAACGAACTTCGTTTAGAAATGGGTGAAAGGCTTGGACTACGTGACCCAAATAAATTCTCTGTACTGTGGGTTTTAGATTTTCCATTATTAGAATTTGACGAAGAATCTAACAGATGGCACGCGATGCACCATCCGTTTACTAGTCCAAAACCTGAAGATATGGACTTAATTAACTCTGACCCAGGAGCTGTACGTGCAAATGCCTATGACATGGTAATTAACGGTACTGAAGTAGGTGGTGGTTCTGTCAGAATATTTGAAAAACCTCTTCAGCAGAGAATGTTTGACCTATTAGGTTTTACGCCAGAGGAAGCAGAAGCTCAGTTTGGTTTCTTAATGAGTGCTTTTGAATATGGAGCACCTCCGCATGCAGGTATTGCTTTTGGTTTTGACAGACTTTGTTCGCTTTTCGGTGGCGTAGAATCCATAAGAGACTTCATAGCATTCCCTAAAAACAATAGTGGTAGAGATGTCATGATTGATTCTCCTTCTCCTATTTCTAATGAGCAATTGGGAGAACTTGGAATTGATGTGAAGGCTTAATTCGAGCTTTAATTTATAAAAAAAGCCCCTTGACTCATTTTGAACCAAGGGGCTTTTTCATGACATAAGCTGAACTTTCTTTCTTTAATATCTAACTCCCTATAAATGCTCAGGTAAATCCATTTTTTGATGCAAAATCCGGATAACATGGATTGTGTTTGCAGAAATCATCCTATAAAATATTGCATGTGACTGCACATTGTATCTAAAATAGTCTAATCCATTGAATTCACATTTTCTTCCAAGAAGTAGTGGCTCCCTTTGGATTCGATTAAAAGCAGAATGTATTTCTGTAATATAATAATTGGCTTGTTCTTCAGACCAACTTACGTAGCTATCAAGCCAAATCTCTTCTAAATCTAGTTCGGCAAGTGGTCTAAGCTTTAACTCAAGCATGTTTTACATACTTTTCGCTCATTCTATGTTTAAAGGTCTCTAAATCAAATGGCTTTGCCTCACCGCTATCCTCTCCTTCTTGGAGAAGCTTTTCCAGCTTTTTTCTTTTATTGCTTTCATCTTCCAGTAGTCTCAAAGAGTCTCTAACCACCTCGCTTGCTGAGGTATATCTTCCAGAAGCTACCTCCTCAGAAATGAAATCCTGAAAATGCTGACCAATAAGTACTGATGTATTTTTTGCCATATCATTTTAGTTTACACCAAATATACCAACTCTTGGTATTTCTTCCAAAAATGATGGTTTGTACTGATTAACAAACGAAAGCCCCTTGACTCATTTTGAGTCAAGGGGCTTTCGTTTTTGGCAAAATACTATTCTAACTTTTCATTTTTCCAAATATTTTCATCTCACTCATAGCCCAGGTTCCTTTTTCATGGCTGCCCGTTTGTCGCATTCTTAAAAACTTCCCTTCCGATTCTTTTAGACGAATCATGTTTGGGCTGTCAGAGCCTTCGCCGCTAAATACTTGCGTCCACTTTTTACCGTCTTTTGATGTCTCTATGATTAATTGACGCGGATGCGTTTTTATAGAAGGCAGGCGTTCTCTCCAGTGTCCTTGACGAATCCCTCGTGAAGTAAACTGCAGCTCAGAAACGAAAATCACCTCAGGGAATTCTATCTGAAACCACATACCCGGTTCCTGCGGAACACCTGTAGACCAACCTTCAAAACTCAAGGCTCCTACTGGCTTTCCCGTTCCACCTTTTAGTACTGGCACCGCGTGGCTCGCTGTAACTTTCCAATCAGAACTTAACTTTAATTCCACCGGAACTGATGCCTTTAAAGCTTCATACTGATAAGCAGATTTTTGATTTTCTGTAGCTTTTCTAACCCTTGCCACATCATCTGTACTCACTAACGAAGCGTTATTATCAAACGAAAAACGAATAAAAGACGCTACCGAAGCCACCCAATCGTCCGAGTTTTCTGCCATTGGCACCATGATTACACCTTCATATGTTTTGTTATCTATCTCTCCCGTCAATCCTCTTAAAATAGTTTTAACCACATAGTCAGAGTGCCCTTTCAGGTTATTATTACTTACAAATGATGGAGCCATTAAGCCATCGCCAACTGGTGTCCCTCGTCCTTCTGTTCCATGACATTGCGAGCATAGTTCTTGATATATCTTTTGTCCTTTAGCAATCCTTACTTTTTCTTCCTCCGAATGGTTTGGGTCTTTCTTGCCAAAATAAGAATACTGCGTTTTAGGGGGATTGATAATATTATCCGCTACTAATTCAATTCCAGCTGAAGAGTCCGCTGCTAAAGTCGCTTTAGCGGCTTCTAAAATACCCGGTATTTTAAACATATTACCAATCATTAAAGCCCTCACTTTAACTTCTACATTAGCGTCATTGGTCATTTTGATGTAATCGGCCGCAAAACTCTTATCTCCCTTTTTATACAGCGACTCTGAAACATACAGAGCCATATTTCTCATTCTGTAATGTGGGTCTGTCATCATTTCACGCACTAGTTCTGGTTTTAACTCGTCCAAACCTTCTAAAACCCAAAGTGCATGAAAACGTGATTCTAAATTAAAACCACTCTTTGCTATTTTTTCAAGTTCAGGCACTACAGATTTATCTTGTCTTAAAACTAAAAGCTGCTGAGCCTTATCTCTCCACCATCCGTTTGGATGAGACAAATGCTTTACTAATTCGGCCGAAGTCTCGTCAAACATTCTTGGCTGCGTCTTATCTCGCTCAATTCCTTCATAAGAAAGTCGCCAAATCCTTCCTAAACCTATTACTTTATCTAGCTGATATTGTTCTATTTTAGCTCTTAAGTATGACCCTTTTGGCGTCCACTGCCCCTCCTGAATTATACCATGATACATATCTGTGATATACATGCTGCCATCTGGAGCAGTAGTCATATCTACTGGTCTAAAAAGTGGGTCGGTAGAGCGAATAAATTCTGCTTCTTCTTTTTGATAAACGTTTTGAAGTTCACTTAATCCGCCACTTCTATGCTCATTTATTTGCCTCACTATTCTAGCCACAGGCTCTCCATAAAAGTATTGACCGTAAAGGTTTTTCGGCAATCTATCTCCTCTGTAAATGTCATTTCCTGCCGCTCCCGTAACTCTATTTAGTGAGCCTTCATTTTCTCGAACAGCAGCCATACCACCTTGCATATCGGCTATATACATAGGCTCTCCATAAGGAATATCAAAACCTTCCTGCAATTCCACCTCTCGTTTAACACTATAATCACCTAAGTGAATTGGATACTGAAAATGCGAAGGAATTCCACTTGCTCCGCCTTGAAACCACATCTTGCCATCATCATCGTGCGTGACGCCCCATTGTCCATTATTATTTCCAGTGGTTTCTCTCAATACACCGTTTGGCGTCCATCTAATTCTAAAGGCATTTACGGTACTATATAGCCAGTTATCCATGCCCCAATACAAGAAAGCCTGCTGATGCTCTACATTTCCAGACCTACCAAAATTATCAGTAAAGGCTTCTTTTTTATCCGCTTTACCATCACCATCTGTATCTGTAAATTTATAAATCACATCTTGATTCGATTCCATCGTCAATATTGCATCAGGACCAAAAGGCAACACGAAACGTGGAAAAACAAGCTTATCAACAAACATCCCACCTGTTTCATAAACACCATCGTTGTCTTTATCTTCCCATCTTGATATTCCACTAGTTGGCTCTAGTGTACCTTCTGAATCTGCGGTTAGCATGTAGCTTCGCAATTCTAAAACATACATTCTCCCGTTACCGTCAAAAGAAATAGCTCCAGGTTGCTCTATTTGTGGCTCCGCCAATACCGGCTCCATTTTATAGCCATCCATCAATACAAAACGCTTTTGTTCTTCTTTAACAGACAGCGGTAAAACAGGGGCTTGCGGACTTAAGTCAATTCCTTTCCAATAAGCTTTGGTAGTATCCGCTTCTTCTGGAAGTGGAATGATAGGGTAACCCTCTTTTGTAAAACTTAGTGTTTCTCCTTCAGCAAGGTCATCGGTAAGTTCCATAACCGAAGTTGTTTGAGGCTTTTTACAGTCGGTTAATAAGGTGGCGGACAGCACTAAAGCCGCCAATCCTAATTTAGGTAGTCTTTTAAATTCCATTTTAAGGTTTCAATAGGTTTGAGAGCTAGCAAATTAGGGGCTATTATTCGGTTTTCAAATACAGACAGTTTAGAATAGACGAATCAAGTCTTTTTCATGTCAAAGTATAATTTTACAGCAAAAGCAGCTTCTATTTTAATATTGAAAAAGTAAATTGCGACCAAAGTATATAAGAGCATATAAGCATGAAATTATTTTTTAGAAAAGTAGGCGAAGGGAAACCCCTTATTATCCTTCACGGATTTCTGGGTTCGTCAGACAATTTATTTACGATAAGCAAACAACTCGCAAGCACAGGTTTTGCGGTATACATACTAGACGCAAGAAACCATGGTCAATCGCCATCTTCCACAGAGCATAATTATAAACTCATGGCAGATGATTTAGCGGAGTTTATTGAATCAGAAAAAATAGATAATCCTATAATTTTAGGACACTCCATGGGCGGAAAAACAGTACTTCAGTATGCTCAAAAATATGATAACTATGAGAAGTTAGTCATAGTTGACATTGCACCTAAGTATTACCCTACGCACCACGACAAAATTATAGCGGGGCTAAATGCTATTCCAATAGACACTTTAAAAAGTAGAAAAGAAGCCGAGACCATTTTCTCCGAATATGTTTCTGACCCGGGTGAAAGGATGTTTATCTTAAAAAATATTTATAGAACAGATGATGGCTTCGCCTGGAGAATAAACATCCCTACGCTTAGCAAAGAGCTAGAAAACGTTGGTGAAGAAATAATTGGCAACAAACAAATTGACAAACCTGTATTATTCATCAAAGGCTCAGCATCTAATTACATAAAAGATGGCGACTTTGATGTTATTAAAAAAACATATGTCAATGCAGAATTGATAGAAATAGAAGGTGCAAATCACTGGGTACACGCCACTAAACCTAAAGAATTTGTGGAAGTTGTTTCAACCTTTGCTCTATGAAAGTTTTCCAAAAAGAAATCACTTTGAAAGCCTACCCTAGAGGTTTCCATTTAGTAACGGATACTATTTTGAGGAGTATTCCTGAGCTAAAGGCAATTAACGTAGGCGTGCTTCAAGTTTTCATCAAACACACTTCTGCATCGCTCACTTTAAATGAGAACTGGGATGCTTCTGTTCGAGGTGATTTTGAACGACACATAAACGTGATGGTTCCTGAAAATGCTCCCTATTATGAGCATAATTATGAAGGCTCTGATGATATGCCTGCTCATATTAAAGCTTCCTTATTTGGAAGCTCTGTTCAAATTCCGATAACTCATGGAAAATTAAACACCGGAACTTGGCAAGGCATTTATCTGTGCGAACATCGCAATGCAGATACGGGTAGAAGTCTGGTTTTGACAGCCTGGGGTATTTAAACTCCTAAATAACCCTCTTCTGAAACTTTAAAGACATAAAACATCTTGGCACAAAAAAGCCACGACTCCTTTCAGAATCGTGGCTTTACCTTTTATATGATTTATGAATTAAAGACCTTTTAAGGCTTCGTTCATATTTCTTACTGCTGCCGCAGAAGCTTCAAAAGCAGCTTTTTCTTCATTGCTCAATCTTACATTGACAATTTTTTGCCATCCACCTTTTCCTAGAACTACAGGTACACCAATACAGATATCCTTTTGTCCGTACTCTCCGTTTAGGTAAACACAAGATGGAATAATTCTTTGCTCATCTCTCAAGATAGCTTCTACTACTTGGCAAATTGCAGCTCCAGGAGCGTACCATGCAGAAGTTCCTAAAAGACCTGTCAATGTAGCACCACCTACTTTAGTTTTAGCAGCTACATCAGCTAAATCATCAGACTTCAAGAATCTGCTTACAGGAAGACCATTCCATGTAGCTAGTCTAGTTAAAGGAATCATAGTAGCGTCACCATGACCACCAATCACCATTCCGCTCACGTCATTTGTAGACATGTTCATAGCTTCTCCTAATCTGTAACGGAAACGAGCAGAATCCAAAGCACCACCCATACCAAGAACTCTTTTCTTAGAAATTCCCATTTCTTGAGCTATTTGATACGTTAGGTAAGTCATTGTATCCATTGGGTTAGAAACAATAAGAATAACCGCCTTAGGAGAAACTTCCAAAGCTGCCGTAACTACCGTTCTTACGATACCCGCATTTATTCCAATTAAATCTTCACGGCTCATACCTGGCTTTCTAGGAATACCAGAAGTAACCACAATCACATCAGACTTTGCAGTCTTAGCATAATCATTTGTAGACCCAACTATAGTTGTGTCAAAACCTTCAATTGAAGAAGTCTGCATTAGGTCCATTGCTTTCCCTTCTGCTATCCCCTCTTTAATGTCTAATAAAACTACCTCGTCAGCTACTTCTCTGCGAGCAATCACGTCAGCGGCAGTAGAACCTACTGCACCAGCACCTATTACAGTTACTTTCATTTAATTTGTATTTTCTTAGTAATTCTCCTTCCTTTTGAGAATCACACGATTATAATATTATTTCCAAACGGGTAAATCCCTGATTGTTCAACAAAAATATTGTTCCAAAGGGCTTAAACCAAAAGTATGTACGCTATTTTTGAGAAAAGTAGCGTAAAATGTAATTTTTTACCAGTTACCATTGTTTTAGCATCAAAAAGCAATCTTAATGAGTTCAAATAACCAAACCGACAACTTAATTTCAAGAGTTCTCAATTCTATTTTTTACAAAAGTTCTTTAGGCAAAGCCAGCCGAATTTCAAAGAATTCAAAGAGTCTTTTAGCTCTTTTAAGAAATGCATTGAACAAGTCTAAAGATTTAGGTGTGGGTGGAGTATTTGATTCCATCAGAACTAAAGTGGTAACCATAGGAAGCTTGGTAAAAGCCTATGCTTCGGGAGAGTATCGTGATATTGAATTGAAAAGTTTGATCATCATGATTGCAAGTCTTGTCTATTTTATCTCTCCAATTGATCTATTGCCTGATTTCTTACCCTTTCTTGGTTATGCAGATGACATTGCCTTACTTACATTTGTTTTGCAGAACATGCGGGAAGAGGTGGAGAAGTTTGAACTGTGGGAAATGAATAAAGATATCAATTGACCATAGTTTCTTCAAAATTTACGTATCTTTTATTTATCTTTGTTTTATACTATATATCGAAAATATCATGGAATTAGCTACATTATTATTCTTAGGGAACCTTGGAGGAACAGAGATATTCGTAATCGTCTTTGTTATATTATTGTTTTTTGGTGCTAAAAAATTACCTGAATTGGCCAAAGGCTTAGGGAAAGGGATTAAAGAGTTCAAAGACGCCACTAAAGACGTTAAAGAGAACATCGAAAAAGCAGCAAACGGAGACGATTAATTTTATTACAATCTCAGCGTTTAGTTAATGCAGCAGGCAAATTATGTACTGTTGCATTTTCTTTATAAGAGCTTATTTCTAAGCGTTTTCGATAAAAAACCATAAAAGATCATTAGAAGATTCACTAAACATCTATTCATTGACGTTAAATCATTGAATATTATTGATTTTTTGAATTTACAAACATACATTTGACAAAGCTTCCTAATAATAACGTGTTCCTGAAAGGAGATAACAACATTTTCTATGCCCAAAATTAATACAATTGCACTAGCTGCAGTAGTAACGCTACTTACAACAAACCTCGGTTTTGCTCAATCGGATTCTATTAAAAATGCGATTGTTCCTGTCAAACAAATTGTCATTGGCAACAAACCTGACAAAGAATTAAAGGTCTCCAATCCTGACACCGTTCAAAAACAGGCCAAAGCTGTTTTCCCCGGCTCAGTAACTGTAGTAGATAAAAGAGACAGTGCTGTTTTCCAAATCATTCCTGCTGATGATGATATTATTGCAGCTAGGGTAGAAGGCCTGGAAAACATTATGCCAATGCCGTATAATGAGCATGTAAAAAAATACATTGATTATTTCCTTTATAAGCGTCCTAGCTTTGTTAAAGAAATGCTTGAGAAAAAGGAATTCTATTTTCCTGTTTTTGAAAGATACTTAGCTCAGCATGGTATTCCTGACGAGATGAAATATTTAGCTCTTTTAGAGTCGGGGCTTGAACCAACTATAATGTCTCACGCAAAAGCAGTGGGTTTATGGCAATTTATGTCTCCTACGGCTAGAGAGTATGGTCTAAAAATTAACGACTATATGGATGAAAGAATGCACATCGAAAAATCGACAGATGCTTCTTTCAGATACCTTACTTGGCTGCATAACTACTTCCATGATTGGGAACTTGCTCTTGCATCTTATAATACGGGTCCAGGAAATTTAAGAAGGGCTATTAGAAGATCAGGAAAGACCGATTATTGGGATTTACATAATTATATTCATAGAGACACCAGAGCTTATGTGCCTCAGTGGGCTGCTCTAAATTACTTAATGAACTACTCTGCGGAGCACGGTATTTTCCCAGACCCTGAGAAAACTATGTATCCTTTAGCAACTGAAAACTTGTTATTAGATGGTCCTTTGAATTTGGAGAAATTTGCTGAGTTAAACTACCTTGACTTAAACACTATCAAGAGACTTAACCCACATTTCACTAGTAACGATATCCCTTCTTATGCTAGAAACCTTGAGATAAAAATCCCTCAAAACACTTATGCATATTTTGAGGACAATAAGGATTGTATTCTAGATTTAGCTTCTGTATTGTCTGACCCAACTGACGATATCGCATCTATTACAGATTCAAAAGGTACTTACCATATTGAAAAGAAAACTGTAAAGAAATATTACAGAGTACGTTCTGGAGATTATTTAGGAAAAATAGCCTCTAGAAATGGCGTAAGAGTTTCTGATCTTAAAAGATGGAACAAACTTCGTTCTAATACTATTCAGAAAGGACAGCGTTTAGTTTTTTACAAAACAGAATCTACGAGAGTTTATGACGCTATAGAGCCTATAAAAACTACAGCTAAGCAAGACAACAAACCTGTGCTTGCTAAAAACACTGCCGCACCAGCTGAAGAGAGAACTAATGTTAAGGTGGTAAGTCAGTCAAATAAAGTAGCCACTACGTCTGAAAAGAAAACAGAACCTTCTTATACCAATGTTAGTAAAACAGTTAAGAGATATCATTTTGTAAAAAGAGGTGATAACTTAACGCACATTGCAAGAGCTTATGGTACCAATATTTCTCAGTTGAAAGAATGGAATAACTTAAGGTCAAACAACATCCAAAAAGGTCAAAGACTAGCATACTACACTACCATTACAGAAAGAGTTTATGACAATGTAAAAGTAGCTGACGACGGTACCATTTTAGTACACACCGTTCAAGCAGGCGATACACTGTGGGCTATTTCTAAAAAATATGGTTACTCTATAGAACAAATAAAGAAACTAAATGGCATGTCTGACAATACTGTTAAGGTAGGTCAAAAGATAAAAGTGAAAGCTTAATACTTTCCAATCATATTAAATCCCGAGTTCTTTAAGAGCTCGGGGTTTCTTTTTTACGGCTATCACTACTCCGCTAGCCCAATTTAATTTGGTCAGCACCAAATCCTCCCTATCCTGTAGTGTTTTTAATAGGCAAGAGGCCTTTTCGTGATGCCCTTCAATCCAATTATCTTGAGGTAACATATCATCTATAATATAGAAGCCACCTTCTTTAAGCATACCTAAGGTTTCTTCTAACATCAGATACTTTCCATGCCAAGTATCGGCAAAAATGTAGTCGTATTTTTTATAGGTAAAGTATTCATCAGGCAAGAGCAAGACCTCCGGTCAAATACCAATAATATACGAACAACAATTACCTAGGCTGGAATATTAAACCAGTGTATCCATATTTCAATAGCAAAAGAAAACATCATTTAAGAAAGGCTTTGGTTATAGATTCTACCTTTCGAAAGATAAAAACGAATATGCTTATAAAACTGAGTAATTTCAGGAGCCCATAAAACCATGTAACGCCTAGATACGCAATCGCGAGCAAAAAAGAGTTGATTGATTCGCATTAAAGAATTAAGCTTTACATCAATAAAACACCTCTTGTGAAAAATGAGGAAATAAATAAACTTGGGTTTAAAAATAAATTTCAAATGCAAAAAACGAACAGAATATAAGAGCGTTTAAAGCTCGTGGTGGACTGAACTTTATATTATTTTTAATCAAATAGGGATTGACAAGGGTTTGGTACCCCGTCTTCCAGAAGTTTTGATGAAGCCTTAATTCCAAAATATCTTGAATTATGATATCGATTCCACTACCAAAACCTTTTTCACAGGAACACCTTTTTCAATACCTAAGACGTTCAAAAAACGAAATCACTTTTGAGGTATTGGATGACAACACTATTCTTAAATTATTTATAATTAGTCAAATAAAGTTATTAACTCAAATCACCTTTTCCACCGAATCTTTGGGTATAAGGTTTATTAACAAACAGCCTACTGAAGCTCAAAAATCAGAAATAAAGGCTTACGTGACTTCATGGTTTGACCTAAATACTGACCTAAACTCTTTCTACGAACAGGTAAAAAACGATGCCATTTTAGCACCTCTTATTAAAGACTTCCATGGCTTGAGAATTGTCAAATGCCCTGATCTTTTTGAAGCTCTTTCTTGGAGTATTATTGGCCAGCAAATAAACCTACCCTTTGCTTACAGCTGTAAAAAGGTTTTGGTTGAAAAAGTGGGAGAACGCATAACCTTTGAAGAGAAAAACTACTATGCCTTCCCTAGCTCATCTAAAGTTTTAGAAATTTCTGATGATGACTTTAAAAACATGAAATTTTCAAGTCAGAAAGTGAAATATATCAGAATAGTGGCCGAAGCTATAGAAGCTGGTAACTTGTCAAAAGAGAAACTAAATCTTCTAAATTTTGACAAGGCTAGAACTGAATTAATAAAGCTTAAAGGAATAGGAGATTGGTCTGCCAACTACACATTAATGAGATGTCTTGGCCATAAAGAAGCCTTTCCTGTGGCAGATATTGGTTTGCAAAATGCTTTAAAAATAATTCTAAAGAAAACAGAAAAGCCAACTATTGAGGAAATTCAAAAAATTGCCATACCATGGGAAGGATGGGAAGCTTATGCCACTTTTTATCTTTGGCAAAGCTTACTATAAATACCTTAAATTTTGTTCTAACTATACCATGTAATTCTCGAAAAAAAACAATACGTTTAGACATCAACGACCCCGTTTAATCACTTCCTAAATACTCATATCGAACATACCATAATTTCATCCATAGAAAGCACTCAAACGTCCATAAAATCAAATATTAGCATAGTAATTGTTGACATTTGTATATATTTATTATTGATAATTATTGATAAATCAATTAAAAATCCTGCTTTTAAGTTACAAGAGAGCTAGCTCTCCCCTTTTATAAAAATTTCATCAATTTAAAGAAAATGCCATGAACTCTTTACATACAATGTTGGCAGAAAGTTTTCATTTTCAGAATGAAGAAATAATTGAAATCATTAGGCTTTTCAAACCTGTCAATTATCCTAAGCACTCCTTCTTAGTGCAACAAGGAGAAATGTCCGAAAATATATTTTATATAAAGAAAGGCTTAGCCAGAGAATTCTTCACGTACGACGCAGACAAAAATGAAGACAATACTATCCAGTTTGTAAAAGAAGGAGATTTCTACTTTGCCAATAACAGCCTTTTAGAAATTCAAAAATCTAAGTGCTTCACACAAGCATTAGAACCTGTCAAGGCATTAGTACTAAACAAAGAAGATATAAAAGAGTGTAGCTTAAAGCTACCTTTTATAAACCGATTAGCATTCTTAATTTTAAGAGAAACAGTAATACGTCAAGAAAAAAGGACTGATATATACATGAGGCATAGAAAAGGAATAGACCGTTATGGCTTATTTTTAGAGTCTTTCCCGAATTTAAGTCACAGAATAAGTGACAAGTTTATTGCATCTTATTTACAGATGAATTGCTCCACATTAAGTAGAATTAGAAGACAAAGGGTTTAATAAACTCCTTACCTTTTTTATAAGTATACCCTAAATACTATTTATTTAAAGTTCCCTCCTCTAGAATCTTGAGTTCGCTCTTTTGCATAAACTCCTTCATGGTTCTTTCTTTTTCCCATGCATTTGCCAACCTGTTTTGCTTTGTAGAAGGATCCCAATAAATAACATCGATACCGTCTAGTTCTGAAGATGTCAAATCACGAATTATATCATCCTCTTCTTCTACCATCTTCTTAGCCCAGTTTCTATCTGATACTCCCAACACCATTTTTTTCATGTTATCGAAATGAATGAAAAGTAAAACGGGTTGCCTTTTATCTGTATCAAATTCCCAAGGCCTCCACTCTCCACTTTGACTCTGGTTCTTATCATAGTTTAGAGGAAACGAAGCTAGCACGTCACCTTTATGTTTATCACCCTCGTTTCTTACTTTCATTACATATACCACTAAATCGTCTTTAGTACCGTTATTGGCAGCATTACATAAGCCGCCCATATAAAGCTCACTTTTGATATTTGTAATATTTGTAATCCTGAAATCTCCATTAATACATGTAACCTGAGCATTACCCACACTAAAACTTTCCAATGACTCCCCAGCTTTTTCAGGTAAGTTCATGTCAGAAACTTCTCCTGCAAATTGATAATTTGGAACTACCATAGATACATCTTGGGCCAAAGAAGTACTTGTAGCCGTATAAAACATGGCAATTATTAATAAATAGTTGTTCACTATCTTCATCGGATTATAGAAATTAGATTCAAACAGAACCAAAGTGGCTCCTATTCTTGAAGTAATTTTACAATAACCATACCGATAATACTATAAACCAACGACTCATGAATGTTTCATCAAAAAAAACGAACATTGGGTACATTCATATCAAAACCCCGAAGCCATAGAATAAGGACGTTATAAACACAACATTATCTCTAAACTTATTTAGCGGTACATATTGAAAGTTTCAAATAATTAGTCTTTTGATAGTTTTTCTATTGAATGGTACATTACTTTTCTAAACTCTACTTCAGAGCCTTCTGACTGCAAAGCAAAAGCCCCTCTGCTGGCAGTGGCATTAAAACCATGATTAATCATTTTTCCGTTTAACCATACTTTAACTTGGTCATTTAAGCACTCTATTCGCATATAATTCCACTCACCTAACTCATTTTCCATATTACCTGTAAGGTTTGGAATCCTTCTGTTTTTCTTACCATCTACACCCCAATTTTCTTTAGGACCTCTTCTGGCTTCCATGTTAGGCACTTCTATATTTTCACCAATGCACCAGAAATCACCTGCATTTTTATGTTTAAGTTGCACTTCAATAGACTGTGGAAACATGGCATAAAGCCTTCTTGGTTTTGAAACATGTACTAGAGCTCCGCAATTTCCAGGTTCACCTACAAACCTATATTCTAACTCCATGCTGTAATTAGAAAAAGAATAGTTTGTAATTAGATGACCACCAGGAGTACCCAAAGACACAAGGTTTCCATTCCTAACAATAAATGGATTTCGGGCGTCTTTGTCTTTATCCATCGCCGGTACATCAATGTGCCATCCAGAGAGGGACGTACCGTTAAAAAGTGAAACCGCCCTTTTAGAGGTGGTACAAGACGACAAGAATAGTAAAGAAAGAAAGGCTAGATTGATATATTTCATAAGATAGGGTTATTGGCATAAATATACGCCTGTAAAAGTTTTTACTATAATTTTTGAACCTCTCAAACCATGGATTAGCCGATTATCATCAAAAAACAAAAATAATGCACCTAGTATCTTGCATTACAAAGTACCTTCCATTATGTTTGTGTCACAATTATGAAAAAGCTAAAAACAATTCTAAAGAGTGAGGCTACCACGCTTCACTCTTTTAAAACCAAAAAAGAATGAAAATAGAAAATGCCAAAGTGCAGATGCGAAAAGGTATTTTAGAATACTGTATCCTGCATATTATTTCACGAGGGGAAGTTTACGCTTCTGAAATACTAGACGAGCTTATTGAAGCCAAAATGATGGTGGTCGAAGGCACGCTATATCCCCTACTTACTAGACTTAAGAATGCAGGCTTACTAGAGTATAAATGGGTAGAGTCCATTTCTGGACCACCAAGAAAATACTACATCCTTACCGATGCTGGGACAGAATCCTTAGTAGCATTGGAAGCAACGTGGCAAGGCCTTTCGGCATCTGTAAAAACTATCACATCAAAGAAGAAATAAGCACCATTTACTGGTTATCAATTAATTGGTTATGAAAAAAACAATACAAATAAATATAGCAGGGGTGGTCTTCAACATTGAAGAAGAAGCCTACGAAACCCTGAGCAATTACTTAAGCTCAATTCAAAGCTACTTTTCTAACTATGAAAGCAGCGAAGAAATAGTTGCCGATATAGAAGCTAGAATAGCAGAGAAATTCATTGGCAAAAATAAAGCAGACGACCTTCCAGTTATAGGAACTGAAGATGTAGCTCGTGTAATGGCAAGTATGGGTACCGTGGCCGATTTCCAGGCTATTGAGGAAGAAGAAGCTGAGTCTTTTGCCCAAGAAGCTCCAAAAAGTTCTGAAACAAAAGAAGAAAGAAAAGCTCCTAAGAGACTTTACCGAGACAATAAAAGAAAAGCTCTTGCAGGCGTTTTATCTGGATTAGCAAATCATTTTAATGTAGACGTAGTATGGTTTAGAGTAATTTTCTTAGTAGCGGCTTTAGGTTTAATAGAGTCTGGTGCCGGAGCTGTTTTTATACTTGCCTACGTTATATGCTGGATAGCTATTCCTGCAAGTGATGAATTAAAAGAGCAAGAAAATATTAAGAAGTTTTACAGAAATGGAGAAAACAAAGTGGTTGCTGGTGTAGCTAGCGGACTTGCCTCCTACTTCGGACTTGATGTCGCTATTATCAGAATAATCTTTGTAGTAGGTATTGCATTCTTTGGTGTTGGCTTAATTGCCTACTTAGTTCTCTGGGTAGCGTCGCCTATTGCCGAAAGCCTTACTCAAAAAATGGAAATGAAAGGCCAAGCTGTCACCATTGAAAATATTGACAGTAACATTAAGAAAAAACTTAGCGATAAGTCTTCTGGAATAACACCTAGAAACGAAAGCCCTTTTGCTACCATTTTACTATTACCTTTTAGAATACTAGGAAAACTGTTCCAAGGTATTGGTCAATTGCTTTCAAAACTTGGTCCTGTGTTTAGAGTATTGATGGGTATTTTCCTTTCTATTCTTGGTTTAAGTTTGACCGTAGGTGCCATAGTGGGTACTGCTGCATTTTTTGGACTAATGAGCGACCACAGCTGGTTTAACAGTAGCGACGATTTAGGTCTTTTCACAAGAGACTTAGACCCATCTGCAGGAATATTCCTTTTCTTGGCCACAGCCTTGCCGGCCATTGGTGTACTTATCTCTGGAATATTCTTAATATCAAATAACAGAATAGGAAACCGTAACTTCTGGTTAACAGGACTAGGACTATGGGTTTTAGGAATTGTAGGTTTAGCTATTTATGGCGGCAAATACTCAATGAATTATGCCAAAAACGCTTCTGTAACACAGAAAGAAAACTACACTTTTACTAGCGACATCATTTACTTAGACACTAATGATAATTACAGCGAAAACGACTTCGACTTTAACAGTCAGGTTAGAATCTTAGAGTCTTACGACAATAAAGTAACTTTAGAAAAAAGGTACTCAGCATCAGGAAGTACACGTAACGTAGCAAAAGCAAACGCCGAGAAACTAATTTACAATGTCACTCAAAAAGACTCACTGCTTATTTTTGATGAAAGAGCTAGACTAAACCCTGAAACAGGCTTTAGAAACCAAAAGGTACATATTGACTTAAAGATACCTATCGGTCAAAAGGTACATTTAAGCAATGAGTTTGCCCGTAACTTACTATCAAACAGCTGGTCACTAAAATCTAAATATGGACTTAGTTCTGACGATTTTGACGCTCTTACCTTTACGTTAAACAAGAATGGAAAATTAGAGTGTGAAGGGTGCGAAATTCTTGATGACGATGCTAAAGAAGCTATCAATAGACGTGACCATCATAATTTCAACAATGACGACGAGGAATTTGACAGATTAAGAAGCGACTATACCAGAACATTCGATTTCACAGACTTTGACGGTATTGAAGTGGGCGGCCAGTTCAGAGTACTTATTCGCCAAGGAGACGAATACGGCATTGAGTTTATGGCAGAAAGAGAAAGAGATATTGAAGACCTAAACGTAAGGCTTGATGGTGGAGAGCTTGACATCGACTTTGAAGACAGGTTCTTTGAAAACAGAGGAAAGGTTATTGCATACATCACCATGCCGAACTTAGAATCTTTAGATATCTCTGGAGCATCTAAAATAAAAGTATTGTCTTTTGAAAATATTGACGAACTTGATATTGACCTCTCTGGAGCATCAAATGCCAAACTAGACATAGAAGCTAGAAAAATGAGAATAGATGGCTCAGGTGCCTCTCATATGGAAATCAGAGGTAGTGTAGAGGAAATTGACATGGACATATCGGGAGCCAGCAGGTTTGAGGCAAAAAGAGCTGAAGTAGGCCGAGCTTATGTGGATGCCTCAGGAGCCAGTCATGCAGATTTTGGTAAGGTTAAGCAGCTTCGTTCTAACACAAGCGGAGCCAGCCGAGTAAGTAGAGATTAAATCTTCTTATTTCCTTTAACAGAAAAGTGCTAATTTCAGGTCTTAAAGATTCTGAGATTGGCACTTTTTACATTTCCGGTACTTGTAGTTTTCTTTGGATGGTTAGGCTATGGGCTTTTGCACAGCCTGCTAGCTAGCTCTGTTATGAAAAAGGTAGTAGAAAAACACCTCCCCTTTCTCTTTAAAAGATACCGGCTTCTTTATGTGATTTTTGCCTTAATCATTCCAATTCCATTACTTCTTTACCAGCTCACAACTAAAAGCCCTGAAATATGGACCAACTACAGAGAAATAAGACTAGCAGGTGGTGTTTTGGCGGGAATGGGACTCGCAACGCTACGAAAAGCCCTTTCACACTATGACCTAAAACTATTCCTTGGTTTTAAATCAAATTCTGAAGAAGAAGACGAACCTTTCAAAACAGATGGCCTCCTTGCCAAAATGAGGCATCCGATGTACACGGCTACATTGATGATTTTCTGGGGTTGGTTTCTTTTCAATAATACCTATCAAAACCTGGCTTTCTGTACCGCCAACACCCTTTACATATTAATTGGCATATTCTGGGAAGAGAAAAAACTCGTAAACCTTTACGGTCAAAAATACGAGGACTACAAAAAGAAAACGCCGATGCTGATTCCTAAATTTAGAAAGGGTTAACCCTTCATAAAACGAACTAGCAGCACCTCAATCAATAGAAAAGCCAGAGCAGCATATAGGAAGTATTTCCATAGCTGAACGCCAAAGTTTTGTTCAGCAAATGTGCTGATAAAGTCTCCGTCTTTAATATTATCAAAAACAGTAACGTTTGACTGCTTTTCAAAAATAGTTCTTAGCTCCTCTGGTGTATAATTCCCCATCCTTGATTCTTTAGAATCATGGTTTAAGCCTAAAATGGAGTGTTTCACACCATCTACTTGCAACTCATAAAAACCAGATTCTAGTTCTTGGCTTTCTGATAAATCTACAGAAGATGGCAATTCTAATAACAGCTTATTGCCACGTACTTGCTGAATTGGCAATATCTCAAAATCGTCTTTCTTTAGACTGTAAACAGCATTTTTTGGAGCATCTGCAAAAGGAATCACCAACGTACCTGCATTGAAATTATAGGCTAATTGCTGTGGTTTAATACTTAATGCCGCCACTTTGAACAGTGTAGGAACAAACAATGCATGCTCAGCAAAATTGCCGTAGGTCATACTTAATGGCGAAGCCAAAAGATATAGCGAACCATTTCCGAAGTCTGTTTTGCCAAGAAAAGCCTTACCACTTTTTAAACTCAATAATTTATCTCCTAAACCCGTCCAAGAAATGGTAGCTTGTGCCTTTGGCAAATTCACCACGGCAGCAGAAATAGATTGCTCAAAAACATCCGCAAAAAATGGCATATTCTTATCTGGCACCTCCAATTCCACCTGCCTACTTACAGATATAGAATCTCTTACCGCAGTCAAGGTATTTAAACCCAAAGAAGAAACCAGTTCTTGATAAGTCAATAAATCAGGATTTTCTCCTGGTATTAAAAACAAACTTCCGCCACCTTTTACAAAATCTATAAGCGAGCTTTTAAGGTTCTCCCCTATTTGATTTAAGCCTTCTACCACCACTAAATCCGCTCCACTTACTTTGGCTAAATTGACATTACGAATGCTATACTGCTCAAAATTAAATAGACTATCGTCATCATATAATTTGGCAATATAATCTGACGCTGATTTTTGTTCAAAAAGGTGCAAAATATTGATAGCGGGAGAAACATCCACCACAAAATACTGCTCATTGTCAAACGTGATAGGCTGGTCGTCAAAACTTACCGAACCCATGTGCTGCCCCTTACTTCTGACCGTGAAGTTAAAACTAGCAGTAGCATAACTCTCAGGACTTACAGAAACCGAAGAAGTAGAAGTTTGCACGCCATCAATCATTAGTTTGATAGGCATTTTTTCGATAGCCTCGTTTCCAGAATTAAACACTTTTACATTTAATAAGGAATTCTGCATTTCTCTAATAAATGGTGACGATAGCCATACAGAATCTACAAAAACGTTCTTTGAAACGTCTCCCTGCACAGGCACTAAATAAACTTGATTGCTACTATCAGTCTCTAGATTTAATAAATCGCCTACTGTACTCTTTTGAAAATCAGAAAACCAGAAAAAATTATCACCATCTTTGGAAGCTTCTTTCTCCGCCATTCTCACCTGCCTTTTATAAACAGATGAAAGACTTCTAGCCTCCGGCGAAAACCGCACTCCCGTAAGACGGTCTCTTACTTTGGTAGCACTATTTGCAAATTGGTCTTCCCCAGAAAAATCATTGGTAGTGAGCTGAATATTTTGCTGATTTTTAAACAAAGCCAACAACTCATCTATCTTAACCACCGCCAAATCAATAAAACGTTTATTGTCAGTGGTGTTTTGCATACTCAGCGAATTATCTAAGTAAAGGCCATTGATGCCTTTGGCAGTACTGTTAGCACTTAAACCGTTTTGAGCAGGAAAAAATGGTTGGGCAAAAGCCAAAACCAAAGCCGCTAAAAAGAGCATTCTGGATGCCATAATGAGCCATTGCTTTAGCTTTCTAAAAGAAGAAGTTTCTGTTTCTACTTTCTTTAGAAAAGCCACATTAGTAAAATACACTTTCTTGGTTCTACGGAAATTAAATAGGTGAATAATCACCGGTACCGCTAGCACCAACAAACCCCATAAAAGCCCTGGATTTAAAAACTGCATATACTATTGTAGGTTTAGTTTTTTTTCATGTAGTCGCCTCTAGAAAAATATTTTTCAATAAAACAGTACATCAAAATGAAGAAATAACGGCTACCCATTTCTTTTATTTTCAATTTTGACTCTCCGTACTTTCTATTTGTCCAGCTGTTTGGAACCACGGCATAAGAATAACCTCTTACCATAGCTTTCAGTGGCAACTCAATAGTTAAATTAAAATGAGGCGACATAAATGGCTTCAGACCATCCATAGTTTCTCTTTTATATAGCTTAAAGGCATTTGTGGTGTCGTTATAGTCAATTCGCATCAACATTTTGACAATAAAATTAGCCACTCTATTAATTACCTTTTTATGCTTTGGGTAGTCTATCACCTTACCGCCTTTAATCCATCTGCTACCAAAAACACAGTCTACATCTTTTAGCTGCATGGTTCTGTAATACCTCACCAAATCTTCTGGGTCGTCTGACATATCTGCCATAAAAACAGCTACGCAATCTCCAGAAAAACGCTCTAAACCATATCTCACAGCATACCCAAAGCCATTCGGTCCTTCATTGGTTTCAAAAACCAGTGTTGGTATTTCTTTTTGAAGTTCGGTTAAAACTTCAATGGTATTATCTTTAGAATTATCATTAGTCACCCATATTTCATGGTCAATTTCATGCTTTGACAAAGAGCTATACAAAGACCTCAGAGTTTCTGGAATAGATTCCGCCTCATTATAGGCTGGAATTACAACGCTTAATTTCATGTAGCAAAAATGCTTAGAAAAGCTGATTATGACAATTTAGTTTCAGAGTTTTGGACGCTAGCTTTTAAAACTCTTTACTTTTAATGGATGGTCAAATCTAAATTTTATAGGATTTGAAATTGAAAAACGAAAACAACACCCATAAATTACTAGTTACTAGCACGATAAAACAACATTAAGAAATAATTCAAAAAACCTGTCCAAAAAAAGCATCTGAGCTCGTCTTAAAACCGAAAGATGTTTAAAACTAAAAAAATAACAATCATGAACACTTACTTATTATTATTCAGAGGCGGCGATTCTACTTTAGAAACATATTCTGCAGAAGAACAACAGGCTCATATGCAAAAATGGTTTACTTGGATGGGCGGCTTATCGGAGAAAGGTTTAATGCTCGGAGCTGAGCCTTTACATCAAACAGGAAAAACAATAGCGGGGAAAGACAAAGTAGTATCTGACGGCCCGTATATGGAAGGTAAAGAAATGGTGGGCGGCTACCTGATATGCAAAGCTGCCGATTATGATGCAGCTGTGGAAATAGCGAATGATTGTCCTGTTTTAGAATTTAAAGACGGCAATGTAGAAGTAAGAGAAATTCAGGTAATGAATATGTAATACTCGATAGTATCTCTGCCTCAAACACAAATATTGAACAGCTAACCGACCATCTTTTCAGGCAAGAATCTGGGAAGATGGTTGCTGTTTTGACTAATATATTTGGCGTTGCCAATCTAGCACTAGCCGAAGATGTGGTTCAAGACACCTTAATTCAAGCTTTAAACACTTGGAAAATTAAAGGAGTACCCGACAAACCTGAAGCTTGGCTTTTCAGGGTGGCAAAGAATAAGGCGATTGACCAGATTAGAAAGAATAAACACAGCGAAAGCTTTGACTTCACAGAAAACGAAAGGCAACTTCTAAACTCCGAATACACCATAAATAGCAGCCTAGAAAATTACTGGAAAGAGGAACTCATAGAAGACCAGCAGCTAAAAATGATGTATATCTGCTGCTCCCCAGAAATTAGCCCAGAAAGTCAGATAGCTTTGATTTTGAAAACACTTTGTGGCTTTAGCACTCCAGAAATAGCCAAAGCTTTTCTAACTTCAGAAGACACCATTTCTAAACGACTTTACAGAGCAAAAAACTTTTTCCGTGAGCATAAAACAAAGTTTGAGCTACCCGAAAAAGAGAAACTACAAGAGCGAACGTCCAAGGTGTTAAATGCCATCTACTTACTTTTTAACGAGGGTTACAACTCAAGTAGCAATAAAAATCTGATAAGAAAAGACCTCATTCATAATGCTTTCATGCTGGGCAAATTAATTACGGACAGCCCAATCACCACCAACCAAGAAGGGTTAGCACTAGTGGCTTTGATGTGTTTTCACGCTGCCCGAGAAGAAAGCAGATTAAACCCGGAGGGCAATATCATCTTACTAGAACATCAAAACAGAACACTTTGGAATAAGGAACTGATAAACCTTGGCGTGCAATATTTAAATAAAGCAAGTGCTGGTGAAAACATTAGTGCTTATCATATAGAGGCCGCTATTGCTTTTGAACATTGTAAGGCTTCCAGTATTGTAGAGACTAATTGGAAGCATATTTTGACTCTTTACGATTTGCTTTTTCAAACAAACAAATCTCCGATAGTAGCATTAAACCGTGTGGTGGCCTTTTCTCAAATTTATGGAGCTAAAAAAGCTATCAAAGAACTGGAGAAAATTAAAGAACTAGATAATTATTACCTCTACCATAGCTTTAAAGGACAACTATATAAAGAAACAGAAGAGCCAGAAAAAGCCCTAAACGCTTATAAGAAAGCCCTAAAACTCACCAGCTCAAAGGCTGAACAGAATATGATAAAAGGGAAAATGGCAGAGCTTAATAGCTAAAGCCAACCGCAATAACTTAGAGTGTTTAGACTACCCCACAGACCGCCGAATATTTAATCTGATGTGATATAAGTTTTGATTGGTAAACTATTTCTCGCGAAAAGTAACATCAGCGTATTATTGGTAGATTTTACCGCAAGAACATCTCTTACTTCGCCCAAAATATTCAAACCACTTTCTTCAAGTTGAAGCGGAGTAAATTGACCATCGCCCTTCCCTATTAGAACGAGTCCTTTATTCGCATCATATCTTCCATATTTAACTCTTGTTCCATAAAAGTTTCCTGCCAAAATAATGTCTAACTTATTGTCCTTATTAACATCAAGTACCTCAATGGCGTGAATAGGAGCTAACTGTGCCAAATCTGGTAGACTTGATAATTTAAATTTATTAGCCCCCAAGTTTTCAAGATAGGACGTAGCAAAAGTTTTCGCCTTTAGTGTAATGGCACTGTTTAGTTCTTTCGTGCTGAAAATATCAGTGATTCCTTTATTAGCATAAGACGAGTAGTCTACGTATTTGGATTTTATGAAGTTAAGCTGCTTACTGATGTCATCTTTGGAAAATACTGGATAGTTTTTTCCTGAATAATAAGTTGATAAAATTGGGTCAATAGAGCCATTTCCATCAAAGTCTTTGGCATACAAAGTTACAGGCTCTTTTACGCTAGCTTTGAGTTGAGAATTCAGTCCAAAATTCCCTAAAATATAATCCATATCGCCATCACCATCAAAGTCACCTTCTCTAATAGTATTCCACCAGCCTTCTGAATCTCCCAAACCAGAATCTAAAGAAATCTCTTTCATTTTTCCACCAAGGTTTTCAAAAGCTCTTATGGCCATAAACTCTCCAACAACAATTAAGTCTGTCTTTCCGTCACCATTAAAATCACTCCAGATGGCGTCAGTCACCATACCTAGTGTGCCGAAGTCAGCACCTACTGCAGATGTTTTATCTTTAAAGTTACCTTTTCCATCATTTTGTAGAATATAACTACTTGGAGCATTAGGGTATTTACCAGGCTCTAAACGACCGCCTACAAACAGATCTAAATCACCATCTGAATCATAATCTCCAGCTTTTACGCACGAACCGCTAAACAGCATTTTAGGTAAAGCTTCTGTACTTTTCTTAAAGCCTCCTTTGCCATCATTGATGTACAGTCGGTCTTGCATTTCCTGAGAAGTACTCTCCGCTTCATTACCACCACTTACCACATATAGATCTTGATCATTATCTCCATCTGCATCAAAAAACAGTACACCAATATCCTCGGAGTTACTATCTTCCATAAATACCGAATTAGAGCCTTTTACAAAACCTCCACTTTTAGTTTGATAGAAAAGCATTCCAACCTGTCCTTTGGCTCCGCCAATAAATACATCCTCTAGTTTATCATTATTAACATCGGCTACGGCCATTTTAGGGCCTTGTGTTGAGAGTTTATGAGGCAACAGCACTTCTCTATTAAAGTCAATGTATTCGTTCTCTTGATGACTATAAGTGTCAAAAATAGATTTTGATGTTTCTTTGAATAATGGCTTTAATGAAAGCGATGAATTATCCTCTTCTTCTTTAGCATTAGATTGATTGAGGGTTATTGTTTGATTAGCTTTTTGATTGCTTAATTTCTGCCTACGCCCATCAGGCCAAGTCACTGTCAGTTCTTTTATAGTTTTATTAGCTCCAAGACCAAATACCAAATCGTAAGAAACTGAAGACTGAAATCCTCTGCTAGGCATGAGTTCCTGAGAAAGCGTTTTTTCTTCTAAATTTAACTCCACTTTAGAGCCAATACCGAAGGTATTTTTCCCTTCACCAATGAGCTTAATTCTTAAAAAGTTATTAGTGGTTAGTTTCTCACTATTATTCCGATAAATAAATGCTTCAGAATCAGTATTGTTTACTATCAAGTCAAGATCTCCGTCATTGTCAAGGTCAGCATAAGCTGCCCCGTTAGACAAGGACAATTTGTTTAAGCCCCAATCATTATTCACCTTAGAAAAGGTAAGATCCCCATTATTATGATAAGTATAATTCTCTTGAATGGAAGAGGGAATATTTTCAAGTAATTTATCAATGGACATTGGAACACCAGTCTTATTCTCGTTTAGTTTTTCCTGAACTGCGAAGTTCATAAAGTCCATATTGGTATAGTCTTTCTTAACACCATTGGTAATGTAGATATCCTTGAAGCCATCATTATCCAAGTCGCAAAACAATGTCGACCAACTCCAATCGGTTCCATCTACTCCTGCAAATTGACCCATCTCGGAAAAAGACAATCCATCGTTATTTAAATGGAGCATATTCCTCATACTTTGTTCGTAAAAACCATTTTTTACAAGCATTTGATATTTATCATAATTGTCTGGACCAGAAACCATCTTTTGACGCGTATTGCCCTCAGGCCACATATCTAAGGTCATAATATCAGTATACCCGTCATTGTTTATATCAGCAATATCTGAGCCCATTGAAAAATGAGAAGTATGTCCAATATAACTTTCTAGACTCTCTGTAAATGTTCCATTCTTATTATTCAGGTATAAATAATCCTGCTCGTTAAAATCATTTGAAATGTAGATATCCAACCATCCATCATTATTAATATCAGAAACTGATATGCCTAAACCAAAACCCAAAACATTAGCTGTAAGTCCCGCTTCTTGCCCTACTTCTATAAACCTTCCATTTTCATTTTTATATAATTTATCTTCGAAATAAGGGTCTCTTCTAGTCTTTAGTCCATTTGTTACCGAACGAAAACTTGCAAACTCTTGAATAGAATGATTAAGCACGTAAAGGTCCAAGTCTCCATCTTTGTCATAATCGAAAAAAGCTCCCTGCGTAGAATAACCTTCATCTGCAATTCCATATTCAGCTGCCTTCTCTGAAAACGTAAGGTCTCCATTATTGATAAATAGCAGGTTCTTTCTTTTATAACTGTCTTTGGCCGCTGAGCGGCACACATAAATATCTAAAAAACCATCACCATTAACATCTGCCATGGTTGTACCTGTATTCCAAAATCCTTCAGCAAAGACTCCTGCCTTCTGAGCTATTTCTTCAAATTCAAAATTCCCCTTATTCACATATAACCTACTACCCACCATACTCCCTGTGAAATAGATATCTTGTAAACCATCATTGTTAATATCACCAACAGACACGCCACCTCCATTATACAGGTAGCCATATGTGAGGATATTAAACTCGGGAGTTTCCTTTATTAGGTTTTTAAACTTGATGCCTGTATAGCTACTCGGAAGTAGGGAAAACATTTTTGAATCATCTACACTATTGCATGATGTCAATACAGAATTGGCCAGTGTAAATAGAATTATCGCAATGCAGATTTGATTGTTTTTCAATTATCTCTAAAATTTATTCAATTTGAATTAGATAGTGTTTTTCATTAGAAATTTCTTCTAATATACAGCCCTTTATGGGTTTGTCATTATAAAAAAAGCACGTGTATTTTTAATACACATGCTTTTTAAAACCATGCTTGTCAAATCTCCTTCTTAAAAGTTGGGTCCGCCGGTGTCCCACCATAGGCGAGTACCTATTTCATCTGGCCCATTTAATTTGGCTGTTGCATCTGCTACACCATCTGGGTTTCCATTTCTTTCGTTAATCACAAATGGCATTCTTCTTAAGATTTCTCCATCAGGAATTGTCCCCCAGTCCGCATTACTACTATTTTGATATACTGGTGGTAATTTAGGATAACCTGTTCTTCTGTGGTCCATCCATGATTCCATTTCATTTGTATAGCAAGCAATCCATTTCTGAGTAATTATCTTTTCTAGTTTCTCCTCATTGGTATCTGATTCATCCCATGCAACCGTACTGGTTATATCACTTGTGAAAGCATTTACTCCAGCAGGAGCTTTAGGGTCTACATAGTCTATCGGAAGGCTAGTATCATCTGCAAGGTAAGCATCTACGCCACCAGCACCCCAAAGTTCAAAAGATGCTCTAACTCCAGACTCATAATTAGATTTAGCATCACCAGCACCAGCCCAACCTCTCAGTGCTGCTTCAGCCTTTAAGAAGTAAACCTCATCAGCACTCATTACTTTTCTTTGAGTTACACCAGCAGGGTCATTAAAGCTAATATCAATAGTAGAAAAACTTAATCTATCATCTTTTGCTACTAATTCCGCACCATTTCTAATTCCTTTATAAGGCCAGTCTGGATGATCTGTAACTAAAGACAAATCAGATACCGGGTCAAAATACTTTTCTATCCTGTTGTCTTTATAACCTATCAAAATAGACTCCATAGCGGCACTCATACGTGTATCTCCCCACTCAAAACAGATTTGTGCAGGGTGAAATTTTGAACCATAACCAGAGATATTAAAATTATCTGCATTGCTAGTCATCAAGCCAACAGGGGCCGCTAGAGCTTTTTCACCTTCTAACTTGGCTAAAGCAGGGTCTACCTTTGAAATTCTCATTGCCAATTGTAAGCGTAAAGAATTAGCGTAACGAGCCCACTTGCTCACGTCTCCACCATAACTAGCGTCAAAACTATTAAGACCTACATAGTCCATGTTATTACTAAACTCAGCAATAATTCTATCCAAATCACTAAAAAAGGCTTTGTAAAGAACCTCTTCACTATCATACTCTACAGTACCTGTTTCACCAAATTTGGTGTAAATAATAGGCCCTTGATAAAGTGTCACACGAGACATAGAAATGATTTTGATTAAATTAGCCCACTCCACAAATACCGAGTAACCGTCATTTTCCGCTATTTCAATTACCTGCTTAGCAGGTGCCATCACATTATTATACTCTCTATCCCAGTACCCGTTCCAGCGGATATAATAAGTAGTGTTATTAACGCCACCAACAAAAGGAGTTGGAGTAGCCAGGTGTTGAGAATAGGTTACATTAGTCAAGTTATGATCAATCTGATTTCCAAAAATCTGACCAAGCATAGAAGGATAAAAAGATCCTACATGATTAAAGTCTTGCTTCAATGATTCTGTAGAGATTTGATACGGATTCGTATTTATCTCTTCAAAATTGTCTGTGCAGCTTGTAAATGCAAAAGCCGCAATAATTAGATATATAAACTTCTTCATTTTTTATTATTTAGAAAGTTAATTTAAGATTTAAACCATAGGTCCTTGTGGATGGTAAATTAAAGTTATCAAGACCTTGAGCATTTTGATTTGTACTCATTGCTAACTCTGGGTCGAAAGGAGCTTTCTTATACAGAAAGAATAAATTATTACCAATGAAAGAAAGGCTTGCTGCTTTAACAGGAAGTTTAACCTTAGTCATATCAAAGCTATAGCCCAGATTCAGCTGACCTACTCTAATATTTGTACGGTCATAAACATAAGCCTCACCTATTCCATTTCTATCCCCTATAGCTCTATACCATGTCTCAGGGTCAACAGATGTTATCTCAGCATCTGTAGCTATATCAACTCCATTTACTTCAACACCACCTGCATCACGTGCTTCTGCAGTCCTTAAAGAAACACCAGCACCGTCAAGCATTGACTCAGTTTGGCTAAACACTTTTCCTCCAAACTTACCATTAACTAAAATACCCATAGTTAGCCTCTTGTAGCTGAAATTATTATTCCATCCAAGTGACCATTTTGGGTCCAAATTACCTATCAATTCAGTTGTAGCTGTTCTCAAAGGTTTTCCTCCGTCAAAAAGAATTCTGCCTTGGTCGTCTCTTTGGAATTTCAATACATATATATCATTAAATCTTCCACCTTCTACAAGCTTAGACTCAAACCCTTCAGAGCTACCTAATTGTATGATTTTTTCGTCATCAGGTCCTATGTCTACGATTAGGTTACGGTTCCTGGTAAAGTTAAACGCCGTTACCCATTCAAAATCATTTGTTCTATATGGAGTGGCACTCAAAGTAAACTCAATCCCCTTGTTAGAAATTTCACCATCATTAATAAACTCAGTAGTGTATCCACCTTCTCCAGAAACAGTAGGAACCGGAATAAACTGGTCTTTACTCGTTATATCATAATAAGTTAAATCTAAACCTAAACGGTTATGAAAGAATCTCCAATCCGCACCAAACTCTAAACTTGTAATAATTTCAGGCTTAGCATTGAAAAATGGCTTTACTGTATTTCTTACAACCCCACCACCAGCGTTTATCGTGTTTTGAGGGAAAATTCTGTTAAACGGCACTTCATTACCCACTTGCGTATATGATGCTCTCAACTTACCAAATGTAACAAATGATGGCATTTGGAACATTTCACTCACAATACCAGTAAGACCAACAGATGGGTAGAAGTACGAGTCATTTCCTGTTAATGCCAAGGTAGATGCCCAGTCATTTCTTCCAGAAAGGTCAAGGAACAAGTACTCTTTCAGTCCGAACTGAAGGTTGGCAAATAAGCCTTGCTTAACTATTGTTCCATTTGTGGTAGAACTAACCTGAACATTAGTTGGTAAGTTTTGAAAATAGAATTCATTTGGGTACAAAAGACCTACCGTTCCTGTAGCCACATTAACCCCTTCGCCATAAATCGTTTTTTGATAACTACTACCTACAACTGCATTTAAGCTAAGGTCCTGAGTTAAGTCGGTATTATAGGTCAAAATCGCATCGGCGTATGCTAACTGGTCATCATACTTGTTATAATCCCAAGCTCCGTTAGGATGCACATTTGTTGAGTTTGAGGTAGCAGCATGCTGCTGCTCAAATAACTTATTAGCATAGTCATAATTACCTCTAACCTGAAAAGTCAAATTATCAAGAATATTGTAAGCAACACTCATGCTCGCAATTACCCTTTTAGAATCATTCGTTTTTGGCTGGTTATTGAGAATCCAATAAGGATTTGACTGATGGTGGTCAGACACAAACCAGTTCTGCTGATACAGGTTACGGTCTGCATTAAACGTTTGATAGTTTTCTTTATAATCCGCAAAGTCTCTATCTCTCGGAAACATATATAATCCAGTAAGCGGGTTCAAATAATACCCTGCTGGTAATCTGTTTTCCGTTTTCTCTAGAGCAAGAATGACATTTGAACTGACTGTAATTTTATCATTCAGCAATTTTGTTGATTGTTTGAATGAAAAGTTATTCTTCACATAGTCATTGTTTGGAGTAATACCACTTGCTTTAGTATTGGCATAAGAAAAGTAGGCTTTGGTTTTATCTGTACCTCCACTTATTGTAAGTGCATTATACATACTATGCCCAGTTTCAAAAAAGTCTTCCACAAAAGAATCGTCGTAGCTTCCTTCGGTAGTAGACCAACTCTCCTTCGCATTACCAATGGCACCATACTTATATTGAAGTTCAGGTAGCTCAATAATTTCTTCATTTGTAAAACCAGAGTTCAAAGTAACTGTTGCTTTTCCTGAAGCACCAGATTTAGTTGTTATTAAAACTACACCATTTGCCCCTTGGCTACCATATAAAACCGCAGCGTTAGAACCTCTTAAAACACTAATACTCTCAATATCTTCTGGGTTAATGGCAGAAAGCCCATCTCCACCATCTGTTCCTCCCCACATTCCAGGCTGACTACCTCTATTATTAGCCATTGGAATACCGTCTATTACAAATAAAGGAGAACTATCTCCACTTAAAGACTTATTTCCTCTTAAAACTACCTTAGTAGAACCTCCAGCTCCTGAGCTACTTTTTTTAATCTCAACACCCGCAGCTTTACCTGAAAGGCTATTCATAAAGTTAGGGTCTCTGGTACGCACTAGCTCTTCTGAGCTAACAGTTTGCTGTGCATAGGTAAGTGTTTTTTCTTCCCTCTTGATTCCTAAAGCTGTTACCACAATAGCGTCCAATTGGCTTGCGTCACTGAGCATTGATATATTCAGTGTGCTACTATTGCCAACCTCCACATTTTGACTTTTCATACCTATAAAAGAAAAAGTCAATACATCATCGCTGCCTGCCATGATTTTGTACATACCTTCTGAGTCCGTCAGTGCCCCAACAGTTGTACCTTGCACCACCACACTTACACCTGACAGGGTGGTGCCATCTTCGGAATCTGTAACGGTGCCCGAAACCATTTTCTTCTGAGCCATGGCCGGGAAAACCCCCATTACCAGCAAAATAATTAGTATTTTTTTAATCATTTCCAGTTTGTTAAAGTTTAAATAATAAGAGCATTAAATATTCAATTTCCTTTCCCGAAAAGTCGAAACAACCAAATAATCACCTTTAAAATAAACAATAAGCGACACATTAATTCACTTCAGACTTCATACTCAATAGAATATTCCAAGCCAAGGGCTTAAAATTAAATATTAAATAAACTTAAGAAGACAAAATTAAATACTGAATAAATTTAAGAAACAAATACTAAACCTCCTGCTTTAATTCTCAAAAAATATTAGTATCTGAACATTTAAGTAGCGACTCATCCACTATCTGACCATATTTCACTAGATAAAAGACGAAATAAGGGTGAATACAAAATCAATTAACAGAAAGTGTAGAGGAAAGAACAAAAAAACGAGGATTTGATAAATATCGAAATTCAGTCTTTAAAAGCGGCTTGTAGCTGAGTTAAGATAAGTTCTTATATAATCGCCTATCAACAGTTTAGAGCTGCAGGCTTTTAAGGACAGCCATCATAACTATTCTCTCCCAATTATATTGGGTAAAAGAGCTTGAAAAGGCATCACCACAAGTCCCGAGGCAAGCGTTTAAAGGAAGCTAGACAAGCCGAAAAAAAACTTCACTCCAAAAGAATTATTTTCTTTGTCCAAACACCAACGTCAGTATTTAATTTCAGCAAATAGGTTCCAGCTTGTAATTCACTAATTTTCATTTCATAGCTCCCACTTGAAAGTTGAACAAAATCAGACGGAACTTTCTGTCCCGAGATTCCGTACAAGTCAATACCCATAACTTCGGCTTTCTTATTGGTATTTATTTTAATTGACTCTTGGCTCAAACTCGATGGGTTAGGATAAATACTCCAACTAAAGCTTTCTCTCGAAATGTATTTTACCGCTATTATAGTTGAGTACTCATCTTCTGCGTTATGTTCATTAATTTTTAGCCTGTAGTAATTTAACCCTTCAGCTGGAGCATTGTCGTGGTACTTATAGTTGTAGTTCTTAACCCTATTTTCTGCAGATACTTCTCCTATTTTTTTAAAGCTTTTAGCGTCTAAACTACGTTCAACCTCAAACTTATCTACGTTGCTTTCATTCGCTGTTTCCCAATTGAGAATTACAGCGTTATCATCAATAGAGCCTCTAAACCAAACTAAATCTACCGGAAAGCTAGAAGCACTAGCTGCCGAACAATTAGGACTCGTAAAGCTATTTGTTGTGGAACATCCATTTTCTACAACTGTAACATTAAAACTTGTATTAGGGCTTATATTTTCAATGTACCATACGGTTCTTGCATCTTCAAATCTACCGTCAGTATCGTAAGTTGCATTTAAGCCACTTACGTTTGTGTTTACCGTACTAGAAGCCCCTCCTGAGGTTTGGAAGGCAAGCATGGCATTGCTAGCATCTGTGCAACTAGGCGGTACAATAACACTAACAGTAGGTGCAGCCGTTGAGCTGACTGTTACTACAATGTTATCACTTGAAGAACTCAGACAAGAATTAGCATTACTAATACAGTCTGCTAAATAAATCGAAGTCTCTGTTGGTGTAACAGTATAAGGGCTTCCTGTGCCCAAAACTGAGTTTTGGGCAATCACACCTGCGAACCATTGAATGGTTGAACCAGCAGGACAAGTACCTGTTAAGTCAAAAGAATTCCCAGTACAAATTGTAGTGGAAGTAGAACTAACAACAGGAGCTGTTGGAGAAGGGTTTACCGTCACGGTAAGGTTAGCATTATTGCTTTTGCAACCCGCTTTTTCACAAGCAGCGTAATAGGTAGTGGTAGTCGTAGGACTAACAGTAGTGGAGACCAACCTACTATTCAAAGCAGCGTCATAAAAGAAAGCGATATTTGAACCATTAGTACAGCTACCACTTAAAGAAGTACTTTCTCCAGAGCAAATCGTGCTAGGATTTGCTACCAAAGAGGTTGGTGTGGCTGGCTTTGGGTTTACCGTTACGCTACCACTTATATAGGAACTTTTACAATTTGTACTGGAACAGATTGCATAATAAGTGGTATTTGTCGTTGGACTAACTGGCATAGATACAGCAACTGTTAGGGCAGTATTTGAATACCAATTAAGAGTTCCAGTAGCACAATTACCACCTAAGTTAGTACTTTCACCCTCACAAATAGTTGCTGAACTAATACCCGTTGGTGAAGGAGGAATAGCTTCAACAGTCACCGTAACAGGAGATGAAGTTGGACTTTCGCATCCATCAAGCAAGCATGTTGTTGTATATTGAGTAGTGCTACTAGGGCTTACCGTAATACTAGAACCTGTTTGAGAATTTGACCAATAAATCACTCCACCAGAACATCCTGTAGCGGTAAGGGTAGCAGATGAGCCAGCACATATTGTGGTGGCACCATTTAGAACCGGAGCAGCAGGCGTGGTTCGCACTGTAACAGGAACACCACTTGTGTTATTTGTAGCACAAGCCGTTACAGCTGCACCATCACAAGTGGCTGTATAAGTAGTATTACTGGCTGGTGAATGTGAAAAGCTATTACTACCTGTACTTATGCTAACATTATCTGCAAAGAACTCAACGGTTTCAGAGCAACCATCCATGGTAAGTGTCACATTTTCGCCAGAACAAAGGTTAGATTTATCAGTCGTGAAATTAATGCTGGCAATGGTGATTTCAATGGTACTATTACTAGGGTCACTAACACAGCCCTCTGTGCTGGTACAAGTAACCGAATAAGATGTGGCAGTGTTAGGGCTAACAACAATACTCGTAGTCGTTTCGCCATTACTCCAATTCAAAGTTCCGGTGCAACCAAACGCTGTTAAAGTTGCACTGTTCCCTGGGCATATTCTAGTATTTGATGCCGAAACGCTAGGTGAGTTTGGCAGTGGATTTACATTTACAGTTACTGCAGATGAAGAAGAACTTTCGCACGCTGAGCTTGTGGTTTTACAAGTAGCTACATAAGAGGTGGTGGTAGTAGGTGAGACACTTTTGGGACTACCAGAACCCAAAGAGGTACCCGAAGCACTACCAATATACCATTCAATAGTACCTACAGCACACGAACCCGTAAGGTTTACACTTTCACCAAAACAAATACTATTGTCATCAACAGTGGCGTCTGTAGGTGTAACAGGAATTGGATTTATTGTAACAGTAAAAGGAGTATTTGACGCACTGTAACACATATTTTCTGCGTCATAAAAAGTAGCGTAATAGGTGCCTGAAGCACTTAGCACTAAATTAGATAATTTATTAGCATCTGTAGTAGGAGAGCCAGAATGCCAAGTAAGTACTGTACCGTCAGGGGTATTATCTGCAGATACTGAACCAAGGTTTACAGTGTTACTATTACATGAATTACTCAAAGAACTTACAGATAAATTAGGGGCGGTATTACCAACTTTACAAAGTGGAGCAGTAGCACAGCGAGCCCCATCATTTTTCGATGACGTTGGGCCTAAAGAAAATAATATGGCATCCTCGGTTGATAAAGGATTAGTTAAAGCTGCATTTGAAATACTATAAATTTTCCCATCTGCATTTCCTCCTACATACAAAGTTCCGTTTTTGTCAAAATAGGTAGCCCCGTATGCCTGTGCCGTTAATCCTCCTATTTGCCTTATTTCTGTAACATTTCCAGTCGCTGGATTTATTTTAAAGAGTTTTCTATCTCCATCTATGGTATACAAAAAATTGTCAACCGGGTTAAATGAAATGTCAGAAGCTGCTACAGCACTACTAAGCGTAATTGTACTTAAAGCTGTAGGCGGGGTTGTATTAAGATCATATCGATACATTTCAGGTATGCTAGAATTATCTAGGCCATGAAAAATACCATTTTTATCAATGTCAACACTATTAATATTTGGTAAGGAAGTGGTATAAGTAGTTGTATTATAATTGGCATCAACTTTTATTAAATGTCCCCTATTTCTATTTAACATCCAGATATAGTTGTCTACCATATTATATCCAGCAGAGGCAGGTCTATCTGTTATGTCTTCTGCTACCTTAGTAGATACTCCTGTCTGTAAATCAACTCTATAGATATCAGCTGGGCTATCCTGAAAAAGGTAGGCAAACCCTTCACAGTTAAAAGGCACAGTTGCTTGCCCAAAACTTAGGAAAGGTAAAACTAACAATACCGTAAAAATGATTTTTGGAGGCAAAAATTTCAGCATAGAATGAACCTTTAAGTGCACTTCCTCACAAAGAGGAATCATATATTCATACAAATGAAAACCTTTGAACTATAATTTCAAATAAAAACCACTTGTATTGAAATTATATCTATCCATACAGCACAATTCGATATATATAAAGCTTAATTTCTGTAAATCTAAAGACCTTTTTATACGGTAACGGAGATTCCAATCGGGCTGAAAAATTAAACAACAGATATTAAGCTTTAATGCGTAAGCACAAATCTTTAAATCCAGCTTTCTCCAAAGCACACCTTAAATCACACTCTTTAAGATTACAGTGTTTTATAAGGGTAATGTCGTTTGTCAAACAGTCAACCCCAAAAGAATTCACGCCAATATTGGCCAATTCTTGTTTTAGTGCTTCCAATCTTTCGGGGCCTACATTCTGATTTTGAACCTGGATTTTAATCATATTAGCTTAAATTTTCCTATACCTTGACTTTTTTGCGTCCTGAGTTCTTCCTTTTACCAAGCCAAACCATAAAACCAGTGACTGGCAAACTGGCACATAGCAATGATACTAAAAAAGCAAAAATCTTTCCTGGAAGTCCAAAAATTGCCCCTATATGGATGTCATAATTCATTCGCATAAGTTTCTCGGCAGTATTGGCATCTTTTAGGCGACCGTAAACGTGATTGACAGAAATTTCCTCCAAGGTATACTGGTCAAAATACCTGTAGTCTGTACTCCAATACATATCTTCCTTAAGATTTGCATTAGCGGCTATTGCCGAAGTATCAGACTCTGGGGTATGAACCTCCACAGAAACGGCATTAGGATATTCATCTAACATTTTCTCCCAGACCAAGTCCATCACAGGCTTATCTAACTGACCCTCCTCTACAAAGCTTTTAGAAGGTGGTGTGATATAGACCAACTCCTTTTCGCCACCAATACTTTTATAATAAACATAAGCAAACCATTGAATGCCGAAAACAATACCCGTAGTGGCTAAAATCACAGCAAAAACACAAGTATAAAAACCAATGATGTTATGAAGGTCATAGTTTTTTCTACGCCATTTGGTAGAGTCTTTCCATCTAAACCAGAAGCGTTGTTTAGCCGCCGCTTTGTTTTTAGGCCACCAAAGCACAATACCAGAAATAACCATCAATAAAAAAAACAAAGTGCTGTAAGATGTAACTGGCTGCCCTATTTCTGGCGGCAGCCACAAATAATAATGCCCATCAAGAATCCAATGAAAAAAAGATGCTTCGTGGTCTTTTGTTTCAATTATTGCCCCTGTGTAAGGATTATGATATACTGAAAAATAATACTCCACAGGCTCAAAAGCATAATAAATGGTTTCTACACTCCTACCCTCACCCGGGTAATTAATGGCATGTAAATGGTGGTCAGGATATTTTGCCTTTGATATTTTCTCAAATACTGATGGTGGCAAAACTGCTTTATCTTCTATCTGGCTGTATCTAAAATCTTCGGTGGCGTCTAAAATCTCCTTTTGGAATGCATAAAAACATCCCGTAATACTGATGATAAACACCACTAGCCCGGTGCTTAAACCGAGCCAGAGGTGTACTTTTCCTATTTGCTTTTTAAATTTCATCAATTAGTATTTGACTAGAACTTATAACGGATACTTAAACGTGCATTTCTGTTAGCTTCTGCTTGCCAGTAATAAAAATCGCTCCATGTATAGTAAGCTCCTGAAATCACGGAGGCATTAAACAAGTTATTGACATTTAAGGCTATTCCGAACTTGTCAAATTGGTATGAAAGAGCCCCGTCAAATTTGGTATACGATGGCATAGAAGGGTCTATAGAGCTATCATAAGCGGCATACCAAGTAGAACGTCCTGATGCATGCGATGCACCTAAAGAAATACCCAAGCCCTTTAAATCTCCACTAGTTACAGCATAAGAAAGCCAAGCATTTGCTATGGATTTATCGGTACCCGGAAGCTGTCTGTCTACCATAGAGCTCTCTGTATCTTCGGTTATTTTGGCGTCGGTATAGGCATAGTTCATGGTAACATCTAAGCCCGTGAATAACTGACCTCTTACGTCAAACTCAATACCAGAAGTTTTTGTTTGACCCAACTGAATAGAAAAATACTGATGCTCTGGGTCAGATGTCAATACATTGTTTTTGGTGATTTGATACGCCGATACACTTGCCGTCCATCTTCCGTTAAGCATTTCTTTTTTCACCCCAATTTCTTTATTGCTTCCCGTAATGGGGTCAAACTTAACATTGTCAAAAGACGCTCCCGTTTGTGGAATAAAGGCCTCATCATAAACTGCATACAAACTAGTATTTTCATTTAGAGAATATGACAATCCTACTCTTGGTGTAAACTTGCTTGCCTCTACCCCTTCAGAATATGGGTCGTTATCTCTGGTGGTGGTGTACCTCCCCGCCAAGGTAACTCTTAACTTGTTTTGCAAAAATCTAAGTTCGTCTTGCAGATAATAAGCCGTGTATAAATTGCTATAATGTACCCCACGCTGACGTATACTTAATTCACGGTCAAACTGTGTATAGCTAGTAGCGGGAACTGTTCCGTAAGTAGGATTATAAACATTAAAACCTGTGCTACCTGTAATGGCACCGGCTTGGCTCCAATCATGATAAAAATCTTTATCGCCCATATCTAAACCAGCCAAAATACGGTGCTGAAGTTTTCCGGTAAAGGCATCACCATTTACAAAAAACTGTCCTACTCTTGTTTGACCTAGAATATCCCAGTTAGACTCAGCTCTCATTAAAGTATCACCATTAAAGCCTGTAGGCCAAAGGCTGCTACCTACTTGATTAAAGTTAAGGTAAGAAAGCTGCCCTGTAAATTTCCAGTTTTCGTTAATACTATGTGAGAAGGTAATTAAGGCAGATTGGTCGTTAATATTAGTGGGCGACATGTTGTTTTCAAGCGTACTAAACTCGTTTGAAATATCACCTAGTTTGTTTGGCGAATAAATGTAGTTTGAGCCAATTGGCGACATTTTAACATATTGATAATTATACTCCGCTGTTAAAGATGTGCTTGGGTTAATTTGAAATTTGATCACTGGAGCTACCGAAACACGATTATTATATTCAAATTTTCGTTGTGTACCTTTCATTTGTCCCATCAAATTAAGACGGTACTGCACTTTACCATCTTTGCTTAACAAGCCATCAAAATCTAAGGTATTTCTGTAAGTACCAAAGCTACCAACAGTCATAGCCACCTCTGATTTTTTATAGCCTGTTGGCTTTTTAGTAACTACATTATAAAAACCACTTGGCTCTCCTGCAGCCATCATAAAACCAGCAGGCCCTTTTACAAACTCAATACGCTCTACCATACTCATGTCTTCCGTTAAAGGTCCCCAAGTATCGGTCACGTTCATACCATTTCTAAAAGAAGCCGCTCTAGAGCCACGCATGACTATTCTGGCATAAGTTTCCCAATGCTCAGACATAGTAGCACCACTTACATTTCTAATTACACCCTCTCTCATATCAAAAATCTGTTGGTCTTGAATGGTCTGATTGGTAATTACTTGAATGTTTTGAGCTACCTCTAAAAGCGGCGTACGCAAACGCAATGACACCGAAGGATAATCAGTAACATACTTCCCAGGATTAGCCGTAACTAAAACCTCCTGAAGCTGATTAGCATCTTCTTCCAAAGTAAAAACTATGGTTACAGACTCTCCGTCATTTACGGTAACATCTTTCATTTGATGCTCTAAACCCACAAAACTGGCAACCACCGTGTAGCTTCCCGCTTTCACATCATTTATTTGATAGATTCCCTCATCGTTTGCGGTAGCACCTTTAGTGCTTCCTTTTAATGTTACGTTTACAAAAGAGGCTGGTTCGCCATCTGAAGTTCTTACTTTTCCTGCTATGGTTCCTTGAGAGAATACAGCTGCAGGAAGCAGTATAAAACTTATGATATATAAAATATGTTTCATTTATTCTTATTTAGACTTATTACAAATTGAGTCGCAAATGTATTCCGAAGTTCAACCTCAAACAAGCTTATTTATAATTATTTTAAATAGTAAATTGCAAGTAAAAACCGGAGAAAAAGAACAACAAACGCTCACTTCCCCGGCATTACGATTTCAAATCCAATTTGACCTAATATAGTTGCTTAAATTCCGTCTTCAAAAACCACAAACTCCGTTAAAACGGCATCAAGTTTTTTCCTATTTTCTGCAGAGCTTAGTTTTTCTTTATTTATGTTGTAAAGGAAGCTTCCCAGACGCTGGTCGTCTACTTTAGCTTTGATGGTAAAGCTCTTATGTTGGTTTTCTACTTTATCCCAAGCTGCTCTCACATCACTCCAGTAAGCCTTATTCTTTTCCCACCATGCTTTGGTGGAAGCACATTTTGACATATCTGTCAACACATAATCATTATAGCCTTTTTCTGATGCTAAAAGCACATCAGTTTTACCTTCTGTTCTTATAATTTTATCGTTGTCTTGCTCATGCAAATAACCTTTATCCGTCACATGAATTCTGTTGCCTCTTCGCATGACGTTATAATCTTTACGGTGAGAATACTCTCTTCTGGGCAATGCGGCATCTGCCGTGCTTTCCCAAACAGACTTACCATTTACATGTGCCCACTCTCCTGTTCCGGCATACCTGAGTTCATCTTGTGTTCCGTAAACTTTTTGCGTCCAGCCATTTTTGAAATTAGTTTTCGCGATGTTTGAATATCTAAAATCATTAGCGGTATTAAAAGAGATTAAATGCGGGTCTCTGTAAGTCCAGTCTTCACGCCAGTGCTTCACCACCATGGTATCATTTATTGCCAAAAGGTGCTGAATAACCACTTTGTTCGCTGATTCTTCCAAGACAAACACATACTCAGTAGCGTGCTCTAAATACCTGTCATGAAATTCATAAGCCGTATCTGGGGCAAAAGTCTCTGCATACTGAAAAGTAATATCCATACAGCCGCACTGCCCTTTGATGGCCTTCAGGTCTTCCGCCTTTTGAGCAGATACACCCATCGAAATCATAAGACCCAAGATTAGAAGTAAATTTTTCATTTTATTGTTTTTGATTTATTATCTCGTTTACCTGTAGCATCAGCACAGACTCATTAATCATCCTTTTGAATTCTTCGTATTCACAAGCAGTAAAAGCGAAATAGGTGTTTGACAGTGGCGTTTGAAAACTAATGGTTTTACCTCTTCCTACTGGGGTTTCCATAAGGTATGTTCCGTACTCCACGTCTACTATAGTTCCTAAGCCTTTAATCTCTTCTTCTTTTAGAAGAATGAAAATATTCTCAAAACACAGGTTATACCTATCACAACCTTTGCAATATCCTATATAACCATAGCTAGATTTACTGATGATGTTTAATGAGCTTTTCTGACACATAATTTATTCGAATTTGGTGGAGCCGTCTGGCTGATAAACATATCTGAAAGTATAGTAACGCCCTACTGCAGTGGCATCAAAAGCGGCAGGAGCTCCTTTGTAATAACTTAGGATTTCTACTTTGGCATAGTTTCCCGAAGAGGTTTTAACAAAAATCACCTTACCTGCTATTGGAGATATTTCATGCGTGGTAGGGCTATAGTTATACCAGCCATTCCCGGAACCAGAAGGAATAGCCAAACCTTCTGCATCGTCAGATTTCATTGTTAAAGATGCTGGTACTTCTGTAAAATCAGCATAAATACCATCTGCCACAGCTGCCTGAGCAGAACCTGGACCAGATACTCCACCGTTTACTATTACACTGGTACTTTTAAAGGCTAAATCCCATTTAGTGCTTGCCGAATCTGCGGTAGTTAGTACACCGTCTTCAAAACTGAAAAAAGTATAATGATTATTAGGAGCATCTGAAGGGTTTGCTGCTAAATCGCTCACAGTTTGAGAGATTACTGGGTCTTTTGCTACTACAGCCTCGTCTTCTTCACAAGAAATAAGCCCTACAAATAGCGTACAAATGGTTAAAAATTTAATCGCGTTCATTATTTATTTAGAAATTATATAGTTTGAATTTTATCCTTAATTAATTGATGACGAATGTCATATCACATTTATGGCGAATGGTTTCATAGGCTTTGCCTTTGAAAGTGCCTGGCAATTCTTCTATCCATTCTACTTCTGCTAGGTATAAGCCTTTCTTGTTTGGCACCACACTTACAAAACCAATTTGATTTGAAAACTTATCTTGCAGCCAGCCCTCAGGGTTCACCACTCTTATTTTAGTTTTATTCATTGGTTTGCCATCTTTCATGGCATATAGCTCCACATTATTGGAATTGATTTTACAGAAAGTATCTAAGTAAAGTAGCTGGTCAGAAGCTGTCTGTTTTTCGCCTAAGCTAAAGCCCGTTCTTAAGTATTGAATAGGCCTAGTGATGCCCAATTTATGCTTATGCCAGTCTTGCACTTCTCTGGTATCATTTAAACCCAGCACTTGAAAATAGCCCTCACTCTTTGGCGTATACGTTCCTGTCCATTTTGTATTGGTCTGGGTCATTACTATTTCCTCCACTTCACCGTTAGGCGTAACCACAGTCACTTTTATATCCTTCATTTTATCTAACCTATCTCCCACTTCTCTAATCTGAGAAGCATATTCTCCATAATAAAGGTCTATCTGGACTGGTTCGCCTATGGCAGCTTTCGGCTGCTCTATTTCAAACCAGTATCCGTGTGCTTGAGTTAATAATGGACATACCAATAGCATGACTAATTGCCCGATTTTTTTCATTTTTATTTATTTACAATTGTTAAAACTCTTTTAAATAGAATACCTCAGTCGGAGCCATAGCTGCCTTCCTGCCTGCCCTGGTTGGTATTGGGCATCTTTAAAATTCAATACATTATCAATACCAGTTTGAAGTGTCCATTTGTCAATACTTTTTGATACGGAAGTATTCACCAGTAAAAATCCTTTGGCATATTCATCATCCATATCAATGATGGCATTGCCGTTTTGGTCGTTAAAACCGTATCTGCCTCTATACATTGCCCTTACGTTAAAGCCTAGTTTGTCATCCGTTTCATAGAAAAGTTTCAGGTTAGCTGAATGCTTTGACCTATTTAGTAAGCCACCATAATCGCGGCGACTTACTCTTTCGGTCTCGAGGGTTTCTGGGTTACGTCTATACAAACTCCCCTCAGAAATTTTAGCTAGTATAGATTTGTCTTTTGCTTCTAGGTATTGATACCCGCCACTTATTTTAAGGCTTCCGCCAAATGACATATTTAGTCTTTGGCTAACATTAAGTTCAACTCCCTGCGTGAAAACCTCCGCCAAGTTTCTATAGCTATATACATTCTGCCCATTTGTCTTTTGAGCTACTGGAAAAGACTCTATAAGGTTACTGACATCGTTTCGGAAGAAATTTACCGTGGCCGTTCTCCCTTTATTGTTTGTAAATAATAGCCCAATATTACTCGCCAAAGAGCTTTCTGGATTTAGTAGCCCAAACGAAGATGGGTCAATAAAGATATTTGCAATTTGCCCTTGGCTTTCCAGTTTTGCAATGTTAGTTTCTAACTCTTGCGAGCCAAAAACGCTATAACCTGCCACTGCATTAGTGAAGTTTAAATAAAGCTGCCTGAAGTCTGGGGCTTTATATCCCACCCCTACCGAACCACGGAGTTTTAGCTGAGAATTCACCTTATACATGGCAGCCAGTTTAGGCGAAAACTGATTTCTATAAGCCGAGTGAGCATCATACCTACCTCCCACATTCACTTGAAACTTATCTGACCCATAAAACTCATATTGACCGAAAACATATTTGGTATTAAATTTCTTGAGTTCATCATACCTGGTGGCTTCCACACTTTCGTTTACCATTCCTGCTCCTACCAAAAAGAAGTGCTTTTCTGCAAAAGAGAAGTCTAAAATAGCTTCTGGTCTAAAGAATGTTTGGTTAAAATAAGATTCGTCATACACGCTTTTATCTTGCTCATAAGTGAGCAAAGACTCGGTTTCATAGCCTGAAGCATACAGCCTAGCGGTCAATCCTAAGGTGGTAGAAAACTTGTGATTTAAACTTAGGTTTAAGTTTTTATCATGTACAGCACCCGTTTGAGCTATTAATGCTGGGCCATCAGTTTCTTCTACTTCGTAGTTTCCAGATTGAGATTCTTCAAACAACCTTCCTGAAATTTTAAGCTTGGTGTTTTCACTAAAATCATAATTAATTCTAGGCTGCAAAGTGTAATTACTAAAAGGCGATACTGTATTTCCTACAGTCTCCGGAGTAAGGTCATATCCAGCTGATGAATAATGATTTGCGAATAGAGAAATGCCTAACTTTTCTTTCTTAAAATTCCCTAAAGCAGATAAATCTAGCGTATTATTACTGCCATACCTGGCGTAAACATCGCCACCCATTTTATCTGGCTGCTCGGTAATAATATTAATTACACCTGCCAAAGCCTCCGAACCATATAAGCTAGACGAAGGCCCTTTTACTATTTCTATTTGCTTAATGTTTCCTACTGCCAGTCTGCTTAATTCTAGAGTACCCGCCGTTCTCCCTATTAAAGGCTCCCCGTCTACCAAGATAAGCGTGTAATCAGGATTAAAACCTTGTAATTGCACCCCGTTTCCATGGTCATTCACTATAAAAAGACCCGTTTGCTCTGCCAAAACTTCGCTTAGCCTTAAAGAGCCCATTTCTTGAATTTGTTTCTTAGCTATTACAGTAACTGGCATAGGTAAAGAGCTTAATTGTCGTTCACTTTTAGTAGCCGTTACCACCACTTGCTCTAAGTCTTTTGACAGCAGGCTGTCTACCTGTGCCATCCCCCTAAAAGGTATAATTAGTACTAGAAAAATGTAAACTCTTACCACTTGTTTTTATTTAGACTTGTTATAAATAATGGCACAAATGTATTCGCTCAACTTAAACCATACAAGCTTATTTAGAATTATTTTAAATAATAAATTTAGATATAGTACCCTACCCTCAATAGATAAGTCCTCTAGTAATAATATATTCTATGGTTATATAACCTACAATATAACATAATAATAGATATATTATCTACAAATATTCAACAACACAGTTGTTTTATCTATTCAAATAATTACTTTTGAGCCGAAATAGATATAGCATTTGGTTTCTACTGCGAGGTAGACTTAAAAAGGAATCATGTGAAACTCATGAACTGTCGTGCAACCGTGACCAGCCTAAAAAACTGGAAGTCGAGATACTTGCCACCTGCTATTGACAACATGCTTTCACGACTAAGGCATAGAGTCAGGTGGGCAGAAATTAGGATTTCTGTGTACTTACTTCTTTAGCGGAAAGTGTACTCAATGAACATTTTAAAAATTCAAAAGTATGCTTAAAAACAATTTGGGATTTCCACGCATAGGAAATCAAAGACAGCTCAAAAGAGCTTGTGAAAAGTACTGGTCTGGTAAAATTTCTGAAAGCGAGCTTTTAGAAACCGGCAAAACCATTAGGCTGGCCAACTGGCAGCTTCAAAAGGAACAAGGCATTAACCTTATTCCGTCAAACGACTTCTCTTTCTATGACCAAGTTTTAGACCATAGCCTGATGTTTGGAACTATTCCTGAGCGGTTTAATGACCTAAACAAAACCGACCTATATTTTGCCATGGCAAGAGGTTTTCAGTCTGAAGACCAAAATATAAAAGCCTGTGAAATGACTAAATGGTTTGACACCAACTACCATTACATAGTACCCGAGTTTCAAGCTTTTCAAACCTTCCATTTAAATGACACCAAGGTTATTGATGAATTTATAGAGGCTAAAAATGCAGGTATATTAACCAAGCCAGTTTTGATAGGACCTATCACTTATTTGCTTTTAGGTAAAGTAAAAAATGCCGATTTTAATGCTCTCAGCCTTATCGATAGACTTTTGCCCGTTTATTTAGAACTACTAAACAAACTTCAAAAAGCAGGAGCAGAATATGTTCAAATAGATGAGCCGTTTTTAGGACTAGACTTAAATTTCTTCCAAAAGGAAACGTACAGAAAGGTTTATCATAAAATCAAAAATGAGCTTCCTGATTTAAAAATCATACTGAGCACTTATTTCGAGGGAATTGAAGATAATGCATTGGCGGCTTTAAATCTTCCTGTAGACACCCTACATATTGACCTGAAACGTGCTCCAGACCAATTAGACAATATTCTTGGCAAAATTGGCCCTGACCTAAAATTATCACTCGGGATAATTGATGGAAGAAACATTTGGAAAGCAGATTATGAAAAAGCTATTCAATTTGTACAGAAAGCAGTAAATCAGCTTGGAGAAGAACGAGTGATGATAGCTCCCTCCTGCTCGCTTATTCATGTGCCGGTTGATTTAGAAAACGAAACGACGATTGACCCAGAAATTAAAGATTGGTTGGCTTTTGCTACGCAAAAGCTAATAGAACTAAACGAAATAGCGACTATTCTCGCAGCCCCTAACTCTCCTCTTTTAGCCAGAAATACGGCTTCCATCACAAAAAGAAGCACCTCTACTCGCATTCATAAACCAGAGGTAAAAAAGCGAAGTCTTGAAATATCAGACAGAGAACTTAAGCGGAATGCGATTTTTGCAGAGCGTAAAAACTTACAAAAGACGCACCTCAAGCTACCCGATTTTCCAACTACCACTATTGGCTCTTTTCCGCAAACAAAAGAAATAAGAACGCTAAGGGCGAACTTAAAGAAAGGGATTATTACTGCAGAAAACTATGAAGCCGAAATAAAGCGACATACTGCCGAGGTTATCAAATGGCAGGAGGCACTGGGCTTGGATGTGCTGGTGCATGGCGAATTTGAAAGAAACGACATGGTAGAATATTTTGGTGAACTGCTGGAAGGTTTTGTGTTTTCTGCCAATGGTTGGGTGCAGAGTTACGGTAGCCGCTGTGTGAAACCACCTATTATTTTTGGTGATATAGAACGACTAAAAGCCATGACGGTGGCGTGGAGCAGCTATGCTCAGTCGCTAAGTGCGAAACCTATGAAAGGTATGTTGACAGGGCCGCAAACTATTTTGCAATGGTCTTTTGTCCGTGACGACCAGCCTAGGCATGAAACACTTATTCAGCTAGCTTTTGCGGTAAGAGATGAAGTGGCCGATTTAGAAAAAGCAGGTTTGAAGATTATTCAGATAGACGAAGCTGCTCTTAGAGAGGGTTTGCCACTAAAAAAAGCAGACCAAGATGCGTATTGGAATCATGCCATAAAGGCTTTCAAAATAGCATCTGCCGTGGCACAGCCCGAAACGCAAATTCATACCCACATGTGTTATTCGCAGTTTAAGGGCATTATGGATAAACTGGCAGACATGGATGCCGACGTGATTACGATAGAAACCTGTAGGTCTCAAATGGAGCTTTTAGAAAGTTTCCAAGATTTTCAATATCCTAACGAAATTGGGCCTGGTGTATATGACATTCATAGTCCTACCATTCCTTCGGTTTTAGAAATAGAGCAATCGCTGGAGAAAGCGTTGGCGGTAATTCCCGAAGGAAACCTTTGGGTAAACCCTGACTGTGGGCTAAAAACCAGGGCTTGGCCAGAAACAGAGGCATCGCTAAAAAATATGGTGCAAGCCGCTCAGAACTTAAGATTGAGAAATTTGAATTAGAACCTATTAGAGCCATGAGGATTCCTTGTGGCTCTAAACTTTAATACATGGTATTCGGGTTGGCAGATTTCTCTGGAATTTGCTGAATAGCATCCCAGTGTTCACAGATTTTACCGTTCTCATCAAACCTGAAAAAATCTATGGTTACGTATTGGTCGTTTTCAGGCCATGTTTGATGCGTATGCAGCGAAACTAAATCGCCTTCGGCAATACACCTCACAAAGGCAATAGACTTCTCAGGATACTCTTCCTGCATCCTATTGAAATAGTCTATAAAACCCTGTGTGCCATTTGCCACATCAGGGTTATGCTGAATGTACTCATCTCCCACATATTTTTCAATGGCTTCTTTAGGCTTCCCCTCATAAGCAGTTTTATAGAATGCGATGGCGTTTTTCTTGTTTTGTTCTAGGTTCATTTGGCAGCTTCTAATATTCGATTACAGCTTACTGAGCTACAATATTTAGTTTCAACTCACTCGGTTTAGGATACTTTATTGGAATATTTTCCAATTTAAATGGTAATTCAAAAGTATCCAACTCTTCAACTTTCCTTTCAAGCAGGTCATTTTCCTTACAAAATTTAAATACTAATTTTAAGTATCGTCGAATTATCATAAGAGGCAAAAATTCTCCTTTATATTCCATCCATTCCATTAAGTCCCTTTTACCTTTAGAACTATTACATGAGCGGCAAGCGTAAATTAGGTTTTCTGCGTCATCCTTTCCTCCCATCTTCTGAGCAACAATATGGTCTAAAGCTAAATTCTGATTTGACCCACAATAATTACAAATTTGTCCAGTTTGTAATTTTATCTTTTCGTCATCAAAAATCGACCGCATATTCATAGTCTCATCCTTCAAACCTTTGAACAGTTTTGCTCTAATTACATAATTGAAGGTTCCATACTTTTCTTGATTTCTTTCTACAGCCGTATGTGCCATGGCCAAATTTGCATAGGACCAAAATATCAATTCCTTAACTGTTTCGTATTTTTTTACTTTTGCCATTCCTATCTATACCTATGCCATAAAATACCTTGAACTACCTCTCCTCCCTCAACAGCAAAGAAATCACAAAGTCGTATTGATTTTTCTCGTCTTTGGCGTAGAAGCGAGAATCTACGGTTTCCCAACCTTCTAATAAATTTAGGTCAAAAAACGCGTCTCCTTCTGGTTCGGCGTGTACTGCCGTAAGGTGAATTCTATTGGCATCTGCCAGAGCTTGGGTATAAATATTGGCTCCGCCAATCACAAAAACCTCTTCATTTCCATCGAGTTCCATCGCTAGCGAATAGGCAGCTTCTAAAGAATGTACCACATGGCAGCCTTCTATTTTGAGGTCCTTATTTCTAGAGACAATGATGTTATGGCGTTTTGGCAATGGTTTACCTATAGAATCATAGGTTTTCCTGCCCATGATAATGCTATGACCAGAAGTTAGCCTTTTGAAGTTTTTTAAATCTTCTGACAGTCGCCAAATAAGGGTATTATCTTTCCCAATAACATTGTTTTCTGCTACCGCAATGATAAGGGAGATGTTTCTTTCTTGATTTTCCACGGTGCCAATTTACTAAAATTGAAATCGTGGTTTTTAAAATGCTCTTAAAATACCGATAGAAAACATGGATTTAAATTCTAATTCGCCATCAGAAAGGTTTTGAGCCACCGGCAACTGTCCATTGATGCTGAAATTAAAACGTGGTGTATATATTTCTACGCCAACATTAGCTGCGGCAAGCCAACCGCCAGTCAATTCATTTTTGATACCATTTTCTTGATTCATGCCTGATTGCTCTGCATAAATACCGAATAGCGGAAGTATGGTCCAGTTTTGCGTGTACATAGTTCTAAAAAAAGTACCTGCTATCACCGACCTATTAGCAAAACGATAACCATCTTTATTGGTGCCGTTAATTTGATAAGTGGCATTCATGTTGAGCCCCATTTTCTTATGTTGCAGCGTATAAATAGCCTGCAAAGGAAAATCCCAGCTGCCTGTTCCTAATTGAAAATTGGCATTGGCCACCTGCGTGGCGTCATAGGTATCAAAACTAAACTTTCCCAAAGGAGCTTTTACGCCACCTCCTAAGAGTAATTGATGATTAAAATCTGAATTCCAAGCCGAATCCATGGATGTGTTGACCACATTATAATGTAACAATACTCGGGCATCACCAAAACCTTGGTCACTTTTATTTACACCATCATAAGTTAATACCTGCTCATTAAACTGATAAGGCAAAAATGCCATCAATTGAAGGTTCTTTGCTGGATATGTTCTTAATCTTAACTCAGCAGTTTGAAAGTTTTCTTCACTGCCTAAAAACTTGCTACTAATATGCGATTGATAAGTCTTTGAAAAGTACCGAACCCCAATTAGTTGTTGATTCATATTGGGCATAATGCCCATAAAAGAGCCTCCATTAGCACAGCCACATATATCGCAGGCCATGCTTACCTTAACGGAAGCTAGAAATATAGAAAGTAAAATTAATTTTCTCATGGTGCTGCAAATGCTGTATTCTTGATGAAAGTAGGGTCGTCTAAGGTTTTAAGAAAAGCCAGTAAGTCTGTCTTTTCATCTTCCGTTAATGGAATTCCCAAAACTCCATCTTTTTTAAATTCAGGGTCTAGCGTTTCAGAATCGTAAACCCCATTATCGTAATGTTCTAATACCTGCTTTAAAGAAAGAAACTGCCCATCGTGCATGTAAGGAGCGGTATAGCTAATATTTCTTAAGCTTGGCACTTTAAATTTATAATTATCGTCTGCATTTTCGGTAATAATAGCTCTTCCGTAATCAGGGTCTCTAGCATAAATTTGCAAACCATTATTTCTAAAACTACCATCAGTAAAAAGATCTGTGGCATGGCATGAGGCACATTTTGTTTTGAAAATAGACAGTCCAGCTATTTCAGAATCCGTAAATTCTCCACCAGGCTCATTTCTTACAAACTTGTCATACTTAGAGTTTGCCGAAACTAAACTGTTCATAAACTGACTTAGAGCCTTAAGAAAGCCTTCTGTAGTTATTTCTTCGGAGCCATAGGCCGCTTTAAACATCTTAGGATAATCTTCTGTAGCCCTTAGTTTGTCAAGAACATTTCCGAGCTGTTCATCCATTTCCACTGGATTAGTAATAGGAGCCACTGAAAAGAAATCTAAGTCAAAAACACCTCCATCCCAAAAGAACAAATTCATAAAAGCCGTATTCTGCACAGCAGGGGCATTCCTGGTGCCTATTTTATCATCAATTCCGTGACTAATAGAATGTCCGTGATGTGTAAAAGCATAGGTTTGACTATGACACTCCGCACAGCTGATGGTTCCATCTCTTGAAAGCTTACCATCATAAAATAACTTACGACCTAGTTCAAAACCCTCATCTGTTACCGGATTCTTAGAAAAATCATAGGTAGGCTGCGGGAAATTCTCTGGCTGATAAAACAGTTTTTCTCCAGTTTCCTCCACAGGGTTTAGCACTGTTGATGACCCATTACAAGCCATCAACAGTGTACCCAAAACAGCTAAATAGATTAGCTTTTTCATATTTTAGTGTACGTGGTCTACCGCAAATGCAGACATATAATTCGCAGACACGCTTTTACCTATCATTGGATTATGAATAGCTGGCGTTTCAGCTAAAGAAATGGTATTAGTACCATCCATTACCTTAGAGACATCAAATATCACATGTACCTGCGGAGAATTTGAAGCACTCACGCTAACACCATCTAAGTGAAGGTCTATCTGCTCAAGGTTATTAGGTGTTGCGGCATCTCTTCCTCCAAAACCTCCAATATGAAATTCAAACTTGTCGCTACCTTGAACATCAATTACGGAAGAGTTACCTTCAATTTTGAAGAAAATATAGCCCATATTCCAGCTCCAATACATATTATCGTCACCATAAGAAGCCACATCTAAAACACCAGTACGGGCAGAAACGTCAGAAATGCTTTTAAGACTATCTACACCTACAGTGAATGTTAAATGAGAATAATTTCCGCTTGGCACTTCTGGTAAATCAATAAATTGAGAACCTGTATCTGATTCTTTTACCAAGAAATATTGGTCTGGGAAAGAAATCATTTCTCCCATGTCAGACATCAAACTCACATTAGACACAAAATAGTTTAAAGTACTTAATGTGTACTCTTCTCCACTAGCGTTAGTAGCTTTTGTAGTTCCTAAGACTAAATCCGTAGAACCAAATCTGTTATCAAATTCTATCTGAACAGTATTAGTAGCGTTTGGGTCTTCTCCCATAGAATCATCATCACATGAGGTAGCAAAAATTGACAAGCCTAAAAGGCCAATATATAGTTTGTTAGAAATCTTCATTTCAATTGTTATTCTTAAAATTTTGTAAATAAATCAATAGACAGATAGAGCCGCTTCAATACATGAAGTGCCATACGGTCAATAAAATAAAAACGATAAATAATTAAGAAATAAGTCGCGGAGGATGAAAGATAGAGAAAGCTAGTTCGCTTCCTTTTAAGTGCTGATGCCCAGCAATAGGTTCTTGTAGTTTTGAAAAAACTATGGAATCAGAAAACTGCCAATCTGAGTGACCAGTTAGACACTCAAAACCTAAAAGCTTATCAACAAAAGTAGCAGTTGCCTCATTTTCGTCATGCTCTTGAGCAGCCTTTAATTGTTTAGCCAAATAACACTGACCATCACAATTTAACTCTGGACGCTCTTTATTAACACAGAAATTTTCAATAATGAAATCTTTGCGAAGCTCATAATTAAAAAAGATAGCAGGTACCACCATTGCCTTTACCAGAAGTAAAGTCAACAAGCTAAGTGCCCCTATTTTTCTTATATTTTGCATCCTGCTGAATTACACCACAAAAGTAAGACGTAATCTTTTATAAAAAATTGCGGTTGGTCATATTATCTTGGTTTTTTATAAAGAGGCACCGTACTGCATGGCTCACCAAACATTAGGCTCTTCACTATAGGCTGAAGTTTGCGAGAGACTTCAACATATATTTCGGCAGGTACATCTACTTTACTGCAGCCTTTTACCACCACTCTGGCATCGCGATATTGTTCAAAATCTATATTCAGAAGTGCTTCTTGATAAAGTTTTACTTCCAAATCTTTCAAAGTTCCTTTTACCACACAATTTGCCACGGGCTCTAACTTTAATGCCAAAAGCATGTATGCCCATGTCGGAATTATGACGTCTTCCGAGCAAGTGATGGCTACATTTTTGCCCTCATATTGTGACCAATCATGTTCTTTAAGAAATGTTCTAAAGTCTTTCTCTTTCAGAATCATGTCCATGAAAAGATTGTCTTTCAAATCATAAACCACACGCTCTCCTGCGTGATAAGAATCTTCTAAATCTAAACTAACCAGCCCACTAGTGGCTACTCTATTAATGATTTCTTCTGCCATGTATTAAGAACCTTCTTCTGGTTCAGAAAGTTTGGTTTTGTCAGAATCTTCATCCTCTTCCTCAAACTGTTCTGTTTCTAGCTCTTCCTCAATTTCGACAACTGGTGGAGCTAGGTTAACAGGTGCTTTTTCAAAATACTCCAAAGCCAAAGCATAATTCCAATGTTTTAAAACAAACTTATTGAAGACAAATAGCTGCTGAAAAACGGCCATAAGAATTATGGCAAAAGTCGAAGTCATGCCAATATATTTATCTAAAAGCATATAAATAAGGAGTATACAGAAACCTAGACCGATGGTCATCCAGAAATAAACCAGAGGCGTTTTCTGCCTAAAAACATAATAAAAGGCCTCCCAAAAAGCCTTTACAAAGCCAATTTTTGGCTCTTTATAAATAAATACCTTGGCATAAAAACTGACTGTTAGTCCGTAAGTCATTAATACAAAAAGGAAGATACTTGGCGGAATAAGCCATAAAACATAGCCTCTTTCTGTACTGCCATTTGCTATAGCAGCAAATATAAAATAGACGAAACCAGCTACTAAGAAAAATACAAACAGAAGAATTCCTATCAATAATAGTAATCCAAAATATTTAGGGAAATGTGAAGCCGATTTCTTAAAAAAGCGAATTAATGTAAGAGCTTGCTTTGGATTGGCCAACTGGTCAATTACCCCTCCCGAAAAGAACGTGTAAACGATTGAACCCACAAAGCCTGACAATAAAGCATACTTGAAAACAGGTTTAAAAGCCTTGCCAGAAGCGGCCATGAAATCGCTAAAAATCATAAAACTAAAGTCTGGCACCAATTCACTTAACAGCATACTGTGAGCAGCTTCTTTCTCTAGTATTTGATAAAAAAGAAACATTGGAAATGCCGTTAACAGCAATCCTACCACATACATAAAAATATGCGTAGGCCAGTTTCTCTTTACACGCTCAAAAGATGCCAAGAAGATATTTTTCATTGTAGTTTTTTGTTCTCCTTATGTCTATTCAGGTCACGTTTAGTCTTCTTCTCTAGATTCTTCTTTAGTGCATCTGTGAGGTCTATTCCGGTTTGATTTGCCAAACAAATCAACACGAAAAGCACATCCGCCATTTCATCGCCTAGGTCTTTATCTTTATCAGATTCCTTTTCAGACTGTTCCCCATATCGGCGAGCCATAATACTGGCCAACTCCCCTACTTCTTCTGTAAGAATAGCGGTATTGGTAAGTTCATTAAAATAACGAACGCCAATAGTTTTTATCCACTCGTCTACTATTTCCTGAGACTCTTTTATGGTCATTTTTCGTTAAGATTATAAGACAAAAGATATTAGACAAAAGACTTTTTTTTGCCTGTAACCCTTGCCTGCCGACAGGCAGGCGTGTGCTATGATATTTGAAGAGGTGAGTCAGTCCTCTCCCCACCTATCGGACGAGCAGGGGACTGACAATACTAGTTCTCTTGCATCCTCTTTACGGTTTCACCTTACCCCAACCTAGTGTTCCAATCATCCAGTTTGGCAATGGTTTTCTCATTCCACGCTTTTTAAGGTCAATGGAGATATTCAATTTCTTAAAAACTGGCACTTTATGCGTTTCTACAAATTCTAATAAAGTACCATCAGGGTCGGCAATGTAGCTAAACCTTCCACCAGCGTCACTCATACCAAAATATCCACCGCTATCTACCGTAAAAGGAAAACCACCATCCGAAGCTTTCTTTTTAAATGCATCCATATCTAAACAGTCAAAACAAAGATGAATGAAACCTAAATCTCCCCAGCTTCTGTCTTTCATGATCGTATTTACATCCGCATCTATCGCCTGAATTAATTCTATTTCAACATTCCCGAAGAGCTTATAAAAAGCTCCATCAGCAGTTTCAGTTTTCTTTAATAAAACTCGCCTCACCTTTCTATCACCACCTTTCAGTGATTCCAAATCTGAGAATACGCCCGTTTTATCATACACTACTTCAGAAATCCCTAAGGTATCTTTATATAGTGTTAAGGACTTCTCCATATCACTTACACCTATTATGGCTCCCAAAACACCACCCGTATTATCGGCTTTCTTTTTAAACCAAGAATTGTCAGAAACGAGTTGCAACCGATTTCCATAAGGGTCCTTTATCCAAGCATAAGATGAGCCTGATGGTGACTCTGTTGTTTGCAAACCTAGGTTCTTAGCCAAGAAATTTATATTACTTGATTTGATTTTAGCAGCATAAATACCCAAATCTCCTATGGCAGGCTCTTCAGGTGCAGCTATTGGCAATGGGTCTTTAGATTCCCAAATTTCTGCACCACCACCTCCAGCAATATTAACCGCCAAAATAGCTCGTCTTTCTCTTACTATTCCGTTTGTGTGTGGAGTCATTAACTCTGCTCTTGCCACATCATCAAACACTGGCACATTTAAGCCTAAATGCTCATTATACCATGAAAAAGCTGCACCAGCATCTGGTACTCCAATTCCTATTTGCTGAATGCCTGTCAATAAATTCGCCATCTATAAAAGTCATTTTAAAATTCGAATGGCAATTAAATCACTATTCTGATTAAAATGAAGTCTATCAATTATTATTCATGTTATTTTTGACCATCAAAACACTTTAACAGCTATGAATTGGTACGACATTGAAAATATTGACGAAGTAGATTCTCCATCTTTAGTTTTATACGAGTCACGTATGGATGCTAATATCCAAAAGATGATTTCGATGGTGAATGGCAAAGTGGAGAACCTAATGCCACATGTCAAAACCAACAAAACACCCGAGGTTATTAAAAGGATGGTGGATGCCGGAATTGTCAATTTTAAAGCGTCAACCATTTCAGAAGCAGAAATAGCCGCCGAACAAGGTGCCAAAGAAGTGATGATAGCTCATCAATTGGTTGGCCCTAAAATAAATCGACTGGTAAAACTCGTTTTAGCATATCCTGAAACCTTGATTTCCACCATTATTGACAACCCTGAAAGTTTAACAAAATTAGATTCAGCGGCAGCCTCAAAGAACATTACCATCCATTTCTATATTGACATCAATAACGGCATGGATAGGTCTGGAATTAAATTAGGCGAAGGTTTAAATACACTTTTGGCTCAAATTCCAGATTGTAAAAACTTAGTTTTTAAAGGGCTTCATGTTTATGATGGTCACCTTCATCAAAAATCGTTTGAAGAAAGAAATAACAAAGTGGAATCAGGGTTTATAGAAGTTGAAAAACTTTTTGCGAAGCTAGAAACAGAATTCCCCGACATTAAATTAATCTCAGGAGGAACGCCTTCTTTTACTTCTCACCTAAAAAAAACGCATAGAATAGCGAGTCCAGGAACTTGTGTATTTTGGGATTGGGGCTATGAAGAAAACATTGAAGAACAGAGTTTTGATGCGGCAGCATTGCTAGTTACTCGGGTTATTTCAAAACCTACGGAAGGCATTGTCACTATTGACCTTGGTCACAAATCTGTAGCGGCCGAAAACACGATTGACAAAAGAGTTAAATTGATAAATTTGACAGATTATGAGTTGCTTTCTCAAAGCGAAGAACATGGCGTTTTAAAAGTCAAAAACTGGGATTCAATAAAAGTGGGAGATGTTTTTTATGGAATTCCTTATCATATTTGCCCTACAGTAAACTTGCACGACGAACTTTCTGTTATAAAAAATAATCGCAAAATTGACACTTGGCAGATTACTGCCAGAAGGAGAAAAATTAATATTTAAAAATGGAAATCACACCAGATAACAAACTTAAGCGACTAGAAGTAGTAGGCGATAAAATATTAATCAAACCTAAAAATCACTCTGGAAAAACCAATTCAGGTTTATTTCTGCCACCTACGGTTACGGAAAAAGAAGAGGTTAGAAGTGGCCATGTGGTAAAAGTAGGTCCTGGATATCCATTGCCAAACCCAGTAGAAGACGAACCATGGAAAGGCACCGAAGAAAAAGTAAAATACATGCCACTTCAAGCTGAAGAAGGTGATGTAGCCATTTACTTACAAAGGCATGCCATTGAGATTCAATATGAAGGTGTGAAGTATGTTATCGTACCGCAAAGTTCTATCTTGATGCTAGAACGCTCAGAAGATTTATTCTAAGGTCAAAGCAAATTCAGCTTCTTCTATCATTCCATCAACTGTGAAAACGCCTTCTAGGCGATATAAAACTTCGCCGTTTGGTTTGAGGAAAAGGTACGTTGGGTAGGCGTTAATATTATATAGTCTGGCTACTTTGGAGCCTTCTGGGCTCTGAATATCCACTTTATAGTTTATAAAAGACTCATTATACTTTTGCCCTACTTTCTCCTTATTGAAAACTTCAGCTTCCATCTTTTTACATGGACCGCACCAAGTAGCAAATAGGTCTACAAAGATGATTTTGTCCTGACTAACCGCATCTTCCTTAATATTCTCAAAAGAATTAGTTTCACCCAATTTGAAATCTATTCCGGCATCCAGTATTGTCAGACTGCTGAAGACTAATAAGAGTGACGAAAATCCTAATAAAATTAAACGCTTTGTCATTTGATATTTTTAAAGGCTGCTTTCAATGTATCTGTTTCTAGGTTGTCCTTTTTTGCCATTTTCATAGCTTGCTTCATTGCTTTTTTCGCATCCCTAGTTCTTCCTACTTTCTTGAGCAAGAAAGCATATGTTTCCCAATTTGCAGCTGTTTCGTCTAATTTGATAGCAAAAGCAGACCATTTAATGGCATTTTTAAAGTCCATATCATCACTTGCCATTTCGTAATAACCTCTAGCGAAATCATTAAGTTGGAAAGATGCGGCTTTTGCAGCTCCATTTTCTAAACCTGCCAACATCATTTGATACCTTCCGGAAGATTCTGAAATACCTTTTTCCTTTGCGGTATCTTTAAAAGCCTCAATGGTCCTTTTGGTATGCTCTTCAAAATCCTCCATAGACCTACTCATAATTTGAGTGGCTTCTTCCTGAGCTATTAATTTGAAATGCTTAAAGTTTCTGGTGAGTTTGGCGTAGTCATACCTAAACTGTCTTTCCTCTGCAAAAGCCGCTTGCCTGCTATAGGAAGTGGCATGCACCGCATCAATCAAAACATCGAAAAGCTCGTCATCTTTATTTTCCACAGCTTCTCTAAAAGTTAACTTTTTAGAGTTTGAAATTCCTTTCAAAACATATTTCTGCTGAGATTCTGTCAATTTCATAAACCTTGACAATGACTCGGCTAGAATATAAAAGCCTTTAGAACTTACTGAGGTTACGTTTTCAGAAATAAGCGATAGTACTTTTTCAGTTTGAAGTTCGCTTTCGGGTACTACCTCTAAATATTTTGCGAGCACTTTGGGCTGTGAGCCTTCCTCATAACTTTTTCGTTTTAAGTATTCATAAAGAAAATCTACATCATCATTCCCATTTTCATAAACACTGTCCAATCGCCTAATAGGCACAAAGCCTTCAAACTTCCTTTTCGCTTTGCCAGCCTCTATCAATAAATTTCTTACCGATTGAAAACCTATTATCTTATGGACCACTTCTCCTTCTGAATTCACAAAAAGGTAAGTAGGAAATTCCTGAACGCCGTAATGCCGAACTAATTTCTTGCCTTCTTCTAATTCACTATCAATTTTGAAATTCACAAAATCCTTATTAAACATGGCTCCTACTTCCGCTTTGGTGAAAATAGTATTTTCCATGGCTTTGCATGGCCCACACCAATCAGCGTAGAAGTCGACAAAAATTAGCTTTTCGGCTACCTTTGATGCGTCTTTCGCTTCATCAAATGTAGCATATTTAAAGTCTATAGACTGGGCATTTACAGACCAAAAGAGGCCTAAAATGCAAATAAGTGACAGAAAGGTCTTTCTCAACATGATGTAAACATAATGCATTTTTAAATTTAACGAATTACTTCCGAGTTTCGCTTTTCGGCATGTGTTAAAATGCCATAAATGATACGAACTAAAATCGGCAAATTGCCCTTTTACTAGTACCTTTACAGTAAATTTTAAGAGAGAAAAATTCATGTTGAGACCTTATCTAGGAGAGATTGGCCGATTACTAACCATTTTGGCGTTTATTAGTTCTTTATTGGCCACTTATGCCTATTGGCAGGCCTCTCGAGAAAACGAAAGCAAACCATTTTGGAAAAAATATGGTAACAGCATTTTTATAGGTCACACAGTTTTTGTGATAGGAATTTGCCTCACACTCTTTACCATAATTTTCAATCATTATTTTGAATACCATTACGCATGGGACAATACTTCTCTTAGTTTGCCCTTAGGCTATGCTATCTCCTGCTTTTGGCAAGACCAAGAAGGAAGCTTTCTCCTCTGGATTTTTTGGAACGCCATAGTCGGCTGTGTTCTTATTTTACAATTCAGAAGTAAATCAAAACACGTGGCTTTAGGTTCACCTAGCATGATGATTGTTTCTGGAATTCAATTGTTTTTAACCTCCATGATACTCGGAGTGGTTTTCTTTTCTGAATGGAAACTAGGAAGCTCTCCTTTCTTAACTCTCCAAGAAGCCAACCCTACAGCACCTGTTTGGAAACTAGACCCTGGTTTTATTCCTAAAGACGGTAATGGCTTAAATCCATTACTTCAAAATTACTGGATGGTAATACACCCACCTACCTTGTTTTTAGGTTTTGCCCTAACCATGGTTCCTTTTGCATTTGCTATATCCTCCCTATGGAAAAAGGACTATACAGGCTGGTTAAACCTAACATTACCATGGGCTTTACTGGCAGCAGTGGTTTTAGGAACCGGTATTATCATGGGTGGCGTATGGGCCTACGAAACATTGAACTTTGGTGGATATTGGAACTGGGACCCTGTAGAAAATGCAGTTTACGTTCCATGGATAGTTCTTGTTGCTGCTTTCCATACGCTCATTTTTGCTAGAAAAAGTACCTCTGCTTTAAAATACTCCTACATCTTACTTATAGCACAGTTTATTTTAATTCTGTATTCAACATTCTTAACACGAAGCGGAATACTTGGAAATTCATCTGTTCACTCCTTTACGGATTTAGGACTATCAGGTCAACTTTTGCTTTATCTGCTTACCTTCTTATTTGGTGCCATAATCTTGGCCGCCATCAGATGGAAAGACTTGCCTACAGACGATAAAGAGGCATCTGTTTACTCTTCGGAGTTTTGGATATTTATGGGTGTTATAACTTTGAGTTTGGCTGCTTTTCAGGTAATTATTACTACGTCAATTCCTGTTTATAATAGCCTAGCTACAGCAATGGGGATAGACTTGAATATGGCTTTACCATCAAATCAAATAGCACATTACACCACTTTCCAGATGTGGCTGTTTATAGTAGCTGTTATTTTAATGGGCATAGCCCAATATTTCTGGTGGAGAAAAATTAAAGGTGAAAATTTCAAAGCTTTAAGCACACCACTTTTAGTTTCAATGGTCATATCTATGCTTGTCATTCTTCTTACCAAAGTAGATGACTGGAAATACGTTATTTTAGTTACGGGCTCTGTCTTCTCTATCGTGGCAAATGGCTCCATTCTAATTGACCTCTTTAAAGGAAAAATAAAAGTAGCTGGAGGAGCAATCAGCCATATTGGCGTAGCATTAATGCTTTTAGGAATTATGTTTTCATCTGCTTACGAGCGAACAGTTTCAATAAACACTACCCAAACAGAACTCTTCTCCGACTCTGAAAAAGAAAGTAGAGAAAACGTATTACTATGGCTTAACAGACCTTATGAATTACCAGAGTTCTCCCTTACATATAAGGGGCAGTTTGTTGACGTTAGAGAGGTTCCTGGCTTTATAGAAAAACGTTTTATTCAGCCAATCATTGGTTCAGGTTATAAAGGGATTGCTAGAGCCGATATTGTGGATGGTTCTGATACGCTAAGGTATCGTTCTGACACCGTAGAATATGAAGCGGAGAATACCTATTATCAAATAGCTTACGAACTTAAAAACGGCGAAAAATACAATCTTTACCCAAGGTATCAGATAAACCAAAAAATGGGTAATGTGGCTTCGCCAGACATCAAGCGTTTCTGGAACAAAGATGTTTATTCGCATGTAAACTACGTTCAAAACGAAGAAGAGCGTGAGTGGACTATTCCGATGGATTATAATGTGGCATTAAGAGACACTTTCTTTTTAAATGACTATGTGGCTATACTGGATGATGTAATAGGGGTAAGAGAGGTAGATGGCATGGCTTTAAAGCCTGGAGATGCTGCCGCAATGGCTCATTTAAGAATCTTAGAAAGAGATGGCGAAAAACTTCTAAGACCTACTTTTGTTATAAAGGATAATCAAGTTTGGAGTAAGCCAGTGGTGAGTAATGAACTTGGTTTACGAGTACAGCTAAATCAGATAGACCCAGTAACTGGTAATTTCACTTTTGGCATATCACGTAGCGAAAGAGAGTATATTGTATTAAAGGCCATAGAAAAGCCCTTAATCAATCTTCTTTGGATAGGAATCATACTTTTGATTATCGGCATTCTATTCTCGTCTTACAGACGATTTAAGATTGCGATGAAGTAGTTAATTCTTAATTACCTTTCTAACAAATTTCTTGTTATCAACATCAAAGACAAGTAAATATGTTCCTGATTTTAGATAATCAAGATTAAGCTGAATTTCTGAGTTTCTAAGCCTACCTAGGTTTTGAGACTCATAAATTTTACCACTAATATCTAATAAACTGTAAGAAACATTTTGATGCTTTTTTAAAGCAAATCTCAAGTTACAAGCCGTTGATATTGGATTTGGATATACTAAAATATCAGAACCAAAATCTGGTTCATCTCCCAATATCAAAACCTGAATATTTGCAGTTCCAAATACTTGACCTTCACCACATGTATTAACTACGGATGCTAATTCAAATGTGGTATTCTCATAAGTACTAAATGAATGAGTAGAAAATAAAGTGTTAGACTCTCCTACTTCACCATTAGTAAAGGTGTAACTAAATGGAGGACTAGAAGTAAAATTAATGGACAATTCAGCCAAACCACCAAACTCAACTAATGAATCACCCGAAATAGTAGCAGTAGGCAATTCATTAGTAATTGCATATATATGTTTTTCAGCTGTTCTATAAACACATCTTTCTTTTGATATCAAAGCATAATAAACGCCAACATTTTCCGCTTTAATAGAATTTAAGTCTTCCCCCTCCATCAATTCATCATTAAAGTACCAATGATAATTATAGTCCGATTCTGAAACAGTTTCAAGTGTTTGGAATCCCCCGTTAGGGCAAATATTAAGAATATCCATATCTGGGGATAATCTATTATTAATAGAGCTTGCCATTATTTCAACTGGTTGCGATTCTAGCCTACAATTTTCAGCTGTAGTATATTCTAAATGATAAAACCCTGGCTCATTCACCAAAATATCTACTCCTCCAACCTGAATCAGAGAGTCGTCCTTAAACCATCTCATATTTTTATAAGAGTAACTTACGAACAACCGAATCCACGATGAATTATCACACAGTATCCTACTAGAAGGATAAACATGAATATTTGATATTGGCTTATCTGAGATTTCGTATTCCTTTTTTAAAACACAACCATTTTCTTTCTCTATATAGACCTCATAAATTCCTAGATTGCTAGTTTCCAAGGTTTCTTCTATACCAACTAATTCATTTTGATAAGTCCAATTATAAGAAATCCCATTAGTGGCATATAACAGTCTCCCTGTACTACAGTTTTGTCCATAAAAAGTAAATCTATCCAAAGCTAGAGTGTCATTTTGAATAAATTCTACAGTAAACTCTTTTGAAGAAAGAATACATGTTTCTTGATTCGGATTGACAAACTTAACCTGATAGTTCCCAGGTTCATCTATCTCCAGTTTATTTTCGCCATCTGGGTAAGTCATCTTTTGTAAAACCCCATCCAAGTATAATTCGCGTGTCCAACCGTAAAATGACTCTGGTCCAATATATCTAGCCAATCCCACACTAGAACCAGCACAAAGTTGAACCACGTCGTCTTCAGAAAGTGCTAAAGCTTCATTATACCCTAAAAGAGTATAATCTGTAACTAAGTTATTTGTATTGACAACCTCTATTTCATTCGAATAATTTACGCAAGTTCCTCCAGAAACTTTCAATCTATATCTCCCACTTTCAACACTACTTAGATAAGACGTAATTGCTCCAGGAACATCCTTACCATTCCTTTGCCATTGAAATGAGAGTTGATTTTTTATTAAAGAACTAAGGGCATACTCGTTAAACCTAAATTCATTTGCCTCGCATATATAGTATTTACCATTGTTTAATATGCCATTTCCATATACGACGGCTATCTCAGGCAACACTTGTGAATCACCAAATTGGATATTTATGGTATCATCTGAATAGGCACTACAAGAACCCTGTTTAGCTTCTATGGTATAATTTCCATTCTCTGACACCTTCAATACTGTGCTATCGCCACCTTCTAAAGGTAAATTATTCCGTTTCCACTGAACACTTGTATAATTAAACCTTGAAGTTGATGCTAAACTTACCTCAGTACCTTTACAAAAAAAATGATTTTTAAAGCTAGTATTTATTGAAGGCTTCGGTATAGAGTCACGTTTAACCGTTACCTTTTTACTTTCAAATATGCAACCTTGATTTTCGCCTATTATTGAATAAGCACCCTCGTCCCAAGCTTCAGCTCTAATTAAGCCTTTTTCTAAGCCGGAAATCTCTTCACCATCTTTTTCCCAAGTAAAATCCCCAATACTTGAATACGCCCTTAAGGGGGTGAAGAATCCTGAACAATGGGCATATTCACCTGTTTCAGATCTTACCTCTAAATACGAATCTATTATAGTCAGCTTTGGACTAACCCTAGTAAGACTTTCATCTTCACTTTGAATAATTACGTATTCAGTTAAATCTGGCAAATCGTATTTAAAAAAAGAATCACTTGCTTTGACACTACCAATTAGTTTTTTGGCGAATCTTCCGACCTGTGTATATATATTAAACTTAGTGTCCTTTTCTATTTGGGCTGGAAATTTTAGATTAAAAACAGTTTCCTCATAGGAGCAGAAATTAGTTTTATCTACAGAAATCAAACTATTATTGCACCCAATAACTGATGAAACTCCAGACCCTTCAAATAATAAATATTCCTCATCTTCTTCCCCCTCATCACCCCACAAAATAATTTTCAGATAAGGGTTTTCCGAAAAATTACGATAATGAACACCCAAATTTATAATTTCAGATAAACCCCCATAATAAGAAGTCGGATAATTTAGGGAAGATATTTGACCCTTAAAATTATGTTCAATCTTAAATCCATTTGATGGCCTTTCGCCCTCTAGAAAAATATAGACTTCCTCTCCTTCACAAATTGACGACAGAAACGTCAGTTTTACTTTCGGTCCATCTTCAACTGTAACATTAGCCGTATCCGTTATGCTACAGCTTCCAAAGTTAGTTTCTAGAAAATATTCACCCTCCTCTTTCTTTGAAATACTTTTGATTAGGAGTTCGGAACCATCTATTTCCTCACTTTTTGGTGTCGTCCAAGTGTAATTAATTTCATCCGGATTAGAAGTACTTAGAGAAAGTTCATCCCCAACAAATAAATTAGTTGTACCTATAACTTTTCCAATTCTTTCTGGTACAATCTGCTCTGAATACGAGATACAGCCTAGGTTCTTAACTAAAATATTATAACTATTAGTATCAGATATACTCACCTCCAATTCATTACTACTTATGCCATTATCTATAAGTTCTCCATTTTTAACCCAATTAAAACTGTTTCCAGAGGTAACCTCAGGTGATAACCTAAAAACTTCACAATCCTGAGACCTTATTTCAATCCCAATACTTTCTAAACTAGGCTTTATTAAACTTAAAGTATCCGAATAAGTGAGGCACTCGTTTGATTCTGAAACAAAATTATAAATGCCCTCCTCCGTTAAAGTAATCCTCAACTGTAAACGTCCGCCAGGTGGATGCGATAAATATGGCAAACCATTTCTATATAGAGTTGTTTTAAGTAATCGTCCTTCATTGAATGAGACTTCCACCGTTTGGTTGTCACATAAAGCTAGCTCGGTATAACTTCCTTCGGTTGTTCTACCATTAATACCCATTTTAGATTTGCTTGGTGTCAGATTATATACTGTACTGGCACTAGAACAATTCTCGTCAGAATACTCTAATCTTATTTTCGGGACAGTAATTCCATAACGATCATAATTGACAACATTTTCAGATGAATAAATGAGTCTTCCATCAGATTCATCATATATATCTAATTTATTCTTTGCATTATCAGTATCCAAATTTTCTATAGAAACTGTAGTAATCTTACAAGGTTGATAACTCACAACCGCCATTGGTGCTTCAATACGACTACTTTGGAAGAAATATTTAGGCTTTTGTACATAGGTACAATAATCAGAATAGACCTTCTTAGATGAATACAGTCCAGATTCTAATATTTCAAAGGTTTTTGAATTTGAAAGCACTTTTTCATTATCCTTATACCAATCTGTTCTCGTAGAAGAATATAACGTATAACTATTTTCTGCACATATTAAAACAGTATCCTTTCCTTCAATAGAAACCTGTTTATCAAAGTAAAATTCTAACTCATTATTAACAGAGTATCCATTCTCTTTGATTACAACTACAGGTTTCGATAAGCCTATACAAGAAGCTATACTTGCTTTTAATTGATATATACCTTCACTTTCAGGATTAATATCGCTACCATAATTACTAGCCACTGGAAATCCATTTTTCGTCCAAGTATATTCAATTTCCGAACTAGCAAAATTCACGTTAGTATTTCCATAAATATATTCGTAAATCTCTGATGACTCACATAAATGAATGGTATCTTCTCTTGTAGTAACATTAATAATTTCTGTTTCCTCTATATTAAAGTGCCCTATTTTATAAAGACAATTTCCACTAACTACTTCGACAAGAAAAGAACCACTACCTGAGATATTATATTGATTTTCTTTCCCTTCACTAAGTAAAGAATCGTTCTTTAAAAACCTGTAAGTAGTCTGATCATTTGTAGGGCCCAAAACTTTAAAGCTAGTTTGCGAGTCCTTACATACAAGCCTTTCTGTTATTCGTGGCGGAGTGTAGAAGCTAGAACTATAATTATATGTATCATTTATTCGTAACTCATATTTCTCATCACATTGAGCCCATGAGGAGAAAGAAAATGATGATAATACAGAAAGCAGTAATAAAAAGTTAAGGTTAACTTTCATTAAAAGATGTTTTTCTAAAAAGTGGTCATTAAAACCTCAAAATAAAAAATTAATCCCTCAGTTCGTAGTTTAGTTTAACCTAAATTAATTCTAATAAAAGTGCGGTGTCTTTAATTTCTAGTTAATTAAACCAGTACCCCTAAAAAGGAAAAAACCCCGGGATACCCAGGGCCTTTCTCAACTTTATAGCCATGAAAACTAAATCTTTGACTAAGCTAATTCTAGCTTTAAGTCGTTTATCTTTTTTCTAACTGAAGTATCTATTTGAGTATCTCCTACTCTTAGCACATATCCTCCAATCAGTTCTGTATCTATTTTTTCTTCTAATTCAACTGTCTTTCCACTCGCATCCTTAACTATCTTGATAAACTCTTCTCTCTGAATTGCAGTTAAAGGCTCTACTGTAGTAACGCTAGCTTGCTCAATATTATTAAGCAGAACATATAGTTTTTGAAACTCAGCAGCGATAGGCTTTATAAGACTTTCTCTGTTCTTCCTAGTTAAGACGTCAAAAATTGAATAAGTCACAGGATTAACACGAGATTCGAAAATATTTTTCAAAATCGTCTTTTTCTTGTCATGTCTCACAATAGGATTAGACATTACAGCCTCAAATTCACTATTCTGGTCACAAACTTCAGTAAAAAGTTTCATGTCATTATTGACATCCTCTACCACTTTTTGTTCAATCGCAAAGTCAATTAAAGCCTTTGCATATCTGTAAGCTACTACCGCGTCTGACATTTTTATTATTTATCTAAACCCGACTCATTCTAAACAAAACTAATAAGTCTGGCTTAATATCTAGTTATTACTACTTAATATTATCCGAAGAAATTATTTAGCGAGGGTAAACCTTAATTAAGATTTGCTTCTCCTATTAATTCCGTCACTAATTTAGAATGAGCGTCTTTAGAAGTTAACTCTCTCTTAATCACTTTTTCAGCAATTTCGATTGATAAAGAAGCTACTTCTTTTCTCAAATCTGAAATCATAGCCGTTCTATCTTGAGCTAAAGTAGCTCTTGCGTCAGACATGATTTTATTTGCTTCAGTACTCGCTTTATCTTTAGCTTCAGAAATCATCCTATTGGTAGTTTCTTTGGCTTCTTTAATCATTTTATCTCTTTCGGCTCTAGCTTCTGCTAATAACTTTTCGTTATCAGACTTAAGTTTTGCCATTTCTGCTCTAGTCTCTTCAGCCATTTTAAGAGCAGAACTAATTTCTTCTTCTCTTTCACTAAGGGCAGATAAAATACCTTTCCAAGCAAATTTCTTTAAAACAAAGAAAAGCGTAAGGAAAATAAGAGCTTGCCAAGCTATAAGACCAACACCGGGAGTTAATAATTCCATGATATATCTAAAAAATTAATCTTTTTAAAATAAAAAGTTTTGCTCTGACACCTAATGTGAACAGAGCAAAACGATTGTTGCTAATTATCCAAGAACGGCCAAAAGACCTACAACCACACCAAATAAGGCTACAGCCTCAATAAGTGCAGCGATGATAATCATCATTGACTGGATTTTACCTGCAGCTTCAGGTTGACGAGCAACCCCTTCCATAGCAGATCCACCAATTTTACCAATTCCGATTCCAGCAGCGATTGCAGAAAGACCAGCACCTACAGCACCACCCATTGCAGCTAAGCCAGCACCTGATTCAGTAGCAGCTTGTAAAAGAATGTTTAACAAAGACATTTGTAAAACGATTTATAGTTAATAAAAAAATAAATACTAATTAATGATCGTGATGCTCTTCAATAGCACTTCCGATATACATTGACGACAATAAAGTAAATATATAAGCCTGAATAAAAGCAACTAATATCTCAATAAGAGACATAAAAGTACCTATGGCCCAAACTCCACCACCTACGGCATAATTCTTAAACAAGAAAATTAAGCCTATAAAACTCAACAGGATAATATGACCACCTGTAATGTTTGCAAAAAGACGAATAGTTAAAGATGCTGGTTTCATAAAAACACCAATACCCTCAATTATCCAAAACAATGGCTTTAACCAACCCGGGACACCTGGAGGAGCTACTAAGTGCATCCAATAGTTTTTGTTCGCTTTTACGTGAACCATAACAAAGGTAAAAATTGCTAGTGTTAAAGTAACAGAAATGTTACCTGACAGGTTAGCCGCACCCGGTGTTAAACCAATAAGATTATTAATTAAGATAAAGAAAAACAAAGTCAACATATAAGGTAAGTATGTCTCATACTTAGGTCCTATATTAGGTTTAACTACTTCATCTTTAATAGTTAGAATAACAGGCTCGAAAAAAGACTGAATTCCACTTGGTGCTTTTCCTCTATTCTTTTTATATCCTCTACCTACCGCCAAGAAAATAGCAATTAAGATTATAGCACTCAAGAAAAGAGAAGCTACGTTTTTAGTTATTGAAAAGTCCCATACTGTAGCGTGATGGTCGTTTACTAAAGCAATTTTCTCGTGATGATTAACATACGGTCCATAAACGCCATGGTCATCGAATTTAGCTGAAGAGAAAATATCTAAACCATGCTCTTGCGTATAAAGGATAACTGGTAATGGCAATTTTACTCCATGAGCAAATTCCCAACCATGCTCGTCAAGAATATGGTGCATAATCATACCACCCATATCAAAGGCTTCTTCTGAATGATCTTCATGTCTCTCCACAAAATCGCCTTCTTCCCCCTCATGTAAAGCTTCCTCATGCTGAGCAAACGAAAGAAAAATAGAAAAAACTGATAATGAAACAGTTAAGAGTAACTTTTTAAACATTGCTTAGGTCTTCTTTTTGATGACTTTTTCTAGTACCTGCTAAAATCGCCGCAAGTTACGATATAAACCGAAAGTTTCAAACAAGGTGAAAAATAAATATAGTACAAAAAAGTTCAAAACGAAAAGCTTAACATTTTCTACCCCTATATACAAGAAGACCGTAACAAAAATAACACAAGCCAAAAACCTAATTATTACCGTAGATAGATAAAACTGTATGAAATTATCCCCTTTATCCCTCATTCCTTGTTTTGAGATAACAATAAATAAATAAGAGACTGCCCCAAAGAAAGCCAATATCACATATTTCTTTGGATGTAAAAAAGCCAAAGGTCCAAAATGGTCAGCTAGGAAAAATGCAATTAAAATAGCGGTATACAGTAGAATTGTTTTGAGCATAAAACCACATTGGGTTATTTATTCTTTTAAGACCGCAAATTACAAAATATCGGAACTATATAGAGAATATCAACTCCTAAGAAATCTATAAAGAAAATATATTCAATGAACTGAATAGTAATATTTCAAGTACGAGCACAAAAGTTATCCACATTTATCTAATAACTTATAGGACTAAAATAAGATGCAAGTTTCATGCAATCTTTTTCAAAAAATAAAATAGTTTTTTTGCTAGCCTTTAGCCACTTCATTTCACTAAGTTTGTATCCTTTTCTCCAAAGAAAAGCAACTTTTTTAACCAACTATCTATACGAAATTGAACCCGGAAGCAACAGAGAATGAAGCAGGAATAGTTTGGGCTAATTGCCTTAAGGTGATTCGTCAACACACTTCAGACCAAAGTTTTAAAACTTGGTTTGAGCCTGTTATGCCATATAAATTAAATGGCAAAAAATTAATCATTCAAGTGCCTAGCCAGTTCTTTTATGAGTGGTTGGAAGATAATTATGTAGAGTTATTAAGAAAAGCTTTAGACTATTCTATAGGTACGGATGGTCAATTGGAGTACTCCATAGTAGTGGATAGAGGTGATAAGGTAAATAACAAACCTCCACAATCTCAATCTGTAGGAACAAACAACAATAGTAACAATAACTACAAAGGCAATAATAGCAGCAACGGCAATAACAGCAACGCTCCTAAATACCAGCGAAACGACTATAGAAATCAAAACGCAGAACCGAAAGAGGTTAAAAGCCCATTTGAACTTAGAGATTTAAACGCCTTACAATCTGACTCCTTCTTAAACAGGAGTTATTCGTTTGACAATTTCATAGAGGGAGACTGCAATAGGTTAGCTCGAGCAGCCAGTTTTGCGGTAGCTGAAAAACCAAGTGTAACTTCGTTTAACCCACTTATGATATATGGTGGCGTAGGTCTTGGTAAAACTCACTTAGTACAAGCCATTGGAAATTTCATTAAGAACAATAGCCTTAGTGAGAAGTTTGTACTCTATGTGTCTTCTGAAAAGTTTACAAGTCAATTTATCAACTCGATAAAGAACAACAGCCTTCAAGACTTTATGTCTTTTTATATGCAGGTTGATGTTTTAATAATAGACGATGTTCAGTTTTTATCTGGGAAAGAAAAGACGCAAGAAACATTCTTTCATATTTTCAACCACCTGCACCAGTCGGGTAAGCAAATAGTAATGACTTCTGATAGGCCTCCTAGAGACTTAGAAGGAATGGAAGACAGATTGCTTTCAAGGTTTAAATGGGGGCTTACCGCAGATTTACAAAGCCCTGACCTTGAAACTCGTATTGCTATTATTCAAAAGAAACTGCAACACGAGGGTGTTGAAATAGATTTTGAAGTAATTGAATACCTTGCCCACAGCATTGACTCCAATGTGAGAGAACTAGAAGGTGTTATGATTTCATTGATAGCTCAGGCCTCATTGACTCAAAAGACAATTGACCTAGAACTAGCAAAAAGAACGCTTAATCATATTGTAACCGAGTCTGAAAAGGAAGTTAATATTGACACCATTATAGGCGTAGTTACAGAGCACTTTCAAGTTAGAATAGCTGATTTGAAAAGTAAAAGTAGGTTACGAAGTATTGTTATTCCACGTCAGGTGGCTATGTATTTAGCGAAAGAAATGACAAACCTTTCTTTAAAATCTATTGGTTATCACTTTGGAGGCAGAGACCACAGTACGGTTATTCATGCTATTCAAACAGTAAACGACTTGATGGACACGGATAAGGAAATGAACAATACTGTTCATAAACTTTCTCAGAAATTTAAGAAGTAAGAAGTTTTTGGTGAACCGCTAATACTTGAGGTATCAATAGGTTGTTTTCATTTTCAATGATGAAATCAGAAATTCCTTTGAAATATTCAGAGCTAAACTGATTTTTCATAATAGCCCTAATTTCTTCTTCTGTCCGTTCAGTGTCTCTTTCTAAAGTTCTAGCTAGTCGTACTTCTTCAGATGCACTTACATAGATAATCTTATCTAAATCAGCCCCTTTTTTCATAATAGCAGCCTCTTTTAAGACATAAGGCCTTCCTCTATGGCCTTCCATCCACATTATTACATGCTTTTTGACAGCAGGATGAACAATCCCATTTAATGCAGTCAATAAGCTAGCATCTTGAAAAACAGCTTTCTTTACAAATGGCACATTATATTGACCATTTAAATAAGCATCTTCCCCTAAAAGATCAATAATTTGAGACTTAACAGCCTCATCGCACGAAATAAGCTTTTTAGCTTCTTCATCTGCATAGTAAACTGGCACACCTAAAGTTTCAAAAATTCGGCAAACCGTACTTTTTCCAGAGCCAATTCCGCCTGTTATTCCAACTCTAAGCATTTTTTAATTCAGAAAAGGTTTTAATCTTTTTGACAAAGTAGGCAAAAACGATAGAAGTAGGATAAAGACATTTCCCCGACCTTGGTCTGCCTTTTGATGTTTTAATTAAATAAGGAAGCATAGCATAAAAGCTAAAGTGTGCTCTAATAATGGCCCAAAAATCTAAAAGCTTAAATTCCAAAAGAAGCTTTACACCAGAAACGCCATCTAATATCAATCTAATAACAATCACTTGAAGGGCTCTCCACAAAGGCAAATTCTTAGCTAGCATAGCTAAACTGTTCCTATAATTTAGAAAGGTCTTTTGAGGACTACTCTTATTTAGCGTTCCTCCACCAAGGTGATAGACTTTTGAATTAGGTACAAAACCAATGCTATAACCAGCATTCTTTATTCGCCAGCATAAATCAATTTCTTCCATGTGTGCAAAGAACCTTTCATCAAAACCACCTAAGTCGTGAAAGACATTTGCATCAATCACTAAGCAAGCTCCTGTAGCCCAAAAAATGTCAATATTCTCATCATATTGACCTAAGTCTTTTTCACAATGGTCAAAGATTCTTCCTCTACAGAACGGATAACCCCATTTATCTAAAAACCCACCAGCAGCTCCAGCATATTCAAAAGTATCTTTCTTTAAATATGAAAGTATTTTTGGCTGGCAAGCCACTAAACCAGGAGAAGATTCCAAGTTATCAATAAGTGGTTTTAGCCAATTCTCCGATACCTCTACATCTGAATTTAAGAGCACATAATAATCTGCCGTAATTTCCTTTAAGGCTCTATTATAACCTCCAGCAAAACCACTATTCTCTTTTAAGGAAAGTATCTTAATACTTGGAAAATTATCTTCCGTAAAAGATATTGAGTCATCAGAGCTACCATTATCTGCCAACCAAATATCAGCATCTTTAGTATGCTCTAAAACAGAAGGTAAAAAGGTTTTTAGATGCTCTTTGCCATTAAAGTTCAGTATGACTACGGCAGTGCTCAAGGTGCTTATTTGTTAAACATTGAGCCCAAATCCATGCCTGGTATATTTGGCATCATGCCTGATGTAGCATTTTGAAGCTCAGCTTTAGATTTAACTTCTACGTTTTCTAAAGCCTTATTGGCTGCCGCCACAATAAGGTCTTGAAGTATTTCTATTTCGTCTTTGTTTATCAACTCAGGCTCTATTACCACGCTTTGTAGTTCTTTTTTACCATTTACAGTAATTTTCACCATACCGGCTCCAGATTCTCCTTCGGCTGTAATATCTCCTAATTTGCTTTGGGCTTCCTCCATTTTAGACTGAAGTTCTTTCACTTTGCCCATCATCCCAGCCATATCAAACATTCCCATAGTATTTACGCATTAAATGAATTGTAAATTTAACGATATGAAAGGGATTATTAAAATGTATTTACTTCAGTAAAGTAAGTATGCCATTTCGGCTAAACTCTTCGCCTGCTAAACTAATACCACTAATTTTGTACGTATAGTTTCCACCAGGTACTGGCTGATTAGACTTTGGACTAGTTCCGTCCCAACCTATTCCATCTAAGTCATCTTTATAAAGAATTGAACCCCATCTATCAAAAATCGTAATGGTTCCACTTTCTACAAATTTAGACTTGATTTCATACCTTTCGTTTTCTCCGTCTCCATTTGGACTAAAAGCCGATGGTATGAAGATATCTGCTGGAATTGGCATTTCTACAGTATTACTATAAGAAGGTATTGAGAAGTTTGTAAAGCCCGGGATATCAACAAATTGCTGTGCTAATATTCTAAACTTTAAAGTAGGGTTAGTCGCATTTAAAACCAACTCTCCTACTCCTTTAGTAAGGTTATTAGTTCTGTACTGAGGAAGAAAAGTTCCAATATCCTCATTGTAACTCTCTACGGTGTATTCTGCATCTGTAGACGTAATGATAGTATTCGGGAAAGAGAAATCAGTCCAGTTTAAGGTATTTCCTTTGTAAGAAAGAAATACAGTACAAAATTCTGGAGACAGTTCTGACTGAATTCCACAAGCATCTTCAACCCTATACTTATAACAGTACTCCCCAGAACTTGCTTGAATGGCAATATCGTTAAATGTATTAGCCGTTGATTTTCCAATATCTACAAAGTCTTCATCCGTTGAACTTTTATGTAAAAACTGATATTCCGTGGCGTCTGAGTTATCTAACAATACCAACTTTATCATAGAATCATCATTTCCTGGGTAGCCAGCTTGAATCAATCCGTTAGGTATGATTTTTGTGGTACCTGCCAAAGGGTCAACATCTAGCTTATCCGAAGCAATTGTAACAAACTCCGTATTCCCATTAACCTCTATAGCATACCTAGCTGTAACTTGATAATTGTACACTTCACTACACTCTAAATTAGAGTCTTCAAAGTAATCATCAAGGTTAGAGAATAAAGGTAAAGAGTTAAGACAATTATCGCAGCCTTCCACATCTTTAAGGAGTTCTAACTGCTGTGGAGTTCCCGAAGGATTGCTTGGTAAAACCCAACTAATAGTAGCATCAGAAGAACTAGACTGGGTAGCAGAAAGTGTCAAATCACAAACTATGTTTGACTGAACCTCATTACCACATGGGTCTAAAGTAACTATTCTATAACAATATTTAGAATCTTCATTAAGCCCTGTCACTGCATAAGTGTCACTTGTAGCCACACCATGATTACTCCAAGTATAATTGCTTCCCATATCCTCAGCCACTTGTACCGTGAAAACACCGTCTGAGCTAAAGTTCTTAAAAGAGATATCAGCACCACCGTTTGAAGATGTTAAACTATTAATAATCGGTGTATTTATAACATTTGGGTCTTTTACTTCAGGCGGAGTAGGACAAAGTTCATAGCCATTCCTCAAATAAAAACCACTTACCGCTATTCGTGTCAATACTCCAGAATACACGTGTGTTTCTTCGTATGGCAGTGTTGTAGGAGTCACATCAAAAACCTCTTCTGTGCCATCTCCCCATTCTATCTTATATTTATTATGCTGATTCTCTTCCCTCTTTTCTATTTTGATAGTGACCGAATTTGCATCACAACTGAAAATTTCTACCTCTGGAGGGGTAGCATTAATAACTTCGGCAGCTCTCGGACCACAGCTTATATACTGCTGCCCATTTATTTCAGCAATTTGCAAAACCCAGGTACTACCTGGCTCTAGCACTTCAGTAGCATTCCAACTTGCAGAACTCGCATTATAAGCTGCTCTTTCTCCTTCAAATCCTGCGGCTGTAATATCTATAGTATCATCAAAATCGTAGACATACTGAACTTGAGAAGGAATTGCATCCGGACTATTTAAATCATCCTTATACTTAAAAGCAACCAATACATTTGGGCTTGATGGAGTAGAACATCTTGGACCAACATCAAATGTGCCTCCTATGATAAATCCCGGAGGAGCTGTGGTACATGCCGCCGGTTTAGGTGGGGTAACTTGAGCGTAAGCATTTTTTATAGAAACGGTACTCATTAGGGTCAAAAGACACATAATGAAAAGATTCTTCGATTGCATTTTATTCATTCTCGTTAATTGCATAAGCTAATCAGTGAACAGTAAAAAACAATAATCATGCCCAAACACAATTTAAGCTTTAACAGATAATTTTGGACGCTTCTTAAATTAAATATAAGATAATGTAAAATTCGGGATTCTTTGCCACTAAAACTTAAAAATGATTAGATGTCAGTCGATTACATTTTAAATTGAATTTAGATGTCAATTATTTTGTTTCTTCTTCCATAAGACGAAAGCCCCTTTAAAAAAGTAACATATCTTTGCAAGAATTATTTACAAGCAATTAGCTTCATGACGAAAATCAAATTAGATAGTATAGAAGAAGCCATTAATGACATAGCCTTAGGCAAAGTGGTAATAGTGGTGGACGACGAGGATAGAGAAAACGAAGGTGACTTTATATGTGCGGCAGAGAAAATCACGCCAGAATTAGTCAACTTTATGGTGAAAGAAGGTAGAGGACTTATGTGTGCTCCACTTACCAAAGAAAGATGTGAAGAGCTAGGCTTAGAGATGATGGTGGGTAAAAATACCGCATCACATGAAACGCCATTTACCGTTTCTGTTGACTTACTAGGCTACGGGTGTACCACTGGTATTTCAGCTTCGGATAGGTCAAAAACTATTTTTGCTTTAGCCGACGAAAAAACTAAACCTTCTGAATTAGGTAGACCAGGTCACATCTTTCCATTAAGAGCTGCTAAAGGTGGCGTATTAAGAAGAGCTGGACATACAGAAGCAGCTATTGACCTTGCTGTAATGGCTGGGCTAAAACCTGCTGGTGTACTGATAGAAATCCTTAATGAGGATGGTAGTATGTCAAGACTTCCTGATTTAAGAACATTAGCCGACAAGTTTGACTTAAAGCTGGTTTCTATCAAAGATATGATAGAATACAGGTTAAGCAATGAAAGCTTGATTGAAAGAGAAATAGGCGTAGCAATGCCAACTGAATGGGGTAATTTTGATTTATTGGCCTATCGCCAAACAGACAACAATCAACTTCATTTGGCGTTAAAAAAAGGAACCTGGGAAGAGGGCGAACCAGTTATGGTAAGAGTACATTCTTCTTGTGTAACAGGAGACATTTTTGGCTCGTGTAGATGTGATTGTGGAGCTCAACTTCATGCAGCCATGCAAATGGTGGAAAAAGAAGGAAAAGGCTTGGTTCTTTACATGAATCAGGAAGGCAGAGGAATTGGTCTTTTAAATAAGTTAAAAGCATACAAACTTCAAGAGCAAGGTAGAGACACCGTAGAAGCTAACGAAGATTTAGGATTTAAACCTGACCAAAGAGATTATGGCGTAGGTGCCCAAATTTTACGTGACCTTGATATTTCAAAAATCAGATTGATATCTAACAATCCTAAAAAGAGAGCTGGTCTTATGGGATACGGACTTGAAATAGTAGAATCAATTCCTGTAGAAATAGCTCCTAACGTGCATAATGAAGCATATTTAAAAACAAAAAGAGATAAACTAGGGCATACTATTCTTGATAAATGAAAAGAACTAAAAAGATAAAAATTAGGCTAAATAAGTTTCTTCTTAAGTCTACTATTTACTTTTTCTCTATTAGCATAGGATTAGTTCTTGTCTTTAAATTTGTTCCGGTTCCTATTACCTTAACCATGTTAGGGGAATGGGTTAAAGGGGGGGAATTACATTATAACTGGGAGCCTATTGAAAATATTTCTCCCGAAATGCCTATTGCCGTGGTAGCCGCCGAAGACCAGCTTTTCCCTGAACATCACGGCTTTGACTTTAAGTCAATCAAAAAAGCCATAAAGGCGAATCAGAAAACTGAAAAGTTAAGAGGTGGCAGTACTATTTCTCAGCAAACTGCAAAAAACGTTTTTCTTTGGCAAGGACGCAGCTGGGTAAGAAAAGGTCTTGAAACCTATTTCACATTCTTGATTGAACTAATTTGGGGCAAAAAAAGGATACTTGAGGTTTACCTTAATGTATCCGAAATGGGTCCCCAAACTTTTGGTGCAGAAGCTGCGGCAAAAAGGTATTTCAAAACTCCTGCGGCTAAACTCAACCGAAACAGAGCTGCACGAATTGCCGCTATATTGCCTAGTCCAAGAAAATGGAAAGCAGTAAATTCAGGCTCTTATGTAAACAAAAGAACCGCCCATATTGAAAGGCAAATTCGTCAACTTGGTGGCCCTGCCTATTTAAAAAAAATAAACTTATAATATGCTTGTATTTGATGCTCATCTTGATTTATCCATGAATGCCATGGAATGGAATAGAGATTTAAGGCTTCCGCTTGCGGAGCTTAATGCTAGAGAATATGGCATGACAGACAAACCAGACCGAGCCAAAGCCACGGTTTCTTTTCCTGAAATGCATAAGGGAAATATAGCACTAGCAGTGGGTACACTGATAGCTCGGTATGTAAAACCAGACTCAGAAATACCTGGCTGGTTTAGCCAAGAGCAAGCTTGGGCTCAAATTCAAGGTCAATTAGCGTGGTACAAAACCATGGAAAACACGGGTCATTTAAAGCCTATTTTAAATCAAAAAGACCTTATTGAGCATATTCTTCACTGGGAAAAAGACAAATCACCTATTGGCTATGTGCTTTCACTAGAAGGTGCTGATTCCATTATTGATGTTCATCATTTAGAGAAACTTCATGCCCAAGGCTTAAGAGCTATTGGTCTTTCTCATTACGGACCAGGAGTTCATGCTTTTGGAACAGATTCAGAAGGAGATTTACCACAAAAAGGCAAGGACCTTTTGAAGAAAATTGAAGAATTAGGAATCATTCTCGATGTAACACACCTTTCTGACAAATGCTTTTACCAAGCTCTTGACATTTTCAATGGTACTGTATGGGCAAGTCATCATTTATGCCGAAGCCTTAGCCCTCATAACCGTCAATTAAGCGACGAGATGATAGGACTACTTTTAGAAAGAGATGCTGTGATAGGAATGGCTTTAGATGCTTGGATGGTGGTGCCAGGCTGGGTTCGTGGCGAAAGCACGCCAGAAAGTATGGGTGTAAACATTGATAGCGTTATTAACCATGTACACCACATAGCCGAACTAGCAGGAAGTACAAAAAACATCATGATTGGTTCTGACCTTGATGGTGCTTTTGGGACAGAACAAACACCTATAGAAATTCAAAGTATTGCCAATCTTCAAAATTTCATTCCTGCTTTAGCCAAAAGAGGATTTTCTGAAAGTGACATTGAAGGTATTATGTGGCAAAATGGTGTTAACTTTTTGAAAAAGAATTTAAAATAAAAAGAGCGAGGGACATCATGCACCTCGCTCTTTGAAAATATCTAACTAGAACAACTTATTTCTTAGCCGCTCTTTCTTTCACTGTTTCGTAAATCATTACTTGGTTAGAAGCAATCTTAGAAAAGCCTCTAACATCGTCTCCAGACCATGCATTGTTCATTTCTCCGTAGCTACCAAATACGTCAGACATTAAATCGTAGTCTGATTTTATTCCTAATAATTCAAATCTGTAAGGAGCTAATTTAACTCTAACATCACCAGTTACATGTGCTTGGGTCGACTCAAAGAACGCCTCCATATCTCTCATTACAGGGTCATTAAACTGACCTTCATGCAGCTGAATTCCGTACCACTCTGCTTGGTTTTGCTTCCAGTATTGTTGCCATTTGGTCAATACATGTTTTTCTAACAGATGGTGAGCTTTAATAGTAATTAATGGAGCTGCTGCTTCAAAACCTACTCTGCCTTTGATACCTATAATGGTATCGCCCACATGCATATCTCTACCAATTCCGTAAGGCGTTGCCAATAAATGCAATTTTCTGATAGCGTCTACAGGGTTTTCAAAAGCCTCTCCGTCTACGCCTTTCAATTCTCCTTTGACAAAGCTCAGCTTGATTTCTTTCTCGCCAGACTCCGTTCTTGGATTTGGAAAGGCACTTTCTGGTAAATTATCATAAGAGTTTAACGTTTCCTTACCTCCTACTGAAGTACCCCAAAGACCTTGGTTGATAGAATATGTAGACTTATGCCACTCTCTCACTACTCCTTTTGACTTCAAGAAATCTATTTCCGCTTCACGCGAAAGTTTCATATCTCTAATAGGTGTAATTATTTCTGCATTTGGAACGATTGTTCTAAATGCCATATCAAATCTAACTTGGTCGTTTCCTGCTCCCGTACTACCGTGAGCTATGGCTGTGGCGTCAATACTCTTTGCATATTCTGCTACTGCAACCGCTTGAAAAATACGCTCCGCACTTACAGAAAGTGGGTACGTATTGTTTTTAAGCACGTTTCCAAAAACCAAATACTTGATACAGTCTTGATAGTACTTATCGGCTACACGAGACGTATGATGGCTCTTTACACCTAATTCGTAGGCTTTCTTTTCAATATCGGCAATCTCTTCATCCGAAAAGCCACCTGTGTCCACCAGTACAGAGTGCACCTCCATACCTTTCTCTTCACCTAAGTATTTTACACAAAACGAGGTATCTAATCCTCCGCTATAAGCCAGTACTACTTTTTTCATTGATTTTTGTTTTCCTTAAACGTGCCGCAAAAATAGGGATAAATCCTTATTTAAGCTTAGAAACGGGCTGTCAAAACTTTGACAATAAGTTACCTTGGTACCGTGAAATACATCACAAATGCTATAACGCTAAACACAATATTTGGAAGCCATACCGCCAAAAGTGGATCCATATTGCCAGATTCGGCTATTCCTTTTGACATAATGTAAAACAGTATGTATACAAAAGCCAAGACAAAGCCTATTGCAATTTGCAATCCTACTCCTCCACGCCGTTTCCTAGCCGAAACTATTAAACCCATTAGCGATAATATAATGGCGGCAAAAGGCGTAGCAAATCTTTGATATAGCTCAATTTGAAAGGGTTCTATCCCTTCAGAGCCCCTACTTTCTAATAATTCAATTTGCTCTTGAAGATCGTCAATAGTATAGGTCTCTTGAATGCTTTGATTACTCTCAAAGTCTTTTGGAAACATACTTATGGTGGAATCAGTGTGGCTCCGATTCACTATGATATTATCTTTCATAATACCCAGCTCCCTGATTTTATAATCATAGATTCGCCACTGCTCTAGGGTATCTACCCACATGGCTCTTCTGGCAGAAAGTTTTTCTACAAGTTCGTTTCCGTCAAACTTTTCAATGGTAAAATCGAAAGCCGTTTTAGATTGATTATTATAACTCGAAAAATAAACATAGGTATCTGGAGCTACCGTGAGATGAAAATCTCGGTCAGAAAAGAAAAAACGCTCATGCAGGTATTCGTTTTCAAAAGCTATTCTGGTGGCATTGGCCTTTGGCAAAACCCAACCCATCATAAAAAAAGAAAACAACCCTACAATAAATGCTCCTATAATATACGGAATCATTAATCTTCTAAAGCTAATTCCAGCAGTAAGCATGGCTACAATTTCGGTATGAGCAGCCATTTTTGCCGTAAAAAAAACGGTAGAAATAAATATCATTAAAGGGCTAATGTAGTTTGCCCAATAAGGTGCTAAGTTCAAGTAGTAATCGAAAAAGACTTTCCCGCCGGGAGCTTCGCTCCTAACAAAATCATCATTATGATCACCATAATCAATCACAAGAACAATTAGCACAATGATCAAAACCGAAAACACATAAGTGCTTAAGAACTTTTTGATCAAATATTTATCTAAAATTTTCAACTGTTACTTTATTATAACCTGTATGTTCTTTGATACTTCTGCACTAATTCTTAGCGTTTGACCTTCTTCAATTTCAATCTCTAAAGACTTATCAAAGTCACTAACCTCAATAACTTCTATCTTTAAGCCCAGCTTTAGGCCTAGCTTATCAAGATGCTGTAAGAAAGGAGCTGAATCTTCCGAAACTCCCATAATTATCAAGCTTTTACCTTTTTCTACTTCAGAGAGTTTGTGTGTTTGAGAAACAGGCAAGTTACCTTCATCGTCTGGAATAGGGTCACCGTGTGGGTCAAACTTAGGAAAGCCTAAAAAGTTATCTAGCCGGTCGGTTAATTCTGTTGACTTGATGTGCTCTAACTGCTCTGCCAAATCATGAATCTCATCCCATTTGAAGCCCAGTTTCTCCACTAAAAAAACTTCCCAAAGTCTATGCTTTCTTATAACCCTCAGAGCTATTTGCTTACCTTCTTTAGTAAGGTTTACGCCTTGATACTTTTTATAATTCACAAAGCCTTTCTCAGCCAGTTTTTTGACCATGTCGGTAACGGATGCGGCACGCGTTTGTGTCACTTCTGCTAATTCATTGGTACTAACAGGCTGTCCATTTTTCTGCTCAGATAAATGGTAGATAGCTTTAAGATAATTTTCTTCGGTAAACGAAGTCATAGGATACTTTATAGTGCGAAAAGCAAAACTAATCCAAATAGCACGGAATGAAAATTGATTAGCCTTAATTCATATAATTTACCATGCTAGAAAACCGTTTTCAATACATAAACTAATAAACTTATGAAAAAGTATTTCGGTCTATTCATACTTCTTACTGCCTGTACCTCCACCAAGAATATAGAACCAAATCAGGAAATTGAAATCACAGAAAATAGCACGCATGAATTTACAGTAAACGGTAAAACCAATTCTATCAAAATTTCAAAAAATAGAGGACAGCAGATGTCCTGAAAATGTAGTTTGCGTATGGGCGGGAGAGGCTGTTGTAACTTTTGACCTCCTTATAAATCAAAAGCCATATAGTAACCAACAATTGTGTTTACAATGCGACCAAGAGACTGGAATACCACAAGAGCTAAACATAGAGAATCAAACCATTACATTAGTGACCGTCAACCCTTTTCCAAACACAGAGAATGCCGGAAAAGAGCAAACAGCGGTCTTTAAAGTGAATTAATATTAGCGAAAAGGAGTTATACTTATCCAAATTCATACGTATTGCGTTTAGCACAAAATAACCTAAATGAAAGAATCAGAAATTAAGTTTTTAGAAGGTCCAAAGTCTAGATGGGCCGAATTTAAGATGGCCTTTGAGGTCTTTGCAGAGTTTATCAAAGGATTTAGAAACCTCCACTTTATAGGGCCTGCGGTAACCGTTTTTGGCTCTGCCAGATTTAAAGAGGATAACGAACACTATATAAAAGCCAGAAAACTATCTGGTGAAATAGCCAAAACTGGTTTCACTATTTTGACCGGTGGCGGACCAGGAATTATGGAAGCCGCCAACAGAGGAGCAAAAGACGTTGGTGGTAAATCGGTAGGGATTAATATCATTCTTCCTCACGAGCAATACCCAAATCCTTACTTAGATAAGTGGGTAGATTTAAAGTACTTTTTTGTAAGAAAAACATTGCTTATCAAATACTCTTATGCCTTTGTAATTTGCCCTGGCGGCTTTGGTACGCTTGATGAGTTCTTTGAATCAATGACCCTCATTCAAACAGGAAAAATCAAAGAGTTTCCGATAGTAGTTTTTGGCACGGAGTTTCATGAGCATATAGCAATGCATGTTGAAAAGATGATTGAAGAAAAAACCATTTCGCCAAAAGACAAAGACATGTTTTTGGTTACAGACGATATTGAAGAAGCTGTTGAACATATTAAGAAGCACACCATTGTGCCTTTCAAATTAAAATACTCTCCTAGTCCTATTTTTGGAGAGCGTTCTTAAAAAAAAGGAGAACCTGTACACTGCAGATTCTCCTTTCACTTTCACCCATCCTCGCTCTGAGAAATTTCTCTTTTTCCTAATCAATATACCTCTTAGTGATAGGCTTATAGCTATCTATGCGTCTATCTCTAAGGTATGGCCAGGTGGTGCGGTAATACTCGGTAACTTCAGAGTCTATTTCCTGAACATGTACTTCCTCTTTATCATGCGAAGCTAAATAAAGCAATCTTCCGTGTGGGTTAGCTACAAAAGAACCGCCCCAAAACTGCTGCTCGGCCTCTTGTCCTACTCTGTTGACAGAAACTACATGAACACCGTTTGCTATCGCATGACTTCTTTGAATAGTTTGCCACGCCTCATATTGTTCTTTATTAATGACTTCGCTTTTCTCTGTGGTATCCCAGCCTATTGCCGTAGGATAAAACAAAATCTCAGCACCCATTAATGAAGTAATTCTAGCAGCTTCTGGGTACCATTGATCCCAGCAAATTAATACGCCTATTCTACCAAATTTGGTGTCCCAAACTTTATAACCTAAATCGCCCGGAGTGAAATAGTATTTCTCGTAATATCCGGGGTCGTCTGGAATGTGCATTTTACGGTATTTACCCAAATATTCACCATCGGCATCAATAACCGCAGTGGTGTTATGATAAAGACCTTTTGCTCTTTTCTCAAAAAGCGAAGCTATGATTACGATATTCAGTTCTTTGGCTACAGCCTGAAAACGTTCCGTAGTAGGACCTGGAATGGCTTCCGCCAAATTGAAATTTTCAGGAGTCTCTACATCACAAAAATATAGGGAAGTAAAAAGCTCTTGAAGACAAACTATATTCGCACCCTTTGCGGCAGCTTCTCTTGTTTTCTCTATTGCTTTTTGGATATTGGTTTCCACATCAGAAACACAACTCATCTGCACCAAACCTACGTTTACTTTCATTTTTGTTTATTGATAAAAGATTTACGACAAAAGACGTAAGACTTCTTTGAAAATTGAAATCATAAAGGAACTTTTGTTTTATAGAAAATAATATTCAAATGGAAAGCGTAACAATACAAATCATCAATTCTGACAGTCCGCTTTATAAAGCAGAACTAAAACTTAGAGATGAAATTTTAAGAAAACCCATTAATCTTAAAATAGAAAATGATGATTTGAGTGATGAAGTTAATCAAATTCATTTTGTAGCTCTTTTAGATACTGCCGTAGTGGGCGTAGTGGTTTTGAAAATAGAAGGTCAGGTTGGCAAACTCCGACAAATGGCGGTCAATCCAGAAATCCAAGGAAAACAGATTGGCAGAAAACTGGTAAATGCTTTAGAGGTTTACGCCAAAGAAAATGGTGTAAAAGAAATAAAACTGCATGCTCGCCATTATGCTGCTGATTTTTACGTAAAGCTGGGCTATACCAAAACTCCCAAACCTGCTTTTGAAGAAGTAGGCATGAAACATTTTGAGATGGCAAAGGTCCTTTAATTAAAAACCTCGTTTCCCTCATTTCGGTTTCACTACTTTTACATCTGTACTTTTAAAGAACCTATGAAAACGCTCTCCCTAAGTATTCTTTGTCTTTGCTTATTTACCAGCTGCTCTAAAAAGTATTTGCGAAGCTATCAAGGAACACCTTACTCCGATTCTCAATATTTGACTGGCGTTCAAAGTATCCCGGGGAAAGTTCAATGCGAGTATTATGATAATGGAGGAGCAAACGTAGCCTATTATGACACCGACCACTCTAACTCTGGTAGCGGCGGACTCAACCCAAAAGATGGCACTTACCTCAATGAATTTAGAATAGACGAAGCCGTGGACATTTCATACACCAAAGCTGGCGGTATTGACGACAACCCGCATAATTTGGTAAAACCAAAAATGAAACAACTTTATGTAGGTTGGACAGAAGCGGGAGAATGGACAAATTACACCATAGATGTTAAGAGAAAGGGGCTTTATCAAATAGGACTCATGTACACCGCTAATCAAAATGCAGAGATTTCTTTAGCGATAAATGGTATTAATAAATCTGGCATTATCAATATTCCTAGCACTTATGCTCAAGCCGATTCCATAGAATGGCGACAGTGGCATCACTGGAATTATATTAAGAGTATTTCTCTAATGGAGCTCAAAAAAGGAACACAAATCCTTACGCTTAGAACAGTCTCCACGGGTCAAATGAATTTTGATTATTTGAATTTTGTGAGGTTGGATTAAAACTTAATCCCAAATCGCTGACCAAGCTCCTCTAAACTTTCCACCACTTTATCATTAAGTGGTAATCCTGTTTGAAGTCGTTCTGCTCTAAAATTACGCTCTTGGTCTCCTGGGATTTGAACTTTTTCTCCGTCTATAGCAGGTGCTGAGCGGAATCTGTTTATCCAAATATCCATGTGCTCTTTAAAGTCTGAGGCCGGCCTGAAACCATCAATTCGCATGGCTCCTAAAAAGTGACCTGTTCCTTTTCCTACTTGTTCGGCAGCTACTCCGTGAAAACCAGCCGTAGCAAATGGCGGTACCCAAGGCCCAAAATTTGCCCCTGAAAGTACACCAGAAAATATATCAACTATTGACCCTAAACCGTATCCTTTATGGCTTCCATGCTCTCTATCGCCACCAAGAGGCAATAAACCTCCACCTTCTTTCACTGCATTATTATTATCAGTCAGTTTTCCTTCTGAGTCCTGCACCCAACCCATAGGAGCCGGTTTCCCTTGCCTTTGAAGAATCTCCATTTTACCATATGCCACCGCCGTAGATGCAAAATCAGCTAAAAATGCTGGTTGTTTATTGGCCGGTATGGCCACCGAAATAGGATTAGTACCTAAAAGTTTCTCTTTAGAAAAAGTAGGAACTACCAGTGGGGCTGCATTAGTCATAGCCCAGCCTATCATGTCTTTTTCTAAAGCCAAAGAAGAGTGATAACCCGCTATCCCAAAATGATTTGAATTTTGAACCGAAACCCAGCCACTACCCACTTTTTCAGCCTTTTCTTTAGCGACATTCATGGCAAATGGTGCTACCACCAAACCAAGACCTTTATCGCCATCTACTGTTGCGGTAGAAGGTGTCTCATGAATTATCTTAATATTTGGTTTAGGATTTAACCTACCATGGTCAAACAGCCTTACATAACCCGCCAAACGAGCCACACCGTGAGAATCTACACCATTTAGGTCGGCAGAAATCAAGACATCAGCAGAAAGCTTCGCGTCTTTTTCTGAACAGCCAATGGCCATGAAAACAGTTTCAGTAAATTTTCTAATTTCTTTATGGTCAAACATGCTAATATTGGGCTTATGAAGCTGCGAATTTATCAATTATCAGTTTTAGGTGACGCTAAAATCGAAAAAAAAGCGTTTTTAGAACCAAATCCCTATTTATTCTATTCTTAGAATAAGATAGCTTTCATTCAAAAAACTAAAACAACATAATGAAGTCCTTAAGCACAGTTTTAATACTTTTCATATCGCTCGTTTCCTTTGCACAAAACGTGGAAACTAATGCCGATATCAAACACATTACCGTTTTCACAAATAGAGCTCAAATTAGCTCTAATGTTACTGCAAATTTGAAAAGTGGTCTTTCTAAAATCATTATCTCTGATTTGGCTTCTACCATTGATGCGAACAGCATTCAAGTAGGTGGGAAAGGAGATTTTATACTGCTCGCAGTCAACTTCGAGAAAGACTTTATCTCCAAAAGAATACAAAACCTTGAAGATTCTTTAGAAATGCTTCAATCTGAAATTGACAAAACAGAAATGCTCTTAGATGTCAATAAGAATGAAGAAGAAATGGTCATGGATAACACCAAAATCAAAAGTGACACGGATGATTTGTTTGCTGACGATTTAGAGACGATGAGTAAATACTTCAAAAAGAAATTGACCGACATCGGCACTCAAAAATTAGAATTGAAAGCTAAAAAGAAAGCTTTGGAGGCTAAAAAAACTGGTATTGAAAATCAAATAAAAACAGACCCGTCTAGAAAACTGCCGCTTGGTAAAATAATACTTACAGTAAAAGCGAATAAAGCTACAGTGGCAAATCTTGACCTAAAATACTTGGTTTACGGCACGGGTTGGAGACCAAATTATGATATTAGAGTGGCAAATACAGAAAGCCCTGTCAACCTTAAATATAAAGCTGAGGTTTTTCAAAATACCGGTGTAAACTGGAATAATGCTTCTCTAAGTTTATCTACCGCTCAGGTGAATAGTAGAACTGTAAAGCCAGAGCTTTATCCGCAATACCTTAATTTTTACGAGAACAGGCCTCCTGCTCCAGCGGCTATGCGTAAAAGTTCTATGAATGATGGAGCTTTAATGATGGCAGAAGAATCTGCTGATATGGTTTCTGCAGGAAACTATGTAGAAGTATCTGAAAACATGCTAAACACCCAGTTTGACATCAGTATTCCGTATACCATCAATACTGGAAGTTTAGAAACTGTAGAAATTCAAGATTTAAACCTTCCTGCTAAATATACCACTTACGTAGTTCCTAAGTTTGACACCAATGGCTTTCTGGTAGCCGAAGTTTTGGACTGGGAAAAGTATAATTTAATGTCGGCTCCGGCCAAGATTTATTTAGAAGGCACTTTTGTAGGTGATTCTTATTTACGCACGGCAGGTGTGGAAGATAAATTAAAAATTAGCTTAGGTAGAGACGAACGCGTGGAAGTAAAACGAGAGGCCATTAAAAACTATAAGTCGAGAAAAACCTTTGGGTCTAATGTGAAAGAAAGTTTTGGTTATGAGGTAACTTTAAGAAATCTGAAAAACGAGGCTATTAATATTTTGGTGGAAGACCAATTACCTGTTTCTCAAAATTCCGACATTGAAGTAGAAATAGAAGAGCTAAGTGGTGGTATATTAGACTCGGAAAAAGGAAAAGTTACTTGGGAGCTTAATATTCCAGCCACTCAAAGTCGTAAACTTGACCTTAAATACACCGTAAAATATCCTAAAGACAAACAAGTGCTTAACCTATAAGCTATGGAGCGAATTTTAAAACACCTATTAAACTACTTTATGCGAGGGCTGCTTTTTGTGGCTCCCGTTGGTTTTACGCTCCTTTTACTTTACAGTGCTTTTGATTTTGTAGATAGTTTAGCAAGAATTCGTTTTGCGGCAGATAACCAAAGCCAAGAATACGTAATTCCGGGTTTAGGTTTTTTGATAGTGGTGGGAGGTACGGCCTTAATTGGTTTCGTCTTTACCCGCTTACTGCCTAGCACTCTTCAAAACTGGGTAGAAAATGCTATTAAAAACTTACCGGTAGTTAAGATTTTCTATTCGGCTTTTAAAGATTTGATTTCGGCTTTTGTAGGTGACAAAAAAAAATTCAAACATCCAGTTTTGGTAACATTGAATAAAGAAAACAGTGTGAACAAACTAGGTTTTTTGACCCAAGACAGTTTAGAGCAAATTGGCGAAGCTGATATGGTCTCCGTATACTGTCCGCATAGTTATGCTATCTCGGGCGATATGTTTATTGTGCCAAAAACAAGTATAAAAATGCTGGACTTATCAAGTGCCGAAGCCATGAAAGTTATAGTATCTGGTGGCGTTTCGTTTTCTGATAAAGCTTAATTCGGTTATGTATAAACATCTATTTTTTGCTTTCTTCTTTCTGATTATAGTTAAAAGCTATGCTCAAGACCCGCACATGCGTGATGCGGAAAGTGTAGAAGAGATTTTAAGGAAAAATAATCCAGAGGAATTTGAGGCGATGCAAAATCACGAGAAGTATCTGGTGATAGAAAAAATAGGCTCTACAAAGAGAAAGAAAATATTTCTTGACCAAGAAATAGCTTTGCTCACCATTGACGATGTTCCGTTTAAAGGAAACCTTACAAGGCTTACAGACAGTACCCTTTCACTAACTTACTTTGACAATACCATGCAGCGGTATGAGCTTCGGATGTTTTACTTGAAAGACATACAGCTCTTTTATAAGCGTTCTATTCAGAAGGGTTTAAACTATAAATTATCGCCGGTAACGCTGCTTCCACTGGCTCTAGACTGGATTTACTTCAAAAGAAAACCCTGGGAAAACATCAATACCATTTACTACATAGCAGGAATTGAAGCTGCTAGAATATTGGTAGCTAATAGGAAAAAGTTTTTCAATAAGTATAGGTTTAATGAGAAAAGAAGGCTTCGTGTTTTTCAATATTGACAAATACACCGAGGACAAAAGCCATATTTTTATTATATTTTAAGTCATTGCTTTTATCTTTGCCACTCAAAATTTAAAAGGCAGTTCATGGAAAGCATTCTTCTCAAAAAAAATACGCATAGTTACCAAGGCAAAATACCTTTGGCTTCGTCTAAATCAGAAAGTAACAGAGCGTTAATTATCAACGCACTCTGTGATTTTAAAGGCGACCTTGAGAACCTTGCTTCTGCTAGAGACACGCAAACCATGATTCGTCTTCTTAAAGAAGACTCGGATACTGCCGATGTTTTGGATGCTGGAACTACCATGCGTTTTCTGACAGCTTATTTCTCTTCTAAAGGAGTTAAAAAGCTGATGACAGGTACGCCAAGAATGCAAGAGCGACCAATTGGTATTTTGGTAGACGCCCTCCGAACGATAGGTGTAGAAATAGAATATCAAAAAAATGACGGCTATCCGCCACATCAAATAAAAGGCTTTGAAAACCAAACTGCCGATACCGTAAGTATTAGAGGTGACGTAAGTAGCCAGTACATCTCGGCTCTTTTGATGATTGCCCCTACTTTACCTAAAGGCTTAAAAATTAACCTTACTGGTGAAATTGGTTCTATCCCTTACATCACCATGACTATTCAGTTAATGGCCTCTTTTGGTGTATCTGTTAAAGCAGATTGGGATGCTAAAACGCTTTCTGTAGCCCCTCAAAAATACACGCCAATTAGCTACAAAATAGAATCAGACTGGTCTGGTGCTAGTTATTGGTACAGTGTGGTGGCTCTATCAAGGTTTGCTGATACTAAAATTGAACTTTTAGGATTAAAAGAAAATTCACTTCAAGGTGATAGTGCTATAGTAGACATCATGAAGTTTTTAGGTGTAGAAAGTACGTTTACAGAAAATGGCGTTCTTTTGACCAAAATTCCCGATGCTGAAAGTTTAGAATGGGATTTTGCAAATTGTCCTGACTTAACACAAACCGTAGCGGTCATATGTGCTGCTAAAAATATTCCAGCTAAATATACTGGAATAGAGAGCTTAAAAATCAAAGAAACAGACCGTGTTTTGGCTCTTCAAAATGAGCTTAAAAAGATTGGCGGTGACTTGGTAGAAGTTGAAACAAATCATCTTTATGAAGTAAAGGGAAATCCAAACATCACAAGTATAACGGAAGCTCCAGTTTTTGAAACATACGAAGACCACAGAATGGCCATGGCTTTTGCTCCATTAGCTATGTTGATTGATGTGGTTATTGAAGAACCTGAGGTAGTAGTTAAATCTTATCCTGAATTTTGGGAACATTTGAGTGAAGTGATTGAGCAGCAATAATATTATTCGCTATAAACTCATCATGAAAAAGCTCGTTTCTGAAAAGAGACGAGCTTTTTTAATAGCTTTGTGACACTAAACTTCTAATCTCAATGAACTTCATCACATCATTACCTTGGTGGGTATATTTAGTCCTTATTATTGTCACTATCATTATTAGAGACATAATTCAAAAAAGGCATACCATTGTCCATAATTTCCCTTTAATAGGTCATATCAGATACCTTTTAGAAAGTATTGGACCAGAACTTAGACAATACATTGTAGCTAATAATAGAGAAGAACTCCCATTTAATAGAAGGCAAAGGTCTTGGGTATATGCATCTTCAAAAAAAGAAAATCACTACCAAGGTTTTGGAACCGACCAAGACATCCATGAAGCAGGCTACATTTTCATAAAGCCAGCTTTAATGCCCCTAAAAACAGACCCAAACGAATCTTTTGACAAGCCCTGCCCGTCGGCCAAAATAATGGGTGCTCACAGAGAAAAACCATATAGACCTAAATCTATTATTAATATCTCGGCAATGAGTTATGGTTCACTTTCTGCCGCAGCCGTTTCTGCTCTTAATCAAGGGGCTAATCAGTTTGGCTGCTATCATAACACAGGTGAAGGTGGACTTTCGCCTTATCATAAATTTGGTTCGGATGTTTGCTTTCATTTTGGTACAGGTTACTTTGGCGTAAGAGACCATGACGGAAACTTTGATTTAGATAAAATGGTAGCCTTAGTTAAGGCAAATCCTAATATCAAGATGATTGAAGTCAAGCTTTCTCAAGGAGCTAAACCTGGTAAAGGTGGTGTACTTCCTGGCTCAAAAATCACAAAGGAATTAGCGGAAATAAGACATGTAAAAGTAGGTGAAGCCGTGCTTTCTCCTGCTTCTCATTCTGCTTTTAGCAATATTCCTGAAATGGTAGATTTCATTGAAACCATAGCTAAGCACACAGGCTTGCCCGTGGGAATCAAAGCTGCGGTAGGTAAACTAGAAATGTGGGAAGAGCTAGCCATTATGATGAAAGACACAGGTTTTGGCCCAGATTTTATCACCATAGATGGCGGTGAAGGGGGAACAGGAGCTGCTCCGCCGTCTTTTGCCGACCATGTATCCTTACCATGGGTTTATGCTTTTTCTTCTGTCTACAAAGTCTTTCAGCGTTACGGACTTACACATAGAATCACTTTTATAGGTTCTGGAAAGTTAGGTATGCCTGAAAGTGCTATCATGGCTCTTTCTATGGGTGTTGATATTATTAATGTAGCACGTGAGGCATTAATGTCTATTGGCTGTATACAGGCTCAAGTATGCCATACCAACAGATGCCCTACGGGAATTGCGACCAATAATAAATGGTTAGAAGCTGGTCTAGACCCAGCTTTAAAAAGTGTACGCTTTGCCAATTATATGAAGAACCTGACAAAAGAAATCATGGAAATAACTCATGCCTGTGGTTACGAACACCCAAGTCAGTTTAACATGGACGATATTGATGTTTCAATGGGCGATAATGCTCACACGGCTCCTCTTAGGTTAGCTTATGGCTATCAGAAGGATGAGGTGGTGATGGCTAAGGATTAAGTTTTAGGAACTCGGAGGGGGTTAAAACATTTAAGTCACTATTTTTATAATCCTTCGTATTTCGAGTGATAATATAATTCACGTCGTTATTAAAGACAGCTGAAAAGTTTTGTAAAGCGTCCTCGAAATCTTTAAAATTAGAGTACAATGCTTCTTGTGCAATTTTATTATTCGCCGGCAAAACGTGCAAAAATCGTTCTATTTCTTTTATAAAGTTAAGGGCGTTTTGAGCACCAATCACTTTAGTGGCCATGTAGTTAATGTTTGCTAAGGTTATTAAAGTAACATACCCCTTAATTTTTTCCTTTAAACATTCTGAAAGGATTATTTGTGCTTCTTTAACAAAAGGTTCTCGCTCAAACAGGACATCTAAAATTACATCTGAATCAATTAAAATGTGCTTCATTTTAGAGGTACTTTTCTTCTAATGCTTCCATTAAAGCCTTTTTAGAATCCCAATCTGCTGGTACCTTCCCTAGTCCTGTAATTGATTTTATCACTGGAGATATCTCATATTCTTCCTCTTTTTTATCCGTAGTAAATGACGCCAAATAATTTTCTACCATGCTAGAAAGACTTCTACCATGTTCTTTAGCATAGACCTTTGCGGCCTCAATAATACTTGGGTCTTTTATTGTCAATGTAAGTTTAGTGCTGCTCATTTTGATAATGATTTTATATCTAAAGCTAGAACAAAAAAAGAACACGTGCAAGTTCCTAGGATTTTACACGTGTGTATTAAAAGGCTTTATAAAACAAATTATTCTTTTAAAACTTAAATACATCTTCTTTAATCAACTCATTCTTAATTCTTACTGACCAAATACGTGTTACTTCGACATTACGACCAAAATCGCTTTCCCTACGTAATTGATATAACTGAGATTGAATTTCCTTCCCATATTCTTCCACTTTTCTATCAATTTTGGCAAGTCGTGGTCGGTTAAGTATTTTATATTGAAACTCTTGTTCTTTTTTAAGCTTAACCATCAAAAGTTCGACTAAATCAAACTCTGTTTGAAAAAACTCAATTTGCTCATTTATATTTCTTAAAGGACTTAACCATGAAGAATCGGCTAAATAAATTGCGTGACAGGAATAAGTAGGTTTCCCTGACCAAAAATCTAACTCTTCAAACCCAACATGAAAATTCATAAAAAATCTTCCCATTGAATCATTTTCTATGGGATTTCCACGAAAATCAAAGGCTTCCAAATTTGGTTTATATTTGCTAAAAACTGGTTCTTGACCATTGCAAATAATCGTCAAAAATGAGAAGAAAATGATAGAATAAAGCCTACCCATATATCTCCCCCTTAGAAGCCAAAAGCGTATTATACATCAATGAAGCTACTGTCATAAGGCCTACGCCACCTGGCACTGGTGTAATGAAACTTGCTTTTTCAGATACTTCGTCAAACTTCACATCGCCTTTTAGTGCAAAACCACGCTTTTTAGAAGCATCTTCTACGCGTGTAAGTCCTACATCTATCACCACTGCACCTAGCTTTACCATGTCTGCAGTAATGAATTCTGGGCGGCCAAGAGCCACTACCAAAATATCGGCTTGAAGTGTAATTTCTTTAAGATTCTGGGTTCTGCTATGCGTTAAAGTAACCGTACAGTTTCCTGGATAAGCATTTCTTTGCATCAAAATACTCATCGGCAATCCTACTATTTGACTTCTTCCTACCACCACACAGTGCTTTCCTGAAGTTTCAATATCATAACGCTTCATAAGTTCTAAAACACCATAAGGCGTAGCAGAAACATATGCAGGAAGCCCTTTAGCCATACGGCCAATATTTATCGGGTGAAAACCATCCACATCCTTTTTAGGGTCAATGGCTTCAATAATTTTATCAACATTGATATGGTCTGGCAAAGGCAACTGCACTATAAAACCATTGATATCTTCGTCTTTATTTAACTCGTCAATAATCTCTAAAACCTCCTCCTCGGTAGCACTTGCATCTCTTCTTACCAAAGTTGATTTAAAACCAATTTGCTCACAAGATTTGATTTTACTAGCTACATAAGACTCGCTGGCTCCATTATCTCCAATCAGAACAGCAGCCAAATGCGGAACGCTACCACCCGCTTCTTTAATTTTATCTACCTCAATTTTAAGCTCTGCTTTTACCTGAGCCGAAATTACTTTACCGTCTATTATGGTCATTTTCTCTATTTTGATTAAAGGGTTCCGCTTCTTTTAAAGTAAGCCAGGAACCAATTTTTTATAAAATCTTAATCTTGAACTCCTTAGTCCAAATACTTTCTAACCTTTTCCATATCAAACTCGTCTTCGCCAGACACCGTGATATAATCTCCTTTGATAGTTTTATCATTTCCGTATTTCAGAAAAGATTTCCAAATATGGTCTACAAACCAAGTTGGAATGTATCCCCATCTATTATCTGCCACTTTTCTAATAAAAAAACTTCTTCTTGATATTTTGATGAACAACCTTTTATCATAGAGGTCGTTTAAGTTTTGGTCATAAAAAGCGAAAAGACCGTCTACTATCACCACATCAAAACGGGCATTAAACTCTTCTACCAACTCAAAGAGTAGTGCATGGTCAATAGAGCTAGGCGACTCCCAGTCTGTTTTATCACGTACTTTCGGAATTTCGGTTTCCGGGAAAACAAAGTCATCTTGGTGAAAAATGATGGCCTTCTTACCATTTTTCCTAAAGTAAGTCACCAGTAAATTCGCCAAGGTACTTTTCCCCGAACGGCTAACACCACCTATCCCTATGAGCATATTGTCAAGTTTTAGCTTTTAAATAAAAGCTTATAATTATTGATTTAGAACCAATTTTTCTTTCTGGTACTTACTCCCAATGCTCCCAAAAGCGTTCTTGTCAAAAGATTGGCAGCAGTTCTTCCCATTTGTCTCGCAGCCGAACTACCTAAAATAGTCTCCATGGTAGATTTTTCTTTCTTTGGTCTTCCTCTTTTAGGCTTTGGTGCCGCCTCTGCCTCTTCCGCCGCCTTCTCAATTTTGACACTCAAAATTTCATAAGCACTTTCTCTGTCAATGTCCTTATTATATTTCTTAACCAATTTAGAATTGTCAACAATGTCATCAATTTCACCTTCGGTCAAAACGTCCATGCGGCTTCTAGGCGGACACATATAAGTTATGGCTAAAGGGGTTGGTCTACCTTTTTCATCAAGAGCAGTCACCAAAGCCTCCCCTATTCCCATGGAAGTCAAAGTTTCTTCTGTATCAAAAAAGTCTGTTAATGGATAGTTATCCGCAGCTTCTTTGATTTTCCTTCTATCGCTTGCTGTAAATGCTCTTAAAGCGTGTTGTATTTTTAACCCTAATTGACTCAATACAGGAGCTGGAATGTCTTGAGGGTTTTGCGTACAAAAATATATCCCTACCCCTTTTGAACGTATCAATTTGATAACAGTCTCAATTTGCTGTAATAAAGCTTTAGATGCCTCCTGAAAAACCAAATGAGCTTCATCAATAAATATGACCAACTTAGGTCTGTCCTCATCTCCTGCCTCTGGCAAGCCTGCATAAAGTTCTGCCAAAAGACTCAACATAAATGTTGAAAACAACTTAGGTCTATCTAGCAAATCAGTTACCTTCAATACTGAAATCACACCTCTTCCCTTCTCATCAATCTTCATCAAGTCATCCACATCAAAGCTGGTTTCACCAAAAAATTGGTCGGCACCTTGCTGCTGCAGCTCTATCACCTTACGCATGATAGTTCCTAAAGAAGTGGTTGATATTTTACCGTAGTCTTCCTCAAACTCGTCTTTCCCTTCGTCCGTGAGGTATTGAAGCACTTTTATAAAATCCTTTAAGTCTAAAAGGGCTAAACCCTCATCGTCACAATATTTGAATATCGCTGAAACAATTCCCTCTTGGGTATCATTTAGTCCTAAAACTTTTCCTAACAAAATAGGCCCAAACTCAGAGACTGTAGCTCTTAGTTTAACTCCCTTTTCGTCACTTAAGCTTAATAATTCTACAGGAAAAGCAGAAGGTTTATATTCTATTCCTGCGGCGTCTGTTCTAGCCAGAATAAAATCTTTAGTTTCTCCAGCAGCTGCCAAACCACTTAAATCTCCTTTTATATCCATAAGCAAAACAGGAATAGAGTTTTCGCTCAAACCTTCGGTCAAAACCTGTAAGCTTTTTGTTTTACCTGTTCCTGTAGCCCCTGCAATTAAACCATGGCGATTAAGTGTTTTCAAAGGAATTTTTATACCTGTGTTAGGCACTACCTCGTCGTTTAACTTGGCGGCACCTAATAAAATGCTATCTCCTTTAAATGTATATCCTTGGTTTACGGAGTCTCTAAATTCGTCAATCTTGCTCATTTAAATGTAGGGGGTTTCTGGTTTTTCGGAAGCAAATTTAATTAAAACCACGTAGTTTTGAGGGCATCAATAAATTTAATGCCTTCATGGAAGACATAATAAAAAAACTTTCGCTCGCCACCATCGTCTTCTCTTGCATTTTAATTATCATTTTTTTGGTGGTAGATCTAGGCATTTTTGGTGACGAAGTAAGAATCACAGGATTATATTATGTCTTTATGGCTGTTTTTCTTGGCTGTGCTACTTGGATTTATCGCAACAGAGGACGGTTTAAGGATTTTTAGAATATTTACCCCTGATTCTAAGATACTCATTTAAATAACTCTATCTTTGCAGCCCGAAAGAAGAAAAAAGAAGGAGGTGTAAAGTATGCTACAAATAAAAGTTAAGGAAAACGAATCAGTAGAGAAAGCTTTAAAACGCTTTAAGAAGAAATTTGAGCGTACCCGTGTTTTGCGTGAATTACGTAGCCGTAAGCAATTCACTAAGAAATCTGTTGATAGACGTTTTGAAGTACTTAAAGCTAAGTATATTCAAAAAACTTACGGCGGTCAGGATGATTAATCCTTCGTTGTAAAGAATATTTTCGACCATTTTTGAGTTAAATAAGTTATTGAAAAGGTACATTTGTACTAATCAGTGCTTTCTCAGAAATGGTCGATTCTTTTTTATCCTACCTCAAAAACGAAAAAAGGTTAAGCCCAAATACTGTTTTGGCTTATCAAAAAGACCTTGAACAGTTTTGCCAATTCATTCTTAAAGATTTTGAAACCGACAAGCCTGCCGAAGCTACCTTCAGAGAAATAAGAGCTTGGGTAGTGTCACTATCAAATCAAAAATTAGCCAACACTAGTATTAATAGGAAAATTGCGACTCTAAAAGCATTCTTTTCTTACCTACTCCGTAAAAAGAAAATCACTAAGAATCCTACTTTAAAAATCCAATCTTTAAAAACACCATCTAAGCCACCCGTTTTTATAGCTGAAACTGGAATGAATCAGCTTTTAGAAGAAATAACCTTTAAAGATGATTTTGCCGGAAGTAGAGACCAAATGATTATTGAACTACTCTATGGTACAGGGCTAAGATTGACAGAGCTTATCAATATCAAACTAACTGACTTAGACCTTTTTGATGCGAAGCTTTCCGTACTTGGAAAGAGAAATAAATACCGCATTATTCCTATTTCAGGCAAGTTGAGACTTAAACTCACTTCTTACCTAAGCAAACGGGCTACAGAATTTGAGCAAAGCTCTGAATATTTATTTTTGACAAACAAAGGCCAAAAGCTTTACCCCGTTTTTGTGCAGCGATTAGTCAAAAAATACCTCACCTTGGTATCAACCCAAACTAAGAAAAGTCCACACGTTTTAAGGCATACTTTTGCTACACACCTCTTAAATCAGGGAGCAGATTTAAATGCCATAAAAGAGCTGCTAGGGCACTCTAGTTTATCTGCGACACAGATTTACACCCATAATTCTATAGAGAAATTAAAGGACATCCATAAACTTGCTCATCCAAAAGCCGGATAATTCTCTTTAATTTGCAGCGATTTTAAACTGACTTTGTCACTTACTTAACATCAGAAACGAAAAACAATAATATTTTAATGAAGAAGACTTTAATAGTTGCTATGCTTTGTTGCTTTGGATTTGCTTCAAGTTCAACAGCACAGCAAAAATCAAACTACGACCACAAAGAGGCTTTTGACCCTTTATTTGCTTACAGACAAGGTACTGTTTATAGAAGTGCCACAGGAGCTCCTGGTCCACAATACTGGCAAAACTCTGCCGATTATGTTATAAATGTGGCTCTTAAACCTGAAGAAAATAAGGTGGAAGGAAATGTTAGCATTACTTATACTAACAATAGTCCGGACTTACTTCCATTCGTGTGGATTCAGTTAGAGCAAAACCTTTTCAATGACGAGTCAAGAGGAGGAAAAACGACCGCACTAGAGGGTGGCCGTCATGGTAATATGGGTTTTGCAGGTGGTTACAACATTTCAAATGTTAAAGCGACTAAAGATGTACCGGTGAGCAAAAGACGCTCTATAACGTCTAGTACTTATGCTTCGCACAATATTTCTGACACCCGTATGCAAATCAGACTGAGTGAACCATTAAGAACAGGTGAAAAAGTAACCATCTCTATGGATTACGATTTTCCTATTCCTCGCTATGGTTCTGACAGACTAGGAAAACATGAAGCTGCGGACGGTGTTATCTATGAGCTAGCCCAGTGGTACCCAAAAATGTCGGTTTATGACGATGTAGAAGGTTGGAATGTGTTGCCTTATATTGGTGGTGGTGAGTTTTATTTAGAATATGGTGATTTTGAATATAACATTACTGTTCCTTCTGACCATATTGTAGTAGGTTCTGGTGAGCTAATGAATCCATCGGAAGTATTAACTAGTACACAAATAAGCCGTTTAAAAGAAGCAGCTAACTCTGACGAAACTGTTATGATTAGAACTGCAGGCGAAGTAAACGACGCTTCTAGCAGGCCTAAAAATGACGGCACATTGACGTGGAAATTTAAATGTATCCAAACTAGAGACGTAGCATGGGCTAGTTCTAAAAGCTTTGTTTGGGATGCAGCAAAAATCAATTTACCAAGTGGAAAAACTGCTTTGGCTCAATCTGTTTATCCTGCCGAAGTAGGTAGCAATGCCAAATGGGGACGTTCTACAGAATACGTAAAAGCCAGTGTTGAATTTTACTCTGATTATATCTTTGAATATACTTACCCAGTAGCTACCAACGTGGCTGGTGTGGTTTCAGGAATGGAATACCCAGGAATAGTTTTCTGTGGTGTAGATGATGGCGGTGCTTCTCTTTGGGGCGTTACAGACCATGAGTTTGGCCATAACTGGTTCCCGATGATTGTGGGTTCTAATGAAAGAAAATATGCATGGATGGATGAAGGATTTAATACTTTCATTAATGGCTTATCAAGCAAAGCATTTAACGATGGTGAGTTTTATTCTCCATTAAACAGAAGACAGTATGCACCTTACATGTATGGTAGAGATGCTATCTTAAATATTCCAGAAGTAATTCAGTCAAATAACTTTGGTTTGGCAGCTTACTATAAGCCAGGTTTAGGTTTAGACTTGCTAAGAGAGTTAGTTTTAGGTGAAGACAGATTTGATTATGCCTTTAAAGAATATGTAAACAGATGGGCATTTAAACACCCTACGCCATTTGATTTCTATGAAACTATGGAAGACGCCGCTGGCGAAGACTTAGGATGGTTTTGGAAAGGCTGGATAGCAAACGATTGGAAAATTGACCTTGCGGTGGACGATGTCATGTATATTGACCAATTGCCAGCTAATGGTAGTATCATTACTATATCTACCAAAGAGCAGTTACCTATGCCTGCCATCATTGAAGTGGTAGAATCAAACGGAAATACAGAAAGAGTAGAACTTCCTGTTGAAATTTGGCAAAGAGGTTCTGAATGGAAATTTAGATACAATTCTACTTCTCCTATTGTCTCTGTAACTATTGACCCTGATAACAGACTACCAGACGTAAATGGTAAGAATAACATTTGGGAACCTAAGAGTTACAAATTGCCTGAAGCCAATTAAAAATAGGCTTTTCTAAAATGAAAAAGCTCGACGAATAAAATTCATCGAGCTTTTTTTATGACTAATCTTTAGACTTAATAACTTCCGCCGGCACCTCCGCCACCAAAACTACCTCCACCAAAACCTCCGAAGCCGCCGCCACCGCCACCACCAAAACCACCGCCGAAACCTCCACCAGACCAATTGCCCGATTGACGTCCCCAACCAGTGTAGGTAGTATAATGCCCTGCCGAACCATCTCTCATCATACCTCCGCCGCCTCTACCACCCTTTGAGATAGCAGAAACTACTATAAAAATAATTACCACCATCAGAAAGAAAGCCCAAAGAGGAAACTCCCCTGCTTCGTCTGCTTCTGCATCAAACTCACCAGAAGTGTATTTTATAATAGCATCGGTTCCTTTATCTAAACCTTCATAAAATCTTGACTCTTTAAAATAAGGTATAATAACTCTATCAACCGTTCTTTTAGCGTATGCATCAGGCAAAGCACCTTCTAGGCCATAACCAGAGGCTATGTATATTTTTCTATCATCTGTAGCCCAAAGTACAACTATACCATTGTTTTTACCGTCATGTCCTACGCCCCATTCTCTTCCGAGCTTGACAGCGTAACTGTTCATGTCATAAGGTTCTACGGTTTTAACTACCACCACCGCTATTTGGTTAGACGTGGTATCATCAAAGTTCACCAGCTTTTGTTCTAAACTCTGGATTTCAGAACTCGACAAAACACCTACAAAATCATTTACCAAACGAGCTGGCTTGGGAGCCGCAGGTATATCCTGTGCCTTTAGATTAAAACCTAAAGCAAAGGTCATTAAGAGCAGCAATGCTGCTCTTACATTAATAAATACTTTAAGTTTTCTCTGTGATTTAATCATTTAATATTGCCAAAAGAGATGTCGTTTGATATTTCGTTGACATCATCTGATTGATAAGGAAAGTGTTTTCTAAGAGCTTCACCAGCCATTTCTATGGCTAAACTGAGCCCTTCTACGGTATTTCCTGATTTAAGGTATTCAAGCATTAATTCTTTTTCTTCTTCCCAGAAACCTGTCCCTACTTTTTCATGGATACCTTGGTCTCCAAGAATAGCAAACTGCCTATCCGAAATAGAAAGATAAAATAGTACGCCATTCCTTAAGGCCGTATGATCCAAGGATAATAAACAGAAAACCTCCTTGGCTCTTTCTACAGGAGAGTCTAAAGGGCAATTGTTTTCAACATGCACTTTAATCTCTCCGGAGGTTTTCAATTCAGCATTATGAATAGCCGTAGTAATACGCTCTTTCTCCGCTTCTGAAAAAACTTTCATATGTTTTATTTGAAATCAAAATCAACGTCTGGTGCATCTTGAGCTCCTTCAGATGCCTCAAAGAAAGCTTTCTTTTCAAAACCAAAGAAACCAGCCATCAAGTTATTTGGGAATGTTCTAACAGAAAGGTTATAGTCTCCCACACCCGCATTAAAATCATTTCTCGCTACCGAAATTCTATTTTCAGTTCCTTCTATTTGAGCCTGAAGCTCTAAAAAGTTCTGATTAGCTTTTAAGTCAGGATAACGCTCCACAGAAACTAATAACCTACTCAAAGAACCACTTAACTGGTCTTGAGCAGCTTGGAATTTAGCCATATTTTCAGGAGTAAGGTCATCTGCCGAAAGCTGGATAGCTGTGGCTTTAGACCTTGCTTCTATTACGTCTGTCAAGGTTCCTCTCTCAAAATCTGCTGCACCTTGTACTGTTTTTACCAAATTGCCAATCAAATCAGCTCTTCTTTGGTATTGTGTTTGAACCTTCGCCCAAAGTGTCTCTACATTATTATCTTTTTCTACTAATCCATTATAAGAATTACAGCCATACATGCCGAATAACAGCAAAAAGCCTACAATACCTAAGGTTCCTAATTTTTTCATATTTGAAGAAGGGGTTAATTGGTTTTTAAAATTATGTAATCAAATGTATCAATTCTCTAACAGTTCTCAAACCGATTAATGAAAACCGGTCTAAAACCATTTTAAGAGGTGATTTTAACTATGGAAGTTTAATCATTGGCTTTGGATAAGCCTCAAAACCGTCTCCATTATAGAGGTTTTGTATTTCTTCTGCAGACAAATCTTTAAGTTCTGGTATCCAAGCCTTCACATACGCCGCTTCTGGGTCATACTTCTCTGCTTGTTTCTGAATATGGAAATATCTGTTTGGACGAGGGTCGTTTCCTATACCTGCTATGTAGTTCCAGTTTCCCCAGTTACTACATACATCATAGTCAATCAACATGCTTTCAAAATAACGTGCTCCCCACCACCATTCTAGTTTTAAATCTTTGGTAAAGAAGCTTGCCACTATTTGCCTCCCTCTGTTTGACATATAGCCCGTTTGTTTCAGCTCTCTCATATTGGCATCTATAAACGGAATTCCAGTTTCTCCATCCACCCACTTTTGAAATTCCTCTTTGTCTTGACGCCAGACTTTATTCATATCATGCTTTATACCGCAAATTTTGAAAAGCCTAATGCCGTATTTCAAAGCCACCAAATGAAAATAATCTCGCCAAATAAGTTCAAAAATCACCCAATAAGTAGATTCGTTTTTGATTACTTTTTCTTCAAAAAGACGAACCTCATGGTAAATTTTACGTGGAGAAACACAGCCTAAGCTGACCCATGCAGATAGTTTTGAAGAAAAATCATTTCCTAAAAGTCCATTTCTGGTTTCTTTATAAGTTTTGACGTTTTCTGTTTTCCAAATAAAATTATCTAACTGAGCTAAACCGGCGGTTTCACCACCTTCATAAAAACTTGGGATATCTTTAATTTCTTCTTCATCAAAACCCAATTCTTCCAAAGTAGGAATGCCGGAACATTTGATATCGGCTACACTTTCTAATTGACCAGGAGTTTCAAATAAAGGCCTCACTTTGGCGTGAGCATCCATCTTCTTTCTAAAATCTGTAAAGACATCAGGAAGAAATTTAATTTGAAAAGGAAGGTCTCTTACATGGTATAACGTAGCACCCCATATTAACTCAATATCAATATTAAGTCGTTTTAGGTTTTGCGAAAGCTCAAACTCTTGAGAAGTTTCTTCTTGGGTTACCTCTTTAGAAGCTAACACATAAAGCACGTTTTTCTTCTTAGCAATTTTGGCAAGTTCCTCTTCAGGATTTCCTACCCTAATTATCAAATCAGAACCACGAGCCTGCAAGCTCTTTTTTAGATCTGCCAAGCATTCTAAAAGAAATTTAACTCTAAAGTGCCCCGTTTTTCTATAACCAAACTTCGATTTCTCGAATTGCCTTGGGTCAATTACATAAACGGGTATTACCCTGCCTAAGTCACTGGCCTTTAAAAAAGCCTCATTATCATGTAATCTTAAATCATTCCTGAACCAGAAAAGTATATTTTGCATATTTGAGCGAAGATTTAATGCAAAACTAACAAGTATTTGGCTTAAGCCCTGAAAGCTCTTTTAAAGTTTTCCGTTTAAGTCCCAGTAATATTCTTTGTAAGTGATATCCGTGCCCGCTTTGGCTTTTGTTTTGGCATACTTGTTAATCCAAGTTTCTATGCTGGCTGTTTTCTTAAAGTCACCGCCGTACCAATCAAAAAGCTTTGAAACATCCATTTTAGAAGCCGAAACCTCATTTTTAAAGGAATCATTAATAAAACGAACGCCTTGGTCGTCTAACTGAGCATTTAATTTAGAAGCCACAAAAGCCTCATTTCTTAAAGGTGGGCAAGATTTAGCAGCACAAACCAAGGCAAAATGAATACGCGGCTCCTTAAACTGCTTTCTTATAATACCATGTTCAATATTATTCAGATCCATTTCTTTACCGCCTATTTTGATAAACTTGACATCCCATGGAGTGTTGACAAAAGGGATTTTTATTTTGCTACCAATGTCTTTAATGCTTGATATGTTTTGGTCGGCATTATTTAGAATCAATTTTACTGTGAATGCATTATAGGCGTTTATCCAATAGGCTAGTTTTTCATTGGTAGACCAGCTGCTAGCAGGAGCATTATCTGAAACCAAAGCCAAGTATTTATCTAACTGTGCTTCATCTTTGGCAAAGCCTCCATAATTAACAAAACCTTTTACATCTACATGTTTTTTCAATAGTCCATCCCATATAGAATGGTTAATAGGTGCTGCTGTAGATTCTGGAGAATCAATGGCGAAACAACTTGTTAAGGCAAATAGTAGAGCGGCAAACAATGTATAATATCTATTTTTCATTTTTTTTTAAATTTCGTATAGGTTTAAAAGACCTTGAGATCAAAATACGATAGTGCCTCCCAAATAGTTTGATACCGTTAGATCTTAAATTGTATTGCTCCGATAAGGCATACATATACGAAACCTTTTAATTTATAGAACCCTACACTGATTTTAAGAAATACCATAATTGCACAAATCGAATAAAAACAAAGAAAAAAAATAATTCAAAAGGCATAAAAAGGACTAAATAGAGCGGTGTTAACAATTTAATAATGTTTCTCTTATAATAATTTATAGTATTTTTTCTATATTTAAAGGGAGTCTCTAGAAATGGGATTTTAATCGGAAACAAAAAAAAGTACTTTTGTGGAAGAGTCCGATTCTTAAAACTATTTGAAAGGCTCTTATTAACAATACTAATGTCAAATTCTTCAAAACAAATTAACCCCAGTGTTATGGTGAGAAAGTTTACTTTTTTACGAGCTAGTATGCTTGTAATGGTAGTTATGTTTATGGCTACTGCAGTTTTTGCTCAGAGCGTTGTGTCTGGTACTATCATAGATGGTAGCAACAACGAACCTCTAATAGGTGCTTCTGTATCTGTTAAAGGTACAGCTATCGGAACTACTTCCGATATCGATGGAAAATATACTTTAAATGGTATTCCATCAGGTAGTCAAACTTTAGTTGTTTCTTTTATCGGTTTTGACCGTCAGGAAATTGCTTATAATGGTTCTGCTAGTGTAATCAACATTACTTTAGTTGAGAACTTAAACGCTTTGGAAGAAATCGTGATTACAGGTGTAATGGATATCGCTAAAGATAGACAAACTCCTATCGCTGTTTCTACTATTACGCGTTCTGAAATTGCTCTTAAAGCAGGTAACCAAGAGTTTCCTGAAATTTTAAAAGCAACTCCATCTGTTTATACTACCAAAGGTGGTGGTGGATATGGTGACTCAAGAATTAGTGTGAGAGGTTTTGACCAATCAAACACGGCATTCTTATTAAATGGTCAGCCAATCAACGGTATGGAAGATGGTAAAATGTACTGGTCTAACTGGCAAGGTGTAATGGACGTAGCTGATGCTGTTCAAATCCAAAGAGGTTTGGGTTCTTCTAAATTAGCTATTTCTTCTGTTGGTGGTACAGTTAACATTGTAACTAAAACTGTAGATGCAAACAAAGGTGGTTTTGTTCAAGCAATGGTTGGTAACGATGGTTACCTTAAGACTACTGCTTATGCTTCTACTGGTTTAATGGATAATGGCTTTGCTTTTGCTGCCCTTTTAGGCCACTGGCAAGGTAATGGTTACATAGACAACACAGACGGAAGCGGTCAAACGTATTTCATCTCTGCTGGATATATGCCAAACAAGAAGCACAAATTAAACCTCTTATTTACTGGTGCTCCTCAACAACATTACCAAAGAAACTCTTATAGACTTTCTACTTTGATCGAGAAAGGTAGAAGATACAATGGTAACTCTGTTAAAGATGATATCGTACCATCTATTGGTGGTAACTACTATCACAAACCAATAGCTAACCTTAGCTGGGACTTCACAATAGATTCTAAAACTTCATTGGCAACTGTACTTTACGGTTCTTGGGGTAGAGGTGGCTCTATTGGCCTTAGAAACTATGCTGGCCAAGATGGCGACTTTTATGACTTAAACACAATTAGAGCTGCCAACGGTTCTAAAGCTCCTAACGCAGCTGGTGATATAGTAGGTGATAGATCAAGAGTAGATGGTTCTAGAATTTATGACGTTTTACGTTCATCTGCTAATGAGCATCAGTGGTACGGAATGATTACAAACTTCAGCAAGAAATTATCTGAGTCTTTATCTTTCAATGTAGGATTTGATGCTCGTGCATACCATGGTGAGCACTTTAGAAGAGTTGTAGATTTCCTAGGAGCTGATGGATGGGCTGATGGAGCTACTCCAGCAAGCTTCCAAGGTGACCAATACTATGTAACAGAAGCTTATAGCTCTGGCCCTTGGGCTGCGTCATTCCATGACACTCCAAGAAACCAAAGGTTTGGATATGACAATCCTGAAGACATCAAATACATTGGTGGTTTTGGTCAATTAGAATATATTCAAGGTCCTCTTTCTACTTTTGTTCAGGGAGCCGTTTCTTCTCAGTCTCATGTTCGTTATGATTACTTCAACTACCCAGCTGGTCAAGAAGAGTCTGAAAAAGTGGTTAACCCTGGTTATAACGTAAAAGGTGGCTTGAACTATAACATAGATAGCCATAACAATATTTTTGCAAACAGTGGCTACTATTCTCGTCAGCCATTCCAGGACAATATGTTCTTGAACTTTAGAAATGACATCAACCCTCTCCTTACTAACGAAGGTATTACTGGCTTAGAATTAGGTTATGGTTACAGATCTTCTCAGTTTAACGCTAACGTTAACTTATACCGTTCTAAGTGGGCAGATAGAGTATTGTCTGGTGGATATCAACTTCCTGACAACGTAGAAGGATTTTACTCTTACCAAGGTGTGACTCAAATTCACCAAGGTCTTGAGTTAGATTTCAGATATAACCCATCTAAAATGTTAACATTTAAAGGTGCTGCTTCTTTCGGTAACTGGAAATATGATGGTAATGCCGTAGCTACAATTTATGACGACAGTCAAAATATTGTTTCTGAAGGTGAGACTCTATACCTAGATGGTGTAAAAGTGGGTGATGCCGCTCAAACAACATTCAACTTAGGTGCAATTGCTAGATTAGGAAAAGGCTTCAGAATAGATGCTGATTACTTCTATTATGGAAACCTTCACGCTAGCATTAACCCAACTGATAGCGAGTTTAGCACTGCTAACAATAGAGGTTCTGTTCAGCTTCCTAACTATAGCTTAGTAGACTTGGGTGTATCTTACACTGTAAACCTTCCAAAAGATAATTCATTAGTGTTTAGATTAAACTCTAATAACTTATTTGATACTGAGTACATAGCTGAGTCTTATACTAACATCCACGCTGAAAGCGGTGATGCTATTTATGACACTAAGCAAGACATCCAGTTTAGCACTGCTAATACTGCATTCTTCGGATACGGTAGAACTTGGAACTTTAGCGTTAGATATAAATTCTAATTCTTAAGACATGCTCTTAGAAATCCCGCTTCCATACGAAGCGGGATTTTTTTATGCCCTTTACTGAATCAAATTACTATTTGTATCTTCCAAGAAAATTGGAAAGTACCCATGGAGATTATTAAAACACCAAAATCGGCTTTCGAACAAATCACCGATTACCCTTTCAAAGAAAACTATCTAGACTTTGACGGCATGGAAATGCATTACATAGATGAAGGCAAAGGCGAAACTATTTTGGCCCTTCATGGGCAGCCTACATGGTCATATTTATATAGGAAATTTATGCCCCACCTAAAAGACCATAGGTTCATTGCTCCGGACTTGATAGGCTTCGGAAAGTCTGATAAAATTGTAGGTAGTAAAAATTATAGTTATGACCTACATTTCAAATCCCTCAAAAACTTTATTGATAAGCTAGATTTAAATGACATCACGCTTATAGTACAAGACTGGGGCGGATTATTGGGTCTTGGCCTTTTGGGGCAATTCCCTGAAAGATTTAAAAGAGTGGTTATTCTGAACACTTTTTTACCGATTGGTAAACCAGCAAATTTTGGCTTTAAGCTTTGGCAATGGTTTGCGAAATATCACCCTTCTATTCCAACTGGTGGCGTAGTACAGTTTGCATCCGCATCAAAACTATCAAAAGAAGTAGTGGCCGCTTACAATGCACCATTCCCTTCTAAAAAATACAAAGGTGGAGCAAAGTCTTTCCCTGGGCTCGTACCCACCGACCCTAGTCATGATGGGGTAAAAGAAATGAAAGACGCCCGAGAGATATTATCTAAATGGAATAAACCTGCTTTAGTCCTATTCTCTGACAAAGACAAAGTATTTAGTGGGGCAGAGAATTTTTTTTATAAGCTCATTCCTACCATTAAAGACGACGAAAAGATTATCATTAAAAATGCTGGACACTTTCTTCAGGAAGAAAAAGGTGAAGAAATAGCTCAATACATTGATAAATTCATGAAAGGGCAGAAACTAATATAATAGACAAGCTTCAAAGAATATCTTGAACTAGTAAAACCTTATTAATTATTGCTATTCTTTTCCTAAATTGACCACTAACAACCCTATTCAACCATAATGAAACTTACACCTTTAGTATTCCTCCTTGGCCTATTTGCCATTTCATGTTCAAATGAGAAAACAGAAAGACCACCAAATATCATTCACATTTTTGCGGATGATTTAGGCTATGGAGACCTTAGCTCTTTTGGGGCGACAGATATTGCCACACCCAATATTGATAGATTAGCCAATGAAGGAATCAAGTTTACAGACTTCTACTCTGCAGCTCATATTTGCAGCCCTTCTAGGGCAGCTCTAATGACAGGCCGCCTACCTCAGAGAATGGGCATTCATGGTGTATTCTTTCCTGAGAGCTATACCGGCATGCCAGAAGACGAAGAAACGATTGCCGAAAAACTAAAAGAAAAGAATTATGCCACGGGCATAGTAGGAAAATGGCATTTAGGTCACTTGAATAAATTTCTTCCTTTACAGCAGGGCTTCGACAGTTATTTTGGTATTCCTTACAGTAATGACATGGAAAGTGTGGTCTATCTAGATGGAAATGACGTGGTGGACTTTGACGTAGACCAGCATTATACCACAAAAACCTACACCGAAAAGGTTATTGACTTTATAGAAAACCACAAGGCCGAGCCTTTCTTTTTATATCTCTCTCATAACATGCCCCACGTACCTCTATATGTATCCGAAGATTTTGAAGGAACTTCTAATAGAGGTCTATATGGTGATGTGATTCAAGAAATAGACTGGAGTGTAGGAGAGATATTGAACAAGTTAGAGCAGGATGGTTTATTAGAAAATACTTTAGTCATTTTCTCTAGCGATAACGGCCCATGGTTGGTTATGGAAGACCATGGTGGTTCCGCAGGGCATTTGAGAGAAGGCAAGCAGTTCACTTTTGATGGCGGTATGCGAGTACCCACTTTGGCCATGTGGAAAGGGAAAATTGAGCCCGGTCAGGTATATGAAGGACTGGCTAGCCAAATGGATTGGTTCCCTACCATCATGAACTTGGTAGGAATAGACTTAAACCCAAAAAGAGCTATTGACGGAAAAGACCTAACAGATGTACTACTGAATAAAGGACAAAGAGCTAGCGACGAATACTTATTCTTTGATGGAGGTCAAGTACAAGCTTTTAGAAAAGGAGACTGGAAACTAAAACTTCCTTATGAAGGCTTTAAAGGAGCTGGATATAAATCTGCTGTAGCTTCACATGATACACTACTGGTTAATATCAAAAACAACCCTGAAGAGGATGTTAACTTATTTAAGGATAATCGAGAAAAAGGCTTGGAGCTTATTACCAAGATGAAAGAAGCCCATGAAGCTTTAGGAGAACTACCAGCTGCTCAGGTTTTAAGAACCTCGGCAGATAACAGTCACTATATACACGTTCAGGAATTGCTAAAAAGCAGGGGTAAAAATTGAAAACTACGGAGAAATGCGAAGATAAATCTAGCCTCCACTCAAATATTTAGCAATGAACGCGACAATAAAGAGCTAATGATGAGTAAATTACATCAATTGCTAATATTTTCAGCAACATTGTGCTAATATTTTGTGCATCTTTGAAGTGTGAAAATTAAACGACTTATAAACAAGTCATTAAAACAATACACTTATGTTAGCTTTCAAAAATAATAATCCAGAAAGAGTTTTTGTTCCAATCATCCCTTTAAGAAGAGAGAAGCAAAACCCTTTTGAAAAATCGGCAACCATCACAAAGATGAGTAGCAAAAATGCAGACTTACTAAAATTAATGGCTGCTTTCGAGTTAAAGTAATTCAGAAGTTTAAAGAGTAACTTTAGGCATAAAAAAAGAGGCTACTTGCGTAGCCTCTAAATATAAACCCTATAGTTAAACTTAACTTTTAAAAGCCTCCCTCGTCTCCGCCATCTCCGCCATCCACAGAGTCATCTCCACGATTGTTGCTTTTTCTTCTAAACAAGCCTTTTCCGTCGCTTTCCATTTTACCAAAACGGTACTGGAAGTCAATACGAATACTTCTTCTATATATGCTACGGTTACTAGTAGTAGTGAAATAGTTTAAAGCATCTGTTCTGTTTTCCAAAGCAGATTTAAAGTCAATAGTCTTAACAAATGGATTCTCTAATCCTAAGCCTATGCTACCTCTTTTCTTATTAATACTCTTCTTAACCGTAATACCGTGGAAATAGAAGCCATTTCTAGTTCCTTGAAGCTGCACCCTTGGTGACCTATAGAATGCAAAGAAAGAAGCCGCCCAATCTTTCGGGAAGGAATACGAAGTATTAAGGTTAACACCTCCACTCCAGCCTTTGTTTGATATAGTTCGGTTATCCATGTAAGTATAATCTACATTTACACCACCTCCTAAACGCCACTTGTTTGTAGGATTCAAATTGGCAGAGATATTAGAACCGTAACGTTTGTTTACACCAATATTCCCGTAAGTAGTTTCTGTTACATCTAAACCATCTTTACGAGTAACATTACTAATTGACGTTATACTATTATCTTCAACTCTAGAAAACACAGAGAAATTGATGGAATTGGTACCAAAGTAAGTACTCATAGCTACTTCAAACATATCAACCAACTCTGGAGCCAATGTTGGACTTCCGTATGAGATACTATTTGCGTTAGAATAATCTACAAAAGGATTTAAGTACCTAATTGACGGACGCTGAATTCGCTGCGTGTAACTTGTTCTAATAGAGCCTGCTTCCTTAAAACGTTTTGAAACTGTTATACTTGGTAAGAAGTTATCATAATCAGGAATATCAACATTTGACAATTCTTTAAAATCTGCCTGAATAGTTGTTTTCTCATAACGTAAACCTGCCTGAACACCCCACTTGTTAGGTAATTCAAACGTAAATGAAGAATAACCTGCTAACACATTTTGGTCATAGTCTAAGAAATTAGACCTTACATCATTAAGAGCATAACTATTAGTAGCAGCATTAAAGCTATAAAACTGTCCGTCAGAAAGAGCTGATCTTAAAACACCCTTTCCTCCCACTTCCCATTTCACTTTCTTACCCATAGGCTGAACATAATCTACCTGGAAGTTTAACTCTCTATCTTTCCCTTGATTTTCACTACTATCTGCTCCTATTCCATTTTCAAGTGCTGTATAGAAATTATCAGTATTGTTCTGAGAAACTTGAGCTAAAATAGTAAGCTCCTGAACAGGGTTTGCATATCTCTTAGTAAAGGTAAAATCCAAATCACTAGAGTTACTTTTATTACGTTGATCTATATCTCTAATATTTTCATAAATCAAGTTTCTTGAGTTGTCTAGCAGCGTAGAAACTTGTTCTCCGTCGCTACCTCTAACACGATTTCTCAAAGAGTAAGTAATCGAAAAGTTTGTAGACTTATCAAAATCATAGTCAAATGTTCCACTATAACGGCCTCCGCCCCAAACACCAATATTGTCATCAAGTTGGGTTAAATAGGTCGCCGAACCATCAATAACACTTTCCCTCGTATTCTCACCTGTTGTTTTATAATTATATGAGGCTCTTCCACTTCCACGTAAAGAAACGCCCCATTTACCATCACGAAGATTGACACTTCCGTTAGCCGATGAACCTATCAAACCAGCACCTAAGTTTAATGAACCTGTTACACCTGCAAGCGTATTCTTCTTTAAAATTATATTAACTATACCTGCCGTTCCATCTCCATCGTATTTTGCACTTGGTGATGTAATTACTTCCACCGACTTAATCTGGTCTGAAGGAATCTGTCTAAGTGCCTCTCCTACGCTACTAGCAAAAATGGCCGAAGGCTTATTATTAATAAGAACCCTCACATTAGAACTACCTCTTAATTCCACTTCTCCGTCCAAATCCACACTAAGCATCGGAACCTTTCTTAAAACTTCTTCCGCGGTACCACCTGTGTTAGAAATATCTTTTTCCGCGTTATAAACCAATCTATCTATCTTATCTTCAATTAACGAAGCCTGCCCCGTTACGGTTACTGCGTCTAACTGAATATTGTCACCTACTAATTTAATTTCACCTAAATCAACATTTGAATTCTTGCTAACAGTGACATTTTCTAATGACAGAGGTTGATAACCAACATAAGACACCAAAATTTTATACGTTCCTGCTTTTACTCCTTCAAACTTGAACTTACCATTATCCGAAGTCAATGTTCCGTCAACCGCCTTATTAGCATCCCAAAGAGCCACGGCAGCAAACTCGACTAAATTATTTGTAACGGAGTCCACAATACTTCCAGAAATTATGGAATTTCCGGCTTGTCCTCTAGATTGTCCGTAAGACACATAAGACGACAATAACAATAAGCAAAAGAGTAGTTTTTTCATTTTCTTGATTTTTTTAAATTATAACAGGTCTAGGAAAGCTTAAACGATTCTACAAAGAAAGACATCATTGCTCTTAAAAATATTGCACCAATGTCATGACAAACGCAGTCAAGTAGATATAAATCAATGATTTGTCGATATTAATAGATTCCTGTCGACCAAAAGCTAATCTTTGAAAAATACAATCTTTGAAAAACACCAAAAATACTGAGTCTAGTGCATTTCTTTGAAAACTACAACTTGCAGCCTAAGAAAACCTTTGTGTTCAATTAGCGAGTAATGACTTTCATGCATCACTTAAATGAACTAATTTTGCAGGTCATTTTCGCAGGATAAATTTTCATATGAGTTTCGACAAAGAATTTAAAAAGAGAAGAACTTTCGCCATTATTGCTCACCCCGATGCTGGTAAAACTACCCTAACAGAAAAGCTTCTTTTATTTGGGGGGGCTATTCAAACTGCGGGAGCTGTTAAGTCCAATAAAATTAAGAAGTCAACTACTTCCGATTTTATGGAGATTGAAAAGCAACGTGGTATTTCGGTGGCTACCTCGGTAATGACTTTTGAATACAATGACCTTAAGATAAACATTCTTGATACTCCTGGTCACAAAGATTTTGCGGAAGATACCTACAGAACACTTACTGCGGTAGATAGCGTAATATTGGTAATTGACTGCGTAAAGGGCGTGGAAGAGCAAACGGAAAAACTCATGGAAGTTTGTCGTATGCGAGACACTCCTGTAATAATATTTGTCAATAAAATGGACCGTGATGGTCAAGACCCTTTTGACATCTTAGATGAATTAGAGCAAAAACTAGGGATTGGCGTTAGACCAATAACTTGGCCTGTAAATGGTGGTAGAGACTTTAAAGGTGTATATCACTTACTAGAAAATAAGATGAACTTCTTTGCTGTCAATAAGACAAAACTAGAAGAAGACATTTTTGAATATGACCTTGACTCCGATGTTTTAAGAAGTAAGATAGGCGATAAAGACGCCGACCAACTTCAAGAAGACGTGGAGATGATTGAGGGAATCTATGATGAATTTGATAGAGAAAAGTACTTGAAAGGTGACTTAGCCCCTGTATTTTTTGGAAGTGCTGTAAGTAACTTCGGTGTTATGGAGCTTCTTAATACTTTTTGTAATGTAAGTCCGCTTCCTATTTCTAGAGAAACTGATGTACGCGTAGTGGAACCTAGGGAAAAGAAATTTACGGGTTTTGTTTTCAAAATCCATGCTAATATTGACCCAAGGCACCGCGACAGAATTGCCTTTTTAAGAGTGTGTAGTGGAACCTTTGAAAGAAGTAAATTCTATGAACACGTTCGTTTAGATAAAAAAATGCGTTTTTCAAATCCATATATGTTTATGGCTGATAGCAAAAACGTGGTAGAAGAGGCGTATCCAGGAGACGTAGTAGGGCTTTATGACACAGGTAATTTTAAAATTGGCGATACGCTAACAGAAGGCGAAGAACTACAATTTACTGGAATACCTAGTTTCTCTCCAGAGCTATTTAGAGAGGTGGTAAACGCCGACCCAATGAAGGCGAAGCAGCTAGAAAAAGGTGTGCAACAGCTTTCAGAAGAGGGCGTGGCTCAGCTATTTATCATGCAGCCTGGAAATAGAAAAATTATTGGAACGGTGGGTGAACTACAGTTTGAGGTAATTGAACATAGGTTACTTCAAGAGTACGGAGCCAAATGCCGTTTTGAAGCAAAACCTTACTCTAAAGCTTGCTGGATAACCGCCGAAGACCCAGATAAATTGGCTGAATTTATAAGGCTAAAGAATAATTTCATAGCCTACGACAAAGACAAGAATCCTGTCTTTTTAGCCGAAACAGATTGGATTTTGAGAATGAATATGGAAAACAATCCTGACATAGTTTTTCATACTACGTCAGAATTTAAAGTCAAAGCCTAAAATCAATCTTCAGGAAAAGGAATATATACAAAGCCAGCAAACTTACCGTCCATTACGAACAGGCAGCAGTACTCCTCTGGGTTTTTAAAGTGTTCTTTAAACAGGGCTTCAGACTCAGCTCCTACTATGCCACGCTCTATAAACTCCTCTAAAAAGGTAGCTTTGTATTCGTAGCGAGTTCCTAAGTCATCTTTGAAAAATAAAGTGTTTCCTAAAGGTACATCGGCAATGGTGGCCACAAAAACCGGGTATTCACTAAATTTTCTACTTCTAATTTGATATGAACCTTCTTTTAAGTGGTCACATACTTTTAAGAAATCTTCCGTTACTAAACCCATTTGTTTCTTATCTAACTCTGGCGAGTTAGCGTCATCCATAATTGTGTTTTCGTTCGAATGATTTATCATTTTCCTTTCTATTTAAATTCTGGCTGCTAAAAGAAGCCTTAAATCCCTATGTCTTAAACTAAATTTCTTGGCAATATTCTGATGCGTAATATTTCCTTTGAAGGCATAAACACCTTTAAGAAACCATTGGTTCGTGAGAATCATCTCATCCATGCCACCCAGATTTATTATTTTAAGTAAAAGTGGCGTAAAAATATTACTCAAACTATGACTCGCCGTATTACTCACTCGTGATGCTATGTTTGGCACAGCATAATGAATGACGCCATGCTTCTTAAAAACTGGACTTTCGTGCGAAGTTGGCGTAGATGTTTCAATACACCCTCCTTGGTCTATGGCCACATCTATAATTACCGCATTATTCTTCATGCTCTTCACCATATCTTCAGTCACCACTAAAGGCGACAATCCTTTCTCAGAACGCATAGCTGCCACCACCACATCTGCTTCGGCTAATGCTTTACATAGGTTTTGCGAATCAAGAATAGAAGTAAAAATATGCTGACCAAGCGAATACCTCAAACGCTGTAACCTATATAGATAAGAGTCAAAAATCTTTATATCTGCACCTAAACCCAAAGCAGCTCTGGCAGCAAACTCTGCCACTGTACCTGCTCCTAATATTACCACCGAAGTAGGCGGAACACCTGCAATACCTCCTAACAAAGTTCCTCTTCCTTTAGCCAAATATTCTGACGCCAAAAGAATGGCTGAGCTACCGGCAATCTCGCTCATGGCTCTAATAACTGCAAGGTTACCAGCCACATCTTCCATATATTCAAAACCAATAGCTGTAATTCTTTTTTGAATCAAAGCCTCAAAATATGCTTTGGACTGATGCTGGAATTGCAAAGCCGAAAGAAGTGCACTTTCTGGCTGCATCAGGGCTATTTCTTCTAAAGTAGGTGGGTCTACTTTGATAACAATTCTAGATGAGAAAACCCTATCTCTTGATATACATATCTCCGCTCCTGCTTCACTATAAGATTCATCCGTAAAGTCAGCAGCTTCCCCTGCCCCTTTCTCTACTTTCACACTCATTCCGTTTCTTACCAAAACAGAAACAGAGTCTGGACTTAAAACTATTCTTTTTTCTGAAACCGAGTTTTCTTTCGGAAGTCCTATAGAAAATTCACTATTCCGCTCTTTTACTGCCAAAGGCGACTCCTGTGTTTCTAAACTACTCCCAAGTTTTCCTGATGAATCCATCATTCTTTTATTATTTCAAGTCCAATAGTTCTTGATTGATCTTCCTCAATTTCTAAAGAAATAAGAAGATGTGGTACCGGAAGCAAATTGGCTATAACCTCGGGCCATTCTATCAAACATACATTCCCACTATATAAATACTCCTCTATGCCAAAATCGAAGGCTTCTTCCTCATTTTTTAATCTGTAACAGTCAAAGTGATAAAGTTCTGCTCCATTATCTAATGGATAAGCATTCACTATAGAAAAAGTAGGACTTTGAACTGGCTCTGAAAAACCTAATTGACTACATAACTCTTTAATCAACGTAGTTTTTCCTGCTCCCAGATTTCCTTCAAACAGCCAAACATTGGTATCATCAGCAAATTCTATAATCTGCTGAGCCACACTTGGCAAGTCTTCTAATCTTATATGTTTTAAAACCTTATTCACAATAAGCACAAAAGTACTATTATTTTTAAAAAATCACCTTTAAAGATATTTCAAGAAGCTTTTAAGCAGTACTGTAATTTTTACATAATAAATCAGCCCCATTTTGGTTTTAACGTCCAAATTTTAAGACCTTTGTCTTCTAATTTCTAAAGACTTTCCGGGCTTATGTATGATGGCAGAAAACATGTAATTCTTTTCTTCTTTTTTACCATTGGTGCCATTTACCTTATTAGACTATTTTATCTTCAAGTAATTGATCCTAAATACCGTTCTATTGAGGCCACCAATGCTATTAAAAGACACGTTGAGGTTCCTCTAAGAGGACAAATTTATGACCGTAACCACAAGTTGCTGGTCAAAAATGAAGAGGTGTACAATATGTACGTTACCCCAAGAAAGGTCAAAAACTTAGACACTTTAAAGTTTTGCAAGGTTTTAAATATTGACAGGAACTACTTTGATAGTACCTTGGCTTTGGCTACTGCCTACTCTAAAAACAGAGCCTCACTTTTCAAGAAACAATTAAGCAAAACGGAATTTGCCCAGGTAGCTGATGCCATGGTTAATTTTAAAGGTTTCCATTTTGAACAATCTTTTTTTAGGAGCTACCCTGGCCATACACTTGCCAATGCTCTAGGTTATATTGGAGAAGTGCCACGGAAGTTTTACGAAGAACAAGAAACTCGATATTACAGGAAAGGAGATTATATAGGACTTTCTGGAATTGAAAAAGAATACGAAGAAGAACTACGTGGCGAACGTGGCGTAAGATTTACCCTGATGAATGTAAAGGGGGAAGACAAAGGTCGCTATGAAGGCGGTGCTTATGACACCACCGCTGTGGTAGGAAGAGACCTCTACTCTTCTATTGATATGGAACTACAGCAACTAGCCGATAGCCTTTTCCAAAACAAAGTGGGCTCTATAGTAGCCATTGAACCTAAGACGGGAGAAATCTTAGTCATGGGTTCCTATCCAACTTATGATCCAAACTTACTCTCAGGAAAAGCTTTTTCTGACAATTATATGAACCTTATCAGAGATCCTGATAAGCCAACTTTTAATAGAGCTATTTCTTCTTTTTACAGACCTGGCTCTACTTTTAAACTTGTTCAAGCCGTAGTTGGCTTACAGCAAGGTGTAATAAATCCGAAAACTTCATTTATTGGAGCGTATTCTCCAATGGGCTGTCATGGTCATGGTTTGCACCACATGTCTAACCTTAACAATGCTGTTCAGTATTCATGTAATCCTTATTTCTACAATGTATTTAAGAGGTTGATTGAAAACACCAACGAGAAAAGTCCATTCATTGGTGCTAGAGAAGGATTGACCAATTGGCGAAATATGGTTGAGAAATTTGGCTTTGGAACACATTTAGGAATTGATATTCCAGGCGAAAGGAGCCAACTTCTTCCTGGGCTACCTCTTTATGATAAATACTACGGAGAAAATAGATGGAAGTTTTCTAATATCTACTCCCTCGCAATTGGTGAAGGAGAAATTGGCCTAGACGTATTAAAACTTGCCAACATGACCGCCGTTTTTGCAAACAAAGGTTACTGGATAACGCCACACCTTATTAGAGGAGTAGGTGCCGACAAAAAAGGGATGAAACCCCAAAGGCTTGAAATACATCAAACTGGAATTTCTCCAGAACACTTTGATGCCATTTATAATGGTATGGAAGAAGTACTAAGAGCTGGTACTGCACGCCAAGCCTACATGAAGGAAATTCCTATTTTAGGAAAAACCGGAACCTCTCAAAACAAAAAAGGAAGAGACCACGCTATTTTTATTGCTTTTGCCCCTAGAGATAACCCTCAAATAGCAATAGCCGCAGTAGTAGAAAATGCAGGATATGGTGGTTCATCTGCTGCTCCTATATCTTCTCTTATTATTGAGAAATACTTAACAGGTAAGGTAGAAAGAAGAGCCTTAGTAGAAAGAATGAAAAATACAAGTTACACCACAGTGGCAGCCTCTGCCGTAGCAAAATAGTTAATGGCAGGAGAAATTAATATTAAAAATGGAGTTGACTGGATTACGGTAATACTTTACTTATCCTTGGTAATTGTGGGATATTTAAATATTTACGCAGCCGTATTTAATCCAGAGGACCCAATCGCTTTCTTTTCACTACAGCATAACGCCGGAAGACAGCTTCTTTTCTTATGTCTTTCTAGCATTATTGTGGTGCTTATACTTTTTGTAGACTATAAGGTTTACGACTCCTTTGCCTATATATTTTATGGGTTTATGATACTGGTTCTGATAGCTACCATCTTTTTAGGTAGTGATATTAAAGGCTCTCGCTCTTGGATTAAATTAGGCTCTTTTTCTTTACAACCTGCTGAGTTTTCTAAAACAGTTACTGCCTTAGCTTTAGCAAAGTTTTTAAGCTCACAAACGGTCAATCTAAAGAAGTTTAAAGATTTATGGAAAGCTGCCGCCATCATATTGGTACCACCTATCATTATCATTTTACAAAAAGAAACGGGTTCGGCTTTAACGTTTGCCATATTTATGGTAGTACTTTATAGAGAAGGCTTACCTTCTATTTTCCCTGCCCTTTTCCTAGGATTTGTAACCATACTGGTACTCTCCCTATTTTACTCCAAATGGTACATCATGGGCGGATTAATCCTACTCGGAGTGCTATTTTGGTTTCTAGTATTTTCAAAAAGAGACCGTTCTAGGCAAAACCTCTATAACCTCTTGGGGCTCTATCTCTTATTTTCCACCTTTACTTTAGGCTTAGATTTTTTCTTAACTAAAGTACTTCAACCCCATCAGCAAAGAAGAATTGAAGCTTTGGTAAATCCAGATGCCGATCCTTTAGGAGCTGGCTGGAATGTAAATCAGTCAAAGCTGGCTATTGGCTCAGGTGGCTTTATTGGAAAAGGATATTTGCAGGGCACTCAAACCAAATTTGACTTTGTACCAGAGCAGTCTACCGACTTTATTTTCTGTACTGTGGGCGAAGAATGGGGTTTTGTGGGAGCTTTAGTATTAATTGCCCTATACCTTGGCCTCTTTACCAGAATAATCCTGTTGGCAGAACAGCAGCGGGATAAGTTTGCCCGGATTTATGGCTACTGTGTGGCTTCCATTATGTTTTTTCACCTCTTGGTAAATATAGGTATGACCATTGGGCTTATGCCAGTAATTGGTATACCGCTCCCCTTTGTTAGCTATGGAGGTTCATCCTTATGGTCGTTCACTATTCTCCTATTCATATTCTTAAAACTAGACGCTCACCGAAGCTTCAAGGTCTAAATATTTATCTGTAAGACATATTTGAAAATAATGAACTCAGTATACCTTATTCCAACGCTACTTTCTCCAGATAGCAAAGACGCCGTTTTGCCACCTGAACTTATTGAACGTGTTAAAACTTTGGATATCTTCTTTGTAGAAAATATCAAAACGGCCAGGCGATTTATTTCTGCTCTTAAAATAGGTAAGGTTATAGATGATATCACTTTTCATATTTTGACAAAGGATTCTGAATTTGAAGAAACTTTTAACCTCATGGCCACTTTAACAGAAGATGTAGGAATTCTTTCTGAAGCTGGCTGCCCAGGAATAGCAGACCCAGGAGCATTGGCGGTAGAAATAGCTCATCAGCTAGATTATAATGTAATACCATTAGTCGGTCCTTCTTCTATCCTACTGGCATTAATGGCTTCAGGTTTTAATGGTCAAAGTTTCGCATTTAATGGCTACTTGCCTATTGACAATAAAGAAAGGGCTAAGCGAATTAAGGAATTAGAAAGATTAAGCCACACCTCTGGTCAAACACAACTCTTTATGGAAACCCCATACAGAAATCGACAATTATTCCAGGCAATCTTAGCGACCTGCAATCCAAGTACAAAACTGACCATTTCGGCAAATTTGACAGCACCTGACGCTTTCTCTAAGACTAAGAGTGTGGGAAAATGGAAGGAGTATAAAGACATTGACATTCATAAGAAACCTGCCATATTTGGTTTTGGCTCTTAAACCATAACCTCCGCAAGTTTTAAGGCACCCAGTGACGGTACAAAAGTCATTTTCTTACTTATTGCTTCTTCAAGCTTGGCTTCATAGTCATCTTTAGGTATTTCTATAGCACCATACCTTAAGACATTGTCATTGATAAACTGGGTATCTAAAAGAACAAAACCTCTATGTTTTAGAATTTCGATAAGGTAATGAAAGGCAACCTTGGAAGCATTGGAAACCAAATGAAACATAGACTCTCCAAAAAACACGCCGCCTATAGATACACCATAAAGGCCTCCTACTAATATTTCATTTTCATAAGCCTCCACAGAGTGTGCGAAGCCTGTAGTATTTAATTGACAATACACATCAATTATTTCATCTGAAATCCAAGTTTCATCAGCTTCGAACCTTGGTTTGGCACAGTGATTCATTACTCCTCTGAAATCCTGATTAACTCGGATATCAAATTGCCCCCTATTTAATACAGGTCTTAGTGATTTAGATGGCTTATAGTTTTCTAATGGAATAATGGCCCTAGGGTCTGGAGCATACCAAGAAATCTCTCCATTGGCATCAGCCATAGGAAAAAAGCCATTTAAGTACGCATAAATCAATTCCTCTACCTGTAGAGACATATATCAGGAGTCCATCAACCAGATTTTATCTTCCTTAAATTTCTGCTCTGTCCACTCCACCAATACTCTTTGAGTGTCTTGGGTATTAACTTTCTTACCCGTATAGTCTGGCTGAATAGGCAAGTCTCTGTTATAGCTCCTATCTATTAAGCATAACAATTCAATTTTGGTTGGCCTGCCAAATGCCTGTAAGGCATCAATAGCCGCCCTTACCATTCTGCCCGTAGCCAAAACATCATCTATTAAAATGACATTCTTATTTTCAACTACAAAATTGATATTGGTGGCATTTGGCTTCAAAAATGAATCTCTCCTTCTGAAGTCATCTCTATAAAAGGTAGCATCTATAGAGCCACTAAGCACTTTCTTACCCAGTTCCTCTTCTAAAATACCTACTATCCTATCTGCCAAGTAAACTCCTCTAGGCTGAAGACCTATAATAACAGCGTTTTCTAGGTCACCATGATTCTCAATTATCTCTTGAGACAGCCTTTTGAGAATAACACTCAGTAAGGGTTGATTTAAGATTAATCTCTTTTTACTCATTCGCATTAAGCATTAAAAACAAAAATATTGACTTATAGCCAAAATGACTAAACCTAGCATGTTTCATTTTTTAAAAGTAGAATGAGATTGAATTTTAATAGATTCAAGCCCTTACCTACATGAACCTTTAAGAATACCCTTTTATCTTTGCCATAGTGTTAGTTTCAAATTAAAAATCAGACACTTTAATGAGTAACTTTTTCAGCAGCCTTCTCCAAAAATTCAGAAAAGAGGAAAATAATATACCAGAAGAATCAAACGAAATGAAATACCTTATAGTAGGACTTGGCAATATTGGACCAAAGTATGCCTTTACCAGACATAACGTTGGCTTTATGGCCCTTGATAAACTAGCTGCGGAAGAAGGCTTAAAGTTTAGCATGGAAAAACTTGCCTATCATACAGAATGGAAAGCTAAAGGAAGGAGAATACACCTTATAAAGCCTACTACTTTCATGAACCTTTCTGGCAAGGCTCTGCAATACTGGATGAACGCTCTGAAGATTCCAAAAGAAAATGTACTAGTACTAGTAGATGACCTGGCATTACCTATTGCGAAGCTAAGACTAAAACCAAAAGGCTCATCGGCTGGTCATAACGGACTTAAGGATATTGAAAGAGTGCTCCAAGGTTCGGAATACGCTAGATTAAAAATCGGAATAGGAAACAATTATCCAAAAGGAAGACAAGTAGATTATGTCTTAGGTGAGTTCTCTGAAGACGAAATCATTCAAATAATGAACAAACTAGACAAAGTCAAAGAAATGGTTTTAAGCTTTTGTTTCGTAGGTGTTAACAAAACTATGAACTCCTGTAATGAATAATTGTACTTTTAGAAGAACTTTCGCTTCTACTAGAAATACATACATTATATAGTTAATTTTTTTAGGAATAGAATATTATTTGGTACGAGGCTCTCAAAAAACCAACCAATAGCTATACTATTCTTCAGTTTCCACAAAACCACATAGAATATACTGCATGACGTCTTGCGAAAAACTTGCATAGAGTTAACTAATACCCCACATTTGCATCATAATAAAAACACGGAAACATAAATATTCCACGAATTATGACACATAAAATAGTAACTTTAGTATTAGTAATCGCAGCAGCTATCTCGGGAGTGAGTTCAGCTAAAGCAAATGACTCTGTAAACGTAAATTCAAATATATACTTATCATCTGGCTCTGAATTTAACTTCAAAGTTTTCATGAATAAGAAAGCAAAAAGATTTGTTAAGAAGAACAACGATGAGTGGGCGACATTCAACAACGTGGTTCGTTTATATAACAATCAAACTGGAAGCTTTTTAAATCTTTCAGATACAGACAAAGTAGAATTTTCAAACGCTGTAGCAAGCATCAATACGAAACTTGCAAAAATGAACAGTAGAGAGTCTCAACTGTGGCTTAAAAAAGTAGATGTAACGGAGAAAGTTTTCAACTTCCTTTGGAGCAACAAAATTGAAGAAAAGCCATTAGAAAACATTTACGAAATCCCTGCTATCAGCTTAGAAGCTACAGTAGGTAGATAATAAAACACAGGTTTCTTGGTAGCGTATTAAACGCATACCTTATAGAAATTTAAAGATTTAATAGGTTAGGGTTGAATAGACAAATGCCGCTCCTCATGGGGGCGGCTATTTTTTTGTACACGTTTTACTTTTCAAGCACACTGACAAAATCAGTAACAAATAAAAACCGAAGGCTCTGCTAATTGCCTATCTGTAGTTTTAGCTTTATTTTTAAAGAAAAACTATCCCTATTATGCAAAAATTAGCCATCCTAGGCTCAGGTTTCATTTCAGAATTTTATGCCTCCTCTATTCTAGGACAAAGAAGTAAAGACGAAATAATAATTGCCGCTTCTAGAAGTGAAGAAAGCACTAAGAAGTTTGCCGAAAAATTTAAAATCCCCGAATACAGCACCGACCTTAACCAAGCCATAAACCACCCAGATGTAAGCATTGTGGTAATAGGTTTGCCTAACTACCTCCACTTAGAAACCGTTTTAGCTTGTGCTAAGGCAGGCAAAGGAGTTATTTGCACCAAACCCCTTGGACGAAACGCAGCAGAAGCCTTACAGATGCTCAGAGCAGTAGAAAAGGCAGGAATTTTCCATGGCTATATGGAAGATCTGGTCTATACACCTAAAACACTTAGGGCTATTGAAAACGTCAAACAAGGCTCTTTAGGAAGAATACTTTGGGCTAAGTCTAGAGAAACTCATCCTGGTCCGCATAGCGACTGGTTTTGGGATAAAGAAAAAGCTGGAGGTGGTGCCATTCTTGACCTCGCCTGTCACTGTATTGAAATAGGAAGGAGCTTTATTGGCAAAGAACAAAAACCCATAGAGGTTATGTGTTGGGCTGCCACACAGGTCAAACCAATAGATGCAGAAGACCACGCCATAGGCCTTGTAAAGTATGCTAATGGAGCCATTGGGCAGTTTGAAGTAAGTTGGACTTTTCGTGGCGGACTTGACATTAGAGATGAGGTAATGGGAACAGAAGGTACTATCTGGCTAAACCATTTCCTAAGAACGGGTTTTGATATGTTCACAGCTCCTGGTCAAAGTGGCTATGTTGCCGAAAAAGCAGAATCTGATTCAGGTTGGATTTTTCCCGTAGCAGACGAAAATCAGGATCTTGGGTATAATCACATGTTTAACGACATGTTTACCGCCTATGAAAACGGAACCAGCCCCACAGAAACCTTTTACGACGGTTACGTGGTAAATGCAATCATGGACGCTGCTTACTTATCTGTTAAATCTAAAAAATGGGAAACTATAGAAATTGAAGATTGGCGAGGAGAAGAACCCGACGCTGTCGAAAGTCATAGCCTTGCTTCTTACAATGACCAATATTACTTGCTCAAAGAAGAGGTTATGCCAAATGGAGGCAAAACACTATTACTCAAAGACAAAAAGACCGGAGAAATTATCAGAAAGTAGACTTTTCAATTTTAAAACAACAGAGCCGAATGAAACTTAAAATCAAGTTGCAACTATCTAGTATGATGTTTCTCCAGTTTTTCATCTGGGGTGTTTGGTATGTTACCATGGGTACCTACTTAATAAAAATTGGTTTTGACGGCTTAAATATTGGTGCCGCCTATAGTACTATTAATTGGGGGGCTATTATTTCACCATTTGTAATAGGCATGATTGCAGACCGTTTTTTCTCAGCCGAACGCGTCTTGGGAATTATGCACCTTACAGGTGGTGTCATTTTATATGTTTTGATTCAAATAACAGACCCCTCTACCTTCTTCTGGACACTTTTGGTGTATGCTTTGCTTTACATGCCAACGCTCGCCTTGGTTAACGCTATTTGCTTTAATCAAATGACTGATACCAAAAACGAGTTTCCGCGGATTAGAGTTTTAGGCACCTTAGGATGGATAGCTTCAGGACTACTCATAAGCTGGATGAAGATTGAAGACTCTAGCATGGTTTTTCAGATAGGAGCTGCCGCATCAATTTTACTTGGCATTTACAGTTTTTTCTTACCTAGCACTCCTCCTCAAAACAAAGACCAAAACCCGACCATAAGAGATATTTTAGGTTTAGATGCTTTAGCTCTCCTTAAAGACCGCAATTTTGCCGTTTTCATATTATGCTCACTCCTTATTTCTATACCGCTAGCATTTTACTACAGCTTCACCAACCCTTTTTTAAACGAAGTAGGTATGGAAAACGCGGCTGGCAAAATGACCATGGGGCAAGGTTCTGAACTTCTATTCTTACTATTAATGCCTTTCTTTTTTAGTAGATTAGGAGTAAAGAAGATGCTCCTTATTGCCATGCTGGCATGGATAGTAAGATACCTTTTCTTTGCCTATGGCAACAATGAAGAACTAGTACCTATGCTTTACATGGGAATAATCTTACACGGTATCTGTTACGACTTCTTCTTTGTCACAGGTCAAATTTATGTAGACCAAACAGCACTTAAAAAAATCAAGGCATCCGCTCAAGGTTTTATAACCCTTATCACCTATGGTTTAGGAATGCTAATTGGAAGTTGGGCTGCTGGGTGGTTTGTAAAGCAATATACATTAGCAAATGGCGACCACTTATGGCAAAGCATCTGGCTAATTCCAGCAGGAATGGCATTAGTAGCAGCTTTATTATTCCTGACACTCTTCAGTGAAAAGAAAAAAGTGGCTGCAGAAAAATAATTTCAAAATAGATAAACTACTTAACAAAAAGATTACCAGCTGCTTACATAAATCATCACTAAAAACATGAAATAAATATCAAAAAATAGTTAGCCAAGGGCTTGACATAAACAAAAATTAATATACCTTTGCACTTCCAAATCAGGAAAAACAATCCAAATTTGGTTCCGGTCTGGTAGTTCAGCTGGTTAGAATACCTGCCTGTCACGCAGGGGGTCGCGAGTTCGAGTCTCGTCCAGACCGCTTAAGCACCCTTTTAGGGTGCTTTTTTGCGTTTAAAGCACCTTTAAGACTCTTTTCTATTTTTCGCTTTAACATATCATAATATCTTTTAGCAAACTTTTTGCTACCCAGCGTGATACCCGACTTCTAGTACTATAATAAGATAGCTTTAAAATAAAAGTTAAATAATAGTAGGTTTAGCTTACTAATTGGCAAAAAATTCCAAAAGTATATTCAACTAATAAAATCTTCAAATTCAAATGAACTTTGTCGTTGAAGTAGCCTAATCTCCGAATACCGTTTTATCTAAGTAATTTGGTAAGCCCTGGCTTTGGTTCTGACTTAATTTGGTAGAACGAGGAAGCCAACCAGATTAAACTTATTCATATGACCAATTTAGGCATGAAGTAATACTCCAACTTGCCAATAAAATTAGATTAAAGCGGAATTGCCAAATAGTTTAATAAGTATGGTAGGTACTTGAATCTTTGCTGATTAATTATATGAAAGGTTGATGTTCCTTTCTACTTTTTGCTTTTATAAGGTCGAGATGGCCACAATATCATGAAAGGGTGTCTCAAGAGTATTAAGAAACGCTATTGAGCAATATGGTGCAAATCCATGGTGTATGATGCACACACTTAGGAATAGTTTTGATACCGCCAATGGCTAAGGCATCTGCTGTAAGTAGGTGTTAATTTAAGTTAGTTCAGCGTATGTTAGGTTATAGTATTAGTAAGACTACCGAGGTTTGTTTATAACCCTGCTTTAGCCGTAAATATTAAAATAGAGAAGCTCATTAGGCTTTCTGGAATTCCGACATTTTTGATGAAAAGTAGTTCAAACGAGATCTTGAAGAAGTCCAGACAATAAGCATCCCGATAGCTATCTGGAGACATCTTTCTTTCTAAAACAACAAATTTAAGTGCACCGAAATGCCGAAAAATAAATGCTTTTGGTGGTACCAAGTAATTTCTCCAATTTCACTTATTGAACGGGTACGATTATCCGAAAACAAACACTTACAAACGAATATATAAGTATAGTATCTGCACCTTTTATTCAGATACCCAATCGTTACCTGCAAGCCAAAAGACCGAATACAATTTATAAATATTGACATGAGCGACATATATTTTTACAAGGGCAAAGAAGAAGTTTTGAGCAAAACCAAAAATGCTGGTGAAGACCTAAATGAATCTGACCAAATAAAGAAAATCCAGGACGCTTTCAGTAAAGTTCTCGACGGAAAGAACCTTTCATTTCTTTTAGGTTGCGGTTGTTCTTCACTCGTTAAAGAAATAGACACAATAAAAACTGACGTTGGCGTTCCAACTATGATGCCTTTGGCAAAAGAATTTTATACCGACATTCTTTTACCGGACGATAAGCTATGGCTCAATGACACATTGAAATTGGATATTGACGTAGATATTTTCAAAAGCAATCTTGAAAAGTTTTTAGGAACGCTTCACAGCATTTATTTTTTCTACGAAACCACAGGGCAAGAAAAAGGGGCAGAAGCAATTAAGGTTGCAGAGATAATTATTCAAGCAAGAAATTTTCTTTTGAAAAAATGTTTAAACGAAACAAACAGAACGTCAAAAGCTGATAATGATTTAGTAGAACTCTACAAATCATTTTATAGAAAACTTCTTTACAGAAATTCCAATCTTCCTAAGCCAAACATTTTTACGACCAACTACGATTTGTATAATGAAATAGCATTAGACAAATTAGGGATTCACTATGTAAACGGTTTTTCAGGAGGTATCCAGAAATATTTCAACCCGACAATTTTCAACTATGCTTTAGCTGAGAAAATGGATTTATCGCAAAGCAAGTGGAGTGTGATTGACAACTTTGTTTATCTCTATAAAATTCACGGCTCACTTAATTGGGTTCAAGCAGACGAAGATTCAAAACTTTTTAGAGTAAGAGAAATTCAAGAAACCAGTTACGATAACTTGCGAAAACAAGAGGTGATAATGATTCACCCCACCCCATTAAAACAAAATGCAAGTATGGGAAGCCCATACTCTGATTTGTTTCGTGAGTTTCAAAAGAAGCTCATGCAGAACAATAATGTTTTGATAGCACTTGGATACAGCTTTAATGACGAACACATAAACAATCTGATTTACCAAGCTTTCACAATTCCATCATTTCGTCTAATTGTTTTAGGTGACAATAATGCAAGCGAAGAAATTGCGAAGCTTCAATCTCTAGACGACCCTAGAATTTGGATTGTTGGAGGAGAGCTAGAGGATACAAACAAACTTCATTACTTTAAAGGTTTTGTAGAAAAAATATTACCTGATTTAAGTAATGATGAGATTGACCACAAAATTGAAAACGCAATCAGAAAACTCTTTAAAGAATAATGAATAAAGAAGATAAACAAAGAGCAATCGGAAAAGTGGTTGCGATCAATTCAGATCGATTTACAATTGAGTTGTTGAGTGGTATTGACAATTTCAATGTGAATGGTTTTGATGACATTCATTACTTTGCACAACTCAACAGCTATGTAATTGTACCTTACCAGAATTACTATATTGTTGCAGAAGTCTCAGGGGTAAGAGAAAAAGATTTAAATGTTCCTTTCAGTAATCCAACTGAACAAATTTTAAGTAAAGTAAAATCAGGCAAATTTCTAGAAGTACTGCCAATTGGGACATTGAGACCCAAAGAGGGTGAACCAAATGTTTACGATTTTGATTTTGGTGTAAGCGTTTACCCTGCATTATATACTGATACGCTTTATATTAAAGAAGCAGAGTTAGACGCAATCTTCAACGTTAAAAATCAAGAACAAATAGTTTGTACAAAACCAAAAGCTCATAAAACCGAATGCGATTGTAAAACCAAACGTTTTAAAACACTTTCAATTGGTAAGTCAACAATTTTCCCTGACTATGAAGTTAAGATTGACATTGACAAATTCTTTTCTAGTCATTCTGCAATACTAGGGAATACAGGTAGTGGTAAGTCATGTACAATTGCTTCAATGTTGCAAAACCTTTATCGATTAAATGGATACAGTGCAACAGGTAGTTCCTTTATAATCTTTGACGTCAATGGAGAATACCGACAAGCATTTGCTGAAATTCAAAAGGTCAATCCAGATTTAGAAGTCAAGAACTTTAGCATTGACCCAGCAGAAGTAAATGCCGAGGTAAAACAATTTGTACTTCCTCATTGGTTTCTTACAATTGATGAATGGGCATTACTGCTTCAAGCCACTGAAAAGACCCAATTACCTATTTTACGGAATGCACTTGGGCTTGCATCTATCTTTACTCTTCAAATTGATGTCAATGAGTTGAAGAATCACATATTGGCAACTTGCATAACTCAAATTTTGAGAGATGAGAGTAGTAGTCCATCAAAAAAGGATAGAATTGTTTCAATACTTCAAAAATTCAATACCAATGAAATTAGCTTAGCAAAAGAATTCACATACAATGATGATGATGGTAATGAACAATCTACAGTTTATATTGACAGAGGCATTAATTTAGATTGTAATATCAGAAACTGCTTAACTGTTCACTTTGGCGAAATAAAAGGAATCAGACAATTAATTTCATATTTGGAACAAACAAATGAAGATGGAGAACCTGTTTTTATTGTTGACAAATTTAAAATGCCCACTTATGAACGAAATCAGAAATTTTCATTTGAAATAATTGAAGACGCTTTAGATCTAGCAATTCTTTACGAGGAAGCCCACGGAAATAAGCAAATAAGGGACTATTGTTCATCTCTTATTACTAGGCTAAAGAGTATAAAAGACAGAGAGGATTTTAATTTCTTAAAACAAGATAACGCAAACTTTGAACAGTACAAAAGGCGTTTATTAGGTCTAAGCAAAGTCAAATCAGCTAATGAAGTCACTAAGAAACAACAAATTATTATACTTGACTTGAGTTCTGTTGAAGATGAAATTGTTGAAGTAATATCATGTGTTATTTCGAGAATAATTTATGAAGCTGTAAAAGAAATACCTCCTAGAAATTCTTATCCAGTAAACTTAATTTTAGAGGAAGCACATCGTTACATTTCAGATTCACCTGTTGGAGCATTTCTAAAAGCAAATAGAATTTTTGAGTTGATTGCGAAAGAAGGAAGAAAATTTGGAATGCTCTTAATGATATCATCACAAAGACCAAGTGAACTGTCCAAAACAGTACTATCTCAATGTAGTAATTTCATCGTTCATAGAATTCAAAACCCTGAAGACCTTGCACACATAAGACAAATAACGCCACACATATCAGATACCATATTAAAACGTATGCCATCTATACCAACACAACATGCTTTAATTTTTGGTCATGCGGTGAATCTACCGACAACTTTTAAAGTGAATGAAGCTAAGCCTAGACCGAAAAGCGATAATAATAATATTTCCGAAAATTGGTTTAAACCCAAAAATCACATCGTTTACAAATATGAATAGCAATGGATTATTTAAATAATATAGATTGGAGTGCAGTCATGTCCGGAGCAATTACATTTCTAATTGTCTTTGCAGTTAAGCAACTACTAGATTTAAAACTGGCTCATTGGTGGATAAAGTATTTCCATTGGATTCCCTTAAGAAATTATTTCAGAGCAAAACCTATTAATATTTCTGGGAAATGGGAAGAACAATGGTATTTATTAGAAACGAAAAGTTTTATAGACCCAACGAAAAGACATAGTCATCCTATAATTAAGCAGATGGGACACTATTGTTATACTGAATTTATAGCAAATGGAATTACCTATGGAGTCTTCGGCACAATTATGAACGACTATTTGATTGGAGAATGGTTTGATATAAATGACCGTATAGGATATTTTGGAACATTCCACTTAAAGATTGATAGTAATAAATCTATGACAGGTAAGTGGATAGGGCACTCAAAAACCTTTCATGGCATAAGAGAAGGAGATTGGATGTGGAAAAGACTTTAGGACAATGGTCAGCAGGTAACAGCACCTACACAAAAGGCGGGGTTTCGTTTTCCAAAGACAGTTTTGTGGTTAATCAAAAAATCGTTTTTCAAATCAAGTTTTGTGGTAAAAGTCCTGCCCTTCAGGTAGCTGCAAAACGTTAGCGGTAATTTTTTAAAACATGATTACAAAAGAAATAACAAAATTTACTGACTATACTATGATAGTAGAAGCCTTAACTGCTCATACAGTTAAAGCTCTTACTTTATATCGAGGTCAATCTTCGAATAAACCTTTGCTACCGACTATTTCTAGAAATAACCCTAACGTGGACACTAGTAAATATGAAAAAACAAAGCTAAGGGAACTGAAAAGAAGAACAATGTCTGTGAATCATTTTCCAAATGATTGGGATTGGTTAGTTTTTGCACAACATTATGGTTTAACAACAAGACTCCTTGATTGGACCTCGAATCCATTAGTCGCCTTATGGTTTGCTTGCTTTTATAATCGTCTCGACACAACAGACTCGTTTGTTTATGTATTCTGTAAGGCTGACAATTTTTTTGTCGATTATGACAAACATCTTTCACCATTTGAAATCGACAATATATACATCCTAAGACCAAATTTAAACAACGAAAGAATTATTTCTCAAAATGGGTGGTTCAGTATTCATGGCTATAGCAAGACTCAAAATAAGTTTGAAGACTTAAAAGAAATTGAAAAAATAAACGAGAGAATTATTGAGATAAAGATTCCTTCCAATTTAAAAAATGAAATTATTAATAACTTAGATGTTTATGGTATTAATAGTCAAATGATATTTCCAGGAATTGATGGATTATGTAGTTATTTAAATTGGATGTGGCATGAAAAAAGATAAACCAAATAAAACTACCGCTAATCGAGTAGCCCGACCCATCAATAGAACATGATGGGCTGGGGCTCTGGTACGCCAGCTCGTCACACCACCGTACGTACGGGTCTCGTATACAGCGGTTCGTTTATCATAAACCCCAAGCTCTTTTCACCCTGAGACGTAGACCGCACTTAAATCGATGGCTATCTGTAGATTCCATAGAAATTTTCTGATCGATAAATGTTCAGTCCTTCCTCTATTGTGAGACCTCGAGGGTATGGCCTTAGCAATCCTCGCTCATTTCTTTTACCTAATATGACCTCTGCTCACTTCTCAATCCATACGCGTATGGTTCGAGAGCTCCCTTGATAAGGCGAGTATCCTTTTGTCTATCGCTGCTACATCTACTATTTCGGTACTGCCTCTTTTCAGAGTTTTGGACTTCGGCAGCATGTGTTACCTCATCCGTCGGGGACGCCCAGTCATTATAGCCTCAGGATGTAGTTGCTGTCCGCAATGGAATTGTCGTCAGTACGGGCAACGTGGTTTGGCCGCTTCGGCGGTCCGATTGCTTCAGATGGTCAGTCACCCGACTCACCCTTGCCTCCTACTTAGCTCAGGGTAACGACTCCCCTGCATACGAGACTTTCACCCTTTGGACTGTTCTTTTAAAGAACTAAATTCGTCATTCAAGGCACACGCACTGTATATGAAACATAGCCGCCTAACGGCAGACTCCGTCAGGTATACTTGATACATTAGGTCTAATCTCAAGAAACACTCATCGTATTAATTCTAAAATAGTCAAAACATCAAAAAGTATGTTTGGTTAATTGTGAAAAATCTGTAAATTACGTATTCACTTTAATATCATATACTTATGAAAGACATCAAAATTGAAGATTTAGACAAAATGGACATCGCATCTGTTAAGGATTTGAAAGGTTCTGTTAACACCAACACTAATTGGAATGACACTAAAAGTCATATCACTTCTGCTGGAGTTAATCAAAATTGCTAACAAAATATCATATAGCAAACCGTCTTGATGGTTTGCTATATGATATAATTAAAATTAAATGAACAAATTAAGCGAGGAAGATTTTGAAAAAAGTAGAATCTATTTAATTCTTAAATTTAAAGAACTTGTTTATACACTTCATTTAAATCATTTAATATCACATCAAGAAGTTGAAATCTTCAAATCAATATCTTCAATTAACTTCTTTCATAGTCACTCTGATTTTTTAGAACAAGAAATTCACGAACTATCTTCTACCGGTAAAATTGAAAGTTTATCAAAATTAAAAATTCATTTTTTTGATTCTTTTTTTAACTTATTGCCAATTAATACTTCTTTTGGAATTAATGATTTTGATATAATCATACTTCCCAAACTTGGAATTCGCATAACTCAAATTAAAGAATTAAAAAAGACTGGGATTTCCGAATTAATGTTTACCAATAATCTTGGCAATGAAATATCAATTAATTTAATTGATATTGAGCCTGAATTTAAATGGAGTAAAATAGAGCTTTTAGATAGTCTATTCTTTATCTCAGATAATTCCAGTTTTTTATTCAACAAAGAAGGCTTTTCTGAAATATCAGATATTGAATCTATAAACAATAATCTTTCAAAGAAAATAATTAATAGCTTAGAAATCATTAAAAACACTTCTCAAGATTTCTACTTTGATTTAAAAAAGAGGCTTCATTATATCTTCCCTTTTGGTAATGATGAGAATTTTACTTTCCCAAATTTCACTATCCCTACTTTAAAGAAATCAATTTTTTTATCTGTCAAATTACTTGAAGAGACAGATTTACACGTGTCAGAATGTATTATTCACGAATCAAGTCATTGCAAGCTTAACATTATTCAAGATACAATATTACTGTTTACTAGTCCACATAATAAACTTGAGTATTATTCGCCTTGGCGAAAGGATTTAAGGCCTCTAATAGGTCTTATTCACGGCATATATATATCAAATGATTTAGTAGATTTCTATTTCGATTTAATTCAAAAGAAAAACAGTTACGAAGATGAATCTAAAGATAAAATCGAAATTATAATACATCAAATTCTAATTGCTTTTGATGAGATAAATAACGAAGACTTAACAAGCTATGCAAATAATATATTGTCATCAATTATAGAAAATGTTAAGCAAAAAGCATCAAAAATTAAGATTGATATTCATTCAATACCACATTCAGTAGAAATTCATAAAAAACAATGGAAAGGGACACCTCTAAAACTTTAGGAAAATCAGAGTACATTGATACAGCTATTTTTTATGATTTAGGGTTAAACAATAATTATTACCCTGATGTAAAATTTTATCAAAGTGTTATTTCAATCTACAAACCTAAATCTATTCTTGAATTGGGCTGCGGAACAGGTCGAGTTTCTATTCAACTAAAATCAAATAAACTTAAAGAAATAACGTGTATAGATTTATCAGACAAAATGCTAGATATTTTTAGAGATAAACTACTGTTTTATCCCACAGAGCATCAGGAGAAATTCAAGATTTTACAAATGAATATGATTGATTTTGATTTAAATAATAAATTCGATTGTATTCTTATTCCGTTTCGTTCATTTCAATGTGTTACTAATATAAAAGATGTCAAAAATTGTATTCAAAATTTAAAAAAACATCTTACTATTAATGGGATTCTCATTATTAATATTTTCATACCTATAGAAAATATGAAAGAACTTGAAGGTCTCACAGAGCAAAAAGTTTTAAATAAAGGAAAGAGCAAAATATATAAAACTGTTACCAACGATAAAATTGACACTTTAAATCAAATTCAAAATTATTCAGTAAAATACCATAAAGAAAAGTCTAATCAATACGTCAGCGAATCTTTCAAATTAAAATATTATTATCCAGCAGAATTTCTATACTTATTAAAATCAAATGGGCTGAAAATAGTAGAATCATATAATGGTTTTGACTTAAAAAGAGAATTGCCGAATTCTACCAATGATTTTACAGTAATTTGCCAAAAAGACTAGACCCAACAAATGGGCTCGAATGCAGCTAAGTAAGACTTCGGTTCATTTGAGCCTCTGTTGAGCTTAAGCACCCAGATATTTGCTATGGGGGTTCAATTGAGCTCGTTTGTTATTTGTGTTTTAAGAAGAGGTTTCTGTAACTATAATTTCAATTTTGCTCCCTTGATTTCGCCTAAGCTTCCGACTAATCCTGCCTTTTAAATACCCGTCTTTATTAAAAATCTCAGCCCTAGACATAGCTCTCCCAGCTCCTTTTTGGAGTACTTTTTTTGAGCCTGGATATTCCGGCTAAAAGGTGCCACTGATTCCGGAGCAAAGGAAACCAGTGGGGGATTGGTCATTCTGTTTGATGTCAAAGGTATTTAAACGGATTATAATTTATAATCATGACTTTTTGATACCCAGTATGCTACTAACAAGTAATAACAAAAGACCGACTATTAGCCATCTCAAAATCACAAAACGTTAAAAGCATTCCTTAAAGGTGCTTTTTCTGGTTTACAAGGTATATTGAAACTATTGGCTTTAGCATAACATAGTATCTTTTAGCAAACCTTTTGCTACCCAGCGTGATACCCGATTTCTTGAATTTCTATAAAGTAGGTTTGAATTCACAATTCAAATAACTTCAAATGAAAGTTCGATACACGTTAATTTTTGACAGAAAAAAGAAAGCCGAAATTAAAGGAGAAGGTCTTGTTCAAATTCAAGCATATTTAGATGGGGGACGTAGATATTTCACAACTAGACTTTATTTGCCAACCAAAGAATGGGACTCCAAAAGGCAGACAGCCAAGAATGCTTATTTAGCCAAGGGACTTCGAGAAAAGATTGCCGCATACGAAGACTTTGAAATGCAATTCAGGGCTATCAATAAATCCTTCACTCTAAAAGACTTTGATGGCCTCAAAACGGTCAAACCAAAAGTTAAGTTAAAGACGTTTACTGAATTCTTTAGAGAGCAACTAACTAAAGAGAGCCACCTAGCACATAGTACCTATACAACGCAGAAAAACACCTTTAAAACGCTTTGTGATTTTCAACCGAACATTCGATTTGATGAATTAAACTATGAACTACTGCAAAACTTTGAAAACTACCTACGCACCGAGAAAAATCATAAAATCAATACGATAGAGAAATACCACCGTCATTTGAGAAAATATATCAATTTAGCCATTAACAAAGACTACCTCTCAGTTGATAAAAACCCTTATAAGAACTATAAACTGGTTACTGAAGAAACTGAAACGATATTTTTAACCATAGAAGAACAAAGGCGTATTGAATTACTTGAATTCTCCCCAGATGAAAAGGACCTGGAGACCGTTCGAGACATGTTTTTATTCTCATGTTACACAGGCCTACGCTTTGGTGACACTTATTCTTTAAAAGGAACAGATTTTCAACAATCTGAAGAAGGAATAGTTTTAAAGTTTAAAGCCATGAAAACAAACAAAACAGGCTATCAACCATTATTCGTGTTATTCAATGGAAAACCTCAAATAATAGCTTTAAAGTATATTAATACCAATCCAGAAACTCGATTGTTTAAAGGTTTTAATAACGGCAAAGTCAACCGACTCCTTAAATTCATTGCTAAAAGAGCCAAAGTTGTAAGCGGCTTGTATTTCAAGGCATCAAGAGATACCTTTGGTACTACTTTATATATGCTTTCTGGAGACCAAAAGCTCGTACAAAAACAATTGCAGCATAGCAAAAGAGAGCAAACGGATAAATACGTTCATATTAGCGACCAAATACAAAATGAAGGACTCAAAAAGGCTTTTAAAAGTAACCAACAAGGTTCCAATGATTGAAATCTTGAAAGATGATATGCTGGTGGACGAAATAAACGACACTAAGAAAAAAATTACTATTAAACACTATTTGAATATCTACCTTCAAAATGTTGAATCAGATTCAAGTAAGGAGAACAAGTTTCCCCTTTATGTTCGCATAATATTTAATCGACAGTCCATTAAGGTTAAAAGTGCTATCAACGAAGCTTACTCTAAGACCGAATTTGAAAGCTTAGACAATAAAACACTTGAATTATTAAAAAGGGAAGCCTTGACATTAACTGAATTTGTTAGTTCTAATTTTAAAGAGACTATGGAGTATATATCTACCTCTTTAGACTATGATGACCAATCAAGTTATGGTTTCGACATTATCAACTTGTTTGAGAGTTATAACTATCAAAAACTAATGATTCCTTATTTACTGAATAAAGCCTTAGTTGATAAAATAGTAGATTTTGCAGAGGATAACTCTTTGCAAATAAATGACCAGATTGCTCCAGAGATTAATGAGAATACAAATGCTTTTCAATTATTCAATTATTTATTATCTGATAATGCCAAATGGAAAAAATTCGACATCTCACCTGAAAATGATATTTGGTTTTTTGTATTCCATTACATGATTTTCACAAAAGAAAATAAGAAATATAGCACTCTAGGAGCCTCAATTGTCGATTTACTCCTTCTAGACTTTAAAGAAACATTCACAGACTACATAAATAAGAACAACCTTAATTACACTATTGATACCCTAAATATGATAGAGGTAAGAAGAAATAAAGAAATGTTGTACTAGTTACAACATTTCTTTATTAATATTGCATAACAAATAATATCAAAATTTATTATGCAACATTCCCAAACAAAAACACCACAAATGAGCGAGGATACTCGCTTTCTCTTAAAAGAGTTTGACAAGAAGTTTCAAAAGCTTGAAGCCCTTATAAACACTAAAGAGAACAACATCTCTGAAATACCCGAAACCTTACAGCCAACTGAAGTTTGTAATAGAATGGGTTGGTCCCGTTCTAAGTTTGAGCAATTTAAAAGGGCTGGACTATTCCGAACATTTAAGATTGGCGGGAAAGTCTACGTATACACCTCAGATTTGAAAGACTTATTTCCTAAAGATTACTTTTAATTTATCCGTTTGGGCATAAAAAAAGCCGATGTGTTCCAGCACATCGGCTCATGTAAAGCCTAAGCTTCACTAAAAACCAATTCAAAAATATGAATTCTCCTGAATTTCTCTGCATGTCAGAGAAGGTTTGCTGCTGCATTGGTGCCAAACCGACTCATTTCAACCTAGTAAGAGTAACCTACACTAGACTAAAACGCTCACCTTCTACTCCTTCTACACAGCCCTACTGGCTTGTGCCTTTTGAGTTTTGGCTTGTTCTTCCTCCTAAGAATTTTGCCATTACCCCCAATATCAAGAACTCAAAAAATCAACACTCTAAACCTAGCCCTGTACAATGAGCAAAAAACATTATAAATATCGATTTGAACAAAGCCCTAAGAAAAAAGGTAAATGCCCAAAATGTGGAACAGATAACGCTTGGAGATATTACCAAGACGAACACGGTATACGATTAGATGAAAAATATGGCAAGTGTGAACGTATAAATAATTGTAAACATCAATTAAACCCCAATAAAGACAACTTTCAAATAACAAATAGCACCAATCACATTAACATTAACCCGCCTAAAACTGTGCAAACATTATATCCAAATAAGAAACTTCGTCAAGAGTATGAAGAATCACTAAAAAACTACACAAGTAACCTTCATAAGTATTTAATTTCAAGAGGAATACCTAAAGAACATTTAGAAAAACATGGGCTGGGTACGCGTAAAAATACATGTGAAACTCTATTCATTTTTAAGAATATTTCAAAGGAAATCGCTAATGTAAAAACAGTTGTATACACGGAAAACGGAAAAAGAGACAAAGACATTAAACCTTATTCCCTAAAACAGCCTGAAAGTAAGACGGAGAAATATTCTATGTGCTTGTTTGGAGAAGATTTAATGGATGAAACAAACTCCAAAAAAGTTATTGTCGTTGAATCCGAAAAGTCAAAGGTTATTGCATCATTCTATTATCCAGAATACGACTGGGTTGCCTGTGGCTCGGCAAATGGACTAACTCAAGAGAAAATTAATCTTTTGGGCGAAAAAAACATTATTTGGCTTTCTGATGCAGACGCCGCAGGGAGGGAAAACTCTAGTATCCGAAACCTCAAAAAAACCAGATTAAATTTCAGTGTCATTGACCTATTCCCTGAAAGAACAGATGGTTACGACATTGCTGATGCCATTCTAGATGAAAATAAAATTAATTTAGAAGAAGCTTTTAAATCAAAAAAAGTAAATGCCGTTTATGCCCTAAAAAACAAAAAAGTACAATACAATAACTCTACAACATCCATGTCGGTTAACTTAAGAAGCGACTGGGCACGTGTGGCTGACAATTTTCAGATTTTTATAGAGTATCAAACGAAAGATGAAAATGAAAATATCTCATGGATTCTAGAAGTTAAAGTTAAAGGCAAGGAAACCATATACCTCGAAGTCGATCATGAAGATTTCTGTTCAGTGAAAAGACTAAAAAATAGGCTTGCTGAAAATCATTTAGCCTATAAGGCTCAAGAAAATCAGCATACTGAAATTCAAAATATTTTATTTACCGAAACCCAATATGGTAAAGCAAAGAAAATGAATCGTTTTGGGTATGATGCAAAATCAAATGCATATTTCTTTTCTAATATGGTCTTGGTGAACAATACTAATCTCGTTAAACCCAATGAATTTGGAATCATTCATTCCAAAGATTCTTATCTATCTATGCCGTTATCAAACAGCAAATTAGATAAACGTTTCCTGCTATCAGGTTATGAAATCAGATTTAATGACTGGTTTAAAACTTATCAAGAAGCCCATTTACCTGAGTTTGCCTTTATACCTACTTGTTTCTATATAATGTCCATATATAGAGATGTAGCAGTAAAGCATAAAAACACCTCTCCTATCCTATTTTTACAAGGTTCGGCTGGAACTGGTAAAAGTAGTATTGCAAGAAGCTTAACATGCCTATTTGGATATCAACAAGACGATATAAACCTTAAATCTAAAAATACAGAGGCGGCCATTGTTAAGAAAATGGGACAAGCTTCAAATGTTCTACTTTGGATGGATGAGTACCACAATGAATTCGCTCATGAAGGCCTATTACAAGCAGCCTATGACAATGCAGGATATCACAGAACCCCAGAAGTGAGAAGGTCAAACAATGAAACAGAAAGTCTAGATATACACGCTGTTTTAGCTTTAACAAGTAATTACTTACCAAGTAATCATATCTTTTTTTCAAGGTGTGTGTTAGTGCAAGTTGATGAGAGTGAAAAAACTGAATCCCAACGAAATGCATTTAAAGAATTGAATAATTTAGAGAAAAAAGGTTTGGGGGCCATTACCGTTGAACTCCTTCGGTATCGAGAGCTAATCTGTAAAGAATATTTAGAGACATATAAAGACTTTGAAAGTGTTTTGATTAATAAGTTTGAAGGACAAACGGTTAGCCAACGCCTTTACACCAACATGAGCCAAATATTCACATGTGCTATAATCCTTCAAAAGAATGGCCATATTGAAATTTGTGAATCAACGGATTATTACGACATCCTAGATGAATTTTCTGACATAGGCATGAAGTTTATTACTCGCCAAAACGAGATACAAAGTGAAACTTCAATATTAAATGAGTTTATGGGCATTCTACAAATGCTTTTTGAAAGACAACAAATACATGAAGGGGTTCATTTTAGGTTTGACAATGACTTACTTCTAATCCGTATGCCTTCGATTTATCCTATTTTTAAAGAAAAGTATAGATTTGCTCATCATAAAAGTGCTCCTGATAAAAACAGCATTATACAAGAAATCTTAAAACTTGAAAAAGGGCGAGATAAAAAAGAGGTTATTAAAACTATTCGGTTCAAAAATGGTGAAGATGTAGAGCAAAAATCGCTCAACAATAGCACAAGCAACTCTATTTCAATAACTTATGAAATATACCAGCAAAGGTTTGGACTGGATTTACATAACAGGAAATAGAAATATCTCTAAAAATTTCAGAAAAGAGTAATTCAGTTTACAACGCTACAACAACAAGCTAAGACTACCTATATGTGTCTTATTATTAATTATTTATATATATTATTTATCGTTGTAATGTTGTTGTAATCCGTTGTATTCCGTTGTAAAATAATTCTTTCGTCCGTTGTAGCCGTTGTAACGGTTTACAACGGATTTACAACAGAAAACAGAGTCTTACTTACTCACTTTCAACCACTTAGGATTTCGTTGTAATGTTGTAGCCCACAACACCTACCCTAAGCAAAACACGGTTCCATTGTCAAAATAAAAACAAAGAAATAATACAATTTTCAATACATATGCCTTTAATATTAAATGTAACAGATATTCAGAAAATCCTCAAGTACTGTAGGACAAACTCTTACTTCGTTATCAAAGAAATAAAAGAAGAATACCCTGCATCAAGAAAACTCAAAGGAAGTAAAGTTAGAACCCAAGATTTTGCAGATTCATTTGACTTTACAATTGACGAAGTAGAAGCAGCCTTAAAAGAGTAGCGAACAACTGAAAAACATTAAAGCATCTCCTCTCTCTGGGGATGCTTTTTAAATTCAATTCATATAGTTTCACAGTTCCATAGAGTACGTTAACTATTCCCGTTATACCCTACTCTTGCATCGTTTTACTTACACACAATTAAACTTAACGTAATGAGAAATGAATTATCGCAAAACATCAATGTTAGGATGGATTTGCAAACCAAGAAGAAAATCATGGAAGAAGCCCATCGCCATGAAATGAACATGTCAGAGTACATACTCTTTCTATTTGAGGATTATTGGGATGCTAACCAGACAAATGAATTAAAGGAAGAGAGTCAGCAGCTAAAAGCTCTAGTTTCCAGCTCCCAAGATGAACTTAACATCGCAAATAGTGAGATTGAAAAACTACACAAGCTTTTAGAATCAACTAATAAGAAATTTGACTTAGAAAAAGTAAGCATTTGGGAAGAAGCTAAAAACACGGCTCAAAAACTTTCAAAAAGACATATTGAGCAAGAAGTAACTATCGCTATTAGAGAATACAAACAAAACTATTTAAGCAAGCTTGTAAGCGACGATAGAGAGCTTGTTAAACAACTTCAAGATAGACTTAGTACTTATGAAACAAATCAACTAGAAGAGCTCTTTGAAGCTGTAAGGCACAATGAAGGCATAAGAGATTACCCAGACGTAGTAAGTGTACTTGTCCATAATTATTTCACACAATTAAAAAATGCAGAACAAGATGTATAATTCTAATTTCAGATTTGAACAAGACCCATTTGGGGTTTACCAATTTAACCAGCCTTTTATTAAACACAGGGAAGAAAGTAGTTCTTCTTTTTTCTCTGTACTTGGAATTGTACTAGCAATTTTAGGCCTAGTAGCAGTATTTATTCTAAGAAGAACTATCTGGAAATTGATAACTAAGAAAGACTATCCTTTTCTTACTGAAGATACAGTTGAGGATATAGAAACGAAATAGTGTTTTACAAAAGAGGTTTCACATTTCCTTGGTGAAACCTCTTAAAACACCGTAAAACCTTGTAAAACGATAAGAAACGGGTTTGTTTTACAAATGAGTGATGTATAGAAAAAGGCAAAAAAAGGTTGCCCCAGAACTAAAAAAATGTCAGTAAAGAAGCATACTTTGATTCTTTTGTTCCAAGATGAAGCTTAACCATTTCCGGGATATAACATTCTTCATAATAATATCCAGTTTTGGCGTTTCTTATGACTAACAAGTTTAACAGTAAGGACTGCCGAAGCTCATCATTCTCAATAATAAAAAGCTCTTCAGCACCATTGTACCTAAAATTTGTTATAGTCGAGCAAGTTCTGTTAAAATTTGTTATTTTTCGTTTTGAGTTTAGTTCATTCCTCAGGCACTTTCCAATCGTTGTCGCAGAAAGCCATTGGTCTGCTTCTTCTTCCTCTACCTCTCCTTTCGCAAAACTTCTGAGAATTTCTTCCTCTATAAAAAGGTCGGCTCCCACAAAATCAACTTTTTCAAAAAAGCAATTGTTAAAGTTGGCAAACATCATATCTGCTTTATTAAAATTAGTGAATTGCAACCTGCAGGCCTCCCATGATGTACCAGACACATTTGCTGAGGAGAAGTTTGTACTTCTGAACGAACAATTTATAAATGACACTTCTATACAGGAAGAATTACTAAATATTGCATTATCTAGATTAACGTTCTTAAAGATAAAACCATCTAGGACTATATCCCCTAAGAAACAGTGAGACAAATCAATATTTTCAGCATCCCGAGCTTGAAGCCTTTTTAGACATCCAATTATTCTAAATGCAGCCTCCTTTGATTGCCAAAATCGGTAATCGTCAATTTCCTCCTTTAGCCTTTTAATTTCATTCTTTTTGGCACTAAATTTTTCATAAATTGTTAAAAGAATTCCAAATAGAAAAACATCCATAAGCATTCCATGTGCTTCAACAAGGACCCCTCCCCAAAAAGAGTTTTTGAATGTATCTGTCGTATAGTGATCTAGTAACGCTAGCCCAAGTGACATTAAAAGAAACAGACCGATAAAAAATGACACTTTATTCTGCCTTAATGATTCCATAATTATTAATGGATATTTAAGGATTTGTTTTGTTACTGGCATAGTTATAAGTCATGAAATGTGACTAGAAAAACTGATAAAAATAATGTCGTAACTTCATAGTGGTCTTGTTGAGCATTTTATTTTTTCATTCTTTTCCGACTTTACTAAAAATCAAAGTTGGGTTGGTACTCTTTGCTATTTATTTTACAATAAACCATTTAGTTAACTCATTGTATTCATTTCTCTAAGTAGCTAATAGATTTATTCGTCAGAAATTTTTCTGGTTGAGATTGCCTTCAGTCCATTAAGTACTTTTTCCCTCAAGAGTATAAATTTAATAAAAAATTAGTTAGAATTGCGAATAATCCTATATGACCAATTAATAGTTAAACACAATGAAAATTAGCATTCCATGTGGTTCTTGTGGCTGCGATTCTTTTGAGGGTACATGCAGAAAGAATGGAAAAGAAATGCATATATCTGTTTGTGCATGTGAGAATGGCTCAGGATATTTTGACATACATACTACCATAGACCCAAAAGGAGAAAACCCTGAAGAGGAATGGCTTAAATTCAAATCAAAAGAGGAAGCGGAAGCAATTCTAAACTCGTGCTTTAATACAATAACTGAAATACATTATTGTCCCTAATTAGCTAAAGTTAGTTTACAATTATAACAACTCTAATCTAGGTCATTTAATCACAAAACTTACTTCAATCATAATCACTCAAAAAGCTTCAACAAACGAATGCAGAATCAACCCTTATATAAAATAAAAGAAGACTTCCTTAAAAAATGGCCCATTGACAAATTAAAGTCAATGACCATTGAAGAATACACCAATCTTGATAAAACTTCATTTTGCTATTGGCTAGAATCTATCACCACCGACTTGGGAAGTATATGGGGAGGCTCTGCTTTCAAATTCGGAGTGTTTAGAAGAGATAATCTAGACAAAGGAGATTACGATAAAGCTGGTCGAGTTGCAAAAGGGAATTATGGCTGGTATGGTAAATATGGTAATACACATCAAGAAGCTTTCGAAAGAATAAGAGATACACTTGTTGAAATTGCTACTCTTAGTCAAAATAACCATCTAAAAGAAATAGACAAAATAGATTTAGGAGATGCCGTAAAATGGAAAATAGCTTTTCTATATGGCGATTATAACATCATTAGTATCTTTAAGCTTGACTCTCTTAAAACAAGTGCTGAACACCTCGGATATCAGGGAAATATTAAAAGATTTCCTACATTAAACGACTATATTCTTTCAAAAAAAGGAGATAAAGACTTTTTTGATTTCGCTAAGGAGCTTTGGGAAGTTTTTGATTCAAAAACTTCTACTGCTGCAGAATTTGCACAACCAAGAGATATTGTTCCTAATGCTTTATCTGACGAAGAAAGGCTATTAGAAATTCTACATATTATAGGGCTACAAGATTCTGAAGGTTTCTATGAAATAATGAAACAAATCCTTTCTAATCTTTCTATAAAAAAAGGTGACTCCCGAATCTGCTATAGCTTACCAACGAGCGAGAAACGGATAGGTCTAACATTTGGTCAAAAAGTTTGCACTGTTATCGACCAAAAGAAAGGGGAAAATAGGTTTCGATATATAGATACGACTAAAAATGAGACGGAATGGTTAAAAGATGCTGATAGTGTTGAGTCTATGTCAGAAGCTCTTAATACTATCATTCTTTCTGCTACGGATGAGCTAAACAAGACGGAAAAGACAGGCTATGCAGCACACAGTTCGGTTTCCTTAGAGAACTCTTTATTTGACGAAAACTATAAAAAACACATCTTTCAAAAAGCTTTTAATGAGGGAATAAAACCCAACAACATGACTCAAGACTCAGAACTTAATCAAATATTTTTCGGACCTCCTGGTACTGGAAAAACATATTACACCATTAACGAAGCCATTAAAATAGCCGACCCCGTTTTCTTTAAGGAAAACCAAGGAGAAAGAGCTAAACTTAAAGAACGCTTTAAGTTACTGCTACTAACTAATGACAACGAGGATGTAGGGCAAATTGGCTTTACAACTTTCCATCAATCATTTAGCTATGAAGATTTCATTGAAGGTATAAAGCCCAACGAACCAGCAAAAGGAGACACTTATTTAAAATACGAAATACAAGAGGGCATTTTCAAAAAGATATGCCGCTTAGCAAATGACAGTTTGAATGCTGTTTCTATAGATGCTGACTCTCTTATTTCATTGCCAGCGGAAGAGTATGAAAAAGCACATTTCTATAAAATGTCTTTAGGTAATACTTTAAACGAGGAGGATAGTGAGATTTTTGATTATTGCGTTGAAAACAATTGCATAACGATTGGTTTTGGTGATGGATTAGACTTTACAGGAAAAGATGAAAAGGAATTGAAGTCATTTGCTCGTGAGCAAAACCTAGACACGTTTCCTATACAGGCTATAAACTTATTTAGCAACTACCTTAAAATCGGCAATTATGTGGTAATATCTCACGGAAACTCCTATGTACGTGCTATAGGAAAAGTAGTTGGTGACTACGAATTCAAAGATGTCTCACCGTTTCCGAATAATTCAGACTGGAAACACTTCAGAAAGGTAGAGTGGATATTTGTTAACAAAAAAATCCCTGCTACCGAGATTTACAATAAAAACCTGTCTCAACAATCAATTTATAAGCTTGAAAAAAAGGAAATAAAACAAGAGTTCTTCGTAAAAGAAAAGAAAACGAATACCCTGAACCTTCCTAAAAACCCAAAAAACTTTGTTCTGGTCATTGATGAAATTAACAGAGGTAATGTTTCTTCCATATTTGGCGAATTAATTACATTAATTGAGAAAGATAAACGTGCTGGTACAGATGAGGAACTAAGTGTTATACTACCTTATTCTAAGGCCACATTTAAGGTACCTCACAACGTTTATATTATCGGAACCATGAATACCGCCGACAGAAGCATAGAGGCTCTTGATACGGCACTTAGAAGGCGTTTTTCTTTTAAAGAAATGCCACCTGAACATAGCTTAATTCTTAGTACTGGTAAATTGAAAAACACCGAAGGGATGATTGGTGACATTAATGTTGTCCTGATTCTAAAAACTATCAATGATAGGATAGAAAAGCTTATAGATAAAGACCACAAAATAGGTCATTCCTATTTCCTAAATATTTCAAATGAGTCAGAACTTAAAGCCACCTTTAGCGACAAAGTAATTCCACTTTTGGAGGAGTACTTTTTTGGTGATTCTGGTAAAATAAGTCTAGTACTAGGTAGTAGTTTTATCTCTAAAGGCACTAAGTCAGATGTTACGTTTGCTAAAAACAATGAATACGATTCATCTATAGCTAATGATTTACTAGAACGCTCTGTTTATGAAATCACACCTCCCTCTCAGTGGGATTTTAAAGCTATTTACGAGTAAACACAAAATTAATGTCAAGAGTAATTCAAGTATTCGAGTATGAAAAAATCACTATCCATAAGGATTCTCGAGAAAGGTATCTGGAGCCAAGAGAACTTGAAAAGCTATATGAGTTTAACGACAATAATAACAACGTTTACTTTACTGGAATTAGAGATGGAATTAAGTTTAACAATTATGTAGGAGTCATTCAGATTGGAGGCTTAACAATAGAAATCCTACCTAAAACTGATAAGAACAAGGGTGAAGATAAAGACTATGAAGCGTGGCATGGTGCTTTGCTCAATATGCTGAAAATATGTAAGCACATTAACGTTAATTCCGTTTCAGAAGCTAACCTCAAACGTAAGCACAATTCGCTTTTAGACCTCTATTTTGAAATGTACTTAGATGAAGTACAAAATCTGCTAAGAATAGGCCTAATAAAGCAGTATAGAAGAGACTCATCTAATGTTCTTGCATTAAAAGGTAGGCTAGATTTCAATAAAAACATTCAACAAAACCTCATTCACCAAGAACGTTTTTATACTGAGCATCAAGTCTATGACTACGAAAATTTGGTCAATCAAATAATTCTCAAAGGGTTAACCATATTGAGTAATTTAACACATAACTCAGTGTTAAATGATAGAATAGTAAGATTACGATCAAGCTTTCCAGAGATAAAGGAAATTCACATCCAAAAACATCATTTTGATAAGGTAAAAGAAAACCGAAAAACTGTTTCTTATGTAAAAGCCTTGCAGATTGCTAAAATGATAATTCTTAATTACTCTCCAGATATACGATCAGGTCAAGAAAACATGTTGACTTTATTGTTTGACATGAACAAACTTTGGGAAGAGTACATCTATAGAATGTTATTGAGAAGTAATCGAGATGATATTCTAGTTAGTTTTCAAAACAATCAGAAGTTTTGGGAGGGCAGAACCATTCGTCCAGATATAGTATTGACCAAAACAACAGCTGGCAAAACAGAGTCTTACATTATTGACACAAAATGGAAAGTACTGGATGCATCAAACCCAAAGCCAAGTGATGACGACTTAAAGCAGATGTATGCTTACAACCTATACTGGGATTCAAAAAGAAGCATGCTTTTATATCCAAACTCAAAAGAGATTGAAGAGAAGTTTGGCACCTACTGGAAAGGGCGAGCAGAAAAAGAAATCAATGAATGTAAAGTTGGCTTTGTAAATGTTCTTAACCACCGAAATGAATTAGATGTTGAAATAGGAGCTCAAATTATTGATAAGCTAATTGATTAGATTGTTTCTCTATCAAGGCTTATTACCTTTTCCTAAAAGGTGTATGACAATAATAGGAGAAGGTAGGATAGCAGATGCAATCCTTCACCGATTAATTAACTCTTCTCATAAGAAAATCCACCAGGAAAGGAATCCTAAAACATCTATGATACTTTTTTTTGTAACATTACATGCTGTTTTACAGTGGCACCACTACTCCTCCATATTACTGGCACCATCACTACGAAATAGCCACCATTTAATCCTAAGGGATTTAGAACTAAAATTATAAATACAATGCACGACAAAAGAGGTAGTATTTGGAGAAAATGGGACTTACATTTTCACACACAATCATCATACGATTATAAAAATAAGTCGCTTACCAATATAGAGATTATTGATGAGTTGGTTAACAATAAAATTAGTGTTGTTGCAGTAACGGATCATCACATTATAGATGTTGAGAGAATAAAGGATTTACAAAAATTAGGCGAAGGGAGAATCACGGTATTGCCAGGAATTGAATTTCTTGGCGAGTTGAGGGGGAAAGAGCCTATACACTACATTGGAATATTTTCAGAAAACTCTGATATTCAGCACATTTGGGATAAGTTAAGAATGAGTACAGCAATTGAGGGAATTCACACAAAAGGAAAAAAAGTGAATGAAGTTTATTGTGATACAATAGAAACAGCTAAGCTCATTAAATTTTTGGGTGGAGTTATTACGATACATGCAGGAAGTAAGTCTAATGGGATAGATAATATAACAAATTCGTTACCACATGCCTTGGCTCAAAAGGAAGATATAGCTGAGTTAATTGATATTTTTGAGCTTGGTAGGCTTGACGATATTGAAGGTTACGAAAAGGGTGTAATACCACATTTAGAAAGGTCAATAAAAAAGAGACACCCACTAATAATTTGCTCAGATAACCACAATATTCATGACTACCAGCTCAAAACAAATTTATGGATTAAGGCTGACCCCTGTTTTGAGGGGTTGAAGCAAGTTTTACTACAGCCAAATAGGGTTTTTGTTGGCGATACTCCTCCAGAGATATTACACCAGAGACAATTTCCACATAAGTTCATAAAAAAAATACAGCTTAATAAAATTGTAGGTTCTTCACTAACCGATGATTGGTTTGATGGTTTAGAGTTTGAAATTAATAGGGGGTTAGTTGCAATCATAGGCAATAAGGGGAATGCAAAAAGTGCATTATCTGATATTATTGGATTCTCTGGTCACTCTGACAATTCAAATAATTTTTCATTCCTCAATGATGATAAATTTTGGGCAAACAGAGGTAGGCTTGCCAAAGAATTTAATTGTTTAATCGAGTGGTCTGACGGTACTAATGAAAGTATTAATCTTTTTGATAAAGATTCGTTACATAAACCTGAGAGGGTTAGATATATTCCTCAAAACCATTTAGAACAACTATGTACAGCAACGAATACGGAGCAGTTTGAAAAGGTCTTAAAAGAAATAATCTTTTCTCATATACCCCATGAGGAAAGATTTGGCAAAAATGATTTGGATGAATTAGTTACTTACTTGACACTAGTTGTTGAGGAAAAAATAAACGCCAGTAAAAATAAACTCAAGGTGATTTTTACATCATTGAAGGAGGTTGAAAAACAGCTTTCCCCAAGTCATTTAGAAAAATTAAAATTCGACTTTGAAGAAAAAAGGAAGGAAAAGGCAGAACATGAAAGCAGTAAACCTGCACTAGTTGAACCTCCAACATCTTCAAATAGCAACGATGAAAGCGATAGAATTTTGAAACTGAGGGAGATAGTAGAAATAAATGAGAAATTAATTAATACAGCTGCAACTAAGATCAATGAAAATAACATTACCATTGAAACGCTTAAACAGCGAAAACAGAAAATTCAAAACTTAAAGACATATGTAGACGGTCAAATAATTGAAATGAACTCTGATTTAACGTCAATCATTGGCGACACAAAAGGGATAATTGAGTTTAAGATAGATATAACCAAACTTGATAATGCTTTAACCAAACTTGATGCTGAGAATGTAAATCAAAAAATAATAGTTAATCCAATAAGTATACAGAACAAGGCCATCTCCGATAGTAAGATTGAGATTGCTCAAATACAATCAGAACTAGATTCGCCTGCAAAGCTCTATCAAGCCTACATCGATAATCTCAAAAACTGGACAGATAGACTAAGCGGCATCTTAGGTGATATACAAAGGCTCGGGACTTACAAGTTTTACGAAAACGCTATTAGTGAAATAGAGTCTGGAAAAGTTAAGTCAAAATGGGAAGGGTTAAAAAATGAAAGAAAGGATTTAGTACTCGAAATATTAGCTTTTAAACATGAGATAATTACAATATGGCAAAACCTATACAAACCTGTTACGGACTATATTCAAATGAATGAAGGAGAGCTTGACCATTATGATGTTTCATTTAATGCTCAACTTAAAGAAACAAAGTTAAGAGAGAAGTTTTTTGAGATGCTTAACTCAAGGAGAATAGGTTACTTCAGCTCTTCAGCGGGTGGAGATCAAAAAGTAGAAGATTTACTCGCTGTTCATGATATTACAACCGAGGTTGGACTTGTTAATTTTTTGGAAACTATCTATGATAAAATAGTTTTTGATGATTCATCTGGGACACTTACTTATAGAAGTATAAGTTCTCAACTAAAAGATTCTTATTCTTATGAAGACTTGAATGAGTTATTATGGGAATTAGACTATTTACAGCCGGAATACAGCCTCAAATTGGAGGGCAAAGACGTTAAGGTTCTTTCCCCTGGTCAACGAGGTGCGTTACTCTTAATATTTTACCTATTACTTGATAAAGGAAATATCCCTTTAATCATTGATCAACCAGAGGAGAATCTAGACAATCAATCGGTATATAACCTCTTAGTAAACTTTATAAAAATAGCCAAACAACGCCGTCAGGTAATCATTGTGACGCATAATCCGAATTTGGCCGTTGGGTGTGATGCTGATCAAATTATTTATGTTAAGATGGATAAGGACAAAGGCAATAAAGTGGAAGTATCACTAGGTGCTATCGAGAATCCTAAAACAACAAAGAGCATAATAGAAATATTAGAAGGCACATATCCCGCTTTTAACCAACGTGCAAGAACATATTCAACACATTAAATTTAAAAAGCAATCAAATAAACTACCTATAAAAGTATGAGTACATTTTCTATTGTAATTATGTCCCGCCCTAAAATAGTTTTCAGATTTAACATTACTAATAATCCTGAAACATATTTATATTTATAAAAGACTATCTTTCAAATTTAAGTCTAGACTAACCACTTACATATTCGTATATGAAAAAAATACACTTCGTTTACTTTTTATTTGCTTTAAATGCTTTCTCCTGTAAACCCTATGAAAAATGGTATTGTATTAAGGGAGACCCCTCTTCTATCGTATATATAGATAAACAAAACCCGTTTCTCGTTTATAACAAACAAAAAGAAGGCTCTTTAAAATTGATTGCTGAAAACGTTTCTAAAGCTAAGATTGAAATAGAAGAGAGTCAAAAGAAGGAAATCACAGCTTTAATAGAAACAATATCATCTAAAGATTTTTTAAAATATACCGCTACATGGACCGTTTTTCGATCTGGCCCATGTAGACCAGGTAGTTATGATGATTTTAGAGGTGATATTAAACTTGTCAACAACTATACCGATAAAGTATCGAGTGTAGCAGAGTTAAGTAAAAACCTGGTTTCAACTAAGCCCTATGGTGGGTCATCAATAAACGAGTTAATTTCTGCACTTCGAGCTCTAACAAATGAAAAAATATAATTTTTTACTGTTTTTTTTTATTTATGTTTCATACAATGCTATAGGGCAAACTCCCAAAAAAAAGGTTTTTGATTTTTCTGCCTTTGTTGACGAAAATGAGTTATCTCGTAAAGAAAAACGGCTTTATTCCAAAGATAACTATCACGATTACTTTGTAGATAAAATACGAAATAAGATGATAGCCAATTTACACGATTTTAGTACGAAAGTAGCTCCCAGAGTCACCAAAGACCTGTATTCCAGGAATAGAAAACCACCTATTAATTCTGAATATGCTTTTGCTTCCTATGCTATTGAGAATGCAGGGAAAGATGCAGTTCAAAAACTGCTAGATGATATTGTTGACACTGAAATGCTAACAAAACCAGAGAAAGACATACTATCTAAATTAAAGATTGAGTTTGATGACAATAGATATCTATCTTTAGGAAATCAATTTCGGAGTGAGTGGATTGACAATAATCATCCTATAATAATTATTTCGACCCAATTCTTCTTGAGACGTGCTATCCAAGCGTCCGAACTTCATAGATTTAGAGTTAACAGCGACCACTTGTTTGCCTACTTCCTGAACAACATCATTTCCCTTTCTTATGATCCAGAACTATTATTGTCACAACCAATTAGTGAAGTATTTAATGAAACTGCTTTAATAGATGCTGCGATGACTTTTGATTCACCCCAATCATTTGTAACTTTTTATGAAATGGAGTTTCAGATAAGTTTTATGCTTATACATGAAATTATTCACTTATTAAATCCACTTGAAGCCTATGAGTCTAAAATAGATCAAATTGCACTAGAGCGACTTGCAAAAGGCTTAATCAACGAAACAGAAACGAACGATATGATAAAGACAAGGATAGAACGCTTTACGCAGCATTCCTTTTCCATTGAAAAAATTATTGCTGGGATTTATCAATCTTTTTCAGAGCCCTATTTAATTACTGCATTAGAAACGCTTTGCCGAAATAGTGCATATTCTATAAACGATATTGATTTGAAAAGAGAGCGATTGGTGAATACTGCAAGTACACTCAAACAATTTATAAATTGCGAACAAAACCCCGCAGAGTGCAAGTTCGTAGAAACGGACGAGACTCTAATGTTTATTTTTGACTTATCTAAAGTCGTTAAATTAGTAAAAGATAGTATTCAATCAGTTGATTTTGATTCAGTACCACATATCTACACAGAGAGTATTATGGGTTCGAACCGTATTGATGGTATTTGCAAACACTATCTTCAAACCATGGATGAACGACTTTTGCCACATCATATCAAATTCTTTTTAGGCTGCAACAACATTAGTAATAAAAAATATGATTTGGCAAAAGCTTATTTTTTACTCGCCCTTAATGACCCTGACATAGATTTAATTATTAAAGAAGCAACATTAATACAACTTGCCTTTTTAGAAACCTACGTTTTTGAAAGCGATGAAGGCTTTATAAATTATATTAAACAAGCCCAAAAAATATCTCGTGTGTATAGTTCAAAACTATACATTGATATTTTGAAATAACGTCTCTTTTCTGTTATATAAGTGTTTTACTTCTCCGAAGTCGTTAAGGAAAACAACCTTAATGCATCTGATTCAAACCCATGCACATATAAGTGTTTATATATGTTTCCAACTGTTTGACCATCTATAACAAACATAAGTTTACCGTTGGATGTAACCATGTTATATTCATAAGAACCAGTAGTATTTTTGTGACCAACGATGAACACATTATTACCCAGGTCGTTTTTATCGACGTTATAAACGGTATACTTGGAGGGCAATTGGATTACCTTTCTTTTTATAAAGGGTTAAACCCTTTCCATTCGCAACTAATGTAGTTCCATCGAGGGAAATATTTGAATTAAATGAATTTGCAATACAAACGTCGAAAGAAAAAGGTCTGTTGCCAATGATATTATTTGATAAACACTATTGATTGAAGCATAACTCTTTTCACTTGGTCCTTACGGAGAATTTCCTACATCGAATAGCTCTTTGCCCTAAAGAGATAGAATCTTAATTCGCATCTATTCGCTTTCTAAAATTCAATATTATTTTTCTAAAGATTGTCCAGCTTTAAATAATTGTAACTATTAATAATCGAATAAATTCGTTCAAATAATCTACACTTTTTGGTACCCGCTGTGATACCAAATGAAAAAAATCACACAAACTACTGGCTATTAAAGGATTAAATAGTCTCGTCCAGACCGCAGATAAAAGCCTCATAATCTTACGATTGTGAGGCTTTCTGCTTTTCATATCTTCCTGGAAAATGTAGTAGGCTGCTGAACTTCAGAACAATTAAACCTTATTCCTTTTAAGTCCTTCTAAACTTTCCCACTAAGCCACAATTCTAATGTAATACTCCGGTATTGACCAAAAAGTCATTAAAAGCCCAGATACCTTTCTATTGAATAAAATCAGACTAGAATAAGCCCTTGTTGTCTAAATTTTGACACTAAATCATAAGCCTCTCTACCCCAATACTAGAAAACAAAGCTTACTAGTATTGGGGAAAATTGATTTCAATAACTTATCTAAAATGAATTGATTACCAATTTAATTTCATGTTTACCTGGGCTTAGACGCACTGAGCCAAAAGCGGCATTTACTTTCTTTCCATTGTGCATCAACTCCTTTCCAGGTTCTGGTGCTATCTCAAATTCAGCTACCATATTGGCTGGAATTTCAATTTCAAACACTTGTAAACGAGAGTTCTTAAATTGATAGTTTCCTTTGATAGTCCCCTTAATAGTTGGGACTTCAATTTGACTATTTTTCAACTCACTCATTTGTGGTTTTATAGTTGCAATTCCAAAACCAGGCGTTTTAGGTTGGATTCCCCAAAGCCCTCTTGGAATAACATTGGCAGGTACTGCCCCCCAAGCATGATTCCAGTCAAGGTTATTTTTATATTTCAAATCCCAAGCTTCTAAAGTCATAGTGGAGCCTGCTCTAATCATATTATACCAGCTTCGGTCACTAGTATCTACCAAAAGGTCTAAGGCGTAATCGCTAGCTCCTGCATTATATAGAGCGTCCATTAAATACTGAGAACCATAAACACTACAAGCCATCCCTCTTGATTTGATATGGTCTACCACAGATTGAATATGTTCTTCTGGAACCATATTAAATGCAAGCGGCAGCATATTAGCATGTAATGCGGCATGGTCTGTTCCTATGCCATCTACATAGACTCCACGCTCTGCATCAAACATTTGCTCATTAACAGCTTTTTTTGCTTTCAATGCACGAAGTTCAAAGTCACTAGCCTCTTTGTTCTTACCCAAAACATTGGCAAATTCAGCCATGATTTTCATATTTTGATAGTAAAAAGCGTTCACCACTGTATTGTAATCTTTAAAAACATAAGCATCTCGCTCTCCTTTATTAGCAGGGTCGCCTCCCCAGCCAGCAGAAGGCCAATCCACAATGTCTCTAAAAGTTTCCTTCATGGTTTCTGGAAAACCAAGATTAGCCATTAACTCAGGAGTCATTTTGGTAGAAGTTATCAGACCATCCTCATTTGCCAACTCATAAAGTGTTTTGAACTTAAGCTGCTCATAATACTTCGCTATTAGCTCCGTATTTCCTGTATACATATAGTCGGCATAAAACATGAGTGCCACGTGCTGCTGCCACTCTGTAGGCCATGTAGGATGCTCCATGAAATACTCGATGGTTTGTCTTGCAATCGCATATTCACGGTCGGTGGTGTAATGGCTTAATTGATTCAAATAAGCATCTGCCTCGTATGGTATTCTTTCTCTATCACCGTCTACATAAAGCCCGTTAAAAGTAGTGGCTTTGATGGTGTATTTGCAGATATCCCAAACTTGATTTAAAATGTCGTTTGAACTTCCAAAGCTACTAGCCGAATCTTCCCAATAACTATGGTGAGCCAGCTGTCTAAAATTCTCTGGATTTATAGGCTCTTTTGCTCCTTCTATTTCAGCATACCTAAAAGGCATCAAAACAGGAAAGCCCTCTGGAAGTGGTAATGCTTTGCCCGGCAATGTATTTCTTTTGTCCACCTTTACGGGAAGCTGATACTCCGTTTGACCAGGCTTTACCATAATTTGAATTTCCTGATATCTAATATGGCTTTTGTGAAAAGGCGTTCTATTGATACTTTCTCCATCTAATTGTTCGCCAATCCTAAAGGTTAAAAGATGTTTCTTTTTTGCTTTGTATGTAAAATCAATGGTACCGAAAGCCGCTTTGCCAAAATCTAAGAAATAGGTATCGCCTCGCTTTTCAAAAACAACCGGCTTAATCCTATCTACCTGAAAACTATTAGGTGTAGTGATTGTCTTTTGAGAAACACCCATTTTGAAAGATTGAACACTGGAATACCTTGAGAGTCTATTGTCCTCATCCCAAATACGCGATTTCCAAAAATAGGTTTTTCCGGGAATTAGAGATTGACCTTGGTATTCAATTTCAAAGGATTTACTAGAACGAACCTGTTTGCTATCCCAAACATCGCCAATGTTATTATTAATGTTTTCTTCAGAAGATGCCACCAATATTTGATAGGCAGATTGGGTAACAGCACCATCTGGCACCACCCAAGCAAATTCTGGTTTACTATCAATTATTTCAACCCCTTTAGTATCCCTTATCCACTCTACAGTCAGATTCTTAGGCCCTTGAGAGTATTCATCAGAATGTTCCAGAATAAGTTTATTTGTTTTAAGACGAAACGCCTTTAATTTTCCCTGATACTTTCCGTCTTTAGCTAGATTATTAATTTCCTTAGGGTCATCTTTGAGGTTATAAAGTTCTTCAATAGACTGGTCGTTCACATATCTAAAATATTTCCAATCTTTAGTTCGCACTCCTTCGCTCGGTGGAATATTCCCAAACTCCCAAAGGTGTTCTATTAAAACAGTATCTCTACCAAAATCATCAGCAACGTTTTCTACTATAGGCATCAAGCTTTTGCCTTGCCACCCTTTTGGAGAATTAACACCCGCTAATTCTAAAATAGTGGAGGGTACATCAATATTTAATGCCATGACATCGCTGTCTTTTTGGTTCTCTTGCCTTGGGTCAAAAACAATTAATGGCACTCTGATAGAATTATCATAAAGCAGCCACTTTCCAGCTAACTGTCGCTCTCCCAAAAAATATCCATTATCACCCATAAGAATGATAACAGTATTTTGGTCAAGACCTTTTCTTTTAAGTTCCTCACGAATCTTAGCTATTTCACGGTCAATACCAGAAATCATACGATAGTAACCTTTTACACTATGTTGATATTTCTCAGGAGTGTCATACCGCCATGTCCAGCGTAACCTGTTAAAACCGTCACGGACCATTTTAGGTAAAGATTCAAAAAAGCTATCTTCGCCAAGTTCTGGCTCTGGCATGTCAACATCTTGCAGAAGGTCATCAGATTCCTCTTGCCAGAAATATTGCTTTTCGGCAGAGTCATGGGCGTGCGGGGCACTGAAACTTAGGGAAAGGCAGAAGGGTTTATCCGCTTCTGCCCTGTCTATAAAATCAATGGCCTGCTGTCCTGTGTATCGAGTAAGATGAACAGTATCTTCATCTATAGTCTTATAGTAATAGCCTCTCCTATCTGGAAATGCGTTATTTCTATCGTAAGACTCATATTCATCAAACTGCTTTTCCAAACCATCATAACGTACCCCATACTTACCATAAAAGCCAGTTTTATAACCATTTTCTTTCAGAACAGTGGGGTAAGAACTTGCCATGTAAGACGCTCGAATATTACCCGTTTGAAAATTGAAATTATGCTTACGCTCCTGCATACCTGTAAGAATGCTTGCTCTACTAGCGGCACAGATAGGCGTGGTGACCATAGCGTTTCTAAAGTAGGTCCCCTCTTTGGCCAATTTATCCATTTCTGGCGTGGAAATATGTTTATTTCCCGCATAACCTAAGGCATCAAACCGCTGATCATCGGTTAATATAAAGATGATATTAGGTTTTTGAGCTCCTTGCTTTTGAGCTTGTAAAGGAAAAAATTGCACACAAAACAGGGCTATCAGTAATATCCTCATTCTTAATATTTATATAATTAATAGGTCGACTTTAAATTATCCGTTTTCAAAAAAGCATAATTTATCTCAATAGTTTCAAACATATAGGTAAACGTATTAAAATCCGTCCTTTACTGTGATGTTAGCTAATGAATTAAAAAGAACAAGACTAAATGAGGTTTCTTTTTTTCCAAACGAAACTCAAAAACGACGGACATTTTTATTCCTACGAAACCGTATAATAATTAAGTGATCATTCTAAATAACGCTGAGTGAGCAATTAACGGCGATTCAAGCACTGAGGCCTATAATTTTTAAAAAAACAGAGGTTTTGCCGAAAAATAAAAACTAGAATTTCATAAAAGAAGTCGAAAGTAAAAGGTCTAGGTTTATCCAAAAACAAATAGAATAATGAAAAAAATAATACTAACTCTCACCATCTTACAAAGCTTTAATACCTTTGGTCAAATACAAATTAACCCCGAAGTATTTAACGGAACCTCACCCTACCAACCTTCTGCATTATATTCTAAGTTCGCGAGCATTGAAACACCCAATAACCCTTTTTCCATAGGAGCTGGAAGAGAAACTTTGAACTTTGTTGGCTCTGGCACTCATAATGTTGGACTTGGAACGTATACCACAAGAGATGGAGTTTTGATTGCCAATGCTCCCACTTCTCCTTTCTACAATAATCTTGGTAAACTACACATTTGGCATCCCGCAACTTATAATGCCATACAAGAGAGTATGAACTCAGCATACTCCGGTGGACCTCAATTATTATTAGATCAACAAGCAATTTATTCTCCTGTTGGACCTGCAGCAGACTTCTATGCTAGATTACAATTTAGAGCCTCAGGAACCTACCAATTGGGAAACTCTAGACACCTTAAAAAAGGGAACACTTGGGAATTAAAGGCAAAAAGCTATGTGTACGCCTATCCCTTTACTGGTTCTCAACCAGATTTTTCTAATGAAGATTTTGTAATTAATCATTCTATCGGCGGAGACGCTGTCACCATTACAGGAAATAGCAATATTACACATCATGGTTATACCAGATTAGGAGACGAAGCCGATACGCCTAATATTAAAATGCTCCTCCTTTATTCAAATTTGGCTTCTAACTCAAATGGTTTTGTCACTAAACCTCATGGACTTGACCCATTAAAAATAATCTCTGTGACCGCACTAGCCTCTGCCACTGCAACCTCTACAAATCTAATACCTGCCAACAATGCGAGTTACCCTAATTCTGAATATTCGGTAGACATTAACGGTCCCAATGTTGTTCTAACCAACAGTTCGTCTTCTAGTAATGTCTTCAATTGGCTTTGTAAAGTGGTAATCACATATATTGAATAAACGGTAACTTTTGGAATAAGCTAATTATCATTTATCCAAGTTTAATGATAATAGCCGCATCTTTAGGAAAATCATATTCACAATCAAACAACAGAGGCTCATCTCACAAGATGAGCCTCTTATTCAAAACGACACAAATATTCTCCCATTTAAAACTGAATATTTATTTCACTTCAGATTTCGACGTCTCCTATTAGATGTACTAGTGAGACCCTCTCCTTCAGAATCACCATCACACAAATCATCCATACCCTGAGCTTCTTGATACTTATTTACAGAAAAGGCGAAACTTCCTCTAGTAGGTGTTCCGTCTAGTTTATAAAGTTTTACTATTAATTTGTTATTTATACTTGAAGTGTTGGCTATTAGCGGAAAAACTGACGAATGCGGTGTCACTGTAGTAGAAAAATCAAGACTTGAATAACTTTCATTATTAATAGTTATTTCATAATAGCCTTCAACACCATTATAAACTAAACTCCAATTAGACGAGCCTGTTTGTTTCTCATCAAACTTATTAGTGGAACCATAAGCTATTTCACCTGAAGCTTTAGTCTGCATGGCATCATCAAATTTAATGTTATTAGCTATTAAATAATTTATCTCGGTGGTACCATATTCTGCTAAAACCAAACATCCACCCTGATCTTGCATAAAGATAGTTCCTCCAAACTCTTCACCTCTTGTAGATTGAATATCATACTGGTCTAATAGCAAGGCAGACTCCATTCCAAAAACAGGACTTAATTTCAACTTTAGTGCTCCCCTGTTTTCAGGTGGCTCAGGTGCTGCTATTAAGGGTCCACCTTCACCACTGTAAATTAAATTCCCTGAAGTTATCTCTACACCAGGGGCTGTCTGAGAGAAACTTGCTGAATAAGCTAGGAGGGTTAAGAACGTCACTAAACTTAGTATCTTTTTCATTATATTATTGATTGATTTTCAGCAATTTAAATATTTGAAAAGAGAAAATCTGATTTTTTTTATTTTACGGTTTTTAAAATTTAGCTTGACAGGAATCTACGATTTGGCTGAAGAAAACTACGAAAACCAACCGTTAAACATTAGTAATATCATAACAAAAAAAAGACCTTAATCATCAAAGTATTATTGATGATTAAGGTCTTTTAAAATAGATTTATCTCTCCTTCTTATAAGAAATACATAACGCCTAGCAAACCAATGCCTCCTAAGACGATTGTATAAGGCAGTGCCATTTTAATCATTTTAACATAAGATAACCTAATGGCTGGAGCCAAGGCTGATGTTAATAAGAATAGGAAAGCTGCTTGACCGTTTGGTGTAGCTACACTAGGTAGGTTAGTACCTGTATTGATGGCGACAGCCAAAGTTTCTAATTCTTGTCTGTTAATAGTACCAGCTTGAAAAGCCGCTTCTACTTCATTAATATAAACAGTTGCCACAAATACGTTATCACTAATCATTGACAAAATACCGTTGGCTGCATAAAACAAAGCGGGCTGAATGGCTTTATCTTGCTCTAAAACATAATGGATGATTGGCTTAAATAAATGTAAGTCGTGAATCATACCTACGATAACAAAGAACACCGCTAGTAAGGCAGTAAATGGCAAGGCCTCCTCAAAGGCATGACCAATGCTGTGCTCGTCTGTAATTCCTGTAAAGGCTGTTTGTAAAACTATAATGGTTAAACCTATTAAACCTACGGGTGCTAAATGAAAGGCCAAAGCCGCTATTAAAAACAAAGCCGAAATAGCTTGTACCACCAAAGCATATTTTTCTGAACCTGTCCTTTTGGCATCCTCTTCTTCCAAAAAGCCTTCAATAATATTCCTTACCTGTGCAGGTAACTTCGCTCCAAAACCAAACGTACCAGTCACTTCTAATAATACACATGTAAGAAGCCCAGCAAAAAGCACTGGCATGGTTACGGGTGCCATGGCGTGAAAGAACTGCATAAAATCCCAACCAAGTTTATCCCCGATTAATAGATTTTGAGGTTCACCCACAATAGTACAAACACCTCCTAAGGCTGTACCTACAGCACCATGCATCACTAAACTTCTCAAAAATGCTCTAAACTGCTCTAAAACGTCGCCTCCCAATTCTTTCCTATCAGGCACTCCACTTTCGTCATAATCGGAGTCTCCAGAATGTACTCTATGGTAAACTTGATAAAAACCTACAAATACACTTATTAAAACAGCTGTAACCGTCAGGGCATCTAAAAAGGCACTTAAAAAAGCTGCGATAAAAGAAAAAAGGAGCGACAAAACTATTTTGGAACGTACTTTAACGAAGATTTTACCGAATACAAACATCAGCAAAGGCTTCATAAAATAGATACCAGCCACCATGAAAACCAATAGTAAGATAACCTCAAGATTACCTTCTATCTCATGAAAGACGGTTTCTGGACTGGTCATTTGAAGTAAAACAGCTTCTAAGGCTATCAAACCTCCGGACTGAAGAGGATAGCACTTTAGTGCCATGGCCAATGTCAATATAAATTCTCCAATTACTATCCACCCGGTAGCCGAGGGCCCTACTGTATAGAGAAAAATTGGGTTTAAGATTAAAAATGCTAAAATGGTTTTCTTGTACCAACTAGGGGAATTACCTAGGAATGAATTAAATACCTCCATACTATAAGTCTTTAATGCGTTTTATTGTTTTAGTAGTGCATTAAAGATTCATCAAACTTAGAATAATTATAATTCCCATAAAATAGAAAACTATACAAAATGCAATAAAAAAGTAGCCTAATGATAAGGAAAGCTTTCAAATGACATTCTGAGAGGTCAGAAGCAGGTTGAAATGCTTCGCCTTTTCCTCTTTTAAGTAATTCTTAGAATACTTAAATATAGGCTCACCTAACTTCTACACTCTCCACTTCTTTAAAATAACAACAATAACCTTAGATCACTTCGCTAGTCAAAAGCCATGATTTTAAGCTATTTATACTATTTAATAGGGATATAATTTACTCAAAAATGTTATTTTTGAGTATTCGGGTTAAACTTGGACGTCCTTTAAACCCTTTCTTGTTTTTTGGTGAAGACTTATAAATATTCTCCCTCATAAAAGAATTATTTTATGCCTTATAGTCAAGTGCAACATGCCTACTCAAAAAGGACTCAATTAAATAGAATTTAAACTGAGCTAACGTAGTTTATGAATAAAAACCACTCGAGAAGCCTTACCTTAAGTTGCCTCTTACTCACAATAAGCCTATTCTTTTTTTCCTGCTCAAAAGAAAAACCTAAACAAATAGATAATTTTAAGGAATCAAAAACACTACCCTCAGCAAAACAAGAACTTTCTCAAAAACTCTATTTCAAAAAAATAAGCTCTTCAGATGGCCTTCCATCTACTGAAATAACCAGCACCTTTCATGACTATCTGGGATACACATGGATTAGCACAGGCAAAGGTGTGGCCCGATATGATGGCTATGATATCAAACTTTACACCACTACTCCAGAGAAAAACATCTATTTAGATGGAGCTAGCAGCTTCTTCGAAGACAACAATAAAAAACTATGGCTCATATCAGGCAATGGTTATTTACACTGGTTTGACAGAAAATTAGACCAATTTGTGGCTAAAACTTCTCACTTCGAAGATGGCTGGGCCATTGAAAAAGGGCACAACTTCTTTTCGGACAGTCTAGGAAACTTTTGGTTTACCGCATATGGAGGACTACAGTATTATGATCAAAAAACCGACAGCATCTCTAGCTTCCCTTTAAATAAGGTGAGAGATCCTAGCTGGCCTCATGAAGAGAAAGTACATTTAGAAAGTATTTTAAAAGACAATCATGGTCAACTATGGTTAGGTAGCAGGAAATTTGGACTGATTAGATTTAACATTAAAAATAAAGAATTCCATTTTTTTCGAGACGTTCCAGGCTTTTATAGCACGCACTTAGAAGAATGGATAAGCGATTTGGCTTTTGATCCAAAAGGAAACATTTGGGCAGCTGATTTATATACTGGCTTATATCTGATAGAGCCTAAAAGTGGAAACATCATTAAGAGAGTTGACTTAGAAAACTTATTGGATACGCCAAAAACCGTTGAAATATGGGACATAGAAGCAAAAGCCAACATTATTTGGCTTGCCACTCAAAACCACGGCCTTATTATTTACGATGCTGAAAAAGACCAGATTTTAAACAACTACACCTTTCAAGAAGACGAAATTCAAGGCATTTCTTCCAACACTATAAAAGACGTTTCTATTGACAATGCTTCAAATGTATGGCTCTCTGGAAATGGGGTAAACATTGGTTCACCTTCTTTTTATAAGTTTCAAAATATTTCTATCCCAAAAGTTGACAAAAACGCACCTCCCATTTATGACCTAAGCACTACAGAAAACGGAACCCTACTTATTTCTACCAAAGAAGGCATACTTAATTACAACTCCCAAAACTCCACATTTAGCAACTACAAAACTTTTGACAAAACGTATAAAGAGACCTTTGGAGTTTTGACTTCTAATGGTAGTGATTTTTGGACAAGTAATGAGCAAGGAATATTTGAATTTAACCCAATAAAAAACAAAAAAACTCAATCGTACTCGCGTTATCATCCTCTCTCTCATGGCAATACATTAAGAACAGGTAGACGTTTTCTAGAAGATAGTGAAGGAACCATCTGGTTCATTGACCACTGGAACAGACTTAAATTCATTAAACCACATACTCAGGAAGTTGGAAACGTTTTTGACCTAGCCCAAGACAAAGAATCTGGACGCTTTATTGAAATTCTTTCTTTAACAGACAACCCAAAAAATAAAGAGATTATAGTAGGCTCAAATTTGGGTACAGCACAAGTCTCTTATCAAAGTCATAACACTAAATGGTTGCCATTAAAGTATCAATCAAAAGACTATGGAAAATCTAAATGCACGTATGCTTATAACGACTTAGATAACAACATTTGGCTTATTATTGAGAATAAAATATTTCAATTAAACACCGAAACTCATGAGCTCAAAGAAATTGAGAACTTCAGTTCTTATAAAACCAAAAGTTTTAAATGGCTGATAGAATCTGAAAAAGGTATACTATGGATTGGTACTTTCGATGGTTTAATACACTATGACAAAGAAAGTAAAGCTTCGCAATTCTATACATCCGATAATGTAAGTGAAGGTACTTTTTCTAAACCTAGTCCAGTGGTTAGCCTAGGAAATCAAATCTACTTTGGAGGACAGAAGGGGCTTACACATATTAATCCATCAAAAATTAACAAAGACCTAAAAGCCCCTATTCCAATTTTAGAAAGGCTAAAATATCCAATTAAGACAGCGACAGGAATCTTAAAAGACACGACTATACAAACCGTTTTAAAAGAAAAAGTAAAGCTCAAACATTTTCAAAACGACTTAAGCTTTAGCTATATAGGTATACATTTAAAAAATCCATTACTTAACTCATTTCAATATCAACTTATAGGCTATGACAAAAATTGGGTAAATGCAGGAAATCAGAGAACTGCTACCTATACTAACTTAAACCCTGGGGAATATACATTCCAGATTAAAACTGCCAATAGTGATGCGGTCTGGAGTACTCCCTCTAAGGCCATAGAAGTCATTATTCTACCTCCTTGGTGGCAAACCTGGTGGGCATATTTAATTTATACCATTTCAGCAGGTCTGCTGCTATATGCTTGGATTCGTTACCGCGTATTTTTAAACCTCGAAAAATATAAAGCCACAGAAAATATCAGAACTAAAATATCAGCAGACCTTCATGATGATGTAGGAAGTATCTTAACAGGGCTTTCTATGAAGTCTGAGTTAATGGCTTTAGGAATAAAAGAAATAGAACCAGAAAGCCTGAATAAAATAAGTGAAATGGCCAGAGAGGCTATGGAGCGTATGCGAGACACTGTATGGGCTATTGACTCCCGAAAAGATAAGTATGAAAACCTCTTAGATAGGATGAATGCTTATGCCAACACTAACCTTCCGCTAAAAAACTTTAAATACAATTTTGACACTACTGGTTTTAATCCAAAATCTTTTATTCAACCAGATATTCGTCAAAACCTCTATCTAATTTTCAAAGAAGCTATCACCAATCTCTTAAAACACTCTAACGGAGATACAGTTTCTATTAATATGCATCAAGAATCGAAAGTATTCTACATGCAAATTAAAGATAACGGTGTTTTGAAAAACAAATTCCCATCTGATGGATTAGGGCAAAGTAACATGAAAGCTCGTGCAGAGAAAATTGGAGGTGTTTTTAAAACTTATTACGACCAAGGTTTTATAGTAGAGGTAGCATTAAAACAAGCCTAAGTACAAAAGTTGGGGGATTGCAGTTAAATAAATTTTATTAAACCCTTAAAATGTCAAAAGCCCTCCTGATTTCTCAAGAGGGCTTTGTGACCCGTACGGGAATCGAACCCGTGTTTCAGCCGTGAAAGGGCCGTGTCCTAACCGCTAGACGAACGGGCCGACTGGTCCCATAATTCGTTGCAAGAAGCGTAAAAACTTACCTGTTTTTGACATTATGTCTCAACTCGTTTCCGAATCGAGATGCAAAAGTAAGGCATGGAATTGGATTACACAACTTCTGGCTAAAAATATTTGATTTATTTTTCAAAATAAATCTCAAACACACCAAATATGGCCTTTCAAGCCAATTATCGTACTTTTGGGTACTTAAAAAAATGAGAAAAATAATTTACACCCTTATTGGATTTTTGGCGTTCATCTCTATAAACGCACAAAATGCCTTTACACCGTCTGAGTTTTTAGATTATGAATTAGGTTCACGTTTTACCTTTCATGCTGATATTGAGCGGTATTGCGATTATCTTGTTAATTCTAACCCACACCAGTTCAAAAAAATCAACTACGGAAAGACAGAAGAGGGCCGAAACCTTTTTGTGGTGATTCATGCTAATGAGTCAAATTTGAAAAACCTCCAATCACTTCGAGAGAATCATCTTAATAACATTGAAATATATAATGGCGAAAAAAAAACGGAGGATGTATTAATTGCATGGTATAGTTTTAACATTCATGGTGATGAGGCCTCCAGTTCTGAGGCTGCATTAAAATACCTTCACCATTTAGCCTCTAGAAATACTTCTTCATCTGAAATCATCATTGTAGACCCATGCCTAAACCCAGATGGTAGAGAGCACTATGTGCAATGGTTTAGTTCTGTTTATCATAATCACAGCCTATATAACGAAAAAGCCAACCAACATCAGAAACCATGGCCCCAAGGAAGGTATAACCATTACTTGAGCGACTTAAATAGAGATTGGGCATGGCAAGTACAAAAGGAAAGCCAACAAAGGCTAGCTCTTTACAACTCATGGATGCCGCATCTTCACGCCGACTTTCATGAAATGGAGCCCAATAAGAGTTATTTTTTCCCTCCTGCAGCAGAACCATTACATGAAGCTGTGGAACCTTATCAAAAAGAAATTCTAGAGACTATTGGGAAAGATTTAGAACGAGGTTTTGATAATCGAAACTGGGACTACTTCTCCAAAAAAGAATTTGACCTCTTATACCCATCTTATGCCGATACCTATGCCACATTTAATGGGGCTATTGGCCTTACCTTAGAGCAAGGCGGTGGTGAGTCGGCTGGCCTAATGTACATTCAGAATAATGGAGACACATTGACTTTGGCGAAAAGAATTGACAAACACTTTTACACCGCAAAAAGCGTACACGAAACAGCCTTCAGAAATAAAACTAATATCATAAGCAGCTTTCAGGGTTTTCATAAAGACACCAGAAAAAATGGAAATGGATCTTACAAAAACTATGTAATCAAAAATGCCCTCAAAGCCAAGACCGTTCCCTTAATCCAGCTTCTTGAAAATAATGGTATTAGCTACCACTATGCTTATGAATCTAAAACATTAGAAGGTTATAACTTTCATAGCAAGGGGCTAGATTCTTTCAAAGTAGAGCCAAATGACCTAATCATTTCTACTTTCCAGCCAAAGGGTAGACTTGTAAGGGTTCTCTTTGAACCAAAAACAGCAATGAACGCTACCAAAACCTATGACATCAGCAGCTGGGCTGTGCCATACTTACACCACATTAACGCATACGCCGTCCCTGACAGCTTTACTTTAATTAAAGGGCAATCTGTACTGCAAATCGAAAACGAAGCCCCAGAGGAAGATTACTTAGCTTTCTCCGCAACTTTAAACTCCGCTGCTTCCACTGCCTTTCTTGCAGAAGCTATTCGAATGAAAGCTCTAATTCGTGAAGACGAAGGTGTTCTTATTATCACCAAAAGCACAAATAAAGATATTTTTGAGAGCTTGTTAGAAAGAGCCAACTCTCTTCAACTTGATATACAAAACTTAAAAAAATCTGACCTCAAACTTCTGAAAAAGAAAGATTTAGATTTTATAGGCAAACCTAAAGTCGCGGTTCTGGTAGGTCCTGGTGTTTTTGAAGAAGAACTTGGAGACCTTTTATTTTATTTAGACAAATATCTCTCTTTCCCCTTTTCTGAAATATCGACCGAAGGTTTTGAGAATATAAACCTCAATGACTTTGATGTCCTGATAGTTTCCAACGGAATCTATAATAAGCTAAAAATGGACGAAGAAAAGCTTAAAAGGTGGCTTGCCGAAGGTGGCAAATTAATTTTAATAGAAGGAGGAATTGCTATTAGTGAATTATTAGACATTGGAAAATTGGCAGAAACCAACACGGACGAAATCAAATACTCCACAGACAAAAACGAACCTTTTAATTTAATTCAAGGTGCCATATTCAATACCAAAATTGACAATGCTAGTTCTTTACGCTTTGGATTAGAAGACGGGCTTAACTTTAACCTAACAGGCATTCCAAAGTATACTTTAAAAAACTCTAAGACCTATTTACCTTCTACCATCAACCCTGGCGACCACTTAAGTGGTTTTGTTGGTAAAAATGCGAATACTTTCCTAAATGATTCTTTTATATTGGGTACCTACTTTTTCGGCAATGGTATAGTGCATCAGTTTGCAATAAATCCGCTATTCAGAGGTATCCTGGAAGATGGTAAAATACTTATGGGAAATGCAATCTTTCTTTCTAAACCAACCAAGCCATTGGCAGATTAAAGTCTTTAGCAGGAATACTAATTCTGAAAATATGCTATGAATTCGCCAAACTATAAATAATCCTACAGTTTGTATTTGTCAAATTAAAGTACACAAAGCGTTCTTTGACCATTCTCGTTTCACAATAAGCCGTCTTAATTAGCTAATACTTTTCTAAACTATACCCTTATTTTTTGACAGCAATTGACTAAAAGCTTCACCAAAACTGTCAGAAAACACTGTCCTTATAAATTCACTTAAAGCGAAGCCTCTACTCTTAAAATTTAAACCAAAGGAAACTCTTCTTGGCTTTAATTAAATCGTCTTACCCTAAGGCAGAATATCTTTTTTTTTAAACTCATTTTGAGCCCTATACGCCAATCTTAGCTAATAATATTGGAATACTTTATTATAAAGTCCGTGAGCCCCGTTAAACCAGTAAAAAGAAGCATCAAAATCACTACACCTTCTGAACACCGTAGGAACAAACACTATTTCTATTCTCATAGACTTATAAATAGCCTTTTCATCTACTACCTTGACACAAAAAAGTCCGCCAAAGCAAAGCTTTGACGGACTCTAGGTTTAAAGTTTAGGTTTATATTATCTAGCTATGGTAATATAACCAACAAGTGGTTTACCAGCACTGTCTGTTTTGATGTTATAGAAGTAAGTGCCATCTGGAACAAACTCTTCACTATCAAATCTCATTCCTTGATTTGAACTACCGTCCCACTCAATAACCGTTTCTAGGTCATCAATGTTATCAGGTCTCCAAACTAAGTGCCCCCATCTATTATAAACTTCAAGGTCGGTGATTCTAACACCTGTTGGCTTATTCAGCTTCCAAGTATCGTTTACTCCGTCACCATTTGGAGAGAAACCACCAGGCATTACCAGAAGAACATCAGAAGAGATTGGAAGATTGATAACCGTAGGCGATGAATCACCAGGGTTAATATCCTCACCATCGTTAGAGTTATCTGTTACCGTGCTATCAGCTCCATGTCCTACTGCCGTTACATAATTGTTATATGGACCTGCATGACCTTCATGATAAAGTCTTACCGTAAAGAATACACTATCCGTATGACCAACTTGTAAGATACTATTGCTATCACCTACCAACAGATTATTGTCAGTTTTACCGTCATAGTTAGTATTCACAGTAAGCTGTCCATTGTTATTTGCCACCGGCGTACCCACTATTTCGAAATCAAGCGTATCGCTGAATGTTAACAATAGACTGTCAATTAACTGAACACTATCAAGGTCAACATTACCGATATTCTTAACCATCACTCTGTAAGTTATGTCATAGCTCAGGTCATCATGCTTCTCAGCATCCACTACACTAAGCCCAACCGCAATTGCTGGAGCAGAAGTAAGACTATCAACATCAAACTTAACTGGTGTTGCTTCATCATTATTTCTTGGGTCTCCGTCATTATCAGGGTCAGCCAATAGTCCGTTTGTAGATGTATCAGAAACTTTGTTAGAATCTGTTCCTGCTTCTGCCATAGCAGTGTTGAAGTATTGGTCTGTACTTGCTCCAGAGATATCTACTATCACCTTAAAGTCAATACTAAACCTATCTCCCACAGCCAATGTACTCAATGAGTCAATTAACAGTGACTGGCCATCTATTCTACCCGTGTAGTTTGGATTAGCGGTTAATGTTCCTGTGGTAGTTACCTCCATAGTGTCACTAACTATTACCGCTCCGTTACCAAATGTTCTATCCAAGTCGTCAGTTACCTGAACATTGTTTAGAACACCACCTCCCATGTTAGAAACATAAATAGTGTATGGTACTTCGAATTGGTTATTTCCAAGACTTACAAAGTCTCCAACAACTTTAGACAATCCAATCAGGTTTCCGTCAATCGGATTGTTGATAACAAACTCACTCACGTTGTTAGACAGGGTATTGTCAATTTGGTCAAGTTCTAGTAACTCAGCCTTGTTAACAATCTTACCAGCTGCAGACACTTTAGATAGGTAAGTTATGCTTACACTTTCTCCAGCTTTCAGCGAGTCGATGCTTGTAGACACTATTCCATTTACAAAGCTTGCATTGCTGCTTGCTGAGATGAACGCTAATCCACCTGGAAGTATATCTCTCACTACCACGCCTGTTGCTGGGAATGTGCTTAGATTCTTCACTGCTACTGTATAAGTAACAGTATCACCAACATCCACCGTGCTTGCTGAACCTGTTTTGCTTACTGCAATATCAACATACTGCGTAGAATCAATTACCACAGGGTCTCCTTCACATTCTGTGATTGACACATTGATAGCCGATGCCTCACTGTAACATCCTAATTTACTTCTCTCAAAGACATAGAACGTTCCTTCTGATACCATTCCGATGTTTGTTACAATCGGAGCGTTGATTGAATTACTTGTATGGAATTCAAAGCTTCCATTTGGCGAGCTCATCATTGCACTACTTAAATCAACCGTTTCAAAAGGACACACATTAGAAATATCAGCAATCACTGTAGGTTTAGACACTGTCGCTCCTACTGTAATTGTTACCTCGTTTGATGTCTCACTCACACAGTCGCCAATGTTAGACCTACAGATGGCAGTGTATTTATAAACACCCGCTTCGGTTGGGTTAATGGCTAGAACGCCACCTTCATCACCTGTTGACCATACAATAGTACCAGTACATCCAGTTCCTGTTAGAGAAGCTGTTTGACCAATACAGATTGAAGAGTTCTTACAGCTAATGAATGGTTTGTTTGGTAAGCCAACTGCTATTTCTAACGAATCAGCACTCTCACTCACACAAATACCATTTGTACAGAATGCTGAGTATTTCGTATTCTCATCTAAGGTTACTGAAATGGTATTTCCAGTAGCTCCCGTTGACCACGTTACTATACCATCACATCCGTAAGCTTTAAGTGTTACAGACTCACCAGGACAAACTAGGTCTGTGCTACATGCTAACGTTGGTTTGTTAGCAGCACCTACCGTAATAGTTACTGGGTCAGATAATACACTTATACAGTTATCACCTTCTTTACAGATGGCCGTGTATTTCGTGGTAGTAAATGGTCTTACTGTGATAGAGCTTGTTGTTTGACCAGAAGACCAAATAACTGCTCCGTTACAATTATCAACAGATAATGTTACATCAGCGATTTCACAAAGGCTTAATGCACTAGCTGTAATAATTGGTTTCACTACATCACAAGTACCACATCCGTTAAACTTGTCTTCTATAATAATTCCTTCAGAACTATCACTAGTACCACAAGTATTAGTACACTTCACAGAATATGTTCCTGCCGAATCAACCACAATGGATGCCGTAATGGCTCCCGTGTTCCAAGTCAATGTGCCCATGCAACCAGATGCTGTAATTATAGCACTCTCATTAGGACATATCTCATTGGTAGTAGTTGACACTACCGGAGCTGATGGCTTACCACCTGAAGTAATGACCTTACTTTCAGAAGGCATACTTGTTCCACATGCATTCGTACATGTAGCGGTGTAAGTTCCTGCTTGAACTACATAAATTGTATCTCCCATAGCACCATTGCTCCACTTCACAGTTCCTGTACAAACATCTCCAATCAGCATAGCTGAATCTGGTAAGCATAAGCTTGTTTTGTTTGCAAGTATTCTTGGAGGCGATGGATTACCATTACTTCCTATTTCTATCACTCCTGACGGAGCACTCTCACCACAACTGTTTACACATTTGACGGTATAAGAACCTGCTCCTACTTTAATCATTTCACCAGTGGCTCCATTACTCCAAACATATTCAAAATCACAACCAATACCTTTCAGAGTAGCCTTCTCTTCTCCACAAACATTTACTCTGTCTGTAGTGATGATTGGCGTATTCGGAACACTAGTCTTAATGATTTGAACTTTGTTACTCACTGGACTATCTCCACAAGTTCCTTGACAAACTGCTGAGTAAGTTCCTGCAACATTGACCGATATAGAAGCTCCAGTGGCTCCTGTTGACCAAAGTATTGTTTCAGTACAATTTACTGCCGTCAGTGTCACACTTTCATCTCCGCATATTTCAAACTTAGGAGCCGAAACAATTGGTGCTTCTGGTGTTTCTACAGTATTAATTGTCAATTCAGTACTCTTGTCAGACAAACCACAAGCACTTGTACATGTTGCTGAGTATGTTCCAGCTCCTACCTGAATAGTTGCTCCGGTCTCACTAGTACTCCATGTTATTACTCCAGAACAGTTAGTAGCTGTTAAAGTTGCCTTATCCGTACCACAAACCTCTGTTTTATCTGAAGTCACATTTGGAGCTATAGGTGTTGAGCCTGTTCCTATTGAGATTGCATCACTATCAGGAGATGTACCACATGCATTACTACATGTTGCTGTATACGATCCTGCTCCCACTTGAATAGTAAGACCAGTTGCTCCTGTGTTCCAAACTACTGTACCGTTACAGTCTGCAGCAGTAAGTGTTGCTTTATCAGTTCCACAAACCTCTGTTGCATTTGAAGTAAGTGTTGGTGCTACTGGTGTAGTTCCACCACCTATGATAACCTCATTACTATCATCGGAAGCTCCACAAGCATTGCTACATGTAGCAGTATAAGTTCCTACGCCTACTTGAATAGTAGTACCAGATGCTCCTGTACTCCATGTTACTGTTCCGTTGCAATTTTCAGCAGTAAGTGTTGCTTTCTCAGCACCACATATTTGCGTATCATTTGCAGAAATCGTAGGTGCATTAGGTGTAACTCCACCACCCACTGTCACCTCATTACTATTGCCCGATGATCCACATGAACTGCCACACGTTGCAGTATAAGTTCCTGCTCCTACTTGAATAGTAGTACCAGTTGCTCCCGTACTCCATGTTACTGTTCCGTTGCAATTTTCAGCAGTAAGTGTCGCTTTTTCAGTTCCACAAACCTGCGTCTTATCTGATGTAATGTTTGGTACATTTGGTGCTTCTCCTCCTCCAATAATTACCACATTGCTGTTTTCAGAGGTTCCACATGAACTACTACACGTTGCGGTGTAAGTTCCTGCTCCTACCTGAATGGAAGTACCAGTTGCTCCTGTGCTCCATGTCACAGTACCATTACAGTTAGTAGCAGTAAGTGTTGCTTTATCAGTTCCACATACTTGGTCTTTATCAGATGCAATGGTTGGTGCGTTTGGCAAGGCTCCATTTCCAATAACAATTGGATTTGAATCACTGCTTTCTCCACATTCATTCACACATTTCACTGTATAAGTTCCTGCTCCTACCGAAATCACATCTCCAGTAGCTCCATTACTCCATACATAATTATAGTTACAACCAAGAGCCATTAAGCTGGCTTTTTCCTCTCCACACACTGTTGTCTTATCAGACGTCACTACTGGAGTGTTTGGTGTTCCTACTTTAGTTATTTTGATAATGTTACTTCCTTCAGATGTTCCACAATCAGTAACACACTTAGCCCAGTAAGAACCAGCTCCTACACTTATAGTCGCTGTATTCGCTCCTGTGCTCCAAAGAAGACTGCCAGTACAACTGCTCGCTGTAATAGTAATTTTCTCATCTCCACATATCTGAACTTTATCAGAAGTGATTACTGGTGCTACTGGTGCTGCTCCTTGACCGATTGTAACTGAACCACTATTTCCTGACGTTCCACACGATGTACTACATGTTGCGTAGTATGGTCCACCTGCTCCAACTTCAATCGTACTACCAGTCGCTCCCGTGCTCCATGTTATCGTTCCCAAACAATTTGATGCCGTCAGAGTCACTTTACCCGTACCACAAACTTCCATTTTACTTGATGAAATAGTTGGGGCATCTGGTGGTGTACCCGTTCCTATTACTACAGGGTTTGAGTTTCCACTCTCTCCACAGCTATTTGTACAAGTCGCTGTGTATGTTCCTGCCCCTACACTTATCGTTGCTGTAGTTGCTCCGGTACTCCACTTAAGACTTCCGTCTGTACAACTTGATGACAAGGTCGCTTTCTCTGTACCACATACTTCTGTCTTGTTTGATGTAATAACAGGAGCCGTTGGTGCTGCTCCCTGGCCAATAGTAACTGAACCACTATTTCCTGAGGTACCACATGAGCTGCTACATGTTGCCGTGTAAGTTCCTGCTCCTACCTGAATAGTAGTACCAGTTGCTCCTGTGCTCCATGTTACTGTTCCGCCACAGTTCGCTGCTGTTAAAGTTGCCTTAACTGTGCCACATACTTCCGTCTTATTCGACGTAATCTGTGGTGCTGTTGGTGGCGTTCCTGTAGTGATGGTTACACTATTTGAAGTGCCACTCTCGCCACAGCTATTACTACATGTCGCTGTATATGTTCCTGCTCCTACACTTATTGTCGCTGTAGTTGCTCCTGTACTCCACTTAAAACTACCTGTACAGTTTGTCGCTGTTATAGTTGCCTTCTCCGTGCCACATACTTCTGTCTTAGTTGAACTGATGCTTGGGGCTGCTGGTACATTTCCTTGACCAATAGTAACGGTGTTACTGTTGGCTGATGTTCCGCATGAACTGCTACATGTTGCCGTGTAAGTGCCCGCTCCTACCTGAATAGTAGTACCAGTTGCTCCTGTGCTCCATGTTACTGTTCCGCCACAGTTCGCTGCTGTAAGTGTCGCTTTATCAGTTCCACATACTTCCGTCTTGTTTGACGTAATGCTTGGTGCTGTTGGTGGCGTTCCTGTAGTGATGGTTACACTATTTGAAGTGCCACTCTCGCCACAGCTATTACTACATGTCGCTGTATATGTTCCTGCTCCTACACTTATTGTCGCTGTAGTTGCTCCTGTACTCCACTTAAGACTACCTGTACAGTTTGTCGCTGTTATAGTTGCCTTCTCCGTGCCACATACTTCTGTCTTAGTTGAACTGATGCTTGGGGCTGCTGGTACATTTCCTTGACCAATAGTAACGGTGTTACTGTTGGCTGATGTTCCGCATGAACTGCTACATGTTGCCGTGTAAGTGCCTGCTCCTACCTGAATAGTAGTGCCAGTTGCTCCTGTGCTCCATGTTACTGTTCCTGTACAGTTAGATACTGTCAAGGTCGCTTTCTCAGTGCTACATACTTCCGTCTTGTTTGAAGTAATATTTGGTGCCGTTGGTGGGATTCCTGTTCCGATTGTTATCGTATTAGAATTTACACTCTCACCACAGCTATTACTACAAGTCGCTGTATATGTTCCTGCTCCTACACTTATTGTTGGCGTAGTTGCATTAGTACTCCACTTAAGACTGCCTGTACAATTTGTCGCTGTCAAAGTAGCCTTCTCGGTTCCACAAACTACTGTCTTGTTTGGTGTAATCTGCGGTGCAGCTGGTGCGTTACCTTGACCAATAGTAACTGTGTTACTGTTGCCTGATGTTCCACATGAACTGCTACATGTTGCCATGTAAGTTCCCGCTCCTACTTGAATAGTAGTACCAGTTGCTCCCGTGCTCCATGTTACTGTTCCGCCACAGTTCGCTGCTGTAAGTGTCGCTTTATCAGTTCCACATACTTCCGTCTTGTTTGAAGTAATGCTTGGTGCTGTTGGTGGCGTTCCTGTAGTGATGGTTACACTATTTGAAGTGCCACTCTCGCCACAGCTATTACTACATGTCGCTGTATATGTTCCTGCTCCTACACTTATTGTCGCTGCAGTTGCTCCTGTACTCCACTTAAGACTACCTATGCAGTTTGCTGCTGTTATAGTCGCCTTCTCTGTGCCACATACTTCTGTCTTGTTAGATGTAATCTGCGGTGCAGCTGGTGGTGTGCCAGTTGTTATCGTTAATGGATTAGATGCTGGACTCTCACCACATAGCGTCTTACATACTGCTGAGTAATTTCCTGCCCCTCCGACCTGAATGGTAGTGCCCGTTGCTCCCGTGTTCCATATTACAGTTCCATTACAGTTATTCGCTGTCAATGTAGCCGTCTCACCTGAACATAACTCGTTATCTGTCGTAATGATAACTGGTGTCGTTGGCTGAGGTGGCGTCTGTATCGTTATTGTCTCTGTGCTTGTTGCACTTCCACAATTTGTCGTACATGTTGCTTTGTAATCGCCTGCAACATTCACATCTATTGTTCTGCCGGCTGAACCATTACTCCATGTAATTGTACCACCTGTACATCCTGTCGCTGTTAACGTCGCATATTCGCCGTCACAACAGATGCCTTTGTTGGTACTAATACCTGGGGCTTCTGGGGCGGTGCCTGTAGTGATAGTAACTGTATTACTATTTCCTGAGGTGCCACATGAGCTGCTACATGTTGCTGTGTAAACTCCTGCTCCTACTTGTATCGTAGTACCAGTTGCTCCTGTGCTCCATGTTACGGTGCCTGTGCAGCTTGTCGCTGTCAAAGTCGCTGTCTCTGTTCCACATACTTCCGTCTTGTTTGAAGTAATATTTGGTGCCGTTGGAGGTGTTCCTGTTGTTATTGTGATAACATTAGATTTAACACTCTCACCACAGCTATTACTACAAGTCGCTGTATATGTTCCTGCTCCTACACTTATTGTTGGTGTAGTTGCATTAGTACTCCACTTAAGACTGCCTGTACAGTTTGTCGCTGTCAAAGTAGCCTTCTCGGTTCCACAAACTACTGTCTTGTTTGGTGTAATCTGCGGTGCAGCTGGTGGAGTGCCTGTCGTTATCGTTATTGGATTCGAGGCTGGACTAACGCCACATAAGGTCTTACACGTTGCCGTGTAAACTCCCCCTGTGCTTACCGTGATGCTTACGCCCGTTGCTCCGTTACTCCAAAGCACATCTCCATTACAGTTCGTCGCTGTTAATGTCGCCGTCGCTCCTGAACATAACTCGTTATCGGTTGTCGTGATAACTGGTGTCGTTGGTTTTGGTGGCGTTTGTATCGTAATCGTTTCTGTGCTCGTCGCTGTTCCACAATTAGTCGTACATGTCGCTTTGTAATCGCCTGCTATATTAACATCTATCGTTCTGCCGGCTGTTCCATTACTCCATGTAATTGTACCACCTGTACATCCTGTCGCTGTTAACGTCGCATATTCGCCGTCACAACAGATGCCTTTGTTGGTACTGATACCTGGGGCTTCTGGAGCAGTGCCTGTACCAATAGTTACTGTATTACTATTTCCTGAAGTTCCACATGAGCTGCTACATGTTGCCGTGTAAGTGCCTGCTCCTACCTGAATAGTAGTGCCAGTTGCTCCTGTGCTCCATGTTACTGTTCCTGTACAGTTAGATACTGTCAAGGTCGCTTTCTCAGTGCTACATACTTCCGTCTTGTTTGAAGTAATATTTGGTGCCGTTGGTGGGATTCCTGTTCCGATTGTTATCGTATTAGAATTTACACTCTCACCACAGCTATTACTACAAGTCGCTGTATATGTTCCTGCTCCTACACTTATTGTTGGCGTAGTTGCATTAGTACTCCACTTAAGACTGCCTGTACAATTTGTCGCTGTCAAAGTAGCCTTCTCGGTTCCACAAACTACTGTCTTGTTTGGTGTAATCTGCGGTGCAGCTGGTGGAGTTCCTGTCGTTATCGTTATCTCATTCGATGCTGGACTCACTCCACATAAGGTCTTACACGTTGCCGTGTAAACTCCCCCTGTGCTTACCGTGATGCTTACGCCCGTTGCTCCGTTACTCCAAAGCACATCTCCATTACAGTTCGTCGCTGTTAATGTCGCCGTCGCTCCTGAACATAACTCGTTATCGGTTGTCGTGATAACTGGTGTCGTTGGTTTTGGTGGCGTTTGTATCGTAATCGTTTCTGTGCTCGTCGCTGTTCCACAATTAGTCGTACATGTCGCTTTGTAATCGCCTGCTATATTAACATCTATCGTTCTGCCGGCTGTTCCATTACTCCATGTAATTGTACCACCTGTACATCCTGTCGCTGTTAACGTCGCATATTCGCCGTCACAACAGATGCCTTTGTTGGTACTGATACCTGGGGCTTCTGGAGCAGTGCCTGTACCAATAGTTACTGTATTACTATTTCCTGAAGTTCCACATGAGCTGCTACATGTTGCCGTGTAAGTGCCTGCTCCTACCTGAATAGTAGTGCCAGTTGCTCCTGTGCTCCATGTTACTGTTCCGCCACAGTTAGATGCTGTCAAGGTCGCTTTCTCAGTGCCACATACTTCCGTCTTGTTTGAAGTAATATTTGGTGCCGTTGGTGGGATTCCTGTTCCGATTGTTATCGTATTAGAATTTACACTCTCACCACAGCTATTACTACAAGTCGCTGTAAATGTTCCTGCTCCTACACTTATTGTTGGCGTAGTTGCATTAGTACTCCACTTAAGACTGCCTGTACAATTTGTCGCTGTCAAAGTAGCCTTCTCGGTTCCACAAACTACTGTCTTGTTTGGTGTAATCTGCGGTGCAGCTGGTGGAGTTCCTGTCGTTATCGTTATCTCATTCGATGCTGGACTCACTCCACATAAGGTCTTACACGTTGCCGTGTAAACTCCCCCTGTGCTTACCGTGATGCTTACGCCCGTTGCTCCGTTACTCCAAAGCACATCTCCATTACAGTTCGTCGCTGTTAATGTCGCCGTCGCTCCTGAACATAACTCGTTATCGGTTGTCGTGATAACTGGTGTCGTTGGTTTTGGTGGCGTTTGTATCGTAATCGTTTCTGTGCTCGTCGCTGTTCCACAATTAGTCGTACATGTCGCTTTGTAATCGCCTGCTATATTAACATCTATCGTTCTGCCGGCTGTTCCATTACTCCATGTAATTGTACCACCTGTACATCCTGTCGCTGTTAACGTCGCATATTCGCCGTCACAACAGATGCCTTTGTTGGTACTGATACCTGGGGCTTCTGGAGCAGTGCCTGTACCAATAGTTACTGTATTACTATTTCCTGAAGTTCCACATGAGCTGCTACATGTTGCCGTGTAAGTGCCTGCTCCTACCTGAATAGTAGTGCCAGTTGCTCCTGTGCTCCATGTTACTGTTCCTGTACAGTTAGATGCTGTCAAGGTCGCTTTCTCAGTGCTACATACTTCCGTCTTGTTTGAAGTAATATTTGGTGCCGTTGGTGGGATTCCTGTTCCGATTGTTATCGTATTAGAATTTACACTCTCACCACAGCTATTACTACAAGTCGCTGTATATGTTCCTGCTCCTACACTTATTGTTGGCGTAGTTGCATTAGTACTCCACTTAAGACTGCCTGTACAATTTGTCGCTGTCAAAGTAGCCTTCTCGGTTCCACAAACTACTGTCTTGTTTGGTGTAATCTGCGGTGCAGCTGGTGGAGTTCCTGTCGTTATCGTTATCTCATTCGATGCTGGACTCACTCCACATAAGGTCTTACACGTTGCCGTGTAAACTCCCCCTGTGCTTACCGTGATGCTTACGCCCGTTGCTCCGTTACTCCAAAGCACATCTCCATTACAGTTCGTCGCTGTTAATGTCGCCGTCGCTCCTGAACATAACTCGTTATCGGTTGTCGTGATAACTGGTGTCGTTGGTTTTGGTGGCGTTTGTATCGTAATCGTTTCTGCGCTCGTCGCTGTTCCACAATTAGTCGTACATGTCGCTTTGTAATCGCCTGCTATATTAACATCTATCGTTCTGCCGGCTGTTCCATTACTCCATGTAATTGTACCACCTGTACATCCTGTCGCTGTTAACGTAGCATATTCGCCGTCACAACAGATGCCTTTGTTTGTACTGATACCTGGGGCTTCTGGAGCGGTGCCTGTACCAATAGTTATTTCATTCGATGCTGGACTAACGCCACATAGTGTCTTACACCTTGCAGTGTAAACTCCCGCTACATTTACCGTAATACTTGGGGTTATTGCTCCATTACTCCATATTATAGATCCATTACAGTTTGTTGCTGTTAATATCGCCGTCTCACTTGCACACAACTCGTTATCAGTTGTCGTAATAACTGGCGTTGTTGGTTGAGGCGGCGTTTGAATCGTAATGACCTCAGTACTTGTTGCAGTTCCACAATCCGTTGTACAAGTTGCTTTATATTCACCCGCTACATTAACATCTATTGTTCTGCCTGCTGAACCATTACTCCATGTAATTGTACCACCCGTACATCCTGTTGCTGTTAACGTCGCATATTCACCGTCGCAACAGATGCCTTTGTTGGTACTAATACCTGGGGCTTCTGGGGCGGTGCCATTGCCAATTGTAATTTCATTTGATTTACCGCTTAGGCAGTCATCTGAAGAAGTACAAGTCGCATAATAAGTGCCTACCTGATTAACAGTAATACTTGCTCCTTTTGCTCCTGTTGACCAAGTGACAGTTCCTACACACTGCTCGGCAGTGATTGTTATAGACTCATTATTACAAATGAAGTCTTTACCATCTATTTTGATTACTGGTGGCTGAGGGTTAGGCTTAACTGTAATTACAGCATAAGACTCAGCATTACAACTTTCGTAGCTAAGTGTCAGCGTATAAGTTCCACTATTAATTGCCTGAACATTAGGTATACTAAATGACCTACCGTTGCTAACAAATCCGTTTGGTCCAGTCCATTTGTAAGAATAACCAGTTCCATAATCTGGTGCAGTAACACTCAACTCTTCACCTAGACATAAGCTTTCGTCTATATCTTGAATCTCAGGCATATCCGTTACTGTCACAGATGTAGTTGCCGTTGCTGAACAGCCATTCGCATCTTTTACCGTTACCGAGTAAACTCCCCCATTTATTGCAGTTGCATTAGAAATAGATGGGTTTTGAAGGTTTGATGTAAAGGTGTTTGGACCAGTCCACGAATAGAATGTTCCTCCATTGGCCGTAAGGTTTATAACTGTTCCTTCACAAACTGGAGAATTACTAGAAGCAGTACCAACTAATTGAGCGGGCTCGCCTACTACAATTCCGGTCACCTCTTTAATACATCCTTGTGCATCAGTCACTACAACAGAATAAATACCTGCAGACAGATTAGTAATCTCTTGACTGGTTGCACCAGTGTTCCATTTGTATTTATAAGGAGCTGTTCCACCGAAAGGTGTAACCTTGGCGGTACCATCAACACCATTGTAACATGTTACATCAACCGTTGAAGGATTTGCTCCTAGAACTGTTGGTTGACCGATAGCTACTGTCGCTGTGGCTGTACATAAGTTCGCATCGGTTACTGTTACTGTGTAAGTTCCTGCCGATAGGCCAGTTGCGTTAGCAGTTTTTTGACCATTACTCCAGCTATAAGTATAGCCTGGCGTTCCGTCTTTGCCGACTGCCGTTGCTGTTCCGTCTGCTGAACCATAACACTTAGCATCTACACCTGTAGTCTCGGCTACCAATAAAGTTGGTTGACCGATAGCTACTGTCGCTGTGGCGGTACATAAGTTCGCATCGGTTACTGTTACCGTATAAGTTCCTGCCGATAGGCCTGTTGCTTTCGCTGTTTCTTGACCATTGCTCCAGCTATAAGTATAGCCTGGTGTTCCGTCTATTCCTACAGCGGTCGCTGTTCCATCCGCTGAACCATAACACTTAGCATCTACACCTGTAGTCTCGGCTACCAATAAGGTTGGTTGACCGATAGCTACTGTTGCTGTTGCGGTACATAAGTTCGCATCGGTTACTGTTACCGTATAAGTTCCTGCCGATAGGCCTGTTGCTTTCGCTGTTTCTTGACCATTACTCCAGCTATAAGTATAGCCTGGTGTTCCGTCTATTCCTACAGCGGTCGCTGTTCCATCCGCTGAACCATAACATTTAGCATCTACACCTACAGTTTCTGCCACCAATAAGGTTGGTTGACCGATAGCTACTGTTGCTGTGGCGGTACATAAGTTTGCATCGGTTACTGTTACCGTATAAGTTCCTGCCGATAGGCCTGTTGCTTTCGCTGTTTCTTGACCATTGCTCCAGCTATAAGTATAGCCTGGTGTTCCGTCTATTCCTACAGCGGTCGCTGTTCCATCCGCTGAACCATAACACTTAGCATCTACACCTGTAGTCTCGGCTACCAATAAGGTTGGTTGACCGATAGCTACTGTTGCTGTTGCGGTACATAAGTTCGCATCCGTTACTGTTACCGTATAAGTTCCTGCCGCTAGGCCTGTTGCTTTCGCTGTTTCTTGACCATTGCTCCAGCTATAGGTATAGCCTGGTGTTCCGTCTATTCCTACAGCGGTCGCTGTTCCATCCGCTGAACCAAAACACTTAGCATCTACACCTGTAGTCTCGGCTACCAATAATGGTGGTTGCGTTACTTCTACTGTCGCTGTTGCTGTACAATGCTTATAGTCTGTTACAGTCACTGTGTAAGTTCCTGCTATCAGCCCGGTCGCAGTTTGCGTTATTTGACCATTGCTCCAGGAGTAAGTATATGGTGAAGTACCGCCCGTTGGATTAGCTTTCGCTGTTCCTGTCATATCTCCATAACAATTCAAGGCACTGCCTTCTGTCGTTAATTTCAATAATGGTGGTTGCGTTACTTCTACTGTCGCCGTTGCTGTACAATGCTTATAGTCTGTTACAGTCACTGTGTAAGTTCCTGCTATCAGTCCGGTCGCAGTTTGCGTTATTTGACCATTGCTCCAGGAGTAAGTATATGGTGAAGTACCGCCCGTTGGATTAGCTTTCGCTGTTCCTGTCATATCTCCATAACAATTTAAGGCACTGCCTTCTGTCGTTAATTTCAATAATGGTGGTTGCGTTACTTCTACTGTCGCTGTTGCTGTACAATGCTTATAGTCTGTTACAGTCACTGTGTAAGTTCCTGCTATCAGTCCGGTCGCGGTTTGCGTTATTTGACCATTGCTCCAGGAGTAAGTATATGGTGAAGTACCGCCCGTTGGATTAGCTTTCGCTGTTCCTGTCATATCTCCATAACAATTCAAGGCACTGCCTTCTGTCGTTAATTTCAATAATGGTGGTTGCGTTACTTCTACTGTCGCTGTTGCTGTACAATGCTTATAGTCTGTTACAGTCACTGTATAAGTTCCTGCTATCAGCCCGGTCGCAGTTTGCGTTATTTGACCATTGCTCCAGGAGTAAGTATATGGTGAAGTACCGCCCGTTGGATTAGCTTTCGCTGTTCCTGTCATATCTCCATAACAATTCAAGGCACTGCCTTCTGTCGTTAATTTCAATAATGGTGGTTGCGTTACTTCTACTGTCGCTGTTGCTGTACAATGCTTATAGTCTGTTACAGTCACTGTGTAAGTTCCTGCTATCAGTCCGGTCGCAGTTTGCGTTATTTGACCATTGCTCCAGGAGTAAGTATATGGTGAAGTACCGCCCGTTGGATTAGCTTTCGCTGTTCCTGTCATATCTCCATAACAATTCAATGCACTGCCTTCTGTTGTTACTTTCAATATTGGTGGTTGCGTTACTTCTACTGTCGCCGTTGCTGTACAATGCTTATAGTCTGTTACAGTCACTGTATAAGTTCCTGCTATCAGTCCGGTCGCAGTTTGCGTTATTTGACCATTGCTCCAGGAGTAAGTATATGGTGAAGTACCGCCCGTTGGATTAGCTTTCGCTGTTCCTGTCATATCTCCATAACAATTCAAGGCACTGCCTTCTGTCGTTAATTTCAATAATGGTGGTTGCGTTACTTCTACTGTCGCTGTTGCTGTACAATGCTTATAGTCTGTTACAGTCACTGTGTAAGTTCCTGCTATCAGTCCGGTCGCAGTTTGCGTTATTTGACCATTGCTCCAGGAGTAAGTATATGGTGAAGTACCGCCCGTTGGATTAGCTTTCGCTGTTCCTGTCATATCTCCATAACAATTCAAGGCACTGCCTTCTGTTGTTACTTTCAATATTGGTGGTTGCGTTACTTCTACTGTCGCCGTTGCTGTACAATGCTTATAGTCTGTTACAGTCACTGTATAAGTTCCTGCTATCAGTCCGGTCGCAGTTTGCGTTATTTGACCATTGCTCCAGGAGTAAGTATATGGTGAAGTACCGCCCGTTGGATTAGCTTTCGCTGTTCCTGTCATATCTCCATAACAATTCAAGGCACTGCCTTCTGTTGTTACTTTCAATAATGGTGGTTGCGTTACTTCTACTGTCGCTGTTGCTGTACAGCCATTAACATCTTTCACCGTTACAGAATAAGTACCGACCGTAAGACCTGTAATGTCTTCTGTTGTTGCTCCATTGCTCCAACTGTAAGCTATTGGATCTGTGGCATTGGATACTGTTAAATCAACTTTACCATCATTCCCTTCGAAACAAGAAACATTAGTAACAACTGTTGATACCGTAGTAGTACATGGTACTACTGGTTCATTATCCTCGTCATCTTCACCGTCCGTATCAACACTTCCATCGTTTAGATTAGTATCTTCTGTACCAATCAAACCATCTCCGTCAGGGTCAATACCTGAGTTTGGATTTGAATCAGGGTCAAATTGGTCAGATTTTGTAATCTCTGCAATGTTATCGTAATCAGAGCCTGCTGTTGGTGCAAGTACTTCCACATCAAAGGTTAGTAATGGTATTGCATCATTTGGTGCACTTAAACCTGTCCAAGTAATTACATTACCAACAGCTAATCCTCCATTACTAATATTTTGAATATTAGTAAATCCATTAGGTACATAATCAGTTACCTCTACGTTTGTACCATCCTGTGGCCCAGCATTACGAAGTTCTATTGTAAACGTTACGGTGTCTCCTACATTTGGAGTAGCATCACTCACAACTTTCACAATGCTTAAATCAGCTACTTGTGGGGTTACTGGCTCATCATCTGCATCATCCTCATCGTCTGGGTCAATACCAGTATCGTTTGGATTATCATCTACAGAACCAATTAGACCATCAGCGTCAATATCCACATCGTTTGTTGGATCCGAATCTGAATCGAATTGGTCTACAGCAGTAATCTTAGCTATGTTGTTATAAACAACTCCTGGAAGTGGAGCTTTTACTTTTACATCAAACGTTAAATCTTTCGTATCGCCATTTGCTATGCTTGCTATACTCCAATTGATGATACTTCCTGTCGCTACGCCTAAATCACTAATATTAGTAATTGCTTCGTAGCCATTCGGTACTACATCTTCTACTTTAACATTCGTTGCTGTTTGAGGGCCTTTGTTGGTCACCTTGATAGTAAACGTTACTACATCTCCTACGTTTGGTGTACCATCATTTACCAACTTCACTAACTCTAGGTCAGCTACTTGTGGTGCTACTGGCTCATCATCTGCATCATCCTCATCGTCTGGGTCAATACCAGTATCGTTTGGATTATTATCTACTGAACCGATTAGACCGTCACCGTCTGTATCTGCATCATTCGTTGGGTCTGAATCTGAATCATACTGGTCTACGTCTGTAATCTTAGCGATGTTGTTATAAACAATACCTGCTAATGGTGCTTTCACTTTCGCATCAAACGTTAACTCTTCTGTTACGCCGTTTGGTATGCTTGCTATACTCCAGTTGATAGTACTTCCTGTTGCTACACCTGCATCACTAATGTTAGCGATTGCCTCGTATCCGTTTGGTACTACATCTTCAACTTTTACATTCGTTGCTTCTTGTGGCCCTTTGTTGGTCACCTGGATAGTAAACGTTACTACGTCTCCTACGTTTGGTGTCCCATCATTTACCAATTTCACTAACTCTAGGTCGGCTACTTGTGGTGTTACTGGCTCATCGTCCGCATCATCCTCATCGTCTGGGTCAATACCAGTATCGTTTGGATTATTATCTACTGAACCGATTAGACCGTCACCGTCTGTATCTGCATCATTCGTTGGGTCTGAATCTGAATCATACTGGTCTACGTCTGTAATCTTAGCGATGTTGTTATAAACAATACCTGCTAATGGTGCTTTCACTTTCGCATCAAACGTTAACTCTTCTGTTACGCCGTTTGGTATGCTTGCTATACTCCAGTTGATAGTACTTCCTGTTGCTACACCTGCATCACTAATATTAGTAATTGCTTCGTAACCATTCGGTACTACATCTTCTACTTTAACATTTGTTGCTGCTTGAGGGCCTTTGTTGGTCACCTTGATGGTAAACGTTACTACGTCTCCTACGTTCGGTGTACCATCATTTACCAATTTCACTAACTCTAGGTCAGCTACCTGTGTAAATCCTGCATCAATTGTTGTATCATTTTCAGCAGATACCAAAACGATAATTTGAGATTTACCATTTGTAGTGTTAGCATCACTATCCTTAGTGTCATCACCACCTTGATTTTGTGGAGATGCCATATAGTCCGTTGGACCCGTAAATACAACTACATATTCTAACCCTGGTTTAAGGTTAGTGAAGCTATATTCACCGTTTGGACCCGTAATTACATTTGCAACCACATTTCCATCAGCATCAAGAGCTGGATTTCCTGAAGCACCTTCCAACTTAACTGTTAAGTCAGGAATACCACTTTCATCATCATCCTGAATACCGTCATTATTGTAATCATACCATACATAATTCCCTAAGCTAGCTGGCACGAAATATCCAGCGTCAATGTCTGGCTCATTCTCTCCACTTGTTAAAGTAATAGTATCAGTTAAACCTGTTCCAACATTCGCATCACTATCGTCTGCTCCTTCGTCATCCGCTTCGCCATTGGCATTCTCATCTGTTAATTGACCTGTTAGGCCGTCTACATCGGCTGTCGTTGGGAATGTTACTACATAGTCCCCTGGTACTAGACCCGTGAACTCATAATAACCATCACCATTTGTGCTCGTTGTTTCATTCACTGGCTCGCCGTCGCCGGTTGTTCCTGTTAAAATAACAATAACCCCTTCGATACCTGGCTCACCTGCATCTTGAAGTCCGTTTCCGTTGGTGTCAACAAAGACTGTATCTCCTAAGCTCGCTGGTACATAGTAACCTGCATCGATATCTTTCTCGTCTTCGCCACTTGTTAACGTAATCGTATCTGTCGTTCCGTCTGTCTCATTCGCATCACTATCGTCTGCTCCTTCGTCATCCGCTTCGCCATTGGCATTCTCATCTGTTAATTGACCTGTTAGGCCGTCTACATCGGCTGTCGTTGGGAATGTTACTACATAGTCCCCTGGTACTAGACCCGTGAACTCATAATAACCATCACCATTTGTGCTCGTTGTTTCATTTACTGGGTCACCGTCGCCGGTTGTTCCTGTTAAAATAACAGTAACCCCTTCGATACCTGGCTCACCTGCATCTTGGATTCCGTTTCCGTTGGTGTCAACAAAGACTGTATCTCCTAAGCTCGCTGGTACATAGTAACCTGCATCGATATCTTTCTCGTCTTCGCCACTTGTTAACGTAATCGTATCTGTCGTTCCGTCTGTCTCATTCGCATCACTATCGTCTGCTCCTTCGTCATCCGCTTCGCCATTGGCATTCTCATCTGTTAATTGACCTGTTAGGCCGTCTACATCGGCTGTCGTTGGGAATGTTACTACATAGTCCCCTGGTACTAGACCCGTGAACTCATAATAACCATTATCATCCGTAGTCGTTGTTTCATTCACTGGCTCGCCGTCGCCGGTTGTTCCTGTTAAAATAACAATAACCCCTTCGATACCTGGCTCACCTGCATCTTGAAGTCCGTTTCCGTTGGTGTCAACAAAGACTGTATCTCCTAAGCTCGCTGGTACATAGTAACCTGCATCGATATCTTTCTCGTCTTCGCCACTTGTTAACGTAATCGTATCTGTCGTTCCGTCTGTCTCATTCGCATCACTATCGTCTGCTCCTTCGTCATCCGCTTCGCCATTGGCATTCTCATCTGTTAATTGACCTGTTAGGCCGTCTACATCGGCTGTCGTTGGGAATGTTACTACATAGTCCCCTGGTACTAGACCCGTGAACTCATAATAACCATTATCATCCGTAGTCGTTGTTTCATTCACTGGCTCGCCGTCGCCGGTTGTTCCTGTTAAAATAACAATAACCCCTTCGATACCTGGCTCACCTGCATCTTGAAGTCCGTTTCCGTTGGTGTCAACAAAGACTGTATCTCCTAAGCTCGCTGGTACATAGTAACCTGCATCGATATCTTTCTCGTCTTCGCCACTTGTTAACGTAATCGTATCTGTCGTTCCGTCTGTCTCATTCGCATCACTATCGTCTGCTCCTTCGTCATCCGCTTCGCCATTGGCATTCTCATCTGTTAATTGACCTGTTAGGCCGTCTACATCGGCTGTCGTTGGGAATGTTACTACATAGTCCCCTGGTACTAGACCCGTGAACTCATAATAACCATCACCATTTGTGCTCGTTGTTTCATTCACTGGCTCGCCGTCGCCGGTTGTTCCTGTTAAAATAACAATAACCCCTTCGATACCTGGCTCACCTGCATCTTGAAGTCCGTTTCCGTTGGTGTCAACAAAGACTGTATCTCCTAAGCTCGCTGGTACATAGTAACCTGCATCGATATCTTTCTCGTCTTCGCCACTTGTTAACGTAATCGTATCTGTCGTTCCGTCTGTCTCATTCGCATCACTATCGTCTGCTCCTTCGTCATCCGCTTCGCCATTGGCATTCTCATCTGTTAATTGACCTGTTAGGCCGTCTACATCGGCTGTCGTTGGGAATGTTACTACATAGTCCCCTGGTACTAGACCCGTGAACTCATAATAACCATCACCATTTGTGCTCGTTGTTTCATTCACTGGCTCGCCGTCGCCGGTTGTTCCTGTTAAAATAACAATAACCCCTTCGATACCTGGCTCACCTGCATCTTGAAGTCCGTTTCCGTTGGTGTCAACAAAGACTGTATCTCCTAAGCTCGCTGGTACATAGTAACCTGCATCGATATCTTTCTCGTCTTCGCCACTTGTTAACGTAATCGTATCTGTCGTTCCGTCTGTCTCATTCGCATCACTATCGTCTGCTCCTTCGTCATCCGCTTCGCCATTGGCATTCTCATCTGTTAATTGACCTGTTAGGCCGTCTACATCGGCTGTCGTTGGGAATGTTACTACATAGTCCCCTGGTACTAGACCCGTGAACTCATAATAACCATCACCATTTGTGCTCGTTGTTTCATTCACTGGCTCGCCGTCGCCGGTTGTTCCTGTTAAAATAACAGTAACCCCTTCGATACCTGGCTCACCTGCATCTTGGATTCCGTTTCCGTTGGTGTCAACAAAAACTGTATCTCCTAAGCTCGCTGGTACATAATAACCTGCATCGATATCATTTTCTTCTTCGCCACTTGTTAACGTAATCGTATCTGTCGTTCCGTCTGTCTCATTCGCATCACTATCGTCTGCTCCTTCGTCATCCGCTTCGCCATTGGCATTCTCATCTGTTAATTGACCTGTTAGGCCGTCTACATCGGCTGTCGTTGGGAATGTTACTACATAGTCCCCTGGTACTAGACCCGTGAACTCATAATAACCATCACCATTTGTGCTCGTTGTTTCATTCACTGGCTCGCCGTCGCCGGTTGTTCCTGTTAAAATAACAATAACCCCTTCGATACCTGGCTCACCTGCATCTTGAAGTCCGTTTCCGTTGGTGTCAACAAAGACTGTATCTCCTAAGCTCGCTGGTACATAGTAACCTGCATCGATATCTTTCTCGTCTTCGCCACTTGTTAACGTAATCGTATCTGTCGTTCCGTCTGTCTCATTCGCATCACTATCGTCTGCTCCTTCGTCATCCGCTTCGCCATTGGCATTCTCATCTGTTAATTGACCTGTTAGGCCGTCTACATCGGCTGTCGTTGGGAATGTTACTACATAGTCCCCTGGTACTAGACCCGTGAACTCATAATAACCATCACCATTTGTGCTCGTTGTTTCATTCACTGGCTCGCCGTCGCCGGTTGTTCCTGTTAAAATAACAATAACCCCTTCGATACCTGGCTCACCTGCATCTTGAAGTCCGTTTCCGTTGGTGTCAACAAAGACTGTATCTCCTAAGCTCGCTGGTACATAGTAACCTGCATCGATATCTTTCTCGTCTTCGCCACTTGTTAACGTAATCGTATCTGTCGTTCCGTCTGTCTCATTCGCATCACTATCGTCTGCTCCTTCGTCATCCGCTTCGCCATTGGCATTCTCATCTGTTAATTGACCTGTTAGGCCGTCTACATCGGCTGTCGTTGGGAATGTTACTACATAGTCCCCTGGTACTAGACCCGTGAACTCATAATAACCATCACCATTTGTGCTCGTTGTTTCATTCACTGGCTCGCCGTCGCCGGTTGTTCCTGTTAAAATAACAGTAACCCCTTCGATACCTGGCTCACCTGCATCTTGGATTCCGTTTCCGTTGGTGTCAACAAAAACTGTATCTCCTAAGCTCGCTGGTACATAATAACCTGCATCGATATCATTTTCTTCTTCGCCACTTGTTAACGTAATCGTATCTGTCGTTCCGTCTGTCTCATTCGCATCACTATCGTCTGCTCCTTCGTCATCCGCTTCGCCATTGGCATTCTCATCTGTTAATTGACCTGTTAGGCCGTCTACATCGGCTGTCGTTGGGAATGTTACTACATAGTCCCCTGGTACTAGACCCGTGAACTCATAATAACCATTATCATCCGTAGTCGTTGTTTCATTCACTGGCTCGCCGTCGCCGGTTGTTCCTGTTAAAATAACAATAACCCCTTCGATACCTGGCTCACCTGCATCTTGAAGTCCGTTTCCGTTGGTGTCAACAAAGACTGTATCTCCTAAGCTCGCTGGTACATAGTAACCTGCATCGATATCTTTCTCGTCTTCGCCACTTGTTAACGTAATCGTATCTGTCGTTCCGTCTGTCTCATTCGCATCACTATCGTCTGCTCCTTCGTCATCCGCTTCGCCATTGGCATTCTCATCTGTTAATTGACCTGTTAGGCCGTCTACATCGGCTGTCGTTGGGAATGTTACTACATAGTCCCCTGGTACTAGACCCGTGAACTCATAATAACCATCACCATTTGTGCTCGTTGTTTCATTCACTGGCTCGCCGTCGCCGGTTGTTCCTGTTAAAATAACAATAACCCCTTCGATACCTGGCTCACCTGCATCTTGAAGTCCGTTTCCGTTGGTGTCAACAAAGACTGTATCTCCTAAGCTCGCTGGTACATAGTAACCTGCATCGATATCTTTCTCGTCTTCGCCACTTGTTAACGTAATCGTATCTGTCGTTCCGTCTGTCTCATTCGCATCACTATCGTCTGCTCCTTCGTCATCCGCTTCGCCATTGGCATTCTCATCTGTTAATTGACCTGTTAGGCCGTCTACATCGGCTGTCGTTGGGAATGTTACTACATAGTCCCCTGGTACTAGACCCGTGAACTCATAATAACCATCACCATTTGTGCTCGTTGTTTCATTTACTGGGTCACCGTCGCCGGTTGTTCCTGTTAAAATAACAGTAACCCCTTCGATACCTGGCTCACCTGCATCTTGGATTCCGTTTCCGTTGGTGTCAACAAATACCGTATCTCCTAAGCTTGCTGGTAAGTAATATCCTGCATCTACCCTTGGCTCAAATTCACCGTAAGATAGCGTATATGTTCCTGTTAAGCCTGTGCCTCTGTCAGCATCAGAATCTTTATTTGTATCATTCCCGTCTGTATTTCCTCCTGTAACATCTGCCGTAGTCAATTTACCACCAGCATTACCTCCAATCGTAGCCGTAGTTGGGAAAGTCACTGTATAGTCACCTGGCTCTAATCCTATAAACTCATAGAAACCATTAGCATCTGTAGTAGCCGTTTGAGGAGTAATTGTAACTCCATCAACTGTTCCATTTAAGGTAACAGTTACGTTAGGAATACCTTCTTCTCCTACATCTTGTAAACCATTACCGTTAATATCTACAAAAACAGTATCACCTAGAGCAGCTAACAAGTCAATGCAAGCTGTATCTCTAGCTATTTCTAGTTCATTTAAATCTAATAAGATTGACTCATTGAAAAGACCATGTCCTTTTGTGAAAGAATCCCCAGTATTAGAATTAGAACATTCGTTGTAAACATTATCGCCCGAAGAACCCTCTTCTAGATTTAGTTTAACATCTACTGCTACTATATATGTATGTTTTTGACCCACAGCCAAATTAACATCTTCAGAAAGTGTCCAAACAGCGTCCCCTACATTTAAAGTATTAAGAGCGACGCCAGCATTGTTCGTGTAACTCACTGACTGAATCTCAACATCCGAGTCAAAACCAGGAGCATCTTGAAGACCGTAAACACCCTCTTTACCTCCTTTGTTCTCAACCTCAATCGTATACTCTATGGTATAATCATCACGGTCTATTTGAGTTCTATTTGAAGCAATTTTAGTGTGAACAATATATGGTAAATCTCCACAAGCCGTATCTTTTTCGATAACCGTTCCTTCAAAGTCGGTCAACAAGGACTCATTGAATAATCCTTCACCTGCTTCAAACTCCGTTCCGCCTGCTTTTGAACCACATGCTTCATAAACGTTATCACCGTCTGAACTTGATGACAAGTCTATCTCCGTAGTAACTTTTACAGCATAAGTGTGACTGCCGCCTGCTGCTAGAGAAACGCCGCTAGCTAAGTTCCAAACATTATCGGTTGGATTAAGGGCCGCAGTCGGCACGCCAGATGTAGTCGTATAGCTTACATCTAATATATTGATGTCATCTTCAAAAGAGGTATCATCTTTTAAGCCATATACTCCTGAAGCACCTCCTTCATTATTTACAACAATGTCATAAACAACGTCATACTTATTATCGCCTAAGGCTGTCGTAGATGAAAGTGTTTTCAAATGTGTTATGAAAGGTAAGTCGCCACATGCGGTGTCTTTTGCAATGACCATTCCTTCGCTATCCTTAAGTATAGACTCATTGAATAAGCCTTCGCCTGCTGTATACTCTGTCGTTGTGCTTTTAGAACCACACGCTGTATAAACATTGTCGCCACCCGAACCTTCACTAAGGTCTATCTTCACTTTTACAACTACCTGATAGGTTTCTGTTGCTCCAGCAAGAAGAGTATTGTTCGTAGTTAATGTTAATGGGAATGCATCTCCTGTAAAGGCTGCCGCTCCAGTCTCCGGTGAACTGAAACTTCCATCTATTATCTGAATATCATCCTCAAAGTTTGCATCATCTTCAAGGCTATAAGTCGTGCTTAAGCCTCCCTTGTTTTCTATTTTGATTTCATAGACTACATTAAACTCGTTATTACCTAAATCAGTAATACTTGCTAATGTTTTCTCTTGTACTAAATATGGTAAATCTCCACAAGCTGTATCTTTTTCGATAACCGTTCCTTCAAAGTCGGTTAATAAGGACTCATTGAATAATCCTTCACCTGCTTCAAACTCTGTTCCGCCTGCTTTTGAACCACATGCTTCATAAACGTTGTCACCATCTGAACTTGATGACAAGTCTATCTGTGTAGTAACTTTTACGGAATAAGTGTGACTGCCGCCTGCTGCGAGAGAAACGCCGCTAGCTAAGTTCCAAACATTATCGGTTGGATTAAGGGCCACAGTCGGCACCCCAGATGTAGTCGTATAGCTTACATCTAATATATTGATGTCATCTTCAAAAGAGGCATCATCTTTTAAGCCATATACTCCTGAAGCCCCTCCTTCATTATTTACAACAATGTCATAAACAACGTCATACTTATTATCGCCTAAGGCTGTCGTAGACGAAAGTGTTTTCGAATGTGTTATGAAAGGTAAGTCGCCACATGCGGTGTCTTTTGCAATGACCATTCCTTCGCTATCCTTAAGAATAGACTCATTGAATAAGCCTTCGCCTGCTGTATACTCTGTCGTTGTGCTTTTAGAACCACACGCTGTATAAACATTGTCGCCACCCGAACCTTCACTAAGGTCTATCTTCACTTTTACAACTACCTGATAGGTTTCTGTTGCTCCAGCAAGAAGAGTATTGTTCGTAGTTAATGTTAATGGGAATGCATCACCTGTAAAGGCTGCCGCTCCAGTTTCCGGTGAACTGAAACTTCCATCTATTATCTCAATATCATCCTCAAAGTTTGCATTATCTTCAAGGCTGTAAGTCGTGCTTAAGCCTCCCTTGTTTTCAACTTTGATTTCATAGACTACATTAAACTCGTTATTACCTAAATCAGTAATACTTGCTAATGTTTTCTCTTGTACTAAATATGGTAAATCTCCACAAGCTGTATCTTTTTCGATAACCGTTCCTTCAAAGTCGGTCAATAAGGACTCATTGAATAATCCTTCACCTGCTTCAAACTCTGTTCCGCCTGCTTTTGAACCACATGCTTCATAAACGTTATCACCATCTGAACTTGATGACAAGTCTATCTCTGTAGTAACTTTTACGGAATAAGTGTGACTGCCGCCTGCTGCTAGAGAAACCCCGCTAGCTAAGTTCCAAACATTATCGGTTGGATTGAGGGCCACAGTCGGCACGCCAGATGTAGTCGTATAACTTACATCTAATATACTGATGTCATCTTCAAAAGAGGCATCATCTTTTAAGCCATATACTCCTGAAGCTCCTCCTTCATTATTTACAACAATGTCATAAACAACGTCATACTTATTATCGCCTAAAGCTGTCGTAGACGAAAGTGTTTTCGAATGTGTTATGAAAGGTAAGTCGCCACATGCTGAATCTTTATCTATTACTAATTCATTTCCATCCAAAAGTGAAGCTACATTAAACAAGCCCTCCCCAGCACTAATTGTTGAAGAACCTCCCGAGCCACATTTTTTATAAGTATCATCACCAGAAACCCCATCAGTCAAATCGATTGCAACCTTAACTTTCAATGTGTAAGTATGCTCTAAGCCTCCTCCTAACGTTACATCCGTAGAAAGTGACCAAGGTCCATTTCCTGTTAAATTAGCCCCAGAAAAACCAGGAGCATCTGAAGTATAAGAGGCTTCTAAAATATTCACATCGTTATCGAATGATGGTAGGTCAGATAAACCATAAATAGTCTTAGCACTACCTGAGTTATCAACTACAATATTATAAAGAAGCTCAAATTGATTATTACCTAGGTCGGTGGCTGAAACAAATGTTTTGTTAATATTCAATTTCGGATTCAAAATCAATCCGAAATCAACTGTCATATCACCATAGGAATCCCTTGAATCATCTTGTGCACCACCAGTTTGGTTGTCAGAATTACCTAGTAATTCGTCATTTCCCGTTGGTTCACCGTTTGCTTCCAATGTTACAACTTGCGAACTTATATCTTGACCTCCTGCTACCTGCGACCCATTGTTGTTTCCATCAATTTCCTCTGTATCAATCGTAGTTTCACTAGCATATTGATATTGCGTAGGTAAGTCCGTTCCTAAGATTTTAACCTCGTATTGACCTGGGGCTAGCTCATCGAAGAAGTAATTACCATCTGCATCAGTTGGAACACTTTCAATGAAATTATTTAAACCATCATAAAGAGAGACCGTAACTCCAGATATTCCATCTTCGTTAGCATCTATAATTCCATCATTATCACTATCAATCCAAACCGTTGAACCAATACTTCCACACTGCACAACATTTACCATAACAGTAGCTGTAGCTGTACAATTTTCAGCCGATGTAACTGTCAATGTATAAACACCTTGAGTACTTTCCGTAATACTATTAATTACTGGATTTTGCTGATTTGAAGTATAGGAATTTGGACCAGCCCATGAGTACGAATTTCCATTAGTCCAAGTTCCAGATTGTATCGTTAAATTACCTCCTTCACAAGCATCTGCAACCGCCGGAATAGAACCCACAGGTTTAGGATGTACAATAATTTCTACTTTAGCCGTCTCTTCACAAATTTTACTTGGAGGAGTACACTTTTCCACGGCTGCTGAAACAGCACCAATACCAAAAGAATCACCATTACCATCTGGAGAACAAACTGTTATTTCAGCTATTTCAGCTGTTGCTGGCACATTGCTTAAAGTAATTGAGACTAAGCCAGCTCCATTTGTTCCATTGAGGTTTGATACACTCTGAGTTACACCTCCTGCTGTGATAGTTACAGTTACTGGTCTTACATTGTCAACTTCATGCAAAGGAATTTTAAAATCTATATCCCTTGCTGACGAACTTCCACCAATAGGAATATTAACCGTTACACAATCATCACCTCCAGAAACATATCCATGATACAAGTCAGTATCGCTAGACAAATATGATGATGCACCACCCATCTGATCTCTTTCTACATATGCAGCAACACTACTCATTTGACATGAGCTACTACCAGCAGAAATATTTATTACTCCGTCAGCACTAATACTAGAAAGCGTTGTTCTAAAAATCTTTTCACTATCCGGCTGACCATTAGTTCTAACCACAAACTGACCGGTAACTACCTGACCTTCAATAGTCATAGTATTTGAACATGAACCATTTTCTACCCATACCTCTACAATTACTTTGTTAAGGTTGGATGGATTAGGAACATTTATAGTGTTAGACTGCCCACCGTTTTCCAAGCCTTTTACATAGGTATCTATTATTTTATTAGTACCACAGCCATTTAAAACAGCATCATCAGTAGAATATCCTTGAATAGAATCATTTATTTTATAAACCTGCTTATAAATAAAATTATCCACTCCTGAAAATCCAGGAGTAGGAGTATAAATGAATTCACCATTATTAGATAAATTCAATGTTCCATTAGAAACATTTGAATTTAAGCTATAAGTAATATCAAAAGCATCACTTGGTAATTGATCATTACTTGCAACATTTTCTGTAAGAACTTCGTCTTCACAAATTTCAAAATCATCATCCGTTGGAGGGATGCAATCTTCGTTACAATTCTGAACGAGTATTATTCCCGAAGCAGAACCTGTACAACCATCTTCAGTACACATTGCAGTGTATTCTGTGGTTACCGTAGGATTGTTTATAGTTAATGTATTACCCGTAGCTCCCGTATTCCAAGATACACTTCCATTACAACCAGATGCTGTTAAACTAGCAGAAACACCAGCACAAGTAGTTGTATTACTTACTGTAATTGTAGGTTGATCTTTGAAAACAACCTGTGTGGTAGCGGTTGCAGTACAACTATTTGTTGAGGTTACTGTTATTGTATAAACCCCAGCTTCTGTAGTAGTTACAGTAGAACCCGAAGCACTAAAACCGTTTGGTCCAGTCCAGTCATATGTTAAATTTGATGCCCCTGAATTAACAGATAAAGTTACATCACCACCAATACAAATATTTCCATTATTTGAAGCCGTGGCGGTAATAGCATCTGATTTATTACAAGCTATTATTTCAATGTTGTCTAAATCCCAAGCAGAAATACTTGCTCCATTTCCAACTGGAGAAAAAGCTGTCATTCTAAATTCAAACTCAGTTTCATCACTGAATTTAAAGTCTGGGTCATTACTCAAATCGAACTCCTCTGTACTCCAATTCGTTGGATTAGTTGAACGATTCAAAGATTCATAAACTAAAGCACCTTCTTTATATATTCTCAGAGAGTACCTAGTTGGGTAATTATTATTTGCGGAGCCACCACTTGATGACGGTTCTGGAGCATAATTCAACGTTGCCGTAGCCCTCTGTTTAAATCTCAATTTAGTTATTTCACCTAACTGAGATGGTTTAAAAGTAGCTTTAAACCTGACAGCTTTGTCCCAATCTGCAGAAGATTGTTTATTTGCAGAAATACACATTGCTCTGTCAGTACCTGAATTTCCAGAAGAACCAACTACACAACTATGGAAATTTTCATTTGGATTATTTCTATAAACGTTCGTTGCAGAAACTGATGTAAAATTACCTGAATTAGGATAGTCAGGTAAAAACTCACTATAAGTATAGGCTTCGGTCAAAGCTAAACACTGATCTAGATCCCATTTTACAACTGTTTTTGGCTGACATGTCAAACAAATGTTATTATTACAGTTAGGATCTACAGTTACTTCTACAGATTGTTGGGCACTACAAGAACCCAAAGAACAACTAACTAAATAACTAGTTGTGGATTGAGGGCTTACTATGATCTGAGCAGTAGTAGCTCCAGTACTCCACTGTAAAGTGCCAGAACAATTTGAGGCTGTAAGCGTTACAGACTCTCCTTTACAAATATTTGCATTACTTACGTTAATAATTGGCTTAGCTACAGAATTTCCACAGCAACCTTTTAATTTAACTTCGTCTATTTCCCAAACAGTACATCCACCAGTAGGATTAAATCCAATTAATTCAAATTCATAAGTGGTAGCTGCATCAGAAATAAAATCTTCCGTTTCTGCGAAACTTACTGTTTTCGTTTTCCAAGACTTAGTTAAACCGGTTATCGTTTCTTCATAGACCTTAGTTCCATTTTTGAAAACATATAATACAAGAGACTGAGAACCACCATCATTACACTGATAGCCACTCCTCTTATAACTAAATTGTAAATCACTTAATTTATATGACTTTCCACTTGAAGGAGAAATTGTGGTTGCAAAACGAACAGCTCTATCATTTCCCGAACTAGGTTTCGATGTAGAGTTTATACCATTAATACACATTGCGTCACCAGAAATTCCTGAAGCACACGAATGCTTGTTCACATCTGGGTTTACTCTATATATTGTACTTGCCTCTACCTCGCCGCAGCCACCAGAATTTATACTCGGTGTAAACTCACCATACCAGTTACCTCCAGTACCTGTATTGCAATTATCTAAGTCCCAAGAAACTAAAGAAACTGGTGTACAATCTGGAACACAGACGGGAGTACCTTCACAATTGTCATCTACAATAATATTGACCGTAGCGGTAGCACTACAAACCTGCCCTCCAGAAATAAATGAAGCAGTTACTGTGTAAACACCAGCATCATTTTCGTCAACATTACTAATAGAGAATGACTGAGTAGAACTAACCGACACATTATCAGGTGATTTCCAAGAATAAGAAAGATTACAATCTTCTGGAACCTCTCCCTTAAACTGAGCATTAAAAGTAACTGAACCTTCTAGACATACTGATTGCGAACTTGCCGAAGCCTCTAGTTCAAAAGGAACAATGTTTCCTAGATTAAAGTTGAAATCACCGTGAGACGTTCTTTTTGACCATCCATTACTTCCAGAATTTGTGATATTCATTTCAAACCAACCACTAGCTCCAAAATTATTGGTATTTACATTTCCTCCAGTTCCTAATTGGAAAGCTGGCATTGAATTACTTTGATTGTCAGAAATGCTAATTTCAAGACCATTATAAATCCCGCTTGAAGAACCCTTTATAGTTCCGACCGCATCCTTATAATAGTATAAATCATTTCCATAAGTAGTACATGAGTTTGGCTTAGGACTATTTGAAGGAGTAGTTGCTGTTCGATTTGAAAGGAAATATTCAACATTTATACAATCATTACTTCCTCCACCTGCTGCACAAACTTTACCCCAAATTTTGGCAGTGCCATTACAATATTCTTCAAACTTCAAATCAGAAGTCTGAAAATGTTGATAATTAGGTTTTCCGTTCGAAGAGTTTAAATCTAACCACACCGAATAATAAGTACTAGAAGAAGGCTTACATGCTCCTTCTAATTGATTATCAGTAACAGTTCTTGCCCCAGACAAACAAACAGGGTCATTGGTCCCAATGTTTTTAACTGTAATTATATGTTTAGCAAAAGTACCACAAGGGTCCAATGGCTTAAAACAAGCATAATAATAATAAGTACCTGTAGAAGATGGAGCTGTAGTTTGAATTGTAACACCACCATTAGAAACGTACCCACCACCAACTACTGTTTTAGTTGTTAATTGATCTAACGAATTAACATTCTGTGTTGACCTTACCCATTCTATATAAACCGAACTTGGAGCGTCGGACTTAACGGATAAGTCAAATACTTGACTTGGGTTAACTTCTGCAGAGGTAGGATCTGGTTCTGTTATGGAATAAGGGCAGTAATCTTCACAATCAAGAGTTACAGAAGTAGTTTTCTTACATGTACTGTTTTTATCTTTTACCTCTACTGTGTAAGTACCTTGACCTAAGCCAGTGAATTTATTAGATGTCTGATAACTACCGTTATTAATTCTATACTGATAATCACCACTCCCTCCAGATGCTTGAACCTCTATAGAACCATCTGATGAACCACATTGTGGTTTCACTTTTATTGTATTATTTATAGCAACCTCTGAGTAGCAGGTGTTTAAAACAATATTATCAAACTTTAAAGCTGTTTTTCTAGCATAACCGTAAATACGAACTTTATTAGTTCCTGGTGGTGTATAGCCTTCTATCGGTGTTATACTTTGTAAAGTGCCATCATAGTTCTTGGTGATATTAAAATCAGGCGACATACTAATTAATGTATTTCCTTGATAAAACTCTAATCTCAAGTATGCATTATTACTTGTACCATGCTTTGCCGCATCACCTGTTAATTTGTAATATTTATTTTCACCTAAAGCAATATCTTGATAGACTGTATAGTCATTATCGTAATTGCTATTATTAAGAATACCATATCCTGCAGAAGGTCCACCAGTATATCTTCCAAATTGCCCCTGAGGTGCTATCCAATTATTATCATTAGAATCAAAGTTAGGATTTGATGCAAGATTGTTAGACAAACAAGCACATGATAGTGGAGCTGGATTACACTCTCCATTAATAGCAATAGCACTACCTAAAACCCAAGACTGACCATTTACTCCAGACTGACCATTTTGATTATGTCTTGTGTCTACTTGAATAGCAATACTGTTTACGTTAGCAGGAACATTATTAAGTTCCAGCGTTACAATATTTAAACAACAGTCTCCTAAAGTCTTATCTGAACTATAAATAAATTTCGAAGTCGAACTTGAACCAGCAGTCGCCTTAATCATAAGGTACCTGTTATCGTTCGTCATTTCAGAAATAGGAACATTAATAGTCAAATTCCTCGAAGAAGATGATGTTGGAATTGACATATTGATGGTTTGCACATCATTATAACCACTCCTTTTAGCAAACACACCTGAACTTTGAAAGCCTACAACACTTCTCTCTACATATAATACTAATGACTGAAGATTTGAAGTACTACTTGAATTTGTATATGTCACAGAGGATGCTGCAGAAAGCTCAGCTCTATAAACATAAACGTCAGAGCTACCTCCTACTGGAGTAGTTCTCGATGCTGTCTGCCCTTGAATAGTAATAGAAGACCCCGGATTACCACCCTTATATATTACTTCTGCATAAATACGGCTTACATTACTCGCATTCGGAATACTAATAGTCGAGGTTGTCTGTCCCTTGATACCCCTACCGTAAACATCCATAATCTTTCCATCTGCACATGAATAGTTCCAATCTGAATCAACTCCAGAAGCAACAACTCTTGCTGACACCATTTTGTTAGAGACTACCCCTTCATCATTTTTTACAAAGTCAGAAGTCATGTATCTCTCGACCCTCTCTAGTCGCTCTAAAGCATGTTCATCCCCTTGAAGAAACGGAGCAGCTTTTAAAACAGCAGCTTCGGCCTCTTTAAAGGAAAGACTCTCACCAGCAGTGGAGGATTGCTGATTTAAAGCATTTTTTAACGAAGTGCTTTGGCCCGTTATCCCAGCCCCTTTACTTTGAGCAAAAGTCGGCGAACCAAAGAATGATAAAAGTGTAATTAAAGATAAGGCACTAAATAGCCTTCTCTTCGTTTTTGAAGATAATCTGGACAGACTTCTCATTTCAGTTTTAAGTAAGTGTTCTCTCAATAGAACTAGTTTTTAAATAAATTCAATCAGCAACGTTAAATTCTTTATCAGAATTATCAGTTTTTTTCTAAATAAAAAAAAGCAACATCCAGTTTTCCATATATAAACGACAGTATTCCAAGGGCAGAAACGCCCTTAAAAATTATGCCAAAATACAGGATTGCACGATGTTACTTTCTAAAAAGTCCTCCTAAACACCAATCAAGGCATTTTTTAAGACTTATTTTATTTTACTCTCAAAACGGCATTAGACGTTTTAAGAATACCTAAATATTAGTGCAAATACCGTGCTAAAAATGACCCCGCTTAATATTTCCCCTTTTCAGATTATTAGACTGAGATTTCTCTTTTAGGTCACTTTCTTTGTTTCTTTGTGAGGTTGATAATTAAAAAAATAAGTACATCGTGAAACTGTGGAGTAAAAGCAATGGTAAGAAAGTTCAGGAAAACATTGAACAATTTACCGTAGGTCAAGATAGAGAACTAGATATTCATTTAGCCCGATTTGATGTATTCGGGTCTATGGCTCATGCCATTATGCTAGAAAGCATTGGACTTCTAGAAAAAAAGGAGCTAGAATCACTCCTAAAAGAGTGCAAGAGTATTATATCTGACATTGATAATGGCATTTTTAAGATTGAAGATGATGTAGAAGACGTTCACAGTCAGGTAGAACTAATACTTACTCAGCGATTAGGAGACATTGGAAAGAAGATTCATAGCGGCCGCTCTAGAAACGACCAAGTTTTAGTGGATCTTAAGATGTATCTTAGAAGTAAGATAGAAGACATCTCCTCTCAAACGAATTCGCTTTTTCAAACTCTTATTGAGAAAAGTAATTTACATAGAGGAGATTTACTACCTGGATACACCCACCTTCAGATAGCTATGCCATCTTCTTTCGGCCTTTGGTTTGGAGCGTATGCAGAAAGTCTTATTGATGATATAACACTACTTCAAGCGGCTTATAAGGTAGTCAACAAAAACCCTTTAGGTAGTGGTGCTGGTTATGGTTCTTCTTTCCCACTCAATAGAACCATGACTACAGAGCTACTAGGCTTTGACGACCTTAACTATAATGTAGTATATGCTCAAATGACTCGTGGAAAAATGGAGTATGCGGTTTCTTCCGCTTTGAGTAACATTGCCAATACTATATCAAGGCTAGCAATGGATGTTTGCCTTTACAACAGCCAGAACTTTGCTTTCATTAAGTTACCAGAGGAAATCACAACGGGTAGTAGCATTATGCCTCACAAAAAGAACCCCGATGTTGCCGAAATACTAAGAGGTAAAGCCAATCTTTTAAAAAACCTACCTACACAGATAAACAGCCTACTGTCTAATTTACCGAGCGGCTATCACAGAGAACTTCAATTACTAAAGGAAATCCTTATCCCAGCATTTGATAGCTTTTCAGAGTGCTTAGAGATAACAGAATTTATGGTGCGAGAAATGCAGGTAAAAGAGAATATCCTTGATGACCCTAAATATGACTTACTTTTCAGTGTGGAAAACGTAAATAACCTAGTATTAAAAGGTACACCATTTAGAGATGCTTATAAAATAACTGGCGAAGGCATTAATGATGGCAACTTTGTACCAGACAGAAGCCTTAACCACACCTTAGAAGGAAGTATTGGCAACCTATGTAATGATGCTTTGGTTAAAAACATGAAAAAGCTTATTGAAGGATTTGGATTCAATAAAGTAGATACAGCATTTGAGAGTTTACTAAATCGTTAAAAACTAGCATTTCATTCTATTCCATAAAAAAAGCATCCCTTTTGGAATGCTTTTTTTATATATCTAAAATGAATAGATTCTTAGAAACAAGAATCATCTCCGTTTGAGCAACATCTTGAGAATCTCTTACCCATTTTCTTGTATTGGTTCTCTGTGATTTCTATGTAAACTTTACCATCATCACCTACTTGCATTTCTTGTTTAGTAAAACTTGCATCAAGCTCAATTGGTAAGTCAATGTTTTTATCAGCTGGCTCATCTCCTTCGCCATCACAAATTTCTAATGCGTGAGTAAGATTGCTACTTCCAGTTAGCATATATTTTAGAGCAGAAGCTCCAGCAACACTATACTGACCCAAACATAAATATTTATCAGCCGACTCTCCTTTAGAAAGTTTACCCATTTTCTTGGCATGAGCAATCACAGTTACTGTAGGGTTGTGCTCTTTACTTACCACTTCACTTATGGCATCATTTCCTGCAAAGAACATAGTTTGTTTTTTCTTACCAATCACTCCGTCAGAGGCAGCTTCTGCAACTACTGCATCAGTTGATTCAATTTCTGTAGCAGAAAGACCTTCCATCTCTGTTCCAGCCATATCAGCAGGACATAAAGCATAATCTTTTTTCAAGACAGCAAATCTCTTTTTAGTAACGTCCATTCTAATGGCTCCGTTATCACCAAAACTTGTCTGACCTTCTTCTACATCAAAATCTAAGTTTACTGGAATTTTCAAATCTACAGCAGAAAGTGCATTTCCATTTTGGTTATCTACTCTAACTACTTCCGAAGCACTTGTAGAACCAGATGCTGCATATTCATATGTCACACTTACAGGAACTGTCAATTTACCTAAGCAAAGGCTCTGACCACCATAAGATGCTACTAATTCCACTTCTTTAGTTTCCGTTACTCTGTCTCCACTGGTTATCTCTCCAGCACCTGACAAGTTTATTGTTTGGTCTACTGTATCTTGACAATCTGGGCAAGGCGTACAGTTACAAAATGGATTGGCAGTGTTATTGGCACTCCAAGAAGAGAAATTGTTACACTCTGGGCATGGAATATTTTGGTCACATGAAGGAATGTCTTGGAAGAAGATATTACCACATGTCTTCATTATATAAATGAAACAAGGCCCGTCTTTAACAAAGATTTGAAATCCTTCAAAATCTTTTCCAAACTGAGCTTTGATATATCTCTTACTTCCAGAACCCATCCATCCTACTGAACCGGCTGGTACAATTACAGGAGTAATATCGTCTTTGTCAAATTCAGGATCATTAGAGCCTATATAACCTAGGGTTTTTAAAAGTCTATCAAGTTCGGCACCATTTCTTTTGCTTCTTCTTTTTACTGCTTTAAGATGAGCATAAGCTGAGGCTGAAGTATGTCTTCTAATTCGTCCAAACTGAGGGTTAGTACCAAGCCTATTAAGAACGACTGGAGCCGCCCCTTCTGGCATAGCCTTCACTACCTCCTCATGAAAAAACTGATTAATAGTTTCAACACATGGTACAGTACCTTGAGCATTAGATTGCGTACTAAATGCTACTGTGAGCAAAAAAGCACCGATAAGAAATAAAGGATTCTTCATTGGAAAAATTGTTCTTATTTAGTTATTAGAGGGTAAAAATACAACAAAGAATTAATAGATATAAGCAAACTATCTACTAAAATATTAAACAAAAACATGGTACGATTTTTTACGGTAAAGGCTTTTTTGTCAAAACCAGTCAGTATGGTTCAGGAAATTCAAATGTTACTATTCGGAGAATCGTAGTATTTTTGCATAAAATTTTAAAACTAAACATCATTCATGAGTTTATTAACTGTAGGTTCTGTAGCATTTGACAAAATAGAGACACCTTTTGGCAAGACAGATAAAATTATTGGTGGAGCTGCCACTTATATCTCTTTAACTGCTTCTTACTTTACTAAGAAGAATAATTTAGTGGGGATAGTTGGGGCAGATTTTCCTGCTGAAATGATTGAAACATTTCATAAGCATGGTATTAATACGGATGGACTAGAAATTGACCCAACTGGTAAAACATTTTTCTGGAGCGGTAAGTATCATAATGATATGAATAGCCGCGACACACTAGAGACTCAATTAAATGTTTTAGACGGTTATGAGCCAAAACTACCTGAGCAATACCAAGAATGCGATTACTTAATGTTAGGAAACATGGTGCCTGGTGTGCAGCATGCTACTTTGAATAAGTTTAGCAAACGTCCAAAATTTGTCATGTTGGACACTATGAACTTATGGATGGATATAGCCATGGATGAGTTAAAGGCAGTTATTGCTGACATAGATTGTTTGACAATTAATGACTCTGAAGCAAGGCAGCTGTCTGGAGACTACTCTTTAAGAAAAGCGGCAAAAACAATTATGGCAATGGGGCCTAAAACTTTGGTTATAAAAAAAGGTGAGCATGGTGCCCTTCTTTTCCAAGGAGATAAGATATTCTTTTGTCCTGCATTACCTTTAGAAGATGTTTTTGACCCAACGGGTGCTGGTGACTGTTTTGCCGGAGGCTTTATTGGCTATTTGGCGAAGTCTGACGATTTATCTTTCAACAATCTTAAAAGAGCTATGATTTATGGTTCTGCTATGGCTTCTTTCTGTGTTGAGAAATTTGGCGTTGAAAAAATGCTAAATCTTACAGAAAAAGATATTAGCGATAGAGTAATGGAATTTGTGCAGCTAGCTAGTTTCGAAATTAGCTAATCAAATATTTATAAGGACAGTGTTATGGCTAGAAACCTCCTCGGTCATAATACTGTCTTCTTCTACTTACTTTTAAATCTTTAAGCAGCGAAGAACGAACCCTCAAATCAAAACTATAGTTTGAGGCCCTTGCTGCATTACCTGCTATAGGTGTCCAGTTAAAGCTCATATCCCAGCAGTGTAGCTCACGCATCATACCCACCGTAGTAAGTGTTACATCTTTATATACAAAGTCCCAACCTGTACTATAGGTTACCTTCCACTTTGGTGTCAAACTAAAATCTCCTCTAAAAGACAGAGCTTGTGTAACTCTGGCGTCTGCCAGGCCTTGCTTAGAATAGTTTAAAGAATAAGCCACTGTCAAACTCCAAGGGATTGAAAAATCGACATAAGCCATAGGATTAGCCTTTATAAATTTTTCCATGGCAGCTTTGGCAGGATCTACATTTTCGTCTGTTCCTTTTTGACCTTTTTTGTCTTTATTAAAGGTTTTAGGACTAAGCGTGGTATTCATAGACAGGTTAAAACTACTAAGATAGTCTCCCACATCTACTCCGGCATCTTTATTCCATTTGAACTTTGTAACCCTTTGCCCTGCTAAGTTACTGCTAATCAAATCATCTGTAACATACTGATAAGGATCTATGGTCCCGCCTGTGTTTAGCCTTATCAAACCTTTAAATAGCGATGTATTAGCACTTAAATTGATATTAGATAGTGCAAATTCGCCTAAACCTTTCTTAGCAAGAAGATTATAACTACCATTTATACTGAAATTATCTAGCAACGAAACCTTCTCAAATTCGCTTTGACCAGTATCTGACTTACTTCGCATTTTAGCTTCTAGCTGATTAGTTATTCCGAAACTAATATTGGCGGAAGCCGAACCTGTTCTCGCTGATGAATTGACAAATCTTGGCAAATACTTCTCTGTTGTAGCCCCCGTACTATCCTGCCTAATCACAGTTTTATAAGCATATTGCCCTTCGGTATCTGGTGTATAGCTCAAACTCATAGAAGGAGAAACGGTATGCCTAATAGCTTGCATTCTCCCTTTTTCGTTAAATCTATAAGTTCCATAAACTCTAGTGTTTAAACTTGTCCCAAAAGAATAACTTTGACCAAAAGAAGGTTTATTTAATGTGTCTATTACAACTACACCTCCACCATTAGGGTCAACCAAAACTCTTAAATTTTGTAAATCATCATAACTATATGAAACAGAATCATAGCCAGCTACCCCTTGGACCGTGACTGTTCGTCCGTCATCTAAAGTAACAACCTCCTCTTCGTCCCCAGGATTAACAAACTTATAATTCAACTCTTTAGTAAAAACATCTCCTTTATAGGAAATACTTGGCGTCAAGTTTATGTACTTGGCAATTTTAATGTTTGGTAGCGAAATAGGCACATTATAAGAAGTATTAAACACGCCATTTTTAAGAATATTATCAATTCCCTCAATAACTGGGCTATCTAAAGCTGCGAGCTGCTCTTCATAGAGAATCCTTTCTTCATCAGTTAAGTTATTTGATAGTAGAAGCTGCTCTAGCTCTTGCTTTCTTCTTTCTTCTATTGCTGAAATAGGCTCGTTAGAAACCCCTGCAATATTGTAATCATTATAACTGGTAGAGCGAGTGTTATTTTGATTAGTTACAGAATAACCTCCATTAACCGAAAGGCCTGTTCTAAAAGACTCATACCATCTTCCTATTTGTTTTTTCTCTGGCACAAATGGGTTAAACTGACTGACAGCTAAACTATAAGTAGCTCCAGCATTCAAAACCTTGGTAGACACGTTTTGATTTACTCGTAAAGCTCCACTGGTTCTTATAAGTTTTCCAAAGTCTTTTGAATATTGAATAGAAGAACCGAAAGTATTGCTGGTGTATTGGTCTACGGCATCTAATCGTCTATTGTTTTGATTAAAACCATTACTTACCAGATTGACCGAAGCAGAAAAACTTCTATCAGGTCTTTTATTTTGGGGAGAATGCGACCATGAAATATTGAAATCTCTTGATGTTTCTTGAAGAGATAGCTCATCCCCAGGTTTATTGACATTGAACTGGACATTCACATTTCCAGCGTACTTATACTTTTTGGTGTATTGCGACTGCACGCCAAGCCCAAAACTTCCTTTTGAATAAATTTGGGCTAATACTTTTGCACCTATATACTCATTAAAGGCATGATAGTAACCAAAGTCTCTAAAATAGTAACCTCTATTATTGGGCTCTTCGCCATAGCTACCCATGATAAAACCAGATGTACCTATCTCCTTTTTCTTTGGCACAGGGAAAAAACCAAAAGGAAAACCTATGGGCAATGGAATACCTGCCAAAACCAAATTAAATGGTCCAGAAATAATGGAGCGTTTATTAACGAGTTTAATTTTCTTTGCAGCAATATGAAAATGTGGCTCTGCCAAATCACAGGTAGAATACTTGGCATCTACCAAATAAAGGTTATCCTTTGGGTCTTTCTTTACTTTCTCTCCCTGAATAATACCTTCTCCTTCTTGCGTTACAATTCCCTTAATAATAGCCTTCCTAGACTTAAAGTTATACCTAATAGTATCTGTGTTATAAGATTCTGCTCCTTGTGTAAAAATTGGCTTCCCTTTTACCTTCTCTCCTACCAATTTTGTAGAATCTGGCACACCGTGTGCGTAAATCTCACTATCTACCCAACTAAAGCGAATAAAATCAGCTTTTAAATTAACATCTCCATACTCTACCGAAGCATTACCGTATAAAAAAACAGTCTCTCCATCCACTTCCATTACTATGGTGTCAGCAGAATAAACCACAGTGGTTTCTAGGTTATTATCTACACTCACTAGCGAGTCAGCAATTAAGCTCTTAGGAAGGGTATCTTGTGAAAGCACTAAGGAGTCAGAAATTAAACCCTCTTTAATAGTATTCTGAGACACCACTAGTGAGTCTGCTTGAGCATAAGCCAAACCAGAAACTAAGCAGCACAACAAAAGAATAGGACACAAAAAACGGAATTTGCGACCTATGATTTTAGGGGAAAGCCTCAGGACAATATTTTTAAATTTTTCCTGTTTTATCAAAAAAGTTAAATTTGAAGCACAAAAGTACTTTAATTGTGCTTCCTAATAACGTAAATTGTACAAATCTCGTGTTAAATTTACCTAAATAACACTACATCATGCTTTCTAATAAAACATTCATAATAGCCTTTTTACTTACATCTGCCACGTTTTTCTCGTTTTGCAGGCTTAATAATTACCCATTAAACACTGTCAAAAAAGTAGTAATAGATGCAGGACATGGCGGCAAAGACCCTGGTACTGGAAATGGTAGAGAAAAAAGATTTGCTCTAGATATAGCACTCCGCTTAGGTAAAATGATAAAAAACAACCTAAAAGATGTTGAGGTAATATACACTCGCGACTCCGATGTATTTATACCTCTAAACGAACGAGCCGAAATTGCCAATAAAAATAAGGCCGACCTTTTTATCTCTATACACTGTAATGCGTTCACATCTGCAAATGCAAGCGGTACAGAAACTTACGTAATGGGACTTCATAAAAGTGAGGCTAACCTTAACCTAGCAAAGAGAGAGAACAATGTAATTTTGATGGAAGACAATTACAAAAAATCCTATAAAGGTTTTAACCCAAACTCTCCACTAGCACATATCATGCTAGCCAATTATCAAAGTGCTTTCATGAATCAAAGTATGGATTTCGCCTCAAGAGTGGAACGTCAATTTGTAAATCATGGAAATAAAAGCCGTGGGGTTAAGCAAGCAGGTTTTTTGGTTATCTGGGAAACTACCATGCCGAGCGTGTTAATTGAAACGGGTTACCTCTCTAACCCTGCTGATGCTAGGAAATTAGCTTCAGAAAGTGGTAGGGAGAATATCGCGAAAGCTATATACACAGCTTTCAATTCCTACAAATCTGACGTAGAAAGAAACCAATAAGGCATTATATTTGTGTCATAGTTGTAATCACTGGCATAAACAGCAAAAAATGAAAATAAGTAAAGAAGCGAAGGTTGGTTTATTAGGTATCATTTCGCTAGTTATCTTATACCTAGGTTTCAATTATCTTAAAGGTCTTGATGTATTTTCTACCGAAAATGAATACCAAGTAGTATTTAGTGATGTACAGGGGCTTCAAACCTCAAACGCCGTTACTTTTAAAGGAGTAAATGTAGGGCGAGTTATGGCCATGGAAACAGACCAAGAGAATAATCAAATAAATGTAACACTGGCCGTAAGAAAGCACATAGAACTTACAGACCAAACTGTAGCTCTCTTATCAGACGATGGACTTATAGGTGGTAAACTAATAAAGCTGCAAATAGAGCCTGGCACAAGCTTACCTGAGGGTGGATTACTAAAAGGGAAAGCAGAACTAGGTTTGGCTGACGAAGCTATATCTACCATTACTCCTGCTCTTCAGAATGTAGACTCATTACTAATAAATCTTAATAGAGTGGTAAAGCAGTTTGACGAGACTGGTTATGCTTTAAATGCACTATTAAAATCGGCAAATAAAACTACTGATGGCTTAAATGTGGTGGTAGCTCAAAATACTACTGGTTTGGCACAAGTTATTTCTAATGCTCAAACACTAACTGAAAACCTTGGCGTGGTTACAGGAAACTTAGATTCTCAAATAGCCCCTATTATGAAACGTACGGGCGAGTTTACCGAAAACTTAAGTACGTTAGAATTAGAAAAAACAGTTAGCAACCTTAATACTGCCATTGCTGGCTTGCAGGCCATTTTGACCAATGTAAATGAGGGTCAAGGAACTTTAGGGAAATTAACTTCTGACCAGTCGCTATATTCTAATCTAGACGAAACAGCCTCCTCTTTAGACGCCCTCCTTTCAGATTTGAAAGAAAACCCGAGACGTTATGTTCACTTTTCTCTTTTTAAAGGGAAGGATAAGGAAGGGAAGAAGAAGGATAAGACGGAGTAGATATTCAGAAAAAACTAGTTCGCAACACTTCGAGTCTTAGATTTCCTATACGCTTCAACAGCAATTTCAAACTGAGCCCAAGCAACCGAAAAACCAACTACAGCTACCAAAAAAACTAATACTTTTAAAAGTTGAGAATCTCCATTTGAAAAAGTATTCCAGCTTTGAAAAATCAAATTACAAACAAGAAAAAAGCCTATAAAGCTTTGCATTAAGATTCTTTGATGCGTTTTCTTGAAAAGAGAATGCTTTTTCCTTTTACCCAACTCCGTTTCTTCTAAGGAAAGCCATCTGGAACTCTTTTTGAATAAATCCTCAAAGCCTATAAGAAAGATAGGCGAAACGTAAAGTCCACAAAAAATCATGAGTAAAGGCCATAAGAATATTTCGTTTGAACTTTCAAAAAACTTATATCCCAAAAATAAACCTAGGAGCCAAAACAGAATTCGAAAAGTAGTAAACTGCTCCGCTATATTCTGTATTAATTGCTTCTTTAATTCTTTCTTGATGCTTTCTGCATACTCCATCTCAAAAGCTTTTAAACCTCGATAGCCCTTAAATATCCTTCCGGCAAAGTCTTTTTTCACTTCCGAGAATGCTTCTTCAAAACTTTCATGATTTTCTAAAGTATTTTCCATTCTAGTGATAAAATGGTCTAACACTTCGTCATAAAAATCTTTAAACTCTAGCCCCCAGTCTAGTAGATAAAGCTCTATTGTTTCTATTTGTGGTGTGGTGAGTTTCATGCAATCAAAGTCCTTTTAATAGCAATGGAGTAAATAGACCAAGCAAATAATAAGGACAGCCATATCAAAACCACACTGCCTAAATGAGGCAGCTCAAAGAAAAAATTAAGCTCATAGTTTAATAGAAAAAGTAAGACTGGTATCTGCCATAATTTAAGCCAAGCATGTTTCTCTGCTGAAGTTGGTCTTAGCATTTTATAAATCTTGGGTAAAAACTTAAACACTGTGTAAGTATCTGAATTCCATAGTGGCGTCTTAGAAAAAAATGTCGCAAGAGAAAACCCAAATAAAGCACCCATTATCCCTGTTACAAAGCCACTAGAAAAAGTACCAGCGTTTAGTAACGAAAAATCAAAGGCAAAGCGGCTTAGTAGCCAAAACAGCACTACCCAAAATATTATTCTAAAGGAAAATAACTGTTTTTTTATAGACTTAAGAAAACTAGCATAAAGCCTTTTCTCAATGCCCCTGAAACGCCTTAACTCTATCGCTTTTAATCCAGAATAATACCCCTGATTTCCATAAGTTCCGAGAGATTCGTATTCTTCATCAAAAGAATAAATAAGCTCATTTACTTTAAATTGAATTTCTGCTTCCTCTAGCTCTGACTCCTCGAAAGAAGTACAAATATGGTCTAACATTTCAGCCTCAAACTCCTTAAAGCAGAGCTCTTGAGCAGCCAAATCTTCCTTAATACTTTCTATTTGTGGTGTGGTGAGTTTCATAAACTTTCCAGATTAAAGTCTATTTTCCTACTTCTAACATATTTATTCACACCCAAAGAAAACGGGAGCAATAATAATCCGATTACAATTAAATATGGGTTTCCCCATGTGGGCGAAGCTTCTGAGGGACTAAAAAACATTTCATAATACCGAGGAATATGAGTTAGTTGAAAATTAACCAGCCATATTAAATGATATCCAGGTTGGTAACTTAGTTTCTTTCGTTTGAGCTCAGGTAATTCTAATTTTTCTTCAAATTGAAATATTGACTTAAACATTTCAAAAGAACCTTTCAAAGTCCACTTTTTAATTATAGGCCAATATGGAATAAAAGTATTGGCGAAAAATAATACAAACATTAGTGGTTTGATAATTCCAACTTGATATAGTTGAAAACAACAAAGAGCAATCAAAACCCAAATAAAAACCCATCTACTCTTCAAAAGTGAGAAAGTGGCACTTAAAATATTTTTAAATCCATTTTTTTTTGATTTAGCTAAAAAACGCATTTCCATGGCTTTAATACCATAGAATTCCATTCCAATTTTTCCTTTTTGATACAAGTCATCAGCAAATAAGTAACTCACTTCAGGAAAAGCAATGTGGAACTCTTCGTTCGTGTCGTCCATTCTACTTTCTGTAGCAGAAATAAAATGGTCTAAAATTTCATAGTAGAAAGTCTTATTGTATATATCCCAGCTAAGAATATATCGCTCTATTGTTTCTATTTGTGGTGTGGTGAGGTTCATGTCTTATCAAATCAAAAATTTACTTTTCAATCTCATGTGAGTCCAGTTTCATCCCAAGCTGATTTTAGGATTCAGTATCAAATTCAAATTATCAGCAAAAGCCCTAAGTTCCGCTATGCGGTCAATGGCTTCGGCATTACCTTTTGGTGTAATCTTATAATACTTCCGAATTCGGCCGTCTACCTTTTCTGTTTCCGGCGTAAGAATATCTTCCGCCTCCAGTTTATGAAGTATAGGGTAAAGTGCCCCTTCTGTAATCTTAATGTCATTTTGGGTGAGTTCTTTTACCTTTTGGGTAATCTCATAGCCATACATACGGCCATTATCGTGCAGTAATTTCAGAACAATTGTACTCAGACTCCCCTTAATATGCTTCTCCACTTATATCTATTCGTTATTGAAAACAAATATACATAAATTTCTTATGCATCAAATTCTTAGGTATAAGAATTGAAACCTTCTCTACTAACAATCAGCTTACTAGCTAAAGCCTAATTTTATATTATTCGGATTCTTTCTGAACCAATCTTATCCCTTCAGGTTCAATAACAATAAGCTTCTGCTTGTACAAAGTGCCTATTGCTCTTTTGAAAGCTTTCTTGCTCATTTCTAATCTGCCTTGAATATCTGCAGAATCAGATTTGTCTGAAAGTTCTAGACTGCCATCATTGGCTTTAAGTGTATCTAGTATTTTTTGTGCGTTTGGTTCGTTGATGTTTTCAAAACCTTGCTTTCGTAATGTAATGTCAATTTTCCCATCTTCACGAACAACCTTTACAAATCCTTTAGTTGTATCTCCCCAAGCTACACGTTGGAAAATCTCGTTTTCGTAAATTAGTCCACGGTATTTATGATTGACAGCTACATTATAACCTAGGTCGGTTTTGTCCAAAATAAGTAAGTCAACCTCCTCCCCTTCTTTCAGGTCAATATTCTCAAACTCAAAATGCCTATTTAGTCGGCAAGAGCCTACGAGCCTGTCCGTGTCTTCATCTAAATAAAGATAAACCACCGTATAATCGCCTTCTCTTAGTTTTTGATTTTGCTCTCTAAAAGGCACAAACAAATCTTTTTCTAAACCCCAGTCTAAAAAAGCTCCTATTCTAGTGTCGGCTGTTACCTGAAGACACGCAAACTGATTAAGTTTTATAAGCGGCTCTAAAGTGGTAGCAATAATTCTATCTTCCGAGTCACGGTATAGAAAAACCTCCACCTCATCACCTACATTAAGGTTTTCAGGAATATATTTATGAGGTAATAAGACATCATTATTTTCGTCGTCTCCAAGGAAAAAACCTACCGATGTACCTCTTAAAACCTCTAACTTATTTAATTGACCTACTTTTAGCATGTTCAAAGCTAGCTAATGTTCATCGGACATTAATTAATATTTCATAATTTTGCATTCTTTTTAGATAAAGAGAGCTTGAAATGACCTAATCATTTCATTATACAAAGAATTAATATAGATGTTACTGAACGAGCAAGAAATCCTTAGAAGACAAAAGAGAGAAGAGCTAATGCGAATGGGTATCAATCCCTTCCCACCAGAGCTTTTTGAAATCAATGCAACGTCTGCCGAAATAAAGGCAAACTTTGACGCAGAAAAAGGAAACTATAAACAGATAAGCCTTGCTGGTAGACTCATGAGTGTGCGTGGTAAGGGGAGTGCTGCTTTTGCCGAACTTCAGGACAGCTCTGGAAGAATCCAGGTTTACTTCAGAAGAGATGACATTTGCCCAGAAGAAGACAAAACGATGTACAACATTGTTTTCAAAAAGCTTCTTGACATTGGCGACATTCTTGGAATTCAGGGATATGCCTTTGTAACGCAAGTGGGAGAAATTTCTATTCACGTAACATCTTTCAAAATACTTAACAAAGCACTTAAGCCACTTCCGATAGTTAAGCGAGATAAAGACGGCAATGTACATGATGGCTTTACCGACCCAGAATTAAGATACCGTCAGCGTTATGTTGACCTTATTGTAAATCCTGAGGTTAAAGACATCTTTATAAAGAGAGCAAAGATTATCTCTACCATGAGAAGCATCTTTGACGAAAAAGGCTGGCTAGAAGTAGAAACACCAATTTTACAGCCAATACATGGTGGTGCTGCCGCACAACCTTTTAAAACGCATCATAACTCATTAGATATGCCTCTCTATATGAGAATAGCCAATGAGCTTTATTTGAAAAGATTGATTGTTGGTGGTTTTGATGGTGTTTATGAGTTTGGTAAAATGTTCAGAAATGAAGGCATGGACCGTACCCATAATCCAGAGTTCACTGCCTTAGAATTTTACGTAGCTTATAAAGACTACGAATGGATGATGGACATGACTGAAACCATTCTAGAAAAAGTGGCCATAGCCGTACATGGTAAAACGTCTTTTCCTGTAGGTGAAAACGAAATTAACTTTGCAGGACCTTTTGAAAGGTTAAGCATCTTAGGTTCTATTGAAAAGTATACGGGTGTAGACTTAACAGACCTTTCTGAAGAAGAGACACGTGGATACTGTAAGCAGTGGGGCATCGAAATTGACGATTCAATGGGTAAAGCGAAGTTGATTGACGAGATTTTTGGCGAGAAAGTAGAGGAACATTTGATACAGCCTACGTTCATTATTGACTACCCGGTAGAAATGTCTCCTTTGACTAAAAAGCACAGGAGCAAAGAAGGTTTAGTAGAGCGTTTTGAGCTATTTGTAAATGGTAAAGAACTAGCTAATGCTTATACCGAGCTTAATGACCCTATTGACCAAAAAGAACGTTTTGAAGACCAGCTTAAACTAGCTGCAAGAGGAGACGAAGAAGCCATGGCTATGGATGACGATTTCTTAAGGTCTTTAGAGTATGGAATGCCGCCTACGTCAGGCATAGGTATCGGAATTGACAGGTTGACTATGTTTTTAACGAACAATAGCAGCATTCAAGAAGTATTGTTTTTCCCTCAGATGCGTCCTGAAAAGAAAATTTTAGCCGCTACCGTAGCTGACTATGAAGCGGTTGGCGTTCCGGAAATTTGGATACCTGCTTTGCAAAAAATGGGATTCTTCACCATTGAAGCTTTAAAAGAAGCAAACCCAAACAAAGTTTTCAATGACCTTGGCGGTATGCGTAAAAAACTAAAAATTGATGCTAAACTTCCTTCTAAAGAAGAAGTAGAAAACTGGGTGTCATAAAAAACGCACAAGTTTTTAATAAAGTAAGACTCAACACTTAAGCCTCCATTGCAAATCTGCAATGGAGGCTTTTTTTATTCCAAATAGCCCATAAAGCATTTAAAGCACTGTTATCTAAGTTCCAATCAAGCTACTCTTCCTATTCCTTAGTAATCTTTAAGAAGGATTCTAAATAACGGAATAATACAATCATACGCCACCAAGCACTCTTCATCCAATATCAATCACTTTCAGTTTAGATATTGTATTTATTTTATATTATGTTATAATCATTTATCTTTTTTATGGCAATTGGTCACTTTTGCCATATTAAATTTTTTTAAAAACAAATAGTGCAGTACACTTGAACTGTATTTAGAACGAAATACAAAATTTAGCAAGCGAAACTTCCCATCCCGACCGCAACAATGGCGAAAGTTTTACAGAAGCTATGTGTAGAAACATGGCGACTGTAGACAACGGTGTCTAGTGTGTGTGGTAATAATAATTCTAAACTAACCTTAAGAAAATTTCATCACGAAATCGAAAGTCGTGGTTTCAAGAAATAAAATGTTTTCTCCGCCTTTGGTCAATGTTAAGAACCGAGCGGTCGGGGAACTCCATTTTCCGGGCGGAGAAAACATTTAAAGAACTTGTTAAAATGAACCTTAAGCTAAACTGAACCTAAATGAAAAAATTTCTACTTTTAAACAGAGTCTTAGTTCTGCTGCTTTTTGCCCTTACGGCAAATGCTCAGACTATCTCAGGGGTAGTGTCATCTGCAGAAGACGGCCCTCTACCTGGCGTATCCATTGCTATTAAAGGTACCACCGTAGGTACCATATCAGATTTTGATGGTAAATTTTCTTTAAAAGCACCTTCTAAAGAATCAATCTTAGTTTTTAGTGCAATTGCCTTTGCAACACAAGAAGTAACGGTAGGAAACCAAACCACTTTTAATGTTACACTTGTCTCAGACAACAAACTACTTAACGAAGTGGTAGTAACAGCCTTAGGAATTAGTCGGGAAAAGAAATCTCTTGGTTTTTCCCAACAAGAGTTATCTGGCGAGGCCTTAACTGAGTCTAGATCAAATAACGTAGTAAATGGTTTATCTGGTAAAGTAGCCGGTGTACGTATATCTAGTAACGGAGGTCCAGGTAGTGGCTCAAATATTCAAATAAGAGGCTCCTCTTCTGTATCTGGTAATAACCAACCATTGATAGTAATTAATGGTGTGCCAATGCAGCAAACTACTAGTAATCAGTATGGTGGTGGTATATCTGAGGTTAATCCAGACAATATTAAAACTATGTCGGTTCTTAAAGGACCAAACGCAGCAGCACTTTACGGCTCTAGAGCGGCAAATGGTGTTATTTTGATAACAACGAAAGACGGAAGTTCTACAAAAGGGATTGGCGTAGAATACAATGCAAACTTTACAGTAGAAAGACCTTTTGTTAAGCCTGATTTCCAAAACACATATGGTGGAGGTAATGGTTATAGAACTTGGTATGCTGATGGTTGGAGTGGTGTAATACAGCCAGATGCTTATGACCAATACCAAGCTGCTTATGGCAACTTAAATCCAGGTTCAACTACAGGTACTGCTGGTACTGATGAAAGCTGGGGTGCTCCTTTAGACGGAAGGCTTACAAGACAATGGTGGACAGGTACAGACGTAGCTCCTTTAACTCCACAACCAAACAACTGGGATGAGTTTTGGGAAACTGGTACTACGTTAACTAATAGCATTGCACTTTCAGGAGGAAACGAAGATGGTAACTTCAGATTAGCTTACAGCAAATTGAATCAAAAAGGTATCTCTTCATTTAATGATTATAACAGAGATAACTTTACTTTATCTTCGGGATATAACCTGACTAAATGGTTAAAAGCAAACTTTAATGCTGACTACATTAAAACTGGTGGTAATAGAAACTATCAATCAGGTCAGCAATTTATATGGGCTCACCGTCATATCTCTTGGGACAGACTAGCTAACTGGGCTGATTATACAGATACGCATATCCAAAAAGAAGGAGACACTGACCCGCCAAACTGGCAGCATACGTATTTCACTAACCCTGACTTTTCAAATGAGCTTTTGCCTACAACAAACGACAAAGACCGATTATTAGGAAATGTCTCTATTCAAGCAAGTATTACAGATAACCTTAACTTAATGCTAAGAACAGGTACAGATGTTTGGACTGATACTAGAATAAACGTTTCGAGTTTTGAACGTACTAGAAATGGCAATACATCTCCAGGTAGATATTCTGAAACTGTATTAAGAGAGCAAGAAAACAATCATGATTTCTTATTGTCTTATGACAAAATGTTCTCTAGTGATTTCTCTTTTGTAGGTCAAGTTGGTGGAGCTATTAGAACAAATTACTACAAGCGTAATTATACATATGTAGGTGAATTAATAGTAGATGGTATTTACAACCTTTCAAATGCTAACCCTAGCCAAAACACTGCAGAAAGTGATATAGAAGAATCAGAAGTACAAAGTTTATATGGTTCATTCCAAATGGGATACCTAAATGCTCTTTTCTTAGACTTAACAGCTAGAAACGACTGGTCAAGTACACTTCCAAACGGAAACAATTCTTACTTCTACCCGTCTGCTTCTGTTAGTGCTGTATTTACAGACCTATGGGATATCAACAGTTCTGTGCTTTCTTTTGGTAAATTAAGAGCCAGTTGGGCACAAGTTGGAAACGATGCTGATCCTTATCAATTAAGTCAAACATTCGTTGCTTCAGGTTCTTGGGATGGTTCTATTGCAGAATATTCTGAAAACACAGAAATAGCCAACGCTACACTTAAACCTGAGATTACAACAGGTGTTGAGCTAGGTGCTGATTTAAGATTCTTCAAAAGCCGTTTAGGTTTAGATGTAACTTACTATGACCAAACTACTAAGAACCAAATTTTAGGTGTTGAAATATCAAAAGCAAGTGGATACAATTCTAGAATCCTTAATGCAGGTAAAGTAAACAATAAAGGAATTGAGGTAAGCTTAAGCGGAACAGCCTTTGAGTCTGCTTCAGGATTCAAGTGGGATGTTTTAGTAAACTACTCGAAAAACAAAAACAAAGTAGTAGAACTAGCCGAAGGCTTAGACACTTATACTTTACAAGAGCGTAGAGGTTTGACTTCAATAGCGACTATAGGTGAGCCTTACGGTACACTTTACGGTATCGGTTTTGCAAAAAGCCCAGATGGACAAATAATCTACGAAAACGGTTTACCACAAGTAGAAAGCACTCCTCAAGTATTGGGTAATGTTCAGCCAGATTGGACTGGTGGTTTCATGAATACTTTCAGCTACAAAAACGTAACCCTTACAGCTCTTATTGATGCAAGATTTGGTGGAGACTTCTATGACGAAGGAACCGCTACTGCAAGATGGACTGGTCAGTATGCTGAAACAGCTATTGGACGTGAAGAAGGTGTAATTGGAGCAGGTGTGATGAACATAGGCACTGACGAAAGCCCAGAGTATGTACCAAATACAGTAATGGTAGCAGGAAATCAGTTCTATGGCTATAACAGCCCAAGAAGATACCACGAAGCAGCCATATTTGATGGTACTTATGTGAAGCTTAGAGAAATGTCTTTAGGTTACTCATTTAGCTCTGCATTCTTAGAGAAAATGAAAATTCAAAACGCGAAACTTTCTTTAGTTGGTCGTAACGTATTGATGCTTTTCTCTAACTCTCCTCATATCGACCCAGAAGTTGACTCTTATGGCGGTAACTCTCAAGGTTTCACTTACGGACAATTGCCTAACTCAAGAAGCCTTGGCTTCAACCTAGCACTAGGCTTTTAATCCAAAAAAAATTGACAAGAAAATGAAAATAAATAATAAAATATTCTTATCTGCTTTAGCTGGAATCATGCTTGTTTTCGCAAACAGCTGTACGGATGATTTCGAAGAATTAAACACAGACCCTAACAATCCTACGTCGATTGGGGCTCAGTATCTCTTACCATATGCCATTGAAGAATCAGTAGATAGGTATTGGGGAGGAAGCACGCGTTTTGAAAGATTGAACCTTGATGGTGCCATGCTATGGATTCAATACCTGGCAAGAAACATCTATTCAAATGAAGGTGATAGTTATGGTATTACGCCAGCGTTTTACAATAACACTTGGGAATCACTATACAATGATGGCCTAACTAACTTCCAAAGAATAGAAACACTTAGTGGAGCAGAAGGTGCTAGCCCAAATGCTAACTACGAGGGAATAGCCATAGTAATGAAATCATGGATATATTCTTTACTAACTGACATGTATGGTGCAGTTCCTTATTCTCAAGCCGTTTCTGGAGCAGCTGAAGAGCCAATATATACGCCAGAGTATGACAATATGGAAGCTATCTATGCTGGTTTGTTAGCTGATTTAAAAATAGCAAACGAAAAGCTTTCTGTAAGTGGTCCTACTGTGTCAGGCGACATTCTTTACGGTGGTGACATACTTAAATGGAAGAAGTTTGCTAACTCTTTAAGCTTAAAATTAGCAAACAGGCAAGCTGCTAAGAAACCTACAGAGTCAAAAGCTATCATGTCTGAGATACTGGGTTCTCCAGGTACATACCCAATATTCACTAGTAATGATGACAATGCACAGTTAGTGCATACAGCGACAAGACCTAGTAATAATACATGGAACGAAGTAATGGTTCAGGGTGGACGTACCGACTGGAGTATGAGTAAAACCTTTGTTGACTTAATGACAGAAACTGCTGACCCAAGATTAGGTGCTATTGCAACTTCTGTAAATGGCGAATACAACGGTATTCCAAACGGCTTGCCTGATGCTATTGCTACTACTTATTTGAGCTCTGCTTCTATTCTTCAAAGCTCATTCAGTGCGGCCGATGCTCCTAGTATATTAATGACTTTCAGCGAGCTTAATTTTATCTTGGCAGAAGCTGCTTTAGAAGGCGATATTTCTGGTGATGCAGATGCTTACTTCAAGACGGGCTTAGAAGCTTCTTTTGAATCATTTGGATTAACAATGCCAGCTGGTTTTGAAACTTCTTTAGGTTCTTTAACTAAGGAAACTGTTATGACCCAGAAGTATGTAGCTCTATTTGGTCAAGGTATTGAGGCCTGGACAGAATATCGTAGAACTGGCTTCCCAGTCATTCCTGCGGCTGACCCAAGAGCAATTTTCGAAAACGACGGAATTATCCCAACACGTTTGCCTTACCCAACTACTGAGTATTCGCTTAATAAAGCAAAACTTGACGCTGGTGTATCGCTAAACGGCGGTCCTGACAATATGCAAACTGAACTTTGGTGGGCAGAGTAATTTTTGATTCAAATAAATAAAAAAAACAATGAAAAAATTATCATATATAATCTTAGTACTCGCAACGGTTACCACTTTTGTGGCCTGCGAAAAGCAAGATCCTTTTGTAGACAGAGTAGTAGCACCGGTATTAGTAACAGTAAAGGGAGACACTGGCTCTCCTTCATCAGGTCTAACTACTGACCCTACTATTAGCTCATCTTTTGGCGAAACCGCTAAGCTAAGCTTTATGGTTTTAGAACTTGACAAAACCAACATCTTAGATTACACCAAGGGGATTGATTCCATTCCGGTAGCATCTGTTTCACTTCTTGTAAAATTTAGAGGGGGAGCAGAAATCGGAACATTTACCACAGGAGCAGATGGACTTGCTTCCGTAGAAGTGCCATGGTCTACTTTAGGAATTTCCGAATCGGGCTCAACAGTTTCCTTAAGTGCCTCCGGAACTTATAAAGATGTGGCATTCACTAAATTATTCAAATTAGCTTCAAACTAACCTATAAGAAGCCCCTTCGGGGGCTTCATTTTCTTTTTAAAAAACTCTGAATTGATCATAATAAAAAAAACAGTAAAATGAAAAAATCTCTGAATCGTAGAAACATGCTTAAGACAGGTCTAATGTCTCTTGGAGGCATGGCCTTAGCTCCACATATAGCAAAAGGAGCCTTTGAAAGTGCCCCTTTCAAGCTAGATGCAAGTAACAGACTTGTTTATAGCCCATTGGCTAGAGAATATTTCGTTGACGAAAATTTTGCACCAGAAATTGTTGCCAAACTTACTTCAAACGAAAACCCTTACGGACCACCTGCCAGTGCAAAACAAGCAGTTATTGACTCTGTAAGCGGAGGAAACCGTTACGCTTGGAGAGAAATGGCAGAACTAATGGAAAGTATTGCCGAAAAAGAAGGTGTAACTACAAAGCACCTAATGATGGGGCCTGGTTCTTCTGATCTTTTGGAGAAAGTAGCCATTGTTCGTTTCATGAATGGTGGAAACTTAGTTTCTGCTGATCCTACTTACATGTCTCTTATTCGTGTGGCAGAAAGAGTTGGAGCTACTTGGAAACCAGTTCCATGTACTTCTGACTGGTCTCATGATTTAGATAAAATGGCTGAGGCTGTAGATGCAGACACTAAATTAGTTTACATCTGTAACCCAAATAACCCTGTAGGTACTATGACTGCAGCTAAAGACTTAGAAGCATTCTGTAAAAAAGTATCTAAGAAGGTTCCAATTTTCATTGACGAAGCATACATGGAACTAGCATACGGTCCAGATGCTATCACACAGTCTCCATTAGTAGCACAAGGATATAACGTAATAGTTTGTCGTACTTTCTCAAAAATCATGGGAATGGCCGGTTTAAGAATTGGCTTCATGGTTGCTCAGCCAGAATTCATTAAAGAAATCTCAAGCGTTACGCGTGGCGGAATGGGTATCTCATTAACATCAATCAAAGCTGCTACTGCGGCCTACGGTGATGACGGTTTCCAAGAAATGACAAAAACGAAGAACGATGCAGCCAAAAAATACACTATGGCTGAGGTAAAGGCATTAGGTTATGACCCTATTCCTTCCTTCACAAACTTCATGATGTTCCAGATAAACATGGACGGTAAAGAGTTCTTAGGCAAAATGCGTGAGCATGGCGTAGGCTGTAGAGCATTCACCATTAATGACAAAGACATGTGCCGTGTAAGTATGGGTACCATGGACGAAATGAAAATGTTCGTAAGTGCTCTTAAAACTTTAAGTTGATCAATTCTTATAAACACGCTTAGCCGAATTTCGGCTAAGCTGTTTTCTTAAACTCTCCTATCTCAATGAACGAAGCTATATTCAAAACCCTTATCCTTGTATTACTCATAGCATTAGGTTTCATACTTAAAGCTAAATTTGGTAGCAAAGACAAAATTAACGGCATCAAGGAAATAGTACTTTCGGTGGCACTTCCATCCACCATTTTCATCGCTTTAATGAAAATAAATCTGGACGCATCTTTACTCTTCATTCCGGTAGTAGCTCTTCTTTTTAATTTCATCATGTTTCTGATAACGCCATTGGCATTATCAAGCTTTGGAATGAAAAAAGACTCAGCAAGTGCCAGAACATTAACATTACTTATTCCTTCATTAGCTCCTGGTCTTTCTTGTTTCCCTTTTATTGTTGAATTTTTAGGTGAAGAAAGCCTAGCCATGGCCGCCATGGGCGACATTGGAAATAAGTTTTTCTGTTTAATATTCTTGTATGTAGTGGCCATGAATATGTCATTGAAAAACTCTGGTTCTGAAAAACAGAACGTCAAAGAAAAAATCACTTCATTACTAACAAGTTTGGCAAAAGAGCCTATCAATATTGTTCTAGTAGCAGGCCTAGTCTTATTAGCTTTTGGCGTTAGCTACAGTACACTGCCAGAAATAGTAAGAGGCGTTTTTGACAAAACCAGTGCTATTATGACGCCATTAGTCTTAATTTTTATTGGCCTAGCCGTTAACCTTAAAGAAGGTAAAAAGAAGCTTGTCTTTTCCTTACTATCTTTAAGAGCTGGTATTAGCCTTATTTTAAGTGCGTTATTTATATTTTCTACTGGCATGAGTTCAGCAAATCATATACTTCTTACTATTATATTCCCTTTAAGTTGTATTAGCTTTTGGCCATTTGCTCATATTTCTTTGTTTCTTAACAAAGAAGAAAGCATGGGTATAGCAAAAGAGAAAAGAACATTTAATTCAGAACTAGCTATTATGGTATTAGCCATATCTCTTCCATTCTCTACCACATTGGTTTTAACCATACTTACAGCAGGTACTTACTTTGTAGACATTTGGAAAATAGTTGGTTTAGGTGTTGTCTTATTAGCTTTAGGTACAGTTCCAATGCTAGTATCAAAACTTCAATTTAAAAGACACAAAACTAGCATGAGCGAAAATCATGCATAATTGACTCCTATCTTCTTTCATCAATAAACTAAAAAACACTCTCGCCATAAAGACGAGAGTGTTTTTGCTTTAAAGCTACAATTCTCTAAACCTGAAAAAAATAATTAATGTCAACTATTAGACTAATTTCCTAAATCTCACTTTATTTGACGCCCAATTAGAATAAATGGGATATCATTTCCTGTAATTTAGAATATTTTGCCATGAACCGCATTGACCCAGTCGATTTGAAAATCTTAAAGCTATTAGTAAAAGATGGCCTTAGCACCAATAAAGAGATTGCGGCAGAACTAAATCTTACTACTACGCCTGTTCATGAAAGAATTAAGAGACTTAGGCGAGATGGTATTATTGAAAAATATACTATCGAGCTTAATAAGAAAAAACTTCACAGAAACTTACTTGTTTTTTGTAGCGTAAGCTTAAAAGAACATGCTGCGGAATATTTAGAAAGATTTGAAAAAGACGTTCAAACACTTCCTGAAGTGGTAGAATGCTATTGTATATCAGGTGGTGCCGATTTTCTACTTAAAATAGTCGTTGAAGATATGGAAGAATACAAGCTATTTATCCTTAATAAGCTATCGGCTCTTTCTAATATTGGCAATGCTCAAAGTCAATTTGTGGTAAAAGAAGTTAAACAAGCCAGTATTCTTTCTTAAACTTGTCAAACTTTCAAATTTTCCCTTACTATTGGATTTCTTTTCAGACCATAGCCTATTAGAATGGGCACTAGTATTTTTCTCTGCCTTTATTGTAGGTTTCTCTAAAGCAGGACTCCGTGGGGTAGATGTAATGAATGTCACCATCATGGCTTTAGTTTTTGGTTCAAAAGCCTCTACGGGCATAGTACTTCCCCTACTCTGCATGGCGGACGTGCTAGCTGTAACCTATTATAACAGGCATGCCCAATGGAAGCACTTTAAGATTTTAATGCCCTGGATGGTAGCTGGTGTTTTAATTGGCTGGTATGTGGGCAGAGGCATTGACGACACACTGTTTAAACGCATCATGGCGGTAATCATTCTTGCAGCTGTAGGTCTACTATTTTGGTGGGAAAGAAGAAAATCCGAGAAAATGCCACAAGGCCTTTGGTTCGGAAGTACCATGGGATTAATCACAGGTTTCACCACCATGATTGGGAACTTAGCAGGAGCTTTTTCAAACGTCTATTTCTTGATTTTGAAATTCCCTAAAAATGAATTCATAGGTACTGTTTCATGGATGTTTCTTTTCATTAACCTTTTCAAAGTACCTTTTCATGTTTTCTCTTGGGAAACCATTAGCCTTGATACTTTTAAAATTGACCTCGTTTTAGCTCCTGCTATGGTAGCCGGCTTCTTTGTTGGTGTTAGAATTGTGAAGAGAATAAACAACGACAACTACAGAAAACTAATACTTGGGCTAACCCTTTTAGGTGCTCTGGTCATTTTCTTCAGGTAAAGCATCTGTGACTTAACTCACTCATTCTTGAAAACTGCATACGTAGCTTTGTGTCAAATAAAACACAAAAGAATATGTTCGATTTCATAAAAAAAATGTTTGCTGGCAACTCAGAAGAAATTAAGGAATTAATAAACAATGGTGCTGTCATTATTGATGTGCGTAGCCCCGGAGAATTTTCTGGAGGTCATGCTAAAAATGCTGTCAATATCCCATTAGACACCTTGACAAAAAACTTCACTAAAATTCAGAAATACAAAAAGCCCGTAGTTCTTTGCTGTGCTTCAGGTATGCGTTCTTCGAAAGCAAAAGGTATACTAACAAGCAAAGGCCTTGAAAACGTATATGATGCAGGCTCATGGGGTAACTTAAGGTAAACCGCTAATCTTAGCTCCCAAATGTTTAATGCTTTAGGTATAATTCCGTTGCAAAAAGCTAATTATTAAAATATTTTAATAACTTTGATTTAAACCTAATGTTATTAAAATGAAAACCATCCTTAGCTTAGTACTGTCTCTAGTGTTAAACCTTGCGGCATTTGCTCAGCATCAAATTATCCCTACTCCTGTTTCTTATGAAACTAATGACGGAATGTTTATGCTTGACAATCAAGTGGCCATTGATATCCGGACTGATGATGCACAGGTAAAAACCTATGTAACTAACTTTCAAAGTTTCCTTGCTCAATCTGGCAATAACATTGAATTGAAAAGTATAGCCGAACCGAGCAGAACCAATAGAGTCATTAGTATTTCTTTGGCTGCCGCTCCTGCACTCCCTAAAGAAGGCTACCAGCTTGAAGTACAAGAAAATGAAATTAGCCTAATAGCCAACGAAGCTGCTGGTATTTTCAATGGTCTTCAGACTTTAAGACAACTGCTCCCTAGAGAGTTTGAAAACACCGCTGAATACGGAATGGGCATGGGTATGGTCATGGGTTGTAAAATCACAGATTACCCTAGATTTGGCTGGCGTGGGCTTATGCTTGACGTAAGTAGACATTTCTTCTCTGTAGATGATGTAAAAGCCTATTTAGACAAAATGGCTCAGTATAAATTCAACGTTTTCCACTGGCATTTGACAGATGACGAAGGCTGGAGAATTGAAATAAAATCCTTACCAAAACTTACTGAAGTAGGTGCATGGAGAGTACCAAGGCATGGCCGATTTGGAAAAGACAGACCTTTCCCTAAAGAAGGTGAGAAAGCTACGGAAGGCGGCTTCTACACACATGAAGACATTAAAGAGGTTATCAAATATGCCGCCGACAGAAACATCACGATAGTACCTGAAGTTGACATTCCTGGGCACAGCATGGCCGTTTTAGCAGCCTATCCTGAACTTTCTACATTGAAAGAGCCTAAAGTGGTTAACCCTGGTGGCTACTTTGCCGACTGGACAGGCCCACATTTCAAAATGCTGATTGAAAACACATTAAACCCAGCCGACGAAAAGGTTTATGAGTTTGTAGATAAGGTAATGACAGAAGTGGCAGAACTTTTCCCGAGCCAATACATCCACATGGGTGGAGACGAGTGCTATCACGGATACTGGGAAGAAAGCCCTCAAGTGCAGAAATTCATGAAAGCTAATAAAATAGCGGATACGCATGGACTTCAAAGTTATTTTGTAAGTCGTGTTCAAAAAATCATCAACAGCAAAGGCAAAAAGATGATTGGTTGGGATGAAATCTTAGAAGGTGGTTTAGCAGAAGGTGCTGCCGTAATGAGCTGGCAAGGAATGAAAGGTGGTATAGAAGCTGCCAAGCTCGGGCATAATGTGGTGATGACACCTACTACTTTCGCATACCTAGATTACACCCAAGGAGACCACAGCTTAGAAAATCCTATTTATGCTGATTTAAGCCTAAAAAAGGCATACTCTTTTGAGCCAGTACCAGACGATGTTGATGCTAAATACATTTTAGGAGGACAGGGAAACCTTTGGACAGAAGTTGTTCCAAATCTACAATTTGCTTTCTATATGACTTACCCAAGAGCATTTGCTATTTCAGAAACACTTTGGAGCCCAAAAGAGAGCAAAAACTATCAGAGCTTTTTAAACAGAACAGAGAGCCACTTTTCAAGATTTGAAATGGCGAAAACTAATATCTCTCATGCGGTGCTAGACCCGATAGTTTCTGTTAAAAAAGAAGGTGATAAGCTCCTAGTGACTTTAGAAAACGACTTAGCTAATACCGAAATATTCTATACTATTGATAATACTTATCCTGTCCAATTTGGCAACAAGTACGAAGGTACTTTTGAAGTTCCTGAAGGCGATTTGAGTTTAAGAACTCAAACGTTCCGAAACGGAAGGCCTATTGGTCGTGCTATATTAATTTCAAGAGAAGACCTTGTAAAGAGGGCTAAATAAGTCATTTAGCTTCATTATGCATCTCCTATTTTTTGTAATAAATTGATAGGAGATGTATTTGTTTCAACATATTTAATTTTAAATTCGTTATCCAAAAATTAAATATCACATTATGAAACACTTCTTTTTCTTCGCATCCCTTATTCTAGTTTCTCATTTTGCTTCTGCACAAGATTTGGCCGGCAGAAAAATAGTTAATGGAAATTTGAATGCACAAATTACCTCTGGGTCAAACAATGACTATACTTCAATAAGTTCTTCACTTTTATTTGGAAAAATAAAGAGCGACAACACCTATTGGGCCTTTGGCGGAAAGTTCACACTTTATCCTACCAATAATTTAAACAATTCTTTTTCAATAGGACCATCTATAGAACGAGGTAAGTTTATTCCTTTGGTGGATAAACTATATCTTGCTCCATATATTGGAGGGTCTGTTTCAGCTATCCTTGGAGATACTGATGGTGTAAATATTAACCTTTATGCCACACCCATTAGGTTCATGTATCACTTTAAAGAAAGCTTAATGCTTACTGCTGGTTTTGGCTTCGCTAATATTGATTATACCAATCATAACTCTATATCGATATTATCTATAAATGCATCTTTAAACAATAATAGTGGCTTCGGAATTTTCTATACTTTTAAGTAAAATTCAACAAAGCCTATTTCAATGCGATTCTCCTTATTATTCCTTGCTCTTTTTTCATTCACCATTTTTTCTTGTCAAAAAGAGGAGGCAAAAAAGCCTAACATTCTGTTCATATTGACAGACGACCAAGGCTGGGGAGATATGAGCAGCCACGGCAATGACATCATAGAAACACCTAACCTAGATTTATTAAGTCAAAACGGTGCTGAGTTTGATCGCTTTTATGTTTCGCCACTCTGTGCTCCCACCAGAGCCAGCTTATTGACCGGCAGGTATCATTTAAAAACGGGTGCCACTTCTGTTTCTAATGGACTAGAAATTATGGACACGGAAGAAGAAACCATTGCCGAAGTTTTTAAAACGAACGGTTACAAGACTGGCATTTTTGGCAAATGGCACAATGGTTCCCATTACCCAAACCGACCAACCGACCAAGGTTTTGACGAGTTTATAGGCTTTTGTGCAGGGCACTGGAGCAATTATTTTGACACTAAACTAGATAGCAATAATACCGAAATTCAGAGTACTGGTTTTATCACAGATTATTTGACAGATAAAGCCATTGACTTTATAGACAGAAACAAAGAGGAGCCTTTTCTGTGTTATGTGCCATTTAATGCTCCGCATAGCCCTTTCCAAGTGCCCGACAGCTACTTCGACAAGTATAAAGCGAAAGGATTGGACGATAGACTTGCCAGTATTTATGGAATGGTAGATAATGTGGATTTCAATATCGGAAGACTCCTTGAGAAACTAGAAAACGAAGGTTTAGCAGAAAACACCATCGTGATTTTTATGTCTGACAATGGACCAAACGGTGCCCGCTATAACGGTGAAATGAAGGGTGTAAAAGGCCATGTGGATGAAGGTGGCGTAAGAGTTCCTGCCATTATTAACTGGCCAAATAAAATAGCGAAAGGAAGAAAAATTGGAGGACTGGCGGCACACATTGACTGGTTACCTACATTAAAAGAACTTTGTGGTATTGAGCATGAATCTAAAAAAGAAATTGACGGTATTAGTCTAGCAAATGTTTTATTAAACACAGAAGTAGAAATACCTGAAAGAGCGGTTTTTGGCCATGTTGCTTTTCTCGAAAAAGACCTAAAAAACAACCCAGGAGCTTTAAGAACTGGAGAAAGCTTGATGGTTTTTAAAGGAGAATCTCCAGAACTCTACTCCTTAAATTCCGACCCAAGTCAGAAAAACGATATTTCAGAAGACAACACAACACTTACCGAAAGCCTTTACAATAAGTACATCAGCTGGTTTACAGATGCCTCAAAGAATTATCAAGCTGTAAAACCGATAGCTGTTAATACAGATTATATAGAGTTACCCGCTTACGAAGCTCAATTTTCTGGTAATCTACATTATGAAGAAGGCCATGGCTGGGCACATGATTGGTTAAAAAACTGGACATCTACAGAAGATGAAATGAGATGGCTAGTGAGCTCATCAGAAGAAACTGAATTGAATGCCTATTTGATTTACAATTGCCCAGAGGAGTCTTTAGGTGCGGTAATCAAAGTGAAAATTGAAAACTCAGATGTGACCAAATCCTTGACTGAAGCTTTTGAGGGCACCTTCATAGATAGCCCAGATAGAATCACCAGAAAAGAAGCCTACGAAAAAACTTGGTCTAAAATGAAAATTGGGAATATCAAGATTCCAAAAGGCACAAATGACATTGTGCTTTCAGCTCTATCAATTCCCAATTCAGAAGCGGCAGAAGTAAAAGCACTAGTGCTTTCAAGAAATTAGTAGAAACTATTTCTACTTAGCCTTTGCCAATGCCATTTTAACCGCAAGTCCCGTTAGGACTGAGGCCATAAACCATTTCTGTACCCTTAACCAAATTGGTTTTCTAGAGAACCAATTTGCCATTTTTGCTGCAGAAATGACTATCAATAAATTAACAGAAAAGCTTATTAATATTTGAATAGCCCCCAATTGAAAACTTTGACTTAAAATAGAACCATGTTCAGGTTTTATAAACTGAGGAAAAAACGAAAGGTAAAATACCGCCATTTTCGGATTCAAAACATTTGTCAATAATCCAATATTAAAGAGTTTAAGAGGCTTGTCGGCTTTTAGGTTTTGGTCTGCGTCAAAAATCTTATTGTCCGACTTGACCGTCTTAAAGGCCAAGTATAACAGATATGCTACTCCCATAAATTTGACCAATGCAAAAGCATAAGGAACAGCAAAGAATATGGCAGTAAGACCAAACGAAACCATCAGTATATGAAATAAGAAACCACACATTACGCCTAAAAGAGAAATCACACCAGCACTTTTCCCTTGGGATAAAGACCTTGAAATTAAATAAATCATATTTGGCCCAGGAGAAAGCACCATAATTAATGCCGCTAAACCAAAGAGAAGTAAATTGTTAATTGGAATCATGGTTCATTATTTAAATTTAGTATCCAACGCTAGTATTCTCTGACCTTGGGTCAGAAGCTCCCTCGAGCATTCCGTTAGGGTGAAGCATGATGCAATCCATTCTCCCCAAGGTTCTGTTTTGAGCTTCTATGATAAAGCCTTTGTTTAGTAACTCTTGAAGAGCATCTAAGTCTAAGGCGTCTTTCTCTATAAAAGTTTTGTCTGGCAACCACTGGTGGTGAAATTTCAATGCATTTACCGCCTGCTGCATGCCCATGCCATGCTCTACCACATTAAGAATCGTTTGATAAACCGAAGTAATAATGGTACTGCCACCTGGTGTTCCTACCACCATTAGTAATTCCCCATCCTTCTCTACTATCGTCGGCGTCATAGAAGAAAGCATCCTTTTTCCTGGCTGAATTTCATTCGCCTTATTTCCTATCAAACCAAACATATTTGGCACGCCAGCTTTTACACTAAAATCATCCATCTCATTGTTCATCAAAAAGCCTGCACCGTCTACCACTACTTTGCTACCATATCCTCCGTTCAAAGTGGTGGTGAGAGAAACAGCCATTCCATCGCCGTCTACCACAGAAAAGTGTGTGGTTTCATCAGACTCATAATATGGAACCGCCCCTCCAGAAATATCTTCACTTTTACTTGCCTTATTCTCATCAAAAGATGCCCATCTTTCCTGCAAATATGGATAAGACATCAACTCGGTCATAGGTACTTTGACAAAATCCGTATCGCCCATCCATTTTGCTCTATCGGCATATACTCTTCTTTCTGCCTCTATCATTACCTGTACTGTTTTACCAGAGTTCCAACCCCAATCTTTTAAAGGGTAAGGCTCTACTAATCTCATTAACTGCACCAAAGCCACTCCACCACTTGATGCTGGCGGCATAGAAATAATCTCATATTCTTTATATGATTTCTTGATGGCTTCTCTCCAGGCGGCGTCATATGATTGCAAATCTTCATGGCTAATAATTCCGCCTCCTTTTTCCATTTCTTTTACTAACAAATCGGCCGTGATTCCTTCATAAAAACCTTTCGCTCCACCTTTTTGAATTCTTTTCAGGCTTTCTGCCAAATCCTTTTGAACAAACAAATCGCCAGCTTCCCATTCATCTTTAGTAGGATGAATAAAGTATGGCGTATCGTCACCATTCATTAATTGAAAACGCTTTTTAGAGCGATTCATACCATTAGCTCTACCTTCGGTCAATATTACTCCGTTTTCAGCAAGGTCAATAGCAGGCTGCAATAACTTCTCCCAAGACATTTTTCCGAGTTTTTGATGCAGCTCTACCATTCCCGCTACAGAACCTGGCACACCAGATGCCAAGTGACCCGAGGTGCTTTTTCCTTTAATTACATCTCCTTTCTCATCTAAGTACATATCTCTATGAGCTTTCAATGGAGCTTTTTCTCTAAAATCTAAGGCATGGTTAGTTCCGTTGCTTTCACGAATTACGGCAAATCCCCCACCACCAAGATTTCCTGCGAAAGGATACGTGACCGCCAAAGCGAAAAACGTAGCCACCGATGCATCCGCGGCATTACCTCCCTTCCTTAAAATTTCCTTGCCTATCTCAGAAGCCATTACATCAGCAGAAGCCACCATGCCATTGGCTCCAAAAACACCTTTTTTATCAGAATAAAATGTACTTCTATTCTCGTCCTCTACAAAAAGTTGGAACAGTCCATCGCCCGTTTTAATATTGGCCGCCTTTTGGGTTGATTTACAAGAAAAAATAAAAACTCCTAAGAGTATTATCGCAATTTTTTTAGTCATAGTACGTATTTTTAATTGCAGCTACCTACATAGCACCTGCACACACAATAGATAAGTTTTTAATTCACATGAAACACATCACCAAAATATCACTTTTCTCAATTTTACTTCTATCAAATTTCGCATTCTCTCAAGATACTACTACATTCTTACCTAAATATGCAATAAAGTGGAGGCCATTTGCTATGGTCAATATTGACCCCACTATTCAATTTCAGGCGGAGTATTTCATCAACCCTAAAAATAGCCTTCAATTTTCTTATGGCTTTGGTGCTCCTGAGATTTTCAAACAAACCAAATATACCAAAGCAGATGTTTTTAGAATAGAATACAAAAGGTATTACAAAACCATAGATATGGATAATCCGTGGGGTACATATTTTGGAGGTGAATTAGTTCTTTACCCTCAAACTGCTGTAAAAACGGAGGAGTCGCCAAGTAAAAATCCTCAAACTGATAAATACACTGTCAATATAAATGTAATGGCATTTCATCTAAAGTATGGAAAGACATTTATCAAAAAAGGAATTCCCACATTCGATTTCTTTATAGGTGCTGGCCTAAGATATCAATACAATTTTGACCAAGATTTGGAGCCTGGTTATGAATTCATTTACCATACCTCTTTCAATAGAATAGCACAGAAGGGTATTTACCCATCAGCCACCTTAGGCATTTCGCTTGGCATGAATGGCTGGGGTCGATATCCATAAATCCTCCTTTTCATCCGTTCGTTTATCCCTTCATGGCCTCCCTACCAAAAGCTTTGTTTTTTGAGTAGTGATTATCTTCCTTTACACTACCAAAATCGGCTAATTGAATGAAATTTCTACAACTCGTATTTGAAAGTTTTAGATTTGCATGGCAAGCTCTTAGAGCAAACCTTCTGCGAACATTGCTTTCCCTCCTAGGTGTTACTGTTGGCATTTTCTCCATCATAGGTGTTTTAACCATGGTAGATTCCCTAGAAGCGAACATCAAAAATTCATTAAGCAGCATTGGTGAAAAAACCATATATGTAGATAAGTTTCCATGGATGTTTGGAGAAGGCGACTACCCTTGGTGGAAATATTTTCAGAGACCAAGACCTAAATACTCCGAATATCAGTTTTTGAAAGAACGCATTAAAAATGCGAATGCCATTACCATCATGGATTACTCTTTGGCAAACGCGAAATACGAGAACAGCAGTTTTGATGCTTTATGTCATGGTATCACGGCAGAATTTAACTTAATCACAGAAGTACCAGTAATTGAAGGTCGATACTTTACGGAGCAAGAAATAAATTCAGGACAAAGTGTGGCTATTTTAGGAGGAGAAATCTACAACACTTTCTTTCCTGACGGGAACGGTATAGGTAAAAACATCAAAATAAAGGGTCAAAAATTTACTGTAATTGGCACACAAGAAATTAAAGGGAAACAGTTGGTAGATGTTGGTGGAAACCCAGACCAAAAAATTTACATCCCTTTCTTAAAGCACAAAAGAATGTTTTCTAGCGGAAACCTATATGGCATGATTCAGCTTCAAGCTTATGAAGATGATGAAAACATGGTTGCTCTAGAAGGAGAAATCACTGGTCTTATGCGAACCGTGAGAGGCTTAAGACCTACGCAGGAAGATAATTTTGCACTAAATAGACCTGATGCTGCCGCGAATGCCTTATCATCTGTTTTTAGTTCGTTGCGTGTCGGCGGCTATATTATCGGAGCTTTTGCTCTATTGATTGGTGGTTTTGGTATTGCAAACATTATGTTTGTCTCCGTTAAAGAAAGAACCAATATCATTGGAATTCAGAAGTCATTAGGGGCTAAAAACTACTTTATCCTTTTCCAGTTTCTTTTTGAATCTGTGTTCTTATGTGTACTGGGCGGACTTATAGGCCTATTGCTGGTATATTTGATTAGCTTCATTGACCTCGGCTCGCTTGATTTGATATTAACTTCGGGAAACATGATAGTCGGTCTTTTTATTGCTAGTTTTATTGGAATTCTCTCTGGAATAATTCCTGCATCTCAGGCAGCAGCTATGAATCCAGTAATTGCAATTCGCTCTAAATAAACAACATCATTTCTCTTCAAAACGGATGAAATAGAGATAATCTTGAAAAAAATCATTTGTTTTGTGTAACAAACGAAATAAAACCGCATTTTATGAAATTCAGAATATTTCTATTAGTCTTCTTGGCTATACTGCTAGCCGCATTTTGGTATGTTAGTACAGGTTACTTTAGCTCAGGCGAAAGAGCAGGTACTCTTTCAAAGCTAAGTGAAAGAGGCTATATATTTAAAACCTATGAAGGCGTACTTAACGAAGGTGGGTACTCTGGTGAAACTGGAACACTTCAGCCTCGCTACTGGGATTTCTCAACAGTGGCCGATTCGGTTATTGTAGATTTAAGAAAAGCATTAGGCACTGGAGAAAGAGTTACACTAATCTATCAAGAGAAGTTTGTAAGATTCCCTTGGAATGGAGATACTAAGTATTTTATTACGAAAGTAATATTCAAACCGCAACCAGAAAGACCTATCTATCAAGATTACGAAGAGCCTGCACAAGTACCACAACCGCAGCCTGTTTTACCACAGCCAGCTCCTTTATCTAAAGACACTGTAGCTGTTGCCGAGCCTGTTTAATTTTTGATAAAAGATTTGACAAAAACTTTATTATCCTCGTTTTTAAAACGAATAAAATACCTTCCACTTGGGAGGTATTTTACATTTAAGGGCACATCAGTTTGCCCTTTGCCCATGGTTTTACCGTTGGCATTATGAATTTCAAAAGAATACACCGTTTTCCCTGCCGTATCAAACTTTAAGAGTCCTTCTGTAGGGTTTGGATATAAAGAGAAACCTATTTCTTCCTGTGTACCTAAAGCAGGTACAAAAGAACCCAAAGAAAGGTCTTTAAGAATTAAATTATTAGGGTCAAAAACTATAGAACTAAGCTCTCCTTCCAGGTTGTCCAATGATATTATCATAGTATTGGTATCCACAAAAACCTTTTCAATTCGGCTGCTTCCATCTTTAAAAGTTAAGCTCAACTCCACCGGCATTGTAAACAAATCTGTTTCCTCTGAGCCTGAGTGAATAATGCTTAACCAAGCTGTATTATCCTCCGCTTGCTCCCAACCAAAAAAGTATTTAGGATAGCCGGTACCAAACAACCACTCGTCAAAAAAGTAAGTCAAATTTTGGCCAGAAACCCTTTCTGCCACTGCTTTGAAATCTTCGATACTGGCATTTCCGTAAGCAAACTCTGTATTTTGAAACTCTTTAAGTGTTTTAAAGAAAACATCATCACCCAATACCCCTCTAAGCATGTGTACCACTACAGAGCCTTTTTGGTAGGTTTTAGCAAAATTGAAAATCTCGTTTACCGAATTAGTATTCTCTATCGCCACAGTACCATTTACAAATTTGGCACCGTTCATGGCCAAACTTACCTCATTATTATAGGCTGCCTTTCCTTCTGACTTTTCCGTAAAATAATAGGAACCAAACTCTGCAAAAGCTTCATTAACCCAGATATCTCTCCAAGTTTTACAAGTAACTTTATCTCCAAACCATTGATGAGCTAATTCATGAGCTATCAAACTCGTATTGAATGTCCCCATAGAACTTATGGTTTGATGCTCCATCCCACCACCAAAGCCAAACATAGCGTGCCCATATTTTTCTTTAATGAAAGGGTATTCGCCAAAGGCGTCTGAAAAAACGCTCAACATTTCTACAGTTTCATCTAAAAGAGGGCTCAACCTTGGATCATTAGCAATCTCAGGATAGACATAATCCAAAACAGGCATAGCACCTGTTTGGCCGTAAGTAAAGCTTCTTTCTAAAAGCTGATAATTAGCTGCTGCAATAGAAATTAAATAGTGGGCTATTGGGTATTGGTGCTTCCATTTAGCAGTATTGGTACCATCAGTGTTTTTAATTAAGTCTTCCAAAGTTCCTTGCGAAACCGATGTATAATAGCTTGGTAATGTTATCCATACATCGCATGAATCCGCCTTATCGGCTGGATTATCCACACAAGGCCACCAAAGTGGGGCGTCATAAGGTTCGCTCAAGGACCAAATCACGGACTGATTATTACCGTGGGTGGTATATGCAAGACCAATTTTATCTCTCGGGCTAGGTGTGGTTCCTTGGTAGTAAACTTTTATCGATGCTGGGGTAGCACCTAAAGCTATGGTTGTAGGGAAGGTGATTTGTATTTGAGATGATTCTTTTGAAAAGCTTAAATTCTCCCCTTCATAAAGGACAGAATCTACCGCATATGAATCATCTAAATCTAAACTTATTTCAGACAGATTTTCTACCAAAGGCAGAAAATCTATCTGAACAGAACCTTTTAAGTATCTGGAACTTGGTTCTATTTTAATATCTAAAAAGTAGTAGGTGACGTCAATGTTTCCATCACCCGGATAAGCAACTTTGAGTTTTGAAAGTTTGTCATCAGTTATTCTGATTTTAGAATCAAAACAACTTACGTTTTCATCAAAGTAATTTTGAGCATTCGTCAAATGGGTAATTACTAAGAAAAATAGAAAAAACAATCTTTTCATATTACCCATATTTGTTATCCTGAAAACTTAAACACTCATTATATCTTTCTCTTTGACAGCCAGCATTTCATCTACCTTAACCATGAACTTATCGGTTAACTTTTGAACTCGCTCCTCACCTATTTTGATAGCATCTTCAGATACACCATCATTTTTAAGTTTTTTGATTTCGTCGTTTGACTCTTGTCTAACTTTTCTAACGTTGATTCTAGCAGTTTCCATTTCTACTTTAACCTTTTTCACCAAATCAAATCTTCTTTCCTCCGTCATTGGCGGTAAGTTTAATCTGACAAACTCGCCATCATTAGTAGGAGCTAAACCTAAATTAGCATTTATTATAGCTCTTTCAATATCAGCTAATAAGCTCTTCTCAAAAGGTCTAATAGAAATAGTACGGGCATCGGGTGTGGTTACAGATGAGGCCTGATTTATAGGAGTAGGAACACCATAATAGTCTATGGAGATGCCATCAAGCATATTTGCATTGGCTTTTCCTGCTCTAATTTTTTTCAATTCTGACGAAGTATAACGCAAAGATTTTTGCATACTATCTTCCGCCATTTCCAGTATCATGTCAATTTCTTCCATTGCTCTTAAATTTCGTTTGGGCTATTTACGAATTATTCTTTGTGAACGGTTTAAACACCGTTCTAACTAATCTTTTACTAATGTTCCTATAGTTTCACCATTTACCACCCTTAAAAGGTTGCCTTCTCCGTTCATGTCAAAAACAATAATAGGCAAATCATTTTCCTGACAAAGGGTAAAAGCTGTTTTATCCATCACTTTCAATCCTTTATTAATGGCTTCATCAAAAGTAATTTCAGTGTACTTCACTGCGTCATCACTTTTTCTTGGGTCTTTATCATACACACCATCCACATTGGTTCCTTTTAATAAAACCTCCGCTTCTATTTCATTCGCTCTTAAAGCTCCTCCTGAATCTGTAGAAAAATACGGATTTCCTGTACCTGCACCAAAAATAACGACACGCCCCTTTTCTAAGTGCCTAATGGCTCTTCTTCTTATAAAAGGCTCAGCTATCTGCTCCATTTTTATGGCAGAAAGCAGTCTTGTTTGTAAACCATGGTTTTCTAAGATAGACTGTACTGCCATACCATTAATAACTGTGGCTAGCATTCCCATATAATCTCCTTGAGACCTATCTATTCCTGAGTCGGCAGATGCCCCTCTATATATATTACCTCCACCTATCACTATGGCTACTTCGCAGCCTGCATCTACCACTGATTTTACCTCTTTGGCAAATTGTGAAAGTATTTCTGAATTAATTATCTGGCTTTTGTCGCCTCCGTTTAGGGCTTCGCCGCTTAATTTCAGTAGGATTCTCTTGTACTTGATTGACATTTATTGGGTGTTTGTGCAAATATAATTGAATTGCGATTATTTTTTTCTCTTATTAAAACCTCTTTACGTTTCCTTCTTATTTATTAGGTAAACACCTATCAAAATAACACTCATTCCCAGATAATGCCAAATTGAAATCAATTCGCCATCAAAAAGGCCTGCAACTGTAGCCACTATTGGAACAAGGTAAGTAACAGAAGAAGCAAAGACTGGTGAAGATATTTGGAGCATATAGTTGAAAAGCACTAAGGCTAGCGAGGTATTAACACCAGCCAGGCAAATCAAATAATAAAAAACTACTCTGTTTTCGGGAGCAAGTATTTTAGAATAAAAATCAGTAAACGATAATATAATCATTGCCACTATTCCTACAAAGAAAAAGGCAACAGCTGTCATTTGAAGCGGCTTCAGCTCTCCAAGGTATTTACTAACAATGTTCACATTGAAACCATACATCAATGTAGCCGACATGGCCAATAATGCATAAGGGTTTGCGAAGTTAATACCTTCTGTATTCCCAGTAAAAACTAAAATTAAACTTCCAGTGAAGCCTACTATAATTCCTATGATTTGAAATTTTAGAATTTTAGAAGCAAAGAAAAGAGCTCCTATTATTAGCACAAAAATAGGTGTGGTAGAATTAAGCGTTCCGGCTAATGAGCTGTTAAGCTTACTCCCTACCAGTGAAAATATAAATGCAGGAAACAAATTACCAAGTAAACCTATCCCAATAAGCCACTTATATTTTTCTTTTGGAATGGTCTTAAAACCTTTTAAAACCCAAGGAATCAAAAATATTGAAGCAAAGAAAACCCGTCCAGCTCCTAACTCTATAGGAGTCAAAACCACAACTATTTTCTTGATGAATAAAAAAGAGAGGCCCCAAATAATTGCCAGAAAAAGAAGGATGGACCATGCATAAAGCCCACTAGAAGAATTCTGTTTTTCAATCACATTGAAAGATTTTGAAGCCTAAAGCAGTTAAATAAAGGCAAAAATAGACAAATACATTCATTCGATAGAGCATAAGCAACGCTATTAAATTATCTTCCTCCTTTTATTCATGTATTTTTATAAAAAATTTCAACCCGAAATAAATTAACTAAACATTCGTATGAAGAATTCGCTCTACCTAGCCGTAGCATTAGCTTTTACGGCTTGTACTTCCTCCACTGAAAATACCGAGGAAGCATCAGAAGAAATAGCAGAAGTTGCTATTATTGATAGTAAAACTGTCAAAACTTTAGAAATAGGCTCTCAAGCTCCAGATTTTAAACTAATGGGAGTAGATAATAAAGAGTACTCCTTAGAGAGTTTTGAAGATGCTGATCTTCTTGCTGTATTATTTACTTGTAATCATTGCCCTACGGCTCAAGCATATGAGGCTCGTGTAAAAAAATACGTTACTGATTATAAAGACAAAGGTGTACAGCTGGTGGCCATTAGCCCAAATGCCGATAAGGCCGTTCTTTTTAATGAGTTGGGCTATACAGATGTAAATGACAGTTTTGAGGATATGCAATACCGTGCAAAAGATCAGGATTTCAACTTCCCATATCTATATGATGGTGCCACACAAGAAGTAACAGCGAAATATGGCCCTGTAGCTACTCCTCATGTTTTCTTATTTGACAAGGACAGAAAACTTCAATATGTAGGAAGAATAGACGATGATGAACATATAGGAAAAGAAAAGGTACTTAACCTAAGAATGGCAACTGATGCACTTTTAGCTGGAAATACGCCGAACCCAGCAGTTACTAAAACTTTTGGCTGTTCTATTAAGTGGATGGAGAAAGCAAAAAACAAAGCCAAAGAGATTGAAGACTGGTCAAAAGAACCAGTAAGTCTTGAAAAAGCTGACCTTGCCAAACTAAAGGAAGTTATGGAAAACAAGGGTACAGGAAACTATAGACTTGTTAACGTGTGGGCAACTTGGTGTGGGCCTTGTGTAGCCGAATTTCAAGGTTTGACAGAATCATATAAAATGTATAGAGATAGAAATTTTGAATTTGTGACAGTTTCTAACGACGAAGCAGACAATTATGACAATACCCTGAAGTTTCTAAAGAAGAAATTGGCAACAGATACTAATTACATTTTAGAAGAAGGTGTAAACAAATATGATATGATAGAGGCCATAGACCCTGACTGGCAAGGAGCTTTACCTTATACAGTTTTAATTTCTCCTGAAGGGGAAAAGGTCTACTCGCAAATGGGTGAGATTGACATTCTTGAATTAAGAAATGAAATAGCCGATAATATTGGTAGATATTTCGACTAATAGGATAACCCTAAATCTTCTTATTTTGAGCCAACTTTAAAAGAGTTGGCTCTTTTTTTTGACCGTAAAATAAGTTTTTGAAACCCTCCCATTTTATTGAAAATTTTATTCATGTCTACAGTCTATAAATTTTAGAAATCTCAAAGGGATATTTAGCACCTATAACTAGGCATTTTCGTCTTTCATAAAAACAAACTCTTTAGCATATACGCACCACTATAAGAATTGTTAGAATAAATTGTACAATCGCTACATTTCGCTTGCGTTTACACGCTTGAATCAGACTACTGATTTGAATTATTAATTTTTCAATCCTTTCAAAATCTATTTTGGTTAAAACAACTCTATTTTTATGAAAAAAAACGGACTAAGAAAATCTGTTAGAGCCTTACAATCAAGGATTCTACAGCCTCTTTTAGGTAATTGCAGTATTCTACTGCTCTTATTTGGAATAACCTTGCAATCGGTTGCACAGGTTGCAGGAACGGTTATGGGAGACGACAATTCTTCACTACCAGGGGTCAGCGTGGTTGTCAAAGGCACTACCACTGGAACTACCACTGATGTTAACGGAAAGTACTCTATTAACGCAGGCTCAAACGCAACACTTACCTTCTCATTTGTAGGTTACGAAGCACAGCAAATCTTGGTAGGAAGTCAGAGCATTATTAATGTTACTTTAGCCACTGATGCAGCTTCATTAGACGAAATTGTAGTAGTAGGTTATGGTACGTTAAAGAAAAGCCAAACTACAGGAGCAATCTCACAGATTTCTTCTAAACAAATTAGCGAAATGCCACTTACCAACGTAGGACAAGCACTGCAAGGAAGAGTAGCAGGTGTGGACGTATCACAATCTGGAAGTAAACCAGGTTCTACTCCAAAAATTCTTATTAGAGGAAGAAGATCTTTCAGAGCAAACAACGACCCTCTTTATGTGGTAGATGGAATTCCGATTGCTGGAGGGTATGAAGACTTCAACCCTAACGATGTTCAATCTTTAGAAATACTAAAAGACGCTACAGCTACTGCCATTTACGGAGCTAGAGGAGCAAACGGTGTAGTACTTATTACCACTAAGAGAGGAGCCGTAAAAGGTAAAACCACGGTTTCTTACGACACTTATTTTGGCCAATCTCAAGCCTTAGATAAAATTGAACTTTTCTCTGGAGATGAATTTGCGGAATATGTAAGAGAAGCGTATCGCTCTACTGGAATATATAAAGACGCAAGTGGTAACATTGTACCTACTGGTCAATCTTCTGTAGAAGCAGACAAGACCATTGCGGTATTAGGTGGAGATCCTAGTGTGGCTGCGGGTATTGCTGCTGGCAGAAACACAAACTACCAAGATATGATTCTACAGAACGGCTTTATTCAGAGTCATTCTATTGGGGTACAAGGAGGTACTGATAAAACGCAGTTTTACGTTTCTGGATCTTTCTTTAAAGACAAAGGGATTTCTGAAGGTTTGAACTACACAAGATCTTCTTTAAGAGCAAACGTGGATCATAATATCAATAAGTCTATTAAAATTGGTTTATCATCTTATATGATGCTATCTGACAGAAATGGTGAAAACCTAAACCCATATAGCTTTACGCTAAATCAAAACCCACTAGGTGCTCCATATGATGACGAAGGTAACATCAACTTCTCTCCTACTAACGATGCTCTTTTAACTAACCCACTTGCTGAGATAGTTCCTGGTGCACAGATTGACAACACTAAGTCTTATCGTATTTTCAATAGTATGTTTGCAGAAGTAAAAATCATTGACGGTTTAAAATATAGAATGAACTTTGGCCCTGATGTTGACATTTCTAGAAGTGGTCGCTTTATTGGTTCACAAACTAACTCAAGAAAAGGTGGTGACCCTCAGGCAAGCAGCACCAATAGATTTGGTTTTAACTACACGCTAGAGAATATCCTTAGCTACACTAAGTCTTTCGATAAACATAACTTTTCTGCTACAGCTCTTCACTCTATACAAAGAGACCGTTATGAGCAATATGGCACAAACGTTCAAGGGATTCCTGCTGAATCGCAAGAGTTTTTCAATTTTGGAAATGCTAGCTCGGTAACTGGAGTTTCAAGTGATTTAATAGCATGGACTATTAACTCTTACATGGGTCGTTTAAACTATGACTTTAACGACAAATACCTTCTTACCTTAACATTACGTCGTGATGGTTCTAGTAGATTTGGTGAGAATACTAAGTATGGTAACTTCCCTGGTGTGGCAGTAGGTTGGAATGTCGGCAATGAGAGCTTTGCAAAAGAAATTACCTGGTTAGACCTATTAAAACTAAGAGCAGGATGGGGTAAAGTAGGAAACCAAGCGGTATCGCCTTACCAAACCCAAGGTTTGTTAAGTAGAACTGCTTATGCATGGGATAACACAGCCGCTTTTGGTTACAGACCAAATACTATCGGAAACCCAGATCTTAGATGGGAAAGTTCTGCAACAGCTAACATTGGTTTAGACTTCAGCATGTGGAGAGGTAGATTACAAGGTTCATTAGAACTTTATCAAACCAATACCACTGCCTTACTTCTAGCAGATCAGCTTCCTGGCTCTATTGGCTTTAGTCAAGTTACTAAAAACGTAGGAGAAACTAGAAACAGAGGTATAGAATTAGGTTTCACTACCGTTAATGTAAATTCAACCAGTGGATTTAAATGGACTACAGACTTCCAGTTTACTAAAAACAAAGAGGCTATTATAGAACTTTATAATGGTAAAATAGATGATATAGGTAACAGATGGTTTATTGGCCAGCCGTTAAACTCTTTCTATGATTACAAGAAAGTTGGAATATGGCAGTTAGGAGAAGAAGAACTTGCTAAGTCTTATGGGTCTGCTGTAGGTCAAATTAGAGTGCAAGACACAAATAATGATGGTGTTATAAATGCAGATGACCGTGTACTTAACGGTTCGGATGTTCCTGATTTCTCTGCAGGTCTTACCAACAGACTGTCTTATAAGAACTTTGACCTGTCATTCTTCTTGTTCGGAAGGTTTGGTAATACTATTGTAAGTGGATTCCACCAAAACAATAACTCATTGGCTGGAAGATATCAGCAAATAAAAGTAGACTACTGGACTCCTCTTAACCCTACCAATGAATTCCCTCAGCCTAAGAGTACTCAGGAATTCCCTGTATACAATACTACTTTGATATACTTTGACGGTTCTTTTATCAAGTTGAGAAACATCAACTTTGGATATGCATTAAACCAGTCTCTTGCCAACAAATTAGGCATGGAGTCTTTAAGATTGTTCTCGTCTATACAGCAGCCAGCTATATGGGCTGAGTTCAGATCTAAGTATAACGGTGTTGACCCAGAGGCTGCAATCTCCTCTTCTGAAAACAACCCTATCACAGCTGTAAATAATGGTGTAACGCCAGCCACTAAGGTGTTTACTTTTGGACTTAACGCCAAGTTCTAATTTTTACAAAAATTAAAATAATTGAAGAAAATGAAATTGAATAATATAATAAAGCCCGTAAAACTATTAGCATTAGCGGCTTTACTTTTACCAACGCAATCTTGTGAAGACGTTTTAGACGAAGTTGTAGTTTCTGGTATTGGCAATAATTATATCAACACCCCAAAAGGTTTTGAAGATGCAGTTAATGCGGCATACTCTACGTTGAGATATTATTACGGTACACAACAAGGGCTAACATTGACAGAATATGGAACGGACATTTATGCTACTGGAGCAGATGGTGGCTATAAAGGTTTCCACTTTTATGACCCACAGTTAAACCCATCTGTAAATTACTTGGCAAACGTATGGGATGAATTATATAGAGGTATAAACACCTGTAATGCCATTATAGACAGAGCTCCAGAATCTTCGGTAGCCGCAGAAACTAAAAAACTTAGAGTAGCTGAAGCCAAATTCCTAAGAGCTCAGTACTACTTTATTTTGTTTCAACAGTATGGTGGGGTTGACTTAAGATTATCTGAGACATTGGCTCCCACCAAAGCGACTACTAGAGCTACCGATACAGAAATGTATACCGCTATAATTGCTGACTTCAATGCGGCTATTACTGATTTACCAGCTTCTCAAAGCCAATACGGAAGAGCAACAAAACCTGCTGCAGAAATGGCATTGGCTAAAGTTTATTTAGCTAAGGCCTACTCTTCTTCTAAAGCAAGTGATGATTTTAGCAAAGCAGCAGCATTAAGTCAAAGTGTTGTCAAAAATTATGGTTTTTCCCTATTAGATGATTTTGCAAGTGTTTTTGATGAGAACAATCAGAAAAACTCTGAAATAGTTTTTGCTGTACAATACACCTCAGACCTTCTCACTAACCTTACTAATAATACGAATGCAACAAATGGGGGCAATAACCTTCACTTATTCTTTGGTATGCAGTATGATGTTCAGTCTGGTATGCAGCGTGATGTATATTACGGTCGTCCTTTTAAAAGATTAAGACCTACTACCTATGCACTTGAAACTGTTTTTGGCGAAAGAGTAAATGACTCTAGATACAAAAAGACGTTTAGAGATACTTGGAAATCTAACAAACCAGGCACCTATAACTCTGCCTTTGATGACTCTAAAACAACTTTAAATTTTGCTTCTGGAGATACTACCATATTTATCCCAGGATATGAGATGTCAAAAGAAGAAAGAGCCAAAAGACCTTATCAAGTATTAAATCCGAGTAAGTACTCTGAGGCTTTATTCCCAACACTTACTAAATTCTTTGATACAAAAAGACCTGATATGACTTACGAGTCAGGAAGTAGAGATTATTTTGTATTTAGATTAGCTGATGCATATCTAATGTTAGCCGAAGCTCAACTAGGGGCAGGAAATATTCAAGATGCCACTGATGCACTAAACATGGTAAGAAGAAGAGCAGGATGGCCAGGTAAAAAAGAAGCTATGGTGATTACACCAGCTCAAATGAACATGGAAATGCTTATGGAAGAAAGAGCAAGGGAGCTAGCCGGAGAGCAAACAAGATGGTTAGATTTAAAACGATGGGGCAACCTAGTAGAAAGAGTTAAATTATATAACCCACAAGCTAGAGATTTCATAACTTCAATACACCTTGTACGTCCAATCCCACAAACTCAAATTGATAGATCAGACGCAGGCGTTTTTGCACAAAACCCAGGCTACTAAAATAAAAAAATAGTACATTTCTAATATTCAAAGACACCTTCGCAAATGCGGGGGTGTCTTTTTTTGTGCTATATACATCAAAGTCTTTAGGTTTCGTACCTATATACGCTCTATTCATCTAGATATTAATAGCTTACCCTGAAAAAACAAAACACCTCTTTTAGTAGACAAAATCAATAAGAGTATTAGAAAAGAGCATAAATTGTTCATTCCAAACAATTAAATAAGAAGATCAAAGTGATTTATTAGATTTTCAAAAGGTATTTTTTGACTATTTCTATAAAATTATTTTACGAAAATATTGCAATTTTCTCCTACTCCAACTACCTTACCGACCAAAGATGTTGTAAAAGCACTAATAAGCCTTGAAAACATCATATTACAAACCATTTCATTTTTATTAAACTTAACTCTATTTTTTATGAAAAGAACTAGACTCAGTCGTACTGCTGATTCCTTGAAAAAAAGGATTTGGCAGTTCAGTTTAGCAACTAGCAGCTTCATGCTGTTTTTTTTACTGACCTCTTTGCAATCGGTTGCACAGGTCACAGGTACAGTCGGCGGAGATGATGCTCCAGAATTACCAGGTGTTAGTGTAGTAGTAAAAGGTACTACTATAGGAACCACTACGGATATTAACGGTAAGTACAGTATTGCAGCTCCTGCAAACTCCACACTTACGTTCTCTTTCGTAGGTTATGTATCTCAAGAGGTGGTTGTTGGTAACCAATCTGTAATCAACGTTACTCTTGATACAGATGCTGCCGCTTTAGAAGAGGTAGTTGTTGTAGGTTACGGAACGGTTAGAAAAAGTCAGCTTACAGGTGCAATTAGTACAGTAAAAGCGAAAGACATTACTGACCTTCCTATTGAAAACACGCAGCAAGCTCTTCAAGGAAGAATAGCTGGTGTGGATGTAATGCAAGCAGGTAGTAAGCCGGGAACTCAGCCACGTGTAGTAATTCGTGGTCGTCGTTCATTCAATGCTTCTAACGACCCGCTTTATGTACTAGATGGTATTCCGTTAGCAACAGGAACTGGTGACATCAACCCTAACGATATCGCATCTATGGAAGTATTGAAAGATGCATCAGCCACTGCCATTTATGGTGCTCGTGGGGCAAACGGTGTTGTTCTTATCACCTCTAAAAGAGGGACAAAAGGTAAGCCAGTTGTTTATTACGACGCTTATTATGGTATCTCTAAAGCACATGACATCATTGATTTAATGGATGGTGAGCAATTTGCTGCAACAAAAAGAGAAGCTTATAGACAAGCTGACGGAACTATTCCTGATGATGCTTCTATATTCACAGCTGTGGAATTAGAGAGTATTGCTATGGGGCGTTCTACCGACTATTTAGATGGTCTTCTACAAACTGGTACAAAAATGAATCACCAAATCGGTTTTGCTGGTGGTAATGATCGTTCTCAGTTTTATATGTCTTTAAACTATTATAAAGACAATGGTATTATCCCAAATCAGGACTATAACAGAAATGTTCTTAGAGTAAACTTAGATCATAATATTACCAAAAACTTAAGAATTGGTCTTTCTAGTTTCATGAACTACTCTATCAGAAATGGTGAGAGTTTTAACCCACTTGGAGGTGCATTACGTGAGAATCCATTAGGAAAACCATATAACGATGATGGCACCTTGAATTTCTTACCAACGGAAGATGGTCTTCGTTCAAATCCATTCTCTGAATTAGTAGACGGGGCTATTGTTAATCAAAGAAGAAGCAATAGAATATTTGCTGGTCTATATGCAGAATGGAATATTTTGAAAAACTTGAAATATAGGTTCAACTTTGGTCCTGATATCAGAAATGACAAATATGACAATTTCGCTGGAACCTATACTAACGCTGTTCGTTTAGGACCACCAAGAGCTTCTAACGCAAACGAAGATATATTTAATTACACTGTAGAAAACATCTTATCTTATGACAAAGAACTTTTCGGTAATCATAAATTAAACTTAACTGGTGTACAGTCTTTACAAAAAGACCGTTATGAATCAAGTTTAATAAGAGTAGAAGGAATACCTTCAGAAACGCAGCAATACAACAGCTTAGGGACTGCGGCAACTATCTTAGGTGTTGACTCTCGTCTTGAAGAATGGGCAATCCTTTCTTATATGGCTAGAGTAAATTATGGTATAAACGATAAGTATTTATTTACAGCTACTATTCGTGCTGATGGTTCTTCTCGTTTCGGTGATAACACCAAATGGGGTTACTTCCCTGGTGCAGCTTTTGCTTGGAACATGTCTGAAGAGAGCTTTATTAAAAATGTTCCAGCCATTGACCTTATGAAGTTAAGACTTTCTTACGGTGCTATTGGTAACCAAGCTATTGACCCTTACCAAACTAAAGGACTATTAGGTCAAACAGCCTATAACTTCGGAAGTAGTCAGGCTTTTGGTTATGCACCAGGTACTATAGGTAATCCTGATTTGAAATGGGAAACTTCAACCTCTGCCAATGTTGGTTTAGACTTTAGTTTATTTAGTGGAAGAATTTACGGTTCGTTAGAGTATTACATGACTAACACTAGCGATTTATTACTTCTAAGAAACCTTCCTACTTCTACAGGTTTCTCTGATGTATTTACCAACGTAGGTAAAACAAGAAACTCTGGATTTGAAGGAACAATTAGTACTGTCAATGTATCTAAAGACAATGGCTTCAAATGGAGTACAGACTTCACCTTCTTTACCAACAAAGAGGAAGTAAGAGAATTAGCTCAAGGAAAAGCAGATGACGTCGGAAATGGCTGGTTTATTGGTCAACCTCTTTCTGTAATTTTTGATTACGAACAACAAGGAATATGGCAAACAGATGAAGCTGATTTAGCAGCAAGTTACGGTGGTGTTCCTGGTGAAATCAGAATTGTTGACCAAAATAACGATGGAGCTATCAACGCGGACGATAGAGTAATTCAAGGTTCTGGTGTTCCTAAATTTTCAGGTGGTATCACCAATAGACTTAAGTATAAAAACTTAGATTTCTCTTTCTTTGTCTATGCTCGTTTAGGACAAACGATTAGAAGTAATTATCATACAAGTAATAACTCATTATTTGGAAGATATAACAATATCGACGTGGATTACTGGACTCCAACGAATCCTGTAAATACATTCCCTAAGCCTAACCAAAATCAAGAATTCCCTAAATGGAACTCTTCTTTGAACATCTTTGATGGTTCATTTGTAAAAGTTAGAAACATTAACTTAGGTTATAGCTTCGCTGAGAAGGCCGCTCAAAAACTAGGTATGCAGTCTTTAAGACTATATACTAGTATTCAGCAACCGTTTATATTCTCTTCGTTTATCTCTAAGTATTCTGGAACCGACCCAGAAACTGATTTCGACGACAATATTGATGGCGGTGGTACTCCTGCAACATGGTCTGCGACCTTCGGCCTAAATGTTAAATTTTAAAAAATAAGCAACAATGGAAAATATAAAACAAACACTATTCAGAAAGATGAAGAGTTTAAGAATGGTAGCGTTGCTTCTAGTTACGTTATTAACAGGTCAATCCTGTGAAGATGTCTTAACCGAAAATGTAATCTCCGATATTGGTAATGACTATATTAATTCGCCAGTAGGATTTGAAGATGCAGTAAAAGCTTCTTACTCATTTTTGCGTCAATATTACGCTCAAGAGATGGGTATGACTATGATGCAAATGGGAACTGATACCTATACACATGGTGCCGATGGAAGTTATAAAAAGTATGACCGTTATGAGTCAAACTTAGATGGTAGAGATAATTTTATAAGGGGACTATGGCGTGAGTACTACAAGGGTATTAATACTTGTAATGCAGTAATAGAGCGTGGCCCAAATATCGAGGGTATTAATGCCGCGACTTTAAAAACCAGAATAGCAGAAGCTAAAGCTCTAAGAGCTCACTTTTACTTTGTATTAGTTCAGCACTATGGCGGTTTAGATTTAAGATTAACAGAATCTAGCGGTCCTATTACCGAGATTACACGTTCTTCTGAAGAGGCTGTCTATACACAAATTTTAGCCGACTATGCTGCAGCAATGCCTGATCTTCCTGCTACTAGTGGTGAGTGGGGAAGATATACGCAAATGGCTGTAGAAGCAATGCTTGTCAAAGTTCATATGGCTCGTGCCACACGTTCTTTTGGTGATGGTGCTGCAGACTTTGCAAAAGCAGAACAATACGGAAAAAACGTAATTAATAACTACGATAGAGCATTAGTTTCAGATTACGAGGAACTTTTCCAACTTGGAAACGATGAAAACTCAGAAGCCGTTTTTTCTATTCAGTTTAGTTATGATTTACTTACAGCAGGTGGAACAGGAAACAGATGGCACTTATACTACCTTATGGAATATGATACTCAGCCTGGTATGAGTCGTGTATTAGAAGTAGGTCGTCCTTGGAAACGTTTGAGACCAACTGACTATACGTATAATATAGCTTTTGCTGATAGAGTAAATGACGCTCGTTACGACAAGAGTTTCAAAAAAGTATTCTATGCAACTCGTGCAGGTACTTTCACTACATCTCTTGATAAATCAAAAGACGAAATCACAGTAGCGATTGGCGATACGGCTATTTATATGCCAGGTTTTGAAATGTCTGAAGCCGAAAGAGCAAAACGCCCTTATCAAGTTTATACACCTAGCATGTATCAAGAAAAGCAATTTGGTGTAATATCTAAGTTCTTAGACCCATTAAGAGCTAGTATTAACGAAGTACAAGGTGGTAGAGACTTTATGGTTACTCGTTTAGGGGATATCTACTTAAATGTAGCTGAGTGTTTAATTATGCAAGGTAAAAATGCAGAAGCTGTTGAGTATATAAATCCTATCAGAAGAAGAGCCGCAGTAGCTGGCAGTGAAGCTGCAATGGAAATATCAGCTGACCAAGCTACTATGGAGTTTATTTATGACGAAAGAGCTAGAGAACTTCTAGGTGAAGGTCATAGATGGACAGACCTTAAGCGTTGGGGTAAATTAGTAGAAAGAGTAAAAGCTTATAACCCTAATGGTTCTGTAAACATTGAAGAAAAACATAATTACAGACCAATTCCGCAAGAGCAAATTGACCTTACGGATGGTGGGGATGCTTCTTTCCCTCAAAACCCAGGTTACTAATAATTATTTTAGTTTATAATAAGACGAATAGGGCATCTCCTTTATGGGAGGTGCCTTTATTTTTTTAGGCGAATCACTTGTGGGCTTTTCTTTGGAATTCTTTCTATAATTCCTCTGGCTTCTAAATCGAGTTTAACCGTTACAAAGTACCAGCCCACCTTTCCTTCAAAGCTTGGCTGTAGTTCATCTTTAGCTTCTTCAAATAAGTCAGAAAAGCCAATCTCGGCTCTTTCTTTGAGAGCTGTTAAAATATAATTCTTTAGTGTATTATATTTCTCTAAATCAATATTAACCCCGTTTTTCCCTTGAGGATGAAGCGTAAGTATCTTCTCTGGTTTTGACATAATATCACTACGTTTTACACTTACTTTAGACCAAAAAGCAGGTGTAATAATTTAACTCTCTTTATAATAAACTCATAAAGCACCCAAGTTAAACCAAAAGTCCCCAGCACTAAGACAAACATTTTTATGCCATAATGAATGTTCAAATCCACCAAATAGAAAGCCAAAAGCATCATAACTGTTTGATGCAAAATATAAAAAGGATACACTGCCCTATTCCTATAAGTCAAAAGCTCACTTGGCTTATTAAGATATTTTGAGGCAAAACCAAAGATGGTTAATATCCACGCCCAACAGTTTATCTGTCGAGCTATAGGAATCCAGAAACTCGGGTCTAAATTATACCAAAGCCAAACTAAGCAGGGCAAAGCTACCATTCCTATTACAAGTGAAACGTATCGCAGTTTTTCTACGGTTTGCCAGAAAACCTCTTTAACGCTCACCAAAAGAAATCCGTAAATGAATAAGGTGAAAAACCAAGCCAATGCGTACCAATCTCCTACCAAAGCATGTGTTACAGGGTAATCGCCTTCTAAAAATAGGTCTACCAATATTAAGGGAATAGCAAACAAGTATATCAGTCCAGCCCTTTTCTTGAAGCTTCTTTTCAGAAATAAAACTACGCTATTGTCTTCATTTCTAAGCCAAAGGAATAGCGGCAGAGCGACCAAAGACATCAGAAACAAATAAGGTAAAAACCATAAGTGATGCCAGCTAAAATTCCCATCGGGATATGGTCCTGTATTAAAGATAGAAGGATAGAAATCAAAGAAACTTGTATAAGCGGCTCCATTATAAATACGCTCTAGATAAACCTGCGGTGGTACTATCAACAAAATACCCATCACCAAAGGGATAAAAAGCCGTTTAAATCTTTCAAAAGCAAAGGCCCCTCCACTTTTCTTTGATAAAGCATAACTAGTACCTATACCAGAAACCACAAAAAGTATAGGAAGCCGCCATTGATTCACAAAAATCATTGGCCACTGAATCCAGTCTACAATGACATTATTTTTCAGATGAAAACCCCACTCTACAAAGAGCATTCCTACATGATAAAAAATCAGGATATCGAATACGATAACTCTTATCCAATCAATGTCATGGCGACGTGTTTTAGTATGCATGCTTCATGGATGAACATTTTGGTCAAATGGTTGCTTTATTCAAAATGACTATCCTCTGTAATGCCCTTCCATGAGTCTGTTCTAAACGGAGAGGCTGGAAGGTTTTTTTTATTAAACAAATTGGCGTCTACAGGAGAATTTGACCAGCCGTATCTTACCGCTTTAGGTGCTTTAATCATCGGATGTGAAACCCCGACTGTATTTCCTATAATTTTGGACTCCGCGAAATAGAATTTCTTATCTGCTCCTGCTATTTCAAATCCTTCTAGGTTTCCGTACTTATTATTTACCTTTAAACCTCCTCCAACATTATCAAAGCTTAGAACAGCTCTTTTTCCTTTTACCTTCATGCTTTTAAAAGTAGGCCCGCTAAAAACTATATTTTTACCATAAGCTACCTTTTCTGCAGAAAGTGCCATCCTAAGCCCTACATCTTGCTTATTTCTTGGGTGAATATCTTTCGGGTTACCAATATCAATAGTCACTACTTCGCCCGTTTTTGGGAGTTTTAAGGCCATACTTTGAGCTTCTCTTAGCTCTGCCCAATCTGAACCTGAATTACTGTCATTAAAAGCCCCATAGCTAGAAAGCTGTACCCAGAAAAAAGGCAACTCTTCTTTCCATTTATTTCGCCAGTCATTAATTAAAAGCGGAAAGGCTTTTCTATAATCGTAAGCTCTTCCAGCATTAGACTCACCTTGATACCAAAGAACACCTTTCAAACCTAAACCTACAACTGGTGCTATCATGGCATTGTAACATAACGTTCCCTCATTATTCATCCATGGCTTGTATTTTCTTGGAGCGTCCCAGCTTGGTCTTGCTTTCCAGTCTGAATCCATTAGAGGAATGGATGAATCTGCAAACGAGAGTTTATATTTATCCGCACCGTGGCTTAAACCTAAGTCTGTGTTCTCTGGCCCCCTATTGGCCGAAAACTTAACTAGCAAACTATTTTCGCCTGCTTTCCATACACCATGAGGGATTTTAAATTTAATGAGGTCTTCATGATAGCCCTGATTAACCAATTTCCCATTTACATAAAATGCTATATCGCCCGTGGTTTCTCCAAAGCTTACTTCAGAAATAGACTCGGCTTGCTCTGCAGTAAGTTCTAAGGTCTTTTGAATATAAACAGTACCTCTAAATGATGGTACACCTTTCCAATCCCAACTTCCCATTGGCCCAATAGCTGTCCAATCGGAGAAGTCATAGGTTGGCTTTAAATAATCTTGTTCATTAAGCGTAGTAATGTCAAAGTCCTTAGAACCATGAAAACGTTCAATGGTTTTTTTCTCCATTTTTATGTCTGAAGCTGCCCTGTCAGTTGGCATACTTTCGACATAGTCTTTCAGTACTTCCGATGTCAACATAGCCGATTTGCTTATCCAAGTTTCTACATGCGAGCCTCCCCAAGCGGAGTTTACTAAACCTACTGGCACACCTAAATCTTGTGAAAGTTTTCTGGCAAAGAAATAACCCACTGCCGTAAAATCGCCAACCGTCTTAGGATTACAAACTTCCCACTCCATATCGGAAAAGTCTTTTTCTGGCGTAAAGGCGGTAGCTTTTGGAATTAAAATATGACGAATAAGTGGGTGGTTTCCGTTTTTAACTTCTTCTGCCCAATTATCGACATTCCAAACCTTCCATTCCATATTTGACTGACCAGAGCATAGCCAAACCTCTCCCATCAGAATGTCTGAAAAGGAAACATTTTCATCTCTATCCGAGATTTCCATTGTTAATGGTTTTAAGTCTGCTGAGGCCGAACCTAAAAGTAAAGACCAATTTCCGTCTGTATCCGTACTGGTTTGATATGACTCCCCATTAAACTGCACTTGTACTTTTTCATTTGGTGTATTCCAACCCCAAACATGAATGGGCTTATCTCTCTGAAGAACCATGTGGTCTCCAAAAATATTGGCAACCTTTAATTGAGCAAAAGCGGTAGAGCTCAAAAAGAATAAAAGAAGGCTTAAAATCTTATTCATCGAATTTATGTTTTGGCTTAGGGATAGCAGCGGCATCCTTTTTTTGGGTGCGGCTGGATTAGTGTTAAGAAAAAAAAGATATAGCGGATAGCCCGACCCTTTAGGGTAAGCTCCTAATCATCTATTGACTGAAAAACCATTTGTCTAAACATGTCGCCGGTGTAGTCTCCACCAGTTTGCTGCGTCTGTTTCATGATGATACCGATAGTGTTTTCTACTGGGTCAGCAAAATACTGTGTATTAAAATAACCACCCCAACGGAAAGTGCCTTCGCTACCTTTTCCGCCATCTGCCGCTCCCTTTTCATTAAGAATAGAAAATCCTAAACCAAATCCAGCATCTTTGCCAAACAGCTCTCCTACTTGGTTTTCAAGCATAAATTCAACAGTTTTTCTAGAAAGAAGCCTAGTGCCGTTTAACTCGCCCCCGTTTAGGTACATCTGCAAAAAGGTGGCATAATCAAATACTGTACTTGACAAGCCCGCTCCTCCAGAGAAGAAAGCTTTTGCTCCCGTTTTAGGATAATTTACATCGTAAAAATCATCAGTAAAAGGTACCCACTTATCATCTCTCTTGGTTTGAACTTCTACTAACCTGTTAGCCTTGTTTTTTGGCAGATAAAAGTAAGTATCCTTCATGCCCAAAGGTTTAAAAATGTGCTGCGAGAAGTACTCGTCAAGCTTCATTCCTGAAATAACCTCCACAAAGTAACCCAACACATCAATACCTTCAGAGTAAACATAAGCCTCTCCTGGTACATGATGAAGCGGTAATTTTGCCAGTTTTTTTACGCTTTTGCCTATTGGAATATCCTCCGTGGTGAAAAGGTCTGTAACACCTGCTTTTTTATAAATGGCTTTGAAGCTTTGGTCACGGTCAATAACGCCATAGCCTAAACCTGAAGTGTGGTTAATTAGCTGTCTAATAGTAATTTCTCTACCAGCCGGCTTGGTGGTGTACGAACTGTCTTTTAGGTTAAACCTGTCTAACACAGTAGGGTTTTTAAACTCCGGAATATACTTTGATATAGGGTCGTCAAGAAAGAAATGCCCTTCTTCCCATAACATCATAACAGCTGTGGTGGTGATTGCTTTTGACTGTGAAGCTATTCTGAAAATGCTGTTTGTTTCAAAAGCTTTTTTTGCCTGAACATCTGACTGACCAAAGGCCTTTTGGTATACTATTTTGCCATTTCGGGTAATGATGGCAACGGCACCGGGAATCACGTTTTCTTCCATGCCTCTGTTAATCATGGCGTCTATCCTATCTAGTCGCTGGCCAGACATACCAACCGACTCTGGCGAAGCGGCAGTTAATGGGGCACTTTTTTGTATAGATGCAGTTTGAGAATAGGCCGTGCAGCATACAGCCATTAGCAGAAAGAGTATTTTTTTCATTTTATCAGGGTAGTTGAATATTGTCAAAAATAAGAATTTCTATCCCGAGAAAGAAGAATATGAGACCAAGCGTTTATACTTAAAGGGCTTAGAAAAAGAAATGTACTACCTTTACAGCCCTAAGCTCCCTGTATGACCAAAAGAATGAAAACCAAAGTCAAGAAAACTGTCCTATATGGATTACTTTTTATGGCTTCCAAGTGGACAATAACTGCTCTTCTTTACTATTCTGGTTTTTGGTCTTATTGGTTTTTATTACTCTTCCCTATTGCTGATACCATAGCGGCTACTTTTGCCATCATATACCTTAGAAATAACTTTAGGAAATACTTTAAAAAAGCTTTAGAAATCAGTTATCCCGAAAAGTTTAAGGATATTATTAAGCAAATTGAAAGTAAGCAAACTTTACTTTTGAAGGAGATTACGTATGCCACAAAATCAAAAAACCCTTTAGACAAAAAGATGGCTTTTTCTGCTTATTTCTTGTCAACAATTAAAGTTTTAGAGAAGGAAGGCGAATCTTTTGAGACTATTAAGAAACTCTGTATTGATATAGCTAAGGATTATGTCAAGCCCAAAAACAAGCTTCACAAATGGATAAACACCTTACAGCCTAAGCTGATAAACTTGCCGTTTGCCGAGAGATACCTTAAACGATATGGTAGGAAGACTAGTGCAGCCTCACACGAAAATGGCTTTACTGCCGATGTGTTTACAGACAAAGACTCAACCCTAGGTTTTGGCTACGGAATGGATATTAAAGCCTGTGGCATTTGTACACTTTTCAAAAATAACCAAGCCACAAACTATACAGCTATCATGTGTGAAGTAGATAAGCTTACTTTTAGTTTGGCTGGATATGAATTAATAAGAATGGACACCATAGCAAATGGTGCTAGTAAATGCGACTTTAGGTTTAAGAAACTTTAGTATGCAACTGTCCCTGGTTTATCATAGCCTTTAGAAGCATCATCAATAACTAATACCCAGTCATTTCCTTTTCCGCTAGAAGGAGGTACCGCAGCAAAAGAGCCGTAATTAACCGTATTTCCGAGCATAAAAGCAGCTCCTGTTCTCACATCATACCACCAAATCCTTAGGTTTTGACCTCTTAATTCTTTCGTATTAATATTTACAGTTTTTCCTGAAGGCGAATAGATGAAAGCGTAAGTTCCTGACTCATCTCTAGTTCCTATAACATAATTCTCATCTTCGGCTTGCTCTCCTTCTATTAAAGTTTGGTCTGGTATTCTATCAAAAAATGGCCTAGACAGCATCAAGTTTTTTAGATGTTTCATTTGATTAGCCATTGGCAAATCAAGAGACTGTTTCCAAGAACGAATAGGAGAAATAACCCCTTTATCTTTCTCTGGGTCATACATTTGCCATACGCTGTTATGACCGTAAGTTTGACCGAAGGCTCCTGCAAAAACATTCCAATACATTCTTCTTCTTATATCGTAGGTTTGGCTATAGCCATTCTTTTTTTCATTAAAGCAAAACGGAATCTCCTCGTATAATGGCTCACCGTCAATGGTAGGTTTAACGGGCTTTAAATTATACTCGTGGCTTATTTTTTTATACGTAGTTAGGTCTTCGCAATGTCCCGTTTGGTTCATATTAAAACTTAACCAATCATCATTATGAAACCAATTAGAAGAACCTCCCGGCGTATTTGGTTGTGTATGAAACGAAAAGATACCGTCTACAAAGATGCCAAGCCCTTCTTTTACTCCCTTTGCCATGGCTCTCCAAATCTCTACATCGTTTGTATTTTCTCGTGGCGTTCTGTCTCCCCCTATAATCCAGACGATATTGGTTTTGTCTCTTAAATGAAGTCCTAAAAGCTTTCCATATTCAAAGGCATTTTTCTCATTAAACATTTCTGGTCCTTTTCCCCATTTGTCTTTGAAAACTTTATCGCCCCAGGTTGGTAGCAAACCTACATATAGACCATTTTCTGCCGCCTTGTCCAATACCGTTCTTACATGATTGATATAAGATACATTTAGCTTAATAGGATTTGTAGAAATAAAAGGCTTTTGCCCCAGAGCGTTGGCCGTTTCTACACCGTCAAATTCTGCCAAAATAACAGTTTGAACAATATTGAACCCTTGCTCGGCTCTTGTTTTGAAGTAATAATCTACCTCATCATTATTAAGCTTATGAAGTAACTCCCAAGCGGTATCTCCCGTCCAGAAAAAAGGTTTACCCTCTTCTGTTTGAAGAAAACGGTTATTCTCTGAAACTTTTAGTTTTGGTAGCTGTGAAAAAACTTGTGAAGAAATAAATAAACAAAGGCAAAATAATATTCTCATGGAGTAATTGGGTTTCATCAAATGCTAAGATAAACGCTCCTATTGAAATCTGTAATAGGTAAGCCTTATTTCCTTGTTTTTTTATTAGACTGCGGCTGATATTCAATCACCATATCGGTGATTTTATTCTTTTTCACAATCTTTATCAGTTCCCCATCTTCATAATGATATTCATCCACATTGTCATTTAAAACACCTTTATAGTATTCTGGCGAAGGTTTTGTGATGTTTATAAAATCGGCGTAGTATTCGGCGTAAACTTTATCTTTAGCCTTAGGTTCGTTAAAATATAGACTAGCGAAAGTGCTATTTATTTCACCCTTAATTTTCTTGTTAACTTTATCCTCATGCTGGACAGACTTGACATCATAACCCTCCTTGGACTTCTTAGTATCTGTCAAAAAGTTACCTCTATTTGACTCCACCTTAACTAAAGAACGCTGAAGTTCTCCACCTAACAAAACAGAATGAACACGATAGTCTACTTTTAATTTATAAACCAAAAAGTTGACATCAACTTTACTTTTAAGTTCGTAAGAAGTACTGTCTCCTGAAGTAGCTTTTGTAGCGTAAATAGTTCCTACCTTAACTCCAACTACTTTCACAGCATATTCTCTTGTTTGAGAGAAACAATTGAAAGAGAAAAAAAGAAGAAGGGTTAAGAAAATTTTGTTCACACGTAATTTACGTTATCAAAAGCTTTTTGGACTAGTCTACGCCAGCGTAGTCTACTTTCTTCGCTTTGGTTTCCAAGAAATAACCGTCAAATTCTACTAAAACATCATCCAAGATTGAAAACAACTCTTCTGGCTCTAGACTTTGAACTAGCTTCATTCGGTGTTCTTTAAAATGAGGTAGCCCTTTGAAATAATTAGAATAATGGCGACGCATTTCTAAGATGCCTAGTCTTTCATTTTTCCATTCTATAGAGAACTTCAAATGCTGTCTACAAGCATCCACTCGCTGTTTCATACTGGGTGCCGCTAAGTTTTCTCCAGTAGCAAAGTAGTGCTTTATTTCATTAAATATCCATGGATAACCTATGGCGGCACGACCAATCATAATGCCGTCAATTCCATATCTATTTCTATATTCCAATGCCTTTTCCGGCGAGTCTATATCTCCGTTTCCGAAAATAGGAATGTTGATTCTTGGGTTTTCTTTGATTTTAGCAATCAATCGCCAATCGGCCTCCCCTTTATACATTTGAGCTCTGGTACGCCCGTGAACAGTCAAAGCTTTTATACCAACATCTTGAAGCCTCTCAGCTACTTCTTCAATATTTTTAGTTTCATCATTCCAGCCTAATCTAGTTTTGACGGTGACAGGTAAGTCTGTAGCTTTCACTACGGCTTCTGTCATTTTTGTCATCATCGGGATGTCTTGAAGTAATGCCGCTCCTGCTCCTTTGCAGGCCACCTTTTTTACAGGACAACCATAATTTATATCAATCAAATCAGGATTTACGGCTGAAGCTATTTTAGTACACTCTGCCATGGTATCCACATCAGAGCCAAAAAGCTGAACGCCAATGGGTCTTTCGTATGGGAAAATATCTAATTTCTGGCGGCTTTTATAGGCATCTCTAATAAGGCCTTCCGAAGAAATAAACTCCGTATACATCATATCTGCCCCATTTTCCTTACAGACTTGCCTGAAAGGTGGGTCGCTCACATCTTCCATGGGAGCTAGTAATAATGGAAATTCACCGAGTTCTATGTTGCCTATTTTGACCAAACAGTTTAGGTATTTTGTGTATTATGCCGCAAATTTACATCAAAATAACCTTAAAACATGCAATTCAATTCCGTCCTAACTAAATTAAACTCCGATAAACCAGCTCTTTCTAGTATTTTGATAATAGTGGGAGTAGTGCTTTTATGCATGGTATTAGGGAATATAGCGGCCGCGGCTGTCATGATTACTGTAGGCGGAATTGGCCTTGATAACCTAAGTGATATCAACGCTGCACTAATGGCATCTGAGTCTGGATGGTGGGCATTAATGCTGGGCCAAGGAGTTGCAGCTATAATTACATTTATTTTTGCCGGTGTGTTTTACTGGAAAGTGGTAGAGAAGAAGTCTTTATCAGAGTTAAACTTTAAAGCTGTTTCTAGCCCTTCCATATTCTTATTGGTAATTATTACCCAACTATGCTTTCTACCATTTAATGGCTGGCTTCAAGAAATCAATGAGGGCATGGTATTCCCAGAAGCTCTTTCTGGTCTTGAATCTTTCTTTAAGAGTATGGAAGACTCTTTAGCCGAGGTTACAAAGTTCTTGACCACGTTTGACAGCTTTATTAAAATGTTAGCTGGGCTTATAGTTATAGCGGTGGTAGCTGGTGTAGGTGAAGAGCTTATTTTTAGAGGACTTATTCAGCGTAAGCTTTACAAAGGATTAAATAACCCGCATCTAGCTATTTGGGTAGCGGCATTTATTTTCTCTGCCATTCACATGCAGTTTTACGGTTTCTTACCGCGATTAATGCTTGGTGCCTTGTTTGGATATTTCTATTTCTGGACAGGAAACATTTGGGTGCCAATAGTCGCTCACATTTTTAATAATGGTTTTGCGGTAGTGATGTTCTACCTTTCACATACAGGTGTTATCAGCACTGATTTGGAAGAATTAGAAACATTCCCAATGCCAGTGGTTATTGCATCTTTAGTATTGACAGGTGGACTTATTTGGTTTTTCAGGAAAAAGACGGATGAGAGTATTTCTTAGTATATTTTTTATTCTAATCATTGGTATTCAAAACCCTACCTATTGTCAGGTTTTTGGATTAGATAGCTCGTACCTCATTCCTAACAAGGAATCGTATTTTGCAGAGCGAATATTTGAGCTAAGTGATTCTTCTTTTTTAGTTACATATTCAAAAAAGGGTAGTGTCTCTAGCAATAGAAAGGACATTTTCCAAAAACTAAATGCTTTCGGTATTTATGACATTTCTAAAGAAGAGATTTATTTCAATGAATTCTCTGAAAAAATTAATTACGTAGGAAAAACGGACGATAAACTAGTTTTTGCCGATACAAAAAACATTTCCACTTTCGATTTAAAGGCCCTAACATTTGACAATGAACTTGCCTTAACCTATTCTTCTCAATTATTACATCTTGACGCTACCTTTGGCGACCTATACTTCTATGATTCACTGAATCATAGCATTCTCAGTAAGAATCTATTTTCTGGAGAATTACTTCACAAATTTCATTTAAACCCTGATTTTGAAAACTATCACCTCGCTTTAGCGTCAAACGAGAAACAGGTTTGTTTTGCCATAAAGGACAAAACCTCTAGTGCTGCCAGAATATATTATTTAGACCATTACCTCCACTTAACTTCAAGTATAGATATAAGTATTAATTCTATAGTTCCATGGGGAAGTAGCGTAACCTATATTGGTATAATACCCAAAACAAACTCTGAAAGTTTTCTTTTAGAAGTTATAGATTATGGAGAAGGGACACACTTTAAGTATTTTGAAATTTCTAAAACCGGCAACAAAGTTTTTGACAATAAAGGTTTCTATCATATAAAGCAGTTAGAGAATGGCCTTGCATTTATATCCACGCTGTCCAAGTGGGAATCCTTAAATAGTAATATCCAAATAAGAGTCGAAATGCACGACTTCGCTCAAATAAACGGTGACTTTTACGCTTTGGATACCGCAGGAGTAAGAAAACTAAAGGATGGCTTAATATACCTAGACTTAATTCAACCGGTACAGCATTATGAATACTTATCAAAGTTTCATGTTCTGCAGTATGAAACAAATAGTGCATCACCGCCAAACTTCAAAATTGAAGGGTCTGGCTATCTTTCCAACGATACTCTATTTTTTAACACCGCTGGAACTATCAAAGTAATAGCTAGTGTACCTCAATCTCAACCTTTATGGCAAGAAATAACTATAGTCGTTGGTAAATCAAGCCCCGCGTTTAATATTAGAAGTTGTGAGCATTCAAATTTTTGGAATTTACCAAGCGACCTTCCTTTGAACTACCAAATTGAAGTTCAAAACCCCTACCAAAATGAACTAGAAGCAAGTATTCAAGGAGGAAACGGAACTTATGAAAATGGGATACTTGCCATTACTGAGTTTACAGAAAATGTGTTTAACCTAAGCATACAGTCAATTGAAAATGAAAACTTTCAAGCCTCCCAAGTAATTACTTGTCATTATTATATTGCTTTCCCAGGGTCAAATGACACTTCTTCTCTTGAGGTATACCCAAACCCAATTAGTGGTAAAACTTTTTATATACGCCTACCAAGCTCTGAAAGAGACAAAATTCCCAAGTTGAAATTATATGATTTAAATGGGAAGGCTGTCAAATTTAAAATGTTAGTGGCTGACCCATTCAACTATGAAATTTACATTCCCAAATCTACTCAAGGCACCTACATATTGAAAAACATGTCTTCTAATACATCTGCTAGAGTTATTTTTAATTAACAGGTAATTTCAAAATTATTAATAATTCAAACAACTACATACACTACTAATAACAAGGAGCATCCCGACCATTAGCACTAGTCATAAGTTCTTAAAAGTGTTAAATAGAATTAACACTTTTGATTTATGTCACTTACAAATAACACAATCTATTTGCCCTAGTCTGGACAACCAGAAATTAAGGCTTCAAAAACGTTTCCTTGCTCAATTACGGTTCCTGGCTTTAGCTGAACAGATTCCCCTGCCGTTAAAATGACATTTTTATTTGCCGTCATTTCTACTGTAAGCTCTATAAAATCAGAGCTAGTATAATCCGCTTCTACCAAACTCCCCTTAAGATTTATAGAACTTGGGCATGGATTATTAATATACGTTGGCGTTTCCAGTTGACTAAGCCAGCTTGAAGAGTTTGACTCTGTTCCGTTAGCGTAGCTTTGAGCGGTGCTTAATGAATAACTCTTGCCACTATCTGCTTCGGTGCTTAAAAACGAAGCTGTGTTATCCCAAACGCCTTCCGTAACAGCTTTGCCAGCGTGCACTTGAGTTCCAGATCCATACTGTAAATAATCTATCAAATCACCGCTTGTAGTATCTCCATCATAAAGGGCTAACTCACCATCATTTTGACCTATATCAGACCAATGAAGTACTAAGTATGCTGCTGAATCTAACATTACATTTCCGTTTAAAACCGATACATTTCCTCCTGAAATAGTGGAAGTCGCACTTCCATTTACCAAGGTGTAATTACTAATATCTACCGCAGCAGTATCTGGATTATACAGTTCTATCCTTTTCTTCTGAGTATTGACTTCGTTTAGTATAATTCTGCTATCTGAAGGTATCGTGTAATTTATAGTCAACTTAGGCTTATAGGCACCGTAGATAGATTCAGGAGCATCCTTTGAGAAAAACGCCTTCGCAGAGCCACTAATAGTTTCGTCTCCAATTAATATCCATCCATAATTACTGAGCGGATTTGACCTCCACCCATTTACATCATCTATCATTTTAGTTGACTGCCACTGGCCTTTCTCAGGAGGAAAATCTGCAAAAGACACAAGGTCTGAAGCAGAAGAATCAAGAACATAATCTCCTCCCGGATTATTCCAATTTGATGAACCATAAAAGTTATTACTCCAAGTAGCATCTCCTGTTTGTGCAGCTCCTCCCATTCCAGTACCTGAGGAACCTGCTTCTCCCCAATCAGACAACACTTTATGAATATTGAATTCATGATAAGTAGTTGTTCCTTGAGAAGATTGGAAAACATATAACTCCAACTTCACATTTTGAATAATAGCCTCAGCCGGAATTGATGTAATATCGAATTTTAATAGTGCTCTCCTAAGATGAGGGGCATTTTTCAATTTACCAGAAAAGATATTTATACCTGAGCCATTGCTATTATTAGTGTTTTCAGAATAAATACTATTATCCTTCTCAGCTCCTAGTTCCAGCGTAAAGCCCTGAGAATAGACCGAAAATGTCAGGTAAAAGAGAAAAAGAAATATACTCAACTGCCTTATCAAAGTTCTATAAGTTTAATCTACCACGAACGTTTCTTTTAGCTGATTGCCATTAATTGACAGCTCTACCACATAAGTACCTTTATCTAATTTTGCTGTTGGGATATATTTTACTTGAGTACCTAGGTTTTCGTAATAATCGTCAATGATGGTCACTATGTTTTGACCTTTGGCATCTAAAAGCACCAATTTGACATCTCCGGGGGCATTAAGCCTAAAAATCACTTTTTTGATATTATCTCTTTCTGTATCATCTGACAGCATTGTTTCTTTCTTCAAACTTAGCTCTTGATTTTCCTCAAAAGCCGTTTGAACGCAGTTTGCAATATCTGCTTTAAAGACTGCATCGCTAGACACTTCAAAACCTGGCAACAGCACTATGCTATTCCCTGCCGTGAATGTTATATTTTGGGTGCTTGGCACGAAACTTTGTGATTCAATTCTTTTTATCGCTTTAAATTCAGCATCAGTAATCTCGCCCCTAACTAAGGCTAAAGTATCACTGGCACAGTTTATATCCTGTCCTCGGCAGTTGCAGTTATCGTCAAAAACATCATAAGACGTAAGTGGGTCACCGTCATCACAAGGTGTATCTTTATTGTCGCATAGTAAGGCATCAAAAGACACTTTACTAAACCCTGAACAAGTGGCATCTCCCCAGTTGTCAACAGACGATATCAAAATGTATCTGGCTTTTAGTTCATTAAAATTTGGCCCAGAAAAACCTGAGTAATCACTGCTTCCTGGTGCTTGTGGCCATGAGTATGTGCCACCCAAAGCTTGCCAAGTAGTTCCATCTATGGAATAATCTACCACCACATTCTTAAAACCCTTTGTGGTTTCTCCAGGAACATTATAATTCCAAATTCTTGAGTTAGCGAACTTGTATTGATTGGTAAAATCATACTTAATCCATCTGTTAAGACTACTTCGAGCAGGATTTGGATTAGCGGCTGTACCACCTCCACATGAAAGCCACGAATTTTCTTCCGTACTTATGACATTAGTGGTATGCTCCGCTTTGTCATAAAAATCATATTTAGCAAAAAGATTATCACAGTCTTCGCCTGTGCAAGGCACTCCTGCACATTCGCAGTTGGCGTCTATTTGGTCATTGTTTGTAAACGGATTATTATCATCACATGGCGTACCTTGAGCTATACAAGAGACCTCACAATCATAATCATAGAGGTAAAAATTTGGCACTCTTTTCCAACCATCATGCGTTTGAAAAGGTGTTTTCCAGTGCAGACTAAAAAAGCCTCGCCAGGAGTTTTCCTTATGCCTAAACTCATAATAATAATATTTACCAGCCTCTAGCAGTAAAGGACCTATGTTTTGAAAAACAGAATTATCATGCTCTGATTCGTCTACGCCATAAAAAACCAATGCTTGACTGGTTTGCTTATATTCTATCGAATCATTTTTACTGAGAAAGAAAAAGGTTTGATTATCTCCTGTAATATTAAATTCATATTGACCGGTTACTGGTACTGTTAAATAACCCTGCACCAAAGAACCGAAGTCATTTCTATCATAAAAATCATGAGGACCAAAAGCACCATCTAAATACTCTCTCCTATCTGGTACCAAGGGGAAATTAGGAGCATTGGTCAAATCATTTTCTACGTACGTTCCGTCAATATCGTCATAGAAGTACGCCTCTACTTTGCCTCTTTCACCTACACATGCATTTGCCGTTGGATATTCTCCTACACAGTTGCAATGTCCGTCTTGTTGGTCATTTATGGTGGTGGCATTACCATCATCACAGGCTGTCCCCCTTTCAGGACAGCTTACTTCGCAGTTGTAATCTTTAATATAATTATAGTCTACTATTTGCCAAACGGTATCAATATCAGGAACATTTGGGTTTCGCCAATAAACGCCGACATGATCGCCACCGCTTCCCTCATAATGATGAATCTCAAAGTAATAATTCTGCCCTGCTACTAGCTGAGTCAATTCAGAGGTTTGGGTGCTGTCTTTATTATGTTGGCCTACACTCGTATAACTATAAACCCAAGCCTTCTTTTTAAGGTTTTCTCTACTTTCATCGGTACTTAAATAAAACTGAGAATCGTCATCTCCTGTAATATTGAAATAGTAAGATGCCGTTTGCGGCACCGAAATATACCCTCTAATAAGTGATACGTAATAGTTATTAAAATTGACAGCAGTTTCTAAGGAACCTAGAATAATGGTTTGGTCTGGCGTCTCTGGGTAAAACTCCTGCACAGACATATAAGAACTATCTCTAAAGGTTTCAAAACCCATCCAAATATTCCATTTGACCTGACCGGCTTGTCCCACACACTGGGCTTGCCCATCAAAAGCAGCTGTTAATACTAAAAAAAGAATATATAGAGCTTTTTTCATATCAATAAGTCAGACAGTTTTTAGGGTTATCTACACTAGAAATACCATCCGACATATTCATTAAGCCTAAAGGATAATTTCCTGCCGAATACGAATAGAAGTTTCCAAGATTTGGCAAGACGTAACATAAATCTGCAGGGCTAATGCCATACCAAAGAGCCAATTCAGCATAAAGCTCATCGGTAGAAACAGCGGGTATAAAATTCCCACGGAAAGAAACGTTTTGAGGATTATTATTAAGGCTCATTTGAGGAAAGCCACCATAAATTTTACCACCGTTTACAGCCCCTCCCATCACCATACTATTTCCTCCCCAACCGTGGTCTGAACCTTGACCATTTGAAGTTATCGTTCTGGCAAAATCTGAAATGGTATAGGTGGTTACTTTATCTGCTATTCCTAGTTCTACCGTGCTATCATAAAAGGCTTTCAATGCTTCACTAACCACTGGCAGTCTAGTATTCAAGCCATTGACCAAGCCATCATGCATATCCCAGCCACCATAATTCACAAAGAAAATTTGTCTTTTGGCACCTAAATCATTTCTCACACTCATTACCCTAGTAATAGCTGCCATTTCTTCTGCCAATGTGGTTTCAGGAAAAACTGTAGACATGGCAGGCACTTTCTTTAAAGCTTCTTTGAAAGTAGCAAAGGCCGATATGGACGTTTTTGCTGTGGTAGCATATGTTTTTTGCAGCAGATTAGCGTAAGTATTTGACATCATATTGTCAATCGCATTATCTCTTAACTGATTCAAATAACCTGCATTACTCCACCATTCTGGGAATGACTCAAAACCCACATTATTAGGTCCAATATTTGACCGAATGGCGTACTCCGCTATGTCATGACCTCTTTGAAATATATTCTTTCCATCTAAAGAAAGATTCATACTCAAACTTTGATTGGAATTACTGGCTTGAAGCAAATCTGCCATTCTTCCTCCAAAACCTACAGCATCTCTACTTTGAGGAACAGAGGTTTGCCATTGCATGGATTGGTCAGAATGAGAATAAATACCTAATGGCTTCTTCTTTTGACTGTTTTGATAATCGGCTATTGACATCAATGGCTCTACCAGAGTGCCAATATTTGACATAAAAGCTAATTTACCCGAATCAAAAAGTGTTTTCATTTCAGGCATTCCTGGATGAACACCAAAGGAATTATAGGCATTAGAAAAACCTCTAACACCTACATGCTGGGTATTATTAAAAACTTGTAAATCTTCTAAATCTTGAACGGCCAAATCTGTACGCAAAGCTTTGTAATCACTGAAGCCATTGTCTCCGCCAGCATCTTCCCCTGCGGGGATAAGCAAATTATAAGAATCTAAACCGCCTGAAAGCAATACACATACAATGGCTTTATAATCTTCTGCACCAGGGTCAAAAGAAGTATTTGCCATGGCACCATTCATCACACCAAGATTAGCCAGTGTATTTAGAAGCGTAGTGCTTCCCATAGCTCCACAACCAACCGATTTTATAAAATCTCTTCTTCTCATTTTATCTGTTAATTAAAAAGTCTGGTGAAGCCATGATAAGGTATATTGCCATTCTTATTCTGAAACCTTGGTCATCCTCATTAGGTAAACCATCTGAATATCGATAAGGCAAGTTTTTTAGCACAAACTCTATTTCTTGAAGATTTTGAGGACTTAATGCTCCGTGTGCCAAAATCAAATTATACTTATCTAAAAGCACCGAAACATTTTGGTCGCTACTCAATGCATAATCTGCTGAAAAGTCAAAACGTGGTTCTTGTTCTGGTTTATAGGTTTCCCCTCCGAAGTAAGATGAATAGTCTATAGGGTCGTCATCTATCAACCACTCACTAAGTGCATTCAAATAGCCCGTAAGTGTTATTGAATTAAGTTTTTGAAACTCTGGGCCAAACTTCCCTGCCTCTTTAAGGTCGCCATCTGGCACATAATCTGGTTCAAAAAAGTTAAAAACCGTGGGTGACTCTAAAGGCCGCTGCTCCATTTGGTCATACACCTCATTCATCCTATTTCTATAAACCCCCGTGCTGGAGTTTAAACCTAAACCATATACTAGGTTCATATAAGTCACAAAGGGCTCTCGAAGTTTTCCGGCAAAAGCTTCGTCCTGCTCGTTGACAAGTCTGGCTTCTCGGTCTAACAAAATAGCTTTGACCACCGCTTTTAAATCACCTCTAACTCCTTGACCATTATCATTAAATACTCCAGCAACTCTACTGATATAAGCACTTGAAGGATTTGAAGTAACTAATCTTTGAATAAGCCTTCTACTAATAAACGGCCCTACATTAGGGTGATTAAAAATAACATCTAATGCGTCTTGAATATCATCTTCGCCTTGCTCTACGGTTCTCCCCTGCCCTATGGTTGTACCCAAAAAAGTTTTACCACCGGCTTGGTGAGCATTTGTTATATCAGGGTTAGACTTCCAAGGCCTTCTTATTGCATCACTACTGTCAATAGGAAAAAACTTAAGTCTTCTAGTATAATCTTGTTCACTATTTTCTCTATCACCAATATACTCAGCATCTGGCCAAGATAAACCGGTGAAAACTTTAGCTAAACCCGCTATATCATTATTGTCATAAGTAGGTATAGAATTGCCTAGGGCGTCTTTCTTTTCTGTTCCGTCTTGATTTAGTTCATACAAACCAATAGAAAACAGCTGCATAATTTCACGAGCATAATTTTCATCAGGGAAAACCAAATTTCCATCTACAATACCTTGGGCATGATTATTCATGTAGGTTAAATAAACCGCCATGGTGGGGTGGTAAGTAATGCTATCTAGCAAGGCTCTATAATTACCAAAAGATTGGTCTAAGAGCAAATCATAATAACTGGCTAAAGCGTAGGGGTTTCCATCAAAGTCAGAGACTCTGGAAGTGACAAAAATCTCACTTAACGCCAAAGCTACTCGCCATCTAAGTTTATCAGGAGAGGTCATGCTTCCTTGAAACCAGGCAACGTCAAAATACCAGTCGCTTAAATTTAGATTTTCTACAGTAAAAGATGTTTCAGGGGCAGGGTCAGCCAGATTTAAAGAATCTGCAACCCCTTGAGCTAAATATCTTAAATAGCCCTCAATGCTAAATGAGTTGGATTGATTTAGTTGAGCATCCAACCAATTTTCGGTGCCTTGATTAGCTACCGCTTCAATATCAGCGAAAGTTGCCCCTAAGGTAGCTTGTGATAAAAAACGAGAGGCTGCATTATAATTTGGGAGGTAGCCATCTACCAGTAATGTGTTAATTCCTTTTGACGAATTAGAACTGGCAGTTACGGTAACATTTCTAACATTTCCTAAACCGAAGGTTTCTAGCTCTTGGCCAAAAACGGTGGTAAACAAAAAGCTACAAAACAGAAAGGGTAGCAGTGTTTTCATCTTGAAAAGGAAATATTAGGGGTTTGCAAAAGCAAACAGCCGCAAATATTATTCCTAAATCACTGAAAGACAAGCCCTAAAGAAGCAACAAAACGATTAAACGCTTATTATAAACACTATACGCTCCTAAATAAATACCTTAAAACAGTTATTAGGGCATTATAAGACATTAGCAATTACCCAGAATTACCCTAATCAGGCATATTCAAATTCCCCAAATTGACTCGTTATGGTCAATTTCTTAGTTTCAGAGGCCTCCACTCTACCCACTATTTGTGCGTGAATATTGAAGGATTTAGAAATATCAATCACTTTCTGAGCATGCTCCGCAGGAAGGTAAATTTCCAAACGGTGACCCATATTGAACACCTTATACATCTCTTTCCAGCTAGTAGCACTTTCTTTTTGAATCAATTCAAAAAGAGGCGGCACAGGAAACATGTTATCTTTTATGATATGTAGATTATCTACAAAATGAAGTACCTTGGTTTGAGCACCGCCAGAGCAATGCACCATCCCATTTATCTTACCCTTGAGTTCTTCTAAAATCTGTTTGGCTACTGGAGCATATGTTCTAGTAGGAGAAAGAATCAATTTCCCTACGGAGATTTGCTCACCAGTTTCTACCTTAATTTTATCTGTAAGCTGCTTGCTTCCAGAATAAACTAAAGAGCTATGAATATCTGGGTCATAACTCTCTTTATACTTTTCGGCATAAATCCCTTCCAAAACGTCGTGCCTTGCAGAAGTTAGGCCATTACTACCCATACCTCCGTTATACTCGTATTCGTAAGTCGATTGACCACTAGAAGACAAACCAACTATGACATCACCCGCTTTAATATTATCATTTGAAATAACATCAGCCCGTTTCATTCTGCCAATAACCGTAGTATTTACCGTGATGGTTCTTACCAAATCTCCCACATCTGCCGTTTCTCCTCCTGTGCTGTAAATCTCTACGCCATTATCACGAAGCATTTCTAATACCTCTTCTCCACCATTTATAAGCTCTGAAATAACTTCTCCAGGAATTTTACCTTTATTTCTATCGATAGAAGACGACATTAAAATAGGACCAGTGGCTCCTACACATAACAAATCATCAGTATTCATGATGATGCTATCTTGTGCAATGCCTTTCCAAACACTCACATCACCCGTTTCTTTCCAATATAAATATGCCAAAGAAGTCTTTGTTCCCGCCCCATCAGCATGCATGATATTGCAGTATTCAGGGTCGCCGCCTAAAGTATCAGGTGATATTTTACAAAACGCCTTTGGAAACAAACCTTTGTCTAATTTCTCAATTGCCTTATGAACGTCTTCTTTGGAGGCCGAAACGCCTCTTTGCATGTACCTATCGGTCATGGGTAAAGTAGTTTTTGATTCTGGCGTAAAGGTAGGGAAATATCAAATAGCTAGCCTGAAAAAATTACTGGCTTTCATTTAATATAGAATTTTTCTACTTCACCATGCTGGGCGTAAGCTACCCACGTTTAAACTAAAAAAGGGCTAAAAATTTTTCTCCAAAAATTAAGACCGCTACAGATACAGCAATCATTGCGACTATTAAAACACCTGCTGCAGCAATATCTTTCACTTGACCTATTCGAGTATCCCATTCTGGAGAAACAACATCACAAAGTTTTTCAATAGCCGTATTAAAAGCCTCCGCCGAAAAAACCAATGCTATTTGAATCAATAAAACGGACCATTCCCACCTCGAAACTTCAAAATAAAAACCTGCTAGAACAACAAGCGTTGCCGCTAAAAAATGAAATTGAAAATTATTCTCGCTACCCAGTAGAGCTTTAAAGCCCTTACCAGCATAGCTAAAACTTTTGACCATTTTCTTTACATTCATTTCGCTCTGATTATTTATTCTTTAGAAATATAGGACATTACCCGAGTCCTACAAAACAAAAAGCCCCCTTGATTTCTCAAGTGGGGCTTTAGTGGTCATCTAAAAGGGGTTTCAGAAAATCTGACCACATATCAATCAAAATAATAATCTCTAAACCAGATGGTTTAAAACCTAAAATCAATTTTAAGACGATAAATATCTTTGAGGTCACAAATAATAATGGGTTTACAATAAAATCTTTAGTTCCTCTTTTATAAATCGGGTAGATTTGCAGGAGAAAACAACAAACGTATGCCCAAACCAAAGAAAGTTTCTGAGTCTTTAGCTATTAATTCTCAAATGATAATGCCAAATGACACCAACACATTAGGTAACCTAATGGGTGGAAATTTGATGAGAATGGTGGATATTGCAGGTGCTATTTCTGCCCAAAGGCACTCCAACAGAATTGTGGTAACTGCATCTATTGACAATGTTTCTTTTGAAAACAAAGTACCCCTGGGTGACGTAATTACGCTAGAGGCCAAAGTCACCAGAGCCTTTAATACTTCTATGGAGGTAATGGTAAAAGTGTATTCTGAAAATATTCCAGCGGGCACTAGGGTTCAAACGAATACTGCTTTTTTAACTTTTGTGGCTGTGGACCAATCTGGTAGACCTATAGAAATAGCCGAGGCTGTTCCTGAAACAGACGAGGAAAAGGCCTTATTTGCGGCAGCATTAAGAAGAAGACAGTTAAGACTAGTATTGGGAGGCAGAATGAAACCTGAAGAGGCTAAGGAATTAAAGGCTATTTTTGGATTGTAAAACATTTAATTTCAAAAGAAACAGAAGTTCATCACCATGCATATGGTTTACTGCACAATGATGAAAGATTAAAATAAAAAATGGCTCGGTACGGGGTTCAATGGATAGAAGCTGAACGCAGCCCGGCTAGTCGCAGCCCGTTCAGTTTACGGCACAATGATGAAGGATATAAAATAAAATGGCTCCGTAGTTCAATGGATAGAATGAGGGTTTCCGGTACCCTTGATGAGCGTTCGATTCGCTCCGGAGCTACTAAGACCTCTGCTTTTTGTAGGGGTCTTTTTCTTTTATTCACATAGTTTAATTGTAAACTGCCTCTTTCTGAGGTAAGAAGCAGACTCAGCAAGGTTACTATTTCTGGTATCTTGATGGGTCAGATACCCCAATTTGATAAGTTCTGAAGGCACATCCAAGGCCATTAGTCTAAGGAGTTTCATAATCAATCCTCTGATTTATTAAACCTCTCACCTTTAAGTCGCCTCTATAATTGCTTTGCAAAAAACTGAAGCGTTTTCATAATGTTCTCTTTCCAATAGGCCCAACTATGCTCTCCCTCATAGGTGTGAAATTCATGAGGGATACCTGCATTTAATAATTGCTCATGCAAAGAAACATTCCCTGCATACAATGTGTCTTTACTCCCGCAATCAAACCGAAATGGTGATAAGATTTTCTTGTTTCCCACAATAATATCAAGAACCTTCTCCTCCTTAATTACAGATTTTTTAAGTGCACTAAAATCTTCTAAAAATTGGTCAAACTCATCAAAAAAAGTAATGGAAGACAAGCCACTAAAGGCCTTAAAAGCCTCAGGGTATTTAGCTCCAATTCTCAAAGCACCATAACCTCCCATAGAAAGCCCTGCAAGAAAAAAAGAAGAGTTTTCGCTTACTTCTTTGTATTGTTCTTTGATTAATTCAGGAACTTCATCAGAAATCCATTTTTCATAATCTGCTGTATGATGTGACAAATAAGCACTCCCATCTTGAAATAAACCATCTGAAGGCATCACCAGCATCATCGGTGGCAACTGCCCTTCATCTATTTTTTGTTGCATGGTAAGATGTACCTCTGCTTTTAAGCTCCAGGCCCAATGGCTTCCATACACACCGTGAAGTAAAACCACCACGGGCATATCCTGAAAATTTCCAGCAGGTTTATAAACAGAAACATCAACACGGTTGCCAATGGCTTTACTTTTAACAGTAAAGTACTCAATTCCGTTATTAGAACCGTTTTCTACGGTAAAAAAAGTATCCATATCTATTATTAAAAAACCAAAACTCCTTTCGCATTTTTTCCTGCAAGCATATCGTCAAAAGCCTGTTTCAGCTCCTGAATAGGATAAGTTCTAGTGACCATTTCATCAAGAAGAAGGTCGCCTTTTTTGTAAAGGTCAATGATTTTTGGAAAATCTATTTGTGGACGAGCTTTTCCATATAAAGGATTGATGTACAATTTATCCCACTCAAATAAATTCATATCAATACTTATTTCTTCTTCAATTCCACTCACCTGCACTGCCGTACCAGCGTTTCTTATCATAGCCAAGGGAGCTGCCCCCAAAGCAGGTATAGCCGTACATTCAAAAGCAAAATCAGCTCCTCTGCCTTCGCAAAGTTCTTTCACTTTTTCCGAAGCTTTCAAAAGTAGTTTATCTGTTTTTTCAGCTAAAATCGTATGTGTGGCACCAAACTGCCTAGCCAGCTCTAAGCGTTCTTCTTTAATATCAATTGCAATGATTTTTGCGGCTCCCGACACTTTGGCTCCCTGAATAACATTTAAACCAACTCCTCCCGTGCCTATCACTGCTACAGTACTACCTGGACTGACCTTTGTGGCATTCACTACAGAACCATAACCCGTCATAACACCACAGCTCACTATAGCCGCACTTGCAAAAGGAACATCTGAAAATGTACTTACACAAGCCGCTTCCCTTACCAGACTATATTCTGCCATGGTACCCAAGGCAAACGAACGCTCTATTGCTTTATCTTTAAAAGTTGTTGACTCTAAAGTGGCGTGCCCTCCAGCTAAAGTGTTTCCTGCAGTTACTGCTGAGTTCTTTTCACAGATATGCTGATTACCTTCCATACACTGAAAGCATGAATAACAAGGAATGGCCCAGTTAAGAATGACATGCTCACCTACCTTAAGATTTTTAACATCAGGTCCAACTTTCGCTACAATACCAGCCCCCTCATGCCCCATAACAATGGGTTTCCCCCAACTCAGTGAGTCCCAGTCTGTATGACAAATACCTGCAGCCTTCATCTCTACCAGTACTTCGTCTCCAATTGGGTCTTGAATTTTTATAGTTTCAATAGAAAACGCTCCATCTCCTAGGGCAATAGCCGCTTTGGCTTCCGTCATATTAGCTCAATTTTATTTTTAAAAGTCAAGGCTTATCCTCACTGGGCTATTTCAAGCCTTTACAAAGGTCATTTAATTTCGGAGCAGTTTTTTGGTGTTTCTTTTCAAAAAATTGTCTTATTTTATCTAAGCAGAAGCACTATTTAATGAAACATGCAAAATGAAAGCAGTTTTAGAGCATATTAGTCCAAATAACAATCATTCCGTTGTTTACAGAGAATTAGATCTTCCAAACTTTGATTCGCCATTTCATTATCATCCTGAGTACGAGTTAACCCTCATAGTCAAAGGTAAAGGAACTAGGTATATTGGAATGAAAATGGAAGAGTTTCAGGAGGGTGAGCTCGTTTTTTTAGGTCCTAATTTACCGCACTGCTGGTTAAATATACCGGAGCCTAATGGAGAAAATGTCAAATCTTATGTAATCCAATTCAAGGAATCTGTCTTTGAAAACTCTTTCTTTCAGCTTCCTGAGTTTAGCGAAGTGAAAAAGCTTTTTCATCAATCAAAGGCAGGCATTAGGTTTGAAGGCAACTATGAAAAAAACATTGAAAAAATATTTAAATCAGAGGGTAGTAAACGTATAATTTCCTTGGCAAATCTTTTGGTAGAGCTAAGTGCTCACTCCTCAAAAACAATCCTCGACAATATACCTCCACAAGGTACTAGCCCTGACCGATTTCACTCTGTTTTTGATTTTATAATCAAATATTTCAGGGAAAATATAACCTTAGCAGAAGTAGCTGAAAAGGCTGGTTTAACGCCTACCTCCTTTTGTAGGTATTTCAAGAAAACTACTGGTAAAACACTTTTTGAAGTGATTTTAGCATATCGCCTAGAAGCAGCAGCACAGTTATTGACTTCCGCCCCAATGCGGATAAACGAGATAGCGTTTGCTTCCGGCTTTGATGATATCCCCTACTTTAACAGAGTTTTTAAAAAGTGGAAAGGGTACAGCCCTAAAGAGTTTCGAAAAAAACATAACCAAGGTATTTGAAATGGTAAACCTCAACATTTCACTTCAAAAGCAAGCAAATCGTTATCATCAGTTTGCTATCAACTTCATGTCAAAATACTATTAGCTTCATTTACAATAAGCGAGTATAGAGAACAGAAAATGGATTAACTCCCTATATGTGCCAATTTATACCGCATTATTGGTAATATCCTGACAGTTTTTCTGAATTGGTAATATTTACTTTGGTTAATAATTCAACCTAACCTCATAAAATGCTTCAGAAAACGTCTTTTATCTGCCTATATATTCTCTTCTCTCTCATTTTCACAGAGGCAAAAGCTCAAGACAAACCGAACTTCGTCTTTATTCTTACTGATGACCAATCTTATGGCATGATGGGATGTGATGGAAATAGCATAACTCAAACACCAAACATTGACCAGTTGGCTTCAGAAGGGGTTTTCTTTACAAATGCACATATCACAAGTGGAATTTGCACACCAAGTAGAATCTCAATTCTACTTAGCCAACACGAAAGAAAACACCAGGTTAATTTTAATTCAGGTACCAGCGTCTCTCCAGAGGCTTGGAGTCTTTCATATCCTATGGTGATGAAAAAGGCTGGTTATTACACAGGCTGGATAGGAAAAAACCATGCACCCATTGGAGATGGTGGTTATGAAAGTGGATTAATGGATAAGAGTTTTGATTACTGGTATGCGGGGCATGGTCATTTAGGTTTTTACCCAAAAGACAGACATAAAATTTTTAATGGGGCAAAATCTGATACACAGGTAGAGGTTATTAATGAAGGAATTGATGATTTCTTGAATGACTCAAACGAGGATAGACTGGCAGGTGCTGTTCACTTTTTAACTAAAAGGCCAAAAAACCAGCCTTTTGTTCTTTCCATATCGCTTAATCTACCGCACGCGGCTGGCACGAGTTCAATGAAACTAAAGCCAGAAGATGATGACATTTACAAAACATTATATAGAGATAAGGACGTTCCAATGCCACCAAACTATGTGGCTAAAAAAGATATAAAGGAACCTAAATTACCAGCTGATTTATTAAGAGCGGAAGACCGTCAGGAAAGCTACAATAGCTCGTATACGCCTGAAGATAATCGTGAAAGAATCATACGAGAATCTCAAGCTATAACTGGAATAGATAGACTCGTAGGAAATTTAAGAAAAACGCTAAAAGAACAAGGCATTGAGAAAAACACCATAATCATTTTCACTTCTGACCATGGTCTTTTTCATGGGGAACAAGGCTTGGCGGGCAAAGCCCTTTGCTACGAAGTAGTAACGCATGTTCCCTTAATCATCTATAATCCTTCTCAAAACACGCCGCTTAAAGGAGCCAGGCTAGATGCCTTGGTACAAAGTATTGATATCCCCGCGACTATGCTCTCTCTTGCTGGAATTGAAAGACCCAGTTCTTTTCAAGGAAAGGATATTTCGGAACTTTTAATTGGCAAGAAAAAAGAAGTAAGAGAATATGTATTCACAGAAAACCTATGGTCTACGCAGTTTGGCAACCCACGCTGTGAAGCTGTTCAAAATAAGGAATGGAAGTATATCCGATATTACAAAAACCAAACTTTCCCGGCTTCTAAAAAAATAGAAGCTGCCAATTTCTTTGGAATCAAAATCAACGAAGTACTTTACGCTGTCCATGATTTGGACATGGCTATTTACCATGATTTCGTGGAAGCTCCATTAAAAGGTGAGCAGCCTGTCTACGAAGAATTGTATCATCTAAAATCAGACCCATATGAACTTCATAACCTCCTTTCAGGAAAATCGAATCAAGCCGTTTTGGCAGAAATGAGACAAGCCTGGAAAGAGGAAATACAGAAAGCAAGAGGTACTGAACCAGCCAAAGTATTAAGATATACCAAAGAAAGTCATAGTGCCGGTTCTTACTAATTATTTGAAACTAAATCAGACTAGTTCAGTTCATATTTCTATTCTTTTTTGCTCCTTTTATAAAAAATATGTTCACCAATAAAGAGGAGCTCTTGAGGTTTTATTTAAAGGCCCTCTAAGCAAAATGGTTCAAATCCCTTTTATCGAAAATTTCAAGAAATTCTAATAAATACAGACCTTAACCTTATTAAAATTCCTGCGGAAGAACTAGCAGTAAGGCTATGATAAGGTTAAATCTTTTTTTCTCATTATTTAACATTTCTTTGATCGTAATACTATTTCAGGATGGAATAAATTTATAAAAAAAAGAGGTCGCCCACCTTTAATTGATGAAACAACCTCTTTTTTATTAAGACCTTATTTATTTTACTTCGTCTTTACAATAGTAATTGGAATACATAAGGCCGCTTTACAGCTAGAGCAATTGAAAGGTGGCGTTACCGCAATATCTGTACTACAGCCATTTATTTCATCAGTAAGGGTTACACTAAATGAACCACTAGAAATATCAAAGCTTCCTGTTTCACCACTAGGTTGACCTACGTTTAACCCTGTTATATTTAAGCCATTCCCTGTAATTGAATAAGTATGGCCCAAGGCTCCCGTAGGTGTAATATTGAAACTAAATTTATCATCTGCCCCATCATCGTCCGTTCCATTATTATCACATAGCGTTACAATGTTTGGTACGGCCAGACTTTGATTAACCACAACATTGAAAGTGTCAATTGCGATACAACCGCCTTCGAAAGTAGCCTGCAATATATATTGACCGCTATTTGACACAGTGGCAGAATTAATATTCACCCCGTTGGTTGACAAGTATGAACCGTTTGGTAGCGTCCATAAATAATTTGTTATAGTTCCGGTACTGGTGCTTGCCGTAAGGTTAATAGAACTTCCAGAGCATAAACTCTCTGTTCCGGCAATAGTCACCTCTGTGGCTACTCCACCAATTACGATAAAAGGACAGCATAAGCCAGTAACACAGCCAGACTCATTATCAATATCGACCGTGTAAGACCCTTGCGATGAAACCACAAGTGTATTACCCGTTTCGCCAGAAATAGGAGAACCGTTAAGATTCCACTGATAAGAAGTATATCCCGCTGCCACACTTAAGGTTAAAGAATCTCCTCCACAGATTTCGTAAGGTACACTAGAACAAGCCAAACCATGGTCATCTTCATTAAGGTTGTTATTCGCTGGGGTAGAGTCTACGTCTGTTTGGTCTACGGCTATTACTTCGGCAGCATTAGAGATAACGCCAGAGCCAATAACTTTTACTGAAATGCTTAAGGTAACAGTATCTATTGATGCCATCACATTTCCAATCTCCCAAATCCCACTTATAGGGTCAAAAGTAGTCCCTGCAAATGCAGTATGTCCAACGTATTGCGTTTGTGAGGGTAATTGATCTAAAACCGTAACTCCTGTAGCTGCAATACCCGAAGCTTCATTCACTAAAATCAGCGAATACTCTAGCGTGTCACCAATAGCAGCCACTTGGCTATTTACCGTCTTCATAAGATTCAAATCTATATTACATGCCACAGGGTCACATGGATTATTAGGGTCACTCTCCAATGCGTCTACCTGGCCATTAAAGTTTTTATCTTCAGCACCGTCCGTATAGCCATCATTATCTGTATCAGGCTCTAATGGGTTTGTGGTAGTACTTGGGTCACTATCTGGTATAAAAACAGACACATTAGTATACTTATTTGGTGAAGTAAGACCAACCTCAGTACCGTCTTGTATTCCATCATTATCAGTATCTTTTAGAAGCGGGTCTGTAGCTGTAGTCAAAGGAGAACTTGCGAAAATCTCTGCATAGTCTGAAAGACCATCATCATCTGTATCTCCATCAAAAGGATCTGTAAAATATGTTGAATTTTCATCAATGTCAGAAATCAAGTCATTGTCATCATCTAAGTCACAGTCATCCGGAATTCCATCTCCGTCGTTATCTCTTAAATCATTTCCTGCACATTTGTCTAAACAATCATAAACACCGTCTCCATCGGTATCGATAGCTGTGTAGGCATAATAAACTCTGACATCAGATAATAAACTCAACACCGCACTTACTGTAAGTCTGATTTCATCAAAACTCTGCGTTGTTTTAAATGATAAACTTTGTATCGACGAATTACCCAGAACACTCGCCTTCACCAGAGAGTTGTTTGCCGCAAATGATTGTTTTAATACTCCTCCCTCATAGGTAGATATGATAATATTTTCAAGAGCACCAATATCTAAAATCCCTGAAGAAGGTGAAATGGTAAACCCTGCTTCCGTTCCTGCTGGTTTAGTAGAACCAACACTCACTGAAATAGAACCACTACCTAACACTCCAACTGTTTGACTAATGGTAGCAAAAAGAGTGGTATCATTATTCACTACGTTTGCCCTATCGCTTACAGAACATAGGACACAAATACCGCTTATTCCTGTACGAGCATTAACAACACTTGCTCCAGAAGAGGCTGTTACCGCTTCAATACAGTTACTTGGACAAATAGTGGGTTCTTCAAATGCATAATATACACGTAGGTTAGTCAATAACGACAAAGTGCCGTTTACCATAATTTGAATCTCGTCAAAATCAGAAGTGGATGTGATACCAATTTTTTGAAGTCCTGATGAACCACTAAGTAAACCCAATGAAACTAATCCACTACCTGTAGTTCCAGCCTGAACTAAAACATCATCTTTGTAAAGATTAATGGTAAGATTAGATAATACATCAGCACTAAGAATACCTCCAGCAGTTTGTATCACAAAACCAGCTTTATAACCAGAAGGGTATAGGTAAACAGAATCTTTAATAGACAATGCAGTACCACCTCCAAGTAAGGCTACTCCAGTTTGCATTTCAGTATAATTACTTAAATCTCCGTCAATAGATCTTCCAGAAGAAGATACGCCCCCGAGAAGATTAATCCCAGCACTTCTAGCTTGATTTATGAAAACGCCTGCTCCCACTATTGGGTCAGTACATGTCCCGTTGTTTTCTGCAGTTTGAGCATATAAAAAGGATGGAAAAAGAAATAGAATAAAGAAAATAAATTTGATGTTTTTTCTCATAGCATTTGTAAGTTTTTTATGAAAATGCTATCGGCAATTTATATACCCTTAGAGTACCAAATACCCAAATTTGAACTAATGGAATACTTAAATGAACAGAAGGACAAATTACGTATATTGATAAGCTTACCTTACCTTATGTATATATACGTAAATACCAACATTCGCTCCAATTTTTCGTCTATTGAATCAGTACTTAGATTGGCTACACTTTGATTCTCTGTTTATTTTTGATTGATTTAGACTATTAAAACAGGTTTCTGCTTGTTTTTTTTTAACACCATGAAGCATAAAAAAACAAATGACGCAGTTTAATTTCAGCGTAAAAGATCCTTTTACATTTTGGGAGAATATTTTAGAACATCATGAGGTATGTTCCACTGCAGATGAATTCGACTTAAACGGGAAAATAGGGTTCGGCAGTTACTCATTTAAAAGAATTGACCCTAACATTAATTACTTACAGTTTAACATTAAACTAAATGAATCTATTAAGTTTAACTTTCATGAAACAGAATATGCTAAGAATTATAAAATAATTTTATTCCATAAAGGTTCTCCCAGTGCCATCAGATTTCTAAACTCTAAAAATCAGAATACTGCTATTAGTAACGTTACCCCAATCCCCGGATTCGGGAAAGATAACACCTCCATTTCATGTCATCTTTTATCACAGTTCAGTGATATGCCAGATTTTATTATTAAGAAAGATGAAGCCTGTACATTTCACTTATTGTTCTTGAACCAAAATGTACTAGACCAAATGCTCCCCGATAATGTCAGCCTCAACTTTCAGGAGCCCTTGTATAACATACGGCAATCCTCTGAAATAATTGCTCTCAATAAAGTTGTAAGCTTTAACAAACTATTTGAAACCCTTAATCTCTTTCATGATAAGTTCCATGGGAATAAATTTGAAAAATTTGGAGATTTTTTAAAAATGCTCGGAGATTACTTCTTCGTAGTTAAGTTTTTGAAAGATTCTCGCCAGAAAAGCTCCTCAGCACTTGACGATAAAGACTTCAAAAAACTAATGCAAATAGAACGGAAGCTCAACCAAAGTTTATATTCCTGTCCTCCAACTTTAAAAAGTTTAGCAGAGGAGTTTGGAATGTCTAAAACAAAAATGTGCGTAGACTTTAAGGCCTTTTATGGGAAAGGGATTCTATGTTATTACAATGATTTAAAGTTAAAACTTGCGAAGGAACTACTTGTTAACACTAACCAGAGTATGAAGGAAATATCAAATCAGCTTTCCTTTTCAAATCAAAGTAATTGTAATAAATGGTTCAAGAAAAATGCAGGGACCACACCAAAAAGCTTTAGAAAGGGAGAAATTAAACACAGTCATGCCAAATAGGTATCTTATACCTTTTATCCAGGCCTTTTATATTGATTAAACTCCAAACCCTATGGAGCCAGGCTTGTTTTTCTGCGATTAGGTAACTCCAAGCAGTCTTTTGAAACACATTTAGAGAACAAAAAAATGAGACGATAGATTAAACATCAATCGTCTCATTTTAAGTTAAAAGAGTGAATTTCTATCTCTTAATCAACACCACCCAGTCCTGCTCCTCATTATTAGGCGACAGACCTAAACTTTGAATAGAACCACCTTTTATATTTTTCAAACTACCTGCTTGAAGTTCACCACCTTTTAAAGGGTCATACCATTGAATGGTAAAATCTCCTGAAACTCCTGACAGGTCAATTTTAGCTTCACCTTTTTTAGGAAGATAAACTGCATAGACTTCATTTGGCTTTGTCAAACAATACGCTTCTTCTTGATTTATCAAACCATGCTTCGGTGTCATTTCCCAATAAGGAAGATGATTTTCAAAAAAGGCTCTCGCATGATTAGAAAGGTCCCACAGCTGGTCTCTTTTTCTCCAATCTTCAGAAGTCAAATCGTTATGAGGATGCTTCGCTCCAAAATACCACTCCACACCTGCCGCACCAGACATTAACGAGCCCCAAAGCACATAATGACGTAACGAATCATGACCTGGATTTTCCTCATCCATAACAGCTCCTGTGTGCCATTTTCCTATCTCATCCATGGTAATTAACCACTCGTGGTTCTTTTCTTTTGCCTCCCTTCTCCAGTGCTCTATCACCTCCGCAGTTTCGGTACGCTCTGCCTGTTGAAGAGACAATCCATCCACGTATTTATTACCCACTATATCTTCTAAAATATCAGACCTTAAAGGGTCTTCCGAGTGCGTATGTAATAATACTGGATGATTATAAGGGTCGTTTTCTTTAAGATACTTTGCCATCGCTTTCCTTTGAGCATCGTTTTGCCCGACTGGTGACCAACTAGCTGGCCCATTTTCTTCGCCTAAATTCCACACCAAGGCAGGATTATGACCAAACCTCGCTATTAATTCATTAAAATATAGCTTCCTCATAGGGCCGGTATCTCCACCGTCTAACATGGTTTCATTCTCCGTTTCTTGAATCACAACATGAAGAAGAAGACCTTTTGACTGCATATGGTCAAATAAAATTTGCCATTGCTCTAGCTTACTCACATCAAACCTTGTAAAATCTTTTTCACTGGTATACGGCCACACATCTTTTCCATCTCCCAGAATGTTCATACTCAAAAAGTACACGGTGTTCATTCCTTTTGACGACAAGTAATTCATGGCACCAATGATGGATTTGCCTTTTCCATTTTGCCAAGTTGGGTCTCCTAATTTCCAGTCTTTTTCATGGTTTGCATATTTATGCAATTCTTCTGAAGCAGTAGCCTCACCATCACTCGCCTCCGCCGAAATTCTGAAAGTACCGTCAAAACCTTCATAAGCGAGAAGGTTCTCTGGACTGTTAGTTCCCATTTTTAACCAATACTTATTGGTATCGTTAAATTTGAAGTAACCTTCACTTGCCACCAAACGGCCTTTTGCTCTAAAATCTGCTTCATCTTTATCAGAAGGAACCACAATAAACTTTCCTTCAGAATTAGTGATGGAAACAGCAGCACCTGCATTCCCATCATTACTTAAAGCTATGTTTTCACCTTTTTGTAAGCTCGCTTTGTAAGTCCAATCGCCAATTTTATCTGGAGTAAACCTAACATTCCAAATAGCCCCTGCATCTGCACTAGTCTCGCCAGCATTTCCATCGGCAGCGTAAAAACCTCTAATGGTTTGATTACTTTCTTTATGCTTAAACTCTACTAAAAGTCTGTAATTCAAAAATGGATTATCAGCAGCACTTTCAGAAGTTTGAGGTCCTTCAAAAGACAAGGTCACTGTATTTAACTTGGTATAAACTGGCGTTTTTATGACACCCTTCAAAGGAACAAAAGAAGATTTTTCAGGTAAACGCAAACGCTCTACAGACTTAAGTTCCGGCTCTCCACCAGGTTTCCCACAGCCAGATGCCGTGTAAACATAATCACCAATCACCGCAAAACCGGTACCATGCCTTCCTCTATTAAATGATGGCCAAGCCTCCCACATTTCTGTCAGGGTATTGAAAGCTTCCACCTCATTTTGAGCTAAATCCATTCCTGCTTGCTCTCCGCCACCTATTATCACCAAATTATTATGAGCAAAAGCAAAACTTCCTGCTCGCTGAGTAGGTATGGCCAAATTACTAGTCACTGGCTGCCATTTGTCTTTTTTGAAATCGTAAATATTGCCATGCTGAATCGTTCTCGACATGTCTTCTCCGGTTCTTCTAGAGCTATTTCTTCCACCAAATGCATACAATTTATCATTAACAGCCACGGCCTGAAAATGGTCTCTGTCACTTGGAGCATCTTCCAAAACCTCCCATTCTCCAGTTTTAGGGTCATAAGCATCGAACCATGCTTTTGAGCCGTCCATGTGTCCATTAGTAATTCCACCTACCACATAAATCTTATTATTATAGACCACTGCCCCTGCTCCTCCTCTTCTTCTATCTTCAGGAATAGTATGGCCAAATTCATATTTATCTTCCTTTGGGTGATAAATCACGACCTTCTCTAATGGTTTTTCATTTGGCCACTGTCCAGTCATAGCACCTACTATATAAATAGCTCCACCATAACTTACTGGCTGAAAATGATGTAATTCTAAGGGTGTCTTCGCTTTTGAAACCCATGTATTTGTTGCCGGGTCAAATTGTGAAGTTTCATTTATTCTTCTACCTCCTAAAAGATATATTTTAGAATCATGAGCTACTAAGCCAGCTTCATGCCGAGCCACGGGTTCGCCATTGACGATTAATGTGTTCCATTGCCAGTTTTCTGTTTGAGGTTTTACACACCCCACTAAAAAAATAAAGCCCAAGAGGCCTAGAATACGACTGAGCGGTTGAAATTTTCTCATTAAAAAATGTTTGTTTTTGTTGTTCTCTTCAGGTTGCAATTTGTAAAAATCATGGGCTTAGATAAAACATAAGCCTCTCACTTCATGACACTTAATAAATAGCTAGACTAAACTAGCAAACTGTTTAATTTACCTATCCTAACAAATCTAGTGATTTTCCAATACTTTTGTATACAAAATACAGTATACATGATAAAGCATTCCGACCTAAGTAAGCTAGCATACCATGAATTAAAAAACAGAATACTGAAAGGTAATCTGGTAAAGGGGCAAAAACTGGTTCAGGAAAAAATAGCGGCAGACTTAGGCATTAGTCGCATGCCCTTACATAAAGCACTTCAAATGCTGGAAAGTGAGTTTTTGATTGAATCTGTACCCAGAAAAGGCTACTTCGTAAAAGAACATAACTTAAAAGATAAGATTGACGCTTTTGAATGTAGAGAAGTACTAGAAGGATTGGCTGCCAGAAAGCTGGCCAAAAATCCGGAACATAAAAAAATAGCAGACAAACTAGCCTCCTTTTTTAAACCTTACTTAAACAATACTTATATAAATAGCGAAAGTTATCGCAAAGCCGACCAAGATTTTCATAATACCATCTGTGAGTTAAGCAATAACACCGTTTTACAAAAGATGGATGCCTTGGCAAATTACTTACAAATGACTTTTATTTATGGATTATTAAGAACTCCAGAAGAAACACTCCCTGAGCACATGGGCATAATAGAAGCCATTAGGGAAGGAAACGGAGAAAAAGCAGAACTCCTAATGCGTAAGCATGCTTCCATTACCATAGATAAATTAGAAAAAGAACTTAAAGCTTCGCTTTAAATTATTATCAAAACTTTTAACGTCTTCCATTATAAGGCAAAATCTTAGCTAATTGCCTTGCTGTCTCAGCTCCTAGCCTCTGTGGCGTATCCATTCTGCTAGTTGGGTTTTGGCTTAATTTCTTTTGCCATAATAACTCCCCCGTTCTTCCATCGTATAAATTTCCATAAGTAGTTGCTCCGCCAGGTAAAGCACTAAATCCAAAGGGTGGATTAACCACAATACTAGTTTCTCCCCACACCACCGCATCCACATTCAGTACGCGGCATAGGTCGCCTTTATCTAATTTAGGAATGTCATAAATTTTAACTCCTGAAGACTCCAAAAGCTTGTTTGTTGTCAAAAAGTCTTGAACTACTTTTTCAAACTTTCCTTTTTCTACTTGTTTCGCCACAGAAATAAAACACTCCTTCTGCATATCTAAACCAGCTAATCTTTCTTGCTCTCGCCAATACTCAACACCAGTTCTTCCTCGTCTATTCTGCTTATATTCCTCATTAAAACTTACTTCAAAAGGAAGTACCGCAATTTTCTGGTGTCTTGAAATAGCACTCTGCACATCTGCGGAAACATATGGAGCATTTGAAGCACAACTTGTCACTATATAACTTAGAACCACTAAAGCCGTCAATATTCTTTTCATACTTATAAATACGCTTTTAGGGACAAAATTGTTGTATTTAATATGTACTTCAAAAGCTTCTATAAAAAAGTTATTTCTTTATAGCCGCCAGCCCTCTCCACCCTTTGAGGTAAATCTTTCAAAAGAGAGCTAATATTGTCTAAGACCAAATGCCCAAGTTTATTGGATCTCCCATTTACAGAAACAGTTGTTTTTTCTCTCCAAACCAACTTACCATTTCTCGCATCGTACATGGAAATAAAAAAGACTATTTTCTCTATACGTTCAATTTCATCATAGTTTTCAATCCAGTCAGAATCATTTACACCATCATAAAACTCACAAACTACCAAGCCATCAACATCCAACGTATTTCCAATATAAACCCTGTCGGCTCTCGACAAGCTGGAATATTGTAATTTATGACGCTTTACTTTTGAGTTAGATTCTAAAAAGCTCTGAAGTGCCAAATCAAGCTTACCCTCTGCCACTCTCTTTGCCAAGCCAATGAACAACTCCCTTTGAAGATAACTAGGTCTTAGCAGGCTTGATTCATCCCATTGTTTTTTTTCTTCTGAAAAAGGGTAAGCCATTGTCTTGCTTTGAAGCACGGCCACCTTCCCTATGTAGGCATCTTGATTAATAATAGAAGACTCTTGAAGGCCCGTTGGATATTCAACAACTTTATTAAATCTTCTTTGACAGGCCGAAAAAGAGAAGGTCAATATGAGACATATGATAAAATTTCTATTCATAATAGCTTAGTTTAAATGATACTTTGAATCCACCAAAGCCCAAATAAACATAAACTACTGATAAACAATTAACTAAAAAGACAAAAAAGGTTCTATACGAAATCTAACTTACTATTTGAATTTTCATAAATCAAGCGATTAACTGGCTTGATTCTGTCCTAAAATCCTAAAAAATTAATAAGGAAGAGCTTTAACTAATGCCAAAATACCTCTACGAACCATCGACGGTCTAATTTCCCCTAAATTATACTTACTACTAACTTCAGTTTTTTCATCCCAAACAAGCTTTAAGGTCTTAGTGTCATAAATTGAACAAAAGACTGTAGTGACAACATCTCTTCCACCCACAGACTCTTCCAAAGAAGATTTACAGATAATGATGGCGTCAACTCCTAAAACCCGACCAAGCTCACTAGAATCAAAGCCCTCTTCTTCTATGCCCTTATCTTTTAAAATTCTATTGGTCTCTATATAACTTTGAACCGATACCTCCTGTCTACCCTTGCTTACCTGCTCCGCAAGCGTGACAAAAAACTGCTTTTGTTCAAGGCTTTCATAAGGTAAGATGGCTATCTTCTTATGAATACCACGAAAACTTGCTTTTTCAACGTTGCTTTCACCCCCATTGGGAACAGTCCGAACACAGGCAAAAGTCGAAAAAAGGAAAAGATAAATTACGTACTTCATTTTTATGGATTTTTTATGAAAAGCAAAACCCTCGATTACGCTACCAAGCCTTCACTGTATCAATAAAACACTTCACATTATCGGGATTCATATCAGGATATACTCCGTGTCCTAAATTTGCGATATACTTCTGCTTACCAAATTTATTTAGCATTGCAGTAGTTTCTTTTTCTATTTCTTGGAAAGAGCCATATAACACACAAGGATCCAAATTACCCTGTAAAGTCTTATTTGGGATTAACTTTCTTGTCTCCAGAATATCCATATTCCAGTCCATTCCTACTACGTTACAGTCTAACTGGCCTATTTCTTCTCTTGCAAAATATGCTCCTTTGGCAAAAACAGTTACGGGAACGTTATTAATAGCTTTACAAATTTGAGAAATATATGGTGTAGCAAAAGCTGAGTATTGACTTGGAGAGAGTATTCCAGCCCAGCTGTCAAAAACCTGAACTAAATTAGCTCCGCAAGCTACTTGAGCTTTCAAATAAGTAATAGTTACATCTGTAATTTTCTGTAATAACTGATGCGACAATTCAGGCTCTGTATAAAGCATTTTCTTGGCTTCAGAGAATGTCTTAGATCCTTTCCCTTCTATCATATAGCAGAAAATAGTAAAAGGAGCTCCAGCAAAACCTATTAAAGGTACCCTTTCAGACAAACCTGTTTTGACTAATTTGATAGCATCTAGTACATAAGAAAGCCTGTCTTCAATATCCCCTGTATTAAGAGCGTCAACCTCAGCCTTAGAGTTAATTGTTTTTCTAAAGATAGGCCCTACTTTTTCTACCATCTCATATGGCAAATCCATTGCCTCAGGTACTACTAAGATATCCGAAAATATAATTGCAGCATCCACTCCTAAAATATCGACTGGTTGAAGCGTTACTTCCGCCGCCATTTCAGGACTCTTGGCCAAATTAATAAAACTACCTGCTGTTTTTCTCACAGCACGGTATTCCTTTAAAATTCTACCTGCTTGCCTCATTACCCATACAGGTACTCTTTCTTGGTCTTCTCCTTTGGCCGCTCTTAAGAGCAAATCATTTTGTAAACTCATGCTGCAAAAATAACAGGTCTTTAAACGAGATTTATTTTTTTACATAAAAAAAGCCAACCTACTGATTGACTTAAGTGTTTATATTGAAAAGCTACGTTAGTTCATTACATATTGCTCTTTCTTTGAGGAGCTCAAAAGCCTATGAGACTCGTCCAAACCGTCTAGTGTTTTTGTCAAATAGTCAGGATAATAAAACCCTTTAAGTTTTGTCACCTCATTTCCTTTATAGTCCGCTATCAATAACGTTGGAAATTCTTTCACACCAAAACGTTCTACAATTGCCTTTCCATCTTCCGAATCTATGTTCACTCTGTAAACTAGATAATTATCATTTAAGTACTCCGCTAAGCCAGCATCTGAAAAAGTTTCTCTATCCATCTTTTTGCAAGGTCCACACCATGAAGCCCAAAAATCTAGTATGATTGGTTTATGTTGTTTCTTAGCTGTCCTAAGGAAATTGTCATAAGTGCCACTGTAAAATTCTACAGTCTTTACATCTTTATTAGAAGTCCAGGAACTAAGTGTGATAAGAGAGAAGGCCAGAGCCAGTATGGTAAGTTTTTTCATTTTGCACGAGTATTTATATGTAATATTTTCAATTACCGTGCCAAAGATAAATAATATTATTCTGTGATTTAGAAAGCCTACTCAAAATAAGGCTGTTAGACTGAAATAATTACTATTTAAAATATTAACCCCTCTAAAAACTTAGAGGGGTAATATGCTCACCTTTTAACCTAAATTCTACATTGAATTTCAAATTCTTTATAGGAGTACATAAACCTCAGCCTAAAAACTAATAGAATTTCGACTTACTTTATGCCCTCATTTGTTAAAGTACGCATAATTCTAAGGTCAGTAGTGTAGAGTCGATTTACCATCAAAATCATTCGTTAAAACCATTCATTGGGTCGATGGCAAAAACCTTAAGTCAAACATCATTCTCCATGTCCAAAAAATTAGTTTCCCTTATTTAAGTAGATTCCCAGACTTAAACACTTTTTTTAGCACCTCGTGCAACCATCCGAGATAAAAGATGCATCTTAGGTTTGAAACAGGCCATTTATGACAAAAATTTTATCCTTGTTTAGCTCAGAACACAATCTGGCAAAAGCATTAAAACGAGGAGACAAAAAAGCTCAGAATCACTTATACGAACGCTACTCAGGTTTGATGTTCGGTATATGCATGCGTTATATGGGTGACCAAATGGCCGCAGAAGATGTAATGCTCAAAGGTTTTATGAAAATCTTTGAAAAGATTGACCAGTTTAATTTCAAAGGAAGCTTTGAAGGATGGATTAAACGCATCATGGTAAACGAGGCCTTAATGAAACTAAGGTCTATTAAAACAAAAGAGGTTGGGATTGAAGACGTTTCTGTCTCAAATTTTGAAACACAAGCTTCTTCTAAACTAGAAGCGGAAGACTTACTCTCCATGATCAACACTTTGCCGCAAGGCTATAAAACGGTTTTTAACCTCTACGCCATTGAAGGTTTTAGTCATTCCGAAATTGCAGAACAACTGGGCATTTCGGAAGGTACATCCAAGTCACAACTGAGCAGAGCACGAGCAATGCTCCAAAAAAGATTAGAAAATCAGGATAACAGCTTAAAAAATGAATTCAATTAAAAACAAAAAACATCCAATAGATGAGCTTTTTCGCCAAAAGCTTTCTGGTTTTGAAATAGAACCCTCTCTTGAGGCGAAAGAAAAGTTTTTGGCTTCTATCAACACAGAGGACTCTTCTAGAAAACCCTTTTGGTACTTCTCAGCAGCTGCTGGAATAATATTTATTGGTGCCTTAAGTTGGTTTTTCCTTAATAATAGTTCTGATTTCAATACAGATTCAGCTTTGGCGGAGCATTCTGTGGAATCAACTAAAACTAAAACACAAGCCACTTCTGAAAACACTATTTCAACTCCGGAACCGGAACAAGAAGAGCTTACAAATTCAACCAGTAAAAAAGAACCTGGTACACTACCTGATAAAGAAATACGTCAAATAGAAAACACTGGTATTCAAAAAACAATTACTCCGAAACCCGTAAAAAGTCTAACTGGTATAATTGAAACTGATGAGCTCATTCAAGACAGACTTACCTTGGCTCTACAAGCGGCTGAAGATAAAAAATCTAAAAATGAAGCTGATTTAAAGGCTGAAGATTTACAAACTTCAAAAGACCTCTTCCAAACAAGTGTTGGCGAGACTATAATCATTGTTGCCACGGAACTTGATACAGAAGAGATATATTTACCAGAAATAAATTCTGATTCACCTATTACTTTAGCTGAAGCTGAAGACCTAGGTTCCTCTATTTTAGAGGAAGACCGGTCTTTAATGGCTAAAGTATTCACTGAACTTAAACATTTGAAACATGGAGAAAAAACAAGTTTCAATAGCATTACAGCATCAAGCGACCAATCTATCCTTAATAATGAAGACGGCTTTATAGGGCATGAGACCATGCAATTCAAAGAACGATTCAGATGGGTTAAAGGAAAACTTTCTAAGCAATAATCTTATTCATCAGCTATTTTACAATGAAAAAACTTTTAGTGCTACTTAGTCTAATTTCTTTCCAAACAGCTTACAGCATGGAATGGGCAGCTGCAGACACCACCATTCTTTCATTTTCTGATAATTCGCTCAATAAAAGAGTGACAGTCATAAGCACCGGAAATAAAGAAATAGATATTCCTATTACATTTAATCTTGAAAAGCTATTAACTGAGCTCGGCCTAGGCAAAGATGAGACTCAAAATATTCTGAATGATATCCAAAACGACAAATATCGAAATGACACATTAAAGGTAATGAGCCCTTCGGGTCAAAAACTTCAGATTGTTGGAATAAGCCCTCATCAAAAATTTCTTGAAAAAATGGATGATTTTGAGGAGGCCCTAGATGAAGACAATTGGGAGTCCGCAGATAATCAAAACAACCATTCACCCGAATCTAGTCCAAAATTCTTTCCTCGAAGCGATTTTGGATTTTACATAGGTCTTAATAACTATAAAAACTCATCCACCACAGCTCCATCACAGCTAAGCAAACTTAGGCCATGGAGCTCCAGATACCTTGCGTTTTCTTTTAGAAAAAATGCAACGCTCTCAAAAAGCAAAAATCTTGACTTAGCCTTTAGCTATGGTCCAGAGTTTGCGATTTATAATCTCATGTTTGAAAACAGCAATGGTATTGTAAACCAAGATGGGCAAGTCACCTTTGAAACATTAGGATATGAGACCAAGAAGTCAAAACTAACAGTGCCTTACATAAACCTTCCTTTATTATTGAGCCTCGGAACAAAAAAGCAAGGTTTTAAATTAAGCTTAGGAGGTTACATGGGCTATAGAATAGGCAGCCATACCAAAACAAAAGATACAGACGGAAACAAAGAAAAGATACGAGATGGATTTAACCTTAATAGATTTAATTACGGCCTTACATCCGAAATTGGAAAAAAAGGTGGGCTGTCATTTTTCTTTAGGTACGATTTAAAACCACTATTTAAGTCAAATCAAATAAATGCAAAAGATTTACAAGCATACAGTTTTGGCATACGATTATAAGCAAATGGCTCGTAATTAGGCTCTTAAAAATTTCTTTTAAGCGAACCAGCCAAAGTCACTTTTACAACCTTGAAAAAAAATAGGTTTTTTTTAATCAATGTTTTGCCAATTCAAAAAATCGCCCTACTTTTGCAACTCCTTTTTCAGGAACAAGTTCTTTGTCTAGTAAATATTACGATTTTTGGGGGTGTACCAGAGTGGCCAAATGGGGCAGACTGTAAATCTGCTAGCTTTCGCTTACGGTGGTTCGAATCCATCCGCCCCCACAGTTTTTTAGACGCAGAAATGCGAGTGTAGCTCAGCTGGTAGAGCGACAGCCTTCCAAGCTGTAGGTCGCGTGTTCGAACCACGTCACTCGCTCTAAAAAGCCTTCGTAGCTCAGGGGTAGAGCACTTCCTTGGTAAGGAAGAGGTCGGCAGTTCAATTCTGCTCGAAGGCTCTCCTTGTTTCGAGTAAAAGGAGGTGTTTATCACTAGAAGTTTTTCTATGTGATTTTTTATTTTGATTTTTACATCGGATTTAATATAATTTAATTTAATAACAATATGGCAAAAGAGAATTTTGACCGTAGTAAGCCTCACGTAAATATTGGTACTATTGGTCACGTCGATCACGGAAAGACAACTTTGACTGCTGCGATTACAACAGTACTAGCAGGTAAAGGACTTTCAGCTTTAAGAGACTTTTCATCTATTGATAATGCTCCTGAAGAAAAAGAGCGTGGTATTACTATTAATACTTCACACGTTGAGTATGCAACTGCTAACCGTCACTACGCACACGTTGACTGTCCTGGTCACGCGGATTACGTAAAAAACATGGTTACTGGAGCGGCTCAAATGGATGGTGCCATACTTGTTGTTGCTGCTACTGATGGTCCTATGCCACAAACACGTGAGCACATCCTTCTTGCTCGTCAGGTAGGTGTTCCTGAGTTAGTAGTATTTATGAACAAAGTTGATATGGTGGATGATCCTGAACTACTTGAATTAGTAGAAATGGAGATTCGTGAACTATTGACATTCTATAAATTCGATGGTGATAACATTCCTGTAATTCAAGGTTCAGCACTTGGTGGCTTGAACGGAGAAGAAAAATGGGTTAAAACTATTGAAGAATTAATGGAAGCGGTTGATACTTTCATCCCTCTTCCAGAAAGAGCGACTGATAAGCCTTTCCTAATGCCAGTTGAGGATGTATTCTCTATTACTGGTCGTGGAACTGTAGCTACTGGTCGTATCGAAACTGGTGTAATTAACTCTGGTGACGCTGTAGACATCTTAGGTATGGGTGCAGAGAACTTGAAGTCAACTGTAACTGGTGTTGAGATGTTCCGTAAGATTCTTGATAGAGGTGAGGCTGGTGATAATACTGGTTTACTTTTAAGAGGTGTTGAGAAATCTCAAATTAAACGTGGAATGGTAATCTGTAAGCCAGGTTCTGTTAAACCACATACTAAGTTTAAAGGTGAAGTTTACGTTCTTTCTAAAGAAGAAGGTGGTCGTCATACTCCATTCTTTAACAAATACCGTCCTCAGTTCTACTTCAGAACTACAGACGTAACTGGTGAAATCATGCTACCTGCAAACGTAGAAATGGTTATGCCAGGTGATAACGTAACTATCGAAGTTACATTGATTAATGCAATTGCTATGGATAAAGGTCTTAGATTCGCGATTCGTGAAGGTGGACGTACTGTAGGTGCAGGTCAAGTAACCGAAATAATAGAATAATCTCGAATTATTTTAGATATTAAAAAAGCACTCCTCACGGAGTGCTTTTTTTGTGTAAAAGGCATTCCATAAAATGAAAACAAGAAAAGCCGCTACTGTCTTTATATTTATAACTGTCCTTATAGATGTAATAGGAATTGGTATTGTAATTCCAATAATTCCAGCTCTTATCCAAGATTTAGTCGGTGGAACTATAAGTGACGCTAGTCAGTATGCCATGGGGCTTGTTTTAATATACGCTTCCATGCAATTTCTCTTCTCCCCTATCATAGGTGGACTAAGTGACCAGTATGGCAGAAGGAAAGTCTTACTTTTTTCCTTACTAGGGTTCGGAATCGACTCCCTTTTCCAAGCACTAGCACCTACCATTGGCTGGCTGTTTCTAGGCCGTACCATTGCTGGTATTACTGGAGCAAGTTTCACCACTGCAAACGCTTATATAGCGGATGTAAGCACCCCAGAGAAAAGAGCTCAAAACTTTGGCCTTCTAGGAGCTGCATTTGGCCTAGGTTTTATTATAGGTCCCACACTAGGTGGCGTTTTAGGTTCTTATGACACCAGACTCCCTTTCTACGCCTCTGCAGCACTATCTTTCTTAAATTGGCTCTATGGCTATTTTGTACTTCCCGAATCTTTAGCTCCCGAAAACCGAAGAAAGTTTGACATAAAAAGAGCCAACCCTATTGGCAGTTTACTAAACCTTAAACGCTATCCCTTTATTCTTTCATTGGTTGCATCACTATTTCTAGTTTATGTAGCTGGTCATGCTGTTCAATCAAGTTGGTCTTTCTATACTATAGAAAAATTTCAATGGACCGAAATGCAAGTCGGCCTTTCCTTGGGTTTTGTTGGGCTAATGATAGCCATTGTCCAAGGTGGCCTTATACGAGTCATCATACCTAAAATAGGTCAAGTAAAATCATTATTTGTTGGCCTAACCATAAATATGTTTGGGCTCCTTGCCTTCGCTTTTGTTAGTCAAGGCTGGATGATGTACGCTATTATGGTACCCTTCGCACTTAGCGGATTAGCTAATCCTGCGTTTCAAGGAATTATTTCTAGTCAAGTTAAACCAAATGAACAAGGTGAGCTACAAGGTGCCCTTACCAGCGTTTTAAGCATTGCCGCCATTGTAGGCCAACCCCTCATGTTAGGACTTTTCGGCTATTTTTCGGCAAAAGATTCTGAAATTTATTTCCCAGGAGCACCTTTCCTTTTAGGCTCATTTTTCTGCCTAATCAGTATCATTGTGACCAGAAAAATCCTAGTAAAACAAAAAGGGTAGAAGAAACATTTGATAAAGTAATTTTTCTTCCTACATTTGCAGCCCAAATACTCCCTCAAACGGAGTACTTTTTTTTTATACACGGGCATAGTTCAATGGTAGAATAGCGGTCTCCAAAACCGTTGATCAGGGTTCGAATCCTTGTGCCCGTGCTTTAATTTGATAAAATGGAAAAATTACAAAGTTTTGTAAAAGAGTCTTGGCACGAAATTACCAATGAGGTAACATGGCCTAAATTCAGCGAATTGCAGGCTAGTGCTACTTTAGTACTTATTGCCTCTATTATTTTCGCATTGGTGGTTGGAGCCATTGATTTCGTTATAGACAATGGTCTGAAGTTACTTTATCAATCATTCTAAAGAATTATGGAAGAAATAAACTGGTACGTAGTAAGAGCTGTTTCTGGCCAAGAGAAGAAGATCAAAATGTACATTGAGAATGAGGCTGAAAGAGCAAATCTTAAAGACTTCATTCCTCAGATTTTAATTCCTTCCGAAAAAATAGTAGAAGTTAAAAACGGTAAAAAGCGTGTTCGTGAAAAGAACTTCATGCCTGGTTATATGCTAATCCAAGCCGATTTAAATAACGGAGAGGTAATGCACATGATTAAAAGCTTACCAGGTGTTATTGGCTTCTTAAGAAAAGATGGTAACTCATCTATTGAACCAGAACCATTAAGACTTTCAGAAGTTAATAGATTCTTAGGTGTTCAAAACGAAGTTGAAGAAGAGGCTATTGACTCTAACATCTCATTCGTTGTTGGAGAAGCTGTAAAAGTTATTGACGGACCTTTCTCAACTTTTGAAGGTAGCGTTGAAGAAATTTACGAAGATAAAAAGAAACTTAGTGTTAGTGTCAAAATATTTGGCCGAAGCACTCCGGTAGAATTAAGTTACGTACAAGTAGAGAAATTGTCGTAACACATTTTCTACCATATATATTTAAAAGCTCGCTATGCAGATAGCGAGCTTTTCTTTTTCACCACCCTCATCTCCATAACTATCAGCATTTTATTCACAACAACCTTGCGTAAAACAAAATAATAAATTACTTTTGCAGTCCGTTTGAAGAATCATGTGATTTTAGAACGGCAAAAGGTCAATTGTTTTCTTGTCAGTTTGCTCTTCCAAGCAGCTGCTAGGCTTCCCCTGAGAATGGAATTGATCTTTTGGAGAAACGAATGAGCATTTTAAGTAGAAATAGCTGATTGTGACTTACGCTATCGAAACTAATTTGTGGTTCGTCATTTCGTATTTCTCAATATTAAACAAGTAAAACTATGGCGAAAGAAATCGCAGGATACTTAAAATTACAGGCAAAGGGTGGTCAAGCTAACCCTGCACCTCCTATTGGTCCTGCCTTAGGTTCTAAGGGTATTAATATCATGGAGTTCTGTAAGCAGTTCAATGCTAGAACACAAGATAAAATGGGACAAGTGGTTCCTGTGTTAGTAACATACTACACAGATAAATCATTTGAGTTCGTAATTAAAACTCCTCCTACGGCCGTATTACTTAAAGATGCAGCAAAAGTTAAGTCGGGTTCAGACCAGCCAAATCGTGCTAAGGTCGGAACTGTAACTTGGGATCAAGTTAAGGTTATTGCCGAAACTAAGATGCCAGATCTTAACTGTTTTACTGTTGAATCTGCCATGAAAATGGTAGCAGGTAGTGCAGCTAACATGGGGATTAGAATCAAAGGTGCAGCACCTTTCTAATTAAATTATTAATGGGAGCCACTTAACAGTGGCGTTATTTACCAAAACAAACAAATGGCAAGATTAAGCAAAAAAAGAAAAGAAGCTCTCGAGAAATATGATTCTACTAAGGATTATACTTTGGCTGAGGCTACTTCAGTGTTGAAAGAAATTTCATACACTAAGTTTGACGCTTCTGTTGATTTAGACATCCGATTGGGTGTTGACCCACGTAAAGCGGACCAAATGGTTCGTGGCGTTGTGGCTCTTCCTCATGGAACTGGTAAGAAGATCAAAGTTTTAGTTCTTTGTACTCCTGATAAGGAGCAAGAAGCTAAAGACGCTGGTGCTGATTACGTAGGTCTTGATGAATACATCGACAAAATTTCAAAAGGATGGACAGACATAGATGTGATTATCACTATGCCTGCTGTTATGGCGAAATTGGGACGTTTAGGACGAGTACTAGGACCAAGAGGTCTTATGCCGAATCCTAAAGCAGGAACAGTAACACCTAACGTTGGTCAAGCAGTTACTGAAGTAAAAGCTGGTAAAATTGACTTTAAAGTTGATAAAACTGGTATTATTCACGCTGGTATTGGCAAAACATCCTTTGGAGCTGAGCAGTTAGAAGCTAACGCTAATGAATTGATTCAAACAATCATTAAGTTGAAGCCATCTTCTGCGAAAGGAACATACGTAAAAGGCATTACATTGTCTAGTACTATGAGCCCAGGAATAAAAGTTGATCTTACCGGAATAAACGGATTGTAATCATGAATAGACAAGACAAAGGAGCGATAATTCAGGATCTGTCTGAGAAGTTTGCTAACAACCCATTTTTCTATATCACAGACGCAAGTGGAATGACCGTAGCTACTACTAATAAGCTACGTAGACTTTGCTTTGAAAGAGGTATTGAATACAAAGTTGTTAAAAACACTCTTATAGAGAAAGCTCTAGAAACACTAGACACAGATTACACGCCATTCAAAGAGTCAGTTTTGACAGGTTTTTCAGGCATTATGTTTCACCCTGAATCAGGGAAAGATGCTGCCAAACTTATCAAAGACTTCTTGAAAGAAAACAAGGATTCGATTTTACTAAAAGGTGCATCTATTGACGCTGAACTATTTATAGGTCATGATCAATTGGATATGCTTGCTAGCTTGAAATCTAAAGCCGAATTAATTGGCGACGTAATCATGTTACTTCAATCTCCTGCGAAAACCGTTATTGGTGGTCTGCAGAGTGGTGGTAACAAACTGGCAGGTATTCTTAAAACTCTTTCAGAGAAAGAAGCCGCCTAATTTTAATCAAAGTATAAACTATTTAAATTTTTAGAAATAATGGCAGATTTAAAAGCCTTCGCAGAACAATTAGTTAACCTTACTGTTAAAGAAGTAAACGAGTTAGCTGACATTCTTAAAGACGAGTACGGTATTGAGCCAGCAGCTGGTGGAGCTGTAATGGTAGCAGGACCTGCAGGTGATGCTGGTGCAGCAGTTGAAGAAAAATCAACTTTTGATGTAATTCTTAAATCAGCTGGTGGAAGCAAACTTCAAGTAGTGAAATTAGTTAAAGATCTTGCAGGCTTAGGCTTGAAAGACGCTAAAGACCTAGTTGATTCTGCTCCTAAAGCAGTGAAAGAAGGTATTGCAAAAGACGAAGCAGAAGCTTTGAAAAAGCAGCTTGAAGAAGCTGGTGCTGAAGTAGAATTAGCGTAAGCTATACTTCAACCAAACATCAGACTCGGTCCGATTTTCTTTGGAAAATCGGTCGAGTCTTTTGCTGTAAATAACAGCCGCATTCTAATAACACACAATAAAAGATATTCAAGACGTTAAACTCTTGATTAATTAATAAGGTTTTTGCCCGATACACTGCTGTTTTTCGTAGGACAGTTGCAAAGGGGCATCAATTGGCTTCACTGCGAGTTCTTTGGTAAAAGACGCCTAGCGTTTTTAAATACCAACAAGTTATAATTTTTTTTAATTTAAACAATTAAAGCTTTGAATTTGACAGCAACCGGAAGGAAGAGTTTTGCCAATGTTCACCCTGCTTTAGAGTATCCAGATTTCTTGGATATTCAACTTCAATCTTTTCAGGAATTTTTCCAGATAGATACTCCAGCTGAAAGCCGCCGTGCCGAAGGTTTGTACAAAGTATTTATGGATAATTTCCCGATAGCAGATTCTAGGGAGAACTTTGTGCTTGAATTCGTCGACTATACCGTCGACCCACCAAAATACTCTATTGATGAGTGTATTGACAGAGGATTAACTTACTCTGTTCCATTAAAAGCAAAACTAAGATTGCTTTGTAATGATGATGATAACGAAGATTTCGAAACTATTGAGCAAGAGGTATTCTTAGGAAATATCCCTTACATGACAAACAGAGGTTCGTTTGTTATCAATGGTGCAGAAAGGGTTATCGTATCTCAACTCCACCGTTCTCCAGGTGTATTCTTCTCTATGAGTAAGCATACAAACGGAACAAAACTTTATTCAGCCAGAGTAATCCCGATGAAGGGTTCTTGGATTGAATTTTCTACTGATGTTAATAATGTGATGTATGCATATATTGACAGAAAGAAAAAATTCCCAGTAACTACACTTCTTCGTTCTATTGGTTTTGGTTCTGATAAAGATATCCTTAACCTTTTCGAATTATCGGAAGAAGTTACGGCAAGTAAAAAAGACCTTAAAAAAGCAATTGGTAGAAAACTAGCTGCAAGGGTTCTTAAAACTTGGACGGAAGATTTCGTTGATGAAGATACAGGTGAGGTTGTTTCTATTGATAGAAACGAAGTAATCATGGAGCGTGACTCCATCATCACCGAAGAAGATATTCAATTAATTTTGGATACAGACCAAAAGTCTGTCATTCTTCACCGTGAAGATGCTAACATAGCAGATTACAACATTATATATAACACGCTTCAAAAAGATAGCTCTAACTCTGAGAAAGAGGCCGTAGAACAAATCTACCGTCAACTTAGAAATACAGAAGCTCCTGATGAAGCTACCGCTCGTGAAATTATTCAGGGTTTATTCTTCTCTGAAAAACGTTACGACCTTGGTGAAGTAGGAAGATATCGTGTCAATACCAAATTGGAAATGGACACGGAATTGACCAAAAGAGTATTAACTACAGAAGATATTATCAAAATTGTTAAGTACTTAATCACTTTGATTAATGCTAAGACTGTTGTTGATGATATTGACCACCTTTCTAATCGTCGTGTTAGAACAGTTGGAGAGCAGTTATCTAGCCAGTTTGGTGTAGGTCTTGCTCGTATGGCTCGTACCATCAAAGAGCGTATGAATGTTCGTGATAACGAAGATTTCAAACCAGTTGACTTGATTAATGCAAGAACTCTTTCTTCAGTAATTAACTCATTCTTTGGTACTAACCAGCTTTCTCAGTTCATGGACCAAACTAATCCATTGGCTGAGATTACGCATAAGCGTAGAATGTCAGCACTTGGGCCAGGTGGTCTTTCTAGAGAAAGAGCAGGTTTTGAGGTTCGAGATGTTCACTACACGCACTACGGTCGTCTTTGTACTATTGAAACTCCTGAGGGACCAAACATTGGTCTTATTTCTTCGCTTTGTACCTATGCAAAGGTTAATTCAATGGGATTCATTGAAACTCCTTACATGGAAATTGCTGACGGAAAATTATCAGGTGATGTTCAGTACTTAACTGCTGAAGAAGAAGATGGTAAGAATATTGCCATGGCTACGCCAGATACTGATGAAAAAGGAGCCTTTACTACAGCTACTCTGAAATGTCGTTTTGAAGGTGATTTCCCTTTAAAAGACCCGAAAGATGTAGATTACATGGATATTGCTCCTAATCAAATTGTTTCGGTTGCCGCTTCTATCATTCCGTTCTTGGAGCATGATGATGCCAACCGTGCCTTGATGGGATCTAACATGCAGCGTCAGGCAGTTCCTTTATTAAGACCAGAAGCTCCTATTGTAGGAACCGGTCTTGAGAGTAGAATTGCTCGTGACTCTAGAACAATGGTTGTAGCCGAAGGGCCAGGAACTATTGAGTATGTAGATGCTAATAAAATCGTAGTTAATTATGACTGGAACGAAGATGACATCATGGTCAACTTTAACACTAGTGAGAAAACTTACGACTTAATTAAATTTAGAAGAACTAACCAAGACACTTGTATTAACCTGAGACCAATTGTTGGTATGAAGGATAGAGTACAAAAAGGTCAAATCTTAGTAGAAGGTTACGCTACACAAGGTGGTGAACTAGCACTAGGTAGAAACATGCTAGTGGCTTTCATGCCTTGGCAAGGTTATAACTTTGAGGATGCGATTGTAATATCTGAAAGAGTAGTAAGAGACGATATTTTCACATCGCTTCACATTGAAGAGTTCGACTTAGAAGTAAGAGATACTAAGAGAGGTCAAGAAGAGCTTACTGCTGAAATTCCAAACGTTTCTGAAGAGACTGTTAAAAATCTTGATGAAAACGGAATAGTAAGAGTAGGTACTCATATTAAAGAAGGTGATATTTTGATTGGTAAGATTACTCCTAAAGGAGAGTCAGACCCAACTCCAGAAGAAAAACTTCTTCGTGCAATTTTTGGAGATAAAGCTGGTGATGTAAAAGATGCATCTAAGAAAGCATCTCCTTCATTAAGAGGTGTGGTTATTGATACTAAACTTTTCTCTAGACCTTCGAAAGAAGAAAGAGTTAAGCATAAAGAAGAGTTGAAAACTTTGCTTAAAGAGCACAGCAAAAACCTTTCTGAAATCAAAACCATTATGATTGACAAAATGGTAGGTGTTCTTTCGGGAAAAACTACTAATGGCGTTAAGCATAAATTTGGTGATGAATTAATTTCTAAAGGAGTTAAATTCAACAAGTCAAATATCACTAATAACCTTTTCCCAGAGAAAAACCCATACGTAGACGAAAGTACATACAGTGTACCTGAAGAGTCTAACTTATTGGGTGATATCATGCTAGAAGGTTGGACTAAAACTGAAGAGACAAACCAACTTTTAGTTAGATTAGTTAAAAACTATCTTTCTAAGCGTAGTGAGATTATCGGTGAGTTCAAGAGAGAAAGGTTTGTATTAGAAGTAGGTGATGAATTGCCAGCAGGTATTGTCAAACTAGCTAAGGTTTATATCGCTAAGAAGCGTAAGCTGAAAGTTGGTGATAAGATGGCCGGTCGTCACGGTAACAAAGGGGTAGTTGCAAGAATAGTACGTCATGAAGACATGCCATTCCTAGAAGACGGTAGCCCAGTTGATATCGTACTAAACCCGCTTGGTGTACCTTCTCGTATGAATATTGGTCAGCTTTATGAAACTGCATTAGGCTGGGCCGGTAGAAAACTTGACAGAAGATATGCAACACCAATTTTTGACGGAGCCACTGCTACGCAAGTAGACGCTGAACTTAAAGAAGCTGGTCTTCCAGATTTCGGTAGAACGGTTCTTTTCAATGGTCTTACAGGTGAGAAATTTGACCAAAAAGTAACAGTAGGTATTATTTACATGCTGAAACTAGGTCACTTAGTTGATGATAAAATGCACGCTAGGTCTATTGGACCATACTCATTAATTACGCAACAACCATTGGGTGGTAAAGCTCAATTTGGTGGACAGCGTTTTGGAGAGATGGAAGTGTGGGCATTAGAGGCATTTGGTGCTTCTCATGTTCTTCGTGAGATTTTGACATTAAAATCTGATGATGTAGTTGGCCGTGCCAAAGCCTATGAGGCAATCGTGAAAGGGGAAAATCTACCTAAGTCAGGAATTCCAGAATCATTCAATGTACTTGTACATGAATTGAGAGGATTGGCTCTTGAGATTACCTTGAAATAATTTATCATTTTCATTTAAAAAAGAAGAAAATGTCTTTTAAGAAAAACAAAAAGTTAAACAGCGACTTCAATAGCATAACCATTAGTTTGGCTTCTCCAGAATCTATTCTGGAAAGCTCTTTTGGTGAAGTTACTCAACCAGAAACTATCAACTACAGAACCTACAAACCAGAAATGGGTGGTTTGTTCTGTGAGCGTACTTTTGGTCCAGTTAAAGACTGGGAGTGTCACTGTGGAAAATATAAGCGTATTCGTTATAAAGGTATCATCTGCGACCGTTGTGGTGTAGAGGTTACCGAGAAAAAAGTACGTAGAGAGCGTATGGGTCACATTGAACTTGTGGTTCCAGTAGCTCATATCTGGTATTTCAAAAGTCTTCCAAATAAAATTGGATACCTACTTGGACTTTCGTCTAAGAAACTAGACCAAATTATTTACTACGAGAGATACGTAGTAATTCAAGCTGGTGCTAAAGAAGAAGATGGTATCTCTTACATGGATTACCTTACGGAAGAAGAGTATCTTGATATTGTAGATAAGCTTCCAAGAGAAAACCAAATGCTTCCTGATGATGATCCTCAAAAGTTCATCGCCAAAATGGGTGCAGAAGCTCTAGAGATGCTTCTTGGTAGACTTAAACTTGATGAGTTATCTTATCAATTACGTCACCAAGCTGCTACTGATACTTCTCAACAAAGAAAAGCAGAAGCTTTAAAAAGATTGAGAATTGTAGAAGCTCTTCGTGATGCTAACACCAGAATTGAAAACCGTCCAGAATGGATGATTATCAAGATGGTTCCTGTAATTCCACCAGAATTACGTCCTCTTGTGCCTTTAGATGGTGGTCGTTTTGCCACATCTGATTTAAATGATCTTTATCGTCGTGTTATTATTCGTAACAACAGACTTAAGAGATTATTAGAAATTAAGGCTCCTGAAGTTATTCTTAGAAATGAGAAACGTATGCTTCAAGAAGCAGTGGATTCTCTTTTTGATAACTCAAGAAAAGTGAACGCTGTGCGTTCTGATGGAAACCGTGCATTGAAATCTCTTTCAGATATGCTGAAAGGAAAGCAAGGTCGTTTCCGTCAAAACTTATTAGGAAAGCGTGTTGATTACTCTGGTCGTTCTGTAATTGTAGTTGGACCTGAATTAAAACTTCACGAATGTGGTCTTCCTAAAGGAATGGCTGCTGAGCTTTTCAAACCATTCATTATCCGTAAGCTTATTGAGCGTGGTATAGTGAAAACGGTTAAGTCGGCTAAGAAAATAGTTGACAGGAAAGACGCTGTAGTTTGGGATATTCTTGAAAACGTGTTGAAAGGTCACCCGGTTATGCTTAACCGTGCTCCTACGCTTCACCGATTAGGTATCCAAGCATTCCAACCTAAGTTGGTAGAAGGAAAAGCAATTCAACTTCACCCACTAGTTTGTACAGCATTTAACGCCGATTTCGATGGTGACCAGATGGCCGTTCACGTTCCTTTAGGACAAGAAGCTGTTTTGGAAGCCTCTGTATTGATGCTTTCTTCTCATAATATTTTGAATCCTGCAAACGGTGCACCTATTACAGTACCTTCTCAAGACATGGTTTTGGGACTTTACTACGTGACTAAGGGTAAGCGTTCTACAGAGCATGAAAAAATTGATGGGGAAGGAATGACATTCTACTCTCCTGAAGAAGTCATCATTGCGATGAACGAAGGTGTTGTTTCTAAACATGCTTACATCAATTGTAAGTTGACTGTTAAGAACGAAAAAGGTGAGTTAGAGAAAAAGATTATAGAAACAGTAGCTGGTAGAATTTTATTCAATCAGTTCGTTCCTGAGCAAGTAGGATATATCAATGAACTTCTTACTAAGAAGAAACTTCAAACCATTATTGGTCAAGTTTTCAAAGAAGTAAGTTTTGCGAGAACTGCTGACTTCCTTGATGATATCAAAACATTAGGTTTCCAAACTGCCTTTACTGGTGGTCTATCTATTGGTTTAGGTGATATCATGATTCCTGAAGAGAAGCAAGATCTTATTGTAAATGCTCGTAAAGAAGTAGAAGAGGTTCAAAGTAACTATATGTTTGGTATTATTACTGAGCGTGAGCGTTATAACCAAATCATTGATATCTGGACGCGTGTAAATACAAGACTAAGAGAAACTCTTCTTCAACAATTAGAAGATAAAGATCAAGGTTTCAACTCTGTTTATATGATGATGCACTCTGGAGCCCGTGGTTCTAAAGAGCAAATTCGTCAGCTAGGAGGTATGAGAGGTTTGATGGCAAAACCACAAAAGAACATCGCTGGTTCTGTTGGTGAAATCATTGAAAACCCAATTCTTTCTAACTTTAAAGAGGGTCTTGACGTGTTAGAGTACTTTATCTCTACACACGGTGCTCGTAAAGGTTTGGCCGATACTGCTCTTAAAACAGCCGATGCAGGTTACCTAACAAGACGTCTTCATGATGTTGCACAGGATGTGGTAGTAAATGAGGTTGATTGTGAAACTTTAAGAGGTATCACAGTTTCAGCACTTAAGGAAAACGAAGATATCATTGAGCCTTTAGCTGAGAGAATTCTTGGTAGAACGGCTGTTGATGATGTTATCGACCCTATTACTAAAACTATCCTTGCAAAAGCAGGTGAAGAAATCACGGAGGAAATTGCAGACCTTATCGAAGAGTCAGCTGTTGATTCTGTAGAAATTCGTTCTGCTTTGACTTGTGAAACAAGAAAAGGTATTTGTGGTAAATGTTACGGAAGAAACCTTTCTACCAATAGAATGGTAGAAGTAGGTGAAGCCGTTGGTGTAATTGCTTCTCAGTCAATTGGAGAGCCAGGTACACAGTTAACATTACGTACGTTCCACACAGGGGGTACTGCCATGAACGTTTCGGTTGATGCAAACATCAAAGCGAAATTCCCAGGTGTTGCTAACTTTGACCAAGTAAGAACTGTAGATACAGTTGATAAAGAAGGTAACATAGCGAAAGTAGTGTTAGGAAGACGTGGTGAATTGAGGATTGTAGATCCAGAAACCAACCAAATCTTGATTACTAACAATATACCTTACGGTGCTACCCTTCAGATTGAAGATGGTCAAACGCTTGAGAAAGGTGACGATATCTGTCACTGGGATCAGTTTAACGCCGTTATTATTTCTGAAAGAGACGGTACTATTGAGTATGACGCTATCGAAGAAGGTATTACATTTAGAGAGGAAGCCGATGAACAAACTGGTTTCAAGGATAAAGTAATTACTGATTCTAAAGACCGTACTAAGAACCCTTCTATCATTATTAAAGGTAAAAAAGACGACGATAAGTCTTATAACCTTCCGGTAGGAGCTCGTGTAATGGTAGAAGAAAACTCAAAAGTAAAAGCAGGACAGATTTTGGCCAAAATACCAAGAGCTGTAAACATGAACGCCGATATTACTGGTGGTCTTCCTCGAGTTACTGAGCTTTTTGAAGCACGTAACCCTTCTAACCCTGCTGTAGTTTCTGAGATTGACGGTGTAGTTTCTTATGGTGGTATCAAAAGAGGTAACCGCGAAGTTTTCGTGGAAGCTAAAGACGGTACTAAAATGAAATACATGGTTTCTCTTTCTAAGCTTATCCTAGTTCAGGAAGGTGATTACACCAGAGCGGGAGAACCGTTATCTGATGGAGCCATCACACCTGCAGATATTCTTAGAATTAAAGGACCTACCGCGGTTCAAGAATACTTAGTGGACGAAACGCAAGCCGTATATCGTCAGCAAGGTGTGAAACTTTCTGATAAGCACATTGAGGTAATTGTACGTCAAATGATGCAGAAAGTCGACATTCTTGATGCTGGAGACACTATTTTCCTTGAGATGCAAGCCATCGATAAATGGAAATTTAGAGTTGAGAATGATAGAATTCTTGATATGAAAGTAGTAGAAGACGCTGGAGGATCTTCAACTTATCTACCTGGACAAATGCTTACAAACCGTGAGTTCAGAGATGAGAACAGTAGACTTAAGCGTGAAGACCTTAAAATTATGAAAGTGAGAGAAGCTAGACCAGCTGTATCTCAAACCATACTTCAAGGTATCACTACTGCCTCTTTAGGAACTGAATCTGTATTCTCAGCAGCATCGTTCCAGGAGACTACTAAAGTTCTATCTCATGCTTCTGTTCAAGGTAAAGAAGATACCTTGGAAGGCTTGAAAGAGAATGTGATTGTTGGTCATCTTATTCCTGCCGGAACTGGTAAGAGAGATTATCAAAATCTAATAGTAGGTTCTAAAATAGAATTAGAAGCGGCTCAAGAGCGTATGCTTATTGAGAACAGAAAAAGAGAATATGTAGACTAAGTCTATAAGCCCGCTTGAATTTCAAGCGGGCTATTTTTATTTAATATGATACTATTTTAACAATTTTTATAACTTTTGCCGATAACTCACACATTTCAATAGCTTTGTATGTGTTTTAAACACATTAGATTATGTATGAATATCGCTGAAAGGTGATTTAATCATAGGTTAAAGTATTTTCGTATTAGAAAGACATTTGGGATTCCCGAATGTCTTTTTTTTTGATTTAGGCCAACTAAAATAATTTTAGCAATGCTAACTTTAGCTTCTAATTCCGTTTAATTCACCGTACTTTTGTTCCACTCTCACCATAATTATAAATTGTGACCTTAATTAAATCCATCTCCGGAATCCGAGGAACTATTGGCGGAAAAGCCGGAGACAGCCTTAGCCCTTTAGATATTGTAAAATTCACTGCTGCTTTTGGTACTTTTTTAAAGAAAAGAAACGAAGACAACCATAACATCATCTTAGGAAGAGACGCCAGACTATCAGGAGAAATGATTTCTGGTTTAGTAAGTAATACTTTGATAAGTCTTGGCTTTAATGTCATTGACTTAGGACTCTCTACCACTCCTACTGTAGAGATGGCTGTCATTACCGAAAAAGCCTCTGGAGGTATAATTTTGACTGCAAGTCATAATCCTATTCAGTGGAATGCTCTAAAACTTCTAAATGAAAGAGGGGAATTTATATCCGCTCTAGATGGAGAACAATTACTTGAAATTGCAGATAGTGAAGATTTCAGTTTTGCAGAGGTAAAAAAATTAGGTACTTATAGTACAAACGATACCTTACTCCAAAAACACATCGATGCCATTCTCGCTCTTGAGCTCGTGGATGTGGAAGCTATCAAGAAAGCTAATTTCTCTGTAGCGGTTGACGCTATTAATTCTTCTGGTGGAATAGCCGTACCATTACTATTAAACCAACTTGGTGTTAAAGACATTAAATGTATTAACTGCGAACCTACAGGTCATTTTGCTCATAACCCTGAACCACTTCCTAAACACCTTACTGAAATCTCTAACGAACTAGAAAAAGGAGATTATGATTTAGGCATAGTGGTAGACCCTGATGTAGACCGCTTAGCATTTATATGTGAAAATGGTGAGCCATTTGGCGAAGAATACACACTAGTGGCTATAGCTGACTATATTCTCTCAAAGACCGCTAAAAAAGGCTTAAAAACAGTTTCTAATCTGTCTTCTAGTATGGCCTTAAAGGTTGTAACAGAAAAACATGAGGGCGAATACCATGCTTCTGCCGTAGGCGAGGTTAATGTGGTAACCAAAATGAAAGAAGTAGGTGCTATTATTGGTGGTGAAGGAAACGGAGGCATCATTTATCCAGAATTACATTACGGTAGAGATTCTTTGGTAGGAATAGCATTATTCCTTTCTCAACTAGCTCATTACAAAAAACCTGTTGGCTTTTTAAGAAAAAGCTACCCAAACTATTTCATAGCTAAGAAGAAAGTAGAATTAGATAAATCAATGGACCTTGATGCTATCATAGGTGGCGTAAAAGAGAAATACAAAAAGTACCCTGTTGACACTCAAGATGGTTTAAAAATCATTTTTGATAATGAATGGGTTCATTTAAGAAAATCTAATACAGAGCCAATAGTGAGAATATATGCAGAGTCAGAATTTGATACTACTGCAAATAATTTGGCTGATAAAATTATAGAAGATATCAAGGAGCTAATGAAAGCTACTGGAGATTCTAAGTAAATATTAGCTCAACAAATTTAAGCCTGTCCGTCAAAACCTCCACTCTAAAATAGAATGGTAAACCAATGACCGACAGGCTTTTTTATGTCTAACTAAATCCTAAATATCTGCTATTGGAATACGGTTTTTATAATTCCAGAATGCAGACACATTCACTATTTTCCAATCATCTTCGACCTTCTCCATGAGCCTAACTTCTTTTGAATGAAGGAAATACTCCTGACTTCTATCACTATTATACTGGTCCCAAGTTAAATGAGCTGCTGTGTTTCCGTAAAACTTAACCTTTATATTTTCCCTCTTAATTATTGGATGACTAGAACCTGGCTCCTCAGGGTCAGAAGGGTTTTCTTTAATATATTTCCCTAAGTTCTTCTCAATGGCCTCCCAACCCACACTAGCATCAAAGGTTCCGTCGGAGTTGCTCCAAGCTTGATAAGAATAATCTGTATGTGTAAACTGGTCTTGCCAGCAATCATAATCACGTAGAAAAAAACACTTTGTTTCTTCCTCTATTACTTTAACGATTTTGGCAGTCTCTAATTCTTCGTCAAGTTTTGTTTGGCTCGCCAAGTTACAAGATTGGCACAAAAATAGGCAGCCGGCAGAAACTGCTAGGTAGCTGATATAAGTTCTCATAATGGTAAAAGTTTAAATTGTCAATGAAAAGAATAATGACCGTAGCTCTGTGAATTGTTAAAATTCAAAACCTTTAAACTTATATCGTTTAGAACATACAAAATAGAAGAGAGAATAGCAAGAGAAAGTGCACAAAACTACTTAAATATATTATACTTTTTCTTTGATTTATACCGAAAAGAACTAAAAAGAGCGCTCCGCTTTTATGGCAGAACAATCTTAATCTATTTCCTTACTATTACCTATTAACGTCCAAAATCATCTTGAACACGAACGATGTCGTCTTCGTTTGATGGATTTGCCTTGTCTGTGTGTTGCCAAATTTCCGCAACAATGCCATAACCATCTGTACCTACCAATCTATGCCTCTCTCCGCATTTAAGGTTTATTACTTGGCCAATCTGTAGGTTTTGCAATTCCGTTTGCTCATCTGTATCAGAAATAACTACACCAGCCACTCCGCCAATCAGCTTCCAAATTTCCGCACGTCTGTGGTGATACTGCCAAGAAAGTCTTTGGTCAGGAGCAACTACCAATATTTTAGGGCTTAGTTTTTCAAAACCAGCAAAATCTTCCAAAGAAAGATGAGGAAAAAAACTTTTGATAAACTCAGGAGCTTGGCTTTCTTCTAATACGAAAAAACCACCCCACGGTCTATTATGGTCTGTAGCTACCACCTGAAAACCCTTATCATCTAAGAAGCTTTGAACTCCTTTAAAAACACTTGGCCTCTCAGCACTTTTATCAAAATCTAAACTCATCCTGTTGTGATATTTTTATTTAAAATTAGTTGAAAAATTATTCAAATGATAGTTTTACTGGACCTAACAAACCTGAAGAAACTGGTGCCCATTTGGAAGCATCAAAAGGAGTATACGTAATGTCCACAAAATTAATGTCGTAGAACTTTTTCCATGGTACTCCTTCTTTGTCTAAAAGTCTCATTCTATTTGCTGAAGTATTCCTTACCACTATTTCAAGGTAATTTTCCTTCTTTAAAACTCCCTTAGGAATATTTATTTCAAATGGCAAACTCCATGCCGTGCCTAAATCAACACCGTTCAATAATACTTTGGCCGTTTCACGAACATCACCAAGCGACAAAACACCTCCATCAACTGGTACATTTGACAAACTAAAATCTATCGAATATTTGGCGTAGCCATCAAAATACTGAGCCTTACTGTCTGGTGCATTTGTCCACGAGCTTAATTCCGACGTTACATAAGAAGCTGGCTTTTCTGGATTTCCTTTTAAAAATTCAACCTGCCACTCTCCTTTAATTTCTAATGCTTCATTCGTTTTATGCCAAACCCAATTTTCTTTTGAGCCGCCTCCTGCTACAATGAAAACACTTTGCCCGGGTTCTAAATAAAATGGAATTAACGTTTCACCTTCCTTTTGGTCAATTGCCTTTAAAACTCCATAATCCTCTGTCAATGGCGAGAATACTCCAAAATTCTCTGCATTCGTATTTAACCATACGTTTTGGTCAACAGTATTGGCAGATAAATTACTCACAAAGTATTCTATTTGACCCTTAACATTAATTTTCTTGACAAAGTCCAATCCTAATTGACCAAGCTCTTCACCATCAACATTAAAAGCATTTAAGGTAATCAAAGGTGCCTTTGAAACTTGCTCTCCCATTGCTGAAAGCATTGCTTTTAACTCCGTATCTCTTCTTTCAAAATTCTGGTAGCCGAAAGACTTCGAAGGTAATATTTCTTCAAAAACCACGGGCACCTTCGCTTCATGGAAAAACTTTAGCCTATTAGCCGTTTCCTTCTTCATGTGAACCGATTTTGGAATTACGACCGCCTTATATTTTGCTAAACCGTTCTTGATTCGTAAATAAGATTGATTCTCTGCCACCACATCTAAATCATACAACTGACTGTCTGAAATAAAGTCATAGGAAATACCAGCAGCCTTTAAGTCATCCAAAAGCTTTAATAACTCTTTAGAAAAGATACCTCCATTGGTAATGTTATGCACATCTACCATGTGCATTCTAGATTTATTTCCTATCGAATGCCATAGGTCAGAAAAAGGTAAAAGCACCAATACATCATTATCTGGGGTGCTTTGCTGTAATCGCGTTTGACAAACCTCTATGTATCTATTTAACAGTGGCAGCTCTTTAAAGAAATGCGAGTTTTGGTTAAAGTTAGTACTGGCATAAAATAGCCATCCTGGAAACTCAGCACTTGGGGGCGAATATGGCACACCATGATAAAAAACATGATTTACCCCTGCCACAAAAGACTCGTCTATCAGTGGCTTTATTTGCGAAAGTGCTCCTTTAAAATGATTGGCGTTCCATGTAGCAGTCTCTGATGACACCAATGGTTTCCCTAAAATATGTGCTGGCGAAGAAGCCATTTTCATCACATACTCCGTTGGCATACCAAAACGGCTTGGGTCATAATCTTCGTCTTGTCTATACCCCGGAATGTCATATTGTTTACTGCCGAAAAACTCCGTTTCAGGCACATCAGAAAGGCCATATAAATCTAAAATATTAGCAGGCGAACCATGTGCTTCGTTTCTAGCAAATTTGCCAAAGCTGTGAGCAAAGTCCATGTAGCTTTTAGTAAAGGTGCTTAAAAGTAAATCATGTAGCGTTTGATTATAGTCTGCCCAAATTCTCTGTTCTTTTTCTGTCCTAGCAGAATCTATAGCTAAGACATCATAATGTTCCGCAATATCATAGCCACGCAATTGTTTGAATTTAGCTAGAAAGTCTGTTGTCCAGTTGGCTCCATAAACCTCGTAGGAGTCATTATAAAAAGCTCTAACACCATAGTTTTTCATTTTGAAGGCTTTGCCAAACAAAGAGAAATACGTTTCGGCTGCTTCGGCACTAAAATGGTCAAGCACTAAACCTTCGCCACCAGGAGCTGCTCGCTTTACTTTTTGACCCGTATTGGTCACCATCAATTCGTATTTACCATTAACCTTTTCGAGGCTAAATTTCTTCGCAGCCTCTTTTTGAGTCAATTCCGAACCGCCAAAAGGCCAACCCGTTCCTAAACTCATGTCTATTTGCATGCCGTTCTTTTTGGCTTCTTTGACCGTAAAATCTAAGATTTCTAGCCACCTATCGGACATGTAAGGGATAAACTTATCCTCCTCCCCTTTTACACCGTAAATAGGAATAATGTGCATGCCACCAAAACCAGCTTCTGCATAAGTTTTTAAATTTGCCGCTAGGTCTGCTTCATTAACAGCCGAACCCGGCCACCACCAATACGCCCACGGCTTGGCGGTATTCTTAGTTGCTTCTTGAGCGAACAACGTGCTGATGGAAACTAAAAGAAAAAAAGACAGTAATATTTTACGCATAGGGTGATTGAATAAATTGATGCCAAATTAATCAGATATGCTGACTTATGCTCTATATATGGCTCTGGGATAGTCCAAAATATTAGCACCTTCTTTCTCCAATTCTCTCAAGGCATCTTTCGCAATCCATTTAGCTGCCTTGCTTTCCTTTTTCAGTAATTCCTTTGACAAGCTTATAGCTGCTTTGTTTAAATCTATATTTCTTTTGCCAATACTGCGTAAAGACCAATTAACTGCTTTTTTAACATACAGTCTTTCATCCTCAGATTCACGCTCAATGATGGGCAAGAAAGAAAGGAAAAGCTCATTCTCAGATTTTTTATCTGCCATGCAGTAAGATGAAAGCGTGGCAAAAGCAGCTCTCTTTTCAAACTCTCGCTCCCTGTTAGACCATTCTCTAATCTTTTTTACCGCAAAAGGTGATTTAGAAAACAAACCCATGCTAAACGAATCGCATATTTCCCAGTTTTCAAAAGTCACTAGCCATGTTTCCATGAGTGCTTCTGTAATATCCTTAGGTTTGAATATTTTACTGCATAAAAGTCTTCCTTCAAAAATGCCAGAATCAAACAGTTTCAAAGCCATCTCATTATTTGACCCTATCTTCTTAGCCAAAACCTTTAAATCTGCATGATAAACGCCCAAAGCATCGCTAGTAATTATGCCATACTTCTCCCTTTTGAATTTTACCTTTTCAGGATTCGCTAGAGCATGCAATTCCTCTATGACTTCTTGATAAGTCATTCCTTAATTTCTTCAAGGGTTGATTCTCCTTTAGAAAAATCTCCCGAAGTCCATTGCCATTTTTCATGTAACCTGATACGACCATCGGATAAGATTTCTGGAATAGAATGACAATTCCCCGTCAATAATTCACCTTTTACATTGATTTGATGATAGGCCACTTCTAAGCTTCCATCCGGTTTTACTTTTGCTAAAAGGTGTCCTTCTAGAATTTGTTCTCCCTTATAATTACAGCTCAGTATGTCACCTTTTTGCTGATATATGAAAATAGTATTTCCGTCGGTTTCGCCATTCTCCGAATTTGACATCACCCTAAACCTCCTATTGTTATAATCAATCATACAATTCTCTAATTCTAGCCTTCAAACGCAGTTTTTCGTCAATTTTTTGACACTTTTTCGATACAAAAATGGTTAGTTCCCGTAAGTAAAGGACGTTACAATAATCAAAAGTAAAAATAAAAAAAACAGGATTTATGCAGAAGTATATAGACCAAGTTACGAGTATGGCGGTTGAATTTTTACCGAAAGTTCTTTTAACCATCGTTACACTTATCGTTGGTTTTTGGATTATCAAAAAAATCACCGCAACCTTTAAAAGAACCTTAGATAAAAGAGAGATTGATGAAACCGTAAAACCATTTTTGGTTTCGCTGGTGAGCATAGGCTTGAAAGTGCTGCTATGCTTTAGTGCTGCAGGTATTTTCGGGGTAGAAACCGCCTCTTTTGTGGCTGTTTTAGGAGCTTTGGCTTTTGCCATTGGTATGGCGTTACAGGGTAGTTTAGGGCATTTTGCTAGTGGTGTTTTGCTTTTAGTATTCAAGCCATATCAAGTAGGCGACGTGGTAGAGATTAGTGGCAAAATAGGTACTGTAGAGGGTATCCATATTTTTAATACCATTCTGATTACACATGATAATAAGAAAGTAGTAATACCAAATGGTGTGGTGACCAGCGGGGTTATTATTAACATTACTGGTCAAGAAGAACAAAAACTAGTAATGACCTTTGGTATTGGTTATGGCGATGATATTGACAAAGCTAGAAGTGTAATTAAACAGGTAATAGACAGTTGCCCAAATATCATGAGAGAGAAGCCTATTGACATTTTCGTGTCAGAACTTGCCGATAGCTCTGTCAACTTTTCAGTAAGAGTTTGGGCTAAAAATGAACATTACTGGGGCATTAATTTCTACATGCAAGAGCATATTAAAAAGGCATTTGATAAGGAAGGAATTGAGATTCCGTTTCCACAAAGGTCTGTGCATATTGAGAAAACCGCTTAAAAGTTTCAAAGCGTTTGACAGTGAAGGGAGGTGCCTAATTGGGTATCTCCCTTTTGTGTTTAGGAGTCATTTTGAAATAAAAAATGACTTTTAAGATATTCTGCGTCTAATTAATAATTAACGCAATTATTGAACATTAAACCTAAACACAGATATGCAAAAATATACTGACCAATTCTTAAGCATGGCCGTCGAATACGCCCCAAAAATACTTTTAGCCCTTTTAACGCTAATCGTTGGTTTTTGGATTATTAAGAAGATTACCAATATTTTAGAAAAAACATTAGACAATAGAAATGTTGACGAGACTGTCAAGCCATTTTTATTATCGTTAGTCAGTATAGGTTTAAAAGTTCTTTTGCTTTTTACTGTAGCAGGAATGTTTGGCGTAGAAACCGCTTCATTCATTGCGATTTTTGGTGCCATGGCCTTTGCCATTGGAATGGCACTTCAAGGTAGCCTAGGGCACTTTGCCAGTGGCGTTATGTTACTTACATTCAAACCATACGTGGTAGGCGATTTAGTAGAATTAGGTGGGAAAGTAGGTGTGGTAGAAGCCATTCAAATCTTTAACACCATATTATTAACACCAGATAATAAAAAAGTTATAATCCCAAACGGGGTGGTAACTAGTGATGTTATTCTGAATATTTCAGGGCAAGGAGAAATAAGAGTAGATATGACTTTTGGGATAGGTTACTCTGACGATATAGACCGTGCAAGAGAGGTTATTCAGCAAGTGGCTGATAAGTGTCCACAAATATTGACCTCGAAACCAGTTGATATTTTTGTATCTGAACTAGCCGATAGTTCTGTGAATTTCGCGGTTCGCCCATGGGCAAAAAGTGAACATTACTGGGATGTGTATTTCTACATGCATGAGCAGCTTAAGAAAGGATTTGATAATGCGAAAATTGAGATTCCGTTTCCTCAAAGAACGGTGCATTTACAGAAGTAATAAAAACCTTCTGTGCAAAATTAAAGCGAGCCATTTTGGTTCGCTTTTTTCATGTTAAGAATTCAGAATATTCGATATTAAAAGACAGGGTACATCATAATCATCTAACTCCATTATAAAAGGTGATTCTCTACCATCCTTAAATAAATAAATTCCCTCCTTTGTTAGTTCGAAAGAGTGTATCTTAGTATAAGGCATTGAAAAACTCTTTTTCGTTCCTTGAAAGCCAATTCTTTTGTTAGTCAACCAAAATAAGCCGTTGTCAATTACCTTTAACTCTTCTCTTGTATTTGATGATACCTTAAACGAACCTATTCGATAACGAACACCCTTCGCTATTTTAACAGAGCTCGATAGACCCCGGTATGATGCACCACTATTGACCTTTTTAAATTGCTTCAATTTCATTTCACACCCCCAATGGTAAAACTCATCTTTTTTTAGAATCACATTTAAAGTACGAATATTTGTTTTCGGCAATTCCCCATTTTCAATTAATCCTAGAGTATAGCACTTATTAAACTCCTTTTGGTTAAAACCAAAGTCGCTTCTAGCAAAACCAAAATAACTCATTAAGTCCTCTAAGTGAGCCTTTTCGATTTCGGTTATTATACCATCCGAAGTGATTTCTTTAAAAACATTTGTAATTGCCTTTTTATGAATTCCTCGTAAATCACTAGCCAAAATATTATAGAACCTAGCTAAATCCTCTAATTCGCTTTTTTGATTCTCTGAAAGTGCCTTATCATTTAAAAAACCATGTAGTAAATCTTGATACTCCTTGTATCCCTCTGGTTTTGACAAAAAATTTTTCAAAAATTTAAACATGATATATAGTTTTGGGATTTATTTAATCTTTAGCCTTTGGTCAATTAGTACCTTAAATTCCGTACTTCTTCTTCAACTCCAAATGGCTTTCTCTAAAAGAGACATACTTCGTTTCATCTTCTTCCAATCGCTCATCTAAAAGTGCCTTTAACTCAGGTGAGAATTCATCCTCATCTTTCAATACTCTTGAGTTGTATTTAAATTTTTCTATCAGTGAATTGAAAAAATCCAATTCTCCTTCTGGAACCTCAACCAATAATTGTGTCATTTTCAAAACATTTTAGCCTAAACAAATTTAACAAAACTTTTGAGTCAAATCACTTCTTCAATTGCTTCATCATCCAAGCTCGCTGTTTCTCATGCTGTTCTGGAAAAACCCAGTGTGAGGACTCTACCGCTAAGAACGTTTCCTTTGGACTGGTGATACTGTTATACGCAGCATAAACAGATGTGGGCGGGCAAGTGGTGTCATTATAACCAAAGGAGAATAAAACAGGTACAGTAACTTGTCTAGCGAAATTCACGGCATCATAATATCCAATAGTCTCTAAAACATCAGGATGGCTTGCTCTTGACCTTTTGGTGGAATCTGCCAAATAATGTGGCCAACCGCCTGCTCTTCCTTCTAAATACCCTGTCAAATCGCACATGGCTGGGTGTACAGGAGAAGCGGCCGTTACTCTTTTATCAAGACCTGCGGTTACCAGCGTTAAAGTACCTCCTTGGCTGCTTCCCATCACGCCTAAGTTTTTACCGTCCCACTGTGGAAGCGACGTTATGAAATCATTGGCTCTCACCACCCCCATATACACGCGTTTGTAGAAGTAAGTGTCTTTATCGTTCAGGTTATTATTCCAATAATTGTTATTCCAGCCTGATAAAAGGTCGTCGTAATTTTGCTGTGGCATAATCACGGAAATACCATGAATGCCTATTTCAAAACTTATAACACCGTCTTCGGCAAACTGAACATCGCCATAATAAGGTCGAATACCTGCCCCCGGTACTTTTAAAACTGCCGGGTACTTCCCTTCGGCTTTTGGTACACATAGGATTCCGTAAAGCCTTGCCCCTCTTTTCCAGTTTTGAAGGCTTACGTGATACACATTCACTTTTTCGGTACAGCGTTCTGGTAAAAGTGTCATTTTGGTATCTAGCGGAAGTTTCGCATTTTCTGTCAAGGCTTCAGTCCAGAAGATGTTGAAATTGACAGGTTTCTGTACCGTAGCCTTAATTTTTTCAGGTTCAAAACCCGCTGTAGCCCAGCCGGAATATGTTTTACCATCTACCTCCGTACTGACATAACACCTTAGAAAGCCTGGAGTTTTCATGGTACCGCCACTAATTTTAATGGCACCATAGTTTAGCACCACTTCATTTTCAACAGTGGCAGCCATTTTCTCAGGACCTATGGAGTATTTGATGGTGGCGTTTTCTAAGGGGACATTTCTCTTAAGAACGGTCACCGTAAATTCGGCCTCCTCTCCTATTTCATAAAGCCAATCTGAATTATTTGGTGAAACTATCACCTCCACCCATTGATGGTCAGGTGGCGGTTGTGCTATTAGATTTTGCCAGGTGAAAAGGCTTAGGAATAGTAGGGCTAGGGTTTTCATTTTAATTAAAAATTTCATGGAGCTTCTTTTGAAGCAATTTTTTATCCGGCAGTTTGGTCTTATATTCTGAGACTAGTGTCGGCGACAAACTTCTACTTAGTGCATATTCTACCACTTCTTCTTCCTTATCCTTGCAAAGTAAAATTCCAATACTTGGATTTTCATTATGTCCTTTGACTTCTCTATCAAGTGCTTCCAAATAAAAGTTTAATTTACCTAAATGTTCAGGCTTGAATTTATCAGCTTTTAATTCAAAAGCAATTAGACACTGTAAGCCTCTGTGAAAAAACAGCAAATCAATATAAAAATCGCTATTGCCGACTTGTACTTTATATTCTTCTCCCATGAATAAAAAGTCTTTCCCCAGCTCCAAAACGAAGTCCTTCATTTGATTCACTAAACCTCTTTGTAAATCGCTTTCGCTATGCTTATCTTTTAGGTTTAAAAAATCAAATACATAGCTATCAAGAATTGTATTTGAAATTTCAGGGTAAGTCTTTTGAACCATGTTAACGGCTTTAGATTTACTCAACATCATTCGTTCAAATAATCCTGCTGAAATTTGGCGGTCAAGCTCTTTGACAGTATACCTCTCTTTGATGACCTGTTTTATGTAGAATACTATCTCCTCTTCCGTTTCACATCTAGTAAATATTGTTCGATGATGAGTCCAACTTAAACTACATAAAATAGTGTCTCTAATGTCATCTATTTTAAATTGTGTACTTGACGAGGGCACTTTTATACCACTCTTATTATCAGTAATTTGTAATTGTGTCCTCGCCGAGGACACAATTGCACTTTTCCCTTTTTCAAGCCCTTCTAATTGTGTCTTCTTAGATGTCACAATTGAGAAAGAAGCGTAGGTTTCGTAAAACTGCTTCATTCTGTACAAACCTCTTCTGTTAAAACCTTTCAGTTCTGGATGATGATTTTGTATAAAAGTTGCAAGCTCGTCAATCGTTTTATCACCCCATGAAGCTTCTTTAATCTCTTTAGAAATATACGCCCCAACATTCCAATACAAATTAATCAACTCTTCATTAACTGCCTTAAAAGCATTAGTGCGAGATTGTTGAATTATTTGGACGATATGTGTGAATTGTTGGTTCAAGTTATTGGCTTTGCCATGCGAAAAGGCTTAGGAATATTAGGGTTTTAATTAAATATCTCATGAAGTACAGACGTCTTTTATACAAATAGGTCGTTTTTGCGTTTACTATGGTTGTCCTACCGGACGGGTATTACTTTTTTAATGTAAAAAAGTAATCAAAAAAACATTATCAAAATAAACTTGTACACTCAATTTTTAAAGAGAAACCCCTTTTTGAAAACATCGCTCAAGAAAATTGAATGTACTTCAAACAGTATTTTAACAATATGGATGAACTTATAAAAGTGCTACCGCACAAATTAATAATAAGTCATTTAAAACATTACCTCAACTCCAAATCACCCTCCAAAACATCTCTAGAGTTAGTTCCTACAAAGACCTTGAAAGCTCCTTTTTGAAGTAAAACATTTCCGTCTTGGTCAAAGAATGAAAGCTTAGTGGCTGGCAATTCGAATGTTACTGTTTTTGATTGGCCTGCGGCTATTTCTACTCTTGCGAAATCTTTCAACTCTTTCACTGGTCGCACTGGCTGGGCAACTAAATCTCTAATGTAAAGCTGCACTATTTCAGTTCCGTCTACATCTGAGGTATTTTTGATATTGACCGAAACGGTAACAGACTCATTCTGATTGATGCTGCTTTTTGAGATTTTCAAATCTGAATATTCGTACGTAGAATAGCTCAAACCATAACCGAAAGGATATAAAGGCTCATTAGGAATATCTCTGTAACGCGACACCCAGAAATGTGCAGGACCTTCGTTTCCATCTATATGCGGACGGCTACCGTTATAGTGATTATAATAAACTGGTATTTGACCCATAGCCACAGGAAAACTCATGACAGTCTTTGCCGAAGGATTCACATCTCCACTCAAAACATCAGCTACGCCATGACCATGCTGCGTACCGCCAATCCACGTATAAAGCACCGTATTGAAATCTTTTACCACATCTGTCATAATCATTGGGCGGCCAGCCTGAACTAAAATTACCACTGTCTTCCCTGTAGCTTTTGCATTCGCCAACATTTCCATTTGACCATCAGATGGCGAAACATCAGAAAGTGAACGAGCCTCCCCTGCCAAATCACCAAAAAGCCCAATGGTGGCAATGATTACATCGGCTTTTTTAGCGGCCTTCTTCATTTCCTTTACAGAGCTGGCATCAAAATCTCCTTCTCTACTCACCGAGCGAATGAAAGTTAATTTCGCCTTCGGGTACTTTGCTTTTAGTCCTTCTAAAATAGTTACCGTGTATTTATGCTCGCCTTGTCCTTTCCAGAAATCTAAAACATCATCTTGACTTTCTGCCAAATGGCCTAAAACTAAAATGCTCTTTGGACTATTCAATGGTAAAACGCCATCCGAGTTTTTCAATAAAGTCATGGTGTTTCCTGCTGCTTTTCTAGCTTCAGCCAAATGAGCATCTGCCATAAGTGTAGCTTTTTCTTTGGCAGCATCATGATATTTGTAAGGATTGTCAAATAAGCCCAATTTGAATTTCAAGGCCAAAACTCGACTAACGGCTTCATCCAAAACAGCCATTGGAACTTTGCCTTCTTTTACAGAATTCACCAAAGTAGTTCTGGTAACTCCAGCCTCCATATCCATGTCAGAACCTGCCATGATAGCCTGAATGGCGGCTTGCTCGGCATCTTTGGAGTAACCATGGTTCATCATTTCGCCAAAAGACGCCCAGTCTGAAACCACCATGCCATCAAAACCCCATTTATCTCTAAGGACTTTATTGACCAAGTAATCATTTCCACTGGCTGGTACACCATCCACAAAATTGAAGCTATTCATTACCGTGGCAGCACCCGCATCCACTGCCGCTTTGTATGACGGTAAATAATAATTCCAAAGAGCATATCTGCTCACATCTACCGTGTTATATTCTCTTCCTGCTTCCACAGCACCGTATGCCGCAAAATGCTTTATGGTAGCCAAAACATGATTTTCATCGAAGTTTCCTTGGAATCCTTTTACTCTGGCGGCGGCAAATTTCCCTTGCAAATATGGGTCTTCACCAGAACCTTCCATCACTCTACCCCAGCGTGGCTCGCGAGACATATCCATCATAGGAGCGAATGTCCAGTGCAATCCTGCCGAAGAGGCTTCTTTAGCCGCAATAGATGCAGATTTTTCCGCAGCATCTAAATCCCATGAAGCAGCCTCAGCTAATGGAATAGGAAAAACCGTTTTGTAGCCATGAATCACGTCAAAGGCAAACAATAATGGTATGCCCAGTCTTGTTTGTTCTACGGCTATTTTTTGGGTGGCCAATGTTTGCTCTGTTCCTACCACATTTAGGAAAGAACCTACCATGCCGTCTTTTAATAATTGAATTTTGCCCTGTGCTCCCGGGTCGTTTGCTACACTTGGACCTGTTAATACACCACCATTTACTTGGTTTAGTTGACCCACTTTTTCTTCCACAGTCATTCTAGAAAGCAAATCTGCTATTCTAGCTTCGTCTGAAAGGCTTGCGTTTTTATAAGGGGATTGGGCAAAACTTACAATTGCCAATAAGGCAAAGGATAGGCTTAAGGTTAATTTTTTCATTTATAATTTAGGTTATTCTTATTGAATATAAAACTACGCAATTATTGCTTCTCTTTATTCTAAGAATATCTCTAGATTATGCTCTTTAATGGAACACGCCTGCCTGGCGGCAGACAGGGATTCCTTTTCTCAGACTGGGATTTAAGGCGTCTTACTTAACCGGCACCCAAATTTCCTCTTCTGCCTCTGGATTATTTCTTGCGTTTTCTTCTAATACTTCGAAGTCTGGGCGATTATCAATCTCATACTCCGAATTTGGAAGCCATTGACTTAAAATAGTTTTTATCTTTTCTATGAAGGCGGGAACGCTCTTTCCTTTGTGAAGAAAGATGGCATATTTACCTGCAGGTAATACGAAGGTTTCCATGCCCTCTGGCACATTATCAAGATTGGAAACTTCTACTAAAGCCCATTTTGTAAAAGACCTGTCAACATTTCTGTCATACATGGTGAAAGCAGGGTCTGTGCCTTGTAGTGAGAAATAACCCTCATGAATTCTGTTTTTCACTTCATGACGACGAGGCATGAAACTACCCCATAATTGACCCGTGGTATTATTGGCATAAGTCATTTCTAATGACATTCCTACAAACTTTCTTTCAGGCGAATTTATGATTTTAGGATTCATAATTTGATTTAATGATGCAATTTATAACCACAGAGTTCACAAAGCAGGCATAAAGTAGCTAAGGTCTTTTCCCATCGAAAGCTCTGTGCTCTTTGTGAAAACCTTTGCTTCCTTTGCGGTTCATTAATTTTATAATTTCAAGTCGCAGTTTTGCTCGTTGTCATCTATTACCGCACCTAAACTTCTATAAAACTCCTTTGCTTTCACATTCCAATGAGATACCTGCCATTTCACTTTTTGACACTTATTTTCTTTTGCAAAGTCTATCACTTTATTGATTAGTCCTTTGCCTAAACCCGTTCCTCTATGAGCAGGTTTTACGTAGAGGTCGTCCATGTAAATGGATTTTCCGCTCCAGGTATAATAAACAAAGTTATAGGTAGCGTATCCTACAATTTGACCGTCAGGTAAAACTGCCGCAAAGCCTTTGAAATAATCTTTTTCGGCCTTCATTGTGGTCAAATCATTGACCATCATATGAGGGCGTTTTTCAAAAACAGAGAATTCTTTGAAGAGCTCAAGCAGTTGCTCAAAATCATCTTCGCCAAATTCTCTGATATTAATGTCTTGCATATATTTAGTGTCCGCCTTTTGAAGCACCTTTTTTAGCTACTTCGGCATCAAAGTCAATTCCTTGCTTTCTCAATGTTTTCTGAGCTACTAAGCCAAAAACAAATAAGAAGATGAAACATGCTGCCGCCAAAGTATAAGAAAATTGAATACCTATCATATCGGCTAATTTTCCTTGAATTACTGGTAAAATAGCTCCTCCCAAAATCATCATGATAAGTAAAGCTGAACCTTGATTGGTAAACTTACCAAGACCTGCCGTACCCAATGAGAAAATACTTGGCCATAAAATAGAACAGAAAAGTCCACCAGAAATAAGACAGAAAAGAGCGATATCTCCCGTACTGAAAATACCAATACAGGTCATAATGGCACCTAATGCTGTAAATATTAACAAGATTAAAACAGGTTTTTCTCTAGCAGCTATAAACGCCAAAATCATAATAACCACACAACCCGCATACGGATAAAGGTCTGATACATCACCACTGTAAAGCGAATTGGCACCTAAAACAATACCGAAGGCCGAAAACGGAACTACCCAGGTCAAAATCTTCTTCCACATGACCGAAGGATTAAACGCTGGCATAGCGGCTGTCCAACGACCAATCATCATACTACCCCAAAACAGCGATACGTATTTAGATATTTCTGAAGAATCTAGGTCTTGCGTTTCTTTCAAATATTCACCGAGGTTTGAACCTACGGTAACCTCCACACCTACATAAACAAAGATGGCAGCCATACCTAAAAGAGCCTGTGGGTAATCAAAAACGGAGGATTCTTTTCCCGTTAAAGGACCGGAACTGATACCTCTGAAAAGAGCATAAGCCACAAAAAGCATCATAATACCAAAACTTACCATAATGGCCATTTCTATACTCACTGCAAAAGAAACTATCCCGAAAACACCTAAAAAAGCCAGCGGCACATAAGTTAGTGTATTGTCTACCGTAACTTCTTCTTCATTTCTAATTCTTGGAAGTTTAGACACTAAAAAGAAAATAGCCACAATTACGAAAAGAGCTCCTAAAATTAAATAAGGAATTTTCACATCTTGAATAGAAGCGTTTAATGCAGCATCCTTAGAAATAGATCCAAATATGGCATAACTAACCAATGCTGGACCAATGGTTCCACCAAAGTTATTTACGGCACCACCCATATTAATACGTTGGGCACCTGTTTCGGCAGGTCCTAAGGCTATCATAAATGGCTGTGTAGCCGTTTGCTGAAGGCTAAAACCAAGACCTACTATAAACAGGCCACCCAAAAGCAGCTCATAAGACTCTGCGACTGCTGCTGGATAAAACAAAAGCGTTCCTAAAGCTGATAAACCAAGACCAATGACGATTCCGTTTTTGTAACCAATCTTATTAAGAATATCGGTTTTCATTACTTTAGAGAATATCAAATAAAGCCAAGAACCTACAAAATATGCCGCATAGAAGGCAAAGTCTACCAACTGAGCTTCGGTTTGGGATAGGGCAAATTTCTCTTTAAATAATGGAATTAGGATACCATTAGATGCCGCCACAAAACTCCAAAAGAACCATACGGTCATTAGAGTGTACAGAGCCGGCATGTTGTTTTTTTGATTTTCAGACATGGGTTAGGGTTAGGATGGTAAATAATAGATTTTGTTTTCAGGGAAGAAGAACTTCGATTTTTTGAAAGTTGAAAGTCCATCTAAGATTCAAAAATAGAAATAACCGTCAATCACTTTCTAAAAACATGCATTTTTTTAAGAAGGGATAACATAATGTGCAGAAACGAAAAAGAGTAATTATAGCTACATTAATAATACAATTTTATCTGTGACAAAATGTCAAATATTCACTAGTTCATGTCATTAAAGTACAGATAACTAGCTTAATCGTTTTAGTAATCAAATAAAATACAGTTTGAAATGTAATACAAAATCAACTACTTTTGACATGAATACTTTTACCCTATATATTGAATGGCTCAAGTTTACCGAGAAATAACCCCATTGACCGAGTATGACTGCTTTTACGTTATCACTAGGACTAAAACCAATTTTGACTTCCCTCTTCATTTTCATGAAGAATTTGAACTTAACTTTTTGCTAAATGCAAAAGGTGTAAAACGAATAGTGGGCGACCACCAAGAAGTTATTAATGATGTGGAGTTGGTTTTAGTTGGTCCTAACTTACCACACGGCTGGGTAAATCACGATTATAACTTTGAGAAAACGGGAAAACATATTGATGAAATAACCATTCAGTTTCATCTTGATTTGTTCGGAGAAAACTTCTTAAAAAAGAACCAATCTTATCTGATAACAAAACTATTTGAGAAATCGGCAAGAGGGATAACTTTCTCACCAGAATTGGCTTTAAAGCTAAGACCAAAGCTTCAATCTTTAACAGAAAAAACAGGCTTCGAGAGCACATTAGACCTCATGAGTATTCTGCATGAGCTTTCTATATCAGAAGATATTCGTTTGCTATCTGATGATACTTTCATGGGGAATAAAACAAGCTTTAATAGCCGAAGAATAGAGGCCGTTTTTGAGCATATGAGAACCCATTATGCCAAAGAAGTAACGCTTTCTACTGTAGCCAAAATTGCCGGAATGACGGATGTTTCTTTTAGTAGGTTTATTAGAAAAAGAACTGGTAAAACCTTTATCGACAGTCTGAATGAAATCAGGCTAGGCCATGCTTCTCGGAGGTTAATTGACACTACAGAAACCATTTCAGAAATAGCGTATAAGTGCGGATTTAATAATCTTTCTTATTTCAACAGGCTTTTCAAATCTAAGAAAAACTGTACGCCAAAACAGTTTCGAGAGGATTTTGCTGGGACTAGGAAGTTTGTTTGATGGCTTTGGGCTTTGGGCTTTGGGCTTTGGGCTTTGGGCTTTGGGCTTTGGGCTTTGGGCTTTGGGCTTTGGGGAAATCATATTTTACATATCCAAGTTCCTCATTTCAAAATTTCATCTCAGAATTAACTCTCCAAACAAACACTAAGCAGTTCTTTTGCTATAATTTCTTACTGCTAGGAAATTAAATACTATCGCAAAACCAACCATCGCTAAGAAATCTGGGAGTAGCTCTGTAAAACTGCTTCCTTTGATGAAGACAGCTCTTATAACTCTTATAAAATAAGCCGGAGGATTTATCTTGGTGAGCCACTGTGCCCACTCTGGCATACTCTCAATAGGCGTATAAAGCCCTCCCAAAAGAATAAAAATCATCATAAGGAAAAAGGCAAAAAGTGTGGCTTGCTGCTGGGTATCGACAAAAGTACTTACCCAAAGGCCTACCCCTAAAACACCCAAAAGATACACTGCTCCAAAAACATAAACCGTGAGATATGAGCCCACAGGAATAATTCCGAAAATGAGCCATGCGAGCAGCATTCCCAAAGTAATAGAAACCATTCCAAGCACCCAGAAAGGAATAAGCTTCCCTAAAATAAACTCATGCTTCTTTAAAGGTGTCACATTAAGCTGCTCTATAGTGCCTACTTCTTTTTCGGCTACAATGTTTAATGCCGCTATAAAACTACCCACCATAGTTACCAAAATAACCAAGATACCTGGCACCATAAACAGATAATAATTAATGTGTGGATTGTACCAATTTGAAGAAGTAATCTCAATTTGGGGCAAAGGAAACATTCTTGGAAATTGCACCCATTCTTCTCTAATCTCTTGATTAAAACTGTTTATCATTTGACCAGCATAGGCCACTCCTAAACTAGCTCTAATACCATTAACAGCATCCGCTGCCAAATGAAGCGTGTTTTTATTCTCTTTAATTAAATCTCTTTCAAAATTTGGCGGAATGGTTAAAATAATATCCGTCTCGCCTCTGCCTGCCGTTTTTAAAGACTTTTGGTAAGAGTTATGATATTCGGCTAATTGAAAATAGCCAGAAGCCGTAAGTTTGCTTGTCAACCTTTTAGAATATGTAGAGTGGTCTTGGTCTACCACAGAAATATTAATCTGTTTCACCTCATAATCTGCCGCCAAAGGAATGATTATAAGCTGAATAATCGGCATCAAAAGAATTAAACGCAGAATGGCCGGGTCACGGAAAATCTGTTTAAACTCTTTCTCCAATAGAAAAAATAGGTTGTTCATTTTATTGATTTTAAAACCTTAACACTTGAGGGTTTTGGAACTATCTGAACACTCAATCACTCTAACCTTACTTTAAACTTTTTGATGGCTACTGCCAGAAAAACCACTGTCATCCCAAAAAGTATGGCAGTTTGTTTGGCCACAAAAGCAAAGCCAAGTCCTTTCACCATAATATTGCTAATGATGTTATAATACCATTTGGTAGGTACCACATTACTGACAATTTGAAGCGGAAGCGGCATATTTTCAATAGGAAACATAAAACCACTAAACACCAAAGCTGGCATAAGGAAACCCACCAAAGAAATAAACATGGCCACCTGCTGTGTATCAACAATGGCTGAAATCAACAGCCCTAAAGACAAGGCCGTAAATATGAACAACAGACTCTCTGCTAAAAGCAGCGGAATAGACCCTACAATGGGCATATCTAACACATAAACCGCCATCAATAAAATAATAATGACATCTATAAAACATAAAACCAAATAAGGTACCGCCTTGCTCAAAACCACCAAAAGTGGTTTCATAGGAGAAACCAAAAGTATCTCCATAGTTCCTGTTTCTTTCTCTTTCACAATAGAAACCGACGTCATCATAGCTCCCAAAAGCATCAAAATGAGCGTCATCACCCCTGGCACAAAACTGTATGCTCCTTTTAGCTGCGGATTATAGAGCATCCGAGTTTCGGTGTTTATTTGAAAAGGCAATTTTGCCCGTCCAAAAAGTTCGTTTTGATAATCTCTGAATATAGCCGAAGCATAGTTTATCATGATGTTCGAGGTATTTGGGTCAGAAGCATCACCAATTAATCGAACTTGAGCCTTATTACTATGTAACAAATTAGCTTGAAAATTTTCTGGAAAAACAATCACTAACCTAATCTCTCCCCTCCTGAAACTCTCTTCAATTTCACTTTCACTCTGCAGCACTTTATTGACGCTAAAATATTTGCTTTGGTCAAACCTATCTATCAGTAATCGAGTAGTTTCATCTTTAGAAAAATCTAGCACGCCCACCTCAGAGTTTTTAACCTCGGAGGTTAATGCAAAACCAAAAAGTAACATCATCACAATGGGCAAGCCCATCAAAATAATCATACTCCTCTTGTCACGCAGTACGTGCCAAAACTCCTTTCTAACAAAAGCGAAAAAGACCTTCATGCTTTAATATTTAAATCTTGTCAAATCCACTACTCTCCTCTTTTGGCTCCTCTAGCCAGTTTTAAAAACACTTCATTCATATCCTTCGCCTGAAAAGCCTTTTTCATCTCAGCAGGTGCATCTAAAGCTGCTATGGCACCATCTACCATAATACTTACACGGTCGCAATATTCTGCTTCATCCATGTAATGTGTGGTTACAAAAACCGTAATACCTCTGCTAGATGCTTCATAAATCATGTCCCAAAACTGACGCCTTGTAATAGGGTCTACACCACCTGTAGGTTCATCTAAAAACACAATTTTGGGCTCGTGAAGAATGGCGGTAGAAAAAGATATCTTTTGTTTCCAGCCTAGTGGCAATGAGCCTACCAATTTATCAGCATGCTCCTCTAGGCCTAACCTTTCAATAAGAGCATTCCCTTTTTCTTTCAGCTGCTTTCTGGGAATACCATAAATGCCCCCGAAAAAAGTAATATTCTCTCTCACCGTCAAAGTCTCATACAAAGAGAACTTTTGACTCATATAGCCTATGTTTTTTTTGATTTCCTCATTCTCTTTGTATACATCAAAACCTGCCACACGTGCTATACCCGAGGTTGGTTCTAATAGTCCACAGAGAATTCGCATGGCTGTAGTTTTCCCTGCACCATTTGCTCCTAAAAAACCAAATATTTCGCCAGCTTTTACGTCAAAACTTATGCCGTCTACTGCGGTGAAGTCACCAAATTTTCTGGTGAGATTGTCAGCATGAATTACCACGTCAGTCATTTTCCAGCATCAGTTTAATAAAAGTATCTTCAATATCAGGTTCTACCTCGGCTACAGAAACATCTGTATGCCCACAGTCTTTTAAATACGCTTTCAGCTTATTCTCGTCTGGTAAATTAGCCTTTAGGGTCACGTGATTTTCTTCACCAAAAGCGAAACAACTACTAGTGCCTTCGTAAGCCTTGATGTCTAACATGAGTTGATATCGCTGAACACCTTTTACTGCAAAAGTTTTCAATCTATGACGCTCTATTATATTAGTAAGCGTGTCTAACTCCAGTATTCGTCCGTTTTGAATCAAAGCTATTCTATCACATCGAGTGGCTTCGTCCATATAAGGTGTTGATACCACAATGGTAATTCCTTTCGCTTTTAGCTTATCTAGCATGTCCCAAAACTCTACTCTGGAAACAGGGTCAACCCCAGTGGTGGGTTCATCTAAAAAGAGTACTTTAGGCTCATGAATCAAGGCACAACAAAGTGCTAACTTTTGCTTCATACCACCTGATAAATCACCTGCCAAGCGATGTTTGAAAGGTTCTATCTGGTCATAAATGTCTTTAATGAGGTGATAGTTCTTTTCTAAAGTGGTATCAAAAACTGTTGCAAAAAAATTGAGGTTTTCTTCAATACTTAAATCCTGATAAAGCGAAAACTTCCCAGGCATATAACCTACTATCTTTCTTATATCCCAAATGCCTGACACCACATCAAAGCCCGCCACTTCAGCACTTCCAGCATCGGCTATTAAAAGCGTGGTTAAAACCCTAAACAGGGTTGTTTTTCCCGCTCCATCTGGCCCAATTATGCCAAAAAGTTCTCCCTCATTGACCGATAGGCTGATATTATCAAGAGCGAGTACCTTTCCCTTGTCATACGTTTTGGTGATATTTTCAACTTTTACAGCTATCATTAAAGCTTCACTTCTCCGTACATGCCTATTTTTAAGAAACCATCATTCTTCACTTTGATTTTGGTAGCGTAAACCAGATTTGCTCGCTCGTCTTTAGTCTGAATTGTTTTTGGTGTAAACTCTGCTTTGTCAGAAATCCACTCTACCACACCCTTTAATTCTTTATATCCATCTTCACCGTTATCTATCAGCACTTGCACCTCCTGTCCTACTTTCACTTTTGCTAGTTGGCTATTAGTCAAGTATGCTCTTAGTTTTAGCTCGGTCATGTCAGCCAATTTATATAAGGCTTTTCCTGGAGCTGTCATTTCATTTTGCTCTGCATATTTCACCAATACAGTTCCCGCCTGAGGGTTTTGAATTTGGCATTTGCCAATCATATTTTCCATTTGAGCTATTCGCTCTTGCATCGGTTTTTCTTCACTCATCACAGCACGGTTGCCAATCGCAATTTGTTGTTCTGCCGAAGTTATTTGCTGCTTAGTTACATTTAACTGGCTCTCTGCAGCTTCAATTTGCTTTTGAAGTACTTCTAAATTCCCCGTCAAATCATCCAACTGTTTGACCGGCACAGCCTCCGCTTTCACCAACTTCTCCACTCTTTTTTGTTCTTTTTCCAAAACCGAATACTGCTGACGCTGAGCTGCCAACTGTTTCTTTTGTGTTTCAATCTGCTGTTTTAGAATGCCTACCTGAGGGCCTGAAGAGTTCCTTTTAGCTCCAATAGCATCATAACTGGCCTCTAACTGTGCTTTTTGAAGGTTTAAATTTTCGCAGTCAATGTTTCCTATAATTTGACCTTCGGTCAAAACCGTGCCCTCTTCTATGGTCAGCTCCAAAATTTTACCTGAGCTTTCTGAAGAAACAATGATTTCTTTGGCTTCGAACACACCAGAGGCGTCAAAGTCATTTTCACCTCCACTGCAGCCTACTATCACAGCCGCTAAAAAGGTTAGTTTTAATATATGTTGTCCTGTCATTTTATGCTTATTTATCATGTTATTGACCCAGAATGATTTTAATATTTCTATTGGCTTGCATCAGCTGAACTTCGTGAAGAATCAAATTTCGTTTCGCCAAATCTTGCTTGTTAAGTTCTTCTAAATAGTCGGTGGCGGTAATGATGCCGTTTTCTAGCTGAGCACTAGACACTTCCGTTATTTCCTCTCTTATAGCTATCAGCTTATTATCACTTTCTATTAAACTCTCTAGCCTTTCTATTTCTTTTTTAAGCGAAGCCAACTGTACATTGGAAGCTATATCGAAGCTCTCTTTTTGCTTTTCTATTCTTAGCCTATTCACCTTTAATTGTTGAATTTCACTTTGCTGCCCACCATTATATAAATGACTTAAAGGCACCTTTAACTGCAAACCACCTATGAAATAGGGCGAAAAATCTCTAGCCAAAAAGTTAAGACCTGGTCTACCATAACCACCTGTTCCGAAGAGGGCAATCTTTGGTTTGTTCTTAGATTTCACCAAACTCTCCGAAGCCATAATAGACTGCTGCTGTGCAGAAAGTAGGCTTAACTCAGGTCGGTCGTTTTCGTAAGAATCAATCTGAAAAGTAACTGGTGATTCAAAAACCGTTTCTTTACTCAGCTGTGCTCCCGTCAAAAGATAAATACCTTCTAAAGCCGCTTCTTTTTTCTTGTCAATTTCTATAAGGCTTTGCTCTAGCTCTATCTTTTTAGCCTCTAAAGCCAGTAAGTTACTTTTGATGGCTACGCCATTTTCAATAGCCGCCTTTACTCTTACCAAATTGGCATTAATCTCTGTTAAGATTAACTCAGCGTTACCTTTCTGCCTGTTGGCAAACAAAACACCGAAATACAAGGCTGTTACCTGCTCTTCCGATTTATAAAGGTCAACCTCCACCTTAGCCTTTTCCACTTTTTGATTCGCCAGCGTCATAAACTTTTGACTGGCTGTAAGCCCGCCGTCATAAAGGTTTTGCTGAATATCCAAAGTTACTTTATACTGGTCTTGAGCCGGAAGCTCAATATCTACTCCTGGAATGCTAATAGGCAAAGAAGTAACTTCCGACTGCCATGTAGCCTGCCCACTTAATGACGATTGCGGCAAATAGGCTCCTTTGAGATTCTTAATTTGCAAAGCTGTAATCTCATCAATAAGCCCCATCTGCTCCTGTTGCGGATTAAAATCACGAGCCTTGGAAATCAAATCATCCAAACCAATATTGGTTTGAGCATGAAGCGAACCTGCAATTAAAAATATTAGTGCGAGTGTCTTTTTCATATTTAATCCACTATTAAAATTTTTCGGATATATCGCTTTAACTCTTCTATCCTACCCAGCATAAGTGCGGCAAAAGCTTCCTCATCTGCACCAAAATTATGCATCAAAATAGGCCTAGAGAGGTATGGAAAAATACACATCCCTAAAACTGAAAGTAACAATTGCATAGGGTCAAGCTCTGGCACCCGACCTAGTTTCAGGTCATCCGCATAACTTTTCATGAAGTTTTGTGCAATGGTTTCTTTAAACGGCAGCTTTTCTATAAAGCCATCATTTCCCCTTTTATTAACCGTGCTAATTATAAAAAAAGGTATAAAAGGGTTTTCATTCATAAATAGAATGTACTTCTCTATAAAAACCTCCAACTTCTCTACCATAGAATTATCGGTCTGGAAAATACTGGAAACTTCAGGGAAGAAGTACTTTGCCTTTTCGGCAAAAACTCGTTCGAATAGGAGTTTTTTAGAACGGAAATAGTAGTGCAACATAGCCTTATTAATTCCTGCCGTATCGGCAATCTCTTGCATACGGGCACCATCAATACCATCTCTAATGAAAATATCTTCGGCTGCCTTTAAAATCTTTAACTCTGTAGATGCTTCTTGTGTCAACTGCATAGTCTATCTGATTGGTTTAACCATTTGGTTAATCGATAGACAAATGTAAGCACGGAAAAGAATAGAAACCAAAAAAAATAATGAGCCTCCTTACCTAAACAACTACAGCTACCTATTTATAAGCAATTTACCAACTATAAATCATTCAAAAGAAAATAATCTTAGTTTGTCTTGGCTTTGACCTATAAGGAGTTTTTTGTCAATTTCTAGCAATGCCCTTGTTTCACCTTTTAAGTTTAATCCCGTTTTAGAAGGAGCTAAAAAACTAAAATCACCATGACCATCGTTAAGGAAAACTTGACCATGATTTGCGGAAATATTTCCGATTCTGACACGTGTATGTGTGTTATTTCCTGCGGCTATTAAATCCTTTTTACCATCGCCATTCAGGTCTTTTGCTAGCATGCCATAAATAGGTGCCGCCTGTATTTGGACAGGCAAATCTACATTCACAAACTTGCCATTGTCATTTCTAAAGTAAGAGGTAGAGAGGTTGGTAGCTTTGAAAACTTCGGGTTTCACATCTGGAAAGTTTTCTAGAAACATCTCGGTAGTTGTACCTGAGTAAATTTCATAAGTAGTATATACTTTCCTTAAAGAAGCTATATGGTCTAAGAGCTCATCTCGGCTGTATGCGGGATAGCTTTCACCCTGAATAAAGCATGATATCACAGGGTCAATTCTTCCATTTCCATCAAAATCTGCTAAATGCAGTTGCAATGGCTCTTTATCAGATGCACAGTATTGAGAATTAAGACCAAGATTTCCTGCGATTAAATCCATATCGCCGTCACCATCAAAATCTTCAAAAAGTAAACTTTGCCAAAAACCAGTTCCACTAGAAATAGCATCATTCACCTGTTCAAAACCGCTTCCTGTATTTCTTAAAATCTTAATATCCGTCCATTCGCCAGCTAAGACTAAATCCATTTTCCCATCCGAATCATAGTCTACCGCTTTAGCGTCTTTTATTAAACCTAGCTTAGCAAAAATTTCTGTATTCAGGTTTTTGAAGACGCCCCCATCATTGATGTACATTCTTGAAGAGTTTGCTTTTGGATAATCGCCCGGAACCACAAAACCAGCCACAAAAACATCTTGGTCACCATCGTTATCAAAATCAAAAACCTCCACTCCCGCATCTGAGAAGATATCAGCAGGAAAAGAGGCATCATTCTTAGAAAAGTTACCTTTCCCATCATTTAAGAAAAGCCTGTTTTGAAGCATGAGGTCATTTGGTAAATATTCATAACCTCCACCGACTACATATAGGTCTAAATCACCATCATTATCTGCATCAAAAAACTCAGCATCAACATCCGTACAAAGCTCCCATTGTTTGAAAACAGATTCATTCGTGGCTTTATACTTTCCATTCCCTAAGCCTTTCATTAGTTGCCCTGGAAAGCCTTTACCTCCTCCCAAATAAAAATCTTCAATACCATCATTATCTATATCTCCTTTAGTAAGGCATGGGCCTTGGTAGGAATACATCCAAGGCAATAAAATTTGACGGTTAAAGTCATTTAAATGCTTTTGCGAATGCTCTACTAACTGAAAATCAAGCTCCTTAAATAGTGGAACATCATTTTCAATACCCAATATTTCTTTTGGTGTAAACGCCACATCTATGTAAGTATCAACAGCAGGATTCATCAAGGTTTGCCCTTTCCCGTCGGGATAAATTACCTCTATCTTTTCTACAGAAGTAAGCTCACCCAAACCAAAAATCTGTGGACCATAATAAGAGCTTTGAAAACCATGATTTGGCGAAAACTCTCTGTATTGAGAGCTGCCATCGGCATAAACTTTAATTTTGGTGTTTAAAATCTGACTAGAATTACCTTCCAAATTAACACCAATGAAATGCCCTTTTTTATTCGTTTTATTCTCAAAAATACTAGCTACTTCATTTAAGTTGTTTGTGATTATTTCTAAATCTCCGTCATTATCTAAATCGGCATAAATAGCTCCGTTTGTAATTCTGGCATCTTCAAAACCCCAACTTTTTTGCACATTCTCAAAAGTCTGTCCACCCTTGTTTTTGAAAACGTAATTAGCTGTTTTGGTAGAAGGCATTTTATTAATAATCTCCAAAACATTGTCATTTCCTTCGCTTCTTTGTTCTGAGTAAAATTTGACAAAATCATTGTTAGTATAGTCTCTCAAATAACCATTTGAAACGAACATGTCTTTAAAGCCATCATTGTCAAAATCTGCTAACAGCGGAGACCAGCTCCAATCTGTATTAGAGATTCCGGCCAATTGACCCACCTCCGCAAACTTTCCAGAACCTTCATTGACATGCAGCATATTCCGCATCACTTCAGGGTGAAATCCGTTTTGCAGCATGTTTAAATACCCCTCATAATTATCTGGACCAAAAAGTAATTTTTGACGCCTATTATCTTCCGGAAGCATGTCTGCCGTAAAAATGTCCGGTAAAGCATCGTTATTAATATCTGCCACATCATTTCCCATACTGAAGTAACTGGTATGGTCTACCATCTCTGTGATATTATCCGTAAACGTGCCATCTTGGTTATTGACATACAGATAATCCCCTTCTATATAATCATTTGAAATATAAATATCTGGCCAGCCGTCTTGATTTAGGTCTGACACGCTAATTCCTAAACCAAAACCAATTGGATTTCCTTTAATTCCTGCTTCTTTGCTGACATCGATAAACTTGCCGTCATCATTCCTCAAAAGCTTATCGCCGGCATACTGGTCTCGCATAAAATGAATGGCCTCTACGTCAAAACGCTTAAAGTCTTTCACGTTATGATTCATAACATATGCGTCTAAATCACCGTCTTTGTCATAGTCAAAAAAAGCAGTTTGTGTGGTAAAACCATCGCAGTCTAAACCATAGTCTGCAGCCCTATCGGTAAACTTAAAACCACCCTCGTTTATATAAAACTTATTCTTTCTAAGGTCTGGTCGCTCTTCATTTCCAGAAACCGATACATAAATATCTAAAAGTCCATCTCCATTAATATCGACTACCGTTACTCCTGTTTTCCATTCATTATTCCATGTAATACCAGCTACTTCCGATTTGTCTTCAAACTTTAATCCCCCTAAGTTTTTATAAATCTTATCTGCACCTTGGTTTGCAGTAAAATATAAATCCGTTAAACCGTCATTGTCAAAGTCTGCCGCTGCCACGCCACCTCCATTATAAAAATACTCATACACCAAGACGTTTAAATCGTTGGTTTCTTCAATGCCATTTTTAAAGTTGATTCCAGAATCGGTAGCATCTATAGCTAAAAACAAGGTATCTGCTGACTTTTGACAAGAAAGCGTAAAAACAGTAAGACAAAAAAAGATGTATTTTTTCATTTGAGAAGGAGCATATTCGCATTTCACGGAAACATAAAATTACTTTTTTGAAAGCTTTTTAACTAAACAGCGGCAATATTTTAAAAAGGAATCAGGTAACTTGTGCAGGTTTAAAAGAACATCTCAAACATTCTGAAAATTTAGATGACAAAATACCTCTCTATTGCTTTAGTTGCCCTTATTGGACTTTCGTGTTCCTCGAAAAAGACAGAACTGACTTGGACCAAAAACTTGCCCAGGATAGGCTCACAGTCTTCGCCAAAAACTACAGATCTGAATAATGATGGCGTGTTAGACATTATTATGGGTGCTGGTAAAAATGAATATCAAAAATCTAATCAAGGGGTTATGGCCTTTGACGGAAAAACTGGTGAAACGATCTGGTCACATGCTACCATTGACCAAATATATGGTTCGGCAACCTTACTAGATGTAAATGAGGATGGCGTAAAAGATGTTTTTATTGGCGGGAGGTCAAATCAGTTTTATGCTATTGACGGAAAAACAGGCGAAAGTATTTGGAAGTGGGAATTCAAATATGAGAATCACCCGAAACTTAAAAATGCCAAATATAACTTCCATAATGCCATCATTATTCCTGACCAAAACAATGACAATACTAAAGATTTATTGGTGGTAACAGGTGGAAACTCTAAAGCCGCTCCAAACACCAGCGAAAACAGATACGCAGGTATTTTGATGATACTAAACAGCAAAGATGGTAGCGTAATAGCGGCCGACACTATGCCAGACGGAAGAGAATCTTACATGCCTCCACTTTACTTTAAACAACCTGACGGAACAGAAATTATAGTATTTGGTACAGGTGGTGAAACCATTGACGGAAATCTATACAGATGTACATTAGCTGATTTAAAAAATAACGATATAAGCCAATCAACAATTATTTCGTCTGATACTAGCGGTCATGGCTTCATAGCCCCTTCGGTAGCTGTAGATTTAAATGATGATGGTTTTTATGATGTTGTTTCTATTTCTCATGGAAGTAACATTTCTGCCATTGATGGTAAAAACAATGCAGTACTTTGGACACAGCATGTGCCAAATACAGAGTCTAGTAATGGTTTTGCCGTAGGCAATTTTAATGGCGACCAAACACCTGACCTTTTCACTTTTGTGAGTGAAGGCGTGTGGCCACAAAGCAGAGGTTCTATTCAAGTTATGTTAGACGGTAAGACTGGAAAAATAGGATACACGAATACGCTTGGCTGTACTGGGTTTTCTTCCCCAGTAATTTACGACCTTAATGATGATGGTGTAGATGAGGCCATCATAAGTATAAATGAATATGATTGTGAGGTTGGGTTTACATCGCCACAGGACATAGAAGTTACCACAAAACTTTTAGCCATAGATTTTAAGCGTAACAAAATCCAAAACATTGAGGAACTCGCTTTATTTAAGAACATATTTAGTACTCCTTGGATTGGCGACCTAGACCAAGATGGTTATTTAGACATTATTCACTGTCAATACTTTAGTCCAAACCCTAACTTACTTGCTTTCTTAGGCATGCAAGTCAAACGCATTAGCACTTCTATAAAAATGGATGTTCCTGTAAAATGGGGTGCCTATATGGGAACAGAAGGAAATGGAGTATTTACCAAATAAGATAATAGCCTATCAAGCTTAATGTTAAACATAAGGGAGAAAACAATTTCAGATCCATGTCTGAAAAACGAGTTCCCCTCACCTTCTGAAAAAAGCCTACGTATTTAAAGTCGCCAATGGCTCTAAAAAGGAAAATAGTACATATTACCCATCCTCCATATTTATCAATAGAGGCAGGCAAATTCACAGCTAGCAAGCCTTCTTTAATTAGAAAGTAAAGGGTAAAAATAAGAAGCCCTGATGCCACTATTAAGCTGTCAATAGCTTTTGGATTAAGCACTTTTTCTCCTTTCAAATTTGTGGGAATAGCTACGTCAAAACCAAATTTCCCGCCAAATACCCATGTAAAATGAATTCCTGACAGAATCAATAAAATACCAGCTTCAATAATAGTAAGGGTCAAGTCCATATTTTCATTTATTTAAATACACCATCATAATCACTACCCATATAAGCACCCCATTTTATGGGTTTTGAAATTGGAACTGTAGTTTTAAGGCAATTAACTCTTAAACCATCAAAGGTATAGGTATGATATTTATTTACGCCATGACAATATATAATATCAAGAAGGCCATCTTCTTCTAAATCACCAACCCAAGGCGTAGAAGACACATTATGACCAGGCAAACCATCTACAAGAGGCCCTGACTGATTTTGAGTGAACTCTATGGCATATAGCGTAGTATAATAATTTTTCCTGCTGAGGCTATCCAAAACTTGATAATCTACACTCAGAATAACTTCATCAATTCCGTCACCGGTCAAATCAACCACCACCGGACTAGAGGTTTGATAATAACCTAAAGAGTCCAAATACTGAATTTCACCATCTATTCCACTCATCATAGCTTGCCTAGTCCATGATAATTCTGGCCAAACACCTTGAGCGAATGAAACAAAAAAGTCAGGAATGTCATCTTCATTGAATTTGCCCACCGCCATAGAACCATAAGACTCTGTGTCTGGTATTTTCACCTGCCAAAGACTTTTATATGTTTTGCCATCAAAAGTTAAGAATCTCCCATCTACAGAACTAGCCACAATATCTTTTACACCATCTAGATTTATATCTACCCAAACAGGTGGAGCAATAAAACCTTTCTCACCGCCATCCGCTAGTTTGACAGAAGCACTTAAATCTCCATTCATGACCATCCCTAAAGTGCCTACAAACAGTCCACCCGGTGTGGTTTCTCCTCCCGTACCGTAAATAACTTTTGACAATAAAGGTTCTAGTTCATTCTTATCAACTGCTACCGACATATAGATTTCATGTTTATCGGGCATACTGGCATCAGCTATTAAAGCTCCCGTTTTTGAGGCAATGATGCATAGTCTTCCTTCTGTTCGGTTTGGGTCATGTGGTGCTACCCAAATATCCCCTCCATTTGAAATCAATAAATCTGGAACGCCATCTTCATCAACATCATGAATAATCTGAGGATTATAAAAGTTAAACCATCGTTTATTTCCTTCTTCAGAATAAGTCAAAGTATCAAAAGCCCAGAAAACCTCTCCTGTTTTACCATTTATGGCTTTTAACTCCGAAGAACGCCCTCCTAGGAATACATCTTCTACACCATCCTGATTAATATCTAAAAGCCCTGCAGAAACGAAAATTTGATCCGTGGCAGGTACTCGCCAAAGTAGGCTACCATCTTTTCCATCTAAAGCCAGCATAGCAGAATCGCAAGCTTGAAACTCTAATCTGCCTGCACCTAGAATTATATCCTTAGTGCCATCACCATTTAAATCTGAAACTCTTGGAGACGAGAAAGTGCCTACTGTAGGTAAAACGGTTGTCCAAGATTCTTGTGAAAAAGAAACATGTGAAACCAATATAACCAAGAGCGTAACCAAACTTTTGGCAAGGCCATGAAGAAATTTCTTATTTGAGATTTTCAAGGTCAAATAACACCATAATGATTCATCTATAAAATTAGGCATTGACCGACTAAAAACTTCTTATTTTAAAGTAAATTTGGAATACCGTTTTTATTAAAACCCATTGTTTTTCATGAGAGCCATTCTCCCCATTTTTTTTATTGCGTTTCAATTTATTTCCTGCCAGAAATCAGATGAGAAAAAAAAGCTCTTTGAATTAAAATCAGCAGAAGAAACTGGCATAAACTTCATAAACGAAGTAAAAGAGACTAAGGAATTCAATATTCACACTTACCGAAACTTTTATAATGGTGGTGGCGTAGCCGTAGGCGACATCAATAATGATGGACTGCCAGACATCTATTTCACCAGTAATCAGCATCAAAACAAACTCTACTTAAACAAAGGAAATTTTCAATTTGAAGACATTACAGATGCAGCAGGAGTAGGCGGAAGTAATGAATGGAGTACAGGTGTGGTCATGGCCGATATTAATGACGATGGCTTCCTTGATATTTATGTTTGTAACTCTGGTGGTTTAGAAGGACAAAACAAAGAAAACGAGGTTTTCATCAATAATGGTGATTTAACATTCTCTGAAAAAGGAAAAGCCCTTAACCTTAATAACACAGGTTACACCACACATGCAGCATTCTTCGATTACGACCAAGATGGTGATTTAGATTGCTATATTCTTAACAACAGCTTTAAAGACCCGTCGAAAATAGAGCTTTATAAAAGCATGAGAGACCAGCCAGATGCTGCTGGTGGCGACCGACTCATGAGAAACGACAATGGTATCTTCAAAGATGTTTCCGCAGAAGCAGGTATTTATAGTAGTGAGATTGGTTTTGGATTAGGCGTGGCCATTGGCGATTTAAACCAAGACAACCTACCCGACATATACATTAGCAATGACTTTTGGGAACGGGACTATCTTTATCTCAATAATGGAGATGGCACTTTCAAAGAGGATTTAACTAGCCGAATAAACTACACGTCTGTCTCAAGTATGGGAGCTGACATAGCCGATATTAATGGCGATGGATTCCCTGAAATTTTCACTACCGATATGCTTTCTGGTGACAATTATAGAATAAAGTCCATGGTCAATTTTGACCCATTTCATCTGGAAGATTTAAAGTATAGAGCCAATTATCATTATCAAATGATTCAGAACTGCCTTCAATTAAATGATGGCGATGCCAATTTTCAGGAAATAGCCCTATTGTCTGGTGTGGCAGCTACCGACTGGAGCTGGGGAGCTCTACTTTTTGATTTTCAAAACGATGGTACCAAAGATATTTTTGTTGCCAACGGCATCAATAAAGATATTATGTCAGGCGATTTTAGAGATTTCATGCGTAGCACTGACATTCAGAAAGAGCTCGCTACTTCGCCAGAGACTTTTGATTTTGTAGCTCTGAGCGAGCAAATACCCTCAAATCCACTGAAGAATGTGGCTTATCTAAATCAAGGAAACCTGAAATTTAGTAATGCTACTGATAGCCTTGGATTAGGAACTCCTTCCTTCAGCAATGGCTCCGTTTATGCCGATTTAGACAATGATGGCGACCTTGATTTGATAATCAACAATGTCAACATGCCTAGTTTCATTTATCAAAACAATGCCGAAACACTGTTTAAGAACAACTACTTAAAAGTAAGCTTTAAGGGTCCAAAAGGAAACTCGAAAGGTTTAGGAGCAAAGGTTACCGTAAAAACAGTCAAGGGAATTCAGGTCATGGAAAACTACATGAACAGAGGCTTTGAAAGTAGTATAGAACCTTCTTTGATTTTTGGTTTAGGTAAAGAATCCATAGATGAGTTGACTGTAATTTGGCCGGATGGCAAAACACAAATTGTAGACAAACCTCAAATCAATCAAGCCTTAGAACTCGATTATAAAAATTCTAGTGAACCACAAAAACTAAATACTTCTGAAAATATCAAGCCTTGGTTTACCGACATCACCAAAGAAACCATTAAAGGGAATGCCACACATGTAGAAAATCGCTACAATGATTTTGACCAAGAAATACTACTTACTAATATGCTTTCTACCGAAGGTCCAAGACTGGTAGTGGGAGATGTTAACGGTGACCGATTAGATGATTTTATTCTTTTAGGAGCAAAAGACGACCCCGATAAGCTCTTTCTTCAAAACCAGAATGGAAGTTTCAAACCCGGAAATAACAAGGCCTTTCTAAACGACAAAGCTTTTGAAAGCACTTGCGGGAGTTTTCTAGACTATGATATGGATGGTGACCTAGATGTACTTATTGGTGCAGGAGGAAATCAAATAAACGTAGAGAAAATCAATTTTATAGTAAGACTATACACCAATGACGGCAAGGGTAGCTTCACCGTGAGTCCTTCTAAAATCCCACCTGCTATTGGCAATTTTTCTACCCTAGAGGTGAGCGATTATGATAAAGACGGTGACCCCGATTTCTTTTTGGGAGCTAGAACCGTCCCTGGGAATTATGGCTTAGGCCCTAAAAGTTTCCTTTTTAGAAATGATGCAGGTATCTGGACTGATGTAGCCACAGACGCCATAGGAAATATAGGTATGGTGACAGATGCTATTTGGGAAGATTGTGACCAAGATGGTGACATGGACCTGATAGTGGTGGGCGAATGGATGGGCATTCATATTTTCAGAAACAATCGCGGTATCATGTCAATACCAGAGATAATACCAAACAGCACAGGCTGGTGGACACGTGTGGAATCTCAAGATTTAGATGGGGATGGAGATATGGATTTCATTCTTGGCAACTGGGGTGAAAACAGCAAATTCAAAGCTTCGGCTTCAAACCCACTTAGCTTATATGTCAACGATTTTGATGATAATGGTAAATCTGAAGCCATTTTAAACTGGAAAGCTCCTTTAGACTCTGAAAGTTTTCCCTTTGCAAGTAAAATGGACTTAACGATGCAAATGCCCAGTCTTAAAAGAAAGCATTTAAAGTATGACCAGTTTGGCAGAATGAAATATCAAGAACTATTTGATGCAGAAAAAGTGAATAAAGCCAAGGCCTTCAAAGCAGAAAACCTTAATACTGGAATCCTATGGAATGACGGCGGCAAATTCACTTTCAAAGCTTTGCCTATTGAGGCTCAAGTGTCACCAGTATTTGGAATTATAGCCAATGACTTTAATAAAGATGGCAGCATTGACATTTGGCTAGGAGGAAACTTTTATGGCTTAAAGCCTCAAGTAGGCCGCCATGACGCCAGCAGAGGTGTGTTATTAAAAGGCACAGGAAACCAAAGCTTTGAAGCTATATCTACTAAAGAATCAGGTATTAGTATCGCTGGCGAAGTGAGAGACGCTATTAGTTTTGGAGGTAAGATTTTTGTTGCTAGGAACAATGCTTCCATGCTAGTTTTTGAATAAAACAAGGATAGCTTTAAAGCAAAAAGAGGTTGCCAGTTGGCAACCTCTTTTTTTTAGAATTAACATTTAAGTTAATCTTACTGAACATCCCACCATACACGAGAAGTGTACTCATTAGGTAATGTCGCTCCTTCTTGAAAACTATCTGGGTTGATAGACAGTTCGCCATTTGGAACCCTTAGTTTACGCGGAATAGTTCCACCTGTAACGTTCCCTTGATAGTTAACAGGAGTTAGAACTGGATATCCTGTTCTTTTCCAATCTGACCATGCTTCCCACCAATTGAAAAACTTACTTACCCACATTTGCTCACCTATTGACTCTAATCCATTATAAGGATTAGCAGCAATATAGTCGGCAGCATCAGCATCTGATACAGTAAGAGACTCATCATAATGAGCATACTGCTGTAAAGCCGCCTTTACGCCTTTAGCATAATGCCCTGCAGCATCACTTGCTCCTCCTATACCTCTTTGAGCGGCTTCAGCTAATAAAAACTCCACTTCAGAATAATTCATGAAAACATAATCCTCATCATCATCAAGCATTTTAGGATTGATAACCGAAAATTCTTCCATCGGATTAGCACCAGATTTGCCTAAGAAATCCTGAAGTGTTCCTGTATCCAATCCATTAGGAAGGCCTTTTTGAGCCGCAGGGTCCATGTTTCCATTTACCCCTCCACTCAAAATCATTAATCGAGGGTCATTTTTAGCCTTTAACCAATCTACCAATGTTTGACTTAACGGAGAAGGCTGACCACCATCACCATCTGCAAAAGCACGAGAGATTCCATTTTGGTTTGTCCACTCACTAGGGCCTATGTCGGTCATGATCATCGCTCTATCTTCAATACTGGTCATAACACCTCCGCTAATGGCCTCTGTTGCATACTGGCTAGCTAAAGCCGCGTCCACATTCGAAACCCTCATTGCCATTCTTAATAATAAAGAATTACCGAATTTTTTCCATTTAGAAATATCACCATCATAGAAAAGATCTGCTCCAGGAACACCGTTAACTGTAGCAAGTCCATCTCCAGTAATTGAAGCATTTAGAGCTTTAGTAGCTTCCGAAACTTCCTTCATGATATCCTTATAGATAAATTCTTGGCTATCGTACTTAGGAAAGAAAATACCATCTGACTTACCTTTCAAAGCCTCGGTATAAGGAACATTTCCATAATAATCCGTAAGTCTCATAAAGTTATAAGCCTTCAGAATTCTTGCTATTTGAAATGTGTTTTCACGCTTACCAGCTTGAAAGCCCTCTGGTCCCGCTTGAATAATAATCTCCTGGAGCTCCTGTAAAACACCATTATACAGCAAATCCCATGGAGCTGCATCTGTTTCAGGGTTCTCTGTATACTTATCTCCTGGAGCTATTCCACCACCAACATTGGCAATATGCTGAATGGCATGACCAAACATTCCCATGTTGGTACGCCAGTCAATATATCTATTATCACCAGTATTACCGGCAGAAGCTGTTCCCAACTGAGCGGAAGTCAACAAATAGTTCATGTCTATTTCGTTGATCGCCTGGGGATTTATGTTTAATTCTTTCAACTTTTCTTCATCGCAACTTGTAGCGAAAAAGAGCATTGAAAAGAATGCTATTGCTATTTTTTTCATATTGTTTCTACTTTTAAAATTAATACGTAAAGTTTAAACTAAACCCAAGAGTTCTAGTTGCAGGTAAGGCAAAATACTCAAGACCTTGAGCACCACCAGCTACAGAATAAGAAGACTCCGGATCCACATTTGGAATGTCTTTATATAGCACTAGAAGGTTTCTTCCTACAATAGAAGCACTAATTGCCTGGAATGGAGTTTTACCAACTAAACCGGCTGGTAAACTATAACCAAATGTTAGCTGACGTAACTTTACAAAATCAGAACTGTACATATAAGCTGCAGCATTTCTATTCCCTAGGTTTTGCCAGTAAGCTTGTGCCTGTCTTGGAGTAAGGGTTAGATTAAGAGGCTCACCTGACTCGTTTACACCAGTAACAGTAAGTGGAGCTTCTCCATCACGACCGATTAAAGAGTTTTGAGAGAATCCCCATTCGTCTAACCTTTGATTAGAACCAGAATGGACATCTCCACCAAGCTTAGTATCAATCAAGAAATTAAGGTTAAAGCCTTTGTAGCTAAAACTGTTATTAATTCCACCTGAGAAAGGAGCAACTCCCTGTCCAAGAATCTCATAAACATCATTTCTTACTGGTACTCCTTCGTCCGTAAACACAGGCTGACCATTAATCATTTTTTGAGTAATACCAGTGATAGTTCCATAAGGATAACCAACTATATTTTTAATTCTTGTAGTTCGCGTTCTAGACTCTTCTTGAGAAAGTTCCGTAGAACCTTCAATTAAGCTAACAACTTCGTTTTTGTTGGTAGCAAAATTAAGAGATACATCCCAAGAGAAATTCTGTTTCCTAATAGCATTAGCTGTCAAAAGAAATTCAAAACCTTTATTGGTTATCTTACCTAAGTTAACAGTAGTTCCTCTAAAACCAGATGCAGCAGAAATACTTGCGTCAAGAATATCTTCCGTAGTAAACTGGCTATAATAACCCAAGTCTAAACCAATTCTACCACCAAGAAATCTCAAGTCTAAGCCAAATTCTGTCTCAGTAGATAAAGCCGGAGTAATAAACGGATTAGCTATGATACTTTTATTTGAAAAACCTGCCATATTTCTACCTAAATGAGGATTACCATTCAAAGCATAAGGCTGCGAAGTAGAATAAGGACTAAGACCTCCAGTTATCCCTACCTGAGCCCAAGAAGCTCTTACCTTACCAAAACTCAACCAATCAGGCATTGAACTTACGAAAGCATCACTAAATACAAAGCTACCACCCACAGAAGGATACAAAATACTTTTACCATCCAAAAGAGAGAATTTATCTTCACGAGCCGTAGCTGTTAAGAATAGATAATTGTCATATCCAACCTCCGCTGAACCAAAAATAGAATTGATACCTGACTCAGAAAAACCATAACCAAAGTTTCTGTTATTAGCTGAAGTCAATGCATGAACATCAGGTACTGAGAAACCATTACCGGTAGCTGAGATTTGCTCATACTTACTATACTGCTTGTTTCCACCGACAAAAGCATTTACAGAAATCTTACCAAAAACATCATCAAAACCTAACATCATATCCATGTTAGTTTCTTGGCGATTTTGAAAACGCTCATTGATACTACCACCTTGCTGGTAACCTGTTCCTTGTGGAGTAAGAGACTCTCCTTTAGTATAATACAAGTCAGTACTTAATCTACCTGTTACAAAAAGGAAATCAGTTATATCATATTTTAACTGCCCCGATGCCGTTACACGATCTCGCACGGTGTTTTCATTATATTGATAAGCCGACCAGTAAGCGTTTGAACCCCAGAAGTTTGCATAATCAGAAAGCATTTCCATCCCAGGAGTTCTACCACCAGCATCATATACGCTTTGATCTAAACCTGCAGGTAAGGCTCCTAATTTATTAGGATCACCCTTAGTATCAGTAATATCAACGTTCGCTGGTATTTTCCAAACAGCTTGATGTGGGTTACCTGGTGAATCAGATACTCTAGGACGATTCCTTGCAGTTTCCTTTGAATACAAGATTTTACCATTAACCGTCAATTTCTTTCCAAACTTAGAGTTGGTAGAGAATGAGATATTAGTACGGTCAAAATCAGAGTTAGGAACAATACTTTTTGATCTTAAATCCGCCAAAGACAATCTAAAGTTTTGCTGTCCATTTCCACCAGAAAGAGCAATACTATTTGTAAGAGCACTACCAGTTCTATAAAATGCATCAAAAGCATTTCCTTGATCAGTATAAGGTCTGTCTTCACCAAATACGTTTGGTACAGAACTTACACTGCCTAATTTAGGTCCCCATCCTATAGCACCCCAGTTACTCGCCTCTTGAATACTGCGAGGTGCAGTAGCCGTTTCATTGACATAATTCCCAGCACCATATTCGTTTTGCTTTTCACTTTGATCATTCACGGTTTCGGCTACATAGTTAAGAGCGTACTGCACACCAAGCCCTTTTCTCTTTGTTCCTTTCTTAGTAGTTACGTTAATAACACCATTACCACCTCTTGAACCATAAAGGGCAGTTGCATTTGCTCCTTTAAGTACTGTAATAGACTCAATGTCGTCAGGGTTCATACTAGAAAGACCATCTCCACCATCAGAACCACCCCATAAACCGGCCGATCCATTTTGGCTGTTATCCATAGGTACACCATCTATTACATATAAAGGCTGACCTGAACCTCCTAAAGACTTATTCCCTCTAATTACAACCCTAGAAGAACCAGCAGCACCAGTTGCAGGAGCTGATACATTCACACCAGCAATACGTCCTGCTAATGCATTTCCTAAGTTGTTTTCACGAGCCTTAGTAAAATTATCACCCGCAACTTCCGTCACAGAATATTGAAGAGCTCTTTGATCTCTTTCGACACCCAGTGCCGTAACCACCACTTCTCCTAAAACACTAGCATCCGCCGAAAGCGTAACATTGATTACATTAGCATTACCGACTGTAATATCCTGTGATTCAAAACCAACATAACTATAAGTTATTGTTTGACCTTTGGTTACTGTTATACTGTACTCTCCAGCATCATTTGTAATAGTACCATTCGTGGTACCCTTTACCGTAACATTTACCCCATAAAGTGGGGCTCCATCATCCTCTACTATAGTACCCGTAACATTCATTGACTGAGCCATTGAATAACACGAAATAAGAGAGAGGATAAAAACTTTCCATATAGGTAGTTTTTTTCTCATAAAAATTAAGGTTTAAATAATTGAATAAAAAATTAAAGAAAAGAGTTTAAGGGTGTCTCAAAGTTCATGAGGGTTAGACACGAACTTAACACTTTGCAAAGTTAAAACATTTATGAGGATAGTACCATTAGCTTTTGACACTATTTTATCCATTCATACGCCCTAGGTTTCACTTCGCTAGAATCAATGTCAATATCAAAGAGAGGACTGAAAGAGCCTCTGAGCAAACTTTTCTACTAAAAACTCAAAACTTGTGACAAAAAGAGCTCTCTAGAAACTAATACTAAATAGCAAAAAAAACACCATCCTTACCCTCTCCATTTCAGGGGTTAAACGGGAGTTATAACACCATTAGAAACAAGGCAGTTCTATCAAAACTGACACACATTTTTCTATACAATTTCTTATGAAAACTATTCGCAAAACATCAATCACAGTACTTATACTTATACCTACAAACAACAGCTGTAAAAGACCTTAATAAATTCCCAAGCCCAGTGGTTGAAATGTAGAAACTTACAGTAAAAGCAAAAAACCAACATAAAGAATAACCAGTTTCATTTAGTCAATCTGCCGTTTATACCAATTAGGTTCTCAGGAATACGTATTGTTTACTAACATTGCTACCGAAAACAAGAGATGCAGATGAACTATAGACTTCTATTTTTACTTTTTTTAGGTTCTTTGACCGCTTCGGCCCAAACAAAACTTTCGGGTGCGGGAGAAACAAAAACCTATTCCCTTTACGATTGCATTGATTATGCTTTAGAGCACAACATCACCTTGCGTCAAAGTGAACTTGCCATTGAAAGCAGCTCCATAGGACTGAAACAATCTCAAGCTGCAGTGCTTCCAAGTGTTAATGGTCAAGTAAATGCGAACACTAATTTTGGTAGAAATATTGACCCTTTTTCAAATGATGTAGTAACTAGTACTATTGGTACTAACTCCTTGGGAGCCGGTGCCAGTATGGTTTTATACAATGGCTACCGTCTAAAAAACACAATTTTACGAAGTGAACTAGACCTAGAGGCTGCCAGACTAGATGTAGAAACTCAAAAGAACAACATCTCTTTACAAATTGCGGTAGCTTACCTTAACATCTTGTCTTCCGAAGATATGATAGAAGTGGCAAACCAGAACGTAAATGTCACTAAACTGCAATTAGACAGAACTGAAAAGCTAGTTAGAGCAGGGGCACTTCCTGAAACTAATATTTTTAACCTTAATGCTCAGCTGGCAAACGACGAACTACAATTAGTTAATGCTCAGAATGGATATCAATCTAATCTATTGACATTAAAGCAGAACATGAATCTGCAAGATTATGATGCCATTGCCATTGAGCGAGTAGAGGTGCCAAATCCTTCGATGAGAATTTATCCGGAGACTCCTCAAGAGGTTTACGAAGCCGCTCTTAATTATCTCCCGGAGGTTAAATCATCTATTATGAGAGAAAAAATGGCGGAAGTAAATATACAAATTGCAAAAGCTGTGGGACTACCAAGTATAAATGCTAATGTAAGTTGGGGCTCGTCCTACTCTACTATTGCAAAAAATATAGTCCCTGGAGCTACCGTTTATAACCCAATTGCGGTTTCTGCCGAATTTGAAGGACAGACAATTCCGTTTGTGGTAAATTTCCCTGAGCAAAGCGTAACTAGAGAAAGTATTCCATACTTTAACCAAATTGGTAATAATCAAAATGTCAACATTGGCGTATCGATGCAAATCCCAATATTTAATGGTTATAATAAGAAATATCAAATGCAGAGTGCTCAAATTCAAAAAAGACAGTCTGAGTTAACCACAGAAAATACTAAAGTAGGGATTCGTCAAAACATTGACCAAGCTTACATTAACATGCTTAACGCATCAAAAACTTATAGTGCCAACAGTGTTCAGGTTGACGCACTTCAAAGAGCATTTGAAGCAGCTGATGCTAGTTATAATGCTGGAGCCTCCAATTATGTGGATTACAATTTGGCCAAAACCAACCTCGACAGAGCACTGGCAAACCAAATACAAGCGAAATACGACTACCTTTTTAAAATTAAAATCTTAGACTTTTATCAAAACAAACCGCTAGAATTCTGATATAAAAACTAATAGTAATGAATAAGAAATCGAATAAAATATGGTGGATAGTAGGTGGCGTAGCTGTACTTTTCATTGCCGCTTTACTACTTGCTAAACAGCAGGGCTGGATAGGACAAAAGAAAGCAACACAAGTAGAATTTACCACGGTAACAAAAGCCGATTTGGTAGAAACTGTTTCTGCTTCTGGAAAAATTCAACCTGAATTAGAAGTTAGCATCACACCTGATGTACCAGGAGAAATTATTGGTCTTTATATTGAAGAAGGCGACTCTGTTAAAAAAGGTCAATTATTGCTGAGGATTCAGCCTGAAAACTATATTTCTGTTGTAGAGCGTTTTAGAGCAGGTGTAAACCAAGCCAAAGCTTCTTCTGAGCAATCTAAGTCGCAAATAGCAAGAGCCGAATCGCAGCTACTTCGTGCCGAATTAGACTTTAAAAGACAAAAGCAGCTTTTTAACGACAAAGTAGTTTCTCAGTCAGAATATGAAATAGCTGAAACTAATTTTGGCGTAGCTAAACAAGACTTAGCAGCCGCTAAAGCAAATTATGAAGCTGCCAAATATGGTATAAGAAGTGCAGAAGCAAATTTGAAAGATGCTTCCGAAAACCTTCGTAAAACCAATATATATGCTCCAATGAATGGTATTGTCTCTATGCTTAATGTAGAACTTGGAGAAAGAGTAGTAGGAACCTCTCAAATGGCGGGTACCGAAATGTTAAGAATAGCCAATCTTAACAACATGGAAGTTAGGGTTAATGTGAACGAAAACGATATAGTAAGAGTTGCCGATGGCGATAAAGCTATTATTGATGTAGATGCATATAGTGCCGATGACAAAGAATTCATGGGTGAAATCACCCAAATAGCTAACTCTGCCAATGGTTCGGGAGGAGCTTTGTCAGCCAATGCTAATTCTACAGAAGCGGTTACAGAGTTTGAAGTTAGAATTAAAATCTTAGCAGACTCCTATAAAGAGTTATTGTCTAGAAACAGATACCCTTTTAAACCTGGTATGACAGCCACTGTAGACATTATAACAGAAACTAAAACTGACGTAATTACTGTACCAATTTCAGCGGTAACCACCCGTACAGGAGAAGAAAATAACACAAAGTCCGAAGGCAACAATGACATGGGACCAAGCCTAGGGGCTATAAAAGAAGAAACTATCGCTAAAGAAAAGCCAAAAGAAATAGTTTTCATTAATGAAGGTGGAATAGCTAAGATTAGAGAAGTAAAAACGGGTATTACTGACACCGAAGCAGGAACCATTGAAGTTATAGAAGGACTAAAAGAGGGTGATGTTATTATTTCAGGGCCTTTTGTAGAAGTATCAAAAAGACTTAAAGACGGTGATGCCGTAACCAAAAAAAAAGAAGAAGAGAAAAAGGATAAATAACACTTTTTGAAACATATTTATTAAAGAGAAGGCTCATAGCCTTCTCTTTTTTGGTTCTATAAAGATATATTTGCTATATGAAAGTTACAGTGATAGGAGGAGGAAGTTGGGCTACCGCATTGGTTAAGGTTTTAAGTGAAAACCAGCAAACCAAGATAAAATGGTGGATGAGGAATCATGATGCCGTAGAACATATTCGTAAGCACCATCATAACCCAAAATATCTCAGCAGTATTGAGTTTCATCCATCTAGAGTTAAACCATACTTTAACTTAAAAGAAGCCATCAAAAACACAGAATGGGTGATTTTAGCTGTACCTGCTGCTTTTTTGGCTGAAGCTATTGCTTCTATTAAAAAAGAAGACTTAAAAGGGAAATTTTTGGTTTCTGCCGTAAAAGGAATGATTCCCAAAACGAATGAACTGGTATCAGACTTTCTTTTAAAGAAATACGATATTCCACTTTCTCATCAATGTGCTATAGCCGGCCCATGCCATGCTGAAGAGGTAGCTGCCGAAAAGCAATCTTATCTTACTATAGCAGCTCCTGACTTAGAAGTAGGTCAACGGTTTGCCAAATTACTTTCTTGTAGATACGTCAACACATCTGCCATTACAGATTTATATGGTGTAGAAGTTTCTGCTGTTATGAAAAATATAGTGGCTCTAGCTTGTGGTATAACACATGGATTAGGTGCTGGTGATAATTTTCAGGCCGTTATGGTTTCAAATGCCATGCTCGAAATCAAGCGATTTGTTCATCAAATAGCTCCTTTAGAAAGAGAGCTAATATCATCTGCATACTTAGGAGACTTGTTGGTAACAGCCTACTCGCAATTTAGCCGAAATCGTACTTTTGGAAATATGATAGGGAGAGGCTACAGCGTCAAAACGGCTCAAATGGAAATGAATATGGTGGCAGAAGGCTACTATGCCGTAAAAAGCATTTATGAAATAAATCAGAAAGCGAAAGTTGAACTGCCCATTGTAGATTTTGCCTACGCTATTTTATACAAAAAAAACTCCCTGAAAAAGGAGTTTAATTCTTTGAAAGTAAAACTTTCTTAAGTCTTAAGCATCTACTCTGAAAGACAATTTACAAATACACCCATAAGTGGTTACTTTACCGTCTTGTACATGTGCTTTAATATCTTCTACATAAACCGAGTCTATGTTATGAATAGACTTAGAAGCAGATGTTACTGCGTTTTGAATTGCATCTTCAATACTGATTTCAGATGACGCTATTAGTTCAATTACTTTTACAATTGCCATACCTTATTGTTTTTAGTTTGTTATGAGGTGAAAAGGTAAGAATTTTAAACCAGCAATGCCAATTTAAAGCTCCTTCTGAATAGCAGTCGCTATTTCAGAAAGTTCTTCTGGTGAAATTTTAATTTTATCAGAAAAGTCCATATCCGCCATGCTATTTAAAGGTATCAAATGAACATGGGCATGAGGTACTTCAAGTCCAATTACAGCTACCCCTACCCTTTTACAAGGCACTGCAGCTTTTATGGCCGGCGACAATCTTTTAGCAAAAGCCATTAAGCCTAGATACAGCTCATCCTCCATATCAAAGATATAATCAACCTCCTTTTTAGGTATTACCAACGTATGCCCCTTTGCACAAGGAAATACATCTAAGAAGGCTAAGTAGTCCTCCGTTTCTGCAATTTTATGACAAGGAATTTCACCGTTTATAATTTTAGAAAAAATGGTAGCCATATCTTTATAATTACATGCTAATATCTACAACCTCTACTTCCACAATTCCTGCAGGTGCTTGAATTTCAGCTTTATCACCAACTGCCTTCCCTAACAGACCCTTAGCAAAAGGAGAGTTTATAGAAATTTTCCCTTGCTTTAAATCAGCCTCTTCTTCTGCCACCAAGGTGTAAACCATTTGAGCCCCATTTTTCAAATTCTTTATGGTAACTTTATTAAGTAAAGAAACCTTAGAATTGTCAATAGCCGACTCATCCAAAATTCGTGCTACAGACATTAATGTCTCCAACTTTGAAATTTCAGATTCCATGTGCCCTTGAGCATCTTTGGCTGCATCATACTCTGCATTTTCAGACAAGTCACCTTTATCACGAGCTTCTGCTATTTGATATGCTATATCTTGCCTACCTCTTCCTTTTAAATCGGCTAACTTATTCTTTAAGTTTTCGTAGCCCTCTTTCGTGTAATATTGATATTTTGACATATATAAATCTTTTATTATGTGTTTCTTAAAAAAAAATTGCCCGCCTTCGCAGGTGGGTAAAAAAAAGAACGGCGAAAATCGAACCGTTCCAAACAAACATATTATGTGTTATGGAATCTTGTTCAGAGTCGCTCTTTAAATTTAAATAAGTATATCTCTTGCCTCATTTTTGTTCTTTACAATCCAAAATTACAAATTATTCTGAGTAAATCAACAACCAAGACAATTTTCGAATTTCATTTTTTCTAGCTTTGCAGTACACAAAAAGGTTTTAAAAGAGATGAGAATAATATTTATGGGAACACCAGACTTTGCCGTAGAAAGCCTTAAAGTCTTGGTGGAAGCAAATTGTGAAGTAGTTGCGGTAATCACCGCTCCTGATAAACCATCAGGCAGAGGAAAGAAGATTCAGCAGTCTCCGGTAAAAACCTATGCTCTTTCACAAGATATACCTGTTTTACAACCTCCCCGCTTAAAGAATCCTGAATTTCTAGAAACCTTAAAAAGCTATAATGCCGACTTACAAGTAGTGGTAGCCTTTAGAATGCTGCCAGAATTAGTTTGGGCTATGCCAAAATTTGGGACATTTAACCTTCATGGTTCGCTTTTACCACAGTATAGAGGGGCTGCACCTATTAACTGGGCCGTTATAAATGGAGAAACAGAAACGGGTGTCACTACTTTCTTTATTGAAAAGGAAATAGATACGGGAAAAATCATTTTTAAAGAAAAACTAGTCATCAGTGAAAATGATAATGCAGGAAGCATCCATGACAAATTGATGGAGATAGGTGGTAAACTAGTACTTAAAACAGTAAGAGCCATTGAGCAGAATGACTATCCACAAGCCGACCAAGAGGAGTTTGAAGAATTAAAGCCTGCACCAAAAATCTTTAAAGAAGACTGTGAAATTGATTGGTCAAAAAACTCAAAATCAATATTTAATTTTATAAGAGGTTTAAGTCCATACCCTGGTGCTTGGACTAAATTTGAAAATCTAAAAACTAGCGAAACGGGAAGCCTTAAAATCTATGATTCCAAAATCTTAGATTCCGAAGAAAAGCATAAACCTGGCAAAATATTGACCGACAATAAAACGTACCTACATATAGCTACGGCAGACGGACTTTTAGCTATCTTAAACTTACAAATTCCTGGAAAAAAACGTTTGAGTATTGACGATTTACTAAGAGGCTATGATGCCGAACAAATCAAAATTTGCTAAGGTAAGCTTAAATTGTCAGCCTAGCCCATTAAGGGTCAATGGCTTACAGGATTGCACTCTACCAACTAATTATTTAACTATCAATAGATTAATAATATATTAAAATAGCACAATAGAGTTTACTAATTATTATGGTTACTTTTGCGGACTTTTTCATAGGCTTCTAGTTAACAAAACGTTCCCTCTAGAAATTTAATATTATGCAAGACATTAGAAACATCGCGATAATTGCCCACGTTGACCACGGCAAAACTACTTTAGTGGATAAGATAATCCACGCATCGAAAATTTTTCGTGAAAATCAGGAATTTGGCGAGCTAATTCTTGACAATAATGATTTAGAAAGAGAACGTGGAATTACCATCGTCTCTAAGAACGTATCAGTAAGATACGGCGACACAAAAATCAATATCATTGACACACCTGGTCACGCCGATTTCGGTGGTGAAGTGGAGCGTGTTTTGAAATTAGCTGATGGTGTTATCCTTTTAGTGGATGCTTTTGAAGGCCCAATGCCTCAAACGCGTTTTGTACTAGGTAAAGCACTTGACCTAGGCTTAAAGCCAATAGTAGTAGTTAATAAGGTAGACAAAGAAAACTGTAGACCTGATGAGGTTCACGAAATGGTTTTCGACTTAATGTTTAACTTGAACGCTACAGACGATCAATTAGACTTCCCAACACTTTACGGTTCTTCTAAGCAAGGCTGGATGAGTGATGATTGGCAAAAGCCAACAGACAATATTATTCCTCTTTTGGATGCAGTTATTAAGCATATTCCTGCTGCAAAAACAAAAGACGGTTCTGCTCAAATGCAAATCACTTCTTTAGATTATTCTTCTTTCGTAGGAAGAATTGCTATTGGATTGGTAGCAAGAGGTGTTCTTAAAGAAGGTCAAAATGTAATGCTTTGCACTGCAGATGGCCAAATGAAGAGAAACAAAATCAAAGAACTTCATGTATTTGAAGGTCTTGGTAGAGTAAAGGTATCCGAAGTTTCTTCTGGAGAAATTTGTGCCATTACAGGTATTGAAGGTTTTGAAATTGGTGACACTGTTGCTGACGTTGAAAACCCTGAAGCACTTCCAAGAATTTCTATTGATGAGCCTACCATGAACATGCTCTTCACTATTAATAACTCTCCTTTCTTCGGTCAAGACGGAAAATTTGTTACGTCTCGTCACTTGAGAGACAGACTAATGAAAGAAATGGAGAAAAACCTAGCCCTAAAAGTAGAGCAAGGTGAGTCTGAAGATAAATTTATAGTATTTGGTAGAGGTATCCTTCACCTTTCTGTATTGATAGAAACAATGCGTAGAGAAGGTTACGAACTTCAAGTAGGACAGCCACAAGTAATTTTCAAAGAAGGTGAAAATGGCGAAAGACTAGAGCCTATTGAGACTTTAGTAGTGGACGTGCCAGAAGAAACTGCCGGAAAAGTGATTGAGCTAGCTACACAGAAAAAAGGTGAGCTTCTTATCATGGAACCTAAAGGTGACTTACAGCACTTAGAATTCAACATTCCTTCTAGAGGTTTAATTGGTTTAAGAAGTAATGTATTGACAGCTACACAAGGTGAAGCTATCATGAACCACCGATTTAAATCTTACGAACCATATAAAGGAACATTACCAGGTAGAATTAATGGTTCATTAATTTCTATGTCTAATGGGCCAGCTATTCCTTACTCTCTTGATAAACTTCAAGACAGAGGGTCTTTCTTTATCGATCCAGGAGAAGAAATATACATGGGAATGGTAGTAGGTGAGCACAACCGTCAAAATGACATTGTGGTAAACCTTCAAACAACCAAAAAACTTAGTAACATGCGTTCTTCTGGTGCTGATGACCAGACTAAGATTGCTCCAAAAATTCAATTCTCTCTAGAGGAGTGTATGGAGTACATCCAAAAAGATGAGTACTTAGAGATTACTCCTAAGTCTTTGAGAATGCGTAAAATATTCCTTGACGAAAACGAAAGAAAACGTAACAGTCGTCAAACAGAACTAGCCTAAATTTAAAGGCTTATTAAAACCACCAAAGCAAATTTCTAAACCGCTTTGGTGGTTTTGCATATAACCTAGTCGCTGTTCTTTGTAGTTTTATCAAACACAAATTTCCTTGTAAATTTGTTGTTAATCGTCAACCCGAAGAAACCTTCATTTAATGCCTAAGACTCTCGCTTTTACTATTTGTTCTGTAAACTATTTGGCTCAGGCCAAAATACTCTCAGAATCTCTTCAAAAAACGAACCCCGACTTCGAATTCTTTATCGGATTGTGTGATAAGATGGAGAGTAGAGAAATAGACAAATCTAAAATTGAAGGTTTGAATATTTTAGAGGTTGACAAAATTGGTATTGAGGGTTTTGACGACATGTGTGAGCGTTATGACATTACGGAGCTTAACACCGCCGTAAAACCTTTCTATTTCAACTACTTTTTGAACGCTAAAAAAGACGTTGACAATTTTTACTACATAGACCCAGACATTGAAATCTTTGACAAATTTGACGGTATCCAAACAAGTCTTTCTAAATACGACATTATTTTAACACCTCATTTTTGTACGCCAGTATACGACAACTACTCCAGAACAGAGCAAGAGATGTTTGTCAACGGGATTTATAATCTTGGTTTTCTGGCAGTAAAAAGGTCTAATTCTACCACCGAGTTTATGAACTGGTGGATGATAAAGCTAAGAACAGAGTGCTACATGGATATCCAAAAAGGGATGTTTGTAGACCAGCTTTACTGTAACATGGTTCCTCTTTATTTTGACAATGTTTTTATAGAGAAAAGCCCTGCTTACAATATTTCATACTGGAACTTACACGAACGTACAGTTTCAGAAAAAGATGGTAAGTACTTTGTGAATGGTGAGCCGCTTATTTTTTATCACTACAGTGGCATGAATGCCAATGACCCTAATAATATTTCAAGGTGGCAAAACCGTTTTGATATAGCAAGAAGGCCAGACCTTGCTCCTCTTTTCAAGTCTTACAGAGAGCAGCTAGAAGCATTTTCAAACTCATACTTTAAAACCTTTAAGTGCGTTTACGCTAAAGGTGATGTAGTGGTAGACGATAGAAGCTTCCTAAAAAAGGCTCTGATGTCAATTTCTTACAGAGTTTTTACTTTCTTTGAAAGATTACCTATTTAATCTAAAAAGATGAAAATAGCCATAGTTTCTATAGTATTCCCCTACCCCGTAGATAACGGCGGTGGAGCGGCTACTTTTAACATGATTGACTATCTTAGAAATAAGCATGACATCACGTTTATTTGCCCTAATGTCAAACCTGAAAACAAAGAGAAGCTTCAAGAACTGTGGCCTAATGTTGAAATCTTAACTACCGATAAAATTGAGGGAGAAAGCCTCTCTCTCAAAGCTTACAAAACACTTCTAAAGCTTAATACATTTTTAAAAGGCAAAGTAGAAGATTACTTCTACCCAAAAACGCACCTTTCTATTAATGACCTTTCAAAGGTCTATTTCCCTGATTTTTTAAATTTGGTGAAAAGTAAGGTGACTAAAGCCAACTTTGACTTGGTGCAGGTTGAGTTTATTGAATTTGCCGGTCTAGTTCATATTCTTCCAAAAGACCTACCTAAAATTTTCATTCATCATGAACTGAGATTTAAGAGGTTGGAAATGGAATATCAAACACTACCATCTAAATCACTGGAAGATAAGTGGCATATTTCTGCCACTAAAGACCTAGAAATAGCACTACTTAATCATTATGATAAAGTGGTGGCTGTGACAGATACTGATAAGAATTTCTTAGAAGAAGCTGGCATAAAAAAGGAACTTCTTTATACCTCTACCCTTCCTATCAATTTTAAAAAAACGCAAATCAACCAGCCTTTTAAGTTTAAGCAAAACCTAGTTTTTCTTGGGCCTGAAAACCATTATCCTAATCTAGATGGTATCAATTGGTTTTTGGAAGAATGCTGGGATAAGATCTCAAAGGAACACCCTAAGCTTACGCTTCAAATAGTTTCAAAGTGGACAGCGGAATTTCAAAAGATACATAAAGGAAGAAGGAATGTAGAATTTGTGGGTTTTGTAGAAGATCTATCTAGCATTTTTCAAGGCTCTATCATGATAGTACCTTTAAGAATAGTTAGTGGAATGCGAATGAAAATACTAGAAGGTATTTCTTGGAAAATGCCTATTGTAAGTACCGTAGAAGGTGCCGAAGGGCTTCCAATGAAAAATGGCGAAAACTGTATGGTGGCAGGAAACACAGAAGAGTTTATAGAAAAAACGCTTCAACTAATAGATGATAATGAGCTATGCTCCAAACTAATTTTAGAATCACAAAAGCTCATAACCGACCAATACAAGATTGACAAATGTGGTGAAACTAGAAATTTGCTTTATAATTCATTCAAATAAATTCTATTTCGATAGTTAATCACTTAAAGGCTTTCCGTAAGTTTGGAAACCCTAATTAATCTCATCTTTACCTAAAACTTTTTCTCTCAATAGTTCGCAATGCCTTCAGTAAGCATCATTTTACCCAATTATAATCACGCCAATTTTTTGGTAGATAGAATTGAGAGCATTCTGAACCAGACGAACCAAGATTTTGAGTTAATAATTTTAGACGACGCATCTACAGACGCGAGCCCTTCTATCCTAAAAACCTACGAAAACCATCCAAAAGTATCCGCCTTAATTCTTAATCAGAATAACTCAGGTAGCACTTTTATCCAATGGCAAAAGGGTCTTTCTTTAGCTAAATCAGAATATATTTGGATAGCCGAAAGTGATGATTTGGCAGCTCCTAAATTTTTAGAATACCACCTTTCCGAGCTTCTGGCCAACCCTAACCTTGGTGTTTCTTTCTCGGCATCTGTCTGGATTGACGAAAATGGCAACAAGATTCATGAACCAGGGCACGAAACTGACTTTCAAAAAAAAGGAAGCGACCTACTTAAAAATGAGTTTATAAAAGGCAATGTAATTTATAATGCCAGCACTTGTGTTTTCAAGAAATCACTGGTGCCTTGGGAGACTTTAGCATCTATCTCAACATATAAATACTGTGGTGACTGGCTTTTTTGGGTTGACCTGATAAAAAATACCGAAGTTAAAAGAAGTAGTGAAAGGCTCAACTCTTTTAGGAGACACGCTAATAATGTCTCTTTTGAGGCAGAATCAAAAGGACTTCAATTTTCTGAAGGCTTAAAAGTGGTTAATCATATTTTTGATACGCAAACTTTTGGTTTCTTGGAAAAACAGAAGTTCATTTTCTATTGGGTTCAAAAACTTAGAAACAGCAAAATAGAGGAGAAGAAAAAATTCTTAGAAATAATGCCTTTCCCTGCTAAGGTCTCTTATGCCCTTACTCCACTTGTTAATATATTTTTACCATCAACACTAGCCTCATAAGAATCTAAATGAAAGGAATAAGCCTAATAATCTGCTGCTATAACAGTGAAGAAATAATTGAGCAAACACTTTCTTATGTAGAAAAACAAGTGGCTACTAATGTCAATTGGGAGGTTATCTTGATTGACAATAACTCTACCGATAATACATCGGCGGTAGTTAAGTCTTATTGGAACTTTGATAAAAACCCGAACCTAAAGGTTTTCAAAGAAGAAAACCCTGGGCTGTCAAATGCGAGGTTAAGGGGCATTAAAGAGTCACAATATGACATTATTTCGTTTGTAGACGACGATAATCTAATTCCTGAAAACTGGGTGGCTTATATACATGATGTTTTCCAAAAACAAGAAGTAGGCGTTTTGGGTTGTACATCCATTGGGAAATTTGATTACCCAGTACCAGCTTGGTACGAAAAACATAAACTCTCCTTTGCCACCGGCAAACTATACGAAGTAGATTTTGGCAATGTAACCTCTGCTGGTTTAGTATATGGGGCAGGCATGTCTATGAGAAAAGAGATTTTCAAAAAACTGGACGAAAAAGGCTGGGAACCTTACCTTTCTGACCGAGTTGGCAAAAAACAATCTGGTGGTGGAGACTCTGAACTAACCCTTGCTTCAAGACTCCTAGGCTATCAGATATTCTATTCTAATCAAATAAACACACAGCACCTTATCAAGTCAGATAGGCTTACTTGGGAAAGGTTAAAGGCCATGATTCATGGTTTTGGCGAAGCCGATGTTTTTGTGCTGCCTTACGCCTATCAATATAAAAAATCACAAGGCCTACTCACTTTTTTTGACCAACTTAGAAAAAAATGGTGGGTAAACTACCTTGGCAAAAAAGTGGCTCTTAATATACTTCGTATCAAAAAAGGTCTTGGTAAAGTAAGCCCTGAGGATTTTGAAATAGCCGAAATAAGAAATCAGGCCTTTTGCACATCCATTTTAGAGCAAAAAACAACTTTCGAAAATTATTTTGAAGACCTTAGCAAGCTACAATAAGCTTTCCTTCTCCAGAAATTAAATTTATATTTCGGGATGAAGCATGAGCATTTTATGGAAAGGGCTTTAGAGCTCGCTCAAAAGAGTGAAGGTTATGTAAGCCCAAACCCAATGGTAGGTTGTGTACTAGTACACAATGATAAAATCATTGGCGAAGGCTGGCATAAAAAATATGGCGAAGCACATGCCGAAGTTAACGCCGTAAACTCCGTAATTGACAAATCCTTACTTCCATTTGCTACAGCTTATGTAAGCCTAGAACCTTGCTCCCACTTTGGTAAAACGCCGCCTTGTGCCGATTTGTTAATCAAAGAAGGTATTAAAAAAGTGGTTATCTGTAATACCGACCCGAATGAGAAAGTAAACGGCAATGGAATTCAGAAACTAGAAAACGCAGGTATAGAAGTAGTCACTGGAATTCTTGAAAAGAAAGGTGCATACTTAAACAGAAGGTTTTTCAAATCACAAACCTCAAAAAGACCCTATATTACCTTAAAATGGGCGGAATCTGCCAATGGATGTGCCGCAAGTTCTGATGGAAACCCTGTGTCAATAAGCGGAGATTTTGCCCAATTACATTCACACAAATGGCGAGCTACGGAGGATGCCATTATGGTGGGCAGCCAAACAATTTTAAATGACAACCCAAGCCTTACTACAAGGCACTGGAAAGGCCGAAACCCAATAAGAGTGGTACTCTTTCCGGATATAGACATTAAAGCTAAATACCGCGTACTCGACCAAAATATTAAAACTTACGTATTTAATAAGAGCCATTCTTTGATAGATGGCAATGTTGAATTTATAAAGATTAGTGTAAATTCGAATATTCTTGATTTCATCTTAACGGAACTTCACCGCAGAGATATTACCTCTCTTATGGTAGAAGGAGGCCCTAGGCTTCATCAAATGTTTATTGAAAACAACTTTTATGATGAAATCAGAGTTTTTAAGAGTAAAAAGTTAATTATCCCTGGAGGGCTAAATGCTGCTGTAATTCCTAAAAATTTACTGGAAACAGAGAATATCGATTTAAAAACAGACTTTTTACGGATTTTTTCAAGAGAATTCCAACCATAACCGCAGTAGTTGAGTCTTGATAAATGGATTCCTTTGATAGGGACTTGCCATTTATTGGAAATTAACAGCTGATAATTGCAATTTCTATATCGAATGGCCAATGAAACTCAAATAATCCAAGACTGCTTAAAGCAGGACAGGGGTGCCCAAAAAAAGCTTTACGAGCTTTATTCGGGTAAGTTATTTGTAGTGGCATTACGGTACATGAAAGACAGAGAAAGTGCTCAAGATGTTTTGCAAGACTCGTTTGTCAAAATATTTAAATATCTCGACACTTTCCGTTTTGACAGTCCACTGGAAGCTTGGTTAAGAAAGATTGTGGTAAATACGGCTTTAAAAGCCCTAAAAAAAGACAAGAAACTTACTCAAAGTTTAGAAGGCGATTATATGATAAGCGAGGAGCTTCATCACAGTAATGCTGGCTTTGAAAACCTTGCTTACGAACATCTGATGGAAATCATTGGAGAATTGCCCGAAGGGTGTAGAACTATTTTTAACCTCTACGCCATTGAAGGTTTTAAACATCAGGAAATTGCTAAAATGCTTGACGTGACCGAAGGAACTTCGAAATCGCAGTATTCTAGAGCTAAGTCTTTATTGCAAGAGAAACTTGCAAAGGAAAATTATAAGAAGACTGGAAAAATTCCAGCAAAACTGTAAGTAATGAATCATTCTTTTGAAAATCAGTGGAAAAAAGCACTAGGAAGTGCCGAGGAGAATCCTCCAGCTGATGTTTGGAGAAAAATTGAGGGAGAGCTTGACGAGCAATTGATAGCAGAAGCAGCAATGAAAAATATGCTTTTATCTGCTTCAGAAATGCCTGATGATTCTGTATGGTTAAACATAGAAAAGGAACTTGACAAAGAGGAAGAGAGAAAGCCGTTTATTGTTTTTTGGTTAAACAAATATGCTGCTACAGGAATAGCCGCTTTACTTCTTCTCGCATTAGGTTTTTCTGTTTTTAACAATTCTGACAGTTTCTCATCAGAAGGTTCTAAAGAGCTTTCAAAGATTAGCTCTTTAAAGTCTGATAGCAGTATTGGCGACTCTGAGAATATCAATTCTCTTTCGTTTGAAAGTAATTCTTCAGACCAAATTTTAGAAACTAGTAAGTCAGTAGCATTTAATAAGAGCTATAAAGCATTAGGAAAGACAGCTATAAGTTTGACAGCCGAATCTGAAAATACTGCGACCACAAATCTTCCTTCTCTTTTAGGAGTAGAAAATTCTCAAAAAACTGAAAGTTTATCAAACACCATTGAGCATTCAGTTGACAATTTAAAATCATTAGTCAAAAAGGAATTTGACAAATACGGGAACAGGTTTGTCTTGAAAAGAAATAAGCTTTCTTATCAAACCCCAGACGAACTCCTTGCAGACAATTCTTCTTTCTTAAGAAGGTCTTGGTTTGGCCTATTCTCAGGAGTATCTCCTTTTGACCCAAACTTTAAGATTAACAATTTTGAAAGAGCTGCTCTGGTTTCTTCTAGCGATATCCCTTTTCAGGCAAACAGTGTGGGAGAAAATACAAACCCTATTAAGAGTGAGACTTTTGCCATTCCGCTTTCTCAACCTTACAATAACGTTAAGGCTGGCCGCTCTGTAAATATCAGCCTTAATTATGGAAAGCGATTTAAGAAACATTGGTCTATAGAAAGTGGAGCAAGGTACTTAGCTGGAAACTCATTAGTAGCCAGTAATGTGTATTCTTATAATCAGTTTACAGGAAGAGTTCAGAGCTTTTTAGAGTCGAATTACATTCGTCAAGACGCAGGAGCTTTTGAAAATACAGTTATTTCTGCTGGAGAAGATATTGACAGTGATTATCAGTTCTTAATGATTCCACTGCAGCTTGGCTACCATTTACCTATGACCAAGAAACTAGAAGCTTCTTTAACAGCTGGTGTGTCAGGCGACTTTATTATTAATAATGTTTTCGACAACATATCAGAAGGAGGCAGTAAACTTACCGCTGGCAACTCAGCATACAAACCCGTCAATCTTAGCGGCTTGGCTGGTTTAAAATTGAATTATGCTATCAGAAGCAACTGGCAAGTTTCTGTGGGTTCCAACTTCCAGCAAACTATCACATCTGGTGTAGAACGAAATGAAGGGTTTTCATTTAAACCAAGATACTTAGGAATAAACTACGGTGTCAACTACCGATTCCATTAATAATATTTTAATAAACTGTGCAAAAAAAATACCCCGTCGAATTTTTCGGCGGGGTATTTATCCTTTAAAAAATGAGCTTATTTAGCTTCGTCTTTCAAAGCCCTTCTTAAGATTTTACCAACGTTAGTTTTTGGCAATTCTTCTCTAAACTCTACATGTTTAGGGCATTTGTAAGGAGTAAGGTTTTCTCTCGCAAAAGCCTTAATCTCTGCCTCTGTAATATTTGGGTCTTTCTTTACCACAAAAACCTTAACAGCTTCTGTAGACTTAGGGTCAGGAACACCTACACAAGCTAACTCTAATACACCTGGATGCTCAGCTATAACATCTTCCACCTCATTAGGATAAACGTTAAATCCAGATACTATAATCATGTCTTTCTTGCGATCAACTATTCTGAAATAACCATCTTCGCTCATTTCTCCAATATCTCCTGTCTTAAACCATCTTCTGTTATCAGAAGGGTCTATAAAGAAAGTATTCTCTGTTTCTGTTGGTCTGTTATAGTAACCCGACATTACCTGTGGACCGAAGGCACAAATCTCTCCTACTTCACCAGGTTTTGCCCAAGTTTCATCATCTTTTAATATTCTGATATCAGTACTAGGCCATGGCACACCTATGGTTCCTATTCTATTGTCTCCTTTGATAGGATTGGAAGTTAATACTGGCGACGTTTCAGACAATCCATACCCCTCTACTGGTAAACAGCCTGTCATATCTTTCCATCTATTAGCTACAGCCTTCTGTAAAGCCATTCCTCCTGCTGATGTAATCTTTAATCTGCTCCAGTCTACCCCAACTATGTCTGGATGATTTAACAAGCCATTATAAAGCGTATTAAGACCTGTAAAAATATGAGGAGGATTCTTCTTTAAATCTTTTATAAACCCTGCCATATCTCTAGGGTTAGTAATCAAAAGATTCATAACACCAGTCTTTAATGCAGTAAGGGCATTAACAGTAAGGGCGTAAACATGATAAAGCGGAAGTGCCGCCACCACCACAATTTTGTCCTCTTCTATATCGCCCATAATAACACTTTGCCAAGCATCATTTGCTTCCAAATTGGCTAGTAAGTTTCTATGAGAAAGCATAGCTCCCTTTGACACACCAGTGGTACCACCAGTATATTGAATAAAAGCTAAGTCCGTTCTTTTGACCGCAGGTTTTACATATGCTTGACTTGCCCCTTGGCTCAAAGCAGCAGAAAGCTTAACAGCCGCAGGAAGAGAAAAAGGAGGTACCATTTTCTTTACTGTTTTCACTACAAAGTTCACCAATTGCTTTTTCGGAAAACTCAACATGTCTCCTAACTCAGTCAGTATTACGTGCTCAATAGCCGTATCAGCAATGACTTTCTCTAGGTTATAAGCAAAATTAGCTACCACCACTATTGCCTTGGCACCAGAGTCTTTAAACTGATGCTTCATCTCTCTAGGCGTGTAAAGTGGGTTTGTATTAACCACAACTAATCCTGCTCTCAAAGCTCCAAATAAAACTACAGGATACTGCAGGCAATTCGGCATTTGAATAGCTATTCTATCACCTTGTTTTAAACCTAAACCTTGTAGGTATGCTGCAAAGTGCATTGAGTGTGTATCTATGTCGGCAAAGGTCAATTCTTTACCCATATTAGAGTAAGCAGAATTTGACGCAAACTTGCTAAAACCCTCTTCTATTAAATCTATTAAAGAATTATGTAAGTCCGGATTTATTTCAGTTGGAATCCCTTCAGGGTAATTTTTAAGCCAGGGTTTCATATCAGTCATTTCTTTATAGGTATTTATAGTTTGTATTTATTGAAGTAAAATTAGTGTTTTTCATGGAGTTGATATGACAAATATAATGAAGACTTCTCTAATTTAACCATTCAAAAGATAGCATAAAAGATTCATTTCTGATAAAATACCTATTAATGTGCAAAGACTATAAAAAGTCTTCCTTTTTAACGAAAAAAGGCCGCCCCTGGATAAGGACGGCCTTTTAAATATTGCTAGTTTGGATTAAACATCTACATGAGCATATTTTGCATTTTTCTCAATAAACTCTCTTCTCGGAGCTACTTCATCTCCCATTAACATAGAGAATAAATGGTCAGCTTCTGCCGCTGAATCTATTGTTACTTGCTTTAGGGTACGTCCTTCAGGATCCATTGTGGTTTCCCAAAGTTGTTCCGGGTTCATCTCTCCAAGACCCTTATAACGCTGAACACCTACAGACTCTTCTTTACCATTACCAGCTAGCCTTTTTATAGCCGCAATACGCTGATCTTCTGTCCAGCAATATTCTGACTTAGTACCTTTTTTAACCAAGTAAAATGGTGGCTGAGCAATGTATAAATAACCTTTTTCAATAAGTTCTTTCATGAACCTGTAGAAGAAAGTCAAAATCAAGGTACGAATGTGACTACCGTCAATATCCGCATCCGTCATGATTATAATTTTATGATAACGTAGTTTCTCCATGTCAAGAGCTCTTTCATCACCATCTCTACCCATTCTCACACCTAATGCTGTGATAATGTTTTTTATCTCATCGTTCTCATAAATTCTATATTCCTGAGCTTTCTCCACATTAAGAATTTTACCTCTAAGTGGCAAAATAGCTTGGAATGCTCTGTCTCTTCCTTGTTTAGCAGAACCACCTGCAGAGTCTCCCTCGACAAGGTAAACTTCACAAACAGCTGGGTCAGAGTTGGCACAATCGGCTAGTTTCCCTGGTAAACCAGAACCAGTCAAAACGTTTTTACGCTGAACCATTTCTCTAGCTTTCTTAGCTGCTATTCTTGCTTTAGCTGCTATGATAACCTTGTCTACAATAGTTTTGGCTTCTTTCGGGTTTTCCTCCAGATAGTTTTCAAGCATTTCTTGAACACAACCACTCACTGCAGAAGTAACTTCTGAGTTACCTAGTTTGGTTTTTGTTTGACCTTCAAACTGAGGCTCAGCCACTTTAACAGAAATTACGGCTGTTAAACCTTCTCTAAAGTCATCTCCAGAAATCTCAATTTTTTCTTTTGCCAACATACCAGACTTGTCAGCATAGTTTTTCAATGTCCTTGTTAAGGCCATTCTAAAACCAGAAACGTGCGTTCCTCCTTCAATTGTATTGATATTATTTACAAAAGAAGATACATTCTCAGAGTAAGAGTTATTGTAAATCATAGACACCTCTACAGGTACACCATCTTTTTCTCCTTCCATATGCATAGGCATTGGAATAAGACGCTCTCTACTTTGATCTATGTATTCTACAAATTCTACTAAACCACCTTCTGAATGAAAATCTTCAGAAACAGGTTTACCATCATCATCCAGCTGCCTCATGTCCGTAAGCTTTAGCGTAATTCCTTTATTAAGGAAAGACAACTCACGAAGCCTATTAGCCACCGTTTCAAACTTATACTCTACAGTTTCAAAAATAGTTTCATCTGGCCAAAACTGAATAAAAGTACCACGCTTCTCCGTAGTGCCTATTTCTCTAACATCGTATTGAGGTTTTCCCGCTCTATACTCTTGCTCAAAGATTTTGCCTTCTCTGTGTACCTCTGCTCTTAATAATTTAGAAACGGCATTCACACAAGAAACACCCACCCCGTGAAGTCCACCAGACACTTTATAAGTATCTTTATCAAACTTACCACCGGCATGCAAAACAGTCATAACAACCTCTAGTGCCGACTTTTTCTCTTTATCATGGTATCCCGTAGGAATACCTCTCCCGTTATCTTGAACAGTTATGGAATTGTCTAATTCGATAGTTACTCCAATAGTATCGCAGTAACCGGCCATGGCCTCATCAATAGAGTTATCCACTACCTCCCATATCAAATGGTGAAGGCCTTTGGTTCCTACATCTCCTATATACATGGCTGGACGCTTACGCACCGCTTCCAGACCTTCTAAAACTTGAATATTATTAGCTGAATAATCCTTCCTATTCTCTGCTCCGTCAGACATACTCTAAAGGGTTTATTTTTGTAGTTTAGATTAAATTTCTCGTACTAAAAAGCCCATAAAAATGGGCTCTTGTTTTACCACGTAAAAATAGTCATTTTTTATGACAAATCGGCAAAAACTAAAGTCACAGAAAATAAGTAATTTCCCGCATTAATTCATGAAATGAAAAAACGAATGGCAAGTTCAAAAAGAATCCTCTCTGTTGACATTTATAGAGGTCTAGTCATGTTTCTGATGATGGCAGAGGTTTGGCACTTAAGTAAAGTCTCTTCAAACTTGCCAGAAAGTAGCTTTTGGAGCTTTTTAGCCTTTAACCAATCACATGTAGCTTGGGCTGGCTGCTCTTTACATGACCTAATTCAGCCTTCCTTTACATTTTTAGTCGGTGTAGCCTTGCCATTTTCTGTTGCACGAAGAATTAGTAAAGGAGATGATTCTAAAAATTTGTGGTTACATGTAATCAAACGTGCCGCTATATTGGTACTCTTAGGAGTGTTTTTAAGGTCAATGTATAGCTCTATTACCAACTGGACTTTTGAAGACACCTTATCACAAATAGGGCTTGGATATCCTATCCTCTTTCTTCTTGGTTCTAAAAGCGAAAGAAAACTATGGATTGCACTGGTAGCTCTTCTTATAGCTTACTGGCTTGCATTCTTCCTTTATGAAATTCCTCCTTCTCTTAATAATTTATCTAACACAGGAGTTTCTCCAGACTGGCAACACAATTACTCTGGTATAGCTTCTCATTGGAACAAGAACACCAACCTAGCTTGGGCTTTTGACCGATGGTTCTTAAATCTTTTCCCAAGAGAATCCGTTTTTAATTTTAATGGTGGCGGTTACGCTACTTTAAGTTTTATACCAACACTTGGCACCATGATTCTTGGTCTTTTTGCTGGAAGAATATTACTAGAAGATAGCTCCGATAAAATAATGCGTTTCGTAAAAATTGGCGGCAGCCTAATAACTATCAGCTTGGTACTTCATTTTGCAGGAATTAACCCAATAGTAAAAAGAATCTGGACGCCATCTTGGACTTTATTTAGCGGCGGTCTATGCTTTTTTATCCTAACTCTTTTCCATTGGCTTGCTGATAAAAAAGAAATAATCAAACCATTTAACTGGCTTAAAATAATAGGCATGAACTCTTTAGCTGCCTATGTCATGGCTCATACCATTGATAGCTTTATACACAAAAACTTTCAAATTCACATTGGAGAAAACTATGCTAGTTTCCTTGGGATGCCTTATCAAACATTAGTTTCGGGCAGTGTTATTTTGATAATGGAGTGGCTTCTTTTAAGATGGATGTATCAAAAGAAAATCTTTATTAAGGTTTAAGCAAAAGCTTAAACCTTAATAAAACTAAATCACTTTACCTTAATCTCATAAGGCATTCTAGCCTGTAATTTGTCCATTTTCTGTAGAGCATTTATCTCTTTAAGATAAGGGGCTAAAATCCCTAACTTCTGGTCTAATTTAAGAGAGCTTTGCTCCGATAGTTTTTCCATCAAAAACTCTATTTCGCTTTTCGCTTTTGGGTAATATCTCACCTGGAAATCATCTTCGATACCTACGTTTTCAGCAGCCAATTGAATGGCATCTTCTAAGCTTCCAAGCACATCAACTAAGCCATTTTCTTTTGCCTGCAAACCCGTCCAAACCCGTCCACTCGCTACGGATTTTAAATCTTCAAGTGACATATTTCTTCCTGCCGCTGCCTTTGAGGTAAACTCTTCGTACCCTTCATTCACACTCTTCTGAATCATCATTTTCTCTACATCAGACATCTCCCCTACTACTGATGGGAAGTTTGAATGCTCATGAGACTCCACGCCATCAAAAGTTACACCCAGTTTGTTATTTAGAAGTTCCTCTGCATTTATCAGCATTCCAAAAATACCAATAGAGCCTGTTATTGTAGTTGGGTTTGCAAAAATAGTATCACAGCCCATTGCCATATAATAACCACCTGATGCAGCATAGTCTCCCATACTAGCATATACTGGCTTCTCTTTCTTTGCAAGCTGAATTTCTCTCCACATAATATCAGAAGCCAAAGCACTTCCACCACCAGTGTTAATTCTCAGCACTATGGCTTTTACTTTTTTATCTTTTGCAGCTTTTCTAAGTTCCTTTATCCAGCTTTCTGAGGCTATCACCTCATTTGTTCCTTCTCCAGAAACTATGTTTCCTTGTCCTACTATTACCGCAATTCTTTGATTTCTATCGCCGCTTTTAATCATTTTCTTAGCCTTACCATATTTCTTGGCCGAAATGAAATTGATTTTATCATCCTCTTCTATTTCCAAAGCTTCTCTCAAAACCGCTTCAAATTCATCATAATACCCAACATCAGTAATTAACTTCCTTTCTAAAGCATCTTTAGACGAACTAACATTATCATTTAGTATCTCTTTTATTTCTTCATCTGTCATTCCACGAGACTCCGCTACTTGATGATAGATATGGTCTGCTATCGAAGTTATATAAGAAGTTACTTGCTCTCGATTGGCATCAGACATATTAGTCCTGACAAATGGTTCCACTGCACTTTTATAATCTCCAACTTTAAAAATAAGTGGCTTAACACCAATCTTATCAAAAAGTCCTTTGAAGAATGTCACTTCTCCATACAAACCATTAAACTCTAAGCCACCGGCGGTATTCAAAAATATTCTATCAGCCACAGAATTGACATAAACAGCCTGCTCCGACATTACTTCCGAATAGGCATAGATAAACTTACCTGACTCCTTAAATTCTTTTAATACATTTCTAAGCTCTTCTAAAGTACCAAAACTTGCTTGTGGGTATCCGCAGTCTAAAAAGATACCCTTTACATTTGGGTCTTCTTTGGCATTAAGAATGGCAGACTTTAAACTAACTAAGCCCACTTTACTTGGCCCGTTTTCGAAAAGCTCTGATAAAGGGTCTTCTGAAGGAGCATCCTCTATTATAAATTGGTTAAGGTTAAGCTCTAAAACAGAATTCTCTTTAACCGTCACCACAGAATCGGAGCTAGAAAACATAGAACCAATACCTGCCAAAAGAACTAGGGATAGGATGAAAAAGACAAACAACCCTGCCACTGTGGCCAAAACGTATTTAAAAAATTGAAGCATGTGCTTATATTATTATGAATCTTGAAATCAAAAATAGAGATACAAAAGTAAGATTGGTTAAGAATGTATCATGTTTTTATTGATAAATGGTATTTTGCACACCCAAAAACCTTATTTCAACAATTTTAATGGACAGAGGTATATTCCTTAAAGCTTGTAATTTTTGTGTTTATCAAGAAAGAACCCAAGATGAAGTGCGTCAAAAACTCCAAGAATGGCACACCTATGGCGAACCTGCCGAAGAGATTATCTCAGAATTGATTCAAGAAAACTTCCTGAACGAAGAACGATTTTCTAAAGTTTATGCTGGAAGCAAATTTAGGGTTAAGAAGTGGGGACGAAGAAAAATCTTGCTAGAACTAAAGAGACGTGGCCTAACAGATTATTGCATAAAAAAAGGAATGGCTGAAATTGACGAGGAAGAGTATTATTTGGTGTTACAGGCTTTGCTTCATAAGAAGCTTCATGCTTTAAGAACGGAGTCCAACCCCTTTGTCAAAAATCAAAAAGCAGCTAAGTATGCCATGCAAAAAGGGTATGAAAGTGGCTTAATTTGGGAAATATTGAAGAAAAACGACTAACTTCAAAGCCTACCACACTTCGCTATAAATCAACAAACCCTAAAATTGATGAAATACGACTACATAATAGTGGGGGCTGGAAGTGCTGGATGCGTTTTAGCCAACAGGCTTTCTGAAAACCCTGCGAATCAAGTTTTGCTTTTAGAAGCTGGCGGACCAGATAAAAAGCTAGAAATTCATATTCCCGCAGGCTACGCAAAACTTCACAGAACTAAAGTAGATGGCGGCTACTATACAGAGCCACAAGAACATATACTAAATAGGAAAATATACCTCCCAAGAGGGAAAGTGCTGGGAGGATGTAGCACTACCAATGCCATGGCGTATGTGCGAGGCAATAAAGAAGACTATAATGACTGGGCAGCTGCCGGCAATAAAGGCTGGGGCTATAAAGATGTACTTCCATATTTTAAAAAGTCAGAGCATAATGAAGACCATCAAGACCAATACCATGGTAGTGGCGGCGAGCTAAATGTTACTTTTAATCAGAGTTTTGGTACCCCATTTTCACAAGCCTTTATAGACTCTGCCATAGAGCAGGGCTTTGAACTAAACCCTGATTATAATGGAGCTTCGCAAAAAGGCGTAGGAAAATTTCAGTTTAGCATTAAAGACAGTAAAAGACATAGTGCCGTTGGAGCGTTTCTTAAACCCGCTTTTAAAAGAAAAAACCTCCGCATAATTACCAGAGCTACGGTCAGAAGAGTCAATATTGAGAACGACATAGCTAAAGGAGTAGAGGTAGAACTTGGAAAAAACAATATTCAAACCTTCCAGGCCGCTAAGGAAGTTATTCTTTCGGCTGGCTCTTTTGTTTCGCCTCAGCTATTGATGCTTTCCGGAATAGGCGAAAAAAGTCAATTAGAAAAACATGGCATCACGTGCATTAAAGAGCTTAATGGTGTAGGAAAAAACCTGCAAGACCACCTTTTTTATGGTGTGAGTGGCCTAGCCAATACCCAAGAAGGTCAAAATCACCATTTGTCTTTATTCAATCAAACGAAAGATTTCATTCAATACTTCTTTACCAAAAAGGGAGCATTGACTATTGGCCCATTAGAATCTGTGGCTTTTGGCAGCACCGCTGCTAGCCCAGATAGAATTGATTATCAATTACACTTTGCAGCCATAAATATTGGTAATGATTACACGGTTGATATTTACAATCACAAATCACTTCCTAAGCAAGATGGATTCACCATTTTACCAACTCTGTTAAGACCAAAAAGCCGAGGTGAGGTAAGACTGAAAAGCTCTAACCCTTTTGACCAAGCACTTATTCAACCCAATTTCCTCTCAGAAGAAGCAGACAGGCTGCTACTTTTAAACGCTGGCAAAAAGGCTTTAGAAATCTTACATTCTAATGCTTTCTCAAAACACATGGAGGCACATTTAACTCCGCCAGATTATAGTTCTGACGAAGCATTTATGGACCATATTTTGAAACAAGTAGAAACGGTCTACCATCCTGTAGGAACTTGCAAAATGGGGTCTGATGATATGGCAGTGGTTGATGATAATTTGAAGGTGCATGGCATAGAAAATTTAAGAGTCATAGACGGCTCTATCATGCCAACCATAGTTTCGGGTAATACCAATGCACCTATCTATATGATTGCTGAAAAAGGAGCAGCTGCTATTCTCACGGATTAATTTCAAAAAAACGCGTCGCTTTAATTATTCAAACAATATTTTGTACTTTTCTGATTCATTCATCAAGCTAAACTAAAAATTGGAAAACATCATAAACTACTTTGATACCATTCCACCCCTTCATAGAACCATAATTCTAGTTGGAGGAATAGCCTTCTTTTGGATTTTGGAGTCAATAGCCCCTTTGTTTGAATTCAAGTATAAAAAGGTCAAACACGCAGGTCTAAACATTTTCTTTACGCTAACCACCATTCTGGTCAATTTCCCTCTTGCTTTTATTCTTGTAAAATCGTCCGACTGGGTTGTGAAAAATGATTTTGGCATTATCAATTGGCTTCCCGAAATGCCTATTTGGGCTTATGCCATTTTGGGTTTAATGATTCTTGATTTAATAGGAGCATACTTTATTCATTGGCTAGAGCATCAAGTAAAATGGATGTGGATGTTTCATTTAATTCATCATTCCGACCTTAATGTGGACACCACTTCAGCAAATAGACACCACCCAGGTGAAAGCGTTTTTAGGCTTATTTTTACTACCATAGCCGTAGTGATAACGGGTGCACCCATGTGGATGGTTTTTATGTATCAATCTATCTCGGTGGTGCTTTCTCAGTTTAACCATGCCAATATAAACCTACCAGACAACGTTCATAAAATACTGAGCTACTTTATAGTAACGCCTAACATGCACCATGTGCACCATCACTATACGCAGCCATACACCGACTCTAATTATGGAAATATTTTTTCCATTTGGGACAGGATTTTCGGTACGTATAGTAGTATAGAAAAAAATAAATTAATCTATGGAATAGATACCTATATGTCTCCTGAAGAAAACGAGCATATTGGCCCCCTCCTAAAAATTCCTTTTGGAGCATATCGAGATCCTGAAAACGAAAAATATAACAAAAAACCGTGAACACAGTCATAAAAGGTACCGGAACAGAACTTCCAGAAAGAGTCATAAAAAACGACTACTTTCTTGACCATCAATTTATGAGCCCTGATGGCGTTCCAAATCCCAAACCGCAAGCAGAAATAATAGCTAAACTAGAGGCTATTACCGGCATAAAAGAAAGGCACTACATTGCAAAAGAAGGCGACTCGGCTCCGCTAATGGTAGCTGCTGCTGAGAAAACCATTAAAGATTCTGGACTCGACAAAAACGAGATTGACGGTATCATTGTGGCTCATAATGCTGGAAACATGCTGGAAGGCACTGCAGGTTTTCATACCGTGCCTAATATGGCCGCTATTTTGAAAAACAAGCTCGCAATAAGCAATCATGAGTGCTTTGCTTATGACATTCTCTTTGGCTGCCCAGGCTGGATTCAAGGAATAATTCAAGCGAAACAGGCGATAGAAGCGGGTGACGCCAAGAACGTTTTGGTGCTCGGCATTGAGGTGGCCTCCAGGCTCTTAGATCCTCATGATTTAGATTCCATGATTTTGGCAGATGGTTGCGGAGCAGCTATAATCTCTTCTTCAGAAGAGACTGATATTGGAATTTTATCATACGCCACATTTTCTCATGCTCAAGAAGACCTTGGCTGCATTTATTTAGACAAGTCAAACAATCCTGAACTAGACCTCCCTACCCTTTTCAAAATGAATGGCAAGGATGTTTATCGATATGCCACCGTTTGGGTACCGAAGGTTATAAAAAAAGCCCTCGATAAAGCCAAACTAACCGTAGCCGACGTAGATATGTTTTTATTTCATCAAGCCAACGGTAAAATGCTGCATGCTTTTGCAAACAATTTGGCTGAAATGTATGGCATGGAAGGCACTTCGTTTGAAGGGAAAATACCAACCACCATTCAGTTTACCGGAAACACTTCGGTGGCTACTGTACCAACCATGCTCGATTTGATTTTAAAAAAACGGCTAGGGGACTACGAAATAAAAAAAGGAATGACCGTGGTAATGGCTTCGGTAGGTGCTGGAATGCACTGTAACGCTCTCGTATATAAGTTTTAAAAAAATAAAATGGACAAAATAGTAGACTCAAAAAGCAAGGAACTCATTCAGCAAACATTTGCTGCACAGAAAGCCAACCAGTATACTATTGCCAACTGCACCATTAAAGAACGAAAAGCGAAACTTAAAGCTCTAAATAAAGCGGTAGAATTTACCTACAGAGATAAAATTAGGGCAGCCATGATGGCGGACTTTAAAAAGCCCGCAGAAGATGTTGACCTTAATGAAATTTTCATCATCAAAAACGAGGTCAAAGAGGCACTGCACCATTTAGGACAATGGACCAGAGACCAAGCTGTAAGTACTCCCATAAGTCTTCTGGGCTCTAAGTCTTATATAAAGTATGAGCCAAAAGGGGTTTGTTTGATTATCTCTCCATGGAATTTTCCTTTTAATCTCACATTTGGGCCTCTTGTTTCGGCCATTGCCGCAGGAAACACGGTAATCATAAAACCGTCAGAGATGACACCTAACAGTTCAGCTGTTATTAAAGAAATAGTGGAGGAGCTTTTCGAACCCAATGAGGTTGCCGTTTTTGAGGGAGCTGTCGAAACGTCAACGGCCTTATTAGAGCTACCATTTAACCATATTTTTTTCACGGGTTCTCCTGGTGTAGGAAAAATAGTAATGAAGGCTGCCGCCAAGAACCTTTGCTCTGTTACGCTAGAACTTGGAGGAAAATCTCCAACCATAGTTGACGAAACGGCTTCCATAAAATCAACGGCAAAAAGGCTTATTTGGGGTAAATTTCTAAATACGGGTCAAATTTGCATTGCCCCTGATTACCTCTATGTACACGAAAGCAAGAAGGAAGAACTCATTGCAGAGATGAAAAATACCTTGGTAAAGTTTTTTGGAGAAAATCCAGAAAACTCTGATTCTTACAGCAGAATGGTTAACACCAAACATGCAGAAAGAGTGATGGGTTATGTCAAAGATGCCGTAGCTAAAGGTGCCAAAATAATAGCAGGAGGCCAGTCAAATGAAAAATACATTGCCCCTACTTTAATAACAGACGTGGCTAAAGACAGCTCATTAATGATGAACGAAATCTTTGGCCCTGTTTTACCCATTTTTACCTTTCGAGATATTAACGAAGTTATAGCCGAAATAAACGCTGGGGAAAAACCACTGGCACTTTATATTTATAGCAGCAATAATAAAAACACAGACCACATATTAAAAAACACCAGAGCTGGCACCACATGTATTAACAATAACGATGTCCAGTTTTTTAACGGAAACCTTCCTTTTGGAGGTTCTAACAATAGCGGTATTGGAAAATCGCATGGCTACTATGGATTTCTTGCCTTTTCAAATGCAAGAGGAGTTTACAAACAAATTATCCCTGGTGCCATTGAGATGATTATGCCTCCCTACACAGACTTCAAAAGAAAACTAATTGCCCTTACATTAAAATACTTTTAAACTATGCTTAATCTTTCAACCTGTATTCAGGAAAGTGCCAGAAAGTACCCTACTAATACGGCCTATATTTTTGGCGATACAGAACTCAATTTTGCTCAAATAAACGGAGCAGCTAACCAAGTAGCTAACGGACTAGTGGCTAAAGGGATAAAACCAGGTGACAAAGTAGCACTAAGCTGCTTCAACCTACCTTACTTCCCTATTATATATTACGGAATTTTAAAAGCCGGAGCGGTGGTAGTTCCTCTAAGTGTTTTATTAAAAAAAGATGAAATAGATTACCATTTATCCGATAGTGAAGCTAAAGCATATTTCTGTTTTATAGGAACGGAAGATTTACCCATGGGAAAAATGGGCTATGATGGCTTTCAGCAAGCCAACTCTTGTGAACACTTTTTCATGATTATGCCAAAGCCCGAAATGCCTTCTTCTATTGAAGGAACGCAAACCTTGGGTAGTCTAATGAGCGGTCAATCGCCTTTATTTGACACCGTACAAACTGGTGCTGAAGATACCGCCGTAATCATTTATACTTCAGGAACCACAGGTAAACCAAAAGGAGCAGAACTTACGCATAGTAATTTACTTCAAAATGCAATTCTTTCGGCTGATTTAACTCGAATGAACTCGGAAGATACCGTGTTAATCGTATTGCCATTGTTCCACATATTTGCCATGACGGTATTGATGAATGCCGCAGCATATAGAGGGGCCACATCCGTCCTGCTGCCTAAATTTGATGCCGCCGCAGTATTCGGATTGCTAGAAAAGCATAATGTCTCTGTTTTTGCAGGTGTTCCTAGTATGTACTGGGGATTGTTGCATTATACCGGAGATGCCTTTGATTACGCCAAAATTTCTCAGAACTTAAAAATATGTGCCTCTGGCGGAGCTGCACTTCCTGTCAATGTACTAGAAGAATTTGAAGAGCGATTTAATGTAAACATCTTAGAAGGCTACGGAATGTCTGAAGGCTCGCCCGTGGTCACTTTTAACCAATTAGACCTTGGAAGAAAGCCAGGCTCGGTAGGAAAACCAGTATGGGGCGTTGATGTCAAAATTGTAGATGCTGAAGGAAACGAAGTGCCTACTGGTGAAAAAGGAGAACTTATTTACAGAGGTCATAACGTTATGAAGGGCTATTATAATAGACCCGAGGCCAATGCCAAAACACTTAAAGAAGGCTGGTTATATTCTGGAGATGTGGCCGTAAAAGATAATGACGGTTTCTTTTTTATAGTTGACAGAACCAAAGAAATGATTATCAGAGGCGGATTGAATGTGTATCCTCGCGAAGTAGAAGAGGTCATTATGCAGCATGATGCCGTTTCTATGGTAGCCGTAATAGGTATTCCAAACGAAAGACGAGGCGAAGAAATAAGAGCTTGTGTGGTTTTAAAACCTGGTCAAACTATTCCCGAAGAGGATTTAATAGCTTGGACAAAAGAGCGAATAGCTGCCTATAAATATCCAAGAGAAATAAGATTTATGGATGCACTTCCTATGAGTGCTACTGGAAAAATATTGAAAAAGGAAATTTCTAGGGATTAGAAAAATCCGTATCTCATTTGTGTAATCCGTGTGCTATCGTAAAAAAATAGAACACGGATTTTCTTTTGATTAGACACGGGTGCCTAGGGGCACACACAGATGCAGTCCTTCTGAAAAATTGTACTTGCTGTTAAAGCAAAATCCGTGTCCACCCCCCGCAATCCGTGTGCTATTGACACGGAAAACAACAAGATTAGACACGGATTTAATTATCCTTCGGTCAATCAGTTTGACCTACCAGAATAAAGCATATAATGCTATCACTACTATTCCTATTGCGAAAGCAGAAATATTGAAAGTAGCACTGGTTTCGAAGGTTTTCTTTGATAACTCAATACCCTTAGGGTCTTCTTCGCCATTGCTATCCAAGTGACTAATAACCACGATAACCAATGCTGCCAATACGGCCGACAAGCCCATTTGATGCATAAATGGTAAGTCTGTGAAAATATTGAAAGAAGCCGTAATTACGATTGACAATAAGGCACCCCAAATAGCACCTTTGTTGGTAGTTTTCTTATAAAAAAGACCTAACATAAATACTGCTAAAATACCTGGACTCACCATTCCTGTGTACTTCTGAATAAACTGGAAAGCTTGGTCTATACCACCTAAAAGAGGGGCCATAATACAAGCAATAAGCAAAGCAACAAAAGCCGAGATTCTTCCCACATTAACTAATTTCCCTTCAGAAGCATTTTTGTTAATGTACTCTTTGTAAATATCCATTGTAAAAATGGTAGAGGTAGAATTAAGCATTGACGCTAGCGAAGAAACAATAGCAGCCGTTAATGCTGCAAAAGCCACTCCCTTAAGACCAGAAGGTAATAATTGCAATAACCATGGATACGCTTTATCAGCCTGCCCTAAGCTTGGTAAGTTTGTTTGACCAAGACTACCTAATCTTTCCATTACGGCAGGGTCATTAACCATGACATAAGCTGCAATACCTGGAATTACAACGATAAAAGGAATTAACAACTTCAAACCAGCTGCTAAAACAATACCCTTTTGAGCTTCTTTAAGCGACTTTGCTGCCAAAGTTCTTTGGATAATATATTGGTTAAAACCCCAATAGTAAAGATTGGCAACCCAAAGTCCACCTATCAATACCCAAATACCTGGTAAGTTTTGATACTCTGGATTTGATTTATCTAAAATCATGTGGAAGTTTTGAGGAACAGCTGCATAAACCTGCTTAAAACCAGCTATTACACCAGCTCCATCAGAAAGCGTATTTAGAGCCAAATAAGTAGTACATAAACCTCCTAATACCAAGAAAACCACTTGAACTACATCTGTCCATGCTACTGCCGAAAGCCCACCATAAAGAGAATATGCTGCTGCAAAAAGAGCTAAACAAGCCACGCCTGTCAACATAGGCACTCCCATAATAGTCTCAAGAGCCAAGGCTCCCAAATAAAGTACGGAACTAAGGTTTACAAAAACGTAAAGACCAATCCAGAAAACAGCTAAAATAGTTTTAAGCTGTGTACTAAATCTTTTTTCAACAAACTCAGGAATAGTATACAATCCCTTTTCAATGAAAATAGGCAAGAAATACTTACCTACGATTAGCAATGTAATGGCCGCCATCCACTCATAAGAAGCAATAGCCAAACCACCCGCAAAACCAGAACCAGACATTCCGATAAACTGCTCGGCAGAAATATTGGCCGCAATCAATGAAGCTCCAATAGCCCACCATGGCAATGATTTACTAGCTAAAAAGTAATCTTCAGATGTTTTTTCACCTTTTCTTGACACCCACAGCCCAACCCCAAGGATTAAGACAGCGTAAGCCCCAAAGATGATGTAATCTAAGGTTGAGAAATTCATAAAATTATTTATATAGATTAGAGTAATAATTCAAACTGCGACAAATATAAGCGAGTGAACGAGAATATGGAGGCAAAAGGCTCAAACAAGTGCACTCAGAATGATATAAAATAGAGATGGGCAAAGCAAACATCCCAAACCTGTGTAAAAAGTAGCCGTCAGAGCTCCGTATGGCACCAGCTTAGGGTCTGTGGCTGCTAAACCAGCTGTAACACCACTGGAAGTTCCTATTAAACCTCCAAAGACAACAGCCGAATGTGGGTTGTCTAAGCCTATTCTTTTCGCAATTAATGGCGTCACTATAGTAGTAACCACTGTTTTTACTACGCCAATAGCAATACTAATAGCTATCACATCAGAACTGGCCCCTAAAGCTGAGCCTGTGATTGGACCTACAATATAAGTGCATGCACCCGCACCAATAGTGGTTAAACTTAACACATCACGATAACCAAGTGCTGCCGCTATGCCCACACCAAAAAAGAAGGAAAACATAACACCCACTAAAAGTGCTACTACACCAGCCAGTCCTGCATGTTTTATTTTATTCAAATCGGCTCCCATGGCCGTAGCTACCACCGTAAAGTCTCTAAGCATAGAACCACCTAGAAGTGCCATTCCTGCAAAATAGGGCACATTAGAAATTCCTTTTTCTCCACCAAAAGTAGCCAACCAAAGTCCTATTAAAATGGCTATAGCTACGCCAGGTATCTTTTTCTTTAAAAACTTATCTGAAAACCAGAACGAAACCAGCATGATGATGCCGACCAATAAAAAGGCGAAGACTAATCCATTTTTGTCAATGAGGGTTTTGATTAAATCCATGATTAGGCTTTCGGTTTTCCTATTTTAGAAATGACAGGAACTAAAAAAAAGAAGCCAAGGTAACCAACACACCTACCATCACTGCAACCCAACCTCCTGAGAGAGCTGCTTTCACATTTAAAATAGAAGCCATAGCTACCACTACTGGAATGTACATGGAGCTCCAAAACAAAATTCCTTTTTCGGTTTCGGCCTCCAACCAACCTTTCTTTCTTATGTAAGAGTTCATCAATATTAGTAAGAGCATAGCAAAACCTACGCCGCCTACATCGCCATTGACACCTATGGTTTCTCCTAAAAACGTACCCAACAGTTTACCTACCAAATAACAAAAGGCCAACAAGGCAACTCCATAAATTTTCATAGTATTTTGAATTTTAGAGAAGCTTCTTTAATTCTTTCTTTGTCACTTTCCCCATGACGTTCCTTGGCAAATCTTCTTGGAAAATATATTTACGCGGCATTTTGTAGTTGGGCAACTTCTCTTTCAACCATGCATTAAGAGCTTTTAAATCAATTTCAGATTCTTTGGCAATTAAACTTGCACCTATAATTTCTCCCCACTCATCGTCAGGAATACCAACCACACCGCAATCTTTTATACTAGGATACTTCCTTAAAACCTCCTCTATTTCTAAAGCAGAAATTTTATAGCCTCCTGATTTTATTATATCTACCGAATTTCTTCCAAGAATTCTGTAGGCACCATCTTCAAAAACTGCGATATCACCGGTTTTAAACCAACCATCTTTAGTAAAAGTCTCTTCCGTAGCTTCTGGCTTTTGCCAATATTCTTTAAATACATTCGGTCCTTTTATTTGAATCTCTCCCTGTGAACCATCCGTAATTTCAGCTTCGTTCTCATCTGCTAGTCTTACCGTAACATTTGGCAAAGCCTGCCCTATATATCCCGGCTTACGCTCTCCTTTATATGGATTACTGATGGCCATGCCCATTTCTGTCATGCCATATCTTTCTAAAAGCGTTTGACCACTAATAGCTCTCCATTGTTCTAAAACAGAAATTGGTAAAGCCGCTGAACCAGAAACCATGAATCTGAATTTCTGTAAGGCTTCAGAAACTTGCTTTTGATGAGCTTCGTCTAAGTCATTATAATAGTTTATCAGCTTATAATAGATGGTAGGTACCGCCATGAAGATATTCACCTTCCCTTCACAGAAAACATCAAAAATTCCTTCTGGACTAAATTTTGGCAAAAACTCTACACAAGCTCCGCTCCACAGTGGGCAGCAGGTGGCATTTATAATACCATGAACATGGTGCAAAGGCAGCACGTTTAAAATCCTATCGTCCTTATCCCATTCCCATGCCGTCACCAGAGAACTTAACTGAGCCTCTATGTTTGCATGTGTGCTCACCACACCTTTCGGATTGCCAGTGGTACCACTCGTATAAAGAATCATAGCTCTCCGACTTTCATCTATATCTGGTAAATGACCTGAAGTGGCTAAAATCTCATTTTTATTTAGGAGCAGCTCCTTATTAAACTTGGAAACCAAAGGCTCATATTCATCAGAATGAATGATGGTTTCTGCCTGTGTATCTTCAATCACATATTTCAATGACTCATAAGGATGCTTCACGCAAAGCGGCACAGCCACTCCACCAGCACGCCAAATGCCCCACTGTATAGCCACATAGTCAAAACCGGGGTTTACTATAAAAGCAATTCTAGCCTCTTTTAGGTCTTGCCTGCCTCTCAGCAAAGCAACTGAAATGTTTTCTGAACTATCTAAAAGCTCTTGATACGTATAATCTTTGTTTTCGCTGCGAACAGCTACTCTCTCTAAGTGAGCCTGAGCTCTTTCTACTATATTAATCAAATCGAGTTTCAATAAGGGTTTAGGCAGCAATATAGGAACAGAGAGCCTATTTCAATAAAAAAACAGATTTCTTTAAAACTTTATGAGCTAACATTTGGACTTTAAAATTAATGTTGTACTTTTGCAGTCCAATATCGCGGGATGGAGCAGTTGGCAGCTCGTTGGGCTCATAACCCAAAGGTCGTAGGTTCGAGTCCTACTCCCGCTACTAAAAACGAAAAGGAGGTCATTTGGCCTCTTTTTTTGTGCGTAAAAGTGTAATTCAAATCTTAAGATGGGTTAATTTCACTTACAATTCTTTCTATCCCCTTATCTTTGCCCCATGACAAAAACACATAGAGCTGGCTTTATAAGTATTATTGGTAAACCAAACGTGGGGAAATCTACTTTGATGAACCAGTTGGTGGGCGAAAAGCTATCCATTATAACTTCTAAGGCCCAAACTACCCGTCATAGAATTATGGGTATTGTTAATGGTGAAATGAATGGTGACGAATTTCAGTTGGTCTACTCCGACACACCAGGCATTATCAAACCAATGTATGAGCTTCATAACTCCATGATGGAGTTTGTTCATGGTTCGCTTGAAGATGCTGACGTGGTTCTTTTTGTCACTGATATTTTTGAAAAATACGACGAGGAAGATGTAATCCAAAAACTTGGTAAGTCTGATGCTCCTTTACTCCTAATCATAAATAAAATTGACCTAGCTACTGAAGAGCAGATTGAAGAAAAAATAAATCATTGGAAAACTGTTTTAAACCCACGAGAAATTCTAACAATTTCTGCTTTGAAAAATGTTGGGGTAGCAGAACTTCTCGAAACAGTTATTAAGCTTCTTCCTGTACATCCACCATACTTCCCGAAAGACCAACTTACAGACAAACCTGAACGCTTTTTTGCAGCAGAAATGCTGCGTGAAAAAATCTTCACGAACTATAAAAAAGAAATACCTTATAGCTGTGAAGTGGTGGTGAGTGAGTTTAAAGAAGATGATGATATCATTAAAATTTACGCCGAAATATACGTGGAACGATCTTCGCAAAGAGCCATACTCTTAGGTCATAAAGGCGAAAGAATTAAAAAAGTAGGAACAGAAGCCAGAGAAGAAATGGAAGCATTTTTTGAAAAGAAAGTTTTCCTTCAGCAATACATTAAAGTAGAGGCCGACTGGCGATTAAAAAGAGACAAGATTAAGCGGTTTGGGTATTAAAGTGTCTGATGTTAGGTGTCGGCTGCCAGATGCTTGATGACGCGTACGTATTCCGCTACTTTTGTCTTATGTCTAGTGTCTTATAATCTAAAAAAATGATTTACCTTCTTTCAAGCATCCTTTTCTCTGTTTTGCTATTGGTCAATTTCAGGTTATTTCCAAAGTTTGGTATCAATACGCTTCATGCTATTTCGCTAAACTACATCGTTTGTTTTGCCACCGGAATGCTTTTGATGCCCAAAGGGCAGTCTTTTGACTTAGACCTTTCTCAAAACTGGACATGGTTTTGCCTTGCACTAGGTGTTGGCTTTATTATCACCTTCGTTTTATCTGGCTTATCGACCCAAAAAGCAGGAATCACCGTAACGTCTTTGGCAAACAATGTCTCTTTGGTCATACCTGTATTGGTAAGTTTACTATTACTTGAAACAAAAGGAAAAGCCTTTGACACGTTTAACTACCTAGGACTATTATTGGCTATTTGTGCCGTAGGCCTAGCCACTTATCAAAAACCAGACGGTGGATTAAAGAACTCGCTATCAAGTTGGTATTTGCCTTTAGGCGTATTCCTTATGTACGGTATTACCAATGCTGCTATCAATTACCTCAACCTAGAATTTATTCCTAACCCCGAATTGACAATTCCAGTTACGTTGGTTATGGTATTTGGAGCGGTGATAGCTGGTGTCCTTCTGTTGAGCTTTAGCTTAATCAAAAACAAAGAAAAATGGGAATGGAAAAACGCTTTGGCGGCTGTGACGCTTGGTGTTCCAAATTTCTTATCGTTCTACTTAATTTTTCTTGCTCTTAGCTCCTTTGGCAATAGTGGTGCTTTTGTTTACCCTATTTATAACATTGGCGTGATTGTTTTTTCGGCTGCCGTGGCAGCAATATTTTTTAAAGAAAAACTTAATCAAATCAACAAACTAGGCTTCCTACTAGCTATAGTAGCCTTGTTTCTAATCTCTTATCAAGAGATTTCTAGCATATTTTAAGAAAACGAGGCAACATTTATAGCACTATTACATGATAGCACTGCACCTTTACTCGCTGCTTTCATGTAAAAGGGAACTTAGCAGAACATAATCCTCGTTCTTTCAGTATCTTTGCAGCCCTTTTCAGAAAAAGGGTTTAATTTTAGAAAAGAAAGTAAGTATTATGGCAAATATCGTAGCAATAGTTGGACGCCCGAATGTAGGCAAATCAACCTTATTTAATAGGTTAATAGAGCAACGTATGGCCATCACCGATAACGTATCGGGGGTAACCAGAGACCGCCACTATGGTGAGTCTGTATGGACAGAAAAATATTTTACAGTAATAGATACCGGCGGATACGTGGTAGGCTCAGAAGACACCTTTGAGGGTGCCATTAGAGACCAAGTAGCCATGGCTTTAGATGAAGCTACGGTAGTGCTTTTTGTGGTTGATACCATGACTGGCCTTATCGATTTAGATAACGACTTTGCCAATGTGCTCCGTCGCTCTAAAAAACCTATTATTGTAGTAGCAAATAAAGCAGAAACTTTTGAAAGACAATCTTTAGTAGCTCCAGAGTTTTACTCTTTAGGTATGGGAGAAGTTTTCCCAATATCGTCTACAGATGGTTCTGGAACAGGAGAACTGTTAGACGAAGTGGTTAAGCATTTTGATGATGATGGTGTAGAAAACCCAGACGATGGTATTCCAAGAATATCAATATTAGGAAGACCTAACGCAGGAAAATCTTCATTCCTAAATGCTCTTTTAGGAAAAGATAGAAGTATAGTAACCGATATAGCTGGTACCACTAGAGACTCTATTGACACACACTACAAACTTTACGGAAATCACTTTATTTTAACTGATACTGCTGGTATCAGAAAAAAAGCTAAAGTGCAAGAAAGTATAGAATTCTACTCGGTTTTGCGTAGCCTCAAGGCCATGGAAAACTCTCAAGTCTGTATTGTTTTACTAGATGCAGAAAGAGGTTTAGAGGCTCAAGATATGCACATTATTGCCCATGCTCATAATGCCAAAAAAGGTATTGTGATTATGATGAACAAATGGGATACCATAGAAAAAAGCTCAAAAACAGCTGACCAGATGAAGAAGGAGATTCTGGAAAGACTAGCTCCCATGAACTATATGCCTATGATTTTTGCTTCTGCACTTCATAAGCAAAGAATTTTCCAGGTGATAGAAAAAGCCATGGAAGTGTATGAGAATAGAAGCTTAAAAATACCTACATCAAAAATCAATGATGTGATGCTTCCTCATATTGCCCGTACTCCTCCACCTGCTGTAAAAGGTAAGTATATTAGAATTAAATACATCATGCAGCTGCCTACCCCGTCGCCTACTTTTGTATTTTTCTGTAACCTTCCACAGTATATTCGTGAAGATTATGAGCGATTCTTAAGAAACAAACTGAGAGAAAGTTTCGGTTTTGAGGGTTCTACCATTACTGTACTTTTCAGAAAGAAATAAGCTTTTGGCTCTTTACTTTTAAAGAGCCGGCAAATAGATACTTGTGCTTAAAAACTGTACATTGGAGTCATTTAAAACTCCTATGAGACAGTTTTTAGCATTATTGGGCATATCATTCTTCTTTTTCTCCTGTGAGAAATCTGAAGTATCTACACCTGAAAGACAAAGGCTGGTAGGCTATAAGCAGGTATATACTTACACCAACAAAACGGATGTTTACTCTGGAGTTTATAGTTATGACGAGAATAACAACCTCATATTAGAAGCAAAAAACGACACCTCTTATTCGGATATTACTGGACAAATATCGCCGGTAAAGGTAACTCACGAATACTTTTATAATGCCGAAGGCTACCTAACAAGGAAATATAGCGAGGCTCAAAGCATAACATTAGTAGATGAAGCCGAGGTTAATTATAGCTATAAAAACGAATTATTATCGCTAGAAGACTTCAATGAAAACGTGCGAGAATACCGCTATAATAGCCTGGGAGAACTCACCACAACCATTTTTACCAATAAGTTTTCTGGAAACAAAACTGTAATAGACTACGAGGATGACATTCCCCTAAATTATGTCAAAACCAATGAAGGATTTTCCTTCTTGCAGGAAAATGAGAAGACTTTTCTTGACAATGATTTACTTTTAAAAAGATACGAAAAATACAATAAGGATGAGCTCATTTTTGAGCAAGATTATACTTTACAAAAAAGCGGATTACCGGAGTCTGCTCTTCCTACTTTTAAAGGATTTCCGAAAATAAAAGCCTTTGATTACCGCATAGGGATAGAGAAAGAAATAGTAAGCCATAAAACCATTAATGGCGTCAGAATCTTGTCAGACCAAAGAACCTTGAATCCTGAATTTGACCAAAACGGTTATTTAATCAGAAACAGTGGGCAAGAACTTCTCAATCAAGAAACCGACAATCCCATCTTTCGCGAACTTCTTTTCGAGTACTATTACGAGGCTTATTAGCGGATAAAAACCCTTTTTATTCGTGTTCCTTTTTCTGTCAAAATCTGAAGAATATAAGTTCCCGAACTTAAACCTTCGGTGTTTAAATGCCTTCCATTTTCAAATGTCCTTTGTTTTTCTCCTTTCATATTAAAAAGGTAGGCCCCTTTTAATTTTTCAGACGACTGCACCTTTAAAGCACCCTCACTTGGGTTAGGGTAAACCAAAATCTTTTGCCTTGGCTCGGTAGCCAAAATGACCTCTTCAGAAAGAGCAAAATCCATAAAAATATCACCACCCGTTTTACTTTTACCTTCTAAGCTGCCATCTTCATTTCTGAAAACCATGCCTATTCTATACCAAGTGGCACTAGCTGGCACTCCAGAGAAATATTTATTTGGTGTCAATGTAATCTGCCATTTGGTATCAGAGCCACTGACTTTGGTCATTTGACCTATTCCGTCATCTTGCCCCCAGTTTCCTTTAGTGTATTCCCAGTTTTCGTCAAAAAGCGAAGCAGTAATAATACCGGCATGCATATATACCTTTTTAGCTCCTACCAAGCCCGCAGTGCCACTTCCATTAGCGGCAGCCGCATCAAAAGTGATAGTGATTGGCGTGTCTTTATAAAACTCTTTTGGATTAATCTTTACTACTTCCGCTTCCGATTTTAAGTTTAGCCAGATAAGCTCTTTGCCATAACCAAAGCCTTGAGTTAGGGTATCCTTACTTTTTAAATAAAGACCAATCTTATAAATTTCTTCTTGTTCAGGAACACCAAAATACGCTCTAGGATTTAAACTTAATTGCCAGATCTTCTCTTCCGCAGAGCTTAAAGTAAATTCGTTCTCGGCACTTGGCTCAATTTTCAAATATTTTAAATCCACGCTATTGGGTGAATCTGTGACAACGCCTGCAGCCAGAAATATTTGGTCAAGGTCTTTAAAATCACCCTCACTCTCTGCCAAGTTTGCTCTCAAATTAAGCGTTACATCGGTCCCAGCTGAAAAGCTTTCTGGCTCTGTAAAAACAATAGGCTCAAAAGTGGTAACCAAACCCTCTTCTAGTTCCTCTAGCTTCACCGAAGTATAAATATGAAACTCCCCAGGGCTAAGGTCAAAAACATGTTTTTCAGTACTAAGGCTTAATGAATCATCCGAAAAGTAATCAAACCACTTTCCTGTTTTCGGAAATGCTATTTCCTTCGACTGAACATTTATATCAAAATTCCCTACAATGAAGGCATCCATTTCATCTGCTTCAAAACTTATGCTTTTTACTGCTTGAATTAAAGAGCTCTTGACAGTTCCTTCTGAAAATGTAGCTCTGTTATTTTGAACAAGATTTATGATAGCTGCATAAGCTTTGTACAAGTCTCTTCGCTCTTTTTGTTCGTAATAGCCTAAGCCACCTTCACCCCATGCTTGTGGTTTATTTCCTACTCTGCCATTAAAATCTATGCTGACATCATAGCCAAGCTCTTGAAACTGCCACATCATTTTTGGGCCAGGCAGCGTAAAGAAAAAGGCGGCCAACATCTTATCTCTATTTAGTGCTATTAGCTCATTATTGGTATCATAAGTGGTTGTTTTTAAGGTGCTATTGTCTGCTTTATAAATCAATCGCTCCTCATCATGGCTTTCCATGTAAGCCACTTTTCCTAAATCCGCTACGCCAGAAATATCTGTGGTGGCTTTACCCGTCAATAAATCTCCATACGTATATGTGTAGTTTCCCCATGTGAGCATTCCTGCAGCTTGAAGTTCGTCTTCTTCATTATTAGCAGCAAAGTGTTCTAAAATTACATAAGCGTCTTCTTTCTGCTCCCATATTTTACTCGCCATTCTTTTTAGAATCGCTATTCGCGAATCATCTTTTTGACCCCATTTATCTATGTTATCAGGATTATTGGTTTGCGTAAAACCCTTTGACAAGTCAAAACGAAAACCATCAAAATGAAATTCATTTAGCCAGTAGGCATTCACATCATCTACAAAAGACTGTGTATAAGAGCTTTCGTGATTAAAATCATAACCGACATTAAAAGGGTGTTTAGGTACCAGGTTAAACCACGGGCTGTTTGCGGCAGGTCTATTATTAACAGCATCCCAATACATTTTCACCATGGCATTTTGACCGTAGGCATGATTTAAAACCATGTCTAAAATCACCGCGAAACCTTGCTCATGAGCAGTTTGAATAAAATTCTTCAAATCATCTTTTGAGCCATAATACTTATCTGGAGCAAAGAAGTAGCTTGGATTATAACCCCAACTTTCGTTTCCTTCAAACTCCATGATAGGCATAAGCTCAATGGCATTTACACCTAAAGTTTTCAAATAACTTAGCGTGTCCGCAAGGTCTTTATAACTATGAGAGCCCAGAAAATCTCTAACTAACAGCTCATAAATTATCAGGTTCTCTTTCTCAGGTTTTTGCCAAGAGTTTTCACTTTGACCCCAGTCAAAAGCCTTTTGACCCGTTTTTAAAACAGTGGCTACGCCAAAATCTGTTCGCTGATATGATGGCAAATTAGGATATACTTCTTGTGGAATATAGTTATCATTCCAAGGGTCGGCTACTTGGTCGGCATAGGGGTCCCCTATTTTTATATCACCATCTACCCAGTATTGGAAAACGTACTCTTTTAAAGGTGTTAGATTTTCAACTTCTAGCCAAAACAGTTCTCCGTCTGGCGTTTTGTTCATCAAAAACTCATCTTTGACTTCCCAATTGGTAAAATCACCGACCACGTAAACAAAATCCTTCTGCGGAGCTTCCAATACTAAAGTTACCTTAGACTGGTCTTCCGTATAGTTTATTCCCTTTTTTAGTCCAAGAAGTAGCTCTACAGTACTGATTGTTTTTTGAATCACAAATTGATATTCCTTGCTTATGTTTTGGGTGTCTGCCTCAAAAATGGCTTCTGCCAAAAGGCTTGCTTTCTGAGTTACTTTTGGTGTATAATCAAAATCAATGGTCTGACTATTGTTCACCGAACTTAATAATTCAAAGCCCTTACCTTGGTCTAAATATAAGGAAAGCTTCGTAGCTTCCGTAGATGCATCGGCTCTAAAACTAACAGCCTCCCCTTCTTTCAAATAAAGGCTAGACGCTGTAGGTGCTGAAATTTGAACATAATTATTGACCGTGATGTCAATGTAAATATCACCGTTTGTAGCTACACTACCACCATTAAAATTGCCAGGACTTCCTTTTCCTTCGCTACTGCCATTGGCATTTCTAAAAACCATGGAAAGTCTGAAAATATTGATGCCTGCTGGCACACTATAATAAGCGGCAATATTTGAAATTTTAATTGACCAGAGGTCGTCTTGACCAGCCACTTTGGTCATTTTCCCTAAGCCATCATCTTCTCCCCAGTTTCCTTTGACATACTCCCATGCAGTTCCATTTGGCTGGTCTATTACCACGCCAGAGTGCATGTAAACATTGGTGGCTCCCACCAAACCTTGAGTGCCCTGCGAGGCATCGAAAAATATTTCTATTTCGTCATTAAGGCTAGGATTTTCTGGAGTAACTTTTACTATCTGAGCTTGCGAACATAGCAAGCCAAATACGAAAAGAATGGAAAGTGTTATTTTTTGCATTTCAATAGGTTATTGTCTTACAAAATTAGGTCTAAACTACTTCCCATTCGCCCCGATTTAGAATGACCGCACATCTTCTAAAACAGCAAAAGCAGCCACTAATGGCTGCTTTTGCGTACCGATTTATAAAAGGACACAAATACCCTTTACGGCGAATCAATTTTTATCAATGCAAGACCACATCTGTTTGCATCGGTTTGAAATAGCCCTCTGTGGCTTTTTCAAACTCTGATTTTAGGCTAGCTCCTAGTTCAGATTCCTCTTCAAAAATGTTAGTCATTTCTCCTGGGTCATTTTTAACATTATAAAGTTGCTCTTCTTGACTTACTCCAACTTCAATGTTGACCTGTTTGTTCACAGCATTTCCTTTATATCTTGGGATATAGGCATAGTCACCTTTACGGTAAGACAAACGACCTGTGGCCTCTAAAACTAGGTTTTCTCTTCCTTCTTCGCTTTCACCTAAAAAGGTTGCTAAAAAATTTTTACTATCGTCAAAATCAGACTTGCCATTTACCAAAGAAGCAAAAGACGAAGCCAAATCTAACTGACAAACCATAGCATCCGAAACTGCTGGCTTTACCTTTCCTTTCCAAGAAACTATAAATGGCACTTTAGTACCTGCCTCAAAAAGGCTGTATTTTCCACCTCTCAATACACCTGCCGGGGTATGGTCGCCTAACTTCTCAACAGCTTCATCAAAGTAACCGTCGTTTAAAACTGGGCCATTATCGCTTGAAAAAACAACTAGTGTATTTTCTAAAAGACCTTTTGACTCAAGATGTTTTATAATTTCCCCGACACACCAATCTGCCTCTAAAATAGCATCACCTCTTGGCCCTAAACCAGACTTACCAACAAAGCGTTGATTAGGCACTCTAGGCACATGCGGCTGATGCAAGGCGTAATACATAAAGAAAGGTTTTTCAGACTCCGTGCTTTTATCAATTTGACCTTTAGCAATGTCAAGAAAATGGTCGGCCATGTCTTCATCAACCCAAAGAGCCGACTTACCGCCTTTCATGTAGCCAATACGCGGCACACCATTATGCACAGACTGGTTATGACCATGATGCCATTTCATTTTGGTCATTAATTCTGGGTTAGAAATAGCCGTTGGTTCCCCTTCAAAGTTCTCTTTGTAACTCACAAAAAGTGAATCGTCAGCCGAAAGGTTATCCACTCTTCTATTATCTACATACACGGTTGGTGTTCTATCATTTGTAGCCGCCATGATGTAGGAATAATCGAAACCAATATCGTTTGGAGTAATGCTTATATCTTCATTCCAGTTTATACTTCCATTACCTAAACCCAAATGCCATTTTCCAACCACAGAGGTTTCATAGCCTTGACTTTTAAACATATCTGCCATGGTATAAGAGGCTGAGTCAATAAGCATTGGAGCATCGCCAGCCAAAATTTTAGCTCTTTCGTTTTTCCATGGATATTGTCCTGTCAATAAGGCATATCTACTAGGTGAGCAAGTGGCCGAAGTAGCATAGCCATTTGTAAATCTTACTCCATTGGCCGCCAATGCGTCAATATTGGGCGTATTTAGCGTTCCCTGACCATAAGCACTTACGTCTCCATAGCCAAGGTCATCCGCATAAATCACCAAAACATTGGGTTGTTTCTTTTCTTCTTCCTGCGTACAGGAAATAAACATGCTAGCCAAAGCCAGTGATAAGAGTATTTTTTTCATTTATAATTATTTTTTATTGTCTTCAGACTAAGTATTGAATTGTTTTAAAAGTAGTTCTCAAAATCTTTAAACGTCACCTTTCTCTTTCTTTCATGAAGCACCCCCACCTTCTACTACGCTGGCCTTCCGGCCGGGATTTCATTTTTTTAATTGTAAAAAAACGAAACAAAAAAAGCACCACCCTGTAAACTCGTACACTCAAAACCATTATTATCAACAAAAAAAACCATCACAACTAAGCTAGGGTTTTGACTGTACTCAAACAGTACAGGGCGATATAAAGAATTCTTAATACTAATAATTTTACTCAGCCTACGATAACTATTTTTCTGATAATACGATACTAGGATTAAACGGGTAACGACCGAAATCTTTTCCGTAAACGGCCAAACCTCCACCGTTTTTAACGGTCAATTTTACTGAAAGTTGACCCTCTTTTTTTAAAGTCTTTAATTGAGTTTTGTTAAGAGGTATTTTAACCATATACCCATAACTACCAGCTTCATGAAGTAGCCTGTCTTCTTTTTGGCTATGCCAGCTTAATATTCCTCTATGGTCTGCGGGGTCATCTTCCAAACTTACATTTTTAACATTAAAACCATTGATGCTCACCATAACTTTTGACGGAAACTTGGTTTCGTCTGTCATAGGATAAGAGTTTTTGTTTTGACTTGGCTCTGCTATGGCACCTAACATATAATCCATGTCAATCAAATCTACACCACCTCTATCTTTAGCAAAAAGCTCTTTGGCACCTAACTCCATAAGCAGATAACCTGACTTTGCTTTTTTGGCATCGCCAGTAAAAACATACTCAAAAGAACCATTTCCTGTACCGTTCATTTTAAGACCGTCCATAACCTCCCAGCTCTTGACAGACCAGTCTGCATTTTTAAGGTCTTTTGGTGAAACTTCTAAAACAGAAACTCCGGCAGGATTAGCACCTCCACTCACTTTGAAGTTCATAAAGTTATGGTGTAAAGCTCTCCCATTCATGTCTTTCAAGATAAGTGTCACGGTGTATAAACCATCCATTTCTGGCATTTTCACACTTAACGGAGCCTCTCTTTTCTGCATCCATGGTGTGTAATCTAGTGTTTTTGACTGTGCAGGTAATTCGTGCATCTTCCCTAAAACGTCTATTCCAGTAACTCGATATTCTAAAGTCACTTTTGATTGCGGAAGCTCTTCATCCGTATGGCAAGATATATAAATAGGAACTGTAGCCATGGTACCAGCTTTGCCAGTTTGCGTTATATCTTGCCCAGTAGAAACATAAAATAGCGAGTGAAAGTCTTCGTCTTCCATGCCCTTCGCTATTTCGCTCAGGCCTGTATATTTCATGGTTCTGTCAAAACGCCAGTAGCCATTCCACTCGTTAATAACATCATGATGCTCGGTATATAACCAACCTGCCATTTTAGGATGCTGCCTGAAAACATTCATCATTCTGTGGTAATCATAGCTCCAGTCAATATCTCCCGTACTGCCATCATAACCCCAAACATTTCCGCACTCAGAATTAATCATTGGCTGGTTTCCTTGAGCAAAACCATCTTCAAAATCTGCTGTACTTCCGGCGAAGGTGTTTTTATCTAAATTGGTCATGAAAGCTTCCCATTCGTATCCTGGCAAATAGGCATGCCATGAATTGATATCGGTTTCTGTATGGCCTGCTCCGCAGCAAATAGAATTATCTTCCACCAAACGTGTCTCATCTAAAGACTTTGCCAAATAGTACATAGATGCCACCCAATACTGCGTTTTAGGCAGGTATTTACGGTCAATATCACCATTCTTATTTTTGACTTCCGTTTTTAAACCCCAAGTCTCGTTAAACGTAATCCATGAGAAAATAGACGGATGATTAAAGTCACGTTTTATCATTTCACGAAGTGTGTACTCTGATTCCTTTTGAGCGTCAGCGTCTGGCTCTCCCCAGCTATTTGGCAAATCAGCCATTACAAGCAAGCCTAATTTATCAGCCCAATAAAGCTTTCTAGGAATATCAATTTTGATGTGCGTTCTAAGTCCATTAAGACCAATATCCTTACATAACTGAATCTCATTTTTCATAAACTCATCCGAAGGAAAAGTATAAAACCCTTCTGGATGGTAAGACTGATCAAGGGTAAGTTGAAGATAAAGTGGCTTATTATTTAGAGCAACATAAGGTATATCTGTACCCGGTAAATTAGTCACCGATATTTTACGCATACCAAAATATGACTTCACTTTATCGTCAGCTACCGTAGCGGTAACCTCATAAAGATATGGGTCTTCTATGGACCATAAATGAGCATTTGCTAAATCAAACGTAGCTTCAAAGCGTTTTTGACCGGCCTCTATTTCAGTTTTGAGCGTTTTCCCAGCTACAGAAAGTTCTAAAGTTTCGCTTTTTATAGAAGCTGCCCCTAATTCTCCTTTGATAGTAAACTGCCCTTTGTCAATGTCTGGAATAAAATGAAGGTAATCTAAATAAGTACTCCCTCTGGCTTCTAGGTAAGCCGTTTGCCAAATCCCCCTTGCATTTCCGTAGCCTTGTTTGCCATAAAGTGTAAACATTCTTCTGGCGTCATCTACTCTTACTACTATGTTCTGAGCTTTTCCGTAGGTTAAATGCTCAGTCAAATCGAAAGAAAAGGGCGTGTAGCCACCTTCATGTTTCCCTAATAATTTTCCATCAATCCAAACTGTGGTTTCCCAGTCGGAAGCCCCTATGGTGAAAAAAGTACGTTTGCCTTTCCAGTTTTCAGAAACAGTGATGCTCTTTTTGTACCAAGCTATATCGGCCTCATCTGCCACACCTGACAGTTTAGAACCCCATGGAAAAGGAACATTGATTTCTTTAGAAAAATCAGCAGTTCCTGAGGTCCAGTTTTGACTAAGACCTACATTAAGGCTGTCAAATTCAAACTCCCAGATACCGTTTAAGTTTTGCCAATTCTCCCTTTCAAAGTCTGGTCTTGGGTGCTCAGGCAAAGGTATACTTTGCCCCATAGCCGAGTTGAGCCCTAGAAAAAGGGCTACTACTAACACATAAATTGATTTCATTTAATTAGGTTGAATTTTGTTATAAATAAGATTAGTCGTCCGTAGCATGACTCCCCCACCAATCGGCGTTGGGTTTGTACTCTTCTGACAACATCCTTCTTCTTTCTTCTTCTAATCTAGGCAGTAGTACCTTTCTATTCTTTTCCAGAACAGCATTATGTTTTTCTTGATTAAAGATAGGGTCTTGAGCGGCATATTCTGCCTTTGACTCATCTAACCATGATTTCAATTTCGCTAACAATAGCCTTGTTTTTTTTGACTGCTTTTGGCTTAAATCATTTCTTTCTTCAGGGTCATTTGCAAGATTATAAAGTTCATTTCTTTCATCTTCCCAATAGTGAATAAGCTTCCAATCGCCTTCTCTAATAACTGAAGATGGCTCACCGCCTTGATTTCCGTAATGAGGATAGTGCCAAAACAAATCTCTATTAATCTCCTTTTCACCAGTAATAATAGGCAAAAGACTGACACCGTCTACATGTTGAGAACTTTGAGCAGACAAACCTGCCAAATCTAAAAGCGTAGGGTAGAAATCCATGCCGATAACTCTGTCAGAAATTTTTCTTGGTGCTATACCCGGGGCAGCTATTAGAAACGGCTCCTTTATGCCGCCTTCCCACTGATAGCCTTTACCTCCGCGAAGTGGTGCATTTGAAGTAGAAAAAGCATCGCCCGAAGCCACGCCACCATTATCTGAAGTAAAAACCACTATGGTATTTTCTGCCAAGCCTAACTCTTCTAACCTTTTCATAACTATTCCCACAGCATCATCCATGGTTTCTACCAAGCCACCGTACACTGGATTATCTTGGTGCTGGCGAATAGGCAACACTCTTTCCATTTCAAAACCAGATTCCGCAATTCCTGCTTTCTTGGCTTTGTTTTGATATTTCTCCCACTTTTCTTCCGTTGTCTGAATAGGACCATGCACCGCATAAAAAGATAAAAATGCGAAGAAAGGCTTCTCCTTACTCTCTGAAATGAAATCCGCAGTTTCAGTGGCCAGTCTTATGGATAAATTCTCTCCGTTTGTGCCATCCTTCATTTTAGGATTATCGTAAGGAGAAAAATACCCTCCAAACGGGCTACCTGCGTGGTAACCTCCTACATTTACGTCAAAACCATGGTCTTCTGGATAAGAACCTTCTCCTCCTAAATGCCATTTACCTGCAAAGAAAGTACGATAGCCTTCTGCTTTAAAAGCTTCAGCCATAGTTGTTTCTTCTTGTGGTAAGTTATGAATATACGTAGCAGGCAAAAGTTTGTTTTCTCTGCCAACAGTACGCCAATCCGTACCCGACTTTGCACCTATCCAGTCTGTGATGTGTAATCTTGCAGGAGATTTCCCTGTCATTAATGCCGCTCTAGAAGGACTACAAACTCTGCTTGCCGCATAGCCATTAATAAAGTTTAAACTTCTAGAAGCTAAGGCGTCAATGTTTGGTGTTTCGTAATAGTCACTACCTGTATAGCCTAAATCATGATAGCCTAAATCATCGGCTAAAATGAAAACGACATTTGGCCTTTGTTGAGCCTGCACAGTTGACACTACAAATAGTAACAGGACTAATCTAAAAAAAATCATTTATTGAATATGGTTGAATAAGTGGGTGAATTTACAAAAAAACTAGCCTCAGCCATTCCAAAGCAAAAAAAATGAAATAATAAATAGCTCAGGAGAGCAAAAACCTTAGTAATTTTTCGGTTAATGAATTTTGAAACAACCATTATTTGACCCGAAATGAAAAAAAATATTCTTTTACTACTGTGTTCCTTCGGGTTTTTAGCCGCCTGCCAAAGCGAAGAAGCTCCTGAAAAAGCCACGGTCATTTTTGACACTGATGCCAACAATGAACTAGACGACCAACACGCCCTTGCCTACCTTTTAAGTAACGGCGACATTTTTGATATCAAAGGCGTAACAGTAAATGCAACACCCAGTGGAGGCGAAATTAATTTGCATTTTGATGAAGCCGAAAGAATTTTACAACTGTATAATTTAAAAGGTAAAATTCCTTTACTAAGTGGGGCAAACTCAAATTTTGAAGAAATTATAGCCTCCGATTCCCTTAAAGAAGATGGTTCCGATGCTGTAAATTTTATGATAGCAGAAGCAAAAAAAGGTCCGCTCACTATAGTTGCTGTTGGTAAATTGACCAATGTTGCTTTGGCAGTAAAAAAAGACCCCACTTTTGCCAAAAAGGTAAGGCTGGTTTGGCTCGGTTCTAATTATCCTAAACCGGGCGAATACAATCAAAATAGCGACCCTGCCTCTATGAATTATCTTCTGGACTCCGACATTCCTTTTGAAATGGTTACTGTTCGCTATGGAGAACCTTCTGGAACAGATGCCGTAAAAGCACTTCAAACTGATATTCATGAAAAAATGCCCAAACTAGGACCTAAAGCATCCAAAGAAATCACAGGGCGACATGGCGGTACTTTTGAGCATTTTGGCGATTATGCCATTGACCTTTTTGACCACATTACACTTCACGGAACACCTCCTTCAAGGCCACTTTTTGACATGGTAGCAGTCGCTATCATCAAAAATCCAGCGTGGGGAACTACCCGAGAAATACCTGCACCAATCTTAGAAAACGGCGAATGGAAAGAAAGACCAAACAACACTCGAAAAATTACACTTTGGGAAAACTTTGATAAAGAAAGTTTAATGACAGACTTTTACAGCCGAATGGAACATTATACGCTCCCAGAAACAAAATAACCGATATGGAAAGTCATAAAATATTAGTTATAGGCAGTGCCAACACCGATATGGTGGTAAAAACAAGTAGACTCCCTAAGCCTGGCGAAACCATTTTAGGAGGAGATTTTTTCCTTTTCCCTGGTGGCAAAGGAGCAAATCAGGCGGTGGCATGTGCCCGCTTAGGTGGGGCAGTAACCTTTGTGTGTAATTTAGGAAATGACGTTTTCGGGAAAGAGGCTCTGGAAGGTTTTAAGAAAGATAAGATTGATACTTCTTTTATTACTTTGGACGATAGTCAGCCTTCTGGTGTAGCCGTTATTACGGTCAATGAAAATGCAGAAAATACCATAGTAGTAGCTCCAGGAGCCAATGCTACTCTAAATGCAGAAAAGGTGTTGGAATTAGCTTCTGTTTTTGAACAAACTGAAATCATTTTAACTCAGTTAGAAACGCCGATAGAAGCCACGGAGGCTATGGTAAAAATGGCTAAAAAATACAAGAAAAGGCTAATTATTAATCCTGCACCTGCCAGGGAGCTATCTTCTGAAATTTTAGAAGGTTTATTCCTAATTACCCCTAACGAAACAGAAACAGAGCTATTGACTGGCATTTACCCCGACTCTCCTGAAAAGTGCCTAGAAGCATCAACTATTTTACTAAAAAAAGGCGTTGAGAACGTCATAATTACCTTAGGCAAAGAAGGTGCTTTTTATGCTTCAAAAGATGAAAGTTTCGTGGTGAAAAGTGAGCCCGTAAAAGCCATTGACACCACCGCCGCTGGTGATGTTTTTAACGGTGCACTGACTCTTTCCTTAGCTCAAAATAAAACTTGGAAAGACGCCATCACATTTGCCAATAAAGCAGCAGCTATCTCTGTCACCAAAATGGGTGCTCAAAGTTCTGCTCCATATTTGAAGGAATTAGAGGGTTAAGGACACCCACCCCCTATCTCCGCCCGAAAAACAGTGGCTGCACCATCATTAATTGGTGCTACCGAAAAACCGGGCAAGAGCTGCACATTATTGCTGCCTTGATAAAGCACATTATTGGTGTTAAAGATTTGGCTGCTGGCTTTTAAAATGGGGATTCCACTCAGGCTTGGGTTAGCACCATCGGGTATTTGAATATCTACCACTGCCTGGCCATACTCATGGGCACCCATATCTGGAAGCTCTACTCTGGTGAAGCCAGTGATGTCTTCCGCGGGTGCTCCTGTGGCAGTTCCGGCATTTATGGCCGGAGAGTAGCATTTTAATTGCAGAAAACCATTGGCGGCATCTACGAATTGTGGGTTTTGGTTATTGATAATGCCTGTCCCTGTGCTGTATAGGCTATTTTCCTGGGTTACGCTGTAGGTAACTAAAGGTGACGGTGTTTCATTACTATTTGCAATATCTGCCCCTTGTGAATTTGAAGCTCCATTTTTAACATTTTCCCAAAAAATATTATTGGTGATAATTGGAATGGATTCATTGTAGTTTAGTATTGCACCACCCCCACTAGATGAGCCAGCCGAATTACCCACAAAGGTATTGTTGTTAATTTCAGGAGAAGAATCCCAAATCACCATTCCGCCACCCCAGTTAGAAGCAGAATTACCAGAAAAAGTACAATTGCTGATTTTTGAATCTGCGTTTTGATTAAATAAGCCACCTCCCTGCTCTGCCAGGTTTTCGATAAAATTGCTGTTTGTTAACTCTACTGTTCCCGAATTGTATAGACCACCGCCATATTGGCCATAATTTCTTAAAAATAATACGTGATTAATGCGAGGATTGGAAGATTGGTTATACAATCCACCGCCAGCTTCTGCTGGTATGGAACTCGATTGATAAGTTATTCGGGCAGGATGCACTCCGTTTGCATTCCCTCCATTAAACTGAAAACCATCAATAATAGCAGCAGATGTCAAATTAGCTGTTATCATTATATGGTAGGCATTCTCGGTATTATTTGTGATGGAAAGTGTTGCTCCACTTCCTGAAACTATATCATCTCCATTAAAGTCTCCGCTTAGGTTGGTAAGATTCGCTTTCCAATCCCGCTCAGAAAACAAAGTTTCTGTGCCCTTAAAACCTCCGTAAATTTTCATATCCATGGCTAAATGAAAGGCATTATTTCTGTCCATAAGGCCAGTGGACGTAGTTCCATCTGGTGCGTCTTTGGGTAAATAGGTGCCTGCCGCCACCCAGATAGGCAAACTGCCACATTGATTATCTATGGCATTTTGCAGGTCTTTATAGGCATGGGCCCAGGTGCTTCCATCGTTATCGCCAGTGGCATTGTGTTTTACATAAATGGCATTGGTAAATGGATTATTTCCTTGATATTCATAAGCCCCCATATCTACTAAACTAGCCCCAAAAGGCCTCGTATTTCCTACCACATCAGTAGAAAGGCCTGTGGCAGTCCATGCGGCATTGTCTCCAGTATTTATGGCTGAGGAGCAACGACTTAACTTTAAATCGCCATTGGCGGCGTCTGTGAATTGTGGGTTTTGGTTGTAAACCATATTGTTAATACTACAAATCCCCCCATTTGAATTAGTACTCAGTGCGGTGGAATCAGACTCAGGAATTAAGGAATGACTAATTGCCAAAGAAGAATTATAAAGCCCACCCCCGTAATCTGTTGCTGAGTTTCCTTGAAAGGTAGCATTGTTTATACTTGGAGAAGAAAAAGAATTATAAAGCCCTCCTCCGTAAACTGCTGAATTTCCTTGAAAAGTAGCATTGCTTATACTTGGAGAAGAATCAAAATTATAAATACCTCCTACAATATACCCTTTATTATTTAAAAAATGAATATTCATTATCTTCGGAGAAGAGTTCTCCTCATTATAGACTCCCGCACCTCGGTTGAAGGTTTGATTCCCATAAAAAGTGATGTTCTTTATAAGCGGTGAAGAAGATACATTATACATACCTCCGCCATGACCAATGGATGCAAAGACTTTTCCAGCATAAGCTAATGGTGAATTTTCCAAATAATACGCATTGCCACCCCGAATGTGAAAACCATCTAAAATAGCGGCAGAGCTGAGATTGGCTGTAATGAGTACATGATTAGCATTTTCGTTATCCCCCGTAATATCCAGCGTGCTGCCACTTCCTGTTACTACATCATTCGCAATAAAATCTCCACTTAAGATGGTAAGATTTGCCTTCCAACCTCTTTGAGAACGCTCCGTTTCCGTTCCTGTAAAGCCACCGTAAAGCTGCATATCAGCTGCCATATGAAAGTTTTTATCGCGTGGGTCTGTTGGTGAGGCATTGCCTGTATGGTCTTTGGTGGGTAGGTAAGTTCCTTGGGCCACCCATATTTCCGTAGTTCCATAAGGATTGTCAATAGCATCTTGCAATTCTATATAGGCATTTGCCCAAGAAGCACCGTTTTTCATACCGCTGGTGGCACTGCTATCTACATAAATAATAGCTGGTATGGTTATGCCTTCATAGGCTCCCATGTCTACGGTGGTGTTTTGTGGGCGTAAATTTCCTGCAATATCCGTACTTAAGCCAGTGGCTGTCCAAGCATTATTATCCCCTGCATCCAAAGCAGGTGAACCTGACAAAAGCCTAAAGTCTCCCTGCTCGGCATTGACAAAAAGCGGGTTTTGATTTGTGATGCTCCCTGTACCCGCACCCCAATAAGTTCCTAGCTGCATAAGGCAATATTCTACTGTTGGTGCATTGTCTGAAGAAACATCTGAATTTTCTGCTCCGTTACTATTTGAGGCATAGTTGTTCCAAAAAATACAGTTTTTTATGATTGAACCAAATGATTGCTCAATAGATATGCCACCACCATAAGCAGCTGAATTTTCGTAAAAAGTACAGTTGGCTATAGTCGTATTTCTGTTAGTATAAATCCCAGAGTTTGAATTGAATGAAAACACTGAATTTCGAATGATAGAATTATTGAGTCCACCGACGTCAATTCCACGACCCTTATTACCTGAAATGGTAGAATTAGAGAGCGTTATTTGGGAGGTAGCAGTTAATCCACTATTTACATTTTTTTCGATATTTACGTTTGTCATTACCGTACGTGCGTTTGCATCAAGATATAAACCACCGCCGCTGCCGGCCGAATTGTTCATTATCTTCAAATTGGACAATTGTATATTTCCAAATCTTACACAAATTCCACCTCCAAGCGACCTAAAAAACGAGTTGCCGTTCAGGTACATTGTACCAGAACCATTGGCATTTCCTCCTTTTATGGTTAAACCATCTAAAATGGGTGAAGTAGCGGTAGTTACCATAAAAACATGATAAGCATTTTCGGTAGTATTGCTTATAAGAAGACTAGCACCTATGCCGCTAATCTCATCATCGTTACCGAAATCACCACTAAATATGGTTTCATTTATCTTCCAATCCCGTTCTGAAAGCGTGGTTTCTGTGCCGGCGAAACCTCCATAAATTTTCATATTTTTAGATAAATGAAAACTTTTATCACGATTATCAGTAGAAACATCATCTGGCGGGGAAGTAGGCAAATAGACGCCCGCGGCTACCCAAATAGTGTCTCCGTCAGAGGCGGCATCCATCATAACTTGTAAACTATCAGAAGCGTTAGCCCAGCTAGTACCAGATGCATTACCAGAGGCTGTGGGTTTTATGTGCCATACTGTGGCCATTGTTAAAAAACTCTGGCTTAGAAATAGAAAAAGCAGAATGGTTTTATTAAAAACAGACTTTCCATTTTTCAATAGTGCCAAAAACGGTAAATTATTACTTCTTGAAATCATATCTTGATTCATATTTTACGAGTTTAGATTAAGAACCTATGGTTTAATCTTTCCTCAACCTGGCCATTAAAATTTGCAGGAATCAGACGTAGGACTTTGCCTTAGCAACCGCCGAAAGGTAGTCTTTTTATATTGGCTTGTTAGGATATCAATATATTCTTAAAAAACATGAACCACAGTTAGGCTATTTCTATACATATCCAAACATGCTTAATATCTTCATTCCGAATTTTTAAGGAAAAAAGATGGTTCTAATTTCCTATGGCTCCTCCTGCACTAAAAACATTAAAACCGAAAACCTTCAACTTCAAAGAAAGCTTTGAAGCTTTACGGTACGTTCCCAGATTTTTTAAGAAAGTAAGGGAAGTAAGTCCTTTGCTTTTTTTCTTCAATATTCTTTCAAGGCTCATTGATGCCGTTACGCCAGTTTTGATGCTTTGGGTAGGTAAAATGATTATTGACGAAGTTATTTTGCAAGTAAGTCTCACGGAAAAAGACCTGAAACAGCTTTGGATTTTGGTGGGTATTGAGCTAGGTCTTGCCGTACTGTCTGACCTTTTAAAACGAGGTGTTAACCTTACCGATGCACTTTTAGGCGACCAATATTCTAATGCATCATCTGTAGAACTTATTCAAAAGACTGCAGAGCTAAATTTAGAACAATTAGAAGACGCTGAGTTTTACGACAAACTAGAAAGGGCTAGACGCCAAACCACCAACAGAGTGGGTTTAATGTCAAATATTTTGACGCAAACACAGGATGTCATTGTCATTGTTTCTCTGCTAACAGGTTTAGTGGTTTTTGAGCCTTGGCTCATTGTGCTACTTATAGTTTCCATTATTCCGACGGTTATCAACGAAATCAAATTTAGTGGCACCAGTTATTCCTTATCGCGTAGCTGGACATCTGAACGCCGTGAATTAGACTACCTCCGCTATGCAGGTGCTTCTGACGTTACCGCCAAAGAAGTTAAGCTTTTTGGACTCGCAGATTATCTGGCAAATCGATTTAAAATCTTGTCTGACAAATATTACGAAGCCAACAAAAAATTGTCTATTCAGCGAGCCTCTTGGGGTTCGGCATTTAATGTTTTGGGCACAGGAGCCTATTACGGAGCCTATGTTTTAATTCTTATGAGAACTGTGGCTGGCGTACTAACCATTGGCGACTTAACTTTCCTGTCAGGTTCATTTAGCAGCCTACGTAATAAATTACAGGGCTTTTTTACGCGTTTCACGCAAATCACAGAAAGCTCTCTTTACTTAAAAGACTACTTTGAGTTTTTAGACATTAAAAATGAGGAGACTGGCAATGATGAACATTTACCCTTACCTAAGGAAATCAAAACAGGTTTCGAGTTTAAAAATGTAGGTTTTCATTATCCAAACTCAGAAAGATGGGTGGTGAGAGGTATCAACTTCAAATTACTTGCTAATGAGAAACTGGCTTTTGTAGGAGAAAATGGAGCAGGAAAAACGACTTTGATAAAACTTCTTCTACGATTTTACGACCCTACGGAGGGTCAAATCTTACTAGAAGGAATTGACATCAAAAAGTACGACAGAGCAGCTTATCAGCAATATTTCGGAGTGATTTTTCAGGATTTTGTCAAATATGAACTGACTATTAGAGAAAATGTAGCGGTTGGGAAAATTGACCAAATAGAAAATGTAAATCAATTAGAAAACGCGGCTGAAAAAAGTTTGGCAAATCAGGTGATTGACGAAATGCCATCTGGCTTAGACCAGCAGCTAGGAAGACGTTTCAAAAACGGTAAAGACCTTTCTGGCGGACAGTGGCAAAAAATAGCTTTGGCGAGAGCCTATATGAAAGATGCCAAAGTGTTGATTTTAGATGAGCCTACCTCCGCATTAGATGCCAGAGCCGAGTTTGAAGCCTTTCAGCGATTCATAGGTTTGACCAAAGGTAAAACCGCCGTCATCATCTCTCACAGGTTTAGCACCGTAAGAATGGCGGACCGAATCATGGTACTAAAAGACGGTAAAGTGCTGGAAATAGGCACGCATGAAGAGCTCATGGGCAATGCTGCTTTATACTCAGAACTCTTTAATCTTCAGGCGGCGGGGTATCAATAATAGTTATTCTGGACAACCTTCTATTGACGCCTCAAAACTTCCCATATTAATGATTTTCGTTTCAAAACCAGGGTTGAGAATTACATTATTTTCAGCCTTAAAAACCGAGGTAGAACTATCCTTTACTTTATTAGTTGCAGTTATTTTTTCTGCCCTTGGATTTGTCACTTCGTTTTCCTCTATATCTAGTAATGTGGAATATAGATCCTTTACTTCAGGACACTCCTCCATTAATGAATAGGTGATTTTTGAGAACCCATTAGGCTTATTACTAACGGCACTACTCAACAATGTAACCCCATCAGAATCATACATGTGAATAGAATTATAAAAGTATTGGCCTAAAGTGGTTTCTAAGGTTTCAAAGATTAATTGATTTTCGCTGTAAGTCAGTTTCACCTTATAACGATTGTTTTCTGGAACGCTATAAGACACGCTGACTTTGAAATAAAAAGGCTTTCCATTAAAAATCCAAACAAACCAATCTTCATCTTCAATGTAATCAATGCATAAAATTTCACTCTCATAATTGATTGTCTTTATTTTAGAAGACGAAGTATGGACATCATTCATTTCTAAAGGATCACAATCAAGCCTTATATGCTTGGTCATTATATCTGATATACAATTTTCTGTTTTACAAATGGCCTTATATGCTTTTGATTTAGAGAGCGTCTCTACCCTGGTAGTTCCGTCAAAACCATTGTCCCATTGAATAGTTCCATTGGTACAATTTTGAATTGACAGGCTAACACTTTCTCCTGACGTAATAAAATCATTGGACGATTGAATAAATGAATTCGGTTTATCAAAAGCTTTTACATTTAAAACACCATGACTTAATGGACCAATAAAGCCGTTTTTTCGAATTACTCGTAAACGATAGTCTCCTGAAGAAACAAAGTTTGGCAAGATAAACTCTAAGTCAAACTTAGTTTCGTTCGCACTAAAATTTCTATTGATAAGCGTCAAACTATCAGCAATTAATGTTGAGCCAGTAACATCCACTAATTGCAAAACCAAACTATCTGCTCTGAATGGGTACACCAGATCTTTCACCTCCATTTTGGCAAAAATCTTTTGTCCTTTGCAAACTGAAATTGAGTCAAATAATAATAGAGTCTCGCAAGTATTAGTTTCATAAACTCGTTCGCAATCCCCACTTTTTAAAACTATACTATACTTACCAGGACTTGATATACTTAAATTAGGGCCTGTTTCAGCTAATTCCCTTAGCCCTCCAGTTGAATTTTCCATCCCATACCATTTCCAAGTAACCCCGGAATTTAAAGAGGTATAATTTAATATATAGTTAGCAGACCCAGAGTTATCACAAAGGGGGGCTGAACCTGAATTACTTAAATAAGGATAAACATTTTCACCAAATATATTTCCCTCACTCACCACTTCATTAGATTCAATGGTTTGGCCTAATGAGTTAGTAACTTTTACTTTAAAGGTTCCTACTCTACTATCATACAAATATGCAGAGGTATGCCCTGTCATAACGGAATTGTTATAAAACCATTGATATGTATAACTTCCACCATTTGGATAAGCCGAATAGCTAGGTTTAGAAGAGCAATCACCCGAATTACGAAGATATGCCTCTGAAGGAAAACAATTATTAGAAACTAAATTTAATTCAAAAGAACTTTCAATAAAGCTTGGGTTTAGTATTGGTATAGTATTTCCTGTTACCATAACCTTATACTTAGTACCAACCACATAATGAGGAGGTATTGGTAGTTTTATAGAGTTTAAGGAATCTTCCCAAGTAAAATAATTGTGAGTTATATTTGTTGATAAATCCTTTAGACCTATTACTACATTAAAATCCTCCCCCCAATTACCAGTTTTTTCAAAAGGAATTTCTATTATATCACCAGCACAAACATCCAGACTAATAGGTTCCATTAATTTAATAGCAGGTCGATCTTCAATATTGATAAGGACATCATTTGCCGTCAAATCATACCTGTCAAGAAAATCACATCCTGTAGAAATTTCACTTACAATGTACCTTCTAGACGCTTGAGGACTAACCTTAATGATGGCTGGATTAACTTTTGAGAAATAAGATTTTTCAAATTTTCCGTCATCAATTGTAAAATTGAAAGGTCCTGTATTACCAGTAAATAATAATTTCAATGAGACCGTATCTCCTTTTTCAATCAACTTAGTTGAAAAATCATCTTTTGTTGAAAACATTAGATCTTCTTTACTAAAAGAAAATGCTGGAGATGTAGAACTACACAAACCATTGTTTACCTCCAATTTATAGAACCCTAAAATTGACACCGAAATAACGGAATCCACCACATTCAAATCAGAGTATTCAGAATTCCTTTTGTCGGAGTATAACCATTTATAACTGTGAGAAGCGTTGGGCGAGCTTGCCTTAAGTATAACTTCTTTGCCATTTAAACAGCCACTTCCTTCAATTATTTCTATTCCCGCTTGAAAGGGCAAGATAAAAACTTCATAAGGTCTTGATGTACTATTATAATCATTTTCATTGTAAACTCTTACTTTATAATTTCCTGAATTATATGCAAAATAATATGAATTGATGGCTCCAGGTATTGGTTCATCTTCAAAAAACCACTGATAAAGAGCCCCGGTAATTTCACTTGTAGTAGGGTAAGCTTCTAGCCTCAGCCCAATGCAACTCGCTTCGCCTTCGTATGATTTTATAATAGCCTCCGAAGAACACCCCACCTCAGTAACCGTAAAATTAAATGCACTCTCAACTGAAGTAAAATAAGGCACTATACCAGTCGCACTGACTTTAAATCGAGTGTTTAATTCCGCATTAGGTGAAACAGTTATTGGTAAAGGGTTCTGAAAAGAGGTTCCATAGGAATAAGCAGACCCACTTTCTGGCACTAAAATCATACTAACTTTATTATTTTGAATATCCCATGTTCCTATTTTGCTGTAATCAATAAATAATGTCTCTCCTGCACAAACTTCCAAATCTTCAGGCGATTCAATATTTACGCTTGTGCTATTGTCTATTATAGCAACTTGACGGCTTCCTTGCCTGTTCAAAAAGGTTCCACATCTATTTTGGGAAAAATATGTATTGACCGTAAATTGTCTATTCATAGTCGGAACAACCTTTAAATTAAAAGGTGATTCTGTCATGGTAAATCCCGTACTACCTTTGCCATTTTCCAACCTCGCCTCAAAAGGTAAATCAGGTCCGATTAATTCGGCAAACAAATTCAAAGTATCTCCTAATGCTAAAATATTGTCTGCAACAAGATCACCATTATCATTCTTTAATCTAAGAACTCCTTCTGATAATAAATAAAAACTATTTGAATTAAAAGGAGGATTGACCCCATCAAAAACAGAAACTTGATATCTTCCAGAAGCAATTGTTTTCAAAGTACTATCAGTGGCACTTGGTATAGCTTCATATTGATAATTTGACGTATTCTGTTTATACCATTGGTAACTATAAGATGGATTTGAAGGTACTATCTTCATGGTTACCGAATCTTGGTTATTGCAGGTTGTTGGAATATCAGCAATAATACTGGGAAGAGAAGAGTTTATTTTGTCACCAGTATTTTCTGGCTTTGAAAATGTAGTGTTTGGTGCATTCTCCGTATTACTATAACATTGTTTTAATTCAACATTATTGGATGAGTACAAAATCTCTTCAAACTTAAACTTCACGGAATAAATTCCGGGCTCCAAAACTTCTAAATAAGGTACACCAGTAGTAGTAAATACTATGTCATTTTTCACCCAAGTATAAGGCGTATCAGAAATACTATTAACTTCTAGACTAACATGATTGTTTTCACAAACAGTTCTGGACCCGTTATGATAATTGACTTTTAATTCTATTTCTTTAAATTCAGTTTGAGCATTACTAGAAAAAATGAAAATAAAATTTATTAGTAGAAGTAGAAAAGGTGGGTTCCTCATTTCTTGTTAAGTGGATTATTTTTGAGTTCATGATTATAATGCAATTTATATTAATTTATTTTTTCGCTTGCCCCTCCTCTAAAATTATTCTACTTGATAATTTAAATGAGCTAGTAAACCTTCTATTCAGAACTCTTTAATCTTCAAGCGGCGGGGTATCAGTAAACTGCCTCATACAACCTTTTAGCCCGACTAAGCGTCTAAGGATAAAAATAGAATATCATGTTAAATAAAGTTGCTTTTCTTATCATCGGTTTATTTATGACACAACTAGATTCTTGCGAAAAAGCGGAAGTAGCCATCAAAGAAGATTTAGCTGGAGAATGGGTTTTAAAGAACGTTTTCTTAAGCGATGCCATTGACACACCTTGTGGCTGGGAAGTGGAAAAACACGAACCCTTAACACTTAAAGTAGCAAAAGATGGCGATAAATATTCCATCGGTGGAAAATCTGCAATCAACTCTTATTTTGGCACTTTAGAAGTCATTTCTTTTGACGAGAAAAACCGTGCAGGTAAAATAGAAACAGGACCTATTGGAAGTACTAAAATGGCTGGTCCAGAAAATTTAATGAATTGTGAAACTCGTTTTTTAACACAGCTAGATACCGCCACTGATTTTGCCTTTGATGATAATGGCGAACTTAGAATTGGAAACTTTAGAGACGAAAACAGTCACCCAAGAGATGGCGGCTATTATCTGATATTTGATAGGAAATAATAGGTTTTAAGCGGAGTACTTTCTAGCCAAATTTCTATTTTTGATAAAGACCCTATCAAAAAATGAATTTTCAAGATGCCCTTTTAGAACTTCAAAATGACAAATTACTACTATTTGCCATTCCGCTTTTCTTGGCATCTGCCGCTATCGAATATCTTTTTGCGAAAGAAAAGCACCCGGACCTTTACAACAGAAAAGACTTTTGGGTTTCTATATCCATGGGTATTTTCAGCAGTATTGTGGAGTTTCTGCCAAAACTATTGGCCTACATGGCTTTCTACTATCTACATGAAATTAGTCCGCTAAAAGACATTGTGCAGCGGCAGTGGTGGGCTTGGATTCTTCTATTCTTTCTGGACGACTTCGCCTACTACTGGTTTCATAGATTAAACCACGAAGTAAGGCTCTTCTGGGCAGGTCATGTGCCTCATCATTCTTCCATTTATATGAATTTTGGTACCGCACTTAGGCAAGGTGTAGGCGAAAGAATCCATAAGTTTTTCTTTTGGCTTTGGATTCCACTTTTAGGTTTTGACCCCTTGATGGTTTTCACCATGATTTCAATTAGCCTTCTCTATCAATTTTTTGTACATACAGAATTGGTAAAAAAACTACCCAAATGGTATGAAGCCATTTTCAATACACCTTCGCACCATCGAGTACATCATGCATCTAACATCAGGTATTTAGACTGTAATCATGCTGGAGTTTTAATTATTTGGGATAGGCTGTTTGGCACCTTTTCTGAAGAGTTAGAAAAAGAAAAACCGGTGTACGGACTTACTGTAAATATAGAAACCCATCAGCCTTTAAAGGTAGCTAGCCACGAGTATGCTGCCATTTGGCAAGATGTGAAAAAAGCGTCTAAACTATCTGATAAACTGTCTTATATCTTTAAGTCGCCGGGTTGGAGTCATGATGGAGAAGATAAACGAGCTAAAACTTTAAGAAAACAGCTTTAGAATAATTTCTTAAAAATCATTTAATGTCAAAGGGTATGCAACCTCGTCCGCCAAATTGCTACCTTTGAATTGATTTTAAACACTTAACAAAATTTCAAAACCGATGAAAAAATTACTATTGGGTTTTGCTGTGCTTTTCTCTATTTCTGCATCAGCCCAAAACCTTAAAACACCTGCTCCAAGTACTACACAAACTATCAAGCAAGACTTCGCTCTTTCTAGCATAGAAATCAACTATTCACGTCCATCTATGAAAGGACGTAACATTTTTGGTGGTTTAGTACCTTACGGTGAAAAATGGAGAACAGGAGCTAATGGCCCTACTACTTTTACTTTTGGCCAAGACGTTACTGTAGGTGGAAAAGCTGTTAAAGCTGGCAAATACTCTGTAATAGCTGTTCCTGCTAAATCTTCTTGGGAGATTTTATTATGCAATGAAGGAACAAGCGTTTTCAACTTCAAAGATGAAAATGTAGTAACAAGCTTTACTGCAAACTCTATCAACCTACCTTTTGATGTAGAAACTTTCACTATCATGGTTAGCAATGTAACTAACACCACTGCTGACATTGATATACTTTGGGCTAATAAAATGGCGACTATTTCTGTTTCAGCTGATATCGATGCTGATATCATGAGCCAGATTGACAAAGTGATGAACAATGATAACAAACCGTATTTTGCGGCCGCTTCATATTACTATGAAAACGGAAAAGATATCAATAAAACTGTAGAATGGGCTAAAAAAGCAGCTGATGCTCAGCCTGACGCTTACTGGGTAAGGCATTTATTAGCCAAAGCAAATGCTAAAGCTGGAAACAAAGCTGCTGCTATTGCTGCCGCAAAAGCATCTATGGAACTTGCTCAAAAGGGCGGAAACATGGATTACGTAAGACTTAATGAAGCTTTGCTTAAAACACTGAAATAAGTTTTAAATAAACTACTTCATAAATTAACGCGGAGCCAAACGGCTCTGCGTTTTTTTATGCTCTAAAAGTGGACTTTAATTTAATATTCAAAAAACAAAGTTTAGTTTAAGGGCTTCAATTCAACCTTAACAAATAAATGAAAGCTTTTTCAATTTCTATTTTAGCATTTATCCTCTTTTCTTTTAGCCTAACGGCTCAAAATTCCAGCTCTTTTGAAACCTTTAGCGATGACGGTGCATGGTGCTGGTTTTCAGACCCCAGAGCCGTTCAAATAAATGATAAAATTTATGCTGGCTGGGTAGCTGCAGACGGCAGTATCATGGTAGGCAGTCATAATCAAAGCACTGGAGAAACCAAAGAAGTGAATATTTCGCCTGAATTTGATAAAGACGACCACGCCAATCCTTCTTTCTTAGTACTTCCTGATAAAAGATTGATGGTATTTTTCTCTGCCCACTCTAGACTAGGTAAAGGAGAAGAAGAACCTGCCATTACCTACGCCACCACCACAAACCCAGAAGATATTAGCTCATGGGAGACACAAAAAAGGCTGACAAAAAATTCAGAAGGGCCCATGAAGTTTTGTTACACAAACCCCGTCATGCTCTCTAAAGAAAACAATAGAATCTATATTTTTTGGCGTGGTGGTGATTGGAAACCTACTTTCGCTTACACCGATGATTTTGGGAAAACTTGGTCTAATGCTCAATCACTTATAAAATCATTTTCTGACAACGGAAAAAGACCTTACGTCAAAATATCAAGCAACGGCATTGACGAAATCAACTTTGCATTTACCGATGGTCACCCAAGAAACGAGCCTTTAAATAGCATATACTACCTAAAATATAAAGCAGGTAAATTTCACAAAGCCGACGGCACTGTGGTAGGAACTATGGAATCGCTTCCAATTAGACACGGCGACTGTGACGTGGTGTATAGCTCACCAGACGAGTTTAAAGAAAGTCATAATGCCAGCAGGGCATGGATTTGGGATATTGCAGAAGATGAGAAAGGAAACCCGGTAATGGTTTATACACGACTTCCTGAAGAATCTAAACATCAATATTACTACGCCAGATGGGATGGCTCTAAATGGGTAAATTCTAAAATATCAGAAGCTGGTTCATGGTTTCCGAGATATCACAAGACAAAAGAAACACGTGAGCCAGAGCCACATTATTCTGGCGGAATCTACCTAGACCATGAAAACACCAACATCGTTTATTATTCAAGACCCGTGGGTGATGTTTTTGAAATCTTTAAATCTGAATCTTCAGATGCAGGAAAAACATGGACAGAAACAGCCATAACCTCAAACTCTGACAAAGATAATGTACGCCCATACGCTATCAGAGGAGCTGGAAAAGATGCCAAAAATCAGATTCTCTGGATGTTAAACGATAGGTATTCGCATTACATGGACTTTAATTCTCAGATAAAAATGGATAGCTCAAAAAAGTAATGTAGAGCTTGTTTTTATTTATAAATTAACACATTTCTAAAATAGACTGCCACAAACGGTCAATAAGCCTTATTTTTGGGCTTTAATCAATACTCTAAAATATGTCCGGTAAAGACAAAGTTTTTGAACAACCCTTAAAAGCTCACGATTTCAAATTCGGAGCCAATGTAGTTTCCGTGTTTGATGATATGGTTACTCGCTCCGTTCCTTTCTACCTTGAAATGCAACGCATGATTACTGAAATTGTTCAGGATTTTGCGGTAGAAGGCACTAATGTATATGATTTAGGCTGTTCTACAGGAACTACCTTAAACAACCTTGACAAGGTACTGCCAGACGGTATCACCTTTGTGGGTATTGACGATAGTAATGAAATGTTAGAGAAGTGTGATGCCAATTTTAAAGAGCAGGGCATGACCAGAGAATATAAGCTAGAGTGGCAAGACATGAACCAATCTGTTAAGATTGAGAATGCTTCAGTTGTGGTTCTATGTTTGACTTTACAATTTATCCGCCCGCTATACAGAGAGCGTTTATTGAAAGAAATTTACGATAGCATGAACCCTAATAGCTGCCTTATTTTGGTAGAAAAAGTTTTAGGAGAAGACTCTCTTTTCAACAGACAGTTTATCAAACATTACTACGATTTCAAACGTAGAAACAACTATAACGAGATGGAGATTTCTCAGAAAAGAGAAGCTCTTGAAAATGTTTTGATTCCTTATAAATTGAATGAAAACATTGAGTTATTGAAGAAAACAGGTTTTGAATACGTAGAGACCTTTTTCAAATGGTATAACTTCTGTGGCATGGTAGCCGTAAAATAATCTAACCCATAAAACACCCATGGTCAAAATTGGTAATGTACTTTATCATAATAGAAACTGGCTTTTCCCTATAGTCTATCTATTTTTATTTATTCCTTTCACGCAAGTTTTTGAGCACCCTAACACTGCCATGATAATTGGCTTTATAGTAGCCATTATCGGGCAAGCTACGCGTATTGCCACTATTGGTTTGGTCTATATTATTCGTGGAGGAAAGAACAGACGTGTGTACGCAGAAGATTTGGTAACTACAGGCATTTTTGCTCATTGCCGTAATCCTTTATACGTAGGTAATATTTTGATGCTTGCTGGTTTAGGAATTGCTTCTAACTCTTTACTTTTCATTGCGGTAATTATTCCGGCATTCTTGTTTATTTATCAAGCCATAGTTAGGGCGGAAGAAGATTTTCTTTCGAACAAATTTGGCAAAGGTTACGACGAATACACCAAAGATGTGAACAGATGGCTGCCTAGCTTAAAAGGCTTAGGAAACACGTTAAGCAGCATGGATTTCAAATGGAACCGTGTTATCATCAAAGAATACAACACCACATTTATATGGCTACTGGGAGGTTTAGGAGTGCTTTACATGCATTTCTTCAGAAACCCAGACTTATATAATATAGCAGAGCACAAGGTCTTTTTCATTGCTGCATTCGCGGCTATTGTAGCGTTCTACTTTATAGCTCGCTATTTGAAAAAAGCTAAGATTATTGTTAGTGATTGATTTACTCTTCATAAATCACTTTAAAGAAAAAGCTCCATTAAGGAGCTTTTTCTTTATCTATTCATCACAAACTATACGTATTCCCAACCTCACTCAAAGGAATACAACCTTTGTACGGCCCAGGAACTGGGTCATAAGTTAATACATTCAGGCCAATTTCTTCTGAAGAAAAATAGCCCCAAAGAGCGGTTGATTTCAAATTTCGATAAAAGCCAACTGGCTCTTGTTTGCCAGCAGCAGTTCCCCAGATAGACCCATTAAATTTGGGAGAATTTGCTTCTTCCATCTTTAAGAATTCTGCTTGGTTTTCTGGACTTAAGTCTGCAAACCTGTCACCAAATTTCTCTTTACATCTGGCGTCAAAATCATCCATCCCTTTGTCCATTTCTTCTTGACCCGCCTCTCCATTGAGTTTTCCATAAACTAGGTCAATAAACATATCAACTTTCATTTCTAAAGCCCCTGGCGTTTCTGTTTTTGGCAGTAAAGTATCTACTAAACTAGAAACCAGTTCGGCGTGCTTTACACTCAAAAACTGTGGCTGCCAATTAAGCCTAGACGTCTCTTTGCATGACTGCAATAACGATGGAAATAAGGCAGTAGCTACGCCAAATAGAGCGGTTTGTTTTAATGCTTCTCTTCTTTGCATAGTATTAAAGGTTTTTCTTTTTAAGTTCAGAAACAGCGTGATTAGCAGCTCTAGCAGTAAGAGCCATGTAGGTCAATGAAGGATTAACACAAGACGAAGAGGTCATACAGGCTCCATCTGTTACAAAAACGTTTTTGACAGCATGTACCTGATTGGTAGCATTCAGTACCGACGTTTTAGGGTCACGACCCATTCTTGCGGTGCCCATTTCATGAATTCCGTAACCCATGCCATGTTCGTTATCAAAACCCACAATATCTTTCAACCCTGCTTTCTCTAACATTTCTACAGCATCTATCTGAATCTGCTTATTGATAGCCAATTCATTTTCTTTAAACTCCGCATCAATCACCAAAGTTGGCCTGCCCCACTTGTCTAATTTGTCTCTATCTAAGCTTACTTGATTTTCATGGTATGGTAAACATTCAGCAAAACCGGTTATGAAAAACTCCCAGTCTCCTGGTTTCATTAGAGCATCTTTAAATTCTCCACCAAAGGCTTCTTGATTTGCTCCTGCACCCCAGTTTGCTCTTCCTGCTCCACCTTGATATCCGTAACCTCTTAAGAATTTATCTGTTGTTGATTTTTCGTCAATATTTCTATACCTCGGAATATAAATACCGTTTGGTCTTCTTCCTTTGTAGTACGTGTCTTCATGACCATCAAATTTACCCATAGCCCCTACTCTGTACGTATGGTCCATTAGGTTATGCCCCAACTCTCCGCTATCATTTCCTAAACCATTTTCAAAACGGTTAGAAGTAGAATTTAACAATAACTGCGTAGTACCAATAGTAGACGCATTACAGAAAACTATTTTGGCGTAATACTCTAGCACTTCCTTTGTTTCAGAATCTATCACTCGCACACCAACAGCCTTTCCTTTTTCTTCATCATAAATGATAGAATCTGCAAGAGAAAATGGTCTGATTGTCAAATTTCCTGTGGCATTTGCCGCAGGTAAAGTCACGGCATTACTACTAAAATAAGCTCCATAAGGACAGCCACGGTCACATCGGTTTCTAGATTGACATTGACCACGACCATTTAAAGGCTCTGTCAAATGAGCTACTCGTCCTATAATCATGTTGCGGCCAGGGAACTCCTTTTCTATTCTTTTCTTAACGTCTTTTTCTACACAGTTTAGCTCCATAGGAGGCAAAAAGTGACTATCTGGCAACTGTGGTAAGCCTATTGCTTCACCCGAGATACCAGCAAATTTTTCAACATGTGTATACCAAGGAGCAATGTCTTTATAGCGTATAGGCCAATCTACCCCATGACCATCTTTGGCATTTGCCTCAAAATCTAAGTCAGACCAACGGTAACACTGTTTCCCCCAAAGCAAAGAACGACCTCCCATTTGGTTTGCCCTTACCCACATAAAAGGCTTAACCTCTTTGTATGGGTTCTCATCATCTTTAGCAAAAAAATGCATGTTGTTTTCCCCAACAAAACCGGTGCGAGCATTTATCTGTCGTTCTTTCAGGTCACCTACAGATGCAGCCCCCCGAAGTTCAGAATCCCATGGGTCATTATTCATGGTAGGATAATCTATCACGTGTTCTACCAGTCTGCCTCGCTCTAGGACTAAAGTTTTAAGTCCACTTTCGCAAAGTTCTTTAGCAGCCCATCCACCGCTAATTCCAGACCCAACGACAATAGCGTCATAGGTCATATCCTTCTTTGCATCAATATTAAAATTCGCCATTAATTTTTCAATAGGTTTGAATGCTAAATTTAAGAAAAGAATTTGATGCTCTTTAATCCAACTGTTTTTAAAACTTAAGGTATTTTAGTAGTTCATTTTAACCGACAGTGTAGGTCAATTTCCTGTTTTAACCTATTCTCTGTTTAGAGCTTACCTTTAAAATAGTATATTGGAACACTAAAGTGAAAGCTAAACTTTCCTCTTTTTTCAACCCTCATATAAAAACGTAAACAATGACTAAGACAAGACTTATCCCCTTATTCCTCGCACTCCTTTTTGCCATTCAGGCAAATGCACAAATCAAATTACCGTCTATTTTTGGCGACCACATGGTTTTGCAACAGAAGCAGAATAATCCAGTTTGGGGTTGGGCGAAGCCAAACGAAAAAATAACTGTAGAGATAAACGGTCAAAGCCACTCTACCACAGCAGATGCCAAAGGAAACTGGCGTGTGGTTTTAAAACCTTTGCCTGTAGGTGGCCCTTATAGAATGCACATTGATGGAGAATCTTCTAATTTCTTTCTTGACGATGTATTGGTAGGCGAAGTTTGGATTTGCTCTGGCCAATCTAACATGCAATGGGAACTCAAAAGAAGCACTAGTGGCCCTTTAGCCATTACTGCAGCCAATTACCCAAATATCCGATTAATTACCGTGCCTAGAGTAGGTACTCCAGAAACCCAAGATGATTTTGAAGGCTCTTGGGAAATAACTACACCAGAAACTGCTGCCGACTTTTCTGCGATAGGCTATTTCTTCGGACAGCGTTTACATCATGCATTAGATGTTCCTATTGGTCTTATTGACAATGCTTGGGGAGGTTCTGCAGCCGAATCTTGGGTAAATAGAGATGTTTTAGAAGCTGATAAAAACTTTAGCGAATTTATGGCATCTTGGAAAAAGCTAGAGTCTACTTATGATTACGAGGAAGAAAAAAAGAAGTGGAGAAAATCTGTGGAAGAGTGGGAAGCCAATAAAGAAGACAAGGCTATGCCAAGAAAACCATACGATTTAATGACAGGCAATCACCGCCCTGCAAACATATATAATGGCGTACTTCATCCTACTATTGGATATGGAATCAAAGGTGTTATTTGGTATCAAGGTGAATCAAACGCAGGCCGTTCTTATCAATACCGTGATTTATTCCCTTTGATGATTCAAAACTGGCGTAACGAATGGAAACAAGGTGATTTCCCATTCTATTATGTACAGCTGGCAGACTTCATGGCAGAAACCGAGCAACCACAAGAAAGTGGCTGGGCAGAACTTCGTGAGGCTCAAACCATGACAAAAGATAGGCTTCCAAATGTAGGCGAGGCTGTCATCATTGACCTTGGCGAAGGCAGAGACATTCACCCTAGAAATAAACAAACCGTAGCCGACCGTTTAGTAAGAATAGCTTTGGCCAGAGATTACCATAAAGACATTATTTATGAAGGACCTAGCTATAAATCAATGGAGGTAAAGGGAGATAAAATTATATTGACCTTTGATAATGTTGGGCAAGGTCTTTACTCTTTTGACACTAAAGAACCTAAAGGTTTTGCTATTGCAGGAGCAGATAAAAAGTTCGTTTGGGCAGATGCCAAAATCATTTCTAGTAACCAAATGGAAATATCAAGCGAAAGTATTTCAAACCCAGTTTCTGTAAGATACGCATGGGCAAACAATCCTGTTTGTAACATGTATAACCGCGATGGCCTACCAATGACACCGTTCAGAACTGACTCTTGGGAAGGTGTAACCTTTGGGAAAAATGTGCGTTGATAATTTAAGCTAGCTTAACATCATTCTCCATGAAAAACGGAAGTCTAGCTTTCGTTTTTCATGGTAAAACCCAAAACCTCAGAAACCTAAATCTCCTGCAACTCTACCAATTTGTGGTAAATACCATCCGCATCAGTGTATAATTCTTGGTGTGTTCCTCTTTCTGCTATTTGACCTTTGTCTATCACTAAAATCTCATCCGCATGTTGGATAGTACTAAGTCGGTGTGCTATCACAAGTGAGGTTCTATCTTTCATGAGATGCATGATAGCGTCTTGTACCAGTTTTTCTGATTCTGTATCCAAAGCAGAAGTAGCTTCATCCAATATCAAAACGGGTGGATTCTGAAGAATGGCTCTTGCAATAGAAATTCTTTGACGCTGCCCTCCTGAAAGTTTGACACCACGGTCTCCTATAACTGTTTCATAGCCTTCAGACTGCTCTTCTATAAACTCATGGGCATTCGCAATTTTGGCGGCAGCTAAAACATCTTCACGACTTACGTCTTTACCAAAAGTGATGTTATTATAAATACTATCATTAAACAAAACAGGGTCTTGAGTCACTATACCCATCAAATTTCTTAAAGAAGCCTGCGATATTTCATTAATATCAATTCCGTCTAACTTTATTTGACCATCAGTTGGTTCATAAAATCTTGGTAACAAATCGGCCAGTGTAGATTTACCTCCACCAGATGGACCCACTAAGGCTACTGTCTTTCCTTTCCCTAATTTGAAATTGACATTCTGAAGTACTTTTTGACCTTCTTCATAGGCAAAAGAAACATTTTCAAAAGCTATTTCATTGTCTAAGGTTTTAACCTCTTTGGCATTAAGACTGTCTGAAATTTCTGGTTCCATGTTTAAAACCTCCAAAATTCTATCACCCGAAGCTATTCCTCTTTGCGAAGCACTAAATGCTTGTGCGATGGTTTTGGCGGGACGAACCACCTGAGAAAAAAGAGCGATATACGCCATAAAAGTAGACGCATCCAAGGCACTTTGGTCTGACAAAATCAAGCTTCCTCCATAAAGCAAGAGCGAAGCCACCATGCTTACACCTACCACTTCTGAGAAAGGATTTGCCAATTCTCTTTTGGCTGCGTAAGAAAAAATAGAACGTTTATAGCCCTGATTCTCTGTCTCAAACTTATTGCTGATAAATTTCTCTGCCACAAACCCCTTCACCACACGCATGCCGCCAAAAGTCTCATCCATCAAGCTCATGATATTACTAAGTCTGCCCTGTCCTTCGCCAGCATCATGTCTTAACTTTTTCAGCATCAAACCCAAAAATGTACCTGTAATAGGAATCACTATCAAAGCAAAAAGTGTCAACTTATACGACATATAAAAAAGGGCAATCAGATAACCCACCAAAAGAAAAAGCTCCTTAATAGCAGCCGAAAAGGTATTGGCAATACTGTTTTCTACTTCTTGCACATCCGTGGTGATTCTAGAAATAATATCTCCTTTTTTCTGGTTATTAAAAAAGCCTATAGGCAGCAGCAATGATTTGTCAAAAATGGCTTGACGGAGGTTTGAAACCATGTTCACCTTAAAGCCTTCCAATAAACGTAAGCTGAGGTATCGGAAAATATTCCCAATGAAAATACCTAGAATAAGAGCAATGCAAACAAATTGTAGTGCTCCTAATTTACCCTTTGTTTCTAGAAAATGAGCGAAATAATAATTGAACCAATCTAGTATGTTGAGGTTTTCTGGTTTGTGAAGCATTCCCGAAACAACTTCTGGTTCTACCTGACCAAATAGTACATCTAAAATAGGCTTTAAAAGCACCAGGTTTAACACCCCAAATACCGCCGCTATAAGAGAGGTAAACAAAAACGGAATGACAAATTTCTTTAGGTTTCCGGCGTAAGAAAGTAGTTTAAAATAAGTGTTCATATAATGGAGCCTTTAATCAGGCTGTCAGATTCTCTTTTATCTATGACTTAGTCAAAAATCAATACTCTTGTCCAAGCTTATCAGATTTTGATTCGCAAAGTTGCGGAAAAGCTTTTACTTTGAGTCTATGACTTGTCGTTTCTTCTTGTGCTGCTTTTGTTTGTTTGTCCTTTCCTGTTCTGAAAAGCCAGAGAAAAAGGTCATATCAAAGGCTGTATACCATTGGAAAGCGAGCTTTCAACCTTCACAGAAAGCGAAAGAAACTATCAAAACACTCAACATTCAGAAAACTTACATTCGCTTTTTTGATATCGATTTTAACGCTGAAGCAAATGAAGCTATCCCGAAAAGTATTGTAAAATTTAAAGACAGTCCAAAAGGCGATATAGTTCCTGTTATTTACATTACTAACAGAACCTTCAAAGAGATAAACGAAACTGAAATAGGCGACCTTGTTTCTAAAACCGCTATTAAAATAAAATCTATCGCTTCTGCCGACTCATTAAGTTTTGATGAAATACAGTTAGACTGCGACTGGACCAAAACCACAAAAGCTAAATACTTTCTATTTCTAGAAAAACTGAATGCTAAATTTGATAACAAAATCAAACTCACCGCTACCCTAAGGCTTCATCAAGTTAAATTCAAAGAAAAAACAGGCGTACCGCCGGTAGACAGAGTTGCACTCATGTTATATAATGTGGGCGACTGGACCAACATAAACACCAAAAATTCGCTTTTTGACCCAAGCATTATTGACCAATACATTTACCGCCTACCAGAATACCCACTGCCCGTTAACATTGCTTTGCCCATTTATCAGCAAGCCATAGTTTTTAGAAATAATCGGTTTCATACATATTTCAAAAATGTTTCTAAGCTAGATTTAAGAAAACATTTTAATACCAAATCCGGGGAAAACGACAAACTGCTTATTTGTCAAGAAAACTGTGAGTTTCAGAATCAGTCTTTCCGAAAAGGCGACGTTTTTAGGCATGAAGAAGTGGACTTCAAAACCCTCAACAAGGTCAAAAAAGCTATTCTTGAAAGGGTTAACAATAAAGATGTGCAAATTTTGCTCTTTCACCTTGACGACAAAAGCTTGGAAAACTTTACACTAAAACAATATGCGAAGCTGTTAGAAAATTAGATTATAGTTTAAACCAATGAAACTAAAAAGACTTCTCTCCTACTTTATTCTTTTCTCTATTGCCTGTGGACCAGGTCCGCTAGATTTTACAGAATACTTCACCATTTTTTACCCTGAAGCGGCCAATAATCCCTCTGCTACACAGCCTTATTTTTACACCAACGACTACTTAAACCAGCAGTATTCTATGCTGAGCTCTGCTCAATTGGCAGATTCGCTCAATATTGAAAGCTGGTATAATTACGCAGACAAAAAGATTGACAAAGCGGCCATTAAAAATGGTTTGTACGAAAAAACATCAGGGGAAAAATTTGCATCGCAACTTCGAAAAATCGGAAAACCTGAGGCTGCCGATTATGTACTATTAGCACAAGAAGTAGATAAAGAAACTGAAAAAAGAGCCAGCTATTGGGAGCCAGCTGAGCCCGTCAATGAGCAACTATTAGCCGACCTTAGAGATGTTGCCCTTATAAATGCCAATAAGTCAAACAGTGATTTCATAAAGGAACGCTACGCTTTTCAATTGATGAAAATAGACGCTAAAGTTAATGACTGGCGTTCTTTGTTTGAAGACTATGAGAAATTCAAAAAAGAGGTAAAAACAACAACATACATCTCGGAATGGTCTCAAAGCAGGTATGCTGGAGCCTTACTTTACAAAGGAGACACCGCAAAAGCTGTTTTAGAATTTGCGAAAATTTTTGAGAAATCACCCACCAGAAGAAACCAAGCTGATTTAAGTGTTAGAAGGCTAAATAAACCACATTTTGAAGACGCGATTCAGCTTTGCCAAAATGAGGAAGAAAAACTAATGGTTTATGCTTTGCAGGCCATCCAACCTTTTCAAGATGGACTGGAACTCTTAAAAAAGATGATTGCCATAGACCCAAAGCATCCGATGTTGGAATTGGTCATGGCGAGAGAAATCAATAAAAATGAAGTTAATTTTTATGCCGAAAAAAATGCGGGTTTATATTCTCATAACCTTGATGTTTTAGACCAAGATTATAAAATAGACTCTTCAAAAGTTCAGGGTATTGAAAATGAAAGTAAAACATACTTTCAATCGCTTTTAGCATTTAATGCAGACTTATTAAAAAGCAAAAGTTTAAAGGAAAAGGCATTTTGGCTAACCACGGCTGCCTACCTCCACTATATAAAAGGCGATTACCTAGCAATGGAACCGCTTCTGGAAAAAGCGGAGGATGAGGATGTGAATAACACTGCTTTGAAACGTCAAATACAGCTTTTTAAAACACTCTATTTCTTAGAAACCGAAGCCGTAGATGAGGAAGAAAGTTTGCTAGAGCAAATAGCTGTATTTAAAAAAGTAGAAACCTTCCGAGATAATAATGTTTTGGTGCTATTGACCGATAGGTTACAAGACAAGTATTTAAGTGTTAAAACTGTTGAATCTAAAAGCTGGTTGCAGTCATGCTTTAAAAACAAGGTAGAAAGTATTGATACCCAAAAAGTGAAGGCTTTCTTGGCAGAGAATATTGCCGCAGTAAAAGAGGATAATTATTCTTACATGAACGGTACTTCAGAAGCAAGACTTTTGGAAACACAAGAAGCACAGCTTTTAGAGGCGACATTAGACTTTATTAATAGCGAAGATTTAAGTACTGCAGACAAGCAATTAATTGCCCTTTCAGGCATCAATAAGCAAAACCTGTTGATGGCTTATGGCAGAAAACTCATTAGAAGCCAGCAATACGAAAAAGCACTTGCCGCATTCAAACAATGTGAAGTGTCCCATTTTCAGGAAGGTCCTTTTACACATTATTTCTCTCCAATTCCAAGACAATTTATTATGGGGGAAGAAGTAGATGAGGGATTGCTCAATCCATTATACTTCTTGGAAAATGCTGTCAAAAACCAAAATGAAGTAGTTAAGAATCCGAAAAATGCAAGAGCTTGGTATGAGCTAGGATTAGCAGCTTATAATATGAGCTACTGGGGAAATGGCTGGCTTTTTTCTGACCGTGAATGGAGTGCCATGGAAATTCAATACGGCGAACCAACTGCCGAAGATTACTTTACAAATACCTATGCTAAAGAGTGTTTTGAAAAGGCACTAGCTGCTAATCCTGAGCCCGAATTAGGTGCTAAAATTTGTTACATGGGTGCTTTATGCGAAAGAAATCAATATTTCGTGGCCTATACCAACGGCCAACCCAAAACCTATAAACAAGAAGAGCTAGATTACTATAGAATCAAAATGGAAACTAGCGTAAAACCTACATTTCAGAGTTTCTTCAAAAGGCTAAAGAACAAATACGACGAAACAGTTTACGAAAGTCAAGTAATTAAAGAGTGTATGTCATATGTAAGTTTTAAATTACAGTAAATAACACTAGCCCCATGAAATACTTCTCTCTGTTTATCCTAATTATTTTAGCATCCTGCGAAAAACCAAACCCTGCTTACTTCGACCAAAATCCTGAATTCCAAAAAGCTTTGGCTGATTTTGAAATCATGGATGGATTCAATATTGAAATAGTGGCAGCCGAACCTCTTATTTCTGACCCAGTTGCCATAGAAATTGATGAAAACGGAGATTGGTATGTAGCCGAGATGCCTGGATATCCATTGGATTTAACAAAAACAGGGAAAATCAAAAAGCTAATAGACACCGATGGAGACGGTTTGCCAGATAAAAGCGAAATTTTTGCAGACAGCCTCACATTGCCAATGGGCTTAATGAAATGGGAAGATGGAATTTTGGTGGCAGATGCTCCAGATGTAACATTCCTAGCTGATAAAGACAATGATGGCAAAGCTGATGTCATAAAAGCCATGCTTACTGGGTTTTCTCTTTCAAACCCGCAGCATAACATGAATACCCCCAAATTCGGCATTGACAACTGGATTTATGTGGCTCACTCTGGTGCCATTAATTCATTTGCCTACGAGCATGTTTTTAACGACAAAGGCTCTGAAGTAAGATTCGCAAATGAAGCTCAGTCGCCAAAATTGGCAAGAAATGCAGATGGAAGGAATGTTCGCTTTAAGCCTAATTCGCTAGAGCTTGAAACGCTCTCTGGCGAATCACAATATGGGCATACGACCGACCCATGGGGTCATCGATTTTACACAGATAATGCAAATCACCTTTTCCATGAAGTGATGGATGCACGCTATGTGAATGCAAATCCAAATTTGGCGATAGAGGAAGCCATGGAGAAGTTTTCTGACCACGGCAATGCCGCCAAAGTATTTCCAATTACACTAAACCCAAATCATCAATTGCTAACCGATGTGGGTCAAATAACATCTAGCTGCGGCATCACTTGGTACGATGGCGGAGCTTTTGGCTCAAGCTTTGAAAATACCACATTGATAGGTGAGCCCGTTCATAATCTAGTTCACATAGACCATATAGAAACAGAAGGAGCTACTTTTTCAGGAAAAAGAGTCTTGGAAAATAAAGAGTTTTTGGCCTCCAAAGACCCTTGGTTCAGACCTGTATTCTTTTATGTAGGACCAGACGGAGCTTTATATGTGGTAGATTATTACCGCCAAATAGTGGAACACCCAGAGTGGATGAGTGATGAAGTAAACGAAAGTGGTGCTTTATACGAAGGAACCAACAAAGGCCGAATCTACAGGATAACACCAAAAAGTGGTCTTAAAATGGACTGGATGAGTGTCTTGACCCTTGGAAAAAAATCTACAGAAGAACTGGCCGAACTTTTAAAACATGAAAATGGATGGTATAGAAGAACCGCCCAGCGTTTACTTTTTCAAAGAGACGACCATGCGGCTGCCCCTATTCTTCATGAAATATTGAGCGAAAGTAATGAGCAAGCCAAAATTCCTGCATTATGGCTGCTTCATGATTGGCAAGAATTAACAAGTGATGACTTGAAATCGGCTTTAACAGCTGAAGAACCAGGCGTAAGAGAAAACGCATTACAGTTAGCTGATAGAGTTTGGTCAAACCCCGATTTCCAAACAGATGAACTCAAAGCGGCAATATTAAAAACGGCAAATGACCTAAGTGAAAGAGTCAGGTTTCAATGGCTTTGCTCCGCTGCCTTTTTTGATTTCCCTGAGAAAGAAGCATTAAAGTCTACTATTCTAAAGCAAGATGTGGAAGACAAATGGGTAGGCATTGCAGCCATAGCCTCCTCGGCAGGTTCTGAAGAACAATTATTTCAGAATGCCGTAAGTGATTTTGGAGCGGAGGCCTCAAAAAATAAAAGTGAGTTTTTTACTCATTTGGCCGCCACCATATTTAAAAAGGGGGGAGCTAATCTAATTGCTAACATTCTAGACGCTAAGGGTGACAATAACAGTTGGTGGCAAGCCGCCATGCTTTCTGGCATATCATCTATACAGGCCTATGGCAGCCCAAAGTCGTTGACCAAGTTAGAACAAGAGCAACTCTTGAACACTTTCTTAAACAGTCAAAATCCTGAACTTCGCAAAAGTATGATTCGTGTTTTTGATGTATATAAGGTTTCCAATACTTTGAACACTAATCCTATTTATGCCAAAATGAAAAGCGATAATAACATCGAATTTCAGATAGACGGAATGAGCTTGTTATCAACTTTAGGAGAGCCTAAAATCAAGGGCAAAATCCTTGAAAATATTCTTACCGGCGAAAATGAAAAATTGCAATTAGCATCAATAAAAGCTTTGTCAAATACTTTAAGCAGCACTGAATTGGCAAGTATTAACAAGAAATACACAGATTTGACCAGTTCTTCCAAAAAGGCTTGGATAGCTTACTTACTGAATAACGAAAACAAAGTTTCTGAATTAATTAAGCAGGTAGAGTTAGGAAATATTGCCAAGACGGATATTGAATGGCCGCAAATAGTTCATTTGATGAATTATTATGATACCGATATTAGAACCTACGCCAGAGAGGTGTTTGCTATTAATGAAGACCGTAAAGCCGTGCTTCAAAACTATTTACCAGCTGCTGATATAAAAGGTGATGCCGAAAACGGCAAAAAACTATTTGCTCAAAACTGTGCTATTTGTCATCAAATTGACGGTAAAGACGGCACTGCCTTTGGCCCTGACTTAGCCACTTTAAAAAGCAGAAACAAACATTCTATCATTACAGAAATCATAAACCCTAATAATTCCATTGCCGATAAATACGGTCAATGGAACATTGAAACAAATGATGGTAATTACCTATCAGGTATTATTGTTTCGGAAAGTGAAAACTCATTAAGCCTGAAAACACTTGGTGGGCAAACAGAAAATATAGCGAAGACAGCTATAAAATCTCGTCAAATAGCCAAACAGTCTGCTATGCCAAACGGTTTAGAGGGTGCTATTTCACCAGAAGGGATGTCCGATATTTTAGCTCTTATAAAAGGAGAGTAATCAAAAAGAAACTCTTGAACAAAATCTGCCAGCTAGAGAACAGAAGCCTTACGGCAACTTTAAATTTCGGTAAACTTTATGCTAGAGGTTAAATAAACCCTTAGTTATAATTTTTAGAATATAAGAGCCACTTTATCAAACAAATAAACAATTGACTTCTAGATTTTAAATTCTTTTAATAACTGAAAATCTATCCTCTTGTCTACTTTTCTACCTAAAAAGCTGACAACTTAGGCTTTATATCGAATTTTCTCGACTTATATTTGAAGTTCCATTTTAGAAAATACATAAACAAATGAAAAAAAATGCTCTCGGGCTACTCCTACTAGGGAGTATCAACCTCCTATTTGCTCAGGAAAAGATTTTATCTGACGACCTATCTGGGTTTTCGAATAAAGCGAACAATTGGAGTATTGTGGGTAGTGCCTCTGCCAATCCTTTCCTTGACAATAACCTTGAAACTACTGCCGGTAAAGGCGTATTGGCCAACATCCATGAACATGGTACCTATGGCGGACAATATGAATTAGTCTCAGACTTTACACATGGCGACCTTGATATATCATTTGATTTTATGATAGCCAAAGGTTCTAATTCAGGCATCTATCTCCAAGGAAACTATGAAATTCAATTGTTTGATAGTTGGGGAAAGAAAAACCCTATCTACGGAGACTGTGGTGGAATTTACCAAAGATGGGACGAAAGTAAACCTGAAGGTCAAAAAGGCTATCAAGGCTATGCTCCAAGAATAAATGCAGCTAAAGCTCCTGGCTTATGGCAGCACATGGATATTTCTTTTCAAGCGGCAAAGTTTGACGCCAAAGGAAATAAAATAGCCAATGCCGAAATTCTTTCTGTAAAGCTGAATGGCATGTTGATTCATGAAAATGTGGAGCTTTCGGGTGTAACTAGAGGTGCCATGACTGCAAAAGATGTGGCAAAAGGTCCATTAAGATTTCAAGGCGACCATGGTTCTTTAGCATTAAAAAACATCATGATAAGCAACTTTGATAAACCAAGTGCAAGCTTGGAAAACTTAACATACAAAGTTTCTTATGCTCCTTATGACCCAAGTGCAGACCCAAAGAATCTTGCGATTGACGACTCAGGCGAGTTAAAAGAGCTTTCGTGGGAATTCATGAAGCAGCCAAACGAATACTCTTATACTATTAAAGGAGATTTTACCGCCCCAGCAGATGGGAAATATACTTTCAATCAGTTTTCCTCCGCTAACAACACGCTAAGCATTGACGGAAAAGAAGTTTTGGCCAACAAATACACAGGTTCAAATGACGAAAGAACAGGTGTAATTGAATTAAAAGCAGGTAAGCATTCCTTAGAAATATATAATGCGAAATATGACGGCTGGATGAGCCCTACATTGGGTCTCTTTGTGACTGGTCCTGGTTTTAGAAAAGTGGCTCTTCACTCACCAAGCTCTATGTTTGGAAATAAAGCTACCGACCCTATTTTAATTGATGCCAAAACCAATACAAACCTTAGAAGTTTTATGGATTTTGACAATGGCGACGAACGAATCAGAATTGTTCACGCCATAAGCGTTGGTACACCAGAAAATATTCACTTCACGTATGACCTTGACAAGGGTGCTTTGCTTCAATTTTGGAGAGGCGATTTCTTAGATGCTACGCCAATGTGGGATAGCAGAGGAGACGGTTCTTCAAGACCAAGAGGTTCATTGACATTACTTAACAATGATTTGACGCTTGCGAAAACGGCATTGGCCTGGCCTAAAGACACCGTAGGTACTGGGTACAAACCAAAGGGTTACACCATAGATGAAAACAATATGCCAACTTTCGTTTACGAAATTTATGGCTCTAAAGTAAGCGACAAAATCAGGGTTAAAGACGGAAAAAACTTTGAAAGAACTATTACGGTAGACGGCTCAAAAGATTTGTTTGCCAAACTGACTAGTGCTTCAAAGATTGAAAAAATGTCTGACAACTTATATGCGATTGATAATAAAAGCTGGTACATAAAACTAGACCCGAATGCTTCTGTTATTATCAGCACAAATGGCAACAAAAAAGAGCTAAAAGTTGCGGTGAAAGACCAATTGACTTACGAGCTATTATTCTAATATTAAAAGATTTAGATAAATGAAAAAATTACAAATATTACTTTTAAGCCTCTTCTGCTTTGCTGTGCAAGCTCAAGAGTCTCCAAAAGAAGAAGATTTTTACAAAATTGTTACGCCGCCAGTTCCTGAAGGAGTGCTTTTAGAGGTGGGTGGTGTATGTACATTACCTAATGGCTCTGTGGCTGTTTCTACCAGACGAGGAGATATCTGGATTCTGGAAAACCCACTTAGCAGAAAACCATATTACAAGTTATTTGCTTCTGGCTTACATGAAATTCTTGGTTTAGAATACCGAGATGGTTCTTTCTATTGCGTGCAGCGTGGTGAGCTAACTAAACTAACCGACGAAAACGGAGATGGCAAAGCAGACCGTTATGAAACCGTAAGTGCATGGCCAGTTTCTGGGCATTACCATGAGTATTCTTTCGGACCTAAATTTGCTCCAGATGGTAGCTTCTTTGTTAGTGGAAACGTAGCTTTTGGAAACGAAGAATGGTGGAGAGGAGAAGCAAGAGTGCCTACTAGAGGGACTGTATTTAAAGTGTTTCCTGATGGCCATAGAGAAGAGTGGGCTACAGGAATGCGTTCCCCAGCTGGTTTAGGAATGATTGACGGTGAGTTATTTTATGCCGACAATCAAGGTGACTGGATGGGTTCTGGTGGAATTTGGCATTTGAAAAAAGGTGCTTTTACAGGTCACCCAGCTAGTTTAGCATGGACCACGGAAGACTCGCCTACCAAACTTACGGAAGAGCAGTTTTTTGCGGAACGCGACAACAGAAAAGTTAGAAACGCAGCAGGTGCCTATATCAAACCTGAAAACGTGGTAGACGAAACGCCAGATATGCTTTGGCAGCTGAAAGAAAAATACCCACAGGTACAAACTCCTGTAGTTTGGTTACCTCATGGTATTCTTGGTATTTCTAATTCAGAATTAATAAAAGACGAAACTAAAGGAGCTTTTGGCCCATTTAGCAACCAGATTTTTATAGGTGACCAAGGTCAATCTAAAATCATGCGTGTGTTTATGGAGAAAATCAATGGTGAGTACCAAGGTGCTGCCTGGGACTTTAGAAGTGGTTTTCAGTCTGGTGTAATGAGAATGGATTGGGCTAAAGACGGTTCTCTTTTTGTGGGAGAAACTAACCGTGGATGGGGCTCTGCTGGAGATGCCAACCAAGGTTTCCAAAGGTTAGTATGGAATGGTAAAATGCCATTTGAAATGCTAACTGTAAAGGCTATGCCTGATGGTTTTGAAGTAGAATTTACATTGCCGGTAGATAGAAAATCTGCGGAAGATTTAGCTTCTATTTCTGCTTCTAGTTTTAACTATAAGCACCACCCAGTTTATGGTTCGCCTCCTATTTATAGAGAAGACTTAAACATTAAAGGTGTTAAACTTTCTGCCGATGGCAAAAAACTGAGAATAGTAATGGATGGCTTAAGAAAGTACTTTGTACATGAGCTAAACCTTGACGGCATTAGAGCTGCTGGTACCTACTACTCACTAATTCACCCTACTGTTTATTATACTTTGAATAATATTCCTGCAGGAGATAAAGCGTCAACATCAGATTTGAAAACAACGGATTCTGGAAAAGCAAAACCTGCTTCTGCTTCAAAAACAGTTAAGAAATTGGTTTCTCCTGATGGTCAAGGTCAAGCAAAAGCTTCGGCTGCTGCTCCTACTTATGATGAGGTGAAGCCTTTGCTTCAAAAGCATACCTGTTTGGCTTGTCACTCACAAGACAAAAAAGTGATTGGACCAGCATTTAAAGACATTGCCAAAAGAAAATACAGCGATGCCAAAATTGCCGAATTAATTGCAGTTCCTCAGCCAAAAAACTGGCCTGACTATGCTACGCCAATGGCCCCAATGCCACATGTGCCAAAAGCTGATGTGATGAAAATTGCTAGTTATATAAACGGGTTGAGGTAATCTAAAACTTCGTTTCAATTTAAACACCGGTTGTCAATATTGATAGCCGGTGTTTTCGTTTTTAGGGCGTCTGAAATAATTCAAATGATTGCACAAACCAGCAATTTGGCTGTTTTGAGATAAGCAGAATTCAGCAGAACCAATTTCTTTGCTTAACTTTAACCGTTACCCTAACAGAACAATAATGAACACATCAAGACGAAATGCCATTAAGGCCTTGGGCACAGTGGCGGCAACCTCAATAGCTGGAGGAGCAATTGCAAACGAACATTTAATCAAACCAAAAGTGGAACTTAAGAATAACATAAAGCACTCTGTGTGTAGATGGTGCTATGGCTCTATTGATTTTGAAGAATTATGCCAAGGTGTAAAAGACATCGGGATGGCTTCTATAGAACTTACTGGTCCTGAAGAGTGGCCAATATTGAAAAAGTATGGTTTAACAGCAGCCATTGGTTGGGGTGCATGGCCTAAAGGAACTGGTCTTACCAACTTTTTTGCCAACACTAAAAATCACGAAGTACTTATTCCTTTTTATGAAAACCTGCTAAAGCAAGCTTCTGAAAACGGTATTAAAAGTATTATCTGTTTTTCTGGAAACAGAAATGGCATGAATGATTACGAGGGTATGATAAACTGTGCCACCGTGATTAGAAAGCTAATTCCAACCTGTGAAAAGTACGACGTTATACTTTCTATGGAGTTACTTAGCTCAAGAAATAGCCACAGAGATTACATGTGCGACCACATAGACTGGGGTGTGTCATTATGTGAAATGGTGGGTTCTGAATACTTCAAATTATTATATGACATCTTCCATATGCAGAGTATGCACGGAGACCATATCAGAAATATCAGACGTTTTGGAAAATACATAAACCATTACCATACAGGTGGAATGCCAGGCCGTAACGAGATTGACGAAACACAGGAAATCTATTACCCAGCGGTGGTAGAGGCCTTAATAGAATCAGGTTACAAAGGCTATTTAGGTCAAGAGTTTATTCCTAAAGCAAAAGACAAAGCAGGCATGTTAGCATCACTTGAAAGATGTGTTAAAATATGTGATGTTTGATAAGCTTTTCAAGCTCAAATTTAAAACGAAGTATCGCGAGGTGCTTCGTTTTTATTTTGGCTACTCCATACTTAAAATTTTCAACTCCACACGTCTGTTTAGTTCTTCTTCATCTCTTGAGATTGGCCTATCTGGGCCTAAACCCAAGGTTCTAATTCGTCTTCCGTTTATTCCTTTCTGCACCAAATAGTCTTTACACGCCTCCGCCCTAAGCTCCGAAAGTTCAATATTGGCTCCTCTGTCTCCTTCCGATGAAGTATGTCCACTAATTTCAATTTTTGATTTAGGATACCTTAGTAAAAACTTATACACCGTATTTAAACTCTGCTGACTATAATAATCTAGTTCCGAAGAAGACTGCTCAAATTGAATCTCCTGCATCACTAATTCTTCCCCTATTCTTACTGCTTGCTCCCCTATCTCAAAACTCTCATCATTCGTTGAAACCATTGGTTTCTTCACCTTTATTGGCTTTGGTGCTCTCTCTTTTTTTCTAAAATTAAAAGACTGTTTAAGACCTAAAAATACACCATTGATAAGTTTGTTATTTCTATTTCTTCCTATGAGCGAGCCTCCATTATAAAAGTCAATTTGTTCTACATAAAGAGGCTGAAGAGCAAAACTAAAACCTAGCTCCAGTTCCGTATCACCTCCTAAAAACACCTCTTGCCCTATACCTAAGTAAAGTCCATATTTAAGGTCATTAGACACTAGGGTGTTGTATTTCAAACCTGTGCCACTTGTATTGGTATAGTCTCCTGAGATTATATCCGAAGAATATTTTTCTTTACGCCTGTTGTAAAAACCATTGGCATTTGGAATGAAATTTCCCTGCACCACATAATAGAGATTATAGGCTCTATATTTTATGCCAAAGTTTAGACTTAGGTAATTATAATTATCAAGAAAAGCCTGCACCTGCTGCCCCTGAAAATCATAATTCAAACTTGGCTTATAGGCACTCACATAATTTACCCTCGTTCCTCCCGCAGTTAAATCAATGTTTTGCGATAGCTTATAATTAAAATTTACGCCTATCCTATTTGTTGTTTGAAGGTTGAAGCTTCTTTCTCCTTGATTATTTGTGGTATAACCAATGTTGTAAAATTTCCATATGTAGTTCATCCTTTGGTTTCCCTCTATTGCTTTTTGAGCACCGGGCAGCAGCATTCCTAAACCAAAATGAGGGCTTATGCCAAATCTAGAATTTTCCGCTTGCCCAAAGGCTAGGCTAGAAGAAAAAACTAAAACACAGATAAATAGAATTTTGGCTTTGGTCACTTTCAAGTAAATTTTGGTTCAACTAAGCATTAATAATTTGACTAAAAAGAGGCAATGCTTGTTTTAAATCTGGCAGTTCTGGGTGCCATCTTTTCTCCCATTCTAGACTTATAAAGCCCTTGTAGTTTATTTTATCGAGTTGCCTCAAAACCTTTGCAATAGGCACTTCCCCTTTTCCTGGCAAAAAGTATTCGTGGGTTTCTCTATTCTTAAAACTACCGTCTTTAATCTGAACAAACTCTATAAATGGTTTTAACGATTTCGTCATTTTTGATGCGGACTCCTCCGTCAAATAATGCATATTGAAATAGTCCCAAATTATACCTGAACTGCCGGCTGGCTGCTCATTCATAACCTGCTTAATATCTTCAGACCAAACCAAATCTCCATGGCAGTCTAGAAGTACTTTCACGCCACTCCCATTTGCATATTCATTGGCTTCTTGCAGCCCCTCACTTATCAAATTGAGGGATTTTTCTTTATCATTTTTGAAAGCAAATTTGTCTGGAAAAACTCTGACATAAGGGCTATTTAGCTCTACCGCCAAATCAACATACCTTTTCAGCTCATCCAAATTAGCCTGACGCTTGCTTGTTTCTGTTTGATGTAAATTAGATGAGGGGTTTAGGTTGACAATTTCAACACCGCTATCTTCTGCCCTTCTCTTCGACTCCTTTAGCATTGCTTTAGAAAAAACAGGGCTTTTCAAAATATCAATCTCACTACCTAGCCCTCTTATTTCTATGCCTTTATAGCCATATTTTTCAGCATTATTTATAATTTCTTCCCAAGTCCAGTCAGGGCAACCTAAAGTGGAAAAGCAGAGTTTCCGGCCTTTCTTAAAAGACATTTGAACAAAACCAGACAAAACCGTAGCTAAGAAAAGTCTTCTATTTAAATTCATAAAGGTTAATTGTATTGATATTGTCGAAAATCACCATTTGGTTTTCACAATAGCTTATAAGGGAATAAAGGGGGTAGTTTTGAAATGATTTACTGTAAATTTACAGAAAACCTATTAAATAAATTATGAAACTTATACTCCTATTCTCTATGGCCCTATTAGCTCTAAACGTGGATGCCAAACCTGACACAAAGGTTTATGAATTACGTGTATATCACTGCCATGAAGGCAAAAGAGATGACCTTATTGCTCGCTTTCAGAATCATACTACGCGTATTTTTGAGAAGCACGGCATGACAAACGTAGCCTACTGGTTACCTACTTCACCAGACATGAAGAATGACCTAATCTATATGCTATCTTACCCTTCTATGGAAGCAAGACAAGCAGCATGGAAAGCTTTTTCTGCCGACCCAGAATGGCAAAAAGTAGCTGCTGACTCTCAAATAAACGGAAAAATAGTAGCTGCGGTGGATTCTAAATTCCTAAAAATGGAGCCTGAATTGACAAAGAAGCTAAAGTTAAAAGCTAAATCTCCAGAGCGAATCTTTGAACTTCGTTCTTACTATTGCCTTCCAGGAAGATACCCAAACATAGTTGCTCGATTTAGAGACCATACTAGAGACATTTTCGAAACACATGGTATTGAAAACATAGCCTACTGGGGCACTATAGAAAAAGACAATACTCAACCACATTTGGTATATATCATTGCTCATGAAAGTGAAGCTGCCGCCAAAAAATCATGGGACGCTTTCCGAGCTGACCATGTATGGAAAAAGGCTCAAAAAGTTTCTGAAGAAGATGGTAAAATAGTAGAAAAAGTAGTCTCAGTCATGATGACTCCATTGCCGTTTTCAAAGCTTAGATAAGTTTTATTTACATGAAAATTGCCACTTTCATCTTTGGTCTTCTAGCTAGCCTCTCCCTTATGGGACAAGAGATTACTAGAGGGCCTTATTTGCAATCTGCAAGGCAAGATGGTCTGATTATAAAGTGGCGTTCTAATGCTGTTCAGGTTTTTGAAATAAAATACGGCCTTCAGCCAAATAAATTAGATAGCTCAAAAACCATTACAGGCTTTATTGATTTTGAAGCCAATTTGACAGGCCTTTCGCCTGCTACACTGTACCATTACTCCATTACCAACTCTGAGAATAAAACGGTAATTGGCTCTTTTAAAACATTGCCTTTAACTGGCAGCACAAAAAAACTAAGCTTTGTGGCTTTTGGTGACTGCGGAACAGGCACTACAATGCAAAAGGAGGTTCTTTCGCAAGTCAAGAACTACTACCAAGAAAGGCCTATAGATGGCATGCTTTTATTAGGTGACAATGCTTACAGTTTTGGTTTTGACAGAGAATATCAATCCAAATTTTTCGCTGTTTATCAAGAAGATTTATTAAGAAAAACGGTTTTATGGCCAAGCCCCGGAAATCACGATTATGCGGGTAAGCTTTGGCCAAATGACCTAGGAGAAAGGCCTGATTATTTCAATATTTTCAATTTACCTACACAAGGTGAATCGGGTGGTTTGGCGTCAAACAGTGAAGCTTACTATTCCTTTGATATTGGCAATGTTCATTTTGTTTCTCTAGATTCTTATGGGCAAGAAGACGGCCAAAGAATGTCAAACCTGCTAGGGAAACAAGCCAAATGGTTGGAGGAAGATTTAACCGCCAATCAGCTTAAATGGACAGTGGTTTATTTTCACCACCCTCCTTTTTCTAAAGGCTCGCATGATTCTGATAAAGAACAAGAGCTAATTGATATAAGAAATAACCTTGTCCCCATTTTTGACAAATACGCTGTAGATTTAGTATTGACAGGGCACTCTCACACCTATGAAAGGTCTTATTTACTAAATGGATTTAACGGTCCTGAAACTGAATTTCAAAAAGACAAACACGCAGTAAGCAGCTCTTCTGCAAAATATAATCAACAAGAGAACTCTTGCCCATATAAAAAAGCTGATTTAGGTACCGTTTATATGGTAGCTGGAACCGCAGGCTGGGTTGGTACTACATCTGAGGGTTATCCTCATGACGCCATGTATTTTTCAGATACCAAAGAAACCGGAGCCGTGATTATAGAAGTAGAAGACAATGTATTCACCGTCAAATATCTTACTTCAAAAGGCATTACACTTGACAATTTTGTAATGGTAAAAGAAGAGCAAACCACTGAAAACCTAAGGATAGACTGTGGCGAGTCTTTGACATTAAAAACCAAGTGGTCGGATAATTCTTTGCTAAAAAACTGGAACCCTGAGGTTAATACAACACCCTTAATTCAAGACACATTAATTAGTATTACAGACAGCCAAGGTTGTCTAACTCAAAGCTTTCAAGTTCATGTCAATGCACTTCCTGCCCCTGTTGCGAGTTCTAACTCGCCTATCTTAGCTAACCAAGATCTTACCTTAAGTTCACAGACAAACAGTAACGGAACCTTGACCTGGAAAGGTCCAAACAATTTTCAAAGCAATGAGCCAAACCCAACATTGAAAAATGTGAGTACCAAAGAATCTGGAATTTATATTTTGACCGAAACTAATGGAGGCTGTGTGAGCGAAACGGCTATTGAAGTAATTGTCAACCCTGTTCTAAGCACTGAAACGCCTTTGGCGAAGCTCATTATTTCTCCAAATCCGTCTAAAGAAAGGTTTAAGGTTTTATTTAATCCTGTCAAGTCTGACACTTATAGTTTTCAGCTTTACACCCTTTCGGGTCAAATGCTTTATCAAGAAGCACATTATATTGATACCAAAACAAACTTTGAACTAGCCATTGACATTCAAAAAGCTAGATTAAACCAAGGTCAGATGATTTTGAAAGTAAGCTCCGAAAGCTATAGTCAAAGCAAATTAATCTCCACCTTTTAAACTATTTGCAAAAGGGAAAGACACCTTAACCGAGGTTCCTACATCTTTTACTTCGGGTTCATCTGTAAGGTTAGAAACCATGTAAGTAATATTGGATTGGTGAATGGCATTATATGTCATAAATCGTTCGGCCGTAATTTTCAAGCCTTGAGAAATATAGCCTTTATTCGTTTTAGCTAAAATAGCTTCCGCTCTATCTCTTCCCACGCCATCGTCTTCTATTTTACAAAGTAGGCTGCCATCATGGTTTTCAAAACTAATTTTGAGTAAGCCTTTTTTGTCTTTATATCTTATTCCATGGTTAATAGAATTTTCTACAAAGGGCTGAAGCATCATACTTGGGATTTCCATTAACACATCAACCTCAGGCCCCAAATCTATCTTAAAATCAAACCTATCACCAAACCTCATCTGCTCCATTTCTACATAAAGCGTTAAAAGCTTAATTTCCTCTCTTAATCTTATCTTAACCGAACGAGAGGAGTCTAAAAAGGAACGAATTAGCCTAGCAAACTTACTTAAATAGTCATTGGTAGATATAACATCATTTTTAAGAATAAAACTCTGAATAGAGTTAAGCGAATTAAATATAAAATGAGGGTTCATTTGCATTTGAAGTGTCTTCAGCTCTAATTCTGCCTTAGCCATTTCAGCCTTCATCGCTTGGTTTTTAACTTCGTTAAGCTCTCTTTCATTTTCCTTTTCACCAGTCACATCTATCGCTACACCTAAAAGCATATACGGCTCACCATTTTCATCTCTTATAGTCTTTGCTATATTATGAACCCATCTTTCCACACCACTTTTACTTACAATTTTACAAGTACCCGTGGCAATTTCAAGAGAGTAAATTCTCTTTTTAAAACCCTCTAATAAGTGCTTATGTTCTGGATGAACGGCCTTCTCCCAAAGGAGCCAATCTTCTTGCCATTCTTCTAGATTAAAGCCATAAAACTCCTCAAAAGACTTACTTACAAACAAAGGCACATAGTCTGGTATACTAGCTGCCCAAACAGCCTCATCTAAGGCAAATAAAAGATCACTTAAATTTCGCTCACTACTTTTAAGTTGATTTTGAGTATTAACCTGTTCTGTAATATCTAAACTAATACCCAGCATCATGTCTAATTCTCCACTTTCGTTATAAACGTATTTAGCCACACTATTTAACCACTTCAGATTACCATTAGCATCTTTAATTTGTACTAAAGCTTTAGCGGCTCCTTTTAAAGCTAACTCGTCCAGTAGCCGTTGGTGCTCTTCTTTTGAACTCTCTAAAACACAGTCAGTCCACACTTCGGTGTTTTGATACCATTTATCTGTTGATATCCCCACCACCTTTTCAAAAGATTCGCTAATAAAAAGTGGCTCTCGGCTCGGTAATTTTATAGCCCAAACTATTTCGTCCAAAGAGTTTAAAATAAGCGAAAGCTGCTTTTCACTTTTCTCCAATTTTTTAAGAACCATCACCTTTTCGGTAATATCTACGGCCATGCCCAAAATCATAGTGGGTCTACCTTCGTCATCAAAAAGAATTTTCCCTCTATTCTCTACCCAGCGGACTTCTCCCTCTTTATTTAATACTCTTAGAGTGTAGCTAGCAAAGGTTTTATTTAGCACATCATCTAAAACCGTCCCAATTATATGTTTATCCTCCTCGTGAATTACTTCCATCCACTTTTCAGGATTTTCTTTCCACTCTTTCAAGGTAAATCCAAATAAACGCTCAAAAGATTTACTCATAAATGTTGGCGTGTAGCTATAAAAATCAATAGCCCAAACCGCCTCATTTAAGGCGTGTAGAATTTCACTTAAAAGCTGTTCATTCTCCTTAAGTTTAAATTCAGAATCAATAGATGCTGAAATGTCTCTAAAAATAACAACAGTGCCCTCGTGCTTACCCTCAGCGTCGTAGATAAAGTTGATCGTATCTTCCCGCCAATAGTATTCTCCCGATTTATGCCTTGCCCGCATCTTTAGAACTAAACTCTTCTCTTTTTGTGCAACAGCATTTTGCCCTAAAACGCTAATAGTATCTCTTTCTTCTGGGTGAATGAAGCCTAACATATCCATTTCACTATACTCAAGCATTTCATTAAAACTATAGCCTGAAATCCTTTCACTAGAGGCAGAATAGTATTTTAAAAGTCCACCTTGCATCACAATAATACCATCGGAAGTATTCTCGGCAATAAATCTAAACTGCTCTTCTTTCTCTCTTAATTGCTCTTCAACATATGAACGGTCTGTTATATCCTGCCCTATACCAATTATTCCAGAAACCTCGTTATTATCATCTTTAAGAGGGTACTTAGAAACCAAAAATTTCCGAAGGCTTAAATCTGATGGTCTAACATGAAACGTTTCTTGGTTTAAAATAGCCTTACCGGTCTTAAGCACAACATCATTCCCCTCCATCCCTTCTTCTCCAGTATCTCTTGGAAATATCTGCGTGTTAGCCTTCCCTAAAACCTCTTCTTCTGAAGCTGCTCCAACATACTTCAAAGTCTCTTTATTAGACAAAATCCACTTGTAATTTTTATCCTTCACAAAAACATGAAAAGGCAAATTATCAACAATGGTTTTAAGCAAAAGACGTTCTTCTCGAAGCTCCTTTTTCGTCTCTTTTACTCTAAATAAGCTATTGACCAAGGATACTAAACCAGCCACTAGACTAACAAAGTATACCTCGCTATCACTCCATTCTCTTTTTTCTCCAATATGTTCACAGCAAAGTATTCCCGTCTGTTTTCCTCGTTCGTGAATAGGAACATCAAGCATAGATGTGATACCAAATGACTCTAAATATCCATCTTTAAATTCACTCGTACTTTCGTGTGAAGCCGCGTCATTTGCTACAATGGGTGCTCCTGTTTTAATCGCTTTAAAATATGAAGGGTATTCCTTTTCAGATAAAGTTCTATTAGTCTTACTTATTTCTCCTTTAAAGTAGGTACATCTAGAAACCATAGTGTCTTCATACAAATCCCAAAAGCTTAACCTGTCAACCTCAAGTACCTGATTAATGGATTTAGCTATTTCCTCATAAGCATGTGAAACACTCTGAAACTGGGAGAAATCGGTTTTAAGCAATTTTACCAGTGTTATATTTAGTATATTATTGGGATCAATATTTACCAATGTGATTTAACTTTTACAATTCTAGGAATTCAGGCAATTTACTCAATTCCCCCATAAAAAAAGTGGATTCTGCTTTCACAAAATCCACTTTAAATATTGTAAATCAAAATTTTAGATAAATTCCATTGCGTTTTCTGAAGCTTTATTTTCTTTCCATTCCTTCCATTTCTTTCCTAAAACCTTAGTCATGCCTCTATCTACAATACTGTGTCTTGCTAAAAACATTCCACCTTTCAGGGTAGTAAAAACAGAATCATTTGCTCTTAATGCTAAACTAAAGCCTCCATCTACGTATCTGATATGATGCCACCATAGTGAAGGAATAAAAATAGTTTCACCATGACCAAAAACGCCCTCTTGACCAACTAAATTTTTGGCCGCAGGAAACCTGTCAAAGTCAGGATTTTCTGGGTCAAAATGACTCATAACGGTATAAGGATGCTTATAAAGCTTTTTACTTTGATCAGGCCCAAAAAGAATAACCTTTTTTCTAGTTTGAAACTGTGTTAAAAAGACATTAGAACAATCCATGTCATAATGCAAACTGGTGACAGAATCCTGTCCGCCAAAAAACATAAACTTATAGCTTTTAATAAAGCCATCCATTATAGTAGGGTAACGAATATCTTCAGCTAATTCAGGTATCTTCTTAAAGATATCGAACAAAAATATTCTCAAATCTACCGGTCCAGCTTGAATGAGGTCTAGGTAATCACCAAACTTCATTTTTTTCGCAATCTGAAAGTACTTATCCGGATCATGATAGTGCTTATCTATCAATGGCACTTCTAAATTGCCATGATTTTTCTTTAGCCAATCAAAAGTCCACTTCTCAGTAGCTGGCCAATCTTTTACCAAGTCGGTAAAAATGACCGGCTTTTTGGGCTTTAAGTAACTTTCAATGAATTCTTCTCTTGATAAATTACTTCTTCTTTCTATTGCTTCTAATTGCATAAAACTAAATTCGGATTAGTTTCGTTTTCATTAAAACTAAAATCTTTAGTGACCATTTGTATTCTGCAACAAAATTAATATTATTTCCATTCATTACGTAATGACAAAAATCATAAAAAATGTTATCAGCCTTCTTATTGTTGCCCTCATTGCCATTCTTGTTTGGGAACTATTAATCCCAAAACTGTCAAATCCGTTCAAAATTAAAAGTATTGAGTCTAATCACTCCATAATTCTTAAGGAAGTAAAGACAATGGGAAATCTCGAATTAGCTGCTTACTACTTTAACGATATAGTAGAGCAAAAGCTTCCTAGAGACTTTTTGCCTGACCCAAAAGCTCTTTTAATTGTATATGGCAGTGCTTCTGGTTGTATTGATTTAACAAAAATAGGTAATGATGATGTATATACTTTAGGAGACACTACTTATATAAAATTACCAAAACCATATATCTGTCATTTTAAGATTGACCATTCAAAATCAAAAATTTACGACTCCGATTATGCCTTCATGAATGAAGAATTACTTTTTGGCGAAGCATTTAAATCGGCAGAAAAGAAACTTCTTCAAACCGCCCAGAATTCAAATTTACTCAAGACGGCTGAAGAAAATGCTTCAAAAATTTTAGTCCCTCTGTTAGAGAAAACCTCTAGAAACCCTGTAGTAGTAGTAAACTAAACCTGACAAAATCAGCCATAAGGTAATATATAACTTGTAAAAACAAGCAATTCTGGCACTTAAGACTCCTTATACCATGAAACATTGTCAATTTGACACACCTTGCTTTTCATGCACTATTCTTGTTATGTTACAAGTGTTATTAAGTAATTTTGTATTCTATTTTCTATAAGCGATATAAAGATTTTAAAGATATATAATGTTAGATTTTTTAAGTAAAGGCATCTCAAAAATATTCGGTACTAAATCTGAAAGAGATGTTAAAGAACTCACTCCATATGTTACGGCTACTAATCAGGAGTTTGAAAAACTTGGTCAATTAAGCAATGACGACTTCAGAGCTAAAACTGCCGAACTACAGCAGTACATCAAAGACTCGCTTGCATCCATTACAGATGAGATAGCAGCTATCGAAAAAAATATTGAAGAAAACGCTGAGTTGAGCATTGCTGACAAAGAAGCTGCTTTTAACCAGATAGATAAATTAAAAGAGCAAGAGAATGAGGAACTTGAAGTAGTTCTTCTTGAGATTCTTCCAAAAGCTTTCGCAATTATCAAAGAAACGGCGAGAAGGTTTAAAGATAACGATAGCATTACCGTTACGGCTAGCCACCTAGATAGAGAGCTGGCCATGAAAAAAGGCCATATCACTATTGAAGGCGACCAAGCAACTTGGAATAGCACATGGGAGGCAGCAGGCAATCTATTGAGATGGGATATGCTACACTATGATGTTCAAATTATTGGTGGAGCCGCACTACACAAAGGAAAAGTAGCTGAGATGCAAACGGGTGAGGGTAAAACCTTAGTAGCTACATTCCCGGCTTTCCTTAATGCACTTGCAGGCAAAGGTGTACATATAGTAACAGTCAATGATTATTTGGCACGACGTGACTCTGAGTGGATGGCTCCTATTTTTGAGTTTCATGGTATCACTTGTGATTGTATTGACAAATATCCAGCAAACAGTAATGCCAGAAGAGAAGCTTATGCCGCTGGTATTTCTTACGGAACAAACAACGAATTTGGTTTTGATTACCTAAGAGATAATATGGTAAGTAATCCAAAAGAACTTGTTCAAAAGAGACACCACTTCGCCATGATTGATGAGGTTGACTCTGTTCTTATTGATGATGCTCGTACACCACTTATTATTAGTGGACCTATGGCAAAAAAAGGAGACGAAGCTCTTTACAATTCTCTTAAACCTAGAATTGGTCAAATTGTAGAAGTTCAAAAAACAATTGTCAACAACTACCTTAACGAAGCCAAAAAATTAATAAAAGCTGGTGAAATAAAAGAAGGTGGCCTTTCTCTTTTCAGAGCTTACAGAGGTTTACCCAAAAGTAAACCACTGATTAAGTACCTATCAGAAAGTGGTATCAAAAAGATATTACTTGATACAGAGGCTACCCACATTGCGGAAAACAACAAATTAATGCCGCAAGCCGACGAACCTCTTTATTTCACTATTGATGAAAAGAATAAGGGCATTGAACTTACAGATAAAGGTATTGACTACTTAACAGGCCATGATGAAGACCCTAACTTCTTTATCATGCCAGATTTGTCAATCAAAATTGACGAGATTGACAAAAGTGAAGCATCAGAGCAAGATAAAATCCTTAAAAAGGACGAACTTATAAGAGACTACTCTACTAAGGCTGAGCGAATTCACGCTGTAAACCAACTCCTTAAATCTTACTGCCTATTTGAAAAAGACGTTGATTACGTATTGATGGATGGCAAAGTTAAGATTGTGGATGAGCAAACTGGCCGTGTGATGGATGGTAGAAGATGGTCTGACGGACTACACCAAGCTGTTGAAGCAAAAGAGAATGTAAAAATTGAAGACTCTACACAAACTTATGCTACCGTAACGCTTCAAAATTATTTTAGAATGTATCACAAGCTGGCTGGTATGACTGGTACAGCCGAAACTGAAGCTGGCGAGCTTTGGAAAATATACAAGCTTGATGTAATGTCTATTCCTACTAACAGACCTATAGTTAGAGATGACATGCAAGACAAGGTTTACAAAACGGTTAGAGAGAAATATAATGCTGTTGCTGACGAAATCGTAGAATTAGTTGAAGGCGGAAGACCAGTACTTTTAGGAACCACTTCTGTAGAAAACTCTGAAATATTAAGCAAAATGCTTAGTATCAGAAAGATAAAACACCAAGTACTTAATGCTAAGCAGCATTCAAGAGAGGCTGACATTGTAGCTGAAGCTGGAAAGCCTGGTACTGTGACCATTGCAACTAACATGGCCGGTCGTGGTACGGATATTAAACTTACCGCAGAAAGTAAGGCTTCCGGTGGATTAGCTATTGTAGGTACAGAGCGTCACGAATCTAGAAGGGTAGATAGACAGCTAAGAGGTAGAGCTGGACGTCAAGGAGACCCAGGTTCTTCTCAATTCTTTGTGAGTTTAGAGGATAGTTTGATGAGGCTTTTCTTCTCAGACCGTACGGCCAAAATGATGGATAAACTTGGCATGGAAGAGGGTGAGGTTATTCAACACTCCATGATTACCAATTCTATTGAAAGAGCTCAACAGAAAGTTGAAGAAAATAACTTTGGAGTTAGAAAGCGTCTTATTGAGTATGATGATGTCATGAACATCCAAAGAGACACTATTTACAAACGTAGAAAAAATGCACTCTTCGGCGACAGACTTTCTTTAGACATTGCCAATGTACTTTATGACAACTGTCATGCTATCTTGTCAAATGCAAACAACAATTATGACGAGTTTGAACTAAGAACTTTACAGAACTTAGGCTTTAAACCAGCCATCACTCGTGAAGAATTTGATAGCGGAAAATCTAGCTTAGAAAACACTTTCTACGATTTAGCCGAAGAGCATTACGCTGAAAAAAATCGTGCAATAGCAGATAAAACAATCCCTGTACTACAAAAGGTACTTGAAGATAGAAATGCTATTAAAGACGAGCCGTTTATGGCAGTAGTGGGTGATGGTACTAGAAATATTGCAGTTTTCTGCGATATGAAGAAAACCGTTGAGTCAAACGGAAAAGAGCTAATCAAGGAAATGGAAAAAGCCATTTCTTTAAGTGTAATTGACCAAGAGTGGAAAGAGCACTTGAGAGACATGGATGATTTGAAGCAGTCTGTACAGAATGCTTCTTATGAACAAAAAGACCCGCTTTTGATTTACAAATTTGAAGCGGTAGAGTTATTCCAGAGCTTCCTTCAAAAGGTAAATGCAGAAATGATTTCCTTCTTAATGAAAGCTGGAATAGTAGAAATGCGTTTCCAACAAGTAGCTCCTCCAAAACAAGACAAACCGAAACTTTCTACAAACAGAGCAGAAGGAGCTGGAGAAGAGGGAATAGCACAAGTTACTCCTGCAAAATCTCAAAAAGTGGCTAACAGAAACGAAAGAGTGAGTGTTCAATTTAAAGACGGCTCTATTAAAAGAGATGTCAAATTCAAATTCGTGGAAGAAGAGGTAGCAGCTGGTAACGCCGTTTTAATTGACTAAGAATTAAAAAGAGCCAAATTCATGAATTTAGAAAACAAAGTAGTTTGGATAACGGGAGCTTCTTCTGGAATAGGAGAAGCTACCGCTTATGAATTTGGTAAACATGGCTGCAAACTTATTCTTTCGGCTAGAAGAGAGAATGAGCTTTTAAGAGTGAAAGAAAACTTAGCCTTGCCAGAAGGTCATGTTTTAGTTTTACCAATGGATGTTCAAGATATTGAAGTGTTTGGTTCACTCACCCAAAAAGTAATTGAACATTTCGGGCATATCGACATCCTTTTCAATAATGCAGGTATTTCTCAGAGAAGTTTTGTCTTGGAAACGGATATTGAGGTTTATAAAAAATTAATCGACATTGACTTAATTAGTGTCATTGCATTGACCAAAGCTGTACTGCCATATATGGTTAAGCGTAAGTCAGGGCATATTGCTGCCACTTCAAGTGTAGCAGGTATAGTGGCTACTCCAGGCAGGTCTGGCTATGCCGCTGCAAAGTTTGCTCTCAGAGGATTTTACGATTCTTTAAGAGCTGAAATCTACAAATACAACATAGGGGTTACCGTAGTTTGCCCTGGTTATATCAATACTGATATCTCAAAAAACTCACTTTCTGCTGATGGTTCTAAATATGGCAAAATGGACAATAACCAAATAAATGGATTGTCTTCTACAGAATGTGCCAAACAAATAGTAAAGTCAATTTCTGCAAATAAGAACGAAATATACATAGGTGGCCTAAAAGAACGGGCCGGTGTGTATTTGAAAAGATTTTTCCCTAAGATTCTTAGTAAAATCGTTGTTAAACAAGCCCCTAAATAAGGAGTCGTTCATAATAGTATGCATGCATACCTTTATACTTTTCCAACAAAGGATAGCACTATTCCCATATAAATAGAATTTTATTTATATTCAGGTAATAATTTATTTAACATTTTTTAATTTGGCACTTTAAGAATTATTAAAACCTTAATAACAAACTGTATGAAGAAATTTTTATTAACCATGTGTTTGGTTAGCTTAAGTGTTTTCACTTTTGCACAATCCATGGAAGTTTCCGGAAAGGTAACCTCCGCTGACGACGGCATTGGCCTTCCAGGTGTATCCGTCACTGTTCAAGGTACAACTCGTGGTACAACATCTGATGTAGATGGAATGTACAAAATTGCTGCTCAAAAAGGAGCAACACTAGTTTACTCTTTTGTTGGTATGAACAGCCAATCAATTCAAGTAGGCAATCAAAGCGTAATCAACATAGCTCTTTCTACAGATGCTAATCAACTTTCTGAGGTAGTAGTAACTGCTTTAGGTGTTTCTCGTGAGAAAAAATCTCTAGGTTATGCTGTTCAAGAAGTTGGTGGTGATGCCGTGTCTACGGTTAAACAACAAAACTTTGTAAGCTCACTTTCTGGTAAAGTAGCCGGAGTTCAAATCCGTCAAAATACGAGTATGGGTGGGTCTGTAAACGTTTTAATACGTGGAAACAACTCATTAGCATCAAATAACCAACCATTATATGTTGTTGATGGAGTTCCTGTTTCTAACTATCAAGGTAACACTTCTGCTCAAGGAAATGGTCAAACTGGTTTTGACTACGGTAATGCAACATCTGATATTAACCCAGAAGATGTAGAAAGCATTTCTGTACTTAAAGGTGCAGCTGCAACCGCTCTTTACGGTTCTCGAGGAGCGAATGGTGTAATTATGGTAACAACAAAAAAAGGTGTTGTTAGAAAAGGAATTGGCGTAAGCATTTCTTCTACAGTTACAACTGGTGCAATTGATAAAAGCACTTTCGTAAACTACCAAGACAAGTATGGTGCAGGTTACTCTAACTACTACTATAGCAACGAAGATGGTTCTTTTGACGCTGCTGATATTAATGGTGATGGTACTGTTGATGATGTAGTTCCTACATATGAAGATGCATCTTACGGTCAAGCATTTGATCCTAATAGAATGGTTTATCAGTGGGAATCATTTGTTCCTGAATCTGAAAACTATGGTAAGCCTATGCCATGGGTTGCTGCAAAAAACACTCCAGCAAACTATTATTTCCAGCAACAAACTACATTGAACAATTCAATATCGTTTAATGGTGGAAATGAGAACGGAACTTTCCGTTTAGGTTATACTAACTTAGACAACAAAGATATCCTTCCTAACTCTTCTCAAAAGAGACACAATGTAAACTTGAACTCAACGTACAAGTTTGGAGAGAGAATTACTGCAACAACTTCTGTTAACTACTCTAGACAAGCTACTATTGGTAGATTTGGAACAGGATACTCTGGTTTAAACCCTATGCAATCTATGCGTCAGTGGTTCCAGACTAATGTAGATATGGAAAGACAAGAGTATTTCTATAACTTAACTGGTAGAAATATCACTTGGAACCAAAAAGATCCAATTGGTGGCGACATAGGGCCAATCTATACTGACAATGCTTACTTTACTCGTTTCGAGAACTACCAATCTGACAACAGAAACCGTCTTTTTGGTAACATTAACCTAAACTATAAAGTAACTGACTGGTTTAATTTGACTGGTAGAATATCTACTGATACTTATACTGAACTTCGTGAAGAGAGATTAGCTGAAGGTTCTAATCCAATTGCATTTGGAATTAACGCTTCTGATGAAACTTCAGGATACCAAAGAGTTGACATCAACTTTACAGAGATGAACTATGATATCATGGGTAACTTCAATCATAGATTCAACGATGACTTCTCTCTTTCTGGAATTATCGGTACTAACATTAGAACTGAAAGCAGAGAAAGAATCATGCTTTCTACAGCAGGTGGATTGGCTAGCCCAGGAGTATGGTCTATCGGTAACTCAGTAAATACTCCTCCTATTCCTTTGGAGTCATTAGCTGAGAAGCAAGTAAACGGTTACTATGCAAGTGCATCATTAGGATATCAAGATACATATTTCTTGGATATCTCTGATCGTTATGATATCTCTTCTGCTCTTCCTTCTGGTAGCAATGCTTACAACTATTACTCTGCATCTGGTAGCTTCGTTTTCTCTAACCTAATTGATGCCAACTGGTTGAGATTTGGTAAATTAAGATTCGGATATGCTGAGGTTGGTAATGATACAGGTGCTCTTAATGTATATGACACATATACGAGATCTGACAACTTCGGTTCTTCTATTATTACTTCTCTTCCTTCTACCAAAAACAATGCTTTCCTTAAGCCTGAAAGAACTAAGAGTTTAGAAGCTGGTTTGGAATTGAATACATTGGGTGGTCGTTTAGGATTAGACATGAGTGTTTACAAAGTGAATACTATTGATCAAATCTTAAGAGTTTCTCAATCTACGGCAACAGGTTACTCATCTCGTTATGTTAATGCTGGTGAACTTTCTAACAAAGGAATTGAAATAGCTTTAACTGGTACTCCAATTAAAGTAGCAGGTTTCACATGGGACATGAACTTAAACTTTGCTAAAAACATGAATACGGTAGAGTCACTTTATGGTGATGTTGAAAACATCGTATTAGGTTCTTATCAAGGTGGTATTACTATCAATGCTACTAAAGGTGAGCGTTATGGTACTATCAGAGGAACTGGTTATGACTATGATGATAACGGTAACAGAATTGTTGACGCTAACGGGTACTACGTAGCTAAAGCTGACCAAGTGTTAGGTGTAGCTGCTCCTGATTATACTGCAGGTCTTTATAACACATTAACATACAAAGGTCTTTCTTTAGGCTTCTTAATTGACATGTCTCAAGGTGGTGAAGTATTCTCATTAGATACTTACTATGGCTTTGGAACTGGTATGCCAGATTTCACTGCTGGCCTTAATGAGTTAGGAAATGAAATGCGTTTACCGATTGCTGAAGGTGGTGGAGTCCTTAATGAAGGTGTTCAAGCTGACGGTTCTGTAAATACAGTAAGAGCTAGAGCAGATTACTATGGTGGTAACTACTACTGGGGTAACTCTTCTAGAAACCCAGCTCAAATTCATGTATACGATGCATCTTATGTGAAATTAAGAGAAGCTTCTCTTTCTTATAATCTTCCATCTAAACTATACAGCAATTTTGCAAACAACATTTCTGTTGGTGTAGTAGGAAGAAACCTTTGGATTATCAAGAAACATGTTCCTTTCGCTGATCCAGAATCAGGTTTAGGTTCTGGTAATGCTCAAGGTTACCTAACTGGTTCTTACCCAACCGTAAGAAGCATGGGTTTCAACGTAAAACTTGACTTTTAAGAATAATCAATACCTCCATCCACACCTCCTTTCCGAAAGGATTGAGAGGGTGGTTGCGGAATTATAAAAATATATATATGAAAAAAATAGTAGCAATTTTATTATTTGGCTCGCTTCTATCTTGTACAGACCACTTCGAGGAATTGAATACTGACAAGAAAAGCTTAGCCACTGTTCCGGCAGAATCGCTTTTTAATAATGCAACAGAGCGTTTCTATCACATCATGAATAGCAATAGTGTAAACTATGGCGTATTCAAATTGTATGCTCAATATCAGGCACAAACAACATATCCTGATGAGTCTCAGTACAACATGGTTACTCGTAATATCTCGGCTAACTGGTTTTCTAGAGTATACAGAGATGGTTTAAATGATTTGAAAGAAGCAAAGAGATTACTTGAAGCTGAAGAGACAAATGCTGCAACAGCTCCAATTCAAAAGAACAAGCTTGCAATTATCACTATTAACGAAGTACAAATGTACTCTACCTTAGTTGATTTATTCGGCAACGTTCCTTACTCTACGGCTTTGGATTTCGAAAACCCAAGCCCATCGTATGATGACGCCAAAACAATTTACTACGACTTGTTCTCTAAATTAGATCAAGCGATTTCCGATATTGATGTGAATTCTGCTGGTTTTTCTGCCAAAAACGACTTGATTAATCAAGGAGATGTGGCTATGTGGAAAAAAGCGGCTAACTCTTTGAAGCTTCGTTTAGCAATGCGTATTGCAGATACAGATCCAGCTACTGCTAAAACTATGGCTGAAGCTGCTGTAACTTCAGGAGTATTTTCTGAATTATCTGATGACCTTTCTATGGAATACATTACTTCTGCTCCATACACCAACCCTGCTTATGAGGATTTCGTGTTAAGTGGTCGTACAGATTTCGTTGCAGCCAACACTATCGTTGACGTAATGAATGGATATAATGATCCTAGAAGATCTGCTTTCTTTAGCAACAATTTAGATGGTGAATATGTTGGTGGAACTTACGGTACTACTAACTCTTACCCTAACTCTACTCAAGTTGGAAGTTATTTACAAACAGCTACTTCTCCTGGTATTCTTATCAGCTGTTCTGAAGTAGAATTCCTAAGAGCTGAAGCTGCTGCACGTGGCTTTAACGTTGGAGGAACTGCTGAAGAACTTTACAACAAAGCTGTAGCTACTTCTATTATGGAGTGGGGTGGTTCTCAAGAAGATGTTGATGCTTACTTAGCACAAGAAGGCGTAGCATATTCTGCTGATGATTGGAAACAACAATTAGGTACTCAAAAATGGATCTCTCTTTTCTATAGCGGTGGTATAGAAGGATGGACTACTTGGAGACTATTTGACTTTACTGGATTCAATGTACCAGACGGTCTTGAGTATTCAGATATCCCAAGTAGATTATTGTACCCAACTAATGAGGCTACATTAAACGGTACTTCATATGATGCAGCTGCAGCTGCCATCGGTGGAGATACTAAGCAAACCAAAATATTCTGGGACGTTAACTAATACTTAGCACCTAGAAAATTAAAAAAGGGTGAACGAAAGTTCATCCTTTTTTTGTTTTCCCCCCCATAACGAACCACAAAAGAACAAGCAGCGTTTACCACCAATGCAAAGAACTGTCCTACTTACCATCTTCCTATTTCTATTTCTTGGATTAGACTGGTATATATTCACAGGTGTAAGACAACTTATAAAACCATGGTCAGCCAATAATCAAAGGTTTGTATCTATACTATATTGGGCCATTCCACTCATAAGTGTATCACTCGTAATTATTGGATTCTTCTGGTTAGGTGAAAGACTATCTTATCAAACCAGAACATTCATCGCTTCTTTTGTTCTCATAGTTTACGTTTCAAAGATATTTGCTGCCGTGGTTCTCCTATTCGGTGATATCGTTTTGATGATTCGTAAAGCCTACTCGTGGATTCAATCTTCATTTTCAAACAAGGGTACATCTCTAGACCAGCCCATTTCTAATCCTATAAGCCGAACAGAATTCATTACAAAGGCCGCTTTAGCTGTAGGAGCCACACATATAGGAGCTATGACATGGGGTATAATTTCAGGTGCACATGACTATAGAATTAGGCGAGTTCCACTTAAACTCGCTAACCTTCCTGCACAGTTTCATGGTCTAAAACTTGTACAACTCTCTGACATTCACTCTGGTAGTTTCTTTAATAAAACCGCTGTGCAAGGTGGTGTAGACATGCTTCTTAATGAAAAGCCTGACATGGTATTTTTCACAGGAGACATTGTCAATAATAAAGCTGAGGAACTTAATGATTACTTTGACATATTTAAGCGTATTCAAGCCCCTCTAGGCGTTTATTCCACATTAGGCAATCACGACTATGGAGACTACGTACAATGGTCCAGTCAGCAGGCTAAAACACAAAATCTTAAAGACCTCATGGAAGCCCATAAGCTCATGAACTGGAATTTATTGATGGACGAACATAAAGAAATAAAAGTTGACGGTGATAGTCTAGGGATTCTAGGAATTCAAAACTGGGGTCAGGGCTTTGCACAACATGGCAATCTTGAAAAAGCAATCTTAAATACAGACCACCTTCCTACCAAACTCTTACTTTCTCATGACCCCTCTCATTGGCGAGCACAAGTCTTAGACAAAACAAATATTGATGCTTCTTTCGCAGGTCATACACACGGCATGCAGTATGGTGTAGAAATTGGCGGCTTTAAGTGGAGTCCAGTTAGTCTTAGATATAAAGAGTGGGCCGGCCTATATAAAGAGAATGAACAGCAACTTTACGTCAACCGCGGTTATGGCTACCTTGGCTATCCAGGAAGAATAGGTATACTTCCTGAAATCACCGTTTTTGAATTACAAAAAGCATAATTTAATGCTCTCCAAAGAATACTTCAAAGAAGTTAAAACTAGTTTAAACCTTGCCTTTCCTATTGTCATAGCTCAATTAGGCGTAGTCTTAATGAGCGTTTCCGACAATATTATGATTGGCCAATTCATTGGTAAAGATGCCCTAGCAGCTGCTGGCTTATCCAATTCGCTTTGCTTCCTAATAGCCTCTATTGCTGTGGGTGGCTTCCCTATAGTTTCACCATTAATTTCAAAGCATTTTGCCGCTAAGAATAGCAACAAAATGCTTGAAACTTTCACAGCGTCCATTTCTATTGCTATAATATACTCAGTGGCTCTTACAGCCATCAGCTTAGCACTTTTATTGAACTTTGACTTGCTTGGCCAAACCCAAAATATAAATACCCTATCAAAGCCTTTCTTTTTGATAATCACCTTATCAAACATTCCACTCTTCCTATTCCTTGCTCTTAAACAAACTTTTGACGGCTTATCCCTTCCAAAGGTTTCCATGCTTATTACATTTCTTGGTTTGGCTTTGAACGTAGTGATAAACTACTCTTTAATAAATGGTATTGGCTTCATACCCAAAATGGGGTTAAATGGTGCTGCCTACTCTACACTTATAGTTAGAGTAATAATGTTTTTAGCCCTTTTAGTAGCTTTATTCTACATTAGTGAGGTTAGACATATAATTCCACCAAAATTAAACCTCTTGAAAAGCAAAGAGCAAACCATAAAACTTCTGCGACTTAGCATTCCAAGCGGACTTCAATTCTTGTTTGAAATAGGAGCATTTTCTGTAGCACTCATTATGATGGGCTGGATAAGCGAAGATGCTTTGGCCGCACATCAAATAGCTATTAATATAGCCGCAACAGCGTATATGACCGCTACAGGAATCGCATATTCTGGAGCAATAAGAGTAGGTAATGCCGTAGGCTTAGGAAGTATGCCCAAGCTACGTTTGGCATCAAATGTTTCCTATACACTGGTAACAATTCTTATGACACTAACCATGCTCATAATACTTGTGTTTAATGAAGACTTAATAGGTATTTACATTAGTGATCAAGATATAATTCAACTAGCTAAACCGCTCTTAGTAATTGCAGCAGTTTTCCAATTATCCGACGGTATTCAAGCGGTAGCTTTAGGGAATTTGCGTGGCATCTCTGATGTGAAAATCCCAGCTTATATAACCTTCGTGGCTTATTGGGTCATATCACTTCCATTGGGTTACTTTTTTGCTTTTCACTTTGATATGGGAGCCTCCGGAATATGGTATGCCTTACTCATAGGCTTAAGCTTCGCGGCTATTTTCCTTAGTTTGAGATTTTATAAAGCATTAAAAAATGAACAGCTAATTTTTGGGGAAATCCAAACTACCTAGAACGGTAGTTTTCTATATGCTCCTTTATCTTTTGAATTCTATTTGACGGGCTAGGGTGCGAACTCATGAACTCATCTCTATCCATTTCACCACCACCTGCTTCTGCTAATATTTCCATTACCTGAATCATAGCTTCCGCATTATAGCCTGCGTCCATCATGTAGTTTACACCAAACTCGTCAGATTCTAATTCGTCGTCACGACCAAACTTCATCATTTTGACCTGAGCTACATAATTCGCAATTTCTGATGTTCCATAACTACCGCTAGCTGCCGTAGCAGCCCCAGCCAAACCCTGAAAAAAAGCACTTTGAGCCATTTGCTGTGCCGAGTGCCTATGGATGACATGACCCACTTCGTGGCCTAAAATTCCAGCCAATTGGTCTTCCGTTGATAAACGACTTAATAAACCAGCTGTAATAAATATTTGACCGCCAGGTAAAGCGAAAGCATTCACCGTTCTATCATCTCTTAAAACGTGAAAATCAAAACGATAAGGATTTTGAATACCTCTTTCCGCTAAAGCACCATTAAAGCTCTTGACTATTCTATTTCCCACAGTTTTAATTTGCTGCTGAATCTCGTTATCTGGATATAATCCTCCATATTCCTGAGCCATTTGAGGGGCAGACTGAAGCCCCATCGCCACCTCTTGTTCTGGACTCATTCCTACCTGCTGACTTTCGCCAGTCAATGGGTTTTCTTGTGTCTTACCATAATAACTTATCAAAGCTATCACAGCCATAACAACACCCAAGATGAGTCTCATTTTAAGTCCAGAAGAACGTCCCATATAATCTATATTTTGAATTGCCAAGTAACTAAAAGCCAACAAATCTAATAAAAGATGACTATATCAAAAAGTTTGATTTTCTATAAAGCCCAAACGCTATCGAATGGAAAACAATAAACTTGAAATACCTCTCATTTCAAATAAATAAATGTCACTTTGACAGATCACTTTGAGTCAACTCATAAATTCTTTACATTTGATATACTGTACTAGTGAATTAAAACTTAAGAATCTATACCCGTAAGTAATGACAGATCAAGAATTAAAGATTTCTGAACCTTTATTAATTGACGATCCGCAACGATTCGTCATATTTCCTATAAAGCACATTGATATATGGCAGTTTTACAAAAATGCTGAAGCATCTTTTTGGACTGCTGAAGAACTAGATTTGTCTCAAGATTTAACAGATTGGGAAAACCTAAATGATGGTGAAAGACATTTCATCTCAAATGTTCTAGCATTTTTTGCAGCCTCAGATGGAATAGTCAATGAAAATTTGGCAGTTGATTTTATCTCAAATGTTCAATATGCTGAAGCCAAATGTTTCTACGGTTTCCAAATTGCAATTGAAAACATTCACGCTGAAGTTTATTCATTGCTTATAGACACTTACATCAAAGACGAAAAAGAGAAAGACAGATTGCTCAACGCCATGGAACATATACCATGCGTTAAGAAAAAAGCAGACTGGGCTATGCGATGGATAGATAATGGAAACTTTGTAGAAAGACTTATAGCTTTTGCCGTAGTGGAAGGTATCTTCTTTTCAGGTTCTTTCTGCTCTATATTCTGGCTAAAGAAAAGAGGTTTAATGCCAGGCCTAGCCTTCTCAAACGAATTAATTTCGAGAGACGAAGGAATGCACCGCGATTTTGCCTGCCTACTTTATACAGACCATATCAAAAACCAGCTAAAAGATGAAGATGTGTATGACATCATCAAAGACGCTGTGGAAATTGAAAAAGAGTTTGTAAGCGACGCTCTTCCAGTTTCGCTAATAGGAATGAACTCGGTTTTGATGTGTCAATATATCGAATTTGTGGCTGATCACTTGTTAGAGCAATTGAACTTGAAAAAAATATACAATTCTAGCAATCCATTCGACTTTATGGAGTTAATATCATTACAAGGAAAAACTAATTTCTTTGAGAAACGTGTAGGAGAGTATCAAAAAGCAGGTGTTACATCTGACAAAGATTCTCAATCGTTTTCTCTAGACGAAGACTTTTAATAACAGTTTATTTAAGGATCAAAAGAAAAGCGGGGTGGTTATGCCACCTCTTTTTTTATGCCCTTTATTCTGCTTAAAATGGGCACAAAAAGAGAGCCCCGTCATATTGACAGGGCTCATTATAATACACGAAAGTCGAAATCAAGCAAATATTAAGAACCGCACATTTCACAATCATCTGGGTTATCTAAAGAGCATTGCATGGCGGCAAACTTCTGCTCTTCTTCGGACATCTCTACAAACGAACTAGCAGCTTTCGCCAACTCTTCGTTCTTCACAGCGTACTCCTTATAATCCAAAGGTTTTTCATTAATCTTCTCTGTAGTAGGCTTTGTTTGCTGCAGAGCTTGCTTGTCTACTGTAAACTTAACGGCATCCACAGCCGCTTTAGTACGTAGATAATACATTCCTGTTTTAAGACCCGCTTTCCATGCATAAAAGTGCATAGATGTAAGCTTACCAAAGTTAGGATCTTGCATAAAGATATTCATTGACTGGCTTTGGCAAATGTATGCCCCTCTATCGGCTGCCATGTCAATAATTACTTTTTGCTTAATCTCCCAAGACGTCTTATAAAGGTCTTTCAGTGTTTGAGGAATTTCATCAATATGCTGTACAGAACCATTGGCTGCTATAAGCTTATTCTTCATTCCTTCGTTCCACATGTTAATCTTAACCAAGTCTCTTAAAAGGTGCTTATTTACAATAGCAAACTCACCTGAAAGAACTCTTCTAGAGTAAATGTTAGAAGTATATGGCTCAAAACACTCGTTGTTTCCAAGAATCTGGCTTGTAGAAGCCGTAGGCATTGGAGCTAATAAAAGTGAGTTTCTTACACCATTTTTAACTACTTTCTTTCTCAAGTCTTCCCAATCCCATCTGTTTGATTCTGGTTTAACATCCCACATATCAAACTGGAATATTCCTTTTGAAATTGGAGAACCTTCCCATGTTTCATAAGTACCTTCCTCTATGGCTAACTCCATTGAAGTCTCCATTGAAGCAAAGTAAATAGTTTCGAAGATCTCTTTGTTCAATTGCTGTGCTTCGGCAGAATCAAAAGGCATTCTTAAGTGAATGAATGTATCTGCTAAGCCCTGAATACCTATCCCTATAGGTCTATGTCTTTTGTTACTATTCTCTGCTTCTTTTACAGGATAATAGTTAACATCAATAATCTTATTAAGGTTACGAGTAACCACCTTAGTGATTTCGTAAAGTTTTTGATGGTCAAACTTAATACCATTACCAAAATCGTCCATTTCGACGTATTTCGGTAGAGCAATAGAAGCCAGATTGCATACAGCCACCTCATCAGGAGATGTAAACTCTATAATCTCGGTACATAAGTTAGAAGACTTGATAGTACCTAGGTTCTTCTGATTAGACTTCTTATTACAAGCGTCTTTATATAAGATATAAGGCGTTCCTGTTTCTATCTGAGACTCTAATATCTTAAACCAAAGTTGCTGAGCTTTTACTTGCTTTCTAGCTTTTCCTTCAGACTCATACTTCTCGTATAATTTCTCAAAGTCATCGCCATAAGCATCCGCTAAACCTGGGCACTCATGTGGGCAGAATAAAGACCATTCTGCATCGGCTTCCACTCGTTTCATGAATAAATCAGAAATCCACATAGCGTAGAATAAATCTCTAGCTCTCATTTCATCTTTACCATGATTCTTTCTCAAATCAAGGAAATCATCTATATCTGCATGCCATGGCTCTAAATAAATAGCAAATGACCCTTTACGTTTTCCACCCCCTTGGTCCACGTATCTGGCTGTATCATTATAAACACGAAGCATGGGTACTATACCATTCGAAGTTCCATTAGTTCCTTTAATATAAGACCCCTTTGCTCTTACATTATGGATAGAAAGTCCTATTCCCCCCGCTGATTGAGAGATTTTGGCACATTGCTTAAGTGTATCATAAATACCATCAATACTGTCATCTTTCATGGTTAACAAGAAACATGAAGATAACTGTGGCTTAGGTGTACCTGCATTAAATAATGTAGGAGTGGCATGCGTAAACCATCTGTCAGAAAGAAGCTCGTAAGTTTCTAGCACTCTTTCTATAGCTTCACCATGAATACCCACGGCTACCCTCATTAGCATATGCTGAGGACGCTCCACTATCTTACCATTAAGTTTAAGTAGGTAAGATTTTTCTAATGTTTTATATCCGAAATAATCATAACCATAATCACGGTCATAAATTATTGTAGAATCTAATAAGGCTGCGTTTTTCTGAATTACCTTCCAAACGTCTTTTGCTATCAATGATGCATTTTCGCCTGTTTTAGGATCTTCATATTGATAAAGCATTTTCATAGTACCTGAAAAAGACTTCAAGGTATTCTTATGAAGATTTGATATTGCTACTCTAGCTGCCAACTGTGCATAATCAGGATGCTTTGTTGTCATTGATGCAGCTGTTTCTGCCGCAAGGCTATCAAGTTGTGAAGTAGAAACACCATCATAAATCCCAGAAACCACTTTCATGGCAACTTCAACAGGTTGTACAAAATTGGGATCTAGACCGTAGCAGAGTCTCTCGATTCGGGCCGTTACTTTGTCAAACTTTACCGATTCCCGGCGTCCGTCTCTTTTGATTACATACATAGTACAAAAATAATTTTAGGGGTATTACAAAGATAAGTGAGTTAAGTTTTCGTTACTAAATCATTAACTTTCGCTTATCAGGATTACAAAATAAATGAGAATTATAGGTAAAAAAAAGTGCCATTTTTCTTTGGATTTTAATCTATTGTCAAATCATACAAGTCCTTTTTTTTGTAGGCCTTAATTATCAAGGATTTAAAAGTAGGTGCAAGTTAGAATAGTACTATTCTAAAGTTATCCACATTTTATTGCCATTAAAACTCAAGCCTTAAGTAAAGAACACATAATCTAGGCGGAATGCCTAAATAACACGTTTTCTGCTACTTACACCCTAAAGCTAAAGATTTTTTTTTAGAACTTTCAAATAATACTGAAAATTAATTAGCCGATTGACTAATTATTTTGTGGATAAGTATCAAACGCTGTATTAGACGTATCAATCGTTACATTCCATTAGAAATAGTTTGCCTTTTTCGAATTTGATACTCATTAAACCGTCCTTATCAACTTCATTGCTATTGCCTAACCTATTCCCTATTTCTAGGGTCTCCTTATGTAACGGATATTTCAAATTAGAAGTTTCAATATTCTCCGCTTTTGGTACAGGAATTAAAGAAATGACCGTTCCTGCCTTATACCACTTCTCAAATTTTGTTAAACCAGGCTCTAAAGGAATGATTTTAGAGTAATCATCTAGCATCACCAGCTTAATTTGAGAATTGTACTTTACCAAGTTTAAAAGGTTCGCAATCGTGTGATCCATTCTCCTTCCTGTAGCCCAAAGTATGTTTACTGCAGGAAAACCTTTCTCTATCAAAAACTCAATTCCTTTTTCTAAATCGGTCTTGTCTTGGTCTGGTGTGTGGACAATTTCAATGGGAAACTGCTCTTCGCGAATTTTATCCACATCCACTCCTTCTCTGTCAAAATCGCCCAGCAAGACGTCAACTTTAATACCTAAACTCAAAACCCTGTCAATAGCACCATCTAGCACCACCACATACGGCGACCAACCCAGAAGCTCTTCCATGAGTTCAAACTTGCAGGCAGCTCCGTTTGCTATCAATAAAGCGGGCTCTTGTTTATCTTTTACTATATGATGCGATGACATTTCAGAAATTTAGATTTTACCTTCAGGCTAAATTAGAGATTAGCCTTGAATCAAAGAAAAATGCTCACACTTTTCAGCGTGAGCATTCTCAAAATATTGTTTTGCGAAGCTTATCTTAAATCCACCACCTCTACTCCTGGGTGCTTTGCTGTATTAAAAGTGAAGTAGCTATCTGCCAAAGTTACGTTTGGACTAAACTTCACGATATCAAAAGCCGTTACTTTACCCGAACCGTCGGTTAACTTCCAGTTTTTAATTTCTTTGGTAGATTTACTTACACCTATTTCTACTTTCTGAATGTTTCCATTACCTTTTAAAGGAATCAACTCTATCAAATCACAAGAAGCACCACCAATGGTAGCTGTACCCTTGTGCGTGTATTTATATCCTTTCTTATAAATGCTATAGATGTTTGCAGGAGAAAATTGAGAATCAGCACTAGCGTCGTACTCAGTTACATTTACCTCATTGGTTTCTTCTACATAAGAAAATATCTCCGAGCCATTATTGTAAATCTCTTGACCAGCCATATTTAATTTGAACTTAACACCTTTGACAGCTATGCTGCCCGTACGTACACGTCCTTTTTTACCACTTGCACTAATTGCTCCGTAGGAGAAATTGGCCGTAAAAGTTTTCATGTTTTTATACTTCGTGCTCATCGCATCTAAAACTGCTCCCGCTTTAGCATCTTGAGCACTTGCCCCTAAATTAACCAAAAGCAAAAGAGCCAATAAAACCTGTATTTTCTTCATTATATTCAATTAAACTATGAGCAACAAACCATTCTGTAATGGCTATCTCAAATTGGACACAAAATTAGCAGAAAAGTTTAAGACCGAATTGTTAATAAGCCTTTAATGTTATTTCTCTCGCTTAAGGCCTCTTAATACTTCTTCCAACTCTGTCATGTCTTTGACAAGAACTTCACGGGCTTTACTACCCTCAAAAGGCCCTACTATTCCTGCACCTTCTAATTGGTCAATAATTCTACCGGCTCTGTTATAACCTAATTTCATCTTACGCTGAATCAAAGAAGTACTTCCTTGCTGAAAAGTCACCAGAACCCTTGCTGCATCATCAAACATAACATCCAACTGTGTTGGGTCAAAGTCTAGAATATCTGGCTCATCATCACCAAAAAACTCGGGTAACATATACGCAGACTCGTAGCCACGCTGCTCTCCTATGTAATCACAAATACCTTCAATCTCAGGAGTATCTACAAACGGACACTGCAATCTGACCATGTCGGAACCCATGGATAAGAGCATATCCCCATTACCTACTAATTGGTCCGCCCCGCCTGTATCTAAAATAGTACGTGAATCTACCTTTGCCGTTACTTTAAAAGATATTCTGGCTGGGAAGTTGGCTTTAATTAAACCTGTAATCACATTAACCGAAGGCCGCTGGGTGGCTACTATTAAGTGTATCCCAATTGCTCTGGCCAACTGAGCCAAACGAGCAATAGGCTGCTCCACCTCTTTACCAGCAGTCATCATCAAATCTGCCAACTCATCAATCACCAAGACAATGTAGGGCAAATACCTGTTCCCTTTTTCTGGATTCAGTTTCCTTTTGGTAAACTTGGCATTATACTCTCTAATATTTCTTACACCCGCATCTTTAAGAAGGTTGTACCTATTATCCATCTCTATACAGAGCGAATTCAGGGTGTATATAACCTTTTTGGTATCGGTGATAATAGCATCTTCTGCATTTGGCAGCGTGGCCAAGAAATGCCTTTCAATTTTATTAAAAAGAGACAGCTCCACCTTTTTAGGGTCTACCATCACAAACTTCACTTCTGAAGGATGCTTCTTATATAATAGGGATGCCAAAATAACATTGATACCAACAGACTTACCCTGACCCGTGGCTCCCGCCATCATAAGGTGAGGCATTTTAGCTAAATCCGATATAAAGATTTCATTGGCAATAGTCTTTCCTAAAACTATGGGCAGTTCATATTTACAGTTTTGAAACTTTTCGCCACCAAAGACCGATTTCACCGAAACCATCTCTCGGTTTTTATTTGGCACCTCTATCCCAATAGTACCTTTCCCTGGCATTGGGGCTATAATTCTAATTCCTAGTGCAGCTAAGTTTAAGGCAATGTCATCTTCTAAGTTCTTAATCTTAGAAATTCTTACCCCTGCTTCTGGTACAATCTCATACAATGTTACTGTAGGCCCAATGGTGGCTTTGATAGAAGAAATTCCAATAGAGAAGTTTTTCATGGTCTCCACAATGTTTATCTTATTAGCCTCCAACTCTTCCTGAGAAACCTTTCCGCCGCTCATGCCGCTATGGTCTGCCAATAAACTTATAGGTGGGTACATATAAGAAGAGAGGTCTAGCTTAGGGTCATAGGGCCCAAATTCCTCTAAATCCTTATTATCATCGTTATCCTCTATCAAAAAGCTATTTTCCTTTTCGGCTACTTCTAAAGGAATTTCTTCTTCTACTTTTTTAACAGGCTCTTCTTCATTTTCAAAGTTTTCTACGCTGAAAGCAATGCCACCATCAAAAGGTTTTGCTGGAAGACTATCTGGCACTTTAACTGTCGGAGGCGTTTCTTCAATCTCTTTCTCCACCAAAGTAGGCTCCGCCCTTGGCGTTACTGCACTAACAGTAGCCTCTTTCTCTTCTTCTTTAGCAGGTTTCTTTGAGAAATAATTATCAATCTGAGTAAGACCATGAAAGAAAACCAACCATAAAAACAGAACCAAGACTATCAACAAAATACTCCCCCAGCCCAATGCATGATTTAGCGATTGATTTAATTGATAACCTATGCCTCCGCTTATTTCTCCCTCACCAAGGTTAAACTGAAAAACAAAATAGCCTAAGAAAATAGAAGTAAACAGCACATAAAAGATACTGCCTTTGGCAAATCTGTTTAAGTTAACTTCAAATAAGTCTTGCTGAAAAACTAGCCTAAACGCCGATAAAAAAATGATAGGTATTAAACCGAAAGCGGCATAGCCAAACCATTTGAAAATAAAATAATGTGAAATAAAAGCTCCTAAAACCCCTAATGAGTTTTCTGCTTTTTTGCTACTGTTTTCAATAGCAGTTCTGAAGTTTTTTTGAACCAAATCTTGGTCTGCCTCTCCCGTAAATAAATACGAAACGAAGGCTATTAACATCACTAAGGAAATAATGAGGAAAAAGACACCACAAATAAGCTCTAGCTGAGCAGCCGATATTCCAAACGAACCCTCTTTCTTAGGAGACTTACGTTCTTTAGTTGGGGCCGATTTTTTCTTTCTGAAAGTTTTAGCCATTGTATTTTTTTAGAAAAGCAATTAAAGTACAAAATTAACAAAAAATGCTTGGATGAAGTATAAACAAGAAATAGAAACCCATTGCCCTATTTTTTCACCAAAGATGATTAAAGGGTAGCAAAGTTGAGTTGGTATTGCAAAACCAATTATTGATACGTTAACATGGAAAAACTCTATACTCGGCTTAAAATGTAATACTTAAACATTTATCTTTGAACGTATTAAATCCAGAAAAAATTAAACAACTAATACTAGTTAGTATCGAATCGATTACTCCAGACCGTGAAGATTAATCTTCCAAAATCCGTCACCTACTTAATTCAAACAACTACCCCATGCTTAAAAAAACCATCCTATTACTTCTTTTTATTCAGCCAATTTTTGGCCAAAACGCTTTTAATTTCCAAGCAGGATATGCAATCAACACAAGTGGAGGAGCCAAGGGTTATAATTTGGGCTTTGGTTTTGAAAAAGGCCTAAAAAAGAATCTAGCAATAGATTTTTCGCTTAGAAGTATATCCACAAGCAAAGAGTATGACAATGAATATGAAACTGATTTTGGTTCTGGGGTTTACGCTAAAGCTCCTTTCCGAATAGGTTCAAATTCTTTGCAATTCGAAATTCTTCCTAAAGTATATGTGGTAAACAAAAAAATAAAGGTTGCGGTATTACTTGGAGGATCTTTCACCCATGAAACAAGCATTTCGCCTGAGACCATTAGGGTTGACTACCCAATACCCAGTTTAAGCCCCTACCCCGTCCCTGTTTATATGATTGATTATAATGAGAAACTGCACAAAACCAGTTTGGGATATTCCGCCCAAATAGAATTAGGCTTAGCATTAAGCAAGAGGTCAGCTTTATCTATGCGACTAGGAGCTCAGCAAAGCAATGGAAACCTTGTTTGGATATTCCCCCTTTCTTATAGGTTTTCTCTTTGATAGTGGGCATGGCAAGAATATTTCATAGGGAATACAACCATTCATTTATAAATCAACACTTTAATAGTAACCTAGCGAAGCAGAAAGTGAAATAAAAAATGATTAAACCTTTCCACTTTAATAAATGAAAATATTTTTCCTTAGCTTCATTTTGTCCAGCCTTTTAAGTGCTAGTCAAACCTTTGCTCAAACTATAACGGGCTATGTTAGAGATGCGGAATCTGGTGAAAGCCTTCCAAATGTCAATATCTACTCATCTAATTCTGGCACTTATGCTACAAGCAATGAATATGGCTACTTTTCCTTAAAATTGGAAAATTGCCCTTGCCCTGTAAATTTTTCTTTTGTTGGCTATGAAACCAAAGAGATAAACTTGAATGAGACTAGCATTTCCAAGTTTCAAAATATTGAAATGAAACCGGCATCTAATATTTTAAATGAAATCACTATCAAATCTTCTGACAAAGAATATTATAAACTTCCCATTGGACTAGTCTCCATCCCTATAGACCGTCTTAAAAAAGTACCTGCACTTTTTGGCGAAACTGATGTATTAAAAGCCCTCGCATTAACTCCTGGCGTAACAAATGCAACCGAAGGCACTGCGGGCGTGCTAGTGAGAGGAGGCAGTCCTGACCAAAACCTAATCATGCTAGATGAAACGCCTGTTTATAATGTAACACACCTATTTGGGCTAGTTTCTGTTTTTAACCCTGATGCCATTCAGGATGTCAAACTTTATAAAGCCGGATTTCCAGCTAGGTATGGTGGTCGACTTTCATCTGTAATAGATATTAATTCAAAGGAAGGGAGTTCAAAAAAAACTAATAAAGAGTTTAGCCTTGGTCTTATTAATTCGCGATTGCTCCTCGAAGGACCATTAAAAACAAAGTCAGGAAAAGATATGGGAACATACTTGGCTGCCGCCAGAGTCACCAATCTTTCCCTTTTATTATTACCTTCCTACATCAGCTATTTAAAAGTAGGTGGGCAATATTTTAATTATAACCTGTATGACCTAAACCTTAAATGGAGCAAGGCTTTCAGCGACCATAGTCAGCTTATTTTTAGCGTTTATAACGGTAACGATGTTTGGTATGTAAAATCCAATAACAGTACGGCTTTTGAAAAATATAAGATTAACTGGGGCAACCTTACGGCTAGTATGAGATACATAAAGCCAATTGGCCAAAAAGTCTTCCTAAAAAACACCTTGGCTTACTCTTCCTATGGCTATGGATTGGGGTCTTCCTTAGTAGATGAAGACAAGAACAAAGATTTCTTTAAATCTAAATCCACCTTGACGGACCTCATGCTTAAAAGTACTTTTGAGATTTACCCAAACTCAAAAAGCGAAATATTTCTGGGAGGAGAACTTACTTCTCATTTCTATAAACCTGTTAATATTAGCAGCACTTATGAGATAAATATTCCAGGAAATAAAGACATAGTAAAAGCAATTGAAACTGCTGTATTTAGCGAGTTCAATACTCAAGTAACACCATGGCTTTCACTACAGGCTGGCCTCCGATATGCAAGTTTTTCGGTTCAAGACACTGCATATAATTCATTAGAACCTCGCCTTTCTTTATCTGTTTATCCATCTAAAAAAACGGCCGTCAAATTTGGCTTCTCTAAAATGGGGCAATTCCTTCACCTTTTAAACTCTAGTAGTGGTGGGCTTCCCAATGATTTATGGATTCCTGCTAGCAAAAAATTACCCTTTGAGCGTTCATTACAATATAGTGCTGGCGTTTCTCAAAAAATAGCAGACGCTTGGAGGCTTGATGTCGATATTTATAAAAAAGAATATACAAACTTGATTGACTACAAAAGCGGACAGAATTTTATTATCAATTCGGAATCAAATTATGAAGACCTAGTTGAAAAGAACGGAATAGGAGAATCTTATGGACTTGAGGTAATGGTAGATAAAAGCAAAGGAAGTTTAACTGGCTGGCTGGCTTATACCTATGCTCTCAATAACAGGAAATTTGACAACATCAATGATGGTCAGTGGTACGCCGCCAATTACGACCGAAGGCATACTTTAAACCTAACGGGAGCTTATCAGCTTAACTCAAAAGTAAATCTCTCTGCCAATTGGGTATTTCAATCTGGCAGGCCTATAACGGTGCCCTTAGCATCACATTCCAACTTGTTTATTAATGAGAACATAAACTATCCAAATTATATCTACGGTGACCGTAATAATTTCAGAACCCCCAACTATCATCGTTTAGATTTAAATGCCAGTTTCTCCAAAGAAACCAAACGTAAGAATGAGCGAGTACTATCTATTGGCGTTTATAATGCCTATAACCATAACAATTCATTTTTCCTTAAGACCAATTACAGATCGATATTTAATGATGGCAGAAGGACTCTTTTAGGTTGGGATATTATTACTACTAAAAATAATTTCATCCCTTTCCTTCCTTATATCAGCTACAGTATAAAATTCAAATGAAAAAATTATCTGTCTTATTTTTCTTCCTATCCCTTTTCTCGTGCGAAAAAGATATTACGGTTGAATTTCCTTTTGAGGGCGACCGCTTTTTTGTTTTTAGTGAATTTCAATCTGGTCAAGTTTTTCAGGTAAAAGTTGATAAGACCTACCCTCCAAATGGAGAAGTAAGGTTTAATAATGATTTTTTAGAAAGTACAGAGGTAGACATTTATGAAGATGGTGCATTCTTGGAAAGCTTGTCACAAGCTGCACCAAAGAGCTATATATTCAACTCTTCGGAATTCAATACCCCTTTAGAAGGGCATTCATATCAAATCAAAGTATCCTCAGACTTAATTTCCGAAGCATCGTCCAGCCCTGAACTACTATTACCTACTATAAAGATTGACTCGGTTTGGGCCTCTGATGAGCCAGCCACATCTCCTCTAAACCCAAGAATTCCTACTAAATTAATCAATGTTTCTCTTTCAGAGATCACCTCATCTATTCCTTATTTAATGTTTGAAATCAAAGGTTATCAAGATAACATAGTTACTAGTGCAAACGTAGTCTCCGTTGAGGATTTTGGAGAATTAGAAAACCCTTGTGTTTATTCCTATACATCATCTAAGAAATTCTTTAAAAGAAGCTGCTTCGAAACCAACAAAACCATTTTTCAGTTTTATGTTGAAATGGAAGGCACACTTCAGAAACAAGCCCCCCCACATGGTCAAGGAAACGTAAACCGAATAGAGGTTATAGTCAGCTCAGTAAATGATGCTTACTTTGACTATTATTATAAAATGAATGAGCCGCTTAACTTCTTTACAGTATTTGAGGGTGTAAACCCTACTTACACTACATTCCAGAACGGTTACGGGGCAATATTGACAAAGAACTCTAGTCAAACTAATCTTCACCTAAAGTGAAATCAACATTTAAAACTACTAAACCACCACCTGCCTAATCCTAACCAATTCCTCCAAAAGTTTTTCCAGATTATCTAAATGCAACATGTTAGCACCATCCGACTTGGCATTAGCTGGGTCTGGGTGGGTTTCTATAAATAAACCGTCTGCACCTACCGCTATAGCAGCCTTTGCAATGGTTCCTATTAGTTCTGGGTTTCCTCCTGTAACACCTGACGTTTGATTTGGTCTTTGAAGTGAATGCGTACAATCCATTACTACCGGTACTTCAAACTTTTTCATGTCAATGATATTTCTGTAATCTACCACTAAATCTGAGTAGCCAAAAGAATTACCACGCTCGGTCAGCATCACATTTGCATCCGAGTTTTCTTGTAAAACTTTTTCTACCGCAAAACCCATGGAGGCACCAGACATAAATTGACCTTTTTTGATATTTACAGCCTTGCCAGTCTTAGCCGCGGCGGCCAAAAGTTCGGTTTGTCTACATAAAAAAGCTGGAATTTGTAAAACGTCAACAAATTCTGCAGCTAATGAGGCTTCATAAGTCTCGTGTATATCTGTAACGGTAGAAACATTGAAAGTTTTTCCAATATCACCCAAAATCTTCAAAGCCTTCTCATCCCCTATTCCTGTAAAAGAATCAGCTTTAGTTCTGTTGGCTTTTCTGTAACTCCCTTTAAATATGAGAGGTATCTCCAATTTGTCCGTAATTTTGACAATTTTCTCAGCAATAGAGAAAGCGAGGTCTCGGCCCTCGATGGCACAAGGTCCGGCTAAAAGAAAGAAGTTATTTGACTTGTATTTTTTTGAGAAAAGGCTTTCCATCATGATTTTAAGACCGTTTTTAATTGTATATTACAAATGTCAACATTGTTAAGGAAATCAAAAAACCAATGGGTATTTTGTTGGTTTCAGAAAAATAAATTTTCTTTGCAGTGATTTAAACCAAAAACATTGTAATAATGTCAGATATCGCATCGAAAGTAACGAAAATTATTGTTGAAAAATTAGGCGTTGAGGAGTCAGAAGTGACTACTGAAGCTTCTTTCACAAACGATTTAGGAGCAGATTCTCTTGATACAGTTGAACTTATCATGGAATTTGAAAAGGAATTCAATGTTTCTATTCCAGACGATCAAGCAGAAAATATCCAGACAGTAGGTCAGGCTATTTCTTATTTAGAAGATAACACTAAGTAATTTTCTTAATACATTTTGAAGGTTCAATGTCCAGTTTTTACTAAAGTTGGCTATTGAACCTTTCCCTTTTTTTAACAAGACCAATATGGAACTAAAACGAGTAGTAGTTACAGGTTTAGGGGCTCTTACCCCTATAGGAAACGATGTAGAGTCATTCTGGGAAGGCCTTAAAAATGGTGTAAGCGGTGCTTGCCCTATCACAAGGTTTGATGCTTCCAACTACAAAACCACCTTTGCTTGCGAATTGAAAGACTTTGAAGTCACCGACTTCATTCCAAGACAAGACGCTCGTAAAATGGACTTGTTTACACAGTTTGGTGTAGTAGCTGCCGAACAAGCAGTACTAGACGCGAACTTTGACATGGACAAAGTCAATAAGAATAAAATAGGTGTAATCTGGGGTTCTGGAATTGGTGGTCTTAAGACTTTTGAAGAAGAAGTTTTAAATCTTGCCGACAATGATATGCAGCCAAGGTTCAACCCTTTCTTTATTCCAAAGATGATTGCTGACTCGGCATCTGGTCAAATCTCTATGAAATTTGGTTTTAGAGGACCAAACTTTGTAACTGTTTCTGCCTGTGCATCTACAAACAACGCCATGATAGATGCCTTTAACTATATTAGGTTAGGTAGAATGATTGCTTGTGTAACGGGTGGCTCTGAAGCCGCTGTAACAAGAGCAGGTATTGGCGGATTTAACGCTTTAAGAGCTTTATCTACACGTAACGACGATTACAAAACAGCCTCAAGACCTTACGATGCCGATAGAGACGGTTTTGTATTAGGTGAAGGTGGTGCAGGTATTATTTTAGAAGAATATGAGCATGCCAAGGCTAGAGGAGCCAAAATATACTGTGAACTAGTGGGTGGTGGAATGTCTTCTGACGCTTACCATATCACGGCACCGCATCCAGAAGGCTTAGGAGCTTTCCTTTCTATGGAAGACGCCTTGAATGATGCTAACATGGTTCCTGAAGATATTGATTATATCAATACACACGGAACGTCAACCGGCTTAGGTGACCCTCAAGAAATCACAGCCATCGAAAACTTATTTAAGGAGCATGCTTATAAAGTGAGTATTAGTTCTACAAAATCTATGACTGGTCACTTATTAGGTGGAGCTGGTGCTGTAGAATCTGTAGCGGCAATATTAGCTATTCAGCATCAAATGGTGCCTCCTACCATTAACCTTAATAATGTTGATGAAAAAATTAACCCGAAAATTGATTTAACACCAAACGTAGCTAAAGCTAGAAAGATTGACACAGTGCTGTCAAACTGCTTTGGATTTGGTGGGCATAACGCCACACTTATATTTAAAAAATATAATGGTTAAATTGCGAGGCATATAGCCCTAAAATAATAAATCAGGAGGGCTAAAAACTTAATGGCAGTAACAGAGACTATACTAGATTATTTCAAAACAGACGTTAAAGTCAGGGAATTTAGAAAAGCAGTAGAACGCATTATTGGCGAGAAACCAAAAAATGCTTCATTGTACCATCTAGCCTTTAGACATACCTCAGCTTCTAAGAACTCTTCTATAAAAGGCTTTAAAGAGTCTAATGAGCGTTTAGAATACCTTGGAGACTCTGTTTTGGGTATGATTATAGCCGAATATTTATTTAAAAAGTACCCATTAAAAGATGAAGGCTTTTTAACAGAAATCAGGTCTAGAATAGTCAATAGAGAATCGCTTAACCAAGTAGCTAGAAAAATAGGCCTAGACGACCTCATAACGTTTGACGGGAATAGAGTAACACATGCCAGAACCTCTATGTATGGTGATGCCATGGAAGCTCTCATAGGAGCCGTTTATTTAGACAAAGGATTTAGGTTTACCAAACGTTTTATTGTCAAAAACCTTTTGGCTAACTATTATGACCTGGATGAGGTTATAAAAAACAACGCTAACTATAAAAGCATACTCCTTACTTGGTCTCAATCACTAGGAAAAAATGTGGAGTTCGCCATTATCAAAGAAAATGGTCAACATCACAGCAAGGAGTTTGTAGCCCAAATAAAAGTGGACGACGAAGTAGTAAGCGAAGGAAGAGGTTGGAACAAAAAGAAAGCGGAACAAGACGCCGCAAGAAAAGCCACAGAAGCCCTTCAAATTAACGACTAATCGTTTTTCTTCATCACGTTAGTGATTTCATTAAGCTTCTCTACTTTGTACTCAAAATCGCCTTTTAGACGGTTTCTTAACTCTTGTAGATTATCCAATGTTTCTTGTAAAGAATCAGGCAAAACCTGCTCTAATATCTCTCTAAATCTCTTTGCAAAAGTCGGTGATTTCCCATTTGTAGAAATAGCAACTTTCAAATCTCCTTTTTTCACCACAGAACCTAGGTAAAAGTCACATAAAGCGGGCTTATCCGCCACATTGACAAGAATGTTATGCTCACGACAGTCTCGCTGTACTTGCTCGCTTACGGCCATTATACCGGTTCCTACTATTACCAAATTTTTACCTACTAAGTGTTCGGCCTTATAAGCTTCTAAAACTAGCTTAATTTTATAAGAAGCTGCTAGGGCTCTTATCTCCTCAGAAATTTCAGGAGCTACCATGGTAATATTAGTCTCAGGCGAATTTTTGAGTACGGCCTCTAATTTCTCAAGCCCAACATAACCACCTCCTACTATCAGAAGGTTCATTTGCTCTAATTTCAAGAAAACCGGAAATAAATTATTCATACAGTAAAGGTCATAAAAAAAGGGATACCGCTGGTATCCCTTTTCTCTATTCGAAAATATTTTTTAGAACATTTTAGCTCTTCTATCTACTATTTCAGCAGCCTCTCTCACTGCTTGATCTGCAGCAGAAGCCGAGCCATAAACACCTACACGCTGCTTAATGTCTTCTTTGTATTTGCTATAATCTGCAAGCTCAGGAGCCATCGTTTCTGCAGTTTTCTTCATAACGAAAACTCCATTTTGACCTATGAAAGGCTTGCTTGTTGTATTCACTTTTAAACCAAATGCCTTCCCGATTGCTACAGCATCAATTCCTGCACTGTTAAGCATTCCTGTAGCGATATTGATATCTTCTACTGTTTCTATCAAAGCACCAGCTCCGTAAGATTTAGCAGCTGCTCCAAAATCAGACACATCACCTAGTTTAGCAATGATTTTCTCAGCTTTAAGCTTATTCTTCACTTTAGCTTCAATCTGAGTTTTAAAGTCAGATGCTTTAGGGCTTTCTTTATCTGTAGCGTCGGTAAGGGCTGCAATCAAGTACGTATCTCCTACTATGAAAACTCTATCTGCCACATCACCTACAGAAACATCATTTCCGTAAGCCCATAAAACTACCTCTCTAGCATCTTGAACACTGTTAAAAGACCTAGCACCTGCAGCCACTCTCTGAGCAGATAATAAAACTAAATTCTCATTCTCCGCTACTTTCGCTTTCATGTCTTCCGCAGAAGAAATATCAGCTCTCAAGCTTTCTGCTTCCTGGTAGCTATCGTTCAATGTAATTTCAGAAGGTTCCAAAATTTTAGTGATAGTAGCTAAGTTATACTTAATGTTAGATTTAGGTTCAGTTACTTTAACTATATGGTATCCAAAATCCGTTTCTACCAAGTTTGGTAACAAACCAGCACCTCTAAATCCAAAAACAGCATTTTCAAAAGCAGGAATCATTCTACCATCATTGCTGAAGTACCCTAAATCTCCACCTTGCTGAGCAGTTCCGTCAGAACCATTAATTCTAGCTAAAGTTTCAAAGCTAGCTCCACCTTTAATTTGATTTAAGATATCTTGAGCTTTTACTTTCGCAACCGCTTTTGCAGTTTCGTCTGCACCCTGCGTATTGATTAATATGTGAGAAGCACGTAATGTGCTAACAGTATCAGTCTCTGTACCCATGTATTTGTAGATGCTGTAGTTCTGACCATCTTTAATTGGACCAACCATTCCACCTACAATCGTATTAGCTACAGCAGCTTTTACTTCTGCAGAAAGTTCACCAGCACTGTATGAGCTAGGGCTACGCACATCTGAATTAGCTGAAGCATAAGCTACTGGATTTTCAGCAGCAGCCATTCCACGAGCTAAGTCGTTAATTTCTTGAAGCAAAGCAGTAGAGTCTTCACCTGAAGGTAAAACTTGATAAACTACATAATCAAAAGAACGGCTATCAAAACCATTATACTCGCTTTTGTGTTTGCTGTAATAGCTTTCTATTTCGCTATTCGTAACCTTTACTGTAGTGTCATTAACACTATAGAATGGTACATATAGATATTCGGCTGAAATTTTATTATTCTGCGTAGTATACTCCTTCTTCGCTTCTGCTGTAGTAATGTAGTCACCTACACTTACCAAGTTTTGATATTTCTCACTCTTACGAATTTGAATCAAGTTAGACTTGAAGCTATCCCAGATATACTGCTGTTCTGCTGGCAAAGTTTTGTTTGCAGCAGCATTGATAAACTCTCTGTGCTGAGCTTCATTGAAAACACCAGTATTAGGGTCTGTAAATTGTTGACGAATAAATGGGTGCAAGTTTTTAGTTCCTTGTACCATTTCTCTTAATTCATCTGGCGTTACGTCAATTCCTAATTCTTCGTATTCTGGTTGAAAAGCATTGTCTTGCACTAATTGCTCCCAAACTTGCTCTCTAATATTTGCTAAATCAGCTTCCGTGGCCGATCTTCCAGTTGAAAGTTCTTGTTGTTGACGCTGAACATCTACCAGCTTTACAAACTGCTGGTAATCGACATCTACACCGTTTATCTCACCTACATTCTCCTGGCCACTGCTGCCAAGGGAACCGCTAGAAAAATAATCACCGATAATAAAGGCGAACAATGCTAAAGCCAAAATCCCTATAGTAAGGACAGAGTTTTCTCTAATTCTACTAATTAATGCCATTCTAAATTTTTATATAAAATTTGTTCGTTTGCATAGCTGTGCTAAAAAACGAGCCGCAAAAATATATAGATTCCTATTGATTATCAAAGAAATCTAATTCTCATATGCTAAATACCTTGTTAAAGTTTTTCTTAAAAGCCTTTACCAACGGTTTTTGTCTGAATTTTACATAAATACATGTCTGCAGTAATATAAAGAACAGAGCCATCGCCTCCCCAGGCACAGTTTGCGGTAGCCGCATCAATTTCTATTCGTCCCAATAATTCACCCTGTGGACTTAGGACCAATATACCTCCAGGTCCTGTGGTGAATATGTTTCCGTCCTTATCAGTTTTCAAGCCATCTGGCAAGCCTTTGTAGCCCGCTTTTACCATAGGCGTGGCATCATAAAGCAAATTCTCCTTCCCTAAGCTACCGTCTTCCTTTATTTCATAGGAAAGAATGTATGCCTTCTCTGGGTCAGACTGTGCCACATAAAGTGTTTTTTCATCAGGAGAAAGAGCTACGCCATTAGGTCTACTAAGATTTGCTATCGCCAATTCAGTCTTGCCAGAAACATCAACCTTGTAAACACCAAACAAGTCAATCTCTCTTGAAGTAGCATTTTCTCTATTTGGCAAGCCATAAGGTGGGTCTGTGAAATAATAAGTACCATTAGCTGCTTGAACTAAATCATTAGGGCTGTTAAACCTCTTTCCTTCCCAGTTATCTGATACTGGAAATTTTCCTCCACCACCATTCATTGGCATTCTGGTCACGCGTCTGTCGCCATGTTCGCAGGCTACCAACTCACCATCATTATTAATTATAAGACCATTGCTGCCTGGCTCCAAGCTGTATGGATGTTTTCCTGTATAACCAGACGGGTTTAGAAAAACACTTAGGCCTTCGCCTGCTTTATATTTGTAAATAGTATTTTCTGGAACATCGGAAAACAGTAAGCACGCTTCTTTTTTGTCCCAAACAGGGCCTTCCGCCCAAGTAAAACCGTCCGCTAATATTTCCACCTTAGCATTGACATCTATTAATTCATCAAACTTGGGATTTTCACTTATCAACTTACTAATTGATTTCTGCTGAGCGTTAATACTTAAAAATGTCATCATGATTATTGTAAGGGTTTTTATTAATTCCATTCATTCAATGATTTAGGTTGTTATCTCAAAAATATAAAACCCTATTAAACAATTGGCATTTTGTTTTGATTTAAACAGCCCTTAATTTTATCCATCCCCAACACTATCAACAAATGGAACTTGCATATAAAGGAAAGAGCATAAAGGGAAGAAACTTGACTAACTTGAAAAAGCTGGCTAGTCAAGGTGAGGGATTGCGTCTGGAATTTAAATTCAAAGCCAAGTATCCTGAAAAAATCATTCGAGAAATGGTGGCCTTTGCCAATACCAAGGGAGGTCAACTTTTAGTGGGCGTTGATGACGATGGCACTCTTAACGGATTAAAATTTGCAGATGAAGAGGAATATGTACTCGTCAGAGAAATAGAAAGAGCTATTACGCCTGAATTAGACTATAGCATAGAACGTGTTCGCTTACTAAACGAGAGTGAAATCTTAATTTTCCATATTCCTGAAAGTGAGAACAAACCTCACAAAGCCGCCGACAAGGTTTTTGTGCGTCATAAAGACCGTACTATTCAGGCCAGTAAAGAAATAAGAGAAATATTAAGGGGTTTAAAAAAAGGCAAAAGCCTTCGTTTTAACTATGGCGACAAAGAAAGTAAGTTGATGGCCTACCTAACAGAGCACCCTACAATAACGCTAGACACTTTTGCAGAACTTTGTGCTATTCCGAAAAAACAAGCTTCCAGAACCTTAGTTTTGATGGTTTTAACTAATGTATTACGTTATGAAGCCCGGGAAGATGGCGACCGCTTTATGCCTATTTAGATTTTTTCGCCCACTACTACTTCACTCAAAGCTTCCATACTAAGATGCTTATTAGCCACCTCTGAAACTTGTGCTGTGGTTACACTATTTATTCTATCAATAAATGAATCGTAATAATCTGAAGGCAATTCCGACAGAATTATGTTCTTGTGCTTATCCATAAGTTCAAAGGCAGTGGTGATAGAACCTGCAAAACTTCCGGACATATAGTTTTTTACAGTTTCTAGCTCGTTTTGACTTACCTCTTCGTTTCTAAGCAAGTTTATTTCCTTTTCTATCTCCTTTAGCGTGTCTTCAGTGTTTTCTTTAACCACATCAGAACCTATCATCATATAGCCAAAACCTCTTAGCGGATTTATAGAAGAAGAAATACCATAAGTAAATCCTTTATCTTCTCTAATGTTAGTCATCAGCCTGCTCCCAAAATATCCTCCAAAAACAGTATTAGTTACCGCCATTGGGAAAAAGTCAGGATGCAGTCTGTCAAAAAGCGGCTTGCCCAGTCTTATGGTAGACTGCATTTTATTTTCTAGGGTTACCAGTTTTTTTGAAGGTGTAAATATCTCAAAAGGAATATCCAATCTGTTTTGAGCCAAATAACTTTCCTTACCAAAAGAATTATTTAAAAGCTGCTTCTCTCTTTCTTTAACATTTCCTGAGGCAAATATCCTAAAGTTTTTCCCTTGAACGTTTGATTCGTAGAAGTTTACTAAGTCTTCTCTAGTAATCGTTTCAAAATCTTCCCCATTTAAAACGCTACCGTATGGATTAACGGAGCCAAACATTGCCCTCTTAAATTCTCTATTAGCTAAATAGGAAGATTTCTCCATATTTAACTTCATGTTTTGAAGAGATATTTTTCGCTGAAGCTCTAATTCATCTTCAGGAAAGACACTATTCTCTAACATATCTTTTATGATAGCTAGGTATTTGTCAAGATATTTTGGTAAGCCATAAAGCACTATGTAAAGTCGCTCTATTCTAGAACTAACTTCTATAAAACCACCATACTGGTCAAAACCCGCCATTATTTCAGAACCAGTTCTAGTTTTTGTTCCTCCTAAAAGCAGTTTTGAAAACAAAGCAGAAATACCTCGCTTCTTTTCAAAGGCAGAACCCGCTTCAAAAACTAATTCCAGCTTAATCACGTCTTGCGAAGCAAAGCCTACCGTGTAAAGTGGGATTTCGTTTTGAAAAATATCTTTCTCAGCCTCCGCAAGCTTTACAGATTCGACCGATTTAAAAGCTGGAGCCTGACTTCTTTCTAGCATTCTATTCCTTTTTTCTGCAAATATATAACCCTAAAACAACAAAAACCTTCTCATTTTGAAATGAGAAGGTTTTAATATATTGACTAGTGATGAGATTACTCAGCAACTGCTTCTTCAACAGCCTCAGTAGCATCTTCCATAGTAGCTCCAACTGAATCAACAACTGACTCAGCAGCATCCATAGTAGCATCAGCAGCATCGTCAACCGCTTCAGTAGCAGTTTCCATAGCGTCAGAAGCTGACTCAGAAGCAGAAGAACAAGCAGTAAAAGAAGCCATTCCGGCTAATAACATAACAGCGATTAATTTTTTCATCGGTATTGATTTGTTTAACGTTTATATAAAATGAAATCAAATTTAAGAACTTTTTAAGTTCTCAAGCACAAACCCACCACTTTTCTTTAAAAAAAACTTAAAATCAGAAAGAAGTTTAAATAAAACTTAGAAAAATTTAATTTCGATCTGCTCTAATCATCCTATAGAGCCCTGTGGTACGGAAGGTAAAAAACTTGTGCCCGAAGAAGTTTGCCAGAAAGCTACAGGCCATTCCAGCTAAGTGAGAAGCTTTCTCTCTCCAAAGAAGACTATAGTCTCCAAAGTAAGGATTGACAATGAATTTCAAGGTCCCTAAAGTCACTAACTCTTGTACAATAAGGGCCAAGGAAGCTATAATGAAGAATTTTACCCACTCTCTTTTAGAGTTGCCAGATTCCTTGGCTGAGAAAGCAAATATTTTGGCTGGTATAAATGTAGCGGCCGTAGAAATCATATAGGCCCAAAAGACACTCCACGCTAATGCAGCATCATGATTCATTCCAAAATCTAAAAACCAAACTTTAAGTGGAATCTGAGACAGGAAATTAACAGAGGCACCAAAAACACCTGTTAAAAAAAAGTTGATGAAACTCTTATGTTTCTTTAAATCTATATTCTTAAGTAATTCAGTCAATCAGTTTTCTTTAGAAGATGGAACGAAGTAAGTTTGGAAATATTCCTAAAATTATCGTTCCACAAGTGGTTATCACCAAAATAAGCTTTACAAGAGGCGAAAGCGATACAGTTTCTACGCCATCTGTTTTCTTCATGCTTAAAATTATAGGCTTGAAATAATAATACACCGCCACTGCCGACATCAACACGGCTATTACTATTAAAATAAAGTTACCAGAGGCTGCAGCATCACTAAACACAAAGAACTTACCCCAAAAGCCTGCCGTTAGCGGAATACCTGCAAGCGATAATAAAGCCACCGACAACACCGCGGCTAAGAAGCCATTGTTTTTTACCAAACCTTCAAACAAATCAATCTGCTCGTAAGGTCTGCCTTTTTCAATTCTGTGCTTTGAAACTTTCATTAAAACACCAAATGCCGTAATAGTAGCTAATGAATAGGCCACTGAATAAAACATGATGGTGCCCAATGCACCTTCATTATCTCCGACTAAAGCCAAAAGCATAAAACCTGCATGCGATACACTTGAATAAGCCATTAGCCTTTTAAAACTCTTTTGCGTCACCGCAAAAACATTCCCTATAATTAAAGAGGCTCCTACCATGATAACTATCATTGGTGTCCAGAACTCTGTAATTTGTGAGAAAGAGGACCATAATACCTTAAAAATCGCTACAAAACCCGCTGTTTTAACCACCGTAGCCATATAGGCCGTAAAGATGGTAGGTGCTCCTTCATATACGTCTGGCGACCAAAAATGAAATGGTGCTGCAGATACCTTAAAGGTCAAACCAATTAATATCAATGTACAGCCAATCCAAAGGAAAGGCATAGAAGCGTCATTCATAGCTGAAGAGGCATGAATGTTAAAACTTCCGACAGCACCATAAAACATGGCAATTCCGAACAATAGTATACCCGTAGCAAAAGCTCCCATTAAGAAGTACTTAATGGCTGCTTCATTTCCTCTAAGGTTTCTCTTGTCGGCTCCTGTTAACACATAAAGGCCAATAGAAAGAATCTCGATTCCAAGGAACAGCATTATAAGATTTTCAAATGAAACCATCATCAAAGCCCCTACTAAGGACAGCTGAACCAAAGCAAAGTACTCCGCGGGTTGTGCAAACTCAAAATCATTAAAACCTTCAGAAAGACATAAAATAAGAATGGCCGAAACTAAAATAATGGCACCAAAAACAATGGTTTCATTATTTATAGATAGCATCTCATTGAAATATAAACCTGGAGCATTCCAATCAACAAACGAAACGCCTAAGGCGATTACCAAAAAGAGTATTGAGATTGGGAAAACTAGTTTTTTATTATCTAGAAAACCTAAGAACAGGGTCAATAGACCAGTAATAGAAAGAGCGATTATTGGATACATGTTCTTTTAATCTTTAAAATTTAGCCATATAGTCTAGAAGCTGCTGAGAAGCTGGTTCTGAAATTTCCAGTATACAGTTAGGAAAAACTCCCATTAATATAACCAGGGCTGAAATCACACATAATACAATGGTTTCTGAACCTGAAATATCTTCAATCACTACATCTGTATTTTGCTTTTCGCCAAACATCGTTTTTTGAAAAAGTCTTAATAAGTATACAGCACCTAAAATGATGCTTATCCCTGAAATGATACCCAATAGCTTGCCGTGGTCAAAAACACCTTTGAGCATTAAAAACTCACCGACAAAACCGTTTGTCAATGGCAAAGCCACACTACCCAAAAGGATAATCATAAAAGTTACACTTAACCATGGTGCGTCTTGTGAAAGACCTCCGAGTGAAGATAAACTTCGGCTACCTGTTCTTTCTGAAATGATTTTCACCACAAAGAATAAACCTACAGCATTAAGACCATGAGCTAACATTTGGAAAACCGCACCTTGTGTTCCCTCCAAAGTTCCACTAAAAATAGCGGCTGCCATTAAACCCATGTGTGCAAATGAAGAGTAAGCTATCAACCTTTTTAAGTTGTCTTGCTTCACCGCTATAATAGAACCATATATCAAACCAACTACTCCGAGCACCATTACCATGTAGCCCATTTCTTTGGCTCCTAAAGGTGACATTGGAAGTGCAATTCTTATCAAACCATAAACACCCATTTTTGAAAGCAAACCTGCCAAGAGCATAGTAGCCGGAGTAGATGACTCTGAATAAGCATCTGCCTGCCATGTATGTAATGGAAAAATTGGCATTTTAATAGCAAAAGCTAACATGAAAAGACAAAACAGGGTGGTTTGTACCCCTGCTGGAATAAAAGCCATAGACGATTTTAAGGCTTCCATGTCTGCTGTTTGACCTTTGGAATACAAATAGACCAAACCTACCAACATTAACAAACTACCAAAAATGGTATACGCCAGCATTTTGAAGGTAGCTTTTGCGGCATCCGCCCGCCCCCAAATTAACCCTAAGAAGTAGACTGGGATTAAGGCAATTTCGAAAAAGAAATAAAACAGGAATAAGTCTCCTGCCATAAATACACCTACCAGAGCGGCCTCTGTCAATAGTATCAAAGCATAAAGTACATTGGCTTTTTCGTAAGCTACTTTGAACGTACTAAGAATAACCAGCGGCACCAGTACTGCACTAAGTCCTAATAAAAGAACACTAATACCGTCAATGGCGAACTTAAAAGATATACCGAAATCTGGCAGCCATTCTTTTTGAAAAAGAAGGTTTCCTGAAGTATTGAATTCTTTTAAAATAAAACCAAACACGACTAGCTCTAAAAGAGCTACTGCCAATGCCAGTTGTTTGCTTCTTAATTGATTTTGACCTCCCAAAGCAAAAACAATAAGTGCTCCGAAGATGGGAATCAATATGAGTGCTAGTATCAACATCTATTTGCTAGTTATCGCTTTAAAAATATCTGTGAAGTGTGCTAAAACGTCTTGTCCTAAATTAAGAATGAGGAGAAAGCCGATAGATAAACACATTATTAAAAGGTAAAAACCTGTAGTACCTGTTTGTACCTTAGTTCCTATTTTGCTCAATGAGCCAATTCCTGAAGTAATAAGATTGATAAAACCGTCAATTCCTTTCGGGTCAATAATATTACCAAAAAGCTTTGAAGACTTTTCAATTGGGTTTACAAAGACCTTGTCGTAGTTTTCGTCAAGGTAAAACTTGTTGTAAATGAACTTCTGAATGCCTGTAATCTCTGAATCTTCTTTTGGCACAAAACCTCTTTTGACATAAATGACATAAGCCAGTAGCAAAGCCGCAAGAGCCAATAGCACCGAAAAGCCCATCAGCATCCACTCTGTAGCGTGTGATAAATTAACCTCGCCAAAACCGTCAAAGGCTTCTCTAGAGTTAGCATATATTGGACTCAAAAAGTCTCCTAAGAAATGTGGCAAATGGAATATCTCAGGGAAGCCAATGAAACCTCCTACCATTGACAATACTGCAAGTACAATAAGTGGCAGCGTCATAGAACTTGGCGATTCATGTAAATGCTCTTCCTGCTCTTTAGTTCCTCTAAATTGACCTGTAAAGGTTAAGAAAAACAACCTGAACATGTAAAAAGCGGTCATGAAAGAACCCGCCATTGCGAGAGCCCACATGCCTTTATTGTGCTCAAAAACATGAGCTAAAATTTCGTCTTTTGAAAAGAAACCTGCGAAAGGAGGAATACCTGAAATGGCAATGGTTCCTATTAAGAAGGTAACGGCCGTAATTTTCGTTTTTGACCAAAGTCCTCCCATTTTTCTAATATCCTGCTCATCGCCCATGGCGTGAATCACACTACCTGCTCCTAAGAAAAGAAGAGCCTTGAAGAATGCATGCGTAATAACATGGAAAAAACCTGAGGAATAAGCCATCACACCTAAACCAATAAACATATAACCCAGCTGACTCACGGTAGAGTAAGCCAAAACCTTTTTGATGTCGTTTTGAAAAAGGGCTATTGCCGCCGCAACAAGTGCTGTCAAAGTACCTATCCAAGCTATAAACTCTAAGGTGTCTGGTGATAAAGTGTAAATCACGTTACTTCTTACCACCATGTAAATACCTGCCGTAACCATGGTAGCGGCGTGAATTAATGCCGAAACTGGTGTAGGACCCGCCATGGCATCTGGCAACCATGTAAAAAGTGGAATTTGAGCCGACTTACCCATGGCTCCTATAAACAGACAGAAGCTGATAAACATAAGTGGTAAAGAACCGGAAGGCATGCCTTTGGCTTGTTCAAAAACCGCTATATATTCTAAAGTTCCGAAATAATGGAAAATCAAAAAGACACCAATTAAGAAACCTAAGTCTCCTACCCTATTCATTATAAACGCTTTTCTGGCAGCATCTCCAAAGTCTGAACGCTTATTCCAGAAACCTATCAAAAGGTATGAACAAAGTCCTACGCCTTCCCAACCAATAAACATGATGAGGTAATTAGCACCCATCACCAATATCAGCATAGAAAAAAGGAACAAGTTTAGGTAAGCGAAAAACTTACCAACACCTGCATCATGCTTCATATAACCAGCAGAATACAAATGAATTAAAGTACCCACCCCAGTAATAATGAAAAGCATTAAAATGCTCAACTGGTCAATTTGGAAAGCGAAAGAAACATTTATGTTTCCTACGGAAATCCAATCAAAAAGTGTTTCAACAATCGGTTGGCTAGTTTCCTTAAACTGTAGGTAAACGCCTATGGTAGCAAGAAATGAAAGAAAAGAAGCCCCAATACCTATAGGAGCTACCAAGTTCTTTGGCATTATCTTAAAACCCAGACCATTTATTAAAAAGCCTAATAAAGGAAATAGAGGGATTAAAGCAATCAGCGACATATATTCTATTCAGAAATTCAAACTAAATTAACCTCTCAATTTATCTAACAGGCCAATATCAATGGACCTAATGTTTCGATAAATCATGACAATGATGGCAAGTCCAACAGCCACCTCGGCCGCTGCAACTGCAATAATAAAAAAAACGAAAATCTGACCGTTCGGGTCAGACCTGTAAGACGAGAATGAGACTAAAAGTAGATTTACGGCATTAAGCATAAGCTCAATTGACATAAACATGATTAGGGCATTTCTCCTTATCAAAACGCCTACAATACCTATAACAAACAAAATACTAGCTAATAACACGTAGTTTGTAAGTGGTACTTGGGCTATTACATCGGGTATAGATGGTAGTTGGTTTTCCATTAATTTATTTTACTCAAAGAAAATCTCGGCAAAATTAGCCATTTTATCTCTTTGACTGAATTTAAAAGCGAAGAATTAAGACAACCTTCCAGTATTACAATTTTTTATTACTACGAGCCAAAAAGCCCTCCAGCCATACTAAGCTTTATTTCTGTAAGCTTCCTTTTGGTATCTAAAGGGAAGTCACTGTTCATCATCCAGTCATAGTAGCCTTTTTCTTTGGTGAAGACATCGGTTACCCTTTTCCCTTTGTGTTTTCCAAAATTGAAAACTATTACATCATTATCGTCATAGGCCAATCTGTTTGCAAAATCTACAATCTTACCTGAGGTAAAATCATGCAATGCCTGCACGTCGTTTTTGACTGGCTCTATTTCTTCACCTTTCTTGTTCGTGATTTTTACGCCTTCGTATTTTTCTACCTGAGCACATATCACTTCTAAAGTAGCAAGCGTATCAGCCTCAGCACTGTGAGCGTTTTCTAAAGTCTTACCCGTGTAAAATTTATAACCGGCTGCTAAGGTTCTTGGCTCCATTTGATGAAAAATACGCTGAGCATCTACAAATTTTCTATTTTTAAGGTCAAACAAATCTGAACCTACTCTTAAAAACTCCTCTACCAACATCGGAATATCAAACCTGTTGCTATTAAAACCTGCAAGGTCGCACCCCTGAAGAAACTGAGCCAAAGATTTGGCCATTTGCCTAAAAGTAGGTTCGTCTTTAACGTCTTCGTCATAAATGCCGTGAATCAAACTAGATTCAATAGGAATAGGCATTTCAGGATTTACACGTTTGGTTTTTACCTCCACCGTGCCATCTGGCATTGCTTTAGCCACAGAGAGCTCTACTATTCTATCTCTAGAAATGTTGGTTCCTGTAGTTTCTAAATCAAAAACAGCTAATGGTTTCTTAAGCTTTAAATTATGGGTCATATTTTGGTCTGCCAATGGTTGTAGCAAAGGTAAAGGTTTTCATTTGCAGATGTCAAAATGGCTTTAGTTTTATGGCTCAATTTTCAAAAAGGGTCTCATTTATGTCGGAAATTCCAAAAATTAAAGGTCGCGGTGCTCAGCTCAACAGTAATAATCGTTTTTTGGCAAACACTACGGTCTATAATGAGGACTTTGCTTATGGCGACGAAGAGAACTTCAGAACTAGGAAAACGAAATACCTCATTGAATACCCCAAAAAGGTGGTCAACAAAATTGATAGCCCTGATGTACCCAACGGAAAATCTGTCAATCCTTACCAAGGCTGCGAGCATGGCTGCATTTACTGCTACGCCAGAAACACGCATGAATATTATGGTTATTCGGCTGGCTTAGATTTTGAACAAAAGATTTTAGTCAAAAAGAATGCTCCCGAACTATTAGAGAAGGAACTCCAAAAGAAATCTTGGACGGCTACGCCAATTCTTTTTTCAGGAAATACGGATTGTTATCAACCTGCCGAAAAGAAATTTCAATTGACCAGGCAGATGCTAGAAATATGCCTCAAATACAGAAACCCTGTCGCCATCATTACTAAGAATGCTTTAATCTTGAGAGATATTGACATTTTACAGCAATTAGCAAAGCATCAATTATTGCACGTTATAGTTTCCCTTACCTCTTTAAATGAGGAATTAAGACGGGCTTTAGAGCCAAGAACGGTATCTGGCTTAAAAAGACTTCATATTATTAAAAAACTGTCTGAAAATGGAATCCCCGTTGGGGTCAACACAGCACCCATTATCCCGAGTTTAAACGACCATGAAATACCAGAACTCATCAAACAGGCTTCAGAAAATGGAGCATGCTGGGCTGGCTACACCATGGTGCGACTTAATGGCTCCATAGCCGAAATTTTCACCGACTGGATTTACAAAGCCTTTCCAAACAAAGCTGAAAAGGTGCTAAATCAAATAAAGGAATGCCATGTCGGAAATTTGAACGACAGCCAGTACGGAAGAAGAATGCGAGGCGAAGGAAAATATGCCGAGCATATCAAACAACTCCATAAAATAAGCCGCATGAAATATTTAGCAGGAAGAGGTTTCCCTGACTATAATTATGATGCTTTTATTCGGAATGGGCAGTTGGGGTTGTTTTAGGGAATAATTATCTAAACCATGATTTTTACGATTCTCATGATTACCTAGATTTTTGATTTAGGTAGAAGTTCGGGTCAGATTGAAAGTCTGTCAGTAGAAAGATACTGACCTTTTCGATTACGTACATATTTATTATATTTGTACGTACAAAAAAGAACTCGCATGGATGCCAAGCTAACACTAAAATTAGACGAAGAAGTAATAGCCCAAGCTAAGGAATATGCCAAAACCCAGAAAAAAAGCCTTTCTAGAATCATAGAAGCTTATCTCAAGGCTATCAGCAGCAGAGAAGAAGGTGGTGCCAACATAGAAATTTCACCCTTTGTGAAGAGTATGACTTCTGATAGCAAGATTCCTTCAGATTTAGATTACAAGAAAGAATATCAGGAGTACTTGATAGAAAAATATAAATAATTCGGAAGCAAACACAGCAAGATGAAAATATTTATAGATACCAATGTTATGCTAGACTTATTAGCGAAAAGAGCTCCTTTCTCAGAAGCGGCTGCCCAAATAGCCACTCTTGCAGACGCTCAAAAAGTGACTTTATATGTCTCCTCCTTATCATTTTCCACCGTAAACTACTTCCTTTCTAAAGATGTAGGGGGCAAAAGAGCTAAAACGCAGCTTACAAGGTTTAAGGTTATATCCGAAATCTGCTCACTTGATGAAACAATAATTGACAAAGGCCTCAGCTCTGACTTTTCAGACTTTGAAGATGCTTTACAATACTTTAGTGCATTGCGGGCGGATTGTGAAATGATAATTACTAGAAACGGAAAAGATTTCAAGGAATCTGCTATTCCTGTTTTGACACCTGATGAGTTTTTGAAAGGTTTTTTCTAATATAGGTCTATAGACCAATTAATTCACATTCTAGAAAATGCGGAATAGTAGCTTTTTATTAATCTTAGCTTTTTGTCTTTCGGACTGTAATAATCGAGAAACGATAGTTTACACACCGAAACAGAATATGAATTATTCTCTTCTTTTTAGGGAAGGTTACCGTGAAGCTCCAGATTTCGATTCACTCAAAACAGAAAAGAGGGGGGCGAACGGAATAATCTATCGAGGTATAAAAGAAGTTGAAAACATGACAATTACTTCATTTTTGACTCTCGAGAAGTTTGAAAATCAGGGTCTGATTGCATACTTTTCGAATGATACAATTGAAATTAATAAGTTTTTACAAGTAATTATTATTGACGATGAAATTGAGTCTCTTGAAATATTTTTCAAGAATAAAAAAGTACTACCTAAGGATAAGGTATTAGATATATTTGTCTACTACATTCCTGTAGAATCCCTCGGTTCAAATAGGATAAGCATTGTCAAAAATGGGAAAGCGGAAGACTACTTTTTTTGGGGAGTTGAATTTAAAGAAGTAGATAGTATGACTCTTATGAACAAGTATTACAATGAACAAGTAGTGAAAGATATGGGAATGAGTATAGACTCTCTTGAAATCCCATAACAAGATACTTTATCAGTACTCATATTCTAAAACCCAATTCAATTTACTTCCAAATGGAACATCAAACTTTTCATGAAACTTTTTCGTGATAACTATGACACTATTCTGCGGGTTTTCTCTTTCATAAAGAACATCAAACTCTTGACCAAATAATTTTTCTGCTCCCGAAGCAAAATAATTTATCATATGTGAATTTTTAATCTCTTTATCATTTACCCGATACTTGTAATCTACCCAAATATTCGAACCGTGATGAACAACGGAATAACTAAACACAATTCCTTTGGTTAGAGCTCTATCTTTTATAATTTTCCCTTCATTATCATTCTTTACATTTCCTTTATATAATGACCATATAATTAAAGTCGTAATTACGAGAGCAGTAAGAATCAAGTCTCTTTTTTTACTCATTTTATTTTCTCTTTTTAGAGAACACTTTCGTCAATCTATCCCAAAAAGATTCAGTTCTATTCCTCCTTAATCGTCCTACTGGGTAAAAACGGAGGTCAATCCTAAAATTGATTACTAAGCATGTAGCCAAAAACAAACTAAGAAAACAGCACCATAGACTATACCGGTAACCTCAAAACCTCCCTCTCCGTAAACTCAGCTGGCATCCACATGGTGTCACCGCCGCACATTTGAAGTTCCAAAACGCCATCCCAAACTAGTTTACCGTCTTTGACATAAGCACTTTTGAACTTCTCTGTCTCTAAAATAGCACGGTATGGATTACTTGGCTCAGGTACTGTTTTATTAAGAAAGTCTGCAAAGTCAAGCGTCATGACTTCGCCATTTGACAGCTTTAATTTTATGTTCGGATGATTGATTGACAATATTTCCATCTCTTTTTTCTTTTGGTTGACAAAACACGCTACTCTGGTAGAAGCTTTAATGAAACGTTTGTCATGATTTTGGCATTTTAAGGCCAAAATCTCGCCAAACAAATTATTTCTTCTTGTCTATTCTTTTCTACCTACGTTTCGCTCCTAAGGAGCTCCAAATTCTGCTTTATAAAAAAGATTATTCCTTTCTCTTTCCCTAACGAATAACATTTCGCTCCGCTGGAGCTTTTATATCTCCCTGTTTAAAAACCTTTTTCTACCGATGTTTCGCTCCTAAGGAGCTCCAAATTTTTCCTTCTTCTTTCCAAGCTATTAATATTTCCCTCCGCTGGAGCTTTTATATTTCCCTGTTTAAAAACCTTTTTCTACCGATGTTTCGCTCCTAAGGAGCTCCAAATTATTCCTTATTCTTTCCGAGCTATTAATATTTCGCTCCGCTGGAGCTTTTATATTTCCCTGTTTAAAAACCTTTTTCTACCGATGTTTCGCTCCTAAGGAGCTCCAAATTATTCCTTATTCTTTCCGAGCTATTAATATTTCGCTCCGCTGGAGCTTTTATTTCTCTCCTGTTTAAAAAACCTTTTCTACCGATGTTTCGCTCCTGAGGAGCTCCAAATTCTTCCTTCTTCTTTCCTAGCTATAAACATTTCGCTCCGCTGGAGCTTTTATATCTCCCTGTTTAAAAACCTTTTTCTACCGATGTTTCGCTCCTGAGGAGCTCCAAATTTTCCCTTCTTCTTTCCGAGCTATTAACATTTCGCTCCGCTGGAGCTTTTATATCTCCCTGTTTAAAAACCTTTTTCTACCGATGTTTCGCTCCTAAGGAGCTCCAAATTCTTCCTTCTTCTTTCCGAGCTATTAAGATTTCGCTCCGCTGGAGCCTTTATATCGCTCCTGTTTAAAAAACCTTTTTCTACCGATATTTTGCACCTAAGGAGCTCTAAATCCTATATGTTAAAACCTTGTGTATTAAGAGAACAAAATATTGCCAATCGCAATTCCTTATTTGCTTAATCTTCCCAGTCTAAGCTACGCTCAATGGCTTTTTTCCAACCTTTGAAGTATTTATCTCTTTTTTCTGAAGGCATTTTTGACTCCCAGGTTTTATCAATGCCCCAGTTTTGGGTCAAATCATCAAAGTTCTTCCAAAAGCCTACCGCCATTCCTGCTGCATAAGCTGCACCCAAAGCTGTAGTTTCTATCATTTTAGGACGAATAACCTCCACATCCATAATATCTGACTGAAATTGCATTAGCAATTCATTGACCGTCATTCCGCCATCTACTCTAAGCGATTTAATTTCTATTCCGCTATCTTTTTCCATGGCTTCTAGCACATCTCTGGTTTGATAGGCTGTAGCTTCTAAAACCGCTCTAGCGATATGGCCTTTGTTTACATACCTTGTTAGGCCTGCTATAATTCCTCTAGCGTTATTATTCCAGTGCGGAGCATATAAACCCGAAAATGCTGGCACAAAATACGCTCCGCCATTATCATCTACAGATTCTGCAAGTTTTTGAACATCTTCACTGTTTTTAATAATACCGAGATTATCTCTAAGCCACTGCACCAAAGCTCCTGCTATAGCCACAGAGCCTTCTAAAGCATAATGCACTGGCTGACCGTCAAACTGATAAGCTACGGTAGTTAGTAAACCAAACTTAGAAGGAATAGCCTCTGTACCTGTGTTCATTAACATGAAACAACCTGTACCGTAGGTATTTTTTGCTTCGCCTGGAGCGTAACACGTTTGCCCCACTAGGGCTGCCTGCTGGTCTCCTAAAATTCCTGCTAAAGGAACACCTCTTAACGGCTCCGACTTTATTTTACCATAAACCTTACTACTTGGTTCTATTCTTGGAAGCATGGCCTTTGGAATATTTAGTTTCTCCAAAATCTCATCTTCCCACTCCATGGTATTGATATTCATGAGCTGCGTTCTAGACGCATTTGTAACATCTGTCAGGTGCAAACCACCGTCAATACCACCTGTCAAATGCCAAACGGTATAGGTATCCATGTTGCCAAAAATAGCTTCGCCACTTTCGGCTGCTTCTCTAACACCTTCTACATTTTCTAATATCCATTGGATTTTCAATCCACTAAAATAAGTGGCTAGCGGAAGCCCCGTTTTCTCTTTGAACCAAGCTGAGCCTACGCTTTTTTCTAACTCATCTACTTGCTTACCCACTCGGGTATCTTGCCACACTATGGCATTATAATAAGGCTTGCCCGTTTTACGACTCCAAACCATGGCCGTCTCACGCTGATTGGTAATTCCGCAGGCTAAAATTTCTGAAATGGATATATTTTTTTTAATACGAGCGTTTGCTATTACCTCTAGCGTATTTTGTCTTATTTCTTCTGGATTATGCTCTACCCAGCCTGCTTGAGGGAAAATTTGTTCGTGCTCTTTTTGACCTACCGATACTATCTCACCTTGCTTATTAAAGATTATGCAACGCGTACTGGTGGTTCCTTGGTCTATTGATGCTATGTATTTCATTGATGGGTTGTTTTGAAAGATTGAAATTAGGCATTTTGTTTCTCCTAAGAAATTAGGCATAAAAAAACCTCACGAAATAATTCGTGAGGTCTTAAAATTTGAAGCGATAGCTTAAGCAAAACTTAACTCTTCGTCATCTTTTCTATATTCATTTTCAATAGCTTCTTCTCCTCTAATTTTTTTCTGTAGCCTGTCAGATAAATAATACAGACATGGTACAATTACCAAAGTAAGAATGGTAGAGAAAATAAGTCCGAAAATAATGGTCCAAGCTAAAATGTTCCAGAACACAGCACTATCTCCTCCAACATTTACTGCCCATTCCAAATCAACGAAAAGAGCTCCAAAGTCAAAGGCTAAGCCTATGGCCAAAGGAATCATACCCAATACCGTAGACGATGCGGTTAAAAGTACTGGCGTTAAACGTGTAGAACCACCTTCAATAATGGCTTCTTTCACCGTATAACCTCTCTTTCTTAACTCGTCAATAAATTCAATCAATAGGATACCATTTTTCACCACAATACCTGCCAGTGCAATAATACCCACACCAGACATAATAACAGAGAAGGTTTTATCAAAAGCCATGAAGCCTAATAACACCCCTATCAAACTCAGAATAATGGTGAAGAAGATAATGATTGGTTTAATAATAGAATTAAACTGTGCAGCCAAAATCAAATAAATCATTGCCATAGCTATCAAGAAAGCTGAGCTTAAGAAAGCCATAGCTTCTGCTTGCTCTTTTTGCTCTCCACCCTGGCTAATGCTGTATCCTGATGGTAAATCTAAGTCGGCCAACTCAGCAAAAATCTTCTGATTTATCACCGTAGCCTCATCTTTATACTCTGGCGTTACATCAGAACTTAAAGTAATGGTTCTTTCCGCATCAGTTCTGTTGATTTGGCTAAATGTGGTAGAGTAAGAAATGTCTGCCACGGTAGCTAAAGGAACACTTCTCAAAACTCCGCCCATATTCATGTCTCTGAAAGTCAGGTTCATGCTTAAAAGCTTCTCTATTTGGTCTCTGTCAGATTTCTTTAAACGAAGCTGAATAGGATACTCATCATCATTATCTCTAAACTTAGAAACCTCTAGTCCAAATAACGCTGTTCTTAAAGCCATTGCCACTTGAGCAGTACTGATACCTTCTCTTGAAGCCTTTTCTCTGTCAATTTCAACAACTATCTCCGGCTTATTAGTTACTAAGTCCGTCTTTAATTCATCAATTCCTTGAATTCCTGAATCTTCAATTTTCTTTAAAGCCTTCTTTTCTATTTCACCTAAAACGGCAAAGTCTTCTCCGGTAATTTCGATAGTAATAGCTTTACCCGTTGGCGGACCATTACTTTCTCTTTCTACAGATATTTCTGTTCCAGCTACATCTTGAAGAGCCTCTCTAACTTCTGAAAGTAAAAACTGCGAAGATATATCACCTCTATGTTCTTTTCCAATAAAGGCAATAGTCACCTTAGATTTATGCGGCGTATCAGACCTGTCAGGGTTCATAGGGTCACCCGCATTTTTACCCACGTTTGAAATTACCGAGTTAACAGCGGGCATAGCATTGTTTTCTTCCAATACTCGGAAAACTCTACTTTCAATCTCTTTAGTTACATCATCCGTTTTTCTAGCATCTGTACCTATTGGCATTACATTATATATATAAATGTAATCTGGCTCACCAGAAGGGAAGAATATTACCGATGGCTTCACTATTCCCATGATAATAAATGTACCTATCAGCAAAACAAGAGAAGATAATACTGCCCAAACAGGTCTCCAGCCAGTTATTATCCATCTGATTAATTTTCCATATCCACTTTTTAATTTTGGTAAGAAGTTTTCCTGAAAAGGAATAATCAATTTAGGTGTTAAGATGTAATGATTAAACACATAAAGAATAGCAATCAAAATCAAGACATTACCTGTTCCAAAGAATCCTGCACTACCCGTAGCTGCATAAATCAGGTAAAACAATACCGCTATACCCACTAGTATGCCTAATGGTTTCAATAATGTTCTAAAGCCTTGGTCTTTCCCTTTGTCTTCATCTTCTCTCTTCATGAATGTGATTACAAACACTGGATTCATCACATAAGAAACTACCAGTGAAGCAAACAGTGTAAATATCAATGTAAAAGGAAGGTATTTCATAAACTCTCCTACCATTCCTGGCCAAAATATTAATGGGAAGAATGGTGCAATGGTAGTTAAAGTACCAGCCATTACCGGAATAAATACTTCCGATGCTGCTAACCTTACCGCTTCTTTAATACTTAAGTTTTTATGTTTATTGAAAATCCTGTGGGCGTTTTCTACCACCACAATGGCGTCATCCACCACCAAACCAAGTCCTAACAGGAAGGCAAAAAGCACGATGGTATTTAATGTAAAGCCCATCAACATTAGTGGGTAAAGTGCTAAAAGTGCCGAAAGCGGAACAGAAAGTCCCACAAAAATGGCGTCTCTCACACCCATGAAAAACATCAATACCAATACCACGAAGATGAAACCCATCACCACCGTATTGATAAGGTCGTTAAGGTCAGCTTCTGTTCTTTCAGACTGGTCAGCCGTAATGGTAACATTTAAGCCTGGAGGTGCTGTCTCTTTAAACTCTTCTAGAATTTTCTCTATCTCTTGTGAAGCCAAAATCAAGTTTTCGCCACCTCTTTTAATTACGTTTAACGTAATTACTGGCTGGTTATCTAACCTTGCAAAATCTTGACGCTCTTCGTTAGAATCTACCACCTCTGCTATTTCAGAAAGTTTTGCAGTAGCTCCAGAGCCCGACCTGATAATAACATTTCTTAGCTGTTCTATGTTCTTAAACTCTCCTTTGACACGAAGTGTTCTTCTTACATTTCCTACATTTAATTCTCCACCAGAAATATTCACATTCTCGTTTTGAACTGCCATCTGGATATCGCTAAAAGCTAATCCATAAGACTGCAATTTTTGAAGGTCAAGGTTAATTTGAATTTCTCTTTCTAAAGCCCCTACTATATCTACACGAGAAATTTGAGACAAAGACTCTATCTCATCTTGAATCTGCTCCCCGTAAGTCTTAATTTTCTCTAAAGGAAACTGCCCCGAGAGGTTAATATTCATGATTGGAAACTCCGAAAAGTTAACCTCTATAGCAGTTGGGTCTTGGTCCAAATCTGCTGGCAAATCTCTCCTTGCTTTATCAATAGCACTCTTTACTCGCTCTTTGGCTATCTCCACCGTAACATTGGTATTAAACTCTACCAATATCACAGAAACATCTTGAAGGGCATTTGACTTAATTTTTTTAATGCCCGTTTCTGCCTTAATTTGTTTCTCTAACGGCTTGTTAATAAGGTTTTCTATATCTTCAGGAGCTGTTCCTAAGTAAACCGTATTGACGTAAATCTGTGGAATAACAATCTCTGGAAACTGCTCTTTTGGCAAGTTATCATAAATGCTATAACCAGCTATGGTTAGCAAAAAAGTAACCAAATAGACCGTAGTTTTATTATTAGCTAAAGCCCCAATAAGGTTATAAATAACCCCTTTGCCTTCTGGTAGTTTTTCTGACTCTATATTATCTTTTGAATCTGTCATTTTTGTAATTTTTTAATGGCATTTAACAAGAACTCCTTGTGGAATTCTTCATTAGAAAGAAACCAATTCACCATCTACAATTTCCTGATAACCATCTGTAATTAAGATGTCACCAGCACTTAGACCTGTTAAAATCTCTATTTCGCCATTATAACTTAAACCCGTAGTTACCACTCTTCCTCTAGCTACTTGGTTTTCTCCTTCTGATTCAGCTACATATACGATATCACCTAGCTCTGTTCTTTGAATCAAGTTTTGAGGAATCACTAATGCCGAACTTCTTGCTTGGTCTTGTATTTCTACCATGGCGGTAAGGTTAGGCTTTAATTGCTTATCAAAAGGCACTTTAGCTTCTGCCGTAAATGTTCTGCTTACTTGATTTACTGTTTGACTCACAAAACTCAGTTTGGCAGTAATCTCTTTTCCTAAATCTGGAAATTTAACTTTTACCAAGTCGCCTTTTTGAATAGTACCCGCATATGTGTCAGGAATATTTACTACTACTTTAAGGTCGTTAAGGTTTACAATTCTCACAATACCTAAACCTGGAGAGGCCATTTCGCCTGCTTTCATTCTTACCTCATCCACATATCCAGAAATAGGGGCAGCCACTGTATTTTGAGCATCTTGAGCTTCCATGGTCAACATTCTTTTCTCCAAGTTTTCTACTTGAGCTTTGGCTTGAATGTATTGAATCTCCGTTCCAATCTTTTGATTCCAAAGTGCTTCCTGACGTCCAAAAATAGTTTTAGCCGTTTCTAACTGAATTTTCACTTCGTTGATGCTATTTCTTAAAATGCTGTTGTCAATAGTCGCAATCGTTTGACCTTTTTTGACATAATCACCTTCTTTCACAAAAACACGTGTCAATGCTCCGCCCATTTTAGGACTAACAAAAACATTATTAACAGCATCTAACCTTCCGCTTGCTTCTACATAATGCGAAAAGTTTTGAGCCGTTAAAGGCATTGCTTTTACTTGTGATACTTTCTCCTCTGTTTCGGGCTCTAAAATTCCAATTTCCGCTTTAATAGCGTCAATCTTTGCATCAATTTCCGAGGCTTCAGACTGTAATTTTACTAACTGAGCTTTTTTGCTTTCAATGCTAGTATCTTCTTTTTGACCACATGAAAAACCAATAAAACTAAGTGTGGCTATAGTAATGAGTAAATACGCGTACTTTTTCATTTATCTTTTTTAAAAAATGATTATTCAATTATTAATTTTCCGTGTGCTTTGTCGAGGTCAACTTTCGCTACTAGCACATCATAAAGTGCAGCGAAATAGTTTGTTTGGGCTTGGCGGTTATCGTTTTCGGCGTTAACTACTTCTAGGTTACTTCCTACACCCTGTTGGTATTTTATTTTGGTTACTCGAAGAATCTCTTCTGCCAAGTCCATATTTCTTCTTTGAACCTCTAGGGTTTCTAAGCCATTTTTAAGACTCACAGTAGCTTGGTCGTTTTCAAGCTTAAATGAGTTGCGAAGCATTTCTGAAGTATTATCTAACTGAATAATATTAAGACGCTGACGCTCCACCTGAATCTTTCTTAACCCACTGTCATAAATAGGAATGTTCACTATTAAAGAAAGAGCCGAAGAACCAAACCACTTTTCAAAAGGATTAAACCTAGTATTACTATGACCTGCTCCTAAAGTTCCTGAAAATGCGATATTAGGAAGTGCCTCTTTCTGATACCTTTCTACATTAAGGTTTAAAAGGTTACGATTGGTTTTTAATGTTTGATACTCTATTCTATCTTCAGGATTTACGTCGGTATATGCTACGGAGCTAAGAGCTTTTAATTCTTGGTCTTCCAGTTTATCTTTCAAACTAATAGGCTGATTAACATCAAAACCCATTTGAAACTTTAATAATTGATACGTAAGACTGATAAGGTTATTAACTTTTGAAAGCTCTGCTTCTAGGTTGTTCTTTTGAACAGAAAGCCTGTCTAAGTCAAGCTTCTCCACAAAACCTTGCTTAAACATTTCGCCCGTATTATACCTTAGGGTATCAATTTGGCTAATATTAAGCTTTAAAAGTTCTGCTCTTTCTTGTGCTACTAAAGCTGAGTAATACGCTTTTGTAACATTTTCTGCCACGGCTACTTTTGATTGAACAATTTGCTGGTCGGCTAACTGCCTGTAGGTTTCTGCTGCCCTAAGACCAACCAACCAAGTGGCATCAAAAATCAATTGATTTAAGCTTAAACCTGCCTGGCCACTCCAAGGTACACCAAACTTAAATTTCACTACCTCGCCTTCTGCAGCATTAGGGTCAAAGTTTTGAGCATCTATAAGCTGTGTAGGAACAATGGCGTTATACGTGTACTGAAGTTGCCCGTTTATTTGTGGCAAACCAGTGGTTTTAATCTCTTTGATTTCCAATTCAGAGTCTTGTCTTTTCACCAATGCATTTTTTACATCTGCATGATGAACAATAGCATAATCTACCGCCTCTTTCAAAGAGAAAGCCTGTTGCCCTTGGGCTTGGAAAAGTGTACTAAAACCTAAAATTCCAAATAATAGTTTTTTCATTTATTTTATTTTAATGCTTCATAGACCTTTAGGCCCTTTTCTGTGACTATTCCTCTTACAAAATGATCTATAAATGCCAACTGGACATCTAAAAGGTTAAACTGTGTGGATGGAAAAGTATCATTGTTAAATGCTAGATCTACCGATTCTGATCTTAAAATAGCCAGCATCTCCACATTGATATCTGCTCGGTAATACCCCCCTTCAATTCCTTCTTTTAGGTTATTAACCATTACCTCTCTAAAACTCTCTTTATGTTCCTCGTAACTTTTATAAGCTGATGGGTAATACTTCTTTAAATCATGAATCAATGTGGCTCCTGAATTTGCTAAATATTCACGCATCATCTGCCTAGCAAAAATTATTGCTTCAATAGGATTTGAAGCTCCTTCAAGAAAATCTCTTTCTTTACAGACTTCACGATTCATGGCCGTTTGCGTTACGGCATTCACAAACATGCGTTTGTCCTTAAAATGTTGATAAATCGTTTTCTTAGATACCCCTAAGGATTGAGCAATATCATCCATAGTCACAGATCTTACTCCATGCTTGAAAAACAATTCCTCCCCCTTTTGCAATATTCTTTCTTTTACATTCACGAACACAAAACTCAGGAAACTTTCAAAAGGTTCAAAGTTTCCTTGTATTATTTTAATATTAAAATTTCTAAGTGGTGCCATTTATAGATGAATGGCAAAAACTATCTACCAAGTGGCTAAAGACATGCCGAGATAAACAAGCCTATCAAACAGTGAATTACAGAAAAACACATTAAGAACCTTTATGAAATAAACTCAAACTGAAGGAGTGACACATTACAAAGATGAAATTGCACTTTTCTAACCATAAAGACCTAGCACTCATTTTAAACCCATAAGAAGAAAGCCTGCAATACATTTGAAATAAACTTCCTAAGACCTAGCTTTGTACCCGCCTTAAAGTATTATCAGCTCCTTTATTAAATCATAAGAATGAACCTCTATAAAAGTCTCATTTTCCCCATTCTCAAGAAATTTGACCCAGAAAAGATACACTATACTGTCACAGATTTATTAAAAATAGCATACAAGCTACCTTTTGGTAAAACCATTCTGAAATCACTATACGAGGTGCCCGATAAATCTTTAGAGCGAACCGTTTTCGGGCTAACTTTTAAAAACCCAGTAGGATTAGCGGCAGGCTTTGACAAAAATGCATTTTGGGTCGACGAACTGTCTTGTTTAGGTTTTGGCTTTATAGAAATAGGTACTGTTACACCTAAAGCACAGCCAGGAAACCCTAAACCTAGACTATTTAGATTAGTAGACGATGAAGCCATTATTAATAGAATGGGCTTTAATAATGAAGGTTCTTTTAACGCTGCACAATTATTAAAAGCAAGAAAATCTAATCTAATCATTGGAGGGAACATTGGCAAAAACAAAGTCACGCCAAATGAAGATGCTTTATCTGATTATCTATTAGCATTTGAAGATTTGCACCCTTATGTAGATTATTTTGTGGTGAATGTAAGTTCGCCAAACACCCCAGGTTTAAGAGAATTACAAGACAAAGAACCACTGAGTAGAATATTAAATTCGCTGATGGAGCGTAATGCTCAAAAAGAAATTAAAAGACCAATTCTGCTAAAAATAGCTCCTGATTTAACAGAAAGTCAGCTAGATGACATTGTAGAAATTACACTTAGTACAGGCATTGACGGGCTTATAGCAACCAATACCACCATTGACCGAAGTGGCCTTAAAAGCTCTGAGGCTTTAGTTACTGAAATAGGTGCAGGAGGTTTGAGTGGAAAACCTGTCAAAGACAAATCGACAGCGGTAATTTCGTATTTAAATAAAAAATCAAACGGTGCATTTCCTATCATAGGCGTGGGTGGAATATACACTGCAGAAGATGCTATTGAAAAACTAAATGCTGGAGCGGCACTAATTCAGGTATATTCAGGATTTATTTATGAAGGACCAGCGTTAATTAAGGACATTTGCAAAGGCATACTAAAAAACAAGTAATGGCAGTACTACCATATAAAGATAAAACGGAAGGCAAAAAAGAGCAAGTTTCGGAGATGTTTGACAATATCTCCAAAAATTATGACCTGCTAAATCGTGTCCTGAGTGGCGGAATTGATATTTATTGGCGAAGAAAAGCCATGTCTCTATTAAAGAAGGCACAGCCAAAACTAATTCTTGATATAGCGACAGGAACAGGCGATTTAGCGATAGAGGCCAATAAACAGCTCAATCCTGATAAGATAATTGGTGTTGATATTTCTGAAGGAATGCTCAAGTATGGCCGTGAAAAAATGGAGAAACTTGGCCTGTCCGATAAGATTGAACTTAAAATGGGCGATTCGGAGAAACTACTCTTTGATGACAATACATTTGACGCAGTTATCGTTTCATTTGGCGTAAGGAATTTTGAGGATCTAGAAAAAGGACTAACAGATATGTGCCGAGTTACCAAAGAAGGTGGCACCTGTGTGGTTATTGAACTTTCTACTCCAAAAAGCTTTCCAATGAAACAACTTTATGGATTTTACTCCACAAAGATTTTACCATTAATAGGAAAACTTATTTCTAAGGACAATGCGGCCTATACTTACCTTCCTGAGTCGGTAAAAGCCTTTCCTGATGGAGACAATTTTCTTGCAATTTTTGAGAAAGCTGGTTTTAAGCATGCTTTTTGCAAAGCTCTTACTTTCGGCATTTGCTCTATATACGTAGGTACCAAATAGGCGATTAACAAAGAATGTATAATTTGACTAGAATTAACAATAATAGAAAAGCCTTAGAAGGAGCTTATCGCTTTTTCCTTAAAGCTAGTTTATTGCTAATGATTAGTTTGACATTTTCTAGTAATGCATTTTCTCAAGCATCAACAGTAAAACACCAGGCAGATTATGATGCAAAGCCTATAAGGTTTGGTTACTTTTTAGGTGTTGCCTTTAGTAATTACCGTATAAAGCATAACCAACTATTTTTATCAGGTGCCAACACTACGATAAACTCTATTACCTCTCCAATGGACTATGGTATAAAGATGGGTGGCCTAATGAACCTAAACACCATCAATCCAAAAATTGACGTAAGAATAATACCTACGGTGGCTATTTATGCTAAAAAACTCTCTGTGAATGAAGACCCTGAGATTATTCCATCTAGAGAGCAAGCTTGGTTTGAGCTTCCGGTTCTAATAAGATACAAATCGCTCCGAAGAGGCAATATGCGAATGAACGTATTTGGAGGAATGCGATTAGGTTTTGAAACAAATGCTGTAAACCTCGCTAGAAAATCAAAAATTGGAAAAACCGCGGGCATCAAAAGCTCTGACTTAAGCATTGAATATGGTGCCGGCATGGAACTGTTCCGTCAATTTTTCAAACTCTCTCCTGAAATTCATTTTTCGCATGGTATCAAAAACTTGATAGACCCTGCGGTGGGCAGTACTAGCATTACGCCTATTTCTGTAATAGATAGGTTAAACAGCCATGCTGTCACTTTTTACCTATTCTTCGAATAAATCAAGTCAAAAAGCACCTTAGCTTTCTCCGTTGACGTCTCATACCTTCCTAAATCATCAGGCAATGTACCCGACTGCATTGAAACTTCCGATACACTCATAGGGCTAGTTACCCAATCTTTAGCAGTGAAATGCACCGCTTCTAAACCTGCGTTGACAAAAGCCTCCACATTTTCAGCATTAACGCCAGCTCCTGCCATAATTTGGATTTTACCTTGTCCTTTAGCTTTCAATTCTTCCAATAAAGGCAAACCTTCCAAAGCCGAGTTTTTTAGTCCTGAAGTCAGTATTCTTTCAAAGCCTAGTTCAATAATTTCATCCAAACTTTTAACAGCATCTTTACATTGGTCAAAAGCCCTATGGAAAGTCACGGGGAAGGGTTTTGCCCATGAAATAACTTTTTCACAAAGCTCAATATCCACAGAACCATCCGCCGATAAAGCACCGAAAACAAAACCTGCTGGATTTAGTTTTTTTATTGCGTTAATTTCGTTATATATAGTAAGCACTTCGGAATCGGTATAGCAAAAATCGCCACCGCGTGGTCTAATCATAACAAAAGTTTTAGGAGAGGTTTTTTCTAAAACCAATTGGATTAAACCCTGGGATGGCGTAGTGCCTCCTTCTAAAAATCCGCCGCAAAGCTCAATTCTGGTAGCAGATAAATTATGAGCGACTAAGGCAGACGCTAAGGAGAAACAGCAAATTTCGGTTTCGATTGTCATTTTATACACGTTGTAAGTTTCTGATTTTCAATGCAGTCTCAAAAACATTAAGAGGAAATACACTTTTTTGACAAAAATACGTTTTTGAATAAAAGTTTTTGATACTTTTGCAGCCAAATTCAGGAAATACACATTTAAACATAGTGAAGACATGTACTGGACTTTAGAATTAGTTTCTTATTTAGAAGACGCCCCTTGGCCAGCTTCAAAGGATGAATTGATTGACTTTTCAATCCGTTCTGGAGCACCTAATGAGGTGATGGAAAATCTGTCTGAATTAGAAGATGATGGTCAGCCTTTCGAAAATATCGAAGAAATATGGCCTGACTACCCAACGAAAGATGACTTCTTCTTTAATGAAGATGAATATTAGATAAACGTTAGTTTTCTTTTTAAAAAGCCATTGCTCTCGGAGCAGTGGCTTTTCCTGTTTAACAGTTTGCTATCTAAGCACCCTTTTCAGTTTCTTAAAGCTGAATAATATACAATCCTATTCATCCCATTTTTTTTGTTTAATTTTGGTAAAACCCTATCAAAAAAATGAAAAAAATCATTGTACTAGTATTTTGCTTTGCCCTTAGTTTTCAGCTCCATGCACAAGAAATAGGCATCATTATGGGCACCGCCAGAGACCTTGTCAAAGACGATGTGGAAGAAGGTCTTATCAAACTCAAAAACATGGGTATAAAGTACCTTGAAGGTGCCGGAAACCGGAGCATGTCTGACGAGGAATACAAGAAACTCTTAGACAAACATGGCTTGCAAGTAATAGCCGGAGGAACGTCTTTTGAGCAACTGCAAGACCCTGAGAAGATTAAAGACATCATTAAAAACCTAAAATTCTTTGGTGCAGAATATGCCGTTTGCTATTGGATTCCGCATAACGGCAACGACTTCACTTTTGAAGACATGAAAAAAGGTGTTGCTGTTTTTAACAAAGCAGGAAAACAATTTGCGGAAGCAGGCTTATCCTTTTTATATCACGCTCACGGCTACGAATTTAGACCTTATGATGGAGAAGGCACCATGTATGATTATATGATGGCCAATACCGACCCAAGGTATGTCAACGTAGAAATGGATGTTTTTTGGATGCGTAATCCTGGTCAAGACCCAGCTGCACTTATGAGAAAATATCCGAATAGAATTCCAGTTACGCACCTGAAAGACAGAATGATAGGCTCCGTGGATAATTTAGACGGCCGTCAAGACAAACAAAGAAACGTCGTCTTGGGTACTGGCGATGTCAACATAGCAGAAGTGATGAAGGCGGCTAAAGAAATTGGTGTCAAGTATCATTTTATAGAAGATGAATCTGCAAGAGCTGATGTGCAGCTACCTATGCACCTAGCTTTTCTAAGGACACAAGACCTTGCGGTGAAAGCGATTGACCAGTCTGTGATAAAACTTCATAAAGCCATGGTGAGTGCAGACTCTGCTAATTTGGCTTACCTGACTTGCGAAGAGCTTACTTATGGACACTCTAGCGGTAAAATAGAAGGACGAAAGTCTTTTATTAATAGTTTGACCAGTGGTGAGTCAGACTTTGTTACTATCGATTTTGGAACCCCAGATATTACCGTAAAAGGTGATGTGGCTTGGGTAAGAAGCCTTATGAAAGCAGATGTTAAGGATGGCGGCGTAGCAAATAGCATAAGTCTTAAAATTCTTTATATCTGGACCAAAGAGCAAGGTTACTGGAAATTACTGGCTAGGCAGGCGGTGAAATAAGTGAACGTGAATTAACGTAGAATCCAGAGAGCTATTTGTCCCAATTTTGGTTTTTAATGACCAAAATACCGCCAAATACTTTAACTAATTGTTCTTTTTAAGACGGGTTTCACCCGTCTCTATTAACATTATACCCCTCTGGGGTATATAGTAGGAATTCATGAAATATTGAATTCATGTTTTGTCAGTCGATACTGGAAACCAGGTCTAATCCGTATTTCAAAACTTTGACATAATCAGCATTTTCAAATGTAGCCGCTGTATGACCAGGGGCTACATAAAATGCTTTCCCTTGCTTTACATCCATAGACCAAACATTTGGATGAAACGCTCCCATACCCCAATTTTTATCTTTAATCCAAAGCATATTTCCATTTGGAATTATCTTATCACCATCCATGGCGTAAAGCACATTTGCTCCCATTTCTCTTGGGTCTTTATTAAAAATATACCACTCTTCTTTTAAGTCAAGACTGGCCGGCAAAAGAGTTTTAGTCAAACTATCAGCACTAGCTTCCAAATGAATGGTAGCCTCTTGAAGCTGCGGTTTAAGAGGATGATGCGAAAATGTAGTTCCTAAAATGTGGTCATAATACCACTGCCAATGATGAGAAAAATCTCCTGCGGCATGAATGCCAAGTAAGCCGCCACCATTTTCTAGATAATTAGAAAAATCGGCACGTTGCTCTTCTGTCAAAACTTGACCAGAAACATTATTCCAAATCACGGCGTCAAACTTAGCCAACTGCTCTTTATTGAAAACTCCACCTTCATCTGTTTGGTAAATAAACCAATCATTTTCGGTGGCCATTTGATTGAAAACCCTCTTTCCTGCATCAATAGCTTCGCCATGTACAAAACCATTAGCTTTTGAAAAAAGGAGAATTGATTTTTTGCCTTCGGCAAACTCAATATTGGGAGCTTCTGTTTCAAAAAATGGCATTCCTTTGGTAACTCTGAAAACAAAATACCCTATAAATAGAGCTCCCAGGAGCAGCAAACTACCAACAACGATTCCAATTCTTTTGAGCCACTTATTCATTCCAATAGGGTTAAATTATTAATTTTCAAATTAGAACTTTTTAAGGAAAGAATAGTACGATGCAATATATTTTAAGTCAATTCTCTCGGCAATTGAGAGCTGAAGAAGAATCATTTTATAACTTAATACTTTCCTAATAAAACGCCTACAATGAAAAACCTCGCTTTCCTACTGGCTATCGCTAGCCTTATTACCGCTTGCTCCACATCTACAAAAGAATCAATTGAAGAAAAAGAAGTAGTTAGTTCAGACTTTCAGTCAATTATTGACTCATCACTTATCAAAGGCTCTGTCTTAATTTATGACGCCAACAAAAGCACTTATTACTCCAATGATTTTGAATGGGCAAAGAAGGGGTTTATACCTGCATCTACCTTCAAAATAGCCAATTCCATAAATGCTTTAGAAAACGAGATTGTAGAAAATGATAGTTCTATGTTTTACTGGGATGGCGAACCTAAGTTTTTGAAATCTTGGGAACAAGACATGAATTTCTATCAGGCATACCAACGCTCTTGTGTGCCTTGCTACCAAGAAATTGCGAGAAAAACTGGAGCTGATAAAATGCATGCTACGCTAGATAAAATCGGATATCCAGGGATGATTTTTGACAGCACAAACATTGACAATTTCTGGTTAGAAGGAGATTCTAAAATATCGCAGTATGAGCAAATTGACTTTTTAAAAAGACTTGCCAATAAAGAACTTCCTATTTCGGAGCATAGCTATGACATTATGAACAAAATCATGGTTCTAAAAGAAACCGAAGACTATACACTTTATGGAAAAACAGGTTGGGCAGTACAAAACGAGAATAATATTGGCTGGTTTGTAGGCTTCGCCAAAACCAAGGACAATACTTATTTCTTAGCCACAAATGTAGCTCCCACCGAAGCTTTCAATATGGATGATTTTGGGCGTATAAGAATGAAAGTGTGCTTAAAGGCATTAGAAACTTTAATCTCTAATCCCTCTGAGAAATAGTTTCACATCACCTTCCAAACAGAACAATCGATTCATAAAGAACTATAAAAAAAAGACCTCCCATCGCCGGAAGGTCTTCATCAAAATCTATATCAAACATTTAAGCCTCTACCACTAGCTCTTTCATTAAATTAACTAGGTCTTTATCATTTACCTCCTTAATTCTATCAGCAAGCTCAAGGAATTCATTATAAATACCGTCAGCTTCCGTTTTCGCAATATTAAATCCTAAAATTGCTAATCTGTGTCTCAAAGCATGTCTTCCGCTTCTCGCTGTTAAAACTATATCAGACTTATCTACACCTACAGATTGCGGTGTCATTATCTCATAGTTTTCCGCATTCTTTAAGAAACCATCTTGGTGAATGCCTGAAGAATGAGCAAATGCATTACGACCAACAATGGCCTTATTAGACTGAACTGGCATACGCATGGTATCTTCCACCAATTTACTAAGCGGGTAAAGCATCTCACTCTTAATATTGGTATAGCAGTCTAATTCTTTATGCACTTTTAAAGTCATGGCTACTTCTTCTAAAGAAGTATTTCCAGCCCTTTCTCCTATTCCATTAATAGTAACCTCCACTTGTCTGGCTCCCGCCTGAACACCTGCAATAGTATTGGCAGTAGCCATTCCTAAGTCATTATGACAATGCATTGACAGTATTGCCTTATCTACATTAGGAACATTATTCATTAAATAACTTATTCTTTCATACATCACAGTTGGCAAAAGGTATCCAGTGGTGTCAGGCAAATTTACCACCGTAGCTCCAGCCTTGATAACAGCCTCTGTTAGGCGAGCTAAAAACTCTAAATCTGCTCTTCCAGCATCTTCAGCATAAAACTCCACATCTTCTACAAAAGATTTAGCATATTTTACTGCTTCTACGCCTCTTTCTAGAATTTCATCCCGATTGCTATTAAACTTATGTTTTATATGAATATCCGAAGAGCCTATTCCTGTATGAATCCTTGGTCTTTTTGCATGCTTTAGAGCCTCTGCAGCTACCTCTATATCGTTTTTCACTGCTCTTGTCAACCCACAAACAGTGGCATTTTGCACAATTTTAGAAACTGCCTCCACCGACTTAAAATCACCGGGGCTTGAAACAGGAAAGCCTGCTTCAATGATATCCACGCCTAACTCATCGAGCCTTTTGGCAATCATCACTTTTTCGTCAATATTTAATTGACATCCCGGAACTTGCTCTCCATCACGCAATGTGGTATCAAAAATATAAATCTGTTTGATCATTTTTTATTATCCTTCCTACTGTTTTCTTTTAATAGAACAGGACAAAAATAGGAGATACGGAAGGTCATTTATAATTTTACGGCTCATCTTAAGGCAAATAGGAATAATATGCCAAAACAGGGCTGAGATACTGAAATTTTATTCTAGCCTTATCCCTTAATATTCCTATTTTTACGTCGAAATTTACGCCAAAGACAATAACATAACAGTTTATGTACAAAAAAACCAAAATTGTAGCAACCGTAGGCCCAGCCTCAGAAAGTGAAGAAATGTTGCTTAAACTGGCAAACGCCGGAGTAAATGTATTTAGATTAAACTTCTCTCATGGAGACCACCCGGAGCATTTAACTAGATTAGAAAGAATTAGAAAGAACAATAAAGAGCACAATTTAAAGTGTGCCATCCTTCAAGATTTACAAGGCCCAAAAATCAGAGTAGGTGAAATGGAAGGCGGAAACGCTGGAGTAGAGCTTATCGAAGGAAACAAGTTTATCTTCACTAATGACACAGTCGTTGGAAACGCTGAAAGAGTAAGTACTCCTTACAAAGGCATGTACCAAGATGTGAAAGTGGGAGAGCGTATCCTTATGGACGACGGTAAACTTGAAGTAAAAGTAACTGCGATAGATAAAGACAAGCAAGAAGTAATTACGGAAGTAGTTTACGGTGGTTTGCTAAAGCAAAAGAAAGGTGTAAACCTTCCTAACACTAACATTTCTCAACCTTCTGTTACAGACAAAGATTGGAAAGATTTAGAGTTCGGTCTTAAGCACGATGTTGATTGGATAGCTCTTTCTTTCGTTAGAACTGCGAAAGAAATCATTGAGATAAAAGAATACATCAAAAGCAAAGGAAGCACAGCTAAGGTTATTGCTAAAATTGAGAAACCTGAAGCTATCGAAAACATGGATTCTATCATTGAAGCAGTTGATGCTATCATGGTAGCCCGTGGTGACTTGGGTGTTGAAATGCCAGGCGAAGAGGTGCCAATTATCCAAAAAGAACTTGTTAGAAAATGTAACCTAGCAGCTAAGCCAGTTATTGTAGCTACGCAAATGCTAGAAAGTATGGTAGACAACCCTCGTGCTACTAGAGCGGAGATTGGCGATGTAGCCAATGCTGTTTGGGATGGTGCTGATGCTGTTATGCTTAGTGGTGAGTCTGCTGCCGGTAAATACCCTTTACTAGCTGTAGAGACCATGACAAAAACAATACAGCAAGTAGAGCTACACGCTCAAAAAGAAGACCTTTACTTCAAATATCATACAAGAGTAACTACTGCAGATTATGTCTCTGAAGATAAAGATAACGACAACGTTATCATGATGGGATGTAGACTTGCAAGAGACCTTGACGTTAAAGCTATCATTGGTTATACCACTTCTGGTTATACTGCGGTAAGACTTTCTCATCACCGTCCTAAAGCTCATATTTTCATATTCACTTCAAATCAGAAATTGCTTACACAGTTAAGCCTTTACTCTGGTGTAGAAGTTTTCTCTTCTGAAAGAATGCCAAACAACCACGAAGACAACTTAGTGGATGCTGCCATGAACTTCTTAGTAGAGGAAGGAAAATTAGAAAAAGGAGACAAATTCATTAACACATTAAGTGTTCCTTTATTAGCAGATAACAGAACGAACACTGTTCGTTTAAGTGTAGTGTAATAAATTATACCGCATTTTGTTTAAAAGCCTTGATTTGAAAAAATCAGGGCTTTTTGCTTTTCTAAGGTTTCCTGTAAACCCTCTAAGACTTTAATGAGATATTTTAGAAATGCGAGACGTGATTTCAAGAAATCTGTAACTTTAGTTAACCATTACCATTTTCAAATTAGTCCTTCATGAAATTCCTATCTATTCCTTTATTCCTACTGACACTCATTTCTTGTAATACTGACTTACAGAAAAACACGGAAGAACTTCCAAAAATTGCCATTGCAGGCCTAGCCATTGAATCAAGTACTTTTTCTCCAGCTATCTCAGAGGAAGAAGCCTTTCATGCCAAATACGGCGATGAAGTTTTCACAAGATACCCTTTCTTTGCCGCAGATTCCGTACTAAGAAGTGCGGCCAATTGGTACCCAACAGTTATTGGTAAATCAATTCCTGGTGGAGCCGTAAGTAAGAAAGCTTATGAATCTTTGGTAAACAAAACATTAGAAAGGCTAAAAAAAGGAATGCCCTACGATGGTGTCTTTTTTGACCTCCACGGAGCCATGAGCGTTATTGGCCTAGACGACCCAGAAGGTGATTTCATAATACGCGTTAGAGAAGTTGTTGGCAAAGAACCTATCATTTCTACCTCAATGGACTTACATGGCAATGTGTCTCCAAGATTAGCTGAAAACACAGACCTTATAACCTGTTACAGAATGGCCCCTCATGAAGACGCCATGGAAACAAAGAGAAGAGCCGTTACCAACTTATTAGACAGAATAAAGAGCGGAAAAGGAAAACCGAAATATAAAGCATGGGTTCCAGTGCCAATCTTGCTTCCAGGAGAAAAAACGAGTACTAGAGTAGAGCCTGCCAAATCTATTTATGCAGAAGTAGACCCAATAACTAAACAAGAAGGTATTATAGACGCTGCCATTTGGGTAGGATATGCTTGGGCAGACGAGCCTAGAAATCATGCTGTGGTGATGGTTACTGGTGACGATAAGGAAAAAGTGAGCCAAGCAGCTGAAAAACTAGCTCAGAAGTTTTGGGATGCTAGAAATGAATTTGACTTTGTTTCACCTGTAGGTTCGCTATCAGAAAGCCTTGATGCTGCTATCAAAAGCGACAAACATCCATTCCTAATTAGTGATTCTGGTGATAACCCAACTGCTGGCGGTGCAGGTGATGTCACTTGGACTTTGAAAGAAATCCTTGACAGGCCAGAATTCAAAAAAGCAGATGGCCCAAGTTTAATTTATGCCTCCATTCCAGGCCCAGAACTTACTAAAATTGCCGTAAAATCGGGTGTAGGTGCCGAAATAGAAGCCCTAGTGGGTGCTGCGGTAGATAATAGATACGCTCCACCAATTAAGCTAAAAGGAACTATAGAATCTATCAAGGAAGGTGACGTTAATGCTGGTGTAGAAGTGGTGGTAAAAGTAGGTTCTGTGCATGTGATAGTTACCGAAAAAAGAAAACCATATCACTACATAAAAGATTTTACAGACTTAGATTTAAATCCATCAAAGACTGACATCGTGGTTGTTAAAATTGGCTATTTAGTACCAGAACTTTATGATATTAGAGCAGACTGGATTATGGCCCTAACGCCGGGTGGAGTAAATCAAGACTTAGAACGACTAGAATATAAAAGAATCAAAAGACCAATGTTTCCACTAGACAAAGACATGGAACAGCCAGACCTTTCGGCTCAATTTATTCCTTCTTCAAACTAGCTTTTACTTTGATTCAATATTGACCTGACAAAGGTGGTAAGCATCCAAAGTCCATTATCGAAGTGGTCATTGTTGTTTATCACCACATCAGCAGACTTTTTGGTAGGCTTAATGAACTTCTTGTAAGTAGGCGTTACATGATTTTCCCATCTGTAAAGCACGTCATCCATGTCATAGCCGCGTACCTCATTATCTCTTTTTATTCTGCGTTTGATTTTTATTTTTTCTCTCGCATCAATAAAAACTTTAATGTCTAACAAATCCGAAAGGCTCTTTTCGTAAAACACAAAAAGCCCTTCCACCACTATTATTGGAGCAGGCTTGTGCACCAACATTTCTGGAACCTTATCCGGATTGTTAAAAGTATACTCTAGGTGATTTACAGTTTCACCCTCTATTAAGCTTTTAATGTGGCTTGCGTAAGACTCGAAATCTATGCACTCAGGCAAGTCGTAGTTTTCAATGTCATTACCATCTCTTGGAATATGCTTATTCTCTTTATAGTAATTATCCTGAGAAATAAGACAAACCTCATCTTCAGAAAATTCTTTCAATAAGCTCTTTAAGAAAAAAGTTTTACCTGAGGCACTTCCCCCAGTAATTCCTATAACAAAAGGTTTTTTTCGATGAGTATCGACCATTTTAAAAGCTAATTTCCAAAGATTTTGATAAATGAAGTGCCACAAAGTAGGACTTATCCTACAAATCAGCCGCAAAATTAACAAATACCATTGGCTTTATTCTTCTCAATCCACTTCTTTATAGATGGATATCAATTTTTCGCCATTTGATTTCATATATCCACGGTACATTCCTTTAGTATTAAAAGGCATTGCTACGTTTCCTCCCTTATCAATAGCAATAACTCCTCCAGAGCCACCAAGCTTCACAAGCTTATTCAGAACTACCTCCTCAGACGCCTCTGTCAACGAAAGCCCTTTATAATCCATCAAAGCAGAAATATCGTAGGCCACTACCGACCTTATAAAATATTCACCATGACCAGTAGCCGAAACAGCACAGGTTGCATTATTGGCATAGGTGCCAGCTCCTATAATCGGGCTGTCTCCTACCCTATTCCATCTTTTATTCGTCATTCCTCCCGTAGATGTACCTGCCGCCAAATTACCATCCATATCTAAAGCCACGCAGCCCACCGTTCCAAATTTATAATCTTCTGGCACACTATAATTCATAGACGACTTCTTTGGTGATTCCTCCGAATGGTCTAGCTCTATAGAGTCTCTTTTAATAGCTCGTTGCAAAGACTTCCACCTTCTATCTGTATAAAAATAGCTACTATCCACCATATCCAGCCCCTTCAATTTCGCAAATTCTTCTGCACCCTTTCCTGCCAATAAAACGTGTTCGGACTTTTCCATTACTGCCCTAGCAGCTTCAATCGGACTTTTGATATGGCTCACTCCTGCCACAGCACCTGCCCCGAGTGTTTTACCATCCATAATAGAAGCATCTAGTTCATTTCTTCCTTCATGCGTAAACACGGCACCTATTCCTGAATTAAATAAGGCAGACCCCTCCATAACCTGAATGGCTTTTACTACTGCATCCATTGCGGGCTTCCCATCGGCCAGTTCTTTATAACCAGCCTGCAGAGCCTCATTTAGCTTTTCTTGATAGGCTTTCTCCATTTCTGGGCTTAGGTTTTCTCTAGTAATAGTACCTGCCCCACCATGAATCACTAAAGCGAAGTTTTCTTGTGCCGTAAGTTGACCAAGAATAAAATAAAACACCAACACTAATTTTTTCATCTTTACTTTGTTGTTTAAATAAAATGCGGTCGGTTTTATCTCATGCAAAATATTCAAGAAAACAGTTTAAAAGAAATTTCTATCTCAATTTTAGGTTGTGGTTGGCTAGGACTACCACTCGCTAAAAGTTTTGTCCTAAAAAAGTGGAATGTTTCAGGCAGCACCACCTCTAAAGACAAAATTAAAACGCTAGAAGAGCAGAGCATAAAACCATTTATCATTGATTTAGAAAATGATGTTTCACAAACAGAGTTTTTCAAATCAAAATACCTTGTTATTTGTTTTCCGCCAAGGCTCAAAAAGAATGGCGAAGAAAATTTTCTTACGCAAATGACTAAACTTGCCTCAAAACTTGAAGAGCGTAAAAATGTCAAAGTGATTTACACAAGCAGCACTTCTGTTTACCCTACTGAAAACAGGTCAATGAGCGAAACAGAAGCTAATGAAACTAACCCACTTTTTAAAGCTGAACAAATATTGAGAGAAAGTGTTAGTGAAAGATTGACCGTTTTAAGACTAAGCGGACTTATGGGTTATGGCCGAATTCCTTGTAAATATTTCTCTGGCAAAAAAGATCTTACGAATGGAAACACGCCGGTCAATTATGTTTTCAGAGATGATGTAATTGGTGTTATTGACGCAGTAATAGAAGCAGACATTTTCAATCAAACTATTAATGTAACAGCACCTATACATCCGAACAGAAAAGAAATTTTAGAAAACTGTGCGGAAAGGACGGAGTTTATAAAACCGGAATTTACAGAGCCTGAACAGCCAATCCCCTTTAAAATAATTGACGGGAAAAAACTTAAAAGCCTATTGAACTATGAATTCAAATACCCAAATCCCATAGATTTTCCTTACTAAGAATGCGAACAAACATTCTTATGCAATCTCCAATTATAGAAATAAGCCACTGCCATAGAAATAGAGCTTAACGAGACGATAACGTGATTGTGGACAAATACATGAAGAAGCACCAAGCAGAAAGACGCTCCCAGAAGAACTAAAGGTAAAATATTATCATGATGGCGATAATCTTTCAAAAGCACGAAAAAACCAATAAGTAAGCTGACACCAATCATAGCAAACTCCGCCCCGTCACTAAAAAAATTAGCTCCTAAAAAAGGTAAAAGCACCAAAACGAAAGGCATAGCCAAACAATGTATAGCACATAAAAAAGACAAACTTAAACCCAGTTTGTGGAAAAGGTGTGAATGTCTTTCTATAAATCTTTTCATTTCTTTAACTTGAATCACAAATGCAACAATGATGCAAAAGTAACACTAAATGCAACAACATTGCAAAAAGGAACGCTTTTCTTTTATTCAAAGAATAATCCTAAGCGTACTTAGAAAAATCTTTTAATAGTATGCTTGCATACCAATTTCAAAGTAGATAATTTTACAACAGTATGCTTGCATACCCTTTACACCATGGAATACAATAACCGACTTAACCGAAATATTGAAAAGGTAAATAAAATGCCAAAGTTCATTAAGCCATGGCTTCTTGACAAATCGATAGGTAGGGTGGTAAATTTTGTAGGTACGGCAGGAATTCATTTTGAAAAGTTGACTTGCCATAAAGTCGTAATTTCACTTCAGAACAAAAAAAAGGTCCAAAATCATATTGGACAAATACATGCTGCTGCCACCACACTTTTAGCTGAAACAGCTACAGGTATGGTGGTAGGCATGAACATTCCGGACGATAAGCTACCATTGATGAAAGACTTGTCAATAAACTTTATCAGAAGGAGTTTAGGGAAACAGATGGCAGTTGCTTGGCTAGATGATGAGCAAATAGAACAAATTAGAAATACCCCAAAGGGTGACTTAAGCGTTCCTATTAGGGTAACTGATGAAACAGGACAAGAGATTATTCAAGCCGTAATGAACTGGGCTTGGATTCCAAAAAAATAAATAGATAGATAACTAATATCAAAACATGAACAGAAAAATAAACAAAGTAGCCGTATTAGGAGCTGGAATAATGGGAAGCAGAATTGCTCTTCATTTTGCCAATATAGGCTGTCAGGTTTTATTGCTTGATATGGTTCCTAGAGAGCCTAACGATGCGGAAAAAGCGAAAGGATTGGGGACAGACTCTCCATACGTGAGAAACAGAATTGTTACAGACATGTTTACAGCTGCTGTAAAAGGCAAGCCAAACTCTACCTATAACAAAGAGGTAGTTAAAAGAGTGTCTTTAGGAAACTTCGATGACGACATGTCCAAGATAAAGGATGTTGACTGGATAATTGAAGTAGTGGTAGAGCGTCTTGATATAAAAAAGATTATTTATGAAAAAGTAGAAGCTCACAGAAAACCAGGAACCTTAGTAAGTTCTAATACATCTGGTATTCCGATACACCTCATGAGTGAAGGGAGAAGTGAAGATTTCCAAAAGCATTTTTGTGGAACACACTTTTTCAATCCTCCAAGATATTTGAGGTTACTGGAAATCATTCCTGGCCCAAAAACAGACTCAGCTATTATAGATTTCTTAATGCATTACGGAGACCTTTATTTAGGTAAGCAAACTGTATTGTGTAAAGACACACCAGCTTTTATTGCAAATCGCCTTGGTATTTATGCCATGGTGCAGACTATTCGTACTGCGGCAGAAATGGGCTTAACTGTAGAGCAAATTGACAAACTAACTGGCCCTGTAGTAGGAAGACCTAAATCAGGTTCTTTCAGACTTTCTGATGTAGTAGGCCTAGACACTACCGTCAATGTTTGCAACAACCTTAAAGCAACGCTAAAAAACGACGAGTCTTCTGCTGCATTTGAGCTGCCGGAAATCATGGCAAGCCTAATGGAAAAGAAATGGCTTGGAGATAAAACTGGTCAGGGTTTTTATAAAAAGACCAAAGAAAAAGGTAAAACAGTCATTCTTGCCCTTGATTTTGATACGCTAGCGTACAGACCAACTGAAAAAGTAAAGTTTGACACTTTAGGAGCTACAAAAAGCATTGACAATTTAGCTGACAGATTTCCTGTACTATTGGCAGGAAAAAACGCCGCGGGTGAATTTTACAGAAAAACATTAACGGATGCGTTCAAATATGCCTCTTTCAGAATTCCTGAAATAGCGGATGAACTTTTCAGAGTAGATGATGCTATCAAAGCTGGTTTCGGTTGGCAAATGGGACTTTTTGAAACCGCTGATGCCGTGGGTGCCAAAAAGTTTGTAGAAATAGCCGAAGCTGAAGGCAACAAGCCTTCGCAATGGGTTTATGATATGTTAGCCGCTGGCAATGAGTCTTTCTATAAAATAGAAAACGGCAAGCGACTTTATTATGACATTCCTAGCAAATCTTACCTAGTAATTCCAGGAACAGAATCATTCATTATTCTTGATAACATTAGAAAAACGAATGTAATCTGGAAAAACGCTGGCTCATCAATCTTCGACTTAGGAGATGGCATAGCAGGTGTAGAATTCCACTCTAAGATGAATACTTTTGGAGCGGAAGTGGTAGAAGGTCTTAATAAAGCATACGCTGTTGCAGAAAAAGATTTTAGAGGATTAGTCGTAGGTAACGATAGCCACGAGGCATTCTCCGCTGGAGCAAATTTAGCGATGCTATTCATGTATGCTATTGAGCAGGATTTTGACGAAATCAACATGATGATAGCTCAATTCCAGCAAACCATGATGAAGGCGAGATATTCACCTATCCCAGTGGTGACAGCAGCTCACACCCTAGCATTAGGTGGCGGAACAGAGCTTAACCTTCATGCCGACAAAGTGGTAGCAGCAGCAGAAACCTACATGGGACTTGTAGAAGTAGGTGTAGGTGTTATCCCTGGTGGTGGCGGAACTAAAGAGATGGCTCTTAGATGTTCTGATGCTTACAAGCCTGGTGATTCAGAATTAAACATTCTTCAAGCGGCATTTATGAACATTGCTCAGGCAAAAGTGTCAGGTTCCGCTCATGAAGCTATGGAAATGGGTTATTTAAAAGAAGGAAGAGACCAGATTGTACTTAACAGGTCAAGACTATTAGCAGAAGCTAAGCAGGCAGCTGTAGAATTGGCAGAAAACGGCTACACTATGCCAACCAAAAGAACAGATGTTAAAGTACAGGGTAAGGCAGGAATAGCTCTTTTTAAAGCAGGTATTAAATCAATGAGGCTTGGAAATTACATTTCTGACCATGATGCCTTAATCGTTGACAAACTAGCTTATGTTATTTCTGGTGGAGATTTGAGCTACGCTCAAAACGTAACGGAAGATTATCTTCTTGACTTAGAAAGAGAGGCTTTCTTGAGCCTTTGCGGTGAGCAAAAGACTTTAGAAAGAATGCAAGGTTTATTGACAACAGGTAAACCACCAAGAAATTAAATAGAGCCGAGAAAAAGTCAATGATTTTTTATCTCACAGTCTTAAAAAAATAAAATATGAAAGCATACATAGTTAAAGGATATAGAACAGCCGTAGGAAAAGCTGGTCGCGGTGGATTTAGATTTACCAGACCAGATGACTTGGCAGCAGAAAACATTAAATACCTACTCGCTCAGGTACCTGAGTTAGACCCAAACAGGGTAGACGACCTAATAGTAGGAAACGCAGTTCCAGAAGCAGAGCAAGGAATGCAAATGGCAAGATACATTTCGCTTTTGTCTATGGGAAAAGCCGTTCCTGGTGTAACCATCAATAGATATTGTGGTTCTGGTATTGAAGCCATTGCTATGGCAGCTGGTAAAATAAATGCTGGTATGGCAGATTGTATCATTGCTGGCGGAACGGAGTCTATGTCTATGGTACCTACCATGGGTTGGAAAACCGCATTGAATTATGACATAGCTAGTGATAATCCAGACTATTACTTAGGAATGGGTTTGACTGCAGAGCAGGTAGCTCAAGATTTCAAAATATCAAGAGAGGCCCAGGATGAGTTTTCTTACAAGTCGCACATGAAAGCCTTAAAGGCTCAAGCTGACGGAAAATTCGATGAGGAAATTGTTCCAATAACTGTTACTGAAACTTATTTTGACGCAAACTCTGGTAAAAAGAAAACCAAAGAAAGCATTATCAAAAAAGATGAAGGCCCAAGAGCGGGCACAAGTGTTGAAGCCCTTGCGAGACTTAGACCAGTATTTGCCGCAGGCGGAAGTGTAACAGCAGGTAATTCTTCCCAAACATCAGATGGAGCTGCTTTTGTGATAGTGATGTCTGAAAGAATGGTGAAAGAATTAAACCTAGAACCAGTAGCTCAGATGCTAGCTTATGCAGTGGCAGGCTGTGACCCTAGAATTATGGGAATGGGGCCAGTATACGCTGTGCCAAAGGCTTTAGAGCAGGCTAATTTAAAATTAAAAGATATAGACCAAGTAGAATTAAACGAAGCATTTGCGTCACAAGCACTTGCTGTTACTAAAGAGCTTGGAATCAATCCAGACATTCTTAATCCTAATGGTGGAGCTATTGCCCTTGGACATGCTTTAGGGTCTACTGGTGGTAGATTGACCGTTCAAATTTTGAATGAAATGAGAAGAAGAAATCAAAAATATGGTCTTGTAACTGCCTGCGTAGGTGGTGGACAAGGAGTAGCTGGTATTTACGAGCTCCTAAAGTAAGATTGATTGATTTACATAAATCCACAAGGCCTGAGAATTTCTTCTCAGGCCTTTCTTTTTGAATCTTATTTAACCAACTCTAGATACCCTTTGTAGGTAAAAACGTCTGAATTTTCTTCTAACCTATTAAACTGAACATTAATAAGATAATAGTACGTCCCTACAGAAAGTTCTTGGTCATTTATTCCTCTACCATCCCAACTTAGGCTTGAACCTTCCCCTTCTGCCACTAGCAGACCTTGTCTATTGTAAATTTGGTATTCAATAGATTTTATAAATGCAGGACAATCCATTGGCTCAAACGTATCGTTTTTACCATCACCATTCGGAGAGAAAACATTTGGAAAAGATATCTTGTTGCAGTTATCGGCACAAACCATATTACTCGGCTCACTCTCCACATCCAAAATACTCACCGCTGTTACATAATAACATCCAGCAAAACCGTCCGTTGGATTTTTGATATGATCGTATCTACTGGTAGTGCCTTCGGTAATACCAATTTGCTCAAAGTTACCATCAGGAAATCGAGAATAGTATACATTATATCGTATTAAATCTGTTCTACAATTCACCCCTCCTACATTTTCTGGTGTACTCCAGTTAAGTTTATTAGTAAAGGCATTTGGCCTACAAAAATCTTCTTGGGGAATATTTTCACAATCTAGCTGATCTAAATTTATCACTAATGGGCAAGGCGGTGTTCTGTCAGCCGCAGATAAACAAAACTCCTGAGATTCATTTTCCAAAACACCAAACACGGAGGCTTCATTACCGTAGATTCCTCGAGTGGTTACTTTGTAACAATACTCAATATTGTTTTCCATCACTATAGACTGGTCTCCATCGGCAAGAAAGGTGTCTTCACCCTTATCTGTAAAACTGTAAGTGTTTGGTCCTGTAACTGCTACCTCTGCAATGACATTAAACACACCGGGGTTTTCTTTATCCTCTCTATAAACTAAGTGCGTCTGGTTATCATTTATCCATGGAGTATTTGCTTCCCAAGTCAGATTAATTTGTCTATCGTCAGGGGTTCCTCCAAGTCTCACTGATGTAGCCGCTGGAGCCTCACCCATTAGTTTATCTCCTTCATAGTAAAATGCTACTTTATATTTATAAACTAAATCAAGGGTATTTAATCCTGTATCAAAAAACATGGTATCTGCAGCATCTCCTAGAGAGGTATTAATGGTAGTAACTTCTACAAAGCTGTCGCCTCCAAGTCCTTCTGTTCTAAAAAGTTTATAAGAATAAGGTCCTTTAAAGTCAGCAGTATCTAGTCCTATTGGCTTTGACCACTTTACCATTACACTTCCACTTGTATTATTGGTGGATTCCACATCTACGTGCGTAATCACCGGAACACGCTTTGGCAACTCACTTCCTATACAAAACTCGGTTGAAGGAGAACTTAGCATAGTATTAAACTGAGAAACACCCACTTCTGCTACCAACCTATAGCTATATATTTGCCCGTTTTCCGCATTGTTATCTATGAAAGTGGTATCCCCCAAGGCTACCTCCCCTATTTTAACATACCTCCAAGCATCAGGCATCCCTTGAACACAAACCCCTGGATTTAATCCACTACAGCCATCTTTTCTGTAAACAAAAATCTTTCCTTCACCAGTACATTCCGGATATTGTTGCCATGTAAGCGTTACACCATCTTCGGTTTCTTTACCCGTAAGACCTTTAACCCTTTGCGGATTGACATTAATTTTAACCGTTTTTATATCTACCAACTGTGTGATAAACCTTCCCGGTAAATCTTCAACTTTAAAAAGCACATCATAAGACTGCTCTCTCACATGAGCACAGTTTGTTTGCCAAGTAAACTTCCCTGTAACTGGTGACACATTATTATCTCCCGAAGAAGTACTAAACTCTGCAGCCTCATCTGCCACAAACCTTTTAAATGAACCATCAGCCCCCAAATTATAAACACCTCCATTTGTAGTAATCTTCAAACTTTGGTCTTCGTCATCATCAGTTCCTAAAACTTCGAATTCAATCAAATCACCAGCTTCTACACAAAAGTCATTAGGGACTTCTAGTTCTGGTCTTCTATTGTCGGTTTCCACCACAATAATCTGCATATCCCTTACAATCACACCTATTCTAGCATAGGTGCCGTCAGGAGCTTTTCGCCATTCTTCTATGGTAAAAGCTACATTATACTGACCGATTTTTTGTGGAGCATCCCAAATTAAATCTCCTGTTCTAGCATCAATTTTGAAAGTAGCCGGCCCCGTATCTGCTTCATTTCTAATAGGTGCATCTCCTACTAAACTAGGGTCAGTATATCCCTCAATCGGTCCGCCTATTCCATTTGCTTGCTCACTGTCCTCCATTGGGATAGTCAACTTATAAGACAAACTATCCCCATCTATATCAAAAGCACCTGGATTATGGATAAACTTGACCCCAACTGCTGCTGAGTCAATTGGTATATTTAAAAGTACTGGTGTACTATTTAAGCCAAATGCTGAGTTTATTAAAAGTGTAGTTTGGACAAAAAATGTAATGTTATCAGAAGGCTGTGGTAGGTTTATGGTCGCTTCGTTTCTATTTGGTATTCCGCAACTTATCTTATAAAAACCTGCTCCCGGAAAAGTTACCGTGGTAACGTAGGTATTTCTAACTGTAGTTGGACTAATAAGCACCTTCTCTCTCCTTGGTACTTTATAACTAACTACACCATTGTTCGAAAAACCCGGATAAAAATCTACATCTTCTTGAGCTTCGTTAGCACTTTTCCCCCCCACTTCATCCGTATAAGTGGTAAGTGTTATCCTATATGTTAAAGACGTGTTTGAAATTCTTTCTGCCGTAATTTCTCCCGCTCTAATGTGCGTTGCATAAGCCTGAGTACTCAGGAAAAAGAAAAGAGGTACTAATAGATACGATAAATATTTCTTCATGCAGTTTAAAGGAATCTTCATATATGTAGTATAACTAACGCAATAAGTGGTCTCAATATTCATATATCCGAAGAATTCGAGATAGTTTTTTTTCAAATATATCAAAACAAATACATTTTCTACGCTAGTTTCAAACATGACCATAGAATCGCTTAGAAACAGTCTAAAAATCAAAATTTGCTATTTCTAATTGATTTTTTTATTGGTTCTAAACTCTTTGGTACTTACTTTTGACCTCGAATTTTGTACTATTCTAAGTATGAGAGGTTTCATTATTGACCAAAATAAATAATCATTATATGTCTTGGCTTACCAAAACATTAACTAGCTCAATCGGCAAAAAAGTACTAATGGCTCTGACGGGGCTTTTCCTTTGTACTTTCTTAATTATTCACTTGATTGGAAATCTTCAATTGTTCAAAGATGACGGAGGTTATGCATTTAATACCTATACGGTATTTATGACAACCAACCCGCTTATCAAGACAGTTTCCTATCTGCTTTACACCTCTATCTTGTTTCATGCCTTTTGGGGCCTTTACCTGGAATTCCAAAACAGAAAAGCCAGACCAAAAAGTTACGCGATGTCGAAGAATCAAGGTTCTTTCGCAAGTAAAAAGATGGCAATTTTAGGAACCATTGTATTGGTTTACTTAGCAGTTCACATGGGTGATTTCTGGTATGAATATAAATTTGGCCACTTGCCTTATGTAAGCTATACCGAAAACATTGCTTCTGGAGCTATGAATTCTATTGAGTCTCTTTCTTCTGACTACACACAAGAGGTTAAGTTACTTGAAACTATAAATGAAGCTGAAGGAACAAAAACTACCGTAGTAAAAGATTTGTATGCAGAAGCCGAAGCTTCTTTCTCAAATCCTCTTCTGGTATTATTCTACGTGCTTTCAATGGCTGCTTTAGGCTTTCACCTATTGCATGGTTTTCAAAGTGGATTTCAAACACTTGGTCTTAACCACCCTAAATACACTCCATTAGTAAAAAAATTGGGGACATGGATTTTCGCAATTCTGATTCCATTGGCATTTGCTGTCATTCCAGTTTATTTTCTAATTAAATAATTTAAAAAGATAACAATCATGGCAAATTTTAAATTAGACGCCAAAGTTCCTGAAGGCCCACTAGCCGACAAGTGGACATCCTATAAAGACAAAATCAATCTGGTTAATCCAGCGAACAAACGTTCCATTGATGTTATAGTGGTAGGAACTGGTCTTGCTGGAGGTTCGGCCGCAGCTACACTGGCTGAGTTAGGATATAACGTAAAAGCATTTTGTTACCAAGATTCTCCTCGAAGAGCTCACTCTATTGCTGCTCAAGGGGGAATTAACGCCGCAAAGAATTATCAAGGTGATGGTGACTCAAATTATAGATTATTTTATGACACCGTTAAAGGTGGCGACTATAGATCAAGAGAGGCTAACGTACACAGACTAGCTGAAGTCTCTGGAAACATCATTGACCAGTGCGTAGCACAAGGTGTACCATTTGCAAGAGATTATGGTGGACTATTAGATAATCGTTCTTTTGGAGGAGTTTTAGTTTCTAGGACTTTTTATGCCAAAGGGCAAACTGGGCAGCAGCTTCTATTAGGTGCTTATTCTGCCATGAATCGTCAAATAGCTCGTGGTAAAATCCAAATGTATAACCGTCATGAAATGCTTGACTTGGTTATAGTAGATGGTAAAGCAAGAGGAATTATTGCAAGAAATTTAATCACAGGTGAGATAGAAAGACATTCTGCTCACGCTGTAGTAATAGCAAGTGGTGGTTACGGGAACGTATATTTCCTTTCTACTAACGCTATGGGTTCTAACGTAACAGCTGGATGGAAAATCCACAAAAAGGGAGCTTTCTTTGCCAACCCATGTTACACACAAATTCACCCAACGTGTATTCCACGTTCTGGTGATTACCAATCCAAATTGACATTAATGTCGGAGTCGTTAAGAAACGATGGTAGAATTTGGGTTCCTAAAAATATGGACGATGTGATGGCCATTAGAGAAGGTCGTCTTAAACCAACAGAAATTTCTGAAGAAAACAGAGATTACTACTTAGAGAGAAGATATCCTGCTTTTGGTAACTTAGTACCTAGAGACGTAGCCTCTAGAGCCGCAAAAGAAAGATGTGATGCCGGTTATGGTGTAAACCAAACAGGTGAAGCAGTTTACTTAGACTTTAAGTCTGCTATAGAAAGATACGGTAAAGAGCAGGCCATGATTCATGGTTTGAAAGATGCCTCGATGGAAAAAATCATTGAGCTAGGTACAGAAGTAGTTAGGTCTAAATATGGTAACCTCTTCCAGATGTATGAAAAGATTGTGGATGAAGACCCATACACTACACCAATGATGATATATCCTGCCACACACTATACTATGGGTGGGGTTTGGGTTGATTATAACTTGATGACTACTATTCCTGGTTGCTATGCTATTGGAGAAGCTAACTTCTCTGACCATGGTGCCAACAGATTAGGAGCATCAGCTCTTATGCAAGGTTTAGCTGATGGTTATTTTGTATTGCCTTACACCATTGGTCATTACTTATCAGATGATATTAGAACCGGCCCAATCTCTACTGATTCTCCTGAATTTGAAGAAGCTGAAAATTCAGTAAAAGAGAAACTTGAGTTCTTTGTTAATAATAAGGGAACTCACTCTGTCGATTATTACCACAAGAAGCTTGGTAAAATCATGTGGGATAAAGTAGGAATGGCAAGAAACAAAGAAGGTTTAACAGAAGCCATTGCTGAAATAAAAGCCATTAGAAAAGACTTCTGGAAAAATGTTAGTGTTCCTGGTAATGCTAGCGAACTTAACCCTGAGCTTGAAAAAGCAAATAGAGTAGCCGATTTCTTAGAACTTGGTGAGCTATTCGCAAAAGACGCTTTGGAAAGAAACGAATCTTGTGGAGGGCACTTCCGTGAAGATTATCAAACAGAAGACGGAGAAGCACTGCGTGATGATGAAAATTATGCCTACGTAGCTGCATGGGAATATAAAGGAGAACCATCTGATGCCGTACTCCACAAAGAACAATTAGAATTTAAAGACATTGAGTTGAAAACTCGCTCATACAAATAACAAACTGACCATGGATTTAACACTGAAGATTTGGAGACAAAAAAATGCAGAGGACAAAGGTGGGATTGTAGATTATAAGGTCACTGAAATTTCTGATCATATGTCATTTCTTGAAATGATGGATGTCTTAAACGAACAATTAATCAATACAGGAGAAGAGCCAGTAGCATTTGACCATGATTGCCGTGAGGGTATTTGTGGTTCATGTTCTTTGCACATTAATGGCGAACCTCATGGACCAGATAGTGGCACCACTACTTGCCAGCTCCACATGCGTCGTTTTAATGATGGCGATGAAATTTACATAGAGCCTTTTAGAGCTAAAGCTTTTCCTGTAATAAAGGATTTGATAGTAGATAGAACATCTTTTGACAGAATTCAGCATGCTGGTGCTTACATTTCAGTAAACACTTCTGGAAATACCCAAGATGCTAACTCTATCCCTATTCCTAAAGTAGATGCTGATAAAGCCTTTGATGCTGCTACATGTATTGGATGTGGAGCATGTGTAGCTTCTTGTAAAAATGCTTCTGCAATGCTTTTTGTTTCGGCTAAAATATCTCAGTTCGCTCTTTTACCTCAAGGTAAAGTAGAAGCTGCAGAAAGAGCTAAAAACATGGTAACTCAAATGGATCTAGAAGGCTTTGGTAACTGTACCAATACTGGTGCATGTGAAGTAGAGTGCCCTAAAGGAATTTCATTAGAGAATATTGCTAGAATGAATAGAGAATACCTTTCAGCAAGTTTAACTACTGCTGAATAACATTAAATATATCCGATTGTAAAATAAAAAGCTTGAACCAATGGTTCAAGCTTTTTTTATGCTCTATTAAGTTTCAGAGAAGCTAATTAACTTCTGTTATTAATATTCTAATCATACAACTCGGCACGCTGAGATTTTACTTTTGCATCTGTCAAATAATCATCAAAGCTCATAAGTTTATCTAAACAGCCTTTTGGCGTAAGCTCAATAACTCTATTTGCTACCGTGTTAGTCAACTGGTGATCATGACATGTGAAAAGGATATTACTATCATACTCTTCCATGCCTTTATTTAAAGCCTGAATTGACTCTAAGTCAAGGTGATTGGTAGGTTCATCAAAAAGCAAGACGTTAGAGTTAGAAAGCATCATTTTTGAGAACATACAACGCTGCTTTTCTCCCCCAGATAAAACTGTACACTGTTTCAACGCCTCTTCTCCTGCAAAAAGCATTCTTCCTAAAAAGCTTCTTACAAAAGTCTCGTCTTTATCTTCAGAGTATTGACGAAGCCAATCAACTAAATTCAAATCAGAATCAGAGAAGTACTCCGTATTATCATTTGGTAGGTAGTCTTTAGTTATAGTTACTCCCCACTTAAAATCTCCCGAGGTTGCTTTCTTCTTGCCCATTAAAATGTCAAAAAGAGCAGAAACAGCTAAACCATCTTTGCTTAAAAAGGCAATCTTATCCTTTTTCATTACTTGGAAAGAAAGGTCTTTGAAAAGATACTCTCCTTCCTCATTCTTATAGCTAAGGTCTTCTACCATTAACATCTGATCGCCTACTTCACGCTCTGGCTTAAAGCCTATATAAGGATATCTTCTAGATGATGGCTGAATAGCTGAAATATCTAACTTATCAATCATCTTTTGACGGGCTGTAGCCTGCTTAGACTTTGCCACGTTGGCAGAAAAACGACGAATAAAGTCTTCCAACTCCTTCTTTTTCTCTTCTGCTTTTTTGTTCTGGTCAGAACGCTGACGAGCCGCCAACTGGCTAGACTCATACCAGAATGTATAGTTACCACCGTAAAGATTTATTTTCTTGAAATCTAAATCGGCAATGTATGTACAAACGTTATCTAAAAAGTGTCTATCGTGAGATACTACAATTACAGTATTCTTGAAATTCATCAAGAAATTCTCTAACCACAAAATAGACTCAATGTCCAAGTTGTTAGTAGGCTCATCTAATAAAAGAACATCAGGGTTTCCGAAAAGAGCTTGGGCCAAAAGAACCTTTACTTTTTCAGACAGATTCAAATCAGCCATTAAAGTTTGGTGATATTGCTCTTTCACACCAAGACCTGAAAGTAAAGTAGCAGCATCTGACTCAGCTTCCCAACCATTCATTTCAGCAAACTCCGCTTCTAAGTCTGCAGCACGATTACCGTCTTCTTCTGTGAAGTCTTCCTTCATATAGATGGCATCTTTTTCATGCATCACCTCTATAAGCTTTTCGTTACCTCTCATCACAGTTTCTAAAACTGGATATTCATCATAGGCATTCTGATTTTGACTCAAAACCGACATTCTCTCTCCTGGGTCAAGACTGAAAGAACCTGAGGTTGCTTCTATTTCGCCTGAAAGAATTTTAACGAATGTAGACTTACCTGCACCATTGGCACCAATAAGACCGTAAACGTTACCTGGAACAAATTTCAAGTTGACATTGTCAAAGAGAACTCTTTTTCCGAACTGAAGAGATATATTAGAAACTGTTAACATAAACTGATGATTTTTCTTCTAAAAATGGCTGCAAAGGTAAGGTTTTTATATGGCAAATAGAAGCCTTATAAAATGACCATTAGGTCAATGATATTTAAACTAAGAATAAGCTAGTAAATTGATTATTTGACAATAACTGTAATCATATCATCTTTTACCTCAAAAAAACTTCCCGGTTTGTGTTTTTCTATAAAATCACGCAAGTTTGAAATAGTTGGATAGTCATTTTCACCAACAAAACAACGGGCATCATCTATCAATAAAACATGTGGGTATGGTGATGTAAAAATCGCATTTAATTCTCCATAAATAGGGCAATCTTTATCTCCTTGAGCTGTTTCACCAGAAGAGAAATGGCCATCAAGCCAAAATAATGTAGTATCAGAAAGTTCTTTTATAATCTGGGGTATTAAAACTCCACTATCGCCAAAGTGCAACTCTATGTTCTTATTTTTTCTAAACTTTTTGAGAGCTTTTTTATAATACAAAGGTGAAAGCTCCACCGAAATCAATTTCGGAAAATGACTTTTCAATGCAAAAATCATATCTCCTTTATAGGTTCCTGTCTCTACAAACGTCTTACAATTATACTCTTTTTGTAATTCCTGAATTTTGAAAAGTTTGACAACTTGTGGTGGTGGAATTGAGCTCCCTGACTCTACCCATTTTTTAAACTGATACTTTCTAAAAGAATGCTGAAAAGGCTCTGGAAATAAATGAAAAATGTTTTTAAAAAGGTCTCGTAGCATAAAGGATAGAACTGAACGTTAATTTGCCCCAATTTACTCCTTTTATTTCGTTAAGAAATATTTTGAGAACACCTATACCTTCTCTTTTCTATCAACGTTTCAGGGATCGTCATTACAATCCAAACCACTATAATATTGATTATACAGCATCTTAGACTTTAAGAAACCTATCTTTAAAAATCAAAAAGACACAAATAGTGATTGCCACAAGTGAATTTGCCTTGAATCTATTCTTTTAATATTCGACAAAAAGGCTCAGTTCTCTAAAAAATCATTACTCACGGCTATAAAACAGAAAACACATGTAAATCTCCAACAATAAAACTATTTGTCGAGCACCCTGAAGGGTGCAATTTTCTTTCGTTTTGGCGTTTTTGTCACCCTTTAGGGTGACACACTTAATTAAAATGTTAAATTCGTGCTACTAAAAAAGCCCGAAAGTAATTTAACCGTCGTATAAAAAAACAGCATGAAAACAGTCTGCCTAATAGATGATGACAAAATAGTTACAGACAGTGTTTCTTCATTCTTAGAAATGCAACCTGACATAAAAATTACAGGAATTTTTCATTCAGCTGAAGACTTTATTAATCCCGCCAATCTAGCTAAACACGAGGCTACTTCCATTTTAATTCTTGATGTGGGCTTGCCCGGCATTTCAGGAATTGATGCCATTGCCCCCATTAAGGAAAAGTTTCCTGAACTAGACATTATCATGCTCACCACTTATGAAGAAGAGGATGTCATTTTAAAAGCCATTTATAACGGTGCTTGTTCTTATGTTTCAAAAAAAGCGGGTTTGAAAGCTATTTTAGATGCCGTTAATATAGTTGATAATGGTGGCTCCTATATGTCCCCAGCCATTGCAAGGGAAATTTTCAATCATTTGTCTCCTAAAAAATCCGATGCTAAATTTAGTTTACCAGAGAGACAGCTTGAAATCTTAGAAAGTTTGGTAGACGGAAAAACCTACCTGCAAATAGCAGAAGACTTCAATATTTCGGTAGAGACTGTACGCTCCCATATTAAGCGAATGTATAAGAAACTACATGTGAGCAACAAAACCGAAGCCATCTCTAAATTCATGAAAGGTCAGGTTTCTTAACTTAACGCGAAACAAATGACTCGCCTGAACTACCTTCTTCTAATACTTCTTACCACGATTACAGCTTGTAAAGAGAAAGACGCTTCCAAAAGCTTACAAACAAATTCAAAAGAGCGAGATGCCATCTTTTCTACAATAAAGCTAAACACGCTGCCAGAGCCAAACACTGTTCCCATGGGAAGGAACTTGGTAAAAAGAGTAGGCAATACTCAAATTATAATACTGCCAAAAAAAGGGATTAAAGTAAACCCGAGAAAAACCACTTACGCCCAAACAAAAAATATAAATAACAATAAGCTTCAAGAAACCTTAAGAACTCCACTTACAGAAACAAAAGTTAAGAGCCCAGCAGCTCAGTCAAATATTGCTAAGCAACCAAACTTCCCAGATTACAACCCATATAACTTTAACGTTTATGATCTTACATCCGGACTCATAGACAGTAAAGTACACGACATACTTCAAGACAGAAAAGGAAATATTTGGATTTCTTCTTACCTCGGCGTCTCGAAATACAACGGTAGAACCTACGAGAACTTTGGTCAGAATCAAGGCTTGGCAGATGGCTATATTGACCATGTCTATGAAGACATGGATGGTAATATCTGGTTTTCGCATAGAAAAGGAATTAGCAAGTTTGATGGTGAAAACATGTCTAATTTTCATACATCGAATGATATTCTAGCCAAGGGTATCAACCAGTTCATGCAAGACAAGGATGGCAACTTTTGGTTAGCCTCTCAAACGGATGGCGTTTTTAAGATTGAAAAGGATAAGCCTGATGAACTAATAACATTTAATGAATTTAAGGGACCCGTGAATGCTATCCTTGAAGACGGAATGGGCAATATTTGGTTTGCCACCGAGCAAATGGGTTTAATAAAGTACGATGGCAACTCATATATTCAATTTCCTGAGACAAGTAATTTAGCAATCTCTTGTTTGACAGAAAGTAGTGATGGCTCCATTTGGTTTGGTTCTTTTGCCTCTATTACTCGTTTTGATGGAGAAACTTTTATCTCCTATGACAAGCTTGGAAAGTCTAGACTTAAGAGCATTTTGGAAGACGACTCCAAAACTATCTGGTTCACCACAGAATTTGACGGGGCATATGCCCTAAAAGAAGATTTACTAAAAAACATTACCATTAACGAGGGACTACCGAGTAATGAAACAAGCGGGCTACTTCAGGATAGGGCTGGTAATATTTGGATTGGCACTTACGAGGGAGCGGTTAAATACAACAAGATGTTTTCTAGCTTCTTTACTCAGGACGGACTAACCAGTCAGGCAGCTCGAAGTTTACATCAAGAAGCAAATGGCAATATATGGGTAGGCTGCGACTTAGGAGGTGTTTCTTATTTTGACTTTGGCAACAACACCATTACTAATTTCACGGTAGAAAGTGGATTAAGCGGACAAAACATTAACGCAATTACAGTAGACCAAGACGGCGATATTTGGTTTGGCTTTTGGGATAGCGACCTCTGTAAACTTTCGGCCGACCATAATACCATTACGCAATATAAAGATGCTGGTCATAAGGTAGTATCGCTCTATACCGACTACCTCGGTGATATATGGTATAGCTCACGAGAAAAAGAAGGTGTTTTTAAGATTGATAAAAAGAAAAACACAAGAACACATTATACCATTGACCAAGGTTTAGTTGACAGAGAAATTATTCAGATAAATCAAGACATTGACACCAACTACGTATTTACCACCTTTGCTGGAATATCCTTCCTGAATAAAGAACAAACCGAACTAACAAATTACCCAAAAACCTCCGGTCAAAACCTGAGCATTATAGAAAGCTATTTTCAAGACCACACTGGAGCTTATTGGCTAAGTTCATTGGTAGGTGAAGGTATTTTCAGGTTAAACAGAAAGACCAATAAATTAAATCAATTCACAATGAATGATGGCTTGCCCAGCAATGTGGTTTTAACTGCCATTCAAGACGACAATAAAAACATGTGGATTAGCACCCGTAATGGAGTTGCTAAAATTGACAAAAGTATACTTGAGAGCCTAGATTCTCAAGATACTTTTCTTGACAAAAACCTATTCACCGTTTTTGGCTCTGAAAATAATTTCATTGGAAATGGAGACGGAAGGCATTACATTTTGAAAGATAAATTTAACCGACTTTGGATTCTTTTACTTGACAGAATAAGCTTTATTGACCTCAACGAGGTTAAGGAAAAAGAGAGTTCTGTAGACATAGAACTACTTAACTTTAAACTATTTAATGAGGCTATTAATTGGACCACCGAGGGCTCTTACACTTTAAAAAACGGATTAGAAGTAGGTAGATTTAAGTTTAATGGTTTTATAAATAACACAGGAATTCCGCTAGAACCTGTATTACCCTATGATAACAACTTTGTGAGTTTTGAGTTTGTAGGAATTGATGTAAACAAACCGCAATCCGTAAAATATCAATATCAACTGGAGGGCTTAGAAAAAAACTGGAGCTCCATTACAAAAACTCCTGAAGCCACTTATGGCAACTTAAGCCCAGGGAAATATACTTTCAAAGTAAAAGCCATGAATGAGGCCGGAATTTGGAGTAATATCAGTCAATATCAATTTAGTATTACACCACCTTGGTGGAAAACTTGGTGGGCTTATTTGTTTTACATTGTGTCTGCAATTCTGCTTATTTACGCATGGACTCGCTATAATGTCTACCTAACTTTAGAAAAGTATAAAGCAACCCAAGCCATGCGAGCTAAAATATCGACTGACCTCCATGACGATGTAGGAAGCATACTTTCAGGCTTGTCCATGAAATCAGAGTTAATGTCTTATTCGGCAGACAAAACGCAACAAAAAGAGCTTACCACATTAAGCGAAATGAGTAGAGATGCCATGGAACGAATGCGAGACACCGTATGGGCCATGGATGCCAGAAAAGACAAATACGAAAATCTGACGGATAGAATGAGAGCCTTTGCCGAAAGCAACTTACCTCTTAAGAATATTTCCTATGACATTAAGATAGAAAGCCTTAAAAATGGAGAGTTTATTAATCCAGAAATCAGACAAAACGTTTACCTCATTTTTAAAGAAGCCATCACCAACATCCTTAAACATTCTGATGCCAAGCATGTTACCATTAATTTTAACAAAAAAGCCAACACCTTAACATTGACAATAAGAGATGACGGCTCGGAGAAAAACACAAAGCCTTCTGATGGTTTAGGTATGAGCAACATGGCAACTCGAGCCAAATCATTAAAAGGCACTCTGAAAGCTTATTACCAAAAAGGTTTTATCGTAGAACTAGAAATTCCAACCAATACATAAACTGTTATTATTACAAACTCTTAAAAAAGAAAATCCGAGTTAGGACTAATACGTTCCAACTCGGATTTTTTCTGTTACTAATATCAGTGTCTTTAATTAATATTTACATGCCCAGTACTTGAAGAAATATCAACATTGGCTCCGCCGCCATTTACTTTACCGCGAACATGATTTTTATCAAAATCCCCTTCAAAGTTTTTATAAGCCATGGTAAGTCTTGAACCCTTTATGTCTAAGTCCATTCCTTTGTCCATAGGTAGGTTTACATCAATTCCGCCGGCACTGGTGTGCAAAACTAAAAAGTCACCTACCTCCAAAATATCTGCTTTAATACTTCCTCCGCTGGTACTTGCCTTTACACTGGCCGCTATTCTTTCTAAACGAATAGAACCGCCGGAAGTTCCAGTAATTAGTTCTCCTTCAATATCGGAGGCTTTTATACTTCCTCCACTAGTGTGAGCATCTATATCACCTCGCATATTTGCTAGTTTAATACCTCCTCCAGAAGTTCTTAGTTTAATATCACCTTCTGCATTTTCCACGTCTATCCCTCCCCCACTCGTACTTAAATCTACTCTGTCTACTACATCACTTACATAAATACCTCCACCTGAGGTTCTGCCATAAATATCACCACTTAATTTGCTCAAATGAAGACCTCCGCCACTTGTGCTAAAGTTTAAGTCGCCATGAAGATTTGTCAAATGAATGCCGCCGCCACTAGTTAACAACTCCGTATCCACATTTCTAGGAGACTTAATTTTAAAGGTAATGTTAAGTCCTTTCTTCCAATTGTTCTTTACGTTAGATTTTGCGAAGCAAATAAGTGTGCCTCCTTCTTTTCTTACTTCCAGCGTATAGTCACGCAGTCTATCCTCTATTTCTGCGTTCGAAAGGTCTCCATTCCCTTTTATAAAAACCTCTACCACGGTACGTGAACCCGAAACGCCTGTCACCTCAATACCACCTCCAGATGTTCTTACATCTAAGTTCTCAATGTCATCGGCGTTAAATGTTTTGACTAGAAACGGTTCTTTTTGAGCATAAGAAATAAGGCTTATGCATGTTAATAAACCTAATACGAATAGCTTTTTCATAATTTTTGAATTGATTAAGATTGAGTAAATAATTGTTTAGGCTTGTGTTTTGCCTTGCTTGGTTTTGAGATGTCAAAAAACCTAAACAGGTTGCAGCAGAGCTCGCTGTTTTTTCAAATCGTCTCTTTTCACAAAGGTTATTGGAACAAATTCATCAGTAGGCGAGCCAATAAAATACAAGCTCCATTCTTGGTCATAGTCCTTCAAAAGATGGCTGATACACTCCGCCCTATCTACTGTCGGTACTTCACAGTCTTCCCAGTAAAAAAGCTCTACACGGTAATGAAGCTCTTGTTTTTGACCATTTATGGTTACCTCAATTTCTACTTCTTGTTTGCCATTCCCTGGTGGAATTGGTATCGCGATATGTGCCATAACTTGATTTTTTTATGTCAAAACTTACATGAGTATTTATATAACAATTCTAAAAGCGAAACCTATGCCAACTAAAATAAATCACTAATTACAAGACACTTACAACAAATTAATTCAACAAAAAATGTCCATAAACGGACAAAATAGCAGATACCGAACGGAGAAAAATAGAACAAACTAGGTAAACCAGAAACTGTCAAGCCGAGATTAGCGTTTCTTGATTGACTGAGTACTATCCCAAAAAGATTTATGAAAATTGTAATTTCTCCTGCCAAGACATTAGACTTTGAAAGTGCATTGCCTACGGACAAGTTTAGCATACCTAGTTTTTTAAAAGAAACTGAAAAACTAAACGCCGCTCTAAAAACCAAGTCTGCCAAGAAACTCTCTGATTTGATGAGTATCTCAAAAGCTTTGGCCGAATTAAATAGAGAAAGAAACCTAAACAGAGAGGAAGAATACAATACCGAAAATGCTCGTCAAGCCGTTTTTGCCTTTAAAGGAGATGTTTATTTAGGATTAGATGCTTATACTTTAAACGCTGAGCAAATAGACCAAATGAACGATAAACTGAGAATTCTCTCGGGTCTTTATGGTTTACTTAAGCCTTTAGATTTAATTCAGCCTTACAGGCTTGAAATGGGAACAAAACTTAAGGTTGGGAGTAAACCAAACCTTTATAAATTTTGGGATAAAAAAATTACGCAGGCTATTAACGACGAATTAGAAGATGGCGAGCCTTTTGTCAATTTAGCTAGCAACGAGTATTTTGGAGCAGTGAAACCTGATTTATTAAAATCTCCCGTTATCACGCCTGTTTTTAAAGACTACATAAAAGGAAACTTAAAAGTGGTTAGTTTTCATGCCAAAAAAGCTCGAGGTATGATGGTGAGATATATTTTAGACAAGAATATCGAAAAGGCAGAAGACCTTAAAACGTTCAACTATGGTAATTATGAGTTTGACGTAAAGGCCTCTAGTCAAAATGAATTCGTTTTTATTCGGTAACAAAAAAGAGGGAAACATACCTCTTAAGTACATTCCCCCCTTTTAAAACTAGATTTCCCCTTTTCTTTAAAACTTCACAATTTTCATCGGTGAAGGTTGCGAAATATTAACTGGTTGTACAATCTCTTCTTTGCCATTGCTAACCTTAATTTTATATGTTCCATTAGGGAGTGTATTTATATCAAAGTTAATCCTACCCGACTCCTGCTTTTTGGTTAGAAAAGACTCAGAGAGCTCATTTCCTTCGTTATCTAGAAAAGTAACTTGAAGGTAGTCGCCTTTTTGTTTCTCAAAAAAGGTCTTGATGGTTCCCGTGTTATAATTATAGTACATTCCCACTTCGAATGTCTTCGCTTTTTCTGGGTTTGGGTTTTCGGTATTTGCTAAAGCAGCAAAAGAAAGTGTAGTGGCGAATAGTGCTAAGGCGATAGTTTTGAATTGCTTTTCCATAATTGTATTTTTTATTTTTTTGTAATAGCTTCTAATTTTTTTGCAGTGTTTACTGCTTCGATAAGGATGAATATTAAACTTCTAAGAACTCAGAAAGTCATATTATTTTGAAAATTCCACAACAGTCACTGGGCTAGGCTGAGAGATATTCACTGGCTTTACTATCTCTTCTTTACCGTTGCTAACCTTAATATTATAAGTTCCAGTAGGCAATGAATTAATATCAAAGTAAACCCTTCCTGAATCCTGCTTTTTGTTTAAATAAGATTCTGAAAGCTCTTCTCCTTCTTCATTAAGAAAAGTAACATGTAGTTGGTCTCCCTTTTGTTTCTCAATGAATGTCTTGATAGTACCAGTGTTATAATCGTAGTACATTCCCACTTCAAAAGTCTTTGCTTTTTCTGGGTTTGGGTTTTCGGTATTTGCTAAAGCAGCAAATGAAAGTGTAGTGGCAAATAGAGCTAAGGCGATAGTTTTGAATTGCTTTTTCATAATTGTAATTGTTTATTTTTTGTAAATAGCTTTTAAGTTTTGCAGTGTTAACTGCGTTTCGATGTGTCAAAGGTCAGCAATAAACCAACTACTATGCAATACATAATAGTATGTATGGTAAATTTGTAGTTTGAATGGTTGCTTTCATTTCTGACTTGATTATGGAGATGCGGAAAAAGTCAATTGGTTGCCTCGATTATTCCAATTTTAAGGTCTGTTAACATTACTATCCTTTCTATATTTTCTAAAAACAATGATATCGTTCATGTTTTCTATCTTCATAGCAAACCGATAACTAGTTAATTTTGCGATATACATAAGATTTAAAATGGATATAGAGCTAATAAGAAAATATAATGTTCCTGGTCCCCGATACACAAGTTACCCCACTGTGCCATATTGGGACAAAGAAGGTATCTCCCTTATTGACTGGAAAAACACTGTTCTGAAATCATTCAGCAAGAGCAACGAGCAGGGCATCAGCATTTATATTCATTTGCCTTTTTGCGAGAACCTTTGCACCTTTTGCGGCTGTCATAAACGTATCACGAAAAGACACGAGGTAGAGGAGCCTTATATAGATAGTGTCATAAAAGAATGGCAACTATACCTTCAACTTTTCAAAGAAAAACCACTTATCAAAGAAATTCACCTTGGTGGTGGTACGCCTACCTTCTTCAGTTCAGTTAGCCTTACAAAGCTTATGAATGGAATTGTAGAGCACGCACTGATTGCCGAGAAACACGAATTTAGTTTTGAAGGACACCCCAATCACACATCAAAAGAGCAACTACAGACGCTTTACAATTTAGGCTTCAGAAGGGTAAGTTTTGGCGTTCAAGATTATAACCCGAAAGTTCAAAAAACAATCAATCGTATTCAGCCATTTGAAAATGTAAAAGAAGTGCATGATTGGAGCAAAGAGATTGGCTATACTTCCATAAGTCATGACTTGGTTTTTGGTCTGCCTCATCAAACCAAAGAAAACATTCAACATACCATTGAAAAAACCAACGAGCTAAAACCCGACCGTTTGGCTTATTACAGCTATGCTCACGTGCCTTGGATAAAAGGATTGGGGCAAAGAGGTTTTAATGAAAACGACCTCCCAAAAGACGAAGAAAAAAGAGAATTATATGAGCTAGGCAAACAGCTCTTTGACCAGAATGGTTACGTGGAAATAGGTATGGACCACTTTGCTTTAAAAACCGACGACATGTATGAAGCTATGCTAAATAACAAGCTCCATAGAAACTTCATGGGCTATACCACCAACAATACCCAATTAATGATAGGCCTTGGTATGTCAAGCATAAGCGACAGCTGGTATAGCTTTGCTCAAAACGTAAAAACGGTGGAAGAGTATCAGGAAATAGTAAACAATGGTGAGTTCCCTATTTTTAAAGGACACCTTCTTAACGAAGAAGATTTGATACTAAGAAAACACATTTTAGCCATAATGTGCCAGTTTGAAACCTCCTGGAAAAGCGAAGAGAATCAATCTCCTATTATTGACGAAGCTATCACTAAAATGGGAGAACTCGTAAAAGATGGTTTAGTAGAAATTGAAGATAAAAAGTTAAAAGTGACAGAAAAGGGGAAACCCTTTGTCCGAAACATCTGTATGTTTTTTGACGCCAGACTCAATAGAGCAAAACCCAACACACCAACATTTAGCTCAACCATTTAAAGCTATCCAAATGAAAGAAATGCCTGTGCAGGAGCTGCACAGGCATTTCTTCTTGAAAAACGAAACTGTATAAATGACTTAGCCCATCGAGCTTAAAGAAGTTCCATTTTATAGTTATGCACTTTTTTAGCATCTATTTCCGATAAACTAATATTTCTAGTTACCACTTCATCTCCCAAACTTACTCTTAATGTATACACACCGCTATCTAGGTTACTAATGTCAAAATTAAACCTAGCTGAGTTTCTTTTTTTACCCATAAAACTCTCTGTTAAAACTTTCCCTTTCTTGTTCAAAATCTCAATCTTAAGATTCTCTCCTAAGTCTTTCTCATAAAAGGTTTTAATAATGCCAGAAGCTTGGTCAAAATACATGGCCATTTTAAACGTTTTCGCTTCCACATTTCCTAGTTTCTCATTTGGACTACTTGCTAAAGCAAAAGATGAAACCAACATAAGACCTGCAACAATTTTTAATAACTTTTTCATAATATGTTTTAATTAAAATTGAAAATGCTCCAATGGAAAATGAAACCACTCATTACCACCGCATCCTCAATGCCAATTATTCCAAAGGCATACCATAAAACATAAGCTATTGATTATTAGCTAATTAATTTTTATTCGTTAATTTTTCGCGTTCGCTAGCGAACAAGTGAACGGTGGTTCGGACAATTATTTAATGCCAAGCTTAGCATTAACCATTCTTATAGGAATGCTTAGAGCGAGAGCATTTCATAAAAAAAATTGAGCCGATTAGCACTTCTATTCGGCTCATTATTTTAGTACATTTGAGCCGATTAATGTTAATATTCGGCTCATGAGATATAACTGGCAACAAAAAGATTGGCCTCTTTTTAGATATGATGAAGCACATGCGACTTCTCTTTTACTCCCTTTTTTAGAGAAAGTGGGCAAAAGCAGTGGCTTTATGGAAACCCTTTCAAAAGCCGAACAAGAAGTGTCAGTTATCAATGTATTGGTAAAAGAAGCCATAAAGACCTCAGAGATAGAAGGCGAATATATCAGCCGAAAAGATGTTATCTCTTCTATTCGTAAAAACCTCGGTTTCCCTACAGATAAATCAGTCATAAAAGATAAACGTTCTGAAGGCTTGGGCGAACTGCTCATAAAAGTTAGGGAGACTTTTGAGAAGCCTTTATCAGAAAAGATACTTTTTGATTGGCATAAGCTTCTAATGAAAGGAAGTTTTGGTGTAGAAGTAGGCAAATGGCGAAGTCATGAAGAACCCATGCAGGTAATATCAGGTGCCATGGGGAAAGAAAAAGTGCACTTTGAGGCTCCGCCCTCGCTAAAAGTGCCAGAAGAAATGGCTGCTTTTGTTACATGGTTTAATGCTAGTTCACCAAAAGGGGAACAGAAACTGTTTAACCCGATGCTTCGTGCTGCTATAACTCATCTGTATTTTGAAAGTGTACACCCTTTTGAAGACGGAAACGGACGTATAGGAAGACTATTGGCAGAAAAAGCATTGGCTCAAGGGCTCGGAAAACCGGTATTAATGAGCCTTTCTAAATCAATAGAAGCAGATAAGAAAACGTATTATAGCCAATTAGAAAAGGCTCAACAAAGCAATGAAATAACTAAATGGGTAAATTATTTCTGTGGTTTATTAGTAGACGCTCAAAATGACTTCGAACAAACAGTACGATTCAGCTTAAAGAAGGCAAGCTTTTTTGAAACACACAAAACCGAACTAAACGAAAGGCAGAAAAAGGTCATAAAAAGAATGCTAGATGAAGGCTATGAGGGTTTTGAAGGCGGAATGAATACTCGAAAATACATAGGCCTTACCAAAACATCAAAAGCCACCGCCACCAGAGATTTACAAGATTTAGTAAGCAAAGGCATCTTTATTTCCACTGGTGGAGGTAGAAGTGTTTCGTATCAACTAAAAATAGCGTAGAACCAAATCAGCTTAAATTATTTTCCTTCTAGGTAATCTCTCAGGTATTCAAAGTGAGGGCCTAAGTTCTTTTTGGTAGCAATAGTCGCTTTGGTCAGCATATCGCTTTCTCCTTTTAGTAATTCTGGAATTACGTGCTCTATAAACATATCTCCAAAAGCTTCCGAAGCATCTCTCGGCAGTTCATTTGGAAGATTATCTATGGTCATCATGTCTATGGCATTCTCTTGGAAACTTGCCACTTCTGATTTAGAAACAGGGTCAAATCCAAAAACTGGGTCAGCAATAGTACTTGGCCTTAAGGTAGATGGAATAGAACTGGTAGGAGCTATATCGCATGTCACATCTGCTATGACTTTGATATTGAAATCTGAACTAGCCATTTGTTCTATAGTAAAAAAGGCAGGAGCGTCATTATCCCAATAAATACCATTAATCATGATATCTGACATGGGCAAAAAGTGCTCAAAATCCGAATCATAGTCTTTTGGGTTTTTATAAAAATCTTGAACTTCATCAAATACCTCCCCATCCTTTCTTTTGGCATAGTAGAAGCTATTCAACTGCGTATAAACTGGCTCATCGTGTGTTTTCCTAACGTAATCTATAGGCCTAACTTTGGCAAAACCCATGTCATTCAGTACTTGAGCAGCTCCTTTAGCCACTCTACCCGTACCTGTCAGCACTACTTTTATATTTGGGAACGCTGTTTTTTTATAAACCTCTTTGGCAGCTTTGTAATCAAAAAGATTAGTCATTCTTGGAAACTCAAAAGCACCAGTTCGTTGGCTATAAGTCCATAAAGCATTATGTGCCCCAACCATACCCGCAAACTTACCGAAAGCAATAACCCTCGCTCCAGCATCATTGGTCAGCACCTCATAATCTATCAAAGTAATGTTTTTATCAACAATGGCTTTAAGTAGCTTCTGATTATAAGGCTGAGCTTTAAAAGTATGAGAAAAGAAAAAATAAGTCTTATTAGGAATCAAAGCCTCTATCGGGACTTCTTTCACGCCAATTAGCAAAGTTCGGTCACTTAAATCTTCCTGCATGGTTATACCCGCATTTAAGTAATCATCATCACTAAAGCATCTTACCTTAGAAGGTTGCACTACCACATCTAGGCCCATTTCTATGAGCTGTTTGCAGTGTGCCGGACTTAAAGTAACTCTACTATCTGGTGGATTTTTCTCCTCTCTTATTATCCCAATCTTCATTTTGGAGCTTGTTTTTATTTTTTATGACACAGTGCCACCATTCCAAACAGCTTTGTCTGGTTGAATAAGGGCTAAGCCGCCATCATTGTTTTCTGCCATCAGAATCATTCCTTCAGACATCACGCCCATCATTTTTCTTGGGGCTAAATTGGCCACAAAGGTTACTTGCTGACCAATCATCTCTTCAGGATTATAATGCTCAGCTATTCCGCTCAAAATGGTACGTTTTTCCATACCATCATCTATTAAAAACTTAAGTAGCTTTTTACTCTTTTTGATAGGCTCCGCCTCTAAGATGGTTCCTACTCTGATATCCAGTTTCATGAAATCATCAAAAACTATCTCTTCTTTAATTTCAGGGATAACCTTACTTTCTAATTCATTCATTTTCTTCGTATCTAATAATTTTTGAACCTGAGCCTCTACTGTTTTATCTTCTATTTTCTCAAAAAGTAATGTTGCTTTCTCTAATTGATGTGCATCTGCCACAGCATCTGCTTTTCCTGCAAACAGCCATTCACGCTTTTCTAAGTTAAGCATGCCATTAATTTTAGTAGCCGTAAACGGCAAAAATGGTTCAGAAACAATTCCTAAGGTAGCAGTAATCTGCACCGCTATGTTCATAATGGTTTTAACACGCTCTGGGTCCGTCTTTATCAACTTCCAAGGCTCTGTGTCTGCCAAGTATTTATTACCCAGTCTAGCTATCTCCATCATGCTGGTTAAACCATCTCTAAACTTATAATTCTTTAGAGCGTCTGAAACATCACACGGAAGCTGTGCTAATTTGGCTAAGGTTTCTTTGTCAAAATCTGTCAACTCACCTTTAGCAGGAAGCACACCTTCATAATACTTATTGGTAAGTACCATGGTACGGTTTACAAAATTCCCCAAAATAGCTACCAACTCCGAGTTGTTTTTAGTCTGCCAGTCTTTCCATGTAAACTCAGAATCTTTTGACTCAGGAGCATTTGATGTTAATGCATAACGCAGCACATCTTCTTTGCCAGGAAATTCTTCTAAATACTCGTGCAGCCATACCGCCCAGTTTCTAGAAGTACTAATTTTATCTCCTTCTAGGTTCATAAACTCATTGGCAGGCACATTATCTGCTAATGTATAATCTCCATGAGCCATCAGCATGGCCGGGAAAATAATACAGTGGAAAACGATATTGTCTTTACCTATGAAATGCACCAGTTTGGTATCTTCTGATTGCCAGTAGTCTTTCCAATTTTTGCCATTGGCGGCAGCCCACTCTTGTGTAAAAGTGATGTAACCAATAGGTGCATCAAACCACACATAAAGTACTTTCCCATCTGCTCCCTCTACCGGCACCTTTATACCCCAGTCTAAGTCTCTGGTCATGGCACGTGGTCTTAAGCCATCTTGAAGCCAAGATTTACATTGACCCGACACATTATTTTTCCACTCTGGATGGCTATTGACGTACTCTTCTATTTTAGGCTGCATTTTATCTAAAGGCAAATACCAGTTCTTGGTCACCTTTTTGATAGGTTCAGCACCCGAAAGTGTTGATTTTGGATTTTTTAATTCTAATGGTGAAAGTGCTGTTCCGCAATTTTCACATTGGTCACCGTAGGCTTTATCATTCCCACATTTTGGACAGGTGCCTATTACATACCTGTCGGCCAAAAATTGACCAGCGGCTTCATCATAAAGCTGTTCCGTCTCTTCCTCCACAAAATCTCCTTGGTCATAAAGCTTTTTAAAGAAATCTTGTGAAACTTCATGATGGATTGGCTTGGAGGTCTGAGAATAAATGTCAAAGTTTATCCCAAAGTCTACAAAACTCTTACTGATTTGCTTGTGATATCTATCCACCAACTCCTGTGGCGTAATTCCTTCCTTCTTGGCTTTGATGGTAATGGGCACACCGTGCTCATCAGTCCCCGAAATAAAAGCCACATCTTTGCCCTTTGCCCTTAGGTAACGCACATAAATGTCGGCAGGCAAATAACAGCCAGCAAGGTGACCTATATGAATAGGGCCATTGGCGTAAATTAAAGCTGCTGTTACGGTATATCTTTTCGGAGTTTTGTTCATCAATCTTTTTGTATTTGAAATCGGACTGCAAATTTAGTCAGAAAAGGGCTGAAATTAATCAAGGGCAAGCAGAATAAAGACATCATTGCTTTTAAGCCAAAGCTATTTTCAGTGAAACCCCTGAATTATCCACCGAAACTTGAAACTATCAAAAAACAGCCTTAACATTGAATTTCAACCCAAAACTCAACAATGAACAAAGTATTATTCGCCCTCTTTTTTGCTTCAACTGCCATAGCTCAGCAAGCACCCATGAAGCTATGGTATGATAAGCCTGCCGAACATTTTGAAGAAAGTTTAGTGCTAGGAAATGGAAAAATGGGAGCTACCGTTTTTGGCGGAGTGTCTTCAGACAAAATATACCTGAACGACATCACACTATGGTCTGGCGAGCCTACCGACCCAAATATGAATCCTGAGGCTCATACTTATATGCCAATGATAAGAGCCGCACTTAAGGCCAACGATTATAAACTTGCCGACTCGCTCATGAGAAACATTCAGGGTAAGTATTCCGAGTCTTTTGCCCCATTGGGCACCTTGACCTTAAACTTTGATGACTTAAAAAGTGAAAACTATTATCGAGAATTAAGCCTAGACGAAGCTACGGCTATGGTTCAGTTTGAAAGCAAGGAGAATGAGATTGTTAAAGAATATTTCACCTCACACCCCGACAAGGTTTTTGTTATCAAACTAAAGGCAAAAAACAAGAACAGCTTGAATTTCAATTTGGCATTCAGCAGCTTGCTCAAATATGAAGTAAGCACCAGCCCGAATTTACTTAAGGCCCACGGCTACGCTCCTATGGAGTCAAAGCCTAGTTATTTAGGCAAGGTGGAAAATGCCGTGCAATTCATTGAAGGCAAAGGCACCAAGTTTTCAAGCTTAATAAAAGTAACTAAAACCGATGGTCAGGTAACACAAACAGCTAACACACTTAAAGTTTCTAATGCCTCAGAAGCCACTATTTTGGTGAGCATAGCCACCAGTTTTAATGGTTTTGACAAAAATCCAGCTTCGGAAGGCTTAGACGACAAAGCTATTGCGAAAGCACAATTAGAAAAGGCTGAAGCCAAAACCTATGCCGAACTAAAAAACAATCATATAGCTGATTATCAAAATTATTACGACCGCGTAAAACTAGACTTAGGTCAGTACGAGGGCAAAGAAACTCCAACAGACAAACGACTTAGAAACTACGCTGATGGAGCGAAAGACCCTTACTTAGAGGCTCTCTATTTTCAATACGGACGATATCTTTTAATTTCTAGTTCTAGAACTTCTGGTGTTCCTGCCAATTTACAAGGACTTTGGAATCCTTATATGAGACCACCATGGAGTAGTAATTACACCATGAATATTAATGCGGAAGAAAACTATTGGGCAGCAGAAACCACTAACCTTAGCGAGTTTCACGAACCATTTTTAAGCTTCTTGGCCAACCTTCAAAAAACAGGTGAAGTAACTGCAAAAACTTTTTACGGAGCCAGAGGCTGGACAGGCTCACACAATTCTGACATCTGGGCTATGACAAATCCCGTTGGTGATTTTGGGAAGGGTACCCCTGTATGGGCAAACTGGGCCATGGGAGGCACATGGGCCAGCACACACCTTTACGAACACTACCAATTTACACAAGATAAGGAATGGCTTAAAAATTACGCTTACCCTATTATGAAAGGAGCGGCGGAGTTTTGTTTAGACATGCTGGTGGAAGGTCCTGATGGTACTTTAATTACATCGCCGTCTACTTCTCCTGAAAATATCTACCTCACAGATAAAGGTTATAAAGGAGCAACCCTTTATGGTGCCACGGCAGATTTAGCCATGATAAAAGAGCTTTTTAATGACATTATTGGCTCCGCCAAAGCCTTAAACAAGGATGCCGAATTTGTAGCCGAACTAGAAGCTACGCTTTCAAAACTACATCCTTATAAAGTTGGGCATAAAGGCAATCTTCAAGAATGGTATCACGACTGGGAAGATGCCGAACCACAGCACAGGCATCAAACTCATTTGTTTGGCTTGCACCCTGGACATCATATTACGGTAGCTGAAACACCAGATTTGGCAAACGCCGCCAAAAGAACCTTAGAAATAAAAGGTGACGAAACTACAGGCTGGTCAAAAGGATGGCGAATTAACCTTTGGGCTAGATTACTAGACGGAAACCATGCTTATAAGATGTATCGTGAGCTTTTAAGTTATGTAGAACCTGATGCCATCAGACCTAAGGGCAATAATAAAGGCGGCACCTACCCAAACCTTTTTGACGCTCACCCACCATTTCAAATTGACGGAAATTTTGGTGGTACAGCGGCCATAGCCGAGATGCTAGTTCAGTCTGATAATGACAACATTTACCTGCTTCCTGCCTTACCTAACGCTTGGCAAACAGGCTCTGTAAAAGGACTAAGAACTAGAGGTGGTTTTGAAATTGACCTGAGTTGGAAAAAAGGAAAGCTGAAATCTGTAACCGTTTATGCCAAAGGTGGTACTAAAACTAATGTGGTTTTTCAGGGAAAATCTAAATTGATAAACCTTGGTAATGGGGAAAGTTTGACTTTGGAGAAGATTTAATCGAGGTTTCTTTCTAAATCACCTTTGCTAGGTGATTTAGATTTTATCTTCCAATCAAAGATTATCCACCGCCTCGTTAATGACTTCGTGAATTCTTTTGCGTACATCCAAGTCCATAAGTTTATGGTTATTGGCTCTTGGGTACACTCTATTGGCTAGCATAATGAAGATTAGCTGACGGTCTGGATCTACCCAAACTACTGTTCCTGTGAAGCCAGTGTGTCCATAAGTATTTGGCGAAGCAGAAGAGGCTATACTAGAAAGGTCTAAGTTTTGTACGGGCTTATTCCAGCCTATTCCTCTATGACTTCTATCTGAAAGGTGCGTAGCAAAATGATTGACCGTTTCAGGGTACAAATACCTTCTGCCACCATAAGTGCCATTTTGAAGGTTCATTTGATACAGTTTGGCCAAATCCCAAGCATTGCTAAAAAGCCCTGCATGGCCGGCCACGCCACCTAAAAGTGCAGCATTGGGGTCATGTACGGTTCCCCAAATTTGTTCTTTCCTAAATATTTGGTCATTCTCCGTAGGAGCAATATCACTTTTTGAAAATCTATTAAGAGGATTAAAAAGCGTATGCGTCATCCCTAAAGGCTCGTAAAGATTTTGGTCAAGAAACTCGTCCATTGACTGGCCTGTAACCTCCTCCACTATCCTTTGCATCATGATAAGACCCAAATCACTATAGAGGTACCTATACTCTCCGCTACTATTTTTCCTTCTTGTGGTATATTCTGTGTCAATTAACCATTTCCAAACCGAATCTCTTATGCTTGGTTTAATATAAAGGTCTTCTGCCACTTGTAAGTTTCCTACGGGGCTGTCTTGATAAAATTCCTTTTTGAAAGCTCCGCCACTGGTTTTGGTATGCGTCCAAAAAGCCTGAAAAGACTTTAAACCTGCTTGATGGAAAAGTATATCACCCACCACCATATTCGCCTTATTGGTACCTTTTAGTTCTGGCAAATAATCAGAAGCCTTTAGATTTAAATTTAAAAGCCCTCTTTCGTTCAGCATCATGACTGCCTGAAGTGTAGCACTCACTTTAGTAAGCGATGCTAAATCATATAGGGTATTGGTGGTAACTTTTTCTGTGTTGCCGTATCTAAATGTCCCAAAGGCTTTGTGGTAAACCACCTTTCCTCTTCTAGCCACCAAAACTTGAGCTCCTGGAAAAGCGTTTCGGCTGATGGCGTCATTTACAATGCCATCTATCTCATTTAGTTTGTCGCCATCCATTCCCACATTTCCTGGTAGGTCTTCTGTCAACCTGCCTACGTTCTGTGATTTTTGACCAAAACTGTATTTTGCCAATGGTGAAGCCGTTACCGGCAAACGCCCATTTGCCGAACCGGCACCAAATAAAACCTCAGAAACAGCCTTATAGGCCAAAGGGTCGTTTTCAAAACCACAAACTACATTAGGAAACTCATCAAAAAGCTTTAATCCGTAAGGGTTCCCAAAGGCCACCACCACTACTTTAGTCTTTTTTGACAATGCTCTAATCATGTCAATGGTAGATGGAGAAACACCAAAGTTTCTAGAGGAACGGCTATTCATGTCATGCACACTCACCACCATGGCATCATACGTAAATGCTTGCTCTACTATATAATCCCAGTCTTTAGAAGAACTTGGTTTTATAGGCATTTTATAATTTACTACGTTTCCAAAACCACTCATTTGGCTCTGAAATTCATTATCGGCAGGAGCACTAACCGCTACCGTTCCTATGGCCAATGTGTCTAACTGCACAAAAGGGAAAACATCTTCTTCTGCTCTTAAAACAGTTACCGCATTTTTATAAAGCAATTCCTTTAACTCCCTGCTTTTCTCATTATTAAGGTCTTCCATCAAACCTTGCTCTCTTACATGCTGCGGTTTGCTTAAGCCAGCCCAATATTTAGCCCTAAGAATTCTATGAACTCTTTTATCTAATTCTTCTTCTTCTAAATTTCCGTTTCTAAACTCACCTAAAAGTTTATTATATGCTGCATCCAAATTTGCGGTTTGAAGCAAGACATCATTTCCTGCTTTAAAGGCGGCCAAATCTGCTCCACCTGCCGAAAACTGATTAGTGATACCTCGCATGTTTAGTGCATCGGTAAAAGTCAGTCCTCTAAAACCAAGTTGTTCTTGCAATAAACCTTTTACAATTTTCTCGGAAATGGTAGCGGCTCTGTTTGGCGTATTATCCAGAGCTGGCACAAAAAGGTGACCAGTCATAACACCTGCAACACTATCGTTTATCAATCTTCTAAAAGGCACTAGTTCTTGTTCAGAAAGTCTTGTTTTGCCATGATGCACCACAGGCATAGAGACGTGAGAATCTGTGCCAGTATCTCCATGACCAGGAAAATGCTTTGCTACCGCCATAACACCAGCCTTTTTTAAGCCAGATGCGTAAGCCATGGCTTTATCTGCCACTAAATCTTGTGATTCTCCGAAAGAACGGTAGTTGATAACAGGGTTTTTTGGATTTGTATTTATATCTGCCACAGGGGCAAAATTGATATGCACTCCTAGCCTTTTAAGCTGTGAGCCTATTTCATATCCCATAGCTTCTATTAAAGCATCGTTTTCAATAGCTCCTAAGGTAATTTGTTTTGGAAAAGAGACGGTATTAGTAAGTCGCATACCCAAACCCCACTCGGCATCCATACCTATCATTAGAGGTATCTTACTTAACTCTTGGTATTCGTTTGTTAATCTTGCCTGAACAGGAGCTGTTCCTTGAAAGAAAATCAGTCCACCCAGATGATACTTTCTAATATCTTCTCTTACTCCTTGGTAATACTTTTCTGACCTATTAGAATATGTGGCAATCATGAAGAGCTGCCCCACTTTTTCTTCCAAACTCATTTCAGACAAAACACTGTCTGCCCAAGCATATTGAGCCTCTATATAGTCTTTGATACCACTATAGTTTCTTTTTAAAACCGTGTTGCCACTTTTTGAATTCGTAGGAGCTTTGACTTCAAAACCCTCCTTAATTTCAATGCTTTTTGAAGCAGCAAACTGTAGGTCGCTCCCGATGAAACTTAGCGTAAAAACCCCAACGAAAAGTACAAGTAATAAAAGTTTAGGTTTGACCCTTTGATTCATAAAGCATTTGATTCTTAAAAAACACAAAACTAAGGCTTAAAGATTGAATATGAAACCAAAGAGCCCAGTCAAAGTCATTTAACCAGCTTAAACTTCGCCTGATATTTCTTTCTATAATACCTTGACACAAAACCAAAAACTACCGCTGGCCCTACCCATGTCAAAATGAAAACGAAAGTACTTGTGTCTTCTGGTAAGAATCTTGGAACTATATTCACGCAAAAGGCCGTAACTGCAGCAGAATAGGCTCCAATCATTTTGGCAGCATGCCCAAAGAACCAATGCATTTTACCAAGTGGCGTTCTTCCCGAATATCTCAAAAGGTCTACCATGCCTAGTACCACACTAAATATTCCAAAAACAAAGAACAATGTAGTAAATGAAGAGATCCCTTTTACGATTAAAAACACACCATAAGCTATCATTAGAAAACCAGAAACAAGTATGGCAACAGCACCAAACCAGTCGTACCATTTAAGGTTCAAGCCCTTTTTCATGCTTAGCATTCTTCTCCCTGCGAAAGTGGGATAAAAACTTACAATGCCAATCATCAAGAAAAAATGATACTTAAGCCTTGTAGGATATAGAAACACAAAAAGAATAGCAGTTATAAAGATAAACGCCATAGACCAGTAAAAAATCAAGCCTGACACGTTGTGAATTTTGCCTCCTTTTTTTCTGACCAGCATCGCTACCAGACCAAAAACTATGGATAAAACGCCTGCAATCACATGCAGAAAAAGCGAAGTGTTAAATATGGTATCTTTCATGGCTTAAAGTGTATAAAGTTGGATAGTTATTTCTTTGTTTTCGTCTAATTTGAATGAGCAGCTCCCCCAGTTTGGTGGACCCATCATTACATAATTAGAAAAGCCAAAAGGCTCTGCTGGTCTACCGCCACTCATTTCCATTTTGCCATCTTCATTTAAGTCTTGAAAAAGCACAACAGCATAATCGGCTCCACCAAATACACCTTCAAATTCAAAACTTACTTTTCCATCCTCTACTTTAACTGCTTTGCTTGCTAAAGGATTTTGTACAGCTGGGAAAGTACTAGGGTCTGTAGTTAGTGAGGCATATATAGTACCTGAATTATTGCTGATGCTATTGACATTTACCGTAATAGTATAGTTTTCTTGGGCCTTTAAGGATGCGGTACTTGTTAAGATAATTGCGAGAAGAATAAATAAATTTTTCATTTGCTTTTTGTTTAGTGAGATAACAGTAGCAAATGTATAAGGCAGAAAAGCCTCTCTAAAATTTAAGGGCTGACTGACAAGCTTTAGGGATAAAAAACAAGCTTTAGGGCTAAAAGAGCCGCTTTTGGGATGTTTGACAAAGCAAAATTATGCCAAATAAATGCTGAGTCTATTCTTCAATTCGGCTAATTCGCTTTCTTTTTTATTCAGTTTTTCTAATAAGTTCAAGATAACATCTATACCGGCGGGGTTTATCTCTAACTCCTTATATAAACGAACCACCTTTTCTATATGAGGTATATCTTCGACTAGGAAATACTTGACATGGTCAAACTCCCGAATACTTACCAATTCAAAAGACTCAAGCTCTTCCATAAAAGAAAGCTCTACCTCATGAACTTCACAAAAATATGCTATCCGAATAAATTTATCAGTTTCCATCGTTTCTCAATTTAGCTAGTTTCTGGAACAGTTCCTTTTCTTCTTCTGTAAGGTTTTTGGGTGTTTCTATTTTAAAGGTAATTATCAAATCGCCAAAAGTGCCCTTCTTCTTATACGCTGGCATCCCTTTCCCACTTAGCTTTATTTTAGAATCGTTGCTACTTTCTGCAGGCACTTTTACCTTAACCTTTCCGGTAAGCGTTTCTATAATTACATCGCCTCCTAAAATGGCACTGTACAGGTCTATATTTTTTGTCAAATAGAGATTGTCTCCCACCCTTTTAAAAACGGTATCATTTTCAATAGAAAAGGTAATTAATAAATCACCTTTAGGACCACCGTTTCTTCCTTCCCCGCCGTAACCTGCTATTTTTATGGTTTGACCATCGCTTATTCCCGCAGGAATAGTCAGTCTTATGTTTTTACCGTTTACGGTCAACACTTGTTTTCTCTCCTCTAAAACATCAGTCAATTTCAGACTTAACTGAGCATTGAAATCTTGCCCTCTAAACCTAGGGGAAGCTCTTCTGCCTCCACCACCGAACATAGACTCAAAATAATCAGAAAAATCATTTGACCCACCTCCGCCATAAGCTTGCTGCTGGCTTCTTCTTTGTTTTTGAGCTTTTTCAAACTCCTCTCCATGCTCCCAGTCCTTTCCATACTTATCGTACTTCTTTCTTTTTTCTGGGTCAGATAGCACTTCGTTCGCTTCATTTAATTCCTGAAACTTAACTTTGGCATCTGGATTGTCTGGATTCAAGTCTGGATGAGACTTTCTGGCTAGCTTTCTATAAGCTTTTTTGATATCATCGCTTGTTGCCGACTTATCAAGACCTAGTATTTTATAGTAATCTTTGAATTGCATTTCTTATGGAATAACCGTTTTGCTAAGCTGAAAAATAATCTTAGGCGGAACAATGATAAATATCATAAACGAACCGCTTAAAAGTCATCATTTAAATGAGGTATTAGGACTATATTTAGAAATAAATTCTAAATCAATCAAACATGGATATTAAAGCATATAGAAAAGTACTTTTCCCAGTGGCCTGCTTGTTTCTTATCATCTTCAGTTTTAACCTAAATTCGTTTGATAATAACTTTGCCATAGCAACTTTAGCCGCCAGCTTTGCTTTACTTATAGTAGAAGCATTGATATTGATTTTTAAAAGTCATGCCAGTTGGTGGGGAACCGTAAAATGGTTTATCCTAGCCTTGCTTTTACTTCTTACTCTAATTGGCTAAAAACTACTTTAAGCCTTCCACGATAGCACTGTATTTTCTGGCTACAGGTATAATGTAGTCAGAGTCTGACAAATGGAGTTTGTAACCTTGGGCATTCCCTGTTACTTTTTCGGTTTTACTAAGGTTGACTATGTATGACCTATGACACCGCACTATGCTTTCTTCCGTAATCTGGTTTGACATACTGGCCAAACTCCCTCTCAATAACTCCTGTTTAAAGTTTCCATCAGAGTTAAAGACGACTTTCGAATAATTATCAGCAGACTCTAAAAAGAATAATTCTCCTGTTTTAAAGCTTAAAGTATCCTTCCCGTTCTCTGCTTTTAATAAGATTTCACTTTCTTTTTTCTCCTTTGCCACTCCTAATTCTACGGGTTCCGAAAACTTCTTTAAACCTCTGTTATATTTCAAAAAAACATTGAAAGAGATAGGGAAAACGCCCAGAGCTACCACCACCGAAAAATTCCAAAAAAACACATCCAACCTCCACGGGAAAAGATGTATGCTTAAAGCATAGATATAATTCCCAAGAGCTATTAAACAAATCACCAAAAGGTTAGCAACAATCTCCCTTCCTACTGTCCACTTTATTTCATTAAAATAACTTGGAAAGGCTTTCATAAGCCCAAACTTCATAAAAGTCAAAACTCCAAAAGTGATTGCACCAAAAGCCAATAAATGACGAACCTTATTATCCGATTCCCATCGACCTATCCCAAATGGCTCAAAAACGATTAAAAAAACAGAAATAAAAACCCCTACAAAAAAAGAATAGAGGAGATTTTGAGTATTCGACCGCTCTAGGTCAACACAAGGATAAGGCTGTTTTAATGTTTCTAAAATTTTCAAAACGAAGAAGTAATTTGCTCTATAAACCTTGGCAAGGTAGAAGGCTCTGTCAAACCAATAAATAAAACTCCCCAAATAGCTCCCCAAAGGTGAGCCATGTGATTCACATTGTCCATCTGACGTTTCTCCATAAAAATAGAATATGCCACATAAACTAAAGCGAAAATATACCCTGGCATGGGAATAGGAATTGGAAATATTATCAACTCCATCAAAGGATTTAAAATCACAGAGCAAAAAACAATGGCAGAGACACCTCCTGATGCTCCAAGAGAATTGAATCCAATATTGTCTTTATACTTCACAAAATCAGGAAGATTAGCAACGACTATACCCACTAAGTACAAACCCAAAAATGCCAGAATAGCCTTCCCTCCAAAAAAGTAGGCAAAATACTGCTCCACCACACCCCCAAAGAGATAAAATGCGTACATGTTAAAAAACAAATGCATATAATCAGCGTGAATAAAGCCACTGGTTAGCAGACGATAATACTCTTTATACTTATTAGCACTATAAGGATTGTGAATCCATTTGTTTTTAAGTATGGAATCTCGCCAAGCATAAATACTCGCCAAAACAGTGATTATTATTAAAATAACGGTAACAGACATGCAGTTTTATTGTTTATTTTGAAGCATGATGAATATTCGGAAAATTAAGAAATCGGAGCTTGTGAAACCAATAAAGTACCTTTTCATATCCTTAATTAGTTTAAGTGCCTTCGGCCAAAATAGCTACCAAAAGGAAATTAAAACTCATAGAGACACTTATAAAGCAGACTTTATAAGCAACTCACATTCTCCTTTGAAGAAAGAAGACCTCAAATTTCTTGACTTTTATGAGCCCAACGAAACATTTAAGGTATCCTGCACTTTTAAACCTGGCGGCAAAAGCATGCCCTTTGAAATACCGACATCTAGCGGCAAAATGAAAACCTACACTCGTTTTGGTCAATTAAAATTCAAAATAGGAGGCAAAAAGCAAACATTGACCGTATATAGAAGCATCGACTTAATGAAAAACCCACTCTATAAAGATTACCTCTTCATTCCTTTTAAAGATGCCACCAGTGGCAACAGCACTTACGGCGGCGGAAGGTATCTTGATTTAAGAATGAGTGATATTTCGGGAGAAGAAATTATACTTGATTTTAATAAAGCCTATAATCCTTATTGTGCCTTTTCTGTAGGGTATAGTTGCCCTATCCCGCCAAAAGAGAACCATTTAAAAATTGCGATAACGGCAGGCGAAAAGAATTTTAAAGGAGCCATTAAAGAATAACAATGTTACGGTTTTAAATTGCAGGCAGAATTTTAAGAATTATGGAAAAACTGGATAGAATAATAGAAGCAAGGATGAAGCTAAAATCTCGTTTTGAGAAAAAAATGGCGAATTCTCCTTCCATAGCAGACGATAAACCTTTGGGCACAGGCCCAACAAACAGACATGGCATGCCTCAACTGCCTGCCGGTCAAACGGAAACTGTAAAATGGCCCATATTAGACTTAGGCTATCACCCTGAGGTAAGTTTAGAAAACTGGCGATTGACACTAAATGGTGAAGTAGAAAACCCAATGGTTTTAAAATGGCAAGACTTCATGGATTTGCCTCAAACAGAAGACACATCAGACTTTCACTGTGTAACCACTTGGAGCAAAATGGATATGCCATGGAAAGGTGTTAGGCTAATGGATTTGGCGGCTCTGGTCATGCCAAAAGAAACGGTAACTCATATCATGTGCTATGGCTACGACACCTACACCACTAACGTACAAATAGAAGAAGCCTTAAAACCAGATGTGCTACTAGCTCATACCGTTTATGACGCTCCGCTTGATTTAGAGCATGGCGGCCCATGTAGAATGGTTACACCGCAACTTTATGCATGGAAAGGTTCAAAATGGATTAAACGAATAGAATTCTTAAACGCCAACAAAAAAGGCTTTTGGGAAGAACGAGGATATTCTGATACTGCATATCCTTGGAGGAATGATAGGTATTCTTAAAATTTAAGGAAACTGAAATTCACAAAAAGGCCTCTCTGATTATAAATCAAAGAGGCTTTTTAAATTTTATTGAAATGACTTACGCTGGAAATGCTTTAGCAATATCTGTAAACCCTCTAGAATCTAGAGAAGCTCCACCTACTAAACCTCCATCAATATCTGGCTGAGCGAAAAGCTCTCCTGCATTACCTGGTTTTACACTTCCACCATAAAGAATAGAAATATTTGCTGCCACATCTGCACCATATTTTGATGCTAAATGAGCTCTTAATTCTTTGTGCATTTCTTGAGCTTGATCGCTAGATGCTGTAACACCAGTACCAATAGCCCAGATTGGCTCATACGCTATAACTACTTTTTGAAGCTCTTCTGCAGACAGTTGGAACAAACCGTTTGTCAATTGACCTTTTACAAAATCAAAGTGAATACCAGCCTCACGCTGCTCTAAAGTCTCTCCACAGCAGAAAATTGGCGTTAAGCCACCTGCTAAAATTGCATTTACCTTTGATGCTATAAACTCGTCAGACTCATTAAAGTATTCTCTTCTTTCTGAGTGACCTATGATAATATGATCTACACCTGCCGAAGCCAACATCCCTACAGACATCTCTCCAGTGAAAGCTCCTTTAGCTTCTGGGTGACAGTTTTGAGCTGCAATGCTCACTTTATCTGTATTGATAAGTTTGCTAAACGAACTTAAATAAGGAGCAGGTACTCCCATTACTACTTTTACGTTAGGATTTACTACTTCATCCTTCACCATATTAGTTACTTCTGAAAAAAGGATTTGACCTTCTTCAAAAGTTAAATTCATTTTCCAGTTTCCTGCTGCGTACTTTGTTCTCATTAGATTTCTTTTTTATAAACTTTTCCACAAAGATATTAAACCTTTAACAAAGCACTGCGTCTAAAAGACTGTAAATAATTTAAACAAACATATTATGAAAAAACTAATGATAATGGCCGCCCTGATTTTTGCGGCAGCTGGAACTTCTTTCGCACAAAGACCAGAGCACAAAAAAATTGACCCAAAAGAAAGAGCTGAAAAAATGAGTCAAAAAATGAAAAGCGATCTTTCATTAAACGAAGACCAATACGCTCAGCTACTTGCACTTAATACTGCCAAAGCAGAAGAACGAGAAGCAAACAAAGACCTCAAAAAAGAGGAAATGAAAGCTAAGCATGAAGCCATGAAGCTAGAAAGAGAAGCTTATAATGCTAACTTAAAGGAAATTCTTAGCGAAGAGCAATACATTAAATTCTTAGAAATGAAAACGGAGCAAAAAGGAGAAATGAGAAGAAAACATGCTCCTAGAAAGCGAATGAACAAAGAGAAGTAAGATATCTTATAGACTAAAGAAGGGAAGCCATTGTGCTTCCTTTTTTGTTATAGACTAAACCAGTAATTAAACTTCAGTACAATAGCCCTGCTTTTATTGATAAAGGAATTTGAAAAATAATTATCGGTATAGACCAAAAAGAAATCGGACATTGGACTATAACGATATTGAATTCTGCTATTGATATTAAAATTATCTTCTTGAGTGTTATACTGTAAGAAGGTAGTCCAAAAAAACTTATTTGTAAGAGTAGTTTCAAGTTTGGAGCCTATTAACCAAAGCTTTGTTCTACCATAATCCATAGGGAAAAGAAGATCGTTAAACTGTGCACTTAAAGTCATGCTATAAAACGGCTGCTTTCTTAAGAGCATACTCATGTTATACTGCCTTATTTCTGCATTATAATACTGTCCTAACAATACACCCCCACTTAAAACAAAAACCTTTCTTTCGTCCCCTGCATAATTAAGTGATATATTATTATATCTATAATTGCCTGGTTTTAAAGGCTTGTTACTTGGCAAAGGGAAATGGTAAAGCAAGTTATCTTCCTGCATTTTAAACTCCGTACTTATGCTCGAAGTATTCTTAAAATGTAGCCCTCCAGTGAAGGAATGGTATTTATCACTAAGTTGATTGTTTTCAAAAAAGGTCAAGAAGTTTGTTAAACCAAACACCACTTGCACCACCTTTTTCTCTTTAGGCCTTATTGTAAAAGTATTCTGATTTTTGAAGTACTTAAAACCTGCCCTTATTAACGTATCAGGATCTGTATAACTTGACCCCATCTGAGCATATGTCTCTATTCTGTTTATGAAACCCATATCAGCATAATAGTTTTGCCCAAAATCAGTATAATCTATGCTACCCTCATATGCCTCCCCGCTGTAAGAATAACCAATTTGGTAAAAATTATTATTTGAACTTATTCCTTTTTTTATTGAAGTATGATATCCTGCCCAAAAATGATTTACTCCATTCTTATCTATTAAATTTAACTCTAAGCCCGCATTTCTACCGTAAAGGCTAAGTTCATCATCCCTCTCCTCTCCTGCCAAATCAGTAGCTTCTCTATTTAAAAAATACCCCTTTAACAGCGACCTAGCTCCCATCCGTTGATGTATGGATGCTGCAGTATAATTCTGAGCAGCAAAATCTCCCCGTCTTAGCGTCTGCATATTCATAACGCCAACCCTTACTTTATTAGATACATTGCCACTAAGCCTAGCTCCATATAAAATCGGAATTGGATTTGCATTTTCATCCAACCCTAACCTTCGAGAAAAAAAAGGCTTAAATGAGGTAGATGCAAAATTTGAGAAAATGTCACTATTTTCTAGGAAAAACGTTCTCCGTTCGGGATAGAGTATGGAGTAACGAGTCAAATTAGTAACCTGTTGGTCTACCTCTACCTGCGAAAAATCAGGATTCAAGGTTAAATCAAGGTTCAAAGAAGCGTTGATTGCTACCTTTGCGTCAAAGCCAACATTAAGATGGAAGGGATGAGCCTCATTATTGATTCCGTTACCTGGAATTAAACCACTCCAGCCAACTCCGTCATTAGTTTCTGAATCACTATGAACTCCAGCAATAGTATATGGAATGAATGATATATTACTTTTCTGTTTTCCTAAAACACCATCAAACTGCAACGTTCCAAGGTAACCTAGATCTAGTGCTGAAAACTGAACAGGAATTTTAGTCCAAGAAGAAAGTCGGTTATTCTTCAAATCACTTCTTAGAAAATTTATCCCCCAAGTAGTATTTTCAGAATTATACCTTAACGACTTAAAAGGAATTGCCATTTCAATGACATACCTATCACTTAATTTCTTAACCGCCGAGTACCATTTATTATCCCAGGCATAAGTTATTCCTGCATAGTCTGTTCCATACTGATATTCCGACTGAACATTATTAGGTGTACAGGTAAAAACAAAACCATTACTTCTTTTATTGATTGGGTCTAAAATAATTGCCACTCCATCATTTAAGCCTATGGAAGCATCCCTTTTTAAAGATTGAGACACATAGATGTTTGTACTATCAAAAGCTTCAATTAAGAAATAAATGTAGTCATCATCAAAAGCGGCCTTAACTGTCGTCTTCACTTCAGACTTATTCTCCGCCCGAGGATAAAGCTGCCAAAAATCACTTGCAAGTTCTCCTTTGCTCCAAACCTCTTCATTAGCCACACCATCCACTTCTACCTTTTCGTTAGACTTATATACCTTCAGAAAATATTCTGAAGGATCATGGATAGCCGTTTGTGAAACTGCCAGTAATGGAAGCTGTAATAAAGTTATTAAAAGAAACCGCAAGTTTAGTTGGTATGATTTACACAAAAGTACTAGAATTCTACAACAAAAAATTGTACTAATTAAAGAATAATCAATAATTAGTCCAAGAACCATATTCCACCAAATTCTTTTTAAAACTCTCTTTTAGAAGAGCTTAAAGAACTAAAACCTATACTTTTTCCCAATGTCCGTTTTCAATGAACTTAATTATTCTAACATTGCCATTTTTAGCTTTAACAAACAAAAGTCCAGCAAAATGACCTGCTGGACTTTCTATATATTAACTAATCGAATCGCTATTCCAAAACCATATTGTGGTATACGTTTTGAACATCATCATCTTCATCTAACTTCTCTAAAAGTTTATCTATCTCAGCTCCCTGCTCTTCTGATAATGCTTTAGTATCAGTAGGAATTCTCTCAAAACCAGAGCTTACTACTTCAAACTCATTCTCCTCTAAATACTTCTGAATATCCCCAAAAGAAGCAAACTCTCCATAAATATTAATCTGCCCGGTTTCTTCATCTAAGAAAACATCATCCACGCTAAAATCTATCAACTCAAGCTCTAACTCTTCCAAGTCTACGCCTTCTTTGTTTTCAGTTTTAAAAACACACTTTCTATCAAAAATGAAATCTAACATTCCATTAGTCCCTAAACTTCCTCCCGTTTTAGAGAAATAGCTTCGAACATTAGCAACAGTTCGCTTATTATTATCTGTAGTACACTCTACCAAGACAGCCACTCCATATAAACCATAGCCTTCTAATATTACCTCCTTATAGTCCTCTTGGTCTTTTGAAGAAGCTCTTTTGATAGCACTTTCTACATTAGTCTTAGGCATATTGGCCGCTTTGGCATTTTGAATAATTGCCCTAAGCCTACTATTTGAAGCAGGATCTGGCCCTCCTTCTTTTACCGCCATCACTATATCCTTACCTATTCGTGTAAAGGTTTTCGCCATTGAGCTCCAACGCTTCATTTTTCTGGCTTTCCTAAATTCAAATGCTCTTCCCATATTTTTTTAATATTCTGTCCGCAAATTTAAAAGATTTGAATAAAAATGTGGAGAAAGCGAGCAAATCGTTAAAAGTTATCTTCTAAAGTGTAACTTTAATTGATTTTATTCCCATTTCGCCCTATAAAATGTCCAAATATACTTTTTTGCCCGAGCTTGTTTTAAGAACTCCCGCAAAAGCTTTCAAGAGTCAACTGACCGAAACAGAAATAATCACTCTTTTAAAAGATCAGGGATTTCTGGAAACGGTGTTTTTAGCTTCTCCATCTCTCTATCAGGCAATCCTTGACTTTAACTCAGGAACACTTTCTGAAAAAAGCCAAAAGGGTGTTTTAAGAAGTGCCGCTAAATATATAATAAGAAGTCATACACGTAGCACTCCTTTCGGTCTTTTTGCTGGTACTTCGATGTTAAAATGGGGAGACAAAACTAACATTGCCCTTGAAGAAAGCATTCAGAGAAAAACTCAACTAGACTTTAACCTCCTTACTAATTTGTATGAAAACATTAAGGAAAACCCGGAACTCATTTCACAAGTCAAATACTTTCCAAATTCAACCTATTATATCTTACAGGATGAAATACGGTACTTAGAAAAAGCCTTTGAAAATGATGAAGTTACTTTTCAAATATCTGCTCTTCAAAAAAATGATTTTCTTCTATTCCTATTAGAAAAAACCGAAAATGGACTTTCTATAAATCAACTTACCAACATTCTCAAAGAAGAAGGGGTAGAAGAAGAAGACTCACTTGAGTATTTAGCAAGCTTGATTGATTGCCAAATACTGGTCAACAAACTTGAGCCTTCATTAAACTCAACAGATAAGCTTGATGATTTAATTACACTGAATAGAAAATTTGACACGAATAAGAGCCAAGAACTAATAAACATCAAGGAAAAACTTAATCAGCTAGATACTTGCAAACAAAATGACATTGAAAAATACGCCATTTCTCAGGACACCTTGAACCAGAAAACATTTCATACAGAATGTTTCTTTGATTTAAAAAAGAATGCCTCTTTAAATAAAAGCCTTCAAAAAGAGCTATTAGAAGCCCTCTCTGTAATAAACACACTGCAGGAAAAAACAGAAAACAATAGATTAAATGAATTCAAAGTCAGATTTAAAAGGCGATTTGGTTCACAGAAAATACCTCTGTTAATTGCATTAGATACGGAAAAAGGGCTCGGTTATGATAAAGAAGTTGACACCGCACTTGCCCCTTTAATTAAAGATATAAATTTCGCTCCCTTTCAAAACTTAGACACCTCAAAAACTAAAAAAAAGGAAGAAACTTACCTAGACAGCCTTCTCAAAAAGGCACTAGAACAAAATCAGTATGAAGTAAAATTGGAAGACGAAAACCTTCCAAAGCTAAATCATGACTTAAATTTAAGTGCGAGCTGCTCTGTTTTATTTAGGTTAATAGCCGACAATAAGGTTTTCTTAGAAGCCGCAGGCGGAAGTAGTGCAATAAATCTTATTGGTCGGTTTGCCAACAGCTCAGAAGCTTTAGGAGATCTTGTTGACAAAATAAGTAAGGAAGAAATCAATAACAACCCTAGCGTTCGATTTGCTGAAATTATTCATTTACCAAATAGCAAACTCGGTAATATTTTATCTAGAAGGTCCGTTTTTGAACACGAAATATCTTTTTGGGGTATTGGTAAAACAGAAGAAACCATTACCCTTAGAGACCTGGTAGTTTTCATTCAAGAGGATAAACTATTTCTTGAAAATCTGAAGACAAATGAAATAATTATCCCGAAACTAAACTGTACACATAATGTAGGGGACACAGACCTTCCTGTTTATAAATTCCTTTTTGATTTACAGTTTCAAGGCTTGGATGGTAGCATAAAGTTTAATTGGAGTCAACAGCAAGTTTTCTATCCGAGAGTGTCTTATAAAGGGATAATTTTAAGCTTAGCGACTTGGAAATTTAAGAATACATCTTTAGCAGGAGTACATAAACTGAAATCTATAAACGACTTCTGTGAATGGCACAAGAAACTAAAAATCCCCCAACTTTTTGTTATTTCAGAGGGTGATAATGATTTATTAATTAATAGCCAAAGCGAGTTTTTAATCAAACTCTTTATGGACTCTGTCAAAAACAAAAAGCACCTTACACTAAAAGAGTTTCTTTTTGATAAAGATCAGGCAGTTAAGAATTTTGAAGGGCAACCTATGGTTAATCAATTCATTGGTTCCTTAATTAAATCGGACGAGGCCTACGGGGTTCCTAAAAATGAAACTTTAGATAAAGTTGAATCAACAAAAACTTTAAAACCTCTAGAAAGCTCAATTGAACATAAATGGCTATATATAAAACTTTATGCTCCCTTATCCACCTTTGACAGTATACTTTCAAATGAAATAAATGAGGTTTTAAAAATAGCCTTTGATAGAAAATTAATAGATAAGTGGTTTTTCATTCGGCTGCGTGACCCTGACCTCCACTTAAGAATACGCTTTCATTTAAACGATATAGAGAAAGGAGAAGAACTTATCTCCCTTTTAAACCAGCACTTATCAAATCATATAGACATTTGGAAGCTGGAATTTGGCAGATATGAAAGAGAGCTTGAAAGGTATGCCGCCATAGGAATGGATAATGCCGAAAGCATATTTTATCATGAAAGCTCCTCTTATTTAAATTTTATCATACATAGCGAGTCTGAAGATAAAGAAGAACTAAGATGGATATACGGCCTAAAGTGCATAGATGCTTTGCTAAACTACTTTGACTACAACCTAGCAAACAAACTTAGATTCATTACAACATTAAGGGATGGTTTTGCTGAAGAATTTGGAATAAACCAAGAGAAGAAGAAGGAAATTGATAAGCTATACCGTGAACATCGACCAAAGGTAAATGACGCTCTTGGCCAAGGCTCAATCTTTGAACCTCAGATGGTTTTTGAAGAAGATTGGAAAAAGAAAACTGATTTTGAAAAGTCTACTTTAGCAGGTCTAACACATATGTGTATAAACCGAATCATGAATACACAACCTAGGCTTCATGAATTAGTTATTTACGATTTCCTAATGAGAACCTATAAGTCATTTTTGGCTCAGCAAAAAAGATAAGGAAACTTTTACGAGAGCATTTTACTCTCTAAAAGCTCAAAGAACGTATCTCTATAAGTTATACCTAAAGGAATTTTATCATTATCTGTTTGAAGAACAATTTCACCACCATCCACATACTTAAGGTGATTCAAAGAGACAATGAAAGACTTATGCGTTCTAATAAAATGTTCTTTCGGAAGTTTCTCTGCCAACTCTTTCATAGTTAGCAAAGTAATTATCTGCTCTTTTTGAAGCGTGTAAATAGCCACATAGTTTTTAAGAGACTCTATATAAAGGATATTTTCAAATTTCACTTTGACATATTTTCCTTTATGCTCCGTTTTAACCATGATGTAATCACTTAGCGACTCTAGTTTTGTTGCCGTGGTAGCAGCTAAAAACCTATTCTGAACTCTTTGGACTGCTCTTAAAAAGTCATCAAACGGAATTGGCTTAGTTAAATAATCAACCACATCATACTTGTAGCCATCTATAGCATATTCAGAATATGCTGTAGTTAAAACTATTTTGGTATCACCTTTAAGCATATCCATAAAGCTGAACCCAGTGAGGTGCGGCATGTTAATATCTAAAAACACCATGTCAATCTCGTTTTCATTGACAAAAGTTAGAGCTTCAACTGGATTTGAAAAAGATGCAACGTTTTCAACAAAGGATAGCCTTTTAACGTAGTTTTCAAGTACTTTTATTGCTGCAGATTCATCATCCACAATTACACTTAATATCATTTTTTTTCTTTTAGTAGAACTCCTTTGCCTTTAATATACACAATTCTAATCAGATCTAACGTAATTTCCTATTGCGGAACTCACTTCTTCCAGAGTATGGTTAATATCACCTCATAGGTATCGTCATCCTCATTAACTAGTAGATCGTAATCACTTCCATAAGTTAACTCCAATCGCCTTTGAATGTTCTTTATGCCTACAGAAGTTGTCTCTCGATCCTTAAAATCTAGACGCTTTGTATTAAAGCATACAAATTTCAGACCATCTTTATCAACCGCCAGATTTATTTTTATTGGATTCTCCTCGTCATCAATGATGCCATACTTAAAAGCATTTTCAACAAGGCTTAGTAAAACCAAAGGAGGTATAACAAAAAGCATGAACAAACCAGACTTTTCAAAGTCAACATATGCCCTGCCTCCAAACCTAAGTTTTTGAAGTACCAAGTACTCTGTAACTGCTTCGACCTCCCTTCTTAAACTACTGTTTTCTGTCTTGGTACTCTCCACCGAATATCGAAGAAGTTTGGTTAATGAAAGTATAGCATTTCCTGCTTCCGTACTCTTCTCAGCTACATCACCATAAACGAAGTTTAATGTATTAAATAAAAAGTGTGGGTTTATCTGAGCTCTTAAAAAGGCAATTTCTGCACTATGTAATTGCTTCTCGGCCTCTCTTCTTAATCGCTGGTCATCAATACGCTGTAAATATATCCAATAAGCAAAAGCATATAAGGCTGAAGTAGAAAAACGCCAAGTCTCAAAAAGGAAAACGTGCCACGGGTTTGTTTCCAGCTTAAGAATTGATTTATCATATTCAATTACATAAATATCCCAAACACAATTTAAAGCAGAGAAAATCAAAACTGAGATTAGACTTATCAAAATCCCTTTAAGTAATTCTTTCGGAAAAAACCTTTTATAGACTTCAACAATAATGTAAAAACAGAAAGTATAAATAAAAATTGTGCTGAAGTAAGTCATTACAGCACTCGATGTTAAATCTGACGTAAATCCAATCACGAAGATAAAATCAATCAAATAATAGATGCTCCATCCCAAAACATGGAGCATTATTTCCGCCTTATTTCTTCTAATATGATCAAAAAAGGAAACTAGAAACGAGTCTTTCATAATGGTCTTATACTTAAAAAAGCTTTTTGTATAGCAAATAATGTTATGTGCACTTTTTATTTCTCTACTATAACCATGTCCCCGACATTTGTATAGTAAATTTTAATCAATCAAATAATCAATTTTAATCATGAGAAAAATCAATCTCGAAATCAAAAAATCAACTGTTGCTAAATTCAACAATTCTAGCAACAATTCTAGTAAAAATTATTCTACTATTCCTCTTCCATGTTCTACTGTTCCTCTTCCTTGCTCTACTGTTCCTCTTCCTTAATTTAGGAATAAGAGAAATAAGAAGATAAATAGTATTTCCAAAGAAATATTAATATGCAAACATTACCCAAAGTTCTATTGATTCACAGAAGTACCTTAATTTGCGAAGTCCTTCGTGAATCATTAGAACAGAGGGAATATGAGGTTGTATCCTACGCAACCTCTGGGGACGATGCACTCAAAAAGTCTACCAAATATAAGCCAGACGTAATAATAATTAGCAACTCTCTATCAGATTACAGCGGTTTAGAGATTGTAAATGAATTAAATAGAGATTCTTTCAAGGGTTCCTTCATCTTTTTATCTCAAAATGCTAAGGACGCTAGGCAAGTCTTTCAGAAATTAAATGTATCTGGCCATATTCATACTTTTGACGGCATGAGCGAATTGTTTTTTGCCCTTCAAGAAATTAGAGCAGGCAGAAAATATACTTCTCAAAGCGTCAAAAAAGAAATTAACAAGAGTTTCAAAGAAGAAGTAGGTGACCTAGAAATGGACACCTCCGTGCTAAAGTCTCTCACACCAAGAGAGCTTCAAATAATGCAAGCCTTGTCCGACTCTAACACTACTCCACAAATTGCTAAACAGTTTTTAATAAGCCCTGCTACCGTTAATAACCACAGAGCCAACATAATGCAAAAGCTAAACCTTAGAGGAAGAAATCAACTCATAGGTGTAGCTATATCATTAAAACCTTTTTACGACAGCGACGCCGCTTAGTTATTCCAGAATTGAATAGGCTATTTGGTACATTTTTTAAAAAACCTGTCCCGTGCTAGTAAACACCTTTCAATAACATTATTTCCACGCAATAACCTTTTAAAGACACTCTATTTCAAAACGAAATGGAGTGTCTTATTTATATGGCTTATAATCAAACAGAAGTATAAAAAACGACTCAGAATTTAAATCAAAATGAGTCATTCATAAAATAGTTTTATTTTCGGTTTCATATCGCGATTTAAGAACCTATTTTTGCCCCCGATTTTTACGGTAAACAAAACTTAACAAAATGTCTGCAGCACATCAAGTATCTGAACGTATCCAAAACTTGGAAGCATCAGCTACCATTGCCATGTCTCAAAAATCTCGTGAACTACGCGATGAGGGACATGACGTTATCAACCTTTCAATCGGAGAGCCCGATTTTAAAACACCTGAGCACATCTGCGAAGAAGCTAAAAAAGCTATTGACGCAGGTTTTCACTCATATACACCTGTACCAGGTATTCCTGAGTTACGAAAGGCGATTGCAGACAAATTTAAACGTGACAATAATATTGACTGGTCTCCAGCTAATATTGTAGTTTCTACTGGTGCTAAGCACTCTTTGGCCAATGCCCTTCAGGTAATGGTTAATCCAGGTGATGAAGTAATAATTTTTGCTCCTTACTGGGTGAGTTACTCTGAAATGGTAAAATTAGCCGAAGGAACGCCAGTGATAGTTAAAGGTTCTTTCGAGAATGGCTTTAAAGTTACTCCAGAGCAGCTTGAAGCAGCCATCACTGACAAGACTAAGGTTATCATGTTTTCTTCTCCTTCTAACCCTACAGGAGCGGTATTTAGCAAAGCTGAACTTACGGCCATCGCTAAAGTGGTAGAAAAACACGAAAACGTTTTTGTATTAGCTGATGAGATTTATGAGTATATCAATTTCATGGACGAAGGTCACTTCAGCATTGGTTCTATCCCAGCTATAAAAGACAGAGTTATTACTGTTAACGGTATGGCAAAAGGTTTTGCTATGACTGGTTGGAGAATTGGCTACATCGGAGCAGCAGAATGGATTGCAAAAGGAATCACCAAACTTCAGGGTCAAGTAACTTCAGGAACTAACCACATTGCTCAAAGAGCGTCTGTGGTAGCATGGGATGATATGACTTCTTCAGAAACTATGAAGAGAGCATACCTAGTGAGAAGAAAATTAGTAGTAGATGGTTTAAAATCTATTCCTGGTTTTAAGGTAAATACGCCTGATGGAGCATTTTATGCATTCCCAGATATCAGCGATTTCTTCGGAAAGTCAAATGGCGAAACTAAAATCAATAATAGTGATGATTTTAGCATGTACCTACTTCTTAATGCTCACGTAGCTACTGTAGCTGGTGAAAGCTTTGGTGCACCTAACTGTATCAGAATTTCTACTGCAGCATCTGACGAAGCATTAGAAGAAGCAATTGCAAGAATTAAAAAAGTATGTGCTGAGTTGAAATAATCTCACGCAGGACTTAGTATTTGATATTCATAAGCTCCCAAGTTCACGCTTGGGAGTTTATTATTTTTAGGGCTGCATTTCTACCAGGCACGCCACTTACAGCCCCACCTCTTTTAGCCCCTGAGCCACAAATAAAAATATCCGGAAACACTGTTTCCACACCCCAGTCTCCTTCTTCGCGTTCATTTTCAGCGAAAAACCAACTTAGGTCATTATGGAAAATATTGCCTTTGGGTAAACCCAAATCTTTTTCTAAGTCTAGTGCACTTTTACACTCAACACATAAATTCCCAGAAACATCTTTAGCAATACAAGACTCAAAAGGCTCATCCAAATACTTATTAATTCCTGTCAAAAACTTTCCCCAAACTACCTTTTTAACACCTTCATTATCTTCCACAAAGAGGTAATAAGGCATATCTAAACCAAAAACTGTAATGGTATGAAAACCTTTTTCTACCAATTCTTTTGACATAATAGAAGTATCTGTCAATGTATGACAATACATCTCGCATGGAAACTCTTCCGGAATATCACCATTTATGGCTTGCTCATAAGAATTAGCCTGCTGTCCATAGTTTTGATTAATATGAAATGTGCCGGCAAAAGCTTCTTCAGGCGTCACGCTCTTATCTTTCAATTTTGGCAATCGCTCTAACAAGACATTTATCTTAAATGCCGTCCCGTCTAAAGCCTTATACTGTTCCCCCGAAAACCCAAATTCACTTTTAACCTCTTCCGGTACTAGTTTTTCTAATAATTGTGGAGCTGCATTTAGTAAAATATACTCGGCATTTATTCTTTCTTCATTGGCATTGACCGATTGATTGTCAATCTTTTCTACTTCTGTGTTTGTTTGAAACTCAACACCTAAATCGACAGCCTTTTGATGAAGTTGCTTTGCCAAATTTCCCATACCGCCTTTTGGCACACGCCACTCGCCCGTTTTATTGCCAATAATGTGATAGATAAAGGTTTTGTTTTGTAGTAATGATTTATCAAAAGCATGAGTATAAGCTCCTATTTTACCGTCGGTCAATAATACACCACGGAGCACATCAGATTTGACGTATTTTTCTATCAATTCGCCAATGGGCTTCTCGACAAAAAACTCCCATATTTCCATTTTACCCTTTGCTTTGAAAAGAGACTTCCAATCGCTCCTTGACCGTAAGGGCTCCAAAAGAGAATCCCATACCAAATCAGCAAAATCAGCCTGCAATTCAAGTAACTTTTGATAGCCTTCCCATTCTTCTTCTCCATAGCCCAATGCTAAAACGGAGGCCTTTGAAATACTATTATTTTCATTGCTAAGTAACAAACCTTGATTCATATTGTAAGGAGTATATGAAGCGGTTTTTCTTGTCATTAACTCTAATTCAAGCCCTAACTCTTCCATTATTTGCTTTGGGAAAAGACTTATCAAATAAGAGTATCTTGACAAATAAGCCTCAAAATCCGGAAAGGTCCTCTGCGAGGTAGTTGCCCCGCCGATGTAGTTGTTCTTTTCTAAAACCAACACTTTTTTGCCAGCTTTCGCCAAATAAGAGGCCGCCACCAAGCCATTATGACCGCTGCCCACTATTATCACATCATAGTTTCTCATTCTGTAAATATCAAAATTTTGTTTCAAATAGTGCATTTGGACACAATTGAACTATTCAAATCTTAAAATGTTTAAGAGGTATGAAAAAGAAAATCAACATTGACATAGTTTCGGACATAGCTTGTCCGTGGTGTTACGTCGGAAAAAGACGACTAGAAGAAGCAATAAAATCATTAGACGAATACGACCTAAATATAAATTGGCATCCATTCCAGTTAGACCCAAACATTCCAAAAGAAGGGGCAAACAAAGAAGAATACATGGCCAATAAGTTTGGTAGCATGGAACGCTACGAAATGTTAGCAGAAAACTTAGTAAGTGCTGGTAACGGTGTTGGAATTAACTTTGACTTTATGTCAAGTAAAACTATTCCCAATACCATGAAAATGCACCAACTACTGCATGTGGCCACTAAGGAAGGTTTTGCGGACAGCTTAAAAGAAAGACTTTTTAAAGCCAATTTTGAAGAGGTTTTAGATTTAAGCAAAGATGAGACTTTGGTTAAAATCATGCAGGAATTTGATTGGTCAGAAGAATACACGCTTTCTGTAATAAACGACCAAGAAATAGCATACTGGGTAACCCAAGAAATCAGGAATTACCAACAAATGGGCGTCACAGGTGTCCCTTTCTTCATTTTCAATAACAAATATGCCTTTAGCGGTGCCCAACCTGCTCAGGTTTTTATTGATACTATAAAAGATGTAAGTCAAAAAATGGAAGTTACTCAGGCAGAAGCTTGCGACATTAACGATCCTAATTGCTAAATTAGATTTCATTTTAGCAGTTTATGAAGAACATCCTTCTCTCCTTTTTTTTAATAGCCTTTTTAGGGGCATGTCAGGTTCAAAAGATATCTAACAAGGTAATACGCCCAAATGATGTTTCTAATCATTTGGGCTATCTTTTTATTGACACAGCCACGGGTGACACGCTATTCCAACAAAACGCCAATAGATACTTCAGCCCTGCTAGTACCACAAAGCTATTTACCTGGTACAGTAGCCTAAGTTTATTAGGTGAAAACATACCTGCCTTAAAGTACTATGAAACCCCAGACTCTCTATTCTTTTGGGGAACTGGTGACCCTACTTTTTTAAGAGCAGACTTCCCTACCAACAGCACTTTAGCATTTTTAAAAAGTAAGTCAAACAAAAGGCTAATCTTTTCTGATGCCAATTTCCATGGCAAACATTACGGACAAGGCTGGATGTGGGATGATTATTCAGAAGACTATCAAACAGAAGTCTCTACCCTTCCTATTTATGGCAACTTGGCGACTTTCACTAGTGACAAAATTGAACCTAGTTACTTCAAAGCCTTTACTGAAAAGTCACCTAATTTAAAGTCAAAAGTATTTAGAGAAGAAAGTCAAAACCAATTCATTATTACGGAAAACACTAAGCTTCAAAATGTCAGAATTCCCTTCAAAACAGATGGGGAAACCTTGGCGTCTCTACTTTCGGATACGCTACACGTGCCAGTAACATACCAAAAAGAACAAGTGTATAATTATCGGTATGCAACCCTGTACTCTGAACCTAGAGGCAGCCTGATAATACCTATGTTAAAATACAGCGATAACATGCTGGCAGAACAATTGATGCTGATGGCTAGTAGTCAAATTTCTGATTCGTTATCTGTTTCTTCGGCTATTGCATATATGCTGAAAAATAAACTTTCTGACTTACCACAAAAACCACGATGGGTGGACGGCTCTGGGCTTTCTAGGTATAATATGTTTACACCGAATGACCTCGTTTTCTTGCTTCAAAAAGTCAAAAACGAAATTGGGCTTAGCAAAGCTTTTTTCTATTTGCCCAAAGTTGCTCAAGACCCAGAAACATACATTTGGGCAAAATCGGGTTCTATGAGCGGGGTTTATAATTTGGCTGGTTTTATAAAAACCAAAAAAGGAAGAACACTAACTTTTGCTCTTATGAATAATAATTTCACCAAACCTGTAAGTGCTGTTCGCAATGAAATGGCGGACTTTTTGGAAGGGATAAGAGAGGCTTATTGAAATGTTGTATAATTTTCAACCGATATTGTGTCCCTACGAGACAATGTATTTCGATAAGCGATATATAATTATTTCTTCCTGCATATTATCATATCGGACATCCTTATTTTGGAAATTCAACGATACCGATGTCGCGTCCCTAAGGGACTCACTATATTCACCAAAAAACCTATTTCTACCGATATGTCGTCCCTACGGGACTCAACTAGATAGAATTAAATTCCCAGAATCTGTTGTCACTGCGGGACAAAACATTGGTGAAAAATAAAACCGATACCAATCGCTTCGAAATTAATTCTAGCTATGAGGAAACCCCTAAGCAAATATTGGTAGAGAAAAATTATTGATGCTTAATTAGATTTTAAAACAGGGAAACTTGCGGTATTATTAAATTCCCTCAGGCAGACCATGATTTGATAGGTTAAATCATAATCGCTCGCGTTTAGGATAAACTCATCGCCGAGCTTACAATACTCCATAAACTCTGTGAGGTCTGGGTCTTTTAGATTGGTAATGGTAGCTACTTTACCCTTATTATAACGCAACTCTATATAAAAACGTCGTAGGTCTTGATACTCTAATTCGGCCGCCTTTCTTTTTGACTTGCCATCTTTACTCCATAAATCATAAAGTGCATCAATAGACAATCCCGCTCCACCGCCTAGCCCACCTGCCGCTGTAGTTTTCACCAAATTTCCTACTATGTCACGCTTCATGCTCTGGGCATTTCTAGGGTTTTCCAGAAAAGCCTTTATTTCCCGTTCAATGGTTTCGGAGCGTTTATCTCTTACTACTACTTCTTCTAAAGCAATGGCTTGCTGTTCCAGCCCGATGGTAGGATGCCCCACAGATTTGTCCCAATAAATGGCTGTTTCACCAAAACCAATACCCTTAATAATTAACGAATCACCTTCTGCGGCTCTTATAAAAAAGTCACCAGACTTATTAGTCACCACTACGTGTTCTGTTCTTTGATTAGTTACCGTAAGCGAAGAAAGCGGTCTTTGATTTTGACTATTTAAAACTTTGCCATAAACCGACCACAGTTTCTGCCCATTGCTTTGAAAAGCAACAAGAGAAATTAAAAAAACGAATAAAATTCTAAATTTGACAGTCAATATTTTCAGGACGGCACAGCAATAAATTCACCATTTAAAACCAAATAGCATAATTCACCGTTTTTCGTCAATGCGAAATTAGCCTTTTTCTCAAACTCTAAACGCCCTAAATCTTCTTTCTTGACTTTATAAGATGTTAATAATTGTGAAAACTCCGATAATGGACTTAGTACGAAACCTGTAGCATCAAACTCTTCAATGCCCCAAAAGGTTGATAAGTCGCCCATATCTTCCACCGTACTTTTAAATTCGAAGTCTGTAGCATTATCAATATTAACCTCGTCTTTATTGATTCCTATGTCTAGTATTTCACCATCCATTTTGATATTTCTAATCAGCAAGTCAAAAAGGTATTTCTGATTAGTAGGAATGGCATTATAGTCGGCCAATGTTCTGGTTTTATATGTATCGTTTTTGATACTTTCTAGAGCCTTTAAGATTATAAGAAAGTTAAGCTTCCTGAGGTACATTTTTTCATGGTCAGAGTCATAACCACCCGACTCTATCAAAATAAGGCTACTGCCCCATTTTTGAATATTGTCGCCAAAAGCTCTTGGTTCAAACTCATCAGAAAAACGTCCTACTTTGTTCGGTATTATGTCTTGCAAAACGGCATTCATTTCACAAATAACCTGCATCGCTTTTGTTCTATTCTCGTTCCAATCTGTGGCCTCGTTATAGGCTGTTGCCAAAAATGAAATAGCGGCTTGGTTCTTTGTGGCACCGGCAGAATACCTCACGTTTTGATCATGAAGATTGAAAGAAAAGGCTGGCTTAAGCTTCTCTTGAAGCTTTTTCAGGAGCTTGCTCTCTGGGCAAACCAAAGCAAGGGCATCCCTGTTCATGTCAATCTGTTGAGCCGTTCTTCTGGTAAATCTTTCCGCCCCATCAGGATTAAGCATGGGCACAAAGTGCAAAGTAAGCCCAGTCAAAATATCTTCTACAAAACTATTCGAAGAGGCTGCAAAAAAGTTTAAAATGTCAAAAATAGCCATGGTAGCCGTAGCCTCATTCCCATGCATTTGCGACCATAGCAGCACTTGTGTTTTGCCTGCCCCAAGCTTAATTTTATAAATAGCTCTTCCTTCAAAAGATTGACCTATTTCTTCTTTTTGAAAAGAACACTTGTCAAGCAATTTTACTAAGTCGGCATGTTTGAACCTTCTCTTTGTAAAAAAAGGCTCTTTAATACGTTCGTAGGCTAATAAAAGGTCTGATTCTGTCAATACTAATTCAATATTAAATTAACTACTCCACTATTAACTAAGCCATAGTCGGCCACTTTACCAAAGCCTTGATGGCGAACCACGTAGCCTTTATTTTCTAAAATAGGTAAGGCATCTTTAAGCGTCATTCCAGATACATTAGGTATGCCGTCTGTGGCTTTAATAGGTTTCCAATACACCGAATCATTATCGGTAACTCCAAACTTCACCATTCCATCTACCTGAATAGGTTCCATGTCAATAGAAAGTTCGTCTGCAATTTCTTGAAAATCTCCTGCCATTCCAGTCTTTTGCTGTTTAGCTATTAAATTCTTCTGCTGCGACTTCTTAGAAGCAGGGTGAATAGCCACATCATAAGCAAAAATCTTATCGGCAATGTCTCTAAAAACTGGTGCACATACTTGTGAAGCGTAAACCAAATTTCCTCTTGGCTCATCTATCACCACAGCAGCTGTGTATTTAGGATTATCTGCAGGAAAATAGCCAATGAAAGACGTAAAGTATCTTCCTTTATTATAGCCTTTGGCGTCTAGCTTTTGAGCCGTTCCAGTTTTACCAGCCACTTTACAAAAGCCACTGCTGATTCCTTTTGCGGTTCCATCTGTCACCACGCCTTTCATCATCTGCTGAGCTAGCTCAATAACATCATCTGGAGCTATTCGCTTTGATATTTTGACATTACTGTACTGTTCTATTTGCTTATTACCTTCTTTGATTTCTCTTACCAAAAAAGGCTCTACCCAATAGCCGTCATTTGCCACGGCATTATAAAACGCGAGCATTTGAATAGGTGAAATTTGACTTTCATAACCAATGCTCATCCAAGGCAAAGTAAACTTACTATAGGTTTTATCTGACCCGTTTTTGAAGTAAGGATTTTTCTCTCCTTTGAGCTGGAAGCCTATCGGTTTATCTAATCTGTATTTTGAGATATAGGTCAAATAATCATCAATCCCGTTTGAGCCAAAAACACGTTCTATTAATTTGTAAACACCAATATTACAGGATTTTTCAAAGACCTCTTTTACTGTAATGTTTCCATGTTCGTGGTCACAAGTAAACTTTTTGCCACGGTGCATAATAGTACCTGTACAGTTGGCTGCCCAATCGTTTCCACTCATGTTTCCTTTTTCCAAAATAGCCATCATAGAGGCCAGTTTAAAGGTAGAGCCAGGGTCTGTAGCAGCCAAAACCGCATAATTCATATCTTCAATATAAGACGTACTATTGTTTCTGGTTCTTCTACTAAGATTTGCCAAGGCTTTAATTTCGCCCGTAGCTATTTCCATCACTATAGCCGTACCGAAGTTTGCATTTGTTTGCGTTACTTTTTCTCTCAAAGCATGTTCTACAATGTCCTGAAAATTAACATCCAAGGTGGTCACCACATCTTGACCAGGAATAGCCTCTTCATTAATTTCAGAATCTAGTGGCTGGTTTACGCCTCCGGCCAATCTCTTAAACAAAGATTTACCATTTTTCCCTGCCAAATAATTATTGTAACTAAACTCTATTCCAAAAAGCCCTCTGGTTTTTGTGTCTCTATCTAAACTCCCGATAGTTCTTTTCGCCATATCATTAAATGGCAATGAGCGGGTTGATATTTTTTCAAAAACTCCGCCGCCTCTATATGGTCCTTCTTTAAAAAGTGGAAACTCTGAAATTTCCATCTTTTCTTGGTGAGATATTCTTCTACCCGTCAATCTTAAATAGCGACTTCTTTTCGACTTTCTTTTGCTTACAATTTGAGATTTGTACTCGTTCCAAGTTTTGTCCTGAAAGTGAGCCGATAGTTTTTTGGCTAGTTCATCTATTCCTGCATTAAAAACAGCGTCCGAAGCCTGCTTTACATCAAGACCAACATAATAATAAGGTACAGATGTAGCCAACAAGCTTTTCCCATCAGAGCCATAAATATTACCTCGCATGGCAGGTATTTCTTTCTCATAAATGAGATTTCTCTCTACGGTTGAATTCTTATATTTCTCATTGTTTTGGACACTTAATATTCCCCAAACAATAGTCACCGCTATAAGCCCCATGAATGCAAACATCCATAAAGACCTGTTCTGAATTTGCCCTTTTATACTGCTCATTTTCTTCTTCGGTTTTACTGGGCTACTACAATTTTGACTGGCGGCTCAATGTTCCTCAAAAGACCTCTTTTCTCTAAGGCTGTAGAAACCTGAGAATGCTTGCTTTTAAACATGTAAGAAGATTTGTGAGAGATATACTCTGCTCTTTTTTCTTTAATTTCCCGCTCGGCTTTATCCAAACCTCTGATAAGGGTTTCAAAATTATGCTGAAAAAAGATGTAGGTAAGAACTAGCAAAAACGCAAACCCAACCTTCTTAAGCATGGAAGTGGGGAGTTCTTCGGAAATGTTTAGGGTGTCAGAAATCCATTCTCCAAAATTGAACTTATTGGCCAATCTAGACATTAATGGCTCTTTCCGCTGACCTTTAGGTACGTTGAAAGACATGATTATTAGGAATTTTTATATTAAAGCACTTAATCAAAGTTAAGTATTACTATTCCAAAAAACCAAAATCATTTCTGAGATAAACTCGACGCTTTTTAAACCTTAAAACAAATCGGGTGTTTCGCTGCCTATTTTTCGGGTTTCTCTGCTATACGTAACTTTGCACTTCGTGACCTTGGGTTGGCTTGAAGTTCATCATCACTGGCGGTAACTGGCTTACGTGTGACGCCATTAATCGGCTTAAGCACATTACCAAAAAAGTCTTTTTCAAGGTGCCCATCTAGGTAACCACTTTTGATGTAATTTTTCACCATTCTGTCTTCTAAAGAATGATAAGACATCACCACCAATCTACCTCCAGGGTTCAGTAAATCAGGAACTTGGAACAAAAACTCTTCAAGAGCTTTCATTTCTTCATTAACCTCTATTCTTAAAGCTTGAAAAACCTGAGCGTAGTATTTAAACTCTTTAAATTTTGGAGCTACCGTATCCAAAACCTTCTTTAGTTCTTCTATGGTTTCTATTGACCCTCCAGTTCTGGCCATGTCAATAGTTTGAGCAGCAGTTTTAGCGTTTTTTATTTCACCATACATACCTAAAATTTTATGCAATTCGGCTACCTCATAGTTATTGATAACATCTTTAGCGGTAGGCCCAGTTTTTCTGTTCATTCGCATGTCAAGGTCTGCGTCAAAGCGTGTAGAAAAACCACGCTCTGGCGTGTCAATTTGATAGGACGATACGCCTAAATCTGCCAAAATGCCATCTACTTTTTTGACACCGTGCACTCTTAAGAACTTTCTTATGTGACGAAAATTAGCCTGAATGAATGTGAATTTGTTTTTGTCAAACCCCTCTGCATTCTTTTTTGCGTCCTCATCTTGGTCAAAACTGTATAGTTTGCCATTCTCAAGTTTATCTACAATAGCTTTAGAATGACCTCCGCCACCAAAAGTAATGTCAACATAAATACCATCAGGATTAATATTTAAGCCTTCCAAGCATTCAGGAAGCATTACAGGAACATGATAATCAAGATTTGACATGAACTTAAAAGCGAGTTTTTTGATTTACAAAAGTAGTTAATTGTCCGCTGAGAAGCGATTTTACATTCAGTCTTTAGAAATTACAATAACATAGATGAGAAAACTCCTTTTGATAGTTTCTGCCTTTTTGCTTTGGCAATGTGAAAGCGAAGAAAAACCATCGATTGACGGTATCTGGCGAGCAGAAGTGCCAACCCTTATTGGGCCTATTCCATTTAATTTAGAAATTGAAACTTCTGGCGACCTGATAAAAGTATTTGCCATAAATGGCGAAGAAAAGCTGGAATTAGACAACGCTTTTTTCAAAAATGACTCGCTGCATATTACGATGGAGGTTTTTGATGCCAAAATAGTAGCACATGTTGACGACAAAAAAATGACTGGGATTTATACCAAAAAACTGGACAACAACAGTAATAGGTCTGGTGTATTTTCGGCAAGCCTAGGAGACTCTTATAGGTTTATACCAAGCTCTGAAACTGCCGAGTACGACGTTTCTGGCAAGTGGCAGGTTTCTTTCACAGAACCAGAAGGCAAAGTTTACCCGGCAATTGGTGTATTTACGCAAGAGGGTAACAAAGTAAATGGAACATTTTTGACCAGTACTGGCGACTATCGATTTTTAAATGGAAACGTGGTTGGCGACAGCCTTAAGCTTTCATGTTTTGATGGTACGCACATATTTCTTTTCAAAGCTAAAATCAACAAAAATAGGTTAGAAGGAGGCCGATTTACTTCCAGTTTGCTCTACAAAGAAACTTGGGAAGGCGTAAAAGATGAAAACGCAAAACTTCCCGACCCAGATAGTTTGACTTATATAAAAGGAGGTTTTGACAAGTTTGAATTCTCTTTCAAAAACACAAAAGGCGAAACTATTTCACTATCAGACGAAAAATATAAAGGCAAGGTAGTGCTGGTGCAAATACTAGGAAGCTGGTGCCCAAACTGTATGGATGAAAGCAAGTTCTATGTAAAATGGCTTAAAGAAAATCCAGAAAAGAACGTTGAAATTATAGGCTTAGCTTTTGAAAAAAGCACCGACCCTGCCTTTGCTTATCCGAAAATTAATAAGATGAAAAAGCGTTTCGGAATGGAATACGAAGTACTATTGGCAGGAGCAATCAATAAAGAAGAGGCAAACAAATCACTTCCGATGCTTAACCATGTCATGAGTTACCCTACCACCATATACTTGGATCAAAAGCATCGCGTACGAAAAATACATACAGGCTTTTCTGGTCCAGGAACAGGCGAATACTATGCACAATTCGTAGAAGGTTTTGAACGTTTTATGGAACTGCTGACAGTCGAATAAGGGATTCTTCAAGAATTGTACTTTTTCAATAAAAAGGAAACTAAAGGCCTTGTTTCGTTGTAGTTATAGCTTACAACATTCTTTTAATGAGCTCGAAAGAAAGACTTCTTCTCATAATTTTAGCCTGTGTCAACTTTACCCATATAATGGATTTCATGATACTGATGCCGCTTGGCCCACAGTTGATTGAGATTTTTGACATCAATACGCAGCAGTTTGGTTTTTTGGTAGCTACCTATGGAGTATCAGCCGCTATTTCAGGTTTTACTTTAGCGTTTTTTGCAGATAGATTTGACCGAAAAAAGGTACTCCTATTCGCATATATTGGTTTTGTGGTAGGAACATTTGCCTGTGCTATTTCTCCTACATTTGCCATCCTAATCTCTGCCAGAACCATCACTGGGCTATTTGGCGGCATGATAGGCTCGCAGGTTTTATCTATTGTAGCTGATGCTTTTCCTTACGAGCGAAGAGCCTCTGCCATGGGAATTATCATGATGGCATTTTCTTTAGCTTCGGTCATTGGAGTTCCTGGAGGCTTATTTTTAGCCACTAAATTTGGCTGGCATGCTCCATTTTTCACGGTTGGTGGTTTAGGTATAATCGTCATGGTTTTAATCTGGCTTTTTGTACCAAATGTTACTGCCCACTTAGAGGAAAAAGGTGCCAAACAGAAAAAGTTAGAAGTGCTCACCAATATTCTTAAAACGCCTAATCAGCTTAGAGCCCTAGGTCTTTCTACCATTATTATGTTGGGGCATTTCAGTATTATCCCATACATAGCTCCTTCTTTGGTTTCGAATATTGGTTATAAAGAAGACCAGATATTCTTGATTTATTTGGTAGGCGGCTTGCTCACTATTTTCTCAGCTCCATTAGTCGGAAAACTTGCAGATAGAAAAGGCAAGTTCCCAATTTTTGTGACATTCGCACTACTTTCCTGTATCCCTATATTTTTAATTACCAATTTGGTGCCTGTACCCCTTTATGTGGTTTTAACTATTTCTGGTTTGTTTTTCATCTTTTCGAATGGACGACTTATTCCAACGCAAGCGATGGTTTCTGGTGTGGTTACACCAAAACAAAGAGGTGGTTTTATGGCATTTAATTCTAGCGTTCAGTTAATGGCTCAGGCTATTGCTAGTAGTATAGGGGGATTAATAATTATTCAAAGAGAAGATGGTTACCTAGACCACTACGACTGGGTGGGTTATTTTGCCATCAGTATGATTTTGCTAAGCATTTTGGTGGCGAAAAAGGTGAAGAATATTAATTAAAGGTCATTAATGAAATGTTTGTCATGATTTTTATTGAAAAATCACGCCAAACGAAATTAGCTTTTTGACAACCTGCCAGGGGCTTCACCCCTTGCTATTAACATTTCGCTCCTATGGAGCTATTCCTGTTATAATTAACAGCCCTGCCCGTAATAAGCATCTTTCCCGTGTTTACGTTGGTAATGCTTTTGTCTTAGAGTTTCCTTAAGCCTAGGTGTATCAGGGTTTATAGCAAGGGTTAATTGAGCCATTTTGGCTACTTCTTCTAACACTGCTGCATTATAAACTGATTTAGCCGCATCTTTTCCCCAGGTAAATGGACCATGATTTTGAAGTAAAACCATTTCCATTTCTAAATGTGAAAGTCCCCTTTCCTTAAAAACATTGAAAATCTGATTTCCTGTTTCAAACTCATAATCGCCCTGAATCATCTCATCAGAAAGCACTGGAGCACATGGAATATCTTGATGGGTATGGTCTGCATGTGTTGTTCCAAAAATAGGAATGTCCTTGCCGGCCTGAGCCCATGCCACAGCATAGGTGCTATGGGTGTGGGTTATTCCTCCAATGTCGTTCCATGTTTTATAAAGTAATGCATGTGTTTTGGTGTCTGATGATGGCCTCATTCTTCCTTCTACTAGCTTGGCATCAAAATCCATAACCACCATATCTTCCACCTTCAATTTTTCATAAGGCACGCCACTAGGCTTAATGGCAAAGACTCCTTCTCTTCGGTCTACGGCACTCACATTACCAAAGGTAAATAACACTAAACCTAGTTTAGGAAGCTCTAGATTGGCTTCATAACACTCTTCTTTTAAGTTTTTATACTTTTTCAAATTCTTGGTCTTAATGTACTGTAGCGTCTTCATCGTCGTGTAAATTTTTTGGGTATTAATAAAAGTCGGTGAACAAAAAATCTATATTGAGATTATTAATTCAAATTACCAAAAACACTCGACTAAGCGGGCTACTTTATAGAAACAAACTCCAAAATTAACTAATCACAACTAACTCTAAATCAAACATTCTAGCGAAATCTTCCATGTATTCTAGCGATAAGTTTTGACTATAAACGGTATGGTGTGCACCACCCGCTTCTAACCATTGCTTTAAGCCTTCTTTCATGCTTGGTTCTGGCTTCCACATCACTCTGGCCGTTGGCAGTTTTGGGAATTTTTCTGTTACTTCTAAACCTTGTACTAAATTTACAATCAAACGAAAACGGTCTCCCATGTCTACCAGAGATACATTCATAGCTGGGCCTGCATCGCCATTAAAAACCAATCTTACTGGGTCTTCTTTTCCTCCAATTCCTAGTGGGTGAATTTCGCAAGCAACTTCACCCGAACAAATACTCGGGCAAATTTCTAACATATGCGAACCCAAAACCATTGGATTTTCAGGATTGAAATGGTAGGTATAATCTTCCATAAAAGAGTTTCCTCCTTTCATGCCTGTAGCCATTGTTTTTAAGATTCTTACCATGGCTGAGGTTTTCCAGTCGCCCTCTCCACCATAGCCGTAACCTGCCGCCATCATTCTTTGCGAACCTATTCCTGGTAGCTGACGCATACCATGTAAGTCTTCAAAAGTGTTGGTATATGCTCCAAAACCGCCTTCTTCTAAAAAGGCCTTCATTCCTAATTCAATTCTCGCTGCTTCTACCAAAGAATCATACTTCTCTGCTCCTTCTGCCAAAGAAGGCATCATTTTATAAACAGACTTATATTCTTCAATAAGTGTCTTGATTTCGGCATCTGTAACCTTATTGATATACTCCACCAAATCTCCAACTGGATGCGTATTGACAGAAAAACCAAACTTCATTTGAGCGGCCACTTTGTCACCATCGGTCACAGCCACTTCACGCATATTATCTCCAAACCTCGCTACTTTTAGGCTTGTCATTTCTTTGGCGGCTACCGCTACTCTTGACCATACATTTATACTTTCCAAAACCTCTGGGTCTTGCCAGTGGCCTACTACGGTTTTTCTTTTGATATTCATTTTAGTCAAAATATGACCAAACTCTCTATCGCCATGAGCCGACTGATTTAGATTCATGAAATCCATATCAATATCTGCATAAGGAATATCTCTGTTAAACTGCGTATGAAGATGAAGCAATGGCTTTTGAAGGGCGTTTAAGCCATTAATCCACATTTTAGCAGGGGAAAATGTATGCATCCAAGTAATAACTCCCACGCAATTTTCTTGAGCATTAGCAGCACTCAACATACCCAAAATCTCCTCTGGAGTTTTTACTACGGGTTTGAAAATTACATTGACGGCTATGTTTTCAGATTCCTGAAAATAGTCTACTATTTCTTGAGAATGCTCATCTACCTGGCGTAGTGTTTTTTCTCCATACAAATGCTGGCTCCCTGTGATGAACCAAACTTCAAAATTTCCTAAATCAATCATGGTTAAACTTGTATTTTTTTTATCCTCCTATGGTTGTCATACTTTCCGTTACTATCGATTTCCTGTTGGCTTCTGCCTCAAATCCATCTTTATGCCTATTGGTAAACACTTGTGTCAATGTCTCTTTTATTGCCACGTCATCTGTGCTACTTCTTAACAAATCTCTAATATTTAAAACACCATCATCATAAAGGCAGGTTTTTAGCGTACCCGTTGGCGTTACTCTAATTCTATTGCAAGTTCCGCAAAATGTTCTGCTATAAGCGGCAATTACGCCCACATTTCCAAGATGGTTTGGGATACTGTAATTATACGAAGTAGAACTGGCTGCATCTTTTAATTTGGCTAATGAAGGATGTGCCTCTTTTATGATATCAATGATTTTGTGGTAGCTCATAAAGGCGGTTTCGTTTAGCCCGCTACCATTGAAAGGCATTTCTTCTATAAACCTTACCGAAACTGGCATCTTTTCGCTCAAACCAACCAATGGTAAAATGTCTTGGTCGTTTTTACCAGCCATTACTACAGCATTAATTTTAGTATCTATTTCATGCTCCAGCAAAGCGTCCAGTGTTCTTAAAACATTTGGCAACTCGTCCCTACGAGTCATTTCTTTGAATCTTTCTCTGTCAAGGGTATCTAAGCTGAGGTTGATAGAACTTATCCCTAAAGCTTTTAACTCCGGAACTAGGTGTTCGGTCAAAACACCGTTGGTGGTAATGTTAACTTTTTCAATGCCGGGAATCGCTACCAAAGCTCTCAAAAAGCTCATCAACTCTTTTCTCACAAAGGGTTCTCCGCCTGTTATCCTGACCTTCTTAATACCTAGTTCGGCCATCATTCTGACCATTCTCAGCATTTCTTCAAAAGTGAGTAAATGTGGTTTTGGCAAAAAGGAAATCCCCTCTTCTGGCATGCAATAGAAGCAACGGAGATTGCAACGGTCTGTAACCGCCAATCTTAAGTAAGTTATTGGTCTTCCGTGATTATCTATTAGCATAATTTTTTACTGTTTCTATCACATGACTCGCTGCTGCGGCCATGTCTTCTGCTGAAGTGAACCTGCCTAAACTAAAACGAATAGAACTAAAAGCATCTTGCTCTGAGAGTCCCATTGCTTTTAAAACATAAGACGGCTCCGTGGATGCCGAATTACATGCTGAACCATTTGAGACTGCTATTTTATTTAGTTTGATAAGCATCTCTTCGCCATCTAAACCTTGAAAACAAAGACTGCTAATTCCCCCTACTCGAGATGCCGAACTGGCGTTTACTTTGGCAAAAGGCAGTTCTTTTATTATCCTTTCTTCAAATGCACTTTTCAAAATTCCTAACCGCTCATTCTCTTCCGTTTTGAACATTGACACGGCTTCTGCAACACCAACAATACCCGGAATGTTTAACGTTCCGCTTCTTCTATTTCTTTGATGGCGACCGCCATGTATTTGAGCGGAAAGCTTTATTTCTTTTTTTGCCAAAAGTACACCTACCCCTTTTGGTCCATATACTTTATGTCCTGAAAAACTTATCAAATCAGCTTCTTTTGGAATGTCTAATTTTCCTAAAGATTGCGAAGCATCAATATGCACTAAAACGCCCTTTTTATGAGCTAAAGCTATCACCTCCGAAACTGGCATGATGACTCCTGTTTCATTGTTAACGTGCATGATGGAGATAAGTTTGGTATCTGACTGAATAGCTTTCTCTAATTCGTTTAAATCTATTTCACCATTTTCTGATACCCCAATTTCAGAAACCTTAACACCTCTACTTTCTAAATACTCCGCAGTATCTAGGGTCGCTTTATGTTCGGTCTCAAAAGTTATCAAATGTCCTTTAAAGCCCTCAAAAACTCCTTTAAGAGCTAAGTTTATTGACTCCGTGGCTCCACTGGTAAATACTATTTCATCTGAACGCCAATTAAGCTTCTTTGCTATTTTTGCTTTAGCTAAATCAACAGCCTCCTCAGCCTCCCAACCATAGGCATGAAACCTGCTGGCGGCATTGCCAAAGTGCTCCGTAAAATAAGGCAGCATGGTTTCTAAAACCCCTTTATCTACTGGAGTGGTTGCAGCATAGTCTAAGTAGATTGGGTAGTTCATAGGGCAATTTTACAGTCCTTCTGTACTGGCAATTCTTACTAGTTCCGCAGTGTTATTTAGGTTGGTTTTCTTTAGCATGTTCGCTCTGTGATTGCTCACGGTTCTGATGCTAAGCCCCAACTTTTCGGCAATATCTTTACTGCTTTTTCCGTCTGCAATAAACTTCAGAACCTCCACCTCTTTTTTAGACAAAACACCTAAAACTTTCTGATTCCCATTAAAGGTTTTCATGGTGGAGTTTCCCTGCATGGCAGAAACCAATATGGCAGAAACCTCTGGCGGAAAGTACTTCTCGCCATTATGAACCACATGCATGGCTTTCACTATTTCTTCTTTGTCAGCATCTTTAAGAATGTAGCCATCCACCTTACTTTCAATGCTTTTCAGAATATAATCTGGGTCGTTATGCATGGAAAATATCAAAACTTTGATTTTGGGAAACCTCTTTGAAATGTGTGCTGCGGTTTCTATGCCATTCATTTCAGGCATATTAATATCCAATAAAATTAAGTTTGGATTTAATTCTGGAATTTTCTCCAAAGCTTCTCTTCCACCACTAGCCTCGCCTACTATTTCTAAACTTGGTTCGTCTTCTAAAAGGAAACTCATTCCTTTTCGTACCACTTCGTGGTCGTCCACCAACAAAACTTTAATATCCGCCATTTATCAATCAATAGATTCAAACGGCAATTTAATGAAAATATCAGTTCCTTCTCCCTCTAATGTGGTAAGTCTAAAGGTCCCATTTAGAAGCGTTACCCTCATTTTCATATTCTCAAGACCATTATGAATCAAAGACTGCCGAGTAGACTTAAGCTTTTCTTGGTCAAAGCCTTTACCATTGTCGGTTATGCTTAGTTCTAAGAGGCCATTATTTTCATGTATTTTCACCTTGGCCACTTTGGCGTTAGCATGTTTAATGATGTTATTTAATGCCTCCTGAACAATTCTGTAAATGTTAATTTCCATGTTTTGCGTATACCGCTTCTCAGGGCTAGAAGCCTCTATGAAAATCTCCAAATCAGTTTCGTTTTGAGCTTGGTGAGCAAAAATCTTGAGAGCTGAAGCTATCCCAAAGTCATTAAGAGCCGTTGGCATCAAATTGAAAGAAATTGTTCTAGTGGCTTCTATGGTTTCGTTGGTTAGTTGTTTCATGTGCTCATAAGCCTTTCTGAGCTTTGGGTTCATGTCGGGTGAATTAAGCCTTCCCAAACTCAACTTAATACCGGTCAACATTTGCCCAAGTCCATCATGAATTTCACGTGACATTCTTTTTCGCTCTTCCTCCTGCCCCTCTAGTAAATATGCCGACCGAACCTGGTCTTGCTTTCTCCTATTCTCATATTTCTCTTGGGTGGCTTTTTGCAAATCATCTTGCGTTTTTAAAAGCATTTTATTTGAAACCGAAAGCTGATTATTGGCCGAAAGCAGATTCTGTTCAGAGCTGCTGAGCTCTTTAATTACCCCTTTAACATAATTAGCCAAAGGGTTAAAAATGAAGATAAACTCCACGAAAAGCGTCAGAAGCGTGAGGAACAAAATAAGGAACTCAAATGCCCTCAAAATAGCCACCCTCTGCGTGGCTTCTTGGTCATATTGGAAAACTATCTTATCCATAGTTTTCAGGAAGTCAGATTCACTTTTCAGAAGTGAAGAAACATCATAAGCTGCTAAAGAACCATCTTCTAAAATTACATTGAAAACTGCCTGCATGTTTTTATAAAAAGGAGCAATCTCCTTAAACATGTCGTCTATCAAAAGAGAATTATTGACCTCATATTTCTGTGTATCTCTCAGGTCATTATCTCGTAAACCTTCGTGTGTGCTTTGCCAATCGGCAAAACTAGATTTAAAGGTTTCTTGGTATTCTGCAGTCCATTTTTGAGGGTCGTACCTTTTTAATAAAAATAGTTTTGTGAGCCTTTGCGAAAGCATTCTTTGACGCCCCGCGAGGTTTACCACGTGGCTATTATCCGAAACATCAAAAAGTGAAATTTGAATAAGCGTATGACCAAAAATGGTCAATATAGCCACAATGGCCAAAGCCACTATATACTGACCTGTAAGCCTATCTGCTACCGTTTTATCTATTGAAATCATTTATAGGAACACCCTCATGAATTAAATATTCAAGATAGAGAAAATCTCAAGCTTATTAGCTAACAGCGACTTAAATGCCTACAAAAACATCGTCTCCTTCTACTTTAATTTCGTAGGTTTTTAATTGATAATCTTCTTCTCCCATGCAGGCTCCTGTTTTTAAAGAAAAGTTCTTTTTATGAAAAGGGCAGGCCACTTTGGGCTCATCTTTTGTGGCACCAATCATCCCTCTTGAAAGTACCATTTGCTGCTTATGCGGACAAAGATTTTGTGTAGCATACCACTCGCCTCTTCTTTCGAAATTGAAAATCGCGATTTGCTCACCATCTATCATCACACATGCTCCGCCATTGGCCGGAATGTCTTCTACTTTGCATGCTTTTACCCATGCTTTTGTTTCTAAAACTGTTTCCATCTTTTTAAAATTTATTCTGGGTAAATATCAATTCCAATCTTTTGCTTTAACCTGCTCTCTAAAAGGAACCAGCTCCACCGTAGGATCTTTCTCCTCAGGAGCATTCACAAAATGAGCAAACTGCTTACGGATTTCAGGATTATTCACAGCTTCTGTCCACTCGCATTTATAGTTTTTTACCAGTTCTTCCATGCCCTCGTCTAGTTCTTTACAAATCCCTAAAACATCATCCATAATGACCGTTTTTAGGTATTCTATGCCACCTTCCATTTTATCCATCCATGCGGCAGTACGCTGAAGTGGTTCCGCCGTTTGAATATAAAACATCAGGAATCTATCAATTAACTGAATGCATCTTTCGTCACTTAAGTCAGTAGCCAAAAGCTCGGCATGACGTGGTGTCGCACCGCCATTTCCTCCTACATATAGGTTCCAGCCTATTTCCGTAGCTATAATTCCAAAGTCTTTTCCTTTGGCTTCGGCACACTCTCTAACACAACCCGAAACGCCACCTTTTAACTTGTGTGGAGAGCGTAGGCCTTTGTATCTGTTTTCTACCTCGATGGCAAAACTCACGGCATCTTGCACACCGTATCTGCACCAGGTGGTTCCAACGCAGCTTTTCACCGTCCTTAAAGATTTCCCGTAAGCTTGACCTGTTTCAAAACCTGCGTCAATTAACTCTTCCCAAATATTTGGCAAATCGCTGACGTGAGCACCGAACATATCAATACGCTGACCTCCCGTTATTTTGGTATAAAGACCGTATTTTTTCGCTACCTGACCTATCACTATTAATTTATCTGGTGTAATTTCTCCTGCCGGAATTCTTGGCACTACAGAATAGGTGCCTCCACGCTGAATATTGGCCAAAAACCTATCATTAGAATCTTGAGCGGTAGCTCGCCCCTTTTCTAAAACATTTTCGCCCCATAAACTCGCCAAAATAGAAGCTACAGCAGGCTTGCACGTTTCGCAGCCATCTCCTGTACCTAAAGCATCCAAAACCTCATCATAAGTTTTAAGGTTTTTCATTTTTGTCAAACTCAAAATTTCTTGACGCGTATGGTCAAAATGCTCACAAATGACATTTCTAACAAACACACCTTGAGCGGCCAGCCCTGCATTAAGCAGGTCTTTGACCATTGGCGTGCAGCCACCACAGCCTGTACAGGCTTTTGTAGCTTTCTTAAGACCATCTAGGGTACTACAACCCTTCTGTACTTCCTCTAGAATATCACCTTTGGTAACGGCTTCGCAAGAACATATCAATGCGAAATCTGAAATAGCCATAACGCCTGCACCGTCATCTTCTCCGCCTCTTGAGCCCAAAATAAGCTCCTCTGCATTTTGAGGGATTGGCAACTTATTATTTACCGTTTGCAGAAGCATATTATACTGCTCCGCATCTCCAATTAGGATACCGCCCAAAAGTTCTTTCCCATCATTAGAAACATTAACACGCTTATATATTCCTTTAGCTCTATCTTCAAAAGTGATGGTTTTGCAATCTGGTGCTTCCGCAAAAGCATTCCCAAAACTGGCTACATCAACACCAATTAGCTTTAATTTGGTGGACATGTCAAAACCTGTAAACTCAGACCTTTTCGAAACTACATCATTAATTACTTTCTTCGCAATACTATTTAGAGCAACCTCCGCCATTTCATAGCCAGGAGCTACCAAACCGTAAATCATGCCTTCATAAAGAGCACATTCACCTATAGCAAAAATATCCGTCTCGGAAGTTTCCATGGCTTCATTTACTTCAATACCTCCTCTTAAGCCCGTTTTCAGTTCAGTAGCTTTGGCTAGTTCATCTCTTGGCTTAATTCCGGCAGAAATAACCACCATTTCAGCATTCAGGGTTTCGCCGTCATAAAATTTAAGACCGCTAACCGTATCATCTCCTAAAAATGTTTCTGTATTCTTATTAGCATGCACTTTTATACCCAGCTCTGCTAGTTTACTTTCTAAGACACCGGACCCTGCTGCATCAATTTGCCTCGGCATTAAACGAGGAGCAAACTCCACCACATGTGCATCAGACACGCCTAAATCAAGCAAAGCTTTGGCCGCTTCTAGTCCTAAAAGCCCACCACCTATCACCACGCCAGTTTTTGCTTTTTTGGCATGAGATTTCATCATGTCCAAATCTTCAATAGTTCTGTAAACAAAGACCCCATCAAGCTCTACCCCTTTTATAGGCGGAACAAATGCTCCTGAGCCCGTAGCAAAAACTAAGTAATCATAAGACTCTACCACACCTCTGTGGGAAGTAACTTTCTTATTTTCTTTATCTAGTTCTAAAACGGGGTCTCCTAAATGAATCTTGATATTGTTTTCTTCATACCAAGACAATGGTGCCATGGTAAGCTCTTCCAAAGTTTTCTCTCCGAAGTAAGAACTCAAGTGTACTCTGTCATACGCGGGCCTAGGTTCTTCACCAAAAACCACGATTTCTAATTGAGATCTTAGAGAAGAGGATACAGCTTTTTCACAAAACTTATACCCTACCATTCCATTTCCGATTACTACAATTTTGGACTTTTCCATTATTAACTTAAACTATTTTATGCAACAATTAACTAAATTGTACGAAACAAATATTTAGTTATACCTAAGTATATTTCGATAGTTCAAATGTATGGTTATTTTCTAATTTTAAAAACTTTTCTTCTTTATTTTAGACATATAGCAATATTATAGTTCTTTCGATTTGCTTTTTCTACTATATATACATTCATTTGTAATACAATATTTCAGAATACAATTAGGTATTAATACTCAGTTTATGAAACTATCACTTATAGGAGCAGGGCCAGGCGACCCAGACTTAATCACACTAAAGGCTATCAAAACCTTAGCTGTGGCTGATGTAATATTATATGACGCCCTCGCCAATCCATGCCTGCTCTCCTACGCATCTAAAGAAGCGGAGCTGGTTTATGTAGGAAAAAGACTAGGACAGCACAGCGTATCACAAGATGAAATCAATAGAATAATACTTCAAAACACACTTGCGGGAAAACATGTAGCTAGACTAAAAGGCGGCGACCCCGTAATTTTCGGAAGAGGTTTTGAAGAAATGGATTATGTACGTGCTTATGGTGTAGAAACTGAAATCATTCCAGGAATATCAAGCTCCGTAGCAGTACCTTCTTTAAAAGGAATTCCAGTCACAAAACGAGGTATGGCCGAAAGCTTTTGGGTAATCACTGGCCATACCAAAGACAGAGAACTACCAAAGGACATGGAACTGGCCGCAAAATCATCTGCCACCATTGTCATCTTAATGGGGATTAGTAAGATTGACGAAATCATGGCCATTTTTTCTGCCAACGGAAAAGAAGCAACTCCCGTGGCTATCATTCAAAATGGCACTACTCCTGAAGAAAAAACAATCACAGGAGAGGTGTTCAATATTGCCGAAAAGGTCAAAAAAAACAACATAAAAAGCCCCGCTATCATAGTTATAGGAGAAACCGTAAGGCTTTGCCCTGACTACATCAACAGCTATTTGGCCACAAACCATTTAGTAGAAAACGAAAAACAAGCAAAGCATGGTTAAGAAATATAAATCTACTTGTAGTTACTGCGGAGTGGGATGTGGCGTTGAAATCACAAAGGCCACAGACGGCAAAATAACCTTAGAGGGCGACAAAGACCATCCAGTTAATAGAGGAATGCTTTGCTCAAAGGGAATGAACCTGCACTACACAGTTAATGACAAATCTGACAGGCTACTTTATCCTGAAATGAGAATGCACAGAAACATGCCACTTCAGCGAGTAAGCTGGGACAATGCCATAGAAAGAACAGCCGCCGTTTTCAAAAGTTTAATCAAAAAACATGGCCCAGAATCTGTTGGCTTCTATGTTTCTGGACAGTGCCTTACAGAAGAATACTACCTCTGGAACAAGTTAATGAAGGGCTTTATAGGCTCTAATAACATTGACACCAACTCAAGATTATGCATGAGCTCCGCCGTGGTAGGTTATAAAAAAACCTTAGGAGAAGATAGCGTTCCGGTTTGTTATGACGACATAGAACTAAGCGACGTAATTTTAGTAGAAGGAGCAAATCCAGCATGGTGTCATCCAATATTATGGCGAAGAGTAGAGGCTCACAAAGCCGCAAACCCAAATGTCAAAATTATATGTGTAGACCCTAGAGAAACACAAACCGCAAGCAGCTCAGACCTTTTTGTGCCACTCATACCTGGCACAGATGTTTATTTCAATAATGCGATTGGGCGATTATTGATTGAAAACGGCTTTACAGATAGCAAGTTCATTGAAAACTATTCTGATGGTTTTGAAGCCTACAAAGAAAAAGTTTTTGAAAAAAGTATTGAAGAATACACTGAGATATGCGGCATTGAAACTGAAAAAATCATAGAAGTGGCTAAATGGATTGGCGAAGCAAAAGGCTTTCTTTCTATGTGGACTATGGGTTTAAACCAAAGTGTCATAGGTGTCAATAAAAACCTATCGCTTATCAATCTTTCCTTAATCACAGGAAAAATTGGCAAACCCGGCAACGGCCCTTTCTCTCTTACTGGCCAACCAAACGCCATGGGAGGGCGAGAAGTAGGAGGACTTTCAAATATGCTGGCCTCTCACAGAGAATTAAGCAACCCTGCCCACATAGCTGAAATGGAAGACTTTTGGGGCGTAGCCGGTATCTCAAACAAACCAGGACTATCTGCCACAGAAATGTTTGAGGCACTAGACAGTGGCAAGCTAAAAGCCATTTGGATTATTTGCACCAATCCACTGGTGAGTATGCCAGACGTCAACAAGGTGGAAGCTGCTTTGAAAAAAGCAAAATTTGTAGTGGTTCAAGATATTTCACAGAATGCCGATACAGTAAAATTTGCAGACGTTATACTTCCAGCCGCTGGATGGGCCGAAAAAGAAGGTACCATGACCAATGCCGAAAGGAGAGTCTCTTACTTAGAAAAAGTAGTGGACGCACCAGGCGAATGCCTACCCGATGCAGAAATCATTTGCAAATTTGCTACTCAAATGGGCTGGGGCAACCATTTCAAATACAATTCGAGTTCAGATATTTATGACGAATACGCCAAAAGCACTATTGGCACCAACATCGATTGCTCTGGGATAAATTACGAGCTACTAAAAAAAGAAACCAAACAGTGGCCATACCCAGCAGACAAAACATTTTCTGGCAATAACAGCCGCCTCTTTGAAGACCAGATATTTTATACGCCAAATCAAAAGGCTCAAATACATGCTGTGGACGGAAAGAACCCTTCAGAGCAAGTTTCAGAAAAATACCCCCTAGTACTGCTCACAGGTAGAATTAGAGACCAATGGCACACAAGAACAAAAACAGGAAAAGTAAATAAGCTCAATCAGCATATTGACAGCCCATTTTTAGAAATCCACCCAGATGATGCAGCGGCTAGAAAAATCAAAGACCAACAGGTGGTCATGGTCAATGGTAAAAGAGGAGAAGTAAAAGTAAAAGCGAAACTTACAGAGACCGTAAGGAGGGGAACTTGCTTTCTGCCTATGCATTGGGGTAAAATAGTCAACAATTCTTTCGCAAGGGCTAATAATTTGACAAGCGATTTGGTAGACCCAATTTCAAAAGAACCAGATTTTAAATATGCCGCTGTTGAGGTTTCTTTATATAAAAAACCTAAAGAGAAAATCATCGTTATTGGAGCTGGTTCTGCTGGGCTAGGATTCATATCGGCCTATCGTCAGCTAAACCAAACAGATGATATAGAGGTATTTTCAAAAGAAATATATCCATTCTATAACCGCGTGATGCTTCCTGACTATATCAGCGGTACGCAAAACTGGAATCAACTGGTTAAACTAAGAGAAGACCAGTTTAGCGAAAACAGAATCAAGGTTCATAAAGGAATCAGCATTGAAAGCATTGACAAAAAGAATAAAGTTGTCATTGATTCCAAAGGAAATGAGCACAGTTACGACAAGCTTTTTCTAGGCATGGGAAGCAGAGCATTTATGCCAAGAAATTTTCCGAAGATTCCTGGTATTTTCAACATGCGAAGTCGAATTGACGCAGACTCTATTGCTCCATTTTTAGCTAAAAACGGAAAAGCAATTATTGTGGGTGGCGGTCTTTTAGGACTAGAACTAGCCGCTTCTTTAAGAGAAATAAATGTACCCGTAACGGTAGTACAGCGAATTGGTAGATTTATGGATAGGCAACTAGACCCTATGGGAAGTGCTATTCTTCATGAAGAAATCCAGGCTCTAGGTGTTGAAACTTTCTTTAACGACGAAGTAGAACAATTTTATGGTACAGATGCCATAGAAGGAGTCAGACTAAAATCGGGCAGAAAACTTGACTGCAGCCTAATGGTAGTAGCGGCAGGAACCAGCCCAGCTATAGAAATTGCGAAAGAAGCTGGCCTAAAATGCAACAGAGGGATAGAAGTAAACGAATACCTTCAAACCTCCGACCCAGATATTTTTGCCTGTGGCGAAATAGCCCAATGGGAAGGACAAATGTGGGGAATTACCGCAGCAGCAGAACAGCAAGCCGAAGTGGTAGCTAAATATTTAACAGGCGACCTTGCCGCTCACTACAGAGGTTCACTCTCCATGAATATCTTAAAAATGGAAGGCGTGGAACTATGCTCTTTAGGAGAAATAGAAATTCCCCAGGGAGCGAAAGACTATGAAGAGGTCATATTTATTGACAAAGCGAAACGCTATTACAAAAAATGTTTGGTCAAAAATGATAGGCTCGTCGGGGCAATTTTGATAGGTGACAAATCGGAGTTTTTAGAATACCGTGAACTTATTTCAAAAGGTATTGAACTATCAGAAAAGAGACTTCAATTACTTCGCTCAGGTCAAAAAGCCGAACCAGTGAAGGGGAAACTGATTTGCTCTTGCAATAGCGTAGGCGAAGGAAACCTCAAAGAAAAAATTAAAGGCGGCTGCACCAAATTTCAGAATTTATGTGACACTACGGGTGCAGGCACTGGCTGTGGCTCATGCAGACCAGAGGTAAGAGGAATACTGGAAGAGACCTTAAGAGAACAAGAAATCTTAGTACTAGACTAGCACAAAACCATGACAGGATATTACACCATCAGAGTAAACTTTATAGGAGGAATAGCCTCCCCAGGTGAACTTCAAAAGATTCTTGCCATTGCCGCAGAATGCGACATCAAACAGGCACGCTTTGGGCTTCGTCAGCAAATGATTATGTACCTTTCTTATACGCATGAAAAGGCATTTATCTCCAAAATGAATGCGGCGAAAATTGATTTTTACATAGACGACAATCCTCACCCTAACGTCATAAGCTCTTACGTATCTGAAGAAGTTTTTCAAAGAGGAAACTGGCTGAGTGAGGGTATTTACAAAGACATTCTTGATGCTTTTGACTACAACCCAAGCTTAAAAATAAATATCTCAGACAGCCAACAGAGCTTCACGCCATTTTTCTCTGGGCATATAAATTTCATCTCGTCTGACCAACCAAATTTTTGGCATCTATATCTTCGTGAGCCAAAATCTAATGAACTCATAGCCTATGACAAGCTAGTTTTCAGCAACGAAATAGCCAAAATATCAAAACTGCTAGACGAACGAATCTCAGCAGGAAATACAAGTTTTGACGGCTTGCCGAACATCATATCTGTACCTGCAGAAAAGAAACTAAAGCTGCCAAAGTTTACCCTTCCTTACTATGAGGGCTTTAACAGGTATGGCAAAAAATCTTGGCTTGGCATATATAGAAGAGGGGAAGTGTTTGAAACTTCGTTTTTACAAGACCTTTGTAGGCTTTGCCTGAAAACTAAAATTGGAGAAATATGCCTTACGCCATGGAAGTCAATTATTATCAAAAATATTCAAGAAGAAGACCGAAACGACTGGAGTGGCCTGTTAGCGAAACATGACATAAACGTAAGACATGCGGCCAATGAACTCAACTGGCAAATAGAAGACACTTCTCCAGAAGCACTTGAGCTCAAAAACAAACTAGTGAGACACTTCAACAAAAAAGACTTAAGAACTTTCGGCATTTGCCTTGGCATAAAAACTTTTCCAAAGACAGAGGTTTATGCTTCCATTTTGGTCAAACAAAAAAAGATCAAAGCCCTACCCTTTCTTAAACTTTATGACATCACTTACACTACGGACTATGACCCAAATGGTAGAAAAGTAGCCTACTTCGCAAAAAACATCTTTGGCTTTTCACTACCAGAAAAGCTTCGAAAATCTGTCTTAGAATTTAACGAGCACATAGCCTACGAATCAAGATTCAAAGACATGCCTAAAAAAGACGAAGAAGAGGTCATAAAAGAGCAGCCAATACTCCACCAATGCTCAGCATGCCTAACCATTTACGACCCAGCCTATGGCGACGAAATGAACAACATACCACCAGGTGTAAACTTTGAAAACCTTCCAGAAGAATACTGCTGCTCTGTTTGCGAAAGCCCAAAAACAGCTTTCATACTGACCAATACAAAAGAAGTGGTTTTAGCGTAAAAACCAACAAAATTATTGATACTCATAGAGAACCCAATCTATGAGTATTTTTTTTGCCCAAATTTCTAATAAAAAAAAAGACAACACCACTTTTCGACATACTATTATTTTTTACAAATACTCATTATGCCATATTTTAAATGTTATTTCTGACTTTATTCGGAATATTATTGCACATTTCTAATATATATCGAGAAATAGTATAAAATAATTTCACCAAAGAATTCGTAGTTATACTTTTGAGTATCTAATAAGTATTAATACTCATTGGCATTAGCCAGCTATTCAAATTTTAATCAAACAATGATGAAAAGAATAAACTACCTAGGAGTTAAAATTCTCTGCGTTTTCCTACTGAGCTTAATTGCTTTTAAAGGTGAAGCCCAGTTTAAACTTTCTGCTGAAATAAGACCAAGGTCTGAATTCAGAAACGGATTTAAAACACCAAGTTCTGAAGGCTTTGAACCTGCCTTTTTTGTGGAACAGAGAAGTAGAGTATACTTTGAATACGCAGAGCCTAAATACAAGCTAAAATTAGCTCTTCAAGACGTGCGATACTGGGGTGAAGTTCCACAGATTTTTAAAGCTGATGTAGGTAATTCTTTTCTAAGCGAAGCTTGGGGAGAACTGATGCTCACAAAAAAAATATCGATGAAAGCTGGGCGTCAAATTATTTCTTATGATAATCAACGATTTCTTGGTGGTTTAGAATGGGCACAGCAAGGCAGAAGGCATGATGCATTACTCTTTAAAATGGAAGACCCTGCCCTTAAATCTAAACTTCATTTAGGTTTTGCTTTTAATACAGATGATGATATAGCTGAGCCTGCTTTTTTACAGAGAGATGGTGCCAACTTTTACTCTTTAGGTGGTCAGTATAAAACCCTGCAATACGCTTGGTACCACAAAGACCTTGATGGTGCAGCTTTTTCTTTACTCGCTTTAAACGCGGGAAGTCAAAATGCAGACAGTACGGTTTCAAACAAGCAAACCTTGGGTTTTATTGGTTCTAAGAAAGCAGGTAAAATAACCTTCGCTACAGATTTATATTACCAAACGGGCAAAATAGGAACCGCCAAAGTAAGTGCTATTCTAGCAGGAATTAATGCTACCATAAAAACCAAAGCCACTCCAATCACCATAGGATATGAATACGTATCAGGTCAAGACAACAATGACGCATCAGGCAAAATCACAAGCTTTAGCCCAGACTACGGCACCAACCACGCTCACAATGGCTTTATGGACTATTTCTATGTAGGCCCTGCAAATGGCAATGTGGGTGTTCAAGATTTCTATATCAAAACTAAATTCAAACTCGGCAAAGGAAGTCTGATAGCCCAAGGACATGAATTCCTCACTGGCTCTGAACAATCTAAAGAAGGCGGAGAAATATTGAAGGCTGCCATGGGCACCGAAATAGACTTGGTTTATGTACAAAAAATAGGGGCTGACATCACTTTTAACCTTGGTTTTTCTCAGCTTTTTGGCACAGACACCATGCTGGCTTTAAGACCTGGAAACCTAAAATCAAATAACTGGGCATGGGCTATGATAACCTTCAAGCCTACCCTTTTTCAATCTGACAAATAATCTCAAAATCGAATTTCTAATCTTTAAACAATACTATCATGAATACACTAAGCTCCGGAGAAAAAGCCGTTAAAATAGACTTATTTAGTCTTGGTACTATTCAAATGAGAACCTTCCATTTGACATGGATTGCCTTCTTTTTATGCTTTTTTGGTTGGTTTTCTCACGCACCATTAATGAATGCCTCCATAGGGCCAGACCTAGGCCTTACTGCCGCACAAAAAACCTTAGCCTTTATAGCTTCGGTAGGAATCACCATCATAGCCCGATTAATGATTGGCTCGCTTTGTGACAAAATTGGACCAAGAAAAGCTTACGTCTACCTTTTAGTTTTTGGAGCATTTGCGGTAGCCAGCTCGGCCTTTGCTTATGACTGGACTACCTACCTAATCTCAAGACTAGCCATAGGGGTTATAGGTGCTTCTTTTGTTATTACACAGTATCATACTTCCGTTATGTTTTCACCAAAAATAGTAGGTTTGGCTAATGCCACTACTGCTGGCTGGGGAAACTTAGGAGGTGGTGTAACTCAAGCTGTAATGCCATTATTAGCTTCTGGAATGGCTGTATGGGGCTTTTCAAATTCTGAGTGGGCACAGTGGCGTTCGGCTATGTTTGTTCCTGCTATTATTATGCTCGTGGTAGCTTTCCTTTACTGGAAATACACCACGGACTGCCCAAAAGGAAACTATGACGACTTACCGAATGACAGACCGCAGGTCAAAAAAGGCGAAAAAGGTCTTTTTGCCAATGCTGCCAGCGACTATAGAGTTTGGGTACTTTTCTTAATGTATGCAGGCTGTTTCGGCATGGAGCTTTTTGTGAATGGAAAAGCGGCTACCTATTACCAAACAAGATTTTCATTGGACGAAACCTCCGCAGGATTAATAGCTTCTCTATTCGGCTTGATGAACCTTTTTGCAAGGTCTACCGGCGGATGGCTAGGTGATAAATTTTCTGTAAAATCTGGCCTTACTGGGCGAGTTAGATGGCTGGTAGTGGTCATGGTGATAGAGGGTATGTTATTGATGATTTTCTCAAGAATGAGCCTATTACCATCAGCCGTAGGTATGATGATATTCTTCAGCCTTTTTGTTCAAATGGCAGAAGGAGCTACTTACTCCGTAGTACCATTTATAAACAAAAGAAGTTTAGGTGCAGTAGCAGGAATAGTTGGTGCTGGAGGAAATGTAGGAGCAGTTTTCTATGCTCAATACATGCTTAGAACAGGTACACCATTAGAAGATTGTTTCTTGATTTTTGGAGCAATAGTTTCCGTTATAGGACTAGTAGGCTTTAGCATCAAATTCTCTGAAGTAGATGAGAGAAATGCTGTAGAAGAACAATTAAGACTAGAAGCAATACCGGTTTAATTCAGTTTAATAGATTCCTTGAATGCTCCTCGACATTTGTTGAGGAGCATTTTTCCTTTAATAACAATCGCTTAATATTCTACCTTCTGCTATCAATTCATTGACCGAAGGTAAATCGAACTCCGCCAAAATTTGCTCTAAATTCTCATAAACACCTTCTCTCATTTTGAGTGAACCACAAAGCATTATTTGACCACCTGCTTTTAAGGTACTAGCTACCATAACCTTGTTTTGACGAACCACGTCTTGCACATAGGTCTTTGGCATTTCTCTGGAGAATGCCAAATGACACGCTTTCAATCCACCAAAATCATTAAGTAGCGGCTCATATAATGCGAAAGAATCCTGCGTTTGCCCTCCCCAAAGCAGAAACATTTCAGCTTCCTTATTGTTTTCGACAAAACCTAAAAATGGAGCTATGCCTGTTCCGTTTCCTATGAGCAAAACCTTGCTCGCATTCGCATCAGGGTAAAAGCTTTCGTTTCGTTTTAAAAAGGCTTGAATTTCGTCACCTGTGTTTAAAGCTCCTAAATAATTAGAGCAAAGCCCTGTTCTTTTGACACTTAAAACTATTCTGTTTAGGCTTTTAATAAAGGCTATGGAATAGTAACGCTCTATGTTGCTATCGGGTAAATAAACCCCTAACAAATCGCCAGAATTCACATTCCCTACCTCTTCTGGTATAGCTATTTCTAATAAAAAAGTATCGTCCAAAATGTTTTCAGACTCCGTTTTACTAACCACCCAAAAAGGCAAAGTATTAGAATCTCTTGATGGCTCTAGTTTATTCAAATCAACATCCAATTCCGATTTAGTTGTTTTTTTCCAGGCTTTTAGCCAATCCAAAAACTCGGAAATAGAAAGGTCATTGACGGTTTTGGTCTTTGTTGCTTCCTTTGCATAAGGTAAAGCCTTTAAGGCATTGGCCGTGTCAAAAGCAAATTGACAGAAATTTTCATAGCTCTTTGAGCCAAAACCTAAGACGGTATAAGAAAAAGGGTGTTCTGCAAATAAGCCTTTTTCTAACTTTTTGAGAAAAGCATCAGCATTTGACGGAGCGTCTCCATCACCATACGTGGATGTAAAAACCAACAAGTGTTTCATTTCAAAAGCCACAGTCACCTCATTCATTGGACATAAAAAAGCTTTCACACCCTTTTCTAAAAGTGCACTTTGAACAGCTGACGCAAACCTAAAAGTGTGTCCCGTTTCCGAACCTACTAAAATGACATGTGTCGCTTCTTTTATGCTTACCGTATTCTTTGGTCTCTTTTTAAGCTTAGACCAGCTCATTTTTATACCCGAATAAATAAAGAACAGGGTCACAAACGAACTTAAAAGCAACAAAATGGCATACACTATACCCAAGCCTTCGCCAGTGTGCCACTGAAAACTAATGTCATGAAGAGTGGCCGCTAAAGGCTGTTTTACTTCTGAAACTAGTGCTCCGTTTTCCTGATTTAACAACAACGTTTTTTGATGAAGCTTTAGCTCAAAAAACTCTTCTGGGTCTGGTGAAATAGGGAATAAAACCTCCTTTAAATCGCCCAGTTTAATTTTTTCAAAATGATTTTCTTCAGAAATAACCTGATAAGACATTTCTGGTGTTTCAGTTGCTTTTGAAGGGAAAAACCTATCAATAAACAGCCATGTAGCGGATAAAGAAATAACAACAATAGGTATCAAAAACAGTCTACCAAAGCGAGCATGATTATCCCTATAAAAGTCTAAGACAATGATTTTTGAAAAGAATTCTTTCCAATTTCCTACACGCTTTATCAAAAGAAAAACACCACTTCCTGCTAAGAAAAGAAGAGCCAAAGAGGCTAAACCAACAAAAAATCGGCCCGTTTGTTTAAGAAAAAGAGAACGGTGTAAGTCTCTACAAAAGTCAAATACAGGATGCTCGCCAACTACGTTTTTAAGCTCAGAACCATCAAAAGGATTTATGTAAAAAGTGCCATCGGCAACTTCTCCTATTGCCTCAATTTTAATATTCCCATAATTATCACGGGCAATACTAAACACCTCTAAGTAGACTGCATTTAAGGTAGCAATCAAGTCACTCAAAAGGATATCATCTGCTCCTGAGACTGCTTTTGGGTGCAATATTGGCTCAAATGACAATACGATACCCGTGCCTGCAGCTATAAACAAAAAAATGCCGGAGAAAATGGCCATCCCAAGATGGACATTCCTCCAGCTGAACTTTAAACCGTTTCTTCCCAACTTATATTTTGATTAGTTTGACATACCTGATGTAACCAGTTCCGTTTTTACTAACTCCCACATTAGCTGCTTTCAAATCCATTTGAAGGTCTTGCTCTACATACTTTTGATTTTCTACTGAGGATTCAAAACGTAGCTTATAGCCACTATCAATCTCCGATTCGTCAAAAGTTAATGAAATCACTTTTCTACTCCCTGCCGTAATAGATGCTCCTGAGATACCGTCTAGATTCTCTTTTTTCTTTGAGAAAAACACCCACCAACTAGGAATATCGTCATACCAGCGTTCTTCTTTCCCAAAAACATGCAATGTTCTTTGATACTCCCCTTTTGGGTTTAAAAGAGAAACTACCACATAGGCTCCTTCTCCAGTGTAATTACTAAGCTGCACCAAACACTTGTACTTTGATGGGGCTTTTGATGAAAAACCGCTTGACACAAAGAATGCGAGTGCCAAAAATGCCACGGTAAATATTGAATACTGTTTTCTCATTTTTCTAAATATTTTATTTACCGGCTTTTAAAAAGCTAATATCGGTGTTTTGTAAAGCTTCGTTTTCTGCTGCCAAATCATGTACAGACTCTTCAAACTCCGTTTTCTTCTTAGTATCGGCTCCATTATTTACCAAAAACTGAAGCATACCTGTGTCTTTAGAATTCATGGCCGCAAAGTGTAATGGCGTATAACCATCAGCATTTAATTGATTAATATCTGCCCCTGTTTCTAACAAATATTTCAACAAGTCAAACTCTCCTTTTTCTATAGCAATGTGCAAAAGAGCTTGTCCTTTAGTACTTACTCCTTTACTTTTCAAATACTCCAACTTCTCTGTATAATCTTTCAAATTTCCTCTAAAAGAGTTTGTAAGTAGGTAAGTCAAATTGTTTCCTTGTGCGTTTTCCCAATTAAGCTTGCCGCCTTTTTCAACTAATAAGTCGAGTACATCAGTACTGTTATTTCCTGCCACCGCTAATGCCAAAGCTGTTTGTCCTTTATCATTTTTAACATTTACGTCATTTGACTTTGCCAACCAATAAGCTACCACTTCTTTACTGCCCCTAGAAGCTGCTAAAAGCAAAGGTGTTTCTCCATCCGCATTAGCAGAATTTGCATCTAAACCTGCATCTAAAAAGAAGTCAAACACTTCTGTATCTTTTACTCTTCCTGCCAAATTGTGTAATGCAGACTGTCCTTCTTTTGTAACATTTGCAGGATTTAAGCCCAAACTTTTAAGATATTCTAATAGCTCAAAACTTACTGAAGCAGACCTACCTCCACCCACAAAATTGAAAGCATTTTCGCCCGTTTGAGCATTAGGCTCATAGCTTATTCCTTTTGCTACCAAACCTTTCAATGTGCTTACTTTACCGCTAGAAACGGCAGCATGGAATAAGCCATTCCCGTTTTTATCTTTCGTGTCTAAGCTTAGTCCTTTTTCAACAAAATAGTCTAAAAAAGACAAGTCTTTAAGCCTGCCTACAGCCACCTGAGCTACGTTTCTGCCATTTTCATCCCTATCATTTACAATGTCGGCTCCATTAGCAAAACAGAATTCATAAAGCTCCTTATCTGCCTTACCGCTTTGGGCTACATGCATGAGCAAAGACTGGCCATGACTATTGATAAGGTCTGTTCTTGAGCCTTTTTCTAATAACAACTCCATTACTGGCAAATTCCCTTTCATGGCTGTCCACATAAGGTAGTTATTGGAGTGGTGTGTCATTTGATTTACATCAGGTCCTTTATCTAAAAGGTGCTTAACGGTCTCAAAAGGAGCATCCGCCATAATGGCCAATAATGTTCCATCCCAGCCGCCAGGACCCATTTCTAAGATATCATTCCCTTCTGCTATTTTAGCTTCAATGGTTTCTATACTCGGCTTTTTAGCCCAAAAACCTCGGTCATGAAATACATTTTTACTCTGAGCAAATACGCTTCCCGTAAAAAGCAAAGCTGCTAGCAAAGAGAAGCCAACCTTAAGTCTGTTTTTTAAAATCATTGCAAATTCTGTTTAATATATTTCCGCTTTAAAATGCCTACTTCAATAAGCATTAGCTCCTGTCGGGAGAGTAAGAACCTCCTTTTAAGCTTTAGAACCCCAAAAGGCCCTTTCTTATTTGGACTAATTACAAATTGAGTCGCAAAGAAATGAAGCAAAGGTGTAGAAAGCAAGGCTTATTTAGAAAAAATCTAAACAAGGTCTACTCCCAGAATAATTAAGCATAAAAAAGCCGACTCTGAGATTCAGAATCGGCTTTTAGAGCGTAAAATTTTTCTTAGAAAAAGATTACTTTGTGAATTTGTAGTCTATTGATATAGAATCACCTTCACCTTCAATAGTATCCTCTTGGTCATAAGACAGAGATAAGAACTCAAACAGGAGTCCAGCTTCAACTTGTGTAGATGTTTCTTTATTTAGGTCAATACTTGGCGTACTTAAAACTAAGTTAGAACCATCAATTGCTACTAAGTAAGTATCCTCATAACCACCTTCCATCAATACAAGGGTACCAGCAGAGGCATCAAAAACGTAAGTGCCTTCATACTCATCTCCGTCAGAATCAGTATTGACAAAAGTTCCGTCTGACTTGAACTCGTAAGTTGAGTTAGTGTAATAATTATCAAGCAAGGCTTCTGCAGTTACAGGATAGGCTTTAGCATCAACAATTAAATCAACACCCGTCATAGACCATGTTCCTTCTAAGGAAACCGGGGAAACCTCGTCATCGTCTTTAGAACATGAAGATAAAATAACCGTGAATAAAAAAAGAATTGGCGTAATCTTACGTAGCATAATATGTTTTTATGGAATTAATAAAGTTTAAAATTAAACTACCCCATACAACTATTAAACCAAAAAAAGATTGCACCAAGAAACCTCTGTGATTTATACTAAAAGAACACTTTAAAATGCCATTATTTATAGGTGTAGATTGTTTAACAACATTTCCCTCACAACTCAAAAAAACACATTTAACATCCTTAAGACATGTACATAAGCTAAATTTATCTCTTAATGACTTTCTTAACTGTTCTCACTCCTTCTAGTTCTAAACTTAATAAATATATTCCACCTGCTACTCCGCTCAAGTCTATTCTCATTTTTCCATTAGAAAAATCATAACTGAACGAAACATTCTTTCCATCCATAGAGGTTAAAATAGGTAGAGGACTTTCTTCTGAACTATAATCAACAAAAATGTAAGTATCTGTTGGGTTAGGGTAAGTATTAAGGTTTTCTATACCATTTATTTCTGAACCCAAAATTATTAAGTTCACCGTAGCAGTTCCCTCAAAAATACCCGCTCCGCATTCATCTGTTAATGCAGTGATGGTATACTCCGTTGTTTGAACTGGAGAAACAGAATACTGAAATGGACTGTTTTCAATGCTTAATGCGGAGCCATCTGAAAGAGTGACTTGCCATGGGCCGGCATCTCCTAATATTTCAATGCTTATTTCGGCAGAATCGCCATAAGCAATCGTTGATGTTCCTGTAATTTTTGCTGTTGACTCTTCGTGATTTTTGACTTGAATGGTGTCTGAAAATGAAGAACAGTTATTTGATACTATTCGAGCAAAATAAGCTCCTGTCTCATCCACCGTAAGGAGGGGAGCATTATTTGACAAAAGCTCATTATCCTTATACCATTCGTAGCTTAAGCCTGCACGCTCCTCTTCAAAATAGAGTTGTGTTAAACTCCCTTCGCAAAATGACTTGGATTCAAAAAGCACTTCCCTTTCAAAATCTTTTCTTGTTAAGAACGCTTTTGAAGCAATGCTACAATTTCCTTTTTCGTAAAAAACTTTATACAAACCACTTTCTTTAACTTCATAAGCGGTATTTGACCCAGAATAAACAGTTGTTTCATTTTGAACAAATCTATAATTTAAACCTTCCTGTTCTTCAGCGGTAAGCATAACAGAAGTACCTGGACAAAAGACAGAATCTATCGGGTTATAATAGAGGGTATCAACTATATTCAGGTTTTCTATGTAAACTTCATCACTTGCTATCAAACAAGAGTTTCCTTCTAATAACCCAGCATAATTCCCTTCTGCTTCTACCTTGAGGGTTTTGGTAGCTAAAAAAGATAATATTTGCCCTTCTTTTAACCATAAATAAGGTCCATCGTCATCATTTAAATTTTTCAGTTCAACCGACTCTCCATTACATAGGTACTGATTGCTTTCTCCTAAGTTTAAATCGGATGAGTTTTTAAAATTAACGGTTAAACTATTCGAAAAACCTTCACAACCACTTTGAAGACCTTTTAATTTATAAACACCATTATCTGATAGTTTTAAAGCAACATTTTGAACACCCAAAGGCACATCATCCTTATACCACTGGTACTCATTTAGCCTTGAGAACGATTCTGCTAAAGTTAAATAAAAGTCATCTGGAATACATTCTTGGAAAATCCCTTCCGGTAATTTTTGAGAACTAAACCTTATCTCTGGATTTTCGGCTATTTCTACATTAAACACTTTTTTATATAAGCCTTTGTCTTTGACATCATAAACCGCTTCATAACTAGCAGATTCTGAAACCTCCAAGGAGGACTCATTATTCGATAGCAAAACCCCATTTTTATACCATAAAATACTTAAGGCTCTATATAGAGAGAGGTCAATTTCGTAAAAAGTTTCACCACATAAACTAATATTTGAAGTATCTACCCTAACAAATTCATTACCGTCCAACTCTAAGTTAAAAAGCTTAACTGTATCTGAAACTATAGGACAAACTTTGCCATCGTGCGTTATAACTTCTCCTTTCACAAAATAGGCCCCTCCGCTTTGAGGATAAATGTCGCCATTAAAGGAACTGGGGTTAAAGCCTCTCCCTGCATAGAGTTGGTCATTATTTTTATACCAATCAAGTCTAGAGACTCTATTAAACAAACCATTGTTTAATAGAGCGTTGGTATTAAAATTAACATATCCACTAAGATTGAAACTCACCTTTTCGGATCCAAACTGTCTTAATTTAGTTTTAATTGTATCAACATAGCTAACCTCTACAGCAGAACTTACTACACTACAATAACCTCTTTGCCCTGTCGCTCTGTAAACTCCCTCTTCTTCAAAAGTTTGAACAAGATTACGTCCTTCAATTAAAATATTATCTAAATACCATTTGACACCACTGTAAACTGCATTATCATCTTCACTGCCCAACCTTAGCTTAAATGAAGTTTGCTGACATAACTGGATAGTTTTTGAGTAATCAAAGTAGCCGTTTGACGCTGCACTACCTTTTTTATTATCTATCAATAATTGAGCGGAGATAATTTTGGTTCGCTTAAAATTAAAGGGTTCAGACATTGACTCACAATCCCTTAATTTGACCTGAACACTATATTCCCCATCTTCTAGCACATTTAGAACGGGATTATTCTCATTGGGTAAAACTAAACTATTTTTACTCCAACTATATTTAACATCAGAAGAGTAATTTGACACCTCCAGTTTACTAATTCCAGAATCACAGCTTGCTTCTTGATCATATGAAATTATAGGTTTATTTATTCCCCCTAAAAAATCATTGGCGTTAAAGCTTCTAATATTGCCAGCTGCACACGTTTTACTAGAAGCATTAACAGCTATAACATCATACGCTCCTTTATCAGAAGTAGTAAAGGACGAGGAATTTGCCCCTTCTATTAATTCATCATTTTTATACCATTTGAAACTTAAATCTTGGTCGTTAGATTTAGATAGCACCTCAAATCTAATGGAGTCACAGAACGGCTTTTCAAAAGAATCTAAAAACTGATTATACTGACCTGTAAATCTATATAGCTTGCTTCGATAGGGCTCGATAGAACCATCGGAAACCGATAATTCAAAAAATACCCCCTTTACACTGCTATACTGTTTAAAGAAACTTGGTGGAATGTAGGCTATTCTAGCTGTATCATTACTTACAATTGCGGTCAAGCTATCTTTCCTGTCTCCTGAATACATCCTAACTATAAAATTTTCACCCGTTGGTAAATTCATATTACTCGTCATAGGGATCTTTATTTCTGTATTTGGACACAAATCACTTTGAGCTAGCTCTTCCAATCTCATAAAATTACTCTCCCACAGCTTTACTTCGAAGTACTTCTCTGTCCTACATCCATACGCTCCAACTGCCATTATTCTATACAAACCTACAGATGTACTGTCAGCAGGTACAGTAATTACAGATTCCGTTGCTGTTAAACTCTTAAAAAATAATGGTCCTACATCCGATTCTACTTTGTTATAATAATAAAACGAAGGCACCTCCGTGGAATCCGAAAGCGGAGGATATGTTGGGTTGGGAATGATTAATTCCCCCAAAGCAACTTCCAAAACGGGCGGCACGTCAAACGCTATAGGGTCTTTTATTTCAATACTGAAATCGCTTTCATATTTGCATCCTGCAGGACTTTTTGACTTAAGCATATAGTAACCATTGTCTTGACTGGTTGCATTGAAAATGACCAAAGAATCTCCGCTTCCAATAACAGCTCCTAAGGGCGACAACCATTCAATGTTATTAGCTATGCTGCCTGAAGGTTTTATTGAAACAGTGTCATTTCTACAATAACTGAACGAACTTGGTAAAGACGGACCTATATCTACCGACTCAGTTGGTAGATAGCACTCATCTACTTTTGCTAGCAAAGAGTAACTTCCAGATTTTAAAGCATCAATTGAAGTTTCATCATCATGGTTTAGCTTTTCCCCATCTCTATACCACCGATAACTAACCTCTACATTTGAATCTGAAAGCACCGTTTCTAAATTACTACCAAGACCTCCTGGCAAGCAGGTTTCTGTAAGTGCAATACTAGGTATTTGCTTTAGGCTAATTTTTATTGTGTCAGAAAACTGTATGCAATTGCCAGGCCCCTCCACTTCTGCCCAATAAAGGCCTGGTTCATTTACTGTTAAATAAGGTAATTTAGTTTCCTTTATAATAACTCCATCCTTTTTCCACTTTTTAAAAAAATCAGGATTTTTTTCAACTAATGCGAGAGAGTAATACTCTCCTGAGCATATTTCAACATCCTTTTCTCCAACTATTTCCTGTGTATCATTACTTTCAAAAGGAAAAGTAACTTCTTCTGTTTTCCCAATACAACTCTTACTTGGGTCGTCATAGTAAATCCTGAATCTGCCATTTCCAGCAATATTGATAGCGTTAGTATTCAATACCTTTCTATCATCATATAAAAGAAAATAATTAGCGTATTTCAGCATGGGGCTTATTGGACTAGAAATACCTATGCCATTACCACAATTTGCACTTTTATCTAAAACAAGTGGTAAGTCAAAGGTGCTAGACTCTTTTAATATAAGTGTATCATAAACAGTGCATGCCCCTTGAGTTAACTTTAAAAAATAGCTTCCACTATTTACTTGCTCACCTGTTTTATACTTGTTCTCTTTATTATCAGTAATGGAATAATCACTATACGCACCAGCCAATGAGAGAACGTAATCTTGATCTGCGTCAAAACAGTCCTCCACTACCTTTTTCCCCTGAAAATCATTAAAATAATAAGAATAGTCTGGTGTAAGCCCAAGCTTTACATTAAATGGTTCACTTTCGCTCACACAACCATCCTCTTTAAGTAGTACAGAGTAATTCCCTTGTTCATTAACTTCAATAGCTTTGCCTGTTTCACCTACTAACTCCTGCCCATTCCGCTTCCATAAATATGACCTTTCATTTGCAAAAAAAGTCCCCCTACTTAATGACAAAAAACCTTCCCCACCATTTTCACAAATTGTCGTTTGTCCTTTTGAAGAAGTGCTTGATTGTACATAAACTGTATTTTGTAAAGCCTGCTTTACTTTTACCTTCTTGCTGGTATATTCACAATCGCCAGAACGTATTTTAAACGAAAAAGAACCTGCAGATGAATTGTTAAACTCCCATGACTTTTCAGATATTAAAGTGTCATTTTTATACCACCAAATCTCAACATCCTCATCCAAAACCAAGCTAGATTTGTTTATGCCAATGGTAACATAAGAGTTACTGCAAAAAGAAAGAGAATCTGTGCCACCCCAATACGCTGTACTATCATTAATACTTTTTAAATAACCATAAACCTTGTAGGGACAGTCTTCGTTTTCAACAGTAACCAATTCCTTATACTTTGTCTGACAGCCAAACATATCAGTGATGGTTAGAGTATACTCACCTAAATTTTCCTTAGTGAAGTTAGTAACTCTCGGACTCTTCTCGGTACTCTCAAAACCCTCTGGCCCTTCCCATTTAAATGTAGTGGTTGGCGTAGAATAGTTTGGATTTAAATTAATAGTCGCTCCAGAAACGAAATAAGTTAGTCTAGAAAATACAAGTTCTTCGCGTCCTATCTCAACAAAAGTGGTGAACGACAAACCTCCATCTATCACAACTTTATATATTCCTTGATTGTCCTTTGATACGTTAGGAATAATTGGATTTTGGTCATTACTAAAAAAACCGTTTGGACCTATCCATAAATATGAGCTGCCTCCACTGGCAGCTAACTTCAAGGTATCAGCTCCTGAGTTGCATATTGGACTATTTGAACTTATTGATTGTGAAAAGCCAATTTGGCAAAGCAAAAAAAGAGCAGATAGTAACAGTGTTCTCATTAGAAATATGTGGTTTATAAAAAGAGTATGCAACAAAGCTATTAAAACGAATATTATGAAATCCCTCTTCTTTCAAAGAAGTCTCCTCTAAATTAAAAACAAATACAATGGAGCATAAAGAAAACTAATAAGAAAAGGCTACAACCTTTTGCCAAAACAATTATCTTAAGGCAATGTGGGAAAGCTAATTTATTTATCTCTTAATAAGCTTCTTAACAGTTCTCACTCCTTCTAGTTCTAAACTTAATAAATATGTTCCACCAGCTACTCTGCTCAAATCTATTCTCATTTTTCCATTGGAAAAATCGTAACTGAACGGAACATTCTTTCCATCCATAGAGGTTAAAGTAGGCAAGGGATTTTCTTCTGAACTATAATCAACAAGAACATAAGAATTAGTCGGGTTTGGGTAAATATTAAGGTTTTCTATGCCATTTATTTCTGTGCCCAAAATTATTAAGTTCACCGTAGCAGTTCCCTCAAAAGTACCCACTCCACATTCATCTGTTAATGCAGTGATGGTATACTCCGTAGTTTGAACAGGGGAAACGTAGTGTTGATATGGACTGTTTTCAATGCTTAATGCGGAGCCATCTGAAAGAGTGACTTGCCATGGGCCAGAAGAGCTTAGTTCAATATTTATTTCTGCAGAGTCTCCAAGGGAAATAGAAGCCAAACCACTAATTAATGCTTTTGAAGCTTCCTTTTTCTTAATACTTAAGGTGTCAGAAATGGAATTACATTCATTGGAGATAATATTCACAAAATAAGCCCCCTCTTCAGAAACGTTTAATGACGCTTTGTTCGCTCCTGTCATTTCAACATTGTTTCGGTACCATTGATAACTGTTTGCAGGATTATTTACTGCCATTAATCCAACTGCCTCTCCTTCACAAAAGCCATCTGATTCAGCAAAAACATAAGTATCTAAAAGGTGTTCAATTAATATAGGGGCTGATTTTGAAACACAGCCATTTCTTTTATAAACAATTCTATAAATACCTTGGTCTTTCACTTCAATATTAGGCTTGGAAATGTTTTTAGGTTCAGTACCATTAAATTCCAAGGCATACTCCATCCCTAGTTCCTCCTTCCCTATTAATAAAGAGCTCTCATTCGGACATATCAACGTATTGTTTTCAGCCACTTCTATAAAAGTGGAAAGAGTATCAACAAAAACAACCCGCTCCTTAGATCCTCCTACACAATTTAAATCCTTTGAAACAACGGAATATGCTCCTGACTCGCTAACGGACAAACTAGGCATTTGATTTATAGCATAAACTTTTGAGTCTTTAAGCCATATATAATCGAAACTCCTGGAATCAATAAATTCTAATTTTGCCTCCTGCCCTAAGCATAGCACTTGTTCTTCTTTTGTGACCCACTCTACTTCATTTCTTTCAAAAAAATTAAAGTCGTTAGAAACAGTCTGACAACCCTCCTTTGATAAACTAAGTTTATAGGCTCCAGGTCTGGTAACCCATAGTATTTCATCGTTACTGATGAAATTATCGTCTATAAACCATTTAACATCGTATCCGCTTTTGGATAATTCATTTGATAAATCTAATCGTAAAAAATTTAATTCATTACGACAAATCTTAATACTGTCGTCCTTTCCCACATTTTCAGGTAGTCCACTAATTCTAGTTCCTATTTCCTTTAAATAAACCTTATAGATGTCTGACATTATAGAACAGCCTCCTTTTACATCTACCTTAACTCGATACTCTCCGGCCTCTTTAACCACTATTTGTGACTTATTAGCTTCTATAATTTGGCCATTTCTGAGCCAAGTATAATTAGTTGCCCTTGGCACCTCTAAAGACAATTCGCTTACATCTAAAAATGCACTATCCGAGCAAACTGAAATTGTTTTTATTCCATTGAGGCTAATATTCTTTCTAGACTCCTTACTTGACACTGAAACATTGTTTGTCTTAAAGGGGCAGCTCTGCCCAAACCTACTTGTTGTAGTTCCTACGGCATAGTAACTCCCTTCTTCGTCAACGCTTGTATTTAACACGCTCAATACGTCTCTTTTTAAGGGCTTATTGTTAAAGAACCAATCAGCAGGCTTAGAGACATCTACATCAAGAATTCCATTCTTTGAATCTATATATAAACTAACATTCGTCCTGCAGGCTTCGACATTATAAAGGTTTTGGATAATTGACAGGTTTTGCCTTACGGTATCCGTAAAATAGTATGAACTTTTATTAGTAATATATTGGCAATTACCATATTCAACAATGGCAAAATACTCTCCGTCCTCGGTGATTGAAATTTCATTAGATTCGAATTCTCCCTGAAGCTCTCCGTCTTTAAACCACATTGTCCTTCTGCCAGACAAACGGCTTCCTACATCATGTTTAAGAATGAATTCCTGATTTTTACACAATGGATAAGGCTCACCCAGATCTTCAGAAATTGGAATTGAAAGACCAAGACCAAAAGCGGTTTCTTTTGTAGCGATATCTGCAATAACTACCTCGTCAGAAATACCTTCGCAAGACCCCGTTTTTACAGAAACAATATACTTCCCTGGTTCCGCCCGTGACAGATATCCAGAATTAGCACCTTCTATAATTTCGCCATCTCTTTTCCAACTATATTCTGCATCTTCATAATAATCTGCATACAAAGTAGGTTTTTCTCCAAAGCAATGGCTTGAAGGAGGCTCAAACACGGTAGGTTTATTTATCTTTCCTATTTCAACATCTATTTCGTCAGCAGATAATGGACACCTATTGCTTCCACTATTAACACCAAACTCCGCAACACGGTATTCTCCCGACTCCTTAGCTGTGATTTCGTATAAACCCTTCTCCTCAAAAGGTTTACCATTAAAATACCATTGGATCTCACTCCCACGATAATTTGCAGAAGATAGATGCATGGAATCACAAAACACAACTTTACCGATCGAGCCCACAATACTCTCGGCTAATTCAAATGTGCCACTAACATGAAACACATTCTTAAAATTTGCTGATTCTATTTTAACGTAAATTTTTTTTCCATAAAAAGACTTTGGTAATTGTCCAAAATCCAAGACATCACCGAAAGTCTCTGCCAAAATAGTGTCTCCTTGAAAAGAAAAAGCATCTTTCCCTGTAAATATTAAGCCCCGAACCAGTAAATTACTTGAAAAGCCTGGCCCCTTTTTTATAACCTTTAACCTTACAGGCTTCCCATAACAAAAGTCAAGCATAGACATACCTTCATAATAAACAGTATCTAATAACGAAGAATCCTCTACCTTCAAATAGGTCTTCTTTTCTACGGTACAGCCATATTGACCCGAAGCTCTAATTACATATTCGCCTTCAGAATCACTGGTCAGATTATCGATTAAAAGACCATTGGCCGTATCTTCTCCATCTTTAGATATTACGGCAAAATAATTAGGGGTTTCTGTACTATCAGTAAGAACTCCGTAAGTGGGCTTAAACGTAAAATCATACCCCTCATAACCAACAGTAGTGTCAGACAGAGAAAAAGAAATGTCATCCTTAATCTTTAAAGAAATAGGACTTTCAAAAAAACAACCCTCTTCCTGTTGCCTAATAAAATGCGACCCGACCAAAGCCTCAATTACATCATTATTAATTAGCTGTTTTGAAAAGTTAAATAAGTCAACATCTCCATATAGTCGTTCTGTCTTTGAGTCAAGTAAAACAGAATCACCTTTGCAATACTCTAATTCATCCGCTATAGAAGATCCAATTGGAAGAGCATTCGTTTTGTAAGTACATTTTCCTACTGTATGCTCCACTACATATGTGCCCGGAACATCTACATGGAATGAATTAGCAGAAGACGACATATTTACAAATTCTCTAGAATTAACAAACCATTTAACTTCTCCTTTTAATTCAACGTCTGCTTCTAAACTAATTAGCTTTGAGTTACTTAAACTATCGCAGCTGTGAGTTAATTGAATTTTTGGATTATCTAAAACCTTTATATTAACTACATTTGAACCCCTACTACAGCCACCCTCTGAAAGAATCAGTTGATAACTTCCAGACTCTTCTGCCACATAAGAATAATTAGTTCCGTTTTCTATTGTTTCGCCATCTTTCATCCATTGATAAGCCCCAGAAAAAGATTGTCGGTTTTCATGGGACATTAGAAAACCCTGTTGCGAACATATTTCTACATCATTCTCTTTACTAATTCGAATAGGATACCCAAAGTCATCTTCATTCAAAACTATCCTATCTGACTTTCCAATACAGCTATTTTTTCTACTTTTAAAATGCAATTGATAAACCCCAGCTTCCTTAGGAGTATGAAAAGGGCTGTACGATGACGAGACTCTTTCGTCGTTTCTTGTCCAATAAAAATCGCCATTATTAAGTATATACCAATGGGATGAAGAAAGGGAAGGATATACCCCTTCACATAAAGAATGAACTACTTTATGCGATGATAAATCATAGCTGTCTGACTGCAACACTCTAAGAGTGTCCAGAACGCGACAAGAGCCCTGGTAAAAATCTAATGTATAAATCCCTGGAGAATCGGTCAATATAAAATCACCATAGAGAGATACTCCATCTTTTTTCACAAACAAGCCTCCCTCTCCTTCTTTTACTATTGGAATATTTGAGCCTTCTTCAAAATCACACACAGTAATTTGCTTTTTCTCTTCTAAGGTGGCAAAATCAAACCTATAACTTGGCTTTACACCTTTTTCTACAAATTTTTTACTAGATAAGCCAAGACAGCCATCCACCTCAATTTTTAGCTGGTAGGCTCCCTCTTCTCTGGCAGTATATCTTAGTGCATTTGCTCCTATTATCTCTTCTTCATTACGAAACCAGCTAAATTTAACTTTTGAGCCGCCAAGCCCAGATTGAACTCCAGAAATACGAGCATACCCTCCTATATCGCAAATCGTTATTTCATCTTGACTATTCGATAAAAAAGAGGATACATTTAAAGTTTCTCTCTCTTCTATTTCAATGAGCGGACTGATATATTCACAATTACCATTAAAGATCTTCACATAAAAGCTTCCTTCTCCTGTTACAACTATAGAGTCGACATTGCTAAAAATTATATGTTCTGCCTTATACCAATTTATACTATCATAATTTGGTATATCAATTTCAAGCTTTAAAACAGCACTGGAACCTTTACAGAGAGCAAAAACTCCCGACTCTTCAAAGGTCTTACTAAAATTAGGCGTAATTGCCTCTAGTTTCAATACAGCACTGCAGTCCAAAACAGACTCCTCCAAACCTAAAATACCCACTCTATCTGCATTAAGCCTATCCAAAAATTCAGTAGCGTACAACTGACTGGAACATATCAATGCAATTACTAAATAACAAAATCCTTTCATTTCGAAATGGTGAATTTATTTATCTCTTAATAAGTTTCTTAACAGTTTTAACTCCATTATTTTCTAAACTTAATAAATAAGTTCCACCTGCTATTCTGCTCAAATCTATTCTCATTTTTCCATTGGAAAAATCGTAACTGAACGAAACATTCTTTCCATCCATAGAGGTTAAAGTAGGTATTGGGTTTTCTTCAGAGCTATAATCTACAAATATGTAGGAATCACTTGGGTTTGGGTAAATCTTGATGTTTTCTAGTTCATTAACTTCTGTACCCAAGATGATTAGATTCACCACCGCAGAGCCTTCAAACACGCCTTCTCCGCACTCATCTGTTAAGGAGCTTATCGTGTACTCAGTTGTTTGGATTGGAGATACGTAAAGTTGATACGGGCTTTTGTTAATGTTTAACTCGGAACCATCTGAAAGAGTGACTTGCCACGGGCTGGCATCTCCTAATATTTCAATGCTTATTTCGGTAGAGTCGCCATAAGCAATCGTGGATGTTCCTGTAATTTTTGCTATTGACTCTTCGTGATTTTTGACTTGAATGGTGTCTGAAAATGAAGAGCAATTACTGGAACTTAACTGAGCAAAATAAGCCCCAGCTTCATCAACTGTTAATAACGAAGAACCACTCGATAAAGGCACATTATCCTTATACCATTTATAACTTAAGTCTTCGGCTGTTTCAAAACTCAAATCAATTGAGCTTCCTTCACAAAAGGTGTCGGATTCAAAAAGAATATCCGTTTCAAAGTCCTTCCTTATTAAGAATTCTTTTGAACCAATACTACAATTACTCTTTTCGTAAAAAACGCTATACAAACCACTTTCTTTAACTTCATAAGCGGTGTTTGCCCCAGAATAAACAGTTTCATTATTTCGGAGAAAACGATAATTTAAACCTTCCTGCTCTTCAGCGGTAAGCATAACAGAAGTACCTGAACAAAAGACTGAATCCATAAAATGGATAGCATTGTCAATTTTTAGTTTTTCTATGGAGACTACGTTACTTTCTATAAAACAAGAATTGTCATCAATTGCAGCAGAAAAGGTTCCTTCAGAATCAATTTCAAAAGAATTTGCCGGCGTTAAAGAAAGTATTTGATTCCCCTTCATCCAAATAAGCGATCTTGTGCTGTCATTTAAACTTTTAAGGGTCAGCGGCTTGCCATTACAGATATACTGCAAGCTTTCATCCAGCAAAACTTCTGGTCTATTCTTAAACTTTAATTCTAAGTCATTGGAAAAGACCTCACAGTCTTCCGAGACTAATTTTAATTTATAAATACCGTTGCCTAATGGCTTTATGCTAACGTCTTTATTATTAATAAGCGTATCATTCCTATACCAAATATATGTAGTAACTCCTTTAAAGGGTTTGGCTAGCATTAGACGATTACTTGAAGGGTTACATTCTTCATAAATATCTGTTGTGACTACTCCTGAATTTAACGTTATCTCTGGAACAGCATTTATTTCCACATTAAATATTTTTTTATAAAGACCAACATTCTTCACTTTAGAAACTACCTCATAAAGAGCAGACTCTGAAACAAAAAGTGACTCAACATTCTCGGCTATTTTTACTCCATTTTTATACCACACCGTATTAATGGCTCTAAATAAACTGAATTCCAACTCATATGGAGACCTACCACAAATACTTATATATGAGGTATCTAAAACCGTATTAATGGCTATGTCACCATAAGCTAATTCAGCCAACTTTAGTGTATCTGACTCCACTCTACATTTTTTGCCGTCATGGGCCACTACCTCACCTACTGCATAATAATCCCCTTCTGTTTCAGGATAAATATAGCTATCAAAATAATTGGGATCATTATTCTGTCTGTACTCATCTTCGCTAATGTATAATTGCCCATTCCTATACCAATCGGGGCCTAAAGTGTTAATAATTGTACCATTTCCCGTTTCAGCAAAACTGAATAAGTTAAGAACCCCTTTCATCGCAAAGTTTACTGAATCTGCACCCAAGTTTCGTAATTGTGTTTTAATGGTTTCGACATACTTTATCTCAATGGGCCTACTTGCCACGCTACAAAATCCCCTTGTGCCCGTTGCTCTGTAGACTCCCGAATTATCAAATATATTAGACCAGCTACTTCCATCAACTAACTCATCATTTAAATACCACCTAACATTACTATAAGCCCCACTCCCAAGTCTCAGATTAAAGGAAGTACCTTGACATAATTCAAGTGGCTTTGAATAGTCAAAAAAACCTTGGCTTGTATATCCATCAGGATTTACATTTCCAACCCAAAGATTAGCTGAAAGAATTTGTTTTGGTTCATAATCTAATGGTAATGAAACCGAAACACAGCTCCCTAAACTTGCCTGAACACTATATTTACCATCTTCCTTTATGCTTAAATATGGTTTATTTTCTTCTACCAAGAAAAGTTCTCCTCTTTTCCAACTATATAGGACATCCGAAGAGGAGTTTTCAATTTGAAATAGACCATATCCCAAATCACAACTTGCCTCCTGATTGTAATAAATAGAAGGCTTATCAATCCTTCCTAATAAATCATCTGCATGAAATGTGAGAATATCTCCCGTTGGACACTCTTTATTTGATGAACTAGTAACAATTACATTATACTCCCCATTTTCAGTAGCAGAAAAAATAGAATGAACGGCTCCAACTATTAGTTCTTCATTTTTATACCACTGATATGATGGATTTTCGTTTAAATATCCTGGCTGTAACTCATATAATACAGAGTCACATAGTGGTTTGATTATTTGATTTCGATAATAATTTCGACCAACAAAACGATAAAGTTTGCTTCTATAAGGTTCAATCGAGGCATCGGATACGAATAGTTTAAAAAATATACCACTGGTACTACTATAGTGTTTGAAAAAAGTTGGTGGTATATAGTTTATTGTTGCGATATTATTTCGGACAATAGCCGATAAGCTATCTTTTCCATCCCCAGAATACATCCAAACTATAAAGTTCACACCAACAGCTAGCTGCTTTGTACTTTCTATTGGAATTTTAACTTCGGAATTTGGGCACAAGTCCCCTTGGCCTAACTCCGCTAACCTCATTGCACTCTTTTTTACAAGCTTAACTTCGAATTCTTTTTCAGTAGAACACCCATAATTGCTAGTTGCCACCATTCGATAAATGCCTACAGTATTACTATCTGCCCTAACAGAATTTATGAGCTCCTGCTCTCCTAAACCTACACTGTAATAATACCCTGATTCAGTATCCTTTTTTCTGAAATAGTAATTTTGAGGCACTTCAGTAGTATCCGAAAGCCGAGGAAATGTTGGTTTTGGAACAATTAAATCACCGGAAGAAACATTCAAAAGAGAAGGAATATTAAAAACCACGTAATCTTCTACTGTTACCTTACCCTTACTTAGATATGTACATCCCGCTTGACTCTTAGATTCTAAAATATACTTCCCATTATATATTTTTGTAATACCAGTAATACTTAAAACATTCTGATTGTTAACTTCGTCTTTGTTTGGCAAAATCCATTTTACCACCTGACTATCATCACCAATTGGAATAACGTTTAGTGTATCTTTAGAGCAAGAGGTAATGGATTCGGGAAAAGTCAGGCCTACTTCTTTCTCCGTTGCTTTGATGTTACAAACACCCGAAATTAAAGAGACAGAATAGGTTCCAGGTGAATAAATTCTCAAACTCGAATTGTTTGCTTCTTTAATTTTACTCCCCTCAAAATACCATTGATAAGACACATCCTTCTCATAGCTAAGCTCAGCATTTAAAGTAGCTCCTTCCGAGCCCGAAACACAACTTTCTAGAATACTGACTTCAGGTAAATTCTCTTGTCTAATATTAACAGATTCTGTTTGCGATTGGCACCCATTATTGTCTGTAAACTCCGCCCAATACCTACCTGGTTCGTTAACACTAATTCGGGAAAGTCCTGTCACTTTTATTTTTTTATCATCCTTATACCAAGTAATTTCTGAACCGTAAAACAAATTCTCAATTTCTAAAGAATAATACTCTCCAGAGCAAATAGTTACATCATTTTCTCCTATTATTGGAAAATGCTCTTTAAGATCAAGTGGGTCAAAGGCAATCTCCTCTGTGTAGCCTACACAAGTACTATTAGCGGACTTATAATTTAATCTATAGGTTCCTAGTGAAGTTCCTCTATACGAGCCTGCACCCTTACTTAACAGAGAACCATTTTTAGTTAAAAAAAAATTCTGGCTGCTAAGAAAGCTGGTACTACCAATAAGATAAAGATAAGGTGAACAATAATCTCCAATTCCTTTATTTAAAGGCATGTCGAACTCTTCTGATAGAGTAACCCTTAGTGTATCATATATAGTACAAGTACCTTGAGTCAATTTTAAATAATAATTACCAGTTCCCACAGCGGTATTGCTTGAGTATACTTTGTTATTATCATCCACTACCCGAGAAACACTCGATGGGTTATAAAATCGTAAGTTATATTTCAAACCAATCTCTTCGCAAAAACTAAGCGTTTTTTTAGCCCCATATTCCGAAAATTCAAAATTATAACTGGGCTCTTTACCCACCCGTACCTCCAAAGGTTCTGATTCTATAATACAACCGTCATAATTAATCTCAGTAGAATAACTTCCGGGTTCAGAAGCATCAAAAAAAGTATTTTCACTGACCTGCACAACCTCTCCATCTCTTTTCAATGTATACGAGATATTACTTGAAAATAAGTTTGGTTTTATGACAGATTTCAACCTAACCTCCCCTCCTTCATCACATATTGTAAGCTGCCCCCTCTCATTTAACCAGGAATCTGTGTAAGATTCTATTTTAGTGTCCGATCTTAAATCCAATTGACCAGAATTATATTCACAATTACCTGTTCTAAGCTTAAACTTAAATCTACCATCTTTAGCATTCGAAAACTCAAAACTTTTTTCAGAGATCAATGAATCATTTTTAAACCAAAAAATTTCAGCCCCCTCCGTTAACACAACAGAAGAAGTGTCAAGCCCTATATAGGTAGCATTTCCTTTGCAATAATTAATAGTTTGGTTTGCATTATAAAAAGTACTATTAACACGATCTCCTAACCTGACATACCCTTCCGGCTTATAGGGGCACTCTTCATTTGCAGCAGTAACATTGGCCATCAATGGGGTTTCACAGCCATATTTATCCGTTATTACCAACCTGTACATACCAAAGTTCTCTGTTCCAAATTTTAGAATTCTAGGCGATGCCAGATCGCTCTCAAAGTTATCTGGACCAGTCCAATAGTATTTAGTCCCCTCTTCATAATAATTAGGAGAGAATAGTATAGTCGTACCCGATATATGAAAATTTAAATATGCATAGTTAACAGGTACCTCACCAACATCTACTAAAACGGAGGATGGCTCCTTTCCGTCGATCTTTACTTCGTAGCCACCTCTAGCAGAAGCAGTTGGGTTTATTATCTTAGGGTTTTGATCCCTTGAGGTGAAGCCATTGGGGCCAGTCCAAACATAAGAAGAACCGCCTTCGGCAAATAGCTTAAGCGTATCCGAGCCTTTAGAACAAACCGGGCTATTGGAAGAAATATTTTGAGAAAACCCGAAGAAACTTATAAAAGTAAATAGTGATATTGCCGCAAACTTCATGACTAAAGATTATTTGCAACAAATATAGAAAACTATCGTTTACCCCAACTCCGCAATAACAGTCTCTCCACCCACAGGCTTATCGTCAATTTTGCAAAGGATTCTAGCGTCAAGAGGTAAGAAGATATCTACTCTGGAGCCAAACTTTATGAAGCCAAATTCAGAACCTTGTGTGGCTACTTGACCTTCTTCGGCATAGGTAACTATACGTCTTGCCATCGCTCCAGCTATTTGTCTAAAAAGTACTTCGGTGCCATTTTCGTGTTTTACCACTACCGTGCTACGCTCATTTTCTGTACTTGACTTTGGGTGCCATGCTACCAAATACTTACCTGCGTGATATTTACAATAACTCACCACACCCGAAAGTGGGAAGAAATTTATATGCACATTAATAGGCGACATAAAAATAGAAACTTGTCTTCTTGGGCCTTTGAAATATTCTGTTTCTACCACCTCTTCTATTACCACTACTTTTCCATCTGCTGGAGCAATAATATGATTTGAATTCAAAACGGTATGTCTTGTTGGCTTTCTAAAAAACTGAAGAACCGTCACCATAATGAACAAACTAAAGGCCAACCAAAGTACTTGTAGCCAATCATTATCTGGCAGTAAAAATCTTATAATAAGATAAATAGCTACTGTGCCGAATAGCGAAATAAGTATGGTGGCTTTGCCTTCTTTATGAAGTGTCATCGTTTTGTTGGTAATTTTTATATGACAAATATAATAGGGCAATTCCGATTTATACGTTCCAACAATATTTTGGCGTTATTTGCAGAGCAAACACTATCAGATTTTGATGATTTCAAACGTGCAATTTTGGCGTACTTGGCCAAACTCCTTAAAAATAGCCCTCGGCATTTTCTTATTAATAATCATTGCTTTAGCTGGCTTAACCTCCTTCTGGATCCTAAAAGATATTGACAACCTTTATGCCTGGGATGTAGCCACGGAGCTACATAAAAAGTTTATTGCCTCTGAAGCTTTTACAGAAAAAGGGCTGCGGTTTACAAATAATGAGCTCATTTATTACCTTAAAGAATGGTATTTACCATCGGCTCAAAACATTAGTTCAGGTGCCTCCATGGTACTAATAGCTTCATTGATTTTGGGACTTAGTTTAATTAGCACGTCCCTTTCCTTTCAAAACAACCTTTGGTTTCTAGGAAGTCTAGTGGTCATTGCTGCTTTTTTGATTCTGGCAAGAACCGAAATCATTTTTCAAGCAACTAACAATTCGCCTTTCTTAATAGCCTTCTCCTTTCTCGGCTTAATTCTTTTCATGTTTAATTCGTTCTTAAAAAGAACTGGCTTTTGGCTACGCTTTCTTAGCATTGCTGCTATTTTCATAGGACTCTTATTGGCAGGAATTTCTTTCTCAAAGGTGAACCTTCCTATAGTTTCCCTCAGTAGTTATAGCCTTTTATTTGCTCTGATATGCCTAGCTATTTTCGTATTTTTCATTGCTCATGAAATTGTAGTTGGGCTTATTTATACGGTTGTTATTTCTTCCGAAAAAGGTAAAAACTCCTTTAAAACCTACCTCAGCATTGGCCTTATTTACCTCTTAAACTGCCTGCTGATTTATCTGGAGAACATCAAACTCATTGACGACAGCCTGATGGTCATTAGCCCGCTATTGCTATTTGCCATCTCTAGTATTTTAGGAATTTGGGGATTCAGAAAACAATGCGACGATATTGGCTTCTTTAGTTTTCAACGAACTGGTGCTTGGCTATACTTTGGCATGTTTATTATCTCCATGGCAACCATCGGCTATGTTTACGCTACCGCAAATGACCCACTCATTGAACTCATAAATGATTACATCGCCATAGCTCATCTATCGCTAGGCATCGTCTTTTTTGGGCATGTAATCTTAAATTTTATTGGCGTTTTCCAGAAAGGGCTTAACGCCTATTTGGTGCTGTACAAACCGAAATTCAGCAGTCTTATTTTAGCTAAGATATTGGCTATTTTCATCATGGGCTTCTTCTTGATTCAAAAGAACATTTATGCCTACAATCAACTACGAGCGGGTTTAAATAATGCCATTGCCGATTTCTATTTGGCCGAAGGCGACAATACTGCGGCCGAAACGTATTATAAGGAATCTGTCAACTATGATTTTTTTAACCATAAAGCCAATTACGCACTGGCGTCAATGGCAAAAAAAGTAGGAGATGGCGTTACCGCAGCCTATTTTTTCAGACAGGCCATTCAGAAAAACCCAAGTGAATTTGCCTATGTAGGTTTAAGTCAAAACCTTGAAAACGAAGACCTCTATTTTGATGCTCTTTTCACACTAAGAGAGGGTCTTGACAAATTTCCAAAAAGTGCAGTTCTTAAAACTAATTCTGCTCATCTTTTAGAAAAGGCAAACGCTAGAGACAGTGTTTATTTATACTTAGAAAACGCTCTTCAAGATTGTAAAAAGTGCGAAACAGAAAAAGTAAACCTTCAAGCTTTTTGGATTGAAAATGCTACGCCATCAAAGTTAGATTCGGTTAGTGAAAGGCTTATTGACCCATCTAATGGTTCTAATTTGGCTAATCAATTGGCCATTGGCAGAATGACAGGGTCTTTTCAAAATCAGCTAAAGAGTTTCCCTTTAGAAACTAGTCTAAACACGACGGAATTTGCTGAAATATATAATCAGATTAGCCTTCCCGAAAATGAATTAAGTAAGCCTGACACCGTTTGGGATTCGTTTGCTAACAACCCTGCGAACATTGGCGTTAGAGAAGATTTGATTTACTTAAAATCTCTTCAGCAATATAAGCAAGGCGAAAAAATAAAGGCCATAAAACAACTTACTTATCTGGCACAAGATAGCACAGAAACAGCTCTTATGTACAGAAGAAAACTTGGACACTGGTACCTCCAAGAAGGGCTTTATGATAGGTCGGTAGCATTTTTTGTAGCTTCTGGAGATCGTGCATCCGCTCAAGTGTTGGAAGAAAATAATTTCAAAACGCATTTGCAGCTAAAGCAATTTCAGCAAGCAGAAGAGTTGTTACAACTGGAGCTAAATCATGACACATACAAAACCATTTATCGCCAAGCTCCATTTAATCCGTACCTCCTTTCTGACATTGCCAGCTATTTGACCGAAAACGGTAAGACTTCAGAAGCTTATACGCTCGTTTTTGACGCCCTCGAATTCAATGATACTAATATTGAACTTTGGAAAAAATACGCTTTTCTTGCTCTAAAAAATGGTGTGCCTGATTATGCAGAGAATGGTCTTTCAAAATTAAGAGGACTCATGAGTAAAGACGACTACAGTGCCTTTGCCAAATCATTTAACGCCGAGAAAACACGTTTACAACTAGAACGAGATACTTTTTAGAAATAAGCACTCAGACCGCCTAAACAAGCTTCTTGACCTTCCATCACGACGCAGTAACATTGGTATAAAAACTTAAAAGGAAGCGGCACGAAAACTTACCTTTGTATCGGTTCAAAATCATTTTGCGAAGCATGAAAATAATCGAAACAGACAATATTTCTAAAAGGTATATCATGGGTGCTGAAATAGTAGATGCCCTTAAATCAGTCTCTATTTCTATTGACAAAGGCGAATACGTAGCCTTTATGGGGCCATCTGGCTCAGGAAAGTCAACTTTGATGAATATCATTGGCTGTCTAGATTCCCCTACGGGTGGAAACTACACGCTAAACGGAAAAGATGTTTCTGATATGAGTGAAAACGAATTAGCCGAAATCAGAAACAAAGAAATAGGTTTCGTTTTTCAAACGTTCAACCTTTTACCACGACAATCGTCTTTAGAAAATGTAGCCCTTCCACTTATTTATGCAGGGTATAGCAAGTCTGCCCGAACGGAGAAAGCACAGGGTGTTTTAGAAAGTGTTGGGCTGGGTGACCGCTCTCACCATAAACCAAACGAGCTATCTGGTGGTCAAAGACAGCGTGTGGCCGTGGCCAGAGCTTTAGTAAATGACCCATCTATCTTACTGGCTGATGAACCTACTGGAAACTTGGACACCAAGACTTCTTATGAAATAATGGAGCTTTTTGAGGAAATTCATACTCAAGGAAATACCATCATTATGGTAACGCATGAAGAGGATATTGCTCAATATGCTCATAGGATAATTCGTCTTAGAGATGGACTGGTAGAGTCTGATATCAGAAACGAGAACCCAACAAACCCTAGAGAAATGGCCGCCAAGCTTGCAGCGGAAAAGGAATAAGAGTGTCTTTTAATGGCATTCAAAAAATCTTAAAGAGATAAAGCTACGTTAATCAAGCATTGCGAAGCTTCTAAACATATTCTTAGGAACAGTTTTTTGTCTTTGCCCAATATTCACAGATGTATTCTTAACAATTCAAATTTATTAAAATGAAAAAATTATTGTTTTTAGCAGCAGCTCTACTTTTTGTAGGCACTACAAATTCTTTTGCACAAAAAAGCCCTAAAAAAACCTTTACAGAAGGTAATATCTCTGTTACTTATGGTGCACCATCAGTTAAGGGGCGTGTGATTTTTGGTGACCTAGTTCCTTATAAAGAAGTATGGAGAACAGGAGCAAACAATGCTACTGAAATTACTTTTGCAAAAGATGGCAGCATAGGTGGCCAAGCGGTTAAAGCTGGTACTTATACCTTATTTACCATCCCTCAAAAAGATGGTGACTGGACGGTAATCTTAAACCCTACTTTAAAGCAATGGGGTGCTTACAAATATGACAAAATTAAAGATGCGGATTTGCCACATGTAATGGCCAAAACCTCTAAAACTTCTGCCAATGTGGAGCAGATGACAATTTCTGTAGAAGGTGGTAATCTAGTAATAGCCTGGGCAGATACACAAGCAAGTGTGGCTGTCAAATAAAGTTTTAGTACTTATTCATAAGAGGGACTTCGTCAAACGGCGAAGTCTTTTTTTGCATTAGCTTTCCAATTATTCTTGACTAAATTTGACATACTAAAGTGTCAAAATGAAGCATAAAACCAAAGTCGGACTTCCTCCGGGTACCATAAAATATACAGGAAAAAAAGGTGGTACGCCCTTAACGCTGAACTACGTAGAGTATAATTTAGAGTCGTTTGCCTCAGAGACTTTTGAGGAAGTACGTAAGGCTCTTATTCATAAAGCTAAAGACAATTTCACCCAATGGTATGACATCAGGGGCTTGCATGACGAAGCCTTTATTCAGCGAATAGGCGATGTTTTTGAAATGCACTCTCTGGCTCTAGAAGACGTAGCGGATGTATATAAAAGACCGGAATATGCGGAATTTGTCAATGGGCATTTTATCTCCTTAAAATACCTGCAATACGTAGAAGGTGAGATTCATATTCAAAACGTTTCTATATATTTTGACCAAGGTTTTGTGTTGACCTTTCAGGAACATGAAGATGACATTTTCAAACCTCTTAGAACTAGAATCGAAAAATCGCAAGGACGAATTAGAGCCAAAAAAGCCGATTATCTAACTTATGCCATCATCGACTTTATAGTGGACAACTATTTCAGCGTTTTGGATGATATAGAAATCAAAACTGAGAAACTGGAAGAGTCGTTAATGACAGATGTCGACACTTTTGAAAGGGCACAAATTTTTCCCTTAAAAAAGGATTTACTGAAGGTTAGAAAGGTAATAGCTCCGCTAAGAGAAGCACTAAATATGTTTTCAAAATCGGACTCAGATGATATTGAAGAGAAAACGAAAATATATGTACGAGATGTTTACGACCACACTATTTCCGTAGTAGACAGTCTTGATACCTTGCGAGATATTCTTTCAGGATTGCAAGAAATTCACATCTCAGAAATGAGCATGAAAATGAATAAGGTCATGCAGTTTCTTACCATCATCACCGCCATTTTTGTCCCTATTACTTTCTTGGCTGGCATTTACGGCATGAATTTCCAGAACATGCCAGAGCTGCAGCACAGAAACGGCTATTTCATTTTACTAGGCGTAATGGCTGTACTTTCTGGCGGAATGCTGCTATATTTTAGACGGAAGAAATGGTTGTAGAAAGAAATCCTTATGTAAAGCTTTTTCGATTTTCTTTACATGAGGGAGTCGATGTGTAAAGAAAAACTCATTTTCTTTACATAAGAAAATCATCAAGCATTAACCACATTAACAGCCTCCCCTGCTTGCCAGGCCTTAATATTGTCTGTCACTATTTTAAATAGTTTCTTTCTGGCTTCTAAGGTAGCCCATGCTACGTGCGGACTTACAATTAGATTCTTTGCACCAAAAAGTGGATTGCCTGCTGTTGGTGGCTCTTGAGAAACTACGTCAATGGCAGCACCTGCTATTACACCTTCATCTAAAGCCTTTCTTAAGTCATCATCATTGACCAAAGGACCTCTACCCGTATTAACCAGAATGGCCGTTTTCTTCATTTTTGCCAAATTTTCCTTATTAATAAAACCCGCATTTTCTTCTGTCAATGGGCAGTGAAGACTCACAAAATCAGATTGACTCAATAATTCATCTAAGTCTACTGTTTTATATTTAGCGTGAGCTTTATTTGATTTACGATTGACCAAAACATTCATTTCAAAAGCTTCTGCGACCTTGGCAACCTTTTCTCCAATATCTCCAATTCCAACCAAGCCTAAAGTCTTTCCTGCTAATTCGGTCAATGTAAAATCATAATAACAGAAGTCTGGCGAAGCCACCCATTTGTCTGGATTATTGTGCTCGGCTATTCTGTTGGTAAAGCTTAAAAGCATAGCAAAAACATGCTGAGCCACAGACATAGAGCTGTAGTTTTTAGCATTAGTAACCGGTATTCCTCTTTTTGCGGCAGCATCTAAATCTACCACATTATACCCCGTAGCTGTAACACCAATATACTTCAATTTAGATAGTTGACTAATTATCTTTTCGTCCAAGACAGCTTTATTTGTCAAAACGATATCGGCGTCTTTTGCCCTTTCCACTATTTGGTCATAGGGTGTTCTGTCATACATTTTGAGCGTACCAATTTCCTCTAATTCTGATAAATCAAGCTCTGCTGGCGTGCTAGTAAATGCATCTAAAAAAACGATATTCATGCTTTATGATTAGTCTTGGGTAAATTGCATCGAAATACTACAATGCTCAATGCCAAATATACTTAAAAATACCTCTTTAAAAGCTTACAACACCTTTGGAATAGAAGCGTCTGCTAAGCTATTTGTAGAAATAAATTCCACAAACGAGTTGCTCTATCTACTTAATACAGATGAGTTTAAAGAAAATGAGATTCTGATTTTAGGTGGTGGTAGTAATGTTTTATTGACACAAGATTTTGATGGCTTGGTTATCAAAAACAACATCAAAGGCATTGAGTTAATAGAAGAAACCGAGAATGAAGTAACCATTAGAGTGGGTTCGGGTGAGGTTTGGCATGCCTTTGTGCTTTACTGTGTTGATAAAAATTATGGTGGCATAGAAAATCTGTCATTAATCCCAGGGACAGTTGGTGCTGCTCCTATGCAAAACATTGGAGCGTATGGCGTAGAAATCAAAGATGTTTTTGTGGATTTAGAGGCCATTGATAGAAAAACCCAAGAAATAAAGAAGTTTGATAAAGAAGCTTGTGCTTTTGGGTACCGTGAAAGTGTGTTTAAAAACATTAATAAAGACCAATATTTTATCACTCACGTCACTTTTAAGCTTCAAAAGAATCCAAAATTGCACCTAGAATATGGTGCGATAAAAGACACTTTAAAAGAATTAGAGGTAACAGAACCGAGCATCAACGACGTTAGCAAAGCTGTTATAAAAATTAGGCAATCAAAACTTCCTGACCCAGCCGAAATAGGAAACTCTGGTAGTTTTTTCAAGAATCCAATTATCTCGATAAGTGAATTTGAAAACTTAAAAGCTAAATACCCGCAAATTCCCTCTTACCCTGTGGACGAGACCTCTGTAAAAGTACCTGCAGGCTGGTTAATAGAACAGGCTGGCTGGAAAGGAAAAACTTTAGGCGAGATAGGCGTTCATAAAAATCAGGCTTTGGTATTGGTAAATTATGGCAACGGAAAAGGAGCTGATATTCAGGCACTCTCAAAAAATATTCAAGCTTCTATTCTTGAAAAATATGGCATTAATCTTCATGCCGAGGTAAATATTATCTAATTTGGTTTTAGTAAACCTGATAAAGTAAATAATGGAAATATCACATATAATTTCTGACGTAGTTTTAGGGCTAGTTGGCATATTTGTCTTCTTCAGATATCTTAGGAAGTTAGACTTGTTTGAAACTTTGCTCTGGGAGGCCTTTATTCTTTCTGTATCTGTAGCGGCCTTTGCGGGTGCAGCTAAGTTTGCAGGAATAGAAAAAGCGGGACTTATCTCCATTTTCTTTCAGAATTTATCTGTGACCGTAGGTGCTTTGGCTTTAGTGGTTGCTTCTTGGTTTAAAATCTGGGAAGACGACACCTTGGACGCCAAAATTGGCTCCATAGTCTTAGCCATTGGTTTTGCCATTTTTGCGGTACATCAAGCCATCGGTATTCCGCTGGTAGTGTCTATAATTCCAGTTATAGCTATGGTTTTAGTAGCCGCCGCAGGTGTAGCCGCTTTAATGAAAGGAAGGAAAACTTTAGGCATGTGGTTAATTCTAGGCGTGCTTTTTGCCGCTTTAGCTACCTTTAGAGGGAAGTTTGTTTCAGACCCGAGCGATTCTATTGACGTATACCACTACTTGCTTGCTTGTAGCGTTCTATGTTTTGGACTAGCGGCTTCTAGAAGAACGGATTAAGAAACCATTTTCTTCAAAACTTCTCTAGCTCTTCCGCTCTCCAAAGACTCCTTGGCCAGTACCATTCCTTGCTCTAGGGTGATGTTTTTAGCTACGCCTAGACCTATTGCGGCGTTTGCCAGCACCACAGAAGTTTGAGCCTCCGTGCCTTTATTTTCAAGAATATCTACCAACATTTTAGCAGAATCTTCTAAACCTCCACCACCATAAAGCTGTTCTGCCTTGAAGTTTTTCAAACCAAAAGCCGAAGGACTAAAAAGCTCTCCCTCATCCGCAGATGGATAATGAGAAGAAAACATAAAGTCTCCTGTCAAAGAAATTTCGTCATAAACTGCCAAATCGAAAATGATACCGAATTGCTTATCGGTCTGACGGAAAACTTGTTCGTATAATTCAAAAACGCAGAGATCGTAAACGCCTGTCAATTGTTTTTTCACTTCGCCCGGATTAAGCAATGGCCCTAACATATTGAAAAAGGTTTTCATGCCTAATTCTTTCCTAATAGGCCCTACATGACGCATGGCAGGATGAAAAAGCGGAGCATGCAAATAGCACATCCCAGCCGTTTCTAATTTCTCTTTCAGATAATCTGAGTCGTTGGTAAATTTAATGCCTAAATGCTCTAAAACCGTGCTGCTACCTACCGCACTACTTACCCCATGGTTTCCGTGCTTGGCTACTTTTTGTCCTGCTCCCGCAATCACAAAAGCAGATGTGGTAGAAATATTAAAAGTGTCTTTACCATCTCCCCCTGTGCCGCAAACATCCATGGCGTCAAAGTCGGTCAAATCTATTTTATTGGCAACCGCCAACATGGCATCTCTAAAGCCTGTCAACTCTTCTGGCGTAATGCCTTTCTGCTGAATTCCCATTAAAAAAGCAGCAGTTTGCGAAGGATTCACCTCGCCCGCAGCTATTTTAGACAGCCCCTGAAAAGCTTCTTCTTTTGAAAGTGATTGATCTTGGATTAATTGGTTTAGGTAGGTTTTCATAAAATCTAATTAATTCTTAACAGAGAGGTTTACTCTCCTCAAAGTTTACTACTCTTTCTCGAAACTGTCCTTTATCACTAAACAATCTTGAGATTTGCATCGTTTTTTTTAGGTGGTCATTCTCACTTATTGAACTTCCCCATTTGTGATAATGAATATGAATTTTTTCACAATTATCATGTTCAAATATTGTTTTCAAAAGTACCTTATCAGAAAAGCCGCAAGAATGCCCTAATATAAAAACATCAAATTTGGCATCCTTCATTTCGTTTAACAATTCCTGATAATTCCTTGCTCTTGAATACCCGAAAGATTTAAAATTATCAAAGTACTCATCTATCTGTAAGTCTTCAATACTTTTATAATATTCATCGTCTTCATCCCCATAACCAAAAATAATATGGCTATCCTTTTTTAATAAATCTCCATGAATAAAATTTACCTCAACACTTTTTAGACTATTAAAATATTTTTCAATCGTATTCGTGTAATTAAAATTCAAAAAGTAAACTCGTCCTTTTTCTTCACTAGATTCAGCATATTCCTCTAAAAAGCTTCGGATTTCTGGAATTGTTCTAATATTTAGGTTTTGTTGTTTTAAATATTCCAGAAAGACTTTCTTTATTTGGTTGAGTTCAAGATTAAGTTCGACTATTCTCCTTTTATGTCTATTTCTCCACTCTTGCTGTTCATCCTTAGGTTCCCTAAATTCCGATTTAGTTATATCAAAAACCTGCTTCACTTTTTCATAATAGAAGGCCTCAATATCTACCCAATTGTCATTAACATTTTCTATTAATTCCCTGAACAAAGCATTCCTAATTAGATACCTACCTTGAGCATTATTTAAAAACCTCTTTTTCACATCATCAATACTTGAAAAATCATTTATAGAAATTTCAGGACTAGAAATCTGAATAAGGTCATCTGAATAACCTTCATACTTTTCTAGAGCATTTTTTCGAAATGATTGAATGCAAGAAAAAAAATATCCATTCAAGAAGTGTGAATAGCTAGTTTTAAGTCCATGAGCCAAATCAAAGCCATTACCAATAATTATAAGTTTATTATTTGATGTGAATTTAGTTTTCATAAAGCCTTATTTCAAAATTATATCATGGTTCCCAAATAGTAGACATCCGGCACCTGGCACCTAACAAAATGCTACCCCTTCATCCAATTCTCCACCATCTTAACACCATGCTGTGTCAAATAAGCTTCTGGGTGAAACTGCACGCCACGCACGTCATATTTCTGATGTGCTTCTGCCATTACGTAGCCATTATCATCTTTCGCAGTTATTTTCAAGTCTGATGGCATAGAATCTGGCAATACTGTCCAGCTGTGATATCTACAAACATCAAAGCGACTTGGAATGCCTTTGAAAAGCAATTCGTTTTCATCTATCACCTCACATGGCGTAGTAACACCGTGAAGCACCTCACCCATGTTTTCTAACTTGCTACCAAAAGTTTCACCGATGGCTTGATGTCCTAAACAAACACCAAAAATGCTTTTTGTGGTTTTATATTCTGCCAATAAATCCATCATGATACCTGCTTCTTCAGGAATTCCTGGGCCTGGAGAAAGCATGATTTTATCGTATTTCTTAACATCTTCTACAGATATTTTGTCATTACGAAACACATCTACATCGCCACCTAATTCTTTTAAAATGTATACCAAATTGTACACAAAAGAATCATAATTATCTAGTACTAATATTTTCATTTCTTTGCTTTCTTTTTACCCTCTTCAGACATAATCCAGTTGGGGTTTCTTGTTATTGTCTTTATATGTTTGGCCTTCCTAAATCTCAGTGCCGACCAATCTTCGTCTATCGCTACCATTCTTACAGGTTCAAAACCTAAATCGCCTAAAGCTTGCCAGCCATTATCTCTGTTAAACTCGCAGCTGTATTTCTTAGAGCTTTTCTTAGGATACGCAAACCAGAACAAAGCATCTTCAGCTAATTTCTCGGCCACTTTTGGACCTAATTTTTCAATCTCTGCTAGCTTGGTACAAAATATCAAACTAAATGGAATCTCCGACGCATCTAATTCCGTTTTCACGCCTAGAAATTGACCAAAAGTCTTCATCATCTCCTGAAATTCATCCGGAGCATTCATTATCAAAATTGACTCTTGCGTCTTAAAATTTAGTTTTTTCAGTAATGTATTCATATCGCCTTATAACTAAGTCAAACCACTGTCAAATCTAAGGAGCGTAGTCGAGAACTATATCCCCTCCGCCATTTCCATGGCATCTCTTAATGCTCCTAACTTATTTCCAACTTCTGCCATTTCCAGAGCCACATCAGATTTTGCTACCACGCCCATTCCTGCTTGATAAAAAAGTCTGTTGCCCTTGCTCAAAAATGTACGAATGGCAATAGCGTGGTTAAAATTACCTTTGAAATCCATAAAACCAATGGCTCCACCGTAGATACCTCTATTGGTATTTTCCAGTTTGTTGATAATAGTCATGGCCATATGTTTTGGTGAACCCGAAAGCGTTCCTGCCGGAAAAGTGTCTGCCACTAACTGAAGCGGATTGGTTCCTTTCATCATCTTCCCTGTCACTTTTGAAACTAGGTGAAGTACATGAGAGTAAAATTGAACCTCTTTAAAAACCTCCACTTTTACCTGTTCTGAGCTACGGCTCAAATCATTTCTAGCCAAATCTACCAGCATCACATGCTCTGCAGACTCTTTAGGGTCGGCGTCTAGTTGCTTCGCCAATTCAGCGTCCTTTACATCGTCACCCGTTCTTTTAAAAGTACCCGCTATTGGATGAATCTCTGCCTGCTCGCCGTCAATATGAATTTGCTTCTCTGGCGATGAACCAAAAATGCTGTAATCTCCTCCATCAAAATAAAATAAATAAGGAGAAGGATTGATGCTACGCAATGCTCTGTAAACATTGAAATCGTCTCCCTCAAACTGCTTCGAATACCTTCTCGATGGTACTATTTGAAAAACATCACCTCGTAAACAATGTTTGATACAGGTGTTGATGGTAGCTTTCATTTGCTCGTCAGTCACGTTGCTTTCTTCTTCACTCGTGATTTTAAACTTGCTACTGCTCGACTTTGGGTTATTCACAAAAAGCTCAATGGTCTCTAAACCATTCTGAACAGGATTCTTTTCCCCACCATAGGTATGTTCAAAAATATTCAACTCATTTTTAAAATGGTTTATGGCTATCACATACCTGTAAACCCTGTAAATCAAAGAAGGAACCTTATTCTCTTCATTTTTTTCTTGAATATCAATGTCTTCAAAATACTGCACCGCATCATACGCCATATGTCCAAAAAGACCATTGCTTATGGAACCGCTCTTGCTCTCTGGAGCTTCAAATCTAGCCGCGAAGCTCTTCAAAACGCCTACCGCGTCTTTTCTGTTTTCTAGTTTAAAGTCTTCTTTGCTTCCGTCAGGAAAAACCTGCTTCACCTCGTCGTTATCTATCACGATACTCGCCACAGGGTCGCAGCCAATGTAGCTGAAACTGTTTTGCATGGCATGGTAATCTGCACTTTCTAGCATGACGGAGTACTTGTACTGGTCACGAAGACGCATAAAAATACCAACTGGGGTCAATGTATCTGCCAGTTGTTTTTTAGAACGGGTGGTAATATTAAATATCTTACTCATCTTAATTTTTCTAATGTTTTAAATTGGTCAATGGCTACGCTTTGACACAAAAAAAGCGGCCTTCTGTCAAACAGAAAGCCGCGTATATATTTTTAAGCATAGCAAACTCTGTTCAACTCCTTCGAGAAGAAAGCCACCACCAAGAATTTGTTCTGCTTTGATTGTTCATGCCGTAAAACTAGAAAGGAAAATTGAAAATGCAATTATAGATTCAAAAAAAATGGAATTAAGCATTAAGTACTTTGAAAACCTCCTCCCTCGAAACAAAGTCAGTTCTATCCACTTCTCTCATACTAAGCAAAAGACTATAATCAAGCTTTTCTTCTTCGTCTAAAAGATTGAAAGCTTCTTTTCTCGTTAATTCTTTAAAGCCATTCAAAAATTGTTCAATCTCCTCTCGCTTGCCCGTTTTGTCTAAGGTAGGAAGTTCTTTCAATTTAGAGCGTAATACGTCTATCAAATCTATGTCCATGAAAATAAAACTAGTAAAATTTTGACCATTTTTCAACAAAAAAGCCCGACCTAAGGCCGAGCTTTTCATATATCTCTAAGATAATTTCTTATCCTTTTGCAGCAGCGTAACGCTCTTCTACAGCGTTCCAATTTACTACTGACCAGAAAGCGTCAATGTAATCAGGACGCTTGTTTTGATACTTTAAATAGTATGCGTGCTCCCAAACATCAAGACCTAAAATAGGAGTACATGGGCACTCAGCTATATCCATTAAAGGATTATCTTGGTTTGGAGAAGAACATACACAAAGAGACCCGTCAGCTTTAACGCCTAACCAAGCCCATCCAGAACCAAAACGTGTTCCAGCAGCTGCTTTAAATTTAGCTTTGAATTCGTCAACAGAACCAAATGTTTCAATGATAGCCGCCTTTAATGGTCCAGAAAGGTTTCCACCAACTCCCTGAGGAGCTAAGATTGACCAGAAAAGAGAGTGGTTATAATGACCTCCACCGTTATTTCTTACCGCAGCACCGCTAGTACCAGCTACAGCTAAAATTTCCTCGATAGTCTTTCCTTCTAAATCTGTACCTGCAATGGCGTTATTAAGATTGTTCACATATCCGTTATGATGACGGTCGTGGTGTATCTCCATAGTCATTGCATCAAAATGAGGTTCTAATGCATCGTTTGCAAATGGTAATGCTGGAAGTTCAAAAGCCATAATAATATTGTTTTAAGTTTTCTAATTTACTGTTCTAATAGGGTAACGGATTCACTTGCCATTATGTTCGCAATTGTTCAAAAAATTGCTTTATCAGCTGTTCTGACTCCGTAGCTAATATGCCAGAAGTAATCTCTTTTTTTGCATTAATAATATCCTTGGAGTACTTACTATAGCCTCTTTTCACGTCATTAGCCCCAAAAATAATGTGGTCTACCTGACTCCAAGCCAATGCCCCTGCACACATCACACAAGGCTCCAATGTTACATAAAGCCTGCATTCTCTTAAATACTTGGCGTCCAAATTATTTGCCGCCGCTGTTATGGCCAGCACCTCCGCATGAGCTGTTACATCTTTTAGGCGTTCGGTTTGATTATATCCTTTACCTATAATTTGATTTTGCTCCGTAACCACAATGGCCCCTACAGGAACCTCGCCTTCTTCAAAAGCCTGATGGGCTAAGTCCATCGCTTTTGACATAAAATACTCGTGCGAAAAAAGAGGATAGGATTGTTTCATGGCTCAAAAGTATTTCAAGTCGTTTAAGAGACAAAGCCTTTGCCTTTTTTTCGCAAATCTATAATTGACAGAAATGGTTCTTTGCCTTTTTTTTTGTCAATTTGCGAAGCAATAAAAAATACACAATGGAAATCAAACCAGAAGAAGTAAAAACATTTATTCAAGCAGCCTTAAAAGAAGATATAGGTGATGGCGACCACACCTCTCTATCTACCGTGCCAGCCGATGCCCAAGGAAAAGCAAAACTCCTTGTTAAAGACGATGGCGTTTTAGCAGGAATAGAATTAGCCAAAGCTATTTTTAAGGAGGTAGACCCTGAGCTAGAAATAGAAGTTTTACTGAATGATGGTGATGATATCAAATACGGCGACATTGCTTTTTATGTCACAGGCAAAGACCAATCTATCTTAACTGCCGAAAGATTAGTGCTTAATTGCATGCAACGCATGAGCGGAATAGCCACTACTACCAGAGCCATTGTCAAAAAACTAGAAGGCACCAAGTGCAAAGTACTTGACACCAGAAAAACGACTCCTAACTTCCGATTGCCAGAAAAATGGGCGGTTAAAATAGGTGGTGGTGTAAACCACAGAACGGGGCTTTATGACATGATTCTCATCAAAGACAATCACGTGGACTACGCCGGTGGCATCAAAAACGCCATGCTTTCTGCTCAGAAATACTTAAAAGATACTGGAAGAAACTTACCAATAGAGGTAGAGGTAAGAGACTTTGACGAGTTAAAAGAAGTTTTAGAAATAGGTGGCGTGGTGAGAATCATGCTAGACAACTTTAATTACGAACAAACAAGAGAAGCTCTAAAGATTATTGACGGACGTTTTCCTGTAGAATCTTCTGGAGGAATTACTCCTGAGACAATAAGAGGATATGCCGAATGTGGCATAGACTACGCCTCTATGGGATACTTGACACACAGTATTAAAAGTTTGGACTTAAGCCTAAAAGCCATAAAATAAAACACTCAGGTTTTATTTGGAGATGGGATTCGTTTTAGGATAAATTTGACTTCAAATCAATTCAACTAAATGAAAACCAAACTACTCTCGCTTCTTCTAATAGGTACCTTAACGCTTGCTTTATCAAGTTGCAAGAAAAAAGGAGGTCCATTGTCATGTGCTGCCGATACTGTAAGGTATTCTGAAGACATTAGCACATTTATTAATAACCAAACAAAAGGAAACTGCGAAGCGGTAAAAAGCTCTATAGACAAACTATACAAAAGCTGTACCGCACTGGCCGTAACCGACAGAGAGGCGTATGAAGAGTTTCAGAATGATTTTGACTGTAATGATTACAACTAACTTATCAGACTAAACTTTATTTGTCATGAAACCAGTTTTACTTTTAGGCTTATTAGCCTGCCTTTCTTTGGGCTGTAAAAAAGCTTCCGTTTTAAACCCTGCTAACAATTGTGATAAAAAAGCAGAGGATTATAGTAACGCCATATCCGTTTTTGTGAGTGCACAAACTCAAGCAAATTGTGAAACAGTAAAATCAACCTTAGAGGCTGCTGTAAAAGGCTGCACCATAGGTTTAGGTGTTGACGCTTCTACCTATGAAGATTTAGACTGTTCTCAATTTTAAATATTCTCCCGATCTAGCCATTTTGGACTTAAATCGGGAGTATAAGCATACATTAATTCAAAAACCCCTTCAATCGAACCTGAGATTTGAACAATATCTCGGTTCGTTTGTTTTAAGAATCCTTCCCTCACCATTAAGTCTAACTGGGCTATTAAAGGCTCATAAAAGCCATTGACATTTAAAAGGCCAACAGGCTTTTTGTGCAAACCTAACTGAGCCCAAGAAAGTATTTCAAAAAGCTCATCCATACTACCAAAGCCTCCGGGAAGTGTAATAATGCCATCACATATTTTTTCCATCAAAGCCTTACGCTCATGCATGGTTTCTACCACATGAATTTCTGTCAAATCAGGATGGCCTACCTCTAGCTTATCAAGAAATGAAGGAATTATCCCAATTACCTCACCGCCATTTTCCATAACGGTGTCGGCTATTGCTCCCATCAAACCCAAACTACCTCCACCATAAATAAGGCGAATACCTCTTTTGACCAACTCCTTTCCTAAAGCAATAGCAGTTTCTTTATAAATGGGATTTGTTCCTGGGTTTGCACCACAATAGACTAAGACAGATTTCATCAAGCGTTTTCTTTTAATTAATCCTCAGTTGCCCAAAAATAGGAGATTATTTTTACTAATTTGGAACAGAATTGAACCAAAACAAACCCTTCGAAATGAGTATTGAAGAAAACAGACGGTCGTTTATAAAAAAAATGGGTGGTAGTGCAATAGCCCTTCCCTTCTTATCAAACAAAAGACCAGCACAGCCTAAAGAAACTTATGACGGTAAAAAGCTAGGTATAGCTTTAGTAGGATTGGGATATTATGCTGTAGAAAAAATCCTTCCAGGTATTGATGAATCTCCCTATTGGGAATTAAAAGGCATTGTAACAGGAACTCCTTCAAAAATTCCTGCCCTGAAAGAAAAATATAATTTAAAGGATGAAAACATTTTGAACTATGACAACTACGCTAATCTGGCAAATTGCCCTGATATAGACGTGGTTTATGTTTGTCTTCCGAATGGCATGCATGCCGAATACTCCATTAAAGCCGCTAATGCTGGCAAACATGTAATCACTGAAAAGCCTATGGCAAATAGCGTTAAAGAGTGTGAAGATATGATGGAGGCTTGTAAAAAGAACAACGTAAAATTAGCCGTAGGATATAGATGTCATTTTGAGCCTTTTAACCTAGAGCTTATGCGATATGGCCGAGAGAATACTTTTGGCAAAATAAACTATATACAAAGCATGTTTGGCTGGACTGCTGGCAACCCAAAAATGTGGCGTTTAAATAAGGAACTCGGTGGTGGTGGCCCTCTTATGGATGTAGGAATTTACAGCATTAATGCCGCTAGATACACTAAAGGAATGGAGCCTCGCTCTGTGGTAGCTCACTTCGGCCCGGTAACCGATAAAACTCGATTTAGCGAGGTTGAAGAATCTGTGTCATGGCATATGGAATTTCCTGACGACACTGTCTTCACTGGCTTCACAAGTTATAATACTAACGTAGAGAAATTTCAGGCCTATGGAGATAAGGGTTGGGTAGAGATGGGACCTGCTTTTAGTTATGGCCCTATTGTAGGAAATACCTCAAAAGGTAAAATGGACATGGAAGTGGTGTACCACCAAACTTATCAAATGAACGGAATGGGTGCTCTGTTTTTAAGCCCTGACCCTATGCCAGACCACTGTTCAGGTGTAGAAGGTTTAAAAGACATGAAAATCATTACAGCCATTTATGAGTCTGCCCGAACTGGCGGAAAAAAGATTATGCTTTAAAATTCCTTTCAAAAAAATACGGTAAAGGTCAATTTGGCCTTTACCGTATTCTTAATAATAGCAATAAAATTTAGAGATAAGGATAATTTTTAAACCTCTGCTTTAAGTGTTTTAATATCTGCAATCAATTGATTTACCGAAGTCTTATTTAAGCCATTATAAATGCCTCTAATGTGCTTGTTTTTATCAATCAGGACAAAGTTTTCGGTGTGTAGAAAATCGTCAACCGTTTTCTCAATTCCCATATTTTCTTCAATGAAATAAGCGTTTCTTCCTAGGGCATAAATCTGCTTCCTGTCACCTGTTAGCAGGTTCCATTTTTTACTTTTTATCCCTCTCTTATTGGCATAACCTGCCAACTTCTCTACAGTATCTCTATCTGGTGTGACAGAATGAGAAACAAGCATGACCTCATCATCATCCATAAAGGCTTCTTGGAGCATACCCATGTTGTCGCTCATTTGAGGACAAATACCTGGGCAAGAGGTAAAGAAAAAATTTGCCACATAAATTTTCCCATCTAAAGACTGTTCTGTAATAGTGTCTCCCTCTTGATTTACTAGCGAAAAACCTGGGATGGTGTGAAAGTTAATCAGTGAATCACTATCGGAACTTAACCATTGTGGCGTAAAAGATGCTTCGTCAAAAAACGGAAGTTCTTCTACGCGGCTTTCACTTTCACTTTGACATGCGTTTAAAAACAGCAAAGCCAAAACCGCAAAAAAGGAATAATTATTTCTGAACAATTTCATTTTGTAATTCATAACATAAAGCAGAACGTTTCAATCCAAAAATTCTTCCATTTTTAGCTTCATAATTCACATAAAGTTTCCCGTTTTCCCACCAAGTTTGCTGAATACCTTCCTCTTTTCCATTGACAATGTTCATCTTTTTGAAAATCTTACCACTTGGGTACCATTTCCTTTGAACACCGTGTACCACACCATCCACAAAGTTAGACTCAGAAACTAAAACGCCATCAGCAGACCATGCTCTGGACGCACCTTCTCTTTTATTTGAGCTAAATTTAGCTTCATACCTAAGTGTACCTGCCCCATCCCACTTTTGTGCCAAGCCTTCTTTTTTTCCTTCATAAAATGATTTTCGCTCTCTTACCTTACCATCTGGAAAGTATTTAACAGCAAAGCCACTGAAGGCTTTGCTGTCTAAAAACCATTGACCGGTATTGGCATTCAGTACCAGCTTGTCTTCTTCAATTTCAATGTTCGGAATTGAAATGCTAGAAGATAAACTTTGGCATCCAAAAAGTACCCACAATGAAAATATTGAAAACATAATTATCTTATTGAACTAGGTGTACCTTGGTAAGCTCCAGGGAAAATGATGTAGTACTTATTAATGTAAAGTTCGTTTTCTATATGGTAGTGATAAACAGCTTCTGTAGAGTGCTGTGTAGTGCTAGTATGACCACCAGATTCGTCTAAGTCTGTAGGATAAGTGCCTGTAGAGTTACATTTCCTTCCGTATATAAAGAAACCGTCTGCAATAATTCCAACAAGTTTTTCATCATCTTTTGTCCAAGCTTCTGGCTCTGTATGGTAGTGATATTCTGCTGGTCCAATATGAGCTCCTGAATAATCTAAACTTACAGCAGCCTGACTTAAAGCACCGTTTCCTTCTTGATCATTAAAAATAGCTGCACCACTTACCGCAATTCCAATAGCACCTAAACTCGTTGCTGTAGTTTGAGACGCTTTAGTTGGGTTAGCAGAAACAGTTAAAGTAGCATAACCATCATATCCTGTCAATAAACTTGGCGTAGACACAAAACCCTCTTGAGGTTCTACGTATAAAGCATTTCCTTCACCCCAGTAAGGTGTGGTATGATTTGGCAAGCCATTAGTTTCAATAACCACATTAGAACCATCTAAATAAATGTCCGTATTGTCTTCATCGAATTCGGCAAAGGCAGCACTTAAGTTACTTGTGACATCGGCTACTGGATCTTCACTATTGTCATCACAGCCCGAAAAAGTAAACAAACCCGTAAGGGCAACAGCAGTGGTTATTACTAAATTTCTCATTCTCTTCTTTATTGATTTTTTATTCTCTTCTTAGTTAGAGTCTTTTCCAGAAAAAAACTTGCGGCCGATTCTAAAATAAAACCAAAAGAAAGGCACAAATCATCACAAACAATTCACTACAAGACTAATACATGAAAAATATTTTTAAATATATTTTATGAAAGAGTATGATTTAAATAAAGCTGTTTCACGAAATCAAGGCCCTGTTTTATTAAAATCAATAAGGAGACCTAGGGCAAAACGGTTTGAAGTCAAACCGTTTCTATTGTCTTTTTGGTTTGAATCCGAATCATTCCTAAATTTAGAAAATATTATTTCCTACAATTTGTAAATGAAAAACCACAGCGAACCAGGCATATATTTGACTCCAATATATGGTTTAGAAATATCTAAAGAAATTAGAGGAGAATTTCAAATTGGGCGAGTTCAATTTTTCAGAAGAGAGAAGGCTCCATACCTAAAAAGGAGATTTGGGATACCCATTGTTTTCCACAAAGACAATCCTTTTAAAAAGATCTTTGATTCATGTAGGACTTTTGCACTAGTTTATTTTAAAAATTCAAATAGTAACACAGAAAAAGATGGTAAAAGGCTCGTTAACGAAGCAATTGAAATACTTTCCTACTCACAAGTAGTTTTTTGTGCAAACCCTTACGAGTTTGGTAACATTGAAAACACTACACGCTCAACCTATTCCGTTTTGCACAAACAGCCTGTACGTTATAATTCTAGTTTTCAAAGAGAGGGAAGAATGAGAGGCTTTACTCTTAATAAGGAATGGGAGGGATTTCATAAGAACTTTTTCTTTTTCAAATTATGCAAACTTTTAAGTCAAAATAACGAATTCAAAATTAGCCCCTCGTGGAAAAAGACAATTAATGAATCCGTAAGAATAATGGGAAAAGCTAGTATGTCAACTGATTATAAAAATGGATTTCTACTAAATATGATAGTTTTAGAAATGCTTCTTACAAAAAAACAAGACAAGTATTCGAAAATTTTACCAGAAAGAGTAGAGGCGTTTATTGGTTGGACAGAAAATTGGAAGACAGAAAAAATCCATAATAAAATAGGCACTTTTTACAGAAAAAGGTGTGAGATTGTTCACGACGGAAATTTTGAAAATGTCTCAGAAATTGATTATAAGTCTATTAAGGAATTGAATTTTATATTATTATGGAATATTGTAGAACATATAAACCATTTTACCTCCAAAGAAAAAATTATTGAATTCTCAAATAAATTACAAGCCGAAAAAGTATTAGGACTCAAAGACACAGTTGAACCAAAGTCCCTAAAGTTTATGAAAACTCATACAGAAAAAATAACCTCCTTTGAGCAAATGGTTGAATATTTCAAGTAAAAGATAATAACTCAAACCAAAATCGGACGAAGCTATCCTTGGCTAAATTATTGCTTAACTAAATTCAGGTATACACTATTTGACAACCTAAATTCAAAAAATTGCCAAGACTTTCATTATTCCTAATTCTTGTTCTTTTCGGCTGTGCTGAAGAAGATGGCATAAATGCCCAACAGGCCAAAATAATGTTTGATGATTTCAACTATGAAAGCAGTACAGACCCTGTTTTAGGAAATTTTGGATGGACTGTAAGGACGGGCCGTGGCGGGCCAGGAGAAGCAGGTACCACTTGGCTAGAAGAAAACATTGATTTTATTGATGACGAAGTCATTCCTGACAATAAACTACTTCGGCTTACATCCACTACCAATGGAGCAGGAAGAAATACCTATCAAGCCGAAATTTACCATACTCAAACCTATCTTGAAGGAACATACGCAGCTAGAATTCATTTTTTTGATAGCCCATCAGAAGGCATAGATGGCGATGAAGTGAATCAAACTTTCTTCGCAATTTCTACTTTAGAATACCCTTTAGACAGTAATTATAGTGAACTAGATTTTGCAGAATACCTTCCAAATGGTGGATGGGGTTCTGGTGAGCCTACTTTTTGGATGACTTCATGGGAGACCTATCAATCTTCACCATATATACAAGATTCTAAAACGGATGAAATAGACGAGAGTTTTGAGGGCTGGCACACCGTTAGTGCTACCGTAGGAAATGGTGAAATCAAATATTATGTAGATGGCATTTTAAGAGCCATACATGGTGGTGAATACTATCCAGAGCAAGATATGAGCATCACTTTTAATCTTTGGTTTATTGCTGGTCGCCTCCTTGGCGACACTAGCACCAGAAGCTACCAAGAGTTAGTAGACTGGGTTTACTTCTCTGAAGATTTGGAGATAGACCATACTCAGATTGAAACTAAAGTAGAAGAACTGAGACAAAAAGGCATTACTCGCATAGACGATTTTAAATAGCTTTTTGCGAAGGTTTCTTTACCCCTGCCAACAACAGATTTTCTACTCCTGACGTATTTTATCCACTTCATGCACTCAAAAGACTACATTCGCCTACTTAATAGCTAATGCAGCTGTTTTCTTCTTAAATTTGGGTAGAACAATTTTGACGGACACGCCGTCTTGAATTACTACAACCTACCCTATGAAAAAATTAACTTTTCTAATCGCTTTACTTTTCCCCGTGCTGCTTCATGCACAATCAGGGAAAGTGATGGACAACCTAAAAATGGACAGCAAAATCCTGAAAATGGAGCGAAACTATGCCGTCTATTTGCCACCAGGTTACGAAACATCCGAGCGTTCTTATCCTGTTTTGTATCTCCTTCATGGTGCTACCGATAACCATACAGGCTGGATACAATTTGGTGAGGTTTTACACATTACCGATAAGGCCATTCAAGAAGGAATAGCTACTCCAATGATTATCATTATGCCAGACGCCGACACCAAGGTGATGGGCTATTTCAATGTTCCCGACTATAATTATGAAGACTTTTTCTTTGAAGAATTTATCCCACATGTGGAGCAAAAATATAGAATCAAAGACACTAAAAGATTCCGTGCAGTAGCGGGACTCTCTATGGGTGGTGGTGGCTCATTTATGTATGCACTGCGTCATCCTGACATGTTTTCTTCGGCTTGCCCTTTAAGTGCTTATGTAGGCCCATTGACTTTAGAGCAGGCAGACCAAAGCATGAAAAGACGGAATCCGAACATTACGGATGCTCAGGTAAAATCTTACTTTGAAAACTATAATGCTCTAAACCTTTTGGCAAAAGCTGATGTAGAAAAAGTCAAAAGCGTAAGATGGTATATAGACTGCGGTGATGACGATTTCCTGTACGAAGGAAACTCACAAATGCACATAGAAATGAGAAAGAAAGAAATCCCTCATGAATACCGAGTGAGAGACGGTGGCCACAGGTGGTCCTACTGGCGTTCTGCATTGCCTGAGGTACTAAGATTTATTTCAGACTCGTTTCATCAAAATTGACCTACACTCTCTCCCGATGGAGAGGGAACTTAATATAAACATTATGAAAAGAAGAGATTTATTAAAAAACTTGACCCTAGGAACAGCTGCCATGGTAGCCATACCTGCTTGGGCGAAGAATTGGTCGGCAAACGACCTCCCAATGGGGAAAGTATTGGCACCAGCCGATGAAGCTTTGCTTACCGACATAATTGACACCCTTATTCCGAAAACAGATACACCTGGTGCTATTGAACTTGGGGTAGAAAAATATGTAAAAGCCATGGTTGACACCATGCATACAGCAGAAGAGCAAAAAGCTTTTTACGCAGGAATTCCTAGCGTTGATGCTTTTGCCAAAAGGAAATACGGCTCAGCATTCTCTAGCCTATCGGCCAATCAAAAAGTAGAATGCTTGGGCATGATTGAGAGAAATGAAGATACCACACTTCAAAAATTCTTTAAAACACTAAAGAATTACAGCATTCAAGGCTATACCGGTTCTGAATGGTACATGACCGAAAAAGCAGGCTACGAATATGCCCCTGGATATGGCTTCGCTTGTGTGGATGTTGAACAATAATTTGAAAAAGAAAAATGACTAATAAAGATAAATCATCAAAGAAAAGAAAGTATGACGCTATTGTCATAGGTTCTGGAATTAGTGGCGGCTGGGCCGCAAAAGAGCTAGCAGAAAAAGGTTTAAAGACCTTAATATTAGAGCGTGGGCCAGATGTAAAACACATTATTGATTACCCAACCACCACCATGCAGCCTTGGGACTTTGAGCATGGCCTTAACCTGCCTCTCAAAGAAAGAGAAGAAAACCCAATTGCCTCTAAATGTTACATTTTCAAAGAAGATGCGAAACAATTTGTGGTAAAAGACAAAGAGCACCCTTATGTACAAGACAAACCTTTTGATTGGATTCGAGGCTATCAAGTAGGTGGAAAATCATTGCTTTGGGCTCGTGAAACTCAGCGTTGGAGTCACCTTGATTTTGAAGGTCCTGGCAGAGATGGTTTTGCGGTAGAGTGGCCCGTAACATATGACGAGCTAGCCCCATGGTATAGCTATGTAGAGAAATTTGCTGGTATTACAGGAAATAGAGATGGCCTAGAAAGTTTGCCTGATGGTGAATTTATGAAACCTTTTGAGCAAAGCTGTGTAGAAGAATACTTTGATAAGTTTCTTCAAAAAAACTATGAAAACCGTAGAGCTATTATTGCCCGTAAGGCACATATCACAGACCCTCAAGATATTCATACGCAGCAAGGAAGAGCAAGATGCATGCACCGTAACCTTTGTCAAAGAGGTTGCCCTTATGGTGGCTATTTTAGCAGTAATGCTTCTACCATTCCGTGGGCTTTAAATACTGGAAACTGTACGTTAAGGGCTGACTCGGTAGTGCAGTCTATCATTTATGATGAACAAAAAGGAAAGGCTGTAGGTGTAAAAGTAATTGACAGAGTATCTAAAGAAGAGATTGACTTTTTTGCCGATATTATCTTTGTGAATGCTGCAGCAATGAACACGACAGCTTTATTACTAAACAGTACTTCAAACAGATTCCCGAATGGCATAGGAAACGATAATGAATTGATGGGAACACACATTGCTTTCCATAATTACCGTGCTCGTGTAAGTGCTTCTTATGAAGGTTTTCCAGATAAAACCACCTCTGGTCGAAGAGTGGGCGGTAGTTATATGCCACGATGGAGAAACCTTTATGAACAAGAAACTGACTTTATCCGAGGTTATGCCGCAGGTTTTTCAACCGGGAAGGGTGAGTATTTTGGAAGAGATGGCGTTGGTGCTGATTTGAAAAACAACCTCTTAAACCGTCAAATGGGTGATTCTTGGTATGTAGGCTCTCACATGATGGGCGAAACTATTCCTAAGGCCTCTAGCAAACTTACCCTAGACAAATCTAAAACAGATGATTGGGGTATTCCATTAATTCATTTTGACATGGATTATGACGACAATGATGAGAAAATGGTCAAAGACTATTTGGAAAACACGGTAGATATGTTTGAAAAAGCGGGTTTCACTAATATTCGTACCTCAGATTCTAAACAAGCTCCCGGCCTTGACATTCATGAAATGGGCGGTGTAAGAATGGGTAAAGACCCTAAAACATCATTATTAAACAAGTACAATCAACTTCATGAATGCAAAAATGTATTTGTAACCGATGGTGCCATGATGACTTCCACCTCTACGCAGAATCCATCATTAACCTACATGGCTTTTACAGCCCGTGCCGTAGATTACGCTGTGAAAGAAATGAAGAAGGGGAATTTATAAAACTGAAAATCTCTCTTATTTATAGCAAAGCCCAAGTCTTAATCGACTTGGGCTTTTATCTTTGCCAACGTCGGGCTACATCCCTATAAATCAGATTTTTGTATATTATTTTTGACCATTACTGGCGTCCACTATATCTTTACTACAAGAAAGTTTAAACAAACTTCACACACATAACATTTATCCAAAAATGCGGTTTCTATTAAAACTCCTCCTTGTTTTAAAAACTAAACGAAAGCACTTACTCTTCGTAACCATCTGCATTATAAGTTTAAGTTCGTGCATTAAGGAATATGTATTATCCAGTGGAGAAATTTCTTATGACATTTTCGGAGAAAAAAAGATGTTTGTTGGAGATATTCAAGGACAGTTTTATACGGATAAAAACATTTCCAATGATGATGAGAAGTACCGCTACTTGTTTACGGGGTCACATTTTGATGGTTGCTGTTTGATATACATAAGAACAGAGTCTTTTGAAAAGGATGCTACTTTATTCGATAAAGAGAGCCTAGCACTTTCCGCCTTTACCATTTCTGATAGTTCTGCCAAAAGTTTTGGGCTTAGTGGAGGGAATTACCTTTTTGACAATGGCCATCTAGAGATTAAAAGCTTATCCAAAAATGAAATAAAAGCTGAATTTGACTTGGTTTTTGTAGAAAAAACAGCTGGTTTAGATACGCTCCGTCTTAATAATGGGAATTTAGTGATTCATGATTTAGAACATCATTTTGGCACGGCTAATTTTTAAATATTAATCAAAGCCCAAGTCTTAAATGATTTGAGCTTTTTTGTCATTAAAGTGCCTCTCAAAAAAAAGACCTCGAAAAAAATCGAGGCCTTTTGCTAAACTATTACAACATTTCAAACGCCAGAATTATAAACTCTTAGTGGCCTCCTCTTTTACCTGGACCATGCTTATGTCCACCTTTATTTTTCATGCTAAACTCTGCTACAAAAGCACCGTCAGCATCAAAACCAACACCCTGATAAGTCTCATCAGCTAAAATTAGCAGTACACCGTAAGAGCCATCAGATTGAAGCATTGCCATTTTAACTGTAGCTCCATCATAATTAGCCGCTATGTAATCTGTAATAGCTACTGGCAAATCAGCTTCTGCTACACTCGTGCCCTTTGAACGGCGTGTTCTCTCCGCCACAAAAGTGCCTTCGGCATCAAAAGCCAAACCAGTTCCTGTACCATCACTTAGCGTGATTTTTACATAAGTATTTCCTGTATTATCATTTGTACCCGCTCTGTTTATGGTAGCATCTGCATAGTTTGCAGTAATATAATCGGTGATAGTCGCAGAAAGATCCTCTACCGCTACCTCGGTTACGCTACATTTACCTTTGTGACCATACTCCTCTGATGTAACGGTAGAGTCGTCAGCGGTAGCCAAAAACATCATGTCTACTAAAGCTGAGGCTTGATCAGAATCTGTTGATGAAATAGCCACATCTTCTTTATCGCATGAAGTCATGAAAGCCACCATTCCAAGAGCAAAAAGCCAAGTAAGTTTTAAGTTTCTCATTTTTTTAAATGTTAATTTTTATGAAAAGATTAATAGTAAGCAGAGCTTACAAGTAGATTTATTTCATATTCGTTTCTTTAATTTTTAATAGAGTTTAACGCTAATTTTGATTTTGATAGACTCAACCATCCAGTTCGTGTTTTCAATTATTTAATACGTCGCCTCTGTTGTGTTTCGTTGCCTAAGAATAAAATAAAAATTAAAAGGCAACGCCCATGGCATAGTTTTGCGTATTATTAATCAGGAAGGCGTTTAATTCTTTTAACCAAACCCCTTTTCGTGTTTCACAGAAAGAAGAAAAAATTAAACTTAGATGAGATCTTGGACGGATGCCTCAAAAAGAGGCCCTCTGCCCAAAAGCAGCTCTATGAGCAATTCTACGGATTTGCCAAGAGCATTGCTATGCGTTATGCTTCCAGTAGTGATGAAGTTCAGGAAATGATGAATGATGGTTTTTTGAAAATCTTTGCCAAACTGGAATTATACGACAGAAATCAATCATTTGAGGCTTGGTTTAAAACAGTAATGGTCAGAACCTGCATTGACTATTACAGAAAAAACCATTCTAGGGTTGGTATGGTTGACATTGACGATCTGCACTACCTTTCCTATGACGACCATCTTCTTGAAAAACTATCGGCCGAAGAAATTTTAGATTTAATGAAACATCTTCCGCCATCATATAGAGCCGTATTTTCTTTGTTTATTGTGGAAGGATATAGCCACGCCGAAATAGGGAAAATGCTAGGTATAAACGAGGGAACATCTCGGTCAAACCTTTCTAAGGCTAGAGTAAAAATGCAGGAATTAGTAAAAAGATATTCATCAGACATAAATAATTACAGAAATGTCATTTGATAAAAAAATACGGGAAAAACTCGTTAATCATATTCCCAAATATGATTCTGGAGCTTGGGAGGACTTTAGTAAGTTACTCCCCGCACCATGGTACACCACGCTGTTTACCACAAATTTAGGGTGGACAGTAAGTGGACTAAGCACCGCAGCACTACTCTTCACTGTATATCTATTTAACACTAAAACCGAAACACTGAATGGCGAGATTTCTACACTTACAAATCAAATAGAATTACACAAAGAAGAAACTAAGCAGCAAAACCTTTCTAGTTTAGATAAGGCTGACACTGTATACATTACCAGAGAGGTAGATAAATATATTCGTGTAGAAAGACCCGAAAATGAGTCTTTCCAAAAAGGCTTGGAACAAGGTTATGCTGACGCATCAAAAGATGTAGCCTACTTACAAACTGAGCTAGAAAAGCTAAGGAAAGAAAATCTTGCTTTAAACGCTGAAAGGTCAAAAGAAACAGGCCTCAAGACGGGTAGTATTATTGAAAATTCTGAAACAATTATTGTTCAGTCTCCAGTTGAAAACGAAAACTCTTTGAGCACTAAAAATGAGGAAATTACAGCAAATGGAGCTGCCTCAAAAGAAAGCCAAAGCACGGCAATAAATGCTAATAATCAAGGTTCTGGAGAAACGAAGAATAGTCTGAACCTTAATGATGAAGAGACTTTGGTAGCAGATATTTCTAAGCAAGAAAGTAAAGAATTATCTACAGAGAACTTAGACAACCTAAAGGACGACGAAGCGGTAAAAGAAGAAGAAATAGCATCTACAGAAAGAACAGACCCAGAAAAGCCAAAGAAGAAAATCAACTGGCCTAAAATGCGTTTCGGAATAAATTCTGACTACTTGGGTTTAAAGGTTTTGGCCACAGGCCCAACAGCCGAAGTTTTCCTTTCCGATAAATTAAGTTTTAATGCTTCCGCCATTTTTTCCGGTCAAGTAGAAACTAAACATCCTTTTGCGAAGGATTTTAACAAATTTACAGGCAAAGAGTTTGACAAAGAGTTCCAAAGTTTTGTCAATCAAAGACCGGAGTTAATAGAAGATATCTCTATTAAAACTTCGTTCATAAAACTTCCGTTATACTTTAATTATTACATCAATACTTGGAGTAGGTTTAACTTTATGATTTCCGCAGGAACAAAGCTTGACTTATCTGTTTATCAAAACGTTGACTACGCCAGTGGACCACTGGGGCAGCAAATTCAAAACAGGTTTGAAGCTAAAAGAAAACCAAAAACTTTCAATAACCTTTTCTATGGAATGGGTGTACAGTATAAATATGGAAGTTTTGTAGGTCAACTTACCCCTTACTTTGATTTTGCATTTAGACAAGCTGATTACTTTACGCCTTCTAAAAACTTTGGTGTAAACGCTAGTTTAAAATTTGAGTTTGGAAGTTAATATAGTAGGGTAATTAAGTCGTAAATTAGACGATAGAAAGATATTTTTATGACAAAAGTTAATACCTACTTGTACTTTAATGGCACCTGTGAAGCGGCTTTTAATTTTTACAAAGCCGTCTTTAAAAAGGAGTTTCAATACATAGGACGCTATAAAGATGTTCCCGAGGCAGCTAGAGTAAACTTCCCAAACTGTACCAATGAACAAATTATGCACGTAGCTTTACCTATTAGTAAAGAAACCGTTTTACTGGGAGCCGACATTATTGAAATCAATAAAAACGAAACAAAAAATAACTTCTCGCTATTTCTAAGCACAGATAGCAGAGAAGAAGCAGATAGATTATTTAGTACATTATCAGAAGGAGGAAAAATAATATTACCGCTTTCTGACCAGTTTTGGGGGTCTTATTATGGCATTTGCCTTGACCAGTTCGGCATTAACTGGAAAATCAGTTACTCCTGAAACAGCATTGACAACTACTAAACACGCAGAAAAGGAATAGCTAAATGAACTTTCGGTACTAGATTAATAGGCAATAGAGAGCAAAACGGCTTTTAGCGAATGTCTAATTAAGTAAATTTAACCAACTGAGTCTAAAGGAATTTTTGACCTGACTAAGCCTTTCTGTATTTTTGCCCCTCTTTAAACTTAACCGGCTCTCGGTTACGTTCTAGAAATAAAAAATAATGAAATATAAATTACTCTTAATAAGCCTCTTAATTTCGCAGGCAGTCTTTTCTCAAATGAAGACTGGACCATTTGTTTTTGGGCCAAAGATTGGAATTCAGGCTAATAACCTTAAGATATATAATAACACTGACGACATAACTAACAAGTTACAGTTGCAGTATCATGCTGGCCTTTTTGCAAGGCTAAACATGGGAAAATTTAGCCTTCAACCTGAAGCTATTTTCCAAATCAAGGGTTCTTCACTAAGTTCTCCTGACGAAAAACATACTTACAGATACTTAAGTACACCTATTCTTTTGGGTTTTCAGCCACTTAAAGGCTTGACTTTTGAAATAGGACCGGAATTTAGCTGGGCTTTAAACCAAGGCTGGAAAAAAGAAGGAATTCAACAGTTTGGGCCTGACGCTAAAATGGACAAAGCCTTAGTTTTAGGTACTAGAATAGACCTACTTGATATGTTTTCTATGTTTAGCGTAAACATCAGATATATACAAGGTATGGACGACGTTACCACCAGGGGCACAGACTTAAACAGTGCTACCACCTTCAGGAACAGGACGGTTCAGCTGGGTATCACTTATAATTTCTCTGAATATTATAAATGGTACAAAAAGCACGGTGTTAAGAAGAAGAAAAAGAAGAAATAATCTAAAGAAAATGGCTTCCTGATAGCTATCGGAAGCTAACAGATAGTAATGAATTTCATAGAAGAATTAAAGTGGAGAGGCATGTTTCATCAGACCATGCCAGGGACAGAAGAGCAACTTCAAAAAGAAATGACCTCCGCTTATATAGGTTTTGACCCTACAGCAAAATCACTACACATAGGAAACTTAGCCACGGTAATGCTTTTGGTACATCTTCAAAGGGCTGGGCATAAGCCTTACGCCTTGGTAGGAGGAGCCACGGGTATGGTGGGAGACCCTTCTGGAAAATCTGCCGAAAGACAGTTTTTAGATGAAAAAGTATTAAAAGAAAACCAAGAAGGCGTTAAAGCACAATTAGAAAGATTTTTAGATTTTGACTGCGGTGAAAACTCTGCAGAAATGGTCAATAATTACGACTGGTTCAAAGAATTTGGTTTTCTAGACTTCTTAAGAGAAGTAGGAAAATACATCTCTGTGAACTATATGATGAGTAAAGACTCTGTCAAAACAAGATTGACAACGGGTATTTCTTATACCGAGTTTACTTATCAATTATTACAAGGGTACGATTTCTACCATTTGTACAAAAACAAGAACATTCGTCTTCAGATGGGTGGCTCTGACCAATGGGGAAACATTACCACGGGTACAGAACTTATCAGAAGAAAAGAAAATGCAGATGCAGAAGACCCAGAAAAGTCAGAATATACTGCTTTTGCCTTAACCACGCCTTTAGTAACTAAAGCCGATGGTGCTAAGTTTGGTAAATCTGAGTCTGGAAACGTATGGTTAGACCCTGAACTAACCTCGCCTTACCAGTTTTATCAATTCTGGATTAACCAAGCCGACGAAGACTGTAAAAGACTGATTCGTGTTTTCACACTTCTTTCTCAAGAAGAAATAGAAAAACTAGAAGCAGAACAAGCCGAAGCTCCTCACTTAAGAGTGGTGCAGAAAGCCATAGCCAAAGACGTAACCGTAAGAGTGCATGGCCAAGAGCAATACGACTTAGCCGTAAAAGCCTCTCAAGTGCTTTACGGAAAAGCTACACTAGAACTGCTGCAAGAACTAGACGAAAAAACGTTTACTAGCATATTTGACGGCGTACCGCAAACCAACATCTCAAAAGCCGATTACGACGCCTGTGAGTCGCTGTTAGATTTAATTTCGGTTACTACCAATGGTGACATTTACGCCTCAAAAGGCGAAGCCAGAAGAGCTCTAAAAGGAAACGCCGTAAGCGTCAATAAAACAAAACTGCAAGACGAAAAACTAGCTGTTTCTGAATTGACTTTGTTAAACGACAAATACCTTTTGATAGGTAAAGGCAAGAAGAATCATATTGTTAGGGTGGGGTGATTAGAGCTTAAAATTAAGTGGCTCCATTGTCAGGTCGAGCGGAGTCGAGACCCTCCACATGTTTCAATAAGTCTTTGTCCCAAGCCTTCCATATTTGAATAGATTGTTGGCAATATTTCAGAGTAGTAGGCACTTTCTCAGCCATTGGAGCCACCGATAAAAAGGCTTCCAATGACGTACCCAAAGACTTTTCTTTATCCTGAAAACTGTAAAGATAGAATATAGCCAAATTATTCAGCGTCATCGCGACATCAGACAGATACGCCTGTGGATTGACTTCCGCTAATTTCCTGTAGATTTCTAAGGCTTCCTGATAGCTCTTTTCAGCATTAGAAAAATCCTTTTGTTGATTTTGTAAAACAGCCAAATTACTCAGCGTGCTCGCCACTATTGATGAAAAGGCTTTTGGGTTCTCCTTTGCAAGTTTTCTTCGAATCACTAAAGCTTCAACAAAGTTATTTTTTGATTTGGCAAGCTCCTCCTTTTTTAATTGTACAATAGCTATGTTGTTCAACGTCTTCGCTAAATCCGTCAAATATGCCCATGGGTTCTCTTTTGCTAATCCCCTTCTAATATTTAACGATTTCTTGTAATACCTTTCTGCATTGGCTAAATTATTTTTTGCTTGCTCTAAGTTTCCGAAATTATTTAAAGCACCTCCGACATATTTCAAATAGGCTTTAGGGTCCTGTTTCGACAATAATTTGTAGATATCTAAGGATTCCTTATACATCCTCTCGGCTTCAGCAAATACCTTTCTTTTCGCCTGTAAAGCCCCCAAATTATTTAGAGTCAGGGCCAAATTAGGCAAATAGACTAAGGAATCCCCTTCCGTTAATTTCCTTTTTATTTTCAAAGACTCCTTGTAATACTTTTCCGCATTGACCAAATCTCCTTTAAATTCTTCTAAACTTCCGAAGTTATTTAAAGTCTTCGCCATATCTAACAAATAACTTTGAGCCCCTTCTTTTATCAATTTTCCATAAATTCCCAAGGCCTCCGCAAAGCAACTTTCTGCTTTGACCAACTCACTATTAATACGATATAAAACCCCCAAATCATTTAATGTATTAGCTCTTTCAAAAGAGAAATTAGCAAATGATAAAGCCTTTTCAATTTGTATAATTGCACTCTTGATTTTACCATGCCCTTGAAGAAAATAAGCGTAGCTGGAATGGCTATTGTAAGAGGAAAAAAGTTTTGCAGAATCTGAAAAATAACTTTTAGCGTTATTGAACCAATTAGATTCTTTTTTTGCCAAGGTATCGTTAGCCAAAAAAATAGATTTTTCTGATAATGCCTTATCCCGGTCAATATCGGCTTTCTTTATTTGAAGTCTTCTTTTTACATTTTCATTGTGCCTTTTCGCATTTATGACGTTTTCAGCGTCTTCATATTTGCCCGATATATAAAGTTCACGTATTTGCCTTAACTCCACGTCATTATTAACTTCATTCTGTATAAAGTCAAGGTAGTTTTTAGTAGAATAATTGATAAAGTCTTCAATTTCATTGAGCTTAGATTCCTTTGAAGCACCAACCTTAAACAACTTCTTTTCTACCTCATTCAATTGTTCATTTAAAAAATCATCATCAGGCTTCGATTTCAAATGTTCTTGAAAACCTTTTCTTTTCTTCTGTTCTTTTTGAATTATAAGATGGATTTCGTCTAATTCACCAAATAGTTTTAACAAGTCAGTTCTTCCATAAAAATCCTTGGGAACTTTTGAGGATACTACTTCTGCAAGTTTTTTTAAATCCTCTTTAGTTTCAGAACTAAATTTTTCAAACTTGTCATGTAAACTGATTAGAGAGTTTTTAATCTCTAATAACCCCTCTTTAAGGAAATCCTCGAAGCCTCTAAATCGCTCTTCTCCAATACTCTCAACGCACTTTTTAGCATATTTATCTAGTTTAAGGTTTATCTCAGCAAGCGTTTCATTTTGAAAAGCATCTTTAGCTTTGTTATTATCTCCTTTTAATAATTGATTAAAAAAAGCTGTCATCAACTGAAACCAGTTTAGGTTTTCCTCTCCCCAGCCATCTTGTATTAATTCCCTTAGCTTTTGATAATCATTTAAGCCCTTTACCCTTCCTACTTTTTTATCTAACAGCTTTAAATGAAATTCAAGAATGTCTTTCTCTATCTTTTTTAGAACATCCTCTTCTTTTGGTAGTTTAATAAGTTTAGTAACATCATAAGTTTCTGAACTAAGTTCTTCAGCCTGACACTCTTCGTTCGCTAATTTCTTAAGCTCAGCTTTAATGATTTCGCTAATATTAGTATGAGAATCTTTAAGTAAATTCTTCTTATGCATTTGCTCCACAAAAACCGTGGTAGCCATCCAGTGTGCAGAAAGAATGGCTTTTTGTAAATGTCCGTTAACCTCAGGCTTTGTATCACTAAACTGCTTTTTTAGCCTTTCTGCTAACTTTGGAATTGATTTATACATAAAACCTGGACTATTGCCCACGGCATTAGAGATTATACACTCTGTTAAATAAGGGAGCGTGAGAGAGGCGAGTATAGTTGTGGTTATTAGCGGCATAATTTATATATCAATAAGCTAATATATTAATTTACACTTAAAACAACCTTATTAAAAGAAGGGCGATAAAATCAATGAGAATTCCGTTAATCTTCCCAATCCTCCTCTTCTAAAAAGAAGATATTATCAACCTTTTCTTCAAAAACTGCCGCAATTTTAAGAGCGAGTAATGTTGAGGGCACAAACTTCCCCTTTTCAATAGAATTGATTGTTTGCCTTGATACGCTTACTTTATCCGCCAAATCGGCTTGAGTAAAGTCTTTTTTTGCTCTTTCTACTTTTATGGTATTCCTCATCTTAGTTTCTATACTTCATATAGTAATAATGAGCAATAGCAATCAGCAACATAATACTAAGAGACTCAAAAGCTGAAATAGAATACCATGAATCCGAATTTATAGAATAGCCTTTAAAGTTCTTAGTGTAGTTATAAGCTGAAACCAAAACAGCCGTGATAGGAACAGAAATAGCGATAGATTTAAACTTAAAGTAGATATTACGCTCATCCATAACTCTTTCTTTAGAAAAAAATATCATCATAAGTCCGAAAGCTAGAGGCGTACTAAAGCCTACTAGGTCGGTAATTCCAAATTGCACTATTCTTGACACAAAAATTCCAATGGCAAATACTATCAATACCATGCCTGTATACTTCATCCAAGAAGGATAAAAAAACATTTTAGATTTAACTGAATTCATAATTTTAGACTTGTTTATAAGACTAAAAGTAAAACAAACTTTACTTTTAAGCAAATAAGCTTGTCAAAAAACTATTTCATTCCCCCTCCAAAAAAGACTCTAACTTTTTAACCATATTCTTACTTCCCGTGAAGAAAGGCACTCTTTGGTGTAGTTCGGTAGGTTTTATGTCTAATACAGACTGCTTTCCATCGCTCTCCCCTCCTCCTGCTTGTTTGGCTAAAAAAGCCATAGGATTGCACTCGTAAAGTAATCTTAATTTTCCCTTTGGGTCCATGGCAGAGCATGGGTACATATAGATTCCTCCTTTTATAAGATTTCTATGAAAGTCGGCTACCAGCGAACCTACATACCTAGCCTTATAAGGCGATTTGTCATCATTTCCAGCTTGACAGTAACGTATATACTTTTTCATGCCATCTGTAAAGAAATCTCGGTTACCTTCATTTACCGTGTAAATCTCTCCATCTTCTGGCTGCTGCATATTTGGATGCGAAAGGTAAAATGTACCAATAGCAGGATTTAAAGTAAAACCATTTACACCATGCCCTGTAGAAAAAACCAACATAGTGGAGCTACCATAAATCACATAACCTGCTGCCACTTGCTCACTCCCTTTTTGCAAGAAATCTTCTAGCTTAACTGGTGAACCCTCAGGTGTAACTCTTCTGTAAATAGAAAAAATAGTACCTACCGAAACGTTGACATCAATATTGCTAGAACCATCTAGTGGGTCTATCAACAACACATACTTGTTTTTATTTTGAAAGTCTAAGCTATTTATACTGATAAAACTCTCCTCTTCTTCAGAAGCAATTCCGCAGACAATCTCCCTTTTAGTAAGGGTATCTATAAACATGTCATTAGCTACTAAATCGAGTTTTTGCTGTGCTTCACCCTGTACATTAATATCTCCTACCCCGCCAAGAATGTCTACTAAGCCTGCTTTATTAATCTCATGGTTTACCAGTTTTGTGGCTAAGCCTATGCCATTTAATAGTTTTGAAAATTCTCCTGTGGAATTATGAAAAGCTGTTTGGTTTTCAATGACGAATTCGCCTAAGGTCTGGTGCTTAAGATTCATGGCCTTCTTTAAGTTAGTTTTGTTATTTAGGTATTATTTTTCAAAGCTATCCTCTAAATAGCCCCTCACCATCCTGCACTATCCTTCTATACTTACCTAATAAACAGACAAATAGGGTTTACAGACAAATTATGTTTGTTTATAACAAGCAATTCTTGAAATGCTTATACCAGAACATCTTCCAAGACAGCCTTTTCTTTATGAATCAATTCATTTAAATTCGAGAAATATTCAACCCATAAAATTATAATGTCAAAAAGAATCCTGTTTGCTTTCTTAACAGGTGCATTGTGCTTCACCATGTACTGGGTCACTTCCTGTAAAACACAAGAGACCGTAGACTATAGCACACAGATAAAACCTATTCTTAATAAAAAGTGCATTGCCTGCCATGGCGGCGTCAAAAAACAAGGTGGTTGGTCTTTACTTTTTGAAGAAGAAGCCAAGGCTAAATTGAAATCAGGGAAATATGCGATTGTTCCGGGTGATGTAAAAGCCAGCGAAATGATTCGCCGCCTTACTTTAGAAGACCCCGAAGAGCGAATGCCTTTTGAGCATGAAGCCTTACCGCAAGAAGAAATAGAACTGCTAAGTCAGTGGATTAAAGAAGGTGCCAAATGGGGAGAACACTGGGCTTACCAAAAAGTAGAAAAAGTGACAGTTCCTTCTACAGAATCAGATTGGGCAAAGAGCGATATTGACCATTTTATTCTTCAAAAAGCGACCGAAAACGGCCTAGAAATGTCGCCAGCCGCAAAGCCTGAAATATTGGCAAGAAGAGTTTCTTTAGACCTTATTGGTTTTCAAAAGGACTCTCCTACTAAAACGGAATATTTGAAAAGCCCAACGCTTGCCAATTATGAAAAACTGGTAGACGAACTACTCGCTTCTTCTCACTACGGTGAAAAATGGACTTCCATGTGGTTAGACTTAGCCAGATATGCCGACACCAAAGGCTACGAAAGAGATGCAGGAAGGAACATTTGGCGATACAGAGATTGGCTTATCAATGCCTTTAACGCTGATATGTCATACGACCAGTTTTTGACCGAACAGCTAGCAGGAGATTTACTACCGAACCCTACCGAGGAACAATACATTGCCACGGCTTTTCATAGAAATACCATGACGAACGATGAGGGCGGCACCGACAATGAGGAGTTTCGTGTGGCGGCCGTTATGGATAGAGTAAATACCACTTGGGAAACCCTCATGGGAACCACCTTTGCCTGTGTGCAGTGTCATAGCCACCCTTATGACGGTTTTAAACATGAAGAATATTACCAATTCATGGGTTTCTTTAATAATACGCGTGATGTAGATTCCTATGAAGATTATCCTTGGATTCGCCATTTTGACGCAAAGCAGAAAGCGGAATTAAATCAATTGGCCGACAGGCTAAAACAAAAAACCAGTGAAGCGGAAACGCAAAAAATTGTTCGATTTATTAAAACCCTTCAGCCCTCTATCGCTTCTTTGGAGTCTGACAATTTTGTGAATGCAGAGCTTAGTGACACCAAATGGCTGGCAATGCGGAATAATTCGTCGGCTAGAATTCCGAATGTACCATGGAACGGCGTCAATAATCTGGTGATGAGTTACTCTTCAAGACTACCCGGAGGTAAACTTCTCTTTCGTCAAGGGAGCCCAAAAGGTGCTGTTATTGGTCAAATGCTTTTGAATCATAAATCGAAAGGTTGGGAGCTTACCGAAGTTAGTCTTAAGCCAATAAATGAAACGGACGAACTTTTCATCACCTATTCAAACCCGAACCTTAAAGACAATTTGACCATGGGCGTTTCTTTCAATTTCTTTCATTTCACCAATACTTTCCCTGATAATAGCAGCAAGAAAGCCTATTGGGATTTGCTAAACGCCAAAACAGAAAATACACCTATCATGGTTGACAATACTGTTTCCATGAGTCGTGAAACTAGAGTTTTTGAAAGAGGAAGTTGGCTCTCATTAGGCGACCAAGTAAACCCTGGTACGCCTGCATTGTTAAATGAATTCTCTGAAGAATATCCAAAAAATAGGCTTGGCCTTGCCAAATGGATGACGGCAGAAGAAAACCCATTGACAGCCAGAACTATTGTCAACAGACTTTGGGAGCAAATTTGGGGAATTGGTATTGTGGAGACTTTAGAAGACTTAGGAACACAAGGAGAAACACCGTCCAACCAAGCTCTTTTAGACCATTTGAGTTGGGAATTGATGCATGAGTATGACTGGAAATTGAAACCATTATTGAAAGAAATGGTCATGAGTGCAGCGTACCAACAAGACTCCAAACTGAGTCCAGAAAAAATTGAACGCGACCCAAGTAATAGATGGATGGCTAGAGGACCAAGAATAAGGCTAAGTGCGGAGCAAATTCGTGACCAAGCATTGGCAGCTACCGCCATATTAAACCCAAAAATGTATGGGCCACCAGTGATGCCCACACAGCCAGAAGGTATTTGGTTTTCGCCTTACAACGGTGCTAAATGGGTAGAAAGTGAGGGTACAGAAAAATACCGAAGAGCTCTTTACACCTACTGGAAAAGAACCAGTGCCTATCCATCTATGCTGAATTTTGATGCTGTAGGCCGTGAAGTTTGTTCTTCAAGAAGAATAAGAACGAACACGCCTTTACAGGCTCTCACCACCTTAAACGACGAAGCCTATATAGACATAGCCACACAAATGGCAGAACAAATAGGCTTTGAAAAACCTCAAGAAAACATAGCAACAGCCTATAAAAACCTAACAGGAAGAACCATAAACGCTGAAAGAACAAACGCTCTTTTAGAATTATACGAAACAGCCTTTAAAGGTTATCAAGAAAGCAAAGCGAGTTTACCCCAAAAGGATGCCATGATACTGGTATTTAGTGCTGTTTTAAACTTAGACGAAGTCTTAACCAAAAGCTAATGAGCCATAATAACGAAAGAATATTTAGAGAGGCCGTTCAAAAGAAATTACTGAACCATACCCGACGAAATTTCCTGAAAGAATCTTTTATGGGCTTGGGTGGATTGGCCATGGGTTCTATGTTAAGTTCTTGTGGCAGTTCTCCTGAAAAAGTAGCACAAAATTTCTTTGACCCTGCTAATCCTTTGGCGGCTAGAGCACCACATTTTGCACCAAAAGCAAAGTCGGTTATTTACCTGCACATGGCAGGAGCCCCATCTCAGCTAGAGCTTTTTGACTTTAAACCTGAGCTTCAAAAAATGGATGGCCAGGACTGTCCACCATCATTTTTAGAGGGGAAGAAGTTTGCGTTTATACGTGGTGTACCTAAAATGCTTGGGCCTCAGGCCATCTTTAATAGATATGGTGAAAGTGGAAATTATGTAAGCAATTACCTTCCTCATTTTCAGTCGGTGGTAGATGAGGTCAGTTTCTTAAAGGCCGTAACAACAGACCAATTTAATCATGCTCCTGCTCAATTATTAATGCAAACCGGAAGTGCCAGACTAGGAAGACCAAGCATGGGCTCTTGGGTAACCTATGGGCTTGGAACAGAAAACTCAGATTTACCTGCTTACGTAGTATTGACCTCTGGCGGAAGTAATCCAGATGCAGGAAAAAGCATTTGGGGAAGTGGTTTTTTACCGTCTGTTTATCAAGGTGTGCAGTGCCGCTCAGTAGGCGACCCAATATTGTTTCTTGACAATCCTGAAAATGTAAGTAGTGATTTAAGAAAAGCCTCCATAGATGCTATTAACAAGGTAAATCAAACCGAATTTGAGGAATATGGCGACCCAGAAACACTAAGTAGAATTAGCCAATACGAAATGGCTTTTAGAATGCAGACCTCTGTGCCGGAAGTCATGAATATTAATGACGAACCTGCCTACATTCATGAAATGTATGGTACAAAACCGGGAGAAGGTGCTTTTGCTAACAATGCTCTTTTGGCTAGAAAACTGGTGGAAAAAGGCGTTCGTTTTGTTCAGTTATTTGACTGGGGATGGGATACTCACGGCACCAGCGAAGGCGGTTCCATAGATGTAGGTTTGGTGAATAAATGCCGCCAAACAGACAAAGCCGTTACAGCACTTTTATTAGACTTAAAACAGCGAGGACTTTTAGAAGAGACTTTGGTGGTTTGGGGCGGAGAATTTGGAAGAACGCCAATGGCAGAAAACAGAGAAGGAAAACCAAACGCTTTTAAAGGACGTGACCACCATGCAGAAGCCTTCACGATGTGGATGGCAGGCGGTGGCATCAAAAAAGGAGCGAGCTATGGAGAAACTGACGAAATAGGTTATGGTGCCTTAAGCGGCAAAGTGAGTCCATTTGACATACAGGCCACTATTCTTAACCAATTAGGTTTTGACCACGAAAAATTAACGTACGATTTTCAAGGCAGGCCATTCCGACTAACGGATGTGGAAGGCCATGTTATAAAAGATATAGTAGCTTGATTTTACTTAATAAGACTTTTACCAAAAAAACTAATTCTTTGGTTTGCTTGCCAGTAGGGCCATCATTTTTTTCAAAAAAAACGACGCAAAAAAAACACATCAAAATAAACTTGTACTGTCAAATTTGTTTTGACCGACTACTTGTAAATGTTTCATGTAATTCAAATTTGACTGTACTTCAGACAGCATTTTGATTCAAAGGAATTTAATTTTAAAGGACACCATTTCATATGGAGAAAAACATAAATTATAGCGAAAAGAGTTTCTTAGAAAACGATACTAAAAATACTCTTTCCACAGATTATAAAGTAATGATAAATGACCTGCTCGAAAAACATAAAAACGGTCATTTAGAATATTATAGTGAAGAGATGTTTCGCATAAAAACAACCCGTAAAACAACATTTTCAAAATCTTAATGAGTCAGCTTTTTGGTCAATTTCACCCGCTCATTCTCCATTTGCCTATCGGAATCTGGACTATAGCCTATTTATTTAAATGGCTTTCTCTGAAAAATAAGGAGTCGGTTTTTGAGAAAACACTGCCGGTTTTACTTCTTGTCATTTTTGTCAGCTCTTTTTTCACCTCGCTTAGTGGCTATCTTTTATCGCTCTCTGGGGCTTATGAAGAAGAGCTTGTCAATAATCATAAACTAGCAGGAATAGCCCTTACCATAATTTCGGGTCTGCTTTACTGGCTTATCAAAAAGGATATATCGCTAAAGTTTCAGCATGGGCTATGGATAGCCTCCGCTCCTATTCTTTTCATCACGGGACACTGGGGCGGAAGCCTTACGCATGGAGAAGATTATCTTAGTTTTAGCAATAAAACGTATGAGAAACCCATCATTGAAAACATTGATGAAGCACTGGTTTATACCGATGTAATAGAACCCATTTTTGCAGAAAAATGCTGGGCCTGCCATTCGGCTAAAAAACAAAAAGGAGAGCTTCGACTGGATGGAGAAAAGTGGATTCTGAAAGGTGGAGAAACGGGAGATTTGCTGATTCCGCACAAAAGTGCCGACAGCGACCTTTATCAGAGATTAGTGATGGATACCAGCGATGATGACCACATGCCACCTTCTAGAAAACCTCAACTGAGCGAAGATGAAGTGAAGCTAGTAGCTTGGTGGATAGATGCGGGCGTTTCGTTTGACAAAAAAGTGAAGGAGTTAGACCAAAGCCCAGAAATCAAATCCATTTTAAAGCGATTAGCAAATAAGGAAACGGAAGTTAGCGTCTCTGATTTACCTGAGACAGAAATCAAAGCTGCCAATGCTGCGACACTTGAAATGATTAAAGAAAGCCGTATCACGATTTTGCCTGTGGCACAAAACTCAAATTACCTTACGGTCAATTTATTAGGAAAAACATTAGCAGATAGCGTTTGGCAAAATTTTGAAAGTGTTTCTGAAAATATAGTTTCTATAAAAGCGGCAGAGACAAATTTCACCCCCGAAAGATGGAATTCCTTAGCTGGCTTTAAAAACCTAAGAACCCTAAATATTAGTGGAACCAATGTGGATAATGAAGCTTTAAAAAGTATAGCTCAGTTGGCTGAGTTATGCGTACTAAACCTTAACAATACTAAGATTACGGAAGTAGGATTGGAACATCTTAAGTCACTACAAAAACTAAGAAGCCTTTATCTTTTCCGAACGGAAATTGACCTAAACAAATGGGAAAGCATTCAATCTCTTTTTCCAAAGATAGTTTTAGATACAGGAAACTATCAAGTTCCTACCTTGAAGTCTGACACCACTATTTTCCGTAAGGAAGATTTGGCAGCTACTTTATCGGAATAGCTTTAATGAGTGCTTCAGGAGCATTATGCTCCGCCAATTTATTGACTAGTGGTTTGCCCATTTGAGGCCAATCCACCAGCATTTCGTCTCCGTCTTTTAGTTTGATGCCATCACCAAAACTAAAAGCCCCAGTCCCAAAAAAGTGAATATGTGCTTGACCAGGCACACGGTGGTTGAGGTATTTGAAATGATGGTATTCCAAGTTTTCTAAACTATGAGCCATGTTGGCTTCACCCGTTTTTACGGCTTTCTCCCATAAAGTTTTTCCACGTCTTTTTATCTTCACATTTCCAGAAATGTCTTGAAAAATAGCTTCATCTATAACTAATTCAGGCCCAATGCTACATGAGCGAATTTTAGAAGGTGCCAAGTAGAGGTAATTGATTTTCTCCATCACATGGTCAGAGTATTCATTGCCGGTGGCAAAACCAACTCTTACTGGAATTCCTTCTTCATTTATCACATAAACACCTGCAATTTCAGGCTCCTCTCCCCCATCCAGGGCGTAAAGAGGAACATCTAATTTATCTAAATGCCCTTTTAAAACAGTGCCGTTTCCTTTATAAAACCATTCTGGCTGTACGCCAATTTCTCCTTTTGCGGGCTTCCCTTTTTCCTCACCCATAAAGTATATTTTCATGCTATCTGTCTGGCTGTCGCCGGCAGCATTCATTTTGTCTCTATTTTCGGCACTGGCTTTATGTGTCAAACCTGTTCCAGAAACCATGCAAGCGTTCACATCTTTAGGATGGTCAAAACATGGAAGCCACTTCCAAGGTGTTTTTCCCTCCCAAACCTTTTGATAATCGAGCCATTCAAAGCCTACACCCTCCTTAACCAGAGCGGCCAGTTCTTTTTGATTTTTAACAGCATCCATAACAAGGTCATAAACCGTAGAATAATTAGTCAAAAGCAAAAGCTTGTCTCCCTTTACTTGAGCTACTTTCCTGTCATTGTTTGGGTTTAAAAGCTGAACTAGACGCATATTATTTTAAGGTTGAATTGTTTCTTAAATATAACAAGCTTATAGCAAAAAAGGCCAACCGACAAGCGGTTGACCTCTTTTTCCTTTTCTATATATTGACTAGTAATTGGCATTTTGAACCACTTCTTTGTCTTTTGTATTATCTAAATACTCTTGCGGAATAGGGAAATATTCGTTTTTCCCTTGTACAAAATTGGCATTTGTTAAATGCGTCCTTCTTGTTTTTTCTACCGCTAGGTAATCATTCATAACCTTATCTGCGACTCCCCAACGAACCAAGTTGAAGAATCTGTGGCCTTCCATGGCTAGCTCTAATCTGGTTTCTGTTCTTACCGCTGCTCTTGCTGCTTCTGCACTAGTCCATGCTGTTTCATAGGTAGAAATAGCATATTGACCAGCATCTGCAGAGCCGTCTAAGGTTTTGACATAAGTAGAGTTTTTCGCACGCTCACGAATCTGATTTACTAAGCCTCTAGCTTCTTCTAATTTACCTAATTCTACAGCAGCTTCAGCTCTCCATAAAATTACCTCCGCGTATCTTATCACGTAGTAATTCATGGCATTTACATACGGCCAAACCAAAGTATGGAAAGGCGATTTGGCAGAAACAATTCTCTTTTTAGGAGAAAACTCACCGTAGGTAGACAAATCTCTCGCCCAGTTTTCTTCATAGTTTACACCTAGGTCTTTGTAAGGAATTCCTGGACGAGCAACCGTGATGTCTAATCTTGGGTCTACTTTATCTTCCGCCGTTAAGTTTACATTGCTTTCCGCTGGAAGCCCTGCTTCACTTACTTTATAAGCATTTACCAAATTCTGAGATGGTCTGTGAAAACCATATTGCGAATAAAATGGTCCACCCGGAGCAGTCAAACGGTCGCCAATGCTTCCGTTATAATTACTCGGCTGGCCATCTAAAACAGAATATTGTATTGCAAAAATAACCTCTTCACTATTGTCATTTTCTGGAAGGAATACACTTTGAAAATCTGGTAATAAAGCATAATTACCTCCCATTACTTCTGAAGTCAAATCATATACTTTTTGCCAATCATTTTGAAACAATACCGTCTTAGCTAAATAAGCTTTTGCGGCAGCTTTAGTAGGTCTACCCAGTTCAGACTGCGTCTCTGGCAATCCGCTGATAGCTAACTCAAAGTCCTTTTCAATTTTATCCCAAAGCTCTTCTGAAGTAAACTCCACATTAGACTTTGCATAGTCTTCTGCCGTTTCAGCAGTCTCGTCTATGTAAGGAATTTGGTTATACGTCTTCTTCAATTCGAAATAATAGTGACCACGAAGAAAGTGCAACTCGGCAGTACGCTGAGCTTTTAATGTGGCATCAAAATCTACTGAATTATTAAGCAATTTCAGAGCTTCATTACTTCGTTTTACACCTTCATACAAAGCCATCCATTTACGCTTTACGTCAAACGTAGTGGCTGTGGTATTGAAAATTTCCATCTGGTGAATATTGTTTTGGTCACCAGTACCTCCACCACCTTTATAGCTATCGTCAGAGACTACATCACCAAAACTCCAGTTTGAAGCGGGTGAGTTATAAGCATTACTGGCTCCGTCTATTTGACCATTTAGTACACTGTAAGCAGAAACTATTGCTCGTTCTACATTCTCTGCTTTAGTTATTTCAGACGGAGAAACTTCTCCGTAAGGCACCTCCGTTAAGAAGTCTTCGCTACACGAAATACTTAGGGCTGCCAAAGAAAAAAGGCTAGCCGTTTTTATTAAATTCTTTATCTTAAAAGTCATTTTTTCTGTTTGTTAGAAGTTCAAATTACAACCTAGCATGATGGTTCTTGATGGAGGATAAAGCCCTCTATCTACTCCGATATCCAAGTTTCTATTACTAGAAGAATAGCTCTGAAGTCCAATCTGAGGATTAAGACCAGTGTACTTTGTAATAGTAAATACATTGCTCATTTGCGTGTAAATTCTAAGGCTGGCACCTTTTATTTTTGCTGCAGGAAGCGTGTATCCTAATTGAAGATTATTAAGCTTTAAGTAAGAGCCATCTTCTATGAAATAAGAAGAAGGTCTGATGTTATTATTCGGGTCATCCAAAGAAAGTCTTGGAATAGTAGCATCCACATTGCTCTCTGTCCATGCATCTAAAACGCTCGCATCTTTGTTATAAGCTGCTTGGTTAAAAAACTCTCCGTTAAACTTGGTCAAATTATAGATATCGTTGCCCAAACTTGCATTGAAGAAAAGACCTAAATCAAAGTCTTTATAATCGAAGTTTAAGTTTAATCCTAATAAAACAGATGGGTGTGGCGTGCCAATGTAAGTTCTGTCCTTATCGTCTAAAACACCGTCATTGTTCACATCTTTGAAACGAATATCTCCAGGAACAGCATTTGGCTGAATGCCATGGCTTTCTACTTCTCCAGTATTTTTGAAAAGACCATCTGCTCGGTAGCCAAAGAATGCACCTATTGGCTGACCTACGGTACTTCTAGTAACCTCTTGGTCAAAGTTCACAGAGTGAAGGGTAGAGCTAGGAATTCCTAAATAGGTAACATTATTAAGCTCTGTCAATTCGTTTTTTAAGCCTGTCAAATTGAATCCAACGCTATAGCCTAAATCGTCGATTTGGTCTGCATAGCTCAAGTCAATTTCAATACCATGGTTTCTCATTTTACCATCGTTAATCCACTGACCGTCATTAGTACCACCGTAAGTCAAAGGCACCGAGTTATACACCAAAATGTCTTTAGTTACCTTGTCAAAATAGTCGGCAGTAATGTTCAATTTGTCATTAAAGAATCCTAAATCCACTCCAATAGAAAGCTGATTTGTAGTTTCCCATTTTAGGTTAGGGTTAGGAACTCTAGACTGCGTCAAACCTGAGTAAACAGACCCCTGAGAACCGTCAAGAGCGTAATCCGAGTTGGCGTTATTGTTTGTATAACTATCCACAGTGGCGTAAGAAGAGATGCTCTGATTTCCTGTTTGACCCCAGCTTCCTCTCAATAAGAAAGAAGTGAAGGTGTTACCAAAGTCAAAGAAAGCTTCTCTATCTAATCTCCAACCAGCAGAGAATGCAGGGAACGTACCATATTTATTATTTGCCAATCTTGAAGTACCGTCTCTTCTTACTGTAGCACTAAAAAGGTATTTCAAATCGTAGTTATAGTTAACTCTTCCGAAGTAAGAGTTCAATGCCCAGCTACTTGCAGAACCTGAGTTCAACTGATTTTCAGAACCAAAAGAAAGATACTTGAAGCTATCGTCTTCGTATGCGAAAGTACTTCTAGAAGCAGAAAAGCTCTCTCCGTAATATTTGATAGCTTCTTGACCTAGCAAGGCGTCAAAATTGTGCTTTCCAAAAGCATTGTTATAGGTCAATGTATTTGAAAAAGTAGACTGATAGTTGAAGCTGTTTGAAGTACTTAGAGAGTTGGTATTATTGCTTGCCAAAATCTCATCATACACCGGAGAAAAACTTCTTCTGTTATAATTCTGAAAGTCAAGACCGATAACAGATTTGAACACAAAATTGTCAACATTGATGCTTGCAAAAGCACTTCCTAAAGCCTGAATTCTTTTTTGGTTATTTCCTTTTCCTCTATCTAAAGAACCCAATGGATTTCCAATATCATTTAAAGTGTTACCAGCAAAATCTCCATTTGTATTTTTGACAGGAACTATAGATGGGAATTTGTAAGCATTGTAAATAATACTACCCAAAGCACTGTTCGTGTTTACAGAAACTTGGTCTCTGTAAGAAAGACCTAAATTCTCTCCGATAGTTAAGAAGTTAGTTAACTTATAGGTAGAGTTAAACCTTGCTGAATAACGCTCAAAACCAGTATTCTTAATGATACCTTCTTGATTGAAGTAACCTAAACTTAGAGAGTTTTGAGCTCTTTCACCACCTTTTAAAAGAGTAACATTATAAGAATGAATAGGTGCCGTTTGCATTATTTCCTTTACCCAGTCCACATCTGCACTAGGAATGGTTTGAGCAGCATCTAAGAAAGCAGGTATGGTAGGATTGTTTGGGTCGTTACCATAAATATCGCTTGCCGGAACCTGACCGTCGTTCTTAGTGGCTTGCCATAAAGCATCACCATACTGCTGAGCATTAAGCATTCTTGGCTGATTAAATGGAGCCTGTACACCAGAATAAGCATCAAAGCTCACCTTGAAAGCATCTTTTGTTCCACCTGTTTTGGTAGTAATAATTACCACACCATTAGCCGCTCTAGAACCGTAAACAGACGCAGAAGCGGCATCTTTTAAGACCTGCATGGTAGCAATGTCATTTGGATTAATGCTATTCATGCCATTAGAAACAGGAATACCATCCACAATCACCAATGGGTCGTTATCATTAATGGTACTAAAACCTCTTACTCTTAAAGAAGCTCCGCCACCAGGAATGTTATCACTCATCACCTGTACACCAGGAAGCCTACCATCTAACATTTCTACCACGTTAGATTTTGGCAAAGCTTTAATATCGTCTGGGTCAATAGAAGCTACAGCAGCAGTAATGTTTCTTCTGCTTTCTGTACCGTAACCTACCACCACAAATTCCTCTAAAGCCTGCGTATCTGGAAGTAAAGCCACTTTGATATTTGACTGATTACCTACCAACACTTCTTGGCTAAGGTAACCCACAAAAGAAAAAACCAAGACTGCATTTTGGCTCTCCACATTTAAAGAAAAGGCTCCGTCTCCGTCAGAAATAGTACCAACAGATGTTCCTTTTATCACTACAGAAACACCTGGCATGGGTGCACCTGTCTCATCACTAACCGTCCCTTTTAATGCTCGCACATCATAAGTAAACGGCTCTCCCGCAAAAGCATGTTGCTCTAAGAATAAACAACTCAAAACTGTGAATCCAATAATGAATTTCAGTTTTACCACGTAATTTTTAAGCATAGAATTAAAGTGTATTAATTGATTTCGTTCAAGCCGCAAAAGAACGATTCACTTATTACCTTTTTGTTCGCTAAATATTAAGCTATGGTTAAGAAAGAAGTATTGGCGTTTAGCCTATAAACAGCATTTATAGCTCAGAAAGAGCGTTTTTGCGTCAAAAAACAATCACCTAGGCTGTGATGATTCTCTTACCTTTAAGACTGTTGGTAAGACTATTGCATCAGGAACGAAGGGCTCGTTACTGTTGATCATTTTCAATAAATTTTCCATGATCTTTTCCGCCATTATTTTCACGGGTTGACTAATGGCTGTAATGCTTGGTGTGAAGACCTCATAAAGCACATGGTCGTCAAAACTTATCAAACCTATCTTTCTATCTAACTTATTAATGGCTCCAAGGCCACTAAGAGTAAGCAGATTTGTTGAAAAAATGACCGCATCTATCTCAGAATTCTTGTTTATAAACTCAAGAATTTTATTTGCATTTCCTGTGTAATCAACATCAAAAGGTATTTTTAAAACACTTGGCTTCAAATTATTTTCGGTAACAAAAGCTTGATATCCTTTTAATCTATCCTGACGACTGCTCTGGTTTGATTGAAAAGTTACAAAAGCAATGTTTCTATACCCATTTTCATAAAGATGTTTAGTAGCTTCAAAAGTGCTTTCCGTATTATTCACCACAATACTACTGCAAGCCAAGTTTTCCAAGTATCTGTCATATAACATCACAGGCACCTTATTCTCTAATAAAGCACTTATTTCACTCTCCAAACCTTCTGTAGATGCTACGGCTATACCGTCCACTTTCCTATCTGCCAATAACCTAATAGCCCTCAGGGCCTTCTCTAGTTCGTCATTAGAACTAGTTACTATCAAAGAATAACCTGCTTTTGCAGCCAGTTTTTCTATTTCACTAGAAATATCGGAGAAGAAGGGATTTCTTAATTCACCTACCACTAAACCTAAAGTCATACTCTTTCCTGTCCTTAAGCTCCTGCCAATAAAATCAGGAATATAGCCGACCTCTTTGATATACTTTTCAATGCGATCGATAACCTTCTGACTAATTCTCTTTTCTCTTCCTTTGCCATTTAGGACATAAGAAATTGTAGTCGTTGAAATTTTCAACTCTCTTGAAAGGTCTGCTATGGATTTTTTCTTAGCCACTTAAGATTTAGGATTGGTACTTAATGAGATATAACGATTTTGAACTAAAGCTCTTATACTCGCTCAAACCGTAAGTGTGTTGCAACACTATTTGATGCAAAGATATAAAATGTTTGATTATTTGGTTCAGCGTCCGTTTTACCTAAGACTTTTATAAAGTCTCAAATGACCATTAACAAAGGCTTCACCGGAATTTGTAGACTTTATTGTTGCAGATGCATTCAAAACCTTCAATGCTGAGGTGTAAATTTCTAACAGGTTTCCTTCACTTACTAAATGAACACATGCGATATTTTCAGGAATACTTTTTAACTCAGCACCAATAAGCAAACCACTCAAATAGTGATAACAATCTTCTTTAGCCACAGCCTTTAGCAAACCCAAAGTTCTGGTGTTAAAAGCGAGGTTTAAAAGGTTACCTACAAAGCCTTCTTCTAAACCTTTCTGATAATAAGGATTATCTAAACGCATAGATTCAGGCTTTAAAACGGTGTTTGCTAGAATACTATTGGTGCTTAAAATGTTAAAAAACTCTCCAGTCATAAAGGTCTTAAAATCTATGATTGAGCCATTTTTTACCTCCACATGCTTACTATGTGTTCCTGGTAAAATTATCAATTCCTCTTCATTAGAATCACAGCCAAGAATAATGGTCTCTTCACCACGCATCACATCAAGCTCAGAACTTAAACCTGAAAATATATAGATATCTCTTTCGTCATAAAACGTTGAGTATCTTAAGTCTAAATCACTTACTGAAAGAGGTGTATTGGAATATTTTAATTCTTCAACCCCAATGGAAGACGAAGCCATTCCAGAAATCAAAACAGGCGTTTGCTCTCCGTTTTGACCAACTAGGCTTCTAATTTTCTCTTTTAAAACAGAAAGGAAAAATGCTTTTCGTTCTGAATCTGGCTTGTTCATTGAAAGCCAGTTGGCATTGACCACACTAATTCCTTCGCCGTCTTTTACTTCAGAAAGAACCTGCCCTGTATGTATATCAACAAGTCTTAATCTAAAAGAGCTTGTTCCCCAGTCGCAGCTTATAATGTTTTTTATATCAGGCATGACTCGTCTTAATCAATGCTCTCACTCCTTCTTCTATGGCTTTAAACTCTTTATTTCTAATAAGCTCTTTATTCACCATCCAGCTTCCACCAGCAGCTATTACGTTTCCTACTTTAATATACTCTGCAAAGTTTTCTTGATTTACACCGCCCATAGGAATGAACTTCAAATCGAGGTGACCATATGGTCCAGAAATAGCTTTTAAATACTTTGTACCGCCCAATTGACCGATAGGAAATACCTTCTGGACTTTGATGCCAAATTCATAGGCTCGCTCAATTTCCGACGGACTGAATACGCCCGGAATGTACGGTAATTTGCTCTTTGCTATTTCTTCTACCAAGTTTTCATTAAAACCTGCACTAAGCCCAAAATCAACGTCAATATCTACCAGAGCAGCTATTTGTTCTTTTCTTAGAATAGTACCTGCTCCTATTTTCATTTCAGGAAATTCCTTTTTAATAAGGGCGATAGCCTCCAAAGCGGCAGCGGTACGTAAAGGCACTTCCATCACATTAAGCCCACCTTTTAGTAAAGCTTCCGCCACAAAAAGTGCGTCTTGACTAGACTCCAAAGTGACCGCAGCCAAGATTTTGTCTTTTAATAGTTCCTTGAAAAATATTTCTTCCATTTGTCTTATCTGTCTCTTTTTAAAAGATACTTCCCAAACTCCCTTAGCGTAGTTTTCCTTTCTTCTGCTACCGGAAAGCCATCTATGCCATCAAAACCTTTTTGGAAGTAGCTGTTCATTTCAGCTTCCGCCAGCTCATGTATTCCAAGTTTATCATATATCGCAGTAACGGCCGCTACTTTCTTTTCAGAGTTGAAAACTTTCTTATCTATCCACTCCTTTAATTCTTTTTCTTCTGGTTTTCCTTTGCTCTTTTCTATCGCTTTCAGCATGAGCCAGGTTTTCTTATTCTCTATGATGTCACCCCCTACTTGTTTGCCAAACTTCTTTGGGTCGCCATATACATCTAACATGTCATCTTTGAGCTGAAAGCCTATCCCAAGATTTTCGCCTATTTCAAACAATTGATTGGTCACCACTACATCTTGATTGGCGGCCATACCGCCCAATTCTAATGCAAAACCTAATAAGACTGAAGTTTTCAAACGAATCATCTCTATGTACTCGGCCTCCGTCACATTATTTCGCGTAGCAAAGTTCATGTCATACTGCTGCCCCTCGCATACCTCCGCAGCTGTTTTGTTAAAACGCTTCAATATTTGCTTAAACCTAGCATCTGGCACTTCTGAAAGCAGTTCATAAGCCGCCACTAACATCACATCACCAGAAAGAATAGCCACATCTCTATTCCATTTTTCATGCACGGTTGGTTTTCCTCTTCTTAAAGGAGCTTCATCCATGATATCGTCATGCATTAGGGTGAAATTATGAAAAACCTCAATGGCTAATGCTGGTTTGGTAGCCGTTTCCCAATCCTCTTTGAAAAGATTATAAGCCATTAATGTTAATGCAGGTCGTAAGCGTTTACCGCCCAACTTCATTAAATATGAAATGGGTTCGTACAGCTCTTTAGGTTTTTCACCGTAAGATAATTGAGCTATTTCAGACTGAATATGAGCGAGAAATTTATTTAACATCTAAGACTTATTCTTAACTTTTATTAAACGATAAACTGGATAAGTAAGCAGTAGTACAATTACGGCGTAAAGGCTGTTTTGGCTGTCGCTAATTACTGCCCCTACTAAAAAAGCCATAGACAAAATAAGCATAAACCATGGCAAGAATGGATATAGAGGCACTTTATAAGGTCGTGGCAAATTGGGTTCTTTTTTGCGAAGCATTAATAAAGAGGCAAAACCCATGGCATAGGCGAAAACAAAATAGAAGGTTGCAATATCTAAGAGCCTGCCTGAGGTTTCTTTGCCAATAAATATCAACATTACAGAAAGTGAGCAGGTCAATAGCAGAGCAAATGCTGGCGAACCTCCTTTATTGACTATTTGAGCACGCTTAAAAAACAGCCCATCTCTAGACATCGAAAATAAAGTTCTAGGCGTCATCATCACCTGAGTATTCATAATTCCTATGATTGACACCAAAAGGAAGATGGTAATAATTTTACCCGATTCTTCTCCAAAAACATGAGCCATAGCATCTGCGGCAGCTAATTTAGAAACCTGTAAATCTTCCATAGGTAACACATACAAAATGGCCAAGTTTACTAAGAGATAAATCACAATAATACTAAGCACACCCGAAATCATAGCCTTTGGCAAATTCTTGGTTGCGTCTGTGTTTTCCTCTGTGAAGTATGCCGCAGTGTGCCAGCCATCAAAGGTGTAAAATATGCCTTGCAATGCAGCTATGATGCCTATCAGTAAAGAACCTTCGGTCAGTCTTTTAATTCCTCCTGTGCTTAAATGACCTCCATTTTCGCTGCCATACGAGAAACAAACCAGCACAAAAGCAAGCAAACCGACTGCTTTTATAGCCGACATTATCTCTTGAGAACGCCCGCCTATAGCGGTTCCCACTAAATGAAAACCCGTAAGTATTACTAAAACGACAATGGCTATTGGAACAATAAATGCATTAAGCGAAGGAAAAATAAGAGCTAAATATTCGGCTATGGTGTAAGCACCAAAACCCAAAGAAGCGACCGTCCCTAGCCAACTAGTTATACCTGTTAGAAATCCTAAATAGTCTCCAAATGCACGCTGAGCATACACATACCAAGACCCAGCTTTAGGAACCGAAACGCCTAGTTCAATGGCACATAAGACTCCTAAAAAGGCGTATAAACTCACAGCCACCCACACCCCCATTATAAAAACAGGATTTCCTAGTTCTGCTGCTATAGTTCCTGGTGTTCTTAAAATTCCTGTTCCGATGGTTCCACCTAGTGTAACCGCAATACCAAAACCCACACCTAGGATTTTCAGTAGTTCGTTTTGTTTAGAGCCTTTGTTTGTCAAAATTTGGAATAATGTATCTTTGACAACAAATATCGTATAAAAACATTGGCGAAAACACTCCTTTACATCTTTTTGGGCGGCGGATTTGGAAGCATTAGCCGTTATCTTGTTGCAAAATTTAGTATTAACACTTTTGGAACAGGCTATTCTGTAGGCACTTTACTTGCCAATATTCTTGCGAGTCTTATTCTTGGTTTTGTAGCGGTAAAGACTTTTGAGTCGGAACAAATTTGGAAACCTATGATAGCCGTAGGCTTCTGTGGTGGTTTTAGCACTTATTCTACCTTTAGTTTAGAACTCTATAATCATCTTCAAAACGCAGAATACGGTTTTGTATTAATGCATATTGGCCTAAACTTGATTCTTTGTTTGCTGGCAATAGGTTTAGGAATGATGCTGGGCAGATAAAACGAAAAAATCCAGCTGAGTTGCCTCAACTGGATTTCTGCGGCCAAAATATTTGTCACAGTTTTGGCTTTTTATGGCCAAAACTCCGCCAAATGATACTCCCTTATCTCGTATTCAAGACGGGTTTCACCCGTCTCTATTCATACTTATACCCCGCTGGGGTATGCTACTTCGCTTGAATCGTTTGTCATGAATTCGGTTCGATTTGAGAAAAACACGACAAACGAATATATGTTGGCTAAATTATAACCTCAATTTCAAAGCAGCCAAAAAGTTGGTTCCTGCCTGCGGGTAAACAAAGTTCTCTGTGATTAAGCCATAGTATAAATAGCTGTATGTGTAACCATTTGACTCATACTCTACATTGAATAAGTTATTTACCAATAAACTTAAGGTTACATTTTTCAACCCTTTTGGCTTAAAACTATAATTCACTCTCAAGTCATTCACAAAGAAAGCGTCTAAAGCTCTTTCCTCATTTGAGGTATTATCAAGATACTGTTTCCCTACATATTTAGGCAAAAGAGCTAATTCTAAACCTTTTGCTGGTTTGTATGTCAAACTTCCACCTGCGATAATGTTTGGAGAAAAAGCGATATCGGTATCATTAAATGCATTGACAGCGTCAGGTGTTTCACCATCATAACTTGGAATAAACTCTGTGAAAGCGTCAATCTTATTACTACTCAGTGTGGTATTGACTGAAAGCAACATTTTCTCACCTAGTTTTTGAGCCACCTGAAGCTCTATACCCGCTCTATAACTTTTTGGCACATTTACTCTTACAGCTTCGCCAACATTATTAATAGCTCCTGTTAAAACCAACTGGTCTTTATAATTCATAAAATAACCGTTCACTTCAAACTGTGTATTTAGGGCCAAGTGTCTAAAACCTAACTCAATGTCTTGAAGATTCTCTGCTTTTGGCTTAACAGCCGAAGAAAAAACAGCATCTACAATATCCTGACGGCTTGGCTCTTTATTACCAACTGCATAAGAACCATAAACAGAGTTTGCTTTGTCTATGTTGAAATTTAAACCAAACTTAGGATTGAAAAAGCTATACGTATCATCGGTACTTAATGGAGCTAAAATCTCTGTAGTTCCGTCTATTTCTAATCCTACATTTCTGAACTGAACATCTAGGTAGGCATTCAGTTTTTCAGAAAACTGATAAAACCCTTTTCCATAAATATTGAAATCGGTTTTGACACCTGTGTTATCATACCACCTTTCTCTAATGTTTCCGTTAGAAGCATATTGAGCCCAAATAACTTCGCCAAAATGGTCGCCATCATACTTGTTTAGACCACCACCAAAAGAACCCGTCAGTTTTCCTTGACCTTCATAGTCTAAAGACCAAACGGCTCCGTAGAAATCATTGTCTAACCATTTTCTTTGAATCAAGTCCGTTTCGTCAATCACCTCACCACCTATCACCACATTCTCTAAACCATAATCTTCAAAAGACCTACCGTCTTTATACTGCTCATAATAACCTCTTCCTTTTGTATAATGTAGGGTTGGATTAAATCTCCAGTTGGCTCCTATTTTGAAAGACGTAATTAGTTGGTAATGGTCTTGCTGATAATTATCAACCTCGTTTTCGTATTGATACCAGTTATATGTTCTTCCGCTGGCTAAAAGCTCGCTTTTGAAGTTTTCGTCGTAATAGTTTCTATCAATAAAGTTCTGAAAACCATCCGCATCGCCTGTAGCTAAACTTTGAGGTATTCCGTACCAAGATTGATACGTTTTCTCTTTTCCTGAAAAAACATTAAATCGAACGAAGTTGTCTTTACCATAATAACCGCCCGAAACATAAAAAGACTTTAAGTCAGACGAGGCTCTGTCTACAAAACCATCAGAAGCAATTCTGGACAAACGAGCATCTAGGACAAAATTATTATCCATCAAGCCTGTAGAGGCCATTACGTTGGTTTTTAAAGAATTGAAAGAACCTACCGATGTGTTAATTTCAGCAAATGGCTCGGCTGAATACTTTAAAGTGCTCACATTAATACTAGCACCAAAAGCTCCTGCACCATTAGTAGAAGTACCCACCCCTCTCTGAAGCTGAATACTGCTTACCGAAGAACTAAAATCTGGCATATTAACCCAGAAAACGCCTTGCGACTCTGAGTCGTTAAAAGGAATTCCGTTTACCGTCACGTTCACTCTGGTAGCATCAGACCCTCTTACTCTAATTCCTGTGTAACCAATTCCAGCACCTGCATCTGAGGTTACTACTACAGACGGCATTTGATTTAATAAAAATGGAATGTCTTGACCTACGTTTTGCTTTGCAATTTCTCCTTCGCGAATGGTACTGTAAGCCATTCCTGTTTTTGCATTTGCTCTGGTGGATTTTACCACAACCTCGTTAAGGTCAAGTGTGTCTGACTGAGCAAAAGCAGCTCCGCTCAATACAGAAAGTAAAGTTAAAATGGAAAGTTGAACTAATTTTTTCAAGTTTTTACTTATTTGTACAAAGGCAAATAAGGGGTGAAATCACCATTGAATGGTTCTTAAAAAAAAGTCCATAGACAGCGTTGCTTCCTGTTGACACACAGAAGAACTGGGCTCAAATCCCTTCGTCGGTACTAACCGCATCAGGTTCTATGGGTATAATCTCAGCCTTAAAAAGGCACCCCTTTTGATAATTATTTGACAAAGTTAAACGGATTCTTATTGGATTACGTTAATTTGGTAGAAAGAAATATTCAATTCGGCATTCTTATTGAAGTTTTCTTTTAAAATTTTTAATTTAAGTAAGATTCTATGGCCCAGTTTATGGTCGAGTTTGATCTCCCAACGCCTTTCCCGCCTAATTTTGTGGTTAAGATACCTATGCAAAAAATGGCGATAGACGAACTTATGGACGATGGAAGAATATCTTCTTATGCTCTCTCTATAGATAGAGGAAGATTTTGGGCAGTTATAAATGCCGAAAACGACTTTGGTGTTTTAGATGTTATCAATCAATTTCCACTGATTGACCAAATGCCATACGTAATCACCGAATTAATGTTTAATCATGCAGGGGCTATCCACGTTCCTGGCTTCTCCTTAAATTAGGAATGTATCGTTTAATTTTTCTGTGCTTTTTTCTTCTTACAGGGCTTTCGTCTTGTAAATATGTTGAACAGCAGCTTCATGCTGAAAAAACAACAATTCCCACTGCAGCTTACGACACATGGGAATATGTCAAAAAATACAATAAAGCTCAAAAAGGCTATGTGGGTGGTAGACGGTTTGGCAACTATGAACAGTTGCTACCTAAAAAAACAGCCAACAATAAAAAAGTCAATTACCGCGAGTGGGATATCCACCCAAAGAAAAAAGGGCAAAACCGTGGAGCTGAAAGGTTAGTTACCAGTTCTGACGGAAAAGCCTATTACACTGCTGACCACTACGCCAGCTTTGTCAAATTAGAACCTTAATTTTCTTATTTTTATAAACAATCTAAACATGAAATCTCTTTTGTTTCACTAATGAACAATCTTTTTATCACTAAAAGTCCAGAAGAATTAGCGGACTACTCTCTAATTACAATTGATGGTAAATTATGTAAATCTCTTGCCCAATTTTATGAGGCTATAAAAGAGAAACTACATTTTCCCGAATATTTTGAGCCGAACATGGACTCTCTTGACGAGGTTCTTAACGACTTATCTTGGATTGAAGACGAACGTCTGTTGATTTTCTTCAAAAACTCCTCAGAGTTTTTGATAAATGAGCGTAATGAAAAAAATGTCACATCGCTGTTAGACCTTTTTGATATTACCTGCGAAGACTGGAAATATATGGATGCTGAAGCAGAAGAGGAGGCTCTGGTTACCAATACAGAAGAGGAGGAAGAAGATTATATTATTCCAAAAAAAGAGCTTCTTATTGGATTTTCTCCAAGCGAACGCATGGAAGATTATTTAGCTGAGATTAATTAAAAAAAAATAGCCTGCCCTATCCTAAAGATAACGGCAGGCTATTTTATGTCTATTCCTTTTTAGTTTATCGGAACCTGTACTAAGGTTTTATCCCACTTAAGGTTCATGCTAATTCCTGCAGAATCTACATCTACAAGACTAATTTTAAGTAATTCTGTAGACTCATCTGTCTGAATAGCCGGCACGTCCACTCTTAATACATCTGTTTCTTCATCATAAGACGTTCCCCACTGGCCTGTTTGTGAATTAAACACAATACTCCAATTGTCTTCTCTTGGAACTGTCCATAAAGAATATTCTCCTGCAGCTAGAGCTTTACCTGCCACTGTTACATCTTCGCTAAAAGTAATTACTGTGGCCTCATTGGCTCCAGTTCTCCAAACACGGTCGTAAGGTACCAATTCACCAAAAATAGCTCTTCCTTTTACAGCAGGTTGGCAATATTCTATCTTAATATTCAACTCACCAACGGTGATTTCGGCGGTGTCTTCTGGGCTATGACTTTTAGTCCAGTTCTTAAATACAAAATACGCTACGCCCAATACCGCAGCTACGATAATTAGAATTTTAACCAGTTTTTTCATTTTGAAAGGATTAAAAGGTGTTATTATATGAACAGCTTATCAACATATTTAGTGTTGAAAAAATTCACACCTCATTCGGTCGGAATTGGATAATTGATTAGCCACCTTTGTACGCAAATCATTCTTTTCCTATGGACATTATACACCTTCTTTCTGACACCATTGCTAACCAAATAGCGGCAGGTGAGGTAGTACAACGCCCCGCCTCTGTGGTTAAAGAGCTTATGGAAAACGCCATTGATGCAGGAGCATCTATGGTCAAACTTATTATCAAAGACTCCGGCAAAACACTGGTTCAGGTGGTGGATGATGGAAAAGGAATGTCTGTAACAGACTGCAGAATGAGTTTTGAGCGACATGCTACTTCTAAAATCAGCAAGTCAGAAGACCTTTTTGCCATTAGAACCATGGGCTTTAGAGGGGAAGCTTTAGCATCCATAGCTGCCGTGGCCCAAGTGGAGGTTAAAACCAAAAGAGAAGACGACGAGTTAGGTAACTTATTAGTTATTGAGGGTTCTGAGGTTAAAAACCAAGAGCCTATCTCTACCGCAAAAGGGACCAGCATCATGGTCAAAAACCTTTTCTTCAATGTGCCTGCACGTAGAAAGTTCTTAAAATCGAACCCGGTAGAAATGAAACACATCTTAGATGAGTTTCAACGAATTTCTCTTGCAAATCCTGAGGTGGCTTTTGAAATGTATCATAACGACACTGAAATTTATAAGCTTCCTTTGGGAAAACTGTCAAAACGAATTGTAGACCTTTTTGGAAAAAGCTATAGGGAGCAATTAGCCGCTTGTGAAGAAGACACTCCTTATGTGAGTATCAGCGGTTTTGTAGGAAAACCAGAATCTGCCAAGAAAACGCGTGGCGACCAATACTTCTTTATTAACAATAGATTTATAAAAAGCCCTTACCTGCACCATGCCGTCACTATGGCTTTTGAAGGTACTATTCCTGAAAGGCATTATCCTTTCTATGTTTTAAATATTGCTATTGACCCTGCTCATGTAGATATCAATATTCATCCGCAGAAAACCGAAATTAAGTTTGAGGATGAAAAAGCAGTATATAGTATTTTACGTTCGGCCGTGAGGCAGGCAATAGGTGTTTATAATCTAACGCCAACCATCGATTTTGAATCTGATATTAACTTTGGCAACCTGACCAATAGGCCCATGCCTGAGAAAGCTCCATCGGCTTTTGACAAAATGGGTTCGTCTGTTTCTAATTTTGAGAATTATTCAAAGCCTAAAACGCCAGAAAACCAAGACTGGCGTAAATTATACGAAGGTTTAGAAAGTGCTGCCAATTTCACAAAACCCGAAGAGACTCTTTCAATGGGTTCTAAAGTTAATGAGGGCATTGAAAACACACTGAAACCAGACTCTGAGGAGGTAGATGCGGTGCAAATACATCTTCGCTACATAGCCTTGCAGGTCAAAAGTGGCATGCTACTCATTGACCAAAAAGCAGCTTGGGAAAGAATACTCTTTGAGAAATACGAAAAAAACTTAGCCAACAAGTCTGGTGCTTCGCAGCAATTACTATTTCAAAAAACACTAAACTTAAGACCAGAAGAATTTGAATTAGCCATGACTTTAAAAAGTGAAATTCATGCCTTAGGCTTTGGCTTTGAGGTATTTGGCAAAAGCAGTTTGGTGATAAGTGGAATTCCGACTGAAACTACTGACGAAGAGGGTTCACAGGTATTAGAAGACCTCATTAAGGAGTCTCTAGAACATGATACGGACGTCAAACTAGACAAAACCAAGAAATTGGCTAAGACTTTGGCTAAAAGAACTGCTAGCAAAAACCTTAAAAAGATGAACAAAAAGGAAATAAATGTCTTAGTAAACCGTCTTTTTGAAACCAGTATGCCTTCTTACACGCCAGACGGAGCCAAAGTAATGAATGTGGTAACCTTAGAAAAGCTTGGCGAACTCATTTCGAGTTCAGCGGGTTTTTAACAAAAGAAAAATATATGTTTGACAGAATAACACCCGTAGTAAAACAGCTCCTTATAGCTAATGTAGTTGTATTTATACTATCGAATCTTGCAGATCAATTTTTTTACTCAAATTTTGCATTCTTCAACCCGATATTACCTAATAACGAACAACTTTTCAATCCTAACTTTAAGGTTTGGCAGGTGTTAACCTACATGTTTATGCATGGTGGCGTAGGACATATTTTCAGCAATATGTTTGGGCTTTTCATCTTTGGTTCAACCCTTGAAACCTTCATGGGTTCAAAGAAGTTTTTGACGTATTACATAATTACAGGAGTAGGTGCAGCCTTATTAAACTCGATGCTTAATACATATGAGATGTCGCAGCTGATAGTAAACTCTGAACCATATTGGAGACAAGCCGTCACACCAATGGTAGGGGCATCAGGAGCTATTTTCGGAATACTAGTGGCATTTGGCGTTCTATTCCCTAATGTAGAACTGATGCTTTTATTCTTCCCTATGCCTATTAAAGCAAAATATTTTGTAATTTTATATGGTCTCTATGAACTTTATGCTGGTACAGCTGGTCTTCAGCAGGGCGTAGCACATTTTGCACATATTGGTGGTTTAATAACTGGCTTCGTGTTATTAAAATTTTTCGGATTCGACGAGCGTCAGGGTCATAATTTTCGTAGATGGTAAAGGGTACTGTTTTATATGAAAGAAAATGGGAAGTATAAAAGATGACATAAGGCAAGCTTTTAGCAGAGGAAATGGTACCGGCGTACAGCTGATACTGATTAATGCTTTTGTGTTTGTGGCTTATTTTTTAGTCAAACTCATCCTATCTATGACGCCAGAAACTAGTCAACTAGTGGCTGGCATCAATCAAAACATTTATCTTAATGCAGAGCTGCCACAGCTCGTTTTACATCCATGGAGCCTTTTCACTTTTGGTTTTGTCAATGCTTCATTTTTCTCCTTTCTCTTTAATTGCATTGCCCTATATTGGTTTGGCTCTTTAATTCAAGATTTTATAGGAAACCGAAAACTGGTCAATATTTACCTACTAGGTTACATTTTTGCCGGAGTTTCTTATATCCTTTTTTATAACCTAATTGGCATGTCAAAAGCCACCATTAGTATGTCGGCTTTGGCTCCTGGTGCCACAGCCGCTGTATACGCGGTTATGTTTGCCACCATCACACTTATACCTGATTATGAACTGTTCCTCTTCAGAAGGTTCAGCGTAAAAATAAAATACTTAGCTGTCATCTTTTTGGTGTTCTCGTTTATGACACCTGATGCTGGCTTGATGAATTTGGGCGGAGCATTTCTGGGCTACTTATATATCAAATTGCTCCGAACAGGTGTGGATTTAGGTTCTCCTTTTGAAGCTTTCCAAGAATGGTTAAGCAGCTTAACCAAACCGAAGGAGACTAATAAAAACTTCAAAGCCAAAAAGTTTAGCCACTCTACCGTGGGTCAGTCTATGGCTTATCATAACACCGAAGAAACAGACTATGCCAACGAACAAGAAGAGGTAGACGCCCTTCTTGACAAGATTGGAACTTCTGGCTACAAGAGCCTTACTTTAGAAGAAAAAGAACGACTTTATAAAGCTTCGCAAAGCGACAAACTCTAGGTTTTTTACGAGGCTGCATCCTATCCTCTGGTTTCTTCGTACATTTGTCACAACTCACACGTGGCTCAAATTTGGCCACTAGCTTAAAATGCCCCTTTATGTTTATTGAGCCTGGCGAATTATTGAACAAAGTAAATAGCCCTGAAGACCTCAGGAAGCTTAGCAAAGACCAATTACCACAGTTTTGTGACGAACTCCGTCAATACATTATTGACACGGTTTCTATCAATGGCGGACACTTTGGAGCCAGCTTAGGGGTAGTAGAACTTACTGCCGCATTACATTATGTATTTAACACTCCTGATGACAAACTAGTATGGGATGTAGGCCACCAAGCCTATGGTCATAAAATCATTACGGAAAGAAGAGATAAATTTTTCACCAACCGTATTTATGGAGGTCTTTCTGGTTTCCCTAAGATATCTGAAAGCAAGTATGACGCTTTTGGCGTAGGGCATTCGTCTACTTCTATTTCTGCAGCTTTAGGGATGGCCGTTGGCTCAAACCACAATGGTGACAAAAATGCTCAGCACATTGCCGTTATTGGCGATGGAGCATTAACCGCAGGACTTGCCTTTGAAGGTATGAACCATGCAGGCTCTTTAAAAGATGCTAACATACTCATTATACTCAATGACAACTGCATGTCTATTGACCCTAATGTAGGGGCTCTCAGAGAATATTTGACAGATATTACTACCTCAAAATCTTATAATAAGGTTAAAGAGGATGTTTGGAATCTTTTAGGCAAAATGAGCCATTTTGGCAAAAGTGCTAGAGAGATAGTTCAAAAAATAGAAAATGCGATGAAGGGTGCTGTTCTTGGTAACAGCAATTTCTTTGAAGCATTAAATTTAAGATACTTTGGCCCTGTGGACGGTCACGACATAGACCACATGGTGCATGTCATGGAAGACCTGAAAAACATTCCTGGCCCAAAAATATTACACTGCATCACCAAAAAAGGTAAAGGCTATGAGCCCGCAGAAAAAGACCAAACTAAATGGCATGCTCCAGGTCTTTTTGATAAACTTACTGGTGAAATTAAGCAGGTAGCTTCTCCTACGCCACAAGCTCCAAAATACCAAGTTGTTTTTGGAAAAACGATAGTAGAATTAGCAGAAAAGAACAGTAAGATAGTTGGGGTAACACCTGCCATGCCATCTGGCTCCTCATTAAATATTATGATGGATGCTATGCCAGATAGGGCTTTTGATGTAGCTATAGCGGAGCAGCACGCCGTAACTTTCTCCGCAGGAATGGCCACAAAAGGCTTAACTGTATTTTGTAACATCTACTCCACATTTATGCAGCGTGCTTATGACCAAGTCATTCACGATGTATGTTTACAGGGTTTACCTGTGATTTTCTGTTTAGACAGAGCTGGCTTTGCTGGTGCAGACGGGCCAACGCACCACGGTGCCTATGATTTGGCTTTTATGCGATGCATACCAAACATGATAGTTTCTGCTCCGATGAACGAAGAAGAGCTTAGAAACTTGATGTTTACGGCCCAGTCGGATAAAATTCAATCAGGGAAAGATGCTTTCACCATTAGATACCCAAGAGGAAAGGGTGTGATGGTAGACTGGAAGCTTCCTATGCAAGAAATAGAAGTAGGAAAAGGCAGAAAGCTTAAAGATGGTGAAGATATCGCCATATTGAGTATTGGTCATATTGGAAATTCTGCATTAAAAGCAGCCAAGGAATTGGAGAAAGAAGGTTTATCTGTAGCACATTACGACCTTCGTTTTGTGAAACCTTTAGACGAAGAAATGCTTCATGAAGTATTCTCTAAATTTTCAAAAGTAATAACAGTAGAAGACGGTTGCCTACAAGGTGGCATGGGCTCAGCTGTTTTAGAGTTTATGATAGACCACGGCTATACTGCTCAAGTAAAACGCTTAGGTATACCTGACAGACTGGTAGAACACGGCGAACAAGCAGAACTTCAAGCAGAATGTGGTTTTGACCAAGAAGGCATACAAAAGGCTTGTTTGGCTATGCTTGCTGCTAAAACCTTGGCCTAGTTTGAGATGCTTCACTTACAATCCGTAAGTTTAAGAAACCTTCCCGAAGAAGAGGAATTCCCTTTTACGCTTCCGCTTATCAAAGATTTGGAGCCTATAATCTTCAATAAGAACATCACGTTTTTTGTTGGTGAAAACGGTGCAGGAAAATCAACCATTCTAGAAGCTATAGCCTATAAACTTAATGTTCCCGTGGCAGGTACTGCCAGTGTGGAAATTGACCCAATGCTAGAAAATGCAAGGAAACTGGGCAAATACCTCAGCGTAAGACAAGCTTCAAAGTCATCTCGTGGTTTCTTTCTGAGAGCAGAAGACTTTATAGGCTTTGTAAAGAATATTCAAAGACAAATAGTTGGTCTTAACAGTGAGATAGATGAAATTAAAAACACTTGGACTGGCGGAGACATCACCTTAGCACTTGGAGCGGTAGAAGGCGAAAAGAAAGCCTTGATAGACCGATACGGTGAAGACTTAGATGCCATGAGCCATGGCGAAGGTTTCTTGAAATTTTTCCTTTCTAGAATAACCGGCAAAGGCGTTTACCTTATAGATGAGCCCGAAGCCGCCTTATCTCCTACTCGCTTACTTTCACTAATCTCCCTTATTCGCCAAAAAGTAAATGATGTGGATGCTCAGTTTATAATAGCCACACATTCCCCCATCATCATGGCCATACCAGAAGCGGAAATCCTACATTTCAAAGATGGTAAAATAGCCCCTATTGCTTATCGAGAAACTGAGCATTACACGCTGACTAAATCATTTTTGGAGAACCCTGAAGTGTTTTTGAGGGAGTTGTGAAATTCTATTAGTTAGTCTGAACAAGATGGCAAACCGCGACAAACTAATTGCTATTAACACTTCTGAAGTTAAACCCCATTTAAATGTTTCTTTCTACCTTAGATCTTTAAACAACCAAAAACACACAGACAGATGGAAACAATCGAATTTGAAGCACCTAAATACTATCCCTCAGACAAATTTACTCCAACAACTGGGCAGTATCTCATTTTCATAAGTAATAAACTCTCAATCCCTGAAATAGGTCTTTACACAAACACCGCTGGCTTTCAAAACTTAGTTGGAGAAAAAGTAAATCCTACTTTTTGGGCATACGCGGGCTCATCGTTTGGTGTCGACCTAAAATTATAGAGAAATCATGGATTTCAAGTTTAAGGATAGACGTAAGTTTGAGCGGTTGATTCCTTCTTTGAAAGAAGTACGTGCTTTTGAAAAGGAAATTACTAATTCGAATATATTAGGGGACGATTTTTCTTACTTTAAAAACATTTTGAATCAAATTGTACCTACAGATCTAACTTATGCTGGTCAGTCAATGGAGACTCCCTTTCCAATATTATATCGAGCTAGTTCTTTTGACGTTTTCCAGAAGGAAAATCTTTCTGACATTACAACGAAATCTTTTTCACATCCTCCAAAACAAAAATGCACTAACTTTCAAAGGTGCAATATTCTAAAATACCCAGTACTATATCTCGCCGGTGATATCTATACTGCTGGAAAAGAAGCTAGAATCCAAATTGGTCAAAAAGTATATATTTCAATCTGGGAATACCCTCATGAAATTCGACCAAAATACATAAATTTCATTGGAGAGCCAGCTCCAAACTCCACTATTGAATACCAAGCACATTGTAAAGCTTTTTATCAAATTCAAGAGCAATTGATAACAGGACTTTCCAAAAGCAAAAGAAAGAGTATTAAAATGATAAATGCTTTAGTCTTTGATTTGTTCACCAAACAATCGAACTATAAGTGGAGCTCTGCCTTAGCTCATATTAAATTATACGAAAAGGAATATGCAGATATTTTAATATATCCAGGCATCGCATCTGACAAACAAAGTGTCTGCTATGCAATACACCCTAAAGCATTACAGACAAAAAAGTTAACAATCAAAGAAGTATGGTTAATTGAGGTAAAAGATTATTTTCGATGTAATGAAATCACTTTCGACTTGATAAAAAAAGGAATACCCGTAAAGGGCTCAGATGAGCTTAAATGGCTCAACTAATAGCCTATAAATATACCTTTACTATCATTCCCTGTGCTCCTTATCCTCCGAAATTAGTTACAACATTTTTTCCATTTATAAATAAAAAAGAGAATACTACAATCGATTTAAGGGAGTTATAACCTATTCCTGCTCCTTAGTACGTTTCTCAGCTAACTTATTAATACCAAACATTAAAGCTCCCGAGGCTATCATGGATACTATCACTACGCCGCCCAACAAAGGATAATTTTCTACAAAACCATCGGTACGCTGCACCACTATCAAACCTGCTATGGCGGAGGCTATTCCACCAGAAATTTGAGAAACGGATGAGTTAATACTCATAAATGCCCCTCTATCTTTTAAATCAGGAATGGCCGTAATAAGTGATGAAGATGCTATCATTCGGGCATTAATGCCTAAAAACAGAATGACGTTTAGCACTAAAATTACCCAGAAAGGTGTCACGCCTAAATTAGTGTAAATCCCCACCAAGATAATTCCTAAAACCGTCCCAAATATAAAGACTTTGAGTCTTCCGAATTTGTCTGCCATTTTACCTAGAATAGGACCAAAAACTATAGTAAAAACACCAGTTATTCCATAAAGTAATGGCAGCTCTTCTAGGGTTATTCCGAGATTATTAATTCCGTAAGTAGAGCCAAAAGGCATCAACATAAACCCACCAGTAGCTAATAAAGTTGTGGCTAAAAACACCCTAATATAATCTGGATTTGACACTGTACTGAACAGGTGGCTAATCGGGTTTTGTCCCTTACTAGCTTCTAAGTGGGTATTTATTGGCCTAATTTTCCAAACCATCACTATACCTACCAATATTCCCACTATCACAATCATCCAGAAACTAGAATGCCAGCCATAATTATTTGCCAAATATAGCCCTATGGGTAAGCCTAGAATTTGCGAAGCTGCAAAAGCCATTTGGGTAAAACCCATTACTCTTCCACGTACTTTAAGTTCGAAAATGTCGGTAATAATAGCGAAACCTATGGAGCCAATTACACCACCAAAAACACCCGTGAAGATACGAGCCGCAAGAAGCATGGGATAGGTATTGGCAGAAGCACATAAACCCGTACCAATCAAAAATCCTACATAAAAGAAGAGTAGCAACTTTTTGCGGTCAAACTTATCAGCAAAACCTGCCGCCAAAATCCCAGAAATACCTGCACTAAAAGCATAACCAGACACTACCCAGCCAAACTGAGCGGTGGTAATGTTCATTTCTGGTATAAGGATGGCACCCAAAGGCGACAATACCATAAAATCTAAAATGACAGTAAACTGAATAAAAGCCAAAATGGCAATCATGAATACCTGATAGCGAGTAAAAACTCTTTCTTTCTTCATTAATAATTTTAACAGCTTGGCTTTGTTTTAAGCCCCTTAAAATGTCTTTTAATAATAAGGTGGTACAATAATTATTTTTCGCGGTAGCTATTAATCTCTTTTGGAAGAAACATTTCAATATCCCCTTGAAAAGGCAAAGGTAACTTTTAATTATTGAGTGCTCTATGTTGAAACTTATTTAACCTATGCAAATAATGAGCTCACCATATGTTGCGAACAAGTTGCGAATTATGCCGCCTGTGTCACATTCTCCACATATCCCTAAAAAATAAGGTGGGGAACAAGTATTTAGGAATAGACTCCAAACTAAAACAATTAAGAAATGAAAAAACTACTTTCTATATCAGCTGTACTTATCGCTCTAATAACCATTCCTAACCTGGCTAAGGCTCAAGACACCTCATGGGGGCCAATGATTGGAGTCAATGGTTCTAGCATTCCTGATTTCCCATTAAGTGCTAATAAAACTGGTGTAAACCTAGGTGCCTTTTTAAATCATTCTAAACATGAGCATTTGGGTCTTAAAGTAGAGGCCTTTTACTCACAAATGGGCTCTAACTTTAACGGGTTTGAAGACAAAATAGAAATGCATTATTTCCAAGTGCCTGTGTACGGGGTTTGGTATTTGAACGATAAAGGAAACGACTTCCGTCCAAAAATCATGTTAGGGCCTTACTTAGGTTTTCTTGCAGGAGCGTCGGGTTCAAATACGAGTGGAAACAATTTCTCTGGAGAAAATTTCAAAAGTATAGACTTTGGTGGTAAAGCCGCTGCTGGCTTTAACTGGAAGCTTAATCCTAAAATGTGGTTAAATACAGAGTTTTACTATGGCGGTAGCTTCGCAAATATTTACAAAACAGATATCATTAATATCAAAAATCAAAACCTCGGATTAAACCTTGGTCTAAGTTTTCCTGTCAAATAAGTCTCAATACGTAAACCCAAGTACTTCAAGTATTTGGGTTTATTTTTTACCCTAAACCCAAATTTCTTTACTTAAACTTAATACTCAAGTCCACTCAAAACTTACCAATAAACTTCAGAAAGCTGTAAATTAGGCTCACAATTAAAAAAGACCCTAGACAGCCATGAAGATAAAAAGCTTTTTATTACTCCTACTTTTCTTTCCTTTTTTAGGGAAATCTCAAACGACAGAAAAATTTCTAGTTCAGCCATATTTACAAGACGCTGAGCCTAACTCCATAAAAATCTTGTGGGAAACCTCCACAGGGGAAGAAAGCATTGTACAGTATGGCCTAAGCCCTAAACTTGGTAAGAAAGAGATTGGCTCAGCCCATGACATCAATTTTAGCGAGTCCAGAGTACATGAGGTAAAACTAAAAGATTTAAAAAGGTTAACCACTTATTACTATAGGGTAAAAACGGGTAAAATCCTTTCTGATATTTATCAATTCAAAACACCCCCATTTGCATCAGACCGCCAGTCTTTCAACTTGATTGCCATGAGCGACATGCAAAGAGACCATAACAATCCTGAAAAATTTGCTGAGGTGGTGAATGATGGTATTTTAAAATACATGGAAAAGGAGTTTGATGGTGCTGTGCCAGAAAACTTGGCTTTAGTTCTAATTCCAGGAGACTTAGTAGCTACAGGTACAGAATATGACCAATGGCAAAATGAGTTTTTCAATCCTGCCGAAAAGCTTTTTTCACAGGTTCCTGTATATCCTGTTTTAGGCAATCATGAGAAAAACTCGACCTTCTATTTCAAGTATTTCAGTTTGCCAGAAAATGGCACAGCAGGGTATGCAGAACACTGGTGGTACAAAGACTACGGAAACACTAGAATAATAGGCTTAAACTCAAACGATGGCTACAGAGACACCCCAGAGCAATACAAGTGGTTACAGAAGGTGCTAGATAAGACTGCGGAAAACGAAGATATTGATTTCGTATTTGCACAGCTCCATCATCCATTCAAATCTGAACTGTGGATTCCTGGCGAAGAGGAGTTCAGTGGTAAAGTGGTTAAATTGCTAGAAGATTTCTCTACCAAAACAGGTAAGCCAAGCATACATTTCTTTGGTCATACACACGGTTACTCTCGTGGTCAGTCTAAGAATCACAAGCATTTATGGATTAACGTAGCCTCAGCAGGTGGAGCTATTGATAATTGGGGAGAATTTGAAGGGCGAGATTATGATGAATTTACAAACACACAAGACGAATACGGTTTTGTGATGGTAGAGATAGATGCCAATAAGGAAAATCCAAAATTCACGGTCAAAAGGCTTAGTCGTGGCAACGAAAACATTGAAAGAGATAATGAACAAACCGACGAGATAACCATCTATAAAAAAGAGAGAAAGCCTAATACGCCTAAAGCACTTTCGCCTACTGGAGATGAGGTTGCTGGTAAATATGGTACATTGCTAAAAGCAGCCCCTTTTAAAAGTAGTTTTGCTTCAGCGGCTCACACAGCATCAAACTGGCAACTAGCAGAAAACGAAAACTTCGAAAACCTAGCACTAGATAGCTGGAAACAATCTGAAAACTGGTATTACATGGAAAACCGTCAAAAGAACGATGATTTGACAGATGAAATCACCAAGAGGTTAAAGCCAAGCACCACCTATTTTTGGCGAGTTCGCTATAGAGACCAAAACCTAAACTGGAGTGATTGGTCAGAGACCCAATCATTTAAAACTAAAGAATACTAATCAGACATTCCTCCATAAAAAAGCAGAGCCTCCCAAAAAGGGGCTCTGCTTTCATATAATAGCAAACTATTACGCTTTCCTTACAAACTCCGACTTTAAGCCCATAGAGCCAAAGCCTACTATTTTACAGTCAATATTATGGTCGCCGTCGGTCAAACGAATGTTTTTAACCTTTGTTCCCGCTTTCACTGGCTTTGGAGCACCCTTTACTGGTAAATCTTTAATGATAACTACGCTATCACCGTCTTGCAGCACATTTCCATTAGAGTCCAACACTTGGCCTTCTTGGCTTTCTAATTCTTCTTCCGTCACTTCGTCAGGATTCCACTCATGGAAACACTCCGGACAAACCAATAAACTATCCATAGGATAAGTATACTCGCATTTGCATTTAGGACATGGAGGGAATTCGCTCATTTTTAATCAGGGTTTTTGTTCACACAAAGATACAATTTTAAAGCTTTATTTCACTCAAAAAAAGGAGCCCTTAAAACAAAAAAGGGCTGCGTTGATATTAAATCAACACAGCCCTTCTAAATTCTAAATAAGTATTAAAGCTTATTTCTTAGCACCAGCTACAGCTACTTCAGCAGCCTTAAGACCAGCGTCTTTCTCTTTCAAAAGCTGTCTTTGCATAGCATCAACCACGATAGGAGCAGCAATATAAAGCGAAGAATAAGTTCCTACTATAACTCCCAAGAACATAGCGAAGATAAAGCCACGAATGGTTTCACCACCGAATATCAAAAGAATAAGTAATACTAATAAAGTAGCAATACCTGTTACGGCCGTTCTACTCAAAGTACTGTTCAAGGCATTATTAATAACCTTAACAATATCTTCTTTGGCTTTGCTCTTGTCGTTTAGGTACTCACGTACACGGTCAAAAACTACCACGGTATCATTCATAGAATAACCCATCAGTGTTAACACCGCACCTACAAAAGCCTGATCTACATCTAAAGAGAATGGCAAGATGCCATTGAAAATAGAGAAGATACCAAGTATCACCAATACATCATGGAATACCGCAACCACAGCACCAAAACTAAAGGCCACACTACGGAATCTTACATAAATGTATATGAAAGTTAATATCAAGGAATAAAGAATGGCTTTCAGCGAGTTCCAAATAGTGTCATTCGCAATAGTAGGTCCTACTTTAGAAGAACTAACCACCTCCCCATGATTTCCATTTAAACTAGTTACTACACCGTTTATCTGATCTTGAATTTGTAACTCTACATTAGGGTCTGTGTTATCAATTTCATACGCTGTAGTAATTTTAACTTGGTCAAAACCACCAAACGTTTTTACCTCTGCAGTGAAACCTGCATTTTCCATCGCTTGTCTTACGTCTTCTGTTTTAACAGAGTTTTCAAATTTGGCAACATAAGTTCTACCTCCTTTAAAATCAACACCAAGACCAAAGCCTCTAATACCAATAGAAACAGCACCTGCAATGATAATAGCACCAGAAATCATATAAAAGACTCTACGCTTATTAACGAAATCAATGTCAGTATCCTTAAACATTTTCTCTGTCCAAGCAGTAAAGAAAGTCACTGTTTTACCTTTCTTGATATAGTGCTCAAACACTAAACGCGAAATGAAGATGGCACAGAAAAGAGAAGTGAAAATACCAATCAAAAGAGTGGTAGCAAATCCAAGAACCAAACCAGTACCGAAGATAAATAAGATTATACCGGTAATTAAAGTAGTAACGTTAGAGTCAATAATTGACGGCATCGCAAATTTAAAACCGTTTCTTACAGCAGTAGCAAAAGGTTTCCCTTCGTCCAGTTCTTCTTTTATTCGTTCATAAATAAGTACGTTGGCATCTACCGCCATACCTACAGAAAGTACCATACCTGCAATACCAGGAAGTGTTAATGTAGCACCAAAAGACGCCATCACACCTAAAAGCAAAATAAGGTTGACAATAAGGGCAAGGTTAGCAATCCAACCTGCTTTGTTATAATAAACCAATACAAAAATCAATACCGCTAATAAACCTACAAGTGATGAAATCACACCGGCTCTTACAGCACTCTCACCTACTGAGGCTCCTACTATAGCTTCTTCAATAATGTGTGTTGGAGCAGGAAGCTTACCCGCTTTAAGAACGTTTGCAAGGTCACTTGCTTCTTCTAAAGTAAAGTTTCCAGAGATGCTAGAGTTACCACCTGTAATCTCTTGGTTTACATTAGGAGCAGAATAAACATAGTTATCAAGTAAGATAGCTACTCTTTGACCAACATTAGCTGCAGTTAAATCTCTCCACTTTCTAGAACCAGTAGCATTCATTTGCATGCTAACATCTGGCTGACCTGTAGTAGGGTCATAATCTTGACGTGCATTTGAAATCACATCTCCCTCTAAAGGAGCATGACCCAAATCTTTAACCATGTATAAACTAACTAACTCTTCGTTAGTTGTTTCGTTCATAAACGCTTTAACGTCATAAACAAAACTAAGATTAGCTGGGAATAACTGACGCACCGCTGGTCTGTGTAAGATTTCATTCACTTTTGAAGAATCTTTTGTTCTTACCATTAAGCCACCTTGACCGCCAATAAACAAGCTACTGAAAGCATTGTTTGACAATAAAGAATCAGCTCCAAGCCCACCTGTACTATCAGAACTTCCTGTAAGTTGAGAAGCTAAGTCGCCAGCAGAAGAAGATGTATCTGTACTTGATACAGCAGGAGCACTAGTAGCAAGTTTCTCTAAATTTTTAGTTTGCTCTTCTAAATCAAGCTGAGATAGGTAAGCAGAAAACGCTTCTAAAGATGTTCCGATTTCTTGTGGCTCGTAAACCTCGCAAAACTCTAACTTCGCTGCACCAGAAAGTAATTTTCTTACACGCTGCGGATTATCAATACCCGGAAGCTCCACCTGAATTCTATTTGTTCCAGATAGTCTTTGAAGGTTTGCATTAGCCACACCAAACTTATCTACACGTGTTTGGATAATGTTAAAGGCACGGTCAAAAGCTCCATCTACCTCGTCTTTTACATAATTAGTAACCTCTGAATCTGTAGAGTTTAAGCCTAACTCACCTCTGTTAGACGCTGTAGAGAATACTCTTGCTAATGGCACATTAGGAGCCAATGCTTTAAAGTCGCTTACAAAAAGGTCTACAAAGTGGTCAGAGCTAGTTATTGCTTTTTCAGAAGCACTTTCAATAGCCTGAGCTACTCTTGGGTCTCTTGAACCACTTGCTAGTGACTTAACGATATCGTTAGGAGAAACTTCAAGAATTACGTGCATTCCACCTTGAAGGTCAAGACCTAAACCTAATTCTTGCTTAGTTAAATCTTCTAATGTAGTTCCTAAGAAAACAGGTTGTTTCCAAAGAGAATCTAAATAACGTTGTTTTACTTGTCTGTCTACGTTACCGTCTGCAGTCATGGCCGCAACCTCTGCATCATTTCTAATACTATTGGCCTTGTAAGTTCTGACCAAATAATAAACACTAACCGCCAAGAAAATGGCTACCAGCGTTAAAATTCCACCTCTATTTCTCATATTTTTAATTTTGCCCCTATTGAAAGACTTTTTGTGTTACAGGTAATCCGTGGGGTATTCAGACACCTCAAATGTTTTGATTTAATAAAATTGGAGTTTAATGACTGTTAGGAAAAACAATCATTTACAGCACTCAGGGTGCATTAATAGCTATATGAAGCTCAAAAAGCTTATCAAAATAAGAATGCTTAAATATTGGCTTTACAAAATTAGCAACAACGTCACTAAGCGGTAAAAACTTAACTGTAGGGCTAAGTAAAAAAACTAAGTCGCTATTAAAACTAAAAGCATTAGAAGGAATAACTACTTCCGAAGATAACTCACTAAAATAAGTTTGTTCCTCGTCGGGGTCATCGCTATTTTGGTCTGTAGAAACAGACACATCCGTCAAAACCTGCGTACTAAGCAAGCTTTTCGAAAGCACGGCCGTGAGCATAAAAATGCTCATAAAAACGCCGAAGGCTCTAATAATAAGACGGTTTTCTTTCATAATGAAGCCGCAAAGCTACAATCTTTTATCAAAAAAATTCAAATAATATGCCAGATAATTGAACTTATTACCTTTTACTTGATTGCGTTGACCAAAATTTCCTTTTGAAAAAGTACCCGCCAAAAGAAATCACTAGAGTCTGTGCTATCATTACATGTAGCACTATTGCTTGAAAAATAATAGGCATATTCTGTTTCAGAGAGCTTCTGTGGCGTAGCAGTGAAGAGTTCTTTTTGCTTTAAAGAATACGCTAGAGCTTCAATCACTCCTTTCTCCTTTTCGTTTAAAGCAACATAGTTTTCAGGATAAACCTTCTCTATCTTAAGACCTGCTACTCCGTTTAAAGAGTCTAACTGGGTGGTACAGTCTAGTTTCATAAGTAAGCCTTCTACCTCTTTTCCTTTATCATTTAGCACTACCAATACCTCAGATTCGGATACCTTCTTAATTTTGTAAGCATCCATTTGGCTTTTAATCTTAGTTGTATCTAAACGCTCTATGTTATTACAAGACCACAAGCACCCAATGCACAACAAAAAAATAAAATTTCTCATTATATATATTCCTCTCCTACCTCTTTGGCATCCGCCACAAACTGTTTCACTCTTTGTTCGTCTTCCAGTTTACATATCATTAATACATTACCAAACTCTGAAACGATATAACCTTCCAAACCACTTACCACTACTAATTTATCTTTTGGCGTTTTAACTACACAACTTTTAGTGTCGTACACCAATACGTTACCGTCAATAGAGTTTGACTCATTATCTAATTCAGAATTTTCATAAACCGAACGCCATGTACCTAAATCAGACCAGCCAATATCACTTTTCACCACAAAAACATTATCCGCTTTTTCCATGATAGCATTATCAATAGAAATGCTTCTACATCTAGAGTAAGCTGACTCTAAAGACGTAACTTCATTATCGGTATAAAAATCTTTCTGTGCTGCATTAAAAGCCTCCGCCATTTCAGGTAAATACTTTGCAAAAGCCAAGGTTATAGAAGCCGCTGACCAAACAAAAATCCCAGCATTCCAGGCGTAATCACCACTTTCTAAAAACATTTTGGCAAATTCTAAATTAGGCTTCTCTGTAAAAGCCTTTACCTTTTTCACGTCACCATCTGTATCATTAAACTGAATATAGCCATACCCTGTATTTGGGTGTGTAGGTTCTATACCTAACGTAACAAGGGCATCATTATCTTGAGCAAAATCAATTGCTACATTTACTCTTCTTTTAAACTCTTCCTCTTTTAAAATAATATGATCAGCAGGGGCTACCACAATATTTGCGTGAGGATCTTTTTTCTGAATTTTATAGCAGGCATAGCCTATACATGGAGCGGTATTTCTTCTTCCAGGCTCACATAAGACTTGCCCATCAGATAGAAAAGGAAGCTGCTCAAGCGTTAAATCTTTGTATTCACCACCAGTAACTACATAAATATTTTCTTTAGGACATACGCCTTCAAACCTGTCAGCTGTTTGTTGAATAAGTGTTCTACCTGTTCCTAAAACATCATGGAATTGTTTAGGGAAGGTTGTTCTACTGAAAGGCCAGAACCTTGTTCCTACGCCTCCGGCCATTATGACTAAGTAATTATTTTTCATGTTCTTATTTACGGTGAATAGTTTGAGCTGTTTACAAAACTAAGCTTTCTGGTATGCTCTTCCAATAAAATTTCAATACAGAATTAAACTTAAAAACAGCTTATTGCAAGACCCTCATTAGTAGCGTTAAATTTTAACGCACCATAGTACTATTTAAAATAAAATTCCATAATCTGAAATATCAATACAACCAATGCTATGCTTAAAGCATTATAAAGGGCATAAACGTAAATTATTAAAAATGAAAAAGATCCTATTAGTATTAAGTGTATTAAGTTTTATGGCTTGCGAGAACGAAGATGTGGCAAGCGAAGCAATCGATGATGTTGCATTTATTGAAGCAGAAACTTTGGAAGAATTTGACTGTGTAGGTCAACAAGTAGAGAGTCTTCCTTCTATTGAAGATGCCCGTACTATGATAGTAGGAACATGGCAACTAAAAGGAATGATTACTATGATGCCTACCGAAGAAGTTCCAAATATCAAGATTGAGTTTAAAGAAGACGGGGGTGTATTTGTTACTAATGCAGGTGAAAGTGTATTTACAAATGCCTACAGCATCAATGATAATGTTTCTGAAGATGGCTACCGCTCTATAGTAATTACTACAGACGAATTTGGCACCGACCTTAACGACAACAACTTTATAAAGGGAACAATCAGAATTTGTGAAGACGAATTAATGATTGATAACGGTATCGCCTTTGACGCTCCGGGCTATTTGCTTCGCAAAATTTAAGGAATAAAAAGTCTGTTTTTAGAAAGCCGATTGAAGAGAGTTCTTCAGTCGGCTTTTTGCTTTAAGGCAAGTCCATAAATAGCATGATTTACTAAATTGCCCCATTTTTATCGCTCATTAGTCAAAGCTTCGCAAAACGAACACTAAACAGACTTGTTTACAAGCTATTACCATCCCAAAAAAGCCTAAAATCACCTTTTGACTGACAGTCTGATTTGAAAGTTTTTTTATTGAACGGTTGTTCATATACTATAAAAACATATCTTGGAAACAGAGTTTTTACTCAACCCCAAAACCTGACCACCTAAAATGCCTCGAAAATTAGCTGCAATAGCTATCATATATTGCTGTGCTCTACCTCTGTCTTTCGCTCAGAGTTATAATCTAGATAGTCTCCAACTAGTTTTGGAATCTAATGCTCTGAAAGAAATGACATTTGATGAACACATTGAGATACAACGTAGTCTTCCAAACATTGACAAAGAACTAAGCATAGCTTTCGGGAGGGCTCTAAAAAAAAGAGAAGACTTTATGGCAGTGGATAGCCTTAAGGCAAAAGCTTACTTTGAATCTTTCTTTAAACCGAATCTAAAGTGATAAAAAATACAGAGAACACTTTTAAAACAATGACATATTTAGCTCCCTTTTATAGCTTACTCCTCATTTTTTTAGCAACAGATGTTCAAGGACAGTCATTTTCAAAGAGCAAAGGAGATAGCACCACAGTACTCCAAATTCTAAAACAAGCTAAGGCGGTCAAAGCCGATAGAGATTCTGCATTTACACTTAGTAAAAAAGCTTTAGCTATGGCTGAAGCCATCAACTTTGAGAGAGGTGTAGCACTCTCAAAAGCTAAAATGGTTGGTTATTTCCATGCTAAGTCAGACTATACAAATGCCGTTTCTTACAGCTTAGAAGTTATAAATTCTTTCGAAAAACTAGGCTTTATAGAAAGAGCATTACTGGAACAACTAACCCTCTCTACCATTTATAAAAATATGGGTGGAGGAAGAGGTACGGTAGACTATCTAAACAAGGCTCTTGACTTAGCAAAAGATGCAGAAGAAAAAGCCGAAAAGTTAAATTTTACTATAGTCAGTATTGAAAGTCTCAATAATCAAGGGATAATCTTGCGAGACCTTAGCTATACTTTGGACAAGCCACAATATATGGATTCGGCTCTAGTAAAATACGAACAAGCACTAGAGCTTTTAAGAACCCTTAAAGATGAAGAGCCTCAAATAGAGCAAATGCTTTATAATAACATGAGCCAAGTATATATTGAACGGCAAAAGGATTATAAAAAAGCTGCTGAGGTACTGAAAAAAGCGGTAGCTATCAACTTTAGAATAAACAACCAGAATAATCTAACGTATAATTATGGCAACCTGTCAAATCTATATTTAGAGCAAAAAGACTATAAAAAAGCAAAAGAATATGCTTTAAAAATGCTTGCAATAGCTCAAAAATCAAAAAGACCTCACCGAGCTCTAAATGCCTATGGCCAATTGAAAAATATCAGTGAAGCTACGCTGCAGTTCGATTCCGCCTATTTCTACTCCGAAAAAGTATTAACACTCAATGACTCACTCACAAACATTACAAAATCAAAGCAAATAGCTGATTTCCAAACCAAATATGAGACCGTAAAAAAAGATGCGGAGATTAATGTGTTAAACCGTGAAGCGGAATTAGCTCGGCTTAGAACTTGGGTCTTTATTGGTAGCTTAGTCTTATTAAGTTTTCTGGCTCTACTCCTTTACAATAGGTACTTGCTCAAAAAGAAAACCTCTGAAGAGCTTAGTACAAAGAATATTGAAATTGAGAATAAAAACAAGACTATCCAGTCGGCCTTAACAGAAAAAGAAACCTTACTTAGAGAGATACACCACCGCGTTAAAAACAACCTTCAAATTATTTCTAGTCTATTAAATATCCAGTCTAGCAATATTGACGACCCTTCTGTGCTTTCTTCTATTCAGGAAGGCCAAAGCAGAGTGCAGGCTATGAGTTTGATTCATCAAAATTTATATCAAAGCGAGCATATAAACGATGTGGATATTGAAAACTATTTGAAAGAATTGGTGAATTACCTGTCCGACATGTTTACTGGAGGGAATCAGAAAATAGAAGTGGAAGTAAGTGCAAAAGACATTCAGTTTGATATTGACACCGCTATTCCTTTAGGCCTAATCGTAAATGAGCTCGTGTCTAATGCCTATAAATATGCTTTTGATAAAAGAGATAGCGGTAAAATAAAAATTGGTATTAAAGCTGTTAATAAAATAGACTACGAACTCCACGTAGATGATGATGGAGAAGGCTTGCCAAAAGATTTTGACCCAGCCAAGAGTAAGTCACTCGGACTAAAATTAGTCAAAATTTTAAGTAAACAGCTTCGCGGAAAGTTTTCTTCAGGTAGTGATAATGGGGCTAATTTTACCGTATTTTTTAAAGATATTAGAGCTTATCAAAGTCAGCGATAAATATAAAAGATGATAAAGATTTTACTTGTAGAAGATGAGGGAATTATTGCAGCAGACATGGAAAATATGCTGGAGGCAATGGGTTATGATCTTATGGAAACGGCCATGGATTATGAAGAAGCCTTAGAACGATTAGAAGAAGGAACTCCTGATTTAATTCTATTAGATGTAAACTTGGGTGGTAAAAAGGACGGGATTGACCTCGCTGAGGTTATTAACGAACGATTTAGCGTTCCTTTTATCTTTACCACCTCCTATTCTGATGGGCCCACCATTCAAAGAGCCAATGCTGTAAACCCAACAAACTACCTGGTAAAACCTTTTAAGAAAGAACAACTTTTCACGGCCATAGAGCTAGCCTTATTAAAAATAGCAGGAGAAAAAAAACTAGAATCTGAAAAGCCAGAAACAGAAGGCCTTGTAATTAAAGACGCCCTTTTTATAAAGGAAAAATATAGATACACAAAACTCCCCGTGAGTGACATTCTTTGGCTGAAAGCAGAAGGGAATTATATAGAAATACATTTGGCAGAAAAAAAGGAACTCATAAGAATGAGCCTAAGCCATTTTCTAGAAAAAGTAAATAGGCCTAACTTCTTCCGTACACATAAGTCATATGCGGTCAACCTAGATTACATGACCAAGTTTGAGCCTACAATGGTCACCATTTTAGAGTCTGAAATCCCTATTACTAAGACTTATGCCGAAGAATTGGTCAAAAGAATAGAGGTCATGTGATATTGTTCATCACAAGTCCAGCCCGTTTCACACCTTGTGGGGGGCGTTTCAGCCCTTTAATTTGAACGACATGAATGATAAGGAGTATATTAAATTCTTAATCTAAGAAAGTGCCGGTTAATAAATATTAAAGGCTACTTGTAAAAGTATTCGCTGTTTGTTAGCCGTAAAAGGAAACTATAGAAATTGATTAAATCACAAGCATTCATATTTTGAAAATGAAAAGTCTTACTATGTGTCCCTTTAAGAAAGTTTTAGGATTAAGCATAATGCTAACGCTTCTAACGGTCTCTAACTCTTTTGCTGAAACCTATACCTATACTGCCAATAGCCCTAAAGCTGGCTGGGCAGGTGTTCAGCCAAAATGGACAGATGAAGCTCGCTGGGATACTTACCCAGGCACCACCATAAACTCTGGTGATCAGGTACTAATCTATGGTAGAATGATTATTGCCACCACCGTGGTAAATAATGGGTATATTATTATTAAAAATAGGCATGAATGGTGTATTCCAGCTGTCGGCTGTTTTTTTTACGAGAAGGGAGATGTTACCGTCCATGATTACGCTCTTCAAAGTCTAGGAGCTGGCTCTGTTATAAATAATGGGAATTTCATAGTTGAAAATACAGGAAGACTAAATTTATATGGAGGGACCTTCCATAATAACGCCAGTCTGGCCAATGATGGGACCATGAGTTCAGATTATCTTCCGGGGGGAAATGGAACTTTGAATGTCAATTCTGGAGCTACTGTAACCAATTCTGGGAGTTTCTATAATTTTGGAGGTGATATTGTAATCAGTTCCGGCGGACACTTTAACAATTTAGGGCACCTCGGCAGCGTAGCCCCCTCATTGGCTGTAGGCACTATTAATTTAAATCAAGGCGGAACACTCTCTTGGAAACCTTCTAACTCAGGGTTTCCTGATGCAGCATTTACCTGGAATGGCGGGAACTTTGTGGTTAGTGCAGGAGGGGTCACTTCAGTTGGAACACCCTTGACTATTCCAAATAATGGTATACTTACTGTAAATGGCACCTTTTCTTATAATAGCACGCTAACCAACAACGGTAACATAATATTAAATGGCAACTTGGCGATGAATAGCCCGACAGCTAATTACCCGACAGGAAATCTAACTTGGAACAGCGGAGGTACGGTAACAGTAAGCTCCATTACCGAAAATGAAATTACTACGCCGGTTAGCATTCCGGCTGGAGGTACTTTAATCTCTACTGGGGTACTTAAACTTAGCGGCCTTGTAAGCAATTCTGGAACTTTAGTGGCATCTAATGGCGGAAGCCTTACCATAGGGCATGCTTATAACTTTGAAACCGGAGAAGAAAGCATTTTAAGTGGAGGTACATTTAACATAGGGGCTACCGAAAACCTAAATCTTAATTCAGCACTTACCATCTCCGCCAATGGTATTTTGAATATTTATGGTAAACTAAATTTAAACCCAGGAGGATCCATTGTAAATAATGGCTCTTTAGTTCTAAAGCCGGGTGGCGAGTATCTTTTAAACTACCCCAACGCTGTTTTCCCTTCAGGTACGGTAGACTGGCAAGACGGAGGTGCCATTGGTCTTGGAGTTAATGGCACCGCATTGGTTGAAGATTTTAACTTCCCAATTTTTAGGACTGTTTCAGCAGGGAAGGTTTTTGTTAATCACGGTACTTTTAGTTCTAATGTCTCAGATTTGTTCTTTTTAGTGGAGGGTCAATTTGATAATTACGGCACCAGCACCTTTTCACAATCTTTAAGCATTATCGGAACATGTAATAATCATGGAACATTAACCGCTAATGGTTTTTTGGGTATTGATTTTTCAGGTCGTTTTAATCAGAATGCTGGTACTCTAAATCTGAACAAAGAAGTTTCTTATGACCTAGAAATGTATCGCTTTAAATGGAATGGTGGTAATATTAATATCTCGGCCATTTCAAGTGCTGATTTTTATCAATCTCCAACACCAGAGAATGGAACGTTAACCAACAATGGACGAGTAGATGTTCCGCCATTCTTTGAAATTATTAACAATGCCGACATCGTAAATAATGGTTACATGAGATTTGGGGAAAATGATTTTATAAATAACGGCACTATAACTAACAATGATACTCTTATAGTACCTTCATTAGGTTTTTTATATAACCATGATATTATCAACAATAATACGAATGGCAAACTCATAAACGAAGGTGACTTCTGGAATTACCAAACTTTAACGAATACCGGAAATTTCAAAAATAAAAGCTTCTTCAAGAATAAAAGCACCTTTACCAATTCAGGTACCTTTAACCATGAATCTGGAAATTTTGTAGTCGCTACACAGCCTAACATCCTACTCCCAGGTGGAACTTTTAATTGGGGGGGGATTGTGACTTTGGATACTTCCACTAACTTAACTTTAACCTCCTCATTTACGGTATCTGAATCCAAAAGACTTATTAATATTGGGTCCATCATTGTGAATAGTGGCGGGAACATAATTGGTTTAGCCAATTCAGAAATTAATAATTATGGATTACTTCAATTAAATGGTACAGGGGGCATCACATCGTCTTCAGGAGAGTTTATTTTAAATACTGGAGGTGTTTTTGAATTAAATAATTCCAATCCCTCCACATTGGGAAGTCTAACCTGGGTTGCTGGTGATATGGCAGTAGGTACTTCAGCAGATTTAACGATTAGTGAACCTCTTACGATTCCAGCTGGAAGCAATCTAAACGTAAACGGCATTTTAAGGGTGGGCCAGGTTGGTTTTTCAGGAGGCATTACTAATAACGGAACTTTCGTTTTAAATGCTTCAGGTAGTATTTATTTTAATACTGGTTCTGACCTCGGCCAAATGACATGGAACAGTGGTGGGAAGATTATAGTAAACCCAGCTGTTGGCTTTTCTATCAATAATGCATTAACCATTCCGAATGGAGGATTTTTTGAGAATTATGGAAATGTTCAAATAAGTACTGGGTCAAACCTAAATTTGGCACCTGGCTCCATATTTAACATTTATGACGGTGCCAGTATGAATATATACACCGATATCATTAATAATGGGGCTATTAATGTAAAATCTGGAGGGGAATATAGACTGAGCTTTGATACCACTTTACCCGTACCATCTGCTAATTTTAATTGGGAAGTAGGCGGAACATTAGCCTCAGGTGGAGGTGCTTACCTATCATTAGCAAACCCATACACCGTACCTACAGGTAGAATTCTAAAAATGGATGGTGGCGTTTTTTCTGTAAATAAGAAGCTAACCAACGATGGAATTATCAATTTAACCGGTAACCTAAACATCACAGATACCTTAGAGCAAAACAAAGATTTAAACTTTGGCTTATTAGGTGAAATTAGGCTCCAATCAACCGGAGTATTAGTGCTTAATGATACTATCTCTTACGCCGTTACCGACACCATTCATAATGATGGAGGTTTAGTCAAAATTAATCAGGGCGGGGCATTGATTGGTGATGGCGTGGTAAAATTAAAAGGAGGACTTCCGGCCAATGAAAATGGCAGGTTATGCCTTAATCAAACCATTCCAGATTTTGACTTAACAAAGATAGTCTGGAACGACGGCAGCAGTATCATCATAGGAGAAAACAGTACCTACGATTGGCCAAACGGTTTCACTATACCTTCCAATAAGAAGTTTCAGATAGATGGTTTAATGACCATCAAGACAGATAGTACCCTTGAAAATAACGGCTATCTAACCGTGAATGGGACATTAGACGATAATGGTACCCTAAACAATAATGTAGGAAGTACTTTTATAAATAATGGCCTAAGTAATATCAATGGAATTTTCCTAAATAATGGAATCATGGAAAACACCAGCACTTTAAATTTGAACGCCACAGGTAGTTTGACTTTGAATACAGGAAATATCACATTGGATGGAAGTTTTAATTGGCTTAACGGTGGTGATTTAACCATTGGGCCTAATGCCAATATGTATTTGGCAAATACCCTTACTATTCCAGCTGCAGCTACTTTAAATGTAGATGGTTTGCTTCAAATCAACCCTAACGGAGATGTAGCTAATAACGGTACGCTGTCTTTAAATGCTACGGGTGATTTTGTCATAAGAGACACTACAAACTTCATTACCAGTGCCAATTTCGTTTGGAATACCGGAGCCGACGTTACCATAAGAGATGGAGGACTGGTAAGCCTATCACAACCTTTTACCATTCCTACTGCTGATAGTTTAATTATAGAAGGAGGTACTTTAGAATTAAACCCTGGGGCTGTGGTGACAAACAATGGCACCTTAGACTTAAACGCTCATGGAAATATCATCTTAAACGAAAGCCCAGACTTTCTGGTCAATGGAAATTTCAACTGGAATTCACAGGGTATAGTTACACTTAGCAGTGGGATAACATTTAATGTCACTACGCCGCTTAACATTGGTTATTCTGCCGTTTTGGTTAATAATGGTAAAATTGTAATTCCGAGTGGAAGTAGTATCAATAACGGAGGTACGATCACCAATAATGATTCTTTAATTAATAACGGAACAGTAGTCAATACTCAGAGTAACAATAGCTTCATTTATAATAATGGTGCATTTGTTAATAACGGCGTTATTAACAACGACAAATGGTTTCATAACGAGGGACATTTGGTACTAAATACTCCTGGTAATACACTCTCAGCACTAAACCTATCATCCAATACTTCTGGAATTCTGATTATAGGGCAGAATGGAATCCTCGATATATCAGAAAATGTAGAATCTTCAATTGTTCGTGATTTATGGGTAGAGGGTATTCTGAATATCAATGACGGAGCTTCTTATACGGGGCTTTTTGAACTAAAAGATGGCGGTAAAATTAAATTGAATACTTATGCTAGCTATAAATCAGGAGATGGATTTAAACCTGTAGCACTAGTCCCTTATTTATTAAATGATTTTGATTGGAATACCAACTCTACCCTAGAAGTATCAGCATTGGGTGAACTTACCTTATTTGACACCTTAAAAATCCCGACGAATGGTAAATTTATTGTCAATGGAATCCTTAACATTGAACGCATCTCCGTTGATGTAGGTTATGTTGGTTTTTTCAAAAATGAAGGTATTTTAGAATTAAATAGTGGTGGTAATTTCAACTTTAAAAGTCCTACCGCGATTTTTCCTGAAGGCAATTTTCAGTGGAATGGTGGCGGAGTGACTGTTTCACAATTTACTGCTTTGTCATTAGAAAGTCCTTTAACTATACCAGCTGGCAGAACCTTAACCAACAGCGGAACGCTAAATATTAATGCCAATGGTTACCTTAACACGGTTGGCTCGGTGACCAATTCTGGAACACTCCATGTTAATAGCGGCGGAGTGCTAGATCATTTTGGTACTTTCACTAATTCAGGGGCTATAAATATCAACGCGAGTGGAGAGCTAACCGAAATAGGTACACTGACCAATACCGGAACTTTCGATTTAAATACCGACGGCGAATATCGAATAAAAAAGTCAGTGGCTAGCTTACCAGCCGGCACTTTTAATTGGAATGCAGGAAGGTTAACCTTAGATACGGCCAGCATTTTTGATTTGACTAATCCTTTACTGATCCCAACGGGTGGAACACTGGGCATAGAAAAAAGTGCAGTTTTGAATATCAAAGCAGGAGGTATTTTGACAGAGCAAGGAACACTAGAAATTAACGAAGCGGCTTTAAACCTTAATACTACTGGGCAATTGGTTTTGGATAAAACAAATGCCGCTATTCCTGGAACTGGATTTGCATGGAATGCAGGAACAATAAAAATTGGTACAAATGGCTCTTTGGGCTTAGCAAACGCCTTAAATATTCCAGCCACGGGTATTTTTGAAGTCAATGGACTGCTAGAAATAGACAATGGAGGGTCTGTGAATAACTTAGGTATTTTCAACCTGAATAATGGAGGAAATCTTGATTTCAATACCCCTACGGCCTCACTACCAACTGGTACTTTCAATTGGCTTTCTGGTGGTGACATTAAAGTAAATGCTGGCAGTACTTTTAGCCTTATAAATGCTCTAGAAATACCTACCAGCAGCACTTTGATAAATAATGGAACCTTTAATATCAATAACCTGGGCGTTCTTTCTAGTACTGGGGCATACACTAGTACGGGTGTAACCAACCTTAACTCCGGAGGAAAGTACCTCATCACAGGTGCTTTAACTTCCGTACCAAACACTAATTTCAACTGGAACACCGGCGGTATTTTTGAAATAACCAGTACGGGGTCATTGACTTTGGGTGACTCTCTCAGCATTCCTTATCAGAGACAGTTGGTTAACAAAGGGCAGCTTAACATCAACCAAAACGGCGTTTTGACCCAGATGGGAGCTATTGACAATCAAGGGACTTTTGACCTAAATGATATGGGCTATTTGATTCTTAAAACTTCGCCTTTAGACCTTACTCCTACTTCCGTTACTTACCCAAATGGTAGTTTTAATTGGAATAATGGTGGCGTTATAAAAATTGATTCTTTTACGGTTTTTGATAACGCAGCTCCATTTACGGTAGTGGCAAACAGAGAATTTATTATCTGTGGTACTTTTAATAATACCAGCACACTAGATATCAACGGTAAAATTAGCTTAGCCGGTAATCTGACTAATACCGATGCTATCAACTTGAAACTTGGCGGGGAATTGAATTTCTTAACACCGGCAGTTACTTTCCCAGCCGGAAACTTTGACTGGCAGGAGGGCGGAGATATAAACATTAGCTCACAAAGTACCTTAACACTCGCCAGTTCACTTACTGTCCCAGAATTTAGCAGCCTAAAAAATGAAGGAACCTTGACCATTAATAGTAGTGGTGTTTTGGTACTCAATGGTGATATTTCAGGAAACGGCACCTTAAACTTGAATTCGGCAGGCAAATTCCTTGTGAATTCTACGGTAAACCCATTGCTCACTTTAATGAACTGGAACCCGGGGGGAGAAATTGAAATAGGAGCTACGGGTACTATGGAGATAGAGGAGCCTTTTGTGATACCATTTGGTGGAATTTTCACCAACAAAGGCACAGTAAATATTGGCGACGGGTCTATCGTCAGTACAGCTAAATTAACACAATCGGGCACTTTTGATAATTTGCTTGGCAATCTAATTTTGCAACCCTATGGAACATTAGAATACAAAACGGCCGCTTCAGACCCCGGCCCAAGCACATTCAACTATCCTGCTGGCACCTTTGATTGGCAATCGGCAGGCATAGTAAAAATAGCAGCCAACACCGTATTCGATAATCAAAGCCCATTTGATGTCCAAGTAAGCAGAGAGCTTATCGTAGATGGGACTTTTGAAAACAATAGCATCTTAGCAATCAATGGTACTTTAACTGCTAATGGAGATCTAACAAACGGAGCTACAGGGGTTTTAAACCTAAATAATGGAGGTAATCTTGTGATCTATAAAGAAGGTTTTACAAAACCCGAAAATACTTTTAACTGGGCTAGTGGTGGTACTTTTACCATAGGTGACACAGGGAGTATGGATGTTACTACTGCTTTGGGAATTCCTACTGGTGGTATTCTAAATATTGAAGGGGCTATAAGCCTTAAGGGTGCTGGAATTATCAATAATTTGGGGACTATGGAGCTCCCTTTTGGTGGAAAGTTATTTCTAGATTATAATAATGCTCCAATGCCCACCGGTAATTTCAATTGGAACGGTAATGTTATTTTTGCCGAAAATAGAACCTTTAATATTTCGGAAAACTATGTAGTGCCAAGCTCTGGAAATTTAAAAAACGAGGGAATAGTTTTTATTAATCCAGAAAGTAGTTTGATGATTGATGGTTTATTTTTCAATGACAGTCTTTTGACAAATAATGGAACAATGGCAATTAGTAGTTTTGGGTATTTTGCTAACTACGTCTCCCTGACAAATAATGACACTTTAGTAAATGCTGGAACCATCGAAAACTATGCTCCATTGACTAATTCAGTAAATGGTATCATCATTAATCATTCTGATTTTTATAATTATGATACCCTATATAATCACGGAGGTTTAAGTGGAAACAACGGTACTATTTTTACCGATACCGAACTACTTTTTGAAAACACGGCAACTGCCCATGTTTCCCCTGGGAATGAAAGTACCTCAGGGAAAATTTCTATAACAGGAGATTTTGATTTGGGTAGTGCCACATATAAAGCTGATGTAGATGGCGTTTTAGGGGCTGAAGATCTATTAGAAATTAGAGATAAGGTAACGCTTACCAACAGCGTGCTGGATATAAACTTATTACAAAACCCAGCTGGGTCACAAGTGGATACACTGATGGTTTTTGGAACTAAAACTGGTGAATTTGGCACGGTTAATTTTCCGGTGGTTTCTGGATTTCAGTTTGCCCTAAATTATTTACCAAATGCAGTTACTTTAATAAGTACCTCTGATTGCGTAGCAAATCAAGCGGTGAACACCACCATTACGGACACCCAATCTTTATCTTCTGGGCAAGGCATTACAGGAAGTTCGATTATCACCATAACTGCCAGAGTCACCTTTTCTGCAGGGGCCACGGTAATCCTTGAGCCGGGCTTTGAAGCCAAAGGTGGTTCTGTATTTTTGGCGGATATTGGGGGGTGTCAGTAAGCGAAAACGTAGCAGAACTTAGACAGTCTATTAAACACTAAAGTTGGTGGATGTATGGAACCAATGAAATCTTGGCTACTTATTTTCATCACAACTCCAGCCCGTTTCACACCAACTCCACGGCGTTTCAGCCCATTTTTTTTGCAACCTACCAAGCTTGGACTAAGTTTATATCACCAAGCTTTATAGCCATGAACTCTCCTAAAATATTAAAAGAGATTGCTAATGAAACTTCTATACTTTTCATAAAAGCAGAGCAGAATTATTCCGTTTTCCATCTGGAAAACGGAAACCAGCTTACTTCAGCCTACACACTTAAGCACTACGAAAAACACCTACACAACAATAATTTCATTCGTTTAAGCCGGTCGATTCTGGTTAAAAGGAGTTTTGTGAAAGAAATAGATAAACAAACAAACTCCTCGTATGCAGTTTTAAAAAACGGCAGTAAAATTCTGATTTCAAGAAGAAGGTTACGGAATGTGATTAAAAAAGGCTTTTAAATTAAAACTAACCTTTAATGAAACCTATAACTACTATTTTAAAATGCTTACCAGAACTCTTAAAAGAATTCCGCCTATAAGGACTACTTTAAAAAATATCTTATTGGCAATCTGTATGCTTTGGCTCTCTTTAATTCAAGTGAATGCTACAGATTTTATAGCCCGTCCACCTCTTTTCCCTGGAACTGATGGAGTTCCTGTACAAATCGGAGAGTTTCAATGGTCTAATCCCTTATGCTGGTTACCATACTCACCTGGGAATACCATTGAAGAAGGCGATAGGGTCCTTCTTAATGAGGCAGGTTTTAAAATCACCAACTCTGTATTAATTAAAGGGAGGCTGGTCATACAACCGCCCACAATTGTGGAAGGTGTAACTATTAATTCTCCCCTATTAATTGTGGAAGAATACGGCTCTTTAAACATTGGTGCCACAGGAGTACTTAATAACCAATCAAGGCTTATTCTCAACGGATTGATGACAAACTATGGAGACGTTTTTAACTCTAAAACTTTCACCATTTCAGCTACAGGGCTTTTTGATAATTACAAAAACCTATACAATGATGTCAACGACTTTAGTGTAGCAGGTACACTTAACAATAATGAAGGCGGCCTTATTCAAAATCAATATAGTGGAAACATTCAAGGCACGGGGACGGTCACTTTGAGAGCTACTTCTAACTTCAACTATTTTTCAAACCAAAGCCAAATTCCCGCAAATAACTTTAACTGGTTGGGAGGTACCATTTCTGTTTATGAAGGCAGAACCTTAGGAATAAGTAGTGCCCTATCTGTACCTGCGGGAGGTCTCTTAAATTTAGATGGTGGAACCTTAAACATCAACTCAGGTGGTAAACTTACTGTAGAGAATACAGCATTAATAGTCACAGAGGGCTTTTCAGCCACACATGGCAAGGTCAACATTAATGCCTACGGAAACCTAATTTTCAATGGGACTTTCCTTTATGACCCAGTTGATTATAATTGGCAAAGTGACGCTATAATTACGATAACTAATGTAGTAAAGGTGCCTGGAATAAATGTGCCTCTTGGGGCTATTTTAGAGATTGCACCAACGGGAGTCTTACATTTAACTGCAGGAAGAAAGCTCATCTTAAACTATGCCAATGGCTTAGACAATAAAGGCAGAATCAACCTAAGTAGCACAGGTAGCCTTACATTTAACGGACCCGCTCACAGCTTACCTAATGGGATTTTCGACTGGTCTTCTGAAGGTATCGTTATTGTTTCTCCTGGTGCTACCTTATACTTGGGTGCCAACGACACCATTCCAGCTAACGCCAGTATGACTAACTATGGTAAAATAGAACTGGGAACCACTGATTTGGTGGTAAAGGGAAAGCTGCTCAACTTTGAATTAAGCAGTCCAAGTGTTTCCACGGGGGGTATTTATAATACTTCTATCAGAGTTGCCGATGGGGGAAATGCCGAATTCAACTCTTACACCACACCCGGCCTAGTACCATTTATTGAAAACCTAAAAATAGAGTCAGGCGGCACGGTAGAAACGGAAGTTAGAAGTAACTATGTTTTGCAAAGCAAGCTTGAAATACCTGATGGAGCTAGTTTTATAAACAACGGAATATTGAACATTCCTGTAACGGACACTTTGTCTGTTGCTGCAGGAGGAGCTTTTGAAAACCAGGGAACTACCAATAATGATGGCGTGGTAGAAAACGCAGGAGACTTAACCAATAGGCTAGCTTTCTGGAACAATAAAACCTTTAACAACACGGGTATTCTTTATGATTTCGGCAGTTTTGTCAATGTAGGAACACTTAATAACCCAGGCAGAATAGGCATGTTTGGGACTTTTGAAGACCGTGGAGTTTTTAATAATATCAACGAAATTAATCTTTATAGAACCTTTTTAATGGGTACTTCAAATGTGCTTGAAAACGGAAATTTTCTTTATGCACCAGGTTCAAAGCTTTTTGTAATGTACCCCCTTACTTTAAACGAAAGTTTTGATGTACCCAATTCAGCAGAATTAAGAGTCAACAGTAAACTAACCATTAACAGCGGTGTTATCTTAAAAAACTATGGAGATTTTAACTTAGGAAGCACTGGTATTTGTGAAATAAAAAGTGGCGGAGGCCTAGTGGCTTTAAGTAGCACCACAGCTTTACCAGATTCCGCCCATTTAGAATCAGGGAGCTATGTGACTATTAATGAGCCAGCATTAGTATCTAGAGCTGCACCCTGGGTAATTCCTAATGGCGTTACGCTCACCATTAATGGCTATTTAAGTGCTAGCAACCTTACCAATCACGGCATAGTAAATATAGTAGGTAAATTATCTTCTTCTAATCTCACCAACGAGGCCGACGGGCTAGTAACCTTATATGGAGAGAGCGAATTAACCTCTTCTCTAAAGGTAACTAACAAAGGGAAACTTGACGTTTACGGAACGCTAAGCAGTAATGTTTTAGACAATTATGGCAAAATACGTGGAAGTGGAACGCTATTGGGTGTTTTTCTAAACTATGAAAATAGCGAAATAGCTCCTGGCCCTAGCCTAGGAAGTCGCCTAAATTTCACTACCAAAAAATACAGTTCAGGAAATGACTATCCTTTTGAAATGGGTCTAGCAACTTATAACTGTGAAATAGGAGCCTTTGCAGACCACATCGTGACCACGGGAAATGCAAAAATTGAAAATGCAAAATTGAATCTCTCATTTCCTGAAATCCCAGCTGCTGGGCAGTATTTAATTATGGGATATAATGGCCATACAGGGGAGTTTGCAAACGTAACTATACCTTTCTCTTTTTGTGTCGACGTGGTTTTACAATATGAGGACAACGCCTTATACGCTTTAGTTACCACAAAGAAAGACACAGCCTATGTCAATAAATCAGCTACCCCAGGAAGTGCATCAGGGCGAGACTGGGAAAATGCTTTTCTAGATTTACAGCCTGCTCTAGAAATAGGATGCCCAGTAAATGTCTGGGTAGCAGAAGGAATATATACCCCAAGCAAAAGCCCTTATGGCGAAGAAAACCCAGCAGACCCAAGAGATAAAACCTTCTACCTACATGATGGCCTAAAAATTTTCGGAGGGTTTACAGGCAACGAGACAGACATTTTTTCAAGAGACTGGAATCTACATCCAACTATTTTAAGTGGTGATTTTAACAATGACGATAATGTAACCGGCGAGCTATACAACTTACGAATGAACAATAACGAAGAGAATGCCTATCACGTAGTACTCTCTGTCAATGATGACTTTTTCACCACCTTAGATGGTGTAAAAGTTAAAGGAGGGAATGCCAACGGAAGCGGAAGAATCATAGTAGAAGGTCAAGATATACACCAATCAAATGGTGGCGGCTTAGTCACGGCGTCTTCCAGTGTAGTAAGCAGAAATACCACTTATGAGAACAATGCTGCTTCAAATAGTGGTGGAGGAGTTTATTTATATGCTGGAGTACCTACGCTAGATGGTGTTAATATGATTAAAAACTACTCAGGCGTTCAAGGCGGTGGCTTAACTATTGAAATAAGCTATGCTACTGTTTATAATTGTGTTTTTTACGGAAACAGGTCACTTACTTATGGCGGTGGTATATATACCAATTTTACTCCTACCACCCTTTATAATACCCTTTTCATAGAAAACGCTTCTACCAAAGGCGGGGCTATTTATAATTATCAAGGAGACCCTAATTATGTTAACTCTACCATTACTAAAAACTATGCTGCCATAAACGGAGCTATTATTCATAGCAATGGAGGCAAATTCTCTAACTCCATATGCTATGATAATCAGGGTTTTGGTATCTACCAGATGTTGGGTTCTATGAAGGTAGATTATTCAAATATTGAGGGAGGAAGAGCCGGAATAGCCAATGTTGACGTGGCCCCTTATTTCAAAAGTGATGATTATAATGGCCCAGATAACATTTTTGGTACAGCGGATGATGGCTTACAGCTGAAATACTGCTCACCATTAATAGATATAGGAACCAATGAATTTACCACCAGCCTTGATTTGTCAAATGCGGAACGTGTGGTAGCCGACAAGTCTGACATTGGAGCCTATGAAAATCAGGACAAGAAAACGTTGATTGTTGAAGAGCTAGTACCCAGCAGCACCACAAAACTGGCAAGATATATAGAAGGTGAAAGTTTCATAAATGCACCCTCAACGGTAGAATACAAAGCGGTACATGCTGTTCTTCTAAATCCGGGTTTTGAAACGCAAAACAATGTTGTTTTTCAGGCTAAAATTGGCTCTGAATGTGAAAATTAAAAGCTGTTACGCTTAACTAAAAAACTTTCTTTTAATTCGATTGTAAGGTTCACTTACAATCAGATTTTTTTATTTCAACCGCTCCTTTAAAAGCGTCACCAACCTCAAATTATCACAATTTGGCTATTTGAATCAGAAGGCAGGTAATTCAATAAGTATTGTACTCCTTTAAAGTCGGTTGTCGGGTTATTTGTTGAGAAAAATTGAATAAAGGCCCTATATTGAAGCAAGGAACTAGAATAAAATCTTAATTCTTTATATTTAAAATCTGAATAGGTTTTCACTAAAGCCATATTGGTTTCGACATTTAAATAATGGGTTTAAGAATTTTATTCTTTCTTTTTCTATTCAATACTTGTCTTGCACAAACTGTGGTTTCTGTTTCTGATCATCAAACCGATCTGCTTAAGACTAGTTTTAAGTTTTTTGAGGAATCTGAGGAGCATACATTACAAACCATTCAAAAGGCAAACTTTACTCCTTTAACGGATAGTTTAGTAAACGAGCCTTATAAAATTGCATGGGTTAAATTTTCTTTAATTAACTCTGGTAATGTTAAAGTATCAAAGAAACTCAGGCTATTTGATGGCTGGTGCGAAAGAGTGGACATTTATCAGCAATCCATAAACGATACCCTTTCTTGGAAACACTCGATGGCTGGCTACATGCTCCCGCAAGATTCTTTAGATGGGGAGCACAATCAACCTTTAGTGTTCTGCCCACCTTATCTCACCACTATCGAATTAGATGCAGGTGAAACCCAGTATTATTATATCAGATATCGAAAAGCTTATCGTCCTTTTTTGGAGTTAAACCTTAGCCTTATTTCAGAGTCTGATGCTTTCGCAAAACAAATAACAGAAGCGAAAGGTTTCTGGACCACAGCTGCGTTTATGGGTATGATTGCCCTATTGTCTTTCTTTAATTTGCTCTACTTTTTTATTCTTAAAGACAATGCCTACCTCTTTTATTCGCTTTTTGGTTTTTCCATGATTTTTGGAGCAACGGTTATGGATAATTACAATCTTTTCTTTTACCAACTTTTTTTTCAAAACTATTCTACTATTCAGCCTTGGGTTTATCTTCTCTCGGGTTCTTTAAGTGTAATTTTTTACGCCCAGTTTTCTAGAACATACTTAAACACCAAAGAGCGTTTCCCTTTTTTAGAAAAATTATTGGTTTTTGTAATGGTTTTCGGCACCACCACCACCACTTTAATATCTATAAATTTCATATCATCCGGCAGACAATTTCATCCCTATATACCATTTTCTGGATTTATGATGTTGGTTGGTATTACTTATCTGGTCCAATTTGTTTCTGTAATACCTAAAAAAGAACCCTCAGATATGTTTATTTTAGGTGGAATTGGCTTGTTGCTTCTTTGTATTTTACCCTCCCAATTAAGAGCATTTATATTCCCTAATGAGTATTATTTCAAAGCCCCTATTTTAGGAACTTTGAGCTTGCTTCAATTGGGGACTATTCTTGAAATGGTGCTATTTGCATTAGGTTTAGGTTATAGAACTAGACAGCTAAAAAGAGATAAAACGCAACTGGAATCTTTGGACAAACTGAAGTCTAAATTCTTTACGGACATTTCTCATGAGTTTCGTACTCCATTGATGCTAATAATGGGGCCTATTCAACAATTGCGAAAAAAACTAAATACCCCTGAAGAATTTCAATTGGCAGATATTGCTGAAAAACATTCAGACAAACTGTTAGAAATGGTAAATCAAATTCTTGATTTATCAAAAATTGAATCTGATAAAATGGAGTTGAAATTGAGTCAGATAGATCTTATTATGCTCTGTAAAAGTCTTTTTTACAGTTTTGAATCTATAGCCTTGTCTAAGAAAATAAAACTTCGATTCCATAGCAATTTAGAAGAGCTTTTGATGGATTTAGATCAAGAAAAAATAGAAATCATTTTGAGCAATCTAATTTCCAATGCCATAAAATATTCCGATGAAGGAGGGGAAATAAAACTCAATATTGAAAGAGAAAAAAAACAAGCCAAACTGATTTTATCGGATTCAGGTGTAGGTATTGATAAAAGTGACATCGATAAAATATTTGACCGATTTTATCAAAAAGGCGACAATAGTAACAGTTTTGGGATTGGCTTAGCTCTTACGAAGGAAATTGTCCAGCTCCATAAGGGCGAAATTAGCGTAAAATCAAAAAAAGGAGTTGGCAGCACATTTTCTTTTACACTACCTATTACTATTAATAGTGTTAAAGGCTCTCTGACTCAAACTGCTATTCAAAAACCCACTGACATTTTACCCAATGAAATAACCTCAAGTTTAAAAGAAGAATTACAGATTTTAATCGTAGAGGATAATCCCGAAGTTAGACGTTTTCTGCATTTACAGCTGGCACAGAACTATGGGGTTTCGGAAGCTGAGAATGGGATTGCAGGAATTAAAGTGGCCAGAAAAACTTTGCCAGACATAATTATTTCGGATGTTAAGATGCCAGGGATGGATGGATACTCATTAACCCAAACATTAAAAACAGATATTCTTACAAGCCATATTCCAATAATTCTACTAACCGCCAAGGCAGAACAATCCGACAAAAATGAAGGATTATCAGCCGGGGCAGATGCTTATTTAACAAAGCCAGTCGATTTCCACGAACTTGAACTAAGAATACAAAATTTAATTAAGCTCAGAAAAGAAATGAAAGCCCGTTTTGCGGGAAATATTCAAATTAAGCCATCTGAAATATCAACAAACTCCATAGACAATGAATTTATGGAAAAACTGATGGGCATCATTGAAAGAAATATGAGCAATGAAAACTTCTCAGTAGAAGAATTAAGTGGAGAAGTTAGTTTAAGTAGTAGGCAATTGAACAGAAAACTAATTTCTCTGATTAATCAAACGCCTATTGAACTTATTAAATCTGTAAGATTAAACAGAGCAGCAGATTTGCTTTCCCAAAATGGAGGTTCTGTCTCAGACATTGCATTCCAAACGGGCTTCCGATCTGCCACTTATTTTAGTTCAAGCTTCAAAAAACACTTTGGCGAATCGCCGAAAAAGTATAAAAACTAGCTCAATCAACTTTCTTGTCCGATATTCAAACGTATGTGTCTGATTTTCTAACTTTTCATAAACAGAACAATGAGAGATTTACGCATACAAAATCTCAATCCAAAAATGAAATCAAATTTTACCTTCAAACTGATTTACTTGGTCTTTTTTTTAATGTCCAGTATTAATTCTTTTGCTTTTGCTGTAAGTTGCGAAGCAAAAAACCTTGGGCCTCGTATTTCTGGAACATCAAACAGAATTTACAAGAACCCAAAAAGCCAAAGCGATGACTTTAACCTTACAAATGTCAAGGGCAAAGTGGCATTGATTCTGGAGCAAACAGCAAAAAAGAATATTAAAAATGGAAGGACAGGTAGCAATACACCAATGATTCTTACAGCTATCGAAATGGATGCCATTTCGTCCCCACGAAGTTCTTGGCTGACCTTACTTGACAATGAAAGTTCCGTTAGCATGGACATTGGAATTGCAGATTTGAACAACGCCCAATCTTGGACCTTGCCCACCGATATATTAGATAAATTTGAATCTTATTACAATGAAGACTTTATACCTGTGGCCGAAGTGCCAGAAGACTTACAATTTGATGAAGCAAACAAAGTTGTCAAATCTGAATACAAAGATAGCGGCGGTAACACTATTGAAGTTTATGACCACTATGTTATTGATATTGATGCAGTGGAATATATTGGGGTTAGTTATTACTACTACCTAGATGAAGATGAAGATGTGTTCGATGCTACAGACTATAAATTTAGTGATGTACCGATGCAGCTAAATGATCAATACACATACCAGGTTCAAGAAGATGAAACTGAATTTAGAAATTTAAGATATATCGAAATTACTAAAACAATTGATGCATTTGGTACGCTCAATACTCCCTATGGGGCGTTCGATTGTCTACGTACAACCTTCTACACAAATCGGTACACCAGACCAGATATTAATAGCCCTTATGTGAATGATTTGTCTTCGCAGGCTGTTGGATTCATGACAGATAAAGGGCATTCTTTTCTTGCCAATTCTGCTAGGAGACTAAGTGGCATTACAACACTTGATAATATAGAATTTCGAGTAGTGGCCCCCACCGGCATCTTGCAGGATCAAAGTGAAGTGCAAATCAATAACGACGGCGATGGTGTATTGATAAGCAACACGGGCGTTTATATAGATGTATTGACTAAAACGGCCGACGCCAATGCGATTCTGGACATTGAAAGTGATGATAAGGGAATCATGATACCTAGGCTTGAAATGGCAAATAGACCAAGCTCTCCAAATCAAGGTCTCCTAATTTATCAAGTAGATAATACCCCTGGCTTTTACTATTACGATGGCTCTGCCTGGACACGCCTAGATAATACGACAACTGCTCCTTCTGCTAGAAAAGCGAATTCTTTACAAACTTCTGACATTGGAGCAAGAACTTATAAAAAAGGCTTTGGCAAATTAGAAAAGGGTTCTGCCTTTATATCATTAAAATCCAAGGCTGGGGTTTCTCCAGAAGACTTGTTGATACAGTTACAAGCTGAAGGAGAATGTAATGGCCTTTATATCTCGAGAAAAACAGCTGAAGGTTTCGAAGTCAAAGAGTTAAATAATGGAAAATCGAATAGTGAATTCAGCTGGAGTCTAAATCAAAACTAATTATTACTATGAAAAAAATATGTATTGCAATTGCTTTTTGTATCAGCGTGCTGAGTGTTTCAGCTCAGCGAGTTAGTTATTTTGGTGTTTTTGCTGGCGGAGCCGGACCCAATGCCTCTACGCTACAGCGAGCTTCAGCTCTGGGTTATAATGCCCGTGTATCGGTTAATGATGGTTTGGTGCTTGGCGATACCACACTTGTAAAAGTAGGAATAGGACTTTCAAGTCCGCAGTATCGTCTTGATGTTAAAGGTGTATTTAACATGCGTGTGGCTTTTAATGCTCCTTCTATGAAAATCAACGACCGTAATTTCCTTGAACTAGATAATGAAGGGCAATTTGTACTAAATGAATTCAAAATCAAATATGACAATGAAGGTATGTGGTCTGATAAAGTTTTTGAAAAGGACTACCCGCTACTGACTCTAAATCAGGTTTCTCAGTTTATTGATGAAAACAAACACTTGCCCAACATTCCATCTGCCAGAGAAGTGGTGAACCAAGGAGTGTCTGTAAATGATATGGTTTCAAAACTTTTAGAAAAAGTAGAAGAATTGACACTTTATACTATTCAGCAGCAGGCGGAAATTGACGAGTTGAAAAGCCTAATGAACGCTCAGAAATAAAAAATATGAGTTTTCAAAAAGGATTGGCTCCTTGGATACTTTCTGCTTGTCTTTTGGGGCTATCTTTTCCTTCTTTTGGAGATAGTGTTCCAAATGGAATTCTTGCTTGGGTGGCATTTATACCCGTTTTATGGGCTACTAAAGAGCTGCCAAAGCTCAAGTCTTATATTCTTTACAGCCTGACTTTCACACTACTTTTTCTTTACATTGATGTATGGTGGTTAGGCTATTTCAGTGTAACAGAATCGGCTCTAGTGATTTTTACTCAGGTGCCATTACTATGCTTACCTTGGCTTGGGTACTATTTTGCACATAAAGAATGGGGTTGGTATAAAGCACTTTTTCTTTTTCCTTTCATTTGGACAGTATCAGATTATTTTCATCATTTGATGCCTCATGGCATGCAAATATACCTTTTGCCATATACTCAAAGTCACCTAATTTGGTTCAATCAATTCATTGATATTACGGGAATGTTTGGCTTAAGCTTTTGGGTAATGATGCTAAATGTGGTACTGCTTCTTTTCATAAATAATAAAACGCTCAAGTCTTCTTTATTACTAATTTTGGTTTTTTGTCTTCCCCTTTTCTATAGTATTTGGACTGTAAAAATCAATCCAAAAGGAATCACAGGCTTAGGTAACGTCACTTCTAAAGTGGCGATTATTCAAACAAATAAGGATTCATACGCAAACAAGGATTCCTTGAATTTACAGCATGTACTTGATGAAATAGTAAGTTTAAGCGATTCTGCCGTGAGAACAACTCAACCAGACTTATTAGTACTTCCAGAAGCAGCGATACCCATCCATTTATTGCAGGATTCTACCTTATTGAACTTTACTCGTCAGCTTATTACTAGTTGGCAAACGTCTATAGCTATTGGTTTTCAAAATAATCCAGATGCTACCAAACCTTATGAGTTTGAGAATGATGCCATGATATTCACACCACAACTGGCCATGCTATGGGATAGCTTAAAGCTTAAACCTGAAGACATAAAGGTTTATCAAAAAGAGCACGGATTGCCTTTTGTAGAAATCACTCCATTTTTTAATGAAAAGCCTACGGTTGTAAACCAAAAGCTCATAAGTAACAAAGAAGTCTATACTTTTCAATATCAAAATTTTGCCAATCAGACTTTTAAAATGGCTTTATCTATCTGTTGGGAGCAATTATTTCCTGAAAAAATAGCCGCACTGGTACATGATGGAGCTCAATTCATAGCCCTGATGAATAATGACAGCTGGTTTGGTAAAACACCAGGAGCCAAACAATTAAGTGCTTTTACTCGCTTAAGAGCTATAGAAAATCGACGTTCTATTGTAAGAAGTAGTAATGGAGGAATCTCTTGCTTTATAGACCCCTTCGGGCGAATATATGGCACACTACCTTGGTTTATTTCTGGTTTTGAAACCAAAGAGGTACAGATGGTTTCAAAAAAGAGCTTTTATTCACAGCATTCTGTTTGGTTTCCTAGGACAGTATTAATCGTTTTAATAAGTCTATGCATATTCTTTTTCACTAGCGGAAGAATTGAAGAGCATGATAGGAGTTAATCTTTTGATTAATGTCAAAAAAGCCTACTTTTCAAAAGCCTAACAAGCCTGCCATTATCCACTTTTAGCATAACATTCACCGCTGGCCTTCCACGCCATGGCTCTGAGGCTGGTCTTGCTAGTACAGCTTCGTCACCAATAAGTGGCCAGGTTTTGCCTAAACTAAGACCGTCTTGCGTTTCCACTCTTATAGGGTATTTTTCTCCAGAGAAAATATTTTTGTCAATTAAGTAGGCTATCACGGAAGGGTCGTGAAGAAAAGAGCCGTCAATTTTATTATTCGAAGTGTTAAACTGCTCATAAAAAACATAGGCATCACAGACCATCTTATTCAGCTCCGAATCAGAACCTGCTCGTACCTCTTGGCCTTCCTTATGGCTTAGCAAAGTAGTTTCCGTCACGTCTAAACCTATCATCACCATAGGCCAGTTTGCACCCAAAACATAGTCTGCCGCTTCTGGGTCATTTAAGATATTAGCCTCTGCTGCCGGAGATGCATTTCCTGGCCAAAAGGCATTACCTCCCATTATCACCACTTCTTTAACTAATTCCGCTATTTCAGGAGCTTTTTGCAAAGCCAAAGCAATATTGGTCAAGGGGCCCAAAGGAGCCAAAATGATTTCATTTGGGTACTTCTTAACCTGTTCAAAAATGAAATCTTCCGCCGACTGAGCAATAGGCTTCAAACTACTTTCTGGAAGAAAAATATTACCCAGACCATCATCTCCATGAACAAAAGCCACTCCTCCACCAAAAGGTCTAGTTAATGGCTTGGCAGCTCCTTTAGCTACAGGAATGTCTCCTCTACCCGCCACCTCTAAAAGTTTTAAAGCGTTAGCAGTTGTCAATTCCAAATTCACATTCCCGTAAACCGTAGTCAGGCCAATTACCTCTAACTCTGGTGAGTTTAAGGCAAACTGAATGGCCATAGCGTCATCCACTCCTGGGTCTGTATCAATAATTATTTTCTGCGGCATTTTGATTCGTTTGTGATGATTCTCTTTTCAAGATTCGAATTTACTTGGTTTTTCTATATTTCGCTGTTCGTCACCGAACGAGAGCGTTCGCTTTCGGACACATTTTTTAGCCCAAAACAGCGTAATGTTCTATTAACGTGTCAATTACAATTATTGGCATTATTTAAGAACATTAAATGGCATGAGAGAAAAACTTCGCGGTCATTCTCCAACACAAATTATGAAAAAGTATAACAATGTCAGGCCGAGCGATAGTCGAGGTCTTGTAATAGTTCGATGAGTTAATCTAGAATAGGTAAGACTGTTCTCGACTTCGCTCGAACTGACACTATCGAGTTCGCTCGATGTAACAATAGAAAACATATCAAGCTGATAGCTCATGGCTAAAAGCCCAAAGCAATTTATGATAAAACTAAACAACATTTCTAAATACTATCCTGCAGGATTTGGAAAGACATACGTCCTTAGAAACATTAACCTAGAAGTAAAAGAAGGAGAATTTGTTTCCATTATGGGGCCATCTGGTTCTGGAAAGTCTACGCTTTTACATATTCTAGGCCTTTTAGAAGAAGCCTCTGAAGGGGAGTATCTTTTCATGGACACGCCCGTTCAGAAATTGAACGAGAAACGCAGAACAGAGCTTCACAGAAATGCCATTGGGTTTGTTTTTCAAGCCTACCATTTGATTGACGAACTAACCGTTTATGAAAACATCGAGACGCCTTTATTGTACAAAGGAATTTCAGGTTCAGAACGTAAAAGTAAGGTGGCTGACATTTTAGACAGATTCAATATTGTTGCAAAAAAGGACCTTTTCCCTAGCCAACTTTCTGGTGGACAACAGCAGCTGGTAGGTGTAGCCAGAGCATTGGTAACAGACCCGAAGGTAATCTTTGCAGATGAGCCTACAGGAAATCTACACTCTGAACAAGCGGAAGACATCATGAATGTTTTTAAAGAATTGAATCAAAAAGACGGAGTTACAATCATTCAAGTAACACATTCAGCAAAAAACGCCGAATACGGAAACAGAATTATCAGGCTTAAAGATGGTTGGTTAGATTAATACAGCCTCCAAAAATTGACAATTATGAAATTTTATATCTCGCTCTTTTTTACCCTTACCATTGGCTTGGCAAATGCCCAAACCATCTCCTTAAAAGAGTGCATCGCATTGGGTTTGAAAAACCATCCTGATTATCAAACAGGGGTTTTAACCGCCGAAGCTGCCACAGCCAGTTTGACAGAAGCCAAGAGTTTAAGGCTACCTACCATAGGGGTGGATGTTTACCAAAGTACCAATACCGGACGAAGTATTGATAGGTTTACAAATAGCTATATCAACGATGTTTATAATAGTACTTATGCCCAAGCTAGGTTAACGCAACCACTTTTTCAAGGTTTCAGGATACAGAGTACTATCCGTCAAAACGAACTATTGGTGGAGTCGGAAAAACTCAATTTGGCTTCTACCCAAAATCAGCTGACTATTCGAATAATTCAAGCGTATTTGAATGTTTTGGCTAGCCAAGAGCTCTACGCTATTGCTCAAAATCAAGTGCTTACTTCTAAAACGCAGCTAGACCAAATAAGCAAACGTGTAAACGCGGGTGTATTAGGAAAAACAGAAGAACTGCAAATAAAAACACAAGTAGCCAATGATGAATTTTCTGAAATAACTGCTTCCGGAAATTTAAGAGCCGCTCGTCTAGATTTGTTTCAATTAATGAATGCCAATCTCGCTCCAAACACACAATTTGAAACGCTGAATGCAGAGATTGTTGCTAAAAAATATGGTAACGAACTAGCGGAGAACGCCCTTTCAAATCTACCGGAAGTTAAAGCGGCAGACTTTGAAATAAGAAGCTTCGACAGCAGAATTAAAGCTATAAAAGGAGACAAACTTCCTCGCCTAAGCTTTGTTGCAGACTGGAACACTTTTTATGCCTCTTCTAATCCTGAGCAAGAGTTTTTTGAGCAAATAAATGGTTCTAGAAACGCATCTTTCTCTTTAGGATTAAGCATTCCTATTTTGGGTAGACTTCAAACCAACCCAAGAATTCAAACAGCCTCTATTCAGAAAAGAATGGCAGAAAACAGACTAGCTTCCACAAAACTGGTGGTAAACCAAGCGGTACAAACGGCCATTCAAAATTATGAATTAGCCTCAGAAAGATATAACAATGCTATTTCGCAAGTAGCCATAAATCAGGAAAACATTGACGCCATTCAGTCGCAGATTAATGCAGGTACAGTAAATTCAATTGAATTCATTTTAGCTAAGACAAATTTTGACCGAGCAAACTCTAATTTGGTGCAAGCCAAATATTCATTCTTACTTCAAGAAAAGATTCTGAAGTTTTATGAGAATGGAGCCTGGGATTTATAAAAACAGCCATAAGAAAAGTTAAAAACGTTAAAAGTCAAGGGTATCTACTCTTGGCTTTTTACTTTTAGTTATGCTCCAAAACTACTTCAAAACAGCCTGGCGAAACCTAATTAGGAAACGCTCTTTTTCATTCATGATGCTCATTGGCCTCTCTGTAGGTTTAGCATTCTCCTTTATTATTAGCAGCTATGTTTGGTCTGAGTTGCAAGTAAATCAGAACCTTAAAAACATTAACCGTCAGTTTCTTTTAAAAAGCGAATGGCAACAAGAAGGAAGATCTCCAGACTTTGTGAGTCCTGCTCCTTTGGCGGAAGCCTTAAAAAACGAATACCCTCATTTGGTGGCAAATGCCTATACCTATGATGGCGTAGGCGTTACTTTCCAACATGAAGATATTGTCCATACGGAGTCCGTGCAGCTTGGCGATAATGTTTTAGAAATGTATGGTTTAGGGCTAAGTCAAGGAAATCCAAAAACAGCATTGGAAGAACCTTACAGCATGGTCATTTCTGAGAAAATGGCTTTAAAGTACTTTGGAAAAACTGATGTACTTAATCAAACGCTCGAAGTAGAATCTTTCAGTGGAGAAAGAAGACCATTTAGAATTTCTGGCGTTTTAGCAAAGGCACCCTTTAACTCCGTTTTACAATTAATAAATGAAGAGCTTCCTGTTTTAATGTCAAAAGAAAGCTTGCGTTACTTTGGCAGATTTGAAAGCATAAATCAATGGCAAAACCTGTTTGCTGTCAATAACATCGAACTGGCCGAAGGTGTTTCTCCAGCACAATTAGAAAAACCAATTAAAGACTTGTTGCAAGCAAACACATCGGCAGATATATCGGAGAATTTAAGCATCAAACTAGCCGACTATAAAAGCCTGTATTTGACAGATAAAAACGGTTTTGTACAAAAAAACATCAACACCTTATTGACTATAGCTTTGGTCATGTTACTCATTGGTATTATAAACTTTGTCAATATTTCGCTAGGTGCTTCTTCCAATAGATTAAAAGAAATTGGCATTAGAAAAACACTGGGTAGCAACAGAAAACAACTGGTCTTTCAGCTACTTTTAGAAAGCTGCCTGCTCTCCTTTATCGCTTTCATCATCGGACTTATCATTTACCAAGTTGGCAGAAATTACTACGCCGAAATATTAGGAAAAACATTGGTTTCTTTGTTCCAAATCAATGCTGCATTCTTTGGTTTTGCATTCTTATTCAGTTTACTCATTGGCATTTTAGCCACGCTTTTCCCTACCTTAATTGTGTCCAAACTGCATGTGGTTTTAGCTCTCAAAAATCGATTCCAAAGTATTTCTGGTCAAACCAACTTGAGACGCTTTCTGATTGGCGTTCAGTTTGCCATGGCTTTGTTTGTAGGTTTTGGAGCTTTGGTGGTAGACAAGCAAATCAATTACTTCTTTGAAAAAGACTTGGGCTTTAGCCAGCAACAAATGGTCTATTTGACAATGCCTAGAGACTGGTCGCCAAAAGGTATTTCTAAAATGAAAACCATCCGGACAGAATTCGAAAGTCTTCCAGAAGTAGAAAAAGGAAGCATCTCTTATGAAATTCCTGATGGAAAGGTTGGCATGAGAACTGGAATAAAAAATGGAGAATCTCCGCAAGTGTTTGCTGAAATTTTACAAACAGACGAAGCCTATTCCGACGCCTATAACTTAAAACTATTGGCAGGGAGGTATCATAATGCCGGAAGTGAACCAAACAACCATGTTGTCATTAATCAGACCGCTGCTAAAAGCTTAGGTTTTGACACTCCTGAGAGTGCACTAAACCAAACAATTTATTTAGAAACCTTTCAAGGTGATTTTGAAATCATAGGCGTTCTTTCTGACTTTCACTTCGCCAGTTTCCATCAAAAAATTGGCCCACTGGTTTTTACGAATATCAATAATTCCAACATCTACCGTTACCTTTCTTTACGTCTAGGAGCTTCAGATTTTGGCGAAGCTAAAAAAGCCATCGAAACCAAATGGCAAAGCGTTTTCCCTAACTCCCCTTTCATTTACCAAAGCCAAGAAGCTAATCTTGCCAATCTCTACAGTTCAGAAATTCGCCTAAAAAAAGCATCTCGTTTAGCCACCATTTTGGCTCTTATCTTAGTTAGCCTTGGTGTGCTTGGTACACTTTCTTTAAATGTGTCTAAAAGGTTAAAAGAGCTAAGCCTGAGAAGAGTACTTGGGGCAAATTTCGTTTCTGTAAACTGGCTGCTCATAAAAGAATTCGTGTTCATTCTTCTGGCCGCATTATCTGTCACAGTTCCTTTCACTTATTATATATTGGGCGATTGGCTTCAAAACTATGCTTTCCGTATTTCTATGCCCGTGCAGAGTTTTGTGCTCGTGGTTATTTGCTTTTTGAGCATCATCATAACGCTAGCTGTTTTTCAAATCAATAAAGCTTTACGGCTAAACCCTGTGGAGCATTTGAAAGAATAATCAGGGAATCAGATTCAATATCTTTTTGGCTTTATAATGTTCCTTTTTTACGGGTCTTATAATTAACTCGTCGTTTACTCGGGCATATTTAAATATCTCAGAAATTTCGACCACATAAAACTGCTTGTCAAACAACGGAACGGAAGAAGGGTAAACAATTACACCATTCCTTCTTAAACTAACGGTAAACGGAATTTCTGTTCTATCGCCAGATTCTGGATTACCTCTAACCACGGTCAACTTTCCGTGCGAACGCAAATTGAAGTCATTATAATCTAGCGGCTTTTCGTTTATAAGAATTGGGTTTGTATAAAACGGCTCGTCCTTACCTAGCTCATTCCTTTCCATCTCATTATCTCTTTTGATAAGCCACGCCTTATCCCCCTTAATAATAGAGTCCCAATCTTGGGCATTTGAGGCAAGAGAAACCGACAGAAAAACCAACAGCAAAGCTCCTACTTTCATAAATTTATTCATTCGCTTTTTTGATAAAAGTACCGGCGTAAAGAAGTCTAGAGACAATTTATACTGTAAAAATTTATGTAAAAAAGTGTAAAATAGGCTTTTACAAAATGTTACTCGCCAAGCAAAGCTTTACCTTTAGGCCGATGAAACTTCTCAAAAACATTCTTCTTATTCTTAGCCTTTTCGCTACGCCTTCTTTTGGTCAACAAGCCTCTTTTGATGACGCTAAAACAGAGGTGGTCATGAGAATGATTGGTTATCAGGTATTACTTCAAAACGCTGATAGCACCACACGTGTGTTACCCGTCAAAAAACTGGCTGACGCCCAATATCAAATTCGTTTTAATGGCCCTATTAATCTGAATCCTGACTCCTTGGTCAATATTGTAAAAAGACAAATGGATGCCAACAGCATAGAAACGTCTTATATAGTAAGCGTAAAAGAATGTCTGATTCAGGAGACTTTATTTTCCTACGCCATTCTGCAAAAAAGACAGAAAGAAATAGTCCCCTGTAAAGACAGGCCGCTGGCTCCAGACTGCTACTTTATAGAAATAAGTTTTGACAAAGAAGCAAAAGCAGATTGGACCATTGCTTATGTTCTATTATTCATTGTCGCTTGCTTAGCACTCTTCTTGATTTTCAGAAAACGGAAACCAAAACCTTCTGACAGCTTATTGAAAATAGGCAAATATGAATTTGACACGGCCAATCAATGCCTCCTAATAGGAGAGCAAAAAATCAAATTGACCTATAAAGAAACCCAAATTCTAAGCATTTTGGCGGATAGCCCAAATCAACTAATTGAAAGAAACCGCATTCAAAAAGAAGTATGGGAAGACGAGGGTGTGATAGTGGGCCGAAGTTTGGACATGTACATTTCAAAACTCCGTAAAAAACTCGCAAAAGACCCAAACATTTCTATTTCCAACAAGCACAGTATAGGTTACGAACTTGGGGTTAAAACGGGCTAATCCTTGCACCGCACCCATCTATGATGTAACTATGCTATACAATTGACAACAATCCAGTAGGAAATTTTGAAAGTATCTCTTTTTATACCCTGTTATATTGACCAGCTATATCCTCAAACTGGCGTAGCTACCTTAAGTCTACTAGAAAAATTTGGCTGCGAAGTAGTTTTTCATCAAAGTCAGACTTGCTGCGGACAGCCTATGGCAAACTCTGGTTTTCAGCATTTGACTAAAAAACTAGACGGTCTTAACCAAAACCTTTTCGGTGATTCTGATTATGTGGTTTGCCCTTCTGGAAGCTGCACCCTGCATTTGAAAGAACATGTTTTGGGTACACAAACTAAGGTGTATGAACTCTGCGAATTTCTTACAGATGTTTTAAAGGTGAAAAGTTTAACATCAAACTTCCCATTCAAAGTAGGTTTACACCAAAGTTGTCACGGGCTTCGTGGATTGCAATTGGCCAAAAGCTCCGAACTGGTCGCAGAACCATTTTCAAAACTAGAACCATTGCTTAAAATGGTAGGTGGTTTAGAACTCTCTTATCCTGAAAAAGTAGATGAATGCTGTGGATTTGGTGGTACTTTCTGTGTGAGTGAAGAAGCGGTTTCTGCCAAAATGGGACAAGACAAAGCAGCGGAATTTGAAGCTGACGAAGTAGATTATATCACCAGTGCAGATATGTCTTGCCTGATGCACATTGACGGCATTTTGAAACGAAAAAAATCAAATATTAAGGTGATTCACATTGCTGAAATTTTAAACGGTTTAGCATCATGAGTGAAGGAAAACACGCCAGTTTAGCAGAAAAACTTACAAACGACACCGACCGAACAGATTGGCATAATAAATCTATTTGGGGTGTTAGAAAGAAAAGAGATGTGGCCGCTTTTGGTATTCCAGACTGGGAATTATTGAGACAAACGGCCTCCAATATAAAAGATTATGTTCTTGATAATCTTCATGACCTTTTAATAGAATTTGAAAAAAATGCTACAGAAAACGGCATAACGGTTCACTGGGCTGCTGATGCGGAAGAGCATAACGCTATGGTACATGGAATCTTGGCAAAACATAATGTCAAGAAAATGGTAAAGAGCAAATCAATGCTCACAGAAGAATGTGGACTAAACCCACATTTGGAGAAAAATGGCATTGAAGTTATTGATACCGACTTAGGCGAAAGGATTATCCAACTAAGAGATGAGCACCCTAGCCATATTGTGATGCCTGCCATCCACCTAAAAAGAGAAGAAATTAGCGATACTTTTCACGAGTCTTGGGGAACAGAAAAAGGAAACTTTGACCCTCAATACTTAGCAGAAGCCGCTCGCCAAAGCCTAAGACAAGACTTTTTGACGGCAGACGCCGCCCTTACGGGTGTAAACTTTGCGATAGCCGAAACGGGCGAATATGTAGTATGCACCAACGAAGGAAATGCAGACATGGGAGCACATTTAGCCCCAGTTCAAATCTCTTGCATGGGTTTAGAAAAACTTATTCCAAAAAGAGAGCATTTAAGCGTCATGCTTCGTTTACTGGCAAGAAGTAGCACGGGCCAACCCATAACGGCCTATTCCAGTCATTTCAAAAAGCCAAGAAAAGGGCAAGAGATGCACTTGGTTTTGGTAGATAATGGGAGAAGCAGGCATATTCAATTACCAAAATTCAAAGCGGGTCTAAAATGCATCAGATGTGCAGCATGTATGAATACTTGTCCGGTTTACAGAAGAAGTGGCGGACACTCTTATCATGTGACCGTTCCTGGACCTATTGGTTCTATTCTGGCTCCAAACACTAATTTAAAAGAGTATTCTGACTTACCATTCGCCTCTACTTTATGTGGTGCTTGCAGCAATGTTTGTCCTGTCAAAATAAACATTCATGAGCAGCTTTATGAGTGGCGACAGGTCATAGGAAAAGCGGGGCATTTAGAAACCTCCAAAAAGATAGGATTGAAAGTGATGAACTTCGTTTTGTCTAACCCGAAGGTTTATGATATTGGAGGGAAACTAGGTAAAAAAGCCATGACCTTAATGCCTTATGCCATCAATAACCCATTGAACCCTTGGTATAAAAGCAGAGAAATGCCCGACATGGACACGGAAAGTTTTAAAGATTGGTATAAGAAAAACAGATGAGCAGCAGAGCCCAAATATTAGATAGACTTAAAAGTCAAACCTCAAGCCAAGAGCAGGTGATTTTACCTGAATTTGATGTAGCCTACATTGGTGACCCTGTGTCAAAATTCAAAACCATTTTAGGCGAACTTTATACGGAGGTGATAGAGGTTAATTCCTTAAGCGAAGTGGCCAGTTTTGTAACTGAAAAGTTTGATGGAAAACGAATGATTTCTAATGTGGAAACCATTGACTTTCCAGATACCGCAAACTGGAAAGAGCAAGACCAACACCTTCTAGAAAATGTAGAGTTTGCTCTTTTTGAAGGAACGCTTGGCGTAGCAGAAAATGGTGCCATTTGGATTTCTGACAAACAAATGGGACAACGTGTAGCTCCTTTCATTTGCCAAAGGCTAGGGATTATTTTAAAGAAGTCGAGCATTGTTCCTTTGATGCAGCAAGCCTATAAAAATTTAGATAGCAGCAAATCAAGCTTTGGAACCTTCATTTCAGGCCCTTCAAAAACCGCTGATATTGAACAATCGTTGGTGGTGGGAGCTCATGGCTCTAGAGAGCTTTTCGTTTTCTTAATGTAATACTTAGAATTTAGTCTTAAGGACTGGTCAATCGAGGTCAATTTCCGTTTAAAGCTTTATCTTTAAACCCAGAATTAAATACCCTTTTGAATGACCTCTAAATACACCATCGGAATAGATTTTGGCTCAGACTCCGTAAGAGCCCTCATAGTTAATGCAGAAAATGGTGAAAGCCACGGTACTGCTGTATGCTATTATCCACGATGGAAAGAAGGAAAGTACTGTGACCCTGCTGCTTCGCAATTCAGACAGCATCCCTTAGATTATATTGAAAGTTTAGAAACTGCGGTAAAAGGGGCTCTAGCAGAAGCAGGCTCTGAGATAGCAAAAAACGTAGTTGGAATTTCTGTAGACACCACGGGTTCTACACCAGTAGCGGTGGATAGAAACGGAACGCCCTTAGCTCTTTTGCCTGAATTTGCCGAAAACCCAAACGGGATGTTTATTCTCTGGAAAGACCATACAGGCAATGCAGAAGCAGAAGAAATAAACGAATTGGCTCATAATGGCTCCATTGATTATACTAAATATGTAGGTGGCATTTATTCTTCGGAATGGTTTTGGGCTAAAATATTAAGAACGCTTAGGGTAGATGAACAAGTAAGAGATAAAGCTTTTTCTTGGGTAGAGCACTGCGACTGGATTTCAGCCGAATTGACAGGAAATACCAACCCACTAACACTTAAAAGAAGCCGATGTGCGGCAGGGCATAAAGCCATGTGGCATGAAGAATTTGAAGGACTTCCTTCTGAAGAATTTCTTACCATCTTAGACCCTTTACTTTCTGGATTAAGAGACCGACTTTTCTCCGAAACTTTCACCTCTGATGAAGCCATGGGTTATATTTCGCCTAAATGGGCTAAGAAGCTTGGCGTACCAGAAAACGTGGTTATAGGCGTAGGTGCTTTTGACGCTCATATGGGCGGCGTGGGTGCAGAAATTGAACCTTATTCGCTGGTAAGAGTAATGGGAACCTCTACCTGTGATATGCTGGTGGCACCTACCGAGGAAGTTGGGCATTTATTAATCAAAGGGATTTGTGGCCAAGTAGACGGCTCCATTTTGCCAGGAATGCTAGGAATGGAAGCAGGTCAATCTGCTTTTGGTGATGTTTACGCTTGGTTTCAAAGATTGATTCTTGGACCTGTTAACGACCTCATCGAAGACCAAGCTGTCAAAGATAAAATGGCGGAGGAATTGATACCTCATTTGGCAGACAAAGCTTCTCAATTAGCCCTAACAGAAAACGACGCCATAGCCCTAGACTGGTTTAACGGCAGACGTACTCCTGATGCCAATCATACATTAAAAGGTGCTATTGCTGGATTGAATTTAGGTAGCGATGCCGCTGTGGTTTTTAAAGCTTTGGTAGAAGCTACAGCCTTTGGTGCAAAAGCCATTGTAGATAGATTTATAGCGGAAGGTGTTCCTATAAAACAAGTGATTGGAATTGGTGGCGTTGCCAATAAATCGTCTTTTGTAATGCAGACATTGGCAGACGTACTAAACATGCCCATCAAAGTGGCAGCTTCTGACCAAGCCTGTGCTTTGGGAGCAGGAATGTTTGCCGCCACAGCCGCCGGGATTTATGACAATGTAGAAGAAGCTCAAAAAGCGATGGGTTCAGGATTCAATAAGGAATACCGTCCAAACCCATCAAAAACGGCTATTTACGATAAGCTTTATGCCAAATACACGGAATTTGGACAGTTTGTGGAGAACAAGTAGGCGTTTATGCCCTCAACGTTTGTCACGATTTTGGGACCAAAATCACGCCAAACAAACGAAGCTTTTAACCGAGTAGCGAGGGGTGAAACCCCTCGCTACCAACATTTCGCTCCTCTGGAGCTAAAACCGTTATTTTACAGCCACAAAAATATCAACCTCCGCATCTTCTCTATTCTGTGATTTGGCTCCATACACTTCAAAATCTGTAGTGTATCTTCTATCTGCTCCACTTTCCCAAATTTCCATCCAAGCATTACCTACTGCACCTTCGTTTAAATTCCCTTTAGCCACAAACTTCACATAATCACCTCCACCTATTTCTAATCCTTTCATACCTTCTGGTATTTCGTCTAAACTACTTACTTCACAGGCCAAAACTGTGGTATAAGGTTTTGTAAAATCGCCTTCGTATTCTGTGTAGATAGAATAAATTTCAGAGCCTATTAAATTGGGGATTTTTGACATGATTTCTTCTGACATAAACCTGCCCCAAAGTGCTTGAATATCTGTGAGTGCTTGCTCCTCGTGATTAGTGGTTCTTACCCAAATACCAATTACTTTTTTCGATGCTAATTCTTGTTTTTTCATATGCTTATTTCTTTTGATACAAAGTAAACCAGTGCAAGTGACATCAGTTTGTCAGTAGCCTCAACCTATTTGTATAAATATATTTAGTCTATTTATCTTATAGATTAACTAGAGTATAGTTTATTTGTGAAATTTTTAGTGACCTAGAAATCATAAATTATTTTTCTGTCAAAGCAAATGCATTCAAAAACTCAAACAAGTAATGTGATCGGGGCTAATAAGCTTTGGTACATCATACCTGCAGTCCTGCTTACTGGACTTGCCGTTTTCTTGTTTATAAACTATTCTGAGAGCTTTACCATTGAAAAAATCGAAAACGGATTTAATCAAGAGTTTCTCATATTTCTAGCTATTGGTGTTTTTGCCCAATTAGTAGATGGCACCTTGGGCATGGGTTATGGAGCCACCTCTACCACTTTTTTACTTTCTTTTGGTGTGCACCCTGCCACCAGTAGCATGGCGGTTCATGTAGCAGAAATGTTTACCACAGGTGCTTCTGCCATATCGCATTATAAGTTTAAAAACATCAACAAGAAACTCGTTTTAAACTTGTTAGTTCCGGGTATTGCTGGGGCTATAATCGGTGCTTATTTACTTGCAGATGTTATAGACGGAGAAGCCATAAAACCCTTCATAGCTATCTACATGATTATTCTAGCAGCTACCATCATCATTAAAGGCCTGAAGAAAAACATCAAAAAGAAGAAAAGTAAAAACCTTGGTCTACTGGCAGGTTTCGGTGGTTTTATGGACTCCATTGGCGGTGGAGGTTGGGGGCCAATTGTCACCTCTACGCTTATGGGTAGAGGAAGAGACCCTCGCTATACCATTGGTTCTGTCAACACCGCGGAGTTTGCAATTTCCTTTGCCAGCGGCATCACCTTTGTCCTTTTTGAAGGCATTAGCGGCTGGCGAGTAATTGCAGGGTTAGTGGTAGGTGGTATTATAGCTGCACCAGTCGGAGCCTATTTTCTAAACAAAATTCCAAGAAAACCAGCTACCATTTTAGTGGGTTTACTATTAATCATTTTAAGTGTCAGAACGCTTATTAGGCTACTTTAATAGTAACACTCAATTAAAATAACCTTTCGCTTTTCAGCAGTATCCGAGTATTTTTTGCCTCAAAACGGTAATCAACACTTGTCTTTATGTAATATATACTTTACATTTGGAGTGTATAATTTACATATCTTTTAAAAATGAAATATCAATTCTTACCACACTATTTTAAGTATGTAGGCCTAAGCCTCTATTTTTTGTTTGGTCTTGGCTCTGGATTGCAAGCGTTTATTAATGGTCTTAATGGGCTCCCTGAAGACATAAAAACTCTTGGCCTTCATCCTATTTTTTTTTCGGAGAAATTCGATTTAATCCAATACTTTGGGATTTTCGTTTACGCGTTTTCCAAGGATAAAATTATTGACGAATTCATGATCTATAGGAGGCTTGAAAGTATGTACATTACTTTTTTTGCTAGTCTAGTTTTTATATTTATCCGTTTACTTTTCAATATTGATTGGCAAATTGGAGCTTCTTATTTTTTCGAAACTCAGATTCTCCTTTTCCTTATAATCAACAAGTTTAGAAAACATTATTCCTTGTCAAGCTTTTAAACTCTATGAAATATCAATTCTTACCACATTACTTTAAGTATATCGCCTTAATATTCTTTATCCCTGTTGGAGTAATTTCGATAATAAACGGATGGAATGAGGCTCACTGGACAGCTAATGGGATAACGTTTCATCAATCTGAATTCTTACTAACCATTACTACACTAATTAGTATCATAATTTATGCATTAGCAAAAGACAAAACCTTTGATGATTATATTCAAAAGATAAGGATGGAAAGCATTTATCTTGTTTTCTTTGGCACTTTAGTATACATCGGTATTCGACTAATTATTGACAAGAATTGGTCAATGGAAGCTTCAAAATTATGTTTCTATCAAATCGTCTTCTATCTTCTATTAAATAAAGTGAGGAAAAACGCTCTGCCAGATTAAATGAAAAATCTAATACGTGTGGAAAGGGCAAGATTAGAAATGTCTCAAATAGAACTCGCAGAACACATAGGTGTCACGAGGCAAACCATATATGCTATTGAAAAAGGGAAATTTACGCCCTCAGTCATTCTTGCATTTAAACTAGCTAAAGCTCTTAAAGTTGACATTAACTACCTCTTTACGATAGAAGAAACCGATTAAACCTTCACAAAAATCTTCTTTTTATAAAATACCGCTAAAACAGCAAACCAGAATAGCAGATAAAGAATTGCCCACGAAAGAGACGCATATTTCGGGTCAGCAAACATTGGTACTAAACCATTTTTATAAACGTATTGCTGAAAGCCCACACCATCTATTTTGACAGTAGAAAGCACCCTTGGAATAATGCCTGAAAAGAAGAAAATAAGCATTGGGTTTACACCAAAAATTAAGAATGGCTTAATCCAAAATTTAATACCACGCTCTTCTACCACGAAATAAATCAAGGCCATTAATAAAGTGGCTAAGCCAGCTGTATAAAGAACATAAGAAGATGTCCATAAGGCCTTATTGATAGGAAAGACCATGTTCCAAAAATATCCCACGGCAGTTAATCCAAGACCAGCATAAATAAGATAATTGACTCTTTCTTTATCATATTTCTCCTTAGTTAAAAGGGTGCCTATAAATACACCCATTAAGCCCGTGGCAAAAGCCGGAAGCGTGCTAAAAAGTCCTTCTGGGTCCCATGTTTTAGAGGATGCCCACATGTGCCCTTCCAAAAATAACCTATCAAAGGCAGCGGCCACGTTTACATCTTTATCAAAAACACCAATTACCCCGTCTATTGGAATCAAAGCCATGGCGGCCCAATATCCCAAAAGAAGCACCACACAAATACCCGCTAATACCTTTAATGAAAATTTATTATACAGAATAGCGACCACAAAATACACCAAACCTATACGCTGTAACACACCCGGAATTCTAACATTTTCAAATCCTGAAACGGGTAAATAAGCTAAGGTGAAAAGTATAGCTAGAAAACCCAGAACCACGTATAATTGCCTCTTCAGGTCATATTTAGTCAATAATAAATAGTAGACCAAAGCCACAAAAATCAGTCTCACCATCAAAAGGGAGTAGCCCTCTAGCCCGAAAAGGTGAATTTTTGAAAAGAAATTTAGAAAGAGACCCAGTGAGAAAATTCGTAATGCTCTAACCGTAATTTTCAGAAAAGTATTCTTATCAAAAGAAGGTTCTGGCGATGCCAAAACGGTGGTAATACCTACCACAAAAAGGAAGAAAGGAAACACCAAATCTGTAGGTGTGCAGCCATGCCATTTAGCATGTAAAAATGGTGTAATCACATTGCCCCAGTCCCCTGGGTTATTAACTAAGGTCATGAGCATGATGGTTATTCCGCGGAAAACATCAATGGAAGGAAGTCTTTTCTTCATTTAATAGTCGTTTTGCAGTTTTGATATTTCTTCGAATTCCGGCTCCAATTTATTCGTAAGTCGCTCAAATAAATCGTAATATTTTGAATAAATCTTGTTTTTCTTTCCATTCGGGTTTTTCATGATTTTTTCTGGAGCTATTTCCAATGAATGCTCTAGACTATCATATACGCCCATTGCTGTTAAACCCACCATAGCAGACCCCATATTAGCAGCATGCTTGTAAGTACTTACCGAGGCCGGCATTCCATACAAATCACAGATTATGCCAGACCACAAAGGATGCATGGCATTATAGCCATTTAAGTGAATAGTTTGAAATTCTCTGTGACGCTTTATAGACCTCCCAATACTATAAATTTCATACAAAATACCTTCCAGTGTAGCCCTAATAATATGTCTTGATTCATGAGTAATGTTTAAGCCAAAATATACACCTCGTGCATTAGAATTCCATATAGGTGCTCTTTCTCCCTGTAGATAGGGTAAAAATATAAGCCCTTCTGACCCTTCTTTTACTTTTGCTGCCTCATTAAATAATTTCACCATCAAATCCTCTAATGGTAAATCCTTGTAATTGCCTCCCAAGCCTCTGGCAGCCCACTCAAAAGCTACTCCTCCATTATTAGTAGGTCCTCCGCTTATATATTTACCTTTTTCCAGTATATAATTAAAGAAACTTCCTTTACCGTCTAATAAATACTCTTCACCAAACACTCTCACAGCACCAGAGCTAGTCACCGACACCACAGCTTGATCACTCCTCATCGAACCAGCACTTAAAGATGCCATACAACCATCCGAGCTTCCCAAAATCAACTTAGTGTTCTTATCCAACCTTAAAGAGGTAAGAATGGGAGCTTTAATTTTCAATTCTGAATAAAAAATGTCCGCTGGTTTAGAAAAATAAGAGGCGTCTAGGTTGGCAAACTTCATAGCGTCTGCATCCCACTTAAGCTGCTCTAAATTAAACAAGCCTGTGGCAGATGCTATGCTATAGTCTACGCAAAACTCGCCTGTGAGCTGATAAATCACATATTCTTTCAAAGAAACAAACCGGCTTATTCTTTCAAACTTCTCTGGTTCATTTTCTCTTATCCATGTAATTTTTGATAATGGAGACATAGCATGAATAGGGGTACCCGTATTTTTATAAATTCTATTACCTAGCTCGGTTCCTTTTAAGGAGGTAGAAATATGACAAGCTCGATTATCTGACCAAATCACAGCATTGCCTAGTGTATTTCCACTCTTATCTAAGGGTAAAACACTGTGCATAGAAGAGCTTAGAATAATACTTTGTACATAATGTTTATCGTAAAAGGATGCATCATTTAAGATTCCCTTTAGTAAAAACATAATGGTTATAAAGATTTGCTCAGGATCTTGTTCACTCAAATCAGGATGTGGGTGAAAGGTAGGGTACGCCCCCTTTTTAACTACAACTTCTACTCCTAAATAATCAAAACCAATTATTTTAGTGGCAGAGGTACCAATGTTAATGGTAAGAATACAGGCCTTTTTAGAATCCATTTTTTCTATAACTTTTAGGAGAGAAACCCGTTAATTTTTTAAAGGTAGAAGAGAAGTGTTGTGAACTATAAAACCCAAGTTCTAAGGCAATTCTTGTCATAGAAAAGTCTGAGTTTTTAATCATACGCATGGCCTCCGCTACTCGCAAGTTTATCAAATATTGCAAAGGAGCAAACCCTGTATAATATTTTATTTTTTCTGTGAAGGCTGTTGTGCCCAATCCTACCATGCTTCCCATTTCATTAACAGTCCATGGGTGCCCTAGATTTTCTCTCAACATTTTATCCAATTTGAGAAACACTTTTGGGAAGTCATGACTCTGATTGTTTTCAACACTTAAGGCCCTTGAGACCGTAATAAAAAGTTCATCAATCAGGCCATTTACTCTTGTAACATGACCTAACCTACAACCCGTCAACTCATATATAAGCGTTTGAAGTATTCTCGAAACTTCCTTTAAATCCTGTATTATTAACGGGAAGTTCTGCTCCAACGTTTGTTTTATAAGTAAGCCATCTGGCACACTAAGCCCACTCCAAGTTCTATTAAACAAAACACCTTCAAGCTCATCGATAGATAATTCCACATAAGTACCCGTTTCCAAAATTCCTCCCCCAAAACTTAATAAATCGTTGGGATGCAAAACCAATAAATCATGAGGAAGTAAAATACAAGAGATACCATTAACAAACCACTCAAATTTACCCTCGTGTATAAAAAAGAACGTTAAACATTTAATTTCTAGCAGCATAGAATGCTCTTCCAGCTGTGGTGTACCCTTATGCACCACAAGCTTCCCAATCTGTTTGAAAGGGTCTAATAGCTCCGTTTGGCCTTGAATTAAAGCTTTTGGTGTCATTTTATAGGTTAAAAGGCATATCAAATCTGCGAATTATACAATTTTTGTAAAATCAGCCGCCGAAGTAATTTGAAAGCTTAATATAAATAAAAGGGGAATTTTTGACACTTATTCAATCACTTAACCTAAATAATTTAATATGAAGAACAATTATCTCATTCTAATGAGTTTGATGCTTCTATCTTTCAGCACGCTTGCTCAGCAAATAACCGGAACAGTGCAATCAGCCGTTGACAACTCCGCTCTCCCAGGTGTATCGGTCGTTGTTAAAGGAACCACAAACGGAACCACAGCAGATGCCAATGGAGCCTACCAAATAAATGCAGGAACCAATTCAACCTTAGTTTTTAGTTTTGTTGGCTTTAACTCTCAGGAAGTTGTAGTGGGAAATAAAACCACTATTAATATTAAGCTTTCAGAAAACTCTAAAAACCTTAGTGAGGTTGTTGTTACCGCATTAGGTATCAAGAAAGAGGCTAAAAGTCTTGGCTATGCTACTTCCACTGTTGGTGGAGAACAAATTTCAACCAATAGAACGGTGAATTTTATGAACGCCGTTCAAGGAAAAGTACCTGGTGTAAACATTTCTAGCGTTGGTTCTGGCCCAGCCGGTACCAGTAAAATCAGGATTAGAGGTCAGTCTTCTTTTGGTGGACAAAACACTCCTTTAATTGTAGTCAATGGTGTTCCTATTGATAACTCAACATTTGGAGTTACAGGTGGAAACCAGAGTTCTGACAATTCTTTAAGCACCGGTTCCGATTCTGATGGTGGAGATGGTCTAAGCAGTATCAACCCTGATGACATTGAAAGCATGACTATTCTTAAAGGTGCTGCCGCATCAGCTTTATATGGTTCAAGAGCAAAGGATGGTGTAATTATGATTACCACCAAGTCAGGAGGAGAAAAGGGACTACAGGTAGAGTACAACACAAACTACACCGTCGATGTCCCATTAGACTTTACAGATTTTCAGTATGAATATGGACAAGGTGAAGGTGGCTTAAGACCTACCAGTGCAAATCCTGTTTCTGGTGTATGGAGTTTTGGTGAAAAATTTGAGCCAGGTATGACGCAAGTCTTATTTGATGGAGTAACTGCCCCATACGAACCTGTTTATGACAGAATAAAGCAGTTTTATAGAACTGGGCAATCTTTTACAAACACAGTAAGTGTTTCTAATGGTGGAGCTAATGGTGGTATGAGAATGTCTTTTTCCAATCTAGATAATAAAGGGATTGTTCCTAACAATAGCTTTGACAGAAAGACCGTGAATTTAAACTTCAACCAAATTTTAGCCAATAAGCTGTTGGTTTCTGGAAGTGTAAATTACTCTCACAGTTATAATAAAAACTTACCTACTGTAAAAACGCAGGATTTAAGTACTCCTACCGTAATCTACTCCCTAGCGAACTCTATGCCCTTTGACTTATTAGAGTCTGAAGCAGAAGATGAGTTTGGCAATGAGCGTATTTACAGTAGGTTCAGAAACCGTACTAACCCTTATTTCATATTAAAAAACCACTTTAACAATGTTACCTCTGACCGTATCTTCGGTAACCTTTCGGCAAAATATGACTTTAATGACTGGGCGTATGCTCAAATACGAGTAGGACAAGATTACAGTACCCGTTATCAAGAGCTTAACAATAGACCAACAGGAGCCGCCGCAGAAGGTACAGCACCTGCTGGCTTTGTGAATGGAGACTACAGGCAAGATGTTAGTAGAATTAGAGAAACTAATGTTGATTTCATTCTTGGGGCAAACAGAACCTTTGGAGACATTGGTGTAAACCTAACCCTAGGTGGAAATCAAATGTCTAGAAGAATAGACAGACACATCCAATCTGCAACAGACTTTGTAGTTAGAGGTCTATATACCTTAGAGAATGCTAGAGTAGTAACGCCAAATTATATTCTTCAAGAAAGAAAAGTAAATTCTGTATTTGGGGCTTCTGAAATAAACTACAAAGGCTTTTTATATTTAAATGCTACGCTTAGAAATGACTGGTTCTCCACCTTGGCACCAGAGCTTAGAAGTATCATGTACCCATCTGTTACCGGTAGTTTTGTTTTTTCTCAAGCATTTTCAAACATACCAGATTGGATGAACTTTGGTAAAGTAAGAGTTGCATATGCAGAGGTAGGTAGCGATACAGATGTATCTCCTTATTCAAACAACCTTTTCTATCAAACCAATTCTCAACTTTTCAATGGCCTTAGCATAGGAAGTATTAGTGGAGATAGAATTCCAAGTAGCATCCTTAGCCCAATGAGAGTTAAAGAGTGGGAATTTGGAGTAGAAACTAAGCTCTTTAATAATAAAGTAGGTGTAGAATTGTCTTATTATGACAAAATCACGGAAGACCAAATTCTGGAAGTGTTGACCTCAAACTCTTCAGGATACACATCCAAGCTTGAAAACGTAGGGAAAAGTAAAAACAAAGGCTTGGAGATGTTAGTAACTTTCACTCCTATTGAAAGGGCCAATTTCTCTTGGGATATAAACTTTAATGCTGCCAACAATACCTCAGAAGTATTAGATTTAGGAGAAGGAGTTACCCAATTAATTCTTTCGCAAGGAGAAGTTAGAGGGGAGCTTTGGCATGTTTTAGGCGAGCCACTTGGTCAGCTTCGTGGTTTTGGCTACTTAAGAGATGATAACGGAAACCAAGTATTTTCTAGTACCAGCGGAAACTTCTTAACAACACCACAAAGAGTTGCTCTTGGATCTGCTATTCCTAAATGGGTAGGCGGTATATATAACTCTTTTAATTATAAAGGAATTAGTCTCTCTGCTTTGGTTGATTTCAAATTAGGTCATGATTTATTTTCTACTACCAACTTTAATGCTTGGCGACACGGCCTTCATAAAGGTACTTTAGAAGGTAGAGATACTGGTTTTGTGATAGGAGACGGCGTAAACGAAAACGGCGAGCCAAATACTACACCAATTGATGTTGATTCTTACTACGGAAGAATTAGAGGAGCAAACTTAATGGAAGAGTTCACTTATAATGCAGGTTTTTGGAAACTACGTCAATTAAATCTGGGATATGATTTGACCAAACATTTGAAGTCAGTGAAGTTTATCAAAGGAGCCAAAATAGACATCATCTCAAACAATGTATTGATTCTTAAAAAATGGACTCCAAACATAGACCCTGAGCAAATTTCTTTTGCCTCTGATAATTTAAATGGAATTGAAGACCCAGCTCTTCCTCCACAAAGATCATATGGTTTCAACTTGAACTTGAAATTTTGATAATCAGGCTAAACCAATAAAAATAATTAGAATGAAAAATATATATAAATATACTGGCCTATTACTCATCAGCTTATTCTTTACTACAAGCTGTGATGAAGGTTTTGACGAATTAAATGTTTCCCCAACGGCCGTTACCCGTTTGGATCCAATGACGGTACTTAATCAAGCTATTTTATCTTGTGTGCCACGAGCTAATGTGTTACCCCTAGAAATGGCTTTTGTACAGCAAGTAGTTACTCCAAATAGTGGAGTAATAGCTGGTGGTAATTTTAATCAAATCAATGTAACATTAACTAATGCCAACTGGAACAATGGATATCTAGAACTAATAAAGCATGCCGCTGATGTTATTAACACGCTAGAAGGAGATACAGGAAGATCAAACCTTTACAATATGGCAAGAATTATCAAAGCCTACGGAGCCATGATAATTACAGATACACATGGTGACATACCTTACTTTGAAGCGGGTAAAGGTTTTCTGGGTGACATTACATTTCCTGTATATGATTCTCAAAGAGCCATCTATTTAGACCTCATAAAGGAGTTTCAAGAAGCTTCTGCCGGCCTAAACTCTGGAGGAGCCGCGGAATCTACTGATATTCTTTTTGGTGGAGATGTTAACAGATGGAAACGCCTTGGCAATTCTTTACTATTGCGTGCAGCCATGAGAGTTTCAAACAGAGAACCAGAAATAGCCAAAACAGCTATTGCTGCTGCAATAAGTGGTGGATTGATAGAAAGTAATGATAATAACTTTGTGATTCGTCATGATAATAATTATCAGAACCTAATTTCACAACCTCTTACCAGTAATGAGTCATCTAACTATTATATGACTGGTAATTTTGTTGATCATTTGAAGAACACAAATGACCCAAGGTTAACTGCTATGGCCGTGCGTTATAAGGGTTCAGGTAGTGGAACAGACCAAAATAATGCAATTGCAGGAAACGCTCCGGACATCACAATAACGTCAAAGCCTGAAGACCAATTTGGCCTTCCAATGGGTTATGAGAATACCACAGCAGCCATTTGGGCTACGGAAAATGGGTTTGCCAGTTTTTATGATTTGACTCAGTTAGATAGAACAAGAATGGCTAAGCTTACCGCCCCTTCTTATATGGTAACTTATGCTCAAACACAATTATTATTGGCAGAAGCTATAATAAGAGGTTATGCTAGTGGTGACGCCAATTCTGTGTTCAAAACAGCTATTGCTGCCAATATGGATGTGATCTCTAATGAGTATGAAAACACTAGCTTAAACTCTGCGGATGTAGATAGTTATATTGCGGCAAACTCTTTGGTTTCAGGTACTGAACTAGAGCAAATCAATACCGAATACTGGGTTTCTTCTTTTTTAAATGGTCCAGAAGCTTGGGCTAATTTTAGAAGAACTGGGTTTCCTATGCTAACCCCTAATCCTTTTCCAGCAAAGGACATACAAGGCGATTTTGTAAATAGACTACCGTACCCAGTAGCCGAATTAAGTGCAAATGCAACTAACCTTCAAGCAGCTATTTCTAGTCAAGGCTTTAATGGCAATGACGACATGGATGGCAAAGTTTGGTGGGATAATTAATAACTCTCTCTACCCTTTTCAAAAGCCATGGGGTCTAACCTCATGGCTTTATTTTCATTGTCTTTCTCAACACTAAATATTGTGTTCTTTTGGTCGATTAAAATCAGCTAATCAACGTAAAAACGCTGTTTTCTGAATATTTTTTTCGAAATTAAACACAATTTCAACCCTGAATAATTATATAAAACATGAAGCAAATTAACTTATGCCTCACCCTATTTTGTGCACTTATTGTATTTACAGGAAATGCCCAACAAATAGAATGGACACCAGAGCAAATCAAAACTTTTACGAGCGATTATCAAGGAGAACGCTCTAAAGATGGAAGACCCCACGTCTCCGACGCTCTTATTAAAAGATTAGCCAATGTCTCTACCGAAGAGGCTTGGGGCTTTTTAAGAAACAAAGGTTACCATAACCAGTTTGACGCAGGCTGGGTCATTATTGGCGACAAGCCTTTAGTAGGGCGTGTAGTGACTACGCAGTATATGCCTTCCCGTCCTGACATGGATGACAAAATTAAGGCCAAAGGAAAACAAGAAAACCGTGTAGGCTCTCCAAACTCATGGCCAATTGATGTGCTTCAAGATGGTGACGTTTATGTTGCTGATGGTTTCGGGAAAATTATTGACGGAACACTTATTGGCGACAACCTAGCCAATGCCATTTATGCCAAGTCTAATAATGGTGTAGTCTTTGACGCAGGAGCTAGAGACATAGAAGGTATCAGTAAAATTGACGGTTTTGTGGGTTTTGTAAGAGGCCTTGACCCTTCTTATATCCAAGGTGTAATGATGACTTGTATAAACTGCCCTATCAGAATTGGTAGAGCAACAGTTTTACCTGGAGATTTGGTTTTAGGAAAACGAGAGGGCGTAGTTTTTATACCAGCACAGTTTGCAGAAGACTTAATTATAAATTCTGAATTTACTGCTCTCAGAGATGAATTCGGTGTTTTAAGACTTAAAGAAGGCGTTTATACACCGGGTGAAATTGACATGAAATGGTCAGAAAAAATCAAAACTGATTTCTTAAGTTGGATAAAATCTAATCCTCAAAAACTTCAAATGTCTCCAAAGGAATTTGACGACTATATGAAAGAAAGAAACTGGTAATTCCCTACTCTGGGACTCTTAAATAAAATTACAATTCAACCTTTATATAAAATGAAAAATAATTTATTCGACAGATTTAAGTTCAAGGGAGAAATTCCTTCTGGGCCAAAAGTTCATCAAGCAGACCAAACTGCTCAAAAATTAGCTTCTGAAAATGGCAGTGAGCCAAACAAAGGAGACAACAGAAGAGACTTCATTAGAAAATCTGCTTTAGGAGGACTTTCCTTAGGTATGATGTTTAATGGTCAGCCTGATAAAGAAATAGAATTCCTTTCGCAAAAAGTGAAAAGGTCAAGCAGCCCTTCTGACTTAAGAATTACAGATTTAAGAATTGCTATTATAGCAAAAGCTCCAATGACCTGCCCTATTATCAGAATTGATACTAATCAGGGTATATCAGGCTATGGCGAAATTAGAGATGGTGCTAGTGCCAACTATGGTCTTTTTCTTAAAAGCAGATTACTTGGTAAAAACCCGTGTAACCCAGAAATGCTTTTCAAAGAAATCAAGCAGTTTGGAGGTCATGGACGTGCAGCAGGTGGCGTTTGTGGTGTAGAAATGGCATTGATGGATTTAGCTGGAAAGGCTTACGGGGTTCCTGCTTTTCAAATGCTAGGAGGAAAATACCGCGACTATATCAGAATATATGGTGACACACCAACCGTGGCTGACCCAGTAATTTTTGCTCAAAAAATGAAAGAGCGTCAAGACTTAGGCCTTACTTTCTTAAAAATGGATTTTGGTGTAGACCTCTTAAAAAATCACCCTGGAACGGTAGTGGGTGGTAATGCCATGGACTATACAAAACAATGGGGAAACCCTCCTAAAATGAAAGGAAACGCTAGAGCTTATGCCAACACTAAGCACCCTTTCACAGGAATTCAGCTTACAGATAAGGGGATAGAAATATTGGCAAACTACGTGCACGAAGTAAGAAAAGCGGTAGGCTATGAAGTTCCTTTAGCAGCTGATCACTTTGGTCATTTTGGTGTCAATACTGCTATTAGAATAGGAAAAGCTATCGAAAAATATCAGCTAGCTTGGTTAGAAGATATGATTCCGTGGTTTTATACTTCTCAATGGAAACAAATTTCAGATGCCCTAGACACGCCTACGCTAACTGGTGAAGATATCTTTTTGAAAGAGGAATTCATTAAGCTGATTGACGCGAGAGCGGTTGATTTGGTTCAGCCTGATTTAGCCAGTTCTGGTGGCTTAATTGAAACCAAGAAAATTGGCGATTATGCCGAAGAAAGAGGAATTCCTATGGCCATGCACTTTGCGGGCACACCAGTATCCTTCATGGCAAATATTCATTGTGCGGCCGCTACAGAAAACTTTGTGGCTCTAGAACATCATAGTTTTGATGTGCCATGGTGGGAAGATTTAGTGGACGGAATAGACAAGCCTATTTATAAAGATGGTTTTGTAAAAGTGCCTGAAGCACCTGGTTTAGGTATAGACCTTAATGAAAAAGTAGTGAAGGAGCACCTGAAAAGTGGCACCATGTATTTTGCCCCAACTACAGAATGGGATGAACTAGATAGCCATGATAGAACTTGGAGCTAAATTTTCATATCTTTTCACTTTAATAAGGCCCTAAAACTCTTTTATGAAAAATTATTTGTACACCATCGTCATCATTGTTTTGGTGATAATAGCTTACAATTTCCCCGAATACCTCATTGAGGTAGGTGGTATAAAATTGACGCTTTTAATTATTCCCGTACTCCAGATTATCATGTTTGGTATGGGAACCACCATCACCATTGATGATTTCTTGGGAATCTTAAGAACACCAAAACTCGTTTTGATTGGTCTCTTTTTACAGTTTATGATCATGCCTGTTTGGGGCTATGGTTTAACACAAGTTTTTGATTTCCCTCCAGAAATAGCCGCAGGAATGATTTTAATAGGAAGTAGCCCTAGTGGTTTGGCATCAAATGTCATGTCGCTTTTAGCTAAGGCAAACATCGCCCTTTCTATTACATTAACCATTTTTGCTACTATGCTGGCTCCCGTGATAACGCCTACGCTTATGCAGTGGCTGGCCGGTGAGTTTATTGATATAGACTTCTGGGGAATGATGTGGAGCATGTGTAAAATCGTTATTCTGCCTGTGGCTCTTGGTTTTCTTTTAAATAGGTTTGTACCAAATCAAATTCAAGCCATAAAGAAGGTTTTGCCACTGTTTTCAATGGCTGGAATTGCCTATGTTATCACCGTAGTTACTGCCGCAGGTCAAGCTTCTTTAGCCGCTGTAGGTGCCTTGCTTTTTGTGGCAGTGGTGCTACATAATTTAGGTGGCTATGCCTTTGGATATGGTGCAGCTAAGCTGTTCCGCTTAAACAAAAGAGACGCCAGAACGATCTCGCTGGAAGTTGGAATGCAAAACGGCGGACTAGCATCTGCCTTAGCCGTAGAAATGGGAAAAGTAGCCACTGTGGGCTTAGCAGCCACTATCTTTGGACCGCTGATGAACGTTACAGGCTCTATGCTTGCCAGCTGGTGGGGAAGAGAAGATAATCAAAAAGACCTATAAGAGTGTAAATTTTAGCCCTTCTAAATCACTAAAACCCCGTTTGGTTTAATTACCAAATCGGGGTTTTTATTTATTCACAAGTAAGGCTTTTCAGCTATCCATAGCGTCCATTTCTTTCTGAATAGTTTCGGTTATTATCTCCTTAATTTCTGATTTCTTATTATAAACAATGCCTAGCGTCAGCAGAAGCAAAACCAATATCACCACATAGCCATAAGGCTCTCCTAGCCAAACATTCAAACCGTAGGCAGCTAAAATCAAAGCAAAAACCAAGGCAATAGAACCCAAAATCATGAGTAAAATAACAAAGATTAGTTCTGCTACACCCCTTTCAGCCTTCTCCTGAATTTCTATTTTCTTTAGCTCAAACTTGGCTTCAAAAAGACTTATAACACTATCTTTTATTTCTCCTAGTTTTAACAAATCACCGATTGTATTTCTCAGTCCCATATCCTTTCTTTTTTCGGTTTTAAACCACGTCTACAGTCACCACAAACCTAACACTTTTAAACTCTTTTTGTGTATTGAGTTCGGTAATCTGCTCTCTTATAAACTTCTTGGTAGCAGCCATATTCAGTTTATTTTTCTCCAGTTTTATCCAAACATCAAAAATATACTGATTTCTTATTCGCTCCACCATGCCTCTTTCTGGCCCCAAAACCCTTTGTGAACCTAGTTTCTCTTGCAATACTTTTACCAACAATCCCGCAGCCTTATGAGACACCGTTCTTTCCACATGCTTGGTAGACACACTAATAATTCTAGAATAAGGCGGATATCTAAAGCCTTCTCGTTCTTTAACTTCGGCATGGTAAAAACCCTTATAATCTCCCTGCACCACATAGCTTAAAACAGGATGCTCTGGGTCACCAGTTTGAATAAGCACTTGCCCAGGCTTCTCTTTTCTTCCTGCCCTACCACTTACTTGTGTTAGCATTTGATAAGCTCTTTCGGCAGCTCTAAAGTCAGGAAAATGAATCATCTTGTCGGCATCAAAAACACCCACCAAACTTACATTATCAAAATCTAGCCCCTTAGAAATCATCTGAGTTCCTACCAGAATATCTACCTCACCTTCGCTAAACTCATATATAATTCTTTGATACGCGTTTTTAGCTCGTGTGGTATCAAAATCCATCCTCAACAAACCTGCTTCTGGAAATATCTCTTGCAGGTCTTCTTCTATTTTTTGTGTCCCTACTCCTTTAGATTTTATCTTAAGCGAATCGCACACAGGGCATGTTTTAGGAAGGCTCTCGGTATGCCCACAGTAATGGCACACCAGCGTATTTTCATACAAATGATGCGTCAAACTCACTGCACATTGATGGCATTTCCCTATCCAGTTACACTCCTCACAGTTCATGTAGGGGGCATAACCTCTTCTGTTTTGAAAAACAATAGTCTGCTCGTTTCGCTTAATTCTAGCTTCAATAGCCTCTAACAAAACTTTGCTAAAATCACTTCGTACCGAATCATTTTTCCGCTCGGCTTTCATATCAATAAGCTCAATAGAAGGCAATTTTGCATCACCAAAACGCTTATTCAACTCCACGAGTCCATAATTTCCATCTAAAGCTTGCGTATAAGACTCAAAAGATGGCGTTGCTGAGCCTAATAAAACCTTCGCTTTTTGTTTGTGTGCCAACATGATGGCAACATCTCTGGCGTGATATCTTGGTGCAGGGTCAAACTGCTTATAAGAAATCTCATGTTCCTCATCTACTATGATTAAGCCCAAGTTTTTAAAAGGAAGAAAAATAGAAGACCGCACACCCACCACAAACTGGTACCTGCCAGACAGCACACCCATGTAAACCTCCACACGTTCATTGTCTGAAAACTTGGAGTGGTACACACCCATTTTGTCGCCAAAAACTTTTTGAAGCCTACTTACTATCTGTGTGGTTAATGCTATTTCTGGCAATAGCATTAATATTTGCGAACCACTGTCTAGTACTTTCTGAATAAGGTCAATGTAAATTTCGGTTTTTCCACTACCTGTAATTCCATGAAAAAGTACCACCTGTTTTTCGGCAAACGATTCCATAATGGCATCCGAAGCCTCATTTTGATGTTCCGTGAGCTTGATTTCTTTCAGGCTATCGGTGTCAATGCTGTCAAAGCGAGAAACTGTAATTTCAAATTGCTCTAAAATCCCTTTGTCAATCAGTGTTTTTAAAGACGATGCTGAGTTCTCTGCTTCTTTAAAAAAGACTTTGTCAATACCGTGAAGGTTTTTTGACTCAATATCATCTATTGCCACATGGCTCAAATACGTCAAAATTACCTGCTGCTGCTTTTCACTTTTGCCCAGCTGCTCTATCAGCGACAGCACGCCAGTTTTATTTGCTAAGGAGGCCTTAAGCCTAATTTTCTTTATTTTTTTAGGAACATAACGCTCTTTTACTTCTTCATAAACGATGATGGCGTTTTTCTCAATAAGCTTTTTGACCAGTTTGGTAACATCTATCTCATTGATAAACTTTGACAAATCGGCATAAGAGATGGAATCATTTTCAGCAATAATTTTCAATATCTCCACCTCCATGGGTTCTAAGATATCTTCCCTATCAAAATCTGGATTTATCTGAATTCTAGATTCACTATTGACCTTTAGGCCAGACGGCAAACCCATATTCATCACTTCGCCAGCATGGCACATGTAATAATCTGCTACCCATTGAAAAAGCCAAAGCTGGTTTTCTGTCACTATTGGCTGCTCGTCCATCAATTCAGAAATGTATTTGGCTTTATATTTTTCAGGCGGTGTGCCATGAACATCAGAAATTATTCCTGTCAAAACACGGTTTCGGCCAAAAGGCACAATCACCCTGCTCCCTTTTTTGACATACTCCGTAAAGTGCCTAGGCACCCTGTAGGTGAAAGCCTGCGGAATGGGTACTGGAAGCAGTACATCCACAAAAAGTGTTTCTGTTGGAAATAATTCAGACATAGAAAACAAAGATAAAATATCAGGACGCCTTTTTAGACTGATAAGAGATAATTATCCCTGAAATAATAACGAAAGCAATTCCAATAAATGCTAAAGTGGAAGGTCTAGGGTCTCCCAAAAATATTCCGAAAATAACCGAGAAGACGATATTGCTAAAGCCAACAGCTGAAATAGTGCCTGCTTTGCCAAAGCTAAAGGCTTTGGTCAAATATATCTGACCTATCATGGCTGCTATACCTAAGACCAAAATCCAGAGCCAGTCTGAACCATGTGGCTGTACATATGCAGCTACTAAAAAATCTAAAGACGGCAAGTCATAAAACTGCCCAATTAGCATTGAAATTATTGGCAATAAAATTCCTGAAATCATAAATGAAAGCACTATGCTCCTACCATCGTAATACGCACTAAGCCCTCTAATACTCATATAGGCAAATGCTGTCAAAACGGCATTGGTAACCCCAATAATATGGCTACGCGTATTAAGCAGACCCGTTGACATTTGCGGAACAAAAATGAAACATATACCTCCAAAACCTAGTAACACCGCAAGCCACTCGTTTCGCCTTAATCCTTCTCCTGCTATAAAAACAGAAAAAACGGCTATAAAAATGGGATAGGTTTGTTGATAAGTAATGGCCTCTGCCAGACCAATTTGTGTAATACTATAAAAGAAAGTATACAAGGCTATGGTACCAATAACCCCTCTAAAGATAAGAAGTCCTGGCTTTCCTCCTACCTGAACCAAAGGTCTTTTCAATACTGAATAACCAATAAACACCACGCCAATAAGATTGCGGAAGAAAACAATTTCTACCGAACTGATAGAATCTCTTAAAATACGTGTACATGCACCTACCAGAGCAAAGCAAAAAGATGCGATGAGCATAAAAATGACTCCCTGTTTGACATTCTCTTGGTTCATGTGGGGCAAAAGTACAATCTCCCTTGCCTTTGAATCAATTTCTTCTGATATATCTCATAAAATGGCTTACATCTTTTATTTTTGTGCTACTACATATGAAAAAATTCTTATTCTTTTACTTTGGTCTTCTGAGCTTTACCTCATCTTTTGGGCAAATCTCATTGACATTCCCTGTGGAAAGGCAGATATTTCAGCGTAATAATTCCAACCAAGCTTATATTCAAATAAGTGGAAACTTCACAGCAGAATATGACAGCATTACTGCCAAGGTTTTTCCAAGAGTAGTAGGGCAAGGAACAACCAGTGCCTGGCAAACAGTTGATTACAGAGATAGCAAGCCATACTTTTATGGCAAAATATTAGCCCAAGGTGGCTGGTACAAACTAGGTGTAAAAGCTTATAAGAACGGGGTACAAATAGACTCGGTAGGAAGAAACCGAGTAGGTATAGGTGAAGTTTTTGTGATAGCAGGTCAGTCAAATTCTACAGGAACCACATCCACTTCTGGAGTAGGCCATGATTCTAAAGAAGATCGCTCCAATGTGATGCGTTACTCTAATAAAACCAACGACTACGATATGTTGCCTATTGGTTATTCGCCAATGAATGCTGACAGTGTAGCCAGTGACTCCGTTTATATTGGCCCTTTTCATAATGCTCCTTGGATTTGGGGGAAAGTATCAAGTGATTTAGTAACTGCTCTAAATGTACCCGTCCTTTTTTACGGTGCTGGCTTTGGCGGTACTTGGGTTCAACTTTGGGCAGAGTCCGCACTTGAACAACCTTTAACCAATCCAGAATTTTATATTAAGCAAGAGTTCAAACATCCATATGGAGCTTTAGCTTCCGTTGTCAGAATGTATGCTAGTTTAACAGGACTAAGAGCAGTTCTTTGGCATCAAGGAGAATCAGATAGTTGGACTCAAACATCACATTATCAAGGATGGTTAGAAACGGTAATTGCGAAAACTCGAGAACAAAGCGAATACCCAAACTTAGCATGGATGGTAGCAAGAGCCTCCTATAATGGTAATTATCATGGAAATGTAATTCTAGGACAAAATCAAACTATCAATGCTGATGGAAATGTATACGGCGGCCCAGAAACCGATAATATAGTAGGTGGGGATAAAAGATCGGATGGTGTCCATATGGATAGACCTAACGGATTAACCGCTCATGCTACCGCATGGTACAACTATCTCACAAATGGATTTCTAAGTAGTTCCACTCCTCTTTTGGCTTCAGATTTAATTGAATTAAACTTTACCTGCACCGTAGGAAGTCCTTTCTCTCCCATTAGCCTCAGCCCCACAGCAAGCTACGAAAGTTACGACTGGTCTAACAGAGAGAACACAGATGCAGAAGCTTTAGGAAATACTAGCGACTACGGAGCAGACTATACCGCATTGCCACCCACGGGCTACTTACGACCAAATTGGGGCTATTCTTCCAGTCCAGGTGTTATTGTAGGTACTGGTAAATATTCCCTTAGAGTTCGTAAAGCCACTTCTGGCAAAATACTTTTTAGTCCTATCGTTGATTTAAACACTTTCACACTTCCTACTAACCCTAGTTTTGTGACTTCGGCTAGTCAAGTACGCTCTGCAGATACCTTAACTCTGACAGGGAGTGGCTGTAATGGTATTTATACTTGGGGCACTGGTGCCAAAACCAATCCATTAGAAATTTACCCAACAGTAACAGCAGATTATACATTGGCTTGCAAAACCTTACATTGCTTAAGCCCATACACCGCTCCTCAAAATGTGGTGGTGTCTTCTTGTTTTAATAGTCCTTTAAGTTTGACCGGCGGCGTTTTAAACGCCCAAAGTCCTTATCAAACCCAGCAGTCGCTTCAAAGTGTTCAGAAACTAGCCGCTACTGGTAAAATTAATTACTCTGCTAATCAGTCTGTATTTCTTAACCCTGGCTTCGAAGTAAAACAAGGAGCAGTGTTTAAAGCTACCATAGAAAACTGTCCTTAAAATAAGTCTAAGAATTATTTACTTTTTCATATAGTATGCTTGCATACTATTATTTAATTGTCTTATATTTGTAACGGTATGCAAGCATACTATTATTTCGACAGATAACATTTCAATTCTATAATTCTATGACAGCGGTATCAGAAAAAGCGTCTTTAAAAGGTGGCGAGTTTTTAATAAAAGAAACATCTGCTCAAGATGTGTTCATTCCAGAAGAGTTTAACGAGGAGCAGCGTATGATAGCTGACACTTGTATGGACTTCTTAAAAACGGAAATTCACCCGATTTTAGATGAAATAGACGAGGCTAAATCACCCGAATTAATGTCCTCTCTTATGGACAAAGCTGGAGAGCTTGGTCTTTTAGGAACAGCAGTTCCTGAAGAGTATGAAGGTTTCGGAATGGACTTTAATACTTCTATGCTAGTAGCAGAAGTGTTAGGAAACGGTCATTCTTTCTCCGTAGCTCAGTCGGCTCATACAGGTATAGGAACCCTTCCTATCTTATATTATGGAAACGACGAACAAAAGAAAAAATATTTGCCAAACCTTGCCACGGGTGTTTGGAAAGCGGCCTATTGTTTAACTGAGCCAGATTCTGGTTCGGACGCTAATTCAGGAAAAACGAAAGCGGAATTAAGTGCCGACGGCAAAACGTATAAAATCAACGGTCAAAAAATGTGGATCACCAATGGTGGTTTTGCCGATGTTTTTATTGTTTTCGCCAAAATAGAAGACGATAAAAATCTTACAGCCTTTATCGTTGAAAAAACACATGGTGGTATCACCATGAACGAGCCTGAGAAAAAACTAGGTATTAAAGGTTCTGACACGCGTCAGGTATTTTTTAATGACTGTACTGTACCTGCAGAAAACATGCTTTCTTCTAGACAGAACGGTTTCAAAATAGCTGTAAACATCCTTAACATTGGTCGTATCAAACTAGGTATAGCCGCTGTAGGAGGTTCAAAAGGAATTATCAACAAATCTATAAACTATGCCAATGAGCGTAAGCAATTTGGTATTTCTATTGGTCGTTTTGGAGCCATCAAACACAAAATAGGTGAGATGGCTACCCAAATTTGGGTATCAGAAACGGCATGTTACAGAGCAGGTCAAAACATTGACGATTTAATTATCTCTTTTAAAGAGAGTGGTAAGTCTGATGCAGAAGCCAAACTGAGTGCTTTAGAGCAATTTGCTATTGAGTGTGCTATTTTGAAAGTGCATGGTTCAGAAGTATTGGACTATGTAGCCGACGAAGGTGTTCAAATTTTTGGAGGCATGGGCTACTCAGCCGATGCTCCTGTAGAAAGAGCATACAGAGACTCTAGAATCAATAGAATTTTTGAAGGAACCAACGAAATCAACAGACTCCTTACGGTAGACATGCTTCTTAAGCGTGCTATGAAGGGTGAAATGGATTTGATGGGACCTGCTCAAGAAGTTGCCAAAGAAATCATGTCTGTCCCTTCTTTTGGAGGAGACGATGATGGTGTTTTTGCGACAGAGAAAAAAGTGGTTAAAAACTTGAAGAAAGCAGTATTGATGATTGCAGGTGCTGCAGTTCAGAAATTCATGATGAAGCTTTCTCATGAGCAAGAAATACTGATGAATGTAGCCGATATGATTATCGAAGTTTATGCCGCTGAATCTGCCATATTAAGAGTAGAAAAGAAAATGAGCACCTCTAGCGAAGAGGCCGTAAGTTTAGAAAAAGACATGATGATGCTAAACCTTCACAAAGCAGTAAATAAATCTGCTTCAGCAGGAAGAGACGCCATCCAGTCTTTTGCCGAAGGCGACGAACTAAGAGTGATGCTAATGGGACTGAAAAGGTTTACCAAAATAGACCCTTTCAATGTGAAAGATGCTAGAAGAAGGATTGCAGAAACTTTGCTTGCGGAGAACAAGTACATCTTCTAAGAAAATTTTACCCCTTTTATAATATTTACAATACTTCAACAAACACAAAAAACCAGAAACCGTCCCGCCATTTGGCAGGGCGGTTTTTCCTTTTAACAGAACAGAGCCGAGATAGATCCCCTGTAGAGGCATATTAATTGGACCGTTGATTATAACCTGAGTTCGATTCAAAATCGCCTAAAGGTATATTCAATATTTTGTCACATTTTTTGCTTGAGGGCAAAAAAAACGCCAAAATGAGAGACAATTTTCATCTTAGCCGTGGGTTAAAACCCACGGCTATTAATATTACACCCCTAAAGGGGTTTTTAAAGTATCGTTATACTGAACTTAAGTTTATAATAAGCCAGGTTCGCTTATTCAAAGTTTTCTATTCATTTTGTACCCCTCTGGACACTTTTGAACTCACATTGAAAAAATAAAATTGAGATGGATGCCCTGTAGGGGCATAATGTTGGTAGCGATGGGTAAAACCCATCGTTATAATACCAAAGCTTTATTCATTTGGCGGGATTTTGGCTACCAAAATCCCGCCAAATATTAATTGAAATATAATTCTGAACCTACATGCTTTAAGCTTAAACCACAATATCACATCACCACGAAATAAAATGTATTAATTTCGTTTTTCATTAAAAGCGTTTATGTCAATATCCATAAAGAACCTTACTAAAGTCTATGGCACGCAAAGAGCCATTGACGGTATTAGTTTTGATATCCAAAAAGGAGAAATAGTAGGTTTCCTTGGGCCAAATGGTGCAGGAAAAAGTACCACCATGAAGATTCTCACAGGTTATTTAGAAGCCACAGAAGGAGAAGCCATGGTTAATGACTATTCTCTGAACACACAAGCCAAATTGGCTCAGGCCTCTATCGGCTATTTGCCAGAGCATAATCCACTGTATTTAGAAATGTACATTCGTGAGTTTCTAGAATTTGCAGGTTCCCTTTATAACATGAGTGGTAAGGCTTTAAAAGATAGAGTTGCAGAACTCATTGACATGGTAGGGCTTGACCGAGAAAAGCATAAGAAAATAGGTCAGCTCTCTAAGGGTTATAGGCAGCGTGTGGGCTTGGCACAAGCCTTAATTCATGACCCAGAAATTTTGATTTTAGATGAACCTACCACAGGTTTAGACCCAAATCAGTTAAGTGAAATAAGAAGTTTAATTAAAGCTGTAGGCAAAAACAAAACTGTCATTTTTAGCACGCACATTATGCAGGAGGTGGAGTCTATCTGTGAAAGAGTAATAGTGCTAAATCAAGGTAAAATAGTAGCAGACGAAAGCATAGCAGCCTTTAAAGGCATGGGAGAAAGTCTCGAAGCTACTTTTCAAAAACTTACGCAATCTTAAATAATGATTGAAATAAGAAACGTTCATATAGACCGCTATGTCACCCCACTGAGAGAGGGAGGCTCGCTACCAGCTATAGTAGATGCCGATGACGGCTTTATGTATGTTCTGAAATTTCGTGGAGCAGGGCAAGGCTGTAAAGCCCTAATTGCCGACCTTATAGGTGGTGAAATAGCCAGAGCCGTTGGGCTAAAAATGCCCGAAATGGTTTTTGGTAACCTACCAGAAGGCTATGGCAGAGCGGAAGCGGATGAAGAAATTCAAGATTTATTAAAATGGAGCGTAGGCCTAAATCTAGGCGTTCATTACCTAAAAGGTTCTATCACTTTTGACCCAGTCGTAAATACTGTAGATGCTCTTACGGCATCCAAAATAGTGTGGTTAGATGCATTCTTGATGAATATTGACCGTACCGCCCGAAACACCAATATGCTTATATGGAACAAAGAGCTTTGGCTTATTGACCACGGAGCATCTTTATATTTCCATCATAATCCGGAAAACTGGAAAGAACAAAGCGAAAAACCTTTTGTGCTTATCAAAGACCATGTTCTTTTGAAAAGTGCTTCTATGCTCGCAGAAGTCAATGATTTTATGCTTGAAAAGATAAGCACAGAACTTTTAGAAGAGGTAGTTAGTGTTATTCCAGAAGACTGGCTAGCATCAGACGACAATCTTAGCAGTAAACTTTATTTGGACTTTCTTTTAAACAGAAGAAAGCACTCTGATGTATTCTTAAAACACGCCATCGATGCCAGATAAGCACCTTTACGAATACGCCGTATTGAGGTTAATCCCATGTGTAGACCGTGGTGAGTCTATCAATATTGGCGTAGCTTTATATTGCAAATCGAAACGATTTCTTGGTTTTAAATATCATCTAGACACAGACCGCTTAAAGGCGTTCAACAAAGATATTGACCCCATTGAGCTTAAGGAGCACCTCCTTTCTTTTGAAAAAATATGCAAGGGAACGGCTGACTCTGGCCTTATCGGCGAACAAGACCAAGCATCAAGGTTTAGATGGCTTACTGCAAGACGCAGCACCATCATCCAAGCATCAGAGGTACATCCTGGCTATTGCCAAGAACCCTCGGAGGCTATTGAAAAGATTTACGCTAAAATGGTCATTTAAAGACTCGTCAGCTTACGCGGCTGTTCACCTGCTGCAAAGAGCGGATATTGGTCAAAAATAGTTCTGACTACACTACGGTAATAATTAATAGGCTTTTTGACTTTCTTGTTAAACACACCGGAAGCATATCCTCTCCAAATCAGCTTGCTACTTTCTGCATCTAATAAAGAAACAAGAATCATACCTCCACCAAAATTAAAATTTTGTGTTTTATAGGTATCGTCGTAGTCATACTTATTTACCCATCGGTTTAACGTAGGCTGAAAATAACCTTTGTATTCTACTCTTTCTTTGATGATACTATAGCTTACTAGCAGTCCTGGACCTTCGTCAGTTAGTTTATAACCTCTGGCTCTCATCTGCCTCCTAATGGCATCTTGAATTTCAGTACAGATAAAAGAAGTGTCTACTTCACAAGCTAAAAAATTATAGTTTCTATAGGTTGTAAAGTCTGTATCGTAACTATAATCGTTGTCAACCATCAGCTTTAAAGAGTTGCATCCAGCAAAACTAAAAGCGATTAAGGCAAAAAGGGGTAAGAGTTTTTTCATTCAAAAAGATTTTAAAGGTTTCAACATCTACGAGCATTCTTTAAAAAAGGATGCAAGTAGCAAATAAAAATAACTTGGAAAACCGTTAAAACCAAACAATTAGTCCAAAATGACCTAGCCTACATAATATAATAAGGCACTTTTCATTTCAGCTTTATTACATATTACATCGAAAGCACAAGAACCACGGCCATCAAGTAAGGAAAACCTCACTTTAGAACCTTTGTTTTTTTTGTCTTGTAACGTATGTTTCAAAATAGCAGGAATATACTCTGGCTTTAGTTTCACTTTGCCATAAACACTGAACACAAACTCCTCAATTTCGTCAAATAGCTTTTGGTCTATCATGCCTCTTTCTAGCGAAAGAAATGCTTCGCAAATCATACCTACAGCGATGGCTTCGCCATGCAGCAATCTATGTTTCGGACCTTTTTCTAAAAAGTAGGTTTCTACTGCATGACCTAGTGTATGTCCAAAATTTAGAATCTTACGCAAACCTTTTTCGGTAGGGTCAGCAGCTACTACTTTCTTCTTAATCTCAATAGAATGCTCTATCAAGTCGTCAAAGTTTTGCTCTTCAAAATCCAAACTACTTATCTCTTCCCATTTTTTTGCATCCTGAATTAAGCAGTGCTTTGTAATTTCAGCAAAGCCAGACCTAAGCTCCGCGAAAGGAAGTGTTTTCAAGAAAACAGAGTCAATCAGTACGGTTTGTGGCAATTGAAAAACTCCAATATGGTTTTTGAAACCATTAAAATCTATCCCTAATTTTCCACCCACACTGGCATCTACCTGAGCTAAAAGCGTAGTAGGAATTTGAATAAAATCTATCCCTCTTTTATACGTGGCTGCACAAAAACCTCCCATGTCTCCTATCACTCCGCCACCTAAGTCTATCATAAGAGCATGGCGATCCATATTGGCATCAGTCATGGTTTGCCATATCTTCTGACAAGTGTCCAGCGTTTTATGAGCTTCGCCGCTTTTGATTTTGACCAAAATATGTTTTGGCAAAAGGCCTTTTACTAAAGGATAGCAGTGTTTTTTGGTGTTTTTATCTACCAACACTATTACCTGAGAGTAATCTTTATCTGCCAAAAATGCTGGCAACGTTTCTGCAATAGATCCAATTTTTACTGACATGCTTATAAGTTTTTTCTAGAAGATAAATGAAAGGCCGAAAATCAAAAGAATTAAATAGAGTGGATATGTAAGGTAAAGTACCCCAAACCAAATGGAATCTGAAAATATAGTCTTACCGAATTTCTTTTTGACAAAGGCATCAATGGCTAAATAGAGCGGAAAATTAATGAGCCAACCAAAATAATGAAACGCATTTCTAAGAAAACCAACTGGCTTAAACGTATGGTCAAACAGGGGCTCCATTTTACTGGCTAAAGTGGCTGTAAAGTCTTTTGAAAAACTAATTTCCTCACTCAGGTCAAATGATTCTTTTTGCAATGGTTTTCCAAAGTTTAGGTTAATCCTTTTGCCAAACGTTTTAAATGAATCATAAGTAAGTACCACGGGTACCACCTGTACATCTATACCATCGTTCCAAGCTTTAAAAGCCATGGAAGCTGTTCCTCTTTTCTTGAGTGGCAATAGCGTTGTTTGATTTTTACAAATTCCTTCTGGGTATATCAAAACCTGCTTATTCTGCTTGAAAAGCTCATTACACTTTTCAAAAGTTTTGGCATTCTTAGCCATATTGCTTCTCCCCTCTGTAATACGCCACACTGGCAGCATGTGAATAACATTTAAGATTTTAGCTACCAAAGGTTTCTTAAAAGCATCTCCCCTAGCCAAAGCATACACATACCTTTTAAAAACAATATGAAGCACTATGGCATCATAGAAAGAATTGGCATGAGTTGAGGCAAAAAGAATCGGTTTGTCCTTAGGAACATTTTCAATTCCAGTGGTGTCCATTCTCTTTACAAAAAAGAGATTAACAAAAAATGCCTCAAAGCGTAGAAAGAAATATATAAAAGGAATCAAAATGTAGAATGCGTTAGTATTTACCTATTAGATGTCTTTGAAAATCTAAATCTTTAAATTTGGCTCAAAATTAACGATTTGAATGATAGAAGTTGCCCAAAACTTAAAGGATGTTGTCAATAAAATGACTCCCATTCTCAAAGAAATAAATGATAAATCTGCATCAAAGAGACCTGCCGAAGGCAAATGGAGTCCAAAAGAGATTTTAGGACATTTGATAGACTCGGCAAATAACAATCAAATGAAGTTTGTAAAGGCTATAGAATCAAAAAGTATAGATGTGGCAGGTTATCATCAAAATGAGTGGGTCGATATTCAGAAATACGAGCATTATGACTGGAATCAATTGATAGATTTCTGGGCTATGTTTAATCATCACATCGCTCATATCATTGAAAATGTACCTGTGGATGCTTTATCAAACGAGTTAAAAGTGGAAGGTGTAGGACCATTCACGTTGGAGTTTATTATGAAAGATTATGTGGAGCATTTGAAGCACCACATGAACCAAGTTTTGCCAGACTTGGGTTTGGACTCTGCTTTTAAGATGGTTTATTAAAGAAAATGAACCAGTATTGGATATGAAGGAGATAAGCGATTTGATTAAAAAAGATGGGTAAAAAAAGATTGAATTTCTGGGATGCTGAATATTTTATTGAAAGAAAGGAAAGAATTACAAATTTAGAATTCTCAAAAGAATTTATTGATATAGCCAGCAAAAAGTTAGAACGGAATTTTAAAAGTAAAACGGGAATTAAATCTCGTGGAAATGTAATTATTGAATTACCTTCGGCTTTTTTTAAGGATAAATTTTCATACTCCTCTGGGGATGTGTCAAAAATACAATGGGCTCTAATATTGTACGATTACTTTTATCCGGTAGAAATAAATTGGAGTTCAAAATCAGGTAGGATATATGTGCCAAGTGATATTGATATTGAAGAATCTGATATTATTTTTTGGTTTGAGGATTTGGACGCAATTAAAGTTCATGAGATTTTGTACCCAACCATTCAAAATCCTTTAAAACTCGATTCGTTGCATTTTGATTTAAATATTAAGAGTATGAATCAAAACTTAATAATCGATATTGAACCAAATATTGTAGGCGATTTAATATTATTAAATATTGAAAATATGGTTATCAGAGTTTTCCAAAAGTGGAATGAAAAAGCTTTAAAAGACTCTAATGATAAACTTGGTTTAGGCTTAATTCATAGCTGGTCATTTCATAAGGAAAATAATTTGGAAATTAGAGTGGATATGGGATCAGCAGATGTCACCGTGTTAAAAAAACTGCTTTTAGAGTTAGATACTCTTGATACAATAAAGGCTATAAATATTGAATAATGTCTTGTCTTGCAATGACTTTAAAATCCTCTCGCATGGGTATTTGCTCTAAAGTATTCAAAAACCAGCTGATTAATGAGTAATTTATAAACTATTGAAAACACCCCTCCGAAAAATTATCCACATAGACATGGACGCCTTTTTTGCGTCGGTGGAGCAGCGTGATAATCCAGAGCTGAAAGGGAAACCTGTGGCCGTAGGAGGCAGTGCAGAAAGAGGTGTGGTGGCAGCGGCTAGCTATGAGGCTAGGAAGTTTGGCGTACGTTCAGCCATGCCATCTAAAACTGCCAAAAGGCTTTGCCCTAATCTTATTTTTGTCAAGCCGAGGTTTGAAGAATACAAAAAAGTTTCAAATCAAATCAGAGAGATTTTCTTAGAATATACCGAATTGATTGAGCCGCTATCTTTAGATGAGGCTTATTTAGATGTGACAGAAAATCACAAAAACATTTCGCTCGCTACAGAAATTGCGAAGCAAATAAGAGAAAAAATAAAGGCAAAAACGGGATTGACCGCTTCAGCTGGAATTTCCTTTAATAAGTTTCTCGCCAAGACCGCTTCGGATGTCAATAAGCCAAATGGCATGTTTGTCATAAAACCTCATCAAGCAGAAGCTTACGTAGAGACCCTTCCTATAAAACGTTTTTATGGTGTAGGAAAAGTGACGGCAGAAAAAATGACGAAAATGGGAATTGCCACAGGCAAAGACCTCAAAGAAAAAAGCTTAGAATTTCTGGTAAACAACTTTGGCAAAGCCGGCCGATACTACCACGAAATATGCCGAGGAAAAGATAACAGAAAAGTAAACCCCGACCGCATCAGAAAATCAATAGGCGTAGAAAACACTTTTAGTAATGACCTGAACTCGCCAGACGAACTTTATGTGGAGTTAGATATTATTTTGGCTCAGCTCTGGAAGAGGGTAAAAAAAGCAAGGGCATTTGGCAAGACGCTCTCGATAAAGATTAAATATGACGACTTTGAGATTATTACTCGAAGCCGAACCTCCCAACTTTTAATTATGGAAGAACAATTTATATCTAAACAAGCCTACGAAATGCTAAATGCCCTTTTGCCGTCGCCAAAAGGCATCAGGCTAATGGGATTGACGGTTTCTAATCTAGAATTTGAAACAGATTTAGAAGGCCGCCAAATACCATTGGTTTTTAGTATTTAAAAGGAACTCCTCCCGCTAATACCTGCTGCGTTTTCTCATCAAACGTAACTTTCAAGCCCGTTCTATAAGCCGCATTAGACATCATCGTGGCAATAGAATGCTGGTATCCAGCTTCTATAGGTGCATTAGGAGTTTTTCTACTTCTTACACACTCCATCCAGTTTTTCACGTGATTAAGTGTAAGATTATCTCCTCCCGTATTTGCAGAAGTTTCTACTCGTTGACCCTTAATTTTAGAAGGTGTCAATAAGTTTGCCTTCATACCCATAGCAGATGCATGACGCTGCTCAAGACCACCTTCTGAAGAAATCTCGTTGGTATCAAGATTAATCATTCCACCATTAGAGTAGTAAAGCTCTTTAGTACCACCAGCTGAGTTAGAAAAACGGCTAGTAAACTGTACTTGGAAACCTTTTGACATATCATCTAAAGGACCATAATCAAAAACTACTGTTAATGTATCTGCATTACTTCTGCCATCTTGCCATTGGTAAATACCGCCATTAGCTACTACGCTTCTTGGGTGAGCTAAACCACTAAACCAGTGAACTGTATCAATTTGGTGAGACATCCACTGTCCTGGAATTCCAGAAGAATATGGCCAGAATAGTCTGTACTCTAAATATTTACGAGGGTCAAACTCCTCATAAGGTCTGTTCATCAAAAATCGTTTCCAATCTACATCAGACTCCTTAAGGTTTGCTACCAACTCAGGTCTTCTCCATCTGCCTGGCTGGTTTACATTCCACATAAGTTCCACCATCTTGATATCACCAAATTTACCAGATTTGATATAATCTGCTGCTGCGTGGTAGTTAGCCCCACTTCTTCTTTGAGAGCCTATCTGAACTATCTTTCCAGAATCCTTAACCGCTTTTAAAACCGCACGGTTATCTTCCATGGTTTCTGCCAAAGGCTTTTCTGCATAAACATCACATCCTGCCTGAACAGCTTCTATAGTATGTAATGCGTGCTGAAAATCTGCCGTACTAATCATAACAGCATCTACACTTTTAGAAGCGTAAAGCTCATCGTTATTATTATAGGCGGTAACCTTACTGCCTAGTTCCTTTTGTAAATATGCCTGACCTTCTGTTCTTCTTTTGTTCCAAATATCTGAAACGGCTACCATTTCAAAATTCATCTCTTTTTGTAGAGCTTTGAAGGAAGCTACATGTGAAGAACGGTGACGGTCAGAAAAACCAACGCAACCAACTCTTACGCGATCATTGGAACCAATAATTTTAGCGTAACTACTGGCTGAGATGCTTGTGGCCATTCCTGCCAATACAGATTTCTTTATAAATTCTCTTCTATTTGTATTCATAGGGTTGTTTTATTAAATAAGAATATTACAGTTTTCTAATTTTAAGATTTTTAAACCTTACTTCATCTCCATGATCTTGAAGCAAGATTGGACCTTCGTCTGCCGTACCAAAGTTTTCATACTTAGCATATTTACTTCTAGCTACTAAAGCATTGAAAATATTGCTCTTTCTTTCGTACTCTACCACTTTATAGCCGTTTAACCAGTGTTGAACAGTGTTGTTTGGCATTACTACTAGTCTTCCCTGATTCCACTCACCAATTTTTCTTTGAAAACGCTTATCAACCTTTGTAGATGGAATCAAATCATATAAAGAGGCCAATGTTCTATTACCAACCACTCCCATTTTAGCATCTGGGTGAAGTACATCATCTAATACTTGAAACTCAAGACCTATTCCAGACTTTCCGCCTGCATCAAAATCTTCGTTCACAAAATACTTTACACCTGAGTTTGCACCTGGTGTCAATTTAAAATCAAACACTAACTCAAAAGCACCATAGTTTTCTGTAGTAACAATATCATTTCCTGTTTCAGAACCATCAGACTTACTAATCATGATGTTACCATCATCTACAGACCATCTTTTACCAGTCATGTCTTTTCTATTAACACCTCTCCAGCCGTCAAAACTTTTTCCATCAAAAAGTAATTTATACCCTTGGTTTTCTTCTTGTGCTGAAAGATTATTGTCAATCAAGTTTACTACAGGAACCTCATCATAAGGACTAGCAACTAAATTCTCTGTCTTTATTCTGATGTTACGCCATTTTATTTGCTTTCCTGCTCTGTCGCTAGAGCCTATACCATGTACCTGAAGGGCAATAAACCCAGCAGCTGTTTCTTCATCAATAAGGTGAGAAACCGGCACTCCATTTACCCATGTTCTTAGTACAGAACCAATAGCCTCTATCCTATACGTATTCCAGTCATTATGTTTGAAAGCCTTCTTTGCTGGCTCATTCATGTTTGGAATATAAAGCCAGCCTCTTCTAGCTTCATCATAAATTCCACCAGACCATGCTCTGTCAGATGGATCTACCTCCATTTGATATCCATGTACTCTCCCTTTATTATAATCTGGAGAAGACAAGCTTCTGAACTGAACACCAGAATTCATTTCTTCAGCTACCTTTAAGTCTACTTCAAAAATGAAATCGCCGTATTCTTTATTGGTACATAAAAAAGAGTTTGGCGTGTTGGCTACTGTTGTTCCTACTATTTCACCATTTTCTACAGTGTATTTGGCTTCTCCGTTTTTTTGATTCCAGCCGTCTAAATTTTTTCCGTTGAATAGGGTTATCCAACCATCTTTTGATGCTTTTTGGGCCAAAGAACTAAAGCTAAGGCAACTCAAAAGCACGTAAACCATGCTTGTACTAAATGCTTTCATTGAACTATTATTTGATTTAATATGATATTATGTAACAAAAGTAAGGGAAATCTAATACTATTATTACTATTTAGTAGTATTTTTGGACAAAATATACTTAAAAAGTGAAGCCACAATTATTAAAAATATCAACGCCGTCTGATTATTCTTTCAATATTTTTGATCAAGAAGCGGCTTTTTTCCCTACACCATGGCACTATCATCCAGAAGTAGAAATAGTGTTTATGCAAAAAAGTGTTGGTGAAAAGTACATCGGTAGCAGCATATCAGATTTTGAGCCAGGAGATTTGGCTATGATTGGCTCTTACTTACCACACTATTATAAAAATACGCCAGAGTATTATAAAGAAAACTCTGGACTGCGAGCTAAATCTTTAGTCATTCACTTTAACGAAGACTTTCTTGGAACCTCATTTTTAGAGGCACCAGAAAATCTTCTCATAAAACAGCTTTTAGATAATTGTAAAAGAGGGGTACAATTTGGTAAACGTTTTGCAGAAGAATTAGAAGACGACTTATTAGGTCTTTCTGAAAAAGAAAACATGGACAGGCTCATTGCTCTCCTTTCTATTTTAAATAAAATGAGCAGAACCAAAGACTTTAAATTTTTAACCTCTGACCCTATTTATTTAAACAACCATGTAGACTCCGACAGAATCAAAAAAGTTTTTGAATATGTCATGCAAAACTTTAAGCAAGACATCAAACTTCATGAAATTGCTGGATTGGCAAGCATGAGCGAATCCGCTTTTAGTAGATATTTTAAAAAGCGAACCCGCAAAACTTTCAGTACCTTTTTAACAGAAATAAGAATTGAGCACGCCTGTAAACTACTTCAAAAAGACAAACATAGCGTTTCGGAGGTTTCTTTTGAAAGTGGCTTTAATAATCTTTCCAATTTCAATAGACAATTTAAGAGCGTCAAAAACACAACTCCATTAAACTACCGTTCTCGTTTTTTATCTTAAGACAAGCCTTAGTAAATCGCTTATAACCTGCTTGATACAAAGTAGCAGCTTCCACATCTCTTCTGACTTATACGTATTATTCAATAGCAGTTTATAGCCAAACTTTAGATGGCTATAGCTTAGAATACCCCAATAATCTCTTCAAACTGCCCGCTGAATAAAAAATATCATAATTTTTAGTTTGAATTGAATAATAATACTATTTGATTTGTAGTATTCTAGCCAGCAAAAAATTACTTTATCAATAAATTAAAAACTGAAATATGTCTAAACTTATCCTTCAAAAGTTTACGCCAATAGCTTTTTTGCTATTTCTGGCAGCTTTTACCACAAATGCCCAAAGTACTATTACGGGTATCATCACCGACGCCGAGACAAAAGAGCCGCTTATAGGGGTGAGTGTTCAGGTTAAAGGAAAGATCATTGGAACCATTACAGATATCAAAGGCGAGTTTGAGCTTAATACCTCTACTCCTACCCCTTTTGAAATTGTGGTGAGTTACCTTGGTTTCCAAACGCAGGAAATACAAATCACAAGTGATAACACGAAACTCCAGATTTCTCTTGATGAGCAATCTCTTCTAGGTCAAGAGGTGGTAGTAGCCGCTTCTAGAGTAGAAGAAAGTGTTATGAAGTCGCCAGTGACCGTAGAAAAAATGGACATAAGAGCCATTCAGCAAAATGCCTCTGCTAGTTTTTATGAAGGCTTAGCCAACATGAAAGGAATAGACATGACCACGCAAGGTCTTTTATTCAAATCTATCAATATGAGAGGTTTTGGAGCTACGGGTAATCCAAGAACAGTTCAGATGATCGACGGAATGGACAACTCTGCTCCGGGGCTTAACTTCCCAATGGATAATATCATTGGTATTCCCGAACTTGATTTAGAAAGTGTTGAGGTGCTACCAGGAGCAGCATCTGCTTTATATGGCCCAAATGCCATCAATGGTCTTATTCTAATGAATTCTAAAAGTCCATTTTTATACCAAGGCTTAAGTGCCAATGTGAAAACAGGTATTATGGTAGCAGACAATAGAGACAAAAAAACAACGCCTTTTTATGATGCTACTATAAGATATGCGAAAGCTTTTAACAACAAATGGGCCTTTAAAGTAAACTTATCTTACCTAACAGCTGACGACTGGCAAGCTACCGACTATACTAACCTAAACGCTGCTTCAGGAAATCCTTACGAAACAGATGCCATTAATATTTATGGCGATGAAGTTCAAGCAAATATGACAACTGTGGCAAATGGCCTTTTAGCTAGCCCTGCAGTACCTGACGCTTTTAAAGGTCAATTACAAGGAGCCTTAGATGCTGGTTTAGTGCCTAATACCAATGTAAGTAGAACAGGCTTTATTGAAAGGGACATGGTAGACTATGGAACTAAGAGTTTTAAAACAAACCTAGCACTACATTACAGACTTAATGACAAAATAGAAGCAATTGGTCAGTTTAACTATGGTTATGGTACCACCGTTTATACTGGAACAGGTAGATACTCACTAAGAAACTTCAATTTGGCTCAGTATAAATTAGAACTGAAAGGTGATAACTTTATGCTAAGAGGTTACACTACGCAAGAACGATCTGGTGATTCTTATTTTGCAGGTCTTGCAGCTGTTGGCATGTTAAATAGTGTTAGTCCTCATGCAAACTGGTTTGGCGAATACCTTCAAGGTTTCCTTACAGGTAAATTAGGAGGAGCTGCTGATGCCGCTTCACATGCTGCTGCAAGAGCTTATGCAGACAGGAACCTTCCAGTTTCTGGTTCTAGCGAATACAATACTTTATATGAAACGTATAGAAACGAAGCCATCGCAGATGTTGATAACGACGGAATTACTGGTGGTGCTTTTTCAGAGAAAACCAACATGTATCATCTTGATGGTGTCTACAATTTCAAAAATGAAATAACTTTCATGGATGTTTTAGTAGGTGCTAATTATCGTCAATACGACTTACGCTCTAACGGAACATTATTTGCCGATACCAAAGATGGAAGAACGGGAAGTATTCCAATTAATGAGTGGGGTGCTTTTGCACAAGTGGCAAAAAGTGTATTTAACGATCACTTAAAGCTTACTGCTTCTATGCGATATGATAAAAATGAAAATTTTGAAGGTCAATTTAGTCCAAGGTTCTCTGCAGTAACTTCTTTTGGAAACTCTAACATTCGTCTTTCTGTACAGCAAGGCTTTAGAATTCCTACTACACAAAATCAGTACATTGACTTAGCAACACCTTCAGGAACATTGATTGGTGGCTTGCCAGAGTTTAATGACAGATATAACTTAGGTAATGGAGTTTCTTTAGTAACGCTTACCGCTTTAGCCACAGGTCAGTTCCAATTTTCAGATGCACAGTTAGCATCTATTACTGAGAAAGCTACTAATTATGGCATAGCGGCAGTGACTCCTAGTATTCCTTTAATTCAACAGGGAGTAATAGCCGCTGTTCAAGAGCAAGTAACTGCAGGAGTTACAGCTCAAGTTCAAGCTGCAGTTCAAGCTGGTCAAATAGCTCCAGAGAATGCAGAAGCGGCAATCATTGCTGGCGTAACAGCTCAAATGAGCAGCCCTGAAATTGCAGCAACAATCGCTGGTGGTGTTGAGGCTGTAGTGACAGAAAAAGTAACGGAGGTAGCGAGTCAGGTAAGTGCTGCTTACGCTGCAGAAGCTTTACCAAAATATCAATATAAGCAACTTCAGCCTGAAAAGATTGTTTCTTACGAAATCGGCTATAAAGGTATAATAGGCAAAAAACTACTAGTTGACGCTTATTACTATTACAGTAAGTACACAAATTTCATAGGTACAACTTCTGTAATTGTTCCAATAGCCGCTGCTGGCCCGGGCCTTCCTGTAGAATCTGGTGTGGCTAGTGCAAGTACAAGGCTAGCATACTCTAGACCAGCTAATACTTCTCAAGAAATTACCGTTCAAGGTTGGGCTGCACAGTTAGATTATTCATTACCAAACAGGTTCACGATTGGTGGTAACATCGCGTTTAATCAGCTTCAAGGTTTCACTCCTTCAGATGAATTACAATCGTCAGGTTTTAACACACCTGCATATCGTTATAACTTAAGCTTTGGAAGAAGAATTGCTCCAGGAAATGACTTTGGATTTAATATCAACTTCAGACACCAAGATGAGTTCACTTGGGAGTCAAGCTTTGGCGTTCCTACAAACTCTAGCTTAGCAAGATATCAAAACACGCAAGTACCTGTAGTTAATAACATAGATGCACAAGTTAGCTACAAGCTTTCTTCTATCAAGTCTATTGTTAAAATTGGAGGTTCTAACATAGGTGGCAAACCTTACATTCAGGCTTTTGGTAGCCCATCTGTAGGTTCTATGTATTATGTTTCATTAACATTTGATGAGCTATTAAACTAATTAAGATTTAATTGACAAAACTTAATATTGTGCATAAAGAGTTCTCGGTTTCCGAGAACTCTTTTTTTGGTTAAAGTTTGCGTCAAAATTCTTATCTTTGCACCTCTTTTCAAGAGAGAACATTGTTCTATTATATATGGCCGAAGACCATAAAAGACTTAAAACTAACAATTCATGTCAAAAATCATTTATACCATAACCGATGAAGCACCTGCTTTAGCGACCTACTCTTTACTTCCAATTATAAAAGCTTTTACTTCTAAGGCTGGTGTAGCTGTAGAAACTAGAGACATTTCGTTGGCTGCTAGAATTTTATCTGCTTTCCCTGAGTACTTAAAAGAAGACCAAAGACAAAGCGACGATCTAGCTGAATTGGGAGAATTAGCAAAATCACCAGAAGCTAATATTATCAAATTGCCAAACGTTTCGGCTTCGGTTCCTCAACTAGAAGCAGCAATAAAAGAATTACAGTCTCAAGGATATGCTCTTCCAGATTATCCTGAAGAGCCAAAAACAGACGAAGAAAAAGCTGTTTTTGCAAAATATAGTAAACTTAAAGGAAGTGCGGTAAACCCTGTACTTCGTGAAGGTAACTCAGACAGAAGAGCACCAAAAGCAGTTAAAACTTACGCAAAAAACAACCCACATAGCATGGGGGCTTGGTCTACAGACTCTGCTACACACGTAGCCACCATGAGCTCAGGCGATTTCTGCTCCAATGAAAAATCTGTTACCGTACCAACTGCCACAGATGTAAAAGTTGAGTTAGTTGCCAAAGATGGTTCTGTAACTGTTTTAAAAGACAAAATTTCTTTACTAGCTGGAGAAATTTTAGATAGCACAGTAATGAGCAAAAAAGCTTTAATTAGCTTTTTATCAGAACAAATAGCTGACGCAAAAGCGAAGAACGTTCTTTTCTCGCTTCACATGAAAGCAACCATGATGAAGGTGTCTGACCCTATCATTTTTGGACATGCTGTAAAGGTTTTCTTCAAACCAGTATTTGAAAAATATGCTGACACTATTGAAAAGCTTGGTGTTGATGTAAATAATGGCTTTGGCGATTTACTTAATAAAATCTCTGAACTTCCTGCAGCTGAAAAGGCAGCAATTGAGACTGACATTCAGGCGTGCTATGAAAATGGTCCTGCTTTAGCAATGGTTAATTCTGACAAAGGAATTACCAACCTTAATGTACCTAGTGATGTTATCATTGACGCTTCTATGCCTGCCATGATAAGAACATCAGGTCAAATGTGGAATGCCGCTGGAAAACAACAAGATACTAAAGCAGTTATTCCAGATAGTAGCTATGCTTCTGTTTATGAAGAAACTATCGAATTCTGCAAAAAGAATGGTGCTCTTGACCCTACTACAATGGGTAGCGTTTCTAACGTTGGCCTAATGGCTCAAAAAGCAGAAGAGTACGGCTCGCATGACAAAACATTTGAAATACCTACTGACGGTGTTGTAAAAGTTATTGACGCAAGCGGTGCAACACTTATGGAGCATGCTGTAGAAGCTGGTGACATCTGGAGAGCTTGTCAAGCTAAAGATGCACCTATTCAGGACTGGGTTAAACTAGCTGTAAATAGAGCAAGAGCTACAGGTACACCAACCATCTTTTGGTTAGATAAAAACCGAGCTCACGATGCACAGTTAATTGAGAAAGTAAACAAATACCTTCCAAATCACGATACTACTGGCTTAGAGATTAAAATAATGTCTCCTAAAGATGCCACTCGTTTTTCTTTAGAGAGAATCATCAAAGGAGAAGACACTATATCTGTAACTGGAAACGTGTTAAGAGATTACTTAACAGACCTATTCCCAATTTTAGAGGTTGGTACTTCTGCTAAAATGCTTTCCATTGTACCATTAATGAATGGTGGCGGATTGTTTGAAACTGGTGCTGGTGGTTCTGCCCCAAAACACGTTCAGCAGTTTGTACAAGAAAACCATTTAAGATGGGATTCTCTAGGAGAGTTTTTAGCCATCGCAGTTTCTTTAGACCACTTAGGCGAAAAAGACAATAACCAGAAAGCGAGAATCTTGGGTGAAACTTTAGATAACGCTACTGAGAAATTACTTTTGAATAGAAAATCTCCTTCTAGGAAAGTTAAAGAATTAGATAACAGAGGAAGCCATTTTTACCTTGCTATGTACTGGGCAGAGGCCTTAGCAAACCAAACAGAAGATAAAGATCTTCAAGCTCTCTTTACTGATATCTCTTCAAAACTCGGGGCTAATGAGTCTAGTATTGTAGAAGAATTAAATACAGTTCAAGGTAAGGCTATTGACATGGGCGGATATTACCACCCATCTGATGATAAAACATCAGCAGCAATGAGACCTAGTGCTACATTGAACGGCATTATCGCTTCTCTTTAAGAAGCTCCTTATTATTTAGTCTAGCCCTGATTGCTCCGCAATCAGGGCTTTTTTATAGGCATGAATTTTGTATTAATCTATAAAACATATTCTTGCTTGATGATTTCTTATAAATGCTTATTGACAGCTCTTGCTCTATCAATAAGCCCTTACGTATTTTCCCAGACTTACAGCATTACATCGCAGCACTCTTTTGGTGGTGATGAAGATGATGCTGCAAATGACCTTATAAAAACTTCTGACAATGGCATTATCATGGTGGGCTCCACGCATTCAAAAAACAGTTTTGATGTAGGAGCATCTAATGGGGCTAGAGGAAATGGCGGAAGCGATTTTTGGGCAGTAAAGCTAAATCAAAGCGGAAGCTTGGTATGGTCTAAAACCTTTGGTGGTTCGGATGACGATGAAGCTACCAGCATAGCAAAAACATCAAATGGCGAATATGTAATAGTTGGCTCCACCAAATCTACTAATGGCGATGCAAACTATAACGGAACCAATGGCGGCATCTTAATGATTAGAATAAAAGAAGATGGCAACCTGGTTTCCACGCGAATAATCCCGGGAGGAAGGAGATTTACAGAAGACACTTATCATTACGCCAGCACTTTTTCAAAACCCGCGGTAGCGGTATCAAAAGACGGATTCATATACATAGGAGGAACACATGAAATAGGCTCTTCGCCATATAAAGCAAAGCAGTTTTACCTAACAAAGTTAACCCCAACAGGAGACACACTTTGGCAAAAAATATTTGGTAGCGATTTTGACGAACAGCTTTCTAATATCGCAATAGCTTCTAATGGCGACGTACAGATGGTGGGTAGCACTACCTCTAACTCAACCCAAATAGCTGGTGCAGGAAACGGGAACCTAGATTTTTTTGCTGTAAGAACAGACAAAAATGGCAATTTACTTTGGCAAAAAGCTTGGGGAGGAAATAACATTGATGCACTTCACGGACTCATTGAAAACCATCAAAAAACAGGCTTTGTTTTAGTGGGTGAAACCAGCTCTAACCAAGGTTCAATCAATTCAAGTTTTGGAAATAAAGATGCCTACCTATTTGAAATAGACACAAACGGAAACCTGCGATGGAAAACACCCTATGGTGGAGAGAGTAACGACAACCTTTATGACATCGTTTATAGCGGTAATAGCAACTATCTAGCTCTTGGAACAAGTGATTCTAGGCTTACAGGAGTAACGTCAAAAGGCCCACTCACAGATATACTAACGCTTACGGTAAGCTCGTCCGGCCAAATTATTAATGCAGGACAGTACGGTGGAGAAGACTTAGACGTAGGTCGAGGAGGAATTGCCCTAAGCAACGAGACATGGGCTATTGCTGGCGTAAGCCGCAGTTCTTCTGAAGACGTATCAAAAAACAATGGCGAAAACGACTTTTGGCTATTAATGCTGGGTGAACCCACACCTATTGAAATTACAGATTTTAGAGGTTTCAGAAACCTAGATAACCAAGGAGAACTCTCTTGGAGAACTAATTATGAGTCTTCTGCCAAATCTATTGTGGTAGAAAAGAGTGCAGATAACACCTCATTTATCCCGCTTCAAACATTTTCAATTTCCGGAAATAGTAGCAGTAGAAAAAACTATAGTTACCTAGACCCTCAGTTAAGGTTAGGGGCAAACTACTATCGCCTTAAATATTACGGCACCAATGGCAAAGCATATATAGGACCTAGCTTATTAATTCAAAACATCCCATTGGCACTAGCTCCGGAAACAACTGCCATTTCTTTGTACCCAAACCCTACTGATGAAAAAGCAGTTCTTTCCATTTTTGACCTAGAAGCGTCTATAACTATATTTAACATTGCTGGTGTTTCACAAAAAACAGAAAATACTTACTCAAACCAGAATGGTTGGCTATTAAACCTTCAGGCCTTAAACCCTGGAGCATACCTCATTAAGGTTGATACCAAAGAGCAAAGCCTAACAAAGCGTTTTATAAAAAAATAATCTCGTATTTTTCTCATAAATTAGATGTTCAAAAAAGAACATTTAATGAGCAAGACAATTCACTGGGGAATTATTGGAATAGGTAGAATAGCAGAGAAATTTGCATCAGATTTAGCTACCGTAAAAAACGCAAAACTAGTAGCCGTAGCTTCACGCTCTATCGAAAGAGCAACAGATTTTGGCAAAAGATATGATGCCGCCCACGCCTATGGCTCTTATGAGGAAATCTTTAATACACCAGAATTAGATGCTATTTACATAGCAACACCTCACACCAGTCATGCTGAATGCACAAAACTCTGCCTAAATAAAGGTATAGCGGCTCTTTGCGAAAAGCCATTTGCCATGAATGAGCAAGAGGTACAAGAAATGATTGATTTGGCAAAAGAAAAAGAAACCTTCTTAATGGAAGCTCTTTGGACTCGTTTTTTGCCTAGCACTAAAAAAGTCCTTGAAATTATAGCATCAAAAGCTTTGGGTGACATAAAGTTACTTCAAGCAGACTTTGGCTTTATTCCACCATTTCTACCTGAAAGAAGGGTTTTAAATCCTGAATATGGCGGCGGTGCATTCTTAGATATCGGCATCTACCCAGCCTTTTTATCGCTGTTGATTTTGGATTATCCTTCCAGCATTTTAGCCACTTCTACCCAAGGTCCTACAGGTGTAGATGAAACCACAGCCTTCATATACAAATACGACAATAATGCCATAGCCAAGTTAAGTTGCACTTTTGGGGCACCAACTAATGTAGAGGCAACTATTTTCGGTACAGAAGGACGCATTGTGATGAAAACTAAGTTTCATGAAACAAAAGAAATAGAATTCATCCCGAACGAAGGCGAACCACAAGTTTTCAAGTTCCCAAGAGAAACTTTCGGCTACGATTCTGAGATAGAAGAAGTGAATGACTGCCTTAGAAAAGGAAAAACACAGTCTGACTTATGGCCTCTTTCACAAAGCTTAAAACTGATAAGATTATTAGATAAAACCAGAAAAGAAGCAGGTATACAGTATAAAACAGATGAGCCAGCTTAACGCTCGAACTTTTTAAACCAGCTCCATATTTTCATTATTACCACACCAAAGATGGCTTCCTTGAAAATGCCTGACGACATTTTTGAGGTGCCTTTGGTACGGTCTGTAAAAATAATAGGCACTTCGTGCACTTTAAATTTGTAGAGATAGGCGTTAAACTTCATTTCTATCTGAAATGCATAACCCACAAACGTGATTTTATCTAGCGGAATAGTTTCCAAAACCTTTCTGGTATAACAAACAAAGCCACCAGTAGGATCCATAAAAGGCATTCGTGTCAAAAAACGAACATAAACCCCAGCAAAATAAGACATTAACACGCGTCCTATAGGCCAGTTTACCACATTTACGCCAGAAATGTACCTAGAACCAATAGACATATCATTCCCGTCTATTTTACAAGAATTGTAAAGTCGAACTAAGTCATCTGGATTATGTGAAAAATCGGCATCCATTTCAAAAACAAACTGATAGCTTCTCGCTAAAGCCCATTTAAATCCATGAATGTAAGCCGTGCCCAAACCTAGCTTCCCTGCACGCTCTTCTAAATGAAGTTCTTCAGGATACTTTTGCTGCAATTTTTTTACAATATCAGCAGTGCCGTCCGGAGAGCCATCATCCACAATAAGCACGTGAAAAGGTACAGAAAGACTGAAGACCTTAAGAATTATGGCCTCAATGTTCTCCTTTTCATTATACGTAGGTATGATAACTAAATTCTCTTCTATCATGCTTTATTCTTTCGAAATTGGTTCTGCCGTTTCTATGTCTTTCGCCTCGTTTTCCATGGCCTCCAGATTGTCTTCTACCTTTTGATAAATCTCGGTAAAGAGCTTTGGGTACTTGGCATAATACTCATAACTCTCATTATACTGCAGAGAATCCACTCCCTTCTCTTCCCAAAGCCTCTTTTGAAGGTACTGAAATGCCACATGAGCCGAATCATAACTGTTTAGGTTCATTCTACCCACCTTTGACTCTAAAATATGTGTTTGGGAAATCAAATCTACCATAACCTCTTCTGAAATCAGATTTTCTGGAGCATCCTCATTACCACAACTCGTGAAAAATAATGCCAAAACTAGTACCTTGATAATTTTCAAACTCACCTTAATTGTAACTGATTAATAAACAACACATTAAAGACTCCAAAGAATTTAAGACTTAAGCACTCTTATCTTAAAAGCGAATTTCAGATAAACCCACTAACTTTGCTCAACAAAAGTAATCAATGCCTGCATTCTTAATAATAAAGCAGATTATAAAAAAGCTTAATACCGCGTGAAAAAGATATTTTCCAGACTGGACAAATATGAAATTAGAATTAGAAAAGCCGTCAACTCTCAAATGCACGGTAATTTTAGCTCTATTTTTAAGGGAACCGGTTTGGAATTTGCCGATTTGAGAACATATCAATACGGCGACGATGTAAGAACTATTGACTGGATTACCACCGCAAAAGGTCACGGAGCTTACGTCAAAATTTTTAAAGAGGAGAAAGAGCAAACCGTCTTTTTCTTGCTTGATATGAGTGCATCGCAGCAAGTAGGCGAACACGGAAGAGCTAAAATTGACAGAGCAAAAGAGATTTGTGGCGTTATGGCATTATCTGCCATAAAAGAGTCTAGTCACGTTGGTTTATACTGTTTCACAGACCAAAAGGAGCTTTATCTTAAGCCTGATAACGGCATGAAACACGCCTACAACTTCATATTGAAACTATTTCAGGTTATTCCAAAATCATTCAAAACAGATATTACAGAAGCCATTCGTTTTACTTTAAATATTCTTAAAAGGAAAAGCGTTATCATCATGATTTCCGATTTTCAGGACGAAGGCTACCAAGACAACCTCAAGGCACTTGCAAAAAAACACGACTTAGTGGTTTTACATTTATATGACGACAGAGAAGTGAACTTGCCTGAATTGGGGCTAATTCCAATTCAAGATACAGAAAACAACACCTTGAGATGGGTAAATACATCTTCTAGAAAGTTTCAAAAGGGAATGAAGCAGTCATTTAACGACAGTAAGAACACTTTAGAAAAGCTTTGTAAGCAGTATAACGCTTCTTACCTGTCTATTTCGTCTACCGAAGATTTTATACCAAGACTTGTTGAACTATTCAGAGTAAGAAAGTGATAATATCAAACTTTAAATATCCCCTTACTTTTTTAAGAATTTGGACTTTGATAGGTACTTTTTCCATAGCCACCTTTGGTCAAAATCCAAGTATAAACTTTATCTCAAAAAATGCCAATGTTGGTCAAGACATAAAGGTTTCCTTAACCTATAGGCACAATGCTAAAAGCGACGTCTTTTTCCCAAATAAGGCGATTTACTTTAAGCCATTCGAATTAAAAAACTACGTTTTCTTCCCTACACATACCAAAGACTCCACAAGTGTAGATAGTGTTATTTATACACTTAGGACTTTTAATGTTGACAAAATCCAAACCCTCAAACTTCCAGTTTGGACATTTGTTGAAAACGATAGTACTGCCTTCTGGTCAAATACGGACAGCTTATTCTTTCAAGAGTTAGTCTCAGACAGCTTGCTGAAAGACAGGCTTCTTGTTTCTTCTGCAGATTTCATAAAAAAGAAGGAAAACAAAATGCTCTCCATTGGGCTACTTATCTTTTTTGGAATACTAACCCTACTGGCTCTGTTGGCTTTGATTTTTCAAAATCAAATCAAAAAACAAATACTTCTTTATCGGTTTCAAGAAAAACAAAATGTTTATAATAAGAACTTCCTGAACCTAATGAAGTCCGACCTAAACCCTGAAAACCTAGAACAGGTTTTGGGTCTTTGGCGAAACCAAATGAAATGGATGGAGAAAAAACCATTTGACTCCCTGTCTTCCGTAGAAATTGAAAAGGTATCTGGGCAAAAAGTGGGTTTAGCCATTAGAGAAATTGAAACTAGTCTTTTTGGAGGTCAAAACTCTGAGAGAATCCCACTAGCTTTGCAAATTCTTTATTCATACAGTAAAGAACGTTTTAGAGAAAGAAGACTGGCTTATAAAAACCAGCTTAAAAATTTATATTAAAATCAATATGGACAATCCCGTTATAATTTTTGGTGCTGGCACCTTAGGAAAAATAGCTCTCGATATATTTAATGAGAACAATGTGCTCATTTATGGCATATTAGATGACAAAACGGAACTTCATAATACTGAAATAGGAACGGTTATGATTATGGGTGCTACGGACGATGCCGGAATCCTAAAAATTATTGGTAAAAAAACAGAAGCTTTTGTGGCTGTTAAAAACCAAGCCGACAGAAAAAGCCTTGCGGAAATGCTAAATAAAAAACGCAAGACCATGCCCATCAACGCCATTCATAAATCAGCAGTGGTTTCAGAAGAAGCCGTAATTGGTCATGGAAATTTAGTAGCCGCAAGTACGGTAGTAGGGCCTTTTGCTAGAGTAGGCAACTTAAATATTTTAGGAACATCAGTCGTGATAGACGCAGAAGCCGAAATTGGAAACTATGTAGAAATAGGTAGCGGTTCGGTTATTTCTAGTGAAGCCAAAATAGAAGAAGGTGCATTTTTGGGTAGCAATGTCACAGTAGTTTCAGGTATAACTATTGGGAAAAATGCACGTGTAGGTGCTGGTTCTGTGGTAATAGAAAACGTCGCAGAAAACGCAACAGTTTTTGGCAACCCAGCTAAGGCTATTGGATAGATTAAAAGAATCTATTACCAAAATTGAATTATTCCAAGATTCGATTGAGATTATAGTCTCAAAAATTGATTGGCTTTGTCTCTACCACTAAATTCGTTAGTTTTTAGAGTTTATATATGCTATATTCTCTATTGAGATACTGACTTTACCCCCATCCATTTAGATGAAAGATTACGTAAAACCAATAAAAAGATTACTAATAGCTAACCGTGGAGAGATTGCCATCAGAATAATGCGAGCAGCATCTGAACTGGGAATTACCACTGTAGCTCTATATACTTTTGAGGATAGATATTCACTGCACAGATACAAGGCAGATGAGGCATATCAAATAGGCACAAACGATGAGGCTCTTCAACCCTATTTGGATATTGAAGGCATTATTCAATTAGCCAAAGACAAAAAGGTTGATGGAATTCACCCAGGATATGGCCTTCTTTCTGAAAACGTCACTTTAGTAAGGAGATGTATAGCAGAAGGAATCATTTTTGTAGGCCCTGAGCCTGAGGCTATGGATGCTTTAGGTGATAAAGTAGCTGCAAAAAATATGGCCAAAAAAGCTGGTGTGCCTTTAATCCCTGACTTTAGAGAGGATATTCCAAATGCAGAATTTGCCCTAGAAAGAGCCAAAGAAATAGGCTTCCCAATGATGGTGAAAGCTGTAGCTGGTGGTGGTGGTAGAGGAATGCGAGTAGTGCATAGTGCAGAAGATTTCCCTAAAGCATATTCTGAAGCTAAGAATGAAGCAAAAACGGCCTTCGGAAATGATGTAGTTTTCCTTGAGAAATTTGTTTTGGAACCAAAACACTTAGAAGTACAGCTTTTAGGAGATAAACATGGTAACCTTATTCACCTTTATGAGAGAGACTGCTCTGTTCAGCGTAGATTTCAAAAAGTAGTAGAAATAGCTCCTTCCGTAGGTTTAAAACAAGAAACAAGACAAAAACTTTACGATTACGCCATTAAAATGGGTAAAGCCGTAAATTATTCAAATGCTGGAACGGTAGAGTTTTTAGTTGACAAAGAAGAAAACGTTTACTTCATTGAGGTAAATCCTCGTATTCAGGTAGAGCATACCATTACGGAAGAAATAACGGGTGTTGATATAGTTAGAACCCAGCTTTTAATAGCAATGGGGCACAAACTGTCTGACAACGGAATTTATATTCGCAACCAAGACGAGGTACCTTTAAAAGGCTTCGCCATCCAGTGTAGAATCACTACAGAAGACCCAGCCAATGGCTTCAAACCTGACTTTGGAACTATCATTGCCTACAGAAACGCTGCTGGTTTTGGTATAAGATTAGACGAAGGAAGTGCCTACCCAGGCATGAAAATTTCGCCTTACTTTGACTCCATGATTGTTAAAGTAACCGCTAGAGGTCGTACCCTTAAAGGTGCTGCTCAGCGATTATCAAGAGCATTGGTTGAGTTTAGAATTAGAGGTGTAAAAACCAACATTCCTTTCTTAAGTAATGTAATTAACGATAAAGATTTTCAAAAGGGTAAAGCTAGGGTTTCATTCATTGAGAATCGCCCTGACCTTTTAGTGCTTCGTAAGCCAAAAGACCGTTCTACTAGAGCGATGAAACTTTTAGCTGACGTAATAGTTAACGGAAACCCAACCTTAGGCAAAGTAGAGAAAATCGACTTTGAACTTCCTAAAGTTCCAATCATCGACCCATACAGCTCATATCCAGACGGTAACAAGCAAAGGCTTGATAGCATGGGTGCTGATAAGTTTGCTCAGTGGGTTAAAAACGAAAAATCGATATTATATACAGACACCACTTTTAGAGACGGACACCAGTCGCTTCTTGCTACTAGAGTAAGAACTACGGATATGTTGCAAGTAGCTGAAGGGTTTGCTAAAAACTTTCCGCAGCTGTTTTCTATGGAAGTGTGGGGTGGAGCTACTTTTGATGTAGCCATGCGTTTTCTTTATGAGAGCCCATGGAGACGTCTACAAGAGTTTAGAGAGGCTATGCCAAACATGCTTCTTCAAATGCTACTTAGAGGTTCTAACGCGGTGGGTTACACGGCCTATCCTGATAACCTTGTAGAGAGTTTCATTGAAAAATCTGCTGAAAACGGTGTTGATGTTTTCAGAATATTTGATTCACTTAACTGGATTGAATCTATGAAGTTAAGCATCAAAACGGTTAGAGAGCGTACCAACTCTTTGGCGGAAGCTGCGATTTGCTACACCGGCGAAATGCTTGACCCAAATCAGAAAAAATATACTTTACAGTATTATTTAGATATGGCTCGTCAGTTAGAAGACGAGGGGGCTCACATTATTGCCATAAAAGATATGGCTGGTCTACTTAAACCTTACACTGCTGAGGTTTTAGTAAGAGAAATGAAAAAGGCCGTAGACCTTCCTGTTCATTTACATACGCATGATACTTCTTCTATCCAGCCTGCTACTTATTTAAAAGCAACAGAATCTGGTGTTGATATTATTGACTGTGCATTAGGTGGTTTATCAGGCCTGACTTCGCAGCCTAACTTTAACTCGGTGGTGGCTATGCTACAAGGTACCGAGAGAGAATGCGAAATAGACCTTCACAAACTAAATCAGTATTCTAATTACTGGGAAGATGTAAGAGCCATGTATGCTCCTTTTGAGTCTGGACTTAAGTCTGGAAGTGCTGAGGTGTATGAACATCAAATGCCTGGCGGTCAATATTCAAACTTAAAGTCTCAATCAATTTCTCTAGGACTTGGAGACAAGTTTGACTTGTTAAAAGAAAATTACGCTATTGTCAATAACCTTCTTGGAGACATTGTGAAAGTAACACCTTCTTCTAAGGTAGTAGGTGATATGGCTCTCTTTATGACATCAAACAGCATAGATGCTGATGATATTTTCAAGAAAGGAGATACGCTATCGTTCCCTGAGTCTGTAAAAGGATTCTTTAGAGGAGACCTAGGTCAGCCTCCAGGAGGATTCCCTAAAGAGCTTCAGAAAATCATCTTAAAAGATGTGAAGCCTTTTACTGATAGGCCCAATGCTCACATGGAGCCAATTGACCTTGAAAAGGAATTTGCCCAGTTCCAGATAGACTTCCCTAACTCGGATGGTTACTTGGATTTCTTGGCCTATAAACTTTACGACAAGGTTTATGAAGACTTCCACGCCAATCGTGAGAAATATGGTGATGTAAGTTTAATACCTTCTCATGCTTTCTGGTATGGTCTGCACCAAAATCAGGAAATCATGATTCAGATAGAAGCAGGTAAAACTATCTTAGTTAGGTACCTGTACACTTCAGAGTCTGACGACGAAGGTAAGAGAACAGTGAGTTTTGAACTGAATGGTCAAACACGAAAAATCAAAGTTCGTGATAAGGCTATGAAGGTGACGAAACCTACCAATAAGAAAATAAGTAAGGAAGGCGATATTGGAGCTCCGCTTCAAGGTCGTATTTCTAGAGTACTAGTTAAGAAAGGTGACGAAGTGGCTAAAAACACGCCATTATTCGTAATAGAAGCCATGAAAATGGAATCTATTGTGGCATCTCCTTTTGAAGGCATAGTAGCCTCTGTACAGTTAGAGCAGGGTTCTGTAGTAGAACAAGATGACTGGGTAGTGGAGATAGAAAAAGCATAAGTTAAATTATTTAGACTTTAATAATCGACAGTTTTTGGGGTAGTATTTAAATGAACCTTCATTTAAGATAAGCCTCAAAACTGTCGATTAATTTTTTGGACCGTTTATGGTCAGGTATTTATTAAAAATTCTCTCTTTTTATGAAAAAGAAATTTAAGCTTTTTGATTTTACTCAAAAAGTGGATTACAAAAACGAAGTCCTTGCAGGTCTAACTGTATCACTTGCAATGATTCCTGAAGTTGTAGCCTTTGCGTTTGTTGCTCAAATTAGCCCTATCGTAGCACTTTTTGGTGCATTCGTTGTTGGGATTGTTGCGGCTACACTTGGCGGAAGACCTGGCCTTATTTCAGGTGCTGCAGGGGCTGTAGCTGTAATTTTTGTAGATATGATTCAGAAAGGACATGCAAAAGGCCTTCTGATGGATACTCCTATTGAAAATATGGGGTATTTTTATCTTATAGCAGCCGTGGTAATGATGGGTGTGATACAAGTGCTCGCTGGCTTCTTTAAGCTAGGGAAATTTGTACGGTTGATTCCAAACCCTGTAATGATGGGATTTGTGAATGGTTTAGCAATTGTGATTTTCATGGCACAATTGGGCATGTTCAAAGAGAACAATAAAGATATTTTTGGCCAAAATAAGCGTAATACAGAAAACACCGAATTAGCCTACAGTGTGGAAGGTAACTCGGTTAGAGACGTTGCCTCAAACTCCGTACTGTTTAACATCGTTGGAAATTCGATTCAAAACGCTGAGACAAATGAAGAAACCTTTGTTATTTCTGAAGGTCAAGTGTTTGATGTAAAAAATCAAAGGGTAGTATACAACGTAGAAGATGATGGCTTTTATAAAGTCAAAATTGCGGGGGTTTCAAAATCCTACTTGACAGGAAGCAAGCTCTACATTATGATTGGCCTAGTATTATTAACCATGCTTATAGTATGGGGGCTCCCTAGGCTCACCACGAAGATACCAGCTGCCTTAACCGCAATTTTGGTGGTTACCTTAATCGTTATTTTTGGAAACCTTGATGCCATAAACGTAGGTGGTTTCATTAGAGATGGAGGTGGCGAAGGCCTCAATGGGCTAAAAGAGATAAAAGATAAGCTTGACGTTTTTGCTTTGTGGAGTAACCTCCCTTTCAATTTAGATACCTTATGGTTTATTTTCCCATATGCATTCCTAGCCGCATCTGTGGGGCTGATAGAAACACTTATGACCATGAACCTTGTAGATGAAATTACAGACACAAGAGGTAGCGGAAACAGAGAGTGTGTAGCTCAAGGAACTGGGAACATTTTAAGCGGTTTCTTAGGCGGAACTGGTGGCTGTGGTATGATTGGCCAAACGGTTATAAACCTGAAAGCAGGAGGCCGAGGACGTTTGTCTGGAATAATGATGGCCTTAACTCTTTTAACGTTTATTCTCTTTGCCGATAAATACATAGAGCAAGTACCTATTGCAGCCCTAGTAGGTGTAATGTTTATGATGGTGATTGACACATTTGCCTGGTCTAGCTTTAGAATATTGAGAAAAATTCCAATGTCAGATGCTTTTGTTCTTATACTGGTTTCTGCTGTCACAGTCTTCTTTGATTTAGCTATTGCAGTATTTGTTGGTGTTATAATTTCAGCTTTGGTTTTTGCCTGGGAGAATGCGAAAAGAATTAGAGCAAGGAAATTTATTGATGAAAACGGTGTAAAACATTATGAGATTTTTGGACCGCTGTTTTTTGGTTCTTCACAAGTTTTTGGCGACAAGTTTGATGTTCTAACAGATCCAAAAGAAGTTATAATAGACTTTAAAGAAAGCCGTGTAAACGACATGTCTGGCGTAGATGCTCTTAATAAGATTACAGAACGTTATCAAAAAGCTGGCAAAAAAGTGCAGCTAAAACACCTAAGTAAAGACTGTAGAAAGCTATTGGCTAATGCGGAAGAAATCATTGATGTAAACATCATTGAAGACCCAACTTATAAAGTAGCGGTAGACCTTTAAAATACGTTTGTTTTTATAAAAGAATCCCCTTCCTAATTAGATTAGAAAGGGGATTTTCTTTGTATAAGAACCTGAGAACAATTAGTCTTATATGTTCTCCAAAATACGCTTTATAGCTGCCTGTACAGACCAAACTCTATTTCCAGCTTGCTGAATCACTACCGAGTTATCTGAGTCAATAACCGCATCTTCCACTATTAAACCTCTTCTTACAGGCAAACAGTGCATAAACTTAGCATTGTCTGTCAGTGCCATTTTATCTTCCGAGATAATCCAATCTTCATTTCCTGGGAGCACCTTTCCGTAATCGGTATAAGACGACCAGTTTTTAGCATAAATAAAGTCTGCCCCTTCAAAAGCCTCCGCCTGATTATGCGTCACGGTGGCATTCCCTCTGTAAGCTTCTGGTAAGTCATAACCCTCAGGATTTGTAATCACAAAATCGTAGTCTGTAAGGTTTAGCCATTCGGCAAAAGAGTTTCCTACTGCCTGCGGCAAAGGTTTAATATGCGGTGCCCAAGTCAAAACAACTTTAGGTCTCGTTTTAGTTTTTAATTCTTCAATGGTTATCAAATCTGCCAGTGACTGACAAGGGTGACGCGTGGCCGACTCCAAGTTAACAATAGGCACACCAGACAAAGCTCTAAAGCTTTCTAAAACCAGTTCTTTATAATCTTCCTCAGCATCTGTCAGTCCCGCGAAGGCTCTTACACCTATGATGTCTGCATATTGACCTATTACGGCTGCCGCTTCTTTGATATGCTCTGCTTTATTACCATCCATTTTGACACCATCGCCAAACTCTAGCTGCCAGCTATCAGAACCTACATTCATCACAATAACATTCATCCCTAGATTCATGCCCGCTTTTTGTGTACTCAAACGAGTTCTTAAGCTTGAATTAAAAAACAAAAGAACAAGTGTCTTGTCTTTCCCTAAATTTTTATTAGCTAAGGGAGCGGCCTTTTGAGCTAATCCTTCTTCTACTAAATCTTGAATATTAGGTACATCAGAAGGGGTAATAAAATGTTTCATTGAGTGCTTTTAATAAATATGGTTCGACAAAGTTAACAGAATCGACTTTTGACGGAACGAACTCCTAATCAAATTTTCATTTTCTTAGAAAAACGAAGCTAATAATATCAAAAAAGCCGTTTTCTATATATAATTGATAGAAAACGGCTTCATTATAGAACTGTATTACAATTAACGCCCAGTTTCAAACACGAAATGAGCTAGCTTTTTATAATCTTCTGTTTGCTTTAATTTATTCTTAGAGCTTTTCAGGTATTCCTTCCCGTTTATTCCTAAAGCCTCCAGCATACTCATAACCTCTTTCTTAGTATCTATGGAAGAGAGCACTTTACCATCCCAAAAGAAATAATGATCTATCTTATTAACCGTTGGCTCCTTACTTCCTACATCTAAAGCGGCATTATAATCTCCTTTTTGAATACTTATCTCTTTTGATTGCAAGAAGGCAATGCCATCTCTAGACCCTAATAATTCAAAAAAACCTTTCACATTTTCACTTCCAAACTCTTTAGGATTAATAAACTGCGAAACAGACTTATCTTCATTCAAGCACAAAATGTTTGAAACCCTTGAAGTCTCTATAACCTTGATTTTCTCACCATGCTTAAACTCTACATTGTTATTCCATAAATCGACTCTAGTCTCCACTCCTTTCAAACTATCTAGGCTTAAGGTTTCTCCTGAAGGTATAGTAAGCTGCTGTGGGTAGAAATAAACTTTCCCTTCTTGAAAAGCCTTTTCCCAAAAATAGTCGCCTTTTACATTAGACTTCATGTCATTTAAACCATAAAGTTTATGTTGACCTCCATCTGAAAAATCTACCTCAGAGAAATTATTTTCAGTAAACCACTGCTGCGGCAAAATACGCTGAGCCGAAAGCTGGAAACTTATAAAACATAAGAAAAATAGGATTTCCTTTTTCATCTTGTTCAATCTATTGAAATGTCATTATTAAATCATTTAAAAAATCGTTTAGTAAAAACCACTAAACCTCTTTTAAAATAGTAGACAGAACTAAGACCCTCCTCACAAAGTGGTGAAAATCATAACTTTCTGCCATTATGACATTTTCAGGTCTAGCTTTTTTAGCTATCTGCATGTCTTTCAATGTACCTGATAATAGCCTTCGCTATGTCTTTTTCAGTTGCCCTTTCTATTCCTTCTAAACCAGGAGACGAATTAACTTCCATAATCTTAGGTCCGGAATTAGAACGAAGCATATCAACACCGGCTACTCCCAAACCAAGTACTCGAGCCGATTTTAAGGCCGCGTTTTCTTCTTCCTCAGTAAGTTCTACTACCTCCGCTGTACCTCCTCGGTGAAGGTTAGATCTAAACTCACCCTCTTTTCCCTGACGCTTCATGGCTCCTACCACTACACCGTCAACCACAAAAGCACGAATATCAGAGCCATTGGCTTCCTTGATAAACTCTTGCACTATAACCCTAGCCTGAAGACCTTGAAAAGCATCTAAAACAGATGTTGCCGCACTTTGCGTTTCCGCCAATACCACACCCACTCCCTGCGTTCCTTCTAATAATTTTATAATACACGGCGGTCCACCAACTTTCTCAATCACCTGTTCGGTATCTTTAGAATAATTAGTAAAAACAGTCTTTGGCAAACCCAAACCGGCTCTAGCCAAAACTTGTAGGCTTCGCAGCTTATCTCTGCTCCTTACCAATGCTTGAGATTCTACCGTAGTAAATACTTTCATCATCTCAAATTGCCTAACCACAGCAGTACCATAAAAAGTTACCGATGCTCCAATTCTAGGAATAATAGCATCAACACCCGTTATAAAGCTTCCGTTATAAAAAATCTGTGGTTTTTTCTTTTCAATCACTAAGTCGCATTTCAATGGACTAATAATTTGAACTTCATGCCCACGTTTTTCAGCAGCCTCTTTTAGCCTTTTTGTTGAATACAAATTGGCGTTTCTCGATAGAATTACAATCTTCATTTTTTTAATATCTCTTTTTTAGCGACATCCACTAAATACTTTTTTCTAATAAATTTCCTGCCCAATAGCAGCGGGGTTTTCATTTCACTTCTGTTTGTAAGTGTAAGCTCAATGTCAAAAACATCTTCCCCCAGGCAGATTTGTGTCCAAATAGAATAGCGTTCTTCTTCAATTCCATTTGAACTTTTGACTCTTCTTTTACCGAAGTCAGTAAAAATTACATTTTCAACTGGTTCTTTAGAATTATCTGAGTTAAGAAATTGACAAGAAATACCACCATCTATTTCCGTTACTTTTTCACAGTGCATACTAGAAGTGTACGCACCTGTATCTACTTTAGCTCCAACATTAAACAAAGCCAAAGCTGGCAAGTCTGCCTGTTCTTTTCTACCTATAACTTTCAATCATATCTCATTTCAATTCGAAAAGTAGTTTGATTCATTAAGACCTACGTAGTTTTTTGCCAAATTTATTTTTTTGACTTGACTTTAAATTTTGAAACATCATCTGAATCGTTGTAAATTCAATTTGTTTAAACCCAATAAAATAATTCAATCCTTATGAATACGACTCGTCGTTCTTTTGTTAAAAAGTCAATTATAGCTTCTTCTGTGGCTGCCTTTTCACCAAACGTACTCTTAGCTACCACTAGACCCGTAAAAGAGAAATTAGGCGTGGCCTTAGTTGGCCTCGGTTATTATAGTACTGACCTTATAGCTCCCGCTCTATTAAAAACTAAACATTGTGAATTAAGGGGAATAGTTACGGGTAGTCCCTCAAAAATTCCAGCTTGGCAAGAGAAGTATGGTATTGTAGATAAGAACATATACTCGTATGATAACTATGAGGATATAGCAAACAATCCTGATATCGATGTGATATACGTGATTTTACCTCCATCTATGCATAGAGAATATACCGTGCGTGGAGCGGAAACAGGAAAACACATGTGGTGTGAAAAACCAATGGCTCCTTCTGCAGCCGACTGCCAAGCCATGATAGATGCTTGTAACAAAAACAAAGTGGGCCTTTCTATTGGCTACCGCTGCCAGCACGACCCAAATATTCAGGCTTACCAGAAAGTGGTAAAAGAGCAGAAGTTCGGAAAGGTTAAAATGGTTACATCGGCCGCGGGTTATGTGGACGGAAGAACAAACCACTGGAAGCAAAGTAAAGCCATGGGCGGTGGTGTAATGGGAGATATGGGCGTATACGCAATTCAAGGTGCTAGGTTGGCAACAGGTGAAGAGCCAATAAGCGTAAGAGCACAAACTTATACCACCCGACCAGAAATTTATCATGAAGTAGAAGAAAGTGCCGCATATATTTTAGAATTTCCTAGCGGAGCTAGAGCCAGCTGTCAATCTAGTTTTGGAATAAACATGAATCATCTGCAGGTCAATTATGAAAAAGGTTGGTTAAAAATGGAACCACAGACAGGCTACGGAGGAAACAAAGGAAGTATGTCTGACGGAACCGAAATTTACACGCCAGTAGACCGCCAGCAACCGCTTCAACTAGATGATGATGCACTGTCAATAATTAACAAAAAACCATACCTGTGCCCAGGTGAAGAAGGTTTACGTGACATCAGAGTGGTAGAAGCTGTATTAAAGTCCGGAGCCAATGGTGGCTGCGAAGTAAAACTATAAATACGTTATAAACCGCTTATCAATAAGAGATTGAAAATATAAGATACGGCAATTAATATTGTAGAAATAAAAAAGCTATGTTACTAATTGCCGTATTACTTCCTTGGTTATCTTTCTTTTTAAGAGGCAAAATTCTCAGTGGAATTCTATGTCTTTTACTTCAAATCACTATTCTAGGCTGGTTACCAGCAGCACTTTGGGCGGTAGCCTCAAGAGTAGATGGAAAAAATAGAACTCGATTTAGACGCATGGAGCGAAGATATCACTAAACCTTTTTAGCCTCTTCCCAAAACACATCCATTTCTGCCAAGGTCATGTCAGAAAGTTGCTTGTTGTTTTCTTTGGCCTTGGATTCTAAGTACTGAAACCTTTTTATAAACTTCTTATTGGTTCTTTCTAATGCTGTTTCTGGATTTATGTCAATAAAACGAGCATAGTTTACCAGAGAAAATAACACGTCTCCAAATTCTGCCTCCGCTTCCTGTTTATCAATGGCCTCTGACTTTTCTGTATCAAACTGCTCTTTAAACTCCTGCATCTCCTCCTCTACCTTGGCCCAAACCTGTGACTTTTCTTCCCAGTCAAAACCTATTCCTCTAGCTTTTTCTTGAATTCGCATGGCTTTGACCAGTGCTGGCAAAGATTTCGGCACTCCCCCCAAAACCGATTTATTACCTTTCTCTTTTAGCTTTAGCTTCTCCCAGTTTTGCTTTACCTCTTCTTCATTTTCCACTTTGACATCTCCATAAATATGGGGGTGGCGAGAAACAAGTTTATCGCAAATGCCATGAAGCACCTCCGAAATATCAAAAGCACCTTTCTCTGAACCAATTTTGGCATAAAAAACCATGTGAAGCATAATGTCACCCAATTCCTTTCTGATTTCTTCTAGGTCACCTTCTAGAATAGCATCCGATAACTCATAGGTCTCTTCAATGGTCAAATGACGTAAAGACTCCAAAGTCTGCTTTTTATCCCAAGGACACTGCTCTCGCAATTCATCCATAATGGTCAGCAGCCTATCAAAAGCTACAAGGTGATTCATGCGTTCTGGAGTAAAAAAGGGCTGCGGAGAGGGTATTGACATTAAATTAAATTTTGATTCAAAGCTAATAAAAAAGGGCTGCTCTAAGAGCAACCCTTTAACGGTATTAATAATTCGTAATTCTTTTAATTGCTTCTCCAGCTCATAGCACAACCAATAGCTCTGGTGTTTTGTGTCACAACTGGTTTTCCTACTAATAGGTTTTCTACGGCCTGCTCCACATATTTATTACTTACCAATTCTGCACTTTTAGGACTATCGTCAATAGCTCCGATATAACGCACAATGTATTTAGCACCTACTTTCTCAAGTACAAAAGCCTGCGGGTTTCTAGAAGCACCGTACTTCTTCGCCACGCCTTTATCATCTACTAAATAAGGAAAAGTAAAGCCTCTTTCTACTGCTCTTTTCTTCATGTTTTCATAATTATCTTCTTCATATGCTGCAGGGTCGTTGGGGTTTATGGCAATTAAAGGAAACCCCTTTGAGCTATACTTTCCATCTAACTTCACCAACCTTTCTTCATAAGCTTTTGAAAATGGACAATGATTACACGTAAAAACCAATACAAAGCCCTTTGCCGACGAAAAGTCGCTCATGGAAACCATTTTACCGTCTACATTTTTAAGGCTAAAATCACTTACTTCATCACCAACTGCAAAGCCCCATGCTGCCAAACTTTCCGTTCCCACTTTTATCCCTCTGGCTTTAACTTGCTTTACCACACTGGTCACTAAAAACCCAATGCTGAGCAAAATGCCACCACCTATTATTAATTTCTTTTTCATTTTATAATCCTTTGAGGCCTTTAAAAGGCTCTTTAGAGTTTAACTAAGCAAAATCTATGCTAAGGAATTTACAACTCTTATTATTCCAATTTGTTTTGGGCATTTAATTCCCCGTTTGCAGAACGAAAATTGCTCAATAATATTTACAAATACACTTCATTTAAAAAAAATGAAAAGAATCTGTCTGTTTTTTTGTATCTAGTTTACACAAAATCAACAAACCTATATGAAAGCCATTTTATGTGAGACGCACGGAAAACCTGATTCCTTAGTCTTCAAAAATATTGACAGCCCAAAAACCAGTGCAAATGAAGTTTTAATAGATGTAAAAGCCTGTAGTGCTAATTTCCCAGACGTACTTATTATTCAAAACCTTTATCAATTTAAACCCGAACTACCATTTTCGCCAGGAGCTGAAGTGGCAGGAATTGTAAAAGATTTTGGTGAAAACGTAAAGCACTTCAAAAAGGGTGACAAAGTTTTATCTCTATGCGGTTGGGGTGGTTTTGCAGAAGAAGCTGTAGTCGATAAAAACCGAGTTTTTCCTTTACCAAAAGGTATGGATTATGTCACGGCATCCTCCATAATGTATAACTATGGCACCTCTTACCATGCCTTAAAAGATAGGGCGAAACTAAAAGAGGGTGAAACACTTTTAGTACTCGGTGCCGCAGGTGGTGTAGGTTTAGCCGCAGTAGAACTTGGCAAACTGATGGGTGCTACGGTAATAGCAGCGGCCTCTTCGGCCGAAAAGCTCGCAGTCTGTAAAGAAAAAGGTGCTAGCCATCTTATAAACTATACAGAGGAAGACCTCAAAACCAAAGTTAAAGAACTTACTGGCGGCAAAGGCGTAAACGTAGTTTATGACCCTGTAGGAGACAAATGGGCAGAAGCCGCAGTGCGGTCAACCGCTTGGAATGGACGATACTTGGTTGTAGGTTTTGCTGGAGGAGAAATCCCTAAAATACCGATGAACCTCCCTCTTTTAAAGGGCTGTGCTCTTATGGGAGTTTTCTGGGGAAGGTTTACTACAGAAGAGCCTGCCTTATCCATCCAAAATATTCAGGAACTGGGTAAATTCTACCTTGAAGGGAAAATCAAACCTCATATTTATAAACTCTATCCGTTAGAAAAAGGAGCAGATGCCTTAAACGACCTCATGAACAGAAAGGTTACCGGAAAGGCTGTGGTTATTACTTGTTCTGCTGAAGAGGCAACGGCCTCAGAAAAAGCCAAACCGAAAGTTAAAAAAACGAAAGAAGAAAGCTCCAAAAGCGAAATCTTACAGTTCAAAAACCAAGACGCGGTCTTGTCTTGGGTAGGAAATCCTTTAGGAAAAAGCCCTTGGCTAGAAGTAAGTCAAAAGATGATTGATGAATTTGCTGAAGCGACTTTAGATAAGCAATGGATTCATATTGACAAAGAAGCCGCGAAATCAACCATTTTTGGCGACACCATTGCTCATGGCTATCTGACACTTTCACTCATTCCTAAATTGATGTCTGACATTTATAGCGTTCCTTTTGCCAAAATGGGCATTAATTATGGCACCGAAAAGGTTAGATTTTTACACCCTGTGCTCTCAAATAGTAGAATAAGACTTAACGCTACGCTCAAGCATGCCTCCAAAACGGCGAGCGGCGGACTGAAAATGATAGTAGAAGCCAGCATCGAGATTGAAGGAATAGAAAAACCTGCTTGTTATGCAGAGGTTATTAGTGTTTTAAACTAAACTACTTTCGTATTTTTGCGGCATATGAAGAGAACCATAGATGTTTGTCTAACGCCCAATTTGATTGAGCAGCACGATTTAGCCGGAAAAGTAGTCGTAGTAACTGATGTTTTTAGAGCCACCTCATGCATGGTAGCTGGTTTGGCGACAGGTGTCAAATCTATCACACCTGTATTAGAGGTAGAAGAGTGCTTAAAACTACAAGCTCAAGGTTATTTAGCTGGAGGAGAAAGACATGCTAAAATGATTGAAGGTTTTGACCTAGACAACTCTCCATTTAGCTATATGGACGAAAAAGTTAAGGGAAAAGACATTGCCATGACTACCACAAACGGTACTTTTGCTATTAATAAGGCCAAAGGAAAAGCCGACGAAATTTTGGTAGCCTCTTTTTCAAACCTCACTCCTACTGCAAAATATTTGCAAAGTATAGACAAAGACGTGCTCGTGATTTGTGCCGGCTGGAAAGGAAGACCAGGTTTGGAAGACATTCTTTTTGCTGGTGCATTGGTAAAAAAACTAAGCGAAACTCACGAAAACGAAGAGGACAGCACGCACTTAGCCACAGCTGCTTATGATGATGCGAAAGATGATATGGTAGCCTATTTGCAAAGAGCTAGTCACCTTAAAAGATTGAAAAGTTTAGCAAGAGATGATATTCCTTACTGCCTGATTAAAGACCAGTTTGACGTGGTAGTTCATTTGGTGGGAGATAAGCTTCAGTTAAAGGCTTAATATTTGGCTGGGGTCTTGCCGTATGTTTCTTTGAAGAGTTTTATAAAGTGGGAGATGCTTTCAAAGCCTACCTCTTCAGCCACTTCTGAAACGTTTTTATCGCTATTTTTTAGTAAGAAAGCGGCACGACTTAACCTTTTTGACCGTATCCATACGGCAGGAGATAGCCCAAACTGCTCTTGGAAGTCTCTCTTAAAACCTGAAAGGCTACGCCCAGAAAGTTTTGATAGCTCGCTAATTGTCAGTGGCTTTAGGTAATAGTTTTGCATGAGATAACCCAAATCCTCTTTCTCTCCTCTATAAATCAATTTCAAAACACTCCGCAGCTCGTCACGATTATCAAACTCCATTAAGTGGAGCAAAAGCTCGTGCAATTTTAGTTTCAAAAACTGATTCAGGTATTTGGTTTTTGATTTGAAATAGGGCAAAACCGACTCCGCAAACTTGCCAAATTTATCATTAGAGTGCAGAACTAAAAGAGCCGAATTGTCAAATGAGACCTTTGTTTCTTCAGGAAAAAGTTCAATATTTTGGTCAACAAAGTCTTTGATAAGTTTGTCTTCAATAAAAAAAACAAGGCTTTTATATGACTCATCAATAGACTCTGACATGAGGTAATAGCCCCGTCTTATAAAAAAGACATCGCCTTTTCTTACCATCACATCCGACTCTGTATTGGTAAAGCGTTTTTCGCCCTCTATAACATAGATTACTGCGTTTTCTTCAAAGAAGACTTCGTTTTTTGATGGGTAAACATCACTCCGATAAGCCACAAAAGTCAGCTCCTGAATCTTTAAAGACTCAAACTGGTCTGCTGCTATTTCGGAAGGTACCCTAAGCATTATTATTTCTTTTCTATGATTTCATCAATCACGAAGAATGGTCGTCTTTTTACTTCAATATATATTCTGCCAATATACTCCCCTAAGATTCCAAGGATAATCAAAGTCACTCCGCCTAAGAAGTACATACCTACGGTCAAAGTGGTGGTTCCTGGGATTTCGGCAGGCGTGTGCCCTAAAACTTTAAAACCTATCATTCTGTGAAGGACAAAGAAAAAGCCTACTATAAAGGATGGTATGGCGATTATAAAACCAAAGTATGTAGCCAACCTAAGCGGAACATTAGAAAATCCAAAAAGCCCGTCGAGAGCTAATTCCATTAGCTTTTTAAAAGTATATTTTACTTCACCTGCTGCCCTTTCCGCTCTTTCGTATTTAACGCCTATTTGTTTAAAACCTGCATAAGCACGCAAACCTCTTACAAAACGAATTTGCTCCGGCATTTCTTTGACAATAGCGTTTACCACTTTTCTGTCCATCACACAGAAGTCTCCAGAATCAAGCGGAATTTCTATTTCGGAAATAGCCGCCAACATTCTATAAAAAGTAGCATAAGCTATTTTTTTAAAAAATCCTTCTTTCCTTTTCGTTCTGACAGCATAAACCACTTGATAGCCCTCTCGCCACTTATCTAAAAATCGATGTAACTCTTCTGGTGGGTCTTGTAAGTCGCCATCCATAATCACCACGGCGTCTCCCTTTGCCTCTTGAATACCCGCTGAAATGGCTGGCTGATGCCCAAAGTTTCTAGATAGTTTAATTAAACGCACACGTGCATCTTTCTCTATCAGGTCTGTCATGATTTCTAAAGAACCATCTGAAGAACCATCATCTACCAGTACTATTTCATAGTCTTCCTTCCATGAAGGTGCGGCGGCGGTTAGTCTGGCATAGAGGTTTGGAATGTTTTCCTCCTCATTAAAAATCGGGATTACGATAGAAATCATATGTGCTATTAAAGATGCTCTGCAAAAATAGAGAAATTAAGAACGTTGTTTAATTTTTGACAAGATGCTTTAGCTATAAACTTCTTTAAACTGATTAAATCTTTAAACTGCAATAATGAATTTTGAATAAAAGGATTCAAGAAAACTAAACTAAACAAGTCTAGTTTTCTTTTGAAATTGTACTTTTGCCACCAAATTCAATCATGGAGAAACTTAAAGAACGCTGGGGACTTACATCGAATTGGCAAGTATTGGCCATCATAGTCGTATTTTCTGTCAATGGCTCTTTTGCCACTTGGGTAGCAAAGCCCGTAACCGCTTTTTTTGGACTCAGTCCAGAAACCACAGAGCCTTATATCCTTTATCTAGTTTGTAGAATCCTCCTAATCTTTCCGATTTACCAACTAACCTTACCACTTGTAGGCTGGGTATTTGGTCAGTTTAAATTCTTTTGGGCTTTTGAAAAGAAGATGCTTCGCAGAATGGGCTTAAAGAAGTTTTTCCCGGAGGATTAATCTGGCAAAGCAAAAGCCAAATAAGAATCTCCACTTTTATTGCTCTTTCCTCCTCCACAAGCTATCACTATATATTGTTTGCCATTCCATTCATAAACAGATGGTGTAGCGTGTCCTCCAGCAGGAAGCTTTGTTTCCCAAAGCACCATCCCTGTTTTCTTGTCAAAGGCTCTAAACATTTCGTCTTCTGTAGCTCCAATAAAAATCAAACCACCTTTGGTCACCACTGGGCCTCCGTAGTTTTCTCTTCCAGTGATAGGAAATCCTTTGGCGGTTAGCTCAGGAAATTCACCTAAAGGAGTTTTCCAGAGAATCTTACCTGAATTTAAATCAATAGCGTTCAATGTTCCCCACGGAGGGTTAATCCCAGGGTAACCATCTTTTGTCAAAAACCTCCTATAACCATTCATTAGGTAAGGTGTTATCAATTTTTCTTTTCCTCCACTCAATTCCCTTTTTATTCCTTTCTGCTCTTGTTCTAATAAAAAATCAACTATCGCGTCTCTTTCTTGCTCAGCTAAATGTCTGAATGAAGGCATTGCTCCTCTTCCATTTTTCAAGATTTTGTGAACCTCTTCACTATTATATTTATCTCCAAGACCTACTAGTTTAGGAAAAGCAGATGTGTTACCCATTCTATCGGCTCCATGACAGTTTGCACAGTTATTGGCATAAATACTACTGCCGCTAATTTCACCTTTCTTGAGTTTTGCGGCCTCATTAGGAGTCATCTCTATTAACCAAGGCATCTCATTGGCATTGACATACATAATGCTGGTTTCTGGATCTACGGCAGCACCTCCCCACTCACCTCCACCATCAAAACCAGGAAAAAGCAGAAAAGGTCTTTCTTGGCTTGGAGCCAACCACATATTCCCATATTCTACGCCCTTAATCATCTCATTTACTTCTTTTTCTAGTTCAGGAGTAATATTCAGCAAATCAGAAGACGCCACATTTTGACGCATAAAAGCTTCTGGAAGCGTTGGTGTTGGCTGGGTTACAGAAGCAAATTCACCATCCATTTTGTTCTCAGGAATTGCTTTTTCTTCAATCGGAAAAACAGGTTCACCCGTTTTACGATCAAAAACAAAGACATAACCATGTTTAGTAATTTGTGCCACGGCATCAATCTTTTTTCCATCCTTATTTATGGTAACCAAATTTGGGTTTGAAGGAATATCTCTGTCCCACACATCATGATGAACAATTTGATAATGCCAAACTCGCTCTCCTGTTGTTGCGTTTAGTGCTATCAAACTATTAGCAAAAAGATTATCACCTTTTCTAAACCCTCCCCAAAAATCATAAGTAGCAGAACCCGTTGGTACATAAACAATCCCTTTTTTTTCATCAAGGGTCATTCCAGCCCAGTTGTTTGCTCCTCCTATTTTATCCACATACTTCGCATCCCAAGTGTCGTAGCCTAACTCTCCCTTCTGAGGAATGGTATGAAAAATCCATTCTTGCTTGCCCGTTTTAGCATTATAAGCCCTGATATGTCCAGCGGCAGCGTCTAAACCTTCAGAAACCCGCATTCCTATAATAATTTTATCTTCATGAATAATTCCTGGGGTATTAGATACCACCAAAAACTGATCTTCAGGATTATCTGACAAGCCAACCTGTAAGTCTACTTTTCCTTCATCACCAAAACGCTTATCTGGCTTACCAGTCAAAGCATCAACAGACATCAAATAACTCCCTGCACAAAAAAGGATTCTTTGGGTAGTTCCTTCTTTGAAATATGTTACTCCCCTGTTTGTTCCCGCCCATGAATTCTCTCCACCTAAAACCTCAAAAGGGTCAAATCGCCAAAGCTCTTTTCCTGTTTCTACATGGAGAGCCACTAAGTTTAATTTTGGCGTGGTAGCATATAAAATGCTATCAACGATTATGGGCTGACACTGGATTTGAGAGTTTTCTGTTGCGTCACCTGTATGATATTCCCAAGCCACATCCAACCCAACTACATTTTCAATATTTATCTGCTCTAAGGACGAATATCTTGCGGCGTCTTTTGTTCCTGCGGAGTTAGTCCACTTTGAATAATCAGTCCTTTCTTTACAAGAATTAAAAATTAATAGGGCCGAAGCAAAGAGAATAAACTGTTTCATTAGGGTTGTTTTGTATAATAATGGGCTGAGAATTGGTCTATGGATTGATAAATAAAATCAATTTCATAGCTTTGGATAAATATAGGTGTTTTCTTTAAAAGGCTAATTTTGCGTTTGCAAATCAAAAACTGGCACGATATGGGTAGCTCCTTAAAAAACATGGTGGCTAGTTTCGTTTTCATAAAGACCACCAGCAAACTTTTCTAATACTATAGAATGAAAAATAGATTTCAAAAAATCCTTCCGGATTTCCTGTTTGTTTTGGGTTTTGCAGTTGTTACACTTGTTTATTGCAGCCCAGTTTTGAACAACAAAATGTTAATACCTAATGATCCTGTTCAATCCTTAGGTTTGGCAAAAGAATCTAACGATTTCAAAGAACAGTTTGGCGAACTTCCTTGGTGGACCAACAGTGCTTTTGGCGGAATGCCCACATATTTAATTGCCTCAGACTTCCCAAATGGTGTTTTCTCATATATAAGACCATTTACAAGACCGTTTCCTGGTAGCTTTGCCGCTAATGACATTTTCCTGACTCTTTTAGGAGCTTATATCCTCCTAATGGCTCTTCAGAAAAACAGATGGACTGCGGCCATGGGTGCCATTGGATACACATTCTGTACTTTAACAATTCTCTATTTAGAAGCTGGTCACTCTTCTAAAATTCAAGCTTTAGCATTTGCTCCTCTTATTATTGCTGGAATTATTTACGCTTATAAAAATCAGAAACTTCGAGCCGTTTTGGCTTTTTCAATTGGACTTGGTTTTGAGGTCAACTCAAATCACCTCCAAATTACATACTATCTACTTTTAGCATGCATCGTGTTTGTTGCCTTCTTGTTGTATTACTCTTTTAAAGAAGGAACTCTTAAATCTTTTGCTATAAATCTAGCCCTAATAGGACTAGGTGGCCTCTTAGCCTCTTCTACGCAGGCAGGGCGTTTAATGAGTACCCTAGAATTTGGGAAAGAAACTATTCGTGGAACTTCGGAATTAACCTTAGAGCTTCCAAATGCAAACTCAAATGCCGCAGGCCTGTCTAAAGACTATGCTTTCTCATGGAGTTATGGTAAAGTGGAGTCGTTCAGTTTTTTAATTCCAGAATTCTCTGGTGGTTCTTCAAGTGGTACTTTACCAAAAAACTCAGCTTCGCAGAAGTTTCTAGCGAGCTTAGGCATGGACAATGCTACAATCAATCAATTTTTACCAAGCCTTCCAAGTTACTGGGGAGATCAAATCTTTGTTTCCGGCCCAGCTTACTTAGGAGCGATTTTATGTTTTTTATTCCTTCTAGGCCTTTTGATTAGTTCAAATAGACTTAAGTATCCTTTAATGGCTTGTGCTATTTTGTTGCTTTTCATCTCTTGGGGTGACAACTTTAAAGTTTTTGGCTATTTCATGTTTGACCATGCTCCTTTCTATAATAAGTTTCGTTCTGTAAACATGGGTATCTCACTGATGCAATTATTTATAGTAGCTGTAGCTGGCTTAGGTATTGCGGAGCTTTTAAAGACTGAAAAAACTTTTAAGGAACTACGCAAACCTCTACTTATTTCTCTAGGTGTTACAGGCGGTTTATGTTTGATGATTTCTGTTCTTCCCGGTTTATTTTTTGACTTCACTGCTTTAAAAGACGCCTCTTTTGTAGAAAATATGAAAAGAGCATTTGGTGATAATGCTCAAGCGGCAAATGGTCTATACAATGCTCTTTTAGAAGATCGTGAAACACTTGCTAAGGAAGATGCCCTCCGCAGCCTTGTTTATATCCTGTTGGCAGCAGCCGTAATATTCTTCTATTTAAAGAAAAAAATAGCTGCCGCTCCTTTTGCCATTATTATGCTGCTAATTACTACAGTGGACATTTGGCAAGTGGATAAACGTTACTTTAACAATGACGATTTTAAGTTTAGTAGAAGTAACAATGCAGAAACTCAGTTTCCCCTATCTACTGCAGACCAAAAGATTTTAGAAGACAAGGATCCTAACTTCAGAGTTTTAAACACCACTGTTGGTTTCTGGTCTAGTGCAAAAGAGTCTTATTATCACAAATCAATTGGCGGATATCACGGTGCTAAACTAAAAAGTGCCCAAGAACTTTATGAACACGCGATGATTAAAGATGGACGATTAAACATGCCCATTTTAAACATGATGAACACTAAGTACTTTATTATAAATGGCGAAAATGGCTTACAAGCACAATTAAACCCTGAGGCTCTTGGAAATGCTTGGTTTGTTGACTCTTTAATTTATGCCGATTCGGCAAACGAAGAAATGACAATTCTTCAAAGTATAGATGTTTCAAAAAATGCTGTTGTAGATAAAAGATTCAAGGATGATGTCGGTAGCTTAAGCACGTTCAATCCAGACTCCTCTTCAATCAAATTGACAGAATATCTTCCAAACAATTTAAAGTATATTTCAAGCTCAAGCAATCCTCAGTTTGCCGTGTTCTCAGAAATGTATTACAGAGGGAACAAGGACTGGAAGTCGTTTATAGATGGCAAAGAAGTACCCCATGTAAGGGTTAATTATGCACTCAGAGGAATGTTGATTCCGGCAGGTAATCATGAGATAGAATTTCACTTTGAACCTGAAGTTGTTAAAAAAGGAAATACAATAGATTTAATTTCTTCAATTCTTTTACTAGTGTTTCTATCTGGTATGGTGTTTTACTCTCTCAAGAAGAAATCTTAAACCCCCTATAATGAATTTAACAGACAGAGACTTTTGGTTAAAATACTGGGAGAACAAAAAAAATCTTGCATTAAAAGTAAATGAGAAGTATATCTTATCTGCTTATTTAAAAAGGTTTAAAAAAGAAAATAGCATTAAAAATGCTATTGAGATTGGTGGGTTTCCTGGCTATTATAGCATATATCTAAAAAAATGGCTTAATGTAGATACTACCCTGCTAGATTATGTAATACACCCAAAAGTTTTAGATGAGGTTTTATCCGTAAATAATATGTCTAAGAAAGACATAACTTTAATCGAGACTGACCTATTTAATTACCAACCAACTAAGAAATATGACCTTGTAATGTCTGTTGGTGTTATTGAACATTTTGATGACACTAAAAATATCATTGAAATGCACACAAAATTCATGGACGACAATGGCGTGCTTTTCATCAACATTCCAAACTTCACCGGCTTTAATGGCTGGCTTCAAAAAACGTTTGACCCGGAAATTTATGCCGTGCATAATATTTCTTCCATGAATATTGACTTACTAAAGGGCATTTGTGAAGAATTGAATTTAAAGAATATTACAGTAGAATACTATGGTGGCTTTATGATGTGGCTTGAAAACCTTCACACAAAGCATGTCTTATTTAGAGCTCTTTTTAAAATCATTTGGTTCGTGCTAAAAGTGATTTCTAAACTTATTCCTATTGAAAGTAAAACCTTCTCGCCTTACATAAATATTGTGGCTTATAAATGAAAATAGCCTTTATAAATATTGATGATTCATTAGGAGGAGCTTCCATGGCTTGTATTCGTTTGGCTGAGGCGATAAATAAAGAAGATGGTGTTGAGGTAGATGTTTTAGTTCAGAAAAAAACTTTAAAGCTCCCGATTATCAAGCCGATTGATACAGGTATATTTTGGGAAACAAAAACCTTCCTTCGCTTTGCAATGGAGCGTTTATATTTCCTCTTTTTTGAAAAATCAAAAGAGATAAGATTTGCATACTCTCCGGCTTTTGCTGGTATCAATATCTGTAAAAAAATAAATCTAAAGGAGTATGACATCATCCACCTTCATTGGATAAACTTTGGGTTCCTATCGCTAAAAAGCCTGCATAGACTCACTCGTTTAGGTAAACCAATAGTTTGGAGTATGCATGATATGTGGCCATTTACAGGAGGTTGTCACTACAGCAATGATTGCTTAAATTATGAAAAAAGCTGTGGGAACTGCTCCCAATTCTTAAGAAACCCAGCAGCCAATGACCTATCAAACAAGCACCTTTTAAAAAAAGCATTAGCCTACACTAAAAACGCAAAAATGCATTTTGTAGGAAGCAGTAAATGGCTTGGAGATCTAGGAAAAAAAAGTTCTCTATTAAAACCTTTCAAGGTTTCAAATATACCTACGGTAGTTTCTGAAGCCTTCCGCCTAGAAGATAAGACTTCTTGTAGAAAAGAATTGGGTTTGCCGGAGGATAAGACTTTCATCCTTTTTGTGGCAATGATTCTTGCCGACAAACGTAAAGGCTTTTCATATCTTAGAGAGGCACTAGATATACTGGAAACAGAACACAAAAAACCGGAAGATATTGAGCTTTTAGTTATTGGAAGTGCAGATGGTTTAGAACAAGATAATTTGCCATTTAAAACACATCTATTTGGTAAAATATCGGAAATGGAAAAACTAAATAAAGTCTATAATGCTTCAGATGTTTTTGTAATTCCATCGACACAAGACAATTTGCCTAACACTGTGATGGAGGCTTTAGCTACAGGTACTCCTTGTGTTGGATTTGACATAGGTGGTATTCCTGAAATGATTGACCATTTAGAAAATGGTTATGTCTCGGACTATAAATCCTCAAGTTCTTTGGCACAGGGCATGAAGTGGGTATTGGAAAATGATTCCTATGACTTACTCTGTACGCATGCACTAAACAAAGCTAAGAGCACTTATGAAGCCAAATCCGTTTCAACCAAATACATGGAAGTTTATAACGAACTTTTAAAGCATTAGCCACCATGATAAGTTTTTTCATCACATTATTGTCACCCACATTTGGTAAAAAGAGCTTTCAGGCTTTCTACAAAAAACTTTACAGCCTTAGCCTTAGAGGGATGAACTATGGAATTGTAGATAGTGGCGAAGAAAATGTCTTAAAAAAGCTATCCCTTGAACTCTCGAAGTCAAATGTGCCTCTGGTTCTTTTTGACATAGGAGCAAATGTGGGAACTTACGCCCAAACACTTTTAAAAAACTTCCCAAAAAACTCGAGAATATTCAGTTTTGAACCTTCAAAAAAAACTTTTCAGGAGCTAAAAAACAATGTTGGTGCTGAAAAAATAAACCTTTTCAATGTTGGATTAGGAGAAAAAACCGAAAACATCAACCTATACTCTGCTGACAACAACAGTACATTGGCTTCCGCCTACCAAAGAATCAACAACGAAAACGACACATTGAATGTTGAAGAAATAGAAATTATTACGTTAGATAGCTTTTGTCTAAAAAACAATATAAATAATATTGACTTCATGAAGATTGACGTAGAGGGTTATGAAATCAATGTATTTAAAGGGGCCTCAGAATCCTTATCAAAAAAAATAATTAAAAATATCCAATTTGAATTCGGTGGAACTCAAATCCCTCCAAGAGTTTTCTTAAAAGATTTTTACGACCTTTTATCTCCCAACTATACGCTATTCAGAATCCTTAAAGATGGTTTAGAGCCAATTGAAAAATACAATGAGCGATTAGAAAACTTTAGTTACTCCAATTATCTCGCTATCTTAAGAAATGATGCCTAAAAAGATTGACATTGTGCCTTTTGGTGGGCTTGGTAACAGAATGCGGGTACTGAATTCTATTGGTGCCATTCAGGCCAGAACTGATTGCGATGTAGAGCTAATCTGGCTAATAAAGGCTGAGCTAAACGCATCATTTTCAAGCTTATTTAAAAGTACAAGCTTTACTTTTACCATTGCTAAAGGTCTAAAATACACGCTCTTCTTAAAGTTTGTAAAACATATTTTTATAGAAAGATATACGGCAATTTATCGCTTTATCTTAGGCTTTTTTTATGATTTAGTTTTATTAGATGAAGACATCTTAAATAATTCAGAGAATGAACTTATAAACTTAATTAAGGCTAAAAAAAAGATTCTTGTTGCGACTTGTTACGCCTTCTATGACTTCCCTTCTTTTGACAACTTTATTCCTTCTGACACGGTGCAGCAAAAGCTAAATTCGCTAAAACTGCCTAATGATTTAATTGGAATTCATATTAGACGAACCGACCATGTTGAAATCATTAAAGACTCTTCCCTTGACTCATACTCCAAGGCCATAGAAGAAGAAATATTAAAAAATAAGGCAAGCACCTTTTACCTTGCCACGGACGATTATGAGGTAAAAGAATACTATAAAAAGAGACTTAAACAACAACTTATCACTCAAGATTTTGAGCTTTCCAGAAACTCTAAAACGGGTATAGAAAATGCCCTGATTGATATTTTGGCTTTAGCCAAATGCAAGAAACTTATTTGCAACTCAAAAAGCAGTTTTGTGGTAACTGCCCAGCGAATTGGTAATACAAAAGAAATAATAGAAGTATGAAACGATTTATAAAACTGACCAAATTCGCTTTAGCCTACTTAGGGTTCTATCCCGATCAACTCTTCGAAAACCTAAAACAATTTCCCTCTTTCGTAGTGGAATTAGGCGACTTTAAAAAAAGTTTCAAAGGCAAATACACCGATTGGAAATTTAGCTACTACCCTATCCTTACGGACAAAAAAGATCAAAGCGGTAAAGCTAGGGGTCAGTACTTCTACCAAGACTTATTTGTGGCAAGCTTAATCTATAAGGCTGGCCCAAAAAGGCACATTGATATTGGTTCCAGAATAGATGGATTCATAGCACATCTAGCTTGTTTTAGACAGGTAGACGTCATGGATATAAGGCCCCTTAACTCTAATATTCAAAATGTTAATTTTATTCAGGCCGACTTAATGATGCCTGCAGCTAATTTAAAAGAAAGTACGGATTCTCTTTCTTGCTTACACACCATCGAACATTTTGGACTAGGCAGATATGGTGATAACATTGACCCAGATGGTCACCTTAAAGGCTTGGATAGCATGTATCAAATTCTTAAAAAGGGAGGGACATTCTACTTTTCTACTCAAATAGGGCCATCTATGGTGGCTTTTAATGCTCATCGCGTTTTTAGTGTGGCATACCTTCTTTCTCTTTTTGAAAAACAATATGAACTTCTCAGTTTTTCTTACATTGATGATAAAGACGTCTTACATCAAAAAATAGAACTTACACCTCAGGGAATAGCAAATAGTTTTGGCTGCAAATTAGGCTGTGGGATTTTTGAGCTAAAAAAGTTATAAAAACTTCTTAAGAAGCTTATCAACCACACCGTTTAAATCTGGCGAGAAATTCATTTTATAAATCAATAAAAGATAAACCCCTCCCAATAAGGCAGAGCTATAAGTTAGTGTCAAAAACTTTCCTAAAACATTGCCAGTAAAAACGGGCAACCAATAACCCAAAAAGGTCAAACCTCCGCCAACAAGCACTACATAGAACAGCCTCCAATTGTAAGGGTGTACCTTAAAAAATCGCCAAATAAGGTAGTTTCGGGCTGAGTTATAATAGACAATCGATAAGAACGCAGCTGCAGCAGCTCCATTTAGGCCATATTTGGGAATTAAAACATGATTAAGCAGGAATAGTAATCCCACAAAAGTTAGCACCAAAAGAGAGTCTAATTTATAATATTTAGAGTACGCCAAAATCAAAGAATTTATTCCTGAGGCCAAGTCGTAAAGCTTAGCCAAGCCTATAATTAGAAGGACATATTTTCCTGTAGCATATTCTGGCTTAATAAAAGAAAACAAGACATCTACATTCACCCAAACAAGCATCAAAAGTCCGGTTCCAAAAATCAGCTGAGTCATGCTGCTTTTAGTGAAAATCGTTTGAATTTTATCAAAGTCGTTCTCTTTCATAGCGTCTAACACAATGGCCGTAGAAGCTTTCATACTAACATTATAGGAGATGGTCATTACGCTCCCAAAAAGCAAACAGGTGTTATATATTCCAGTTTGGCCCAGCCCCAAGTAGTCATAAACCATCAATGTATCCAACTTTGTTATCACGATAGAAGACAAACCCGTAAGTACACTAAAACTGGCAAAGCGAAAAAACTCCGTCTTAAAATCTGACTTCAAAAAATGAGAACTCGGCTTTAAAGAAAAGCCCTCTAAGTTTGTAATATGAACAAACATCAGTACCGTGGGAATTGAAATACCGAGTACCCATAAAAGAACAAAACGGTCAAAGTTTACCCATTCAAAAATAAATGTGAGTACAGCCAATAGAATCAGAAGTCGTTGCAAAAATTGGCTTAAAACATTTCCCCTTACGGTATCATAAAGCCCTTTGGCGTAATTATCAAAGAGATTAAACAAGGCTACAAAGCCTGTAATAGGGATTATATAAAAGAAATACTCCTTAAAAAGAGTATTATCTCCCACAGACGACTTAACTATTTGTTCCTTAAAAACAATCAGGAGTAAAGTACAAAGTACCATCCCAATCAAAAACACCACCAAGCCATTAAAAAGATAACCTTGATGCTTCTTTTCTGCATTCCTGAAAAAATCAAAATATTTAATGCCTGCACTATTATAGCCTAAACTAGCAACAAACACCAAGATAAACATCCAGCTCATCAACATGGCCAAAAGACCATTTTGCTCTACTGTTAAGAAATTAGGTATAAGAAAAGCTTGCGTAAAAGTCCCTACCAACACACCTGCATAAGAATAGATGGTGCCAAGAATAGTTTGCCTTTTAATAATTGTCATTCTAGAATTCTAAATATCTAATAAAATTAAGCTCAAAAGGTAGTTATTAATTGATAAATTTGGGTGCACCCATATCTCCTAATAATTTGCCTGCTCCAATTATAATTTTTTGCTACAATCGAGCCAATCATCTACAACAGACGCTTGAGGCTCTCAAAAATAATGCTTTAGCAGAAGAATCTGATTTATATATCTTTTCAGATGCTGCCAAAGGCCTAGAAGACCAAGAAAATGTAAACAAAGTAAGACAGGTGATTCAGAATATTAATGGCTTTAAAAGCATCAATATTAACCTTTCTAAAAAAAATAAAGGACTTGCAAGCTCTATCATTGACGGAGTAAGCTCCGTAATTAATATTCACAAAAGAGTAATTGTTCTTGAGGATGACATTCTGGTCAGTAATGATTTCTTGTCATTTATGAATAATGCATTGGATAAATATGTTGGGCATGAAAAAATTTATTCTGTTTCAGGCTATTCTTTCAAACTGGAGGATTTACAAATAAACGAGGAAGTCTCTTTAGTAAAAAGGGCTTCTTCATGGGGTTGGGGCACTTGGAAAAATAAATGGGATAACGTGGATTGGGATGTAAAAGAGTTTGAAAATTTCATTGACAATAAAGAGCGAGTTGAAATTTTCAAAGACGCAGGAGAAGACCAATTACCCATGTTAGTCAAACAAAGAAGAGGCATAATTGACTCTTGGGCGGTCAGGTGGACTTTCCATCATTACCTAAATAATGCTTATTGTCTTGTTCCTCGTTTCTCTAAAATTGAAAATATTGGAGCAGATGGTTCTGGAACAAACTTCAAACATAAGGTTTCAAAATATGATACAACACTGCATGTTGGAAGCATAAACCTTCCCCAAAAACCTGAAGTTAACCCAATAGTTACTTCATTCATTAGAAACTATTACAAACCCAGCATTATAAGGAGAATTATTAATTACTATCGTTACCGCACATGGTAGCTAAATAATCTTCATTTTTCCTTACTTTTGCGGAACATTTAGAACGATAAAAAAGCATAAAATTCTATGGCACAATATGACGTGGTGATTTTGGGTTCTGGCCCTGGTGGATATGTAACAGCTATTAGAGCATCTCAATTAGGGATGAAAGTGGCAGTAATTGAAAAAGAAAACCTTGGCGGAATTTGCTTAAACTGGGGATGTATCCCTACTAAAGCTCTTTTGAAGTCTGCTCAAGTTTTTAACTATATACAGCATGCGGAAGACTATGGTATTAAAGTTTCTAAGGCTGAAGCCGACTTTAATGCAGTAATTGACAGGTCTAGAGGCGTAGCCGATGGCATGAGCAAGGGCGTTCAGTTCTTGATGAAAAAGAATAAAATTGACGTCATAGACGGTTACGGTAAAGTACAACCTGGTAAAAAGGTTGAGGTTACTGCCGCTGATGGCACTGTTTCTACCGTAGAAGGTAAAAGCATTATTATAGCTACTGGTGCAAGAGCTCGTGAGCTTCCTAATGTGCCTATTGACGGAGAAAAAGTTATAGAATACAGAAAGGCAATGAGCCTTAAAGAGCAACCAAAGTCAATGCTTGTTATTGGTTCTGGTGCTATTGGTGTTGAGTTTGCATATGTTTATGCAAGCATGGGCACTAAGGTGACTATCGTAGAGTTTATGCCAAGAATTGTCCCTGTAGAAGATGCTGATATCTCTAAGGAATTGGCGAAGCAATACAAAAAGATGGGCATCGAAATTTTGACTAACTCTTCTGTAGAGAAAGTTGATATTTCTGGAAAAGGATGTAAATCTACCGTCAAAACTAAAGACGGCGAAGTGGTGATAGAATCAGATGTGGTTCTTTCTGCTGCAGGTATCGCTGCCAACATTGAGAATATTGGTCTTGAAGAAGTAGGAATCGCTACAGACAGAGGCAAAATCTTAGTAAACGAGTTTTATGAGACTAACATGCCTGGTTATTTCGCTATTGGTGATGTAACTCCTGGCCAAGCACTTGCTCACGTAGCATCTGCCGAAGGTATCATCTGTGTAGAAAAATTAGCTGGACACCATCCACTTCCTTTAGATTACGGCAATATTCCTGGCTGTACATATTGTTCTCCTGAAATAGCCTCTGTAGGTTATACCGAAGAGCAAGCGAAAGAAGCAGGTTACGAAATCAAAGTAGGTAAATTTCCATTCACGGCTTCTGGAAAAGCTAAAGCTGGTGGAGTACCTGAAGGGTTTGTAAAAGTTATTTTTGACGCCAAATATGGCGAGTGGTTAGGCTGTCACATGATTGGCTCTAACGTTACCGAGATGATTGCTGAAGCAGTAGTAGCTAGAAAACTAGAAACTACAGGTATGGAGATAGTGAAGTCTGTTCACCCTCACCCTACCATGTCTGAAGCCATCATGGAAGCTGCTGCAGCTGCCTATGGCGAGGTAATTCACTTATAAATTACTGTGAGCTAAGGCTCAACTATTATATTAAACCCTGACAATGCCTATTTTTGTCAGGGTTTATTTCTTTTACAAAGACCATTTTCCATGAGTTCACAGGCTAAACAAAATCTATTTTATTTAATCTTCGGCTTGCTGTTTTTTTCTATTGCCGAACCCTTTGGATACGCTAGTATTGACATTGACCCTTCTTGGACGGAGTCTTTGGTGATGGCCATTAACCAAAATTTCACCTTTGGCACTGACTTTATTTTCAACTATGGTCCACTTGGTTTCCTAAACACCGCACTATTACCTGAGAAAATTAGCCCTTGGGTCTTATTCCTTTTTCACTCCTTTTTGCTGCTTAACTATTTGATGATAATTAAGCTTTCATTCTTAAAAATGGGAGACAAATGGTGGCAAGCTGCTATAGTTGCTGTCTTAGTTCTTTTACCTTGGGGATTTTTTGCAGACGTTACCTTTACGCTTTTTTATCTGATGCTGTTTTGGCTGCTGTACGTACAGCAAACCAAAAGTACTTTGGGTTTAATATTGGCGGTAGTGCTCGCTGTCTTAATATTCTACATCAAAGTTAACCTAAGCCTGATAGCCTACACAGTACTTCTTTTATCTGTACTGTACTTCTTACTTGCTAAAATAATCTCTTGGAAAGCTGCTTTATTGACACCGGTTTCTCTCATTCTTTTTACGGCTAGCTTCTCTTTACTGCTAAATGTGTCTATTCCTGATTATTTGGCGGCCAGCCTAAAAATTATAGATGCTTATCAAGACGGACAAGCAGTTAACATTTTAAAAATTAAAGAACTTGGGCTTCTTCTCATTTTAGAATTTATTATTCTAGGCGTGGTTTTGCTTTATATATTTAAAAACCTGGCCTTTTTTGTTGACAACTTATACTTATACATCATAAGTGCGTTGGCTTGGTTTCTTTGTTTCAAACAAGCTCACACGGCCACTGGCCATTACAATGTTTTCGGCTTCTTTCTTTTCTTACCTGTTTTGGCTGTTTTGATATTCCTATTTGCGAAGCACTTTAAAGGTGGGGCAAGAATGGTTTTCACAGTGCTTATTCTTCAAATAGTTTCTACGCAGTTTATAAGGCTAGCTATCGCAAATTATGATTTGAAAGAATACGCCCTTTTCTACTTTCCAAACCGTATTGCTGCGGAAGCAAAAGAAAGTAAAAATGTCTTTGTTTTGCTCAACACATTGAAAGCCAAAAGCCCATACAATTACTTTTCAAAGTTTTATAACTACGACTATCAAAAGAATTTTCATCAAGAAGAAATCAATAAAATTAGAATTCTGCCGCAGGCTATTCGTGACAAAATTGGCAACGCATCTGTGGATATTATGCCGTGGGAAATTTCCTATATTTTCTTCAATCAATTGACCTATAATCCAAGGCCAATCATTCAAACGTATCAGGCAAACAGCGATTGGCTTGCCTATAAAAATGAAGAAAAGTATAACGGAACCACCGCTCCAGATTTTGTTTTAGCAAACATCCATGATTATAGAGAACAAAACCCTCTTTGGATGGACAAAGGAGCGTATTTAGCCCTAAGAAGGAACTATTCCCTTGGCGATACCATTAACATGCCACACGAAAAACTATTTCTATTTGAAAAGGAAACCAATATTTCGGTACCTGAATACCAAGAAATAGAAAAGAAGGAAGGGCAACTTGGCGTAGAAATAAGCATTCCAGAAGCAAGTGAAAGCTTAATATATTTGAATGCGGATGTACATTATAGCTTCTTTGGAAAAATAGCTCGACTGTTCTTTCAGCCACCTTATTTAAGGTGTAAAGTGATTTATCAAGACCAAACGGAAGATTATTTTAGAATACCTCCACCTATTTTGAAGGGAGGAATACTTGCCAGTGAAAAAGTTACTAACGAAAGCGACTTCCTTCGATTTGCGACCAAAGGAGCCAATAAAAAAATAAAAAGTCTTACCTTTTGGAGTAAGTACACATGGGGTTTTGAGTCAAACTTTGACTATAGCCTCGAAAAAACTAAATAAAAATGCCAGCCTTATTCTCAGACTTCGCACTCAATAAACAATTGCTAACGGCAATTGAAGAACTGGGCTATAAAGAGCCCACTCCTATTCAAGAGCAGGCCATACCGACACTTTTATATGGTCATGACGTGCTTGGAATAGCCCAAACAGGTACAGGAAAAACCGCAGCATATCTTCTACCTATTTTGATGAAGATAAAATATGCTCAAGGAAATAATATTCGTTGTGTCATACTTGCTCCTACCAGAGAACTTGCCATCCAAATCAATGATGCTATTGCCGATTTTGGCAAATATACAGACCTAAGGCATGCCGCTATTTATGGTGGCTTAGGACCAAAAACCCAGATTGAAACTATTCAGGCTGGTTTGGATATTATAGTGGCTACTCCAGGCAGATTCATGGATTTGTACCTGAGGGGAATTATTATTACCAAAGACATCAAGTACATGGTGCTAGACGAGGCCGACAAAATGATGGACATGGGTTTTATGCCGCAAATCAGAAAGATTCTTGAAATCATTCCTCGTAAAAGAAAGAACCTACTCTTCTCAGCCACGTTCCCCGAAAAGGTGGAGAAATTTTCTCAAGAGTTTTTAGAAGCTCCTGTTAGAATAGAAGTTACTCCGCAGGCCACTACCGCAGAAACCATTGACCAGCGAGTTTATCCTGCTCCTAACTTTCAAACGAAGTTAAATCTACTTGGCTACCTTTTTAAAGACCAAGAAGACATTAAAAGAGCACTGGTTTTTTGTAGAACAAAAACGGTGGCAGACCTGGTTTTTAAATTTCTAGACAGAAAGATAATTGGGAGAGACCACGTAAAAGTAATTCACGCCAATAAGGGTCAAAACACAAGAATCAACTCTATCAATGCATTTAAAAGTGGTGAGCTAAGAGTGCTGGTAGCTACCGATGTAGCCGCTAGAGGGATTGACGTGCAAGCTGTTAGTCATGTTATCAATTTTGACGTTCCTGTTATTTATGAAGACTACGTACACCGCATAGGCCGTACCGGTAGAGCTAACCTGGAGGGTGTAGCCATAACCTTTATGACGCCAAACGAAGAATATCATCTTGAGCGAATTGAGGAGATTATTCGAACAAAAATTCCTAAATTGGACATCCCAAAGGATATCGAGCTCTCTGAAACCCCTTTTGATGAGCAGCAAGTCATTCTTCGTGAAATAGATGAGCAAAAGAAAAAGGCAGACCCAACCTTTAAAGGTGCTTTTCATGAGAAGAAGAAAAAAAATATGCCTAGGGACACTAAAAAGAAGCGTTCTTCTAAAAAAAGAAGGCGTTAAGCATATCAAATAATAATACAGCACTTGCCGTTATATAACAAATTACAGTGCTTAATATAAGATGAAAGGAAGGCTTACAATTGGAATAATATTCTCAACCTGCTTTACCATATTTGGTCAGCAAGTTATTTTGAAATCTGACGCCGCAAGTTCCGGCTCTATAGGGCTTCCTATTTCAAATACCCCAGAAAAAGTTAAAGTAGATTCTAATAAGGATTTTGAACCAACCATGTTCAAAAGTCTAAATGAGACCATTATTCAACGTGATCATGAAGTAATCATGGTGGGGAAAATGGCTCCTGAAGGCTTAAACATTAATGAATTATCTCTTTGGGGCGGTTATCAAAAAAACCTTCAGCAACTGGAGGAAGACAAAGCCTTTTTAAAAGACTGCGACAGAAACTTTGAAAGCAGAGAAAAAGCAAGCCTTTTCTTTTCAGATATGGGCTGGCAATATTTAGAAGAAGGTCATAAAGAAATGGCAACTTATCGTTATAATTTAGCTTACCTGCTTAACCCAGATAACACCGAAATATATTGGGGACTTGGTGTTATAGAATACCAAAAAGGAGAACACCAAGAAGCCATAAAACTAATGTCTATGGGCTTAGAGGCTGATGACAAAAACGCTCCTCTTTTAACAGACCTAGCTACGGTTTATATTACTTGTTTCTCTCAAAACGCTCATAATACAGACCTGCCTAAGGCATATCAGTTATTAAATAAAGCCATTGAATTAGAACCTCAGTACGCAAACGCTTACATGCAGCTTTCTTACGCTAACTTTTTAGACAGCGACATAGATAATGCTTGGGATACCTTTCATAAAGGCTACAAAATAAGCCCAACAGCTATGAATTTTGACTTGCTTTCTCAGCTTCTGGCTGTAAAACCAGACCCTTTAGGCTTCTTTAAGTAATTCTTGTTGTAGCTGAATCATAAGATACTGCAAAAGCATAATGGTCTTACCATCTCTTATCTCGCCAGTTTTTATCATTTCCATGGCTTGCTCAAAGGGTAATTCTAAGACCTCAATATTCTCTTGTTCGTCTTCATGACCTCCGCCATCGCTAACTTTCATTTTAGCCTCATATTCGGCTATAAAAAAGTATAAAATCTCAGTAACCGAACCAGGCGACATGTAAGACTCAAACACTTTCTCTACCTTAGTAAGCCTAAAACCAGTCTCTTCTTCGGTTTCTCTTTTGATACACTCCTCGGGGCTTTGATTATCTAAAAGGCCGGCACAGGCTTCTATAAGCATACCGTCGGCATTACCATTAAGATAAGTGGGCATTCTAAATTGACGCGTCAAAATTACCGTACCTTTCTCTTTATTATAAAGCAAAATCACCGCACCATTACCTCTGTCATAACACTCTCTTGACTGTCTTTGCACCTCGCCTTTATCTGTGGTATAGTCAAAAGTTAGCTTTCTGAGCGTATACCAATTGTCTGACAAAAGTTTATTTTCAATGATATTTATTGCAGCCATATTGAACGAATTTGATTGTTTTTGTTTATTTTTGACCAAATGTAATTCAAAGAATGGGATTTGAAAGAAGAAAGAAGGAAATTTTAAGCCTATTGGCCGAAAAAGAGTTTATTACCGCCTCCGATTTGGTTCAACATCTTGGGGTGTCGGACATTACTATACGTAGAGACCTGTCACAGCTAGAATCACTACACCTTCTTAAAAGAACACATGGTGGTGCTACTAGAATTGACGAAAACCCGATGGTCAGTTTTGACCTAAAATCTTCACAAAACGAGGCCGAGAAACTAAAAATTGGCGAAGCCGCAGCAAAGAAAATAAAAGACCGTGATGTGGTTTTTATTGATTGTGGTAGCACAACTTTACACATTTGCTCACACATCAGAAACCTAAATATAAAGGTGATAACAAATTCGCTGCCTGTGGTAAGTGTTTTGCAAAACTCAAAGGTCAAGGTAAATCTTATAGGCGGTGAATTAGACAGCAAACGACAAGCTGTGCACGGTAAAATGGCTGTAAACCACATAAATCAATATCATGCCAACAAGGCTTTTATAGGTGCTGACGCCATTGATAAAGATGGTAATTTATGGGCAAACTCTGAAACTGAAGCGGAAATAAGCCGAGCCATGATTGACGCCTCTGACAAAACCTACGTTTGTGCCGACTCTTCAAAAAAAGGAAAGAAGGGATATTTGAAGTTTGCTAAAAAAATGGAAGTAGAACAAACCATCTCATAAAACAAAACCCACCTTACTTTCGTAAGATGGGTTCACAATTAGTCTTAACCCCTACGTTAAACTAGAACTGTTTGTTTGTTGAAACTTAAACCATAAAACTAAAAGTGTGGAGTTAGCCTTGGTAAATTTACCTTCTTTGTAAAGTTTGGCTATCCTCTCTACTTTCAAATACCTCTTCTTCCTCTTTAACAATGCCTTCATTTTCCCTAGCTACTCTTACGTATCTATTTTTGGCATTTGCCCCAGTTCCTCTTTTAAGGTCTGTCCTCGCGTATCCAGAAATCAATTCCTTCTCTTCTTGATTTAGAGTCCTGTTTTTAGCGTTTGCTCCTGCTTCATATTTATCTGAAGGCTGAGCGTGTAAACTAAACTTTGTAGCAGGTAAGCTTTCTGCTTTTGCAACTTTATAGTTCTTTGCTTTGGGTCCTTTTTTATACAAAGGGTGCTGGCCAAATGCCACACAAGAACTTAAAAGGAGAACCATTATTATTGATATATTTTTCATAATTGCTTTGACTTTTGATTGATGAATATCTTCATTACAAAAATGTACAAAGCAAGGGCTTTTGTCAATCTAAGAATACCGCCGTTTTTTTGAAGTGACTTTTGGTATGCCTGCCATCCGTATAAATACGGATGCTTAAATAAGCTTTAGTTCAGTAGCCTTTTTTATTAACTCTGCCGAGTTTTTCACATTGAGCTTCTTAAGCATGTTAACTCGGTGAGTTTCTACAGTACGTGTGCTTATAAAAAGCTTTTCAGCTATTTCTTTGGTGGTTAAACCTTCTGCTATAACTTTTAGTATTTCCGTTTCTCTTGGAGATAGCTTCTTTGCCACCTCACCTTCTACGGCCATATTGTTCAGCAAAAGTTCTGTGGTTTCTTTGTTAAAATACTTTTTCCCCTCTGAAACCATCTGAATAGCTAATTTCAATTCCTCCTCATCGGTGTTTTTAAGCAAATAACCCAAGGCTCCATTTCTAACACTTTGCACTATATAGTTGCCATCATTATGCATAGAAAGCATGATAGCTTTTACATTCGGATTTAATTTTCTTAGAATTTCAAGAACCTCTAAGCCTCCTATTTTAGGCATAGTAATGTCTAATAAAACAAGGTCTACAAGGCCTCCTGTTTTTAGAAAATCAATAAACTCTTCACCATCACCAAAAACACCTGCTACTTCCACATGACCCATTTGAGACAACATGGCTGCTAGCCCATTACTGAACAAATGATGGTCGTCTACTATGCCTATTTTTATCATTTTTATAAAGGTAAGGTTACGTCAATGGTGGTTCCTTCTTCTGCACTACTCATGTTAAAACTGCCGCCTAAAGCATCTGTTCTGGCCTTCATATTACTTAATCCAGAACCTCCAGAAATGGCATCTAAATCAAAACCTTTACCATCATCAGAGTAATAAAGATTGACCTGATTTTCTTCTTCTGTTAATACCAAAACAATGTTTTGAGCCTCGGAGTGTTTCAAACCATTATTAAGACATTCTTGAGCTATCCTAAACAAACAAATGTTTGTCTCATCTCCAAAGTTTCCCTGCTTTTCTCCACTATGATTTATAAACTCAATCTCAATTTCAGTGAGTGGCTTCAGCATCAAAACTAGGTTTTGCACAGACTTTGCTACCCCAAAATCCATCAAAGACTGCGGCATTAAATTAAAGGTCATTCTTCTAACCTCATTCACGGTGTCGTCTATAATATCCTTCAAAGCCTTTTTGTTATCCTGAGGCAAATCTTGATTTTGAACCAAAAGTTTGAGGTGCGTTAGCATTGGCCCTAAACCGTCATGAAGTTCTTTTGAAAGCCTTAAACGCTCTTTTTCCTGTCCTGAAATAATAGCAGTTCTTAAATCTCTTTGCTTCAGCGATTCAGATTCATTAAACTTTCTTAACTGTTCACGCATGGCCAACAGCGATTTTCCTAAAGTGTCATTTTCGCCAATTAGCTTGTAATCTGCCTCCAGATTCATGCCTCCTATTTCCTTTGAAAAAGCTATGGTAGACTTAAACTTATTGACCATTTCTGAAAGTGCAACATACATCAGCCTCATTTCATTGCCAATAGGCTTGCTACTAACCTCAAAATCATAGTCGCCCTGAGACATCTTATCTAGATAATACTTCATTTTAAGAAGTGGGCTGGTAAGTGCTCGGGCTAAAAACAGAGAGAGTATAAAAATGATTAGAATAGAAAGTACTATAATAATTAAAAGGTTTTTCTTTAGAGAAACCAATGGCTCCAAAGCCTCTTCGGTGTCAATTTCGGAGAGTATAACCCAATTAATTCCTCTAACATTTAAGGCCTGAAAAGCTCCATAAACCTCCACTCCCCTATAATCATCATAGATTCCTTTTCCTTCTCTTTGCTCAAAAGACTCTAAAACGCCAAAGGAGCGACACTCAAACTCAAAAGGAACTTTCTCAGGATAAAACCTAGACCGAGAGCGTAACCTAAAATCTTCCCCTACTAGGTAAGACTCTCCGCTTTTCCCCATCCCGGTTCGCTCTAATAATATTTTCTTTATTTCCTCCCCTTCGTCATATTGAATCCGGTAGGCTTCATTTTCTTTTTTAACAAAAGCTAATTTCAGAAAACCTCCACTGGCAGCCCCTGTGACATCATAAATGCCATCTCCATGGAAACTTATCAGCTTCTGAAGCTCGTCTAATTCTATAATATCTCCCTCGGAGTCAAACTCAAAAGAACGCCATTCCCTTTCTAAAAAATCTTCAATCTGTACCCTTTTAAGGCCTTTTATTGACGTCAGCTGAAGAAGTACACGTTCGTCAATAGAACTTTTGAACTGTTGATAAAAGAAAAGAGACACCAGCAATATTGTTGGCACAAAAAGCAAATTGACCAAAAATACAATCCAAAACTTTATGCTTACGGTGTTCTTCATTTCTGCCAATTAAAAGAGCCGTTATCCTAAGCCTTTAGCACCTCCAACTCGGAAGCCACAAAACCCATAAGCTCTGAAATAGTAGCCTTTGAGAAATCAAATTTGATATCCATGGCTTCATAAATTTCGCCAATAGTTCCGGTATAACCCATTTTCAAACCTCTCAAATATGCTTCTAAACCTTTCTTTGGATCGTTTTTATAATTACGCCAAACAGAAATAGCCCCAAGCTGAGCCATACCGTACTCTATATAGTAAAATGGTAATTCAAAAATGTGTAACTGCCTGTGCCAAGTAGCTTCTTTGAACTTTTCAAAACCTGACCAGTCTGTCTGTGTATCGGCAAATTGCTCAAAAATCTTTATCCACTCGGCCTGCCTTTCTTCAGCAGTATGGTTTGGATTTTCATAAATCCAATGCTGAAATTTATCTACCGTAGCTATCCAAGGCAACACGGTCAAAATATCTTCTAAGTGCTCTATTTTTGCTCTTTTAAGCTCCTCTGGCGTTTCAAAGAAAACATCCCAATGCTCCATGGAAATAAGCTCCATAGCCATAGATGCTACTTCTGCCACTTCTGAGGTAGTGTTTTTAAATAAACTCAAAGGAAGCTCTCTTACTTCAAAAGAATGAATAGCATGGCCACCTTCATGCACCATGGTTACCACATCTCGTAGCGTGCTCGTGGCATTCATAAAGATGAAAGGAACACCGATTTCCATCAATGGATAGTTATACCCACCTGGGGCCTTCCCTACTCTAGACTCTACATCAAAATGGCCCATTTTACGCATAATGCGAATATAATCGCCCAGCCTTTTGTCAATTTTATCAAAACAAGCTTCTGTTTTATTCAGCAAGTCTTCGCCATCCGTAAATGGTTTCAAACCTTCCCTTCCTTCCACATCCACTTTTTTATCCCAAGGTCTGTAAGAATCTAAACCAAGTTTGGCTTTTCTTTCTTTTTGTCCTGCATCAAGCAATGGAACCACCGCCTCAGCCACCGACTCATGAAAGTCAAAACAGTCTTTTGGCGTATAATCAAACCTCCCTAATGAAGCAAAAGCAAAATCCCTATAGTTTTTGAAGTCTGCATTTTCAGCTACCTTTTGCCTAAGTCCTTTTAACTCGTCAAAAAGCTTATCGAGCTTCGTTCTATCTTGCTCTCTTCTTTCTCCTATTTTTAACCAAGCCTCTTCTCTTTTAGCTCTATCTGTACCCATCATGAAAGAACCCGCCTTTTGAAGTGTCATTTCTTCATCATCAATAGTTACAGTCATGGCTCCAGTGGCAGCCTGATACTCTGTAGACTTTGTTTGAATTTCGGTAACTAAAGGAATATTTGACTCCCTAAATATCTCTACCGACTTTTTCATGCTCCTAAGAGCTATCTTATAACCATTCCCTTTAAGGTCTTTTAAGAAAGGACTTTCTAATGCTTTCTTATTAAGCTTATCGTCAAAAACAGCTAAGTGAGGCTGTATTTCAGTTACAAAGTATTGATAGTTTTTTTGAGCTTCTTCGTTCTTGGTGTCGCAGGTCATTTTGATATAACGCCACGCCATATTTTCTGACAAGTAAGACTCTAATTCATCTCTGTCTTTAAACCATTGCTCTAAGCCTTCACCAGAATTGATTTCTCTACTCACTAAATCTTCGTAAAAACCCTTCAAGCTCTCCCAGCCATTCAGTTCAAAGTCTTCTCCTAAAAATTTTCTTGGCTTACGTGTTGGTATAACTAGTTCTTGCAATGTATTGTTTGTCTTATTGGTTCGTCAAAATTAGTAAACGCTATGAATCGCGGGAAAGTTTGGGGAGGATTATAAATTGGTTTAACCCAAAGTATTCTGCTAAAATTTCGGTATTAAATTTTTACAAGGAGCTATTCTCCTTTAAAAGGACTTGCTATGAAAGCCCAGAATTGAGCTTCCTCCATAGTAAAAATGGACTTCCTCCCAAAGGTAGAGGTTGTATTCAAAAAAAGTCTGAGCCCTAAGCCCAGCCTTTCTTCTTCTTAAAAGTCTTCTTTTTCTTTGATGGCGTGCCGCCTTGAATTGGAGTATTATCTTTTTTGCGTTTTGGAGGTCTTCCTTCTGAAAACTCTTTACGCTCTGTTTTCACTGGGTGAGCCAAAAGCTGTTTGGCCAAATCAGGTCTACCTAATTTGTTCAACCTACTTTTAATCCAACCTCTCATGTCGTTTTTCCACCAGAAGAAATACTTGTTTTGCGTCTGTTTTTCCTCTCTGGTTTTAACGGTTTTAATTGGTTGCAGGGTGTAAGGATGTACGCCCGCATAGTAAATAACCGTAGCCACCGTCATAGGTGTTGGTGTGAAATCTTGTACTTGCTCTAATTTGAAACCCATGTCCTTAGTTTCTGCCGCTAGATTCGCCATATCGGCCTCTTCACAGCCTGGGTGAGAACTAATGAAATAAGGAATAAGTGGCTGTTTTAAGCCATGTTTATCTTGAATGTCGTCATACTTCTCTTTAAACTTTCTGAAGTGCTTAAAGGACGGCTTACGCATTACCTTCAGGGTATTGTCTGCCGTATGTTCAGGAGCTACCTTTAACCTCCCAGAAACGTGACGTGTGACCAGCTGTTCCATGTATTCGTCATGGTTGCCATCTTCGTTATTCTTATTAAAGTCATCTACCAATAAATCATAACGAATTCCAGAACCAACAAAAGCTTTTTTGACATCTGGGTGTTCGTCTACCTTTCTATAAATCTCCGTTAAAGGATTATGCGAAGTATCAAGGTTTGAACAAATAACCGGATGAATACAGCTAGGTGCTTGGCATTTTGCACAAATAGACTCATCCTTACCTTTCATGCGGTACATATTTGCCGAAGGTCCTCCCAAGTCAGAAAGATAACCTTTAAAGTCTGGGTGCTTAGTAAGTTCGTCCACCTCTTTCATGATAGACTCCTGAGAGCGTGAGGCTATGAACTTACCCTGATGGGCAGAAATAGTACAAAAACTACATCCTCCAAAACAACCTCGGTGCATATTGACCGAGAATTTAATCATTTCGTAAGCCGGTATTGGCCCCCTTTTCTTATACTTTGGATGAGGTAGCCTAGTGTATGGCATGTCAAAAGATTTATCCATCTCTTGCTCCGTCATAGTAACAAAGGGCGGATTAATAACTAATGTCTTCCCTCCTACCTTTTGGGTCAACCTATTTGCCTGCCATTTGTTAGACTCTACCTCCACTAACTTAAAGTTAGAGGCATATTTGATTTTATCTTTCAGGCAGTCTTCATGGCTTGAAAGCTCTATGGTATTCCAACCTTTATAAGACCTAACCTCCTCCGTAGTATCTTCTAGGTAAGAAATCTGATTCACATCTTTAATACTTTCAAGAGGCACTCCTTTTTGCACTAACCTTAAAATTTCTCTTAATGGCTGCTCTCCCATTCCGTATACCAACATATCCGCACCTGAATCTGCTAGAATACTTGGGAAAAGCTTATCTGCCCAATAGTCATAATGTGTTACTCTACGCAGCGAAGCCTCAATTCCTCCTATCAAAACAGGAACATCAGGATATAGCTCTTTCAATATTTTAGTATAGACCGTAGTGGCATAATCTGGTCTAAAACCAGCTTCACCGCCAGGGGTATAACTGTCGTCAGAACGTCTACGTTTATTGGCTGTATAATGATTTACCATAGAATCCATACAGCCTGCGGTTACGCCAAAGAAGTACTTAGGCTTACCAAATTTCTTAAAATCACGAAGGTCATCTTGCCAGTTTGGCTGAGGTATAACTGCTACTCTAAAGCCTTCACTTTCCATAATACGACCGATAACCGCAGTTCCGAAAGAAGGATGATCTACATAAGCATCTCCTGACACTATTACCACATCCACATCTTCCCATCCTCGCATCTCCACTTCCTTCTTAGTGATGGGCAGCCAATGTGTTACAGGTCTTTCTCTTACTTTTATCATATCCTCGTATTTTTTACAAAGTACTTGAATAATTGCCACAAATCTTTGAATTCGTGTAGTTTGTTGGCATTACCGAGGCCAATAGTTCTATCTAAACACGTTAAGTCTTTTTAACTAAAAAGAAAAGTTAATTAACTTAACTTTAAAAAATCAACCCTCAACATAAGATGGCTAATGCTATAAAAATTAAAACTCTGCTATTAATTTATCTATTTCTCGTTTGCCAAGCACAAGCCCAAAAAAGCAAACAAAATTCAAGATATCCCGTAAAAACCCTTCAAGACTCTTTTATTTCTCTTGACCAGAATTTAGTGGAAACTGAAGACAGTTCAAACAGTCTCAAGCCTCTTTACTATAAAATCCATGATAAAAAAATTGTAGCTATTGGAGAAGCTACGCATGGAACACATGAGATTAGGAAAATTCAATTAACTATTGCTAAGGGCTTAGTTAAAAACGTCAATTTCAAAATGATTTCATTAGGAGAAACAGGCCTCTTAGAGTCTTATCCACTTTATGATTTCGTGGTAAATGGAAATGGTAACATACATGACTTGACAGATAAACAACATTATAATATGTCTGATTTTCTGGGATGGCTTTCAGAATACAATCAAACTAAAGATTTTAAACAAAAAATATGGCTACTGGGTACAGGTACGGACTCACCTGAAATTGTACTAAATTTTATTGAAAAGCATTTCAAGACATATGAAATAAACAACTCAAAAAAGCATATTAATGCCCTTAGACAACTTTTCATAAACACTGAATCTTCAAATGAAGAATTAGTAGACACCTTAAAAAAACATACCAATAGCTTAACCTTATTTTTAAACTCACAAAAGGGGTTTTCTGACTCTTTAAATTTTAAAGTTGAATGTATGTTAAAGTCCATAGAAACTCTTTCTGCTTTTTTTATAAATAAACACAACTCTCTCGCTTTATTTCAAATCCGAGATAAAATTATCTTTAACAACCTCACTTGGTTATTTGAATTAAGAGGTAAAACTGTAATCCTCTTCGCTCACAACTTACATGTCAATAAAGTGCCCCTATTCAATGATTACTACTCTAGCTCAACCAAGCCCTTTGGAGCATATCTATCGGAAACATTTTCTAATGACTATTTATCTATCGGAACAGAAACCATGAAAGGTGTTTTCTACAATTCTCACTCCGCAAGAAATCTCATCTTAGAAGACAAAAACAAGCTCGGAAACATTATAGGGTCATTCACTCCTAATAATTTTGGTCTCGTTTTATTTTCTGATAAATTAAGAAATCACCTTAATTCCTATGACTTAAAAATCACAAACGGAACAGCTAAAAGTGAACTCGTAACTTGTAAAAGAAACCTAGGAGATGCTTTTGATGGAATTATATATATTAAAAAATCAAGTCCATATCAAAGACCAAACTTTTACACTCTTTTCCTAAACCTTAGTGAACAACAATCTGAAGAAATACTCTCAAAAAGAATGCTCGAGATTAGAGCAAATATTAGCCACTTAGAAAAAAAGAGTTCTGTCAAATATCGAATTTACCTGCACGATAAAAACAAAAACCTTCTTTCTGATCATACAAGTTACTTAAACAATAGTCTTCAAAACCTTTCCTTTCCTATTCCCCAAAATGCCAAGTTTTTATCTATAAGCTTACACATTCAAAATTGCGAATACTTCAAAATTGAAGAGTTTACTGTAAATGGTTTTAAACAAAACCTAAAACATTTCAGCCTGCATGACTGGAATAAACAAGGATATAAAATCAAACAAACTAAGGAGAAGCTTTCGGTTTCAAAAGCCACGGCTTTTTAAACTATTATCTATGTCATAAAAACATCAATCTCATGCAACAAAATGCCAAATACTGTTTCGTTTCGTTCATATATTAGTACAGCGAAACCTCTGTATGATAAATTATTATAAACACATAAGATGAAAACATTACTCTTCTTAATCTCAAACCTACTCTATTTAGCTCCCTCTTGCTCTGACTCAGCTCAAAACAACATTGGAACAGACTCGGACGCTGAACTTAAAATGGTAGTAGCCTTTCACAACCTTGAGTTTACAAGACCTGTAGACTTTCAGGTGCCAAACGACGGCACCAATAGAGCTTTTGTAGTAGAGCAAGAAGGCATTATTTCTGTCTTTGAAAATAAATCGGCAGTCACAGAAAAAAGTGTTTTCCTAGATATTTCAAACCAAGTAGACGACAACAGTAACGAAGAAGGTTTGCTAGGTTTAGCCTTTCATCCTAACTTTAAAGAGAATGGCTTTTTCTACCTTAATTACACGGTATCTAGCAGCGAAACATATATTTCTAGGTTTTCATTAGACTCGTCAAACCCTAACAAAGCAAACCCAGAAAGCGAATTAGTCATTCTCAAATATGACCAACCCTATGGAAATCATAATGGCGGACAAGTTACTTTTGGGCCTGATGGCTTTCTCTATATTTCGGTAGGTGATGGTGGTTCTGGTGGCGACCCAAAAGGAAATGGACAAAATGCTGGAACGCTTCTCGGCTCTATTTTGAGAATTGATGTTGATAAGACCGAAAACGGAAAAAACTATGGCATTCCACAAGACAATCCTTTTGTAAATAGTTCAACCAAGAGAGAAGAGATTTTTGCCTACGGCTTAAGAAATCCATGGCGTATAAGTTTTGACGCCGAAACTGGCAGACTTTGGTGTGCTGATGTTGGCCAAAATGCCTACGAAGAAGTAGATATTATTACAAAAGGTGGAAACTATGGCTGGAATGACATGGAAGGCTTACACACCTACAAATCTGGTAGCAACTCTCCAGATTATATTGCACCAGTATTAGAAATAGCACAAAGCACAGGCGACAAATCTATAACAGGAGGTTTTGCCTATAGAGGTACTCTTCTTCCTGACTTAGTAGGCAAATACATTTTTGCAGATTATGTTTCCGGTAGAATATACGCCTTAACTGAAAATGCTGATGGCTCTTTCACAAACGAAATTTTGATGGACCAATACCAAAACATTTCAGCCTTTGGTGTAGACCAAGATAATGAACTTTACATCTGTGCTTTTGATGGGAAAATTTATAAACTTGAGCAATAGACCTTTAAACCTTTTTAACAACTTGCTATGTTAAAATACCCTTATTTTGTGGTTCAATAAACCCATTTTAATGCGGGCTATTTTATCTTGTTTTTTATTTCTTGGCGTTTTGAGTCTTCAGGCTCAAACCTTCTATAAACTTAGAGGCTATGTTTATTCAGAGGATAACCAACCCCTACCGGGAGCAAACATCAGGGTTTATGACTCTCAAACAGGAACCCAAGCAAACGCCGAGGGTCAATTTGAAATTAGCTTAGAGCAGGGTTTGCACCGTATTGGCGTGTCCTACATCGGCTACACAAGCCAATACTTAGAATTAGTTATTGAGAAAGATGATGTCAAGAACATCTTTCTAAAGGCCGACACCTCTATGCTTAATGAGGTAGTAGTAAATGTCAAAAAGAAAGATTTTAGCTATGAGGTGATTAGGAATGTTATTGAAAACAAAGAAAAGTACCTCAACCAATATCAAAACTACCGCTGTAACACCTATGTCAAATCTCTGGAAGAACCTGTCAATATAAAAGCTCCGAAACCAAGCAAAGACGACGACCCATTCAAAAACGATAGCATTCCACAGAAAAATTATTTTGAAGCCAATATTACTCGATATGCCGCTCCTCCAAATAAATTAAAGGAAGAGCGAACGGCCGTTAAAAAAATAGGCGAACAAGAAACCTTGTTTTTTACATCAACCACCGATGGAGAGTTTGACCTTTACCAAAACCTTCAGCAAATCAATAAGCTGAGTGAAAACTCCTTTGTCTCGCCCATTAGTCCGCTAGGTTTTGCATCATATAAATACAAACTAGAAGACACCTTTTACGATGACGGAAAACTGGTTTATAAAATTTCAATCAAGCCAAAGCAAACCGGAAACGCTCTTTATGAAGGAGAAATTGAGGTTTTTGACCAGTTATGGGTGCTAAAGTCGGTTGATTTAAGCCTTTCAAAAAAGTCCCTTATCATTTACGACGAATTCGCCTTTAAACAAGCTTATGAAAAATTTGAAGATAAGTGGGTCATCACTTCAGAACGATTTGAATGGAAGCTTAAAGAAGCAGGGCAAATAAAGACAGGAGTTACCACAGTTAGCCAGTCTAACTTTGTTTTTGACAGCACTTACGCCAAAAACTTCTTTGGTCCAGAATTGGCGAAAACAACACAAGAGGCATACAAAAGAGATTCTACCTTTTGGGACAGCATAAGACCAGAACCCTTATCAAGAGAAGAGCGAGACGTGGTCAAAAAACAAGAAGTCTACGACCTCCGCGTTAACTCAAAAGAATATTTAGATTCGATAGACGCTGTTTATAATAAAATAACATTTTTAAAAGTAGCTTGGAGTGGCGTAGGACATATAAATAGAGCAAAAAAAACGAATTGGGAGTTTGGCTCTATTCCATCACTGATTAACGTTGTGGCTATTGGCGGTTGGCGTATGCAGTATAACATCAACTACCTAAAACGCTTTGAAAACCGTAAAAAAATTAGGGTTAGCCCATATCTGAATTATGGTTTTCTCAATAGAGACTTAAGGGGGCAACTTACGGTAGACTATCTCTATAATCCTGTTAAACAATCGAGCCTTTTCTTAAACGTCGGTCAGGGTTTTGACGTAATTAATGGCAGTGCTACCATCTCAGACATCATAAAAAGAAACAACTTTTACATAAACACGGGCCTAAACCTTGGTCATAGAACAGAGCTTTTTAACGGTTTTTACTTCAATACAGATATTCAGGTAAACAAACGAGAGGACTTTGGAGATTTTAAGTTTTCTAGGCTTGGTGACGAGCTTTTTGACGAAAATGACCCCCAGGTTTTCCCAAACAGCACCATTCTGAAAACAAATTTCAAGATAGATTATACACCAAAACAGCTCTATATTTCAGAACCCAATGAAAAGATAGTTTTAGGCTCTAAATTTCCAACATTCAGTTTACAATATAAAAGAGCATTGCAATTAGATAATAAGCTCAAAAAAGCCTTTACCAACATAGAGTTTAATATCGCTCAGTATTTTAATGTGGGTATACTCGGCACTTCGGAATACAAAATCAGTATTAGTAAGTTTTTAGATACCACAAAGGTGGCACCCATGGATTATAAATATCAAAGAGGTGGTGACCCCATTTGGTTTTCGCCAAGCATGTCTACCTATCAGTTAATTCCTCAAACATTTAGTACTTTCGGTTGGGTATTTGAATCGCATTATGAACATCAGTTTAATGGCTTTTTGACCAGCAAAATCCCACTTATTAATAAAACTGGCATTAATACTACCGCAGGGGCAGGTTTGCTTTATGTGCCTGACCAAAATTATCAATACTCCGAGTTTTATGCAGGTATAAACAGGGTTTTTAAAATAGGTAAAGCCAGGTTTAGACTGGGAGCTTATTATGTTACCTCACAGTCAAATCAGTTTGGTTTTGATAGTGGTTTTAAGTTCTCTCTGGAGCCTTACAATAGGAATAAGAATACTTGGAGTTTTTAGGTACTTCTACTTATGTTAGAACTGAACCTTGGTCTTTTCAAATTTCCCAGTCTCTAAGTTTAACAAAAGTATTTCATTCTTTGCCGTTTTAATATGCCATTTATTTGAAGGAGCGTTTGGTTGAAGTGCAGATGTACCTCCAGAAAGAAGAAGCCTTTCTGCGTAATGTACTTTTATAGCATTCATATTATAAGCAAGGCTGTTTTGGTATTTTATCAAACCAACAAATACTCCATTCTCTTGATACATAAACTTAGTGCCGTCATAAAGACCCCATATTTCATTACTGTTTTTATTGTTTATACCTAAACATTCTAAGCAATCAAAAAACCAGTTTTTTCTAACATTCGAGTCTAATATTTCCTCTTCTGTCAAAAAAATGCTTGGTGAATTGTTCAATAATTCCTCGATGCTCATATAAACACCAATGGAAGGAAATTCTGGTATTTTATAAAATTGACTAGCTCTACGAGCTTCACTTATTAATTCCTGATAGGCCTTAACCTTTTCCTCTTCAATTGTCTCTAAGATTGCTTTTAAGGCTAAAGTTGGTAGCTTTCTTTGTTTTCCTTTTACATGTTCATCAAAGCGGCGAAGTTTGTTCCTAGAAATACCATTTGTTAAATAAATCACTCCTTGAACATTCCAATAAACGGTTTGAGTATTACCTATATTTAAAGGTTCTTCAATTTTTTCTATGTTTATTTCATAGCTAAACCAAGGCTCATATCGATATTCAATAAATTCTAATTTTGTGGTACAAGTATTAAGAAGATGTGAAATTTCATCTTGCGAAACTTCGGAAACAAACCCCTTAGACTTTAAACTAAAGTCTGAAGCAAAACTTACTTGAGCTGCCTTTATATTAACTCTATTTTTAACCTTCACAGAGAACGGTTCATACTTTTGAGAAAAGGCCAGTAAGGGAAAAGTAAATAGTAGAACAGTAGCCGTATATATATTTTTCATTTGCTAATGTTAGAAAACACTATTTTAAATTATTCTTCCTCTTTAAAGACATAATTGAAGTGCCCATTTTTCTTATTCAAAATATAAAGCTTCTTCTCTAGAGAAGGTTTATTTATTCGCCATAAGGCTAAAATAGCTTCGTTCCCAGCATCCAGTAAACCTATTGGGCCTTGTAATAGTACATTCCCTACCAAAGACAAAGGTAAAGTTGATGGAGAGTTACTTACTACCTCCAACTCTAATGCATAGGCTGGAAAAACAAAATTGCTATCTTTTTGGTGAAGTTTTACTAAAACATTGTCAATCAAAGCCAAATACTCCTTTCCTGTAAAAATCCCCCAATAATTACTTAGAATTGATGAAGCTTGCATCTTCTTATCATCTAGACCAAAATCCATATAAATACTTAGATAATTCTTATCTGGTATTATATTAACCAGCTCTTCTTCTGACAATGCTCTTCTAGGTTCATTTGACTTTAAGTCTTCAAAAAACAAATAAACGCCTGGTTTTTGTGTTTCGAAGTTAAACCTGAACGGTTCATTAATTTTACTAATTTCCTCATGCCAACTCTTAATTTTGCTGGGCAATCTTAAGGATTGCTCAATCTCTTCGATATCTAAGTCTCCTATAGCCTTTTCTAAAAGTAGTCTGGGCATATATTTCATTTTTGTCTCGACCTCGGCTCTAACAGACTTTATTTTTATTAACTTCTCTCCCTCTTTAGAATAAAAATAAAAGATACCAGTCGCTTTTCCGTAGTCTTTAAAGTTAGGATTCAACTCAATATCCAATTCAGAGAAGTAAACTAAAAAATTGTGTAGCGTGAGTGCACTTTTATTCTTCTTTTTTGAGGCAGTGAATATGCCTTGCTCTAGGTGTTCTATTAATTCATTATTCCAAAAAGACAACTCTATCTCCTTAGAAAGAACAACCTCAACAGATTCTACTTGAAGGTTATTAATCTTCATTTTGTAATTAGCCAACTTTATTTCATTTGGAGTCTGAGCTGAAGACGTTATCCAAAAAGATAACATGCAAAAAACAATAGTTGCTAATTTTTTCATACTTGCAGAATTGCTTGAATTTATAGTGTGATTGATATTAATAACAGAATTTGACATAAAATTAAGACCTTTGCAGTCAAATCCTTTTGCATGCAAAAAAGAAACATAGCCATATTAGGTTCTACTGGCTCTATTGGCACTCAAGCCTTGGAGGTTATTGAAGCCAATTCTGATTTATTTCAAATAGAGGTGCTAACCGCACAAAATAACGCTGAATTACTCATTCAGCAAGCTGCCAAGTTTAAACCAAACGCGGTGGTCATAGGAAACGAAGACCTTTACGACCAAGTTTCAAACGCTCTTGACCCTTTAGACATAAAAGTTTATGCTGGTCAAAATGCTCTTGGAGCTGTGGTAGAGTCTGACGAGGTGCATATGGTGCTAACAGCACTCGTAGGTTACGCAGGTTTACTTCCTACTATCAGAGCCATAAAGGCAAGAAAGCATATAGCCCTTGCCAACAAAGAAACGCTAGTAGTGGCTGGTGAATTAATTACACAGTTGGCTATTGAAAATAAGGTTGAAATTTTACCCGTTGATTCTGAGCACTCTGCTATTTTTCAATGTTTAGTGGGTGAAAACTTAAACCCTATTGAGAAAATTGTATTGACTGCTTCTGGCGGGCCGTTTAGAGGAAAAGACAGAGCATTCTTAGAAACCGTTACAAAAGAACAAGCCCTCAAGCATCCAAACTGGGAAATGGGAGCCAAAATCACCATTGACTCTGCTTCCTTAATGAACAAGGGCTTAGAAGTTATTGAGGCAAAATGGCTATTTGACTTGAAGTCGGAACAGATAGAAGTCATCGTACATCCACAAAGCATTATTCACTCCTTAGTACAGTTTGAAGATGGAAGTATGAAAGCTCAAATGGGCTTGCCAGACATGAAACTGCCTATTCAATATGCCATTGGTTTTCCGCAGCGATTAAAGTCTGACTTCCCAAGGTTTGACTTTATGGATTACCCTAATTTAACGTTTGAAAAGCCTGATTTAGAAACATTTAGGAACCTTGGCTTTGCTTTTAACGCCCTTAATCAAGGTGGAAATATGGCGTGCATAGTGAACGCCGCCAATGAAATTGCTGTTGATGCTTTTCTGAAAGACAAAATTGGTTTCCTTCAAATGTCTGATTTGATAGAAAACTGCATGAACAATGTGTCCTTTGTGAAAAAACCGAGTTTGGATGATTATATTGAAACAGACAAACAAACTCGTGTAAAAGCCCTTGAGCTGATTTAAAGAATTTACATCTTTGAAACCGTAGAATAGCGGTAAAGAACTATGAAAAAACCATTTAGAGTAATATACGAAGACAATCACCTAGTTATAGTCAATAAAAGAGCTGGGGTACTTGTTCATGGCGACAAAACTGGAGACAAGACGCTGGAGGAAGCTGTCAAAGAATATATTAAAGAAACTTATAACAAGCCTGGAGCCGTGTACTTAGGAACGGTTCACCGTCTAGATAGACCAGTAAGTGGTTTGATTATTTTCGCAAGAACATCAAAGGCTTTGGAAAGGATGAATGAGCTTTTTAGAAAAAGACACATTCAGAAAACATACTGGGCCATCACAAGAAACAAGCCTAGAATAAAGAAAGGAAGATTAACGCACTGGTTAGTTAAAGACCAAGATAGAAATGTGGTAACCGCCCATGACGAGGAAGTACCAAACAGTAAGAAAGCAGAACTAGATTACAGGTATATAGGTACTATTAATAAGCACCATTTAATTGAAGTAGAGCCTATCACTGGACGTTCTCACCAAATTCGTGTACAGCTTGCTAGTATGGGTTGCCCTATACGAGGCGACTTGAAGTATGGCTACCCAAGGCCAAACCCTGATGCGTCTATTAATTTGCATTCAAGAAGAGCATACTTTATTCACCCAGTGAAAAAAGAGCCTGTTTTATGCAAAGCACCATTGCCAGAAAATGCATTCTGGGAAGAATTCCTTCAATTAGAAACGGAGGATATTAAAGATGACACAATGAAGTTTCTTCATTAAAAAGTAGACCAGTAAAATGGTCTATTTTTTAAATTTCAGTAAGATTAGCCTGTTCTTCAAAAATGTCGGCATTTGCTCTATTAAAGGTCTTTTTAATACCTTCAAAAGCTCCGGCTAAAATGCCCATTGGTAATAACAGCGGCATAAATATCAGCCATTGCACAACCATTAGTAGATTGATGTTTCTTTTTTTCATATCGTTATATATGCACGTTAGTAATATTTTTTCAATAGCGGTTGGTACTAACTTAACGCAAAAATTCTTAGGTTTATTATAAAAAACTGCCTTTTAGTACAATTTCTACTTAAACCTAAGAATTTTATTTTACGGTAACAATATTTCAAACAGAATATTTAGAAATGGTACCGAACAAAAGCTTCCATTGCCTCATATTCAGCTAGACCAAGGTCATTATACAGTTTAGCTGTTGCTTGGTTTCTTTCTTCAGCTCTTTGCCAAAACTCACGTGAATCTGCTCCTTGGAACACTACACCGTCTTTTTGAGATTGGTGCTTAAAAATACCCATTCGCTTCTGCATCACTTGATGAGGGCTCATTGGCACAGCCATTTCAATTTCATGAATATCCCACTCTGCCCAAGCTCCTCTATATAGCCAAACCCAGCAGTCTTTCATGTAATTTTTATGTCTCAGTTCCTTTAACGATTCAAAAATAGCATCCAAACAAACCTTGTGCGTACCGTGTGGATCGGCCAAGTCTCCTGCTGCATAAATTTGATGTGGTTTCAGTTCCTCAATCAAAGCAGAAACTATTTTCACATCTGCCTTACCTAAAGGGTTCTTTTGAACTCTCCCTGTTTCATAAAACGGCATATCTAAGAAATGAACATTTTCCGGAGGAATACCTACAAGTCTACAAGTGGCCTTTGCCTCGCCTTTCCTGATAATTCCCTTCACAAGTCTTACCGTAGGGCTATCCAATTCGCTATCTTTCTTGTTATTTAAATAGTCTATTGCCTCTTTATAGGTTTCTAAAGTCTCTTTATTTTCAACATTAAAGCCACTATTATAATCAACCACAAATTCTAAAAACCTATGAGCTTCTTCGTCCGAAACGGCAATATTTCCTGAAGTTTGGTAAGCTACATGCACATCGTGGCCTTGGTCTACTAATCTTTGAAATGTACCACCCATTGAAATAATATCATCATCAGGGTGCGGACTAAAAATCAAACATTTCTTTTTCTTTGGAAGTGCTCTTTCTGGTCTATGTGTATCATCGGCATCTGGCTTTCCACCTGGCCATCCCGTAATGGTACGTTGAAGCTGATTAAAGATGTCAATATTAATATCATAGGCGTTACCATGTGAAGCTAGCAAGTCACTCAGACCATTGTCATTATAATCTTCGTTGGTAAGCTTTAAAACTGATTTACCCAAACCAATTGACAAACCTGTTACAGCTTTCTTTGTCATGCTGTTGGTCCACTTTACATCTTCAACAAGCCACGGCGTCTTCATTCTTTTTAATCCTGAAGCTGCAGCTTCATCAATTACAAAAAGAGCGTTTGCATGTTTTTGAAGATATGATGATGGATTTTGGGCAGAAACCGTACCCTCTACCGCATTGCAAATCATTGGAGCCTTTCTTTCTCCCCATGCTAATAATACAATTCTCTTAGCTTGAAGAATCTTGGCTACACCCAAAGTGATTGCTTTTTTGGGAACCTTTGTAAGCTCACCACCAAAATCACTTTTGGCCGCAACTCTGGTAGATTGATCTAGCATCATCAACCTAGTCTTGGTATTTTCTAAAGAACCTGGCTCATTAAAGCCAATATGTCCGTTACCTCCAATTCCCAAAAGTTGAAAATCTAAACCTCCAGCTTCCTTTATTTTCTTCTCGTAATCTTGACAGTGCTGAGCAAGCATACTTGGAGAAACCGTACCATCAGGAATATAAAAATTACCTGGTTCAATGTCTACATGATCAAAAAGCTGCTCTTTCATGAATCTCCAATAACTCTGAATAGCATCAGGCTGCATTGGATAGTACTCATCAAGGTTAAAGCTTATTACATTCTTAAAACTAAGCCCCTCCTCTTTATGCATTCTAATAAGTTCTGCATAAACAGTCTTTGGTGAAGAACCTGTAGCTAATCCTAAAACCGCTTTTTGGCCAGCCTTCTGCTTGGTTTTAATAAGTTCCGCTATTTCATTGGCAACAGCCTTTGAAGCCTCTTCTGAGTTTGAAAAAATACGAGTTGGTACTTTCTCGTAAGCGATGGGTTCACGTATAATTTGGGTTTCTTGCATAATTTTTTTTCGGTATAAATCAGACAAATATAATATTAAATTAATTGACTATTGAAATTATATATATTAAATTATTTTAATTACTGTAGTCTTCTACCATTCATAATCTTTAGCGACTGATTAAAATCTTCCTACACCAATAAACACTAATCCATAAGATATAAAAGGTGCGGGGCTTATCTTTGCATCTCTTAAAAGCAACTCTGCGTATACTCTCATATGAAGATAATAAATTACCTCATTCTTTTTACATTAATTCCGCTCTCTACCCTTGGTCAAAACTCCAGCCTTAGTGGCTATATAAGAGATGCCGAAAACGGCGAGGGTATGATTGGACTCTCTTTATATGTTAAAGAAGCCAAAACTGGAACACAAACTAATGCCTATGGTTTCTACTCCATCACCTTGCCTCAGGGTGATTACACCTTGGTTTTAACCTATTTAGGCTACGAAACATTAGAAAGAACCATTTCTCTTACAGAGAACCAAACACTTAATCTTGAAATGAACGCTGCTTCCTCAGCCTTGGAAGAGGTAGTCGTCAAAGCCGAGCGAGAAGACCAAAACGTAAAAAGTCTTGAAATGTCTGTCAACAAAGTTGACATGAAGACCATCAAAAAAATGCCTGCTTTCTTAGGTGAAGTTGATGTCATAAGAAGTATTCAGTTTTTGCCAGGAGTTAGTACTGTGGGGGAAGGAGCCTCTGGATTTAACGTTAGAGGTGGTGGTGTCGACCAAAACTTAGTGCTCTTGGATGAAGCTCCTGTCTATAACTCCTCCCATTTATTTGGATTTTTCTCCGTTTTTAACCCTGACGCGGTCAAAGATGTTAAATTGATTAAAGGCGGGATTCCCTCAAATTATGGTGGTAGAATATCTTCTATTCTTGATGTAAGAATGAAAGAAGGAAACTCTAAAAAGGCTGAATTCACTGGCGGAGTGGGTACCATCTTTTCCCGCTTTGCTTATGAAAGACCTATTCTTAAAGAAAAAGGTTCTTTTATAGTAGCTCTTAGGCGTTCCTATATTGATGTTTTAGCTAAGCCATTCCTCAAAGGCGACCTGAAAGACTCAAAATTTTACTTTTATGACTTTACGGCTAAAGGTAATCTTAAGATAAACGACAAAAACACAGTCTTTCTTAGTGGCTATTTAGGACGTGATGTGTTCGGTGCAGACTTTGGCTTTAACTGGGGAAACACCACTACATCGCTCCGATGGAATCATATCTTTAATGAGAAGCTATTTATGAATGCTACTGTATTTTACAGTAATTATGATTACCTGCTAGACACCGACTTAAAAGATGAAGACAACCAAGACTCTTTTGAGTGGAAATCAAATATTGAGAATTACAGTATAAAGCCCGATTTTCAGTATTTCATCAACCCTAAGAACACGCTTAGTTTTGGTGGACAAAGTATCTATTATAATTTCAATCCGGGTCAAGCGACTGCTGTTTCTGGTGGTCAGGCAGTTAGCATTGGTTTAGAAAACAAATATGCTATAGAATCAGGCCTTTATGTAAGCCTTGAACAAAAAGTGAACGACCGACTTTCTTTCCAATATGGTATCAGATACTCCGATTATAGATACATTGGTTCTGGGTCAGAAATCATTTTGGATGAAACGGGTGTAGAGCCTGGAGAAAGAAAAAATGTTGCAGAGATTAATAGCATTCCAAAAGGTGAACTGATTCAGCAATACGGCAATTGGGAGCCTAGAGCCTCCGCTAATTTCAGCCTAAACCCTAAAAGCTCCATCAAAGTGAGTTATAATAGGCTTGCCCAATACATTCACTTACTCTCAAATACCACGGCATCTTCTCCATTAGATGTTTGGACTCCAAGTAGTAATAATATCAAACCTCAAATAGGAGATCAAGTCGCTTTGGGCTACTTCCAAAATTTTGAAAACAACACTTACGAGGCATCCGTAGAGGTTTATTATAAGAAGCTTCAAAATCAAATTGACTACGTTAGAAACGCAGACCTTTTCTTAAATAATGCTGTGGAAGCCGACCTTCTTTCTGGACGAGGAAGAGCTTACGGAGCTGAGTTTTATGTCAAAAAGAACAAAGGAAAGTTTAACGGCTGGTTGAGCTACACTTTAGCAAGAACTGAGAGACTAGTAGATGGCTTAAACAACAATGAATGGTTTCCTGCAAGAATAGATAAGCTTCATAATGCATCCGTCGTTGCTATTTATGACACCGAAAAGAAATGGAACTTTGCTGCTACATTTAACCTCTCTTCAGGTACACCTGCCTCCTTCCCTACCAGTAAATTTGTTTGGCAAGACATAGCCCTTCCTCATAATTATTCGGATGCTCGTAATTCATACCGAATTCCAGCCTCTCATAGGTTAGATTTGGCAGCCACCAAAAAGAACAAACATGCCCTCTTTAAAAAAGGTGAAAGCGAATGGGTGTTTTCCATTTACAACGTCTATAATAGAAGAAACGCCTTTTCTGTTTATGTAAGACAAAAAGAGGATAATCTAGCTCAAACGGAAGCTGTAAGGTATTCTGTTTTTGCTTCTATTCTGCCAGCTGTAACATACAATTTCAAATTCTAGAAAATGAAAAAGATAATAATTCCAACGCTAGCTCTACTTTCATTAGCATTAAGTTTCAGCTCTTGTGAAGATGTAATTGACATTGATGTTCAAGACGCCGTAGACCAACTAGTAATAGATGGTTGGTTAACTAATAAGGCGGAAGACCAATATATAAAACTAAGCCTAACACAGCCTTACTTCGACAATTCGCCAGTAAGAACGGTAACTGGTGCTGAAGTTATTGTATTTGAAGCTGATAGCACTGCTCACCCATTTACAGACATGGGTGATGGTAGATATCTCTTAAAAAAAGAAGATGCTAATTTTTTAGAAGAAAACGGCCAGTACGCTTTATATGTCAAATACCAGAACGAAGAGTTTACTGCACTCTCAAAACTAAATCGCGTGCCCGCTATTGACTCCATAGCCTATGAGTTTTTTGAACTCCCATTTGCTGCTGATGACAGCTCAGAAAGTGAAGGATATTTTGCAGAGTTTTATGCAAAAGACCCTGAAGGAGAAGGAGATACATACTGGATTAGAACTACCAAAAACGGAAAACTTATAAATGACCCAGGTCAAATTTCATTAGCCTATGACGCTGGTTTTTCTCCCGGCTCACGCTCCGATGGACTACTCTTTATTTTGCCCGTAAGGCAATCTATAAATGATGGTCTTTATCAGCATAATGACTCTATTCATGTAGAAGTTTGGAGTATTGGGCTGGATGCTTACTACTATCTTCAGCAAATAGCTCAGGAGTCTTCTAACGGTGGCATTTTTGCTACGCCTCCTGCCAATATTCCTACCAATATTTTTAACCGCAATGGCGATTCCCAAAACAAAGCTCTTGGTTTTTTTGGAGTATCTGCCGTAAGCGAATTCTCTACTGTTTTAGATAGTACATTGGCTCGTCCGAGAGATTAATTATTTTTGAGCCTTAAAAAAATATATCCTATGCCAAGTCCAGATTGGAAAACAGCTAAAGAATACGAAGACATCACTTATAAGAAAGCAGATGGTGTTGCCAGAGTGGCTTTTAATAGACCTGAGGTTAGAAATGCCTTTCGTCCAAATACGGTTTTTGAACTTATTGACGCTTTTGAAGATGCTCGAAACGACGGCAACATTGGCGTAGTACTACTTTCTGGAGAGGGACCTTCTTCAAAAGATGGTGGCTGGGCTTTTTGTAGCGGAGGCGACCAAAACGCAAGAGGAAAAGACGGCTATAAAGATGCCGTTGGCGTTGGCAGGCTTAACATTTTAGACGTACAGAGGCAAATTCGCTTTATGAGTAAACCAGTCATTTGTGTGGTGCCAGGCTGGGCTGTAGGTGGAGGCCATAGCCTTCATGTGGTTTGCGATTTATCTTTGGCGAGTAAAGAGCACGCCATTTTTAAACAAACCGATGCTGACGTAGCTTCTTATGATGCAGGTTACGGCTCAGCATACTTAGCTAGACAGGTAGGTCAAAAAAGAGCAAGAGAGATTTTCTTTTTAGGCAGAAACTATTCTGCTCAAGAAGCTTTTGACATGGGTATGGTGAATGCCGTAGTACCTCATGAAGAATTAGAAGACACCGCTTTTCAATGGGCTCAAGAAATACTAGAAAAAAGCCCGATGGCCATCAGGATGTTAAAATACTCCATGAATATGATTGATGACGGACTAGTAGGTCAACAAATATTTGCTGGAGAGGCTACAAGGTTAGGATACATGACCGAAGAAGCCAAAGAAGGAAGAGACGCCTTCTTAGAAAAAAGAAAGCCCGATTTCGATAAGTTTCCAAAATATTCGTGATTGGGGAATTATATTGTAGATGAAATACGTTTATAATTAGCAGCTATCGCTTGAGTAAGCATTATTTTACAATATCTTTGTGCAATCCACTTCTTTTTTGTATCATATGTATGTACAGCGAGAGGTTGTATTTATTGATTAATTTAAAATAATTTATGGGTAGGTCGCAGGAAACATTTAGTAAGAAGGAAGTAAGAAACAAAAAGGAAAAGAGAAAGAAGGAAAAGGCCGAAAAACGCCTTGCAAAAAAGGAGCTAGACAAGTCTGGAAAATTAGAAGACATGATAGCTTATGTGGATGAATTTGGAAACATTTCAAATACACCACCGGATCCAACAAAGGTTAAAGAGGAAATTGACGCTGAGAATATTGAGATAGGAATTCCTAAGAGAGAAGATGGACCACCAGAAGAAATAGAAAGAAAAGGAACCGTTAGTTTTTATAACGACTCTAAAGGTTACGGATTTATTAAAGACCAAGGTAGCCAAGACAGTGTTTTTGTACACGTTAACAACACCTTAGACGAGATAAGAGAAGGAGATAAAGTTATCTTTGAAATCGAAATGGGACCTAAAGGACCAACTGCCGTTAAGGTAAAAGTGGTTTAACCCTCCGTTATTAATCAAATAAGAATTAAGCTTTGTCATGAAAATGGCGAAGCTTTTTTTATGCCTAAAAAACCAAACCTTGGGCAAATAAAAAGCCCGGCTTTCGCCAGGCTCTCTTTTTCATAGAAAACGGGTAAGTGTCTATTAAGAATACGAGTTAAGCATTACTGGCATTACCAATAATAGCATATCCTCATTCTCTGCTTTATCTTCTGGCACTATAAGTCCAGCTCTATTAGGCTGAGACATTTCTAGTGTTAAGTTATCAGTGTTTAGGTTGCTTAGCATTTCTACTAAGAACTTCGCATTGAAACCTATTTCTATATCTTCTCCAGTATATTCACAGCTAAGCTTTTCGTTTGCTTCATTAGAGTAATCTAAATCCTCAGCAGAAATTTCAAGCTCATTTCCTGTAACTTTTAATCTAATCTGGTGCGTAGTCTTGTTAGAGTAAATTGAAATCCTCTTAAGCGTGCTTAAAAGCTCCGCTCTTCCAATCTTCATGTGGTTTGGATTGTTCTGAGGAATCACGTTCTCATAATCAGGATAACGCTCATCTATCAAACGACAAATCATTTTGATATTCTCAAAACTAAAAAAGGCGTTTGAATTACTGAACTCTGCTTTTACAGGAACATCACCACTTGGCAAGCTCGATTTTAAAAGCATAAGAGCTTTACGAGGCAAAATCATTGATGTTGAATTCTCTGATTTTACATCTTCTCTACGGTATCTTATCAATCTATGACCGTCAGTAGCTACAAAAGTAGTATGGTCTGTTTCAACCTGAACAAAAACCCCAGTCATAGCAGGCCTTAGGTCATCTGTACTCGTTGCAAAAATAGTATTCGCTATAGCTGCTCCTAATACACTTGAATCTAACTCTATGCTGAAATTCTTATTTACTTCTGGTGCGTGTGGGAAATCCATTGGATTCTCTCCCGCAAGCTTAAACCTTCCGTTAGAAGTAACCAACTCTACCCCAAAACTATCTTCGTCTATATTGACTGTAACTGGTTGTTCTGGTAAACTACGTAGCGTTTCCATCAATAATTTGGCTGGAACAGCTATAGAACCTTTATCAGACGACTCTACTTGTGCCTCCGTCATCATTACAGTCTGCATGTCAGATGCTGTGATGGTAAGGTTAGTTTCGTCTAGTTCTAATAAGAAATTTTCTAAAATCGGAACTATTGGATTACTAGCAATAACACCACTGATAGTGGCCAAATGCTTCAACAGCTCAGAAGAAGAAACTACAAACTTCATATTTGAATATTTAGTTTTATATGGGTTTAAGATTAGGCAAAGTTACTCAAATTGAAAGAAAATCGCTCTTTAGTCTTATTTTTTATCTTATAGAATTAGTGAGCGTATTTCCTACGCCAAAAGAAGCCCCTTATCAAACCAAAGAGGATTATCAAAACAGACGGTATTACCAGATTAACTAATTGAATTTGAGTTCTATTATCTCTTGTCTTTATGGCATCTAGTGGCCTAAGTTTAACTTCTTTGCCTCTTGCATTAATTACACCGTTTTCATCCACCAGATAGTCAATAGCATTCATCAGAAAGTCTTTATTCCCAAAAGTATGCTGGCTTACCTTATCATAACCTAAAGGTAGTGGCTCACCTGTTCGTCTGTCAAGACTGTTTACGATTAAGTCGCCATCCGCACAAACTATCATTTTGGTAGCTACACTTTTCGCTTTGAAAGCTTCGCTTCTTGGGTCAGACGGAAGAATTCTATTTTCATAAAGCGAAGAAAACTCTCCCTCTAATAAATAGGCAATGGTTTTCTCTCCATTATTATATTCTTGCTGGTCGGTATTGCTCCTAGCGTCATTATAAGTTACCAAAGCTGGAGCATTCAAAATTTTTGTATAAGGTGTTGTTTTTAAAAGAGGGGTCTTAGCTATTCCTGAACTAAGCACGGTGTCAATAGAGGAAGTAAACTTACTCTCTACCAAGTCAAGGTTTTTAGTAATAAGGCTCTGCCCAAAATTATTTATCAAAGGGAAAAAACGATATGGAATAGGCTGGATATTCGGCTTATCTCCCATGTTTCCTACCACTAGCGGCACCATCGTGGCACTGGCTCCATCTTTAATCATGTCATAATTTAACCGAATACCGTATTTGAAAAACATATCTTGAAGATTACTCTCATATGGCTGAGCATAAGTACCTTGCAAACCAATAGAATCTACCTTTAAACCGTCAATAAAGAAAAGTGTTTTACCTCCACTCATCACATATTGGTCAATCTTATATTTGGTAGAGTCATCTATTCTCAAGTCTGGTTTTGGTAAAATAAGAGCGTCCAAACCAAGAAAAGATTCGGAAGTAGCGGCATCTACAAAATACAAATCATAGTATTCTTGAAGGGAATTTATGAGACCCGCAAAGTTGATTGGCTCCAAGGTTGTAAACTCAGTTAATAAGCCAATTTTCTTTCTTTCGGTAAGCGTAAGCTTTCTAAATGCTGAAGCAAAAGAATATTCTAGATTTTCATACGATTGATTCAGTTTTTCTTCTGCAGATAAAGCTTGATTTCCTTGCAGTAAAAGCACTGTTTGTTCTTTTCCCTGATAAGAAACTAGAGCAAAAGGAAAAACCATTGTTTCTGTTTTACGTCCACCGTCGGTGTCAAAAACATTAGTAGGCTGCACCCCTTTATTATAAAGCGTGTCAATCAAGGCATTCTTTTCTTCAGGATTCGTTAAAGAATTAGGGTCAAAAAAACTGTAGGAAACATTAGCCCCACCGTATGTCTTAAACTCGCCAAGCGTTTCATTTACCGCCTGCTTCAACCTTTCAAAACCTCCTGGAAGTTCATCACCATCTAATAATACCTGCACCTCAATAGGCTCTTCTAGCCCACTCACAATATTCTTGCTCGCTTCCGAAATACTATATCGTTTCTCTTCCGTCAAGTCTTTCCTGAAGAAAAAAAGAATGGAAATAATATTGACTACAACCAGAATAAGAGGAAAAAGTAAAAACTTAATTTTTTTGTTCATGAAAGCAATGACCAGAAATTTGGATACAAAAATTAAACTATTTTTGAACAAAAACGAATAAATGTTTGATGCCGCATACTGGATTGACAAATTAGGCCTTATTTCTCATCCTGAAGGAGGATTTTACAAAGAAACTTATAGGTCACCTGGCTCTAGTTCCTTTCTAATGAATGGTGAAGAAAAAACAAGAAACCATTCGACTTCCATTTATTTCTTAATGGAAAAGGGAGACTTTTCGGCCTTTCACAAAATACAATCTGACGAACTCTGGCACTTTTATGCTGGAGATACCTTAGAAATATATCATATTGACCCGAAGGGCAACATAATAACAACACTACTTGGCTCAAACCCTAAAAAAGGAGAAACGCTACAAACCGTAATTCCTGCCAATCTTTGGTTTGCCTCACGGCCAAAAAACACATCAGATTACGCTTTAGTAGGCTGCACTGTTTCACCTGGATTCGATTTTGAAGACTTTGAAATGGCAAAAAGAGAGAATTTATGCTCCAAATACCCAGAACATGCCAAAATTATAGAAGAGCTAACGAGAGAATAAATATCTTTGTACAAAATTTACAACTATATGCTTCAGAGAATACAATCTGTCCTTCTTCTTCTTTCTGCTATTGCCTTAGGCGTTTTTCTATCCACTAATTTATGGACAAGCCAAACGGCCACAGGAGAGGTTATTGTAAACCCTTATCATGTATTGGTTACGCAAGGAGGACTTTCTTCTTTCAGTCAAGACATTTTCTACATTGCGGTAATGGCAGCTTTAGCTATTGTACTTGCTATTTTCACTATTTTCCAATACAAAAACAGAATACGTCAAATGCTTTTTGTGGCTCTTAATTCGCTGCTAATTGGTGCTGCAGTAGCGGTAGGCGTTTACCACGTGAAATATGATGGAATGTCAGTAGAAGGTGCTGGCGAAGGTAACTTTGACATCGGAATATATGCCGGTTTTGCAGCTCTAGCTTTAAACTGGTTGGCAAATAGATTTATCAAGAAAGACGAGAAACTGGTAAAAAGTGCTGATAGAATGAGATAGGTCTTAAACCTATCTCTATCAAAAGTTACTATTTTTTTGCTTTTAAGAATTCAATAAGTTTTTCAACGGCTCTTCCTCTATGACTAATTGGAATTTTCTGTTCCATGGTCATTTCAGCAAAAGTCTTGTCAAAACCATTTGGTACAAAAACAGGGTCGTAACCAAAACCATTGTCTCCTACTTGGCTTTCAATGATTTTTCCCTCTACAGTTCCCTCAAATAAGTCTACAGCACCGTTCTGAATTAATGTTACTACGGTTCTAAACCTTGCATCCCGGTTAGCCTTGCCATCTAGGTTCTTTAGTAGCTTTTGAATATTCTTTTGATGATTTCCATGTTCGCCAGCATACCTCGCAGAATATACACCTGGCTCACCATTTAAGGCATCTACTTCAAGGCCAGAATCGTCTGCAATGCAGTCTATACCATAATTATTATAGACATACTGTGCTTTTAAAAGAGAGTTACCTGCCATGCTATCGGCCGTTTCAGCAATATCTTCTGTACACCCTATTTCAGCAAGTGAAGTGATTTCAAAAGAATCTCCTAAGAGCTCTTTCAACTCCTTTATCTTATGAGCATTATTGCTCGCTAAACATATCTTTTTCTTCATTCTAAACAGCTCCTTCTTGCATTCTTTCTGCATTCTCTGCAATTCTCAATTTCTCCATAAACTCACCTACTTCGCCATCCATTACGGCTGGTAAGTTATATACGGTAAAACCTATGCGATGGTCTGTCACGCGGCTTTGAGGGTAATTATACGTTCTTACTTTATCTGACCTATCTCCGCTACCTACTAAAGACTTACGCTCCGAACTTATGGCATCATTATGCTTTTTTAGCTCTGCCTCATATAGCCTAGACCTAAGCACCGTAAGTGCCTTGGCATAATTAGCATGCTGAGACCTTCCGTCCTGACACTCCACCACCGTATTAGTAGGTAAGTGAGTAAGCCTAACGGCAGATTCTGTCTTATTTACGTGCTGCCCACCTGCTCCAGATGCACGGTATGTATCTTTCTTTATGTCTGACTTATTTAGAATAAAGTCAACTTCATCTGCCTCAGGAAGCACGGCTACCGAAGCCGCCGAAGTATGAACACGTCCTTGAGATTCTGTAGCAGGTACACGCTGAACGCGATGCACACCGGACTCAAATTTCATTTTACCAAAAACGTCTTCTCCGTCTATCTCGGCAATTATCTCTTTAAAACCACCCGATGTACCATGGTTAATATCCATGATAGTCATTTTCCATCCCGACTGGTTTTCTACAAATCGCTCATACATACGGAATAAATCTCCCGCAAAAATTGAGGCTTCGTCTCCACCAGCACCTGCTCTAATTTCAAGAATGACATTCTTGGCATCATTGGGGTCTTTAGGAATAAGCATTTCTTTCAAAATAACTTCCATCTCCTCTTGGCTTGGCTCTAGTTCATCTAGCTCCTCCTTTGCCATTTCTCTCAGCTCCTCGTCCTTCTCATTATTCAGAATTTCTCTGGCTCCAGCAATGTTTTCCAAAACCTCTTTATAGGCTTTAAACTGGTTAACAATTTTTTCAAGATCTTTATATTCCTTACTGATCCTCTTAAATTTAACCATATCGGAAACCACCTCTGGCATTCCTATTTGCTGTGATACTTCCTCAAAGCGTTCTCTTATAGCCTCTAACTGTTCTAACATAATATTCTATTCTAGCGGCAAATTTACGATGATTTTTAGTACCAAGCTATTACCTCCGCTTCTCCCTTTTTTTGAATATTAGGTACAGTAGCCTCTTTTTCTGGATAGCCTACCGGCAATAGCAAAAATGGCCGTTCGTTTTCTGGTCGTTTTAAGATTTTACTAAGGAAAGCCATTGGGCTAGGTGTATGTGTCAAAGTAACCAAACCCGCTTGGTGAATGGCCGAAATCAAGAAACCACAAGCAATGCCTACACTTTCGTTCACATAATAATGCTGTTCCTTAGAACCATCTTCTGCTAAACCATAAGGCTTTTTAAAAACTACAATGAGCCAGGGTGCTTTTTCCAAAAATGGTTTGTGCCAGTCGGTATCAAATGGTTTTAAATCATTTAGCCAAGTTTCACTCATTTTGCCATGATAAGCCTCATATTCTTCTTTCTCCGCAGCTTTTCTGATTTCTATCTTAATATCAGCATCACTTATTGCACAAAAATGCCAAGGTTGTTTGTTTGCTCCACTAGGAGCCGAAGAGGCCGTCATTATTATGTTTTCTATGACATCTTTTGAAACGGTTTTTGAAGAAAAAGACCTGATAGATCTTCTTCTTTTCATCTCCTCTCTAAACTTTTTACTATTGTTTAAAGTCTCTTCAATGGCTTTCTCATCAAACTGATAAGTACTATGTTTTTCAGAATTCATATCGGCAAGATAATTCCTTTCAGTAAAATAAAATTATCCAATATTTTTAAATCTTTGATAAACCTTCAAATAAGTATTTCTTTGAAATTTTGTATGCACCGTCTAGTACGATAAACCTATGTACCATAAAACAAAAAACGCATGAAACAGAAATGTTTCATGCGTTTTTTGTACTATTCAAATGGTTCTTACATTCCGAGTTTAATGCCAAATGTAAGCCAAGACGGTCCATATCCGGCTTCGGAGAAAATCCCCATTTTGTCAGAAAATTTCATCGAGCCACCTACTCTCGAAAGAACGCTAATTCCTAAATCCGTTCCGCTTCCTCCATAGTAATCATAATAGGCGTTATCGTAATTTCTAACTTCCAACCCTAGTCCGACAGCAGCATATACATCAAACTTTTCAGGAATATTTAATAATTCATTAAAGTGATAAGCTCCCCTAGCTCCAAAACTTAATTCAGTTCGTTTATAACCAAGGTCTCCAAATAATAATGCACCATAACTACGTCTTGTAAATGCTGCATAAACACCCACCCCAATGTTATCCATTATAATTCTTTCATAATCCGCATTTAAACCTAAGCCAGAAACTCCGACACCCAATCTAAACTGAGAAGTCCCAACATCCTGAGCATTCACTTTGTTAGAAGCAAAAAAGAAGAATAAAAGAAAAGATACACCTGTAATTAATTTTTTCATATTCGTATAAGATTTTAGTTTATGCAATACTAATAGTTTTTTAGTTTAAAAGTGCTAAGGTTTAGTACCTCTACCCAAATATTTCCATTATCTTTTATTTTACGGCGAGCTTAAATCCTTTCCATTCGAAAATAAAAATATATCTTTAGCTGTTCGAATATATCATATAACTTATAAAATTATTGAATGAAAAATCTACTTCTTCTTTTCTTAACTGTACTTATCGCATCGTCTTGTAAAAAGAACTTTGCGACATTAAGCAATTCGGATACACAATATCTACATACCCAAAAAGCTAAACTTACTGATTCTGAAACCGCAAATCTTTTAAAAGAAAATGAGGTCACTAGCCAAAGTTCTATTGAGCCAATAATGGAAAATTTGGTGTCAGAAAAGCAAATAATTTCTGCAAGTATATCTAATGAGATGCCTTTATTAGATAATACCTTTGATTATAAAACAGCCCCTTTAACTACTACAGTTAATGTTCAGTCTACGGCGAAAAATATAGCAAAAGAAAAGAGCGTAAAATCAAAAAGAATAAAAATCAAAGATGTTCTTAAAGTAAAAAAAGAGCTTAAGAGAAACGGAGACAAAGGCGGAGGTATGGGCATCCTTTCTTTAATCTTTGGTATAATAGGAACAGCATTAATAGTGATAGGTGCATATGTCGCTCCTATTCTTATTATTCCTGGTTTCCTTTTAGGTCTATTAGCACTAATTTTCGGAATAATAGGAGTAGGTAAAAGAAGGAGCTCAAAAGCTGCTGCTATAGTGGGATTAGTATTTGGTTCTATAATTACTTTGGGAGCTATTATAGGTTTACTATTATCAACAGCTTATTATTATTAAGAATAAATAACTTCAGAAAGGCTTCTCTTAACGGGGAGGCCTTTTTTCGTTTCTATCCCATCCAAAAGCGGCTTTTTAAATACAGGTCTCTATCTTTGAAACATGAGCACTCAGAATTTTACACATATTGACCCTGCCGGAAACCCTTCTATGGTGGATGTTGGAGACAAACCTATCACCAAACGAATTGCGAAAGCACGAAGCATTGTGGTCCTAGACCAAGAAATTATGGATAAACTCAACAATGAGGAAATTCATACCAAGAAAGGTCCTGTGTTTCAAACCGCCATCATTGCAGGCGTAATGGCCGCAAAAAAAACAGGCGAACTTATACCACTCTGCCATCCACTAGGTTTGGAAAACTGTCAGGTAGAAATATCTGTTAATGCAGACAACGAAGTAGAGATTATTTGCACCGCCTCTCTGACTGGTAAAACAGGCATAGAAATGGAAGCTTTAACAGGTGCAAGTGTAGCCGCACTTACCATTTATGATATGTGTAAGGCCTTTTCTCATAACATCATTATTAAAGAAACTCGCCTAATAGCCAAAAGTGGAGGGAAAAGAGACTTTGATTTGACCAAGTCAAAATAGCTATGAAAAAACATCAAAAACACGCTAAGCTTACCAAACCAACCATAGGAAACTTTGGAAGAAACGAGGTGGCCTTAGTAGGAGCTCCATGTGATTTAATACAGACTATTTCACAAAAAATCATTGCTGCTTTTCCAGAGAAAAACTGCACTTATATTGATGCTGACCATGCCTTTGGCGATTCAGAGGCTCCTTCTCTAGCTAACAATGAGCTTATTGACAAAATCAAATTCTTTAGGCAAGACAAAGCCTCCATGAACGATTTTGACAAAAAAATAGCCCTTAACGACCAAGATTTAATCCTGGTTAATGGAAATCATTTTGAAGCACAAAAGCAGCTGGTCCTAATTCACCCGAAAAAAAAAGCTTCTCTAAAAAAGAGATTATCCCAGCTTACTAATGTGATTGGCTACGTGCTTTGCGAAGACATCACAAAACCCTTCGACTGGTTAATTGAAGACATCGGGCTTCGTCCAGTATTTAATTCTGATGATGTTGATGGGATAAAAAACATTGTTGAAAATTCTTTTACTACCTCTTCTATCAAAGGCTTAGTATTGGCAGGCGGAAAAAGCCTGAGAATGGGAAGCGACAAAGGACAAATAAACTATCACGGCAGCAGCCAAGTAGATTTCCTTCTAAATGAGTTCAAAAACTTAGGAGTAGATGCCTATGTTTCATGTAGGCCAGAGCAATACCAAGACTATAACAGAATAACGGACAAATTTGACGGCTTAGGCCCTTACGGAGCCATACTTTCTGCTTTTCAAACAGACCCAAATGCTGCTTGGCTTGTTTCTGCTTGTGATTTGCCTTTGGTAAACGCCGCCGTTTTTGAAACACTCATGAAGGAAAGAGACCCTTCAAAACTGGCTACTTGTTTTTACAATCCAGAAACAGATTTTCCAGACCCACTTATTACACTCTGGGAACCTAAAGGTTATATGAGAATGCTAGAGTTTTTAGCCTTGGGCTACTCCTGCCCTAGAAAAGTTTTGATAAATAGTGATGTGAAAGTGGTTCAGGCGGCCAATTCTGCCATTCTTAAAAATGTAAATACACTAGAGGAAAAAGAGCAATTTCTTTCGGGAAAAAGTTAAGGCGTAGCACTCACCCAAACCTCACCATCTTCAAAGTATTCCTTTTTCCAGATAGGTACGGTTTCTTTTAAAGTATCTATGGCATATTGACATGCCTCAAAAGCAGCTACTCGGTGAGCCGCAGAAACGGCAATAATTACCGGAACTTCCCCCACCATTAGCGTACCCACCCTATGGTGAATCGCTATTTTTTTGACGTCAAATTTTTCAATCGCTTGCTCGGCAATCTTTCGCATTTCAGAAATTGCCATAGGCTCATAGGCCTCAAAGTCTAGTCGCAGTACCGTTTTTCCTTTTGTTTCATTTCTCACCGTACCTACAAAGTGAACAATTCCGCCAACAGAATCTTCGGAAACATAAGCCTGACAAGTGTCAAGCGAAAGCACATTGGGTGTTAAAACTATGTCAATATTATCTTTCATATACTAAATCAACCTCCGCTTACTGGTGGTATTAAAACGACCTCATCTCTTTCTGTTAACACCAAAGCACCATCTCCATACTCCTCATTCACGGCTATTCTTAAAGAGGTCAATTTTGAAAAACTTGGGTAGTCCGCTATTAACTTCGCTTTTAATGTATCCACGGTGCTTCCGTCGGCTAGTTCCACTTCTTTTTCAAAATCACCTAGAATTTCCTTCGTAATTCCAAAACACAATATTTTTACTTTCATCCCTAAACCTTTCGTATAAAACCGCTCAATCATCACAAAAGTGCAACATAAATTCAAATATGAATTACCTTTTATGATATCGAATATTTAACGAATCTGCCTTTGTTAAAATTCATTGACTAATTTTGATTTTGATGAAAGAGATAAGAAGCATTTTAAAAACCTATGCACAAAAAGCACCTTCCGAAAAGGTGGCACTAGCCACCGTGGTGCGGGTAGAAGGTTCTTCTTATCGAAGAATGGGAGCTAGAATGCTAGTCTCTGAAAATGGAACGTGGGTAGGCGGAATTAGTGGTGGCTGCCTAGAAGGAGATGCTCTAAAACGTGCCAGAATGGCTATTTTGAAAGACAGAGCCTCTGTAATAACCTACGACACCTCCACAGACGACGACCACCAGATAGGCGTAGGGCTTGGCTGCAATGGCATTATTGATGTGCTGTTTACACCCATTGATGAGAACGACCCGAACAATGCCATTGCCGTATTAAATTCAACAAACCAAACACCTAGAAAAGTCAGAAAATTAATTTCTGTAACATCATCAGATGACAAAAAACTTCTCGGAAAACTCTTAGAATTTACTGGCATTGAGTGTTTGAAAGTTTTAGACGGTAGTGCTGATATTGAGAAGCTTAATAAGCAAATTCAGCAGCTTGAAAAATCAAAGAATTTAGTGCTCAATGAGCAAATCACTTTATTTATTGAGGTAGTTCCTCCCGCATTGCAAATTCTTCTCTTTGGTCACCAATATGATTTATATCCCTTAATAAGACAAATTCGCGAACTTGGTTGGGATTATAGTGTAATAGCTCCGCCAACTAAAGTCAAAGATGAAAATGTAGTAGCTCCTGAAGATATAGCTCAGCTCTATTTTGATGACTTCACTGCTGTCATATTAATGTCGCACTCTTTGGCCACTGATAAGGATAACCTCTCTAAATTATCTCACAAAAACCTTCGCTATATAGGCATGTTAGGGCCAAAAGTTCGCTCAGAGCGAATTTTAAACGAACTTACGGAAGAAGGAAAACAAATACCCAAAGAGCTTTTAAAGTACATTTACGCACCAACAGGACTAGATATAGGAGCTACAAACCCCGAGGAAATAGCCCTTTCTATCTTAGCAGAGATTAAAACAGTATTTTCTAAAAGAACGGGCCTGCACTTAAGAGAGCGACAAAGCCCCATTCATGTACGCGACCAACCTATGAATTTCGATTAATGGATTTTATTACCGTAGCACAAGCGAGTCAAATAGTTTTAGAAAACACTCAAAGTTTTGGTGTGGAAACTATTCCTTTTCAAAAATCAAAAGGGCGAATATTGGCAGAAGAAATACAAGCCGATAGAGATTTTCCTCCTTTTGACAGAGTGACTATGGATGGTATTGCCATTCAAGGAAAAATCTACGAAAACGGTCAAAGAACTTTTATTCTAGAATCCATTCAATATGCAGGAGAACCTCAAAAAACACTTGACAATAAAAACGCTTGTGTAGAAATAATGACCGGTGCCTCTTTACCCAAAAACACAGACTCGGTAATAAGGTATGAAGATGTGACCTTAAAAGATGGTGTAGCTACCATAAATGATGGCCTGCCAATGTTTAAAAATGTGCACAAAAAAGGGCACGACAGAAGAAAAGGCGAAGTTCTGCTCGCAAAAGGGCATCAACTAAAAAGTGCCGACTTAGCTATTTTAGCCACTACAGGAAAAGAACAAGTCACAGTAAATAAGCTACCCAAAATTGCGATTATTACCTCTGGCGATGAACTGGTAGAAGTCAAGGAAACGCCCGAAAGTCATCAAATCAGGAAGTCAAACATTTACGCTATTTCTTCATTATTAGAGCCCTTTGCGACGTCCGTAAGTCAATTTCACCTTAAAGACGAGCTACAAGAAAGCATTGAAATGCTCCAAAACATTTTTGAAGAATACGATGCTATCATATTATCTGGAGGTGTTTCGGCCGGAAAAAAAGATTATTTGCCGCAAGCTTTAGCTGCAGTAGGAGCAGAGAAGCTCTTTCATAAAATTCAACAAAGACCAGGCAAGCCGATGTGGTTTGGCAAAAAAGGAAAAACACTGGCTTTTGCTCTTCCAGGCAACCCAGTTTCCTCTTTTATGTGTGCTGTGCGGTATGTTTTGCCATGGATTCAGAAATCCATTGGTCTCAAACTAGAAACCGAAATGGCCATTTTAGCCGAAGAAATAAGCTTTAAGCCTAAGCTCGGTTATTTTTTACAGGTAAAACTGAAAAACGAAAACGGACGCCTAAAAGCCTTTCCGATAGAAGGTGGCGGCTCTGGAGATTTAGCAAACCTTAGTTTAAATGATGCCTTTTTAGAACTCCCAAACCAAGAATCCAGTCGTTTTGAAATGGGAAACGTTTACCCTATTTGGCAATTTTAGTTTTATTATTTGTCACAATTTTGGCTTCTAATGGCCAAAATTCCGCCAAATGCTTTACTCCCATATTTTAAATCAAGACGGGCTTCACCCGTCTCTACTAATATAATACCCCGCTGGGGTATTCAATATTAAACTCTTCTTAATTTAATCTTGGGTCAGTAGGGTAGTTGCTCATAACTTTATACGAGCCACCCATGCCTCTTAATATCTTTCGCCAAAACTCTTCGGGTTTTGAATCAAATATCAAATCGGTATCAATATCAGACACTATCCATGAATTTTTATTCATTTCGGCATCTAACTGCCCTTCGCCCCAGCCAGAGTATCCAAGAAAAAAGCGAATGTCCTTTTCTTCTACCTGCCCTACGTTCACTAAAGTTTTAAGCGTTTCAAAATCTCCTGACCAGTAAAGGTTACCTCCCAAATTCACAGAATCTGGAATTAGATCACCGAGCCTATGTATATAATGGAGTGTATTATGCTCTACCGGCCCTCCTACATGAAGCGGAATTTCCACATAACAGTCGTCAATAGCATCTTTCAGTGTCAAATTTGACAGCTGGTTAAGCACCAAGCCAAAAGAACCCTTCGCATTATGTTCGCATAAAAGGATAACACTTCGTTCAAAATTTGGGTCACCTAAAAAAGGCTCCGCAATTAATAAACAACCGCTGGTAGGTTTTGTAGCTTCTGACATATACAAACTTAAGACTTTAGAGCTCAATATACTTGACCTCCGCTTTAACATTTTCTAAAATCCTTTGCGTTCTCTCAGGTCGAGCGTCTGTAATAAAAACCTGCCCAAACGTATCATTGTCAATTTTTTCAATCAGTTTTTTGATTCTGCTATCATCCAGTTTATCAAAAATATCATCTAAAAGCAGAATTGGCTTCAGCTCTTTTCTCCCTTCCAAAAGGTTAAATTGAGCCAACCTTACAGACAATACCACCGACTTTTTCTGCCCTTGTGAGCCAAACTTTTTTGCAGGTAAATCATCCAATTGAAAGATATAATCATCTTTATGGATACCTAAAGTAGTGCGTTGAGCCTGTCGGTCTCGAAATTCATTATTCTTAAATTTCTTTTCAAAACCCGCTTCCACCTCTGTTTGGTAATGGATGCTTACTTTTTCTTTTCCACCACTTATCTCTTTATAATGTTTGACTATTTCAGGTTCAAACTCGCCCAAAAAGCTTCGCCTTTTATTAGCTATTTCTACAGCAAAGCCAACTAAAGGCTGCGAATAGCTATCCAACATCTCTTGGTCAAAATACTCTCTTTCCGCAAACTGCTTTAATAAACTATTTCGCTGGTCCATCAGTCGGTTATACTTCTGGAAAGCCTTGAGGTAGTCCATGTCAAACTGAGAAATTATCCCATCAAAAAGCTTCCGGCGTGTATCACTTGCATCACGAATCATGTCGGTATCGTCAGGGGCAATAAGCACGACTGGATATTTACCAATATGCTCCGTAAGCCTATCATAAGCTACTTTGTCTGCCAAAAGCGTTTTCTTTTGACCTTTTCTTACGGAAAGTGTAATGTTTTCTTCCTTGTCTTTATTGACAAAATTTCCATCTATTACCATGATAAGCTCATCATGGGTAACACTTAATTGGTCTTGCTTCTGAATAGAGCTTTTGGTCAAAGCCAAAAAATATACAGCGTCAATAAGGTTTGTTTTTCCTCCACCATTTTGACCAACAATACAATTTACCCTTTCCGAAAATTGGAATTGGGCATCTGTATGGTTCCGAAAATTGAAGAGTCTGATTGACTTTAAATACATTTTTGCTTCAGTAATGGTGGCAAAATTGACCAAAGAATTGCCAATTCACAAAGCTATTTGCACATGAAAAAGCCAAAGAATCAATCTTGCAGGTCTTATTATCAAATTTTCACCAGCATATTTAGATAGATTTAAAGGATATTTTTCATCTGTAAACCTTTAATAGCTATTTTTGCTCTCCCTTTAAAAAGGAATATCTAATTCGAAAAAGATATTTTGTTTTGATAATTTAGAGCTAAGAAACGAAAGAAATATATGGCAGCTACAAAGAAGAAAGCAGCAGCGAAAACTAAATACTCAAAAGAGCAATACCTATACTGGTATGAATCAATGATGCTTCAGCGTAAGTTTGAAGAAAAAGCGGGTCAATTATATGGTCAGCAAAAAATTCGTGGATTCTGTCACTTATATATAGGACAAGAAGCTTGTGCATCAGGAGCAGTTTCTGCTCTAGAAAAAGGTGACAAATACATTACATCTTACAGAGACCACGGTCAGCCACTAGCCTTAGGAACTAGCCCGAACGCCATTATGGCCGAGCTTTTTGGTAAAGTTACTGGTACTACTAAAGGAAAAGGTGGCTCTATGCACATTTTTGATAAAGAAGTAGGTTTTGTAGGCGGTCACGGTATTGTGGGTGCTCAAATTCCTGTTGGTGCTGGAATTGGCTTTGCAGAAAAATATAAAGGAACTAAAAACCTATGTATTTGCTACATGGGTGATGGTGCGGTACGTCAAGGTGCTTTTCACGAAGCGTTTAACCTAGCCATGACATGGAAAATTCCTGTAATTTTCGTGGTAGAAAATAACGGATACGCCATGGGAACCTCTGTAGAAAGAAGTTCGAACGTAAAAGAACTTTACACCTTAGCAGAGGCTTATGATATGCCAGCTGAGCCTGTAGATGCAATGGACGTAGAAGCTGTTCATGAGTCTGTGAGCAGAGCTGCAGAAAGAGCGAGAAAAGGTGATGGTCCTACTTACTTAGAGTTTAAGACATACCGTTTTAGAGGTCACTCTATGTCTGACCCACAAAAATATAGAACGAAAGAAGAAGTAGCTGAATGGAAGTCTCGTGACCCAATCGAAATGACTAAGGAAAGAATCCTTAAAGACAAGATTGCGACACAAGACGAATTGGATGAAATCAATGCAAAAATTAAGGGTCAGGTAGCTGAAGCTGTAAAATTTGCAGAAGAATCTCCATATCCTGCTGCAGAAGATGCCTTCAAAGACATCTATGTGCAAGAAGATTACCCATTCTTAATGGAATAATTTTAAGCAAAAATCGTATTAAAAGGCACCGTTGGTGCCTTTTCTTGTATATAATAGTTTATTTACCCCTACCATTCAATACATTTTGGGCAAAGGATTGATTGAATTAGAAATCAATTAACTAAATTTGCACCTCGAAAAATTAAGCGAAAGCATAAGATGGCAAAACAGAAAGAAGACAAATCAGGTATTGAGATTCTAGAAAGTGCAGAAGCACTTCAACAAGAGTTTAGCAAAGCCGAAAGTTTCTTTGACTCAAATAAAAAAGTCCTTGGAATAATAGGAGGAGCAATTTTAGTAATTGCCCTTGGTATCTTTGGATATAACTATTGGATGAAGCAACAGAATACAGAAACGCAAAAAGCGATGTTTGATTCTGTATACTATTTTGAATCAGATTCATTAGACCTTGCTTTACAAGGAACTGGTGGAAACGCTGGTCTTTTGGAAGTAGCGGAGAATTATGGTTCTACGCCAGCTGGAAATTTGGCTAAGTATTATGTAGGTGTGGCTTACATGAAGCAAAGCAAGTTTGATGAGGCTATCAATTATCTTTCTGATTTTAGTTCAAGTGATTTAATCATTCAAGGCAAAGTTTACGCTTTGATAGGTGATGCTAATATGGAAAAAGGAAATACTGAAGAAGCTATTTCTTACTATCAGAAAGCTGCAGATTACAATCCTAACAAAGAAATGACACCTAACTATTTAATGAAGCTTGCTACGGCATTTGAAACTTCAGGAAATACTAAAGGTGCTATGGAAGCTTACACTGAGCTTATAGAAAAGTACCCTACGTCTACAAGTGTGTTGGCGGCTACTAAGTATAAATCGAAATTAGAAGCAGAAGCTGGTAACTAACCCAAGCATAATAATATTAACAAGGGGTAAGCCAGCAGGTTTATCCCTTTTTTTATAAATCATTTTTAAGAAAAACATGAGTTCAGCACATAAAAACCTTTCTGTTTATAACACCGACGGTATTATTGACATTTCTAACAAGAAATTTGCTGTAGTAGTAGCCGAATGGAACGAAGAAATAACGGGTGCTTTATACCAAGGAGTGTTTGACACCTTAATAAAACACGGTGCTCAGAAAGAGAACATATTAAAAATAGACGTACCAGGCAGCTACGAACTAAGTTATGGCTCGCAAGTATATGCGGCTAAAGAAGAAATTGATGCGGTTATTGCCATTGGCTGTGTGATTCAAGGCGAAACAAAGCACAATGATTATATCAACAATGCGGTAGCACAAGGGCTTACTTCGGTAAGTTTGAAATATAGTAAACCTGTGATCTTTGGTGTTTTAACACCAAATACGCACCAACAAGCTGTGGATAGAGCGGGAGGGATTCATGGCAACAAAGGAGATGAAGCAGCAATTACGGCGGTTAAAATGCTTGGCTTGAAATAGAAAGGAAATATCATAACAGTATAAATCAGTTTTTACCTTTATTTAAATAACATGCAAGTTTGGAAATTTGGTGGCACTTCCGTTGGAAAGCCAGAACGTATGAAATCAATTAGGGACTTAGTTACGGCTGATGATACCCGAAAAATTGTGGTTTTATCTGCCTTATCTGGCTCTACAAATGCCCTTTTGAGCATTGGAGAAGCTTTGTCTCAAGGTGATAAAAAAGCTGCTTTTAGTAAAATTGATGAGCTATTTGCTCACTATGAAACCTTCATTGCGGAGCTTTTTGTTACAGAAGAAGGCCTAGCGGAAGGAAAAAAAATCATTGAAAAAGAGTTTAGTTTTATAAGTTCTTTGGCCAATGTCAACATTTACACCCCAAGACAAGATAAAAAGATGGTGGCTGAGGGTGAGATACTAAGCACTCAACTTTTTGCTGCTTACATGAAAGAGCAAGGTGAGTCTGTGGTATTATTACCTGCTTTGGAGTTTATGAGCATTGATGCCGACGGCGAACCTGAGTTTGCCAAAATTGGTGAAAAACTTAGTGCTATTCTTCTAAATCAAGCAGAGCAAATATTGGTTACACAAGGTTTTATTTGCCGAAACCCTAGGGGAGAAGTGGATAACCTTAAAAGAGGTGGCTCTGATTACACGGCTTCTTTAATAGGTGGTGCTATCAAAGCAGAAGAAATTCAGATTTGGACAGATATTGACGGTATGCATAATAACGACCCAAGGATAGTTACTAGAACTTTCCCGGTGCGTGAATTGCTTTTTGAGGAAGCTGCCGAGCTTGCTTATTTTGGTGCTAAAATATTGCACCCAAGTACTATTACGCCTGCCAAAATGGGAGGTGTACCCGTTAGACTAAAAAACACCATGGCTCCAGAAGCTCCAGGAACACTGATTACCTCAAAAATTTCGGGTGGTGCAGAAATTAAAGCGATAGCTGCCAAAGACAACATTACCGCCATTTATGTACACTCTACCAGAATGCTGAATGCATACGGTTTTTTAAGAAAGGTTTTTGATGTTTTTGAGAAATACAAAACTCCTGTAGACATGATTACCACTTCAGAGGTTTCTGTGGCGGTGACTATTGACAACTCAGAAAGGTTAGAGGAAATTAGTGCGGAACTAAGACTGTTTGCTGATTTAGAAGAGAATGACAGAAACCAGAGTATCATCTGTATTGTTGGAAATTTCTTGGCAGATAATGCTGGAATAGCAATCAAAATCTTGGAAGCGGTAAAGCACATTCCTATCAGAATGATTTCTTACGGAGCCTCTGAGCATAATATTTCTCTTTTGGTGGACTCTGTTCACAAAAACGACGCATTGGAAGCTCTCAACGAAGGACTTTTTAAATTTGACCAATGATGGAAGCACTTATTTTAATTTTTACGAGAAGCCTTAATAAACTCAAAGAAGAGGTTTTGAGTTATGAAAACGAGGACCTTCTCTTTTCAACACAAGAAGGAATTAGTAATTCTGGCGGAAACCTGGCCATGCACTTGACAGGAAACCTGAGATATTTCATTGGTGCTGTTTTAGGCAAATCTGGATACATAAGAAACCGTGAAGAAGAATTTTCGGGAAGGTTTACTATAGAACAAATTGTTGCTGACATAGAAAGTAGTATTGAAGTGCTTAGCAAAACACTTATCAAACTTTCTGCTGATGACTTGTCAAAAAATTACCCAGAAAAGGTTTTGCCTACTGAAATTTCCACAGAGGTGTTTCTTTTTCACCTACTTGGCCACTTAAACTACCATTTGGGTCAAATTAATTACCATAGACGACTAACAAATAAGTAATTATGCTTCAGATAGCACATATAAAAGATAATAGAGATGCCGTAATAGCGGGTCTTGAAAAAAGGAACTTCAAAGATGCAGCCGCTGTGGTGGACAATGCTTTGGAAATTGACCAAAACAGACGTAATATTCAACAAGAGTTAGACAGTGTTTTGGCACAATCTAATGCCATGGCGAAGCAAATTGGCGGCTTAATGAAAGCCGGCAAAAAAGAAGAAGCCGAAGCGGCAAAAGCAGAAACAGGTCAACTAAAAGCCAAATCAAAAGAGCTAGACGAGCAATTAAAAGTACTTAGCTCTGAGCTAGACGAGGTGATGTACACCATTCCAAACCTTCCTCATGCGTCTGTTCCTGCTGGAAAAATGCCAGAAGACAACGAAGAGATTTTCAGTCATGGTGAAGTGCCGGTTTTACATGAAGGTGCAAAACCTCACTGGGATTTAATTTCGGATTATGACATTATAGACTTTGAATTAGGAAACAAAGTAACGGGTGCTGGTTTTCCTTTTTACAAAGGCAAAGGGGCTAAAATTCAGCGTGCACTTATAAATTTCTTCTTAAACGAAGCAGAAGCCGCAGGATATGGCGAAATACAACCGCCTATCATGATAAACGAAGCCTCTGGTTACGGAACAGGGCAGTTGCCAGACAAAGAGGGGCAAATGTACGAAGCCACGGCAGACAAGCTATTTTTGATACCTACGGCAGAAGTTCCATTAACAAATATGTACCGCGGTGATATTATCAAAGAGGAGGCTTTGCCTATAAAACATGCTGGTTACACGCCATGCTTTAGGAGAGAAGCTGGAAGCTGGGGTGCTCACGTGAGAGGACTAAACAGATTACACCAATTTGATAAAATTGAAATTATTCAAATCAGAAAGCCAGAAGAGTCTTATGCTGCACTAGAAGAAATGGTGGAGCACGTAAAAGGCTTACTAGAAAAGCTAGAACTGCCTTACAGAATCTTAAGATTGTGTGGTGGTGATATGGGCTTTACATCTGCCTTGACGTATGATTTTGAGGTTTATTCTGCTGCTCAAGAAAGATGGCTAGAAGTAAGTTCTGTATCGAACTTTGAAAATTATCAGGCAAACAGACTTAAGCTACGCTACAAAGTAGATGGCAAAACGCAGCTGCTTCATACCTTAAATGGTTCTGCACTCGCATTGCCTAGAATTTTGGCTTCTATTTTAGAGAATAATCAAACGGAAGACGGTATCAATATCCCTAAGGTTTTACAGCCATTCTGTGGTTTTGACAAAATAAACTAAGTCATGAAAAAGTCGGTCTTGCGTAAAGCATACCTTGAAAAGCGATTCCAGCTGAGCCCTGTAGATGTTTATAAAAAGAGCTTGGCCATAAAGGAATTGCTTTTCAGCAGACTTATGATGCACCGCTACGACAAGGTGCATTGTTTTTTGCCTGTAAAAGACCGAAACGAGGTGGATACCACCATTATCATCAATACGCTTCACAAAGACTTCCCGGTAGCTGTATATGTACCTAAAATAAGAGAAAACGGCATGCTAACGCATCATCTTTTTGAATCTAACACAGAGACAGCCGAAAACAAATGGGGCGTACCTGAGCCAACTACAGAAGGAATATCTTCTGAAGAGTTTTTTGATACTGATGACGACATACTGATTCTGGTTCCGTTACTAGCCTTCGACAAAAAAGGCCAACGGGTAGGCTACGGAAAAGGTTTTTATGACCGTTTTCTAGCACTAGCCACCGATAACACAACCATAGCAGGCTTATCGTTTTTTGAAGCTGAAGAAGAAATAGAGGATGTGGAGGAGACGGATGTGCCGCTGCATCATGTGATTACTGGGCTTAGGGTTTATAGTTTTTAGGGGAATTTCATAAATAATTGAAATGAAACAAGTAATTATAGTATTGTTTTTTAGTATTCTTTCAGTGTTAAACGTAAGAGCTCAATGTCTCCATAAAATATCTTTGGGGCCAAATTATAACATTTCCATAAGAACCGATGGTACATTATGGGCTTGGGGTAAAAACAATTATGGTCAGTTGGGTGATGGCACTAAGATAAATAGAATAGACCAAACTCAAATTGGGACTGATTCTGATTGGGAAATAGTTTCAGCTGGGATAAATAATGCTTTCGCCATAAAAAATGATGGTACATTATGGGCATGGGGCTATAACTATCCTGGAAAATTAGGTGATAGCACTTTTATTGAACATTTAACACCAAAAAAAATCGGTGTAGATAATAATTGGATTTCAATAAGTGCCGGTTATGATCATTCTGTTGGAATAAAAAACGATGGTACATTATGGGCATGGGGAGGGCACTCATATGGGCAACTTGGGATTGGAAATATCGAAAGTGGTGATAAATACATTAAATACCCTGTTCAAGTAGCTTCCGAAAGCAGATGGGTAAAGGCAATAGCTGGTGCTCTTCATACCATCGCCATAAAAGAAGATGGGTCATTATGGGCGTGGGGTAATAACCAACTTGGTCAGCTTGGAGATGGAACAAATGTGCATAAAAACACTCCTCAATTAATAAGCGAAGAAAACAACTGGTCTAAGATTAGTACTAAAGGAAGCTTTAATTTAGCGATAAAAAAGGATGGCTCATTGTGGTCGTGGGGGGATAATAGAAAAGGTCAGTTAGGAGATGGCTCTATAAATTCCTCAAACTTTCCAAAACAAATTGGTGTAGAACAGAATTGGTCGCACATTTCAGCCGAAGCAGACTATTCATTAGCTATCAAAAAAGATCGCACATTGTGGGGTTGGGGAAGTAATAGTTTTGGACAACAGGGAAGCTCTAACAACAATAGCAGCAATATCCCTATCCAAATTGGCAATGATAATAATTGGGCTATTCCAATTACAGGATATTACCACAGTGTCGTTATTGATAGGATGAATGAAGCTTGGAGCTCAGGAAACAATTACTACGGAGAATTGGGAAATAAACGAAGTCCCCTATACCCAACTAAAATTGTAGAAAATGGTTTTTGGAAAGATATAAGCGGTGGAAGCATTCATGGACTTGCTATAAAAAGTGACGGGACTTTACATGTCTGGGGTAAAGGAACAGGACTAATTGGTGACGGTTCAGGAGTTGAAATTAGTACAATTGTACAATCAGGCACCGACAATGACTGGAAAACAGTCTCTGCCGCCCACCTGTATTCCGTGGCAATAAAAAACGACGGCTCTATGTGGGCTTGGGGTAATGCTAGCCAAAGTATATTAGGCACAAATTCACAATCAAATAATAAAATCATTAGCCAGGTTGGGGCTGACCTAGATTGGGATGCCGTCTCTGTGGGTAAAATACATAATGTTGCGATTAAGACAAATAAAACTATCTGGTCTTGGGGTGCAAACTACGATGGTCAATTAGGCCATGGTAATAATATTCAATCAAATGTGCCAAAACAAATTGGAACTGATGCAAATTGGAAGTCAATTGGAGTCGGGTACAAGCATAATGTAAGTATCAAAACCGATGGAACATTATGGGCATGGGGTGATAATTCTTATGGGCAACTTGGAGATGGCACTTATGTTAATAAAACCGCCCCTATTCAAATCGGAACAGGTTCTGATTGGGACTACGCTGTTTCTGGAGATTATTTTAATATCGCCAAGAAAAAGAATGGAACTATTTGGGCATGGGGTTATAATGGTTATGGGCAATTGGGTGACGGCTCCTCTTACAAAAAAAATGTACCTACGCAGATAGGTCTAGAGTCTGACTGGTTAAAAATAAGTGCTGGACACTCCCATTCGATAGCCCTTAAATCTGATGGGAGCCTATGGGTTTGGGGAGACAATTACGATCATTTATTGGATACTCGGACAAGTTCCAGTTATATTAGAGAACCAACGAGAATAGGAACCAATTATGACTGGAAGTCCATTAGTGGTGGAGGCCAATTCACATTATTATTAAATAAAGATGGTAGCCTTTGGGCTTGGGGAGCGAACTCTTTTCTTCAATTAGGCTATAAGACTTCTTTGAATACTCCAATCCCAATAAACTGCGACTTCTGGATCGAACCTGATTGTCCCAATTATCTCTCAATATTTAACCCCAATCAAAATATGTTTGAAGGAACATACCAAAAACTGGCAAAGAGAAATCATGGTGAAATAAAAGCTGACAACTTAATTGGTAACAGTGCCAGAGTTGACTACAAAGCCGGAAACATTGTCTTAAACCCTGGTTTTAGTGTAAGCTCAGGGGCATATTTTAAAGCAGAGACGGGAGGATGTGATTGAGTTAAACCATGTGCCCTATTTACTCATAGGATACAGTTTGAAGAGTAGAACTTGGTTCAAGTAATTTAGAAAAAGCAATGTTTATAATTAATTGTCTCTTTTACTTACTTTTGCACCCCAAACAGTTTAACCAGCTTAATTGTTGGTGATTATAAAAGGAAACAAAGAGAACAGACCTATCTCTTTATTACATATAAAATGCTCCGCCATGGGTCGGGGGGCATGAAATTAACATGAAAGTAGCAGTAGTAGGAGCCACTGGTCTTGTAGGTGGCGAAATCTTAAAAGTATTAGAGGAAAGAAATTTTCCTGTAACAGAAATCATTCCAGTAGCTTCTGAGAAGTCTATCGGAAATAAGGTTTCTTTTAAGGGTACAGAATACACCGTGGTGGGTTTTGAAGACGCTATAAAGATGAAACCTAATGTAGCAATTTTCTCTGCCGGCGGCGGAACGTCATTGGCTTTAGCTCCTAAATTTGCAGAAGCTGGTATTACGGTTATTGACAATTCTTCTGCATGGAGAATGGACGATACCAAAAAATTGGTAGTTCCTGAGGTTAACGCTAGCTCACTTACCCCAGAAGATAAAATCATTGCCAATCCAAACTGCTCTACCATCCAAATGGTAGTGGTTTTGAAGCCGCTTCATGATAAATACAAGATTAAAAGAGTGGTAGTTTCTACGTACCAATCTGTAACAGGTTCTGGTAAGAAAGCAGTTGACCAACTTTTTGGTGAGCGTGCCGGAAAAGAGATTGCAGACCCTGCATACCCACACAAAATAGATTTGAATGTAATTCCGCATATTGATGTATTCCAAGAGAATGGCTACACCAAAGAGGAAATGAAAATGATAAAAGAGACTAACAAAATCATGGAAGACGACAGTATCCGAGTTACGGCTACTACCGTTCGTATTCCTACGGTAGGTGGTCACTCTGAATCACTTAATATTGAGTTTGAAAACGATTTTGATTTAGACGAGGTAAAATCTCTATTGGCAAACATGGAAGGCGTGGTAGTGCAAGACGACCCAGCAAACAATGTTTACCCAATGCCGCTTAACGCTCATGGTAAAGATGAGACGTTTGTAGGTAGAATTAGAAGAGATGAGTCTCAAGCAAATACGCTTAACCTTTGGTGTGTAGCAGATAACCTTCGTAAGGGAGCAGCTACCAACACTGTTCAAATTGCAGAATATTTGAATGGTAAAGGAATGATTTAGGCTTTTTAAAAGACCTAAGACTATAGATATAAGATTCAAGACCCTGCCGTTTGGCGGGGTCTTTTGTTTGAAATATAGCTGTGGAGACCTAATAAATGCCGCACACGGTCAATCACTGTGAAATAACCCAAAAAGGCTTCACCTTTATTGTGAATTAAAACAGCTTTCAGTAAAATAATTGAATTCCTTATATCGCTCTGTACTGTTTGAACACTGTCGAAATTCTAGCGACAAAAGTTAAATTAAATGTACGATGAATTAGAATTTTGACTGTGTGAGTTTACAGAGTGCTGTTTTTTTGATTCGTTTTTTTTCGAAAAAAAATGAAGTCCCCGCTGGAAAGCGAGCCAAGAAGAAGTGACCAGTAACTTTTGAAATAGATAAAATCCTCACCTTTAATTATTGATTCAAAATCAAAATGACACAAACTCAGAAAGGAATAATCTTCGTAGCGATAGGAGCCATCTGCTTCTCGGCAAAAGCCATTTTTATAAAACTGGCCTACGCAGAATATGACGTAGACGACATCACCCTTTTGACCCTTCGTTTTGGTTATGCTCTGCCCATTTTTATTTTGATTGCCTTTTGGCGATATAGAAAAGGTGCTCTGTCTTTACACACCATTGATAATCGAGACTTTGGCTATATAGCTGTTTTGTCAATGCTGGGTTACTACTGGGCAAGTTGGTTTGATTTTAAAGGTCTTCAGTATGTTTCAGCAGGTTTAGAGCGAATTATTCTTTTTATCTACCCCACGCTTGTCGTTCTTTTTTCTAGAATATTTCTAAAAACAAAGATTTCAAAAGGTGCTTTGATAGCCCTTGGTATTACCTATTTCGGTGTTATGATTATTGCGGCCGAGCCGCGAATATTTGAATCAGAAAACTTCTTAAAAGGTGGGGCATTTATTTTGGTGAGTGCTATTACTTATTCCTTGTATTTAGTTTTTGGCGGTGAGCTTATTAAGAAATATGGCTCCATAAATTTCAACAGTATCTCCATGATTCTTTCTTCTATTTATGTTCTAATCCACTTCAATCTAATATCCGATGTAAAAGTTAATAATTTAGAAAGCGGCGTTCATATTTATGGTATGCTACTGGCGTTGGTCAGCACCATCATTCCTACTTTTTTGGTTATGGAAGGCATTAAACTTTTAGGTGCAAATAAAGCTTCTATTGTGGCGAGTATTGGCCCTGTTTCCACTATAATATTAGCTTATATTTTCTTGGATGAGGTTTTAAGTGTACAGGAAATCATAGGTTCTGCACTTGTTTTGGCTGGGGTATTGATGATTGGAAGGAAGTAGTTAAATACCAGTTTTCATGTATTCGCATCTAAAATGGATTGGAGCCTATATACGAATGTCAAATAATCGAAAGTATATATAAACTTCCTTTTGCTAAATACGTATATTGCTGATAAACAGAATGTTTCGAAAACAACACTAGGTATAGTCAAAGAAAAACTTGAATAAATCACTTTATTAACATTTCATTTGCAACCTGAGCTTCGTTTTCTGCATCTAAGAGGTATACAATCTAAAAATTACGATAATGAAAAAGCTAATAACAATAATACTTCTTGGACTCTTCGGTTTTACTGCCGCAGCCCAAGACGGAAACAGATACGACGACCGATACTACTACGATGATGAGTTTGACTGGCACTGGGATGTGCGAGTAAGAATCTCTGACGGTATTAAGTCTGGTCTAATAACAAACTGGGAGTCTAAGAGACTGTACAGTAAGTTAGAAAGAATAGAAGAAAAAGAATACGATTACATGGCAGATGGCAACTACGATGAGTGGGAGCAGGATGATGTGTGGGAAGATGTAAGGTGGTTAAACAGAAAAGTAGGCTTAGAGCTTGCTGACTATGACCGCTCTTACTACGGATTTAACAGAGTTTACTTTGGTTTCAATACATACCCTTTCTGGTATAACAGATACTATGTAAACGGATGGAATTTCTACCGCTTTGATAACTTAGGCTGGGGAAGCTTTAGATATGGATACGCTCCAAGATATTACTACCCAACCACCAGAATTTATGTTTATAATAACGAACGTTATGCCTACAGAAACGGTAGAAGGTTTCGTAACAATAACGTAAATGCTAACAATGCAACCCGTCATACGGTTACGAGGTTAGACAACAGAGCCAACGGAAACGTGGTGGTAAGAGATAGAACAAACCCTTCTGCAAGAGTAGGTAACAGTAGATCTTCTAGCACTGCCAAAGCAAGAACCTACAGCGGTTCTACTAACGGCAGAGTGAGCACTACCAGACCTTCAAGTTCTGCGAGAACTTCGACATCTAGAAGCAGTAGCTCTAGAGATGCCGTAAGAGCAAGAACTACTAGTCCAAGACCATCTTCATCTGCAAGACAGTCTAGCTCAAGTAGCAGCAACAGAAGCTCTGCAATAAGACCTTCTTCTAGCAGTAGAAGTTCGTCTTCAGCAAGACAGGCTAGCCCAAGCAGCACCAGAAGCTCTTCGGTAAGACCATCTTCTAGTAGCAGAAGTTCGTCTTCAGCAAGGCCAGCATCTAGCAGCAGCTCTAAAAGGTCTTCAGCAGTAAGGTCAAGCTCTAGCAGCAGGTCTTCTTCTGCCAGACAAGCCACTCCAGCTAGAAGTAGCAATAGGAGTTCGGCCGTAAGGTCTTCTTCTAGCAGCCGAAGTTCATCGGCAAGAAGTAGCTCTCCAAGGAGTTCTTCTTCATCTTCAAGAAGCAGCAGCTCTAGAGGGTCTAGAAACTAATTAATTTTTAGACTGTATAAAGACAAAGCCCCGCCAACCAAACGGTTGACGGGGCTTTACTTTTTCTAATGCTTATTAGTCTTACAAACCTTTACCAGTAGCTGCCCAGTAAATACCACCATAAAGATGGTCAAGGTAAGTTTGGTCAGAATAAATAGCCCCAATATGACCTAAGCCAGTGTAAAAAGCTCTTCCTCCATCATAATTATGGTACCAAGATATTGGGTGAAAGTCTCCCATTCCTTTTCCTTCGTTGTCACCCCATTTAGCATACGGCTCATACGTTTTCTCATCTACAGACACTAAATAATTTAGGTCCTTAGTAAGTATTGGCTTCTGATACTCGTACCACTCGTCTGTCCAAAGTAACTTCTTAGGAAAACGCTCCATACCAGGGAAATTACTGTTCTCTACATGGATATAGGCCGTTTGCTGAGCAGGGTGAATTTTAAACATCATCCCCACCATTTTAGTATACCATTCCCACTCATACTCTGTATCCGCAGCAGCATGTACTCCTACATAACCTCCACCATTCTGAATGTATTTTTCAAAAGCTGCTTGCTCTTTATCATTCAATACATCGCCCGTTGTATTTAAGAAAATTACAACGTCATATTTTTTTAGTCCGTCTTCAGTAAAGACAGAGCTATTCTCTTGCCAATCTACTTGGAAAGAATGCCTTTGCCCAAGGGCACGAACGCCAGCTACACCTTCATGAATGGACTCATGATGATAGCCCGCAGTTTTAGTAAACAAGAGAGCCTTTAGCTTTCCGCTTTGAGCATTTGCAGCAAATGCCATTGAAATCAAACATAGCACCGCTACTATTCTATTTCTCATTTTACAATAAGGTTTATGGTTCTGAAAACTCGAAGTACCCTAATAATTGCGTGATTGCCAAATCAAATTAGACAAACAGCTTTAGTTTGTGTCTCTATGACCAATTATCAATGAAGTTTAATAATTTTTTTAGTCAGGTTTTGTGCTAGTTTTTCTAAGTCAATACTTAGCTCGGTATTTGAAACATCAATGACCTTCTTCCTTTCTATCGCAGGCAAAGCATCAAAACCACAAAAGGTTCCTAGAATTCCTCCAGCTATAGCCGCTGTGGTATCGTTATCTCTGCCATAATTAGTAAGGAATTGCATGGTTTTCATAAAGTCAAAGTCTGAATAGAGCATGGCTACCAAAACCTGCAAATGAATTTCACCTGCATGAAAAGGCATGTCTTGTTGGTTTTGATCCAAAAGTTCAAATGCCTTTTCCATCGAGTTTTCTGGATCTTCTTTAGCCTCCTTCACTATACCCAAAGACTTTTGAAGAATTCTGTATGATGTTCTGCCTACCAATCTGCTCTTGAAATAACCCTGTGGGTCCACACTTCTTAAAACATCTAAAAGGTCTTCCTTTTGGGCATCTTTTTTCATTGCCACAGCTGTCATTCCAGCAGCTAAAGCACTTATATCTCTTGCATAACCGACATCAAAAAAGCTCAATTTATACATTTCATCATAAGCACGTTTTGCATCACCAGGATAAAAAACACCAATCGCGGGAGCATAAAGCAAGCCCGCACAAACCATCTCACCACCATAAAACTTGCTCATTGCCACTGAATAGGCATCCAAATTATTCTCATTAAATGGTTTGGCCACCTTGGCCCACTCTTGTAGCCAAGCCACATGAAGCGTATTCTCCTCAAAAGGCTCTGGCATAAAAGAATCTATTTCCTTATATCGGTCGATGGCCTTCTGATAAACTGCTAAGATCTCCGACGCAAAATCATTCGCGTTTAATGTCGAAGTCTTCTGTTCAGTAAGGTATTTAAAGGTTAATTCTTTCCATCTTGTATCATCTGTGGTACCACCCGCTGGCAAATTAGTTTTCCAAGTTCCTTCTGGCGAAACTTCTCTAACCATGGAGTCCAACCCTTTTACAAACCCATATTCCAATTGTATGGCATCTCGGCTCCACATTTCTGTAGGGGCTCCCATGGCATCTCCAATCGCAGAACCCACAATGTTCCCTAAGACTTTATTATATAATTCTGCTTCTGTTAAGCCTAAGCCTTTTACCTGTTTAGCTCCAAATTGAACTGTTGATTGGGCTATAATTTGATTACCATTAAAAAGAGCGAAAAGGGCAAATAAGCCAACATAAATCTGTTTCATAGTATTCTATTAAGATAGTATCAATTCGGTTGCTTCAGAAACCAAAGCTTGTTTTTGATTAAGGTTCAAAGCCAAAGGTAATTGTGCCAAGCCAATTAATCGTCTCAATATTTCTACGCCGATAAATTGATTCAATAGTTTTTCGTCAATAGCTCTTTCTTTTCTGTATTGGCTCTTAGCAAAGTCAATTAAGTCATCCGCTAAACCAGCCAATTTGAAATGTGCCAACATCACGCCCAAATCAAACTCAGAGTCGCCCATGAAAGCAAATTCCGGGTCAATAACCTTAAGGCTCTCTTCTACCTTTAACCAACTACCCGGGTAAAAGTCACCATGAAGTAGCGTCTTTCCATTGGCCAAATACCGATTTCCGATTTCCTTTATTTTTGCTTTTAAAACTTCATTCTGTTTTAAAGGCTTCGCTAATTCCTGAAGTCCTTCTTGTACCGAATTCAAATCGAAACCATTCTCTTCCAAATACGGGTAATTGAAAATATGCTCATGATTAAGAGCTTTCATCTTAGCATTATCAGGAAAATCGCTTGGTTTTAAAGCATGCAAGACTGTCATGTATTTTATCAAAAGCACTATCTCCGCTTTTGTAACATCCACCTCTCCAGCATAAAGCCCTAAAAAGTCAGTGCCTTCACCAAGGTCTTCCATCACCATAACATGGTTCTCTTTGTCAAAGTCCAAAATCTCTGGCGAAAAACTACTGATAAATTCAGACTCAGTGGCTGCCTTATAAAAAGCGTTTTCTACCTCAATCCGCTCTATTGGAGCAGGTACTTGCTTATACTTTTCTACGTATGCTCTTGACTGTTTTACTATAAAACTAAAACCGTTTGTTTTGACACGAGCTACAAAATTCATGTTACCCTCGCCAGCTTTGGCGTATTCCAAAAGTTCATTTTCGGCCTTTAGCCAGCCTTTCTTTCTGAAATATGACTCAGTTTCTTTGTTTAATTCTTCCGTTAAAATCATTAAAACCATTTTTGTTCTATAACACCTACGTATTTATCAGCTAAATCTATTTTTCCAAGATAAATATTGATGTTAGGATATAGGTTGTACTCCTTAATTCTGTCAATATCAAGCCAACAAACTTCTAAGGCAGTTGTTTCTTCTGGGTTCAATACGGGTAGGCCATTCGCTATACTACATTCATATATCTGATGAAGTGTTTGTTCCTTCTCTTTTATCACCTCTGCTGTAAGCAATTCTTCACCCACTTTAATGTCAATCTGTACTTCCTCAAAGAACTCCCTTTTCAAAGCTTCTTTAAGTTCTTCGCCAAACTCTAGGTTGCCACCTGGAAGAGCAAAAACGTCTACTCCGCCATAATTATATCGCATGGTCAATACCTTATTCTCCTCTTTTATAACTCCTGCTACTCTTACTTTCAAATTGTCTCTATTTAGTAAATCTAATTTGGGCTCTTTTTTGAACAAATCAATAAAAAACTTAAAAGAAATCTAATCATAAGCCGCTATTATCTCCTTGATCAAATAAATTTCAACCGATTGCATAAACTTTTTTCTATATTTCCCTATCTTTAAATTTCTCTTGAAATAATTTAACTCTCTATGAAAAAAAACATATTGCTTTTAGCGATATCTCTTTTTGCCTTTCAGGCAAAATCTCAAAAAATTGCAAGCTTTAAGGTAAGCCCAAAAGCTGTCACCGCTTCTTCCATGTCTTATAATGCTCAAGTGAGCCTTGACAAGGTTACTTTTTTAGCTCAAGAGCAGCTTTCACTCATTGAAGTGAGCGAAAATGTTAGAAGAGAAGTTCCGTTTCAAATAGAAAATGGAAAGAGTAGAACCCTGCATTGGAAAATAAACCAAGAAAGCACTGTGGGAGCTCTTAGCTATGACCTTATCAAAAAGAAACCAACTGCCACGGCTTCTAATCTTAAACTTAAAAGAGAAAATGGCCTATTGACAGTGAATAGCGGCCGTTCAACATTACTTGGCTACAAATACGAATTTATGCCTTCTCCAGAAGGGATTGACCCAGTATTTGGACGTAGTGGTTTCATTCATCCTTTAAATACTCCTAATGGAGACCTTTTAACTAGAATACAGCCTGACGACCATTACCATCATTATGGTGTATGGAATCCATGGACACACGTTCTTTTTGAGGGCGACACTTTAGACTTTTGGAATCTAAAAAAGAAACAAGGTACGGTACGCTTCGCTCAATTTTTAAAACAAGAAGACGGTCCAGTATTCGCAGAATATTCTGCTCTTCATGAGCATGTAGTTCTTAAAGATGGTGCTGAGAAAGTTGCTCTAAACGAAGTTCAAAATGTACGCGTTTACCAACCAGAAAATGACCTTTATGTCTTAGACTTTTCAATTGACTTGAGCCCAGCGGGCGACTCTCCTTTTCATATTCTAGAATATCGATATGGTGGTTTTAGCTGGAGAGCTACTGAGGTCTGGACAGATAAAAACAGCGTGGTTATAACTTCAGAAGGAAAATCAAGAAAAGAGTCTGACGGAAGTACAGCGAGATGGTGTATAGTAAAAGGTGAATTAGGAGAAAACTATGGTGGAGCGGTATTGATGTCGCACCCTACTAATTATAATCACCCTGAACCTTTAAGAATATGGCCTGAAGGCTCAAACGGCAACGGTGACATGTTTGTGAACTTTGCTCCAACTAAAAATATGGATTGGGTTTTAGAGCCAAATAATACTTATAACTTAAAATACAGACTGCTAGTATTTAATGGCGAAATGACCGCAGAAAAAGCTGAGGCCGCGTGGCAAGAATATGTAAACCCGATAAAAATTGAAACAGAAAAAACCAAATTAAAATGAAGAAAATAAAATCAGTAAACAGAAGAAACTTTATCAAAAAGACCTCTATGGCCGTGGCTTTGCCCTACATAGTGCCATCTACGGTTTTTGGGAAAAGTGCTCCGAGTAATAAAATTAACATTGGCCAGATAGGCTGTGGAAGAATAGCCACAAGCCATGACCTTCCTAGTACATGGCAACATGATTCGGCTAGAATCATGGCCGTTTGTGACCTAGACGTAAATAGAAAGGAATACGGTAAAAAATTAGTTGAAAGCCATTATAAGAAAGCTGGTTCAACAGTGGATGTTAAAATGTATGACGACTACCGTGAAATGCTTTTAAACAAAGACATTGACGCAGTAATTGTCAGTACGCCTGACCATTGGCATTCTCAGCCAGCTATTGAAGCTGCATTGGCTAAAAAGCACGTGTATCTTCAAAAGCCGACATCATTAACTATTGCCGAAGGCCGTCAGCTTAGTGATATTGTACATCGTCAAGGTATTACACTGCAAGTAGGAACGCAACAACGCTCTTCTCCGCAGTTTCGTTATGCGGCAGAATTAGTAAGAAACGGTAGAATTGGTAAAATACATACCGTAAAAGTTGGACTTCCAGGAGACCCAGCAGGTCCATTAGCAGAAACAGGTCCTGTTCCAGCTGGTTTTAACTATGATATGTGGTTAGGCTCAACGCCAGAAATGCCTTATTCTGAAATGCTAGTTCATCCTCAAAAAGGATACGGAAGACCAGGTTGGTTAAGAATGGACCAATTTGGTGCTGGTATGATTACTGGTTGGGGACAGCATCATTATGACTCAGCTGCATGGGGAATGAACACAGAATTTACTGGTCCTATCTCCGTAGAAGCTGTAGCAGAATTTCCAAAGTTTGGAAGTTGGAATGTACATGGCGATTTCATGGTAAAAGCTGAATATGAAAACGGAATTACCATGCTTACTAGCGGTGGTTTCCCTAACGGAATCAGGTATGAAGGAACCGACGGATGGATTTTTGTGACACGTGGAGCCTACAGAGCTACCCCATCAGATCCAATTCCAGAAAATAACGGCGTAAAATCTTTAGATGCTAGTGACCCAAAACTATTGACTTCAGTCATTGGAAAAGATGAAATACACCTTTATAAGAGTGACGAGCAGCACGGAAACTGGCTTGATTGTATTCAATCAGGCAAACAGCCTATCTCTCCTGTAGAAATCGGCCACAGGGCTTGTTCTGTATGTCTTGTGAGCCATATTGCTATGAAACTTCCTCGCAAGCTGGAGTGGAATCCTAAGGCAGAGCGTTTTGTAAACGATGATGTGGCTAACTCTATGTTAAGCAGACCGCAGCGTTTCCCTTACGGTACTAACTATATAAAAATGTAATTTCACATTGAAGGTCAAGCTTTTCTGCTTGACCTTTTTTCAAAACCTTACCTCGATAAACTTACTCTTTGAAAATGTTTAAATCTAAACTCCTGTTGAGTCTTTCGACTTCCTTAATCGTTATGTCTTGTGCGACCTCCGATACTACAGAAACAGCTTCTAAATTCAAGCTTATAACGCTAGACCCTGGTCACTTTCACTCAGCATTGGTTCAAAAATCAATGTATGACTCTGTGGACAGCACGGTACACATTTATGCTCCAGATAGTCCTGATGTAAACCTGCATCTTGATAAAATTAATAGCTATAATACAAGAGATGAAAAGCCAACTTCATGGAACTCAGTGGTCTATAAAGGCGATGATTTCTTTGAAAAGATGCTATCAGAAAAAGCAGGTAACGTAGTTATGTTAGCTGGTAACAATAAGAAGAAAACAGAATATATTTCTGAGTCAATTAACAACGGTTTCAACGTTTTTGCCGACAAGCCGATGGTTATCAATCCTGCAGGCTTTGAACTATTGAAAAGCACTTTCAAAACGGCGAAAGAGAAAGACTTGCTTGTTTATGATATCATGACCGAAAGGTTTGAAATAAGCACCATGCTTCAAAAAGCTCTCTCTCAAATTCCTTCCGTTTTTGGAGAATTAGAAAAAGGAACTATTGAAAATCCAGCAGTTACAAAGGAGTCTGTTCATCATTTCTTTAAGTATGTTTCTGGCTCACCACTTACCAGACCAGCATGGTTTTTTGACGTAACACAGGAAGGTGAGGGAATAGTAGATGTTACCACGCATTTGGTTGACCTAGTGCAGTGGGAGTGTTTTCCGGAACAAATTATTGACACCAACGCTGTCAATGTTTTAGAAGCTAAAAGATGGCCTACAGTACTTACAAAAGACGATTTTCAAAAAGTTACTAAATTAGACGAATACCCAGATTATTTATCGCCCTATATAGCAGACGATAAACTGAGCTCATACTCAAACGGAGAGATTAACTATACCATCAATGGTGTACATGCCAAAGTATCTGTAATCTGGAATTACAAAGCCCCTGAAGGTGCTGGAGATACGCATTACTCCATTATGAGAGGAACCAAGGCTAACTTGATTATTAGACAAGGGGAGGAGCAAGGCTTCAAACCTACGCTATATATTCAAACGCTTGGCGAAACCACTGAGGCTGATTTAACAGCGGCCTTTGAGGCAATAGACAAAACCTTCCCAGGTGTAAGTTTTGAAAAACAAGGTGATGAGTATGTAGTACTGATTCCAGATCATTACAAAGAAGGCCACGAAGCTCATTTTGCACGTGTCACAGAGAAGTACCTTGAATACCTTCAAAACAGAAATATGCCGGCATGGGAGGTTCCAAATATGATTACAAAATATTACACCACCACCAAGGCTCTTGAAATGGCTTTAAAAGGAAATTAAAAACAATTTAAACCCTGAACCCTCATGAAGAAAAAAGCACTATTCTCGTTCGTTTTGATAACATTGTTTGCTTTTCAAAGCATGGCTCAAGTGGCGTCAAAAGCTTATTCTTTCGACAATACTCCAGCGGAGGGTTCAGGCAACCTTTTAGTTAAAACCTTTTTTGATGGCTCTACTAGAGATTTTTCACACATGAGCATGAAACTCTAGTTTCTAAAAAGAAGCTAAATCACACAATTTCTGATGCTGTTATGGAAACGCTGGTGATAGTGAAATCGGGCGAAATTAATTTCTCGCTTAATGGTGAAACTAAAACCATGGGGGCAGGAAGTATTGCTCTCCTAATGCCTCAAGATGCCTTGCGTTTAAAAGCGAAAAAGGAAAGTTCTTTTTATGTCATGAGCTACCAGTCAAGAGATGGAAAATACCAAAACGCAGGAAAAAGTGCTCTACAAAACTGGGGTGATGTACCTTACAAAACCCATAACAAAGGTGGAATTAGAAAATTTTATGACAGACCTACGGCACACTGCAAACGAATGGAAATGCATGTCACAAACCTAAACCCAGGTATTAAAAGCCATGAACCACATACGCACAGAGCTGCAGAAATCATTTTGCTAACCACCGGAAAATCAGAAATGGAACTAGGTGATGGTATTGTGAAAGCACAAACAGGAGATTTCTATTACGTAGAATCTGAAGTGCCACATGGAATTAAGAATATTGATTCAGAACAAATTCAATATTTCGCTTATCAATTTGAATAAGACAGACCTTCTGAATTTACAGACTTTTAAATAACCCAAAAAGTAAAAGAGGCTTGGCAGTTAATTCTACCAAGCCCTTTTTTATAGAATTTATTTTAATGTTACTTCGACTTACGACTTCCTGCGTTAATTGCAGAAGCACTCGTATAATCGTAAAGCTTTAATACGCCAGTATATGAACCAGTCATTTTCTCTCCACTATCTAGTGTTACATCAAATGTGATTGTATACGTGTCACCTTCTTTTTCAACCTTAACACTTCCAGACTCAACGAAATAATCTGTTCCCGTTCCAGCAGTAAAATTTGCGTCAGCTAGTGCCGCTCCTACTGCAAAAGTACCAGCCTCATATCCCTCACTGTAAGAATATGTACCTGGAGCTAAGTCACTTTCAGTATTAGTTGCAAAATCAAAATATAATGCATTTCCTTCTCCAGCAAGTTCATAATACTCACCGTCTTCTTCTACCACTGTAACTGCTGATGAGTATAATGTAATATCAAAGTCATATACATCTATGTCCGTCTCACCATAGTTTTCAATCAAACCAGCGTCAAGAGCATACTCTTGTCCATTTATAACGAATGAAATATTTGTTGTTGGTTCTACATCATTATCATCTGATTTGGAGCAACCAAAAAGCAATATTGATACTAAGAATAGTGTGGAAATTTTTTGAATGTTTCTGCTCATTTTTTTAATTAGAAAGTTTTGGAATAAATAATTGAATTGCAAAAAAGAGAATGTTTTGCATTAAAACAGTTTCCTTTTTGCAATTTTCTTGCCTAAAACACTCCAAACATATTTTTTAGTCTACAAAGCCAATACCTCTACGCCTTGTTTAAAGACTATATCTCTTGGTATTCCAGCATTACCAACCCTGTCTAAGTCTTTTTGAAGCTCCGCTCCAACTACGCCCATTTCGTCAAATAGCTTTCCTACGCCTTCATAATCTCCATTTCCCTGAAGGGTCAATATTTTCTCTGATAAAGAATTCATAGCCTGCTGAAATTCTTCAAAATTGACTTTATAAGTTCCTTTTTGAGCATCATAGCTAAAAGCGTTTTGCTCTTTGAAATAGTTGAACCTTATCATGTTTGCTTTGCCATGTGCACTGGTAGCACCAAATCTCACAGAACGAAAAATACCCGCCAAGAAAGTGGTGTAGTAATCCATCAACTCCCCATCAATTTCTCCTTTTTTATGAAGTTGGGTAACCATATAAAGCCCTAAAATGTCCGCCTTTCCTTCTTCCAGTGCCGAACTATGCTCTTTTAGAGCTTGTCTTACCGTTCCTTTTCCATTAATGGTGTTTTTTACACCAAGGCCATGAGCCACTTCGTGGAACATTGTATTGGCAAAAAACGCATCAAATGTGACATGTTTTTGCTGCGAAGCATCAATCAATAATTCGTTAATCGGTAACAAAATTTTATCAAATTTGGCTTTCATTGCATTTTTTAACTGCAACCTACGTGTTCCTTTTTCTAGCTGTACACGTTCATCGTTAGGAAGATTAATAGCAATAGTTTTACCACCAGAGTTACAGTCGCCCGCATAAAAGATGACGTCATAAGCATTCAGGTCTGAATCTGTTCCTGGCTTTTCCGTTTTATATGCTGCCTCCACAGGTAAATTAGCTTGAAGCTCAGGAAGAAAAGAAGCAAACTTTGCCAACCTTTCACTCCATTTCGTATCTTTTATCAACACATAAGCCTCATGTGCGGCTTTATAATTGAATAGTTGGTCTTCATAATTTTCAATAGGTCCTACCACAAAATCAATTTTATTTGACTTCATGTCCATCCATGCCATGTCACTTTCTAGGTAATCATCTGTCAATAATGCTTCCGACCTAAGATTTAAATACCTACGAAATCCAACATCTTCTGTCAAAGAAGCTGCCTCTTTTAACAGCTCAGAAGCTCGCTCCACCTCTTTTTTGAACGCCTCATAATAAGGCACTGTATAAAGTTGACCATTTTCATCACGTCTTATAAGGGTATAAAGACTCCTCTTATCATCAGACTCAAAGGCTTCAAACTCTTCCTTTGTCATATCTTGAGGATAATACTGAGCTCCTGCTGGCTTTGGACCAACTCCTTCTAAAAATGGTTCATTACCACCCAACCTGTCCCATGGACCATAATTATATTTTACGAATGTTTTAGCGGCCTCGTCAGTCAAACTATTCAGTAAAGCACCCTTATCTCCATAAGCTTCTTTCCAGAAAATGTCATCCATTATCTGTGCTACCTCTATTAAAATTGGAATTATTTTTTGCTGATTTTCAGACAGATGACTCAAGTCGGCCGTTAATGTAAACTCGGCATATTCGTTTACTTTTTGTTGCATTTCAGATACTTCAGCTTCCTTTTCAGAGCTACAAGCCCAAATAGATGAAGCAAGAAGAAGAGCGAAGATTGTTTTTTTCATATGTCAATAATTTTGAATGTATACAAAGCAAGGGAAAGTAGTGCTCTCTTCAAAATATCAACAAAAAAAGACGATCTCTTTAAAAAGTACAACTTAGAGGATTCTCAATGGTTTTTCCCTCCAAATTCAGCAGATTACTTTCTCCTATATTTCTCACTTCTATCAAAAGTTAATAATATTCAACGAGGCTAAAAGGGAAACTTTGAATTGTTTAAATGCTTGATTTCTTCTTTTTTTGTATCTAAAGCGTCCTTGATAAAAAAGAACAAATCACACATTAAGATTATGAAAAAATCAACAATTCCCTTTTTAGCTATTTTACTATTTCTTGGTTTTATGAGCTGTGGAAAAGAAACAGAACCACAGTCTTTGGAAGAATACGTTTTGGAAAAGGTACAAAAAGAATGTGGTTTATATGCCCAATTTAGTTTAAGAGATGTGGTTAAAGCACGAAAATTAGAAAACACCGAGTTTGAAATAAAATATGGAGGCCAAGCTGGTGGCTCAACTGCTCTATACTTTGTTTCAAACGACTACAGCTATGCTGGTTATACCAAAACCAATTGTGGTCTAGATCTTACAAACTTTGACTTCAAATTAGGTGAAAAATATGCTCTTTCTGGCTATGGTATTTTAGCTGACCGCGGTGCGGATGAGGGAGGTGGAATATTAATTATAGAACAAATAAAAAAACTTGATTAGGTGACTCACGCCACTTAGTTTCAAATATTTCTTCGCTAGCTAGCCAAGCAGAAAATATAGCAATTAATGTTATTTTCAAAAACAAAAAAGACCACCTCTTTCGAGACGGCCTTTCTGCTGTGGTGATGGACGGTCCCGATAGCTATCGGGAGAACCGCCGAACTTTATATGTTTAATAACTTCTGAATCATCTCTGGATATTGCTTTAAATTCTTAATGTACTTAGTTGATTTCATAGACTTTATCTTCTTCTCTACTTTCAACGCATGCTCACGTCCTTCACATTCTATTGTTAAAAATATCTCCCAATCAGAACTCTGTTTTGTAAAAGAACCTACATACTTCCCTTTGTTATGCTCTTTTAATCCCTCATTAGGATAAGCTGTCTCTCCTACATAAAACTTATTCAGTTTTAATGAAAAGATAATGTAATTGTAGTGTAACATATTCAAAAACTCGATCAAAAAAAAAGACCACCTCTGTTGAGATAACCTTCCTTTCTGTGGTGATAGACGGTCCCGATAGCTATCGGGAGAACCGCTCTCCCAATTTTTTATACTATTTCTCTTGAAACAAAAAAAGCTACCTCTTTCGAGATAGCTTTGAAGTGGTGATGGACGGAATCGAACCGCCGACACAAGGATTTTCAGTCCTTTGCTCTACCGACTGAGCTACATCACCAACCTGCCTTATTGCTAAGGGAATGCAAAAGTAAAGAAAAAGTTATTCTACGCAAACAATTTTGCAAAAACTCATAAAAAATATTCTTCTTTTTTATTTCCAGCATTTTTATGACCTTTGTATAGTATGCAAGCATACTATTTTTAAAAAGAAAACATAACCCTAATTCCATGGCCTATTTATCTCAAATAGTTTTTATTCTAGCCTTAGGTACAGCCGCCTATTTAATTCTACGCAGGGTTTTCCTTATAAAGAAGACCATTCAGCTCGGAAAAGCGGAAAACAGAACAGACCAACCTTTTAGACGTTTCAAAAATATGCTCCTAATAGCATTTGGACAGAAAAAGATGTTTGACAGACCAGTGGTAGGAATTTTACATTTCTTAGTTTATGTAGGTTTCATCTTAATAAATATTGAAGTTTTAGAGATTGTCATTGACGGTATTTTTGGAACACACCGTGTTCTAGCTGAACCATTAGGTTCTTTTTACCCTGTCGTAATTAACTTTTTTGAAATACTTGCTGTGGGCGTAATACTCGCTTGTGTTATATTTTTAATAAGAAGAAATGTATTAAAGATAGAAAGACTTCACCCGAGCTCATCAAACGAAATGAACGGCTGGCCAGCTATGGATGCCAATATTATTCTTGTTTTTGAAATAGCTCTTATGATGGCTTTCTTAAAAATGAACGCTGCAGACTCCATCCTCCAAAGTAGGGGAGTAGGTCACTTTGCCGAGGCAAATACAGGCAACTTTCTAATTAGTCAAACCTTAATTCCGATACTAGATAATTTCTCTTCTGGCTTTCTAGTGTTTACAGAAAGAGCTGCTTGGTGGTTCCATATTTTGGGCATTATGGCCTTTGCTCTATTCGTAACTTACTCTAAGCACCTTCACATCGCTTTGGCTTTCCCAAACACCTATTTTGCCAACCTTGGCTCAAGAGGTGAAATGAACAATATGCCTGCGGTAACCAAAGAGGTTAAAATCATGATGGAACTAGAGCAACCTGGTGATGAAACAGAAGAGGTTGGCCGTTTTGGTGCAAAAGACGTTGAAGATTTAAGCTGGAAAAGCCTTATGGACGCTTACAGTTGTACAGAGTGTGGTAGGTGTACTTCGCAATGCCCAGCAAATCAAACAGGAAAAGCCCTTTCTCCACGTAAAATTATGATGGACACCAGAGACCGTTTGGAAGATATTCAGAAAGGATGGCTTAAGAATGGTTACGATTTCAAAGATGAGAAGTCGTTAAATGGTGATTATATCAAAGAGGAAGAATTATTGGCATGCACCACCTGTAATGCTTGTGTAGAGGCCTGCCCTATTCAAATTAGCCCTCTTGATATTATCTTAGAGCTGCGTAGATACAACGTCATGGAAGAGTCTAAAGCCCCTCAGTCGTGGAATATGATGTTCCAAAACTTAGAAACTAGCATGTCTCCATGGAAGTTTTCTCCAGACGATCGTTTCAAATGGGTAGAAGATATGAATGCTTAATGCAAGCATTTTTTGAGCTTAAGATTTATTAAGTTTGTGGCATGAACCCACAGATTGAAAAGCTCTATCAAGTTAGCCAAAAGCCATCTCGACTTATCATTGGTTTGATGTCAGGAACATCCATGGATGGGCTAGACGTGGCTTTGTGCAAATTTCATAACGCTGGTCAAAAAACAAGCGTAGAACTTCTTGAGTTTGAAACTGTTCCTTTTGACAAAAGCGTCAAGTCCGAAATAAGAAAAGTCTTTGCAAAGCAAAACATAGATTTTCCATTGTTATGCATGCTAAACCCTTGGATAGGGAATATGCACGGAGAAATGGTTAATAGTTGCCTTAAAAAATGGGCTATAAACGCCTCTGAAATTGACGCAATCGCTAGCCATGGGCAAACGGTGATGCATCAACCAAAAAGGCTTCACGGCTTAGAAAAATACCCAAACAGCACCCTGCAAATTGGAGATGGCGATCACCTTGCTATCAAAACAGGCATACTTACACTTTCTGACTTTAGACAAAAACACTGTGCTGCAGGTGGCGAAGGTGCTCCATTAGCTCTTTATGGAGATTATCTACTTTTCTCTTCAAATGAAGAAAACAGAGTTTTAATAAATATCGGAGGGATAGCCAACTTTACATACCTACCCTCAGACGGCAATTTCGACAAAGTTTTTGCCACCGATTCTGGGCCTGGGAACACAATTATTGATGCCTATGTCCAGAAGCATTTCAACCTTCCCTTTGACGATAATGCAGAAATAGCTAAAAAGGGAAAGCTGAATGAAACATTGCTCAAAAAACTAAAAGAACACCCTTATTTCACAGAGTCTATTCCTAAAACAACAGGGCCAGAACTCTTTAATTTAAGCTATATCGACCCATTAATTGGAAATTTAAGTAAAGAAGATGTTCTAAATACTTTATGCCATTTTACGGCAGATACCTTATGTGACTGCATCATAGAAAATGTGGCTTTAGAAGATAAAACAAACATTTACCTAAGTGGGGGCGGAATGCACAATCCTTTGATTGTAGAATTAATAAAACAAAGGCTTCCTAATATCGTTATTGACAAAATGGACGTCTTAGGCATTTCAGGAGATGCTAAAGAGGCTGTTCTTTTTGCGGCTTTAGCCAATGAAACTTTAGCAGGGAAAACAGGCTTCCAAAAACCAAGCGGAAATGGAAGTTCTTTTTATATGGGTAAAATATCGCTTCCAAATTAAAGAGTGACCTTACAAACAGCTAACTTAGCAATTTAGAATATTTTAGATTTTAATGGCAAATCCTACTAGCAGGCGAGCATTTTTTAATAGTCTTTTAGGTGGTTCAAATCAACTGGCCGTTAACAGCCTTGATGAGCATACCACTCCTTTAGACATTGCAGACGTATACCATCTTCTGAGGCGTTGCTGCTTCTCTGTAGATGATACTTTCGCAAAAACACTTGTAGGTAAATCGGCAAAAGAGGCTGTCAATTTATTGATAAATAATGCTCCCTCTTTAAATAAACCTGTACCAAATTTCGATTTAAATCAAGGCTTCAGAAATCCTAACTTACTTGGGCCAGGAAGTCCTGCATATCAAATGGAAAGGACTTTCAATCTAGAAACACACTTTCATCAAAACGATATTCTAAAAGATTGGTGGGTAAACCTGATGAAGGCCGACACCAAAAGTCTTTCGGAAAAAGTAACTTTCATGTGGCATGGTCACTTTACCACGCAGTATGAAGGAAACGAACCAATAGCAGCACAGTGGATTTACAGACAAAATGAACTGTTTAGAACCCTATTTTTGCCAAATTTCAAACTTTTCCTTGAGAAAGTAACTGTTGATGGTGCCATGCTGATGTACCTAAATGGGAACGAAAATGTGCGTGAAGCTCCAAATGAAAACTATGCTCGTGAGCTATTTGAGCTTTTTTCAATAGGAATAGATGATGGAAACTATACAGAAGATGACATTAGAGAAGCCGCCAAGGTTTTAACTGGCTGGAAGGCGAGTCACTTTATTGAAGACAATAGTCTATATAAGCCTTACTTTAACCCTGGCGACTATAGTACAGACGAAAAGGAAGTATTTGGAGTTAAATTTACAGTTGACTATGAAGTCAATAAAGACAATGCCTATAAAAATGCCATTGAAAAACTCTCAGCTGTTATTTTAGAGCAAAAAGGTGAGGCTGTTTCTAAATTTATGGCCATTAATTTATACAATTACTTTGTTTATAGCAAACCTATTACAGAAGAAAACAGTCTAATTAACGAGTTAGCAGAGCACTTCAGAAACTCAGGTTTTAATCTTAAAACAATGTTAGTTAAGTTATTGACCAGCAAACACTTTTTTGATGTAAACAATAGAGGCGTACAAATAAAAAACCATCTCGAGAACCTTATTTCCTTCTCACACCACTTTGGAATTGAAACAAATCAACTCAATAAGTGGTCTAAAGAATTTGGTTTAGAACCATTAAATCCCCCGAATGTTAGCGGCTGGACGGGTTACAGAAATTGGATAACTACTAAAACACTACCTGCTTATATTCACGAGTATAGTAAGATTATTACGGCTAAAACTAACTTAGAGATAGGGGAGTGGGCTGCTAAAAATGGAGGCTTTTTTGAGTCGAGAGCCTTGGTGGAAGATATCTCTCTCAAGTTGCTCGCCAAGCTACCAAACAGCGAAAGAATAGAAAAGCTTGAAAACGTACTTCTTGGCGGAGCCCCTTACTATGAGTGGCCAGAAATAGCACAAAACAAAGAAAACGCTGGGCTTCGTGTCAAAGCATTATTAAAAGCCATGTTTAAACTCCCCGATTTTTATTTGAATTAATATGGACAGAAGAAAATTCATAAAGAACACATCTGCCGGACTTGGAGCCATTGGAACCATGAAGGTGGGAGATATAAACTTATCCTCTTTTAACTCGCTGTACCAAGTAGGAGAAGAAAACGACAATATTCTGGTAGTGGTTCAGCTATTTGGTGGCAATGACGCTATAAACACCATTGTACCTTTTGAATGGCCAGATTATTACAATCGTTTCAGGCCAAGAATAAGTATTCCTAACAATGTCTGCCTACCTTTTGCAGACCCTAAAGATGGCTCTGCCATGCATCCTTCATTAGGAAGCGGGGTAAAAGGCGGCATGCACGGGCTTTATGAGGCGGGTAAGCTTTCAGTAATACAAGGCGTAGGATATAGTAAACCAAATCTTTCACATTTTAGGTCTACAGACATCTGGTTTTCTGGAATAGTACCTCAGTCTGACGGACAAGTCCTTTCTACCGGCTGGTTAGGAAGGTATTTTGACCAATATAAAAACGAAAACCTTCCTGAAAGTCCATATTGTATTCATGTAGGAGATAGTCCATTACTGATGTTTCAAGGTCAGGAAGAAGAAAATGCAATTTTACTTGAAGACCCAGAAGAGTTATTTGAAAGAGGGAAAGAAGTAGAAAGCGAAAAAATTGACGTTGATGAAAACTCTCTTTTCTCTGAAGAGTTTGACTATATAAACGACGTTGGAGTTAAAATAAATCACTTTTCAAAGTCTGTAAAAGAGGCTTTTGATAAAGGAAAGAATACAGAAACCTATCAAAACGACGGGCTTTCAAACCAAATGAAATTGGTTGCTAGACTTATTGATGGAGGTTTAAAAACCAAAGTCTATTCTGTAAGTCTTGGCGGATTTGATACACACTCTGGGCAGGGTGGTTTAGAAGGCGTTCATAGCTCGCTCCTTAAAAAAATGAGTGATGCCATTGCTTCTTTTCAGTCTGATATAGAGGCTCTTGGTCATTCAAAAAGGGTAATAGGAATGACCGTTTCGGAATTTGGAAGAAGACCATACGAAAACGGAAGTCAAGGTACAGACCACGGTACTTCTAATGTGATGTTTGCTTTTGGTGACCAAGTAAAGGGTCAAACCTTTGGTGGGAATGTAGCCTTTCTCCCTTTCTATGACCATGAAAACCTAGCCTACCGATACGACTTTCAAAGCATTTATCAAGAAGTGCTAAGAACTTGGTTTGGAGCATCTTCTTTCTTTACTGAGGAGATTTTAGGGGGAAAATTCGCTTTAATAGATCAGGTAGGCTTTTTAAAAGATACCGAAAAAGACGACTCTTTACCTGCACAGCCTGTTATTCCCGAGATCAATGTAGACCCACGTTCTCCTAGCAACCCATACAGCCCTTATAATGTATCGGAACAAGACGTTTTTAAAGCTTTTCCAAACCCTACAGTTGATGGAAAAATTGCTTTAAGTATGGTGCTTTATGTAGCCGCCAAAATTGAAATTACCCAATTTGATATCAAAGGAAAGCCCTATGGCGTTCTTCTCAAAAAAACCGATTACAGACAAGGTGCTTATGTGGTAAATCTTCAACTTAAAGGTGGTCATGGCTTTCATTTATTACACATAAAAGCCAATAACCGTAACCATTACCTGAAAGTTATCAGAATGTAATGCCTACTTTAAACGACTAGCAAACACCTTTTTAAACTTCTCTACCTTTGGTTTTACCACCATGGCACAGTAAGGGTTTTGCCCGTTTTCATTAAAGTAGTTTTGATGATAATCTTCTGCTGGGTAAAAAGTAGTAACTGGCTCTAATAGCGTTACTATTGGGTCATCAAAAACGTTTTCTTCTGTCAATTTTTTGATAATACCTTCAGCAATCAACTTTTGCTCCATATCATGATAAAAGATAGAAGAACGATACTGTGTTCCTACATCATTTCCTTGCCTATTTAACGTAGTAGGATTATGCGTTTTAAAAAACACCTCTAATAATTCCTCAAAGCTTATTATATCTTTATCAAAAGTTACTTTCAAAACCTCAGCATGGCCAGTTTCTCCAGTACAAATATCTTTATAAGACGGATTTTCTAAATGACCTCCCATATATCCAGAAACAGCCGTTTCTACACCTTTTAGATTTTGAAAAACTGCCTCTACACACCAGAAACAGCCTGCGGCCAATGTTGCTACGCTCATATTTTTATTCTCAGATTCCATATCGTTTTTGTAGATTGCTTACCTCTTTAGAACAAAAGGAAACCCCATTTTAGTTTAGAACTATTAAATAAAATATCAATGTCAAAAATAAAAGGTGATGACTATCTATTTGATGGAAAAGGTAAATTCAAAATAAACGAAGTTAAAACCAAAATAAAGGACTTTTATGAGGATAAAGCCGACTACTCTAGCCAATTAAAAGAACTTCAGTGCGAAATAGATGCTCTTCAAAATATGATGTATGCTCATGATAAATACGGCATGCTCGTAATTTTTCAAGCTATGGACGCCGCAGGAAAAGATGGCACTATGAAACGCGTTTTTGCGAATGTACACCCATTAGGTACAGCTTTTTATTCTTTTAAAAGACCGAGTTCTAAAGAATTAGACCATGATTTTATGTGGCGATGCTTCAAAGAACTTCCAGAAAGAGGGAAAATCAAGGTGTTTAATCGCTCTTATTATGAAGAGGTTTTGGTGGTAAAAGTTCATCCTGAAATATTAACTGACGTTCAAAAAATTCCTGCTGAAATTTCTAGCAAAAAAAATGTGTGGGAAAAGCGATATAAGGACATCAAAAACTTTGAAGAATACCTGACGAACAATGGCATTGTAGTGGTCAAATTTTTCCTAAATGTTTCTAAAAAAGAGCAGGGTGAAAGACTAATTGCCCGAATAAACGAACAAGAGAAAAACTGGAAATTTGAAGAAGGTGATATCAAAGAAAGAGGCTACTGGGACAACTATCAGCAAGCTTATGAGGACTTAATCAACGAAACGGCTACCAAAGATTGTCCTTGGCACATTGTTCCGGCTGACGATAAGAAGAACATGCGACTTATAGTGGCCAAAGTGCTTCAAGAAAAGCTTAAAACGCTTGACATTTCTTATCCAGAATCTAGCGATGAGCGGCAGAAGGAATTATTATCTTTTATTGATGTTATTAAAAAGCAAAACGAAGAGTAACATTTTGTCGTTAAATTTGTGAAGATAAAAAGACGCCCAATACTCGGAGCGTCTTTTCGGTATTTGAATACATTAGACTTACGTGGTAGCAGAAGAATTCCTTAAAATATTTCAAGAAGATAGTTTTGTTCAAAGCATAAACGAACAGCTAAAAGATAGCGATAGAGTCCAGATTGAAGGGCTTCACGGAAGCTTAGATGCTGTTTTGGCGGCTAGCTTCTATAAAAAGAAACCTTATTCAGGTCTCTTTATTCTACCCGAAAAAGAAGATGCTGCTTACTTTTATAATGACCTCCGAAATCTCTTAGGAGAGGAAGGTGTATTTTATTTTCCAGCTTCCTACAAAAGACTTTTTGAGTACCAAGAAATTGAAAATGCCAACGTTCTCTTACGTGCAGAACTCATTACTAAGCTAAATCAAGGCCTAGAAAATGCACTTATAGTTACTTATTCTGAAGCACTTACCGAAAAAGTTATCAACAAGAAAAGTCTAGTAGCCAACACTTTAAAACTACGAAGCGGTGAAACACTAGACCTTAACTTTATAACCGAATTACTGGTTTCATACGATTTTGAAAAGACTGACTTCGTTTACGAACCAGGTCAATTCTCTGTCCGTGGTGGTATTGTAGATATTTTTTCGTTTGCATCCGATAAGCCTGTTCGTTTAGAGCTTTGGGGCGACGAGATTGACACCATGCGTTTCTTTGACCCAGAAACACAGTTGTCTATAGAAACGCTAGAAGAAGTAACCATCATTCCGGATGTGGAGCATAAGCTCAAAACAGAAGAAAGAGAGTCATTCTTTGGCTTTTTGCCCAAAGATTCTCAAATCTGGGTTAAAGACGTTAACTATTGCCTAGAAATAGCAAAAGAGAACTTCGAAAGAGCCACGCTGTCTGTTGAAAGTATGGTGGAGAAAAGTGGCGATATTCAGATTGTTTTTGATGCCGACGAGAGCTTCTTGACAAGAAAACTCTTAAAGGACGACATTGAAAAGTTTAAAACTATAGAGTTTGGAAGGCGTTTCTTCTATAATCATTCGCTCAGACTAAACTATCCATCCAAATCTCAACCTTCGTTTAATAAGGAATTTAAGTTATTAATAGACGACATTTCTGAAAGACAGTCAAAAGGCTTTAGTACCGTAATTTGCTCCGACCAAAGCAAGCAATTAACAAGGTTAAAAAGAATATTTGAGGAGCTTGACCCTCAAAACAAATTCATACCTGGTAACTTTTCTTTAAGAGAAGGTTTTGTGGACCAACAGTCCAAAATAGTTTGTTATACAGACCATCAAATTTTTGAGCGTTATCACCGCTATAACGTCAAAGAGAAGTTTTCTAAGTCAAAAGCTATTACCATAAAAGAGCTTAAATCGCTCAAACCCGGTGATTTTGTCACGCATATCGACTACGGTATTGGTCGTTTTGCGGGTATGGAGTTTATTGACGTAAAAGGAAGAAAGCAAGAAGCTATCCGACTGATATATAAAGACAATGATTTGCTCTTTGTCAATATTCACTCCCTACATAAAATAGCCAAATATTCAGGAAAAGAAGGCCTTCCGCCTCCAATGAGTAAGCTTGGAACGGGAGATTGGGAAACCAAGAAAAGCAAGGTTAAAAGACAGGTTAAAGACATTGCAAAAGAGTTAATTGCTCTTTACGCTAAAAGAAGGGCTGCTCCAGGTTTTGCCTTCAGTCAAGATACTTACTTACAGATAGAATTAGAATCTTCTTTCCTTTATGACGACACGCCAGACCAAGCCAAGGCTACTGCCGACGTAAAAGAAGACATGGAAAAGCCGAACCCTATGGATAGGCTGGTTTGCGGTGATGTAGGCTTTGGTAAAACAGAAATAGCTATTAGAGCGGCCTTTAAGGCTGTAGCTGATGGGAAACAAGCTGCGGTACTAGTTCCAACTACCATTTTGGCCATGCAGCATGCCAAAACTTTCCGAGAAAGGCTAGAAAAAATGCCTGTGACGGTAGATTATCTTAACAGGTTTAAGTCAGCTGCAGATTCTACCAAGACTTTAAAAGAGCTAAAAGCTGGAAAAGTTGACATCATAATAGGCACCCATAGGCTGCTCAATAAAAAAATAGAGTTTAAAGACTTAGGCCTACTTGTTATTGATGAGGAGCAAAAGTTTGGTGTAAAAGCGAAGGATAGAATTAAAGAAATTAAGCATAATGTAGACGTGCTTACATTGACGGCTACGCCAATTCCGAGAACGCTCCATTTCTCCTTAATGGGTGCTCGAGATTTGTCAATAATTGCTACTCCGCCGCCAAATAGACAGCCCGTAACTACAGAAGTAAAGGTTTTTCAAGAAGAAGTTTTGAGAGATGCCCTTTCTCATGAGTTACAGCGAGGTGGACAAGCATTTTTTGTGCATAACCGTATTAAAGACATTGATTCCATAGGAAATATCATCATGAGACTGGTTCCTGACGCTAAAATTGGTGTGGCACATGGTCAAATGGATGGCGATAAGCTAGAAAAAATCATGATGTCCTTCATTGAAGGAGACATTGACATTCTTATTTCTACCAATATTATTGAGTCTGGATTAGATATTCCAAACGCCAATACCATCATCATTAACCAAGCACACATGTTTGGTATGTCTGATTTGCATCAAATGCGAGGTAGGGTAGGGCGTTCTAACAAAAAAGCATTCTGTTATCTGCTTACTCCGCCACTATCTGGTTTGACACGCGATTCTAGAAAAAGACTTCAAACATTGGAAGAATTCTCTGATTTAGGCGATGGCTTTAAAGTAGCCATGCGAGACCTAGACATTAGAGGTGCCGGAAACCTATTAGGTGCAGAGCAAAGCGGTTTCGTAAATGACTTGGGTTATGAACTTTATCACAAAATCCTTGATGATGCAGTTTCTGAATTAAAAGAAAACGAATTTAAGTCGCTGTTTGAAAAAGAACTTTCTGCAAAAGAATTTAAAGTAGAAGACTGTCAAATAGAGACAGACCAACAAATTCTTATTCCAGATAGTTATATCACCAATATTTCTGAAAGGTTATCCGTTTATAACTCTATTGACGGTTTAAAGACACAAGAGGAGCTTGATTCATTTAAAAATTCTATTCATGATAGGTTCGGAAAACTACCAAAAGAGGTGGAAGATCTATTTGAAATAGTAAGAATTAGATGGAAAGCCGAAACCCTTGGTTTTGAAAAACTAACATGGAAAAATAATATCCTGAAAGGCTATTTCGTTTCATCAAAGCATGTTGAATATTATCAAGCAGATAAATTTGGCAGAATTCTTGATTACGTTAAGGTGCACCCTAAAAAGTGCACACTGAAGCAAATCAAAGAAAAGCTAGTTTTGAGTGTTCAAAACGCTGATTCTATTCAAAAAATAGAGAGTTTCTTTGATTCTGTTTTAGAACATGTTGACAAAAAACAATAGAATTTACCTTCGGGTTAAACATTAATTACATTTGCGATTGCTTTCGCATGAAATAAATAAATAATAAACTAATGAAGAGACTATTTTTAGGTGCTTCACTTGTAGCTACATCGCTTTTCCTATTTACAGGCTGTAAAGAGAACAAAAGAACAAGTATGGAACCCGGTAAAACCAATGGTGCAACCGGCTTATCATACGGAGATAAAAAAACAGATGGCTATAAAGCCGAAAGTTTTGCAGGTCAGCCTGCGGCTCCAAATATGGTATTTATAGAAGGTGGTAGATTTACCATGGGTACAGTAGCTGAAGATATCACTTTTACAAGAGATAATCTTGAGAGAACAGTAACCGTTGCCTCTTTTTACATGGATGAGGCTGAAATCTCTAACATTGACTACTTATTTTACCTTTATAATATTCAGTCAGACTCAACTTCCGAGTTTTACGAATCTGCATTACCTGATACTACGGTATGGCAAAATTATATGTCTTTTAATGACCAATACGTTGATCATTACCTAAGATATCCTGGTTTTAGAATGTACCCTGTAGTTGGTGTTTCTTGGATTCAGGCATCAGATTATGCCACTTGGCGTTCAGCAGCTGTAAACAATTCTCTTGCCCAAGGTGGTGGAGAAAAGAAAAAAGGCATCTCTTTTGGTAAGAAAAAGAAAGCAGAAGAAGGTCTTGCAGAAGCTGCTCCAGTTTCTGACGGAGGACGTAAAGCAATTGAATCAGGGACTGTTCTTCCTAATTATAGACTTCCTACAGAGGCAGAATGGGAATATGCAGCTAAAGCTATGATTGGAACGCAGTATAATGATGAAAATCAGGCAAATCAAAGAATTTACCCTTGGGATGGCTCTTCTTTAAGACAAGATGGCGGAAGAGATAAAGGTATGATGATGGCTAACTTTAAGCGTGGTCGTGGAGATTATGCTGGTATAGCCGGTCGTCTAAACGATCAAAATATTATTACTGCTGAGGTTTATTCTTTTGAACCAAATGATTTCGGTCTTTATAACATGGCTGGAAACGTTAACGAGTGGGTATATGACTTATACCGTCCTGGTTCTTATCAAGACTTCAATGACCTGAATCCAATCAGAAGAAATGATTATCAAGATGAGGATGGTATGTATGATTCAAAAAACTATAACTCATTGATTGATAATAATCAGCGAGTTTATAAAGGTGGTTCTTGGGCTGATGTGGCCTATTGGTTATCTCCAGGAACTAGAAGATACATTGACCAAGATTCTTCTACTGCTACTATTGGTTTTAGATGTGCTATGATTTCTGTAGGTGCACCTGGTAAAAAGAAAATGTAATTCGTTTTAAAACGTGTTATTTAAAGCCTTGGTCGAAAGATCAAGGCTTTTTTTATAGGGCTGCCGCCAAAGTTAGAATGGATAATTCTGAACAACCTGCCTTTATCAATTCACCTCCCGCTATTTCTAGCGTTGCCCCTGTGGTTAACACATCATCTACCAGAGCTATTCTTTTCCCTTTTACTTCATCCGTGTTGGTTATACTAAATACACCCTCCATATTTTCAAATCTTTTATATCTCGATTTGTTCGTTTGGGTTTCTGTAAACTGATTTCTTATTAATAAACCGGTTCTAAATTCAATATTTAGCACTTCTGCAATACCTTCCGCTATTTGGTCGGCTTGGTTATAACCTCTCCGTTTTTGCTTGATGGGATGCAGCGGAATGGCTAATATTAGGTCTATTTCTTTATCAAATCCTAACGTTAACAATTGATTACCAAACCATTTTCCCATAAAATTGGCAAGTTCAGGACTGTTCTTATACTTTAGTTTATGCAAGATATTTTGAACTGGTCCGTTTTTGACAAATTGTAAAAATGAATAAGTATTTTTAATATTAAGCTTACCCCAGAACTTCTTATCTAACTTTACTTGTTCATTTTCGTGAAGAGCTATTTTGGGAAGCGAAAGGTTACACTTTATACAAATATGATTTTCATAGACTTGGAGTGTGCTAAAACATGCCGAACATAGCCGCGGATACATTAACTCTATTGCATATTGTAATGGATTCATATTGTTAAATTATGTCAAAAATAACTGATAACCAAGATGTTGAACAAAAGTGGAAGCATATTCTACTTTTCTTTAAGCAGACAATCGGGAAAAAGCCATCCGATTTGAAAGGTGTTTTATTTCTTATAGGTATTCAAGAATTGGGTAAAGGTCCTGAGCATTTTTCTAAGGAACAGAAGCAGGATCTTATACATATTGCCACTTGTAAAGTATTAAGCAAAGGAGGTTTCTATACGTTAATTGGTACGGATGAAGAGGGATGGCCACACTGGGAGTTAGTTAAAGAATTACCTCCTTTTGACCTATTTTCGCAAGAAAACCTACTGAAACACTACGTGATAGAGTATTTCAAAGACGAGATAGGTCTTCATATTTAAACACAATTAATGAAAATATTTACGTTTAACGTTAATGGAGTAAGAGCCGCAATTAAAAAAGGACTCATAGAATGGTTAGCTGAAGAAAAACCAGATATTCTCTGTTTACAAGAAATAAAACTGTCCGAGACAGAATTAGTGGAAGACCAATTCAAGGATCTTGGTTTTAACTGTTATTGGTACCCTGCCAAAAAAAGAGGGTATAGTGGTGTAGCCATTTTAACAAGGGTAAAACCCGAACTTATAGAATATGGAATAGATATTGAGCAATTTGACTTTGAAGGCAGGGTTATAACGGCTCATTTTAAGAGTTTTAGTTTAATCTGTGCGTATTTTCCATCAGGAACTACAGGAAGTATTAGGCAAGATCTTAAGATGGAATTTTTAGTTGAAATGGAACGCTATATTTCTAAGGTTCAAACTAAAACTAAAAACATAGTTTTATGTGGTGACGTGAATATTTGTCATACCGAAATAGATATTCATAATCCTAAGAGTAATAAGAACAGTTCTGGTTTTCTTCCCGAAGAGAGAGCGTGGGTTGGTTCCTTTTTAGATTTAGGGTTTATTGACACTTTTCGTCAATTCAATAAAGACCCACATCATTATACCTGGTGGTCTTATAGGGCGGGCTCACGTGGAAAAAACTTAGGTTGGCGTATTGACTACCTTTTTGCAAGCAAAGAAATGGAAGACAAACTTATGCATGCACAAATTCACCCTGAAATAAATATGTCAGACCATTGTCCCGTTTCGTTAGAGTTAAAGGATTAAAATATTGATAAAATGACTAGTTCAATTCAAACCCTTCTACAGAAAATAGAAGAGTACAAAGACAAATTCTATAAAAATCAGCTTTTAAAGGGTGGTTTGATAGCAGTTTCATTATTGGTCTCTTTGTTCCTTTTTGTCAATTTTATCGAATATTTTGGACGATTAGGAAGTGTTTTTCGTGGCATTCTTTTGCTACTTTTTATAGTGGTATCACTCTATACCCTAGTTTTCTTGATAGGCAAGCCCCTTTTACACTTCTTTAAAATGGGGAAAAGAGTTAGTAATAAAGACGCAGCAGCTGATATAGGTAAGTTTTTCCCTGAAATAGGGGACAGGCTACTTAACACCCTCCAATTGTCAGATAATAGCTCTAAGGACAATGCCCTTTTATTAGCCAGTATTGAACAAAAAAGTACTAAACTAAGTCCATTTCATTTTACCGACGCCGTAAACCTTAAAGAGAACCGCAAGTATCTCAAATACACATTACCTCCTTTGGTGATATTGCTATTTATTTCAGCCATTTCTCCTTCGTTTTTTAATAGTAGTGAACGAATTATTAATTTCCGCAAAGAATTTGTAGAAGAGGCCCCTTTCCAATTCAAAATTGTAAATGATAATCTGGAAGCATACAGAAATGAGGATTTTACGCTAGTCCTCAAACTTGATGGTGAAGCCATTCCTGAAGAAGTTTTTTTGATATACAATGAAAGACGATTCAGAATGAACAACACAGGTGACAATAGCTACTCATACACCTTCAATAAACTTCAACAAGGGGTTAATTTTAACTTTTTGGCATCTGGTTTTCAATCAGAACATCATGAATTAAGCCTTTTAAATAGGCCAGAACTGCTTTCTTTCGACATAGAAGCTCAATACCCCAAATATCTTGGCAAAAGCCCTGAAAGGCTCGAAAATGTAGGAAATTTGATAGTTCCAGAAGGAACCAACATCCGCTGGTTGTTTAATACACAATTTGCCGATTCTGTATCAGTCATTTTCAATCCAAACGCGACTTCTAGTGAACCCAGCATACTGGTAACTACTAAAAATCATTCAAATCAATTTTCTGTAAGAAAGAAAATGTCAGAATCTTCTGATTATAAGTTAATTATAAAAAATAATACAACGTATAACAACGAAAATATTGCCTATTATATCAACGTCATTCCTGATTTACACCCAAAAATTAAATTAGAGCAAATAAAAGACACTACTCTGTATAATTACATAGCTCTTGGTGGAAATATTGCCGACGATTACGGCCTTTCAAAGTTTCAATTAAAATACAAAAAGAAAGGTGCTGAAGGAGAGCCTTATAAAGCGGTAGATGTCAGTTTTAATAAAAATCAGCTTTCGCAGTCATTCTTTTATCAATTTGACGTAGCCTCTTTGGGTTTAGCCCAAGAAGATGAAATTGAATACTTTTTAGAAGTTTGGGATAATGATGGCGTCAATGGAGCCAAGTCTTCCAAAACTTCAATCATGACTTTCGGAATGCCGTCTTCTGCAGAATTTGATCAGGAGGTGGAAAAGCAAATAGAGCAAACTGAAAACAAAATGGATAAGCTGCTTCAAAAATCGAAGGAGCTTCAAAAAGATATTGACAAACTTGATCAAGATCTTAAGAGTAAAAAGAAATTAGAGTTTCAAGATAAAAAACGTCTTGAAGAACTAGTCAAAAAGCGTGAAGAAATGCTAAAGGATCTTAAAGATCTTCAAAAGCAGTTTGACCAAATGCAGGAAAAACAAAATCGTTTTCAAGAACAAAATCCTCAGACTCAAGAGAAGATGGAACAGCTCCAGAAACTTCTTAATGAGCTAATGCAAGATAAAGAGAATGAACTTTTCGAACAGCTGGAGGAAATGTTAAAGAAAAACGAAGATGAAAAAATTCAAGATCAACTTCAGAAAATGAAGGAGCAAGACAGAAACCTGAATAAGGATATTGACCGAGCTCTAAAGCTTTTCAAAAACATGCAGCTTAAACAAAAGGTAGAGCAGGTAGCTAAGGAATTAGAAAAGTTAGCTGAGAAACAAGAGGATCTTGCCGAAAAAACAGAAGAAAACAAAGACGCTACTAAAAACAAAGAACTCAAAAAAGAGCAGGAAAAACTGAGTAAAGAGTTTGAAGAGAAGAAGGAAAAACTAGAGGATATCCGAAAGTTGAGCAAAGAGTTACGCAAAGAGATGGATATCGACAAAGAGAAACAGGAGGAAACATCTGAAGAACAAAAGAAAGCCGAAGACAGCTTAGAAAAGCAAGAGAATTCCAAGTCGAGTAAAGCTCAAAAGAAAGCTGCTCAAAACATGAAATCTATGGCAGCAAAAATGTCAGAGTCTATGAAGTCTGCAGAAATGAAACAGCTAGATATTGACCTTGAAGCTTTAAGAGCTATTCTAGAAAACCTAGTTACACTCTCTTTTGACCAAGAGCAAGCAATGAAAGATTTAAAAGGCCTATCTAAATCCGACCCTCGCTTCATTGATCTTTCTCAGCAACAGTTAAAACTTACTGACGATGCACAGGTAATAGAAGATAGTCTTTACTCTTTGGCCCAGCGTGTCATGCAAATAGAATCCTTTGTTACTAAAGAAGTAACTGCCATGAAGAATAGCATGGACCAATCTATCCAATTACTTAAAGATAGAAGTCTACCAAAGGCCGCTGCCAAACAGCAGTTCTCTATGACCTCTATTAATAACTTGGCTCTAATGCTCAGTGATACCTTTAATCAAATGCAAGAGATGATGGCTATGTCTATGCCCGGAAGCGGGAAGGGAGGAAAGAAAGGAAGTATGCCAATGCCCGGTATTGGTGAACAACAAAAGAGTCTTAATGAAAAAATGAAGAGCTTAGGTCAAAGCGGGAAGAAGGGCTCAGAGCTATCAAAAGAATTAGCTAAACTAGCCAACGAACAGGCTCAAATCAGAAAGCAGTTAGAAAAAATGCAAGAGTCATTAAATGGTACTGAGGCAGGGAAGAAAGTAGGGGATGAGTTAAAAAAACTACAAAAAGAGATGGACGCTGCCGAGAATGAAATTATCAATAAGAGAGTTAATTCTGAATTAATAAAGCGACAATTAAAACTTGAAACTAGATTACTAGAGGTAGAAAAGGCAGTTAAAGAACAAGAGCTAGACCCAAAGCGGAAAGCCAAAACAGCCCTAAACTTTGAAAGAGAATCACCGCCATCTTTAGAGAGTTTTATGAAAGAGAAAGAAAAACAAGTAGAACTTATAAGGACTACTCCACCTAATTTCACTCCATTCTATAAGCGTGAAACAGATAATTATTTCAGGAGAATTAACTAATCAGCCCATTACATAAATTTGCAATGGCTTAAAAATTGGTGTTTAAGCACCTTATTAAAACAATAAAACGACAGTGTTTCACGTGGAACTAATAAGTACTAAATAACGAAAGGTTTCACGTGGAACAGTAATATATATGTTTCCAAAATACGATGTAATAGTGGTAGGGGCAGGACATGCCGGATGTGAAGCTGCACACGCAGCCGCTACCATGGGTTCTAAGGTTTTACTTATAACTATGAACCTTCAAACCATAGCCCAAATGTCATGTAATCCCGCAATGGGTGGAGTGGCAAAAGGGCAAATAGTAAGAGAAATTGATGCCCTTGGTGGAATGTCAGGTATTATATCTGATGAAACCATGATTCAATTCAGGATGCTTAATAGATCAAAAGGACCCGCTATGTGGAGTCCAAGATGTCAAAGTGATAGGCAAAAGTTCGCTGAACTATGGCGATATAAACTAGAACAGAATCCAAACGTTGACTTCTGGCAAGAGATGGTTACTGGACTTATCACGGAAGATGGTGTCGCCACTGGTGTAAAAACATCACTTGGTTTAGAAATAAAAGCAAGCTCCGTTATTCTTACAAATGGTACTTTTCTTAATGGTCTAATCCATATTGGTGAGAAACAATTTGGTGGTGGCAGAGCAGGGGAAAGTAGTTCAATTGGAATAACTGCAGACCTAATTAAACTAGGTTTTCAGTCAGGGAGAATGAAAACAGGAACACCTCCAAGAGTTGATCAACGTTCCATTAACTTCCAAAAGATGGAAGAACAACTAGGTGACGAACAGCCAGAAAGATTTTCATACACAGATACCAATATTACAACCGACCAAAAAAGCTGCTGGATATCCTTCACTAACCTAGCCGTTCATGAAGAACTCAAAAAAGGCTTCGATAAATCGCCAATGTTTAATGGGAGAATTCAAGGTCTTGGTCCTAGATACTGCCCTTCAGTAGAAGACAAAATAAACCGATTTGCTGATAAAGACAGTCATCAAATATTCCTAGAACCAGAAGGACGAGATACCGTAGAAATGTACGTCAATGGATTTTCCACCTCGCTTCCAGAAGATATCCAGTATAAGGCACTAAGGAAAATTCCTGGCTTCGAAAACGTTAAAATGTTTAGACCGGGTTATGCCATTGAATACGATTTTTTCCAACCAACCCAACTGAATTCTACCTTAGAAACTCAACTAGTAAGTAATCTATATTTCGCCGGTCAGATAAACGGTACTACTGGATATGAAGAAGCAGGTTCCCAAGGATTGATGGCAGGAATTAACGCTCACCAAAAAGTACATAACAAAGAACCTTTTGTTCTTAAAAGAAATGAAGCGTACATCGGAGTACTCATAGATGACCTTACTAACAAAGGCACCGATGAACCTTACAGAATGTTTACTTCAAGAGCTGAGTTTAGAACATTGCTCCGCCAAGATAATGCAGATATCAGGTTAACTAAAAAATCAAATGATATAGGATTAGCGTCTGATACAAGATTAGAAAAGGTAAACCATAAGATAGAATCCTCTCAAAACTTGATGAAAGAACTCAGTACTATCAAAGTAGAACCAGTTCAGGTCAACGATTACTTAAGTGAAAACAAGTCATCAAAACTTAGAGAAAAGACAACGCTTAATAATCTACTGAAAAGACCCGAGTTGAATATTGATAATCTTAGAGCAATATCTCCAGAACTAGACACTTTACTTCTAACGCTAACACCTGAAGTAGCACAACAAGCTGAGATTAATATTAAGTATGAAAGATATATAGAGAAAGAAGTCACCATGGCAGAAAAGATGAATAAGCTAGAAAACTTGTCTATCAATCCTGACTTCGATTATAGCAAATTGACCTCTCTCTCTTATGAAGCAAGACACAAACTTAAAGATATCAAACCTGAAACATTAGGGCAAGCTTCTCGCATAAGTGGTGTTTCACCTGCAGATATTTCTGTTCTTATGATATTCCTTGGTCGTTAAAAAAATGAAACGCATCTATACTCTTCTTTCCCTCTCTATACTAATAAGCAGCTGTGCTCAGTTTGTTCCACCTACTGGTGGGCCTAAAGACGAGGATCCTCCTGAACTAGTGTCTTCTTACCCTGAAAATAAAACACTTCGGTTTAAAGAGAAAACTATAAATCTCGTTTTTAATGAGTTAATAGACGCTACGTCTTTGAGACAAGAGTTAATAATAACACCAAGTCAAAAGGGAATCTATAGTTTAAAGGCTAAACCATTTAGTATAGAATTAAAATTTGATGATGACTTTAATGACAGCACTACATACACCTTAAATTTCAGAGACGGCATAAAAGACTTGAATGAAAAAAATCCAGCCAAAAACCTAAAACTAGTATTTAGCACTGGTTCAGAAATTGATTCACTAGGTCTTAGTGGAAAAATCACAAACCTATGGACGGGCCTACCAAGTAAAGAAACCTTGGTAGGCATTTATGATCTAAACACAGATGATACGCTCCCTTTACTTGACCGTAAACCATCTTACTTTACAGAAACAGATACCTCAGGAAATTATGTCTTTGAAAATATAAAATCATCTTCTTACAGACTATTAAGTTTTTCTGATAAAAACCAGAATCTAATATTCGATAGTAAAAACGAACTATTCGGATTTCATCCAGACACTTTAAAGCTTCATAGTATACTCACCAATCTTGACATTAAGATTTATCCATATAATACCAAACCTCCAAAAATAAAAAGAAGCTTGTCAAGACAATCAAACTTCTCAGTAACTTTTGACAAAGCTGTAAAAAATATAAATGTTGAATTTTTAAACACACCTGATAGCTTAACCTATCAAAAACGCGATGAAGAACTCCTATTTTTTAACCATCCCTACACTACTGATACAACATTAACTAAAATAATAGTTTTAGACTCTGCCAATAATATTCTTGAAGACACACTTAAAATATATTTCAATACCAATATTAAAAGCGAGCCTAAACCCGAAGTACTTTCAATTTCCAATAAAACTATAAAGTCAAACAGTATCATAAAAAAGCCAAGTAGATACTTACTTGACTTTCAATTTCCGATTACGAATATTGACACCTCAAAAATCACGATAACCGCAGACACCACTACAAAAGAAGAATTTACATTAAACTGGATAGATAAATCTCAAACACAACTTCAGATAGATTTTAACAGTTCTGCCATGCGTGAAATATCACTAAGTATAGAAGAAGGTGCCATAACTAACTATAAATCAGATACTAATAGGACTTATCAACTTATCAACAAACTTTATCAACAGGACTCTTACGGTAGTATATCCGGTAGGTATGATAAGTTTAAAGGTCAAAAAATTGTTGAAGTATTAAACTTTAAGAACCTTAGTATAATTGATAGTCAGATATTTACAGAAGAATATAGTTTTCCTGAGTTAATTCCAGGTGTGTATAAACTAAGAATAATAGAAGATGCCAATTCGAATGGCCAATGGGATACCGGCGACTTTGAACAGAATAATCTTCCAGAAAAGATTGTTATATCTAAGGGAGAAATAAAACTTAAGGCAAACTTCGAATTAAACGATATTAAAATAGAATGATGTTGGTAACCCTGTAGATAACCCAAATTAGACGGTGCAAAACCTATTAAAACATTGGGGATAAAAAACGACTTACAGAAATCAACATCAAAACCGGTGGATGAATCCACATAAGATAGAGTTATACTCAATTTAGTTAAAACATATATACACACATATCTTGCTAATATTAACATCAAAACTAACTGACTTTAAAAATGCAAACCTTGGTGGAGAATATCTTAAGCATCTAAAAATCAAATATCTAAATGTGGAATAAATATTGAACTATCCACATCAGTAAAACCATTAAGAACAATTAGAATTAACAATAGAATTCTAAGAAAAAGATAAGCACATATCCACAGCCCTAGTAATTAATAATAATAAATAAATACATATTCTTATTTTTAATATATGAAGAGATTTATAAGCCTAATGATAATAATAATGTCTGTTGCGGCGGCTCACGGCCAAAGCTTAGAATTGGGCAACGAATATTATAATAAAGGGGAATATGAAAAGGCAGCAGAAATTTTCGATAAGCTTAGTAGGAAGAAAGAGAATGGAAGACTTATTCACGATAACTACTTAAATAGTCTTATTCGTTTAAAACAGTTTGATAAGGCAAAAGACTTCCTTAGACAAGAGATAAAGACCTATCCTGATGTGGTGGTTTATGAAGCGGACTTAGCGTATTTGATAGAGGTTTCTGGGGACCAGGCGGGTGCTGATATAGCATATCAAGAACTTATTGACAAAGCTTCGCAAAAGGATTCTTATGTGTACCAACTTCAAAATTTCTTTTACAAAACAAATAAGATCAATTTATTGATTGATATGCTGCTTAAATCAAGGTTGAGGTCAAAATCCGACGATAAGCATAACATTCATTTGGCAAGGGCGTATTTGTTTGCTGGCAAAAAAGATAAAATGTTGGAAGAGGTTTTTTCCTATGGAATTAAACATAGGAATTCGGATTATGTAGAAAGAACCATTCAGGATAATGTAAAGGAGGATAAGGAAATTGAAATGTTGGAGCGTTTACTCTACACGAAAATTCAAGACAACCCTGATGAGTTTTATTATAACGAAATTTTGATTTGGCACTTTGTGCAACAAAAACAATTTTCGCGAGCTTTTACACAAGCCAGAGCTTTGGATAGAAGATTGGAATTGGGAGGGCGTAAGGTTTTTGAGTTAGCAGGTTTGGCTTATACAAATGGTCAGTTTAGAGATGCTGCTAGAATGTATCAGTATGTCATGACCGAATACCCACAAGGTGATTTTTATCCCTACGCACGAAGATGGAATATTCAGTGCCGTGAACAATTGGTGAAAAATACCTTCCCGATTGATGAAACAGAAATCTTAGAGTTGATAAGTCAATACGAGTTGTTGATAAAGGACCTAGGCCTGACGCCTAAAACAATAGACGCACTGCGTAACATGGCTTTATTGTATGCCTTCTACCTAGACGACCAAGATCGTGCGGTAGAAGTCCTAGAAATGGCTATTTCGGAAGCTGGTTCTAATATCAAATTTAAAGACCAATGCAAACTAGACTTAGGAGATATCTACATTCTGAAAGAAGAACCTTGGGAATCCACATTGCTTTATATGCAAGTGGAAAAGTCTCAAAAAGAGGATTTTCTAGGAGAAACAGCAAAGCTTAAAAATGCTAAACTGCATTATTACACTGGGGAGTTTGACTTGTCAAAAGACATTCTGAACATATTAAAGAAGGCAACCACTAGAGAAATTGCAAATGATGCTATGCAGCTCAGTTTACTTATTCAGGATAATTTGGGGCTTGATACTACGGATGCCGCCATAAGTGCATATTCCGCCGTTGATTTACTCTTATTTCAGAACAGAAACGAAGAGGCTTTATTAAAACTTGATTCTCTTTTTGATATTTATAAAACTCATTCTTTGGCAGATGAAATTCTTTGGCTTAGAGCAAATACTAATTACAAACTAGATAGGGTAGATGCTGCTATCAGTGACCTGAATGTCTTACTGGAGAACTATAAATATGATATTCTTGCTGATGATGCTTTGTATAAATTGGCCAAGATTTATGATGAAAAGTTAGGTGAGAATACAAAAGCGATGGCTTTGTACCGCCAAATTTTAACTGATTTTCCAGGTAGTATTTTTGGGGCTGACGCCAGAAAAAGGTTCCGAGAACTTAGAGGGGATTTTGTCTACTAAAATTTAGTTCCACGTGGAATAAGCTACGCTTTTCGTTAGTTTTTGATGCAAATTGAGTCAAAAATTACCTTTTCTGTGAATCAAGATTTCTGATCTTTTAAAATAAAATTTTGATTGCAGGCGTTGGTATATTGCTATCAATTCAAAAGGCTAAAGAATGTCCCTTCCAAAATTATTAAGCTTACTAATTTTATTCTCTACTTCCGTCAATTTAGCTATTGCTCAAGAGGAAGAAAAACTCGATAAATCAAACTTTGTTTGCAGCTACACGGCAGGTGTTATAAATGAAAAATCAATTTGTAGCATGCTTGGTTTTAGAACCAGGCCAGAGGCTCAAAAAGCGGTTGAAAGAATAGTGAGTAGGTCTGGATTGAAGCAAAACTTTTATGTAATGGAGTGTCCTAACATTGACAATTGTTTTGCGGCAGCTAGAAACGGAGAACGCCTAATAGTGTACGACGCCAGTTTTATGCGTAGGGTAAATAGCATTACTAATACCGACTGGGGAGCTATGAGTATTTTGGCTCATGAAATAGGGCACCATTTACAGGGTCACACCCTTAAGCAAGGCGGCTCCGACCCAAATAGAGAATTAGAAGCAGATGAATTTTCTGGTTTTGTGATGTACCAAATGGGTGCAAGTTTGAAGGAAGCTCAGTCTGCCATCTGGAAAATGACAACGGATTATGATACCGGTAGTCACCCCCCAAGAAGAAAAAGAATGACAGCAATAAAGCGTGGCTATGAAAATGCCCAAGGCATGTATCCAAGATTAAGTGCTGAGCCAGAGCCAGAAATTGAAAGAGAAGTTCCAAAGACAGAACCAGTAGTTAGAAAACCAGAAATAGTTAAGGTTCCTGCCAAGCCAAGAAACGTGATTACGGTAAAAACTGGATGTATAGAAGGAAACTGCAGCCAAGGTTACGGTGTGGCCGTCAATAGAAAAACCCTAGAGAAATATGCAGGTAACTGGAAAAATGGAAGAAGGGTAGGGTACGGAATAGAATACTATGCCGACAACAGAAAGAAATATGAAGGTGATTTTTCTGGAAGCAATTTCCATGGCTACGGCACCTACTATTTTAAAGATGGAAGTAAATACGTGGGTAAGTTCAAACAGGGTCTTATGCATGATGATAAAGCCACTTTTTACTATCAAAACGGAGATCGGCTTTATATTCGCTATGTGAATGGGAAAAAGGAAGGAAAAGGACGTGTTATCTATTATGGTGGCGTACAAGGAACCATATTTTTTGAAAACGATATTGAAAGATAAGTAAGTGGATTTCGGCTTACGTGCAGCTAACTAGCCACTTCATAAAGGGTATTTCTAATTATCTGCTAACTAGATTCAGGTTCTTAGCAGTACCCTTTATATATTTGCCCCTCAATCAACATTTAATTTATGTCTTGGTTTCAACGTACAGGAAAAGGAATTAACACCCCTACGGAGCTTAAAAGAGAAGCACCTGATGGATTGTGGTATCAGTGCCCAGAATGCAAACAAGCTACGCATACTAGGGAACACAAGCAGAACTCTTTCACCTGTATTCATTGTAATTATCACGAAAAACTAGGTTCAGAGGCTTATTTCCAATTGCTTTTTGACGAAGGAAAATATACAGAGCTAGACGCAAATATGCGTTCTGCAGACCCTTTAGAGTTTGTGGATACTAAAGCTTATCCTGATAGAATTGTTCAAACAGAAAAAAAATCGGGATTAGTAGATGCTTGCCGTACGGCAGAAGGTATAATGCACGGTAAGGCCATCACCATTTCGTGTATGGACTTCGGTTTTATTGGTGGTTCTATGGGTTCTGTGGTAGGAGAGAAGATAGCTAGAGGAATAGATAACTCTTTAAAGAAGAAAATTCCTTTCTTAATGATTTCAAAATCTGGTGGAGCCAGAATGATGGAAGCAGGTTTCTCTTTAATGCAGATGGCAAAAACATCAGCAAAGTTGGCCCTGTTAGATAGAGCAGGAATTCCTTATATATCTTTATTGACAGATCCAACTACAGGAGGTGTAACAGCTTCTTTTGCAATGTTAGGAGATTTCAACATTGCTGAGCCAGGTTCGTTAATTGGTTTTGCAGGACCAAGAATTATAAAAGAAACAATAGGGAAAGACCTTCCTAAAGACTTCCAAACAGCAGAATTTATTCTAGATCATGGCTTTTTGGACTTCATTGTAGATAGAAAAGACCTAAAAGATAAAATGGCCAGCTTACTGGCAATGATTTATAAGTAAGAAGCTTATTTATCCATAAAATTGAAAAGCCGCAATCGACGATTGCGGCTTTTTTTGTTTTTAAAATTTGTGAAAAAATAGCTGCATCGGAGCGATATATCGGTAAAAAAACTAAACTCAGAGATTCAATTTGCTTGTCGTGATTTTGAACCAAAATCACGACAAACGTTTCATTTAAGACTGAAATGATGCATTCTTGGATGTTTACCACTCAAATGATTATCTTTAAAATACCCTAGCTGTATTAGAAAAAATCAACCTTATAATAATGACCAATAAACTACTACAAATTCTATCCCTCCTAGTTCTAACAACGGCTTGTCAAACTAAGAAAACAAACCCAAGGACAATCTTAGCGGTAGTAGCTCATCCTGACGATGAAACAACAATAAGCCCTGTTCTGGCTAAATACGCCGCTACGGACTCAGTTTACCTAATCATTGCGACAGACGGGCAATATGGAATAACCGACCACGCAGCAATTCCTGCAGGAGACTCCTTGGTGGCTATAAGAAACGAAGAAGCAAAATGCTCCTGTGCTAAAATGGGAATTCATGAACCTATACGACTAGGTATTCAAGATGGAATGGGGCTAAACGGACATGGTGATTTCTATGAGCAAGAACCTATGTTGAAAGAAAGGTTACTGGATGAAATATTAAGAATTAATCCTGATGTAATAGTCACATTTGGACCAGATGGCGACACTGGACATCCAGACCATCGCATGGTAGGTTTAGTAACTACCGAGCTCTTACTTAGAGAGAATTTGACTGATAAAATGGACCTTTATTACTTAGGTTGGACAGAAGAACAAACAGAGAAATACAAAGCCTGGAACCTGAATTATTCCGCCATAGAAAGCTTTAACACAGTAATATCATTTTCAGACGAAGATGAAGCAAAGTCAAATGAAGCGATACGCTGTCATGAAAGCCAATTCACAAAAGAGGAAATGGATAAGTGGATTTCGACCGAGTTAGCAGACGATTCAAACGTGCTGTACTTCCGAAAATTTGCGATGGATAAGGAGATTAGAAAGGGCTTTTGAGGTAATTTAAAGGAGAGAGGTTATAAATAGCTAGTGGTGTAGTACTTTGAGAGAGAAAAATTAGGTGGCTTAACCTAAAAGCAAAAACCCCAATCTCTCGATTAGGGCTTTCTTTTTATAGGTCAGGATAATATTTTATTTCGGCATAGACATTAGGCAAAAAACACCCAACACCGAACATCTGGCACCAAACATCCAAACATCAAACAATTTGAGCAGCTAACCAGTCACCCACTTCTTTAGTGCCGTAAGCTTTATCTTTTCCAGCGATATCTTCGGTTACTATTCCTTCTGCCAAAGACTTATTCACCACATCTTTAATTTCCTGAGCTTCGTCCATTAGTTTGAAAGCATATTCAAACATCATAGCAGCCGATAAAACGGTTCCAATTGGGTTTGCTATGTTTAGACCTGTCGCTTGTGGATAAGACCCGTGTATAGGCTCAAAAACAGACGTATGAAGGCCAATCGATGCTGAAGGCATTAATCCCATAGAACCAGAGATTACAGACGCCTCATCGGTCAATATATCACCAAACATGTTTTCAGTCACCATCACGTCAAAACCTTCAGGCCACTGGATAATACGCATAGCGGCTGCATCTACTAAAAGATACTCCGTTTTAACTTCTGGGTACTCTTTTTCTAAAGATTGACCCACTTCTCTCCAAAGTCTAGATGTTTCTAAAACGTTAGCTTTATCCACAATAGTCAACTTCTTCTTTCTCTGCATAGCATAATCATACGCCAAACGGATAATTCTTTCTACCTCAGGTTTTGTGTATTCACACACATCCCAAGCCTTATCTCTAGCTTCGTTTCTTCCTTTGTCGCCAAAGTAAATTCCACCAGTAAGCTCACGAATACATACGAAATCAGCGTTTTCTATCAATTCTTGTCTCAAAGGAGACTTGTGAAGAAGCGAAGGAAACACCAAAGTAGGACGGATATTAGCGTAAAGACCTAATTTCTTACGCATTGCCAATAAACCTTGCTCAGGTCTTACCGGATTAGAAGGGTCATTATCAAACCTTGGTAGACCAATAGCACCAAATAAAACTGCATCAGAATTCATGCAAATTTCATGTGTAGAATCTGGATATGGTTCGCCTACGGCGTCAATGGCTGCTGCACCTGTTATGGCTGGAGTCCAATTGATGGTGTGACCATACTTTTTTGCTATCGCATCAGATACTTTCTGTGCTTGTTCTACCACTTCTGGTCCGATGCCGTCACCGGCTAATACTGCTATGTTTAAGTTCATTATTTTTTATTTTTCTATTCTTTTATTTTTACCACCGAGTTGCTCTGAGTTTATAAACCGAGTATCACGGAGTTTTAGCTTTGTCTATTTATTAACTCTTTAATTCACGTATCTTTTAATTCCCAATTTGAGACTCTTTACATTAAAGTTTATAAGAAACCCTATCGGGAAACCTCCTAACTTTAAGTATGTCAAAACCTGAGCGGTATGCACATCTGTTAACCCTTCTACAGACTTTAGCTCAATGACAATTTTATTCTCAACTAATAAATCAATCCTATATCCACATTCAAGCTTAACCTCTTCAAATACCAAGGGAAGTCCCTTTTCTTTCTCTACAAAAATCCCTTCCTTCTGAAGTTTATAGAATAGACATTGTTTATATGTGCTTTCTAATAAACCAGGCCCAAGAGCAGTATGAACCTCATAAGCACAGCCAAGTACTTTTTGAGTTAGTGAATCATATTCTGCATAAGACCTCATTTAATTATGTTTTCAAAAGCCAAAACTCCGTGTTCCTTAGTGTCAAACTCTGCGAAACTCAGGGGTAAAAAATACTCCTATATCAACGTCAAACAGCCTCAAGAGCTTCATTATGTCAAATTTTCAAAAGCCAAAACTCTGTGCTCCTCCGTGGCAAACTCCGAGAAACTCAGTGGTTAATAAACTCACCGCTCAAAGCCAATAGCCCACAACTAAATCAAATTCAACATCTTCACCGTAGCCTCAATCGCTGAAACCGTTTGGTCAGAGTCTAGTCCACGGGTTTTCATCTCTTTTTTACCCACTTTCCAGGTAATAATAGTTTCACAAAGTGCATCTGTATTCCCTCCTGGAGGTATTCTTACAGCGTAATCTGCTAATAATGGAAAGTCCATTTCCTTTTGTTTGAATATCTTTTTCAAGGCATTCATAAAGGCATCATACTGACCATCACCTTGAGCGTTTTCTTCAAAAATTTCATTTTCAATCTTGATTTGAAGCGTAGCGGAAGGCCTTAGATTTCTAGAATGTGTCAACACATAATTGATTAATTCTACTTTTTTCTCCTCAGGGTCGCGGTCTAAAACATCCGCAATTATGAAAGGAAGGTCTTCACGAGTAACGGATTGTTTCTTGTCGCCAAGTTCAATAATCCTTTTAGTGACCTTTTTGAGGTCTTTATCTGGCAAAGAAATTCCTAACATTTGAAGGTTTTTCTCAATGTTTGCCTTTCCAGAAGACTTTCCTAATGCGTAAAGTGTTCTTCTTCCAAACCTGGCAGGTTCTAAATCACTAACGTAAAGGTTGTTTTTCTTGTCACCATCCGCATGAATACCGGCAGTTTGTGTAAAAACACTATCACCTACTATCGGCTGGTTTGCCGGAATTCGCATTCCAGAGAAACCTTCTACCAAGCCACTTATTTTGTATAGAGACTTGTCATCTACCTTAATTTGAATATCAGGGAAAAAGTCTCTTATTACCGCCACTGTGCTAGCCAGCGGAGCATTTCCTGCACGCTCACCAAGACCGTTTACTGTTACATGAAGTCCATGTGTTCCTGCCCTAAGGCTTCCCATTACATTGGCTACACTTAGGTCATAATCATTGTGGGCATGAAAATCTATGTGTTTATCCGGGTACCTGGCCACAATATCTTTCACAAAAGAATACGACTCCATGGGGGTCAAAATCCCCAAAGTATCTGGCAGTAAAATCCGTTTAATTGGAAGCTTGATAAGGTTATCTAAGTGTTGATAAACATATTCCTTAGAATGACGCATTCCATTGCTCCAGTCTTCTAAATAAACATTGACACTGAAACCTTTGGCCGTAGCTTTCTTTACAAGAGTGTCAATTTCAGAAAAGTGTTGTTCAGGAGTTTTCTTTAGCTGATGGGTCAAATGGTTTAAAGAACCCTTGGTTAAAAGGTTCATCACTTTAGCACCTGATTGTTCCATCCAATCAAGCGAAGCGTCACCATCCACAAAAGTCAGAACTTCAATCTTATCAAGATAGCCTTTTTCTTTTGCCCAGCTTGTTATCTTTTTTACGGCGTTTAATTCTCCTTCTGAAACACGTGCCGAAGCCACTTCAATTCTGTCAACCTTCACTTCTTCAAGTAAAAGCTGAGCCATTGTTAGTTTTTCAGAGGCAGAAAAAGATACCCCGCTAGTTTGTTCACCATCCCTGAGGGTGGTATCCATTATTTCAATATGGCGTTTGTCGCCTTGAGCTGTTATCATGTAATGCTCTTTATTTCGTATTCAATGAATAAATAGAGTCGCAGTTTAATAAAAATTGAGAAAAGGACTTTTTAAAATCACATTTCTCAATTCATATAAAGCCTATTGCCTAAAAGCAAATAGCTTGAAGTTCTCATCCTAAAACGGACGAGCGGCTTCAAAACTACCGATTTCTTCTTTCATTGCTTGCAAGTAATCAATATCGTCAAAACCATTCACCATATTGTTTTTCTTGTAACCATTAATCTCAAAACTCTCGCTTTCACCTGTAGAAACAAGAGTTACAGTTTGAGCAGGAAGGTTAACTTCTACTTGAGCATTTGGATCTTTTTCAATGTCTTTGAAAATTTTATCCAAAAACTCAGGACTAACAGTCACAGGAAGAATACCAATGTTTAAAGAGTTTCCTTTGAAGATATCAGCAAAGAAACTAGAAATAACACATCTGAAACCGTAATCATAAATAGCCCAAGCAGCGTGCTCACGGCTAGAACCAGAACCAAAATTTCTTCCAGCTACTAGTACTTTTCCAGAATAGGTATCATTGTTTAATACAAAATCTTCCTTTGGCGAATCGTCATTGTTATATCTCCAATCTCTAAAAAGATTATCTCCAAAAGCCTCTCTTTTAGTAGCTTTCAAAAAACGAGCAGGAATGATTTGGTCGGTATCCACATTCTCTAAAGGAAGTGGTACACAAGTGCTTTTTAATACTGTAAATTTATCGTATGCCATAATTGACTTTAGCCTTTAGTCTTTAGTCTTTTGCTATCAGCTTAATTTTTAATGTTTTATTAAATTATAGTCTCCTATTTTATTAATCCATAAACCCACGAGGGTCAGCCACTTTTCCAGAAACCGCAGCAGCAGCTGCCACTAATGGAGAAGCTAAGAGTGTTCTAGAATTAGGACCTTGACGACCTTCAAAGTTTCTGTTTGATGTAGAAACAGCAAGTTTTCCTGCAGGAACCTTATCATCGTTCATTGCTAAACAAGCAGAACAGCCTGGCTGACGTAATACAAAACCAGCTTCAGTAAATATATCTAAAAGACCTTCTTCTTTGATTTGTGCTTCCACAATATGAGAACCAGGAACTAACCATGCTGTAACATTATCAGCCTTCTTTCTTCCTTTAACTATAGATGCAAAAGCTCTAAAATCTTCAATACGACCGTTAGTACAGCTACCAATAAATACGTAATCTACAGGTTTTCCTATAATGCTTTCGCCTTCGGCAAAACCCATGTAGTTCAATGATTTTTTATAACTAGCTTCACCGTCAATTACATCACCTGATTTAGGAATAGTACTAGAAATACTCGTTCCAAGACCTGGGTTAGTACCATAAGTAATTTGTGGTTCAATCTCCTCTGCCGTAAATGTCAATTCTTTGTCGAAAACAGCAGCATCATCAGTTTTGAGCGTAGCCCAATACTTAAGAAGTTTTTCCCAATCTTCACCCTTAGGCGACATTTCTCTTCCTTTCAAATAAGCAAAAGTAGTTTCGTCAGGAGCAATCATACCACCACGAGCACCCATTTCAATGGTCATGTTACAAACAGTCATACGACCTTCCATGCTCATGTTTTCAAATACATCACCAGCATATTCTACAAAATATCCAGTTGCACCAGCAGCAGAAATTTGAGCGATAACATAAAGAACAACATCTTTAGGAGTTACTGCTTTTCCAAGATTACCATTAACGGTAATTCTCATTTTTTTAGGCTTAGGCTGCATGATACACTGTGAAGAAAGCACCATTTCAACTTCTGAAGTACCGATACCAAAGGCAATAGCACCAAAAGCACCATGTGTAGAAGTATGCGAATCACCACAAACGATAGTCATACCCGGAAGAGTAATACCGTTTTCTGGTCCTACTACGTGAACAATACCATTTTTCTTATGTCCAAGACCCCAGTGAGAAATGCCATATTTGGCAGAGTTTCCTTCCAAAGCTTTAAGTTGATTGGCAGAAAGAGGATCCTCTACAGGAAGGTGTTGGTTAATTGTAGGAGTGTTGTGGTCGGCTGTTGCAAAAGTCCTTTCAGGAAAAATTACTCCAACTCCTCTACTTTCAAGCCCTAAAAAGGCAACTGGACTGGTAACTTCGTGTATAAAGTGACGGTCAATAAAGAATACGTCAGGACCATCTTCAATGCTTCTAACTACATGAGCGTCCCATACTTTGTCAAATAATGTTTTAGACATTTTATTATTATGGTTTTGTTGTCAATTCCGATATGAATATTGATAAAAACACCTAAGTGATGTTTTACAACAATGCAAAAGTGATACAATAAATGCGTTCTGTACTAATGAAAGCCGTTCAAACAATGTCGTTTTTGGTTCAAATGGTATTTTTGGGCTATTTAGAACTTTTATACCCTCTTTGTTCATAATATAGCTAGCTCTTTAACACCTGATACGCTTTTACAGAAGATTATTTGGTACTTTTGCGGCCAGAAAACTAAAAAAATCTTATGGGAAACTTAAAGGGAGCTGTTTTATTAAAATGCCCAAGATGTGAGGAGGGAAACTTATATGAATCTCAAAACCCGTACAAAATGGGTAAAATGATGGAGATGCATAAAAACTGCTCTAAATGTGGTTTAAGGTATGAGAAGGAGGCTGGCTTTTTCTATGGGGCTATGTATGTAAGCTATATGTTAAATATGGCGTTTTTTGTGGTAACTACGGTTTTGTGGTACACTGTCTTTGAAGACAAATTGGATTGGAGGATTTATATCGGGAGTTATGTTTTCTTGACTATTCTCTTAGTTCCAATTATTTTCAGGTATTCTAGGTCATTATGGTTAATGATGATGATAAAGTTTGAACCAGAGAAAAGGGGAGAACGTTAATAGTTTAGATTAAAGAAATAAACAATGAACGGAGCTTTTGAAGAATTAATAAATAGTGAAACACCGGTATTAATAGATTTTTTTGCCACTTGGTGTGCCCCATGTAAAGCTATGTCGCCTGCATTACAGCAATTGGCCAACGAAATGGGAGATAAAGTCAAAATTGTAAAAATTGACATTGATAAAAATCATGCACTACAGCGTAAGTATAAAGTAACAGGAGTACCTACAGTAATGATTTTTAAGAATAGAAAACAGCTTTTTAGGTCAACAGGTGTAATGATGTTGCCACAATTGAAAAAGGCTGTTCAGCCTCATTTGTAAAACAAGAATCCCGTTGTTTCTTAAGCAACGGGATTTTTGTTTCTTAAGAACACAGTTCTAACAATGGTTTTCATAAATCAGGAGAGAAAAACCCCACTTTCTAAACAGAAGACATTAGGTATTTTCATGTTTTTAGAAATTTATGGTTTCTTAAATTTGAAAGTAGCAATTTTGTCTTACGTATTATTTCAAATACTTTAGCGTCAAAAAAAGTTTTAAATGGAACAACTTCTTACCACAGCGGCTCTTACTAGTGTTTTCACCTTAACACTCCTTGAAATGGTTTTGGGTGTAGATAACATCATCTTTATTTCCATTATTTCTGGAAAACTTCCGATTGAAAACCAGAAAAAGGCAAGAAACATTGGCCTTATGTCAGCCATGATTATAAGGGTAGGCTTGCTTTTTGTGTTAGGCTGGATTTTAGGCTTAGAAAAAGACCTGTTTAATCTTCAAGATTTGGGATTGCCTTTTGATATTGGAATGAGTGGGAAAGGTTTAATTCTGTTAGGAGGAGGTTTGTTTCTTCTTTATAAAGCAACTTCCGAAATTCACCATAAACTAGAAGGTGAAGAAGACGACATGGGGAAAAAGGCAATAGCATCTTCTCTGTCTAGAGCCATTTTGGACATAACTGTTATTAATATTATTTTCTCTGTCGATTCTATAATTACAGCGGTGGGCATGACAGATGTTATACCAGTAATGGCGGCAGCCATTATTCTTTCTACCATTGGTATGTTGTTATTTGCCAAGCCTGTTGGTGACTTTGTGGAAGCTCACCCAAGTATTAAGATGCTAGCATTGTCTTTTCTGGTTATGATTGGTACACTTTTAATAGCGGAGGCATTCCACTTTACGGTGCCTAAAGGCTATGTGTATTTTGCTATGGCATTCTCCTTTTTAGTAGAAATGCTAAATATTAAAATGAGAAAATCTGCGGCTAAACCAGTAGAACTTCATAAACACCTTATCGAAAAGTAAGCTTATGCTTATTGAATGAAAAAGCTTTTAAGCATCTTATATACAGTATGGTGCGGGATGGTTTTTGTTATCCCGTTTCTGTTTTTTTACCCTTTTATTTATATCTGTATTCAGAATAAGGGCTGGCACCGCTTTGGGCATAAAATCATTCGTTTTTGGTCTCAGATATTCTTCATTCTTACGGGAATGATTATTCAGAAAGACTGGAAGTTTAGACCTGATAAAAGCAAAACCTATGTTTTTGTGGCAAATCATTTCTCTTACTTAGATGTGGCTGCAGGAATGAACATTGTTGAAAACTACTTTGCTTATGTGGGTAAGAGCTCAGTATCTAAAGTGCCGCTGTTTGGTTATATGTTTGACCAGCTTCATATTGCGGTAAATAGGTCAGACAAGGACAGTCGAACTAAGACGATGTTACGTGGAATCAGAGCATTAAAAAACGGGAGAAGTGTATTTATTATGCCTGAAGGAGGTATTGTATCTAAGAATATTCCAAAGATGGCTCAACCTTTTAAAGACGGACCCTTCATAATGGCAATTGAAAATAAAGTGCCCATTGTGCCGGTTAGCTACCTGAATAATTATGAATTAAATCCGAGTAATTTTTTCTTTTGGGGTTTACCAAAAGTGATAATCAATAAGGAAATTAGTACAGAGAATAGGACCTCCAAAGATATTGAAGCCTTGAAAAAAGAGGTTTATGATGTTATTCAGGGAGACTTGGATAAATATTACGGCTTAGAAAAAACGGAATACCTAGGCTAGTTTCTCACTTTTGTCCTTTAAAATGCCTTATCATGGCACCATAATCCATTTGATTTGCTAAGCCAAAAAGGCATCGAGTAATTCTTGTAGTTTTCGTTTCAATGGTTTTGGCAGATTCTATCCACTTTGAAAAATACCTTTGATGGCTTGGCGAAAGCGTTTTGTAAAAGGAGTCAGCGGTAGGTTCGTCTTCTAGACAAGCTAATAAGTCTGCAGAATATTCAAACGCACTAGTGTCTTCTTCTAGTTTTAGTAATACTTTGTCTCCCTTGCCTTTACCTATTTTCTTTCGAATGGTATTATTAACAGGCAAAATAAAATCGCCATTTCCTATCGGAATCAAAGCCGCTTGTTTGATTTCTAAATTATCAATAAGTCCCTTGACTCTATAAGACTTTTTGGTGTTAGGCTTTATATTTTGAGAAACCGTGGCGTCAATTTTGAGAAAAGTCCATCCTGTTTTATCTCCTTGTTCACCATATTTATCCAATGTCAATTCTAATACTACCATATCTTAAAGTTCCTTTTTTAAAGATAGCCTATTTGCTTTAAGTTTGAATTGCTTCTTTTTAAAGTTCAAATTTATTATTCAACCCGATGAAGTTTTTAAACCTATTTTTAGCTGGATTATTAACCACGAGTTTAGGATATGGTCAATTAATAGATAAAAACGCTACCAGAGAAACCACTAAGCTATTCAAAAGTTTAAAGAAAATACAAAAGAAAGGTGTGGTCTTTGGGCATCAGCACGCTACCGAATATGGAAGAGGCTGGCGTGGAGACGAGAATAGGTCTGATGTAAAATCTGTAGTAGGAACCCATCCAGGAGTGATTGGTATTGATTTTAGTGGTTTTACGGGAAGAAATCCAGCCTTATATAAACGAAACTTGAGGAAAACGGTAGAAGATGCGTATAACCGTGGTGGTATAATTACCGTGGCTTGGCATTTTTACAATCCTATGGGCAAGGGTGGCTTTTATTGGGAAGGTTCAGATTCTATAAAAGTAGTGCCTAGGCTTATTCCAGGTGGAGATGGTCACGAAAAATATAAAGAGATTTTAGATGAAATAGCGGAGTGGGTTAACTCTTGCCGTGGTAGGAATGGAGAGTTAATTCCAATGATTTTTCGTCCATATCATGAGTTTGATGGAGGGTGGTTTTGGTGGGGAGCACCACATTGTTCGGTTGATGAGTTTAAAACACTTTGGAAGTTTACATTATCTTATTTGAGGGACGAAAAGAACGTTCATAGCTTTATTTGGGCTTTTTCTCCGGATAATAAGTTTAATACAGAGGCGGAATTTTTAGAAAGATATCCAGGAGACGAATGGGTCGATATGGTGGGAATGGATAATTATGCTGATATGGGAAGAAACAGGTATGATTTGGAGGCCGCAGTTTCAAAACTTAAAGTAGTGTCTGATTATGCTCAAAAGCACAAAAAACTGGCTGCTTTTACAGAAACGGGATTAGAGTCCATACCTAATAAAACGTGGTGGACTGGAACACTTTTAAAAGTACTTAAGGCCGAAAACATCAGGCTGAGTTATGTTTTAGTTTGGAGAAATGACCAGAATAGTGAAACCCATTACTATGGTCCAGTGCCGGGTCATATTAGTGCACCAGATTTTATAAAGTTTTATCAAGACAAGTTTACTTGGTTTGAAGAAGATTTGATTAAAAATAATATTTATAAGAAAAAGTAGCTTTAATTGACCCATTTGAGGTTTTAAGAGCTTTTGTCTTTACAGAGAGAGGTTTTATCTAAACAATTTTCTCACCTTAAGGTGTGATTCGTTGTTTATACTAATTTACATTCTTACACTATTAATTGGGCGATATGCAAAGACGAGAATTGTTGAAAAAATTAGCACTAGGAGCAGGTGCTGTAGTGGCATTGCCTAGTTGGGCTAATGCTTGGTCATCATCAAAACTAGTTAGTTCAGGAGTATTTTCTTCTTTAGAGCAAGGTTTGCTTTCTAGCATTGCTGGCACTTTTATTCCAGAAGGAAAAACAGAACCGGGAGCTTTAGGTTTAGGCGTGGATAAATTCTTAGATAGGCTTTTTGCGGATTGTTATACGGAAGAAGACCTGCAAAAAATAATGGAAGGCATGACCTTGTTAAACAGCACCGCTGAAACGTCGTATAAAAAACCATTTTCTGAATGTACACAAGCTCAGCGAGAGAGTCTTTTAATAGGCTTTTCTGAACCAAGTACTGTGGATAAAGAGTGGTTTTATGATACACTAAAAAAGGAAACCATAAGAGGTTATACTACATCAGAATATGTGATGGTAAATCATTATGACTATGTGATGGCCCCGGGACATTATGATGGATGTGTTGACGTAGTCGAGGCTTAGCCTCATTTTAATTAGAAAATTGTATTTAAGAAATATAGATATGGCAAACCTAAATTTAGAGGTAAAAAAGAAGCACAAATATGACGCTATAGTAATAGGGTCTGGTGCTAGTGGGGGATGGGCAGCTAAAGAGCTTTGCGATAGAGGCCTTAAAACATTGGTTTTAGAAAGAGGAAGGGGTGTCAAACACATTGAAGATTATCCTACCGCGTCTAAAGCTCCTTGGAATTTTGAGCATAGAGGAAGCGTTACGCAGGAGCAGCGTAAAGGTTTTGAAATGGCAAAATTTATGCGAGCAGAAACGCTGCATTGGGCTTTGCCAGATGATGAACAGCCAATAGTTCAAGAAAAGCCCTTCAATTGGTTTAGAGGATATCATGAAGGAGGAAAATCTTTGCTCTGGGCTCGTCAAACGCAGCGTTGGTCAGATTTTGATTATGAAGGTCCTGCTAGGGACGGTTTTGCGGTAGATTGGCCTATACGCTATAAAGACATGGTTCCATGGTATGAGCATGTTGAAAAGTTCGCAGGAATAGCGGGTTTTAATGATAACATAGAAGCTTTGCCAAATAGTATTGTTCAGCCGGGTTGGGACTTAAATTGCGTAGAACAACATTTTAAGGAAACCATAGAAAAAACATACAAAGACCGTTTTCTGGTTTTTGGTAGATGTGCACATTTGACAGACCCACAGCAGGTGCATTATGACCAAGGTCGTGGAAAATGCATGAGTCAGCGTATGTGTAATAGGGGCTGTAATTATGGGGGGTATTTTAGTAGTAACTCCAGCACATTGCCATGGGCGGCTAAGACAGGAAATCTAACGCTCAGACCTCATTCGGTAGTTCATTCTATTATTTACGATGATAGAAAAGAGAAAGCTACAGGTGTTAGAGTGATAGATGCGACAAGCAAAGAAATGGTAGAGTTTTATGCCAAAGTGATATTTGTGAATGGCTCTGCCATTAATTCGAATGCTATTTTGATGAATTCTACGTCAAATCGTTTTGAAAATGGTTTAGGAAACGATAGTGGTGTTCTCGGAAAATACATTGCTTGGCATAACTACAGAGGGCAAGTTTCCGGAAAATACGCTGGCTTTAAAGATAAAAAAACGAGTGGAGCCCACCCGAGTCATTCCTATATTCCTCGATTCAGAAACTTACACAAGCATGAAGAAGGCTTTTTGAGAGGATATGCTACCGGAATTGGTGGAGGGAGAGGCTCTTATTCTTCCAAAGATGGAATTGGTGACGAATTAAGAGATAACCTTTTGAAACGTGAATTAGGCGGTTGGGGTTTATCAGGCTGGATGATGGGTGAAACCATCCCTGTAGAAGAGAACCACATTAGGCTTCATGAAACGTTGAAAGATAAATACGGAATTCCGCAGATTGTTTTTTCTTGCGAATGGCAGGACAATGACACAAAAATGGTGGAAGATTTCCAAACCACTATGGCGGAAATGTTTGAAAAAGCGGGTTTTGAAGACATAAAAACTAGGGACTCAAAAGCGGCACCAGGTTCAGATATTCATGAAATGGGTGGCGTGCGAATGGGGCATGATGCTAAAACATCTATTTTGAACAAACACAATCAAGTACACTCGTGCAAAAACGTTTTTGTGACAGATGGTGCTTGCATGACTTCGACAAGTACGCAAAACCCAACATTGACTTATATGGCTTATGCAGCTCGTGCAGCCAATTTTGCGGCAGATGAACTTAAAAAGAAAAACCTATAATTATTTAAAACCCTTAGATATGATGAAAACAATTTATTCCTTCCTTTTCCTGGCTCTTTTTACAATGGGATGTGCTTCAGAAAGCAGTACGGAAGAAAGTACGCCCCTTTTTAAAGGCGAGTTTGGTGTTCAAGCTTATACTTTTAGAGAACAGTTTAAAGACAGCACCAGAACGGTAGAGCAAAACTTAGACATGATTGCTGAAATGGGTTTTACAGAATTAGAAGGCGGAGCACCAAAAGGTGTGGCACCTGAAGACTTTAAAGCAATGTGTGAAGAAAGAGGAATTAGTATTCCTGCCTCAGGAAGTGGTTTTAACGAATTAGAAGAAAATCCACAAGAAGTAGCAGATAGGGCAAAAGCTCTTGGGTCAAAATATGTGATGTGTGCTTGGATACCACACAATGGTAGCGAAGGTTTTAACTTTGACGATGCTAAAAAAGCGGTGGAGGTTTTCAATGCTGCAGGAAAAGTCTTAGCAGAGAATGGTTTGACATTCTGTTATCATGACCATGGCTATGAGTTTAAGCCAAACCCAGAAGGTGAAGGAACCATGATGGATTATATCATTCAAAATACTAATCCTGACTATGTTTCTTTTGAAATGGACGTGCTTTGGACCATGCATGGTGGAGGTTCTGATGCTCCTCAAAAGCTTTTAGAAAAATACGGAAATCGTTGGAAGTTGATGCACGTAAAAGACTTGAAGAAAGGTGTTGTGGGTGATGGTTCTGGAGGAACTCCAGCAGAAAACGACGTTGTTCTTGGAACGGGCCAAGCTGACTGGCCAGCTATTTTAAAACTTGCTAATGAAGTAGGAATTAAGCATTACTTTATTGAAGACGAAAGCGAGAATGAAATAGAGAATATTCCATTGAGCATAGCTTATCTTAAGAGTTTGAAGGAGTAAACTTTCTTGGTAGTTATTTATTAAGTCCATTTGAGATACTCTCAAATGGACTTTTTTTCTTTACAATCTGTAATCAATTTCAAATCAAGGTTGGAAGATGTTGTGATTGGATGCAATCTCCTTAATTTTGCAATCCATTAATACTTAGTCAAAAGTTTCAAGACTCATATGAGTAAAAAGTTAAGAGCTCTAGCCGTACTACTTCCTCAGTTTCATCCTATTGCAGAAAACGATAAATGGTGGGGTAAAGGCTTTACTGAGTGGACTAATGTAACTAAGGCAAAGCCAAGGTTTAAAAACCATTACCAACCACATTTGCCGTCTGACCTTGGTTTTTACGATCTAAGGTTAGAACAAGCAAGAGAAGAGCAAGCCAATCTGGCAAAAGAACATGATATTTTTGGCTTTTGTTATTACCATTATTGGTTTAATGGAGAGCGTCTTATTGAAGAGCCCTTTAATGAGGTTTTAAGGCTTAAAAAGCCTGATTTCCCTTTTTTGTTATGCTGGGCAAACGAAAATTGGACTAGAAGATGGGACGGGATGGACAGAGAGGTATTAATGCAGCAAGATTATAGTGAAGAAGATCATAGAGAACACGCCAGATACCTTTGTAAAGACGTTTTTTCTGATCCTCGTTATATTAGAGTTGATAATAAACCGGTCTTTTTGTTTTATAACACTCACATCATCCCCGAGCTGAAATCTTCCATTGCTATATGGAAAGAAGAAGCGAAGAAACATGGCTTTGATGATTTATATATCTGTGGTGTAAAAACGTTTGAAAGTGCCATTCCTAATGCAAAGGAAGTTGGTTTGGATGCGGTGATAGAATGGCAGCCAGACTGGGATAATGTCAATCTCAAACCAAGTTTGTGGAACAGGATAAAGGATAAGTTTGGTTATGGAAGTTCTTATAAAAAGGATAATTATGGCGAATTAGTCAAACGAATGTTGGCTAAGGACGAACCTAAATTTAAGCACTATCCTTGCATTATGCCTAGCTGGGATAACACGGCAAGAAGAAAGCAAAATGCTTTTATAGTGGAGGGTTCTACACCGGAGCTTTATGGTTCATGGTTGAATGAAATATGTGAGAAGTTTGAACCAGAATCGGAAGAAGAAAACTTTGTATTTATTAATGCTTGGAATGAATGGGCGGAAGGAAATCACTTAGAACCTGACCTTAAGTGGGGTAGAGCTTACTTAGAAGCCACAAAAAAGATACTTTCAAAATACCTTTAAGCCCTTTTTACGGCTTTAGTAATTACCCAAACTAATCCTATAAGAGAAATTAGAATTAGGCCTATTAGAAGTATTTGCTGAAGGTTACCACTGTTAGGCTCTTTTAGTAAACGTTGTATTTCTTTTGCCTGAGTCCCTGTCCATAGCGAAACAAGCGTTCTTGGAATCATTCCTAGAAAACCTCCGAGAAGGATGTTTTTTAATTTCGCTCCAGAGAGCGTAAATATCACATTGGTTAATGTGAAGGGAAGAACAGGAGAGAGCTTGGTGAGAGAGATTATTTTTAACTCGTCTGTTTTAATACTTTCAAGCAGCTTTTTAGCTTTCGGATTAGTCTCAATAAAACCAGTAAAACGATTTTGGTCAAGAGCTCTAACTATTCTATTTATTAAATAGATAGAAAGAAGATTAATAATAAAGAGCCATGGCAGGGTTTGCCAACCCCAAAAATAACCTAATACCAAGGCACAAAAAGTAGGAGGGGTTAAGGCTAATGCTTGCGTTAGTATTCCTAAAAGAGAAAAGGCAATCCATTCTGCGGACGCCATAGAAGAAAAGTACTCTTCGTTATTAATAAAAAAATAACCGAGAAAAGATGTGGTTATAAGAGGCACTATCATAAGCACCACCGAAGTAAGAACAGGAATACTTAAGTACCTCTTAAATGCCTTTTTCACAGAATTACATTTTTCTTACAATATTGTTCTTAAAGTCCTCATACACCAATTTGATACCCTCTTTTAAGTCAATATTATGTTTCCAGCCAATGTTATTTAGCTTAGAAACATCCATAAGTTTTCTTGGTGTACCGTCGGGTTTGTCGGTATTCCAGTTTATTTTGCCTTCATAACCTACAGTTTTCTGGATAGTTTCCGCCAGTTCTTTTATGGTTACGTCTACACCAGTTCCGATGTTGACAAGTGTTTCTCCATCATAATTTTGCATTAAGAAGAAACAAGCTTCCGCAAGGTCGTTTGCATGAAGAAACTCTCTCATTGGTTTGCCGGTACCCCATAATTCGACACTTTCTTTACCCTCTGCTTTCGCTTCGTGAAACTTGCGAATCATAGCAGGTAATACATGGGAGTTTTGTAAATCGTAATTGTCGTTTGGCCCATAAAGGTTGGTAGGCATTACCGAAATAAAGTTACAGCCATATTGGGCTCTGTATGCTTCACACATTTTGATTCCAGCTATTTTAGCAATAGCGTATGGCTCGTTTGTTGGTTCTAGAATACCAGTCAAAAGGTAATCTTCTTTTAAAGGCTGAGGGGCCATTTTTGGATAGATACAAGAAGAACCTAAAAACATCAACTTCTTGACACCAATTAGGTAAGAACCATGAATAAGGTTGTTTTGAATTTGAAGGTTTTCGTATAAGAAATCCGCTCGATATGTATTATTAGCTACAATGCCTCCAACTTTCGCAGCTGCTAAAAAAACGTATTCTGGCTTTTCTGTATCTAAAAATCCTTGTGTTGCTACTTGGTTTCTTAAGTCAAGCTCTTTTGATGTTCTAACTATAATATTGTCAAAACCTTCTTGTTTTAGTTTTCTTATTATAGCGGACCCTACCATCCCTCGATGTCCTGCTACGTAAATTTTAGCTGATTTCTCCAATTTTTCTCTATTTTTGACGTTTCTGGAATACTAATTGACATTAGCTTAACACGAAAGTACGATGCTTGATTCAGAAAAGAAATCAGGTCAAATAAATATGCGTCCAATAATTCTTAAGACTTCCCTTTTTCTACTGGTAACTTCGTTTTCCTTTGGTCAAGATATTATACCGAAAGCAAAGACAAAGGCAGAAAGAAAAGCAGATCGAAAGAATATGACCTTGGAAGAGCGAATTGAAGATACACTTCCGGTAGATGTTACTTTGCCTTCGGCATCAGCCAAACTTCCTGGCGGAGAAAAAATAAGCACTGTAGAAGAGGCAAAAAAGTACGTGACTGAGACTATTCCTGGATATGGGAAGAAAGTAAAAGACAAGTCAAGAAAAGCAAAGAAGGCTTTGGCAGAAGCTAAAGAAAAAGTATTTGATGGAAAACGCTACGAAGGTATAGAGGTAGAAAAAAGAATATACAGGCGAGGCAGCGGTAGCCGAATGAAGTATATCGAGTTTTATACCTTAAAGGAATTTCAGCAGCCGAATGTTTATGCAAAATCTGTTTTTTGGTACGATGAAAGAACCAAAAGAATAGTGGAAGCCATATCAAGAGACAGAAAGACGAACCATTTAATGCATGGCCCATACAAAGAATATATAGGCGAAAACCTAATTAAAGAAGGTTTTTACTACTTAGGAACGTTAGATGGTAGGTGGGAAACTTATGATAAAGAGTTTATTCTTCAAGATAAAGTTTATTACAATAAGGGCTTTTTTAAGGACTCCGACATTAGTTATTATGATGAAGCACAAAAGAAGCTAAAAGAGGTTATTCCTGTTTTATATGGTAAGAAAACGGGGGAATATTACCGTTTTCATGAAAATGGCACGTTGGCTGAAGAAGGAAAATATGATAGTGGTGTTAAAATAGGCCGATGGGTAGAGTACTACGAAAGTGGTAATCGTAGAAAAAGTGAAACACAGCACGGTAAAGACTGTTATGACGATACCGAGCCTATTGTGATTCGTGAATATTCTGAAACCGGTAAAATGACTTTTGAGCACGAAAGTGTGAAGAGGATTTAATCTGATTTTAGTAGGCGATGAAAAATTGGAGTTGCAGAATTGATAGATGTAATTAATGTATTTGATTGATTCAAATAAATAGACTTTCTAGCATCCCCCTTTATAAATAAACCGCTTTTACTTGAGCTAATTGCCTCAAAGGTACCATTGCCATTCCCTTTTAGAAAAAGTCCAAGAGAAGCATCTTGACGGCCAGTGTTGGCTTCGTTTGGATAGAAGTTTCCTGTGGCTACAGCGTCTAAATTACCATCAAAATCAAAATCTTGAACAATAAAGGAGAAAATTGGAGATTGTTGAGCCAAAACTGGTAGCTGCCCTAGTTTGAAGTTTCCGTTGCCAAGGTTTTCCACGTAACAGTTTTTAAGCTCCTTTACTTCTGCGTAAAATGAGTTTTTTAAATCTATTGCAGAAAGAAGGTCGTTAAAATCAGCTTTGGCGTAGTCAGAATAGAGGGTGTACCTTTTTCTAAATTGTACAATTTGCTTTGACAGTGAGCCTAGAGGTAAGAAAGGTACTTCTTGTCCTTTTAAATAATGTCCCATTATTGGGTCTAGAATCCCATCATTATTAAAATCTTTGGCGTATATTTTTATAGGTTGTTTTTCGGAGGCTCTGAAGGTTGTATTTAAACCTTCGTTTCCGAGTAAGAGATCTATGTCTCCATCATTGTCAAAGTCTCCCTTTTGAATAGTATTCCACCAACCTTTAGGAGCGATGTTTGCATTAGTCTTTTGAAAACTACCATTTTTTGATTCAAAAAGTATGGGGCTCATCCATTCTCCCACTACTATAAAATCGTCGTCTTTATCACCATCAAAATCAAAAACAGCGATATCTGAAACCATTCCTGCATGACTTAATTCAGGTGCTATTTGTTCTGTAGCATCAGAAAAAATACCATTGTCGTTTTTGAGAATATAAGATTTAGGAGAAAGCGGATATTCATTTGGTATTTGCCTGCCGGCAATTATTACATCAAAGTCGCCATCTTTATCGAAGTCAATTTTGACGGCTTTTTGAGAACTAGCCAAAATTTTTGGAAGGTTGTTTGAAAGGTTAAAGTGTGCCTTTCCATTATTAAGGAATAGGAGAGGCTGATAAGCATCTGTTGCGGCTAATGGTCTTTCGTTTCCTGTACCCGTAATTAAAAGATCTTCATCACCATCTAAGTCTGCATCAAAAACTAAGATGGAACCTACTTCCATGTCTTTCGTATCTAAAACGATAGGCTCGGAGAAGGAGCTGTTTTTGGACTGAAGGAAGATATTTGTAGTGCTTCCTTGGTAAGAACCTCCTAAAATGAAATCTTCTAAACCGTCGCCATTAAAATCCCCTTGCGAAATGGCAGGTCCCGATTTTGAAAGCATCTTGTGTAATGAAGCGGTATGGTTAAAGTCAATAAAATTGGATTCTTTGTGAGTATAAACTACTGGGGATGGAATCTCTTCAAAAAGGGGTGTTTCGAGGTGGATTTTATGTTTGAAGTTCGGTTTAGCGTTTACTTCTTTGATTTTTAGAAATTGATTTGTTGGAATATTATAGCGTTTTTCAATTTTGCCGTTAGGCCAGAGTACCTCTAAAGAGTCAACGCTTGGGCTTTCGCCCAAACCAACATGAATGCTTTTGTCCATAGAAGACTGAAAACCCCTGATGGGATAGTTTTCAAAAAACTGTGGATGGCTTTTAGTCCAAACGGTCAATTTTACGCCTATTCCACGCTTGTTATCTTTTTCTCCCTCGAAGGAAAAATTGAGGAAGGTATTGGTAGTTCCCTTATTCTCGAAAAGAGACGCAGTTTCATCTATATTGTTGACTAATAAATCAAGATCCCCGTCTAGATCTAAATCACAATATACAGAGCCATTTGCATAGGAGAGTTCATCCAATCCCCATTCTTGTGAAACATCTTTAAAAGACAGGTTTGAAAGGTTTTTGTATGCGTAATTTCTAAGTTTTATTTCTGGTACTTTGTTTATTAAATCTTCGCGATTTGCCGCCCTAGTTTCATCACTCCCAAAAATATTATGTGTTTTGTTATAGCTGATAAAGTCTAAGTCAGTAACGTTTTTTCTATATCCATTGGTAATAAAAACATCTTTCTGGCCATCGTTATCTAGATCTGCCAGTAATGTGGACCAGCTCCAGTCGGTTTTTGCAATGCCTGCGAGAAGCCCTAATTCACTAAAAACAGGAAGTTTGCTGTTGTTTCCTTGGTTTACTTGTAGACTATTTCGCATGTACTGCAGTTGATAACCGAATCGCTCAGAAATACTCGCTTCTGTTTTGTCATATTCTTGATTACTTATCATCTGTTTCTGCCGCTCATTACCCTCAGGTAACATATCGAGTTGCATAATATCCACTAACATGTCATTATTGATGTCTGCTGCATCTATACCCATGCCGTATTTACTCGTGTGGCCAAAAGAGCTTTTAATAGTATTTGTAAATGTTCCATCTCCATTATTGAGATAGAGAATATCACTGCTTTGAAAATCATTTGAGCAATAAATGTCTGGGTATCCATCCATGTTAACATCGGAGATGGATAAGCCTAAACCAAGCCCTTCAAATACAATTCCCGCTTCTTTTGAAACCTCAACAAAAGGATTTTCTGCATCAGGGTTATTTACTTCGTTTCGGAAAAGTTTATCTGTAGAAGGGTAGGTGCCGTTATTGATAGAAGGTCTTAGGTAGTTTGGATTTTGGAAGTCGGGAGCTGTGTTTAATAAGAAAGCGTCTAGATCTCCGTCTAAATCATAATCAAAGAATGCGGTTTGTGTAGTAAATCCATTATAGTCAAGATGATACTTTTTAGCCTCTTCTTTGAAAGTTGGACTGTCCGTTTTTTGATTTATAAAAAGTAAATTTTTTGTGTTAGAAAGGGAATTGTGAAAAGCTGTACTTATGTAAATATCGTCCCAGCCATCTTGGTTTATGTCAATAATGGAAACACCTGTATTCCAAGATTGGTCAATATTTATACCCGCAGTTTCTGTAATGTCTTCGAAAGAAAGATTGCCTTTGTTTATGTATATTTTGTTCTTTTCTTGGTTTGCCGTGAAAATGACATCGGGTAAACCATCCTTATTGAAATCTCCAATTCCAACGCCACCTCCATTATAGAAATTGGTAAAAGTAAAGGCATTTAAATCTTTATTAGGAACGATTTTATTAATAAAATTAATATTTGAAACGCTATTGTCAACCTTTTTGTAAAGCGAATCTTTGTTTTGGTTACACCCAAAAAGAAGAAAGAAACACAGAAATGATAAGGGTGATAATTTAGCGAATATCATCGTTGTCGAGTTTAATTGGTAGAAAAGGAAAAACTCCCTATACTCGAGATGAATAGGGAGTTTTCGTTTAAAAGTAATAATTAATAACCTGGGTTTTGATCAGCCTGTGTCAAATTTGGGTTATTGTCTATTTCACCTTGAGGAATTGGTAAAAACTCATGCTTTCCTGATACAAAATAAGAAAGAGGCTCTTCTGTTAACTTACCATTTTTTCTCCATCTCACTAGGTCAAAATCACGAACTTGCTCTCCCGCTAGCTCTACAAAGCGTTCATGCTGGATTGCAGCTAAAACTTCTGCTTGTGTGCTAGTAGGATAGTTGGCAGTAGGTAGTGGTGGCATGTCTACAGACTCCCTTGCTCTAACTTGGTTTACTAAAGCTACAGCAGCAGCCAAATTGCCATCTTCTGCTTCACATTCTGCTAACATAAGGAGCACATCAGCATATCGCATTATTCTTTGATTAATTGCACTGGTTGCATAACCTGCGTTTGACTTATAAAGAACAGAGTATTTTCTCCAGCTTACTTTCTGTTCTACACCATCTACTATTGAAGAATTTCCTTGGACAATATCAGAGCTTATAACATCTGCACCATTATTGAAAAGGTCTCCGTCTTTCCAATATGACATGTCATAACGAGGGTCTGACTTAGCATCTCCTTTTGATGTTCTCTCATAAGCATTAAGGATTTTGTTAGAAGGAATTAGGTTTCTCCAGCCTACAGCAGAGTATTCTTGAGTTCTAACGGTTTCTTCTTGCGTATTTCCATTACTGTCACCACCCCAGTTGTAAGCTCCACCAGAATCTGAGAAAACTATTTCAAATATAGATTCAGGGTTAAATTCACCTTCTTCATTAGTTAAATCGAGATAGTTTGGAACTAAAGAAAACTGTCCTGAATCAACTATTTTTTTAAGCTCAGTCTTAGCACTGGCGTAGTCACCCATTTGAAGGTATATTCTTGCTAAAAGCGTTTGAGCTGCAGCTTTTGTAGCTCTTCCTAAATCAGCACCAGAATAAGAAACTGCTAAGCCTGCTTCAGCAGCTTTTGCATCAGCAATAGCTTGGCTATAAACTTCTGACTGAGACGCCCTTGAATTGGCTCCATCAACAGTCTTTGAGAATTCGGTATATATAGGTGCTCCGCCAAAAAGTGTTCCTAGCTCGTAATAAGCCCAAGCTCTTAAAAATTGAGCTTCGCCAATTAGTCTAGCTTTAGTTTCTGCAGGAACAGACTCAATAGATGGTCCCTTTTCTATTACTACGTTTGCACGATGGATAGTTCTGTACCAACCCGTCCACACGGCGTTACATAAACTGTTTCCAGAGTTAGCAACCCCAATAAGGATTTGGTTTCTTGGGGTTTCTAGTTGGCCACCACCAGTAGCAACCTCATCTGCTTTAAGATCATGGGTAAAAAACCATTCTCTAGAAACTAGACTATTTGATTGTACTAGGGCATAGATTGAATTTACACCCGCAGTAAGTTCTGCTTCATTATTAAAATATGTTTCGAAAGTAACCCCATTTGGGTTTATTTTATCAAGGATCTCGTCATTACAACTCATTGCTGTAAAGAGCGATAGAAGTCCTGTGATTGCTATTATTTTTTTCATGTTAACAATAATTTATTATTAATAAGATTTTCTTTTATGATTAGAATCCAATATTTACTCCAGCAAGAATAGTTCTCGCTTGAGGATACTGGCCATAATCTATACCGTTTGTAAGTAGGTTTCCTCCTCTTGTTGAAATCTCAGGATCGTACCCAGTATATTTTGTAAAAGTCAATAGGTTTTGACTTGACACATAAAGCCTAATTTTATTGATAAAGCCTTTTGAAACGGATTCTAACGTTGTTGCAGGTATAGTATATCCTATACTTAAGTTTTTCAAACGTAAGTAAGAGCCATCTTCCACAAAACGATCAGACGTTCTTGAGTTTGCATTTGGGTCGCCACTTACAGCTCTAGGTACATCGGTATCAGTGTTTTGAGGAGTCCAAGCATCTAATACATCAGTAGAAGCATTAAATAGTCTAAGCATCCCTTGTCCTATTACCTTGGTACCGTTATAAATCTTGTTTCCGTGAACACCTTGGAAGTAAACAGTAAAGTCAAAGTTTTTGTAATTACCATCAAAGTTTAAACCGTAAGAAAACTTAGGAAGGTAGCTACCTAAATAGGTTCTGTCATCACCGTTTATTATTCCATCGCCATTTATGTCTTTAAATCTGATATCACCGGCGGCCGTAGCTTCGTTTTGGAATGGTGTGTTTGCGTCACCTAAAGAGTTTGCCGTTCTTACCTCCTCATCGCTTTGGAAAATACCATCTACCTGCCAGCCGTAAAATGATTGTACAGGCTGTCCTGTTTCAGTTTTCGTGATATCGAATCCGCCATAATCAGCATTATTACCAGAGTATATACTTGCGGTAGGAGTAGAAAGACTTAATACTTCATTTCTAATTACATCGAACATTCCTGTCAAATTCCAATTGAAGTTGTCACTTGTGTGATGGTATCCTGCAGATAATTCAAATCCGTAGTTTTTCATGCTTCCAACATTGGCATTAGGAGCTGTTGAATACCCTAAAGAGTTGGCAATTGGGACGGCTAATAGAAGACCGTCTGTTTCACGGTTGAAATACTCGGTAGTAAGGCTTATTTTATTATTGAATAAAGACATGTCTAATCCAATATTACTCATGGTAGTAACCTCCCAGCTTAAGTTACTGTTTCCTAAACGGTCAAAGTAGGAACCTAACTGTACGGTATTATTAAATGGATATGCTGTTTGATTGGCAGAAATAAGTGGTTGCCAGTCATAATTACCAATTGAGTTAAAACCTGTTTGCCCAATACTACCTCTAATTTTTAATTCATTGATAGCTGGAATCTCTTTCATAAATTCTTCCTCACTTAGTCTCCAACCTAAAGAAACGGCAGGGAAAGTACCCCACTTGTTACCAGGAGCAAACTTTGAAGAACCGTCTCGTCTTACAGAGGCTCCTAAAAGGTATTTTCCGGCATATTCGTAGTTTAATCTACTAACATAAGAGATAAGAGCGTTTTCACCAAAGTTTGAGTTAGATGTTTGGTTAGCTGTACCTTGTTGAACTTGAATGTTGTTATCAGGTAATTGACCGCCGGTATTAAGCTGTCTTACTGATGATTTTTGTGTTTCGGCCACACCAAGAAGGTTTACGTAGTGTTTTCCAAAGGTTTTCTCAAACGTAAGAGCATTAGTAAGAATAGTAGAATTATAAGTACTTCTATTTTCCGCTATTGCAGCTACGTCCCTTGACCTGTTTCCATCATTATATATTGGTAGGAAACTATTAAACCTTGAGTTAGCATAATCTACACCAGCAGTAAATCTATATTTTAGCCAGTCAGTAAGTTTTACATCCGCAAAAAGGGAACCTAGCAATTTAAAACCAGTATTCGTTTGAAAGCGTTGTTCTTGTTCTGCAATTCTAAGAGGATTCTCAGGGTCTGTTGCATCTAGCCCTTGAGCTGTTGTACTGAAACCACCAATTTTAGTTGGGTCTCTTACAGGCCAGTAAGGAATCATTCTCATCATGTTCATAACAGTCGTTCTTCCTCCGCCATCTTGTTCGGCTTTTCTATTATCCGAAGATGCTACCAAGGTTTGTCCAATGGTTAAGAACTTAGATAGTTTATGATCGGAGTTAATTCTAAAACTCTTACGTTCATAGTTAGTTTCAGGGAAAATACCTTCTTGTGTAAAATAGCCCAAAGAGGTATAAAATCTTGAAGATTTATTTCCACCAGAAAGTGAAAGTTGAGTGTTTGAAATAGGAGCACTTCTAAACATTACATCTTGCCAGTCAGTCTCTGTCTGTGCAAAAGTGGTTGATGCACCTTCATAAATAGGCGTATTAAGATTATTAAATCTACCAGGAACTGGTTGGCCAGAAGCTGTTAAAAGTGCGGTACCATACTGAATATATTCTGCACTATTAAGTAAATCTAACTGTTTCCAAGCGGTTTGTGTACCGTAATAAGAGTCTAGGTTAACAGACATTTTACCTGCTTCCCCTTTTTTGGTAGTAATGAGGATAACCCCGTTAGCCGCTCTGGAGCCATAAATGGCAGCAGCACTTGCGTCTTTCAAAACCTCTAAGGACTCAATATCTTTAGGGTCTATGTTGTTCAAGCCTCCCGCAGGTATACCATCAATAACGTATAAAGGGCTAGAATCAAGGCTTATAGAGCCAACTCCTCTAATCCTAACAACAGGGCTTGCACCTGGGCTGCTGTTATTTGTAACAGAAACACCGGCAACACGCCCTTGTAAAGATTGGGTTAGACTTACTACAGGTAATGCCTGTAGTTCTTTTTGGGAAACAGTAGAAACAGCACCAGTAATAGATGATTTTTTCTGTGTACCATAACCTACAACCACAACCTCCTCTAGGGCTTTGTTATCGTCTTCTAGCGTAATGTTGATGATAGAACGAGAACCAACTTGTACCTCTTGGCTTTGAAAACCAATATAACTGAAAACTAAGGTAGAGGAGGTAGTTGTTCCATTTAAGCTGTAGTTTCCATTTGGGTCTGTAGTTGTTCCAGTGGTTGTTCCTTTAATGGAAATAGAAACACCAGGAAGTTCATCTCCTTCTTGTGACAGAACCTTACCACTTATTTGAGCGAGTAAGGGACTAATAGATAAGAGTGTTAGTAGGGCGGTTTTTCCAAATAGGTGAGACCATTGGTGAATGAGTCGCAACCCTTTTTGAACTTGATTTGTAGTCCAGTTTTTTTTCATTTTGGGTAATTTTTATTAATAGATAAGAGTGAAAAAGTCGTTCAATAGACTTTTTTTAAAAGTGTGAAAAGAGAATTAGAAGACGAATTTATTAATAATTGTCAATTCGACACGTAAGAGAAATGATATTTTTTCCAAGTTTATGACTATTTTTTCTCTTAAGTATAGTACTATAGAACCTATATTTTGTACTATTTAAATTTTGAATTCAAAAAGCAAAATGTGTGTGGCTCAAGAGAGAGAAGTGAAAAAGAATTTGTGTGTAGGATTTTATAATCGGACTGGTCTTATAAATGATACTGTACCAGACGAATAGTTTTGCTGGTACAGTTTATAAGGTGTAGATGGAATAGGACTTTTCCTATTTCAAAAAAATAGAATTAACGCTTTTTTCTTTTGCCATTTTTTCTTGGTGGAATAACTTTTCGGCTTTTTGAACCACCATTTCTAGATGACCTTCCTTTTGAAAATCTTTTACCACCACTGGTATTAAGAAAGGATTTGCCTCCGGCTTCAATTAAATCCAAGTCCATACTACGTTTTTCTAAATCAGTTGCTTTGATACTCACCTTTACGGCATCACCAAACCCAATAATTCTTCCGTTTCTTTGACCAGTTATTCTGAAGTTGTCAGGGTCGTAATCGTAATAGTCGTCATTTAAGTCGGCTAGTCTAACCATTCCTTCACAACCCGTTTCGGCTACTTCTACGAATATTCCAAAGTCTGTAACACCAGTCACTACTCCATCAAAAACCACATTGCGGTCTTGATAACTCATGAATTCTACCTGCTTGTATTTAATAGAAGCCCTTTCGGCTTCTGCAGCTAGTTTTTCTTGGTCAGAGGAGTGCTTACATTTTGCTTCAAAATCATCTTTGCTCAGGCTGGATCCATTGTCTAGGTAATGCTGAAGCATTCGATGAGCCATCACGTCAGGATACCTTCTAATAGGAGAGGTAAAGTGGCTATAATGTTCAAAAGCTAATCCAAAGTGACCCTGAGGAGAGGTGGAGTATTTTGCCTTTGACATGGTTCTAATGGCTAATGACTCCAAAACACTTTGCATTGGTGTTCCTTCTATTTCAGCCATCAAATTATTCAAAGAATTAGAAAGAGCATCTTGTGAATTAGAGTTGATTTTAAATCCAAGTTTACCTGCAAAAGCGGTGAAAGTAGTTACCTTATCAGGGTTTGGTGGTTCGTGTACTCGGTACACCATGGTGGGCGTTTTCTCTTCGTTTTTCTTGACCTCTGCTTTCACTTTGGCAGAAAACTTACCCCAGAAAACAAATTCAGCAACTTTTTTATTTGCCAAAAGCATAAACTCTTCAATAAGCTTATGGGCATCTTTTCTGACCTTATGATAAACACCTAATGGCTTTCCGTTTTCGTCAAGTTGAAATTTGACTTCATTAGTTTCAAAGTTAAAGGCACCCTTTTTGAAACGCTCTTTTCTTAGTTTTTTGGCTGTACTATTTAAAAGTATGAGACAATCGCGGAGCTCAGTATTACTTCCTTCTGGAATGTTATTCTCATCAGACTCTATAACATCTTGGGCTTGCTCGTAAGCGTATCTTTTATCGGAGTGAATAATACACCTGCCAAACCATTCTTTTTTAACATTACCGTTCAAATCCATTTCAAAAACAGCGGAGAAAACCAACTTGTCTTCGTTAGGCCTTAAAGAGCAAAGGTTATTTGAAAGCTTTTCTGGAAGCATCGGGATAGTTCTGTCAACCAAGTAAACAGAAGTTGCTCGTTTAAAAGCCTCTTCTTCCAAAACACTGCCAGGACGTACATAATGAGATACATCGGCAATGTGAATGCCTATTTCAAACGTATTTTCGTCAATATTTTTATAGCTTAAGGCATCATCAAAGTCTTTGGCATCATGTGGGTCTATGGTGAAAGTAAGCGTATCACGCATGTCCCTTCTTTTCTTAATTTCTTCTTCGTCTATTTCTACAGGGATAGCTGCTGCTAGCGTCTCCACTTCTTCAGGAAAACTGACAGGAAGGCCAAATTCAGCCATGATAGCATGCATTTCGGCATCATTATCTCCTGATTGACCTAATACTTCAATTACCTGACCTGTGGCTTGTTGAAAACTAGAAGGGTATTCAATGATTTTGATGATGACCAAATCATTTGTTTCTGCATGAAACATCTTGTCTTTTGCTATAAAGACATCTTCATGAAAATTTTTATTATCTGGTTTGACAATAGCGTAGTTGGAATAGACCTTAATCTTTCCAACTAATTCACTTTTGCCTCGTTTTTCTATACCTAAAACCTTGCCTTCAGGGTTTCCACCTTTTCGGTTTGCTCTTCCTGTGATAGCCACAGACACAGTATCTCCATGTATAGCACCATTTAAATGGTCTGCCTCAATGTAAATATCTTTTTCTCCATCATCATATCTTACAAAGGCAAACTTTGGGTTGACATGGTCTAGTACGCCGACTATTGCGGCTGTTTCTGTCTTCTTTTTGCCATCAGAAAGCGTAAACTTTCCTCGGGCTATTCTAGTTATTTTGCCTTCATCTTCTAGTTCTTCAACGATAAGTTTAAAGAACATTTTATCTTGGTCGGTATAAATATCGAATTGATTGTAGTAGTCTGTGAATGTTACTGGTCTTTGGTCAAACTGACGCATAAAACCAAGAATGGCATCTTTTTGCTTCGTTATTTCTGATTTCTTCTTTCTTGCCATGTAGCTTTTTATTATTGGAAAGGTGTAAGTTAATTTATTTGTTTTAATCTGTTGTTGAATTGATAAAATCTTAATTGGCTAGAATGGATTAAATCATTCCCGCGGCTCTCTTGTTTTGGCAATGAGAATCGTATTTTTGCCCAATTGATGTACGTATCTAAATTATGAAAACATACTTTTTACAAGTTAAGAACATAGTAAAGGAGACAGAAGATTCCATTACCATTGAGTTTTGGCATCCTTTGTCGGAGCAAATTAAGTATAAAGCGGGTCAATTTTTGACTTTAATAGTACCAGCTGACAATGGAAACAAAGTCAGAAGAAGCTATTCTATGTCTTCCTCGCCGCATGCAGACACCTCAGTAGCGGTTACTATTAAAAGAGTAGCTGGTGGTTTGGTGTCAAATTACCTTTGTGATAATGTTAGTGTTGGTGACTTTTTAGAGGTTGTGGAGCCTATGGGTCATTTTGTGGTAGAGCCAGATGCTAACATTAGTCGAAGTGTAGTGTTGGTAGGAGCGGGAAGTGGAATTACACCTTTAATTTCTATTGCTAAATCTATTCTAAAAGTAGAGCCTAATTCAAAGGTTTCTCTGATTTATGGTAACAGAACTTCTAGTAATATTATTTTCAGGAAGGCTTTGATAGACCTTGAAATGGAATATTCGGGAAGGTTTCAGTCTACAATTATACTGAGCCAAGCAGATGAAAATTGGGCTGGTGAACGTGGAAGAATAAGTAGAGCCAACATTGTCATTTTACTAAAAGAAATGGATATTCATTTTAAAGAAGAATCCTTTTATTTATGCGGTCCTGTAGAAATGATGGATGAGGTAACTAAGTCTTTGAAAATGTTCGAAGTGCCTGATGAGCGAATCCACAAAGAAAACTTCCAGGCACCTACTTTAGATGATAAAGTGGAATTAGCGGAGGAAGAAGGATTGAAAACTCAGGAAATAACGGTTAAATATGATGGTGAAGACTTTACATTTAAAGTGGAGCCACATCAATCTATTTTAGAAGCTGCATTGGAGCTTGATATTGATTTGCCTTATTCTTGCCAAGCAGGTATGTGTACGGCTTGTTTAGGAAAATGTACTTCAGGAAAAGTAATAATGGATGAAGATGAAGGACTAACAGAATCAGAAATTAAAGAGGGCCTTGTTTTGACCTGTGTGGCTCACCCAAGCACATCTGGTGTGGTAATAGAAATAGAATAGAGTTTAGGCCGCAACAATCGATTTTTGCGGCCTGTGTTTCATTAAAGTCTTATGCCTACACTTAAGACATTCGCGTTTATTGGGTTATTGTCGTTAAACATAGGAAGCATGTCATATTTGGCAAAGAGACGAAAATCTCCTCGTCCTGCTTCTGCCATTAATCCGTAATTATACTTCCGAAGGTTATAAGAGCCTTTTTCTTTATATTTTTCTTGTTCCGACTCCTTAAACTTCTGGTAGCTATTTATACGAACACCAGCATAAGCTCCAATGCCAAATTTGAAATTGCTTTCCTTAAAGCCAAACTGTAGCATGACAGGAAGGTTTAGGTTATTCACTACTAATTTTGATTTTTCGAGTGGATATTCTAAAAGTTCAAAATCACTAATGTTACCATCTTCATAGAATTGTTCGTCGTGTTGCATCATGAAATTATTCCATGCTATTTCTAGGCCTGTACCTAAGGCTACATCAACCTGCCTGCCTGTTAATAATTTATGGTTTCTTCTCCACTGAAGTGCTACATATCGAGACTGCCAAGTGTTAAGGTCTGGCATATCGTAGGCTGCATCAAAACTGTTTAAGGCGAGTATTACTCCGAAGTCTTTTTTCTTGAAAACGTTGTTTCCCTTTTGATTTTTCTGATGAACATTTTTGTGGCGTTCCGATGATTGATCTCGACTGTCGTAATGCTCATAATCTTGACTCATTGCGGTCAAGCTTAAGGTGCAAAAAGAAAGAATTGTTAATGTTTTGTATAGCTTTTTCATAATTGTAATTGTTTGAAGGCTAGATGTAGACTTTGTTCTTACGGTTGCACCAAAGAAGAAAGTTTTTAGTTTTCGAGGGAAAACAAAATGCTTATTGGCTAATATGGAGTTATGCCCATCTTTCTCTTTAAAGTGAAATAAATTATGGATATAGTGATAGGTTGAGGGCTTTTTTTAAGAACTTTGTCCTATTCAACCCTATTAAAATGAAGACTTTAAACGTATTACAAGCATTGGCTATCTTATTCATATTTAGCTCTTGTTCTAAGCAGAATTACACCGTTATTGGCAATAAAAGCCTACCTAAATCGGAAGAACTAAAAAGTTTTGCTTTTGCAGCGGATGGCATAAATGATGTAGCCTTGTCCGACTGGAATTTGACAGAGAAAGCTATTTACAAAGAGATGCGTAGACGGAATTATTTCTTTGATAACAGTAATCCTGAGGTTCTTGTCTTTGTGACGGAATTTCCTGAAAATGTTAAATTATTGACAGGTAATAAGTATAGAGATGGAAGTGGGAAGACTTACTTAGAGCCAACTAAAGTAACAACAAAAGCAAATACGCTTTTTATTCAATTAGTAGAAACGGGGAAATATGAAACAGTTTGGAGAGGATTCTCCTATGTAAATGCAGGAAAATTACTACCAAAAGCTGGTAGTAATTTAATGTCACATTCTATTCTAAATCAATAATCGCTTATTAGAAGCAAAGGCTAGCTGCCCCTAGAAGCCCTGCATCATTTGCTAGGGTTGCTCTTTTTATGGTTAAGCCTTTTTTGTAGTAAGGAGATAACCAGAAGTCTATTTGCTTATTGATAGCTGGTAAAATGTATTCGAAAGAAGCAGAAAGTCCACCGCCTATCAGAATGGTATTAATGTCTAATATTCTTATCATGGAAACAAGGCCGTCTCCTAACAAGGTACCCACTTCTTCAAAAATCTCTAAAGCGAGCTTGTCTCCATCTGTTGCTGCAGAAACTAATCCCATGGTTGATATGGTACCATCACCTACTAATAGGGTCTCGCCTGTCCAGGCCGCTCTCATTTCCGTGGCAAGGTTAAGTAACTCTACCTTACCTATATTTCTTTCTAAAACTTTATTGTTTTTTGAAGGCATATGCCCAGGCTCCATGGCGTTTCCGCCACCGCCTTTAAAAACCTTTTTGTCAATTATAGCAGCTCCACCTACTCCGGTACCCAGTGTAACAAAGATGTAATCTTCAGGTATTTCTCCTTCTCCAAAGTAATACTCTCCTAGTGCAGCAGCATTGGCGTCGTTTTCAAGGAAAAATTCTTTTCCCTTAAAACGCTCTTTTAAGTCAGGAATAACGGAAATACCGTCAATTTCAGGAATTGCAGTAATTTCAATTAAGCTTTGTCTATCTCTAGTAATTAGGCCTGGAACACCAATACCACATTTAGTCACCTCAGGGTTCTGCTTAAGCTGTACAGAGATGGCATCTCCAAGGCTCTTTACAAAATGCCCTGACTCTCTCCAATCGCCTGTATCGTGACTATAAAAGTTTGAAATGATGCCTGTTTCGGCTTCTACTATGCCCATTTTGACGTTAGTTCCGCCAATATCAATTCCTAGATATTCTGTTGCCATTAACTGTTAAATAGTTGATTGAGCAAATATAAGTTAAAAATGCTTTTAAAAACGCTACTATGCGGCACTTATTGAATAGAATTACTATTAAAGCGGCATTAATTAAAATTTTTAATTAATTGCTTGCGTTGATTTCGTCAATAAGTTGCAGTATTTCTAAGCGACCCATTCCTTTTTCTGAAGAAGTGATATAATGTTCAGGTAGAATTTCCCAACGATCTAAAAGAGCCATTTTAAAGTCACTAAGGTTTTTTTGACCTTTCATGGGTTTAACCTTATCCCACTTAGTGAAGATAAGTTTTAAAGGCAATCCTTTTTCGCCTAGTCTATGAACAAATTCTAAGTCTATTTTTTGAGGAGGAATTCTACTGTCAATAAGCACGAAAACGTAAAGCAAATTTTCTCTTTGCTCTAAATAATCCCAAGTCATTTTTTCCCATTTGGCTTTTTCTTTTAGGGGAACTTTAGCAAATCCGTAACCCGGCAAATCAACCAAAAACCAACGGTTTTCCACCAAAAAGTGGTTAATAAGCTGTGTTTTTCCTGGGGTGGAGGATGTTTTTGCCAGCCTTTTCTGCCCAGTTAGCATGTTGATTAAAGATGATTTACCCACATTGGAACGACCTATAAAGGCGTACTCTGGATAATCTGGCTTTGGGCAACCGTCTATGGTAGCCGCACTTTTTATAAATTCTGCTTTAATTGGGTGCATTATTATTTACAATTAGGACAACTTCCTTCAATCAAAAGGTTGATGTCTTCTCTTTCATAGCCACCAGGTAATGAAATGGTGGGAATGTTGATGCTTTCTAAACATGTGGTGTCTCCACAAAGTTTACATTTAAAATGAACATGATCATGCTGATGTGTTTCAGAAGTACATTCTGTTTTGCACAAAGCATATTTGGTGCCTCCATCGGCATCTAATATTTTATGAATAATTCCTTTTTCTAAGAAGGTCTTTAACGTTCGGTAAATGGTTACGCGGTCATATTTATCATCTACGGCCATTTCTAAGTCACCATGAGAAAGGGCAGCAGATCTTTCCGAAAAGGTACTCAATATCTCTTCACGACACTCGGTGTGCCTTAAGTTGAATGCTTTTAAAGAAAGTGTTTTTGCCATAAATCTTAAGATACTTGTGTACTTCTTTCCATTTGGAGCTTAACCAAATTTGAATAAATTCCGTCAGGATTCAAAATCAGGTCTTCGTGTTTGCCTTGCTCGGCTACTGTACCCTCATTTAAAACGTAAATCTGGTCAACATTTTTTACCGTGCCTAACCTATGAGCGATTATAATGGTAGTTCGGTTTTTCATGAGCTCATCAAGAGCCTCCTGAACAAGGTTTTCAGATTCCGAATCTAAGGCACTGGTAGCCTCGTCCAATAATAATATGGCAGGGTCTTTTAAAATGGCCCTTGCTATGGCTATTCTTTGTCTTTGCCCACCAGATAGTTTAACGCCTCTTTCACCTACAATGGTGTCAAGTCCTTCAGGAAACCTGTCAATAAACTCTAAGGCATTTGCTTTTTTAGCAGCTTCTTTGATTTCCTCATCGGTAGCATCTAACCTACCATAGTTAATGTTTTCTTTGATGGTTCCACCAAATAGAATGACCTCTTGTGGCACAATTGCCATATTTTGACGAAGGTTCGTTACATCTTGCTCTTTGATACTTTTACCATCAATAAGGATATCACCAGAATTGATTTCGTAGAAACGAAGTAGTAACTGAACTACCGTAGATTTTCCAGCACCACTTTGACCTACTAGGGCTATTTTTTCTCCCGGTTTTATACTCAAAGAAAAATCTTTAAAAACTGGAAGGTCGGTTCTTGACGGATAAGCGAATGCTACTTTTTTATATTCAATGGCTCCTTTTACTTTCACAGAGCTTCTGCTTTTGTATAAGTCTACTTCAGAGTTTTCATCTAAAATTTCTAATATTCTTTCTGAGGCTCCTACACTGCTCTGAATTTGAGAATAAATATCTCCTAAACCATTAACAGACGCTCCGATAAAAGCTGTATAAAAAAGGAAAGACATGAGGTCAGCCAGTTGGATTTCTCCTTGAAAAACAAGGCCACCACCATACCAAACTACCAGCATTATTCCGCCAAACAAACCCACTATAGAAAAGCTGATAAAGCCTCCTCTGAAAATCGCCGATTTGATTGACAGGGCTACCACGTCACTCATAGATTCGTCATATTTTTCTGATTCAACTTTCTCGTTTGTGAAGCCTTTTACCACAGAAATAGATTGTAAGGTTTCAGAAACCATGGCATTTGAGTCTGCCAGTTTTTCTTGAACCTTTCTAGAAAAAACGCGAATATATCTTCCAAAAACAAAAGCCGCCACCACAACAATGGGGAAGGTCAGTAGCATGAAAAGTGTTAGTTTCCAGGAAATGTAAAGTATGATGGCTATACCTACAATAAGCGTAACTATCTGCCTAAAAAGTTCTGCAAGTGTTACCGAGAGAATGCTTTGGAAGGAGGAGACGTCAGAGGTTATGCGGCTAATTAAATCGCCCACTCTATTTTTCTCATAAAAGTTGATAGGCAAAGAGATGAGCTTATTAAAAACTTTCCTTCTAACGTCGGCAGATACGTTTTGACTAACATACGAGAAGATGTAAACCCTTAGAAAGGAAAAGATTCCCTGAAGAATAAGAATAGCACCAAAGAATAGAACGACCTGATTTAAACTATAATCTGAATTTCCTTCTATTACTCTTGTAACTTCACCAATCAAACTTGGAAAGGTTAGGGTAGTAGATGTAGAAAGCACTAAGAAAACAATTCCGATAGCGAAAGCCCATTTATATGGAAGTACAAAACTTAGAAGCTTGAGAGCTTTTTTGAAGCTAGTCTTATCAAACTTCTTTTTTTTGAGTCGCTCCGCAAATTCTGAATTACTTTTCTCTTCCATTTTACTCTTCTACCTCGCCTCTATACTTTGACATTCGCAAAATTTCTTGAACATCAGTCATTTCCATTAGTTGTTTAAACGTCACCGATGGGTTTTCCGTTCGAAACTTATCAATGATTCTCCAGCCTAACCATTGTCCTATTCGCCCTGGGCAGCTAGAGCCAATCTCTGGAACCTTTGGTCGTTCACCCAAATATTTTTCTTTCACCTTTTGGTTTTGCTCAAAAAGTAGGTTTTTATCAATAAAATGTGCCCAAATAAGGTCTTGGGCATACCAGTTTCCTACAAGAGAGCTGTCTGGTATCCCGATAATTAGAGAGTCGGCTATTTCTGGGAGCATGGTTTGTGTGAATTCAAACGACTTTCCAAAATATACCATGTCATTTAGCATGGAGCCCTCTGGTTTTGATTTTATGAATGTGTCAGAGAGAAGCCTAATAATAGTTGGAACAATATAGGGTCTGTCGTATCGTCGTAAAATATAGGCAGGTTGGTCGGGACGGTACATGGCCTTTGGCCCAACGAATGATTCTAAAGAAATAATTACCACAGAATCAGAAACGTAGACGTCGTTTTCTATGCCCGTAAAAGTGGTGTATACCTTTGGTGGAACAAAAGAAGGATAGTGTTCTTTGATATTATCAAATGCAGAAGAAAGCTCTTTTTTCAATGGAGCTAAATCACCGTAAGTACTATCTACTTGTTTATAAAATGTTTGCGTTCCTGGATGGCTTATGATATAAAATAGGTGGCTGACAAATGCGGTGTCATCAGGAAAGACGCGATATAGGCTTTTGCTATACCAAGGGTTCTCTTGAAGAAAAGAAGCAAGTTCTTCTTTGGTTTCAATAGACATTAAGTCCTTGTCAAAACGGGTTATTTCTAGTTCTGAGTTTTCCTGCTTAGTGTCTGAACAAGACTGAAAAGCGAAACCAGAAACGAGAAGAATTATGCCGAGGATATATTTCATTATGATGCTTTTAAATACAAGGAGGCAAAGCTATGAAATTTATCAGTGAGAAGCTTAAGAGCTTTAAGTAGCTATTTCTTCTTTAGATAAACCTTGCCGTCTATATTACTTTCAGTGTCACTATATTCATAGTATTGGGTAATAACCATTGTCACCTTCCAATTATTTGATTCCTGTACAAAAGTTAGGTTTTCTTCCGTTTGCTCAAAGCCTGTAGCTTGGAGAGCTTTTAGGTCAAAGTCAAAGACCTCGTCGTTTAATTCAAAATGGATTTGAGTGTCAGCTTTCTTTTCAAGGAGGTATTTGATGTCATGCTTATCGCTTTTCCCTTGAACTTTATTTGAATTAAGATAAAATGGTATAGCAAAGTCGGCATTATACGTTTTGTGGAAACCATTTAAGTCTTGGTATATATTTATGAGAGGCGTATGTTTCTTTGTTTTTTTGGGAAGACTAAGCCATTTTTCTACCTTAGAAGCTCTTTGATATTTTTGGGCTTTGGTTAGTTCTTTGTATTGGGTAGCGTCTAAATATTGCTCAAAGGTTTCTAGATTATTTTCGGACAAGTACTCTATGGCAGCATATGTTTTATCAATTTCTTTTTCTGACAGATCAAGGTTTTTGTTTTCGACAAACTTCCCGTTTTCTAATAGGGTGTGTTTTGTTAAAACAGCGTTTAACCTTTTAGATTGGTTGATATAAGAAACATTGAAGGCACTGATTGGACCATAAATACTTATAATTCCAATAATCATTAAGCTAAGGGGGACGGCTTTAATGTTATCTTTTTTGCTAATGATGAAGTACAAAGAAATGCCTAAAAGCCAGATACCTAATAAAAGAACAAAGTAGCGTGCTTCAGTAAAGCCATATTGATTTAATCTCACATAAATAGCCACGAGCATAAGGGCTACCAAAGGCAGCATAAGCCAATAGAAAACCTTATTAAATTTTTTGACCCAGGTAGTTTTATTCTGGATAGGAAAAAGTAGGAGGAAAGCGAGAATTCCAAAAACACCACTGGCAAGAACCAAATTGCTCACCCAGCCTTTTGGCAAAGTCCACTGAAAAATGATTTTGGCCTCATAGCTTAAGAGTATGACTAAATAAATAGCAACTAATGGTAGGAGAATATAAATAGTAAACGTTTTGAGTCCTTTTGGAAAGTAATCTTGATTGTCTATTTCTGTAAGCGAGGGAATGTAGTTTACAAAGATGTTGGTGTTGATGTAAAAGGCGACACCAAAAAATAAATATAAATAAAGGTCAGAGTTGATGTGAAGGTCAAACAATTTGTCAACAGCCAATAAAGCTAAACTCAGCCCAGCATAAATGGTTATGGAATATAGAGCAGCTGTTAAAATGGAGAGAAATAGCGTTTGATTATAATGCCAAAATTGTTTCGTTTGAGCCTTTTTGAGGAAGGGCGTAATGGAAACCCCAAGATGAAAAACAAGACCTAAAACCAATGTTCTAATGATAAAATGGTCTTCTTCGTTAAATCGAACTGTTATATCGTTAAGAAAATAATAGAGAAGTAGGAATAGCAAAGCCGCTGATAGCGTAAGCCACTTAGGTATCCATTTTCGCTCATTCAATATTTCCATGCTAAAGAATAATGGAACGGCGAGGGCAAAAGTTACTAAGGCTTTGCTGAGGTTTGTTGAACTTTCTTGGTCTGTCTCTGCAATGATTATAGATAATACAGAAACTGCAAAAGCACATAATAAAGTAAGCGGGAACCTTTTGTGTCCTTCAATGGCCTTATTAATCAATTGAAGAATGTTTTCGGATTTGAAAATAGATTTTATCATGTGAAATGTTCTTTTGCTAAAGTTAATACTATTTCTAAACCCTATTTATTGACCGTAGGTACAAATTATTTCAATAAATTGATAAACGCACTTTGTTTTCTGAACACCGTTCATTTTATTTGCAGTGTAAATTATAATAACATTGTTTAGATGGCTATTTCAGATAGAAAGGAAAGAGAGAAGGAAGAGATGAAGACCAAAATTCTGGAAGCAGCAAAAAAGTTGTTTCTCGAGAAAGGTTTTGAAAAAACGAGCATTAGAAATATTGCAGATTTAATAGAGTACAGCCCTGGTACCATCTACTTATATTTTAAAGATAAAAACGATCTTCTTTTCCATCTTCATCAGGTAGCTTTTCAAAATTTGATAGTGGCATTGATTAATCCTAATCCGGCAGAAAAGGCCATCGATAGGTTAGAAGATATGGGAAATAGGTACATCGCTTTTGCCTATGAAAACCCTGAAATGTACGATTTGATGTTTGTGATGGAGGCTCCTATTGATTGCTTAGATAATGCAGACGAGATTTGGGATGATGGTATGAAAGCCTTCGATTTGTTGAAATTTCTTGTGATGGATTGTCAAAAAGAAGGCTATTTAGGAGAGCATGAACTAGAAGATGCCTCTTTAATGGTATGGAGTTTTGTGCACGGCTTAGTTACCCTGAAATGTAGAAAAAGGCTACAGATGTTTGGGGATGATGAGGAAGGAACGCTTGAAAGAATGATGAAGTCTTATAGAGTTTTTGTAGACACTATTAAAGGTACCAAAGGGAAATGAAGAAACTTTTAAGCCTCGAGGAGTTTGCTCAGTTTGCATTTGGAGTCTTTCTTTTTAGTAAGCTTTCTTTTGCTTGGTGGTGGTTTCCTGTCTTAATTTTTCTCCCTGATTTCAGCATGTTGGGTTATCTCTTTAATGCCAAAATAGGAGCATGGGGTTATAATTTTTTTCATCATAAAGCATTAGGAATTGTAATTCTGACCATAGGTTTCATTTATGATTTCGAGGTGGTTTCGCTAACAGGAATCATTTTGTTTTCTCACGCTGCATTAGATAGGGTTTTGGGTTATGGCTTAAAACACGAAACAGATTTTAAGGATACACATTTAGGTAGGATAGGCAAATAATTAATTATGGGAACAATAGAACAATTTAAACAGATGATTGGCCAAGAGGCCAAAAATGTAAGTCCTTCTCCGTACGGGCGATGGTTAAACGGAACGCTTTTAGAAGCGGAAGAAGGCAAACTTCGAATGTCATATCTAATAAGAGAAGAGTTTGCGAACCCCGCCGGTATAACACATGGAGGAGTTTTGGCAGGAATCATTGACGAAGTTATGGGCATGACCACCTTCTCTTTAGGACGAGATGGTTTTTATGTAGCAGCCAACCTAAATGTAGATTTTCTGCGACCAGCAATGGTTGGCGATAAAATCACAATACAATCAGAAGTGATAAGAGCAGGAAAAACCATAGCTCATGTAGAGTGTAGAATAAGCTCTAAGGAAGGGAAGTTGCTAGCAAAGGCTACTTCAAACTTGATTATGACAGTTATCAAATAAACATGAAAAAGCTCACCTACCTGTTTGTGTTGTTCTCTTTTGGTGCTTTAGCTCAAGAAAGGATTCTAGATGCGTATATAGAAGAGGGTTTAAGTACAAACCTTGCTTTAAAGCAGCAGAAACTGGAAATAGAAAAATCGGTCAAGGCTATTGATATAGCTCGCTCTAATATTTTCCCTAAAATCACTTTTGCCCCAAATTATACGATAGCAGCTGGTGGTAGAAGTATTGAGTTTCCTATTGGAGATTTGTTAAATCCGGTTTACGGTTCGCTTAATCAGCTTACGCAAAGCGATAATTTTCCGATGGTGGAAAACCAGAACATTCAATTTGCTCCAAACAACTTTCATGAGACCAAGTTCACATTTGAGTTACCTTTATTCAATCCTGAAATAAAGTATAACATGCTTCTTCAAAGAGATTTGGTTCAAACCGAGGAAGCAAAGAGAAAGCTCCTGGAATATGAACTGAAGTATAATATTGAAGCGGCATATTATCAATATTTACAAAGTTTAGAGGCTCTTGATATTTATAAAAACTCGGCTGTTTTTTTGAATCAGTATCTTGATTTTAATCAGCGACTTGTAAAAAATCAATTGGCTTTGAAAGATGTCATTTATGCGTCGGAGTATGAAATCAATAAGCTAGAAGGGGAAATAGCCAATGCTGAAAAGAACATTGATAAAGCGAAAGCCTATTTCAATTTTTTGATAAATAGACCTTTTGATTCGCCAGTGGAAGTGGACACGCTTTTGCTAGATAAACTTCCATTAGTGCAAGAGGTTGATGCTTTGCAAAGTGCTGCTATTCTTCATAGGCCTGAGTTTAGTCAACTTCAAGCGGGAATGAATGTAAATAACACCTTACTCCAGCTGCAAGAGAAAAGTGCAAAGTTGCCAAGTGTTTATTTTGGTGGCAGCACAGGTTTTCAAGGTTACGGATATACATTTAATAAGCAGGCTTATGCTATTGGTCAGCTGGGTTTAAACTGGGATATTTTTCATGGAAACGAAAAGAAGCACAAAATTCAGCAAACAGAAATTCAAGGGAAAATATTAGAGGTAAAGCAGCAAGAAGCAGAGCAGCAGATAAAAATGCAGGTTGCTCAAGCCTATATTGACTATAGTGCTTCTTTGAAAGCTTTAAAAGCATCCGAAGCGGCTTTGGGGAGTACAGCTTCGCTACTTGAGATTGTTGAGAAAAAATATAAAAACAAAGACGCTCTTTATATAGAGCTTATCAAAGCTCAAAACGATAATTTGATAGCAGCACAAAAGACCTCATTGGCCAAGTTTGATATTTGGTTGAAAAAATCGGTTTTGGATAAAGTTAGTGCTCAGTAAAAAAAGAATACAATGAAAAAAATCAGCTATTTATTGGTCTTAGGCGTTCTTTTCTGGTCTTGTAAAGAGAGTGGAGAAGCGAATGAAACTGAGCAAAAGGAGGAGTTGGAGTCGGTAAGTACCGTGTTTCCTCTTCAAAAAACCATTCAAGATGACATTTTGGCGAGTGGCGTACTTTCTTCTAAAGCAGAATTAAAACTGGCTTTCAAAACAGGGGGAATGATAAAGAGAATGTATGTTAAAGAAGGACAGTACGTGAAGGCAGGGCAATTACTTTCTGAGCTTGATATGTCTGAAATTGACGCGGCTGTAAATCAAGCTAAACTTGGTTTAGAAAAAGCAGAACGTGATGTAGCTCGTGTCAAAGGAATGCTAGAAGATGAGGTGGCTACAAAAAATAATTTAGAAGATGCAACCACGGCCTTTTCTTTAGCGAAAGAAAGTGTGGAAACGGCCAAGTTTAATCAAAAACTATCTAGAATATATGCTCCTCAGGCTGGAAAAGTCTTGATGAAAATTTCAGAACAAGGCGAGCTTATAACCCCTTTTGCTCCGGCTATAATTCTTGGAACTGGTGGCTCTTCTTTTAATGTAAAAGTAGGTTTGGCAGATAAAGATGTAGTCAAAGTCAAAATAGGAGACAATGCGGAGGTTAGACTTGACGCTTATGCTGGCGAGGTTTTTCCTGCTAGGGTAACAGAAATTGCTCAAATAATAAATCCTAGTACGGGCACTTACGAAGTGGAGCTGACTTTAAACAGTAAAGGGAAGAAGCTAATCTCTGGTTTTGTGGCAAAATCTAAAATTACGCCGCAATCAGAAAGACAGGTTTTAATGATTCCTGCTTCATCTCTAATTGAGGCAGAAAATGAGAATGCTTTTGTGTTTGTTTTCAATGGTCAATCGGTAGAAAAAAGGAAAATTCTAATTGGTGGAATACACGAAAATCAAGTGGAGGTTTTGACAGGTTTAAGCACTGCCGACCAAGTAGTGACGCTAGGAGCCAATTTTTTAAGCGAAGGTCAAAATGTTAAAGTAGTAAACCTGTAAAGGTCAATTAATATGAAGATAGCAGAGTTTTCGGTTAAAAATTATCAGTTCACCATTATCATCTTTGTCATGATAGTGGCCTTGGGTGTTAGCTCTTTGCTAACCATGCCTAAGGCAGAAGACCCCGTTTTAAAGGCAACTTTTAATACCATTGTGGTTATTTATCCAGGAACAGGTCCTAAGGATATGGAGAAACTAATTGTTGACCCCATAGAAGACCGACTGAATGGCTTAGATGACGTTAAAAACATCTTTTCGGTTTCAGGTGATGGGGTTGCTAACATCACGGTGGAGTTTATGCACCACGTGGATGATGATGAGAAATATGGCGAAACTTTAAGAGAGCTAAACGCCATCAGAAACAAGCTTCCAGAAGATATTTATAGCCTAGATGTGTTTAAATACACGCCAGAGTCGGTAAATATTTTACAAGCCGCCCTGATGTCGGAAACGGCACCTTATCATGAAATGAAAGAAAAGGCAGAGGAGTTAAAAGATGCCTTAGAAAAAGTAAAAGACATTAAAGGTGCGGAGGTTCACGCTTTTCCTAACAGGGAAGTTAAAATAGCATTGAATACCGATAGAATGGCTCAGTACAAAATCCCGATTAATAGAGTAATGGGATTAATTCAGGCCGAAAACACTGATATACCTGCAGGTTCTATTGAAATAGGGGACAGAACGCTAAACGTCAAAACCTCTGGTTCATATAAATCTTTGGAGGAAATTGAGAACACTATAGTAAGTACTTCAGGAACGCAGGTGACTTATTTGAAAGACATTGCGGAGGTCTCCATGGGTTATGAGGAAATCACCTATAAAGCCAGACTAAATGGGAAAAGAGCTGTTTTTATAACCGCTACGCAAAAAAACAACACCAATATATTTGATGTCAAAAGTGAGGTAGAACCCATTATTTCAAACTTTCAAGAAAACTTACCAGCCAATCTGACTTTTGAGACGAGCTTTGACCAAGCTAATTCTGTTTCAAAGCGTTTATTAGGACTGGCTCGTGATTTTTGCATTGCTATACTTTTGGTGATGATTACCCTAATTCCATTAGGGTTTAGGGCAGCTTTAATTGTCATGGTTTCTATTCCGTTATCCTTGGCAATTGGTTTGGCAGGTTTAGATATCATGGGTTTTGGAATAAATCAACTTTCTGTTGTTGGTTTGGTGATAGCCCTTGGTTTGGTGGTGGATGATTCCATTGTGGTCGTAGAAAATATTGCAAGATTTTTAAGAGAAGGTTACAGCAGAAAAGAGGCGGCCGTTTTGGCAACAAAGCAAATTGGTCTTGCGGTGGTGGGTTGTACCGCTACTTTATTATTTGCCTTTTTACCTCTAATTTTTTTACCGGAGTCGTCGGGTGAGTTTATTAGAAGTTTGCCAATGGCGGTTATTGCCACCGTGCTAGCATCTTTGTTTGTGTCCATTACCATTGTGCCGTTTTTGGCTAGTATGATAATGCCAAAACACAGCAGCGAAGAAGGGAACATTGTTCTACAATACATGAAAAAAGGAATTGAAGGTTCTTACCGAAAAATCCTTCATTGGTCATTATCAAGACCGCTTACCACCTTGTTAATTGCTGTTTTAATTTTTGCTGGCAGTTTGGCTCTGATTCCCGTAATTGGAATTAGCGTATTTCCTAAATCGGAAAAGCCACAGTTGCTCATTGATATTACTACGCCCGTAGGTACAAATCTGGAGACTACGGATAAGGTTGTTCGTTTTGTAGAGAAAACGCTTTCAGAGGAGGAAATAGTGAGAAACTATGCGGCAAATATTGGAAAGGATAATCCACGAATCTATTATAACCTTTTGCCTAGAGGTGGAGCGAGTTCAGAGTTTGCACAGCTGTTTGTCCAACTTCAAGAAGACACCGAAGTGCCAGATAGAATAGTTTTTGTAAATGAGTTGAGAGACAAATTTGCCGATTACCCAGGAGCAAAAATTGTGGTTAAAGAGTTTGAACAAGGGCCACCAGTGGCTGCTCCTTTGGCAGTAAGGGTTTACGGTGAAAATATAGATTCGCTGCGAAACTTGTCAATAAAAGTAGAGCAAGCCTACAAAGATACCGATGGGACTATTTACATTAATAACCCAGCCACCGTTGTAAATACCGACTTGAGGGTCAATATAAATAGGGACAAAGCTGGAATGTTTGGCATCCCAACGGCTGAGATAGATAAGAGCATCAGAATGGCTATTTCTGGTTTGAATATTGGTGAATTTAGAGATGAGGCTGGTGATGAGTATGCAATCAATGTTGGTTTGAAAGATGCTAACAATAGTACGTTCGACGTTTTTGATAAAATTTATGTGCCTGCGGCAAATGGAGCTCAAGTGCCCTTAAAAGCATTGGCAACGGTGCAATTTGAGAGTTCGCCAAATAATATCAACCATTATGATAAGGAGCGTTATGTTTTAGTATCCTCTTTTGTAGCAGATGGTTATTTGACACCTTCGGTCAATGAAAAATTCATTGAAAAGCTAGAGCAAATAGAAATCCCTGAAGGCTATAGGTATCAAATCTCAGGAGAAGTGGAGCGTCAAAAAGAGACCTTTGGCGGCTTAGGAAACATCATTATCATTACCATTTTTGGGATTTTAGCCATCTTGATTTTAGAGTTTAAAACTTTCAAAAGCTCTTTTATCGTCCTTTCAGTTATTCCTTTGGGAATTATTGGAGCGGTTAGTATTCTATATTTGACAGGAAACTCACTTTCTTTTACAGCCACCATCGGTATCATTGCCTTGGCAGGAATAGAAATCAAAAACTCCATTTTGCTGGTGGACTATACCAACTTTCTTCGTTCCGATGAAGGATTAAGCATAAATGCGGCCATTGAAAAAGCAGGGGAAACCAGATTTATTCCTATTGTATTAACCACTTTAACGGCCATTGGAGGTTTAACGCCTTTAGTGTTGGAGCATTCACCTTTGTATTCTCCACTCGCTTTGGTAATTATAGGGGGTTTAATTTCATCATTGATATTAACGAGAATAGTTACTCCGGTGATGTACAAATTACTTCCACCGAAAGTTTAAGGAAGTAACTCAGGAGCCAGTAATTCTTTCCATTTTTTGTGGTAGGCCTCTAGTTGGTATAATCCTCTGTGCCCTCCTGGCAAAAGGGTGAGCACTTCGTCAGGAGATTTACTCATTTTTTTTGCCAGCATGTAGCTAGATTCCACAGGAATCAATTTGTCTTCAGTTCCATGAATGAGATGGGTTTCACAGGTGACTTTGTCAATTCTTAAATCGGTTCTAAAAGGGTGTTTTACTATCCATTGGTAAGGGAATATGGGTAAATGCATTTTGCCCACTTCAGGTAAACTGTAGTAACAACTTTCTAAAATTAGCATTTTAGGTTTGTTTTCGGCGGCCAGCTTGGTTGCCACGCCAGATCCTAATGAACGACCATATATCACTATGCCGTCTTCGCTGTATTTCTTTTTCATTTCGCCATAAAGAAATGCCGAATCGCTAAAGATGTTTTCTTCGCTTGGCTTGCCTTTTGTTTTACCAAAACCTCTGTAATCATAGAAAAAGACGTCGTAGCCTAGGCTTGTGAATTGCTCCGCAGAACGACCCCATCTAGATAAATTTCTCCTGTTACCGTGATTATTAAACACTAAACCCTTTGACTTTTGAGAAGTGGGAAAGAATAAGGTGTTTATTTCTGTACCATCGGGAGCCGTGTAGTTTTTTTCCACAAAAGGTTGGTCAAAATTGAATTGATAGCCCTCAGGAAGTGGATTGGCCTGAAAAATAACCAAGTCTTGAATAAAGTAAAGGACTACTAGAATAAAGCAGTATCCGATTATTAGCCATTTGAGAAATTTCATTTTTATCCCCGAATTAAGTGTTGAAGCCTATATCGCCCAAAATCTGTTTGTCAAATTCGTCATACTCACCTAGCAGAATATCCCTTAATACTCTGTGGTATTCTGGAAAAGAAGGAAGGTTATTATGTCCACCTCCGTAGATTGGTGCTAGATGTGTGTTTAAGGGAGCTACTTTTGATAAGCGGACGCTGCTTCGCAGTGGTATCAGCCAATCTTTGGTGCCATGAATAATGTAAATAGGGCATCGGCAGTATTTCAGCCATTCGTCGGTTCTTATTTTGAAACGAAGTATGATACTTAGCGGAAGAAATGGAAGAAATCGACTTGTCAAATTAGAGAAACTGTAATAGGGAGCATCCAGAATAAGCATTTTGGGTTTATTAGAAGATGCTAGTTTTGCGGCAAAGCCAGAGCCTAAAGAGCGACCGTAAATCACTATATCACTTTCTAATATCCCGAAATCATACCGGAGCCTATTATAAACATGCTGTGCATCTTCTTTCATGGCTTTTTCGGAGCGTTTTCCTCTGCTTTTTCCAAAACCACGATAATCTATCATGAGTACATCGTAGCCATGAACGGTAAAATCGCGAGAGTATTTCGCCCAACCTTTGATACTTCTTGTGTTTCCATGAAAGTAAATGACTAGGCCATTCTTTTCTTTTTCTTCCGAAAAAAAGCGAAGTCCATTAATCGTGACTTTGTCAGAAATGGTGAAGTTTAATTCTTCAAAAGGATAGTCGTATTTAAACTCAAAGTCATCAGACAGTTTCTCAGGTTTAAAAATGAAGAAGTCTTGAATGAAATAGGCAAGCGTACTCAGAACCACATAAGAGCCAAGAATCCAGAAGGCAATAGTCCAAGTCATTTTAAATTGGGTTGTTCATTGAAATCTACTAAAAATGAATAGTAACAGAAAAAATAGCGTGTTCTTTTATCTGGAAATGTTGATTGAGAGTAATATTAGTAATTCCCTATATAGTCCTGTACTTTTTGAACACTGGCTAAATTCTAAAAACCAAAAGTTAAACTCTGGCTGTCTATTATTTAGAATTTTGACTGAGTGAGTTTACAGGGCTCTGTTTTTTTTGCTTCGTTTTTTTTCGAAAAAAAATGGAGTCCCCGCCGGAAGGCGAGCCGTGATTATGTAATGGTTGGTTTGAATTGAGAAAAAGCATTTTACGCCTATTTTTTAGATAGCAAATGAATTTTGGGTAGTAATTTTTCGAATATGATTCTTTTCTGAGCACAGAAGTATAATTTTACCGAATGATTTCATTCAATCAAGTCTTCATAAAAAAGGGAGAAAATACGGTTTTAGCTGATATAAATCTAGAATTGGCTGATAGCCAAAACTTTGGAATAATTGGAGAAAACGGTAGTGGAAAGAGCACGCTCATTGATGCCATGGCGGGTAAAATTTTTCCTTGGAAAGGGAAAGTGTCAAAACCGCATTATTCCGAAATAGAGCTTGTACCTAGAGATTATGGCTTTCACAGATTGGTGGGGCCGGCCTATCAATATTACCAACAGCGATATCATGCCCATGATTCTGAAATAGGGCCTACGCTCTATGAAGTCATTCAAAATCAAGTAATGCCCGTAGGAACTGTAGATAGTAAATCTGTGGATTTACCAGAACCAAAGTACGAGAAAGCCTGGGTAGAAGAGATTGCAGATAAAATGAAAATTTCACACCTGCTAGAAAGGAAGGTTACTTCGCTTTCTAATGGTGAAACAAGAAGGTCATTGATTGCCCTTTCGCTGCTAAAGAAACCTAAAATTCTTTTGCTTGATAATCCTTTTATTGGTTTAGACCAAGAGAGCAAGTCTGCATTAAAAGCCCTTATGGATAACATGAAAGTCCAGTTGGTTTTGGTGGCGAATGTGGACGATATGCCAGCTTGTATTGATAAGCTTATTGAGCTAAAATCGGGAACGATAGAAGGAGTTTTCGAAAAGCCATTTCCAAGTAAGGAGAAGAAGGAGCTTAAAATTGAGTTTGACCAGGAATTATTGGAACATTTTAAGACGGCAAAGAGTGAGAAAACAGACTCGGTAATTAAAATTATTAATGGTAAAGTAGTTTACGGAGACAAGCCTGTTCTTCAAGATATTAACTGGGAAGTAAAGGCAGGTGAAAAATGGGCTTTGATGGGGCCAAATGGCTCAGGGAAAAGTACGCTACTTAGCTTAATAACAGGAGATAATCCACAGGCTTACCAAAATCAACTTTACTTGTTTGGTAAGAGGCGTGGAACAGGGGAGAGTATTTGGGACTTAAAGAAGAGAATGGGATATTTATCTCCCGAAATGCACATTTACTTCCCTAAGAATATGCAAGTCTGGAAAGTTATAGCATCGGGTCTTTTTGATACAATTGGCTTATTTAAAAAGCTTAGCGATGTGGATAAAGTGGCTTTAGAGAAAATCATGAAGCTTCTTGATTTAGAAAGTATTGAAAATCGTTTACTGAGCGAGTTATCAACAGGGGAGCAAAGGCTGGTTTTACTGGCAAGAGCCTTGGTTAAAAATCCGGAATTACTCTTATTTGATGAAGCTTGCCAAAACCTAGATTATAATCACATGGTTTTTATCAGGGATTTGGTCAATGAACTTGTTTCCAAGCTTAATAAAACGCTCATTTATGTTACGCATAATGTAGAGGAGCTTCCGGCAGTTATTGATAAGAAGATACTATTAGAAAATGGACGGATGCTTTAGTATTTGTAATTTTAAGCTTTAAATAAAAAGAAAATTGTATGACAGAGATTAAGAACATTCCGCTAAATGACCTTCATGTAGAACTTGGAGGAAAAATAGTCCCTTTTGCAGATTTTAATATGCCGGTTAGGTATTCTTCAGACATTGAGGAGCACATGGCAGTGAGAGAGTCTGTGGGTGTTTTTGATGTGAGTCATATGGGTGAGTTTTATCTGAAAGGAGAAGGTGCTTTAGATTTGATTCAAAGAGTTTCTTCAAACGACGCTTCGTTACTTTATAACGGAAAAGCTCAGTATAGTTACTTGCCAAACGAAACAGGTGGTGTAGTCGATGACCTTTTGGTGTATAGGATTGATGAAGATGAATACATGTTGGTGGTGAACGCATCAAACATTGAGAAAGATTGGAATCACATCCAAAAGTATAATACTGGAAATGTAGAAATGGTAAACTGGTCTGACGACTTATGTTTGTTTGCCGTGCAAGGGCCTAAAGCTATAGCGACGCTTCAAAAATTGACGCACATCCCTTTAGATAATATTGAATACTACACTTTCACCAAAGGTACTTTTGGCGATGTAAAAGATGTTATTCTTTCCGCAACTGGATATACTGGTGCTGGTGGTTTTGAACTGTATGTTCCTAAAGAAAATGCCGAGGCTCTTTGGCATAAAATTTTTGAAGCAGGAGCTGAGTTTGATATAAAGCCAATAGGCCTAGGTGCTAGAGACACCTTAAGACTAGAAATGGGTTATTGCCTTTATGGCAACGACCTTTCTGATACATTATCTCCTTTAGAGGCGGGTTTGAGTTGGGTAACTAAATTCACTAAAGATTTTGTGAACTCAGAAAACTTAAAAGCGGAGAAAGAAGCGGGAGTTAAAAGGAAACTTGTAGGCATAGAGTTGATTGACAAAGGAATTCCAAGAGCACATTATGAAGTTTGTGATGCCGAAGGCGAAACGATTGGAGAAATCACTTCTGGAACCATGTCGCCAATGCTTAAAAAAGGAATTGCTTTAGCTTATGTAAGTAAGGCGTTTTCAAAAACCGGAACGGAGGTTTTTGTTAAGGTGAGAAATAAAACATTAAAAGCTGTGGTTAAAAGACCACCTTTTGTAAAAACTGGAGTTTGATATGAGATTAGAAAACAAAGTAGCCATTATCACAGGAGGAGCCAGAGGAATAGGAAAAGCTACGGCAGAACTGTTTGTGAAAGAAGGAGCAAAGGTTATTATCTGGGATGTTTTAGAAGCTGGTGAATCTACAGCTTTGGCGATTGATAAAACAGGGAAACAATGCGTTTTTCAAAAGGTTGATGTAAAAGATATGAATTCAATCGAATCGGCGGTTGATGAAACAATTAGTCGTTTTGGGAAAATTGACATTTTGGTAAATAATGCAGGAATTTTAAGAGACAAAAGTTTCTTGAAAATGAGCCAAGATGAATGGCAGTCTGTGATTGACATCAATTTGACGGGTGTTTTTAATTGTACGAAGGCTGTGGTGCCTCACATGGTTGAGGAGAAATATGGTCGTGTAATTTGTACTTCTTCGGTAGTGGGAATAACAGGAGGTTTTGGTCAAACGAATTACGTTGCCACCAAGGCAGCCATTATTGGAATGGTAAAAACATGGGCAAAAGAGTTTGGCAAACATAATATTACTGCCAATGCCGTAGCTCCTGGTTTTATAAAAACCGACATGACAGATAGTATTCCAGAAGAGATTAGAAATGGTTTTATTGCTGACATTCCGGTGAGGAGACTGGGAGAGCCGGCTGATATTGCAAATGCATATTTATTCCTAGCTACAGAAGAAGCCTCTTATATCAGTGGACATACACTTTCTGTAAACGGAGGTGTAGCCTAAAACTTAAGATTTATTAATAATGGTATGCTTGCATACTGTTATTTCCTCTTGTAACTTTGGTTCTACATCAACATAGAAACCAAATGCAAGGAATTAATTTTGATTTATCGGAAGAACAGTTGGCTGTTCAAGAAGCTGCCCGTGATTTTGCGGAGAAAGAATTGCTCCATGATGCTATTGAGAGAGATACGCATTCAAAATTTCCAGAAAAGCAGGTAAAAATGATGGGAGAGCTAGGCTTTCTCGGAATGATGGTAGACCCAGCGTATGGTGGCGGAGGTATGGATACTATCAGTTATGTACTCGCTTTAGAGGAAATAGCCAAAATAGATGCATCTGCTGCCGTAATTATGTCTGTAAACAACTCCTTAGTTTGTTGGGGACTTGAAAAATACGGTACGCAAGCTCAAAAAGAGAAATACTTGAAGCCTTTGGCTCTAGGCGAAAAACTAGGTTGTTTTTGTCTTTCGGAGCCAGAAGCGGGTTCGGATGCTACCTCCCAAAAAACGACAGCGATTGATAAAGGAGACCATTATTTGGTCAATGGTACTAAAAACTGGATTACCAATGGCGGCTCTTCTGATATTGCCTTGGTGATAGCTCAAACCGATGCAGACAAAGGTCACAGAGGTATAAATGCCTTAATTATAGAAAAGGGAACAGAGGGTTTTGTGGTTGGGAAAAAAGAAGACAAAATGGGAATTAGGTCTTCAGATACACATTCTTTGATGTTTTCTGATACTAAAGTTTCAAAAGAGAATAGAATTGGTGATGATGGGCATGGCTTTAAGTTCGCCATGGGTACGCTTGATGGCGGTAGAATTGGTATTGCGGCTCAAGCTTTAGGAATAGCTTCAGGTGCTTATGAGCGAGCTCTTCAATACTCTAAAGAACGAAAGGCTTTTGGTAAGGAGATTTCAAGACACCAGGCTATACAGTTCAAATTGGCTGATATGCATACTAAGATTGAAGCGGCTAGGTTCTTAATTTATAAAGCTGCCTTTGAAAAAGACCAAGGCAGGAACTATTCTGAATCCGCGGCTATGGCCAAAGTTTATGCTTCTGAAGTAGCCATGTGGGTGACCACACAAGCGGTTCAGGTACATGGAGGTTATGGTTATGTAAAAGAATATCATGTAGAAAGAATGATGCGTGATGCTAAGATTACGGAAATTTATGAAGGAACATCAGAGATTCAAAGACTAGTAATCGCAAGGTCAATATTGAAGTAAAACAACAAAGCATTGGACTTTTTAAGGGCGTCAAAAACGCCCTTTTTTTATGTCTGGCCTATATTTTCTAGGTTTTTTACCAAAAAGATATTATCGTATAAGTATATAAATTTGTACAAAAGTTAGATTTTTTTAAGAAAAGAACCTATTTGGTCTTACTTTTGTATAACTAATTAAACATTCTAATGCAATTTAACGTTTGAGTGTTAAAAAAAGATTATTAGTTTTGTACAATGTGTTTGATTGAATATTTGAACACAGAAAATTTTGAAGGGAATACTGTTTGTTGATTATGGAAGATTATAATAAGATAATTGAATCGCTGGGAGTGAAGTTTGCGAAAGCAAGGCACATTAACATTTTGCAGCCAATAAGAATCAAGAATTTCTACGATGTGGAGAACACATTGCTTATTCTTTATGATGGCAATGTGAAGCTGGAAGGGATTGATGAGGAAATTGAGGCAGGAGACATGCTTTTCATTCCAGGTGGTAAATCTTCTAATATCACTTATGGTTCTGGCGAGCCAAAGAATATTACTTACGAAGAGTTCATGACTAGAAGAGAGCATTATTTTGATGCCATGACCATTCCTCATGAAATAGGGAAGGTGCGTAACTCTTTTGGACTTATTGCTTTTGAAGCAAAGGTTTTTGACTCAGTTAATTTCTTTACCTCTTTAGATATTCCTCCGTTTTTTATCAAAAACGATAGCAAACTAGCGGGTCTTATTAAAGATATTCTTGTTGAAGACTTTACGGACGAAGCAGGTAGGGGTAGAGTGATAATGAATAAAACCGAAGAGGTTGTTATTGAGATTATTCGCTTTATCTTAAGAAATAAAATGTTTGTAGAACAATTAGCCACAAACAGTACGTATTTCAAAGACCCTCGTTTGATAGACATTTTTGCTTATATCAAGGAAAACTTGGAAGGCGATTTATCAAACAAGCAACTAGCCAATGTTGCTAACGTTTCAGAAGATTATGTAGGTCAATACTTCAAAATGTTGACAGGTATTAATCCTCAAGATTATATCGAGTATCAAAGAATGGAAGCTGCGGTAACCCTTCTAAGAACTTCTAAGAAAAGTATTCGTGCCATAGGTGCGGAGGTTGGTTATAAAGACACCGCTTATTTCTGTAGAAGATTTAAAATGATGTTTGGTATTCCAGCAGGAAAAATGAGACGTAGAGAAAGCTTATTGATAGGCTAATCTTGACATGAATATATTGTATTAAAAGGAGCCTCGTGCTCCTTTTTTTATGTTCGCTCTACGAAGCTTTTAGCTTCGTAGTAGTGTCACAAGGTCTCCGGCCTGATTTATGCTTTTTTGCTACCCTGAAGCTGTATCAAAAACACTTTGAAACACGGGGAAGGTTACTGGATTTGAAGCCTAGCAGGCATACTGATATAAATGATTAGCCCAGGTCAGAGGCCTTTATTCACCACACCGAAGCTACAAGCTTCGGAGAGCGGTAATGGATGTTTAACTCTAAAAAGTGGAAACTTTCTTAGCAGCAGAGTCACACTAAAATGTCATTTTAGAGGCTTCTAATAATTAGTATTGATTTTTAATTATGAGCAGAGACGAATTAATTGCACTTTATAGAAAGATAATAGTTCCACCACTTGGAACAAGTGAAGAAGAAAGAAACGATTGGATTTTTAAATTGGCTAGCGAATTTAAGGGAATTGGTATATTCGAAATAGAGAGTAATATACCTGATTTAGACTTTAGCAATCTGTGGGAAAATCCAAAAGCGGAAAACAAGTATGTTGAAATGGTAATAGATATCGCTTTAAAAAGAAGGGAGGAGGTTAAAGATTAAACCCCCGCTCTGCAAAGTCCTTTAGACTTGGTGGAGTATGCTCATAGGTCTTCAGACCGATTTAATGTCATTCTATTGTTCTTATTTTAAAACAAAGCAAGGGCTAGATAATTATCTTACCCTTTTCATTCAGGCGAATAAACCCTTTCTGCATTTTTCAATACCTCAGCCTTGTCCAAAGTCATCTTCTTGGTCTTTTGATTAACAAACATTTCCATCTGGTCAGCATAATGAGGTTTTTTCGGGTGGTTAGAAGCACCGTAGTTTATTACGGTTTCTATTTGTGGACGTTGGTTCTTCTTAAAGCGTACTAATTGTATATAAGATTCGCCTGCCATGCCTTTACGCATACCGTCTTTGTAAGGGCTCGTGTACATGGCTGCTAAAACATCAGGAAGTCCGGGTAATGGAATCGCATTGTTTCCTCTTACTAATTTCTGTACTTCTCCTAGAGCGACTTCTGTTGAGCCGAAGTTAGCTAGCAAATGTTCTTTACTAGCCTGAATAGCTTTAACCGCCAATTCCTTTGATAATATCTCAATATCTTTAGAGCCTTTTGTTATTGCTATGATTTCATAAGCAAGAATGGCGAAGAAGCCAGCACCCGTATTTTCAATATTAGATTTTCTATTCCAATTTTGAAGCAATTCTATCTCTTTTGCTATTTCGGGATACTTCTCGCTTTCCATTTCCCAGATGATATTGATATCTAAAGGGAAATGAAACTTAGCAGGATATTGACCATCATATTTGATGGATTTAAAATCATCGTAGCTCAGTTTATCATAGGCCTTCATTCTTTCTACAAATCGCATGCTCCGGTTATTATCCTTGAGCGGGTATCCCATTGTTGGGTCAATATCTTCTGGCTTTAGATTGTCAGATTCGGCAGAAGCATTAAAAACGGTATTATTTGAATTGAACAAATAGCCAGACTTAGGATTTAAATATTGCGGTAAGTCGTCTAAAGGGTGAAACTCCGTCCACAGTGTTTCAGATGTATTTCCTGGTAAAACACCTGACCAATTATATTTGGGGTTTCTAATTGGAATTTTACCGTTGGAGACAAAGAAGATATTGTCTTGATTGTCGGCATATACGGTATTGAATCCAGGAATTGCCACCATCTCCATGGCTTTATGAAATTCTTGATAGTTGGTAGCTTTATTCATTTTATACCATTGTTCTACACCTCTTATGTCCTGATTCGCTCCCATTCTTATGGAATAAACACCGCCTTTTGTTTTTAAAGTAGCACCATATTCACTCCAGTATGCCTTCTTGCCAATGGGCAAGGTTATCCACCCGAGGTCTACTTTTAGCTTAACTTTATTCTTTTCAAGTTTTCTCCAAACACCATCAAAGAGATACTTTCTAGAGTTTTTCGACTTCATCTCTAGTTTATAGACATCTATCTTGTCTTGATGATTTACTGTATGAGCCCACCCTAGGTTTTCATTAACCCCATGAAAAATAACGCAGCCTCCCGGAAAAAACCCACCAAGCATATTCCAGCCTTCTTCACTTTGAAGGTGTGCCTCATACCAAGCCACCGGTCCTTCTAAAGGTTGATGAGAGTTGATGTTTAAAAAAGTTTCGCCAGTGATTGTTTTGGCAGAGGAGAACGCAAAGGCGTTTGAGCCTTTTATTTCTTCTTTGATTTCGGGCTTTTCTATAGTTCCGCCATAAATGTCTTTAATAACACCATCGGCTCCAGAAATAACCGATAAAGAAAGTATCAATGAGGAGACATAGTCTTCCATACTAACTGGGAAAGAGTTTTTGACCAAAACTTCTTCCGGGTGTAAGCTTGCATATTGGTTTAGTCCAGCTAAGTAGCCTTTGGCCAAAGCCGTGAACTCAGGGGAAAGGGTATGCATTTTTGCTTTAGCTATTTCTTGTGTTTTTAAAAGGCCTACTACATAATCTACAGCAGCACCGTCTTTTCCTTTGAGCTTGCCAAGCATTCCTTTTCCGGCTAGTAGCGTTAATTGGATGGTTTTGAAGTCGTCTTCGGCATGAGCCCACGCTAGCCCGTAAGCCACTTCTGGGTCGGTTTTTCCAAAAATATGTGGAACACCCCATTGGTCTCTCACAATTTGAATGTTGGCAGGGTTTATTTGAGCATAGCTCGAGAAAGCTATTAGAAAGAGTAGAAGTGTATTTTTCATAAATAGGGTGAAGTGTTTCTCGAATATACGCCAAAATAGAATGTCATATAAAAAGAAAGAGGTGGCTTAATGAAAAACCACCTCCTTGAATATGTTGTTGTTCTAAATTAGGAGGTCTTTTTCTGCATTATTTTACTAAATACTAAGAAAAGAACGCCGCAAGAAATCCATGCAGGAAGTGTTAAGAACGATAAGAATACGCCATTCGTTTTGGCGTAAAAGTAGAATCCACAAACACTTAATGCCCAAGCTAAAAGAACGGCCCAGTTTAGGTTCAATTTATTCTTCTCGGCGTAATTAGAGCTAACGTCAAATTTAGAAGAGAAATATTGGTCAAAAACGATAATGGCACCCACTGGAGCTAGAATGAAGCCATAAACAGCCACAAAATCTAATAATTGCATGGCAAAGGCAGGGAATATCCCAGCCGCCGTGGCTATTACACCTGCAATGATGGTGGCACCACTCGATTTCATTTTTGGGAATAAAGTCTGAAAAGCCAAACCAGCTCTATAAATGGTTGGGTTTGCGGTAGTCCATCCGGCAAGAAGAACAACTAATACACCAAAGGCTCCTATAGCGTTATAAGCAAGTGGACCCGGTGCTACAGAAGGAGCTTCTCCGTTGGCTAAAAAGTTTATGGCCTCTGGAGTCTTAAGGTAAACGGCATAAAGCAATGCAGCGGCTATCCAAGCAATGTAATGCCCTACATACATACCAGCTGCTGTAGTCCATCCTGATTTCGCAGACTTTGCATAACGGAAAACGGATAAGTCAGACATACCAACGTGCATAGCAGCATTAGCAAACCAAGACCAAATGGCAACATGCCAAAATGTATATTTGATTTGACCAGGGAAAGGCTCTTTACCTTCACCCCAAATGTTCCAGAAGTCAGAAAAGCTATGAATCTCTAATTGACCCATGGCTACAATAGCAGCAGCTACAAAACCTACAATAATGATAGGAGACATCCAGTTGGCAGCTTTGGAAACCATAGCGTAGCCTTTTGCCGCTATTAAAGTGGTGATAGCACCTAGTACAACCACGATAATAATCCAAGTGATACCGTTAGGCATAACATCGGTTAGTTTGGGCATATCCATGTCAAATGGAATACCTACAGCAGTGGCCGATACCGTGAGCATGGAACCTGCTAAAAAGCAGAAAAGTATACCGTTGGCAATGTTATAAAACTTGACAAGGTTCTTTCCACAGATTTTTTCTAACTGGAAGTATAAGGTGAGTCTATTTTTGACACCAATTTCGGCGGTTAAGAATCGCCAAGAAAGTACGGCCATTAGATTTCCAACAAAAAGACCAGCCAAAAGGTCAAAAGCACTAACACCTGTGGTTAGGAAAAGGGGGCCAATGACGAATTCAGTACCTGCAGCATGTTCGCCTGCATACATGCCTAAAAAGCTTTTCCATCCTTTCAGTGCTTTTTTGGGAACGGGTTCTCTTTCGTATTCTTCAGCAACGACAACTTCTTCGCTCATTTTATTTCTTATAGGGTTTGACAAGCAAATTAGTACAAACGATTGATAAACCGATGGATTAAATATGTGGCTTGGCTTTTTGAAAAGGTAAGGGCTGGGTTTTTGGGGTGAGTTTTATGTTAGCGGGAAGTATTAGATTTAGAACATTAGTTGTATGTAACTAATTGTAGGTGAGTTTTTTATGTGCTTGGTGGATGGTATGTGAATCTATGATTATTTCATAAAATAGCGACGAAAAGGTAAAGTGTGGGGATATGGACAGTATAGGATTGTGGGTGGTTTGCTTGAAGGTCGTTTCGGCTAAACATTAGTCCAATTTAAGTAAACTTGTATTTCTATAAGATTCATTAATTGGCTTAGTGCCTAAAATTAATTTTTTATTAACTACCGAAAGGAAAACGGCTGAAATCAAGTGAATGTTTTTGATGAGTTCTTCGTCTGTGAAGACGTCTTCGTCCTTGAAGTCCATATGTACAAATTTTATTCTGGTAGCTCTGATTTTTTTTGCAAAACCTTTTTCAGTGAAGGGGCTTATGTTCACATTAGATGTTTGGATGAGCTCTAAAACTCTATCTTGGAAGCTTATCTCACGCCGCTTTTCAGCAATTTGAGTTCGGAACCATTCGTGATATGGAGTGCCAACTAATTTTTCTAAAATAGCTGTGACTTGTTTTGTACGCTTTTCAGAGTAGGGTTCTGTCCTTTTAAAATATTCTCTATGAAATAATTCTAAGGAGAAGCAAAACGCAAGGAACTTATTTTTAATGTGAAGCCCCTTTTCTACATAAGCTGTATGGAAGTTTTCTAATGAAAAACCAATTCTATCATAAATGTTAAACCAATTAGAGAAAAGGATGTATGAATTTTTTACCAAAAAGCTTAAGTGATAAGTATCAAGGTCGTGGTCATAATTATTTTTAAGGCCGTAAACCCAAAAGTCGGCCTTTTCAAAACGAACCTCAAACATTTCGAAGGAGCACATGCCTTGTGCTAAGAGTGTGAAGAACTCTTCCATTCTTTCTTTTTCTTTGAGACATTCATTAAAAGACTTAGGTTGTGAAAAATCCACATTAAGCCATCCATGATTTTTAATGGTCATCTCTCTGCTACTCGACAAAGGAAGGCTGGTTCTCCACCAAAGGTATATGTTCAAATATTTATCCCTAAAGAGCGGATATTTTTTTGATGGTTTAATATGATAAATGACGTTTTCTTCGTCAAAGTTATAGTCTACCTTAATGTCATTTGTAACAGTACATTTTTGAAATGATGTACTCGAGATCATAAGAGAGTCGAACCTTATATTTTTTGGACGAGATACGTGGTTTGGTGAAACTAGGGTATATCGATATTTAAAAGAAAAATTATTTACGAGACCACCCAATGACGATCTTGTATGTCTACCCTCAAAAAGAATAAAAGTAAAAGCTTTTAATGTGGACGTTTCTGTAAAGTGTCCATAGATAATGTTCAGCCTTTTTTCATCTGAATGTGGCCAGAACGTTTGAAAGTTAATAATATCAAGCCTTGAGGTCCCATCAAAATCTAAAAAAATAGAACCAGAATGATGTAAAGAGTTATCTTCATTTTCCCATTTTCCAACGAAGGTCTTGCCAAGGAGGTCGTTTTCCATTCTTTTTTATTCAAATTTAGTAAGTTCCGTTTATGTTTCCCCAAATTTTTATACTGAAGGTCTTTCTTTTCTTCTTTAGACTTTCCTATGGTTTTGGGATATTTTTTGTGCTTGAACTAAACATATGGGAAGAAGGCTTTCCTTTAAAACTAAAGCCCTAAAAATCAAAAAGCGTTAACAAATTTTACTTTGCTAACGCTTTGATTTCGAAGTGGGAGTTGAGGGATTCGAACCCCCGACCCTCTGCTTGTAAGGCAGAATATTGGCTAATATTTGTTGTCCGTTCACTATCTATTTATTCCTTAATATGCTGTAAATATAGTATTTATGTGATAGTAGTTAATATTTAGTATTGGTTTTCTTTTCTCGTTTGTATGCAAATAAAATGCAAATTGTTATATTTGGTGTATAACAAGGATTTAGAAATGGAGAAGAATGTTTTCATATCAATTTATCTGGATAAAAGAAGAATTAAGAAAAATGGGAAGTTTCCCGTTAAGCTTAGGGTTTTCACTAAAAGTCCAAGAGTTCAAAAATTGTATACTACTCAATACGAGTACAGTCAAAAGGAATTTGATAGTGTTTGGTTAACTATAAAGCCTAGGGCGGAATATAAAAGCCAAAGGTTAGAGCTTGCTAGTATCGAAGCATCTGCAATTGATGTGGCTAATAGTTTAAACTCATTTACATTTGAAGATTTTGAAAGAAAACTATTTCGAACCTCCACAGATGGACAAGACGTGTTTTATCATTATCAATATTCGATAGATAAGCTAAAAAGAAATAGGCAATTCGGAACGGCCAGTAATTATGAGTTGAGCCTAAACTCTATAAAAAGGTATCTTGAATACAAAAAAAGTGGTGGAGGTTCTAAGCTTCACTTTAATAGTGTAACAAGTGAATGGCTTCAAGGTTATGAAAATTACATGATAGATGTTTTAGGTAGGAGTTCCACAACTGTTTCAATTTACATAAGGGTTTTGAGAACTATCTTTAATAATGCCATTTCTCAAAAAGACATTGATTCGGATTTGTATCCTTTTGGTAAAGGAAAATATCAACCACCAACTTCAAAAGGTGTTAAGAAGTCGCTTAATAATTCACAGTTAAAAGAATTATTTAACTCCATTCCTAAAACGGAGGAGCAGGAGCTTGCAAAAGACATGTGGTTTTTCTCTTTTGGCTGTAACGGAATGAATATGAAAGATATATTATTGCTTCGTAATTCAAACGTTGACAATGATATGATTTCGTTCGTTAGAGAAAAAACTAAGAGAACTAACAAAGCATCATCTAAGCCGATTACGATTTATTTAAATAAAATCACTTTAGATATTATTAATAAATATAGGAGTGAAGATACTAGTGCGAATGCCTTGCTATTTCCATTCTTGGATTCGGAAACGGGTGAAGATGTTCAGCGTATTAAAATTCAGAATTTCACGAAAAAAGTAAATCAACATATAAAGAAACTTTCGGTTGAGATTGGGCTACCAAAAGAGATTTCGACATATTGGGCTAGGCATTCTTTTGCCACGAAAGGAGTGCATGAAGGGGTCAGTATGGAATTTATGAGCGAAGCCCTAGGACATAAGAATTTAGCCACAACTAGAGGTTATATTGGTAGTTTTCCCTCAGAAGTGAAAAAGGAATTTTCACAAAACATATTTAACTTTTAGTTTATGGACTATATGAAAATTGTTCTTGATGGTGTTGTGGACGAGAATACGAGTAGATACTTAGATAAGTATTTTTACAGGGAATTTAAAAAAGCAACGGTTCAGTTTTATGATTATGAAGAATTTTACAATGGACTGATTGGTGCAACGGATAAGTTGATTTCAGATATAAATAGTCAATATTATAAGAACCAAAATGAACTCCTTAAGATGAAAAACTTAGCAGTTTCGGGAGAGCTTGGATATCTAGATATAAAAGAAGGAGAAACGATTGCGGACAAGGTTAAAGATACCGTTAAGTATGTTAATGAGGAGTTGAACAACATTACAAAGTTCAATTATTCGGTCAATTTGTTTCAGTTTACGGGAGATAGGTATAGGGGAAGTTTATATTATGGTAGGGTGTTGGAAATTAAACAAAAAGTAATTTCTGCTTATGAAAGGATATTACAGGAGCTACTTAAGGAGGAGGTGTCAAAAACGAAAGTGAAGGAAACGGTATCATTTGTTTCGACGATTGAGAAAAAACTGATAGAATATGGTTTAGAAGGTTTCTTAGAGGAAAAAGGAATAAGCTTTTCAAAAGTAATCCAACTTATTAAAACAAGGGGATGCGAGTTTTCGATTTGCCTATTTCATCATTTGGATTACTTAGAGTATTTAAAAAGAAACTATTGCGAAAGGCAAAATAGAGAGGAGTTGCATAAACTAGTTGCTAATTTTTTCAATATTCCTAAGAGAAGGGCAAAGGGGAATATTAATGTTCTAACACCTCATTCTAAGGAAAGAAAGGAGGTATATACAAGTGTTAACAACCGCACAGAAGTGGTTGAATGGATAAGTCAAAATAAATTGGGTCATGATAACCCAAAATGACCCAAAATCACCCACCTATCATTGCAAAGTAACAAATACTATATGCAATGAATTTATCTTTCAATGATTTACCCACAGCGGTGGAAGGGCTTTATTCCAAATTAGAGTCGATTGAAAAACTTTTAGCTCAAAAGAACGAGTCTTTTAATAGTGACGAGCTTTTGACGGTTGAAGGGGCGGCCAGTTTTTTAAGCTTAGCTAAGCCAACGATATATGGATATGTCCATAGATGTGAGATACCTTTTATGAAAAAAGGGAAGAAGCTATATTTTAGTCGTGAAGATTTAATGGGCTGGATGGAATCTAGTAAGGTTCAAACCTCCACGGAGGTAAAGGAGCGAGCAAAGCAGGGGTTAATTGACGTACAAAAAAAGAGCTGAAAGATGGAAAACCAAACAAACAACTCTTTGCCAATAACGTATGGTAAAGGTACGCAATCAGTTCTAGAATCAAGCACGGTTAAAGCATTGGATGTGCTAGCTAAATTAAGGATTAAAGAGCTTAGAAACAATTGTCCAAGAGTGCCAGAACACGCAATTCCAAGAAAGATTTATTCGGATAAGACTTCTAACGGGTTGACGAAGTGTATAATTGACTACGTTCGCTTCATGGGAGGTCAGGCTGAAAGGATAAGTTCAGAGGGTAGGGTAATTGATACTCGAGAAAGTTATACCAATGTTTTAGGGCAAGTAAAAATGATTGGCAGTATAAAACGTATAAAGACTAGCGGTCAACGAGGAACAGCCGATACGAGTATGACATTTAAGGGGCGTTCTATTAAAGTGGAGGTTAAAGTTGGTAGAGATAGGCAAAGCGAAGTTCAAAAAGCCTATCAAAAGTCTATTGAAAAGGCAGGAGGTATTTATTACTTAGCTAAAGACTTTCAAACATTCTTTGATTGGTTCAATAAAACGTTTCTAGGCGATGAGGAGTAAAGGAATGGCTAATTACATTGCTTTCCCAATCGGACTGCTTAAAGGCTTCGAAATGATGGAGTTTAAAGAGGTTAGTGCTATGCTTTCTAGTGCAATGGCTTATGCATTGTATTTAAACGGTCAAAGGTTTGGGGATTTAGAGCAAGCTGCTGATGTTCTCGCAATTAAATTTCATGATATAGACGATGCTTATGATAGAGGTGAAGGGCTTTACAAGTTTTATGAAGGAAGCCCATTGGTAAGTATTAATACTAGTATTGTCTTTGATTTCTACAAGAATGAAAAGTCAGATAGTGAAAAGTTAGTCTTTGCGGTGTATTGTGGCTTGCGTTCTATATTAGGCAAGAAGAAATATACTAAGTCGAATAATAAGCACCTAATAGCAAGAAGCCTTGGTTTTAAGAGCTTTAAGGATTTAGAAGAAATAGATGTTCCTATTTATTGGCGTGATAAGTACTTTTCAACTCCGAACAAAATAAGATATCATTTAACTGAGAAAATTCTAATCAATGAAATAAGCTTGAATTGGGGTATGAAATACTACAGTTTGAGAAACAGAGGTTTTTATTTCGGGTTTAATATAAGTCAAGAGTCATTGGTTCTTAATGCTGAGATGGCTAGAAAAAAGAATAGATTGTTAGAGTTAAAGAAAGGTAAAGAAGAAGCCAGACAAAAAGCATTAAAAATGCTAGCTTCTTTACCAACTAACAACCGCAACTTTACCCCACCTTAAATAGAGCAACCGCAACTATACCCAATTAAGTACACCGAATCAACAACACTAAGTACACACAAACTACCCCACCTTAAATAAGATATTCTAATAAGGTATTTTGATAAGATACTTTGATTAAGATTTTAAAATAAGGTTTGTAAATGCAAAAAAAAGGTTTTTCAATTCTAAAGTAGAATAAAATAGAATAATAATTATGGCTTTTGAGGTAGGAAAAGAGAAGACTGGTGGCAGAAAAAAAGGCACACCAAATAGGGTTAAATCCGAGTTGAAAGATTCAATCAATAAAATAGTCCAAGATAATATGATGACCGTTCAAAATGACCTTAACGGCTTAGAGCCTAAAGAAAGGGTTGGTTTTTTATTGCGGTTTATTGAATTCGTTATTCCAAAAGAAAAGAGCGAAAAAATTGATTTTTCAAGTCTTTCTGAAGACGAGGTTGATGAATTAATACAAAGAATAGTAAATGAACAAGAAAGATAAAATAAAGGCTTTGAATAAGGCATTTAGCAGTAATTCAAGTAAAGCACTTGCTAGCATAATGTCCGAAACATTGGTTTGCATTTATAACCTAAGCACGGGTACAATTTCAATTCCTGATATTCTAAATAGGAAAATGGTTGAAATACCGAGTTCGGAGTTTCCGAATATGCCTATTGTTCAAGGGAGAAAAGTTGAAATGAAAATCAGTTTAGGTAAGGGTGTAAAGCCAGAAGATAAATAAATATGAAGAGGTTTAACAAAATAAGAGCGTTGGAAAAGGCTTTTCGAGGTGATTTTAATTCACTTGTGAAAGCTGAAGAAACAAGCCTAAGTAGTATCGTGATGTTCAATAGTGACAATCAGAGGAGGCTTTTGTTTACTTCTAATGAAAATAGTTCAATTGGTAGGTATAGAGATTCCTTAATCAATGAGGAGCAATTTCAAGAAGTGTTAAGGGTAAGTAGTAGAGTGTTTTTATTGCCAGACAATCAAAGAAATGAGGAGAATAAATAAGATTAAAGCCTTGAATAGGGCTTTTCAGGGAGACATGAAGCTTTTAATCAAGCAAAACGAAAAGCAAGTTACTTTAGTAGTGGAGCTTATTGATGGTGTAATTATGTATAAGAGTATTCTACCCAATGAGAAGGTGGAGGTAGGTCAATATCTAGGTTTTTTTTATTCAGAAAATGGAAAATCTTTTTTTCAAAGTGACTGTGAAGAATTAAAAATGTTCAATGGGGAGGTGAAAGAAGGAAAATTGGAGTTGCCTTTATTTTTATAATTTCCAATAGTTGGTATTTCCCAACTATAACTGCCTTATAATCAACTTAAAAGGTTTTTGTTGCTGCAAAAAAAGTGCTTATTTGCCTAAATGTTACTACAGAGTTAAAAGATTACAATAAAAGAGATTATGAAAAATACAATTTTTATAAATTTTTGGCCAAGGGTTTCGAGGTCGTCAAAGGATTTCGTTTCTATTCAAACAAGGGTGACTTTAAATTCTAAACGTGTTGAGATTGGTTCAACTGGAATCAGGTTGAGTAAAACCTATTGGAGTCAAAAAAATCAAAGTGTTTTAGAGGGCTGTCATGGTTATCAGCAGTTTAATGCAATATTGGCGTCACAAACGTCTGGTATTTTAGCTATTTACAATAGTTACGAGGTTAATAAGCAGAATTTATCAGCTAAGAAGCTCAAAGAATTATTTCTAGGTGATGGAAAGCCAAAACATAGCCTAGCCAGTTTGCTTGAGCATTATATTGATACTAACCCCAAACTAAAAAAAGAGTCGGTTGAGGGTTATCGGAGGAGGTTTTCGAAAGCCTTCGAGTTTACTCCTCTTCTCGAGTCTGATGATGTTGACCCCGTATTTCTAAATAGGTATAGAAAGTTTTTGGAGAATGAAAAAGGCTATGGTGAGCCGTATGTTTATAAGTGCCTAGCAGTGGTAAAGATGATAATGGATTATTCATATTCGCAGGGGTTAATTGATACAAATAAAATTAACTCAACATCAATTAAGCGTGTTGTTGAATATAATACAGAACATCTATCAGTAGAGGAGGTTGAAAAGCTTGAAAGTTATAGGTTTTCTAATACTAGGGTTCAGTATGCTATTGATATGTATCTCTTTTGCTGCTATACGGGTCTTTCATATTGCGATTATGCGAAGTTTGACATTTGTCAGATTGAGACTAATGATAATCGTAACTACATAAGAGGTAAAAGGCAAAAGACCGATTCAGAGTATTTTCTACCATTGTTTAAAGGGGCGGAAAGGATTCTAAAAAAATACAATAATGAGATGGTTAAGCTTTGCGATTCAGAAGCCAATAAGTTAATTAAAGTCGGAATGAAAGAGGTTATAGGGAACGACCAAATGGTTTTTCATAGCTCACGCAAGACCTTTGCAAATTATTGCCTCAATCATCTTCTGTATTCTAAAGATACCACGGCTAAAATGATGGGTCAGAAAGATTTGAAAGAGCTTGATGCTTATGTTTCAACCTCCGCTAAAAGAGTAATAAAAGAGACAAATGGTAAGGGTTCGCTATTTGGAAATATAGGTTGGATTAATCGTCTAAGGGATTTTTTATAGTTTGGGACTACTAAATAGTTAATCAGTGATAAATGAATATTGGTTTTGTCAGGAGGAAAAAGTATTTTGCATAAGAGAACAACTCAACTAAATGCCACAACATAGCAAAAAGGATAGAGTGAAAAGGTATATTTTTAGAAAATGGGATAGAGATAGCCAACCTCCACATCCTTTAATAAAAATGCTTCCACCAATTGTATGGGATTTTTTTAGTGTAGTAGTTTTTTTGGGGTTAATGATGAATTTGTTTTTGTCATGTTACCCTTGAACTTGCTTTTCACCACTATAAATATTTAATTTCTCAAAGTCTTCAATTAACCAACATTCAATTCATTAATAATGAGAACGTCACTAATAGCCATTCTTTTAAACCTTATTAGTTTGGCTGCTTTTTCACAAGCCAACATGATTAAACCTATTACTCATGTTGTGAATTTACCTTTGGAGGGTAAGATTACAACATCTGAGTTGGGCAATACTTTAGTTAGCTTTATTGAAGTTTCTAAATATGAAAAAGGGTTTCATCTAGATAAGGATTTTTCTTGGACTTCTACGGGTGTTAAGAAGCATTTTATGGCGGATGATTTTTATTTATACTACACCACGTCAAAAGGCGAAGTTTATGTGTCCTCAACAAGGAGTTCAGAGGTTAACGGTGTGAAAGCTCGTTCAGCTGTTGCTGTATTGAAGAATAAGAAGAAGGTTAAGTATGGTCTTTCTATACCTGAGTGGCCGTTGCATGGGGAATACACCGTTCCTTCTTTTTTAGGTGGATATAAAGCTGTAAATACAATACAAGACCAGATAGATGATAACAAGGAAATTATTTTGTTAGACGAAACTAAATTTAAACAAGAGTTTATCTATGGAGGAAAGGTTGGGGATAATGTGAAATTCACTTATCGGGAATTTTCTGAAGGTTTGGCCAGACCAAGTTTTACTCAAGAAGTTCAGTATGATTTGACAGATAGTAGGATAGTGGGATTCAAGGGAATGAAATTGGAGATACTAGAAGTTTCGAATGTTGAAATAACATACAAAGTATTGTCTCCTTTTACAAAATAAGTTGATATAAGCTTTCTTTTGAGGTCGCAGGAATGCAAATTGTATGCAACTAAAAAACAAAAGCACTTAACATTTCTGCTAAGTGCCTGATTATAAGTGTGGGAGTTGAGGGATTCGAACCCCCGACCCTCTGCTTGTAAGGCAGATGCTCTGAACCAACTGAGCTAAACTCCCTTCGTTTGGGATTGCAAAGATGCAGGATGAGTTTATATTTTCCAAACACTAGGCAGAAAAAAGTTAAAATATTTTCAAAATAATTTTTGAGCGAAATCCAAATTGTATTTATGCCGCATTAATTTGAATTTTTATTTTAAAAATGTTGCGAAAAAAATGGAACCCACTGTTTGGGATAACAATTCTATTATTAGATTTGCTTAATCATTTATTCAACCGTATTCTTACACAAAAGCGTTGGAAATCAAGCAGAAGATTACTTCCGTGCGACTACCAACGCTTTTTCTTTTATATCTCGTTATTTTAAGAAAGGCTAGGCAAATACATTTAATGCCGAAACCACTTCTTTTACACCAAGCATATTCATGTTGCAAAGGTGCGTAGCTACTGCATCCTCAAACCCTTCTAAGGTGCATAAGTCCATTCCCCAAAAATCAGTATTGCTTAGTGCTTTTTTTGCTAATTCTTTTGCATCACCACACTTCCATGCTTCAAAATACCACGCTGCCTGGTCATCATTTAGGATATAGCTTTCACCATTATGCTCGCCAAAGTATTGTCCGTTCTCTTCTTTAACCGCTTTCATAAATAATAAGTAAGCCGCCATGCCTCTTGCGAAGTAATGAGGAACATTGCCAAATACTTCATAATATCTTGTCAAAAGAGGAATGGTCCTCATTTGTATTTTCATGGTATACTGGAAAGTAATGCTATGCCATTTATGATCAAGATATGGGTTTCTGAATCTGTCAATAATTTCTCTTCCATAACGCTGAACCACCTTAGGGTCTACTTTTGAAGAAACCGCCGGAGCGAGTTCAGTCAGCATTAAGTTCGAAATGAATTTTTCTATAATATCATTATTAAGAGCTTCCTTAACCGTTTCGAAATCGGCTAAAAAGCAAAGGCCACACATTAATGTATGCGGTGCATTAAGCATTCTTAGCTTAAGCTCACGATACTGTGTAATATCTTTTTCTACTACTACTCGCTCATCTGCTTGCTCAAAAGAAAGCCTTTTCTTTACATCTTCGTTTCCTTGAATAGCCCAAAGAGCATATACTTCAGATTTTGTGAGAAGCTGGTCTTCGTAACCAAGTTCTTTATAAATCTCTTGAAGCTCATCTTTAGCTGGTTTTCCAGGAACAATTCTGTCTACTAGAGAATTACAGAAATTAGTTTCATTTTCAATCCAGTTTTTAAATTCGCTGCAAAGGTTTTGGTCTTCTATTTGACGAAGAATAAGGTCTTTTAAAACATCACCGTTGTCTACCACTAATTCTGTAGGAATGATAATTACGCCAGGTAGGCCAGCATTAAATCTTCTTTGTAACCAAGCAGTAAGTTTTCCTGGGAATGAAGTAGGAACGCCATCTAAAGTTTCTTTGACATACTTTAAGCCTACTTCAGTGGTATTACTTATTACCACATCCATGTCAGGGTTTTCAGCAGTTTTAAGAATTTCCTCCCATTGAGTGCTAGCAGCCAAAACTCGGCTTATTGTTTCGCAAACAACGTTTTTAGAAATGTTTTCGCCACTTTTTATTCCTCTTACGCAAACGGTATAAAGGTTGTCTTGTGCGTTAAATACTTCTATTCCGCCTGGCATCGATTTTACCACTACCGCACTTCCTTTAAAAAAGCCGTCTTTGTTGGCTTTGTCAATAAGGAAATCGCATAAGCCACGAAGCAATACGCCTGTACCAAACTGTAATATTCTTTCTGGGTGTTTTTCTTGTCTCGCGTGAGATGCTTCTGAAAGCTTCATGATCATTAAGAGGGTTGTTGTTTCGGGTAAAAGTAATAAATAAGGGGAATTTGACTATCTAATAAAGTGAATTTTACACAATTGAGTTGTAATAAACGCTTTCATAGTATTAGTATATGGGCATGCTGCTAAGGTTTTTAGCGAGAAAGTGTGTTTGATTTAGAACTTCTTTTAACTGGGTTTTGGGCTTAGACTAGGTTAAAAAGTGTTAAACGCTGAAGCGGTGGCTAGCGAAACTTTATTTTTGTAATATGAATCAAATGTTAATCGGCTCTTTTTCTGCTTAAATGAAGAATATAAAATACATCATTGGTTTAATGTTATTTGCTCTAATCGCACTGATTGCTTTTCAGTGGTATTGGATTGAAAATGCTCTTGTGGTTAAGAGAGAGCAATTTGATAGAAAAGTAGTGGAGTCAATGAACCAGGCCGTAAATAGAGTGGAGAAACAAGAGGTTCTATTTCTGGCAAATAAAAAAATTAAGGAACAGGAACGCTTGGCTTTAGCATCTTTAACTGACCAAGGTAAGCCAAAAAAGAAGCTAAAGAGGGTTTTAAAGAAGAAGCCAACTTCAGCAAAAACGATAAAAAAAGTAAGCGAGCCATTATTGGCAAAGAAAACACCCGTTGAAGAGCCTGTTAGGCAGTCTGCAATTGCAAGACCAGATACTCATTTTGTGGTTTTTGACCCAAGAACTGGTGGTTTGCCTGCCATGGAAGAGTTTACTATCAATATTCAGTTATCAGATGCTGGTTTTGACGAGAGAAATCTTTTGCCAGAAAATAGAATGGCTTTTGTTAAAAAGATGATGCGTGAGCAAAATTTGATTTTGCAACAATTAGATCAAAGGTCTGGCGATGCCATCAATAGAAATCAAGGAATTAATCAAATTCTAAATATAATTGATCAAGAGTTCAGGGCTTTTGTAAATGCGGGTCAAAGAATGGGGCCAATGGGCTTACAGCAGTCTAATGGTCAATTAGCGGTTATAGGCGATACGCTTAGTAGAGCTCAGCAAACAAACTTAGACACAGCAAGAGCACGTCAAAAACAAAATGTCTCAAAGCCAAAACCCAAAGCGAAGGCGGTGGCTACTGAGCTGGAAGAACCAGAATATGAATGGGTGGAGGTAGTGGATGATAGTGAGCAGCTGGAGAAATCTAGAAATAAAGCAGATTTAGTCAAAGATGTTTTTACCGATTTTATGCAAGGTAAAAGAGATATTTACGAACGCGTTAATCAGGAAATGCTAGACACGTTGCTTAAGCAAGAACTGAAAAATCACGGCATCGATTTGGCTTTTGAGTACGGGGTAAAAGACAAAGGGAATATGCGATTTGCATCCTTCGGCCTTGATAATAATCCTGAATTAAGCGACTTGGCTTATAATGTTAAGCTATTTCCTAACGACGCTTTTCAGCAAGATCAGTACCTATATGTTTATTTTCCGCAAAAGGAGAATTTTATAATGGGTAACATGTGGTCTGTTTTTGGTAGCTCACTGGTCTTGATTTTAATGATAGGCGGTATTTTCTTCACTTCAGTAAACACCATGCTGAAACAGAAAAAACTGTCAATGATTAAGAACGATTTTATCAATAACATGACACATGAGTTCAAAACGCCTATATCTACCATTTCATTAGCTGTGGAGGTTATGAAAGATGCCAGCATGAAAAATGATCCTGAAAAATATTTAAACATCATAAAAGATGAAAATAGCAGGCTTGGAAGCCAGGTAGAAAAAGTGCTTCAGATGGCTCTTTTAGATAAAGGGCATGTTAAATTAAATCAAACTGAAGTAGATCTTCATGAAACCATAGAGCAGGTTTGTCAAAACCTAAGCGTACAAATAGAAAATAAAGAAGGAAGCTTAGAGTTAGATCTAGCAGCAAGCAATCCTGAAATTATAGCAGATGAAGTTCACATGACTAATGTGATTTATAACTTGCTTGATAATGCAAACAAATATTCTTCAGAAAAACCAAAAATTAAAGTGGCTACAAGAGACACCGTTGGAGGTGTTTCTGTAATTATAAGTGATGAGGGTATTGGAATGAAAAAAGATCAACTAGGTAAAATCTTTGATAAGTTTTATAGAGTTTCTACCGGAAACGTACATGATGTAAAAGGTTTTGGCCTTGGCCTAAGCTACGTCAAAAAAATGATGGATTTGCATCATGGAAATATCAAAGTCAACAGCATTGTTGGCAAAGGAACAACTTTTGAATTAGAATTTTTAAACACGGCAGTCTAACCAATTAACATAAAAATGGAAAACCAATTAAAGATCTTGTTAGCCGAAGATGACCCCAATTTAGGGATGCTACTTCAAGAGTATTTGTCGTCAAAAGGCTATACAGTAGAGCTGGCAAGAGATGGAAATCAAGGTTTAGACATGTTCTTAAATGTTGGTGGTTTTGATTTATGTCTTTTAGACGTAATGATGCCAAAAAAAGATGGTTTTTCTCTGGCCAAAGAAATTAGGCTCAAAGATGAGAATGTCCCAATTATATTTTTGACGGCAAAGTCAATGAAGGAGGATACCATCCAAGGTTTTAAAAGTGGAGCAGACGACTATATGACAAAGCCTTTCAGCATGGAAGAGCTTTTGATGAGAATAGCGGCTATACTTAGACGAGTAAGTAAACAAGAGCCTGAAGAGGTTCAAGAAGAGTTTAAAATTGGGCCTTATTCATTTAACACTATTGATTTAAAGTTGACCCTAAATGGGGGAGAATCTAAAAAGTTGACAACCAAAGAATCTGAGCTATTAAAGCTGTTTTGTCAAAACCCAAATAAGCCCGTAAGTAGGAGTTATGCTTTGAAATTAATTTGGGGAGACGACTCCTATTTTAACGCCCGCTCTATGGATGTTTACATTACCAAACTTCGTAAACATCTAAAGGCAGACGAGAACATTAAAATCCTAAACTTACACGGCGAAGGCTTTAAGTTGATAACCGGCTGATTAAGAGTTGGCTAATTATTTGTTGAGAACAAATGGTAGCATAAGAAAACTAAGCAAGAAAAATCTTTAGCCAAAGAAAATTTTGCAAATAATAATCGTAAATTTGCATCCATTATTTCCATATTTTTAAGAATTAACTCTTCGGATGGCAGGACTATTTAGCTTTCTTACTAGCGACATCGCAATTGATTTGGGTACAGCGAATACCCTTATAATTCACAAAGACAAAATTGTTGTTGATGAACCTTCAATAATTGCCTTAGATAAGGTAAGCGGGAAAGTCTTGGCTATTGGTCACAAGGCCATGCAGATGCATGAAAAGACCAATGAAAATATTAAAACCATCAGGCCCCTTAAAGATGGTGTAATTGCTGATTTTACAGCAGCTGAGTTGATGATTAGAGGAATGATTAAGATGATTGACTCTGGAAAGAGTTGGTTCTTTTCTCCATCACACAGAATGGTTGTTTGTATTCCTTCAGGAATTACGGAAGTTGAAAAACGTGCCGTTAAAGATTCTTGTGAGCACGCAGGTGCCAAAGAGGTTTATATGGTTCATGAACCAATAGCTGCAGCAGTTGGTATTGGAATCGACATTGAGCAGCCTAACGGGTCAATGATTGTTGACATCGGAGGAGGTACTACCGAGATTGCTGTAATAGCTCTTTCAGGAATAGTTTGCGAAGCTTCTGTTAGAATCGCTGGAGACCTTTTCACTAGAGACATTGTCGACTATATGCGTAGAGAGCATAACCTTTTGATAGGGGAGCGTTCTGCAGAGTCTATTAAAATTCAAGTAGGAGCTGCATTACCAGATTTAGATGATGCACCTGCAGACATCGAAATTAGAGGTAGAGATTTGATGACTGGAATTCCTAAGGAAATTAAAGTTACATATAGTGAAATAGCTTACGCTTTAGATAAGTCTATCTCTAAAATAGAAGAGGCTATCATGAGAGCCTTAGAAATGTCTCCACCTGAGCTTTCTGCTGATATCTTTGAGAATGGGATTTTCCTTACTGGCGGTGGTGCATTACTTCATGGTTTAGATAAGAGATTGGAACTTAAAACTAAGCTTCCTATTCATGTGGCAGAAGACCCGCTTAAGGCGGTAGTAAGAGGAACAGGTGAAATTCTTAAGAATATTGAGAAATTTCAAGCTGTTTTAGTTCATTAGAATTTATCATTTGAGCATTTAATTTTTTATGTCTCAATTACTTGGGCTTTTAAACAAAGCCAAATACTTTTTCTTATTCCTATTTTTGGAGATTATCTCCTTTGCACTTATTCGTAAGAATAATCTGCAATGGGATGTTAATGTCTTCAATTCCACCAACGCTGTGGCTGCGAATACAATGGCTGCTACTTATAAGGCGAAAGAATATCTTTATCTTAAAGAGGAGAACTTAGGTTTAGCAAACGAAAATAAGGCTCTGAGAGATAAGGTGGTTCAGTTAGAGCAAAAACAAGGAAGGCCTGACGCTTTCTATAGAGTTGATTCCATTTATGCTCAGCGGTTTGATTTTCAGGTAGCTAAGGTAATTAATAGTACTACGGCAAGAAATAAAAACTATATCACTATTGATAAGGGTAGGCTGGACGGCATTGAACCAGGAATGGGAGTAATAGGGCCGAGAGGTGTGGTAGGTCAGGTGATGTCATGTAGTCAGCATTTTTCTAGAATTTACAGCATACTTCATGATGATTTTAGAGTTTCTTCAGAGGTTACAAATCAAAAATTAAGGGAGTCTGGTCAAACAGCTTTAGGTTTGGCTAATTGGAACGGTGTTTCACATGACGTGGTGAAACTAGGAACTATTGATAAGTTTAAGAAAGTATCTGTTGGCGATAGTGTAGTAACATCATCTCAAAATTTAATTTTTCCTCCAAACATCTTAGTAGGTACCATAAAAATGGTGGCTACGCCTGATAATGGAGCTTTCCATGATTTGGATGTGACTTTAGCCACAGATTTCGGTGGTTTGACTTATGTCTACGTGGTGAATAATAAGTTAGTAGACGAGCAATTAAACTTAGAAAGGGAGGACGAGAATGAATAGTCAAAGTTTAATAAAGGCCACTTTAGTTGTTATACTCTACTTAGCTCTTCAAATTCTGTTGGTGCGTAATCTTGTGCTTTATGATGTAGCTTTTTGTTTTATATACATCGTAGCTATTTTATGGTTGCCGGGCGATATGGATACCCTCTGGGTAATTCTAATTAGTTTTTTTATTGGCTTGACGGTAGATGTGTTTTATAATACTGCTGGTGTGCATGCCGCTGCATGTACTTTAGTTGGTTTTTTAAGGCGTGGCATACTTCTGTACTTTTTCCCTGCCAAAGGAATTGAAAATGACCTGAGTGTTACGCTGCCGGAGCTCGGTCATCAGCGTTACCTCGTTTACATTAGTGTTGTGGTGTTTATTCACCATCTTGCCCTTTTCTTCATTGAAGCAGGAGGTACACATTTGTTTTTACATACGCTTCTGAAAATATTTTCTAGTACAGTTTTTACCGTTTTGGTTATTTATCTAAGCAGTGTTTTCACTTCTAATTTGTCTGTACAGAGATAATGCTCTTAAGGTTTTTTTATTCCATCCTGTTTTGTGCTACCTTCTTTTATTCTTGTAACTCCAAGTCTGGAGAAGAAACAGTAGTAAGTACCATTGATTCTGAATGGCTCAAGCAGCAGAAAATAGATTCCTTGAGAAGGGAAATATCGGCTTCCAAAAAAGAGGCTTTACTTAGAGATTTTGTTCAAAGTAAGGTCAAAAAGGGTTTTAATGGAAGTATTTTGATAGCTCAAAGTGGTGTTGTTTTGTGTGATTCGTCCATTGGCTTCGCAAATTTTGAGGACTCTGTTTTAATTAGCGATGAAACACCATTTCAGTTGGCCTCTTTGTCAAAGACGTTTACGTCTGTTGCTATCATGCAATTGGTGGAAAAGGGAAAACTAAGTCTAGATTTAACAGTTAAAGATTATTACCCTGATTTTCCTTATGAAGGAGTAACGCTTCGCAGCTTGCTAAGTCATAGGTCTGGTCTCCCATATTATGAGTATACGTTTGACTTAAAGGCGAGAAAGGAAAAACTTTATCCTGATAATCAAATGTTATTGGATTGGTTTGTTAAAGCGAACCCATCGCCAAAGGCTTTTAATTTGCCAGACCATTATTTCTCATACAACAATACCAACTTCGCTATTCTTGCCGCCATAGTAGAGAAGGCTTCTGGCTTAAGCTTTAAAGATTATTTAAGGAAAGAGATTTTTGAGCCTTTAGGAATGTCTAATTCTTATTTTGCTTCAGAATTAAGGGATTCAACGAACAGAACCTTTGGGTATCAGAATAGAAGGAAGATTCCTTTTGATATATATGATAATATAGGAGGGGATAAAGGGGTTTTTTCTACAACTAAAGATTTATTGAAATGGTATCAAGCCCTTAGGTCTGAGACTATTTTGAAAAAGGAAACTTTGAGAGAAGTATATACTCCAAGAAGTTTCGAGTTTCCTGGTTTAAGAAATTATGGTTACGGTTTTAGGCTATGGGTAAATGATAAGCAGCAAACAGATTATATTTACCATACTGGTTGGTGGAAAGGCTATAACACCATTATGTTTTTTGATTTAAGAGAAGACTTTGTTATTATTTTGTTGAGCAATCGTTATAATCGGGATGTTTATCGTATTAAAGAAGTTGTTGACATTTTGCACGATGGGGAAAAGAAAACAAGTGTAGAAGAGAATATTCTTGATGAATAACTATTTGTATTTTTGTCTGAAATTTTAAGATTTTAATTGGATATGAAAAAAGTATTATTCCTATTTGCAGCATTCTTTGTGTTTGTAGCTTGTGAGAGAAAAACGCCTGAAGAATATGGGAAAATCACAAACAACCCTGAGTATTTGCATGGGGCTATTGATAAATTGACTGATGTTATAATTCATGATATTTTCTCGCCTCCGGTGGCAAGTAGAATTTATTCTTATTGCACACTTGCTTCATATGAAGCTATGGTACATTCTGATGATAGGTTTCTGAGTATGGCAGGCCAGTTTAATGGTTTTGATAATGTTCCGCAACCCGTAGAAGGTGAGGAGTACTGTTATCCTTTGGCTAGTATTAAAGCTTTGCTTTTAGTAGCAAAAAGCCAGACGTTTACCATCGACAAGTATAATGAGTTCGAAGAGAATTTATACAAAGATTTTCAGGAAGCCGGAGTTCCTTCGGACGTTTATGATCGCTCTTTAGAATATGGAGAGGCCATTGCAAATCATGTAATAGAGTATGCAAAGGGCGATAACTATCCGCAAACAAGGGGTTTGAGATATACAGTGAAAAACGAGCCTGGATACTGGGTTCCTACACCTCCTCAATATGGTGATGCAATGGAACCATATTGGGAGACTATTAGATTATTGGCTTTAGATTCAGCAGACCAATTTGCACCACCACCACCACCACCGTATAGTTTGGATAAGTCGAGTCCTTTTTGGAAAGAATTAATGGAAGTTTATAATATTTCAAAAACTAAAACAGAGGAGCAAGAAAGCATGGCTTGGTTTTGGGATGACAACGCTTTTGTGATGAATGTTCAAGGTCACGTTATGTTTGCGAATAAGAAGATGACTCCTGGCGGTCATTGGCTTGCTATTGCTAAAACGGGATTGAAAGGTCAGAAGAAATCTACAATGGAATCGATAGAAACGTATATGATGGTTTCTACGGCTCTTCATGAGGCGTTTATAAGCAGTTGGAAGGAAAAGTATAGAAGTGAGAAGATACGACCAGAGACTGTGATTAATGCAGAGTTCGACTCTGATTGGGTTCCTTACTTACAAACACCACCTTTTCCTGAGTATGCTAGTGGTCATAGTACTATTTCTGCTGCTTCTGCTGAAATAATGACGGGTTTGTTAGGGGATAATTATGCTTTTACGGATTCTACGGAGTTTCCTTACGGTCATGGTGTGAAGAGTTTCCCGTCTTTCAGAGAGGCTGCAACAGCTTGTTCATACAGTAGGATGTATGGTGGAATTCATTACAGATCGGGATGTGAACAAGGACAAGCCGCTGGAATTAAGATTGGACAATACTTATTAGAGAAGGTAAAGACTCGGAAGTAAGATAATTTCATTAGAAGAGTACCCTGTCATTTGATGACAGGGTATTTTTTTTGGCTGACTATTTAAAGACAAAATGGCATACTTTGTTTGCTGTTTTGAGGTAGATGAAGACAAGATGTCTTGTTTTTGGGATTGGAACAGGAGTTGTTGAGGATTAATTGAATTGAAAAAATGATTTAAAACTTAACAACAACAATAATTATGAACACTTTAGTAAAATCTTTCAGACCAGTAGGTGCTTATCCTTCACTATTCAATACACTCTTTAGCGAGGGAGAAATTTTCAATGAAAATCGTTTAAAACAGTCTACTCCAGCAGCAAATGTTTCGGAATCAGATGAGGCCTTCAAAATAGAATTGGCAGTACCAGGATTTAAGAAGGAGGACTTCAAAATCAATGTGGATGGTAAGAACTTGAAAATATCGACTGTAAGTACAGAAGAAAAAGAGGAGTCAAAAGAGAATTATGTGAGAAGGGAGTTTAGTTTCTCCTCTTTTGAAAGGCTGTTTTATCTGCCAAAATCTGTGGATGTTGATAAAATAGAAGCTTCGTATGAAGATGGAATTTTGGATCTAACTTTACCAAAGAAGGAAGAAGCTAAGCCTAAAGAGCCAAGACTTATCAGTGTAGGATAGATGAATATGGGATTTTGGGACGGCTTTGCTTATGCTAAGCCGTCTTTTTGCGAAAAAAGGCTGTTAAATAATGTTAAGACTAGGTGGTGTCTTTGAATTTAAATCAGCAAGCCTTCGTTTCTTAGGTACAAAAAAATATTTTTGTATGTATTAATTAAACCGATATCAGATTAAGCGTTTATGAAAAATAACTTAAAAATTGTATTAATAGCTGTGGCAAGTAGTGTGGCTACTGTGGTGGCTTTTAAATACTCAGGCCTGGAGGAGAAAGCTGTAATAATTAATGAGGCGGTTTCTTCCGATGCAGATACGAACTCAAAACTAATCAATTTTGCCAATTTGCCGGCAGCGGCTCCAGGCGATTTTACTTACGCTGCTGGCGTTTCTGCACCTGCTGTGGTACATATCAAGGCTACAGCCACAAGGGCTGTTAGACAGCAAAGAATGCCGTCTATTTTTGATGATTTCTTTGGCTTTGATGATAACATGTTTGGTGCACCCAGAAGCCAGCAACAGCAATCGTCTGGGTCGGGAGTAATTATTTCAAAAGATGGATATATAGCAACGAATAACCACGTGGTAGATGGAGCGGATGAATTGGAGGTTATTACGTATAATAAGAAAAGCTATACGGCGGAGGTTGTGGGTGTTGACCCATCTACGGATATTGCTGTTATTAAAATAACAGAGAAGGACCTACCTAGTTTAACTTTTGCAAATTCTGATAATGTAAAAGTAGGGGAGTGGGTTTTGGCCGTAGGTAATCCTTTCAATCTAGAGTCAACAGTGACGGCTGGAATTATCAGTGCTATTGGTAGAGATATTAGTATTTTGGCTAGAGGGTATCAGGAAAGATTTCAAAGAAGTGGACAGCAAGAAGATACGCCTATTGAGTCTTTTATTCAGACAGACGCTGCTGTTAATCCGGGAAATAGTGGTGGAGCATTAGTAAACCTTAGAGGAGAATTAATAGGTATTAATACAGCCATTGCTTCGCCAAATGGAGCTTATGCGGGTTATGCTTTTGCGGTTCCTTCTGGTATAGTTAAAAAGGTGACTACTGATTTAATAAAATTTGGTAATGTTCAAAGAGGTTATCTAGGTGTTGTTCCTGTAGAATTGGATAACAAGAATGCTAAAGAGTTTGAGGTTAAAGTATCTCAAGGTATTTATGTAAGAGAAACTACAGAAGATGGAGCTGCTAATGTAGCAGGCATCGAGCCAGGTGACGTTATTCTTAAAATTGATGGGCAAGAGATTAAATCTGAGCCTAAGTTTAGAGAGTTAATTGGTATTAAACGCCCAGGAGATAAAGTTAAGATTACAGTTAACCGTGATGGAAAAGAGAAGGATTATACGGTTACATTAAGGAATAGAGATGGTGGAAAGTCAATAATTAAGAAAGAAGCAGCTAAGAGCGTGCTATCTAAATTAGGTGTTAAGATTGACGATTTGTCTTCAAGTGAAAAAGAAGAAATTGGCGTTAGAAATGGCGTTAAGGTGGAGAAAGTATTTGAGGCTGGAAGTATTGCCAGAGATACCGATATTCGTGCGGGCTTTATTATTACCAGAGTTGGTAATGTTAGGGTAGACTCTAAGAAAGAGTTTGATGCCGCTATTGAAGAAGCCGTTAAAAATAAGGAAGATGGTGTCTTGATTTGTGGCGTTTATAAGAGCGTTTCAAGAAACTTCTGCTATGGTTTAACGCTGTAAGGATTAATTTAAAATTCAGATTATTGAATCCAGTTAGGCTGTGCCTAGCTGGATTTTTTTTGGGTATAAGTTTTGACTTTTAGGCAAGAAAAAAGCCATATCCTGATGGATACGGCTTTTTTATAAAACTATTAAAGGAGATATTATCCAATCACAACGTGTACAAACGAAGAGATTTTTAAACCTTTTTGAGTCTTTTCTAATAATTGAGCGATGTTCATTGAAGGGTCTTTAACAAATGCCTGATTCAATAAAGTATTCTCTTTGTAGAACTTGTTAAGTTTACCAAGAGCAATTTTTTCAAGCATTGCTTCAGGCTTACCTTCTTGACGAGCTTGGTCTTTTCCAATCTCAATCTCTTTCTCAACGATTGTAGGATCTACATCGTCTTTGTCAAGACCAACAGGCTTCATTGCAACTATTTGCATAGCTACGTCTTTTCCTAAAGTTTCTACATCAGCTCCTTGAACATTTTCAAAAGATACTAAAGCAGCAGCTTTGTTATTTGAGTGAATGTAGGCAACTACAGCTTCACCTTCTACGTGCTTATAATCAGAAACAACTATTTTCTCACCAATTTTACCAATAAGCTCAGTAATAGCCTCGCTTACTTGTCTACCATCTTCTATGTTTAGCTCAGCTAAAGTGCTTGCATCTTTAGCATGGTGTTTTACACCAGCTTGTAATACAGCATTACCAAGAGAAGAAAAGTCTTCAACTTTAGATACAGGCTCAGTTTCACAAGCAAAAGCTAATACTTTTGCAGATTTACCGCTGTCGCTAACGTCTACCAATATTACACCTTCAGAAGTCGTGTTATCAGCTCTTTTAGCGGCTACTTTTTGTCCTGCCTTTCTTAAGAACTCTACTGCTTTATCAAAATCTCCTTCTGCTTCCACAAGGGCTTTTTTACAATCCATCATACCAGCACCTGTGGCCTGACGAAGTTTGTTTACATCTGCAGCTGTTATTTTCATTTTCTGTAAATATTTAATTATAAACTTTTAAAAGTGAATAGCCCGAAAGTTTCCTTCGGGCTATTCGAAAACTTATTTTTCTTTCTTAGAATTAAGCTTTGTCACCTTCTTCTTTAGGAGACTCTGCAGGAGTTTCAGCTGGAGTTTCAGCTGTTACTTCTTTCTTAGTTCTAGTTCTTTTTTTCTTAGTAGCTTCACCTTCTTCCGTTGATGCAGGAGCTTCTGCTGTTTCAGCAGGAGCAGCAGCTTCTTCAGCTTTAGCGTCAGCTACAGCTTTTTGGGCAGCAGCTTTTTCAGCAGCAGCTTCTTTCTTAGCGTCAGCAACTTTTTTAGCTTCTTCAGCTTCTTGAAGTTCAGCAGCTTCTTTATCTTGCTTTCTTTCCATGATTCCTTCCTCAATAGCCTTACCAATAGCAAGAGTTATTAAAGAAACAGATTTGTAAGCATCATCATTTGCAGGAATTGCGTGTTCTACTAATTCTGGGTTAGAGTTAGTATCAACCATTGCAATAACCGGTATACCTAATCTCTTAGCTTCTGAGATAGCTAGGTGCTCACGCTTAATATCTACAACGAAAAGTGCGGCAGGAAGTCTTGACATGTCAGTAACACCACCAAGTAATCTTTCCAACTTGATTCTGTCTCTGTCTAACATCAATCTTTCACGCTTCGCTAAGTTAGCTGCAGTTTTCTCATCAGAAAGCATTTTCTCGATGTTCTGCATTTTCTTTAACGACTTACGGATAGTAGGAAAGTTGGTAAGCATACCACCTAACCATCTTTCTGTAACGAAAGGCATTTTAAGTCTTTTTGCTTCTTCAGAAACAATTTCTTGTGCCTGCTTTTTAGTAGCCACAAACATTATTTTTCTTCCAGAGCGAGCAATACCTTTAACGAAGTCTTGAGCATGGCCAAGAGACGCTAATGATTTGTTCAAATCAATGATGTGGATACCATTCTTCTCCATGAAGATGTATGGAGCCATACGTGGATCCCACTTACGCGTAAGGTGACCGAAGTGAACACCCGCGTTTAAAAGTTCTTTGTAAGTTAACTGTGCCATTTCTTTTTTGTTTTTAAAGAGTTATTAATAAGCAGCCCAACACATCGGACACGATAAGTGCTGACTGGACAAGTGTTTTATGAAAGACAGAATCCAGAATAAACAATTATCCTGAATTCTATCTTCAATATTATTAACGTTTCGAGAATTGGAATCTCTTACGTGCTTTTCTACGTCCGTATTTCTTACGCTCTACCATTCTAGAGTCACGAGTAAGGAATCCTTCTTTCTTAAGAGCAGGTCTATTTTCGCCGTCAGCCTCAACTAAAGCACGAGAAATGGCCATTCTGATAGCTTCTGCTTGACCAGCAATTCCACCACCATTAACATTTACTTTAAGGTCATATTTTCCATCAGCTTCAACTAAGTTGAAAGGTTGATTTAAAATAATTTGTAATACTTCCGTTGGGAAATATGTTTGCAAATCGCGACCGTTTACAACAACATCACCCTTACCAGGCTGCATGTATACTCTTGCAACTGCTGTCTTTCTTCTACCTATGGTATTGATTACTTGCATATTTTTAATGTTTTAATTTAGAATTAAAGTTCGATTGACTTCGCTTGTTGTGCTGTGTGAGGATGCTCACTTCCAACATAAACAAACAGGTTTGTAAATTGCTTACGACCTAGACGAGTTTTAGGAAGCATGCCTCGAACGGCCATTTCCACTACTCTTCTTCCGTCTTTCTCCATTAATTCACGAGGAGTTGCAAAACGTTGTCCACCTGGATGGCCCGTATGACGGATATATTGCTTATCAGTCATTTTCTTTCCAGTAAGCTTCACTTTTTCAGCGTTGATTACAATGACATTGTCACCACAGTCTACGTGAGGAGTGTAGTTCGTTTTGTTTTTTCCTTTTAGTATGCTGGCAATCTGGCTGCAAACGCGACCTAAAACTTGGTCCTTTACATCCACAATTATCCATTCTTTGTTGACCGTTGCGTTGTTCGCTGATACGGTCTTATAACTTAATGTATCCACTGTTTATATTTTTAAACGTTTATAAAAAAACATTCGCCCTTTGATTTTTGAACTTATCCCAAATTCAGTGTCAAAAATCTCAAGCCTAAGTAAAGTTGTAAGGTGCTGAAAACCAGCACAAAAAACAGATCGGAACTTCCGTTTTCTCCAACTTGATTAACCCTTCGAAGCACGGGCGGCTTCATGAAGGCATTCCTTTGGGGCTGCAAAGGTATAAATAAGTGGTTTTAAATACAATAGACTTTTGAAAATAAATATTAAGCCTATCTAAGTTTCAGAGTAACAAGACAAATGACAGCCAAAATAATTCCAATAATCCAGAATCTTGCTACAATTTTGGCTTCATGCATTCCCTTTTTTTGGAAGTGGTGGTGCAGTGGCGACATGAGCAGCAAGCGATTAGCTTTGGCATACTCTAAGCCATTTTTTCGTTTTTGATATTTGAAATAGGCAACTTGAGCCATTACCGAGACTAGTTCAATCAAGAATATTCCGCATAAAACTGGAATTAGTAACTCTTTTCTTAGAGCTAATGCCATGGTAGCAATCACGCCGCCAAGCATTAAACTTCCTGTATCTCCCATAAATACCTGTGCTGGGTATGCATTATACCACAAGAAGCCAATACAGGCACCCAAGAATGCAGCACAGAAAATCACAATCTCACCGGAATTAGGGATGAGCATAATATTCAGGTACTCCGCGAAAATTTTATTTCCAGAGAGGTAGGCAAAAATCGCTATTGACAAACCGATAATAGCAGAGGTTCCAGCGGCAAGGCCGTCGATGCCATCAGTAATATTGGCACCATTAGAAACGGCTGTTATAATAAATGTACAGATGAAGACATAAGGGAGCCATGCTAAAAAATCTGGGAGAAATGAGCCCATGATGCCATAGTCTATTTCATTTCCTTTTAAAAAGGGAACGGTGGTGGTAAGTTTAGCAACATCAAGAAATTCTCCAGAGTTGCCAACGTATTCTCTTACCACTACGCTATCATTATAATATAAGGTAAGACCAACTATTAGCCCAAGACCTACTTGACCAATTACTTTAAACTTTCCTTTTAGTCCTTCTTTGTCTTTTTTGAAAACTTTGATGTAATCATCGGCAAAGCCAATCATACAGGTCCAAAGTGTAGCAATGATTAAAAGAACAATGTAAACATTGTCAAGTCTGGCAAACAATAATACTGGAATAAGAAGTGATGCTAGAATAATGAAGCCACCCATTGTTGGAGTGCCCTTTTTTTCCATTTGACCGTCAAGACCAAGGTCTCTTATTGATTCCCCAATTTGAAGATTTCTTAAAAGGTTAATGATTTTCTTGCCAAAAACAGCGGCAATCACTAAAGATAAAATAGTGGCTGCAGAAGCACGAAATGATATGTATCTGAAAACGCCAGCTCCTGGCAAATCAAGAATCCTATGTAGGTAGTCGAAAAGGTAGTAAAGCATATGAGGGAAAAGGTATGGTCAAAGATAGGGATAAAAAGATGTAGCGACCAATTTATACTTTTGACTTAATTGTGATTTTTTTAAATAGCCTTAATAAAATGCGTCTTCAAAATGAACAATTTCAAAGGGTGAAATAGTTATTGAAATAAGGTCGAATCTGACTTTTCCTTCCCAATCGTTTTGGTTGAGGTAAATGTCGGCTGCTTTAATAAGGAAGTTTTGTTTTGACTTGCCCACATTGTCTTCAGGCATTCCATGTTCGTTGTCGGCTCGTAGTTTCACTTCTACAAAAATCAGCCAGTCTTCTTTTTTAGCAATGATGTCAATTTCAAGGTGACCGATTTGATGGTTCCTGTCAATGATTTGATAACCTTTCTTGCTAAGATAGTCAACGGCCCATTGCTCTCCTTTGTCTCCTACTTTTCTTTTGTTTTTCAATTGTGGGGTCTTTTAAGATGTTTGCTCCTCGTTTTTCTAGTGACTGTTTGAAGATATAAAATTAATTTTGTCAAGAAAGTGTTAGCAAGGAAATAAGATTTCAATCTTTAAGAGGGAAGAATGCAGAATAAGCAGGTGAAAATAACAGACCTAGGCTTGATTGACTATCAAGAAGCGTGGGATTATCAAGAGAAGGTTTTTGCGGAAACGGTAGCGGTTAAGTTGTCGAACAGAAAAAACGACGAAGAAAAGCCAACGCCAAATCACGTTTTGATTTGTCAGCATCCTCATGTTTATACTTTAGGTAAAAGCGGGAAAGAGGAAAACCTGCTTTTAGATGCAGCAGCCTTGGCAGAAAAGGAAGTGAATTTTTATAAGATAAATAGAGGGGGTGATATTACCTATCATGGTCCGGGGCAATTGGTCATTTATCCAATTCTGGATTTGGAAAACTTCTTTACGGACATTCATAGGTTTTTAAGGTTGTTAGAAGAGGCTGTGATTTTAACTTTGGCGGAGTATGGAATTGAGGCAGGCCGAGTTGATGGTTATACCGGCGTTTGGCTGGAAGCTAATAAAGAAAGATTATTAGGCGAAAGAAAAATTTGTGCCATGGGTGTTAAGGCTAGTCGCTGGGTTACTATGCACGGATTGGCTTTAAATGTAAATACAGATTTAGCTTATTTCGCAAACATTGTTGCTTGTGGAATTCAGGATAAAGCGGTGACTTCTATGCATATGGAATTAGGAAAGACCTTAGACTTTAATGAAGTGGCAGGTGTAATGATAGAGAAATTGGCTCACTTATTTGAAATGGAGTTGGTATGAAGTTAAGTACTAAAACGGTCAGTCTCGAAAACAAAACACCATTTAGGATTTCGCATGGTGTAAGAACGCATACAGATACGCTTTTTGTCAAAATTTCTCACGAGGAAATTGAAGGAATAGGCGAGGCTTCGCATGTGCCATATTATGGTATTACGGTAAAAGAGTCCATCGATTTAATAGAGTCGCTAAACTCAGAGATTGAAGGGCTTTTCGGGAAATCTCACGAAGTTTTCTGGCGAAGAATTGATGCCCTTTTCGGGCAAAACCATTTTGCTAAATGTGCGGTAGATATAGCCTATTATGATTGGCAAGCAAAAAAAGCAGCGAAGCCACTTTATCAATATCTTGGATTAAACCTTGATGATTTGCCAGCGTCTTGTTTTACCATAGGGATGGATAAGCCTGAAAATATGGCAGAAACCATTTCAGAGTCAGATTGGCCAAGCTTTAAGATTAAGCTTGGCGGAGAAAATGATTTAGAAACGTTGAAATACTTAAAAGGCTTTAGCGAAAAGCCTTTTAAGGTAGACGTTAATGCCGCATGGGAGTTGGAAGAAGCTATAGCATTACTACCCGAATTAGTTCTTTTGGGTCTAGAGTTTATTGAGCAGCCTTTGGCAAAAGATAAGATATTGGAACATGGTATTTTGAAGGAAATTAGTACTACGCCAATCTTTGCAGATGAAAGTTGTTTTTCCATAAGTGATGTGGAGAAATGTGCATTAAATTTTGATGGTATAAATATCAAGCTAACAAAATGTGGTGGTATTTATCCTGCTCTGGAAATGGTAAAGCGTGCTAGAGAATTAGATTTGAAAATAATGATGGGTTGCATGACAGAAAGTAGCGTTGGAATCTCCACCATTGCCCATCTAAGTTCATTGGTAGATTATGTAGACATGGACGGAGCTGCACTTTTAAAAAATGACCCAGCAGATGGTGTAAATATTATAAAAGGAGTTGCTGTTTTTAATGAAAAGAATGGGCATGGAGCAAGCTTAAAAGATGATTGAAATGAAACTAGACGTCAGTGAAATTCAAAGATATAGCAGACAAATTCTAATTCCAGGGTTTGGCATAGAAGGTCAGCAAAAGCTGAAAGAAAGTTCTGTCTTGGTGATTGGCTGTGGTGGTTTGGGTAGTCCTGTTTTGATGTATTTGGCGGCTGCGGGTATTGGGAGAATAGGTCTAGTAGAAGATGACAAAATAGATACGTCGAATCTGCAGCGACAAATCCTTTATAATGAAGATGCTGTAGGTTTAGAGAAAATCGAAGAAGCATCTAAGAGGCTTAAAGGTTTTAATAGAAATGTCATAATTGAGAAATATAACACGCGTTTATCCTCAAAAAATGCATTGTCAATTGTGGAGAAGTATGACGTAGTGGTGGATGGCTCAGATAACTTTCCTACCCGTTACTTGGTAAACGATTCATGTGTTTTGAGAAATAAACCGCTCGTTTATGGTGCCATTTATAGGTTTGAAGGACAAGTTTCTGTTTTTAATTATGATGGAGGTGTAAATTATAGAGATTTATTTCCAAATCCGCCATCGGAAGACATGGCACCGAATTGTGCTACCGCAGGAGTTTTAGGAATGATGGCAGGAATAATAGGCACTTTGCAGGCTACAGAGGTTGTCAAAATTTTGACAGGAATGGGAGAGGTGTTGAGCGGTAAGCTTTTATTGGTTGACGCATTAAGCATGAATTTTCGAAAAGTAAAAATTCTAAGAATTCAAGATGCGAGGCCCATTGCAGAGTTGATTGATTATGAAAAATTTTGCGGGCTTAATAATGAGTTGATAAACAGTATGTCTTTTTCTGATTATGAAAATCAAAAAAGTGAAATAGTTCAGCTTATTGATGTACGTGAAGGAAACGAGTATGAAGCGGATAATTTGGGTGGAGAACTGATGCCACTGTCAGAATTAGAAGAGTATGTATCTCAAATAAAACGAGAGGGAAAAGTTTTGGTTCATTGCCAAAGTGGGCCGCGAAGTTTAAGAGCAATAAAGTTACTTCAAGAGGAATATGGATTCACAAACTTGATAAACCTAAAAGGCGGACTTAGTGCTGTCTACTCATAAAGTCTTGTAAGATAATCGTGGCGGAAATCTTGTCAATGTTTCCCTTTACTCGCCTATCTTTTTTGCTGGTACCACTGGCAATCATTGATTGAACTGCCATTTTTGAAGTAAACCTCTCGTCAATTAGATGCACAGGGATTTGTGGGAATTCTACTTTTAGTTTAACCAAGAAGTTCTTAACCAAAGAGCTGGCGTCTGTGTCGGAGCCGTCTAGGTTTTTTGGTTCGCCAATAACAAAGGCGTCTACCTGCTCGGCATTGACATACTTTTTTAAGTATGCAATTAGTTCCGAGCTAGGAACGGTTTCTAAAGCAGTGGCAATTATTTGAAGTGGGTCGGTAACGGCTAATCCGGTTCTTTTTCCACCGTAGTCAATTGCCAAAATTCTTCCCATGCTTAAAATTGCTCTATTTCAGAAAAGAAGAAAGAAGACTCTATTTGAGCGTTTTCATCAGAATCTGAGCCATGAACAGCATTTTCGCCTTTAGACTTTGCGTATTTCTTTCTGATAGTTCCTTCTGCAGCTTCAGCAGGGTCAGTTGAACCAATTAAAGCTCTAAAATCTGCTACAGCATTTTCCTTTTCAAGAATCATTGGAATGATTGGTCCTGCAGACATCGTTTCACAAAGCTCAGCATAGAAAGGTCTTTCTTTATGAACTTCATAAAATTTACCTGCATTTTCTGAAGTCAATAGTACTTTTTTCATCGCAACAATTCTGAAACCTGCAGCTTCAATCATTTGGATGATACCTCCTATATTATTGTCGGCCACGGCATGTGGCTTAACCATTGTGAATGTCTTATTGCTCATATTGATAAGTGTTAACTCTGTTTGAAACAAAATTAAGGTTTTTAGAAATACAATGCCTGATAATTCGGAAACCATTCCAAATATGCTTTGTACCTTTGCAGCCAAATTTAGAAAATGCATCAATACTTTACTGACAGTCAAAAGCAAAAGGATGATTTTTTGGTTCTTCTAAAGGAACCCAAGAACATTGTTTTAACCGCACATCAAAACCCCGACGGAGATGCATTTGGCTCTTCATTAGGACTTTGGGCCTTTTTGAAACAATTAAATCATAACGTAACAGTCATCAGCCCTACAGACCATGCGGATTATATAGCATGGATGCCTGGTGTGAACGAAGTTTTAGACTTTCAGGATGATAAGGCACAGCCTATTGCCAAAGAATTAATTGAAAAGGCTGACATTATATTTTGTCTGGATTTTTCGTCACTTGGTCGCGTGGGAGAAATGGAAGAAAGTGTCAAATCTTCTTCTGCTGTGAAAGTGCTAATTGACCATCATCAGGCACCAGAAACCTTCGCAGATTATGTCTTTTGGAATGAAAAAGCGGCAGCGACTTGCGAACTCATTTATTTAATGATAGAAGAGCTTGGGCTATTAAAGTACATTAATAAGGATGTAGCCACTTGCCTTTACACAGGTATTTTGACGGATACTGGTTCTTTCAAATTTGACAGTACTTCTATCACGGTTCACAGGATTGCTGGTGAATTGATTGACAAAGGGATAAACCCGAATGCTATTAACAGAAGGTTATTTGACCAAAACAGTATTGATAGATTACGCTTTTTGGGCTACGCCCTCAAAGAGAAATTAAATTTTTTAAAGGAATATAGAGTATCTTATTTCTACTTTTCTAAAGAAGAATTAGTTGCCTATAATTCTAAGAAAGGAGATACCGAAGGTTTGGTGAACTATGGATTATCAATTTCAGGAGCGGTTATGTCCGCCATATTTATAGAAAGAGACGACATGATTAAAATTTCTTTTAGGTCTGTTGATGATTTTTCTGTTTCAGAGTTTTCAAGAAACCATTTTAGCGGTGGTGGACATAAAAATGCTGCAGGAGGAAAATCGGATGATAGCTTAGAAGATACAGTTAAAAAGTTTTTGGAATTACTTCCAACATATAAAGAAGAATTAACCTCTCAGCCTTCATAAAGAGGCGGGAATCATAAACAAGAAAAAAATGAAATTAAAATCAAGTGTATTATTTGCTGCATTAGTAGGTTCAATTTTGGCCTGTAATCAATTTAAGGTAACTGAAACCGAGGATGGTGATAAGTATCAGATTCACGAAAAGGGAGGAGATAAAAAAATTCAAGAAGGCGATATGCTAACCTTGGATATGAAGATATCAAGTGAATTAGACACAGTTTTTAGAGATACTTGGTCAGAAGGCCAGCCAGTACAGGTTCCTGCTAGAAAAGGTCAATTTAAAGGTTCTTTTGAAAATGCTTTGTTTCTACTTTCTGAAGGTGATAGTGCTACAGTCTATGTAAAAGTAGATTCATTGTTTGGAAAAATGGGTCAACCACTTCCTCCAGGAGTTCCAGAACATTCTGATTTAAAGTTTTTGGTAAAAGTAAAAAGTGTACAATCTGTTGAGGAATTTCAGAAATCTCTTGAAGAGAAAAGAGAAGGCGAAGCAGAAGTTGTAGCTGAATTTGTGAAAGAAAAATACCCAAATGCCGTTAAGATGGAGAATGGTATTTATTATTTGACAGAAAAAGAAGGTGCCGGAGCAACGGTGGCAACGGGAGATACCGTAACTGTTAGTTACGTAGGGAAGTTTTTTGACGGTAATGTTTTTGACCAAAATAACCCTTTCACATTTCCAGTAGGTTTAGGATACGTTATCAAAGGTTGGGACGAAGCTCTTAAAACTATGAAAAAAGGTCAAAAGAGTACTTTCATTATTCCTTCGGACTTGGCTTATGGAGAAAGAGGTGCTGGTGCAACCATTCCACCGTTCTCTCCGTTAGTATTCGACATCGAACTTTTTGAAATAGGTAGAAAATGAAAAATGTAATTATTACGGTTTTAGTGGCATTGGGTCTTTCTTCTTGTGGGAAGAACTTTATTGAGAATGAAGATCAAAAGTATTTAGATCTAAACAGGGAAGAAATTAGAGCCTATAATGAGGCTAATAACTTAGGTCTAGAAGAGAATGCCTCTACAGGTATTTTCTTTAAGAAGTTAGTGGAGGTGGAAGACCCAGTTTATCCTGAAGGAGACGTAACACTTCATATAGCTTTTAAGTTAAGCACTTTGGACGGCAAAGAGTTAATTAATGTTACTTCGGAGGACTCTAGTTTTTTTGCGGCTAGCTCTTCTGGTAGTGTTTTTCAAGGTTTTGTAATTGCTTTAAGTGCTTTAGGAGAAGGAGAGAAGGGTGTATTTTACTTACCTTCTCCATTAGTTTATGGTGCTAACCCACCTGCTAACTTCGCATTGGATCCTTGGGAGGTGACCGTTCTAGAAATGGAGAATATAAAGTCATATGGAGAAGAGGACTTTATCGATCTTTTTATTGCTAGGAATAATTTAGGAACGCCAGATGTTACGGATAAAGGTGTAAGCATTATTAGAAATGCCGACAGGCCAGCAGAGGGAGACTTAGTAGCGGGGGACGAGATTAGAGTGAAGTACAAAGGTTATTTCTTAAATAAAACAACATTTGACGAAGGGGAGTTTGATGTTACGTTGGGCTCAGGTTCTGTTATTGCTGGTTTTGAGGATGGACTTCTTAATATGAGAGTGGGCGAGAAGGCTACACTTATTATTCCATGGAGTTTAGGATACGGAGAGCTTGGTACGGGTTCTATTCCTGGTAAAACTACCCTTGCTTTCGACGTAGAGGTGGTTTCAAAATCAAATTAAAAGGGAGATTTTAAGCTTGTGAGGCCTTTGTCTGCTTAGAATTACCATATTATTTATACTTTTAAGAATGTTTTTCTTAGCAGTATGAAAGTTTGTAAAAAGCACAACAATTAATATAATGTTGTGCTTTTTTTTGCTTTATCGTTTTTTTATGGCAGAAATAGGACGCTTATCCATTTAATATAAATGTTATGTTTTGAAACTTTCTTTTAAATGGCATTGATATAAGTTGCATAAAAACATATATTTGCGGCGATAACGGCAAAGCCTGTATTCTTACTTAAAAGAAATAGAGTTAATTATGTCAGCTACAGTAGAAAAAACATACTATACGGAAAGTGAATTAGCAGAGTTTGAAGCTATAATCCACAGAAAATTAGACGCCACTAATAATGAGATTGAATTTATTAGTAGAACACTAAGTAGAAAGGACGATAACGGAACAGATAATACTGCGGTAGGGAGTAAGACTTTGGAAGATGGTGCAGACATGAGAGAGAAAGAGCGACTTAGTCAATCTTCTGGTCGATTGAAAAAATTTGCTTCCCAACTAGAGGCTGCCTTAATAAGAATTAAGAACGGAACTTATGGAATCTGTAAAGATACGGGTAAGCTTATTCCAGCGGAAAGGCTGAGGGCTGTACCTCATACACAACAGACCATTGAGGCCAAATTGGCTAGAAAGTAATTTAACTATACCTATTTAACCCTAAATTACCGTCATTTATTAATGGCGGTTTTTTTTATGCGATATGTTGTCCTGATAATTTCTTTTTTGCTTTATGCTGTTCTCGTTTTTGTTCATCAAGAGCGGGAAGACTTCTTTGTCTACTTTGTTGCCCTGTCTTTCTTGTTCGCACTTTACTTTTATAGTATAATAAAAACGAAGCTTAAAGTCTGGCACCTTTTAATAATTGCTTTACTTTTCAGATTTGTCTTTATAGGTTTTGTTCCAATACTTTCGGATGATATTTACCGATTTATATGGGACGGTGTTTTAGGCATTAAAGGTTTCAACCCTTATTTGTATTTACCATCGGCTGTTGAGTTTGGTACAATAGATGGACTTTTTGGAAAACTGAACTCTCCAAATTATTATAGTTTATATCCACCGCTGAAGCAGTATTTTTTTCAGCTAGGTGCTTTTATGGGAGGAGGAACCATCCAAGGAAGCATAGTTTCTTTTCGCTTTATTTTAATAGGAGCCTTCTTAGGTAATTTTTATTTCATAATGGGTATTTGTAAGGAGCTCTGCTATTCAAACTCTAGAACAATTAAAGTGTTGACTATTTACGCTTTAAATCCTTTTTTGATTATTGAAACCATTGGTAGTCTGCACTTTGAGGGACTTATGCTAATGTTTTTGTTAGCGGCATATTATACTTATCTGAGATTTAATAAGGCTTATTTATCCGCAATTATTTTCGCTTTTTCTGTTTCGGTGAAGCTCTTACCACTTATTTTTCTGCCGCTTCTTTGGAAGAAATTGGGATTTAAGGAAGGGTTATTTTTTGTTGGAGTTACCATAGCGACAAATATTTTACTCTTCATACCGTTTTTTCAAACAGAACTCTTGTCCAACATCTTAAACTCACTGGATTTATATTTTCACAAGTTTGAGTTTAACGCCAGTCTTTATTTTCTGTTAAGAGAGTTAGGCGAGTGGTTTACGGGTTATAATCTTATCTATTACTTTGGGCCTTTTCTGGCACTTATGAGTTTTTCTCTTATACTAAAGGTGTCTTTTTCTTCCTTTACGTTTGTAAAAGCTTCGCTTTTAATCTTACTTATATACGTAAGCTGCACTACTACCGTACATCCGTGGTACATAATTACACTTTTTGGAATTTCTCTTTTTACACACTTTCGCTTCCCCGTAGTCTGGACTTATACGGTTGGTCTTTCGTATTTTGCTTATTCGTTTAGCCCAGTGAAAGAAAACCTATGGCTTCTCTTTTTAGAATATAGCTTAGTTTTTTTCGCATTTTATTGGGAATGGAAAAAGGGTAAGGCACTGTTCTAAAGCTTACATTAGGCTTCTAATTCACCATATCCTCCTATTATTTATGGAAAAATATGTGGATTCTCTTCAAAAAATGCAAAAAACAAAGAGGGAGAAGTTTGTTTTCACTGTCGGAGTTTTTAATTTTGCATTCCAAAACTCAACATAGACGAACAAAATATATCTTGATATGGCGAATATCGGTAAAATTTCACAAATAATTGGACCTGTAGTTGATGTAAGCTTTGAGGGCAAAGACTCTCAAATCCCTGCAATACTCGACGCATTGTCTGTTATTAAACCAAATGGTCAAAAAGTAATCTTAGAGTGTCAACAACACCTTGGAGAAGATAGAATTAGAGCTATTGCGATGGACTCTACTGACGGTCTTCAAAGAGGAATGGATGTAACACACTTGGGTTCGCCAATCATGATGCCTACGGGTGAAGAAATTAAAGGTCGTCTTTTCAACGTTGTTGGAGAAGCAATTGATGGTTTAGGAGAAGTAAATACTCCAGGTCTTTCTATACACCGTTCGGCTCCTAAGTTTGAAGACTTAGCTACCACTACCGAAGTACTTTTTACAGGTATTAAGGTTATTGACCTTTTAGCTCCTTATGTAAAAGGTGGTAAAATTGGTTTATTTGGTGGTGCTGGTGTTGGTAAAACAGTATTGATTCAAGAGCTAATTAATAATATTGCGAAAGCATACGAAGGTTTATCTGTATTTGCTGGAGTAGGCGAGCGTACTCGTGAAGGAAATGATTTGCTTCGTGAGATGATTGAGTCTGGTATTGTAAAATACGGTGACGCTTTTAAAGAGTCTATGGAAGCAGGTGGATGGGACTTGAGCAAAGTGGATAAAGAAGCTTTGAAAGATTCTCAAGCAACATTTATTTTCGGACAAATGAACGAACCTCCAGGGGCTCGTGCAAGAGTAGCCTTATCAGGTCTTACAGTTGCAGAGCATTTCCGTGATGGAGATGGCGAAGGTAAAGGCCGTGATATACTTTTCTTTATTGATAATATTTTCCGTTTTACCCAAGCGGGTTCTGAGGTGTCGGCTCTTTTAGGTCGTATGCCATCAGCGGTAGGTTACCAGCCAACACTTGCAACAGAAATGGGTGTGATGCAGGAGCGTATTGCTTCTACAAAAAGAGGTTCTATTACTTCGGTTCAGGCGGTATACGTACCAGCTGATGATTTAACTGACCCAGCACCTGCAACTACATTTGCTCACTTGGATGCTACTACAGTATTGAATCGTAAGATTTCTGAGCTTGGAATTTATCCAGCGGTGGATCCATTGGATTCATCTTCAAGAATTCTTTCTGCTGAAGTTTTAGGTGATGCTCATTATGACTGTGCTCAGCGAGTAAAAAATACACTTCAACGTTACAAAGAGCTTCAAGATATTATCGCAATTCTTGGTTTGGAAGAACTTTCTGAAGAAGATAAATTGATAGTAACAAGAGCTCGTAGAGTTCAGCGTTTTTTATCTCAGCCTTTCTTTGTTGCGGAGCAGTTTACTGGTCTTCAAGGAGTATTGGTTGACATTAATGATACTATCAAAGGCTTTAATGAAATCATGGATGGTCTTTATGATCACCTTCCTGAAGCTGCGTTTAACTTAGTAGGTACTATCGAAGACGCTGTAGTAAAAGGAGAGAAATTGTTGGCAGAAGCAAACGCTCAATAATTCTTTTCAAATCAATTAATTGAATAGATTATGATTTTAGAAATAATAACACCAGATAAAAACGTTTTTGAAGGCGAAGTGTCAGTAGTGACCTTGCCAGGAAAGAATGGAGAGTTTCAAGTTTTGAATGATCATGCTCCCTTAGTTAGTACTTTGGCTAAAGGTAATTTGACGTACGAACAAGGAGGCTCAAAAAGCTCTTTGATAGTAGACGGTGGAGTTATTGAAATAGTAAATAATAAGATTCTGGTCTTGGCTGAAGCTGTTTTAGAAGCTTAATCAGAAATGTTTATATAGAAGAATCCCATGATTAATTTCATGGGATTTTTTTTTGGTTTTAAGGGTAAATAGAAATCATTTTTAGCTTTTCTGTATAGTTTTGTATCAATGGGAATAAAATCTAGTTTAAGTAAGCCACTGGCGGCCTTTACGGCTAATAGACAGGAAAAGTGGAAGTCAAATGCTGAAGCTGTTCAAGAGAAATGGCGAAAAAATATCGTAAAAAGTGCGTCGAATACTGTTTTTGGGAAAGACCACAAGTTTACTGAAATAGAATCGTACATGGATTTTAAGCAGGCGGTTCCTGTAAACGACTATGAGGGCTTAAAACCTTATGTAGAGAAAATTATTGCAGGTGAAAGTGATGTGCTTTGGAAAGGAAAGCCACTTTACTTCGCAAAAACATCTGGAACAACCTCAGGAATCAAATATATTCCCATTACTACTGATTCTATTCATAACCATATTGGCTCTGCCAAAAACGCTTTACTAAATTATATACATGAAACGGGGAAGTCTAAATTTTTAGACCATAAGCTCATTTTTCTTTCAGGAAGCCCTGTTATGTCAAAAACTGCGGGTATCCATACAGGAAGGTTGTCTGGTATTTCAAATCATCATGTTCCAGGCTATTTGAAAACTAACCAACTTCCTAGTTATGAAACTAACTGTATAGAAGACTGGGAGGAGAAACTAGACGCTATTATTGATGAGACCATCACGCAGCCGATGAGTCTTATATCGGGAATTCCACCCTGGGTTCAAATGTATTTTGACAAGATTAATGCAAGAACAGGTAAGCAAATAAAAGATGTCTTTCCTGAGTTTGACCTTTTTGTTTACGGAGGAGTAAACTTTGAACCCTACAAGGCTAAATTGTTTGAATCAATTGGGAAAAAGATAGACTCTATTGAGCTATATCCGGCTTCTGAAGGATTCATAGCCTATCAAGATAAATTTGAGTCTGAAGGGCTTCTAATGCTTCTAGATAGCGGTATTTTTTATGAGTTTATTCCTGCGGAAGAATATTTTGACGAAAACCCAACGCGATTAAGTATTGGCGAAGTAGAACTTAATAAAAACTACGCTTTAATAATAAACAGCAACGCTGGTTTATGGGGTTATTCTATTGGAGATACAGTGAAGTTCGTTTCGCTTGACCCTTACAGAATAATTGTTTCTGGAAGAATCAAGCATTTTATTTCAGCCTTTGGCGAACATGTGATTGGAGAAGAAATAGAAAAGGCCATGAAGTATGCCTGTGAAAGGCATCCAGAAGTTTCACTGGTAGAATATACTGTAGCTCCTATGGTGGCTCCTGCAGATGGTTTACCCTACCATGAGTGGCTTATTGAGTTTGAGCAAGAGCCTAATGATTTGGTTTCTTTCGCAAAAGACTTAGATAAGAAACTAGTGGAGCTAAATACCTATTATAAAGACTTAATTGTAGGAAGCATATTAAAACCGCTTGTGATAAAGGTTTTGAAAAGAAATGCTTTTATAGATTATATGAAATCAATAGGAAAACTTGGAGGACAAAATAAAGTGCCACGCCTGTCAAACGATCGAAATATTGCTGATAAGATTTAATAGCTAAGCCTTAATTTAATTGAAAATCATCGGCATCTCGGTGAGCGGGAAATTTTTCGCGAAATTCATTTAGACTCTTTTTTGACAAAGTGGAAATACTTATTTCGCTTTTGTTACTTAGCTTTTTAAGTTCATAGCCCTTCGGGTCAATGATGGCTGAATGCCCATTATATACGAGCTTGTTTTCATCAGTTCCAACCCTGTTGACACCAATTACATAAGCTTGATTTTCAATTGCTCTTGCTTTTAGTAGCGTTTCCCAAACGTTTTCTCTTTTTGCTGGCCAATTTGCAGAATACAACAGTATGTCATATACGAGCTTAGTATTTCTAGAAAAAACAGGAAAGCGAAGGTCGTAACATATCAAAGGGCAAATATTCCAGCCTTTATAATTGATTATTACTTGCTCAGAACCTTTACTGTAAAGAGCATCTTCTCCGCCGTAAGCAAAGAGATGGCGTTTATCATAGAAAGAGGTTTCGCCGTCAGGTGTGACAAAAAGTAAGCGATTGAAGAAATTTTCACCTTCTTTTATAACCAAGCTTCCACATATGGCAGCATCATACCTTTTCGCCATTTGTTTCATCCACCTATGTGTGGTGAGATTCATTGGTTCTGCTATCTTCTGTGGATTTGTGCTAAAGCCTGTCGAAAACATTTCGGGCAAAGCTATTAAATCCACTGAGGCATCCAAAGAAGAAATCATTTCTTCTAACTCCGACCTATTTGCTTCTGGATTTTCCCAGTATGTATCTGGCTGAATTATCGCTACTTGTAGGTCGTTTTCCATTTTACTTTTTGTAGAAACGCATTTTATAGTCGGCTTTTACTATTCCCTTTGAAATGTTGTTTAGCTTCTTCTTCAGCATTTGCTTTTTCAGTGGACTTACTAAATCGGTAAATAGAATACCGTCTATATGGTCATATTCGTGCTGTATAATTCTAGCAGCCATATCTTCATATACCTCTGTATGCTCGTTCCAGTCAGTATCAAAATATTTTATTTTTACTGTTTCTGGTCTATAAATATCAGCTCTAACATCAGGAATGCTTAGACAGCCCTCTTCATAGGCCCATTCTTCACCAGTTTCTTCTAGAATTTCAGCGTTAATAAAAACTTTCTTGAAATTCACTAATGATGGGTTGACCTCTTCGCCCTCTTCTAAATTCTCATTTATTTGATGACCATCCACCACAAAGATTCTAATGTCTTTACCAATTTGAGGAGCTGCAAGGCCAACTCCAGAAGCTGCGTACATAGTTTCGTACATGTCTTCTGCTAGTTTTTTAACATCTAGCTCACCTTTTTCAATGTCACGACACTCCTTTCTTAAAACAGGATCGCCATATGCCACAATAGAATACTTCATCAAATACTAATTTATTTTTTTTGCAAAAATAAGGATATGTTTTTCAACATTAAATTTCCAGGCTTTTTCAGTTCAATTAAGTGCCTTTTTAAGGATGATTCTGTTTTCAGAAGCGATATTCTTTTCTTCAATGCCAGTAATATTGAACCCATTGCGAATTCCGAAGATGAGCATTGCCTTTAAATAATTTCTAGTTTTAAACGAAATAAATTGAAACCCCTCTTCGCTCACTAGCTGTTCTTGTCTTTTTGCAAGTGCTTTGGCCACGCCTTTTTGCCTATACCCAGGAATTACTCCACCCATCCAGCTATAGAATGTTCCATTTTTATCTCTATCATAGCCAACCTTAAAACCTACGGCTTCGTTATTATCATAGGCTATTAGTATTAAATGAAAGGTCTTATCTAACCTTTGTTTGTAGTCTGTGATGTCATATTTTTTGTCAGAGAATTCTGGAATGTTATCAGAAATCTTAATACAATCATTGATGTTTCCAGTACTTATTTTGATTTTCATGTTAAAATCTGGTAGGAATAAATGAATAAAAGGGCTAAAATGTCGTTTTCTAAAGGCAATTTTACCTTTAATCTCGTATATAATATTAAACCGTTGGTTTAATTTTTGAGGCAATTTTTGATTAGAAATTTATAAAATGTTTCGCTTAACTAGGAAAAATATAATAAAACTGTCGATTTTGACGCTTGCCACTTTTGGTGCGGGTCAGTCTTGGGGGCAATTTTATGTTAGTCCTAAATCCTGCGTATTGGATATTACGGCAGGAGCAGGTGGAGCATTAGAAGGTTGTCCAAATGCAACTTATTTTTTTGATACAGACTTAGATTCAGAAAGCTGGGTTTGGGACTTTGGAGATCCAGCTAATCCTACCCAAGCAACTACAAGAAACCCCCAGCATTTTTATTCTACCCCAGGTGATTATCAGGTTTCTTTAACAATGATTTCTAAAACAGGGATAACGTCAACCGTTACGAAAAACGTTACGGTAGGCGGTTTGCCACAGCAGCCTAAATTTAATGGAGTAACTTCTGCAGATACTACAGTTTGTGACAGTGATGCTCTAACGCTTAATCCCTTTAAATTATCCGTAGGAACTTCTAATTATTCTTATTTATGGTTTCCCGGTGGAGACACCACCAAAACCATTGATGTTGATTCTTCTGGTTGTTATTCTGTAGAGGTTTTCAGTCCAGATGGTTGTTCACGTACTGCTAAAATAAATGTAAAATTTTGTTATGAAGAAGGTGGAGGTGGTGGAGGAAATGAAGAATGGTTTTTTGGAAAAGGTGCAACCTTAGAGTTTCAAAGTGATGGCGGTGTTGAAATACCAAGAGACTCCCTAGACCCAGAGGGTGACTTTTTTGCTGATGTTGAAAGAGATAGCATTACCATTTCGCCTGCTGCTGGCAGGTCAAATCCACTTGATTCGGATGTAGCTACTGCCATGGTTTATGGACCATCTGGGAGTTTAGCTTTTTATTCTGATGGTAAAAACGTTTACGATGGAAATGATGAACCTATCTTAGATGCTAATGGAGTAGGCTTCCTGAATGGAAACAATACCGCATCTCAAGGTTTAACTATTATTCCTAAAAGCAGCTGCAATGAGTGCCCTCATCATCAATACTATGTCTTTTCTAAAGATGTTGACACGGGACTTTTGTCTTACAGCGTTATTGACCTTCGGTATAATGAAGGTATGGGGCAAATTGTGGAAAGGGATGTGCCTGTTGCCGCAGGAATTTCAGATAAGGTTACAGTTCTACCAAAACCAGACGAAACGGGTTTTGACATTTTCACTCATGAACTAGGTAACAATCAAATTCAAATTATTGGAGTAGATTCTGTAGGAATTCAAACAACAGAGACAGCAATAGGAATACTGCAAGACGAGGTGGATTCTAAAACTGGCTATACGGTTTTTAATGAAGGAGGTACCCAAATGGCTCAGTCTGGAGTTATTGGTGGTGACAATGTGGTGGAAGTGCTAACTTATGATCCAGATACTAAAGCCTTTTCAAATCCAATAACTATTAATCTTGGAATTTCTGCTCCACCGAGTGTTTATGGTCTTTCGTTTAGTCCAGATGGTAATCTACTTTATGCTACTATTTCTGGAGACCCAGCTAACGGAGAAACTTCTTATTTGCTCCAAATTCCCATTTTTTATACAGACCCAGCAATAATTCAAGCTAACATTTTAACTATAGATCAATCAAATACAGAACAATTTGGAGCTTTGCAGCTGGGACCAATTAACCCTAACAGTTCAGGTGAGAAGTTTCTGTATATGGCTGTTAAAGGAAGTGATAAGATTGCATATTTACAGGCACCAGATGAGCTTGGAGGACCCGCTTTAGTAGGTTATAATGATATTAATAAAGGAATTGAGGTTAATGGTATCGTTGGCTTGGGCTTTCCTTCTGTTACTTATGCTAATCAGGAACAAGATGGCGGCGGAGCATCTGCTAATTATTCAGGAAACTGTTTCAATTCGGCTACAGCCTTAGAAGCTCAAGGGATTTGCGACCCTATGCGGAATGAAATTTCTTGGGAGTTTGAAGATGGAACCACCATGAAGGGTGAAAATGTCAATTATACTTTTCCAAAACTTGGATGGAATAGAATTAAGGTAATAATAAAGGTTTTCAACAAATCGCCACTTAGCGGTATAATTGATTCACAGGTTATTGATAAGCTATTAGAAGCTACAGAAACAGAATGTACCCAAGTGGTTTTAGAAGATTCTATTTACATAAAGCCATCTCCAGTTTCTGCCCTTCCAGATTTCGCCTATGTGTGTACAAGAGACTTTCCGGTTAAAAAGGCAAAATTATACGCAGCGGTAACTGGAGGTGACACTTTCACCTATAGTTGGGGAACTGCTACTGGTGTTCCTTTAGGCGGAAATGCAAGTGATTCTATTCAGGAAGTAATAGCCCCTTCGGTCTATACTTTGGAGGTAGAAAATAATTTCGAATGTTCTACAAGTGATGAAATTGAAGTACTAGAAGGCTGTGAGCCAAGAGTCTTTTTCCCTGAAGCTTTTACACCATTGGGTCAAAATCCTCAATTTAAAGTTCAATACGCCTATTTAGATGAAGTTAATCTGAAAGTTTTTAACAGGTGGGGTGAGCTAGTTTTTGAAACAGAGAACTTAGATAATCAATGGGATGGAAGAGTTAAAGGAAAAGTACAAGCCCCAACGCTTTATCCTTATGTGTTGACCTATAAAGCTTTAGACTTTCCAGAAAGAGGAGTCTTGAAAGAAATAGGTTCTGTATGGGTACTCAAGTAAAAAAAATAGATTTTTTCTTTCCGCAATAAAGATCTTGCTAAGTCACAATTCGTATTTTTACCAAATTTAATTCTGTAACGAATTCTATGCGGGAAGACTATTTAGACGGAGATCAAGAAAAGCTTAATCCTATTGATAGGGATATTGAACGGGCTTTAAGACCAGTAAATTTTGAAGATTTTACGGGTCAAGCAAAAGTGCTTGAAAACTTGAAAATATTTGTTCTTGCTGCTAAGCAGAGAGAAGAAGCAATGGATCATGTGTTGCTTCATGGTCCCCCAGGTCTAGGAAAAACTACTTTATCGTATATTATTGCCAATGAACTTAACGCATCAATTAAGATAACTTCAGGTCCTGTTTTAGATAAACCAAGCGATTTGGCGGGTTTATTGACAAATCTAGAAGAAAATGATGTGCTTTTTATCGATGAAATTCATAGATTGAATCCGATAGTGGAAGAGTATTTATACTCAGCTATGGAAGATTACAAAATTGACATCATGCTGGACTCAGGTCCAAATGCAAGAAGTGTTCAAATTTCGCTTAACCCTTTTACCTTAATTGGTGCTACCACCAGGGCTGGATTATTGACAGCTCCTTTGAGAGCAAGATTCGGGATTAATGCGAGATTGGAATATTATGATGCTAAGCTTTTGAGTGTAATTGTTGGTAGGTCTGCTCAGATTTTAGAGACGCCAATAACAGCTCAAGGTACTTTTGAAATAGCGAGAAGAAGTAGAGGAACTCCTAGAATAGCGAATAATCTGCTAAGAAGAACGAGAGATTTTGCTCAAGTAAAAGGTTCAGGAAAAATTGACATTGAAATCGCAAAGTTTGCTTTAGGAGCACTAGATGTAGATGAGCATGGCTTAGATGAGATGGATAATAGAATTCTACACACTATAATTGATAAATTTAAAGGAGGGCCTGTGGGTCTTTCTACCATTGCAACAGCTTGTAGCGAGGAGGCAGAGACAATAGAAGAGGTATATGAACCATTTTTGATTCAAGAGGGATTTTTGAAAAGAACTTCTAGAGGACGTGAGGCCACGGAAAAAGCATATAAACACTTAAATATAGTACCCAAACATAGAACCGGAGAATTGTTTTAATATGGCAGTAAAGAAATTTGTAAAAGCATCAGAAGAGACATTTAAGGTAGAGCCTAGAAAACAGTCTAAAGAAGTTCTATTCGAACTTGCATGGGAAGTTTGTAATCAAGTTGGTGGTATTTATACCGTTATCCGCTCAAAAGTACCTGCCATGGTAGAAAAGTGGGGAGATGATTATTGTCTTATAGGACCTTATTTTGATCAAACAGCATCTATAGAGTTTGAGGAGTCCTCAGATGACTCGCCATTTTGTAAGGCTGCAGAGGAACTTAAGAAAAGTGGTATTACTGTGCATTACGGCCACTGGCTAGTTACCGGTAGACCAAGAATGATTCTTATTGACTTTGCAAAAGCATTAGAGGGGATTGATAATTTGAAGTTTGACCTTTGGGAAGAACATAAAATAAGCACTATAAATGCAGAGCCACTGGTTAATCAAGTTATAGCCTTTGGTCACTACATTGAGCTTTACCTGACAGAATTTGTCAATAATCATTCAAAGAAATTAAACGTTATAGCTCATTTTCATGAGTGGATGTCGGCTGTTCCAATTTTAAATCTTGCTAAAAATAAGATTGACTTAGCTACTATATTCACTACGCATGCTACTATGCTAGGGAGGTATATTGCTGGTAATGTCGAAAACTTTTATGAGGATTTGCCAAATTACAATTGGGAGGTTGAAGCAAGAAATTATAACATAGAAGCTCAAGCCGGAATAGAACACCATGCCGCACAAAGCTGTCATGTACTTACAACAGTGAGTGAAATTACAGCAAAGGAGTGTGAGGTGTTTTTTGAAAGAAAATGTGATTTAATACTTCCGAATGGACTTAATATCACTCGCTATGCCGCTACACACGAGTTCCAAAATCTACATATTAAGTTTAAGCAGAAGATAAACCAGTTTGTGATGGGACATTTCTTCCAAAGCTACAGCTGGGATTTAGATAATACCTTGTATTTCTTTACCTCAGGGAGATATGAGTTTAAAAATAAAGGTTATGATCTTACCTTAGAAGCACTTAAAAGACTCAATTTTAAATTGGTAAAGAATAACATTGACACCACTGTGGTCATGTTTATTATTACCAGAAACCCTGTTCATTCTATTAATCCTGAGGTTCTTCAATCAAGAGCCGTAATGGAAGAGATTAAGCAAACATGCGAGTCTATTGAAGAGCAAATTGGAGAGCAATTGTTTTATGCTTCTGCAGCCAATGAAGACCCAACTTTACCAGACTTAAATACATTTGTAGAAGATTACTGGAGGCTAAGGTTAAGAAGAACTATCCAAACATGGAAGACACATAACCTGCCTCAAACCACAACGCATTTGCTAAAAGGGCCAGATCAAATCACCGAGTTTTTTGATCATTCCAATATGAAGAACAACAAGGAAGATAGAGTGAAATTCGTTTATCATCCTGATTTCATTTCTACTACTAATCCTTTGTTTGGTTTAGAGTATGGTCAGTTTGTAAGAGGGTGTCACCTTGGTGTTTTTCCTAGTTACTATGAGCCTTGGGGTTACACACCACTAGAGTGTGTTATTAGAGGAATTCCAACAGTAACTTCTGACTTGTCTGGTTTTGGTGATTTTATGCTCCAAATAATGAAGGATTATGAAAATGTAGGAGTTTATGTGGTAAACAGAAAGAAGAAAAATTATGATGAAGCTGCAGAGCAATTGGCCGATCAACTTTTCAACTTTGTGACCATGAACAGACGAGACAGAATAATGCAGCGAAATAGAGTTGAAAACTTTTCTGATATTTTTGATTGGGCAAACCTGCGTTCGTATTATGATACGGCACATGATCTAGCTATGAAAAAGAAAGGAGTGAAATTGAAATAGGTAAACTTAGAGAATGTTAATTTCGTCATAAATAACTTAAAATAAGTACGTTGTGTTTTATTTTCAAAGCGGTTGTCTTAAAATGGTACAATTTATTTAGTTTTGCAATTCAATAAATTGCACCGTATCAAATGCTTCCTGTTGCAGTCTTAATATTACTGGCTTATTTACTTGGTTCCATTCCTACTGCCGTACTGTATGGTAGATTTTTCCATAAAGTAGATGTAAGGGAGTTTGGCTCTGGAAATGCAGGTGCCACCAACTCACTAAGAGTTTTAGGTAAAAAAGCGGGCTTAGCCGTTTTAATTATTGATATGCTCAAAGGTTTTTTAGCAATTTTTATTGCCAAAAAGGTTTTAGGCTCAGATGAATCTACTTTAATAATCATTGGTTTTGCCGCGGTTATTGGTCATCTTCTTCCAATCTTCGCTGGCTTTAAAGGAGGAAAAGGAATTGCTACTTCCTTTGGTGTTATTTTGGCACTAAATCCTTACGGTGCATTAGTTTGCCTAATAGTTTTCGCTATAGTTCTGACTCTTAGTAAGTATGTTTCTTTAGCCTCATTGATGGGCTCTTTTTCTTTTATTCCATTTAACTTCTTTAGAAGACCAGACGAGCATTTTTTTCATGCCATGGCTCTTGCACTTTTCTTACTTCTCTTGTTCACGCATAGAGAAAATGTAAAAAGACTTTTAGCAGGCAATGAAAACAAATACCCACCGAAGTAGGCGTTTTTTCAAATAGATAATCTCAAGTTTATTTCGAATGATTTAGTATATGTACCTTTGCCTAAAATAAAGGTAATTTAAGGTATGAAATCATTCATTGAGAAAAATAAACAACGATTTTTAGACGAGCTTTTTGATTTTCTTAGAATCCCATCAGTAAGTGCAGACCCCAAATTTGATGGTGATATGCAAGCTGCTGCTGCTTGGATTCAAAACAAGCTTTTAGATGCAGGAATGGACCTGGCAGAAATTTGCCCAACAGAAGGTCATCCAATTGTTTTCTCAGAAAAAATTATTGATAAGAACTTACCAACCATTTTGGTCTATGGACACTATGATGTTCAGCCAGCCGACCCATATGAGCTTTGGGATTCTCCTCCTTTTGAACCAGTAATCAAAAAATCTAAGGTGCATCCAGACGGAGCTATCTTCGCTCGAGGAGCTTGTGATGATAAAGGTCAAATTTACATGCATGTAAAGGCTATCGAAGGCATGCTTGAAAATAATTCTTTGACTTGTAATGTCAAAGTTATGTTTGAAGGAGAAGAGGAAGTTGGTTCTGAAAACCTTGAAACGTTTATTAAGGCAAATAAGGAGAAATTGGCAGCAGATATTATTCTGATTTCCGATACCTCTATTATTGCGAATGATATTCCATCTGTAGAGACAGGCTTGAGAGGCCTTTCCTATATGGAAGTAGAGGTAACGGGTCCAAATAGAGATTTACATTCTGGAGTATATGGTGGAGCAGTAGCAAATCCAGCGAATGTTTTGGCAAAAATGATAGCATCTCTTCACGATGAAGATGGTAAAATCATGGTAGAGGGCTTTTATGATAAAGTAGTAGAATTAACAGTGGAAGAGAGAGATGCTTTAGAGAAAGCTCCTTTTGATGAGGAAGAGTATAAGAGCGATTTAAATATTGACGATGTAGCGGGAGAGAAAGGTTATACCACGAGAGAGAGGGCTGCTATTAGGCCAACTTTGGATGTCAATGGAATTTGGAGTGGCTATACAGGAGAGGGGTCTAAAACGGTATTACCGTCAAAGGCTAACGCAAAAATTTCAATGAGACTAGTACCAGACCAAGATTGGATAGAGATTTCAGAACTGTTTGATAAGCATTTTAAAGCGATAGCCCCTTCCACGGTCAAAGTCACCGTTTCAAGACACCATGGTGGACAGCCTTATGTTACGCCTACTGACTCCATAGGATATCAAGCCGCTTTCAATGCAATGCAGGAAGCCTTTGGTAAAACACCAGTGCCAACACGTGGAGGAGGAAGCATTCCAATTGTTGCTTTGTTTGAAGAGGTGTTAGGACTAAAGTCAATATTGTTTGGTTTTGGTTTAGATTCAGATGCTTTGCACTCGCCAAACGAAAACTACGGTGTTTTCAACTTCTTTAAAGGGATTGAAACTATTCCTTTGTTTTATAAACATTTTGCAGAATTGTCTAAATAATTGAAGATGGCTGATTTATTAGAATTATCAACGGAGTCAAGTTCAAATCATGACAACTTGGAGAACAAATCCGTAAAGGAGCTTCTTGAGGGAATGAATCAGGAAGATAGGTCTGTTCCAGTTGCAGTAGATAAGGTTATACCTCAGATAGAAGCCCTTGTGACTGAGATAGTCAAAAGGATGAAGAATGGTGGCCGACTATTTTACATAGGTGCAGGAACCAGCGGCCGTCTTGGTGTGGTAGATGCCTCAGAGTGTCCTCCTACTTTTGGCGTAAGTCATGATTTGGTAGTCGGAATTATAGCTGGTGGAGATAGTGCCATCCGAAAGGCAGTAGAGTTTGCGGAAGATGATGAAGAACAAGCTTGGAAAGATTTGGAGGCTTACGGTATAAATTCAAATGATAGTGTAATTGGAATAGCAGCCAGTGGAAGAACGCCGTATGTAATAGGAGGGCTTAAAAAATCTAATGAGTCTGGTGTTTTAACAGGTTGTATTGTTTGCAATGCTGGTAGCGGAGTGGCTGCAGTGGCAACTTACCCCGTTGAGGTAATTGTTGGACCAGAATATATTACCGGAAGTACACGCTTGAAATCAGGAACGGCTCAAAAACTCGTTCTAAATATGATTTCTACAGCAGTGATGATTCAGCTAGGAAAAGTCAAAGGAAATAAGATGGTAGACATGCAGTTATCTAATGATAAATTAGTGGAGCGTGGCACCAGGATGGTTATGAATGAATTAGCCATTGATTTTGAACTGGCTCAAAGCCTTCTGCTGAAACATGGAAGTGTTAGAAAAGCTGTGGAGGCTTATAAAATGTAATGATGGCAGAATGGTTTTCCTTTTACTGGTTTTCTCCAGCTACGCTTAGGGGATTTATATGGGCAAACCCTATGTACCTCTATTTGATTTTAGGAATTCCCTTATTATTTATTTTAAGGTGGTTTTTTGGAGGAAACACCGGTCAAAAGTTAAACCTGACGGTCAAAAAAGAGAGCACTTCAACTAGTTGGTTAAAAAATCTACGATTTGTAGTCCCTGCTATTTTTGGTTTAGCTACAGCCTTGCTATTACTTGCTTTAGCCCGACCACAACGGAGTCTTGATTCGGAGGAAACGTTAGCGGAAGGAATTAATATCATAATAGCCTTAGACGTCTCGGAATCGATGCGAACCGCAGATTTATTGCCAAATAGACTGAGTGCTGCAAAACTAGTAGCCCGACAGTTTTTGGATAAAAGAGCTAATGATAAAATTGGTTTAGTGGTATTTGCTGGCGAATCCCTTTCTATTTGTCCGTTAACTTCAGACTATGGCGTATTGGCGGATTATTTAGATAAAGTATCATGGGACATGATAAGTGCATCCGGTACTGCCATTGGTAATGCTATTGCAACTTCTATAAACAGACTTAGGGATGCTTCTGGTGAAAGTAAGGCCATAATTCTTTTAAGTGACGGAGACAATACAGCGGGAAGCCTTTCTCCAGAATCTGCTTCTGATTTAGCAAAATCTTTTGGGATAAGAATTTATACCATTGCAGTAGGAACTAACATAGGAGTAGAAGCTACCAATTCCCAAATTTTAAATAAGATTGCGGCTAATACCGATGCCGTATTTTATTCAGCAGTGTCTAGAGAAGCCCTTTTAGGTGTTTTTGAAAACATAAACGGCTTAGAAAAAACTAGGTTCGCAGAAACGCTGGTTAAAGACGTAAGAGACTATTATTATATATATTTGAACTGGTCTTTGCTTGCATTTATTTTGTTCTTCTTACTAAGAAATACCTTTCTGAATAATGCATTGGAAGATTGATTCTAGTTTACAAATTGTAATTGTAGGTCTAGGTTATGTAGGCCTACCAACGGCTGTCGCTTTTTCAAAGAAATACAAGACTATTGGTGTAGATGTAAATCAGAAACGAGTGGATGAATTGAACCAAGGTATTGATTCAAAAAACATCGTTAAGCAGGAATCTTTGAAAAATAACGCTGCTTTAGTTTTTCAACACCATCTTCCAACAAATAAGCAGCGGACTGTTTTTATAGTTACGGTGCCAACTCCTGTAAATGGCGAGAAAGAACCCGACCTTTCCTTTTTGGAGGCTGCAACGTCCTCTATAAGTTCAGTCTTAAAAAAAGGAGATATAATAGTATATGAATCTACGACTTATCCCGGCTGTACGGAAGAAATCTGTATCCCAACGGTCGAGTCTGTTTCAGGGTTTAAGTTAAATGAAGGCTTCGGTGTTGGCTATTCTCCTGAAAGGTATAGTCCTGGCGAAACAAAAAGGATTGAGTCTATTGTGAGAGTTACTTCTGGCTCAAACTCAGAAGTTGCCAAAATGGTTGATGAATTATACCGGTCCGTTTTGGACGTAGAGACACATTTGGCTCCCTCAATAAAAGTTGCTGAGGCGGCAAAGCTTGTTGAAAATTGCCAAAGGGATGTAAATATCTCTTTTGTTAATGAGTTAGCTCTAATTTTTGACAAAATGGGCATTGAGACAAACGATGTTCTTAGTGCAGCAAAAACGAAATGGAATTTTTTAGACTTTAAGCCTGGACTAGTAGGAGGTCACTGCATTAGTGTTGACCCTTATTATATGATTCATAAAGCTCGAACTTTAGATTATTATCCAAAAGTAATTGGTGCTGGTAGGTTAGTAAATGAAGAGATGGGTAAGTTCGCGGCACATAAAGCTATGAAAACTATAACGGCTCAAGGCTTAAATCTAATTGGCTTACGGATTCTTGTTTTAGGTTTTGCGTACAAAGAGAACTGCTCTGATTTTAGAAATACGAAAGTTCTAGATTTAGTAAATGAATTAAAGGATTTTGGTGCTTTAGTAAGTGTTTATGACCCATTGGTCGATAGGGTATCTGTATTAAATGAGATGGGACTAGAGCTTGTTGAAGAGTTAGATTTTAGAACTAATACAGTAGTGATTTTCGCGGTAAACCATTTTGAGTTCGGGCACATAAAATTTGAAAACTCTTCGACATTGCAGATTAAACCTTTCGCATAAAGTTCCGAATAATAAGAAATGAGTTTCAAAATGTGCAATAGAGATTAAATTTCCTTTTCTTTGTTCAAAAATCCAAAAGATATTTAAATGGCGAAACGATATTACGCTTACTTTTTGCTCTTCATTCTTTTTTCTATATCTCTTGAAACTTTTTCTCAAAGTCCTGTTAATGTTGATGAGGTTACAGATGCTCAGGTAGAGCAGTTCATTAAGGAAATGGAGCAGCGTGGAATGTCTGATGCGGAAATTGAAGCTGCTGCTTTACTAAACGGCTATACTCCGGACGATGTTGCCAAACTTAGGGAGAAAATCAATCGAATTAAAACAGGAACAAATAACCTCTCTAACGAACCAGATAACAAAACTGCACGTGAACAAATAGGAGAATTAGCAGAAAGGACTCCTATACAAGTGGATAAAAAAACTGAGATTGCTCAAAAGAAGGAAGTTTTTGGTCGTGAAATCTTTAATAACAAAAACCTTTCTTTTGAGCCCAACCTAAGGCTTCCAACACCTAAGGATTATGTTTTAGGAACAGATGACCAGTTGAAAATAGATATCACTGGGTATGCTTATCAACATTATGATGTAACGGTTTCACCGGAAGGTACTATTAAGTTAGAGAGTCTATCTCCAATTTATGTCAACGGATTAACTGTTGAGGCGGCAAAGATTAAGATAATAGAAAGACTTAAGTTATTATTTGGCGGATTGAGAAATGGGAAGTTAAATGCTGATGTAACACTAGGAAATGTTAGAAGTATTAAGGTTACTGTTGTTGGTGAGGTCGAAAACCCCGGAACCTACACTATTTCCGCTTTTGCCTCAGTTTTTAACGCACTTTACTTAGCAGGTGGTCCAGGAGAAAAAGGCTCTTTTAGGAATATTAAACTACTCAGAGACAATAAAGAGAAATCTAAAATAGATTTATATCCTTTTCTTACAAAAGGGGAATTTGTTGGGAATGAAAGGCTTTTAGATCAAGATGTAATTTTTGTCCCAATGGCGGAATCCAAAGTGGAGCTGGAGGGTAAGGTAAAGCGAGAGGGTATTTATGAGTTAAAAGTAAATGAGACGCTAGAGGATGCTTTGTTTTTTGCGGGAGGACCTTCAGATCAGGCTTATCTAGAAAGTGTTAATATCACTAGGAACACAAAAAAGGAAAAGAAGCTTATAACCGTAGATGGTAACAAGTTAGGAATGTATGCTTTACAAAATGGCGATAGAGTTTATATTGGAGCTATTTTAGATAGATATGAGAATAAAGTAGAGGTTTCTGGAGCTGTTTTTAGACCGGGAGAGTATTCTTTAAGTGAGTCTTTAAGTACTGTAAAAGAGCTGGTAAAGGCTTCGGAGGGTTTAAGGGAAGATGCTTTTTTAGAGCGAGTTTTAATTGTTAGAGAGCGAGAAAACTTAGACCCTGAAATTATTTCGATTAATTTAAAGGAAATAATGAATGGTTCTAAAAGCGATTTAGATTTAAAGAAGAATGACCAAGTTATTGTTAAGTCAATTACAGAATTAAGAGAATTAAGAACGGTAGAGATAGAAGGATCGGTTAATCAATCTGGAGAGTTTGATTTTGCTGAAGGCATGTCTGTCGAAGATTTAATTTTACTTTCTGGAGGCTTTAAAGAAGGTGCTTCTCAGAAGCGAATAGAGATTGCTAAAAGGTTATATAATGATGAAAGTTCTAACGAAACAGTCCAGGTAGTTATAATTAATAGTGAAGACCTTTTTGCCAAAGAAGGAAAGACGCTTTTAAGTCCGTTTGACAAGGTTTTTGTTAGGGATCTTCCTAATTATGAGGAACAGAAATTAGTTAGTATTATAGGTGAGGTGAATTATCCAGGCTTGTATACCATATTAAAAAGAGAGGAAAGGATATCAGACCTTATAGATAGGGCAGGAGGTTTAAGAATGGAAGCTTATTCGGAAGGTGCCCGTTTTTATAGAGATGGAGATTTAGTTGCACTTGATCTAAAAAAAGCATTAAATAATAGTAAGGATTTAGGGAACTTGATTCTGTCTAAAGGGGATAGTTTAGTGATTCCAAAAGTACAAGAAGTGGTTAAATTAAGTGGACAAGTCCTAAATCCAACAATTATTGCTTATCAGCCGGACCTAAAGTTTAAGGATTATATTTCTCAAGCAGGAGGAGTAACGGACTCTGCTTATGTGAGGAAAGCTTATGTACGCTATGCAAATGGCTTGACGGATAGGACAAAGTCGTTTATGGGGATAAAAAAATACCCTGAGATTCAGCGTGGTATGGAAGTCATAATACCAACAAGAAATAAGTATAGATGGACACCGGCTGAGAGAATTGCGGTCAGTTCTGCTTTTGTTTCTATCGCTACTATTTTAGTGACAGTAATAAGAATATTATAGTATGTCTAATTTAATGGAGGAGGATGTTTTTACGGTAGATATCAAGGCTTTTCTAAAGGTTGTTTGGAAGGAGAAGTTATTGATATTTGGTATAATTCTATTGTTTGCGATATTAGGGATATGGTTTGCTTTTAGTTTGAAAAAGGAATTTGTTTCTGAAGGGAAAATATTGCCAGAAATATCAAGTGGAGGCGGTGGTTCCTTAGGCGGTTTAGCCGATTTGGTAGGCATAGGAGGTTTTGAGCTTGGGATGAAAAATAATACAGATGCTATTAGGCCAGACTTATATCCAGATGTTATTAAAACAACTCCATTTTTTTTAGGGTTATTAGAACAAACTTTTATAAAGCAAAACGGCGATAGTATACGTTTTAATGAATATTGCGATATATATATAATTGAAAGCTCCGAAGAAAACACAGATGAAGCCTTTAAAGGTAGACCAGAAGGGGTGATTGTGTTAGACAAGTTAACTGAGAGTAAGATTAAGGAACTGAGAGAGAGAGTTGTTGGAAGTATTGATAAAAAAAGTGGAGTGATATCAATTTCAGCAAAAATGCCAGACCCTGTAATTGCTGCTGAGATAGCCCATTATGCTATGAATTATCTGACAGGTTATGTTAGTACTTATAGAACTGAAAAGCTAAGGTCGGAGGTTGATTTTTTAGAGAATAAGGTAGCATCCGCTAAAGGGACTTTTTATAAAGATCAGTCAAAAAAAGCAGTTTATGAAGATCAGTTTTCAGCCTCAACAATGAGATTGAAATCAGCGGATATCCAGAGAGAGAGGATTGAGTCAGAGTATAAGATGTCAACTAGCATTTATAACGAGCTTTTAAAAAAATTCGAAGAGTCTAAGTTAAAATTAAAACAGGAAACTCCGATTTTTCAAATTCTGGAACCACCTATGGCTCCTAATTTGGCAAGTGAACCAAAGAAGGGATTCATTTTAGGTGTTTTTATCCTAATTGGATTTATGGTTTCTTTGGTAGCAACATTATTTGTAAAGAAGAACCATAAGAAAGTTTTTCTTACTTCACATAATTAGTATGATCCATAAGGTCTATAAATAAAATAAACACTCAAGAAGGCTAATGTTAAGCGAAAAATCTATTTTAATTACAGGAGGTACTGGCTCACTCGGAAAGGCCTTGACTAAAGAGATTCTCTCAAAACCCAATGGGGTTAAGCGATTAGTAATATACTCTAGAGATGAGCAAAAGCAATTTCAGATGGCTCAAGAGTTTCCTCATAATTTATATCCTCAAATACGTTTTTTTATTGGTGATGTCAGGGACTTTGACCGATTGAAAAGGGCTATGCGGGGTGTTGATTATGTTATTCATGCGGCGGCTATGAAGCATGTGCCTATTGCCGAGTATAATCCCATGGAATGCGTGAAAACTAATATCCTTGGAGCCGAAAATGTCATAAATGCTTGCTTAGAAACAGATGTTGAAAGAGTGGTAGCACTGTCTACCGATAAGGCATGTGCTCCAATAAACCTATATGGTGCAACTAAGCTTGCTTCCGATAAGTTATTTGTTGCTGCTAATAATATTAGGGGTTGGAATCCAATTAAATTTTCCGTGGTCAGATATGGAAATGTAATGGGTTCTAATGGCTCCGTCATTCCATTTTTCTTAGATAAAAGAAAAGAAGGTGTTTTGCCAATTACGGATGCAAATATGACCCGTTTCAATATTCCAATTCAGGGTGGAGTAGATATGGTGATGCATGCCTTGGAAAAAGCTTGGGGAGGAGAGATATTTATCCCTAAAATACCATCTTATAAGATTCTTGATTTAGCCGAAGCGATAGGCCCAAAATGCGAAAAGAAGGTAGTAGGTATTAGACCAGGAGAGAAAGTACATGAAGAAATGATTTCTGAATCTGACTCCTTTTTAACCTATGATTTAGGGAAATATTATACAATTCTTCCTGCCACGCATAATTGGTCAATAGATGAGTTTATTGCAAAGCATAACGCCGTAAAGGTGAAAGAAGGCTTTAAGTATAATTCGGGAACCAATGATGAATGGGAAACGATAGAAGGCCTTAGAGAATTAATTAAAGTTCATATTGACGATACTTTTGAAGTATGAGAGCGATAAGTTATGGGAGACAAGACATAAGCCCTGAAGATATTCAGGCGGTTATTGAGGCACTTGGTGACGACTTCTTGACTCAGGGGCCGCGTATTTTACAGTTCGAAGAAAAATTTGCAGACTATGTAGATGCTAAATATGCAGTGGCTGTTTCTAACGGAACTGCCGCTTTACATTTGGCTGCATTGGCATTAAACGTTAGTGCTAGTAGTAATGTGATTACTTCTCCAATAACTTTTGTGGCTTCGGCCAACTGTATAAAGTACTGTGGTGGGAAAATTACATTTGCAGATATAGACCCAAAGACATTTACCTTAGACATAGAAGCTGTAAGAAGACTTTTAGAGGAATCTCCAAGAGGTACTTATGATGGTATTATTCCTGTGGACTTTGCTGGTTATGCATGTAACCTTGAAGAATTCAAAGCTCTGGCTGAAGAATACGGTCTTTGGATTATTGAGGATGCGTGTCATGCCCCAGGAGGCTATTTTATAGATTCTAAGAATAAAAAACAAAAGTGTGGCAATGGTGCTTATGCCGATCTTGCCATATTCTCTTTTCACCCTGTAAAGCATATTGCCGCAGGTGAGGGAGGCATGATAACTACAAATGATAAGGCTCTTTACGAACGCCTATTATCATTAAGGACTCACGGTATTACCAAAGAACCTTCTAAGTTAATTGAAAACCATGGTTTGTGGTATCATGAGATGCACGAGCTAGGTTATAACTATAGACTAACAGATTTTCAGGCTGCCTTAGCCACATCACAGCTTAGCAGAGCAGAAGAAGGATTAAAAAGGAGGCACAAAATTGCCCAAAGATATGAATCAGCTTTTAAAGGAACTGCTGTTAAAACAGCTGAGGTAGCTTCTGATGTTTATCACGCCTATCATTTATACTTGGTGGAGTTAAGTAATAGAAAAGAGGTTTATGATGAATTAAGGAAACATAAAATTTTCACTCAGGTTCATTATATTCCAGTGCATACACAACCTTTTTATAGAAGCCTTGAATCTGAAAGGTTAGTTTTTCCAATAGCAGAGACATATTACTCAAAGACTTTAAGTCTTCCAATGTTTCCAAGTTTAACAGATGAAGAGCAAGACTTTGTTATTACTAAAATTTTAGAAGTAGCTGAATGATTTCAAAACTGGCAATAGGAACAGTTCAATTTGGAATGGACTATGGGATTAACAATAAAAAAGGTAAGCCCAGTTTGTCAGCAGTAAGTGAAATTTTGGAATATGCGAAATCGCAGGGAATAGACACTTTAGATACGGCGGCATTATATGGTGCCAGTGAAAAAGTTTTAGGTCAATGTGATTTGGATGGGTTTAATATAGTTTCAAAACTACAACCTTGCAAAAAAGGTGATTTTGAAAAAAACCTGGACAGCACTCTAAAAAACCTTAACAGAGAGGAAATTTATGCATACCTATTTCATCACTTTTCTACTTACCTAGAAGATGACCTCCTAATGGAGCGAATGATGGAGGCAAAGAGAAAAAAGCTAATAAAGAAATTAGGTTTTTCTCTGTATAATCCAGCTGAGTTGGATTTGCTTTTAGAGAAGGAAATTAAATTTGACATAGTTCAAGTTCCCTATAGTGTTTTTGATCAACGTTTTAATGCTCAACTGGTAAAATTAAACTCAGAGGGAGTTGAGGTTCATGTAAGGTCAGTTTTTCTACAAGGTCTATTTTTTATGGATGTGAAAGAAATACCCAATTATTTTCAATCGATTATTCCTAAATTGAAGAGTTTAAACGAGTATGACTTAAAGAAAACGTCCATTTGTTTAAATTTTGTTTTGTTAAACCCGAATATTGATAAAGTAGTACTTGGAATTGACAACTTGGATCAGTTAAAAAATAATATTAGTACGCTGTCTGATAGTAGCTTGGTAAATGAAATGTATGAAGAGCTTAAGGGCTATAGGGTAGATGATGAAATGATTGTTAATCCAAGTAACTGGAAAATTAAATAATAGATGCAAGACCTATTTTCATTACAAGATAAAGTTGTTCTAATAACGGGTGGCTACGGTTATTTGGGTACATCCATTACAAAAGGCCTTCTTAAATGCGGTGCGAGTGTGGTAGTGTTGGCAAGGAATAAGGAGAAATTTGAAGAAACCTTTAGTGACAAGAATGTTTCATTTCAATATTTAGACATTGACAGTTCTAGTAGTATAAAAGAGGCATATCAAGCTGTATTGAGTAATCATGGGAAAATAGACGCACTTATTAATAATGCGTTCCATGTGAGCGGAAATAAGCCAGAGTCCTTGTCAGATGAGGATTGGAACGGAAGTATAGATGGGAGTTTAAATAGTATTTATAGGTGTATTAGGGAAGTACTACCTTTTATGAAAAAGAATAAAGGCGGAAGAATAATTAATGTATCTTCTATGTACGGAATGGTGGCACCAGACTTTTCTGTTTATAGTGATTTTCCACAGTTTTTAAACCCACCACATTACGGAGCTGCTAAAGCAGGAGTAGTTCAGCTAACTAAGTATTTTGCGAGTTATTTGGGTGGAGATAATATTTTGGTAAACGCAGTTTCTCCAGGACCATTCCCAAGTGAGGCTGTTCAAAAGAATGTAGGTTTTATAGAGGCTTTAAGTAATAAAAACCCTTTAGGCAGAATTGGTAAGCCAGAAGAGTTGCAAGGCATATTTGCCTTTTTATGTTCTAATAGCTCTTCTTTTATAACTGGTCAAAATATTGCTGTTGATGGAGGTTGGACTTCAATTTAAAAATGAGAACAGGAATTGTCATACAAGCAAGGTTAAACTCGAAAAGGTTAGCGGGAAAGGTTCTCTTGCCAATCACTGAGGAAAACACAGTTATTGAGAAAATCTTAAATACTGCTAGCAGCGTTAAAAACTGCGATAAAGTAATTCTTGCAACTACAGATAAGCAGACGGATGATAGGTTAGTAGAATTTGTTACTTCTAAAACGAATTTTGAAGTATATAGAGGGAGTGAAGATAATGTGCTGAAGAGGTTTTGTGATGTAGCGGAGAAATTTGACTTTGATAACATTGTTAGATTAACAGGTGACAATCCTTGTATAGATGCTGGCATAGTTGAAAAAGCTGTGAATGAACATCTTTTGAAGGGTTCGGCTTATACACATACAGTTGGTTACCCAATTGGTATGAACGTTGAGGTGATTTCAAGAGCGGCCTTGTTAGAATCCTTAGAGCATGCTGAAGCTATGGATAAGGAACATGTAACTTTTTATGCCAGAAATCATGAAGAAAAATTTGCTCATAATATTATGATGGCAAATTTCCCCAAAGAAGTGGCTAATTTAAGGCTTACACTAGATTCCAAAGAAGATTATTTGATGTTGAGAATTCTCTTCGACTACCTTAAATCAAATGAAGAACACTTTTCCTTTCAAGATATTTTTGATCTATGGCAAAGGAAACCATACATTTTTACTTTAAACCAAGAAGTGTATCAAAAAAGAGTGTTTAAAAGCCTGAGTGACGAATTAAATGAGGCTGTTGAAATCTTAGATTTACAAGAAATGTTTAGAGCATCAGATATCTTAAAATCATATCAGCATGAAAGGTAAGGCTAGGATATTTTTTAGAGCTGATGGTAACTCAAAAATAGGTTTGGGGCATGTTTTTCGGAGCTTAGCGTTGGCAGAGGTATTGAACGATACTTTTGAATGCCATTTTATTATTAACCAACCATCCAAGGAGCTCAAGGAGAGGATACTACAAGTTTGTGATTTTCTAATTGAATTAAGTGATTATACGTCGCTTGTACTAGAGACTAACAACTTAGTGTCTTTTATTAAAGAGCAAGAGATTATTGTTATTGATGGTTACCAGTTCGATGTTCAATACCAGAAGACGTTTAAAAAAAATAAAATTAAAGTAATTTGTATTGATGATTTAGCGGAGGCTCATTTTGTGGCTGACGCAGTAATAAATCATTCTGGTGGTTTTACTAGAGCAGACTATAGTGTTGAAAACTATACAAAGCTTTATTTAGGCCCACAATACGCATTATTAAGAAAGCCATTTCGGGCAAAAAATACAATCGAAAAAGAGAATAATCTTTTTATTTGTTTAGGTGGAGCAGATCCTGAAAATAAAACCATTGAGATTCTTTATAAACTGGAAAGTTGTAAAGAGTCGGCTAGATGCTTTTTGATTATAGGTTCTGCATATATTTATAAAAAGGAATTAAATGTCTTTTTGGAAAGAACCTCATTGGTCATTGAAGTTTTAAATGACTTGTCTGCTGAAGAAATGCATTATTATATGAGTTTGTGTGCTAGGGCTATTACGCCTCCCAGTACGGTATCTTACGAATATCTGACTACAGGAGGCTTGTTATTCTTAAAACAGATTGCAGATAATCAAAAAAACATCCAAAGCTATCTGTTGAAAAATCAGCTAGCCTTAAGTTTTGATGATGATTTTGAAAAAACTAGTAGTCTTAAAGTAGATGGAAACGTATTTTTAAGAGAAAAAGCTAACCCCTTTGATGGAAGACAAAGCCAACGATTAAGGGATATCTTTTATGATTTAATGGTTTCAGTAAAAGTTGCACAGGTTTCTGATTGTAAATTATATTTTGAGTGGATTAATGATGAAGATACACGTCAACAATCATTTAGTTCTGAAAAAATTGATTATCAAACACATGAAAATTGGTTTAATAGAAGGGTCCAAAGCGAAGACTCTATCTTATGTATTATGTGTTTAGGTAATGAAGAAATAGGTCAGGTTCGTTTTGAGAAAAATGAAGAATCTGCGGTTTTAAGCTATTCTGTAGATAAAAAATTTAGAAGAAAAGGTTTGGGGTACTGGGTGCTAGAAAAGGGCTTAGCCTTCTTTAGAAAAAGAAATCCAGACATCGAAATTATTGGCTACGTTAAAATGAATAACTTGGCCTCTGTGAAGCTTTTTAGAAGGCTTAAGTTTAAAGAAAATGTTTCAAACGAGTATAAAAACTCATATCAATATATTTACTCTTAAATTTGCTTTTAAGTAAATAGAAAAATTATTTAGAATGGCGTCTTTTAAAATTGGAACTAGGGAGGTTGGTCAAAACAGTAAACCATTTATTATTGCTGAGATGTCGGGTAATCATAATGGTGATATAAAAAGAGCCTTGGAGCTGGTAAAAGCGGCTGCAGATGCGGGTGCAGATGCCTTAAAACTTCAAACCTATACAGCCGATACTATTACCATGAATCATAGAGGAGGTTTATTTGACATCACAGACTCAGGTTCACTTTGGTACGGGAAAAACCTTTATGAACTATATCAAGAGGCCTATACGCCGTGGGAGTGGCATAAAGAAATTTTCGATTATGCCAAATCATTAGGCATGGAGGCGTTTTCTTCTCCATTTGATGAGACAGCTGTCGATTTTTTGGAAGACTTAGATGTGCCTGCTTATAAAATAGCTTCGTTTGAAAGTAATCATTTCCCTCTTTTAAAGAGGGTAGCACAAACGGGTAAGCCTATTTTAATATCATCGGGGGCTAGCAAGTTAAATGAACTCTATGAGGCTATTAAACATCTTAAGGAAAATGGAGCCAAAGATATTATAATTTTCAAGTGTACTTCTAATTATCCCGCTACGCCTGAGAATACTAATTTAAATACCATTCCTGTTTTTCAGTCTATTTTTGAGGACTGTATCATTGGCCTGTCAGATCATACCATGGGTATTGGTGCTTCTGTAGGGGCAGTAGCTTTAGGTGCTAGGGTAATAGAAAAGCATTTTACTTTACGCCGTGCAGACGGAGGAGTGGATAGTGCATTTTCTTTAGAACCAGAAGAACTGAAAAGCTTAGTAGTAGAAACGGAAAGAGTGTTCTTGGCTTTAGGCCACACGCAGCTAGATACACAGAAAAGTGAAGAAAAGAGCCGCCAGTTTAAAAGATCCATTTACGTAGTGAACGATATTAAGAAAGGCGATAAATTTACTTCAGAAAATATAAGGGTTATTAGACCAGGAGATGGTTTAAGTCCTAAATTTTATGAAGAAATTTTGGGTAAAGCTGCAGAGAAAGATTTTTCAAAGGGTAGTCCTTTTTGTTATTAAAACCCAATTAATTTGCTATCTCTGAACCGAATCCTGAAAAATAAGAAATATTTAGAGCATGGAAAAACCATTGTTTTTAGATATTTTCTATATGGAATTGGAATAATAGAGGGGCTCGTTTTGCCTTACTTTCTAGTGGATTCTCCAAGCCTATATTCAGATATTGAGTATTATAAAAACGCAATCTTACTGTTTCCTAATGTCTTGTTAGGTTCTTATAATGGATATACTTACGTGAAGTATAATTATGGGATTGATTATTTTCCTGTCCTTTTAAAAATTGGGCTTGTATCTAGTGTAGTAGTTGCAGTTGTTTTCGGATTTTCAGTTGGCTTACCTTTTTTAATACTTCCCTTAATATTTATTAATCTTTTTACAATTGTTGAGCAAAGGTTAAGGGTTGAGAAAAAGTTTAATTTGGCGTTTGCGTTTAAACCACTCTTGGCTTTGTTTAGTATGGTTTTAGCATTTATCTATTTTAAATTTGATGTAAGCCTTTCGTTTGATGAGTTTATTTTTTTTACGTTTCTTATTTCTTTTGCTCTATGGTTTCTGATGTCATCTAAGTATATAGATTATACTGAGCTTTCTTTAAAAATTAGGAATAAGGATTTAATTAGGTACTATGTTTTAGTTAAGAAGATTTTCACGTCTCTCCTTGCAACAATTGTGGTTGGCCTATTGATTTTTTTCGAACGTTACTTGGTTGATAAGTACTATGGAGCTGAGCTACCCACTTATACTTTTGCTTTTAAACTGTCACAGATAATTGTTGTTTTGATTAGTTCTTTTAGTTATCTGTCAAATATTTTTTTCGGCGAAAAAATCAACCTTCTAAATAGAAATAATTTACTAAAGCAGCTAAAAGTTTCCTTGTTGTCATATTGTGTTCTCTTGGTTGCTTTTAGTGTTTTTTTGATGATAATAACCCCTTTATACCCACAGTTCGATAATGTAATATTGGTGACGCTATCTATAGCTGTTTTCAAGGGCTTCTTTTTCTTAACTGGTATTTTTAGCCCAATCGCTGTCTATAAGGACTTTAATAATAAACTATTAATTGCGATTACTATAATTTCCATTATCAATGTTTCTCTTGCCCTTTTTATAGCAATTAACCAGTTTTCAATTTATCTTCTTTTCTTTGTGGATGGGATATGTATTTCTTTGTACTCCTTGTATATTTTAAATATTGTTTTTAGAAAAGTAAAATACTCATAACTAATGATGCCAACTCCTTTGAAAGTGTCCTCTGTAGACCTTAAAAATCTTGCAAGTTATCTTGTTCAGAGAGCGAAAATGAAAGCACTTATTGCTTTTGGAGAGAAAGTGCCTAAAGTAAAGACTACTGAAATACTCGGTACCACTATAAAACTTAATATCACAGATATCGAACAGCGATATTTGTATGAGGATTGTAATAGGGAGCCCGAAAATATTTTCGTTTATAGAGCCTTGGCCAGAATGGGTTTGTGTAAAACCTTTTTGGATGTAGGGGCAAATTATGGTCATGAGGCAATACTTTTAGTAAACGACTATTCTTCTATTGTTTTAGTAGAGCCTAACCCAAGGGCCGTGGAAACCTTAAAGGAAATTTTTCAAAACAATAAGAATGTTAACATTTTAAATGTGGCTATTGTTTCTAAAGATTCACCTAGAGAACTTGAACTCAAGGTACCATTAGATAGCTCAGGACTTGCCTCTTTTGAAGACTCTCCCTTAATGCGTGATAAGGTGGAAACTTTTATGTGTGAAGGAAAAACGCTAAAAGAATGTATTGGCTTAGAGGAGCTTTCACACACTTACGTTAAAATCGATATTGAAGGGGGAGAGTTTAAAATTCTTCAAGATGCTGCTGAGGATATTATGAAGTCAGGGGCAATTGTAGGTTTTGAAGCACTTTCTAGAGAATATGCAAAAAAATGCTCTTCCTTATTAAATGGGTATACATTTTACTATGGTAAGTTTGACTTTCTAGCTGACCACGGTTCTTTAATGACTCCAGGAAGGATTTTTAAAACTCTTTTTGGCTGGAAGCGTTCTATCTCAGTTTATAAGGTTCCTGACGGAGATTTTTCCAATACACCAGATAATTTTAGTCAGGTATACTGTGTGCCAAACAGTAAAGTTGACACTTTTGAAATGGCAGTGAAAAAAATGGCTTTAGATGTAAAGGAAATTGATCTTATTAGCAATAATTACTAACACTAAATGGAAGATATTAGCCAACTATTTAGAAGTGATAATAAAGGTAAAAAAGTCTTATTATTTGCCAGAGAGCCTACGGGTTACGGAAATCTTTTCCGAGACTATGGAGATAAAATAATAAAAAACCATCTTAAAGCGGATTCCTATGAAATCCTTTCGGACTATCCTCTAAAAACTGACTTTTATATCGATTTAAATAAATATTCCAAGACTGATTTTACGGCAGAGGATTATGCTTTTTTTGAGTCGGTTCTTGATTTTGAGTCTATAATAAAGAATGATAGGTTTTTTAGAATACATATACCTTATCTAGAGGCTTTAAATTACATATTTAACTGTTCTAAGTTTCTGCTAGAATTCTTTCGGGCTAATAAGTACGATATATTAGTAACTAATATGCCAGATTGTTATGTTGTGGATTTATTAACACAAATAGCTAGGCACTTTGGTGTTTCTGTGGTTTCCTTTTGTGGTAGTTCATTTGGGAAAGCTCATTGTAGAATTACTGAACGTGGAGAGGTGAATAATGTGAGGGATATTACAGAGGATGAGATAGATGACTTTATCGCTGAAATACAATCAAAATCAGTACAACCATACGTTTCTTCAAAAAAGCAGGTCTATCAAAAAGTGGCCAAATACTACTTTACCTATAAGCTGAAGTATTTTTGGCACTACCTTATTCAGTTTAAATTGCTGAATAATAAGAATTATAGATATTTGATGACTGTAGTAGATACCTACCCAAGAAATTTATTAGATATTTTTGGGGTTTCTAGTTTATTTACAAATAACGTAGAGTCTTTTAAGGAGCGTGATACTAAAAAAATAGTTTACATTCCACTCCACTACCATCCCGAGTCCACCACGGAATATTGGGTACCTAGAGAAAATTACTTGTCTTATTATCCATCCCTGTTTAAGACTATTAGCAGTTATTCTAAAAGAGGGTATACTGTTTTAGTTAAAGAGCATACAGCATCTTATTTAAGAAGAGAAAGGAAGGTATATAAGGATATTTTGTCTTTCGAAAACACTTATTTAATTAGTCCTTTTGTGTCTACATTTGAAATGTTTGATATTTCAGAATATATTGTTGTTTGGACGGGAACTACTGGGGTAGAAGCAATTATGTCGGATAAAAAGGTGGTTTTGGCAGAGTCAGAAGTTTATTACAGTAGAGGGCTTTTACCTTTTGTAGGGGATGAAGGAGAGGCCAGAAGTTTAACCAGAAAAGAAAAGGAAGAGGTTGCAAGGGTTTGTTTAGAAAGCATCGTGGCAATTAAATAAAGCCATGTTAATTAATAGTATTAGAGAATGTCCTCATTAAGTTTTCCAGTAAAGTGTTTCCTGTTTGGTTGGGTTCTGGTAATAGGCATTCGTTTTTTCGGACTTATGGCTTATACTCCTATTAGTCATGAGACAACTTTTGCAATAGCTCTGTTTATCGTTTTTTTTATTGTTGGTTTTTACCTAGGAACCTTCTGGTTAATTCAATTTAGAAAAAACGTCAGAATATTTGTTGGAAAACTCGAACCTAATAAAAGTTTAAGTTTTTTGATTTATGTTACAGTTTTTCTCTCTTTCATATGTGTTTTTTTTATGTATTTGAAGGTTAGAAACTTATCTTCTCATTATGGTTCTAATCTAAGTCTAGAGGGTTTTTCGGAAATAAGAAGTGCCAGCATTGGCGATGACAGTAAAGAGTTGGGTTCGAGCTTCTTTGGCATGATATCTAGCTTACTCTTTGGATTTCCAGTTTTAGCCGGACTTTTAGCTGTATTCTACTCAAAAGTGCTAAGTTCAAGAACTCTCTTAGTGCTTAATGGTATGTTTATAATAGGTGCTTTGTCTTCCTTTATGACTGGAGGAAGGTTTACCGCATTTACTTTTTTATTAATGTATCTTTTTGCAAGAGCTATTGGACCAGTAAAACTTAAGAAGAAAGTCAAATATCTTTTAATGGTTGCGGTAAGTGTTTTTATTATAATATCGAGTCAAATATTTCTTGACAGAATTGGAGAAAGGGACATAAGCCAGGTAGCATATCTTCTTAAATTGTGTCAACCAAAACCTTTTGCAGAAAAGTTATTAAGCATAAACCCTAACCTTGTTACACTTACCATCTATTTTGAGTATTACGTGGCACACGGAGTAAACCAACTAGATGTGCTTCTGAGTGCTCCTGACCCACAGAATTTTCCATATTGGGGTGCTTACCAGTTAAAGACCTTTGTTATAATGTTTAATAAATTGGGTTTTGATATAATTAACTCTACTGAAATTACAGCTGAAATCATTAACCCAGGGGTTTATTTTACTGAGATTGGAGCTATGTATCTTGACTTTGGTTCTTTTTTCTCTGTAATTGTTACATTTATTTTTGGAGTATTATTGGGAATAGTTTGGAAGAGGTATTTGGTTTTAAAAACCTTGTCTGATTTTTTTCTAAGTATAATCTTCCTTTCGCTTATATCGGTGTCATCAATAGTTAGTTTGGTAGGTGCGGGATACTTTTCGGCTATTATTGTCTCTGCCTTGTTTGTGATTATATTTGATTTATTGTATCCTTTGCCAGTAACAGAATAGAAATTATGAGGTTCAGGTATTCTTTGGGAAGTGTTATATACTTAGCATACTGTTTTTTGAGGACTAAACTAATCGCTCGAAAGGCACGCTTAATGCGTTTCCCTATAGATATTAGAGGCAGATCTTTTATAGATTTTGGAGAGAGTTTGACTACAGGAGTGGGCTGCAGAATTGAAGCGGAGTTTGTTGGCAATGAACATAAGCAAAAAACAAAAATATTTTTTGGTAGAAACATACAAATCAATGATTATGTGCATATAACCGCGGCAAAAAAAATCACATTTGGAGATAATGTGCTAATCGCGAGTAAGGTATACATATCAGACTGTAGTCACGGAAGCTACGGCTTTGAGGGGCATCATGACAGTCCTTTAAGTATTCCTAAAGACAGAAAGACGTATGCTGACGAGGTGAAGATTGGAGATAATGTATGGTTGGGAGAAAATGTGGCAGTACTAATGGGGGTAGAAATAGGTAAGGGTAGTATAGTAGGGGCTAATTCGGTTGTGACGAAAAGCATACCTGCAAACTGTATTGTAGCTGGAGTGCCAGCGAAGGTTATTAAAAAATTTGACTTTGATTTAAATCAGTGGAGAAAGGTATAAAGATGAAATACGATTACTGTATTATAGGTTCTGGTATAGGTGGGGGAATGTTGTTAGATTCGTTGATTAAAAAGAACCCAAATAGTAAAATAGCGGTAATAGAGGCAGGAGGATATCGCCCTAAAAAAGACCCGCATTATGAATCAACAGGTTTGCCATTTAAAATGATAACTACAAGTGTTCAGGTGGGAGGAACCAGTAACCTGTGGCATGGTGTCTTGAGTTTTTTAGATGAAATTGATTTTAAAAAACGTTCTTGGATTCCTAAGAGTGGTTGGCCCATAGTTAGAGATGATATCATGTCTTATTATAAGAAGGCTGCAAGTTTCTTTGGGGTAGAGGAGTATAATTATTTCTTTTTAAGTCGACTTAATGCTTTTTTAAAGAAGTCTGTTGAGAGCATACGCTTTAATAGCGATCTTTTGGAAAATAAATTGTTTCAGCAACCCAAGAATGTTTTAAGCCTAAAAAAAACTATTAGAGACATTACGGTAAAGCATGCGAATGTACAGCTTTATGATAATACTACTGCTTTAGCTTTGAAGGAGGGTATTTCAGGTACTGTAAGTTCTTGTCTTGTTGGCTGTGGAGAAGGCCAGACGAAGGAAATTTTTGCAGACAAATTTATAGTTTGTGCTGGGGCTTTGGAAACGCCGAGGTTACTTCTAAATTCTAACTGGATACAAAATAAAAACATTGGTAGGTACTTAATGGATCACCCTATGGGAAATTTGGTCCAACTAAAATTTAGGAAAAAGCAAAAGGCTCATATCTATTCCACCACCCCTTATGGAAACGGAACAAAAATCAAAACAGGTTTGGTTTTTAAAGAGGAATGTCAAGAGAAATTTAAACTCCCTAATCATAATTTTTACATAAGACCCTCTTTTGTGAAGGGCATAGATGATAAATCGGAAAAGATAAAATTATCTCTTTTGACTTATAAAAGTGGAAAACTTAGCCTCTCAGATATAAAAAACACCTTGTTGAATTTAAATGTGGTTAGGCAGATTTTAACCTATAAGCTTTCTCTTAATGTATCTTATAAGTACGCTGACCTGTTTTTTATGACAGAGCAAGTACCAAGTTGGGATAGCCATGTGGGTTTGTCTGAAATTAAAGACGAGTATGGATATAGAAAAGCTAATGTGAATTGGTGCTTAGCTCCATATGATATCGAAAACATGAGACAGGTGTATAATATGTGTCTTAAAAACTTCTTCGATGATAAGGATTTTGAAATAACGCATAGGGAAAGTGATTTCAATTGGGAAAATATTTTCACCTCAGGTGCACATCATGTGGGAACGGCAAGAATGGCCGATTCTGATGCCGACGGAGTAGTAGATGCTGATTTAAAGGTTTTTAATACAAAGAATCTTTATGTATGCGATGGCTCGGTTTTTCCTACCTCTGGAAATGTAAACATAGGGCTGACCATAGCCGCTTTGGCTCTTAGGTTGGCAGACCATTTAGAAGATAAGGCATGACTTTAGGGATAATTGGTGGCAGCGGTTTTATTGGGAATGATTTTCTTCAAAGATATGGGGCTAATTTTTCCGCCATACGGGTGTTGCATAGAAGGCCGGTAGAAAAGCTAAGTGCTAATATGGTCGAAATTATTGGTTCGCTAGACAATAAGGAGGCCATTGAAGGCTTGACAGAGGGTTGTGATGTCTTAGTACACGCAGGGTTTGACCATTCTTATAAAGACAACCTTATAGGTATTAAGAATATACTAAAGGCCTGTGATAAAAATAGTGTTAAAACGCTTATATATCTCAGCTCTTATATAGTTTATGATTTAAACAAGGAGAGACCTCCAATTACCGAAAATTCTGAAAAATCGAAACTTCAAGATATTTATACCCATGAAAAGCAAAAGATAGAAAGCTTATTAGCAAAGGCACCATCATCATTGCTGAAAATTGTTTTACAACCTAGCATTGTTTATGGCTTGGAAGGAAACTGGAGTAAAACCATAATAGGTCTATTGCGTTTGCCGGAGTTAACCATTCCGAAAAATGGAAAAGAAAATGTGGCGGCGGTATATGTAGCAGATGTTTCTCAAGCCATTTTTAGGGCTACTCAACAAGAAAGAATAAAATTTAAGAATGGCTATCAATGTTTTTTGATCTCCAATAAAAATACGGTTCAATGGCATGATTTATATAAGTTACATGCAGCTGCTATGTCTGGGGAGTCTAAAGAACTTGATTATTCACTTAGTAATGAAAATATTTTTGCAGAGGGAAACTTGAAAAATCTTATAATAAGAATACTCTATTCTAAGTTGGCTGGTTTTTTTATGCGGCCACTGCTCAAAATACTTAAAGGTATTTTGGAGTCAAAGAAAACCGCTTCAGACAAATTGCAAAAAAACAGCGTCAGCTTGAATGGCCTGTCTAGGGCACTTCACTTTGGAAGTCCCAGTGTTAAAATTTATAAAGCGGAACAGGAGCTAGGTTATAAACCAGAATACCATTTAGAAAAGTCTTTTAAAGAAATGTGCATTAATTATGACAAGTAGTGTAAAGGTTTCTATCATAACACCCATGTATAATGCAAGTGCTTATATTTCTGAGACCATAGAGTCTGTTATAAATCAATCTTACGAAAACTGGGAAATGCTCATAAGTGATGACTGCTCCCAGGATGATAGTGTAGCGGTGGTAAAAGCTTATGCTGAAAAAGATACTCGCATTAAAGTCTTCTTAAACCCTAAGAATGTAGGACCAGCGGAAACTAGGAATACAAGCTTGACTAAGGCAAATGGTCGTTTTATTGCTTTTTTAGATGCGGACGATCTTTGGAGTACGGATAAACTTGAAGAGCAACTTCATTTTATGCTTAATAAATCCATAGGTTTTTCTTTTACCGAGTTTCACCGCTTTAAAGGAAATTTACAAGGTGAGCGAGTAAGTATTCCCAAAACGATAGTCTACACTGAACTGCTAAAAAATACCGCAATTGCTACTTCAACTGTTTTAATTGATACAAAGATTGTTACACCGCCAATAAAAATGCGGCAAGTTTTTTATGATGATTTCGTGTTGTGGTTGGAAATTTTAAAAAAGGAGTCTAAAGCTTATGGTTTACAGAAAGATTTGATGGCATATAGAGTATTGCCTGGTTCTGTTTCCAGAAATAAACTTAATTCGGCAGTGGAGGTTTGGAAAACTTATAGAGTAATTGAGAAAATAAACTTATTAAAGTCTGCTTGGTTCTTCGTAAATTGGACTTTTAATGCTGTAAAGAAGTACCGAAAGTTTTAAGATTTAGAAAAACCATTTAATAAAAAAGGTCTATTATGCTTTAGATTAAAGAAAATGGTGTATACTTTTATTTCGTAATAATTGACTAAAAAAAAATAACATGAAGAAATTTTACAAACTGCTGCCTGCGATTCTTGGAATTGCTGTAGCCACAAGCACATTTGCACAAGATAACGTAGGTATAGGTACTAAAAGTCCAGATAACTCTGCGGTATTAGATATTCAATCTCAAAACAAGGGTCTATTGATACCTAGAATGAGTTTGGAAGAAAGAAATTTAATTGATAATCCTGCTCAGGGTTTGTTAGTTTATCAAACTGGCGAAGATGCGGGTTTTTACTTTTTTAATGGTAAAGATTGGTCTGCAATGACTGACAATGAAGCGAAGTCTATAGCGGCAGATCCTAACGACTGGGCTAAATCGGGTAATGCAGGAACAACTCCAGGGACCGATTTCATAGGGACTACTGATGATAAGGCTCTTATGTTTAAGACCAATGGTGTAGAAGCAGGTAAAATCGGAAATTCTACCTCAAGAAATGTGTCACTAGGTTATGCTTCAATGAGAAATATAACAACAGGTACTGATAATGTGGCTATCGGTCATTTTTCAATGCTTCAGGCAGTGGGAGCCGTTAGTTATAACGTTGCTATTGGATCGAATGCTTTAGGATTCAAAGCAAATCCAGGTAATTTTAATATGGCGATTGGTAGAAACTCATTGTCTTACAATGAAGGAATTGCTAACGTTGCTGTAGGTGACGCTGCTCTTCAGAAGAATACTACGGGAGCTTATAATATTGCTATTGGACAAAATGCGATGTCTCAAAACTTGACAGGTAGTAACAATACTATTATTGGTAGATCTGCGGGGTATAATTCGACTGGTAGTAGAAATGTGTTAATTGGTTATTCTGCGGGTTATAATGAAACTGGTTCGGATAAATTATATGTAGCCGCTTCTAACACTGCCACACCACTTATTTATGGTGATTTCTCTGCTAAGTTTGTATCTATTGGAGATGTGGATCCTGCAAAAAGAGCTTCTGCAAATAGTTCTGGAGGGTATAACCTTTTGGTAAAAGGCGGTATTTTAACAGAGAAAGTAAAAGTAGCATTAGCTTCTTCTGCTGACTGGGCTGATTATGTTTTTGCTGATGATTATAAATTAATGCCATTAAGTGATGTTGAGAAATTTGTAAATGAAAACAATCATTTACCAAACGTTCCTTCTGCAGACCAAATGGCTGCAAATGGTTTAGAAGTGGCCGAGACTTCTAAAATGTTTATGGAGAAAATTGAGGAATTGACCCTTTACATGATTGAACTAAATAAAGAGGTTAAGTCTTTAAAGGCCGAAAATCAGGCTCTTAAAGCGTCTATTAAATAATTCGCATATTTAGTGTTATTTTTAATATAGAGCCTTTAGTGATAAAGGCTCTATTTTTATGAATATATTATTAACAGGTTCTACAGGTTTTTTAGGCTCTCATATTTATGATCAATTGATTGTAAATAATGAGATTAGGGAAGTTGTTAGAAAGACAAGAACAAATAATAAGAAATACATTGTTTGTGATTTGGCTGAGGAAATACCAGAAATTGACGAAGGCAATATTGATGCGGTTGTTCATTGTGCTGGTTTGGCACATTTTGTTCCTAAGTCAAAAGAGGATAAAGCTAATTTTTATGATAAAAATTTAGCAATTACGTCTAATCTTTTACTGGCTTTAGAAAAAAGCAAATTAAGACTTCGTTACTTTATTTATATAAGTTCTGTTGCCGTCTATGGGCTAGAGAAGGGTAAATCGATTGACGAATCGACCCCATTAAATGCAAAAGATCCTTATGGTCTTAGCAAAATTAAAAGTGAAGAAATTATTAAAGAGTGGTGTGATGAAAATCAGATAGTTTTAACTATCCTGAGGCCAGCATTAATTGTGGGAGATAAACCACTAGGGAATCTAGGTACCATGATTTCTGCGATAAAAAAGGGTTATTACGTAAGAATTGTTGGTAATACGGCACAAAAGAGTGCTGTGTTGGCTTCTGATATTGCTAATGTTATACCAAAGGCTTTTGAAATTGGCGGAATATATAACCTTTCGGATGGAAGGAACTTTACCTTTAGAGAGTTGGAAAAAGTGCTAAAGCAAAGTTTTGGTGTTTCAAAGAAGACGTTTTTAATACCTTTGTTTGCTGTAAAGTTTGTGGCTAAAATTGGCGACTTAATAGAGTATGTTACGGGGAAAGGCTTTTTAGTTAACTCTAAAAAACTAAACAAAATTACTTGTGACTTAACTTTTAGTAGCTCTTTAGCTACTTTAAAGTTGGGTTGGAAGCCTAGGTCCATTATGGATTTTTACCTTAATAATAAGAAATGACTTATTTTTTACTTTTCCTTTTGATGCTGTTTTCTACAGTGCTTTATATAAAAATAGCAACTAAGTTTAACATTGTAGATGTGCCAAACGAGAGAAGTTCTCATAGTGAGGTGACCATTCGTGGTTTAGGAATGGTCTTTATACTTTCTTCTATTTTTTATTTTATCTATAGCGACTTTCAGTACCCATTTTTTATGCTAGGCCTGGTCTTAGCGGGAACTATTAGTTTTATAGACGACATATACACTATTTCAAGTAAAACGAGAATTCTGGTGCAAATAGCCTCAGTTTGTTTTTTGCTTTTTGAGCTAGGTGTTTTTGACGAACATTTTCTTTGGGTAGGCTTTCTTCTAGTTCTTGGGGTAGGTATTATCAATGGATTTAATTTTATGGATGGAATTAATGGGCTAACGGGCTCTTACGGGCTGATTACCGTTTTGACCTTGATTTATATCAATATGTATCTCATTGAATTTGTTGATAACGATTTTTTAGTTTTCGTGGGAGCTAGTTTGCTTATTTTCTTGGCCTATAATTTCAGAAAAAGGGCTAAAGGCTTTTCTGGTGATGTTGGAAGCATTGGGATAGGTCTTTTGATAATATTTTTTGTGTTTCGGTTAATAATAGTTTCCGACAACTATAGATACATTTTTCTTATTTTTATATATGGATTGGATACGATAAGTACAATATTGATAAGGCTTTATGATAAAGAGAATATTTTTGTAGCACATCGTCGTCATTTTTATCAATTACTAACGAATGAAGTTGGGCTTGGGCATTTAAAGATTGCATTGTTTTATGCTGTTGTACAAGCCTTACTTAATTGTTGGATTATTTACTATCCAACCTTGGATGTGCTTTTTTTAATACCATATCTTACTGTATTTGTCTTGATCTTGTATTGTAGATTAAGGATTGAAAAAACATTTCAAGTTTCCGTAAAATAAAAACTCAAATAGAGTAATTAAAAAGCTGAGTATTAAGACGTAATTTTGGTAAAAGTAAAGTACAACTTGATGAGAAGATTAACTAAATACACAACGAATTTTGTCTCTAAGTGGCTCATTCTGGTTATTGACGTTTTTATTGTAGCAGCTTCCTTTACTTTAGCTACTATGGTTAAGTCTAATTTTGAATTAGACTATATCAGTCCGGGTTTATTTAAGTACCATCTTTTTTTAGTCACGCTCTTCCGATTAGTCTTTTTTCTTTTCTACCGTTCTTATACTGGAATAGTAAGACATACTAGCTTTGAAGACGCTAAGGTCATTATCAAGGCTGTTTTTTCTTCTAGCGTTTTGCTCTTTCTTTTGTCGTATAACTCTTTGTTTGGAATAAAACTAGCAATCCCATCATCTATTCTATTAATAGACTTTTTCATTTTGACCTTTTCCATGATAGCAAGTCGCTTTCTAGTGAAACTGGTTTATGACAAGATGATAACCACATATAAGAAAGAAAAGCATGTCATAATTTACGGAGCAGGGCATTTAGGACGAATAACAAAAAACTCTCTATTGAATGATAAGAGGTACAAGTATAAGATTATTTGTTTTTTAGATGATAACCCTCAACTTAAAGGAAAGTCAATTGAGGGCGTGATAGTTTTGAATAAAAAGGAGAATTTAAAAGATTTTATCTTAAAGAATTTGGCCTTTTTTCCTGATATGGAATTGATTTTTGCAATTCAAAGTATTAGCTCGATACAGCGGAATGAAATTATTGATGAAATTTTAGAAACAGGAGTTAAGCTAAAAACATTGCCTCCAATAAAACAATGGATGAATGGAGAGCTAAAGGCTAACGAAATTCACCAAATTAAAATTGAAGATTTATTGCAACGGGAGCCAATAAAGCTTAATAATCGTTTAGTTTCTGATTATATAAAAGATAAGACTATAATGATTACCGGTGGAGCTGGCTCCATAGGTTCTGAGATTATTCGTCAGGCTCTTAAGTTTGAGCCATCTAGTATTGTGGTAATTGACCAAGCAGAGTCGGCTATTTATGATATCGAATCTGAACTAAAGAGGCTAAGGAATAGAGAGGATGAGAAAACAACTTTGGACTTCATTGTTTGTAATATTACAAATTTAAATAGGATGGAGCATTTGGTGAGTAAGTATAAGCCACATGTTATTTTTCACGCTGCAGCTTATAAACATGTACCTCTTATGGAGGCAGACCCTTTTAATGCGATTGAAGTAAATATATTAGGAACTTGTCAGTTAGCAGATTTAGCACTAAAACATAAGGTAAGTCGGTTTGTTTTTGTTTCTACAGATAAGGCGGTAAATCCAACAAATGTAATGGGTGCGAGTAAGAGAGTTGCAGAAATGTATATTCAAAGCTTGAGCTTACAACAAAACTCGACGAGGTTCATAACTACGAGGTTTGGAAATGTGCTAGGTTCAAATGGGTCTGTAATTCCTCTTTTTAAAAAACAAATAGAGTCTGGGGGACCTGTGACTGTTACGGACCCTGAAATTATTAGATATTTCATGACGATTCCAGAAGCTTGTCAGCTTGTCTTGGAGGCAGGTACGATGGGTAAGGGCGGAGAGATATTTGTCTTTGAAATGGGTGAACCAGTTAAGATACTTAATTTAGCTAAGAGAATGATTCGTTTGTCAGGATTGGAGCCTGGGGAGGATATAGAAATTAAGTTTACTGGACTAAGGCCGGGCGAGAAGCTGTTTGAAGAGTTATTAAATGATGCTGAGTCAACTAAACCAACACATCACCCTAAAATACTTATTGCTCAAGTTAGGCCAAACTCTTTAGAAGAGATTTCTAGTGCTATTAATTCACTTCGCAAGTCTCTGAACCGTGCTACGTCAATGGAATTGGTCATGGTTTTAAAAGACGTAGTTCCTGAATATACTAGTCAAAACTCTAAGTATGAAGTGCTTGACACTAAGGCTATAAAAAAGATTTCGCTATAGTGACGTTTCCTCCAAAATTATTTGGTAAGAGCTCTCCATTATCGTAAGCTATAGATAGGCGGTAACTAATTGATTTTTGATTTCTAGTAAAGTTAACTAAAAAAGAGTTTTGCTTTTTTGAAATAGGGAAACGGTAATTGCCTTTACTAAGTGAGGTCGAGTACCTAAGCATAACTGAAATTTCGTCTAATTTACCTAGTGCACCTAGGCTCAAGACGTTTATTCGATTATTTACCAAATAATTTGGACTAAGTGTTTTTAGTTGTGATTGGCTAAAATGGTTGCTATAAGATGTTAATGGTAGGATGAATGGAGTTCCAATAGTTCTTTTTTTATAGGTATAGCCATCTTGATAGACGCCGTTATTAAAATAATTGTCAACTCCACGGAATTCAGGTATAAATCCCAATCCACTTAGGGAGCCACCTTGGTTTGTTGTACTCAAATATTCAAGATTAAGGCCATTGAGTTGGAACCTTCTAGAATTGGACAAAGAGTTTTTAGAAGAATAGGAGATTCCAGTAAGGCCGTCACTGACATTGTTTAAATAGTATAGAGAGCCATCTTCATATATATTACTTCTATATAACTTAATAAACCCAGAGGGGGCCTCAAACTCTAGCATCATATCTAAAGTACCCAAATGGTTTCCAGCTCTATTAAATGCGTCGTTAAAGGGTACTCCATCTTTGCTTTGTCCGGCATCCAGGTCTTTATTGAGGCTAGTCCCAGTTACTACTTTTAAGTATGTCGATAAATCACTTGGGAAATCCGTGATAAACTGTTCTGTTTTTTGATCATAAAAAGGGTTTACGGGTTTACCCGCCCACTGTACTTGATGATTAAAACCACCGTAAATTTTTATTTTCCAAACTGGACGCCCAATTCGGAGGTATATTGATTTTTGATGTAAATAGTAATTCTGTACAGAATCAGCACTTCCAAACCAACCGTGTGCAAAACTTACCTTGACAGCCAGAAGGTCATTTTTTGTTATGGATAAATAGTTAGGTGTAGAAATTTGAACTTTAGGGATAGGCAGTGCATTGCCAGACCAAATAAAAGAGCCGGTGGTCATAAGAGTGTCAACTAATCCAACTATTTCTTTTTTTCTTCCTGCATATAATTCAAAACCTCCGAGACGAACTTTAGCATAAGCTTCAGATAGTATACCTTGGTTTATTTTCCCCGCATTGATTACTCCCGTAAGACCGTAACCATAACTAAACTTATTTAGAACCTTATCTCGCGTGTAGAGGCTGTCATATTCATGCTTAACCGAGGCTTTTAATTGTAGAAACTGCGATTCGTAGGGAACTTCTCCATATTGGTTAGCTTGTAACCAAAAAGGAAGCCTATCAGTGGATGATAGAAATAAAGAAGAAGCAGCTGTATACTTATTGTTCTTTATAATACTCTGGCATAAACCATCTATTCCTGCAAGGATTAATGCAAGAGCAATTGGTATACAGGATAATCCCTTTCTCATTATTTGATTATATTAATAAGGCCAGAGTAGGACAGGTTTTCACTTCTTTTGTTAAGGGCCTCCACGCTAAATGTAAATGTTCCCGAAGGTAAAATTATTCCTTTATAACTACCATCCCAACTAAAATATGGGTCATCACTATAAAAAACTATTCTTCCCCAACGGTCATAAATCTTAATTTCAAAGGAACTTAAAGCATTTAAGCTTCCGAAAACCTTAAAGGTTTTATTCTCTAATACACTGCTGGTGGGAGAGAAAGTATTAGGGAAGAAAAACTCCGCTTCTATTGGGAGTGTTGCGATATTGGAGAAAGACTCTAAGCCAGATGCCGTTATAACACGGATAATGAAACGTGCTTCAAATTCATTGTTCTCTAAGTTGGGTTCATAGTCTCCTTCTTCAAAATTGGTCCCAGAAGAAATAGATGTTCTTAAGGTAGGATCTGTTTCGTCAATAGCAATAATTTCATAAGCCGCTATTGAGTTTGGAGAGAAAGGGAGATTCTCTTCCCAAAATATTTCTGAAACACTATCAGTTTCCAAATAAATAGAACAAACTTCAGGAGAGAGTTTAGACTTACTCCCGCATTCGTCCAAGTATTGGATTTGAAAGCACCGACTTTTAGAAGAGGCGTCTAAATCAGGGTTAAAGGAGCTTTGTGAAGCATCAATACTATCAATAAGATTTGATTCGCTATAAAGGTAAAATTTATCTTTAGTCAATAGCCAGCCACTGTCATCCTTAAATTTGACTATTGGTGAATTATTATCAATGGATACAAATAGATTATTTATACTATCAGGCTCAAAGTCTTTTCGAGAAATACATCTTTCGTTTGATATGCTTTCACCAAAGAATTTATGGTAGTATAGCTGTCCTTCTGTAGTGATTCTAATTCTATAACAAAAGTCTTTTTTACAATCTATAGGTTCAGTATATGGGTTGTTTGAGTTCAAAATGCTTTTAGACGTTGCTTCTTGACCAGCCTCACTTGTCAGGATTTCGGTATTGAAAGTGAGAAAAGTTCCGTACGAAGTAGAGTTTGCGAAGTTTAGTAAATTCGTTTTATAATTCTCCCAAGAGAGTATATTCTCTTTCTCTAAACCTTGAATTTCATTTAAAGGAGTTGTGCAAACCTCCGCGGAAAATTCATCACCGCAAGATATTAGGCCTTTGGCATGGAAGCAATATGACTTTTCTGGGTTTTCTATATCGAATGGGATAATACCAGGAGATTGATTTTCTAAGTAAATTTGGTAAGGGTTTTGACCTTTTTCTGATTTATAAATGGAGTATCCTCCGGACCTGAATGAGCCACTTAATGTTAATTCACCACTTGTTTCATCTAATAACTCTATTTTATCAATATTGGGGTGAAATGCAAGATCGCCATCCAACTTACTAGAACTTGTAAGTGTTATTGGACTAGGAGCTCCACAATTTAATGCAAGACCTGTGTAGAAACCCTCCACATTGATGCTGACAGGTAATGTTATGTTTTTAGTTTTTGAAAAAGATAGTTCATCTTTGGTAACTGTTTCTTTTGCTCCGGTTCCCCAATTAATTTCATAGTAATCAAAATCATTGATATTAGTTTTTGGAATATCAATGGTCAAACTATTGCTGTTACATAGTGTGTAGCTAAACTTAGGAGTATTGTCTACACGAACAGTTACATTCTCGCAAGAATAAAAATCTTTTCCATTTGTATCTTTTCCATATTGTAATATGGTATAGTTCGAGGTTTCTTCAGGTTTAAAATAGGTGTTTTCAAGGCCAGTACTTGGACTCAGTTCATTTAGTTTTGACTTGGCTTGGCCTTGATAATAATAGATGTATTTGATGTCAGAACCTCCAGTTTTATCTTCTAGTTTTACGGTGTATGGGCCACAACCAACAGCTGCAGTAAGTAGTTCAAAGCCACCAGAAATTGATTCGGTGCTATTGCAGAGGTCTTGAGAATGGGCTGTAAGGTGAATTGTCATCCAGACACAGATGTTTAAGACTACCTTAACGTATGATTTTATGTTATAGTTTTTTCCCATGCCCATTTGCCCAAAAGATTCTAAAGATACGCAGCTTTTAGCTTATATTTTGAATTTATTATTTAGTGGTACTTAGGAGCGATAGACTCTGAGCTATTTTAACATGTACCTTAAAGACGTTCTAGAGCCAAAAGAGGAAGTATATAGAGACCCACTGTCTAAGGAAAATACTTGTTGCAAAAGCCAATTCTGATTTAGTTCTTTCTGAAGAAGTAGATTTAGCGAATATTGCTTTTTTAAGAATTCCTTACCAAAAGTGCCATAGTTAAGAGAATAGGCTTGTCTAATTTCATAATTGGCAAATTTGATGTTTCCTCTAAGCAATAATGAAAAGTATTTAATTCTATTATTGTATCTAATTGCCCCGTTCTCTGATTTATATATAATAAAAGGGTTGCCAATAATTCTATTTTTATAAGACCAGCTTTGGTAGACACCATGAAAAAAATAGTTGTCTACCTCTCCAGAATTACTTTTGTTCACCTTTCCAAATCTTGTTCTGCCATGGCTTTTAGAATAAAAGAACTCGAATGCAATTTTGTTTAAATTGTCGTGAGGTAAGTTTAATGCAAATGTATATAGGCCATCTTCAATATTGTTTAGATTTTTAATTGATCGTCCGAAATCATATGGTTGTTGCTTCCCAATAAAAAGTTTGAAATTATGGATTTTTATTTCGGTACCGATATCAACAGAGCCTAATTGATTTCCTATCGCATTTCCTCCATCGTTTCCCGTTACTTTTTGAGTATTTGGGGGGGTGATTTTTTGTAAGAAAGGAATTAGCAGGTATTGGTATGAGTAGAGCGGGTATGGTGCCAGATAGCCATCTATGGTAGGAGGGTATGGTCCACTTATGTTTTTCAATATTTCAGAATAGCCTCCCCACATAGCTTGGTGGTTAATACCAGCATAAAGTCTCACCTTAGAATTGTTGTTCCCTATTTTTGCATATAACCATTTTTGATGCAAAAGGTGGCTAGAAACTACACTGTCTTTGCCAAACCAACCATGTGATATTCCTGCTTTAAAGGAGAAAACTCCTTTTTTATCAATTGGGACATACCCAGGGGTATGCAATTGTATTTTTGGTATGGGTAAAGCGTTTCCAGACCAGATATAGGAGCCAGAAGTGCTAGAGGTGTCGGTAAGTCCAAATATTTCTTTTCTTCTACCGACGTAGAATTCTAAAGCTTTCCAACGGGCTTTTAAATAAGCTTCGGAAATGATGAATTGATTTTTTTTACTGAAATTGTTTACAACTGTAGTACCATATGCCCAATCAACCCTTTTTAATTTACCTAAAACATTTCTTGAACTGTCATATTGGTTTCTAAGAGAATACTTAAGTTGAAGGGAAGGTAGTGTTTCGGGTGTTTCTCCATAATTATTTGCTTGAAGCCAAAAGGGAGCCTTGTTTTCATTGGCAAGGAATAGGCTTGACTCTAGCCACATTGTTGTTCTTTTGGCCGATTGGGCCATCAATGTCACATTTGCACCCCAAAGGGCAATCGAAATCAGTAGTATTTTTTGTTTAAGGGAGTGCAAAACCTATTTTTTTAATGAGTTTTTACTAAGTTATGGAATTGAATTCACAGTGTTGTTTTTTTGTTGATTGAAATGCTGTTTTTTATGGCCTTTATTTATTTTACGGAAGGTCATTTTTCCTCATTTCGATAAAATGTTCAATAAATCACATAATTTTGTAAATTCAAAAATGATAAAGTCTTTGGGATTTAATTCGAATATATGAGACACTTCCTATTTTTTTTTCTTTTCAGTTCCTTGCTCTTTTCTTGTGCAAGAAACATTACTTCCAAAAACAGTGGGAGCTCCAGTGAGGTTTCTAATTATGAAGAGTCATTGAGCGGAGTTCGTCCAAAAAGTGATTTCAATGAGAGCGTTAAAGAGGTTGTTGAAGAGGAATTGGATACTAGAGCTTATGTTCCCGAAGAGCTGAAAAGTGAGAATGTGAAAATTGATGGTGTATTATCTGAAATTTCAAGACATAATTCATCTATTTCGGAATTGCCTGGGTATAGGCTACAAGTTTATTCAGGGAATAGCAGAGGAGGTTTTGAGCAGGCAAAGTCATACATTCTTCAGCACTTTCCTGAATTAGAAATTTACGAGTCTTATAGTCAGCCTACTTATAGAATTAAGGTTGGTGATTTTTTAAAGAAAATGGATGCTGATAGGTACTATTCGTCTATAGTTAGTAGATTTTCTTCAGCAAAGGTTGTAATGGACAATGTGGATGTTCAAAGAAGTTTAAAAATAAATTAGAGTATTTTGAAAAAAGCACTTATTACTGGGGTTACTGGTCAAGACGGAGCCTACTTAGCTGAGTTTTTATTAGAAAAGGGGTATGAAGTTCATGGCATAAAAAGAAGAGCATCTCTTTTTAATACGGATAGAATAGATCATATCTATAAAGATCTTCACGAAGCTGATGTAAGGTTTATACTCCATTATGGAGATTTAAGTGATTCTACTAACATTATTCGAATTATTCAAGATGTTCAGCCAGATGAAATTTATAACCTAGGAGCCATGTCTCATGTGCAGGTTAGTTTTGATTCGCCAGAGTATACGGCTAATGTGGACGGTATAGGTACTTTGAGGATTTTAGAAGCAGTTAGGATTTTAGGGTTGACAGAAAAGACTAGAATCTATCAGGCCTCGACTTCAGAACTGTATGGTCTTGTACAGGAGGTTCCTCAAAAAGAAACAACGCCTTTTTACCCTCGCTCACCATATGCTGTGGCTAAGATGTATGCCTACTGGATTACGGTTAACTACAGAGAGGCTTATAATATGTACGCCTGTAATGGTATTCTTTTTAATCATGAGTCTCCACTAAGAGGAGAAACTTTTGTTACAAGAAAAATAACTAGAGCCACTGCTCAAATAGCCCTTGGAACAAAAGAGTGTTTGTATTTAGGGAATATGGACGCTAAAAGGGATTGGGGCCATGCAAAGGATTATATTGAAGCCATGTGGCTTATCCTTCAACAAGATAAAGCAGAGGATTTTGTGATTGCTACAGGTATTACCACTACGGTTAGAGATTTTGTTAGAATGTCTTTTAACGAAGTTGGGATCACGTTGGAGTTTAAGGGTAGTGAAGAAAAAGAGGTAGCGATAGTAGCTGCTTGCTCTAATCCCAAGTTTCAAATACCAATTGGTCAAACAGTGGTGGCGGTAGACCCGAAATACTATAGACCTACAGAAGTAGAGCTTTTAATAGGTGACCCTACAAAATCAAAAACCAAGCTTGGTTGGAAGCCTAAATATGACTTGCCAATGATGGTAAAAGAAATGGTTGAGGCTGATGTGAATTTGTTTACAAATCAATCTAGTCTTAACAAGGCCGGTAAGCCTTTATAATTTACGATCGTTTAATTCGTTGTAAATTAGCTTGTTTGTGGTTTATGTCTTCTTTTTGAAGAAATATATCATTTAACTATGCCGAAGTAAAAGGTTCATTTTGACCAAAGATATAATTGGAATGAAAATTGTAGAATAGGTCAATGTATCTTTAACACAGAAGTGATTAAATGAAAAAAAGCATTTACATACTATTGTTTCTAAGTTGTTTAGGAAATAAGGCATTTTCACAAGATCCTCAATTTTCTCAATTTTACGCGGCTCCCATGTACCATAATCCTGCATTTACAGGAAGTGGCTATGCACCTAGGGCTATATTTAACTTTAGAAACCAATGGCCTTCATTAGCGGCCAATTATACGACATCAGCAGTATCTGTTGATCATTATATTGACAAATTTAACAGTGGTGTTGGTTTAATGTTGGTGAGTGATCAGCAAGGAGCTAGCAGGTTAAAGAATACTGAGATATCTGGATTTTATTCTTATCAATTAAATTTGATAGATGACCATTTCTTAAGAATGGGTGTTCAGGCTACCAGCTCAAACAGAAGTTTTGATTCCAATGGATTAACTTTTCCAGATCAGTTTGATAATAATGGTTATACAGGAGACCCTTCGGGAGACCCATTAGCTAATACAGGTAGCACTGTGCATTTTGCTGATTTTAGTGCAGGTGTTTTATACTATAATCCAAAGGCATATTTAGGAGTATCAGTACATCACCTTACTCAGCCAGACATCGCTTTTACTGCATCTAATGATTTTCTGGCTAGGAAAATAATGGTTAATGGAGGCTTAAATATTCCATTGGCTGATTTATCAACTTCAAGTAATAAAGAGTTTGTTTTGATTCCAACATTTCTGTTTAAGCAACAAGGAAAGTTTAATCAATTAGACTTAGGAGCTTATGTAACCTACAGTCCATTAACTTTTGGTTTATGGTACAGAGGGATACCTGTAAAGAAAAACGATACCGACGCCTTGAATCACGATGCCATAGTAGCATTAGCTGGTTTTAGATTTGATAATTTTTCGTTTGGTTATAGTTATGATTTAACTATAAGTGGTTTAGGTGCATCTTCTGGAGGTTCGCATGAAATATCAATTGCATATCAATTTGACCCCTACGAGTCAAAACGAAGTCCGAGTGCTCGAAGGAGAAAAAAGTCATTGTCGTGCCCCAAGTTCTAGGAGGTACGACGAGACGTAATGGTAATTAAATGGAGGCTTGAGTTTTTCAAGCCTCTTTTTTTCGTTTATATTGCGTTGAACAACTTTCTAAAATAATTATTAAATAAGAATTTTATATGGCTTCAAATCTCTGGGCAAAAAAATCCATAGACAAACTGGTTCAGTCTGCATCGGGAGATGAAAATGAGCTAAAAAGAACACTCAGTTCCACCAGTTTGGTTGCTCTAGGAGTAGGGGCAATTATTGGTGCAGGTTTATTCTCGTTAACTGGTATTGCTGCAGCCAATCATGCGGGCCCCGCTGTAACCATTTCATTTGTTTTAGCAGCTGTAGGTTGTGCTTTTGCTGGTCTTTGTTATGCAGAGTTTGCATCTATGATACCTGTAGCAGGAAGTGCATATACATATTCCTATGCTACCATGGGTGAGTTTGTAGCTTGGATTATTGGTTGGGATTTGGTTTTAGAGTATGCACTTGGTGCAGCTACGGTGGCCGTATCTTGGTCAAGGTATCTTTTAGAGCTATTAAGTTCTTGGGGAATTCACTTGCCAGTGAATTTGGTTTGTTCTCCTTATGAGGTTCTTGAACTAGCCGACGGAACTATTGTAAATGGAGGTTATATCAATCTTCCAGCAGTTTTAATCGTGGTTTTTTTATCACTTTTATTAATCCGCGGAACTCATGAGTCGGCCAAGCTGAATAATATTCTGGTAGTTTTAAAGATTGCGGTGGTTATTCTTTTCATAACGCTTGGCTGGGGACACATCGATCCTCAAAATTATGTGCCCTATATTCCTGAGAACACTGGGGTTAGAAGTGAATTTGGTTGGACTGGAATTGCGACCGCCGCCGCCGTTGTGTTTTTTGCTTTTATTGGCTTTGATGCAGTTTCTACTGCAGCTCAGGAAGCAAAAAATCCTCAAAAAGGGATGCCTATTGGTATTTTGGGTTCTTTAGTTATTTGCACCATATTATACGTGTTGTTTTCTCATGTTATGACGGGCTTGGTTAACTATACTGAATTTGCGAATGATGCAAAACCAGCTGCTACAGCCTTTGCAAAAACGGGGTATGATTTTCTTCAAAATGGATTAATCATAGCTATTCTGGCAGGTTACACTTCTGTTATGTTGGTGATGCTCTTGGGGCAGAGTAGGGTGTTTTATTCTATGAGTACTGACGGATTATTGCCTAAGTTCTTTGGAAGTATTCATAAGAAATTTCATTCTCCATGGAAAACTAATTTATTCTTCATGGTTTTTGTTTGTCTTTTTGCTGGTTTTGTTCCAGTAAGTGATTTGGGGCATATGGTGAGTATAGGTACCCTTTTTGCTTTTAGCCTTGTTTGTGCGGGGGTTTGGGTTTTAAGGGTAAAAAGCCCTGAACTAAAAAGAGCTTTTAAAACGCCGTTAGTTCCTCTTGTTCCAATACTTGGAATACTTGTTTGTGTATACCTTATGACCTCTTTGCCTATTGAAGCTTGGTATAGGCTGGCAGCTTGGTTAGGTCTGGGCTTACTTATATATTTTGTGTATGGACGCAAAAACAGTAAAATCAATAAGGACTAAGGCTGAAATAAGTAATTTGATATCGATATTTCTTAATATGTGTTACTAATTCGTTTATCTTGCGAGCTAGAACCTTTTATAAACAAGCTATAACCCAATATAATAATGATGCTATTAAACTTCTTGGCCTTTTTAGACCCTGAAAAAGGAATTGACGAAATAATTAACGACTGGTTTACACCCATTGCTGAAGCTTGGGGAAATATTGTTCTCTTTAGAGTTTTCGACGTTCCATTTATTTTGGTGCTTTTGGTGGGAGGAGCTTTAGTTTTTACAATCTATTTTTCAGTTATTAATATCCGACGTTTTCCTTTGGCGATTAATATTGTAAGAGGTAAATATGACCATATAGAGCAAGGCGAAGAGCCTGTAACAACGAAAAACCTCAATATAGTAGATGGTGATATTGTAGACACAATAAGAACTGAAGGACAGCAAGGGGAAGTAAGTCATTTTCAAGCTTTAGCTACAGCCGTTTCAGGAACAGTTGGTTTAGGGAATATCGCTGGGGTTGCTTTAGCAGTAGGCTTAGGAGGGCCAGGAGCTACTTTTTGGATGATAGTTTGTGGCGTTTTAGGAATGTCTACAAAATTTGTAGAGTGTACTTTAGGTGTTAAGTATAGGGATATTGGTGAGGACGGAACAGTCTATGGTGGTCCGATGTATTATCTGAAAAAAGGTTTTGCAGAGATTGGTAAATCTGGTCTTGGAAAAGCTTTAGCCGTAATTTTTGCTATCTTATGCGTTGGAGCTTCTTTTGGAGGAGGTAATGCAGCTCAGTCTAATCAAGCGGCTTCTCAGTTAGCTTCGCTTATGGGAATCACTGGGGGGAATTCAGGAACTATCATTGGTGTTTGTATTGCTGTTTTGGTCGGAATTGTCATTATTGGAGGAATTAAGAGAATTGCCTCAGTAACTGAAAAGATTGTTCCTTTCATGGCCGGAATATATGTTGTGGCTTGCCTTTTTATTATCTTCTCTAACTATGATTTGATAGGTTATGCATTTGGAGAGATATTTTCTAGTGCTTTTACTATGGAAGCAGGATGGGGTGGTTTCTTTGGTGTTATGATGGTTGGTTTTCAAAGAGCCGCTTTCTCTAATGAAGCTGGTGCTGGTTCGGCATCTATTGCTCACTCAGCAGTTAATACTAAGTATCCTGCATCGGAAGGTCTTGTGGCACTTTTAGAGCCATTTATTGATACTGTAGTTATCTGTACCATGACAGCTCTCGTAATTATTATTTATAATAGCACTGGAATTTTTGAATATGGTGGTTCTACAGTATTGATTGATGGTGTGGAGGTAGAAGGAGCGGTATTGACATCTATGGCTTTTGAGTCCGCTATACCATGGTTTCCGTATGTTTTAACATTAGCAATAGTGTTGTTTGCTATTTCTACCATGATTTCGTGGTCTTACTATGGTTTACAAGCTTGGATGTACCTTTTTGGAAAGAGTAAATTGGCCGACTTGTCTTATAAAGTTATGTTTTTGATCTTTATTGTTATTGGTGCTGCCGCTAACATGTCTGCTGTTTGGGGTTTTTCGGATGCTATGATTTTGGCATTGGTATTCCCAAATATGTTCGGTTTGTTCTTCCTTTTTCCTAAGGTTAGAGAGGAACTTAATAGATACTTAGACGCAATTGACGTAAAAAAATTCTTTAAATAAATAATAGAAAATAGGACCTCTTGTTTTAGATGGCCTTTATTTCGAATTAAACTAATGGTATTTTGGATTGTAAGTAAAAACCCCGAGTTTTACGGTTTATAAACCTACAACCTTTAGCCTGATACAAATACAATAAAAAATGGAAGGTGCTACTTTAGAAAATGAATACGCTTACATCAAAGACAGTAAGGTATTTTTAAAAGGGTATTTAGAATTGCCCGAAAGACAAATTGGAGAAGTTAAAAGAACAGAAGAAGAAGCTTTTCAGTACTTTATCAATCGTTATGACATAGCGGTAAAGAAGGTAAAGCAGCTTGAAAAGGAAATTGATGAGGCTGCGAATAAGGGGTCTTATCTTACTAAACTACTTCAACTTAGAAAGAGATTAGAGAGTTTTGATGGTATAGGGAATTTCATTCCTTTACTATCAAGGTTAGATATAAAAGAGGCCTATCTTAATGGCCTAATTGAGCTAAATCAGAAAAATAATTTAAAGGTTAAGGAAGAGTTATTGACTGAGACAAGAGCCATTGCTGATAGTGATGACTGGGGGCCGGTTTCTGATCAACTTCAAGATATTAGGACTCGTTGGATTAGAACAGGGCCAGTGGAGAAAAAACTTAACGACGAAAAAGAAGAGGAATTCAAATCTCTTTTAGACTCTTTTTATCAAAGAAGAAAAACATTCTTTGATGAGCAAAATAGAATCATTGACGAGCGTAAGGCTAAGTATGAAGCTTTAATAGAGACTTCTTATGACCTTCATAGAAGGAGAGATTGGGAAGATGCTTTTGAAGACATGAAACGCATGCAGCGTGAATGGAAAGAAGTAGGAGAGCTTCCAGCCAAAATGATGAAGTTCCTTTATAGGAATTTTAAGAAATCGAACACAGGATTCTACGAGAAATACTGCAAGGCAAAAGGAATTCAGATTCAAAGAAGAGTAGACCCAAGAGTAGAGGCTCAAATAAGAATGATGAAAGAGGCCGAAAGGTTAGCTGCCGCTGAAAATGATGCCATATTTGATTCTACGGTTAAAGCTAAGGTGCTTCTTAATGAGTGGAAAAATATTAGAGTACCTTCTCATGTAGCTGATAGAAATGTAGCTGAACGTTTTAGAGCTGCTTGTGATAAAATATTTGAGTTAAGTTATTTGATGAAAGTAGTAGGTAGAAAACACCCTACTTTTAATTTCTTAGATGACGATCAAAAGAACCATACGAAGTATCGTGAGATGGAGAATATCGTTCGTAGAGCACGTCACGACCTGCAGCAGTTAGAAGAGACTTCTAATGTAGGCGGAAGTGGTAGCGGAGATATGGACAGAATGATGTTTAATAACCTCAAAACTCAAAAGAGAAAACTTCTTATGAAGGAAATAATCTTGGAGGAGTTACGTCGTAGTGCGGGTGCTTAATGCGTTCAAATGGTAATAGTGAGTCTTGTATTCTTTGCATTATTCTTTTTCTTGTTGCACAAAATTGGTGCAGCTTTAGCTAAAAGTGTAAGCTCTTATCTTCTTCTTACTTTTTTGGGCCTTGTAGGTATAAGCATTCCTTTAGGTTATGTAATGTCTTTCTTTGGACAAACGGGAAGTGCATTAACTTGGTCAATTAGCCTTTCTTTGATAACTGGAGCTTTATATTTTCTAATGCTTCGTTTTACAAGTACGGAAGTGGTAAGGTTTAGAAAGTTATTTAGGCAATCTATTGCCGATAAAAAGCAAATTTGGTCTGAGCTCAAGTTAGTCGAAAAGCTAATCTTTGGCGTTCTAGGTGCTGGCGTTTTCGTTTGTACCCTGATTAATGTTTATGTCCTTTTTGCCACTTATCCAAATGAGTGGGATAGCATGACGGGGCATTTAGTTAAGTGTGCCTATTATATTCAAAATGGAAATATGGATAGGCTAAGTGGGACCACCTGGTCTATTGATTTTTATCCTAACTCTTTACCCTCTCTTCAAATATTAGGTTTTCATATTTTTGGAGAAAAAGGATTCAAGTTAATTCATTTTCTGTCATACTGGGTTTTTGTGATTACGAGTTATAGTATCACTCAGGAGATATTCTCAAATAAGAAAGCGGCCATTTTTGTTGGATTAATTTCGGCTTTACTGCCTTCTGCATTGATTCAGGCTGTTACTACAGAGACCGATATCGTTCAATCTGCCTACTTAGGTTTGGTCGTTTTATTTTTGCTGAAGGTTTACAAAAAAGCTTCTTGGGAGAATGTTGGTCTATTCGTGTTGTCTTCTTCAATTTGGGTTTCGCACAAGGTTACTTTTCTTTTGATAGGTCCTCCTGTGGCTATTTTGGTTCTTTTCATGATTTGGAAAAGTGGTGAGGTAAGAAAGAAGATTGTTAAAACGGTGCTTTTGCTACTTTTAGGACTGGCATTTTATGTACTACCGAATGGCTATATTGGAAATGTCAAAGAGGTAGGCAAGTTTAGTTTAGGAGCTCTTTCGGCTCCTGCGGAGGTTATGAAGTGGCACGGAATAGAGGGCTATTCTGGGGTAGAGAAATTGAAGAACTTTCAGTTTAATGTGCTGAGGTATTCGTCTGATTTTTTACAATTAGATGGAATTAGAAATACGGAATTTGGTTCAAAAGTTAACGACACTTTCAGATATTTCCCTAATAAGTTTTTTGATAAGTTTGGTTTAGAACGAGGTGTCTTTTGGGTAGTTTATCCTTTTGAAATGATGGGCAATGAAACCATGCATTTTTATAAGGAAAGGCCTTTTTGGGGTATCATTAGCTTTTTATTGGTCTTGCCAGCATTATTCTTTGTTTTAATTCGGGCGTGGAAGAATAGGGCTTCCGAAAAGGTTCAGCTTTCTCTTGTGTTTATCGTTGCTGGAACATTGCACTTTTTGTCGCTTTGTTTTTCGGCACCTTATGACCCTATCAAAGGAAGGTACTTTATGAACATGGTGGTTTGGTTTATTCCTTTACTGGCGTGGTTTTTTGAGGTTAAAAAAGGAAAATACTATTTGGTATTTTGTTCATTGATAATTGTGGTTTCAGGTTTTTTTACGCTTTCTCATCGCGGACTTTATCCTCTAGTAGGAGAAAGAAACATTTTTGAACAAGATAGAATCGCACAATTAACACAAACTCGTCCTGAAAGTACAGAGGCATACTACGAATTTGAAAAGTTAGTTCCAGAGGATGCGGTAGTGGCTTTAGGTACACAGCAAGAGCACGAAGATTATGTTTATCCTTTGTGGGGACCAAACTTTAAAAGAACATTGATTCCTATTCACCCATTTAGAGCACCTGTAAAGCCTATTCCAAATGAGGCAGAGTATTTGTTCTATTCCGAAGGCGTAATTCCTTTTAAAGAGGGTGATATCAGACTTAACGAAGGTGACAAGGGGCCAGATACACCAGTAATAGAAAGTACGTTTTATTTGAGAAAGCTGTAAGGCTGAGCTACATCATAATTATTACTGTCTTTTTCGCTAACTTTGTGGCGATAATTTATACATAGAAAAGGAACTAGACCGGATGGATATAGAAGAATTTATTCAACTTTTTGCAGAGCAATTTGATGAAACAGAAGTTTCAGAATTTAAACCTGAAACGGAATTTAGACAACTTGAAGAATGGGATTCTATGGTAGCACTAATGATTATTGCTATGGTAGATGAGGAGTACGGCGTTAAAGTAAGTGGAGATGATATCAGAAACTCTACCACTATTAAAGATTTGATGGATGTAGTGGCTTCAAAAAAATAATACGAAATGTCACATTTAAATATACCTAATGTAAGTATTCGAGGTATGGCCGCAACGGTTCCTGCCTTGAGGAAAGACAATCTAACGGACCCCTTGGTTACTGATGCCGAAAAGGTTTTGAAAAATACAGGTATTCAAATAAGACATGTGGCTTCAGAGAGTATTTGTGCTTCAGATTTATGCGAAGATGCGGCAAAGAGGCTTTTAACGGAATTAAACTGGTATCCTGAAGAGGTAGATTGTTTAATATTTGTTAGTCAAACACCAGACTATATACTTCCAGCTACCGGAACATTGCTTCAAGAAAGACTTGGCTTGTCTCAAGGCTGTTATGCTATTGATATTTCGATGGGTTGTAGTGGTTATGTTTTGGGCTTAAGCAATATTGCTGCATTAATGCAGGGTGGTCTTTTTAAAAAAGGATTATTGTTAGTTGGAGATACGATTTCACGAACTTGTTCTCCAAGTGATAGAAGCACTTATCCGTTATTTGGTGATGCGGGTTCTGCTACCGCTTTAGAGTTTAACAAAGATGCGGCCGAAATGAAATTTAGTTTCGGTACAGATGGCTCAGGAAAAGATGCTATTATTATCAAAGACGGAGGCTTTAGAAACCCTTTTAATGCGGATTCTTTAATTCAAAAAGAGATTAGTGAGGGAATATCCAGAACAGATACCGATTTGGTGTTGGACGGAATGGATGTTTTTTCGTTTGGTATAAGTAAGGGGCCTAGCAGTGTAAAAGACTTGGTCTCATTTTTTGAAATTGACATGGATGCGGTGGACAATTTTATATTTCACCAAGCAAATCTTTTTATGAATGAAAAGATTCGTAAAAAGCTAAAAATAGACGAAGCAAGGGTGCCTTATTCTTTAAGGAAGTTTGGCAATACCAGTTCGGCCACTATTCCATTAACTTTGGTTAGTGAAAGACGAGAGGCTTTAAATAAGGCTTCTCAGAAAAACATTGCCTGTGCTTTTGGAGTTGGTCTATCATGGGCGTCAGTCTACTTTGAAACAGAGAATTTGGTGATTCCAGAGATTGGATATTTGAATTAATTACTATGGCAGCCTTTATAAAAGCAATATCTTATTATTTGCCAGAAACCATTTTGACTAATGAAGAGTTGGTCAAAGAGTTTCCAGAGTGGACTGTAGAAAAAGTAGCTAAAAAGGTAGGTATAAACGAAAGGCATATCGCGGCTAAAGATGAGTATACTTCTGACATGGCAGTTTCAGCCGCTCAGAAGCTTTTTCAAGAGAACAGTATAGAACCATCTGAAATTGACTTTGTATTGCTTTGTACACAAAGCCCTGATTACTTTTTGCCAACTACAGCATGCATAGTCCAAGATAGATTAGGTATTCCCAAAACTGCGGGTGCTTTAGATTATAATCAAGGCTGTTCAGGTTATGTTTACGGTTTGGCTTTAGCCAAAGGCCTAATCGCCGCTAATGTGGCAAAAAACATTTTATTAATTACGTCTGAAGCTTACTCTAAGCACATTCAAAAATCAGACAAAGGGAATAGAACCATTTTTGGTGATGCGGCCTCTGCAAGTTTAATTAGTACAGATGGTTTTGCGGAAATAGGAGCGTTTGAGGTAGGAACGGATGGCAGTGGTTATGATGATTTGATTGTCAAAAATGGCGGAATGAAGTCTGCCAAGGTAGGAGATGATTCATCGGAAGACTACTTGTATATGAACGGTTCGGGTGTGTTTAATTTTACTATTGCCGCCGTGCCTGGGCTTATTGATGAAACATTGAAGAAGAATAACGTAGAAGATATTTCAAAAATAGATTGGTTTGTGTTCCATCAGGCTAATTCTTTCATGCTAAACCATCTTAGGAAGAAGATAGGTATTGAAAAGGATAATTTCTTGATGCACATGGAAAACTGTGGAAACACAGTGTCTTCTACTTTACCTATTGTACTAAAAGAGCATCTTCAAACTTTTAAAAGCGGCGATAAAGTTATTTTAGCTGGTTTTGGCGTTGGATACTCGTGGGGCGGAACCATGCTTTCTGTCGTATAAACAACATTGAATGAAAAATCTTATTATTATTGGTGCCAGAGGCTTCGGAAGAGAAGTTTTTGATTTGGCGAAAAACACCCAAGCATATAAAGACGGCGAATATAAAATCAAGGGTTTTCTTGATGATAAGTCAGATGCATTAGACCCGTATAAGGGTTATCCTCCTATTTTAGGTGATGTAGAGGCTTATGAAATTCAAAAGGACGACGTTTTTGTTTGTGCCTTAGGTACTGTTCAACCTAAAAAACACTATGCTCAACTGATTTTAGAGAAAGGTGGAACCTTCATTAATTTAGTTGATTTGGAAGCCAACGTTCGCTCAGACATAAGTCACCTTAAAGGTGTTCTAATATTTTCTTTTGTATTTGTTTCTGTTGATGTGACGCTATCAGATTTTGTTTCTATTCAACATTTTTCCTGTTTGGGCCATGATGCAAGGGTGGGTCAGTGGTCTCATATGAGTTCTTATAGTACTATTACAGGTTTTACTGTTTTAGAGGAAGAGGTGATGTTGCAAACGGCAGCAAAGGTCGTTCCTAAGAAAACAGTAGGGAAAGGGGCTATGGTAGGAGCTGGTTCTTTAGTAATAAAAAATGTTAAACCCGGTGAGTCCGTTTTTGGCAGTCCAGCCAGAAAAATGTAAGTAAATATGGTTGCGAATCCTATGGTAAGTGTCGTGATGATAACTTACAATCATGAGTTGTTTATTGAAGAGTCTCTAATTTCTATATTAAATCAAGAAACGAGTTTTGAGTATGAAGTTATTGTTGGCAATGACGGCTCTAAAGACAATACAGACAAAGTAGTTCAGGAGATTCTTAAATCGCATCCGAAAGCGTATAGAGTCCGGTATTATAATAATAACCCAAACATGGGTGTTACTACCAACTCAAAGAAGGCTTTGGACATGGTGCAAGGCAAATACATGGCTCTTTGTGAGGGGGATGACTTCTGGATTGATAATAAAAAACTTCAAAAGCAGGTAGACTTTCTAGAGCAAAACGATGATTTTGCTATTTGCTTTCATAATACAAGAGTAGATTTCTTTGATAAGAATGAGCCATCTTATTATGTCAATGAGAACATTGAAAAGGATGTTTTCACACTTGACGATATGATAGGTGAGGATGAGATATGGTTTATGGCTACTGCTAGTTTGATGATTCGCTCGTCGGCATATGGTAAAACGCCAGACTGGCTTGTTAAATCTAAAAGTGGGGATATTCCAATTATTATTTTAGCGGCAAGGTTCGGGAAAATTAAATACTTGCCAGATGTAATGGCGGTTTACAGAAAGAATTTAGCCAGCTATAGCCATACAGATAGTCATGAGGACAAGTATTTCCTGTGGAATCGGATTTTTATGTATAATAAATTGAATGAGGAAACAGGCTTTAAGTACAATGATAGGGTTAAAAGAAATATAGCCAGGTACTATTTTATGCTGCTAAATTCAACGCAGTATAGGGATAGGTATTTTAAAAATTTTCCTATTGCCTTTAAATACATACAGCTTACCTTTCCGAATATTCCCAATGTCAAATTGGTGATCAGAGACCATTTGATTCCACCCTTTGTGATGAATGTTGTCAGAAGGGTAAAGAAGGCATTTGGTCTTATCCCTTCTGAGTAATAAATCTTTAGCATATCTTTGAAAAAAAAACAAAATCTAGATGTCTCAGTTTCTTTCAGCCATCATTCCGAATGAAAAGTATTATGAAAAGAGTGCATTTGAGGAGGAAAACCAGAAGATTTTTCAAGAGTCTTGGTATTATATAGGTCTAACAAGCTCTTTAGCGGAAAAGAACGATTTCATTACCACGGATATAGGAGGGAAATCGGTGGTGATTCAAAACATTAAAGGAGTAATTAAGGCCTTTCATAATGTTTGCACTCACAGGTTCAATAAAATAAAGACAGAAAGGGCTGGAAATGGATCTTTAACCTGCCCTTACCACGGTTGGTCTTATAATCAAGATGGGATTCCATTCGGTATTCCATTGAAAAAAGAGTTTAAGGGTCTTGACAAGGAATCGCTACAAACTCTTTGCTTGCCTGAGTTCAATGTTGGCATTTGTGGGAAATTTGTATTTGTTAATGTTTCAAATTCTAGCGTTCCTCTTGAGGAATTACTGGGTGAAAGTGCTGAGAAATTAAAAGAGATTAGTCAAATGATTGGTAGAAAAGTGGAATACCATCAAATACCAAATAAGGCTAACTGGAAGACCGTAGTAGAAAATACCCTAGAAGGTTATCATATCAGTAATGTGCACCCAACCACATTTTTCAAACAAGGTTTCAATTTAAAATCAGAAGTTGATTTTGAGGTGCAGGGTCATCATACCAATATGACATTGCACTTGGCAGATAGCCATAAAGAGGATAAGAAAAGAGCGAAGTTTCATAAACTATTAGCAAATAGACCATTTAAGCCAGATGGCTTTTTTCATCAGTTAATATTTCCTAACCTTTCTATAGGTTCTTTATTTGGTATCACGGTTTATATAGGAAGTATACAATCTGTTTCGCCGGATGAATCTGTTTTTGCATATGAACTCTATGAAACTAACCTAGGAGAAGGAGAGCTTTTATCGGAAGCAATATCTGAAGTGGTTAAGTTCTCATCCATAGAGTTTACGAGAACTACGCTGGCCGAGGATAGAGAGATTTGTGAAAACGTTCAGATTGGCATGGAACAAACAAAGTCTGTAAAAGGGGTTCTCAACTCCTCAGAAATTAGAATTTGGGAGTTTCAAAAAACATATATGAATCTAATTAATAAATAAAAGTGGCAGAGAAACTTACGATTATAGGGGGAGGAATGACTGGTCTTACGGCAGCCTATTTGGCGGCAAAAAAGGGTCAGAAGGTTCAAATAGTGGAAGGAAGCGATAAGATAGGTGGTTTGCTAAACACTTTTGAAATAGGTGGAAATCAATTAGAACACTATTATCATCATTTTTTCACACAAGATGCTGAGCTTCATTGGTTATTGAAAGAACTTAATATCTCTGACCAAACCGGTTATTATAATACCTCCATGGGGGTTTTTAGAAATGGGAAGCTCTATGGTTTTAATGGAATTATGGACTTATTAAAGTTCAAACCTGCTAACCTTTTTGACAAGTTTAGGTGGGGTTTAACCACACTTTACCTAGGAAAGGTGGCAAACCCTACCAAGAGCGAAAATGTATCAACATTGGAGTGGTTTTATAAGTGGGCGGGTAAAGGAATGACGGATGCACTTTGGAAACCAATGCTGGATATTAAGTTTGGACCCTATGCAGACAAGGTGCCATTAACGTGGATGATTGGCCGACTGGCTCAAAGACTGAATTCAAGAAAAGGTGGAGATGAGCGATTGGCCTACATTAACGGAAGCTGGAAAACACTTCTGGATACTATGAAGGCGGAGCTAGAAAAGCTAGGCGTGGAGATTATCACAAACGAGCCTGTAAAAGAGCTTGTGGTAGAGGGTAATCAAATAAAAGGAATTAAAACGAAGTCCTTAGAAATTAGCGGAGGTAAGTATTTAGTAACTATTCCATCAATTTTCTTTGACAAAGTAAAAGGTCTGCCTGTAGATTTTGGTGGTAAGAGTATTGAGTATTTCGGGGCAGTCTGTACCATATTAGAGCTCAAGAAGTCGCTAAGTGATATTTATTGGATGAATGTGGCAGATGATGGTTTCCCATTTGGTGGAATTATAGAACATACCAACATGATTCCAAAAGAGGAGTATAATGGCTCTCATGTAGTTTACCTTTCTAGATATTTTGCCATGAGTGAAGATTTGGCCAATATGAACGAAGAGGAGATTAAGAAAGTGATGATACCGCCATTAAAGAAAATTAATCCTGCCTTTTCTGAAGATTGGATTAAAAACGTATTCGTGTTCAAAACAAATACCGCGGCAACGGTATGTGATTTAAATTTCTCTGAAAAAGTACCTGCTTGCAAAACGGACATTGAAGGATTATATGTGGCAAACATGACGCATATTTATCCAGACGAAAGAAGTACTAATAACTCTATTCGTGTAGCGGCAGAAGCTTGTAAAGTAATGGGTATTGATACTTCAGACGTATCTTATGGTGCTTCTTTATCTGGGAAGATAGGATTTTAGAAGTTATTTGATTTGGCATTAAAAAAGGATTCTCGCAAGAGAATCCTTTTCTTTTATAACATGATGGTGTTTCTTTTAAGACACGCCGTTTAATTTCTTTTTAGCATTATTATTAGCTCGTATGAGCAAGAATATTCCAAACAGCACCATTGGAATACTTAATATTTGCCCCATGTTTAATGACATCCCTTCTTCAAAAGCTTCTTGGTTTTCCTTTAAGAACTCATAAAAGAATCTTAAAACAAAAATCCAAACGAAGAAGATTCCTGAAAGCAAACCGTCTGGTAAATTAGCTTTGTATTTATTCCAAAGGCTGTACATAATTACAAACAGTACTAAGCAAGAAAGGGCCTCATAAAGCTGCGATGGGTGTCTTGGAACCTGAGCAAACTCAAAGTTTCTTAAAAAATTAAAAGCCCATGGCACATCGGTAGGTTTCCCTACTATCTCAGAGTTCATCAAGTTTCCAAAACGAATAAAAAAGCCAACAAGAGCTACTGTCACCGCTACACGGTCTAGTATCCATAAAAAAGATTGGTCTGCTCGTTTCCTAGAATAGAACCATAAAGCGAATACGATACCGAATCCTGCTCCATGACTAGCCAAGCCAGCATAAGGAGGAATCAGCATGTCTGCCATAAATTTTAGCGGGTCTTCGCCAAAGTGCTGCCATTCGTAAAATACATAATGACCAATTCTAGCTCCAAGAACCGTCGCTAAAATCATGGTAAGTAGTAAAGCATCTAGGTCTTTCTCTGGTTTGCCTTCTTCTTTGAATATTTTGGTAATCACCTGGTATCCCAAAAGGAAGCCTCCGGCAAACATAAGTCCGTACCATCGAAGCTCAAATTCTCCGATTTTAACAATAGTGGGGTTGATGTCCCAAATGATTTCAGCTAGTAACATATTGACATTTTATTGATGTAAAATTAGCCCTTTATTAACAAATTGAACAAAATTCTTGTGATTCTTAACTGCTTTATAGAATTTTGAATCGCAATGACAGATAAAAGTCAATTACATATTACTTCATCTACAATCTTCGCCGCAGGTCGACGAATTCGCCGTGTCTAATTTAAAAGATACGGTATACTTCATTTTTATTTTTTTGAACTTAAAATTTTCTCATGCAAGCCATCAAAGTAGGTATCATTGGTGGGGCGGGTTATACTGGAGGAGAACTTCTAAGAATCCTTATTAATCACCCCAATGTCGAAATCGTTTTTATTAATTCTGTAAGCCAAGTAGGTAAATTAGCCTCTGATACGCATAAAGACCTTTTCGGGGAAACGGAAATACGCTTTTCTAACGATAAGAATTTTGAAGCGGTAGATGTTATTTTTCTATGTTCTGGCCACGGTCAATCAGAAAAGTTTTTGAAAGAAAACGATGTGCCGATTACGGTCAAAATAATTGACCTAAGTACAGATTTTCGTGATGGAAGCGAAGGCTTTAGCTATGGTTTGCCAGAGCTTCAAAAGGAGAAAATAGCAGCCAGTCATAAAATTGCAAATCCAGGTTGTTTTGCCACATCTATTCAGTTGGCTGTTTTGCCATTGGCTAAAGCAGGCGTTTTACAAAATGACATTCATGTCAGTGCGGTTACAGGTTCAACAGGAGCAGGTCAATCACCAAGTGCTACAGGTCATTTTAGTTGGAGAAATAGCAATATTTCTGTGTACAAAGCCTTTACACACCAACATTTAAAAGAGATTACACAAAGCTTAAAGTCACTTCAATCTAGTTTTGATACGGCTATTAACTTCATTCCATATCGCGGAAATTTCACACGTGGAATAATGGCAAATGTTTACACGAGCTTTGACGGAACTTTGGAAGAAGCTACAGCCTTGTTTACTTCATTTTACAAAGACGCCCCATTTGTACATATTTCAGAAGGTACCATTGATTTGAAAATGGTGGTCAATACCAATAAGTGTATTCTTCAGTTGCAAAAGCATGAAGACAAATTACTAGTGACTAGTATTATTGATAATTTGACAAAAGGAGCATCGGGACAAGCGGTGCAAAACATGAACTTAATTTTTGGATTAGAGGAAACCACTGGGCTTCATCTAAAACCTGTCGGATTCTAGTAAATTATTTTAAGCGATTCAAAAAATGAAAACATTCAATGTTTACCCAGTATATGACATCACGCCAGTAAAAGCGGAAGGGTCAAAACTTTGGGACGATAAAGGAGTAGAGTATTTAGACTTATACGGTGGTCATGCGGTTATTTCAATAGGGCATTCGCATCCACAGTATGTTAAAGCCATTCAGGAGCAAGTTGGCAAACTTGGTTTCTATTCCAATTCAGTAAAAATGCCTTTGCAAGAAGAGTTGGCATCAAAGCTAGGCGAATTTTCAGGCTTACCTGAGTATAGTCTTTTTCTAGCTAATTCAGGTGCAGAGGCAAATGAGAACGCTCTTAAGCTAGCCTCCTTTCATAATGGCAGAAAAAATATTATAGCTTTTTCAAAAGGTTTTCACGGAAGAACGTCTGCTGCAGTTGCGGCTACCGATAATCCTAAGATTCAAGCTACCATTAACTTTGCTGACCACGTAACTATTCTCCCATTTAATGATGTAGGTGCGGTAAAAGCAGCTATTAATGGAGAAACCTGTGCCGTTATCATGGAAGGAATTCAGGGTGTTGGTGGAGTAAATGTAGCTACGGAGGAATTTCAAAAAGCCATCAGAGATGCTTGTGATGAGCACGGAGCTGTTTATATTCATGACAGTGTACAGTGTGGTTATGGAAGGTCTGGAAACTTCTTTAGTTTTCAAGATACCGCTGTCAAGCCTGATATTATTTCTATGGCTAAGGGTATGGGAAATGGCTTTCCAGTAGGAGGGATTCTTATTTCACCAAAATTTGAAGCACAGTATGGTCTTTTAGGAACCACTTTTGGTGGCAACCATTTAGCCTGTGCTGCGGCTATTGCTGTTTTGGATGTTATGAAATCTGAGAATTTATTAGAAAATGCTAAAACTCTTGGAGCCTATGTGCTAGAAAGTTTAAAACCTTTGGTGGAAGCAGGTAAAATAAAAGAGCTTAGAGGAAAAGGCTTAATGATAGGTATAGAACTAGACGGACCCATCAAGGAAATAAGAGAGAAATTGATTTTTGAGAACCATATTTTTGTGGGTGCTTCGGGTGCAAATACCCTAAGATTACTGCCAAGTTTAGCTGTGAAAAAGGAAGAATTGGATAAGTTTATTATTGCTTTGAAGAGTTACCTATAAGGTTTTAGGGCAGTTTTTTTATCCATTTAAAATTAATTTTTATCGACTCGAAAGTGCTTAGGTCTTTTCTCTTAGCACTTTTGTCTTGTTTTGCTTGAATTTCAAGCATTAGCATGAAAATCTAGGTGAAACCTTTTTGTAGATTTCGTTCGGTAAAAAATGTTCTACTCGAAATGAAATCTAACAGACGTAAGTTTTTTAAGCATGCAGCCACGGGTGCCGCTACTTTAGGGGTGGCAGCTTCGGGTCTTTCTTTAGCTTCTTGTAATAAGCCACATACGGTTGCTTGTGAAGCTTCAACTGGCGATGAACCTATTCTTCAAATGGGAGATGGAATAGCTGTGGTTAAAACTACAAATGGAGATGTTCAAGGATTCAAACTTCGTGGAATAAACACTTTTCTTGGAATTCCTTATGGGGCAAATACTTCAGGTAAAAACCGTTTTATGCCACCTCAAAAACCAGAGCCATGGACAGATATTAAGCCAGTTTGGTGGTGGGGAAATTCGGCTCCGCAACAAATGGAAGGTAGGTACAGCAATCCAGGAGCAACTTTTGTTGACCATTGGAATTACGATGAACTAAGTGAAGATTGTCTCAAATTAAATATTTGGTCTCCTGAGGTAAATGATAAGGTAAAACGACCAGTGCTTGTTTGGTTGCACGGCGGTGGATTTAGGAATGGTAACGCTATAGAACAAGATGGCTATCATGGAGAAAACTTAAGCCGAAAAGGCGATATGGTTTTTTGCTCTTTAAACCACAGACTAGGACCTATGGGTTTTACCAATTTGGCGGATGTAGGAGGTTCTAAATTCATTTCTTCAGGAAATGTGGGCATGTTGGACATTGTTTTTGCTCTAGAGTGGGTAAAGGATAATATAGAAAACTTTGGTGGAGACCCTGATAACGTGACTATCATGGGTCAATCTGGAGGAGGGGCTAAAGTTTGTACCTTAATGGCTATGCCTGCCGCACAAGGACTTTTTCATAAGGCAGTTCCATTGAGTGGGTCGAGTGTTTATGCTCAGAAAAAGTCAGATTCTGAAAAACTTGGAGCCTATGTTTTTAAAGAGGGAGGCAAAAGCATTGAAAACCTTCAGGAAATGCCGTGGCAAGAATTCCTAAACTTGAGCGAGCTTGCTGCTGAAAAGTTTAGGGAAGAGGTAACACCTACAGAAGGTAGAAGAAGCGGTTTTGTCCCTGTTGAAAATGGTATTGATATTCCTTTAGGAGAATTCTTTTCTGAGCCAGAAGGCCTTTCTTCTGATATTCCAATGATGATTAGTACCACATTTCATGAGTGGTCGCCGAGTAAAAGCAATCCTAGTTTAGAAAGTATTGACTTTAATGGGGTTTTGATAGAATTGAAAGAAAAGTTTGGCGAAAAGTCGGCTGGGATTTTACAAGCTTTTAGAGATGATTTCCCGAAAGCTACGCCTATTGAAATTTATGCAATGATATTGAGCTCTAGAACCGCTGTCATTAAAACGGCTAATGCAAAGGTGAATCAAAATGCTCCTGTATACTTAGCTTGGTTTGGCTGGCAGCCGCCTCACTTTAATGGCAGATTAAAGGCTTTCCATTGTTTAGATATTTGTTTTTGGTTTGATAATACAGACCTTATGTACACGCATACAGGAGGTGGTTCAAGGCCAAGGTCTTTAAGTGAAAAGATGTCAGATTCTTTGATATATTTTATGAAAACTGGCAACCCGAATGGTTCAGGTTTGCCTATTTGGCCAAGATATTCCATTGAAAATGGGGAAACAATGGTTTTAAATGATGTTTGCCAGGTCAAAAACAATCCAGATAAGAAGTCCAGAGCTTCTTTGGCTTAAAACTAAAAGGTCTCTTATAGCTTCGCACAAAATATTAATCAGAGGTTTTGCTTTGTTAATTTAGAAAATAGGACAATTCAGTCTTAAATTGCTAAACTTCAAAGAACAAACAGAAACGATTAATATGAAAAACCACGAGGTAAAAGTATATCCCTCTAAATATGGTCTAAAAAAAGAAGACCAACTCGCGTGGAAACTAGCAGCTTTAGTTACGGATAATGTACCCATAAGTAAGGAGGTAGAAGCCATGGTTATCAATCGAATTATTGATAATGCATCGGTAGCGGTAGCTTCTTTAAACAGAGAGCCCATTATAAACGCTAGAGCTCAAGCCTTAGCTCACAGAAGAGCGGACAATGGTGCTTCAGTCTTTGGTTTGCCAAGTGACATTAAAGTACATGCGGAGTGGGCTGCATGGGCAAACGGTGTAGCAGTAAGGGAATTAGATTATCATGATACTTATTTGGCGGCAGACTATTCCCATCCTGGAGATAGCATACCTGCTGTTTTGGCGGTAGCACAGCAATTAGGTTTAAGCGGCGAAGCCCTTTTAAGGGGTATAGTGGCGTCTTATGAAGTGCATGTAAACCTTGTAAAAGGAATATGTCTTCATGAGCACAAGATTGACCATGTAGCTCACCTTTGCCCAGCTCAGGCGGCCGGCGTTTGTGCCCTTTTAGGCTTAGATACCGAAACTACTTATCAAGCTATTCAGCAAGCTTTGCATGTGAGTATAAGTACACGCCAATCGCGTAAAGGAGAGATTTCTAGCTGGAAAGCTTATGTACCTGCTCATGGAGCCAAATTGGCGATTGAAGCGGTAGACAGAGCTATGCGAGGCGAAGGAAGTCCATCACCCATTTATGAAGGGGAAGATTCTGTGATTGCATGGATTTTAGATGGTCCAGAAGCTAATTATACAGTGCCTTTACCAGAGAAAGGGGAGGAGAAACGAGCGATTCTGGAAACATATACCAAAGAGCATTCGGCGGAGTATCAATCGCAAGCCTTAATTGATTTGGCTTTTAGAATGCGTGAAAAGGTCGGTGATTTTTCTCAGATAAAAAATATCCTAATAGAGACTTCTCATCATACCCATTATGTGATAGGTACTGGAGCAAACGACCCTCAAAAGATGGACCCGAATAGCTCTAGAGAAACCTTAGACCATAGCATCATGTATATTTTTACGGTGGCTTTAGAAGATGGTTTCTGGCATCATGAAAAATCTTATGCCAGAGAGCGGGCTAGTCGAGCGGAAACGGTGAAGCTTTGGCATAAGGTAGAAACCATTGAAAAAGAAAAATGGACAAAGCTTTATCATGATAAAGACCCAGAGAAAAAGGCTTTTGGTGGCAGAGTTATAATAACCATGAATAATGGCGAAGTTATTTCTGATGAATTAGAAAGAGCCAATGCTCACCCTGCAGGGGCTATTCCGTTTGTGAGAGAAAATTACATTAAGAAGTTTGACATGCTTACCGAAAGCATTATTGACAAAGCTGAGCGTGATAGGTTTATTGCTTTGGCAGAAAACCTGTCAAAATTAAGTGCTGAGGAGGTTTTACAATTGAATGTACTAGCTCCGAACGGTTACGTTATAGAGTCAAAAACTAAAGGAATTTTCGGATGATAACGAATCAAATTAGTCCTTACGTCAAAAGAGAGAATTTTGTAAAGGCTCTTAATTCTGGAAAATTACTACGCTTTCCTGGAGCTTATAATCCTATGGTGGCTATGCTTATTGAGCAAAAAGGCTTTGAAGGCGTTTATGTTTCTGGTGCTGTGATGGCAAATTCTATGGGTTTGCCTGATATTGGTTTTACCACCATGACGGAGGTTTGTCAATTTGCTTCGCAAATAGCGAGAATAACGGCCTTGCCAACCTTAATGGACATAGACACCGGATTTGGCGAAAGTATGAACGTAGCACGTTGTATTCAAGAAATAGAGCATGCCGGTTTATCAGCCTGCCACATGGAAGACCAGGTTAATCCTAAGCGATGCGGTCATTTGGATAATAAGACCATAGTTCCCGTCAATGAAATGGTGCAAAAGATTCAAACAGCTGCTAAAGCAAAGTCTGACCCCAATTTTATGATAATGGCAAGAACGGATGCCAGAGCTTCAGAAGGTTTGGAAAAGACTATTGACCGAATGAAAGCTTATGTAGATGCAGGTGCAGATATGATTTTTCCTGAAGCCATGTATTCTGAGGCCGACTTTGAAGCTGTTAGAAGAGCGGTTTCTGTACCAATTTTGGCAAATATGACGGAGTTTGGTAAGTCAAAGCTTTTGAACATTACCCAGCTTTCTAATTTGGGTGTCAATATGGTGATTTATCCAGTTACCACGCAAAGGCTAGCTATGAAAGCCGTGGAAGATGGTTTGGATACCATAAAAGAGAAAGGAACACAGGAAGAATTATTGGACAAAATGCAAACGAGAAAAAGACTCTACGAGGTCTTGAAGTACGAAGACTATAATGCTTTTGATAGTCAGATATATAATTTTAAGTTGGAGTAAGGCTTGACCTCACCCCAACCCTCTCTTCTGGAGAGGGCTAGGGTGAGGTTCTCCACTTTTTAACCATCATCAACAAACCCTATAAAAATGAAAGAAGAACCTATAATATTTAAAGGTTTAGCAGGCGTAACTGTGGACTATACCAGTATTTCCAAGGTCATGCCTGAAACCAATTCTTTAACCTACCGCGGTTATGCGGTAGAAGAACTCTGTGAGAAAAAATCATTTGAAGACGTGGCTTATTTGTTGGTAAATAATGATTTGCCAAACGCTAAAGAAAGAGCGGCTTTCATTGACAAAGAAAAATCTCAAAGAACGCTGTCAAAAGAGCTACTGAGTATTCTTCAAAACTTACCAAAATCGTCTCACCCTATGGATACTTTACGTACAGGTGTGAGTGTTTTAGGCTGTGAAGATACTCGAATTTGGGATAGCTCTAGAGAAACCAATATGGATAAATATATTTCTCTATTGGCTAAAATCCCTGCAATTATTGCGGCGTCATATAGGCACCAAATAGGGCAGGATTTCATTCCTGCTGATAATAAGCTAAGTTTTTCTGAAAATTTCTTTTACATGTGTTTTGGTGAAGTGCCAGCTCCAGAAGTAATAAAAGCTTTCGATGTTTCACTGATTTTGTATGCAGAGCATAGTTTTAATGCTTCCACTTTTACCGCTAGGGTAATTACCAGTACTACTTCTGATATATATTCGTCGGTTACGGGTGCCATTGGTGCTTTGAAAGGGCCATTACACGGTGGAGCTAATGAGCAAGTAATGCACATGCTTAAAGAGGTGGGTTCCAAAGAAAATGCAGAGGCTTGGATGTTAAATGCATTGACAAACAAAAAGAAAATCATGGGCTTTGGGCATAGAGTGTATAGAAATGGCGATAGCCGTGTTCCGACCATGAAAAAGTATGCTTTAAAAACAGCAGAATTTACCAATAATCAGGCTTTGATGGAAACATCTGCGAAGCTGGAGGAGGTCATGGTAAGAGAAAAGGGCATTTACCCTAATCTTGATTTTCCTGCAGGGCCTGCTTATTACATGATGGGTTTTGAGATAGAAATGTTTACACCCATTTTCGTTATGAGCCGAATAGCGGGTTGGGCTGCCCATATTATGGAGCAAAACGCGAGTAATAAATTAATACGGCCACTTAGTGCTTATAACGGAATAGCTCAGCGAACCATTAGCTAAATGAACGGAAAGATATATTTTTCTAATAAAACTCCCCTAAAAAGGGAGTTTTGTCTTTTTATTCATGTTTTATTAAGAAACAATTAAGCCCTCTAGAGCATATTGCGGCTCTTACCATAAACTAGTAATATGTTCAGAAAAGATACCCCTCCGTTAAATTTTGTCAGGAGGTTATTTATATATAAAGTGGTTTTTATGTCTGTGCTGTTTTCAGCACAGGCTCATGCCCAAAATACCATTCACCCAGCTTCTACAGAATATGTTTATCCTGAAGATGAACTCGTAGCAGAAAATCTAGAAAACTGGAGAGACCAGAAGTTTGGAATTATAATTCATTGGGGACTTTATGCTGTTCCTGGGATTATTGAATCTTGGACTCTCTGTAATGAAGATTGGATTTATAGAGATAGCACCAGCCATTATGATGATTATAAAAGATGGTATTGGGGATTAAACAAATCTTTTAATCCTACAAAGTTTAATCCTGAATCTTGGGCTGCTGCTGCAAAATCCGCCGGTATGAAGTATGTGGTTTTTACCACCAAACATCACGACGGATTCAATATGTTTGACACCAAATTTTCTGATTTTAAAATAAGTAATGGTCCTTTTGAGGCAAATCCAAGAGCAGATGTGGCCAAATATGTTTTTGAGGCATTTAGAGAAAAGGATTTCCTTATAGGAGCATATTTTTCAAAACCAGATTGGCATTCGCAATATTTTTGGTGGGACAGATATGCTACACCCGATAGAAACGTCAATTATGACATAAGAAAGAATCCATGGAGGTGGAATCAATTTGAAAATTTTACGCACAATCAGCTTAATGAATTGACTTCCAACTATGGAAAAATTGACATTGTGTGGCTTGACGGAGGTTGGGTTAGACCAAGAAATACAGTGACGGAGGAGGTTAGAAACTGGGGTGCTCCCATTCCAGACTTCGACATGCAAATAAATATGCCTAAAATAGCGAAGGTCATGCGTGAAAATCAGCCAGGAGTACTAATAGTGGATAGAACTGTGCATGGTCCGTTTGAAAATTTCCGTACACCAGAGCAAGGCATTCCAAAAGACAAATCTGAAAACCCTTGGGAAAGCTGCATAACGCTAGGCGGTGCATGGGGCTATGTTCCAAACGATAAATTTAAGTCTGCTGAAACTGTGGTTCATACACTCATAGAGATTGTGGCGAAAGGTGGTAATTTACTTTTGGGGGTGGGTCCTACGGCAGAAGGAGAATTTTTGCCAGAACAAATTTCTAGATTGGAAGAAATAGGGCAGTGGACGAGCAAGTTTGGCGAAGCTATTTATGGTACCAGAATCATGGACACGTTTAAGAGTGGCAATACCTACTTCACGAAGTCAAAAGATAAATATGCCTATGCTTTGGTGACTACGTCAAAAGAAAACCCATTGTCGGAAGTTTTGACTTGGGAGGGAAATATGCCTAAGAAAGGGTCAAAAGTATATCTTTTAGGAAGTTCTGAGCCTTTGAAATGGAAAACGGAAGGAAGTCAGACAAAAGTATGGTTAACTAAAGCCCAAATGAAGGAGAATAAAAACCAACCCGCTGTGGCATTAAAGTTTGAGTTTTAAAATTTCATTATAAAGTCGGTAAGGTTATCGTCTCTTTCTAAGCCTAACTTTTTTCTTAGTCTGTACCTTGTTGTGTGTACGCTTTCAATAGAAATGCCCAAGAGTTTAGACATGTCTTTGCTGTTGAAATTCAGCTTAATGAGTGCACAAATTTTATCATCGCTAGCAGTAAGGTTTGGGAATTTAGCGTGAAGGTTTGTGTAAAATTGGCTGTTGATTGCTACAAAACGAGTTTCAAACTCTTCCCAGTTTTGCTTATGATTTACTTTTAATGATTTGACGGCTCTTTTGAGTTTGTTGGGTTCTATTTGCCAGTCTAACTTTTCTAGATTGGATTTGAATTCATCAATGATTTCCTCCTTTTCTATGAGCTTTAAAGAAGAAACGGTCATTTCTCTATTTTTCAATGCTAGCAGTTCTTTAGTTTTCTGCACTTCCAGCTCCTGATTTTTCAGGGCAATCCTTTTTTCGGCTTTATGTTTATTTCTAAGAAACTTGAAATACAAAAATGCCAGTACAGAAAGGAAAACTAGGGCTATGATGAGAATGGTTCTTTGAAGAAATAGAATCTCTTCTGCCGCTTCTAGTTCCTTTAATTTTTGTTTTTGAATGAGAGCATCCGCTTTTTCTTGTTCTAGTCTGAATTGGTCTTGAATTTCTAATAAACCCCTATTGTTTTCACTTCTACTGTCAAAAAACAGTTTGTCTAGTTCTTTTACCTTTTTTAGCTCTTTATATGCTAGCGGTAAGTTTCCTTTTGTAAAGTATAGCTTAGAAAGATATTCGTGAATAAGATTCGCGAAATCTCTGTGGCTATCGTAGGTTTCTGAGAGTTCTAGAGCTTTTATGAAATTCTTTTCTGCTTGGTCTAGCTGTCCATTAGTTTGATAAGCTAAACCTTGATGCGAAATCACTAAAACGTTATAAGATGGATTATGTTGGGCAAACCATTCTTTGACTTCGTCAAATAGTTTTATCGCTTGCTTAACTTTATTGGTGTTGCTTAATATGACTGCTTCTTCAAATTGAAGCTCTGCTAAGTGAACAGAGGCTGTTTTGTCAAAATAAAGAAAACAGCTATCGAGGTAAGTTTGGGCTTTTCCAAAATCTTCAAATTCTCTGTTTAAAGCACACATGGCTGCGTAACTTTCTACCAGCACCTCTTTTGAGACTTCGCCTTTTTGAATCAAACTCTTTTTTGTTTTAATCGACTTATTGACAAAATTTAACGCCTCTTCTTTTCTTTTGTAAAACCCATAGTATCGGCCTATGTCTACATATAAAGAAGCCACAGTACTTTCTTTTCCTGAAAGCGATGCTAAAGAGAGAGCTTTCCACAGACAGTCGTAAGATTCTTTGTATTTGGCATGATGTCCGTTAATGAAGGCTATTCTCCTAAGTGTTTTGATAGCATTTGTGGTGTCTTTTAAAGTAGTGAATTCCTGATAGCACTCGGCTAGCATAGTTAAACTCTCTTTATGATTTTTGAAGCGAAGCTCATCTGCTTTCTTGAATTTTGAGACAGCAGTTTGGGCATTAATGAGGTTAACACCGAAAACCAGCAGTGTTAAGATTAAAAAAGTAGGTAGCCGTTTATTAAAACTCATATCTTTTTTAGTGAGAGGCAATTGAGCTTTTCAATTTAGTGAGAATTTAGGTTTTAGTTAGAAGTATTATGAGAAACAAGCTTTATCTATGGCTAAAAGCCTTTTTTCTAGTAAGCTAATTTTGCCTTGTTCAGTTTTTGAATAGTGGGTTTTTATGGTAGTAGGCTAATAATGTGTTTGATTTGGAAGCTGATGACCAAAGCAAGAAAGGAGATTCCTTTTAATGAGTTTTGGTCTTCGTACAAATTTTTAAAATCCTATTTAAATACAAAATGAAGCATTTATTCAGAGTAGCTAGCCTTTCTTTAGTATTCCTGTCTTTTTCTATGATGTCATGTAAAGAGACCGAGCCCTCAATCTCTCAAAGCCAAATTGATAAACTTGGTATTTCGGATGTCACGCATTTAAGTGCAGCATCAAAAAGAGCATTGGACTGGCCTAAAGATTTAGGAAATGAATGGTTTTTAGATTTTCAAGGTCTGAAGCCTTTAAAAGGTGATTTGGCTTATGAAGAAGGTGTGGTTAGAAGAGACCCAAGTGCTGTGCTTAAAGTTAAGGATACTTATTACGTATGGTACTCTCGCAGTACTGGTCCTACGCAAGGTTTTGGTGGAGATATTGAAAATGAGAAGGTTTTTCCGTGGGACAGATGTGATATTTGGTATGCGACCTCACAAGATGGCTGGACATGGAAAGAGCAAGGTGTAGCAGTAAAACGTGGGGAGAAAGGTTCTTATGATGATAGGAGCGTTTTCACCACAGAAATTATGGAGTATGATGGTGTCTATTATTTATGTTATCAAACCGTGAAGTCTCCTTATGTGGTTAGAGTTAAAAATCAAGTTGGATTGGCTTGGTCAGACTCGCCAAATGGTCCATGGACTAAGAGTGCTGAGCCTATTCTTAGCCCTGCGGACAATGGAATATGGAAAGGAGAAGAGCAGAATAGATTTAGTGTAGAAAAGAAAGGAGACTTTGACAGTCATAAAGTACATGACCCATGCATTCTTCCATATAAGGGTAAGTTCTATTTGTATTATAAAGGGGAGCAAATGGGTGAAGAAATAACTTGGGGTGGGAGACAGATTCGTCATGGTGTGGCTATTGCGGATAATCCTAAAGGACCATATGTGAAATCTCCGTTTAACCCAATTAGTAATAGTGGTCATGAAATATGTGTTTGGCCATATAATGGCGGAATAGCATCTTTAATTACAACAGACGGACCAGAGAAAAACACGATTCAATGGTCTGCTGATGGAGTAAACTTTAATATTATGGCTTCTATTAAAGGAGCTCCGCATGCCATAGGTTTGAATAGAGAGTTAACATCAGAACAAGACCCTGTACAAATTATGGATTGGGGTTTATCCCATATTTATAACTCTGGAGATTATCAAAGCATCATGCGTTTTGAATCTCGCAAAATCAGAGAACATAAGGCTATTGGCGAAAAAGGGAATTTGAAGTAGGCTGATGAAAGGAGCTCAAAAACATTTGTTACGGTGGACGGGTTAAAGTAACTAGTCCACCGTGCTTGTGTTTTGGAACGATAAAATAGTTTTATTCCTTATCTTTTCTTCTCATTTGCCTATTCTTGTAGCTTTTCCAGCCCAGTTTGTTCAGCTAAGGCTTTAAGGTCAATTAAGCCTTGAAGCATACGCTTTTTCATAAGTATTCTTAGCAGGTACTTAGCCCATCCTCTGTATTTTTTGAATGTTGCAAAAAGAGTGAATTCGATATTTGTACCCGTTTCTGTTTCAGTGAATACGTAAAAATTATCTAGTTGACTTGTAAAAGGAGCTGACTTAGTTCGCTCTGCATAAATAAGCGGCTTTCTTTCTTGGCCTGTATCCAGCGTCTCAAACTCCACGGTATCACCATTGATGACACAAAGGTGAGTAGACCCTGCTCTATTAACCCTATCCTTATCATAAGAAATGGAATCTAGATCTTTATTCCATAGATGGCGATAAGCAAAATTGCTAGTAATTTCATGCACGTCATCTACCGATGCGGCAATATCAATGTTGAAATTCATTAGCTCAACTTTTGATTTGGTCACTTCAAACTTAGGGGTGACTGACACCTCTGAGCGAAGCGGGCTCATATCAATCGCCGAATACTTATAAGGCCCAAAATCATATTGAGTTTCGTAATAATTAATTTTTTCAGAACTAGGAAGTGAGCCTAAAGCGGTTGTTGTTTCATTTGAAAGTAGCAAATATTCGCTGTTCTGAATATCGTTTTTTAAAAGCCTATGCACCTTAACTACCTCCGGGCCGTAAGGTTTTTTTCTGCCAGCTACTTCTATAAAATCAATGGGGGCTAGGTGAACAACAAACTTAAGGCTCAAACTGCTCGCTGTAAGGCAGGCTCCACAATCACAAATTCTTCTGTGCTTATAAAGCAAAAGGTGCTCGTGAAAAGCTAAAAACATTTTTTTTGCTTGAGCCCAAACATCTTCAATGGTAGACGAACTCTGCAATTTGTACAGAAAAAGAGCATCGCCTTCTATTTCTGCCAATTCTAAACCCAAGGTGTCTTTTGCCAATATTACCTCTAGTAATTCTGAAATAATATGACGGCTATGCTCTACGTCCGTATGATTGATAAATTTGGTATAACCACTTATATCAGGAATGAAAAGTAGGGCATTTTGGCTCATTTAACTGTTTGTTTGAAACGCTTAATCTTCTTAAGATAGTCTTTATTGAATACTAGGTCATTCATTTTGCTTCTTTTAAAGTTTAAATATCCGAAGGTTCTCTTTAGAAGACTTATAAGTAAGAACGTAAAATTAACGCAAAATGATTGAGGGAGTAGACAGCATGCTGATTAGAACAGTAAGGATTATCACAAAAAACCGCAAAACTTAAGTTTTTTCAGTACCGAAGACGGGTCAGGATCGCCTGCCCGTCGAACCCGTGCGTTCGTTTCGATTCAGAGGATTTTAGGATTAACACAAAAAAAGCCGCAAAACTTAAGTTTTGCGGCTTTGTACCGGGGACGGGGGTCGAACCCGTACGAGCGTTTCGGCTCACAGGATTTTAAGTCCTGCGTGTCTACCAGTTCCACCACCCCGGCGGACTGTGTCCTTTGAAAAAAAAAGCCCCATAAATGGGAGCTTTATTTTTCGAGCAAAAGACGGGTCTCGAACCCGCGACCTTAACCTTGGCAAGGTTACGCTCTACCAACTGAGCTACTTTTGCTTGTAATTGAGCTGCAAAGATAAGTGAAGGATTTTATTAGTCAAGACATTTTTACAAAATTTTTATTCTTTTCTCTTTTAGCAAATGTACTTTTGTAGCTCAAAGATAATGATATGACAAGAAAACCCGATTTCTCTAAAAGTTCTGATGGTCTGCTACCCGCTGTGGTTCAAGATGTTCATACACTAAAAGTACTCATGCTGGGGTACATGAATAAGGAAGCCTACGAAAAAACATTGGCTGAAAAAGTTGTAACTTTTTTTAGTAGAAGTAAAAATAGGCTTTGGACAAAGGGTGAAACCTCAAAAAACTATCTTCACTTAGATTCTTTAGCGATTGACTGTGATGAGGATAGTATCTTAATAAAAGCTAGCCCAGATGGCCCTACCTGTCATACAGGTGATGATACTTGCTGGCAAGAGACCAACGTGGGAAAGGTTGGCTTTCTTGAGCATTTAAGGAAAACGCTTCATGACCGAAGATTAAATCCTTCAGATAAATCTTATACAAGTAGCCTTTTTGCCAAAGGCATCAATAAGGTGGCTCAGAAAGTAGGAGAGGAAGCTGTAGAACTTGTGATTGAGGCGAAAGACGATAATAAAGATTTGTTTTTAGGAGAAGCTGCCGATTTGATGTATCACTATTTAGTGCTGCTAGAAGCAAAAGAAATTGAACTGGATGAGGTCATAGATGTGTTAATAAGTAGACATAAATAGAAAAGCTATGATAAATTATGCGATAAGATTGATTTTGGTGGGTCTAGTGGTATTTCAAATACCTAATATACTGCCAGATATTTTTGTGGACTCTATTACTACGGCCATTATTGTGGCATTGGTGATGAGTATTCTAAACACATTTGTAAAGCCAATTTTAACCATTCTGTCTTTACCTATCACCATTCTTACTTTAGGCTTATTTTACTTTGTAATCACTGTTTTGATAGTTTATATCTGTGATGCTCTGATTGGTGGTTTTGCTGTAACTGGTTTTATTCAGCCATTGATATTCAGTTTTATCTTGAGTATTGTCAATAGCCTAGTTGGTTCTTTCCAGAAATGAGATACTTTTTAATTTCCTTTTTTTTAATAGGCTTTTTCTCGTGCAGACCTAAGCCTATTGACATGGGAGCGGCTTTTAGTGCCGATGTGTTCAAGTCTGACAGGAATGCTTGTGATGGGCTGAGAACGTCTTTTAAAGACGCTCTAGTGGCCAATAAAGATTCGTTAATAGGTCACAGTGAAAACGATATTTTTTCGACCCTAGGAAGGTATGACCTTCAAATGCTAGATAGCAGAAACCAAAAGGTATTTATTTACTTTTTAGAGGCGGGGCCGCAATGTGAAAACATACCGAAACCAACAGAAGCTACTTCGATAGCCGTTTATTTTAATGCCACTAAGCTGGTCAAAGAAATTACTTTTCAGAAGGGAGTGCTTTAAGAACTCGCTTTGTTTCAGGACTTAAATCAAGCTCTGGTTCAGGAGGAGGTTTTGGTTGGTACTTATTTAACGCTTCGGTTCTAATATTCCACATTTTAGTGTATTCGATATTTTTACCATAATAGACACCGTAAAAGGTGGAGTCTAACAAATAGCGATGAAGTATAAGTGAGATAGTGTCTTTGTTTTCGATTATATCAAGAGAAAGCTCAAAGTTGCTGTGTTCTTTTATACTGGCTCTGTCTCGTTTAAGGTTTTTCAGGTCAACTAATAATTGGTCATTTAATTCTGGTTTACCATTAACAAGAATAGTAGGCTGAAAACAGCCGCTCAATCGCGTCTCTAAATCTTTTTTTACAAAAAAATGATTTAGAGACGAACTAAAAAACATAAGAAAGAAAAGGTAGAACGAAATGGCAAAGGAGAGCCTGCTCCCTTTGAAGTGACCTGACCGTTCCAAAAAAGTGATGAATTCTCTGTTTTCTGAAGGGTTTTCGCTGATAATGGCGAGGGCATAACAGAAAGAAACAAGAAAGGAAATCCCCAAGAGGATAAAAGAGTTTGTACTAATAAAATCTAATATTTCAAACATTAGCTTTAAGCTTCAAACAAGGCGTGCTTGACAGTATAATAAACGATCAATCCATAACCCATAAATACCATGAAATGGAAAGGCATCATGCCGTACAGTTGTTTTTGTGCGTCAATGAATAGCATACCTAAGAAACCAAGCGAGATTAGGCCTTCTACCCAAGTAAGCCAGCCAATTTTTTTGATGGAATAAACATTCCCTTGCCATGCATCTGTTTTGTTGACTACGTTAAACTTAGGCGTTCTCACAAAAGGTGTTTTCTTACCCATTAAACCTTCCACTACCGCTATGGTGTTATGCAGCGATAAACCCATCATAAATACTAAGAACATGAAAAACCTTTTGACAAAGGCAAAGAAAGAACCATTTTTACGCTTAAAAGCTAGCCAATAAAATGAGCCAAGAATAAGCCAATTGACTTGAAAAAGTGTGGTTAAATTGACAATGGTGTGATAATCGGAGAAAATATGTGTGTTAAGCACCAATGGAATACTAAAGAATGCCAAAGCCATCACGCTAATAAAAATGGAGCTGTTCAGAAGGTGATAAAAACCATGGAGCTTTGAGGTGAGTTTTAAGTCTTTGGCGGCTATTATCTTTTTTGCATTTTTGACAAAACACTCGGCTCCGCCTTTCATCCAGCGGTATTGTTGCGATTTGACCGCAGGTAAACTTACAGGCAATTCCGCAGGAGAATCTAATTCCCTTAAATATTCAAATTTCCAGCCTTTAAGCTGTGCTCTGTAGCTTAGGTCTAAATCTTCTGTTAAAGTGTCAGGAGACCAGCCTCCAGCGTCCTCAATCGTAACTTTTCTCCAAACTCCCGCCGTGCCATTAAAGTTGATGAAATGATTTGCGGCGGAACGCCCTGGTTGTTCTATAAAAAAGTGAGCGTCTAAGCCAAAAGCTTGAAGTTTTGTCAGAAGGGAGTAGTCTTCGTTAATGTGTTCCCAGCGAGTTTGTACCACACCCACTTTTTCATCTTGAAAAACAGGAATGGTTTTCTTTAAGAAATCAGTTCTAGGAATAAAGTCGGCATCAAAAACAGCTACAAATTCTCCTTTGGCAGTTTCTAATCCATATTTCAAGGCTCCGGCTTTGAAACCTACACGTTCTGGTCTTCTTATTAGAGTAATGTCAAAACCCTTTTCTCGGTATTCTTTGGCTTTGGCGGCTAGTAGTTCTGTGGTAATGTCATCAGAGTCGTCTAATAACTGAATCTCTAATTTATCAAGCGGATAATCTATTTTGGTGACAGCATCTACTAACCTGTTAACCACATACTTTTCGTTATAAACGGGCAGCTGAATGGTTACAAAAGGTAGTTCTTCTAGGTTTTGAGTAGGAGGGGCTGGTGCTTTATATTTAAAATGAGAAACTATAAGACTAAACTGCATGACACAATAAATAAAAATAATGGTCAGCGGAATTAAATAAGCAAGTAGAAATATTAAGTCCATTCGAGTGTTATTTCAAGGCGTATTTAAAAATCCAAGACAAAATCTTATACCCAGCCAAGATGGTTCCTTTGACCGTACCGGAAACCTTAGACTTGCCAATGCGTTTTCTGTACTTAACAGGAACCTCCGTTACTTTTAATCCTTTTTTTGCTGCTTTAAGCTGCATTTCCACCGTCCAGCCGTAGGTTTGGTCTACCATGGCTAAATCTACCAAACTTTTGTATTTGATGGCTCTAAATGGTCCTAAATCGGTATACGATACTTTGAAAAATAGTTTTATTAGCGTAGTGGCTAGCCAGTTTCCAAAAATTTGCTGAGGCGTCATGGAGCCAGGCTCTTTATTTCCCAGATTTCGGCTACCTATAACCATATCCATATCTCGATTAAGAATAGGAGCAATGATGTGGGTCAGTTCTTCTGGGTAATCGGAGTAGTCGGCATCTAAGAAAACTACTATTTCAGGTTTCTTAGTTTTTAAGTATTCAATGCCTTTTAGGCAAGCATAGCCATAGCCTTGTCTTGGTTCGTCAAGTACAATGGCACCAGCATCTTTGGCAGCCTGAGCTGTGTGGTCGCTTGAATTATTATTCACCACCACCACTTCTTCCACAAAATCAGGAATCTCTGCTATTACTTTGTCAATAGAAAGTGCCTCATTAAAAGCGGGAATAATAACGTAAATTCCTTTTGGAGTCAATCGCCTAATTTTTTGTTGCAAATTAAAGATTATTGACCACTATCTACGGTAAAAGCTAAGGCTCGGTTGTTTCGGGTTTATAGTTTTGGCAGTATTTGTCATAAAGCCCCTCCGCTCTCTTTTGGCCTAATATCTTTAGTTGAAGATAATCTGCACAAGCCTTATTAGGTGTTTTATTATAGATATAAGCCGCAGCTCTCAGGTAATAAGAGTTAATTTGATAAGGGTCGTTATCTATGGCTTTGCTAAGGTAAAAGATAGCCGAACGGTAGTTTTTAGCAGAGAAATAGTATTTCCCATTTGAGGCATATTCTTCTGCCATTGCTTTTTTGTCTTCTTCAGGGTTTCCTGAAGTATAGTCTGGCTTAGTATAACCAAGGTCAAAATTAAATTCTACCTCACAGTTAACGGCTTCGCCCAAATATTTGGCAGGACGCCACTTTCCTTTAGTCTTATTAACAGCGTCTATTAGCCTTTGGTCATATTTCTGATTAGAGCTCGCAATTATTCTTTGACCTTCTAGTTCTCCTGTTTTTGTAATTACAAAACGCACTACAAAACCGCCTTTTTTAAATTCTGGGTACCTAAAATGACTGTTTATATAATCAATGGCCGTGTACCTAGCATTGATAAACTTTGGCTCTATTTGGTCAGGCATTAAAAGGTAAACGGGGTCGCCATTTTTTGCCAAATAAGTTTGAGGCGTAATGCCGATATCTACTGTTGGCTTAAAGGTCATCTCTATTTTAATAGGCTCCACTTCATCGGTGGTTAGCACTTGGCTTAGCTCTAAAAAAGGCTTGTCGAGACGTAAAATTTTGAAATAATTATCGCGGTAGTTTAAGATACTGTCTTTTACATCATACGAGCTGTATGAGTTTTTACCACCAATGTTTATGACGAGGCTGTCACCAGAAAATTCCAGCCCGAAGCTGGAATTTTTTAAATTCTCGTCATAAATAGGACTTCCGTCTATTAAAGTGATTTTATTTTTAACCCATTCGCCTTGAAGGCTCTTCTTAACAGCAACTTGCGAAACTGCTATTTGGGATATTGAAAAAATAAAAAGAAATAAGGCGGAGGTGTTTTTTAAATATTTAGACATTTATCTTTTTTTGCTCAAGTACTCAGTGGTAAACTGAATCCAATCAGTTTCCTTTTTTGGTACTTTAACGTCAGGTGTAATTCCCTTATTATCTATTCTTGTTTCTCTAGCACTTTTAGCTAGGCCAAAAGCTAACCTCCAGCCAAAAGCAGGTAAGCCCCAGTCTCTAACTTCAATGTAGTCTGCAAGACCTTTAGTCTTAGTACCAATAATGACAGTCTTGTCACTTTGTTTGGCTTCTAAAGTAACACTTTCCGCTGTACTTGCCGTATTTTCATTCACAAGAATTGCCACATTTTTAGGATAAGGAGTTGCTCTTAGGTATTGAAATACCTTGTCTGGCCCCTGCACATCACCACCTAAATTGTTTTTCATTCCTGCTATTACCTCTTGAAGTTTAGGAGCTAGAATACGTTTATACTTTGGAAAAGCCTGAATAGACTCTAATTCATGTGTAAGAAGAATAAGGTTCTCTTCTGAAGACCTAAACATGCCACCTTTTCTTACGATAGGCTTATCGGCAATAAATGGATACAAGGCAGAAAAAGCGTTTTCGTCTCCTCCTGGGTTGTTTCTCAAATCCACAATAAGATTCTCAGTGTTCGCAATAATTGCTTTATTGTTGTTAACCATATCAAGGATATAATCAGCAGCATCTATTATCGTAAATGGAGGAAGGGTAATTAATGCAGTATTGCTATTTATTTTTTCAACTCTCCATTGCGGTAGTCGCGTAAGTATGTCAGCATTATTTACCACTTCAGAAGGTTCTGGGTAAATCTTCTGCATTTTGAAGATGTCGTCAATCACAAGGTAGTTTTTAACTAACCGGCCAAGCTTCTTTTCGTCTGTAAAATCAGCGTAATAGTAATTAGTTTCGAACCTGTTCTTTTCTACTTCTTTGAGCTCAAACTTAACTTTACCTTGCGTCCAAAGCTCATCTCTATCGCTTAATAAGAACGCTTCGTATCTGTTTTTCTTTGAGCTGGCTACTATACCTACACGGTAAGTTTTGTCGTCGTTTTCCCAAATCCCTACTATTTCTGGAAGGTTTTTTTGCTTGTCAAGATATTTCTTGAAAGCAGGTTCGTTTTTGAATGATACAGAGCCTACTTTTCCTGCTCTTTTAACAATGTCGCTTGGGTCTTCTGGTTTTACAAAAGGCGGAATGTTTAAGAAAAGATGACCGTCTTCAAAAAATGCCAACCATTCATTTAATACGTGGTAACAAGCTTCCGGCTCATTAATATCTGATATTTTTTGCTTGGTTTCTTCTGTGATTTTGTCAAACTTCTTTTGATTTCTAGAAGTTACTTTTTCGCTCCATCCGGCATAGTTGTCTTCTACTTTTTGGTAGACGGCATCAAAGTTTCTGGAACACAAGCTTTGTTTTTTTTCTGGGGCGTCTTGAGCAAAAGTGCTGAGGCTAAGTAAGACAGTAGCGGCTGATAAGATGCTAATTTTTTTCATTGGGATAACACGATTTTAAATTTACAATTAATCGTGACTCTAAAACGATGCCAAATTTTCCCTGTGGAGGTTCTTTAAGAATTAATGAATTGTTAATTACTTATAGCTGAGTCGACTATAGTTGTTTTTTTTTCTTAAAAATTATTCTTCTCCATCAGGAAGTTCTAGAGATTTTATGCTAGAAATAGAGTTTCCGGCTATCCCTTTTATGCTTCCATACATGTCAATAGTGTTGCCTATGACTTTCTCTATTTGTACTTCGCGTTCTTTCCATATACGTTGCATGGCTCTTTTTTCACGGTCTAGTTCGCTTTTCAAATTAGAGAAACCTTCTACTATGGCCTCCATTTGCTGTTTAAACTGGCTGCTGGTAAGAAAAGAGTAAAGTAAGCTCATTTTGTCTGCCTTATTTTCATTGACAGATTTTGCCTGCTGGGTTCTAATTAATATTTGACGAAGTACAAAAACTAAACCTTTTACTTCATGAAATCCGCAAATCCAAACACCTTCTCTTTCGCCAAAGCGTTCCATGTCTTTAGGCATGGTTTGAGTTACCAAAACAGCAATTTCTGCTCCTGTTTCTCTTTGGTCGGTTTTTAGTTTTTCAATCCAGTCGCCTCCCCAGTTTTGGGTTCGTTTACTTTCAAAAATGATTTTACCACAGATTTGTCCAAACTCATTGATAACAGTCTGAATAGCATCTGCCCCGCGAATTCCTTTTTTTACCTCTTCTATTTCATCATAAGGGAAGGTTCTGCCAAGAATAGATTCTATTTCTAATTCTTGTATTTCACCTTGAAGCTGCATGGAGCCCTGTTCGGCTTTTCGCTGCATTTCTTTTACCAGGTTCATCTGGTTTTCTAGTTTCTTCTCGTATTCCTTTTTGACGAGTTCAAACTCTTCGTCTTTCTGCTTCTTGGCTTTTTCTTCAATGCCTCGGCTACGCTCCAGCATTTCTTTTTCTAACTTTAACTGCAGCTGCTCTTGCTTAAACTTTAATTCGTTCTCTTTTTTCATAAGCTCAAGCTCTTTCTTTTGTCCATCCAGAATGAGCTGCTGCTTAATTTTGTTATCTTCTTGCAGTGCTTTTAATTCGGCACCGTTTTTTTCATCAGCACGCTTTTTTGCCTCTGCCTGAGCTATGGCCCACATTTTCTTTTTTTCTTCTTGCTCAAATTTAGCTTTGTCTTCTTGAAGCTGCTTTTTATATAGCTCAAGCTTTTCAGAGTTTATTTTTTCTTGCTCAGCAATTCGCTTTTTCAGCTCAATATCCATGTGCTTTTGAAGTGCCTCACCGGCATCAAAAACGTTTCCACAATTAGGACAAGTAGTTTGATTTGATGTCATGATTAATAGCTTACTGTTCCGTTTTTTGGATATTTTATGGTATAACTAAATGGCAATGTTTTTTCAGTAGATGGCTCAATTTTGTTTAACCATACGAGCTCACCCGTTTCCTGATTTTCATTGGCTCCTATGGCAGATTTATCGTAAACCTCCACTTCTTTAAATTTGCTCAAAGGGAATTGGTCTTCTACTAAAATCTTTATAGGGACGCTTTTGGTGTTTCTAATAGAGATTTCATAACCATAAGAGTCAATAGCATTTCCGCCAATGAATGTGTTCTTAGAAAACTGTTTAACAGGTTTTCTAAGAACCTTTACGGCTTGGTCTCTACCTAAAGAAATGCTTAAAGTGTCTTTGTTGCTTAGGTCTAAGTCTGTTTTTCCTAAGTAAGTTCCTTCAAAATAAAGACTGGCCTCTCCTTCAATGAGGTTGTACTGTTCCCAGTCAAAAATTCTAGCTGTTAGAAAAGCAACAGGGTCTATTTTGGGTACCGCTTTGTATTCAAAGTCTGTTGGAATTTCTAGCTCTTTTAGCTCGGTGGTGTTTTCTTTTCCATCGGAAAGAAGTGTGAATTTACTATCTAAAGTGAAGTTTATTGAAGTAGGGGCTTCGTCTTCTGAGATAAGCTTCTTGGTGATTTTGGATTCTCTTATACTTAATCCAGAAGCCTTACCTATAACTGCTCTTGCCGCTGTCATCATTTTTTTACTTTGGGTTCCATATCCGGTAACCACAACTTCGTCTAAAGCCTGAAGGTTTTCGGTCAAGCTAATATCAAAAGGAGAGTCGGAAGTCTTAACATTCAGAGGCTCAAATCCTACAAAACTAATAGAAAGGACATTTGATTTTCCTTGAAGGTCGGGTGGTATGTTTAGTCTGAAAAAACCATTTATGTCTGTAATAGTACCAAGGGTAGTACCTCTGATAACAATGTTAGCCCCTGGAAGTGGTAGGTTTTCAGAGTCTTTTATTTGACCCCATACTTGAGTTTTGTCATTGTCAGGAGTTTCTTTTTCGTCAAAGTAGTCGTTGTAAATATTGTTTTCTCCCCAGTACCATTTCTTTAAACGTGGAATATTTGAACTGGTTTTAGGAGAGGTATTGCTAAGTGTTAGTTTGACATCTTTCCAGTCTTCACCGCTGTATTGGTACACCTTTGCTTTGTATAATAAACTTATTGGCTCGGTAATTTTGGTAGCTTTGATATCATAACTAGGTGCCCAGCCAGCATTTTTGACAAAATACGAGATTGTCAATTTTTGATTTTTGAGCGGAGCTTTAGTTTTTAGCACTAGAATAATTTCAGCTAATTGGTTTTCTTTATTTTGGCTTAGGGTATTTAATGAAGAGTTATTTTTTTTTGTTTCACCCTGAAGAGAGTCAAGTTTTTGGCTCAGTACAAACCTTTGGTTGAGAATGAGTTTCATTCTCTCTCTAAAGTAATCTGCTGTAATTTTCAGGTCTTCAGGTTTCATTCCTGAGTAAGTTCCACCAACCGTTTGATTTTGTAATAGTAAATCTTCTTCTCTTTTAAGTAAAGTCAGGTCTACTTTAAGAATTTCAAACTGGTCATTGATTTTCTTATTTGCATCATTGATTTTTTTTGTGGCCGAGATGATTGAGCTATCAGATTGTAAGCTCATTTGATGAAAAACAGAGGCAATGTTGATGTCTAAGTTTGTAGCAATTTTAATACTGCTTTTGTCTATTTCAGGAGAGATGCCTTTAAAAACCAATGTGTTTTCTCCTGCATTGAGGTCTATTTTAGCTTCTCGCGAGATTTGTGCTCCAGAAAAATAGAGGTTAACATTACTAATTGTAGAGTTAACTTTCTGCTCTTGACTAATGCCAGCAAAAGGCAGTAAAAGAAGAAGTAGAACCTTTTTCATGCGTTTTGTTTCTTTAAGTTAAATAGATGGATTGTAAATGTGAAGCCTATCAAAATTAGCCCTAAATAATGTAATGGCGAAGGTTCGGCTCCTTCAAAAGCACCAGACAATCTAGAGAAAATGGTAATTGCCATTATTAAAAGCAGGTAATAAAAATAGAAATAGTCTAGCCAAGCCGGTGGGTTCTTTGACTTTAATAGCCAGGGGTAAATGAGTAAGGTAAGGTAGCCTAAACCTCCTCCTAAAAGTTTAAAGGGAATTAGCTCAATTTCGTTTAAATAGATATTTGTCGCTAAAAAGAGAAAGTGGATAAAGTGTAATAGACTAAAAATAAGTATCAAGCCCACAAAGTTTTGTTTGAACTCTATTCGTCGTTTTGACCAGTTTAAACTGGTTAAAAGAAAGGTGGCTAAGAAGAAAAATAAAGAAAGTCTGCCACTGTATCGGGCAGACAATCTCATAGTTTCGCTAAAAATAAAATTTGCTTGGAAAAAAGAGAACAGGGCTATCAGTACTTCGGCAATTAAGCCCAAGTTTAGAAGCCGTTTTAAATTCACTTTTTCCATTTGATGCTTATTTTGAATAAGCCACAGCAGTTTGGGTTTGAACGCCAAGACCTTCTATCCCTAATTCTATTTTATCTCCTGCTTTAAGGTATTTGGCAGGTTTAAAGCCAAGTCCTACGCCAGCGGGTGTGCCTGTAGAAATTACATCGCCAGGAAGTAAGGTCATGTAGTTACTAAGGTAGCTTATGATTTCGTCAATGTAAAAAATCATATCGTCTGTGTTAGAATCTTGAATTTTTTCACCGTTCAGTTTTAACCAAAGGTTTAATTTCTGTGGGTCAGCTATTTCATCTGCTGTAGCCATAAATGGCCCAAGAGGAGCAAAGGTGTCATTTGATTTTCCTTTTACCCACTGTCCGCCGTGCTCTAGCTGAAAAGCTCTTTCACTATAATCATTATGAAGGCAGTATCCAGCTACATAATCCATAGCGTCTGCTTTGTCTACATAAGATGCTTTTTTGCCAATAACTACTGCTAATTCTACTTCCCAGTCTGTTTTTTCAGAGTTTCTAGGAATAACTACATCGTCATTTGGGCCACATAAGGCAGATGTTGCTTTGAAAAATACTACTGGCTGCTCAGGGTTTGCCATGCCAGACTCTGCTGCATGTTTGGCATAATTCAAACCTATGCAAACTATTTTAGATGGTCTGGCTACGCATGAGCCAAGTCTTGTATTTGGATCTAGCACAGGACAAGAGCTCTGATTAGAACTTAGCCATGTGGCCAATCTATTAATTCCGTCTGTTTCAAAGAATTTTTCGTTAAAGTCTTCGCCAAAAGCAGAAACATCTAATGAAGTGTTATCATCAGAAATGATTCCTGGCTTTTCGTTTCCTAGTTCTCCGTGTCTTATTAATTTCATTCTGGTTGTTTTATTATGGTGTATTGAGTGTTAGAAATCCTCCGTCAATCGGATAATCTGTTCCTGTGGCAAAGGCGGCCTCGTTTGAAGCCAAGTATACTGCTATGGCAGCTACTTCTGATGGTTTACCCATTCTACCTATAGGTTGAGTTTTTGACAATTCTTCAAAAATCTCTTCCTGTCTGTCTGGGTATTTGTTTTTAATATATCCGTCTACAAATGGCGTATGAATTCTTGCTGGTGAGATAGAGTTGCAGCGAATGTTATCACCCACATAGTCTTTTGCCACCTGAATGGTCATGGTTTTTATTGCTCCTTTTGAAATAGAGTAGGCAAACCTATCAGGAATACCCACACTTGCCGAAACCGAAGCCATGTTTATAATTACGCCACCACCATTTTCTTTAAAATGAGGAATCAAACAGTGGATGCAGTTATAAACGCCTTTGATGTTGACATTATAAATTTTATCTAAGTCCTCTTCGGTCGTAGTTTCGGCTGTGCCAATATGTGCTATACCAGCATTGTTTACCAAAATGTCAATAGGAGAGACTGTTTTAATTTTGTCGATGGTCTTCTGAACATCAGACTGTTTTGAAACATCTACTTTATGACAATAGGCAGTTCCTCCTGAGGCAATAATTAAATCGGCCTCCCTTTCTGCCAAATCCATATTTAGTTCAAAAATGTGAACTACGGCTCCTTGTTTTGCGAAGCTCCTTGAAATTTCGAGCCCTATTCCGCTGGCTCCTCCTGTTACTATCGCAACTTTTTTATCTAATCTAAACATCTTGGGTTATTTTGATGCGATTGCAATTTAGGTATCCTTTCTAAAAAAATGATAAATGCTTTTGTAAGTTTAAATACTTTAAAATTAATGAAAATAGGACTTGCAGAATTTGAGGATTCAATTTACCTTTGCACTCCGTTTGAAAATGGAGGTTATAGCTCAGCTGGTTAGAGCATCGGTTTGTGGTGCCGAGGGTCGTGGGTTCGAACCCCATTAGCCTCCCATTTTTAGCAGGTCTTTTTAGACCTGCTTTTTTTATGCCTAAATTTTAGATTCTAAAGGTTGGTGAAATCTCTAAATCGTTTGAAATCAGTTAAATTTGGAAATGTAACTAGCTGAAAAAATAATATTGAGAAAGAGGTTTACTTTGATTGTACTATTTTTTCTAACCGTCTATTCAGGATACGGTCAGAATGTTTTTTATAATTTCCCCAAAAATCATCAATTCTATGAAAGGGATTCACTGGGCTTTTCACCTGTCAATATTTTTGGGAGTGTAGCGGATGAAAGCTATAAGGCTATAAAACTTACGATTCTTCAAAATGGTGAGTTTTATTTCAGTCAAATGATTGATTTGAAGGAAGAGCAAAAGTTTTCCTGGAAGACTTCTCTTGTTTCAGGCTTGTTTGAGTACGATTTTGAAATAAAACTATTTCTCGAAAATGATTCTTCTTCCGTTGCTAAGGCATCTAAAGTTCTTAGTGGAGATACCTATTTGATTTATGGGCAATCAAATGCTGTAGCAGGCTGTTGTTTTGATATGGTACGGAGCGAAGTGGACGATACTTTTTTAAGAAGTTTTGTTTTTGACCATTTTGACCCGAGTTCCACGAACAATGGTTGGCATGACTTGGGTGTTGAATTTAATTGGCCGGGTGTTATGGGAAGCAGAATTGCTGAAAATATCATTGAAGAAAATCATATCCCAGTACAAATAATTAATGGAGCCGTAGGTGGCCAGTCTTTAGAAACATTAGTTGAACGAGATTCTATTCATCCAGAAAACCCTGAAACGTATTATGGAAGGTTTTTGAAAAGAATTTTAGGTAGTAGCTCTTTGAAGCCAAAGGGTTTTATTTTCTCGCAAGGAGAATGGGAGTCGGATACTGGTGTGCAAGATGCTATTGATTCTTATAGGCAACGGTTTAATAAGTTGATTTCAAACCTTAAATACGATGGAGTGGATCCAAAGTATTTTTATTTGGTTCAAACCAACATTCTAACGAGAAGTTATAGGGAAGAAGCTCCCGCTAAACTTAGAGATATTCAGCGTCAGTTAAAAAAAGATTTTCCAGAAATGAGGATGTATGCGGCGTTTGGGAAAGAGCTTAGCGGAGATGGATTGCATTATGCAAAATCTGGTTATGAGGGAATGGCGGATGATATTTATTTGGGAATAAATAATGATACTTATGGAGCCAATTTAGATTCTCCTGTGACTGGGCCTTTGATTCAAAAGGCAGTATTAAGTGAGCAAAAAAAAAAATCACTTTGGTCTTTGATGAAGGACAAAGGCTAAATGTGCAAAATGTCATGGATTTTGGTCATTATAAGCGAAGAATGAAAGACTATATCTATGATGGAAATGGTGAACCTTTTATTGATTCTGTTAAAGCAGAAGGGAATGATGTAGCAATGTATTTTTCTAAAGATTTTAGAGAAGATGTAGTTACCTATCTTCCATCGGTTTTTACGGATTCGTATAGTTTAAATTATAATGGGCCTTTGATTAAGAATCAAAATGGTTTGCCGGCTCTTAGTTTTTCTGAATTTAAAACATGTAAGGCTCTTGAAAAGCCGACTATTTCCTCTCATCTTTTGAGTAAAAGTGGCGTTTCTCTTTTTGTGGAACAGGAAATTGATTGTAATTCTTGTACCTATGAAGTTTTTGGTAAAGCAGAAGGAGCCCAAGGCTACCAATATTTAGGAAGTCAGAGTTTTCGAGATGATTCGCTTTACGTAGATCTTTCTTGGTCTGGAAGTATAAGGGATGTTTCTCTTAAGGTAAAAATTGTTTCAGAGGAGTGTCAGTCTGATTACAGGCTTGTTGAGGTAAATAAATGTCTATCACTAGGCTTGAGAGGAGCTTTGCCCTTGTTTTCTGAAGAACTGATTAGAATTGAAGCTTTTAGCCCTATTCTGACTGGTCAAAACGAATTGATATTAAACCCATCTAAATTCTGGAAACCTATGTCTGCAACTAAAGGCAAGGGTAAAGAAGCATTTTTTAATAAAATAGGTCAATGTGGTAATAATTGATATTTGACCGAATGTGCTACTTTTGTGGCAAACAATTAATTCAAATATGTCTTACGGTTTACTAAAAGGTAAAAAAGGAATTATTTCAGGAGCATTGGATGAAAATTCAATAGCTTGGAAAACAGCAATAAAAGCTCATGAGGAAGGTGCTCAAATAGTTTTGACAAACGCTCCTATTGCCATGAGAATGGGTAAAATAAATGAATTAGCGGAGCAAATAGGTGCCGAAATAATACCTGCCGATGCTACTTCTGTAGAAGACCTTGAAAATCTTTATACTAAGTCTATGGAGGTTTTAGATGGTAAAATGGATTTTGTACTTCATTCTATTGGAATGTCTCCAAACATACGTAAAGGAAGAGCGTATGGAGATTTGAATTATGATTGGTTCTTAAAAAGTATTGATATCTCTGCTCTGTCTTTTCATAAGTTTATGCAGGTTGGTGACAAGCTTGGTGCATTAAATGAATGGGGCTCTGTAGTTGGTCTTTCTTATATCGCCGCTCAGAAAACTTTCCCGTTTTATACCGATATGGCAGATGCCAAAGCGGTATTAGAGTCTATTGCTAGAAGTTTTGGTTATAGATTGGGTAAATCTAAAAAGATAAGAGTAAATACTATTTCTCAGTCGCCTACCATGACTACGGCAGGTTCAGGAATCGGAGGGTTTGACTCTTTCTTTGATTTTGCAGAGAAAATGTCTCCACTAGGAAACGCCACAGGCGAAAATTGTGCTGATTATATAGTGAGCTTGTTCTCGGATTTAACCAGAATGGTTACCATGCAGAACTTGTACCATGATGGAGGATATTCTTCAACAGGTATATCGGAAGAAATAATTGAGATGATGCAGAAGTAATAATCTGGTCAGACTTATGTATTAAAGCAGCGTTACCCTTAAAGTAACGCTGCTTTCTTTTTATTGGGCAGCGGCATAATCTAATGCGGACTGCCAAACTCTGAAAAGGTTGCCAGAGCATATTTTTTCAATATCGCTTTCTGAGTAACCTCGTTCTAATAGAAGTTTAATGATGTTTGGGTAGTCAGAAACATCTTTAAGGCCTGTAGGCAATGAGTCACCTACGCCGTCAAAGTCTGAGCCGAGACCTACGTGGTCAATTCCTGCAAATTTTACGGCTCTGTCAATATGGTCTACTACTTTTTCAACATCAGAAAAGGCGGAAGGGCGTGATTTGACAAATTCTTCAATAATTGGCTTGGCAGCTTCGTCTCTTCTACTTAGTCCTTTTTCATCTAGTATTTTGGCTAAAAGTTCGCCGTTTTCATTTCTGATTTTTTGTATTTCTCCATCAATAAACGTAGACCCGAAATTTATCATCACTACGCCTCCGTTTTCTTTTAGCTTAACTAGCATTTCATCATTCATGTTTCTTTCAAAATCAGGTGTGAAAAATCGTAAAGAAGAATGCGAAGCAATAACAGGAACGGGGCTGATTTCGATGGTATCATAAAAAGTGCTGTCTGATACGTGAGAGATGTCAATCATGATGCCTTGTTTGGCCATTTCTAGCACCACCTTTTCACCATAAGGGCTTAATCCTTGCCATGGTCTTTCTGGGTCGTAAGAAGAGTCGCAAATCTGATTGGCTTTAGAGTGTGTTAAGGTTACATAACTGATTCCTTTGTTTTTGAAATAGGCTACATCGGAAAGTTCTTTAATAGGAGTACCGTTTTCCATACCCATTGGCAGAGCCACTTTTCCAGCTTTAAATATTCTACGAACATCTTCTGGGCTTTTGGCAATTTCAAAATATTCCTTGTTTTCGTCGCTTATATAGTTGACCATGTCAATTAAGCTATCGGCTAATAGTTTTCCTTCTTCAGAGCTGAATCTAGCAGGAATGTAGATAGACATAAACGGAGCGTCAAGTCCGCCTTCTTTTGCCCTTTCAAAATCAAAGTCGCCATCTTTTGACGATACAGGAATACCTGTAAACTCTTTGGTGAGTTGAAAGTTTTTGACCTTTAACCGGTAAGGTAAGTCAACGTGACCATCAGTGATTATAAACTTATGGGCTAGTTCAGTAGCCTTGTCTTGCCCGAATAAAAGAATCGGAGCTAAGAAGATTAGAGTTAGTATTTTTTTCATGTCAAAATTTACTTGAAAAAATGGACTAGATGAATGCTGCGATTGGAAAATTCACAAACTAAATTAGAAAAGTGATAACGAGTATTGGGGGAATAGGAAATTTCTATGAAAAAGGTTGGATAATATGCTTAGAGTAATTTATTTGCCGAACGATTTTAATATTTAGCGAATATTCGCAAACAGCGAAACTTGAAATAATGTCTGAAAATCTTAACAAATACAGCAAAACGCTTACTCAGGAAGTAAGTAACCCAGCAGCACAAGCAATGCTTTATGCCATTGGCATGACAGAAGAGGATATGAAAAAGCCTCAGATAGGAATTGCAAGTACAGGCTATGAGGGAAACCCATGTAACATTCATTTGAACGGTCTTTCTGTTCACGTGAAAAAAGGTATCCAAGCCAATGACATGGTGGGTCTGATTTTTCACACCATCGGTGTTTCTGATGGAATGACTAATGGAAACGACGGCATGAGCTATTCGCTTCCAAGTAGAGACATTATTGCAGATTCTATTGAGAACGTAGTAGCGGCTCAGTGGTATGACGGTGTAATAGCTGTAGTGGGTTGTGATAAAAATATGCCAGGTGCTATTATGGCCATGGCAAGACTTAACCGCCCAGCCATTATGATGTATGGTGGTACGGTAAGAACAGGTAACTGGAAAGGAAAAAAATTAGATATAGTTTCGGCTTTTGAGGCCTACGGCCAAAAAGTAGCAGGTACTATTTCTGAAGAAGATTATAAAGGAGTTATTCAAAACGCAATTCCTGGTCAAGGAGCCTGCGGAGGTATGTATACTGCTAACACGATGGCTTCTTCTATTGAAGCATTAGGTTTAAGTATGCCTGATAATGCATGTTACCCAGCAACTCACCAAGGAAAAACACAAGAGTGTATTGATTTAGGTGCTGCTATGAAAAATCTTTTGGAGAAGCAGATTTTGCCCAAAGATATTTTGACTAGAAAATCGCTTGAAAATGCTTTGACTATTGTAATGGCATTGGGTGGTTCTACGAATGCAGTATTGCATTATTTAGCCATTGCTCATTCTGCAGGAATTCCTTTAACACTGGATGATATTCAGGCTGTTTCAGACAGAACACCTTTCATAGCTGACCTAAAACCTTCTGGAAAATATTTCATGGAAGATATTTTAGAGTTAGGTGGAGTGCCTGCAATCATGAAATACCTTCATAAGAAAGGTTTAATTCATGGGGAATGTATGACAGTGACGGGTAAAACGGTTGCAGAGAATTTAGAAGCGGCACCTGATTTAGATTTTGAAGCTCAGTCTTTAATTAGATCGCTAGAAAACCCTATTAAGCCTTCTGGACATATTCAAATCATGTATGGTAACCTTGCCGAGAATGGCGGTGTTGCTAAAATCACAGGAAAAGAAGGAACGAAGTTTGAGGGACCTGCTAAGGTTTGTGATAAAGAAGAAGATATGCTAGAGGCTTTTGCCAAAGGCGAAATAAAGGCGGGTCAGGTTATCGTAATAAGATACGAAGGACCAAAAGGCGGGCCTGGTATGCCAGAAATGCTTAAGCCAACCTCTGCCGTTATGGGAGCAGGTTTAGGAGACAAAGTTGCGATGATTACTGATGGTCGTTTCTCTGGAGGAACACACGGTTTTGTGGTTGGGCACGTTTCTCCTGAAGCTTATGATGGTGGAACTATCGCTTTAGTAGAAGATGGCGATTTAATAACTATTGATACAGATAGCAGAGAATTGAAATTGCATGTTTCTGATGAGGTTTTGGCCGAAAGGCGTAAAAGTTGGAAACCGTTGACACCTCCTTTTATAGAGCAAGGTGTATTGAGAAAGTACTTTAAGACTGTTTCTGCAGCTCATGAGGGCTGTGTAACAGATAAATAATTCATCAAAAAATAAACTACCATGGCAACAACAGCTGAAATCATGGAAGAAAAGAAAGTGGAAAGTAAAGCGGAATTTATTTCTGGAAGTCAGGCTCTAATGGAGTGTTTCATTCAGGAAGGTGTTGATACCATCTTCGGTTATCCTGGAGGAGCCATCATGCCTATTTATGACGCCCTTTATGATTACACAGACAGAATAGAGCATATTCTAGTTCGTCACGAGCAAGGTGCTTCTCATGCTGCGGAAGGTTATGCCAGAAGTAGTGGTAGAGTAGGGGTTTGTATGGCAACTTCTGGTCCTGGTGCTACTAATTTGGTAACAGGAATAGCCGATGCTATTATTGACTGTACGCCTATGGTGGCTATAACGGGTCAAGTAGCCTCTAATCTTTTAGGAACTGATGCATTTCAAGAAACTGATGTTATTGGAATTACGGCACCGGTTTGTAAGTGGAACTATCAAATTGTAGATCCAAACGAAATTCCTGAAATCTTAGCAAAAGCTTTTTATATAGCTAGAGCTGGAAAGCCAGGTCCTGTGTTAATTGACATCACGAAAGATGCTCAAATAGCTTTAATGAATAAGCCTTTTGAATATAAAAAGGTAGAAGGTTTGCCTGGGTATCATCCAAGAAGGGTTCCTAAAATGGAACAGGTTGAAAAGGCCGCTGAATTAATCAATAATGCTAAGAAGCCTTATATATTAGTAGGTCATGGTGTTTTGATTTCAGAAGCCATGGAAGAGTTTAAGGAGTTGGTGGAACAAGGTGATATTCCTGTGGGAAGTACGCTTCTTGGTTTATCAGCTTTGTCAATAGACCATCCGAACTATATGGGCTGGTTAGGAATGCATGGTATGTATGCACCTAATGTAATGACAGATGAGTGCGATGTTTTGATTGCTATCGGAATGCGTTTTGATGACCGAGTTACTGGTGATGCTACTCTTTTTGCGAAGCAAGCCAAGATAGTCCATATCGAAGTAGACCCAGCGGAAATTGACAAAATCAAAAGAGCAGATGCTCCAGTAGTTGGTGATGCAAAAGAAGCATTAAAACTTCTTAATCCTTTAATTGAGAAAAAGGAGCGTGCCGCTTGGAAACAAGAGTTCCGCGATTTAGAAGCTGCGGAATATGAGGCTGTAACTGCGAGAGACTTAAAAGGCGAGGGTAAGATAAAAATGGCTGAAGTTGTCAGAATGGTTTCTGATAAGACTAAAGGCGAGGCTTGTATAGTAGTGGATGTAGGGCAGCACCAAATGGTAACTGCGAGATATTACGATTTCAAAAAACCTCACTCTTATATTGCTTCTGGTGGTTTAGGAACCATGGGTTTTGCACTTCCTGCGGCTTTTGGTGCCAAAATGGGTGCTCCAGAAAGAGAAGTAATTACTTTCATTGGTGATGGTTGTTTTCAGATGACTATTCAGGAGCTTGGAACAATTGCTCAAAAAGGACTTCCTGTGAAAATTATTATTTTAAATAACAATTTCTTAGGAATGGTACGTCAGTGGCAGCAGTTATTTTTTGATAGAAGATATTCTTTTGTTGAATTACAAAATCCAGATTTTATCATGATAGGTAAAGGTTTTGGGATTGACGGTCATAAATGTGAGGAAAGAGCAGATTTGTCTGATTCTTTGGACAAGCTTTTAAACTCAGAAGGCTCCTACTTACTAGAAGTGGTTTGTGAAAAAGAAGAAAACGTATTCCCAATGGTACCAGCAGGAACAAGTGTTTCGGAAATTAGATTGAAATAATGAAGACATATACTATATGCGTATTTACGGAGAATAGCATCGGCTTGTTAAACAAGATTACGATTATTTTCACACGCAGAAGATTGAATATTGAGAGTTTAACTGTTTCTGAAACAGAAAGAAAGGGTGTCTCTCGTTTTACCATTGTTATTAAGCATGACCAGCGTGAAGCTGTAGAAAAACTGGTAAGACAGATTAGAAAAGTAGTGGAGGTTTTAGCTGTTTTTGGTTACCTGAATGAAGATATCGTTTATAATGAAATAGCGATGTTTAAAATTCCTACGCCTTTAGACTCTAAACCGTTGGACATGGAAACTATAAACCGTGTTCATAAAGCTTATTTAGTTTATTGGGGACTAGATTATATGGTGCTCCAAAAAACTGGAACGGAGGAGGAGATTTTTGATTTCTTTAAATACATTAAGCCTTTCGGGATTTTAGAATTTATTCGTTCAGGAAGAATTGCGGTAGGTAAAACACCAAAAGGATTGGTAGAATATCTGCCAGAAGATACAGAGTGGGAGTATTTGGTATAAGTTAATTAGCAGTTAATAATAAGGTTTTTTTGAGTAGTTTTGCTGCTCGAAATGATAGACCGATTTTTATATATTATCATAACAAGTAAGTATTTATAAATTAGATTTAAATAATGGCAAAGTTAAATTTTGGTGGTGTTGAAGAGGAAGTTGTAACAAGAGAAGAATTTCCTTTAGAAAAAGCAAGAGAAATCCTTAGTGATCAAACTATCGCTGTAATTGGTTACGGTGTACAAGGTCCTGGTCAAGCAATGAACATGAGAGACAATGGTCTTAATGTAATTGTAGGGCAGCGTAAGGGTAAAACATTTGATAAAGCAGTAGCTGACGGATGGGTTCCTGGTGAAACTTTATTTGAAATTGAAGAAGCTCTTGCAAAGGGTACAATTATCTGTTATTTACTTTCAGATGCGGCTCAAATTGAACTTTGGCCTACCGTTAAGAAGCACCTTACTCCGGGTAAGTCGCTTTATTTCTCTCATGGTTTTGGAATTACTTATAAAGAGAAAACAGGTATCGTTCCTCCTGCTGATGTAGATGTATTCTTAACAGCACCTAAAGGTTCTGGAACATCTCTTCGTCGTTTATTCGTAGCTGGTAAAGGCTTGAACTCTTCTTTTGCAGTTTACCAAGATGCTACGGGTAATGCTCGTAACAAATGTATCGCTATGGGTATTGGTGTTGGTTCTGGATATTTATTCGAAACTAATTTTTATAACGAAGTAACATCTGACCTTACTGGTGAGCGTGGAACTTTGATGGGATGCATCCAAGGTATATTCGCAGCTCAGTACGAAGTATTAAGAGCAAATGGTCACTCTCCTTCTGAGGCTTTCAATGAAACAGTAGAAGAGCTAACGCAGTCTCTTATGCCTTTAGTAGCTGAAAACGGAATGGATTGGATGTATGCTAACTGTTCTACTACAGCTCAGCGTGGTGCACTAGACTGGTGGAAGCCTTTCCGTGATGCTACTAAGCCAGTTTTTGAGAAACTTTACGAATCAGTAAAATCTCAAAACGAAGCTGAAATTTCTATTACGCGTAACTCTCAATCAGATTACCGTGAGAAATTAGAAATTGAACTAGCTGAACTTCGTGACTCTGAAATGTGGAGAGCTGGTAAAACAGTAAGAAGTCTTCGTCCAGAGAATGCTTAAGAGATAAGTCTCGAAATTATATTTAACCAGAAAGGGCTTCGCTCTTTCTGGTTTTTTTATGGAAGAAATGTGAAGCACAAAAAAGAGGAAGTCTCATAAGTCAAAAGTAAGCTCTGAGAATTGCTTATTTGAAAATGTTCTCAGATAGGAGTCCAAATAAAAAGAGGCTGTCTCACACTTTTGAGACAGCCTCTTTCGAGTTTATAGCTAAATTTTATTCAGCCACGTTCCACCAAAGTGGAGTGGTAAGTCTTACTTCTGGCACGTTGGAAGGCATGTTTTCGTAGTTTCTATCTTCTTCGTTATACTCATAAACCATCGCTTGAATCCAGTCATTTTCATTTGGGAAAATAAACAAGTTCACGTTTGTTGGTCTAGTCAAGCCCTTGTAGATTTCAGAGCTATAGTCCATTCTTCTCATGTCTACCCAAGTTTCTGGGTCAAACACCATTGAAATGTATTTCTGAGTCATAATTTGCGATAGGGTCAAACTAGCAGAACCCATTTCATCCAATTTCGCAATATATGGAGCCGCATCTGCAGCAGCTACGTTAGCTTTTTCCATATCCGCAATAACGCCTGCTTTTAAAGCCTCAAAAGCCCCTGCATTATCTCCTTTTCTAAACCTAGCTTCAGCCTCAATGAATTTCACTTCACTAAAAGTCATAAGATAAGTGGGAGAGGTGGCACTAGTATAGGCTCCACCGTTTCCAGCACTATATTGGTCTCTTCCGTTTACAGGGCCTGCACCAGTTTTTACACCAATGTACTCTCCAGTGGCGGTAGCTGGAACTATAGTCTTTAATCGAGGGTCTTCTACAGGGTTTGTCAGATTTAGCGAGTTTTTCAAGGTCTCTACAAAAAACTCAGACCAATAATCAACCCTAGAGCTACCATAGCCATTTGAACTGTAAGGTTGGTTGTCGTTCTCTGTAAGTCCACCACCGTATGTTCTCATAGCATTATCAGCATTTGATGTTAAGGCCTTTGAGCAAGCTTCAATAATAGCATCTGCATTATAAGCCATATCGCCAGAGGTCTTTTTAGAAAGATGATTTAGGTATCTAGCTTTTAAAGCATACGCTAGCTTCATCCACTGAGATTTGTCTCCTTGATAAAACACATCACCATTAGCGGTATTAAGTTCAATTTCGCTTGGCTCATTTATTTGGACAATAGCCTCATCAAGCATCTTTAAGATATTGGTATAAGCTGTTTTTTGAGTGACAAACTTTGGAGTGATGTTCATCGTAGATTCTCCATCATAAGTCTCATCAAAAACTATGTCGCCGTATTGGTCTGTAGTGCAGCCAAAGTTATAAGCTCTAAGTATTTTACCAACAGCCACAAAATTTGGGCTATTATGAGCTTTCCCTAGAGCTATTAAGTCTGCCGAGTTTGGCAGCGAATAAACGTAGGCATTTTGCCAAAGGAAATAACGGCCTGTGGTAAATTCATTGCTCCAAACTTCCGAATAGTAGTTTGCCACATTTTGAGAGCCATATTGCATTACGCCTAGCACCTCTCTGCTTCCACGGTACATCGTGGCTGCAAAGGTGTTTTCTATGGCTCCCTGAATCCTAAACTGTGGAGCCAGGGATGCCGAGGTAGGAGACGTTACCGAGCTGTTTACGTCAAAGAAGTCGTCACTACAGGCACTTAGTGCCAATAGCGAAAACATATATAAAGCTTTAGATAATATTTTCATGATTCAATTTCAATTAAAAAGTTACTTTCATTCCTACATCAAACCCTTTAACGTTTGGTGCACTTAGATTGTCAATACCTACAGAACCCGCACCAAGTACGCCCGCACCAAATGCGTTAATTTCTGGGTCAACGCCACTATAGTTCGTAATAGTTAATAGATTTCTTCCTGTTAAGAAAAATTCTAAGCTTTTTGCAGGAAGCTTTTTACACACAGTTTTGTCTAGGCTGTAAGATAAGTTGATGTACCTAAGTCTACCATAAGAGCCGTTTTCTGTAAAGTTATCTGCCAATCTGCTGTAATAGCTTTGATAGTAGTTTTGGTCTTTTGTTACTGCCACAGTGTTTGGAGAACCATCAGCTGTAACACCTTCAATAATTGTTGTTGTTCCTCTATCCGTTGTTTCTGCTCCCACGCCATAATATGCTAAAGCAGATTTAGTTGCATTGTAAACAGTGTTGCCAGAAGAAATGTCAAACAAGAACGATAAAGCAGCATTTTTGTATCGGAAACTATTTGTGATACCTAGCGTAAAAGTTGGCTGTCTGTCTATATCAGTAAAGGTTTGGTCGGTTAAGGTTGGGTACCCGTTGGCATTTATGATAACCTGCCCTGCATCATTAGTAACCGCTCTTTTTCCTCTTAGTCCAAACAGGGAACCATCTAAAATACCAGCTCCTGCTGCAGAGTTTAAGAAAGTCCATGAGTCAGAAAGGTAAACTTCATTAATAGCACCAGGTAGTGTTTTTACTTTAGACTCATTTCTAGCAAAGTTGAAAATTGCATTCCAGCTTAAACCTGAAGTGTTCTGAAGTATTTTATAACTCAAAAGTCCTTCAAAACCATTGTTTTCTATAGAACCACCGTTCAAAGTAGCGTAAAAAGTTCCGGTAGTAGGAGGGACACGAATGTCTATCAATATTTGATTGTCAGACACGGTGTTGTAGTAAGTTAAATCTAAGCTCAGTCTGTTTTGAAGAAATCTAGCTTCAGCTCCAACTTCAAAACTGTTTGTGAACTCTGGCTCAAGACTTGGGTTTCCTACATCCACACCATTCCATGTGTAAGCAGAACTAGCCAATCCATTGATGTTTGTGCTCAAATAACTTTCTAATTGTCCTATAGGAGCATCTTTACCTACTTGAGAAAAAGTAGCTCTTACTTTTAAGTAGTCTAAAGCATTAAATGAGCTCATATCTGCTAGTTCCGTCACCACGGCAGCTAAACCTACAGAAGGGTAGAAGAATGAACGCTTATCTACAGGCAATGTAGATGACCAGTCATTTCTTCCAGTTATGTTAAGGTAAAGGGCATCTTTATAGCCTAATTTAGCTTCTCCAAAAATAGCCATACCTCTTCTTCTAGATATTAGCTCTCTGATAGATTGATTTTCTTTGGCAACATTGCTGATATTGAATATACCAGGTGCTAGAAAGCCAACCCCACTTAAATAATCTGTTTTAAGATTATAATCTTCCACAGTATGTCCAGCTAACAAACCTAAACTGAAATCGTCTGAAAGCTTGGTGTCGTAAGTCGCTATTAAGTTGGATGTATATTTCTTATGAAGTCTTTCATATTGAGCTATAGCACCAGACTGTCTAGACTCAATAAACGAACCTGTAGTAAGAGAGCTGTTATGTTGGTCATAAACATCAACCCCAAATTTGTAAGCCAAGTTTAGACCCTTTAAAAGATTATAATCTATGCTTAAAATTCCCATAAAACGGTTCAATTCGTTTGAAATAGGATTCTTATCCATGCTCCAGTATGGGTTATCAAAAGTCTGGTCTAAATAATAAGGTTTTTGTGTACCGTTATCGTTTAGATAGTCTCTGATGTCAATATTGGCAGGGTAAGACAAAAGACTGGTGTAGCTTCCTCCGCTTGCATTTCCTTGTCTTGTACTTGAAATGTTGGTTTTGATATAATTGGCGGTAGCCCCTACGGTCAATTTGTTGTTCAGTTTCGTGTTGTTTGTCAATCTGAAACTGGTTTTATCGTAAGATGTCGTTGGAATAACACCATTGTTGTCTAATCTACCAAGAGATAAATAGGTACGGCTTTTATCTGAACCACCCGAAATGCTGACGTTATTATTATAAGAAACGGCAGTTTCGTAAAAGTTGTCAAGATGGTTGTAAACCTTTGTTCCTGCACTTAATTGCTCACCCCAAGAAAGTGGACTTTCAAGATTATAAGTATAAGTGCCATCCGAGCCAAGTATTTGTTCACCTTGTCCGTAGGTCGTTTGAATACCTGGAGTTCCAAGTATAGAGCTTGTGCTTATGGTTCCGTTATAACTTACATTTACAGCTCCTGCTTTTCCTTTTTTAGTGGTATAAACCACAGCACCAGAAGCGGCCTGAATACCGTAAAGAGCGGCGGCAGCTGGTCCTTTAAGTACCGTTACGCTTTCTATGTCTTGAGGGTTTAGGTCAGATGCTCGGTTAATGCTGGCTACTTCTGAACCACCGTCAGTAGAGTTGTCAATTGGGATACCATCCACAATAATAAGAGGCTGATTGCTTCCAGTAATAGAAGTACCACCTCTAATCATAATCACGGAGGAAGAACCTGGTGCTCCACCAGAGTTGGTTACAGAAACACCGGCTATTCTACCTTGAAGGGTATTGATAACATTGTTCTGATTTCCCTCTGTTAATTCTTTACTGTCTAAGGATTGAATAGAGTAGGCTAAAGATTTTTTCTCTTTTGTAACACCGAAAGCAGTTACTACCACTTCTCCAAGAAGTTTGGTGTCTTCTTCTAAGTTTACATTAATAATGCTTTGATTATCAACAGTAATTTTCTCAGTTAATAAACCAATAAAAGAGAAGGTTAGGACATCTCCCGATTTAGCACTGATTTTGTAATTGCCGTTTACGTCTGTAGTGGTTCCCGTGGTGGTTCCACTAATTGTCACGCTTGCTCCCGGAATAGGTTCATTTCCTGCTCCGGTAACCTTTCCTGTTATTTGTGCATTAGCAAAGGCACAAATGAAACTCAGGAGAATTGTAAGTTTGGTTTTGTTCATAAAAGAATATTTGGCTTGTTAAACGATTTGGGTATAATAAAGTCGTGGATAGCCTTTAATTGATTTATGAATGTTTTTCATAGTCAATCAAAAGGCTTGCAATTATATTTTAATAAGAGCTATTAAAAAACTATTTTAGACCAATTTGCCTGATGTGAAGAGCCCTTCTTTCTTTTGTGCAATATGAGGTAATAATGGTGCAAAAATTATGCCTTATAGCTGTATTCCGTTAAAAGAAGAACAGCTGAGAATCTTTAATAAAGGCTAGGTTTGAGGTCAATGCCGTAGCCTTAGATTTGATAATTGTGTTTTTGATTGTCTTTTGCTTTAAAGCTCTTTTAATTTACGGCTACTTAAAATAGAAAAATGCAATCTCCAGAATTAGAAAATATTTATACCGCCGCAGAATTACTGACCGGAATAGTGACACATACACCACTACAATATAATGTTAACCTGTCAGAGAAGTTTGGAGCTAACATTTATTTAAAGCGAGAAGACTTACAGCTGGTTCGTTCTTATAAATTAAGAGGTGCTTATAACAAAATGGCTTCTTTAAGCAATGAGATACTGAGTAAAGGTGTAATCTGTGCTTCAGCAGGAAATCATGCTCAGGGGGTAGCTTGGGCTTGTCAAAAGTTGAAGTCGCATGGCACTATTTTTATGCCCACTACCACACCAGCTCAAAAAATAAAGCAAGTAAAGTTTTTCGGAGGAGCGTGGATCGATATTAAGCTGGTTGGAGATTCTTTTGATGATGCTTCTGAGGCGGCAAAAGAATATACCACAAAGTCTGGAGGTACTTTTATACACCCATTTGACGATTTAAAAGTTATAGAAGGTCAAGGAACAGTAGGGCTTGAAATATTCAAAGACGCCAACTTTAAGATTGACTATATTTTATTTGCCATTGGTGGTGGAGGTTTGGCTTCTGGTATTTCTACTGTTTTTAATCAATTAAGTCCGCAAACTAAACTAATTGGCGTGGAGCCTACTGGAGCGGCATCTATGAAAGGTTCTATTGACGCTGGAGAGCTGATAACTTTGAGTGAGATGGATAGGTTTGTAGATGGTGCTGCTGTGGCAAGAGTAGGAGAGATAACCTTTGATATTTGTAAAAAAAGCTTGTCTGAAGTAATTCTTGTGCCTGAGGGCAAAGCTTGTTCTGTGATTTTGGATTTATATAGTGAAGAGGCTATTGTGGCAGAGCCAGCAGGAGCTTTAAGTATTGCGGCCTTGTCTAAGGTTCAGGAAAAAATAAAAGGGAAGAATGTAGTTTGTGTTATTGGTGGAGGTAATAACGATATTCTAAGGATGGAGGAGATTCGTGAGCGTTCATTGGTTTATGAAGGGCTAAAACATTATTTTATTATACGCTTTGCTCAAAGAGCGGGTGCTATGAAAGAGTTTTTAGACGATGTGCTGAGCCCAACGGATGACATAGTTTTCTTCGAGTACTCTAAAAAGACAGCTCGCGAAAGAGGCCCTGCTTTAGTAGGCATTGAAATTAAAAAGAAGGAAAACTTTGATGCCCTAATAGAAAGGATGAAGGCTTTGGGGCTTAAGTTTACTTATATCAATGATAAACCTGAGTTGTTTGAGTTTTTGGTTTGATATTGGTTTCGTGGAATGGAAATCTTGAAGCCTTTCAGGCTTCTCTGCGTTGTGGAAGTATTGCTTTCTATTCGGCTTAAAGCCCGCAGGGCTTTCTTGCTTTAATGAAAGTTTAAATTGGAGAATTTCACTTTAAAATAACTTGTTCGAATAGCTTATAAGAGTACAAGCCCGAAGGGCTTGAATATGAATAGAAAAGAAGGCTAGAGGTTCATTGCAATCCTGATGGGGTTGAAGTTTGTTCTCTCAAACTATATTTGCCCTACACTTTTTCATAATTGATAACTTAAACCTCTCATCTTCAAATAAAGTTGGGCTAAAACAGCCACATCTCTTTCACAGTACGTCTTGATTTTCTCCAAATCATTTTCCTCGTGATAAACACGATTTACGTCTGCACCAGAAATGTCAGATTTACTGCTTGGGATATCAAAAACTGCGGCTAATAAATCTAATGAAGTGAATTTCTTATAATCACCAAACTTCCAAAGCTCCATGGTATCAATATGGTTGATTTCCCAAGGCTTTTTGCCTCCAAGGTCTAATGCTTCTGGAAGTTTAAGTCCATTTATAAGCATTCTTCTTGATAGGTAAGGGAAGTCAAACTCTTTTCCATTATGGGCACAGAGTTGGAGGGAGTTTTTGGCTCTATGCTTATCTAATATGGCTGAGAATTTTTCTAAAAGTTCTTTTTCGGAGCTTGCACTTAAAACTTTCGTTTTAAGGCGAGGTTCTTTGTCCTCATTAAGGTAAAGTCCGCCAATGCCAATACAAATCACTTGACCAAACTCAGAATAAATAGCTGCCCTTTCATTGTACACTTCTGCAGATGAAAGCGATTCATCCGTTTTTAAGTAGGAAGCTTTTTTGTCCCAAAGAGGCCTAAACCTTTCAGGTAATTCCTCGTAAGTTTTATACTGAGCGGCAGTTTCTATGTCTAGAAAAAGTATGTTAAAAAGAAGTGGATCCATGCGTTAAAGATAAAAGAATCAGTTTAATAATTACCTTTTATCCAAAATTGACTGCACTATCTGCTCTGCATGCACCCTTGAGTTTTCAATAAACAAACTATGTGTATTCATGCCGCCACATACCACGCCAGCCAAGTAAATATTGGGCAGGTTCGTTTCCATGCTTGTTTCGTTGTACTGGGGTTTCATGACTTTGTCGTCAGAGAGTTTGATGCCAATTTTTTCTAAAAAAGGTAAGTTTGGTTGATAACCCGTCATGGCTATTACCCAATCATTGTCAATGGTGGTAATGCCCTCAGGTGTCTTTATTGACACCGTTTTTTCGTCTATTGATACTATGTTTGAGTTGAAATAGGCTTTTATTGACCCTTCTTTTATTCTGTTTTCTACATCGGGTTTTACCCAATATTTGACACGTGTGCCTATTTCCTTATTTCTAATAACCATGGTTACCTCAGCTCCTTTTCTCCATGTTTCCATGGCGGCATCTACGGCAGAATTGCTTGAGCCTACTACCAGTACTTTTTGAAATGCGTAAAAGTTAGGGTCTTTATAATAGTGAGTGACTTTTGGAAGGTCTTCGCCCGGTACGTCCATTAAGTGCGGTATATCATAAAATCCTGTGCAAACCACAACATTGGAGGTTTGATACGCTGATTTCGATGTTTTTACAATGTATTTTTCGCCATCTGTTTCAACATTTTCTACTGCCTCAAAAAGCTTAACATTTAGGTTCCACTGGCTTGTAACTCTTCGGTAATATTCTAATGCTTCTGTACGCGTAGGCTTAGAATTGACGGTCATAAACGGAACATTGCCAATTTCCAATCTTTCTGAGGTGCTAAAAAAGGTCATGTTAAGCGGATAATTATATAAAGAGTTAACAAGAGCACCCTTTTCTATGATTACATAAGAAAGGCCATTTTTTTTAGCCTCAATACCACAAGCCAAGCCAATAGGGCCTGCACCAACAATTACAATATCCGTTTTTGTCATTATTTACACCTTTTTGAGAGCGTTAGCGTTCACTATCTGTAATACGGAACAAAGATAAAATGTCAATTGGTTCTGAACGAGCTGTAAATTAATTGTGTTTCGATTTTGTAAAGTTTGAAAGCTTAATAATCTGAATGATTGTTTTCTCGTTAAGAAAAAGCGACTTTTGCAGGCTGTAAACCATTATGTGTTTGCGGGATAGATTTGTTTAGCGTTTAAAGAAATACTTCTTGCCCCAAGAAGAGAAAATTGATAAAAGATGCCTGTAGGGGAACAGGAAAAAGAATATGGAAGGATTAATTATGGCCGGTCAGCTTTTGCTGGGCCTTACTGTTTTAGTGGGATTGCATGAGTGGGGGCATTTTATTGCTGCTAGAATTTTTGGAATCCGTGTAAACAAGTTTTACATATTTTTTGATTTCTTATTTCCAATGCCAAATGTTTTGAATTTTGCTCTTTGGAAAAAGAAAAAAGGTGATACTGAATATGGTTTAGGATGGTTTCCAATGGGTGGCTATGTAGATATTGAAGGTATGATTGATGAGACTACTGACGCCTCAAAACTTTCGGAAGAGCCAAAACCTTATGAGTTTAGAGCTAAACCAGCATGGCAGAGATTAATTGTAATGCTTGGTGGCGTAATTGTGAATATAGTTTTAGGCGTTCTTATTTTTTGGGGAATGACCTATAAGGCAGGTGATAATTACCTGTCAATGGACGAGGTTAATAAATTAGGAATAGTAGCACATCCAATAGCTGAAGAGATTGGTCTTAAAACAGGCGACAAAATTGTTGGCGTAGCAGGAAAGAAAATTGAAAACTTTTCTGAGGCTATGGGCTCTGATGTGATTTTGGGAGAGAATGTTTACTACACGGTAGAAAGAGAAGGAAAGTCTATTGAAATCCCTATTCCAAACGATTTGTATGAAAAGCTCTCTGATGAAGAGAACGAAGGCTTTATTGATGCTTTGCAAACTTTTAGTGTTGGGGAAATAGTGCCAGACATGCCAGCAGAAGAGTCTGGTTTAAAAGAGGGAGATAGAATACTAAATTTCAATGGTGATAATGTTGATTTTTATCATCAATTCTCTGCTTTAGCGGCAAAGAACTCTGGAAAAGAAGTTGAACTAGTTGTAAAGAGAGGAGACGATACGGTAACTATAAAGCCTACTTTAACAGAAGATGGTAAATTAGGATTTCAATCAGTTCCTGATTTAAATTATAGCCACACAGACTTAGGAGTTGGTGAAGCATTTATGATGGGCTCGGGCAGAGCATTTTCTGTTATCACTGATAATATTAAAGGTTTCAAAAAGATTTTCACGGGTCAGGTTTCAGCTGGGAAAGCTTTGGCTGGCCCTGTAGGAATAGCTAGAAAGTTTTATGGAGGTGTTTGGGACTGGACTAGGTTCTGGATGATTACGGGTATGCTTTCAATGGCATTGGCTTTTATGAACTTATTGCCAATTCCGGCTTTGGACGGAGGTCACGCTGTTTTATTGATTTATGAGATGATTTCTGGGAAAGCACCTTCTCCTAAGTTTATGGAGCGTACGCAGCAAATAGGAATGGTGATTTTACTAGGACTTCTGGCTTATATCATGTTCAATGATACCATGCAAGCACTCTTCTAAGATGAAAATAGGACTTAGATACATTTGTGTTCTAATGACTCTCGGTCTTCTTTCTTTTAGATCTGTTAAACATGATTTCCATACGTCTTTAACGGAAATGAAATATAATCCCTCATCGAACTCTTTTGAGATTACGATGAGGGTTTTTACTGATGATTTTCAATTGGCGATTGAACAAAGCAGTGGCAAAAAAAATATTGTTCTCAATGATGAAGTCCTTGAGCCTTTTGTCAAAAAGTATCTCAATAAACATTTTGCATTCGTAAAAGGAAAGGAAGTTAAGTTTGCGAATTACCTAGGAATTGAGGCAGAGCCTGATGTTTCATGGATTTATTTAGAACTACCGTATAGTAAAGAGTTAGAAAGTTATAGTATTCTGAATATTGTCCTAATGGATCTTTTTGACGACCAAAATAATCTTTTAAATCTTTTAAAAGATGGTGGTAGACACACCTTGATTTTTGCAAAGGACTCTAAATTACAGTCCTATCCTCGTTAATTCATAGAATTTCTTTGAATAGTATGCTTGCATACGAATTTTTCTCTTCTAACTTTGTGGGGTTAGAATTCTAATCTGAATCATGAAAAAAGAAGAAACAATAGACTTCCATATTAAGTGGACATGGCACGCTGTATCCAGAATGTATAATGTGTATGCCGCTCAAAACGACATGACCATGTCTATTGGCTACGTACTCCTCAATATAGATTTGGAACACGGTACTCCAGCCACTAAAATTGGTCCTTCCATAGGAATGGAGCCAAGGAGTTTGACGCGAATGCTAAAGTCTTTAGAAGCAAAGGGTTGGATTTACAGAGAGACAGATGTTAAAGACAAACGATTTGTAAATGTTTTTTTGACTGAAAAAGGTAAAGCAAAACGCTCGTTTGCTAGAGATGGTGTTATTGCTTTTAATGAAGCCATAAAAAAAGTAATTCCAGAAAAGGAGCTTACTGTCTTCATTGAGGTTCTTGATAAAATTAAAGAGGCTGTGGAAGTACAAACATCTGACCCAAAAGCGGGAATTATGGCATTGGAATTGACATAAGTTTTCTAATTTTGGTCAATTATGAAAAAAGCACTTCTACTATTATCTCTAGTTATTGGCCTAAGTGTAACATGCAAAGCACAAAGTGTCGCTTATTACCCTTTTAGTTCTATTCTCTCGGTTTCTACTAATCCTGATTTACGGGTTTGGGGAGATTTACGTTTTCAAACAAACTCATTTTTTTCATCGCTAAGCACCGAAATAGCACCAGCTATAAATATTAATCAAAACCAGAAAGGGAGATTTTATCTTGGAGGGGGGATTAGGCTTAATTATCTAGCTTCTTTTCAAGATGGAGATGTATTTGAAGGGTATTTTTTTAATTTCGGTGTGCGTTCAGCCCCTTTTGATAAGTATCCACAAGTGCAGATAGCTTTTGAACTTTCTCCTTATGTGGCTAGCGACTTTGAGTCGGGCCTTTTAAGAACCCGACTCGGTGTAGCTTATAATTTTTCTAGGAAGAATAAATAAACCTATTTTCCTAAGCTTTTCGCCTCTTCAAAGTGGTTCATTGCTGCTTTTAGCATTTCGTCATCTTTTCCAATAACCTTGTAGAAAGAGTTACTCAATCCATTGGTGTCTTTCCAGATGCTTCTTGCTATTAATGCTTTTACTTGTCCTTGAATAAAGCTTTTAGATTTAGCGTAATCTTTTGCCACATATTCTATGCCTAGAGATTTTCCTTTCTTAATAATTTCTTGAAGCATAGCGTCGCTTACATTGAAACTTTTAAGGAAGTTGTTGAACTCCATTTTGTTCAATTTATCTGCATTGTCGTTAGCGTACTCAAGGGCGTATTCTCTAATGATATTAGTGCCATAAAGCTCCATAAGATATCTGCTAATATGTGATGTGTCTCTACTCACAAAAACATCAGGTGTAATTCCGCCACCACCGTAAACAGTTCGGCCGCCCACGGTTTTGTACTGATTTTTCACATCGTTTTTAATGCTATCTTCAGAAAAGAACTCACCATGTTCACCTCTTTCGTTTAATTCACCATAATAGTCTTGCAAATCGCCAGAAGTATATGGTTTTTGGATACTTCTTCCAGATGGAATATAGTATCTAGAAATGGTCAATCGCAGTTCAGAGCCGTCAGATAAAGAAATAGGTGCTTGCACTAAACCCTTTCCAAAAGTCCTTCTTCCTATTATCAAAGCTCGATCATAATCTTGTAATGCTCCAGAAACAATTTCAGATGCGGAGGCACTTCCCTCGTCTACTAATACCACCAAGGCTCCCTTTTCAAAAATTCCTTTATGTCTAGCGTACATTTTGCGGTCGTTCCGGTCGTCTTTACCGTCCGTGTATACTAATACGTCGTTTCCTGAAATAAACTCATCAGCAATTGCTGTAGCCCTTTCTAAATATCCACCAGGGTTTCCTCTTAGGTCTAAAACCAGTTGGGTCATTCCTTCTGCTTTTAATCCTTTTAAGCCACTAAGAAATTCGTCATACGTAGTTTCTGAAAATCTATTGATTTTGATATAACCAGTTTTACCGTCTTCCATTAAGTAGGAAGCATCCACTGAGTAAGTTGGGATTTTGTCTCTTAAAACGGTGAACTCTAAAGGCTCTTTAAAGCCTTTACGTTTAATTTTCATTTTAACCTCTGTTCCTCGTTCTCCTCTGAGTGTATTAAATATCAAACGAGTGTTTAGCTGCTCTCCTGTTAGACTTACTTCATTTGCTTCTAAAATGGCATCACCGCTGAGAATTCCCACTTCTTCAGAAGGGCCTCCAGAAAGCGGTGTAACCACATAAACAGTGTCATTGAAAATATTGAATTCTACGCCTATGCCGTCAAAACCATTTTGAAGTTCGGACATGGCTAGTTGAGCTTCTTTTGCTGGAAGATATGCGGTATGTGGGTCAAGTTTTTCTAACATTTTTGCAATACCATATTCCGCAAGAGAATCCGTGTCAACAGGGTCTACATAGCTTCTGTCAATGTAGGTTAGGATTTCTTTAAACTTGCTTGAAGACTTTATTACATCGCCAACCATGTTTTGGTTGCCGAAAAATTTTGCACCAATCTGTATACCAGCAACTAAAGTTATCGCAACAATAATTGGGATTCTGATGGCGAACTTACTATTCTTAATTTTTTGCATTTTTCTCTTGTTAATAGGAGACTGTAGTAATAACTGGTAAATGGGATGCTTTAGTTTCCGCAGGAAAGCAATAATTTATCAATTATTCTCATTACGTAAGATACCGACATAAAGACCACGCATTCTTGAATACGATGTTTTTTTAGTGCGTATCAATAAAAGCTTATAGTCCGTGCTTGGCAGAAATTTCTAACATTTTGTCAATCGGAGCTTTGGCTTGTTTTAGAATATCGTCTGAAAGTATAATTTCAGGAGACTCATCTAAAAGGCATCTATAAAGCTTTTCCATGGTGTTTAATTTCATGTGCGGGCAGTCAGAACAAGCAATACAAGGATGTCCGTTTTTGACCGTAGGTGCCACATGAAATGTTTTTTCTGGAGAGGCTTTCTTCATTTGGTGAAGAATACCTGATTCGGTAGCTACTATAAACTCTTTAGAAGGGCTGTTCATAGTGTATTTTAAAAGACCAGTAGTAGAACCAATATATTCAGCATTGTCTAAAACTGGTTTTTCACTTTCTGGATGGGCTATGATGGTAGCATCTGGGTGTTTTGCTTTTAAATCAGCAATCATGTCTGCCGAAAAAGCTTCGTGCACCATACAAGCACCATCCCATAAAATCATATCTCTACCTGTTTTTCTGTTTAGATAGTCTCCCAGATTTTTGTCTGGTGCAAATATGATTTGCTTGTCTTTAGGTACGCTTTCAACAATTTTGATTGCATTGGTGCTCGTACAAACTATATCGGTCAATGTTTTTAATTCAGCAGAGCAGTTTACGTAAGAAATAACCACTGCTTCTGGGTGCTGTTTTTTGAAAGCAAGAAATTTGTCAGCAGGGGCCGACTCTTCCAAAGAGCAGCCTGCATTAATATCTGGCAATACTACTTTCTTTTTTGGAGAAAGGATTTTAGCAGTTTCAGCCATAAATCTAACACCAGCAAAAACGATGACATCTGCTTCGGTTTTTGCAGCTTGCTGTGAAAGGCCAAGGCTGTCGCCAATATAATCAGCTACATCCTGAATGTCGGCAGTTTGATAATAGTGGGCTAGTATAACCGCGTTTTTCTCTTTTTTAAGTCTGGCGATTTCAGCCACGTAATCAATTTCTGTTGCTACCATATCAGTTTGGGCAGTTATACTCCCATGTTTTTGTTCTTAAAAGTTGATTTCCTTTATTATACCTTTTTTCAACTACCAGGTTATCAAACTCGTCATAGCTGTTTTCTACACGGCTTAATAACTCGCCATTATATATAAAACGCTCTTCTGTGACATTTCCTGTGTTATCATTGGTGTAAATAATTTCGTAATCTACTTTGTTATTTCTTCCAATTCGTGTTTTTGTAGTCAAAAAACCATTGGTGTATACAAATAACGTTTTAGCAATTAAAGTGTTATTTAAATAGGTGCTATCCTTAGATATTTGACCTTTGGCATTATAGTCTGTGTAGGTTTCTTCTACCATTCCGCCTACTACATCATTGTTTTTAGCATAAACCGTTTTTGATTCATTATCATAACGGTATTCTTTGGAGCTGTTAAGCTTGTTTTCAGAATTAAGCACATTATGCTTTGTTATGTTTCCTGAAGCATCTTTTTCAATGATTTCAGTTCCGCTAATGGTGTTGTTTTCGCCAAAGTATAATTTGATAGAGCCTGTACCACTGGTAGTAAGTTTATTGATAACGTTTGTTCCGGTAGTTTCTAAGCCTTCTGTTTCAGAAATTAGGTTACCCAAGTTGTCGTAAGTTCTGTTTTTGACAGACTTTACCACATCATTAATAAATTCTGTTGTCTTGCTTAAGTAGCCTTTGGCATTGTACTCAAAAGTTTTCTTTTGGGTGTAATTACCATTTGGCGAAGCTAAGATTTCCCTGTACTCTTCAGTGAGTTTGTTTTCGTTGTTGTAGGTGTTCTTAAGTTGTGATTCCAATCCCTTAGATGTAGAAGTAGCACTTTCAATTAAAAGGCAATCTGACTGGGCATTTACTGCACCAACGGTTAGAACGAGTAGGACTAAGTAAGAAAGTCGTGACATTTGGTTTGTCTTGTTCATAGTAAACCACCAAAATACAAATTTTTAAAGTCTATGCATAAATAGACTAGGGCATTACACTGAAAATTTATTATACGTCAAAAAGGCTCTTTGCTTTTTTGACGTATAATTTAGAAGTTATTTCTTCTTAGCAGGCTTTTTCTTTGGCTCTTTCTCCGCTTTTGGCTCTTCCGCTTTTGTTTCCCAAAGCTCAGGCATTTCTTTTGCAAGAAGGTTATACCATTGAATAATCTTCTTAACGTCTGAAGAATAAACACGCTCTTTATCGAAATCAGGCATTACGCCTTCAAAGAATGTGAAGAATTCTGCTGGAGTTGATTTTTTTGTGTCAAAATCAATTTTCTCTCCGTGTTGTTCTTTAAGTGTTGTGAATATTTCAGCAAGTGGAGTCGATTTGTCATACTCTTCACTGTAGATTGAAATATCTTTCAAAACAGAGACTTTGGCATTTACATTGACAATTTCTCTCTTTTTATTGCCGTCCATGCTCTCGACAATTACTCCAGAACGACCTGGTTTGATGATTCTAAATAATCCTGGTCTTCCAGAAATGTGTGCTACGTCTTGTAAAGCCTCCATTGATTGTTTTTCTAAATTTGACTGCAAAAGTAAGGATTTTAAATTTTCTCAATTCAGAACCTTTGCGAAGTTTTTATTTGATACGAAGACTAAATGTCTCCTTCTGTAGGTCTAATAACTATTTCTTCTACCACAGCAGATGGGGAAAGCGAATAAGCCGACCAAATAGTGTCCGCCACATCTATGGCCGAAATAAACCTAGACTCAGGTAAATCAACTCCTTCCCAGCTGCTGGTAAACGTGGCTCCAGGTAAAACAGCGGTTACTTTAATTTTTTCAGGGAGCAGTTCTGCTCTCAAAGATTTACTGAAACCTAGCAAGGCAAATTTTGAAATAGTATAAGAACCAGAACCGCTGTAAGCCTGTAAACTGGCAATGGAGCAAATGTTGAAAATATGAGCTTGAGGTGCTTTCCTTACACTTGCTATTACACCTCTAGTTAAATGATAAGCAGAGTAAAGGTTTGTATCAATTTGTGTTTCTAAAGCTCCGTCAGGCTCATCTAGTAAGTTTCCCTGGAGAAAGGTTCCTGCATTGTTTATAAGGATATCTATTGGTCGGTTTAGGCTATTTATGAAATCACTAAAAGCTTTTACAGCTTCCTTTTGACTTATGTCAGCTTTAAATACATGGACAGAAATATTATACGTCTTTTCTAGGTCGACTTTGATTTTGTCTAGGTCGTCTTGATTTCTTGATGTAATAATCAGGTCAATACCCTCTGATGCAAATTTATTTGCTATTGCTAGGCCTATTCCTTTTGAAGCCCCGCTTATTACTGCAACTTTGTTCATGGTTCGGTTTTTGCACAAAGCTACTTGATATTGCATACCCAATCAATTTATTAACTTTGCGAGAGCTAAAATCATAGGTAGAATGCTTTCTATTGCTGGAAATTTTTTCCTTTTCTTAGGTAGTCTTTTAACAAGACGTGAAACTTTCAAAGTTTACTGGGAAAGGTTTATAGACGAATGTGTCAAAATTGGCATCAATTCCGTTTTCATTGTGTCCATTGTGGCTTTTTTTATTGGTGCTGTAACTTGTGTACAGATTTACGCCAATTTAGTGAGCCCTTTTATTCCTAATTACATTGTGAGTAATGTAGTTAGAGATATGATGCTGTTAGAGCTTTCGTCCACATTTATGTGTGTGGTGTTAGCTGGTAAGGTAGGATCTAACATTGCTGGTGAACTAGGAACCATGCGAATCACCGAACAAATAGATGCCTTGGAAGTGATGGGAATCAACGCTTCGTCTTATTTAGTGCTTCCTAAAGTTTTGGCTTCCATGGTTACTTTTCCATTGTTGGCTATTCTATCTGATTTTTTAGGGATTTATGGAGGTTATTTGGCAGGAACCTTAACCGGAATACTTACTCCTGAAGAGTATATTTATGGCATTAGGACGTCTTTTGTTCCTTATAATATAATTATAGCCTTGGTGAAAGCCTTTGTCTTTGGTTTTCTGATTACCACTATTTCTGCATACAAAGGGTATCACACTAAAGGAGGTGCTTTGGAAGTGGGACAAGCAAGTACTACGGCTGTTACTAATAGCTGTATCGCTATTTTAGTAGCGGATTATTTATTAGCTCAACTTTTAACTGGATAGGCTGTAGTGATAGAAATAAAGAATATATCAAAGTCATTTAACGGTCGCCAAATTCTGTTTGGGATTGACGGAGTCTTTGAAAAAGGTAAGACGAGTTTAGTTATTGGGGCCAGTGGGACAGGAAAGAGTGTGCTTTTAAAGTGTATGCTTGACCTTGTAAAGCCAGAAGAAGGCCAAGTTTTATATGATGGTAGACGCTTTTTGCTTCAAGAAGAGGAAGACAAAAAGGATGTAAGAAGAGATATGGGTGTTCTCTTTCAGGGGGGAGCATTGTTTGATTCTAAGACTGTTTACGAAAATGTAGAATTCCCCTTAAAGATGCTGACCACCATGTCGGAGTCTGAAAAAAGGGATAGGGTAGAGCTTTGTCTGCAAAGGGTAGGTTTAGAGGGTACAGGAAAATTGATGCCTTCTGAAGTTTCTGGTGGAATGAAAAAGCGAGTGGGTATAGCGAGAGCTATCGTCATGAATCCGAAATATCTTTTCTGTGATGAGCCAAATTCTGGATTAGACCCGCTTACGGCCATAAAAATTGACGAGTTGATTAAAGAAATTACGGAGGAGTATAATACCACCACTGTAGTAATCACCCATGACATGAATTCCGTTTTGTCTATTGGTGATTATATCATGTTTCTTAACAAAGGCAGAAAACTATGGGAAGGAGATAGCCAGTCTATCTTAAAGACTCATATTCAAGAACTAGATGAGTTTGTATTCTCAAATCATGCCTTGAGGCAATTGAGGGGGTAAACTAATGGTTTTTGAAATCTAAATTTCAAAAACCATTGCTCTTAAATAGTAAAGCTCTCTTTGTGTTGAGGAATCTCTATATTACTGAACCCTACTTTTTCCAATCTAGCTTTGAAGGCTGTTTGCCTGTCAATTTCACCATGTACTAAGAATAGCTTTTTTACCTGTGAAGTGTCTTGGCAGCTTAAATAGCTGATCATTTCTGCATAATCAGCATGGGCAGAGAAAGAATCCATTACCTCAACATTGGCGTTAAGCTTAAATGTATCTCCAAAGATTCTTAGCTCAGGAGCTTTAATCTTTATTTGGTAACCTAATGAGCTAGGAGAACAATAACCAACGATTAGGATAGTGTTATTTGCGTTCTCACAGTTGTTTTTAATGTGATGCTTGATTCTACCTGCTTCTGCCATCCCGGACGATGATATGATAATGCAAGGCTCTTTAGAATCATTGATAGCTTTAGAATCGTCAACCTTGGTGATGTAGTTTAGGTTTTCAAAGCCAAACGCATCCCCATCTCTTTTTATATAATCTAATATCTCTGGATTAAACTCCTCTTCATGCTTACGCATAACTAAGGTAGCTTTAACAGAAAGTGGACTGTCAATATAAACAGGAATTCTTGGTAGTAAACCTTCGTTTTCTAAAACATCTAAGGCATAAATCAATTCTTGTGTTCTATCTACCGAAAAGGCTGGAATAATAAGTCTGCCTTTCTTTTCAACACAAGTGGTTTTAACTACCTCTAAAAGGTGGGCTCTAATGTCAGCTTCTGCTGGATGGAGCTTGTCGCCATAAGTAGACTCCGAAATAATAAAGTCTGCTTGTGGGAAAGCTTCAGGTTCTCTTAATATTTTATCATTTGGTCTTCCAATGTCACCTGTGAAAAACAATGACTTCGTGATGTTGTTCTCTTGAAACTCAATATAAATACCAGCACTTCCTAGTATGTGACCTGTTTCGTAAAAACTAAAATTAACACCTTCTTCAATCTCAAATTTGGTATGATAGCCTTTCGTATCCATTAGGTCAATGGCCTTTTGAGCATCAGCTTCTTGGTAAAGCGGCTCTAGTAATTCATCCCCTCTTTTTCTACGTCGTTTATTTATTCTTTTTACATCACTTTCTTGAATTCTGGCCGAATCCATAAGCATTATTTCACAAAGGCTCTTAGTGGCGTGAGTGCAATAAACAGTTCCATTAAAACCTTCTTTTACTAGTTTAGGTAGTAAGCCAGTATGGTCAATGTGGGCATGAGAAAGTATAACGAAATCAACATCTTTAGGATTAAAACCGAAAGAACTGTTTAGTTCTGTAGTTCCAATGCCCTGAAACAAACCACAGTCTAAAAGGATTTTAGTTCCTTTATTTGTGGTCAATAGGTGCTTGCTACCTGTTACTCGTCTAGCTGCTCCGTAGAATTGTACTTTCATTTAATATAGGGTTGAGTGTGAGGTGATGTATAAAAAGATGGAGTCTAGTAAGTTCTAGACTCCATAAAATGTAATATCAATGTAAGAAGTGTCTTACGCCAGTCATAACCATGGCAACACCGTTTTCGTCACAATAGTCAATTGACAGTTGGTCACGAATAGAACCACCTGGCTGAACTACTGCTTTTATGCCTGCCTTGTTTCCAATTTCAACACAATCAGGGAATGGGAAGAAAGCTTCAGAAGCCATCACTGCACCATTTAAATCGAAGCCAAATTGTTTAGCTTTATCAATTGCTTGATTCAAAGCGTCTACTCTAGAAGTTTGACCTACGCCACATGATAGTAATTGACCCTCTTTGGCAAGAACCACATTGTTTGATTTTAGGTGTTTGCAAATCTTTAAAGCAAATTCAAGAGCCTTAACTTCTGAGTCAGAAGGTTTGGTTTTGGTAACTGCTTTGAAATCTTTGCCAGATTCCATTGTCATGTCTTTGTCTTGTTCTAAGACACCGTTTAAAAGACTTCTAAATTGTTTCTTTGAAGTTTTAACGGCCTTTCTGATGAGTAGCCTTCTGTCTTTCTTTTTTGTTAAGATGGCTAATGCATCTTCGTCAAAAGCTGGAGCTACTAGTATTTCAAAGAATAAGGGATGCATTGCTTCTGCCGTAGCTTTATCTACAGTAGTGTTGGTGATGATTACGCCACCAAATGCAGAAACAGGGTCACATGAAAGAGCATTTTTGTAAGCATCTACGGCGGATGCCGCTGTAGCTACACCACAAGCATTATTATGCTTCATGATAACGAATGTCAAATCTTCGAATTCGTCAATTAACCTTACGGCAGCATCGGTATCTACTAAGTTGTTATAAGATAACTCTTTGCCGTGTATTTGGTTAAACATGGCATTTAAATCACCATGGAAACTAGCAGATTGGTGAGGATTTTCTCCGTATCTAAGGGTTTTAGAAGTTCCTGCTCTGAAGTTGCCAGCATCTTCTGCTCCTGAGAAATAACCATGAATAGCAGAGTCGTAGTGTGAACTAACGCCGAAAGCTTTCTTTGCATATTCTTTTCTATCTTCTAAGTCTGTTCCGCATCCTTTTGAGGCAAGAATATCGTAAACATCGTCATATTGGTTTCTAGAAGAAACTATAAGAACATCTTGGAAGTTTTTGGCAGCTCCCCTTATTAAGGCTATTCCACCAATGTCAATTTTTTCGATGATGTCATCTTCGGAAGCACCAGAAGCTACTGTTTCTTCAAAAGGATATAGGTCAACAATGACTAGGTCTATTGCTGGTATTTCCATGTCGGCCGCTGTTTTCACATCTTCCGCATTTTCTCTTCTGTGAAGAATACCACCAAAAATTTTAGGGTGTAAAGTTTTAACACGTCCTCCAAAAATGGAAGGGTATGAAGTTAAATCTTCAACAGCCACTACAGGTATCCCTAGTTCTTCGATGAACTTTTGGGTACCACCAGTTGAATAAATGGTTACATCATTCTCGTGTAATAATTTAGCGATTTTGTCCAATCCGTCTTTATAAAAAACAGATATGAGTGCCGATTGAATTTTCTTTGCCATTCTTATTAAGTAGTATATTCTTATGGGAAATTGAATTGCAAAAATAAAGGAAAAAGATAGACTATCATGGGGCTTTTTGCTTAGTCTGAGAAGTCTAACGAAATTAAATTTATTTAGAATGGTTTTCTTTCTTAATTTCATTTTTAATATTCCTTAAAAAAACGAATCATGAAAAGAAGAAATTTTATTAAATCAGGTGCCATTGGGGTAGCCTCTGTGGGTGTTTTAGCTTGTAAAACGGAGAAAGCTCCCGTTCAAAATGTTAATTCAAAACCTGGTTTACCAATATCCATTGCAACCTGGGCACCAAATGCAGATGCAGTAGATGCCGCTATGAATGCTATGAATGAAGGAGGTTCTTCTTTAGATGGGGTGGAGAAAGGTGGAAGTGTACCGGAGGCCAACCCTAAAGATATGAGTGTAGGATATGGTGGAAGACCAGATAGAGACGGAAAAGTAACACTAGATGCCTGTATCATGGATTGGGAGATGAACGCAGGTTCGGTTGCTTTTTTACAAGGAATAAAGCATCCATTGTCCGTAGCCAGAAGAGTCATGGAAAAAACACCTCATGTGATGTTGGCGGGAGCAGGGGCACAGCAATTTGCGATAGAGGAAGGTTTTGAAGTGGAAAATATATTGACAGAGGAGGCTGAAAAACAATATAAGGAATGGGTCAAAACCGCCGATTATAAGCCAGTGGCAAATATTGAGCTTCATGATACTATTGGTATAATGGCGATTGACGAAAGTAAAAAGCTTGCAGGAGCTTGTACCACAAGTGGGATGGCTTATAAAATGCATGGTAGAGTAGGAGACTCTCCGATTATTGGTGCTGGAATGTATGTAGATGATGAAGTTGGTGGTGCGGTGGCAACTGGTGTAGGGGAACTGGTTTTGAAAACGTGTGGGTCTTTTCTTATAGTAGAGCTAATGCGTCAAGGAAGAAGTCCGCAGGAGGCTTGTGAAGAAGGTGTAAAAAGAATAGCGAACAAGTTGAAAGACTTTGAACAATTTCAAGTTGGCTTTTTAGCAATTGATAAAGTTGGTAACCATGGGGCGTATGCTATTCAGAAAGGTTTTAATTACGCTATTAATCAAGGAGGAGAAACAAAGGTTTATGATAGTGATTTCTTGGTAAAAGAGTAGAATAGAGATTATGGCTAAATTTTTGTTTAGTTTTGTTAAAACAACGTGCTTTAAAACACTAGAAATTTGACATTTAAAGAACTTAAATTAGACGAAAGGTTGCTTGAAGGCTTAGATGCCATTGGATTTGATAAAGCAACACCGATTCAAGAATTTGCTATTCCTAAGATTATTGACGGGATAGATTTAATTGCTTGTGCTCAAACAGGAACAGGTAAAACGGGAGCTTTTATTCTTCCGGTACTTCATAAAATTGCTCAGCTTCCTGACGAAGCTAGACATTTAAATACCTTGGTCATTACACCGACTAGGGAATTGGCCATACAAATTGACCAGCAGGTAGAAGGACTTTCTTACTTTACAGGAGTAAGTTCTATAGCAGTTTATGGTGGAGGAGATGGTGACACATTCATTACGCAGAAGAGAGCTTTGGAGGCAGGAGCAGACTTAGTTATTGCTACGCCAGGTAGGTTAATTGCTTTGATGAATTCTGATAAAGTAGATTTTTCAAAGCTACAGCATCTCATTTTAGATGAAGCAGATAGGATGCTAGATATGGGCTTTTTAGGAGATATTCTTCGCATTAGCTCGCAATTGCCAGAGAATAGACAGACCTTGCTTTTCTCAGCAACTATGCCACCACAAATTCGTCAGTTGGCAAATAAGATACTAAAGAACCCTGAGCAAATTAACATAGCTATTTCTAAGCCTGCTAAAGGTATCAAGCAAGAAGCTTATGTGGTTTATGATACGCAGAAACTACCGCTTCTTACCTCAATTCTTAAAGACGATAGCTATAAAAGCATCATTGTGTTTTCTTCTTCACGTGAGAATGTAAAGAATATTGAGCGTGAGCTTAACAAGCACAAATTAGGAGCAAGAGGCTTTAGTTCTGATTTAGACCAGACGGCTAGAGAAGAACTGATGAATGAGTTTAAGGCGGGTAAAGTACGTGTGCTTATAGGAACAGATATTATTTCAAGGGGGATAGATGTAACAGGAATTGACTTAGTAGTTAATTATGATTGCCCACCTGACCCAGAAGATTATATCCATAGAATTGGAAGAACGGCTCGTGCGGGTTCCGCTGGTACGGCCATTACGCTGATAAATCAGAAAGACCAACGTAAGTTTTTCAGAATTGAGAGTTTGATTGGGGACGACGTTCCTAAAATGGATATTCCGAAAGATTTAGGCGAAGGCCCAGCTTATACACCTGAAAAGAAATCAGGAGGAAACTTCAAAGGAAAAGGAGATTTTAAAGGGAAAAAGAAACCTTTTAACAAAGGGAAGGGTGGTTATAAGGGGAAGCCGAAGTCAAATAATTACAAAGGGAACCGAAATTCAGGAAGTAGTTCTTCTCCTAAAAGTCAATAAGACCTTCGCATTAAGATGAAGACCTTGATTGTTCTAAGTATTGTTCAATCTGCCTTTTTGATTTTACTCTTACTTTCTAAAAAAGAGAAATCAAGGTCTGGCTCTATTTTGTCTTTTTGGCTATTGGTCATGATTTTGAGCCAGTTGTATTATCTACTGGTTTATCATTATTCCGAAGTCTTATCTCAAAACCTAATTTTAGTTTTGGCCTGTACGCCTTTGTTGGCAGGTCCTGCTTTTTTGTTTTATGTGGCGGAGCTTACGCAATCAAAGTTGCGTGCTTGGTTTCTTCATCTTATCCCTTATGGGGCGTTTCTACTTTATATTTTATTAAACGCCGATAATCTTGCCATAGATAATGGTTTTTTAATTCCTACTAATGGGGGTTCAAACATAGTGAGTAGTTATTATGGCTATTTGTTTGTGTTAATTCCATTCCTATATATTCTTTGGAGTTATAGCTTTTTCAAAGCTTTTGAAAAACGCCTGAAAGAAAACTATTCAAACACGGAGAAGATTAACCTTGACTGGTTAAAGAAGTGGATTTTGGCAGCAGTCATTTTCATGATAATCTCTTTTCCTACTATCTATTTAGCTACCCGTTTTAACTTGTTTCCTAGAGAGTATTCATTTCGGTTTATCGCCATATTTAATACTGTTTATATTTTTGTGGTGGGGTATTTTGGGTTCAAGCAAACGACTATCTTTTCGGATGTAATTTCACTTTCAGAGAATAGCCCTAAATATCAAAAATCTGGATTGAACGATGAATTGGCTGATGTTTATAGAAAGAGGTTGATTAGTTTTATAGAAAAAGAAAAGCCATACCTGAATCCAAATATTAAGGCCAAAGAGTTGGCGGAATCTTTAGGGATATCGGTCAATAATCTATCACAGTTATTAAATCAATATGAAGGCAAATCCTTTTATCAGTTTATAAACGATTTGAGAATAGGAGAGGTAGTCAAATTGATGAAGGATAATGAATTTTCAAACCTTTCAAACGAGGGTTTGGCGTATCAATCAGGTTTTAATTCGAGGTCTACTTTTACTAAAGCTTTCAATCAGAAAATGGGTATTAGTCCGTCTGAATACCGTAAAAAAATAGATTAGCCTATCGGCTGATACATTCAACTGATGATGTCTTTCGAAATTCGATTCAAATTAATCGAATAACAATGAAAGAAACATTACATCAAATTAACATCATAACACACATCACCTTTGGCAGCCTTGCTATCCTTGTGGGCTTTTGGCCTCTGGTAAGTGAAAAGGGAAAAAGAATTCATAATTTATCTGGCAAGATATATTTGTACTGTGTTGCTGTTGTTTTACTCACAGCTTTGTGTGGAGCCTTATTTTTTGAGTTTAGACCATTTCTATTTCTGTTAACTGTTATGGTTTTCTACACCTCTTTTGTTGGTTACAGAACTTTGAAATTGAAAGAACGAAGACCAACATTCACTGATGGCTTTGTACAGCTTCTGGGCTTGATTACGGTTTTAGCCTATTTTTTCGTATTTGACATTGATAAAGCGGCCATGAGTAAACCTGTGGTTTACTTTACTTCGGTTATTCTTTTGGCACATGTCATATATGATTTTGGGAAATACTTTTATTCCACCGAATACTTAAGAAAATCATGGTTAAATGACCATATAATTAGGATAATTTCTTCGTTTGGAGGCTTAATTTGTGCTGCCGCAGGAAATGTGCTTGATGAATCTTATCAGCCCTATAGTCAACTTGTGCCTTCTGTGATTGGCTATCTACTAATCGCTTATTTCATTTTTAAGTATAGGCATTACCTAAGGCCTAGGCGTTAAACGTTCTGGCTTTCGGTGTTGTAGGGAAGATTTTTACTGACAGTGGGAACGAATATCTTAAATTCCGAGTTGTATATATGTATCGACATATAATGTAAAAACAATGAATATGAATATTTGGAATATTGACACAATGCACTCAGAGGTTCAGTTTAAGGTAAAACACTTAATGATTTCTAGTGTAACAGGAAATTTTAGTGAGTTTGACGCTCAAGTAAAAGCAGAAGATGAGACATTTGAAAATGCTGACATCACATTTTTAGCAAAAACAGACTCAATTTCTACGGGGAATGCAGACAGAGATGGTCACTTAAAGAGTGCTGACTTTTTTGATGCAGAGAAATTTCCAGAGTTAAAGTTTCAGTCAACTTCTTTCGAAAAAAAGGGTTCTGACGATTATAAATTAATAGGTAATTTAACCATAAAGGATGTTACTAAACCAGTTGAACTTGACGTTGAGTTTGGTGGGAAAATGGTAGACTTTTATGGAAATGAAAAAGCAGGTTTCGACATTTCAGGCAAAATTAAGCGTAAAGAGTTTGGTCTAACATGGGATGGCGTTACAGAAGCTGGGGGTATAGTAGTTAGTGATGATGTAAAATTGATACTAAATATACAGTTAGCAAAAGGGTAATACGTTTAGGTTTAAAATGACAAAATTCCGCTTAGGTCTTCTGATAGACCTAGCGGATTTTTTGCTTTATAGGCTGTTTATGAGATGTTCAGGGAACAGGCTTTAATCAATTTCCCTTTGCGAATTAACTTGATTCTCTAGCAAGTTCAATTTCATTTCTGAAAGTTTCTCTCCTCCTTTAATTCCGAAGTCCAAAGTTCTGATAGGATACGGAATCATAATGTCTGCATTGTCAAAGGCTTCTTTGATGGACATAATTGCTTCGCTTCGCATATCTAAGAAGCTAGGGTGATCAGGATAGTCAATCCAAAATTTAATTTCAAAATCTATAGAAGAACCGCCAAAGCCTGTGTACGCAAATATCGTATTTTGAGGGTCAATCACATTTTGCATCTTGTCAATGGTATCTAAGACTACTTTTTTTACTCTTCTTAGGTCTTCGCCATAGGAGACACCTACTGCCAAATCTATTCGTCTTTTACCGTAAGTGGTATAATTTACTATGGCATCTTGAAGTATGGTGGAGTTAGGAATAAAGACTTCTTGACCTTGAAATGTTTTGATAGATGTAACACGTAAGTTAGTGTCTGTTACTGTTCCCATGTGCCCTGAAACCTCTATAATGTCGCCAATGTTTATTGGACTTCGAACGGCTAAAATCACCCCCGAGATAAAATTGGAGGCAATGTCTTGAAAAGCGAAACCTAAGGCTAAGCCAATTACCCCAACTCCCGCTAGGAGGGAAGTAACGGTTTTATCTAATTCTAGAATACCTAAAGCAGCGAACAAACCGACTGCGATTATGGCAAAATAGCCAATGCGAATTAAAAGGTTCTGTAAAGCAAGGTTGCTCGTGGTTTTATCTAAAAGCTTCGTTAAAATCCGACGTACTATTCGAGCTATTATTATAAATGCTATCAATGTTAAAACAGCAACCAAGAAGTTTGGGAGCATTTTAATTGATGCAGCAGCCCAATTATTTATTTTTTCTAGAATTAATTTTACTGGTTCGCTATAAGAATCAAGGTCTAGTTCAAACATATTTTATTGCTAATTGGTATGGTTATACCTTCAGCGTAAAATATTTGTTCCGTTTGAATAAATAGAACTCTTCTGACCTTATCCTATAAATAAGGCTTAAAGAGGGCTCTAGAATCAATTGATAAATTCATGAACTGTAGAATTTTTTCAACAGTCATCGATAGCTACTGGTAAGCTCTCGATTAAAAGCCTTTGCTATTTCCACCATCTACTGGAAGAGAGACTGATGTAATGTACTCCGATGCATCTGAAGCAAAGAAGACAGCGGCGTAACCTATATCTTTTATTTTACCCCATCTGTTTAAGTGAATTTTGTCAAAAGCTTTGTCTTTTCTTGCAGGGTCAGAGTTCATGGCGGTTAGCATCATGTTAGTTTCTATGAAACCTGGAGCTATTGCGTTTACCCTTACATTGTCTTTCCCAAACTCTGAAGAGAATGCCATTACTAAACCCTCTACGCCAGTTTTTGAAGCTGTATAAGAAACTACTCTGTCAATTCCGTAATAAGCCGCCATGCTGGAAATCATGATGATAGAGCCTGACTTACGAGTGGTCATTCTTTTTCCAACCTCTCTGGTCAATGCAAAAACACCATAAAGGTTTGTTTGTACCACACGGTCAAATTCCTCATTCGTGACTTCAACCGCTGGTTTCTTTTGATTTACCCCAGCATTATTTACTAAAACGTCTATGTTTCCAATATTCTTCTCAATGTTTTCAACTAGTTCGGGAAGGCTGTCAAGATTTGTAATATCATTAACGAAGTAATGAACTTTCGAACCAAGGTTTTGTGCTGTGGCTTTTAAAACCTCTTCACGTCTTCCAGTGATTACTACAGTTGCACCTGCTTCAATAAAGCATTCTGTAATAGCTAGGCCAATGCCTGCACCACCGCCTGTTACTAAGGCTAGTTTTCCTTCTAATGAGAATTTATTCATAGGGTTTGGGTTGTATAAGTCTAAAGCAATGTGTTTAGACTACTCTTTATCTTAAATGGTATATTCGTTCTATGTTTTTAACGTCTTCCAACGTTCTAGATGGTGCCTTTAAACCATTTGGAAGAGGTAGTTTTGAAAAGTCTTTGAAGTATAAGTAACAAGCGTCTCGCCACCAATAAGCTTCTCTTTCTTGAGTTTTTAATCTGCCTGCCACGTTGTCAAAGAACTCACTGTCAATTTTTCCTTTAAGTTTTTCCCATTGACTTTGCATAGCTTTAACTTCTTCCGGCCCCTGGAAATATCTAATCATCAGTTCATCCCAAACGGTATTGCCTGTTGACAGTTTATAGGTCCAGTCTAGGTGGTGAAACCACATGAGGTAGTTTAAATCACAGGTAGCAGGATTGTTCCATTTGTTTTGAACCTCTTTGCTGTATAAGCTAAGAGCATTGCTCATTTTACCATTTCTGTCAAAGCCTATTCCTTTGGCGTCAGCTCTGTGATAATATACCGAAGTCCAATCTGGTCTGCCACTCTTTTCAAGCCAAGGCTGAGGCCCGTAATGATGTCCTTCGCCCATCATGTGATGTAGGCCGAGCGGATAGGTATATTTTATATAAGTAGGCAGAGATTCGGTCATTAAATCAACGATGGAATTGACAACAGACGGCTCATGGCTTAAAGTCATGTTTGTCCATTCTTTAGCTATCTGTTCAGAGCTTAAAGAATAATCCCAAGCGAGCCTTCCGAAAGCGTACCAGTTTGCTTGGTTAAATGGATGGCCTGTCCAGTTAACATCTGAGCCAGTATTTGCTACACCAGCGATTACCGATATTGGAAATTTGTCTTTGGTGCCTTCTACTACTTCTGCAACTGTGTAATTCGCATCTATTTTAGAGTCTAAGGTTTCCTTAAACATGGGAGCCAAATAGGTAAGATGGGTAGATTGTCCTAAATATTCCTGTGTGATTTGAAACTCCATTGCGAGTGGTGTCTTTGGAAAAGCACCAAACATGGGGTGAAATGGCTCACGTGGCATAAAGTCAATCGGGCCATTTTTCACCTGAACCACTACTTTTTCATGGAAACTTCCATCTAAAGGTTTAAATTGATTGAAAGCTTCTTGGAAACGGTCGCCGTTAATATCTGCATTATAAACAAAGGCTCGCCATATAACGATGCCATCTCTTTTTTCTAAAGCTGCTGCTAGCATATTGGCTCCATCCGCATGGGTTCTACCATAGTCTTGTGGACCAGGTTCTCCTTCAGAATTGGCTTTAACCAAGTAGCCGCCGAAGTCAGGAATGTAGTCATGAATCTCATTCGTTTTTTTCAGCCACCAGTTTCTTACACTTTCGTCAAGAGGGTCAGACGTTTCTAATCCGCCAAGAGTTTTAGGTGATTTGAAATTGACAGATATAAAGACTTTGATTCCGTACGGTCTTAAAACATCGGCTACGCCTTTGATTTTTCTTAGATACTCAGGAGTAAGAAAACGCGAACTTGCATTAACATTATTAATGCTGACCGCATTTATGCCTATTGATGCATTTGCTCTAGCATATTGAATAAGCCTAGGGTCAATAGTCTCTGGCAGTTCTGGCCATTTCCACATAGAGGAGCCAGCGTAGCCTCGCTCTACTGTTCCGTCGGCATTATCCCAATGATTAAGCATCCTAACTTTGACTTTAGGACTATCGGTTAATTGAAAAGTGGTAGATTCTAAATTTTGTATCCTTCTGATAAAGGCAAAGGTGCCGTAAAGCAAACCAATTTCAGATTTTGATTCAATTCGGGCACTTTTATTATCTCCTGCAATGCTGAAGCCTTCTTCCGATCCTAGGTCTGTTAAACCCAAGACAATGCTTTTCTTGCTTGAAGTGACATTGTTAGATTCGTAAGAAATTGGAATTTTTGTACCAAGAAGACCTGTCAAGGCTTCTTGTAGCTCTTTTGCTGCCAGTTCTATTCCAGGCGTTTGGTTTAAAACAACAATCTTTTTATACGTCTTGCTGTAAACCTTTCTTTGACTTTCTGATTTTATCAAATCATACTTTAACCAAAGACGAGAGCCATCATCTGCAAAGCTTAAAAAATTGCAGAGCATGAAGAACACAAATAATCGTTTCATTACTAATTAGTTTAGTTTTTGAGCTCTCTTTTGATAGCGTATTCTAAACCACGAAGTTCTGCTAGACCTTTTAATCTACCCATGTAAGAATATCCTGGGTAGTATGTTTTGTCCATATCACTCCAAAAATGATGACCATGATCAGGTCTCATCGGAATTAGCGTTACTTTTTCGCCAGCACTTTCTCTTCTATACTGCTCTTGCCATAACGCTTTAACTACATCGTAAAAGTCTACATCACCAGCCATATGAGGAGCTTCATGGAAGTTTCCAGGAGTTTCTTCTCTCATGGTAGTTCTGAGGTGAATGAAGTGGATTCTGTATCCAAACTGCTTTATGATACTTACTAAATCATTATCAGGTCTTACGCCTAAAGAACCCGTGCAGAAAGTGATTCCGTTAGCTGGGTCGTTATAAGCATTCATTAGTTGTTCTACATCACTTTGTGTAGAAAATACCCTTGGTAAGCCAATTAATGGTCTTGGTGGATCATCCGGGTGGATGCACATATTGACACCAACTTCTTTTGCTACTGGACCAACTTGCTGTATAAAATAGTATAGGTTTTCTCTTAGTTCTTTGTCTCCTATGTTTTTGTACTCGTCTAAAAGTGCTTGAAAAGACTCTAAGGTAAATGCATCATCAGAACCAGGTAGTCCTTGTAAAATAGCACCTTTAAGCTTTTTGATTTCAGCCTCGGTCATTGACTCAAATCGCTCCTTTGCGGCTTTTTGCGTTTCATCGTCATAGTCTGCCTCTCCTCCAGCTCTTTTTAATATGAAAAGGTCGAAGGCTGCAAAGTCTAGGTAAACAAACCTTAATGCATAAGAACCATCGGGCATTTGATAGTTAAGCTGAGTTCTTGACCAGTCTAAAACAGGCATGAAGTTGTAACACACGGTGGTTACACCGCAGGCGGCCAAATTCCTAAGAGATGTTTTATAGTTTTCTATATACTTTTCTCTTGAGGCAATTCCTTTTTTAATGTCTTCATGAACCGGTAAACTTTCAACTACATCCCATGTAAGTGGAGTATACTTGTCATTGTCTGCCTCTATTATGTCTTTTCTTTTTTGAATTTCGGACTGTGACCAAACATCGCCTACAGGTACTTCGTGAAGGGCATTTACAACGCCTGAGCACCCTGCCTGTCTTATGTCCATTAAACTGACCCCGTCTTTTGGGCCGTACCATCTCATGGTGTGTTTCATCGATTACTTCAATTTTATAGGTTTATACTGCTTCGCAAATAAAGCGAAGTTTCATAATAAGTTGAAAGAAAACAAAATATCAAAAGATATTAGGTTTGAGGGTGAAATATACGAAGATTTACAAGAATTCAACCGATTGCATTGTTCTTACGACTCATTTTTGTGAAATTTAAAAGAACTATTTTTACAAATTCAATAAGCTACTATTCATGGACAAAGAAGTTACCATTTATGATATTGCGGAGCAATTGAACATTTCTGCCTCTACAGTAAGTAGGGCACTGAATGATCACCCTGCTATAAATGAAAAAACCAAGAAAAAGATAAATCAAACCGCCAGCGACTTAGGATATCGTTCAAATTTGTTCGCAAAAAATTTAAGGGCAAAGTCTACTATGACCCTTGGAGTAATGGTGCCTAAACTAGATTCGTACTTTATTGCGACTGTTTTAGCTGGTATGGAGAAAGAAGCCAATCAAAGTGGTTACAATTTGCTCATCACTCAATCCTTGGATTCTGCAGTTAAGGAAATAGCCAATGCAAAAACAATGTTTAACTCTAGGGTTGATGGTTTATTGGTTTCTACCTTGTCAAGTGTTGAAGATATTAATCATATTGAGCCATTTCTAAGAAAAGGTATACCCACGCTGTTCTTTGATAGAGTTTTGGATATAAAAAAGATACCTAAAATAGTTATTGATAATTTTCAAGCAGGGTACGATGCTACAACTCATTTAATAGAGCAAGGCTGTAAAAGGATATTCCATTTCACGGGAGACCTGGGTTGGAATGTTTACAGAGATAGATATCATGGTTACTTGAAAGCCCTGGCTGATGCTGGTCTTGAATTTAATGAGGACATGCTTTTTGTTACAGACTTACGTTTGGAAGCATCAAGTGAGGTTAGTCAGCACATAGTAGATCTTGAGAATAAGCCAGACGGAGTTTTTGTTACTAATGACACCTGTGCTGCATCTTTAATGGTTTCTTTAAAAAAGGAAGGAATTAGTGTTCCCGAAGATATTGCGATTATAGGTTTCAATGATGACCCTATAACTAGGATAGTGGGGCCAAGGTTGAGTACTGTTCATTACCCAGGTGAAGAAATGGGTGAGATTGCTGCTAGAAGTCTAATTAGCCATTTGAATGGTGACACCAAAGTGCAGCTGACTAACACGATTGTCTTAAGACATGAATTAATTCCAAGAGGTAGTTCTCTTAGGCTTAAGGCAGAATAAGACTTGAGTCTCCATAACTTAAAAAGCGATACTCTTTCTGTAGGGCAAAATCATATATTTCTTTCCATTTGTCTCCTACTAGTGAAGATATGAGTAGCAGTAGTGTTGACTTTGGTTGATGGAAATTGGTTATGATACCCTCACAAAGGCGTGGTTTGTAACCAGGGAAAATGTAAATCTCTGTATCTCCAACTAGCTTTTCAGTGTTCTGGTTTTCCATGTATTCAAGAATAGCCTGAATGGCTTCCTTTTTATTCGGTAAGTCATTTTCTTCAAACCCGTACGGGAAAAGCTTTTCAATCTTAAATGGAATTTGACTTTCTCTATCTTTCCAAACTTTTAAAGCAAACCAATAGAGACTTTCCAAACAACGCATGGACGTAGTGCCAACAGGAATTATGGGGCCGCCATGTTCTAGTAGAGACTTAAGAAAGTTTTTAGAAAAGACTATTTGCTCGGAATGCATGTGATGTTCCAGAGCATTTTCAGTTTTAACGGGTTGGAAAGTGCCAGCTCCCACATGAAGTGTTATAAAGGAAGTTTTTATTCCTCGTTCTTTCAAGCTTTCAAAAGTATTGTCTGTAAAATGAAGCCCAGCGGTCGGAGCAGCTACTGCTCCGTCAGATTCTGAATAAACAGTTTGATAAGTTTCTTTATCTATTTCTTCCGTTTTTCTATTGAGGTAGGGTGGAAGTGGTATTTCTCCAAATACTTTGACGAGCTCTGCAAAACTAATACCACCAGTCCATTTGAATGAAATGGTGTTTTCTTCTCTTTCTACAAGTTCTGCTTTGACATTTATTGCACTTCCATTTTCAATCGGAATATCTAGACTTAATACTTCATCTTTCCATTTTTTTTTATTCCCAATCATTGTTTTCCAGGTAGTAGAATCTGTTGATTCCATTACTTGAGAAATGACTTTGCTGGGCAAAATTGGTTCTAAAAGGAAAATCTCAATTAAAGCTCCAGTTTGCTTTCTGAAAAATAAACGAGCAGGTATAACCTTAGTATTATTAAAAACTAAATGAGCGTTTTTAGGTAGTTCAGCTGAGAGTGACGAAAAAGCTTCGCTTCTTATTTGTTTGTTTTTATATACAAGCAATTTTGATGAGTCTCTTGGGCTAAGTGGGTACTTGGCTATTTGAGAATCAGGAAGCGAATAATTGAAGTCTTCTATTCGTATTTCGGAAGGAATTATCAATTTTTAGGAGGATTAGAAAACAAGATTTTTAGAGGAACTGAGAAAATTAGACCAATTAGAACGATTGCTCCAATGATTAAAAACCAGCTATAATCTCTATCGAGATTTTGCTCTACTTCCATGTTTATACTTTTTAGCCCCATCAATGAAAAAACTAAATAGGTATTTATAAAAGCAAGTATGGCATTAAACCATCCTGAAAGTAGGTTTTTTAGGTATTCTTGGTTTGTCCCCCAATTATTGTTTGGAAGCAATTTTTGAAAGTCTATTTTTTGAAACTGAGATTTGACAAGACCGAAAACAAGGTTTAGTCCAACAATCACTCCTACCGATAAATAGAAGAAATTTTGTTTGTCAATAAAGCCAATTGGTCTACCCACTCCATTGTGCTTATATGCTATGGAGTCAGGGAAACCCACATAACAAAAGAGCAAAAGCCCAAGTAGAAATAAAAAAGCAGCCCTTCTCCAGTAATTGAAAATAACGGTGTACATATTTTAAATACTTAAATTTCTTGTGGTAGTATTAATTTGAGTGCAAATTTAGCCTTGCATCACTTCTAAAAATAATTATGTCAAAGATTTATACTAAAACTGGTGATAATGGCACCACAGGCCTAATAGGCGGAGAGCGAATTAGCAAGGGAGAATTAAGAATTGAGGCTTATGGGAGCGTTGATGAATTAAATTCTTGGATTGGTTTGCTGAGAGATGTTTCTAAAAATATGGAACGAAGGGTTCTTTTGAAAGAAATTCAAGATAGACTTTTTACCATAGGGGCAGAATTAGCTTCAATTCCAGAGGGTAGAGCAAAAAAACTCCCTGATCTTATTGAGGATGATATTGAACTTTTAGAAAAAGAGATGGACGCTATGAATGAGAAGTTGCCAAGTTTAAGGCATTTCGTGTTGCCCGGTGGTGCTATTAATGTTTCTTATGCTCATTTAGCAAGAACGATCTGCAGAAGGGCTGAAAGATGTGCTATTAGGCTTCATGATGAAGCTGGTTTAGACTTTATACTCATTAAGTATTTAAACAGGCTTTCTGATTATCTGTTTGTGCTTTCTAGACTGATAGGCAAAGAAGAAGATGCCGAGGAGGTCAAATGGATTCCACGAGTTTAGTAGGTGAAGGTGGTTCCGCCACTTTCATAAAGTGAGATGAGGTTAATGCCTAGGGAGTCTGCTTGGTTCTTAAGTTTACTTATTCTGTATTTCGAGTTAGAATCATCTAGAATGATTTGCTTAGGATATGTAGTAAACTGTTTTTCGAGGTCATAAACAGCGTTGTTCGATACTAATATTCTATTGAACTCTTCACTTACTTTGCCACGATAAAACCTTCTTATCCAAAGGTTTTTGGAACTAGCTACTTCAAAAGTATAGCTTGTGTTCTCTTTTTCAGGACTGATGATTTTATAGTTTTGAATTCCTTTATTGTCGTAATAGTTTTTAAGGTGAAAGTCATACGCCCTAGGATTGTTGGCGGTGGTGGAGTCTGTCAAAAACACAGCGGACTTAGCTTGGATAATGCTAATTCCCGATGATTTAGGAATGAAATGATAGGTTAAAGCACGTTGTTTGCTTTGATGAATGTCTTCAGAAATGTTCCAAAATGATAAACCAATTAATAGGGTAAGTCCTACTAAAAAGAACTTGATATCCTTTTTCAGGAAGAATAGAATAATGCAGAATAAGAATAAATAGAGTAGAATTACTTCCGTTTGAGAAATAGAAAAGCCGAGGGCTTTTGATTCAGGAAGAGACGAAATTAGAAAAATGCATTTGTTTAAAATATCCAAAACAAGGTTTAATACCCAGTAAAGTATATCTGATATAAACGGCACTGCGGTGAAAATTAGACTAAAAATACCTACAAAAAGTACTGCGAAACTCATGACTGTTACTATCGGATTAGTCAAAAGGAAGTAGTTTGGGAATTGATGAAAATAGTAGATACTTAATGGGAAAGTGAATAATTGAGCAGCAATGGAAACTATACTTATTTGCCACAGTTTAGCAATGAGCCAGTTTTTGGGTTCGTAAAGTTTATTGAGAAATGGAAATAAATATATAATTCCAAATATGGCTAAATAGGATAATTGAAACCCAACTTCAAATAGCCAGAAAGGCTTAAGCAACAAAAGTAAGAAGGCAGAGCCTGCCAAAACATTGATACTATTTTTGTCTCTATTAAACATTGTTCCAAGTTGAAATAGGCTGAACATTAAAGTGGCTCTGGTTACACTTGGAGACAAGCCAGTGAAAACAGCATACGCCCAAAGTAAAGAGACGGTAAGTAGACCAAAAAGCAAAGGATTTCTTTTTAATGGACTTAAAAGGAAGTTGAGCATCAACATCAATATACCAACATGCAAGCCAGAAACAGCTAAGATATGAACCGCTCCTGCAGTGGCGTAAGCGTCTCTTGTGTCATTATCTAATTCATCTTTGGTTCCTAGTAACATGGCTTCGGCTACCGCTAAACCCGCTTTATTATCTAGCTTTTCTTTGAGGATGCTACCACACTGCTCATTCAGATTATATGACCAAGCCAGAATAGGGTATTTTGCTTTATGGCCTAGTTTGACAAAATCGTCTTTTCTTAGGAAATGATGTGATTGGATACCTCTTCTGTTTTGAAAGGTTTTGTAATTAAACTCGAATGGGTTTTTCGGGCCTTCTATTTCTCGTGGTGAATTATTGATAAGATAAATATCGCCATATTGTGGTTTATCTAGTTCTTTAGTGAAATAGAGTAATATTTCTCCTTTTGAGTCTTTCCAAGTACTGTCTTTTCTTATACTTAGAATCTCGGCAATTGCTTTAAAAGACTTGGGTTTGGTTTCAACGGCTCCATTAACTCTGACCATATAGCCGTCCAAGTTGCTTAAGGAGTCGGTGGCTTGGTTTTTCTTGCTGATTTGTGCTGCTCCAAATCCGAGACAAATTAAAAGTGTATATATTCCAATGCTTTGAAGGATGCCTGCTTTAGTGAAGAAATATCCGATTGTAAAAAGAACGGTGGCACTGGCTAAGGTTAATAGAAAAACCGTTTCGCTTAAGAATTGATATTCGTAAGCGTATATTCCAATAATTAGAAAGAGAACTAAGCGTATGTATGGATAGGCTCTAAGTTCCATTTGGTTTTTATTTTAGTGTGTGGAGTTTTAGCCAACACTAGCCATAACTCTCCTTTTCGTTCGGGAAGTCTCCCGATTTTACATCTTTTATATATCCTGTAAAAGCATTTGTCATTTCTTTATGTAGGTCGGCATAGCGTCTTAAAAAACGCGGACTAAAATCTTTGTTTATGCCTAGCATATCATGAATTACCAAGATTTGACCATCGCAGCCACTTCCTGCACCAATACCAATGGTTGGAATTTCTATAGAAGCAGTCACTTCTTCCGCTAGGCCTCTAGGTATTTTTTCAAGGACTACACCAAAGCAGCCTAGGTCGCTTAAAAGTTTAGCATTTGACTTTAGTAAATCGGCCTCTTCTTCTTCTTTTGCTCTTACTGTATAAGTTCCAAATTTATAAATAGACTGTGGCGTTAAGCCTAAATGACCCATCACCGGAATTCCAGCACTTAGTACTCTGGTTATTGACTCCTCTATTTCTTTGCCACCTTCCATTTTTACTGCATGTGCTCCAGATTCTTTCATGATCTTGATAGCCGATTTTAGAGCCTGCGTGGAGTTTCCTTGATAACTACCGAAAGGCAAATCAACTACCACTAAAGCCCTTTTTACAGCACGTATTACACCTTGAGCATGGTAAATCATTTGGTCTAGTGTAATAGGAAGCGTGGTTTCATGGCCTGCCATTACATTGGAGGCAGAATCGCCCACAAGAATCAGTTCGATGCCAGCAGCATCTACTAAGGCAGCCATAGAATAATCATATGCTGTTAAACAAGCAATCTTATCACCATTGTCTTTCATGTTGCGAAGAATGTTGGTGGTGACTCTTTTAATATCAGAATGTACAGACATGATTATGCTTTAATTATTATTGAAGATTGAAGTTTTTTTTGTGCTTTCCAAATCGAGCTATTTTCTAGCTAGCCAAAGTTCAGGATTCATTTTGGTGAATTGCTGCCAAACTTGGAAATTGATTTCGTATTCTCCGTCCTTTTGCCCTGCTATTCCTATCAGCTGCCCTGCTATTACTTTGTCCTGAAGTTTTACACTAACAGACTTTAAGTTGGCATAAACGGTATAGTAGTCGCCATGCTGAATGGCAATGACATTGTTTAAACCAGGGATTTGAGAGATGTCTAGTACTATCCCGTCAAAAACGGAACTGACTCTTGCGTTTGGCGAAGTTTGAATGTCAACACCATTATTATCAATTTTTATATTCTTCAAAAGAGGGTGGTTTTTAACACCAAATTTATCAGAGATAAAGCCATTTTGAACAGGCCAAGGGAGTCTTTTCTTGTTGTTTTGAAAAGAGGCGGACAAAGCGGTATTTACCACAGCTTCATTTTTAGTGACATTGCTATTAGAAGATTTTCTAATGATAGACGAAATCAAGTTGTCTAACCTCTTAATAGCCTTTTTAGTGTCTTGAATCTCTTTCCTAATCTGTTTTTCTTGCTTTGCTAGTTGGGCTACCGTTAATGACTGCTCTCTTTTTAGCGAAGACAATTTATTGGTTTCACCTTTCTTTTGGGTTAAGACACTCTGTTTCTGCACTTTCTTTTGTGACAAATCCTTTTGTCTAGCTGCAAGAGTTTCCGAAACGGTATTGATTTGAGCCACCTGAATTTTCCTGTTGTCAGTGTATTGTTCTAGGTATTTATATCGCATTACGAGGTCATTAAATGACCTCGCAGAAAAAAGAAAACTTAGCTTATTTAGCTTTCCACTTGATTTGGAAGCTATATAAAGCATTTCGGCATACTCCTTTTTTAATGCGGATAGTTTTTTTTGAAGCTCAGCATTTGCTAGCTCTAACTCGCTAATTTCTGTATTGATAAGGTTGATGTCTTCAGAGAAAAGGTCAATCTGCTTTTGCTGATTTATGATTTGGGTATTTAGAGCTTTAACTTTCCCTAGTGAGGCTTTTTTCTTAGAGCTAGTTTGGTTTAAAACCCTTTCTGCTCGCTTGATGTTTTCGAGGTTAGCCTTTTTTTCTTGTTCTAACTGCTCTCTTGACTTTTGACCCAAAACAGAAAAGCCTACACATAAAAATGTGATTAAGAGGGCTGCCTTTTTGAGATTGAAATTCATATTCAAAATTAAAGCTAATTTTTAAAGAATGTAGTTCCTTTTAAAAGACTATTACACCCTTCTGATAACTTTTAGGAATGGTGTAAGGAAAGCGGAGTTCGCTATCTAAGAATTCAAATTTAGTATGTTTGAAGTCAAGTGTGGAAGTTTTTACCATATCTCCTCTAAAAACATCAATTTTTGCAAAGATTGCATGGGGCACCACGCCACCGCTTACTTCTTGAAAAAAGTCGGAGTATGAAACGCCAAGCTTACTTTTACCTCCTAAATCCTCAGCAAGGACAGTGGTTAGTTTATGACTAACGTTATCAATTTGGTTCTCAATCTTTATGTTCCTTGCTTGTTGAAACAAACTGGTGTACAAGCTATTTAAAACCACTTGGTCCTTGTCTCTTTTGCTAAAAGGCAGGTTACCTATAAGGAGCGACTGTAAAATGCTAAAGTTAAAGTCAAAATTGAACTGCTCGCTTAACTCGGAGATGCTTAGCTCGTAATAATTGCGGTTAATTCTATCTAAAAACTGAATGGAGTCTTGTGTTATAAGACATCTAGCGGCCTCAATTCCCACAGAAACGGAAATCCAAATGACACTATCTTTTTTGATATGTACATTGGCAGGGAAAGATTGCGATAGGTTTTCTGATTGGAAATCAATCTTACTCTTAAGTTTTAGGTATTGAAAATCGGACTCTTGAATTACTAAATCTGCAACACTGGGAACAATTAAGGTAGAGTCAATTCCAGCAATATCTGATTTTGGTAATTCTGCAATGGATTTTTGAATTTTACTTCGCTTGCAGGAAAACTGAACAAATAGAAGAGAAGAGAGAATCAGAAGGCGAACTAAATTAAGGGCCATGAAAAGGGATTATTCTATGTATTTCTGTTCTGAAATTTTTTGGTCAATCGTTTTGCTGTTTTCGCCTAATAACTTGGCCTTTTTCCATTGCTCTAAGGCTTGAGGTTTGTCTCCAAGTTTGTACAAGATATCTCCGTAATGTTCTAAGACAGTTCCGTTGACATCTTTGGCGTAAATCACAGCACTTTCAATAACTTCTTTAGCGTGTAGATAGTTTTCCGCTCTAAATAAAACCCAAGCTCTTGTGTCTAAATAATCGACATTGGAAGGGGAAAGACTTACTAGTCTCTTAGACATTTCTTGGGCTTTTGGGAGGTTTTTGTTTCTTAAAGCCAAGAAATAACTATAGTTGTTTAAAACGGGCAAGTATTCAGGATCCATTTTAAGGGCTTCTTCATAGGCTCTTTCTGAATCATTGTATTGTTTAGCTGCGTTATAAGAATCGCCTAATAAAGATAAGATATGCTTTAAGAGCTCAGGCTTGTCAAACGAGAGATTTCTAGCCTCTTCTAGTGCATAAATAGCTTCTTCATAATCTTTGATTAAAACGTTTCCATACCCAAAGTGATACCAGAAAAAGGCTTGATTCGGGAAGTATTCCGCCGCTTTCCCTGCATCCTTTACTAGATTTTTAAGGTTTTCTGTTTTAGTGTCTAATTCTACAATGGCTAACCAAACTTCAAAAACAGACTTGTCAAACTCTGTAGACTTAACATAATTTTCTCTAGCCTCTTCTAGTCTACCCTTTTTCATAAGAAGATCGCCCATGAAAACATAAGCTCCTGCTAATTCAGGGTCAATGTCAATTAGATTTTGAGTTAAGGAGATAGCGTTGTTAATACTTTCCGTGTCGGGCTTTTCTTCTACTAGTTTTATAAATGAGCCTAGCACTTTAAGTTTTATTTCAGATTCTAATGACGGATTCTCAAAGGCAAGTTCTAAGTGTTCGTGACAGGCATCAATGTCTCCAAAGCGTCTATAGATATCGGCTAATAGTACGTGACCTTCAGCTAAGTTTGGGTCGCTTTTAAGGTGGTTTAAAAGTAGCTTTTCGGCATCAGGTAGTTTCTGATTGCCAATCATTATCTGAGCCTGATTTAGCACATATTCAGGATCCAATGGTTGACTTTCCATAAGTCTATCACCTTCTTTTATGGCTTCATCTACCTTGTTTTGTCTCAAATAAAGCATTTGCTTCCTGTGAGATATTTCTTCGTCAGAGCCAATGTTTTTCTCTACTTGATTGTAGAGCTTTATGGCGGCGTCATATTCCTCTTGTACTATATAAATTTCACTTAAAAGAATATAGGTAGATATGTCTAAAGGATTTTTTCGGATTACCTTTTTGTATAAATCAATGGCACCGTCATAGTCTAAAAGCTGCGTTAAAATATCTGCATAAAACGTTTGATAGTAGGTATTATCTTTTTCTAGGTTTAGCGTTTCTTTTGCAGCTACAGATGCGTCATTCAAGTTATTTAGTTGGAGGTAGGCCTTGCTAAGCATGTGATACATTCCTGCGGTAGGTTCATGCTTTTTAATTACTCCTTCAAATATATTAGCCGATTTAGCATAGTTTTCGGCAATGTATTCTTTCATCCCTTCAATAAAGGAGGCTTCAGCCGAAATGTCTTCGTCGTTTTTTACCACATCTTCAGTTATATCTTGGGCTAAAGACATAAAAGGAGTAAGTATTGAAGTAAGAAAGAAAAGCCTTTTTAACATTAAAGATTTCGTTTTTAGTGAGTTAGCAGAAGCTGTTTAAAGCTTTGCAATAGTTCTGCCAAATCAGAACGCAAAGTACCTCAATTTGTTACAATTAGCCAAAATATGATTTTATAGGCCAGGGAAGGATGAAAATGTCACATTTTTATACAAATTTGTAATAAATATAATTTGTTGAAGACAGCGTTTAGATGGCAAAAAATAGGTATCAGAAAAATAAAAAGGTTTCAGAAGTTAAAAAGGTAGCAAGACCAGTAGCGGAAAAAGAAGCTAGTTTTGAAATTGATCAAAAGTGGGTTTTGCTCATTTTGATGGGGGGTATCTTTTTGTCATATGCTCAAATCTGGTCAAATGGCTTGGTTTGGGATGATGACCCTTATATCACCCTTAATGAGGCGGTTAAAACATTTGACCTTAATTCCCTTTTGACGGGCTTTCATGTTGGTAACTTTCATCCCTTAACCATGCTTTCATTGGCTTTGGAGTACGCGTTAGTGGGCGATAGTCCTTGGTTTTATCATTTTAATAACCTTTGGCTGCATGGCTTAAATAGTTTCTTGGTTTACCTGCTGATTAAGAGGCTAAATAGAAATACTTGGGTAGCTCTTTTAACGGCAGGCTTCTTTGCTTTACATCCTTTGCACGTAGAGTCCGTGGCCTGGGCGGCGGAAAGAAAAGACGTGCTTTATACACTTTTCCTGCTTCTTTCTGTATGGACCTACTTGAAGTATGATGCCGAAAAGAACAAACTTCAATATGGTCTTTCGCTCTTGTTCTTCATTTTGTCATGTTTATCAAAAGGTATGGCAGTAGTTCTGCCAGCTTTATTAATTATTACCGATTGGTGGTTTTTGGGTAAAAAGCTGTCAATTAAAAACTTGTTGGATAAGATTCCGTACTTCATAATCACTTTATCTTTTGCTTATATAGCTACCACTGCACAGAAAGATGCTGGAGCAGATGCGAGCTCAGTTATTTCAGCGGCTTATACTGTTTCTGAAAGAGCTAGAATAGCCTGTTACTCATTTTTATTTTATTGGGTTAAAACACTTGTACCTTATAATTTACTCCCTTTTTATCCTTATCCAGGAAAGCCGAATGGGGCTATTCCAGGTATTTTTAATTTGGCGGCAGCTGCCCTTCCGGTTTTTCTCGGAGTCATGTATTTCTTAGGAAGAAAAGATAAAAGAATCTGGTGGGCGGTGGCCTTTTTCACTATTGCTATTTCTACCGTTTTACAGATTTTACCAGTAGGAAGTGCCATAGTGGCTGATAGGTACTATTACTTGTCTTCCATTGGACCACTCTTTTTGATAAGCTTATTTCTTGGAAATAAAATAGCAGAAGGTGTTTCTTGGAAATATATAAGTTATGGTCTTTTGGGTATTTATGCTGTATTGACTTTTATTCAAGTGCCCCATTGGAAAAATGGTTATACGCTCTTTACGCCAGCTGAAAAGGTTTACCCACAAGATGCCATGGTGCTTAGTAATATTGGTTGGTACCATTTAGGGGAGAAAGACTTTACATTAGCAAAGAAATACCTAACACAAGCTGATAATAATGGTTTTAAGAATGCAGATGTTTGCCGAACCATTGGCTCTATGTATATAGATGAAGGCCAGTATGATTTGGCATTGCCTTATATACAGCGAGCTTATAATTATATGCCTGTTAAGACCAGAACAGACTGGTTAATGGCTTTGGTTTTGAGTAAAACGGATAGGAACGAAGAGGCTTATCAATACGCAAAACTAGCGGCAGAAGCTGAACCTGATAATTTTGACTATATGCATACTTACGGTTCTGTTCTTTCTTCAGTAGGAAGAGGGGAAGAGGCTAGGGCACTTTATGATAAATTGATTTTAGAAAATCCTGATAACCTTGATTTGTTACTAAATCATTCTTTTAGCTATAGACAGGAAGGAAACCTTTCGAAAGAGATAGAGGAATTGGAAGCTTTGATTAAAAAAGCACCTGACTTTTTAGTGGCCTATAAAAATATAGGATTAAGCCTAGCTGAAACGGGTAGGAATGATGAAGCTTTGGCATATTGGGCAAAGGCAGCTGAATTAGACCCTAGTGGCGATTATGAGTATAACATAGGAATTAACCACGCTAACCGAGGCTTAATAAATGATGCCATAGAATGGTATAAAAAGGCGGCACAAAAAGGTAAGCAGGAAGCTATAGATATATTAACGCAGAATGGCGTTGCTTTCTAGCCTATTTGTATTGCTCAATAATTCTGAAAAGAGCTTTTTGGGTCTTTAAGTTTGGGAAGAACGGATAAATTTGCTCGTGAGCATCAAAATCTAAATTCAAACCATCTTGAAGATATTTGTACGCCTCGTTATAGGTGCCGTCATATACTAAATAAACGGTAGCTCTGTAGTAAAGGTCGGCTTCGTCAGGAACCTCTTCAATGGCGTTATAGATAACTTCAAATGCCTTATGGTACTCTTTTTGGTCAAAATAGAGTAAAGACCAATTTAACCATATGTCTATATTTTCAGGGTCAAGATTAGCTGCACGGTTATAGGCTTCAATGCTTGAAGCTACATTTCCTAGTTGAGCTTCTATATCACCTTGAATAAGCCAATAGTCGCTATTTGTTTCATTTATTTTGGTCGCTTTTTTTGCAAAATGAATGGCTTCCATCCATTTTTTCTGCTCAAAAAGCACGGATGCCATACCGTACCAAGCTTCTTCCCAATTTTCTTCTATTTCTGTGGCTTTTTTGAAGTTTTGAAAAGCTCCTAAAAAGTCGCCAAGTTTTTCTAAGCTAGAAGCTAAATAGGTTAATACTTCAGCTGAAGGTTTTTCTAGACTAAGCGTTTTTTCGTAAGACCCTTTTGCTTTTTCATAGTTCTCCTCATTCATGTAATTATGGCCAAGGTTAAACCATCCACTGGCAAAATCCTCCTTTATAACTACAGAAAAATCAAAGGCTCTAATGGCTTCTGGATATTTTTTTAGCCTGCTGTAAGCTAGACCAAGGCAATACCAAGCGTAATGCGAGTATGGCTTTTCGTCAGTTAAGTTTTTGAAATATGGAATACTAGCCTCTAAGGTATTCAAGTATTCTAGGTTATAAATTAGCTCTAAGTAAGCTATTTCGTTGTCATAACCCAGTTTAATAGCCTCTTTGTAATGAAATACGGCCTTTTGAAATTCGCCAATATTTTGAAAAGTTTGAGCTAATTGAAAGTGAATGTCATCTTTTTGGTCAGAGAGGAGCAATGCTCTTTCCAGTAATTCAAGAGCGGTTTGGTGTTCGCCCATCAAATTATAAATAACCCCTTTCATATAGAGTATTTCTGTATCGGCAGGAAAAAAAGTGGCAGCCTTCTCCAGAAGCTCTATGCCCTCTTCATATTCTAGTTCATTGACATGAAGCTGGGTTCTGTTTAAAAGGAGTTCTAAAGAATAAGGATATTGATTTAAGCCTAGTTGACACGCTTTTTTCGCTAAAACCCAATCAGACTTTTCTATGTAAAACTCAGATAGTGATTCGTAGGTATCTTCGTTTAGGTAGTGAGACTCGTCATTAAGAACCATGTCCTCAAATTTCTTTGCGGTTTGGTTAATGCCTTTGTCTCCTACTTCATCAAAATTATCGTTAAATTCAATATTCATTTATAGGCTTCAAGGTTTCGGGTTTTCCTGTGTAACATGAAATTAAAATTATTTATTCTAGCATCACAATTAATTTTAACGAAATGTAATTTTTTACCACTAAAGTGAAACTTAAAACATAAAAATCTAAAAATAAAGTTCATATAATTTGCTTGATGGTACTACCATCTATTTGTTTCGCATAAAATTAGCCTTTGGCAACAGAAAATGACTAGAAATATCCTTTTAATGGAAGGACCAGATTCAAAAGGTTTGGTTTATCACGTTACAAAAGTTCTTTATAAAAATGAGTGCAACATCATCAATCAAGATGAGTATGTGAGCCCTGCTGGCCAGTTTTTTATGAGGACGGAGTTTGAAAGTGAGGAAGGTTTCGATACGGAAAGAGTTATTCCTGACTTGAGAAAAAGGGTGCCAAATGAAGAAATCAAGTTCCGATTAAATCCTAAAAAGAAAAAGGATATAGTTATTCTATGTACTAAAGAGCATCATTGCCTTTCTGATTTACTTACACGCTATCACTTTGGCGAATTAAATGCTAATATCTTGGCAGTGATTAGTAACTATGACTCCCTGAAGCCTTTTGTTGACAAATTTGATATCCCTTTTCATCATGTAAGTCATGTAGGACTTTCCAGAGAGGACCATGAGTTGGCTATAATGAAGGTGGTGCATGACTATCAGCCAGAGTATCTGGTTTTGGCTAAATACATGAGGATTTTGACGCCTTACTTTGTGGCGAAGTTTTCAAACAAGATTGTCAATATTCACCATTCTTTTTTACCAGCATTTATCGGAGCAAATCCATATAAGCAGGCTTTTGACCGTGGTGTTAAGATTATTGGAGCTACAGCTCACTTTGTCAATAACAATTTGGACGAAGGCCCAATCATTGCTCAAGACGTGAAAAAAGTGGACCATCGATTCAGTTCAAAAGACATGTCAAGAGAAGGTAAGGACGTAGAGAAAATGGTACTTACCAAAGCACTAAAATTAGTCTTTAACGACCGCGTCTTTATTTTTGGGAATAAGACAATTATTCTTTAAAAGAAGAATCCTAACCTTAATACTAAAGGGGAGTCATTGCCACCTAAACCTTGTGGAGACACAAATCCTTTTCCATAAGAGTGACCAATGTTATACATGACGGAGATGAAACTTCCGGACTGCTGTCTATTTCCACCTTGGTAAAAACCAAGACCTATTAAGGGTGAGCCTTCCCATTTTCTAGGATATTCTTCTAATCCAGCAGGCAGATTGTTTTGGTCGAAGGAGTAGAATTGGGTTTCTGGGGCATTTATGATTTCATATTCTGCATGAGCAAATATGCTTCGCCAGATTGGCTGACGCACAAATATCCTTGGACCAGCCATAGCAACTCCCGTTCCGTTAGGATTGTAACTGCCTTGATAAATAAATGTGGCCCCTAAACCTGCTATTGTTCCTGCTTCATTTAGTTCATAACCAGCCATAGGAGAGAGGTCGGCGTAGAAAGTACCAAAAAAGCCTAACCAAACGTTCCCACCGTAGTGTAAATTCTCTTTGAAATTAGACTTAGGTTGCTCAAAATAAATGGGCTTATCTTCCTCAGGTTGTGGCATTTCTTGAGAAAAAGCTTGAAAGCCTATAAGGAATACGAATATGGTGATAAGTGATCTTAGCATTAATAATGGTTATTCTGTTGCTAATAACGCAAAATCTTAATGACTTATTGATTTTTTAATACTGAATCTACTTTAGTAGGTAAGCAAAAGGCTTATTTACTAAATAATAAATAAGCCTTTTGTCAACTATTTTAAGAGATTCTTATTCCTTCAAATTGTCTAATATTCTCTGCTTAAGCATATTTGGTATACGCTCTTCTTCCGTAAAACACCACTACGATGAAACATACTAATGGAACAATGAAAGATAAATTCACAGAAGAATTGTCAATAATAGAAGCCTGAACCAATGGCAATAGTGCACCACCACCAATAGCGGCCACTAAACCTGCTGCACCTAACTTGGCATCGTCTCCCACTCCTTTTAGTGCAATACCATAAATAGTTGGGAACATTAAAGACATACAGCCAGAAACACCAACAATGCAATACATGCCTATTTCTCCGCCTACAAATATGACAGGAAGCAATAAGACGATTGCTAATGTGGCTAAAAGCATCAATAAGAAACCAGGCTGCATAAATTTCATTAAGAAGGTGAAGACGAATCTGCTGGCTGCAAAAAGGACTAAAGCGTATATCTGGATACCACTAGACTTTTCTACCGCTTCGGCTTCAATCATGCCAAGGTTCATATAAACCTCTGTGCCGTATTGTACTATGAAAGTCCACATGGCTATTTGAGCACCTACATAAAAAGCTTGTGCTATTACACCTTCTTTATACCTTCCGTTTTTCATTAATCGCTGAAAAGTGCCTTTGATATCTAACCCTTTAGAGGTGTCCGCTTCTTTGTATTCTGGCATTTTATAGATCAAGAACAGTACAAACATGATTATCAGAACTAAACCGATAATGACGTAAGGACCTTTGACTATTTCTAAGTCGGCCATTTTTACTGCGTCAAAGTCGGTAGCAGAAAGTTCGCCACGCTCTTGCGTGCCCATTTTGTTCATTTTTCCTAAAATGAAATTAGTAGCAATGTATGCACCAGTAATAGAACCAATAGGATTAAAAGCTTGAGCTAGATTTAATCTTTGCGTACTGGTTTCTTCTTCTCCCATGGCAAGAATGTATGGGTTGGCACTGGTTTCTAAGAAACTTAAACCACAAGTCATGATAAAATAGGCGACTAAGAAAACTTGGAAAACGCCTAGCTGTGCTGCGGGAATAAATGCCAAACAGCCTAAACCATAAAGAGCAAGTCCTATTAAAAGCCCTTTCTTATAGGAGTATTTTTTGATGAAAATAGCGGCGGGAATAGCCATTAAGCAGTATCCACCATAAAAAGCTACCTGCACAAAGGTGCTGATGGTTTGGCTTTGATTAAAAATGGTACCAAAGGCTTTTACCAAAGGATTGGTAATGTCATTGGCAAAACCCCACAAGGCAAAAAGACTTGTGGTGAGAATAAAAGGGATGATGGGAGTTTTCTTTAGCATTTTATATAAGGGTTGTTAATGCTAAAATAGAAATTCTATTTGACTAGAAAGCTGTTCTCTTATGAATCTGCTCAATTTGCATCAGGAAATGCAAAAGGAGTAATAGAGGACGTGTCTTTGTGTGTAAATTATTTTTCTTTAATTTCTAAATTAGATGGTATTGTCATTTTCCTTAAATGAGAAAATATAGGAATATATTTTATGGTAATTATTATTTTATCCAAATGAAATTAAGAGCACTCAGTTGTATAGTAGTAGCGAGTCATTTACTGATTAATTCGCATGTTAATGCTCAGAAGACTGCACCTTTCTCCTCATCAATTAATTTTGTCAAGAAATATTCCATTAATAATGTCTCAGGAGTAAAATCTAAAAGACTTTATTATCGGGAGGATTTTATTTTATCAATTGACACTTACCTCACTGCGAAAACTGTAAACTTAAAAAATCATGATCTTAACTTAAATTATGGATTAAATATTGGTCGATTTGGCGGTTTCAACAATAAGTCGATTTATGAAAGAGGAAATTCAGGGTGGCTTTTGAACCCTTCAATAAACCTAAACTATAACTTAATTAAGTGGGAAAGGTTTAATTTGGATATTTTATTAAATACTAACTTTTTGATAAATCAAAAAGCTTTAAATAAGGTATCTGAGTTTGAAAAATATCGATTTGTAAATTCTTCAATGGGGCTTTTACTTTCTCTGCCCGGTAGAAGTAATACTATTGCACTTAAAATAGAGAATTCTATTAATGTATTTAGTGTTTTGCCTATTGATAACCCGTCGATAAGTAGAAAAAACTATTGGACAAGTATTGGCTTAAATTACTATTGGAATAAACGAAAGAATAGGACTAAAAAAGTAAAATGAGATTTGTTTTTCACTGTGCGGAAGGAAATATCGTTCTCATGTATTAAGAGATAGAGGGAAATAGAAAGTTATTAGGCTAATTAGAGCGGTTCTAAAAGGAAGTCACTCACCGTCATAACTTCGAAGGCTTTGCTGATGAAGTGATTTTATTGGAAAATGGAATCATAAAAAAAGCCGAAACCCAAAAGGCTTCGGCTTGATATAAACATTTGAGATTCTGCTAAACCCCAGTAAAAGTAAAAGGCGTAATAGCCTTTAGTTCGTATTTTACTTTGTCAGAAATGTCTAAAGACTCTATAAATTCTTTGATTGACTTTTCTGTAATCTTTTCGTTTTTACGCGTTAAGTCTTTCAATGCTTCGTAAGGCTTTGGGAAACCTTCTCTTCTTAATACCGTTTGAATGGCCTCAGCCACTACTGCCCAGTTGTTTTCCAAATCTCTATCGATGGCTTCTTTGTTCAGCTGTAATTTGCCAATTCCTTTTTCTAAGGATTTAAGAGCAATTACGGCATGGCCAATAGGAACACCTACGTTTCTAAGAACAGTAGAGTCCGTCAAGTCTCTTTGAAGTCTTGATATTGGTAATTTTGCTGCAAAGTGCTCTAGTAAAGCATTAGCCACACCTAAGTTTCCTTCTGCATTTTCAAAATCGATAGGGTTTACCTTATGAGGCATGGCCGATGAGCCAATTTCACCTGCTTTGATTTTTTGTTTGAAATACTCCATCATTACATAGGTCCAGATATCTCTTGAGAAATCTATCAATATGTTGTTGATACGTTTCAAAGCGTCAGAATATGCTGCAAAATTATCGTAATGCTCTATTTGTGTCGTCTTCTGGCTTCTGTTAAGGCCAAGAATATTGTTCACAAAGTTATTTCCAAAGGCTACCCAGTCGTGCTCAGGATAGGCTACGTGATGGGCATTGAAGTTTCCTGTGGCTCCGCCAAACTTAGCAGAAAACGGAATACTTTTTAATTGGTCAAACTGTACCGATAATCTTTCAACAAAAACGGCCATTTCTTTTCCTAATCTGGTAGGGGAGGCTGGCTGACCATGTGTTTTTGCTAACATTGAAATGTCTTCCCATTCTTTTGACAGGGCGGAAAGGTTTTCAATGATTCCGTTTATCGCAGGAAAAAGAACTTCTTCCGAAGCATCTTTAAGAGACCATGGAATAGAGGTATTATTAATATCTTGAGAGGTAAGTCCAAAATGAATAAACTCAGAAAACTGAGAAATTTCCATCTTTTCAAACCTTGCTTTTATAAAGTACTCCACGGCTTTTACGTCGTGATTTGTAACTTTTTCGGTCTCTTTAATTTCTAAAGCATCTGCCTCCGAGAAATTGTTATATATGTCTCTAAGAGCAGGGAAGAGTGCTTTGTTGAAGTCTGCCAGCTGTGGCAAAGGCTTTTCACAAAGAGCTATGAAATACTCAATTTCAACTTTTACACGATAGTGAATAAGTCCAAACTCAGAAAAGAAAGGAGCAAGACTCTCCGTATGGCGTCTATATCGACCGTCTACAGGAGAAATGGCCGTAAGGGAATTTAATTGCATGCTATTATTATTAAGTCGCGAAATTACTAAATTGCCAAGAATAACAACCCTAAACTTAAAATTGAAATGGAGACAACCAACTTTATCGGCGAGTTAGTCGGAACATTTATGCTGATACTTTTTGGCGGAGGTGTGAATGCTAATACTTCTTTAGCAAAAACTTATGGAAATAATTCAGGCTGGATTGTGACAGCTACAGGTTGGGGTTTCGGCGTTGCTCTTGCAGTTTTTGTGGCACAAAAATTTGGCAGCGAAGGTGCTCACTTAAACCCTGCTGTAACTATTGGTTTAGCAGTTCATGCTGGCGAGTATGCTAATGTGGCTTCTTTTATTCTTGCTCAGTTCATTGGTGCATTTTTGGGTGCTACTATGGTTTGGCTGATGTATTTACCACACTGGAAAGAAACGGACGACCAGGCAACTAAACTTGGTATTTTTTGTACAGGTCCAGCTGTACCACATACTTTAGGAAATATCTTGAGTGAGGTTATCGGCACATTTGTATTGATAGTAGGTGTGATGTCTATTTACGCAGAAGCTGATTCTGGACTGAAGCCAGTTTTGGTTGGGATTTTAGTTTGGGGCATTGGTCTTTCTTTAGGAGGAGCTACAGGATATGCCATAAATCCAGCCAGAGATTTAGGACCTCGTATAGCCCATGCCGTACTTCCAATTGCAGGAAAAGGTGGGAATAACTGGTCTTACGCATGGATTCCGGTAGTCGGTCCTATTATTGGTTGTATAATCGGGGCATATTTTTTATGTGCTTTTGGACTATAAATTGGTTGATATTATTTAGGAATAAATTATTAATTGTATATTTGACACTTATTATTTCATAACACTAAAAAACATTTGTAATGAGCCATTTGAACCTGACCCTAGGTGACAAAGAATTTTTTCCTTTTATAAAGGAGCCAATTAAGTTTGAAGGAAAAGAATCGGATAACCCGATGGCCTTTAAATTTTATGATGAAAATAGAGTGGTAGCTGGTAAAACCATGCGTGACCACTTGAAGTTTGCTGTAGCTTACTGGCATACGTTCTGCGGAACTGGCGGTGACCCATTTGGTCCTGGAACAAAGGCTTTTCCATGGGATAGCAATGCTAACGCAATGACTGCTGCTCATGAAAAAATGGATGCGGCTTTTGAATTTTTTACTAAGCTAGGTGCTGGCTGGTGGTGTTTCCACGATGTGGATATGTCTCCAGAAGGTAATTCTTTGAAAGAATATGAGAGCAACATGGCCACTATAGTACAATACGCTAAGCAGAAACAAGCTGCTTCTGGTGTAAAGTTACTTTGGGGTACTGCTAACCTTTTCTCAAACCCAAGATACATGAATGGTGCATCTACTAACCCTAATTTTGAGGTTGTAGCTCATTCTGGATTACAAGTAAAAACTTGTATTGACGCTACTATCGAGCTTGGTGGTACTGGATATACTTTTTGGGGTGGTAGAGAAGGATATATGTCTCTTTTGAATACTAATACTAAAAGAGAGTTAGACCACTTAGGTCAGTTTTTAAGAACAGCTTCAGAATACGGAAGAAAGCAAGGCTTTACAGGTAAATATTATATAGAGCCTAAGCCAGCTGAGCCATCTAAGCACCAGTATGATTTTGATGCTCAAACTGTAATTGGCTTTTTGAAAGCTCAAGGTTTAGATAAAGATTTTGCTATAAACGCGGAGGTTAATCACGCTACATTGGCAGGTCATACTTTTGCTCACGAATTACAAATGTCTGCTGATGCTGGCATGTTGGGTTCTATTGATGCTAACCGGGGAGATTACCAAAACGGATGGGACACAGACCAATTCCCAGTGGACCTTTATGAGGTTACGGAGTCTATGTTGGTTATCTTAGAAAATGGAGGATTCACTACTGGTGGAATTAACTTTGATGCTAAGACTAGAAGAAACTCAACAGACTTAGAGGATATTTTCATTGCTCACATTGGTGGAATGGATGTTTTTGCTCGTGCTCTTTTGATTGCGGACAACATTTTGACAAAATCTCCTTACAAGAAATTAAGAGCAGACAGATATGCTTCTTTTGATTCTGGTAATGGGGCTAAGTTTGAAAAAGGTGAATTGAGCCTTGAAGATTTAGCTAAGATTGCTCATGAAGTAGGCGAGCCAGCTCAAATTAGCGGTAAGCAAGAGTACTATGAGATGATTATCAATCAGTACATTTGATACTGCGTTTGGATAAGATTTTAAAGAGGCTGTCTCAAAAGTGTGAGACAGCCTCTTTTTCTTTTTTACCAGATGTTTTTAAGGTCTTCAGCCTTGTATTGATGATTTCTTTCAGCAAAAGTAGTTTTTGAAGGCTTTTTAAGGTTAAGCGAACCACCTCCATTAAACAGTTTCATAAGTAGAGCCACAGGGGTCAATACTAAAAAGAAAATTATAGTAAGGAGGATAGAGCCATTGATTCGGCCAAGTACCTCGGCAAACTTAAGCCAAGCCTTGCTTATTAAGTTTGCAAAAGCAGAAGAGAGCAAGCCAAGAAGTCCAATGACTCCAGCGGCATATAATAAGCCTTGAATATCAAAGATGAAAAAGAGGGCTAGAAAGCCAACTACAATGGAAAGGATAATCTCCGAGTTGTTTTGTTTTTCCATATTAAAAGAGCGTATAAATAAACGGAGCTAGTGATGAACCGCCGCCAATAACAATCAGGACACCGATTAAGAGTAACACCAAGATTACAGGTGCTAACCACCATTTTTTTCTTTCTTTTAGAAAATTGAGTAAGTCTTTTAAAAATTCCATGGTTGTGTTCTTCTTTCCTCAAAAAAGAAGATTTTATAGTTGCCCATTTGAGGTGGGTAAAAGTTTAATCTAAAGTAAATTCTTCTTGCCAATTATCTTTTTCAAGCCATTCTGGTTGTTCCGCTTTGCTAAACAAATGATTTCCTATCACAAGATAGTCCATTTCTGTTCTCATTAGGCATTTATAGGCGTCTAAAGGTGTACAAACAATAGGTTCACCACGAACATTGAAACTTGTGTTTACCACTACTCCTACACCAGTTTCTGCCTTGAAATCTGTTATTAATTGATGATACCTCGGGTTGGTCTCCTTATGGACAGTTTGAATTCTGGCAGAATAGTCAATATGTGTTATCGATGGAAGGTCTGACCTTAGGAAGTAAAGTTTTTCCATTAAAGGCAGTTCATCATAGTTTTCTGGAACTTGATTTCTTCGGCTTTCTTTGACTCCATGCACTAATAGCATGTAAGGGGAGGTAGATTTGCATTCAAAGTATTCTTCCACATCATCGGCTAATACTGAGGGGGCAAAGGGCCTGAAGCCTTCTCTATATTTAATTTTTAGGTTCAGCTTTTTTTGCATTTCCGGATTCCTTGGGTCCGCAAGGATGCTTCTTCCACCAAGAGCTCTAGGTCCAAACTCCATTTTGCCCTGAAACCAACCAATGATGTTTCCTTCACTTATTAGTTTGGCTACTTGCTTTGATATATCATCAAAATTTTCTGAGAAATGATATTTGGCTTTAAATTTCTTAGCCATCAATTCTATATCAAGACCAGAATATTCAGGGCCCAGATAGGAGCCTTTCATGGCATCTAGCTTTGAGGTATCAATAAGCCTTTCTTGTTCAAAAAAGAGATGATGTGCCGCTAATGCAGCTCCCAATGCACCTCCGGCATCGCCAGCGGCAGGTTGTATATAAACATTCTCAAATATCTCTGCATTTTGAAGTTTACCGTTGACTACACAATTGAGTGCTACACCACCAGCAAGTACCAGATTTTTGCTTTTTGTGAGCTTTTGAGCCTCCTTAGCCATAAGGATAACTATTTCTTCAGTAACTTCTTGAATAGCTATGGCTAAATCACAGTGATGTTGTTCTAGGTTCGATTCGGCCGGCCTTTTAGGAAAGCCAAAGAGTGTCTCCCATTTGTCATCATAAACCATTCTGAGTCCTGTGGCATAACTGAAGTACTTTTGATTAAGCCAGATGGAGCCATCTTCGTAAATTTCAATTAACTCTGAGGTAATTGTTTTTTTATAATGTTTTACTTCTTCTGAATTTGAACGGCCATATGGGGCTAGTCCCATAAGTTTGTATTCTCCTGAGTTTACCTTGAAGCCTAAGAAATATGTAAAAGCGGAGTAAAGTAAACCTATAGAATGTGGAAACTTTAACTCTTTTAAAATCTCTATTTCCTTTCCTTTTCCATAACCAATGGATGCTGTAGCCCATTCACCCACTCCGTCTAGTGTCATTATAGCGGCATCTTGATATGGGGAAGGATAAAAAGCACTGGCTGCGTGTGATAAATGATGTTCAGGGAAAAGAAACTTTACTTTTGAACTATCATATTCGCCTATCTGAGAGAGTCCTTTTTTTAATGTTCTTTTCAAAAACATCTTTTCTTTAAGCCAAACAGGAATGGCAGTTAAGAAAGAACGAAGTCCATTTGGAGAAAAGGCATAATAAGTCTCTAAGAGCCTTTCCATTTTTAATAGAGGCTTATCATAAAAGACAATGGCATCAAGGTCTTTTAACTCTAGCCCACTATATTGAAGGCAGTATTTAATAGCATTTTCCGGGAAGCTAGCATCCTGCTTTTTCCTTGTAAACCTTTCTTCTTGGGCTGCGGCGATTATTTCACCATCTTCTATTAAAGCTGCTGCGGAATCATGGTAATAAGCAGACACTCCTAAAATTTTCAACATTGGCTAATTTAAATTAGTCGATTAATTGATTGCAAATAAGGAGAGTTTAGAACGTTGATTGCCTAGCCTTAATATTAAAAAATCTAGTTTTTTATTTTTCGGCTATCTCTATCAAATTAGACGGTTAATATAGGGTCTAATTTTCACTCTTAATCTCAAAATCTGATAAACGAAGATAATAGAATTTAACTAATACGACTCCAGTTAAGTCTTGGAGTTTTTCTTTTGTCGACGAAAGCCTTAATCATAGCGTGCTGCTCCAGTGCCAGTTCTGGGTCTTGGTCTAGAATTTCAAGGGCAGATTCTCTAGCAAACTTTAATATGGCTCCATCAGTAGCTAAATTGGCAATTTTTAAGTCAACTAGTCCACTTTGTTGCGTGCCTGACATGTCTCCCGGCCCTCTAAGTTCTAAGTCAACTTCCGATATTTTAAAACCATCATTTGTTTCTACCATGGTTTCTATTCGCTTTTTAGATTCTCTAGAGAGTTTGAAGTCGGTCATTAAAATGCAGTAAGATTGTTCTGCTCCACGGCCTACTCGTCCTCTTAATTGATGTAATTGGGCTAGTCCAAAACGTTCAGCGTTCTCGATAATCATTAAGCTGGCATTGGGTACATTGACTCCTACTTCTATTACAGTGGTGGCTACCATGATGTCGGTTTCGCCTTTTACAAAACGCTGCATTTCATAGTCCTTGTCTTTGGCTTTCATTTTGCCATGAACTATGCTCAAAGCATTATCAGGAAAAGCTCTTGCTATGCTTTCGTAGCCATCCATCAGGTTTTTAAAGTCCATCTGTTCCGACTCTTCTATAAGTGGGTAAACGATGTAGACTTGCCTTCCTTTCAGTATCTCTTCCCTTATAAATTGAAAAACCTCCAATCTTTTAGAATCATAGCGGTGAACAGTTTTGATAGGTTTTCTACCTGCAGGAAGCTCGTCAATTACCGATACATCCAAGTCACCATAAAGTGTCATGGCTAGTGTTCTTGGAATAGGGGTAGCAGTCATTACCAAAATGTGTGGGTGAATTCGTTTATTCTTATTCCAAAGTTTAGCCCTTTGAGCTACGCCAAAACGATGTTGTTCGTCAATGACGCAAAGGCCGAGGTTTTGAAATTGCACTTTGTCTTCTATCAAAGCATGGGTCCCAATGATAATATTTATGCTTCCATTTAGAAGTCCTTCATGGATGACCGTTCTTTCTTTTTTCTTCGTTGAACCTGTCAATAAGGCTATTTTTAGCCCTATTTCTTCAGCAAAAACTTTTAAACCATGATAATGTTGAATGGCAAGAATTTCTGTAGGAGCCATAAGGCAACACTGAGCATTACAGTCTACAGCCATCAGCATACAAATAAAACTCACGATGGTTTTACCGGAACCCACATCTCCTTGAAGAAGGCGGTTCATTTGCATCTTAGATTTAAAGTCGAAGAAAATTTCTTTAATAACTTTCTTTTGAGCGTTAGTCAATTCAAAAGGAAGGTGGTCGGTATAAAACTTGGTGAGTAATTCTGTTTTTGTAAAGAGGTGCCCTTCAAATTCGTTCTTGCGAAGTAGCTTTTGATTGATTAATGAAAGCTGATTGTAAAAAAGCTCTTCAAACTTTAATCTTCTTAGAGCGTGCCTTACGTGGGAGTAGTTTTTTGGGTGATGAATTAGTTGATAAGCCTGAAAACGCGGTATCATCTTATATTTCACCAATAAGCTTTCTGGTAAGTTCTCTGGGATGTTCGTCCCAATGTCTCTAAGTGCGTTTTGTGTTATTTGACCAATAACCCTGCTGTCAATAAATTTTTTCCGAAGTTTTTCGGTCAAAGAATAAACAGGTTTTAAACCCGTAGGTTTTTCTAAGGCAGGTGTTAGAGCCGTTATTTCTGGATGACTAAAATTAAAAGAATGACCAAATATGGTAGGTTTGCCATAAAGAATATAGTCTGCTCCCGTGACTAATTTCTTCTCCACCCATTTGATGCCTTGAAACCAAATAAGGTCTACAGAGCCAGTTCCGTCGGTAAATTTGGCTACTAAGCGTTCTTTACGACCAGTTCCTGCTTTACTTACGCTCGTTATTTTTCCTTTTAATTGAATATTGTCAAGGTCTTCAGAAAGTGAAGAGATTTGATAGAACTTGCTTCTGTCCTCATATCGGAAGGGATAATGCTCTATAAGTTCGGCATAAGTGAATATTCCCAACTCCGTATTTAGAAGGCTGGCTCTTGTGGTACCAACACCTGGGAGGAAGTCAATTTTTTTGTCTAAAACGGAGTGCATAGAACAAAAATAGAAAGGCTTTGGTAATTTCACGTAGAATATGAAAAAGAGCATGACAAAATATTACAAAGAACGCTTAGTAGAAGAAGAAGCTAGCTTAGCGGAACTTGAGAAAAAAAGCAGCACAACGTCCAACATTCGCTTGTTTGCCATCATTGCAGGAGCGGTATTACTTTATTTCCTTTTTAAAACTTCAGCAATTATTGCTTTTGGAGCCATTTTAGGAATATTAGCTGGATTTTACTTTTTGGTGAGATACCATGAAAGTATTCAGGAGAAGGTAGAATTAAAGAAAGTTTTAATTGATGTGTTAAGAAATGAATTAGAAGTATGCACAGGAGGCAAAAATAAATATGCCGAAGGGGCGGACTTCTATGATGAGAAACATGACTATACCGCAGATTTAGATGTTTTCGGTAATTTTTCTCTTTTTCATTTGACCAATAGGGCTAAAACCAGGCTTGGTCAAAAGAAATTGGCAAATGCTTTTTTAGAAACGCATAAGTCTGGAATTATTCAAAAAAGGCAAGCAGCTTCAAAAGAGCTTTTAGGTAAAACTATTTGGCGTCAGAGCTTTCAGGCTTCCCTGTTTGAATTAAGTGGTTCGTCGGTGACGGAGTTAAGTACCTTAGGAGAGCCTCCTGCCATTAAGCTAGAAGGATTGATTAAATACTATACTTTCCTTAAATGGTTTTTTGTGGGTAGTGTGGCAGCAGTCTTTTATTTCTATGGAGTGACCAATGGGATGATTGCTTTGTTTGGATTGCTGGCACTTAATTACTCTTTGGTAGGGATTAATAAAAAAGTTACGGAGCCATATTTCAATAAGATAAAGGGTTTGAGCCGAGACATGGCAAAGTATAAAACTGCCACGCAACTTGTTTTGGAGGAAAACTGGGAGACGGAGTTATTGAAAAATGCTCAAGGTCTATTGCCAGTTGATGGTAAAAACCCCATTGAAGAGTTTCAGTTGATATCAACCAAAATTGATATGAAGAACAACCAGTTTGCGTCATTCTTTCTTTATGCTTTTTCTCCATTTGATTTGGTACAGCTGGTGAAACTTAGAGGATGGGTTAAAGAGAACCCTAGTTTCTTTGAAGAAATCTTTGAGTGCTTAGGCACTTTTGAGCAGTTTGCTAGTGTGGCAACTTTGGCTTTTAACAGACCAGGTTGGACTTTTCCAGAGCTTAATGATGATGCGGGTGTAAGCGTAAATGCAGTAGAAATAGGGCATCCATTAATGCCCGAATCTGTAAGTAATAGTTATGTTTTAAGTCCTCAGAATAGATTGAGCCTTATTACCGGCTCAAACATGTCGGGGAAAAGTACCTTTTTAAGAACTCTTGGTTCAAATATTTTACTTGCCTATGCAGGGGCTCCTGTTTTTGCGGAGCGTTTTGCCTTAAACTCGGAAATTAAGTTGTTTGCTTATATGCGAATTAAGGATTCTTTGGAGCAAAACTCATCAACGTTTAAAGCAGAAATTGACCGAATCAAGATTTTGCTAGAGGCGATGGATACTGAGCCAAAGGCTTTGTTACTGGTAGATGAAATGTTGAGAGGAACGAACTCAGAAGATAAACTGAAAGGCTCAATTGCCTTTTTAGAAAGAGTGATAAAATCGAACTCTTATGCCTTAGTGGCAACACATGATTTAAGAATGACAGATATAGCTGACAAATATCCAGAATCTAGCAAAAACTACTTCTTTGAGTACGACGCTAAAGACGGTGAATTAACTTTTGATTATAAGCTAAAACCTGGCATTTGTGAAAGTTTTAATGCGTCCGAGTTACTTAGGAGTGTAGGTTTAGATGTTTAAAAGTGGTGAAGACTGTTTAAAAACGTGCAAAAGTTAATTAACCAAATATATCAATTCGACTACCTGAAAGGGGCGGTACTTACATTCGCCTTAGTGCTTCCGCTTTATTTGGGGATTCATTTTGACCAAATGGGTTATGGCTTAGCCTTTGCTTTAGGCGTGTTTTTTACCTTTTTACCTAATACGGATGGTAGCAATAAGCACCGCATTTTAGGGATAATTTTTGCTCTTGGCCTGAGTTTATTGATTACTGTTTTATGTCACTTTACTAGAGTGGCTTCCGAATGGCTGTTTTATATCTTTTTTGGTGTTTGCATATTTTGGGTGAGTATGCTTTCGGTGTATGGTTTTAGAGCATCTATGGTGGCTTTCTCTGGTCATTTTGCTATGATTATGAGCTTTGCTCTGCTAAAAACGGATTTGTCAATAGGTGTAAAACTTGGACTTATATTTTGTGGAGGTATTTGGTATTTGCTTTGGGCAAGCCTTTCGCACTGGATTTTTGAAAATAAAAGCACGGCTCAGAAATTAGCAGAGTGTGTGGAGTCGACAGCAGATTTTCTTAAAGTGAAATATCAGTTGCTTTGGAATGAGCCAGATAATAGGTTAGAGCAGGAACAAAAACTATTGAAACTTCAGATTGGTCTTAATGAAAAGCATGAGTTGCTCAGAGAACTTCTTTTTAAGAAAAGGATGGATGAAGGGGAGTCAAATAAGACAAGCAGGCATTTATTGATTTTTTTAGAAATGCTGGACATTTATGAGTTGGCATTAGCAAGGGATACGGACCCTACGGAGTATAAAGAAGCACTGGGTGTCCATTTTGATAAAACCCAAACTTTTAAATCATTTGCGGCAAGCACCATTGTTCATTTATATGCTTTAGCAGAAGCCATTAGAACTGATAAAAAGCTTCCACTGGAAGAAAGAGCTAGCGAAAACCAAGAATTTTGTGAAGCCAGTATTAAGTCTTATGTCAATATAATAGGCCTACCAGAGGCTAGGGAAGGAGCTCTTATTCTCAGAAATTTATTGGATTATGAGCGAAGGAAAGAAGAGAAGACTTTTTCAGCAAAACGAGTTTATGCAAATATTTTAGAAGGCTCAGATAGTCTGCTGAGAAGAAAAGACCGTCAACTTTTTATAACGACCCAAGATTATAATATAAAAACACTCAAGGCTAATTTAAACCTTAAATCCTCTGTTTTTAAGCATGCTTTGCGGCTTACCATTGCCATGTATGTGGCATTATTTGTTGGTAAAGTTTTTGAACATCAAAATGCTTATTGGATTTTATTGACGGTGGCTGTAATACTTAGACCAAACTTTGGTCTGACCAAAAAAAGAGGTTTAAGTAGGGTTTGGGGTACACTGATGGGGGCCGCTGGAGCGGTTGCGGTTATTCTGCTTTTTGATAGTAAAACGGTTTACGGTTGTTTTGCCGTACCGGCTTTGTTTGTGGGTTTTGTGTTTTTACAAAAGAACTATCGAGTGGCTGCCACATTCATAACCGCTGCGGTTATTCTACTTTATGCTATTCTGGTTGAAAATGCTTTGAACATAGTCCAATATCGAGTTATTGACACTTTTATAGGGGCCACTATTTCTTTTCTTGCCATTTATTTATTGTGGCCGGTTTGGGAAGAGGGCGGTATCAAGTCGTCTATTCAAAAGGCGATAGAGGCTTCTATGTCCTACATGGAAAATATTGATAGAATTTATCACTCTAAAGAAACGCCAGATACTGTATATCGATTAGCTAGAAAAAAAGCATTTCTAGAAAGTGGAAACCTGATGGCGGCTTTTCAAAGGCAAACAGAAGACCCAAAATCTAGACAAGTGCATCAAGCACAAGTGTACGCCAATGTGGTTCTCAATCAAACTTTTTTGACAGCTTTAGCGGCACTAGGTACATACATTCAAAACCATGAAACTACGGTAGCGTCAAAGGAGTATGAAACGGTTATGCGGCATATTTTTGAAAACTTGGAAGCGGCACTCAAGACCTTAAAAGGAGAAGAACAAAGCAAAGAGGTAGATATTGATGAGCTATCTGAAGCTACAGAGGTGCTGGATAATAAATACAGCGAGCTCTCCAAAGAAAGAGATATGGAGCTGGAAAAGGGTTTTGTGCCCATGAGTCAAGATATGAGAAATAAGCTTCAGGAAGGAAAACTAATGAAAGACCATTTAAAGTGGCTTCACAGTATTTCTGATAGCATGAAGCAGACGGTACCCGGGCTAAACTAGCTCATAAAAGCTCTTACTAGCTCTTCTTTGTCGTCAAAGTGGCTTTTTACGCCGTTGATGTCTTGATAGTTTTCGTGGCCTTTACCAGCCACTAAAATGATGTCTCCATCGTTTGATAACATCACGGCAGTTTTAATAGCCTCTCTGCGGTCTAAAATTGATAAAACCTTTTTCCTTTTGGTGATGCTTACGCCTTCTTGCATGTCTTTTAATATGTCTTCAGGCTCTTCGTTTCTTGGATTGTCGGCAGTTAGAATTACTTTATCGGCAAGTTCACAGGCTATTTTAGCCATCAAAGGTCTTTTTCCTTTGTCACGGTTTCCGCCGCAACCTACCACGCAAATAACCTGCTGATTTCCTTCCTTCAGGTCATTAATGGTTTCTAAAACATTTTTAAGAGCGTCAGGCGTATGTGCATAATCTACTATGCCTACTTTGTGGTCAGAGGAATGAATTTGTTCAAACCTTCCTGCGGGCGGAGTTAGTTGAGAGAGTTCGGTCAAAATAGCTTCAGATTCTTCTCCAAGCAGAATGGCTGTTCCGTAAACGGCCAATAAATTATAGGCGTTGAATCTTCCAATAAGTTTAAACCAGACCTCTTGCTCGTTAATGGTCATGTTTAAACCATAAAGACCGCAGTCTAAAACCTTTCCTTTAAATGTGCCAACACCTCTTAAGGTGTAAGCACTTTTTGTTGCTTCGCTATTTTGAAGCATCACTTTACCGTTTTTGTCGTCGGCATTGGTGAGTGCGAAAGCAGATTTAGGAAGCCTGTCAAAGAAACCTTTTTTGGCATCAATGTAATTTTTGAAAGTTTCGTGAAAATCTAAGTGGTCTTGCGTGATATTGGTAAAGACACCTCCTGAAAATGTCAATCCAGCTATTCTTTCCATAACCACAGCATGCGAACTTACCTCCATAAAGACATACGTGCAGCCCTTTTTATGCATGGAAGCTAGAAGCTCATTAATTTTTACAGAGTCTGGTGTGGTATGAGTCGATGGAATTATCTCGTCCTCTATTTGATTTTGAACGGTGGACAACAAACCGCAAGTGTAACCCAGTTTTCTGAACAAGTCAAAGAGTAACGTTGCCACAGAAGTTTTGCCATTTGTTCCTGTAATGCCTACTAGTTTAACCTTTGACGAAGGATTGCCGTGAAAATTTGAGGCCGCTAGCCCCATAGAATTAGCAGAGTTTTCAACCTTTAGATAAGTGACTTTATCAGAAAGCTTTTCTGGTAAAATTTCACACATAATAGCCTTGGCACCAAGTTCTATTGCTTTTTGAATAAAATCATGCCCATCAACCTGAGTACCAGGAATGGCAATAAACAAAGAATTGGCGTCTACTTTTCGGCTATCAAACTGGATGTTGCCTATTTCTAAATCTGTTTTACCAGAAACCGTAAGTAGAGATATTTTATAAAGGATATCGCTTAAAAGCATGTCTTATGATGAAGTTCTAGGTTGTCTTTAATTCTGAGAAGGTCTTTCTTTCCATGAAATAAACTACGGTTAAGAAAGCTGCACACAAAATTAAATGAACTGGCACAGAATACTGCAATCCAGCGTATTGTATTTGCGAATCAATTATAATTATTGCTGCCGCCAATACGATGTAAATTAAGACCTTAATAAGGCTATAAGGAACAGGGAAGTGCTTTTGACCATAATAATAACAGGCTACTACCATTAAAAGTGAGCTTATGGCAAAAGTGATAGCACAGCCTAAATATCCATACTGAGGAATCAAAATGATATTTAATATCACGGTAAGAGCCATTCCGCCAAGAGTAATCCAGGTGCCGTAAAAAGTTTTGTCCGTCAATTTATACCAGATAGAGATATTTCCGTAAACGCCTATCATGAGGTTGGCAAACAAAAGAATTGGCACCACAATTAAGCCAGAACGGTAGGTACTGCCAATAAGTAAACCAATCCAATCTAGATTTATAGAAACCGCAATCCAGATAAAAATACAAGCAATGGTAAACCACTTGGTGCTTAGGGCTATCATGTTTGGCGAGTTTTTCTCTCCCATTTTAGAAAAGAAGAAAGGGTCTGCGGCATAGCGATATGCTTGTACCACCAAAGTCATGAATATGGAAAACTTATAGACGTTGGCATATATGGAGAATGCGTCTTCAGTGTTGAATCCAGGATAGAAGCCATCAGGCAATAAACCTCTAAACATTAATCTATCAGCTGTAAGATTGATGGCTCCTGCCATTCCCATTATTAAGAGTGGGTATGCGTAGTTTAAAACGGTTTTGAGCTTCGCCCAATCCCACGTGAATTTGAAGCCAACAAATTCTTTCCAGAGTAATAATAAGGTTACAACGCTGGCCACATAATTAGCCCAAATGATATAGTCAGGACCAATGGCAGGATTATAAAAATATGCCGCAAATGGTTTTAAGTCTGGCAAGAAAAGGTCTTGTAAAATGTAATTACAAAACATTAGGTAGAAGACATTGAGACCGATGTTGATGAAAATATTAATCAACCTAATGCTCACAAATCGTTTTACCTTGTTTTGTGCTCTTAGTTTCACAAAAGCAATGGCAGAAATAGCGTCAACTACCAAAATCACGGATAACCAGATGATTAGTCTTTCTTTTCCTGGGTAGCCAATGGCGTCAATAAGCGGTGTAGCTCCTAGAATAAATAGGGTAGAGAGTGTTCCTCCTAAAAGTATGATAAAGGTGAGGATGATATTGAAATACTCCGACTGGTTTTCTTTTTTGCTGGCGTACCTAAAAAAGGCGGTTTCCATACCGAAGGTATAGATTACGTTAAGAGCAATGACATAGGTATAAAGCTGTGCGTTGTCAGAAAGTAGGCGAGGCTGTTCAAAAACTCGCGTATGGACAATGAACAAAAGCCAATTCAAAAGTCGCCCAACAATGCTACTTAAACCATATAAAACAGTATCACCAACTAATTTTTTTAGGAAATACATTATCTACTTAAAGCCAAATTATGATACAATGAAAATTGGTTTTCTTCGGTTTAAATTGCTCGTGGTCATAAACCGAACTGCAATGTTAACATTTATCTTTCAATCTTTCTTAAAACCATCAAGTCATCATTGTTTCTGGCAACAATATAGTGGGTGGTACCCTTGATTTTAATAGGAGCTATGAACCTGACTTGACCTTTTACTTTTAAGTTGGTTAAACTAGAGTGACTCATGGTGCTATCGTTTTGAAACTGAAGCATTCCACCGAAATCTGCATCATACCTACCTAATTGAATATTGGCGTCAAAGAAATTACCCATTAAGAGATAGTTTTTATCATCAACTTTACTTGCAGCAGCCATAGGTGCTAGCTGAGCGGTGGTAGGGAGTTTTTTTAATTCAAAGTTCCAGTTACCATTATTGACAAGAACCGCATTACTAAAATAATTGGCCTCAAAGCGTGTCGCATTCTTGATTTTATCTTTTCCTAAAATATCTGCAAAGTCGGCATTGGCAAAGTCCCTTGAGAGGTTATAGTTTTTTCTAATGAATGGCATTTGTTTTTCTAGCTCTTTTTTGTCGGCAAATAAACCTTCTTTCCCATTCATGTAATGTGTAAGAATTTGGTCAGGCCTGCCATTTTCATCATAATCATTGACGTACATTCTTACAGGTTCTGTTTCGCTTGCCTTTATTCTGCTGTTTTCCCCTAGGTTGCCTACTATAAAATCCAAGTCACCATCATTGTCAATGTCGGCAGGGTACAGCATGTTCCACCAGGCCTTCTTGTCGGTCAGTGTTTTTTTTGTGAAAGAACCATTCGTGTTTTCAAAACAGTAAATTCCATCCCATTGTACAGCAATTATAAGGTCTAGGTCATTGTCATGATCTATATCAAGCCACTTGGCATCTCTTATCATGCCAATGGTTTTTAGCTCGTTTGGTGTTTTGTCCTGAAAATTACCCTTGCCATCATTTATAAGTAAGTATGAATTTGGCATTTGACCGTAGCCCCATGAGATAGTTTTGCCACCTATAAATACATCAATGTCTCCATCATTATCAAAATCTGCAGTTTCTAAACAGGCTTGGGTCTCAAAAATATTAGGAAATGCATTCTCTTTTTTTGTCAAATTACCTGAGCCATCATTAAGGTAAACTCTAGGTTTAAGAAAGGGCGTTTTACCTGAGTATTCGTTTCCGCCGTCGGCTACTAATAAATCTAGATGACCATCTCCATTAATATCTGCCCAGTTTGCATCGGAAGCTTCAAAAGTGCTGTCTTTTTCTAATGCTTCTTGTTTAAGCTCATCAAATAAACCCGAAGCTGTTTGAATAAATATTTTATCTTTTTCCCACTTAGAGCTGCCTATAAAAAAATCTTCCAAGCCATCATGGTTAATATCTGCTACTGCAATGGCGGGTCCTGGCGTGGAGTTCATACTAGGAATTAAGGCTTCTCTATCAAATTCATTAAACCTATTTTCTTTATGCTCAATTTTTAAACCATATAAAGAAGCTACATCTTCAAAGGTGATACTCGCCTCTTTCTGTTGTAAACTTTCATAATTGAATGTCGGTAGGTCTGTTTTATAGGCTAAAGAAATAATGCTGTCTGTAATTTCTGAGTGTAGCGTTTGATAAGAATTATCAGGCCAAATGATTAATAAAGAATCTACAGATTGACCGCTAGGAATTCCAAAAAGCAAACTTGCTTCTGAACTTGACTGAAAACCTCTTACAGGAAATTTTTCTTGATATTGGATTTTCCCTCCGGCATATAAAATGGCTTTTGAACCTATTGCGTTTATATTTTGGGCGGAGCCTTTAAGATTTATTTTAAGGTGTTTATTGCCCTGATTTAGGTTTTCGTATAAAAAGGCTTTTTCGTTGATGTTGTTTGTTACCACATCCAAATCACCATCATTATCCAAATCGGCATAAATGGCTCCATTTGAGAAAGAGGAAATATTGTTTTGGATGGATGGCGTTAAGTCTAGGTAGTTTAAATCACCTCCATTTTTAAAAAACTTATTGGGGATTTTTACTTCGGGTAGTAGGTCTGTCAATAGTTCATCAGACTCATTAAACTCATTTTTATTGATACGCTCTTGAATGGCATCGTTTGATACATAATTCATATAATCAGTATCATTCATGCGTTTATTTATCCCGTTTGAGATAAATAAATCTTTTAAGCCGTCATTGTCAAAATCAAACAAAAGAGAACTCCAAGACCAGTCTGTGGCATGTACGCCAGAAAACATAGCAATTTCGCTGAAAGAGTTATTTCTGTTATTTAGCTGCAGAGCATTTCTAGAAAATTGGATATTATAGCCTTGGTCTAGTTTGAAGTTAAAATTGTAAAAGACATCTTCTCCGTCTGCCATTTTAATAAGCTTGTAGTCATAAGGCAGCATGTCAAGCGAAACTATCTCAGGAAAAAGGTCATTGTTGATGTCGGCTATGTCTACCCCCATACTAAAACGACTGGTATGTGGCATTTGATTTTCTGTGTCATCTTTGAAAACGCCGTTTCCTTTATTTATATACAGATAATCATTCTCATGAAAATCGTTTCCAATGTATAAATCAGGAAGGCCGTCCATGTTGATGTCGCCTGCGGCAATACCCAAACCGTACCCTAAAGCATTACTATGAATTCCAGACTCTTTGGTTTTGTCAATGTAGAAACCATCTTGGTTCTCATAATATCTATCGCCTGCATCAGGATGAAAAGTGTTTAGAAAGTTCTTTCTAGCTCCAAAAGTGCCGTTTCTATGAGCGGAGTGGTTCAGCAAATAGAAGTCTAGATCGCCATCAAGGTCAAAATCGACAAAAGCGGCCTGAGTAGCGAGTGATTTTATGTTTAAGCCATATTCTTCAGCAAGTTCTTTATAAACTGGAATTCCGTTTTCTATCTTTTGACAGATATAAAGTTGATTGACACCTTTTAGTTTGTCGTAATTTCCTACTTGCGATATGTAAATGTCCAGTAAGCCATCATTATTAATATCTACTATAGAAACACCGTTTGACCAGCCACCATTTGATGTGAGTAGACTTCTTTCTGTAATGTCTTCAAATTTTAAATTTCCCGAGTTCTTAAATATTTTGTTTTCACCCAAATTTGATGAAAACACAAGGTCTATAAGGCCATCGTTGTTTAAGTCACCTGCTCCCACGCCGCCTCCATTATAGAAATATAGGTAATTAAAAATGTTAAGTTCTGGGCCAGGAGTTAAAGTGTTTTCAAAGTTTAATCCAGTTTTTTCTGCTTCTAATAAACGAAAGTCAGGAGATTTAACCTGTTTATTGCAAGCAATCAATAGCGTGAGCAGACAGCAAGAAAGGAAGGCTTTTTTCATTTGAAATGGTACCATTTTGGGGTTTCATTGTTTCTCAAAATTAGTACGTCTTTGTTTTCTAATGGCAGAACCTGTCTTACTTCTCCGCGTAGTTTCAAATCCGAAATGTAAGTAAAGCTATTCCCTTTATTATTAAGGAGTACTTTTCCTTTGCAAGCATCCAAGGTGCCAAATTGAGGAATCATTTGAGAACTATTCCCGCCAATTATTAAATCTTGGTATCCATCATTATCAATGTCTAAAACACCAATATCATTAACACAAGAAAACTGTACTTCGGTAGGAAGTTCTTTAATGGTGAAATGACCTTTTCCATCATTAATAGCGACTATGCTTTTATTGAAATTGACTAATAGTGGTTCAATCTCTCTGTTGTCAATCATTTCAAATAAGTCCTGAATGGTCTTTTTAGCATATTCTGAGTGTTTCAGACTTGTATTTTTTAATGCAGGAAACTGTTCAGTTAAGTCTCTTTTTAGAAACACAGGGCTGTCTTTACCATCTACAGTTTTTGAAATAACCTTGTCTAAGGTGCCGTTTTTATCTAAATCAGCTACCCAGAGTTTTAAAGGTTTTGTTTGAGAAATATCTAGTGAAAAGTTCTCTCCTAGGTTTCCTAATACCAAATCAAAATCTCCATCATTGTCAATGTCTACCGATTTTCCTGAAGACCAAAAACCAAATAGATTTTCAAGTCCGCTGTCTTTCCATTCGCTTAAATCTCCATTCTGATTTTTATAAATCTTAGGGCTCATCCAGTCCCCTAAGATTATAAGTTCATTTTTACCGTCTCCGTCAATGTCTGTCCAGTTAGCGTCATTTACTAAACCTAGCTGAGTTATTTCGGCATGAATGGCAAACTCTCCTTTGCCATTATTTTTAAGAATAAAACTAGAGGTGGCTTTACCATATTCTTGAGGAGTATTTCTGGAGCCAACAAATAAATCTAAGAAACCGTCACCATCTATGTCCTCTGATTTTACTACAGCGGTATTTAAACTAGTAATTGGAAGAGCTGCTCCGTTAATTTTGAAATTACCTGCCCCATCATTTATATAAAGCCTGTCCATTAGTTCTTTACTTCTGGCTTTGTATTCATTTCCTCCTGAGCCAATGTATAAATCCAAGTCACCGTCAGCATCTGCATCAAAAAGTTCTAATGCGGTATCTTCAAATCTCGCAAATCTATCTAAGTCGGCTTGAGTACTTTTAATGAAGCCTTTTGAGCTATTAAGATAGACTTGTGTTGCCTGGTTTGAAGCTCCGCAAATTATTATGTCACTAAGACCGTCATTATTAATATCTCCATAAGCTGCCTTTGGACCTTCGGCAGATAGATTAAATGGTATGTTCTTTTCGGAGTAATAATCTAAATATTCGTTTTCTTGATGCTTCTCAAAAGAGGTTTCTAAAATATCAAAAAGGACTTTCTTAGCATTGAAAGATGCTCTTCTACTGCCTTTTTCTGCGGAAGCAATATCAATTGTTAGTGTGGTATCAACTTTTGTTTCACCTAAGAAGGAATAAGCATCGTTAGGCCAAAGAACCGTGATGGAGTCAATGCTGGTATTTTTTCCTAAACCAAAAGTTAGAACATAGTCGGAAGAAGATTGAAAACCTCGCGAAGGAATCAATTGCTTGCTGTATATCTTATTATCTGCATAAACGGCAATTTCTGAACCTACTGCAAATGTGTTTTGCCCGTCTCCTTTAAGCTTAAGTTTTAAATAATGATTCTCTTTGCTGCTTTGATTCTCGTAAATAAAGCATTCTTGGTTTATGTTATTAACTACCAAGTCTAAATCACCATCATTATCAAGGTCAACATACATTGCTCCATTTGAAAAAGACTCTTCTCTAAAACCAAAATCATTAGAGCTTTCCGTGAATTTGAGGCCACCTGTATTTTTGAAAAAACTATTGACAATAGGCTTGCTAGGCATTTGCTCTAGAATTTTATCAATGCTCTCTTTTTGACCAGAAAGAGCCATTTTCTGGTTGAGTTCATTTGTGAAAAAGTCTATAAAGTCTTGGTCTATGACGTCATGTCTAATTCCATTACTCACATAAATGTCATTCAGCCCGTCATTATCAGCATCAAAGAGTAATGCTCCCCAGCTCCAGTCACTTTTTGAAACGCCGGAAAACTGTCCAATTTCAGAGAAGTAACCATTGCCGTCATTTAACTGAAGGCTATTTTGCATGTATTGGTTATAGAAGCCTCTTTCTTTTTTTAATGTTTGTATGTAGTGATTTTCATAAGAAGCGGTGGTTTTTAGCCTTTCTTCTGTTCCAGGCAGCATGTCTGTTACAAAAATTTCAGGTTTGCCATCTTGGTTTAAATCTGCCATGTCGGCACCCATGGAAGCCATGCTTGTATGCCCAATTCTGTTTTCTAAATCTTCTTTAAAAGTGCCATCTTTTTGATTAATGTAGAGGTAGTCTTTTTCAAAAAAATCGTTCGACACGTACATGTCAGGCCAGTTGTCATTATTTACGTCACCTACGGTAATCCCTAAGCCAAAACCTATTAAGCTACCGTAGATTCCCGATTCTTCACTTACATCTACAAAGTGGCCATCATCATTTCTAAGAAGTTTATCTCCACCGCCCTTCATGAAATCTTTTACTGGCCAATCTTTGGCTCTTAGGTCTCTGTTGTTTGCGTAGTTTAGGGTGTTTACAGGGATAAAACTATTATTTAGTACATAAGCGTCAAGGTCGCCATCTTTATCGTAGTCGAAAAATGCTGTATGTGTGGTGTAGCCATTTTCATTTAAGCCATATTCGGCTGCTTTTTCTGTGAAAGTTAAATCTCCGTTGTTAATAAATAAGGCATTCTCTGTGCTTATTCCTTTTCTGTAACCGGCGTTGCAAACGTAAATGTCTAGCAAATTGTCGGCGTTTATGTCAACCATGACTACGCCAGTACTCCATTTCTCTATTTCTCCTATTCCTGCCTTTTCGGTAATATCTTCAAAGGTCATGTTGCCTTTGTTAAGATATAATCTGTTTGAGCCCATATTGGCCGTAAATAGTAAATCAGTTAAGCCGTCATTATTAATATCACCAGCAGCTACGCCACCTCCGTTATAAAAGTTACGATAGTTGAAGATGTTAAACTTATCCGTATTGTAAATGTCGTTTGAAAACGAAATTCCAGTACTTGAACTTTCTAGAAGGGTGAAAATACTTTTTTTCTCTTCTTTGCAGGCAGAAAGAGTCAGAAGGAGGAATATGGCTATGAAGGGTTTTCTAAGCATGTTTTAATTGAAGAAGAAAGTTTTAGCTCTTTCGTTTGAGGTTAATGGAGCTGGCTTTTTCCAAACAATGAATCCTTCAATAGGTTTTATGATGGCATCATCAAAAGGACTTTTTACGGTGCCGATTACTGTGATAATACAGGCTTCATTATTTAATTGTTTAAGCTGGAAGTTACCATCATTTAAGACATAGCCCTCGCCCTTTAATTTGTCTTTTCTACCAATCAAGAATGAACCGTGCAAAGATTTTGTTTCTGTTAAACCGCCTTTGAAAAGAATCTTTTTTTCATTCGCCATGTACCATTCATGCCCTTCAATATTTACAACTACGTTTCCTCCATCTAGGTTTCTAAGATTTACAAAACAAGATGGTTCGTTTAGAGTGATGGTGCCACCAAAAGGAACCTCTTTATTATAAAAGTCTTCATTTCCAATCTTAATTTCTACTAAGATTTTATCTGCTTCTAGCTTTTGTAGTGCCTCAAAAATTTGGGTATCCCATTTTGACTCTGAGCTACTTTGGCATTGGCTTAGAAGAAATAAGGAGAAAAGAAAAAAGAGGTAGTTTTTCATCTATAATTTGGAATTCATCTCAAATAAAATAAAAATGCCCGAAACTAGTTCGAGCATTTTTAAATATTAAAGAAAGAGGTATTGTTAATACCCTTCGTTTTGCTCTAAGTTAGGGTTAGAAACTATAGCAGAAGAAGGAATTGGATATAATACTGTATAGTCGTCCTGAATTAATGCTCCAGTACCTGTAGTGAATTTTCCGAAACGAATTTCAGTAGTTCTTTTTCCGCCTTCCCAGTATAGTTCACGGCCAATCTCATCAAACATTGAATTTTCATCAAGGTTAGACAATGACTGAGCGTCACGTTTAGCTCTTAAGTCATTGATCATAGCTAATGCTGCTGAAGTGTCTCCTGAACGCATCAAAGCTTCAGCTTTCATTAAATAAGCTTCAGCATATCTCATTAAGATATATTTTCCAGCTTTGGCAGGATGATATTTAATTACACGAATTCCCTTATCAGTAGGAGCCCCAGATAAAGAGACGTCACGTGTGAACTTCAAAAGATTTTGAGATCTTGAATCTGTTATAGGCTCTCCATTGTCATCGTATTGCTGACCAATCAAAAAGCCATATGCAATACCAGACATGTCTGTTCCATCTGCATCAGCTGGACGGCCTATTCTTACATCACCCTCTTCAAAAGTATCATAGAAGTCAGCTAGTGTAGTGAAACCATTCCATCCAGAAGGATTTTGATCATAATGCAATGTCATCATCCATCGGTTTTGAGGAGTACCCTCAGCAGAATTTAAAATTGTTTCAGTGTTTGCCTCGTTTTCAGTAAAGTTACCAAAAAAGTCATCACTGATAGAGTAACCATCAGCTGTTATAGCGTCTACATAGCTTATGACCTTTGCCATATCGGCATTGTCAAAAGAATATGGTCCTGCTGGAGATGCCGCAGTATAAACTGCTTTGTTAAGATAAAGCTTTGCCAATAAGAAGTTAGCTGCTGCTTTGTTTGCTTTAGCTTGTAGAGGTTGAGGTCCCATAGCATCAAGTCCAGAAACGGCAGCTTCTAAGTCAGAAACGATAAAGTCAAAAGCTTCACTTCTTGACAATACTCTAGGGTCTACATCAACACCTTCGGTTACCTCTCTGAAAGGTACCTTTCCAAAATAGTCCATTACATGGAACATATTAAGGGCTCTTAAAAATTGAGCTTCTGCTTTTTGAGCAGGAGAAGGGTTAGAGGCAATAATCTCATTACACTTATATGCTCTTTCGTTTAATTGGTTCCAAGAACCTAATACTGCAGAGTGCGTAGCATCCCATGTATGCTGGTCTAAAGTTCTCCAAACACCATTGTCACCCCAGTCAACTCCTCTAGTAGGAGGAATCATTTCTGCTGATGTATGTTGACCTAAAGCGTAAATGTTGTTTTGGTCAGTATAAGCTCCTAAATCTTTATATGCAGAACTTAAAAGTTCAGTAGGGTCTCCAGCGGCAAAGCCCCCGCTTCCGTCGCTCGCTGACACAATAGTGTCTTTTTCGTCGTTTATTAGGTCAGTACATGCAGTCATCATAAAGACCCCACAGCTGGCTAATAGAATATTTTTTAATTTTATATTTTTCATCTTGTCTAATTATTAAAGTTTATCTTAGAATGAAATATTTGCTCCGATAGTCCAAGTTCTAGCTCTAGGATATGCGGTGTAATCTATTCCAAAAGAAGGTATTCCATTGATAGATTTGTTTGTACTTACTTCAGGATCCTGACCACTATACTTTGTGAATGTCATTAAGTTTTGACCAGTAACAAATAATCTAAGGCTAGATATTGCATTGCCACTACTTAGAGGTACGCGATATCCTAGATTAAGGTTCTGAAGTCTAACAAAATCTCCTTTTTCTAAGAAACGGGTTGAAACATCAGGAGCATTCCAAGGACCTTCATTGTTTTCTACTACTTCTTTTGTAACGTTTCCTCCATTTGTTAAAGCACCTTTTGTGAAGAATGCATTTCTGGTGTTTGAGTATATATAGTTTCCAAATACACCGTTAAAGAATATGCTTGCATCAAAGTTTCCAAAAGTAAAATTGTTTGTTAAACCTGCTGTAACTACTGGTAGCGGACTTGCGTCAACAAAGTTTTGGAAGTCACCATTTGGATAAATAGAGTTTCCGTTTTCGTCAAAACCGCCAAACTCACGTAAGAAGTATGCAAACATCGGTTGTCCTGCAGCTAAACGCTGAGCAAATGCTCCAGACAAACCCTGTCCGTTAATTTCACCTGTGTCATATACACCTGTTAAATTTTTGATAAGGTTTTTATTGTAGGCTGCATTTCCAAGCACTTCCCATGTGAATTTCTGATTGTCAACTGCAATTACATTTAAGCCTAACTCAACACCTCTGTTTTGAACATCGGTATCTAAGTTTTCCCAAGAGAATGGATTTGGAGCTGGCTGAGCAGAGTTTACTTGGAATAATAAGTCTTTCGTATGCTTGTCATAGAATTCGATATTACCACTCACTTTGTTATTTGCAAAAGCAAAGTCTAAACCAATGTTAAGAGCGGCAGTTGATTCCCATTTAAGATCTGGATTTTGGAATGCAACGAAAGATTGGCCTCCCCCTGTTATAGTAGTAGCACCCTGGTCTGCAGCCCAGTTACCATATCTAACTCTTTTTTGATAAAGGTTGTGAGGAATGTTTTGATTTCCTACTACACCATATCCAACTCTAAGAGCTAAATCAGAAAATACATTTTTAGGAATGAAGTCTTCGTCTATCAACTTCCATTTGAAAGCTCCAGAAGGGAAGTAACCATATTTGTTATTTCCACCAAACTTAGTAGAACCATCTACTCTCAAAGTACCGGTAACTAAGAATTTACCCATGTTTAAGTTTAAACGTCCAAAGTAAGACTGTAATTCGTCTCTTTCTGAAGAAGAGTTAGAAACAAAGTTACTTACTGCAGAAGATGCATCAGCAGAAGCAAGATTGTTAATCATTAGGTCTAAATCAGAAGTGTTGAAATTCGCAAGGTTTGAGCTCTTGTAGTAGCCATCAAAGCTTTGGTAAGAGTACCCTAGTAAAGCGTTAAGTGTTACGTTACCTAAATCTTTGTCGTAAGTGAAGTAGTTTTCCCAAAGATTGTTGTCAGATTCGATGTCGGTGATATAAAGACGACCAATTCCATCAACTCCTTGTAAAACTAAGTCTCTTGATAAAGCATTCTTTCTACTTGAAAAAGATTTGTCAAAACCTAAGACTGTTTTGAACTTTAAGCCTTCAACTATTTCTAGTTCTGCAGATAAGTTACCTAAAGCTCTAAGAGAGTTTGTTCTGTCTTTGTTTAAATTAACTATTGCTAATGGGTTAGCAAGCGTGATACCTAATTGTGTAAATTCACCATTGGTACGAACCGGCATTGTTGGGTTAGTTTTTAGTATATTACCCAATAGGTCACCAGTATTACCAGAGTTCTCAGATATTGCTACACCACTATCCTGCGTGTTTGCTAGGTTAATGTTAGAAGTAATGTTCAGTTTATTATTGATGAACTTCTTTCCTCCTGAAAAACCAATTGAGTATCTTTTAATAGACGAAGTTTCTATGATACCATTTTGGTCTAGGTACCCTAAAGAAAATCTATAGTTTCCAGTAGCATCTCCGCCACCATAAGATAGGTTGTGCTGATGTGCAATACCTGTTCTGAATAGTTCGTCTTGCCAGTCAGTGCTAGCACCTAAATCTTGTACTGGGTTTGCTGCTGCAAATTCTTCTGAAGATAGTAGGTCGTATTTCTTAGTAATGTTACTAATTCCTAAAGAATACCCGTAATCAAGAGTTCCTTTTCCCTTCCCTTTTTTGGTAGTAATTAAAACTACCCCTTGAGCTCCACGAGCACCATAAATGGCAGTAGCAGATGCATCTTTGAGGATGTCGATACTTGCGATATCAGCAGGGTTTAAAAAGTTTAAAGGATTTTTAGCAGACTGACGACCCAGGCCTTGAGTTTCTCCACCAGCTGACGTATTACCACCACTAAGTGGTACACCATCAATTACAAATAATGGGTTATTACCACCATATACTGAAGATGTTCCTCGTATACGAACGTTAATTCCACCACCTGGCTCACCTGAGCTTTGGGTGATTTGAACACCGGCTACTCTACCTTGCATTAATTGCTCAGGAGATGTAACTACACCTTTTTGGAAATCTTTAGTTCCGATGGCATTAACTGCTCCGGTTAAATCTTTCTTTTTTACTGTACCATAACCTACAACTACAACTTCTTCTAAAAGTTGGTCATCGTTAGCTAAAGTAACATTAATAGTAGTACGTCCTTGAACAGCAACTTCTTGAGCTTCCATTCCAACAAAGCTATATACTAGCGTGCCGTTTGTAGGTACATTATTAATGGTGTAATTTCCGTCAACACTTGTTGAAGTACCTGTTGTACTCCCTTTTACTTGGATACTGACACCCGGCATTTCTTCGCCAGTTGTATCAATTACCTTTCCACTTACATTGATGTTTTGAGCAAACGAGGTAAATGAGATGATGCATAATGTTAGTGTTGTAAAAGCTAACTTTGATAATGACATCCCACTCTTCTGGAGTGTGCTCAGGCTTTTCTGGTAGAGCTGATTAATCATATTTTTTAATTTTGTTTAAATTCAAGTTATGACACGAACCTATAGGGGTTTTCATACCTATAATTTCAAGAACAAACCTACGAAAAGAAGAGGGCAAGAAGCAAACATCAGGAGTGCTAAAATTGGATTTTTTGTAGAAATAATGTTTGCAAACGATTGCAATTTTCCGCAAACGATTGCATAAGTTGAATTTTAAGAAGGAAATATTACAGAATTTGTAGAAATTGTTCTTTTGTAGGTTAAGGTCTAATGGAGGTTTGAATAAAAAGAGGATTGCCAAAATTAATTGACAATCCTCATTACCTAGAAAAGGGGTTTTATTTAGGTATGTTTTACTCTTCTATTGAGGAGTTTGTTTTTACGAAGCTTACTAAGACACCAGCAATAAACAAGAAAGCACCAGCTCCCATAAGAGCTAATTGAGGGTCACTCTTTAATAAGTTTTTATAGATAAAAGGGAACGTGAAAGTTTCAATTAACATGGGTATTACAATGAACAAATTAAAGATTCCCATGTATACGCCCGTTTTGTTTGATGTGATGGCATTTGAGAGGATGATATAAGGATTTCCCATCATACTTGCCCAAGCTAAACCAAGCCCAACCATAGGGATAAATATTTGCCATTGTTCTTTTAGAAAAGGAATTGATGTTAGGCTAAGACCAGCCAATATTAGGCAAACTTGGTGGAGGTATTTAGGGCTAAATCTTTTAGCTACTGCTGCCATTCCAAATGCTGCGGCAAAAGCAATAAAATTATAAAAAGCCCCAATTTGTCCCGTCAATAGTTCTGAACTTCGGAAGCCTACAGTTGAAGGGTCAGTAGTACCATAAAAAGTTTTTGATAAGCCCAGTGTGATAAACTGCCAATAGATAAACATAGCGTACCAACTGAAGAACATCATTGGTGTCATTAGTTTCATATTGAGCGGCATTGTTTTGATAGCTTCCCATATTTCACTAAAGGTTTTGGCTACGCCACCTTTTTCTGCTTTTATCTTTTTTATTTCTTCTTCTGTTAATGGAATTTCCTTGGTGGTTTTTAAAGACCATAAAATACTACCAATAGAAACTACAGAACCTATCAAAAATGCAATGTAAGTAGTAGTTGGGATACCGCTTTCGCTTTTTGCGGCTTGACTCATTCCGAAGAATATTAAAATACTAGGTGTTAGGTAAGATAAAGTTTGCCCTAATCCGGTAAATGCACTTTGAGAAAGGTAACCCAAAGAGTGCTGAGATTTGTCAAGTTTGTCACTTACAAAAGCTCGGTATGGCTCTTGCGTAATATTATTAGCAGCATCAAGAATCCAGAGAACACTGGCAGCCATCCAGACAGTACTACTAAATGGCATGATGAATAGCATTAAACTACACAGAATAGCACCTACAAAGAAATAGGGCCTACGTCTTCCCCATTTAGAAACCGTTTTGTCAGAAATAGCTCCAATAATTGGTTGGACTATTAAGCCTGTCATAGGACCAGCTAACCAAAGGAAAGGTAAATTATGCTCCTCAGCTCCCAAATAGGAGTAAATAGGGCTCATGTTAGCCTGCTGTAAGCCGAAACTGTACTGCAAACCAAAGAAGCCAAAATTCATATTGATAATTTCTCGAAAGCCAAGTAAGGGTTTTACCTTTTTAAGCATAATTTTTTTCTATGTTATAATTGCTGTCGATAACTATGTTAGAATGCGATTTATATTTCTTTATAATGTTATGTTCAATGTCCAAAACCTTTTCTATAAATGGGTCAAAAGCTTCACGTCCTCGCTCCATTCTATTTTTTAGAGTTTCCTTATAGTCTCTGTCTATAAAAACTAAAACATCTAATTTTTCTAGTTCTCCTATATAGGTGCCTTCTACTATTAAAACGGTTTTGTCCTTAAAACTAATTGTTTTTTCTAGAAATTGATTTTCTGAAAATACGCATTCACGTCCAAGCGTTTCTTCGTTATTAAAGAATGAGGTAATATGTTTTTCTAATTCTTGTAAATCAACTTCGTGTGGGCCAATATTATCGAAGCTTTTTTGTCGATTTTGATGATTAGTGAGCGGCGGTAGATGGAAATAATCATCCATCTGTAAGTAGGCAACTTTTAAACCTTTTGACTGAAAAGCTTCCTTTAACCCTAAACCTGTAACAGATTTTCCACTACCAGATTCTCCTGTAATGCCAATGACCAGTTTGTCTTTTTTCCATTCAGAACTAATTTTATTACAGAGCTTTAAAGCAAACTCCATATAGTCTTTCTTTAGAGAAATTCTTTCTTCCATTTATATAAGTCAAAGTATTTTGGGTCTTAATAAAGACTGTTTTCTGATCTTTACTTTTTGGTGGTACTTTTTATTGGTACGCTTATTTTAATGGCCTTTAGAAAAGAAAAAGCTAGATTTCTCATAAGACTTTTCTGAGAGAAAAAATCTGCGGTAAAAAAAACCGCAGACTTTAAATTTTGCAACGTAAACTATTCTCTAAATTGAAAACAATTCATTTATTCAACCATTAGATGGTAAAACTAAATCTTGAATATGTACTAAAAAAAAGAATTACATTGCAAACGATTGTGCAAACGTTCCTTGTGGGAAACTTTTAGGATAAATATTCATTTAAGAGAAAAAATCAATGAAAAGAGTTACAATTAAGGAGTTAGCGAAAGCTTTGAACCTCTCTATTTCAACAGTTTCTAGAGCTCTTTCAGACCATCCAGACATTAGTCAAGACACTAAAAAAAAGGTTAGGGAAGCCAGCGAGCTGTATAATTATACGCCAAATTTAAGGGCCAGGTACCTTAGAACTAAAAGCTCAGGACTTATTGGCTTGATTTTGCCAGAATATCACATGTTTTTTATTCCGGAGATGATGAAAAGTATCTCTGAAGTTGTTGGTCAAAAAGGTTATTCTCTTTTAGTGTTTCAATCGGACGACTCTTATCAAAAAGAGTTGGACTTGATAGACTATTGTAATCAACTGTCGGTGGATGGTATTATGATTTCTATCAGTTCGGGTTTTAGTAACTCTGAAGAGCTTTCAAAACTTAATAGTGACGGAGCACCAATAGTGCTTTTAGATAAGATTAGGGAGAATGATGATATGAGTTCGGTGGGTATTGATGGAGCGGGTATAGCCGAAGAATCCATCAATTACCTTATCAAAAAAGGACACAGAAAAATAGGTGGAGTATTTTCTCACAGTAGTCAAATGATTACAGAAACACGCTTAGCTGGCTTCAAGCGGGCTTGTGAAGAAAATAATATAGAACCGCTTATTTTAATGATAAGTGACCTTGACCGTTTTGACGAAACATTATTGAATTTCCTTAATGTGAACAAGGACGTTTCTGCTCTTTTTGCCATGACAGATGAACTCATGATGAGATGTCACAGCGGTTTACAGCGGCATTCTTACAAAATTCCAGAAGATATTTCTCTCATAGTTATTAGTGACGGCGTGATGCCTAAAATATTACATCCAAGAATTACACATTATTTTCATTCACCTAAATTGGTGGGAGAAACTGCTGTGAATCTCCTTTTAGAAAGAATCAAAGATAAAACCTGTCAAACAAAAACACTGAAGATAGATTGTAATTTGGTAGAATTGGAGTCGGTAAAAGACCTAAATTAAAATCGAAATTAGCTTTATCTATTTAGCAAGAATATTTAGTGTCTAAACTTTTAGCAATACATTTGCTTTAGGAAATCTAACGGACATTTATACATGAACTTCAGCCAAATTACCAATAACTTCAAGGGGAAATTTTTAGACGATAGTATTACTAAGACGCTATATGCCACCGACGCTTCGGCATATAGAGAAATCCCATTGGCGGTAGCTTTTCCGGAAGATGGGGAAGATATTAAAACGCTGATAAAATTTGCCAATAAAAAGAAGGTGACATTGATTCCTAGAACTGCTGGTACATCGCTAGCAGGTCAGGTAGTAGGTAAAGGTATCATAGTAGATGTATCCAAAACCTTCACCAAAATTTTAGAAGTAAATAAGGAAGAGTCTTGGGTAAGACTGGAGCCAGCTGTGGTTCGTGACGAGTTAAATCACTATTTAAAAGATTTTGACCTTTTCTTTGGGCCAGAAACATCTACCGCTAATAGAGCGATGGTAGGCGGTATGGTTGGTAATAATTCTTGTGGAACTAATTCAGTTTACTACGGAAGTACCAGAGACCATTTACTTTCTGTAAAAGGTTTTTTGAGCGATGGTTCTGAAGTTGAATTCAAAAGTTTGACAACGGATGAGTTCGAAGAAATAATTGAGAAAAAGAGAGTTATACCTACGGCAAAACTAACCTTAGAAGATAAGATTTACCTGAATGTGTTTGATACACTTTCAAACAGTGAAGTAGCTAAAGAGATTAGGGAGCAATTTCCTAAAAGAAGTATTCCGAGAAGAAATACGGGCTATGCCATTGACGAGCTCTTAGAAACAAAACCGTTCACGCCAGAGGCTAAAGATAATTTTAACTTTTGTAAACTAATAGCGGGTTCTGAGGGAACGCTCATGTTTATCACAGAAATAAAGATTCATGTAAATGAAATGCCGCCTAAGCACAAAGGCGTGGTGGCAGGGCATTTTGAAACCATTGACGATTCTTTAAAAGCCAATATTATTGCTTTGAAATATAATCCATCGGCTGTAGAACTGATGGACCACTATATTTTAGAATGTACCAAAGCTAATAAAGAACAAATGGCGAATAGGTTCTTTGTAGAAGGAGACCCTAAAGCGTTGCTTTGTATAGAACTCTTTGGCGACAGCATAGAAATAGTAAAAGAGCAAGCTTCTGCCATGGAAGCGGAAATGAGAGCAGCTGGTTATGGCTATCATTTTCCTATTTTGTTTGGTGATGATATCAAGAAAGTATGGACTTTAAGGAAAGCGGGTCTAGGGCTATTGTCAAATCTTCCTGGAGACGAGAAAGCCGTTCCTGTTATAGAAGATACGGCTGTAGATGTAAATGATTTGCCGTCCTTTATAGAAGAATTTAATGTCACCTTAGCCAAAAGAGGACTTAGCTGTGTGCATTATGCTCATGCGGGCTCTGGGGAATTACACTTGAGACCAATTATTAATCTTAAGACCAAAGAAGGAAATCAGCAGTTTAGAGATGTGGCTCAAGACATTTCTACGCTAGTAAAGAAATATAAAGGCTCCCTTTCTGGGGAGCATGGCGACGGTAGACTGAGAGCGGAGTTTATTCCTGAACAAATAGGGGAGAAGAACTATCAGTTGCTTCGCAAACTCAAATATACATGGGACCCAAAAGGCGTTTTTAATGCCAATAAAATAGTGGATACCCCAGCCATGAATGAGATGCTGCGGTATGAGCCGGGTCAAATAACATCTAAGTTTGAGACTATTTTTAGGTTTAAGGACCAAGATATTCTACAGCACGCCGAGCAGTGTAATGGCTCTGGCGACTGCCGTAAAACGGAGATAAGCGGAGGTACTATGTGCCCTAGCTTTATGGCTACCAAAGACGAGAAACATACTACCAGGGCCAGAGCAAATATTCTGAGGGAATCTTTGACAAGAGCAGACGGCGTGGTGTCTTTTGATAATATTGTAGGGAATGGCGAAGAGCGTTTTGATAATAAGGAAGTAAAAGAAGTACTTGACTTATGTTTGCTTTGCAAAGGATGTAAATCTGAATGCCCAAGTAATGTGGATATGGCGAAGCTCAAAATGGAGTTTATGTACCATTATCAGAAGAAAAATGGCGTGCCTGTTAGGTCAAAAATGATAGCCAATTTCTCTAAAATGAGCAAATTGGGTGCTATTATGCCAAGTGCTTATAACTTCTTTTTCAAAAACGAGCCAATTAGGAGGTTGGCAAATAAAGTAGTCGGTTTTCACCCAAACCGTACTATGCCGTTGCTGCATAGTACCACGCTATTAAGTTGGTATAAGAAGAATGCTTCGCAATTTCAAAACGGCGATAAAGGCAAAGTATATTTATTCTGTGATGAGTTCTCTAATTATAATGATGTGACCATAGGTCAAACTGCGATTAAGCTCTTGTCAAAATTGGGTTACGCTGTCATAATTCCTGACCATGTAGATTCTGGAAGACCATACCTATCAAAGGGAATGCTAGACGAAGGAAAAGAGAGAGCAAACTTAAATGTGGAAATGCTTCACGAGCTTATTTCTGAAGAGACGCCTTTAATTGGTATAGAGCCATCTTGTATTTTGGCCTTTAGAGATGATTATCCAGAACTAGTAAATCTAGAACTGGCTGAAAAAGCAGAGAAGTTGGCAAAAAATGCTCTGATGATAGACGAGTTTATTGCCAGAGAAATAGATAAAAAGAAGCTAGACAAGTCCATTTTCACAGACGAAGAAAAGCTAATCAAATTGCATGGTCACTGCCAACAAAAAGCGGTGAGTTCTATGGTACCTACCAAGAAAATGCTTTCTCTTCCGCCTAACTATAATGTCCAGTTAATTCCGAGTGGCTGCTGCGGCATGTCAGGTTCTTTTGGATACGAAAAAGAACATTATGACATCTCTATGAAAATAGGGGAGTTGGTACTTTTCCCAACCGTACGTGAGCAACCAGAAGAAGTAATCATAGCTGCACCAGGAACCAGCTGCCGTCACCAAATTCATGATGGTACAGGCAGAAAGGCTTTACATCCTGTGGAGGTGCTTTGGGGGGCTTTGAGGTGAGAGGGAAATGGGCATATCATTATGAATTTTGGATTCAAGTAATAAATGCAAAGGCATTTATCATCCTAGAAAAAAAGTGTGATTCAAAGTTGAAATTGCCCAATGTGCTTAGTCCATTTGGAACTGAAATCGAAAATCCATTTTATTATGAAGCACTCTTACTAAATAAATAATGGAGTCCTCTATTCTGTAAATGAAAATATGTTCGCCAACTGGCCAAGCTAAATATTCGTTTGGGATATCCGGTCTAGAATGACCAATTCTTGGGTTGGAACAAATCAATAATAATGCTTCATTAAGAAGGGATTCATATTTTATCAATTGGTTTTCTCCAAAGGTTTCAAGGGTATATTGTTGGATATCAGTTAAATCATCGTAGGCATCTTGGGATATATTTAAAACATAATTGTTATCTGACATCCTCTTTTACCTTTTTGCCAGAAAGTGAATTCTGTCTAGCTTTTTCAGAAATCTCTTTCATAAGGTTGTCGGAAAATTGAACTACATTACCACTTTTTATAGAAGCTTCGCCTTTCGCTATTGCAGCATATACAGAAGCTATTCGGTTTTTTTCATCTTCCAGCATTTGCTTTCTAATAGCATCCTCAGCTGCCGCAGTTATGGAGCGGTACAAGCCAGAATCTACCTGTTTTTTGAGGTATAATTCATAAGGTTCACTTAAATCTATCCTTGCCATGATTTTCAATTTATTGTCTAAATATAAACATTTACTGTAGTGTTGCTGCAGTAAATGTTAGGTTTTTATGAAAGAAGGGATTTAGAGAAGTGGTGTTCCTAAGGTTATTTCACTTACTCTTTCCTATACTCCAGCATCTTAAAGTTCGTTACCTCCCAGTTTGAGCCATCCTTTTTGCATTGGATTATACCGCTCATGAAATAGTTTATTTCTGTGTTATAATCCACTAAGTCGAAGTCAACTTTTGCTTCCCAATAGGTTTCATCCTGTTTTTCTTCTATGATTCTTAAATCTAGGAATTCCGAAAGGTCTACGAAAGTCCACTTGGTCTCACCTTCGCCTCTTGGCGTATAATACACGGTTTTGTCTAGCAGGCCTTCTTTTATATCATCTTCAGAGGGTTTTTCAGAAGCTATAGTGTCTTCTTGATATGATTGTTCTTCTTTGGTTTCATTGTTCTGACATGCAGAAAACCCGATTAGTAGAACTAAAGATGAAAGAGAAAGTATTTTTTTTAACATTGGAATAGGTGCTTTTATGATTCGAAGATACTTAATAAAAAGCGGAGGTTTGTAATTTGGTTTTCCTATAAATCAAACATAAAAGATTCAGTCAGCCACATGATGAAACCTAAACTTCAAAACTCCTTGTAGATAAAAACCCATTAAGTTTCTTCCTAAACCTGGGGTATATTTGAGGCTCTGTAATTGATTATTAAAAGGACTAATTCCTACTTGTATTCCAGGCTCAAGACCAAAAGGCGTATTTTGAGGAGGATTTATGCCAAGCGTGAACCCTAAGCCGCTGATATAAGAGATTTTATTGGCTTTTTCACCTTCACCTGGTGTTGGATATGGGCTTTGGGGTTTGTAGGTCGCTTTTTCAAAACCCAAGCCGCTGCTTATAAAAACACCGAAATATGGGCCAAGTTTATCTTCGAATTTTCGTGCTATAAACTTCTTAGAAACTTTTAAGTAAAGTCCAGATCGTTGAGTTATTTCATAAGATACGTCCGCTTTATGATATTGTTTGAGGTAATTGCTATTGATGACTATCCCGGCCGCAATGTCAATTGGCTTATTTGGCTTGACAGTATATTCTTGTCCCACTTCAATTGACGTAGCGATTAGCGGAGGCAAATTAATATAAGTTGCACGTAAATTTTTCTGTGCATTGACGGTAGTAATTGAAAGCAGAGCAAAAACTACTTTGACAAAATGCTTCATAGTTAAAAGCTTGTGTGAGTGAAATTATACAGTTAAAGTTAATAGTATGGTTTCATTTTCACAATTTCGTCATTCCACTTAAAAAGACCCTGGGCTATTTACCTCACCAAATACTCTTTAAAGGATATACTTTAGCATTATTGATGTTCCAGTTTCCGTTTTTAGTAAAGTACGAGATGGTATCAAAGTTTTTAGTAGGGAAGAAAATACTCGTGAAGTTTAACTCGCCATCATTGATGAAAATCTCTATGGAAGCAGCATCAATAATAATGCGGACGTCCATATTTTCCTTACCAAAATCTAGCGGTGCAGAGTGAATGTTTTTGAAGAAATCCTCAGAAAACTTGTCCTTGCTTGAATTTGTTCTGTCTACTTCTAATGTTCCTTTTTCTTTATTGAAGTTGACTAAAAGGTGCTCTCCTAAATCATTTTGAAGTTTTATTCCGAAAGAATTGGCTGTTGTTTGCTTTAAATTAACCGTAAATTCTAGTTCCGTTTGCGAAGCCGAAAAAGAACCCTCCAAAACCTTTTGTTCGCTAATGTTCATCTCATCAAAATTGGTGGCTTTTCCTCTTAAAGTTTCAAACTCCTTTGTGAGAGTGCTGTGCAAAGCATAATTAGAGGCTTTTTTGACCAATTTCAATTCCCTAGGTAAGGTCATGGCACTTCTCCATTTTTCGGTAGGTACTATTTGAGCGTATTGCCAATTTGACATCCAACCAATTCCAAGGACTCTACCATCTTCTTTTGGTATGTTGTTCCAGGTAACAAAAGCATAATTGTCTGTGCCCCAGTCTAGCCATTTTTGGGTTTTAATGTCACTTGTAAACTCCTTTCCATTAAAGTCACCTACAAAATATGAGGTGGCCGTGCCTTCGTTAGGAGCATCTTTTTGGATACTTACTATCAAAACCCACTTCATTTCATCTGTATCATCTACTTTAATTGGAAACAAATCTGGGCATTCCCATAAGCGTTCGTCACCTTTTATTCCAAAGTCAGAAAGAAACTCCCAGTCAGTAAGGTTGGGAGAAGAGTAAAACTTTACCTTATCATAGGCGGCAAGCGTCAAAATCCATTTTTTTGATGGCTCATGCCAAACCACTTTTGGGTCTCTAAAGTCTTTAATTTTCTCAGTATTTGGAATTACAGGATTGCCCTTAAATTTTGTCCATTCTGTGCCACCATCTAAGCTGAAGGCCAGACTTTGTGTTTGGAAATCATTTGTTTTAGCCTTTTCACCTTCAAAATTGTGATGGGTAAATGCGGCTACTATTGGGGGGGTCTCTGAAGTGCCTAATCCGGAAGTATTATTATTGTCAACCACAGCACTACCAGAAAAGATACAACCTAAAGAGTCTGGAAATAAGGCTATAGGAAGCTCTTCCCATGAAACTAAATCACTAGACTGAGCATGTCCCCAGTGCATTGGCCCCCAAACCGTACTGTCAGGAAAATACTGATAAAAAAGATGATACTTCCCTTCGTAGAAATACATTCCATTTGGGTCATTCATCCAATTTGCGGCAGGAGTAAAGTGCAATTGAGGCCGATGCATTTCTTGATACAAGTTTTGAGCCGTTGGCTCTTTCGTTTCTTGTTGATTATTGCATCCTAAAAGAGCAAGAACTGGAGTGATTAGGAATAGTATTCTTAAAGTAAAATAATGTTTCATGTTGACAAACAGATTTATAGTAATAGGACTGATAGCTTGAGAAGCCTTTTTCATTCTACCATACCCTTTATTTAGTATTCTAGTTATACAAAAAGATACCGCTAAATTAAGTTTATTTTTTTAGTCAAATCTTATTCTATTAGCAGGATAGCCATGGTATCCTTTAAAACTGTCTAAATTTGGAATTCAATTCCAGAAAAAGACAAAAAGTATTGTAATATTTTAATAAAACTGTCTAAATTTGGAATTCAATTCCAGAAAAAGACAAAATTGATAGAGCGAATAGCAGCAAAGAGATTACTATATTTGGCCGAAACGTTTAAAAGTGTAGCGGTGGTAGGGCCTAGGCAGTCGGGTAAGACGAGCCTTTTGAAGTTCCTATTTCCAGATAAGGAATATGTTTCTTTGGAAAATCCAGATACTAGAAGGTTTGCATTAGAAGATCCAAGAGGCTTTTTGTCAAAATATGAGTCTGAAGGAGCCATTCTAGATGAAGTTCAACGAACGCCAGAACTTTTCTCCTATATTCAAGAAATACTAGATAACAGCAAGAAAAAAGGGCTGTTTATACTGAGTGGTTCTAATAACTTCTTATTACAAGAGTCCATTTCTCAAAGTTTGGCAGGTAGAGTGGCTTACCTAAACTTGCTTCCCTTTACTTTATCGGAATGGTTAAGCGGGGGCTGGGACACTAATTTTACAGATGATCAATTGATGCTAAATGGTTTTTATCCTCCGGTTTATGACCAAGAAATTCCGGTGAACGACTGGGCAGAAAACTACATCAAAACATATATAGATAGAGACGTCAGGTTGATAAAGAACATCACTAATATTCTTCAATTTGAGAATTTTGTGAAACTTTTGGCAGCAAGAACTGGCCAGGAATGGAACGCAAGCCAACTAGCTGTGGCCGTAGGAGTAGATGTTAAAACTATTCAATCTTGGTTGGGGGTTTTAGAAAGTAGCTTCATTGTTTTTCTGTTAAAACCGTATCATAAAAATTTTAATAAAACCATTATAAAAAGACCGAAAGTCTTTTTTTACGACACATCCTTGGTTTGTTATTTATTAGGTATTTCTTCAGTTAGCATTTTAGAAACGCACCCTTTACGAGGTTCAGTTTTTGAAACAATGGTGGTTTCTGAAGCTTTAAAACAAAAATATCACTCAGGAGATAAATCAAAACTATACTTTTGGCGAACCAAAACAGGTCAAGAAATTGATTTAATAATAGAAAAGGATAACGAGGTAGTGCCTATAGAAATAAAATCAGGGTCAACCGTTATCCCCAGCTATTTTAAACATATCAATTATTACAATAAAGTTTCAGGAAATACGGCTGGCAATATATTGTACGCAGGTCAGCTTAATCAATCAAGAAGCTCAGGAATAGAAGTGATTAATTGGAGAGAATATTTCCATAAAAAAGACAAAAAATGAAGATAAACACTATCACCAAATTAGAATCAGCTAAAACACTCATCATCCCATTTATTAAAGATGATATGTTAGAGGAGCAATTAATCAAAAGAGCAAAAATTATTGGTTATGAAATGGAGGAGTTGGGTAATAGCTTTTCTGCTGCCGCTAAGGAAACATTGATAGTGGCTACTCCACGTAAAAAGTATAACAAAGTCATATTCTTTGGTCTTGGGAAAAAACCTACCAGTAAAGAAGTTATAACTTCTTTCAGGTCATTGCTTAAAAACAATAAGAAGAAACTTAGCGGTGAGGTAGTGGTTGATTTAAAAGGGAATGCCGATTTAGCAGAATTAATTGCCAACGGAATTTGCCTTGCTTCTTATGAATTAGGAATGCTCAAAACGCGAGAGAAGGAAGAGAAAACTGTTTTTAATAATGGAACAAAATTCAGTTTCTGGATAACAGCAAATCAAGAAGAGAAAATTAAGAAAAGTATAGCGAGAGGTTTGGCAACCGCCGAAACGCAAATGAATATTATGGGGCTGGTGGATGCTCCATCAAACTATAAGACGCCACAAATGATGGCGGATTTTATAGAGAAATCAGGTAAGAAAAATGGTTTCAAAGTCACTGTTTACGATGAAAAAGCCTGCGAGAAAAAGGGCTTTCATGCCTTGTTGGCTGTAGGGAGAGGAAGTATAGACAGGCCAGCTAAAATGGTGGTGATGGAGTACAAATCTTCTAAAGATGCAAAGAAAGTTGGTTTGGTAGGGAAAGGAGTAACCTTTGATACTGGTGGCGTTTCTTTGAAACCAGGAAGCGGCATGGAAGACATGAAAATGGACATGGGTGGTTCCGCGGCCGTAATTGGAGCGGTAGAATTGGCTTCCAAATTGAAATTAGATGTGAATCTTGTTGGAATAGTGGCAATCACAGAAAATTGTATTGACGCATTGGCAATAAAACCAGGCGATGTTATCAATTCTTATGCAGGAAAAACCATTGAAATTATCAATACAGATGCTGAAGGAAGATTAATATTAGCAGATGCTGTTCATTATATGGCTACGGAATTTGAGCCAGAAGTAATGATAGATTTAGCAACGCTAACAGGAAGCTGTATCAGAACCTTAGGTCATGTAGCGGCCGGAATGATGACTAAGAATGATAAACTTGCCACTCAACTAGAAAAAGCAGCGGAGTCAACAGGTGAAAAAGTTTGGAGACTTCCACTTTGGGATGATTTCAAATCAGAACTAGATTCTGACGTAGCAGATATTAAAAACCTAGGAGGTCCTTATGCAGGAGCCACCACGGCAGGTAAATTCATAGAATACTTTACGAACGAACACCCAAACTGGGCTCACCTTGATATTGCTGGTACAGCTTTTCATAAAGGAGAATTCTCCAAAGGCGGTTCTGCTACAGCTTATGGTGTTCGGCTTTTGACACAGTTTATAGAGAAATATTAAATTTTGAGGTAGGAATGAATTGGAAATTATTGGTTTTACTTCAAGTGTTATCGGGAGCTTTAGTAGCCCAGTCGAATGTTATTAAGGACGGGTATGAGCATGCTCCTCAAATAGAGTGGCAGAAATGCATAGGAGGCAGTGACGAAGAGACATTGATTGATTTTAAGGATTCTGGGGATGGTAACTTTCTCATACTCTTTACCAGTAAATCCTCTGATTTCGATATTGATTCAATAAATGCGGGATATCATGACCTAATTCTTTTTAAAGTGTCGAAAGCTGGTGTGGCAATTTGGAAAAGATACACTAGGACTAATCGTGGTGATAACCCTCATCAAATTGTTGTTCTCCCCAATAACGAAATCGTTGTGTTATCAGATAAAAGTGAGAATCAATTTAGATTTCAAAAATTTAATCAATCTGGAGATTTACTTCGAGATTATTCTTCCAATTCACTAAGCATATTTGCGAACGGTTCCACGGCCTTGTCCAATACAGAGTTTGTTGTTACTGGCTCATCTTATAGCTCGGCAAGGATGGTTATTGAAACTTTTGACTCCATGGGAAATAAGTTATCAAGTACTACTAATTTTCCTTATGACGGATATAACACTTCACGAGGTTATGACTTAGTTTTACTTCCAGATTCTTCCTTAATATGTGTTGGTTATTACTCAGAGAGGGGAGCAACTCAGTTTCCAGATAATTACTCTGGAGGCTTTGATGGATTGGTTTCAAGAGTTTCCAAAGAGGGGGCTGTTTTATATAACAAATGCTATGGAGGAGTTTATGATGATTATTTAAGAAGTGTGACAAAAACGGCAGATGGCAATTTGTTACTGGTCGGTTATAGCTCATCTGTTTTTAGAAATAATTATTATACGCCTTACAATACGTGGGTAATTAAAGTAGACTACAACGGGAATGTGATTTGGGAACAAAAATATGGTGGCACTGGCCAGGAGTCTGGTTTGAATGTTATTGAATTAAATAATTCCGATATTTTAATTAGTGGTTATACGGCATCTTCAGATGGGCAGTTTTCAAAAACTGGAAATACCGGAGGAGTTTACCCTTTCTTGATATATTTACGTTCAGATGGGCACGTTAAATGGCAAAGACGACTGGGACCTTCACAGTCATGGGTAAATAACAACACAACAAATAACTCCAATCTAAAACTTCTAGTTGATGGGGATGATATTTATTTGTGTGCCTTTGCTAGAGGTAACTTAGGTGACGTTACTGGACACAAAGGAGGAAGTGGTTGGCATAGTAGTGATATTTGGTTGGTTAAGCTGAACTTGTTAAGTTATCCTTGTGAAGGTAATTTACTGTACGCTGGATTGGAGGCAAAAGATTTGTTAATTAATTCTACTAATCATATTATTTCAACCGGAAAAGCAAAAGGTAATTTTGGGAATTTGCTTTTTGAAACAAACGACTTTATCCAACTTGATGAGGGGTTTGAGGTTTCAAACGGTGCTGTGTTTGAAACAAAATTGCAAAGTGGTTGCGAATAGAAAAATATTTTCAAAACAATTCCAAAACCCCATTTGCTAATCTATTTTCATGGTCTAAAAGCCATTTCTTTCTGTGTAAACCACCGGCATAGCCGGTCAAACTTCCATCTTTACCTATCACTCTGTGGCAGGGAATAATTATGGAAATTGGGTTTTTGCCATTGGCAGATGCTGCCGCTCTAATTACCTTAGGGTCGCCTAACTTGATGGCCATATCCATGTAGGAGGCATTTTTTCCAAAAGGAATGTTTGTTAATTCTTGCCAAACTCGCTTTTGAAAATCAGTGCCTTGTGGGTCTAGTTTTAAGTCAAATTCTAGAAGGTTTCCTTCAAAATACTGGTTTAACTGCTTTTGAAGATTTAATGCTATTGCAGGGAGTTCGCTATCTGAAGTTTGAGACTCGTCTATAAATTCAGCGGACAGTACGGCGTCTTCACTAGTAGTTAGCTTTATTGGCCCGATAGGGCTTTCAAAATACGAAGTGAAGATTTTGGGCATTTATTCAAAGTATTGAATCTTCAAATTAGAAAAATTAAGCGAACTTTGGGCGAAAGAATAGCGTCAATAATTTTATGAGCATAGAGGAGATATATCAGCGATTTAAAAACTCAAATAAAGTTTGTACCGATACAAGGAAAATTGAAAAGTACGACCTCTTTTTTGCTTTAAAAGGAGATAACTTTAATGGGAATGAGTATGCCGAGAAGGCTATTGCCGCTGGAGCTAATTATGCCATTATTGACGAAGAAGCTTTCAATACTTCTGACCAGTGTATTTTGGTGGATGATGTTTTAGAGACGTTACAGTTATTAGCAAATCATCATAGAAAAACTTTTGACATTCCTGTAATTGGTTTGACTGGGTCAAACGGAAAAACAACGAACAAGGAATTGCTGAAAGCCGCACTTTCTACTAACTATAAGGTTCACGCTACTTTGGGTAATCTGAACAATCACATTGGCGTGCCTCTTACATTGCTTGCTATGCCGGCTGACACCGAAATGGCGATTATAGAAATGGGAGCAAATCATCAAAAGGAAATAGCGGAACTTTGTAAAATAGCAGAACCTAGCCATGGTTTAATTACCAATATTGGTCTGGCACATTTAGAGGGTTTCGGAGGAATAGAAGGAGTAAAAAAAGGGAAAGGTGAGCTGCTCGACTATTTGAAAGAATCAAACGGATATGTATTTGTCAATGAGAATGATGCCACTTTAATCAGTATGGTGACGGAAAGAGCTATGATGCAGGTGGTTTATCATGGTAAATCGCATCATGTTTTAGCATTAAAGGCGGTGAGCCCGAATATCTCTTGGTTTTGCGAAGCGTCAAAAAAGGACTACACCGCTACTATTTCAGGAAAGTATAATTTTGACAACATTCAGGCGGCGTATGCCATCTCTATGTTTTTTAATGTTGATGCTGATTTGGCATGTCAAGCTTTGGCAACTTATGCTCCTGATAATAATAGGTCTCAAATGACCGAAAAAGGGAGTAATACTATTTTCTTGGATGCTTATAATGCTAATCCATCTAGTATGGCGGCGTCTCTTGAAAACTTCAAGGCTTTAGAAACAGAAAAGGGCAAGGTGGTTTTCTTAGGTGATATGTTTGAGCTAGGAGAATTCTCTGAGGCAGAACATGAGAGCTTAGGAAAGCTAGTGGCTCAAGGAAATTTTGAAACGGTGGTGCTTTATGGTGAGAATATGAAGTATGCTTTGAAATATTTGCCAAAGGCCTATTATTTCACAGATAAATTCTCTGTGCACAATTGGGTGAACGATAAGAAGTTTGAGAATAAGGCTATTCTTATTAAAGGGAGTAGGGGAGTAAAGCTGGAAACTATCCTAAATTTTATCTGATTATATTTTAATTATTAGTTCTAATCTGTCTGCTTTTTGAGGCTGTGGGATAACTATGTCCCATCAATAGTAGTCTTTCAAATAGATAAAAAAATTACCCAAGTTTGATTTTGTAGGTAATAAAACGTAATTTTGGCACTGTATTAGATAATTTGTTTGTCGATTACCAATTTTAGTAGATAAAATAACTTTTATATGTCTGTAGCAACAAAAACTTACGTTCCTTACAAGGTCAAAGACATTTCTTTGGCAGATTGGGGTAGAAAAGAAATCACATTAGCTGAAGCAGAAATGCCAGGTCTAATGGAAATTAGAAAAGAATATGGTCCTTCTAAGCCTTTAGCGGGTGCTAGAATAGCTGGATGTCTACATATGACTATCCAAACTGCCGTTTTAATTGAGACTCTTGTAGAATTAGGAGCTGATGTTACTTGGTCTTCTTGTAATATATTCTCTACACAAGATCACGCTGCTGCTGCAATAGCCGCTGCGGGTATTCCAGTTTATGCTTGGAAAGGCATGAACGAAGAAGAGTTTAACTGGTGTATTGAGCAAACTATTTTCTTTGGTGAAGATAGAAAACCTCTTAACCTTATCTTAGATGATGGTGGAGATTTGACAAACATGGTACTTGACGAATTCCCAGAATTAGCTGCAGGTATTAAAGGTCTTTCTGAAGAAACTACTACGGGAGTTCACAGATTGATCGAAAGAGAAAAGAATGGAACGTTGGTTATGCCAGCTATCAATGTAAATGATTCTGTAACTAAATCTAAATTTGACAACAAATACGGATGTAGAGAATCTTTAGTAGATGCTATCAGAAGAGCTACAGATTTAATGCTTGCTGGTAAAGTAGCTGTTGTTGCTGGTTTTGGTGATGTTGGAAAAGGTTCTGCAGAGTCTTTAAGAAATGCGGGATGTAGAGTATTGGTAACAGAAGTAGATCCAATATGTGCTCTTCAGGCAGCTATGGAAGGTTTTGAAGTAGTTACTATGGAAGAAGCTTGTACTAGAGCATCTATCTTCGTTACAGCTACTGGAAACTATAACATCATTCAGCCTAAGCATTTCAAAGCAATGAAAGACAAGTCTATTGTTTGTAACATTGGTCATTTTGACAATGAAATAGACATGGCTTGGTTAAATAATGAGTCTGGAGCTACTAAGGTAGAAATTAAGCCTCAGGTAGATTTATATAACCTGGACGGTAACGACATCATCGTTTTAGCAGAAGGACGTTTAGTGAATCTTGGATGTGCTACTGGCCACCCATCTTTCGTAATGTCATGTTCTTTCTCAAACCAAACTTTGGCTCAGCTAGAGCTTTGGAATAATACAGATGCTTATGAAAACAAAGTATATGTATTGCCTAAGCATTTAGATGAGAAAGTAGCTGCTTTCCATTTAGCTCACGTAGGTGCAAACCTTACGAAGCTGTCTACAGAGCAAGCTGAATATATCGGAGTAACAGTAGAAGGGCCTTATAAGCCTGAAGCTTATAGATATTAAGAGTTTCTTAATAAGATATATTTTAAAAGACCTCTTTCAGGAAACTGGAAGAGGTCTTTTTTGTCACAATCTTCTAGCTTATTTTTGAAGAAAAATTCAACCATTCCCATCATGAAATTCAAACTAGTCGCTCTCCTCCTTGTAGCCTTTACAAATCAAACCTTCGGTCAATATCAAGGAATTGAAAAAGACATTAATAAAAACCGAAAAGGCCAATTAATTATCAAAGCAAAACCAGGAGCTAAAGTCACTGTTGAGCAAATAAGCCATGATTTTTGGTTTGGTGCAGCTATCAGTAACGGTCTTGCTGGTGATTATTGGTCTGCGGAAGACCAAAAGCAATACAGAGAGAAATTTCTAATTAATTTCAATTCTGCCGTGACAGAAAATGCCGTGAAATGGCTGAGTATGGAGCGTAAGCAAGGAGAAGTGAATTATGCTACCGTAGACGGAATTTTAGAATGGGCAGATGCAAATGAGATCAGAATTCGTGGTCATAATATCTTTTGGGGCATTGAGAAGTTTGTGCAGCCTTGGCTCAAAGAAATGGATGATAAAGAACTTGAAACCACTTTGAAAAATAGAGCCTATGATGTGGCCGAAAGATATAAAGGTCGTTTTGTAGAATATGACCTAAACAACGAAATGATTCATGGCAATTTTTATGAAGACAGACTAGGCGATGGCATCACAAAGAAAATGACGGATTGGTTTCATGAAAAAGATCCAAATGCTAAGCTTTGGTTAAATGATTATGATATTCTGACAGGAAAACGATTGGACGACTACATGGCACAAATAAGGAAATTCCTTAGCCAAGGTGTACCAATAGCCGGAATAGGTGTTCAAGGGCATTTACATGCTGAAACGTTTGACAGATCTGAATTGAAAAGGTCTTTGGATTCTTTATCAACTTTTGGTTTGCCAATTAGAATCACAGAGTTTAATACACCTGGCCAGCGTTCAAAATGGGTAGACAATAAAACGGACAGATTAACACCAGAGCAAGAACTAGTAAAAGCACAAGAGATAGTAGATTATTATAAAATTTGCTTTGCTCATCCTTTGGTTACAGGAATCTTGCAATGGGGTTTCTGGGAAGGTTCAAACTGGATTCCAGCATCTTCTATGTATAGAAAAGATTGGTCGCCAACACCGGCAGCGGATGCCTATCAAAATCTAATTTATAAACAATGGTGGACTAAAACGTCTGGTGTGATGGCTACCGATGGTCAGTCTAAGATTCCTGCGTTTTATGGTGAATATAAGATTGTGGTAGACGGGGTAGAAAAAGTGGTTTATTTAAGTAAAGAAGAGAAAACGTTAGAAGTTGAGTTCTGATAGAATAAGAATGACTGTTCAAATAGTAAAAGCAAAAACGGACGAAGAATTAAAAGGAATATTAGCTCTTCAGACGGCCAATTTACGTCAGAATCTTAGTCAAGAAGAGATGGATACACAAGGTTTCGTAACCTTGGAATATGACTTTGACTTTCTGAAGGTAATGCCAGCAGAAAATCATCATATTATCGCAAAAGATGGGGATAAAGTGGTGGGTTATGTTCTTTTAATGGATAGGTCTACCAATCACTTGATGAAAGAGGGAGCAAGCATTTTCCCTATTTTCCATGAAATAGAGTTTAAAGGAAAGCGATTTGGTGACACCAACTATGTTTCTGTGGGTCAAGTATGCGTTGATAAAGATTATGCAGGGCAAGGGCTAATGCGTAGGATGTATAATATTTATAGAGATAGCTATAAGGATGTCTACGATTTGGCCATGACTGATGTCTCTAGCAAAAATGCTCGCTCACTAAATGCTCATCTGAAAACAGGCTTTGAAATTGTCAAAACCTTTGACGAACCTGACGCAGGCGAGCCGTGGGAGATTATTATTTGGGACTGGAGGGAGTAGGCTTTGATTTTGTAGGAATGTTTCGATCTTCAGAATGATATTAAGTTATATATTGGAAAGAAAGTTTTTAAATTAAGAAGATTTTAGAGGCTTATGACTTAATTGGTGGTGAAAGATGAAGAGTTTTAGCAGGTACGGGGCAAACTGATACTTTTTAAATATCCATGTAAGAACTGTTATTGGTGGTCTTATCGGAGCGATTAGTCTCTATCTTCACTCATATAGAGCCAGTATGATGTGTGAATCCCACGGCTTTACGACCTATTAATAAAGAACATTATGGCGACTAGTTTTATCATTAATATTTACTTGGGCACTTATTACTGGATAAAAAAAATTGATGGTCTCACAATTGGAGCTTACACGATAATTCCAATTTTTGTAGTGCTTCTTTCAGTTGGATTAATTTGTTCAATGATTCTAATTTCGTGTAATTTAAACCCAGCTATTGCTATGTTTTTAATGGTTGCATTGTTTGCATTTACTAGTATTGTCTATTTGATAAAAGAAGACTCTATGGATAGAATTATTAGAAAATTCAATAGAGGAAAGTATAAAATTAATTCAGTTTATATTTACATAGGATTAACAATGCATTGGATTATTCTAATTTTTATAGTTTCAATGTTTTATTTAGGATTATAAATACCTAATTCCGAAATCTTCCTCAGGCTAGCTCTGCCATTAGTTTAGCAATTGCATACAGCATTTTTTGCCTGAAATATTGGAACTAATACGTTGAAAAGGCTCCCTCTCCACCGGAGAGGGGGATGAGGTCAAATAGACACCACATTAAATTGATACTCCAGTGGGTCAAAACTTGCTATCAACTTCTCAATTAGCTCATTCCCTTCTCCATAAAAGTTAAGCATGTTGTCCTTTCTTTCCTGTAGTCCTCCTGCTGGGCAAAGGTGTTCTCTTAATTTTTCAATTTTAGAAAGAGCTTCACTATAATTTCTTTTCTCAGCTCGGAGTAATTTTTTCTCTAACCTTTCTAGCAAGTCAACACTTTTCGTTTCAAAAGCTTTAGTGGTTCTGCTAAGGGTAATGTCAATTTTATCAGCCTTTTTTAGTATTTCTGCATAAAGGCTATGCAAGCTTTTTAGCTCAGCTTGAAGGTCTAGCTCTTTTTCTGATTCACTTTTTACGTGTTGAGCTTTAAGTGTATCCGTAGCTTTGAAAATATCTTCTAAGTTTAAATTTAGCTTCTCTAAATTTTGAGCACTCCTTTCGTCCAATAAAAGACCAAAGTTTCTTGGCATTAAAGTCGGAAATGCTTCTTTATAAAAGTCAAAAACTGGCTTCAACTGTAACCAATACGGAACCTCCGATGGACCACCTATGTAAGCTAAGTTTGGTAAAATCCACTCCTCATATAAAGGACGGAGAACCACATTCGGGCTTATTTTTTCTGGTTCATTCTCTATAATGGAAAGAATTTCTTCTTCCGAAAACGTGATCTCCGTATTTAATACTTCAAAACCAGTCTCGGTTTTAACTATTCTTTCTCTTAAACCATCTTCTAAGAAAAAGAAATTGATTTCGCGTGGAGTAATTTGAGTTTTATACCCTAGTGCTTCTATTTCGGCAGTTCTAGTATTGACTAAATCAAAGGAAGTATTATTAAGAATGTCATCTTCCATGACAGAAGCAAACTGAGATTTAAGAGCACGAGAGTCTGCATCTAGCGTTATTAAATCATATTGGCCAAAAAGATGATGCATGTAATCGCGTACAGCATCGGCTAGGTTATCATTGTTTTGATAAGCATTTTTAAAGAAATCAGCTCCTTTCCCTAATTGAGCGGCTAGTTGAGGTAGGCCTTGCGTAGTCATTCTTCCTACGGCACCGGTTTGTGGAGTAGTCCATTTCCTTTTCTCCCCAAAAGCTCTGCAAACTTGTATCTCTTCTAAATCGTGATCTTCTGTAGCCATCCAGTAAACAGGTACAAAATTGTATTCAGGGTAAGCCTCTTTTAACTTTTTGGCTAGGTTTATAACTGTGACAATCTTGAAAATAATGTAAAGCGGACCCGTAAATATATTTAACTGATGACCCGTAGTTACCGCAAAAGTTTTATCAGATAGCAGTATGTCAATATCAGGCTTTGAGTCTAAGTAAGCATATTGTTTGTGAAGTTCAGCTACCAGCGTTTGCCTTTTTTCTGAACTAAAAGATTTTTCTTCAATCAACTTTTTGAAATTCTCAATTTCAGGATATTGATTATAAAATGGTTTTAGAGAATCTGATTTATTGATATAATCCAAAAATAGTTGCGAAAACGCTCCTATTTTTTCTAATGGTAATTTTTGACAGCCTGGTTCCACGTAATAGCTTTTGATTGGATTGTAAACGATTCAATTTACTTAAGGGTTCACATATTACAATGCTTGTTGCATAAGGTTTGTAATTTTGTGTATAAATATTCTGGAAATGATTAAACTAACGGCAGACGGAACCACCACTATTTACAGTGAATGTTTCAATCAATATTACCATTCTATATTTGGAGCGAGGTTAGAAGCGGAGAAAGTATTTATAGAGTTGGGTTTGGAGTATGCTTTTGAAAACTTCAAGGAAGTTAACCTTCTTGAAATGGGTTTCGGAACAGGACTGAATGCTCTTTTGACATCGCAAATGGCAGAACAGCAGAAAAGGCAGGTAAACTATACTACGTTAGAGGCGTTCCCTATGAAAGAAGGGCTAATAGCGGAGTTAAATTTTGATTCAAAAGCTTTTCACCAAGCGGAGTGGGAGGTGTGGACTTTAGTCAATGAGTATTTTAGATTCGTAAAACATAAAGTAGCTGTAGAAAGCTTTGAGAGCCAGTCAAGGTTTAATTTAGTTTACTTTGATGCATTTGCACCTTCTTCTCAGCCAGAACTTTGGACCGCAGAAATATTTCAGAGAATAGCAGATTTAATGGAGAAAGATGGCATATTGGTAACCTATTGTTCTAAAAGTTACGTACAAAGAAATCTTCGTGCTGCAGGCTTTACAGTAGAAAAACACCCAGGACCACCAAGAAAACGTGAGGTGCTCCGTGCGATTTTAAAATAAGACTTGCATTTGTTATGCAAGCATACTAATTTTGACTACAAGCTAATCTATTAAAATAATGACAGAAGAACTAACTTTCAAAGTGCCTACAATGGCAGACCTTTCGGCAGCGGGAAAAGAACCTGAGATACTTTTTTGGGTAGGTTGTGCTGGTTCTTTTGATGATAGATATAAGAAAGTGACAGTAGCTTTTGCCAAAATTTTGAATAAAATTGGCGTTGACTTTGCCGTTTTAGGAACGGAAGAGGCTTGTACGGGCGACCCAGCTAGAAGGGCAGGGAATGAGTTTAGTTTTCAAATGCTTGCTATGCAAAACATTGAAGTTCTGAATTCGTACGGCATCAAAAAGGTTGTTACAGCTTGTCCTCACTGTTTTAACACCTTAAAAAACGAGTATCCTGAATTGGGAGGGAACTATGATGTAATTCATCATTCACAGTTTTTGCAGCAATTATTAGATGACGGCAGACTTGTAATAAAAGGCGGTGCTTTCAAAGGAGAAAAAATAACTTTTCACGATAGTTGTTACCTAGGCAGGGCAAATGACGTATATGAAGCTCCGAGAGAGTTGATAAAAGCTCTTGATGCGGAATTGGTAGAGATGAAGCGTTGTCGCTCAAATGGCCTATGCTGTGGGGCTGGTGGAGGTCAAATGTTCAAAGAGCCTGAGGCTGGAAAGAAAGATGTCAATGTAGAACGAATTGAAGACGCTTTAGAGACAGGAGCAAAAACTATTGCAGTAGGTTGTCCATTCTGTATGACCATGATGTCTGACGGAGTGAAAAATAAAGAGAAAGAGCACGAAGTAAAAGTTTTTGACTTGGCAGAGTTGCTCTTAGAGCAAATCTAGTATGCGTGACGTATATAACAAAAGATAGATTGTAAGGCTTAGCCGTTCATTTATCCACACTTTACAACCTTCTTTGAATAATTCGCTTCCTTAGAGAATGAAATCAGTAACAATTGCGTTTAACTGACTGGAAGTAAAAAACAGAATTTATGTATCAAGACTTTGATAAAATGCCTATCCAATCTAGAGTTTGGATTTATCAGGCGGATAGGAATTTAAGTGCTAAAGAGGAAAATATCACCGCGTACTTTCTGAAAAACGCCATACAAGACTGGGCTGCTCATGGTGCACCTTTACTGGCATCGGCATCGGTGCTAGAAAATCGCTTTGTGGTTATAGCTCTTGATGAGAATCAGAATGTGGCAAGTGGTTGCTCTATTGATGCATCTACGCATTGGTTGAAAGAATTAGGAACACAGCTCAGTGTTGATTTCTTTGATAGGTCAATAGCCTATTTAGATGATGTTGAGGTGAAAACAGTTCCAGTATTTAAAGTGAAAGCAGCGGTAGAAAACGCTTTAATTTCAGCTGAGACCGTAGTCTTTAATAATAACGTTATGACGCTTCAAGACTTTAGGTCAAACTGGAAAACTACGGCCGAAAAATTGCCATTTTTGGCAAAGCATATTAAAAAGATATCAGTAGCGTAAAAAACGTCTCCTTTTAAAATCAAAAAGAGACGCTTTTTTTGTCAATCCATCATCAAATATGCTTTGATGAAGTCATTAATATTTCCATCCATGACACTTTGAATGTCAGAGGTTTCGTGGGCTGTTCTAGCGTCCTTAACCATTTTATATGGGTGGAATACGTAGTTTCTGATTTGAGAACCCCACTCTATGTTTTTCTTCGAAGCCTCAATATCAGCTCTCGCTGCATTTCTTAAATCTAATTCTGCTTGATACAGTTTAGACTTAAGCATGTTCATAGCGTGCTCCTTATTTGCCAACTGGCTTCTTTCTGCAGAACAAACGATAACTATACCGGAAGGTTTGTGCGTAAGCTGAACCTTGGTTTCTACCTTATTTACATTCTGTCCACCAGCTCCACCTGAACGAGAGGTTTGAATTTCTATATCAGCTGGTTTTACTTCTATCTCAATGGTGTTATCTACCAGTGGATAGGCATATACCGATGCAAAAGAAGTATGCCTTCTAGCATTACTGTCAAATGGCGAAATGCGAACTAAACGGTGTACACCATTTTCTGACTTCAAATAACCATAGGCTTGAGGTCCATCTATCTGCATAGAGGCAGATTTAATGCCTGCTCCGTCACCATCGGTCCATTCTAGTTGGCTTACCTTGTAACCATTCTTCTGAGCCCACATAAGATACATACGGTATAGCATACTCGCCCAGTCTTGGCTTTCTGTTCCACCTGCACCAGAGTTTATTTCAATAATGGCTGAGAACTGGTCTTCTTCTCCAGAAAGCATTTTCTTGAGTTCTAATTCCTCTATTATTGCTTCTGTTTTTATGGCTTCAGCATCTATTTCAGATTCTTCTACCTCACCCATTTCATGAAACTCATATAGTGTCTCTAAGTCACTAATACTGGTATCCATTTTTTCATAGGCTTCCGTCCAGTTTTTTAATGTCTGAATTTCTTTCATAACTCGCTGAGCATGCTCAGAGTCATTCCAAAATTCAGGTTGGGCTTGTTGATTTTCTAAATCACCTAGTTTAACTACTCTATTATCGTAGTCAAAGATACCCCCTCAAAGCCGTCACCCTGGCTCTCAAACCTTTCAACGCATCTGTTGTCATGATTTCCTTTTGGTTAATAATAATTTTATTGTTGCAATTTAAGTTAAAGCCGTTAAACTAGTCATTAGACAAACAAAAAACCACAGCTTGCAACTGTGGTTTTCGCCAGGAAAATATTTCTGTTTTAACTATCTTTCAATGCTTCTGCACCACCAACAATCTCAAGGATTTCTTTGGTAATAGCAGCCTGTCTTGTTCTATTGTAAACTACTTTAAGGTCTTTAAGTAGATCGCCACCGTTTTCAGTTGCTTTATCCATTGAACTCATTCTAGCACCATGTTCAGAAGCATTTGACTCTAATACAGCTTTATAAAGGTGCATTTTGATTGCCTTCGGCATCAAATCTAGAATTATTTCTTCTTCGCTTGGCTCAAAAATGTAATCAACATTACTTGCAGATGACTCGTCAATTTTATTGACTAAAGGAAGCATTTGTTCTGTACGTATAATTTGGGTAGCTACATTTTTAAACTCATTAAAAACTATAATTACCTCGTCATATATACCCGCCTCAAAAGCATCCATTGCCTCTTCTGCAGCTTCTCTAGCCTCAGCAAAACTTAGCTTAGTGAAAATGTCAGAATGATTAGCGTTTACAGTAAATCCTAACCTTCTGAATCCGTCAAATGCTTTTTTTCCAAGAGCCTTGATTGTGACATTTCCGGCCGCCAATTGGCTTGCGTATTTTTCATCAATCAAAGCATTGGTTGCCTTAATTATGTTTGAGTTAAATGCACCGCATAGCCCCCTATCAGAAGTCACTGAAATAATCAGGACTTTTTCTACAGGTCTTACTGCGGTGAACGGGCTTTGACTTCCGGTTTCGCTATTAGCAGATACCGTAGCTATTAACTGGTTTAACTTATTGGCATAAGGACGCATCTGCGTAATAGCATCTTGAGCTCTACGAAGCTTAGCAGCCGCCACCATTTTCATGGCTTTGGTGATTTGCATCGTTGAGTTAACTGATGTAATTCTATTCCTTACTTCTTTTAATGAAGCCATTTATATAAATCGTATTAATTATTTCTCTGCTTCTACTAACAATGTCATTGGGAAGTTTAAATCAGTTTCCCACTCTTTTCCTAAAACATTTTGGTCTACTATTTCAGGGAACCTTGTCTCTTTTGTGGCAAGGCAAACTTTCACATTTTTAAAACCAACACTTTCAAGGTTTTCTTTTAGAAATGAAGGCGTAAGAATTGTTAGGTGCTCTTGCCTGCATATTAAGAAATTCTCCAGCTTTCCACCTATACTCTCTCTTTCATCAGGGAAGTTTATAAACCAAGCATGATCATTTTCTAAATACTTTTTCATAGCGGTATCACCGTTGGGCCCGCCAATTCTGATTTTCCCGTCCTTTTTAAGAGCTCTATACATATCTTTCAAATGGGAAATTAGATCTGGAAGATGCTCAATCACATGGTGAGAATAAAAGAAGTCAACCGATTCATCCTTAAAAGGAAGGGTGTATCGTATGTCGGACCAAACGTCTACCTTTGCCGTAAAAAGGTTTGAGTCTACGTTTATCCAGCCATCTAAATAATTCTTTTGACCAGGTCCTAATTGAACTTTAACCAGATTCGTATTATTTTTTCTGGGTGCCCTTATTGTCCTATATAACATCCCATTCATTCTCATAACAGGACTGAAAAAGGTATAAAATAATTCTTTACTTCGCCTAGATAACATAGAGTTTTACAAAATGGTTAAGTTTAAGCGTATTTACTCGCAAGGTTTTTGCCTTCCTTAAGAATCCACTCGGTAATTTCTTTTTCTAATTTTCCAGCGGCTAAAGTTGCAACAAACTCAGGCTTGCTAGCTTTCATTAATGAAATGAACTCTCCTTCAAATTCCTTAACACGTTCTACAGGTACCTTATCCATGATTCCGTTAATAGAACCATAAATCATTGCTACTTGCTCTCCTACTGGAGCTGGTTGGAATTGACCTTGTTTTAGAATTTCTTGGTTTCTTCTACCTCTATCAATTACTAGTTTCGTAGCTGCATCCAAATCAGAACCAAACTTAGCAAATGCCTCTAGTTCACGAAACTGAGCTTGGTCAAGCTTAAGTGTTCCAGAAACTTTCTTCATTGATTTAACCTGAGCATTCCCCCCCACACGTGATACCGAGATACCTACGTTAATGGCTGGTCTAATACCTGCGTTAAATAAGTTTGACTCCAGGAATATCTGACCATCTGTAATCGAGATTACGTTAGTTGGGATATAAGCAGAAACGTCACCAGCTTGTGTTTCAATGATTGGAAGTGCTGTTAAAGAACCGCCTCCTTTAACTTTTCCTTTTAATGAAGGAGGTAGGTCGTTCATTTGCTGAGCAATCTCATCAGAAGAGTTCACTTTGGCAGCTCTTTCCAATAATCTCGAGTGAAGATAGAATACATCACCAGGATATGCTTCACGTCCTGGAGGACGACGAAGTAATAAAGACACCTCACGGTATGCTACAGCTTGCTTTGACAAATCATCGTAAACCACTAATGCTGGTCTTCCTGTATCTCTAAAGTACTCACCTATCGCAGCACCTGTAAATGGAGAGAAGAATTGCATGGCAGAAGGGTCAGCAGCACTGGCCGATACAATTACTGTATAGTCCATAGCTCCATATCGTCTTAAAGTTTGTTCTACCGCCTTAACAGTAGAAGCTTTTTGACCACAGGCAACATAGATACAAAATACAGGCTCGCCTTTATCGTAAAATTCCTTTTGATTAAGAATCGTGTCAATACAAACTGCTGTTTTCCCAGTTTGACGGTCACCAATTACTAATTCCCTTTGGCCACGACCAATAGGAATCATAGCATCAATTGCTTTAATTCCAGTTTGAAGAGGTTCTGTAACAGGCTCTCTATAAATAACACCAGGAGCTTTACGCTCAAGAGGCATTTCGAAAGTCTCTCCAACT